>NZ_KQ948303.1 GCF_001514035.1 Streptomyces yokosukanensis | reverse complement strand
ACCACCACCGACGACGGGCCGTTCACGGCCGCGACCTCGACCCGATCCGACCAAGACTCCAGCCGCGCGACCGCCTCGGCCTCGCTCAACGCGACCGACGCCATGCCACCACGCCCGGCCAACCGCTCACGGATCGCCTGACTGCGCAACGCCACCACCCGTGCCGCGTCCTCCAGAGACAGCGCACCCGACACACACGCAGCAGCGATCTCACCCTGCGAATGACCCACCACCGCATCCGCCAGCACACCCACCGACGACCACACCGCAGCCAGACCCACCATCACCGCGAAACTGGCGGGCTGCACCACATCCACCCGCTCCAACAGCTCCGGCCCGGCCTCCCCGCGCAACACATCGACCAGCGACCAGTCGATCCACGGCTCCAACGCCGCCGCACACTCCACAATCCGCTCCGCGAACACCGGAGACGACTCCAGCAACTCCCGGCCCATACCCACCCACTGCGAGCCCTGGCCCGGGAACACCCACACCACCTTGCCCGGCG
>NZ_KQ948302.1 GCF_001514035.1 Streptomyces yokosukanensis | reverse complement strand
AGGTGTCGACTGATGACGTGGCCGCGGTCCAACAGGCCTACGCCCACCTGGCCTCCCTCGGCCACACAAGGATCGGCCTCATGGTCGGCCCGGCCGACCACACCCCCTCCCGCCGCAAAGCCGCAGCCTTCACCACCCTCGCCCAACGCACCACCGGCACCAGCACCGGCACCCGGGAAGACACCCACCCCATCGGCCACGCCCTGTTCTCCTTCGAAGGCGGCCAAGCCGTCGCCACCGAACTCCTGGCCACCGGCATCACCGCCCTCATCTGCGGCAGCGACATCCTCGCCCTCGGCGCCATCCGCGCCGCCCGCCGCCAAGGACTCACCGTCCCCCACGACCTGTCAGTCGTCGGCTACGACGACTCCCCCTTCATGAACTACACCGACCCGCCCCTGACCACCCTTCGCCAACCCATCGAAGCCATGTCCCGAGCCGCCGTAACCCTCCTCGCCAGCCAGATCAACGGCACCCACCCCACCCCCAAAGAACTCCTCCACGAACCCGAACTCGTCGTCCGCCACTCCACCGCACCC
>NZ_KQ948301.1 GCF_001514035.1 Streptomyces yokosukanensis | reverse complement strand
AGACGCCGAGGATCTGCGTGAAGCGCTGGTAGGCGTCGACGCGGCTTTGTACCTGTGCGGGGTTCTTGCCGTCGCATTCGATGGAGCCGTTGATGCTGCGGATGGTCTGGCCGAATCCTGCGCTGTCGACCATGGCGTCGTGGGAGGTCATGGTGCCGGGTCCGGACTGGGTGTTCCAGTACCAGAGGCCGGTCTTCCAGGCGACGGCGGCATTGTTCTCGACCTGCCAGGGGTTGTCGAGGAGGTCGATGCCGAGGGCGTCGCCCGCGGCTTTGTAGTTGAAGTTCCAGGAGAGCTGGAGCGGTCCGCGGCCGTAGTAGGCGGCCTGTCCGGCGGGGCAGCCGTAGGGTTGGCTCCAGTCGCAGTAGGTGGGGTAGTTGGCGGTGTTCTGCTCGACGATGTAGACGAGTCCGCCGGTCTCGTGGCTGACGTTGGCGAGGAAGGCGGCGGCCTCCTGCTTCTTGACGGTGTCGCTGCCGGTGTTCGCGAAGCCGGGGTAGGCGCTCAAGGCGTCGACGAGCCCGCTGTAGGTGTAGAAGCTGTTCCGGTTCGGGAACATCTGGTTGAACTGATCCTC
>NZ_KQ948300.1 GCF_001514035.1 Streptomyces yokosukanensis | reverse complement strand
TGAACTCGCCGTCGCCGAAGAGCCCGCCGAGCAGAGCGGCGTACAGGGGAAGGTGGTCTCGGCCGGACGGTCGGCAACGAGCGTCGTGGACGACCCGGTCGTCATCGTCGGGATGGGCTGTCGCTTCCCCGGTGGGGTCCGTACTCCGGAGGATCTGTGGCAGCTGGTCGCCTCGGGTGCGGACGGGATCACGGCGTTCCCGACGGACCGTGGCTGGGATGTCGAGGGGTTGTACCACCCGGATCCGGATCATGCGGGTACGTCGTACACGCGTGAGGGCGGTTTCCTGCACGAGGCGGCTGAGTTCGACGCGGCGTTCTTCGGGATTTCCCCGCGTGAGGCCCTTGCCATGGACCCACAGCAGCGCCTGCTGCTGGAGACCTCGTGGGAGGCCTTCGAGCGGGCCGGCATCGATCCGACCTCGATGCGGGGCAGCCGTACCGGCGTCTTCGCCGGCGTGATGTACCACGACTACGCGAGCGGCTACGGCAACGGCGAGGAACTGCCCGAAGGCGTGGAGGGCTACCTCGGCACGGGCATCTCCGGCAGCATCGCCTCGGGCCGCGTCTCGTACGCC
>NZ_KQ948299.1 GCF_001514035.1 Streptomyces yokosukanensis | reverse complement strand
CGTGTAGGCGATCCGGCCCGAGGCGATGCTGCCCGCGTTGCCGGTGCCGAGGTAGCCCTCCACGCCCTCGGGCAACTCGTCCCCGCCACCGGCACCTTCGCCGATGCCGACGCCCGTCACGTAGTCGTGGTACATCACGCCGGCGAAGACGCCGGTACGGCTGCCCCGCATCGAGGTCGGATCGATACCGGCCCGCTCGAAGGCCTCCCACGAGGTCTCCAGCAGCAGGCGCTGCTGCGGGTCCATCGCCAGCGCCTCACGCGGGGAAATCCCGAAGAACGCCGCGTCGAACTCAGCCGCCTCGTGCAGGAAACCGCCCTCACGCGTGTACGACGTACCCGCATGATCCGGATCCGGGTGGTACAACCCCTCGACATCCCAGCCACGATCCGTCGGGAACGCCGTGATCCCGTCCGCACCCGAGGCGACCAGCTGCCACAGATCCTCCGGAGTACGGACCCCACCGGGGAAGCGACAGCCCATCCCGACGATGACGACCGGGTCGTCCACGACACCGGCCGCCGTACGGACCGGTACGCGCAGATCCCGCGCCGCGTCCAGGGCGTTCGGCTCTTCGGCGACGGCGAGTTCG
>NZ_KQ948298.1 GCF_001514035.1 Streptomyces yokosukanensis | reverse complement strand
CAGATCAGCATCACTTCCCCGCACGGGGAGCTGTATCACCAGTCCCTGCCCCTGGCCATTCTGGTGGCCAAGGCAAGCCGCACCGACGAGATCTTGCGGTTCACGTATGACGTGGTCGATCCGGACAGCGGAGAGACCACGTACAGCGGGGCCGCGCGCATCATGGTCCAGGACCTCCCCGACCCTCGAGCGGAAGTGCAGCCGGAGCCCCCGGCCGGAGCCACCGCACCGCACAGCATGCCGACTGAAGCGGAGTTGGCCGACCGGATGTTCGGCGCCGGCACCGCGGAGCAGCTGGCACACAGGAAGGCGCGGGAGGTCTGGCCGGAAGCTGACGGGTTCCTCCCGCACACCCGCGGCTGGACATTCGAGGTCGAGCACGGCTACGCATACGTCACGACCGCGGGAGTAGTCGCGCGGGAACCGCAGGGAACACGGTTCGACGCGGTGTCCTCCATGGGACGCCGTACGCCCCCCGCTCGCGTAGACGGACCAGGCTGCACGCCCGCCACCATCACCGTAACCGAGGTGCCAGACCGGGCGTACCTCGACCAAGACGGGGAATAAGCACGGCCCTGGGGCGCGCACCCCAGGGCCGGCCAGGAGACCCCCACGGGATCTCCAGGTGATGGC
>NZ_KQ948297.1 GCF_001514035.1 Streptomyces yokosukanensis | reverse complement strand
GTCCGGGAGCCACCCGAACGCCTGGTTCACGGTCTGCGCGACAGTCGCTCCGGTGTCCACGGTCGCGTTCGCGGTCGCCCCCGTGGCGCCGGCCACCGCATCCGCGAGACCGGACGTGGCTACGCCCGCGAGATCCGCGCCCGTGACGCCCGCGGCCTTGAGCACATAGCCGGTCGTGGTTTTCGAGGGAGACAGCGACTTCCAGTAGCCGATTTCGTCGCCCCCGTGCGTTCCCGTTCGGCCTGCGAATAGCTCCGCTTGCGCCTTGGCCACGGGGAGATAGGAGAGGTACCGACCATTCGTGTATCCCTCCCACGCCTTCCATCCCTGCTGCTGCCAGATCTTGTAAGCCTGCGGAAGCGCGAGCCACGGCGCGCACCACTGCAATTCCATATCGCCCGAGGACGGGAAGAACGCAGGCCACGCGGCCCGGCTGATCTGGAACAGACCGAAATGGCCTTTCTTGTAGGTGTTGTAGACGAACGGGTTGCGGCCTGACTCGGCAGCACAGACAGCGGCGGCGGTCGCCCACTGGTCTTTCTTCCAACCGGCGAGAGCAATACCGGCTAGAAGTTCCTGCCACGGGAGGGCGTAGTGAATTCCCGCCCAGTACTTTGTGGAATACGGCCCGTTGTTTCCCCCGGGCGGAATTCCGTACTTGTCATTGGCCACAACCCGCCCCGATCAGACCGCTACGCCGTAGATGGGTGTCGTCGGGAGCTGCTGCACGGTGGACACCTCGTCACCGAC
>NZ_KQ948296.1 GCF_001514035.1 Streptomyces yokosukanensis | reverse complement strand
CCCACCTTTGAGGAGGAGATGGGTGCGGGGCTGGTGGATGAGACGGCTCTCCTCGCCGGGTTTGTAGCAGCACAGGGCGGCGACCGAGGTACGGCGGCGGGACCTGCCGCGGACGCGGTTGACGGGTGTGTGTCCGCGCCGGCCCCGGGTGCGGGCGACCGGCGGCGTCATCGAAAATCCGGCTTCGTCCTCGAAGACGATCCAGGCGCCACATGCCGCCGCGATCCTTTTACCTGGGGCCACACCTCCTTCTTCCACAGCTCCACCGCGTGCTCGTCGCGCTCGAGTGCTCTGCGGGCCGGTGCCTGCCAGGACCAGCCGTGCCGTTTCAGCAGCCGCCATACCGTTGCCACCGACAGGCTCACCCGCAGACGTCGGCGGATCACTGTCTGGACCCGGGTCAGAGTCCAGCGTTCATCAGCGAAGCCGTGCGCCGACGGCCCCTTGCCGAGTTCCTCCTCGAGCACGGTGAATTGGTCATCGCTGACGGTCGGGGAGTTCGCCGGACCCGCCGAGCGCAGGGCCTCCATGCCGCCCTCGCGCCAAGCGCGGCGCCAGCGTTCCACCGACCGCACGCTCACCCGCAGCTCTTTCGCGATCACCGCGGTCTTCTCGCCCACCGCGAATCTCTCGCCGGCCTGAAGCCGGATCCCTTCACGAAACGCCCGACGCTCAGCGGTCAGACCCCCACCCTCCGGATACCTCACCTCACCGGCATACCGCAGGGATCACCAACCGTCACCACCCGACGACAACCCGAAA
>NZ_KQ948295.1 GCF_001514035.1 Streptomyces yokosukanensis | reverse complement strand
GACGTCGGCCCGTTGACGGCGGCGATGCTCACCCGCTCGGTCAGCAACGGCAGGACCTCGTCCTCCGACGCCTGCACCGCGATCATCACGCCACCGGAAGGCAGCGCCTGCATCAACCGCCCGCGTGCGGCGACGAGGGTGCAGGCGTCCGCCAGCGACAGGACACCCGCCACATGCGCCGCCGCGATCTCACCAATGGAGTGACCGGCGACGAAGTCCGGCTTCACACCCCACGACTCCAGCAGCCGGAACAGCGCCACCTCGACCGCGAACAACGCGGGCTGAGCGTACTCCGTACGGTCCAGAACGGCCGCGTCGTCGCCGAACAGCACCTCCTTCAACGGCAGTTCGAGCGACATCCCCGCACACACCGCGTCCAGCGCCGCCGCGAACACCGGGAAGGCGTCGTACAGCTCACGCCCCGCCCCCAGCCGCTGGCTGCCCTGCCCCGTGAACAGGAAGGCCAGCTTCCCGGCCGACGGCGTTCCCTCCAGGACTCCGGCGGGCCGGCTGCCGTCCGCGAGTGCGGCCAGGCCCGCCAGGAAGCCTTCGCGGTCCTCCGCGACCACGGCGGCCCGCCGGTCGAGAGCGGCCCGGCTCGTGGCCAGGGCGTAGCCGGTGTCCGCGAGGGACAGCTCGGGGTCCGCCATGACGTGTGCCGCCACGCGGGCGGCCTGGGCGCGCAGGGCCTGGGGGTCCTTCGCCGAGAGCAGCCACGGCAGGGCACCGGGCACCCGGGCGGGGTCGGGCCGTGCCCCGTGCTCCGTCGGCTCGGGAGCCTGCTCGATGATGGTGTGCGCGTTGGTGCCGCC
>NZ_KQ948294.1 GCF_001514035.1 Streptomyces yokosukanensis | reverse complement strand
TTCGGGCTGGAGGGTCCGGCGGTCACGGTCGATACGGCGTGCTCGTCGTCGTTGGTGGCGCTGCACTGGGCGATCCAGGCGTTGCGCAACGGCGAGTGCGACATGGCTCTCGCGGGCGGTGTCGCGATCATGGCCACGCCGGAAACCTTCGTCGACTTCAGCCGTCAGCGTGGTCTGGCCGCGGACGGCCGGTGCAAGTCTTTCGCGGACGCGGCGGACGGTACGGGCTGGGCCGAGGGCGCGGGCATGCTGCTCGTCGAGCGCCAGTCCGACGCCCTGCGCCACGGCCATCCGGTCCTGGCCGTGGTGCGTGGCTCGGCGATCAACCAGGACGGTGCCAGCAATGGTCTGACTGCCCCGAACGGTCCCTCGCAGCAGCGGGTGATCCGTGAGGCCCTGGTCGGTGCGGGTCTGTCGGCTGCGGATGTGGATGCGGTGGAGGCGCACGGTACGGGTACGCGGCTGGGTGACCCGATCGAGGCGCAGGCGCTGCTGGCGACGTACGGGCAGGACCGGTTGGGCGGTCAGCCGTTGCTGCTGGGGTCGATCAAGTCGAACATCGGTCATACGCAGGCTGCGGCCGGTGTGGCGGGTGTGATCAAGATGATCATGGCGATGCGGCACGGGGTGCTGCCCAAGACCCTTCACGTGGATGCGCCGTCGGCGCAGATCGACTGGGAGGCGGGCGAGGTCAGTCTGCTGACGGAGTCGGTGGCCTGGCCGGAGACGGGCCGGGCGCGGCGTGCGGGTATCTCCTCGTTCGGTATCAGCGGCACCAACGCGCACACGATCATCGAGCAGCCGCCGGCCGCACCGACGGTGGTCCAGCAGAACGAGACGTCCG
>NZ_KQ948293.1 GCF_001514035.1 Streptomyces yokosukanensis | reverse complement strand
TCCGAGGGGGTTGGGGGCGTGACGCCACCCATAGGAGGCAGATCACATCCTATGCGGGGTCGTAGGCGGGGACGGGTCTGAGCAGGGAGTAAAGCCGTCATAAGAGGCTATATCGGGCATTTGTCCGATGTGGGGTAGTACGTCACATCATTGCGCGCCGCCCGGCCCGCCGCTAACCATGGCTGTCGTTGCCGGGCAGCAGGGCGACGCACCGAGCGGATACCCGCCGGGACGTCCCCCGCGCTCCACGGCACGGGGCACCGCCCCCACGCCACCGCCCCACGGCGGTAGCGCCGACGACGTCCCCCACCGGAAAGTTGCTGTCACATGACCCTGACCCACCGCACCCGCATCGCCCGTCTTCGCACCCTCGCCCTGACCGGTCTGGCCACCACCGGTGCCGCGACCGTCGCCCTGACCCTGATGCCGGCCAGCGCGCAGGCCGCCGAGGCCACGCAGGCGCACACCTCCTCCGCGGTCAAGGCCTCCGGCAGCGGCACCCGCGCCGCCGGCAAGAGCACCGGCTACGGCAACAACCTCGACGGCTGGATCAAGCAGTCCCTGCAGATCATGAAGGCCAAGGGCATCCCGGGCAGCTACGACGGCCTCAAGCGCAACATCATGCGCGAGTCCGGCGGCAACCCCAGCGCCCAGAACAACTGGGACGTCAACGCCCAGAAGGGCACCCCGTCCAAGGGCCTGCTCCAGGTCATCGACCCGACCTTCAACGCCTACCACGTAGGCGGCACCGCGCACAGCGTCACCGACCCCGTCGCCAACATCACCGCCGCCGCCAACTACGCCGCCCACCGCTACGGCTCCATCGACAACGTCAACTCCGCCTACTGACCCG
>NZ_KQ948292.1 GCF_001514035.1 Streptomyces yokosukanensis | reverse complement strand
CGATCAGGAAGGTCATGAAGGAGAAGAACGGCAGCAGCACACCACCGGTGACGTACATGTGGTGGGCCCACACCGTCACCGACAGACCGGCGATCGCGATGGTCGCGGCGATCAGACCCATGTAGCCGAACATCGGCTTGCGGGAGAAGACCGGGATGACCTCGGAGATGATGCCGAAGAACGGCAGCGCGATGATGTACACCTCTGGGTGCCCGAAGAACCAGAAGAGGTGTTGCCACAGCAAGGCTCCGCCGTTTGCCGCGTCGAACACATGGGCGCCGAATTTTCGGTCCGCCTCCAGGGCGAACAGCGCGGCCGCGAGGACCGGGAAGGCGAGCAGGACCAGGACGGCGGTCAGCAGCACGTTCCACACGAAGATCGGCATGCGGAACATGGTCATGCCGGGGGCGCGCATGCAGATGATCGTGGTGATGAAGTTGACCGCGCCGAGGATGGTGCCGAAGCCGGAGAAGGCCAGACCCATGATCCACATGTCGGCGCCGACACCCGGGCTGCGGACCGCGTCCGACAGCGGCGAGTAGGCGAACCAGCCGAAGTCGGCCGCACCCTCCGGGGTGAGGAAGCCGCCGACCGCGATGGTCGAGCCGAACAGGTAGAGCCAGTAGGCGAACATGTTCAGCCGGGGGAACGCCACGTCGGGCGCGCCGATCTGCAGCGGCATGATCCAGTTCGTGAAACCGGCGAACAGCGGCGTCGCGAACATCAGCAGCATGATCGTGCCGTGCATCGTGAACGCCTGGTTGAACTGCTCGTTCGACATGATCTGCAGGCCCGGCCGGGCCAGCTCGGCGCGCATGAGCAGCGCCATCACGCCACCGATCAGGAAGAACGCGAACG
>NZ_KQ948291.1 GCF_001514035.1 Streptomyces yokosukanensis | reverse complement strand
ATCAGTGTTCCTGAGACTGGTGGGGTTGTGTGTACTGGTCGGTTGTCTGTTGGTGGGCAGCCGTGGTTGGCGGATCATGTGGTGTCGGGTGTGGTGTTGTTGCCGGGTGCTGCGTTGGTCGAGTTGGCTGTTCGTGCGGGTGATGAGGTGGGTGCGCGGACGGTGCGGGAGCTGGTGGTGGAGGCTCCGTTGGTGATTCCTGGCGAGGGTGCTGTGCGGGTGCAGGTCTCGGTGGGTGAGGATTCGGGTGGTGGTGTGCGGTCGGTCGCGGTGTATTCGCGGGCCGATGGTGCGGGGTCGGATGTGCCGTGGGTGCGTCATGCGAGTGGGTTGCTCGGTGAGGATGTTCGGGCGTCTGGTGTTGGTTTTGAGGTGTGGCCGCCGGTGGGTGCGGTGGCGGTGGATGTGTCTGGGTTGTACGGGGATCTGGCCGGTCGTGGGTATGGCTATGGGCCGGTGTTCCAGGGGTTGCGTGCGGTGTGGCGGCGTGGGGGGGAGGTGTTCGCGGAGGTGGTGTTGCCGTCGGGTGAGGTGGATTCGGCGGTGGGGTTCGGTCTGCATCCGGCGTTGTTGGATGCGGCGTTGCATGCTGGGGCTTTCTCTGGTGCGCGTGAGTCTGATGGTGGGGGGTTGTTCCTGCCGTTCGCGTGGAGTGGTGTGTCTTTGCATGCTTCGGGTGCGTCGTCGTTGCGGGTGAGGTTGTCGTCCTCGGGTGCGGAGTCGCTGTCGTTGGAGTTGGCTGATGGTGAGGGTGCTCCGGTGGCGTCGGTGGAGTCGCTGGTGTTGCGTCCGGTCACCGAGGAGCAGTTGAGGGTGTCCGGTGGTGGGGGTGGTGAGTCGCTCTTCCGGGTTGAGTGGTCTCGTCTGCCGGTGGGCGTGGGCGCGGGCGC
>NZ_KQ948290.1 GCF_001514035.1 Streptomyces yokosukanensis | reverse complement strand
CCACCGATCCACCCGATCGGCACCACCTTCCGCAAGGGCCGCAACAACACCCTCACCACGGGCCCGGACGACGTGGGCGTGCCCTGGGCGATCGGCTCGCCCGAGGGCGGCCACGACGCCGTCCACCCCGCACTCGGCACCGTCGAGGACTTCGACCACTTCGTCGCCGAGGCCCGGAAGCTGGGCCTGGAGGTCGCACTCGACTTCGCCCTGCAGTGCTCGCCCGACCACCCCTGGGTCCACAAGCACCCCGAGTGGTTCCACCACCGGCCCGACGGCACCATCGCCCACGCCGAGAACCCGCCCAAGAAGTACCAGGACATCTACCCCGTCGCCTTCGACGCGGACATGGAGGGCCTGGTCACCGAGACGGTACGGATCCTGCGGCACTGGATGGCCCACGGGGTGCGGATCTTCCGCGTCGACAACCCCCACACCAAACCGGTCGTCTTCTGGGAGCGGGTCATCGCCGAGATCAACGGCGACGACCCCGACGTGATCTTCCTGGCCGAGGCCTTCACCCGGCCGGCGATGATGCACACCCTCGCCCAGATCGGCTTCCAGCAGTCCTACACCTACTTCACCTGGCGCAACAGCAAGCACGAACTCACCGAGTACCTGAGCGAGTTGTCGGGCGAGGCGGCCGCCTACATGCGGCCGAACCTCTTCGCCAACACCCCCGACATCCTGCACGCCTTCCTCCAGCACGGCGGCCGGCCCGCCTTCGAGGTCCGCGCCGTGCTCGCCGCGACCCTCTCCCCCACCTGGGGCGTCTACAGCGGCTACGAACTGTGCGAGAACACCCCCCTGAGGGAAGGCAGCGAGGAGTACCTCGACTCGGAGAAGTACCAGCTCAAACGGCGCGACTGGGAAGCCGCCGCACGCGAGGGCCGCACCATCGCCCC
>NZ_KQ948289.1 GCF_001514035.1 Streptomyces yokosukanensis | reverse complement strand
CTAGGCAGTTTCGTTTGGATCACCGGGCGGACCAGAGGAAGATGCCTGCGATGTGGAGTCCGGCCAGGTAGATGGTGGCGGTCTTCTCGTAGCGGGTGGCGATGCCTCGCCACTGCTTCAGGCGGTTGATGCACCGCTCGACGGTGTTGCGCTGCTTGTAGGTCTCGCGATCGAAGGCCGGTGGCCTGCCGCCCCGGCTGCCCCGACGTAGCCGGTGTCCGCGCTGGTCAGCGGGGACGGGGATCACTGCCCGGATGCCGCGCCTGCGCAGGTGCTCGCGGATCGCACGCGAGGAGTACGCCTTGTCGGCCAGGACCAGGTCCGGCCTGGTGCGCGGCCGTCCGCGCCGACGGGGAACGCGCAGGCGGGCCATGACCTCGGTGAAGGCAGGTGCGTCACCGGCCTGGCCCGCGGTGAGAACGAACGCGAGAGGCCGGCAGCGGGAATCGGCAGCGAGGTGGATCTTCGTGGTCAGCCCGCCCCGGGACCGGCCGATGGCGTGGTCGTCCGGTTCGCCGGCCGGGGCCCCTTTTTGCGGGCCCCAGCCGCGTGCTGGTGAGCCCGCACGATCGTCGAGTCCACCGAGACGGCCCAGTTGAGGTCCTCGTCCGCGTCGGCCTGGGCCACCAGGGCGGTGAAGACCCGCTCCCAGGTGCCGTCGACGGCCCACATCCGCAGCCGGTTGTAGACGCCTCGCCAGTTGCCGTACTTCTCCGGCAGGTGGACCCACTGCGTGCCGGTCTGGAACTTGTAGGCAATCGCGTCGATCACCTCACGATGGTCGCGCCAGCGGCCACCCCGCTTCGGTGTCCGGTCCGGGAGTAACGGCTCGATCCGCGCCCACTGCGCGTCAGTCAACGGCACACCCGAACCAACGACCGACTGATCCAAACGAAACTGCCTAG
>NZ_KQ948288.1 GCF_001514035.1 Streptomyces yokosukanensis | reverse complement strand
GGACTCGGGCGCGTTCCACCCAAGACCCGGCTGTCCCGCGGTGATGGCGCGGGACACACCGTCGTCCATGGTCAGACCGGCGTACTCGGTGCCGAGGTCACCCGGGACGGTGATCTCGACCGCACGGAAGTCGGGTACGCCCTCGGGGCCCGATGGCGCCGCGTGCGCGTCATCGGGGCCCCCCGGGTTGATGCTGGGGTCCTGCGGAGCCTTCATCCGCAGGATGTTCCCGCTGTAAGCGGCCACCGCTGGCCCCCTTTCAGCTAAGGGTGCGCTTGGTCCACGCGAGGGCGGCATTGCCGATGGCCATGCCGACCGCGAGACCCGCACCGAAGATCACAGCGTTGCGGAGGTTTGTCGACATGACGTCACCTCCGGGGCGCGGCCATGGCCGTGGCGAGGCTGCCGCGGAACAGGCTGCTGATCGAATCGATGATCTTGGACGTCTGTCGCCCGGGGAGAACCAGCGTGGTGGCCATGCCGATCCCGATGATCCCCATGGCGATCTTCTCCGCCGTGGTCATGGGCTTACCTTTCGTTGAACCAGCGGAGTGCGGACTCCGCGGGGGAAGGGACGGTGCGATCGACGCGCGCGAACACGACCGTGACGAGCGCGAGGTAGGCGACCGCTTTCGCGGCCGGCCCTACCGCCTGCTCCGCGCCCGCGAAGATGACCGCGGCCATGGCCGTGGCAATGGGCACCTTCCAGTCCACGGCGCGGTCGTTGAAGACGGTGCGGTTGGCGAGGGTGATCGCCCCGATGGCCAGGATCGGCCCGGTGGACTCAGCCATCACATCCACCCCCTGTAGCGGCGGAACTCGAAAGATCCGCTGTTCGCCATGAGGTTGTCGATCGTGTCGCGCTGCACGTTGCGCCTCGGGTTCTGCTGCCCGATCCCGTGGGAGCCGTCGGTGCAGACGATCATGTGCTGGCCGTTCACGGCGATGTCCCCCATCTTGGGAGCCGAGACCTTCACCCACTGGCCGGAGCCCAGGTACGCCGTGGTGTTCGACCCCCCGGGCGGGGTGATGCCGATATCGAGCAGCCCCTTGCCCGCGAAGCTGGAGCAGTCACTCGACCTGCGCCCCC
>NZ_KQ948287.1 GCF_001514035.1 Streptomyces yokosukanensis | reverse complement strand
GTGCTGGATTCATCAAACGGCGTACACATATTGGCGTCGTCGTACCCGTGTTGATGGTGCCGGTCTTCCCCATATCCAAGGCCGGGCTCGTGCGTTGAGCTGGGCTGTTGCCAGGCGGGTGGCTTGGTCGATCTCGGGTGGTCCGGCGAAGGACTGGCCGGCGAGGGCCGCCTTGCGGAAGATGCGCCACCAGCCTTCCTGGAGGTTGAGCCAGCAGGCGCCGACGGGGATGAAGACGTGCCGGATTCTGGGATGGTCCTCCAGCCAGGTGCGGGTGGACAGACTGTTGTGCGAGGACAGGTTGTCGGTGACCACGTAGATGTCGCCAGCCGGATTGGCTGTCTCGATCTTCTGGAGAAACTGCTGGTAGAAGGCACTGTTGCGGGAGGAGGCGGTCATGGTGACCTCGTGTCCGTCCCGTACCCGCAGGGCGCCGTAGACCCAGGTCTTCTCCGGCCCGCGACCGTAGTCGACCTCGGATTTGATGCGGTGGCCGTCCGGCGACCAGCCCGGCGCCGGCGGGAAGGTGCGGGGGATCACCGGTCCGAGCTCGTCGGCGCACACGACCGTCGCGCCTTCGGGCGGGCAGGTGTAGAGCCCGATGATCCTCGTCCTTTTCCCTCGAACTCTGGGTCCTTCGAGCGGGTCCAGGACCGGGTGCGGCGCCACCGCAGCCCCTCGTCCAGCAGGATCCGCCGGACCTGACTGCGACCTATCTGGATGCCCAGCCGCGTCGCCTCAGTGGCCAGCGCGTCGAGAGTCCACTCCGGTGGCCCGGCCTCGTCCGCCGCGGAGAGATCGCCGCCCGCCTGCACCGTCAGCCGGCCCGGTGCCGGCTGTCTGACCAGGCCGATGATCTGGGAACGTTCCGCCTCGGAGATCCGTCGCTTTCGGCCCTGACCGCCCAGGTCTTCCAGCCCGTCCAGACCTGAGCGGTTGAAGCGGTGCAGCCACCGGCGAACAGTCTTGGGACTGCACCTCAACTCATCGGCTATGGCAGGCACTCGCTGTCCGGACCAGCTCAGCTCAACCATCCGTGCCCGCATCACCAGATCACGAGGCGCCTTGCGCGCTCGCGCCAGTCGACGCACGAGCTGTTCCTCGCTCCCGTCACGGCTCAGCCGTGCCTGTAACACCACCGTCCAGCACCCGCCCCCGAGCAGCCGAACCACCCCGCCACCAGGACATATACCCAGCGAAAGAGGAATCCAGCA
>NZ_KQ948286.1 GCF_001514035.1 Streptomyces yokosukanensis | reverse complement strand
ACATGAAGTTCGACATGGGTGCGCAGACGTTGTCGACGTTGATGCGTGATTCGCGTGGGTCGAGTCAGGATCTGGGGACGTTGATCCGGCAGTTGGTGCAGGCGGCGGAGCCGTTGGAGGGGAAGTTCCACGGTGCGGGTCGTACGGCGTTCGATCAGTTCAAGGTGCGGGCGGACGGGATCGCGAAGGAGTTGAACTCGTCGTTGGGGGCGATCCTGGGTGGTCAGTCCGGGATGGACGGTGCGTTCGGTACGGGTGACCAGGAGCAGGGTGACAACGCGAAGCAGCAGATGGGTGCGGCGAATTTCGATGCGGCGCGGTTCTCGGGTCGCTGAGTCCGGTTTCTGACTGTCCGTCTGGTCGGTCTGTTCGGTCTGTTCGGTCTGTTCTGTCTGGTCTGTGGGTTTGTTTTCGGGGAGTGGTGTGTGATGGCGGGTGCGGGTTCGGATCGTCGTGCGTACGACACGTCGGCGTCGGCGGATGTGCAGGGGAATCTGGCTGGTGTGATCGCTCAGCTGGAGACGGTGATCTCGGCGCGGGACAAGCAGGTGAAGGCGGCGATGGCCGATTTCACGGCGGATGGTGTGGCGGACGAGTACCACGGCAAGGAGCGTCGTTGGAACCATGCCTCGCAGGAGGTGCGGAACATCATTCATCTGTTGAAGACGACGATGGAGAAGAACGACTCGACGGCGCATGCGACGTTGGCGAAGGCCAAGTCGGCGGTGGACAACATCGGCTGAGCCGGTCGCGGCCACGGCGGTCGGTGGTTCTGTCTGGTTCTTGATGGTTCGTGGCGGCCGGGGTGCCGGGTTCACGGGGGTTGGTATGACGGGCTGGGACCTGCAGCCGCAGGGCATCGATCATGTGTTGACGACGACGGGTAAGACCGCGTCGCATCTGGAGACGTACGCGAACGACTTCGGCAAGCATCTGCAGTCGGCGGCGTCGAGTGCGGGCACGGTCTCCGCGGACGACGGTTCCGGTGCCCAGGACGGTGGCAAGGGCGGTGCCGGCAAGGACGACGGGAAGTCGCCGGGCGGTCTGGTGGCGTTGGCGTTGTCGCAGTACGCGGAGCACGCGACGAAGGATCTGCAGTTCGTCGCCGCGCGGGCGGGCAAGTCGTTGCAGGGTGTCGTGGATGCCACGACGGCTTATCTGAACGGTGACGAGGCGATGGCGGCCCGTGCGCAGAAGAACGCGGCCACGCCCGGGGTGAAGATGCCGGGAGCGCCGGAAGCGGGC
>NZ_KQ948285.1 GCF_001514035.1 Streptomyces yokosukanensis | reverse complement strand
AAGAGGTCGTTTCTTATGGCGTGATCGGTCGTTGAACCGTGCATGACGGATCTGGTGGAACGGTTGGTACCGGACGAGTTGTGGACGCTGTTTCGGCGGGTGGTTATGCCGATTGAGGTCATACGCCCGCAGGGCGGTGGGCGGCGGCGAGCCGATGACCGTGAATGCCTGGCCGCGATCATCTTCGTGGCCACCTCGGGCTGCACCTGGCGGCAGTTGCCGCCGGTGTTCGGGCCGGCCTGGCCGACGGTCTACCGACGTTTCGCCCAGTGGAGTCGGGAGCGGGTCTGGGCCCGGCTCCACCGCTTGGTCCTCGACGAACTCGGGGCCCGTGGTGAGCTGGACTGGTCGCGGTGCGCGATCGACTCCGCCAGTGTCCGGGCGGCAAAAGGGGGCCACTGACCGGACCGAATCCGACCGACCGTGGCAAGAGCGGATCGAAAATCCACCTGATCACGGACCGCAACGGGCTGCCCCTGTCGCTGGGTATCTCCGGCGCCAACATGCACGACAGCCTTGGCCTGGAACCTCTCGTGCGTGGGATACCGCCCATCCGTTCCCGACGTGGTCCGCGCCGCCGACGTCCGGCCAAGCTCCACGCCGACAAGGGATACGACTACGACCACCTGCGCCGATGGCTCAGCCAACGGGGCATCCGCCACCGCATCGCCCGCAAGGGGATCGAGTCCTCCACACGGCTGGGCCGCCACCGCTGGGTTGTCGAACGGACTGTGTCCTGGCTGGCCGGCTGTAGACGCCTGCACCGACGGTACGAACGCAAGGCCGAACACTTCCTCGCCTTTGTCGGCATAGCCGCAGCCCTCATCGCCAGCCGGCGTCTTACAGACAGGATGAAGAACACGGCGGCGTGATGTCACCGGCTCCGTGGCACTACCGGTACCAGTCCCCGGCATCTCGCAGAGCCCTGTGCAAGTACTGCTCCAAGTCGTACGTCACCAGATACCTACTGTCCGTTTCGTGGTCCCAGACGAAGACTTCGTCCCGTGAGGGGGTGCGGATACAGGCGAACTGATCGCCTCCCCAGTTGCTGCCGAAGAACATCAGCGGTTGAAACGGCATGTAGAGGTCCACAAAATCCCGTGAGCCGCGGAAAGCTGCGTTGTCCCTAATGATCCGCTCGGCTGGCCAGATCACGTCCAGGCCCTGGTAGGTCACACCGTTGCACTCCTGCAGCAACTCCGCCAGGTCTTCGGGAAGCCGTTGCCCGAGCGCCCGCTCGACTCCCGTCACGACGTCGTCGCCTGCCGGAGGCCCGAGCTCGACAGCCGAGGTCACCTCAAGGATCAGATCTCGCCACATGGCATGAGCTTCTCAGACGACGGCCAGCCATAAGAAACGGCGTCT
>NZ_KQ948284.1 GCF_001514035.1 Streptomyces yokosukanensis | reverse complement strand
TAGTAGTGCTTCGTTAGGTTCTGCTTCTGTCTTTGCGGCTGTTTCTTGGCAGGTTTCGGCCGCAGGTGGTGCAGGTGCCGGTCCAGCACTTCAGCAGGTCCTGGAGTGTGTCGAGGACTTGGTAGAGGGTCAGGCCGGCGTCTGGGCTTTTGGGTCGAGCCGCCTGAGGGTGAGGAATGCCTGGGCTGCGGTGACGAGGGTGACGTGGTGGTGCCAGCCGCGCCAGGTGCGGCCCTCGAAGTGGTCCAGGCCCAGGCCGTGTTTGAGTTCGCGGTAGTCGTGCTCGATCCGCCAGCGCATCTTCGCCCACCGCACCAGGTCGGCGATCGAGGTGCCGGCGGGCAGGTTGCTCATCCAGTAGCCGGTCGGCTCCGACGCGTCTTCGGGCTGTTCGACGAGCAGGGTCCGCAACGGCAGCACTCCGTCCCAGCGGCTGCGTCCGCCAGCCTGTTCCTGCGCGGTGCGGGTGGCTTCCTTGCCCGACGGCCGCACCTTCAGCATGGCGAAACGCGAGGTCATCGCACCTTTGCTGCCCTGCCGCCAGGTGACCTCCTCGAAGCGGGTGCAGGCGTTGATGAGGTTGGGCAGGGGCCGGGCAGGCTCGCGGTAACGGGACAGTGTGGGCGGCCCCAGGCCGCCATAGGCAGGCTGAGACGGCTCAGCCGTCGCAGGTCGGGCGATCCCCTTGGGATCCACCGCCATCACGTAGGACCAGCCGCGTTCCTCCAGCGCGAGCCGGAAGGAGACGCTGCGGCCATAGCCGGCGTCCGCCACGATCACCGGCACCACCAGCCCCTGGCCGGCGAGCCGGTCCAGCACGCCAAGTGCCAGACGCGTCTTGGACGCATGCTCGACCTCCTCGGGCACCCCGGCCCGTCGGCGCCGCAGCTGGTCCCCCGCCCATTCTTCGGGCAGGAACAACTCCCACTCCAGCGGGCACGAGGCGGTGTCGGTGGCCGCGTGGACACTGACCGCGACCTGGCAGTTGGCCCGCTTGCCCAACGCTCCGCAGTACTGCCGGGCCACCCCGACCGACGCGGTGCCGCACTTGGGAAACGACACGTCGTCGACCACCCACACATCGGGAGCGATCACCTTGCACAGCCGCTCGGCGATCCGCCGCCGCACCGGCGACCACTCCCACGGCGACTGGTTCACGAACTGCTGCAGGGCCTGCATGTTCCCGTCCGGCAGCCGTTCCGCCATCGGCTGGATCGACTTCCGGCGGCCGTCCAGCATCAGACCCCGCAGATAACACTCGCCCCAGCGGCGTTGATCCCGCCGCGGCACCGACCCGAACACATCGGCAACGAACTCCGCTAACTCACCCCGGAGGCGTTCCACTTCCCCCAACCTCATACCGGAAAGGCTGCCCACCACCAGGCGTGATCACTCGACGTAACGAAGCACTACTA
>NZ_KQ948283.1 GCF_001514035.1 Streptomyces yokosukanensis | reverse complement strand
TACGGGCGACGGCTGGCCGAGTGTCCCGTCGGCGGGCGCCGCGTGGTGGTGAAGCTGGAGGTCCGGCGATTCTTCTGCGATGCCCCCGACTGCGGGCGCCGCACGTTCGTTGAGCAGGTCGAGGGTCTGACCACGCGTTATGCCCGTGCCGGGCCCGGTGTGAAGACGCTGTGGCGGTCCGTTGCGCTCACGGCGGGCGGCCGACCGGGCATGCGGCTGTGCCGCTCACTGGCGGTGCCCACCGGCCGGGCTCGGCTGCTCGGCCAGCTGCACGCACCCGAGGTCCCTGCCCGCAGCCCGCGAGTGCTGGGCGTCGACGACTTCGCCTTCCGACGCTCGCGTACTTACGGGACCATCCTGCTCGACGTCGAGACCTCCACCCCGATCGACCTGCTGGCCGACCACACCAGCGAGACACTGGCCGCCTGGCTCACCGAACATCCTGGCGCCGAGGTCATCTGCCGGGACCGCGACAGCGGCTACAGTCGCGCGATCAAGGAGGCGGCACCGGACGCGACCGAAGTAGCCGACCGCTGGCACATGCTTCAAAACCTGTCCACCGCGGTCGAGAAAACCTGCCACCAGCACCGCGCCTGCCTGCACAAATACGCCTTGGACAACGTGGACGCACCGGCGCCGCCGACCGCACCACCCACAGCGCTGCTGCCGCTGACGCCGCCGCTCGACAGCATCCCTGCCACCCCGCTCATGCAGCGGGTGACCGAACGGTATGCGGAGATCCACCGATTACGGGAGGCGACGTGGACGATCAGCGCCATCGCCCGCCGGCTCGGACTGGACCGCAAAACCGTCCGCCGCTACCTGACCACCGACCTCGACGTGCTGATCGCCTCGGCCCGCGACCGCCGTCCCCGCCAGATCGACCCCTATCGCCCGTACATCCAGCAGCGTTTCACCGACGGCTGCACCAACGCGACCCAGATCTACCGGGAGATTCGCGAACACGGCTTCCGCGGAAACCACCAGGCCGTACGTCTCTACGTCCGAAGTCTGCGGGGCGGCACCGCGGCCACCGAAGCACCTCGGCCGATCCCCAGCCCGCGCAAGATCACCTCCTGGATCATGCGCCCACGCGACACGCTCAGCAGCGACGAGCAGGCCCAACTCGACGAAGCCCGCATCGCTTGCCCCGACATCGCCACCGCCTGTGACCTGGCCCGTGTCTTCACTGGCCTGGTCCGCGACCGCCGCGGCCACCTCCTGGCCGCCTGGGTCCGCGAGGCCGAGACCAACGGACCTGATCCGATACGGGGTTTCGCCGGATTCCTACGCCAGGACTGGGACGCCGTCCTCGCTGGCATGACGCTCACCTACAGCTCCGGCGTCGTCGAAGGCCACGTCAACCGTTTAAGACAATCAAGCGGCAGATGTACGGACGGGGATCCTTCCGGCTCCTCCGCACCCGTGTCCTGCTGCGATCGTGACCATCACGCATTCCGCCCAG
>NZ_KQ948282.1 GCF_001514035.1 Streptomyces yokosukanensis | reverse complement strand
CTAGAGCGTGTCCGGGCGATCTTGTAGCGCCGCGGCGACCAGGTCGTGGATGAGGAACTCCCCGGGTACGCGGTTCGCCTTGAGCCGGGGCAGGTCTTCGGGGCCGAACCAGTCGTAGGCGGTGTGCTTGGACCATTCCAGGGCGGGGTGGTCTAGATCGCCGTCGACCTCGACGAGGTAGTCGGCCTCGTGCCGCAACCCGTCGCCGTCGTCGCCGGTCCAGGTAGTGACGCCGAGCAGGCGCCGGACCCGGCACAGACGCCACCCCGTCTCTTCCCAGACCTCCCGCACGAGCGTGTCCAGCAGGGTCTCGCCGGACTCAACGTGGCCGCCCACGATGTCCCAGCAGTCAGGGAAGAGCCGTCGGTCGGGGCTGCGTTTCTGGGCGAAGGCCCGGCCCTGCTGGTCGAGGATCACCGCGCCCACCGCTCGCCGTCGGCGGTGACGGGCATCTCGATACCGCTGCTGATGACGACATCCGGGTGCTGGTCTGCTGCCATGGCCCCACTGTAGGGGCGTATCCGATCACCGCCCTGCGCGTTGACCGGAGCATGACTGGGCGAGGGGAGCTGTCGGACGGGCAATGGGAGCGGCTTGAGCCGCTGCTGCCCGTGAGCAACGGCCGGTGCGGCCGCTGGCGCGACCACCGGCAGGTGATCAACGGGATACTTCACCGGATACGGACCGGGGTGCCGTGGCGGGACCTGCCAGAACGGTTCGGCCCCTGGAAGACGGCGTATGAGCGCCACCGGCTGTGGTCGGCCGACGGCACCTGGGAGCGCCTGTTCCAGCAGATCCTGGCCGCCGCCGACGCCGAGGGCGGCATCGACTGGGACATCTCGGTGGACTCCACCGTCATGCGTGCCCACCAGGACGCGGCCGGCGCCCGCCGGACACCACTCCCGGCCCCCGGCTCCACAAAGGGGGCACCCGGTCCCGAACGTCAGGACGAGAGGCGGTGGTTGAGCCCGTTGGCCCGCCTGGCGGCGGTGGCGCGGCGGGCGAGGGCCTGGGCCGCTCGCGCGGCGGGTTCAGCACCAAGCTGCATCTGAGCGCGGACGGCTCCTGCCGGCCCCTGTCCCTGGTAGTCACCCCGGGGCAGCGGGCCGACTGCACCCAGTTCGAGCCGGTCATGGAAAAGATCCGGGTACCGCGGACCGGGCCGGGCCGTCCGCGCCGACGCCCGGACAGCGTCAGCGCAGATAAGGCGTACAGCAGCCGTACCATCCGTGCCTACCTGCGCCGTCGCGGAATCCGGCACGTCATCCCAGAGAAGAAGGACCACAAGAATGCCCGCCTACGCCGGGGCTCACGAGGCGGCAGGCCGCCGGGCTTTGATCGCGAACGACACAAAAAGCGCAACACCGTGGAACGGGCCATCAACAAACTGAAGGGGTTCCGGGCCGTCGCCGGCCGCTACGACAAGCGCGACTACGTCTTCCTCGGCACCGTCACCGTCGCATCCCTGGTCATCTGACTTCGCACGTGATCGCCCGGACACGCG
>NZ_KQ948281.1 GCF_001514035.1 Streptomyces yokosukanensis | reverse complement strand
GCCAGCAGGTGCCGCGCCAGCAACACCGGCGTCGGATAGTCGAACACCAGCGTCGGCGGCAGCCGCAGCCCCGTCTCCGCCTTCAGAACGTTCCGCAGCTCCACAGCCGTCAGCGAATCAAAGCCCAGATCACGGAACGCACGCTCCGCATCCACCGCCCCCGCACCACCATGACCCAGAACCGCAGCCACCCGACCACACACCAGATCCAGCAGCACACCCTCACGCTCCGCCACCGGCACACCCAGCAACCGCGCCACCAACGGCGAACCACCATCCGCACCCGCACCAGAACCCGCACCCCGACGCTCCACCGCACGCCGAACCGGAACCCGCACCAAAGCCCGCAACAACGCCGGAACCGAACCCGACGACACCGCCTGAGCCCGCAACACCGACACATCCAGATGCATCGGCACCAACACCGCCGCATCCACCCTCAACGCCGTATCGAACAACGCCAGGCCTTCCTCGGCGGCGAGCGCGGCGACGCCTTCGCGGGCCAGGCGGCGGAGGTTGGCGTCGTCGAGCGTCGCGGCCATGCCCGATGCGCCCTCGGCTCCGTTGCCGGTCTGCGGGGCCCACAGGCCCCAGGCCAGAGAGACCGCCGGCAGACCCTCGGCCCGCCGCTGCTCCGCCAACGCCTCCAAGAAAGCATTGGCCGCCGCATAATTCGCCTGCCCCGCCGCACCGAACGCAGCCGCAGCACCCGAGAACAACACGAACGCCGACAGACCCAGACCCCGCGTCAACTCATGCAGATTCCACGCCGCATCCACCTTCGGACGCAACACCCCCGCAACCCGCTCCGCAGTCAACGCACCCAGCACACCGTCATCCAGCACACCAGCCGTATGCACCACACCCGTCAACGGGCACTCATCCGAAATCCCCGCCAACAACCCAGCCAACGAATCCCGGTCCGCCACATCACAGGCGAC
>NZ_KQ948280.1 GCF_001514035.1 Streptomyces yokosukanensis | reverse complement strand
GGTACGCGGACCAGGCGCGGCACGCTCACCACACCACCACGCACCGCCAACTCCGGCTCACCCACCGCCAACGCCGCAGGAAGCACCGCCACCGACGCCACATCCACACCAGCAGCCAGATCCACCATCACCAACTGGCCCGGATTCTCCGACTGCGCCGAACGCAACAGACCCCGCACCGCACTACCCGGCAGATCCACCACACCGGCACCGGCCTCAACCGCCACCGCACCAGCCGTCACCCACACCAACCGCGTCCCCGCGAACCGGTCCTCAGCCAGCCACTCCTGAACCACCACCAGAGCCCTGTTCACCGCCGCGTGCACCGACCCCGCGGTCTCGGCACCCTCCTGGCCGCCGTCGGCAGGACGAACACCGCATCCGGAAGAGGCACACCCGCGTCAAGCGCCGCGACCAACGCAGCCACATCCGCATACTCGGCAACCTCAGCACCCGAACCCGCCAGACCGATCGCATCACGACCGCCCAGCACCGCCCACCGCAGACCAGAAGCAGAAGCAGGAACCACCGGCGCAGGCAGCCACTCCACCCGGAACAACGACTCCACATGCCCGGCACCAGCCGCACCCACCTGGCCGGCCGAGGCCGGACGCAGCATCAGCGACTCCACCGACGCAACCGCACGACCAGCCTCATCAGCAACCAACAACGC
>NZ_KQ948279.1 GCF_001514035.1 Streptomyces yokosukanensis | reverse complement strand
GGCATGATCCCGCCGCTGCTGACCGGCCTCGTCCGTACTGCTACGCGCCGGTCCCGCAGCGGCGCTGCCGCGGGTGGTGCCTTTGCCCGGCAGATCGCAGCGCTGGCCGAGGACCAGCGCGCCGCGGCCGTACTGGACCTCGTACGGGGGCAGGTCGCGGCGGTGCTCGGCTTCGCCGGTGTCGAAGCGGTCGACCCGGCACGGTCGTTCAACGAGGTCGGCTTCGACTCGCTCACCGCCGTCGAACTGCGTAACCGGCTCGGCGGGGTCACCGGTGTCCGCCTGCCCGCGACCCTGGTCTTCGACTACCCGAACCCGGCCGTACTGGCGGAGTACCTGCTCGCCGAGCTGCTGGGCAGCCAGGAGACGGCGGCCGGAACCACCGTCGCCGCCACGGTCCACGACGACGAGCCGATCGCGATCGTCGCGATGGCCTGCCGCTACCCCGGCGGGGTCCGGTCGCCCGAAGACCTCTGGGGACTCGTGCGCGACGGCCGCGACGCCATTTCCGCCATGCCCGACGACCGCGGCTGGGACATCGAGAACCTCACCGACCCCGACCGGCCGGGCAGCAGCTACGCCACCACCGGCGGCTTCCTCCACGACGCCCACCACTTCGACCCGACCTTCTTCGGGATCTCGCCCCGTGAGGCCCTCGCCACCGACCCCCAGCAGCGCCTCCTCCTGGAGACCACCTGGGAGGCCTTCGAGCGGGCCGGCATCGACCCGACCACCATGCGGGGCAGCCGGACCGGTGTCTTCGCGGGCGTCATGTACAACGACTACGGCACCCTCCTCCACCGCGCCCCCGAGGGCCTGGAGGGGTACATGGGCACGGCCAGCTCCGGCAGTGTCGTCTCGGGCCGCGTCTCGTACACCTTCGGCCTCGAAGGCCCGGCCGTCACGGTCGACACGGCCTGCTCCTCCTCCCTCGTCACCCTGCACCTCGCGGTCCAGGCCCTGCGCAACGGCGAGTGCGACCTCGCCCTCGCGGGAGGCGTGACCGTGATGGCGACCCCGGGCACGTTCATCGCCTTCAGCGTGCAGCGCGGTCTCGCGACCGACGGCCGGTGCAAGCCCTTCGCGGCCGCAGCGGACGGTACGGCGTGGGGCGAGGGCGTCGGCATGCTGCTCGTCGAGCGGCTCTCGGACGCCCGCCGCAACGGCCACCCCGTCCTCGCGGTGGTCCGCGGCTCCGCCGTCAACCAAGACGGGGCGAGCAACGGCCTGACCGCGCCGAACGGGCCCTCGCAGCAGCGCGTCATCCGTCAGGCCCTCGCCAACGCCGGCCTGACGGCCGCTGACATCGACGCCGTCGAGGCCCACGGTACGGGCACCACGCTGGGCGACCCGATCGAGGCGCAAGCGCTGCTGGCCACGTACGGCCAGGAGCACACGGCCGAGCAGCCCCTCTGGCTCGGCTCCATCAAGTCCAACGTGGGTCACACGCAGGCCGCGGCCGGTGTCGCGGGCATCATCAAGATGGTGCAGTCGATCCGCCACGGCGTCCTGCCCAAAACTCTGCACGTCGACGAGCCGACCCCGCACGTCGACTGGTCCGAGGGAGCGGTCTCCCTCCTCGAATCGGCCACCCCCTGGCCCGAGACCGGCCGCCCCCGCCGCGCCGCGGTGTCCTCCTTCGGTATC
>NZ_KQ948278.1 GCF_001514035.1 Streptomyces yokosukanensis | reverse complement strand
GACCGAGTCCAACAGTGGGTGCTCAGCCGCCAATGCGGGGTCACCGGCCGAGAGGTTCGAGTTCAGCCAGAACCGCTGGTGTTGGAAGGCGTAGGTGGGCAGAGCCACACGGTGTGTGTTTCGACCTGCGAAGACCTGCTCCCAGTCGATGCCGACGCCGCGTATGTGCAGCTGCCCGAGCGCGGTCAGCAGGGCGCGTTCCTCGTCGACGTCACGCCGCAGCGACGGTACGCAGTCACCGGCGACCATGCCCGTCAGGGTGCCGTCCGGTCCCAACTCCAGGAAGGTGGCGACGTTCTGGTCGCGCATGGCCTGCACGCCGTCGTGGAAGCGGACCGTGCCGCGTACGTGCTCCACCCAGTACTCGGGCGAGCACAGCCGCCCGGCATCCGCCACCTCACCCGTCAGATTCGACACCACCGGCAGGGACGGGGCGTTGTACGACAGTCCGGCCGCGACCTTCCGGAAGTCGTCCAGCATCGGATCCATCAGCGGCGAGTGGAAGGCGTGCGACACTCGCAGTCGCTTCACACGG
>NZ_KQ948277.1 GCF_001514035.1 Streptomyces yokosukanensis | reverse complement strand
GCGCCGTACAGTTCACGCCCCATCCCCACACGCTGCGAACCCTGACCCGTGAACAACACACCCAGCCGCCCGGACACCACCGCCCCCGGACGCACCGACCCGAGACCCTCGCACGCCTCGTCCACCGAACCCGCCACCACCACCGCACGATGCTCGAACCGCGCACGAGACACGGCCAACGAGTACGCCACGTCCGTCAAGTTCACCGCAGTGTCCGTATCCAGAAACTCCACCAGCCGGCCCGCCTGAGCCCGGACCGCCTCCGGCGACTTCCCGGACACCACCAACGGCACCACCACACCGTCCGGAACCACCACACGCTCCGGCGCAGGCTCCGCCTCTACAGCCTCCAGGATGACGTGCGCATTGGTCCCGCTGATGCCGAAGGAGGAGACCGCGGCACGACGCGGACGTCCCTCCTCCGTCGGCCACTCCCGCGACTCCGTCAGCAGCTCCACCGCACCCGCCGACCAGTCCACCTTCGGCGACGGCTCGTCGATGTGCAGTGTCCTGGGCAGCACACCATGGCGCATCGCCTGCACCATCTTGATCACACCCGCCACACCGGCCGCCGCCTGCGCATGACCGATGTTCGACTTCAACGAACCCAGCCACAACGGCTCACTACCGGCCCGCTCCTGACCGTACGTGGCGATCAGTGCCTGCGCCTCGATCGGGTCACCCAACGACGTACCCGTACCATGCGCCTCCACCGCATCCACATCAGCCGCCGACAGACCCGCACTCGCCAACGCCTGACGGATCACACGCTGCTGCGAAGGACCGTTCGGCGCGGTCAGCCCGTTCGACGCACCGTCCTGGTTCACGGCCGTGCCACGGACGACCGCCAAAACCTCATGACCGTTGCGCCGCGCGTCCGACAGACGCTCCAGCAGGACCAGACCCACACCCTCGGCCCACGCCGTACCGTCCGCACCCGCCGCGAACGACTTGCACCGGCCGTCCGGGGCGAGGCCCCGCTGCCGCGAGAACTGGACGAACGCGATGGGCGTGGACATCACGGCAACACCGCCGGCAAGCGCGAGCGAGCACTCGCCACTGCGGAGCGCCTGGACCGCCGAGTGCATCGCCACCAACGACGACGAGCACGCGGTGTCCACCGTCACGGAGGGGCCTTCGAGCCCGAGGGTGTACGAGACGCGGCCGGAGACGAGGCTGCCTGCGGCGACCGCCTCGCTGTAGTCGTGGTACATGGCGCCCGTGAAGACACCCGTACGACTGCCCTTCAGCACCGTCGGGTCGATCCCGGCCCGCTCCAACACCTCCCACGACACCTCCAACAGCAACCGCTGCTGCGGG
>NZ_KQ948276.1 GCF_001514035.1 Streptomyces yokosukanensis | reverse complement strand
ACGCCCCGCTTGACCGCGATGAGGGCGTCCATCAGGTGCAGGCCTTCGAAGGCGTCGCGGGCGTAGCGGACCTCGCCCTCGTAGATCTCGTGGAGGTCCTGCTCGACGTAGGCGCGGGTCAGGGCGGCGCCGCCCAGGATGACCGGGAAGCGGGCGGCCAGACCCCGCTGGTTCAGTTCCTGGAGGTTCTCCTTCATGATCACCGTGGACTTCACCAGCAGCCCCGACATACCGATCACATCGGCCCGGTGCTCCTCGGCCGCCTCCAGGATCGCCGAGACCGGCTGCTTGATCCCCAGGTTGACCACGTTGTAGCCGTTGTTCGACAAAATGATGTCGACCAGGTTCTTGCCGATGTCGTGCACGTCCCCACGCACCGTCGCCAGCACGATCGTGCCCTTGCCCTCGGAATCCGACTTCTCCATGTGCGGCTCGAGATGAGCCACCGCACTCTTCATCACCTCCGCGGACTGCAGCACGAACGGCAACT
This sequence comes from Streptomyces yokosukanensis, assembly GCF_001514035.1. Classification (GTDB taxonomy): domain Bacteria; phylum Actinomycetota; class Actinomycetes; order Streptomycetales; family Streptomycetaceae; genus Streptomyces; species Streptomyces yokosukanensis. The sequence goes on along the minus strand of NZ_KQ948276.1, from coordinate 2,058 downwards.
GCATCTGACCGGAACCGAACAGCTCACCGACCACCTTCATACCGTCCAGCAACGTCTCGTTGACGATGTCCAACGCCGGCCGGTCCACCAGAGCACTGTCCAGATCCGCCTCCAGACCGTTCTTCTCCCCGTCGACGATCCGCCGCTTGAGACGCTCCTCCAACGGCAGCGCGGCCAGTTCCTCGGCCTTGCCGGCCTTCAGGGACTTCGCCGTCGCACCCTCGAACAGCTGCATCAGCTTCTGCAGCGGGTCGTAGCCCTCGCGGCGGCGGTCGTAGACCAGATCGAGAGCGGTGGTGACCTGCTCCTCGTCGAACCGCGCGATCGGCAGGATCTTCGACGCATGCACGATCGCCGAATCCAGACCCGCCTTCACACACTCGTCCAGGAACACACTGTTCAAAAGGATCCGGGCCGCGGGATTGAGACCGAACGAGATGTTCGACAGGCCGAGTGTCGTCTGCACGTCCGGATGACGCCGCTTCAGCTCACGGATCGCCTCGATCGTCGCGATACCGTCCCCACGGGACTCCTCCTGACCCGTGCAGATCGTGAACGTCAGCGTGTCGATGAGGATGTCCGACTCACGGATCCCCCAGTTCCCCGTCAGATCACCGATCAACCGCTCGGCGATCTCCACCTTCTTCTCCGGGGTACGAGCCTGACCCTCCTCATCGATCGTCAACGCGATCAACGCCGCACCGTGCTCCCGCGCCAGCCCACTGACCCTCGCGAACCGCGAGTCCGGCCCGTCACCGTCCTCGTAGTTCACCGAATTGATCACCGCACGGCCACCGAGCTTCTCCAGACCCGCCCGGATCACCTCGACCTCGGTGGAGTCCAGCACGATCGGCAACGTCGACGCCGTCGCGAAACGACCCGCCAACTCCTCCATGTCGGCCACACCGTCACGCCCGACATAATCCACACACAGATCCAGCATGTGCGCGCCCTCACGGATCTGCTCCCGCGCCGTCTCCACACAGTCGTCCCAGCGGCCCTCCAGCATCGCCTCACGGAACTTCTTCGACCCGTTCGCGTTCGTCCGCTCACCGATCGCCAAATAGGACGTGTCCTGACGGAACGGCACCGCCTGGTAGAGAGAGGCGGCGCCGGGCTCGGGCCGCGGATCACGCTCGGGCGGAGTGACACCGCGGACCCGCTCCACCACCTGACGCAGATGCTCCGGCGTCGTACCGCAGCAACCGCCGACCAGCGACAGACCGTACTCGCGGACGAAGATCTCCTGCGCGTCGGCCAGCTCGGGCGCGGTCAGCGGATAGTGCGCCCCGTCCTTGCCGAGAACCGGCAGACCGGCGTTCGGCATGCACGACAACGGAATCCGGGCGTTGCGGGCCAGATAACGCAGATGCTCGCTCATCTCGGCCGGGCCGGTGGCACAGTTCAGGCCGATCATGTCGATGCCCAACGGCTCCAACGCCGTCAGCGCCGCACCGATCTCCGAACCCAGCAACATCGTGCCGGTCGTCTCCACCGTCACCGACACGATCACCGGCAGATCCACACCGAGAACATCCAGGCCACGACGCGCGCCGAGGACGGCCGCCTTGGTCTGCAACAGATCCTGCGTCGTCTCCACCAGCAGCGCGTCCGCGCCACCCGCGACCAGACCCTCCGCATTGCGCTGATAGGCATCACGCAGCGTGATGTACGGGGCGTGACCGAGCGTCGGCAGCTTGGTACCGGGACCCATGGACCCGAGCACCCAACGGGGGCGGCCGTCCCCGGCGGTGAACTCGTCGGCGGCCTCACGAGCCACCCGCGCACCCGCCTCGGACAGCTCATGGACACGCTCGGGGATGTCGTACTCGGCCAGAGCCGAATGGTTGGCCCCGAAAGTGTTGGTCTCCACACAGTCGACGCCCACCGAGAAGTACGCCTCGTGGACGGAACGAACGATGTCCGGCCGTGTGACGTTGAGGATCTCGTTGCAGCCCTCGAGCTGCTGGAAGTCGTCCAGACTCGGATCCTGCGCCTGGAGCATGGTGCCCATGGCTCCGTCGGCTACCACCACACGGGTGGCGAGCGCCTCGCGGA
>NZ_KQ948275.1 GCF_001514035.1 Streptomyces yokosukanensis | reverse complement strand
CCGCAGCGGACCAGGTGGCGCCCCTGCTGCGGGGTCTCGTACGGGTGCCGCGCCGAAGCGTCCGGATCGGTGCGGCCGGTGGCGGCACTGGTGGTGCGGCGGGCGAATCGCTGGCCGACCGGCTGGCGATGATGTCCCAGCCCGACCGGCAGCGCGCCCTGCTCGACCTGGTGCGCACCGACGCCGCGGCCGTGCTGGGCCGCCGCGAACGGGACGCCATCGCACCGGAGCGTGCTTTCAAGGACCTCGGGTTCGACTCGCTCACCGGCGTGGAACTGCGCAACCGGCTCACGGCGGCCACGGGGCTCCGGCTGCCGGCCTCGGCGGTGTTCGATCACCCGACGCCGGCCGCCCTCGCCGACGTACTGGTGGAGCAGCTGGGTGCCTCGCCGGTGTCCGTCCTTGCCGAACTCGACCGACTGGAAGCCGCGTTGGCCTCCACGGCTTTGGACGACGAGGTCATGGTGCAGGCGGCCAAGCGCCTGCAGACACTGGCCACCCGATGTGTGCCGTCGGGCTCCAGTTTCGAGACAGAGGCCGAGTTCGACCTCGAATCCGCCTCCGACGACGAGCTCTTCAGCTTTGCCGACAACGAGCTCGGCTCCTCCTGACAGCGGCGCCGTCCCCCACACCTGCTGAGCAGAAAGACTTCCGATGACCACGAACGACGCCAAGCTGCGCGACTACCTCAAGCGTGCCCTCGCCGATCTCAGCCAGGCGCGCAAGCGGCTGCGCGAGGTCGAGTCCGAGAAGACAGAACCGATCGCGATCGTCGCCATGGGCTGCCGTCTCCCGGGAGGTGTGTCCTCGCCCGAGGACCTGTGGGAGCTGGTCGCTGGCGGGAACGACGGCATCTCGCCGTTCCCGACCGACCGGGGCTGGGACGTGGACGGGCTGTACGACCCGGATCCGGAGCGCCCCGGGAAGTCGTACACCCGGGAGGGCGGCTTCGTCGCGGATGCCGCTGAATTCGACGCCGCCTTCTTCGGGATCAGCCCGCGCGAGGCGGTGGCGATGGACCCGCAGCAGCGGCTGTTGCTGGAGACGTCGTGGGAGGTCTTCGAGCGGGCCGGTATCGACCCGACGTCGATGCGTGGGCGCAACGTGGGTGTGTTCGCCGGTACCAAGCCCCAGGACTACATCCCCAGCCTCGAAACCGGGGAGTCCAGCGCCGAGGGGTACGCCCTTACGGGTAGCGCCGGCGCGGTCACCTCCGGCCGGGTCTCGTACGCCTTCGGCTTCGAGGGCCCCGCCGTCTCCATCGACACGGCGTGCTCGTCGTCGCTCGTCGCCATCCATCTGGCCGCCCAGGCACTGCGCAGCGGCGAGTGCTCCCTCGCGCTCGCCGGCGGTGTGTCCGTGATGGCCACGCCGGGTGCCTTCGTAGCCTTCGCCCGGCAGCGGGGCCTGGCGCCCGACGCGCGCTGCAAGGCCTTTGCCGCGGGGGCGGACGGTACAGCGTGGGCCGAGGGTGTGGGCCTGGTCCTGCTGGAGCGTCTGTCGGACGCGCGGCGCAACGGTCATCAGGTCTTGGCGGTCGTCCGCGGCACGGCCGTGAACCAGGACGGCGCGTCGAACGGCCTCACCGCCCCCAACGGCCCCTCGCAGCAACGCGTCATCCGTCAGGCGCTGGCCAACTCCGGACTCCTCGCCACGGACATCGACGCGGTGGAGGCGCATGGTACGGGTACGTCGTTGGGTGACCCGATCGAGGCGCAGGCACTGATCGCCACGTACGGCCAGGGCCGGCCGGCGGACCAGCCGCTTTGGCTGGGGTCAGTGAAGTCGAACATCGGTCACACCCAAGCCACCGCGGGTGTGGCGGGTGTGATCAAGATGGTGCAGGCGATGCGGCACGGTGTGCTGCCGAAGACGCTGCATGTGGATGAGCCGTCGCCGGAGGTGGACTGGTCGGCGGGTGCGGTGGAGCTGCTGACGGAGTCGCGGGCGTGGCCGACGACGGAGGATCGACCGCGGCGTGCGGGTGTGTCGGCGTTCGGTATCAGTGGCACGAACGCGCATGTGGTTCTGGAGGGTGTGGAGCCGGAGGTACGGGCTGAGCGTGTGGCCGCTGCCGACGCTGTCGTACCGCTGCTGGTGTCCGGGAGGTCGGCGGAGGCGGTGCGGGACCAGGCCCGGCGGCTGGCGGACCATCTGGAACTGCACCGCGATCTGAGCCTGGTGGACGTGGCGTACTCGTTGGCTGTGTCTCGTGCGCGGTTCGAGCATCGTGCGGTGGTGGTGGCGGGTTCGGTGGACGAGGCGCGGGAGGGTCTCGGGTCGGTGCGTCCGGAGGGGGTGGTGTCCGGGCGGCTGGGTGTGTTGTTCACGGGTCAGGGTTCGCAGCGTGTGGGGATGGGGCGTGAACTGTACGGCGCCTTCCCGGTGTTCGCGCAGGCCTTCGACGAGGTGTGTGCGGCTGTGGACAAGGAGCTGGGCCGTTCGCTGAAGGATGTGGTGTTCGAGGGCGGGGAGCTGCTGGACGAGACGCGGTACGCGCAGCCGGCTCTGTTCGCGGTCGAGGTGGCGTTGTATCGGCTGGTGGAGTCGTGGGGTGTGCGTCCCGACTTTGTGGCGGGTCATTCGATCGGTGAGGTGGCGGCTGCTTTTGTGGCGGGTGTGTGGTCGCTGGAGGATGCGGCGGCGTTGGTGGTGGCGCGTGGTCGGTTGATGCAGGCGTTGCCGGCCGGTGGTGTGATGGTGGCGGTGGAGGCTGCCGAGGGGGAGGTCACGCCGCTGTTGTCGGAGGGTGTGAGCATTGCCGCGGTCAACGGGCCTGATTCTGTGGTGCTTTCGGGTGTGGGGGATGCGGTCGAGTCGGTGGTGGCTCGTCTGGAGGGCCGCCGCGTGAAGCGGCTGCGGGTGTCGCACGCCTTCCACTCGTCGCTGATGGATCCGATGCTGGAGGAGTTCCGGAAGGTCGCGGCCGGGTTGTCGTACAACGAGCCCGCGCTGCCGGTGGTGTCGAATCTGACGGGTGAGGTGGCGGACGCCGAGCGGCTGTGCTCGCCCGAGTACTGGGTGGAGCATGTGCGTGGCACGGTCCGGTTCCACGACGGTGTGCAGGCCATGCGTGATCTGAACGTCGCCACCTTCCTGGAGTTGGGTCCGGATGGTGTGTTGACGGGGATGGTGGCGGAGGATTGTGTGCCGTCGCTGCGTCGGGATGTGCCCGAGGACCGGGCGCTGATGAACGCGGTGGGGCAGCTGCACATACGCGGCGTCGGCATCGACTGGGAGCAGGTGTTCTCCGGCACCGGCGCACACCTGGTGGACTTGCCCACCTACGCCTTCCAGCGGCAGCGGTTCTGGCTGAACCCGACGCTGTCCGGGGGCGATCCGGCGCTGGCAACTGGGCATCCCCTGCTCGACACCGTG
>NZ_KQ948274.1 GCF_001514035.1 Streptomyces yokosukanensis | reverse complement strand
GCACTGTGGGCTTCGGCCACAACCACCCCGCCCACCTCGGTCAACCTGTCCAGCACCATTCCCACGGCATCCGGGAACAGCACGTCCTTCAGCGCGGACAGAACCCCCATGACCAGGGAATTCCCGCAGCCAAACATGTTGCCGAGAACGACACGTTCGTGACCGTCACGAAATTCCGCCCAGACCCTTGAAAACGGCCGGGGCTACTCCTCGCCCCATTCGATCCAGTTCTCAACGGACTGGGGAAGTTCAGCGAGCAGCAAGCCGTCTGGCTTCAAAGAAGCTGACCCGCACCATCGCCCGTTACGGCCGCGTTGACCTGCTCTGTCTGGACGAGTTCGGCTATCTCGACCTGGACAAGGCTGGAGCCAAACTGCTGTTCCAGATCTTCACCGAGCGGGAGGAACGGCGGGCCATCGCGATCGCCTCGAACGCCCCGTTCTCGGAGTGGAAGCAGACCTTCACCGATCCCCGTCTCTGCACGGCGATCGTCGACCGGGTCACCTTCAACGCGCACATCGTCGAGACCGGCACCCAGTCCTACCGGTTCGCGCAGAGCCAGAAGAAGCGCCGTTGCTGACCTGCACCAGCAACTGTTTCGGGCCCGACCGTCGTGTCCCAGTGCCGGCCGCACCATCGCCCGTTCTCGTCCAGTCGCCGCGGTCACCGGGCGGTCCGCGACCTGAGTCGAGCCGGGTCGGCAACCCTCCACGCACCTGTCGGGGGCGCGCTGGCGGAGGTCCACCGAGGCTTCAAAACTACCGTCAACACCCCCCACCCCCGGCCAGCGGAACCACCCGATCGAAGTGGGGCCAAATCACCTTGCTACAGGGGCGTGAATCACACCGCCACACGCCCCCTGCGACCCGCCGCTGGGGGCAAAACAACTCCGTGCACTGGAGCCAAAACAAGTGCTTACAGACATGGGTGCTGTACTCGCTGCACCGGTTGATGTGCTCGGTCAGGTAGGGCGAGATGCGGGCCAGGTCCTCCGGGAAGTCCGGCGAAACAGATCAAGCCCCTAATGCTGCGGGCGGTGCCGCCGCCGGGGGGACCAGCGGCGGCACCAGATATCGAGCGTGCTGCTCGACCGCGCACGTCACAGGGCGTGGGAGGGCCTCAGTGCCAGCGGCGCTTGCCCGCCTTTCGGCGCGCCGACTACTGATACCTAAGCGTCTGTGGACTTGTGGAGCAAGCGAGAGCACCGCAAGCCGGTTCATATTTCAACTACTGAAATGGTTCGCCTGCGCGATTTCACTACATGGAATGCGGTGGCGGAACCAATCAACGTCTGTCGTGCCGTCGTGGAGGAGCAGCGTTCCGTGCCCGTTGTGGTCGCTGCGTGCCCCGGCACCGCCGGGCCGGGCAGCTGTTGCGCCGCGTCAGCGCTGCGGGCGGGAGTGGGCCTCGGAAGGAGTGTGACGGCCTGCACCCGTCGGACGGGGCGGCCAGTCGCTGGCTGCCGTCGTCCGGTTACGGCGGCGTGCTCTCAGCTATTCGGCTCGAAGACCAGAAGGAAGAAGCGGGTGCCCGGGCTGCCGTAAGGCTGTGCCGCGCACATGGTGACACTGCCCAATTGAGAGGGCGCATGCCGCTTGCAGCAACGGTCGCGGTGGTCGGCGTGTCCCTGAGGGCTCGTGTAGCCGGCGTGCCGCATAGGGCGGGTATCGCCGTCAGGGTGGGTGTAGGCGATGCTGTGATCCCGGTAGATCGAGGGTCTGCTGCAGGTTCGGGTGACAGGTTGACCTGCCCCACCTCTCAGGTTCCAGTTCTGGTGGCTACTGAGGTTTTCAGGGTGGGGTCGGGGGTGCGAGGGTCAGGCCCGTGGCGGTTCGGCAGCCGTCGATGAGGCGGGGCCGGAGCTGGATTCTGCGTAACTCGCGGCGGAGTATGCGGTCGAGGTCGTCGGGTGTGTCGAAGGCAGTGTTGGCCATCGCTCTGCGCACGAGTGACCAGACGGCCTCGACGGGGTTCAAGTCGGGTGCGTAGGGCGGCAGGCGGACTGTGGTGAGCCAGTCATGCTCGGCCTCGTACCGTTTCAGCCCGGCGGCCAGGTGGGTGTTGAGGTTGTCCCAGACCACCACGATCGGGCCGTCGAGCTGGATGTGTGCCCGCACCAGCAGGTCGAGGTAGTCCTTCCAGGAGAAGCTCTTGCGGGCACCGGGGCTTCCACCTTGATCGTGGACACCGGTTGTCATGCAGCGATGGCCAGCGTAGTTGATCTCTGTTCGAAGGCGACCGGCGCGAGGTAGCCGATCGTGGAGTGCCTGCGCCGGTGGTTGGAGAAGCCGAGCCAGCGGAAGACCGCGAGCCGGGCGGCTCGTTCGCTTGGCCAGCCGCGCCGGTCGGGAAGGATCTCCCGCTTGAGCGAGGCGAAGAACGACTCCGCGGCAGCGTTGTCCGCGGAGGTGCCGACCGCTCCCATGGACCGCCGGATCCCGGCCTGGCGGCAGGCGTCGGCGAACGCCTTCGACCCGTACTGAGCCCCGTGATCGCTGTGGAAAATGACGCCGTCCACCTGGGTGCCGCGAGTGCGGACTGCCGCGTTGAGCGCGTCGATGACGAGCTCGGCCCGCATGTGCTCGGCCATCGACCAGCCCAGCAGGCGACGAGAGAACACGTCGATGACAGTGGCCAGATAAAGGAATTTCCCGCCGGCGACGGGCAGATAGGTGATGTCACCGACCCAGGCCCGGTCGGGGGCGGACGCGGTGAAGTTCCCCCGAAGCAGATCGGGCACCGCCTGGGCGGCGGGGTCCGGGATCGTGGTGCGGTGCCGCCGCTTCAACCTCCGCCCCTGGATGCCGTGTTGGCGCATGAGCCGCTCGATGCGCTTGCGGTTCACCATCACACCGCCCGCGCGGAGTTCGGCGGTGATCCGCTTGGTCCCGTACGTCTTCCCGGACTCTGTGTGCACCTTGCGTATCCGCCGGGTGAGCGCGGCGTCGTCGGCCTTCTTCGCTGCGCGGGCCGGGGCGGTCTTCAGCCACCGGTAGAACCCGGACCGGGACAGATTCAGCACGGTGCACAGCCGCTTCACGCCAAAGGCGTCGCGATGGTCGGCAACGAACTCGAAGCGGCTCACCAGTTCGTCTCGCCCGCAAAATACTTGGCCGCCCGACGCAGGACGTCACGTTCCATCTCCAGCTCGCGGACCTGCTTGCGCAAGGCCGCGATCTCCGCGTCCTTCGCGGACTCCGCGACCGCCTCGGGCCTCTCGGCCTTCTCCGCGGCCTTGATCCACTGCCGCAGCGTCTCGTGGTTCACGCCGAGCTCGGCGGCGATGCGTGAGACAGGCCGGCCCGACGAACGGACCAGCGCCACCGCGTCGGCCCGGAACTCCGCCGGGTACTTGTGGGTCCCCACCCGGGACTCCTCTCCCTGGACTCAAGATCCAGTGTCGAGGTGTCCACGATCAAGGTGGAAGG
>NZ_KQ948273.1 GCF_001514035.1 Streptomyces yokosukanensis | reverse complement strand
TAGCCTCAGCGCGGTCAGGCGCTGCGCGGGCGGCGGCCCGTCGCCTTCTTGGCCGCCGCCTTCTTCGCCGCGGCCTTCGTGGCCGGCTGCTTCCTCGCGGCTGCCTTCTTCTTCGGCTTCGGCAGCTCGTGCACCTCGGCCAGCCCGGTGTCCTCGCCGCGGGCCTCCTTCGCCTTCTGCACGGAGGCGTCCAGCGCTGCCATCAGATCGAGGACCTGGGCCGGCTGCTCAGACTCGGGTGCCGCGGGGAGCGGCTTCTGCTGGAACGGAACAAACGCCTTGCCGCGCCGGTCCAGCAGTTGGAGAAGCACCTCTCCCAGGCCCTCGGGGAGGCGGCCTGGGCCGAGTCCAGCCTGGGGCGCCAGCCGATGCCGACCAGCTCCAGCAACGAATCAAGATGCTGGAGCAGAACCTCGCCGACATCCAAGATCAGCTCGATGAACGTGCCGATGAATTGGAGGCTGTCCGAGCGGCCAACCGAGAGCTAACCCGGGCCCTGAACCAGCGCGAAACGTAGGTCTGACGGGCCATGTCCTCGTCGTCTTGACGTGAGCATATGATCGCCAAGCGTGAGCTTTGCTGTTGTCTGACGCGTTGGGGGGAACGGTGCCGGGGAGACATACCACCCAGGTCCTGAGTGTGGCTGCTGCGATCGCGATGTTGTCCGGGTGCGGAGGAGCAGATCGACCAGGGCCGGAGGCCACGACGAAGGTCCCATCGTCGGCTAAAGCCGATGTGGTGCTTGGTAAGGAACAGTTGCGGGTCGTGCTGCCCGGAGCAGCCGATGTGCCCCCGGGATGGAAGGCAGCAAGTTCCTATCTCATAGAGGGCAGCTCGGGTACCGATGGCCGCGTTGCCTTCGGTAGAAGGGGTTATAGCGCGCCAGATCTCAACGGTCACGTCGTTGGGTTCGGGCTTAGATCATTCAGGAGCCGCTCACAGGCCGAGGCCGACTATGGCAAGTGGAAGAGGCGTACTGCCGGCACGCAGCAGGAAGCGGCGCAGATAGACGGTGCGGACACGGCATACACGAGTGTCTATTGCCTCGGCCGGAGCTACTGCAGCAGCTCAATCCAGATGCGAGTGGGCTCCGTCAGCGCATACGTGAACATCAACACTGATGGGCCGCCAGCTGCAGATCCGAAGACGCTCAACTCCGTGGCACGTGCCTTCGTGCTGCGCATCCACCAGGCAGAGCAAGGCCAGAGACCCACGGCGAAGGCCGGCTGAGACTACGGCGGCTGACGAATGCTTCCGCAGGCTGGGCGCCGGGAGCCGCACAGGAGCGCGGCGCTTCACTACACCGATCCGAAAGACGATTGGCTGCCGCGCAGCGGGCGCGGGGCCCCTCGCTCGCTCGATTCAGCGATGGCGCCACACCTGTTGCAACAGATACTGTCGACCGCATCAACGCTGAGCTGCACGGATCAGCGCCAATTGAGAGTCGCAGCACACTCTTCCCCAGAGAACCCATGTCCTCCAGGTGGTACTGGTGAAATCGGATGCTGTGATCTTCGGTCGCGCTCACTACGTTGATCGGCATGGTTATCTAGACCTCGCGCCTGTCTTCGCAGGTCAGACGAACGTGACTGGCTGAGGGACGTAAGATGGGTCTCGTCAACGCAGGGCGTCAACCGAGCACCGGCTGCGGGAGCCTAGGAGCGGGCTGCGAGGCAGCAGCCGACCACTGAGTAATACGGCGCAGGCCCCGGCGAGCGGCAGGACCAGTGCCCCGAGTGCGGCGTCAGCCGCAATCCCGGTGTTGTAGGCGCCGGAGTTGGCCGCGAGGGCGATATCCGTGCGGCCTGGCACGCAGTGCAACATCTCGTTCTGGGCGATTATGAACAGCGGCCCGGGCGCACCGCCCATCAGGACCAAGAACTTCACCGCCGCCATCGGCATGAGTGCGGACCGAGCCCGCCCACCGCTTGCGTGGCCACAGTGGGAGGCGCCAGTGCAACGATGTGCGGCTGGCGATTCGCGTTTGACGCGCATGCCATTAGTCAGGACCGGGAGACCGAGCCGGACGGGTCCGTCGAAACGGGAGGTGCTCTCGACGGTCGTACCGAGCAACGCAGCTGCAGCGACGCCCTTGTTTCGCATGATCTGGTCAGGGTTGACGGCGTTCCCATCCGCGCCACCCGTGCCGGTCTCGTTGTCGGCTGCGGGTGGCCCCTGTGGGGTGTCCTGGCCGTCGGCGGCCTTCTGCGAGGTGTCGCTGGAGGTCGATGTGGCGGAACTGGTATACCGCTCCCGCCTGTCTCAAGATGCCCCGCCTTTCGTGGGCGTCACCCAGGAAACTCATCAAGCGCCAGGGCACGCGCCCCGCCACCGCCAGTTTGATATGCGCCACCAGGAACTCCATCCACACTGAACGGATGAGTCCGAGCACGAGACCAATTTGAAACGTGAATGCGAACGCGAGCGCAATGTCTCCCCCGGACACCTGGCCCCCCCCAGGGGATGAGGAGCACGTACGACAATGCATACATCAGCACGCCCGTGGTCCCGCCCAAGAGCGTAAGAACCCAGAAGGTGCGTCGGTCCCGAGCCAGGACTGTTCCTGGCCCCACTGCCCTCTCCAGGTCGGGGTGCACCGACCGGAGTCCGCTCAGGAGGGCAAACGGGACCACACCGGCAAGCCCGCCGATAAGACCAGCCATAGGTCCAATCTCCAGCCCGGAAGCGGTCCCGAACGCGAACCCGAAGATGAGGCCGAGGGTGAGTCCGCATGTCCGCCAACCGGATCTCTCTCTCCAGCTCCAGTGAAACCCTGAGCTTGGGCTTCTTTCTCCTGATTTTGAGGCAATCAGGGCTGCCACTAGTGCCGATGAAATCCCTACGCAGAGCGAGACAACGAGCCCGGCCACGAAGCCCTCGTAAAGTCCGGCCACGAGACCCCCGGGGAGCCCGCCCATGAGGCTAGCCGTGAGCCCAATCGCCAGCGGCTGTCCAGCGGGGACGGCTTTGTGAAGTTGCCACCAGGCGAAGTTGGGAGTGCCTCCGAGTGTGTGCTGAAGGTGGCTGGCGAGGAAGGTGAGGGTGTGCTGTGCCTTGTGAACGCTCCAGCGTGTGGGGGCGGTAGGCGGCGGGGATGAATGCGGCGAACAGATGGGTGTCGAGGTCCCGGCGGGTGGGATAGCGGGCCTGGTCGAGGAGTTCATCGGGGTCGGGAAGTTCGGCGACCTCTTCGTCGGGGCGGGGGTTGTAGATGGTGCGGGCCAGGAACAGGCCAAGCGGGGTGCTCAGAGCCTCGGAGGCCGAGGTGTCGGAACTCAGCGCAACGGTGACCCGTCTCCAGCGGGCTGCGGCCGGGGTGTCGGCGCCTCCGGCATCGCGCTCCAAGTAGGCAGCCGCTTTCGCGGGATCCAGGGGCAGCAGGCGGATTCCTGCCGCTCCATTCAGAAGCACACTGGTCCCGGATGGAGCGGTAAGGGCGCTGCGGTATTCGGCGGTGCGGCTGGAGAGCACGAGCGGTTGCCCTGCGTGGAGTGCCTGGTTGATGGCATGCAGGGCCCGGGCGCCCATGG
>NZ_KQ948272.1 GCF_001514035.1 Streptomyces yokosukanensis | reverse complement strand
CCCGCAAGAGCTTCTCCTGGAAGGACTACCTCGACCTGCTGGTGCGGGCACACATCCAGCTCGACGGCCCGATCGTGGTGGTCTGGGACAACCTCAACACCCACCTGGCCGCCGGCCTGAAACGGTACGAGGCCGAGCATGACTGGCTCACCACAGTCCGCCTGCCGCCCTATGCACCCGACTTGAACCCCGTCGAGGCCGTCTGGTCACTCGTGCGCAGAGCGATGGCCAACACTGCCTTCGACACACCCGACGACCTCGACCGCATACTCCGCCGCGAGTTACGCAGAATCCAGCTCCGGCCCCGCCTCATCGACGGCTGCCGAACCGCCACGGGCCTGACCCTCGCACCCCCGACCCCACCCTGAAAACCTCAGTAACCGCGACACAGTCGGACGCTAAACGACCCCTCTGGCGGTAGTTCGGAGAAGGCAGGTAAGGCAAGTGGGCCTGATCGGTCCGTGCCTTACAGATATCTGGGGGTTCGTCAGGCACGTACGGCACGTCAGCGGCGGGCGTGCTCGGCGGCCTGGGCGAGGTCTGCCGCAAGGTCCGGGTTCTCCCGGTTCCAGCGTCAGAGTTCGGCCTCCAAGTCGGCCCGCGTCCGCTGGAGCGCCTGGTGGAGGCGTTCGGCTGGTACCTCTACCGTCGCTTCGCCCAGTTGGAGCCGGGACCGGGGTCTGTCCGCCCAGCGCCTGGGCATCACCACGAACCCCGCCATGTCGTCGGTGCGTTTGACGACCTGAAGGGTGAGCGCGAGTTTGTCCCGGCACCAGTCGACGAGGCCGCCGGTGTAGCCGCCGTCACCCCAGACGAGGGTGATGTCGCGGTGCATTCGAAACGTGGAACTACATCTTCAACGGCACCCTGACCGTCACGGCGATCGTCATCTGGCTCCGAGACATCGTCCAAGAGCCATCAGAAACGACCTAGAGAATGCCGTCGTCGGATCGGATTCTCGACCCGACGACTGCGGCGGCTGTGTTGATGGCGGCCGATCAGGTCTCTCCGGTGCACACGCTGTGTCCCAAGTCGTCTGACGCACAGGCCTTGACATGGTTGGCGAAGGTTTCAGAAGTGTTCACATCTATCGTCCCGGAGGACCCCTTGTCCCAGGTGCCTGAAACCCAGAGGTCGACGGAGATGTCAGGGTACGGGTTCGTTCCTGGTTCGACGCCCTCGCCGTGGATGCCGCCGTTCGACGTGTTGTACCACATGCGGACGGTGAGGGGACCGTCGGACTTTTCGTCAAGCAGGATGAAGCTCTGCGGTGTCGCCGGACGGGCTGTGTGAGCGTCGGCTGCCGTGGCGGCGGTGAATACCCCGGCTGTCGCAAGCAGGACGCTGGTAGCCATTCTGATAGTGCGTGAGAACTTCACGAGCTCACCTTTCTCTATGAGCTGCAGATGCGGGATAAGCATCACGGAGAGAAGGTCACGCGAGTACCTGGGGATTTGGAGGTTGTGCTTTGTTCGCGCAACCGCTAGTAGGACTCCGTTAGGTCTATCTGAATCTTGGAGTCGTGGGTGGCCAAGTCGGCCCGCGTCCGCTGGAGCGCCTGGTGGAGGCGTTCGGCTGGTACCTCTACCGTCGCTTCGCCCAGTTGGAGCCGGGACCGGGGTCTGTCCGCCTACGAGAGGAGCAGCAGCGACAAGGGGGTGGGCCGGGCCCCGATGCCGCCGGTCGGCAACCCCGAACTCGCCCTGGTCCTGGCCGGCGTCCCGGACTCCCTGGCCCAGACCGGCGGCGACCTGTACGCGGTCATCAACCGTTGCCGCGGTCGACGCCAGCCTGGACAGGCGGGTGCTCGCAGGACGGCGCCGTGCGGGTGTTGCTGCTGCTGAGGCGGGCATCGTCGAAGCCACGGCTGCGCAGCCCGGCCTGGTCCGGCGCTCATGGGCTGCGCTAGCGGGGTCGGCGAAGGGGCGGGCCCCCTCCACCATTCGGTGCAGAGGGGGCATTCGCGATGCTTCGCTGGGCGTCAGCAGTACAGGAGAGCGTCGTGGTTGTAGGTGAAGGAGTACAGGGATCCGGCGTAGCCCGCGTCGTAGTAGTCGTCGTGGCCAAGGTCCGACTCAATGACCACCGTGTGGCCGGTGTTGTTGACGATCGAGGCAGCGTTGTCGTACACCGTCTGCCCGTAACCAGAACCGTTCCCCCAGTGAGCGAACGTGAAGTCCGACAGACTGAGGCTCTGGCCAGGCGACCAGTCTTCCCACGCGCCCCAGCCGTTCGGCGAGTTGAAGTACAAGCACACGTTCCCGCTCGGGCAGGCCTCGGCCCCCGTCGGCGGCGTGGCGGCGAAAGCGCCTCCCGTGGCCAAGCTCAACGCGGCGACCGTGAGCGTCCCCACGATCGCAAGCTTGCCGGTGCGCCGCCCGAACCTGATACGCATTGCGTCCCCTCCCATGACAGCAGTGCCGTGCACTCAATATTTGCAACCGGTCAGATCACGACCATGCTGAGGTAATCTCGAATCGCATCCGGCGGCGGTGGTGATCATGTCCGTTTCGCGGAGAGATCACCGCCGTCGCCAGCTGAGCGGTCAGGATAGGAAGAACTCCTGGTTCAGGTCGCCCCACGCGGGCCATAGCTGGAGCCCGCGGTTGGCGCCCGACGAGTCATAGTCCAGCACCAGGCCGGTGGCAACGTTGACGATCTGGGTCTTCCCGTCGGGCAGCCCCTTCAGATACCACCGCGAGGAGTCGTTATTGCAGACGTTGTTCCCATTGGTGACGACGACTGGCGAGGCTTGCTGATTCCAGTTCGGGATAAGGCAGCCGCCGTTGGGGAGCCACTCGAACTCGTACGTGCCGTCTGGATGCACGTTCGCGAATGTCCAGTGGTTGGAGTAGCCGTCGCACGCATACGCGTGAACGCTCACGCCCAAGTTGTTCGAGTCCGGCCGGAGGCACGGACTGCCGCCCCAGGGGGTCCGGAGGTTGAACGTTGCGCCCGCATGCGCCGGCAGGGCTTGCGTTGACAGCAGCGCCAGGGCTGCCGCCGGAAGCAGCAGCAAGCGTCGAAGGGTTTTGCTCATGGTTGTGCGTCCTCCCGTGAAGTCGCGGGGCCAAGAGCCCCGTTCACCCCTCCTCGAAGACCTCTACGGCGTCGGCCGAGTCGAGGTTCGATGAACCCACAATCGTCTGTATTGGCCTTGCGGGAAGCGGCCCGACCAGGCTGCCCGGCGTGGCCGCGTGGAGTCTCGTTTCCCACACAAGTCCACACACCCCGGTCGGCCCCTGTCGGCTCACCGAATGTAGCGCCGGCGACCCATGGTGTGGGGGTGTCTAATTGCACGGTGAAGCGGGGGTTCCGGTGTCGCAGTGCACAGCGAGCCGGGAAGAGTACGGGTGGGGTCTGCTCCAGCGCTGACGGTGGTACGGGGACAGCGGCGGGCCGCGAGCCGTGACGCGCCGTCACCCACCCGCGTTCACCGGACATGACCACCTGCTTGTGTCCACCGCCTGACCGCGACCTGTGCCCGCACTGCCACGGCTGGGGATTCCAGCCGGGCACGTCGGGCCCGGAGCGTCCTCCGTGCCCGCGCTGCCGGATGGCGTCCCGTGGAGTGGTGTAGCAGGGATCTTGGCGTAACCCCTGGTCATGCGGCGGCCATCGCGCGACTCTCCGAGTAGAGAAGCTCGTTGAAGCGAGAGGTGCGCGATGGCCTTACGGCATCCCGGTTCACCCCCGGTGACCGCCTCGGCCTCGGCCTTGACCTGGTGCGGAGAATGGCCCGGAGCCTGCCCGAGGAGCACGAACAGACGCGGCACCTGGGCCTGCCCGCTCTGCGGCCCCGGACGGCTCCCGTCCTACTGAGGT
>NZ_KQ948271.1 GCF_001514035.1 Streptomyces yokosukanensis | reverse complement strand
GGCATCGTCTGGGTCTCGATGTACTTCACGTCGGCGTGTTTCCCTTCGCAGCGGGCGAGAGGTCGGCGAGTGGGGCGCCGCGCGCCCCACTCGCTGCCCCCGGTCGGAGGAGTGTTTCTTCACCGGTCGGCATGCGCACGGTGGGCTCGACGACTGGTGTCGTCCGATTGGCGGGGAGGTCTCGGCAGGGGGTCGCTGTAGTGGTGGGCCGTGATCCGGGCCTCGTGCTGTGCGTTGAGCAAGTGGATCAGTAGCATTCCGATGCCGGTCGCGAGGATGAGCGCCGCGATGAGGACGAGGGTCTCCATGGAGCTCATCTCCAGGTGTTTCCCGGCAGCGGGAGGGTGCGTCTGTCCATCGGGCTCCCGAAGGGGGACATGCAGGCCCCGCCCTCGCTTTCCCACGTATCTTCGCGGCGCAGGGTGTCGCGGATGCCGCGCTCGATGACGGCTTCGTCGGCCATCAGGGCGCCGGCGGTGAGGACGCTGCCGGGGATCGCTGCGGCGGCCATCAGGCGGGCCGCGGCGGCGGGCTCGGTCTCGGGCGGGATCACCAGCAGGTCCCAGCGGCCGGCTGTGTAGGAGAGCAGGATCAGCTTGTCGGGGTGCTGTTCGGTGAACCAGCCCACATGCATGGTGTGTCCGGCCACAGGCACCTTGCGCGGGATGACGGGCCAGCGGGTGGGGTTCACGGTGACGTGTGTGATGCGTCCCCAGGCTTTGTCGAGTGCGGCCGCGAGCGGGGGAAGCTCCGCCTCGAGATTGCGTGAATAGGGCCACCAGGCCCCGTCGAGCTGGCCGGCGAGGGTGGACTTCGGGGTGAGGGACAAGCGTGCCGGGAGCTCTGCGGCGAGGTCGCGCGGTGCGGTCCGGTCGGGGGTGGTGGTCATGATGCGGACCTGCCCCCGGGCTGCCCGTCGGCAGCCCAGTTTTTCGTGATCGCCGGAAACGACACCTGCATGGAAACCGGTGTGCGAAGTACTCCCGGTACTTTCACTGTACGCCTGTTCGGCAGGCTTTGACCGTTCTGACCAGGTACTTTCCGGCTGATGGTGCAGCGGGTGTTCAGTGGCGAGGGCGGCGGAAGTACCGTGAAACGACGGCAAGCTCATGCATGTTGCGACCCGGGCACCGGCAGCGGTGCCGGCATGCGACGAGGTTCCAATGACGTCGTCGCGGACCCGCGGCAGCCCCAGCAGCTCCACACGTACTTCGCCACGGCCACCTTCGCCGAACGGCCGAGGGGGTCGACGAGCAGCTGGTACGGCTTCGCCGCGGCCTGTCCGGACGGCTGCAAGTGGCAGCTCTCGGCGAGCTGGATCGGGGCGATGTAGTAGACCTCCGCAGGAGCCCCGAACACCACCCGCCTGCGGACGGCTCATCAGCCCCGTATGCGCTCTCCCGGCGCACGCCGCACCCTGGGTTCATGATCGAGCCGCGCGTTGCCGTGTATCCGCCCGCTGAAGACGGCGGCCGGCGTGTCCGTGTCGGCAGCCACTTCCTGGGGATCGCATACACGGTCCTTGACGTCGTCGAGTTCCTTCGGCAGGCCGGATTCGAAGACGTTGAGCGGGAGGATGTGACCGACACCGGCTGGGTGGAGTGGCAGGGCGGCGGCCCGGATGTGTGGGAGTACTGACCAGGCCATGACGCGGGCAGCAACGCCCGTTGGTGCGCCGGTGACGACGATGAAGGGAGCACAGGGGGTTCTCTGGGGGTGACCGTGTGGCGCGAGGCGAGTGGAGGCCGCTTTGTGCGGCTCAGCGCCCGTGACCGCGAGAACATCGTGTGCAACACCTGTGGCGCTACCGCTGATTCGAGTGGTGCCGGTTCCGCCTCCCCGTCAATCGACATGCGCCGGAGAATCCACCCTGCCCAGGAAGCGAGTCCTGTTCTGAGCTCCAGCCCGTCACCACCTTCGCCGAGCCTGCAAGCGCTGTTCGCCGTCACGGACGAAGACCTGGGCGAGGCTCGGTGCATCGCCGACCTGTTCCCGCACGAACGGAAGATGTTCGCCGACCAGCTGACGTGTCACCCGACGAAAGGCGACGTGTTGCACCGATGAATCTCGGCGACAGGAAGGGCCCGGGCGAGATTGCCCCGCAGGACGTCCCGCCCGTTCGAAGCGTGACAGCCTGTCACCGAACAGCGGCAGGTGGACATTCCGTCCGACGGGCTATCGGAGCAGGCGGGCGTGCCTGGTCCTGAAAGACGGCGTCCTGCAGGACTGCCCACCCCCTGACCAAAGTGAGCCTTATGAAACTTGATCACGTCGCTTATTTCGCTTATGAAAGGATGCTGGGTGGTGAGCAGAATGCCACTCGGAGTCAATGCGAGGAGCGGGGCGATGAAGACGATCGGGCTGATCGGCGGGATGAGCTGGGAGTCGACGGCGGAGTACTACCGGTTCTTGAACGAGTTCACGCGCGACCGACTTGGCGGGCTCCATTCAGCCCGATGTGTGATCTATTCGGTGGATTTCGCGGAGATTGAACAGTTGCAGGTCCAGGGACGCTGGGCGGATGCCGGCGAGATCCTGGCTGCGGCCGCTCGGTCTCTGGAGGCAGCCGGCGCTGACCTGGTGCTCATCTGTACCAACACCATGCACAAGGTCGCCGACGTGGTCGGGGCGGCGGTGTCCATCCCGCTGCTGCACCTGGCCGACGCCACCGCAGGCGCCGTACGGGCATCGGGCCTGCGCCGGGTCGGCCTGTTGGGCACGGCGTTCACCATGGAGCAGGACTTCTATCGAGGCCGCCTCGAAGCGGCCGGGCTCGACGTCCGCATCCCGGATACCGACGGGCGCGCGCTCGTGCACGAAGTGATCTATGAGGAGCTCTGCCTCGGAATTGTGCGGGACGAATCGCGCACTGCTTATCAGAAGGTCATCAAGGATCTCGTTGCTGCTGGCGCGGAAGGCATCATCCTGGGCTGCACTGAAATCGAGCTTCTCATCGGCCCTGGGGACAGTCCCGTTCCGGTCTTCCCCACCGCACGACTTCACGCCGAGGCAGCTGTAGACGCAGCTCTTCCGGGCGCCCGGAACGACACCCCCACGACGCCCGCATCCCGCTGACTGGAGTAACGACCGCGACCGCGTCGCCGACGTGGTTTCCTGGGGCCGTGACCAGGGCCACCGCCACTGACCCGGACGCCGGGGGGTAGCTGACGCCGGGCCTGTGAAGAGGAACGCATGGTACGGGCGGCCGCTCATGATGCGGGGTGGCCCTCGGCCAGGGCGATCAGCTCCTTGGTGCCGTCCAGACGCACTCCGAGCAGGACCAGGACGCACGAGTGCGCCTTCCCGAGCCGGGTCTTCGGGTGCACCCCGTCGGCCCACACGTACACGAAGTCGCGGTCGGACAGGTCACGGGCCTGGAAGGCGGTGTGGTCGTCGCCCCACTGCTTCGTCAGCCGGGTCACGGTAGCTGGCAACAGCCCGGCCGCTGAGCCAAGGAACTGCTGCAGCGCGGGCACGAAGTCCCCGGACGACAGGCCGTGCAGGCAGAGCAGCGGGAGGACCGCGGAGACTTTCGGCGACTTGCGGCACCACGGCGGAAGGATCTTCGAGGAGAACCGCATCCGCTCGCCGGATTCCTCGTCCACGCGCCGGTCGTTCACTCGGGGCGCGGTGACCTCGACCGGTCCGGCCGCGCGGACCACGGTGCGGGGGCGGTGGTAGCCGTTGCGGACCACCAGCGGCGGCCACGCTCGGCCGGCGCGTTGACCGTTGCCTGTGGCGGGCGGGCGAGATATGAGGAAGGCAGGCCCAGGCGGCGTGGATCAGCTTTAGCCTCCAATCGTGAAGTCGGAGGGCTGGTCAGGAAGAGCCTGATTTCGAGAGGCATTTGGTTCTGTGGCATAGCCGATGGCGTTGCATGAAAGGCGACTTGGTGCATGCCTCGTGGCGGTTTTTCGTGGGCTCGTCAGCGAGGCGATGCCGAAGGGGTGCGCACACAGATCAGGGGACGTGCCGAGTTGCTCGAGAACGTAGCTTTCGAGCCT
>NZ_KQ948270.1:1010-4713 GCF_001514035.1 Streptomyces yokosukanensis | reverse complement strand
CTACCTTCGGCATGCGTGAAAGGTCCGTGACTGCGGGCCGCACCCGCTCGTGGAGGTATCCAGTCATGCAACGCTTCGCCGCATTCGTGATGCGGCATCGGATCTGGGTGGCCGTGGCCTGGGTCGCCGTCACCGTCGTCGGGGTGCTCATGGCGCCGCACGTGTCCGGCCGTCTCAAGAGCGGCACCACGATCAGCGCCGCCAGCTACACCGCGAACCAGGCCCTGCAGAAGGAGTACGGCGGGGTCGCCGCCCGGCCCAGCGTGCTGGTGGTCGGCCTGCCGCAGGGCACCACCGTGGACAGCCCGAGGGTGAAGGGCGGCCTGGCAGCCGCGGACAGGGTCGCCGCGTCGGTGCCGCAGGTGCGCTACCTGTCCTACGCCAACACCGGGGACCGCTCCCTGGTCGGCACAGGCGGGACCTCCACCCTGGTGATGGTCTATCCCCCGCATATGGGCGATCCGGTACCGCAGCAGGTGACGGACGCCATGGGCTCTGCGATCACCCACGCCGTTCCGGGGGCCACAGTCCAGGTGACCGGTGTAGAGCAGCTCAGCGCCGGCGGCGGTGCCTCCGGCGGCAGCGTACTGAGTGAGATCCTCGTGGGCATCGGCCTCGCGCTCGTCGTTCTGGCCTGGGTCTTCGGATCGGCGCTGGCCGTCCTGCCGCTCATCTCGGCGATCATCTCGGTGCTGACCATGCAACTTGCCATCTGGGGCCTGACCTACGTCACCAGCATCGCGATCAACCCCTCCGTCCAGTTCATCGTCGCCCTGCTGGGCCTTGGCCTCTCCGTCGACTACGCCCTTCTGCTGGTCAACCGCTGGCGCGAGGAACGCGACGCGGGCGCCGACAACAAGACGGCGGTGATCCGCTCACTGCGCAAAGCCGGCCACTCGGTCGCCTTCAGTGCCCTGATCGCCTCCCTGGGCCTGTTCGCCCTCATGGTCGTGCCGGTGTCGTTCCTCCAAGGCGTGGGCATGTCGGGTCTGTTCATCCCGTCCATCGCCGCCTTGGTCGCGCTGACCGTCGTCCCGCTGCTGCTGTCCAGCGCCGGACCGCGCATGGACAGGATCCGGCTGCGCAAGCGCAAGAGCACCGGCCCGGGAACGATGTGGACGAACGCCGCGCAGGCGATCGTCAGGCGGCCCAAGCTCGCCGCCGCCGCGGGCGCCGCCGTCCTCGGTGCGCTGTGCGCCTTCGGACTGACCATCAATATGAACCAGCCCGCCGTCACCTCACTCTCCCCCGCCGGCCCCGCGCAACAGGGCCTGGTCGCCCTGCAGCACGACGGCTTCCCTTCCGGGATCCTCACTTCGGTTCCGGTCCAACTGCCCGCCGACGCGGACCCCGCCGCCACGGCCGCGACCCTGCGGAGCCTGCCCTTGATGCACGGCGTCCTGGTCGCGGACACCCCCGCCTGGCAGCACAGCGACAGCTCGGTGATCATGGGGCTGCCCAAGACGGAGGTCGGCACCTCCCACGCCGGATCCGTCGTGTCCGATCTGCGCGCCGCTGCCCCGCACGACGCCCTGATCGGCGGCGAGGACGTCCAGAACACCGACATCACGCACATCATGATCCAATGGCTCCCGGTGCTGCTCGGCGTCGTCGCCCTGGTCACCTTCGTCCTGCTGGCCCGTGGCATGCGCTCGCTGCTGCTTCCCGCCAAGGCCGTCGCTCTCAACGTGCTCTCCGTCGGCGCCGCCTACGGCGCGCTGGTACTGGTCTGGCAACTGGGCTACGGCTCCAACACCCTGTGGGGGATCCCCGCGACCGGATCGATCAGCCCCCTGGTGCCGATGCTGCTGTTCGGCTTCCTCTTCGGCGTCTCGATGGACTACGAGGTGTTCATCCTGGCCCGGGTCCGCGAGGCCTTCGACCGCACCGGGGACACCAACGGGGCCGTGGTCGAAGGCATTTCCCGCACCGGACGGCTGGTCACCAGCGCGGCGCTGATTCTCTTCCTGGCACTGCTCTCGCTGTCCTCCGCCCCCGACGTGACCATCAAGATGATGGCCACCGGCATGGCCGCTGGTGTCCTCATCGACGCCGTGGTGGTGCGCACCCTGCTCACCCCCGCCCTGGTGGTGCTGTTCGGCAGAGCCAACTGGTACCTGCCCGCCTGGGCCGCGAAGGCCCTGCGGATCAAGCCCGCGGCTTCCGTCGACCATGCGGACCTGGACGACCACGACGACGACCTCCTCGACCGCGCCGGGACTGTGCCGCCGCTGCGCGCCTGAGCGCACGCGTCCACATGACCGGCGGACCCCCGGCACTCCCGTGATCCGACTCCGGGGTCCGCCACTCCCCGCAGCTCACCGACCCCATGCAGCGAGAGGCACCCCGGGCACTGGCGCGACGCGGCACCAGTGCCCGGGGGCCGTGCCTTGTGGCCTGCCGCCCCGGACCGAAAGCCCCGGCCATGAAACTGCGCCGTACTCCAGTGATCATCGCCACCGCTCTCGCAGCGGCTGGCGCAACCACCGCCGGCACCTCCGACATCCTGGTCACCGGCACCGCGCAACAGCGCATCGCTCTCGCAGTCCGCCACAAGCTCCACCCCAGCGGAGCGGTCACCGTCCGGCTCACCGGCTCCCTGGCCGGCCCGGACACGCTCACCGGCACCTTCGGCACCGTCCGCGTCATCGCCGACGGCATCCAGCACGCCGGCCTCCGGCTCAGCAACATCGTCGCCACGTTGCACGGCGTCACCACCCACGGCACCACCACCGGCGGCAGCGCCTCCGCCACCGTCCCGTACACCGCGCTGTCCCGGCATCTGGACGCCGCAGCCGCCCTCATGACCATGGGCACGGACGGCACCGACCTGACGCTCACCACAACCGCGGGGAGTTCCGGCCTGCCGCTGACCGTGACCGCGCGCATCACCACCGCCCACAGCATCGCCCTCACCCCGACCACCGTCTCCTTCCTCGGCCGGGCCCTGCCCGTCAGCGCCGTGGCCGACACACCCGGCGGCGCCGGCCTTGCCTCGGGCTTCACGCCCCACACCGTCGCCCTGGCGGGACTGCCTGCCGGAGCCCGACTGACCTCAGCCCGCCCCGACCACACCGGCCTCGCCCTCCAGCTCACCATCCCCGCAACCGGCAAGCTGGTCGCCTTGCCGGGCGGCCCCGGGGACGCGGGCTGCACGGCTACCGCTCAGGCTTGAACCATGCGCATCCTCGTGATCGAAGACGACGACACCCTCGGCGCCTCCTTGACCTGGGGGCTGCGTGCCGAGGGCTATGCCGTCGTACTCGCCGCCGACGGCACCGAGGGCCTGTGGCAGGCCACCGAGCACGGTTTCGACCTGATCATCCTCGACGTCATGCTCCCCGGCCTCGACGGCTATCAGATCTGCTCCCGCCTGCGGGAAGCCGGGAACTGGACGCCCATCCTCATGCTCACTGCCATGGACGCCGACCTCGACCAGGCAGAAGGCCTGGATCTGGGCGCGGACGACTACCTCACCAAGCCCTTCGCCTACCCGGTCCTGTTGGCTCACATGCGCTCTCTGCTGCGGCGCGCCGCCACCCCACGCCCTGCGCTGCTCACGGCCGGCGATCTGACCCTGGACCCGGCCACCCGCGCCGTCCGGCGGGCCGGTCGAGCCATCGCCCTCACGCCGGGCGAACTCTCCGTCCTGGAGTACCTGCTGCGCGCGGACGGGCGCGCGGTGCCCAAGACCGAACTGCTG
>NZ_KQ948270.1:0-589 GCF_001514035.1 Streptomyces yokosukanensis | reverse complement strand
GCCGGAAGGTCGACCAGCCCTTCACCCACGGCATCATCGAGACGGTCCGAGGATCGGGGTACCGCATTGACCCGCACCGCCCCTAGTCGCTCCCTGCGCCTGCGCCTGACCGCGCTGGCCACCCTCGTCATGACCGTCACCGTGGCTTTGGCCACCGCGGTGCTGGTCTTCAGCGTGGTCCACGCCGTCCGCAGCAACGTCACCACCACCCTCAACGCCTACGCCGACAGCGTCTCCCGCTCCAGCACCGACGGAACCTGGCCCCGACCGCTTCCCCCCGCCCCCGGCGGACTCGGAGCCTGGGCCCAGGTGGTCAATCACTCCGGCACCGTCGTCGCCTCCACCGCGAACGTCGCCGGCCAATCGGCCCGCTACACGTTGCCCACCGGCAGCACCACCCCGCATCGCACCGCGGCCGCCGGGCAGGCCGACGAGCGCGTCGTCGCCCAGCGCCACGTCGCCGGACACACACCCGTCGTGATCTACGTCGGCGGCTCCACCGAACTGCTCTCCCTGCTGACCAGCGACATCCAGGGCCACCTGCTCTACGTCCTCCCGCTGGGCCTGGTCGGCGCGGTGGGCGTGTCCT
>NZ_KQ948269.1:2342-3860 GCF_001514035.1 Streptomyces yokosukanensis | reverse complement strand
CCAGTTCATCGGCGAACGTCCGGTGCTGGTTGCTCATGGGTGGAACGTTGATTATTCGGTACGGTCCAGGACGGACCAGGCGCTAGTACTGCTCTTCGGGGCGTGGAACGCTGATCTGGTCGGCTGGTCGTGCCGGGCACGCTGTTGGGTGTCTGAGGGAATGGTTTTCCTCAGTCGCCGGCCCCAGTGCACTCATCGGATGTTCCGGTGGGGTGATGGGTGGCTGGTCGTTGTTTGAGAACTGCACAGTGGACGCGAGCATCTGTGGCCAAGTTTTTAAGGGCGCACGGTGGATGCCTTGGCACCAGGAACCGATGAAGGACGTGGGAGGCCACGATAGTCCCCGGGGAGTCGTCAACCAGGCTTTGATCCGGGGGTTTCCGAATGGGGAAACCCGGCAGTCGTCATGGGCTGTCACCCGCTGCTGAACACATAGGCAGTGTGGAGGGAACGAGGGGAAGTGAAACATCTCAGTACCCTCAGGAAGAGAAAACAACCGTGATTCCGGGAGTAGTGGCGAGCGAAACCGGATGAGGCCAAACCGTATGCGTGTGAGACCCGGCAGGGGTTGCGTATACGGGGTTGTGGGATCTCTCTTCTGTCGTCTGCCGGCGGCAGGACGAGTCAGAAACCGTTGATGTAGGCGAAGGACATGCGAAAGGTCCGGCGTAGAGGGTAAGACCCCCGTAGTCGAAACGTCAACGGCTCGTTTGAGAGACACCCAAGTAGCACGGGGCCCGAGAAATCCCGTGTGAATCTGGCGGGACCACCCGCTAAGCCTAAATATTCCCTGGTGACCGATAGCGGATAGTACCGTGAGGGAATGGTGAAAAGTACCCCGGGAGGGGAGTGAAATAGTACCTGAAACCGTGTGCCTACAAGCCGTGGGAGCACTTTGGTGTGACTGCGTGCCTTTTGAAGAATGAGCCTGCGAGTTTGCGGTGTGTTGCGAGGTTAACCCGTGTGGGGAAGCCGTAGCGAAAGCGAGTCCGAACAGGGCGTTTCAGTAGCACGCTCAAGACCCGAAGCGGAGTGATCTAGCCATGGGCAGGTTGAAGCGGAGGTAAGACTTCGTGGAGGACCGAACCCACCAGGGTTGAAAACCTGGGGGATGACCTGTGGTTAGGGGTGAAAGGCCAATCAAACTCCGTGATAGCTGGTTCTCCCCGAAATGCATTTAGGTGCAGCGTCGTGTGTTTCTTGCCGGAGGTAGAGCACTGGATAGGCGATGGGCCCTACCGGGTTACTGACCTTAGCCAAACTCCGAATGCCGGTAAGTGAGAGCGCGGCAGTGAGACTGTGGGGGATAAGCTCCATGGTCGAGAGGGAAACAGCCCAGAGCATCGACTAAGGCCCCTAAGCGTACGCTAAGTGGGAAAGGATGTGGAGTCGCACAGACAACCAGGAGGTTGGCTTAGAAGCAGCCACCCTTGAAAGAGTGCGTAATAGCTCACTGGTCTAGTGATTCCGCGCCGACAATGTAGCGGGGCTCAAGCGTACCGCCGAAGTCGTGTCATT
>NZ_KQ948269.1:0-1424 GCF_001514035.1 Streptomyces yokosukanensis | reverse complement strand
GGCTGAGACCTGATGCCGAGCCGATTGTGGTGAAGTGGATGATCCTATGCTGTCGAGAAAAGCCTCTAGCGAGTTTCATGGCGGCCCGTACCCTAAACCGACTCAGGTGGTCAGGTAGAGAATACCGAGGCGTTCGGGTGAACTATGGTTAAGGAACTCGGCAAAATGCCCCCGTAACTTCGGGAGAAGGGGGGCCATTCCTGGTGAGAACACTTGCTGTTCGAGCTGGGGGTGGCCGCAGAGACCAGCGAGAAGCGACTGTTTACTAAAAACACAGGTCCGTGCGAAGCCGTAAGGCGATGTATACGGACTGACGCCTGCCCGGTGCTGGAACGTTAAGGGGACCGGTTAGCTCCATTTCGGTGGGGCGAAGCTGAGAACTTAAGCGCCAGTAAACGGCGGTGGTAACTATAACCATCCTAAGGTAGCGAAATTCCTTGTCGGGTAAGTTCCGACCTGCACGAATGGCGTAACGACTTCTCGACTGTCTCAACCATAGGCCCGGTGAAATTGCACTACGAGTAAAGATGCTCGTTTCGCGCAGCAGGACGGAAAGACCCCGGGACCTTTACTACAGTTTGATATTGGTGTTCGGTTCGGCTTGTGTAGGATAGCTGGGAGACTTTGAAGCAGGCACGCCAGTGTTTGTGGAGTCGTCGTTGAAATACCAGTCTGGTCGTGCTGGATGTCTAACCTGGGTCCGTGATCCGGATCAGGGACAGTGTCTGATGGGTAGTTTAACTGGGGCGGTTGCCTCCTAAAGAGTAACGGAGGCGCCCAAAGGTTCCCTCAGCCTGGTTGGCAATCAGGTGTTGAGTGTAAGTGCACAAGGGAGCTTGACTGTGAGACCGACGGGTCGAGCAGGGACGAAAGTCGGGACTAGTGATCCGGCGGTGGCTTGTGGAAGCGCCGTCGCTCAACGGATAAAAGGTACCCCGGGGATAACAGGCTGATCTTCCCCAAGAGTCCATATCGACGGGATGGTTTGGCACCTCGATGTCGGCTCGTCGCATCCTGGGGCTGGAGTCGGTCCCAAGGGTTGGGCTGTTCGCCCATTAAAGCGGTACGCGAGCTGGGTTTAGAACGTCGTGAGACAGTTCGGTCCCTATCCGCTGTGCGCGTAGGAGTCTTGAGAAGGGCTGTCCCTAGTACGAGAGGACCGGGACGGACGAACCTCTGGTGTGCCAGTTGTTCTGCCAAGGGCATGGCTGGTTGGCTACGTTCGGGAGGGATAACCGCTGAAAGCATCTAAGCGGGAAGCCTGCTTCGAGATGAGGACTCCCACCCACTTGATGGGGTAAGGCTCCCAGTAGACGACTGGGTTGATAGGCCGGATCTGGAAGCCAGGTAACTGGTGGAGGTGACCGGTACTAATAGGCCGAGGGCTTGTCCTCAGTTGCTCGCGTCCACTGTGTTGGTTCTGA
>NZ_KQ948268.1:4242-5460 GCF_001514035.1 Streptomyces yokosukanensis | reverse complement strand
ACTTCCCCGGGCTGGCACAGGTCGCAGTCATAGCCCGCGAGGACCAACCGGGCGACAAACGCCTCGTGGCCTACGTGGTCGCCGAGGCCGATAACGACGACACCCTGGACACCGAAGCCCTGCACACGCACGCGGCCGGTCTGCTGCCGGAGTACATGGTCCCCACCACGTTCATGGTCCTCGACCGGCTCCCGCTGACCACCAACGGCAAGCTGGACCGGCGGGCCCTGCCGGCACCCGTGTACGAAGCCGACCTGGCCGGGCGCGGTCCGCGGACCCCGCAGGAGGAGATCCTGTGCGGCCTGTTCGCCGAGGTCCTGGGCGTGCCCACAGTCGGCATCGACGACAACTTCCTTGTACTGGGCGGCCACTCCCTCCTCGCCACCCGCCTCATCAGCCGCATCCGATCGGCCCTGGGCGTCGAAGTTCCAGTAGGGACCCTCTTCGATGCCCCCACCGTCGCCGCCCTCACCGACCGGCTCGCGGAAGCAGACTCGGCCAGGCCTGCACTGACCGCGCTGGAGCGCCCGGCACGGATCCCGCTGTCACCCGCACAGAACCGCCTCTGGTTCCTCAACAAACTGGAGAGGGCGAGCGCCACTTACGTCCTGCCGCTCGCGGTACGACTTTCAGGGGAGCTCGATCGAGCAGCTCTGGAAGCGGCGATAGCCGATGTGATCGGCCGACACGAGACCCTGCGGACGGTGTTCCCGGAGGTCGACGGGGAGCCTCAGCAGCTCATTCTGGAGCCCGAACAGGTCCGCCCTGAGCTGCCTGTGGTGGAGGTCGACGCAGCGGACCTGGACGAGGCACTTCGAGCCGCCGGCAACACCGCCTTCGATGTCACTGTCGATCTGCCGCTGCGGGCCCGGCTGTTCGCCACCGGCTCGGACCACCACGTCCTGCTCCTGGTACAGCATCACATCGGAAACGACGGCTGGTCGCTGGCCCCGCTGGCCCGTGACATCAGTCTTGCCTACACCGCACGGTGCGCGGGTACGGCGCCGACCTGGTCACCGTTGCCCGTGCAGTACGCCGACTTCACCTTGTGGCAGCGCGAGCTCCTCGGTGCGGAGGAAGACCCCAGTTCTCTGGTGAGCAGGCAACTGTCCTTTTGCACAGGCGCGTTGGACGGGATTCCCGACCAGCTCGAGCTGCCCTTCGACCGGCCTCGGCCGAAGGTGGCCAGCTACCGCGGCGACACCGTCCCGATCAGGC
>NZ_KQ948268.1:0-3516 GCF_001514035.1 Streptomyces yokosukanensis | reverse complement strand
ATCCTCAACCCGGAGCGGTCGCTGGCCCGCAATCCCCTGTTCCAGGTGATGCTGGTGGTGCACAGCAACGCGGCCCCCGCGTTCGACCTGCCCGGTCTGTCGGCCGTCACCGAAGACCTCACCAAAGACGTGACCAGCTTCGATCTCACGTTCAACTTCTACGAGGTCAGGGACGGCGCCGGGGAACCCGCAGGGCTCGACGGCTTCCTGGAGTACCGCACCGACCTGTCCGACATGAGCACCGCGGAGCGGTTCATCGAGGGTCTCCGGCTGCTGCTGGCGGCCGTCGCCGAGCGCCCCGACCTGCCGATCAGCACCGCCGAACTGCTCTCCCCGACCGAGCAGAGCGAGCTGCTCGCCGAGGGAACAGGGGGCCCGGCCCCTGAGCACCGGTTCTTCACCGACCTGTTCGAGGAGCAGGCAGCGCTCCGCCCCGACACACCGGCGCTGGAGCACGAAGGCACCGTACTCACCTATGCCGAGCTGAACACGCGGGCCAACCAAGTGGCCCGCTGGCTGATCCGGCAGGGCATCGGCTCCGAGCAACTGGTGGCGCTGGCGGTGCCCCGGTCGGTGGAGATGGTGGCGGCACTGCTGGGCATCCTGAAGGCGGGCGCCGCCTTCCTCCCCGTCGATCCGGAGTACCCGGCGGACCGCATCGCGTTCATGCTTGAGGACGCCGCGCCGGTCCGCGTGCTCACCAGCCGAGAGGTGGCCGGGCGGCTCCCGCAGGGCGGCCCGGCCACCCTGGTCCTCGACGACACTGTGGTCCTGGCCGGACTCGACGGTGCCAATCCCACGGATGCCGAGCGGACCGCTCGGCTCCGGCCCGACGACCTGGCGTACACCGTCTACACATCGGGCTCCACCGGCACGCCCAAGGGCGTGGCCGTCACCCACCGCGGCATCTGCGCGCTGGCCGCCACACTGGCGGAGAAGTACCAGGTCCGGCCGGGCGACCGTGTCCTGCAGTTGGCCTCGATCAGCTTCGACATGGCCTTCGAGGACCACCTCCGGGCGTTCTGCTTCGGCGCGACCCTCGTCGTCCCCGCGCCCGGCCCCCTGGTCGGGGACGCCCTCGGCGACTTTCTGGACCAGCGCCGGATCTCCTGCGCCGACATGCCCCCCAGCGTGCTCGCCACCCTGCCGGCGCGGCACTTCCCCGCCCTGCGCGTGCTGAGCGTCGGCGGCGAGGCGTGCCCCCCGGCGCTGACCGCGCGCTGGGCGGACGGGCGGCGGATGCTGAACCTCTACGGGCCCACCGAGTCGACGATCTCGGCGACGGCCAGCGAGCCGCTGTCCGGCACCGATGCGTCCGCGTCCACACCCATCGGAGCCCCGGTGCGGGGCGCCCGAACGTACGTCCTGGACGAGCGGCTGCGGCTGGCGCCGCGAGGGGTGCCGGGAGAGTTGTACATCGCGGGCGCGGGCGTGGCCCGGGGGTACCTGCGTCGCCCGGGACTGACGGCGCAGCGCTTCGTGGCCGATCCCTTCGGACCGGCCGGAAGCCGTATGTACCGCACCGGTGACCTGGTGCGGTGGCGAGGTGACGGCCAGCTCGAGTTCGTCGGCCGGGTCGACGACCAGGTGAAGATCCGCGGCTTCCGCATCGAGCTGGGCGAGATCGAGGCCGTGCTGGGTCGTCACCCGGCGGTGTCACAGGTCGCGGTCGTGGTGCGGGAGGACCAGCCGGGTGACAAGCGTCTGGTGGCCTATGTGGTGGCCGAGTCCGGGAGCGGTGGGGTGGGCGCGGATGCCCTGCGTGCTCATGTGGGCGGGCTGTTGCCGGAGTTCATGGTTCCGTCGGCGTTCGTGGTGCTGGACCGTTTGCCGTTGACGACCAACGGCAAGCTGGACCGGCGGGCTCTGCCTGCGCCCGTGTACGAGGCGGAGGCGGGCGGACGTGGTGCGCGGACTCCGCAGGAGGAGATCCTGTGCGGGCTGTTCGCGGAGATCCTGGGCGTGCCCGCAGTGGGTGTCGACGACAGCTTCTTCGAGTTGGGCGGGCATTCTCTGCTGGCGACCCGGGTGGTCAGCCGGATCAGGTCGGTCCTGGGTGTCGAGTTGCCGGTGCGGACCTTGTTCGAGGCTCCCACGGTTGCGGCGTTGACGGGGCGGGTCGCGGAGGCGGGTTCGGCCAGGCCCGCGTTGACGGTGATGGAGCGTCCGGAGCTGGTTCCGCTGTCGCCGGCGCAGAACCGGCTGTGGTTCCTGAACAAGCTCGAAGGGGCGAGTGCCACCTACAACGTTCCGGTGGCGTTCCGGATCACCGGAGACCTGGACGCGGATGTCCTCGAACAGGCGCTGAACGATGTGGTGGTACGGCACGAGAGCCTGCGAACGGTCTTCCGGGAGATCGACGGAACCCCGGCCCAGACAGTGCTGGCAGCGGACGCCGTCGACCTGAAGCTGCACCACGTCAGCTGTGGCGCAGACAAACTCAATGCGACGCTGCGGACGGCCGGGCAGTATGTCTTCGACTTGTCCGCCGAACCGCCGCTGCGGGCAACGCTGTTCACCGTCAGTCCGAAGGAGCGGGTACTGCTGCTGCTCATGCACCACATCGCGAGCGACGGCGCTTCGATGGGGCCTCTCGGACGCGATCTGGAGACCGCGTTCCGCGCCCGGCTCCAGGGCCAGGCACCGACGTGGTCCGCGCTCCCGGTGCAGTACGCGGACTACACCCTGTGGCAGCGACAGCTCCTCGGCGCGGAAGAAGACCCCCACTCCCTGGTGAGCAAGCAACTGGACTACTGGACAAAGGCGTTGGAGGGCAGCCCGGACCGTCTTGAGCTGCCTTTCGACCACCCCCGGCCGAAGGTGGCCAGCTACCGCGGCGACATGGTTCCGGTCCGGATCGGCGCCGAGCTGCATCGCACGCTCATCGACCTGGCCCGGGACACGAACACCACGGTGTTCATGGTGCTCCAGGCCGCTGTCGCCACCCTGCTGAGCCGGTTGGGCGCGGGGTCGGACATCCCGATCGGCACCCCGAGCGCAGGACGCACCGACGAGACCCTCGACGATCTGGTCGGTCTCTTCCTCAATACGCTCGTGCTGCGGACCGACACCTCAGGGAACCCGACGTTCCGGGAACTTCTGGAGCAGGTCCGCAAGACCGCCCTGACCGCCTACATGCACCAGGACGTGCCGTTCGAGCGTGTGGTCGAAGCCGTCAATCCGACTCGCTCGCTGTCCTGGCATCCGCTCTTCCAGGTCATGGTGGTCCTGCAGAACACCGGTGGATACGAGTTCTCGCTGCCCGGCGTGGTGACTGAAGCCGAGGAAGTGTTCAGTACCCGCACGGCCAAGTTCGATCTCGGCTTCATCCTCAACGAGCACTACGAGGCCGGCAACCGTCCGGCCGGGCTCGACGGAATGCTGGAGTACAACACCGATGTCTTCCAGAAGGGCACTGCCGAACGAACGGTGGCTCAGCTGGTACGGGTGCTGACACAGCTCAGCACCGCTCCCGACCGCAGGATCGGTGAAGCGGAAATTCTGTCGGAGACAGAA
>NZ_KQ948267.1:5360-6656 GCF_001514035.1 Streptomyces yokosukanensis | reverse complement strand
GCAGCGGATGCGCCACATCGCCCAGACCGATGGACTCAGGATCCCCCGCCACCAACGCCACCCCGCTCGGCCAGAACCGCTGACGCTGGAAGGCGTACGTCGGCAGATCGACCCGCCGGGCACCGGTACCGGCGAAGAAGGCCGACCAGTCGACGGTGACGCCGTGGGCGAAGGCCTGGGCGAGCGCCGTCGTGACGGCCTCGGCCTCGGCCTCGGGGCGGCCCTTGCGCAGTGTGGGGACGAAGACAGTGTCGCCGGTGTCGGCGGTGAGGCATTCCTGGGCGAGGGCGGAGAGCACACCGTCCGGGCCGAGTTCGACGTACGTCGACACACCAGCGGCCTCAAGCGCCCGCACCCCGTCGAAGAAGCGAACCGCCTCACGGACGTGACGCACCCAGAACTCCGCCGAACCCATCTCGTCCGAGACCAGCGCACCCGTCAGGTTGGAGACGACCGGGATCCGCGTGGCATTGAGCTCCAACCCCGCCACGACCTCACGGAAGTCCTCCAGCATCCCGTCCATGTGCGGCGAGTGGAACGCATGACTGACCGTGAGCCGCTTGCTCTTACGACCAGCGAAAGCCTCCACCACGGCCAGCGCAGCATCCTCGTCACCCGCGATCACCACCGACACCGGCCCATTGACCGCAGCAATGCTCACCCGATCGGTCAGCAACGGCAGGACCTCGTCCTCCGACGCCTGCACCGCGACCATCACACCACCCGACGGCAACGCCTGCATCAGACGGCCACGAGCCGCCACCAGCACACACGCATCCTCCAGCGACAGCACACCCGCCACATGCGCAGCAGCGATCTCACCAATGGAGTGACCGGAGACGAAGTCCGGGACCACACCCCACGACTCGACCAGCCTGAACAGCGCCACCTCAACCGCGAACAGCGCCGGCTGCGTGTACTCCGTACGGTCCAACAGCTCAGCGTCGGTGCCGAAGACGACGTCCTTCAGCGGGAGTTCGAGCAGTCCGTCCATCCGGGCGCAGATCGCGTCGAAGGCATCGGCGAAGGCCGGGAACGCGTCGTACAGCTCACGGCCCATGCCCAGGCGCTGACTGCCCTGACCGGTGAACAGGAAGGCCAGGGCACCGGCGTTCACGGTTCCGCGGACCAGCCCAGCGGCGGACTCGCCCGCGACGAGGGCCTGGAGCGCGGCCTGGAACTCGGCCCGCTCCCCCGCGACCACTACGGCGCGGCGGTCGAGGGCCGACCGGGAGGTCGCCAGGGAGTACGCCACGTCGAGCGGCTCCAGCTCCTCGCCGTCCGCCGCGACACGCT
>NZ_KQ948267.1:3897-4967 GCF_001514035.1 Streptomyces yokosukanensis | reverse complement strand
CGACCTCACCCGCGGACCAGTCGACGTGCGGGGTGGGCTCGTCGACGTGCAGGGTCTGGGGGAGCAGCCCCTGCTGCATGGCCAGCACCATCTTGATCACACCGGCAACGCCGGCGGCGGCCTGCGTGTGACCGATGTTCGACTTCACCGAACCCAACAGCAGCGGGCGCTCGGCCGCCCGCTCCTGGCCGTACGTGGCCATCAGGGCCTGCGCCTCGATGGGGTCACCGAGCCGCGTACCGGTGCCGTGCGCCTCGACCGCGTCGACGTCCCCGCCGGAGAGGCCTGCGCTCGCGAGGGCGGCGCGGATCACCCGCTGCTGGGAGGGGCCGTTCGGGGCAGTCAGACCATTGCTGGCACCGTCCTGGTTGATCGCCGAACCCCGCACCACGGCGAGCACGGGGTGCCCGTTGCGGCGGGCGTCGGAGAGCCGCTCCACGAGCAGCATGCCGACACCCTCACCCCAGCCCGTACCGTCCGCCGACGCGGCGAAGGCCTTGATCCGACCGTCCTCCGCCAGGCCGCGCTGACGGCTGAAGTCGATGTAGGCGCCCGGCGACGACATCACGGTTACGCCGCCGGCCAGTGCCATGGAGCACTCGCCCTGGCGCAGCGCCTGAACGGCCAGATGCAGGGCGACGAGGGAGGCGGAGCAGGCGGTGTCGACGGTCACGGCCGGACCCTCGAGGCCGAAGGCGTACGAGAGCCGGCCAGAGACCACGCTCGCTGCGTTGCCCGTACCGAGGAAGCCCTCGATGCCGTCGGGAACTGCCTGGAAGGTCGCCCCGTAGTCCTGGCCGTTGGTACCGACGAAGACACCGGCCTGGCTGCCGCGCAGGGACGACGGGTCGATTCCGGCTCGCTCGAAGGTCTCCCAGGTGGTCTCCAGCAGCAGGCGCTGCTGGGGGTCCATGGCAAGGGCCTCACGCGGGGAAATCCCGAAGAAGTCCGCGTCGAAGTCGGCGACGTCGTAGAGGAAGCCGCCCTCGCGGGCGTAGAAGGTGCCCTGCTGGTCGGGGTCCTGGCTGTAGAGCCGTTCCAGGTCCCAGCCGCGATCGACCGGGAACTCG
>NZ_KQ948267.1:2354-3078 GCF_001514035.1 Streptomyces yokosukanensis | reverse complement strand
GATCGGCCGCGCCCAGACCGGCCAGTCGGCCCACCGGAGCACCTGCCTCATCGGCCGGGCGGGTCCCAGCGGCTCCCGCGGCCAGGACTTCCGGCAGGTCGGCGAAGAGGCTGCTGGGACGGACCACGGAGAAGGCGGGCGCGAAACGCTCCCACGCCACGTCGGCCACCAACAGGGCGGCCGCGTCTCCGGACGCACCCACACTCTGCCGCAGGACGGCCATCGCAGTCTCCGGCGCCATCGGCGGGAGACCTTCGCGCCGCATCCGGGCTTCAAGGGCCTCGTCGGCGGCCATGCCACCCTCGGCCCACGGACCCCACGCGATGGACGTCGCGGCCAGCCCGGCGGCCCGCCGCTGCTCGGCAAGCGCGTCCAAGTAAGCGTTCGCCGCAGCGTAATTACCCTGACCAGCCGAACCGATCGTGCCGCTCATCGAGGAGAAGAGCACGAAGGCATCGAGCTCGATCCCCAGCTCAAGGGTCAGCTCGTGCAGGTTCAGCGCGGAGGTGGCCTTCGCCCGCAACACACTCTCGAAGCGTTCGGGCGTGAGCGCGTCCAGCACACCGTCGTCCAGCACACCGGCCGTGTGCACGACCGCGGTCAGGGTGTCGGCCTCGGCGGCCAACAACTCCCGCAGCGCCTCCCGGTCCGAAGCATCACAGGCGACCACGGACACATCAACACCCAGCCCGGCCACCAACTCAGCCACACCCGGAGCATCCGA
>NZ_KQ948267.1:0-1884 GCF_001514035.1 Streptomyces yokosukanensis | reverse complement strand
AAGCCGCCACCCGACCCAGACCCCACACCTGCGCCTGAACCGCAGACACCAGACGATCGGAGCGACCCACGCCCACAGCACCACGGGTCAGACACCACAACGGCGCCCCCACCCCGGCGTCACCGAGCGCCTGCACCAAAGCCACCGTCGGCAGAACACCCGCAGCCTCATCCAGCGCCAGCAACGACACCACACCAGCCACAGACCCAGCACCAGCCAGCAACTCGGCCAGCCCCGCACGATCCGCACCCGGCTCCACCACAACCCGACGCACCCCAGCGCCACACCCAGCCAGCGCCTCCACCACAGCCGAGTCATCCACACCCGCAGCAGGCACCACGACCAGCCACTCACCATCCAGGACACCGGCAGACACCGTCGTCAGCGGCTTCCACGACACCCGGTAACGCCAACCGTCCACCTCGGACTGGGTCCGTACCCGGCGGCGCCACGCCGACAGCGCCGGCAGGACGGAACTCCAGGCGCCCTCGTCCTCGACGTCCAGCGTGCCGACCAGCGACTCCAGGTCCTCGCGCTCCACGGCGTCCCAGAAGCGGGAGTCCGCGTCATGGCCCGCGACACTGCGACCGGAGCCCGTCAGCTGGAGCCAGTAGCGCTGGCGCTGGAAGGCGTACGTCGGCAGCTCCACCCGACCGGCACCCGCGCCGGAGAAGAACGCAGCCCAGTCGACGTCCGCACCCCGCACATGCGCCAGAGCCAGGGCGGAGACCACGGTCTCGGCCTCGGGGCGACCGTTCCGCAGAGCGGGCACGAAGGCCGTGCCTTCACGCGTCACGCACTCCTGGCCCATCGCGGTGAGCACGCCGCCCGGGCCCAGCTCCAGGTACGTCGTCACCCCGGCCTCGTCCAGGAAGCGGACGCCGTCCAGGAAGCGCACGGCCTCGCGGACGTGCCGGACCCAGAACTCCGCCGAACCCATCTCGTCGGTGACCAGCGCGCCGGTCAAGTTGGAGACGACCGGGATGCGCGGGGCGTTGAGCTCCAGCCCCGCCACGACCTCACGGAAGTCCTCCAGCATCCCGTCCATGTGCGGCGAGTGGAACGCATGACTGACCGTGAGCCGCTTGCTCTTACGACCGGCGAAGGCCTCCACGACCGCGAGCGCAGCATCCTCGTCACCCGCAACGACCAGCGACCGCGGGCCGTTGACCGCAGCAATGCTCACGCGGTCGCTCAGCAGCGGCAGGACCTCGTCCTCCGACGCCTCGACGGCGATCATCGCACCACCGGATGGCAGCGCCTGCATCAGACGGCCACGAGCCGCCACCAGCACACACGCGTCCTCAAGCGACAACACACCCGCCACATGCGCGGCCGCGACCTCACCGATCGAGTGACCAGCCAGGAAGTCCGACCGCACACCCCACGACTCGACCAGCCGGAACAGCGCCACCTCAACCGCGAACAGCGCCGGCTGGGTGAACCGCGTCTCGTCCAGCAGTGCCGCATCCGACCCGAACAGCACGTCCTTCAGCGGGACATCCAGATCGAGTCGCTCGCACACCGCGTCGAACGCGGCAGCGTAGACCGGGTAGGCGTCATACAGTTCGCGCCCCATCCCCAGCCGCTGGCTGCCCTGCCCGGTGAACAGGAAGGCGGTCTTCCCGCCCACCGGCGAGCCCCCGAACACACCCGCCGCAGAGCGGCCCTCCGCGAGCGCGACCAGCCCGGCCAGCAGACCCTCACGGTCCGCAGCCACCACAGCCGCCCGGTCCTCGAACGAAGCCCGCCCAGAAACCAGCGACCACGCCACGTCCACCGGACGCAGCTCAGGAGCGCCCAGCAGGTACGACTGGAGCTGACGAGCCTGCGCCCGCACAGCCTCCTCGCCCTTCGCGGACAGCACCCAGGCCGCCACCGGTA
>NZ_KQ948266.1 GCF_001514035.1 Streptomyces yokosukanensis | reverse complement strand
CCACCGCACTCTTACCCGACAGCACCCACGGCACCACCGGCACAACCGAACGCCCACCCTCCCCCGCCACACCCTCGACAACAACGGCATCAACGGCATCAACGGCATCGGAATCGGCACCGGCATCAACGGCCGGAGCCTGCTCCACGATCACATGCGCGTTCGTCCCACTGAAACCGAACGACGACACACCCGCACGCCGCGGGGCTCCGGTGTGCGGCCAGGGGACGTTCTCGCCGATCAGGGAGACGGCGCCCGCCTCCCAGTCGACGTGCGGCGTCGGCTCGTCGAGGTGGAGGGTCTTCGGGACGATGCCGTGGCGCATGGCCTCGACCATCTTGATGATGCTCGCGACACCGGCCGCGGCCTGGGTGTGGCCGATGTTGGACTTGATGGAGCCGAGCAGCAGCGGCCGCTCGGCCGGCCGGTCCTGCCCGTAGGTGGCCAGCAGTGCCTGCGCCTCGATCGGGTCGCCCAGCGAGGTCCCCGTACCGTGCGCCTCGACCACGTCCACGTCCGCGGCGGCGAGACGGGCGTTGGTGAGCGCCTGGTGGATGACCCGCTGCTGGGAGGGACCGTTGGGAGCGGTCAGGCCGTTGCTCGCGCCGTCCTGGTTGATGGCGGAGCCTCGGATCACGGCGAGGACGGGGTGTCCGTTGCGCTGGGCGTCGGAGAGCTTCTCGACGAGGAGCATGCCGACGCCCTCGCCCCAGCCGGTGCCGTCGGCGGCGGCCGCGAAGGGCTTGCAGCGGCCGTCGGCGGCGAGGCCGCGCTGGCGGCTGAACTCGGTGAAGGTGGCCGGGGTCGCCATGACGGTGACGCCGCCCGCGAGGGCCATGGTGCACTCGCCCGCCCGCAGGGCCTGCACCGCGAGGTGGAGCGTGACGAGGGAGGAGGAGCAGGCGGTGTCGACGGTGACGGCGGGGCCTTCGAGGCCGAAGGTGTAGGCGACGCGGCCGGAGGCGATGCTGCCGGAGCTGCCGGTGCCGAGGAAGCCCTCGACGCCCTCGGGGACGGAGTCCAGCCGGGCGGTGTAGTCGTGGTACATGACGCCGGCGAAGACGGCGGTGCGGCTGCCGCGCATCGACGTCGGGTCGATGCCCGCCCGCTCGAAGGCCTCCCACGAGGATTCGAGCAGCAGTCGCTGCTGCGGGTCCATCGCCAGGGCCTCGCGGGGCGAGATGCCGAACGGGGCGGGGTCGAAGCGGGCGGCGTCGTAGAGGAAGCCGCCCTCGGTGACGTAGCTGGATCCGGCGCTGTCGGGGTCGGCGTCGTAGAGGGTCTCCACGTCCCAGCCTCGGTCGGCGGGGAATCCGGAGATCGCGTCGTCGCCGTTGACGACGAGCCGCCACAGGTCCTCGGGGGTGCGGACGCCTCCGGGGTAGCGGCAGCTCATCGCGACGATCGCGACGGGTTCCTGGTTCTGCTCCTCGACCTCGCGCAACCGCCTGCGGGCCTGGCGCAGATCGGCGGTCGCCCGCTTGAGGTAGTCGCGAAGCTTGTCCTCGTTCACCATGTGCGTGGGCTCCATGCCAGAGAGGCGGTCGTACGGGTCTGTCTGTCCGTGGTGGTGGGTGCGAAAAGAGGGCCGGGCGGGGCGGGGGGGGAGGCGCCCCGCCCGGCGGTTTCAGGCGCCGAGCTCGTCGTCGAGCAGGTCGAAGAGTTCGTCGTCGCTCGCCGTGTCGAGGTCGCTGTCGAGTTCCTCGTCGTCGGTGCGCCGACCGGTGTCCTGGCCGGTGTTCCACTTGGCGAGGAGGGCCTGGAGGCGCATCGTGATCCGCGAGCGGGTGACGCTGTCCGCGTCCGCGGATCCGGCCTCGCCCAACGCGGCTTCCAGCCGGTCGAGTTCACCGAAGACGGTGGGGCCTTCGGTGTCGAGGGGCAGCGCGGAGCGCAGGTAGGTTCTCAGGCCCTCGGGGGTCGGGTAGTCGAAGATGAGCGTGGCCGGGAGGCGCAGGCCGGTGGCCGCGCCGAGCCGGTTGCGCAGTTCGACCGCGGTCAGCGAGTCGAAGCCGAGTTCCTTGAAGGCGCTGCCGGGCTCGATGGCGGCCGCACCGCCGTGGCCCAGGACCTGGGCGACGTGGGTGCAGACGGTGTCCAGGAGCACCCGGTCCCGTTCGGCGGGCGGGAGTTGGGCGAGCCGCTCCGCCAGCGTACCGGGGGTGTCGGCGGGCGCCCCGCCGCTGGTCCTGCGGCGTACGGGCGTACGGAGCAGGCCGCGCAGCAGGGGTGCGACGGTGTCGCCGACCTGTGCCTGGAGTCCGGCCAGGTCGATGCGGGCGGGCACCAGGAGCGCGGGGGCGTCCTCGTCCGGCCCGGCCGTCGCCGCCCGCAGGGCCGCGTCGAAGAGGGCCAGGCCGTCGGCCTCGGAGAGCGCGTCCATGCTGCCGCGGCTGAGGCGGCGGCGGTCCTGCTCGTCGAGGGTGGCTGCCATGCCGGCCTCGTCGTCCCACAGGCCCCAGGCGAGGGAGAGTCCCGGCAGGCCCTGTGCCCGGCGGTGCTGGGCGAGCGCGTCGAGGAAGGTGTTTCCCGCCGCGTAGTTGGCCTGTCCGGCGTTGCCGAAGACGCCGGCCGCGGAGGAGAACAGGACGAAGGCCGCAAGGCTCAGGTCCCGCGTCAACTCGTGCAGGTTCCACGCCGCGTCGGCCTTGGGCCGCAGCACCTTCGTGACCCGCTCGCGGTCGAGCGAGGTGATGGTGGCGTCGTCGAGGACGCCGGCGGTGTGCACGACGGCCGTCAGCGGGTGCGCGGCCGGTACGGAGGCCAGCAGGGCGGCGAGGGCGTCCCGGTCGGCGGCGTCGCAGGCCGCCCACCTGACCCGGGCTCCCGCGGCGGTGAGCGCGTCGGCGAGTTCGGTGGCTCCGGCGGCCGCGGCGCCGCGACGGCTGGTCAGCAGCAGGTGCCGTACGCCGTGCTCGGCGACGAGGTGCCGGGCGAGCAGGCCGCCCAGGGTGCCGGTGGCCCCGGTGATCAGGACCGTGCCCTCGGGGTCCGGTCCGTGGTCGGCGGGGGCGCCGTCCGCGGGCGGGGTGAGGGCGGCACGGGCCAGGCGGGGTGCCCGTGCGGCTCCTTCGCGCAGCGCGAGCTGGGTTTCGTCGGTGGCGAGCGCGGCGGGCAGGGCGCGGTGGGAGGCGTCGTGCCCGTCGAGGTCGACCAGGACGAAGCGGTCCGGGTGCTCGGCCTGCGCGGAGCGCAGCAGTCCCCACACGGCGGCGTGCGCGAGGTCGGTGACGTCCTCGTCGGGATCTGTGGCGACGGCGCCGCGGGTGACGACCGCGAGCCGGGCCGCCGCGAACCGCTCGTCCGCCAGCCAGCCGTGGACCAGGTCCAGGGCGTTGCCGGTCACGGTGTGGGCGTCCGGGGCGGTGAGGTCGGCGGCCAGCGGGACCAGCACGGTGTCGGGGGCGGGCTCACCGAGGGCCTCGGCCAGGTCGAAGGCCTCGCCGAGGGCGGTCAGGTCGGGGTGGGCCGATCCGGCCGCGTCGTCGAGGACCCCGGCCTGTTCCAGGCCGGCGCCCGTCTTGAGCGGGTCGGTGCCGAGCAGGGCCCAGCGGGCGCCGGGGAGCGGCTGCGGCTGCGCGGCTGCCGGGAGCGGCAGGGTGCTCCAGTCGATCCGGAACAGCGCTTCCCGCACCGGTCCGGACGCGGCGGCGTCCGCGGCGAAGGGCCGCAGGACCAGCGCGTCGACGTCGAGGACGGGTGCGCCCGTCGCGTCCCACAGGGTCAGTGCCACCGCGTCGCGTCCGGCGGGGGCCATCCGGACGCGCAGCGCGGTCGCCCCGGCGGCGTACAGGCGTACGCCGTCCCAGGAGAACGGCAGCCGGGCGCCCTGCGGGCCGTCGGGGAAGAAGTCCCCGAGCCCGACGGCGTGCAGGGCCGCGTCGAGGAGGGCCGGGTGCAGGCCGTACGGGGCGGCGTCCGCGAGGCGGTCCTCGCCGAGGGAGACCTCGGCGTACACCTCGTCCCCTAGCCGGTGGGCCCGGCGCAGGTTGCGGAAGGCGGGGCCGTAGCCGAGCCCGATGGTGTCGAAGCCCGGGTACAGCTCGTCCACGGGGCATTCGACGGCCCCGGCCGGGGGCCACTCGCGCAGGGGTTCGGTGCCGGGGTCCTCGGTGTCGGGGGCAAGGGTGCCGGCGGCGTGCCGGGTCCACGGCTCGTCGGGGGCGGACTGCTCGGGGCGCGAGTAGACCTGGAAGGCCCGTCGGCCGTGCGCGTCGGCCTCGGCCACGGCGAGCCGCAGCTGGGTCCCGCCCGTCTCCGGGAGCACCAGCGGTGCTTCGAGGGTGAGGTCGTCCAGCCGGTCGCAGCCGGCGTGGTCGCCCGCCCGGACGGCCAGTTCGACCAGCGCGGCGCCGGGCAGCAGGACGCTGTCCGCGACGCGGTGGTCGGCCAGCCAGGGGTGGGTGCGCAGCGAGAGCCGCCCGGTGAACAGGAACCCGTCCGTGTCGGGCAGGTCGACCGCCGCTCCGAGGAGCGGGTGTGCGGTCGGGCCGAGCCCGGCGGAGACGACGTCACCGGCGAGGGCGTGGGCGGGTGCTTCCAGCCAGTAGCGCTGCCGCTGGAAGGCGTAGGTCGGCAGGTCGGCGCGGCGGGCGCCGGTGCCTTCGTAGTAGGCGGTCCAGTCGACGGGGATCCCGCGCAGGTGGGCCTGGGCGAGGGCTGCTGCGAGGGCGGCTTCCTCGGGGCGTTCGGCGCGCAGGACGGGATGGAGGGCAGCGCCGTCGCGGGTGAGGCAGTCCTGGGCGAGGGCGGACAGAACGCCGTCGGGGCCGAGTTCGAGGTACGTCGTCACGCCCGCGGCCTCAAGCGCCCGGACACCGTCGAGGAAGCGGACGCCTTCACGGACGTGCCGCACCCAGAACTCGGCCGAACCCATCTCGTCGGAGACCAGCGCACCGGTCAGGTTCGACACCACCGGGATCCGCGGAGCTGCGTACGTGATCCCCTCCGCCACCTCGCGGAAGGCGTCGAGCATCCCGTCCATGTGCGGGGAGTGGAAGGCGTGACTGACCGTCAGCCGCTTGGTCCTGCGGTCGGTGAAGGATTCGGCGACGGCGACCGCCGCGTCCTCGTCACCCGCGACGACCACG
>NZ_KQ948265.1 GCF_001514035.1 Streptomyces yokosukanensis | reverse complement strand
CCCTCTTATAGCTACGACCAGAGCAACACCTCCACCACCTATAACGCGTATTGGGAAGGCCGCGGAGCGGTGCGCTTCACCTACAACGTGTACGGTACGGGAGATGCCACCCTGTGCCTGCGAATCTTCGTCAACGGCAACGGCTACAACTGGCGCACAGACCACAACTGTCCTGCCGCCGCCTAGGATGAGGCAGCCGCTGGCTGACGCTGCCTCGCGGCCAAGCGTCCTGGACGCTCGCGTCAGCCGCTCGAGCCGCGCGACCATCTTGCGCTGACTCGGAACACTACGGGCCCGGTGACCGCGAGAAGAGCGGCAGTCACTGGGCCCTACTGTGCAGCCCGTGGTGCTCACCCGGGCGTGGACGGGGGCCGCTGGCCTCGTGGGGCCCGCGAACACATGCGGCTGCCGTCCGAGCTAGGTGTCCCATTTCATGAGGTTGGTTTCGCGCGGTCGGTGCGGGCGTCCTGTCCAGGGCGCGTTGCTGCTGCGGCTCGGACCGCAGTGGCTGGGTACAACGCTCGCGGCCGACCCGTCGGACCTGGTTTGTGGATGGCCGGGACGCTGAGTCGGGACATGGCTTTGCGGGCTGAGGCTGCAGGATTGGTACCGGAGTACCCCAGGTGTGCGGCGGCTTGCTCAGCCGTCCACGACTCCTTGTCGACGGTGCCGGGGGTGTCGGTCAGGGTGTCTCCGACGGGCGTGTAGCGCACGCTCCAGCCGGGTCTGGGGGCGTCGTCCCACAGCCAGCCGGGGAGGATCCTGATGTCGATGGGGCCGACGACCAGGCGCCCGTCCATGTGGCTGCTGCGTACGTACGCCTGGATCTCCTGGTGCAGCGTGGTACCGGTCGAAGGTTCGGCGGGCAGTTGCCAGGTGTGGCCGAAGTCCTGGCTCTCCCAGCGGAGCAGTTCGTCGGTGTCCTTGACGACCTCCGGGTGCATCCAGCCGGGGGAGGTCATGACGTTGATGGCCCGGGCCCATGTGTCAGGGACGAAGCCGAAGTGCTTGCCCGAGACCCAGACAGAGTGCCAGTCGCCGATGTTCACGCCGTTGGTGTATTCGACGTCGACGACGTCCCAGAGGGCCTGCAGCCTGACCCCTTACGATTCGACGTCGACGCGGAAGGTCCGGCGCTCGGAGTCCGTGCATACCAGAGCGTTCTCCGGTCGGTGCGGGAGGGGGATCCCGCTGCCGAGCAGAGATTCCAGCAGGTCCCAGACTTGCTGGGGCATGTCACGGGGCAGCAGGCACGGGATGCTGCGCTGGCCGGCGTCCATCAGTAGGTGCCCTTCAAGGAGTCGATGTAGGCGGATGCCCCTGCGCGGGAGAGCTCTTCGATGGAGGCTCGGCTGGTGAGGCCGGAGAATAAGCCTCCGTCCTCGCCGGAGGCACGGCGGCGGGCCAGGAGGGAGAGGATGTAGTCGACCTGGTGCGGGGTGGCGAGCTGGCCCCGCCGCTTCTCCAGGTCCGGCTCGATCTCCTATGCCAAGACCACCACCGTCACTCTCGGCGGGTCGTGGGTGGTTCCCGCGAACCAGAGGCATGGATGGCTCGCACTCGGCTCGATGGGGTACTCCTTCAATTGGGAACGGGGTTCCACGAACGGTGGCTGCAAGTGGATCGTCTCCAACCACGGGACCGCCAAGCTCCCGGCGCTCTCGCCCTACATCGCCCACTCGTGAGTTGAGGACGATCTGATGAAGCCTTTCCTGCCGGCCGTCGGCCTGTCGGCCCTGGTGCTTGTGTCCGCCTGTTCCGGTGGCGCGACCGCGACCCATGCGACGACGCCTCCGGCGAAAGCGACGACGGGGACCGGCGCGACAGCCTCTCCGGTGCAGACCCCGACGAAACCGGACCGCCTTCCCAGTCCGGTCCAGTCTCCGCTTCCTGTCGGGTCGAGGACGCTGTACACGGGATCGGGTCACGGTACGCGTGCTTTCACGCTTCCCGCGTCAGCGGGGAAAGCCTCATCTGTCACGGTGATGTGGACATGTGCCGGCCCTTCCAAGTTCGACATCACTGCCGCCGGGCATACCCTTGCCGGATCTCAGTGCGGTGACGGGACCGGCGCATTTAGCGCCAAGATCCCGCACGCCAATGTCCACGAACTCGTGTGGAAGTTCTCGGCTGACGATTCGGTGATCTGGCGGATCGTCGTGACCCAACCACCTGGGAGCTGACTTCGATCTTGCGTGATGGTCAGCTGCTGACGGACCCCGTGACCTGCTGGGCCCCCGGCGACCGCGCTTTGGCGGCGGCGTAGTTCAGCGCGTACCTGTCGGAGTGAGTGCGGCGCATGGGGGCTGTTCGTCCTCGGTGGGAGCCGTGCATCGTGAACGTCTTTCGCAACCTCATGCGCGTCTTTGCCCTCCTCCTGGAGGGCGGATCG
The DNA here is from genome assembly GCF_001514035.1 of Streptomyces yokosukanensis. Classification (GTDB taxonomy): domain Bacteria; phylum Actinomycetota; class Actinomycetes; order Streptomycetales; family Streptomycetaceae; genus Streptomyces; species Streptomyces yokosukanensis. The sequence goes on along the minus strand of NZ_KQ948265.1, from coordinate 3,221 downwards.
ATGTGGCTTTTCCGGCTCAACCGTCCTGTGTCGAAGGGGGATCGTTGTTGCGCAATGCAGTTCGGACCGTGGGTGTCGCCGGTCTTGCCGTGGTGCCCTTGCTGGGAGGGGCGGCGGGGGTGTCGGCCGCCGAGGGCGCGAGCCCGGCTCCGGGCGGCAGCCCGTCTCCGGCGGTCCGCCTGGAGTACCACGTGGCTCAGAACCTCGCCCTGGAGGCGGGTGACGACATCTCGTTCAGCCTGGACGGAATGCCACCGGGATGGGACAAGGCTGAGGTCACCTCCCCGGCCCTGCAGGAGCCGATCACCCTGACTCCCCTGAAGAAGGGGTCGACGCAGTCGGTCCAGGTGGACGCGCCAGGAACAGACCACCGCGTCCGCTCGGGCCTGCGCGCGGGCACCTATCCGGTCACCGCGACGAGCCACGGTCGTACCGTCGCCACCGCACAACTCAAGGTCCTGGCCGAGAACACTGCGCAGATCTACCGGTTCGTCATCGGTCCCAGGAATGCGTCCCCCGGCAGCGGCACACCCGCCTCCCTCCGCCCGGGCAGTGACGTCCGGGTGGTCCTCACCGACCTGCGGGCCGCACCAGGGGAGGACCCCCTCACCGTCACGTCGCCCATCTTCAAGGGCCCGTTGACCATCAAGACGGACAGCCCGGACAACCCCGGCTGCAAATGCGACGACCCCGGCACGGTCTACGCGGGCCACGGAGAACTGCGAGGCGACGTACCCAACGGCCGCTACACCGTGACCGTGGTCAGCCACCATGGGCAGCAGACCACGAAGCAGCACGTCACGATCGCCGGCCAGCCCGTCGCGGACGGCGGCGGCCCGTCCTGGGCGGTCACCGGTGGCGTCGCGGCCGCGGGGCTGGCCCTCGCCTCCGGCGGCGCGTTCGCGGTGCGGCGCCGCCGCTCACGGAAGGCTGCGCCCTCCGCGTAGCGGTGGAGTCGGCGGCCGCGGACCGTCCCCCGGGCGGGTCGAGCGGGCACCGGTGGGCGCGCGCCGAACTGTGCCCCCCGCCTTCCCCGCCTTCCCCGCCTTTCTCGGTTCTTCCTTCATCTTTCCTTCGCTCCCTCCGGCCGCTTTCGGTCCGGAGGGAGTTCGTCCATGACTCAGAAAGCATTCCTTGCCAACCTCACACAGACGAATATCGCGCCTCGTGGTCCTCGCGGCCGGAACTGCCCTGCTCCTGACCGGAGGGGGAAGCCTCGCCCAGGCGCAGGCCAAGGTTCAGGACGCCACACCGGCGCCCCACCTGTCCCCGGCGACGGTGCCGTCCGCCGGACCGTCCGCTGGAACGTCAGCCGCACCGTCCGGTGAACCTGCGCCCTTGGCCTCTGCCAGCCCCTCGACCGGGACCGGCACCGGGGAGCCCTCGGCCTCACCCTCGGCGAGCGCGAGCGGATCCGCCGCGACCGAGACCGGCGACGACGACTTTTCGGACGAGGACGCCATCCGCTTCTGGACGCCTGAACGCATGGCCTCGGCCACCGACCCGGCGCGGCCCGCGCAGCAGGCGGACCCGAGTGCCAAGGCCCGGTTGCGGCGGGCGGCTCCGGCCGATCCCGGCGTGGCGGCCGACATGCCGACTGCGGAGCACATCCTCGGCCTGCCGTCCGTCGGGACGATCTTCACTTACGACACGGACCCGACCACCCAGCGGATGCACGCGCACCATTGCACCGCCAGCGTGGTGGAGAGCCCCGGGCACAATCTGATCCTGACCGCGGGGCACTGCGACGGGGGCAAGGCCGTCTTCGTCCCCATGTACGCCGCCGAGCAGACGCTGGACAAGCAGACCTTCGGCTTCTACCGGGTCGCCAAGTTCTTCACGGACAACCGGTACGTGCACAACACCAAGAAGCCCATCTCCGACCTGGACTTCTCTTTCGGCCGGCTCGAGCCTGCGAAGAGCGGCAAGCAGGCGCAGGACGTGGTGGGCGCGAACTCGCTGGTGCGGACTCCCGGTTACCTGAACAAGGTCACGATGGTCGGCTACCCCTCCAGCCACGACCCCGAGGACCATCCGGTGCGGTGCCCCACGCAGACGGAGGCGCTGCCGGGCTTCTACCAGGTTCAGGCCAAGTGCCGTGGCATGTGGGGCGGTGTCTCCGGCGGTCCCTGGTTCTCCCAGGTGGACTGGGCGAGGGGCACCGGGGAGATCATCGGCAACGTCGGCGGGTACTACGGCGGCGGCGACGACGCCGACGACGACTGGCTCACCTACAGCCCCATGCACGGCGACTGGTTCTTCCGCCTGTACGACGAGGCGAAGAACAACCAGGTCCCCCAGCACGACAGCACCTACGACCAGCCGCCGCTGCCGTACTCCATGGGCGGCGGTGAGACCTGGTCCCATGCCAAGCTGCTGGCCTCGGGCGAGTACACCGGCGACGGCAACGGCGGCTTCACCGGCGAGCGCCGGCTGGCCGCGCCCCACGGCATCTTCCAGAACGCCAAGTCCCTCACCGGTGGCGACTTCTCCGGCGGCAACGGCTCGGACCTGCTGGTGGTGTTCGACTCCGGCGAGGTCAGGCTCTTCCCCGACGTCGGCACCAAGGGCGTGGACGGCGGGTTCAAACTGGCCGACGCCGGTTCCATCTGGAGCCATGCCGATCAGATCACCGGGGGCAGCTTCGGCACCGCGAAGTACGTCAGCGACCTGCTGGTGCGCTGGAGTGACGGCGAAGTAACCGACTACACCGCGGTCGGCGACAAGGGTTTCGGCACCGAACACCAGCTGGAGAAGCCGAAGAGCGCCTGGAAGGACGCCACTCTGGTGACCGCGGGTGACTTCACCGGCGGCAACAATTGGGACACCCTGGTGCGCTGGTCCGACGGACACGTCTCCCAGTTCCAGGAGACCGGCCCCGGCGGCGTCGGCAAGGAGGTCCAGATGGCTCCGGCCGGCAGCATCTGGTCCCACGACTCGGTGATGACGGCGGGCAGCTACGACTCCAACGGCTGGCCGGACGACCTGCTCGTCCGCTGGTCCGACGGCGAGACCACCATGTACACACACACCGGCGCCACCTTCGGCACCGAACACATGCTCGTCGCCCCGAAGTAACCGCCCCACAACCTGCCCCACAGCGCAGGCGGATCCGGGTGACCGAACCCACCGCGCCACCCGGATCCCCTGCAGGCCCACCCCCGCCGCCCGTCCGTACACCGCTACGACCAGCGCATCCCGATCGCGGACAACTGCTCCAC
>NZ_KQ948264.1 GCF_001514035.1 Streptomyces yokosukanensis | reverse complement strand
TCGCCGAGGACGAAGGGGACTTCGTCGTCGATCACCAGGTCCACCATCGCGAACCCGCCCGACGCACCGCAACTCGCGCCCGCGGTCGGGAAGGGCGGCGCCGACCGGCCGACCGGCGCCGAATGCTCCGTACCTGCGGACGGAGTTGCTCGTTCTGCCCGAACCCGCCGGCGTGGGGCTCCGCACCCCAGTGGACCCGACGTCCGCCGGACGGGACACGGCAGTGTGTCAAAGTCCTGCGATGGTCAAAGCCCTGCGACGAGTGTCCTCCCGCCGTCGCGGTCACCGAAGCGGTGGGTGGTGCCCTGTCTCCAGCCGGGTTGACCGGTGGCGGCGAAACGCACCCAGGCGTCGTGCACTTCCGTGGCCAGCGAGGCCGGAAGGGCGTCCGCTCCGAGAAGCGCACACTCACCGCGCAGGGCAGGCAGATCCACGCGATCGAAGACGAAGGGCAGTTCGACGCAATGGCAAGCGCCCAAAGCACCGGCGAAGGCCGGTGGGCGCCACGTGAATTCGTAACCGAAGGTCCGGCCGCCGGACCGGGAGGCGTGGGCTTGTGCCAGTCGGCGGCTGCCGGCGGTGAACGTGTCGGTGATCAGGTGTGAGAGAAGGCGGCCGGGGTTCTCGGCCGGGAACCGGGCCCGGTAGGCGGCTGCCTGCCTGGCCGGATCGGCGAATCGGCGCCTGGCGGTGGCGAGCAGGTCCGCGTCGGTCGCCGTGTCCACGAGACCGCAGGGCACGGTGTAGGTGTCGGCCTCGTCCGAGGTGGTGCCGATCAACAGGTCCGTGCCGGTGGCCGCCATCACCGTCCTGACCGGCTGCCCCGGTACGAGGATGCCGTCGATGACGGGTCGGAACGGGCTGGAACCCAGCGCCGTGTCCAGGAATCCGTGAGCTACGTGATCGATCGGTGGCAGGTTCCCGATGAGGGCGACGAGTCGTGCGTCGGGCACCATGCCCAAGCCCGCTGCGGTGGGGGCGTCCCCAGTACCTGGGCGACGGTGCGGGCCACCAGCGCGGCCTGCTCCGGCTCGTACACGCACTCGCCGCCTCCGCTCCGGCTGATCGCGCGCGGAACAGGCCGTCGGCCTCCGGGCAGGCCGGCAGCGCCGCGACGATCATCGCGCCGGCCGACTGCCCGCAAAGGGTCACCTGCGTCGGGTCGCCGCCGAAGCCACGGATGTTGGTGGCCACCCAGCGCAGCGCGGCGATGACGTCCAGCAGCCCGCGGTCGGCGGGGAGGGGGGGCGTCCGGCAGGTCCAGCCAGCCTGTCACGCCGAGCCGGTAGTTCATGGTGACGGTCAGGTAGTCCCCGCCCGTGCCCGGGCCGGTCCCGAGCACCGGCGTGAGGTCCAGCCGTCCGAAATTCCGGGCCGGGGACGGGGCGGTCGGTCCGGGCCGGGTCGCATCCCGGATCCCTTCCCAGTGCGACGGGGTGGACGGAGCAGCGAAACGTGCGGGGCCGACCGGGGCGGCGGCATAGGGGATGCTGTGGAATACGGCGCATCCATGCTTCACCACGCCGCGGACGAGTCCGCCGGCGGTGCGTACGACTGGTGGACCGGTCACGTGGTGAAGCCCCACTTCTTGATGGTGAACGCGTCCGCGGATCGGCTGATCTCGGCAGCCAGCCCGCCGCGCAGATGGGCGGGGAACACCAGTGCCTGGTTGTCCGCGGCCCAGGCGAGCACGCGTCTTCGGGAGGTCCGGGCGGCGACCGGGTCCTCGCAGAAGCAGCTGTTCACATCGGGGTGGTGGATCTGGATGGGGTTGTGCAGCAGGTCTCCGACGAACACGGCCCGGTCGGTGCCCGAGGCGAGCGACAGCACCGACGACCCGGGGGTGTGCCCGGGAGCGAGTTCCAGCCTCAGGTCACCGTTCACCCGGTGTGTGCCGTCCCAGAGAGTCAGCAGGCCCGCGCGCTCGATCGGCAGCACGCTGTCGGCGAAGACGTTGTTGTTGGCGTTTCCTGTGCGAGGCCGACTGGCCGCGTCGGGATGCCAGAACGCGTAGTCCGCGCGGGGTGCCAGATACGTCGCGTTCGGAAACGTCGGCACCCACTCGTCGTTGTCCAGCCGGGTGTTCCAGCCGACGTGGTCGGCGTGCAGGTGGGTGTTGACTACAACTGTCACGTCCTCGGGCAGTACGCCGACATCCCGCAGCCTGCCGAGGAAGTCCGTGTCGAGATCGTTGAAGGCCGGCAGCCCCGGGCGCGCCTTGCCGTTGCCGATCCCGGTGTCGATGAGCACGGTCTCTCCATCGGTGCGGAGTACCCAGGTCTGCACGCAGGTCCGGAGCAGATCTGTCGCGGAATCCCAGTACTGGGGTGCGAGCCAGGACCGTTGCTCCTGCCAGTCGGCCCGGTCCAGATCGGGGAACATCTGCGCGGGCGGCCGCGTGGCCATCTCGTGCTCCAGTACACGGTCGATGCTCACCCGCCCCAGCATCGTCGTCGTCATCGGCTCTGGACCCTGACGGGGGTCAGCACGAACCCGTCGTCGGGTTTGCCCGTCAGCAGGGCGGCGAGCCCGCCGCTGAGCGCGTGGGTCGAGCCGCCGGGTCCGGCGCTGATGCTGTCGGTGACGGGCTCGGACACGGTGTCGGTGTTCGTCACCGCGGCGGTGTTCCACCGGCCGTGGGGGCGTACGCGTGCCACGACGGCCGGCTTGCCGGTCAGCAGGCGGCTGCTCACGCCGGACAGGGGGTTCGGGATGGTGACGGCTCCTGCCGGCAGCTTGCTGTGGAGGAAGGCCGAGGTGTGCCCGTGGGAGTCGATGCGGAACACGGTCGGGTCAACTCGTCGACGACGTAGGCGGTGCCGTCCGGACCGACCGCGGAGATCGTGCTGTGCTTGAGCGAGCCCACCAGGAACTGCTTCGACCGCGGGTCGCAGTCCACGGAGTGAGGGAAGACCTCCGGTCCGTGGGCTTGAATCACACTCGGAGACGAAGCGTCCGGTGTGGCGGGAACAGCGGTCGCAGCCACCGCGGACACGACAGGTGCCACCGCGGCGAGCGGGAGTGCTGCCGAGGCAGTCCTGAATTTCATGGATCTCTCCGTTTCGACGACGGACGAGGGGGAGGGGCGTCAGGCTGCCGGGTGCGGACGGCCTGACGCCCCTGGGGGCGGTCAGTCAGTCAGTCAGACGGTGGCTTCGAGGACCACGTCGACGTTGCCGCGGGTGACGTTGGAGTACGGGCACACCTGGTGGGTCGTCTCCATCAGCTGGTCGGCGGTGGCCTGGTCCAGGCCGGGCAGATGCGCGCTCAGTTTGATGGCCAGGGAGAAGCGCTTGCCCTCGTCCAGGGCGAGAAGGCTCACCGTGGAGGTGATGGTGGACCCGGTCAACTTCAGCTTCCGCTCGCCGGCGATCAGTCGCAGGCCGTTGTGGAAGCAGGCCGCGTAGCCGGCGGCGAAGAGCTGCTCGGGGTTGGTCTTGTCGCCGCCGGGGCCGCCCATCTCCTTCGGAACGGCGAGCGCAGCGTCGAAGACGCCGTCCAGGGTGCGGACTTCGCCGTTGCGGCCGTCGCCGGTCGAGAGGGCCTCGGTGGTGTAGAGCACGGACATGGTCGTCTCCATTCGTGGATTCCACGGGCTAGGGGCAGGGGACTTGCGGGGGCGCCGAAGAGGTCTTCGGCAGGTTTCGGACAGGCGGAAGCCGCCTGAGGGTCATGCGGACCGGGATGTGGCGGGTGTCGGTGGAAGCCGACAGTGCCGTCGGACGTGGATCGGACCGCTAGGAGGCGGACCTCGCGCGCGCCGGACGAGCCTGTTCGGGCGAGGCCGCGGTGGGAACGGTGGTCTCGGCGGTTGCCCGAGCGAGCAGGGCCAGCGCGGCCTTCGAACCGGCCGCCGCGGTGGTGACCGCGACCATGCGCTGCCCTCGTCCGCTCGGGACCGTCATCGCCTGTTGGGTCACGTCCAGAACTCCGACCAGCGGATGCCGCATCCGGTAGTTCGCGACGTCCCAGGCCCGAACCTTGTGCTCGGACCACAGGGCGGTGAACTCCGGGCTGTGCATCACCAGTTCGCCGATGAGCGCGGCCAGCAGCGGGTCGTCGGGATGCCGGCCGACGGCCATCCGTAGCCGTCCCACCACGTCTCGCGCCTTTTTCCGCCAGTCTTCGTACAGGTCGCGGGTGTGGGCGTCACGGAAAACCAGACGCGCGGTGTTCGGCCGCTGAGCCGGATGCTCAGGACTGTGCGGGTCGAGGTGCCCGGCGAACAGCGCGTGCCCGGTGCGGTTCCACGCCAGCACATCGCTGCGACGGCCCAGGACGATGACTGGCGTGTCCCCGAAAGCCTCGATCAGCTGCCGCGTCGTCTCGCTGACACGCTCGGGGGCCGGCTTGCGAACTCGGTCGCCTCCCTTGCGCACGACGCCTGCGGCGAGATCGCTCAGGTGCTGGCGCTCGGTCTCGTCCAGACGCAGAGCCCGGGCGATGGCGTCCAGTACCTCCTTGGACGCGTTGACCGACGCGCCTTGTTCCAGCCGTGTGTAGTACGACTCGCTGACCCCGGCGACCAAGGCCAGTTCGTCGCGCCGCAGTCCCGCGACCCGCCGGCGTTCATCGAACACCGGCAACCCGACGTCTGCGGGCTGCAGTTGCGCGCGGCGTGTCCGCAGGAACTCTCCCAGCTCCGACTTACTGCTCATGGATCTGAGTGTGGGCCTGCCGCGCTGTTCGTGCCTGCCCCTGTCAGTGCCAGTTACAGTTCGGACGGCCTGTCTCTGCGCGCCGCATCAGAGCGCACGGGGCTGATCTCGCAGTACGGCTTGCCGGCGAGCCGGGAAGCCGCGCGAGGCTACGGGATGCCGCCCTTGACTTGTTCCTGGAGCGCGGTTACTCCGCACGGATCGCAGGTAATGCCGGCGCAATGCTCAGCGGATGCCGTTGGCGCGGGCCGACGTCTTCAGATTCCTCTGAAGAGGTGCCATCGGTGGTCACTTCGACCTCTCCCCTGCGACACATACCTACTCGCGAGACCAGCCCGAGGCCACATCGGGCAACGTCCGTCCTGTGAGAACCGAGGGGTAGCGCGGCCCGGTGCATCTCACGGTTACCTTTGGGTTCCTCTCTCACCAAAAAGTGCGTTCTTGCAGGTCAGTCATTGCTTTCCTATCGTTCGCAAGTAACCGGAAGAATGTATGGGAGTTTGGAATGGCCATTCTGAAGACATATGCGCGCCTGTGGAGTGAGGATCTGGACAGGGCGCTGCCTCCTCTCGTCGAGCTGGTCGGCGAGGACCCGCACCTGCGGTTCGAATTCGGCGAGGTGGAGCTGGGCGCCGTTGGCGACTTTCTGGTGATCGCGGGCCCCGCGGACGCTGCCGCCAAGCTACCCAAGGCGACCACGACTGTGATCGTCAGCGACCTCGGCGAGGTCGGGACGGTTCTTGCCTCCCACGGCGCCGAGGTTACCTTCGGCCCTGTCCAAGGGCCGACCGGCTCCTACCTGTTCGCCCGACACGCAGATGGCTCCGAAGTCGAATACGTCCAATGGAAGCCCGAACTCGAGGCCCGAATCATCAGGTGAGACCAGAGTCGCCGTGACCAGAACGAGAGGAGAAGAAGCCGAATGGACGGCCAGGGGGTGCTCGATGGGGCACGGCAGAAGAGTCTTTGTCCGTATCCGCCCCTTCGGTAATCAGGTCACGTAATTGGCAGCCATCGGGGCGGTACTGCTTGGCGTAGGCGTAGGCGTAGGCGTAGGCGTAGGCGTCGGTGCCGTGATTCCGTGCCGGGATCGTGGTGTTCGATTGCCCCCAACAGGGCGCACTGCACGGCGGTTCCGGCGTGACGAGTACGCCGCCGAGGACGGCGAGACGCGCCAGGGCTTCCGCCCCGGCCTGTGGACGCCGTCGCCGCTCCAGGCCGGGGCGACGAACACGACGGCGCCCGGTCCGGCCCGGCGAGGACGTCGTACTGCATGGTCACCCGCTGAGGCTCGGACCCACCGCATCGACGGC
>NZ_KQ948263.1:2992-8651 GCF_001514035.1 Streptomyces yokosukanensis | reverse complement strand
ACCGTCAAGGCCGAAGACCCCGGCACGGCCGTCCTCATCGTCGCCGACGACGGCCCGGGCATCCCGCCCGAAGACCGGACCCGGATCTTCGACCGCTTCGTCCGCCTCCAGACCGCCCGCGCCCGCCAACCGGGCCAATCCACCGGAACCGGACTCGGACTGTCCATCGCCCAAGGCATCGCCACAGCCCACGACGGCACCCTCAGCGTCGCCCCCGCCCACTCCGGGGAAGCCGCCAACGGCCCCGGCGCCGCCTTCACCCTCCGGCTGCCCATTGGGACCGACCCCGGCCACCGGCCAGCCCCCGCGCAGCCCAAAACCGACCTGTGATCACCGGCACCCGCCCCGGCGGGCAGTACGCGGGTGTGTCAACTTAAGGCGGCGGCAGTCCTGTGGCGGCTACCGCAGCGCGGCGCGCGGGGCCTATAGGTCGCCAGCCCCAGATCAGGCTGCTCCGGGGCGAGCTTGTCTGACAGATGATCACCCGGTCTGTTCGCGGAGCCAGCAGTAGCCGCCCACGGGCCGACACCCTCTGAGCGCCTCCTCGGACCCGGGCAATGTCCACTCCATGGGCCGGATCGCGCTGCCTAGTTCAGAGAAGTCACGAGACCGAAGCTGATGGCGCCTGACCAGATGGTTCGGGGCATCGGCAGACCTCCGTGATCACCCCGAGCACCCCGAGCCTACGAACGGCCCCAGCGTCCCGCATGCGCGCTCCCGGCGGCCGCCCCACCCTGGATGAGTGACCGGGGCGCCGAAGGTCGTCGTCTACCCGCCGGCCGAGGGTGGTGGTCGGCGGGTCCGCGTCGGCAGCCGGTTCTAGGGGATGGCGTACACACTGCTCGACATCGCCGAGTTCCTACGCCGGACGGGGGTCGAAGACGTCGAGCCCGATGATGTGGCGAGCGCGGCCTGGGTGGAGTGGCGGGGCGCTGAGCCAGATGTGTGGGCGCCGCCCGGGTAAGTCGGAGCGGCTTCGACCACATCACCGACCCCTGACCTGCCCTGGTCGGGCCCGCGGTCGGCGTGGTCCGGGGGGTGGTAGCGGAACAGCCGCTGCACGTCTCGGAATTCACATCGCGTCTGTATGCAGGGGCGGTGTCGGCGCGTGTTCTTGAACGGTCCGGGTCGTTGGATGGATCATGCAGACCAAATGGGCGACGCGGCCGACCAGCGGCCCAGGTTGCCGCCAGAGCCCTGACGCAGGGCGCAGCCCCTACGATCACCTTCCTCCGTCCCGATGGGGCGCGACTCTGCTCGGCTGGGAGTGGTGAATCGGTGACTTCGGGTGTGGTCGACGCGCAAGCGATCGATCTGCGCGCGGTGCAGCGCCAGGTAGATGCAGTGCTTGAGGACTTCCTGTCCGAAAAGGCCCGTGCGGCGGCGGGCCGGGGGCATCCACCAGAGGTGGTGCAGGCCGTGCGGGACTTCTTGGCAGCCGGCGGGAAGCGGATCCGCGCGTTGCTGTGTGTGGTGGGCTGGCATGCCGCAGGCGGAGACGGGCAGGCGACGTCGGCGTTGCGTGTGGCAGCGTCGTTGGAGCTGTTCGTGGCCTTTGCCCTCATCCACGACGACATCATGGACGACTCGGCCAGCCGCCGGGGCCGCCCCGCCGTCCACCGCGTGATGCGTGCCCGGCTGGGAGAGGACGAGCGGGCTGACCGGCTGGGCGCGGGTGGCGCGCTGCTGGTGGGGAACCTCGCGTTGATGTGGGCACAGGAGTTGCTGCACACCGCCCGGTTGGAGCCTGAACGCCATCGGCTGGTGCACAGGCTGCATGACGCGATGCTGGAAGAGGTGATGTACGGCCAGTACCTGGATGTGATGGGTACCGGCCGTGGCGCCGACGATGTCGAGGCAGCCTTGCGGATCATCCGGTACAAGACCGCCACCGCGACCATCGAGCGGCCTCTTCAGCTGGGGGCTGCTGTGGCCGGGGCCGGGGCCAGTGAGGACACGATGGATGTCTTCACACGGCTGGGCCTGCCGCTGGGTGAGGCGTTCCAACTGAGGGACGACCTGCTGGACGTCTTCGGCAGCCCGGACGGCGCGTGCGGGCCGGGCCTGAGCGATCTTCGGGAAGGAAAACGGACCGTTCTGCTGGCGCTGGGCCTGCAGCGTGCCGACCAGATCCAGCGGGAGCGGCTCCGTCACCTCGTGGGCCGGGCCGACCTGGGGGAGAGCGAGGCGGCCGAGGTACGGACGATCCTGCAGGACACCGGGGCACGGGAGCAGACCGAGCGGATGATCGCTTCCCGCTACGAACAAGTGCTGCAGGTCCTGGACGGGGCCGGCTTCCCGCAGGCCGCGGACCGTGCTCTGCGCGGCTTGGCGGTCACCGCGACCCGGTACACCTCCTGACATCGCGCCGCGTTCCCGGGGCACCAGCCCTCACCGCTGCGCGTCTACAACTGTGTCACCCAACCCGAGCAGGAAGAACTCGTCATGACCCAGCAGGTTCTCGATCGTGTCGCCGGATACGAGCGCCGGTTCAACACGCTCTTCGAGGAGTACTTCGACACGTTGAGCGCCGGGATCGATGCGCCGTCGTTCAGCCGTTTCACTCCAGAGTGCCTGCAGTTGCTGCGGGAATTGTCCTTGCGGGGCGGCAAGCGGATGCGGGTCGTCCTGCTGCATGAGGCAGCTCGCCTGGTAACCGGCGAGCCGGTCGAAGGACTGGACGCCGCCGCGCTGAGCATCGAGCTGCTGCAGACCCACGGCCTGGTGCACGACGACCTCATCGACGACAGCCCCACCCGCCGCGGCGGCCCTTCCACCTACTACGCCTACCGTGAACGGTTCCCCGGCCACCCACGGACGGCCGTTGGTCTCACCGTGCTCGCTGGCGATCTCGCACTGGCCCTGTCCCTGCGGGTGCTGCTGGACGCGAAACTGCCTGTCACGGTGCGGCAGGCCATGATCGAGGTGCAGACGCGGGCGGCGGCCGACACGTTCGTGGGCCAGATCATCGACCTGGAACGCGACTTCAGCGCCACCGCCGGGGAGGAGATCTTGCACTGCGTGGCCGACTACAAGTCCGCCCGCTACTCGATCCTCGCCCCCATGCAACTCGGACTCCTGGCCGCGGGCGAGCAACCGGACCTCGTCGTCTAGGAACTGCGCGAGTACGCACGGCTGGTGGGGATCTGCGGGCAGATGCGCGATGACTACCTGGACCTGTTCGGGGACGCGGTCACCATGGGTAAGCCGACCGGCACCGACATCCGTGACGGGAAGCACACCTACACCGTCAGTGCCCTGCTGTCCGCCGTCGATGGCACCGAGCGTGCGCTGGTGCAGGCCGCGCTCGGTGACCCGTCTTGCACGCCGGAAACGGTCGCCGCAGTCCGGGAGATCGGTGAGAACCGTGGTGTGACGGTCCGGATGCAGGCGGACATGCGGCGCTATGCAGAGCAGGCTTCCACCGTGGCCGCCGGCTGGAGGTCACAGTGGCGTGAGGAAGCGGTCACCTTCTTCGAACACCTGCCGCTGTGGAGCATCGAGCGAGCCATGTGACCAGCGCACGCACGACGGTTGTGGCGGACCCGGCCGGTGTGCGCCCCGCGGGCGCGGGATCGGAACCCGTGGTCGGCGGGGCTGGGGCCGCCAGGTCCGCGAGGGCCTGACGCCAGTGTGCGGGAAGGCTGACGGCGCCGGGGAGGGCTTGGTCGATACGGAAGCATGCACTGGTCGTGTCCCCGTAGCTGACCGCCACAACGGCCATGGGGACGCCGGGCGGGCAGCAGATGATGGGGTCGATGCGGTGTACTGCCGCCTCGCCGTAGTGCAGACGTTGGCGCACCACGACGTAGGAGGCGCATACGGTAAGCCGACCCGGGACGGTGCTCGCGGCCACGAGGCGCTGGAGCAGCCGCCGGGGAAGGCGGGTGAGAGCCGCTCGGTGCACCGTCTTGTGTCCGGCGGACTTCAGGGCAGGGGTGACGGCCCGTGTGCGTTCCAGCCGCCGGCCCACAGGCATGGTGGCGCCGGGCAGGTCGATCCGGGTCAGGAACAGCCGGTTGCCGGGCGCCGCCACTTCGTCGGGCGTGCGCAGGTTGACGGGAACCATCACGGGGATCGCCACGTTGGTGGCTCGGGGCCAAGCGTCTTCGGCCCATTGGGTGATCGCGTGGACCAGGGCGGTGAGGTAGATGTCGTTGGTGCCGGCTCCGCCGGCGCGGGCCGCGGTATGCAAGGCAGCGGAGGGCGTCTGGGCCCACAGCGTGTGACGGCGGCTGGACGGCGGATGCGCGGCGGACTGCCACATCTGGTGCCGGCGCGCGTGGCGCTGCAGAGTCACGGCGCTGCGCAGGGCTTGGCTCAGGCGGGGCCGAGGAATCGGGGAGACGTCCCGGGTGAGCACTGAGAACTGCTCCGGCAGCAGATGCGGCCCGAACAGCACTTCCATGATCGTGACGACGTTGGCGCCGTCCTGGACGGCGTGGTGGGTGAGATACAGCAGAGCGAACCCGTCGGGCACGTGACCGTGCAGGAGGATCATGCGCCAGGTCGGGGCCCCCTCCGTCCAAGGCTCTCGCAGCAGAAGCCGCACAGTCGCCTCAAGAGCCTCCGGCTCACTGGCCACCCGCTGATCGCGAACATGCCGGGCCATATCCGGGACGGCAAGGATCCACCGTGCCGCCGGCCCGTCGCCAGTCAGGACATGCGACAGACAAGGGAGATCGGCAAGGCGCGCGGTCACGTGCTCCCGCAGACCGGCCAGATCGGGCACGGCGCCGGTCAGATGCAGCACCACCTCGACCGTCGCGTTGGCCTCCGGGTGCTCCGCAAGCTGTTCGGCCTTGACCATGACCAGATCGGCGGGGCTCGGATCCGGGAACCGGTTCATATCCGTTACCCCAGGAGTGTGTAGACAGGTGCGCTGACCGCCGCGCCGATCAGCACCCCGACAGTGACCTGGCCAACGGTGTGGCAACGCAGCCGGATCCGGGACCAGCCGATCAGCACCACCAGGGGGGTCAGCACAAGCAGCCAGGGGCCGAAGTCCGTTGCCAGGATGGTCAGGGCGCCGGAAGCGACCGCGGAGTGAACCGACACCTTCCAGAAGAAGGTGATCACCAGTAAGGCGAGCAGGACGGCGAGCATCGCCGTCACCAGGGCCGTCACCTCGACGGGAGCCCTGAGCCCGTACAGCAGCGCGGTGCCGGTGATGACCGAGGCCATCACCCCGGGAGCGGCCACGATACGATCCTGCCGCCGCCGCACATGCCTGTCCCCCCAGTACCGGCGGCGCTCACCGAACCCCAGGATCAGCGTGGGCAGCACCGCCGTGAACACCGCCGCGAACACCCCCCAGCCGATGCCGGCCCATCCACCGTCGTGCCAGCCCACCAGCGGAGCCAGGAAAAGTATCCAGTTCCGGGGCTCACCGCCGTCACTGAGCAGCCAGGCCCAGCGCGCCTCGCCCCGGGGCACCACCTCGCCCGCAGGCGGATGGGACGGGCCGGGCGGCGGGGCGGATGCGGCCGGTGAAGCAGCCGAAGCCGCAGTGTTGTGTTGCGACACCTCTGAAAGCCCCGCCCCTCACGTGGTGTTGCCGCCGTGTGCGGCGTTCATCATCGAAACGACGCCCTCGCGGGGCCGGTCACGGCACCCGCACGCCCTGCCCGATGCCAGTCGGCGTTCCCTGGGCCGTGCG
>NZ_KQ948263.1:0-1901 GCF_001514035.1 Streptomyces yokosukanensis | reverse complement strand
GCGGTGGGCGCGGGTACGGGCGGCGAAGGCGGCCATTCCCACCGCCGCCGTGCCTACCCCCCAACCCGCACCCAGCAGCAGGCAGCTGATCGGCACCACCTGCAGACCGCCGGCGGCCACCGAGGTCTGCACCGCCCCGTAAGCCGGCAGGAAGCGCACCACGGGACTGTCCGCATCCGGGTTGATCAAGGGATTCTGCAGAACCAGATCGATGGAACTGATCATGATGGCAAGGAACATGCCGGCCAACTCGCTGCGCAGCACAGCCGCCAGCACGATGCCGATGCCGCCGTAGATCAGAGCACCGGTGAACATCCCCGCAGCGAGCACCAGGGGCTGCTCAGGGCGCCAGAACAGACGCATCCACGCGGTGGTGTAGGCGGCGACCAGAACCGCGACCACAAGGAGCGCGGCGCACTTCGCGAGCGCGAGGCACGAGCGGGGATAGCCGGCCCGCACCAGTCGCTGGTCGAACAACGCGGAGCGGGCGGTGGCGACGAACATCATGAACGCGATGACCAGCGACAGGGCCTGCAGTGCGCCGTTGATCTGGACCAGGATGTTGCCGTCCATGACCACCGTACGGCCGACCGACTGGATCCGGAACCGCAAGGCCGTACGAGCCACCACCGTGAACGCCAGCGTGGTCCACAGCGGGACGAACAGGACCACAATCAGCAACGCCAACCTGTTACGGGCCTGCTCGATCAGCGTGAACCGCAAGGCCGTACAGAAGCAGGACCACCACCGCGTCATACCGACACCACCTCCGATCCAGTCTGCTGCGTCTCCTGCAACACTCCCGCCTGAAGGCGGTACAGGGTGTCCAGACGGGAGGCGTCGTAGGCGAGGTGCGAGACCACCAGCACCGCGCAGCCCCGGTCCCGCAAGGCCGCCGCCAGGTCCCAGAACCGCAGATAGGTCTCCCAGTCGAAGCCCTGATACGGCTCATCCAGGAGCAGCACCTGGGGATCGTGCATCAAAGCGAGGACCAGGTTGAGCTTCTGGCGCGTGCCGCCGCTGAGTGCCTCCACCCGCACCCTCCGGTAGTTGCTGAAATGCAACTGCTCCAGCAGCTCGAAGGCTCTGTCCAGGCTGTCCAGGCCGTAAGCGGCCTGGAAGAACCTCAGATGCTGGTCAACGGAGAAGGCTTGGTGGAGCACCGCGTCCTGCGGGCAGCTGCCCAGCACTCCCACCCGCTCCACCACGCCGCTGTCCGCGGCGAGATCCCCGACCAGAATGCGCAGCAGGGTGCTCTTGCCGGCCCCGTTCTCGCCGACAAGGCCCACCAACTGGCCCGCACGGAGATCCAGCGACACACCCCGCAGGACAGGACGGTGCCGGTAGCTCTTGCATACATCCCGAATGCGCAACACCGGCTCACCGGCCAACACCACCGCATCCCCCTACAGAACGCTCCTCACACGGCCGGGCTTCCCGAACGCACCACCTGCTGGAGCGCAGTCACGATGCCCCTGGCCGAACGACAACCCCACGCGAGCACCAACGACCCGAAGCGATAGCCGTGACGGGCAACGCGCCAACCGCGTCAGTCCCCGACGAAGTGCCCCCGAGCAGCAAGAACGGGGGCGAAACTCCCGGTCTCGGCCAGCTGGGCCATCTCCACGATCACGACGGATAACGCCGCTGCATAGATCAAGACCGGGATCAGCACTACTACGGGCGAACGATCAGACAGGAGTTCGTCTCACTGTCCTGTCCCTTGGGCCAGAAGAAGGCCACTGTCAACGAGAAAGGGACACCGAAAATGCGGGCCTACAGTAGGGCTCGTACAAGTGCCTGCGAGCGAAGTTCTCGCCGGGAACGCTCAGCCAGTGCAGGTCTTAACGGCCTGGGGGCCACGCGTGGGTACGGCTTTCGACACCGGCTAGCGGCCCAGG
>NZ_KQ948262.1:9527-10796 GCF_001514035.1 Streptomyces yokosukanensis | reverse complement strand
TCGTGTGAAGCGGCTGCGGGTGTCCCACGCCTTCCACTCGCCGCTGATGGACCCGATGCTGGACGACTTCCGGAGGGTCGCGGCCGGCCTGTCGTACAACGAGCCCGCGCTGCCGGTGGTGTCGAATCTGACGGGTGAGGTGGCGGACGCCGAGCGGCTGTGCTCGCCCGAGTACTGGGTGGAGCATGTGCGTGGCACGGTCCGGTTCCACGACGGTGTGCAGGCCATGCGGGAGCAGAAGGTGGCCACCTTCCTGGAGTTGGGTCCGGATGGTGTGTTGACGGGGATGGTGGCGGAGGATTGTGTGCCGTCGCTGCGTCGGGATGTGCCCGAGGACCGGGCGCTGATGAACGCGGTGGGGCAGCTGCACACGCGCGGCGTCGGCATCGACTGGGAGCAGGTCTTCGCGGGCCGGAACGCACACCGTGTGGCTCTGCCGACTTACGCTTTCCAGCACCAGCGCTATTGGCTGGCCGCGGCGGCACCGGCGAGCGACATCTCGATGCGGCACCCGGTTCTCAACGCGGTCCTGACCGTGCCTGACACGGGGGGTGTGCTGTGCACCGGACGGCTCTCACGGGCCGCGCAGCCCTGGCTTTCCGAAGAGCTTCCGGGCGGCGACGTCGTGCCGGGAGCCGCGATGGTCGAGCTGGCGATCCGTGCCGGTGACGAGGTCGACGCCGGCACGGTGCAAGAACTGACGATCGAGACGCCGCTTGTGCTGCCCGCCACTGGAGCGCTGCGCGTGCAGGTCTCCGTTGGCGGCGCCGACGACAAGGGCAACCGTACGGTCGGCGTGTACACCTGTCCCGAGCACGGAGACGACTCCTGGACCCGCCATGCCACCGGCACGCTCGCACCCTCGGACGCGGCGACGCAGCCGACCGGCGAGGCTCCTCCGGCTGGGGAGTACGTCGAGGTCGCCCTGAACAGTGAACTCGCGGCCGACGCGGAACACTTCGGCCTCCACCCGATGCTCTTGGAGGCCGCCGCCCGTGTGACCGGCCTGTCCGGGATCTCCACCGAATGGCGCGGTACGACCTTGCACGCCGCCGGCGCCTCAGCCGTCCGGGTCCGTCTGACGTCCATCGATTCCGACGCGGTACGTCTGGACATCCGTGACGCGGACGGCGCACCCGTCGCGTCGGTGGAATCGGTCGTCCTGCGTGAGATACCCCAGGAGCAGTTGAGGGTGTCCGGTGGTGGGGGTGGTGAGTCGCTCTTCCGGGTTGAGTGGTCTCGTCTGCCGGTGGGTGTGGGTGTGGGTGT
>NZ_KQ948262.1:8317-9049 GCF_001514035.1 Streptomyces yokosukanensis | reverse complement strand
GGGTGTGGGTGTGGGTGTTGCTGGGGTGGAGGTGTTCGAGGTCCGGGCGGGCGCTGTGTTGGATGCTGATGCTGTGCGTGTTGTGGCGTCGGAGGCGCTTGCTGCTGTGCAGTCCTTCCTTGGGTCTTCGGGGGAGGGGTGTTTGGTGGTGGTGACGCGGGGTGCGGTGGATGTCGCGGGCGGGGCCGGTGTCGGTGTGTGTGATCCGGTGGCGGCTGCGGTGTGGGGGTTGGTGCGTTCGGCGCAGGTGGAGAATCCCGGCCGTGTGGTCCTGGTCGATGTCGATCAGGGCGTGGATGCGGGCGTGGATGTGGGTGGGTTGTTGTCGGGTGTGGTGGCGTCGGGTGAGTCGCAGGTGGTGGTGCGGTCGGGTGAGGTGTTCGTGCCTCGGTTGGTGCGTGCTGCTGTGGTGTCTTCGGGTGTGCCGGTGTTCCGGTCGGGTGGGACGGTGCTGGTCACTGGTGGTACGGGCACGTTGGGTGGTGTGGTTGCCCGGCATCTGGTCGTCGCGCATGGTGTGCGGAGTCTGGTGTTGACGAGTCGGCGTGGGCTTGAGGCGCCTGGTGCGGAGGTGCTTCGGGCCGAGTTGGTGGAGTTGGGTGCGCGGGTGCGGGTGGTTGCGTGTGACGTGGCTGACCGTGAGGCGTTGGCCGGGCTGTTGGCTGGTGTTCCTGTTGAGGCTCCGTTGTCGGGTGTGGTGCACACGGCTGGTGTGTTGGATGACGGTGTGAT
>NZ_KQ948262.1:4821-7520 GCF_001514035.1 Streptomyces yokosukanensis | reverse complement strand
CGGGAGTTTGACGCCGGAGCGGTTGGCGTCGGTGTTCAGGCCGAAGGTCGATGCGGTGTTGGCGTTGCATGAGGTGACGCGGGGCCTGGAGCTGGATGCGTTTGTGGTGTATTCCTCGGCGTCCGGTGTGCTTGGTGGTCCGGGGCAGGGCAACTACTCGGCTGCGAATGCGTTCCTGGATGCTTTCGCGCAGTGGCGCCGCACCCAGGGTTTGCCTGCTGTCTCACTGGCCTGGGGCCTGTGGGGTGACGCCGGTGGTATGGCCGGCGCCCTGGACCGGACGGATCAGGCCCGCATGCGGCGCAGCGGCATTCGGCCCCTGTCCGTCGAGGAGGGCATGGAGCTGTTCGACGCCGGCCTGGGCGCCGACGAACCGACCCTCGTACCCGTCAAGTTCGACCTTTCCGCGCTCACCGCACAGGCGGGTGCCGGCCAACTGGCTCCCATGCTGCAGGGCCTGGTCCGCCCGCCCCGGCGTGCCGCCTCCACCGGCGGCCCCGTCCCCGCCGACTCCCTTACGGACCGGCTGGCGGCGCTTCCGGCGGAGGAGCAGACGGAGATGCTGCTGGACCTGGTCCGCGGCGAGGTCGCCGTGGTGCTGGGGCACGCCGACGCCGAGAGCATCGTGCCTGGACAGGCGTTCAGCGACCTGGGCTTCGACTCGCTGACCGCAGTCGAGCTGCGCAACCGGTTGAACGCGGCGACGGGGCTGCTACTGTCGGCCACACTGATCTTCGACTATCCGTCCCCCGCCGCGATCACCGAGCATCTGCGCGCGGAACTGGCCCCGGGCCCGGCGGCCGGAGCGGTGGACCTTGCAGACATCGACGAGGCCGGGCTGCGCAAGGCCCTTGCCACGGTGCCGCTGAAGCGGTTCCAAGAGCTGGGCGTGCTGAAGCAGTTGCTGCCTCTCGTGGCTACGGCCCCCGGTGCCGTCACGCCCGCCCCCTCGGAAGCACGGCAGAACGCGTCGCGCCTGATCGCAGATTTGGACGTCGCCGGCCTCATCGAACGCGCCATGGGCGACACCAACAACTGAGCCCGTCGGGCTACGGAGGAACTCAGATATGTCTGTGCCCGAGGACAAGCTTGTCGCGGCACTGCGCGCCTCGCTCATGGAGAACGAGCAGCTCAAGGAGGAGCGCGACAGGGCTCTTGCGGCCTCGTCCGAACCGATCGCGATCGTGTCGGCCTCCTGCCGGCTGCCTGGCGGTGTCTCCTCGCCGGAGGACCTGTGGCGGTTGGTGGCCGAGGAGCGCGACGGCGTCACCCCGTTCCCGGAGGACCGTGGCTGGGACGTCGACCGGCTCTACGACCCCACGCCCGGCATGGCCGGCAAGTCCTACGTACGGGAGGGCGGCTTCCTCCATGACGCGGGTGAGTTCGATCCGGCGTTCTTCGGGATCTCGCCTCGCGAGGCCCTCGCGATGGACCCGCAGCAGCGGCTGCTGCTGGAGGCGTCGTGGGAGGCGTTGGAGCGGGCCGGAATCGACCCGACCACGCTGAAGGGCAGTCGTACCGGCGTCTTCGCCGGCCTGATGTATCACGACTACGAGGCGGCCGTGGCGGCCGGAAGCATCGTCTCGGGCCGGGTGGCGTACACCTTCGGTTTCGAGGGTCCGGCGGTGACGGTGGACACGGCGTGTTCGTCGTCTTTGGTGGCGATGCACTCGGCGGTCCAGGCGCTGCGCGGCGGTGAGTGCTCGCTCGCGCTTGCCGGTGGGGTGGCCATCATGGCCAGGCCGGGCAGCTTCGTGGAGTTCTCGCGGCAGCGGGGCCTCGCCCCCGACGGCCGGTGCAAGTCGTTCGCGGCGGGTGCGGACGGTACGGCGTGGGCCGAGGGCGTGGGTCTGGTCCTGCTGGAGCGTCTGTCGGACGCGCGGCGCAACGGTCATGGGGTTTTGGCGGTCGTCCGTGGCACGGCCGTGAACCAGGACGGTGCGTCGAACGGGCTGACCGCGCCGAACGGTCCTTCGCAGCAGCGTGTGATCCGTCAGGCGTTGGCGAACGCCGGTCTGACCGCGTCCGAGATCGACGTCGTCGAGGCACACGGTACGGGTACGTCGTTGGGTGACCCGATCGAGGCGCAGGCGCTGATCGCCACGTACGGTCAGGAGCGGGCCGGTAGTGAGCCGTTGTGGCTGGGTTCGTTGAAGTCGAACATCGGTCATGCGCAGGCGGCGGCCGGTGTGGCGGGTGTGATCAAGATGGTGCAGGCGATGCACCATGGTGTGCTGCCCAGGACACTGCACATCGACGAGCCCACGCCGAAGGTCAACTGGTCGGCGGGTGCCGTGGAACTCCTGACGGAGTCGCGGGAGTGGCCGGCGACGGAGGGGCGTCCGCGTCGTGCCGCGGTCTCCTCCTTCGGTATCAGCGGCACCAACGCCCACGTCATTCTCGAATCCGCCGAGAACGAGTCCCCAGAGCCGACTGTGATACGCGGAAGCGTGCCGCTCGTCCTCTCGGGCCGTACAGCCGACGCTGTGAGCGCGCAGGCCCGGCGGCTGGCGGACCATCTGGAACTGCACCGCGATCTGAGCCTGGTGGACGTGGCGTACTCGTTGGCTGTGTCTCGTGCGCGGTTCGAGCATCGTGCGGTGGTGGTGGCGGGTTCGGTGGACGAGGCGTGCGAGGGTCTCGGGTCGGTGCGTCCGGGGGCGGTGGGGTCCGGGCGTCTGGGTGTGTTGTTCACGGGT
>NZ_KQ948262.1:1399-4436 GCF_001514035.1 Streptomyces yokosukanensis | reverse complement strand
CCCGCACTGTCTCGCCGGTCATTCGATCGGCGAGGTGGTGGCCGCTTTTGTTGCGGGTGTGTGGTCGCTGGAGGATGCGGCGACGTTGGTGGTGGCGCGTGGTCGGTTGATGCAGGCGTTGCCGGCCGGTGGTGTGATGGTCGCGGTGGAGGCCGCCGAGGATGAGGTCACGCCGCTGCTGTCGGACGGTGTGAGCATTGCCGCCGTCAACGGGCCGACCGCCCTGGTGCTTTCGGGCGCCGAGCATGCGGTGCTGGCCGTGACCGAGGCCCTGGACGGTCGCCGCGTGAAGCGGCTGCGGGTGTCGCACGCCTTCCACTCGCCGTTGATGGATCCGATGCTGGACGACTTCCGGAGGGTCGCGGCCGGACTGTCGTACAACGCCCCGTCTCTGCCGGTGGTGTCGAATCTGACGGGTGAGGTGGCGGATGTCGGGCGGCTGTGCTCGCCCGAGTACTGGGTGGAGCATGTGCGTGGCACGGTCCGGTTCCACGACGGTGTGCAGGCCATGCGGGAGCAGAAGGTGGCCACCTTCCTGGAGTTGGGTCCGGACGGCATCCTGACCGGGATGGTGGCGGAGGATTGTGTGCCGTCGCTGCGTCGGGATGTGCCCGAGGACCGGGCGCTGATGGCCACCGTGGGGCAGCTGAACATACGCGGCGTCGGCATCGACTGGGAGCAGGTGTTCTCCGGCACCGGCGCACACCGTGTGGACCTGCCCACGTACGCCTTCCAGCGGCAGCGTTTCTGGCTGAACCCGACGCTGTCCGAAGGGGACCCCGCGCTGGCAACTGGGCACCCCCTGCTCGACACCGCGGTCGGGGTCCCCGACACCGGCGGTGTGGTGTGCACCGGCCGGCTTTCCCTCGCCGCCCAGCCCTGGTTGGCGGACCACGTCGTGTCCGGCACGGTCCTGCTGCCCGGCACCGCCCTGGTGGAACTCGCGATCCGCGCGGGCGACGAGGTCGGCGCGCGGGCCCTGCGCGAACTGGTCATCGAAGCGCCCCTGGTGATCCCGGACAAGGGCGCGGTGCGCGTCCAGGTCACGGTCGGCGAGGACACCGGTGGCGGTGTGCGGTCGGTCGCGGTGTACTCGCGGCCCGACGGCGCGCAGTCCGGCGAACCATGGACCCGCCACGCCAGTGGACAACTGGGCGACGACGCACCGGCATCCGATGCCGCCTTCGGCGTCTGGCCCCCGGAAGGCGCGCAGCCCGTCGACCTGACCGGCTTCTACTCGGACCAGGCAGCCGCCGGATACACGTACGGACCGCTGTTCCAAGGGCTCACCGCACTGTGGACCCGCGGTGAGGACATCTACGCCGAGGTCGCGCTTCCGGTGGACGACACCGAGGCGGCGGCCGGATTCGGTCTGCACCCGGCTCTTCTCGACGCGGTCCTGCACTGTGGCGCCTTCACCGAGCGGAAGGCCGAGGAGGGCAAGCTCATCCTGCCGTTCGCGTGGAACGGCATGACTCTGCACGCCTCCGGCGCCACCGCACTGCGGGTGCGCATGACGCCCACCGGACCCGAGTCGGTGACGATCGAACTCGCCGACGGCGAGGGAGCCCCGGTCGCGTCGGTCGAGTCGCTCGTCCTGCGCGCGGTCGCGCAGGAGCAGGTGAAGGCCGCAGGCCGGACCGGTCCCGGCACGGACGCCCACTTCGCCGTCGAATGGACCGCGTCGGCGGCTGACGCGATGGCTGATGCCGCCGCGGTCGTCCCGCACCCGGTCGCCATGGCCCTCGACGTCGAGGAACTGGTGCGGTCCGGCGCGGCGATGCCGGACGTACTGGTCGTCGACGCCGTCGACGGTGTCGTCAGCGCCGAACGCGTCCGCGGCCTCGTCGGCCGAGTCCTCGGCACCCTGCAGGCCTTCCTCGCCGCGCCGGAACTCGACGAGACCCGCCTGGTCGTCGTGACGCGCGGCGCGGTCGGCGTCTTTGCCGACACGGAGGTGACCGACCCGGCGGGGGCCGCGGTCTGGGGCCTCGTGCGCGCGGCCCAGGCCGAGAACCCGGACCGCATCGTGCTCATGGACGTGGACGAGATCCAGGCGTCCAGGCCGTCCCTCGCGGGCGTACTGGCCGCGGGTGAAGCGCAGGTGGCGGTGCGCGGTGACGTCGTGCACACGCCCCGACTGGTGCGGGTTGCGCCGGACACCGGCACCGGGCCCGCATGGGACGCCGAGGGCACCGTGCTCGTCACCGGCGGCACCGGAACGCTGGGCGGCCTGGTCGCACGGCACCTCGTCACCGAACACGGTGTGCGGCACCTGCTGTTGACCAGCCGCCGAGGCCCGCAGGCGCCCGGCGCCCAGGAGCTGACGGCCGAGCTGGAGGCGGCCGGAGCGAGCGTCACCGTGGTGGCGTGCGACATGTCCAAGCGCAGGGCGGTGAAGAAGCTCCTCTCGGCGGTCTCGCCCGCGGCGCCGCTGACCGGCGTCGTGCACGCGGCAGGCGTCCTCGACGACGGCGTGATCCCGAGCCTGACCCAGGAGCGTGTCGGCGCCACCTTCCGGCCCAAGGTCGACGCGGCGCTGACACTGCACGAGCTGACGCGCGACATGAACCTCTCGGCGTTCGTCCTGTTCTCCTCCGCCGCCGGTGTCATCGGTGGTCCGGGGCAGGGCAACTACTCCGCTGCGAACGCGTTCCTGGACGCGTTCGCCCAGTGGCGCCGCGCCCAGGGTCTCGCCGCCGTCTCACTGGCCTGGGGCCTGTGGGCCGAGTCCGGCGGCATGATCGCGACGATGAGCGAGTCGGACCAGGCCCGCATGAACCGGGGCGGAGTGCTCCCGCTCGCCTCCGAGGACGGCCTGGCCCTGCTCGACACGGCCCTGGCCGGTGAGGCGTCCACCCTCGTCCCGGTGAAGTTCGACTTCGCCGCGTTGGCGGAGCAGGCACGGGCGGGACAGCTGCCGCCGATGCTGCGTGGACTGGTGCGCCAACCGCGCCGCACGACGCGCGCCGCCGCGGTCGGCTCCGGTGCCACTGCGGGCGCCACCCTGGCCGACCGGCTCGCCGCCATGACCCGT
>NZ_KQ948262.1:0-569 GCF_001514035.1 Streptomyces yokosukanensis | reverse complement strand
GACGAGCAGGAGCGGTTGCTTCTGGAGTTGGTGTCGGGTGAGGTTGCGGTGGTGTTGGGGCATGCGGGTGCGGGGAGTGTTGGTGCGGGGCAGGCGTTCAAGGATCTGGGTTTTGATTCGTTGACGGCTGTGGAGTTGCGGAACCGGTTGAATGCGGTGACGGGGCTGCGGTTGCCGGCGACGTTGATTTTTGATTATCCGTCGCCGGGTGTGTTGGCGGAGTTCTTGCGTGTGGAGTTGGTGGGTGGGGAGGCTGGGGTTGAGTCGGCGGTGGTGGGGCGGGCTGCTGTCGGTGGGGTGTCGGAGGATGCGGTCGCGGTTGTGGCGATGGGGTGTCGTCTTCCGGGTGGGGTGAGTTCGCCGGAGGATTTGTGGCGGATGGTGGTGGAGGGCCGGGACGGGATCTCGGAGTTTCCGGAGGATCGTGGCTGGGATGTGGCGCGGTTGTTCGATCCGGATCCTGAGAAGGTCGGTAAGTCGATGGTTCGCCATGGTGGGTTTTTGCATGGTGCGGGGGAGTTCGATCCGGCGTTCTTCGGGATTTCGCCGCGTGAGGCGCTTGCGATGGA
>NZ_KQ948261.1 GCF_001514035.1 Streptomyces yokosukanensis | reverse complement strand
ATCGTGCAGCAGACCCGGCCTCGCCTCGGGCTGGGTGAAGTGGCGCGAGCGCCACACCACCGAAGCCGTGGTCATCGGGGTGACCGGCAGGTCGCCGGCGGCGCAGGCCCTTGTGCTGGGCCGGCCGGCGGGCGGCCGTATGCGGGCGGTTGGAGTGAGTCTGCCGCTCGCTCAGCATGTCCGCCTGGCCGTGGCGCCGCTCTTGCATGCATCCGGTGAGGAGACGCGCGAGTTGCCGGGCACGGTGGGCGGGCTGCCCGGAGCGGACCCGGTGCGCTTCCGGCCGGTCAAGCCGGAAGTGGTGGTGGAGATCGAGGTAGATCAGCCGCGGTTGGAATTCGGCCGCTATCGACATCGTCCGCGTGTTCGGCGGGTGCGCGGCGACCTGACGTCCGACATGCTCGACGAGGGGCACTGACCGTAAACGGCCGTAGTTGTGACTGAGTTCTTCAGATGGCCCGTGAGCGGTTGAGTTGGCCCGGCTGAGCCTCGCAGTTGGCCGGTGCATGTTCAGCCGTGGGTGAGAAGCTGATTCCGATCCTCGGTGCTGAGGACGGTTTCAAGCGCTCGCCTGTGGAGTCTCGGGTGCTCTCGATGGTCGGGTTAGCGGCCCCAGTGCCTGGCCCGGCCAGGGGCCGACACCGCCAGGGACGCCGCCTTGGCCCGGTGTTCGCTACGTCGTGGCTGAGATCGGGTGGGTGATCACTCGGCTGAGCGATGGGGAATGAGCCGTGACTCTGGTGCAGGTGCCGGGAATCCGCTGCCTCCGGATGGGCTGGCTGCGAGGGAAAAGGCGCCAGACAGGTGGAACGCGGGACGGGGGTGACTCCTGGTGGCCGCTGGGCGGACCCCTGGCTTTTGTGCTGGACGGAAGCGATGAGGCGATCTTTTCGCTGCCCTGGTGGGGTTCCGGCCATCGCGTGGTGTTCGAGTGAGGTCGGACGAGGCTGCGGACAGGTTGTTCCTGCGGGCGCCCGGTGCCCGTCCGCCGCGCGGTCGCGGCGGCCCTTCACAGAGTGGGCGGCTGGGCAGGCTGTCGCGCGGGGGCGGGTCTTCCGCCGGTCGTGGCGCGCGTCCAGGCCCATCGTTTGTCTTCGTCGACTCCGCGAGAGGATCCCTCATGTCGGTCCGAAAGTCGTCTCTTCCCGTGCTCTTGGGCGCTTCATTGCTGGTCGCCGTTGCGCTATCGGCGTCGGCCACTGCGGCCAGTGCAGCCCCGGTGCGGGGGCCGGGGCCGGAGAAAGCCTGCTCCATCGAGGACTTCCGCACGGATGACGGTTGGAAGCAGATGAGCTCAAAGGTTGAGTTGTGCGCGTCCACTGACGGTAAGAAGTTGAACTATGGGCTGGAATCGGCGAGGTGCTTCATCTCAAACCCGATCTCTCCGTGGAGTGAGCTCCCCAAGTGCAGTGTGATGTGGTCGCATCTACTCAGCGTGTCCAAGAACGGCGCCCCGTTGGATGTAAAAGAGCTGCGCTACGCGGGGCCTGGCACCTACCGCTTCACTCTGCGCCTGCACGTCGAAGGCCACTCGTCGAACGGTGACGTCGACACCTGGGTCGATGGTGAACCCACGTACAAGCTGAACCTCACCACGCCGTAGGAAGAGACGAGCCCGTTCTGTCGGGGACAGTACCCACAGCGGATGCGGGAGAGGCTAGAGGTAACGTCCTCCGGAGCTGATCGGCCTCCTCGGAGCCCGGCGCGACCACGTCGACGGGTGCATCCTGCACAGCGATCGCGGCTCGCAATTCCGGTCCCGGAAATTCGTCCGGGCACTCGACCGCCACCGGATGGCCAGATCGATAGGAAGAGTCGTGGCAACCGGCGACAACGCAGCCATGGAGTCCTTCTTCAGCCTGCTGCAGAAGAACGTGCTCGACCGCCGGAGCTGGGCCACCCGCGAGGAGCTGCGGATCGCGATCGTGACCTGGATCGAGCGGACCTACCACCGCCGCCGCAGACAAGCCGCACTCGGCCGGCTGACCCCCGTCGAATTCGAGACCGTCATGACCCCGCCGACCATCCAGGCCGCGTGACCGAAGCTGACCTGCCCCACCTCTCAGGTTCCAGTTCTGGTGGCTAACTGACAGCCCTTCACGGAAGGCTGGCAGTCATGCCTCGTCCCTATCCTCCGGAGTTCCGGGCGCGTGCCATCGCGCTGATCCGCGCCGGCAAGAAGGCCAAACAGACGGTGGTGGAGCTCGGTATCCATCCCGTCACGTTGTCGAAGTGGTTGCGGCAGGACGACATCGACAACGGGCGGCGACCGGGAACGCCGTCGAGCGAGTCTGCTGAGTTGCGGGCCGCTCGCCGGCGGATCCATGAGCTGGAAACCGAGCTGGCGATCGTCCGGCAGGCGGCGAAGTTCCTCGGCGAGGACAAGCCGGCCCCAAAAGGCTCTCCCCGGTGATCGACCGACTCGTCGATGCCGGGGCACCGGTCAACAGGTGCTGCCGGATCCTTGGCGTCGCCCGGCAGAACTACTACAAGCACAAGCGCACACCGACCACTCCACGGCAGCTACGGCGGGACCGGCTGACCGGGCTGATCCGAGAGGTTCACGTCGCTTCCCGCGGCACTTACGGCTGCCGCCGCATCCACGCCGAGCTCACCCTGGGCATGGGCATCCGGGTCTGCACCAGGACCGTGTCGGTGCTGATGACTCAGGCCGGGATCCACGGCCTGCCCGGACCGGTGCGCATCAAGCGGCTGCGTGGCATCGTCACCGCCGAGGACCTGGTCAATCGCAAGTTCCATCGGTTGCGTCCCGACGAGCTGTGGGTCACCGACATCACGCAGCACCGCACCAGGGAAGGGTGGGTGTACTGCGCGGCGGTCCTGGATGCGTTCAGCCGCAGGATCGTGGGCTGGTCCATCGACTCACGGCAGGACTCCACCCTCGTGGTCAACGCGCTGGACATGGCCATCCGCAACCGCCGCCCCGAGCCGGGCGGGATCGTTCACGCCGATCACGGCACCCAGTTCACCTCCTGGGTCTTCGGGGAAAGGATTCGCTCCGCCGGGCTCCTGCCGTCGTTCGGCACGGTCGGGGACGGCCTGGACAACGCGATGATGGAGTCGTTCTGGTCCTCGATGCAGATCGAGTTGCTCAACCGCAAGCGGTGGAAGACCCGGGTCGAACTGGCCAACGCGATCTTCGAGTTCATCGAGATCTTCTACAACCGCAAGAGACGACATTCAGCACTGGGCTACCGCACCCCGATCGAGTACGAACTACTCTCCGGACAAGACACCATCCCCGCCGCCAGTTAGCCACCGCAGCTGGAACCCAAACCGTGGGGCAGGTCAGCATTCCGCGAGGCAGATTCGGATGCCAGTGGTGGTCGTGTGCAGCAACTGAGCGGTGATGCCTACGAGGACTCTCTGATGGAGCGTTTCAGTGGAGAAGCGGGACCGGACGGGAGGCCGGGGTTCAAGGTTGGTAAAAGGCAGTTCGATGGGCGCTACACCCCTGAGGGGTCTTCTCGGGAGGTGTGGTACGAAGCAAAGAGTGGTGAGTACTGGGATCGCCTCAATCGCGATCCCGACGAAATGCTCAGATTCAAGTCAAAACTCGGTGAAGCTCGGAAGATTGCGACAGAAAATGATGCAGATTTCCGATTAATATCCGAGAATCCGGTCCCGCAGAACATGCAGGATCATTTCCAGAAGAAGGGGTTTGAGTGGGAGGTTGTCCCCCGGTGACGATTCGACGATTTAGATAGAATGCAGACCGAGGGGGCGCCAGTGGCGCCCCCTCGGTGTCCTGATAGGGAGCGGTGTACATGAGCAGGTATGTAGGTATCAAATTCGAATTCGGTAGCCGGTTGTCGATCCAGGAACTCATTGGATCACTCACGCGTGGAGGTTGGAGGTTGGATGACGGTGGTCAGATCAACTATCTTGTGGAGCCGGACATGACTGATTGGGATACCGGGCCCCTCGGTGCCGTCCCTGCTGTCATTGAAAAGATGGAACAGGCTCGAGAAGCGCATGGAGCTTGCGCGGTGATCCTTACCTGGGGAGCCACGGGAATCGGCGGCTCTTTCCTGGTGTTGTCTGGCGGGGAAAGGCTCATGCTGGACCCGAGGGTGGATACCGTCTATCGCAAGGATGCTGACGGCTACGTCGACTTTGAGTGGTATCTTGCAAAGATTCTTCCCGCGGTTGGCGGGCTCGGGCTCAGCGGTTACACGGCTGTGGATCTGCCATCGTGACGGCAGCCCGTTCCACAGACATAGCTTCGGTCGCGTGTGATGCGCCTGCCGCCTCTCAAGACTTCAGATACTCGTCCCAGCTGCTCGCGTCTACGAGTAGTCAGCGCCTTTGACCACGGGCATCGTGACAACTCCGGCCAGGAGTGCCCTGGCCGGAGTTCGGTCTGTGGGGCATCCAACCCTCACCCGTCGCCGGTCACGGCACTCCCAGCAAGGAACTTCTCGGCTGCGAAGGCAGTCGCCTCAAGGACTGCTACCGGGCCCAGTCCGGCCGCACCGGCGTCCCCTGCCGCGGTCGCCGCGCGTGGGGCTTTGCCGGCTGTGTCGGTTCAGGTGTTGCGGGGACCAGCGGTGCGCCGTCTGCTGGCCCTGCGGCGGGAAGGGAAGCTCACCACGTGGCCCGCCGCCCGTCCGTACGCCGCTATGTCCAGTGCGTCTCGATTGCGGACAGTTGCTCGACGCGTTGCGGTGACAGTGTGGCGGCTCGTGAGCGCTGGTTGCCGATCCGTGCCCCGCTCCCGTTCGTAGTACTGGGTGGCGGCGGCGAGGTTGGCGGCCCATTTGTCGGCCTGTGTGCGGCGCTGCGGTTTCTTGTTCTCGGCTGCGGGCTGGATGCCGAGGACCTGCTGACACATCCACTGCTGCACGGTGGTGTGCTTGTGCCGGCTGAGCCGGACCGACTTCACCCACCGTCCGAGGTCCTCGCCCTGGTGCACGACGGTGCCCGGCGACATGGGGCAGTTCGCCGCCGGCCTCGAGGTGCTGCCGGATGAGGTGGAAGGCGCGTTGCCAGTCCACCGGCCAGGCCGGGCACCACGAAGGGTCGATGTCTTCCAGCTGCTCGCGCCGCTCCTCTGACAGTGCCTCGGCCGGTTGAACCGGCAGCCCCTGGGCGTGCCGCTGCTCGTTGTCCTGTGCCCGCCGGGCAGCGGCGCGTGCGTTCTTGAGAAATAGCCCTACCCGGTATCCCTGGTGGGTGGCGCCGGTCGGCGCGGAGAGGTGCCCGTTCTCCGCGGCCCATCCGCGTGCGGCGGTGAGTCCTTCTTCCCAGGTGATGTCGTGGTGCGACCAGACCATGCCGAGCGTCTCCAGCTGTTTCACGCGGTCCTTGTCCATGTCCCCGCGGGTGTGGAAGCGGCGGGCGTCGGTGATCCACTGCCCCAGCGGGAACGCGGCCAGCGAGGCCGGCCACCCCTCGGCCTCCACCGCCTGGTCGCCTCCGGCGGGCACGCGGTACGTGAACGGCACCTTCAGGTCGCCGTGCTCACGGGCGTAGATGACGGCGGCCTCCACCCCGCGTCGCCAGTGTTCGTGTTCGGGGTTGAGGACCCGCAGGCGGATGAACGCCGGCAACGCTGCCGGGTCGCGGGGTGAGCTGAACCTCAGCAGTGCCTGCGCCGGCAGTGACAGGCCACGGTCGCTTCGGTCGCTGTGGGCTCCTTCGCCGTCCTGTCCGCCGGTGCGGCTCTGGACGCCCTTGACCCGGCTCTGCGTCTGCGGCTCGGCCAGTGCCTCCGTCATCCGGGTGTCGTGCGCCCTGAGCGCCTCCAGGATCTTGGCCAGCCCGCCGTATGCCCGGGAGGTGAGCATGTTGTCGGCGGTCTCGCCTGGCCCGAGCAGGACCGGCACGACCAGGTTGGCCACCTTCCCCTCGCCGGGCTGTATGCGCAGTGCGCGGCCGACGGCCTGGACGAGGTCGGGCATGGAGCCGCGGATGTCGGCTCAGTAGACGGAGTCGCAGTTCTTGGTGTCGACGCCCTCGCCGAGTACCTTCACCGAGCGCAGGAAGCCCTTCTCGACGACGGTGCCGTCCGTGGCGATCCCGTCGGCGAACTCCCCGAGAACCCGCCGCCGGTGACCCGGCTTGTGCTCGCCGCACAGCCAGTTGGCCCAGGTCGTCTGGGGGTACAGCTCGGGGTCCGCGGCGTGCAGCTGCGCGGCGACGTGAGGAAGGCCGGCCGCGAACGCCTCGGCCTCCTTGACCATGTGGTGGAAGACCAGCGTGCGCCGGAAGTTCTCCTCCGCCGACGCCTTCACCAGCGCGGTCTGGAGCGCGGCGAGCCGGGCTCCGCGGACCTCGTCCGACCGTCCCTCGGCGCCCAGGAGCTGGGCGGCCTGGAGCTGGGTGTCGGTGATGTCCAGGCACACGACCTCGTAGGGCGCGCGGATGCCGCGGTCGATGGTCTCGGACAGCGTCAGGGTGTAGCAGCGCGCGCCGAACGGCCCGTCCGGATCGTCCTCCATGCTGGCCACCAACTCACCTGGCGCGCACTGTTCCTGGTCCTCGTCCAGCTGCCACAGCCGGGGCGTGGCTGTCATGTACAGGCGGCGCAGGGACGGAATCCGGGTGTTGTCGTGGACGACGGCCCACGGCTTGCCCAGCCGCCCGGAGGTCCGGTGTGCCTCGTCGACGACGATCAGGTCCCAGCCCGGAAGGCCGGCCTCGTGCGCCCGCTCCAGCGTGCCGAGCCCCAGGGAGGCGTACGTGGCGAACACCGTGACTTTGTCGAACGGCCGCACCCAGGCGACCGGCTCGTCCATGTGCGTGGTGCTGGGGAACACCGCCTCCTGCCCACGCAACGAGAGGCCCCGATCATCGGCCCGGTACGGCCGGCCTCGCGCCATGCGGCCTCGGTCTGTGCGAGCAGGTCCAGCGGGCACGAGCACCAGAACCCGGCCGGCCCGCAGCTCCTGCGCGCTGCGCACGGCGACGAGGGTCTTCCCGGAGCCTGTCGCCATGACCACCTGAGCCCGCCGCCCCCGCTCCGGCACAGTAGATCTTGCAGGGAATTCAAGGGACCGGAGTACCGCATCCACCGCTTCTCGCTGGTGAGGACGGAGTTCCTTCGCTTGCCTTTTCCGTTCCGCTCCGGTCTGGGCACTAGGATGGTCATGCCGCCCTGTCAAGAGGTATGGGGTGGTAAAGCTGCCTGTAGGCGTGCTGTGTTGGGCTACGCTGACGCCGTTCCTGAAGATGCTGCGCGGGCTGTCCGGGCGCTGCGCAGTTTCACCGGACGGGCACCTGTTCCCCGCACACCAATGCCCGACAAGGGCCTTGCTTATTCCAGAATATATCTCAAATAGAGATTGAAGCACTCGCCTCCTGAGTGTCGCAGTGGCACGCCCAGCACTCCGAGGGCGGCCGGTCTTGTGCTGCTCTCGGTGTTCGCCGGAACGGACGCGCTGGATCGTCGGGCGTGCCCCACAAGGCTGAACTCGACGCTGTTCAGCCCGGTTGGAGGCCGTCTGGGCGTCAGGATTGGGTGCGTATGAGTGCTGAATCCACCCGCCGTGTAGTGATTCTCCGCCACGCGAAGGCCGACTCGCCCGACATAGACGATCACGACCGTCCGCTCGCGGACCGCGGCCGCAAGGAAGCGCCCGTAGCCGGCCGCTGGCTTGCAGGCTCCGGTATCACCCCGAACCTGGCATTGTGCTCGACAGCAGCACGCTGCCGCGAGACCTGGAAGCTCGTGTCGCCCGAGTTGTCGGAGCGGCCCAGGACGGTGTACGAGGACCGGCTGTACGAAGCCACACTGGGGGAGCTCATCGCTGTCTTGAATGAGGTGCCCGACGAGGTCCAGGACCTCGTGCTCATCGGACACAACCCGGGCGTTCACGGCCTCGCTGACGCTCTCGCGGGCGAGACGGATGGGCGACCTGCTGGCGCGCATGAACCGCACTGGTTTCCCCACATCCGCGATGGCTGTACTCGCCTTCAACGGCTCCTGGAGGAGCGTCGAGCACGGTGTCGGGCGACCGGTCGCCTTCTGGGCCCCGCATGCCTAGTTGACCGCCCTCTGCTTCAGCGCCATGCCGGGTGCCAAAGAATCACCAGCCGGCCTGCGCGCAGACCTGTCCGCGGATACAGCTCAAGCCCTCCTTCTCACCGCATCCGGGAGTGAACGGGAGCGAAGGAGGGCTTGCGGACGAGCTGGCCTTTGGTGGGTGACTGTCGGCCGGTGGCGTGTGTACGGCCGGTCTCTGCGCCGATCCTTACCCGAGGTCGTCGTCCTGAATGTCGTCGAGGGACTGCTGACGGCTTCGCTCCTGCTGCTGGCGGACCTTGTCCTGGGCCTGCTGGCCCTTCTGCTGTGCCTGCTGCTTGGCCTGCTCGGCCTTCTGCCGGGCCTGCTGCGCCTTGTTCTGCATTTCGTCCTTGATGCCCATGGGGGTGTCACTCCTCGAAGTGGGACGGGATTGAGTTCAGGTTTCCATTCGGAGTCGAGCACCGCATTTCCAAGCGTCACGCTCCGTAAGGCCGCAAGCCCCGCCCCTTGTCTTCCCGGAGCCGAGGTGGTGGGCGGAGCAGGAGGTTGGAGACGGTTCGGGTTGCCGGTGGTCGTTGCCTGTGGCGGGAAAACGGTCACTCACTGGGGTGGTTCGGGCGCTGCGGTGTGTCGTCCGCATCCGACTGGGGAGCTTTCCGAAACGGTGCCCCACCGCACGTTCCAGGGCGTGCCTGGGCGGTGTTGTTCCAGGAGGGAATGCATGACGGACAGCGAGGCAACCACAGCGCAGAACGCGGCCCGGTCCGGGAGCCCGGACTCCGCGGTGGATCGGGTGGCGGACTTCTACGGGGTTTACATCGACGCCGTCTCCGACGGTACCGACGACCTGAGTACGGAGCTGCGCTCCCACTACCTCACCGAGGATTTCCGGCAACGCCTGGCAGCGTGGGAGGAGACCAATCATGCCGATGGCGTGCTGCGGGCCCAGGATGTGCCCACGCGCTGGGAAGTCCGATACCACGATTCCGGCGCCGGGTATCTCTTCACCACGGTCACCCTCACGTGGGGTACCGGCCCGGATGCCGGGCACACCCGGCTGGCAGTGCAGAGT
>NZ_KQ948260.1 GCF_001514035.1 Streptomyces yokosukanensis | reverse complement strand
GTGGAAGGGCGCCCGGGTCATCGCGGTGGCATCGGGCGCACATGAAGCGTTCCTGAGCGATCTCGGCGCCGACCAGTTCATCGACTACACCAAGAGCCGCCCCGAGGAACTCGTACGCGACGTCGACCTCGTCCTCGACACCGTCGGCGGCCCCGGCAGCGGGCGCTTCCTGCACACGCTCAAGCGCGGCGGCTCGCAGTTCCCCGTGTTCCCCGGGGACTTCGACGAGGAGGAGACCGCGAAGCTGGGCGTCACGGTCTCGACCGCCCAGGTCCGCTCGAACGGCGCGCAGCTTGCCGAACTGGGGCGTCTGCTCGACGCGGGCACGGTCCGCGTCGCGATCGACAGCACGTTTGCCCTCGCGGACGCCCGAGCAGCACACGAACGCGCCGCCCGAGGCCACATCCAGGGCAAGATCGTACTCACGGTCGCTTGACGACCTCGTCGAGCTGCGGGTCCTGTGTTCGATGATCTTGGTCGGCAGGGTGTCAGGCGCGCTTGCTGATCCTGTTTCTGACGACCGGCGGAAGCGGACGGCCCGTTGCTGCCACCCGCTCCGGGGCGACGGCCAGGCGCCGACTGCGGGACTGGACCGGGGCCCGGGGCCCGAGATCTGGCGCAGCCTCAACCCGTTCCATACGGTGACGCCCTTCTGAAACGATCCGTTGGACGCACCCGGCATCGTGCGACGGTCTGCTTCTGCCACGCCACCCCGCCAGTCACCTGCCAGCGCCCACGGGCCATCCGTCGACAGTACGCCCCCCAACAACCAGTCGATCCTCAACGACGCGATCCGAGCCCTGCTTCGGACTCGTCACGAGGCGCGCGGAAGCGCGAGCCAGTCCTGCCAGGTGATGTCGCGGCCCACGTAACGGGGCTGCCGGAAAGGCCAGTCGGCGTCGATCCACTGCGGCACCAGCGCGTCGAGTGCGCGTTCCACCTCGCCGCCCACGAGGTCGTCGACCACCCACCAGGAGATCTCTGCGTCGGAGCCGATGCGCTCCGGCGGGTCGATATAGACGCAGCCGAGGATCGCCGTCTCCTCCTCGTCCAGCAGCGCGTAGTTGAACGACTGGTGGGCGGCTACCTCCTTTTCGTGCCGCAGCAGGTCGATGCGGTCCTCTTCGTAGGTCATCGTCTCCTTGGGCCAACCCCAGGCCGGGCCGAAGATCTCCCACAAGCGCTCTCGGGATCCCATCACGGCGGGGTAGTCGATGGCGGTGTCAGCCTCCCGGATCGGCCGCAGGTGAACCGCGGTGTCGGGCACGGGCACGTGGACGGGGTGGACGAAGTCGTCAGGCAGCCAACTCATGAGGTACGACGCTACAGCCGGTCAGCGCGGGATGTCAGGCAGCGCGGGATGACCGGGGGCGGCAGCGGCAGAGGTTCCCGGGGCGAGGGACGGTTACGTCAACGAGTGGAGCGCGGCCACGATCTCGGACGGTTCGGCCCGCACGGTGTAGTCGGTCGTCACGAACGCCCACCGGATGACGCCGGTCCTGTCGATGACGTAGGTGGCGGGCAACGGCAGGGTGCGGGCATGGCCGCCGTTGACGCGGTGCAGGTCGAACCCGAACCCGTCGTAGACGCGGCCCAGTTCGTCCGAGAGGTCGAAGGCGATGCCGAACTGCTTGGCCACCTCCGAGCCGACATCGCTCAGGACCTCGAAGGCCAGCTGCTCCTTTTCGATGAGGGAAAGTGACTCGTCGGGAATCTGCGGCGAGACGGCCACCAGTTGTGCGCCACAGGCGCCGATCGCATTCTGGTGCTGCTGCAGCGCACGGAGGGCGAGGTTGCAGTACGGGCACCACGCGCCGCGGTAGAACGTCAGCACCACGGGCCCGTCCTCGAGCAGGCTGCCCAGAGCGACGTCCTTTCCGGCGGCTGAGGGGAGCGTGAACCGCGGGGCCTGCGCGCCCACGCCGACCGCGCGGCTCCCCATGCCGGTTGCGGCGAGCTCTCGCGCGCCACGATCCATGATCTCAAGTGCGTCGGCGGGAAGCCTGTGGTGCTTGTTCTCGTTCAGGTCCAGTAGCTCGTCACGGAGGCTCATGTGGACGGTCCCCTTCTCCAAGGAATCCTGGAACATCTGTTCCAAGATGAGTCGGTGTCAAGAATGACCGTGCGGTCGCGTATGCGTCAAGGACTATCCTGGAACGGCCATTCCAGGACCGGAAAGCGGTAACTCATGCCGGACATCAAGCACTTCGACCCCGACAACGCGCTCGAACGCGCCGAGCGGCTCTTCTGGCAGCACGGTGCCGCCAAGGCGTCGATCCAGGCGGTCACCGTCGCGACGGGCCTCAACCGCTCCAGTCTCTACACCACGTTCGGCGGCAAGCGAGAGCTCTACATGGCCGCCCTGCGCCGCTACGTCCGCCACCGCTCGTGGCCCGCGCAGCGGCGGCTTGCGGAAGACGGCCGTGGACTGCCGGCGATTCGGGACTTCTTCACTGCGCTGATAGCGGCGCGCTGTTCGGGCGAGCACGCAGGCTGGGGCTGCATGATCGTCAACGCTCACGTCGACGGCGCCCACACCGATCCCGAGATCCGTGCCTTGCTGGACGAGCACCACCGGCAGCTGCGGGACGCCCTGCACGCCGCCCTCGAAACCGCCGTCGAGCAGGGACAGCTGTCCCCGGGGCTCGCCACCGAGGCCACCGCCGAGGCCCTGGTTCTCCTCGCCTACGGGGTGAACGTCCGCTCCCGTACCGGGGCCGCCGCCGACTCGCTGCTCGACACGGTCACTGCGACTCTTGGGCTGCTCGACGGCGCATGCCCCTAGGGGGTGTCGTTTGCATCAGCCGCTCGTTGTTGCGGCCGCAGGCCCGGTCGCGGCGTCCGGTCCCGGAACAGCGGCTCGATCTGCGTCCACTGCACGTCACGCAAGGTCAGGTACATCTCAGCCTGCAGCAGAGATGAAGACGGCTTTTCACGCTAGGAAGCTCGTGCGTCGTGCTTCTCCCGGTTGGCGAGGACTTGGCCCATGTGGGTCTGCGCCCACTGCCTGAGCCCGCGTGTCAGGTGGTGAAGTGAGAGGCCGAGGTCCGTCAGCTCGTAGGTGACGGTGACGGGGACCGTGGGTGTCACGGTTCGGATGAGCAAGCCGTCGCGTTCGAGGGCTCGTAGGGTCTGGGTCAGCATCTTCTGGCTGACGCCCGCCAGTAGCCGGGCGAGCTCGGAGAAGCGCATCGCCTTCGGGGCGTGCGATGCGCCGGGCTGTTCGGACGCGTCACCGCCCAGTGCGCACAGGATCAGGACGACCCACTTGTCCGAGATCCGGTCGAGGAGCTGACGGCTGGGGCACACCGCCAGGAACGCGTTGTACTCAGCCTTCTTGTCGGCCTTCGTCATCGTCACTGATCCCGCCTCGCACCCTCTGGGGTTGTTAGGCACTTCAGAGTGCCTACTTCCCGATGGGAAGTTTCTCTCCAATGCTGGTGCAAGGGGGCCGGAGACACCACCCCCAGCAATAGGTGAAAGGCATCACCATGAACACGCCCTCCACACCTCTTCCCGGCGGAACCTGGACGCTGGGTGGCTCGATCGTCACCCGATTCGGCTACGGCGCGATGCAGCTCGCCGGCCCGTGGGTCATGGGTCCACCCGCCGATCACGACGGCGCCCTGGCCGTCCTGCGGGAGGCAGTCGGCCTCGGAATCACCCACATCGACACCAGCGACGCCTACGGACCTCGCATCACGAATGAGCTGATCCGCGAAGCGCTGCACCCCTACCCGGAGCCGCTGTTCATCGCCACCAAGGTGGGCGCGACTCGCGACGCACAGGGCGGCTGGCCCACGGCCCGGCGCCCCGAAGACCTGCGCAAGCAGGTCCACGAGAACCTCGGATCCCTCGGCGTCGAGGCCCTTGACCTGGTCAACATGCGCATGGGCGACGCCCAGGGCCCCCAGCCCGGTTCGATCACCGAAGCATTCGAAACGCTCGTCGACCTCCAGCGAGAGGGCCTGATCCGCCACCTCGGCGTCAGCAACGTCACCGCGGAGCAGGTCGAAGAGGCACGCGGCATCGCCCCGATCGTGTGCGTGCAGAACATGTACAACCTCGCCCACCGCCACGACGACGACCTCGTAGACCACCTCGCCGCCGACGGCATCGCCTACGTGCCGTTCTTCCCCCTGGGAGGCTTCACGCCGCTACAGTCCGAGGCCCTCTCGCAGGTCGCTAGCCGGCTGGAGGCGACGCCGATGTCGGTCGCGCTGGCCTGGCTGATGCAACGCTCGCCGAACATCCTGCTCATCCCCGGTACCTCGTCAACCGCCCACCTGCGCCAGAACATCGCAGGCGCCGGGCTCTCCCTCTCCGACGAGGACGTGGCCGAACTGGACAACATCGGCCACTGAACAACACACAGGTCCTCGACCGAACATGGTCGGCCCGTTCGCCGGCCGGGGCCCCCTTTTGCGGGCTCCGGCCGCGTGCTGGTGGACCCGCACGATCGTGGAGTCCACCGTACGCACGTCACTGGGTGGAGCAGAAGAACGCGAGAACGAGGCCGGCCTGCTGGGGTGTTCGCAGGACGGCCTCGTCGTTGACCCTGCTATGGCTCGGGCGCGCACTTCACGGTCGGAATCCGGGCATCGAGCCGGAGCTGACATTCCCGGATATGGAAGAGCGTCCACGGACCTCTTGCCATGTCGGTGCGGCCCGGCGCCACGGGTGTCACATCACGTGGCCGGCAGCGATACCGAACCGTAGAGCGTCCAGTGGTCGGAATGCCCGGAGTCCGGTGAGACCGAGCAGTTCATGACAGGCGCGTTCTTCGGGGAGAAGATGTAGTCGATCTTTCGGGTCGGCTTGCCGTCCACGCCGTTCGCGGTGGGATCTCCGGTCCGCTTCGCGGCCGGATCGCCCTCCTGGCCGCACTCAAAGTACCGGTCGTAGACGGGGTCCAGCGCCTCGCTCGGCCCGCCTTCCTTCGCGGTGGCCTGAGGATATGGGGGAACCAGATTGAAGTCTCCCCCGAACACGACCCGATAGCCCTGGTTCTCGTAGGTCTTGGTGATGTCCAGCATCTGCTGGGCCTGACGCGTGCGCCATGTGCCGTCGGGGTCGTCGTAGCCATAACCCGCGCTCAGGTGCGCCGTGCACGCGGCGACTGCGCGAGAGGGCAGTGTGGCGCAGACGGCGGTGCGCTGCTCGTACTTGAGGTCGTAGGTCGGTGAGGTCAGGTCGTAGCGCTTGTACCAGACGTTCTCGTCGGGCACCGCGATCGCGACCCCGTAAGCGCCGCGATCGGCTACGACATTGCCGTCCTTGTCGGTGATGGCGCACTGCTTCTGCACCAGCGGGCCGTTCGCATCTCCCCTGTTGTGAATGGGAGCGAACCGTACGTCCCACTGCCTGCCCGTGCCACCCTCGCCCACCGGCTTCTCCAGCATCGCCTCGACACGCTTGGCGTGCTTCTCGCAGAACTCCTGGAAGAAGATGACATCCGGCAGAGCACCAGAGTTGCTGCGCAGGTGAGCACTGATGCCGGCGTTCAGCTCCTCATACCCCGCGAGCCCGCCGCTCCATGTGCAGCTGCGGTTGTTCGCGCACAGGTTCCACGTCATGACGTTCAGATTCGAAGCAGGGGCCGAGCCGGCCGCAGGCATACCGTACTGGTCGCCGGCGATGGTGCCCTTGACCGGCTCCAGTACGAACTTCTCCCACTTCCCGGCCGTGGCGGCCCGAGCCCGGACGACCGCTTCCCCGCCCTCGCCCAACTCCGTGGTGACGTACTTCAGTTCCTTCTCGGCCGGCGTGGCGCTCGCGTCGTCCTGAGCCTTCTCACTTGCCTGCAGCGCCACTACGCGCGATCCGGCCGGTGAGTCGGAGAACGGCGCATCGTCCAGGTAGTGGGGGATGAACTGCTGCCACTGGCCGAGCCGGACACCCCGAGCCCTGAGCATCCCCTTCTGGTCACCGCCATCGGCGAACTCGGCCGAGGCGAAGAAGCCGGTGATCTCGGACCGGAACCCGATCGTCTTCCCCGCGTGGTTCGTATGCAGCGTGAACCGCTCCCAAGAACCCGGCGCCTGGGCCGTGGCCCGCATCCTCCACTGCTGCGAGTCGGTGTCATGAAGCCCCACGGACACATACATGCCGTTCGCCAGCGACCTGAGAGCCCATTTCTGGCCGGCCGACTTGGCAACCGCATCAGCATCCTCTGACACGTCTGCCGCATTCGCCGGACCAGCTGAGAAGATGAGCAAACTGGACACCAATGCGCAAAACGCGGCAATGACACTCAGAAAACGGCGCACACAATCCCCCTCCGTAAGAGCCCGTAAAGAATGAGTAAGGGAATCTTACGTTAGGAACGGAAGTCGGCCGGCGCGGGACCGTATGGCTCACCGCCGAGGTCGACCTCGGGCGAGTCAGGCACCTACGACGTGTACGCCGCACCAGCCGGGGAGGCGGGCCACCTGAGAGCAGCCTCACGTTCATGTCTCGCCGGCCGACACGCGACTGCTCGACGCTGTCGCCGGAGCGGGTGGAGCAGCTGCCGGGGCTCCGCGTCAGGACGGGTCGAGGACGCAGCACTCATTGCCCTCCGGGTCTCCCGACACGCGTGTCCAGGAGTTCTGGAGGCGCGCAGCGATGACGACGTTTACGCAGGTCAGCGCGGGCCTTATCTCACTCGCTCCGTGGAGGGCATGAGCCACCCCTCCACGTTTACAGCCCACGGCCAGCCCCGCGCCCTGTCAGCCATCCGCCTCAGCGTCGAGACCGACGAGACCACAAGTCCCGGCCGTCAGCGAGAGGCCAACGAGACGACCGCCGCACCGGTCGGCGCACAGATCATTGTCGCCGTTATCCAGCGGATCATCCGTGACCTCATGGGCGACCCGACGCATGGCACAGCCGGAAAGAGAGTCAGCGCGTGCCGCCGTCGAACTGGCGGGCACCAACGGCCTGGAGACGCTCAGCATGCGCAAGCTCGGCGAGGCAGTCGGCGTCGAGGCGATGTCCCTGTACAACCACGTGGCCAACAAGGAGGACCTGCTCGACGGCATGGTCGACCTGGTCTTCAGTGAGGTCGAACTGCCCACGCCGGGTGATGACTGGCGGCAGGCGATGCGGCAGCGGGCCGTCTCCATGCGCCGTGTGCTGTCCCGCCACCGCTGGGCCATCGGACTGATGGAGTCACGGTCCCATCACGGCTCTGCGAACCCTGCGACCCTGCGTCACCATGACGCCGTTCCGCGGAACTGGCCGAGTCCGTCATGAGCGGTTTCGGCGACGGCGAGTACTCGTACCCGACAGAGATCGCCACCGCTCACGTCATTCGCCCCGGCTACGCCTACGGCGACGAGTTCGAGTTCGTTCTGGACCTCACCCTCAACGGCCTCCAGCAAGCAGCGGGTTGACAGGCTCGTCGAGGCGCCACCAGATCGCGGCGCCAACGCCGTCCGTCACGCGGCCGCGTCGACGGGACCCGCGCGGACACCAACGCGACGACGCCGACATTATTTTTTACCAATCTTGAGGCAACCATTAGACGATTTGGGGTTTCTGACGTCTCGCGTGCTGCAATCGATGGGAGACAGGTGATGAAACCCCGCAAAGCGACGAACCGTCGGCCTCGGTCGGTCGCGAAGGAGACCGCGGTCTCCGGCTCCATGTCCGGCTGGGCTCCGGCCGCGGCACTGCTCCTGGCCATGACGACGTCCTGCACGGGTTCCACACCGGGGGACGGTGCCGCCGCGGTCGCGAGACCCGGCGCGGCCGGAGTGGGTGACCGACTGTTCCCCGAACTCGGCAATGGCGGCTACGACGTGACGCATTACGGGCTGACACTGGATTACGTGCCGGAGACCAACCGCCTGAAGGGCACGGCAGTCATCACAGCTCGGGCGACTCAGGACCTGAGCCGCTTCGATCTGGACCTGGCAGGGCTGCGGGTGCGCACCGCCACCGTGCAGGAAGTGAAGGCCCAAGTCTCCCGTTCTGGAAGCGAGTTGATCGTGACACCGGCGAAGACGGTGAGGAACGACGAGGTCTTCAAGACAGTCGTCACCTACGACGGCACCCCACGCACGATCGAGGGCGACGACGGAGGCCTCGAAGGCTGGATCGAGACCGATGACGGCTCGACCGCCCTGGGCCAGCCGACCGGCTCCATGACCTGGTTCCCGGGCAACCATCACCCGTCGGACAAGGCCACGTACGACATCACGGTCACCGTGCCGAAGGACGCGGACGGCGACTTCTACGACGTGGTGAGCAACGGCAAGCTGATCACGGAGGAGGACAAGGGCGAGACGGTGACGCGGCACTGGCGCTCAGAGGAGCCCATGGCCAGCTACCTCGCCCATGTCTCCGTCGGCTACTTCGAGATCCACAAGGGCTGGACCCGCGACCGTCTGCCCGTCTACGTCGCCGTCGACCCCGACGAGTCCGAAGACGCCGCCGCTGTCGCGGACCTGGTGCCCGAGATCGTCGACTGGGCGGGCGAACGCTTCGGCCCCTACCCCTTCTCCTCGACCGGTGCCGTCGTCGACCACCTGCCCGGGCTCGACTACGCCTTGGAGACCCAGACCAAGCCCTACTTCGCCGAAGCTCCCGACGAGGCGCTCCTCGTGCACGAGCTGGCACACCAGTGGTTCGGCAACTCCGTGACCCCGCGCAAGTGGAAGGACATATGGCTCAGCGAAGGGCTGGCCACCTACGCGGAGTGGCTCTGGCAGGAGAAGCGTGGCGGCAGGAACACCGACGACACCTTCGAGGACTTCTACAACGGAACGGACGCCGAGAGCGAGGGCATATGGGCCTTCCCGCCCGCCGATCCGCCCAGCGGAGCGCGCATGTCGGACCCGCCCGTCTACGGACGCGGCGCCATGGTCGTGCACAAGGTGCGCAAGGCCGTCGGCGACGAGACGTTCTTCGACATACTCCGTACCTGGACACGACAGCACCGGCACGGCAACGCCGACACCCTGCAATTCATCGCCCTCTGCGAGAGCAAGTCCGGGAAGGACCTGACGGAACTCTTCGACACCTGGCTCTTCAAGAAGAACAGGCCGCCCCGGATGTGACGGCAGCGACCTTCGCAGTCGGTCCCGGGTGGTGCCGACAACTGCTGAGAATGACCTTGTGAACTGCGTGGATCGCTGAGGATGCCGTGACGTTCGGCAAACGGTTCACCCATTCCCACGCCGCCGCGGACGACCGCAGACGGGATCCCGCCTGGCGCGGGATGGGCTCGTGGGCGATGGTGGCG
>NZ_KQ948259.1:5205-9993 GCF_001514035.1 Streptomyces yokosukanensis | reverse complement strand
CGCGGGGGGTGTTGATGTTGAT
This sequence comes from Streptomyces yokosukanensis, assembly GCF_001514035.1. Classification (GTDB taxonomy): domain Bacteria; phylum Actinomycetota; class Actinomycetes; order Streptomycetales; family Streptomycetaceae; genus Streptomyces; species Streptomyces yokosukanensis. The sequence goes on along the minus strand of NZ_KQ948259.1, from coordinate 9,971 downwards.
TGGGGGGCGGTGTTCGAGGGTGTGTCGGCGCGGCGGGTTCAGTTGCCGACGTATGCCTTCCAGCACCAGCGCTACTGGCTGAAGTCGCAGCGCCCGACGGGCGACGTCTCCGCCGCCGGTCTCGCCGCTCCCCAACACCCGCTCCTCGGCGCCGCCGTCGAGCTGCCCGGCACCGGCGGCGTCGCCTTCACCGGCCGCTGGTCCCTACGCACCCACCCGTGGCTCGCCGACCACGCGGTCTGGGGCACGGCCCTGCTGCCCGGCACCGGCTTCGTCGACCTGGTCCTCACCGCCGGCGCCGAGGTCGACTGCGGCTCCCTCGAGGAACTCGTCATAGAGGCGCCCCTGATCCTCCCCGAGGACGATGCCGTCCAGGTGCGCGTCGAGGTCGGCCCCGCCGACGAGTCCGGCCGCCGAACCGTTTCCGTCCACTCCCGCCCCGAGACCGACGAGCCCGACTGGACCTGCCACGCCAGCGGCACCCTGGTCCCCGAGGACCTGAACTCCTCGGAACCGGCGCTCCCTTGGCCCCCGCCCGGCGCCACCGCCGTACCCGTGGACGTCCAGTCCGTCTACCCGGGCCTGGCCGAGCGCGGCTACGAGTACGGAGCCGCCTTCCAGGGACTGCGCGCCGTGTGGACGCGCGGAGACGAGATCTTCGCCGAGGTCGCCCTGCCGGAACAGCAGCAGGAGGACGCCGGGCGGTTCTCGCTGCACCCCGCCCTGCTCGACTCCGCGCTGCACGCCCCGCTGATCTACGGCACCGGCCTTCCGCGGCTGCCCTTCTCCTGGAACGGCATCACCCTGTGGACCCGGGGAGCCTCCCGGCTGCGGGCCCACTTCGTGCCCGCCGGCGAGGAGACCTGGCAGGTCACCGTCACCGACCAGACGGGCGCCCCCGTCGCCCGCATCGAGGCGCTCATCGGCCGTCAGGTCACACCGGAGCAGCTCGCGGAGGCCCGGCTGGCCCGCGAGACCGGCTCCTCCCGCCTCGACAACTGGGTGTACGGCACGAGCTGGACCCCGGCCGAGGCGACGGATCCGGCCGCGGCGCCCACCGGCACCTGGCTGGTGGCCGTGCCCGCCGGACGGACGGACGACGCCACCGTGGCCGCATGCGTCACGGCGCTCGGCGAGGCGGGCGCCCACCCCGTCCTGCTGCCGGTCGCCGACGCCGACCGCGCGATCCTGGCCGGACTGCTCACCGACACCGCGCACGGGCAGGACGCCGTCGCGGGCGTCCTCTCCCTGCTCGCCCTCGACGAGTCCGACCATCCCGACCACCCCGGCGTCACCGAAGGCCTCGCCACCACGCTCGCCCTGATCCAGGCGCTCGGCGACACCGGTATCGACAAGCCCCTCTGGCTCGCCACCGACGGCGCGGTCGCCACCTCCGACGCCGACCAGGTACGCAGCCCCCGCCAGGCCGCCCTGTGGGGCCTCGGCCAGGTCGCGGCCCTCGAACACCCGGGCCGCTGGGGCGGCTTGATCGACCTGCCCGACGCGTTCGACGACCGCACCCGCGCCGGACTGCGCACCGTGCTGGGCGGCGGCATCGGCGCCGAGGACCAACTCGCCCTGAGGGCCGCAGGGTTCCTCGTCCGGCGCCTGGAACGGGCGGCGCTGCACCGGCCGCTGCCCGACGAGACCGCGTGGCAGCCCACCGGGACCGTGCTGATCACCGGCGGCACCGGAGCGCTCGGCGGCCACGTCGCCCGCCGACTGGCCGCCAAGGGCGCCGACCACCTCGTCCTCGTCAGCCGGCGCGGCTCCGACAGCCCGGGGGCCGCGGAACTCACGGCCGAACTCACCGAGGCGGGCGCCCGCGTCACGGTCGCCGCCTGTGACGTCGCCGACCGGCAGGCCCTGGAGGAGCTGCTGACCAAGTCGGAGGCCGACGGGGACCCGATCCGGGCCGTGGTGCACGCCGCGGGCGTCAACGGCTTCGGCTCCCTCGACGAGACGACCCTCACGGACTTCGGCACCGTCGTCTCCGCCAAGGTGGCCGGAGCGGCCCACCTCGACGCACTGCTCGGCGACGCCGACCTGGACGCGTTCGTCGTCTTCTCGTCCATCGCCGGTGTATGGGGCAGCGGCAGCCAGAGCGCCTACTCCGCGGGCAACGCCTACCTGGACGCCCTCGCCCGGCACCGGCGCGGCCTCGGCCGGGCCGCGACCTCCGTCGCCTGGGGCGCCTGGTCCGGCGGCGGCATGGTGGACGCCGCCTCGGCACCGCAACTGCGCCGCCAGGGCATCGAGGCCGTCCGCCCCGAACTGATGCTCGCCGTGCTCGACCGCGCCCTGACGGGTGATCAGAGCGGCCTCACCGTCGCCCACATCGACTGGAAGCGCTTCTACCCGGCGTTCACCTCGGCCCGCCCCTCAGCCCTCCTGCAGGGCGTACCCGAAGTGCGGCGCATCGCCGCCGCCGAAGCCCGTGCCCGGCGCGCCGACCTCACCACGGCCGATTCGCTGCGCCGGCGCCTGGCCGGCCTCGGCGAGGGCGCGCAGAAGGAGATCCTGCTCGACCTGGTCCGCGCCGAGACCGCCGTCGTCCTCGGCCACCAGGACGTGCACGCGGTCCACCCGGACCGTGCCTTCCAGGAACTGGGCTTCGACTCGCTCACCGCCGTAGAACTGCGCAACAAGCTGTCCGCGGCCACCGGCCTGCGGCTGCCCGCCACCCTGCTCTTCGACCACCCGGCACCGGCCGTGCTCGTCAGCCACCTGCGGGACGCACTCGCCCCCGAGGGCGGGCCCGCCGTGCACCAGGCGGTGGCCGAGGTGGAGAAGCTGAAGGCCGCCCTCGCCTCCGTGTCCGACGACCAGGCGGTCCGCGCACAGGTCACCGCAGCCCTGCACGTCGTGCTGGCCAAGTGGTCCCCGGACGCCGCCCAGGACGAGGCGGACGACGATCTCGACTCGGTCACCGACGACGAGGTCTTCGACATCATCGACAACGAGTTCAACGAGTTCACCGCTTCTTGACGCCGTCCCCCGCTGGTTCCTGACGCCGTCCCCCACTGCCCGCCTGCCGCCAGAAGCCTGTTTCTAGGAGCTGACCTTCCCCATGGTCGACGACAAGAAGTACCGCGAATACCTCAACAAGGCCGTCGCCACCGCGCGTCAGGCCACGCGCCGGCTGCGCGAGGTCGAGGAGAAGGCATGGGAACCCATCGCCATCGTCGGTATGGCCTGTCGTCTGCCGGGCGGAGTGACCTCACCCGAGGACCTGTGGCGGCTGGTCGCCGACGGCACCGACGCCATATCCCCCTTCCCGGCCGACCGAGGCTGGGACCTGGAGGGCCTGTACGACCCCGACCCCGACGTACCGGGCACGTCGTACGTGCGTGAGGGCGGCTTCCTCGACGGCGTGGCCGACTTCGACGCGGGCTTCTTCGGGATATCCCCGCGCGAGGCGCTGGCCATGGACCCGCAGCAGCGGCTGCTCCTGGAGACCTCCTGGGAGGTCTTCGAAAGCGCCAACATCGACCCCACGTCCCTGCGCGGGCGCCGGATCGGCTTCTACACCGGCGTCATGCACCACGACTACGCCCCGCGGGTGAGGCAGGTGCCCGAGGACCTGGAGGCGTACATCGGGCGCGGCAGCACGGGCAGTTTCGCCTCCGGCCGCGTGTCGTACATGCTGGGCCTGGAAGGCCCCTCGGTAACGGTCGACACCGCGTGCTCCTCGTCGCTGGTCGCCATCCACCTCGCCGTGCAGTCCCTGCGCACAGGCGAGTCGGAGATGGCGATGGCGGGCGGCGCGGCCGTGATGTCCGACAGCAGGATGTTCGTGGAGTTCTCCCGGCAGCGCGGCCTCTCCCCGGACGGCCGGTGCCGAGCCTTCGCCGCGAGCGCCAACGGCACCGGCTTCTCCGAGGGCGTCGGCGTACTGCTCCTGGAGCGCCTGTCCGACGCCCGCCGCAACGGACACGAGGTGCTGGCCGTCGTCCGGGGCACCGCCGTGAACCAGGACGGCGCGTCCAACGGCCTGACCGCGCCCAACGGCCCCTCCCAGCGGGACGTCATCCGGCAGGCGTTGGAGAACGCCCGGCTCTCCGCCGCCGACGTCGACGCCGTGGAGGCGCACGGCACCGGTACCTCCCTCGGCGACCCGATCGAGGCGCAGGCGCTGATCGCCACCTACGGCCAGGAGCGGCCCGCCGACGGCCGGCCGCTGTGGCTGGGCTCGCTGAAGTCCAACATCGGGCACGCCCAGTCGGCCGCCGGTGTGGCGGGTGTGATCAAGATGGTGGAGGCGATGCGGCACGGTGTGCTGCCGAGGACGTTGCACGTGGACGCGCCGACGCCTGAAGTCGACTGGTCCGAGGGTGCGGTGGAGCTGCTGACCGAGGCCCGGGAGTGGCCGGAGCGGGACGAGCCGCGCCGGGCCGCCGTGTCGTCCTTCGGCCTCAGTGGCACCAACGCGCATGTGATCCTCGAGTCCGCGCGGCCCGCCCCCGACGAGTCCGCCCCCACTGCCGAGTCCCCCGACACCGCCGCCGGTCGTGTGTTGCCTGGTGGTGTGGTGCCGCTTGTGCTTTCGGGTGCTACGCCGGATGCGTTGCGTGGGCAGGCGTTGCGTCTTGCGGAGTTCTTGCGTGGGCGGCCTGAGGTGTCGTTGGTGGATGTTGGTGTGTCTTTGGTGTCGCGTGCTGTGTTGGATTGTCGTGGTGTGGTTGTCGCGGGTTCTCATGCTGAGGCGGTGGAGCGCCTGGTGGCTTTGGCCGGGGGTTCCGATGTGGTGCCTGTCGGTGGGTCTC
>NZ_KQ948259.1:4075-5009 GCF_001514035.1 Streptomyces yokosukanensis | reverse complement strand
GGGATGTGGTGTTTGTGTTTCCGGGGCAGGGGGCGCAGTGGGTGGGTATGGCGGTTGGTCTGTTGCGGGAGTCGGTGGTGTTTGCGGAGTGGATGGGGAGGTGTGGGGAGGCGTTGGCGCCGTTTGTGGGGTGGTCGTTGGTTGATGTGTTGGGTGATGAGGAGGCGTTGGAGCGGGTTGATGTGGTGCAGCCGGTGTTGTGGGCTGTGATGGTGTCGTTGGCGGGGTTGTGGCGGTCGGTGGGTGTGGAGCCGGTTGCGGTGGTGGGGCATTCGCAGGGGGAGATTGCGGCGGCGTGTGTGGTGGGTGGGTTGTCGTTGGAGGATGGTGCGCGGGTGGTGGCGCGGCGTAGTCAGGTGATTGCGTCGGGTTTGGCGGGTGGGGGTGGGATGTTGTCGGTTGCGTTGCCGGTGGGTGTGGTGGAGGGGCGGTTGGGTGAGGGGTTGTCGGTTGCGGCGGTGAATGGTCCGTCGTCGGTGGTGGTTGCTGGTGTGGTGGGTGCGTTGGGTGTGTTGGAGGAGGAGTTGCGTGCGGAGGGGGTGAGGGTGCGTCGGGTGGCGGTGGATTATGCGTCGCATTCGGCGGAGGTGGAGCGTGTGGAGGGTGAGTTGGGGGAGGTGTTGGCGGGTGTGTCGGGGGTGTCGTCGGGTGTGCCGTTCTTTTCGACGGTGACGGGTGGTGAGTTGGATACGGCGTTGTTGGATGGGGGGTATTGGTATCGGAATTTGCGGGAGCGGGTGTGTTTTGAGGGGGTGGTTGGTTCGTTGTTGGGGTCGGGGCGGCGTGTGTTTGTGGAGGTGAGTCCGCATCCGGTGTTGGGGTTTGTGTTGGCTGAGTCGATGGGTGCGGTGGGTGTTGATGGTGTGGTGGTGGGTTCGTTGCGGCGTGGTGAGGGGGGGTGGGATCGGTTCTTGCGGTCGGTGGGTGAGGTGTT
>NZ_KQ948259.1:0-3664 GCF_001514035.1 Streptomyces yokosukanensis | reverse complement strand
TGCGGGGGGTGTTGATGTTGATTGGGGGGCGGTGTTCGAGGGTGTGTCGGCGCGGCGGGTTCAGTTGCCGACGTATGCCTTCCAGCACCAGCGCTACTGGCTCGACGCCAACGACCGGCCCGCCGTGGAGGCCGACCCGATCGACGCGGACTTCTGGGCCGCGATCGAGGCCGGTGACACCGGCGCCCTCGCCGACGACCTGCAGCTGAAGCCCTCCGTACTCGGCGAGGTCCTGCCCGCACTGTCGTCCTGGCGCCGCCGCAGGCAGGAGCGGACCGTCATCGACGGATGGCGCTACCGGATCGGCTGGGACCGCGTCGATGCCACCGGCGCCGCCTCCGGCACCTGGCTCGTCGCCGTCGGCACCCACGGCGACCCGCTCACCGAGGCGATCGCCGACGGACTCGCCGAGCGGGGCGTACAGACCGTGCGCATCGAGGTCGACACCGAGAACGCCGACCGGGAGGCACTGGCCGCCGCCCTGCCCGACCAGGACTTCACCGGCGTCGTCTCGCTCCTCGCGCTCGACGGCCGGCCGCACCCCGTCCACGAGACCTGGTCGCGCGGCACGATCGCCACCGTGTCCCTCGTCCAGGCACTCGGCGACGCCGGGATCGAGGCGCCCCTGTGGGCGGTCACCTCCGGCGGCGCCGCCGTGGCCGACTCCGCCGAACTGACCGACGCCTCCCAGCACATGATGTGGGGTATCGGCACCGTCCTGGCCCTGGACCACCCGCAGACCTGGGGCGGCCTCGTCGACCTGCCCACCGGTCTCGACGCAGCCGACCCACACACCCTCGACCTGCTGTGCACCGCCCTCTGCGGCACCGACGACGAAGACCAGCTCGCCGTACGCCCCGACGGCCTGCACGCCCGCCGTATGCGCCGGGCCCCGCTCGACGGCGCCCCGGCCGCCAAGCCCTGGACTCCGCGCGGCTCCGTCCTGGTCACCGGCGGCACGGGCGGCACCGGCGCCCACGTGGCCCGCTGGCTCGCCGAACACGGAGCCGAGCACCTGGTGCTCACCAGCCGCCGCGGCCCCGACGCGCCCGGCGCGGCCGAACTCCGCGCCGAACTCGAGACCCTGGGCGCCCAGGTCACCGTCACCGCCTGCGACATCGCCGACCGCGACGCGATCGCCGCCCTCCTCGACGACATCCCCGACGAGCTGCCGCTCACCGCCGTCCTGCACCTCGCAGGCGCCACCCAGACCGAATCGCCGCTGTCCGGGCTCACCGTCGAGCAGTTCGCGGAGATGGGCCGAGCCAAGATCGCCGGCGCCCACCACCTGGACGCCCTGCTCGGCGACCGCGAACTGGACGCCTTCGTCCTCTTCTCCTCCGGCGCCACCGCCTGGGGCAGCAACGGCCTCACCTCGTACGCCGGAGCCAACGCGCACCTCGACGCGCTCGCCCACCGCCGCCGAGCCCGCGGACTCACCGCCACCTCCATCGCGTGGGGCGCCTGGGACGGCGGCGGCATGGTCGACGCGTCCATGGCCGGAGAATTCGCCAAGCTCGGCATCTCCCTCATGGAACCCCGCCTCGGCGTCGCCGCCCTGGTACAAGCCGTCGAGCACGACGAGACGCATGTGGTCGTCGCCGGCATCGACTGGACCCGCTTCGCCCCGGCCTTCACCCTCTCCCGCCCCCGCCCGCTGCTGCGCGGCCTGCCCGAGGTCACCGAGATCCTCACCGGCACCACCGAGGACCACCCCGACACGGACGCCTCCGCCCTGCGCACCGAACTGCTGAGGCTCTCCCCGGCCGAACAGGAACGCCGCCTGGTGGACCTGGTCCGGGCCGAGGCCGGAGCCGTACTGGGCCACTCCGACGCCGAAGTCGTCCAGGAGGACCGGGCGTTCAAGGAGATCGGCTTCGACTCGGTCACCGCGGTGGAGCTGCGCAACCGGCTCAACGCGGCCACCCGGCTGCGCCTGCCCGCCTCGCTCGTCTTCGACTACCCGAGCCCCAAGGCACTGGCCGAGCACCTTCGCACCGAACTCGTCGGCGACCGGTCCGCCACGACCACCGACACCGCCGGCGCGGCCCTCCCCGCCGTCGTGCCGACACCCGCGGCCGACGACCCGATCGCCATCGTCTCCATGGGGTGCCGCCTCCCCGGCGGCGTGACCTCACCGGAAGAACTGTGGACCCTCCTCGCCGAGGGCCGTGACGGGCTCGTCGACTTCCCGGCCGACCGCGGCTGGGACCTGGACAACCTCTTCTCCGACGACCCGGACACCGCCGGTACGACCTACGTTCGCACGGGCGGCTTCCTGCGCGGCGTCGCGGACTTCGACGCCGGATTCTTCGGCATCAACCCGCGCGAGGCCCTTGCCATGGACCCGCAGCAGCGGCTCCTCCTGGAGACCTCCTGGGAAGTCCTCGAACGCGCCGGCATCGACCCGACGTCCCTGCGCGGCAAGGACGTCGGTGTCTTCACCGGCATGGGCGCCCAGGACTACACCCCACGGCTCGGCGGCGGCGCCGAGGGCACCGAGGGCTACGCCCTGACCGGCAGCGCCGGCAGCGTCGCCTCCGGACGCATCTCGTACGTCCTCGGCCTGGAGGGCCCCGCCCTCACCATCGACACGGCGTGCTCGTCGTCGCTGGTGGCGATGCACTCCGCGATGCAGGCCCTGCGCGGCGGCGAGTGCTCACTCGCCCTGGCCGGCGGCGTCGCCGTCATGTCCACCCCGGGCGTCTTCGTGGAGTTCTCGCGCCAGCGGGGCCTGGCGGCGGACGGCCGGTGCAAGTCGTTCGCGGCGGGGGCGGACGGTACGGCGTGGGCCGAGGGCGTGGGCCTGGTCCTGCTGGAGCGCCTGTCGGACGCGCGCCGCAACGGTCACGAGGTGCTGGCCCTGGTACGCGGGAGCGCGGTCAACCAGGACGGCGCGTCGAACGGCCTCACCGCCCCCAACGGCCCCTCGCAGCAACGCGTCATCCGCCAGGCCCTGGCGAGTGCGGGTCTGTCGGCGGCCGACGTGGATGCGGTGGAGGCGCATGGCACCGGCACGTCGTTGGGTGACCCGATCGAGGCGCAGGCGCTGATCGCCACGTACGGCCAGGAGCGTCCCGGCGACGACCGCCCGCTGCTCCTCGGCGCCCTGAAGTCGAACATCGGTCACACGGGAGCCACCGCGGGTGTGGCGGGTGTGATCAAGATGGTGCAGGCGATGCGGCACGGTGTGCTGCCGAAGACGCTGCATGTGGACGAGCCGTCGCCGAAGGTGGACTGGTCGGCGGGTGCGGTGGAGCTGCTGACGGAGTCGCGGGCGTGGCCGACGACGGAGGATCGTCCGCGGCGTGCGGGTGTGTCGGCGTTCGGTATCAGTGGCACGAACGCGCATGTGGTTCTGGAGGGTGTGGAGCCGGAGGTACGGGCTGAGTGTGTGGCCGCTGCCGACGCTGTCGTACCGCTGGTGCTGTCCGGGAAGTCGGCGGAGGCGGTCCGGGCTCAGGCGGGCCGGCTGGTGGAGTTTCTGGATACGGACGCTGCGGTGAACTTGACGGACGTGGCGTACTCGTTGGCCGTGTCTCGTGCGCGGTTCGAGCATCGTGCGGTGGTGGTGGCGGGTTCGATGGACGAGGCGCGGGAGGGTCTCGGGTCGGTGCGTCCGGAGGGGGTGGTGTCCGGTCGTCTGGGCGTGTTGTTCACGGGG
>NZ_KQ948258.1 GCF_001514035.1 Streptomyces yokosukanensis | reverse complement strand
GCTTCCCCGGGCTGGCACAGGTCGCGGTCATAGCGCGTGAGGACCAGCCGGGCGACAAACGCCTCGTCGGCTATGTGGTCGCCGAGGCCGGAAACGACGACGCCCTGGACACCGAAGCCCTGCGTGCGCACGCGGCGGGTCTGCTGCCGGAGTACATGGTCCCCACCACGTTCATGGTCCTCGACCGGCTCCCGCTGACCACCAACGGCAAGGTCGACCACCGGGCCCTGCCCGCCCCCGACCTGCCCGCCGCCGGAACCGGACGCCCACCGCGTACCCCACAGGAGGAGATCCTGTGCGGACTGTTCGCCGAGATCCTGGGCGTACCCACGATCGGAATCGACGACAACTTCTTCGTACTCGGCGGCCACTCCCTCCTCGCCACCCGCCTCATCAGCCGCATCCGTTCGACCCTGGGCGTCGAACTGCCAGTAAGCACCCTCTTCGAAACCCCCACCATCGCCACCCTTGTCCGGCAGTTGGACCGGACGCCGGGGAGCTCTTCCGGGGACTCGTTGGGGGTCCTGCTCCCGCTGCGCGCCGAAGGGGATCTCGACCCGCTGTTCTGTATCCATCCGGCGATCGGGCTCAGTTGGGCGTACTCCGGCCTCTTGCGCCATTTGGACCGTCAGCAGCCTCTGTACGGCCTTCAGGCCCGTAAGTTCAGCGAGCCGGACGCCGCGGCACCCGGGCTGGGGGAGATGGTCGAGGACTACCTGAACGAGATCCGAACAGTTCAGCCTTCCGGTCCTTACTCCCTGCTGGGCTGGTCCTTCGGGGGCATCGTGGCTCACGCCGTCGCGGTCCGCCTGCAGGAGGAAGGCGAGGAAGTCGCTCTGCTCGCCATGATGGACAGTTACCTGCCCACTGACGGCTGGGAGAGTGAGCGGTTGTCGTACGACAGCCCGGAGGTACTGAGTGCCATCGCCGAGTCCATCGGACATGACCCGACGTCGCCCGAGAGCCCCCTGACCGGGCTTGGCGTGGATGAGTTCTCGGCTCTCGTCAAAGTCTTCGTGGATATCGCCAACTTGAGCGATCACATCAGTGTCGGCAAGTTCATGGGCGACATACTGTTCTTTGCCGCGGCTGCCGACAAGGCAGACAGTGAACTCGCTCCCGATGTCTGGTCTCCGCATACGAACGGACGCGTTGAAATACACGCAATCGACTGCGTGCACGGAGCTATGACCCAGCCCGGCCCGCTGTCCGAGATAGGGCAGATATTGGCTGCAAGGTTGGCCGATATCGCGGGAAAACAGGGCAAGGCCTGAGCTCTTCCCTCCCCCCGTCCGGAGTGCTCTCTCTGCCTCACCGCAGCTGTCCAAAAATCCATTCTCAGGAGCATCGTTGAAAGTCATCAGCAAAGAGAAGGCGGCGACCCAGCCGCACTTGGGTAGCAGCTTCAACAAGGTGTGGGTGGCCGCGATCGCTTCGTCTTTGGGCGATGGCGTTCAGATGGCCGCGCTGCCCCTGCTCGCAGTCCACCTGACCAGTGATCCGCTCCTCATCGGTGCGGTCGGCGCCGTCGGCACTCTGCCATGGTTCCTGCTCGGTCTGCCGGCCGGAGCGCTGGTGGACCGGTGGGACCGGAGAAAGGTGATGCTGCGTGCGGACCTCGTCCGGTTCGCCATCCTCGCCCTGCTCACGGTCGCCGTACTGACCGATCACGCAAACATCTTCCTGCTGATCGTGGCGGGATTCGCTCTGGGCTGCGGAGACATCTTCTTCGACATCTCCGCACAGGCCGTCATGCCGGTGGTCGTCTCCGGGGAACAGGCGCTCATCCGGGCCAACAGCCGGATCTCCGCCGCTCAGATCAATGGCGAACAGCTCGCAGGCCCCCCGCTCGGCGGAGCGCTCTTCTCCCTGTCACAGTCCTTGCCGTTCCTGGGGAACGCGCTCTCCTTCTTGATCAGCGCCATCTTCGTCGGTTCGCTGAAGGGCGACTTCGGAAACGCGCCGACCGACGAGCCGACCCGCAGAAGCCTTCGCGCCGAGGTCGCGGAGGGACTGCGCTGGCTGCTGCAGCATCGAGTGCTACGAGCACTGGCCGGCACCGCTGCCATCGGCAACCTCGTCTTCACCGCCAAAATGTCGCTGCTGGTCCTGCTGGCCAAGAACCAACTCGGGCTCGGTGACATCGGCTACGGCCTGCTGCTGAGCTCGACCGCTGTCGGTGCCTTCATCGGAAGCTTCATGTCTTCTTCGATCTCCAAGAAGATCCAAGTGGGCAGCATGCGGTGCATCGGCATGTCCGTGGAAGGACTGGCGGTCGTCGGACTCGGCCTCACCGGAAACCCCTGGGTTGCCGGCGGGATGATGGCCACCATCGGATTCTCGATGAGTGTCCAGATCGTCATCGTCGGTTCGCTGCGGCAGCGTCTCGCACCGGCGGAAATTCGTGGACGAGTGCTTTCCGCAAGCCGGTTGATCTCGCTCATGGGTGCACCCTTCGGAGGTGTTCTCGGAGGCTACCTCGCGGGCGCGTTCAGTCTGCGGACGCCGTTCGTCATGGGCGGCCTCTTGATGGTCCTGGTGGCCCTGGTCAGCCTGCCCGCGCTGAGCAATCGATCCATTCGAGAAGCGACAGACGAAGCTTCCGCCACGCCATCGAACCAGGGCGCGTCGAGGTAGTCGCGGGATCGCCGTTCCTTTTAGGCAAGCGAGGTTGTATGAACGACAGTGGAGTGGAACTCCTGGCCGCCGACCTGAGCACGGATCGACTGCATGCAGCTCTCCGGGATCCGGCGCTCGCCTCCATGAACTTCTTGAACGAGGTGGCTAGCCGCTTCCCGGAGGCCATTTCGCTCGCCGCCGGCCGGCCCAGTGAAGACTTCTTCGACGTCGACGATCTTCCTCGATATCTGCAGGTCTTCTGCGACTACCTGGCGGCCGAGAGGGGTGCGGACGCAGCACTCGTACGGCGCACCCTCTTCCAGTACGGTCGGACCAAGGGCATCATTCACGAGCTGCTCGCCCGGAATCTCGCCTGTGACGAGGGCATCGACGTCGACCCGGAGTCGATCGTCGTCACGGTCGGCTGCCAGGAGGCGATGTTCCTGGTGCTCCGGGCGCTTCGCACGGACGAGCGTGACGTCGTGCTGACGGTTTCGCCGGGCTACGTCGGACTGGCTGGTGCCGCGCGGCTGGTGGACATGCCCCTCTGGCCGGTACGGGAGAACGAGGACGGCGTCGACCTCGACCACTTGGTCGAGCAGATCGAGGCGGTGCACGCCGCGGGGCAGCGGCCGCGGGCCTTCTACCTCGTCCCGGACTTCGCCAATCCCTCCGGCGCGAGCCTCGACCTGGAGGCCAGGCAGAGATTGCTCGCCATCGCGGCGGAGCACGATCTGCTGATTCTCGAGGACAATCCGTACGGTTTGTTCCAGGCCGAAGACGGTCAGCGCTTGCCCACACTCAAGGCCCTCGACACTTCGCGGCGGGTCATCTATCTCGGCTCGCTCGCCAAGACCTGCTTTCCCGGAGCCAGGGTCGGCTTCGCGGTCGCGGATCAGCGCGTGGCCGGTGCGGATGGCGGCTCCACGCTGTTCGCGGACGAGCTGTCCAAGATCAAAAGTATGCTCACCGTCAACACCTCACCCCTGGCCCAGGCCATTGCGGGAGGCAAGCTACTGGAGCACGACTGCAGTCTGCTCAAGGCAAATACCAGAGAAATACAGCTCTACAGCCGAAATATGCGGCTACTGCTGGAGGGGATGGACCGCCGGTTCCCCCGGGGCGAAAATCACCAGGTCTCATGGAATACGCCCGGCGGTGGATTCTTCGCGGTCGTCACTGTTCCGTTCATCGCCGACGACACCGCACTGGAATATGGGGCCAGTAAGTACGGCGTCCTGTGGACACCCATGAGCCATTTCTACGACGGCCGTGGCGGCGAGAATCAGCTACGACTGTCGGTCAGCGCGGTGTCGCCGGATGAGATGGAAGCGGGACTGGATCGACTGGCGATGTTGATCGCCGATCTTTCCGACAAGGAAGTATCTACGCAGTAGTCACCTATTCTGAAGGCCAGGAGATTTCCATGCCGAACATAGGCATATTCGCCGACGATCTCAATAGCGTGGACCTCACGGACCCGAACACCTTCCTGCAGACTGACATGGAAGATTTCTGGCGGCGCGTTCGGGCCGAGCAGCCCGTATATCTGCACCCGGCCACGGACCGCGGGTCCGAATTTTGGGTGGTATCCCGCCACGCGGACGTGATGACCGTTCTGCAGGACCCCGAGCGATTCAGCTCGCAGCCGGGGAACATGATGTCTTCGCTGCACAAGCCCGGAGGGGATCCGGCGGCCGGCAAGATCCTGGCGCTTACCGATGCGCCGCGCCACAATGCCATGCGGACGATCCTGCTGAAGGCGTTCAGTCCCCGGATCCGCAAAGGGGTGACGGACAAACTGCAGCAGCGGGTCGACCATGTCCTCGGCCCCGCCGTCGGTACCGGGACCTTCGACTTCGCCAAGGAGGTCGCGGAAGTGGTCCCCATGGGGACGATCTGCGATCTGCTGGGCTTTCCGTCGACGGATCACAAGTACGTGCTCGACCTGAGTCGGGAGGCGGTCAGCGCGGACGACGAGGGGCAGACCGAAGAGGACGTCTGGCTCTCTCGCAACGAACTCCTCGTCTATTGCCAGGAGATCATCGAGGCTCGCCGCGAAGACCCGCAGGACGACTTGATCAGCGCGATGGCCACCTGCCGGATCGACGGTGAGCCGATGACCGATGACGAAGTGGTCGTCAACTGCTACGGGTTCATCCTCGCGGGAGACCACACCAGTCGCCTGGCCATGGTCGGCGCCCTGCTCGCCTTCTCCCAGCACCCCGATCAGTGGCTGGCTCTGAAGGAGGGCCGCGTTTCGATAGCCAGCGCGGTCGAGGAGATCGTGCGCTGGACGACGCCGGCGATGCACATCGGTCGCACCGCAACGGCCGAAGTCACCATCGGCGGCCAGACAATCCGCGAAGGTGACCACGTCATCCTCTGGAACACTTCCGCGAACCGCGACGAAAGCGTCTTCTCGGACCCGCACAGTTTTGACCTGGCAAGGACTCCCAACAAGCACCTGGGCTTCGGATTCGGACCCCACTTCTGCTTCGGGTCATACCTCGGGCGAGCCGAAATCACTGCCGTACTCCAGACCCTCATCAGCAGGGTGGACCGGATCGAGCTCACGGGTGATCCCAAGGCGCTCTACTCGACGTTCCTCCGCGGCTACAGCAGCCTACCGGTCTCCCTGGTTCCCAGCCGATCCACTACGGAATAGCGGCTTCCTTTCCAGCCGCTGCGGGAGCGTGCTGAAGGCGAAGAAGAAACCCAGGCCCAAGAGTTCAAAGAGGAGAACAAGCATGTCTGCGCCGCCCGCTTCCGCCGCTTCCGACGCCGCCGAGCAGTTGCCCCGCATCCGTTCCGCGCTCGACAGGCTCGTGAGCTACAAGCAGGGCGAGTCCGTACGCTCACCCGAGGGGCATACCTTCCCACTGTCCGCCAACGAATCCCCGTACGAGCCGATCCCCGCGGTGGTGCAGGCGATCCACGAGGCAGCGCTGGGCATCAACCGCTACCCGGACAACAGCTGCACGGACCTGATCTCCGAGATATCCGCACGCTTCGCCGTGCCGGAGGACACCATCGCCGTCGGCTGCGGCTCTGTCGGTGTCTCCCAGATGCTTCTGGAGGCGGTCGCGGAGCCCGGCGGGGAGGTCCTCTACGCCTGGCGCTCGTTCGAGGCCTACCCGATCTTGACCAGACTCTCCGGTGCCACGCCGGTCGAGGTCCCGCTCAAGGACGAGGCTCACGACCTCGACGCGATGGCCGCCGCGATCACCGACCGGACGCGGCTCATCTTCATCTGCAACCCCAACAACCCCACGGGAACGGTGATTTCCCGATCCGACATCGAGACGTTCCTCGACCGGGTCCCCGCCGATTGCCTGGTGGTCATCGACGAGGCCTACATCGAGTACGTGCACGACGACGAAGCCCCCGACGGCCTCACTCTCCGGCCCGGGCGCCCCAACGTGGTGGTCCTCCGCACCTTCTCCAAGGCATACGGCCTGGCCGGGCTCAGGATCGGCTTCGCGGTCGGACACCCCACCGTGGTCGAGGCCCTTCGCAAGGCCTTCCTCCCCTTCAGCGTGAACGGCGTCGCGCAGGCCGCGGCGATCGCCGCTCTCCGCTCGGAGGAGGCCCTGATCGCCCGCGTGGAGACCACGGTCAAGGAACGCGAGCGAGTCCACCACGCCCTGACCGAACAGGGCTGGCGCCTCTCCTCCAGCAGCGCCAACTTTCTCTGGCTCCAGCTCGGCGACCAAGCCCTCGCGTTCGCCCGCCACTGCGCGGCGACGGGAGTGGCGATCCGGCCGTTCGCGGGCGAGGGAGTCCGCGTCTCGATCGGCTCTCCCGCGGAGAACGACGCCTTCCTCGCGGCGTCAGCCACCTTCCCCACCACGCCCAGCCACCCCTGACCACAGGACCTCATCAAGTGCGCCAGGCCTCCGGACCGTTGGTGACGCTCAGGGCAGCATCACCTGCTGGAGACGCCTCAAGAAGACCCAACCATGATCGTGCCACAAGCTCCAACGCCCGCACCGCGCATCATGCGCACGTACAAAATCGCAGGTCAGGAGCCCTTCGCGGCGGGTTCGAGGATCGCGACGCACTCCACATGATGCGTCATCGGAAACATGTCCGGTTTCTTCAGCTGGAGAAAACCGCAGGTGAGGGGGCCTTTCTCCGGAACCGGAACGGGCTGCCCCGGGCCGGAGCGTCATTTGAGCGTCACGACCGCGCGCCCCTCTGACGCCGCTATTCGCGCATCTCTGTGGCTGGCCCGCCAGCGCCATGCGAGATACGGGCTTCAGGTCTGCTCCAGCAGCTCCGCGCTGATCCGATCCCAGCTCGGTCGGGGGCCGTCGACCGGGCGTACGGCTGTGAGCCGGCGGCCGTCGAGGAACGTATCGAGCCGATCGCCGGCCAGGGTGGCCAGCCGCTCGCGTTGAGCACGGCGGTTCACCTCTACCCGCTCGCCCAGAACTCCGAGCAGTACCTCGTGACGCGCCTCGCCGAGGATGTCGCCGCGGATCCACCGTCCTCGGACCGGTACACCGCCCGTACGACACGTGTCGTCACCGCGTCCCTGCTTCTCGTGCTCGAGAGCGGGGTGCTTGAGTACAACGGTACCCACGCCGGCCGCGACACGTCGTAGCACGATTGGCGCAGAAGCCCCGACGGGGTGCTCTCCCCGACACCGCTTCGTCGTATCACGGGGTACGAACGCTCGAGAGCGGTGAGTCGACAGTTGTGCCCATCGGGGACGCCCCACTCCCTCGTGGCTCGCTCCCTGCAGAAGCCCCGTCGTGATGGATCCCCGACGGGGCTTCGCAGTATCACCCGCTGTCACGGACGCCCCTATAACGGGGGGACGCCGGATACCGTCCTGACCAGGTTGAAGACCTCTCGGGCGGCATAGCGTTTGAGGCATCGGATGATCTCGCGGGTCTTGCCTTCCTGGGTGCGGCGTTCGTAGTGCGCCTTGGTGCGAGGATGGAAGCGCAGCCGGGTGAACACAATGCGGTGCAGGGCTGCGTTGGCCTGCCGGTTGCCGCCATGGTTGAGCCGACGCGAGGTCCGCCGGCCTGAGGAGCATTCGATGGGGCTGACTCCGCACAATGCGGCGAAGGACGCCTCGGTACTCAGCCGCTCGAGGTTGTCTCCAATGGTGAGCAGGAGAGTGACGGCACTGTCTGGGCCGATGCCCACCGGTGTCAATAGCTGCGGGGCGTGGCGTTCGACGAGCCGGGTCAGGCGCCGGTTCAACTCGTCGATCTGCCCGGTGGGGCCAGCAGGCTCAGCGTGATGTGGGTGGCCTGGGCCACGGCGTCCGTGAGGCTCGCGCAGGTGCGGAGCAGCTCGCGGTTGCCCAGGCGAAAGAGTCGTTCTCGTAGGGCAGGGTCCGCGATGACCAGGACGGCCTTGAGCTGGTTAATGGCCTGGGTGCGAGCCTTTACCGCAGAGTCCTTCGCGAGCTTCAACATCCGGGCGCACTGCACCGGACCGTCTCCAGATTTGCTCGGGCCCGGGCGCGACCGTTGAGCACGGCCCGCGCGGCAGCCTGCGCATCGATCGGATCCGACTTTCCGAACTGACGGCGCGCCGTGCGGTCGGGCCGGTTCACTTCGTACACCTAGTACTGCAACGGTGCTTGCCGTGACGGGTGGCCAGTTCAGGGGCTGTGTCCGCGTCGTTTGTAGTGGATGGTGCGGGCTTGATGTTGTCGTCGGCGGCGCCAGGTGGACCAGTGCAGGATGTGCTCGACGGGTGTGGGTCGGCGGTCGGTGAGGCGGGTGATCAGCCGTCGTATTTCGGCAAGGCTGAGGTGGATGAGCTGAGAGGATCCGTTTCTGCTTTGTCCGGGTCCAGCTGGCGGGCTCGTAGAACGGTCAGGCAGGCGTGGGCGGCCATGGCGAGGGTCATGTGGCGGTGCCAGCCGGGGTAGCGGCGGACCTGGTAGTCGTCCAGGCCGCACTCCTGCTTGGCGCTCTGGAAGCATTCCTCGATGGCCCACCGGCTGCCCGCGATGCGGATCAGGTCATCCAGCGGGGTGCCGGCGGGGCAGTAGGCGATGTAGTAGGAGATCTCCTGCGGGCGGGCGACGCTGCGGCGGGCGAGAACCCAGTGGCGGCGGTCGGGCCGGTGCCAGGGGCGTACCTCGACGCGGGCCCAGTCATAGATCCGCAGGCCGTGAGCCCCGCTGCCGCAGGATCGGCGCTTCCACTTCTGCCGGGCAAGACCGTCGAACAGGTCGTGGACGGGATGGTCGATCGCCCAGCGGGTCACCACGGTGTCGTGCCGGGTGGTGGCCATGACGTGGAAGACGTCCTCCCGCTCCAGCTCGGAGCGCCAGCCCTTGGAGAAGCCGTAGGCGGCATCCGCGGTCACCCACCGAAACGGGATCTTGTCCGTGATGGCGCGGCGGACCATCGCCTTGGCCATGGCCACCTTCGTCTCGAAGGCGACCTCGTCGCCGATGCCGGCCCGGCGGCACCTTTCACGGTCATCGGTCCAGGACGCGGGCAGATACAGACGCCGGTCGATCAGCGTCCGCCCGCGGTCGGTTGCATAGGCGAGGAAGACACCGACCTGACAGTTCTCCGTGCGTCCGGCGGTGCCGGAGTACTGCCTCTGCACCCCGGCCGACCGCGTCCCCTTCTTCAGAAAGCCTGTGTCGTCCACGACCAGGACGGCGTCGGGGTCGCCGAGGTTGTCGACCACGTACTGGCGCACGTCGTCGAGCACCTCATCGGCGTCCCACTCGATCCGGTTCAGCATCCGCTGGATGCGGTCCGGGCCCGCATGGCCGGCTTCCTCCGCCAGGGTCCAGCCGTTCTTCCGCTGCAGCGGAGCGATCAGGCCCCGCATATAGGCAAGTGCCGACTCCCGGGGCTCCGACCTGCTGAAACGATGCACGAACCGCTCATGCACAGCTTCCAGCTCACCCGCCCACAACCTGACATCAGCAAGGTCCCCACCCATAACCACACCAACGACCACCCTGGCCATCCGTCTCGGCAAACACCGTTGCAGTA
>NZ_KQ948257.1:6121-11098 GCF_001514035.1 Streptomyces yokosukanensis | reverse complement strand
GCAGCGGCCCGAGCCAGACGCGGCACCAGCACCACACCCTCCCGCACCGCAACCTCGGACTCACCCGAAGCCAGTACAGCGGGCAGTGCACGGTAGGAGGCGTCCGAGCCGTCCAGATCGGCCAGGACGATCCGGCCCGGATTCTCCGACTGCGCCGAACGCACCAGACCCCAGACCGGCGCGTGAACCAGGTCCGACACACCCTCCCCGGAGCGGGCCGCGACCGCACCCCGGGTCAGGAACACCAGACGCGACTGAGCGAACCGCTCGTCCGCCAGCCACTCCTTCAACAGCCCCAGCACCCGGCCGGTGGACTCGTGCACCGCAGCGGCCACATCACCCTCGGGCAGCTCCGTCAGCGGGACGCACACGAGCTCCGCGGCCCCGGCCGCGGCCGCGGCCAGTGCGGCGTGGGCCGTGTAGCGCACGCCCACGGTGTCCAGGCCGGCGTGTCCCGCGTGGCCGTCCGCGAGCAGGGCCCAGGGGCGCTGTTCGGCCGCGGACACCGGGGTCAGGGGCAGGGCCGTCCAGTCGACCTGGAACAAGGACTCCAGGCGGCCGCCGCGCGACGACGTGACGACCTGCTCGGGCGAGACGGCACGCAGGGCGAGCGACTCCACCGAGGCGACCGGTGCGCCCGCCTGGTCGGCGAGTTCGAGGGAGACCGCGTCGTGCCCGGCCGGGGCCAGGCGGACCCGGAGCGCGGCGGCTCCGGCCGCGTGGAGGCGGACGCCGCTCCAGGCGAAGGGGAGCCGTCCCCGGCCGGTGTTCTCGACGAGTCCGCCGAGTCCGGCCGCGTGGAGGGTGGCGTCCAGCAGGGCCGGATGGAGGCCGAACCAGTCGGCCGTCCGGGCGGTCTCCTCGTCCAGGGCGACCTCGGCGTACACCGCGTCGCCGTGCAGCCAGGCGGCGCGCAGGCCCTGGAAGGCGGGGCCGTAGTCGAACCCGGCCGCGGCGAGGCCCTCGTACAGACCGTCGAGGTCGACCGCGTCGGCTCCGGCCGGAGGCCAGGCCGTGAGGTCGGACGCGGGGGCGGGGGCGCCGAGGGCGAGGACACCCGCGGCGTGCCGGGTCCACGGCTCGTCGGCCGGGCTGTCCTCGTCGCGGGAGTACAGCGAGAGGGTGCGTCGGCCGGTGTCGTCGGCTCCGGCGACGGAGAGCCTCAGCTGGACCGCGCCGCGCTCGGGGAGGATGAGCGGGGCCTCAAGGGTCAGCTCCTCCAGGACACCGCAGCCGACCTGGTCGCCCGCACGGACCGCCAGTTCCACGAAGGCCGTGCCCGGCAGCAGGACCGAGCCGAGGACGGTGTGGTCGGCGAGCCAGGGGTGGGTGGCGCAGGAGAGGCGTCCGGTGAAGAGGAACCCGTCCGAGTCGGGGAGTTCGACGGCGGCACCGAGCAGCGGGTGGTCCGTCGCGCCCAGACCGAAGCCGGCGGCGTCGCCAGGGGTGTGCTGGGCGGTGGCCGCGGAGTCGAGCCAGTACCAGTCGCGCTGGAAGGCGTAGGTCGGCAGCTCGGTCGGGTGGGCGCCGGTCGGGGCGAAGTACGCCTCCCAGTCCACGGCAGCGCCGTGGGCGTGCGCCCCGGCGAGGGCGGTCAGGAGGGTGACGGGCTCGGGGCGGCCCGAGCGCAGGACGGGCGCGAACCGGGCGCCGTCCTGGGTCAGGCAGTCCTGGGCCATGGCCGACAGCACTCCGTCGGGACCGAGTTCGAGGTACGTCGTCACGCCCGCGGCCTCCAGGGCCCGGACGCCGTCGAGGAAGCGGACGGCTTCGCGGACGTGGCGGACCCAGAAGTCGGCGGAGCCCATCTCGTCGGTGACGGGGGCGCCGGTCAGGTTCGACACGACCGGGATGCGCGGAGTGGCGTACGTCAGGGACTCGGCGACCTTGCGGAAGTCGGCGAGCATGCCGTCCATGTGCGGCGAGTGGAAGGCGTGGCTGACCGTGAGCCGCTTGGTCTTGCGGTCGGCGAACGACGCCGCCACCGCGAGCGCGGCGTCCTCGTCGCCCGCGATCACGACCGAGGTCGGCCCGTTGACCGCGGCGATGCTCACGCGGTCGGTCAGCAGCGGCAGGACCTCGTCCTCCGACGCCTGGACCGCGATCATCACGCCGCCGGTCGGCAGCTCCTGCATCAGTCGGCCGCGTGCGGCGACGAGTTCGCAGGCGTCGTCCAGCGAGAGCACCCCGGCGATGTGCGCGGCCGCTATCTCGCCGATGGAGTGGCCGGAGAGGAGGTCCGGCCGCAGTCCCCAGTTCTCGACGAGCCGGTACAGGGCCACCTCGACCGCGAAGAGCGCGGGCTGGGTGTACGCCGTCTGGTTCAGCAGGTCCGCGTCGGTCCCGAACAGGGCTTCCTTCAGCGGGACTTCGAGGTCGAAGCGCTCGCACACGGCGTCCAGTGCGGCCGCGAACACCGGGTGGGTGTCGTACAGCTCACGGCCCGTGCCGAGCCGCTGGCTGCCCTGGCCGGTGAAC
This sequence comes from Streptomyces yokosukanensis, assembly GCF_001514035.1. GTDB lineage: Bacteria > Actinomycetota > Actinomycetes > Streptomycetales > Streptomycetaceae > Streptomyces > Streptomyces yokosukanensis. The sequence continues at coordinate 8,620 of NZ_KQ948257.1, read as the reverse complement.
AGGAAGGCCAGCTTCCCGGCCCCGGCCGCACCGACCACGCCGCCCGTGACCCCGGCGGCCGCCAGGTCGCCGTCCGCGACCGCGGCCAGACCGCGCAGGAGCTCGTCGCGGTCGCCGGCCACGACCACCGCGCGGTGGTCGAAGGCCGCGCGCCGCGTCGCCAGCGAGTAGGCCACGTCAGCGGCCTCCAGCTCGGCCGCGTCCTCCAGGCGGGCACGCAGGCGGGCCGCCTGACCGCGCAGAGCCTCCGCCGACTTCGCCGACAGGACGTACGGCAGGACCGGCGGCAGCCCGTCACCCGAACCGGCGGCCGGGGCCACCTCGTCGGGAGCCTGCTCGATGATCGTGTGCGCGTTGGTGCCGCTGATGCCGAAGGAGGACACACCGGCCCGGCGCGGACGGCCGGTCTCGGGCCACGGCACGGATTCCGTCAGCAGCGTGACGGCGCCGTCCTCCCAGTCCACATGCGGGGTCGGCTCGTCGACGTGGAGGGTCTTCGGCAGGACGCCGTGCCGCATCGCCATGATCATCTTGATCACACCGGCGACACCGGCCGCGGCCTGCGTGTGGCCCATGTTCGACTTGATCGAGCCCAGCCACAGCGGCTCGTCCGCGGCCCGCTCGCGTCCGTAGGTGGCCAGCAGGGCCTGCGCCTCGATCGGGTCGCCCAGGGTCGTACCGGTGCCGTGCGCCTCGACCACGTCGATCTGGTCGCTGCTCAGCCCGCCGGAGGCCAGGGCCTGGCGGATGACGCGCTGCTGCGAGGGCCCGTTCGGCGCGGTCAGGCCGTTGCTCGCCCCGTCCTGGTTGATCGCCGACCCGCGGACCACCGCCAGGACCGGGTGGCCCTTGCGGCGGGCGTCGGACAGCCGCTCCACGAGGAGCATGCCCGCGCCCTCGGCCCAGCTGGTGCCGTCGGCGGCAGCGGCGAAGGACTTGATGCGGCCGTCGGCGGCCAGACCGCGCTGGCGGCTGAACTCGGTGAAGGTGCCCGGCGTCGACATGACCGTGACACCACCGGCCAGCGCCATGTCGCATTCACCGCCCCGCAGTGCCTGGATGGCCCAGTGCAACGCGACGAGCGACGAGGAGCAGGCCGTGTCGACGGTGACCGCGGGGCCTTCCAGTCCGAAGGCGTACGAGACGCGGCCGGAGGCGATGCTGCCGGAGTTGCCGGTGCCCAGGTAGCCCTCGACGCCGTCCGGGACGGAGGTGATCCGGGTCGCGTAGTCGTGGTACATGATGCCCGCGAAGACGCCGGTACGGCTGCCCCGCATGGTCGCCGGGTCGATGCCGGCCCGCTCGAAGGCCTCCCAGGAGGTCTCCAGCAGCAGTCGCTGCTGCGGGTCCATCGCCACGGCCTCGCGCGGGGAGATCCCGAAGAAGGCGGGGTCGAAGCGGCCCGCGTCGTGCAGGAAGCCGCCAGAGCGGGTGTAGCTGGTGCCCTTCCCGTCCGGGTCCGGGTCGTAGAGCGAATCCAGGTCCCAGCCGCGGCCCTGCGGGAACTCCGAGATGGCGTCGACGCCGCCGGCCACGAGGCGCCACAGGTCCTCGGGGGTCTCGACCCCGCCGGGGTAGCGGCAGCTCATGCCGACGATGACGATCGGGTCGTCGCCGTGGACGACGGTCGCGAGCGCGGAGCCGTGCCCGGCCGCGTCGGCCGCCCCCTCCTCCAGCGAGAGGCCGAGGACCTCGGTCCGCAGGTACGCGGCGAGGGCGTTCGGCGTCGGGTAGTCGAAGACGAGGGTGGCGGGGAGCCGCTCACCGGTGGCGGCGCCGAGGCGGTTGCGCAGCTCGACGGAGGTGAGGGAGTCGAAGCCCAGCTCCTTGAAGGCCCGGTCTGCCGGGACCTCGTCCGTGGAGGCGTGGCCCAGTACGGCGGCCACCTCGGCGCGGACGGTGCCCAGCAGGGCCGCCTCACGCTCGTCGGCAGGGAGCGCCGAGAGCCGCGCACGGAGGGCGGAGGCGTCCGCGGAGCTGCCCTGGCCCGCCGCCCGGCGGACCGGGACGCGGACCAGGCCGCGCAGCAGGTCGGGCACCATACCGCTGCGGGCCTGGGCACGCAGGGCGGCCAGGTCGAGCGGGAGGGGCAGGAGCACGGGGTCGGCGGTGCGGCCGGCCGCGTCGAACAGGGCGAGCCCGGTCTCCGGGGTCAGCGCGCGGATGCCTCCGCGGTTGATGCGGTCCCGGTCGCCCTCGGCGAGGGTGCCGCCCATGCCGCCGACGCCGGTCCACAGGCCCCAGGCCAGCGAGGTCGCCGCCAAGCCCTGGGCCCTGCGGTGAGCCGCCAAAGCATCCAGGAAGGTGTTGGCGGCAGCGTAGTTGGCCTGCCCCGCACCACCGAAGACACCAGCAGCAGAAGAGAACAGCACGAACGCGGAGAGGTCCAACTCACGGGTCAACTCGTGCAGATTCCACCCCGCATCCACCTTCGGACGCAGCACCGCCGACAACCGCTCAGCCGACAACGAACCGACCACACCGTCATCGAGGACACCG
>NZ_KQ948257.1:4934-5448 GCF_001514035.1 Streptomyces yokosukanensis | reverse complement strand
ACAGCGGCCCGAGCCAGACGCGGCACCAGCACCACACCCTCCCGCACCGCAACCTCGGACTCACCCGAAGCCAGCGCGGCCGAGACACCCTCGCGCACATCACCGTCGACGTCGACATCGACCAGCACGATCCGGCCCGGATTCTCCGACTGCGCCGAACGCACCAGACCCCGCACAGCGGCGTGCACCAGATCCGACACACCCTCCCCGGAGCGGGCCGCGACCGCACCCCGGGTCAAGAACACCAGACGCGACTGAGCGAACCGCTCGTCCGCCAGCCACTCCTTCAACAGCCCCAGCACCCGGCCGGTGGACTCATGCACCCCAGCAGCCACATCACCCTCGGCCACCTCCGTACACGGCACCACCAGCGCCGCCGGAACCTCACCACCCTCGACAACCGCAACTCCCAGCCCGGCAAGGTCCGCGAACACCTGCGCACCCTCACCCAGCAACAGCCAGTCGTCGAACGACCCGGCCGCAGCCACCGCCGTCCACTCCACCCGGAACAGGG
>NZ_KQ948257.1:0-4367 GCF_001514035.1 Streptomyces yokosukanensis | reverse complement strand
CATCGTGCGCACCTGCGCGCTGCCCGAGCTGCTCGGGCGAGAAGGCCCGCAGGGCCAGGCTGTCCACCGTGGCGACCGGCGCACCGGTCGCGTCGGCGATGTCCAGCCGCACCGAGTCCCGGCCGACGCGGGAGAGCCGTACCCGCAGGGCGTCCGCACCCGTGGAGCGGACGGACACGCCGGACCAGGAGAACGGCAGCCGCCCCTGGCCGTTGTCCTCCACCAGCGAGCCGAGGTTGATGGCGTGCAGCACGGAGTCCAGCAGGGCCGGGTGGATCGTGAACCAGGTGGCCTCCGGGGCGGTCTCGCCCGCGAGGGCGACCTCTGCGAAGACCTCCTCGCCCCGGCGCCAGGCGGCCCGCAGACCCTGGAACGCCGGTCCGTAACCGAAGCCGGAGTCCGCGAGCACGCCGTACAGGCCGTCCACGGGGACGGGCTCCGCGCCGGCCGGCGGCCAGGCCGCGAGGTCGAAGGTCTGCGGCTCGGTCTCGTCCTCGGCCAGGACCGCAGTCGCGTTCCGTATCCAGGGCTCGTCGGCCGCCGCTCGGTCGTCGCGGGAGTGGAAGACCACGGAGCGACGGCCCGTGGCGTCGGGTGCCGCGACCGTGATCTGGAGCTCGATGCCGCCGTCCTCGGGGAGGACCAGCGGTGCGGCCAGCGTCAGGTCGTCGACGAGGTCGCAGCCGAGCTGCTCGCCGGCCCGCAGCGCCAGCTCGACGAAGGCTGTGCCGGGCAGGAGAACCGAGCCCATGACCGTGTGGTCCGCGAGCCAGGGGTGGGTGGCCGCCGACAGGCGACCGGTGAGGAGGAGACCGTCGGCGTCGGCCAGGGTCACCGAGGCGCCGAGCAGCGGGTGGTCGGCGGAGCGGAGACCCACGGTGGTGACGTCCGCGCTGAGGGTGCCGGTGTCGAGCCAGTAGTGCTCGCGCTGGAAGGCGTACGTCGGCAGGTCGACGCTCTCGGCTCCGGTACCGGAGTGGTACGCGTGCCAGTCGACGGCAATGCCCCGGACGTGGGCGAGGGCGAGGGCCGCGGTGACGGTCTCGGCCTCGGGGCGGTCCTTGCGGAGGGCGGGGGCGAAGGCAGCGCCCTCGCCCGCTGCACAGTCCTGCGCGAGGGCCGACAGGACGCCGTCGGGACCGAGTTCGAGGTACGTCGTCACGCCCGCGGCCTCCAGGGCCCGGACACCATCGAGGAAGCGGACGCCCTCACGAACATGCCGCACCCAGAAGTCGGCCTCGCCCATCTCCTCGGAGACCAGCGCACCAGTCAGGTTCGACACCACCGGGATCCGCGGGGTCTCGTACGTGAGCCCCTCCGCCACCGCACGGAAGGCGTCGAGCATCCCGTCCATGTGCGGGGAGTGAAAGGCATGACTGACCGTCAGCCGCTTGCTCTTGCGGTCCCCGAAGGCCTCCACCACGGCCAGCGCCGCGTCCTCGTCACCCGCGACGACCACCGACCGCGGCCCGTTGACGGCAGCGATACTCACCCGCCCGGTCAGCAACGGCAGGACCTCGTCCTCCGACGCCTGGAGCGCGATCATCACGCCACCCGACGGCAGCGCCTGCATCAGACGGCCACGCGCGGCCACCAGCGTGCACGCGTCCTCCAGCGACAGGACACCCGCCACATGCGCGGCCGCTATCTCACCGACGGAGTGACCGGCCAGGAAGTCCGGCCGCACGCCCCACGACTCCAGCAGCCGGAACAGCGCCACCTCGACCGCGAACAGCGCCGGCTGCGCATACTCGGTCCGGTCCAGCAGCTCCGCATCCGCCCCGAACAGCACCTCCTTCAGCGGCAGTTCGAGCGACATCCCCGCACACACCGCGTCCAGCGCCTCCTCGAACACCGGGAAGGCCTCGCACAACTCACGCCCCATCCCGAGACGCTGGCTGCCCTGGCCCGTGAACAGGAAGGCCTGCTTGCCCCGGGCTCCGGCCTCGCCCCGGACGATCCGCGTCGAGGCGGTGTCGTCGGACGCCAGTGCCGCGAGGTCGGCCAGGGCATCGCTGTGGTCGCCGGCCAGGACGACGGCGCGGTGTTCGAGGGCGGCGCGGCCGGTGGCCAGGGTGCGGCTGATGTCTTCGGCACGCTGGTCGGGGTGGGCCCGCAGGTGCGTGAGCAGGCGCTCCGCCTGAGCCTGTAGGGACTCTTCCGTACGGGCCGAGAGAGGCCAGGCCACGACGGGGGGTACGACGGCTCGGCGCGGCGCGGCGGTCTCGCCGGACTCGGCCTCGCCGGACTCAGTGGCCTCGGCGGGTTCGGCGGCGTCGGCGGGCTCGGCCGGCGCGGCGGCGGGGGCCTGTTCGATGATGGTGTGCGCGTTGGTGCCGCTGATGCCGAAGGACGACACGGCGGCGCGGCGCGGGCGGCCGGTCTCCGGCCAGTCCACGGTCTCGCGCAGCAGCGACACCGCGCCCGCGGACCAGTCGACCTTGGTCGACGGCTGGTCCACGTGCAGTGTCTTCGGGATCCGCCCGTGCCGGATCGCCATCACCATCTTGATGACGCCCGCGACACCGGCGGCGGCCTGCGTGTGCCCGATGTTCGACTTGATGGAGCCGAGCCAGAGCGGCCGGTCCTCCGTGTGCTCCCGGCCGTACGTGGCCAGCAGGGCCTGGGCTTCGATCGGGTCGCCCAGGGTGGTGCCGGTGCCGTGCGCCTCGACCACGTCGACCTCGGCGGCGGTGAGCCGGGCGTCGGCCAGGGCCTGGCGGATGACCCGCTGCTGGGAGGGGCCGTTCGGCGCGGTCAGGCCGTTGCTCGCGCCGTCCTGGTTGACGGCGGAGCCGCGGACCACGGCCAGCACCCGGTGACCGTTGCGGCGGGCGTCCGAGAGGCGCTCCACGAGGAGCATGCCCGCGCCCTCGCCCCAACCGGTGCCGTCCGCGGCGTCCGCGAAGGACTTGCAGCGCCCGTCGAAGGACAGGCCGCGCTGCCGGCTGAACTCGGTGAAGGTGCCGGGGGTCGGCATGACCGTCACGCCGCCGGCGAGGGCGAGCGAGCACTCGCCCTTGCGCAGGGCCTGCATGGCGAGGTGCAGGGTGACGAGGGAGGACGAGCAGGCCGTGTCGACGGTGAGCGCCGGGCCCTCCAGGCCGAAGGTGTACGAGACTCGGCCGGAGGCGATGCTGCTGGAGGCGCCGGTGCCGAGGTAGCCCTCGACCTCCGGCGGTACGGCCCGCAGGCGGGACGCGTAGTCGTGGTACATGACGCCGGTGAAGACGCCGGTCCGGCTGCCGCGCATGGACGTCGGGTCGATGCCCGCCCGCTCGAAGGCCTCCCACGAGGTCTCCAGCAGGAGCCGCTGCTGCGGGTCCATCGCCAGGGCTTCACGGGGCGAGATCCCGAAGAACTCGGGCTCGAACCGGTTGGCCGAGTGCAGGAAGCCGCCCTCCTGCACGTAGCTCGTGCCCCGCCCGTCGGGGTCCTCGTCGAAGAGGCGGCCCGTGTCCCAGCCCCGGTCGGTCGGGAAGGGGGAGACGGCGTCGGTCTCTCCGGAGACCAGCCGCCACAGGTCCTCGGGGGACTCGACGTCCCCCGGGTAACGGCAGCTCATCCCGATGATCGCGATCGGCTCCTGCTCCTCCGACTCGACCTCCTGGAGCCGGCGGCGCGTCTCGTGGAGATCGGCCGTCACCCGCTTCAGGAAGTACCGGAGCTTTTCCTCGTTCATGCGTGCATCCCTCGTGCAGAAGCCGGACAGTCAGAGTGGTGGGAAGGGGCGGGGCGGAGCTGCCGGGTCATGAGATGCCGAACTCCTTGCCGATGAAGCCGAAGAGGTCGTCGTCGGTCGCGCTCTCCAGGGCCTCGGCGACGCCGGCTCCGTCGGAACCGGTGGCCGGGGCACCGGCCTCGCTCCAGGCGGCCAGCAGGGCCTGGAGGCGTTCGGTGATGCGGTCGCGGCCCGCGTCGTCGGGCGACGACGTGACGAGGGTCTTCTCCAGCCGGTCCAGCTCGGCGAGGAGCGGCGGTACGGCTGCCGCGCCGTCCTGCCACAGCTCGTCCCGCAGGTACTCCACGAGCGCCGTCGGCGTCGGGTAGTCGAAGACGAGCGTGGCGGGGAGCCGGACGCCGGTGGCGGCACCGAGCCGGTTGCGCAGCTCGACGGCGGTCAGCGAGTCGAAGCCGACCTCGTTGAACGACCTTGCGGGGTCGACCGCTTCGGGTCCGGCGAAGCCGAGGACTCCGGCGACGTACGAGCAGACCAGCTCCAGCAGCGCTTCGTCCCGCGCGGCGGGTGCGAGACCGGTGAGGCGCTCGCGCAGCTCCGCTCCGCCGTCCGTGCCGGTGGCGGTGGTGGCCGCGACCCGGCGGGCGGGCGTACGGACGAGGCCGGTCAGCAGCGGCGGGATCATGGC
>NZ_KQ948256.1 GCF_001514035.1 Streptomyces yokosukanensis | reverse complement strand
CGCGCAGCCGGCCCCCGCCGCCGCTGCCGACGACGACCGCTCCCGCACCTCCTCCCCGGGTACGGCGAGGCAGGAGCGGCCCGGGCAGACCGTCCGGCACACCCGCGAGGTCGTGCCGCGGCCCGGTGACATCGCCGTCGTCGGCATCGCCGCACGGCTGCCCAAGGCGTCGAACCCCCAGCAGTTCTGGGACAACCTGCTCGAAGGTCTGGACTGCACGTCCACCGTGCCACCGGAGCGCTTCGCCGCACGCCTCGCGGACGGCCCCGAGCCCGTCTCGTACACCGAACGCGGCGCCTTCATCGACGACATCGACGCCTTCGACCACACGCTTTTCAGCATCACGCCCCACGACGCGGCGCGCATGGACCCCCAGGAGCGCCTCGTCCTGGAACAGACCTACCTGGCGATCCTGGACGCCGGATGCAGCCGCGCCAAGCTCGCCGGCAGCGACACGGGCGTGTTCGTCGGCGTCATGAACGGCGGGTACGCGTGGCACACGGCCACCGACCCCGGTGCACAGCCGCCCACCTCCGCGTTCTGGTCGATGGCCAACCGGGCCTCGTACCACTTCGACTGGCACGGGCCCAGCATGGCCGTCGACACCGCCTGCTCGGCGTCCCTGACCGCGCTGCACCTCGCCTGCCAGTCGCTGCGCACGGGCGAGTGCGACCGCGCCGTCGTCAGCGGCGTCAACCTCATCACCCACCCCCGCCAGTACCAGCTCCTGTGCGGCATGGAGATGCTCTCGCGCACCGGTCAGTGCCGGCCCTTCGGCGCCGGAGCCGACGGCTTCGTGGACGGCGAGGGCGTCATCAGCCTGGTGCTCAGGCCCGCCGAGGACGCCCTGCGCGACGGGGACCGCGTCTACGCGGTCATCAGCGGCTCCGCGGTCAACGCGGGCGGCCGGGCCAACGGTTACACCGCACCCAACCCCGAGGCCCAGTACGCGCTCGTCACCAAGGCCCTCGCGGCGGCGCACACCTCCCCCGAGGAGGTGGGCTACGTCGAGGCCCACGGCACCGGCACCGCGCTGGGCGACCCCCTCGAACTGCGGGCCCTGACCAAGGCATACGCGGCGGCCGGCACCCAACGCATCCGGCTGGGCTCGGTGAAGTCCAACATCGGCCACCTGGAGTCGGCGGCCGGCCTCAGCGGAGTGCTCAAGGCCGTGCTCCAGATGCGCCACGGCGCCCTGGTGCCCTCGCTGCACGCGGAACGCACCAACCCGCACCTGGACTTCGAGGCCAGCCCGTTCAAGCTCAACACGCAGGCCGAGAGCTGGCCCGCGGACCTTCCCCTGGTCTCCGCCGTGAGTTCCTTCGGCGCGGGCGGAGCCAACGCGCACGTGGTGCTGCGCGGAGTGCCCGAGCCCACCGGGACCACGGCGCCCACCACCGCGCAGCGCGACTGCTACGTCATCCCGCTCTCCCACCACAGCGCCGCCGGGCTGCAGTCGGCCATGGACGAGCTGCGGCAGTGGCTGGGCGGGCGCCGGGTGGACATGGACGCCCTCGCCTACACGCTCGCGTGCTGCCGCGACAGCTTCGCCCACCGCGTCGCGATCGTCTGCCGCGACCAGGACGAGCTGGTCCGCGGCCTCGAGCAGGACCTGCACCGCCGCCCCGCTCCCCGGACCACGGCGGTGCGGGAGGTGCAGGAGCTGTCCGCCCGCACGGCCCAGGACGTCGCGGCCCTGTACGAGTCGGGCGGCTCCCCGGACTGGGACGGCTACTACCGAAGGACCACGCCCCTCGAACTGCCCGCCTACCCGTTCCTGCGCCACCGCCACTGGGTCGACTCCGCGGAATCGGGCTTCCGCTCGCTGTCCACGCTGGTGTCCGCCCACCGGATCGACGGCGTGACCATGGCGCCGGCGGCCTGGACGCTCGCCGCCCTCGCCGGACGGGCCGAGGGCCGCGCCCTCGGCAACGTGCTCTGGCAGAAGAGGATCACCGACCCCGAGGCCGTCGAGGTCCGGGAGCGCGGCGGCGAGCTGTCGCTCGTCGACCGCACCTCCGGCGACGTGCACTGCACGGCCGAGGTGTGGGCGCCCGCACCGGTCGGCGGCCCGCCCGAGCTGCCCGCCGCCACGCGCAGGCAGCACGGGCCGGAGATCTACGACGCCTTCCGGCGGCTCGGCTACGACTACGGCGAACCGCTGCGCGGCGTGCGCTGGGCCGAGGTCGGACCGGGCAGCGTACGGGCCTTCATCCAGGTGGACCGCGACTGGGGCTACGGCTTGTCGCCCGCGCTGCTGGACTGCGGAATGCAGCTGTCCATCCTGCTCGCAGCCGAGGAGGCACCGGGCGGGCCCGTGTTCGTCCCCTACCACCTGGGACGGCTGACCGTGGTCCGGGCTCCGCGGGACGAGGCGGTCTACTGCCACTGCGTGGCCCGGCCGGGCGGCTCCTCCCAGCGGACCCGCACCTACGACTTCTTCTTCACCGACGAGCACGGAGACGTCCTCGTCGCCCTGGAGGAAACGGTGTCCGTGGCGATCGACGGCAGCAGCCCGGCGGCCCGGCAGCCGGCCACGGCCTCCGCGCCGTTCACCGTCTTCGAGCTGAACTGACAGGGGGCGGTGATGGCCGGCGATGTCGTGATGTTCCCCGGGCAGGGCTCACAGCGCCTGGGCATGGGCAAGGAGGTGTTCGACGCCTATCCGCGGCTGTGCGACAGGGCCGAAGAGATCGTCGGCCACTCGCTGCGCGAGCTGTGCCTGAAGGATCCGCACGGACTGCTCAACGAGACCTCCTACACACAGGAGGCGGTCTATTTCGTCAGCTGCCTGATGTACCTGGCGTACGCCGAGCAGCACGGCGACGAGCAGGCGCGCTGCGTCACGGGCCACAGCCTGGGGCTGTATCCGGCGCTCTTCGCGGCCGACGTCTTCGACCTCTTCGAGGGCCTGGAGATCGTCTCCAAGCGCGGGGCCCTCATGCAGGAGGCGCGGGGCGGAGCGATGGTCGCGGTCCTCGGACCGCGGGCGAACGACATCGACGAACACCTCGTCCAGCTGGAGTTCTTCGACGTGGACGTCGCCAACTACAACAGCCCGGACCAGGTCGTCGTCAGTGCGGCGAAACCGCGCTTGGAGGAGCTGGTGCCGCGACTGGAGGAGATCGGCCACCGCTGTGTGTGGCTGGCGGTCGGCGGGGCCTTCCACTCCCGCCACATGGAGCCTGCCCGGCGCGAGTTCGCGCGGTTCCTTCGGGACCGGGAGTTCGCGCCGCCCACCAAGACCGTCGTCTCCACGACGAGCGGCCGGACGCTGGGCGCCCAGCACCTGCTGGAGGAGATGGTCTTCCAGCTCGTGAAGCCGGTGCGGTGGTGGCAGACCGTGACCCATCTGGCCCGTACGGGACACAAGACCTTCGACGAGATCGGTCCCGGCCGGGTGCTGACCAAATTGAGCGCAAAGATCCTCGGCGACGAATCCTCGCCGCAGGCCGAGCCCAGGAAGTGATGACCGTGGAAACAGCAAACAGCAGGATCGCCGTTATCGGTGGCGGCGGGTCCGGCTCCGTCGCGGCCTGGCTGCTGGCCCGAAAGCACGACGTCACGCTCTTCGAGGCGGGCGAGTACCTGGGCGGGCACGCCTACAGCCACCCGATCGAGACCGACCAGGGCACCCTCCACGTGGACATGGGTGTGGAGCACTTCAACGAGAAGCTCTCCCCGAACCTGTTCCGGCTGCTGACCGACTTCGGCATCGGCACCTACGTCGCCCCGTCCTCCGTGCACGTGGACTTCCCCGGCGAGCAGCAGTCGTGGAACAACCTCAACTTCCTCGGCGGGCTCCGCGAGGAGCTGCACGAGGAGTTCGACCGGTTCCACCAGGAGATGAACCAGCTGCCCACCTCGGGCGACGACTCCTACAAGCAGATGAGCATCGGCGAGTACCTGGACAAGAACGGGTACTCCAAGAGCTTCAAGTACCAGGCGATGAACCCCATCCTGAGCATCTACTCGGGCTGCCACGCGCCGTCCCTGGACTACAACCTGATGTATGTCGCGCTGTCGTTCAGCATGAACCTGCTCTCCTTCTTCTCCGCCGGGTACTGGCGCAAGGCGCAGGGCGGCATCCACGGCTACCTGGCCAGGATCGAGAGCGAGCTGGGCGACCGCGTCCGGCTGAACACGCCCGTCGAAGCCGTCGTACCGGCGCAGTCCGGGGTGACGGTGGTGGCCGGCGGGCAGGAGCACCAGTTCGACCAGGTCGTGTTCGCCACGCACGCGGACGTGACGCTGGGCATGCTGCGCACGTCCGACCCGCAGTACCGGGAACTGCTCGGGGACTTCGCGTACGTGCCGGTCGAGAGCGTGCTGCACCAGGACGAGAGCTGGCTCAGCCCGGTGGGCGGCGAGGCCTACTGCCAGTTCCGGATGCCGGCCGGGTTCGAACTCGCCCGCGCCGAGGAGCAGATGGGCAGCCTCACCCGCAACTGCAATGTGCTCCACCCCTACCGGAACGTCCAGTCGCCCATCCTGATCACCTTCGATCCGCAGGAGGACGTCGACCCCGAGCGGGTCATCGTCCGCCGCAAGTGGAAGCTTCCCCAGCTCCGGCCGGTGGACGTGGGCCGCAAGAAGCAGCTCAGCCGGATCCAGGGCCTGAACAACCTCTGGTTCTGTGGCACCGACACCAGCGTCACCGGGCACGAGGGGGCGATCGTCTCCGGCATGGTGATCGCGGACCGGCTGGGCGCCGCGTACCCCTTCCCGGACGACACACCGGCCCTCGGGCAGTTCCGCGGCATCAAGGAGTTCATGGGCGTATGAGCACCAACCGCCCGGTCGGCACCATCACTTTCTCAAACGGGGATGACCCATGGAATCGCTAGCGCCTCGGTACACGGACATCGGCGCCCCCGCCGTCTCGGACGTACGCGGCGAGCAGGCCGGAGCCACTGTGGTGGTCACCGACCGGGAGGACGTCGCGTCGGCGGCCCGCTCCATCGGCGCCGAGTGCTGGTACGGCGACCCCGCCACGGAGAGCGAGGAACGGCTCGGGCAGGAACTGCGACGGCTCGCCGCCCACTGCACCACCCTGGTGGTGGCATGGGGCGACGGGCCGTCCGGCGGGACACCGCAGTACGGCCCGGCGATCCGGTTCGCCCGCGCCGCGCTGGCCCTGCTGCAGGCCGTGCGCGAGTCGGGGCGCCGCGTCCACCTCGTCACACTGTCCCGTACGGCCGAGGTGCTGCCCTCGTTGCTCGACGGCATGGCCCGCACGGCCGCGCTGGAGTGCCCGCTCCTGCACACCGCCGTCGAGTGGAGCGACCCGGTCACCCCCGAGCGGCTGCGTGGCTGGATCGCGGCCGGTGCCCGCCACCCGGGGGCGGTGCTGCGGGCCGAGGGCGAGCGGATCGCGCGCCTCGAGCACGCGCCGCGACCGCCGGCCGGCGTGCCTTCGCGCGAGGTGTTCCGCGACGGCGATCCCGTCGTGGTCATCGGCGGCGCCGGGGGCGTCGGACGTCATCTGTGCCGTTACCTGAGCCGGCACCACGGTGCCCAGGTGTTCGTCCTCGGACGCGGCACGCCCGGCCCGCAGGCGCAGGCCGCGCTGAAGGAAGCAGGCGTACGGAGCTACCTCGGCGCCCCGGCCCACGACCGCGAGGCGCTCGACGGCGCGCTGCGCTACATCCACGACCGGTTCGGGCCGGTGAAGGCGGTGTTCAACCTCGCCGGAGTGCTGGACGACTGCCTGCTGTACAACCTGACCCCCGACCGCCTGGAGACCGTGCTGCGGCCGAAGGTGGCCACCGGCCTCAACCTGGCGTCCCTGAGCGGTCCGCACCGGCCCGGCATGGTGGTGCACTTCAGCTCGCTGACGAGCGTCACGGGAAATGTGGGCCAGGCGGCCTACGGCGCGGCCAACGCGTTCCTCGACCGGCTGTCCGAGCACCGGTCCGACTGGTACAGCATCAACTGGGGGCTGTGGGACACCGACGGCATGCAGATGCCGGACGACGGCTCCGGGCTGCGGGCTATGGACCCCGAACAGGCCTGCGACGCGCTGATGTCGGCCCTGGCCACCGGGACACGTCACCTGGTCGTCTACGACGGACAGGTGCGCCTTGCCACCGACGCCGCACCGCCGTCCGCACCCCCGTCCGAGTCGCCGTCCGTGTCGCCGGGCGCCGACGCACCCGCCGGAGCCGCGTCCCCCGCCCCCGACCTGCTCGCCGGGACGACACGGTGGCTGCGGGAACTCATGATCCGCCACAGCGGCCTGCGGCATCTGCGTGACGACGAGAACCTGCTGGACCAGGGGCTGGACAGCATCGCCAGCATCCGCATCAGCAGGGACATCGAGGGCTGCCTCGACATCGCCGGCTCCTCCCGGCTGAGCCGCGCCGTCCTCTTCGAGTACCCGACGGTCTCCGCGCTCTGCGCGTACCTGATCGAGAACTTCGCCGCGGAGCTGGAGACCTTCCTCGCCCGTGAGCCGCAGCCGGCACCGGAGTCCGCCGCGGCCCCCGCTCCCACGACCGAGGCGGCCCCGCCGGCCCCGACGGTCCCCACCGCAGCCGCAACGCCGCGCCAACTCGCGCAGGAGTGGCGGGAGTCCCCCTCCGCGGCAGCCCCCCGCGAGGACGCCCCGGCGCCGGACGCCTACCGCCCCGACGACATCGCCATCATCGGGATGGCCGCGGAGTTCCCCGGCGGCGCCGACACCGAGGCGTTCTGGCAGGCGCTGCTCAGGGGCGACGACGCGGTACGCGTGATCCCCGGCGACCGCTGGGACTGGCGCGAGAACCACTCCTTCGCGCCGGACGAGCCGGGCACCTCCTACGGCCGCCACGGCGGATTCCTCGACCACGCCCTGGACTTCGACCCCGTCTTCTTCAACATCGCGCCCCTGGAGGCACGGTTCATGGACCCGCAGGAGCGCCGCTTCCTGCAGTCCGTCTACCACGCCCTGGAGGACTCCGGGCACTTCGCCCGGCCGACCGACGACGTCGGCGTCTTCGTGGCAGCCATGTTCGGCCACTACCAGGACCTCACCGCCCCCGACCGGGTGATCGGCAGTTCGTTCGCCGCCATCGCCAACCGGGTCTCCTACGCGTTCGACCTGCACGGTCCCAGCGTCGCCCTGGACACCATGTGCTCCGGCGGGCTCACCGCCCTGCACCTCGCCGTCCGCAGCATCCGCGCCGGGGACTGCGCGCTGGCCGTGGCCGGCGGCGTGAACCTCATGACGCACCCGGGGAAGTACCGCCTGCTGTCCGAGGGCAAGTTCCTCAGCCCCACCGGCCACTGCCAGGCCTTCGGCGTGGAGGCGGACGGCTACGTCCCCGGTGAGGGAACCGCCGCCGTCGTCCTCAAGCCGCTGTCCGAGGCGCTGCGGGACGGGGACCGGGTGCACGCCGTCATCCGGGCCACGGCGGTCAACTCCGGTGGCCGCACCGCCGGCTTCACCGTGCCCTCCGAGCGCGCGCAGCACCGCGTGATCACCTCGGCCCTGGCCGCGGCGGAGATCGAACCGGGCGCGGTGACCTACGTGGAGGCGCACGGTACGGGCACCCGGCTCGGCGACCCGATCGAGGCGCGCGCGCTGCGGCAGGCCTACGGCGGAGCCGAACAGGGCCGTGCCTACCTGGGCTCGGTCAAGAGCAACATCGGGCACCTGGAGTCCGCCGCGGCACTCGCCGGACTCGTCAAGGTCGTCAAACAGCTCGCCCACCGCACCCTGGCCCCCACCCTGCACTGCGAACTCGAAAACCCCGACCTGCACCTTCAGGACTCGCGGTTCGCGCTGGTCAAGGAGACCCTGCCCTGGCCCAAGGGCAGCGGTCCCACGCGCTTCGCCGGACTCAGCTCCTTCGGCGCCGGCGGCGCCAACGGGCACGCGATCATCCAGGAGTTCGTGGCACCCCGCGAGAGCGGCCCCGTCCCCGAGTTCCCGCGCTACTTCATCCCGCTCTCGGGGCGCGACGAAGCCGCCGTACGCCGGCGCGCGGACGAGCTGCTCGCCGCGCTCGGCGACGCGCCCGACACGGCGTCGTACCTGTACGGGCTGAGCTACACCCTGTCCTGCGCCAGGCAGCACTTCCGGGTCCGGCGCGGCTACTGGGCGACGAGCGTGCGACAGCTGGCCGGCCTGCTGCAGAGCGCGGACGCGACCTCCCCGACCTCCCCGGCCGCCCCGGCGGCCGGCGACCCCGACCCCTGGGCCACGGCGGCGTCGGCCTACCTCGACGGCGAGAGCCCCGACTTCACGCGGCTGTTCCCGCTGCGCATGCTGGTGGACGCCCCGCTCTACCCCTTCGCCCGCGAGCGGTACGTGGCCGACACGCTCGACCACGCGAACCGCCCGTCCGCCCGCACGGCCCCGGCCGCACCGGCCCCCGGCACGGTCGGCGACGCCGCCGCCCTGCTGCTCACTCCGGTGTGGCACCCGCGCCCGGCGGACGACCCCGCCGACGCCACCGTGCCGTACGTCCTCGTCCTCACCGACCGCGGCCGGCAGCGGCGGCTTCCCGACCCGCCCGAGGGGACCCGGCTGATCCGGGTGATGCCCGGTGACGAGCTGGTCGTCGGGGCGGACCGGATCGAGCTGCCCGACGGCGACGACACCGCCGCCCGGCGCGCCCTGGACCACCTCACCGGCGAACTGGGCCTGGAGCACCTGTACTGGGTGGATCTCAGGCGCGAGGCATCGGTGGCCTCGCAGCTGTCCTTCGCCAAGGCCCTGCAGGGCTGCCGTACGCCGTCCACGGTCCTCGGTGCGACCCGCGAGGCCGACCCGGCCGAGGCGCGTGCCGGGGCCGGCTTCCTGCACGGACTGGCGGAGGAGAACCCGCACGTCCGCACCGTGCAGGCACGTCGCAGCGGTGCCGGTGACGTGCTCGCCGACGGCTGGGGACCCCTGCTGGACGAGCTGTGTGCCGCCCGTGAACCCCTCACCGAGGTCAGATGGGCGGACGGAACCCGCCAGAGGCGCGAGCTGGCGGAACTCGGTCTCGCCGACGGCGTCCGGCTGCGCACCGGGGGGACGTACCTGCTCACCGGCGGCCTGGGCAAGGTCGGCCGGGCCATCGCCGACCTCCTGACCGAGCGGTACCGGGCCACGGTGATCGCCGTCGGCCGCTCCGCGCCGGACGCCGGTCAGCGGCAGTGGATCGACGCCTCGCCGGGGCTGCACTACGAGCAGGCGGACATCGTCTCCGCGCCGCGGACCCGGGAACTCATCGAGACGATCCGCGAACGCTTCGGCGGCCTCGACGGAGTCATCCACAGCGCCGGCGTCATCAGGGACGCCCTGGTGCAGAACAAGTCGGCCGAGGACGCGCAGGCGGTGCTCGCCCCGAAGGTGCAGGGCACGCTGAACCTCGACCGGTACACCGCCGAGCTGCCCCTGGACTTCTTCTGCGTCTTCTCCTCCATCTCCAGCGTCATGGGCAACACCGGGCAGAGCGACTACATCGCCGCCAACCGCTTCCTCGACGAGTTCGCGGCCGAGCGCGCCCGGCGCGTGGCGGACGGCGAGCGCAGCGGCCTGAGCCTGTCGGTCAACTGGCCGCTGTGGCTCGACGCCGAGGACGCACGCCGCGAGCAGTACGAGGCGCTCGCGCACTTCCTGCGCGGCCAGTTCGGGATGGAGCCGCTCTCCTCGCGGCGCGGCGCACAGCTGTTCCTCGACCTGCTCGACGGCCTGCCCGCGAGCTGCCACCAGGTCATCCCCTGCGTCGGCGACGTGCGGCGGATGCGGCAGCGGCTGCTGCCCGGCACCGGACGCCCGGTGCCGCGGGCGGACCGTACGACCCGGGCCGCCGCGACGCTGGAGGAGATCAGCGAACGGCTCGTGGAGCTGGTGGGCGTGACGACCGGCCTGCGACCGGAGGACATCGCCTTCGACAGCACGTGGGGCGATCTCGGCTACGACTCGGTCATGCTCCAGAACCTGGCCCGGGAACTGGGCCCGCGGTTCGGCGTGGAGACCCCGCCCAACGCCCTGTTCAAATACAGCACCGTCACCTCGCTCAGCACCTATCTCAGGGACCAGGGCGCTCCGGCACAGGGGCAGGAGCCGGCCGCGCCGCGGCCGTCCCCGTCCGCCGGCGCAGCACGGAGCACCGGCGCCGGCACGGCGACGGACACCGCCCCGGCCGCGCGCACGGGCCGCGGCGACCTGGCGGACGGCGGACGCGGCCGATACGCCGTGGTCGGCATGAACGGCATCATGCCCGGAGGCGCGAACCTGGCGGACTTCTGGCGGCTGCTCGTCGAGAACGGCAGCGCCGTGCGCGCCGTCGACCGCTGGAAGGACCGCGAGAAGCAGTACTTCGCGGGCACCATCGACGACTTCGACGCGTTCGACCACTCCTTCTTCGGGCTCTCCGCCCGCGAAGCGATGCTCATGGACCCCCAGCACCGGCTCTTCCTCCAGAGCGCCTACAACGCCCTGCTCGACGCCGGTTACGCGCCCGGGTCACTACGGGAGGTCGGCGTCTTCGCCGGTGTGCAGTTCAGCGAGTACCAGACGGCGCTGCAGCACAGCGAGGACTGGGCCCACCCCTACACCGTCACGGGCAACGCCCACGCCATGCTCGCCAACCGCGTCTCCCATCTGCTCGACTTCACCGGCCCGAGCCAGACGGTCGACACCGCCTGCTCCAGCGGCCTCGTGGCGTTGAACCGGGGCGTGCTCTCGCTCGCGGCGGGGGAGTGCGACATGGCTCTCGTGGGGGCCGTCAGCGTGCTCGTCGACCCGGCCGCCACCGACGCGGCGAGCAAACTGGGGGTGCTCTCTCCGGACTTCCGCTGCGCCACCTTCGACAAGGACGCCAACGGTTATGTGCGGGCGGAGGGCGTGGGCTGCGTGGTGGTCAAGCGGCTCGCCGACGCCCAGCGCGACGGTGACGCCGTGCTCGCGGTGCTCGAAGCGGTGGCCGAGAACCACGACGGCCGCTCCAACTCGCTGACCGCCCCCAACCCCGAGGCCCAGGTCGCCCTGCTGACCAAGGTCTACACACCGGAGCTGGCCGACCGGGTCTCCCACATCGAGGCGCACGGCACGGGCACGAACCTGGGCGACCCCATCGAGATCAGCGCGCTGCGGACCGCTTTCGGCCGGCTGGCCCCGCACCGTGAGCCGGGCGCCATCACGCTGGGTGCGGTGAAGACCAACGTGGGCCACCTGGAGCCCGCAGCCGGGATGGCCGGGCTGCTGAAGCTGCTGCTGTGCCTGCGCCACCGCCGCCTGCCGGCGAACATCAACTTCAAGCAGCTCAACCCGCTGGTCGAGCTGGACGGTTCGCCCTTCCGGCTGCTGCTGGAGAACGAGCCGTGGCAGCGAGCCGTCCCGTTGGTGGCCGGCGTCAGCTCCTTCGGGTTCGGCGGGTCCAACGCGCACGCGGTCCTCTCCGAGGCACCTGCCCCGCAGCCGGCCCCCAGAGCGCCCAGGGCGCACTGGCTCATCACGCTCAGCGCGCGCTCCCGTGCCTCGCTCGCCACGATGCGGGAGGAACTGCTGGAGTGGCTGGGCGGCCCCGAGGCGGAGCGCGCGGACCTCGCGGACATCGCCCACACCCTGGCGGCCGGCCGCGACCACTTCGAGTACCGCCAGGCCTGGATCGTCTCCAGCACCGAGGAACTGCGTGAGCGGCTGACGCAGGCCCGGTCGCAGGAGCCGGTCAAGTGCCGCCCCCAGCGGCTGACCACGCACCCGGTGAGGCTGCCGGACCCGGCGGACCCCGCTCACCGTGCGGCGTTGGAGGACCTGGGGGCCCGATATGTGCAGGGGGAGGAGTTCGCATGGGAAACGATGTTCGGCGACGGGCAGTTCAGCCGGCTGCATCTGCCGGGCTACGCGTTCGAACAGAACCGGTTCTGGTTCGAGTGACCGGCACCGGCAAGGCAACGGCGCGCCAGGGAAACGAGAGTGGGTATGGACGAGCTGCTTGAGGACGACACCCCGGTCGTGGTCGGCATGGCCTGCCGGTTCGCGGGCAGCGACGGCCTGGAGGAGTACTGGGAGAACCTGCGGCTCGGCCGCAGCGCCCTGGGCACCACCGAGCGCTGGCCCGGGGAGGAGGACGCCACGTCTTTCGTCGGCGGCTTCCTGGACGGACACCAGGACTTCGACGCGCGGTTCTTCCGCGTCTCGCCGAACGAGGCGCAGTGCATGGACCCGCAGCAGCGGATCCTGCTGCAGACGGTGCAGCACGCCGTCGACGACAGCTATCTGACGGCCGCGGACCTGCGTGAGATGGACTGCGGGGTGTTCGTCGCCGGACTGCCCGGCGACTACCGCGCCCTGGTGGCGCAGCGCAGCGACATCGTCTACGGCACCCACAGCTTCCTGGGCAACGCGCCTTCGACGCTGTCCGGCCGCATCTCCTACTTCTACGACATCAACGGCCCGTCGATCACGCTGGACAGCGCGTGCTCCTCGTCGCTGGCGGCGCTGCACGAGGCGGCGCTCAACGTCCGTGCCGGACAGTGCCGTTGCGCGGTCGTCGGTGCCGTGTCGGTCTTCAGCACCCCGGAGGTGCTGCGCTTCGCGCAGCGTTCCCGGATGAGCTCCCCCGAGGGCGCGTCGCTGCCCTTCACCGACGCCGCCGACGGATTCGTACCGGCCGAGGGCGCCGCGTCGCTCGTCGTCATGCGCTACGACGAGGCCCGGGCCCGGGGACTGCGGATCTACGGAGCGGTGCAGGCGACCGGCACCAATCACAACGGCACCACCAACGGCCTGATGGCGCCGAGTTCCAGGGCGCAGTCCCGGCTGATCGCCGAGCTGTACGAGCGCGAGAAGATCGACGCCTCGGCCATCGCCTGTCTGGAGACGCACGGCACCGGGACGCCACTGGGCGACCCCATCGAGCTGGAGGGCCTGAGGTCCGCCTTCCGTCGAGCCGGCGGCGAGGGCTGCCATCTCGGCGCCGTGAAACCGCTCATCGGGCACACCCTGGTGGCCTCGGGGCTGGCGAGTGTCATCAAGGCGCTGCTCGCCTTCCAGCACGAGACGATCCCGCCGGTGGCCGCCGCCGGCGAGGCGGTCTCCTATCTCGACGTCGAGCCGTTCAGGGTCAACCGGGAACCGCTGCCGTGGCCGCAGGACAAGCCGCTGTACGCCATCAGCGCCTTCGGTTTCACCGGCTCCAACGGGCATGTGGTCCTGCGCAAGCTGCCGGACGCCTCGGCGGGCGAGGACGCGGTGGACCGCCGCCCGGGCCGGGCGCTGCCGTTCGCTCTCTCGGCCGAGTCGCCGGACAGCCTCACGGCGCTGGCCGACCGCTGCCGGACGCTGGTGGCCGAGCTGCCCGAGGACCGGCTCTGGGACCTCTCCCAGCTGCTGCTGCGCCGCCCCCGCCACACCCACGAACAGGTGATCGTGGCCCGTACCCGGGACGAACTGCTCACCACCCTGGACGAGTTGACGCGCGGGGCGCAGGACGGCCCGGCACCCCGGACCGTGGACACGAGCCGTCTCGCCGAGGACCTGCGCGAGCTGGTCACCCGCTGGCGGGCGCGGGACACCTCCGCCCTGCAGAGGCGGCTCGACGCACCGGGCGACCTGGCGCGGATCGCGCTGCCCGCCTACCCCTTCGAGAAACGACGCCACTGGGTGATCGAGGAAGCCCCCGCGCGGACACCCGACGCACCCCGGACGGAGGACACCACGCAACCGGAACCGCAACTCGTGGACGACGGTCTCGTCAGACAGCTGTGTGCGCAACTCTCGGCTCTGCTCGGCTACGAGGAAGGAACGGACCAGGTCGCACCCGGCACCAGGATCGCCTCGCTCGGCCTGGACTCGCTCTCGGCCGTGCAGCTGCTGAGCCCCTACCAGAAGGCCGGAAGCCCCATCAAGGCGCACGACCTGTTCCGCCACGAGACGGTGGCCGACCTCGCCGCCGCCATCGGCGGCCGGCCGCTCACGCCGCCGCAGGAGCCACCGGCCCGCAGCGGCCGCGGCCCGGCGGTCCACCCGGCACGCGGGACGAGCGACACCCCGCCGCTGATCCGGTGGTCCCGGTTCGGCGACGCGGGGCGGCCCACCCTGCTGCTGCCGCCGCTCAACTGCGACCGGCGGGCGTGGACCCAGCAGATCCCGGCCCTGCTCCGGGAGGGACGCACGATCTACGTCCCGGAGTACCCGGGGCACCAGGACGCCCCCTTCGACGAGCAGCGCTTCTCCTTCGAGGCGCTCGCGGACGAGGTGGCCGACTTCCTGCGGGACACCGCCGACGGCCCGGCCGACCTGGTCGGCTGGTCCCTGGGCGGCTGCATCTCCACCCTGACCGCCCTGCGGCACCCGGAGTGCGTCGACTCGCTGACACTCATCAGCTGCGCACCCCGCTACGGCGAGGACGCCTTCGAGCGCACCCTCGACCTGCGCGAGGAACTGCGCCTGCACGGGGGCCTGCTGGAAGCGGTGTTCGGCGAGGGCGGCAACCTGGCCGAGAAGTTCAGCGGGAACGCCTCCATGGACGTCCTGCGCTGCTACTACACGGCGCTGACGGCCTTCGACGTCGTCGACCGGCTCCCCGACATCGGCGCGGACTGCCTGGTGGTGCGTGGCCTCGGCGACTGCGTCCTCGACACCGAAGCGGTCGGGCAGTACTCCAAGATCCCCGGAGTGCGGGTGCACGAGTTCGAGGACCACGGGCACTATGTGCCGCTCACCGCGGCGCGCGCCTTCAACACGACGCTGACGGCGTTCTGGGCCGAGCGGGGCTGACCCGAGACGCCATGCGACATCCGGAAACACCACCTCTCACGGAAATGGAACGGTTGCGGGACATGCTGGTACGCGCGGACAAGACGGCGGTCGTCCTCTTCGACATGCAGTTGGAACTCATCCCGCTGCTGCTGGAGGGCACTCAGCTGCTGCACAACACCTGCTGGGTGGCGGAGGTGGCGCGGGAGTTCGACCTTCCGCTGCTGCTGACCGAGCACAAGAAGCTGGGCGGACTCTCCCTGTCGCTGCACGAGGCGGCCGAGGGCGCGCCCCGCCTGGAGAAGGAGCACTTCGACTTCCTGCGCGAGGAGCCCGTCGCGCGCCATGTGGCGGACACCGACCGGGAGCAGTACGTGCTGGCCGGTGCGGAGACCCATGTGGTCATCCTCCAGTCGGCGCTGAGCCTGCTGGAGCAGGGCAAGACGGTGTTCGTGCTGGCCGACACCGTCTCCGCCCGCAACCAGGCGGACCACGAACTGGGACTGGACCGTCTGCGGCAGCTCGGGGTGCATCTGATCACGCGGGAGATGTTCTTCTTCGAGCTGATCCGCAACTCCGAGAACCCCCGCTACCTGGAACTGGCCAAGAAGTACCTGGACGGGCGCTACATCCG
>NZ_KQ948255.1:11609-19505 GCF_001514035.1 Streptomyces yokosukanensis | reverse complement strand
ACGCCATGCGTGAGCTGATCGCCGAGCGTGAGTTGCTGACGGTGTTCCTGTTACCCGCCTACTCGCCTGAGCTTGTCTTTTAACCTCTGCCTGCTTGGGCCTGCGGGCGCCTCTTCGGTAGAGCGTGGTTTCTGATCAGGCGGAAGGGGAGAGCTGTTCGCGCACCCATCCGGGGTCGGGGTTGGTGTGTGGCTTGCCCGCCACGACGACGGTCGGCACGGTCTCGTTGCCGTCGTTGGCTGCTCTCACCGCTGCGGCTCCTGCCGGGTCGCGCCAGATGTTGACCCAGTGCGACTGGCGGGCGCTGCGGCCCAACCGGATGCGCAGTCGTATGCAGTATTTGCAGCCCGGCCGCCAGAAGACGACCGGCTGGCCGTCGACCGCGCTGCGGCGTTGTGCCTCCAGCGTGCCGATCGACCTCGGGAAGATCAGAGGTGAGTTCACGCCGGCGAGCGCCAGGAACACCAGCAGGAGTGCCGCGGCCGTGCCGGGGCTCCCCGTGAAGATCAGCCCAGTCGCGAGGGCTGAGCCGCTGAGCACAAGCAGTATCGGCAGGATCCAAGCGCGCATCATGGTGATGCAGGCTATCGATGGGTCGAAATGCTCCTCGAACTAGGCCGCTCACCTGGGTGTTCGCCGGACGCTGAGGCGGCCTTCGTCTGATCATGTGCTCCGACCAAGGATGCACGTGACCACGACGAAGGCCGTGAAGGTGAGTCTGCTGCCTGATCATGTTCCGGGGGAAGCGTTCGCGAAAGCGTCACGCTTCCGGGAGGACTTATTCGACTGCCTGACTGCGCGCGGGGACGAGTTGTTCGACCTCACGGACGCGTTGCTGTGTGCGGACGGGCCGGTGAGGGCGCCGGTGGACCTGACGCTGGTGGCCGAGCACCGGCGCGGGCATGGCGCGCTGTACGACGCACTGAACAGCGGAAATGTCGATGTGCCCAGGGTGCGGCAGGTGTTGGCGGGCCTGCCCATGCCACAGGCCGCCGACGGCCGCCTGGTCCTCGCCGTCGACGTCAGCAACTGGCTCCGCCCCGACGCCCCGACCAGCGCGGACCGCCTGTTCTGCCACGTCTACGGCCGCAGCGGACGGTCCTCGGACCAGTTCGTGCCCGGCTGGCCGTACTCGTTCGTCGCCGCGCTGGAATCGGGCCGGACGTCCTGGTGCCAACTGCTGGACGCCGTGCGTCTCGGGCCGGACGACGACGTCGCCGAGGCTACCGCCGCGCAGATCCGCCGGGTGGTCACCGACCTGATCGAGATGGGCCGCTGGCACTTCGGCGACCGCGACATCCTCATCGTCTTCGACGCCGGCTACGACGCTCCGTGCATGGCCCACCTCCTCGACGGCCTCCCGGTCGAGGTGCTGGGACGGATGCGCTCCGACCGCGTCATGCGACGGCCGACGCCCTCGCTCAAGGAGTACGCCCTGTCCTACCCCCAGGGCGGGCGACCGCCGAAGCACGGCAAGGAGTTCCGCTTCGCCAAACCGGAGACCTGGGGAGAGCCGGACGCGGCCACGGTCCAGGTCACCGACCGGTACGGCACCGCCCGCGCGATGGCTTGGGACCGCCTCCACCCGAGGCTGACCACCCGCTCCGCGTGGATCAACCACACCGGTGAACTCCCCATCATCGAGGGCACGCTGATCCGACTCCAGGTCGACCGCCTGCCCGGTGGCGGAGACCCGCTGCCCCTCTGGCTGTGGTCGTCGGCCACCGGTCTGAGCAGCGAGGACGTCAACGTCCGCTGGCAGGCGTTCCTGCGCAGGTTCGACATCGAGCACACCTTCCGGCTGATGAAGCAGACCCTCGGCTGGACCCGGCCCAAGCTCCGCACCCCCGAGGCCGGAGACCGCTGGACGTGGCTGATCATCGCCGCCCACACCCAGCTCCGGCTCACCCGCGAAGCCGCAGCGGACCTCCGCCGCCCCTGGGAGAAGCCGGCCGAGCCCGCACGGCTCACCCCCGCCCGCGTCCGCCGGGGGTTTCGAAACCTCCGCCCGCACCTGCACTGTCCAGCCCGTGCACCGAAACCCTCAACACCCGGACCAGGAAGGCCACTTGGTTCCAAGAACCGCCGCCCCGCGACCCGCTATGACGTTGGAAAAACGACCAGGCGTCCCGAGAGCATCATCGAGCGCGACAGCCTCAGAGGTTAAAAGACAAGCTGAGTGCCTGTTCCATATCTCCGGTTCTGAGTAGCCTTGGCGCCTATTGATCAGAAACTCATGGGGCTCTCGCCCAAGACGTAGCGGACGTGCGGGCCGCCGAAGTAGCCGCGGACGATGTGGGGCTGACGCTGGCGTCTGCGGAAGAAGCGGCGGGTCTCGGCGGCGAGTTCAGCCTGGTCGCGGGCTCGGTGTTGCTTGGGCAGCAGCCCACGACCTGGGCCGGGACGTCGCACCAGGCGACTCCCTTGCGCAACACGTAGACGATGCCCGCCAACACCACCCGATCCGGCACCGGAAGCCGCCCGGGTTGGCGATGGCGTCGGGGCGGCCGCTCCGGAAGCAGCGGGGCTATGCGCTTCCAGAGGTCGTCAGGAACAAGATCAGCAGACACCCGCCAGACCCTGCCCAGATGCAGCGTCAGACACCAGCCGACATGCCGATCTCATTCTGAAATGATCAGTTAGTGGGCCCCACCGTTGCCTGGACAGTGGGCTGCACCGTTGTACCGAGAGTTGCAGCACCCCTCCGCGCGCTTCCGGCGTTCGCCCAGCTCACCCCCCATGGGCAAGCCGGTCACCCTTACCGACACCTCTTTCTCCGCGTAAGTCGGAGGGAGAGGACCTAGTTCAGCACAGGCCAGCACAGCCCAGAGTCCCCATCCCGGCTCCGTCCACTCGTCCCGGGGAATCTTGGAAGTGGCCGCCCAGGGTGTGCCAAGACACGTCGAGGTGCTCGAGGCGCAGCGCCTCCAGGCCTGCGGTGACCAGCCCGCACCGGTGGTACTTCTCCATGGTGTAGGGCTGTTCGACCCACCCGAGCCCGCAGCGGGCGCAGACGGTGTAGTAGATGGCGAAGGCGACGTTGGCGGCGAGGTTAGCGGCACGCTCCCTCCAGCCGGGGCGGGTTTGCGCCGTCTGCTGCAGCGACGGGACGAGCGGGGAGGCGAAAATCCCACACCCGGGAACAGGCACTGGCCGCGAGGAGGGCCAAAGCGACCATGTGAGTCAGTCGGATTCCGCCCGCATGTCGGAGAAGACCCTGCCCAGCGCGTCGTCCTGATGCCGGGGCGCCGCCCTGTCGGAGAATACGGCCCGGGCCCGGTCGAGGTCGTCGCGCCGGAAGGGGCGGGGTACTTGGGGGGTCAGCCTGATGATCAGCGGACGGGCCCCCGTCTGCTCGTACGCGGCGAGCTTGTGGTGCCCGTCGAGGAGGTATCCCACGCAGCTTTCGGCGGTGGGGAACAGTGCGACCAGCGCCGGCAGGTCGCCCCCGGCGCGGATACGGTCGCGATAGCCGCGCTCCGCCCTGTGGTCGTGGGGCGGCCACGCGTCGGTGGTCACCAGCGCGAGCTCCTCGTCGGCGTACCAGTGGTGGACCTGGAGGGCGCGCGGGTGGACCACTCGCAGCTGGTGCGGAGCGACCGCGGCCGTCGTCACGTACCGCCCGGAGGCGAGCAGTGACAGCAGCGGGCGCAGGCGTTCCGGATCCGGTGGCTCAGCCTGGCCGGTGCGCGGATCGGGCACGAGGCCGGGGGCGCTGAGCCAGTCGGTGAGGTACTTGACCTCAAAGAGCCCGGGGCCGCCCGTGCCTGCGCGGGCGGCCAGCCAGCCCACGCTGCCGCGGCCGTCGTTGGCTTCCAGGAACACCGGATCGCCGGCAAGCAGGAGCAGGCTGCCACTCTCGTCGCCGGTCACTTCGATGACGCCGTGTCCGTCGGGCACATCGAAGCACACGGAGGGGGGAGGCGGAGGAGGTCGTCTGATCATCTGCCGATCCTATGGGCGGCTGGCACCGCTACCCTGAGGCGCGATGTCCTCCGGCCCGACCAGGCGGACGCCGTCACCGGACGGAAGAAAGCCCGTCGAAGCGGAGGTCCTTGTGCGCGCCTGGGTCGACGGTGGCATCGACCTCGGCGACGCCGCCCAGCGCCAGGCCCTCGGAGACCTTGCCGCCGCCGACATGGTGACGCGCGGCGACATCATCTCTTGGGCGCAGAGTTTTGGCAGTGACCTTCGTCAGCGCAACGCGTTGTATGCGTGTCAGTGATGTGAATCGGTCCCCACCGGTTTCATGTAGTGACGGCCTCGACTCCCGCCCGGCGTCGGGGCCGTCGCGGTGTTGGTCCTCCCCCCCTGCGGCGACCTCGTCGTTGTGCCCCATGACGACCAGCCCGAAGCAGAAAGACTGACGATGCGGGCCTGGCCGTGCTGAGCGGTCAGAGGCGGTGTAGTGGGGCTGTGCCGTTGAGCCAGTGCCAGTTCACGGGCTGCGACTGTTTCTTGAGGGCGGTGCGTTCCTTGGCGTAGGCGCGCAGCGCGTTCTCCACCACCTGGCCGAGGTCGCCGAGGGCGGTGGGGCACGGGATGCGGAGCATCAGGTGCTGTGTGCGGTGCACGAGGATCAGCTCTCCCGTGGGGGTGCAGTCCGCGAGAGTGAAGTGCTTGAGCAGCTTGTACCGGGTGTCTTCCAGGTCGAGGCGTTGGGCTCGGACCCCGGTGGCTGTCCAGGCGAACAGTCCGTACCGGTTGAGGTGGTAGATCCGCTCGCGTGCGGCATCGGCGGCGATCTCGAAGCAGAACCCGGTGAAGGGGCTGTCCCGGTACAGGTCCATGCCGCCGAGCTGTCCGACGAACTCGCCCTTGTCGCTGACGAGGACGAAGGCGAAGCGCTGGCCGCGGCTGCCACCCCGGTAGATGTGTCCGTAGACGGGAACGACGAACAGATCCTCACGCACCACCGCGGGCCGGCCCAGCCGCGCGTCGTCCCAGTCCCACCGCCGCGCGGTCTGCTCGAGCCCGGTGAGGTGCTCGGTCAGCGAGGGCCGCGGCCGATGATCCATGCCGACCGGCTTGTCGTCGAACAGGACGTCCGGCCTCAGGTCGGCTTCGGTGTGCTTGACCGGTTCGGCCGCCATCGAGGCCAGGGCCCGCAGGGTCGGCTTCGAGGTCGGGGTGAGGGGCTGGTCGGTGACCGACACGATGTTGTCGAGCAGGTTGCCGTAGTTGTAGAGCCCGTACTCGCCGGTCGTACACAGCAGGCGGCCAGCAGGGGTCGTGCTGATCCAGGCGGCGAACGGGTCGCGCGGGCCGTCGTCGTGCCGGCTGCGGGGCATGCCGTGATGCGCGGTCACGGCCGTGAGGTCCGCAGTGATCAGATGGGTATGGTCTCCCGAGCCGGTTGCGGCGAGTGTTCCGCCGGGCAGGACGCACAGTCCCTTGGCCCACCACAGGTCCATGCCCAGCCCCGTCGTCGGGCCACCGAACGTCGTGTCCTGGCGCAGGTACTCGTCCTGCCCGGAGACCGCAGTGGCGAGCAGGGTGCCGTCGGGGGCGTACCTGTTCACCAGCGAGTAGCCGAAGTGTGCCTTCGCCGCCGCGGCTTCTTCGTTCGCCACGCCGTAGGTGTGGCGGTGGATATGGGAGAGGGCGTAGATCTCGCCGGAAGGGGTGGTGGCGACGTCGTCGACCTTCAGGCCCCAGCCGTCGGTGTACCTGCGTTCCAGGTCGATCGCATGGTGATTGACGAGCGCGGACGGCAGCAGCACGGGTATGGCGTGAGTCATCAGCCCATTCTCATCGGCCCCACTGACAACGCCCCTCCTCGCCCACCACGCCGTGGGCGACATCGATTCGCTCCGCGAATCCGCCGCTCGCCTGCGAAGGATCAACGACTCCATCGGCGGTGGCGTTGAGATGGAAGCCGACACTGCAGAACTCCTGCGTAACCTCCTGCCCCGGCCTATCCACGTCCGCTGACCCGAGGAGGCTTGTGCTGATACCCGCCGACCAGCTGGCTATCAGTCCTGCGACGGCCTGGAGAGTGCTGATGACGCTCGTTGAAAGCGACCACCGGGTGCTCTGAAGCGGGGGCAAACCTGCTCTGTTGATCTCCCAAGGCCGCGAAGTTAAGGATCACGGGGGCGGAGTCAAGGGGGTTGGCGAGGCAAGCCTGTAGGTGGCTGGAGCGGTCTTGGTGAGCAGCCCCTGGCGTGCCCATTTGGCCAACTGGACACGGAAGCTGTTGAGGGCCTTCTCATTGGTGATGCCGAGTGGGCGACCGATATCAGCAGCGCGCCATGCTCGCTCTGGCGCCGAGTGCATGATCGCCATGACGGCTGTGGATCGGCCCGGAGCCGGGGCCGGGAAGCCCATGTCCTCCGGGCCCGTTGGTGTCGTGCGGGGTGGTCCGGGCTGATGGATCTTCGCCACGATGGCGGTGATGTTGGTCGAGGTCCGGGAGCGGCCTTCGCCGTTCCAGGTGTGGTAGCGGGAGATCCCGGATTTGACGGTGCGCGCGCTGAAGCGGGCGCGTCGGTGTGGCAGGAGGCCGGCGAGTACGGCTCCTCCGATGTGCCCGACCAGGTCGACCGGCCCGGTGGCTGGCGGCAGGACGCCGGTCGCGGTGGTGACGCTGTCGCGGACGGCTTCCAGAGCGACGGTGAAACTGGCCCGGTCGGGATCAGCGCCCTGCCGGGTCTCCACGGCGGTGACCATCACCGTGCGGATGGCCTGGTAGAGCACCAGCAGGGCCCACATCTCCTGCTCGATGCCGACGGGGTCCTTGGAGCGCAGCACCCGGCCTCGCAGGAGGGTGTGGCGCAGGGCGAAGTACGCCGATTCGATCTCCCACCGCTCGTGATAGAGGGAGATCAGAGCCTCGGCCGGGTCGGTGCGAGGATCGGTCAGGGTGGTCACGAGCCGGTAATGGTCGCTCACCACGGTGCCGTCGGCGCCGGTCACCGTCACCCTGGCTTCAATCACTCGAAGCTTCAGCCGGTAGATCTGGGTGAGGTAGGAGCCGTCGGGCAGGGTGGCGAGGACCGGGGGACGGCGGGTGGACTTACCGCGGGCCAGGAGTTGCGCGCCCGAAGCGACAGCGGCCTCGAGGAAGTCACCGCTGTCGAATCCACGGTCGGTCAACACCAGCATGTCCGGCTTGAGCAGGCGGACCAAACGCAATGCGTAGGCGTTTTCGCCTGTGCTCGAGGGGCCGAAGGCGGCGCCGAGCAGGCCCCGGGTCCCGGTCTCGACCAACGTCATCAGCATGAGTGCCGGATAGCCGGCGAGGCCGAAGCGGGCCCGGGTCTTGCCCAGCCAACTGCGGTTGCGTTCCTCGTCGGGTACTCGCAGTGAGCTGCAGCCGTCGAAGGCGACCGTGCGCCACTTGCGGTACCGCACGCCGGGAGTGCGTGGCTGGGCCAGCGGGCCGGCCAGTACCTCGAACAGAGCGCGCAACGGTGCCACCCCGATCCGGCGGCGCAGATCCCGCAGGGCCTTCTCCGAGGGGGACACCACGGGCAGCTTGCCAAGCCCGGCGACCATCTTGTCCCACACCAGGCGAGCACCCACTCGGTCGAAGAGCCCCAGGGCGAGCACGAAGTACACCCCGGTCCGGGAGGGCAATAACCGCAACCGTCTTTGAGTCGCCCCGGTCTCTTCCAGCACTGAATCCACCAGCTCGAACGGCAGCACCTGTGTCAACTCGCCGAGATGGCCCGGAGCATAGACGTCCGACGCGACGGTGACAGTTCGAGTCGTATCGACCGTGGCACACTTGGGCACGCGAGACCTCTGCTCTTCAGGATGATCTTGGTCGATCCCTGAACCACACAGAGGTCTCGCTCTATTTCCCCCTCCAACCACCCTCCCGCGTCGACGACTTGACGCCGCCCCCGTGATCCTTAACTTCGCGGCCTTGGTTGATCTCCCCATCCATCG
>NZ_KQ948255.1:0-11365 GCF_001514035.1 Streptomyces yokosukanensis | reverse complement strand
TGTGATCTTGCTCGGTGTGTCGGAGTGTGCGGGTGTTCGACGGGAGAGCCTGCGTGCGCATGAAGTACGGCCTGTTCGGGGGCCTGAATGCTCACGCAGGAGGAAGACGTGGACGCTCATGCTCTGCGTCGGCAGGGCTGGACGATCTCAGCGATCGCTCGGCATCTGGGCCGAGACCGCAAGACGATCCGTGCCTATCTGAACGGCGAACAGGTCCCTGGGCAGCGACGTCAGAGCCCGCACGCGTTCGTGCCGTACTTGGAGTACTGCAGGCAGCGGCTGGCCGATGATCCGCATCTGTGGGCGTCGACGCTGTTCGACGAGGTCACCGGCCTGGGCTATGAAGGCGGGTACTCGACGTTCACCCGTGCTCTTCGCCGGTATCAGGCCCGGCCGCACTGCGAGCCGTGTCACGCGGCGACGGGCCGCAACGTCGCGGTGATCGCGCATCCGCCGGGTGAGGAAATCCAGTTCGACTGGCTGGAGTTGCCGGACGCGCCCGACGGGTGGGGCGTGGGTGAGCACGCCCATCTGCTGGTCGGGGCGCTCGCACACTCGGGCCGGTGGCGCGCGGTGCTGGCGGAGTCGGAAGACTTCCCGCACCTGGTCCAGGCCCTCGACGCAGTGGTGCGCAAGCTGGGCGGCACCGCCAGGCGGTGGCGCTTCGACCGGATGGCAACGGTCTGCTACCCGTCCAGCGGCCAGGTCACCGCATCCTTCGCGGCGGTCGCGAAGTACTACGGAGTCGGCGTGGACATCTGCCCGCCGCGCCGCGGCAACTGCAAGGGCGTGGTCGAGAAGGCCAACCACTGGAAGCCGTAAAGAATCAAGGTGTCGCCCTTGCCCACCGGGCTCGTTGATCTTGTATGCGCATATCGAGCGAGGTCCGCAGGCAGCTCGCCTTACGGTTCAAGGTGCTGTTCCCGCATCTGAACGAACGCCAGCGGCGGTTGCTGATGGGGCAGGAAGCACGGCTGCTGGGGCACGGCGGGCTACGGGCGGTGGCGCAAGCTGCCGGAGCGTCCGAGACGACCGTCCGGGCTGGGGTGTTCGAGCTGGAAGCCGGTGAGGATCCGCTGCCTGACGGACGGGTCCGTCGGCCTGGCGGTGGGCGCAAGACCGTGGAGGACGTGGATCCGAAGGTTCTGCCCGCGCTGTTGGCACTGGTCGAGCCTGACGAGCGCGGTGATCCGATGTCGCCGCTGCGGTGGACGACCAAGTCGCTGCGGACCCTGGCTGAGGAGCTGACCGCGCAGGGTCATCCGGTGTCCGCGCCGACGGTGGGCCGGCTGCTGCGCGAACAGGGCTTCAGCTTGCAGGCCAACGTCAAGACGCTGGAGGGTACGCAGCACCCAGATCGCGAAGCACAGTTCCGCTACATCAACGAGCAGGTCAAGCAGCACCAGGCGGACGGGCAGCCGGTGATCAGCGTGGACGCGAAGAAGAAGGAAGTGCTGGGCCAGTTGCCGAACCCGGGCCGACAGTGGCGCCCGGTCGGCGACCCGGTGCAGGTCGAGGACCACAGCTTCTTCTCGGTCGGCCCCGATGCCGAGGTTGCCATTCCCTACGGCGTCTACGACATCACCGCCAACACCGGCTGGGTGAACGTGGGCGTGGACCACGACACCTCCGCGTTCGCGGTGGCCTCGATCCGCCGCTGGTGGCAGGCCCGGGGCACCAGCGACTACCCAAGAGCACGTCGGCGTCGACCGTCTTGCCGACATCGACCGTCCGCTGCTGGAGCGTCACCTCGCCCATGTCGCCTCCCAACCGGGCGGCCACGGGCTGAAGAAGGGCCGGATCAGCAGCCTGAACCTGTTCTTCCAGGCCATCCGGCAACACCGCTGGGACGACTTGCTGCCGGGCACCGCCGCGTTCCATCCCGGCGACATCCCGCCGGAACCGGCCACCACGGTCTCCCGGCGGCTGGCCGAGCACGTCATGGCCCAGGTCGAATCCGAGGAGAACCTGGACCGCTGGGACAACCCGTCCGGCCGCCTGATCACGCTCATCCTCATCCGCGGCGGTCTGCGGATCTCCAGCGTCATCTGCCTGGACTTCGACTGCCTCCTCCAAGACAGCCAAGGCGCCCCCTACCTGCGGTATTTCAATACCAAGATGAAGCGTGAGGCAGCCGTTCCGATCGACGAGGAGCTCGAACAGGCCATCCGCGACCACCAGCAGCGCGTCCTGCAACGCTGGCCCCAGGGCACCGGCGTGCTCTTCCCCCGACCACATGCGAACGCCTCGGGGCGGCTGCGGATGTCCGATGGCAGCTACCGGCAGATGCTCCGCCGCTGGCTGGCGACCTGCGACATCCGTGACGAACACGGCCGGCCCGTCCGCTTGACGCCCCATCAGTGGCGGCACACGTTCGCTTGCCGGCTGATCAACCGTGACGTCCCGCAGGAAGTCGTACGCGTTCTCCTCGACCACGAATCGTCCAGGATGACCGCCCACTATGCGCGGATCACTGACCAGACCGTCCGGCGCCGCTGGGAAGCGGCGATGAAGGTCAACATCAAGGGCGAGCACGTCGCGCTCGACGCCGACGGGGCGCTCGGTCAGGCCCAGTGGGCCAAGACCCGCTACGGCATCGCGACCCAGACCCTGGCCAACGGCTACTGCGGACTGCCTGTTCAGAAGTCCTGCCCGCATGCCAATGCCTGCCTGACCTGCCCAGTCTTCCTGACAGGGACCGAGTTCCTGCCCGAACTGCGCGAGCAACACCACCGAACCCTGACGTTGATCGACAACGCGAAGAGCTGCGGTCATGCCCGCGTCGCCGAGATGAACCAGCAGGTCGCCGACAATCTCGACCGCATGATCGGCGAGCTCGAAGACGGCGATGGCCAGGAGGCCGCGGATGCCGGCTGACAACTCTCACCTGATCGTCGCCGCGGCCCGTCGCCGGTCCACGGCGACCCGCCGACGGGCGGTCTCCGCCCTGCGCCGCATGGATGCCACCGGCACCACGATCACCTTCGAGACCGTCGCCCGCGAAGCGGGCGTCTCCCGGTCCTGGCTCTATAACCAGCCGGACCTGAGAGCCGAGATCGAACGCCTCCGGGCCCGGCATCGAGTTCCCGCAACCCGGCAGGTTCCTGATCGGCAACGGGCCTCCGACACCTCCTTGCTGCGGCGCCTGGAGGCGGCCACCAAGCGCAACCAGCAACTGGAAACCGAGAACAGGGAGTTGCGCGAGGCACTCGCCCTCGCGCTCGGGGAACGACGCACCGCCGACCTCCCCCACCGGCACCGCGACACGCCGAGAAACAAATCTTCCGCTGTCATCGGGCCCTGCTGACGGGAGCGTTGAGGACACCGTCCACCACACATCGCCCCAGGTCAGCAGGCTGCAAGTCGGGCCAGCTCAAGATAAGGGCAGGAAGCGACATATTGTCGTGGACACCAAGGGCCTGCCGCTGTTCGTGATGGTCACCCCGGCCGACGTGCACGACAGTGCCGCGGCACGCGAAGTCCTCTTCCGCCTGCGGCTGATGCACCCCGAAATCACCATCGTCTGGGCCGACCTGGCCTACGCCGGCACGCTCGTCGACTGGGCCAAGTCCTTCCTCCACCTGACGATCAAGACGGTGAGCAGGCCCAAGGACGCGAAGGGATTCGTAGTCCTGCCGAGGCGTTGGGTAGTGGAGAGGTCGCTGGCGTGGTTGTTGCACGCACGTCGGAACGTTCGGGACTACGAGACACGGCCCGAGCACTCCGAAGCGATGCTCACCCTTGCCGCGATAACGCTTATGACTCGTCGCCTCACCCGGCAGGCAGTCCATCCCAACGCCTCGCTTCCCCGCCCGCAGGCTGCCCTGCAGGCCGCATGACGGACAGGACAACTCACCAGTCGGCAGCTGGCGTTCCACCCGCATCGGATTGGAGTCGTCGATCAGCACGAGGCTGCCGCAGTCTCAGCGCCGGGACATGTAGAGGTCGAGGGCCCCATCCGGCAGCTCACTTTCGAAAACGACGCCCTGCGCCAAGGCGCCACCGGCGTTGCCCTGCCCATCCGCAGTCGAATCCCCACGCCACCACAGCCCTGACCTGGGTCCACTCGCTCCGATCACCGCGCGAGGGCGGCCAACACCACCCTGATGTGACGGTGTGGCCCGGACTCTCCGATCGAGTCGATGTTCGCCGAAACTCGGCGAGCAGTGCCCCCGGGTGAGGAACTGCCACGGGAATGAATCACGCAGTAGACTGCGGATGGACTCCGCGTCATCCTCTTCGCACGTTTCGGGCTCGTCATGGTCCGGCCCCGCCAGGGCGCGGACCTGGCCGGCGTTCCTTCTCGACTCAGTTGTTCTTGGAGCAGATCAGGTGTGAGAAGAGGACTGGCGGGCGTCGATGCTGCGTGCTGGGGAAGGGGTGTCATTCGGCGGTGGAGCTGCCGGGGGTGACCAAGCCCGTCTCGTAAGCGAGGACGACGGCCTGGGCGCGGTCGCGCAGGGCGAGCTTGGCGAAGATCCTGGCCACGTGGGTCTTCACGGTGGCCTCGCTGAGGGTAAGGGCTTCGGCGAGTTCGGTGTTCGACAGACCCCGGCCCATCAGGGCCAGCACCTCGCGTTCACGAGGGGTCAGCGCGGCCAGGTCGCGGTGGATCGAGGCAGTGCGGGCCGTGGTCGGCGCAGTGGCGGGGTGGCGCGCTGGGCCAGCCTGGTCGGCCTCGTGGGTGGTCGCGTAGCGTTCGACCAGACGGCGGGTGATCGAGGGGGCGAGCAGCGCGTCGCCCGTGTTCACGAGTCGCACGGCTGCGGCGAGGTGGGCGGCGGTGACGTCCTTGAGCAGGAAGCCGCTCGCCCCGGCGGCGAGCGCCGCGTAGACGTAGCGGTCGAGGTCGAACGTGGTAAGCATGAGGACCCGGCAGTGCGGGAGCAGCCGCAGGACGCGCTTGGCGGCTTGCAGCCCGTCCAGGTGGGGCATCCGGATGTCCATCAGGAGTACGTCCGGGCGTAGCCGTTCGGCTTCCGCGATGGCCTGCACGCCATCTGCGGCCTCGCCGGTGACTTCGATGCCGCGCGAGGTGAGAATGAGGCGGAAGCCGGTTCGGATGAGCTCCTCGTCGTCGGCGATGAGGACGCGCGGGACGACGGTTTCCCCGCTCGGGTTCGCTCCCGGCTCCTGGGTGTTCGGGATCCGGTTCGGGGCGTGGGGGACGCGGCGGTCGGCGGCTGACTGGGTCACGGGCGCTCCAGAGGGATGCGGGCGCGGACACGGTACCCGCCACCGAGGCGGCGCCGGGCGTCGAAGTGGCCTCCGTAGACGGCGACCCGCTCGCGCAGACCGATCAGGCCGTGTCCCGCTCCGTCGTTCCGGCGCTGGTGGCCACCGGATCGGGCTCCGGTGCTCGCGGGGCCGGCGGACAGCACGCTCGGCCCGCTGTTGAGCACCTCGACGCGCAGACTGTGGTCCGCATAGCGCACCATCACGGTCGCCGTGCCGCCGTCGCCGTACTTGAGCGCGTTGGTCAGCGCCTCCTGCACGATCCGGTAGGCGGTGACGTCGATGCCGGGCGGCAACGTGCGTGGTTCCCCGGAGATGCGCACCTCGACCGGGAGGCCGGCGAAGGCGATCCGGTCGACCAGGATGCCCAGTTGACTCAGGCTCGGCTGGGGGGCGAGTGCGGAGGGGTCGCCCTCGCCGTCGCGTTCGCTCCGGTCGTCGCCGTTGGGCGACGGTGCCAACAGGCCCAGCAGGTGCCGCAGTTCGGTCATCGCGTCGCGTCCGGCACCCTCGACGGCCTGCAGCGCGGTCTCCGCCGCGTCCGGCAGGGTGTCGAGTATCTCGCGGGCGGCGGTCGCCTGTACGACCATCAGGCTGACCTTGTGGCTGACGATGTCGTGCAACTCCCGGGCGATGCGGGCACGTTCGGCGGCCACCGCCGTGCGGGCGGCGGCCTCCCGCTCGCGTTCCAGCAGCCAGCGCCGGTCCTCCAGGACCTTGCGGTAGCGGCGGCGAGCGCGCGCCAGCAGCAGGGCGGTGGCCCCGGTCACCGCCAGGCTCACGGTCGCCAGGGCGATGAGCAGCCAGCCCGTCTCCGATCTCCACACGTCGTCCATCGTGCCAGTCGGCCGAGGAGCGGGCGTCCCTCTCCGGGGCCACCCCGTACATCGCCAGGATGACCGCCGCCGCGGGATACCTCCGGGGGCTGACGCATGGGGCTGCCCACGCCGCCTACCGTCCCTGTCATGACCACCGAAGACATCAGCGGCACGACTGCGGAGGCCGGTCCGGCGGCAGTGCACGAGCAGAGCATCGTCCGGGTGAGCGGCCTGCGCAAGGAGTACGGCGACACCGTCGCCCTGAACGGGGTGTCGCTGGAGATTGGCGCAGGAGAGGCGGTCGCGGTGATGGGGCCGTCCGGCTGCGGTAAGTCCACTCTGCTCAACATGATCGCCGGCCTTGACCGGCCGACCGCCGGCCGGGTGCACGTGCACGGCGAGGACCTGGGCGCGATGAACGAGACCGGTTTGGCTCTCTTCCGGCGCCGCCGGATCGGCATGATCTTCCAGTTCTTCAACCTCATCGACGACCTGCCCACGATCGACAACGTCGCCCTGGCCGCCCAGCTCACCGGAACGCCCACCCGTCAGGCCCGGCGCCGGGCACTGGAACTCCTGGACGAACTCGGCATCGCCGACCGCCAGAACGTCTACCCCGCCGCGCTGAGCGGCGGCGAGCGCCAGCGCGCGGCGGTGGCCCGCGCGCTGATGAACCGCCCCGCGCTGCTGCTCGCGGACGAACCCACCGGCGCGCTGGACAGCCACGCGGGCGAGCAGGTGATGGACCTGCTCATCGACCTCAACGAACTCGGTCAGACCCTGCTGCTGGTGACGCACGACCAGACGCTGGCCACCCGCTGCGCCGGCCGCCTGGTGATGATGGCGGACGGCCGGATCACCGGCGAGCGGACCCTGGAGCGGTCGGCATGAGCGCGGTGTGGCGGGCCTCCCGCGCGGCAGTGCGCCGCCGCCGGCTCCAGACCTCCGTGATCGCGGCGGTGGTCCTGGTCTCCAGCACGGCCCTGGTGGTCGCCCTCGGCCTGCTCGACGTCGCGTCCGGTCCCTTCGACCGGATCTTCGGTCAGGCGCACGGCGCGCACGTCGTCGCCACGTTCGACGCGACGAAGGTCTCCGGCGCAGAGCTGGGGCGGACTGCGGAACGTCCGGGCGTACGGGCCTCGGCCGGGCCGTTCCGGCAAGCCGTGATCGACATGCCGGAAAGCGCGGCGGCCGAGATGCCCGGGATGGCGCCCGGCCCCCTGACGGTGGTAGGGCGGGCGGACCCCGGTGGCGACGTCGACCGACTGGACCTCTTCGCCGGGCACTGGGCCACCGGCCCCGGCCAGATCGTGCTGGCGTTGCCGGACGCGCCGGGAATGGGCAACGGGCCGCACTCACCCATCGGCAAACGGATCCAGTTGCCCGGGCAGCGGCCTCTGACCGTGGTGGGCCTCGCCTCCAGCGTGAGCGGCACCGCGCAGGCATGGGTCTCCCCGCAGCAGATCACGGCCCTGCACCCCACGGCGTACCAAATGCTCTACCGGTTCGACCGGGCCGCGACAGCCCGTCAGATCAGTGAGGACACTTCGGCGGTGAGTGCCGGCCTGCCGTCCGGATCGCTGGTGGCGCATCAGTCGTACCTGACCTTGAAGGCGCAGGTCGCGGCCAACCCCAACGCCTTCGTGCCGTTCCTCTTGGCCTTCGGGATCCTCGGCCTGCTGGTGGCCTTCCTGATCGTGGGCAACGTGGTCAGCGGCGCCGTCGTCTCCGGCTTCAGACACATCGGTGTGCTCAAGTCCCTGGGCTTCACGCCCAATCAGGTCGTCGCGGTCTACCTGGTGATGGTCTGCGTCCCCGCCACGGCGGGCGCGCTGGCCGGCACGGCCCTGGGCGGGGTGGTCGCGCCGTCGCTGCTGCACCAGGTCTTCCAGGGCGCAAAGCTCGGCACCGCGACCGTGCACCCGACGATTAACTCCTGGGCGTACGCGACCGCCGCACTCGGCATGCCCCCTACGGTACTGCTGGCCGCGCTGATCCCGGCCCTGCGCGCACACCGGCTCTCTGCGGCACGCGCCATCAGCGCGGGCAGCGCACCGCACGGTGGACGGCGACCAGCCGTACAGCAGTGGCTGAGCGGGGTCCGGCTGCCGCGCTCGGTGACCCTCGGCCTGGGCCTGCCCTTCGCCCGGCCCGGACGGGCGCTGCTCACCATCGCCTCGGTCCTGCTAGGCGTGGCGACGGTGACCTTCGCCACCGGTCTGTCGGCCACCATGGTCTCCTACGGCCACGCGGAACAGGACTACGGCAAGGCTCAGTCGACCGTCTGGCGAGGACAGCCCAGGTTCGATCAGACCGCCCCGCACCACAACGACGCCGCAACGCAGAATCTCCTGCGCTCTCTGCCGGATGTCGCAGATGTGGCCGCAGTGGGCTTCATCAACGTACGGATCCTCGGCCGGAGCGAAGGAGTGGCGATCGAGGGCGTGCGCGGGGGACGGTCTACTCTCCCGGACAGCCTGGCGCGGGGCCGCTGGATGAGCAGACCCGGCGAAGTGGTGGCCTCCGGCAGATTCCTCGCCAAACAGGGGCTACGACTCGGCGACTCCTTCACCCTGACCGCGGCGGACGACCGCCAGGAGCGCGTGACCCTCGTCGGGGAGATCCTGGCCGGCCCGGAGGACTGGATGCGCGTGGACTGGTCGACGGTGACCGCTTTGGCACCGGACGCGCAGGCCAACCAGTACTGGGTGCACCTCACCCGCGGCGCCGACTTCAACGCCTACACGAAGGCCGTACAAGCCGCCGACCCGGGGCTCTACCCGACAAAAAACACCATGCTGAACGCGGACGCCGTGACCGTCATCAGCTCCGCCTCCGCACTGACCCTGATGCTGACACTGGTCGCAGCGATGGGCGTGTTCAACACCGTCGTACTCAACGCAAGGGAGCGCCGACGCGACCTCGGGATGCTCAAGTCCATCGGCATGACGCCACGCCAGGTCACGGTGATGATGGTGGTGTCCATGGCCGGACTCGGGCTGGTCGGCGGGATCCTGGGACTGCCGTTCGGCGTCGCGGCGTACCACGTGGTGATCCCGATAACCGAGCACGCGGCCCAACTCACCTTCCCGGCATGGATGCTGGACGTGTGGCGCCCAGGGGTGATGACCTTGCTGGTGCTGGCCGGGGTGGCTATCGCCGCGCTGGGTGCGGTGCTGCCGGCTCGTGCGGCGGCCCGGCAGACCATCGCCCGCGTCCTGCACACCGAGTGACGGCCGACGGTCGTCCCTCCTGTGGCGTCGCCGGGTCGGACGAGGCCTCCGTCGGCCCCAGCCTCACTGTGGCGAAGGCCAGGACCGCGCCTGCGTGTATTTGCCGGAATTGAGCGCATGTATGGTCTCGGGTCCCGCACTTTGGGGGATCCGACCCCGTTTTCGCCGTGGACAACGGACCATCTCAAACCCTGTCCATGATTTAGGTTCAAAGATGGGTTCTGAGCGAGGGCGTCGGCCGTCGCATCACTCGGTCCGCACGCATCCGTCCCAGCACCTCGACGGGCAGGCCGTCGAGGAGGTAGGCCATGCGCGGGGCGTCGTAGCCGGCGTCGAAGACGACCAGGATGTCCGGGTCTCCTTCTTCCCACTGGCCTTGGCCGATCACGTCGGTGACGACGCGGCGGACCTGGGCCGCTGTGACCTCGGCGACATCGTCGTCGAGCCCGAGCCGGACGGCGTCCAGCAGCTGGCACCACGACGTGCGGCCGGTCTCCAGCGCGGCGACGAACGAGTACGGCCAGCCGGGAATGAACTGGTCGCTGGACCGTCCCGAGCGTCCGTAGACGTGGCAGAACAGACGGTCCGGGCTCGTCGGCGCGTCGGGACGCAGCCAGTTGCTCACGTCGACCGCGAGGACCAGCCGGTTGTCGGCGGCCTTGGGCTGCGGCAGCACCGCCAGCGCGCGACGCAGCCCGGCCACATCGATACGCCCGCAGTTCAGCGCGTCGTACAACGCGCCGTGCCCACGCCGTTGCTCGGCCAGCAGCGTCAGATCGACCGGCGAGGTCACCGGCCCGTTCTCACACAGCATCGCGTCCGTGATCTCGAACAGGGTGTCACCGCGTGCGGTGAGGCACGCATAGAAGTCCTCCCGGAAGTGTGACGTGAAGTCGAACGCGTCCCGCCGGGCATCGTCGTGCAGCAAGCTCACCTCTGCGGCCTTCGTCTTGATCAGTGCACCTTGGTCGGAGCACATGATCAGACGAAGGCCGCCCCACTGTCCGGCGAACACCCAGGTGAGCGGCCTAGTTCGAGGCCCATTTCGACACCGGACCCTCCGCGGTGCCGACAGCTGGGGATGACGTCAGCCAGCAAACCGGCCGAAACCCTATGCGCCCATCGCGCCTTGCACGAATCGCCGAAGATGCGCACGCACAGTGTCAGGCTGCTCCAGCCAGGGCTCGTGCCCAGCGCCTTCGATCCGCGTCAGTGGAAGATCGAGCCGGAGCGCAAGTGATTCAAGAGCTGTCACAGGGCGGGGATCGTCAGCCCCACCGAGGAACTCCGTTCGCGCGGGCAGGCACGCGCGCAGCTCGGCCAGATGCGCATCGAGCGGGTCCGCGCGTCCTTCCCTGCCAAGTTCACCATTCATAGTCCAGTTGACGGGGCGACGCCGCCGGGCGCCCTGCGCGGCCCAGTGCCACCCGCGTTCAGGATCGGCGTGGTCGGTGAACCAGGCCAGCGTGAGCAGCTCGACTTCCTGTTCCTCCGTGCGGTCCGGCAACTCCTCCAAAGCGTGGAGCCGCTCCTGCTGTGCTGCGGACATACGGCGATCACGCTCCGCTCGGTCCCCGGAGCGCCAATCACCGACGAACGGCCCGCACATCAACAGCATCGCGGCAACCCGGTCAGAGTGCGCCAGGCAGAACCGGCTCGCCAGGTTAGTACCGTAGGAGTGTCCAATCAGCACGGCCTTGGACACGTTCCATGCGTCGAGCAGCTCAGCGAGATCGTCGACGTGCCGGGCGAGGGAATGGCGCCCCCGCCATGGCGACCGGCCCGTGCCGCGCTGGTCGTACCGGTACACGGGCGCAAGGTCCGCGACCATGGCGGCTACATCGCCCAGGTAGTCCGGCAGACCCGGACCGCCATGGAGCATGACCACGGCCGGCCGCCGGGTGGTATCTCCCAGCGCCATCCAGCGCAACTGCGCCTCGTCCGTCATCGACACGAGGCCCTGCGTCTCCATCGAGGTCACCGCGGAGAACCTACCGGTCTCACTGAGGCTCTGCCAAAGGTTAAATAACAAGCTGAGTACCTGTTTTCGATCCTCGGTCTTGAGTAGCTTTGGGCCTT
>NZ_KQ948254.1 GCF_001514035.1 Streptomyces yokosukanensis | reverse complement strand
GCAACGCCAACACCATCTTGATCACACCAGCCACACCCGCAGCAGCCTGCGCATGCCCGATGTTCGACTTCAACGAACCCAGCCACAACGGCTCCCCACCCGCACCACGCTCCTGCCCGTACGTCGACAACAGCGCCTGCACCTCGATCGGGTCACCCAGCACCGTCCCCGTCCCATGCCCCTCCACCACATCCACGTCCGCCCCCGAGAGCCCCGCGGACTGCCAGGCGCGGCGGATCACCCGGGCCTGGGCGACCCCGTTCGGCGCGGCCAGACCGTTGCTGGCACCGTCCTGGTTGATCGCAGAGCCCCGCACCACGGCCAGCACCTGATGTCCGAGCCGCCGGGCGTCCGACAGCCGCTCCAGCACCACCAGACCCACGCCCTCGGCGAAGCCGAAGCCGTCCGCCTGCTCGGAATAGGCCTTGCAGCGTCCGTCGGCGGCCAGCGCGCCCTGCCGGGAAAACTCCTCGAACACCTCGGTCCCCGCCATCACCGAGACCCCGCCGGCCACCGCCAGGGAGCACTCGCCCTCCCGCAGCGACCGCGTCGCCAGATGCAGCGCCACCAACGACGACGAGCACGCCGTGTCCACCGTCAGCGCAGGCCCCTCGAGCCCCAGCGCGTACGCCACCCGACCCGAGGCGACGGCGGGCGAACCTCCGGTGAGCAGATAGCCCGCACTGCTCTCGGGGGTCTCGGCGCCGTGGCCGTAGCCCTGGTAGGCAGCGCCCAGGAAGACACCGGTGTCGCTGCCGCGCAGCGAGCGCGGGTCGATCCCGCAGTTCTCCATCGCCTCCCAGGCGACTTCGAGGACCTGGCGCTGCTGCGGGTCCATCGCCAGCGCCTCGCGCGGGGAGATCCCGAAGAACGCCGCGTCGAAGCCCCCCGCGTCGTCGAGGAAGGCGCCGTGGCGGGGTCCGGTCGTGCCGTCGGCGGCGAACTCGCCGAGGCGGTCGAGGTCCCAG
The DNA here is from genome assembly GCF_001514035.1 of Streptomyces yokosukanensis. GTDB lineage: Bacteria > Actinomycetota > Actinomycetes > Streptomycetales > Streptomycetaceae > Streptomyces > Streptomyces yokosukanensis. The sequence goes on along the minus strand of NZ_KQ948254.1, from coordinate 18,379 downwards.
CCCCGGTCGGCGGGCATCGGTGTGACGGCGTCACGGCCTGCGGTGACGAACTCCCACAGGTCCTCCGGGGAGCCGATGCCGCCGGGGAAGCGGCAGGCCATGCCCACGACGGCGATCGGATCGTCCACGCCGGCGCCGGGCCCGGCGCCGACGCCCGGCCCCGGCCCCGGCTCGGACCGCACCCCGGCGGACGGCGCCTCCTCGGAGCCGAACAGCCGCTCGAGGAGATAGTCGGCGAGAGCGGTGACACTGGGCCGGTCGAAGACGAGGGTGGTCGCCTCGCGCAGGCCGGTCACCGCGGTGATCCGGTTGCGTAGCTGCACCGCGGACATCGAGTCGAAGCCGAGTTCGCGGAAGGCGCGGTCCCGGTCGACGGCCTCGGCGTCCGGATGCCCGAGGACCGCGGCGGCCTCGGCCCGCACCAGGCGCAGCAGGTGCTCCCGGCGTTCCCTGGCCGGCAGCGGCAGCAGCTTCTCCCGCAGCCCGGAGCGGCCCTCCGGTTCCTCCTGCGGCTCCCCGGCCGGGGACGCGGCGGGCAGCGTCCGTGCGAGTTCGTCGAACAGCGGCCGGTGCCGTGCGGCGCCCATGAGGTCGAGGAACGCCCGGCGGTCGAGGTCGGCGACGGAGACGCAGACCTCGTCGCCCGCCAGGCACGCGCCCAGTTCGGCGAGGGCCTCCTCGGGCGGCATCGGCCGCATGCCCTGGCGGCGCAGGAAGTCCTGGCCCGCGTCGCCGGCCATGCCCGGTCCGTCCCAAAGCCCCCACGCGATGGACAGCGCGGGCAGCCCGCGGTGCCGGCGCCGGTGCGCGAAACCGTCCAGGAAGGCGTTGGCGGCCGCGTAGGCGCCCGCCCGGGCCGCGCCCCACACCCCGGCGTTCGACGAGAACAGCACGAAGGTGTCCGCGTCGGGGCACAGCTCGTCGAGGTGCGCCGTCCCGAGGGTCTTCGCGGCGGTGACGCTCGCGAACTCCTCCTCGGTGATGGACTCGAGCGGCGTGGACTGCGCCACGCCGGCCGTGTGGAAGACGGCGTCGACGGTACGGCCCTGCGCGCGCTCGTCGGCGACCAGCGCGGCCAGCGCCTCCCGGTCCGCGACGTCGCAGGAGGCGAGGGTCACCCCAGCGCCCAGGGCGGCCAGTTCGTCCCTCAGCCGCGCGGCGCCGGGCGCGTTCGGGCCCTGCCTGCTGGTGAGCACGAGATGCGTGGCGCCGGCGCGCGCCAGGCGCCGCGCGACGTGGGCGCCGACGCCGCCGGTGCCTCCGGTCACGAGGACGGTGCCGCGGGGCGTCCAGCCGGACGCATCGGCCGGCCCGCCGGCCGGGGCGTCCGCCGGGGCGGGCACCAGCCGGGGGACCCTGATGCCGCTCGCGCGGATCGCCACCTGGTCCTCGTCCCGGGGCCGGGCGAGCACCGCTGTCAGCGGCGCGAGAAGGTCCCGGTCCGGCGCGGGCAGGTCGATCGACCCGCCCCAGCGCGTGGGGTGTTCCAGGCCGACGACCCGGCCGAGGCCGCACACGGCCGTCTGCGCGGGATCCGGTTCCCCGTCCTGATCGGTCACGGCCACGGCGCGCCGGGTCAGCACCCACAGCGGCGCCTCGACACCGGCGTCGCCCAGGGCTTGGGCCAGGGTCAGGGTCCGCCACGCCGGCAGGTGCGGTGCGTCGGCGGATCCGTCCGCGGGAGCGTCCAGGGCGAGCAGCGAGAGGACCGTCGTCGGCTCCGCGGCGGTCACGGCCGCGCGCAGGGCCGCCGCCGTCGCCGCGCGTCCCGGTCCGCCGCAGTCGACGGTGGCGACCGTGGCGCCGGCGTCCTGGAGAGCCGCGCGGACCGTGTCGTACCAGGCGGCCGGGACCTGACGGCCGGTCACCAGCAGGACGCTGCCGGTGAGGGGGGCCGCCTCCCATCCGGCGTCCCGCCACTCCACCCGGTGGCGCCGCCCCTCGTCGGCGGGTTCGGTGCGGCGGTCGGGTGCCGTGTGCCAGAACGGGCGGTGCTGGAAGGGGTAGCAGGGGAGTTCGGCCACGGTGCCGTCGGGCAGCACGGGCCGCCAGTCGATCCGCACGCCGCGCACATGTGCCTCGGCGAGCGCCGCGAGGAACCGGTCCGGGCCGCCCGCGCCCCGCCGCAGGGTGGCGAGGACCGCGGCGTCGGCTCCCGCCGCCTCCAGGGTCGACTCGATGCCGGGGGCGAGGACCGGCTGCGGGCTCACCTCGACGAAGGTGTCGAAGCCCGCCTCGGCCAGCAGCCTCGTCCCCGTCTCGAACCGCACCATGTCGCGCAGGTTGCGGTACCAGTAGTCACCCCCCATGAGGGCGGTGTCGATCGGCTCACCGGTTGTCGTGGAGTACAGGGGCACGGGCGCGGTCCGGGCGACGACCTCGGACAGCGCGGCCGTCAGCTCCTCGCGCAGCGGCTCGACCATGGCCGAGTGGGAGGCGTAGTCCACCGGGATGTTCCGCGCCCGCACACCGGCGGCCGTGCAGGCGTCGAGCAGCGCGTCCAGGTGCTCCCGGGGGCCGGCCACCACGACCGCGCCGGGGCCGTTGACCGAGGCGATCGACAGGGCGCCGCCGTAGGGGGCCAGCAGTGCCTCGACCTGCTCCTCGGAGCGGGCCAGGGAGACCATGCCGCCGCTGCCGGCGAGGGACCGCAGCGCCTTGGCGCGCACCGCAACCACCTTCGCGGCGTCCTGCAGCGACAGGGCGCCGGCGACACAGGCGGCCGCGATCTCCCCCTGGGAGTGCCCGATCACCGCGGCCGGTTCGACGCCGTGCGCCCGCCACAGCGCCGCCAGCGACACCATCACCGCGAACAGGGCGGGCTGCACCACGTCCACCCGCTCCAGCGACGCGCCGCCCGCGATCACCTCGGTCAGCGACCAGTCGACGTAGGGGGCGAGCGCCTGCTCACAGTCGCGCATGGAGCGGGCGAAGACCGGTGAGGCGGCGAGCAGTTCGGCGGCCATCCCCGCCCACTGCGAGCCCTGCCCGGGGAAGACCATCACGACCTTGCGGCCCCCACGCGCCGTGCCGGTGACCCCTTGCGCGTGCGGCTCCTGTCGGGCCACGGCGCGCAGGGCGGCCGGAACGTCCGCCCGGTCGCCGACGACCACGGCGCGGTGCTCGAACGCGGTGCGCCGGGTGGCGAGGGTGAGGGCGATGTCCGCCGGCGGTGCGACGCCGGGCTGCTCCAGGTGGGCGGCGAGCCGTTCGGCCTGGGCCCGCAGGGCCTCCTCGGTCCGGCCGGACAGGAGAAACGGATACAGGCCGGTCTGCCGGTCGCCGCCGGCCGACTCGGGGGCCGCGCCGGATTCCGGGGCCGGCCGCCCCTGGGCCTCCTCGGCTTCGGGGGCCGCCTCGGCCTGCGGGGCCTCCTCGACGAGGATGTGCGCGTTGGTCCCGCTGATGCCGAACGAGGAGACTCCGGCGCGGCGGGGCCGGGTGCCGCGCGGCCACGGCCGGGTCTCGCCGAGCGGTACGACGCCGCCCGTCTCCCAGTCGATCCGCGACGAGGGGGAGTCGAGGTGCAGGAGTCGGGGCAGCCGGCCGTGCCGGAGGGCGAGCACCGTCTTGATCAGGCCCGCGACACCGGCGGCCGCCTGGGTGTGGCCGATGTTGGACTTCACCGAGCCGATCCACAGCGGAGCGTCCTCGGGCCGCCCGGCGCCGTAGGTCTCCAGCAGGGCGTGTGCCTCGATGGGGTCGCCGAGGGTGGTTCCGGTGCCGTGCGCCTCGACGTAGTCGACATCGGCGGGGCCGAGCCGGGCGTCCTCGAGCGCCTGCCGGATCACCCGCTGCTGAGCCGGTCCGTTGGGCGCGGTGAGGCCGTTGCTGGCGCCGTCCTGGTTGACCGCGCTGCCGCGCAGCACGGCCAGCACCCGGCGGCCCTCCCGCTGTGCCGTGGACAGCCGCTGCAGCACGAGGAAGCCGACGCCTTCGGCCAGGCCGAAGCCGTCGGCGGCCTCGGCGAAGGGCTTGCACCGGCCGTCCGCGGCCAGTCCGCCCTGGGTGCGGAACTCGGTGAACGCCCCGGCGGTGCTCATGACGGTGGCGCCGCCCGCGAGCGCGGTCGTGCACTCCTCGCGGCGCAGCGACTGCATGGCCAGATGGGTCGCAGTGAGGGAGGAGGAGCAGGCGGTGTCCACGGTCAGCGCCGGACCCTCGAGGCCGAGCGCGTACGCCACCCGGCCGGAGGCCACGCTGGAGGCCGTGCCCGTGCCCAGGTATCCCAGCACCTCCGGTGACGCCTCGTCGGGGCGCGGCCCGTAGTCGACGGCGCCGACCCCGGCGAAGACCGCGGTGGCGGTGCCGCCCAGCGAAGCGGGATCGAAGCCGGCGCGTTCCAGGGCTTCCCAGGCGACCTCGAGGAGCAGCCGTTGCTGCGGGTCCATGGCCAGTGCCTCGCGCGGCGAGATGCCGAAGAAGTCCGCGTCGAAGCCGGCGGCGTCGCGCAGGAAGCCGCCGTTGCATCCGTCGAGGGCGGCGGTGTCCCAGCCGCGGTCGGCGGGCGGGCCGCAGACGGCGTCGCCGTCCGCCATGAGGAAGTCCCACAGGGCGGCGGGGCTGTCGATGCCACCGGGGAAGCGGCAGCCCATGCCGACGATCGCGATCGGCTCGCCGGCCCGGTACTCGGTCTCCCGCAGCCGCGCGCTCACGGCCTCCAGGTCCCCGACCGTCCGCCGCAGATAGCGGCGCAGCTTGTCCTCGGTGGTCTCCTGGTCCCCGCTCATCGTCCCTCGTTCCCCTCGCCGAACCGCTGATCGAGCAGTGCGAACAGTTCCTCGTCGTCGACCTCGTCAATGGCGTCGACAGCCCTGCGGGAGTCCCCGCCGCCCGTGACGCTCCACCTGCCGAGCAGCGCCGTGAGACGCGCCTCGATCGCCGCGCGCTGGCCGACCGCGTCCTCGGTCGCGTCCGGCCAGCCGTCCAGCGCCGCCTCCAACGCGTCCAGCTGCTCGACGACTCGGCGCCGCGGATCCGCCTGTGGTGAGCCGGCCGCGTCCGGGAACAGCCGGCCGTCCACGTACGCGGCCACCGCCTCGGGCGTCGGGTGGTCGAAGACGAGGGTGCTGGGCAGCCGCAGGCCGACCGCGGCGCCCAGGCGGTTGCGCAACTCGACCGAGGCCAGGGAGTCGAAACCGAGGTCCTTGAACTGCCGCTCCGGGGCCACCGCGTCGGCCGTGTCGTACCCGGCGACGGCGGCGGCCTGGGCCTGGACGGCCTCTGTCAGCGCGGCGAGCCGGTCGGGGCGCGGCAGGGACGCCAGGCGTGCGGCGAACGCGTCCGTGCCGGACTCCTCCCGGGCGGCCCGGCGCAGCGGCGTGTGCCACAGCCCGCGCAGGACCTCGGGCGAACCGTCCGGGTCCTGCGGGCGGGAGGTGTTCAGACGCAGCGGGTACAGGACCGCGTCACCGCGCCGGATCGCGAGGTCGAACAGGGCCAGGGCCCGTGCGGTCGGCAGGGGCAGCATGCCCGCCCGGGCCATCCGCCGGGTGTCCCGTTCGTCCAGCACGCCCGTCAGACCGCTGGCCTCCTCCCACAGCCCCCAGCCGAGGGACGTCGCGGGCAGCCCTCGTGCCTGCCGGTACCGGGCCAGCGCGTCCAGCGCGGCGTTGGCCGCCGCGTACGCGCCCTGGCCCGGCCCGGCCAGTACGGAGGCGCCCGAGCCGAACAGGGCGAAGAAGCTCAGCTCGCGTCCCTCGGTGAGTTCGTGCAGATGCCATGCGGCGTCGGCCTTGGGCGCGAACACCTCGGCCAGCGCGTCCTGTTGCACGGAGGCGGCCAGTCCGTCCGCGAGCACCCCCGCGGTGTGGACGACGCCGGTCAGCGGGTGTGCGTCCGGGATGCCGTCGACTGCGGCCGCGAGCGCGGCGCGGTCGGAGACGTCGCAGGCGAGCGTGGTGACACGCGCGCCCAGCTCGCCCAGCTCGGCCTCGAACCGATCCGCTCCCGGGGCTGCGGGCCCCCGGCGGCCGAGCAGCAGCAGGTGGCGCACCCCGTGCTCGGTCACGAGGTGGCGGGCCAGCAGCCGGGCCAGTGTGCCTGTTCCGCCGGTGACGAGCACGGTGCCGTCCGGGTCGAGCGGTGCCGGCTGGACGAGCACCAGCTTTCCGGTGTGCCGCCCGGTGCTCATGTGCTGCAGGGCGGCCGACGCCCGCTGCAGCGGCCAGGCCGTGACCGGCAGGCGCCCGACCTTCCCGTCGGCCACCAGGGCGGCGACCTCGGCCAGGATGGCGCCGAGCCGGTCCGGCCCCGCCTCGGCGAGGTCGAAGGGCAGATAGCGCCCGTGGAACCGCTGTGGGTCGCGCAGGTCGGTCTTGCCCATCTCGACGAACGCCCCGCCCTTGGCGAGGAGTCCGGCCGACTCGTCGAGCAGGGCCCCGGTCAGTGAGTTGACCACGACGTCCATGCCGCGCCCGCCGCGCACGGACCGGAACCGCTGCCCGAATCCCGCGTGCCTGGAGGAGGCGATGTGGTCGTCGTCGAGTCCGAGTGAGCGCAGGATGTCGTGCTTGGCGGGGCCGGCGGTGGCGAAGACCTCCGCGCCGGCCAGCCGGGCCAGGCGGACCGCGGCCATGCCGACGCCGGTGGCGCCGGCGTGCACCAGGACGGCCTGCCCGGGCCGCAGTCCGGCGAGGTCGTGCAGCGCGTAGTGGGCGGTGGTGAAGGCGATGGGCAGGGCGGCGGCCTCGGTGGTGCTCCATCCCGGCGGGACGGGGACCACCAGCCGGTGGTCGGTGACCGCCACCGGCCCGAAGGCTCCTTCGAACAGGCCCATGACCCGGTCGCCCGCCCTGACGCCCGTGACGTCCGGGCCGGTGGCGGTGACGATCCCGGCGCCCTCGGTGCCCATGACGGCGGCGCCGGGGTACATGCCGAGGCCGATCAGGACGTCGCGGAAGTTCACGCCGGTGGCCCTCAGTTCGACCCGCACCTCGCCGGGGCCCGGCTGCCGTCCGGCGTCCGGCGCCGCCGCGAACGCGAGGGCGTCCAGGGTGGTGCCGGCGGGCTCCAGTCGGGCGGGCGTCCGGGGCGGCACGAGGACCGGGGCGGTACGGGTGGAGGCCAGGCGCGGTACGAGTGCGAGGCCGGCGCGCAGCGCCACCTGCGGGTGGTCGAGCACGGCGGGCAGTGCGGCGAGGTCCGCCGGGTCCGTGTCGGTGTCGACGAGCACGAAGTTCCCCGGCGACTCCGCCTGTGCGGCGCGGACCAGGCCCCAGACCGCGGCCTGCGCGGGGTCCGTTCGCGTGTCGGCCGGACCGGCGCTCACGCCGTGACGGGTGAGGAACACCAGGCGGCCGGTGCGCTGCGGTGCCGCGAGCCACTGGCGGACGGCTTCGGCCGCGTGCAGCACGCTCGCGCGCACGGAGCCGGCCGGGTCCGCCGCCTGCCACGGGCGGCAGTGCGCGACCACGGCCTCGGGTTCCGGCTCGCCCGCCGCGACCGCCGCGGCCAGTGCCGCCAGGTCCAGATGGTCCTTGCCGAGTCCGGGCAGGCCGCCGCCGACCGTCGCACAGCCGAGGACCGTTGCCGCGGTCTCGGGCAGGGGCCGCCAGGACAGCTGGTAGAGGTCGTCGGCGCCCGCCTGCTCCCCGTCGCCGTGCTGCGGCGCCTCGTCGGCCGGGCGCACGGTCACGGCGCTCACCTGGGCGACCGGCGCTCCCATGGGGTCGGTCACCGACAGGCTCATCGCGTCGCCGCCGGCGGGGGCCGCCGTCACGCGGATCGTCGTGGCCCCGGACGCGTACAGGGTGGTACCGCTCCAGGAGAAGGGGAGGTACGCCCCTTCCCGGTCGGCGAGGGAACTCAGGCCGAGGGTCTGCGCCGCCGCGTCGAGGAGGACGGGGTGCAACAGATGGCCCTCGTCGCCGGGGGCCGACCGCCCGCTCCCGCCCTCGGCCTCGGCCTCGGCGAGGCCCGCGGCCACGGGAAGCCGGGCTTCGGCGAACACCTCCTCGCCGCGCTGCCATGCCGCGCGCAGCGCCCGGAAGGCGGGCCCGTAGGCGTAGCCGCGGTCGGCCAGGCGCGCGTAGGCCGCGTCCAGGTCGATCCGCCGGGCGTCCGGCGGCGGCCAGGCCGCCGGGGCGGCCGGCGGCGGAGTGGCCTCGCCGAGGACGCCGCTCGCGTGCCGGGTCCAGGGCGCGTCGAAGGCGCGCGCTTCGCGGGCATGGACGTCCACCGTGCGGGTGCCGTCCTGCGCGGGGGCGCCGACCGTCACGCGCACGGCGGTGGCCGGGCCGAGCACCAGCGGGGCGGAGAGCACCAGTTCCTCCACGGCGGGTGCGCCCGCGTGCCGGCCGGCCGCCAGGGCCAGCTCGACCAGCGCGGCGCCCGGGAGCAGCGTCTTTCCGCCGACGGTGTGGTCGGCCAGCCACGGCTGGTCCTCCAGCGCGATCAGCCCGGTCAGGACATGTCCGCCGTCGGGTATCTCCAGCGCCGTGGACAGGACGGGATGGGCCACGGCGTCCATGCCCAGGGTGGTGGCGTCGCCGCGGGTACGGCGCGGGCGCGGCCAGTAGGAGGTGTGCTCGAAGGGGTAGGTCGGCAACTGGGCCGTGCCACCGGGTCCCACGGCCGGCAGGAGGTCGACGGGCAGGCCGTCGGCGTGGGCCTCCAGCAGGTTACGCAGGAAGGTGCGCGCCCCGGGGCGGTCCCGGCGCAGGGAGGCGAGGGTGATGACGTCCCGGCCGAGGGCGTCGGCGCTCTGCTCGATGCCGGTGAGCAGCACGGGGTGGGGACTGACCTCGACGAAGGTGTCGAAGCCCTGGCCCATCAGGTGCCGTACCGCCTCGTCGAGGCGGACCGTCCCGCGCAGGTTGCGGTACCAGTACGCCGCGTCGAGACCGGCGGTGTCGAGGGGGGCGCCGGTGACGGTCGAGCAGAAGGGCACCGCGGCGGAGCGGGCCTCGACCGTGCCCAGTACGTCGGCGAGTTGCTGCTCGATCTGTTCCACCTGCGGGGAGTGGGAGCCGTAGCCCACCGCGATCCGCCGCGGGGACATCCCCTCGGCCCGGGGCGACGCGAGGAACTCTTCGAGGGCCGTGGCCTCGCCGGCGACGACGAGGGAGCGCGGCCCGTTCACCGCGGCCGCGCTCAGCCGGCCCTCCCAGGGCGCCAGGGCCGGCTCCAGTTCGTCGGGCGAGGCCGTGACGGAGGCCATGCCGCCCTGCCCGTTCAGCTCGGTGAGCACCTTGCTGCGCAGCGCCACGACCTTCGCGGCGGTGTCGAGGGTGAGGGCCCCGGCGACGCAGGCGGCGGCGATCTCGCCCTGTGAGTGGCCGATCACGGCGGCCGGTTCCACGCCGTGGGCGCGCCACAGCTGTGCCAGCGACACCATCACCGCGAACAGCAGGGGCTGCAGGACGTCGGGCCGTTCGAAGGCGTCCTCGGGCCCCTCGCCGCGCAGCGTGGCGAGCAGGTCCCAGTCGGTGTACGGGGCGAGCGCCGCCGCGCAGTCCGTCATCGACCGGGCGAAGACCTCGGACCCGTCGAGGAGGTCGGCGGCCATGCCGGTCCACTGCGAGCCCTGTCCGGGGAAGACCAGTACGGCCTTGCGGGCGGCCGCCGTGCGCGGCGGCACCACGTCGGCCGCCGCGTCCTCGGCGGCCAGCGCGTCCAGGGCGGCGCACACCGATTCCCGGTCGTCGCCCAGCACCGCGGCCCTGATACCGAGGCGTGCCCGGCCGGCCGCGAGCGTGCGTGCGGTGTCGGCCAGGGAGGTCTCGGGCGAGGTGCGCAGCAGCTCGGCGAGCGCGCGTGCCTGCGCGGTCACCGCGCTGCGCGTACGGGCTGAGAGCGCGAGGCCCACGGCGCCCGCCGCGAGGCCGCTGCCCGCAGGCCGGTCGACCGGTGCGGCCGGGTCTGCCGGGGCCTCCGGGGCCTCTTCCAGGACGACGTGGGCGTTGGTGCCGCTGACGCCGAACGAGGACACCCCGGCCCGGCGCACGCGCGGGCCCTTGGGCCAGTCCTCGTTCTCGCGCTGGACGCGGATCGTCCCCGTCGACCAGTCGATCTCGGGGGAGAGTTCCTCCGCGTGCAGGCTGCGGGGTACGACGCCGTGCCGCATGGCCAGCACCGTCTTGATCACGCCGGCGACACCGGCGGCCGCCTGGGTGTGGCCGATGTTGGACTTCACCGAGCCCAGCGCGAGGGGCCGCGCGCGGTCCGCGCCGTAGGTGGCCAGCAGGGCCCCGGCCTCGATCGGGTCGCCGAGCCGGGTGCCGGTGCCGTGCGCCTCCACCACGTCGATGTCGGCGGCCGACAACCGGGCGTCGGCGAGGGCCTGTCGGATCACTTCCTCCTGGGCCGGGCCGTTCGGCGCGGCCAGCCCGTTGCTCGCGCCGTCCTGGTTGACCGCGCTGCCCCGCAGCACCGCGAGCACGGGGTGCCCCAGCTCCTGGGCTCGGGAGAGCGGTTCGAGGAGCAGTGCGCCGGCTCCTTCGGCGAGGCCGAAGCCGTCCGCCTGCGCCGAGAACGGCTTGCACCGCCCGTCGGCGGCCAGGCCGCGCTGCCGGCTGAAGTCCACGAACGTGTAGGGGTCGCAGATCACGGTGACCCCGGCGGCCAGGGCCATGGCGCACTCGCCGCCGCGCAGGGCCCGCATCGCCAGGTGGATGCCCACCAGGGACGAGGAGCACGCCGTGTCCACCGTGACCGCCGGGCCCTGCCAGCCGAAGACGTAGGCGAGGCGTCCCGAGAGCACGCTGGCCGAGTTGCCGAGCCCCTGGTAGCCCTCGACCCGGGCGGCCTCGCTCTCCAGGAGCGGCATGTACGACTGGCCGTTGGAGCCGACGAACACGCCGATGCGGCTGCCCCGCAACGTGTCCGGGTCGATGCCGCCGCGTTCCACGGCCTCCCAGGCGACCTCGAGCATCAGCCGCTGCTGCGGGTCCATCGCGAGGGCCTCGCGGGGCGTGACGCCGAAGAACTCCGCGTCGAAGCCCGCCGCGTCGAGGAGGAAGCCGCCCCGGTCGGCATAGCTGGTGCCGGGGTGGTCGGGATCGGGGTGGCACAGGGTCGCGAGGTCCCAGCCGCGGTCCCGGGGCAGCTCGCTCGTGAGGTCCCTGCCGTCGACGACGGCCCGCCACAGCGCGTCGGGCGAGCCGATGCCCCCGGGCAGGCGGCAGCTCATGCCGACGATGGCGATGGGCTCCTGGCCGGCGTCGTGCCGCGCGGTCCCCGGCACCACGGCGGTGCTCCGCGGGCCGGGGCTCGTGGCCAGCCGGGAGAGCAGGTGGCGGGCGAGACGGGTGATGGTGGGGTGGTCGAACACCAGGGAAGCGGGCAGGCGCAGGCCGGTTGCGGCGGAGAGCCGCTTGCGCAGTTGCACCGCGCCCAGTGAGTCCAGGCCCAGTTCGGCGAACGCCCGCCGTCCGTCGACGTCCTGCGCGCTGTCGTGTCCGAGGACCGCCGCGGTGGCCTCGCCGACGACGGTGATCAGCACCTTCTCCTGCTCGGCGGGCGTACGGCCCGCGAGCCGGGCGGCCAGTTCGGCGGCCGGGCCGCTGTCCGGCCCGGCGGGGGCCGCCGCGGGCTCCGCGCTCTCGCGCGCCTCGGCGATCTCCCCGAACAGCGCGGTCGGCCGGACCGCGCCGTAGCCCGCGGCGAAGGCCGGCCAGTCCACGTCGGACACCGCGACGGCGGTCTCGCCCGAGTCCAGTACGGACTGCAGGACCGTCAGGGCGCGATCGGGGGTCAGGCCGCGCAGTCCGCGCTGCGCCGACGGTTGCGCGGTGCCGCGCGGCGCGTCGGGCAGGGCCCAGGGGCTCCAGGCCACGGCGGTGCTCGGGTGGCCCTGGGCCCGCCGGTGTGCGGCGAACGCGTCGAGCAGGGCGCTGCCGGCCGCGTATCCGGACATGCCCGAGCCGCCCCAGACACCGGCCACGGAGGAGCAGTGGATCTCCCGCTCCACCGGTCGGCCGTCGAGGACCCTGGCGAGGGTCAGGGCGAGTCCGGTCTTGGCGTGGACGGTGGCGGCGAAGTCCTCCGGGTCGGTGTCGAGGACCGGCCCGAACTCCAGCCGGGTCGCGGCGTGCACGACGGTGCCGACCTCGTACGGGGCGGCTTCCACGGCGGCCCGGACGGCGTCCTCGTCCGCCGCGCAGCGGGTGACCGTCGTCCCGCCGTCCCGCAGTGCGCTCAGCAGTTCCTCGCCCGCCTCGCCCACCAGGACCAGGTGGTCGGCGCCGCCGTCGGCCGCCCATCGGGCGAGCCGTTCGCCGATCGGGCTGTCCGCCCCGGTGACGAGCACGCTCCCGTGCAGGCGCCGGGCGGGCCCGCCCGGCGCCGTCTGCGTGCGCGCCCGCACCAGCCGCCGCCCGTACAGGGCGTCGGCGCGCACGGCGAGATGGTCCTCGCCGGCGTGGGCGCCCGCCAGGATGCCGGGCACCCGGGCGAGCAGGCCCCCGTCGGCCGTATCCACGTCCCGGGGCAGGTCCAGCACACCGCCCCAGCGCTGCCCCAGCTCCAGAGCGGCGACTCGGCCCAGGCCGTGCACGGCGCTCTGCGCGAACGACCCGATGCCGTCGTCCTCCGAGGTCTGTACGGCGCCCTGGGTGAGGCACCACAACGGTGCTTCGACACCGGCGTCGCCGAGGGCCTGCAGCAGCGTCAGGGTGGCGACCGCGCCGGTGGGCACGCCCGCCCGGCCGCGGTGGTCCGACTCGTCGGCCGCGAGCAGTGAGAGCGCACCGCGCAGCCCGGTGACGCCCGCCGTGGCGACGCCGAGGGCCGCGGCGGCCTCGGCCCGGTCCAGGTCCGGGTCCAGGACGCATTCCAGCGGCGTGGCGCCGGCGTCGCGCAGCGCGGCCATCAGCGGTGCGGCCCACGCGGGGGCCGCGGCCGGGGTGACGACCAGCCAGGTCCCGTGCGCGGCGGCCGGTTGCACGGCGGGCAGGGGCGTCCACGCCACGCGGTAGGTGACGTCGCCGGCGCCGCGGGCGGGCGCGGCGGCGGACGTCCAGTAGTGCCTGCGCCGGAAGGGATACGTGGGCAGCGGGACGCGCCGGGCGTCGGCGAAGGCGGGCTCCCAGCGCACGTCCACACCGAAGACATGGGCACCCGCCACGGAGGCGAGGAAGGACTCCGGGCCGGGCGTGCCGCGCCGCAGGGTGCCGACGGCCAGGGCCTCGCCGGGCTCCAGGCCCGGTGCCTCGAGCGTCTCCTCGACCGTCGCCGCCAGCACGGGATGGGGGCTGACCTCGATGAAGGTGTCGTGGTGGGCGTCGGCGAGCAGGCGTACGACGTCGTGAAGGCGCACCGGCTCGCGCAGGTTGCGGTACCAGTAGGGCGCGTCCAGCTCCTCGCCCTCCATGGGGCGGCAGGTCACCGTCGAGTAGAAGGGCACCCGCGCGCGGCCGGGACGCAACTCCCGCAGTGCCTCGGCCAGTTCCTCGCGGACCTGCTCCATCTGCGCGGAGTGCGAGGCGTAGTCCACGTCGATGGTCCGGGCCCGTACTCCCCGCTCGGCACAGGCCGCCACGAAGGAGTGCACGGCCTCGGGCTCGCCGGAGACGACGACGGAGGCGGGACCGTTGACCGCGGCCACCTCGACGGCGCCCGGGTAGGGCCGGAGCATCTCCAGCACGGCGGCCTCGTCCAGCGCCACGGCCGCCATCGCGCCCTGCCCGGCCAGCGACCGCAGCAGGCGGCTGCGCAGGACCACGAGCCGGGCGGCGTCCTCGAGCGTGAGCGCCCCTGCGACGTACGCCGCGGCGATCTCCCCTTGCGAATGCCCTGCCACCGCCGCCGGTTCCACGCCGTACGAGCGCCACAGGGCGGCCAGGGACACCATCACCGCGAACAACGCGGGCTGCACCACATCGACGCGGTCGAGTCCGGGGGCGCCGGGATCCTGCCTCAGCACCGCGGCCACCGACCAGTCCTGCCACGGGGCCATCGCCTCGTCGCAGGCCTCGATCGCCTCGGCGAACACCGGTGACCACGCCAGCAGGTCGGCGCCCATGCCCGCCCACTGCGAGCCCTGGCCGGGGAAGAGGAACACGGCGCTGCGCCCGCCCGATTCGACGCTCCCCCTGAGGCGTGCCCCGCCGTCGGCCACCTCGCGCATCCCCTGCAGCGCGGACTCGCGGGAGCCGGCGAGGACCACCGCGCGGTGCTCGTGCCGGGCTCGGGCCGTGGCCAGCGAGAAGGCGAGGTCGGGCAGTTCCACGGCGGTGTCCGCGACCACGGCGGACAGCCGCTGCGCCTGGGCCCGCAGGGCCTCCTCGGTGCGGGCCGAGACCACCAGGGGGACCGGGTGCTGCGGCGTCACGGCCTGCGGGTTCGCCCGTGCCTCGGCCTCCTGGGGCTCGGGGGCCTCCTGCAGGACGACGTGGGCGTTGGTGCCGCTGATGCCGAACGCCGAGACGGCGGCGTACCGCGGCCGCTCGCCGCGCCGCCAGTCCCGTTCCTTGGCCAGCAGGGCGACGGCGCCCGAGGACCAGTCGACGTGCGGCGAGGCCTCCTCGACGTGCAGGGTCCTGGGCAGCCGCTCGTGCCGGAGGGCGAGCACCATCTTGAGCACGCCGACCGCGCCCGCGGCGCCCTGGGTGTGGCCGATGTTCGACTTCGCCGAGCCCAGCCACAGGGGCTGTTGCGCGCTGCGGTTACGGCCGTAGGTGTCGAGCAGGGCATGGGCCTCGATGGGGTCGCCGAGGGCGGTGCCGGTGCCGTGCGCCTCGACCGCGTCGACCTCGCCGGGTGCGACTCCCGCGTTGGCCAGTGCCTGCTCGATGACCTTGCGCTGAGCCGCTCTGCTGGGTGCGGACAGGCCGTTGCTGGCACCGTCCTGGTTGATGCCGGTGCCTCGGACGACGGCATGCACGGTGTGCCCGTTGCGCCGGGCGTCCGACAGGCGCTCCAGGAGGAGCACCGCGACGCCCTCGCCGAAGCCGAAGCCGTCGGCCCCCGCGCCGAACGCCTTGGAGCGGCCGTCGAAGGCGAGCGCGCGCTGCCGGGCGAAGTCGATGAACACCTCGGGGCCGGCCATCACGGCGGCGCCGCCCACGATCGCGAGGCCGCACTCGCCCCGGCGCAGCGAGGCCACCGCCAGGTGCAGGGCCACCAGGGAGGAGGAGCACGCCGTGTCCAGGGTGATGGCGGGACCTTCGAGCCCGAGGGTGTAGGCGATCCGGCCGGACGCGACGGACGGCGCCACACCGGTGACCGTGTACCCCTCGGCGTCCTCGCTGGGGCCGCCGGCGTCGCCGTAGCCGTGCCGGGCGACGCCGAGGAACACCCCGGTCTCCGTGCCGCGCAGGGTGTGCGGGTCCAGCCCGGCGTTCTCGACCAGTTCCCAGCACGTCTCCAGCAGGAGGCGCTGCTGCGGGTCCATCGCCGTGGCCTCGCGCGGGGATATGCCGAAGAAGGCGGCGTCGAAGTCCCCCGCGCGCTCCAGGAACGCCCCCGTGCGCACATAGGTGGTGCCGGGGTGGTCGGGGTCGGGGTGGTAGAGGCCCGTCAGGTCCCAGCCCCGGTCGTCCGGGAAGCCGGAGAGGCGCTCCTCGCCCGCCGCCAGCACGTCCCAGAAGCCCTCGGGGGTGTCGATCCCGCCGGGCAGCCGGCAGGCCGTGCTGACGATCGCGATCGGGTCGGCCTCCAGCTCGTGGATGCGCTGCCGGGCGGCTCGCAGGTCGAGGGTGGCCCGGCGCAGGTATGAAGCGACCTTGTCGTTGTCCGTCACCGTGTTGTGTCCTTACCTGTTCGCTGCCGGCTGTCCGTTGTCGCCCAGCTCGCGGCCGAGGGCCTCCAGCAGTGCGTCGAATCCGGCCTCGGCGAGATCCGTGTCCTGGGCGGGCGCTGTGCGGGAGGCCTCGGGTCGGCCGGTGCCGGCCGCGCCGGTCCGTAGGGCGGTCAGTACGCGGTCGAGGTGCCGGGCCAGTTCGGCGCGCTGCGGCTCCGGTACGTCGGCGAGGGAGGCCTCGAGCCGGTCCAGTCCGTCGCGCGCCACCGTGACGACGTCCTCGTCGTCGTGGCGGTCCGGGAACAGCTCGGATCGGAGGTGGTCCGCCAGGGCGGCGGCGTTGGGGTGGTCGAAGACCAGGGTCGAGGACAGGACGAGCCCCGTGGCCTCGGTCAGGCGCTTGCGCAGGCGCATGGCGCCCAGCGAGTCGAAGCCGAGGGTGCGAAAGGCCGTGTCCACCGCCACCGCGCGGGTGTCCTCGTGTCCCAGGACCGCGGCGGCCTGGGAGCGCACCAGGCGGGTGAGTTCGTTGTGCTGCTCGGCCGGCGGCCGCCCGGCGAGCCGGTCGCTCAGGGTCGCCCCCGCCGCCGGTGCCGGCCGTGCGGAGACGGCGGCGCGGGCCCCCGGGACGGTCTCGAGCAGCGGTCGTTCCCGCAGGGCCGCATACGTCTCGGTGAACCGCGGCCAGTCGACGTCGGCGACGACCACGGCACTCTCGTCACCGGCCAGCACCGTCTCCAGCACCTGGAGTGCCCGGTCGCCGGGCATGGGGCGCACACCCTGGTCCCGGAGCCGGGCGACGGCCTGCGCGTCGTCCGTCATGCCGCCTGCCGCCCACAGCCCCCAGGCCACGGATGTCGCGGCGAGCCCCCTGGCGCGGCGGTGGTGGGCGAAGGCGTCGAGGAAGGCGTTGCCGGCCGCGTACGCCCCCTGCCCGGTGCTGCCCCACACGGCGGCGCCGGAGGAGAAGAGGAGGAACAGGCTCAGGTCGGGGCAGGCGTCCTCGAGGTTCCGCGCGCCCTGCACCTTGGCGGCCAGGACCTCCCGGAACTCCTCGCGGGTCATGTCACGCAGGGCGGTCTGCTGGTTCAGCCCGGCCGCGTGCACCACGCCGGTGACGCTCGCGCCGTCCGCGCGCAGCCCGTCGACGAGCCCGGCCACCGCCTCGCGCGCACTGATGTCGCAGGCATGGACGGTGACCTTGGCGCCGAGCCCGGTGAGTTCGGCGGCCAGCTCGGTCGCGCCCGGTGCCGTCTCGCCCCGGCGGCTGACCAGCGCCAGGTGCTGCGCACCTCGGGCCGCCAGGCGGCGTGCGGTGAGCGCGCCGAGGCCGCCGGTGCCGCCGGTGACGAGGATGGTCCCCTTCGGCACGATCTCGCCGGCGGGATCCGGCACCCGGTCCGCATCCGGTGCGGCGGGCAGCAGCCGGCGGGCGAACACGGCGCGGGACCGGACCGCGATCTGGTCCTCGGTGCCGGTCAACGCGCGGACGAGCAGGGCGCGTTGTGCCGGACCGGTCTCCTGCGGCAGGTCCACGAGGCCGGTGTGCCGATCGCAGCGTTCGAGCGCGGCCGTCTGGCCGAGGCCCCACACCAGCGCCCCGGCCGGGCACGTCACGGGGTCGTCCGCGCCGGTGCCGACCGCGCCGCACGTCGCCAGCCAGAGGGGCACGCCGTCGTCCGCCGCCGCCAGCTCGCGCAGGAGGCCGAGGGTGGCCTCGGCGCCGGTGTCCGCGTCGCCGAGGGCCAGCAGGGAGAGCACGCCCGCGTACCCGCCGTGCTCGGCCTGGGTGGCGAGGGCGTCGCGGACGGCGGTGGTCAGCGCCCGCGGGTCGTCGAGCGGGACGGTCACCGTGTGCGGCTTTGCCCCGTGTTCGGCGAGGGCGGCGGCCGCGGCGTCGCGCCAGGCGAGTTCGGCGGGGCGTCCGTCGGCCGTGGCGGGCAGCAGGAGCAGCCAGCGCCCGGCCGGGCCGGCGGCGGGGCCGGTGGTCTCCTGCCAGCCGACGCGGTAGCACCATCCGGAATCCGCACGCGGCGGCCCGGACACGTCGGGCAGCAGCCAGTACCGTTCGTGCTCGAAGGGGTAGGTCGGCAGGTCGGTCAGCTCGCCGTCGCCGTGCACGGCCCGCCAGTCCACGGCGACACCGCCCACGTGCGCCTCGGCGAGGGCGGCCAGGAAGCGTTCGGGTGTGTCGTCGTCGCGCTGGACGGAGCCCACCACGGCGCCCGTGTCACCGAGCGTGTCCTGCATGCTTGCCATCAGCACCGGATGGGGGCTCACCTCGATGAACGCGCCGTAGCCCGCAGCGGAGAGCGCCTCGACGGCGGCCTCGAACTCCACGGTGCGGCGCAGGTTCTCGTACCAGTAGCCGGCGTCCTGCTCCGGGCCGTCGACGAAGGCGCCCCGCACGGTGGAGTAGAAGGGAATGTCGGGTGTGCGCGGGACGATGCCGGACAGCGGTGCGGTGATCGCCTCCCGCAGGGGTTCCATGTGGGAGGTGTGGGAGGCGTAGTCGACGGGGAGCACCCGCGCGTGGATGCCTGCCTCGGCACAGTGCTCGCGCAGGCGGTGCACCGCCTCGGGGTCACCGGCCACCACGACGGCGTCGGAGCCGTTGACGGTGGCCATCTCCAGTCCGTCGGGCGCGGCGCGGCGCAGCAGTTCCTCCGCCTCCGCGCGGCCCAGGCGGAGCGACAG
>NZ_KQ948253.1:11384-21849 GCF_001514035.1 Streptomyces yokosukanensis | reverse complement strand
AACGGATACCCGCTGTGCAACGGGAGGTAGAACGCTCCGGCCTTCAACACCGCCAGCAGCGCCACCACCAGGTCCACCGAGCGTTCCATCAGCACCGCGACCGGCGCCTCCGGACCCACCCCCAGACCCACCCCCAGACCCACCAACCGATGCGCCAACTGATTCGCCCGCTCGTCCAACTCCCGGTACGACAACTCCCGCCCGGCACACCGCACCGCCACCTCATCCGGGGACCGCAGCGCCTGAGCCGCAAAAGCCGCCGGCACCGATTCACCGATCAACGCCACATTCGAATCAAGTGGCCGATGCTCGACAAAATCAGCAGCATCTGCAGCACGCATTGCCCATCACCCTCTTTCGGCGTTGAGACCGCGCGAAGTTCAGCTGGGCCAGCAACGCGCGTGATCGTAACGGAACCGAAGGTTCCGGATAGCACGTGATCGTCGCGGAATGGAAGGCTGCAAGATGCGCACAGGCGAACAGTGTAGAATCGGCAAAACCCCTGTATCCACTGGAGTCCTCCCTCCGGACGTGCAAACTTCGCCCGGGAAGGCTACTGGGCCACTCAACGGTTTTCATGCCTGCCATTCCGGCATCTCCGCAGCCAGACTAGGCGAACGGCCGCGGGCGGTCACCCCTCGATCTGGTAGGGAAGCATGGATCTCAAGCGGTCCTGTAGCGCATTTCGAGTGCGGGCGGAGTCCTTGAATTCGGATCCAGATCCGCTTGAGAACCACTCCGGTTTCCCGTGCGGGCCTACCAGGTCGAGGGATGCTTTTCCGCCAATGGCTGAACTAATCTGGTCGTAGAGACCAAGGCCATGCCGTCGTAGCGAAGCGAAAAGCGTCGCGGGTAGAGCACACGCGCATTTCGCGACCGCCAAGAGGGTGTCTGCATGTCGCACCTTCTGTATGTCGATTCGAGTCTCGGTGCTGAATCCGTGTCGAGGCGGCTGTCGGCCCATGGCGCCGAAGAATGGCGTAACAAGCCAAGCACCCGAACGGTGGGTGCGTCTACCGCGACGTCGCGGCTCAGCCGGTCCCGCGCATCACCGAGCCCGCGCACCCGCAAGGAGCAGAAGGAGCGAGGTCATGACCAACCCTTTCGAAAACCCCGAGGCGGAATACCTCGTACTGGTCAACGAAGAGAAGCAGTATTCGCTCTGGCCGAAGTTCGCCGAGGTGCCGGCCGGCTGGACCTCCGTGCATGAGAACGACCGCGCATCCTGCATCGAGTACATCAACTCGAACTGGACGGAGATGCGGCCGCACAGCCTCGTACAGCAAATGAATACAACGGCGTGAACCCTGCCCGTCCTCACCGACCTCAGTTCCTGCCCACACAGTCAACCGAGATAGTGAAGCAAATGGCAAATTCAAACGTGTCCATTTTCGATGAACTCTCCATTGACCATGTCGAGTTTTATGTACAAGACACGGCGGTGGCTGCAGCGCAGTTCGTAGACAGCTACGGGTTCGAGATCTACGGAGCTTCCGAACCGGCAGCGTCTGCCGAGGTCATCCGTTCGGTGGCGCTCGGCAAGAATCAGATCCGGCTGGTGCTGACGATGGCGCAGGGTGCTGACCACCCCGCAGCCGCATACGTCGAGCAGCACGGTGACGGGGTGGCCAATATCGCGCTCACGACCTCCAATGCCACGGAGGCGTTCACCGAGGCAGTGCGCCGGGGCGCCGCAGTGGTGGCGGAACCGGTCGAGCGGGACGGGATCACAATGGCCTCGATCAGAGGCTTCGGAGATGTGATTCACACATTCGTGCAGCGCCCTGCCAGTAGCGGTGCGCGGACACTTCCGGGTTTCTCGGCGGTTCCGGAAACGGGTGCTCGGTTTGACAGTGGCCTGGGGGAGATAGACCACTTCGCCGTCTGTCTCGAAGCTGGGCAGCTCACGCCTACCGTGGAGTTCTACGAGAAGATCCTCGACTTCCAGATGATCTTCGAAGAGCGCATCGTGGTGGGCAGTCAGGCAATGGACTCCAAGGTGGTCCAGAGCCGATCCGGCTCTGTCACGCTCACCTTGATCGAACCCGATACCTCGCTCGAGCCGGGGCAGATAGACAAGTTTCTGAAGAATCACGACGGAGCCGGCGTCCAGCACATCGCTTTCACGGCAGACAACATCGTGGAGTCGGTGGGCCTGCTCAAGTCGCTGGGTGTGTCCTTCCTGAGCA
This sequence comes from Streptomyces yokosukanensis, assembly GCF_001514035.1. Lineage (GTDB taxonomy): Bacteria > Actinomycetota > Actinomycetes > Streptomycetales > Streptomycetaceae > Streptomyces > Streptomyces yokosukanensis. The sequence continues at coordinate 19,660 of NZ_KQ948253.1, read as the reverse complement.
CTCCAGATGCCTACTACCGGCTGCTGTCCGTGGATCTGACCAAGCACTCTGTTTCCGAACTGCAAGAACTGGATGTCTTGGTCGACGAGGACCATGACGGCCAGTTGTTCCAGATCTTCACTGCCTCGGTCCATCCGTACGGCACCTTCTTCATGGAGGTCATTGAGCGTCTGGGGGCTCGCACCTTCGGGAGCGGGAACATCAAGGCACTCTACGAAGCGGTCGAACGGCAGCGGGTCGAAGCGGAGGCTGAGAAGTAATGGCCCAGCAGTCCGCGGCACCGGTCGATACAGCGGGAACGCAGCCCGTGTGCGTGAAAGACCTGCAGCAGTCGGCCGCCGCGCGGTTGGCGCCGGCGGTGTGGGATTTCATTGCCGGTGGCAGCGGCACAGAATCTACCCTGGACGCCAACCGTGCGGCCCTGGACAGCGTGTCACTCGTGCCCAGGGTGCTGGCAGGCATCAAGAAGACCGACACCGGTGCACAGCTTCTGGGCGCTTCGGCCGCGCTGCCCCTCGCCGTCGCGCCGATGGCGTACCAGCGTCTCCTGCATCCAGAGGGCGAACTTGCAGCCGCAGAGGGCGCTCTGGCGGCGCAGGTGCCCTTTGTGGTCAGCACGATCAGCAGCCATTCGCTGGAGGAAATCGCCACGGTCGGGGCAACCTTGTGGTTCCAGCTGTACTGGTTGCACGATCGCGGTCGGGTGGTCGAGCTGATCCGCCGCGCCGAGCAAGTCGGTTGCCAGGCGTTGATGGTGACCGTGGATGTCCCGATCATGGGCCGTCGGCTGCGCGACCTGCGAAACGAGTTCGCGCTTCCCTCCTGGATCCGTAGTGCCAACCTGGAGCCCGACGGCTCTTCCGCGGCGCATTCCCGTCGTCCCGGCGAGTCGGCCGTGGCTGCGCACACGAAGATTGCCTTCGACTCCACGTTCGGCTGGTCGGACTTGGAATGGATCCGGGAGCAGACCCGACTTCCCTTGGTGATCAAAGGAATCCTTGATCCCAGGGACGCGGAACAGGCCGTCCGACTCGGGGCCGACGCGGTGGTGGTCTCCAACCACGGTGGCCGGCAGTTGGACGGTGCGCTGCCGAGCATCACCGCGCTGCCATGGGTGGTCGAAGCGGTGGGCGGGCAGTGCCAGGTCCTTATGGACAGCGGTGTCCGCAGCGGCACCGACATCCTGCGAGCACTGGCGCTGGGCGCTGACGGGGTCCTGGTAGGACGTCCGGTGTTGTGGGGGCTGAGCACAGCTGGGGCGCCGGGAGTCGCTCAGGTGCTTTCGCTTCTGCGGACGGAACTTGAGGAGGCTCTGCTCCTGGCCGGCTGTGCCGACCTGGCTGCCGCACGCACCTTGCGCTCTGTTGTCTCCGGTATGCGCCCGTGAGTACTGATGGACATCTTTCATTCCCCTGGACAAAACTATTTAAGGAGAAGGTGTCATGCAAGTCGAAGATGACCACGAGTTCGATGTCGTTGTCGTCGGTGGTGGGCCGGGTGGTTCCACCGTGTCCACCCTGGTGGCTATGCAGGGCTACCGTGTTCTTCTCCTGGAGAAGGAAGAGTTCCCCCGGTACCAGATCGGGGAGTCCCTGCTGCCTTCGACGGTGCATGGTATCTGCAGGCTCCTCGGTGTCTCGGAGGAGTTGGAGAAGGCTGCGTTCATGCCCAAGCGTGGAGGCACCTTCCGATGGGGGAGCAGCCCCGAGCCGTGGACGTTCTCCTTTTCCGTTTCCGCGACCTTCTCGGGCCCGACCTCGCTGGCCTACCAGGTAGAGCGGATGAAGTTCGACCAGATTCTCCTGGACAACGCGCGCGACAAGGGAGTCGAGGTCCGCGAGAAGAGCTCCGTGGTGGACGTCATCGAGGAGGACGGCCGCGTCTGCGGGGTGCTCTACAGTGACGTTGACGGAGTTCGGCACGAGGTGCGCAGCCGCTTCGTCGTGGACGCCTCCGGCAACAAGAGCCGTATTCAGAGCCGGATCGGCGGTACCCGGCACTACTCGGACTTCTTCCAGAACATTGCGCTCTTCGGCTACTTCGAGGGTGGAAAGCGGCTTCCTGCCCCCAACTCCGGCAACATTCTTTGCGCTGCTTTCAACTCCGGTTGGTTCTGGTACATCCCGCTCACCGATGAGCTCACCAGCGTCGGCGCGGTACTGCGGCGCGAGGCTCTGGAGCGAGTTCAGGGGGATCGGGAGAAGGCCCTGATGGGCCTGATCGAGGAATGTCCGCTCATCGCGGAATATCTGTCCGAGGCACGTCGGGTGGAGAGCGGACCCTACGGCGAGGTCCGGGTCCGCAAGGACTACTCGTACTGCCAGGACACGTTCTGGCGCCCCGGCATGGTCCTGGTGGGCGATGCGGCATGCTTCATCGATCCGGTCTTCTCCTCCGGCGTGCACCTCGCCACCTACAGCGGTCTTCTGGCCGCTCGCTCCATCAACTCGTCGTTGAGCGGAGACTTTGAAGAGAAGAAGTGCTTCGAGGAGTACGAAGCACGGTACCGGAACGAGTACTCGCTCTTCCACGATTTCCTCGTGGCGTTCTACGACATGCACCAGGACGAGGATTCGTACTTCTGGACCGCCAAGAAGGTCATGAACAGCTCGGCGCCCGGACTCGAGTCTTTCGTGGAACTGGTCGGCGGTGGAGCTTCGCACGAAGGCGGACTGGTCAACGCCGCTTCCTACACAGAACAGCGCGAGTCCACGTTCCGGGAGTTCTCCGAGCTGGTCGACCGGCCCGCAGGCGAGAGCGGAACGGATCGCGATTTGTTCGACTCGATGCTCGTCCAGTCGGTCCTCGAAGAGGGGGCCAAGATCCAGGTCCATGCCGCGCTGGGAGAGGCCGTCGACGACGAAGGCCCGATGCGGGAAGGCGGTCTTGTGCCGTCCGCCGACGGAATGCGCTGGGCGGATTTCGGCTACTGACCTGACCTCGCGTTCGGGGCGGGTTTCCGGGGTGCGGGCAGGTCGGTGGCGTCGTTCAGGCGAGCCCTACGGTGGCCGGTGGCCGCCCAGAGGCTGATGGGGGGTAACGATGATTCGAACGATGGCTGTGGTCGGCACGGGCCTGATCGGCACATCAATCGGCTTGGCTATCAGTCGGCATGGCATAACAGTGCATTTGCTCGACAAGGATGAAGTAGCCGCTCGCACGGCCGCCGCGTTGGGCGCGGGAGTGGTTGGCGCTTCGGACGAACCGGTCGACTTGGCGGTGATCGCCGTACCACCGAGCGCAGTTGGCGACGTGCTCGCGGAGATGCAGGCGCGAGGGCTGGCCCGGAGCTACACCGACGTGGCCAGTGTGAAGGCGGAGCTGGCACGAGACATCCGGACGTCCGTGGATACTCCGTCCAGTTATGTAGGTGGACATCCTCTTGCCGGCCGTGAGCGATGCGGCCCGCTCGCTGCTCGCGCGGATTTGTTCGAGGACAGTGCCTGGGTGCTGACTCCTTCGGAGACGACGTCTCAGGACGCGGTGAACCGGGTGTTCGAGATGATCGCGCTGTGCGGGGCAGTTCCAGTGATCATGGAGAGTCGCGCGCACGACAATGCGGTGGCATTGACCTCGCATGCTCCTCATCTGGTGGCCAGCCTCATGGCCGCGCGACTTCAACGCGGCTCGCGGGAGGCATTTCGGCTCGCGGGGCAAGGGCTGCGCGACGTGACGCGGTCAGCTGTCAGGGATACCGGGCTGTGGAGCGACATCCTGCAAGCCAACGCACCGGCTGTCGCCGGAGTACTCCGGGAACTCAGAGACGATCTGACGACACTGCTGGCCACGCTCGACGACTTGTCCAATGCACCGCAGGACATGAGAAGCCAGTGCCTGGAGCCGATGGTGGACCTGTTGAACAGGGGTGCTGCCGGACTGGCGGCGATTCAGGGGCGGCAGGCCACGGACAGGGAGACGCGCGTGGAAGTCCTGGTGGCCGAGAGCCCCGGACAGTTGGTGCGTCTGCTGGACGCTCTCAAGACATTCCACGTGGAGGCGGAGGACGTGGTGCCGCGCCACTCCACGGAAGAAGGAACCTTCTCCATCACGTTCGCGGTGCCGGCGGCGCGTGCCGGCCAGATCGTCCTGGAGTTGGGCCGAGCCGGTTGGAACGCTCAATCCGTCGACCCGGTCTCCGGCGCACGGCAGCAGAAAATGGCAAGCGTGCTTTCCCCATGAGCCGTGTGAGCTGTACTGGGATTCATGAGGTTCATGGGGTTTCGTCGGCTCAAGCGAATTGACGGGCACCCCCGCACGCATCTCGTCGGCCGAACTCGGCTCGACGCTCACAGCATTGAGACTGCGGATAGAGGATGGATGAATGCATGCACAAAAGGGCTCCATTGCTGACCCGCTTCGCGTGGCCATCATAGGCACGGGAAATATTGGCTGCGACCTGCTGCTCAAGGTCATAGCGTCCCCCCATCTCCGGTGCGACTCGTTCGCCGGCCGGCGAATCAGCTCTCCGGGTATAGAGCTCGCCGAGTCTCGTGGGATCCCAACGACTGCTGGCGGGATCGACGCGGTTGCTGAGTTGGCGGACCGAATCGACGTGGTCTTCGATGCGACGTCGGCCAAGGACGCGGTGCACAACTGGAACATACTCGAAGGTTTGGGCATCCCTGTCATCGACCTCACGCCGTCGCATCTCGGTAAATTCTGCGTTCCGGCACTGAACCTTGAGGAGTGCCTCACCGAGCAGAACGTGAGCATGGTGACCTGTGGTGGACAAGCCGCAGTTCCCATCGCGCGCTGCTTCAGCGATGCCTCCGACGGCTTGGGATACCTGGAAATCGCCACAGCCAGCTCATCGGCGAGTGTCGGTCCTGCGACGAGGGCGAATATTGATGAATACGCCTTCACCACTCAGCATGCCACCCATGAATTCTGTCGGGTGGACACCGCCAAGACGATTCTCATCATCAACCCGGCGGAGCCGGGAATGGTCATGCGGAACACCATCGCGGTCCCGGCTTCCGAAAACGTTGACATGGAAGCGCTGCGCGTCTCGGTCGACGAGATGGAGAAGCGGATCAATTCCTATGTCCCGGGCTATCGCGTTGTCGTTCCGCCAGTTGCCACCGGCGATCGCATCATGGTGACCATCGAAGTCGAAGGACTCGGTGACTGGTTGCCACGCTACGCCGGGAATCTGGACGTCATCACCTGTGCGGCAGTGGCTGTCGCCGAGGGGCGAGCGGAGGCACGTCGATGAAGACACATGCCGAGCGGCAGCTCAAAATCTGTGACACGACCTTGCGGGACGGAAATCACGCCGTAGCGCATCAACTGGGTCATGCGGACATCGTCGCCTACGCCAAGGCCGCTGAGCTTGCGGGGGCCGACCTCCTCGAGGTCGGGCACGGCAACGGACTTGGCGCCTCGTCCATCCAGGTCGGACGTGCCGCGCTGACCGACATGGAGATGCTCACCGCCGCGCGCGCCCAGTTGAAGCAGACACGGCTCGGCGTCCTGTCCATCCCGGGGTTCGCGACGGTCGAACGCGATCTGAAGCCCGCACTGGACTGCGGCGTCGACGAGGTCAGGGTCGGTGCGCACTGCACAGAAGCGGATGTGACCCGTCAGCAGATCACCATGCTCCGTGAGATGGGTGTCACGGTCAAAGGCATGCTGCTGATGAGCCACATGGCGTCGACCAAGACGCTCATCGAGCAGGCACGGCTCATACAGGAGTACGGAGCACACGCGGTCATCCTGATGGACTCGGCAGGTGCGTACACTCCGGCCGCAGTCGATGAAAAGGTCGGCGCGCTCGTCGAGGAACTCGACATCGAGATCGGCTTCCACGGCCACAACAACCTCGGCCTCTCGGTGATGAACAGCATGGCCGCCGTCAAGGCCGGCGCGACCATCGTGGATGTGACGGCGCGCGGCTTCGGTGCCGGGGCCGGTAACGCCCCGCTCGAACTGGTCGCCGCAAACCTGCACCTGGAACAGATCGAGACCAAGCTCCAGCTGTTCGCGGCACTTGACGCGGCCGATCTCGCGGAATCCACATTCGTCAAGCGCATTCCGACGAACGACAGTGTCACCATTGCGAGCGGCATCGCCGGTGTCTTCTCCGGCTTCGCCTCGCCCACACGCCGTGCCGCCGAGCGCTTCCAGGTGGACCCACGAGAAATCCTGATGGAACTGGGCCGTAGGGGCGTCGTCGCCGGCCAGGAGGACACCATCATCGAAGTGGCGATGGGACTCGCCCAGAAGAACTCCCTGTACGAAGTAATTTGATGACCGTTCAGAAGACGGAGGAGCAAAGGTGAACTTGGATTCCGCACGCGAGGTGGGAGCGGATTTTGCGGCGGTCGCCGCACTGCTCCAGATCGGAGCCGAGATCGGCGTGGACCAGGTGCTGGACTCGGGCCGCACGTTCGGTATCGCCGATCTGGCCGAGGCGACAGGCCTTTCCCAGGACAGCCTCAGGAATTATGTGCATGCGCTGTCGGCCGCCGGGCTGGTCGCCGCCGAGGACGGGAAGGACCTGTACCGCGCGTCCGACGACTACGCGGACTGGAGGCACGAGGTCGGGTATCTGTCCTGGGCGCTGACCGCAAACAGTCCGTTCCTGCAGAACGCCCGAGCCTTCCTCACCGACAGCGAGTCCGCCGCTGACACCTATCGCCGTGACGGGCGCCGGGTGGCGGTCAGTTCGCGCTGGATCGGGGATCGGACCTTCTACCCTGCCGTTGTCGAACGGGTCGTGGCCGCCGACGCGAAGCACGTCGTCGACCTCGGCGCGGGCGCGGCCGGTCTGCTCATCGACCTCCTCCTTCAGGACGGCCGCCGCTCCGGTGTCGCCCTCGACCTGAGCCCGGCTGCTTGTGACGCCGCCCGAGAAGCCGCGGGACGAGCCGGCGTGGACGATCGGCTGCAGGTCATCGAGCGGTCGGTCGAGTCCCTGATCACCGACCCCGGTCCGCTCGAAGGGGCGGATGTCATCCAGGCATGCTTCGTGATGCACGACGTCCTGCAGAACGAAACCGTCTTCGAAGACGTGCTGCGCACCTGTCACAAGGCTCTCGCGCCCGGCGGAGTCCTGGCCGTGGTCGATGCGGTCTCGTACGGACAGGAAGCTCGCGAGCGTAAGTTCAGCGCCCTCTTCACCTACCTGCACTCGAATTTCATGGGAATCAAGCTGCCCACCGCGGACCAATGGGTTGAAAAGTTCCGCAGCGCTGGCTTCTCGAATGTCGATTGCGTGTCACAGATCATGCCGGGTGGTCGGCTGTTCGTGGCGACCAAGTAACTTCCCGAGGTCTGAATGGAGGCGTGCCGAGACGGGGACAGTTGCGCCAGCCACCTGCGCAGCACTCAATTCGGCCACGAGTTATGCTTCAGGATCCACACGCCGTTCATGAGCAAATAGCCCTCGAACTTTGGAACGCCAAGAACGAGCGCAAGGCGATACCGCCCATCTCCGCTCGGTATCCCGAGTTCACCGCGCTGGACGCCTACGCCATCCAGCGGACATTCCGTACCCTGGAACACAAGAACGGGGCAGTGCATGCCGGATACAAGATCGGCGCCACGAGCATCGCCATCCAGGAGATGTTCGGCGTCGATCAACCGGATTTCGGATTTCTGACCGAAGGCATGCTTCTCGCCGACGGCGCCTGCCTCGATCCGGAATGGTTCATCTCACCCAAGGTCGAGGGGGAGATCGCGTTCCGGATCGGCGCCGACCTCTCCGATCCCCGTACGACCGCTGCGGATGTACTGAACGTCACCACCGAGGTCTTCCCGGCCTTGGAGGTACTCGACAGCCGTATCAATAACTGGGACATCGCGTGGGTGGACACCGTCGCGGACAACGCCTCGTCGGCAATGGCCGTCTTGGGTGAGGCCGTTCCCTTCGATGGGCGCGACCTCGCCGCCGAGACGATGGTGTTCAAGTCGGGTGGTTCCGTTCAGACGGCGAACGGTTCGGCCGTGATGGGGCATCCGGCGGAGTCCGTGGCATGCCTCGTGCGCATATTGGCCTCTTTCGGCGAGGGGATCGGCGCCGGCGACTTGATCCTGGCCGGGTCGCTGGCCGCAGCGGTTGATCTCGAGGCAGGCACTACCGTCAGGGCGTCATTCGGATCCTTGGGATCCGTGTCCCTTTCCACTTTCAGTAATTGAGCTCTTACGTAGCTCTCTCCATGCGACACACGTTTGAACCCAATATCGAAAGAGGGTGATGGGAAATGCATGCTGCAGATGCTGCTGATTTTGTCGAGCATCGGCCACTTGATTCGAATGTGGCGTTGATCGATGAA
>NZ_KQ948253.1:6561-10817 GCF_001514035.1 Streptomyces yokosukanensis | reverse complement strand
GCTGAGGAGGCGATCACCGGGCTTCAGGTGACGGCGGGCCTGTTCCGGGTGATGGCGGAGGAGGACCCGGGCTGCTTCGCGGGTGTGCGGGAGGTGATCACCGGCGGTGATGTGATCTCGCCGACCGCGGTGCGGCGGGTCCTGGAACACTGCCCGAACACGGTCGTGCGCTGCGCCTACGGTCCGACCGAGACCACTCTGTTCGCGACCCAGGCTCCCTGGACCGCGGCCGATGTGGTGCCGGCGCCGATTCCGGTCGGGCGTGCGCTGGACGGCATGCGCGCCTACATCCTGGACGACACGCTGTCACAGGCACCGGCAGGAGCCACCGCCGAACTGTATCTGGCGGGTGCGGGGCTGGCCCGGGGCTACTTCGGGCGTGCGGATCTGACGGCGGAGCGGTTCGTGGCCGATCCCTTCGGCCCGGCCGGAAGCCGCATGTACCGCACCGGCGACCTGGCCCGCTGGTCCGGCGAAGGCCTGCTGGAGTTCGTCGGCCGGGTCGACGACCAGGTCAAGATCCGCGGCTTCCGCATCGAACTCGGCGAGATCGAAGCCGTACTGGGCCGCTTCCCGGGGCTGGCACAGGTCGCGGTCATAGCGCGTGAGGACGATCCGGGCGACAAGCGTCTCGTGGCCTACGTGGTCGCCGAGGCCGGAAACGACACCCTGGACACCGAGGCTCTGCACACGCATACGGTCGGTCTGCTGCCGGAGTACATGGTTCCCTCCGCGTTCGTGGTCCTCGACCAGCTTCCGCTGACCGCCAACGGCAAGTTGGACCGGCGGGCCCTGCCGGCACCCGTGTACGAAGCCGACCTGGCCGGGCGCGGTCCGCGGACCCCGCGGGAGGAGATCCTGTGCGGCCTGTTCGCCGAGGTCCTGGGCGTGCCCACAGTCGGCATCGACGACAGCTTCTTCGAGTTGGGCGGCCACTCCCTCCTCGCGACCCGCCTGGTCAGCCGGATCCGGGCGATCCTGGGCGTGAAGCTATCGGTTCACAGCCTCCTCAAAACACCCACCGTGGCCGCTCTGTCGAACCTGGGCCAGGCGGACAGCGAGGAGCAGGACAGCGCCCTGGAGCCCGTGCTGAGCCTGCGGCCGGTCGGCAGCCGTTCGCCGTTGTTCTGCGTGCACCCCGGAGGCGGCATGGCCTGGTGCTACGCCGGGCTGCTGCGCTACGTCCCGAAGGAGCACCCGGTGTACGGGCTCCAGGCCCGCGGCCTGGCCGCGGACGAGCCGTTCCCCGCCGACATGGATGAGTTGATCGAGGACTACCTCGGCCGAATCCGAGCGATCCAGCCGTCCGGCCCGTACTCCCTCCTGGGCTGGTCCTTCGGCGGAAAGGTCGCCCACACCCTGGCGGCCCGCCTCCAACAGGAGGGCGAGCAGGTGTCCCTGCTGGCTGTGCTCGATGCCGGCACTGGAGGGCACGTCAGCGCGGACAGCACGCGCACCCAGCGTGATCTCCTGGAGCTCGCGTTCGACGGAATCGGGGCCTTCCACGCCGAACCGGGTGACGACCCGATCGAGATGCCGCGAATCCTTGAGATTCTCGCGTCCCATGGCGGAACACTGGCCAGCCTTGAGGAACGGACCGTTGCCGCTCTCATCGACATAACGGAGAACAACCTCAAGATCAGCCGGGCAACAGCCACCGAGCAGTTCGACGGCGACGTGCTCTTCTTCGAAGCGGCCGGGCGGGACGGTGCGTCCACCGGACTCGCGGAGGTCTGGGAACCGTATGTGAGCGGCCACATCGAAAAGCATGTGACTCCGTTCAAGCACATGCAGATGATGAGTGCGGATGCGCTCGCCGACATTGCTCCAGTTCTGGCTCGAGCGCTGAAGAAGAGTTCTGATGAAATGAAGCAGGCGAGGAGCAATTGATGTCCGACAAACCGACGCCCAATAGGTCGAGGCTGCACCGAGGGCGGGTGCTGCGCGTCGAGTGGGTCACCCCGCACATGGTCAGGGTGGTGCTGGGCGGCGAGGGCCTGCAAGGGTTCACCGCCGGGCAGTACACCGATCACTACGTCAAGTTGATCTTTCCGCTGGAGGATGTGCAGTACCCCGAGCCGTTCGACATCGCGGCCATTCGCCGGGACTTCCCCCAGGACCAGTGGCCCAAGACCCGGACGTACACGGTGCGTCGGTGGGACCCGGATGCCGTCGAACTGTCCGTGGACTTCGTCTATCACGGTGAAAGGGGTCTGGCCGGTCCCTGGGCTGCGAAGGTCAAGCCCGGGGAAGAGATCTACTTCATCGGTCCCGGCGGCGGCTACTCGCCCAGGGCGGAGGCCGATTGGCATCTGCTCATCGGAGACGAGAGCGCCTTGCCCGCGATGGGGGCTTCCCTGGAGGCAATGCCGTCAGGAGCGGTCGCCAAAGCGTTCATCGAGGTCTCCGGTCCGGAAGAGGAACAGGAGATCCAGACACCGGCCGATGCCGAAATCATCTGGCTGCACCGCGGGGAGCGTCAGATCGGCGACTCGCTCCAAGAGGCCGTGTTCTCCTTGGAATTCCCGACCGGAACGGTGCATGCCTTTGTCCATGGTGAGGCGCACTTCGTGAAATCGATTCGGCATCACTTGCGGATCGAACGCGGCCTGACACGCGATCAGCTGTCCATTTCCGGCTACTGGCGACGCGGGGCGGACGAAGACGGCTGGCAGTCCTCGAAGTCCGAGTGGAACCGTGACGTGGAGGACGCGCCCCCGGCGTAGCTCTCGGCCCTCTCCATGACATCGGTGACCTCGCGCCCCCTGTTCGCGGGTGGCGAGGTCACCGATGGGCCAGTGCACCTTCGTTCTGCTGGGCCGACCGAAATTTGCGTGATCTCAACACCGAAAGAGAGTAATTGGCAATGCTTGCTGCAGATGTTGAAATCCAGGCTCATCATGTGGATATGCCACCCCTGCACCTGTTGAAGGCGGAGCATCTTCCCGCCTCAAGAGGCGCCATCACAGGCATGATGAACCAGCGCACTGCGGACGCCCTGCGGACCGTCATCGACATAGCGCCACAGGACTCCGACCGACGCGCATTGGCCGCAGTCGACGCCGCCCTGGCCTGCCTGACCTCGCCGGCCGCTGCCACCAAGTACACCGACGCAGAGCGAAAAGCCCTGCCGGAGGACCTCTACGAGGAACATGACCTGTTCTTCGGCGCGATACGGGTCACCGGGAACTCGGTGGAGACGTTCACCTACACCATGCTCGAAGCCCTCCGCAGCCAGCTCAACGATGCGCTGTCGGCCGGGATAAGCCTCAGCAGTGGTGAACGAGCGCAGCTGCGTGAGGCATTCTGGACCACTTTCCACATGTTGTGGCGTCTCGGAGTGGCCGGCACGCCGTTCGAGTACGCAGCTCGCGCCCACACGCAGGGCACGGACGTGGGAACCGGCGATGTGAAAAGCGATCCCCTGATTCGCTGGCGTCTCGGTCACCAAGTGTTCTTCGCACTCATCCAGGCACTGATCGTATCGGTCGGCTGTCTTGAGGAATGCCTCAAGGACGATCCGGATGCTATCGATAGCGCCTGCGGACTGCTTGAGGACGCCACAGTACTGATGATCGGGTCCGGCGCATCGCTGCGCTATGCCGGCGACTTCACGCGCACGCATTACACGGATTCTGTTCGTCCTGCGATGATGCCACCGCGTATCAATGCCAAGTTCAGCGGTCTCCAGTTGCGCGATCACCGGATACTGCTCAAGTTGCTCCATCGGGTCAAGCCGTTGGTCGCATCGCCCGCTCCAGCCGTCGACAAGTCCTACCGGCTGCTGCTCGATGCGATGTCGACAGCCTACGACGCACACATCTCGGTCTGCTCGAGGTTCGGCGGCGATCGCGAACCGAGTCTCCGCACGCCCGACTCCAAGGTTCCCGCCGTGGAGATTCTCCAGCGATTCCGCGACCGGCGACTCGGTGCCGCCACGCCGGATCGGCCGGCGGAGTAGTCCGGTGGCCTCCGACCGGGTCTGTCCTCGCGGGCAATGTCGAGTCCTAGTCCGCGCCGATCTGTGCTGCCGGGGTCCCCGCACCGCCGAGTAGCTGCGAATTTGTGCGATCTCAACACCGAAAGAGAGTGATTGGCGATGCATGCTGCAAATGCTGTTGATTTTACCGACGATCGGTCATTTGAGTCGCACGCGGCGTTGGTCGGCGAATCGGTGCAGGCGGCTTTTGCGGCTCAGGTGCTGCGTTCTCCGGGTGCGGTGGCGGTGCGGTGTGCCGGGCGGGAGTTGTCGTATC
>NZ_KQ948253.1:0-5796 GCF_001514035.1 Streptomyces yokosukanensis | reverse complement strand
AGCATGTTCGAGCCGGGCGCGCATGAGCGGGTCCTGATGGTCATTCCGTATGCGTTCGATCCCTCGATCTATGGCTTGTGGGTGCCGCTGCTGCACGGTGGGCGCACGGTCATCACGCCCGAAGGCGATCTGAGTGTGGCGGCGCTGGCCCGTCTGATCGCTGAGGAGAAGATCACCGCCCTGGACGTCTCCGCAGGTTTGTTCCAGGTGATGGCGGAGGAGGATCCGGGCTGCTTCGCGGGTGCGCGTGAGGTGATCACGGGTGGGGACGTGGTCTCTCCCACCGCGGTGCAGCGGGTGCTGGAGCACTGCCCGGACATCGTCGTGCGCAGCGCGTACGGTCCCACCGAGACCACGTTGTATGCAACGCAGCATCCGTGGACGCGCGGTAGCGAATTGCCGGCGCCGCTGCCGATAGGGCGTCCGCTGGACGGTATGCGTGCCTATGTTCTCGACGAGACCCTGTCGCTGGTCCCTTCAGGAGTGGCCGGGGAACTGTATCTGGCGGGTGCGGGATTGGCTCGGGGCTATTTCGGGCGTGCGGATCTGACGGCGGAGCGGTTCGTGGCCGATCCCTTCGGCCCGGCCGGCAGCCGCATGTACCGCACCGGTGACCTGGCCCGCTGGTCCGGCGAGGGCGTGCTGGAGTTCTTGGGCCGGGCCGACGACCAGGTGAAGATCCGCGGGTTCCGGATCGAACTGGGCGAGATCGAGGCGGTATTGGGCCGTGTCCCGGGGGTGTCGCAGGTCTCGGTCATAGCTCGTGAGGACCAGCCGGGCGACAAACGCCTTGTCGGCTACGTGGTCGCCGACCCGGGCCACGGCGACGGGGTGGATGTCGAGACCCTGCGCGCACAGGTGGCGGGTCGGCTGCCGGAATACATGGTGCCCTCGGCGTTCGTGGTACTCGACCGGCTCCCGCTGACCACCAACGGCAAACTGGACCGGCGAGCCCTGCCCGCCCCCGACCTGCCGGCGACCGGAGTCGGACGCGGTCCGCGGACCCCGCGGGAGGAGATCCTGTGCGGGCTGTTCGCCGAGGTCCTGGGCGTGCCCGCGGTCGGAATCGACGACGATTTCTTCGTACTCGGCGGCCACTCCCTCCTCGCCACCCGTCTGGTCAGCCGAATACGTTCGGTCCTGGGGGCCGAGCTGGTGGTGCGGAACGTGTTCCAGGCGCCCACGGTCGCCACTCTCGCCGACCGGGTCGCGGAAGCAGGGGTGGCCAGGCCCGCGTTGACCGTAAAGGCGCGCCCGGAGCGGATCCCGCTGTCACCGGCACAGAGCCGGCTGTGGTTCCTCGACAAGCTCGAAGAGACGACTGCCACCTACAACCTTCCCCTCGCCGTCCGTCTTTCGGGGCAACTGGACCGGGCCGCGCTGCGGGCCGCACTCGAGGACGTGGTGGACCGGCATGAGAGCCTGCGCACCGTCTTTCCCGAGGACGCTCAGGGCGTGCCGTTCCAGCAGATCCTGCCGACGACTCGGGCGATGCAAGACTTCGAGGTGGTGGAGACCGACGAGACCGCCGTGCCCACGGAGATCTCGGCTCTTGCTGGGGAGCGTTTCAATCTGGCGGTCGACCCGCCGGTCCGGTTCCGTCTGTTCGCCCTGTCGGAGACCGAACATGTCCTGTTCCTGCTGACGCATCACATCGCTTCCGACGGATGGTCGCTGGCTCCGATGACCCGCGACATCAGCCTCGCCTATGCGGCACGGTGCGCCGGGGCGGAGCCGTCGTGGTCGGCGTTGCCGGTGCAGTACGCGGACTACACGTTGTGGCAGCGCGAGCTCCTCGGCGCGGAAGAAGACCCCAGCTCCCTGGTGAGTGAACAACTGGCCTTCTGGAAACAGGCGTTGGAAGGAGTCCCGGACCAGCTCGAGCTGCCCTTCGACCGCCCCCGGCCGAGGGTGGCCAGCCATCGCGGCGACACCGTCTTCTTCGAGCTGGACGCGGAGCTGCACCAACGCCTGATCAGTCTGGGCCGTACCCATCAGGCCAGTCTGTTCATGGTGGTGCAGGCTGCCTTCGCCGCGCTGCTGTCCAGGCTGGGCGCGGGGAACGACATTCCGGTGGGTACCCCCATTGCCAACCGGACTGATGAGGCGATGGCCGACCTGGTCGGATTCTTCGTGAACACCTTGGTGATCCGGACCGACACCACCGGGGATCCCTCCTTCCAGCAATTGCTGGCTCGGGTACGAGAGGTGTCCCTGGAGGCTTTCGCTCACCAGGACGTCCCCTTCGAGCTCCTGGTGAACGAACTCAACCCGGTGCGCTCAACCGCCCAGCACCCCCTCTTCCAGGTACTGCTGGCAATGCAGAACAACACCTCCGTCCGGCTGGACCTTCCAGACCTGAGTGCGGACGTGAGTCTGGCTGACACCGAGGTCGCCAAGTTCGATCTCACCCTCGAACTCTTCGAGCAGCACCCGGGGGATGGCGTCCCCGGCGGGATCAGCGGACGGTTGGGGTATGCCCTCGATCTGTTCACTGCGGATACCGCACAACGGATCGCAGCTTGTTTCAAGAGACTGCTCGCCGCGGTCGCGGTAGACCCGGACGTCTCTCTGAGCCGCATCGACCTCCTCTCCCCGGAGGAGCACCGACAGCTCGTCATCGAGTGCAACGACACGGCGGTGCCCTACGCCGACAACACCACCCTGCACCAGATGTTCCAGGAACAGGCGGCCCGAACGCCGGACGCGCCGGCGGTGCGCTGCGGCGCGCAAGAGCTGACCTACAGCCAGCTCAACGCACGGGCGAACCAGCTCGCCCACCATCTGATCGCCCGGGGGGTGTGCCCGGAGCAATTGGTTCCGATCTGTGTCGAACGGGGCTTCGACGCGGTCGTCGCCGTCCTGGGCGTACTGAAGGCAGGCGCCGTCTATGTGCCGCTCAACCATGAATACCCGGTACATCAACTGGAGTTCATGGTGGCGGACGTCAATGCTCCGCTGGTCATCACCCATGCCCGCCTCCAGGATCGACTGGGGGACACATCCGCCGAGCGACTGCTGATAGACCAGGTCTGGCACGAGATCGCCACCCGGCCGGACACGGACCCCGGTGTGCCGGTCGGCCCCGAGAGCCTGGCCCACGTGATCTTCACCTCCGGCTCCACCGGAACCGCCAAGGGCGTCATGATCGAACACCGCTCGCTCTGCCGGATAGTCGACAGCGACCTGTTCGCCGGCCTCGGGCCCGGCGACGTCGTGGCCCAGCCCTCCAACTTCTCCTGGGACGCCTTCACCTTCGAATGCTGGCCCGCGCTGACGTCCGGAGCCGCCATGGCCGTCATGGACAAGGAGGTCCTCCTCGACGCTGCCACTCTCAAGGCCGCTCTACGGCACTCCAAGGTGACCATGATGTGGCTGACGGCCCCCCTCCTGCGCCAGCACCTGCAGGACTGCCCCGACCTCCTCGCCGGAGTCACGTCCGTCTTCTACGGCGGCGAAGCGATCGACCGGCCGGTGGTGGACGCGCTGGTGGACGGGCCATGGGCACCCGAGCGGCTCATCCATGGGTACGGGCCCAGCGAGGCGACGGTCTTCACCACGTCCTACAGGGTGGACCGGAACACCCCCCGGAACGGGCAGATCCCCATCGGCCGGCCGGTGGCGAACACGGAGGTGTTCGTCATGGACGAAAACGGTGTTCTGGTGCCCCCGGGCGTTCCTGGCGAACTGTGGGTCGGCGGCCCTGGACTGGCCCGGGGCTATTGGAATCGCCCGGAGCTCACCGAGGAGCGGTTCATCAAGCACCCGTTCTCGGACGACCCTCAGGCACGGGTGTACCGCAGTGGTGACGTGGTGCGGTGGCGGGCGGACGGCCAGCTGGAGTTCGTGGGCCGGGTCGACGACCAGGTGAAGATCCGCGGGCTGCGGGTCGAGCTGGGTGGGATCGAGTCGGCGCTGGGTCGTTTCCCGGGCCTGGCGGAGGTCGCGGTCGTGGTGCGGGAAGAGCGGCCGGGTGACAAGCGTCTGGTGGCCTATGTGGTCGCTGAGGCAGGGAGCGAGGGGGTGGACGCGGACGCCTTGCGTGCTCATGTGGGTGGGTTGTTGCCGGAGTTCATGGTTCCGTCGGCGTTCGTGGTGCTGGACCGTTTGCCGTTGACCACGAATGGCAAGTTGGATCGACGGGCTCTGCCTGCGCCGGTGTACGAGGTCACGGTGGCGGGCGGACGGGGTCCGCGGACCGCGCAGGAGGAGATCCTGTGCGGGCTGTTCGCCGAGGTTCTGGGTGTGCCCGCGGTCGGTGTCGACGACGACTTCTTCGTACTCGGCGGCCACTCCCTGCTCGCCACCCGTCTGGCCGGCCGAATACGTTCGGTCCTGGGGGCCGAGCTGGTGGTGCGGAACGTGTTCGAGGCGCCCACGGTCGCCACTCTCGCCGACCGGGTCGCGGAAGCAGGGGTGGCCAGGCCTGCGTTGACCGCGAGGGCACGCCCGGAGCGGATCCCGCTGTCATCGGCACAGAACCGCCTGTGGTTCCTCGACAAGCTCGAAGGGACGAGTACCACCTACAACGTTCCGGTGGCGTTCCGGGTCGTCGGGGAGCTGGACGCCGATGTGCTCGAGCAGGCTTTGGGCGATGTGGTGGCACGGCACGAGAGCCTGCGGACGGTGTTCCAGGAGGTGGACGGGAGCCCGGTCCAGGTGGTCCTGGACAAGGATGCCGCCGGCGTGAAGGTGCATCGGATCGGCTGTGGTGCGGACGAGTTGGACGCGGTGCTGCGGGAGGCCGGTCAGTACGTGTTTGACTTGTCGGCCGAGTTTCCGCTGCGGGCGACGTTGTTCACCGCCGATCCCGATGAGCAGGTCTTGCTGCTGCTCATGCACCACATCGCAAGCGATGGTGCCTCGATGGGGCCGCTGGGGCGCGATCTGGAGTTCGCATTCAGGGCCCGACTCCAGGGACTCGAGCCGTCGTGGTCGGCCTTGCCGGTCCAGTACGCGGACTACACGTTGTGGCAGCGTGAACTCCTCGGTGCGGAAGAAGACCCCAGCTCCCTGGTGAGTGGACAACTGGCCTTCTGGACACAGGCGTTGGAAGGAATCCCGGACCAGCTCGAGCTGCCCTTCGACCGCCCCCGGCCGAAGGTGGCCAGCCATCGCGGCGACTCGGTCTTCTTCGAGCTGGACGCAGAAGTGCACCGCGGGATGGTCGATCTGGCACGTTCGACGGGCGCCACCACGTTCATGGTGGCACAGGCGGCACTGGCGGTGGCGCTGACGAAGATGGGTGCGGGGACGGACATCCCGATCGGCACCCCGGTCGCTGGACGCGCCGACGAAGCACTGGACGACCTCGTCGGCTTCTTCGTCAACACCCTGGTCCTGCGGACGGACACATCGGGGAATCCGACGTTTCTGGAAGTGCTGGAGCAGGTCCGGGAGACTGACCTGGCCGCGTACTCCCACCAGGACGTGCCGTTCGAGCGTGTGGTCGAGGCGGTCAACCCCCAGCGCTCACTGGCCCGTCACCCCCTGTTCCAGGTCTTGCTCAATCTCCAGACCGGCGCCGGCAATGTCCTGGATCTGCCCGGCCTGACGGTCCAGGAGATCGTGAGGGAACAGCAGACCGCGAAATTCGACATGTCGCTGAACTTCCTCATGAAGTACACCGATCAAGGTCTTCCTGGGCCTGTACCCGCGTATGTCACGTACGCCGCAGATCTATTTGACCGGGAGACCATAGAGCGTCTGTTCACCCGCCTCGCACGTGTCCTGGAATCTGTTGTCGCTGATCCGGCACGGACGATCAGTCAAATCGACGTGATCGATGCGCACGAG
>NZ_KQ948252.1:22013-22948 GCF_001514035.1 Streptomyces yokosukanensis | reverse complement strand
CCCCGTGCTGACGGTGGGCATGCAGGAGACGGTGGAGGACGCGGGGCGCGAGGCTGCCGTGCTGGGGTCGCTGCGGCGTAACGAGGGTGGTCTGGAGCGGTTCTGGCTCTCGCTCGGCGAGGCGTATGTCCGTGGTGTGGCTGTGGACTGGGGGGCGGTGTTCGCCGGGACCGGTGCCCGCCGGGTCGACCTGCCCACCTATGCCTTCCAGCAGGAGCACTTCTGGCTGGAGAGCGGCACCGCCCCCCACGCCGAGGAGACCGCCGCCCACCCGGCCGACACCGCCGACGCCCGCTTCTGGGAGGCCGTCGAGGCCAATGACGTGGCCGCCCTCACCGCGGAGCTGGACATCGACGCGGACGACGAGACCCTCGCCGCGCTGCTGCCCGCGCTGTCCTCCTGGCGGCGCCAGTCCCAGGAGCGGTCCGCCGTCGACGGCTGGCGCTACCGGATCACCTGGAAGCCCGCCCCCGACCCCGCCTCCGCCCGGCTCTCGGGCACCTGGCTGGTCGTGCTCCCCGAGGACCGGGACGACGCCGCCGACGCCGTGCTCCGTACCCTCGCCGAGCACGGTGCCGACGTACGGACCGTCGCAGTCCCCGGCTCCGACGACGCGCGCGCCGCGCTCGCCGGACGTGTCCGCGAGGCCCTCGCAGACGGCCCCGCCGCGACGGGCGTGCTGTCCCTGCTGACCCCCGCCGGGACCGGGGCGGCGGCCGGCGTCATCGCCACGCTCACCCTCGTCCAGGCCCTCGGCGACGCCGAGGTCACCGCCCCGCTGTGGTGCGTCACCCGCAGCGCCGTCGCAGTCGACCGCTCCGAGCAGCGGACCGACCCCGCACAGGCCCTCGTCTGGGGCCTCGGCCGGGTCACGGCGCTGGAGCACGGCGAGCGTTGGGGCGGTCTGATCGATCTGCCGGAGCGGGCCGACGACC
>NZ_KQ948252.1:18550-21319 GCF_001514035.1 Streptomyces yokosukanensis | reverse complement strand
CCGTCGTGCACACCGCCGCCGTCCTCGACGACGGCGTCGTGGAGGCCCTCACCCCCGACCAGGTCGAGCGCGTTCTGCGGGTCAAGGTCGACGCCACGCTCCACCTGCACGAGCTGACCCGTGACCTCGACCTGTCGGCCTTCGTGCTGTTCTCCTCCTTCGCCGCCACCTTCGGCGCCCCCGGCCAGGGCAACTACGCACCGGGCAACGCCTTCCTCGACGCCTTCGCCGAGCACCGGCGCGCCGCCGGGCTGCCCGCGACCTCCCTCGCCTGGGGTCCGTGGGGCGACGGGGGCATGGCCGAAGGCGCCGTCGGCGACCGCATGCGCCGCCACGGCGTCATCGAGATGGCCCCAGAGCGCGCCGTCACCGCCCTCCAGCACGCGCTGGACCGCGACGAGACCACCCTGACCGTCGCGGACATGGAGTGGAAGCGCTTCGTCCTGGCCTTCACCTCCGGCCGGACCCGGCCCCTGCTGCACGACCTCCCCGAGGCACGGCAGGTCATGGACGGCGCCCGCGCCGACAACGCCGAGGACAGCGGCAGCGCCGCCCTGCTCGTGGGGCAGCTCGCCGGGCAGCCCGAGGCCGAACAGGAGCGGCTGCTGCTGGACCTGGTCCGTACGGCCGTCGCCGCCGTCCTCGGCTACGCCGGACCGGACGCCGTCGAGGCCGGCCGTGCCTTCAAGGAGCTCGGCTTCGACTCCCTCACCTCCGTCGAACTGCGCAACCGCCTGAACGCGGCCGCCGGGCTCAAGCTGCCGCCCACGCTCGTCTTCGACTACCCGACGCCCACCGTCCTCGCCCGCTTCCTGCGGACCGAACTCGCCGGTCAGAGTGCGGCGGCCGCCGCACCTCTGCCGACGGCGGCCGGTGCCGGTGCCGACGCCGAGCCCATCGCCGTCGTCGCGATGAGCTGCCGCTTCCCCGGCGGCGTCCGCAGCCCCGAGGAGCTGTGGCAGCTGCTCGCCTCCGGCGGGGACGCCCTGTCGGAGTTCCCCGCGGACCGAGGCTGGGACGTCGAGGCGCTGTACGACCCCGACCCCGACGCCCAGGGCACCTCCTACACCCGTGAGGGCGGCTTCCTCTCCGACGCGGCCTCCTTCGACCCGGCGTTCTTCGGGATCTCCCCGCGCGAGGCCCTGGCGATGGACCCGCAGCAGCGGCTGCTGCTGGAGACCTCCTGGGAGGCCTTCGAGCGCGCCGGGATCGACCCCGAGACGCTGCGCGGCACCCAGTCCGGCGTCTTCGTCGGCACCAACGGCTCCGACTACTCCCACCTCGTGCGCGGCGCCGCCACCGAAGGACTCGAAGGCCACCTGGCCACCGGCAGCGCGGGCAGCGTCGTCTCCGGCCGCCTGTCCTACGTCTTCGGGCTCGAAGGCCCGGCGGTCACCGTCGACACCGCCTGCTCGGCCTCACTCGTGGCCCTGCACCTGGCGGTCCAGGCGCTGCGGGCCGGGGAGTGCTCCATGGCCCTGGCGGGCGGTGTGACGGTCATGTCCACGCCCGGCACCTTCATCGAGTTCAGCCGGCAGCGCGGACTGTCCACCGACGGCCGCTGCAAGGCCTTCTCCTCCGACGCCGACGGCTTCAGTCCGGCCGAGGGTGCGGGCATGCTCCTCGTCGAGCGCCTGTCGGACGCCCGCCGCCACGGACACCCCGTACTGGCCGTGATCCGCGGTACGGCGATCAACCAGGACGGTGCGAGCAACGGCCTGACCGCCCCCAACGGGCCCTCCCAGCAGCGCGTCATCCGGCAGGCCCTGGCCAACGCCGGGCTGTCGGCCGCAGAGGTCGACGCCGTCGAGGCGCACGGCACCGGCACGACCCTGGGCGACCCGATCGAGGCCCAGGCGCTGCTGGCCACGTACGGCCAGGACCGCGAGGAGGGCCGGCCACTGCTCCTCGGCTCGATCAAGTCCAATATCGGCCACGCGCAGGCCGCCGCCGGTGTCGCCGGTGTCATGAAGATGGTCCTGGCCATGCGGCACGGCCTGCTGCCGCGGAGCCTGCACATCGCCGAGCCCACCCCGCACGTGGACTGGAGCGCGGGCGAGGTCGAGCTGCTGACGGAGGAGCGGTCCTGGCCCGAGACGGGCGGCCGGCCCTGGCGTGCGGGTGTGTCGTCGTTCGGCTTCAGCGGGACCAACGCCCACGCCATCATCGAGCAGGCCCCTGTGGAACAGGGGTCGCCGGAGCCGGAAACCCCTGCCGCGCCGACCCCCCACCCCCTACTGACCACTGCGACCCCGGACGCCGAGGCCCCGGACGGGCCGCTCCCGCTGCCTTGGCCGCTGACGGCGAAGACCGAGAACGCGCTCCGCGGCCAGGCGGAACGCCTGCTCCACCACCTCTCCACCCGTCCTGACCTGCGACATGTCGATGTCGGCCACTCCCTGGCCAGTACCCGTACGGCCCACGACCGGCGTGCCGTGCTGATCGGCCGGGACCGGGAGGAACACCTCGCGGGGCTGGCTGCCCTGGCCGCCGGGGGCACCGCACCCCTGCTCGTCCAGGGGTCGGTCATCGGGGGCAGGACCGCATTCGTCTTCCCCGGACAGGGGTCGCAATGGGTGGGCATGGCCGAGGCTCTGTTGGACGCTTCACCCGTGTTTGCTGCCCGAGTGGATGAGTGTGCGAAGGCACTGGAGCCCTTCACCGACTGGTCGTTGGTCGAGGTCCTCCGGGGTGCCGAGCATGCCCCTTCCCTGGAACGGGTGGACGTGGTGCAGCCGGCGTTGTTCGCGGTGATGGTCTCGCTCGCCG
>NZ_KQ948252.1:0-18132 GCF_001514035.1 Streptomyces yokosukanensis | reverse complement strand
CCGGTGAGGTGCAGGCTCTGGAGGAGTTGCTTGCCGCCTGTGAGGCGGAGGGGGTCCGGGCCAGGCGGATCGCGGTGGACTATGCCTCTCATTCCGCGCAGGTGGATCTGTTGCGGGAGGAGCTGGCGGAGCTGCTCGCTCCGGTCAGTGCGCGTGCGGCGGAGGTGCCGTTCCTGTCGACGGTGACGGGGGAGTGGGTCAAGGGGCCGGAGCTGGATGCCGGGTACTGGTTCCGCAACCTGCGGCAGACGGTCGAGCTGGAGGACGCCGTCCGCACGCTGCTGGAGCAGGGCTTCGGGGTCTTCGTCGAGTCCAGCCCGCACCCCGTGCTGACCGTGGGCATGCAGGAGACGGTGGAGGACGCGGGGCGCGAGGCTGCCGTGCTGGGGTCGCTGCGGCGTAACGAGGGTGGTCTGGAGCGGTTCTGGCTCTCGCTCGGCGAGGCGTACGTCCACGGTGTCGCCGTGGACTGGGGGGCGGTGTTCGCCGGGACCGGTGCCCGCCGGGTCGACCTGCCCACCTACGCCTTCCAGGCACGGCGGTTCTGGCCCGAGGCGGCCCCCGTCGAGCCGGAGCCCCTCCCCGTGGAGAGCGCGGTCGACGCCCGCTTCTGGGACGCCGTCGAACGCGAGGACCTCGCCGCGCTCAGCGCCGAACTGCGCATCGAGGGCGACCAGCCGCTGACCGCCCTGCTCCCCGCGCTGTCCTCCTGGCGGCGCCAGAGCCAGGAGCAGGCCACCGTCGACGGCTGGCGCTACCGCATCACCTGGAAGGCCCTCGCCGACGCCGCCACCGCGCGCCTCTCCGGTGCCTGGCTGGTCGTCGTGCCCGAGGCGCTCGCCGGCCCGGCTGCGGAGACCGCCGCCGCCGTGACGCGCACCCTCGCCGACCGTGGCGCGGAGGTCCGTACCCTCACCGTGGCCACCGACGCCGCCGACCGTGACGCGCTGAAGGCCGCCCTCGACGGGACGGAGGACCCCGACGGGGTCCTCTCGCTCCTCGCCCTCGCCGGGGACGGCACCGCCCCCCTCCGCGAGCACGCCGGGCTCCTGGCCACCGCCGCCCTCGTCCAGGCCCTCGGCGACGCCGACGTGACCGCGCCCCTGTGGTGCGTCACCCGCGGCGCCGTCTCCGTGGCCCGCTCCGAGCGGCTCCAGGATCCGGCGCAGGCCCTCGTATGGGGCTTCGGGCGGACCGCCGCACTGGAGTTCCCCGACCGCTGGGGCGGCCTCGTCGACCTGCCCGGGCAGGCCGACGACCGGGCCCTCGCCCGGCTCGCCGGTGTCCTGGCCGGTGACGGCGCCGAGGACCAGGTCGCCGTACGCGCCTCCGGACTGTACGGCCGGCGCCTGGCCCACGCCCCGCTCGCCGACGCCCCGACCCCGCCCGCCTGGAAGCCGACCGGGACGACCCTGGTCACCGGCGGCACCGGCGCCCTCGGCACGCACGTCGCCCGCTGGCTGGCGGAGAACGGCGCCGAGCACCTGGTCCTCACCAGCCGCCGCGGCGCCGAGGCCCCCGGCGCGGCCGAACTGCGCGAGGAACTGAACGGGCTCGGCACCGAAGTCACCCTCGCCGCCTGCGACATGGCCGACCGGGACGCCGTCACCGCGCTCCTCGCCGACATCCCCGCCGACCGGCCGCTGACCGCCGTCGTGCACACCGCCGGAGTCCTCGACGACGGCGTCATCGACGGGCTGACCCCCGAGCGGTTCGCGACCGTGCTCGCCCCCAAGGCGGACGCGGCGCTCACCCTGCACGAGCTGACCCGCGACCTCGGCCTCTCCGCGTTCGTCCTGTTCTCCGGCGTCGCCGGCACCCTCGGCGACGCGGGCCAGGGCAACTACGCGGCCGCCAACTCCTACCTCGACGCCCTCGCCGAGCAGCGGCACGCCGACGGCCTGCCCGCGACCTCCGTGGCCTGGGGGCGCTGGGGCGACAGCGGACTGGCCGCCGACGGCGTCATCGGGGAGCGGCTCGACCGCGGCGGCGTGCCCGCCATGGCGCCGCGTGCCGCGATCCGCGCCCTCCAGCAGGCCCTGGACCACGCCGAAGCGGCCGTCGCCGTCGCCGACATCCAGTGGGACCGCTTCACCCCCGGCTACACGGCCGTACGGCCCAGCCCGTTCCTCGGCGACCTGCCCGAGGTACGGCGCCTCGCGCAGAGCGCGACGGCCGCCGCGGACGCGGGCACGGAGGGTTCCCCGGCCGAGGCCCTGCGCCGCCGGCTGTCGGCGATGCCGCAGGCCGAACAGGCCGTCGTCGTCCTGGAACTGGTCCGGTCCCACGCGGCGACCGCGCTCGGCCACCCCACCACCGACGAGGTGGGCGCGGGCCGCGCCTTCAAGGAGCTCGGCTTCGACTCCCTGATCGCGCTGGAGCTGCGCAACCGACTGAACGCGGCCACCGGACTCAAGCTCCCGGCGACGCTGGTCTTCGACCACCCGACGCCGGCGGTCCTCGCGGACTTCCTGCGCGCCGAGATCGTCCAGGACGGCTCCACCGGAGCCGCGCCCGGCATCGCCGAGCTCGAAAAGCTCGAATCCGCGCTGTCCGTCCTCGACCCGGACGGCGAGACGCGCGCCGACATCGCCTCGCGCCTGCAGGCCCTCCTGACGAAATGGGGTGAACCGCAGGCCCAGTCGAGCGATGGGGCCGTGGCCGAGAAGCTCCAGGAAGCCACGCCCGACGAGCTCTTCGACTTCATCGAGAACGAGCTCGGGATCTAGCACAGCGGACAGCAGGCAGTAGCAGCACAAGGGTTTGTGACGAACATGGGTGAGGTTCCAATGGCGGGTCAGGCGTCGGATCAGGACAAGATCCTCGGCTACTTGAAGCGGGTGACTGCCGATCTGCACCAGACGCGGCAGCGGCTGCGCGAGGTCGAGTCCCAGGAACCGGAGCCCATCGCGATCGTCGGCATGGCCTGCAGGTTCCCCGGCGGCATCCAGTCGCCGGAGGACCTGTGGGAGCTGGTCGCGGGCAGCAAGGACGCGATCACCGACTTCCCCACCGACCGCGGCTGGGACATCGAGTCCCTGTACGACGCCGACCCCGAGCAGCGGGGCACGTCGTACACCCGCGAAGGCGGATTCCTCGACGGGGCCGGCGAGTTCGACGCCGCGTTCTTCGGGATCAGCCCGCGCGAGACCCTCGGCATGGACCCGCAGCAGCGCCTGCTGCTGGAGACGTCCTGGGAGACCTTCGAGCGCGCCGGGATCGACCCGGCGACGCTGCGCGGCAGCAAGGCCGGCGTGTTCATCGGCACCAACGGCCAGGACTACCCCGACCTGCTGCGCGACGGCGTCCCCCAGGGCGTCGAGCAGTACCTCCTCACCGGCAACGCGGCCAGCGTCGTCTCCGGCCGCCTCTCCTACACCTTCGGCCTCGAAGGCCCCGCCGTCACCGTCGACACCGCCTGCTCCTCCTCCCTCGTCGCCCTGCACCTCGCGGTGCAGGCGCTGCGGGGCGGCGAGTGCTCCCTGGCCCTCGCCGGCGGTGTCACGGTCATGTCCAGCCCGCGTGCGTTCGTGCAGTTCAGCCGGCAGCGCGGACTCGCCCCCGACGGCCGCTGCAAGCCGTTCGCCGACGGCGCCGACGGCACCGGCTGGGGCGAGGGCGTCGGCATGCTCCTCGTCGAGAAGCTCTCCGACGCCCGCCGCAACGGCCACCCCGTCCTGGCCGTCGTCCGGGGCTCCGCCATCAACCAGGACGGCGCCTCCAACGGCCTGACCGCCCCCAACGGCCCCTCCCAGCAGCGCGTCATCCGCCAGGCCCTCACCAACGCCGGACTCACTTCGGCCCAGGTCGACGCCGTCGAGGCGCACGGCACCGGCACGACGCTCGGCGACCCCATCGAAGCGCAGGCCATCCTGGCCACCTACGGCCAGAACCGGCCCGACGGGCGGCCGCTGTGGCTGGGTTCGATCAAGTCCAACATCGGCCACACCCAGGCCGCCGCCGGTGTCGCGGGCATCATCAAGATGGTCCTCGCCATGCAGAACGGCGTCCTGCCGGAATCGCTGCACGTCGACCGGCCGTCCACCGCCGTCGACTGGACCACCGGCTCCGTCGAACTCCTCACCCGGCCCGTGCCGTGGCCCGAGACCGGCCAGCCGCGCCGCGCCGGCATCTCCTCCTTCGGCGTCAGCGGCACCAACGCCCACACCGTCATCGAGCAGGCCCCGCCCGTCGAGCCGGCCGCCCCGCAGGACGCGGACGGGACCGCCCCGCAGGGCGCCACCGGCCCGGTCCCGCTGCTCGTCTCCGGCCACGGCGACGAGGGGCTGCGCGCCCAGGCCGCCCGCCTCGCCGCCCACCTGCGGGCCGAGCCCGCCCTCGCCGCGGACCCCGCGGCCCTGACCGACCTCGGCCACTCCCTCGCCACCAGCCGCTCCTCGCTGGACCGCCGTGCCGTCCTCTTCGCCACCGGCCCCGAGGAACTCCTCACCGGCCTCGATGCGCTCGCCGCCGGGGAACAGCCCGCGAGCGGAATCGTCGACGCCGTCGCCGAGGGGAACACCGCCTTCCTCTTCACCGGCCAGGGCAGCCAGCGCCCTGGCATGGGCCGCGAACTGTATGCCACCCACCCCGGCTTCGCCCGCGCCCTCGACGCCGTCCGCGACGAACTCGACCGCCACCTCGAACGCCCCCTGTACGACGTCCTGTTCGCCCCCGAAGGAAGCCCCGAGGCGGCCCTCCTCGACGAGACCGCCCACACCCAGGCTGCCCTGTTCGCCGTCGAGGTCGCCCTCTGCCGCCAGCTCGAACAGTGGGGCGTCACCCCCGACTTCCTCATCGGGCACTCCATCGGCGAACTCGCCGCCGCCCACGTCTCAGGCGTACTGACCCTCGCCGACGCGGCGGCCCTCGTCGCCGCCCGCGGCCGCCTCATGCAGGCCCTGCCCGCCGGCGGCGCGATGATCGCCGTCGAGGCCACCGAGGACGAGGTCGCCCCGCTCCTGACCGACCGCGTCTCGATCGCCGCCGTCAACGGCCCCCGCTCCGTGGTGGTCTCCGGCGACGAGACCGTCGCGCTGGAGATCGCCGCCGCCTTCGAGGCGCGCGGCCGGCGCACCAAGCGGCTCACCGTCAGCCACGCCTTCCACTCGCCGCTCATGGACGACATGCTCGGCGCGTTCCGCGAGGCCGCCGAAGCCGTCACCTACGCACCGCCCGTCATCCCGATCGTCTCCAACCTCACCGGTGCCTCCGTCACCGCCGAGGAGATCTGCACCCCCGAGTACTGGGTCCGGCACGTCCGCGAGGCCGTCCGCTTCCACGACGGCGTCGCCGCCCTCGCCGCCCTCGGCGTCACCACCTTCGTCGAGGTCGGCCCCGGCGGCGTCCTCACCGCCCTCGCGCAGGACTGCCTCGCCGGCCGGGACGACATCGTGTTCGTCCCCGCGCTGCGCGCCGACCGCCCCGAGCCGGCCGCGTTCGCCGCCGCCGTCGCCGGAGCCCACGCGCACGGCGTCCGCGTCGACTGGCCGGCCGTCTTCGCCGGACGCTCCGCCACCCGCGTCGACCTGCCCACGTACGCCTTCCAGCGCGGCCTGTACTGGCCCGAGCCGCCCACCGCATGGACCGGCGACGTCACCGCCGCCGGCATCGGCTCCGCCGACCACCCGCTGCTCGGCGCCGCCATCGCACTCGCCGACGGCGACGGCTACCTCTTCACCGGGCGCCTCTCCCTCGCCACCCACCCGTGGATCGCAGATCACACGGTCATGGACACGGTGCTGCTGCCCGGCACCGCCTTCGTCGAACTCGCCCTGCGGGCCGGCGAGCACACCGGCTGCGAACTCCTCGACGAACTCACCCTCCAGGCCCCCCTGGCCCTGCCCCCGCACGGCGGCGTCCAGATCCAGCTCGCCGTCGGCGCCCCCGACACCGACGGACGGCGTCCCCTGACCCTGCACTCCCGGCCCGAGGACGCCGCCGACGACACCTGGGGCGAAGGCGCCTGGACCCGCCACGCCACCGGCTTCCTCGCCCCCGCCGCCACCGGCGCCGACCGGGGCACCGGCGGCGACCTCTCCGTCTGGCCGCCGCAGGGCGCCACCGCCCTGCCCGTCGACGGCCTGTACGAGTACCTCACCGGCACCGGATTCGCCTACGGCCCCGTCTTCCAGGGCCTGACCGGTGCCTGGCAGCGCGGCGAGGAGGTCTTCGCCGAGGTCCGCCTGCCCGAGCAGGCCCACGCCGAAGCCGCCCTGTTCGGCCTGCACCCCGCCCTGCTGGACGCCGCCCTGCACGCCGTCGGCATGGGCTCCCTGCTGGAGGACACCGACCACGGCCGCCTGCCGTTCTCCTGGAGCGGCGTCACCCTGCGCGCCGTCGGCGCCCGGGCCCTGCGCGTCCGCCTCGCCCCCGCCGGACACGACACCGTCTCCGTGGACCTGGCCGACGAGACCGGCGCGCCCGTCGCCGCCGTCGACGCCCTGCTGCTGCGCCCCGTCACCCCCGACCAGGTACGCGCCTCCCGCACCGCCTTCCATGACGCGCTGTTCCGCGTCGACTGGAGCCCGTTCGCCCTGCCCGCGGCCACCACCGTCGCCCCCGGCCAGTGGGCCGTGCTCGACGGGGCCGCCGCCTCCGGCACGGGCATCGCCTCCCGGTTCGGGGCCGTCCTGCCGACCGCCAAGGCCCACCCGGACCTCGCCGCCCTCGCCGCGGCCGTCGACGCGGGCGCCCCCGTCCCGCAGGCCGTCCTCGTGCCCGTCCCCGCCGCGCCGTCCGCCGGGCCGACGCCCGTCGACACGGAGCTGCCCGCCGCCGTCGCCGCCGCCCTGCACGATGCCCTCGGCCTGGCCCAGGCCTGGCTCGCCGACGACCGGTTCGCCTCCTCCCGGCTCGTGTTCGTCACCCGACACGCCGTCGCCACCACCGCCGCGGCCGACATCGCCGACCTCGCGCACGCCCCGGTGTGGGGCCTGCTGCGCGCCGCCCAGTCCGAGCACCCCGACCGGTTCGTCCTGCTCGACCTCGACGACCGCGACGAATCCCTGCGTGCCCTCCCGGCCGCCCTCGCCACCGACGAGGCGCAGCTCGCCCTGCGCGAGGGCCGAGCCGTCGTCCCCCGGCTCGCCCGGGTCCCCGCCGTCCCCGCCGCCGAGGGCCGCGAGGCCCGCCCGCTCGACACCGACGGCACCGCCCTCGTCACCGGAGCCACCGGCACCCTGGGCGGGCTCGTCGCACGCCACCTGGTCACCGTCCACGGCGTCCGCCGCCTGCTGCTGACCAGCCGCCGCGGCGAGGCCGCCGCCGGAGCCCCCGAACTCCTCGCCGAGCTGCGGGCGATGGGCGCCGAGGTAACCCTCGCCGCCTGCGACGCCGCCGACCGCGACGCACTCTCCGCCGTACTGGCCTCCGTACCGGCCGAGCACCCGCTGACCGCCGTCGTGCACACCGCGGGCGTCCTCGACGACGGCATCCTCGAAGCGCTCACCCCCGAGCGGATCGACCACGTCCTGCCCGCCAAGGTCGACGCGGCCGTCCACCTGCACGAGCTGACCCGTGGACTCGACCTCGCCGCGTTCGTCCTGTTCTCCGCCGCCGCCGGCACCCTCGGCGCCGCCGGACAGGCCAACTACGCCGCCGCCAACACCTTCCTCGACGCCCTCGCCCAGCGCCGCCGCGCCGAGGGCCTGCCCGCCACCGCGCTCGCCTGGGGCCTGTGGGCCGAGCGCAGCGGCATGACCGGCGACCTCGCCGACACAGACCTGGAGCGGATCTCCCGCGCCGGAGTCGCCGCGCTGTCCTCCGCCGAGGGCCTCGCCCTCATGGACACCGCCCGCGAGACCGGCGAGGCCACCGCCGTCCCCATGCACCTGGACCTGGCCGGGCTGCGCCAGGCCGACGCGAGCACGGTCCCGCCGCTGCTGCGCGGCCTGGTCCGGCCCGCCGCCCGCCGCACCGCCGCCGCCCAGGGCGCCACGCCCGCCGACGGGCTCGCCGAGCGGCTGCTCCCGCTGACCGTCCCCGAACGCGACCGGCTGCTGCTGGCCACCGTCCGCGTCCAGGTCGCCGCCGTCCTCGGCTTCCCCGGCCCCGACGCCGTCGACCCCGGCCGGGCCTTCAAGGAACTCGGCTTCGACTCGCTCACCGCCGTCGAACTGCGCAACCGCCTCGGCTCCGCCACCGGCGTCCGGCTGCCCGCCACCCTCGTCTTCGACTACCCCACGCCGAACGCCCTCGCCGCGTTCCTGCGGACCGAACTCCTCGGCGACCAGGCGGCCCCCGCGGGCGCCGGCACCCCCGTCCACGTCCCGGCCGTCGCCGACGAGCCCATCGCGATCGTCGCCATGGCCTGCCGCTACCCCGGCGGGGTCACCACCCCCGAGGAGCTGTGGCGGCTCGTCGCCGACTCCGTCGACGCCGTCTCGCCCTTCCCGGCCGACCGCGGCTGGAACCTGGACGCGCTGTACGACTCCGACCCCGGCCGCGCCGGGACCTCGTACACCCGCGAGGGCGGCTTCCTGCACGACGCCGCCGACTTCGACCCCGACGTCTTCGGCATCAACCCCCGTGAAGCCCTGGCCATGGACCCGCACCAGCGGCTCCTGCTGGAGACCTCCTGGGAGGCCTTCGAGCGGGCCGGCATGGACCCCGCCTCGCTGCGCGGCAGCCGCACCGGCGTCTTCGCGGGCGTCATGTACCACGACTACCTGACCCGCCTCCCCGCCGTCCCCGAGGGCCTGGAGGGCTACCTCGGCACCGGCACCGCGGGCAGCGTCGCCTCCGGCCGCATCTCCTACACCTTCGGCCTGGAGGGCCCGGCCGTCACCATCGACACGGCCTGCTCCTCCTCCCTCGTCGCCCTGCACCTGGCCGCGCAGGCCCTGCGCAGCGGCGAGTGCGACATGGCCCTGGCCGGCGGCGTCACCGTCATGTCCACCCCGGACACCTTCATCGACTTCAGCCGCCAGCGGGGCCTGTCCACCGACGGCCGCTGCAAGTCCTTCTCCGCCGACGCCGACGGCACCGGCTGGGCCGAGGGCGCGGGCATGATCCTCGTCGAGCGGCTCTCCGACGCCCGCCGCAACGGCCACCCCGTCCTCGCCGTCGTCCGCGGCACCGCCGTCAACCAGGACGGCGCCTCCAACGGCCTCACCGCTCCCAACGGGCCCTCCCAGCAGCGGGTCATCCGCGAGGCCCTCGCCCAGGCCGGGCTGACCACCGCCGACGTCGACGCCGTCGAGGCCCACGGCACCGGCACCACCCTCGGCGACCCCATCGAGGCCCAGGCCCTGCTCGCCACCTACGGCCAGGACCGCCCCGAGGAGCGGCCGCTGCGCCTGGGCTCCATCAAGTCCAACATCGGCCACACGCAGGCCGCCGCCGGTGCCGCGGGCATCATCAAGATGGTCCAGGCGATGCAGTACGGCGTCCTGCCCGCCTCCCTGCACATCGGCGAGCCGTCCCCGCACATCGACTGGACCGCCGGCGCCGTCTCGCTCCTGACCGAGCGGGCGGAATGGCCCGAGACCGGCCGGCCGCGCCGCGCGGGCATCTCCTCCTTCGGCGTCAGCGGCACCAACGCGCACGTCATCATCGAGCAGCCGCCCGCCGACGAGGACGGGGCCGACGAGGACCGGGCCGACGCCGCCCCGGCCGCCGCCACCGGTGCCGTACTGCCGTTCGTCCTCTCCGGCCGCACCCCCGACGCGCTGCGCGCCCAGGCCACCCGCCTCGCCGCCCACCTCGCCGACCGCCCCGGGGACGCCCTCGCCGACGTGGCGTTCTCCCTCGCCACCACCCGTACCGCCCTGGACCGGCGGGCCGCCGTCGTCGCCACCGACCGCGAACAGCTCCTCGCCGGCCTCACCGCCCTCGCCGAGGGCCGCGACGCCGCCGGGCTGGTCCGGCACGACACCGCCGACGGCCGCCTCGCCGTCCTCTTCACCGGACAGGGCAGCCAGCGCCCCGGCATGGGCCGCGAGCTGTACGCCGCCCACCCCGTCTTCGCCGCCGCCCTCGACGAGGCGTGCGCCGCCCTGGACCCGCACCTCGAACACCCCCTCAAGGAGGCCCTGTTCGCCGAGGACGGGACGCTCCTGGACCGGACCGGCACCACCCAGCCTGCCCTGTTCGCCCTGGAGACCGCCCTCTACCGGCTCGTCGAGTCCTGGGGCGTACGCCCCGACTTCGTCGCCGGCCACTCCATCGGCGAGATCACCGCCGCGCACGCCGCGGGCATCCTCACCCTGACCGACGCAGCCGCCCTCGTCGCCGCCCGCGGCCGCCTGATGGAAGCCCTCCCCGAAGGCGGTGCGATGATCGCACTCACCGCCACCGAGGACGAGGTCCGGCCGCTGCTGGCCGGCCACGAGGACCGCATCGGCATCGCCGCCGTCAACTCCGCCTCCTCCGTGGTCGTCTCCGGCGACGAGACCGTCGCGCTGGAGATCGCCGCCGCCTTCGAGGCGCGCGGCCGGCGCACCAAGCGGCTCACCGTCAGCCACGCCTTCCACTCCCCGCTGATGGACGGCATGCTCGACGCCTTCCGCGACGTCGCAGCCTCCCTCACCTACCACCCGCCCGTCATCCCCGTCGTCACCCACCTCACCGGCGAGATCGCGGGCGACGCCCTGCGCACCCCCGAGCACTGGGTCGCCCACGTCCGCGAACCCGTCCGCTTCCTCGACGGCATCCGCACCCTCGACGCCGAGCACGTCACCACCTACCTCGAACTCGGCCCGCAGGGCGTGCTGTCCGGACTCGGCCGCGACTGCCTCACCGAAACCGACACCGACACCGACAGCGCCACCACCCCCGACGCCGTCTTCGTCCCGGCCCTGCGCCGCGACCGCGGCGAGACCGAGGCCCTCGCCGCCGCGGTCGCCGCCGTCCACACCCGTGGCGTCCCGGTCGACTGGACCGCCTGCTTCGCCACCACCGGCGCCCGCCGCACCAGCCTGCCGACCTACGCCTTCCAGCGCCGCCGGTTCTGGCTGGAGGCCCCCGCCGGATTCATCGGCGACGTCGAATCGGCCGGTCTTGGCGCCGCCCACCACCCGCTGCTCGGCGCCGCCGTCCCGCTCGCCGACGGCGAGGGCTTCCTGTTCACCGGACGGCTCTCCCTCGACACCCATCCCTGGCTCGCCGACCACGCGGTCATGGGCACCGTGCTC
This sequence comes from Streptomyces yokosukanensis, assembly GCF_001514035.1. Classification (GTDB taxonomy): domain Bacteria; phylum Actinomycetota; class Actinomycetes; order Streptomycetales; family Streptomycetaceae; genus Streptomyces; species Streptomyces yokosukanensis. Next base: position 6,997 of record NZ_KQ948252.1, on the reverse strand, counting down.
CTGCCCGGCACCGCCTTCGTCGAACTCGCCGTCCGCGCGGGCGACCAGGCCGGCTGCGATCTGCTGGAAGAGCTCACCCTCGAAGCCCCCCTCGTCCTCGGCCCGCACGCCGCGGTCCGCCTGCAGATCGTGGTCGGCGCCCCCGACCGGGACGGCCGCCGCACCCTCGACCTCTACTCCGGCGACCCCGACGCCGCCGACGACGACCCCTGGACCCGGCACGCCACCGGCATCCTCGCCACCGGCGCCCCCCGGCCCGCTTTCGACCTCGCCGCCTGGCCCCCGGCCGGCGCCGAGCCCGTCTCCGTCGACGGCCTGTACGAGCACCTCGCCCAGGGCGGATTCGCGTACGGCCCCGTCTTCCAGGGCCTGCGCGCCGCCTGGACCCTCGACGACGACGTCTACGCCGAGGTCGCCCTCCCCGAGGACCGGCACGCCGAAGCCACCCGGTTCGCTCTGCACCCCGCCCTCCTCGACGCCGCCCTGCACGCCACCTTCGTCCAGCCGGCCGGCACCGACCGCCAGGCCGGACTGCCGTTCTCCTGGCGCGGCGTGTCCCTGCACGCCGTCGGCGCCGCCGCGCTGCGCGTCCGCCTCACCCCCGACGGCGACGACCTCCTCACCCTCGAACTGGCCGACACCACGGGCGCACCCGTCGCCGCCGTCGAGCAGCTCCGGGTCCGGCCCGTCTCCGCCGACCGCCTCGCGGGCCCCGCGCGCACCGCGCACCACGAGTCGCTGTTCCGCGTCGAATGGGCCACCCTCCCGCTGCCCGCCACCGCACAGGACGCCGCCCCCGGTGACGGCTGGGCCGTCCTCGGCATCGGCGACGGCCTGCCGGACCAGGGCCGCGCGTACGCCGGTCTCGCGGAGCTCGCCGCCGCCCTCGACGCGGGCGCACCCCTGCCCCCGTACGTCCTCGCCCCCTGCCCGGCCGCCCCCGACTCCGGGGCCGCGCTCACGCCCGACGCGGTCCGCGCCGCCTCCCACCGGGCCCTCGCCCTCGTCCAGGGATGGCTCGCCGACGACCGCTTCGCCGCCTCCCGCCTGGTGCTCGTCACCCGGGGCGCCGTCGCCACCCACGGCGACTGGGACCTCATCGACCCGGCCCACGCCCCCGTCTGGGGCCTGGTCCGCTCCGCGCAGTCCGAGAACCCCGACCGGTTCGTCCTCGCCGACCTCGACGGCACCACCGCCGACGGCACCCTCCTGGCAGCGGCCCTCGCCACCGGCGAGCCGCAGTTCGCCGTCCGCCGCGGCACCGTCCACGCCCCCCGCCTCGCCCGGGTCCCGGCCACCACGCCGCTGACCCCGCCCGCCGACGGCTCCGCCTGGCGCATGGACATCCAGGACAAGGGCACCCTCGACAATCTCGCCTTCCTGCCCAGCCCCGAGTCCGAGGCCCCGCTGGAGCCCGGCCAGGTCCGCGTCGCCGTCCGCGCCGCCGGCCTCAACTTCCGCGACGTACTCAACGCCCTCGGCATGTACCCCGGCGACCCCGGCCTCATGGGCTCCGAGGGCGCCGGCACCGTCCTGGAGACCGGGCCCGGCGTCACCGACCTCGCACCGGGGGACCGCGTCATGGGCATGCTGCCCGGCGCGTTCGGCCCGCTCGCCGTCGTCGACCGCCGCATGATCGCCCCGATGCCCGAGGGCTGGTCCTTCGCCGACGCCGCGGCCGTACCGATCGTCTTCATGACCGCCTACTACGCCCTGCACGACCTCGCCGGCCTGCGCGAGGGCGAAACCCTCCTCGTGCACGCCGCTGCCGGCGGCGTCGGCATGGCCGCCGTCCAGCTGGCCCGCCACTGGGGCGCCGACGTGTACGCAACCGCCAGCCCCGCCAAGTGGGACACCCTGCGCGGACTCGGCCTGACCGACGACCGGATCGCCTCCTCCCGCACCCTCGACTTCGAGGACACCTTCCGCACCGCCACCGGCGGCCGCGGCGTCGACGTCGTCCTCGACTCCCTGGCCCGCGAGTTCGTCGACGCCTCGCTGCGGCTGCTGCCGCGCGGCGGACGCTTCGTCGAGATGGGCAAGACCGACGTCCGCGACCCGCAGGACGTCGCAGCCGCCCACCCCGGCGTCACCTACCAGGCCTTCGACCTCACGGAGGCCGGTCTCGACCGCATCCAGGAGATGCTCACCGCCCTCCTCGGCCTCTTCGAATCCGGCGCACTGCGCCCCATCCCGGTCTCCTCCTGGGACCTGCGCCAGGCCCCCGAGGCCTTCCGCTACCTCAGCCAGGCCCGACACACCGGCAAGATCGTCCTCACCGTGCCCTCCGAGTGGGACCCCCAGGGCACCGTCCTCATCACCGGCGGCACCGGCACCCTGGGCGCCCTCGTCGCCCGCCACGCCGTCACCGTCCGCGGCGCCCGCCGCCTGATCCTGACCAGCCGTCGCGGCGAAGCCGCCGCCGGAGCCGCCGAACTCGCCGCCGAGCTGCGCGCGCTGGGCGCCGATGTCACCGTCGCCGCCTGCGACGCCGCCGACCGCGACGCGCTCGCCGCCCTCGTCGCCGGCATCCCCGCCGAGCACCCGCTGACCGCCGTCGTCCACACCGCCGGCGTCCTCGACGACGGCATCACCACGGCCCTCACCCCCGAGCGGCTCGACACCGTCCTGCGGCCCAAGGCCGACGCCGCGCTCCACCTCCACGAGCTGACCCGCAACCTCGACCTGGCCGACTTCGTCCTCTTCTCCTCCGCCGCCGGCACCTTCGGCGGCGCCGGCCAGGCCAACTACGCCGCCGCGAACGTCTTCCTCGACGCCCTCGCCCGCCACCGCCACGCCCACGGCCTGCCCGGCACCTCCCTCGGCTGGGGCCTGTGGGCCGACGCCAGCGGCATGACCGGCGAACTGGACGCCGCCGACAAGGACCGCATGACGCGCTCCGGCGTCCTCGGCCTGTCCTCCGAGGAAGGCCTGGCCCTCCTCGACACCGCCCACCGCATCGGCGACGCCCACCTCGTGCCCATGCAGCTCGACCTGGCCCCGCTGCGCCAGGCCGACGCGAGCATGGTCCCGGCACTGCTGCGCGGCCTCGTGCGCACCACGGCCCGCCGGGCCGTCGAGGCCACCGCCACGGGCACCGGAACCCCGCTCGTCGAACGGCTCGTACGACTGCCCGGGAACGAGCGCGACGCCCTCCTGCTGGACCTCGTACGCGACGAGGTCGCCGCCGTCCTCGGCCATGCCACCCCCGACGCCGTCGAACCCGGCCGCGCCTTCAAGGACCTCGGCTTCGACTCCCTGACCGCCGTCGAGTTCCGCAACCGGCTCGGCGCTACCGCCGGGGTCCGCCTGCCCGCCACCCTCGTCTTCGACTACCCCAACCCGACGGTCCTCGCCGCCTACCTCAGGGACGAACTCCTCGGCTCCGAGGCCGCCGCCGCGGCCGCCGCCCTCCCGCGGCACCCCGCCGGACCCGGCGGCACCGCCGACTTCGACGACCCCATCGCCATCGTCGCCATGAGCTGCCGCTTCCCCGGCGACGTCCGCAGCCCCGAGGACCTGTGGGAACTGCTCGCAGAGGGCCGCGACGGCATCGCCCACCTTCCCGCCGACCGCGGCTGGGACACCGAGTCGCTGTACGACCCGGACCCCGACAACCCGGGCACGTCGTACGCCCGAGAGGGCGGCTTCTTCTACGACGCCCATCACTTCGACCCCGCGTTCTTCGGGATCAACCCCCGCGAGGCCCTCGCCATGGACCCGCAGCAGCGACTGCTGCTGGAGACCTCCTGGGAGGCCTTCGAACGGGCCGGGATCGACCCGACGGGCCTGCGCGGACAGCAGGTCGGCGTCTTCGTCGGCCAGATGCACAACGACTACGTGTCGCGCCTGAACACCGTCCCCGAGGGTGTCGAGGGCTACCTCGGCACCGGCGGCTCCAGCAGCATCGCCTCCGGCCGCGTCTCCTACACCTTCGGCTTCGAGGGCCCGGCTGTCACCGTCGACACCGCCTGCTCGTCCTCGCTGGTCGCCCTGCACCTCGCTGCGCAGGCCCTGCGCGCCGGGGAGTGCACCCTCGCCCTCGCGGGCGGCGTCACGATCATCACCACCCCCGACGTCTTCACCGAGTTCAGCCGCCAGCGCGGCCTCGCCGCCGACGGCCGCTGCAAGCCCTTCGCGGCCGCCGCCGACGGCACCGCGTGGGGCGAGGGCGTCGGCATGCTCCTCGTCGAACGCCTCTCCGACGCCCGCCGGAACGGCCACCGGGTCCTGGCAGTCGTCCGCGGCACCGCCGTCAACCAGGACGGGGCGAGCAACGGCCTGACGGCGCCGAACGGCCCCGCCCAGCAGCGGGTCATCCGCCAGGCCCTCGCCAACGCCGGCCTGACCACCGCCGACGTCGACGCCGTGGAGGCCCACGGCACGGGCACGCGGCTCGGCGACCCCATCGAGGCCCAGGCGCTGCTGGCCACCTACGGCCAGGACCGCCCCACGGACACCCCGCTGTGGCTCGGGTCCATCAAGTCCAACTTCGGCCACACCCAGGCCGCCGCCGGTGTCGCGGGCGTCATCAAGATGGTCGAGGCCATGCGCCACGGCGTCCTGCCCCGGACCCTCCACGTCGACGCGCCGTCCCCGCACGTCGACTGGTCGGCGGGCGCGGTCTCGCTGCTCACGGAGCCGATGGCATGGCCGGAGACCGGACGGCCGCGCCGTGCGGGCGTCTCGTCCTTCGGCATGAGCGGCACCAACGCCCACGCCATCATCGAACTCCCGGAGTCCGCCGGCACCCCGGCTGCCACCGACGACGCAGTGGCCCCGGCCCCCTCGGCCCCGGTGGCGCTGCCCTGGCACCTGTCCGCCCGTACGCCCGAGGCCCTGCGTGCCCAGGGCGAGCGGCTCCTGACCCATCTGGAGGCCCACCCGGAGGCGAAGCCCGCCGACATCGGCCACGCGCTTGTCACCACCCGCGCCGTCTTCGAGCACCGCGCCACCGTGGTCGCCGCCGACCTCGACGGCTTCCGGACCGGCCTGAAGGCCCTCGCGGAGAGCCGCTCGGCGGCCGGACTGGTCCGGGGGACTCAGCCGGCGACGGGGGAGAAGCTGGCCTTCCTGTTCACGGGGCAGGGCAGCCAGCGGCTGGGGGCGGGGCGTGAGCTGTACGACGCCTTCCCGGTGTTCGCGGCGGCGCTGGACGCGGTGTGTGCGGGGATGTCGCTCGAACTGCCGTTGAAGGAGGTGCTGTTCGGCGACGACGCGGCCGTTCTGGACCGTACGGAGTATGCGCAGCCGGCGTTGTTCGCGGTCGAGGTGGCGCTGTTCCGGTTGCTGGAGTCGTGGGGTGTGAAGCCGGACTTCCTCTGCGGTCATTCCGTCGGTGAGATCGCCGCCGCGCATGTGGCGGGTGTCGTGTCGCTGGCGGACGCCTGCACGCTGGTGGCCGCCCGTGGGCGTCTGATGCAGGCGCTGCCGTCGGGTGGTGTGATGATCGCGATGCAGGCGTCGGAGGACGAGGTCCTGCCGTTGCTGACCGAGCGGGTGAGCATCGCCGCGGTCAACGGGCCGACTTCGGTCGTGATCGCGGGCGACGAGGACGCCGCGCTCGCGGTGGCGGCGTCCTTCGGCGACCGCAAGACCAAGCGGCTCACCGTCAGCCACGCCTTCCACTCGCCGCACATGGACGGCATGCTCGACGCCTTCCGCGAGGTGGCCGAGTCCCTGACGTACGCCGCTCCGCGCATCCCGGTCGTGTCGAACCTGACCGGCGCCCCCGTCACCGACGAGATGGGCTCGGCCGAGTTCTGGGTCCGCCACGTCCGGGAGGCCGTCCGCTTCCTCGACGGTGTCCGGGTCCTGGAGGCCGCGGGCGTGACCACGTACCTCGAACTCGGCCCCGACGGCGTGCTGTCGGCCCTCGCCCAGGACTGCACCACCGCCGAGGGCGCTGCCTTCGCCCCCGCCCTCCGCAAGGACCGCCCCGAGGCGGAGAGGCTGCTCACGGCGCTCGCCACCGCCCACGTCCGCGGAGCCTCCGTCGACTGGCAGGCGTACTACGCCCCGCTGGGCGCCGCCCGCGTGGACCTGCCGACGTACGCCTTCCAGCGCGCCGTCTACTGGCTCGACGCCGGCCGCACCGACGGCGACGTCACCGCCGCCGGACTCGGCGCCGCCCACCACCCGCTGCTCGGCGCCGCCGTCCAGCTCCCCGACTCCGACGGCCACCTGTTCACCGGCCGGCTCTCCCTGTCCACCCACCCCTGGCTCGGTGACCACCGGGTCATGGGCTCGGTTCTCCTGCCCGGCACGGCCTTCGTCGAGCTGGCCCTCCAGGCCGGAGAGCACGTCGGCTGCGACCTCGTCGACGAACTCACGCTGGAAGCCCCGTTGGTGCTCCCCGAGCACGGCGCCGTGCAGCTGCGACTCTCCATCGGCGCGCCCGACCTGTCGGGCCGCCGCCGCAGCCTCGCCCTCCACTCCCGCCCCGAGGACGCGGACCCGGACACCCCGTGGACACGGCATGCCGTCGGCGCGCTCGCGACCGGGGCGGACCAGGCCCCGCAGAGCCTGACCGACTGGCCGCCGACCGGAGCGGAGCCCGTCCCGGTGGACGGTCTGTACGAGGGCCTCGCGGACTCCGGCTTCGGCTACGGCCCGGTGTTCCAGGGCCTGCGCGCAGCCTGGCAGCAGGACGGCACCTACTACGCCGAGGTGGCCCTCCCCGAGGGCGCTGCTGACGACGCCTCCCGCTTCGGCCTCCACCCGGCCCTGCTCGACGCAGCCCTGCACGCCCTCGGACTGGGCGGCACCGCGGACACCGCGGGCGCGGAAGGACGGCTCCCGTTCTCCTGGTCCGGTGTCGCGCTGTACGCGGTGGGGGCCTCCGAGCTCCGTGTCCGCCTGACCGCCGCCCGGAACGGCGAGGTCGAGCTCACCCTGGCCGACGCGTCCGGAGCACCGGTCGCCTCGGTCGCCGGACTGGCCCTGCGTGCCATGAGCGGGGACCAGCTCGACACCGCGCCGGACCTGACCCGGGACT
>NZ_KQ948251.1:8703-22521 GCF_001514035.1 Streptomyces yokosukanensis | reverse complement strand
CCAGCGGTTGGCCAGGGCTCGAGTGGCTGCGTGCTTGAGCTGCATCCCCACGGCGATTTCCGAGCCGGGATAGTCGCGGGTGAGCATGGCCATGGTCCGGCGGAACATGTGCGGAGTGACCTTGCTGGGAGGGATCTCGGCAAGGCCGGTGCTTCGCCGGTGACGGTTGACGTGCTGGATGAAGCACGTGATGGCGGTCTGGCTGGTGAAGCCGCTGCCGTGGAAGCGCGGGGTGACCGCTGGTTCGACCGAACCAAAGTCGAGACCTGCCTGTCCGGTCTCAGTAGAGATTGGCTACGTGATCTGCGGTGGTTCAGGTTGAGTGAGACGAAGCCGCCGTGGCTGTCTGGTCCTGGTTGCCCGCTCGCTGGCCGGTGGCTGTGCGGCGGTGTAGGTGGAGGGTCAGGGCGAGCAGGCCGAGTGGGGTGGCCACGGCCAGGGCGCCGACCGCCTGGTGCTCCCGGGCGGCGACCGTCGCGTCGCATCCGGACGTGCCGAGCTCGCCGAGCTCACCGTCGGGGCCGTAGTGCTGCTTCGTGAACGCCTGCCGGTCGAACAGCGCGGGCACGCCGCACGACATCGGCTTTTGGAAGGCCCCGTCGTTGTCGAAGGACGACGGGAAGAGCATCAGGCCGAGCGCCAAGAGGAAGCCGCCGATCGCAGGGACCGCGAAAATCCAGGACCAGATGAGCAGGTCACGGTTGGCCCGGGGCGCATCGGTGTCGGTCACGCCGGAAGACGATACGCCCTGGACGTGACCTTGGGCACGGCGGGGCTCGGCAACGACGTCCCCGGTCGCGATCCTGAAGCTGCCGACAGGCGTCCGACCAAACGATTTCGACTCATCGGCCGACAGACCCAGTGCTACAAGCCGCGGTCCACCGAGAAGGGACATCGCGATATGCAACGTCTCAGTCAACTGAACCACCAGGGGCAGATAAGCGGTTCCACCGAGATTGGCTCACCTACACCGAGACCGGACACTGCCGACATGGCCAACGTGCCTGACAACCCCTTGGATACCTGTGAGGCATGCCCCTGAACGTGGCGCTTCCCTCACATACCTTCTCCGAACTACCGCCAGAGTGGCTTCGTTCGCGTTTGGCGGCAGCACTTGTGCATGAGTTCTGGAGGCAGTTGATGATCACCCCGTCGAGAGATGTTCGCGAGTTTTGGACGGCACCGCCGTGCCGTCGCCGCGTCGAGTGATCAATTCGCTGTGCCTTGGCAAGCCGCGTCCGTAGGGTTCCTGCATGACGGATGAGAGTGAGCGGGCCGTGCAGGCGGCCGTCGATGGGGAGATGCGGCTTCTTGATCCCGAGGTGCGTGCTTCCCCGGCCCGTGTCCTGGAGCTTCTGGATCCAGACTTCACCGAGATCGGGGCTTCTGGACGCCGGTGGGATGTGGAGTCGATCCTCACGGTGACGAGTGGCGGTTCGGTGTCCCCGGAGTCTCCGGTCAAGGTCAGCAAGATGTCCGGAGTCGTCCTTGCTCCGGGCGTCGTTCACCTGACGTACTTCGCCGACAACCAGGGTCGTCGGGCATGGCGGAGCTCTTTGTGGCGTCTGACGGAGACGGGCTGGCGGATGTACTTCCACCAGGGCACTTTGACCGGTTGAGCGGGTGGGACCGCCGCCCGCAAGAGCGGCGGTCGCCCAGCCGACCGGGGGCCTTCAGCCAGAGGGGCCGTCTAGTGTCCGACTGTGTCGCGGTTAGTCCGTCTTGTTCAGGTTGTGGGCATCCCGGACTGCGAGTTGGTTGATCGTCGGCATGCCGACGAATACCGGCGACATCTCCCGCCTCTCGTTGGCGTCAATCTGGCTGATCTTGTCCTGGGCGGCGGTGAGGCTGACGGTCAGTTGCTCGACGTCGCCCAGCCATCCTTCTGAGGTACGTGGCGACAGGCTCGATCGGCCCTCCGAACGGGTCCAGCACCTGGCACGGCTCCCAGGGGTCTTCCGTCTCCAGTAACTGGCCTAACTCAGGCAGCACAAAATTCTTCAGATCCCTGTCGGGACGCTGTTCATCGAGCATGCCGGGAAGCAAGCAGAAACCCCAACTGACCTGCGAAGACCTATGAGTTGGTTCGGTCAACGTGCCTGACACTCGGTTCTCACCCGAGATAGCTTCCTGCCCACGTCCTCGGCGTTGCCCCTGTCGCGCGGAGTGCGCTCCCGGGCATCGGAGGCCAGCCGCCGCGGACGGAGCCCCCCCCCCGCCGAGATCGGCGGGGGGGCTGGGTCTCATGCTGGGCTTGGGCTGACGGTGCTGTCCTGGTCGGCTTGTACTGCGGCCTTGATGGTGTGGGCGTACTCCTGGTCGTTGAGGAGCAGCGTGATAGCGAACGTCATGGCCCAAGCAACCTTGATCGTCTCGGACAGTTCGCGGCCGTAGTGCTTGTACAGCTCGCGGTCCAGATAGTCCCTGTGCATGGTCAGCAGCTGGGACTCAGCGGTTTCCTTGCGGTCGACGGCTCGCCCGGCGCACTGCATGAACGTGGAGTACGCCGCGGATCCCATCAGGTCTTTGAGGGTTTCGAGCTGGCTGGAGGCGGCTTGCATACGAAGGGACCAGGTGCGGCAGGATCCGAAGTGTTCCTCAAGGGCCCGGGTGAGGTCGGCTCGTCGGAAGAGGCGGTCGAGTACGGCGTCTGTCATGCCCTCGCTGATAGAGCATGGGCGGGTTGCTGAGGGGGAAGTCCACCGCGCGTCGTGCCTGGTCCACTCGCCGGCAGGACAGCCAGGTACGAGGGTGGTCTCAGGGCCGACGAGTGTCGATTATGCTCTGGCGCGGGCATCCGCCCGGGGATGGCCCCTCACCGCTTTGCCGGCATGGCGCCGCCCTGAGGGAACATCGGGACAGCCGTTGGCACTGAGAACGATCATCGGGTGCCGCTAGTGGAAGCGGACGACTACGCACCCCGCGTGTCCGGCTTGGCCGTCGTAGCCGGCGCGGCCAGCGGTGCCGCCGCCGGCGGAGCCCCCGGTGCCGGCGCGGCCAGCAGTGCCGCAGGAGGCGGGAACCGGTCCGGCGGAGCTGCCGCCGGCGCCACCCAAGCCGCCCTGGGCGGTGCCGCTCACGCCTTTGGTGCCGTCAGCACCCGTGTCGCCTCGCTTGAACCCGCCGCAGGGGCCCTCGCTGGGGCTTGAGCCGCCGGCGCCAGCGGTGTTGCCTCCGAAAATGGCGTGGCCGAGCCCGCCGCCGCCGCCGATGCCGCCGGGCATGGTGTCGGTGCGGCCGCTGAGGCTGACGGAGGTGGCGCCGCCATTGCCGCCCTTGCCGCCGTCATTCGAGCCGCCTACGGATGAGGCGATGCCGCCAGCGCCGCCGTACCCGCCACGGCCCACGGTGATGCGCACGTCGTCGGCGGACGTGACGAAGAAGTGGCACTCCATGCGCCCGCCGCCGCCACCACCTCCGCCGCCACCCCCATCGCCGACGCCACCGCCACCGCCGCCGGCACCAGCGCCGATGAGGGTCACGGTGACCGTGAGGCCGCCTTTCGGCAGCTCGCAGGACACGGCTCCCGCGGTCTTGAACGTGACGCCGCTCGTGCAGATGCCCGCGGCGGCTGCCGGAGAGGCCAGCGTCACGGGCGCCACCACGCCCCCGACGGTCAGTGCAACTGCCGCAGCCAAGAGCTTGCGTACTCGGTGCCGGGGATTGTTCATCGTCATGTCCGAGAACGCTACGGAGGCACGTGGGCCGTCGCCCCACAACTGGCGGCCCATCACTCAATCGTGGGACTCGTCAGGTTCGGCTGACCAGCGCAGATGGCCCGAACCACCGACCCGGACCCAGGACCGGACCCAGACGACGGTGAAGCCCATACCGTCACCGGGGCCGGGGGCGACTCGCGGTGACGTGGCACCGCCTACCCTGCCCCCACTACGTGTCCGACCCTGTCCTGGCGGGAGTAGATGACTGAGAGCGGTTTAGACGCCATTTCAGGTGGTGAGCTTGCGGTGACATATGAGTGTCGCGGCGATGGCAGTGAAGGCGAGGAAGTGTTCCGGCTTCCGCTCGTAGCGGCGGTGGAGGCGTCGGCAGCCGGACAGCCAGGAAACGGTTCGTTCCACGACCCAGCGGTGCCGGCCCAGCCGTTGGGAGGACTCGATGCCCTTGCGGGCGATGCGGTACCGGATGCCGCGGGAGGACAGCCACCGTCGTAGGTGCTGATAGCCGTATCCCTTGTCTCCGTGCAGCTTTTCGGGCCGTCGGCGTCGGGGGCCGCGACGTGAGCGGATAGGTGGGATGCCGCGGACCAGCGGGACGAGAGCCTGGCTGTCGTGGAGGTTCGCGCCGGAGACGCCGATCGACAGGGGCAGGCCGCGGCGGTCAACGATGAGGTGGATTTTCGATCCGGCTTTGCCGCGGTCGGTCGGATTCGGTCCCGTCAGCTGCCCCCTTTGACAGCCCGAACACTGACGGAGTCGATCGCGCATCGCGACCAGTCCAGCTCGCCGCGGGAACCGAGTTCGTCCAGGACCAGGCGGTGAAGCTTGGCCCACACCCTGGCCTCGGTCCATTCGGTGAACCGGCGGAAGGCGGTTACTCCCGACAGCCCGAAGCCCGGTGGCAGCTGGTTCCAGGTGCATCCCGAGGTGGCCACGAAGATGATCGCGGCCAGCACCTCACGGTTCCCTCTCCGACGGGCTCCTCCGCCCTGCGGGCGTTCCGGCGCTGGCGGGACCACCTGCTGGAACAACTCCCACAGATCTCCCGGCGCCAACCGTTCGACAAGCGCAGCAGTCATCGCCCCAGACTGCCGCAAGATCACACCACCTGAAATGGCGTCTAAGGCCCAAAGGTACTCAAAACCGAGGATCGAAAACAGGTACTCAGCACGTCGTCTGGGAAGGGCTGGCGGAAGGGCAGCGCGAGCGTCTGACGGCCCTCGGCGTCACGCCCCTGCCCCCGGAGCAGCACACCCCCGCGTGGGCCTCCAGGGGCGGTTCTGCAGCGTTCGAACGGGGCTGTGCGGCCTGGACACGTACGGGCTCCGTGACAGCCTCCAGGGGGCACGTCGAGGAGCTGCCCGACGGCACGGAAGTGAAGCTCGGGGTGTGGCTATCGAACGTCAAGAGCCGGCGGGCCAAGTTGGGCGCAGACCAGTTGGAGCGGCTGGCCGGCCTCGGCCTGGAATGGGCGGCGCAGGCCTCCGTCACGGAGTAGGACAGGGGCACCAATCAGCACGGCCGCGGGCGCCCGGGGATCGCACATCCCCGAGCGCCCGCGGCCAGGTCGATGTTCACGACTACGAGAGGCACCCCGCCACCTCTGCGATCCGACCGCTCTCTTGGCGCTCGCCGATGACGGCTGGTCGGCACACGTAACTGCAACCACAGCGTGGCGTTGGACAGATCACAAAGAAGATGACCGTCTCATCGAACAGGAGCATCACAGTGATCATGAAGGTTCTGGCCGGCGCGGCGTTCGCGATCGCCGCAACGACGGCCGTCGCTGTACCCGCATCGGCGACGGACTTCGGAACCCGCAACGGCAACACCACCATCGCAGGCGAAGCAGGCGGCATCCTCAACACCTATGGCGCTCCGTTCGCCAACGTCGACCTCCGCTGCGCGGTTCCGCTACCGGAGGGTGAGGGCATCGGGGGGCACCTGCTCGGCGGATCCAAGACCGAGTGCAACCTCGCGCCCACCGACCAGTACCAGGCACCGCAGAAGCTGCTCTGACAGCAGCACAGAGGGGGTAACGCTCCCGCCACCCGGGTGCCCGCCGCGCCGGTCGGCTCGGCCGGCACCCGGCTTCGGGGCTAGAGATCCTGGACGGCGCGCAAGGCCTGGTCCACCCGGGCCATGGCCGCAGCGTCGACGGGGCCGACGAGCTTCGCCCCCTCGAACCGGTTGAGGCGCAGTTGCGTGATGTTGACGGCGACCGCCGTGCACGGGATCGGATCGCCGATCACCACCGACATGGCCGTATCGGGATAGCGGCCGCTCTCGTGCAGCACGATCACGAGCACAGCGCCGTACGACTCTTCCAGGCCCGTCAGGCTGATGATCAGGACGTTGCGGCCGTCGGGCAGGGCCCAGATGTCACCACGGTTCACAGGGTGTCGCCCTCGCCCGCCAGATCGTCACCGAGACCGAGCGCGGCGAGCTGCCGCGCGGCATCGAGGGTGGCCGCACGGCGGGCGGCGCGCACCACGTACGCGTTCACGCTCATACCGGCCTCGGCAGCAGCCGCCCTGATCGAAGGAGCGAGATCATCGGGGATACGCAGGGTCATCGTGGTGACAGACATGGTTGCAAGAATAGACACCACACACGGTGGCGTACATCGGTTGCGATCGGGACACCAGAGGCGCCGAGCCGCACGAACCCGGCCCCCACCCTGCACCACAGGCCCGGGGCAGGTTGTCCCGTGCGGTGCCGGTAGGACCTAGAATCGAACACGTGAACGACCTGCCGCCCGGCCTATCCCGTCTCCGCACCCTGGAGACCTGGCTGGTGCTCTCCCTCGACCGGGTCCGGCAGCAGATCGCGGCAGCCGAACAACGCCAGGCGGAAGAACAGCACGGTGAACGGGCCCGGCCGCCCGCACCCGACTGGCTGCTGGAACTCGGCCTCAACCGCGACGCGGCAGCCGTGTACGTCCACGCCGGCGACTGTTGGAACACCGGGAAACGCAGCAAAGACATCGACCGGTCGACCGCCCTGCGGGCACTCACCGAGGGAGTCACTCCCTGCCCGCACTGCCGGCCGGACACCGAGCTGGGCGTCCTCGACTAAGCGGTGCTGCGCTTCCTGGGCATTGCGACCGCATAGTGCGCGATCACGCCCGCATGCCCAGTCGACAACGGTGCTGAGCCCTCGTGTCCGATGGCAACTGCCGGCCCCTGGCCTTCCATCTCACCGCCGGACAGGCCGGTGACGCGCCTGCCTTCGCTGACGTGATGGCGCGGCTGCGTGTTCCCCGACGGCGTGGACGCCCCCGGACCCGGCCAGCGGCAGTCCCCGCCGACAAGGCGTATTCGTCGCGGGCCATCCGTGAACACCTCAGGCGGCGCGGCATCCGGGCGGTCATGCCCGTGCCGGCCGATCAACGCGGCCACCGTCTGCGAAGCGGCAGCCGGGGTGGCAGGCCACCCGCCTTCGACCGCGAGACCTACAAGCAACGCAACACGGTCGAACGCTGCATCAACCGCTTGAAACAGTGGCGAGGCATCGCCACCCGCTACGCGAAGACAGCAGCCATCTACCTGGCCGGACTCCACGTTGCGAGCATCTTCCTCTGGTCAGCCAGGTGATCCAAACGAAACCGCCCAGGCGCTGAGCGGCCAGCAACCCGGATCAGAGTGACGCCGGAACTCGCGTACAACCCTCACGGCTGGTCGACGCCACGGCTGCCATCGCCGAGGGTCCGCCGCGGCGCCGGCGCCGACGCCGGGCGGGCGCCGAGCACCCCACGCGCCCGCAACTCCCCCAGGTCCGGCAGACGGACACCGGGCAGATCGAGCAGATCGGCCTCCGCGGCGCGGAGCTGCGCGGACTGGGGACCAGTACCAAGAGCGCGGCGGGATGTCACGCTGACCATGGTGCGGACGGGGCGATCGTCGGGTGCGCCTACGTCCGATCGTGGGCTGCGAGGGCATCCCCCAGGTTCGGCCGGCTCTGCAGCAGCTCGTACCACTCGGCATCGCACAGCTGGCGCCTGATCAACGCCGCCTCGAACATCGCAAACCGGCTCGGTGGGGTGGGAGAGATGGCACTCATACCACCCCACCGGCCGGACAGCCGACCAGCAACGGCCTGCCGCGCCCGAAGATCCAGGAAACACGCACCTAGTACTCCAGTGCGACTTTGTGATCTGTGCGCTTTGACCGTGCCTGAGCGGCGGTCGTAGAGGCGCACGAAGGACACGCCCTGGTGCGTGGAAGCATGACCCACATGGCTGCTTATGTGATCTCCGAGGTGGAGATTTTGAACCAGACGTTGGCGGACGAGTACAGAAGGTTGGCTGAGGCTTCGATCCATCGCTACGGAGGCCGCTACGTTGTCCGAGGCGCGCAACCGGAACCTGTTGAAGGAGCCTGGCCTCCCGGACGGCGTCTCGTGATCGTCGAGTTCCCCGATATGGATCGAGCCAAGGAATGGTATGCGTCGCCCGAGTACGCAGAGGCACTGAAGATGCGTCAGTCAGCACTCGACCGGCGACTCCTGTTTGCTGAGGGCCTGCCTGAGTAACTGTTCCAGTCCGACTTCGTGCTCTTGCGGTGCCCCTAGCCGACAGCGAGAGCAGCCACCGCGTGATCATCGGGGGTTGTGTGGACTCCTGAAGACCGTGCGGTGGCCGCGGGCCATAGCGTAGCCCCTGCCCGCTGGCAGGCGATGTTCGACCAGGTCACCGCCCGGATCGCAGGCAGGTTCAGGCGAGTTGAGCCTCGGGCCGCGGCCCGCGCTTACCTGCTCGGGCTGCTGTCTGGCGTCGAACGAAAGAACTGCTGGCAGCTGGCCGAGCAAGCGGGCCTTGCGCGGCCAGGGCCGATGCAGCGCCTGCTGCGCTACGCCCGCTGGGACGCCGATGCAGTCCGCGACGACCTGCGTGCCTACGCCGCCGAACGCCTCGGCGCCGACGGCGGTGTTTTCTTGTCGTTGATGCCGACGATGTAGCCGTCCGGATCCTGGAAGTAGAACATGCGCTGGCCGGTGTGGTCGGTCTCGTTGTCCTTGACGATCTGTGCGCGTGCGGCGATGCGGTCGTGGACGGCATCAAAGTCGTCCACGCCCAGGTAGAACATGCCGGCAAAGCCGATGGGAGTGTCCACAAGGACGGGCAACCACCTGCAGGCTGTGACCCTCGAGGCGGCAGCGGCAACCGTGCTTCGCCGACGGACCAGATGGTCCTCCACCGCAGCGCTGCGACTTGTGCACGCCATCGTGAACCTCAGCGATGCGGTCCTGGAATACCCACCGGCTCCGGCGAGGCCGCAAGGGCGGCCGCCCGCCCTGCTTCGTCAAACACTGATCACCAGCCCCACGGCAGCGGACATCTGGTGGTCGTGCACCCAGACCACACGGCCACCGAAGAGCGGGCCGAGCGCGCGCTGATCCTTGTGCAGGAACGGCGCCTTCCGGTCGCCCAGCACATCGCCCGGTTCCTCCTGAAGCAGCGTGACGGCCCGGTCGTGGAGCCCACTGACTTGCGACCGACATTCCGTCACCCCACGAGCCGTATTTCGTCGGTAGACCCCAGGGTCCCGCCGGGGCGGACTGTTGCGTGCGGCCCCCACGTCAACCGGCGGCACGGCGGGGCAGGACCCGAAAAAGGGCTGGGTGATTTCGGACGGCCGCCGGGTACAGCAGCCAGGGCCCGGGCATAGCTCGTCTGCGGACCTGAGTGGCGTCCGAGGTGCTGCCGCCCACGGCTGCCGGAGGTGTTGGTGCAGATGCGTCGTGCGGTGTTCGCAGTCCTGACCGCAGCTGTCTTGACGCTTGAGGCCCTCACATCCACCGTGCGCACCGGCGCTGCGGGGACTCGGCCGGGATTGTCGTTGCTTTCACGGGGCTTGGCCGGTGCTCCCCGGACGGTTGCGGACAGTGTGCCGGGGTGCGTCGGCGGAGGGGACCCGGCGAGCGGGAAGCCGGCCCGTGGGCGACGGTTCATGGTGGCAGCGGCGAATCCGCTGGCCGTACGAGCCGGTTGCGAAGTGCTGGGCGCAGGGGGAAGCGCGGCGGACGCGGCGGTGGCCG
The DNA here is from genome assembly GCF_001514035.1 of Streptomyces yokosukanensis. Lineage (GTDB taxonomy): Bacteria > Actinomycetota > Actinomycetes > Streptomycetales > Streptomycetaceae > Streptomyces > Streptomyces yokosukanensis. The sequence continues at coordinate 12,805 of NZ_KQ948251.1, read as the reverse complement.
TGCAGGCGGTGCTCGCCGTGGTCGAGCCACAGTCCTCCGGTCTGGGCGGCGGTTCGGAGGTTGTCTACTGGGACAGCCGTCGGCACCGCGTCCGAGTCTTTGACGGGCTCTCCCGCGCGCCGACAACCGTCACCGCAGGGCTGAACGTGCCCACGGCAGCGGAGCGCCATCACCATGGCGTATCCGCGTTCGATCAGAGTGTGGACCTCACGGGCCGGGCGGTCGGTGTGCCCGGCACCGTGCGGGTCCTCGGCCGGCTCCACCACGCCTACGGCAGCCGGCCCTGGGACACGCTCTTCACCGCCGCGGGCAGGCTCGCGGCCACGGGTTTCCCGGTCAGCCCGTATCTGCACGAGATGACCCAGGGCATGTGCGTCTACCGGGACCTGAGGGCCCGATACTGCGACGGCGACACGCCGAAACCGGTGGGCGCCAAAGTGGTCAACCATGAGCTGGCCCGGGTGCTGCGCGAGGTAGCGGTGGGCGGTGCAGACGCGTTCTACGACCCGGCAGGGACCATTGCGCCGGCGATCGTCGCCCGGGCGGGCCGCGGCCCCCTCAAGCCGCGCACCGACAGCCGCGGCCCCGCCGTGATCCCCTCCCTCATGACCGTCAAGGACTTCGCGGCCTACCGGGTACGCGAACGCGCCCCCCTGTGCGGTGACGTCTTCGGGCAGCGTATGTGCACGGCCCCGCCGCCCTCCTACGGCGGCATCGATGTGCTGAACCTCCTGGCCCTCGCCGACCGCAAGGGCATCGCCCATCTCGCACCGGGCACCCTCGCCCAGACCCATCTCGCCATCGAGGCCAGCCGGCTCGCAGGCGTGGACGCCCGCTCCACCGTCGGTGACCCGCACTACACCCACGTTCCGATGGCGGCGCTGCGTGCCCCCGGCTACCTCGACCGTCGTGCGGCCCAGATCTCCCCGACCGCCGCGCAGCACCCTGTCCGCCCGGGCCTGCCTCCCCGACCGGCTCACTACCCCGCCGCCCGCGACACCACCAGCCAGATCAGCATCATCGACGCCCACGGCAACGCCGTATCCATGACGACCACGGTCAACATGAACTTCGGAGCCGCCCTCGAGGCACGCGGAATCATCCTCAACAACGCCCTCACCAACTTCACCCGCCCCGAACGAGCGCCCAGCGCCGTTGGTGCCACCGAACAGGCCAACACCATGGAACCGGGCAAAAGGCCCATCACCTCCATGGCCCCCACCCTGGTCCTCGACCCTGCTCAACGGCTGCGCCTGGTCGCAGGCTCGGCGGGCGGCGGCCCCATCCCGGACTACGTTGCCCAGCAGGTCCTCGGCATCATCGTCTACCGGATGAACCCGCAAGAGGCCCTCAACCAGTGGCACGTCAGCGGCCAGACAACCATCACCGACTGCGCCGGAGGACCCGACGCCCGCTCCGACGTCGAACAGGGAACCACCGCCGAACACCTCCTCCCCGGCCTCACCGCCCTGGGACACCCCTGCGCCCGAGCAGTCCCCCTGCGCAGTGGAGCAGCCACCATCGAGGAACGCGCCGACGGCCAGTTGCTCGGCGCCGCAGACCCCCGCCGCGACGGCACAGCCACAGGAGACTGACTGACCGTTCTCTATCTACTCGTGTACTCGGTCTGCTTCGAACGGGGTCACCACCTCCAGCCCTCAGCGCGAGAGCGCTGGGCTTGGACGCGCATTCCCGGCAGCGGCCTGACCGGCCGGGGGCTTGAGTGTGCAGGGTCCCGGGGTTATGTCCGGACCTCGGGCCCCTGTCCGACACCCCAACCACTCACGCCGCGCTGACGGCCGCCGGGTTCACCGGAACCAATCTGTGGAGCTATACCGTCGGGGCAGACTTCGCAGAATTGGCAGATGTCTACCATCGGGTCTGTGCCTCCCCATTGGTTGAGCGCGCTGGCGGGTGGGAGCCCGGCGAGGTTCCCAGTGGCTGTGCCGTTGCCGGGCGTCGCGTGCCCGGCCGCATGCTCATTGGTGCGCGAGTTGTTAAAGGTGGAGGACGGCGCCCCGCTCAGGCCGCCAGCCTCGACCCGGGCGGCCGTGGTAAACCCGGCACCAAAGATCGCCGCGCTCAGCCCAAGGACAGCGACTGTTCCGCGGATGGTCGTCCTCCGGCTAGCTGCCGACGACGTGTCCTCTTGTCTCTCTTCTGCCTGGGCATGGGCATACTCCGCTCGGTCGGTGCCGTATAGACGGGCCTGAGGAGTTTGGCGATCTTGTCCCAGTCCTGGCGGGCGGCACAGCGGAAGAAGTTCCGCAGCAGGTGAACCACACACGTCTGCGCGATCGCCCTGGGCCAGACCGTCTCCACTGCCTCGGGCAGGCCCTTGAGCCCGTCGCAGACCAGCATCAGCACGTCGTGCACGCCGCGCTGTCGCGCTCGGGGTCGGTGGACTCCTTCCACGTCTTGGTCCGCTGGAAGGTGATGCCGCGGCGGGCGAGCAGGCATCGCAGCGCCTCGCGGCCGATACGGATCAGCCGGCCGTGGACACGGCGCAGGTAGGCGGCGAGCTTGCGTACTGAGCAGCGGGTGAAGGGCTGGCCGAGTTTGGCAGGGCGGGTGGTGGCCGTCGCCACGACGAAATCCTCGTCGTCAGGGCTGAGCAGGCGGGGACGGCCTCCCGCCCACCGAGGGTCCAGGCAGGCCAGCCCGATCTCGTTGAACCGGTGGATCACGTCGCGCACCGTGTCCTCATCAGCCTGCACCAGCTTGGCGATCACCGGCACCCGGTTCCGCCTGCCGAGGCCAGCAGCATCATCGCGCGCCGGTAGCGCACCGAGTTGGTGCTACCCCGGCGCACGATCTGCTGCAGCCGCTGGCCCTCCTGATCGGTCAGTCTGCGAACTCGAACGGGCTCTGCCACCACACCTCCACCTGCCGGATGGGTCGTCGCCACCTCACGTCCAACCGGCCCGGCACCCCCCACCGCGAGCCGCAACACCGTGAACCATCCCGGTCACAGCACGTGCTCTGACCGCATGGGTCCGCCGGGTTGCTCGTTGTGCTGGTAGGAAGCACCCCGACGTCCTGGCCGCCCAACGGCGTGAACGCGCCCGCGTCCGCAGTGAAAGGGGGCGTCCGCTGGGGCGGCCGACGCGCGCTCATGGCGTGACGGATTCGCCAGTCACGGCACTTGTGGTCGCCCAGGCACGGAACAGCCTGAGAGCCTCGCTCAGGTTGCCGGGCCCACAGGCGACATGAAACGTCTTCTCGGACGTCCAGGCCATCACCCAGTCGTGCTCACCTCGGATTACCTCCTGGCGGGGATACTCCCGGTCCGCCAGGTCCGTCTCCTCGAGATCAACCCTGACGGTCCAGCCCGGGTTGTCGAGCGTCTCGATCGCCACACCCCATTCGTGTTCCCAGTCGCCGTCGCACTGCGAGCGGTACCAGCTCTGCAACCAGTCAAGGACGTGTTCGGATTCGGCCATGGACGCAGATGCTATGCGCACCGCTGACGGACCGAGGAGCGGGTGAACGTTCCCGGTCAGAGCACTAGACACACTCCCCCGAGACAGTCCTGTACCCACTGCCCTGCACCGGTGATCGACGTAGGATCGTCAGGACGCTTCGGTCAGAAATGTCAGGAGCCAGGTCCCGGTTAGCGGCAGTATTGCTGCCATTCTTCCCGGCCGCCCAGTGCCAGCACACCGCTACTTCCGCAGCAGTGAACCCCACGGAAGCACAACCCCACCCCGCGCGACCTGCGTTCTGCATCGGTGCACAACCGCGCGCCCGCGCGCATCGCAGGCCCCCGCCGCCGCGATACGCCCCGAGACCTCTCTGTCCAACCGCCCTTCGGGCCTCACCCGACCGTCACCGAACACAGGAACCCCCGTCGGCACCTGGCCGACGGGGGATCCTCAGCTATCACCTGCAGTCTTACCGCCAGGGCCAGAAGGTCTGGGGGGACGCGGGCATGGACGCCATGTGGTCCGCCTCCACGATCAAGGTGATCGGCTCGGGCATCGACGACCCGGGCTCCGCCGACAAGCTCTCCCGGCTGATCGGCGACCACGACGTCGAGACCACCTCCACCTCGCACTCGGAGTCCGGCAAGTCAACCTCGGTGTCGATGCGACAGGAGCGG
>NZ_KQ948251.1:0-8120 GCF_001514035.1 Streptomyces yokosukanensis | reverse complement strand
CGAGACCACCTCCACCTCGCACTCGGAGTCCGGCAAGTCAACCTCGGTGTCGATGCGACAGGAGCGGATCCTGGCCGCCGACGCCATCCGCGCCCTGCCAAGGGCACCGCGCTCTGCTTCGCCACCGGCATGCGCGCCGCGATGCTCGACCTGCGCCCCTCGTATCTCGAGCCCGGCGCCGACGAGCTGTCCGCTGCCTCCGCCCGTGCCTCGAAGGGCATCACCGACCGTGCCGTCGCCAAGGCCGGCCCCAAGCAGTCCGACTTCGACACCGCCGCGTAGAACTCGCCCCTCTCCCTCGTTCCACTCGGCTTCGCGCGCCGTCCATCCCCATCTGCGCACCGCCCGTCAGCACACCTGGAACCTCCTATGCCACAGATCCATGAAGTCCCCGACGACTGGAACCCCAACCATCGCCGCTGCCTGGAATTCGGCAACAGTGACCCCGAGGTCACGCTGCGGGCCATCACCCACGCAGCAACGAATCGGGCTCGGCGGCGGTGTCGAGTTCACCGACGAGGACCCAGGCGCCGAGATCCACCCGGACATCGCGCCCCGGCCGGCCGATCCCGTCGTGACGAGGAGGCCTGCCAGCGCATTCGTGGGCAGCGACCTCGACCTGCTCCTGCGCGCCCACGAGATCGACGGGCTGATCCTCACCGGTATCGCCACCAGCGGAGTCGTGCTGTCCACCCTGCGTCAAGCCGCCGACCTGGACTTCGGCCTCACCGTACTGGCAGACGGCTGCCTCGACGCCGACGCCGAGGTGCACCAGGTGCTCACCGAGAAGGTCTTCCCCGTGCAGGCCGACGTCGTCACCGTCGACGACTGGATCACGTCGATCAAGTGACCCGTGCCCGGCGAGGCGCGGCACGGCACGGCACGGCACGGCACGGCACGGCCTGAGCATCACGCTCAGCCACATGTCACTTCGCTCGCCGCTCGTTACTGACTTCGGCGTCTTGAGGTCTGGATCTTTGTCGGGACCGGTGACGTGGCCCGTCCGGGCTGGTACCGCGGAGGCATGCGGTATCCGGACGGTGGCGGGCTGACCGCCGAGCAGCGCAAGCGCCGGGAAGAGGTACGGATGCGGGCCGTTGGCCTCTTGGAGAAGGGCATGAAAGTCCCGTGCATCGCCCGGGAGTTACGGGTGAGCGAGAAGTCGGTCCACCAGTGGCGCCGCGTCTGGAAGGCAGGCGGACGCGAGGCGCTGCGTTCCAAGGGATCCTCCGGCTACGACTGCCGGCTCGGCCCCCACCTGCAGGCCAAGCTCGCGACATGGCTGGAGGAGGGGCCGGCCGCGCACGGCTGGGTGGGCGACCAGGTGTGGACCGCCTCCCGGGTACGCACGCTGATCGGGCGGAAGTTCCACCTCTCCTGCAGCGTCTCCGGGGTGGGCCGGCTCCTGCCCCGGATGGGCAGCGTGCAGGTGCCCGCCCGTCCCACCGCCGAGCGCGACGAGGAAGCCGCCGCCATGTGGCGGGACGTGACCTGGCAGGAGGTAAAACCAGCAGGGCGGCGCCCAGGGCATGGATCTGCTTCGCGGACGAAGCGGGTGTGACCGGCCGTCCGCCCACGGGCCGCACCTGGGGCCGACGCGGCATCACCCCGAGGGTCAAGGTCTCCGGCCGCAAGAGCGAGCGCCGCTCGCTTGGCGAGAGGGACTACGTCCACCTGCTCGACGGCGCCCACCAACTACTCAAGGCCCCACTGATCGTGGTGTGGGACCGGCTGAGCACCCACGTCTCGAAGACGATGAAGGCGCTCGTGGCGGAGCGCGAGTGGCTGACCGTGTGCTGCTGCCCGGATATGCGCCCGAGCTGAATCCGGTGGAGGCCCTGTGGGCGCACATCAAACGGAGCCTGGCCAACCTGACCGCCCACACCCTCACAGAGCTGGAGATTCTGCTCCGCCAGCGACTGAAGGCGCTGCAGTACCGGCACGGCATCCTCGGTGGATTCCTCGCCGGGACGGGGCTCACTCTCGATGAGCCGGACGGACTCTCATACGCCGAAGTCAGTAGGCGGGATCAGCCGACGGGCTCGGGGACCTCCAAGTCGACCAGTGGCGCGTACTGCTGACCTCCGTAGCTGTCGCTGTCGGTGAGATCGCCTTGGCGAACGGGGCGGGGGAAGGAGACCTTCACCGCCTGGGCGCGCTCGTGACGGACGATCAGGATGTGTGCCGGGTCCGCTCCGTACAGTTCGGCGAACAGCTGGGGAGTGAACACGCTTGGTTGCGCGATTCGTTCGAAGCTGGCCTGGTCGCGGGCCACGAAGTCGAAGGTGAGCCAGAACGGGCCGGCGTTCTTGGAGCGGATCAGCGAGCACAGGTCGAGCAGCCGGGTCATCCGGTGACCTCTTCGTGGACGGCGGAGAACATCTCGTACGGGGTCTCGGGCAGGGCGACGTGGTGGAGGGTGAAGCGGTAGACGGGGCCGCGGTCGGTCTCCGGCGGGGAAAAGGGGTAGGCGACGGTGCTGGCCAGGCCGTCGTAGCCGGAGATGGGCAGATGGGAGGAGGTGTGGGCGACGAAGGTCGCCACGGCGTGCGCGGTCTCCTGGGTGGGTGCCGTCACTGTGATCAGCATGCCCAGCTCGTGTACGGGCTCCGCGCGCTGTGGGTCGCGTGCCCCGAGGACGGCGTCCTGGCCGTAGAGGCGGTAGTCGATGGTGACGTCGTCAGGGTCGACGCGGCCCTGGAAGACGTCCTGGATCTTGGTGGCGAAGTAGTCGTGAGCGAACGGTAGGAGCTTGGGCAGCTGCTCGATCACGACGCGGTCGCGGATGCCGCCGAGCGCGATGGTCTGGTAGCCGACCAGCCGGGAGCCCTCGAGCTTGACGGTGTAGGTCTCGGCCGGCAGGTAGCGGGCGCCGGCCACGCGCACCCGGCGGCCGTCGAGGGCGGTATAGGTGGCGTCGGTCGTGTCCAACGTTCCGGACGGCTCGGCGATCAGGTGGGGGTTGGCGTTCTCGTACAGGGTGTGCGCAGCGACGGAGTACGGGGTCAGCCGGGAGTCCGGGTCGAGCGGCTCGACGTCGAAGTGGTCGTCACGAAGGTGGACGAAGAGCCCGTCGGCGCTGGGCGGGATGGCACAGGCGGCGCCGCACTCGATGGTCTTGGCGGCATGCCAAGTCAGACCGGGGTCGGCGCCGTGCATGTGGGGGTAGGCCGCGTACAGCGCGGTGTCGCTGGCGCGCCCGGCCAGCACCACCTGCGCCCCGTCGCGCAGGGCTTGCTGGATTGGTTCGACGCCCATCATCCCCACGACGTGGCTGGAGATGAGGGTGTCCAGATCCAGTTCCGGGGCACCGTCCAGCGGCTGGATCCGGCCCTCGGTGAAGCGCCGGGCGAGGGTGTCGGAGTCCTGGTCGGAGTAGATCCGCGCCAGCTTGAAGGTCAGGTCTTCCTGCGCTGCGATCTCCCTGGCCATGGCGGCGACACGGTCGACGCCCTCGCCGCGGCCGCTGGTGCCGCAGGATCCGATGATGAGCGGCACGTTCAGGCCGTCGCGGGCCTTGAGCAGCAGTCGCAGGTCGCGGGTGACGGCCTCGCGGGACAGTTTGGGCTCTCCGCTGCCCAGATAGTACGGGCCGCTGTCGGTGGACCCGGCGTCGCAGGCGATGACGTCGGGCTTCATGGCCACCCCGAGCGCGAGCGACTCGGCGCCGAAGCCCGCACCGAGGGCCCCGGTGGGGGCGAGAATCTTGAACTCCATGTCTCCTCCTTCGCCGGCAGGACCACTCCCGGCTATGCTATTTGCTATAGCAGTCCTCATGTGGGCAGGTTTGTACGCCGCGTGATACCGCCCGTGCGGGCAATCCCTGCTGGGGACTGCGGGATTCCTTCCCTCAGTCCGCCGGGGTGTCTGAGACCGCGTCTCGGGCATGGTCCCAGCCGACGAGCTCGCCGACAGCGGACAGGGCGTGGGCTCGGGCGAGCTGATCGGCACGGTCGGAATCGCGGGCGCGGAGGGCGTCCAGCAGCTCATGGTGCTGGTGGTAGCGCCGCTCCTGCCCGGCCGTGCGGCCGGCTGCGACCTGAGCGGAGGCGATGCTCAGCCGCTCGGACCGGCTGAAGGCCCGCACCTGCTCCAGGGTTCGGCTCAGCTGGATGTTGTCGGCGGCCGCCTCGACCTCGCGATGGAAGTCGCGGACGGCGTTGAAGAGTCGCTCGATCTGCTCGGCGGAGAGCGTGCGTCCGGCGTCACGGTCGGTGCGCAGTGCCTCGGCGGCCTCGTCAGCCTCGTCCAGGTGTCGCTGCATGCGGTCCAGCTGCTCGGGGGTGGCCTTCTGGGCGGCGAAGCGTGCGGCGACTGCTTCCAGGGCGGCTTCGATGGTGCCGCTCTCGCTGCGGACGAGCGGGGAGACAGTGGCCACGCGCAGCGAGCGCGGTCCGGTGCGCTCGACGAGCTGCTCCTGCTCCAGTCGGCGCAGGGCTTCGCGGACGGGTGTGGGGCTGACGCCGAGGCGTTCGGCCAGTCCGCGCTCGGTGATCTTCTCGCCCCAAGCCAGCTCGCCTTGGACGATCGCCGCCCGAAGAGCCTGGTAGGCCTGGTCGGACAGGGTCTGCGAGCTGAGTGAGGGAAGCGGCATGGGCGTATTCGATATCTGCTACAGCACATTGTCAAACGTAGGCTGGGATGTTGAGGGAACAGGGCCCTCGGTGGGGAACGGGGCGGGGTCGTCGGTGACGAGGGTGGCGCTGTCGGGGGCGAGGGTGATCTGGACAGTGGCTTCGGGGAGCCTGCGGCGGTGGAGCGCCTGTAGTTCGTGGGGGCCGACCCTGACGGTGTAGAGGTAGTGGTCGCCGAGGAAGGTGGCGTGGGTGATCTCCGCCTGCCAGGTGGGTGCGCCCGGAGCCGCGGGGGTGTCGAGGAGGAGGGCTTCGGGGCGCAGGGCGAGGGTGAGCGGTCCGGGCGGCGGCGGGGTGGGCGTGTGGAAGGGCAGGCCGCCGGGCAGGTGAGGGGCTTGCAGAAGCCATGTGGAGCGGTCGAGGTTGCGGGCCGTGCCGGTGATGAAGTTGCAGCGGCCCAGGAATTCGGCGACGAAGCGGTTGCCGGGGCGCTGGTAGACGTCCTCGGGGGTGCCGGCACGGACGATGCGGCCGCCGTTCATGACCAGGATGTGGTCGCTCATGGCGAGCGCCTCGGTCTGGTCGTGGGTGACGAAGACGGTGGTGATGCCGAGGTCGCGCTGCAGTTCGCCGAGCCATTCGCGGGCGCGGTCGCGGAGTTTGGCGTCCAGGTTGGAGAACGGCTCGTCCAGCAGCAGTGCGCTGGGGCCATGGGCGAGGGCGCGGGCCAGGGCGACCCGCTGCTGCTGCCCGCCGGACAGCTCGTGGGGGTAGGCGTCGGCTCGTGGGACGAGTTCGACCAGTTCGAGGACGTCGGTGACGCGTTGCTTCATCTCAAGCCGCCCGGCTTTGCGGATCCTGAGCGGGAAGGTGACGTTCTCGGCAACGGTCAGGTGCGGCCACAGCGCATAGGACTGGAAGACGACGCCGAGGTCGCGCTGCTCGGCGGGCAGACTGCGTCCTGCAGCGTCGAACAGTACGCGGTCGCCGTGGGCGATGGTGCCTGCGTCAGGGGTGTGGAACCCGGCGATGGACATGAGCGTGGTGGTCTTGCCGCAGCCACTGGGGCCGAGCAGGGTCACGAAGCGGCTGTCGGGGACGGTGAAGTCGACCTGGTCGAGGACTTTGGTGGCCCCGAAGGTCTGGGTCAGCCGGCGGACGGTGATCTCAGGCATGGCGGTGGGCTTTCTTGCGCAGGGTCCAGCCCAGGCCGAGGGCCAGGGCGACAGTGACCAGGAGGACTTGGACCAGGGCCAGGGCGGCGACCGGTCCCGGCAGCCCTTTGGCCCAGGTCTGGAGCATGGTGGTGCCCATGAGTTCGGTGCCAGGTTTGGTCAGGAAGACCACCGGGTCGTAGTCGCTGATCAGGGTCACGAACATCAGCACCAGGGCGCTGAGCAGCGCGGGCCGCAGCAGGGGCAGGGTGATGCGGCGGGTGGTGGTCCACCAGCCGGCGCCCGAGGCCGCCGATGCCTTCGCCAGCTCGGGGCTGAGCCGGGCCAGAGCCGGCGCGAGAACGATGTAGGAGAGGGTCATGTTGCGCACGCACAGCGCGACCAACTCGCCCCACAGGCTGGTGCGGAGCATGGCACCAGGCCAGTCCGCGATGAGGAAGAGCCAGAAGAAGCCGACGCCGAAAACGATGCCGGGCGTGGCCCGCGGATAGACAAGGAGAGCGGGTAGGGTGCGCCGCAGCCGGAACCCGGAGCGGTGGGCGATCACGGTGGCCAGGGCGACGAGGACGACCGTGGCGAGGCTGCCGATCGCGGCCACGGTCAGGCTGTCGGTGATGGCGCGGTGCAGGGTGGGGTCGGTCCAGATCTGCCGCCAGTTGTCGCCCGTCCACAGGTGCCAGGGCGCCACCAGAGTGGTCAGGGAGGTGACGTTCGACATCAGGGCCAGGCCCAGCAGCGGGATCGCCGAGGTGAGCGCGACGAAGGCGGCCGATGCGCCGGCGAGCGGCGCGCGCCAGCGGCCCAGGTCGATCGGGTGCGCGGGCGGGGTGGCGCGGGTGCCGGCGGTGTAGCGGGTGGAGTGGCGCAGCAGCCGTCCGCGCAACAGCAGGATGCCGGAGGTCACCACCAGCAGCAGGATCGCTCCGGCGGAGACGATCGGCGGGTCGGGGACGGGGCTGTTGGACCAGGAGTCGTAGAGGTAACTGGCGATGAACTGGATGTTCACCGGTCGGCCCAGGAAGAGCGGGATGCCGAGCACCTCCAGGCTGAGAGTGAAGATCAGCATGCCGCTGTCGAGCAGCGCGGTGCGCAGCATCGGTACGGTCACCGTGCGCAGCACGAGGAGGGTGCCGCCGCCCGAGGCGCGGACGGCGTCCTCCAGCGTCCCGTCGGCGCCTTCCAGCACTGCTTTGCAGGTCAGATAGGCGATGGGGAGAGTGACCACGGCGCCCAGCGCCGACATGCCTGGGAGTGAGGTGAGGTTCCAGACGGGCAGGTGCAGGTTTCTGTGCCAGAGCTGGGTGAGGTAGCCGGATGGTCCGTACAGCGACTCCCAGCCGACGATCAGACCGAGCGGAGGGATGAGCAGCGGTGCCAGCAGCGCGGGACCGAGCAGGCGCCGCCCCGGGAGGTCGGTGCGGGTGACCAGGACGGCGAAGGCGGCGCCGAGCACGACCGCGGCCGTAGTGGCGCAGGTGGCGAAGACGAGGGTGTTCAGGGCAGCAGTGCGGATGGCGGGGTCGGTGAACAACTGCCGGTAGGCGTCCATGCTGAAGACGCCGCCGGGCAGGTAGTAGGGCTTGGACAGCACCGAGGTGTAGACCAGGGGCGCCAGCGGTGCCAGGGCCAGCACCGCGACCAGGGCCCAGACCAGGTACTGGCCGGGGGCGGCAGGGGCGAGTCGGCGCCGGCCGCGTTGCTGCGGGGCGGCCCGTGAGGGGAGAGTGTCCAGTGTCATGGCGGGTCAGCGGCCGAGGGCCTTGCTCCAGTGGTCGGTGATCGTCTTCTGCTGGTCGACCACGTCCCGTGACACCGGGACAAGATAGGTTTTCGCGGCGGGGACGTGCTTGGCCAGATCCGCTAGGTCCGAGGTGCAGCCGGTGGCGGGCTTGAAGCCGTTCATCGACGCCTCCATCCCGGCGGCGCACATGACCTGCTGGCCCGTCTCGCTGAAGACGAAGTCGAGGAACAGCTGCGCGGAGGCGGGCGAGGCGGCTCCAGAGGTCTGGCTGATCAGGCGCGGGGTCAGCGGGGTGGCATCGCTCATGTACCCGTACTTCAGGAGGCCCTTGTACTGAGGGACGACGGCCTGGGCGATGCCGCTGGACAACCAGCCGGTCGTGGCGCCGCCCTGGACCAGGTGCTGCAGGCCGTCCAGGCCCTCGTCGAAGGTGTTGGTGTGCGGGCCGAGGGTGTCGAGCTGCTGGTAGACGGTGTCGGCGCCCAGGATGTGGATGAGCCCGTAGACCGCCTCGTACCCGAGCGGGTTGTTGGGTGAGTAGCTGACCAGCGGGTTGTGCGACGGATCCGCTTTCACGTTCGCGGTCAGTGCGGCGTAGCTGGTGGGGACCTTCGCTCCGTGGACCAGCTT
>NZ_KQ948250.1:3125-24944 GCF_001514035.1 Streptomyces yokosukanensis | reverse complement strand
CCAACGCCAACACCATCTTGATCACACCAGCCACACCCGCAGCAGCCTGCGCATGCCCGATGTTCGACTTCAACGAACCCAGCCACAACGGCTCCCCACCCGCACCACGCTCCTGCCCGTACGTCGACAACAGCGCCTGCACCTCGATCGGGTCACCCAGCACCGTCCCCGTCCCATGCCCCTCCACCACATCCACCTGATCCGGTGTCAGACGGGCATCGGCAAGCGCCTGCCGGACCACCCGCTGCTGCGCGGGGCCGCTGGGAGCGGACAGCCCGTTGCTGGCACCGTCCTGGTTGATCGCAGAGCCCCGCACCACGGCCAGCACCTGATGCCCGAGCCGCCGGGCGTCCGACAGCCGCTCCAGCACCACCAGACCCACGCCCTCGCCCATTCCGAAGCCGTCGGCGTCCTCGGCGTAAGCCTTGCAGCGTCCGTCGGCGGCCAGCGCGCCCTGCCGGGAGAACTCCGTGAACACCTCCGGGCCCGCCATCACCGAGACCCCGCCGGCCACCGCCAGGGAGCACTCGCCCGCCCGCAGCGACCGCGTCGCCAGATGCAGCGCCACCAACGACGACGAGCACGCCGTGTCCACCGTCAGCGCAGGCCCCTCGAGCCCCAGCGCGTACGCCACCCGACCCGAGGCGACGGAGGCGGTGTTGCCGGTGAGCAGATACCCCTCGACCTCGTCCCGGCCTTCCACCGGTCCGGCCGCGTACCCCTGGTGCGACATGCCGACGAACACCCCGGTGTCACTGCCGCGCAGGGTCTGCGGCCGGATGCCCGCCCGTTCGAACGCCTCCCAGGAGACTTCGAGGACCTGGCGCTGCTGCGGGTCCATCGCCAGCGCCTCGCGCGGGGAGATCCCGAAGAACGCCGCGTCGAAGCCCCCCGCGTCGTCGAGGAAGTTGCCCAGGGCGCGACCGGAACCGCTGCCCGGCGCCGTGCGCCGCTCCCAGCCCCGGTCGTCCGGGGCCGCGCCGGCCGCGTCGCGGCCGGCGGCGAGGAACTCCCACAGGTCCTCCGGGGAGCCGATGCCGCCGGGGAAGCGGCAGGCCATGCCCACGACGGCGATCGGATCGTCCACGCCGGCGCCGGGCCCGGCGCCGACGCCCGGCCCGGGCCCCGGCTCGGACCGCACCCCGCCGACGAGTTCGGCCTCGAGGCGCAGGGCGACGGACCGGGCGTGCGGGTGGTCGTACACCAGGGTCGTGGGCAGGCGCAGTCCGGTCGCGGCCGTGAGCCGGTTGCGCAGTTCCACCGAGGCCAGCGAGTCGAAGCCGAGTTCAAGGAACGCCCGCTCCGGGGCGATCCGTTCCGGGTCCCGGTGCCCGAGCACCGAGGCGGCGTGCTGGCGCACCAGGTCCAGCAGCGCGCGGCCGCGCTCGGTGGCGGGCAGGTCCGCCAGGCCGCCGAGCGGGGTCCCGGCCGGGCCGTGTTCACGGCGCAGCGCCGCCTGTGCGTCCCGGGCCTCGGGCAGCGCGTCGAACAGCCGGGTGGGCCGCTGCGCGGTGTACGCGAGCAGGAAACGCTCCCACTCGATCCCGATGATCAGCGGGCAGACCTCCGCCCGGTCCAGTGCCGTGCGAAGGGCGTCGAGGGCCTCTTCCGCGGCCATCTCGACGACGCCGTGCCGACGGAAGCGCTCCGCCACGGGGCCCTCCGCCATGCCGCTGCCGGCCCAGGTGCCCCAGGCCACGGAGGTCGCGGGCAGCCCGTCGGCGCGCCGCTGCCGGGCCAGGCCGTCGAGGTAGGCGTTGCCCGGGGCGTAGCAGCCCAGGCCCGGGGCGCCGAACGCGGAGGCGAACGAGGAGAACAGGACGAACGCGGTCAGGGGTGTGTCCGCGGTGAGTTCGTGCAAGTGCCTGGCGCCCAGGGCCTTGGCGCGGCCGGCCTGTTCGATCCGCTCGCCGGTCAGGGTGTCGAGGGTGCCGTCGTCCAGCGTGGCCGCGGTGTGGAACACCGAGGTGAGCGGCTGGTCCGCGGGCAGGCCCGCAAGGAGTGAGCGCAGCGCCTCGCGGTCGGTGACGTCGCAGGCCGTGAGGGTCACCGAGGAGCCGAGCGCGCGCAGTTCGGCGGCCAGCTCGTCGGCTCCCGGGGCGTCGGGGCCGCTGCGGCTGGTGAGGAGGATGTGCGGGGCGCCGCGGTGCGCGAGCCACCGGGCGACATGGCGGCCGATGCCTCCGGTGCCGCCGGTGACCAGCGCCGTACCGGTGGGCTCCCAGGTGCGCGGCGTGGTGCGGGGCCGGGGCGCGGCCCGCTTCCAGCGGCGCGCGAACACCCCCTCCGCCCGCAGGGCGAGCTGGTCCTCACCGCTGTCGCCGGTCAGCACGCCGGCGAGCGTGCGGGTGATCTCGGCCGTGGATCCGGCGGGCACGTCGATCAAACCGCCCCAGAGGTCGGGGTGTTCGAGGGCGATGACGCGCCCCAGACCCCACAGGGCCTCCCGCGCGGGGTCGCCCGGGCGCTCGTCGACCGTGGTGACCTGGACGTCTTCGGTGAGGCACCACAGGGAGCCGTCCAGAGCGGAGTCGGCGAAGGCCTGGGCGAGGACGACGGTGCCGCCGAGCGAGGGCAGGCCGAGGGGCGTGCCGGCGTCCTCGCCCCGTTCGTCCACGGCCAGCAGGGACAACACCCCGATGCGGTCCGCGCCCTCGGCGGCGTGCCGCAGGGCCCGCACCAGTTCCGGTTGCGTCGACTCGGCGGCGACCACGAGGTCCGAGACGGTCGCGCCGGCCGCTTCGAGGCAGGCGCGCGCCGCCTGCGCGGCAGGGTCCGCGGCCCCGTCGTAGCGGACGACGAGCCAGTTGCGCGGGCCCGCCGCGGAGGGTTCCGGAGCGGGCACCCGCTGCCAGTCGACGCGGTAGCGCAGGGCGTCGGCCACGTCGTGCTCCGCCCCGCCGGGTACGGCGGCGGTGTCCGGCGCGGCCTCCCACCAGAAGCGCTCCCGCTGGAACGGCGCAGTGGGCAGCGGCACCGGGCGTGCGGGGACGCCGAGGAAGACCGACTCCCAGCGCACGGGTACGCCCGCGGTCCATGCCGCCGCCAGGGCGCGGGCGAAGTCCTCCGATCCCCCGTGACCGCGGCGCAGCGTCCCGATCGTGACCAGGTCCGCACCGGCCTCGTGCCCGGTCTCCTCGATGGCGGTGGTGAGCACCGGGTGGGCGCTCAGCTCGATGAAGGCCCGGTGTCCCTGTTCCGTGAGCGCCCGTACGGCCGGTTCGAACCGTACGGTCTGCCGGAGGTTGCGGAACCAGTAGCTGCCGTCGAGCGACGCCGGGTCCGCCCAGTCGCCGGTCACCGTGGAGAAGAAGGGCACCGCGCCGGGCAGCGGCACGATGTCCCCCAGCTCCTCGTGCAGGGCGGCGCGGGCGTCCTGCATGTGCGCGGTGTGCGAGGCGTAGTCGACGGGCAGGCACCTGGCCCGTACTCCGTCGGCGTCGAGGGCGGCAACGAGATGGGCGAGGTCCTCGTCCGGCCCGGCCACGACCACCGAGCGCGGCCCGTTCAGCGCGGCGGTCTCCAACCGGCCGTCGTAGCGCTCCAGTCGGCGGCTCAGTTCGGCGGCGGTGGTGGCGACCGCGACCATGCCGCCGTGTCCGCGCAGCCCGGCGATGACGCGGCTGCGGACGGCCACCAGCCGGGCCGCGTCGTCGAGCGACAGGGCGCCGGCGACACAGGCGGCCGCGATCTCCCCCTGGGAGTGCCCGATCACCGCGGCCGGTTCGACGCCGTGCGCCCGCCACAGCGCCGCCAGCGACACCATCACCGCGAACAGGGCGGGCTGCACCACGTCGACACGGTCGGTGGAGAGTTCGGTGTCGGACCGGTCGGCCGCGGCGGTGGCCTCCGCACGCAGGAAGGGCAGGAGAAGGAAGTCCAGATGCGGCTCCAGGGCCGCGGCGCACTCGTCCATGGCGCGTGCGAACACCGGTGAGGTGTCGTAGAGCCCCACCGCCATGCCGGCCCACTGCCAGCCCTGGCCGGGGAAGACGAAGACGGGCGAGGACTGCGGCCGGGCCGTGCCCACGACGGCTCCCTCGGTGCCGCCCTCGGCCAGCGCCTGCAGCACGTCCAGCGCTCCGGCGTGCCCGTCCGGCACGAACGCCGCCCGGTGGCGTGCCGCCGCCCGGGTGGTGGCCAGCGAGAAGGCCACGTCCGTGGCGGTGTGTTCGGGCCGCTCGCGCAGGTGCGCGGCGAGGCGGCCCGCCTGGGCCCGCAGCGCGGTCTCGCTGTGCGCGGACACGACCCACGGCGCCACGGCCCACGGCGTGCGCGCGCGGGCGCGCCGCCGGTCCGGCCCGGCGCTCGGGTCGCCTGCCGGTCCGGTCTCCTCGGGCGCCGCCTCGACGACGGCGTGGGCGTTGGTGCCGCTGATGCCGAAGGAGGACACGCCCGCCCGGCGGGGGCGTGCCCCGTCGGGCCATGCGACCGGTTCGTTCAGCAGCCGTACCTCGCCCTGGGACCAGTCCACCTCCGTGGAGGGGCGGTCGGCGTGCAGGGTCCGCGGCAGCGTGCCGTGCTCCATCGCGAGCAGCATCTTGATGACGCCCGTCACGCCGGCGGCGGCCTGGGTGTGCCCGACGTTGGACTTCACCGAGCCCAGCCACAGCGGGCGGTCGGCGGGGCGGCCCGTCCCGTACGCGTCGATCACGGCCTGGGCCTCGATCGGGTCGCCGAGCCGGGTTCCGGTGCCGTGGGCCTCGACCGCGTCCACGTCGGCCGCGGACAGTCCGGCCTCGGCGAGCGCCTGCCGGATCACCCGTGCCTGGGCCCGGCCGTTGGGCGCGGACAGTCCGTTGCTCGCGCCGTCCTGGTTGACCGCCACCGCACGGATCAGGCCCAGGACGCGATGGCCCTGGCGCCGGGCGTCGCCGAGCCGCTCCAGCAGGAGCACTCCGGCGCCCTCCGCCATCCCGAAGCCGTCGGCGTCGGCGGAGAACGCCTTGCACCGGCCGTCGGGGGCGAGCGCTCCGAGCCTGCTGAAGTCGACGAGCATGCCGGGCGTCGGCATCGCTGTCGCGCCGCCGGCCAGAGCCAGGTCCGTCTCGCCGGCGCGCAGGGAGCGGCAGGCGAGCTGGAGGGCGACGAGGGAGGACGAGCAGGCCGTGTCCACGGTGACGGCCGGTCCTTCGAGGCCCAGGGTGTAGGCGATCCGGCCGGAGGCGACGCTGGTGGTGGTGCCGGTCACCAGATAGCCGCCGACGTCCTCACCTGCGTCGGCGAGGCGCGGGCCGTACTCCTGCGCGATGACGCCGGTGAACACTCCGGTGGACGTGCCGCGCACCGTCTCGGGAGAGATACCGGCCCGTTCGAGCGCTTCCCAGCTGACCTCCAGAAGGAGCCGCTGCTGCGGGTCCATGGCCAGTGCCTCGCGCGGCGAGATGCCGAAGAAGTCCGCGTCGAAGTCGGCGACGTCGTGCAGGAATCCGCCGGAGCGCTGGCGCACCGCGCCGGGGCGTGCCGGGTCCGGTGGGAAGAGTGCCTCCAGGTCCCAGCCGCGGTCCGTGGGAAGGCCTGTCACGGCGTCGTGCCCGCCCGCGAGCAGGTCCCAGAACTGCTCGGGGGTGCGCACCCCACCGGGCAGCCGCAGGGCCATGGCGACGACGGCGATCGGCTCGTCCGCCACGCGGTCGGCGCCCGGCTCCCGCGGCCCGGGGGCCTGCGCCGCGCCCGGTCCGCCGGCGTGCGCGCGAGGGTGCAGCCGGTCGTACAGCGCGTCGGTGAGGGCCTGCGGGGTGGGGTGGTCGAAGAGCGTGGCGATGGCGATGTCCCGGCCGAGGGCCGCCGCGAGGCGGTCACGCAGTTGCACGGCGAGGACGGAGTCGAGCCCGAGTTCGGCGAAGGTCCGTGTGCCGTCCGCGGCCTGCGCCCCGGTGCCGGTCACGGCGGCGGTCTCGGTGTGCACGAGGCGGGCCAGTCGCTGCCGTGTCTCGTGGTCCGGTGTTCCCGGGGGGAAGAGCCCCGGCCGGGAGGGGTCGGCGGTCGGTGCACCGGGGTCCGAGCCGGCGGGCGGAAGGTCTGGCAGGTCGGCGGGCAGGACCGGCTCGACGCCGGGGAAGGCGGCCGTCCAGTCGACCTCGACCCCGTGGGTGTACGCCTCCGCCGCCGCGGTCAGAAAGCGCCGCAGACCGCCCTGGCCGCGCTGCAGCGTGGGGAGCACCGGGCAGGTGGCGCCCACCGCGTCGAGCGTCTGCCGCACGGCGCCCGCGAGGACAGGGTGCGGGCTCAGTTCGACGAACACGCCCGCCCGGTCGCGGGCGCAGGCCCGCACCGAGCGCTCGAACTCCACGCGGCCGCGGAAGTTCGCACACCAGTGGTCCGCGGTCAGTGCGCGGGTGTCGAGGACGGCGCCGGTGAGGCTGGAGTAGAAGGGGACGGCTCCGGCACCCGGCGTGAACCAGTCGAGCGCCGCGCGCAGTCCGCCCACGACGTCGTCCATCTGCGGGGAGTGCGCGGCCATCGAGACGCCGATCACCTGGGCGCGGACCCCTTCGGCGGTCAGCTCCGCGACACAGCGCCCGATCGCGTCGGTGGCTCCGGCCAGCAGCACCGAGCGGGGGCCGTTGACGCCGGCCACGACGAGGTCCTGGCCGAAGGGGGCCAGCCGCGGAGCGATGTCGTCGGCGGGCAGAGCCACCGACGCCATGTCCCCCTTGCCGACGAGGGGCATGAGTTCCCTGCTCCACAGGGCCACCGCGCGGGCGCCGTCCTGGATCCCGACGCTTTTGGCGGCGTGGGCGGCGGCGAGGTCGCCCATGCTGTGTCCCACGACGGCGTCGGGCTCGACGCCGAAGGAGCGCCACAGTTCGGTGAGGGCGGCGCTCACCGCGAACAGGGCGGGCTGCACGACCTCGACCCGGGGGGTGGTGCCCGGGGCGGCGGCGGTCTCCAGGGCTTCGGTCAGGGACCAGCCGGACTCGGCGGCGAAGACCTCCGCACACCGCTCGATCGCGTCCGCGAACACCGGGGACTCGTCGACGAGTTGCCTGGCCATCCCGGGCCACTGGGAGCCCTGGCCCGGGAAGACGAAGGTGACGGGTGCCGTGGCGGCGGCGGTTCCGCGCGCGACCGCCGCATGCGGGCAGTCGTCGGCGACCGCGGCCAGGCCGTCGAGGAGTTCCTCGCGGGAGGAGCCGACGATCACCGCGCGCTGCGGCAGGCGCCGGTCCTCGCGGGCGAGTACGGCACCGAATGCGTCGACGCCGGTGTCGGGACGCGCCTGGAGGTAGCTCAGCAGTTGACGCGCCCACGCCCGCAGGGCGCGATTGTCCGCTGCCGACAAAACCCACGGCCGGGCCGCACCTGAAGCAGATGCGGAAGTGTTCTCACCCTGCGGGGGGCTGCCGTTCACACCTGACTCCTAGTCGTCCGCGCGTCACCAGGGAGCGGGCCTGTGCAAAACATGGCCTCAGGAAATACCGACCACAATAGACCCCGCAAACCATAAACGGTCGACTACCGTTGGTCAGTGGTCAGTTCAACGTACACCAACCCCCTCTTGAGCCAATTGATTCTCACTTGACCGATCCGATACATTCCATAGAATCAGCAGGTCACAGGCACCTCACAGCGCCGGAACTGATGGTTCCAGCGGCCGGTATATCAATCCTCAAGCTGCCCTTTAGTCGGATTCAACTGATGCCCGGAAGATTTCCCCTACCGTAATTCAGTCAGTGGTCTGGACTCCCTGGACAGCGGCAACCGACAGAAGGGCCAGTGAGCCTTGCTACCTGCGGAAAAATCTCCCAAGCCCTCCCCCGTCGACGCGCCCGACAACCGGGGAAGCCAGGCCGAACGGCTGTCGTCGCTGACCGGCCTGAGGTTCTTCGCCGCTTTCCTGGTGTTCGTCTGCCACGCGCTCAGCCAGTTCAGCCCGCAGGCCGACACCGCCTCGCGCGACCTGGCCTATTTCCTGCTGCCTGCCGGACCGGTCGGCGTCTCCTTCTTCTTCGTCCTCAGCGGGTTCGTCCTGACGTACGCGGCACGGCCGGGTGACACCGTCCGGCGCTTCTGGCGGCGACGGGTGGTGAAGATCTACCCCAGCCACGTCGTGACGTGGTCGGCCGGTCTCGTCCTGGCCCTTTGCACCGGCACCGTCGTGTCCGTGGCGACCACCACCGCCGCCCTCTTCCTCGTGCAGGCGTGGGCGCCCCACATGGTGCTCACCGCCACGGTCAACCCGATCTCATGGACCCTCGCCTGCGAGCTGTTCTTCTACCTGCTGTTCCCGTTCCTGTACCGGGGGCTGCGCCGACTGCCGCGGAACCGGCTGTGGCCGGCCGCGGGCATCCTCACCGCCCTGATCATGGCCGTTCCCCATCTGGCCGGCCTGCTGCCCGGCAAGCCCCTGCCGCTGGCGGGCTACAGCCTCACGCAGTTCTGGCTCGTCTACACGGCTCCTCCGGTGCGGCTGCTGGAGTTCGCGCTGGGCATCGTGCTCGCCCTCCTGGTCCGCAACGGGATGTGGCCTCTCGTCAGCGTCCGGCTCGCCGCCGTCCTGTGCTGCGCCGGCTACGCGGTGGCCGGGGTCACGACGATGGTCACCAAGGCGCCCCACCTGTGGGCGATGGTGAGCGCCACCGTCGTCCCGCTGGCCGTGCTCATCCCCACCGCCGCCTCCCGGGACCGGCAGAACCTGCCTTCCCTGACACGCCACCCACGCGTGGTGCGACTCGGCGAACTCTCCTTCGCCTTCTACCTCGTGCACCACATGATCCTGACGGCCTGCTTCACCGCGCTGCTGCCGGACGACTTCCGGCCGGGCCTGCTCGGGCTCATCGGCGTGGCGGTCGTGCTGTTCTTCGTCTGCTGGGCCGCCGCCTGGCTCCTGCACACCGCCGTCGAGCAGCCCGCCATGCGCCGCTGGAGCCGCCCTCGGGCGACTCGCCGCACCCAGCCTGCGCCGCCCCGCGCCGCCGAGCGATCTGAACCCCTCACCGGTGAAAGGACACCATGAACCAGCCGCAACTGCCCGAGGTTCTGGATCTGAGCAGCGAGCTCTTCCACACCGACCAGTACGCGACCTACCGGGACATCCTCGAGCAGCGTCCGGTCACCAAGGTGCGTTTCTACGACGGCTCCTTCGTCTGGCTCGTGAACCGCTACGAGGACGTACGGGCCGCGCTGAGCGACCCCCGGCTGAGCAACGACCCCACCAAGCAGTCGGACATCGACCTCGCGGCGGCCACGGGCATCCCGAGCGACCTGGTCGAGTACTTCCAGCGGAACATGTTCCGCAGCGACGAGCCGGACCACGGGCGGCTGCGCAAGCTCGTCACCAAGGAATTCACCATGCGGCGCATCAACGCGCTGCGGCCGCGGATCCAGGAGATCGCCGAGGACCTGCTGGAGAAGTTCGCCGCCACCGGCGGCGGGGACCTGGTGAGCGCGCTCGCCCGCCCGCTCCCGCTCACCGTCATGTGCGAACTGCTCGGCGTGCCCGAGGAGGACCGCGCGGACTTCCAGACCTGGTCGCAGCACGTCGTCGAGAGCGATCCGGCGTTCGCGGAGCGCAACGCCGTCTCGTACCGCAGCCTCTTCGAGTGCGTCCGGTCGCTGATCCGCCGTCGGCGCGACGAGCCGGGAGAGGACCTGCTGTCGGCCCTGGTCGACCTGCGCGACTCCGGGGACCACCTGTCCGAGGACGAACTGGTCTCCACAGTGTTCCTCCTGCTCGTCGCGGGGATCGAGACCACGGTGAACGTGCTCGGCACGGGCGCCTTCCTCCTGCTGACCCACCCCGACCAGCTCGCCCGGCTCCGCGCGGACAGCGGTCTGACGGGCTCCGCCGTGGAGGAGATGCTGCGCTACATGGCGCCCATCGAGATGACGAGCCGGCACAGCCTGGAGCCCCTGGAGATCGGCGGGGTGTCCATCGACGCGCACAGCACCGTCCTGATCAACCTGGCCGCCGCCAACCGGGATCCGGCGCGGTTCGAGGACCCTCAGGCCTTCCGGGTCGACCGCAACGACGGCAGCCACCTCACCTTCGGCCACGGCATCCACTACTGCCTCGGCGCCGCTCTGGCCCGCGCCGAGGCGGAAATCACCTTCGAAGTCCTCCTGAAGCACTTCCCAGAGCTGGAACTGGCCGTTCCCACCAGTGAGTTGACATGGCGTCATGTCTTCATGCGGGGCCCGGTCGAACTGCCCGTCTCCTGGCGGTGAGCCATGAAGCGTGCCCTCACCGATCTCGCGGTCTTCGGCGGTCCGGCGGCATTCCTGCGCCCGCTCCTCGTGGGCATGCCCACCGTCGGCGACCGGGCACGGTTCCTCGCCCGCCTCGAATGGGCCCTGGACAACGAGTGGCTGACCAACGGCGGCCCGCTGGCCACGGAGCTGGAGGGCCGCATCGCCGACATCACAGGGGTGCGGCACGCCGTGGCCACCTGCAACGCCACCGCGGCGCTGCAGCTGGTGCTCCGGGCCTCGGGCGTCACCGGACAGGTCATCATGCCCTCGCTGACCTTCGCGGCGACTCCCCACGCGGCGAGCTGGGTGGGTCTTGAGCCGGTGTTCTGCGACGTCGACCCGGTCACCGGCTGCCTCGATCCCGCGCGGGTCGAGGAGCTGATCACCCCCGCCACCGGAGCCATCCTCGGCGTACACCTGTGGGGGCGGGCGGCACCGGTGGCCGAGCTGGAGATGCTGGCCGCCGAGCACGGCGTGAAACTGTTCTTCGACGCGGCCCACGCCTTCGGCTGCACCTTCGGCGGCCGTTCGATCGGCGGCTTCGGAGACGCGGAGGTGTTCAGCTTCCACGCCACCAAGACGGTGATGGCCTTCGAGGGCGGAGCGGTGACCACCGACGACGGCGAACTGGCCGAACGGCTCGTGGCCCTGCGCAACTTCGGCATCGACCGGAACAAGTCCGTGACCGCCGTCGGCATGAACGCCAAGATGAGCGAGGCCTCCGCCGCCATGGGCCTCACCTCGCTGGACGCCTTCGAGGAGACGCGCGAGCGCAACCGCGACAACCACGCCCTCTACCGGTCGGAACTCCACGGGGTCCCCGGCATCGAGGTACTGCCCTTCGACGAGCGCGAACGCAACAACCACCAGTACGTGATCCTGCTGACGGACCGTGCCGTCACCGGTCTGCACCGCGACCGGCTGCGGACCCTGCTGCAGGCCGAAAAGGTCTTCCCCCGGCTGTACTTCTCGCCCCCCTGCCATCTGATGCCCGTCTACCGGACCGATCCCCCGCTCCGCCTCGAGCACACCGAGCGGCTGTCCGAGCGGGTCCTCGCGCTTCCCACCGGACCGTCGGTGTCCTTCGAGGACATCCGCCGGGTGTGCAGCATCGTCCGACTCGCCGCGGAGCGCGGGGAGCAGATCGACGCGATGTGGGCACAGGCAGTGCCGGCATGAGCGCCATCCGTCCGAAGCCCGACCCGGAGGTAACAGTTCTCGTGGACACCGTCCAAGCGGCAGCGCCCGCGCAGGCGATCGAAGACGTGGCACGCCCCGGCAGTGACCGGGCCGCGGCGATCGGCGCACTGCGCACCCGCCTCGCACACCTCGGCGACACCGGCGACGGGGCGAAGGAGCGGGCGGAGCACCTCGTCGACCTGGCAGTGCGCTACGGCACCCGTCCGTTCACCTCCCTGGAGCAGGCTCGCCGTCTGCTGGGCGTGGACCGGCCCGCCTTCGCCGCACTGCTCGACCTCTTCGACCGCATACCCGAGCTGGCCACGGCCGTCCAGCGGGGGCCGGAGGGAAAGTACTGGACCAACACGATCCTGCCGCTGGAACGGTCGGGCGCGCTCGACGCGGTGGTGCGCCGGCGCCCGGCGTTCCCCTACAGCGTCGGCATCTACCCCGGGCCGACCTGTATGTTCCGTTGCCACTTCTGTGTCCGCGTCACCGGTGCGCGCTACGACGCCTCCGCGCTCGAGGCGGGCAACGCCCTGCTCGCGTCCGTCATCGACGAGGTACCCGACACACAGCCCTCGACGGTCTACTTCTCCGGCGGCCTCGAACCGCTCACCAACCCGCAGCTCGGGGAACTGGCGGCTCGCGGCGGCCGACGCGGGCTCGACATGACGCTCTACACCAACGCCTACGCGCTCACCGAGAGGACACTTGAACGCCAGCCGGGACTGTGGTCGCTGCACGCGATCCGCACCTCGCTGTACGGCCTGAACGACGCCGAGTACGAGGCCACCACGACCAAACCGCGCGCCTTCGGGCGGGTCCGGGCCAACCTGGGCTCCTTCATGGCGCAGCGGGCCGAGCGGCAGGCCCCGACGCGGCTCGGCCTCAACTACATCATCCTGCCGGGCCGGGCCGACCGGCTCATGGACCTCGTGGACTTCGTGGCCGAGCTGAACGAGCACTCCCCCGACCGGCCCCTGGACTTCGTGACGGTGCGCGAGGACTACAGCGGCCGGGACGACGGCCGGCTCGCGGCCGACGAACGGGCCCGGCTGCGCGACGCGCTCCAGGACTTCACCGCGTACGCCCGGGAGCGGACCCCCGCACTGCACGTCGATCTCGGGTACGCGCTGGAGAGCCTGCGCAGCGGTGTGGACGCCGAGTTGCTGCGCATCACCCCGGGGACCATGCGCGGCTCGGCGCACCCGCAGATCGCGGTCCAGGTCGACCTGCTGGGCGATGTCTACCTCTACCGCGAGGCGGGGTTCCCCGAACTGGCCGGCGCGCACCGCTACATCGCCGGACGCGTCACCCCGACCCGGAGCCTGGACGACGTGGTCCGCGAGTTCGTCGAGAGGAATCCGCACATCGAGCCGCGACCCGGCGACGAATACTTCCTCGACGGTTTCGACCAGGCCGTGACCGCCCGGCTGAACCAGATGGAACAGGACGTCGCCGACGGCTGGGAAGCGCACCGGGGCCTGCTGCGCCAGGCCGGCGAAGCGTGAGAACGCCTCGACGGCGGGCCCCTGCACCGCCGGCCCGGCGCGCTCGAGGGCGTCTCACGCCACGGGGACCTGCGCGGTGCTCGCGGCCGTGCGCACGTCCCGGTGCCTGCCGGTGAGTTCCTCCAGGACGGGAACCACGTCCTGCGGGCTGCTCTCGGCGCGGGCCTCGTCCCGCAGCCGGCGGGCCTGGTTCAGGAACGAGGGTTCGGCGAGCACCCGGGCCACGCTGTCCCGCAGTCCCTCGGCACTGACCGCACCCTCTCGCAGGTACAGGCCCGCGCCCTCGGCCGCCGTCTGCTGCGCCCGCAGGAGTGTGTCCCACACATGCGGCACCATGACCTGCGGCACCCCGTGGTACAGGGCAGTGGACCAGGTGCCGAAGCCGCCGTGGTGGATCACGGCCGAGCAGCTCTCCAGCAGCACGTCCAGGGGGGCGAAGCCGACGGCCCGGACGTTCTTGGGCAAGGGGCCCACCTCCCGCAGAGCGGCGGCGTCGGTAGTGACGACGATCTCCGCGTCGATCTGCGCGAGCACCTGGAGGTAACGGTGGAAGACCGCCGGGTCGGCGGTGAAGCTGGTCCCCGTGGACCCGGTCGTCAGACACACACGCCGCCGGGTCGCGGCGGTCTTCAGCCAGTCCGGGACGACGGTCCGGCCGTTGTAGGGCACGTACCGCACGGGCACCGTCGGCAGCGACAGATCGAGCCGGAACCGCTCCGGCAGCATGTCGACGGTCCACTGGCCGACCACCAGCTCCTCGTCGTAGGCCACCCCGTACTGCTCGGCGGCCCCGGCGAGCCAGTCGCGCAGCGGGTCGGGGCGCTGCCCGGCGGGCCGTTCGCGAAGGCGCTCGAGGAACGCCCTGCGGAAGTAGGCGTTCAGGTCGCTCGCGCCCATGAGCCGGGCATGGGCGGCGCCGCACGCCCGGGCGGCGATCGCGCCGGCGAACGTGTACGGCTCCCACAGCACCAGGTCCGGCTGCCACTGACGGGCGTACCCGACCAGTTCCCGGACGAACGACTCGTCGTTGATCACCGAGTAGAAATAGGGAACGGACAAGTCGAACAGATTGAACACGTAGTCCCAGTCGAAAACTTCCGGGTGGGACAGGTCGATGTTCGCGGAGTACCGCTGGATCTCCGCGCCCTTCTGCTGCATCGCCTCGAGCAACCGGTGGTCCTCTCCCACCGGTACGGCAGTGAGCCCGGCGCCGGTGATCGAGTCCACGAAACCGGGCTGGCTGGCCACGCGCACATCATGTCCCGCGGCACGCAGGGCCCCCGCGAGCGGCACAAGGCCATGAAAATGCGAGGTGTGCGCGAAAGCCGCGATGAGCACACGCATATGCCAACTCCTCAGGAACCGATGGCAATGGACGGACAGTCGGTGATTCTGCCGCGGTGCCCGGGACCTGCACATGCGGGCCGATCCCCCCTGGATCCGGGGACGAGTACCCCTCGAGGGCGCGGGGCGGCGGCACCCCATCACGAAAAGAGGCAACAGCAATGACCGGTCACTCTTCCTGCGGCACGGGGCGGGAGACATCCCGCCGCCCCCTGGTCGTCGTCCTGGGCGCCTCCGGGTACATCGGTTCGGCCGTGGTGCGGGAGATCTCCCACCGTCCGATACGGCTGCGCGCCGTGGCGCGCGGCCCGTTCACCGTGCCGGCCGGCGGCCGGGCAGCCACGGAGGTGATGCGGGCCGACCTCACCGAAAGGGGCGCCGTCGCCGAGGCCGTCCGCGGCGCCGACGTGGTGATCCACCTGGTCGCCCGCATGGCGGGCCAGGGCTCGTGGCGGTCCGCGGCCTCGGACCCGCAGACGGAGCGGGTGAACGTGGACCTGGTGCGTGAGGTGATCGCGCGGTGCCAGGCGGCACCCGACGGGAGCCCTGGCCCCACCGTCGTCCTGGCCAGCACCAATCAGGCGGCGGACGGCGGCCCCCAACGCAGCGCCTACGCCCGGCAGAAGGCCGCCGCGGAGCGGCTCCTGCTCGACGCCACGGCCCGGGGCACCGTCCGGGGCTTCGCGCTGCGCCTGCCCACCACGGTCGGCAGCAGTGCGGGGGCGACGCCGTCGATGGCCGACCGGGCCCTGTCGGGCGAGGCCCTCACCCTGTGGCACGACGGCACCGTGCGGCGCGAGTTCCTGGATGTGACCGACGCGGCCCGCGCCTTCGTCACCGCGCTGGACCACGCGGCGGACCTCGACGGGCGTGTCTGTGCGGTGGGCGGGCACGTCGTCGCACTCGGCGAGCTGTTCCGGGCCATCGCCGACAGCGCGGCCCGTCGCACCGGACGCCCGCCGGTGCCGGTGCTGTCGGTGGCTCCCCCCGAGTACGCCGAGACCGGCGACTTCCGCGACCTGGACGTCGACTCCTCGGTCTTTCGGGACATGACGGGATGGCGACCCGAGGTTCCACTGCGCCGGGCCGTCGACGACGTCGTGGCGGCCGTCGCCCGGCGCCGGGCGCTGCAGCGCTGAGCGGCCGGTTGCTCAGTTCCCGCGCCGCGCGGCGGCGTACAGGTCCTCGACCAGCCCGGCCTGGTCCGTCAGTGCCCGGCCCGTGAGCGGGGACGGTGCGCCCGAGCGGATGCCCTCGACGAAATCCGTCACGACGGAGCGGAACTGGTCCTGCGGGGGCACGAGGAACTCCTCGCGGGATCCGTCCCGTTCGAGGTGGACGACCGCGGTGTGGTCCGCGGGCGGTGTGTAGGCCCTGGGCACGATGATGCGCCCCTCGGATCCGGTCAGTTCGTACCGGCAGCGGTAGGCATGTTCCAGTCCGAACCCGATGTGCGCCACGGCGCCGTCGGGCGCCGTGAGCAGCGCCGCCCCGCCGGTGTCGACGCCGGTGCGCCGGTCCGGCTTCAGATGGGCGCCGGCCACCTGAAGCACGGGGCCGAGGTAGCGCAAGGCGGTGCGCAGCGGATAGACGCCGACGCCGGTGAGCGCGCCACCGCCCAGGTCACGGCGGTGGCGGATGTCGTCCGCCGGTTTGCCCGGGATGGTGAACTCGGCGGCCAGGGAACGGACTTCCCCTATCCGTCCGGCGGCGAGCAGATCGGCGACCACCCGGTGCTGGGGATGGCAGAGGAACATGTAGTTCTCGAACAGGGCCCGGCCGCGGGCACGGGCGAGTTCCCGCAGCGCCGACGCCTGCCGTGCGGTGACCGTCAGCGGCTTCTCGCACAGGACGTGCTTGTCCGCCTCCAGCGCCCGCCGTGTCCACTCGGCGTTGAGCGCGGGTGGCAGCGGGACGTAGACGGCGTCGAGGTCGGGCCGGTCGAGCACGGCCTCGTAGCCGGTCACCGGATCACCGCCGAACCGCCGGGCGAACGCCGCGGCCTTGGCCGCGTCCCGGCTCCCGATCGCGACCACCTCGATGCAGGGATGTCCGGCGAGCGCGGGCAGCATGCGCCGCCAGGCGATGTCCGCGCAGCCCAGCACGCCCATCCGTACCCTGTCCACCGTCGCCCTCCAGCTCCTCGCCCTGGGTCCTGTCGGACCTAGTCCAGGGCAGCCTCGATGAGGTCGGCGGCACGCTCGGTCCCGCCCTCGGCCCGCAGCTCGGCGCGCAACACCTCGGAGCGGCGCCGGACCTCCGGGTCGGCGGTGAGCTCCAGCAGCGCCGTGCGCAGAGTGTCGGCGGTGGCGTCGCCGGTGTCGATGCGCCGGGCCACGCCGAGCTTGACGAGTTGGTCGGCGTTGCCGAACTGCTCGGCGCCCTGCGGCACGGCGATCATCGGCACGCCCGTGTAGAGCCCCTCGCTGCTCCCGCCCATGCCGGCGTGGGTGACGAAGGCGTCGGCCTGTTCCAGGATCGCCAGCTGGGGCACCCAGTCGTGCACCTCGACGTTGGACGGGATCTCCCCCAGTTCCCCGGCATCCGTGTACTTGCCGATCTGGAGGACCACGTGCCAGCCGGCCAGGCCGCCGAAGGCCGCCAGGCACTGGCGGTAGAACTCCGGCTGCAACGTGTAGGCGGAGCCGAGGGAGACCAGCAGCACCTTCTCGGCACCCGGCGGCCGGGTCCAGCCGCCCTGTTCGGAGCGGTCCCCGAGACAGGGGCCCACGAAGGTCACGACGTCGGTGTCCACCCGGTCGGCGTTGGGCTGCATGGCCTTGGTGATCATCGCGATGGTCCGGGCGGGCATGCCGCTGAAGGCGTCCACGTCCAGCGTGGTCGCTCCGCACCCGGCCAGCCAGGAGGCGAACCTCTGCTGGTAGGCGTCGGCGCCCGGCAGCTTCTTCAGCTGCTCCGCGACCTCCTCCTGGTAGCCCCTCCAGGCCACATAGCTCGGGGACAGCTGCACGAGCGGGCGGCCTTGCGCCTCGGCGAGCGCGCGGCCGGCGTAGGACCCGATGTCGTAGAGGTAGAGGTCGGCGGGATCCTCGTCGTAGTGGGCGTGCAGCTGGGGAAGCACCTGCATCGCGTCGTCGAGGAAGAGGGACGCGGCCGCGATCGGGTCGTGCGGCCAGTTGTTGTCGGCTACGGGCAGAGTGGTGGCGCAGGGGACGAACTCGGCACCGGTGGGCTGGATCAGATCGGCCGTGTTCGGGGCGGACACGTACGTCACCCGATGCCCCCGCGCCACGAGTTCACGGATGACCTCGAGGCCGGGCAGGACATGACTGACGATGGGACTGCCGATCATCGCGATGTGACGACGAGACATAGGAGTTCGCTCATTTCAGTGCTACGGCGTATCGAACGGTCGGGGGGCGCGGCTCGGCCCGCGTCAGCCGTAGATCTGGGTGAAGTGCATGGCGCCGACACTAACCACTCCTTCCGTTTCCGGAGAAGTGCGGACCGTCACCGTCCGCCGCGGGTGCCGAAAATCATCGACACTTGGCCGATTCCGCCCCACACTTCACCCCACACGCTCGAAAACCTCTGCTAAAGTTTTGTGCGTGATTTCCATTTTCGCCGCCGCCGGCTTCTACTTCATCTGACGTCGCCCGCGAGCACTTCCGGCTCCGGGCGCCACGGGCACGGTGTGTGTGCCGCTCCTCCAGCGGTCTGTTCCACCACCTTTCAAGCGCCGCACTGGTCTTTCACGACAGCCTTCTGTCCTGCGCCATGCGGTCATGCCTGTCTCCGGCACCCGTTCGAGCAGTGCTCGCCCTCGGTCGACCCTTTTCTGACCCACGGATGAAACGGCGTGCGAATCCATGCACAACTCCTTCTCTGCCACGAACAGCCTTCTGCCGTCCGCCTCCTCGGGTGCGGGCACCTCCCTCGTCGAGGAGCGGCGACCGGATCCCGGCGCACCCTCGGCGGGCGGTTTCCAGGTGGTCCTCGACGACATCCAGCACGCCCGGGGCACCCGCCGTCTGCTGGACGGCGTGCACCAGTCCGTGGCCCTCGGCGAACGCATCGGCGTCATCGGGGAGAACGGCTCGGGCAAGTCCACCCTGCTGCGCCTGATCGCCAAACTGGACGAGCCCGACGGAGGCCGGGTGCTGGTGCGGGCTCCGGGCGGTACCGGCTACCTCCCGCAGACCCCCGAGCTGGCACCCGACGACACGGTGCGGGACGCCATCGACCACGCCCTCGCCGAGCTGCGGGCGCTGGAGCACGAGCTGCGCCGCTGCGAGACGGCCATGGCCGAGGCGGACGGCGACGAACTCACCGCCCTGCTGGCCGAGTACGGCGATCTCATGGAAGCCTTCGAGGCCCGGGACGGCTACGCGGCCGACGCCCGGGTGCAGGCCGCCCTGCACGGTCTGGGCCTGGCGTCCGTCGACACCACCCGGCGGCTGGCCAGCCTGTCCGGCGGCGAGCAGGCCCGGCTGGGCCTGGCCTGTGTGCTCGCCGCCGCACCGCAGCTGATGCTGCTCGACGAGCCCACCAACCACCTGGACCGGGCCGCGCTCGAATGGCTGGAGGAACATCTGCGCTCCCACCGCGGCAGCATCGTGGTCGTCTCCCACGACCGTGTCTTCCTGGAGCAGGTGGCCACGGCCCTGTGGGACATGGACACCGAACGGCACACGGTCCACCGGCACGGCGGCGGCTACGCCGGCTATGTGAAGGCCAAGGCGGCCCTGCGGCTGCGCCGGGAGCAACAGCACCAGGAATGGAAGGAGGATCTGGCCCGCCAGCGCGAACTTGCGCGCGCCGCGGCGGACCACGCGGCCGCCGGACCACGGGGCAACACCGACCGGACGAACGGCCGTCACCAGCGCAGCGTGGAGAAGCAGATCTCCGCCCGGGTGCGCAACGCCAAGGAGCGCCTGCGGCGGCTGGAGGAGAACCCGGTCCCCCGGCCACCGAAGCCGATGCGCTTCACACCCCGGATCAAGGGGGGCGACGCCCTGGGCACCTCGGTGGTCGCCGGGCTGCACCAGGTCGAGGTGGCGGACCGGCTCCACGTGCCGGACTTCGAGGTGGGCCCGGGAGAGCGTGTGCTGATCACCGGCCCCAACGGTGCCGGCAAGAGCACCCTGCTACGGGTGCTGGTCGGCGACCTGGAACCGGACCGAGGTACGAGCACGCGTCCGGCGGGCACCGGCTGGCTGCCCCAGGAGACACCGGTCACCGCACCCGGACTCAGCCTGCTGGACGCGTTCCGCGAAGGCCTGCCCGGCGATCTCGAGGCGCATCGCGGGGCACTCCTGGGTCTGGGGCTCTTCAGGCCGTCGGATCTGGCCACCGCGGTCGGCCGACTGTCCGTCGGCCAGCGCCGGCGGCTCGCCCTGGCCCGGCTCCTGCACGACCCGGTGGATCTGCTGGTGCTCGACGAACCGACGAACCATCTGTCACCGGCGCTGGTGGAAGACCTGGAGGAGGCCTTGTCGCACTATCGGGGGCCCCTGGTCGTCGTCTCCCACGACCGCATGCTCGAAAGGCGGTTCACCGGACGCACAGTACGCCTGGAGAACGGCTCCATCCGCGACTGATCCGGCTGCCCCGTCGCAGCACCCCATGAGACGATCCCCGAGGCGATCACCTGAGGGGACGGCCGTACGCGGAGCGGGCGGCGGTGTCGTACGGCACCGCCGCCCCTGCGCGATCGTCCCCCGCGCCCGTGGCTGAACTGCCGCCTCCCGCTCACCTCCCGTGAGGCCGTGCAGCCGTTCCGGCCCGGCAGACCAGCGGATCCGCTCCCCGACCAGGTGACAACGCTCCGGGTTTTCTGTCCCACCGGCGAAAGGACCAGCCCCTCATGGCCAAGGACGGCTTCACCGACCCGCGCATCGTTCCCCACGAGTCCGAGCAGGAACGCGATGTGCGTGAGCGGCTCACGAAGCTCCTCGTCGACAGCCCCATCCCGCCCCAGTACCTGATCGACAACCTGCCGGTGTACCTGCGCCGCCATCAGCTCGCCGACCTGCTCGCCATGGACGCGCTGTACCGGATGCTGCCCGAGATCCCGGGCGTCGTCATGGAGTTCGGTGTGCTGCACGGCCGTCACCTGGCCACGCTCACGGCACTGCGCAGCATCTACGAGCCGTACAACTCCC
Source organism: Streptomyces yokosukanensis (assembly GCF_001514035.1). Taxonomy (GTDB): domain Bacteria; phylum Actinomycetota; class Actinomycetes; order Streptomycetales; family Streptomycetaceae; genus Streptomyces; species Streptomyces yokosukanensis. Next base: position 4,588 of record NZ_KQ948250.1, on the reverse strand, counting down.
TGCGGCGCATCATCGGCTTCGACACCTTCACCGGCTTCCCCGACGACATCAAGGACGTGGACAAGGTCAGCACCAGTGCCCACCCCGGTCGTTTCGCGGTGCCGGACAACGAGGTCGGTCATCTGCGCGAGGTCCTGGCGGCCCACGAGGCCTCCGAGCCCTTCGGGCACACCCAGCGCTCGTTCGTGGTCCAGGGCGATGTGCGCGAAACCGTCCCGCAGTACCTGCGGGACAACCCTGAGACGGTCATCGCCATGGCCTACTTCGACCTGGACCTCTACCAGCCGACCAAGGAACTGCTGGAGGTGATCCGGCCGCATCTGACCAAGGGGAGCATCCTCGCGTTCGACGAGCTGGCCCACCCCAAGTGGCCCGGTGAGACCACGGCGCTGCGGGAGGTCTTCGGCCTGGACTGCGCGCCGCTGCGCCAGCTGCCCGGCCGTGAGCCGCCGGTCATCTACATGAAGTGGGGCGAGTGAGGGGACCGCGGGCTTCTGTGATGACGACTCGACAGACCGGCGCGACCGCGCCCACGACCGTCCGGGAACTCGCCGTCGAAGGCGCCTACGAGTTCACCCCCAAGGTGTTCCCCGACGGGCGCGGCCTGTTCGTGACCACGTACCAGCAACCGCTGTTCGCCCGGGCGACCGGGCACGCCTTCCCCGTCTTCCAGACCTGTCAGAGCCACTCGCGCCGTGGTGTGGTGCGCGGTGTGCACTTCACCTCCACGCCGCCGGGCATGGCCAAGCACGTCTACTGCGGGCGGGGCCGGGCGCTCGACTTCGTCGTCGACCTCCGGGTGGGCTCACCCACCTTCGGCCGGTGGGACACGGTCCAGCTCGGCCAGGACACTTTCCGGTCCACCTATCTGCCGGTCGGCGTGGGCCATGTGTTCGTCGCGCTCGAGGACGACACCACGATGGTGTACCTCATGTCCGGGCCGTACGTGGCGGAGAACGAGCTGGCCGTCTCCCCGCTGGACCCGGCGCTCGGACTGCCCGTCATGCTCGACGGCGTCGAGCCGATCCTGTCCGAGCGCGATGTCGCGGCCCCCACCCTGGCCCAGGCGCTGGAGGCGGGCATCCTGCCGGACTACGAGACCTGCCTGGCGCTGGAGGCGGCCCTGTAGCCGCCGCGCCGGACACGGCCGGACGCAGCGGTCGCCGCGTCCGGCCGGCTCGGTCGTTCAGTAGCGGTAGTGGTCCGACTTGTACGGGCCGTCCACCTCGACACCGATGTACGACGCCTGCTCCGGACGCAGCGTCGTCAGCTTGACGCCGAGGGAGTCCAGGTGGAGACGGGCGACCTTCTCGTCCAGGTGCTTGGGCAGCACATAGACACCCGTCGGGTACTCGTCGGGCTTCGTGAACAGCTCGATCTGGGCGAGCGTCTGGTCCGCGAAGGAGTTGGACATCACGAAGGAGGGGTGGCCGGTGGCGTTGCCCAGGTTCAGCAGACGGCCC
>NZ_KQ948250.1:0-2416 GCF_001514035.1 Streptomyces yokosukanensis | reverse complement strand
GTGCCGGCAGCCGTACTTGTTGTCGAACTTCGACTTCGTCACCGCGTCGTTGACATTGATCGCCGGGAAGAGAAGAACACCGTCACGCTGCATCTCGTACAGACGGTGGACACCCGTCGTGGTCTCCTCCGTCACACCACGGATGCCGGAGGCGAGGGCCTGCCAGTCGATGGTGCTGTTCTCCAGCAGCGAGCGGACGACGGCGAGTTCCTCGTTGGACGCCTCCGGCAGCTCGCCCGTCTTCTGGTGGTCAACGCCCTTGTGGACGAGGAGGGTGGCGTCACCGCCGTCGTCCAGGATCATGTTCGGGCCCGCGTGGCCCGGCCAGGTCAGCGCCTGCTCCGTGCACCACCAGTACTCCTCGAGGGTCTCGCCCTTCCAGGCGAAGACCGGGATGCCGGCGGCGGCGATCGCGGCGGCGGCGTGGTCCTGGGTGGAGAAGATGTTGCAGGACACCCAGCGGACCTCGGCGCCGAGGGCCACCAGGGTCTCGATGAGCACGGCCGTCTGGACCGTCATGTGCAGCGAGCCGGTGATGCGGGCGCCGGCCAGCGGCTGGGCCTCGGCGTACTCCTCGCGGATCGCCATCAGGCCCGGCATCTCGTGCTCGGCGAGCGTGATCTCCTTGCGGCCGAACTCGGCGAGGGAGAGGTCGGCGACCTTGAAGTCGGTGAACTCAGCTGACATGAAGGCTCCTTGAGCTGTTCAGTACGTTGCGGTGGATGTCCAGGGCCGCTGTGGACTTGTTGAGCGTGATGTAGTGCAGGCCGGGGGCACCCTCGGCGAGCAGCCGGTCCGCCATGGCGGTGGCGTGCTCGACCCCGATCCGGTACGCCTCGTCGGGCCGCTCGCGGGCGGCTTCGAGACGGTGGGCCAGATCCTCCGGGAAGGCGGCGTCGGAGAGTTCGGCGAAGCGCCGGATCTGCCGGACGTCGGTGGCCGGCATGATCTCCGGGATGATCGGCGTGGTGCAGCCCGCCGCCGCCACCCGGTCGCGCAGCCGCAGATAGTCCTCCACGTCGAAGAACATCTGGGTGATGGCGTAGTCCGCACCCGCGCGGCACTTGGCCACGAAGTGCCGGATGTCGCCGTCCCAGTCGGGCGAGCGCGGGTGCTTCTCCGGGAAGGCCGCGACGCCGACGGTGAACTCCCCCAGGGACCGCACCAGTTCGACCAGCTGATACGCGTAGGTGAAGCCGTCCGGATGCGGCTCCCACGGCCCCTTGGGGTCGCCGGGCGGGTCGCCGCGCAGCACGAGCACGTCGCGCACTCCGGCGTCCGCGTACTGGCCGATGATGTGGCGCAGCTCGGCCACCGAGTGCCCGACGGCCGTCAGGTGCGCCACCGGGCGCAGCGTCGTCTCGGCCACGATCCGTTTGGTGACCTCGATGGTGCGCTCGCGCGAGGAGCCTCCCGCACCGTAGGTCACGGACACGAAGTCGGGCGCGAGCGGTTCGATGCGGCGGACGGACTGCCACAGCGCCTGCTCGCCGCCCGCCGTCTTCGGCGGGAAGAACTCGAAGGAGAACGTCGTCATGCGCGGCCTCCCGCGTTGAAGTAGCCGGCCTCGGGGTGGTGGACGACGATGGCGTCGGTGGACTGCTCGGGGTGCAGCTGGAACTCCTCGGACAGATGGACGCCGATCCGCTCCGGTCGCAGCAGGTCCGCGATCTTGGCGCGGTCCTCCAGATTCGGGCAGGCCGGGTAGCCGAGCGAGTAGCGGCAGCCCTGGTACTCCGTGCGGAACATGCCTTCCATCGCGGCCGGTTCACTGGCGTCGATGCCGAGTTCGGTGCGGACGCGGGCGTGCCAGTACTCGGCGAGCGCCTCGGCCAACTGGACGGACAGGCCGTGCAGTTCGAGGTAGTCCCGGTAGGAGTCGGCCGCGAAGAGCTTCGCGGTCTCCTCGCCGATGCGCGAGCCGACGGTGACGACCTGGAGGCCGACGACGTCGGTCTCCCCGGACTCCTCCGGGCGGAAGAAGTCGGCCAGGCACAGCCGGCGGCCGCGGCGCTGGCGCGGGAAGGTGAACCGGGTGCGCTCGTTGCCGTGCTCGTCCAGGATGATCAGGTCGTCGCCCTTGGAGACGCAGGGGAAGTAGCCGTGGACCACGGCCGCCTCCAGCAGGTTCCCCGTGCGCAGCCGGTCGAGCCACATACGCAGCCGCGGCCGGCCCTCGCTCTCGACGGTGTCGCCCTTGAGCCCCCACTGGCCCTTGAACAGGGCGGCCTCGTCCAGCCAGCTCGCGTACTCCTTGAGCTGGATGCCCTTGACGACGCGGGTGTCCCAGAACGGCGGGGCCGGTACCGGGTTGTCGACGGCGACGTCGGAGCGGCCGATGTCCTCGGGTTCCTCGACGGTCAACTCCCGCTTGGGCACGCGGCGTTGCTTCAGCTCGGGCAGCGTCGCACCCGGC
>NZ_KQ948249.1 GCF_001514035.1 Streptomyces yokosukanensis | reverse complement strand
CCGTACCGACCGGTGTGAAGTTCTTCAACTGGATCGGCACGATGTGGAAGGGCTCGCTGTCCTTCGAGACACCGATGCTGTGGGTGATGGGTTTCCTCGTCACGTTCGTCTTCGGCGGGTTGACCGGTGTCATGCTCGCCTCGCCGCCGATCGACTTCGCCACCTCCGACAGCTATTTCGTGGTGGCCCACTTCCACTACGTCATCTTCGGCACGGTCGTCTTCGCGATGTTCGCCGGATTCCACTTCTGGTGGCCGAAGATGACGGGCAAGATGCTCGACGAGCGGCTCGGCAAGATCACCTTCTGGACGCTGTTCGTCGGCTTCCACGGCACCTTCCTGGTCCAGCACTGGCTGGGCACGAACGGGATGCAGCGCCGGATTCCGGACTACCTCGCGGCCGAAGGGCTCACCACGCTCAACACGGTCTCCACGATCTTCTCGTTCCTGCTCGGCTGTTCCATGCTCCCGTTCTTCTACAACGTGTGGAAGACGGCCAAGTACGGCCGGCGGGTCGAGTCCGACGACCCCTGGGGTTACGGCCGTTCCCTGGAGTGGGCGACCTCCTGCCCGCCGCCGCGGCACAACTTCCGCACCCTGCCGCGGATCCGCAGCGAGTCCCCGGCATTCGACCTGCACCACCCGCAAACTCCGCTGGCAGAAAGGAAGTTGACCACGCGATGACGGATCGGGAGGAGCGGACTCTGGTCCGGGAGATCGAGGGGCATCTGCTGCTGGCCGCCGCGCAGGAGGAGGGCCGTAGGGCGGCGGCGCGCACCGCGTCCCGGCTGGGGTGGCTCGGCGAAGCTGAACGGAACGTCCTGGAGCGGGAGTTCGAAGCCGAGTACGTTGCGCTGTCACGGCTGTCCTGGCAGCGCACCGCCCGACGCGCCGAGGAACTGCGGCAGATGTACGAGACCCGCTACCGGGCACTGCGGCAGCGTCTGCTCGCATGGGTACTGCTGGGAGGTGCGCTGCTCGCCGCGGCGGGCCTGCTGATGGTGTCCGTCGCCGGATAGAGCAGGTCGCGGACGGCGGCTGACGGTTGGCGGGGGCGGGCGGCGGGCGCGCCGTGACGGCGCGCGGGAGTGGAGCAGACAGCTCGCCAAGGGGGTGAACCTGGCTCCGCAGTGCGGCTGTCGGGGTCACGCGGGACGGAATGCGACCATACTGGCCGTCGTGCGCATCGCCATCATGACGGCCGGCTCGCGGGGCGATGTCGCCCCCTACACCGGACTGGGCCACCGACTCGCGCTGTCCGGACATGAAGTCACCCTGGTCACCCATGCCCGCTTCGCACCACTGGTGGCGGGCTCCGGAGTGCGGTTCCACGGGCTGCCGGTCGATCCGCTGGCGGAGCTGGAGTCGCCGCGCGGCCGGGGCCTGCATCGCAGCGCCAGTGAGGCCGGGAAGCTGATCCGCCTCGCGGGCATGGCGCGCCGGGTCGTCGGGCGGATGACCGAGGACCTGATCACAGCGGCCCGGGACAGCGAGGTCCTGCTGCTGTCCGCCTCCCTGGCGCCGCTCGGCCACACCATCGCCGAGGGCCTGCGCCTGCCGAGCATGGGCGTCTACCTCCAACCCATCGCCGGGACCCGGGAGTTCGCGCCACCCGTGCTCGGCGGCGGCTCCTGGGGACCGGCGGTGAACCGGGTGGCCGGGGACGGCGTGTGCCTCGCCACGGAACACATCTTCACGGGCGCCCTGCCCGGGGTGCGCAGACGGCTCGGGCTGCCTGCGGTGCGGGCCGGCGCCACGCTGCGGACCCGGGAACGGCGGCTCTGGCCGGTGCACCACGGCTTCAGCCCGCTGGTGGTGCCCCGGCCCCGGGACTGGCGGGCGGGCCTGACGGTGAGCGGCTACTGGTGGCCGTACGACGCGGCGTCCCAACTCCCCGACTCTGTGCGGGACTTCATCGACTCTGGTCAGCCGCCGGTGTACGTCGGTCTGGGCAGCGCCACCGTGCCGGATGCCGGGCGGCTCAGCGCCCGGCTCGTGGCCGCGCTGCGGCGGGCCGGGCTGCGCGGGGTGATCCAGCGTGGCTGGGGCGGACTCACGGCGGACGGCGACGACATGCTGGCCATCGGCGACGTGCCGCATGCGCTGCTCTTCCCTCGGATGGCCGCGGTGGTCCACCACGCGGGGGCGGGGACCACCGCGGCGGGGCTGCGCGCCGGGGTCCCGGCCGTGCCGGTGCCGGTGCAGTTCGACGCGGGGTTCTGGTCCGCCCGGCTGGTCGCGCTGGGGGTCGCCCCGGACGTCGTACCACTGCGCCGCCTGACCGTGCAGGCCCTGGCCTCGGCCCTGGTACGGGCCACCCGTGAGCCGGTGTACCGGGAACGGGCGCGCTCCCTCGGCGCCCGCATCCGCGCCGAGGACGGGGCCGCGCCGGTACTCGCGGCGCTGGACCGGCTCGGCGACTGACGGACCGGCCGGAGCCGTGCCGCGGCGCCCGGGGGTCAGCCGGTGGTGAGCACCATCCGGAAGCGGGCCTTGCCGGCGAGCATCTTGCCGTAGGCCGCGTCCACGTCGTCCAGCGGCACGGTCTCGGTCATCGGTCGGATGCCGTGCAGGGCGCTGAACGCCATGGTGTCCTGCACGTCCTGCGAGGTGCCGGACGGGTGGCCGCGCACGACCCGGGCGCTCATCAGCAGCTGGTTCGGGTTGATGCCCAGCGGTTCGAGGTCGACGCCGATCACCACCAGCTCACCGCGGGGCGCCAGCCCGTCCACGGTGGCCGTGATGGCCTCGGAGTTCCCCGCGGTGGCCAGCACGACGTTCGCGCCGCCGAGGGACTGCAGGGACTCGGCGACCGGGGTGCCGGAGGTGCTGTCGACATAGTGGTGGGCGCCCAGCCGCTTGGCGAAGTCGGCTTTCTCCGCGCCCCGCGCGATCGCCACGGTCTCGAAGCCCATCGCCGCCGCGTACTGCACCCCGAGATGGCCGAGGCCGCCGAGGCCCAGCACTGCGACCAGATCGCCGGGCCGGCCGGAGCTGCGCCGCAGTCCGTTGAAGACGGTCACGCCCGCACAGGCCATCGGGCCGGCGTCGCTCGCCGCCAGCGCGTCGGGGATCCGGGCCAGGGCGTCGACGGGCGCGATCATCTTCTCGGCGAAGCCTCCGTCGTAGGCCCAGCCGGGCACCTGCCCGTTGGCACAGACGATGAAGTCGCCCTGGCGGCACGGCTTGCAGTGGCCGCAGGCACCGCCGAACCAGCCGACCGCGACCCGGTCGCCGGCCCGCAGGCCCCAGTCCTGCGTCCCCTCGCCGAGCGCCTCGACGCGCCCGGCGATCTCGTGCCCCGGGACCACCGGGAAGGTCACGCCGGGCACTGCGGCGTTCACGAAGACCGTGTCGCTGTGGCAGACGCCGCACGCGTCCACGGCGATCCGCACATGCCCGGGTCCCGGCTCGGGCACCTCGCGCTCGGCCAGCTCGAACGGGCCGCCCGCGGTCGTCACCTGCGCGACTCGGTAGGTACTCATCTGTGTCTCCTGTGTCTTCCGGTGTGCTCCGGAGCGCGGCCACGGCTGTTCCGGAGCACGGCCACGACGCCCCCGCACCAGCACACCAGCTCCGCGCCCATCGCGCGCGCCGAGCCGCGCAGCCCCACGCCGACCTGGGCCGACGGGTCCCCCGGCCTCGGGCCCCCGCCCAAGGCGCACCCGCTCCCCCTGCCCCACTCGCCCCCGGCTCACCCGACTCACCCGACTCACCCGGTGCCGGTTCCCTCGCCGGCTCACCCACCGCTCGCTCGCCGCTCGTCCGCCGCTCACCCGGTCGCGGGCCGCCAGCCCTCCGGCCGGAGCATGCCCAGCAGCAGCCGCACCAGCTCGTCCACCACCTCGTCCAGCGTGGCGTCCACCCAGCCGGCGCTCCAGTCGTGCAGCAGACCGTTGACGCTGCCCACGAAGGCCGTCGCCGCGAGCCGGTAGTCACGGGGCGCGGCCTCCCCGCGCGCCACGGCGGCGTCCGCCTCGGCCCGGATGAGGTCGATCCAGCGGGCCCGGCGGGCCAGGCGCTGCTCCTCCAGCCGGGAGCTGACACCGATGATCTCCACGAAGGTGATGCGGATGCGGCTCGGGTCGCAGGTGACGTCGCAGGCGTAGGCCCGGAAGAGCACGGCGGCACGCTCGGCCAGCGGCAGATCGTCCGCCCTGGCGAGGGCGTCCAGCACCGCCTGCTCGGCCCAGTCGTTGACCTCCAGGTGCAGCGCGGCGAGGACGTCCTCAAGGGTGTGGAACTCCTCGTAGAACTGGCGGGTGGACAGGCCCGCGGCCTGGCTCAGCGCGGCGACGGTCGTGCCTCGGTAGCCGGGGGTGCCGCCGAACAGTTCCAGGGCCGCGTCCAGGAACCGCCGGCGCCGCTCGGCCTGCCGGTCCTCGGCGGATCTGCCGCCGTAGCGGCCCGTGGGCGCCTTGAGCCTGCCCGTCACGATTCCCCTTCCGTCCGCCGCCCGATCACCCAATCTTGTCGTGCACACATCTTGTCGAGAAGACGGCACCATCCTTACTTTTCAGTAAGTCCACTGTGAATGCAGCCGTGTTCAGATTCCCCCGAGGAAGGAGAGCAGTCATGCCTGCCTCCAGAACCAGGCACCTGTGCTCCATGGCCGCCGCCCTCGCCCTGACCGTCGCCGGCCCGGCGACCGCCGCGGTCGCCGCGAGCGGCTCCTCCGACGGCCTGCGCGAGGTGCTGTTCGTCGGCAACAACTGGGACGGCACCGCCGATGTCGTCCACTCCTCCGGCGACTTCGCGAAGATCGGCCGGATCAACGTCATCCCCGACAAGGCGCAGCGGCTGGCGGAGATCAACGCCGACCCGATCAAGTGGATCTACTACACATCCATCCGCAACGAGGTCGGCGAGGGCCACGACCAGTACGCGGACGACATGTACTCCACGCCCGACGGCAGGTCCGTGGTCGTCTCGCGGCCCAGCTTCGCCGACGTCGTCTCCATCGACCTGGCCACCGACAAGGTCAACTGGCGCTTCCCGGTGGCCGGTTACCGGGCCGACCACATGGCGGTCTCACCCGACGGCACGCGTGTCGCCGTCTCGGCCTCGACCGCGAACAAGGTGCAGGTGCTGGACATCGAGACCGGCAAGGAACTGGGCGAGTTCGACACGGGCGACAAGCCGCACGAGAACTTCTTCACCGATGGCGGCAGGTACATCTGGAACATGTCCATCGGCGAGGTGACCACCTCGCTCGACACCCCCGGCTGGGACTGGACCAAGGGCGACCGCCACATCACCGTCGTCGACGCGACCACGTTCAAGCAGGTCAGGACCATCGACATGCGGCAGCGACTGGACGCGATCGGGTTGAAGGACTTCTCCGACGCGGTCCGGCCCGCCGCCTTCACACCCGACTGGTCGAAGCTGTACTTCCAGGTGTCGTTCTTCAACGGCTTCCTGGAGTACGACGTGGCCACGGACAAGATCACCCGGGTGAAGACGCTGCCGGAGAACCCGGCGACGAACCCGGACCGCACCACCTGGCTGCTGGACTCGCGTCACCACGGCATCTCGATGAACCCCGCCGGCACCAAGCTGTGTGTCGCCGGGACGATGGACAACTACGCCACCGTGGTCGACCGGGCATCCTTCGACGTCGGCCCGCTCGTCACCGCGTCGACACCGTACTGGGCGACCGTGAGCGGGGACGGCAAGGACTGCGTCATCTCCGAGGCCGGCGCCGACCAGATCACGGCCATCGACTTCGCCACCGGCCAGAAGGTGCTGTCCGTGCCGGTCGGCGACCATCCGCAGCGCGTCCGGTTGGGGCATGTCCAGGCCGACTGGACGGGCCCGCAGGGGAGTTGAGCGCCGGCGGCCTCCGGGGGGACCCCACTCTCCGCGGGGGCCGTACGGCTTGTGGCCGCGGGCCACGAAAGCCTCGGACGGCTCAGAAGTGTGCCGCCAGCCATGCGGCCAGCTCGGACCGGGCCGCCGTCAGCAGCTCCGCCGGGGGCGCCGTGGCCCCGTCGGTCACCAGCGCGAAGTGCGGGACGCCGGAGTCCGGGTCGGTGAGCAGCAGCCGGCGGCTGCCGGTGCCGCCCGGCTCGGGGGCGACGGCGACCGGGGTTCCGGCTCCGGTGTAGGCGGGCGGGCCGTACGCCGTGCCCAGGTCGGAGACGACGGTGGTCGACGCGGTGAGGAAGGACGCCGGCAGGTGCAGCTCGGTCGGGGCGGTGCCGTCGCCGGAGCGCCACACCAGCAGCCCGTACCGGCCGGAGCCGACCAGCCGGGCCACGTTCGGCAGGGCGTTCGGCACCGGGTTCCAGGTGAGGGTCGTGGAGCCGTCGCGGGAGCGGTCCTCGTAGGTGAAGGCGAGGGTGGTGCCGGCCGTGGCGCTCGGGTAGAGGCGGTCGAGCAGCCGGGCGTCCTGACGCAGGGTGACGTTCCCGGAGCCGTCCAGCTCCGCGGCGGAGAGGTCCTCGCCGTTCCAGGCGTCGCCGGAGGTGAGGACCTTGGCGGGGTTGCCGTTCATCAGCTCGTGGTGCCGGCCGCTGTAGAGGTCCCACTGCCACTGGGTGCCGGAGAGCACCGGTCCGGAGGCGGACGGGTTCGACCACCAACCGGAGCCGGGCAGCCGGGAGTCGAGGGCCTGGTACATGGCCTTCAGGACGGTCGGCGCCTTGTCGGAGACCGTGCCGGACAGCGGGTGCCCGAACTCGCTGACCACGGCGGCCGTACCGGCCGAGGCGGCGCGGTCGCGGACGGTGGCGAAGTCGGAGGCGTACTGGCCGTCGGCGGCCTTGCCCCACATCAGGACGCCGGAGATGGCCTTCTGGTCGTAGAAGTGGGTGTTGAACACATAGCGCGGTCCGAGACTGTCCGCGTCGAGCAGACCGCCCTCCTGTTTCTGGGTGGAGATGTTGGCGTTCCAGAAGAGGTTGGGTTCCACGAAGGCGGGCTTGTCCTGCCAGCCTGCGGCGTCCATACGGGCGCGGAACTTCTCGTAGAAGGGCCACAGCAGGTCCTTCTCCCAGGTGCGGGAGGTCTGCCCGGAGTCGTAGCCGCCGGCGTAGGGCTCGTTGTACGGGTCGACGCCGGCGATGTCCGCGAACTCGGGGCCGCTCAGGTGCTGCCGGAGGTAGGCCATGGCCGACCCGGCGGTGGCGAGGAAGGCGTCCTGGAGGCCGTAGGCGTTGTGCCAGAAGTCGTACTGGGCCTTCTGCACGGCCGCGTTCTGGGTGATGTTCTGGCCCCAGAAGAGGCAGACACCACAGGACTCGGCCGGGTAACTCCCGGCGTCCACCGCCCACTTGGGGGCTCCGTCGCCCGTGTACCAGCTGCCACCGTTGAACAGATGGCGGGAGTACAGGTCCTGGTGGAAGTCGGGGAAGACACGGATGCCCGCGTCCAGGAAGGCGCGCAGTTGCTCGGTGACGGCGGCCAGGTAGCCGGTGTCCACCTGGCCGCGGACGGGTTCGGCGTGCGCCCAGGAGAGCAGGAAGCGGACCGTGTTGGCGCCGCCGAGGGCGCGCAGCGCAGTCGCCGACTTCTGGGCGTCGGCGACCGAGGCGAAGGGCAACCCGCTGTTCTCCTCCAGCTTGGTCTCACCGGAGACGTTGTAGCCGCGCAGGACGATCTCGCGCCCCTGGCCGTCGGTGAAGCGGCCGCCCTGCACGGTGAGCGGGGCGCCGTCGAACCAGAGGGAGTCGGGGGGAAGGGCCGGGGTGGCGGCGGTGGCGGGCGGGAGGCCCGCCACCGTCAGGAATCCGCTGAGGACGACCAGAACAACCAGCACACGCACCCGGAGTCTCGGCATGGCCACCACAATCCGGCGCCGTCCAGGAAGCGTCAATACCAACTGACTCGCAGGTAAGTTGACTCTCAGTCAGTTCAGTTGGCCCGATCCCCCGGCGTGACAACCATGTCGGCCCTCATATCATGGTCAGCGACCGACGACGGATGCCATGGGAGCGTCGGCGTAGTCGACGTGGGGCAGCGCGGTGGGTCGGTCCAGGGTGATGCGATCGGTGACCGCGGGGGCATTCCGTCCTCCGGTCCACGCGTGCCGTTCGTGGCGTCGTGCCGTGTGGTCAGGACGGAAGGCGCAGCAGGCGCTCGGCGTTACGGTGGCTGATCTTGGGCAGTTCGTCGTCGGCGAGCGGCGCCGAGGCGAGGAAGTCGACAGCCTGGGAGGTCAGCTCGTAGGGGTAGTCGATGGCGAACATGATGGAGTCCACGCCGATCGCCTCGATGGCGCCGGTGAGCGCGGCGTGCGACCAGACGCCGCTGACGGTGATGTGGATGTTGTCGCCGAAGTACGCGGAGGGGTTGCGGTGCAGCGTGCGATCGCGCTGGCGCTGATAGCGGGAGTCGAGGCGGGCCAGTTGGAAGGGAAGGGCCTCGCCCATGTGGCCGAGAATGAGCCGGGCTCGTGGATGACGGTCGAAGACCCCGCCGAGGACCAGGCGCAGAGCGTGCGCACCGGTCTCGGCCCCCCAGGTCCACAGCGGACCGATGAGCTCGGGCCGGCCGTCGAGGACGTGCCAGGAGTCGGCGGGCGGTGCTCCGGGGTGCAGATACAGCGGGACGTCAAGGTCTTCCAGGGCGCTCCAGACCACGTCGAACTGGGGCTCGTCGTAATAGTGGCCTCCGGTGTGGTCGTTGACCAGGGCGCCGCGGAGTCCCAGTTCGGTGACCGCGCGCTCCAATTCGTCGGCGGCGGCCTCGGGGTCCTGCAGGGGCAGGGCGGCGAAGCCGGCGAAGCGGTCCGGGTGGCGGGCGATCACGGTGGCGAGGAAGTCGTTGGCCTGCCGGGCGTCCGCGATCGCCTGCGTGGTGTCGGCGATGCCCTGGATGCCGGGCACGGTCAGCGAAAGAACCTGGATGTCGATGCCGTAGGCGTCCATGTCGGGCAGTCGTTCCTCGGTGAAGTCCACCAGCAGCCGGTTCCATTCGCGCATCCACCGGTCGGCGGTGAGGGTCTTCTTCGGCAGAGGCTGGCGGGAGAGGAGTTCGGGGACGGCGAACGCCTCTTCCAGAGCGATGAGTTTCACGAGGGGCGTGCCTCCTGGTTCGCGGGACAGGTCGGGCCGCACGGGCCGCCATGACGGGGTCGGACGACCCGTGCGGGTTCTTCCGGCACGGCGGTCACACCGGTGGGGCGATGAACAGGCCGCGGTCGACGTCGTTGTGGAGTTCCTTGGCGAGCGGTTCGTTCATCGCGTTCGCCGTGCCCCACTGGTCGCTCACCTCCTCGTCGAGGAACGTGTAGTGGTGCGGATGCCAGGTGTCCTCGTCCAGCTCTTCCATCTCCGTGGTGTACTCGACGGTGTTGCCGTGCGGGTCGAAGAAGTACGAGAACGTGTTGTCGCCCGCGAGATGGCGGCCGGGCCCCCAGGCCAGGCGCGCTCCGGAGCGCAGCAGCCGGCCGGTGCCGCGCATGAACTCGTCGAGGCCGCGCAGTTCGAAGGAGACGTGGTGGATCGAGGCGTGCGGTCCGGCGGCGATGCCCAGGCTGTGGTGCTGGGAGCTGATGCGCATGAAGTTCATGACGTCGCCGGTGTGCGGGGCGCCGATGGTGTCCGACAGGGCGAAGCCGAGGTGCTGCTCGTACCACCGGCGGGTCCGGGTGATGTCCGGGGAGTTGACCACGACGTGGGAGAGGCGGACCGGGACGGATTCCCGCTCCTCGATACGGCGGTGGGCGCGCACCGCCACGTCGGACGAGACTTCCACGGTGCGGCCGTCGACGTCGAAGAACCGGAAGCCGTAGCCGCCGCCGGGGGTCGGCAGTGTGTCCGGGCGAGTGATCAGCTGGACGCCGGAGGCCAGGAGGTGCTCGGCGAGAGTGTCCACGTCGGCCGGGGTGGCGGCGCCGTAGGAGATGAGGTCGAGGCGTTTGTCGTCCGCTTGGCGCAGCCGGATGACGTACTGCTCGGGTGAGCCTTCGGCGGCCAGGAACGCGATGCCGTCGTCCTCGGACACCCGGGTCAGGCCCCACACACCGGCGTAGAAGTCGAGCTGCTTGGCGTAGTCGGGCACGGCGAGGTCGACATGGCGCAGGTGGGTCAGCAGGCGTGTGCTCATGGTGAGGTGGTTCCTTCCGCGTCGGAGAGGAAGCGGGTGTGCTGGCGGCCGAGACCGGTGATCTCCGCCTCGATCTCGTCGCCGGGGGCGAGCAGACGGCCCCAGGAGACGCCGTTGCCGGGCGGGCTGCCGGTCAGCAGCAGGTCGCCGGGGAGCAGCCGGGTGGTCCGGGAGGCGTAGGAGATGAGCCTGGCGGTGTCGAAGAGCATGCCGTCGGTGCCGGCGTTCTGCATGATCTTGCCGTTCAGACGCAGGGTGAGCTGCAGCCCGGCCGGGTCGCCGACGAAGCCGGCGGGCACCAGGAAGGGTCCCAAGGGGGTGAAACCGGGGGCGTTCTTGCCGCGCATCCAGTCGCTGCCGACGGCGTCGATGTCGGTGCGGAAGATCGCGTCACGGGCGGTCAGATCGTTGGCGATGGTGTACCCGGCGACGTGTTCCAGGGCGTCCTGCGGGGTGACGCGGAAGGCCGGGCGGCCGATCACCGCGCACAGTTCCAGCTCCCAGTCGGGCTTGGCCGTCCACGCGGGCAGTACCACGTCGTCGTAGGCGCCGGTCAGGGCCGAGGGCAGACCGGTGAACAGGTACGGGGCGCCCTCGGCGGCCCGCCGATCGGTCTCCGCCGCCGCATCGGCAAGAGCCTGCTCCTCGCTGCGCGGATCGTCCGAGGGGCGATGGGCCACCGTCAACTCAATCACGTGCGCTCGGTAGTTGGCGCCCGCCTGGAAGATCTGGCGAGGCTCCACCGGAGGGTGGACGCGCAGCCGGGCCAGGGGGAAGCGGCCGGCGGTGCGCTCGGCGGCCATCCTGGTCAGCATGGCCAGGGAGGTGTCCCAGCGCTCCAGGAGCGCACGGATCGACGGCGTCTCCCGCGCCTGCCACAGCCCGGTCTCGGCCCGCAGGTCCAGGACCTGCTCCTCGGCCAGCAGGCCCGGGAAGCGCGGGCCGTCGTCCAGGGAGAACGTCCCGAGGGCGAACGGCCCGGCGAGGATGCCGCTCACGCCGCCAGGCCCTTGGCGAAGGAGCTGCGGAAGAACAGCAGCGGTACACCGTCGTCACGGGTGGCCAGGTCAAGGACCTCACCGATGACGACGAGATGGTCCCCGGCCTCGTGGACGTCGCGGATGCGGCAGTCCAGGGCGGCCAGGGAGCCGTCGATGCGGACCGTGCCGTGCGTGGTGGGGCGCCAGGGGATCGACTGGAACTTGTTCTGCCCGGGCCTGCCGAGTGCGGCACACACCTCCTGCTGCTCGGCGGCGAGGATGCTGACGCTGAAGTGGCCTGTGGGGGCGATGCGGGGCCAGCTCGACGATCCCTTGCCGATGCACACGAGGATCAGCTGTGGGTCCAGGGAGAGGGAGGAGAAGGACTGGCAGGCGAGCCCGACCGGCCGGCCGTACTCGTCGAGGGAGGCGACCACGGTCAGGCCGGAGGCGAACAGACTCAAGGCGGAACGGAATTCGGCGGCCTCGATGGTGCGGCCGCAGACGTCGGCCGAACGGGGTGCGGGGTGGGTCATGGCGGAGGTCCTCACAGCATCGGGTCGTGGACGTCGAGCCCGAGCGCCTGGCGTCCGAAGAGCGCCAGGGACCGCTCGGGGTCGTTGGTGACATGGCCGCGGCCGGCGTGTACGTCGCGCCAGGCGCGTTGGAGAGTGTTGTCGTGGCTGCCGTTGCGCAGGGCGCTGCCGCCTGCGTTCTCCATCAGCAGGTCGACCGCGTAGACGGCGCGCTCGGTGGCGCGGACCTGGTCCCGGCGCAGCCGGGTGCGCAGCGCCAGGGACGGCTCCTCACCGCGCCGGGTGGTGTCGTACAACTCGCGGACATTGTGGATCAGTTGAAGCCAGGCCGCGTCGATCTCGCTGCCCGCGCGGCCGATGCGGACCTGGGCGAAGGGGTCGTCGGCCACCTTGCCTCCGGTGACACGGATCCGTTCGCGGGCCGCGTTCAGGTATCCGATGTACGCCGCTTCGGCCATGCCGACGATCGGCGCGGCGATCGATGTGGTGAGCACGGGTCCCATCGGCAGTCGGAAGACCGGCTCCGGCGCGCTCTGCTCGGGGCGGGTGGCAGAGCCCAACCGGTCGGCCGCGACGGTGTGGTGGTCGGGGACGAAGACGTGGTCCACGACGATGTCGTTGCTGCCGGTGCCGCGCAGTCCGACCGTGTCCCAGACCGGGTCGACGGTGTACGCGGCCCGCGGCAGCAGGAACAGACGCATCTCGCGAGGCGCGCCGCCGGCATCGCGCAGGAATCCGCCGAGGAGTGCCCACTGCGCGTGGTCGCAGCCCGAGGCGAAGCTCCAGCGCCCGGAGATCCAGAAGCCGCCCTCGGCGGGGGCGACCGCCCCGATGGGGGCTTGCGAGGAGGCGATCCGCGCACCGGGGTCGCTGCCCCAGACATCGTCCTGGGCGCGCGGACCGAGCTGGGAGACGATCCAGCTGTTGACACCGAGGACGCCGGCGACCCAGCCGGTCGACCCGCAGGCCCGCCCGAGTTCGCGCAGCGCCTCGTAGAAGACGGCGGGGTCGGCGGCGAGCCCGCCGTGCGTGCGCGGCTGCAGGAGCCGGAAGAGTCCGGCGGCGGCCAGGTCCTTGATGGTGGCCTCGGGTATGCGGCACAGACGCTCGGCTTCGGTCGCGCGCTCGCGCACGGCCGGGGCCAGGGCGCGTACGGCGGCGAGGACTTCGTGCTCGGTCATGTCAGCCCCTCCCGGCGGGAGGTCGGAGTTCGCGGGGCGTGGCAGGAGGCCATGAGGTGGAGGGCGGCCGTTGTCATCGGCGGGGGTGCCCTTCTTCCTCGAAGCCGAGCAGGACGCGGCCGTAGGTCTCGTAGTGCATCTCACTCACGGTGATGTGCTGGGCGGCCACGGCGGCGTCGCGGGCGTTGCGCTGCAGCGCGTTGGTCAGGTAGACGGCACCGGAGCCGCCGAAGCGAAGAGCGGTGCTGGTCACCTTGACGCCGACCTCCATCATGTGGGTCATCGCGGCCGAGAAGGCGCCGCGCAGCTCCACGGAAGGGGTCTCGCCGCGCGAGGCGGTCACCCAGAGCTCTTCGAGCAGCTGGAGGCTGTAGGCGCGGGCCGCGCGCAGCTCGGTCTCCAACTCGCCGATGGTGTGCTGGAAGTGGGGCCGGTCGGCGACCGTGCCGGTGGAGAACGGCCGCCGCTTGGAGCGGGCCAGTGCGCTGATCTCGTCGAGCGAGCGGCGGGCGATGCCGGCCATGAGGCCGATCATCCCGGAGAAGTTGAACTCCGGGAGCGTGTACTTGGCCCCGCCGCGGCGCCGGCGCGGCGGGAAGGTGTAGGTGCGGTGCTCGGGTACGAAGAGGCCGTCGACGGAGAACGAACAACTCCCGGAGCCGGAGAGCCCGGACACCCGCCAGTCGTCGATGACGGTCACCTCGGAGGCGGGGGCGACCCCGATGACGACCTCCTCTCCGCCCGGGGCGTCCTCGCTCGGGCAGCGGGCGTCGAAGCTGACCCAGGTGGCGTGGCGTATGCCGGATGCGAACGACCAGTTGCCGGTGAACACATAGCCACCGTCGGTACGCTCGACCTTGGACCTGCCGTGGATCTGTCCGGCCGTGTGCGGCCAGTCCGCGCCGAAGATCTCCTGGCATGCTTCGTCGGACGCCGTGCTGCCGAGGGTTCCCACGCCCTGGGCACCGATCATCAGGGACCAGGCGGCGGAGCCGTCCAGGCGTGCGACCGCCTCGAAGACCTCCACCTGCGTGACCGGGTCGGTCTCGAGTCCGCCGACTTCCCGGGGGGCGCCCATCTTGAACAGGCCTTCCGCGCGGAACGCGGCGAGGCTGTCCTGGGGCAGCGTGCGCTCACGTTCGGCGTTCGGCGCATCGGCCTGGATGATCTCTGCGATGCGCTGGACGCCGGCCAGCAGCTGTTCGCGCTCGGGGGAACGCCCGGCGGGCGACTCGTTCGTGGAGGAGGCTGCGGTTCGGGTGGGTGTCGTCATGTGTCCGTTCCTTGTCAGGGTTCCCCGGGCCGTGTGCGTCGCCGCGCGGCCCGGACCTCGTTACGGACACCACTTTCGCTTCGCCCACCGGGGAGGGTCATCACCCTCTTTCGTGAGGAGTGCCGGCTCGTGAGGGTGAGGTTCCGGTGTTCAAGTGCGGCATGACGACGGCAGCCTTCACCCCCACCGCGCCGCGCGCTGCGTCGAGGACACGCAGTCCCGTGTGATCCGTTCGAAGACCGCGCTCGGAGGGGTGGAAGAGCTCAGGACGTCGGATGCATCCCCAGAGCCCGGCTGCGTTCGATCGCGGCGATGCGCGAGGTGACGCCGAGCTTGCGGTAGACGGCCTGCATCTGCGACTTCACGGTGTTCACCGAGACGAAGCGATGCGTGGCGATCTCTGCGTAGGTCAGCTCCATGGCCAGGAAAGGGATCAGATCGAGCTCGGCGGGGGTGAGGGGTTCGAGCAGCCGCTCGGCCGCGCGCTCGGGCGCGGGTCGCATTCCACTTGTCAATGCCGCGTCGCGTTCCGAGAGTCGGGTGACCGCATCGGTGAATGCCGGGACCGTGTGCGGGCCACCACGCGTCCCGAGTCGCAGCAGCCAGTCGCTGTCGTCCCCTGCGGCCTCGGCCAGGGTGCGCACCATCATCTGGGGTGCCGCCAGCGTCACGGCGGCGACGGCGTACTGTCCGCTCAGCTTGCTCTCGCCGCAGGCGCGGGCCGCGCGGGAGGCCAGGACACGCAGCCTGATCAGGGTCTGGGTCGACCGGTGGGAGCGTCGTCTCATCTGGTCCTCGACCGTGCTGAGGGCTGCGCGCGGGTTCGCGTCATGCGCCAGATCGAGCCAGGCCAGCAGTTCGGCGCACAGCTCGGCGTCGGCGCCGTGGCGTTTGAGTTCCGACAGCCAGCCGCGTGCGCCGGTGGGATCGTGGTGGGCCAGCCGCAGCCGGAACTGCTGCTCGGCGATGCGGACACGCACGAAGTGCGGCAGGGCGCCGCGCGGATCGATGCCCATCGCGTCACGCAACACGTTGAATGCTTCGGTGGTCCGGCGCTGATGGAAGAGGGTGCGGGCCAGTCCGGTCAGGCTGCGTGCGCGCATCCACACCCGGTCCGCGACGGCGCACAGGCGCTCGGCCGCGCGGAACTCCCGCTCGGCCCCGGCCAGATCATCGTGTTCCCACAGCAGTTCACCGAGCGCCACGCGTGCCTCGATGGTCGGCGGCTGGTCGGCCTGGCCCAGCTGCTCCGCGGTCGCCAAGGACAGTTCCGCGAACTCCCGTACGTCGTCGAGACGCCCGAGGCGGCTGAGCAGGGCCGCCCGCTTGCCGGGGAACGACACCGCGACCAGCGGGTGGACCCCCTCGCGGGCCCGGTCCAGACCCTCCCGGATCACGTCCATCGCCGCATCGAACCGCCCCGTGCACTCGTAGGCCTCTGCCAGACCCTCCAGCATGGCCAGACGCGGATAGGTGTCGCGGTGGCGATGGAGCGGCTCGCGGCGGTCGAGCAGCGTGCGGGCACGCTCGCTGCAGGCAATGGCCTCGTGCAGATCCCCCAGCATCCAGTGCGCGAACACCCGCATGCAGCGCGCCTCGGCGACGGCGTCGTCGTTGTCGGGCAGCTTTTCGGTGTGCTCGCACCACAGCAGCGCGTCGGCGGGCTGATCGGCCCACAGCGCGAGGTAGGCCATGCGCGCGGACAGTGCGGGGTGCCGCTCGATGATGTGGCGGGGTAGCCGGGCGAACAACGGCTCCAGCCGGTCGTCGAGCTGGTGGCCGGTGTCGTGCGTGACGATGCGGTTGAGCAGGCTGCCGGCCAGGGGGAAGTCCGGGGCGGCGACCGCGTGCTCGAAGGCCGCGGTCAGCTGGTCGTGGTGGGCGAACCAGTGGGCGGCCCGCAGCCTGCATGCGCCGGCCCGGTCCGGATCGGTGCGCGCCAGCTCGCCCCGCAGGAATTCCGCGAACAGCGGATGGAAGCGGTAGCGCTCCCCGTCGTCCAGGCCGAGCAGGAAGCCGCCTTCGCCCTCCAGCGTCCTCAGCAGCGTGCCGCTGTCGCGTCGCGTGGTCACCGCCTGGCACACGTCGGCGGACAGCACCTCGAGCACGGACGCGTCGAGCAGGAAGTCGCGGACACCGTCGGGCTGATGGCGCAGGACCTCGTACAGAAGGAATTCCGCGATGTCGCGGTTGTGTCCGGTGAAGTCCCGCAGGAACGCGTCCGGGTCGCGGTGGGAGAGCAGAGCACGGCCGGCCAGCTGCAGGCCGGCGATCCAGCCGTCGCACCGCCTGGCGAGCAGGCTCGCCTGCTGCTCGGTCAGGGATCCGGCCGCTTCGGAGAGATAGGCATGCGCTTCCTCGGTGGTGAACGCCAGTTCTGTGACGTTCAGTTCATCGAGTTCACCGCGCAGGCGCAGCGTGTGCGCCCGGCGCAGAGGCGTCGATGTCCGGCTGGTCAGCATCAGGTGCACCGGTGGCGGTAGCACGTCGGCCAGGTGGTCGAGCACGAGGAGCACGTTCTCCCGGTGCAGCACGTGGACGTCCTCAAGGACCAGAACCGCCCGCGTCGGGACCTCGTCGAACGCGTCGCGCAGCCTGCGCAGGAAGACCTCCGGGAGTTCCCGGGCCGGATCGCGCCCCTCCTCGCGCAGAGCCGACTCCAGCGACGCGACCTGCACCTCATCGACGCCGAGGCGCTCGACGGCATCGATCAGGTGCCGAGTGATGCGCGACAGGTCGTCATCGCGCTCGCACAGGCTGATCACCGCGACGCGGCGCTCCCGCAGCCGGGACGTGTCCAACCACTGTGACACGAGTGAGGTCTTGCCGTACCCGGCCGGTGCGACGATCGCGGTGATCCTCGCGGACAGGGCCGCGTCCAGGCGCCGGGTCAACCGTGGACGCGACAGCAGATGCCGAGCCGTGCGGGCCGGTAGCGCGCCGCCGTGGCGAACACCCTCGTCGTACATGGTCCTCATCTCGGTGCGGCAGATCTCTGAACCGGGGTATGTGTCTGCCCGGCGCCGGGTCAGATGTCCCCGGAACGCGCAAGCTGCCGTGCGTAGGCGATCGTCTGGTCGGGAGCGGACCCCATGACGTTGCGCCGTGAGTTCGCGATGGCCACTTCCTCGGGGCTGTTGTGCTCGATGCCGGGGATCTCGGACAGCGCGGTGAAGACGAGTGTCAGCTCGCCGCCCTCGGTCGTCGTCACCATCTGCGCAATGACCCCGCGCTGCCAGCCATCGATGAAATCCACCACCACGAGTCGTCCGCCGTGGAACGTGACGCGAGCGAGGGACTCCTTGCCGTCCTCACGAACAGCCCGCCGGGTCAGCCGGTCGCCCTGGTCCTCGATGATCTCGAAGACGTGTCCCGGCGGGACGAGGTCGGGGGTCCTGGAGCTGTCGGCCCGTGCGCGCCGGACCAGGGCCGCATAGAGTTGCTCGGCGCTCAGCCTGGGCTCGTCGGGATCGTCATTGACCCGGGCCTCGGCCTTGATGGTGAACATGATCGCTCCTCGGTGTCGGAAGGAAAGGCACGTCGCCGCCTGCTGCTTTCAAAGGGTGTGGGCATCGGACGCTAGTGACCGGGGCCCGTCCGTGGCATCACGAGACTGGGTGATGAACGGGCGGTCGGCCGCCGCGGCGAGGGGATGCGAACTACTCGCCGTGGCACGGTCCGGGCGGAGCCGACTGCTGTCGGCAGAGGCCTGCGGCCCCTTGGCGATCACGGCAGCCGACTACCGTCCGACCGTGTCTCGACGGGGTCGCCGGAAGTCGGCCTCTCTTCCTCCGTGTGCGGCCTGCCCAAGTACACGGTGTCGAAGGCCCCGGCGCCGTGATAGGTGAGCGTGATCGTCGGACTCTCGTCCTCGCCGAGTCCTGCCCATTGCACTCTGGGGTCCCGTTCGGCCTGGTGCCCGAACGGCTGTGGCTGTGGTGACGTCGGCCGGGCGGCCACGAAAGCTCCGGCCTGCGTGTGGTGTTCTCGGTCAGCGGTGTTGGACTCACCGGCAGTGGACGGCAGTTGTGTTGTGCACGGGGCGTGACGCGGATACGGCGGTATTTCTTTGCGATGCCCGCCTCGCCGGGGTGCGGTTCGCCCTCCGCCGCCGCTTGCCACTACGACCGCCACACCGCCGATGATCAGCAGGAGTCCGGGTACGGTCGCGGGCTCGATGCCCTGCCCCATCAGCCACCATGCGGCGAGCGCGGCCACCGGAGTCTCCAGCAGGAGGAGGACACTCATCGTCGTTGCCGACGTCCTGCCGAGGGCGAAGGTCAGTGAGCCGAGCCCCAGCAGCTGAGGCAGCAGGAGCAGTCCGAGCAGTGACAATTGCGTGGATCTGTCGAAACCCGTGAGGGGGATGTCGGCCAGCCTGCAGACGGCGAGGAGTTCCAGCCCGCAGACGAACGAGCTGACCGTCGAGAACAAGGGGGTACTCACACCTGAGCGCGCCTTTTGGCTCAGAGCGGTGTATCCGGCTTGGGCCACGGCCCCGGCGAGGGCGAGCAGATCGCCCGTCAGCGCCGCGCCGCCGGACTTTGCGTCGAGACCGGCGGCCGCGACCGCACCCACCACGGCGAGTGTCAGACCCGCCCAGGTCCTGAAAGGGACCCGGATGCCCTGACCTGCGGCGATGAGGGCCTGCCAGACAGGCTGGGTGGCCACGAGCGCCGTGGACATGGCGACCGAGGTCATCCGCGTGCTCGCCATGAAGGCCGCGAGGTGAAGGGCGAGCGACGTGGCCGCGAGGAAGCCGAAGGCGAGCGGCCGCCACTGTTCTCGGCGCAGAAGTCCACGCTCGCCGCGCGCGACCCGCCCCACCTCGCGGCGGCGCAGTATCAGCAGGGACGGTCCGAGTGCGGCGAAGCCAAGGGCGTTGCGCCAAAAGGCCATGGCGAGAGGCGAGGCGGACGCGGAAGCGGTGAGCGGAGCGGTCGCCGAGATGGAGACCACCGCGACCGCCATAGCCGTCACGGTCAGCGGATCGACTTTGGATTTCACGCGTTCGTACCGCCGTCCGCGGCCGGTCGGGTCGCGGCGGGTGCCGGGGTTCTCCGGCCGTCACCGGTGGAACGGGTGGGTCGGTCAGTCGAAATGACGCCGTCGACCGTCTGTCCAATATTGACCATTGAGTACACCGGGATTCCGTGTCTTCGAAGCGGGGGTACCGGATGAGCAAGACGCACATGGCAGGCGCAACGGGCCATACGCGAGGCCGCGTTCGCCGGTGACTGGCGGGTGGCAGCCTTTTTCGCCCGCGGCGGCCGACGCTTGCGGTAACGCTTGGATCGTACCTTAAAGTGCACCGATACAATTAGTTGTGTCGGTGCACTTTTTGACGACGTCCGGTCCGGCGTGGGGCCGTCCTCGCCCAGTGCGGTGGACACCCGCCCCCAAGGTCTGTGACCCAGGTCTCACCACGCTCGTGCAGCAGATCCCCCGGCTGCCCCGTCGAGGAGAGGCGACAGGAAGGGAGGGGCATGTGGAGACGGACTTCCAGGCATTCGTGACCGCTCGGTCGGCCGCGCTGTTCCGAGGCGCACTCGTCCTTACGGGAAACCGGGAGGCGGCGGAGGACCTGGTCCAGGAGACCCTGGAGCGGGCCTGCCGCAAATGGCGGACCATCGCGGCGAAGGATGCTCCGGACGCCTACATACGGCGGATCATGGTCAACCTGGCCAACGACCGCTGGCGCCGCTTCCGCCGTACGGTCTTGCAGTCGGACGGCCCCGACCAGGCCGCCCCTGGCGACGAGTACGGACAGGTCGACAGCAGGGACCAGTTGGTGCGCGCACTGCAGCAACTGCCCATGCGGATGAGGACGGTGGTGGTGCTCCGGTACTTCCATGATCTCTCGGACACCGAGATAGCCGCCGATCTCGACGTCTCGCCGAGCACGGTCCGCTCCCAGCTCGCCCGGGGCATCGAGAAGCTCAGAAGCCAGTTCCCCGCACTCGCCGACCCTTCACCACGACGGCACACGGAAGGAATCCGATGACCTCTTACGGCGACGCACGGCCTTCCGGCCGCTCCCCATTCGAAGAGGAACTGATGAACGCCATGAACCAGTACGCGAACTCCGCCGAAGCGCCGGACTTCGACGCGCCCCGGATCGTACGCCGCACCCGGCGCCGCCGGGCCGTCGGCATCGCCGCCGTCGCCACCGTGATCGTCCTGGGTGGCGGAGGCACGGCCCTGGCCGCGATGAACGGGGGCGGCTCGCAGTCGGCGGCCGCCACCAAGACGCCCTCCGCAAAGACACCCGCGGCCTACAGGGACGCCACCACCCTGCTCTACGCCGTCGACGGCGAGAAGCCCATCCCGGCCGACCTCTGGGGCTGGGACCTGAACAGCGCCAAGGCGTACCTCCTGAAGACACAGACCAAGCTCGGCACCGTCAGCAAGGGGACCGCTCCGAAGTGCAAGCCGGATTCGGTGATCGAGGTGTCACCGCACGCTCCGAAGACCGTAGCGAACGGTGACACGGTGAGCTTCGTCCTCTGCGCCGGCAACTGATCCGGCCCCGAGCACGACGCCCGCCCCTGCACCGATCAGGGGTGGGCGTCCGCCACAGGATCACAGACTCGATCCAGTGCGGCACGAGCTGTCGCTCGCCGTCGTCGTCGACGTAGCAGTCGTTGTCGCGGTCGATGCGGTCGCCCAGGCCCGTGGCCGGCGCCCGATGGTGACGCTGAGCCTGCTGCGAGCCCTCGGGATGCTCCACACGATGGCCGACGGCACCTGGGGACCGTTTCCTCGGCGCCTACGCCCAGGTGACCGCCGCGCAGGCCGGGCTGACCCCGTACAACGCGGTCACCGAGATCGACCGGCTGGTCCTCACCACGTGGCGTACGCGCGTTACCCGGCCCCTGCGGCGGCGCTCAGGCGGTGAGGCCATCGATCGCCACGGGGAGGTGGCGGGGGCCGCGCAGCACCGCGTTGGCGCGGTACGGGGGCGGGTCCTCCAGCAGCCCGGAGAACTTCACCCGGCGGAACAACTCGGGCACGGCCGCATGGAGTTCCATACGGGCGAGCGGGGCGCCGAAGCAGTAGTGGATGCCGGTGTAGAAGCCCAGGTGCTCGTTGTCCTTGCGGTCGGGATCGAACCGGTCGGGGTCGTGGAAGCGCGCGGGGTCGCGGTTGGCTGCGGCCAGCATGAGCCAGACCGGTGAGCCCTTGGGGATCGTCGTGCCGGCGACGTCGATGTCGGCCAGGGCGGTGGTGAACGGGATGAACTGGACCGGGGGCTCGTACCGCAGCACCTCCTCGATGAGCGGGACGGCCAGCTGCGGCTCGTTCCGGAACCGCTCAAGGACGTCGGGGTGGCGCAGCAGGGTGAGGGTCGTGTTGGTGATCGCGTTGACGGTGGTCTCGTGGCCGGCGACCAGGAGGAGCACCGCGGTGGCCTCCAGGTCTGCCGGTGTCATGTCGGGGGCGAGCGCGCTGAGAATCCCGGGGCCGGGGTGACGGCGTTTGGTCTCGATCAGATCGGCCAGGTAGGCGCCCAGCTCCTGGCGCGCCCGCTGTGCCTCCTCCTGGTGGTTGTCGCCGCCGGAGCTGGGATCGAGGGACGAGGCCAGGGCGTCGGCCCAGCCGTGGAAGCGCGGTTCGTCCTCGCGCGGCACGCCGAGGACCCGGCAGATCGCGGTGACAGGAAGGGGGTAGGAGAAGTCCTCGACGATGTCGACCTGGTCCTTGCCCTTGAAGGCGTCCAGCAGCCCGCTGACCACCGTGGCCAGCTCTCCGCGCAGGTCGTCGAGGAACCTGGGGCTGTGCGGGGGACCGAACGGCCGGTTGATGGTGTCGCGCAGCCGGTCGTGCACGGGCGGATCGGTGAAGATGAAGCTGGGCGGCAGGCCGGTCTCCTCCGCCGGTTGCCCGGTGCGGGCGTACCCGGGCAGGCGGTTGCTCGTGTCGTTGCTCAGCCGCGGGTCGTTGGCCAGGCTCCGCACCTCGTGGTAGGTGCTGACCAGGTAGGTGCCGTCGTCCTCCCGAATGACCGGTGTCTTGCGCAGCTCCGCGTAGAGCGGGTAGGGATCGGCCCGGTTGGCGTAGTCGATGATCTGCGCGGAGATGGGGTCGGGCGTCATGGCGTCTCCTCGGGGCTCCGGGCGGTGGAAGGCCGGTCGTCACGCATGTGCGGGAACGAACTCGACACGCCGTTCGGTCGGCGAGTGACCCGTCAGCGTGACCGTGGCCCCATGGGTGGGCAGATGAGGATCGGGGAAGGCGGGGTCGACCGGCTGCAGCATCTCGGTCCGGCGGTCGACCGTGCGGTACTCCAGCGGGAAGGGCGCCCCGGACGCGATCTGCTCCTCGTAGAACCCCAGCCACTTGGCTCCGTCGAAGGACACCGCGGCAATGCAACGGCCCCGGTAGCCGTACACCGCGACGAACCGCTCCTCGGCGAGCGCCCCCTGGGCGACGCCCAACTGGTCGCCCAGCGAGGGGACGCCCACCGACTTGATGTTGACGCCGAACTGGGTGGACCAGAACATCGGCAGCCACAGGTGCGGACGGCGCTCGGGACCGGCGCAGATCATGTTGTGGGCGGCGATCTTGGACTGTTCGACCGCGTTGCCCCAGTGCTCCAACGCCAGGAACTGGTAGTCGAACAGCGGGTGGGGGCTGCGGGCGACGTCCCCGGCGGCGTAGATGTCGTCGGTGACGATGCCGTTGACATCGAACACCCGGCACCCGGCGTCGCACGCGATCCCCCGGGGACCCGCGGCCAGTCCCGAGCCGACGAGCCACTCGGTGTTCCGCATGGCACCGAGCGAGACGACCGCCACCTCCACGTCGATCGCCGAACCGTCGGACAGATGGGCCCGCTTGAGCCGCCCCACATCGTCGCCCTCCAGGGCGGTGACACTGATCCCGCAGCGGAGGTCGACGCCGTGCTTGCGCTGCAGCCGGTCCGCGACCGCGCCGATCACCCCGCCGAGCGCGCCCACCAGCGGTGCCGGGCCGCGTTCGGCGACTGTCACGTCGAGGCCCAACTCCCGGCAGGCGGAGGCGACCTCGGAGCCGGTGAAACCGGCGCCGATCACCAGCACCCGGGACACGCCACCGGCCAGCTTTCGCGTCAGACGCGCGGAATCGTCACGGGTACGCAGCACGAACACCCCCTCCAACGCGGCCTCTTCCGGGTGGAACCAGGGCCGCGCCCGGGTCCCGGTGGTGATCAGCAGACGGTCGTAGGGGACGCTGTCACCGTTCGCCAGGATCACCCGCTTGGCGTCCCGGTCCAGTTCCTCGGCGGCGACACCCAGACGCCATTCGGCGTCGATGTCACGCCGCCGCGGCAGCGCGGTGTCCTCCGGCCGGGCCCGTCCCAGCAGCGCCTGCTTGGACAGCGGCGGCCGGTCGTAGGGCTCGTACGGCTCGTCGCCGATCATGGTCAGTGATCCGGTGAAGCCCTGCTCACGCAGGGTCTCCGCCGCGCGCAGACCGGCCAGCGAGGCGCCGACGACGACAATGCGGCCCTGGCGCCGCAGGACCTCGACGTCCGTGTCAGCCGACATGGGACTCCACCCGCTTGGTCGGCTCATCGGAGTAGTCGACCAGGATGGCCTGGACGGGGCAGGCCGCAGCGGCCTTTTCGACCCGGTCACGGTGTTCCTCGTCGAAGCGAGGGGAAAACAGCAGCGCTTCCTCGCCGTGCAGAGAGAAGACGTCCGGAGCGAGAAAGACGCACTGCGCGAATCCCTGACACCGGTTGAGATCGACGACAAGCCTCATCTGGAACCCGCTCCCTTCACGGGCCGCGGCAGCCGCGGGCTCCGCGACCCTCTGCGCTCGCTCCATGCGGTTGGCCGAAACACCCCTTTCTCCCAGGGTCACCCCCTGCGAAGCGGGCTGCAAGGTGGGACCATCTGGCCGTCTTCGCCCGGCCGACCATGGCTGCGGGCCGGACGATGCGGTCGGGTCGTCCTTGCCCGGCGAGGTAGCCCCCCGGTCCACCTGGCTCCCCTCCGAACCGCCGCGAGCCCCTCACATCTCACGCGGCTCCAGCCCGTTTGCCCGCCCTGCTGAGGCTGCCCTCTGCGACCACCAGCCCAGGCCCAGGCCGGAGCAGTGGGCGTCGCGCGTCCGACGTCCTGGAGCGCGGCGGTCGGCGCTCGCGCGCGGGGGGCTCAGCGGGTGGTCGGTGAGGGTGAGGGTCCGGTGGGGAGGCGCTTGTCGAGCATGGCGCAGACGGCGGCGTTCACGAGGGCCTGGTGGGCGGCGGCCGCCCGGGGGCGGGCGAGGTCGAAGACCGTGCTGGTGAGGACGGCGACGGTGCGCTTGCCGGTGGGGTCGGTGTAGGTCTCGCTGGAGTATCCGGCCGCCTGGCCGTCGTGGCCCCAGACCGTGCCGCAGGGGAAGACGACCTTGCGCAGCCCGAGGCCGTAGCCGTCGCCGTTCGGTGCGGCCGGGTCCTCCGGGACGGTGGTGCGCATCTCGGCGAGCTGGGCGGCGGGGAGCAGCTTGCCGGACAGCAGCGCGGTGTCGAACCGGGCCCAGTCACCGGCTGTGGAGACGATGCCGCCGGCGGCCCACAGCGTGCTCTGGTTGCCCGCGGTGGTGTCGACGTCGGCGGCGCCCCGGTGCGGCCCGGCGAACGAGGTCCCCGGCGGGGTGCCCGGCGGGAGCAGCGGGGCCAGGTGGGCCGCGTCGGGTTCGTACCCGTGCGCGAGCCGGGGACCGGCGGCGGGGCTGCTGGGCAGATAGGTGTGGCGCAGGTGGAGCGGGCGGGCGATGCGCTGCTGGATGAGGTCGGCGAGGCTGTGACCGGTGGCCCGTTGGAGGATCAGGCCGAGGGCGATGTAGTTGGTGTTGCTGTAGGAGAAGCGGCTGCCGGGGGCGAACTGCGGCGGGTGGGCGGTGCCCGCGGCGAGAAGTTCCTCCGGCGTCCAGTGGCGGGTGTCGCGGCCGGTGTAGGCGGCCAGGACGGCGGGGTCGTAGAGGTAGTTGAACAGTCCGCTGGTGTGGTTGAGCAGCATCCGTACGGTGATCGCCCGACCGTTGGGGACGAGGCCGGGAAGCCACTGCTCGACCGGGTCGGTGAGGGCGAGGCGGTGTTCGGCCACCAGCTGCATCACCAGCGTGGCGACCATCGTCTTGGTGTTGGAACCCATCCGGAACTCGTCGCTTTCCGAAAGGCGGTGGTCGGCGGTGGTCCAGCCGGCCTGGTCGGTGACCGTGGTGGCCGGGTGGCGGCCGTCGTCGACACGGACGATCACACCCGGTGCGCCGGCGTCGACGGCCTTCCGGGCGAACGCAGCCAGCGGGCCACGGGCGGAGGCGGGCGAGGACGTGGAGGTGGGGGCGGGGGCGGGGGTCGCGGATGCCGCTCCGCAGGCGGTGAGCGTGGTGGCGAGCATCGTGGTCAGGGCCAGGGCCGGGGCCAGGGCCGGCACCCGGTGCCGGTGCGGCGCGCTCGTGTGGGTCGTCATGGCAGGAAACTCCTCGCATCATCAGCTGATGGCTGCTCGTCGGGGACGGCACCAGCCTCGCTTCGGCGAGCTGCACGGACACTGGAGCTGGGGAGCCGTTCGGGGGTGGAGAAAACCCCACCGGGGGTGGAG
>NZ_KQ948248.1 GCF_001514035.1 Streptomyces yokosukanensis | reverse complement strand
ACACTGTGGGCTTCGGCCACAACCACCCCGCCCACCTCAGTCAATCGGTCCAGCACCATCCCCACAGCATCCGGGAACAGCACGTCCTTCAACACAGACAGAACCCCCATGACCAGGGAATTCTCGCAGCCAAACATGTTGCCGAGAACGACACGTTCGTGACCGTCACGAAATTCCGCCCAGACCCGTTTTCACGAATCGCCATCAAGGGGAGGAGGTGCGTATCGCGCCCGTCGGCCAGTTGTCCGTCATCTACTGGATCAACCGGCTCCTGCGCCACCTGTCCGTCCTGGACATCGTCTGTCTCGGGTGGCCACCCGAGACAACAGTCCGGTCCGGCGTTACAGCTGCCGGATCGGGGCATTCCGCACCGGAGCCACCCCGGACACGGCGTATCTACTGGGCATCACGCGAAGGATCGTCTGCGTATACCGCGTCAGCGAACCGGATCATCTCCTGTGGGAAGATCTTCGCCAGCACCGACAGAGGCGTCAGCCATGACCCTCGCGAGAACGCCTCCCCCAACAAATGACCGGCCCGCGGCAGGCCGACTGTCTTCGCCACCTCGGTCAGCGCCTGTGCCTGCTGGTCCGGGTCGGTGATGGTGCGGGCGATCTGCTCGGCGTCGGCAGCCAGTCCGGCAGCCCGCTCGCGGTTACCACCTGCAGCCACCGCTCCAGCCACCCCGGCCAGCGCCCGCGCCTGCTCCCGCGGGTCCATGATGGTGCGGGCGATCTGCTCGGCGTCGGCAGCCAACTCGGCAGCCCGCTCGTGGTCACCGGCAGCGGCCACCGCCCAAGCCGCCCCGGCCAGCGCCTGCGCCCGATAGTCCGGATTGATAATGGTGCGGGCGATTTGTTCTGCGTCTGCGGCCAGTCCGGCAGCCCGCTCGCGGTCACCGGCGGCCACCGCCCAAGCCACCGCGGCCAGCGCCCGCGCCTGCTGCCGCGGTTCGGTGATGGTGCGGGCGATCTGCTCGGCCCGCTTGTGGCCACCGGCGGCGGCCACCGCCCCAGCCACCGCAGCCAGCGCCTGCGCCCGCTCTCGACGGGTGGTGATGGTGCGGGCGATCTGCTCGGCCCGCTTGTGGCCACCGGCGGCGGCCACCGCCCCAGCCACCGCGGACAGCGCCTGCGCCTGCTGGTCCGGGTTGATAATGGTATGAGTGATTTGTTCTGCGTGTGCGGCCAGTCCGGCAGCCCGCTCGTGGTCACCGGCGGCCACCGCCTCAGCCACCGCGGCCAGCGCCTGCGCCTGTTGGTGCGGGTTGGTGATGGTGCGGGCGATTAGTTCTGCGTGTGCGGCCAGTCCGGCAGCCCGCTCATGGTCACCGCCTGCAGCCACCGCCCAAGCCGCCTCGGTCAGTGCCTGCGCCTGTTGGTGCGGGTTGGTGATGGTGCGGGCGATTTGTTCTGCGTCTGCGGCCAGTCCGGCAGCCCGCTCGTGGTCACCGCCTGCAGCCACCGCGGCCAGTGCCCGCTTCCGAGGGTTGGTGATGGTGCGGGCGACGGGCTTGGCCAGGTCGTGGTCACCGGCGGCTACCACCCCAGCCAGCCCGGCCAGCGCGTGCGCCCGCTCCCACGGTTCGGTGATGGTGAGGGCGATCTGCTCGGCCCGGTCATGGTCACCGGCGGCGGCCACCGCACCAGCCACCCCGGCCAGTGCCCGCGCCCGCTCCCACGGGTTGGTGAGGGTGCGGGCGATCTGCTCGGCCCGGTCATGGTCACCGGCGGCGGCCACCGCCCCAGCCACCGCAGCCAGCGCCCGCGCCCACTCCCACGGATCGGTGAGGGCTCGGGCGATCTGCACGGCCCGGTCATGGTCACCGGCGGCGGCCACCGCACCAGCCACCCCGGCCAGCGCGTGCGCCCGCTCCCACAGGTCGGTGATGGTGAGGGCGATCTGCTCGGCCCGGTCATGGTCACCGGCGGCGGCCACCGCCCCAGCCACCGCAGCCAGTGCCTGCGCCCGCTCCGACGGGTTGGTGAGGGTGAGGGCGATCTGCTCGGCCCGGTCATGGTCACCGGCGGCGGCCACCGCCCCAGCCACCGCGGCCAGTGCCCGCGCCCGCTCCGACGGGTTGGTGAGGGTGCGGGCGATCTGCTCGGCCCGGTCATGGTCACCGGCGGCGGCCACCGCCCCAGCCACCGCAGCCAGCGCCCGCTCCCGCTCCCACGGGTTGGTGAGGGTGCGGGCGATCTGCACGGCCCGGTCATGGTCACCGGCGGCGGCCACCGCCCCAGCCACCCCGGCCAGCGCCCGCGCCCGCTCCCACGGGTCGGTGAGGGCTCGGGCGATCTGCTCGGCCCGGTTGGGTTGGCCAATCGTGGCCCACAGGGCGGGGAGTTCGGTGGGGATGTGGGCGTTGCGGGATTCGATTTGTCCGCGGTGGTGGGACAGCCTGGCCAAGGCGTACAGGTCCGGTGCCGGGCAGTGCAGGAGTAGGTCTTGACAGGTTTTGATCTCGGTGAGGGCGGCGGCGTCGCCGCCGGACAGGTCAAGCATCCTGTCGTGGCGTGCCGGGTCGATGGCCAGGGTGATCAAGTGGTTGGTGTCGCCGGCGGTGGTCAGCATGCGGGGGTAGCCGGTCAGCAGATATTCAGGGGTGTGCGGCGGCCACGGCGGCTGGCCGTCGGTGGGTGTGCGGTAGTCCTCGGCCCAGGTGTGCAACCGGTCCCGGTAGTGGGCCAGGCGGTCATGTCCGAGGTAGTGGCAGGCGGCGTTGTGTAGTTCCTCGTGGCCGAGCAGATACACCTGTCGTCCTTCGTCCGGCGTCCAGGCGGCGAGACGGCGGGTGAAGGTGCGCCCGGCCACGGTGTGCAATATCTCCTCGATGGTCACCAGGTCCGCGCCTGTCAGCTCTCGCAGGTCGGGGCCGGAGAGGCCGCCCCGGGCGGCGGTGAGCAGGCCCAGCAGATCCTGCTCGATGGGGCTGCCGGAGAGCAGACGTTTGAGTTCGGACTGGCCGAGTCGCTGCAGATCCCTGGCATGCGGGGAGTCGCTGAGCAGGCGGATGATGCCCCGGTCACGTAGTGGGTGCCAGTCGGGCACATCGTCGGGGATCGGGGGGTTGGGCCGTCCGGCAACGATGATCCGCATCCCGGCCGACGGGCGGCCGGGCAGCAGTCCGGCGATGCTGTGTGCCCCCCGCCCGGTGGTCACGCCGCGGTCTTCGTCCAGCCCGTCAACGACCAGCACCAGCCGGCCACCTGCCTGCTGACTCACGGCTGCGGCCTGGGCGAGCAGATCCAGCAGCGCTGCTTCCCGGGCTGCCTCATCTCCGCTGGCCGGTAGGTCCTGACGGAGCAGTGCACACAGCTGCTCCGTCAGTGCGGTGGTGAACGCCTCCCGTGTGTCCTGCGCGGCCAGCCGGGCGGTGATGAAGAACGACACCAGCCACACTCCGCTGGCGGCGGGCGGGGCAGGCGAGTTGAGTACGAAAGTGGACAGCAGTGCAGACTTGCCCGCCCACGGCCCGGCCTGCCACCACACGTAGGGACCGCGACGCTCATCCAGGCAGAAACCTGCCAGCTCGGCCAGCTCAGCCTCCCGGCCCAGCAACTGCGGTGGGGCGATCCGCTCCACCTGCCGCTGGTACGCCGAGCGCACCGGCCGCGGCACGGCAGACCCCTCCTGTTTGTAAACCGTCACGTTCCCGGCAACATGCCCGAAGCTGGTGCCGCCACGCTCCGCGTAGACGTGCCTAGGGGGCTGGTCGGCTGGAATGGCTGGCGACCGCACCGTCGCGGCCGCGGCTATGCCACCGGTTATGCCGGGTGCGGTCAGGGGCGCGACCGGCCCGGCTCGGAAGGGCCCGGCCGCTGCCCGCCCGTAGCACCGCGGTCCACGTGCACGTCCCCGGCGATCTGTCCGAAAGCGATCCCGTCCCCGCAGGCCTCGGCATGGGCGTCCCCGATGAACACCGCCGACCCGGCGGCGGTCACCACCGTGATGCCGCTGGTCTTCTCCGCAGTCTGCAGCTGGGCCACCAGCTCGGTGACCTCGCGGCCGAAGATGTCGTCCTTGCGCGCCGCGGCTGTGACCGCCAGCTCCACCTGCTGACGGGTCAGCTCGCTGACCAGCCCCTCCTCGGTGGCGGCCTCTTCGGCCAGATCATCCAGGACAGGGTGCGCGCCGAGCTTAGCGGCCACCGCCGTGTGCAGCTTGTCCAGCCCCGCATCGATGACCGTATCGACCTCGGCATCCAAACGGCCAGCCGCTCGGCGGGCCTTGCGCACCGTCCACGCGATCACATACCCGGCCACCACTCCGGCCTCGATCACCATGCGTCTCGCACCCTTCCCCCGAAACGGTCATCCCGCTCCATCATGCCCAACGCACATGACCGCACGGGCGGATTCGTCTATCCCAACTGATGCATTTCGTAGACCGACACGCCCCCGGGTGCCGCTCGTGCACAGGACTTCGGACATTCGCGCAGACGACCTCACTGCACTGGGCGCCGCCGTCGTGCCCACGCTTGCCGCCGCACCGGCCGAGCAGGAGACCTGCTCGGGCCAGGACGGAACCGTGCCGTGCGGCCGCAAGCCTCTGCCGTCCCGCAGCGTCTGCGGTGTCCACCGCGTCCAGGAGCTGGCCGGGGAGGTGGCGTGATGACCGAGAACCCGCAGCTCAGCGGAGTCGACCTGGCCCGCGTCGCACCGCGCGCTGCAAAAGGTGGCGGCGCAGAAGAACGGCGGTGGGCGTACGGCGCAGCCGAAGCCGCGCACGACCCAGGTGGTCCGGCGTGGCGGGCGCGAGCCGATGGGGCTTGGCGCCGCGATCGGTGAGCTGGTGGCCGAGCGGGCCTGGGAGCTCCCGGCCGCCGGCGCGACGCTGCGCGGGCGCTGGGCTGCCATCGCCCCCGAGCTGGCCGAGCACGTCGCCGCGATTGGCTACGACGCCGACACCGGCCAGCTCACTGTGTGCCCGGAGTCGTGGGCCTGGGCGACGAAGACCCGGCTGGAGCAGACCCGCGAACGCGTCGGCCGGCCGCACGGTCGTCCGCGCCCTGCGAGTCCTTGCGCCCGGCACGGTGCCGGTGCCCGAGCCGACCGACTCCGATTCGGTGCCTGCGACCGTGCCCACCGGGCCGGTGCGTACCCGGGAGACCGCCTCGGACGGCTACCGCCGTGCGCTTGCCGCGCACCACGAGGCAGCACCGTCGCACCGGGTGGACCCGGCCATCGCGGAGGCGGTGGAGCGGCAAACCGCCGCGATGCGCGAGCTCAGCCGGAGGGCGTTCCCCGAGACCAACGCCGTTCCGGACGATGCGCCGACCCCGATCGAGGCGGCCCGCATCCAACGCCGCCGTCGTGCCGCGGCAACCGAGGCCGCCGCGCTACGCCGGGCTCGTATCGAGAAGGCCAGGCGCCAGTCGGAGCCGCAGAACCTGGAGCAGACAGCGTGACGGTCAGCCGGTTTCCGCAGGTACTCAGAGAAGACGGCTGGAAGAGCGGCGGTCATATCGACCGTGATCGATCACAACGGCTAGGTTCCTGAACGGAGGTTGGAGACGTGAGGTTACGAGAGACAACCAAGGGCGCGCAGATACCGGCGTTACTGGGGCGGTGTCCCGGTCCAGAAGGCATCGTTAGGCAGCGCGCTGCGGCTGCCTTCGGGGGCGAGGCCGCGTATGTGAGGGTTGGAGGAGACCGGTGAGCGACCGCAGTTCGATCGAGTGGACCGAGGTGACTTGGAACCCGACGACCGGCTGCGACCGCGTCTCCAAGGGCTGTGACAACTGCTACGCGCTGACGCTGGCGAAGCGGCTGAAGGCGATGGGATCACCTAAGTACCAGGCCGACGGTGACCCGCGCACTTCCGGGCCAGGGTTCGGGCTGACACTGCACCCGGACGCCTTGCGTGTGCCGTACGGGTGGAAGAGCCCGCGCACCGTGTTCGTGAACTCCATGAGCGACTTGTTCCACGCTCGAGTGCCGCTCGACTACGTGCGCCGCGTTTTCGACGTGATCGCAGAAACTCCACAGCACACCTATCAGGTGCTTACCAAACGGGCGCGGCGTCTGCGGCAGGTCGCCGACACCGGCTGGAGTGGCCAGCGAATCTGTGGATGGGCGTGTCCGTGGAGAGAACGAAGGAACTGCCGCGTGTCGACGACCTGCGGCAGGTGCCCGCGGCGGTGAAGTTCCTGTCGTGCGAGCCACTGCTGGGGCCTCTGGACGGGCTGGAGCTGACAGGGATCGACTGGGTGATCGTCGGCGGCGAGTCGGGACCGGGTGCCCGGCCCATGGAGTTGGCATGGGCCGTGGACGTGGTACGCCGATCCCACGAGGTTGGCTGTGTCCCATTCGTCAAGCAGCTCGGATCTTGTTGGGGCAAGGAACACAAGCAGATTGACCGGTTCCCAGCCGAGCTACAGGTCCGCGACTACCCGAAAGAGCGGGCGCATGCGTGACCTGGACCTCGCTTACCTTGCCGGGGTGATCGACAGCGACAGGTACATCACAGTCCACCGCTCCATACGGAACGGGAAGGCCTATTACGCCGCGCGGATCGGCATCGCGGGAACACGCCGTCAGCCGCACGACCTCGCGGCGTCACTGTGGGGCGGCACAGTGAGTCTCTACCAGCCGAAGAACCCGCGCCATCGCGGGCAATACCATGACCTTCCCCCAGTCAGCCGCCGACCCGGGGGACACCGCCTCGCGCAGGCCCTCGTACGCCGACCGTGCGGCGTGGTAGTCGGGCAGGAGATGCTGCCCGTCGCGGCCCATGCGTTCTTCGGAGTCGATGAGCTTCGACAGTTCCATGTACTCCTGATACGCGCGCTCCGTGAGCCCATTCCAGGCGCGCAGAGGGTGTCCGTTGTCGAACAGGTCGCTTGCAGCCTGGTACAGCGGGCGCGCCTGGTTCACCAGAGGTGCCGGCCCGGTCAGGTCGAGGCGGCGCCAGGTTGAGTGAAGATCGGTCCCGCAGTTGTCGCGGGTGTGCGGCTTCTCTTTGAGGCTGTGGAAGAGCATGGCGGCGTCGAAGAAGTTGGTGAGTGAGATGTACCGCCACTCAAGCGTCCTGGACCGCCATGTGGTGCGCGCCGTGCGCCGGGCAGCCGCGTAGGCGACCAGAGCGGCCAGCAAAGTCGCTGCTGCGGTGGCGAAGGGGACCCATTCAGTGAGCTTCATACCAGCCCATCGTGCATAGGGCAGCGCGAGGGGCTGTGCGCTTGAGGCACTTCTGAGGTGTGAATCGGGCGGGCGCTTCCTACGGCCCGCCGACTGACCCGCGGAGCCGTAGCTATCTCGGGCGTGGATTGAGCGACGCCAGCCGGAGACCGTGTGCGAGGACGCGTCTGCCCCGATCGCGGCGGCCCGCATACAGTGCCGCCGCGAAGCCGATGTCTCCCACTCCGCGGCCCTGCGCCAGGCACGAGCGGAACGCGTGGCCCGGAAGGGGCAGCACCCCGACAGCGTGATCGGTGCAGCGGCGGCCGAGCCACGGCTGGGGCGTACGGCTTGAGGGGCACGGGAAGGCGATCTGGCTGGTGAACTCCGCTGGTGACACGATGAGTTGGACGGATAGATGGGGGATTTCGTGCGCGTAGACAGGCGACAGATCCAGACGGCGGTCCTTGGCAGCGCGGACTCGGATGAGCCGCTGATGCTGCCGATGGAGGCCATCGAGCTGGACGCCTTCCGCCACCACTACGACGGCGACACTTTCTGGTGCGGCTCCCTGCTCGGTGGCTGCGGCGGCCAGCTGACCACGAAGCTCTACACGGATCGGGTCTGTCACTTCGCCCATCACGCAGATCCGGACGGACTGCCGCACGTGTGCGGCCGCCGTGCCCGCGGCGTGAACAGTGCGGACCACCTGTACGTGAAGGCGGCGGCCGCGGCCTGGCTCACCGACCGCGGAGAACATGCCACCTTCGAGTACACCCGCCCCAATGGGGTACCGCTCGGCTCCGTCGTCGACGTCTGCTGGCAACACGGTGCCCTTCGAGTGCACCTGGACCAGGCGGTGGCACCCGTGTGGGACGACGGTGTGGAGCCGGTCCTCGGGACGACGGTGCCGGTCGACCGCGACACACTGATCCGCCGCTGGTACGTACATCGGATCCGCCTGGACAGCGTGGGCACCGCGCGCCACGTGAGGATCGGGACCGAGGCGTTCGCCAGGCCGATCGAATGGTTCGCACTGGACGAGTGCGAGTTGACGGAGCGCGGGTTGTCGACGCCGGCGGTCGAGAAGATCGTTCAGGCCCGTAGCGTGCCGCGTCCATCGTTGTGGTCGCCCGGTAAGGCGAGGAAGGTGCCGGAGCCGACGGCGCGCGGCCAAGCGCTGCTGCGTCGGCTTGTGTATGCGCGGCGGATCGAGTCCGTGCCTTTGGTGAAGCAGGTGTGCGGGGAGATCGAGGATCTGGCCGGTGTGGAGGGGGAGTTCCGGGAGCAGCTTGAGGCTGCGGTTCGTCACGCGGGGATCTGGCTGGTTGAGCAGGACGTGGAGCGCCGCAAGCTGTTCGACAATTTGAAGAGGGCGGTGGCTGAGCAGAGGCCTGGGCGGGTGCGCAGGCTTCTGATTCGCGTCAACGCGACGGCAGCGGGGGACCGCACGGACGTCGAGTCCGCCGTCTACGAGCGGGCGGTCAAGTACTTCGAGAGCCTGGACGACCTCACGCGGGACGCGGTCGAAGCGGAGGCTGACACTGAAAGGGAAGCACGAAGGGCTGCAGCTCGCGTCCGCAGCGCCCTGAATCGTCTTCGCGGGTACGACGCGTACACGTCCGGCCTGCGCCCTCTTGTGGAGGAGCTCCTACGGTCCGCGGCGTCGGCCGGAGAGCTGCTGAAGGGTGGTGAAGCGCGGCGTGTGGAGGTCTGGAGGAAGCGGGTGGCGCTGGGGCCGCAGGAGCAGCTGCACGTGGCGCGGCGGTACTGGATCCAGCGGAGCTGTCCGCGCTGCAACGCGGAGCAGGGCAAGCACTGTGTGCTGGTCGAGGGGCCCAGTAGCGGGAAGCCGCGCAAGGATGGCCACGTGGAGCGGCTGCAGCTGATCGTGGACGAGCGGAAAGCCGCGCAAAAGACGGCCCAGCAGCAAAAGGAGGCTGGGCATCAGGTCGGGGCCCCTGCCGGGCCGATGCAGCCGGCCCCGGAGGCGTGCGAGCCTGAAGTCAGCCCCACACGTCCCCTCCGGGAGCGGCGGCCGAAGGTCGGCCGGGAGGGCCAGGCGCAGGGAGCGAAGAAGAAGATCGCGGCCCGGCTGCACCACCAGGTGCCACGCGGCGACTGGTACCGAATGGTGTGCCCGCGATGCCACGCCGGACCGGGCAAGCTGTGCGACAACGACGATCGCGTCGGCCCCAGCGAGAAGCGACAGCTTCCCCACGATGAACGCCTGCGCCGTGTCCTGCAGAGCGACGACCGCATGGGCCCCGGTGAGAGGCAGGAGGGCGCCCTTGAGGAACGCCAGCACCAGGCCTCGCAGCCTGCCCCGGCCAATACCCGGCCTCCTCGGTCGCGCAGGGCAGGGCGGGAACCGCAAGAGACCGCAGGGTCGGCGGCACGGGCCTGGCATGCGGAGGAGGTCAGCTGTCCGAAATGCCAGGCCGGCCCGAACTCCCCGTGCACGCCCCACGGCCCGCACCACGAGCGAGTGGAGTGGGCGAAGAACTTCACCCGCAAGCTGTGGGGCTGAGGTACTAGCCACTGCGCCGCCGGGCCGCGGCAGTCCGGTGACGGCACGCCGTACACAGGCCGGGTAGTCCGGCCCTCTCGGCCCTCGTCACTCGACAGCCGCGGACGAAGCGCAAGAATGGCTGAGAGGGCAGAACAGCGGTGCCGCCTTGCCCGGGTCCGCGCGGCCGTCGGCCGACTCGAGGAAGCCCAGCCCCTCGCGGCCCAGGTCCTCCGCGCCGCCGGGTCAGTGTGCCGACCCGCCATCTGGAAAGGCGCGCAGTTTCCCGAACCACCAGAAGCTCCCGGAGATCGAGGGGAGGAAGCAGGCGCCGGTGACCGAGGCATACACGATTACGGGTACGTACCCGTACCCTGGAGGGGTGGAGAGGAGCACGATGATGTCTGACGCCAACGTCCGTATCCCCGAGGAAGCCCGGGACCGGCTCGCCGCTCTGGCGGCTGCCGAGGGCCTGTCGCTGCGCGCCTATCTGGCCCGCCTCGCCGAGAGCCTGCTCACCCCGGCCGAGCGGGCCGAGCAGGCAGAGCAGGCCCGCGCTGCGCTGAAGGCGTGGACCGGCTACGCGCCCAGCCCTGCCGAAGAGCAGGACCTCGACCACGAGCTGGACCGCCGTCTGGCCCAGGCGGCCGCCCGGTGAGCGACGCCATGCACATCGTCCTGGACGACACCGCGATGGCCGCTGCTGGCCGGGGCAACGTCCTCGCCTCCCGGCTGATCCACCGCGCGCACGCCCAGGCCGGCTGGTACCTATACGCCCCGGCCTGCGCTCTCGTCGAAGCCGACCGCGCGCGACCCGGCACGGCCGAGCACCTGGCCGCTCTGCCCGGCATCACTGTCCTGGACCTGGACCTGCCCGCCGTCCTGGCCGTGGCACAGCAGGACACGTGGGCCGCCGCGCACGCCCAGTACGTCGCACAGCCGACCCCGGACCGCCCCGACGGCGCGATCATCGCCACCACGGCTCCCGAACGGTGGGTCGGCGAGCCGGTCCGGGTCCTGGACCTGACGCCCTGACCGCGGCGTGGATGAGGAGAGGCCGGTCATCGAGGGCCAGGCGGCGTTGCGCCGTGAGGTGCGGGACGGGTTTGCCAAGGTCAACGGCCGCTTCGATGCCCTCGAAGCGAAGATGGACCAGAATCAGGCACAGATCGTCGAGCTGCTGACCGCGCTGGTGGGCAAGAACCCGAACGCAAGCTGATCATCCTGGTGGTGGTGACCGCCGCCGTACGCGACGCGCACCAGTGGCTGCCAGTCCGAGGGATCACGAGTCGCTGCCTGTTGCCTGGTGGGGCAGTACCGCGTCGGCCGGCCGGAACTTGGCCAGGCACAGCCCGCACAGGAGCGGGCCCTGCTCGAAGAAGTAGGGAGTGACCTGCTGACGCCTGGGTGGAATGCAGTCGCAGACGATCGCGAACCGGGCGCCGGACCGGCCGCCGCGCGGGGCTTCGACTGCTCGGACGGTGGCTTCGAGCTGGACGGCAGCTGCGGCGTCGAGGGCAGTGATGATCTCGGCCCACCGTGCGGCTTCGTTGTCGGTAAGGGGGCAGTAGGCGCGGCCGACGAAGCGGTCCGAGCGCGCAGGTGGGGTGAGCCCGACCTCTTGGGCGAGGCGGCCGTACTTCTTGTTGTGCCAGCGCCGGTCTCCTCCGCTGACCTCGGTGATGCCTCTGGTGAGGGCCAGGCCGTGCGCGGCGTGGTGCAGCAGCCCCTCCATCATCGGGCGTCCGCCGAGGCCGAGGGTGGCAGAAGAGACCTGGAGTTCCATGGTGAGGTGCCCGTCGCGCTCAAAGCGCCGGCCGGTGCGCAGCGCGGTGCACTTCGTCGGGTCCTGGGCCGTGACGGTCGGCGGGACGGTGACGGAGATGTCAGGGACGCCGTCGAAACGGCACCGAATCTCCCGCCACGCGGTCTCCACCGCGCTGATGATGACGGCGCCGTGCACGACGGACGCAGTTGTATCCGCCGGGGCCGGTGCGGGCGGCACAGGGGCAGCCGGGTCGGTGTCGGTGAAGAGGGTCAGGTCGCTCACGTGGTGCTGCTTTCGAGCTGAGCAGGGATGCGGGGAGCCCCGGAGTTCTTTGAGATCGAATCGGAGATTCTCCGGTGGTGAGACAGCCCCCGTTCAGGTGGCGGGTGCACTGGATGCCGCCCGGGCGCGGTAGGCGGCGATGGTCTTTTCCAGGTAAACGGCGGTGAAGCCGGGGAGGTGGCTGCCGGTTGTTCCACCGTAGCGGGCGGTGATCTTGCCGCTGTTGGGTCGTACCACTCTTACTTCCCGCAGCGGTGCACACAGATCAGGGCCGATGGTGTTCGCGTTGTGTGCCAGTGCGACGGCCAGGTCACGTGAAGCCATCTCCTTCTCCGGCGTGGCAGACACAACGTCATGTGCGCGAAGCAGAAGGGCCGGCACGTCTTCCGGCTGGACCTCATGATGCTGCGGCGGGCTGGTCTTCCTGCCCTGCGCAGGGACGTACGGCTCACGGGCAGTGGTCGCCTGTCCTGCGGGAGGGGACGCCTGCTCGGGTGACTGGGCCACCGTGAGGCTTGAAGGATGCGGGGCGTCATCGACAGCTGCCAGCAGACGCCCGAGTTCCGGCCACGAGCTACCGGCTTTCAGAGCTGCCGTGACGAGGCTGCCGATCCTCTGGTTCGCTTCCTGGACCTGGGCCAACAAGGTCCGGGCCCTCCGCGACCTGTCGTTGTGTTCTTCGATGCAGCGGGCCAGATCGGCGAGGTGACTTGTGTTCTCCATGCCTTCAAAAACTGCACGAACGCCGCAAAAGATGCGCCGTCGACGGTACGCCTGCCCTCGTGCCGGTTCCATCGGCTTCCGGGGCGCGTCTGTCGCTGGACTCGTCAACCCGGTGTTGCGCCATCCCGCTCGTTGTGGTGATGGGGCGCGTCCTTCCCCGCGATAAGCCCTGGTCCCGCGAAACTCGCGTCGTGATCAAC
Source organism: Streptomyces yokosukanensis (assembly GCF_001514035.1). Lineage (GTDB taxonomy): Bacteria > Actinomycetota > Actinomycetes > Streptomycetales > Streptomycetaceae > Streptomyces > Streptomyces yokosukanensis. The sequence goes on along the minus strand of NZ_KQ948248.1, from coordinate 14,413 downwards.
GCTCAACCTCCCAGTCCGAGCACCCCCTCGCCGGATGCCAGAACGCCCCTCCGAACGAGTACGGCAGGCACGAGGAAGCGCGTCCGCTTCTGGCGCTGGGTCCTGACACCACGTACGACTTGGCACGCTCGACGTCTGGGGGCGGGCTTCGGGCCGGGCATGGACGCCGACATGGCCTGGGTGCTGGCCCGGCTCCAGCGGCATCCGGAAGAGCGTGCCTATGTGCCGCACCGCCTCGGTGGCGACGCCGTGGACGGGACGCCTATCGGCGGTCGTTCCCAAATTTGGGAATGACCCTGCAAGCCCGCCTCGGTGGTCGGGACCTCCGTGGTTCGCCGGATCAACTCGCGGTTCCAAGGTATTCACGCCGGGCGGCGACCAGGGTGCGCCAGCGTTCGGGGCCGAGGGGTTACCTGGTTGGTCCTGGAGGCCTCGGCCGACCGAGGGTGTGGAGGCTCACCCCGAGGGAGCTTGGCGATCAAGGTGATCGAGTGGTCCGGGTCGGGGAGCATATCGCGGGCGGCTCGCACGATGTCGGGGTTGACGACGGTGGGCCGGCCGCCGACCTTGCCGCGGGCGCGGACGTCGGCCAGGCCCTCGCGGGTGCCGGAGACGATGAACTCGCGGATGAACTCTGCGAGCGGCGCGCGCATTCTCTTGACCTGCTAATACTCAGAATGAAAGAGGTTCAGTGAGCTGCACGGATGTGCGCTTCAGCCAAACTCCGTTATAAAACAGGCCAGTTCGGATCTTTGAGTGTTGCTTTGACCGCCCTTGCAAAGGTAGTCCTTGCCTCGACCAGGCAATATCTGGATCTCTGCGAAGCGGGGGCTTTGGCGTGAGACGGTTTTCCCTAGGCTCGAAACGCCGTATGGCGGCGGGCCTGTCAGTCGCGGCGGCTCTGTCGCTGCTTGTCCCTCTGTCTTCTGCACGGGCAGACGACGGCCGGCACACCCAGCAATTGGAAACGTACGTCCAGCCCATCGGGGCTGCACCCCTGACGCTCTACCAGCTCCAGGGCCCCGGTGGAATGCGACGCCTTCATGGTCTACAGAATGAGGAGTCGGCACTTCCGGTTCTTCCGCGCGAGACGATCGGCAAGGCACGGTCCTTCGCGCCCCGAGCAAAAGTGGACTCTGCACGACCGGAAGCGACCGGGCGGGGGAGATCATCCGCCGTGTCCCTCCCGGAGCCTTCCCACAGCATGGGGCTGCAGGAATGCATCAGCCATCTGGGCGCCTCGGCGTTCTACGTCAAGTCCCGATATGCCGTCTGCTCAGGCCAGACGTTCAACCAGGTATGGATCGTCGACGGGGAACCAGCAGGGACCAGTCGGTTCACCGTGTACGTGGTCGGCACCATCCCCAAGGACAGCCGAACCATGACCGCCACGTACTATTACGCCGATTTCGTGGCTGCGGGTGTCAACAATGCGCGGGGGCTGGGCATCACCACCAACGCGTCGATACCCAGGACCTGGCCGTCCCGGGTCCGGATCGCCAGAGGGGGTGACCGTTTCCCCAAAGCGCAGACGTGGCAGCAGCTGCTGGGTGCGCGGCCGAACCGCCAGACACTCAATGCTCCTTTCGGGCAGGCGGGGACCCTGGGCAGCAAGACTCGGATGATCGCGGCGGTCTACCAGCCCAACATCAAGCTGGCAGCCCCGCCCGACTGGGTCATCAGCCCTGGCGCCGGCGGCAACATTTTCATGCTGCCACCCCGCTGGGACCAGGCGACCTACTTGCCGAAGTCGTCCGGCGCTGCCGTATTTAGCGTGCTGACGTCGTTGAATTACAGAACGGCCAGCACCGCTCCCGAACACGAAGTGGCCGCCCACATCAAGACGGCTTACACAAAGCCGGGTCAGACCAGACCTCCGTTCAACACGAAGAAGCTGCCTGGGGAGACACCCGATGCTCCTCTTACCCGGCTCTACTGGGATGCCAAGCGGCGTGAAAAGAACCGCAACCGAGCGGTGTACAACTGCACCAAGTACTGGGGGCGGAATTACTCGCAGGGAGGGAAGAAGGAATGCGATGAGTTCCCCTTCGCGTCCACCTACGAGGGTGCGGCCGGATCCGTGTACAACCCACGTCAGGACCCGCTCAACTTCAGCGTCCGGCCAGTGTCGAAGGACGACAACGGGGCCGCCGGCAACCTGCTCATCCAGTACTACACCTTGAACCGCATCATCGACGGCCCTGACGACGGGTTCATGGTCAAGATCACCTCGTAGAGGGATCGCGAATAGTGCGGGCCAGCCCCACGAATGCAACAGAGCTGGCCCGCACGAACCTTGCCAGGTGCTCTAGGGCGCCGCTGGCCAGAATTGGATGACGTACTGTTCGACGTCGTGCGGAACGCTGTGCTGCGCAAGTTCCGCCACTTCCTTGCGTCCCGCGCACATCGCCCTCACCGCCCAGGTGACAGGCTTCCTCGACAACTCAATTTCCATGTCATCGGTCATCGGACCACCCATGCTCCAAGCCCGCAGCTTTCCGGATACGCACCGGATCGTAGCCTCGGCAACCTCATCCCAGTCACCGGACGCGGCCGGGGAACTTGGAATAGAAGGCTCTGCATCCCACTCCTCGACAGTGACATCGGCCCTGTGGGTGTGGCCGGCACTCGTGAAATCCAAGCGTCCCGGACGGGGCACAAGGAACTCACCGGCATCAAATCCAACCGGGAAAATGTCGGGAACATAATCGTCATCCCAGTCTTGAAGCGCCCATCCGTAGAACTCCACATGCACTGGCACGACGAATCGCCTGACCTGCTCAGTCACGAAGCCTCCCCACGTACAGTCCGTCGACGAGAAGATATCGGAGGCTACGTGCACACCAGTCGCCATCTGCTTTGATGGCCGGATACATGATGGTTCTGGCCGATCAACCTCTCGCGGTCCGCTACGAAGAGAGTGCGGATGCCTTCGCGGCGACCGGAACGACGTGCCGTGCTCCGCGGTGAGTCAAGTGCCGGTGTGCGAGGGTCAGTTGTCGGGGTCTTCCTCGGCATGCAGGCGGGTGTCGAGATCGCTCGCCCACGCGAGGGCCCAGTGGCGCAGGTCCGCGATCTGGTGAGTGTTGAGGCCGTAGCCGGTGTAGTCGGCGTCGTCCCACCATTCCGAGCCGGCGAGGCGGTCGCGCAGGTCGCTGAGGCTGAACTCGGTGCGGGCGTGGCGGCGGCCGAGTCCCTCCAGGTCGGCGGTGGTGCGGTGACGGGATGCGGCGTGGACGTCGATGAGGTCGCGGACCGCGCCTCGCTCGGCCAGGGCCCGGACCGTGGTGCCGATCACGTCGTCGAGGGCGAGGACGGGGCCGTGTTCGGTGGCGGTGGGCGGGGCCCAGAAGGCTTCTTTGAGGATGTCGACCTCGCAGTCCTCGCCGGTGGCGGGGTCGGTGACGATGAGGCGGCCGGAGAGCGGGTCGGTCTCGATCTCGTGGACCGTCCAGCCGCGGTCGGTGAGGCCTGCGTGGACGGTGCGGATGATCTGGTCCATCGGGGCGGGGTTCTCGGTGGCGACGTCCAGGTCCTGGGAGAGCCGGTCGACCAGGCCGTGGGCCTGTACGGCGTACCCGCCGGTGATGACCAGCGGGTACGGGGTGCCGATGGCGAGAACGTCGGCGAGCAGGCGGCGGTGCAGGTGGGTCAGGTTCACGGGGCCTTCGCATGGGCCAGCTCGGGGAAGGCGTCCTCCCACGCGTCGCGGACGAAGCGGCTGATCAGGGTGCGCAGGATGGGCCACTGGCTGATCAGGAGATCCCGGTTGAGAAAGGCCTCGAGGTCCTGGCGCTGTCCTTCGGCCAGGACGGTGCGGTACAGGCTGATCCTGGACTTGAGGCCGGTCATATCGTAGGAGCGGCGCCCGGACCAGACGACGTGCAACGGCAGGTCGACGGTGCCGTGGACGGGGCCGGTCAGGTTCTCCAGGCGGGCCGGCAGCCGGTGCGCGTACCGGGCTCGCAGCACCTGGGCGGCGTCGGGGACGGGCGAGCGGGGAGACATGACGGCCATAGGGCCAGTATCGCCTAGCCGGGCCGCGGCAATCACCACATACGCCCCGGCCGTTTCGCCGGTGCCGTCCGGTGTCAGGCGTGACGCTCGGAGGCGGCCCGGCTGACCGAGCTGGCCGCGCACCCGCTGGACGGCGAGACGGCCCGGGCGGTGATCACGTGAGCGGCAAGCCGAGCGGGGCTGAACCCGCGCGACAGGCTCTGGTCGCGGCTCGGGAGGCCGCATGTGCAACAGCTGGCCGTCTCTCACAGAGGGAGAAGGAAGATACGACATGTGCCGTGCGGGACGGGGATCAGCCCCTACGCGAGCAGGGGCGTCGGATCACCCGCTCCGGCCGGATGCACTTCCAGGCCGCCGTCGACGTTCAGTACCGGGCGGCGGCCCGGGTAGGTACGCCTTGCAGTGTCCAGGTCACGCTCGTCGAAGTCGCCGGCGAAGATGAGCACGCCGTTGAGGAGTTCCACCTTCTGCACGCTGGTGGGCCACCTGCTGAGCAGCGCTTCCGGCGTCATGGGTTCCGCTGCTGGCGGCAGGTCCGGTCCAGGCATGGGCGGCCTTTCCTCAGGCGGTGAGCGAACGTGTCGCTACCGCAGTTGTTGTGCTTGATAGTGCTGATCGTGGTGCTGGATCGCGTGCCGGGGAAACGCTCGGGACATCCAGCCTGCAGGTGCTCCGGTCCGGCGCAGTGTTTTGATCTGCCGGTCGTAGTCGCGTCCTTCAGGGCTCGCGTGGACGCGCAGATAGATCGGGTCGTCCTGCTCGGTGGTGTGGCCGGCGAAGTAGAAGGAGCAGGTGTGCCCCCACTGATAGGGGGCGTACGGTTCGGCGCAGTGGCAGAACCGGTCGGACACGTTCACCGGTAGGCCCCATCGCGGGTGGCACAGCCGCTGCAGGAGCTGGTCGTGCCAGCGGGCACGCGGGTGGGCGGTGTGGGCGTCGATCTTCCAGGTGTCGCCGTCGTCCCAGCACTGGACGCGGTAGAAGGCTGTGACGGTGTGGAAGAGAGCGATACGGCGTAGCAGGGCGCTTCCCACCGCGGCCCGCCTCTCTCGCGAGCGTTCGAGACTGGGAAAGGCGTTGAGGCAGGCGGATTCCACGGGACCGAGCCCTGGGGTCGTCCAGAGCGGGCGCAGGCCGTTGCCTTCGCACCAGTGCCGGTGCCGGCGCTCGATTTCCTCCCAGCCTTCCGACAGCCCGCCGGGAAGAGCCAGAACGAGACTCGCTGCTCGCCCGAGGCTGTCCAGCGAGTGCAGGAGCAGTTGCCGGCCGCAGTCCTCGATGCCCCTGACTCGCAGGCCGGGGATCCCGGGCAACTCGTCGCCACTGCCCGGTGCAGGGGCCGCGGGCAGCAGACGGCTCAGACAGTGCTCGGGGAAGGAGTGCCGCTCCCGGCCGACATAGGTGTCGAGGTGCAGGGTGAGGCAGGTGCTGGAGCTCGTCAGCGAGGAGATGCCGAAGGGGTGCGCACACAGATCAGGGGACGTGCCGAGTTGCTCGAGAACGTAGCTTTCGAGCCTCGCCTGCGCAGGCGAGGCCGCCGGGGCGGGGTGGCTGGCGGGTAGGCCGGCGCGGCGGGACTGCCCACTGCACTCGGCCCAGTAGCGGAGTTTGCGGGATTCCCACGAGGAGTGGCGGCTCACGGCAGTGCCTTCCCGACGTGCCTCGGCCCGATCCCGGCACGCCGATGAACACTGACGATCTGCTGGGTGTGATCTCGATGGTGCAGGCCGGTGCAATGCCACGCTCCTTGCGTTCCAGTGCGCCGGATCGGGCGGCGGTCGGAACGTGGCCCGCCTCGGGCCAATGCCCGACCATCATCCAGCACAGCAGTGCTTCAGGACGGGCGACATCGGCACGGTTTCACCCGGACTGATTCGGTACCCCGCCAGGCGGGCCCGGTCTGGCTGAGGATGGGAGCAGGTGAGCGGAAGGCGGCGTTCGCGGAGCTGGGGCTGGCTTCGCCGCGGGCATGGCCTCAGCGGTCGCCGTCACCCTGGTTCACTTCGACGCGCGCCGGGTCGGCGGCGTGGACGAGCTGGCGTAGTGCGCCGTAGAAGACGCCGTGGTCGACGGTGGCGGGCAGGATCGCGGCGAGGTGTCCGGTCAGGACGGGGAATTCCTCGGGGTCGAGGGCTGCCAGGGCCTGGCGGGTGGAGGTCTGGGCGGCTTTGGGGTCGCGGTGGTCGACGAAGCTGGCGCTGCCGAGGGTGAGCAGGTACATCCGCCGGTAGGTGACGGTGGCGTCCTCGGGGGTCATGCCGGCCGCGATGGAGTCGGCGAGCTGCGGCTCGACCAGGCGTGCCAGGAGCCGTGGGCTGAGCCAGGGGCGGCTGCCTCGCAGGGCGACCAGGCCGGGATGGGCGGTCAGCAGCTCGTACAGGGCGGTGAAGCGGCGCTCGGTGGCGGTGGCCCAGTCGGTGCCGGAGGGGATGTCGGGCAGTTGTGCGGCGAGGTGGTCGGTGACCAGGTCCAGCAGTCCGGCGATGTCGGTGCAGCGGCGTTGGAGCGAGGCGAGGGAGATGTCCAGGGCAGCCGCGAGGGTGCGGAGAGTGAGTGCGGCGGGTCCGTCCCGGTCCACGATCAACAGGGCGGTTTCTGCGATGCGTTCGGGTGTCGCGCGGTTCAGGGAAGCGGATTGCCTGGGCATGCGGGTCAGCGTACGGTACAGCGTATCGATACGCTAGGCTCCACCGCTCCTCACGGAGGCGACATGCCCGCTGTCACGACCCTGGACCCCCTCTTCACCGCGCTGGACACCGAGGCCTTCACCGACCGGCACCTGGCCAACCTCGCGGCCGGCACCCTCGCCGCCGCCCGCGTCCCCTCCTTCCTCGACACCCCCACCTGCCGCGCCGCGCTCAACGCACTGGACCGGCTGCCCACCGCCGACTACGACCCCACCCGAGTGCCCACCCCGATCGTGCGGTTCGGCCCAGCACTCAACGACTACCGCGACCCCGACGGCCGGCTGGACGCCGGACGGTACTGGCGGGCCGCGGAGGCCGCCCGCGCCGCCTGGCACCGGGCCGGGTTACGACCGGACCCGGTCTCCGTGGCGATGGCCCGGCTCGGCTCCGCCTGGGGCGCTGCCCTCGTCCCGGCCACGATCGACGGCCGGGCGGTCTTCGGCGGCACGCTCAGGGAGATCAACGCGGGAGCGCTGATCCACTACGACGACATCAACCGCGAGTTCCCCACCGGCCTGTTCGACCAGGACATCGTCGCCCAACTCGCCTTCAACGTCTGGGTGACGGTCCCCGCGGAAGACGGGGCGACCACGGTGTGGCGTCACCGCTGGCAGCCGGACGACGAACAGCACCGCGACGCCTACGGCTACCGGCCCGCAGCAGTCGGGCACTGCCAGCAAGTGAGCCTGACACCCGAACTCGGTGACGGACTGCTGTTCAATCCGGCGAACTTCCACGCCGTCGAGCCGAACCCGGGCGGCCGCCGGATCGCCTTCGCGTTCTTCCTCGGCCTGACCACCACCGGCCAGCTCATCACCTGGTCATAACCCCACCGCAGGAGCAACACCGTGCACCAGCTCACGCACGGCGACATCAAGGCCGCCACCGACCGCATCGCCGACCGCACCCGCCCCGTCACCCTCGCACCCCTCGACCCCGGCGCCATCCGCACCGGCCACCGCGACCCCCTGGACGAAAGGCCCGAACAACCCTGCCAGGTATGGATCGCGCTGGAGTTCATGCAGCACACCGGATCCTTCAAGGCCCGCGGCGCGCAGAACTTCATCCAGGCCCACCGCGACGCCGGCACCCTCCCCGACGCCGGCGTGACGATCGCCTCCGGCGGCAACGCAGGCCTGGCCTGCGCCTGGGCCGCCCAGCAGCAGGGCGTGAAAGCCACCGTCTTCCTGCCCACCACGGCCCCGGCGGTGAAGGTCGCCAAGCTCCGCGGCCTCGGCGCGGACGTCCGTCTGACCGGCACGGAGTACGCCGAGGCCCTGGCCGCATGCGAGGACTTCGCCGCCACCACCGGCGCGCTCGCCTCCCACGCCTACGACCACCCGCTGATCGCCGCCGGAGCCGGCACCCTGCTCGAGGAAATCCACCGGCAGATCCCCGGCCTGGACACCGTCGTCGTCGCGGTCGGCGGCGGCGGCCTGTTCACCGGAGTGGCCACCGCCGCACAGCACCACGGCATCCGCACTGTCGCCGTGGAGCCCCAGAACTGCCGCGCACTGAACGCCGCCCTGCAGGCCGGCCGCCCCGTCGACGTCACCGTCGACTCCATCGCCGCCGACTCCCTCGGCGCCCGCCGAACCTCCGCCATGGCGCTGCACGCCGCCCAGCAGGACGGCGTGTACTCCGTGCTGGTACGGGACGAGGAGATCGTCCGGGCCCGGCAGGCACTGTGGGATCACCGCAAGGTGGCCGTCGAACACGGAGCCGCGACCGCGCTGGCCGCCCTCACCTCCCCGGACCAGCCCGTCGACCGTGAGCTGCAGGGCCGGCCGAAAGGCCCGAGCCGCAGCTACCGGCCGGCCAACGGTGAGAAGGTCTGCGTCGTGGTGTGCGGGGCCAACACCGATCCCACCGACCTGATCAAAATCCGGCCCGAGGAACACTGAGCACCGCCTGAAGGGGTGGCCGAACGGTTACCGCGATCGGCCACCCCCTCGGTGTGTTCGAAAGCGTGTAGCGCTCGGGTGACCGACCTTGGTCGGCAGTCGGCCGCAGGCAGTTGAGGTCCTGGCCGCGCGAGAGGGGCCGGAACCAGTCGTGGGGTCTGTGGCAGTTGCGGGCGGCCGCCGACGCGAGGGGGTCTGGTCTGGCGACGCAGAAGTCAGCGGTCAGCTTCAGGGTTTCAGTGAGCCTCTTTCATCTTGAATAGCTCCAGGTCAGCAGCGTGTGGACGGCCTGGACGATGGTCCCGATACGGCGAGTGGAGCACCTGGCGCGCCGTAGTAGCCGCCAGGACTTCAACTGTGCGAAGGCGCGTTCTCCTGGTGCTCTCAGCCGGGCGTGGTCCCGGTTGAACTGCTGGTAGTGGGCGGGCTGTTCGCTGTGGTGGTAGTAGGGGGTTCGGACGGTGGCGCCGGCGCCCTGGTAGGAGCGGTCGGCGAGGATGAGGATCTGCCGGGTCAGGCAGGCTTGGATGATGCCGTGGGCGCGGGCTGCGGTCAGGTCGTGGGTGCGGCCCGGCGTCCGCGGCTACGGCCTGCGCGCCGCCGGGACCGACAGCGCCGAGGCCGAAGCCCGGATCGCCGCCGAGGAGAACACCCCCACCAGCTGACCGACCACGACCTGCCCCGCCCGGCCCTCGGGGGCCGGGCAGGCCGGCCCCGTGCGCGCGTCCACCCGGCCCCCGGACGCTGAGAACGTCACGACCGCCCGAACTGTGACCCGCCGTCAGCGAGTTCAGTAACCAAGCGTGATCACCACAGGCGTGGGGCGGGCGAGTGAAAGGTGTCCGCCACCGGGGACTTCGTCCTGACCGCCCACACACGCCCATAGCCACGAAGTCGCCGGGCCGATCCGGGACACAAGCCGGGCTCGGGGGTGAACAACCTGAAGGACCCGGTGGAGACGAAGCTGCACACCGCGGTCTGCTCCGGGAAGGTCACCCTCGCCGCGGCGCAGCAGGCCATCGTCACCGACTGGACCACCGCGCTCAGCCAGCTCGGGGTGGGCTGAGCACCGGCCCGCACCGGAGCAGGACGGGCCGTTGACGCGTTTCATGGCCCTGCTGTTGACCGGCGGGGGCTGCGGGAGTCGTGCTGCCGTGGAGGGGCTCTGGCGCGGAAGGCCGGAGCCCGGCGAGCTGGCAGGTTTCCAGTCGATGGCGGTGGGCTGGCAACGGCTGGGGCCTTTCGATGCGGATGGCGGTCTGCTGGTCACCGTATGGGCAGTGTTTTCGCACCATGGATCATCCCTGGCTGAAACCGATCAAAACGGGATGCGGTCTGTGTGCCGGGCGTGTTTGTATGCCGCCAACGCGACGGGGGAAGCGCCGAGTTGATCGCTGACCCCTGTCGGATGCGTTCGACACAGGGGGTACAACTTGAAATTGAGAGCACTGCTCACCACGGGGGCTGTGACGCTGGGGCTGTTGGGGACGGCCGCTCCGTCAGCTCTGGCCGACCAGACCGGCTCCGGTCAGCTGCGGGTCACCATCAGTCCGGCCCGTTCCCAGGCAAACCAACTGGCGGCGAGCCCGTCCTCGAACGCCACCTGCACGATCAACAAGATCTCGATCAACCGGTTCAGCGAGTGTGAGTGGGTCACCATTCACGTCGACGTCATCAAGGTCATCGACGGTAAGCCTGAAATCGAAGGCACCGTCGACTTCGACGTCAAACACCAGATGGTCCTGAACGCGAAGTCGGCCAACTGGTCGGAGAAGTTCACCGTCTCCAAGGCGAAGACCACCCGGGCTGGCGCGGGCGTGGCCGCCGACATCGCGGCCGCTTCCGGTGGCGGAACCAAGGCTACGGTCCGCTTCTCGCAGGGCCACATCCTCAGCAGCGGCCCGGCGAACGGCAGCGTCGGCTACACGACCGGCCCGATCGCCAAGAAAAAGATCAACCCCAAGGCGAAGACCCACTACACCTACACCTTCACCAAGGCCGGCTACACCCCTGGGACGGTGTCGTACGACTCCGCCGTCTACCGGTGCGACAACTTCTTCGGCACCACCACCGGGTGCGCCATTCCCGAGGTGCCGACCGGTCTGGCCCTGCTGGAGCAGCCGCGCATCAACGAGGGCATCCGCAAGCTCCGCTCCCGCGGTGGTCACTACGGCGACCCGAACGGCGGGAAGCCGCTGCACTGGATGATCAACGAAACGCAGAAGAGGAAGAACCGTGGCGCCGTGTGCCCGAATACGGCGCCGCCGGACATGAAGCGCGCCGGCCGGACCTCGTGCGATGAGTACCCGTTCGCCTCGACCTACGAGGGCGGCACGCACCTGCCGAGCAATCAGCGCGAGATCACCTGGGTGAACAAGCAGGAGAACAACAGCCAGGGCGGTGCCATCACCACCTGGCGCCGCAATTTCCACGTCATGGATCACGACCCGTTCTACGTGATCGTCTGACCTGGAACACCACGTGTGCTACACCGAGAGGTGCCTCTCCCCAGCGGGGGAGGGCACCTCTCGGTGTGCGGAGCAGGGGGCCTTTCATGCTGATGCACGAGGCGGTGTTCACCGTCGACCTCGGTGAAGACGGCTACATCATCGGGTTCGCCGAGCACGACGGCTACCCAGCCCAGATGCCCTACGGCTGGCGCTGCGGACCCGTCGACGACTCCAGCATCGTGGTGATGACGACCACCGACACGGGCCCCCTGCAGATGAGGGTCCAGGTCCATGACAGCCGCCCCGAACCGGAAACCGGCAACCAGTGGGAACCCGCGGAAGAGGTGAGCCTGCTGTGCGACGACGCGCCCGTCCACCTGGAACTCCTCGACCCCGGCGATGTGACCGACACATGGCCCGAGAACGAACCCGCCATCCGCATGCCGGCCTCACCCGGCACACCGCAGTGGGTGAGGATGCGGATGTACTGCCACGCGGACGACTACGAGCCCGGCATCGGTGACCGCGGCGAACGCCACCTGATCCAGCTGTGGCCCGCCCCGCCCGCCGACCCCGTACACCCGCCCATCAGCAACGAAGACCGCCAGGCCCGCACCGAGTACACCACCGCCATGGCACGCCAGACCGAGGAGTACGTGGTCGAGTACACGGTGCATCTGACGGGCCACGACCTGGGCGACTCGTGAAGGCCGTCGGTGTACGCCTTCTCCGTTCGGTACAGGGCCGGGATCACGAGTTGCTGCCCGTCGCCCGGCGAGGCAGTACAGCGTCGGCCAGCCGGAACGTGGCCGTAGCGAGTCAACTGCCGGTGTGCGACGTTCAGTTGTTACGGAACTCCGGCTGGCCCCGTCCAGCGTGACCGTCCGGGCCATCCTGCGGCACGCCGACTGGACTCCGCCAAGCCTGGGCTGACGCCACCTCGGGTCACAATGGGAGCGGAGGCCATCGAACAGCCCGGCCCCGCCGCATCCGCGGCATCGCAGCCCAGACGATCCTCCTGGCCTTCCAGCTCGCTCACGCCAACCGCCGCAAGATCGACCGCTGGCTCACGACCATCCCGCCCGACGGCCAGCCACCTCGCCGACGACCCACCCGCCGCCGAGCGACCAGACCCATCGGCAGCTGGACCCCCACAGCCACCTCACCACCCGGTGAGAGAGACCTCACACCGACAGGAAAATCACACCGCCAGCTCGGCGCCCTCAGGGCCCCTGGCCGACCAGACGCGTGCCCGCACCTCTGAGTAGGTGTTTTTGATCCTGAGCCCAGAAGCGAGCCTGACGAAAGACGCCGCGGAGTTTTGGTTCAGCGATCTTGTGCAGCCTGAAGGGCTGCCAGCAGGATGGGCGTGGCAGAACTCAGCGGAAGGCAGGCAGTTGTGGCTGGTCATTGGGTGAAACTCGAACTTGACGTTGCCGGGTTCGATCAGGACCGCTTCGAGCAGTATGTTACGAAGTGTCAGTCGCAGGGCTTGCGCTTCACGACTCTCGCCGATCTGGGAGACACGGCGGAGCATCGTAGGGCGCTGTATGAGCTCAACAAGGAGTGTGCTGCCGACATACCGGAAAGAGGAGAGTTCTACTCCTTTGATGAGTATGTGGAGCGGCGCTTTGAGGTGGCGTCTTACGACCCGCGTGGGGTCGTGATCGCCTTGGACGGCGAGGCCTGGGTCGGTATGGCGGCGACGTCGAAGCATGAGGATTTCATGTTTAACGAGATGACTGGCGTGAGAGCTGGGTATCGAGGTCAGGGCATCTCGATCGCCATGAAGACGTTCGGGATGACGTTCGCCGAGGAGTGTGGAGCGAGCAGGGTCCGCACCTTTCATCATCCGGCCAACGCGAGCGCGATTGCCATGAACCGGAAGATGGGCTTCGTCGACGCGGTCGACTGAACGATGCCCCTTGGGCTTCGGTCACCCAGACTTCGTCCACTGGCTGGTGCGGGGGCTTTTGCGGGTGAGGCGTCGGGTCATCATGGTGATGAGTGCCCAGTTCAGGTGGGCTTCGGAGTGCTGGGGCAGGCGTTCGTAGTCTCGTGCGTTGCGGCGGGCGTTCATGCACCAGCCGATCGTGCGCTCGACTTTCCACCGGTGGGGCAGGGCTTCGGCATAGTCGCGTGATGTCCGTTTTGTGATCACGCGAGTCCGGGGCGTTCCAGCACGTGGGCCGGGGCGTCGGCGATCCATTCGCCGACCGCCAGCAGCGAGGTCGCCCCGGCCGGCACGGCGCACGCGGTCAGGGCGAGTATGCGGCCAGCGTGTGGCGGACTCCGCGTGCATCACGTGTGTCTGGCACCTCCGCGAGCCGTTCCATCAGGCCCGGGACCTCCTCGGGCCGCGGCTCGGGATGCTCGCGTGCCGGTCAAGAGCAGGCGGGATCGGCGATGATGCGGCGGCAGGCACGGTCCTCCACTCGGATCACGGGGCGTAGAGAACTCCATGATCTCGGAAGCCGTGCCTGTCACGCTCCGGGGTGCAGCCACTCAACAGATCATCACGAACCGAACGTCACGCCACTACGCCGAAGCCCTACCTCCCCATGCCCCCTTTCCCGGCGGGTATGGCTCCGAATGGGTAGCCAGCCATAGTTGGAGTTCTCGGTGCCGGAACTGGTAGGCCGAGCCAGAGAGCCGCAGCAGACCAGCCTCGCAGGCCCAATCGAGGAAGGATCCCAATCGCAGGGGAAGTATCCCGTCACGGCGGGCACAAAGCACGAAGGCTAGGTATCGCCGACTGGCTCCAGCGCTCATTTCGAGCGCCCACACGACGCCAGACACTACCCCCAATGAAGGTCGATACAGCCACATTGCCGTTCCCATAGCCAATCCGACGAGGAGCATCCGCACGAACGTGAAAGCGGCATCGCCGATAATGAGCGTGCGCGGCCGCATAGCTTTCGCCCCACCGACAGTGAACTGTTCATCAAGGAGAGGATGCGCGAGGCTCCCCAGCCCAAGCATGAGTCCCACTCCGACGCCCAACTCGATATTGGCCAGGCTGATGACGGCTCCACAGATCAGTGCGAACAGCTGCTGGAGTGCGATCTGCAGCAGGTACTGCCGCTGCGGGTGTCTCCGCTGCCAGCGAATTTCCCTCCAGCGAAGTCGCCGCGGCAGGCCGATATCTAGCTTGGATGTCATACTCCATGCCACCCACGCCTGAGAACAGATCATGAGGCTCATGGAGACTGATCCAGAAGAGACCATCATCGGTATGCACGCGAGGAAGACGACGAGGCTCAGTCGCCCGTCGAACTTTCGCACACGGTAGTCCCCGGCCAGCGGCCAAAGCTCATGCAAGACAATCTCAGAGCCAGCCGGCGGTGACGGACCA
>NZ_KQ948247.1:16512-31720 GCF_001514035.1 Streptomyces yokosukanensis | reverse complement strand
TGAAGCCGAAGGAGGAGATGCCCGCGCGGCGCGGGCGCCCCGTCTCCGGCCAGGCGGTGGCCGTGTCCAGGAGGGCCACGGCTCCGGAGGCCCAGTCCACGTGCGGGGTGGGCTGGTCGGCGTGAAGGCTCTTGGGCAGGGTGCCGTACCGCATCGCCATGATCATCTTGATCACGCCGGCGACACCGGCGGCGGCCTGCGTGTGCCCCATGTTCGACTTGATCGAGCCGAGGAGCAGCGGCCGGTCCTCCGGCCGGTCCTGCCCGTAGGTGGCCAGCAGCGCCTGGGCCTCGATCGGGTCGCCCAGGGTCGTGCCCGTGCCGTGCGCCTCGACGGCGTCCACGTCGGCGGCCGTCAGCCCGGCGTTGGCCAGAGCCTGCCGGATGACGCGCTGCTGCGAGGGGCCGTTCGGGGCGGTGAGCCCGTTGCTCGCACCGTCCTGGTTGATCGCTGTACCGCGTACGACGGCCAGGACCGGGTGTCCGTTGCGGCGGGCGTCCGAGAGCCGCTCCACGAGGAGCACACCGGCTCCCTCGGACCAGCCCGTGCCGTCGGCGTCGGCGGAGAACGCCTTGCAGCGGCCGTCGGCCGCGAGGCCCCGCTGCCGGCTGAACTCCACGAACGCGGCGGGGGTCGCCATCACGGTGACGCCGCCCGCGAGGGCGAGCGAGCACTCCCCGTTGCGCAGGGCCTGTACAGCGAGGTGCAGGGCCACCAGGGAGGAGGAGCAGGCCGTGTCGACGGTGACCGCCGGGCCTTCCAGACCGAAGGTGTAGGACAGCCGGCCGGAGATGACGCTGGCCGCGTTGCCGGTGCCGAGGAAGCCTTCCACGCCTTCGGGCAGGGCCGCGAGCCGGGACGCGTAGTCGTGGTACATGACGCCCGCGAAGACACCGGTACGGCTGCCCCGCAGGGACCGCGGGTCGATCCCGGCGCGTTCGAAGGCCTCCCAGGTGGTCTCCAGCAGCAGCCGCTGCTGCGGGTCCATGGCGACGGCCTCGCGCGGGGATATCCCGAAGAAGGCGGGGTCGAAGGCGGAGGCGTCGGTGAGGAACCCGCCCTCGCGGGCGTAGCTCGTGCCCTCCTGGCCGGGGTCGGCGTCGAAGAGGCCGTCGATGTCCCAGCCTCGGTCGTCGGGGAATCCGGAGATGACGTCCCGGCCCTCCAGGACGAGGCGCCACAGGTCCTCGGGGCTCTCGACGCCGCCGGGGTAGCGGCAGCCGAGGCCGACGACGGCGATGGGTTCGTCGTCGCGGAGCCCGGCCACGGCCGGGGCCGTTGGGGTTGCGGGTGCGGCGCCGAGCAGTTCGTCGCGCAGGTGCTCGGCGAGGATCGTCGAGGTCGGGTAGTCGAAGACGAGGGTGGCGGGCAGGCGCAGTCCGGTGGCGGCTCCGATCAGGTTGCGGAGTTCCACCGCGGTCAGGGAGTCGAAGCCCAGCTCGCGGAAGGAGCGGTCGGTCTCGACGGCCTCGGGCCCGGCGTGGCCGAGTACGGCCGCCACCTGGGTCCGGACCACATTCAGGACGAGGGACTGCTGTTCGCCGGCCGTCAGGCCCGCGAGCCGCACCGCTGCCGCGGCGGCGGGGGCGGCGGCCCGGCGGGCGGGCATCCGGACCAGGCCGGTGAGCAGCGGCGGGATCGTGCCGGTGCCCGTCTGGGCGCGCAGGGCGGCCAGGTCCAGCTTCACCGGCACGAGCAGCGGCTCCCCGGCCGCGCGGGCGGCGTCGAACAGCGCCACGCCTTCCGCGGCCGTGAGGGCGACGGCTCCGCCGCGGCCGAGCCGGGAGACGTCCTCGGCGTCCAACGTGCCGCCCATGCCGCCGGTCTCGGCCCACAGGCCCCAGGCGAGGGAGGTGGCTGGCAGGCCCTGGGCCCGGCGGTGGGCCGCCAGGGCGTCCAGGAAGGTGTTGCCCGCGGCGTAGCTGGCCTGTCCGGCGTTGCCGAAGACACCAGCGGCGGACGAGAACAGGACGAACGCGGTGAGGTCGAGGTCCCGGGTCAGTTCGTGCAGGTTCCAGGCCGCGTCCACCTTCGGGCGCAGCACCGCCGACAACCGCTCCGCGGTCAGCGACCCGATCACGCCGTCGTCGAGGACGCCGGCCGTGTGCACGATCCCGGTCAGCGGATGCTCCGCCGGAATCCCGGCCAGGACGGCGGCCAGGGCCTCACGGTCGGCGACGTCGCACGCCGCCCACGACACCTCGGCGCCCAGGCCCGCCAACTCCGCTGACAGCCCGGGTGCTTCACCCCTGCGGCTGACCAGCAGCAGGCGCCGTACGCCGTGCTCGGTGACCAGGTGACGGGCGAAGAGCGCGCCGAGCGAACCACTCGCACCGGTGACCAGCACGGTGCCGTCAGCGTCCCACCCGGCGGCCGGCTCCCGGGTCTCCGCCGTCTGCACGGCGGCACGGACCAGCCTCGGCACCAGCGCCGAGCCTCCCCGCACCGCCACCTCGGGTTCGCCGGTGGCCAGGGCCGCCGCGAGCGCACCGGCCGGATCACCGTCGGTGTCGACGTCGACCAGGACGAAGCGGCCCGGGTTCTCCGACTGCGCGGACCGCACCAGGCCCCGCACGGCGGCACGCACCGGGTCGTGGACGCCTTCTCCGGGCACGGCTTCCACCGCGCCCCGCGTCACGAAGACCATGCGTCCGCTCGTGGCCGGGTCCGACAGCCGGTCCTGCACCAGGCCCAGGACCCGGGCCGTTTCGGCGTGCACGGCTTCCGGCACGGCCGCACGGCCGTCCGTACGCAGGTCGGTGACGACCACGTCGTCGGCCACGCCCCCGGCCGCTCCCGACTCGGCGGCCGCCGTCCAGTCGACCCGGAAGAGGGAGTCCGGGCGTCCGGGCCCGTCGGCCGCGCCGATCTGCTCGGGCGAGATCGCCCGCAGGGCCAGCGAGTCCACCGAGGCGAGGGGGTGGCCCGTGGCGTCGGCCAGTTCGAGCGAGACCGCGCCGTGGCCCTCGGCGGCGAGGCGGACCCGAGCGGCCGCCGCACCCGCGGCGTGCAGGCGTACGCCGGTCCATGCGAACGGCAGCCGGGCCCCGTCCGCGGTGCCGGTGTCCGGGCCCGTGGTCAGGGAGGCGTCCAGGGCCAGGGCGTGGAGTGCCGAGTCGAGCAGTGCCGGGTGGAGACCGAAGGCCTCGGCGTCCGCCTGCGCGCGCCCGGTGAGGGCGAGTTCGGCGAACAACTCGCCGTCGCGCCGCCAGGCCGCGTGCAGCCCGCGGAAGAGAGGCCCGTAGTGGAGTCCGGAAGCGTCGAGGAGTTCGTACGCCTCGTCCACGGGGACGGGGCTCGCGTCGGCGGGTGGCCAGGCGCCGAGGTCGGCGGTGGCGGCGCGCACGTCGTCCCCGAGCAGACCGGCGGCGTGGCGGAGCCACGGCTCCTCGGCATCGGCGTCCGCGGAGCGGGAGTGCACGGCGACGGCACGGCGGCCCGACGGGTCCGGGGCTCCGACGGTGACCTGGATCTGGACCGCCGCGTCGGGGTCGGACAGCACCAGCGGCGTCTGGAGGGCCAGTTCGTCCAGGGCCGGGGCACCGACCCGCTCACCGGCGTGCAGGGCCAGCTCGACGAGGGCCGTACCCGGGACCAGGACGGAGCCCATCACGGCGTGGTCGGCGAGCCAGGGGTGCGTACGCAGCGACAGACGGCCGGTGAGGACGCAGCCGTCGGCGTCGGCGAGGGACACCGCGGCGCCCAGCAGCGGGTGCCCGGCGGCCGCGAGACCGAGGCCGGTGGCGTCACCGGGCAGCGGGGCGCTGGTCTCGGGCCAGAACCGCTCACGCTGGAAGGGGTAGGTGGGCAGGTCGACGCGCCGGGCCCCGGTCCCGGCGAAGCGGGCCCGCCAGTCGACGCCGGCACCGCGGGCGTAGGCCCGGGCGAGGGCGGCGGTGACGGTCTCCGCCTCGGGGCGGTCGGCGCGGAGCGCCGGGGCGAAGGCGGCGCCCTCGGCGGTGGTGCAGTCCTGGGCGAGGGCCGACAGGACGCCGTCGGGGCCGAGTTCGAGGTACGTCGTGACGCCCGCGGCCTCCAGGGCCCGGACACCGTCGAGGAAGCGGACATCCTCCCGGACGTGCCGCACCCAGAAGTCGGCCTCGCCCATCTCGTCGGAGACGAGGGCGCCGGTCAGGTTGGAGACGACCGGGATGCCCGGGGCGTTGAGCTCCAG
This sequence comes from Streptomyces yokosukanensis, assembly GCF_001514035.1. Lineage (GTDB taxonomy): Bacteria > Actinomycetota > Actinomycetes > Streptomycetales > Streptomycetaceae > Streptomyces > Streptomyces yokosukanensis. Next base: position 27,546 of record NZ_KQ948247.1, on the reverse strand, counting down.
CCCCGCGACGACCTGACGGAATTCGTCCAGCATCCCGTCCATGTGCGGGGAGTGGAAGGCATGACTGACCGTGAGCCGCTTGCTCTTGCGGTCGGCGAACGAAGCCACCACGGCCAACGCCGCGTCCTCGTCACCCGCGATGACCACCGACTGCGGCCCGTTGACGGCGGCGATGCTCACCCGCTCGGTCAGGTGCGGCAGGACCTCGTCCTCCGACGCCTGGACCGCGATCATCACACCACCCGACGGCAGCGCCTGCATCAGACGACCACGAGCCGCCACCAGCGTGCACGCGTCCTCCAACGACAGGACACCCGCCACATGCGCGGCAGCAATCTCACCAATGGAGTGACCGGAGACGAAGTCCGGCCGCACACCCCACGACTCCAGCAGCCGGAACAACGCCACCTCGACCGCGAACAGCGCGGGCTGCGCGTATTCCGTGCGATCCAGAACGGCCGCGTCGTCACCGAACAGCACGTCTTTCAGGGGCAGTTCGAGGCTCATCCCCGCACACACCGCGTCCAGCGCCGCCGCGAACACCGGGAAGGCCTCGCACAACTCACGCCCCATCCCCAGCCGCTGGCTGCCCTGCCCCGTGAACAGGAAGGCGGTCCGGCTGGTCTTCGCGACCGTGTCGCGGGTCAGCCCGGTGGCGGTGGTGCCGGCCGCGAGAGCGGCCAGGGCGGTGGCGGCGGCCTCGGGGTCGCGGGCCAGGACCACCGCGCGGTGGTCGAAGGCGGCGCGGGTCGTGGCCAGGGAGTACGCGAGGTCCGCCAGCCCGATGCCCGGGTGCGCGGCAAGGTGCTCGCTCAGGGCGCGGGCGCGGTCGGCGAGGGCCTGCTCCGTACGGCCCGACAACGGCAGGGGCAGGACGCCCGGGGCGGCTTCGGTCTCGGAGTCGGTCGCGGCCCGGTCCTCGACGGGAGCCTGGTCGGCGGGCGGCGCCTGCTCGATGATCGTGTGGGCGTTGGTGCCACTGATGCCGAAGGACGACACGGCGGCGCGGCGCGGGCGGCCCGTCTCGGGCCACGGAAGCGGCTCGGTCAGCAGGCTGACGGCGCCTTCCGACCAGTCCACGTGCGTGGACGGCTGCTCGGCGTGCAGGGTCCGGGGAAGCACCCCGTGCTGCATGGCCAGCACCATCTTCATCACACCGGCGACGCCGGCGGCGGCCTGGGTGTGGCCGAGGTTGGACTTGATGGAGCCGAGGAGCAGCGGTCGGCCGTCCTCGCGGTCCTGGCCGTACGTGGCCAGCAGCGCCTGGGCCTCGATCGGGTCGCCCAGAGTGGTGCCGGTGCCGTGGGCCTCGACCGCGTCGACGTCGGCGGTGGTGAGTCCGGCGCTCGCCAGGGCTGCGCGGATGACGCGCTGCTGGGAGGGGCCGTTGGGGGCGGTGAGCCCGTTGCTGGCACCGTCCTGGTTGATCGCGGACCCGCGGACCACCGCGAGGACGGGGTGCCCGTTGCGGCGGGCGTCCGAGAGCCGCTCGACGAGGAGCATGCCCACGCCCTCGCCCCAGCCCGTGCCGTCGGCGGCGGCCGAGAAGGCCCGGCAGCGGCCGTCGGCGGAGAGGCCGCCCTGGCGGCTGAAGCCGACGAAGGTGCCCGGGGTGGCCATGACGGTGACACCGCCGGCCAGTGCCAGGTCGCACTCGTGGCTGCGCAGGGCCTGGATCGCCATGTGGAGGGCGACCAGCGAGGACGAACAGGCGGTGTCGACGGTGACGGCGGGGCCTTCGAGGCCGAAGGTGTACGAGACGCGTCCTGAGGCGATGCTGCCCGTGCTGCCTGAGCCGAGCGACCCGTCCGCGCCGTCGGCCGAGCGTTCCAGCAGGGCGGCGTAGTCGTGGTACATGACGCCGGCGAAGACACCGGTGCGGCTCCCCCGGACGGACGCCGGGTCGATGCCGGCCCGCTCGAACGCCTCCCAGGTGGTCTCCAGCAGCAGGCGCTGCTGCGGGTCGGTGCCGACGGCCTCGCGCGGGCTGATCCCGAAGAAGGCGGGGTCGAATCCGGCGGCGTCGTGCAGGAAGCCGCCGTGGCGGGTGTACGAGGTGCCCCGGTGGTCGGGGTCGGGGTGGTAGAGGGAGGCGAGGTCCCAGCCGCGGTCGGCCGGGAAGCCGGTGATGGCGTCGCCGCCGCTCTCCAGCAGCCGCCAGAGCTCCTCGGGGGTGGTCACGCCGCCGGGGTAGCGGCAGCTCATGGCGACGATGGCGATCGGGTCGTCACCGGCGCCGCCCTGCGCGGGGGCGGGGGCGGCCGTCCGCACGGGGGCCGCGTGCTCCGCGCCGAGTTCGGCGGCGAGGTGGCGGGCGAGAGTGAGGGAGGTCGGGTAGTCGAAGACCAGGGTGGCGGGCAGGCGGCGGCCGACTGCCGCGCCGAGCCGGTTGCGGAGCTCGACGGCGGTGAGGGAGTCGAAGCCCAGCTCGTTGAAGGCCTGTCCGGGCTCGATGGCGTCCGGGGTGCCGTGGCCGAGGACGTCGGCGACGTGGCTGCGGACGAGGTCGAGCAGGAGCCGTTCCCGGGCGGCCGCGTCGAGGCCGGCGAGGCTCCGTTCGAGCGCGGAGGGCTCGGCCCCGGCGCGCCCGCCTCGGCCGGCTCCGGCCGCGGCGGCGCGTCGTACGGGCGTACGGACGAGCCCGCGCAACAGCGGAGCCACGTCCGTCCCGGCGGCGGGCGGGGTGAGCCGCATCGGGACGAGCAGGGCCCGCTCCGCCCCGCCGTCGGCGACGGCGAGGGCGTGGGCGAGGGCGAGGTCGAGGAGGGCGAGGCCGTCGGCGGCGGTGAGTCCTTCCACGCCCCCGCGCTTCATCCGGTCGAGGTCGGCCCGGTCCAGGGCGCCCGCCATCCCGCCGGTGTCCTCCCACAGGCCCCAGGCCAGCGAGACGGCCGGGAGGCCCTGGGCACGGCGGTGCTGGGCGAGGGCGTCGAGGAAGGAGTTCGCTGCGGCGTAGTTGCCCTGGCCGGGGGCCCCGAACACGCCCGCGGCCGAGGAGAACAGGACGAACGCCGACAGGTCCAGGCCGCGGGTCAGTTCGTGGAGGTGGAGCGCGGCGTCGGCCTTGGGCCGCAGGACGGCGTCGAGGCGTTCGGGCGTGAGGGCGTCGATCACGCCGTCGTCGAGGACTCCGGCGGTGTGCACGACTGCGCGCAGCGGGTGGGCCGCGGGGATCGCGGCCAGGGCGGCGGAGAGCGCCTCCCGGTCGGCGGCGTCGCAGGCGGCCCAGGTCACCTCGGCGCCCAGCCCGGCCAGTTCGCGGGTAAGGTCCGCGGCCCCGGGGGCGGTGTCGCCGCGGCGGCTCAGCAGCAGCAGGTGGCGTGCGCCGCGCTCGGCCACGAGGTGACGGGCGACGAGCCGGCCGAGGGTGCCCGCGGCTCCGGTGACGAGGACGGTGCCGTCGGCGTCGTACGACGGGACGCCCTCGCCGGCCGTCGCGGAACCGGCGGCGGTCCGAGTCAGGCGGGGGGCATGCGCGGTGCCGGCGCGCAGGGCGAGCTGCGGCTCCTGCGCGGCGAGGACGGCGTCCAGGACGGGGGCCGGGGTGTCGTCGCCGTCGGTGTCGACGAGGACGAAACGGCCGGGGTGTTCGGCCTGCGCGGAGCGCACCAGCCCCCAGACGGCCGCGTGGACGGGGTCCGGAACCCGGTCGCCGGTGCGGACGGCGACCGAGCCCCGGGTCAGGAGGACGAGCCGGCTGTCGGTGAGCCGGTCGTCGGCCAGCCAGCGCCGCAGCAGGCGGAGCGCGGCGTGGGAGGCCGCGTGGACGGCCTCGGGGGTGAGCTCCGGCGCGGCGGGCAGCCGCACCAGGACGGTGCCGGGTGCGGGGGCGCCGGAGTCGAGGGCGGTGTCGAGGGTGGCGTCGGCGGACGGCGCGTCGAGGACGAGGACATCCCCGTGGGCGGACTCCGCGGAGTCCGCGGCGCCGGCCGGGCCCGCGAGGGCCAGCGGGGTCCAGGCCACCTCGAACAGGGAGTCCTGGGGGCCGCCGCGGCCGGTGTCCAGCTGCTCGGCCAGGACCGGGCGCAGGGTGAGCGCGGCGATGTCAGCGACGGGCTGTCCGGTGCCGTCGGCCAGGGCGAGGGAGACGGTGTCCGGGCCGGCCGGGGTGAGCCGGACGCGGAGGGAGGTGGCGCCCACGGCGTGCAGGGCCACCCCGGTCCAGGAGAACGGGAGCCGGCCGGCGCCGGTGTCCTCGACGAGTCCGGCGGCGCCGATGGTGTGCAGGGCGGCGTCGAGGAGTGCCGGGTGGAGCCCGAAGAGGGCGGCGTCGGCGTTCTCTTCACCGGTTCCGTGACCCGTCTCGACCTCGACGTACGTCGCACCGTCGGCCGTCCAGGCGGCGCGGACGCCCTGGAAGGCGGGGCCGTACTGGAGGCCGGCCTCGGCGAGGCCGGCGTACAGGTCGTCGACGGGCAGCGGGACCGCGCCGGCCGGGGGCCAGGTCTCTGCAGTGAAGGTGGGCTGCGGGGTGCCGACGGCGAGGACGCCGTCGGCGTGCCGGGTCCAGGGCCGCTCGGCGGCGGGGTCGGGCCCGTCGGTGGCGGGCTCGGGGCGGGAGTGCACGCCGAGGGGGCGCCGGCCGGTGGCGTCGGGGGCGCCGACCCAGAGCTGGAGCTGGACGCCGCCGTCCTGGGGCAGGACGAGCGGTGCGTGGAGGGTGAGTTCCTCCAGCAGGTCGCAGCCGACCTGGTCGCCCGCTCGGACGGCCAGTTCGACGAAGGCGCTGCCGGGCAGGACGGCCGACCCCATGACGGTGTGGTCGGCGAGCCAGGGGTGGGTGTCGAGGGCGAGACGGCCGGTGTACAGGAAGCCGTCGAGGTCGGCGAGGGCGACGGCCGCACCGAGGAGGGGGTGGTCGGCGGTGCCCAGGCCCGCGGCGGAGACGTCGCCGTGGGGGCGCCCGGCATCGAGCCAGAACGGTTCGCGCTGGAAGGCGTAGGTGGGCAGGTCGACGCGGCGGGCGCCGCTGTGGGCGTAGTAGGCGGCCCAGTCGACGGGCGTGCCGCGGACGTGCAGCCGGGCGAGGGCTCCGGTCAGGGTCTCGGTCTCGGACCGTCCGGCGCGCAGCAGGGGTACGAGGGCGGCGGGGTCGTCGGCATCGGCGTCGGTGGCCAGGCAGTCCTGGGCGAGGGCCGACAGGACGGCGTCCGGGCCGAGTTCGAGGAAGTGGACGACGTTTCGGGCGGCGAGGGCGCGGACGCCGTCGGCGAAGCGGACGGCCTCGCGGACGTGCCGGACCCAGAATTCGGCCGAGCCCATCTCGTCGGTGACGAGGGCGCCGGTCAGGTTGGAGACGACCGGGATGCGCGGGGTCTCGTACGTGATCCCCTCCGCCACCTCGCGGAAGGCGTCGAGCATGCCGTCCATGTGCGGGGAGTGGAAGGCGTGGCTGACCGTGAGCCGCTTGCTCTTGCGGTCGGCGAGGGAGGCCACCACGGCCAGCGCCGCGTCCTCGTCACCGGCGATGACCACCGACTGCGGCCCGTTGACGGCGGCGATGCCGACTCGGTCGGTGAGCAGCGGCAGGACCTCGTCCTCCGACGCCTGGACCGCGATCATCACACCACCCGACGGCAGCGCCTGCATCAGCCGCCCACGGGCGGCCACCAGCGTGCAGGCGTCCGCCAGCGACAGGACACCCGCCACATGCCCGGCCGCGATCTCACCGACGGAGTGACCGGCGACGAAGTCCGGCCGCACACCCCACGACTCCAGCAGCCGGAACAGCGCCACCTCGACCGCGAACAACGCCGGCTGCGCGTACTCCGTACGGTCGAGCAGCTCCGCGTCCGACCCGAACAGGACCTCCTTCAACGGCAGTTCCAGCCGCATCCCCGCACACACCGCGTCCAGCGCCGCCGCGAACACCGGGAAGGCCTCGCACAACTCACGCCCCATCCCCAGCCGCTGGCTGCCCTGCCCCGTGAACAGGAACGCCAGCTTGCCCGGCACCGGGCGGCCCCGGGTGACCCCCGGTGCGGGCTCCTCCGGGCCGGACTGCGCGAGCAGTTCGAGGGCGCGCGGCAGGCCGGTCCGGTCGGCGGCCGTGAGTACGGCGCGGTGTTCGAAGTCGGTGCGGCCGCTCGCGAGGGAGTGGGCGATGTCCGTGGCGTCCGTGCCGGGGCGGGCGGTCAGGTGGGCGTGGAGCTTCCCGGCCTGGGCCCGCAGGGCTGCCGGTGTCCTGGCCGACAGGTTCCACAGCGGCGGTACGGGCACCGGCGGCGCGGCCGGGGCCGCTTCGGGCTCCGCGTCCGCCGGGGGCTCGGCCGGGGCCTGTTCGATGATGGTGTGGGCGTTGGTGCCGCTGATCCCGAAGGAGGAGACGCCCGCGCGGCGCGGGGCGCCGGTCTCGGGCCACGGCACGGTGTCGGTGAGCAGCCGGACGGCGCCTTCGGACCAGTCGACGTTCGGGGTGGGTTCGTCGACGTGCAGGGTCCTGGGCAGGACGCCGTGGCGCATCGCCATGACCATTTTGATGATGCCGGCGACGCCCGCGGCGGCCTGGGTGTGGCCGAGGTTCGACTTCACCGAGCCGAGGAGCAGCGGCCGGTCCTCCGGCCGGTCCTGCCCGTACGTGGCGAGCAGTGCCTGGGCTTCGATGGGGTCGCCGAGGGTGGTGCCGGTGCCGTGGGCCTCGACGACGTCGATCTGGGCGGCCGAGAGCCGGGCTCCGGCGAGGGCCTCGCGGATGACGCGCTGCTGGGAGGGCCCGTTGGGGGCGGTGAGGCCGCTGCTGGCGCCGTCCTGGTTGACGGCGGAGCCGCGTACGACGGCGAGGACGGGGTGGCCGTTGGCGCGGGCGACGGAGAGGCGTTCGAGGACGAGCATGCCGGCGCCCTCGCCCCAGCCGGTGCCGTCGGCGGCGGCCGCGAAGGACTTGCAGCGGCCGTCGCCCGCCAGTCCGCGGTGGCGGCTGAACTCGGTGAACGTACCGGGCGTGGACATGACGGTGACGCCGCCCGCCAGGGCCAGGTCGCACTCGCCGCTGCGCAGGGCCTGCGCGGCGAGGTGGACGGCGACGAGGGAGGAGGAGCAGGCCGTGTCGACGGTGACGGCGGGTCCCTCGAGGCCGAGGGTGTAGGCGATCCGGCCGGAGGCGATGCTGCCGGAGCTGCCGTTGCCGAGGAAGCCCTCGATCTCCTCGGGGACGCTGAACAGCCGGGCGGCGTAGTCGTGGTACATGAGGCCGGCGAAGACGCCGGTGCGGCTGCCGCGCAGCGAGGCGGGGTCGATGCCGGCGCGTTCGAAGGCCTCCCAGGAGGTCTCCAGCAGGAGCCGCTGCTGCGGGTCCATCGCGAGGGCCTCGCGGGGGGAGATCCCGAAGAAGGCGGGGTCGAAGTGGTGGGCGTCGTGGAGGAATCCGCCGACCTTCTCGTACGCCTCGATGCCGCTCTCGGGGTCGGGGGCGTGGAGGACCTCGGTGGGCCACCCCCGGTCGTCGGGGTAGGGGGTGACCGCGTCCGTGCCGGCGGCGACGAGCTCCCACAGGCGTTCGGGGGTGTCGACGCCGCCGGGGTAACGGCAGCTCATCGCGACGACCGCGATCGGTTCCTGGTCGCGTTCCTCCACCTCGCGCAGCCGTCGGCGCGCCTCGCGGAGATCGGCCGTCGCCCGCTTGAGGTAATCGAGGTACTTCTCCTCGTTCACCATGTCTTTACGCCATCCCGGGGGTCGAAGTGGTGGTCGGAGTGGTCTGGGTGGTGGTCCGGTACCTGCGGTCAGGACAGGCCGAGTTCATCGTCGAGGAGGTCGAAGAGCTCGTCGGCCGTGGCGGCCTGGATGTCCCGCTCGTCGGCGGCGCTGTCCGGTACTGCACTGTGCGTGTCATTCCACTTCGCCAGGAGGTCTCGCAGTCGGGCGGTGATGCCCGCGCGGTCGACGTCGTCGGGGGCGACGGTCGAGAGGATCGATTCGAGCTTGTCGATTTCGGCGTGGACCGGCGGGCGTCCGGCGCCGCCCTGGCCGAGCCGTTCCCCGATGTACGCGGCGAGGGCCGCGGGGGACGGGTAGTCGAAGATCAGCGTGACGGGCAGCCGCAGCCCGGAGGCGGCGGTGAGCCGGTTGCGCAGGTCGACGGCGGTGAGGGAGTCGAAGCCCAGGTCGAGGAAGCCGCGCCCGGCGTCGACGTCGTCGGGGGTGCCGTGGCCGAGGACTGCGGCGACCTGGGTGCGGACCAGTTCGCGCAGGGCCTGGTCGCGTTCGGCGGCCGGGAGGCCCGCGAGGCGGTCCTTCAGGGCGTCGGCCGGTTCGATGGCGGCGGTGGCGGCCGGGCGGGCGCCGGTGGTGCTGTCGGCGGCGCGGCGTGCCGGGGTGCGGACGAGTCCGCGCAGCAGCGGCGGCAGGGTGCCGTCGGCCGCCTGGGCGCGCAGGGTGGCCTGCTCGACGCGCATGGGGACGAGGACGGCGTCGTCCAGGGTGCGGGAGGTGTCGAAGAGGGCGAGGCCTTCCTCGGGGGTGAGTCCGGTGACGCCGGCGCGGGCCATGCGCGTCAGATCGGCCTCGTCGAGGGCGCCGGCCATGCCGTCCGCGGTCGCCCACAGGCCCCAGGCGAGGGAGGCGGCGGTGAGGCCGCGGGCGGACCTGTGCTGGGCGAGGGCGTCGAGGAAGGCGTTGGCGGCGGCGTAGTTGCCCTGGCCGGGGGCGCCGAAGCAGCCCGCGACGGAGGAGAAGAGCACGAACGCGGAGAGGGGGTGACCCTCGGTCAGCTCGTGCAGGTTCCAGGCCGCGTCGACCTTGGGTCGCAGGACGGTGTCGAGGCGTTCGGGCGTGAGGGAGTCGATGATGCCGTCGTCGAGGACACCGGCCGTGTGGACGACCGCGGTCAGCGGCCGGTCGGCGGGTACGGCGGCCAGGACGGCGGCGAGCGCGTCGCGGTCGGCGGCGTCGCAGGCGGCCCAGGTGACGTCGGCCCCGCGGTCGGTCAGCTCGCGCGTCAGGTCGGCCGCGCCGGGTGCCGCGTCGCCTCGGCGGCTGAGCAGCAGCAGGTTGCGTACGCCGTGGACGTCGGCGAGGTGGCGGGCGAAGAGCCTGCCGAGGGTGCCGGTGGCGCCGGTGACGAGGACCGTGCCCGTGGTGTCGAGCGCCGGCAGGCCGGTGCCCGGAGCGTCGGTGGCCGCGCCGTCGGGGGACGCAGCGTCGGGGGACGCGGTGCGGGCGATGCGGCGCAGGCGGAAGGCGTGCGCCTTGCCGGACCGCAGGGCGAGCTGCGGCTCGTCGCCCGCGAGGGCGGCGGCCAGCGCACCGAGGGAGGCGTCGCTGCCGTCGGTGTCGGCGAGGACGAACCGGCCCGGGTTCTCGGACTGCGCCGAGCGGACCAAGCCCCACACCGGGGCGTGGGCCAGGTCGGTGACGTGCTCCCCGGGTACGGCGGCCACCGCGCCCGAGGTGAGGAGCACCAGCCGGGAGGCGTCGAGGCGTTCCTCGGCCAGCCATTCCTGGACCAGGGCGAGGGCGCGGTGCGCTGCGGTGCGGGCGGTGGCGGCGCGGCCGCCGGTGCCCGCGGCGGCGGTCAGCGGGACGATGACGACGTCCGGGGCGGGTGCTCCGGCGGCGAGCGCCGTGCGGAGCGCGGCGAGGCCGGTGTGGGTGTCGAGGGGGGCGCCGCCGATGCGGAATCCGGTGGTCTCCTCGGCGAGTACGGCCCACCGTTCGTCGGCGGGGACCGCTGCGGCGGCGAGCGGCAGGCGGCCCCATTCGATGCCGAAGAGCGCTTCGTGGTGGGAGGCGGTGCGGTCGCCGCCGAGCTGGGCGGCGGTGACCGGGCGCAGGACCAGGGAGTCGACCGTGGCGACGGGGGCGCCGGTGGAGTCGGCGACGTCGAGGGCGATGCCGCCGGACGCGTCGGGAGTGAGCCGGACGCGCAGGCCGGCCGCTCCGGCGGCGTGCAGCCGTACGCCGGTCCAGGCGAAGGGCAGCCGGGCGCCGTCGGCGGGGTCGGCCCCGCCGGGGACGCCGAGGCCGATGGCCTGGAGGGCGGCGTCGAGGAGGGCCGGGTGGACGCCGTAGGCGTCGGCGTCGGCGGCGTGGGTGGTGTCGAGCGCGACCTCGGCGTAGAGGGCGTCGGCGGTTCGCCAGGCGGCGCGCAGGCCCTGGAAGACGGGGCCGTAGCCGAGGCCGGCGGCGGCCGCGGCCGGGTAGAAGCCGTCGGTGGGGACGGGTTCGGCACCGGCCGGCGGCCAGGTGGCCAGGTCGGCGGGGCGGGCCGGGGCGGCGGGGGCGAGGACGCCGGTGACGTGCCGCGTCCACGGCTCCTGGGCCTCGGCGTCGGCGGGGCGGGAGTGCAGGGTCAGGGTCCGCCGGCCCGCCGGGTCCGCGGCTTCGACGGCGAGCTGGAGCTGGACGCCGCCCTGCTCGGTGAGGGTGAGGGGGGCTTCGATGGCGAGTTCTTCGACGGTGTCGCAGCCGACCTCGGTGCCGGCCCGCAGGGCCAGTTCGACGAACGCGGTGCCGGGCAGCAGCACGGTGTCCATGACCGTGTGGTCGGCGAGCCAGGGGTGGGTGGACAGGGCCAGGCGTCCGGTGAGGACCAGGCCGTCGGAGGCGGGCAGCGGGACGGCGGCGCCGAGGAGCGGGTGGCCGGGGGTGTCGAGACCCGCGGCGAGGACGTCCTCGACGGAGACGCCGACGTCGATCCAGTAGCGCTTGCGCTGGAAGGCGTACGTCGGAAGCTCGACGCGGCGGGCGCCGGTGCCCGCGTGGTACGCGGCCCAGTCGACGGTGGCTCCGTGGACGTGGGCCAGGGCCAGGGCGGTGGTGAGGGCTTCGGCCTCGGGGCGGTCCCTGCGCAGGACGGGGACGCAGAGGGCGGGGTCGGCGGGGTCCGCCGGGTCGGCCGCTTCGGCGAGGCAGTCCTGGGCGAGGGCGGACAGGGTGCCGTCGGGGCCCAGTTCCACGAAGGCCGTGACTCCGGCGGCGGCCAGGGCGCGGACGCCGTCGAGGAAGCGGACGGCCTGGCGGACGTGGCGGACCCAGAAGTCGGCGGTGGCCATCTCGTCGGTGACCGGGGCCCCGGTGAGGAGGGAGACGACGGGG
>NZ_KQ948247.1:11194-15893 GCF_001514035.1 Streptomyces yokosukanensis | reverse complement strand
GACGACCAGTTCGGCGGCGTCCTGGAGGGAGAGGACGCCCGCGACGTGCGCGGCGGTGATCTCACCGATGGAGTGCCCGGCCAGGACGTCGGGGCGCAGGCCCCAGCCGTCCAGCAGCCGGAACAGGGCCGTCTCGAGGGCGAACAGGGCGGGCTGGGCGTACTCGGTCCGGTCGAGCAGGGCCGTGTCGGTCCCGAACAACACGTCCTTGAGCGGAAGTTCGAGATGCCGGTCGAGTTCGGCGCAGACCTCGTCGAGGGCGGCGGCGAACGCCGGGTGGGTGTCGTACAGTTCGCGGCCCATACCGAGCCGCTGGCTGCCCTGGCCGGTGAACAGGAACGCGGTCTGGCCCTCGCGTGCGGTGCCCCGCACCAGCCCGGCCGTGTCCTCGCCGCGGGCGAGGGCGTCCAGGCCGCGCAGCAGCTCCGTACGGTCGGCCACGACGAGCGCGGCGCGCTGCTCCAGTGCGGAGCGGGTGGTCGCCAGGGACAGGGCGAGGTCGGCGGGGCTCGGGCCGGTGCCGGTGTGGACGTGGGTGTGCAGGCGACGGGCCTGGGCGCGCAGGGCGTCCGGGCCGCGGGCCGACAGCAGGACCGGGACGTACGGGGACTGCGCCGTCGCCGGCTCCGGGTCGACGCCGGCGGCCGGGGTGTCCGGGGCCTGTTCGATGACGGCGTGGGCGTTGGTGCCGCTGATGCCGAAGGAGGAGACGCCCGCGCGGCGCGGCCGGTCCGTGTCGGGCCAGGCGACCTGCTCGGTGAGCAGGGACACCGCGCCCGCGGACCAGTCGACGTGCGGGGTCGGCTCGTCGACGTGGAGGGTCTTGGGGACGACGCCGTGGTGCATCGCCATGACCATCTTGATGACGCCGGCGACACCGGCGGCGGCCTGGGTGTGGCCGAGGTTGGACTTCACGGAGCCGAGCAGCAGCGGCCGGTCCTCGTGGTGGTCGCGGCCGTACGTGGCCAGCAGGGCCTGGGCTTCGATGGGGTCGCCGAGGGTGGTGCCGGTGCCGTGGGCCTCGACGACGTCGACGTCTGCGCCGGTCAGGCCGGCGTTCGCGAGGGCCTGGCGGATGACCCTCTGCTGCGAGGGCCCGTTGGGGGCGGTGAGACCGTTGCTCGCGCCGTCCTGGTTGACGGCGGAGCCGCGGACGACGGCCAGGACGGGGTGGCCGTTGCGGCGGGCGTCGGAGAGCCGCTCCAGCAGGAGCATGCCCGCGCCCTCGCCCCAGCCGGTGCCGTCGGCGGCGGCCGCGAAGGACTTGCAGCGGCCGTCGGCGGCGAGGCCGCGCTGGCGGCTGAACTCGATGAAGGTGCCCGGCGTGAACATCACGGTGACGCCGCCCGCGAGGGCGAGGCTGCACTCCCCCGCCCGCAGCGCCTGCGCCGCGAGGTGCAGGGCGACCAGGGAGGAGGAGCAGGCTGTGTCGACGGTGACCGCGGGCCCCTCCAGGCCGAAGGTGTAGGCGACGCGGCCGGAGACGATGCTGCTGGAGCTGCCGGTGCCGAGGTAGCCCTCGACACCGTCGGGCACCGCGTGCAGGCGGGCCCCGTAGTCGTGGTACATGACGCCCGCGAACACGCCCGTACGGCTCCCGCGCACCGAGGACGGGGCGATCCCGGCCCGCTCGAAGGCCTCCCAGGTGGTCTCCAGCAGCAGCCGCTGCTGGGGGTCCATGGCGAGGGCCTCGCGGGGGGAGATCCCGAAGAACGCGGCGTCGAACTCGGCGGCGTCGTGCAGGAATCCGCCCTCGCGGGCGTAGGAGGTGCCCGGGTGCTCGGGGTCGGGGTGGTAGAGGGCCTCGGTGTCCCAGCCGCGGTTCTCGGGCAGCCGGGTGATGCCGTCCTGACCGGCCGTCAGCAGCGTCCAGAGGTCCTCGGGGGTGCGGACGTCACCGGGGTAGCGGCAGCTCATGGCGACGATCGCGATGGGCTCGTCATCGGTGGCGGCGGCGCTGCCGGTACCGGTGGTGAGGGCCGCTGCGGCGTCCGGGCCGGTGTCGTCGACCAGTTCGGTGCGCAGGTGGCGGGCGAGGACGGTCGGGTCCGGGTAGTCGAAGATCAGCGTGGCGGGCAGGCGCAGACCGGTGGCGGCGTTCAGGCGGTTGCGCAGCTCCACCGCCGTGAGCGAGTCGAAGCCCAGTTCCTTGAAAGCACGCCCCGACTCCACGGCCGCGGGGCCGGCGTGGCCGAGGACGGCCGCGACCTGCGTACGGACCAGGTCCAGCAGGGCCCGGTCCCGTTCGGCCGGGGACAGTCCGGCCAGGCGGGCCCGCAGCTCGGGCTCGGCACCGGCGGCGGCTGCGGGGGCGGCGGTGCGGCGGGCGACGCCGCGGACCAGGCCGCGCAGCAGCGGGGCGATGGTGCCCGCGGCGGCCTGCGGGCGCAGGGCGTCGGTGTCGACCCGCATGAGGGCGACGGCCGCGTCGTCGAGGCCGGTCGCGGTGTCGAACAGCTCCAGGCCCTCGGCGACCGTCAGCGGAGGCAGTCCGGCCCGGCGCATCCGGTTGACGTCGGCGGCGTCGAGGGAGCCTGCCATGCCGTCGGCGGCGGACCACAGGCCCCAGGCGAGGGCGGCGGCCGGCAGGCCCTGGGCGCGGCGGTGCTGGGCGAGGGCGTCCAGGAAGGAGTTCGCGGCCGCGTAGTTGGCCTGGCCGGGGCCGCCGAAGAGGCCCGAGGTGGAGGAGAAGAGCACGAAGGCGGACAGGTCCGTGCCGCGGGTCAGCTCGTGCAGGTGCCAGGCGGCGTCCGCCTTGGGGCGGAGCACCGCGGACAGCCGCTCGGGGGTCAGCGAGGAGACGACGCCGTCGTCGAGGACGCCGGCGGCGTGGACGACCGCGGTCAGCGGCTGGTCGGCCGGGATCCCGGCGAGCAGCGCTGCCAGGGCGTCCCGGTCGGCCACGTCGCAGGCGGCCCAGGTGGCTTCGGCGCCGGACTCGGCGAGTTCGGCGGCCAGTTCGGCCGCGCCGGGTGCGTCGGCGCCGCGGCGGCCGACGAGGAGCAGACGGCGGACCCCGTGGACGGTGGCCAGGTGCCGGGCGACGAGGCGGCCGAGGCCGCCGGTGGCGCCGGTGATCAGCACGGTGCCCTCGGGCCCGAAGGCAGCGGTCCGGCCGGAGGCGCCGGCACCGTCGGCGGCTCCGGAGGCGGTGCCGCCGTCCCGCCCGGTCTCGACGCGGGCGAGGCGCGGGACGAGGACGGCGCCGTCGCGCAGGGCGAAGCGCTCCTCCTGCGCCGCGGCGAGCGCGCGGCGCAGCGCGTCGCGGTCCTCGGCCGGGCCCGCGTCGACGAGGGCGATCCGGCCCGGGTTCTCGGTCTGGGCGGACCGCAGCAGGCCCCAGGCGGTGGCGCCGGCCAGGTCCGTCACGTCCTCGCCCGGTGCCGCGGCGACCGCGCCGCGGGTGACGACCACCAGTCGGGAGGCGGCGAACCGGTCGTCGGCCAGCCATTCCTGAGCAAACGTCAGCATCTGGTGTGCGACGGCGTGCACGGCCTCCGGGGTGAGCGGGGCGGGCGCTGGGGCGAGGTGGAAGAAGACCTCCTCCGGTACGGCGGTCCCCGCGTCGGCCGCCGCACCCAGCGCGGCCAGGTCGGCCGCGCCGAGGAGAACGTGTGCGGCCGGGGCGGCCTGGTCCGGGGCGGTCAGGCCGGTGAGCTCGGTCCACTGCTGGCGGAACACCGACTCGTGGTAGGTGGCGCGGGCGGCCCGCAGCTGGTCGGCGGTCACCGGGCGCAGTCCGAGGGACTCGACGGCCGCGACGGGCGCGCCGGAGGCGTCGGCGATCTCCAGCCGGACGCCCTCGGCCCCTGCGGGGGTGAGGCGGACGCGCAGTGCGCTCGCCCCGCCCGCGTACAGCGAGACCCCGGACCAGGCGAAGGGCAGCCGCCCCTGGCCGTCGTCGGCGCCGATGCCGCCGAGCCCGATGGCGTGCAGGGCCGCGTCGAGCAGTGCGGGGTGCAGGCCGAAGCGGCCCGCCTGGTCCTCGGCGCCCTCCGGCAGGGCGACCTCGGCGTAGACGGCTCCGCCGAGCTGCCAGGCCGTACGCAGACCGCGGAAGGTGGGTCCGTAGGCGAAGCCGATGCCGTCGAGGGCGTCGTAGCGGCCGTCGAGCGGGATCTCGGTGGCGTCGGCCGGGGGCCAGGCGGTCAGGTCGAAGTCCGCGGCGGGGCGGGCGTCCTGGGCGAGGAAACCGGCGGCGTGCCGGGTCCAGGGCTCCTCCGCTGCGCCCTCGACACGGGAGTGCAGGGCGAACGCGCGGCGGCCGGTCCCGTCGTCGGCGCCGACCCGGACGCGCAGTTGGACGCCGCCGCGCTCGGGAAGGACGAGCGGCGCCTCAAGGGTCAGCTCTTCCAGGTGATCGCAGCCGAGCTGGTCACCGGCGCGGGTCGCGAGCTCCACGAAGGCCGTGCCGGGCAGCAGGACGCTGCCGAGGATGGCATGGTCGGCCAGCCAGGGGTGGGTGGACAGGGCGAGGCGCCCTGCGAAGACCATGCCGTCGGAGTCGGGCAGGGCGACACCGGCGGTGAGGAGCGGGTGGGCGGTGTCGTCGAGGCCGATCGCCTCGACGTCCCCGAGGTAGTACGAGGAGAGAGCCGGCCAGTAGCGCTGCCGCTGGAAGGCGTAGGTCGGCAGGTCGACGCGGCGGGCGCCGGTGCCCGCGTAGAAGGCGGTCCAGTCGACGCGGACGCCGTGGACA
>NZ_KQ948247.1:5710-10480 GCF_001514035.1 Streptomyces yokosukanensis | reverse complement strand
CCTTGCGGTCCGCGAGGGAGGCCACCACGGCCAGCGCCGCGTCCTCGTCACCCGCGATCACGACGGCGCTCGGCCCGTTGACGGCGGCGATGCCGACACGGTCGGTGAGCAGCGGCAGGACCTCGTCCTCGGAAGCCTGGACGGCGATCATCACACCGCCCGACGGCAGCGCCTGCATCAGACGGCCACGCGCGGCGACCAGCGTGCAGGCGTCCTCCAGCGACAGGACACCCGCCACATGCGCGGCAGCGACCTCACCGATCGAGTGACCGGCGACGAAGTCGGGCCGTACCCCCCACGACTCCAGCAGCCGGAACAGCGCCACCTCGACCGCGAACAGCGCGGGCTGCGCGTACTCCGTTCGGTCCAGGACGGTCGAGTCCTCGCCGAACAGCACGTCCTTCAGCGGGAGTTCGAGTGCGGCGTCCATGCGGGCGCAGATCGCGTCCAGCGCGTCCGCGAAGGCCGGGTGGGCGTCGTACAGCTCACGGCCGGCGCCGAGGCGCTGGCTGCCTTGGCCGGTGAACAGGAACGCGGTCCTGCCCGCGGCCGGGGAGCCCGTCGCGAGCGCGGCGGCCGAGCCGTCCTCCGCCAGCGTCTCCAGGCCCGCGAGGAGCGCGGCGCGGTCCGCGGCCACCACGGCGGCGCGGTGCTCGAAGGCGGAGCGGCCCGCGGCCAGGGAGAACCCGAGGTCCGCGGTGCCCAGTTCGGGATGACGGACGGCGTGCTCGTGCAGGCGGCGGGCCTGGTCGCGCAGGGCCTCGCGGCTCCTGCCGGACAGCAGCCATGGAAGCGGGGCGGCCGGGGAGGGCACCGGCGCGGGGGACGCGGCCTCAGGGACCTGCTCGATGATGGTGTGGGCGTTGGTACCGCTGATCCCGAAGGAGGAGACGCCCGCGCGGCGCGGCCGGCCGGTCTCCGGCCAGGGGACGGCACCGGTCAGCAGGGCGACGTCACCGGCGGTCCAGTCGACGTGCGGGGTCGCTTCGTCGACGTGCAGGGTCGGGGGCAGGATCCCGTGCTGCATGGCCAGGACCATCTTGATGACGCCGGCCACGCCGGCGGCGGCCTGCGTGTGACCGAGGTTCGACTTGATGGAGCCGAGAAGCAGCGGTCGGCCGTCCTCGCGGTCCTGGCCGTACGTGGCCAGCAGTGCCTGGGCCTCAATGGGGTCGCCGAGCTTCGTGCCGGTGCCGTGGGCCTCGACGGCGTCCACGTCGGCGGCGGTCAGGCCGGCGCTCGCGAGGGCCTGGCGGATGACGCGCTGCTGGGAGGGGCCGTTGGGGGCGGTCAGACCGTTGGAGGCACCGTCCTGGTTGACGGCGGAGCCGCGGACGACGGCGAGGACGGGGTGGCCGTTGCGGCGGGCGTCGGAGAGCCGCTCGACGAGGAGCATGCCGAGGCCCTCGCCCCAGCCGGTGCCGTCGGCTGCGGCCGCGAAGGCCTTGATCCGGCCGTCTTCGGCGAGGCCGCGCTGGCGGCTGAAGTCGATGAAGGAGGCGGGGGTGGACATGACGGTCACACCGCCGGCCAGGGCCATCGTGCACTCGCCGGCGCGCAGGGCCTGGATGGCCCAGTGCAGGGCGACGAGCGACGAGGAGCAGGCGGTGTCGACAGTGGCCGCGGGGCCTTCCAGGCCGAGGACGTAGCTCACGCGGCCGGAGACGACGCTCGCCGCGTTGCCGGTGCCGAGGAAGCCCTCGGTGCCGTCGGGGGCGGCGAGGATGACGTCGAGGTAGTCCTGGCCGTTGGTGCCGGTGAACACGCCGATGCGCTCGCCGCGCACGGTGGCGGGGTCGATGCCGGCCCGTTCGAAAGCCTCCCAGGAGGTCTCCAGCAGCAGGCGCTGCTGCGGGTCCATGGCGAGGGCCTCGCGCGGGGAGATACCGAAGAAGGCGGGGTCGAAGGTGGTCGCGTCGGCGAGGAAGCCGCCCTCGCGGACGTAGGTGGTGTTCTCGGCGAGGGACTCCGGGTCGTACAGCCCGTCGAGGTCCCAGCCGCGGTCGGTCGGGAAGCCGGAGATGGCGTCGCGGCCGTCGGCGAGCAGCTCCCACAGTTCCTCGGGGGTGCGGACTCCGCCGGGGAAGCGGCAGCTCATCGCGACGATCGCGATGGGATCGTCGTCGGTCGCGGTGCCCGCCCCGGTCGTGGTGGCGCCGGCCGGGTCGGCGGGGTGCGCTCCGAGGAGTTCTCCCTGGAGGAAGGCGGCCAGGGCCAGGGAGTTGGGGTAGTCGAAGATCAGGGTGGCGGGCAGGCGCAGCCCGGTCCGGGCGGTGAGGAGGTTGCGGATCTCCACCGCGGTCAGGGAGTCGAAGCCGAGGTCGCGGAAGGCGACGGCCGGTTCGACGGACTCCGGGCCGGCGTAGCCGAGGACGGCGGCGATCTGCGTACGGACGAACTCCAGGGCGAGGGCGTCGCGTTCGCCGGCCGGTGCCTGGGCGAGCCGGCGGGCGAGGCCGTCGGCGGCCTCGGCCGGGGCGTCGGCGGCCCGGCCCGTGGCGGCGAGGGCCTGGACGGCCTCGGGGAGCGCCGCGATCAGCGGGCAGGGACGGACGGCGGTGAGGCCGGGCGTGAGGCGGGCCCAGTCGATGTCGGCGACGACGCAGGAGGTCTCGTCGAGGGCGAGCGCCGTGTTCATCGCGGACAGGGCGAGTTCGGGGGCGAGGGCCGGGAGTCCGGCGGAGCGCAGGCGCTCGGCGACGAGTTCGTCGGCAGCCATGCCGCCCTCGGCCCAGGCGCCCCAGGAGATCACGGTGGCCGGCAGCCCGTCGGCGCGGCGCTGCTCGGCGAGGGCGTCCAGGCAGGCGTTCGCGGCGGCGTAATTGGCCTGTCCGGCGGCGCCGAAGGCGGCGGCGACGGAGGAGAACAGGACGAAGGCGGCCAGGTCCAGGTCGCGGGTCAGCTCGTGCAGGACCTGGGCGGCGTGGGCCTTGGGCCGCAGGACGCCCGCCAGGCGCTGCGGGGTCTGGGCGTCGAGGACACCGTCGTCGAGGACACCGGCGGCGTGGACGACGGTGGTCAGCGGGAGTTCGGCGGGAACGGTGGCGAGGAGGCGGGCCACGGCGTCGCGGTCGGAGACGTCGCAGGCGGCGAGGGTGACCTCGGCTCCCATCTCGCGCAGTTCGGCGGCGAGTTCGGCGGCGCCGTCGGCGCCTGGGCCGCGCCTGCTGACCAGCAGCAGGTGTGCGGCGCCCGAGCGGACGAGCCAGCGGGCGACGTGCCGGCCGAGGGCTCCGGTGCCGCCGGTGACGAGGGCCGTGCCGGAGGTGGTCCAGTCGGCGGCCGGGGTGTGGTCCTGGGGGGCGCGGGCCAGGCGGCGGACGAAGACGCCGGTGGAGCGTACGGCGACGTGGTCCTCGGTGCCGAGTCCGCCCAGGACGTCGGCGAGGCGGCCGGTGGCGCGCTCGTCGGGGGCGGGGGGCAGGTCGACGAGGCCGCCCCAGCGGGCGGGCAGTTCGAGGGCGGCGGTCCGGCCGAAGCCCCAGAGGGCGGCCTGGGCGGTGCTGGCGAGTCGGTCGGAGCGGCCGGTGGCGACGGCGCCCTGGGTGGCGGCCCAGAGCGGGGCGTCCACGCCCGCGTCGCCCAGGGCCTGGACGAGGGCGAGCGTGGCGGCGAGGCCGGCGGGCAGCGCCGCGTCCTCGGGGTGCGGGCGCTCGTCGAGGGCGAGCAGCGACAGTACCCCGGCGGGCGCGTCGGGCGTCGTCTCCAGGGCTGCGGTGAGGTGCCGGGCCAGGGTGGTCCGGTCGTCGGCGGTGGCGTCGACGGTGAGGGGGGTGACGGTGACGCCGCGGGCGGTCAGGGCGCGGGTGGCGGCCAGGGTCCAGGGGGCGTCGGTGTGCCCGGCGGGCACCGCGAGGAGCCAGTGCCCGGCGAGGGGCGCGGCCGCGGTGTCGGTGAGCGGCGTCCAGGTGACGCGGTAGCGCCAGCCGGTGACGGTGTCGCGGTCCCGGTGGCGGCGGTGCCATGCGGAGAGGGCGGGCAGGACGCCGCTGAGGGGTTCGTCGCCGTCGACGCCGAGGGTGTCGGCGAAGGCGGCCAGGTCCTCGCTGTCGACGACCTCCCAGAACTTGGCGTCGGTCAGGCCGAGTTCGCGGCCTTCGGCAGGTCCGGTGAGGTCGGTGAAGGGGTCGCGGGGCCAGTACAGCTCGCGCTGGAAGGCGTACGTCGGCAGCTCGACGCGGCCGGTGCCGGTGGCGGCGAAGCGGGCGGCCCAGTCCGGGGTGAGTCCGCGGACGTGGGCACCGGCGACGGCGGCGGTCAGGGTGCGGTCTTCGGGGCGGCCGGTGCGCAGCGCGGGCAGGAAGGCGGCGACGCGGGGGCCGGTGGCGGTCTGGCAGTCCTGGCCGAGAGCGGACAGGACGCCGTCGGGGCCGAGTTCGACGTAGGCGGTGACACCGCGGCTCTCCAGCCAGCGGATGCCGTCGAGGAAGCGGACGGCTTCGCGGACGTGGCGGACCCAGAAGTCGGCGGAGCCCATCTCGTCGGTGACGAGGGCGCCGGTGAGGTTCGAGACGACCGGGACGCGGGGGGCGGCGTACGTCAGTCCCTCCGCCACCTCGCGGAAGGCGTCGAGCATGCCGTCCATGTGCGGCGAGTGGAAGGCGTGGCTGACGGTGAGCTGCTTGGTCTTGCGGCCCCGGGCGGCGAAGGCGTCGGCGACGGCCCGGGCGGCGTCCTCGTCACCGGCCACGACCACCGACGCAGGCCCGTTGACGGCGGCGACGCTCACCCGCTCGGTCAGCAGCGGCAGGACCTCGTCCTCCGACGCCT
>NZ_KQ948247.1:1847-4956 GCF_001514035.1 Streptomyces yokosukanensis | reverse complement strand
TTTGCCCTCCGTGGCGCTGCCCTCGACCACGTCGGCCGACGGGTTGCCCTCGGCCAGCGCGGCGAGGCCGGCGAGGAGTTCGGCGCGGTCCTGCGCGACGACCGCGGCGCGGCGGTCCAGGGCGGACCGGGTGAGCGCCTGGGCGTGGGCGACGTCCGCCAGGCCGAGGCCGGGGCGGGCGGTGAGGTGGGCGTGCAGCGCGGCGGCCTGCGCCCGCAGGGCGCCCTCCGTCTTGCCGGACAGGACGACGGGCAGGGCACCGGCCGTGGCAGCGGCCGGAGTGCCCCGCTCCGCGGCGGCCGGACCGTCGCCGCCGTCCTGCCGGTCCGCACCGGCGGCGTCCTCGGCGCTCTCCAGGATGACGTGCGCGTTGGTGCCGCTCATGCCGAAGGACGAGACGCCGATGCGGCGCGGCCCGTCGTGGAGCGGCCACGGCCGCGCCTCGGTGAGCAGGGACACCTCGCCCGCCGACCAGTCGACGTGCGGGGTCGGCTCGGTGACGTGCAGGGTCTTCGGCAGCACGCCGTTGCGCATCGCCATGACGCTCTTGATGACACCGGCGACACCGGCGGCAGCCTGCGCGTGGCCGATGTTGGTCTTGAGGGAGCCCAGCCACAGCGGCCGCCCCTTGGGCCGGCCCTGCCCGTACGTGGCGATGATCGCCTGCGCTTCGATGGGGTCGCCGAGGCCGGTGCCCGTGCCGTGCGCCTCGACGGCGTCGACCTGGTCGGGCGTGAGGCGGGCGTCGGACAGCGCCTGGAGGATGACGCGCTGCTGCGAGGGGCCGTTGGGGGCGGTCAGACCGTTGGAGGCACCGTCCTGGTTGACGGCGGTGCCGCGGATGACGGCGAGGACGCGGTGGCCCTTGCGGCGCGCGTCGGAGAGGCGCTCGACGAGCAGGACACCGACGCCCTCGGCGAGGCTGAAGCCGTCCGCGTCCGGGGAGAAGGCCTTGCAGCGCCCGTCGGTGGCGAGGCCGCGCTGCTTGCTGTAGTCGATGAACGTACCCGGCGCGGACATCAGGGTGGCGCCGCCGGCGAGGGCCAGCGAGCACTCCCCGTTGCGCAGCGCCTGCACGGCGAGGTGCAGGGCGACGAGGGAGGAGGAGCAGGCGGTGTCGACGGTGACGGCGGGGCCTTCGAGGCCGAAGGTGTAGGAGAGGCGGCCGGAGGCGACGCTGGCCGCGTTGCCGGTGCCGAGATAGCCCTCCACGTTCTCGGAGGAGCTCAGCAGCGCCGTCAGGTAGTCGTGGTTGCTGGTGCCGACGAAGACGCCGACCTGCTTGCCGCGCATCGAGGTCGGGTCGATCCCGGCGCGCTCGAAGGCCTCCCAGGTGGTCTCCAGCAGCAGCCGCTGCTGCGGGTCCATGGCGAGGGCCTCGCGCGGGGAGATACCGAAGAGCGAGGGGTCGAACCGGGCGAAGTCCTGGACGAAGCCGCCCTGGTTGGCGTAGCTCGTTCCCGGATTGTCCGGGTCGGGGTGGTAGACCGTCTCCATGTCCCAGCCGCGCTCGGCGGGGAATCCGGTGATGGCGTCGACGCCGTCCACGACGAGCTGCCACAGCTCCTGGGGGGAGGTCGCGCCGCCCGGGTAACGGCAGCCCATGCCCACGATGGCGATGGGGTCCTGGTTCCGCGCCTCGATCTCACGCAGCCGCTGACGTGTCTGTTGCAGATCCGCCGTCGCCAGCTTCAGGTAGTCCCGGAGCGTCTCTTCATTCGCCATTTAACGCAACCACCCAATTTGCAGCAGACGGCATCGGAAAACTGTGTCGCGGAGCCGAGGAATGTCATCGGAAAGGGCGTCGCCTCGCACGTCGGGCGAAGCGACTGCTCGGCGGCAGGCTATTTGCCGCTCAATCTCTCCTACAACCCCTCACTGCCCCCTACGCACCCCTGGGTGGGGGGGTGTGCAGGGGGCAGTTTTCCCCTGGTCAATTCACAGGGGGCGGGCCATCTTCACCAATAATCGGCAAGCCGTCAATAACGGCCGAGGCCCTCGTTGATGAGCGCGAAGAGTTCCTCGTCGCTGGCGTCGGCCGCGGCCGCGGCCGTCGCCGTGTCCGTGGCCGGGCCCGTGGACGCGGCCGCGGTGACGGTGGCGCCGGCGGTGGCCTGCGCGGCGGCCGGGTCCTCGCTCTCGTTCCACTTCGCCAGCAGCGCCTGAAGCCGCATCGTCACCCGGGCCCGTACGACGTTGTCCCCGGTCCCCCGAGCCAGTACGGTCTCCAGCTTGTCGAT
Organism: Streptomyces yokosukanensis; assembly: GCF_001514035.1. Lineage (GTDB taxonomy): Bacteria > Actinomycetota > Actinomycetes > Streptomycetales > Streptomycetaceae > Streptomyces > Streptomyces yokosukanensis. The sequence goes on along the minus strand of NZ_KQ948247.1, from coordinate 2,716 downwards.
CTCCTCCAGCAGCGGTGCCCCGCCCTCCGCCGCGTCGGGCGCGATCCCGGCCCGCAGGTAGGCGGCGACGGCGGCCGGGGTGGGGTGGTCGAAGACGAGGCTGGCCGGCAGTTTCAGCCCGCTCACCGCGCCGAGCCGGTTGCGCAGTTCGACGGAGGTGAGGGAGTCGAAGCCGAGCTCCTTGAAGGCACGGCCGGCCTCGACAGAGGTCAGGTCGGCGTGGCCGAGGACGGCGGCCACGGCCGTGCGGACGAGGTCCAGCAGCAGGCGCTGCTGCTCGACCTCGGGCAGCCCGGCGAGCTGCTGGGTGAGCGGCACTCCCCCGGCCAGGTCCTCGGCGGACTCCCGCTCCGCACTCTCGATGACGCGGCGGGCCTCGGGCAGTTCCAGGAGCAGGGGCCGCGCCCGGTCGGCGGTGAAGGCGAGCGTGAACCGCTTCCAGTCCATGTCCGCGACGGTCAGGGTGGTCTCGTCGCGGTCCAGCGCGTGCTGGAGCGAGGCCAGGGTCCGCTCGGGCGGCATCGCCAGGATGCCGTGGCGGCGCATGCGGTCGCCCGCCGCGCTGTCGTCCCCGTCGGCGCTGCCCCAGGGGCCCCAGGCAAGGGAGGTCGCGGGCAGCCCGGCGGCGCGCCGGTGCTCGGCGAAGGCGTCGAGGAAGGCGTTGCCGGGGGCCTGGTTGCCCTGGCCGGGGGCGCCGAAGGTGGCGGCGAAGGAGGAGAACAGCACGAAGGCCGACAGGTCGAGGTCACGGGTCAGCTCGTGCAGGTGGAGCGTGGCGTCGACCTTGACCCGCAGAACGCGCTCGACCTGGTCGGGGGTGAGGGCCTCCACGACGCCGTCGTCGAGGACGGCGGCGGTGTGCACGACTG
>NZ_KQ948247.1:0-923 GCF_001514035.1 Streptomyces yokosukanensis | reverse complement strand
GATCGTCGGCCCGCTCCGGCAGATCGATCAGACCGCCCCAACGCTCGCCCTGCTCCATGGAGGCGACCCGGCCCAGACCCCAGATCAGCGCCTGCTCCGGATCCGTGACCAGGTCGGCCCGCCCGGCGGCCACCGCGCCCCGGGTGAGGCACCACAGCGGCGCGGCCACACCCGCGTCCCCCAACGCCTGGGAAAGCGCGAGCCCGGCGCCGAAGGCCCCCTCGCCCCCAAGGGCGAGGAGCGAGAGGACCCCGTCGGGGTCCTCCGTCCCGTCGAGGGCGGCCTTCAGCGCGTCACGGTCGGCGGCGTCGGCGGCCACGGTGAGGGTACGGACCTCCGCGCCACGGTCGGCGAGGGTGCGCGTCACGGCGGCGGCGGTCTCCGCAGCCGGGCCGGCGAGCGCCTCGGGCACGACGACCAGCCAGGCACCCGAAAGCGTGGCCCCGGCCGGGTCGGCGGTCGGCTTCCAGGTAACGCGGTAGCGCCACCCGTCGACGGTGAAGTGCTCGCGGCTCTGGCGCCGCCAGGAGGAGAGGCCGGGCAGGACCGTGCCGAGCGACTGGATGGCGTCGGGGGTGTCGAAGGCGAGGGCCTCCGCCAAGGCGGTGACATCCTCGCGTTCGACGGCGTCCCAGAAGCGGGCGTCGACCGCGCTCTCCACGGGGAGGGACTCCGGCTCGACGGGGGCCGCCTCGGGCCAGAACCGCTGCGCCTGGAAGGCGTAGGTGGGCAGGTCGACCCGGCGGGCACCGGTCCCGGCGAACACCGCCCCCCAGTCCACAGCCACACCACGGACATACGCCTCGCCGAGCGAGAGCCAGAACCGCTCCAGACCACCCTCGTTACGCCGCAGCGACCCCAGCACGGCAGCCTCACGCCCCGCGTCCTCCACCGTCTCCTGCATGCCCACCGTCAGCACCGGG
>NZ_KQ948246.1 GCF_001514035.1 Streptomyces yokosukanensis | reverse complement strand
CCCCCGCCGGAGCGGACACCGCAGCCTCGGCGGGCGGCTCGTCCGCCGCACCGGCCAGCGCGACCAGGACCTGCTGCCCGTCGCCGCCGTGCGGCCGTACGGCACCGAAGCCGGCGTCGTACATGAGCGTGTGCCACTGCTCGCTGCTGAGCAGGGGGCTGTGCTCGATGCGGTACGGGTCGTTGCTCAGCCACCAGCCGTCGGTGAGACCGAAGGTGAGCGTGGCGTAGTCCTGCCGTGTCGTGATCTCGTTGAGGACGAGGATTCCGCCCTCGCGCAGCACCTTGCGCACGTTGCGCAGGGTGCCGGGGACGTTGGACGTGGCGTGCAGGACGTTGGTGGCCACGACGATGTCGAAGGACCCGGTGTACTGCGCGGGCGGGTTCTCGATGTCGCAGATCTCGTAGGAGAGGAACGGGTAGTCGCCGCCGAAGGCGTCCCGGGCCTTGTGCAGGAAGGCGTACGACAGATCGGTGAAGTGGTAGCCGACCTCTCTCGGGTCCAGCTTCGGCAGCACGAACTTGGTGGTGCTGCCGGTCCCGGCCCCGATCTCCAGGATGCGCAGCGGGCGTCCCGGCGAACGGCGCTGGAAGTTCGCGACCACCTGCGCGCAGATCCGGTTGAAGTAGTCGGCGATGGGGTTGCTCTGGTAGACGGGCGCGACCAGGTCGAAGGATCCTTCGGGGAAGAGCACCTCCACCGCGTCGGCGGACCCGCCGAGCACGTCGGGCAGGTTGTCAAGGCACCGTTCGAGCAGCTTGATGTGCCCGCTCAACTCCGGGTACTGATGGATGAGTTCGGCCCGCGAGAGGGAGTGTGCCGCCGGCATCGCACCGATGGCTTCCCGCAGCTTCTCGTACTTGGCGATCGCCGTCGCCGGCAGCGGCACCTGCTGCAGCCGCCACCGGGTGTACGCCTCCAGCCGCTCGGAGAGGTCCCGGTTGCGGGCGACGTCCGTGTCGTCGTCCCTGAAGGCCGGCACCACGTCGTCGAGGACCCCCGAGGAACCGGCGGGCGATGCCACGGCGACGGGCTTGTGCGGCGTGATTCCCATGCGCTCCAACGCCTCTTCCGTTCCTTTCACACACGTGATCCGTCGGTGATCGGCCGCGAGGAACCGCTCGATGACCGCCAGCCCCTCGGCCGGTTCGATCGAGCCGATCCCCAGCCCTTCCATCCGCTCCCGGTACTCCGGTTTCGCGACGACCCCGATCTCGCCCCAGTAGCCCCAGTTGATGACCTTGGCGTCGATCAGCAGGGCCTGGTGCAGGAGGTCCGCGTAGGCGTCCTTGGCCACGCACGCGGCGGCGTAATTGCCCTGCCCGGCACTGGCGATGTACGCCTGGACGGAGGAGAAGAAGAGGCAGAAGTCGATGTCCCTGCCGCGCAGCGCCTCCACCAGGTGGTGGGTGCCGTGCAGCTTCGGGCGCAGTACGTCGTGCAGCACCCGTTCGCTCATGGTGGCGAGGGTGGAGTCCTGGAGCACGAGCGCGGAGTGCACGACGCCGTTGATGACCTCGTGGGCGTCGAGCGCGCGCTTGAGCGCCGGGCCGTCGGCCAGGTCGGCCTGGTGGTAGTGGACCGCGCGGGCGCCCGCCTCCCGCAGCTGCTGCGCGGTGCGGGCGAAGTCCTCGGCCGGGCGGCGGCCGATGACGACCACCTCGGCCCGGTGGACGGCGGCCAGGTGCTCGGCGAGCAGGCCGCCCAGCCCGCCGGTGCCGCCCAGGATGACGTAGGTGCCCCCGGTCCGGAAGGCCGAGCGGACCGGGCCGTCGGCGAGGGACGCCGGCTGCATCGACGCGACGGCGTACTCGTCACCGCGGACGCAGACGGGCTTGTCCGGCACGGTCGGAAGGGGGCGGTCCAGGGCCTCGGACAGCGTTGCCGCGGTGAGGTCGGCGAGGCAGAAGCAGCGCACCGACCAGTCGGGCCGCTCCTTGGCGAGGGCCTGTGCCAGGCCGACGTACACGCCGTCCACGGGATGCGTGGCGGCGGTGAACAGCGGGCTGTGCACCGCCTTGTCGGTGAACACGTCGAGGCGCACCCGCGGCCATCGGTCGAGGGCGTGGACGAGGTCCAGGAACGCCGTGAGGTCCGCGTCGCGGATCCCTTCGGCCCAGGAGGTGCGGCTGACGAACACCACGTGCCCGGCGGCGTCGGGGGCGGCGGCGAGTTCGGCCGTCGCCGTGCCGTCGAGCCGCAGCACCCTGCTGTGCGGGAAGCGCTCCGTCAGTTCCCGGTGCAGCCGGTGCTGTCCGGGCGGCACCAGGAAGGTCCGCGGCCCGCCCTCGCCGGTCCGCGGCGGGTCCAGCCGGCCGTGCGTCCACTGCGGGGCGAACACCATCGAGTCCACGGCGGCACGGCGAACCAGCGAGTCATCGGGGCGCGCTGTACCGGACGCGGCTTTTCCGCTTCGCCATTCGTTGTGACTCAACAAAATCCCCTATGCCTTAGGACGCCGGATTCAAAGAGCGGGCTTCACGCCGAGATCGAAAACCGACAGAAGCGGCTCGTAATTCTCGTCGAACACCGTGAAGTTGGTCCTGAAAGGAGAGAGCTTTTCCGTCAGGACGAAAGCGGAGCCGAGCGGAACGGGCACCGGAGCGTGAAAGATCATATGCCCCATGGAGAAGGGCATCAAGCTGTCACGATGCTCTCCGATGGAGATCGCCATACCCGATTGGAAAGAGCAGTCGAGGAGGTTCACCAGGCCCATCGGCGTGCCGTCGTTGTGCGACAGCCAGGCGAGCGACCGCTGTCCGTACCGCTGCACATAGGAATTGCGGCGGAAGTACGGGCCGTAGTCGATGCCCATGTTCGAGAACTCTGCGTAGATTTCCCGTCGGGTGAGGTGGGAGCGGGTGTTCGCGCAGATCTCGTCGCGCACGTCCAGGCCCACCGCGACAGCGCGGTCCTGCCGCTCGAACAGGAGCGTGCCCATGCCGCAGAGCGCGCCGCGGTTGGTGACGGTGTAGTCCACCGCCGTGGCGTCGGGTGCCGTGCGGAAGGCCACGAACAGCTCGTCCAGCGGCTCGTGCCCGGAGATCGGGCGCAGCCATGCGGCGTCCCGGACGGCGAACGTCCGTGCGCCGGGGTGGAGTCGGGCGGCTCCGCGCAGCGCCATCTCCAGACAGGCGACACCGGGCAGCACGCGCCGCCCCTGCACCAGGTGCTCCCTCAGATAGGTGTGGTCGGTCTCGATCCGGGCCCGGAACGTGCCCGGATCGCCGGTCCGGAGCAGCTCGGTCGGTGCCACCGTGCCGGGGCCGGGCGCCGCGTCGGCTTCGGTCGTCATGCCGTCCTCCCCTCGTCCGTGAACCAGAGGTCCGTCTCCTCGAACGGATAGCCGGGCAGCCGCACCCTGCGCGGCGCGTCGTCGGCGAACAGGGCCCGCCAGTCGACCGGTCGGCCGGCCAGGTACCGCTCGCGGGCCGGCTCGGAGGTCTCCTGCCGCTCGTCCCGTTCCCGCTCCCGCTCCCCGGGCGGCACGTGGACCGGTTCGCCCGCCGTGCGCAGGGCGTGCACCAGCTCCTCGGGGGAGGACGGGCACCACGCCAGGCGGTACGCCAGGTGCTCCCGCCGGCACAGGGTGTACGAGAGGTCGAGCAGGTCCTGGTCCGACAGCGGCCCGGTCCGCTCGATGTGGTCGAGCAGCCCGGCCGTCAGCCTGCGCAGCGCCTGCGGGGTGCGCGCCGACAGCGGGACCAGCCGGGTCCGTGCGGGGGTGGCGCGCCGGGCGGGAGGGCTCGGCGGCGCGGAGAGCACGACGTGGGCGTTGGTGCCGCCGAAGCCGAAGGAGCTGATGCCGGCCACGAGTTCGGCGCCGTCCTCGCCCCAGGGAACGGTCTTGCGCACCACCTCGAAGGGCGACTCCTCCAGGCCGATGGCCGGATTGGGCTCCTGGAAGTGCAGGTTGGCCGGGAGCGTCCGGTGCTCGAAGGCCTTGATCACCTTGGTCACGGAGGCGACTCCCGCGGCGGGCTCCAGGTGCCCGATGTGGGACTTGACCGCGCCGAGCCGGACACGGTGTCCTGCGGGCCTCGGCACCAGCTGCTGCCAGGCACGCTTCAGCGCGTCGGTCTCGATCGCGTCGCCGAGCACCGTTCCCGTTCCGTGGGTCTCGATGTAGCCGGTGCGGGCGGCGAGTTCGGGGGTGTAGGCGTCGAGGAGCAGACTGACCTGCGCGTTGGGGTTGGGGGCGGTGAGCGAGTTGGCGCGGCCTCCGTGGTTCTCCGCCACGCTCTCGACCACGGCGCGGATGGCGTCGCCGTCGGCCAGTGCGTCCTGAAGGCGCTTGACCAGGAAGGTCCCGTAGCCCTCGCCGCGGACGTAGCCGTCGGCCGCGGCGTCGAAGGCCGCACACCGGTGGTCCGGGGAAAGGAACCGCGCCGACCGCAGGCCCTCGTTGATCTGGGAGTCGAGGATGAGGTTGGCGCCGCCCACGACGGCCGCGTCGCAGACCCCGGCGCGCAGGTCGCGACAGGCCTTGACCAGTGCCACCAGGGAACCGGAGCAGGCGGTGTCGAGCACCGTGGAGGGGCCGTGCCAGTCGAACCAGGAGGAGATGCGCCCCGCGATGAGGCTCATCGAGTGCCCCACCAGCGAGTACGGGATCTGCCGCGCGTCCGCCCTCGCCTGGAGCAGCGCGTAGTCGTTGCCGGTGGCCGCCATGTAGCAGCCGGTACGTGAGCCGCTCAGCTCGGAGGGGGCGTACCCGGCGTCCTCCAGGGTGTGCCAGACGGACTGCAGCAACAGGCGCTGGCGCGGGTCCATCCAGCTCGCCTCGCGTGGCGAGATGGAGAAGAACCTGGCGTCGAACCCCTTGACGCCGGGGAGGAACCCGGCGAACTCCCCGGGCAGCCGGCGCTCGGCGGGGGCCGGCCCGACGCAGTCCCTGCCGTCGAGCAGGGTCTGCCAGAACGCCTCGGGGTCCGGTCCGCCGGGCAGGACCGCCGAGAGGCCGACGATGGCGAGGCGGCCGTCGGTGCCGAGCCGGTCCGGTGCCGGGCCCGGTCGCGGCGCGGCCGCCGGGCGGGTGTCCTGCCGTCCCTCGGGCCGGCCGCCGGCCAGCCGGGCCACGGTCTCGGCGACATTGCGCACGGTGTTCATGCGGTAGAAGTCGTGGGCGTGGACGACGACCCCGTACCGTTCGCTGATCCGTGCGGCGAGGATGTTGTAGCCGAGCGAGCTGACGCCCTGGTACCCGAGCGGCCGGTCGGCGTCGGGTTCCGGGAGGCCCAGTTCGGCGGCGACGAGCCGGCGCAGCTCGGCGAGCAGGTCCTGCCCGCCCGCCGCGCCGCCGTCCGCCCCGGCCCGCTGCTCGTCGGCCGCCGGCGCGGTCGCCTCGTCCTGCGGGGACAGGTCCAGTGAGGACAGGGGGGCCTCGCTCAGCTTCTTGACGTCGGTCTTGCCGTTGGCCGTCAGCGGGACCTCGGTCAGCCGGTGCACGGCCTGCGGCACCATGTAGTACGGCAGGGTGTCCCGGCAGCGTTCCCGTACCGCCGCGGCGTCGAAGTCCTCGGCGGCGGGCAGCCACACGAAGCACCGCAGGTGCGGCTCGGGCTGCGGCCGTACGACGGCGACGACCGTGGCGGACGGCGCCTGGGCCGCCACCGCGGCGGCGACCTCGTCGAGTTCGATGCGGTGGCCGTTGACCTTGCGCTGGCCGTCCTTGCGGGAGACATAGGTGAGGTGTGAGGGGCCTTCGTAGCGGACGAGGTCGCCGGTCCGGTAGGAGGGCGTGCCGTCGGGCAGTGTGCCGAAGGCCGTCACCGGGGCGTTCAGGTAGCCCTGGGCCACACAGTCGCCGGCGATCATCAGCTCGCCCCGCATGCCCGGAGCCACGCAGTGCCCGTCGGCGTCCACGACGTAGTACCGGGTGCCCAGCGCGGGCTCTCCCAGGTGGATGCGTCCGGCGTCGGTCACGCGCTGCCAGCTGGCCCAGATGGTCGCCTCGGTCGGGCCGTACATGTTGTAGACGGCCGCGCTCTGACTCAGCAAGTACTCCGCGAGGTCGCGGTCCAGGGCCTCCCCGCCGCACAGCAGCGTCATGGGCCGCTTCGCGCGCCAGCCGGCGGTCTTCAGGATGCGCCAGGTGGACGGCGTGGCCTGGACGACGGTGGCCCCGCTGGAGTCGATGCGCTCGGCCAGCAGGGTCGCGCTGGTCCTCGCCTCGTCGGACAGCACCTGGACGCTCGCGCCGCACAGCAGCGGCAGCAGGATCTCCAGGAGCGAGATGTCGAAGCCGATCGGGGTCAGTGCCACGATGCGGTCGTCCGGGCCCATACCGGGGTCCTGGCGCACGGAGTTCAGGAAGTTGACGAGGTTGCCCTCGCTCACCGCCACGCCCTTGGGGTTGCCGGTCGATCCCGAGGTGAACATCACGTAGGCGGTGCGGTCGGCGTCGGCCGGGGTCTCGGGCCGGACGTCGTGCGGCGGCGGGACGGGGGACGACGGGGTCGCGAGCGCGCCGTCCACCTCCCGCGTGGGTATGTGGGGGAAGAGTGCGGCCGCCCGGTCCCGGGTCGCCGAGTCCACCAGGATGACGCCCAGATCCGCGGTCCTCGCCATGTACGCGAGGCGGCTGTCCGGCAGCCGGGGGTCCATCGGTACGAACGTGCGCCGCAGCGCCAGCGCGGTCAGGGCGGCGAGGGGGACCGCGGCCGAACGCTCCAGGAACACACCGACCGGCCGCTGCTGTTCGCGCACGCCGTCGAGGGCGCCGTCGGCGGCCAGAGCCTGGCCCAACCTGCCCGCGGCATCGAGCAGTTCGCCGTAGGTGAGCGAACGCCGGTCGTCCACGACGGCCACCCGGTCCGGGTGCTGTCGCGCTGTCTCGACCAGGGCCGCGCCCAGGCCCTGGTGGGCCGGGGTGGCCCCGACGGCTCCCTCGGCCGCCGGTTCCAGCGGGCGCGAGAGGTCGCACTGCGCGGGCGGACGGTGCGGCTCGGCGGTCATGAACCGGGCCATGCGCAAGAAGTTGGTCGCCAGCGCCGAGAGGGCCTCGGGCGAGAGCACACGCGTGGCGGAGTCGAAGGAGAGGTGGATGCCCTGTTCGTCGGAGCTGAAGTTGACGCTCAGCTCGCTGGAGCTGCCGGTGTCGGGCTTGCGGACCCACGAGACGGCCACGCCGCTCAGCTCCGGCACCGCGGTGGGCAGCATCGCGGAGGAGGAGTTCACCACGAGGTTGAGCGCGCTGCCGCCCTCGTCCGCCGTGCGGCCCTGCTCGGTGGCGGCCAGGGCCAGCAGGTCGAACGTCGGGAAGCCCTGATGGTCGCGCAGGTCCTCGCGCTGGGTGCGCACCTGTTCGAGCAGCGAGAGCGCGGACCGCTGCGCCGAGACGTCCAGCCACAGCGGCAGCAGGTTGGTGTGGCAGCCGTAGGGGGCGCCGTAGGCCCGTGTGTCCACGGTGTGCGCGACCACGACGCTGCGGTCGTCGTCGCCGTAGACGTGCACGAGAGCCCCGGTGACGCCCACCACGAACTGGAGCAGGCTCAGCTCGTGGTGGCGCAGGAACCGGTGGATGTCCTCGGCCTGTTCGCCGGTGATCGTCTCCTTGACGGCGATACGGCGGCCGTCCCGGTGGGGTGCGGTGGAGGAGAAGGGCAGCGGCTGGTGCAGCCGGCGACCCGCCAGCATCGACCGCCAGTAGGAGGCGTCCGCGTCGGCGTCGGAGCGCGACACCGCGCCGAAGGACCGCTCCAGGACGGGGGTCTCGCCCCGCCAGCAGGCGCTGAGGGCAGCGCAGAACGGCGCGTAGCACCCGCCGTCGAACACCACATGACTGAAATCGAGGCGGAGCAGCAGATTCTCGCCGGACTCCTGCCAGAACCGGAAACGGAAGAGTTCCTGACCGGTGGGGTCGATGCCGCCGGAGTCGAGGAGATCGTCCTGCCGTTCGCAGCGCCGCAGCACCCGGCGGGGCACCGGGCGACTCTTCGCCACCAGCTCTCCGCCGATTTCGGTGAAATAGCTGAGAAGTCGCGGGAACGCGGTGGAAACCACTTCCCTCAGTGCGTCGTCGAGACGGTCGGTGTCGACATCGCCGGCCAAGGCGTACACATAGCTGACGGTAAGTCCCGGGTCATCGGGATTCTGCTGGTACCGATACCACTGAAAGCGCTCGTAGGCGCTCGCCTGACGCTCCGTCATGCACACACAGACCTTTCAACCGCCGAGGCCACCGAATAATGGGTACACCGCTCCGGTACACCTGCACTCGAATTCCGGTCGATCTTGCGGGACCACACCCCACCCCACCCATAATGCCGTGCGGGATTCCGCGTTGCACGGTCCGGTTGTTCAACTGCCGCCGGGCCGCGATTGAACACCCGCGGCTTTAGCGACACTCAAGCGTCCGGCCTTGCGGACATTTGGCCTGAGTGCTTTTCAGGAGGTACACACGTGCTGCTCTCGGAAGACGACGTGGCGCTGTTCGCGCGGGTCAGCGGCGACCACAACGCGCTGCACTGCTCGCCCGACCACGCCCGCCGCACGCCCTTCGGCCGGACCGTCGCCCACGGTGTGCTCGCGGCGCTGGGGACGCTGGAGGAGCGGGCCCCGGACGGGGCCGGCGTCACAGCCGTCGAGGTCGACTTCGGCAACCCCGTGTTCCCCGGGGTGCGTTACCGCTCCGAGGCGCTCGACGCGGCCCGGTCCGGCTCCGGACACCGGCTGCTCGACGGGGACCGCGCCTGTCTGACCGTACGGGTGCGCCCCGGCACCTCGCCGGACCTGGACCTGCTGCCCGTTGCGCCGGTGCGGTCGGCGAGCCGGCTCACGATCGCGGACCTGCCGCCGGGCACCACGGTGTCCGGTGCGTACGGCCCGGAGGGGATCGATGCGCTGCGTGACCGGTTCCCGGTCGCCTCCCGGCTGCTCGGGCGGACCCCGCTGGCCTGTCTGCTGTGGTCGAGCTATCTGGCCGGGATGTGCCTGCCGGGAGAGAACTGCCTGCTCGGCCGGGTGGCGCTGCGCTTCTTCCCGGTGGCCGTGAGCCGTCCCGCGACGCTGTCGTACACCGCCCGCGTGGTCCACGCCGACCATCGCTTCGGACTGGTGTCGATCGCCGGGGAGATCACGGCGGACGGCGCGGTCGTCGCCCAGGCCGAGATCGAGGCGATGGTCCGCACGCCCGCTCCGCCGGCCACGTCGGCCGCGCTGGCCACGCATCTGAGCCCGTCCACCCGGCTGCGAGGCACCTCGGCCGCGGTCGTCGGCGGCAGCCGCGGACTCGGCGCGGCCCTGTCCCTGGCACTGGCGTCGCAGGGCTGCGAGGTCTTCGTCGGGCACCGGGGCACACTGCCGCAGAACCTGCTGGACGAGGCCGACGGGCTGCCGGGCCGGCTGCGCTCCGTGCCCGGCGACGCCACGGACCCGCGCTGGAGCAGCGAACTGCGCGCCCGCGTCGAGCACGAGCACGGCCGGCTCGACTTCCTGGTGTGCAGCGCGGCCCCGCCCCTGCGCACCCTGGGCCTGGCCGTCACCGACCTGGAGCGGATGGACGCGTTCGTGACCGGTTCGCTGCGGCTGGTGAGCGCGCCGATGGCCGGGCTGCTCCCGCTCCTGGAGAAGGGGCGGGGCACCTGCCTGGTGATCTCCTCGGCAGCCCTGCGCGAACCGCCCCGCGACTGGCCGCACTACGTCGCGGCCAAGTCCGCCGTGGAGGGCCTGGTCCACTGGGCCGCCCGGCACCATCCCGGCGTGGGGTTCCTGCTCACCCGGCCGGGGATGCTGTGGACCGAGCAGACGAATTCGCCCAGCGCCCGGGAGACCGCCGGGCCGGTGGAGCCGGTGGCCGCGCAGCTGGTGCGGCGCATGCTCCAGCCCGCGCCCGACGGCACGGTCCCCCATCTGATCGCCGGGGAAGCCGCCGACCCGGTCGGTGCCGGCCGGGTGTGAGAAGGGCCCGGCGCCCGAAGACGAGGGGCCCGGTGCCCGAGGACGGTCACCGGGCCCGGGTGCTCCCCCGTCGGGGACGGTGATGCCGGGTGGCTGTCAGCGCGCGGCGGAGCTGTCCGCGTTCTCGTTGCGCGAGTCCTGCGGGGAGCCGGTGCCGCCGCCGGACCTCGGCACGGCGGACAGCAGGAAGGCGAGGAGGGCGAAGGCCGCCGCGGAGAAGATGGGCAGCGAGCTGGAGCCGTCGATGACACCGAAGACGACACCGGACAGGCCCGCGGAGATGGCGGCGATGGCACCGGCCGTGCCCATGACGGAGCCCTGGTGGCTGTCGTCCACGGCGGCCGACATCATGCCCACCAGACCGCTGTAGGAGATGCCGTAGGTGGCCGCGCCGACCAGGCACAGGGCGTAGAGCACGGCCGTGGAGCCGGTCAGCGCGGTCCCGGCGATGCACAGGGTCATCCCCGCGAGCGCCCCGGCCACCGCGACCTGCGGCTTGAGGTACTTCATCGACAGCGGCACCAGGGAGAGGAAGGCCGCCGCGAGGCCGACACCGACCACCGAGATGAGGTTGGTGACCGCGCGCTGGTCGAAGCCCTCGTTCGCCGTCAGGTACAGGCCGATGAACTGGAAGAAGGCCGTCCATCCCAGGGACATCAGGAGCAGGGCGGTGGAGTACATCCTGACCCCGGGGAAGGCCAAGGACTCCATCAGGTGCTTGACCGGGTTCGGGAAGGCCATGCGCCCCGCCGGCCTGGGGGCCGGGTCCTCACGGTAGGAGATCAGCAGGATCAGCAGGTTGAGCAGCGTGACACCGGCCACGAAGACGAACGGGGTCGTGAGGTCGAACCAGGAGACCAGGGTGGAGTCGCTGAGGTAGCCGCCGATGAGCGGGCCCACCACGTACCCGCTGGAGACGCAGAACATGATCAGGCCGATGGAGTTCACACGGCGTTCCTTCGGCGTGACGTCCAGGATGGCGGCCTGGGCGACCGGCAGGCTGCCGGAGAACAGGCCACCGATCACCCGCCCGGCGACGAACAGGACGACGTCCCGGCGCAGCAGCGCCGTGATGGTCAGCGTGTAGCCCAGGGCCAGTCCCAGCAGACACAGCATCAGTGTCTTCTTGCGGCGGAAGTGGTCGGACAGCGCGCCGAGCACGGGGGCGCCGAAGAACATCGCCAGCGAATAGCTGCCGATGGCGACTCCGTAGAACAGGTCCCGCGTACCGGTTCCGCCGCTTCTCATGATGCCGATATGGGCGTCGTAGGAGATGGGAATCAGCACGGGAATGATGAGGCTGACACTCAGGTTGTCGATCAGGATGATGAAGTAGAGCGGGATGAGACTGGCCAACCCGTTTTTACGCATGATTGTTTCTCGGCTCCTGGCAGATCGGTGGGAGGGGCAACGACCGCGGGCGGCATCGTAACGCACTGAGATTCATGGGGTGTTGACGGATTGTGCCGCAAGGCGGTCTCAACCGGATCTCCAGCGGCTGCACTTGACCCGAACTCGACCGCCGTGGCGCACGATGCACCGAAGAATCTGAACAGGTACGATCCCGAATCCATCGTGCAGCGCTCAACGAGCGGCCTCCAGGCCTCCATCCGGCCACCAGGTTTCGGCCGTCGGGCCTGCTTCACCTTTTTCCGCCATATGCGTTGGCCGGTCACGGCCGAAACGAGGGTGTTCTCGAGATGGAAGCGAACGAACTGAAGTCCGTGGAAAGCACGGTGCTGGAGGCGTGGTGCGGCGCACTGGGCCTGGACGTGGTCGCCCCGGACGTCCCCTTCGCCGCGCTGGGCGGGGACTCGATGCGAGCCGTGCGCGTGCTGTCGCGGCTGTGGCGTGAGCTGGGCGTGGAGCTGCCCGTGCACACGCTCGGCAACGACACCACCGCCGCCGAACTCGCCACGGCCGTCCGCGCCCACATGAGCGGCCCGACCGCATGAGCGAGGCGAGGAATCCGGGCATCGCCCTCGCCGCGACCTTCACCTCGGACGGGCTCAGGGACGCCATGGCCCGGCGACTGCGCGAGAGCGGACGCGACGTCCAGGCGGCGCCGTACGGCCAGCTGGTGGAGCCGATGCTGGACCCCGGCAGTGTGCTGCTGACCCACACCGGGGTGAACGTCGTGCTGCTGCGGGCCGAGGACCTGTACCGGGGCACCGCAGACCCCTCGGCCGGTGACCGGCTCCTGGACGAGCTGCTCTCGGTGCTGTCCGGTGCGCCCACCCGCAGCGCGGCCACCTGGCTGGTGGCCCTGACCCCGGCGTCGCCGGGGGCCCTCGCCGACCCCGTCGCGGCCCGGTGGATCGAGGCCGCCTCGCGGCGGATCACCGAGGCGGTGGATCCGCTGCCCGGGATGCACCTCGTCTCGCTCGACGACCTCACGGACCGGTACGAGATACCGGAGACGCACGACGAGTACGCCGACCGCATCGCCCATCTCCCCTACACCGAGGAGTACTTCGACGCGCTGGCCGACTGGCTGGTGCGGCTGGCCGCCACGACGTGGCACAGGCCCCGCAAGGTCGTGGTGCTCGACTGCGACAACACCCTGTGGGCCGGGGTGTGCGGCGAGGACGGGCCGCTCGGGGTCGAGATCGGGCCGGGGCGCCGCAAGGTCCAGGAGTTCATGCTGGACCAGCGCGCGCGGGGCAAGCTGCTGTGCCTGTGCAGCCGCAACGAGGAGGCGGACGTCCAGGCCGTGTTCGCCGAGAACCCCGACATGGTCCTCACGACGGCCGACGTCACCGCCCACCGGATCGGCTGGCAGCCCAAGGCCCAGTACCTCTCCGAACTCTCCCAGGAACTGGGGCTCGCGCTGAACTCGTTCGTCTTCGTGGACGACGACGCCGTGGAGTGCGCGTCGGTGCGCGCCGCACTGCCCGAGGTCGCCGTCGTGGAGCTGACCCGGGACGCGGACGCGGCGCCGCGGCAGCTGGCCCATGAGACGGCCTTCGACCAGCTCACGGTGACCGACGAGGACCGGCTGCGGGCCGACTGGTACGGGGCCGAGCCCGAGCGCCGGGCGCTGGAGCGGTCCGTCGCGGACTACGAGGAGTTCCTGGCCCGTTGCGCCATCGAGGTCACGATGGCGCAGCTGACCGACTCCACCCTGGACCGGGCGGCCCAACTGACGTCTCGCACCACGCAGTTCACCCTTGCGGGCAGCGCCTTCACGGTGCCGGAGCTGCGGCTGCTGCTCGACGACGGCGGCCAGGGCTGGACGGTGCGGGTCCGCGACGCCTTCGGCGACTACGGCACCGTCGGGCTGGTCCTGGCGCGGGCCGACGGCGACGTGCTGGACGTCCCGGTCTTCCTGCTCAGCTGCCGGGTCCTCAACCGCCGTGTGGAGACCCGGATGCTGCGGATGCTGTGCGCGAAGGCCCGTGCGGCCGGCTGCAGCACCCTGCGGCTCCCCTACCGGCCCACCCGGCGCAACGCGCCCGCGCGGCAGTTCCTCCAGCAACTCTCCGGCAGCGCCATCGGCGCCGAGGACGCCCCCGGCGCCGTCGACGTGCGGGTCGCCGACTGGGCCGACGCACCCGTGGCGGCCGCGCCGTAGTCGCGCGTCCCGCGACCGCACCACACACATGGCCGGCGATCCGGCCGGCCATCCGCAAAGGCGCACGGCGCTGCGGTACCGGGGCCGGGAGACGCGAGAAGGCTCCCGGCCCGCGCCCGCACCGCCCGCGCCGGTACAGAGGGAACGAGGGAATCACTCCATGACCACCAGTACGAGACGACGGCCCGCACAGAGCCGCACACTGTGGCGGCGGCTGTCCGCCGCGGCGGCCGGCTGCGCCGCCCTCATGCTGGCCACCGTCGCGCCCGCCGCAACCGGCGCCACCGCGAGCGGCGCCGAGCCGGCCGGGGCGCACAGTGTGCCCGTGCAGCCCCAGTGGGCCAGCGCGGGACAGAACAACCACAACACCCGCCACGCCGCCACCGAGCACGTCATCGGCCCGAAGAACGTGGGCAAGCTGGCGCCGAAGTGGACCTTCACCACCGACGGCGACGTCTCCGCGACGCCCACCGTCGTGAACGGCACCGTGTACGTGCCCGACTGGGGCGGCAAGCTGTGGGCCATCGACGCCGACAGCGGCAAGGCCGTCTGGTCGAACAGCATCTCCAGCTACGACGGCGTCGAGGGGCACATGTCCCGGACCAGCCCGGCGTACTGGAAGGGCAACCTCTACATCGGCACCGGCACGCTGACGACGACCGCGCTGAAGAGCGCGTACCTCATCTCCGTCGACGCCAAGACCGGCAAGAAGCAGTGGATGACCAAGGTCGACGACGACCCGACGACGGTCATCACCTCCTCCCCCACCGTGGACGACGGGATCATCTACGTGGGGACGTCCTCCAAGGCGTCGACCCTGCACGACAAGCCGAACTTCCGCGGCGCGGTCCTCGCGATCGACGCCCGCACCGGCAAGATCCTGTGGAAGACCTACACCATCCCGAAGGGCTACACCGGAGCCTCCGTGTGGGGCAGCCAGCCGGTGGTCGACCACAAGACCGGCCTGGTGTTCGTCGGCACGGGCAACAACTACACGTCGCCGCCCGGTGTCTGCCTCAACCCCAAGCAGACCGACTGCACCCCGCCGGCCGAGGACGACCACTTCGACAGCGTGCTCGCGCTGGACCTGAGGACCGGCAAGATCCGGTGGTACCACCACACGCTGACCGCCGACACCTGGATGATGTACGAGCAGAACCAGGCCCCGGACTTCGACTTCGGCTCCGCCGCGAACCTCTACACCACCGAGATCGACGGCAAGCCGAAGGACCTGCTCGGCATAGGCCAGAAGAGCGGCGTCTACTACGCGCTCGAACCGGCCACGGGCAAGGTCGTGTGGCAGACCCAGGTCGGCCCCGGCGGTCCGCTGGGCGGCATCCAGTGGGGCTCGGCCACCGACGGAAAGCGCATCTACGTCGGCATCGGCAACGGTGCACACCTGCCCTGGACCATCACCGCGGCCGACGGCACCAAGTCCACGGTCGACAGCGGCTTCTTCGCCGCGGTCGACGCCGCCACCGGCGAGATCGAGTGGCAGACCGCCGACCCGCAGGGCAAGGACGGCAAGTGGCTGGACGACTCGTTCATCACCCATGCCAACGGCGTCATGTATGCGGGCTCGTCGGCGCCGAGCGGCACCAACATGTACGCGCTGGACGCCGACTCCGGCAAGATCCTGTGGGACTTCGCCAGCGGCGGCTCCGTCTGGGGCGGGGCGGCCGTGGTCGACGGCAGCGTGTACTGGGGCTCCGGCTACTACATCTCCAATGTGGGTGAGGGCCTGAGCGGCCACAACAACAAGCTCTACCGCTTCACCCTCGACGGCCGCTGACACGCCGTCCCGACCATGCGAAACGGCCCGGGCAGGAGCTGCCCGGGCCGTTTCGCGGCCTTGCGCGGCGTCAGGCCGCGGCCGGCACCGGCTGCCGCAGCGGCTTCCACCACTGCGGGTTGTCGCGGTACCAGTCGACCGTCCGGGCCAGGCCGTCCTGGAAACAGACGCGCGGGGCGTACCCGAGTTCCCGGATCTTGCTGTCGTCGACGGAGTAGCGGCGGTCGTGGCCCGGCCGGTCGGGCACATGGGTGATCCGCTCCGGCCCCGCCCCGCACGCCTGGAGCAGCAGGCGGGTGAGTTCGACGTTGGTCAGCTCCTCGCCGCCGCCGATGTTGTAGGCCTCCCCCGGCCTGCCCTTCTCCAGCACCAGCTGCACGCCCCTGCAGTGGTCGTCCACGTGCAGCCAGTCGCGGACGAACAGGCCGTCGCCGTACAGCGGCACCTGCCCGCCCTGGAGCAGGTTGGTCACGAAGAGCGGGATGACCTTTTCGGGGTACTGGTGGGGGCCGTAGTTGTTGCTGCAGCGGGTCACGCTCACGTCCATCCCGTAGGTGCGGGCGTAGGCGCGCGCCAGGATGTCGGCCCCGGCCTTCGACGCGGCGTAGGGCGAGTTCGCCAGGAGTGCGCAGTCCTCGGTCCAGGAGCCCGCCTCGATCGACCCGTACACCTCGTCGGTGGAGATGTGCACGAACCGGGGCACCCGCGCCGCTCGCGCCGCCGACAGCAGGGCCTGCGTGCCAAGGACGTTGGTGCGTACGAAGTCCTCGGCGCCGGCGATCGACCGGTCCACATGGCTCTCCGCGGCGAAGTTGACCACCGCGTCGTGTCCCGGGACGAGTTCGGCGAGCAGTGCGGCGTCGCAGATGTCGCCTCGTACGAAGGTCAGGCCGGGATGGCCCTGGACGTCGGCGAGGTTGGCGGTGTTGCCCGCGTAGGTGAGCTTGTCCAGGACCGTGATGCGCACGTCGTCGGGATCTCCGTACGCTCCGGCGAGCGCATGGCGTACATAGGTCGACCCGATGAATCCGGCGGCGCCGGTGACGAGCAAACGCACGGGGACTTCCCTCTCTCACGTGTGGGTCGCACGCTCCGGGGCTGCTTCCGCCCCGGGCAGTGCGAGGTCCTTCAGCACGGCTCGGGCCACGTCGCCCGCGCGGTCCTGCAGATAGAAGTGGCCGCCCGAAAAGACCCGTGAGCGCCCGGGGAGGACCGACAGCCGCAGCCAGCCGATCGCCTCCTCGGGGGCGCACAGGGGGTCATCGGTGCCGGTCATCGCCGTGACCGGGCAGCGCAGGCCGGGCCCGTCCTGCCAGGTGTAGGACCTCAGGGCCTGGTAGTCGGCGCGCAGCGCGGGCAGGGCCAGGGCCTGCACCTCGGGGTCGTCGAGCGCGTCGCCGCCGCCGAGTCTGCGGACCTCGGCCAGCAGCGCGGCGTCGTCGTCCAGGCCGTCGGTCGGCCCCGCCCCGGCCGTGGGCGCGCGGCGGGCGGACACGAACAGCCGGTGTGGGGTGATGCCGAGGCGGTCGAGGCGCCGGGCCGTCTCATAGGCGACGAGCGCGCCCAGGCTGTGGCCGAACAGGGCGTACGGCGTGGTGCCGAGCGTGTCTGTCGTGTCCAGTGCCTCGGCGATCCGGTCGGCCAGCTCGGTCAGCCGCGGCACCGGCGGCTCGTGCCGCCGGTCCTGCCGTCCCGGGTACTGCACCGCCAGGACCTCCACTGCGGGGCCCAGGGCGCGCGCGAGGCCGTGGTAGCTGCTCGCGGCTCCCCCGGCGTGCGGGAAGCAGACGAGACGCATCGCCGCCTCGGCCGGTGGGGCGAACCGTCGCAGCCAGGACTCCGGCGAGGCGTCATCGGCGGTCATCGCCCCAGCCGCACGGGAAGGCTCTCGATGCCGCGCAGGAAGGAGCGGCGCCAGCGCACCTGGTCCGGCTCGATCGCCAGGTCGAGGCCGGGGAAGCGGGTCAGGAGGGCGCGCAGCGCGATCTCGCACTCCAGGCGGGCCAGCGGGCCGCCCACGCAGAAGTGGATGCCGTGGCCGAGGGAGAGGTGCCCGCCGGCGTCGCGGGTCACGTCGAACCGCTCGGGGTCGGGGAACCGGCGGGGGTCGCGGTTGGCTGCGGCGCCCGCGATGAGCACGGTGCTGTGCGCGGGGATGTGGACACCGCCGATCTCGACGGGTTCGAGCGAGCCGCGCGTGGTGATCTCGGCGGGGCCGAGGAAGCGCAGCACCTCCTCCACGGCGTTCGGCAGGATCGACGGGTCCTGGCGCACCTTGGCCAGTTCGCCGGGGTGGGTGAGGAGCAGGTAGGTGGCCATGGCGATGAGGCTCACCGAGGTCTCGAAGCCCGCGATGAGCAGGATCAGCACCACCGAGGCGAGTTCGTCGGTGCTGAGCCGGTCCTCGTCCTCCTCGTGGACGTGGATCAGCGCCGAGAGGAGGTCGTCGCCGGGGTCGGCACGGCGGCGGTCGATCAGTTCGAGGATGAAGCCGACCAGGGCGCGGGCCGCCTGCTCGCGCTGTTCCACCCGGTCGGCGTCGATCACCAGGAACTCGTTGCTCCACCGGCCGAAGTCGCCCTGGTAGCACTTCTCGACGCCGAGCAGTTCACTGATCACGGTGATCGGCAGCGGGTAGGCGAAGCGTTCGACCAGGTCGGTCTCGTCCTGGCCGGTGAGGCCGTCGAGCAGCTGCTCGGCCAGCTGCTCGATCCGGCCGCGCATGGATTCCACCCGGCGGGCGGTGAACTCCCGGGCGACGAGCCCCCGCAGCCGTGTGTGGGCCGGCGGGTCGTTGCTGCCCATGTTGTTGGCGAAGTAGGGCCGGACGTCCTCGGGGATGCCGTGGTAGGTCGGCAGCTCCACCTCGGGAGGCTGCTTCTTGAGGTCGTTGCTGAGCCGCAGGTCGCCGAGGGCGGCCTTGGCCTCTGCGTGACGGGTGATCAGATACGCTTCCCGGCCGATGAAGCTCACCTTGCTCACCGGTTCGCGCTCGCGCAGCGCGGCGTAGGCCTCGTACTGGTCGATGTGGAAGAGATCGCTGTCCAGGCTGGGAACAGCGGTTCGTGCATCAGTCGTCACTGCGGTCTGCCTTTCCGTCAGGGGTGTGCACGCTCAGGCGGTCACCGTGGAGAGCGTCGGCAGCGGGAAGACGAGCTTGCCGCCGCCTTCCAGGTAGGCCTGCTCGCGCTCGACGAACCCGTCGCGGTGGATCCAGGGCAGGACGAGCAGTTGGTCGGGGCGGCGGGACTTGGCCTCCTGCTCGGAGACGATCGGAATCCCGGTGCCGGGGGTGAAGCGGCCGGCCTTCTCCTCGCTGACCTCGCCGATGCAGGGCAGGTCCGCGGGCGTGATGCCGCAGTACTGCAGGGTCACGTTGCCCTTGGTCGACGCGCCGTACCCGCAGGTGAGCAGGCCGGCCGCGCGGGAGTCGGCCAGGAACCCGCGCAGATCGTCGCGCTGTTGGCGCACCCTGCGGGCGAACGCCTCGTAGGGCGCCATGGTGTCCAGGCGCGCGGCGGCCTCGCGCTCGCGCAGCGCGACCAGGGAGCCTTCGTCGCGCGGGTGACGACCCGGGTTCTTGGCGAGGGTCACATAGAGGCTGCCGCCGTAGACGTCGGTGACCTCGGCCCGCAGGACGGTGAAGCCCACCTTCTCGGCCATCCACTCGATCTGCTGGAACCCGTAGTACTCCAGGTGCTCGTGGCACACCACGTCATACGCGTTGGCGTCGAGCATGGACGGCATGTAGCTCTGCTCGGTCATCCAGATGCCGTCCTCGTCGAGGATCGCGTGGATGTCCTGCATGAACTGCAGCGGGTCCGGGATGTCGTAGAACATGCCGGTCGTCGTGACGACCTTGGCGCGCTGCCGGCCGTACCGCGCGGTGAAGGCCTCGGCGGTGAAGAACTCGGCGATCAGTTCGGCGGGCGGGTAGTGGTCGCGGAACTTCTCGCCCGAGGGGTCGATGCCGACCAGGCGCAGCCCCTCGACGGGATACTGGTGCAGCAGCGTGCCGTCGTTGCTGCCGATGTCGACGACCACGTCCCCC
Source organism: Streptomyces yokosukanensis (assembly GCF_001514035.1). Lineage (GTDB taxonomy): Bacteria > Actinomycetota > Actinomycetes > Streptomycetales > Streptomycetaceae > Streptomyces > Streptomyces yokosukanensis. The sequence goes on along the minus strand of NZ_KQ948246.1, from coordinate 10,510 downwards.
GGCTCCAGGCCGGTCAGTTCGGCGGCCGCGACGGCCTTGCCCCGCAGGTGGTTGATCATGAACGGCCGGATGCCCGGGCGGTATCCGTAGCCGTCGCCGTACATCAGGTCGAGATCCGGGGTGTGCCGCAGCTGCAGGAGGCCGCAGCCGGCGGGCGAGCACTTGACCAGCTCCAGCGGGACCGCGGGCACCTTCTCGTCGAGGCTCTTGGGGAAGACGCAGGTCAAAGCCTGCTCGCCCAGGTCGAGGACCGGAAGCAGTTCGTGATTGCCGCAGACGCGGCACTGCGTGATGACCATCTTCTGCCCGTTTCTCAGTCGGTGGTGACCGTGGCGAGGAGGTATCCGTAGGAGCGCGGGACCCGCACCCCGTCCACCATCCGCTCGAACTCCTCGGGGCCGGTCATGGGAATGACGTCGTCCTTGCGCGCCAGCAGATCGGCGGCCAGCTTCTCCCGCACCGGCTGCGGGGCGATGGTGTTGGCCGTGATGTCGGTGAACTCCCGGACGACGAGTCCGGCCCGTTCGATGACGGCGCGGTACTCCGCCATCTCCGGGGTGGTGATGATGTCCTGGAACGTCAGCTCGGTGTCGGGCTGGCTGAACATGTCGGCGAGGACGAGGGTCGAGCCCGGGCGCAGTACGCGCTTGATCTCGCGCAGGACCTTCTCCTTGTCCGGCATGTGGATCAGCGACTCGAAGGCCCAGGCGCCGTCGAAGGAGGCGTCGGGGAAGGGGAGTTCCGCCGCGTCGGCGTGCCGGAAGCTCACGCGTTCGGCCAGGCCGTGCTCGCCGGCCCGCTCGCTCGCGCGACCGACCTGGAACGAGCTGATGGAGACGCCGACGACCTCGACGTCGGCCGACCGGGCGAGCCGGAAGGCCGGCTCCCCGACACCGCAGCCCACGTCCAGGATGCGCCGGCCCGGCTGCGGGGCCAGCCGCGCGATCAGCTGGTCGGTCAGCTGGTCGGTGGCCGTCTCGATGCCGGCTTCGTCGGAGTCGTCGTACCAGTAGCCGACGTGGAGGTTGTCGCCCCAGATGTCCCTGAACACCTCGGTGAAGTTGTCGTAGAACTCGACGACCTTGTCCTCGACCTTGCCCTCGGCCTTGCCCTCGTCGGCCTGTGCTCCGGAAGTCATACGGTCCGTCCCTTCGTTTCTTGGTCGCGGTGGTGCAGAACCGGGCGGTGGGCCGTCACTGGGCCCAGGCCTCGGGTGCCGGGCCGCCCCGGCCGACCGGCGGGAATATCCGGTCGAGTTCGGCGAGTTCCGCCTCGCCGAGGCAGAGGCGGGTGGCGCGCAGCGCCGAGTCGAGGTGCTCGACGGTGCGTGGCCCGATGACGGCGCCGGTGACGCCGGGCCGGGACAGCACCCAGGACAGGCCGACCTCCGCGGGATGCCGGCCGATACGTCGGCAGAACGCCTCGTACTCCTCGATGGCGGGGCGCAGCGCGGGCAGCAGCGTCTGGGCCCGGCCCTGGGCGGACTTGACGGCGGTGCCGGAGCGCAGCTTGTCCAGTACGCCGCTGAGGAGGCCGCCGTGCAGCGGGGACCAGGCGACGGTCGCGAGGCCGTGGTGGCGTGCGGCCGGCAGGACCTCCAGTTCGGCGTGGCGGACCGCCAGGTTGTACAGGCACTGCTCGGATGCCAGGCCGAGCGAGTTGCGGCGCCGGGCGCTCGCCTGGGCCTCGCTGATGTGCCATCCGGCGAAGTTGGAGGAGCCGACGTAGCAGACCTTCCCGCTCGCCACCAGGCGGTCCATGGCCTGCCACACCTCGTCCCACGGCGCTGCGCGGTCGATGCGGTGCATCTGGTAGAGGTCGATGCACTCCACGCCCAGGCGGCGCAGGGACTCCTCGCAGGCGGCGACGATGTGACGGGCGGACAGGCCGCCGTCGTTGACCCGGTCGCTCATCTCCCCGCCGACCTTGGTCGCGAGTACCACCTTGTCCCGGCGTCCGCCGCCCTGGGCGAGCCAGCGCCCGACGAGTTCCTCGGTGTGTCCCTTGTGCACCCGCCATCCGTAGATGTCGGCGGTGTCCACGCAGTTGATCCCGCGGTCCAGGGCCTCGTCCATCAGGCGCAGGGCGTCGTCGTCCTCGACCCGGCCGCTGAAGTTGACGGTGCCGAGCCACAGCCGGCTCACCCGGGTGGCGAGACGTCCGAGCCGCACGTACGGGTCGGGGGCTTCGCTGTCGGTCACGGCTGGTTCCCCTGACAAGGCCTGGTGTCCGGACACGGTCACCCCTGCCGGCCGGGCCGGTCGGCCTGGACGGTCGCGCCGAGCCGGATCCGGTCCGACGAGGAACCGATGAGGACACGGCGCTCGCCGCCGGCGAGCTTCCAGGCACCGGCCGATGTGTCCCAGTACTGCAGGGCGCGTTCGGCCACGTGGATGCGCACACGCCGGGACTCTCCCGGCTTCAGCTCCACCTTCTGGTAGCCGGCCAGGGCCTTGTCCGCCTGGTCGAGGCTCAGCCGCGGGCTGGGGCCGAGGTAGACCTGCACGATGTCGCTGCCCGGCCTGTCGCCGGTGTTGCGCACCGTCACGTCGACGTCGAGGCCGTCCGACGTGCGGGTGACGGCCTGGTCCGCGTACGCGAACGACGTGTAGGACAGGCCGGAGCCGAACGGGAAGAGCGGCTTGACGCCCTGGTGGTCGTACCACCGGTAGCCGGTGTAGATGCCTTCGGAGTAGTGCACCACGCCGTTGACGCCTGGGTAGCGCTCGGGGTCGCCGGCGACCGGGGTGGCCTGCTCTGAGGCGGGGAAGGTCTGGGTGAGCCGGCCGCCCGGCTCGGCGTCGCCGAACAGCAGGTCGGCGGTGGCCTCCGCCCCGGCCTGCCCGGGGTACCACATGTCGAGGACCGCCCGGGTCCCCGCGAGCCAGGGCATCGTGATGGACGATCCGGTGTTCAGGACGACGACCGTACGGGGGTTGACGGCCGTGACGGCCTTGATCAGCTCTTCCTGACGGCCGGGCAGGGACAGGGAGGTCCGGTCGCTGCCCTCGGCGCCGTCGTCGTAGGCGAAGACCACGGCCACCTTGGCCCCGCGCGCGGCGGCGACGGCCTTGTCGATCGCTTCCTGGGCCTTGGCCGGGGTCACCCAGCTCAGGTCCAGCGTCATCGGCTGGTCGACGACCGCCCCGCCACTGATCTTGACGGTGTGTGTGCCGGCGGTCAGCTTCAGCGGGACGCTGGTGAGTTTGCCGAACACCTCGCCGATGCTGACGGGTTCGCCGTTGTCGATCTGGATGGCTCCGTTGCCGCCGGTGACGCGGGCCGCGATGCGGTAGAGGCCGGCCTTGTCCACGGTCAGCTTGCCGTCGTAGACGACGCCGCTCTTGGCGGGCTGCAGGACCGTGCCGCCGGTGAAGGCCGGCTGGAAGGAGGACGCCGGGATCGGCTCGCCCTCGATGTCCTCGCCCTCGGCGTAGGAGACGTGCGCGCCGGCGCCCAGCTTCTTGGTGATGGCGTCAAGCGGGGCGGTGGCCCTGTCGGGGACGATGTAGGAGCTGCCGAGGCCCGTCACCTTGGGGGTCTTGGCCGTCGGGCCGATCACCGCGAGGCTGTCCGTGGCGGCCGCGTCGAGCGGCAGCATCCGGTTCTGGTTGCGCAGCAGCACGGCACCGGACTCGGCCACCTTCTCGGCGACCCGGGTGCCGCCCGCGACATCACGCTGGGGCCGCGGCGGCTTGTTCTTGTCCAGCAGGCCGAAACGGTCCATCTGGCCGACGATCCGGCTCACCGACCGGTCGAGCACCGCCATGGGGACAGTGCCGTCCGTGACGGCCTTCTTGAGCGTGTCGCCGAAGTACTTGCCCCCCGGGACCTCGCCGCCGGGCGGAATGGCCTCGGTCGTGTCGATGCCCAGTTCCTGGTCGAGCCCCTTGGTGATGGCGTCCGTGCTGTGCGTGGCCAGCCAGTCGGAGGTGACCCAGCCCTGGAAGTTGAGCTGCTCGCGGAGGATGTCGTTCAGCAACTGCCCGCTGCCGCAGGCGGGTTCGCCGTTGACCTCAGGGTAGGCGCACATCACCGAGGCGGCTCCGGCCTTGACGGCGGCCTCGAAGCCGGGAAGCTCCGTCTCGTGGAGGGTGCGGTCGTCCACCTTGACGTCCACACCCATGCGGTTGTTCTCCTGGGTGTTGGCGGCGTAGTGCTTGACCGTCGCCATCAGGCCCTGGCTCTGGATGCCCTTGATCTCGGCGGCCGCGGTGCGTCCTGTGACGAGCGGGTCCTCGGCGAACGTCTCGAAGTTCCGCCCGCCCTGCGGCACCCGGATGTCGTTCACCATCGGGGCGAAGAGCACGTCCATGCCGAACGCGCGGCCCTCGCGGCCGAGCACCTGTCCGTACTTCTCGGCGAGTCCGTCGTCGAAGGACGAGGCGAGGCTGACGGGGGCGGGCATCGCCAGCGACGGCCGGTGGATCGTCACACCGGCGGGCCCGTCGCTGGCGCGCATCTCCGGAATGCCCAGACGGGGTACGCCCCGCAGATAGACCTTGGCGGTCGGGTCCGTCGTGCTGTAGTCCCAGTGCACGAACGAGAGTTTCTCGTCCAGCGTCATCTGCGCGACGAGACGGTCGGCTCTGCTTTCTTCACGACCGGAGGACTCGGGGGCGGCACCCAGGTTCAGCAGCGCCAGAACCGTCAAGAATACGGAGGGCACCCATATTCGTCGTTTCATTATCCTCTTCCCGGCAGGTGGTGTCTCCGTAGCCAAGAATTCCGGCGCAAAGACGCCATAATACGGCTGTGCTTTCCGAAGCAGCGCGAGCTCAATATCAACAGCGACCCTAACAAGATCACCAGCCGCCTCACAAGGCGGCTCGATCCGAACTCGACCTCCGCACTAGGTAGTTACGAGGAGGTCGTGACCGGTGACCGATCCGCTGCATTCCCGCGATTTATCTCTGTCATTTCGCGTACTCGGCGTCATTTCGCACGCTCGGCTGTCATCTTCTCCAGCACGCCGACGATTTCGGTCGGCGTCGGCTCGGCCAGGATCTCGTCCCGTACTTTCGCCGCGCCCACGCGAAATGCCGGATCCTCCAGGACACGCAGGACGCTTTCCCGGAACCGATCGGCCGTCAGTTCCCCGAGCGGCAGCGACAGACCCATACCGCTGTCCACCGTCGCCTGAGCCCGCAGGTCCGTGTCCCATCCGACGGGGAACACGATCTGGGGCACGCCGTGGATCGCCGCGGTGTGCCAGGTGCCCGGCCCGCCGTGGTGGGCGACCGCGTCGCAGGTGGGCAGCAGGGCGTGCATCGGGACGAAGTCGGCCGTGCGGACGTTGTCGGGGACGCGCGAGACCGATTCCAGCTGATGGGCGTCGAGCGTGGCGACGAACTCGGCGTCGATGTCGGCGACGGCGTCCAGCATCTCGTCGGTGGTGACGACCTCCACCCCGCTGTCGCGTCCCGACACACCCAGCGTGAGGCACACCCGGCGCCTGGCGGGCGGCTCGTGCAGCCAGTCCGGCACGACGGAGGGGCCGTTGTAGTCGACATAGCGCATGCCCACGGTCGGCACGCCCAGGTCGAGGCGCATGCTGGCCGGTACGGGGTCGATGGTCCACTGCCCGACGGCCATCTCCTCGTCGAAGCCCGGCTCCGGCGCCACCCCGTGCCGGCTCAGGTTCCAGTCGATCCACTCCGCGAAGGGGTCCTCCCGATGCTCCGGCTCCTGCCGGTCGCGCCGGTCCAGGAAGGCGCGGCGGGCCTTCGTGGCGACGTCCGGGCCCCACAGCAGCCGGGCGTGGGCCGCTCCGGTCACCTTGGCCGCGATCGGGGCGGCGAAGGTCAGCGGTTCCCAGATCAGCAGGTCGGGCTGCCAGGCGCGGCAGAAGTCGACCATCCCGTCGATCAGTGAGTCGGGGGTCATCAGCCCGTACAGGTTGGGCGTGAGGGCGGTCTGCATCCCCAGCACGTGATCCCAGGTCGCGCTCCCCAGCGCGGCGTCGGTGAAGTCCAGCGACCGCACGTACTTGATCATGTCTTCGCCGACCGCGCTCATGTGTCCGACGAGGTCGACGTCCTCGCCCACGGGCACAGCCGTCAGGCCGGCGGCAGTGGTGATCTCGGTCAACCCCGGTGACCCGACGACCCGGACCTCGTGCCCGGCCGCCTTGCAGGCCCACGCGAGCGGGACAAGAGGGTAGAAGTGGGTCTTGCTCGTCATGGAGGAGAAGACGATACGCATGGCAGTCCTTAGCTCTCGACCGGGCACCGGCTGATGCCCCGCAGTACGGGCGAACGGCGGCGGTGGACCACGGGGCCCGCCGGCGCCATGCCGGGCAGCGTCCCGGCGAGGGCGCGCAGGGCCGCGACCGCGTGCCGGGCGGCGAACTCGTCCAGGCCGTCCCGGCAGCCGCGGCCCGACGTCAGGGCCGGTGGTGCGTCCGCGCGGTCCACGTCGAACCGGTCGGGCGCGGCGAACACCTCCGGGTCGCGGTTGGCCGCCGCGAGAGCCACGACCACCTCGTCGCCCTCCGCGACCGTGGTGCCGTGGACCGTCTGCCCGGCGGTGGCCCGGAGGCTGACGAGATGGATCGGGGGCGCGGTGCGCCGGGTCTCCGCCACGATGCGCTCCGCCAGGGACGGGTCGTCGGCCAGCCGGCCGGCCAGGCCCGGGGTGCGCAGGGTGGCGAGCACGGCGTTGCACACCGTGTTGGCCGCCATCTCGCAGCCGGCGCCCGCCAAGGCACCCTCGTCGCCCGCCAGTTCGCGCAGAGCCTCCAGCGCGGCCAGGGTCTCCTCGGTCACGGCCAGCAGCTGCGGGGTCAGCCGGGCGTCCAGCGCCGTGGCGCTCGAGCGCAGCAGGGCGGCGAGACGGTGCGTGTCCTCGCCCCTCGCTCCGAGGCGCGCGCTCACGCCGCGGACCGGGACCTCGCGCGCGAGGTCGCGCATCAGGTCCCAGCGCGTTCCTGTCCGGGGCAGCGAGGCGCGGTATTCCCCGACCAGTTCGTCCGCGGTCGGAAGCTGCGGGCCGACGGGCGCCCGGACGTCCAGGAACGGCTGGGCCCAGTCCTCGGCCGCCTCCCGCGGGGCCCGGGTGAACCCGGGGCCGTCCAGCACCTGGGCGGCGGCGCCGTACCGGGTCACGACCCAGGCCCCCGAGCGGCTGCGGAAGAGCGTGGGAGAGGCCGAGCGGATCTGCTCGTACCAGCGGCCCGGTTCGTCGTCCTGCCCGCACAGGAGCATCGCGTACGGGTCGCCGTTCACGCCGAACGCCCAGTACCAGCCTCGGGCCATCTGGAGCCGGCTGCCGAGCCGGCGTCGATCTGTGATTGTCATGCTCTGTTCCCTGTCCATGTGTGGATGCGGTCGGCGACGGCTTCGGCGTGCTCCTGCACCATCGAGAAGTGGTGGCCCGGCACGTCCACGCACGTGTGCGGGAACGGCCACGTGGACCGCCAGGACTCGCCGTCCGGCCACTGCCCCAGCGGCTCGGAGGCCCGGACCAGCAGGGTCGGTACGGCGAGGTCACGCGGCCGCCATGCGCGGGTGAAGCGGTGGTACGCGCCCAGGGCGGTGAGCCGGGTGTCGTCCACCCGCACCCCGTCGCGGCCGAACATGGTGTCGGTCAGCTCCGCGAGCCAGTTCTGCACCGCCTGCTGCTGCCCGGGCGGATAGACGTCGATCAGGACGATGCCCTGCGGCGGGCGGCCGCGGTCGGCGAGTTCGGTGCCCAGGGCGTACGCCATCATGGCGCCCGCGGAGTGGCCGACGAGCACGTACGGCCCGTCCGCGGACTTGAGGACGGCGTCCGCCTGGACGCCGAGTACCGCCGCGAGCGACGCGGGCAGCCGCTCGCCCGGCTCGTAGCCCGGCTGCGGCAGCGCGGACACCGGCATCCGGCCCTTCAGCGCCGCGGCCAGCCGGAGGAACTCGTGCGGCCCCGCCACCGGCGCCGTACCGGCGCAGCAGATCACGCGGACCTCGCCCGGCCCGGCGGCCAGCTCCACGAGTTCGACCGGGGCGGCCAGGTCCTCGGGTGCCTCGAAGTGGTCCCGGTGGTCGGACAGTTCGCCGAGCAGCTCCAGATAGTCGTCGAAGCGTCCCTGCCGCACGGACCGCTCGTAGAGGGTGCGCAGCATGCCGCCGTCGGCGGCGGCCGGGGCGTGCGGTGTCCCGGACATGAGCAGGGGCCGCAGATGAGCCGCGACGTCGGTGACGCAGGGGTGGTCGAACACCAGGGTTGTGGCCAGGGACAGACCGGTGGCGTCCTGCAGCCGGTTGCGCAGCCCCACCGCCGTCAGGGAGTCGAAACCCAGCTCGGTGAAGGGCTGGCGCAGTCCCACCGCGTCCGGGTCGGGGTGCCCGAGCACGGCGGCCACCTGCGCGCGGATCCAGTCGGCGAGTGTCGCCTCGGCCTCGTCCTCGGGCAGGCCGGACAGCCGTTCGGACCAGGCGGGGCCGTGTCCGGGCCCGTCGTGTGCCGCCGCGTCCGGCGTCTGCCGCACGGCGTCGGGCAGGCCCTCGATCAGCGGGCGCGGCCGGGCGGCGGTGAAGCCGACGGCGAACCGGTTCCAGTCGACGTCGGCGATCGAGACGCAGACGTCCTGCTGGTCCAGGGCCTGCTGGAGAGCCCGTACCGCCTTGTCGGGAGCCATCGGGCGCACCCCGCGCCGGATCAGGCCGGGCAGGTCGGCGTCGGCCATGCCGCCGTCGGCCCAGGCCCCCCAGGCGACGCTGGTCGCGGCCTTTCCCTCGGCCCGGCGCCGGTGCGCCAGTGCGTCGAGGTAGGCGTTGCCCGCGGCGTAGGCGCCGAGCAGACCGCTGCCGTAGACCCCCGCGTTGGAGGAGAAGAGCACGAACGTCTGCGCGTCGGGGCAGAGTTCGTCCAGCAGCCGGGCGCCGACCGTCTTCACCCGGGTCACGTGGGCCAGGCCGTCGGGGTCGAGGTCGGCGAGGGCCCGTCCGTCGGGGACGCCGGCCAGGTGCATCACCGTACGGATCCGCTCCCCCTGCCGACGCAGCCCCTCGACCAGTTCCGTCAGCCGGGCGCGGTCGGTGACGTCGCAGGCGGCGAAGGTCACCCGGGCGCCCAGGGCGGTCAGCTCCCGGGCCAGCTCCGCGTCCTGCGGCGTCCCGCCGCCTGACCTGCCGACCAGCACCAGATGGTCCGTCCCGGTGCGGGCGAGATGGCGGGCCACATGGCCGCCGAGAACGCCGGTGCCGCCGGTGACCAACGCCGTGCCGGCCGGCCGCCAGGAGGCCCTGCCGGGGGCGAGCGGGGCCCTGACGAGCCGTCGGACGTGGCAGCCGGTCTCGCGCAGCGCGAGCTGGTCCTCGTCCCCCGCGTTCCTCAGGCAGGCGGTGAACCGGTCGAGGACGGACGGGGTGAGCTGCCCGGGCAGGTCGATGAGGCCGCCCCAGCGCTCGGGAGCCTCCAGGCCCATCACCCGTCCCATGCCCCAGACCATGGCCTGCGCCGGATCGGCCGTGCCGTCCGGTCCGAGGGCCACGGCCCCGCACGTCACCAGCCACAGGGGCGCGTCGACGCCTGCGTCGCCGAGCGCCTGATGGAGGGCGAGGCCGGCGCCGACGGCCCGCAGTTCGTCACCCGGACCGTCCGCCTCGGCCGCCAGGGCCAGCAGGGAGATCACCGCGGTGACGTCGGGGGCCGACTCCCGCAGCGCCCTCGCGAGCCCCTCGCGTCCGGCCGCGCCGGCGTCGGTCGTGAGCCGCAGCACGGTGGCGCCGGCCTCCTCGACCGCACGGACCAGGGCGTCCTCCCGCGGGCCGGTGCCGGAGCCGACCACCAGGTACTTCCCGAGGAGCGGTCCCGTGGCCGGGGAGAGGGGCTGCCACTCGATGCGGTAGCGCCAGTCGCCCACCCGGTCGGGGACCTCGGGCGCCAGCCAGTACCGCTGGTGCTCGAAGGGGTAGTTGGGCAGGTGCGCGGGCGGACGGTCCGCGAAGACGGCCCGCCAGTCGACGGACACACCGCCCGCGTGGGCGCGGGCGAGTTCGCGGACGAAGTGGCGCTCGCCCTCGTCCCGGTGGAGACTGCCCAGCACCAGCACCTCGCTCCCGAAGCGCTCGGCGCACTCCTGGACGCTGGTCGTGAGCACGGGGTGCGGGCTGACCTCGACGAAGGTGTCGTAGCCGTCGGCGAGCGCGGCGCCGATCGCCTCGTCGAAGCGGACCTGGGAGCGCAGGTTGTCGTACCAGTACGCGGCGTCCATGACGCCGGTGTCGCAGCGTTCGCCGCGCAGTGTGGAGTACAGCGGCGTCCCGGACGGGCGCGGGGTCACGCCGGCCAGGTCGGTGAGGACGCGTCGGCGGACCCGCTCCATGTGGGGCGAGTGCGAGGCGTAGTCCACGGGGATGCGCCGGGCCCGGATCCCGTCGGCGGCGCAGCGCTCCTCGAACGCGGTCAGCGCCTCGGGGTCACCGGCCACCACCACCGACGCCGGGGAGTTGACCGCGGCGACGCTGATGCGCCCCGGCCAGTCGGCGATCCGTTCCCGCGCCCGCTCCTCGGGCAGCGAGACGGAGGT
>NZ_KQ948245.1 GCF_001514035.1 Streptomyces yokosukanensis | reverse complement strand
CAACCGCATCCCGTCCACCGAGGCCACGAGCCCGCCGCCCCACGCGCTCGCGAGGCCGATGGACGCCTGGTGCTCGATCAGGGTCGCGTTCGCGGCCCGGTAGGTCGCGAGCCGCAGGTAGGTCTGGTCGACGTGGGAGAGCCGCCCGTACTTCAGCGCGTCGGTCCCGCCGATCACGGGGGTGTAGCCGACGTTGCAGCCGTGGGCGACGAGCAGCGCGGCGATCGTGACGTGCAGGTCCCTCAGGCGGGCCTCGCCACCGGTGACCGAGGTGAACGCTTGGTCGGCGCCGGTCCAGGAGAACACCTCCAGCAGCACCTCGGGCAGGTCCACGCGGGGCAGCATCGCGTTCACCGCGGCCCGCAGATCGAGCAGGGAGACCGGTTCGGGCTCCGGCTCCAGCGCGGCGAAGTGCAGCCGCCCGTCGTCGTCGAAGACGATCTGCGCGTTGCCCGGCAGGCGCCCGGCGACCTCCCGGTACGTGCCGTCCAGCAGCGCGGCCCGCGCCGCCAGGTGCTCGCCCGCCCGGCCCGGCAGTCCGAGCGAGGCCAGCACGGTCGGCCGAGCCTGCTCCCACGCCTCGCCGTCCAGCAGCTTCGCCCGCGGGTCGCCCCACTTCGAGGAGTTCCTCGCGAACACCTGCTTGCTTCGCAGCATCCGGTGCAGCTGCTCCAGCACGCAAAACGTGTACGCCTTCCAGTCCACCGTGCCCGGCTCCAGGTGGGGTGCCGAGAGCACCAGGCGCCGCCACGAGCCGACCAGCAGGCCGGTGTCGATCTCGGCCGGGCCGACATTCTTGCGACCCATGAGGTCCGGCAGCGACTTGAGCGCGTCCAGCACGGCCTCGCCCTCGGGGGTGGCGCCGAAGTCGACGACCGCGACCAGGAGCTTGAGGAACGGTCGGACGGTGCCGAACCGGCTGACCAGCATGGACCGCCACGCCTCGTCCGCATCGGAGTCCAGCGGCGGAGTCAGCTCGAACAGCGCGGCGATCGCGGAGGACAGCTCGTGCCGGGGCACCACCGCCTCGATCCGCTCCCACATCGCCTCGAACGACTCCACCGCCGGGCCGGTGACCTCCCCCGTGTCGGTGTCGACCAGCTCGCTTGTGGTGTCGAACACGACCTGGAACGCGGTCGCCAGCTTCGCCGAGGCCCGTTCCACGCGCGGCAGCGTCTTCATCTTCTCCTTGACCGTCTCGCGCTCGGCCTTGGCCAGCAGCTTCGTCGCGATCAGCACCTCCAGGAGGCCCAGCGCGTCGTCGACAGCCCGGGTCGTCAGGTAGACCGTCGTGGCCAGCAGCGTCGCCAGCCGGCGGGAATCGCCGTGGCGGCGCAGCAGCGATGCCTTGCCGTCCACGCCGTACCGGGACAGCTCCGCCAGCCGCCGGGGCGGGATCGCCGACGTGTCCAGGTCCCCCATGCCGAGGGCGGCGATCTCCTCCGCCCGCTGCAGCGACCACTTCATCTGCGGACCCGACACCCGCACCGGACCGCGTCGCACCCGGTCCAGCTCCGAGACCCGCTCACCCGGCGGCACGGTCAGCAGCGAGTCCAACACCGCCCGCTGACCGACGCTCAACAGCCCATACAGCGTGTCCCACAACCGCTGGTTCGCCGCCTCCCGCACTGTGCCCACCAGCCGGGCTAGACGGCTCGCTCCCGGCAGCAGCACCCGCCCCTCACACAGCCAGCCCGCCGCCGCGTCGAACAACGCCTTCGGCCCGTCCCCGGTCGTCCACGCCCGTGCGTCCAGCCAGACCACCAGCTCGTCGCGGACCTCGGCGAAGTCCCGCCAGCCCCCGGCCTCCTGGATCTCCCCGGCGTGCGTACGGGCCGTACCGTCCCGCTCGCCGTACAGCTTCAGGCACGAGGCGTCCGCGATCTCCAACTGCTCAGCCAGGTACTCGGCCACCTCCGCCGGCACCTGCCGCGGGTCCGGCATGAACCGGCCCAGGAACCGCACGCTCGTGAGCTGGACCGGGAACCCGAGCCGGTTGTGGGCCCGGCGCTTGGCCTGCACAGCCTCCCGGTCCGTGTCGTCCAGGAAGAAGTACCTCTCCAGCTCCGCCCGCGAGGGCACCTCATGAAACGACCCGTACCGGGCCGCCTGCTCGTCCGTCAGGAACTCGACCGCCACAACAGCTCTCCGAGGATCGACAACAACGACCCTCGAAGGCTCCGACGCTCAATCACCCCAGGTCAAAGCCCCAGCCGGCCCGGAGAACCCTTAGCGCACGATCTGACACCGATGTTCCTCAGACCCCTACCCGCACCCACAAGCTCACCCTGGGCCACAAGACCGCCAACCGCGTCCTCGCCGTCGGACGTGCACCGATCGCTTCGGAATGACTTACAGATGACGTTGACTCATCAGTAGCAGAGCTCGGGGTGCCGCCGAAACGAAGGCTCCTGACATGCTGGTGCGCATGGCAACTCTTGATGGAAAGCCCGCGTCCGCAGACGACTTGCTCGCCCTGGCCCTGACGAACGTCGGGCACTTCACGTCCATGCGCGTCTCCGAGGACGGCACCATCCGAGGCCTGACCCTGCACATGGAACGCCTCGTACGGGACTGCAAGACCGTCTGGAACGCGGACCTGAGTATCAACCGTGTCCGCTCCTACGTCCGGCAGACCGTGGAAGGGCAGCAGTCTCCCTGCGTCGTCCGCGTCACGATCTTCGACTCGAAGGTCGACATGGGACACCCAGCGGACGCTCACGACCCGCACATCCTCGTGTCGGTGCGCAAGGGCGGCGCTCTGCCTTCGAAACCGCTGCACGCCAAGAGCATGGTGTACGAGCGGGACCTGCCCAAGGTGAAGCACACCGGCCTCTTCGGCGCCCTACATACTCGTGGACTGGCTCAGGAAGCCGGCTTCGGCGACGCCCTGTTCGTCGGCCGGGACGGACTCGTGTCCGAAGGCGGCACTTGGAACGTCGCATTCGTCGACCAGGAGGACACGGTCGTGTGGCCCCAGGCACCCGTTCTGCCGGGCGTCACCATGGCGCTGCTGCAGCAGCACGCCGAACACCGAGTCGCGACCGTCACCCTGGACCAGGCCAAGGGCATGGCCGCTGCTTTCGCCACGAACACCTCGATCGGTGTTCGTCCCCTGGCTGCAATCGACGACTCGGAGTTCCTCCTGGAGGGGCGTGTACGGAACTTTGTGTAAGTCCTGGGCCATCACTTGGTGTTGAGCCGGTCCTCGAAGAAGAGTGAGAACTGGTTCAGTGCCTTCTTCCAGTGTGCCGCGACGTGGTTGACATCGCGCGCTCTGGGGGTGATCTGCTCGCGGACGGCGAGGTAGAGCACCTTCAACGCGGCCTGTTCCGAGGGGAAGTGCCCACGATGGCGAGTGGCTTTCCGCAGCCGTGCGTTGATCGACTCGATCAGGTTGGTCGAGTAGACGACCTTCCTTATCTCCGGCGGGAAGGCGAGGTAGGGGGTGAATTCGCTCCACACGGCGTGCCAGGTCCGCACGATCGCGGGATACCGCTGGCCCAGCTCGCCTGCGGCGAAGTCGGCGAGGGCCTGCTCGGTGGGGGCGGTGTAGATGGCCTTCAACTCCGTGACCAGCCTGGTGTGGTGCTGCTTGGAGGCGAACCTCAGCGAGGCGCGGATCAAGTGGATCACACATGTCTGAACGGTGGCCTTGGGCCAGGTCGCGGTGACCGCGTCGGGCAGGCCCTTCAGTCCGTCGCAGGCGACGATGCACACGTCCTCGACCCCGCGGTTGCGGAGCTCGGACAGCACGGTCATCCAGGTCGTGGCGCCTTCGCCCTCGTCGCCGACCCACAGGCCGAGCACGTCCTTGCAGCCGTCCATGTCCACCCCGACGGCGAGATAGACCGGTCGGGAGGACACGGACCCGGAGCGGATCTTCACCCACAGCGCGTCGATGTAGATGATCGGCCAGACGGCGTCCAGCGGTCTGTTCTGCCATGCGTCGAGCTCGTCGGTGACGGCGTCGGTGACTTTGCTGATCAGGTCCGGTGAGACCTGGACGCCGTACATGCCGGCCAGGTGCGAGCGGATGTCGCGCACCGACATGCCGCGCGCATACAGGGACAGGACCTGCTCGTTGAACCCTGCAAGTCGCCTGGCGTGCTTGGGCACCAGCTGCGGTTCGAAGGACCCGTCACGGTCCCTGGGAACGGCCAGCGTGACCGCCCCGGCATCGGTCAGCACCGTCTTCAGAGATGTGCCGTTGCGGCTGTTGCCCGAGCCGCGGCCTGCGGGATCGTGCTTCTCGTATCCGAGGTGGTCGGTCATCTCCGCGTCGAGGGCCCGTTCCAGCACGGCCCGGGTCACCTCCGTCAGCAGGCCGCCTTCGCCCAGCAGCGCAGCACCCGAGGCGTCGGCGCGGTCCAGCAGGCGCTCGACGACCTCATCGACGAGCTTGTCCTCGACCGGTTCGACGGCCGGGATCTCGTTGTCGTTCATGTCCGTCCGTCCCGGCTGGCCGAAGGCCCAGGTCAGAGCCCTGACCAGCCTGTCACATCACGGACTTACACGATCTTTCAGACACGCTCCACCGTGGTGATCGACCGTGACGGCCGGGCCGTTCCGTTGCGCGCCGCGTTGCTGGACTGAGTGGAGTCGGTGGCCACCGAGGTCGGCGGTGCGGCAGAAGAGTCCTGGTGAAGAGGCAGGTTTGCTACCTGACGAGCAAGACGCGGACCTGTGGGCGGGTGGATGCAGCAGCGAACCGCCCTTTTGACCGCGAAGGCAGCGCCCACGCGTCGGTTGTCGCGGGGGCGCCGTGAGGGGCCTTTAGTTGTCGGGTCCGAGGGTAGTGAGGTCGATGGTGCTGGTGATGGTTTTGTAGGCGTCGGTCGTGAGGTTGATGTGGTCGCCGGGGTCGTCGTCGTTGGGTGCGGTGTCGGTGTTGAGGATCAGCGGTGTGGGGTCTGCCTGGCTGGTGGGGTCGGGGACGGCGACGGTTGATTCGGCGTCGAGGCAGGTGACGGTGGGGGTGCTGAAGTCCACTTGGTCCGTGATCCAGGTGTTGGCCGCGACGCGGTTGGTGTCTGCGTCGGCGGTGCAGAGGGTGTAGCCCTGGCAGGGGGTGAGGGTGGAGAGGACGACTTTGATGCCCCAGCCGCGCAGCTGGGCCAGGAGTTGGTCGTAGCCCTGCTCGAGATCGGTGTCGTCGGTGCCGGCGACGATGTCTTTCAGGCCCTGATCGACGATGACGGTGGTGATGCCGGGCAGTGCGAGGACGTCGCGGTCCAGGCGCGTGAGCACGGCCGGTCCGCCTTGGGCCTGGTCGGTGGCGAGGCGGTTGTTCTCGACACCGGATGCGACGACGCCGTAGTCGGGGACCTGCTGGTCGTTGGTGCGCAGGGCGTTGGCGAGGTCGTCGGAGATGCGGGGGGAGACGAGACTGGCTTTGGTGCCGCTGGCGAGGGGGTCGGTGAGGTTGTCACCCAGTACGGCCACGGTGGGCTGGTTTCCGCTGGCGGTGACGTCGATCCCGGTGAGGATGTCGGTGAACTCGCCCCATTGCACGCCCGTGCCGGTGAAGGCGGTGGTGGCGGTGTCTGTGGTGTGGTCGCCGGAGCCGACGGCGCTGACGTACTGCACGGCGGCGCTGGCCCAGCTGTGCTGGACGAGGTAGGGCGCGCTGCCGGCGAGGTGAAGGCTGATCATGATGCGTTTGCCCGGTGTGGCGGTATACGAGGTCGGGTCGCTGTAGGTCTCGCCTCCGACCGGGATGGTGACCGTTCCGCTGCCTCCGTTGAAGGTGAGGTCGGCGGGGGTGGCGGTGGGGGCGGCGCCGGAGGACTGGGCGGCGATCGTGGTGTGGTCGATGGTCAGCGGCGTGCGGCCGAGAGCGTTCGACAGCCGGATGCGGACGCTGGATCCGGCAACGCTGGGGTTGGCGGCGATGCGGAAGGTCTGGTCCTTGTAGTCGGTGCCTTCGTAGTTGAACGTGCCTTCGTTGGGGGAGCTCCACGCGCCGGTCCACTTGGCGCCGCTGGGGGCGGTGGTGGTGTCGCGGAGAGCCATGCCGAACAAGTGGAGTCCGGGTACGTCCTGGCGGGCGGTGCTGCTCAGGTCGGGCAGGGTGACGGAACTGATCTGGGCGCCTGGCTTGAGGGGGACGGCGAAGGCGTAGATGTTGGTGCTGCGGGTCTCCTGGGTGCCGCTGGTGTGGTTGCGGTGGGGGAGGGTGACGGCGGCCAGGGCGTTGGAGCCGTAGACCCAGTCGGGCACGGTCAGGTGGTAGGCGCCGGTGGTGCCGTCGGCGTAGGTGATGGATCCGTAGGGGCCGCCGGCCCGGCAGTCTTCGTACTGTCCGTTGCCGAGGGTGCATTCGGCGCCGCTGACAGAGGTGCCGTCGGGGATGACGGGGCTGGAGTAGTCGTCCTCGGCGCGTTGGGAGCTGACGAAACCGTAGGTGGAGAAGCCGAGGAAGACCAGGGCGCGGCCGCTGCCGTTGTTCATCTGGATGGTCTGATTGGCGGCCATGACGTTGTCGCCCGCGGAGGAGGCGAAGCTGGGCAGGGGGAAGGTGGCGCCGTCGACGGTGATCTTGCCGTCGGGCTGCCAGCCGGCCGCCTTGAGGTCTTGCAGCGAGAGGGTGGCGCCGACGCCGTCGGCGTCGGCAGCTGCCTGGTTGCTGTTGTCGGTGACGGCGGTGTTGTTGAACGCGTCCTTGAGGGTGGCGTAGGTCTTGCTGGCGTGGCCGAGGGCGGTGAACTGGTACTGCTGCTGGGTCGAGACGTTCCCGGCGGAGTCGACGGCGTAGACGTAGAGGGTGTGCGTTCCCGGAGCCGTGGGGGTGACGGAGATCGTCGCGGCGTTGCCGGAGGCGGTGGCGACCTCGGAGCTCGGGGTGTTGGAGGTGGGGGGGCTGACGTCGAGGTTGTAGAGGAACTTGGTCGCGCTGTTGGTGCTGAGAGTGAAGTGGCCCGGGGTGCCGGCGGCCGTGGTGCCGGGGGAGTCCTCGGGATACGTGCCGTCCTTGTCCTTGACGGTCGGCTCGGCTGGCGCGGTGAGGTCGACGGTGAAGTGGCAGCTGGACGAGGCGGGGCTGGTGTCCTTGCCGTCGCCGGAGGTGACGTTCCAGCCCACCGTGTCGCCGGTCTTCAGCCCGCTCATGAACGAGGAGGACAGCTGCTTGGGAGCGTTCTGCCCGCTGGAGACAGTGGCACTGGTGGTCGTGGTGGAGCTGCCGCCGTTGACCCAGTACTTGTAGGTCGCCGCCAGGTCGTCCTTGTCACCGTCGCTGACCACGGCGTTGAGCGTGGGCGGAGTGGTGATGAGAGTCTTGCCGATGACCGGATAGGGGGCGGAGGTCCCGCAACCGACCGAGTGCGTGCCGAACTTCGCGGCCAGGCTGCCCGGCTTGCCGGGGATGTGGTTGAACTCGATCGACATCGAGGGGTTGTTGGCGAACCGCTTGAAGTAGTTGCCGTCGCCGCTTGATTCCTGGCTGTTGACCAGGGCGAAGGTCCAGCTGGAGTCCTTTGCGGCGGCCTTCTTGGCGATGGTGGAGGTCACATCGAAGCCACCGGAGGGTTCGCTGCTGCATGCGGGACCGAAGCTCTTGCCTGCCAGGTAGCTCGCCAGGCCGGGCTTGTTGTTCCACGTGGTGCCGGAACCGATGGCACCGCTGAGGTACAGCTTGACGGTGGAGGAGAGGCTGCAGCTGGCGGAGTAGTTCTCCTTGGCATCGACGGTAGCGGAGACGATGTGGGTGCCCCACACGGTGGAGGGGATGCCGAGCTGGAAGTAGGAACGCTCGTCTCCGATGCAGCCCGACCAGCTATTGTAGCCGACGCCGGGATCGCCGTACTGGGTGGAGTCGTAGTTCTTCGCCGACGGGCAGCCCTGCTGCGTCTCGACATAGTGCTGCTTGCTGCCGGAGGCGTAGTGCGGGTTCCAGGTCGGGTCGATGTAGACCGGGTAGTGGGTGCTGGAACCGCCGAGCAGCTTCTGGTCCGGCTTCAGCGACAGAGTGCCGCCGGTGACGTCGTCCGAGACACGCGCCACCTGGGCGCCGACACCGGGACCGGCAGAGCCGTCGTCCGTGCCGGCGGTATCAGCGGGCGCCGCGCTCGCCGTGTCGAGGGACGTGGTGAGCAGCTGGGTGGAGGCGCCGCCGGAGGAGGAGTCCCACATCACAGGCTGCGGGGCGCTGAACATCACCTGGCCGGCTGAGGTGGTGGCTTGCAGGTTGTCGTGGCCGTCGTCGGATACCGTCACGCCGGTGGCGTGGGTGGCCAGTTTCAGGGTGGCCAGGGCCGAGTCGTCGGCGGCCTCGGCGGTCTTGACGACGATCAGCTCGGAGAACCCGCCGACGGTGTTGGCCGTCAGTTTCAGATCCACGTCCTTGAGTACGTCGGGGTAGGTGATCGTGGCGCCGGACACGGTCGGTTTCGGCAGCGTCTGCGGCCAGGAGAAGGCCAGCTGAGCCTTGCCGCTGGCCATCGACGCCAGGGGCGCGCTGCCGCCGCCGGAGAAGATCAGGGGCTCTGCCGCTGCCTTGGGGCTGTAGCTGCCGTCGTCGTTTTGCTGAAGGGTGGCATCGACCGGCACCCATGCGCCGTCCTTGCGGACGCGTTCGGGTAGCAGGCTGGTGGTCCAGGTGACGGTGCCCGAGGGGTTGGCCTGGACCGTGGCGGTCTCGGTGGTCAAGGCGTCCACCTGGACGGGGCTTCCGGTGCCGGCCGCTTTGCTCTGGGCCGCTGCCAGGGCTGCCTGCTGCTCCTTGCTCAATCCCGAGTCGTCCGCGGTACGGGTGGTGCCCAGCGGGCCGTCCGGGTGCGACTCGGGCAGAGGCGGCGCCGGTGTGGAGATGGGCGACGTGCCGCCTCCATCAGCCGCGGCAGGTAGGGCGGGCGCCAGAGATAGTGACAGCGCACCAACGACGGCAGTGATCAGAAGACGGCCGGGTATCCGCGCTTTCTTTTTGAAAGTTCTGCTTGCTTTGTGCGGGCGGAAAGGACCGGACATCTGCCCCCCAGGTTGCGTCCGATGAGAAAGAGCCGATAGGCGACGAGGAGGCTACCCGGGATCGCGTCAACGGGACAACCAGTGGCCGAAAACCGACCGCTGCTTATCTATCCGGCGAGTGCGTGGTATGTGCATTTTTGCTTCCTCTGCGGCTAGTTGGAGACGTTCTTGGCCAATCGGCCTGGCCAGTGGTGAAATTGAGACGCGATCTGCCGTTCCTTGGCTGTCCCAAGGGTGGTTCATGACTGCCTCTATGCGAGATCTATACCGTGAAGGGCCTGTGAAAAGAGCCTTCATGCTGATCGAATATCCCTTCGGCAGTCACGCTGAATTGGGGGGTCAGGAGTGCGTCGGAATTCGCTGTGGCGGATTTATGGAAGGGCGATGCGGATACGCAAATTCCCTGCCTTCTGGATCGCCGTCATCACCGCACTCGGGATACTGGCAGGCCTGATTACTCCTCAGGCCGCACTCGCCGCAGACCACCGGCCGAACTATCTCGTCAAGACGAAGACGGAACGCTCCGTCCCGGTGCGGCCCGTCAAGGGCAAAGCCGTTGCCGTGCCGCGGATGGCCCGCTGGAACCCCGGCACGGCGCGCAGAGCCTGGCCCGCCGCGGGGAGTGCCGATGCGGCGGTACCGGCCCGCGGAGCCGCCGCCCAGCACGCAGGCCACCTGCCAGTGTCCCTGACAGCCGCCAAGCAAGGGCACCGCGCACCGTCCGGCATAAAGCTGCATGTGCGGCTCCCGGGCCAGGCGGCCGCGCAGAAGCTCGCAATGCGCGGTGTGGTCTTCACCGTCCAGCCGGATACGAAGACCTCCGGCGGCAGCGCCCGACTGAGCCTTGACTACGCGGCGTTCAAGGACGCCTACGGCGGTGACTGGGCCGGCCGACTGCACCTGGTACGGCTCCCGGCCTGCGCCCTTTCGACCCCGGCCAAGGCCGCCTGCCGTACCCAGAGCCCCCTCGCTTCCGCGAACAACGCCAAAACCCAGACCGTCTCCGCGGACGTCACACTGCCCACCCGCACAACAGCCGGACAGTCCGCAGCTGCTCAGCCGATGGTGCTGGCGGCGGTCGCCGGCACCTCCGGAGGCGGCGGCTCCTACGCGGCCACCTCGCTGTCCCCGTCCGGACAGTGGTCCGCCGGAGGCTCCAGCGGCGGCTTCTCCTACTCGTACCCCATCACGGTGCCCGACGTTCCCGGCAGCCTGGTCCCGAGCGTCGGCCTGAGCTACAGCTCCCAGAGCGTGGACGGGCGCACCTCCTCGACCAACGCCCAGTCCTCCTGGATCGGCGACGGCTGGGACTACTCGCCCGGCTTCGTTGAGCGCAGCTACCCGTCCTGCTCCGACGACACGGCAAACGGCACCCCGAAGACCGCCGACGAATGCTGGTCGGATGCCGCCCAGAGCCTCACCCTTTCACTCAACGGCTCCTCCAACACCCTGGTCCACGACGACAAAACCAACACGTGGCACCCGCAGGGCGACAACGGCGAGAAGATCGAGGTCAAGACCGACACGGTCAACGACGACAACGACCACGAGTACTTCGTCGTCACCACCGCCGACGGCACTCAGTACTACTTCGGCCTCAACCGGCTGCCCGGCTGGGCCACGGGCAACGCCACCACCAACTCGGTGTTCACCGCCCCCGTCTACGGCAACGACACCGGCGAACCGTGCCACGCCTCCACCTTCGCCGTCTCCTGGTGCCAGCAGGGCTACCGGTGGAATCTCGACTACGTCGTCGACAGTCACGGCAACGCCATCAGCTACTGGTACACCCAAGAGACCGGCTACTACGGCCGCGACAACGCCACCACGGCCACTCCGTACACCCGCGGCGGCTACCTCACCAAGATCCAGTACGGGCAGCTCGCGGGGAAGGTATACGACACCACCAACGCCCCCGCCGCAGCCCAGGTCTTCTTCGACACCTCAGAGCGCTGCCTGCCCGACTCCAGCTTCGACTGCGCCACCTCGAAGATGACGACGGCCAACGCCTCGCACTGGCCCGACGTCCCCGTCGACCAGACCTGCCCACCCTCGGGCACCTGCAACAACCACGGGCCGGCATTCTTCACCACCCAGCGCCTGACCGGCATCCGCACCCAGACCCTGGTCGGCACCGCCTACCAGGACGTGGACGCCTGGTCCCTGAGCCACACCTTCCCCCCGACCGGGGACACCACCACCCCGTCACTGTGGCTGTCCTCCATCACCCACACCGGCAAGGACGGCGGCACCCTCGCCCTTCCCCCGGTCAAGTTCGCCGGACAGGCCCTGGCGAACCGGGTCGACGGCCTGGACGGCTACCAGCCGATCACCCGCTACCGCCTGACCACCGTGACCACCGAGTCCGGCGAAGTGATCACCGTCAACTACTCCAGCCCCCAGTGCCACCGCGCCGGCACCACGGTGCTTCCCTCCAGCGAGGACAACAACACCTACCGCTGCTACCCGTCGTACTGGACCCCGCCGGGCCAGACCTCTCCGCAGCTGGACTGGTTCAACAAGTTCGTCGTCAACTCCGTCACCACCGAGGACCCCACCGCACACGGCCTGCCCGTCCAGACCTCCTACAGCTACCTCGGCGATCCGGCCTGGCACTTCAACGATGACCCGCTCACCCAGGCCAAGTACCGCACCTGGAACCAGTGGCGCGGCTACGGCAAGGTCGAAACCCGCACCGGCACCTCACCGGCGAAGATCACGCTGCAGCGTGAGACCTACTTCCGGGGCATGGACGGCGACAAGACGTCCTCCGGCACCCGCAGCGTCACCCTCAACGACCGCGCCGGCGACGACGCTCAGAAAGACTCCGACTGGCTCGCGGGCCAGGCCTTCGAGACGGAAGGCTTCAACGGCGACGGCGGCACCCTGCTGTCGGACGAGATCACCGACCCCTGGACCTCACCGGCCACAGCCACCCAGTCCCGGACCAAGGCGGGCCTGGACGATCTGGTGGCCCACCGCACCAACATCAAACGCACCCGCGCCATCACCACCAAAGCTGACGGCACCCAGCGCACCACCGAGACCGACTACAGCATCAACGACGCCACCGGCCTGCCCGATTCCGTCGACGACCGCGGTGACACCTCCACCACCACCGACGACAAGTGCACCCACACCTGGTACGCCAAGGACGCCTCGGGCAACACCCTGCCCGTCCCGCGCCGGGTCCAGCAGGTCGCCGTCTCCTGCTCTGCCACCCCGAAGTACCCCGACGATCTGATCAGCGACGACCTGACCTTCTTCGACCTGCACACCGATAACACCGCTCCGCCCACCAAGGGCGACGTCACAATGGTCCAGAAGGCCGACTCCGTCGCCAGCGACGGCACCGCGCACTACATCACCGCGCTGAAGAACACCTATGACGACTACGGCCGCGAACTCACCGAGACCGACGCCGACAACCGCACCACCACCACGGCCTACAACCCCACCACAGGCACCGCCCCGACCTCCATCAAGGTCACCCCGCCCAAGGTCACCGGCCAGAGCACCGCCTTCAGCACGACCACCACCCTCGACCCGGGCCGCGGCCTGGACCTGAAGACCACCGACGCCGCCGGCTACTCCACCACCAGCACCTACGACCCGCTGGGCCGCCTCACCGCCGTCTGGAACCCGGGCTTCACCACCAGCAACAACCCCAACACCAAGTACAGCTATCACCTCACCCCCGACGCCCCGTCGACCGTCACCACCCAGACGCTGCTCGACAACAACACCTACCGCACCTCCATCTCCCTCTACGACGCCATTCTGCGCCCCAGGGAGACCCAGACATCGACGGTCGACGGCGGCCGGGTCATCACCGACACCGTCTACGACAGCCACGGCTGGGCGGTGAGTTCCTCGGCCCCCTACTACAACAGCGGCGCCCCCTCCAGCACGCTGGTGGACGCACCCGACAACCAGACCCCCTCCCAGACCGGAACGGTCTACGACGGCGCGGGCCGCGTCACCGACTCGATCGCCTATCACTTCGCCTCGGAGACCTGGCGCACCACCACCGCCTACCCCGGCTCCGACCGCGTCGACGTCACCCCGCCCGGCGGCGCCACACCCACCAGCACCTACACCGACGCCCGCGGCCAGACCGTCAAACTGCTGCGGTACCACGGCAGCACCCCCGCCGGGGCCGCGGACACGGTCACCTACTCCTACGACACCGCCGGACACCAGATCGGCCAGGACGACGGCCAGGGCCACACCTGGACCAGCCACTACGACCTGCTGGGCCGCCGCACCTCCCAGACCGACCCCGACACCGGCTCCTCCAGCTCCACCTATGACAACGCCGGCCAGCTGCTCACCACCACCGACAACCGCGGCAAGGCCGTCAGCTACAAGTACGACGAGATGGGCCGCAAGACCACCGAGTACGACACCACCGGCGGCGTCGACCCGTCCACGAGCAACGAGGTTGCCGCCTGGACGTACGACACGCTGAAGAAGGGCAAGCCCACCTCCTCCACCCGGTACGTGGGCGGCACCTCAGGCAGCGCCTACACCAGCAAGGTCCTCGGCTACGACAGCCACGGCTGGGTCCAGGCCACCCAGCTCGTCATCCCCTCGGCCGAGGGAGCACTGGCCGGTACCTACCTCCACCAGAACCGGTACAACCTGACCGGCACGCTGCAGTCCTACACCGACCAGGACCCGACCGCCGTCACGCTCCCGGAAGAGACGGTCTCCTACACCTACGACGCCTACGACCGGCCCATCGGCGTCGGCGGCGATACCAACGGCTGGGCCTACGTCAGCGGCCTGACCTATACCGAGTTCGACGAACCCCAGCAGTTCGCCTACGGAACCTCCGGCAATTTCGCCCAGCAGACCCTCAACTACGACGACCAGACCCACCGGCTCACCGGCGACACACTCGTCACCCAGTCCGGCGCCGCGATCGCCGACAAGACCTCCTACGCCTACCAGCCCTCCGGCAACGTCACAAAGATCGCCGACAAGCAGGAGACTGGCCAGACTGACACCCAGTGCTTCAACTACGACTGGGCACAGCGCCTGAAGGCCGCCTGGACGGCCACCGACGACTGCCAGGCCACCCCCGCCCCCGGCGCCTCCTCCACCGTGGGCGGGCCCTCCCCGTACTGGCAGAGCTGGACCTACGACAACACCGGCGCCCGCCAGACCCAGGTCGACCACGACCCCTCCGGCGACACCTCCCACGACACCACCGCCACCTACACCCCCTTCACCACCCCCGGCACAGGCGACCCGGCCCACGCCGTCTCCCAGGTGGACAAGGTCACCCCGGCCGACCCGACCTCCAACACCACCAACTCCTACACCTACGACGAAGACGGCAACGTCCAGACCCGCACCACCCGCGCCGGCACCGACACCTTCACCTACGACGACGAAGGCAACCTCGCCGAACTCGCCTCCACCGGCAGCGCCGGCGACACCAAGTACCTGTACGACCCCGACGGCAACCTCCTCATCCGCCACAGCCTCGACGCCACCACCCTCTACACCGGCGACGAGGAGATCACCCTCAAGAAGGACGCCACCAGCGCCGACGGCCTGCGCTACATCTCCCTCGCCGGCCAAACCGTGGCCACCCACTCCTCCGACGGCCACTTCACCTACCTCATCCCCGACCGCGAGGGCACCAGCACCCTCGCCGTCGACTCCCAGACCCAGAAGGTCACCCGCCGCCAGTACAAGCCCTTCGGCGAGCAACGCGACCAGACCGGCACCTGGAGTGCCGGCCAACGCGGCTACGTCGGCGGCACACAGGACGACAACACCGGCCTGACCAACCTCGGCGCCCGCGAATACGACCCCTCCATCGGCCGCTTCCTCAGCCCCGACCCTCTCCTCGACCCCGGCGCACCGCAGTCCTGGAACGCCTACGACTACGCCGACGACACCCCCGTCACCACCTCCGACCCCTCCGGCGGCTGCGCGGACATTGACTGCCCGACCCGCAACTGCCCGGCCTGCCTCAACCGCACCCCTACCGACAAAAACCCCAACAACAAGGCCCTGCACGACTACCCCGGCTCGGGCAGCACCCCTACCAATACCAAGTCCTACGCCAAGCGCTACAAGGCCGACATCAGCAACACCGCCGCCCACGCCCAGCAGGAAGAACGCGCCCTCGAACGACAGAAAGCCACAGCCGACGCGACAGCAGCAGCTGCGAAAAGACAGGCAACCGGCTTCAAGCACCAACTGCTCAGCCTGGTCGCGGACGTCATCGGCCTCACCGACGCCTACAACTGCTTCACCAAGGGCGACGTCATGGGCTGCGTCAACACGGCCCTGACTGCCGTCCCCTGGGGCAAAGCGTTCGAAGCCATCAAGGTCGGCGTCGAAGCCTTCAAAGTCTGGCGTGCCCTCGACCGCGCCTACACCGCCGTCAAGGACGCTGAGGAAGCCGCCAAGATCGCCGACGACGCGGTGGAAGCCGAACGCGCCTACTTGGAAGCGGAGAAGGTCGAAAGCGCCGGCACAGACGCAGCAAGCTGCGCCGTACACAGCTTCACTGCCAGTACCGGGGTACGTCTGGCCGACGGCTCATCCAAACCGATCAGCCAAATCAAAACAGGCGACACAGTCCTCGCCACAGACCCACAGACCGGCATCACCGCACCGGAAAACGTCCAGAACGTCATCGTCACCCACACCGACCGCGACTTCACCACCATCACCGTGGACGCCACCCCGGTCCGCGGCCCACCCCACACCAGCAAGCACCAGCCCCAGACTCTCACCACCACCTGGCACCACCCCTTCTGGGACGCCAGCCGCCACCGCTGGGTCGATGCCCACAACCTCACCCCCGGCACCAAGCTGCGCCGGCCCGACAGAACCACCGTCACCGTCACCGCAGTGCGCAACTTCCACCAGGACAAGACGACCTACGACCTCACCGTCGGCACACTCCACACGTACTATGTACTCGCCGGGACTACCCCGGTATTGGTGCACAACTGCAATGAAGCGGGCGATTATCTCTATCGCGGAATTCCCAAGGGGCATCCCGCGTATGACGATGCCCTTCAGGGACGCGCAGTGCCCAGAGGTGGCCATTCCGACCCTGGGCGCCATGCTGGAGGTAATACCGAAAGCGAGTTCACCTCGTGGACCCACGACTATGAAGGCGTGGCCCTTGATGCTGCAGAGGAGCTTGGTCCGGGTGGAATTGTTCTGAGGATTCCAAGGTCCAGTGTTCCGAAGGGAATCGACACTCAGATTCACGGTACGGACTTGGAATCGTACGAGGAGATGGAGCATGCGCTCCGCGGCCCAGTAGGAGGCGCGGAGATCAGCATCAACAGAGGGCCGTGGACTCTGCCAGGGGGGTAGGGTCCTGCATGAGACAGCCTGCTGGGGTCGAGTGCGACAACTTGGCCCCGGCAGGCTATGACCTGGAGGTAAGCGCCTTGGAGCGGATCAAACTCGCCGAACTCCTCGTAGGTGATAGGGAGATCTTCCGCCTTTGCAGATCCGCATTGACTGGCGGTGCCGATTTCGAAGTATGGATCGAGCCGACATCGACTCGTGAGGTCGCGTCCATATATTCCCGTCGGATGCGGACCATGAATCGAACTGGGCAACCTTCAATCGGCGTATCCGAGGCGGTTGCCGATCTCGAAGCGTGCACAGAGACGGAACTCCTTATCGGATATGTCGATGATCGCCCGACAGGCGGGTACTATTTCCAGATCTTCCTGACGTCGAGTTTCGAGAAGGTAATTTCATGCCTTGGAGTCCGACCGTCATTCACGGATTCCGATCCGATGGATTCCGAATAATTCTGTTCGGCTGAGAAATTCCGAGGCGACCCCTTGAAAATAGCGCAGAGGCCCCACCGGAGATTTGTTCCGGTGGGGCCTCTGGGGCCTCTGGGGTGTCTGACGGCAGTAGTTGACGGCAACGTCAGCGGACGGGGGCCGCGCAGAGGGGTGGTTCGTCGCTGTCGTCGGGCTTGCTGGCGATCTCGGCGGAGGTGCGGAGGGCGTGGCCGAGGAGGTCGATGGCGTCGCGCTGGAGGCGGAGTCGGACGTGGGCATACACCGTCGCGGTCACGCCGATGTGTGCATGCCCCAACAGCGGCGGCTCGGGCGGCGGTGGCGAACCAGGCGCGGGACTCCCGGCGGCTACCCAGGTCGTGTAAGACGATCGCGGTCATCCCGGCCATCTGCCCGGCTGTCCGGCACAACCTGGCCCGTACAGGGGCGGGCTGCGGAACGCTGAGCAGCGGGCGCAGGGTCGTGAAGTCCGTGACCAGGTCGGCCAGCACGCGGGTTGGTGCTTGTCCGTGATAGCCGTACCCGTAGCTCTCGGCTGCGGCCTCGAGGTCGGCCAGGTCCTGGGGAGTGTCGGGGGAGAGGGTCTGGTCGACGTCGGTCCGGGCGGCAGTGAGCGCGGCGAGGGCCGGAGCGGTGAGGCCGGCGGCCAGTGCGCCGCGCAGCAGGTTGCGGCGCTTCATCGGATCTTCTCCATGGTCGGACTCCGTGCTGAGAACGGCGGTGTCTTCCCAGGGTTGCGCAGCAAGCCCCAGTAGGGCACCGGGAATGCGCAGTCCGCCGGCGATCCGCTCGACAGTCGTGAGCGCGGTGACAGATGTGGCGCCCCGGGCGATCTGGCTGACCCGCTCAGCCTTGAGCGCGCACGCTTCGGCGATCCGGTTGAAGGAGATCCCCGCGTCGTGGGCCATGGCGAACACCGTGGTGAAGTCCCGCTCGCGCAAGGCACGGACGAACGCGGGGTCGGTTAGCAGGCGGTGCGGCACTTGAGCGGGTGACGGCGGTAAGTCGTCCACAAGGCCCCCAGAAATCTCGTGGAATGACAGAGCGTCAGCCCAACGACCATACCCACCGCGGGGGCCCCATCACGGGGTTATCGCTCGCGTGGTTCGCGGCTGTACTGGCGATGTTCGGCCGCGGCTATCCAGGCCCGGCCACCAGCCCCGCAGGAGGATTCCATGCAGAGTCCCGCCACGCCCCCGCCCGCCACGTCCGGGCCGTCGACCGGCGGCCTGGTCCGTTCCCGCCGGTCGATCGTCGCCGCCCGGGGCCGCAACGCCATCCCCTCGGACGGCGGCGGCACCGGCAAGAGCGACGGCAACGACTGACGGATCGGGAGCCCTGACGCGATGACGCGCCTGTCCATCGCGGCGTGCCTGGGCGAGGACTTCCTCGCCCAGGCACTGCATCGCGAACACCGCCACGTACCCGGTGCGCTCGATGTCGCCGGACTGATGACCTGGGACGACCTCAACCAGATCCTGGCCGGCCACCGCCTGGAGCCGCCCCGGATGAGGCTGTCCCGCGACGGAGAGACGCTGCTGGTCGGCGGCTACACCACGCCGGTGGCCACCCGCCGCCACACGGTGTGGCACCGCCTGCACCCGGCTGAACTGCACGCCCGCCTGAAGGAGGGCGCCTCGCTCGCCCTGGACAGCGTCGACGAACTCCACCCGCCGATCGCCCGCCTCTGCGAAGCGATCGAGCGTGAGCTGCGCACCCGCGTGCAGGCGAACCTCTACGCCTCCTGGAGCGCCACCGAGGGGTTCGGCATCCACTGGGACGACCACGACACGGTCATCGTCCAGCTGGACGGCGCGAAGCGCTGGAGGATCTACGGCACCACCCGCCCGTACCCGCTGTACCGCGACATCGAGGACCCGGGCGAGGCGCCCACCGAGCCGGTCGCCGACCTGGTCCTGTGGCCGGGTGACGTCCTGTATGTGCCGCGCGGCGTGTGGCACGCGGTCTCCGCCGATCAGGGCACCCGCTCCCTGCACGTCACCTGTGGCCTGCAGACCCACACAGCGACCGACCTGATGGCGTGGGTGTCCGAGCAGCTGCTCACGCACGAGGACTGGCGGCGCGACCTTCCTCTGCTCGCCGCGCCGGACGTCCAGGCCGACGCCGTGGACGGGATGCGCAAGCGGCTCGCCGAACTGCTGGACGATCCCGGGCTGCTCGCCCGCTACCGGGCCGCGATGGACGGGCAGGCCGTGGGCCGGATGGTGCCGAGCCTGCCGCACATCGACACCGTCCCCGTCGACGGCGGTCTGCGGGTGCGGCTGACGACCGCCCGCGCGGTGCTGGACGTCGGCGAGGACACGGTGACGCTCTCCGCCGCCGGCACCGTGTACGAGTTCGTGCCCGAGGCGGAAGCGGTGCTGCGCCCGCTGGCCGACGGCCAGACCATGGACCTGGCCACGCTCGCCGACACAGCCGGCCTCGCCCTGGAGGACGTCGCCGCCCTGGTCCAGGAGCTCGTTGCCGGGCAGGCCGCGACGGTGGGGAGCCTGCTGTGACAGCACAACTCGCCCTCGGTACCTACCGGTGCCGGGCGATCCCGGAGGCGGCCGTCCGCGCGGCCGCCTCCGGCGCGCAGTGGGTCGACACCGCCCCCAACTACGCCACCGGCCAGGCGCAGACCCTCCTGGCCCCGGCCCTGGCCGCCCACCCGTTGCTGAACGTCTCCACCAAGACGGGGTACTTCACCGCGGCCACCGGCACTGACGCCGTGAACGACGGTGTCCTCAACCAGGACCAGGCCGCCGCCGGGCATAGCCTCGCCCCCGACTACGTGCGCTGGCAGACCGGCCGCAACCGCGAGCAGCTCGGGCGCGACCGCCTGGACCTGGTCCTGCTGCACAATCCCGAGCGGGCCCACCCCGGCGACCGCCCCGCCCTGCACCGCGCGATCCGGGACGCCTTCGCCGTCCTGGAGGAGGCCGTGGCGGCCGGGCACGTGGCCGGGTATGGGATCGCCACGTGGGCGGGCCTGGAGGAAGGGGCGTTCACGGTGGGGGAGCTGCTCGCTCTGGCCGCCGAAGCCGCCGGCGGGCAGCACCACCTGGTCGCGGTCCAGCTGCCGGTCAGCCTGGTGATGATGACGCCGATCGTGCAGGCCCTTCACGGCCGGGGCCCGCTCCCGGACGCCGCCAGCGCGGGCCTGCGGGTGATGGCGTCGGCACCGCTGCACGGCGGGGAGCTCCCCGCCATGGTCGACCAGGAGCTCGCCGACCTCATCCGGCCGGGCCTGACCCCCGCACAGGCGTGCATCCTCGCCGTCGCGTCATGCCCAGGAGTGACAAACGTCCTTCTCGCCGCCTCCGGTGCGCCACACTGGAAGGAGGCGGCCGACGCCGTCGCCCAACCCTCCTTGACCGCCGCCAAGTTGCGGGAGATCACTGGTGTACTCGCCTCCCCCTGACTCCGGCACCGAACAGCGCATGCGCGCCCACCACGCGCACACCGCGAAGGCCCTGGACGTCCAGGTGGAGCCGGGCGCGGAGTTCTGGGGTTGGGCCGGGCGCACCCTGGGTGCCCCGGCCCGCACCGCTACGGGCGTGCCCGTCTGGCTGCGCCTGGTGTCGGCCCCGGAGGACAAGGCGTCGGGGAAGCTGTGGGACGGTGCCCTCGATGCCCAGCGCGCCTTCGGCGACCTCGACGGCCACCGGCCCGCCCTCCTGGCCGTCCACGATGCCGTCGACGACGGCATCGCCTACCGGGCGGAGCTGTCGGTCCGCGTCGATGACCCAGTCCTGTCCGACGACCCGGTCCTCCAGCACGAGGCCCAGCTGCCGGACTCCTGGTGGAACGACATCGCCGGGACGCTGGAGAAAGTGGCGGCCGTCGACACCGGCCGCGTCGCCGTACGGCAGCAGTACATGGAGCGGGCCATCCCCGAGTTCGTGGGCATCCCGGCCCCGGCCGTCTCATGCTGGACCACAGCCCATGCGGATGTGCACTGGGCGAACCTCACCGAACCGCTGCGCCTGCTGGACTGGGAAGGATGGGGCATGGCCCCGGAGGGGTTCGACGCCGCCACTCTCTACGCCTACTCGCTGCTCCAGCCGGACACTGCCGCCCGCGTCCGCGTCACCTTCCCCGTGCTGGGCAGTCCGGCCGGCCTCGCCGCCGAAGCGACCGTGTGCACCCAGCTGCTCCAGACCGTGGCCCGCGGAGACAACCTGATCCTCGAAGGACCGCTTCGGAACTGGGCTGAGGAAGTCCGCCGCCGCTGAGCCCGCGTGGTCGCCCCGACCATGAGGCCGACCAGCGCCGGGTGCGCCCCCCGACCACGGCGCCGGACGGGGCGTGTCCGAAGTGACACGCAATTCGAACAAGCGATCTAATGCCGGTATGGACGTGACCGACTTCCCCGACGATCTGGTGCAGACGCAAGCCGCCTGGAACGCCGCCTACCAAGCGCTCGCCGCACCCCGCCCCCGCGACACCACCGCCCTGCGCCGCCGCCTGCTGCGCCTGTCCGTACGGCTGTGGCGGCGCCCCTACTGGGAAACCGTCCCCTCGGTGCCGGCGGCGCGCACCGAGCTGCGCCACCTCGCCCGCGCCCACGGAGCCGTCCGAGCCGCATGACCGGTCATCCCCGTCGACCAGGGACACGAGGTTGCGGCAAGGATTGCGCCTATCTGTTGCGCTGGATGTTGCGCCAAGGGTTGCGCGAGGTGTTGCGCGGCCCGCAGGACCGTTCCCGTGTCCGTGCAGGTCAGAAGCTGTGTCAGAACCGGCGATCCGTGACGTTCTGTGACTGCTGGGCCGGTCGTGGAGTCGGATGCCGGGGCCGGAATTGGCCATGCCAGATGCAGCTCATGCGCGGTGATCAGGCCTTGAACTGCGGATACGCGGTCCGCAGTCGTCCTTGCCCGGTGGGCGAGGACAGACACTGCCGGACAGCTCCGCCCGCGCCTCGGACCTTCCTGCCGCCTGCCGCAGGAAGCGCGTACGGTGTGAGGCGGTCTCGGCGTGACGGGGCGGCGGCTAGGAGGAGGTTTGTGGGGGCGGGCCGGTGAGGTGGGTGCGGGCTGACCTCCGGAACGCCGCGAGCAACCGGTTGGGGTCGGCGGCGCGGGTGGCCAGCACGATGTGTCCGGGATCGACGCCGCGCAGGGGGATCGTGGTGATGTCGGGTCGTAGGCGGGCGGTGACCGGCATGATGGCCACCGCCTGTCCCGAAGCGACGAATTCCAGCTTGTCCTCGGCCACTTGGGCCAGCGGACCACCGGGGGCAGGGCGTCCGTCGGGGCGGGGGTCGATGCGCCAGTAGGCGTTCCATGCCGGGTCGGGCACCCGGGGCAGGGGCTCGTCAGCGATGTCGTCGAGTGTGACCGATTCTCTGCCGGCCAAGGAGTGGTCGAGGGGGACCGCCAGCACGCGGGCCTCGTCGTACAGGGTGGTGACCGCCAGGCCGTCGGTGGTCAGTGGCAGCCGGGTGACCACAGCGTCGACACGGTGATCAAGCAGTGCCTCGCGTGGGCTGTCCCAGCTGAGGTACGAGGTGTGGATGTCGGCGTCCGGGTGGTGGTGGCGCATGTGGCGTACGGCGGCGGTGATGAGCAGGTCTGCGGTGTAGCCGATGGTGATGCGCTGCGGTTGTGCCGCCGTGCGGGCAGCGGCCGTGGCGTGAGCGGCCGAGCGGAGCAACGCATGGGCGCGGGGCAGGAACGCTTCGCCCGCTTCGGTGAGTCGGCTGCCCCGGGCGGTTCGTTCAAGCAGCCGGGCGCCGACCTGTGTCTCCAGCTTGCTGATCTGCCGGCTCAGGGAGGGCTGCGTGATGCGCAGCTGCTCGGCGGCGCTGCCGAACCGCCGGTGTTCCGCGAGCACGGTGAAGTACCGCACCAGGCGCAGGTCGAGGTCCGCCGACGGTTTGGGCACGGGAGAAGCGTATCGCGGAACCATGGCGCCGCTCGGGACGGGAAAGGCCGCGACGTGCAGGTATGCCTGTTTCGTATAACTCGATACGGATCAGGGCTTGGACATGGGGAGGGTGGGCGCCGCAGTATCGGCGACATGGAGCGGGTGTGCGGGTGGCTGCACCGGCTCGCTCTCGTTTTTGCGCTCCGGCGGGTTTTCGGGACGCCGCTCGCGTCGCGTCGTTGCCCGTCGACCTCGTGGAAGGATTCTTCATGTGCCAGGACTTCGCCGGTCAGACCGTGCTGATCACCGGTTCGACAAGCGGTATCGGCCGCGAGACGGCGCGGCGGTTCGCTGCCTGCGGTGCCCGGGTCATCATCACCGGCCGTGACAAGGCCCGTGGGGAGGAAGCGGTCGCCGTCATCGCCCAGGACGGCGGTCGTGCCCACTTCGTCGCTGCGGACCTGGCCGATGCCGATAGCGTGCTCTGGCTCGCCCATCAGGCACTCGACCTCGCCGGTGGGCAGGTGGATGTGCTGGTCAACAATGCCAGCCTGCTCTCCTATGCGGCCACCGTGGACGTCAAGGTCGATGAGTTCGACACCGTCATGGCGGTCAATGTCCGCGCCGCGCTGTTGCTGGTGGGCGCACTGGCGCCGAGGATGGCCGAGCGTGGTGACGGCGCGATCGTCAACGTCACGACGATCGTGGCCAACCGGGGTATCCCCGGGTTTTCTCTGTACGGTTCCAGCAAAGCGGCGTTGCAGATGCTCACCAAGTCCTGGGCGGCGGAGTTCGGTTCCGCCGGGGTGCGGGTCAACGCTGTCAGCCCCGGTCCCACCCGCACGGAGGGCATGGCGGGCTATGACGACATGCTGGAGGCGACGGCCGCGCAAGCACCGGCCAACCAGGTCGGCATGCCGCAGGACGTCGCTCGCGCGATCGTCTTCCTCGCGTCACCCGGCGCCAAGATGATCCACGGCGCCGTCCTGCCCGTCGACGGTGGGCGGCTCGCTGTCTGATGACAGAGCCCGCCCCGCGCGCCCTGCCGTATCACCGCGTTGTTGCTCGGTCTGAAAGGCAAGCTGCTGGGGCAGGTGATGCTGCTGCGCCGGGCTGTGCACCAAGTGCGCGACGGCGGTTCCGTCACACTCGCCAGCGGCGTCTTCAAGGAGCCGACGCCAGACAACTCGTTCAGTGCTCTCGTCAATGCCGGCCTGGAGGCCTTCGTCCACGCTGCGGCCATCGAGATGCCCTGCGGACTGAGAGTGAACGTCGTCAGCCCGGGCTGGGTGAAGGAGACCCTCGAGAAGTTCGGCATGGACAGCCGGGGAGGCACGCTGCTGAGCGATGTCGTCCACTCCTACATCCAGGCAGTCACAGGCTCGATGCAGGGGCAGCGCTGAGACGTCGCCACCGACGCTCAGGAGGACCCCGCCCCGTGCGGCGGAGCTGCTAGGACAGGGCGGCCGGGGCGAGGCGGACGGTACGCGGCTGGAGTGTCCGAAGGCGTATGAGCTTGGGCTTGGTGCTCGTCGCGGCTGGTTCGACGGGGTGCGGTGCGGCACGCGGTGGCCGGGGCGGCCGGGTGAGACGGCGCGTCATGAGAGTGATGAAGGTCCAGGTGATGTGGGCCTCGCTGTGGGAGATGAGCCGTTCGTAGTCTCGGACGTTTCTCCTGGCCCTCATGATCCATGAGATGGCGCGCTCGACCCGCCACCGCTTGGCGAGGACGGCGAAGCCGTCCTGGTCTTTTCGGCGGGGCACCGTCTTCAGGGTGATACCGAGGAAGGTGTGGGACCAGTCGACGAGGGTTCCGCCGTAGGCGGAGTCCGCCCAGGCAGCGGTGAGTTCGGGGTGGGTCAGGCGAAGCCGGAACAACTGATCGCGCGCGGGGATGCTGTCGTGCGGCGCGGCGGGCGTCACCATGACGGCGAGCGGCATGCCCCGCATGTCCACGGCCAGGTGCCGCTTCCTCCCGTTGATCAGCTTCCCGCCGTCGAAGCCACGGGTGTCCTGGCCCACCGTCTCGGCGCCCTTGACGGACTGGGAGTCTTCTCTGCACCAGTAGACCGCATGCCACCGAGATCGGAAGGGACGAGCGCTCGAAGCTGCCCCGGCTTAGAGAAGCATCTCCATCGATTGGATAGCGACAGTATCCAATAGGGGTGATCGATTTGACACCGGTACGAGCGAGATGGCCGAATCGGACTCTTCGCACGGCACCCCGACACGCCTTGCCCGAGGTCCACATCGCCAGGCTCCTGCGAACTACGACACCTGCGACCCCTTGCCCCCAGCAAGGCGCGGAATTCACCTCGAGAGCGCGGGCGACGCCGAGCGGCTGTAACAGGCACCCTCACCGTGACGGGTGTCCGGTCTCGACGCCGAAGGCTGGGTGACCCGGCAGATCGAGCTCCAGGGGCCGGCACTGCCCCCGATCGCAGCAGCCGCCCTCGACGAGTGGCAGCGGGCTCAAGGCGCAGGCCCACTCGATGAGTACGACAGCAGGTTCGGGATCATCGCTGAACTGCCCGTCTCGGTGGGAAGGCCGCGCCCCTGAGGAGCTGACCTCCGACCAGTTCGAGGAGGTCTGGGACACGGCCACCGACAGATCACAGCCCGGCCGTCGTGACTTTGGTTCCCGTCGAACCCGTACCGGAGCCGGCCTGGTCCGTCGCTCTCGCGCACGCGGGTGTCCGAGGACGGGACCCACGCGGACGCGGAGGTGTGGATTCCGGTGGAGCGGGTCGGCGGCTGAACCCCGACGCCGGCTACGGCTTGCGGAGCAGCCCGCCGTATTCGTACAGCCGCTTGTTCTGCTTACGGCTCCGCGATTGATCACGGTTCGTCCGTGACATGAGGAGGGCCGTGCGGGTTCTTCGAGTGTGATCAAGAAGCACGTCCGCACGGCCTTGTCCCATCCTTCATCCTGCGGCCTGTCGCGCCAACGTCTCGGCGAGTTGATCGAAGAACTCGCGCCACGCTGGCAGGCTCGCTGTGAGTCCGGACGTCACGGGCGGCGCCGGGGCGCCCGTCGACGGCACCGTGGAGCCGGGCCGAAGTATGAACTGGCCTTCACCGACCGGGTGCTGGCCACCTTGGTCCATCTGCGCCCCGGTCTGACCCACGAGGCCCTGGCCGTGATCTACGAGGTTGGATCGTCTACCATCGGCCGGGGGATCAACGAGATCCGCCCGCTGCTGGCCGAGCGTGGTTTTGCTGTGCCAGGTCGCCCCGGATTGCGGCTGCGCACCCTGGCCGACGTGTTCGCCTACGCCGAAGCGGAGAACGTCACGCTGCGGATCGACGGTACTGAGACCCAGGTGCGACGTCCGCAGGCGCACCGTCCAGGACGGCGGGCGTTGGTCTCCGGCAAACGTCGGCAGAACACCATCAAGACCACCACGATCGGCGACCAGCAGGGGCGCACCCTGTACTCCGGCGCCGTGCGGCCCGGCCGCATGCACGACCAGACCGCGATCCGCACCGAGGGCATCGCCGAGCAGCTCCGCCTCCATCCGGAGGTGAAGGCCGAAGTAGACGAGGGCTACCGCGGTCTGGCCAAACGAGTTCCCCGACCAGATCAGTGCACCGCCGCGGAAGCCGAAAGACATCGACAACACGCCGCTGACCGAGGGGTACGGGTGGCGCGAGCTGCGACGCCGGCAATCTTCCCGCCGGATCTGCGTCGAGCACGCCAACGCCGAGCATCGGCAGTGGCGGCCCCTCCAGCGGTACACCGGACGACGCGAGGACTACGGCGAGATCCACCTGGCCGTCGCCGGCCTGGTCTCCGACCGCCGCCGCCCGGCGCATCACCCGACACCAGCAGAGCACCGAACTCCTACCCGCCTGCACGATGGCCCGCTGAGCAGCCCCCAGCCGAACCCCAGGCCGGTACACCCGATATCAATCGCGGGGCAGCCCGTAAGAGCGTCCGCCAGAGTAGGCGATCGTTCAACGCCTGCCAGGTCCCGAGTAGGCGTCAGGGAGCCGGCGCCGTGGCAGCGTCGTAGGTGGCACGGGCAACGGTGATGTCGGCTCGGTGGCGTTCTGCCCAGCCGACGAGCCCGGAGAGGCTTGCGTGGAGTTCGCGGGCCATGGGCGTGAGGCTGTATTCCACCTTGGGCGGCACGGTGGGGTAGACGCTCCGGATGAGCAGGCCATCGCGTTCCAGCTTGCGCAGGTTCAAGGTGAGCATGCGTCGGCTGATCCCTGTGATGGTGCGTTCCAACTCGGTGAATCGGACTGGTCCGTGTGCGGCGGCGACGAGAATCCCGATGCTCCATTTGCCCGCGACATGGTCGAGGACCTCGGTGAGCGGGCACGCCTCGTTGCTGACCTGGTCGGACACATCGGTGTGACTGCGTGACATGAAAGTGCCTCCTTCCGCCGCGCGTCATAGTTACAGAAGATGACTGCTGTAACAAGTCGTGCACCATTGGAAGGGGGTTCCCGTGCGGAGAACCAACTCATCAGCAAAGACATCGCGTTGGTCGGCACTGGCCGTGCTCTGTGCCGGGCAGTTGATGGTCATCCTCGACGGGACCATCGTGAACGTGGCGCTGCCCTCCATCCAGCAGGACCTCGGGTTCTCCTCGTCGGGCCTGGCCTGGGTGGTCAACATCTACCTGGTCCCCTTCGGTGGTCTGCTGCTGCTTGCCGGACGGCTCGGCGACCTCGTCGGGCGCAAGCGCGTCTTCATCAACGGCGTGGGTGTCTTCACGGCTGCCTCGCTGCTGTGCGGTGTGTCCCAGGACCTGGCGGTGCTGCTGGCCTCGCGGTTCGTCCAGGGCATCGGCGGCGCGGTGACCTCCGCCGTGACCCTCGGCATGGTCGTGACCCTGTTCCCGCAGCCGAAGGAGCGGGCCAGGGCCATCGGTGTCTACAGCTTCGTTCAGTCCGCTGGCGGTTCGATGGGCCTCCTCGCCGGCGGCGTCCTGACGCAGACCATCAGCTGGCACTGGATCTTCTTCGTCAACGTCCCGATCGGCATCGTGGCCGTGCTGTTGGCCGGGCGCGTGCTCGCGTCCGAGCACGGTGTCGGCCTCGGCAAGGGGACCGATGTCGTGGGCGCGCTCCTGGTCACCTCCGCGCTGATGCTCGGCGTCTACACGATCGTCGAGACCACCGACTACGGCTGGACTTCGGCACACACGCTGGGCATCGGCGCCGCGGCGCTCGCCCTGCTCCTGGCATTCGTCGCCCGCCAGGCGAAGGCGGCCCAGCCGCTCCTGCCGCTGCGTGTGTTCCGCTCGCGCAACGTCTCGGGAGCGATGGGTATCCAGGCCCTCATGGTGGCCGGGATGTTCAGCTTCCAATTCCTGTGCGTGCTCTACCTGCAGAAGGTGCTCGGCTTCGACGAGATACACACCGGCCTCGGCATCTTCCCGGTCTCGGTCGCGATCGGTGCCCTGTCGCTCGGCCTCTCGCCCAGGCTGATCGCGCGCTTCAGCCCCCGTGCCGTACTTCTTCCGGGGCTTTCGCTGATCGCGGCAGGTCTCGCCGCGCTCGGCCGCGTACCGGCAGACGGGAGCTATGCCGTGGACGTCCTGCCCGCACTGCTGCCGCTCGGCATCGGCTTCGGGCTTGCGATGCCGTCGCTGGCCACGCTCGCGATGTCAGCGGCCACGCCCCAGGACTCGGGGATCGCCTCCGGCATGTTCAACACCATGCAGCAGATCGGCAGCGCGTTCGGCCTCGCGGTCCTCAGCACGCTCGCCACCTCGCACACGGATGCCCTGCTAGGCGAGGGGGCAAGCACCGCGTCGGCACTCGCGGGTGGCTACCAGCTCGCGTTCCGCATCGGCGCCTGCATCGTCGCTGTCGCTCTCCTGCTCGCCGCCACCCTGCTGCGATCCCCCGCCACGGCGCAACGTCCAGCGGCCGAAACGAAGCCGGTCGCCGAGAACGCCACTCGCTGACCAGGCGGCGACGCCGACCGCCCCAGGCGGGGAGTGTCCTGTGCTCACAGGAGGAGACGTGCCTGTCGTGCCATCGTTGATCATCGCCCCCATCCGTGAGGAGTTCCTTGCGTCATTGCCGCAGCGGGTCAGTACCCATCCGCTGGGATGTCATCGTCGACGGATCCCGGATGAGGTGATCTTCGACAAGCTCATCGAGGTACTGGTGTCCGGGATGGGGAACGAGCGAGTGGCGGACGCGACATGCTCGGCGACCACCCTGCGCAGGCGCCGTGACGAGTGGATAGCCGCCGGCGCGGGTGAGGCCCTGCGCCGGGCCACGCTCGCCGCCTACGACCGCATGATCGGCCTCGGTCTGGAACAGCTCAGCGCCGACGGCTGCCAGACCAAGGCCCCCTCGGGCGGCGAATGCGCGGGCAAGAGCCCCGTCGACCGTGCCAAACAAGGCGTCAAACGCTCACAGCTCACCGAGGCGTACGGCATCCCGCTGGTCACAGAGCCCGCACCGGCCAACATTCGCGATGACACCATGCTGACCGTCACCCTCGACCGCTACGCCGACCTCGACAAGACGCTCGGCCCGCTACCGTAGCAACCGGCGCTGAGTAGGTGACGCTGTCGGGGATCTTGAAGAGCGAAAGCTCAGCGGGCAGGGCTGGCTGACGGATCCCGTTCTCCCTTGCAGAGCTGTTTCCCCTGCTCAACGGCTGCCCCTGGGCGTTCGTGGTCTCCGAGAAGCCCAGGATCACGTCCCCTGTAACGGTTTCGCGAACGCCAGAACTGCGTCTCGTGGTGCCAAAGGGGCGGGTGGTGCTGACGTCAACCCGCAGCAGCGCGTAGCCCTTCCGGTGCTCGTTCGACAGATCTCCGTTCTGTGCTGTCGGTGCCGCTGCGACGGTGAAGCTCCATCGCACCGTAGGAGACCGAGTTGTGCATTCAGCCGCGTACCGGCTCGGAGGTGCCAGAGCTGACCGTGAGGGTCGCCCGCGCCAGCAACCCCCAGGGCACCACTGCCATGGCCATCCGCGACCATCTCGATGGGCTTTGGCGGGACGAGGACTTCGCTGAGCGGTACCCGCGGGACGGCAAGCCCGGGCTCTCCCCGGCCCAGCTGGCGACCGCGTCGGTCCTGCAGTTCCTCATGGAACTGTCCGACCGGCAGGCGGCCGAGGCCGTCCGCTGCCGGATCGATTTCAAATACGCGCTCGGGATGGAACTGGACGATCCCGGGTTCCACCACAGCGTCCTGACGGACTTCCGCGAGCGCCTGGCCGAGGACGGCAGGGTCGACAGGCTCCTCGACTTCGTCCTGGAGCGGATCAAGGCCGCCGGACTGGTCGCGGAACGAGGACGGCAGCGGACCGACTCCACGCACATCCTCAGCGCCGTCCGCGACCTGACACGCCTTGAACTGGTCACCGAGGCCATGCGTGCTGCTCTGGAGGAACTCGCACGCCAGGTACCACAGGAGCTCGTCGGGCTGGTCACGGAAGAGTGGGGCACGCGCTACGGACGGGCTGCCCGGCTCGGCAAGAACCCGACCCGGCCGAAGACCCGTATCAAGAACACCGGCGACGACGTCTATCTCCTGCTCCGCTACGTCCGCACCTACCTGCGGACGCAGTGGCAGGGGCCGCAGATCCAGGCGCTGCGGCAAGTCTTTCTGCAGAACTACTGGATCGACGAGCGAGCCCGCGTCCGCTGGCGCGAACCCGGCGACGGCGAGGCCGGCCTGCCGCCCTCGTCCATCGCGATCGTCTCGCCCTACGACCTGACCGCCCGATACTCCCGCCGCAACGACACACGCTGGAAGGGGTACCTGGCACACGTCACGGAGACGTGCGACAACGACACGGTCAACATCATCACGGACGTGACCACCACCCCGGCCACGCTCTACGACATCCGGGCCCTGCCCGCCGTCCACAACCGGCTGGCCCAGCGGAACCTGCTGCCCGGCGAGCACCTGGTCGACGGCGGCTACACCTCGGTCGTGGAGCAGGACCAAGTGGACCGCAAGCACGGGATCACTCTCGTGGGACCGGTCCGGCAGAAACGCACCCGCCAGTCGCGCAAGGGCAACGTGTTCGACCGGGACGCCTTCACCATCGACTGGGACCTGCAGCACGTCGTATGTCCGCAGGGCAAGCTGAGCCGGCAGTGGACGACGCCCCCGGCGATCACTCCCTATGTCAACGTCCGGTTCTCCAAGGAGGACTGCGGCCAGTGCCCAGTCAAGTCCAGCTGCACCCGCAGCGAGCGACGGGCGTTGACCTTCCTGCCGCAGCAGCTCTACGAACGGCAGGCTGCCGCCCGGGCCGCACAAAAGACCGGCGAGTGGAAGGCCAACTACGCGATGCGTGCCGGCATCGAGAGCACGGTCAACGAATTCGTCAACGGCCACGGCATGCGACAAGCCCGCTACCGAAGCCAAGCGAAGTGCCACGTCCAGCACGTCCTCACCGCCATCGCCGTCAACATCGAGCGCGTCAACGCAGAACTCACGATGCCCACGACAGAACGCCAGCCCCGAACACCCACCGCGCTCCAGACCTTCCTCGACTGGCAGCGCATCCCAAGGCCGACCGCATGGCGCACCGCGGGGAAATCTTGATCTCGGCCGCGATCACGGGGGCAACGGCTGACTGCCCTCCCTACTCCTCTTCTTCCTCTTCCTCCGCGTCGCCGATGGCGACACGGAGGTCGTGGATGCTGTTCAGAACCTCGATGATGGACACCTGGGCCCGGCCGAGGGCCCGCCGGACGCCGTCCACGTCACCGTCCTGGAAGCGAAGGTGGGCGCCGAACGTGTCCGGCGCGACCACGATGGCCATGGACGCGGCCGATTGCCCCGGGAAAGTCTCGTCCTCATCAAGCCCCAGGAGCTGCACCCCAGTGCGGTGCAGCCGGTTGACCAGCACATTGTCCGTCAGGCCAGAGTCCGGACCCGCCTCCTCGATCCATCCCAGCAGCACTTCACCTTCGTCTTCGTCACTGCCCAGCCGGGTCGCGGCGGTGATCTCCAGCTCCGCCTTGGCCAGTAGGACACCGAGCAGTCGGCGGCGGTCCTCGTCCTGCGGGCCCTCGGGCCGCACCTCCGGATCGAAGAGCGGTTCGGCCCCCAAAGCCACCAGGGCCCGATAGATCTGGTCTGCGCTCACCGGGTGCTCGCTGCTGATGCTCACGCTTTCAGCATCACCGCACGAAGCCGGGAATGCCCGCACCCACACCGCCAAGGCACTTGCCAGCCGTCAGATGCGACAGCGCGTTCGATAGCGGTCGCTTTGGGATCACCGCTCAAGATCCCCGACAGCGTCACGCACTGAGACAGGAGTGCCTGGCCACAACGTGATGCACCACTTCGACAAGGACATCGTCGACTGCGTCAAGGTCCGTCCCCGCAACGGCCGTGCGATCCCGTGGGGGCGGTTCTGCTACGGGCCGACCACCGAGTCCTACGCGGAACTGTAGA
>NZ_KQ948244.1:16535-36075 GCF_001514035.1 Streptomyces yokosukanensis | reverse complement strand
TCGAGGATGCCGAGTGCGGTGTCGGGTCGGCAGTGGGGGCATGCCGGTACCTGGCGCCGCAGCGCGTCGAGGGCCTGCTGCCGGGTCGCCGGGCGGCAGCGTCCGCTCTTGGCGGCTGCCCAGCAGTCGCCGGTGTGCACGGCGTCCACGTTGCGGCGGTTGAGCCCGTACTGGATCAGCCACTGCGGTGCGGGCGGCCGGCGTTCCTCGCCCTGTCGGCGTTCGCGCTCGAGGCGTTCCTCGTCGGCGATCCACCTATCGATCAGGGCCAGCTGCCGCGCGGTCTGCTGCTCGACGACGCGGCGGGCGAACCGCAGCATGTCCAGACGCGAGGTCGGCTGGTTCACCACCTGCCCGCTCCCCTTTTGCTGTGTCGTGTGTCCGCTTGCCCAAGAATTCGAACACGCGGTGCGCCACGAACGTTGAAAGGGGCTTTATGTAGGTAGCTCTGGAAAACGATGCTGTGCAAGAGATGAAGGAAGGCCCTTCGAAGTCGCCCTGCGGGGGGAGATTTCAAACCGCCACATGCTGCGGAAGTGGTGACGCGACCGTAGTGAGCGATGTGGAAAAGGCGTCTTAAGGCGTCAGGTAGGGATTAGGAAGGCGAACGAGAGTGAACCACCGCTGAAGTGTCGTTATCGATTTCAAGTGGCATCAAAACCGGCGGGTGTCGTATGTCCTCCGGGATGAGTCTGGCGGGAACCCGTTTACTGGCCAGGTGGTGTCCGGCACGTAGGTGGCGCGAGCCTAATCTGCTGCTCTTGCATGGAACGTGGGAAGGCACGTCTCGACACAGCACCTCTGGGTGCGAGAGGGAGCGCTCGGAGCGGAGGCACCGCAAGGAGCTGAGTACCGATGCGAGACGTGCTGGCGGACCGACCCGTAGTAGTGAGGAAGCCTCTGTAACGGAGGTGGAGCGAAGGGGTCGGGCCATCTGTGGCTATGAGTATCTGGTCAACCGGAAGTTCTCCGGGAGGAGCCTGATGAACGAGCTGAAGTCACCGAGCAAGCCGTTTGACATCTCGAAGTGGGAAGTTCTGGAGGCTTACCGGGACGTTAAGAAAAATCAGGGCGCGCCTGGCGTGGATGATCAGTCCATCGAAGACTTCGAGAAGGATCTTAAGGGTAACCTCTACAAGATCTGGAATCGCATGTCCTCGGGGACGTACTTTCCACCGGCAGTGCGCGGTGTGGAGATTCCAAAGCAACACGGTGGCGGGACGAGGATGCTCGGCATTCCGACTGTCTCTGACAGAGTCGCGCAGACAGTCGTGGCCCGGCATCTGAGAATCCGAGTGGAGCCAGTTTTCC
Organism: Streptomyces yokosukanensis; assembly: GCF_001514035.1. Taxonomy (GTDB): domain Bacteria; phylum Actinomycetota; class Actinomycetes; order Streptomycetales; family Streptomycetaceae; genus Streptomyces; species Streptomyces yokosukanensis. Next base: position 34,764 of record NZ_KQ948244.1, on the reverse strand, counting down.
ACGAGGATTCGTACGGATACCGGCCTCGGCGCTCGGCCCTGGACGCCGTCGAGAGGTGCCGGCAGCGCTGCTGGAAGCGTGACTGGGTGATCGATCTCGACATCCAGAAGTTCTTCGACAGCGTCCGCTGGGACCTCGTTGTCAAGGCGGTGGAAGCTCACACAGACGCCGTTTGGGTGAAGTTGTATGTCGAGCGATGGCTTCACGCCCCGCTTCAACTGCCCGACGGCACCTTGCAGATGAGAGACCGTGGAACCCCGCAAGGGTCGGCGGTCTCGCCCGTGCTGGCGAACCTGTTCATGCACTACGCGTTCGACCTCTGGCTGGTCCGGACCTATCCCGGAATCCAGTTCGAGCGATACGCGGACGATGCGGTCGTGCACTGCGGCTCCGAACGGCAGGCCCGCGAGGTCCTGTCGGGACTGAAGAACAGGATGGAAGAAGTCGGGCTGCGTCTACATCCCGACAAGACCAGGATCGTGTACTGCAAGGACGGCAAACGGCGGGGCTCCTACGAGCACACATCGTTTACCTTTCTCGGCTACACCTTCCAAGCCCGCTCGGCGCGCAACTGGAAGACACAGGTGAACTTCACCGCCTTCCTGCCCGCGATCAGCAAGGAAGCCCTGAAGAAGATCAGCAGAGAAGTCCGCTCCTGGCGGCTTCACATGCGGTTGCACATGACGTTCCAAGAGCTCGCGCGGTGGATCAACCCCATCGTGCGGGGCTGGATGCAGTACTACGGGGCGTACTACCGCACCTCGCTGCATCCCCTCCTCCAGCGCATCAACACCTACTTGCTGCGCTGGATCCGCAAGAAGTATCGACGGCTCCGGGCGTTCAAGAGGGCCCACGCGTGCTGGCTGCGTATCACCCGCCAGCACCCGAGGCTCTTTGCCCAGTGGGGCATGGACCCCGACGTTCTGGTGATCAAGATGGCAAGAGCCGTGTAACGGGAGACCGTTACGCACGGTTCTGTGGGAGCCCGGGGGTGCGATCCCCCCGGGCGACCCGACCTCTAATCTCAGTATGCACCGTGTAGAGCACCTCACCGACATCCAGGAGCGCATCCTGCGCTGCATCCGGCAGGCGATCGTCGACCACGGCGAGGCGCCGACGGTGCGCGAGATCGGGGACGCGGTCGGCATGAGCAGCCGATCCTCCGTCCACTATCAGCTGGTGGAGCTGGAGGCGAAGCACGCGATCGTCCGTGAGCCGGGGCGGTCGAGAGGGATCCGCCTGGCATGACCAGCCCCGGCCGCTATCACGTGCTCCTCGCCGCTGAAGGTCGGCCGGTCCAGCACGGCTGGTGGAACCGTGAGGAGACCGCGCGGGACAAATTCCGCCGTTGGGTCGGCGAATACGGTTCCATGCCCGCCGCCCGTGTCACCCTCACCGACGCGGAGAGCGGCGACGTCCTGGCCGCCTGGCCCGATCAGCAGGAAGCCTGACGGCGGCGACTACTCGACGACAGGGTCTTCCTGAGCGTGCCGAACGGCCCTTTTCACGGCCTGTTCCAACTCGTACCGGCTGGCACCGGTGGCTCCGGCGTGCGCGGTGACGGCCGCCTGGACGGCTTCGGACGCCGCGCGCCAGCGGCGCAACTGGGCGTCGTAGTCGTCACCGGTGAGGCCCGCGAGCTTCGCGCGGTCCTCTTCGGCGGATCGTTCCAGCCTGATCAATTCATCGGGGACCTCTGCCACGGACACGGATCCTAAGCCGCGGGTAGGGCAGGCCGACGATCCCACTTACCGCCCGATCGGGTGGAGCCGCATTGTTGCCGCGCGGGCCGCCGACGGGAGCAGGTACGAAGATCACGCACTTTCCGTGATCTCCGAGAGGACTCCGTCTCGTGCGCTTCGCCCGTACCTTCGCAGCCGCCGCTGCGTTCGCCGTGCTCCTGATCCCGACGACCGCCGCGCACGCCGCCCCGGCCGCCGCACCCGGTGACACCGTCACTGCTCCCGTACGCGACCTGCTCGCCCGAATCCCGGTCCGCGCCGAGGACCGCACCGGCTACGAGCGCTCGAAGTTCAAGCACTGGATCGATGCGGACAAGGACGGCTGCAACACGCGGGCCGAGGTGCTGAAGGCCGAAGCGGTCGTCGCGCCGGTGCAGGGGCCGAAGTGCAGCTTGAGCGGGGGCCGCTGGTACTCGCCCTACGACGACCGCTACATCGACGACGCCCGGGGCTTGGACATCGACCACCTCGTCCCGCTGGCCGAGGCCTGGGACTCCGGTGCCTCCGTGTGGACGGCGAAGGAGCGCGAGGACTACGCCAACGACCTGGGTGACGACCGCGCCCTGATCGCGGTGTCGGCAGCGTCGAACCGGTCCAAGGCCGACCAGGACCCGGCCACGTGGCTGCCGCCGGCCGTCGGCTACCGCTGCACCTATGTCACCGACTGGGTGGCGGACAAGACCCGCTGGGGCCTGAGCATCGACGCCGTGGAACAGGCCGCGCTCGAGGAGGTGCTCAGCGACTGCCCGGACGTTCCCGTCACTGTCACCGAAGCCCGCTGACCCCCCTTGGGCACGTGACCCGCACGGCCCCGGCGCGCTCCGCCGCGCGCCGGGGCCGACTCGTCCCGGTGTGGTGCCCGCGGGTGCCTGCCACGAGCCGGTGGTGTTTGCGGTGTTCGGCCGCGGGGATGGGGGAGCGGCCTTTACGGTCGTTGCGCCGGTGTCGGGCGGAGCGGAGGGCGGGACGCGTGCGGGGCAGGAAGGCGTGGTTCGATGCGCTTCGGGTGCTGGGGGAGCGCGAGCGGGAAGCCGAGCGGGGCTGGGTGCTGTCGGCCGGCCTGCTGCCACACCATCAGCAAGCGGTCCAGGCCGCCGCGAGGCAGGGTCTGGCAGAGCTCGCCGACCGGGAGACACGCGCGGAGCTGTCCGTGTGGGAGGACCGGCCGATCCTGTGGGCGGCTCGTCTGTCGCCGTCCGGCCACGACGTGCTCACCTACATGGACGCCAGTCCCGCTCCGGCGGCGCAGCACGAGTCCCTGCCGGAGGGCGAGTCGATGGTCGAGCTGCGCCCGTCGGAGATGGACGCCCTGCGCGTGTATGTGAGGGTCGGGGCGCTGCTGCGTGTGCCGCCGGCCGAGGGCCTGGCGGACCGGGTGCGCACGGCACGGTTCGACCAGGCCCGGAACCGCTGGTCGCTGCGCCTGGACGCGGGGCAGGTCGAGTCGGTGGCCTACGCCTTCTATCTGCGTTCGATGGGCGGGTCCGTGACGGAGGCGAACCGGTTCGCCGGCGCGTACGGCGTCGCCGTCCAGGTGGACGTGGCTTCGGGTGGTCCGCGGCCGATCCGCCTGCAGTGACCCGACGCTCTCTCGCTGCGGAATGAAAGGGGGTGCGGGCCGGTATCGGTGATGCCCAGAGCCCGTTCCGGGCCGGGGAAGGCGCCGGAGAGCGCCGGATTCGACCCCGGCCGGGGCTCTGGACCCGGCCCGCTGCCTGTGCGTCAGCTGTGATGGCCGCCACTGCACTGGGTGGGGTGCCATCGACATGCAGCGGAACGGATCCTCGGTGTTCCCCGTGGCTCCCCCCACGTGGTTTGGTGCGGCTGCCTTGCTGTAGCGGCCCGCCGGCTGGGCTGGCGGGCCGCTACGGAGTCCTGAGGCTAGCCGGGAGGGTCGATGGTTTTGGTCCATCCGACCGAGAGTCCCCAGGATCCGTTTGTCTTGGCGGTGACGGAAACGGCGACGTTCTTGTGGCTGTGCCTCAGGCCTACCTCGTTGTACTGCCCCGGCTTGCCGTCTGCGCAGACGACGGTGTAACTCACGAGAGTTCCGATGTTGACATCGATGGTCCCGGAGCCCGAGCAGGTCACCGCGACTTCCAGAGTTCCCTGCTGGACCTGGGGAATTTCCGGGAACGAGTGTGGCCCGGTCTTTCCGCCTGCCTTGATGAATGTCTTCTGTGCGTCCGGGAGTTGGGGCGGAGTGCGTGGGTCCGCGTTGATCGGGGGCGTGGCGGAGGGTGTACCGGGCGAAGCTGTTTCGTGCGGCGTCGCACTCGGAGTTGCCCGACCGTCGGTTGACGTCGCACTGGTGCACCCGGTCAACGCGAGCAGGAGTACGGGAACGACGATCCTCATTCGTCCCATGTGTACCACCCCACATACATGGGGCCGTATCCGGTCACCTGATTCTTCGTCAAATAGCAGGTGTGGTGCTCGTAGTAAGCGGTGCCGGTGAACTTGCGGCGCCACACGCCGTACTGCGCATGCACGGTCTTGTGCGGAGGAACGTTCTTGACGTGGACCACGTTGCCGAGCTCGGCGGTCACCGATGCGTGCAGCGTGACGCTGTACTGGGTGCTGACCTCGGCCAGTACGGTGCTGACCTTGGTCGTGATCTGCCCGCTGAAGCTGGCACCGACGGTCCCGGACACCTTGGCGGTGAAGTCCATGTCTTCTTGTTCATTGGTGCCGTTGTAGTTCGTCTGGCCGGCGCCTACGGCCTGGTGGTATTTGCCGCCGAGGGAACTCGCCTTGAACCATCTGCTCTCATCGCAGTCGCCGGCTGCGGGGCATTTCTGCCCGGGTGAGCACGTGCCGCCCGGGATATCGGGATCACGATCGAGTGCGGGATCGGTCGGGGCGTCGGTCAGGGACTCCGCAGGAGTAGCCGGCGGTGCTGTGTTGAGCATTCCTGGGGTGTCGTCATTGCCGTCTTGAGGCGTTGCCGTGACAGCATTCGGAGCCGCGGTTGAGGTGGCGGCCAATGCCGGGGTCGATATCCCCAGGGCCATGGTACTTGCGAACACTATCGAGCCTGCGAGTAGGCGCACTTGTCCCCCCTGCTTTCTTCTGTTCGTGGGATTGGTTGGTCAGACCGTCGATCGCGGAGCCTACGGTTCGAAAAGTATGCTGCGTGCAAAATTGAGGCAACCTTGAGCCTGACCTGCGCTTCGTCTCACGCCTTGAGCAAACTGCGGGGCGAATCTGTAGAGCAGGACAGGTTCAGAATCATCCGTCCCATTCGTGATCGTATGGAGACCGCTCGGCAGGTTTGCCCCAGGCGCCGAGGAGGCGCCGCCCTCCCGCCGCAACCGGCGTCACCGACAAGCCGAGTTGCGACTCACCCGCAGGCCGCCTGATGACCCTCACCGGCTTGGCCTCCCGCGTGAAGGGGCTCCGCGGCCTGCATCCGCAGCTTCCCCGACATGACATGGCCAATAACGGCCATTCCGGCGGTAATGCGACAGAATCCCTCCATGCGGACCTCCGGTGGTTCGTGACCAAGCAGGCAGCGGAAGCGCAACTACACGTAGGGACACAAAAGCGATGGCAGCCTTCCGCGCACGGTTCGCCCGCGCGTACGGCGTCGCCGTCCAGGTGGACGTCGCCTCGGGACGTCCGCGGCTGATCCGCCTGCGGTGACCCCGCCGTCCTTCGCCGCTGAGTGAAGGACGGCGGGCCGGACCGGGAGACGATTCGGCCCGGCCCGCGTGCGGACGCGTCCCGTTCAACGACGCTTCCGGCGCCCGGGTCACCCGGCGCAAGGCCAAGAAGCGGTGGGAGAGGCGCTGTTCAGGGAGCGCCCGTTCGGGTGCGCCGGCTGTGGGGGGCTGGGCACCGTACTCGGGCATGGGGTGGGCCTGTTACTCACTTTCGGGTGAATGCCCTGGTTGTGGCGGGGTGGCCGGGGCCGGCGGATGGTTGCTTGGGGCCCGTATTTCCGCGGGTTGTGCACGTGACTGACCGTCAATCTGGTGTATTCAGTGCATAGATGGTCATTGCATCCGAGAGTTACAGGAAATTGTTGGATCAGTAAGATTCTCCCCGTTTCCCTCACGGTGCGGAGGAGTGGCGTGGAGGGTGTGGGTGTGCGGCCGACCGGCCGCCATCCGCACAACGCACCCCGCCCAGCCTGCGGCTTCGTGACGCCGCGGCGGGCAGGAGTGTGGGCACCCTTGTGAAGGGGGACCTCGTGTCCGTTTCTTCTTCCGTCCGTCGCACGACCGTCGCAGGTGCGATCGCCGCCGTCGTCGTCGGTGCCGTGGCGTTGCCGGCCGCGGCCGTGCAGCAGCCGGCCCACCCGGCCCGTGCGTCGGTGTACATCAGCAAGGTGCAGTACGACTCCCCGGGACGCGACAACCGCTCGCCCCGCTCGCTGAACGCCGAGTGGGTGGACGTCACCAACAGCACCCGCAAGACGGTGAACCTCGACCGCTGGACCCTCAAGGACGACGCCGGGCACACCTACACCTTCCGCCACGTCCGCCTCGCCGGCCGCGCAACCGTCCGCGTCCACACCGGCATCGGCCGCGACACCCGCACGGACCTGTACCAGGACCGGCGGACGTACGTGTGGAACAACAACGGGGACACCGCGACCCTCCGCACCGACCGCGGCCGCGTCGACGACCGGGTCTCCTGGGGCCGTGACCGGAGCCACCGTCACTGACCCGGACGCCGGCGGGTAGCTGACGCCGACCGGTGAAGATGTTGTGCCGGCGGGCCATTCCTGTGGCGGGGAGTGGTCCGCCCTTTCGTGTGCGTATGCCCGCCTGGAAGGGGCGCGCTGACCTCTCGCAGCGAAGGTTGAGCGATTCTCGACGAACTTTGAGCGATGTTGCGTTGGATCCCGGGCGCCCTACTTGATTTCGCTCGACTGCTCGGCGGAGTGGGAGCGTCGATGGGCAGCGACTCGTTCGCGGGTCGCACATCGACGGGAGCAGTAGCGGCGTTCCGGGCCGCTGCCCTGGGTGATGAAGACGTTCTGGCAGCTGAGGGATGCGCAGATCCTGCCGGGTGGGCGTTGACGGTCCCAGACGAGGACGGTCAGGGCCATGCAGGACGAGGCGAGGAGCCACTCGTCCCAGGGAGCGTTGTCGTCGTGGTCGAGGTGTGGATGCCAGGGGGTGCTGTCGCCGTGCGAGGTCAGGCGGAGCGGTCCGGTGTGTTCTTGCAGGAGGCGGTTGAGGGTGGCCGCGGCGTCATTGGCACGCTCGGCGGCGAAGACTTCCCGCAGCAGGGTGGCGGCAGTACGCATCCCGGCGACATCGCGGATGGTGAGGTCGATGGGGTCTGTCTCACCGTAGGCGCGGAGCACGTCGGCGACGTCACTCGGGTCTGCGCACTCATCGGCGAGGGCGTTGATCAGCGCGGCGGTGCGTCGCGCCGTGGTCAGCACGGAGTGCCGGGTGGACCAGTCGTCGCTGTTGGATGACACGTGTGGAATGTAACGCATCTTGCTGAGTTTTAAGTTACCTCAGTAACGTCTTGGCGGTGAAAAATCGCTACCCTCTCCACCTCTATCTCGCCGGAGCAGTGGCAGCTCGTGCCGGGGACGAGATGTCAGGGCCGGCGCTGATGCTGGCGGGATTCGCCCTGGCCGGATCGACCACCGACGCGTCCTCGCTGCTCGCGGGCATCACGGTGTCTGCGGCGGCAGGGGGGCCGGTGCTCGGCGCGCTCCTCGACAGGGCGGGACGGCCGGGACGCCTGCTGGCCGGAGCTCTCGTCCTGTATGCGGCGGGACTGGGGATGATTCTCGTGGGACTGGGCCGATTGCCGTTCGCTGTCATGATCTTGATCGCAGTGTTGACAGGGCTGTTGGGACCGGCCTTGTCGGGCGGTTGGACGGCCCAGCTTCCGCGTGTGGTGCTTGGCGACCGGTTGCCTCGGGCGAACGCGCTCGATGCCATGACGTTCAGCGTGGCGAGTCTGGCTGGTCCGGCTCTCGCCGGCGGCGCGGCAGAGGCGCTGGGAGCCCCGACGGCCGTAATGGTGTCCGTGGTGCTCATCGCCTCGGCACTGCCCGCCGCTTGGATGCTGCCCACCCGTCCCGGTCGGGCGCAGGAGGCTCGGACAACTTCGGTGATCAGCGACCTGACTGCCGGAATGCGGGTCATCGTCGGAAGGTCGGCATTGGCCCGAGCGACCCTCACCTCGGTCGTCTCCTGCATCGCCCAGGGCATGCTGACGGCATGCATCCCGCTCCTGGGTGACCGTGTCCTGGGCGGAGCCAGCCGCGGCGCGCTGGTGCTCTCCTGCGCGGCTGTCTCCGGTTTGGTGGCCAACGCCGCACTCGCCCGGTTTCCACGTTCAGTCGCCCCCGACACGATCATCTGGGCCAGTGCTCTTGTCCAGGCTGCCGCGCTGGCGTTGGCCGCGTGGGGTCAGCCAGTGGTACTCATCGCGGCTGTACTCATAGCGGGGGTCGGTGAAGGGCCCCAACTGGCCGCCTTGTTCGCAGTCCGACACCGGGAGGCTCCAGAACACCTGCGGAGCCAGATCTTCACCACCGGCGCCAGCTTGAAGCTCACCGGATTCGCCCTGGGTGCGGCAGTTGGCGGACCGGTCGCCATCTGGTCCCTTTCGGCTTCTCTGACCCTTGCGGCAGGTGTGGCGGTCCTGGCGGCACTGGCCTTCGTCACCAACCTTCGATGAGAACGCTCAACCTTCGCTGCGAGAAATCACGCGGCTCGGTGCGTTGGCCCGAGCGCGGTGGTCACCACTGGGCCACCGACGGAATTCGCTGACCTGAGGAAAGCCGCGCCGCAAGGTCTGGACTTTCCGCGCTGAGGCGTGGAGGCTCCCGGTGAAGTTCCATCCGTCGCCGTGGGCAGTTGGCGATGTACGGCTCGGCGAAGCGGCGTCAGTGCATCGAGGCTGTGGGGTTCAAGCCCTTTTCTTTCTCGTCGATCCGTTGGACCACCATCCGTGTCACCGCCAGCAAACCGTCAGCCGGTACCTTGGCTCTCGGCCGCCACGAGTACTCGACCTGCCCGATGACCGCGCCCTGCTGGAAGGTCGTGCCTCTGGCGGACCAGAGCAAATTGTCCCGCGAGACAACGAGGTCGAGCGTATACACGGGCTCCCCAGCCGGTCCTGTGTACCGCCCCGCATCGTTCGACTTGTCTCTCTGCTTGAAAGCCTGGGCCGCCGACCGTTCGTCAGGGAAAGAGATCAAGTGAATCCCGACTTCTTGATCACTGGTGTTGGTCAAGGCAGCAAGGCCAACCGTAGCGGCCTTGGCGCACCAGGCATCCGGCCACTGTTCGTCCTGGCACTGGGAGGGCTCCTCCGCCAGGTCCCAGGCCTTGAAGGTGCGTTCCTCCGGCAAGTCCGAACGCATGTTTAGAGCCGTAGGCAGAGAGGACTGCAGTTGCCTGGCGTCTACGACTGGTACTCGCTTGTTGAAGGGGGGCGGCAGCACCATGATGGGTTGCGCCGGTTGAACTCCCTCCACACCCGACCGCAGCAAGGCAGCAAGTTGCCGACACGACGACTGCACGTACTGGGTCAGGAAGGCGGCTTGTCAGCTTGCCCCGCATCATGATCGGTCCCCCCTTTGGCATGAACTTGATCATGCCGCACAGGGGCCTGCCGCTCAAGGCGGCCGACATTCCGTCACCTTACGATCCGTATTTTCGCCGGGTCCCCCACTGTCAGGGAGGCGACCGTTGCGGCTGCCTCCTCGGTCGCACTGTTCGCCGGGTTCGTCCGGGCGGCGGTGACCGGCCGGTGAACGAGACGTGGGGGAGCTGTTCGCATCCGGTCGACGCGCGTAGCGCACCGGGCGGCGGCTGCGGTTTCCTCATACATGTATCTCCAACCCCCCACACATTTTGGAGAGTTCATGCGCCGCGCTTTCTTCGGCCTGCCTGCCGCTGCCCTGCTCGTGTCTGTCGTGAGTGTGGGTCCGGCTCTCGCGGATCCTCCCGCGCCGCCGCCGGTGTCGACTGCCCGCACCGAGCTCGCTGCCCTGACCGTGGCGACTCCGCATTCGATGAACGGTTACTCCCGGGACAAGTTCGACATCTGGGCCTCTCAGCCGGACGGGTGCACGACCCGTCAGGAGGTGCTGGCGAGGGACGGGAAGGACGTCAAGGATAAACCGGGCAGCTGCCAGCCCGCCTCGGGTTCCTGGTACTCGGTGTACGACAACACCACGGTCACCGATGTCACGAAGGCGACCATCGACCACATGGTCCCGCTCGCCATGGCCTGGATCTCCGGCGCCGACACCTGGACCGCCGACCAGCGCAAGGCCTTCGGCAACGACCTCAAAGACCCTCAGCTGCTCATCGCTTCGGAGTCGTCGAACTCGGCGAAGTCCGACAGCGGCCCGGACGCCTGGAAGCCCACCAACCGCGCGTTCTGGTGCACGTATGCCGAGGACTACACGCACGTGAAGTCACTGTGGAAGCTGACCACGACCGCGGCGGAGAAGTCGGCGCTGTCCTCGATGCTGGACACCTGCACGAACTGACGTCGGTCCCGCACGTCGTATACGGGCTGCTTGCTGCAGGCCGACGCCTGTGGCGAGTGGCCCGTATGCGTCATTCGCTCGTGTGAGGTGGCGTGCGCCTGTGCGCCCGGACCCCGGAGAGTAGCCGGGTGCAGGGGTGGGGGAGCATCTGGTCAGCTGCTGGTCGTCGGTGAGGGGTCGTCATGAGTATGGTGCATCGCGCTGTCTCGTTGGTGGTGCTGTCCTGCGTTGTGCTGGCGGGGTGTTCGTCTTCCGGGACACATTCCGACGGGGGTGGGGGCGGGAAGAACGGGGCGTCAGCCGCGGGGCCGTCGGTTTCGGCGGGCGCTGCGGGTTCGGTGGGGGAGATTCCGGTGGGTGCGGGGCCGCAGTCGACGTACACGGTGCAGCAGCAGCCGCCTGCGGGCAGCTGCCACTACCGCATGGAGAAGGGCGAGCCCCTCGAGGACCTGACGTGCAACCCGGGTGCGATCTCGCCGGCGGTGACGCAGTCGAATCTGGCGTCGACGATCTGCCGCAAGGGGGGGTACACCAAGAACATCAGGCCGCCGGAGGCGGTCACCCGCAAGGAGAAGGCGCTGAACGCCGCCTCCTACGGCTACAAGGGCAGTCTCGGGGACGCCGAGTACGACCACCTCATCAGCCTGCAGCTGGGCGGGGACCCGAACGACGCCCGCAATCTGTGGGTGGAGCCGGCCGACCCGGGTCACAAGCCGGGCTCGGGGGTGAACAACCTGAAGGATCCGGTGGAGACGAAGCTGCACACCGCGGTCTGCTCCGGCAAGGTCACTCTCAAGGCCGCGCAGCAGGCCATCGTCAGCGACTGGACCACCGCACTGAACCGACTCTCTCTGAGCTGACGCCCCCCTGTGCAGCAGTCGGCCGTCCCCACGACCCGGTGATCTTTCGCTGTTCGGACGTACCTCTCGGGGCTTGGCTCCTACCGTCGTCCTCACCGGTGAAGGCGGTATGAAGTGTGGGGTGGGCGGGATGCGGGGCAGGAAGAGCTGGCTGGAGGCGATGCGGGTTCTGCGCCACCTCGAGAAGGATGCCGAGTGGGGCTGGGTCCTCGTAGGCGAGCTGCTGCCACGCCATCAGCGGGCGGCGCAGGCCGCTGCCGAGCAGGGCCTGGTGGAGCTGGCCGGCAGGGAGACGCGGGCGGAGCTGTCCGCGTACGAGGACCGGCCGGTGCGGTGGGCGGCCCGTCTTTCCCCGCAGGGCCATGACGTGCTGACCTTCACCGACGCCGGCCCGGCACCTGCATCGCGGCACGAGGGGCTGGCGGGCGGCGAGATGCTGATCGAGCTGTACCGGGCGGAGCTGGAGGCGCTGAGCTTGTATGTGCACCTGGCAGGGCGGCTGAGGGTGCCGCCGGCCGAAGGCCTGGCGGATCGGGTGCGTACCGCGCGCCAGCTGGGAAACAGGTGGTCGCTATGGCTGACGCCGGACCAGATCGAGTCGGTGGCGTACGCCTTCTACCTGCGCTCGATGGGCGGCTGTGCCACGCAGGCCAGCCGTTTCGCCCGCGAGTACGGGCTCGCCTTCCTCATGGATCCCTCCGAGGGCTGCCCGCGGTTGACGCGACTGCCGGGAACCCGATGCACCCTGCCCGACGCCCGTGTCACCCTGACCGACGAGGACACCGGCGACCTACTCGACGACTGGCCCGACGACAGGTGGCCCCCGCCACCGGGCTGCTCCGCTGAATCCTCCGTGGCGTGCCGGACCGCCTCCTTCACGGCCTGCTCCAGCGCGTAGCGGATTTCCCCGGACGCCTCGGCATGTGCGGTGACGGCCGCCTGCGCGGCCTTGGCCGCCTCACTCCGGCGCGCCCACTGCGCGTGGTACTCCTCGCGGGCCAGGCCTGCGGGCTTCGCCCGCTCCTGTTCGGCGGATCGTTCCAGCTTGATCAATTCGGGGGCCTCTGCCACGGCCGGATCCTGGATGGCGGGCGCGGCAGGCCGGCGTTGTCGGTCACCGGCCGACCGGGTACACCCGCCCCGGCCTGGACACTGCTGCCCATCCTGGTCCCTGTCGGCCTGCGCACTCAGTGCCCCTGTCTGGGCCGGGTGGGGGTGCGGTCGCGCCATGGCGAGCCCGCGCCTGCCGCGTACGAACTGGGAGTACTGCCTGTCGGCCGCCGGGGAGTTGGCCGGGTGGCACCTGGCACAGACCGAGCAGCCGCAGCCAGCCGCTCAGGAGACGGCGGTGCTCCTGGCGGCCGCCGTTCACGCGCTGGCGGCCGGTAGCGGGGTGAGCGGCCCCGCAGGTCGCCGCCCTGCCCCTCACGTCCCCGGACGGACAGGACGGCCTGCTCACCACGCTGTGCGCCCGCGCTCTGTCCGCGCTCCAGGCCTGCCCCACGGACGAACTGGGGGCTGGTGAGCGCGAGCAGGTTCTCGCCGCGTACGGCACTACGCAATGGTCCGCTGTGCAGGCGGCCGCGCGGGCGGTTGATGAGCACCATGTCCAGGACGCTGCCGACCACGGCTGCGGCGGCCGGTACGACCGGTGCCAATGATGTGGGGGGCCTTGTCGCGGTCGACGCGACCGATGGCCGCGATAGAGCCGGGGTCGGGCAGGGGCGCTTGATGGCGGCCGCGGGGTGTCGAGCGGCGGTGTCCGCCGCGTCGCTGCGGGCCTTGATGCCGGGGAGCCGAGACTGGCTGAAAAGTCCACTTGGGGATCGAGTTGCGCGGTTTTAGGCTGCCGCACGCGTCACGGAGGCCTCAACGGGACTTCGTGACAGACCAGTTGGTCATGCAACGGGGGCAGGGGGATCGGGCCGTTGACCAAGCCCTTCTTTCGGTGTGCGCGTGGCGCGTGCGGCTGCCTCCGGCCGGCACAGCGAAAGGACAGGAATCGTGTTCACTTCTCACAGGCGGCGTGTGGCCTTGGCCGGCCTCGCCGCGCTGGCGGCCATCGGTACCAGTGTCGGTGCGACGGCCTACGCCGCACCCCAGAGCCAGCCGGTGCTCTCCGTGTCGCTGACCCCGGCCCATGCCCAGGCGGCAGCCCCGGTGCAGGGCAGGGCCGCGGGGGCTCCGTCGTGGTGCGCTCCCGGGCCCAACGAGTACAACCGGACGCAGGCGTGCGCGGTGGAGAACGGGACGCTGACGGTGAGGCTCAACAAGAAGGTCGTCGGGCGGTTGAACTTCACCGTCACCCAGCACATCGGGCTGAACGTGAAGAGCTCGAGGTTCGCCGAGAAGTTCAGCGTGACCTTCACCAGCGGAGCCGGGGACGTGACCGGCTTCCTGACCGAGCTGACGGCCACCTGCGGCGGCACCTGCAGGGCCGTCAGCCACGTGCCGGCCGAGCCGACACGGGTCGGCGGGACGGTCAGCGGCACCATCGACTACAGCGACAGCACCACCACGAAGAACACCACCCGCACGTCCTACGCCCTGGCCTTCACCAGGCCCGGATACCAGTCCACTCCCGCACGGTGGTCCTCGCTGAACTACCGCTGCGACAAGGGCAACAAGGCCGGCCGGACAGGCAACTACGGCACCGGGTGTGTCTTTCCCGGCTTCAGGCCCTTCGAGACCCAGCAGGCAGCTCTCCCGGGCATCTCCAAGAACATCGCCCGTATCCAGAAGGCCGGCCCGCACCACTACGGCGCTTACGGCCTGCACGGCGCGGCGCTGCACCGCACCGCCAACGGCAAGACCATCGCCGACAATCGCCGGGTGGCGTGCGGGAAGCGCAAGGCTCCGACGAGGGGGGTCTCCTGCGACGAGTACCCGTTCGCGTCCACGCGCGAAGGCGCGGCCAACAAGTCCGCCAAGCGGGGGGACTGGGGCTGGGCGTGGGTTCCGGTCAGCGAGCAGAACAAGCAGCGGGACATCCTGAACAACTTCTACCGCAACAACCGGATCCTGGACGGCGACGCGTTCTGGGTCGCGGTCTGATAGGTGCCATGACTCTCTCTACAGGACTGCTGTACGTGACCGACTCCGCCTTCTGGATCACCGAGCCGACCAGCGAGGTCGTCCAGGGGGCAGGCGCCGGCGGCAACGGTTTGATCTGGGTCGGACACGGCAGCGCCACGATCGCGACCGGCGTCAACTACGGACCCGTCAGGGTCACCGTGGACGCCCGGTCGCAGGAGCCCTCGCTGGACCTGGAGGACTGGGAGGAGGTGGTCGAGGTCAGCATCCACTTCGAGACCGATGAAGCCGATCTGGAAAGCATGGGCGGAGCCATCGAAGAGGAGCCGCAGGAGATGCCGCTGTCCGCCGCCGGCCCCGGCTGGTACCGCCTCCGCGTCCACGCCCGCGGCCGTGACGAAGGCGCCGAAGCCATCGACATCGACATCGACGCCGATCCGGTCGAGGAGTACCTGATCCAGTCCTGGCCCACACCGCAGGCACCGGAAATCCGGCACAAGACGACCGACACCCACGGAGCCGAAGTCCGCGCCCGCACGTAACCGACAAGGCTCATCCGCCGGTGTGTGATGCGCTGCCTTCCTGCGGCAGCTCCCTTGCGCGAGTGTTCCTGAACGTCTACTCAGTCAAAGGAGGCACACTCGCCAGGCCGGTGAGCCATTGCGGTCACAGCAATAGCTGGAACTGACCTGAGCTTCGGCAATCCAACGTCCTGACGGGCGGAAGGCAGCCCGCAGGCGTCATGAGTGCATGGCGGTGCCACCACTGTGATTCGTAGCGTTGTCACATGACCGACGACCTCAATGCTGTCCTTGCCCGCCTTGACGCGTGGCTGGAGGCCAACGCGCCCGCGGACCACGCCGCCCTGAACCCACCCGCCACGCCGGACGGCATCGACGCCATCGCGGACCGCCGGTTCCCCCTACACCCTGATCTGATGACGTGGCTGGGCCATCACGATGGGGTCACCGCCACGAAGGGCCATGGCGGTCCCGGCGTGATCCTCCCCGAGGGATTCATCCTGCTCGGCGCCGAGGGAATGCGTGCCGGTCAACGAACGATGGAAGAAGCGATCGCCGAATGGGTCGACGAAAACGAGTCGGAGGACCCCGGCCTGCGGGACATCTACGATGGGGTGTACGGGTACGCGTTCCACGTCCGATGGGTCCCGCTCGCCACGGACATCACCGGAGGCAAGCTCATCATCGACCACCGTGGTGGAGACCGGTTCGGAGACGTGCTCTACGGTCTACACGGCGGGGACACGGAGGGTCCGGTGAAGGTGTGGGACAGCCTGTCGCACATGTTCCAAGACCTCCTCGTCGCCCTGACAGAGGGGACGGCAATTCGTCTGCCCGGCTATGCCGATCCGGTGACACCACACCTGTCCGGCACCGCCAACGATGCCTTCGTGAGGTGGGAGTAGGACAAGGCGTCCGATGCGAAAGTCACCCTACCGAGCCGAAGTCAGTAAGCGCGTCAACGGTAACTACAAGCCAAGGTCACTCCGGTGCATAGAGAATCAAACGGGTCTGATGCAGGTTCGGGTGACAGGTTGACCTGCCCCACAGTTTGGGTTCCAGCTGCGGTGGTTAACTGGCGGCGTGGAGGGCCGGTGTGGTCATGACGGTCTCGAATTCGACGGGTGTCAGTCGGCCGAACGACGCTTGTCTGCGGCGCCGGTGGTAGGTCCGTTCGATCCAGGTCACGATCGCGATCCGCAGTTCTTCACGGGTGGCCCAGGTTCGGCGGTCGAGGACGTTCTTCTGCAGCAGACCCGGCTGCTGCATGGGGAGCGGCGCGTGGCTGTTCAGGGGGTTGAAGGTGGGCTCGGCGCAAATGACTGTGCGAGCAAGTCGGTACCGGTGGGCGCTCAGCTCGCTTCTCGTGGTGCTGACCATGCTGCTCGGCTGGTGGAAACTGGACCGTGGCGAGTCGTCCTGGCGTGATGAGACGGTGAGCTACGCGGTCGGCGAGCGGTCGCTGGGACAGCTGTGGCACCTGCTGCACAACATCGACGCCGTGCACGGCCTCTATTACTTCCTGGCCCACCTGGTGCTGTCGGTCCGCGACGAGGGGGTGGTGTCCCTGCGCGTGGTGTCGGTCCTGGGCACCGTGGCCGCGGTGCTGGGCGTCGAGGCGATCGGCCGGTATCTCGCCGACCCTGCCACCGGGTTCCTCTCCGGCCTGGCTTTCCTGTGCATTCCGCAGGTGCAGTTCTACGCTCAGGAGGCCCGCTCTTATGCGCTGGTCGCCGCCGCCGTGGTCTGGGCGACCTGGTTCTTCGTCCGTGCCCTGCACGAGCAGCGGCGCAGCCTGTGGGTGGCATACGGCGGGCTGCTCGCGTTGGCCGGCTGGCTGCACGAGTTCGCTCTCCTCGTCCTGCTCGCGCACGCCGTCACGCTCTGGCGCAGCGGTCGGGGTGCTACACACAGGCGGCGCTGGCTGGCCGCGAGCACGGCGGCCTGCGCCGCGGTGAGCCCGCTGGCCGTGATCAGCGCAGGACAAGCATCGGCACAGCTCGACTGGCTCGGCCGCCCCGGCCTCGGCGCCTGGCTCGACTGGGCCGTGCCCGGCGTCGCTGGGGTGGCCCTCGCCTACGCCGGGCGCCGGCACTGCGACGTCCGCTCGGACTCCGGTGACGCCCGGGTGGGCATGGGATCGGTGGGGCTTCCACTGCTGCTCGCCCCCGCTGGCTTCCTGCTGACCATCTCCCTCGTGCACCCCTGGTACGTCGATCGGTACGTTCTCTACGGCTGGGCCGGCCTGGCTCTGCTGATCGGACCGGCGCTCGGCAAGGCCCAGGAAGCCGTGCGGGGCGTGAGCGACCCGCGCAGGCGCCGCCGGGCGACGCAGTGTGCCGTCGCCGTCGTCCTCTGCGGCGCTTCCGTGCTCGGGCTCGTGTACTGGCAAGACCGGTTGCCCTCCAGCCGGACGGACCAGGTGGAAAGCATCTGGGGACTGACGGCCACGGCTCCGGGCGACGCCCCCGAGCCGATCCTGTTCCAGCCCGCGCGCCGTCGTGAGTGGGTCCTGGCCCGGCCCGCAGTCTTCGGCCCGCTGAACGACATCGCGCTCAAGCAGACCCCGCAAGCCTCGGGCACGTTGTACGGGATGGAGGAACCTCCCGACATCATCCGCCAGCGCATGCTCCAGTATCCTGCGCTGATCGTATTGCAGGACCGCCAAGGCCAGCCGCAGGACCAGACCCCCGCGGAGAAGACCAAACGGGCGGTGCTGCGGACGTCCTTCAAACTGTGCTGGGTGATCTCGATACCTGGTGGTGAGTGGACCACCTACGTCCGGGACGATCACACCCACACCAATCCACTCTGCGCACCCGGACGCGACATCCACAGCTGAGCCGCGTGACCGCCGTTCGAGGCCGTGGATGTCTTGACCGAACCACCGGCGCCCGCCGGGATGCTGGCCGAAGGCTGCGCTGTCGCAGGACACCAGCCGGATGTGCCGAAGGCGGGGTCTGCCCAGCCAATGGTGTAACCCGGGTGATGTGAGTTACCGACATCGGCTCGTCGGGTGATCGGTCGTCAAGCTTCTGACGCGGCTGGGGCATTGGCTGTATCCGTGGTGTATGAGGTATGCGGATGGGGGCGGGCTGACCGCTGCGGGACGTCAGCGCCGCGAGGCCGTGCGGATGCAGGCAGCCGAGCTGTTCGAACAGAAGATCAAGCCGCCAGAGATCGCCCGACTCCTGCGGGTGAGCCGGAAATCGGCTTACCAATGGCACCAGCTGTGGCGGGACGGCGGTCCTGAGGCCCTGGTCTCATGCGGCCCGAGCGGATCGCGGTGCCGGCTCTCGCCGCGCTGTTTGGAGAAGCTCGCCGTGTGCCTCGAGCAGGGTCCGGCCGCGCACGGCTGGGTGGAGGACCAGGTGTGGACCGCGGCGAGGGTGGCCACCCTGATCGGCAGGAAGTTCCACGTCTCCTACAGCGTCTCTGGTGCCACGAGGTTGATGCACCGGCTCGGCTTCAGCCCGCAGGTACCTGCGCGGCGGGTGGCCGAGCGCGACGAGCAAGCCGTGAACGTCTGGAAGGAGGCGAGCTGGGCCGAGGTAAAAGAGCCCGGCCGGCCCGCGGAGGCTACATCTG
>NZ_KQ948244.1:10516-15894 GCF_001514035.1 Streptomyces yokosukanensis | reverse complement strand
AAGCCATGCGTGAGCTGATCGCCGAGCGTGAGTGGCTGACGGTGTTCCTGTTACCCGCCTACTCGCCTGAGCTTGTCCTACCTTCCAAGCGTGGGTTTGAGCTGATCCTTCGTAAGATCGGCGGACCCAGGGGTTCTGGGTGTTTGTGTCCTGAACGTGGATGGAGCTGGTTGTAGGAACAGTTCTTGAAGTGATGCTGTGCGGAAGATGAAGGTTGTTGGCCCTTCGGAGTCGCCCTGCGGGGGGAGGCTTCAAACCACCTCGTGCTGCGTTGGCTGAAGACCGTCGTGGTGAGCGACGAGGAAAAGGCGTCGTAAGAGGCGTCAGGTGGGGACCGGGAAGACGAACGCAAGTGAATCGCTGCTGACGTGTCGAAAGAACCGAGATGACATCGAAACCGGGGTCTATACCCAATCCCGGGATGAGTCTGGCGGGTACCCGTTTACTGGCCAGGTGGTGTCCGGCATGCAGGCGACGTGAGCCCGGTCTGCGGCTTCCGCATGGAACAGGAGAAGGCGTGCCTGGCCGATGTCCGCCTCGGTGGCGGACGAGAGGGAGTGTCCCAAGCAGCCGAAACTGCAAGGGATCGAGTACCGAGGCCAGACGCGCCGGCGGACCGACTCGTAGTAGTGGTGAAGCCTCTGTAACGGGGGCGGAGCGAAGGGGTCGGGTCGTTCGTGGCTGAGTTGATCGCGTCAACCGGGCAGGGCCCGGGAGGAATTCGGTGGACCAGTTGAAGTCACAGGCCAAGCCGTTCGAGATTTCGAAGTGGGAAGTCAAGGAGGCATGGGAAGAGGTCAGGGCGAACAAGGGCGCTCCCGGCGTGGATGGGCAGTCTCTTGACGAGTTCGAGAAGGACCTGAAGGGCAACCTCTATAAGGTCTGGAACCGGATGTCGTCGGGGTCGTACTTTCCGCAACCGGTGCGCGCGGTGGAGATTCCTAAGCCGCATGGCGGAGGCACGAGAATCCTCGGGATTCCTTGTGTGGCTGACCGGGTGGCGCAGACAGTGGCGGCCAGGCATCTCATGCGGAGGGTGGAGCCTGTGTTCCATCCGGATTCGTATGGATACCGGCCCGGACGGTCGGCGCTAGACGCGGTGGCGCGCTGCCGGGATCGCTGTTGGAAACGGAACTGGGTCATCGATCTCGATGTCGCCAAGTTCTTCGACAGCGTCCGGTGGGACCTCCTGGTCAAGGCGGTGGAAGCCCACACTGATGCCGTTTGGGTGATTTTGTATGTGCGGAGGTGGCTTCAAGCGCCGATGCAGAAGCCCGACGGCAGCCTGTTAGTTGGGGACCGCGGTACCCCGCAAGGATCTCCGGTCTCGCCCGTGCTGGCGAACCTGTTCATGCACTACGCGTTCGACACCTGGCTCGCCCGGGAGTATCCCGGCGTCTGGTTCGAACGCTACGCGGACGACGCAGTGATCCACTGCGTCACCGAGCACCAGGCTGTCGAGGTGCTGGCCGCGCTGATGGACAGGATGGAACAGGTCGGGCTGCGTCTGCATCCCGACAAGACCCGGATCGTGTACTGCAAGGACGGCAAGCGCCGGAGCTCGTACGAGCACACGGCGTTCACCTTCCTCGGCTTCACGTTCCGCGCCCGCAGGAGCCGGGACAAGAAGGGGCAGATCTTCCTCTCCTTCGACCCGGAGATCAGCAGGGAGGCCCTGAAGAGGCTTGGTAGGGAGGTCCGTTCCTGGCACCTTCATACGCGGGCCGACCTCTCCTTCCAAGATCTCGCCCGATGGGTCAACCCACGGGTCTCGGGATGGATGCAGTACTACGGCCGTTTCCGGCGGTCGGGGCTGTCTCGCCTCTTGATGCGCATCAACGCCTACTTGGTGCGATGGATCCGCAAGAAGTACGAACGGCTCAGGGCGAAACGGAAGGCCACCGCGAAGATGGGGGAGATCGCGCAGCGGTACCCCCGTATGTTCGCGCACTGGCCGTGGACGACCTTTGCGGCCTGGTGACCAGAACGACAGGAGCCGTGTAACGAGCGATCGTTCCGCACGGTTCTGTGAGAGCCGAGGGGTGAGATTCCCCTCGGCTACTCGGCGGCTGTGAGCTTGTCGCCGTTGGATGGCTCAAAGGACTTGGCCGCCCGGAGCCCCGCGACGACTCGACCGCTAATTGGGATACGCGACTCGATCGCTGTGTAGGACAACGTCGGCGAGGTCGTCTGCGGGATCGATGTGTGACGACGAGCTGGCGGAGGTGACCGTGCCCCAGATCTGGGCCGGAGTGGACATCGGCAAGGAACACCACCACTGTGTGGTGGTCGACGAGCGAGGCGAACGCCTCCTTTCACGCCGAGTCTTCAACGACGAACCGGCTCCGCTGGAGCTGATCGCAGACGTACTCGCGCTCTCCGAGGACGCCCTGCGGGCGGTGGATATCAACCACGGCGGCGCCGCCCTGCTCATCGGCCTCCTGCTCAGCCATGACCAGCCGATGCTCTACATCACCGGCCTGGCCGTGCACCAGGCGACAGCCGCCTACCGCGGCCAGGGCAAGACGGACGAGAAGGACGCGTTCGTCATCGCCGACCAGGTCCGCATGCGCCAGGACCTCGGTCTCCTGCGGCCCGGCGACGAGATAGCCGTCGACCTGCGTACCTTGACCGCCCGCCGCCTCGACCTGGTCAACGACCGCACCCGTCAGACCAACCGACTGCGGGCCCAACTGCTGGAGTTCTTCCCTGCGTTGGAGCGGGAGTTCAACCTCAGCAAGAAGGGCCCGGTCATGCTGCTGACCGGCTACCAGACGCCGGCCGCGATCCGCCGCAGCGGGGCCAGGCGGATCGGAACCTGGCTGAAGAACCGCAAGGTGAAGAACGCCGCCGCACTCGCCGAGACAGCTGTCGGGGCGGCCAGGGCCCAGCACGCCGCACTGACTGGAGAAACCCTCGCGGCCGCAATGGTCGCCCGCATCGCCAAGGGCGTGCAGGCACTCGACCAGGAGATCGCCGAACTCGACGCTCTCATCGAAGCCCGGTTCAACGAACACCGGCATGCGACGGTGATCCGGAGCCTGCCCGGCATGGGCACCCTCCTCGGCGCCGAGTTCATCGCCGCCACCGGCGGAGACCTTGAAGCCTTCGGCACGGCCGATCGCCTGGCGTCCTTCGCCGGCCTCTCACCAGTTCCGCGTGACTCCGGCCGCATCAGCGGCAACATGCGCCGCCCACGCCGCTACCACCGCGGCCTGCTCCGGGCCTTCTACCTTTCCGCGATGGCCAGCCTGAGAACTTGCTCCGCTTCCCAGGCTTACTACGGGCGCAAACGGAACGAAGGGAAAGGACACAAGCAGGCACTGCTCGCTCTGGCCCGTCGGCGAGCCAACGTCTTGTGGGCCATGATCCGCGACGGAGCGTGTTACGAGGTCCTACCAACCGTCACGGCATCGGCTTGACATCGTCATTGGGAAGTTCTTTAAGGTCTGGCCCAACGAACGAGCCATTGGGATCCTTGAAGTGCCTGGACCCGCAGAGCACGGGGCGGCAGGATGATTTCGTCCGTCCCCGGCAGTAAGGAGAAAAAATGCGCGTGGTCCGATTCCCGGAGGCAGCGGCCGGATGATTGTGGACTTGATCGAGACTCAGCTCGCCACCGTCGCCGCAGCGGTCACCATCGTCGGTGGCGCCATAGTGGCTCTGTCTGGACACTTTCAACGGCGATACATCCGGGCCGGTTTCGGCATTATCATCGTCGTAGTTGGCGCCGTGGTGATGCAAACCGGCGTGTGGTCATGAGCACCACCTGTCTCAAGGCTTGGGCTCGCACGTGGTCTCGCCTGGTGGACGTCACGATCACCTGCCGGAGGACGTTCATGTCATCGCGGGACTCGATCGTCTCACGCACGATAACCTTTCGACCGCTGTAGGGCGATTAGCGTCTTCTCACGTCGGGCGGTTTTGCCTACGTCGTAGCGGGGCGCGCGACTCCTGTTCCTTGTGCCGGGTGGCCTTCCGGGGCCGGGCCGCTGAGGTTTCGGTGCTCTGGCGGGACAGGGCATGTGCTGGCAGAGGTTCCGAAACGTCCGACGGACCCGGGCCGGGGTGAGTCGGCCGGGTGAGATCGGCCTCTCCCACGGGTGCCGCAGGTCCCGGACCAGCGGACGTACGAGCCTGAGCTGTGTGTAGGCCGCGATGATCAGCCAGGTCCACCGGTCGGCCGCTTCCGGATCCCGCAACCGGGGCTTCGTCCAGCCCAGGGTCTGCTTGAACAGCCGGAAGGTGTGCTCTACATCGAAACGTCGAAGGAACGCCTGCCAGGCCCGGTCGACGTGAGCGTCGGTGGCGCCGGTCTCGGAAGACCACAGCCACACCGTCGGCGCCTCACGGTTCTTCGACAGGTGCTCGACCTCAAGGCGGATCAACGTCCCCTCGATCAGTGGAAGTTCGCCTTCGTGGTCGAGCCATGCGGCCCGGTGGGTCAGCCGAGGGTGGACCCGGTCCCACGCCTGCGTGACGGCCTTGCCGTAGTTCGTCGTTGCCGTGCAGGTCGTGACCGCCGGTTCGGGCCAGGTTTCCGGCTTGGCGAAGCGGAACTCCGGACCGTGCTTGGGTAGCCGGCCGCCCTTGGGGCCGTAGACCCGTGGCGGCTTCGGTAACCGCATGACGCGGTCGCCGCGGATCCGTCCGATCAGCTCGACGGGCAGGTTCCCGCAGGACCCAGGCCAGGCGGGTTGATGTCTAAAACTGCCGATCATCGTTGACACCTGGGTCTCTGATCACTAATCGTTGACACCTGGGTCTCTGATCACTAGGAGATCCACATGCCGAAGACACCCCCGCTCGATCGCGAGGCCAAGCGACGCCTGGCCGTCATACGCCATGTCGAAGAGGTAACCGGCAACGTCGCCATGAGTTGCCGGTACTTCGGCATCAGTCGGCAGGCGTACTACATCTGGTATCGCCGCTACCAAGCCGAGGGCATCGAGGGGCTGCGCACTCGCTCGAAGGCGCCCAAGCACAGCCCGAACGCCATGCACGTCGAGGTCGTAGGGAAGATCATCTATCTCCGGCAGAACTACCACTTCGGACCCGAGAAGATCGCGATGTACCTCAAGCGGTACCACGACGTCACGATCAGCAAGTCGGGCGTGTGGCGGATCCTCAACCGCTTGGACATGGGCCGCCTGCCGGCCTCCCAGCGCTACAAGCGGCACGACCGTCGATGGAAGCGGTACGAGAAGCAGCTGCCCGGCCACCGGGTGCAGATCGACGTGAAGTTCATCGAGCCGCTCGCCTCCATGCCTCAAGGCCGGCGCGGCGGCCGCAACAAGTACTACCAGTTCACGGCGATCGACGACTGCACCTGGCTGCGGGTCCTGAAGATCTATCCGACGCTCAACCAGGCCACTGCC
>NZ_KQ948244.1:9321-9943 GCF_001514035.1 Streptomyces yokosukanensis | reverse complement strand
ATCCAGTTCGTCGACTACGTCCTGCAGCGGCTGCCGTTCCAGGTGGAGGTGATCCAGACGGACAACGGAGCCGAGTTCCAGTCCGCCTTCCACTTCCACGTGCTCGACAAAGGCATCGGCCACGCCTACATAAAGCCCCGCACACCGCGCCTCAACGGGAAGGTCGAACGCTCGCACCGTATCGACGGCGAGGAGTTCTACCGGCTCCTGGAGGGCGTCGCCATCGACGACGCCGAGGTCTTCAACGACAAGCTGCGCGAGTGGGAGGACTACTACAACTACCATCGCCCTCACGGCGGCCTCGGCGGCCAGACACCTTACGAACGCCTCAAGCAGAAGACCGCACCCCAGGCGTAAACGATCATCGTCGGTTGCACAACTAGATAGCTCGCGGTGTCGGTGACGATCATCTCTGGGCGCTTGCCGCCGTCGCGGTCGTAGAGGACGTCCAGCACGTACAGGGAGTCGCGCGGGGTGCCGGCCACGACCTTTCCGCCGAGCCCGGAGGCTTGGTCGTTGATCATGTTGAGCCAGGTGGCGCCGCCCCGG
The DNA here is from genome assembly GCF_001514035.1 of Streptomyces yokosukanensis. Taxonomy (GTDB): domain Bacteria; phylum Actinomycetota; class Actinomycetes; order Streptomycetales; family Streptomycetaceae; genus Streptomyces; species Streptomyces yokosukanensis. The sequence continues at coordinate 9,394 of NZ_KQ948244.1, read as the reverse complement.
CGTCCGAAGTACTTCGGGTTCGGCCGCGCGTACACGCTCGGCACCGGGACAACGAACGGGTCTGCTGCACGAT
>NZ_KQ948244.1:8585-9296 GCF_001514035.1 Streptomyces yokosukanensis | reverse complement strand
TTGGTGCCGAAGGTGCTCGAACAGGCCGTACTGCAGCGGGGGATGGTGTGCGCGTACGCGGGTCAGGTGCGCGGCTGGGATGCCTTCCAGGCGCGGTAGTGGCGATCGGGGGCGTCGGTGAACGAGGTGTGGCGGGGGCGCCAGCCCAGCAGGCGGTGGGCCTTGCGGCTGTCGACGAGTTCGTCCTGATCGGCGGCGAGTTGCATCATGCCGCCGGCTTCTGCGCTCTCCAGGCCGATGTCCTGGGTGCGTCCGGTGGCGCGGACGGCTGCGCGCTGCATGTCCAGGGCGGTCAGGCGCTGGTCGTCGGCGATCACGAAGGTCTCGCCGGCGACCGCGGTGGGATTGCCGAGGATGCGGACGTAGGCGTCGGCGAGGTCGTCGACGTGTACCCAGCTCCACCGCTTGGTGACATCGCCGTAGAAGACGGGCTTGCCGGCCTCGGCCTCGGCGAACCACTGCCCCGTCATCGACGTGGTTGCCGGTCCGCCGTAGAGGAATCCGGGGCGTACGACGGTGTGGTCGATGCCGCTGGCGGCAAGCTCACGTTCGAGTTCGAAGCGGAAACCGATGGGGCTTTCGGCGTTGCCGGGCGTGTTCTCGTCCATCAGGGCCACTCCGGTGCGGCCGTAGGAGGAGATTCCGGTGGTGTAGACGAGGTGGCGGCGCTGCCCGTCCCGCTCTTGGGCTGCGGTGATCTCGGAGAACAAC
>NZ_KQ948244.1:0-7780 GCF_001514035.1 Streptomyces yokosukanensis | reverse complement strand
AAGTTGCCGTGGACAGTGTCGACTTCATCGGCCTGAAGGGCCTGGACAACGGGCGCGTCGGGGTCGCGGACGAGACCGAGAACGGTGTGACCGGCGCGGGCCAGAGCGGCTGAGACGCGGCGGCCGGCGTAGCCGGTGGCACCGATGACGAGGATCTCCATGGGGACTCCTGAGCTTGGTCTTATGTGTGGCGGGTCAGATGCCGGGGTTGGTGGTGAAGAAGCGGGCCAGCCGTTCGGCGGTGGCGTGCGGGTTGTCGGCGGCGAAGGTGTGTGCCGCGCCGAGGATGATGTCGGCGCTCACCTCACGCGCCGCCTGACGGGCGCCTTCCAGCAGGACGTGCTGGGGCAGTCCGTGTTCGCCGTTGAGGACCAGAACCGGCATCTCGAGCACGCCGCCAGCGCGGGCGGTACGGCCGTCGTCGACGAGGGTCGCGTAGTGCTCGAAACCACCGCGCATCGCATGCGGCCGGGTGTAGGCGCGCAGCAGTTCGGCGCGGTCGGACTCAGTGATGCCGCCCTTGGTCATCATCGACCAGAAGCCGGACAGGTACTGCTCCTCTTTGCCCTCGGTGAGCAGGGCTGCCAGCTCGCTCTGGGCGTGGAAGCCGAAGTGCCAGGAGCCTCCGGCGGCCGGGTTCATGTGGTCTTCGAGCCCGTAGCCGGGCAGGAACGCTTCGCTGAGCACGAGGCGGGAGATGTCGTCCGGGTGGGCCTGGGCCCATGCGTGGACGGTCATCGTGCCCACGTCCGTACCAGCCACGAACGCCCGCTCGTGGCCGAGGTGACCCAGCAGCTGGTGCAGGTCTTCGGCCTCGTCGCGCTTGGTCCAGCGGCCGGCCGGGACCGAGGAGTCGCCCGAGCCGCGCAAGTCCGGGGCGATCACCGTGTAGCCGCGCTCGGCCAGTAGCGGCATCACCGCCCGCCACTCGACCCAGGTGAACGGCCAGCCATGGACGAGGACCACTGCGGGGCCGCTTCCCCCGCTCACGTAGTGCAGTCGAACGCCGTTGACATCGGTGTAGGCGTGCGCAAACCCGTCAGGCGCGGGTGCTGGAGGGGCCATCACTCCACCTTTCTTATTGCTTGCCTAAGCAATGATTGCCTCCGCTTGCTTGCTTCGTCAAATACGATGGTGGGCATGGTTGCCACTGACGATCCCGCCCCGCTGAACCAGGACGAGCTGCGCCTCTGGCAGAGCTTGGGTCGCCTGGTCCACTCGCTGCCGCGGGCCCTCGAAGAGGACATGTCCCGCACCGGGGTCACCATGACCGAGTTCGCCGTACTGCTCCTGCTCTCCGAGGCCCCCGACCGCCGCATGCGCATGTCCGCCCTCGCCACCGCCGCCGGCCTCACGCCTTCGCGGATCACGCGTGTGGTCAACGGTCTGAGCAACCACGACCTGGTCCGCAAGGAGCGGCACGGTGAAGACGCTCGAGGCAACGAGGCCGTCCTCACCGATGCCGGCCTGCGCACCATGCAGGCCGCCCAGCCCGCGCACCTGGCCAGCGCCCGGCGCCGCGTCCTCGACCAGGTTCCCGAGGACCTGCTGCCCGACTTCGCTCACGCCGTGACTCGCCTCGCTGACGCCCTGTCCACACAGCAGCAGAGGACCTGACGAAGGGGCGTCGCGGCAGGCGGGCATCAAGTAGCCCTAAAGGAAAGGGCGCCAAGCCTGTCTAGCTTGGCTTTTAGCCCGTGCGCCGGGGCTTCGTGCCGACCTTGTGGTGGGTAGGCCACTGGAAGGGTTGGCCGGTGGCGAGGACTCTGCCTACGTCATGGCGGGTGGCCCGGTGCAGGTTCCTGGCTCCCGGTGGTCGGCCGGGGCCGGGCCGGGCGGGTTTCGGTGCACCGGCTGGGGATGCGGCCGTTGGTCGGATGCTTCTGAACCCCCGCCGGACTCGGGCCGGGGTGAGCCGTTCGGGCGGGGCTGGCTTCTCCCAGGGGTGCCTGAGGTCCTGGACGAGGGAGCGGGCGAGCCTGAGCTGGGTATGGGCGACGACGACGAGCCAGGTCCACCGGTCGGCGGCTTGCGGGATGCGGAGCCTCGGAGCCGTCCAACCCAAGGTCTGCTTCATCATCCGGTAGGTGTGCTCGACGTCGAACCTTCGCAGGAACACCTGCCAGCAGCGGTCGACGTCGGCCGCGGTGGCGCCGGTCTTGGACCACCACAGCCACAACGGCTTCGGCTCGGCGCCGGACGGAAGGTGCGAGACCTCCAGACGGATGACCGTGGCTTCGATGATGGGCAGCTCGGCGGAATGGTCGATCCAGGCGGCCCGGCGGGTGAGCCGGGGATGGAGCCTGTCCCAGGCCCGGACAGTTGCCTTCCCGTAGAGACGGGTGTCCGTGACGGTCACCACGCGCTCCTCGCCCCAGGTGTCGGGCTGGCCGAAGACGAACTCGCTGCCGCGCTTGGGCGGCCGGCCGCCCTTCGGGTCGTAAACCCGGGGCGGGGTCGAGCGACGCATCACCCGGTCCGACCGCGTCCGGCCCAGGAGCTCGACAGGCAGGTCAGCCAGCAGGTGTGAAATCCGAGGAGCGTCGTAGCCGGCATCGACAACAACCAAGACGTCGGCGTCACCGTCCTCCCACTGGCCCGCGGCGACCAGTCGCTCGACCACTTCTCGGATTTGAGTAGAGGTGACGGCGGCGACATCGGCGCCCAGCGTCAGCAGGACGGCGTCCAGGATTGCGGTCCACGAGGTCCGCCCTGTCTCCAGCGCGGCCACGACCGAGTACGGCCAGCCGGGGATCATCAGGTGCTTGTTCTCGCCGTACCCGTAGGTGTGGCAAAAGCACCGGTCAGGTGCGGTGTCCGCGCCCCTGATCTACCCAAGGTCAATCGGGGCGGAGGAGGCACAACGCCGCAGCGCAGTCGACGGCCGACCGGTCGCCTTCCGGCGTCCGGGCTGCAAGTACTGCATTCGACTGCGCATCCGGCTGGGCCGCAGCGGCCGCCAGTTGCACTGGGTCAACATCTGGCGAGACCCGGCAGGAGCTGCAGCGGTGAGAGCAGCCAACGACGGCAACGAGACCGTCCCGACCGTCGTCGTGGCGGGCCAGCCACACACCAACCCCGTTCCCGAATGGATGCGCGAGCAGCTCTCCCACTCCGTGTGATCAGAAACCGCACCCTACGGAGAGGCGCCCGCAGACCCACAGCGCACGGAGGTTAGACGACAAGCTGAGCGGGACGGCGACGCGTGGGCGGTACCGTCCCGCTCGAAGAGCGGCCTGACAGGCGCTCAGCGTCTAGACGTTTTCGCAGATGTTGCCGAATGTGGGGTTGAGAATCCCGACGACCGAGACGGTGTCGCCGCACGCGTTGACGGGCACGTCCACCGGTGCCTGAACCAGGTTTCCGCTCACAATTCCGGGAGAGTTCTTGGCCTCGCCATTGGCATCGGCGCCACCGTGCGCAGCTGCGGCGCCCACGCAGCCGAGGGCCGCGACAGCCGCCAGAGCAGCGGCAGTCAGAGGAAGACGTACCTGCATCGAGTTCTCCTTCAATTGGGGCGGTGATCACACCGTTCACTGTCCCGGCGGTCTGCAGAAAAACGCCTGGCCCAGGAGAAGTCGGGAGAAACCACTCCTTCAGTTGGTACCTGGAGCCGGTCCCTTCGAGGATCAGACAGGCGCTGCCCTCGGCGGCGGTTACGTCGGGCTGCGCCGGAGCACGGCCCTTTGCCCGTATGGTGCACGAGCATGACCGATCCCGCCGCGCCCCATGCCTGACAGGCCGACCGGCTCATCACCGCTCTTCGGCACGCCCGGGACCTGGACGACACAGCGTCGGACCTCGGCTTTGACCTACGCGTGGCATAAGGCCAGAGCCCACACAGACACACGCCTGACGATCACCCTCGCCGGCCGGGACCGGGACGCCCGACCAAACGCGGCCGTATCCAACGGGCCCACCACCGCCTGTCGCCCCCAGGGCGGAGCTGATCCCGGAGATCACCGGTACCGACGGCCGGCACCGGAGAGAACCACTTGTTCGCGTCCGCGCCCGGCGCTGTCAGCCGGCACACAAACACCCCAGCCTCCCCGGCCTCCAGCTCAGCTGACGTAGCGGCGTCTGTCTAGGTGGCCCAGCCGGACAACCGGTCCTCCCCCTCCGCATCGCCAGCTGCACGCGGTCGGCCGCACGATCCCGCTGTGCGGACGCCACCCCTTCCGATGATCACTTCGGTGGACCGCATCCTCTTCGCGGACGGGTCGTTGGCCAGGCATGAACAAGATCATGACGCTGACGGCTCTTCCCCTCGCAGCCCTGGCCCTGTCCGCGCCGGCCGCGTACGCCGACACCGACTCGAACTTCGGCCCCGGCGTGAATGCCGCGAACAACTGGAACTTCAGCGCGGCGGCCGTGTGCTTCCAGGAACTGGCTGTCGTCCCGATCGGCGGCGCCTCGCTGAGCGACACGGTCAACCACTGCGTGAACGGCAACGTACTCAACCACTCCTCCTGACCCCGCATCGAGATGGAGCCCGTACCGGCGCTCCCCTCCCGCACATGACCACGCCGATACGGGCTCCCGGACGACTGGCACCGGGACGTCACCACGCTTCTTCCACAAGCCACCATGCGTCCAGGCAAGTGAGGGCTCCCCTCTCCCGGCTTCCGTGGCGCCCTCCATGGGGACTGTGATCGCAGCGCAGCTCCCAGAAGGGTCCTTGCGGTGTCGGCTCACTGGCTGATGCCGGACCCTCTCGCCACGTGGACAACCTGCTCGGCCTCGGTACCGTGTGCCGCCGAGTGGGCGGCCAGGGAAATCTTCCTCCAGGAGAAATAGGTATGCCTACCTCCGGCTCCCTCCCCGCCTTACACCGTTTCCCGCTCGCGCCGCTTCCGCCCGCCGCTCACCAAGCGCATCGCAGATCTACGTCACCGCGCCGATCTCGCCTTTCAGCAACGCAACTTCCGCCTGGCATCCAGCCTCTGCAACCTCGCCGCCCTGCTCGCTGCCAATGGTGGTGGAGCGGCCGAACAGACCGGCCCCGGCCAGGTGTACCCGGACGGCATGCTGGCGTGTCGTTGCTTCTGGTCAGGCCGCGTTTGCGGCGGCTGCGCAGGAGCGGCTCCACCTCTGGGGGAATCGGCCGGATGCTCCAGGAGCATCACCCGTCGCCTCCCTACGATCACGGTCATGCAATCCCACGATCACGCAGTGGCAGCAGTCGTGCGAAGCAGGTCCGCCCTGGCTCTCGCCGCTGTCGCGATGGCCTGCGCCGTCCCTGCGCTCACCGCGAGCATCCCGGACTCCGCACAGGCCGAGCAGGCGAGCACCAGGCCTCTGGTCATCGCCCATCGGGCGGGCACCAGCGACTTTCCTGAGAACACCGTGCTGGCCATCACCGAGTCGCTGAAAGCGGGCGTGGACGGGGAATGGCTGAGCGTCCAGGCCAGCAAGGACGGCGTACCGGTCCTGTACCGGCCCACCGACCTGTCGGCGCTGACGGACGGCTCCGGCCCCGTCGCCGGCAAGACCTTGGACGAGCTGGTCAAGCTCAACGCCGCCTACGACTTCAAGGGGCCTGACGGCTCCTACCCCTATCGAGCCCACCCCGTCCACATCCCCACCCTCGAAGCCGCCTTGCACGTCATGCCCCCGGGCAAACAGATCTACCTGGACCTCAAACAGGCACCTGCCCAGCACGTCGTCGACGCGGTGACCCGCCTGCTCGATGAAAAGAAGGCGTGGGACCGCGTCAAGCTGTACTCGACCGATGCCGAGGTCACCACCCTGCTCTCCGCCAACGCCAGAGCGCAGGTGGCCGAGGCACGCGACGCGACACGGCAGCGGCTGGCCGAAGTGGTTCTCGAGCACACCTGCAGGAGCACACCTCCGGCCAGCTCATGGGCCGGCTTCGAACTCAAACGCCAGATGACCTTGGAGGAGAAGTTCACCCTGGGTACCGGAGATGCCGCCGTCACCGCCCAGCTGTGGACCCCTCAATCCGTCGCCTGCTTCCGCTCCCGCTCCGCCCGCACCCCCATCGTCATGCTCGCCGTCAACACACCAGGCGACCTGCGCACCGCCACACGTCTCGCCGCCACCGCCGTAGTCGTCGACTCACCCCGCACCATCCTCACCGGAGCGCAATAAGTCCCAAATCCGCGTAGCCCGTCGACCACTCCACGCATGCGACAACGCCATCCGGATGGACCACCTGGCCGACACCCTGGAGCCCTCCTCGGCACGGCGCTCCGGCTCGACCGCAAGCGACCGAGGGCCAGCCGTCGGCCTCGCCTGACGGAACCCGAACGCAGCGGGCCCCCTTGGCGGCGACACCACGGGCGATACGGCGAGCAGAGCAACGTCCGTCTTCAGGCACGGAAGCGCGAGCAGGGTGCGGTCACTTCGTGCGCCCTCATGTGCGCCCCGCTTGCGCGACCGCCCCACTCGTTCGGCTCATCTAAGTCACGCACGGTGACGGGCATGATCGTCCGTGTGGCCGCCATCGGGTGCTTGGCCAACACCGCGTCCACGCCTCGACCCGCGGGCACGCCCCCGTCATCACCGTGCAGAAGGGAGCAGCACTGTGCCTTTGACCGTGGAGACTGTTGCAGCGGAGCTGGAAGCCGCGAACCAGGAGGGTGATCCAGCCGCCGACGCGCTGGTGTCCGACCTCATCGACCATCGGGAGGTCGACGGCGTCAACGGCCTGTTCCGCACCATCGGTACGCTCAAGCCGCACATGGCGATGTCCGACCTGTCCAACCTGCCCGAGCGGCTCGCGCAGTTCCTGCACGACGCCTCCGACGAGCCGCCCGGCTGGAGCGCGGCCGACGTCAAGGCAGCGGAAGGCTTCTTCGCCCACCACCACGGCGTGGCTTCCATGCTGCAGGGCACGGTCGGGCTGATCGGCACGTACCTCTCCCCCACCGGTGCCTACACCCTGCGTTCGACCGGACGTCTGGGCGGCGTGGAAGGCCCTGGCCGGCGTCTGTCGCAGTCCTCGCGCCTGTTCATCGGGATGGGTGACGAGGATGCGCTGCGCAACGGCACTCTGGCGGCGACCGTGACCAAGGTGCGCCTGGTCCACGCATCCGTCCGGCAGCTGCACGAGAAGAGCGGCAAGTGGGACTACGCCAAGTGGGGCGAGCCGGTCTCGCAGAAGTACACCACCGGCGCCATCTGCATCTTCAGTGTGCAGATCCTCCAGGCTATGAAGAACCTCGGCGTCCACGTGACCAAGGACGACGCGCAAGGCTTCGTGAGCGCCTGGCACTACATCAACCACTACCTCGGTACCCCCGACAAGTGGCTGGTGCCCAAGGACGCCGACCTGGCCGACCGGCTGTGGAACATCGAGCGGGAGCGGGAGTGGAGGGCGAGCGAGGACTGCACGTTCATGACCGAGCAGGCCCTGAAGTTCTACAAGGAGCAGATCCTCCCGCCGGGGTCCTACGAACCCTTCATCGCCATGGTTCGAACCGCCTTCACCGACAAGTACGCCGATATGGCCGGCATCCCCAAGAGCATCGTCGACCTCGCGGCCAAACCCGGCGCCGCCATGCACAGCATCTTCAGCAGCACGATCGGCGGACTCGGCGGCGACACCGTGAAGAAGGCCACCGGGATCAATCCCTACGACGAGATCCTCGGCGTGGCCTCGAAGGCCTTCAACCAGGTCGAGTTGTACGCCCTCACCCACGACCAGGACAACCAGCCCCAGATGCACCAAGACCTCAACGACAACCGCTGACAACCAAGCCGCTTCATCGAAGACCCGCCGCGCGGAGCTGCCCGGTGCATGACGTAGGCTGAGCGC
>NZ_KQ948243.1 GCF_001514035.1 Streptomyces yokosukanensis | reverse complement strand
CACTCAGGCGAGAGTCCGGCGACCGCGCACCGAGGTGCGCGCCGGACCGAAGAAGCCGCGGGCGGGCGAGGTCGGCCTGAGCGAGAGACTCGGCCGCTACGGAATCACCCCTCGCCGCCCGGCCGCCCCGACCCCGCTCCGCGCCGGACCCTGACTCCGGCGCGTTCGAGTCGGCCGCTCCAGCAGAGCCCCCCGCCCGAACCTCCAGGGCCTCGTTCCGCTCCGGGCCAAGCCGCGGCGGCGCATGCCCTCCCGCGCCCGGCGGGATTCAACTGCCGATCGTGCAGAGCCGTTTGGTGGCCCGGGTGAGGGCCACGTACAGATCCCGCTCGCCACTGGGACGAGCGCTGACGATCTCCCCGGGGCCGGCGACGACGACCCCGTCGAATTCGAGACCGCGAGCCTCCGAAGCCGGTACGACGCGCGCCCACCGAGTGATGCCGGCGGATGCCATGTCACCCGCTCTGGCGTCCGCGCAGATCACCGCGAGCAAGTCGCCCGGGTACTGCGCGGCCTCGGCCGAAAGCTCCTCGGCGACGGCGGCGACGAGAGCGTGCGAGGGTGCGGTGAGCGTGCGGGGACGGTCGCCGTGACGGATCGAGCGGACCGGCTGCTGACCGGGCGAGATCCGCGCGAGGAGGTCACGAGTGGTCGCCAGGATCTCTTCCGTGGTGCGGTAGCTGACGGTCAGCGTGTGCAGGACGAACCGGCTGCCGAAGTGCGGGCCGAGCGCCTGCGGCCAGTCGCACGCCCGCGTCGCGGGGCCCGCCTGAGCGAAGTCGCCCACCAGCGTCAGCGACTTCCCTGGACAGCGGCGCACGACCATACGCCACCGCATGTCCGTGAGTTCCTGGGCCTCGTCGACGACGACGTGTCCGTACGTCCGTTCCGGCGGCCCGTCCACCAGGCTCGCCGCCTCGTCCAACAGCGGTACGTCGGCATCGGTCCACGGGGCGTCAGGAGCACGCAGCAGCCCGGAACGCTCCTCGCCGCTCATCGACGGCAGATGGGCGCGCAGCGCATCGGTGTCGGCCAGGAGCGACCGCACGACGGCCTCCGGGGTCAGCCGCGGCCACAGGGACTCCACGGCGCGGTCGACCTGGGCGTCGTCCGCGAGGTCCGCCCGGACCGCTTCCGCGTCGAACTCCTGGGCCGGACCACTCTCCGCCACGCCGTCGAATCCGAGGGCCTGCAGGTCGGCCTCGGCCGCGGCGTCGAGATCCAGGCCGGTGATCCGGGCCACCTCTGCGTCGATCTGCTCGAGGGCCTGGGCGGTGCCGCGTTCCAGCGCGTCCGCGACCGCACCGATCAGGCGGTCTTTGAACACCTCCCGCGCGCGGTTGTGCGGCAGGCCGCTCGCCCTGGCCACGTCCCGAGCCTCTGCGACGTCCGCCCGCGTCACGCCGGCCCAGCCCTGCCCGACGCGCACGGCGAAGTCGCCCTCGGGCGCCTGTCGCGAGCGCACCAGGCCCGCCAGGGCCTCGGCCATCACGGCGTTCCCCTTGAGCTGCGCCACGTCGGCCGGCTCCACCGCGTCCGCTGCGACTGCGGCCAGCTCGTCGCACGTCGTCAGGAGCACGTCGTTCTCCCCGAGCGAGGGCAGCACCTGAGAGATGTAGTCGAGGAACCGCGCGTTCGGACCGAGGACCAGGACTCCGCGCTCGGCCGCACGCGGGAACGCGTACAGGACATACGCCGCCCGGTGCAACGCGACGACGGTCTTGCCCGTGCCGGGGCCGCCCTGGACCACCGTCACCCCTCGGTGCGGGGAACGGACGACGGCGTCCTGCTCCTCCTGCAGCGTCGCCACCGCCGACCGCATCCGCCCCGTGCGCTGTGCCTCCAGCGCCAGCTTCAAGGGGCCGTCGCCCACGACGTCCTCGGCCGCGGGGGCGGAACCGTCCAGCAGCTCGTCGCTCACCGCGCGTACCGCGCGACCCTCCAGGCGCAGGTGGCGGCGCCGTCGCAGCCCCATCGGGTGGACGGCCGTCGCCGCGTAGAAGGGCCGCGCCGCCTCCGCGCGCCAGTCGACGAGCAGCGGCAGGTCGCGATCCTCCGTGTGCAGGCCGAGCCGACCGATGTGCAGTGCCGTTCCGTCCACACCGTCGAGCCGCCCGAAAGCGAGCCCCTCCTCGGCACCTTCGAGCCTGCGCATCCGCCGCGCCAGATCCTCGGCGGCGACGTCGCGCGCGTACACCTCGCCCGCGCTGTCGGCCGACGACCTCAGCACCTCCGCCAGCTGTGCCAGAGCGTCCGCGCGCCGCTCGTCCAGCAGCTCGTACATGGCGGACACATGGGCCTGCTCATTCGCGATCTGACCTACGACACCGTTATTGACCTGCGACAACAGTCAGCCTCCTCCTGGTTCACCCCTCCACTATGCGGCCCAGTCTCCATGAAAGTAAGGCTTGACTTACTATCCTGCCTGGGCCGTCCGGGCGACGGCGAGGGCTCGCTCGGCGAAGACGCGCTTCGCCCCGCCGGGTGTCCCGACGGGGCGAAGCGCTGCGGAGCAGGGAGCGACCGGCAGGAGCCGATCTACTTGGTGAAGGCGGCGACACCGTTCGGGGTGCCGAGGCCCGTCGGGCCGTCGTAGCCCTTGCCCGCCTTGCAGAGGTAGTCACTGCAGGATCCGTTGGATCCGTCGGTGACGTCGTTCAGCTTGTCCGGGTGCGCGTAGGGGTAGGAGGCCGGGACGTCACCGGTGCCCGGGGCGCCGGCGAGGGCGTAGACACCGGCGATGAACGGGGAGGAGGCACTGGTGCCGCCGTACACGTTCCAGCCGCCCGACTGGTAGGTGTCGTAGACGGCGAGACCGGTGGCCGGGTCGGCGACCGCCGCGACATCGGCGACGCTGCGCTTGGTGCAGCCGGTGTCCTTCTGCCAGGACGGCTTGGCGTCGAACTGCGAGCAGCCCGAGCCCGCGCCGTCGCCGCCGGCGGACGTGCCCCAGACCGACTCGGAGTAGCCGCGGGTGCTGCTGTCCTTCTTGAGCGAGGTGCCCCCGACGGCGGTCACGTACTGCGAGGCCGCCGGGTACTCGACGCCGTATCCGCTGTCGCCTGAGCTGACGGTGATGGCGACGCCGGGGTGCTTGAAGTACTGGTTGTCGGCGGAGGTGTCATTGGACTCCTCGTTGCCGCCGTAGCTGTTGGAGACGTACTTGGCGCCCTGCTTGACGGCCTGGTTCACGGCCGCGCCCAGGTCCTCCATGTTGGCGGACTTGGCCTCGACGAGCAGGATGTGGCACTGGGGGCAGGCCGCGCTGACCATGTCCACATCGAGGGAGATCTCCCCGGCCCAACCGGAGTCGGGCGTCGGGTAGTTGGAGCCACCGTCCTGGTCGATCTTCTTGAAGCAGCCGTTGCCGGTGCTGCACTCCGGCAGTCCGTACTGGGACCGGTACGCCGCCAGGTCCTTCTCGGCGTTCGGGTCGTCGTTCGCGTCGACGATCGCGACGGTGGCGCCCTTGCCGCCGTCCTTGGGCAGGTTGTAGGCGGCCTGGAGGTCGGCCGGCCCGAAGCCCTTGGGGGTGTCGTGCCGGCCGAGGGACATCTTCGGCGTGAGGTCGGTGCGGACCACCGACTGGCACGCCATGTAACCGGGCTTGCTCGGCTCGGAGCAGAGCCGGTGCGTGTGCGTCGTCGCGGCTGCGGGCGATGCGGTGGCCGACGTCGTCGCGAAGGCCGCCGAGTGGGACGCGACGGCCAGGCCGCCGGATATCAGAACTGCTGCAGACAGGATCGCGGGAGCGCCGCGACGTATCGGGTTCCTTCTGCGGTGAGAACGCAAAGAACTGCCCTCCGTGGGGGGATGGGTGGCTCCACGACGGCGGCCGAAAGCGATGTCACGTACATGACAAGCGCTTTCCGTTGGGGGTGGCCTGGTGGAGCCGGTTTCCGGGCGTACAGCTGGTTGCTGCCACCACGGTCAGTGGTGGCTACAGATGAGGCTATTGACGGTTTGCCGATGAGAACAGGGGCAGTTGCGAAAACTTTGCCTGCAACTTCACAGCGAGGGCAGCTACCTTGTGCAGCCATGGAGCTGGAAGAGGGAACCGTCAACGACCTGATGTCACTGGGGCTGGCCCGGTACGAGGCTCGGGTCTATCTGTCGCTCATCAGGCGTGGTTCCTACACGGCCGCCGAGGTGGCCCGGGAAGCCGACGTGCCGCGCCAACGCGTGTACGACGTGCTGGACGCGCTCGTACGGCGGCATCTGGTCACCGCCCGTCCCGGACGGGTGGCCACGTACTCCGCCGTCACGCCCGAATTGGCCCTCGCCCGGCTGATGACGGTGCAACGGGAGTCCGTCGACCGGCTGGAGCGGGTCTCGCAGGACCTGGCCGGTGCGCTGCAGCCGCTGTGGTCGCTGGGGCGGCAACACACCGATCCGCTGGACTACATCGAGGTGCTGCGCGACCCCAAGGCCATCTCCGAGCGCTTCGCCGACATCCAGCGCCAGGCGCGGCACGAGCTTCTCACCTTCTGCAAACCGCCGTTCGTCGCCCCGGCCGAGAACACGGAGGGCCTGGCGGTGGTCCACCGGCTCCACCGGGCGGGCGGTGTCGTCCGGGCGATCTACCTCGACGACGCCCTCGGTGACCCCGAGACGGTGGAGCACGTGCGGCGCTTCGCCGCCGCGGGGGAGGAGGCCCGCTTCGCTCCCGAACTGCCGCTGAAACTCGTCGTCGCCGACGCCTCCCTCGTCCTGTGCGACATGCCCGACCCGGTGGCCGGAGCGGGCTCCACCACCACGCTCTTCATCGAGCACCCGGCCCTTGCGGGCTGCCTGCGGCTGGCCTTCCACACCGTCTGGAAGGACGCCGCACCGGCCCCGGAGTCCAGCCCGGCGCCCTGAGGCATGCCCTCGGCGCCGAACTCCCCTCGGCCCGACGGCTTACGCGCCCGCGTGGAGATGGTCGGCCAGCTCTTCGTTGCTCGGGGGCGGGGGCAGCGTGACGGAGGGGTCGGGGCGCAACCCGTCCAGGAAGACGCCGAGGTGACGGGCGGTCAGTATGGCGGCCTGCTCGGGCGGAAGGTGGGGCAGGGGGCGGCACAGCAGCGCGGCGGTGGTGATCAGGTCCACAGCCGTCACATCCGCGCGGATGAGCCTTCGCCGGCGTCCCTGCTCCAGGATCTCCTCCAGGGCGGCGGAGATGTCCCGTTGCAGTTCGCGCGCCTGCGGGTCGTCGGTCTGGGGGCCGCCGATCAGGGGCAGGACCAGCATGTCGCGGCTGTCGACCACGCGCCGCAGGAACGCCTGGACGGCGGCGGGGGGATCCGCCGGCGCTGAGGTCGCCGCCGCCCTGGCGGCGTCCAGCACGATGCCGAAGCCGTCGACCACGACCTGGGCGATCAGCGCGTCGCGGTTCGGGAAGCGCCGGTAGAGAGTGGCGATGTTCACACCCGCGCGGCGGGCGATCTCCTCCAGCGGAACGGCGGTCCCCGCCTCCAGGAAGGCGCCTCGGGCGGCACTCAGGATCTGGGCGCGATTGCGCGCCGCGTCCGTACGCAACCGCGACGGCGCGCGCCCTCGGGCGGGTCTGGCGGTCACTGGATCACCCCTGCTGTCGTCCTGGCCTGCCAACCGAGACACTACGACACCTCATGAAAGTGAAGGGTTCCCTGCGGTTAGTGTTAGCCTCGCCGTGCCGCCACCGCACAGCCGTGGCGCCGTCACGAGTGGAAGGAACACCTCTCATGAGCGCAGTGCACTGCTCGCGATTCGCCGGCAAGGTCGCCGTCGTCACCGGCGGCAGCCGAGGCATCGGCGCGGCGGTCGCGGCGCGGCTGGCCGCGGAAGGCGCCGCGGTCGTCGTCGGTTACCGAGGCAATGAGCAGGCGGCGCGGGACCTCGTCTCCGCGCTCGACGCGGCAGGCGCCCGCGCCGTCGCGGTGCGCGCCGACGTGGCCGAACCCGACCAGAGCAGGGCCCTGTTCGATCGAGCCATGGACCAGTTCGGCCGACTCGACGTCCTGGCCTCGTGCGCCGGTGTCGAGCACTTCGAAGCGCTGGAGAACATCACCCCGGCCGACTTCGACCGCGTCTTCGCCGTCAACACCCGCGGCCAGCTGTTCGCCGTCCAGCACGCGACCGCCCACATGGGCGCCGGCGGGAGGATCGTGCTCACCTCCTCCGTCAGCGCCTCCCGCGCGGTCTTCGGCCACACGCTGTATGCGGCGTCCAAGGCGGCGGTGGAGGCCATGGTCCTCAACCTGTCCGCCGAACTGGGGCGGCGCGGCATCACCATCAACGCCGTGGCCCCCGGCGGCACCGCGACCGACATGGCCGCCGAACACGCCCCGAACTACCAGCACCCCGCCCTGCGCGGCGTGCAGCCCCTGGCCCAGTGGCTCGAGGTCCACGGCGCGCTCGGCCGCCTCGCGCAGCCGCAGGAGGTCGCCGCTGGATACGCCTTCCTCGCCTCCGACGACGCCGCCTATCTCACCGGCCGCACCCTCCCCCTCGACGGCGGCTTCTTCTAGTCCCCGAATGCCTCGCGATACCCCCCCGACAACCCCCGCCCTCCCCGTGCCCCGCCCGCACAGACCGGCATCTGCACGCCCCGTGCCGGTCTTCGCGCCCCTGGCCGCGCCCCTTTACCCCGACCCCCCCTCAGCCGACAAGAGGAAGCCATGCCCTCCCCGAACCCCCTGGCGAGCGCCGAGTCCAGCCGGGCGCGCCACCGCGCGGACCAGGCCGTCCGGCAGCCCCACCCGCTGGACGACACCGAGCACGGGATTCCTGACCCGGTCCTGACCGCCGCCGCCCCGACCCGCACAGCGATCATCGTCCCGGTGGTCACCTCGTTGCTGGTCGGCGCCGCCTTCATCGCCGTCTTCCTGGCGGCGTTCCACGCCCCGACCTCCCACCGGCTGCCCCTGGGGATAGCCGCCTCCGACAGCGCCGCGGCCCGCGTCGAACTCGCGATCAACGACCGCGACCAGCAGGCCATGAGCTTCCAGCGCTACCGCAGTGCCGACGCCGCCCGCGCGGCGGTCGGACACGACGAGGTGCCCGCCGCCCTCGTCACCGACGGGCACGGGCACCTGAAGCTCTTGGTGGCCGGCGCTCAGGGCCCCTCCGCCACCGGGTCGGTCCAGGCCACCGTGACCGCCGCGCTCGGCCGTCCGGTCCCCGTGAACGACGTGGTTCCCCTGGCCCCGCAGGACTCCCGAGGGCTGTCGATCTTCTACTCCTGCTTCGGGATCGTCCTGGCCGGCTACCTGTACGCCGTGTCCTCCTACCAGATGGCCCCGCGCCTGGCACTCACCGCGCGCATCGCCGGCACGGCCGCCTTCTCGGCCGCATCCGGCGTGATCGTCGCGGCCATCGCCTGCCTCGGTTTCACAGCGATACCCGCCCCCTTCGCCACCACCGCGATCGTGGCCGCCCTGCTCGCCTTCGCGCTGGCCGCCTCCGCCGGCCTGATCATGCGCGCCTGCGGACCGGCCGGAATCCCGCTGGCCTCCATCGCCCTGCTCATCCTCGGCAACGCGTCCAGCGGAGGCATCCTGCCCCCGCAGTACCTGCCCTCCTGGCTGAGCCCTCTCGCCTACGCCATGCCACCGGGCATCGCCGTCCGCGCCCTGCGCGGAGCGTCCTACTTCCACGGAGCGCACCTCGCGACCGGACTGACCCTCCTCACCTGCTGGACCGTCGCCTGTCTCACCGCCCAGTACGCACTGGACCGCGCGGCCCGCCACCGCACCGAGTCGGCGGCGACGACGCCACCACCCACCTGGGCGACCGCGTGAGCGAGCCACGGACGAGGCTGGAGGTCATCGGGCAGCCGCGCCCGCGTGCGGCACGAGGGCTCACCCGGGCTCATCCGCGAACGCCCGAGGATTTCGAAGAAATCTCGGACGGCGATGTCGAGAATCCGTGCCTGGCTCCGTCCCCGCCGTGAAAGCGACCACAATGGGTCGCACGAGCACCGAGGAGAACACCATGGCCAAGTACCTGCTGCTCAAGCACTACCGCGGCGCCCCGGCTCCGGCCAACGACGTGCCCATGGACCAGTGGACTCCGCAGGAGATCTCCGCGCACGTGCAGTACATGCAGGACTTCGCGGACCGGCTCGAGAAGACCGGCGAGTTCGTCGACGGACAGGCGCTGGCCCCCGAGGGGGCGTGGGTCCGGTACGACGGTGAAGGGCGCCCGCCGGTCACCGACGGGCCGTTCGCCGAGACCAAGGACCTCATCGCCGGCTGGATGGTGATCGACGTCGACAGCTACGAGCGCGCCGTCGAGCTGGCCGGGGAACTGTCGGCCGCCCCCGGGGCGGGCGGGAAGCCGATCCACGAGTGGCTCGAGGTGCGCCCGTTCCTGAGTGCGCCGCCCACCATCTCGGAGTGCGCCTTCCATGGATGAGGTCCTGCTGCGGAGCCTCACGCCGAGCGTGCTCGGCATCCTCGTCCGCCGCGGAGCCGACTTCGCGGCGGCCGAGGACGCCGTGCAGGACGCGCTGGTCGAGGCGGTCCGCGTCTGGCCGGCCGATCCGCCAAGGGATGCGAAGGGCTGGTTGGTCACCGTGGCCTGGCGCAGGTTCCTCGACGCGACCCGGGCGGACGTCGCCCGCCGCCGACGCGAGGACCGCGTCGACGAGGAGCCGGCCCATGGGCCCGCGCCCGCCGCGGACGACACCCTCCAGCTGTACTTCCTGTGCGCTCACCCGTCGCTGACGCCGTCGTCCGCGGTCGCGCTCACGCTGCGCGCCGTCGGCGGGCTGACCACTCGTCAGATCGCGCAGGCCTACCTGGTGCCCGAGGCGACCATGGCCCAGCGCATCGGCCGCGCCAAGCGCACCGTCCGAGGGGTGCGGTTCGACCAGCCCGGCGATGTCGCCACCGTGCTGCGTGTGCTCTACCTGGTCTTCAACGAGGGCTACTCCGGCGACGTGGACCTCGCCGGGGAAGCCATCCGGCTCACCCGGCAGCTCGCGGCCCAGGTCGACCACCCCGAGGTGGCGGGGCTGCTCGCCCTCATGCTGCTCCACCAGGCCCGGCGCGCCGCCCGGACCGAGCCCGACGGCAGCCTGGTGCCACTCGCCCAGCAGGACCGCGGCCGATGGGACACCGAGCTGATCGCGGAGGGCGTCGAGATCCTGCAGCGGGCCCTCGCCCGCGACCGGCTGGGCGAGTTCCAGGCCCAGGCCGCCATCGCCGCGCTCCACGCCGACGCGCCCGCCGCCGAGGAGACCGACTGGGTGCAGATCGTCGAGTGGTACGACGAACTCGCCCGCCTGACCGACAACCCGGTCGTGCGGCTCAACCGCGCGGTCGCCGTCGGCGAGGCCGACGGAGCGCGCGCCGGTCTGGCGGCGCTCGCGGCGCTGGACTCCGCACTGCCCCGCCACACGGCGGTGGCGGCGTACCTCCACGAGCGCGACGGAGACCTGGCGACGGCGGCACGGCTGTACGCCGAGGCGGCCCGCAAGGCACCCGACCTCGCCGAACGCGACCACCTGACCCGCCAGGCCGCCCGCCTCAACACCCGCAGGTGCCACTGACCGGGGCCCGGCAGACGACTCCGGCCGGTCAGGAAAGGGTGCGCCCGTTCCAGCCCGTGCCGACGCGGACCCGGTTGCCGAACCCACCGTGGCCTTTGCCCGGGTTGAGCCAGGCCACGCCGTCGGAGTCGACCGAGAGCAGGTCGGCCTTGCCGTCGCCGTCGAGGTCACCGGCACCGAGCACCTGACGGTAGGTCTTGCCCCAGTCCCGGAAGACCAGCACGCGGTCGGCGAGCTTGCCGGTGCCGGTGCCGTTGTAGCGCCACAGCTCGCCCGAGCCGTCGAGGGCCAGCACGTCCCCGCGCCCGTCGCCGTTGAGGTCCCCGGCGCCGATCACCCGGGTGTAGCCCTTCCAGCCGGACCGGATCTCGACACGCGAGGCGAATCCGGCGGTGCCGTTGCCCGCGTACAGGTAGACGTCACCGGTCGAGGCGGAGCGGGCCAGCAGGTCGGCGCGGCCGTCACCGGTCAGGTCGCCGGGGCTGGTGAGGACGTTGTAGCCGCGCCAGTCGCCACCGGTCTTCACGTACGGGGACTTCGGCGCGGGCAGCCGGCCCGCCGGAGCCTCGTACATGCGTGCCTCGCCCGTGGGCAGTACGGCGAGGACGTCGTTGAGGCGGTCCCCGTTCAGGTCGCCGAAGCCGGTGAACCGGGTGCCGGCGGGCCAGCCGGCGGCGACCGCGCCGCTGTGCACGGAGCCCGTGGCGAGGTGGCCCGCGGCGTCGCCGTCGTACCGGGTCAGGGTGGTGCCGGTGAGGGCGAGCACGTCGGCGCGGCCGTCGTCGCCGTAGTCACGGGCGCGGGGGAGCGGGCGGCTCGTGCCGGAGACGGCGTGCAGCGGGCCGCCGAGGGCGGAGCTGTCGTACCAGAGCGCGGTGGGGCGGGTGCCCGCGACCGTGAGGGCGCCGCCGACGGTGCGGTTACCGGTGGTCGTGGCCAGGGTCCGGGGAGCCGACCAGCCGCCACGCGTGCGGAAGCCGGAGACGAACCGGTACGAGCCGTTGCCGATGGCCATGCTCCAGGCCGCGTACACGGTGCCGTCGGTCGCGATGCCGGAGCTGACGGCCGAGCCTGCCGAGCCGAACGGGCGGCGGTCGTCGGCCTGTTCGGCGGCGCCCCAGGTGCCGGTTCGGGCGGAGCGGGTGGTGGAGACCACCGCCTTGTCGGCGGCGTCGACGAGGGTGACGTCACCGCTCGGGCCGGTCAGCGGGCGGGGCAGGGCGCGGGGGGCGTACCAGCCGGTGAGCCCGGTGTTCTCGGTGGCGCTCCATGCGGCACCGGGGGCGGCCTTGCGGGTGAAGCGGACGGGGCCGCCGTCGGTCGCCCACACAAGGGTGAGGCCGCCGGCCGGGTCGGAGTCGAGTCGCAGGGCGCCGGGCTGGGTGCCGTTCAGGGGGGTCAGGTCCTCGGCGGCGCCCCACGCGGTCGCGCCCGCCTTGCGCTCGATGATCCGGGAGTGGTACGAGGCCCCGGCCACGCCGGTGGAGCCGCCGCCGTCGCGCGGGCGGTCGTCGAGATTCCAGGCGATGGCCGCGTTGCCCGCCTTGTCGACGGCGGCGTGCAGCCCGGTCAGGGTCCACTCGCCGTCCTCGGCGTCGCTCGTGACGGTGTCGAACACGGTGGGCTCGGACCAGGCGTCGCCGGGGGCCGGGCGCTCGGCCATGTGCAGCTCGCGGCCGCCCGCGACCGGGGTGGCCCAGACGGCGGTGAGGCGGCCGGTGGCACTGCCGA
The DNA here is from genome assembly GCF_001514035.1 of Streptomyces yokosukanensis. GTDB lineage: Bacteria > Actinomycetota > Actinomycetes > Streptomycetales > Streptomycetaceae > Streptomyces > Streptomyces yokosukanensis. The sequence goes on along the minus strand of NZ_KQ948243.1, from coordinate 23,612 downwards.
ACACCAGGGGCGGGCAGTCGATCCAGGAGAGCGTGGCGACGGTGGTCGGGGCGGACCAACGGGTGGCGCCGGGGGCCAGGGTGGCGGCCTTCAAGAGGCTGTTGCTCCCCGGAAGGCGTTCGCGCCAGTAGGCGATGAGGGAGCCGTCGGCCTGCGGGGCGAGGGTGCTGGCGTCGAGGTAGTAGTCGGCGGCCGTGGACAGCGTCTGGGGCGCGGCCCAGGTGGTGGTGCCCGTCGGGCGGACCTGGACGGTGAGCCTGCGGACCTCCAGGCTGTGCGCGGGGTCCTGGGGCTCGTCGCGCAGGGCGACGAGGGCGCCGTCGGCGCGGGCCTGCAGACCGAGCACGCGGTGCTGGGCGGTGGGGGCGACCTCGGTGGCCGAGCCCCAGGCACCGGGCTGCACGGGATCGGTGGCCACGGTGGCCTTCCCCGCCTTCGGGGTGGTCTCGGCCGGTGCGGCCGCCGCCTCGGCTGACAGCGCCCCCACCAGGCTGCCGCTCACCACGAGCGCGAAAGCCCCTCTTATGACGTGCGAGTTCACGTTCCGGTCCCCCCACAAGGATCCAGGTTTGGTGATCAAAGTGTGTGGATCTTATATGGCCGGCATGGTGCCTCGGCATCGATATCAGGGGGTGCGCGCGGGCCGCCGAGCTGCCGGTGTCAGCAGCCGGAGGAGCGTCGTGACGGGTGGGGGGAGCAGGGTCGTCCAATGGCGGTTCGAACTCCCGGCAAGCCGGAGACGGTAGCGCCGTGCCTTCTCCAACCACCGCTGTACCACGCCGGGTTGACGTCGCCGCTCCCGCACCGTCGCTACGCTGCGGGTCCGCGCCCGCGGTTCACCTCGGTCGCCTCGGGGCGGCGCCGACTCAGTTCTGCCGGCCGCAGTCGTAGAGGCGGAAGCTGCCCTTGGTGCGCCAGCCGTAGGCCCCGGAGCGGATGCGCTTGCAGTGGGACTTCACCCACGTCGTGGCGGGGGTGGTGGGTCGTACGGGAGTGAGCAGCACGTAGCGGAGCTGGTGCGACGCGACCAGGTCGCCGAGTTGAGGGGCGGTGGGGAAGGGCGTCTTGCCGGTGAAACCGCCCATGACGAGCGTGGGCTGGGACTGGGCGCGCAGCAGCCGTTCCGCGGGGTAGGCGGCCTGGGTGGCGAGGAGGTACTTCTCGCCGTGGCGGTGCGTGACGAGGTAGTCGAGCAAGGTGATGTCGTGGTCGCTCGGTTCGTCGAGTCCGACTCGGCGCAGAGCGGAGCGGTCGCGGAGGGCGCTCTGGTAGGTCTTGCCGACCGGTCCGGCTGTCGGCGATGTGGAGGCACCCGCGTAGAGCGGGTCCAGGGAGGAGGCGGCCCAGCCGGCGGGTACGAGCAAAGTGGCCGCGATCCCGGCGGCCAGGGAGCCTTGGACCAGTCCTCGGGAGGCTCCTGCCCCGCTGATCCACAGGCCGAGCGCGCCGCCCACCGCGAGGATCACGGCGAGCGCCGGCAGCCAGGCGGCGAACCAGGTCGGCGCGTCGAGCACCACAGCCCACACCACCGTCAGCACGAGGGCCGACGGCAGCCACAGCCGCTGCCGACCGCCTGCCTCGTACGCGGTCCGCATCAGGGCGAGCCCGCCCCCGGCGAGCGCGGCGATCGCCGGGGCGAGCACGGCCGTGTAGTAGGGGTGGTTGCCGTTGGAGACGCTGAACACCACGGCGTGCACGGCCAGCCAGCCGCCCCAGAGGAGGAAACCGGCCCGCAGCGGATCGGTGCGCGGTGTGCGGGCGCGCCAGAGCACGCCCAGTACGGCGGCGAGCACGGCGAGCGGCAGGAACCATGCGATCTGCGGGCCGACGGTGTGGTTGACCAGCATTCCCCAGCCGGTGTTTCCGCTGGTCCGGCTGGCGGCGGTGCCCGCAACGGCACCGAGCGCGGTGTCGTCGTCGCCGAAGCGGCTCAGGCCGTTGTAGCCGAAGACCAGGCTGAAGGGATTGTTGTTGGAGGTGCCGTCGACGTACGGGCGGTCCGCGGCGGGCGTCGCCCAGGCGATGAACGCCCAGGAGCAGGACACGGCCAGGGCGACCGCACCGCTCACGACGAGTCGCAGGGCCCGCTGCAACGCCGTGTTGCTCGCGGTGAGTTGGTAGACGACGGCGAAGACCGGCAGCACGAGCCATGCCTGCAGCATCTTCGTCTGGAAGGCGAGCCCGACCCACACGCCACAGGTGATCAGCGGGAGCAGCCGCCCGGTCCGTACCGCTTTCTGCAGCGCTCCGGCCGCCGCCACGAGCAGCAGAGTCAGCGCGGTGTCCGGGATGGTGGCCCGGTTCAGGACCGCGGTGACCGGAGTGAAGGTGAGCGCGAGCGCGGCGATCAGAGCGGCGAACGGTCCGGCCCACGCGCGCACGATCCGATGGAGCAGCCATACGGTGAGCACGCCCTCGACGACCTGCGGCAGCGCGGCCGCCCATGTGTGCGGGCCGAAGATCCAGACGGAGACGGCATCGGGCCAGAAGGCGCCGGGCAGCTTGTCCAGCGTGATCGAACCGCTGGTGTCGAGTCCGCCGAAGAAGAAGGCCCGCCAGCTGGTGGCCATCGACCGTATCGCAGAGCTGTAGTAGGGGTGGATCGCGGCGTGCCCCATGCCCCAGCCGTACAGCAGCGCGGCGACGACCAGCACCGCCACCAGCGCCGGTCGCTCCCAGTGCGCCGGAGCGTGCGACTGGTCCTCGCCGGGGCGCGATGTCCGGCGGCGGCCGTGGGAGCCGGTGCTCTGGGCGGTGGGCATGGTGGCCATGGCGAAGGTCCTCGGATCAGTGGTCAGGCGGCGCCGGCGCCGGTGCGGGAAGTCGATGTGCCGGTGCCGTCCGGACCGGTCGCGGTGAGGGCGGCTGCCACCGGCACCGCGACGACGAGCGAGGCCCCCGGCGGGCGCGCCTCGCTCGGCAGCGGCGGGGCGGATGCGCTGGGGCGCTGTGGCCGGGAAGCGGTGGGCAGGGCAGCGGATCCTCTCTCAACCGGCGACGAGCGCGCCAATGTTCGACACGTGCACACTTTAGCCGTATGAGATCACACGACAATCACATGTTTGTCCTTGGCTCATCCCTGGCTCATCCCTGGGCCGTCCCTGTGCGGAGACCGCGCGGCGACCGTGCGGCGACTGGCTCAGGAGGACCTGAGCCAGCTGTTCGTCAGCGGACGAAGGAGATCTCCGGGTAGCTCTTGGCGGGTCCGTCCAGCAAGGTGCTGTGCTTGTGGAGCAGCGTCTGGTCGAAGTAGGCGGCCAGGTACACGCGCTGGATCTTGATCGCCCGGTCGGGGTCGATCGTGCCGTACTGCTGCTGCAGTTGGGCCGGCGAAAGCCCGAGCAGGCTCGCCTCCTGCGGCACCATCGCCTCGTTGTCGCTGAACGACAGGTGCTTCGAGCCGCGGAGCTGGATGTCGACCCGGTAGCCCTTGAGATGCGGCCAGAGCTTGCGCCACGACGAGTCGTTGTTCCGGTTGTGGGAGCCGGAACTGAACAGCATGAAGGGGCGGCTCAGGTCCTTGCTCGGCGCCGAGCCGAAGAACTGGCCGTCCAGGTTGGCACCGGCGTCGATGCGATGGTCGAGCTGCATGGCGGTGTCGACCGCCGCGCCGCCCAGCGACCAGCCGAACATCCCGATGCGGGACGTGTCCACGGCGTGCGAGAAGCCGGTGGGGAGCTTGGCGTGGTCGACGTCCGGGTTGCCGCCCTTGGCGATGGTGCCGAGCTGGTTGATGACGAAGCGGATGTCGGCGGCGCGCACGTTGAGCGTGTCGGAGGAGTGCGAGCCGGCCGGCATGGTGTTGACCTCGAGCCGTCCGTCGGGGAACTCGACCTCGTTGGCGTCGTGGGTGTGGTCGACGGTGACGACGAGGTAGCCGCGGCTGGCGAGGTCCTGGGCGAGCGCGGTGCCCATCGCGCGGTCCGAGTGCAGACCGGTCGAGTACAGCAGGACGGGCAGCTTGCCGAGCTTGGTGGCGACCGGGGCGAGGGTGTGGCCGGCGGTCTGCGGCACCGTGACCTGCTGCGGAGACAGGCCGCGTGAGTAGAGGAAGTGCGCACCGGAGGTCGACGGCATCCACGGTGCCTGGGCGTGCCCGGACGTGGAGGCGGCCGGATACCAGTAGGTCACCATCAACTCGCGCGCCCGCTTGCCGGGCACGTACGGGTCCGTGCGCGACGTGTCGACGAGATGCTGGCTGAAGGTGCCGACCGAGTAGCGCCCGCTCGGCGCGGGAAGCGTCAGCTGGAGAGCGGAGCCGCGGCCACGGGCGAGCGTGGCGGCCGGGTGGGCGCCCTTCTGCGGGACGGCGGTGTCGTTCTCCGGCGCCCAGGGCGTGGTCGGCCGGTCGGGCGACGGCTCGGTGGCCGCCTGCTTGTGGGTCGCCTTCCCGGCAGCCATCGCCGGTGTCATCCCGGCGCCCAGGGCGACGGCCAGCACACCTGCGGTACCGACTGCTCGGGCTATGAGTCTGTGGCGGTCGCGCGGTCTGCGGTGGTGCATGGAACTCCCTAGTGATCACGGGCCACGGGCCCGGTGATTGTCAGGCGCACACCGTACCGCTGCCCGGACCAACTCATTCCGGGACCACGGGTTTACCGCGCCGTACGGCGCCGGATCGGCCGGGCCGGTACGTACCGTGGCCGGGCCTCAGCCCGTCGCCGCCGACCGGTAGGGGCGGAAGAACGCGCGCAGTTCCTCCGCGTAGAGTTCGGGCTCCTCGAAGGGCGCGAAGTGTCCGCCACGCGCGGGTTCGCTCACCCGCACGACGTTCGCCGTGCGTTCCAGCCAGGCCCGGGGCGGGCGGACGACGTCGCCGGGGAAGAGCGAGAAGCCGGACGGCACCTCGACCCGACGGGCGTGCTGTGCCGCCGGGATCGCGGCGTTCGCCCGGTACATGCGCATCGACGAGCCGATCGTCCCGGTGAGCCAGTACAGCGTGATGTTCGTGAGGATCTCGTCCTTGGTGAAACTCCGCTCGACGTCTCCGTCGCAGTCGCTCCACGCCCGGAGCTTCTCGACGATCCACGCGGCCAGCCCGGCAGGCGAGTCGGTGAGTCCGAAGGCTGCGGTCTGGGGCTTGGTGCGGTGCATCGCGGCGTAGGCACCCTCGGCCGCGCCCCAGCGGGCGGCGCCCTCGAGCCAGGTGCGTTCCTCGGGTGTGAGGTCCGCCGGGTCGCCGGTGAAGACGGGCAGGCCCGCGTCCATGCGGTGGACCGCCACCACCCGGTCCGGGTGGTCGAGGGCGAGGTAGCGGCTGACATGGCTGCCGAGGTCCCCGCCCGCCACGCCGAACCGCGTGTAGCCGAGGACGCTCATGAGGTCGGCCCACAGGCCGGCGACGGCGACGGCGTCCGGCGCCGGTCCGATGGGACGGTCGGAGTGGCCGTAGCCCGGCATGTCGGGCACCACCACGTCGAACGCGTCGGCAGGGTCAGCGCCGTGCGCGCCGGGATCGGTGAGCAGCGGGACGACTTTCGTGTAGCGCCAGAACGAGTCGGGCCAGCCGTGGCCGAGCACCAGCGGGAGGACGGGCCCGGCCGGGGCGGAGGCCCGGACGTGCACGAAGTGGGTTCCGAGGCCGCGGAGCGGGACACGGAAGCGCGGCAGGCGGGCGAGCGCTGCTTCCCGCGCCGGCCAGTCGAACTCCTGCGCCCAGTAGGCGACCAGTTCGCGGAGATAGGCGAGATCGGTCCCGAGTGCCCATCCGGCGTCCTCGGGTGCGTCCGGCCAGCGCGTCGCACGCAGCCGTGCGCGGAGGTCTTCGAGCACCGCGGGGGCGGTCTGCTGGGCGAACGGTTCGGGGCGGGGCGGCGCGTCCGGCATGGCACGCACGCTACAGCCCGCGCCTTGCCGCTCGGTGAGACGCGCGGAGCGGGTGGCCGCGCGGGCGGCCTCCGGTGCTCGCGGTGGCTCACGCGTGCGGACGGCCGCCGCCGCGAACGGAGCCCCCAAGCGCTCGCAGGCGACGCTCCGGGCCTCCCTGCGCCGTACCCGTCCATGTCCCGCCTGAGCGGACAGGTGCCGTGGCCAGGCGACTGCGTCGCGACGGAGGCCGTTTGCGGGAGCACGGCGCCGGGGGAGTGCACGCGTGCCGTCGCGCCGTGCGGGTCGGGTCATCGGTCGGCCAAGAGGGTTCCAAAAGAACGACGCACGGTCCGGATTGCGGACGCTGTCGTCGCATACCGGCCAGCCGCGGGTGAACCGAGCGTGGACGGCGGGCGCAGTGGCGGGCACCGTGCGTGACGCCGGGCGCCGGGCCGCGGGCGCGGAGTGCGCGGACACCGGCAGCGCCTGACCGTCCGTCGTGCCGCGAGTCAGGCCGGATCCCTTCCTTGTTGCGGCGGGAACGCGTCGCCATACTCGTCGTCGTTTGGCATGGGCACGCCTGGCCTCTCGGGGGGTCGGGGCGTCTCCGTGTCCGTCTCACCTCCGGCCCCGGCCCGTCGAGTGGGCGGGGCAACCCCCACTGGAGGCTTCACATGGCGAAACGCCGCACAGCTCTCACCACGCGTGCGCTCACCGGAGCGAGCGTCGTCGTCCTCACGGCCGGAGCGGCCCTGCTCCCCGGAGCCGCTTCGGCCACGGCGGCCCCCGCGTCCGCCGCCACCCCGGCCGCGGCCCGCGCCGCATCCGCCGCGGCCCTCGTCGCACGGCTGGGCGACCGCGCCGCAGGTTCCTACTACGACGCCGCGGCCCACCAGTTCGTCGTCAACGTCACCGACGGGTCCGCGGCCGACCAGGTGCGCCGCACCGGCGCCGTCCCCAGAACCGTGCGCTACTCCACCACCCAACTGCGCGGCGCTCTGGGCACGTTGACCCAGCGAGCCCGGATCCCGGGCACCGCCTGGTCGATCGACCCCCGTCGGGACAAGGTGGTCGTCACCGTCGACCCGACGGTCACCGGAGCCGGGCGCACCCGGTTGAACACCGTGGTCGACTCGCTCGGCGACAAGGTCGTCGTCCGTCGATCCGCCACCGCGTTCAAGCCGCTCATCGCGGGCGGCGACGCCATCTGGGGCAGCGGTGTGCGTTGCTCCCTCGGGTTCAACGTGACCGTGAACGGGGCGCCGTACTTCCTGACCGCGGGGCACTGCGGCAACGCCTCCTCCACGTGGTCCGACTCGCAGGGCGGCGGGGAGGTCGGCCAGACGGTCGACTCGCAGTTCCCCGGCACCGACTACGCCCTGGTCCAGTACGACGACGCGAGCAGCGACCACGAGAGCGTGGTCGACCTCTACGACGGCAGCGGCCAGCAGATCACCCACGCCGCCGACGCCTACGTGGGCGAGTCGGTCCAGCGCAGCGGCAGCACCTCGGGTGTGCACGGCGGGTCCGTCACCGGGCTCGACGCGACCGTCAACTACGAGGAGGGCACGGTCTCCGGGCTCATCGACACCGATGTGTGCGCCGAGCCCGGCGACAGCGGCGGCGCGCTCTTCGACGGCGACGCGGCCATCGGGCTGACCTCGGGCGGCAGCGGCGACTGCTCCTCCGGCGGCGAGACCTTCTTCCAGCCGGTGCCGGCGGCCCTGGACGCGGAGGGAGCCACTCTTCCGTAGGCCGGATGCGGTCCGGTAGTCCGCGACCGCCGCGGGACCACCCCGACCGGCCCTCACCCGGGCCGGTCGGGGCTTTCGCATGTCCGGGTCCGGGTCCGGCGACCGCTCGGCGAGACGCCCTTCACGCGCGTCCGCGGAGCATGAGGTGCCAGTAGAGGAACGGCAGTCCGTAGCGCTTCAGGTACCACATGTCCCGGCGTTCGTGTGTGGTGTCGATGAGCGGGAAGGTGGGGCGGTGCCGCAGGCTGTAGTCGAACTCGGCCAGCAGCATGCGGTGCCGTGAGGTGGTGATCGGACAGGAGGAGTAGCCGTCGTACGAGGCGGGCAGCGCCTCGGCGTTCGCGAGGCCGGCGGCGATGTTCCGGGCGACGACGGGAGCCTGTTTGCGGACCGCCGCCCCGGTCTTGGAGTTGGGCGAGGAGCCGGCGTCGCCGAGGGCGAATATGTCGGGGTGGCGCACATGACGCAGGGTGTGCTTGTCGATCTGCACATAGCCGGCGGGATCCGCCGGATCGGCCAGCGGAGACTCCTTGATCCAGTCGGGTGCCGACTGGGGCGGCACGAGATGCATCATGTCGAAACGGATGGAGTCCCTGGTCCCGGAAGCGTGGTCGACGACGACCGCGCTACGGCCGTCGGGGTCCACTTCCACCAGTTCGCTGTTCTTGTGCACCTCGATGCCGTAGCGGGACACGACCCGCTCCAGTTCCTCGGCGAACTCCGGCACTCCGAACATCCCTGGCGTGGGCAGCACGAGCACCACCCGTATGTCTTTCAGGACACCCTGTTCGCGCCAGTGGTCCGCCGCGAGATAGGCGATCTTCTGCGGCGCTCCACCACACTTGATCGGCCCTGACGGCATGGTGAACACGGCCGTGCCCGAGCGCATGGAGCGGATCAGGTCCCAGGTCTTGGGCGCCAGTTCGTAGGTGTAGTTGCTGGAGGTGTGCGGCGCGGTGACGGCCCGCGCCATGCCGGGCACCCGGTTCCAGTCGAGCTGGATGCCGGGGCAGACGACGAGCCTGTCGTAGCCGATGGTGCGTCCGTCGGCGGTGCGGACGGTCCGGTTCTCGGGATCCACGCCCTCCACGCGGCTGCGGATCCAGGAGACGCCCTTGGGCAGGACGGACCGCTGGGGACGGGCGCTCGCCTCGGCGGTGGCCCGTCCGCCGCCGACCAGAGTCCACAGCGGTTGGTAGTAGTGCGTGGCGCTGGGCTCGACGAGCCCGATGCCGTGGATGCCGTGGCGCTTCAGGCGGGCCGCGACGCTGATGCCGGCGCTTCCTCCGCCCACGACGAGGACCTGGTGGTGAGCGTCGGTGGTCATACCCGTGTTCCTTCCGGTTCGAGGGTCATCCCGGCGGCGGACGGACTGCCCGCGGCAGCGCGGGCAAGGCGACCGTGATGCCCCGGAGTTCAGGATCACGTCCGGCGCGCACTTCCCCGTCGCGCCCGTCCACGCTAATGTACGTACATTAGCTTTCCAAATGTACGTACACAAGGATGGGGCTCATGCGTCAGGAACCGACTCCCTCCACCGGCCGCGGTGCGCGTTCCCGGACGGGCCGGGGCGGGACGCCGTTGTGGCGTCATGTGCGCGACGACCTTCTGGCGCGACTGGAACGCGGCGAGTTCGTCGACTCCTTCCCCGGCGAGAACGAGCTGGCCGCGCGGTACGCGGTGAGCCGGCACACCGTTCGTGAGGCGCTGCGCGAGCTGCGCGAGCAGGGGCTGGTCACCGCGGCGAAGGGCCGGCGGCCCCGACCGGTGGGCGAGGCGGTCATAGAGCAGCCCCTCGGCGCCCTCTACAGCCTGTTCGCCTCCGTGGAGGCGGCCGGTCTCGAACAGCGCAGTGTCGTCCGCAACCTCGACATCCGTGCCGACGCGCACGTGGCGGTTCGTCTGGGCATGGAGGAGTCGACGCCGCTCCTCTACCTGGAGCGCATCCGCCTGGCCGGCGGGGAGCCCCTGGCCCACGACAAGGTGTGGCTGCTGGCCTCGGACGCCCGGGCGCTGCTCGACGTCGACTTCGGCCACACGGCGCTCTACGGCGAACTCGCCGAGCGCTGCGGCCTGCGTCTCGTCGGGGGAGAGGAACGGATCAAGGCGGTGATCCCCACCGCGGCCGAACAAAGGCTGCTCGGCCTTCCCGAAGGGGTGGCGGCGTTCTCCATCGAGCGGCTGGGGCGCGCGCACGGCCGCAGCGTCGAGTGGCGGACCACCCTGATCCGCGGCGACCGGTTCAGCGTCGTGGCGCAGTTCGACGCCCGCGCCGGGTATCGCCTCGATCCTGCGGTAGCCCCTTTCACCCGCACGGGCCGGAGCGCACGGCGCCTCGATCCGGCGCGGTGAGACGGCCCGGAACGGGCTGCCCGTCCACGAGTCGGCCGAACTCCGACGCCGAAACCACTACGAAACGCCAACGCCAACGCCCACGCTCATGCCCCATGTCCACGGGGCCAGGTGGCGCTGGAGGGAGTGCCTGACATGTTCTTCGTCGACACGATCGAGGTCGCGGGGCTCGGCAACCGCAGCTATCTGGCGGGCGGCGAGCGCACGGCCGTGGCCGTCGACCCGCCCCGAGACGCCGACCGGGTGCTGGCAGCCGCCGTGCGCCGGGGTGTGCGGATCTCACACGTCGTCGAGACCCACATCCACAACGACTACGTCACCGGTGGCCTGGAACTCGCCCGGCTCACCGGCGCCGCCTATCTCGTGCCCGCCGGTGCCACCGTGTCGTTCGACCGCATACCGGTGCACGACGGAGACCGCACGGTCATCGACGAAGGTCTCGTCCTGCGGGCCATGGCGACACCCGGTCACACCCCGCACCACACCGCCTACGCCCTCCAGGAACTCGGGACGGTGGTCGCGGTGTTCACCGGCGGCTCCCTGCTGATCGGTACGGTCGGCCGCCCCGACCTGGTCGAGCCGCGCCTGACCGAGAGCCTCGCCCGGGCCCAGCACGCATCGGCGCACCGTCTGGCCGCCGAACTGCCCGACACCGCAACCGTGCTGCCCACGCACGGATTCGGCAGCTTCTGCTCCGCCGGACGGGCCGAGGGGAGCGAGACCACCATCGGGAAGGAGAAGGCGTCGAACGCGGCCCTCACCGAGGACGTCGACACGTTCGTCACCCGCCTGCTCGCGGGCCTGGACGACGTTCCCGCCTACTACGCGCACATGGGCCCCGCCAACTCCGCCGGACCCTCGCCGGTCGACCTCACCGCGCCCGCGATCGCCGACGCCGGGGAGATCGCGGCGCGACTGGCCGCCGGGGAGTGGGTGGTCGACTTGCGCAACCGGATCGCGTTCGCCGAAGGCCATGTCGTCGGCACCTACAACTTCGAGGCCGATGGGCAACTGGCCACCTACCTCGCCTGGTTGATCCCCTGGGGCAGGCCGGTGACACTGCTCGCCGAATCCGCCGAGCAACTGGCGTACGCGCAGCGCGAGTTGGTGCGCGTCGGCATCGACCGCCCGGCCGCCGCGGCCACCGGTGGCCCGTCGGCCTGGACCGCCGAGGGCGAAGCCCTGGCCACGTTCCCCCGCGCCACGTTCGCGGACCTGGCCGGGCGGCACCCGGCGGACGGCGTGGTCGTGCTGGACGTCCGGCGTGACTCCGAGCGGGCCGCCGGGTTCATCGAGGGCTCGGTCCACATCCCGCTGCACACCCTGCACCGGCGCCTCGACGAGGTGCCGCCCGGCGAGGTGTGGGTGCACTGCGCCGGTGGCATGCGCGCCGCGATCGCCGCCTCGCTGCTGGACGCGGCCGGGCGTGCCGTCGTCGCGGTGGACGACTCCTTCACCGCTGCCGGCACGGCCGGACCCACGCCTCGTACCGGCTGAGCCCCACCAGGCCGGATCAACCCGTCACCGCAGCACAAGGCGAGGACCGCCCATGAAGACATCCCCTTCCGGCATAGCCCGGATCACCGTAGAGCAAGCGGCCGAACGCCTCGGGTACGGACCCGGGGGCGCAGCCGGCGGCCACGTCGCCGCGCCCGTTCTGCTGGACGTCCGCGAACGCGACGAATGGAGCGCCGGTCACGCACCCGACGCCGTACACCATCCCCTCACCGCACTGCTCGAAGGCGTGCCGCTGCCGCCCGGGGTCCAGGGGCGGCGCCTGGTCGTCATCTGCCGCTCGGGCAACAGGTCCCGGCAGGCCGCCGCGCTGCTGACGGACCACGCCAGCGAGGCCGTGGACGTGATCGGCGGCATGCACGAGTGGGCGCGGGCCGGGCTGCCCGTGGTGGACGCGCAGGGCCTGCGCGGTACGGTCGCGTGAGCGCCCTGATCCTGGCCCTCGCGGCCGGCGCGGTGATCGGGCTGGCCCTCGGGGCGCTCGGCGGCGGTGGCAGTGTCCTGGCCGTACCCGCCCTCATCTACCTGCTCGGCTTCACCCCCGTCGCGGCGACCACCGCCGCCCTGGTGATCGTGGCCCTCACCTCGGGAACCGCCCTGGCCGCGCACGCCCGTGACGGACATGTCCGTTGGGGTCCGGGGCTGCTCTTCGCCGCGGGCGGCATCGTCCCGGCGATGGCGGGCTCCGCGCTCGCCGCCCATCTCCCCGCCGGGGCCCTGCAGGCGGCCTTCGCCGTGGTCGCGGCCGTCGCGGCGGTCCGCATGCTGCGGCCCAGGAGCGAGCGTGAAGCCACCCGGAGGGTCAGGCCCGGGCACGCGGCGGCGGCAGGCGCCGGACTCGGCACCGTGACGGGAGTCCTCGGGGTCGGTGGCGGCTTCCTCGCCGTGCCGTCTCTCGTCGGCGTACTCGGACTTCGCATGCGCGAGGCCGTCGGCACCAGCCTGCTGGTCATCACCGTCAACTCGCTGGCGGCGCTCGGACTGCGCGGCGGCACGGTGGACCGGCTCGACTGGGCCGTCGTCGGCCCCTTCGCCGGCGCCGCGGTCCTCGGAGCGTGGGACGGCAGGCGCCTCGCGTCCAAGGCGACGGCGAAGACCCTGCAACAGGGCTTCGCCCTGGCCCTGCTGGCCGTGGCCGCCTTCATGTTCGTCGACGCGGTGGTCTGACACATACCGACCGCTCCCAGACCCTAGACGATGAGCGCGGCTGCGAGTTCACGCCAGTCGTCGCGGGTGAACGTGGTGCGTGAGGCGGTGGCGATCTGGACGGCGATGTGGTCGGCGCCGGCCGCGCGCCGTTCGGCGAGTCCTGCGGCGACGACCTCGGGTCCGCCCCAGAGGAAGAGGGAGTCGACGAGACGGTCGCTGCCTCCGTCGCCGAGGTCGTCCTCGGTGAACCCGGACCGCAGCCACGCGGACCGGTAGTTGGCCAGGGGCAGGTACGTGGCGAGTGTCTCGCGTGCCTGTGCGCGTGCCGCCGCCGGGTCGGGGCGCAGGATGACGGTCTGTTCCAGGGCGAGCAGTGGCCCTGGCCCCAGCAGCTCCCTGGTCCGGGCCACGTGCTCGCTGTCGACCAGGTAGGGATGGATGCCCAGGGTCCGGTCGGCCGCCAGGCGGCTCATCCGGGGCCCGTGCGCCCCGACCAGTCGCGCACGGGCCGGCAGCGCCGCGGGGGCGGAGTCCAGTCCGTCCAGGTAGCCGGCCATCGCGCTGTAGGGCCGCCGGTATGTGTCGACTATTTCGCCATGACTGACGCCCAGACCGACGACCAGCCGCCCGCGCTCACTCGCGGGCAGCGCGTGGTAGGCACCGGCCAGACACTCGGCGGACTGGCCCCAGATGGAGACGCAGGCGGTGGCCACCGTGACATGCCGCGTCGCCCTCAGCACCCGTGCCGCGCTGACCAGATCGCCCCGCGGATTGCCACCGGGATCGCCGCCGAGCCACACGGTCCCGTACCCGAGTTCCTCGGCCTCCGCGGCGGCGTCCGCGGCCTCGCCCGGGTCCCCGTGGGTGAACGCCAAGCTCCAGATCCCCAACGCCCCCAGTTCCATCGGCCTCCCTCCCGATATCGCGTACGGGATCGTTCCTATCCCGGCCGCCACCGCCCTACTGCCGTCGTCTCCCCCTCTGTCCGGAACTCGCTCCACTTCGGCGCCGGTTCGACCCGGCGGTGGCGCCGGGCCGGTCGTTCCGTGGTGAACGCCCCGGTGAGTGCCGTCACCGGCCACGCCCGTCTTTGGCGCGGTCCGTGAGCATGGTCCGTCGGCCGGCGAGCACAATGACGCTGGGCGTGGTCGCCAGGGCGGATCTTGGGCCTCGCCGTCGACGTGCCGGTCGACGCGCTCGGCGCCGTCGGCCTCGGGCGAAGGAGAGCGCGTGGAATTCGGCAGACGCCAGTTCGTCGGCGGCTGGGGGGCGATGGTGACTCAGGCCGTGGCACCGGGCACCCGGCCTCATGACGCGCCCCGGGCGAGCCCCGCCCACGAGGACGCGGGTGCCGGAGCCGTCCATGAACGGTTCATGCGGCTGGCCGTCGAGCAGGCCCGGCGCAATCCCGCCTTCCCGTTCGGCGCGGTGATCGTCGCGGTCCGTACGGGCGAGATCCTGGCGAGCGGGGTCAACGCCACCGAGGACAGTCCGGTCCTGCACGGCGAGGTGGCCGCGATGAACGACTACGTCCGCCGGCACGGCAACCACGGCTGGGCGGGCACCACCCTCTACACCACGGGCGAGCCCTGCCCGATGTGTGTGAGCGCGATGGCCTGGGCGGACCTGAGGCGGGTCGTGTGGGGAAGCTCGATCGAGGAGATCCGCCGCACCGGGATCCACCAGATGGCGCTCTCCGCTCGGGAGGCCGCCGCCTGCGCACGGTCCTTCTACTCCCCGGACATGTTCCTGGGCGGCGTGCTGGCCGACTGCACGGACCGCCTGTTCCAGGAGGCGCGTCGGCTGCGTCGGCGCGGTGCGGGCGCGGCGCGCTTCGGACGGGAAGGCATGTGATCGGTCGCCCGTACGACGGCTGTCGTCTCGGGTTCGGGCCACGAATCCGCGATCTCCGCCTTAAGCGACCGCGGTGCGGGGCATGGATGGTCCTGTCGCGCATCGGGTCCCGTCGGACCCGGCGAGATGACCGCACACCGAGGTGGAGGCAGACATGGCCGGATTTCTCGACAGGGCCAAGGAGCAGGCGCAGCAGGCGCTGCAGCAGGGCAAGGGCAAAGTGGAAGAGGTGCAGGCCCATCGGGCGGGCGGCGAGCTGCTGAGGAAGCTCGGCGCGGCCTACTACGCCGAGAAGCGCGGATCGGGCACGGCACAGGCGACCCAGGACGCCCTCACCGCCCTGGAAGCACACATCAGCGCGCACGGGGACGGGTTCCTGCATTCGTAGTCGCGCTCACGAGTCCTCGACGAGACGGATCACCGCGTTCGGACACAGTTCCGCCGCGATCCGGGCGGAGTCGTGCAGTTCGGGTGGGGGCCGATCGTCGAGCAGGACGACGGTGCCGTCGTCGTCGGACTGGTCGAACAGCTCGGGCGCGTTCAGCGCGCACTGCCCGGCCCCGCGGCAGCGATCGTGGTCGATCCGGATCCTCATGGCCTGATCACCTGTCCCAGGTCAGCGGGAGTTCGTGGACGCCGTAGAGGAACATGTCGTCGCGCATCGGCACGCGCTCCGGGTCCACGGCCAGCCGCAGCGTGGGGAAGCGGGCGAACAGCGCGGGGAAGGCGACTCGCATCTCGGTACGGGCCAGCTGCTGGCCGAGGCACTGGTGAACGCCGTGTCCGAAGGCGACGTGCTGGTTGAGTTCCCGGGCGACGTCGAGCCGTGCGGGGTGCGCGAAGCGCTCGGGGTCACGGTTGGCCGCGGACAGGGAGGCGACGACGGTCTCCCCGGCGCGTACGGTCCTGCCCGCGATCTCCACGTCCTCGCGGGCCACCCTGACCGTGCCGAACTGCACGATGGTCAGGTAGCGCAGCAGCTCCTCGATCGCCCGGTCGACCGAGGCGGGACGCTCGCGCAGCAGTTTCAGCTGTCCGGGGTGGCGCAGCAGGGCGTAGGTGCCGAGTGCCAGCATGTTCGCCGTGGTCTCGTGACCCGCGACCAGAAGCAGCCGCCCGATCCCCGCCAGCTCCTGGTCGCTCAGCGCCGTGTCGGGGAGACCCTGGGCCGCGCCCTCGCCCGCGATCAGCCGGCTGAGCAGGGCGTCGTCAGGGTGCGCACGCTTGGTGGTCACCAGGTCGAGCATGTAGTCCTTCAGCGCGTCACGCGCCGCGAAAGCGTCCTCGTCCGTGACGTCGATCCGCAGCAGCGTGGACATCCACCCCTGGAACATGCCGCGGTCGGCGTACGGCACTCCGAGCAGCTCGCAGATGACCAGCGACGGTATCGGCAGCGCGAACGCCCGCACCAGGTCGGTCGGCGGCCCGCTGCGCTCCATCGCGACCAGGTGATCATCGACGATCTGCTCGATCCTCGGCGTCAGAGCGCGCATCCGCCGCACGGTGAAGTAACGGGTGAGCAACCGTCTGTAGCGAGTGTGTTCCGGAGGGTCCAGGGAGATCAGCATCCCCGCGCGGGCCTTGACGTCCTCCGGGCGGATCGTCGGCTGCCGCAGGGGCAGGGAGGCGCGCAGGCGGTCCGAGCTGAACCGGTCGTCCGCGAGTACGGCGCGGACGTCCTCGTGCCGGGTGAGCAACCAGCCGGTCTTCCCGTCCGGGAAGGCCAGCCTGCTGATCGGCTCCCGCTCACGCAGGTGCTCGTACTCGCGCGGCGGGTCGAAAGGGCAGCTGCGGCGCGTCGGCAGTGGCGCGGCAGCGGGCTGGGTCACGCGCATGGCCGTTTCCCTCCACCCGGCCTTCGTCGGCTCCCCTGGCCCCCGTTCCCCGCAACGGATCGAGAACCGCACTGTCAGGGTAAAACAAGTCGTTCGACTGGAACGCGTCCCCGAGAGGGGGACTCCTTACAGCCGGAACAGCACATCGCCGGACCTGAGCGGAGAGGGGGAGCTGGCCGTCTGTCATACCCCACCTGGGTATATGTCATCGGTGTCGGTCATCCGGTCTGCGAAATCCACTTGCGCCGTTCCGCTAACATGATCCAACTCCCTGCCGTCCGGCGCGACGAGTGACCAATTCAATACGACTAACAACGGCCAAACAATTGATACCCAAGCCATCGCGAGTGTCTTCGCGAATAAACTCCACAAACCAGCTCGCCGCGTGGCGTCAACCGCGGGCGATGTTGTGGGCCGCGGTGGGCGTGGTGGCCCTCGGGTTCCTCGTCGCGCTGGAGATCGCCGCGCGTCGTTACGGCCTGCCGGGGCCGATCACGAACCAGGCGCGAGAGCTGCTGTTCCCGCCCAAATCGGGATTCCTGCTGTACGCCAGTCTGGCGTTGGTGATGGTGGTGTTCACCTGGCGGCAGCGCTTCATCGCGGCCGGCACGGCGATCGGCATCGACATCGTCTTCGTGCTCGTACGGTGGGCGGCCGGCATCAACGTGACCGAAGGCCATCCCTTCGGCAACGGTGCGTTGTGGGTGATCCTGGGCTGTGCGGTCATCGCTGTCACCCGCCGCACGGGCGCAGAACGCGCCCTGCTGCTGAAGGGCGTCGGGCTGGCCCTGCTGCTGGTGGCCGGACGCAAGACCGGCGACGCCTGGCTGCTCATCACGTCGAAGACCCGCCCGGCGGTGCTCGACCAGTACGTGGCGACCGCCGATCACGCGTTGGGCAACCCGTCGTGGCTGGTGGGCCGGCTCGTCAGGGCCAGCGGTCCGGTCGGCGCCCATGTCCTCGACTACGTCTACGTCCAGCTCGCGGTGGCCGCGGTCGTCGTCGCGCTGTACCAGCTGCGCAACGTGGCGGTCGAGCGCCGCTTCCCGCGCCACCATCTGGTGCGCACCTTCCTGGTCATCGGCCTCCTCGGGCCGGCGATCTACATGATCTTCCCGGTGGTCGGACCGGTCTTCGCCTACAGCGCCGAGGGCGGACACTGGGCGGCGGCGAACCTGTGGCCGGACACTCCGCCGCCGGTCGGCCCGCCGCACCCGCTGTCATTCGACGAGATCACGCCACGGAACTGCATGCCCAGCCTGCACACGGCGTGGGCCACCACGATTTTCGTCCATTCCCGAAAGGGTCCACGGATTCTGCGATATGCGGGCACTTTCTGGCTGGTCGCCACGCTCGGTGCAACGCTGGGATTCGGCTATCACTACGGTGCGGATCTCGTCGCCGGTGTGGTGTTCGCGCTGACGGTCGAGGCGGCGCTGCGCACGGCCGCACAGGGCTGGGACCGGTCGGGAATCCGGCTCGTCGCCCACGGCGCAACGGTCTTCGCCGCACTCCTGGTGTCATATCGCTATCTGCCGCTGAAGATGGCCGAACATCCATGGCTCTTCGGGCCGCTGCTCATTTTGGCGATGACCTCGGTGATCTACGGCTACGTACGGACCACCGGGAGCTGGGAACCGAAGGCCGCATCGGTGCGGCAACCGGAACCGCAGCCCGAACTCGTGTGAACCGTTTCCCGGAACACCGCCCCGTACGTCGCCCCGGCCGCCCCAACTATCCGATGATCAGAAAGAAGTGAACCGACACGGAGCGCATGGAAAGGCCTTGATCCCAAAATGCCACAAATCGCCCATATATGCTCCCGATAGGCAGTTGATCAGGGCTTCACACCCAATGAGAAAGGGTCGAACCATGCGCAGGTTCCAGCGCGCCGCCGTCGTCGTCGCAGCAGTCGCGGGGCTGTCCGCCCTCGGCGTCGGCGTCAGCTACGCCGGCGGCTACGACGCCCCTCCGCAGCTCACCGCGGTGGCCAACTCGCAGGCCAACGCCGTGGCCGTGGGCGGAGGCACCGCGGTGGCCAACTCCCAGGCCAACGCGGTCGCCACATGGGGTGGTTACCAGTACGACCAGCCGAACTGCGCTCCGCGGCAGAGCCCGTACGGTGCACCGCAGCAGGCTCCCTACGAAGCACCGCAGCAGGCGACGTACGGTGCGCCGCAGCAGAGCACGTACGGTGCGCCGCAGTACGGCGCCAACTGAACTGAGGCGAAAGCGGTTTCGGGCGGTGGCCCGAGGGGTGCGACGCCCCTCGGGCCACCGCCCGGTCGTGAACCCGCACGCCACACCCCGATGCGGAAGCCGTCATAGACAAGTGACGTTTCCTGCTCAATAATCTGCCGAATCAAGCACGTTCTTGCATTGAACTGGTACGGACCCTGTATCGCAGCTCTCAGACACCCTTCGTCGAAGGAGATGCGCCGTGCTCGGACGGCTCCGCAGACTCAGACTGCTCCTCGCCTTCTCCTCCCTCGCGCTGGCCCTGCCCGCGGCCCTGCCCACCCGGGCCCAGGCGGCCGTGGAGAACCCGGCCGCCGCCGGGCCGACGCTGAGCCCCACCGCCGACGGACTCGCGCTCACCGTCCCACCGAGCGGCGACGCCCCCGGCTACGTTCTCGATGTGGGGACCGCCCGACTGGCCCTGTCCACCAGACGTGCCGGCAGATCCGTACTGGCCACCGCGGCCGACGGCAGTGGCGCCCTGCGCTTCCGCCTCCACGGCGACTGGCAGCACGCGACCGAGGTCACCGGCTGGGCCTGGAGCGGCGGCACGCTGACCCTCACCGCGGACACGACCGCGGAAGGCGCCACCGTGGAAGCCCGCCTCATACCGTCCGCGGACCGCTACTCACTGGACTGGAAGGTCAAGGGCGCCGTCCCCGACCGGCTGAGCCTCGCCTACGACCTGAAGTCCGCCGGCCACTGGTACGGCCACGGTGAGGCCGAGACCCCGCAGGGCGGGCCCGGCACCGACCAGCCGTGGCCGCTCGACAGCGGTGAGGTCGTCCACCCCTCTTTCGGCCCGTCCTCGTACGACATGATCGATCCGTTCTGGTTCACCTCCGGCGCGACCGGGCTGCGGGTGGACACCGGGCACGTCATGGACGTGTCGATCAACGGCGGGAAGGACGGCCTCGGCCGCTTCGACATCGAATCCGCCGATCCCTACAAGGCGACCGTCTTCGTGGAGTCCACCCCGCTGGAGGTCTACCGCGACTACGTCGGCATCGTCGGCAGACCCGCCAAGAGCGACGCGACGTACGAGCAGTTCGCCGAGCCGGTGTGGAACTCCTGGGCGCAGTTCTACACCCACGTCGACCAGGCCCGGCTCCTGGACTACGCACAGGACCTGCACGACAACGGCCTCAGCGGCCACACGCTCCAGCTCGACGACAAGTGGGAGTCCGACTACGGGAACATGACCTTCGACGCGAAGGCCTACCCGGACCCCAAGGCCATGTCCGACAGGATCCACCGGCTGGGCTTCGACTTCGGCCTCTGGGTCACCCTCTGGATCAACCTCGACTCCGACCAGTACCAGTACGCCGCCGACCACGGCTATCTGCTCAAGGACGCGGGCGACACGACGAAGCCGTGCACGGTCACCTGGTGGAACGGCACCGCGGGCATCGTCGACCTCGCCAACCCCGAGGCCAAGGCCTGGTACGTCGGACGGCTCGAGAAGCTGATGAGCACCTACGGCATCGACGGCCTGAAGTTCGACACCCGCTTCTTCGACGACAGATGCGCACCGCACGAGGGACATCAGCCCACCGACTACCAGCGGCTCGGCGCCGAACTCGCCGACCGTTTCGACCTCCAGGGCGTCGGCATCCGGGTCCACTGGGACACCACCGCCCACCGCGCCGGATTCGTCACCCGGCAGGTGGACAAGGGCACCGGCTGGGACTCCCTGCGTGCCTCCGTCACCCAGAACCTCGCCCTCTCCACGATCGGCTACCCCTTCGTGACCACCGACATGATCGGCGGCTCCAGCAGCCAGCCCGCGCCCGGCAAGCGGGTACTGGTGCGCTGGGCCCAGTCCGCCGCCCTGCAGCCACTGATGTACTCCTCCACCTCACCCGTGGACACCATCGACGTGACGACCGGCAAGAAGGTCACCTACGACCGGCAGACCATCGACCTCTACCGCAAGGCGATCGCCCGGCACGAACGGCTCGCCCCCTACATCTGGGACCAGGTCCGGCAGACCCTGAGGACCGGCGATCCGATCATGCGCCCGCTGTTCTTCGACTTCCCGCGGGACACGGTGGCCTACACCGTCACCGACGAGTGGATGCTCGGCCCGGCCGTCCTCGCCGCCCCGCAGCTCACCGACCGCGCCGCCCGCACCGTCCATCTCCCGCCCGGTGTCTGGTACGACGTCGACCACGGCACGGTGATCCACGGCCCCAAGACCCTCCCCGGCTACGCCACCCCGCTCGGCACCGCGCCCGCGTTCGTGAACCTCGGGGCGAAGGGCGCCGCCAAGGCCCTGCGGGCGCTGCGCGGCACCGGCACTCCCGACGCCACCTCGCTGCCCGCCGACGCTGCCCCTGCGCCACCGCGGGGGCGGCGATGACGCCGGGGACGAGGCGGTCGACCGTGCGCCCGTGACACCGCGGCGCGATGCCGAGCCCCCGCCGCAGGAGACACCAGCCGCGGATCGCCCGGCCCTGCGCACGTCGGCAGGGGCCAAGTGACGTACTCCGGAGGGACGTTCATGGAAAGCGACAGACGCGCAGCCGCAGGCGCCACCCGCCGAGGCGTCCTCGCGGGCGCGCTCGTCCTCGGCGGCATCGCCCTGGCGGCCCGCTCATGGGAGGCGTACGCGGCCGACGGCGACCCGGCACCCGCCATGGCCGCGCTGCGGCGGCTGCTGCCCCGGCACCACGACCAGTTCACGCTGCGGGCGCTCGCGGCGGACGGCACGGACCGCTTCCGGGTCACGGGTCGCACCGGCCGGATCACCGTCGAGGGCACCAGCCCCGCCGTCCTCCTCACCGGCGTCCACACCTACCTGCGGCGCACCGCACATGCCTCGATCTCCTGGACCGGCGACCAACTCGCGCTGCCCCGCCGGCTGCCCGCTCCCGACGATGAACTCACCGGGACGGCGAACGTGCCCCACCGGTTCGTCCTCAACGACACCGACGAGGGCTACACCGGCCCCTACCGCGACTGGGACACATGGCAGCGCGAGCTGGACGTCCTCGCCGTGCACGGGGTCAACCGCGTCCTCGTCCACATGGGCGCGGACGCCGTGTACCGCGACACGTTCCGGCAGTTCGCCTACACGGACGCCGAGTTGCGGTCGTGGATCCCGGCCCCGGCCCACCAGCCGTGGTGGCTGCTGCAGAACATGTCGGGCTTCGGCGGCCCCGTCTCGCAGCGGCTCATCGAGCGGCGGGCGGACCTGGCGCGGCGGATCGTGGACCGGGTGCGGGAGCTGGGCATGACACCCGTTCTGCCCGGCTATTTCGGCACGGTCCCAGGCGGCTTCCCCGCCCGGTACGGAGGGGACGCGACGGTGGTGGCACAAGGGACCTGGGTCGGCTTCGAACGGCCCGACTGGCTCGACCCGCGCACCAGGGCCTTCGGGGAGGTGGCGGCCGCCTTCTACCGAGCCCAGTCGGACCGCTTCGGCGACAGCACGATGTACAAGATGGACCTGCTGCACGAGGGCGGCACCCCCGGCGACGTACCGGTGGGCGAGGCCGCCAGGGCAGTCGAGGCGGCCCTGCGGCGGGCACACCCCGGCGCGGTCTGGGCCATCCTCGGCTGGCAGGCCAACCCGCCCCGGGCCCTGCTGGACGCCGTCGACAAGACGCGCATGCTGATCGTCGACGGGCTCTCCGACCGCTACCCGACGGTCACCGACCGGGAGAGCGACTGGGGCGGCACCCCCTACGCCTACGGCAGCATCTGGAACTTCGGGGGCCACACCGCGCTCGGCGCCAACGCCCCCGACTGGGTCGAGTGGTACCCCAAGTGGCGTGACAGGAAAGGAAGTTCGCTGGCCGGGATCGCGGCGATGCCCGAGGCCTCGGACAACAACGCGCCCGCCCTCGCCCTCCTCGCCGACCTGGCATGGACGCCCGGCACGATCGATCTGGACGACTGGTTCGCGGCGTACGCCGTCTCCCGCTACGGCGGCGAGGACCGGCACGCGGCCGCCGCCTGGCGCACGATCCGCGCCACGGCCTACGGCATGCGGCGCACGGACTCCTGGAGCGAGGCCCCGGACGGCCTCTTCGGTGCCCGCCCGAGCCTGACCGCGGCCAAGGCCGCCTCCTGGAGCCCGGCGACCACCCGCTACGACACCACGGTCTTCGACCGCGCGCTGACTGAACTCCTCGACGTCAGGGAGGAGTTGAGGGGAAGCCCGGCGTACCGGTACGACGTCGTGGACGTCGCCCGCCAGGTCCTGTCCAACCGCAGCCGTCTTCTGCTCCCGCAGATCAAGGCGGCGCACGACGCGGGCGACAAGGACCTGTTCGGCACGCTGACCCGCACCTGGCTGTCCTGGATGGACCTGCTGGAGGCGCTGCTGTCGACGTCCCGCCCGCATCTGCTGGGCCGCTGGCTGGCCCAGGCGCGGGCCTGGGGCGCGGACCGCACCGAAAAGAACCGCCTGGAGTACGACGCCCGGTCGATCCTCACCACCTGGGGCGGCCGGGCGAGCAGCGCCGAGGGCCTGCACGACTACGCCAACCGGGAGTGGGCCGGACTGGTCGGGGGCCTGTACCGCACCCGGTGGCAGACGTACTTCGACGCCCTGTCCTGCGGAAAGGACCCCGACACGATCGACTGGTTCGCCCTGGAGGACGACTGGGCGCACGCCCACGAGGCGTATCCGAGTGAGCCCCACGGATCGCCGTACGCCCTGGCCCGCCGGGTGCGCGACGTCCTCGCCGGCAGCCCGTACCAGTCCACGCTGACGGCGGTGGCCGACCGAGGCGCGGCGGGGGGAGACCGCCCGGTCACCGTGACGCTCACCCTCGCCCACCGCAACGGATTCGCGCCGGCACGCGAGGTGACGCTCTCCTTGAAGGTCCCCGAGGGCCGCACCGCGCGCCCGCTCGACCCGGCGGGGGCGGTCGCGCTGGCATCCGGCGAGACGCTCACCGCCCGTTTCGAGGTCCGTCTCGCCGCGGCCGAGGCCCCCCTGGCCGGCCGGCTGGTCGCGGTGGCGACCCAGCGGGGCGGCGGGAAGGCGGTCGCGCCGGTGGCTGTCGACAGGGCAGCCCGCCAAGGGCCGCCCGGCGTGCCACTGACGCGGTGAGGGGACGCCGGTCGATCATGAACACCCCCCTGAAATCGTCCG
>NZ_KQ948242.1:33616-37143 GCF_001514035.1 Streptomyces yokosukanensis | reverse complement strand
ACAGCGGATGCGCCACATCGCCCAGACCGATGGACTCAGGATCCCCCGCCACCAACGCCACCCCGCTCGGCCAGAACCGCTGACGCTGGAAGGCATACGTCGGCAGATCGACCCGCCGGGCACCGGTACCGGCGAAGAAGGCCGACCAGTCGACGGTGACCCCGTGCACATGAGCCTGGGCCAGCGCGGCGACGCAGGTCTCGGCCTCGCCTCGACCGGTGCGCAGGACGGGCACGAAGCGGGCGTCCGAGTCACCGGTCAGGCAGTGCTGCGCCATCGCGGACAGGACGCCGTCCGGGCCGAGTTCGACGTACGTCGACACACCAGCGGCCTCAAGCGCCCGCACCCCGTCGAAGAAGCGCACGGCTTCGCGGACGTGCCGCACCCAGAACTCCGCGGATCCCATCTCGTCGGAGACCAGCGCACCGGTCAGGTTGGAGACGACCGGGATGCGCGGGGCGTTGAGCTCCAGCCCCGCCACGACCTCACGGAAGTCCTCCAGCATCCCGTCCATGTGCGGCGAGTGGAACGCATGACTGACCGTCAGCCGCTTGCTCTTACGACCGGCGAAAGCCTCCACGACCGCGAGCACAGCATCCTCGTCACCCGCGATCACGACAGACACCGGCCCGTTGACCGCAGCAATGCTCACCCGATCGGTCAGCAGCGGCAGGACCTCGTCCTCCGACGCCTGGAGGGCGATCATCACACCACCCGACGGCAGCGCCTGCATCAGACGGCCACGCGCAGCCACCAGCACACACGCGTCCTCCAGCGACAGCACACCCGCCACATGCGCGGCAGCGATCTCACCAATGGAGTGACCGGAGACGAAGTCCGGGACCACACCCCACGACTCGACCAGCCTGAACAGCGCCACCTCAACCGCGAACAGCGCCGGCTGCGTGTACTCCGTACGGTCCAACAGCTCCGCATCCGTACCGAAGACGACATCCCGCAGCGGCACATCCAGATCGAACCGGGCACACACCGCGTCCAGCGCGTCCGCGAACACCGAGAAGGCGTCGTACAGTTCACACCCCATCCCCAGCCGCTGACTGCCCTGCCCCGTGAAGAGGAAAGCCGTACGACCATCGCCGGCGACGCCCACGGCGGTCTGCGGCG
This sequence comes from Streptomyces yokosukanensis, assembly GCF_001514035.1. GTDB lineage: Bacteria > Actinomycetota > Actinomycetes > Streptomycetales > Streptomycetaceae > Streptomyces > Streptomyces yokosukanensis. Next base: position 36,018 of record NZ_KQ948242.1, on the reverse strand, counting down.
GCGTCTCCCCGACGGCGATAGCCGTCAGGGCGTCGCGCAGCTCCTGTACGCCCTCGACCGTCAGGACCACGCCGGCCCGGTGGTCCAGGTGTGCGCGGCTTGTGGCCAGCGAGAAGGCCACGTCGGCAGCCGCCGCGTCGTCGAGGTGAGCGGCGAGCGCGGCCGCCTGCGCCCGGACGGCCTCCGGGGTCCTGCCGGAGAGCAGGTACGGCAGGGTGCGGACACCGGAGGGCCGTACGGTCGGCTGCGCCTCGTCGCCTTCGGGGGCCTGCTCGATGATCGTGTGCGCGTTGGTGCCGCTGATGCCGAAGGAGGAGATGCCCGCGCGGCGCGGACGGCCGGTCTCCGGCCAGTCGCGCTGCTCGGTCAGCAGCTCCACCTCACCCGTCGACCAGGCAACGTGCGGGGTCGGCTCGTCGACGTGCAGGGTCTGCGGGAGCACCCCGTGCTGCATCGCCAGCACCATCTTGATCACACCGGCCACACCCGCGGCGGCCTGCGTGTGACCGATGTTCGACTTCACCGAACCCAACAGCAGCGGGCGGCCGTCCGGACGCTCCTGGCCGTAGGTCGCCAGCAGCGCCTGCGCCTCGATCGGGTCACCCAGCCGCGTACCCGTACCGTGCGCCTCCACCGCGTCCACGTCGGCGGCCGTCAAGCCCGCGCTGGCCAGCGCCTGCCGGATGACCCTCTGCTGCGAGGGGCCGTTCGGGGCAGTCAGACCATTGCTGGCACCGTCCTGGTTGATCGCCGAACCCCGCACCACAGCGAGGACCGGGTGACCGTTGCGCCGAGCGTCCGACAACCGCTCCACGAGCAGCATGCCGACACCCTCACCCCAACCCGTACCATCCGCCGATGCGGCGAAGGCCTTGATCCGACCGTCCTCCGCCAGACCGCGCTGACGGCTGAAGTCGACGAAGTTCTCCGGCGTCGACATGACGGTGACGCCGCCGGCCAGCGCCAGCGAGCACTCGCCGTTGCGCAGCGCCTGGATCGCCCAGTGCAGCGCGACGAGGGACGACGAGCACGCGGTGTCGACGGTGACTGCCGGACCCTCCAGCCCGAAGACGTAGGAGACGCGGCCCGACATGACACTGCCCGCGTTGCCCGTGCCGACGTGGCCTTCGAGGCCGTCCTGGTCGCGGGTGATGAGGGAGAGGTAGTCCTGGCCGTTGGTGCCGACGAAGACACCGGCGCGGCTCCCGCGCAGCGACGTCGGGTCGATACCGGCCCGCTCGAAAGCCTCCCAGGAGGTCTCCAGCAGCAGCCGCTGCTGCGGGTCCATGGCGAGCGCCTCGCGCGGGGAAATCCCGAAGAAGTCCGCGTCGAAGTCCGCCGCCCCGGCGACGAAGCCGCCCTCGCGGGTGTACGAGGTCCCCGGCTGGTCCGGGTCGGGGCTGTAGAGGCGGTCCAGGTTCCAGCCGCGGTCGGCCGGGAAGGCGTCGACCGCGTCCGTACCCCGTGCGAGCAGCTCCCACAAGCCCTCGGGGGTGCTGACACCGCCGGGGAATCGGCAGCTCATGGCGACGATGGCGATCGGGTCGCCATCGACGGCCGCGGCGACGGGGAGCATGGCGCCGGAGACCGGGACGCTGCCGACGAGCTCCTCGCGGAGGTACTCGGCCAGCGCGGCGGAGGTCGGGTAGTCGTAGACGAGGGTGACGGGCAGCCGCAACTCGGTGGCCGCGTTCAGGCGGTTGCGCAGCTCGACCGCGGTGAGGGAGTCGAAGCCGAGCTCCTTGAAGGCGCGCTCCGCACCGACCGCGTCCGCTCCCCCGTGTCCGAGGACGGCGGCGACCTGCGTACGGACCAGGTCGAGCAGCTCTCGTACCTGCTCGGCGGGGGCGAGTGTGGCGAGCCGCGCGCCGAGGGTGGGGCGACCGTCGGCCTGCGCGGACGCGGCCCGGTCGGTAGCCGCGTCTGCGGCCGAACGGGTCGCGCGGACCTCGCTGAGCTCGTCGAAGAGGGAGCTGGCACGGGCGGCGGTGTGGCCGGGGAGGTACCGTTCCCAAGCTACGTCGGCCACGGTGACGGAGGCGTCCGCGCCGGCCACGGCCTGGCCGAGCGCCTGGATCGCCGTGCTCGCCTTCATGGGCGGTACGCCGTCGCGCCGCATCCGGGCTTCGAGGGCCTCGTCGGCGGCCATGCCGCCCTCGGCCCACGGACCCCACGCGATGGACGTCGCGGCCAGCCCGGCGGCCCGCCGCTGCTCGGCAAGCGCGTCCAGGTAGGCGTTCGCGGCAGCGTAATTACCCTGACCGGCCGAACCGATCGTGCCGCTCATCGAGGAGAAGAGCACGAAGGCATCGAGCTCGATCCCCAGCTCGACCGTCAGCTCGTGCAGGTTCAGCGCGGAGGTGGCCTTCGCCCGCAACACACTCTCGAACCGGTCCGGCGTC
>NZ_KQ948242.1:28935-33023 GCF_001514035.1 Streptomyces yokosukanensis | reverse complement strand
GAGCCGCAACCCGACCCAGACCCCACACCTGCGCCTGAACCGCAGACACCAGACGATCGGAGCGACCCACACTCACAGCACCACGGGTCAGACACCACAACGGCGCAGTCACCCCCGCATCACCCAGCGCCTGCACCAGACCGGCGGTAGCAACGAGCCCGCCCGTCTCATCCAGCGCCAGCAGCGACACCACACCAGCCACAGACCCAGCACCAGCCAGCAACTCGGCCAGCCCCGCACGATCCGCACCCGGCTCCACCACAACCCGACGCACCCCAGCGCCACACCCGGCCAGCGCCTCCACCACAGCCGAGTCATCCACACCCGCAGCAGGCACCACGACCAGCCACTCACCATCCAGGACACCGGCAGGCGCCGTCGTCAGTGGCTTCCACGACACCCGGTAACGCCAACCGTCGACCTGCGCCTGCTCCTGGGTCTGGCGACGCCATGCCGACAGGGCAGGGACGAGCTCACTGAAGCTCGCGTCGTCGTCGACCTCCAGCTCCGCGACCAGCGAGGCGAGATCGCCGCGCTCGACGGCGTCCCAGAATCGGGCGTCCACCACGTCGACTGCCTGCACCGGGGCCGAACGGTCGCTCGACAGGACGGGCTCGGGCCAGTAGCGCTGCCGCTGGAAGGCGTACGTCGGCAGGTCCACCCGTCGGGCGCCCGTACCGGCATAGAAAGCGGACCAGTCGACGGTCACACCGCGCACATACGCCTGGGCCAGAGCCGCCACCACGGTCTCCGCCTCCGGCCGCCCCGCCCGCAGCACCGGCACGAACCCGGCAGACACATCGCCCGTCACGCACTCCTGCGCCAGCGCCGACAGCACACCGTCCGGCCCCAGCTCGACGAACGTCGACACACCAGCAGCCTCAAGCGCCCGCACCCCGTCGAGGAAGCGGACGGCTTCGCGGACGTGCCGCACCCAGAACTCCGCCGAACCCATCTCGTCCGAGACCAGCGCACCCGTCAGGTTGGAGACGACCGGAATGCGCGGGGCGTTGAGCTCCAGCCCCGCCACGACCTCACGGAAGTCCTCCAGCATCCCGTCCATGTGCGGCGAGTGGAACGCATGACTGACCGTAAGCCGCTTGCTCTTACGACCGGCGAAAGCCTCCACGACCGCCAGCGCAGCATCCTCGTCACCCGCAACGACCAGCGACCGCGGACCATTGACCGCAGCGACACTCACGCGGTCGGTCAGCAGCGGCAGGACCTCGTCCTCCGACGCCTCGACCGCGACCATCACACCACCCGACGGCAACGCCTGCATCAGACGGCCACGAGCCGCCACCAGCACACACGCGTCCGCCAGCGACAACACACCCGCCACATGCGCGGCAGCGACCTCACCAATGGAGTGACCGGAGACGAAGTCCGGCCGCACACCCCACGACTCCAGCAGCCGGAACAACGCCACCTCGACCGCGAACAGCGCCGGCTGCGCGTACTCCGTACGGCCCAGAACGGCCGCATCGTCGCCGAACAGCACCTCCTTCAGCGGGACATCCAGATCGATCCGGGCACACACCGCGTCCAGCGCATCCGCGAACACCGGGAAGGCGTCGTACAGTTCGCGCCCCATCCCCAGCCGCTGACTGCCCTGCCCCGTGAACAGGAACGCCAATCCGCCCCCGGACACCGTGCCCTGGACCAGGCCCGGGACCTGCTCGCCCGCCGCGAGGGCGCGCAGGCCGGTGAGCAGCTCCTCGCGGTCCGCGGTCTGCGCGACCAGGACAGCCCGGGCCTCGAAGGCGGACCGCCCGGCCGCGAGGGAGTTCGCGACGTCGGCGGCAACGGCCTGCGGGTCCTCGGCGAGCCAGGACACGAGCTGTTCGGCCTGGGCGTGCAGCGCGTCCGTTCCCTTGCCGCTGACGACGAAGGGCAGGACGGAGGCTGCGGTCCCCGTCCCGGTCCGATGACCGGCTGCCGGCGCCTCTATGTCGAGTTGCGGAGCCTCCTCGATGATCGTGTGGGCGTTCGTGCCGCTCAGGCCGAAGGAGGACACACCGGCCCGTCGCGGGCGATCCGTCCCGGGCCAGTCGCGCTGCTCGGTCAGCAGCTCGACCTCACCCGTCGACCAGGCAACGTGCGGGGTCGGCTCGTCGACGTGCAGGGTCTGCGGGAGCACCCCGTGCTGCATGGCCAGCACCATCTTGATCACACCGGCCACACCCGCGGCGGCCTGCGTGTGACCGATGTTCGACTTGATGGACCCCAGCAGCAGCGGCCGCCCGTCCGGACGCTCCTGACCGTACGTCGCCAGCAGCGCCTGCGCCTCGATCGGGTCGCCCAGCCGCGTACCCGTACCGTGCGCCTCGACCGCGTCCACGTCGGCGGCCGTCAAGCCCGCGCTGGCCAGCGCCTGCCGGATGACCCTCTGCTGCGAGGGGCCGTTCGGGGCAGTCAGACCATTGCTGGCACCGTCCTGGTTGATCGCCGAACCCCGCACCACAGCGAGGACCGGATGACCGTTGCGCCGAGCGTCCGACAACCGCTCCACGAGCAGCATGCCGACACCCTCACCCCAACCCGTACCATCCGCCGATGCGGCGAAGGCCTTGATCCGACCGTCCTCCGCCAGACCGCGCTGACGACTGAAGTCGACGAACGCATCCGGGGTGGACATGACCGTCACACCACCGGCCAGCGCCAGGGTGCACTCGCCCTGGCGCAGGGCCTGAACGGCCAGGTGCAGGGCGACCAGCGAGGACGAGCAGGCCGTGTCGACCGTGATCGCCGGGCCTTCGAGACCGAAGACGTACGAGATGCGGCCGGAGACGACGCTCGCCGCGTTGCCGGTACCGACGTGCCCTTCCAGGCCCTCGGTATCGCCCGCGACCAGGGAGAGGTAGTCCTGACCGTTGGTGCCGACGAAGACGCCGGCCCGGCTGCCCTTGAGCACGGCGGGGTCGATACCGGCCCGCTCGAAGGTCTCCCAGGTGGTCTCCAGCAGCAGGCGCTGCTGCGGGTCCATGGCGAGGGCCTCGCGGGGCGAGATCCCGAAGAAGTCGGCGTCGAAGTCCGCTACGTCGTAGAGGAATCCGCCTTCGCGGGTGTACGAGGTCCCGGGCTGCTCCGGGTCCGCCGCGTAGAGCCGGTCCAGGTCCCAGCCGCGGTCGGCGGGGAACTCGCCGACGGCGTCGGTGCCTTCCGAGAGGAGCCGCCAGAGCTGCTCCGGCGTCCGCACGCCGCCGGGGAAGCGGCAGCTCATGGCCACGATGGCGATCGGGTCCTCGTCGGCGGCGACGGCACGGTCCGAGGGAGCGTCGGTCTCGGGAGCGGTGCCCATCAGTTCCCCGCGCAGGTACTCCGCGAGGGCCGAGGCCGTGGGGTAGTCGTAGACGAGGGTGGTGGGGAGTTGGAGCGCGGTGGCCGCGCCGAGTCGGTTGCGGAGGTCGACGGCGGACAGGGAGTCGAAGCCGAGCTCCTTGAAGGCGCGCTCCGCGCCCACCGCCTCCGCACCGTCGTGCCCGAGGACCGCGGCTACCTGCGTACGGACCAGGCCGAGCAGCTCTCGTACCTGCTCGGCCCGGGGCAGCGCGGCCAGTTTCGCGAACGCCCCTCCGGCGACGTCGGCGCCCGTGACCACGGTTCCGTGACCGGTGACGGCGGCAGCGGGTCGGTGCGTGAAGTCGGCGACTGAGGGGTTGGGGCGGACGGCCGCCACGACGGCGGAGAAGCGCTCCCAGTCGATGTCCGCGACGGTCAGGGCGGCTTCGGCAGCGCCAACGGCCTGCACCAGAGCGGCGATTGCCGAGTCGGGCGCCATCGGCGGTACGCCCTCGCGCCGCATCCGGGCTTCGAGGGCCTCGTCGGCGGCCATGCCGCCCTCGGCCCACGGGCCCCACGCGAGCGAGGTCGCGGCCAGCCCGGCGGCCCGCCGCTGCTCGGCAAGCGCGTCCAAGTAAGCATTCGCCGCAGCGTAGTTACCCTGACCGGCCGAACCGATCGTGCCACTCATGGAAGAGAAGAGCACGAAGGCATCGAGCTCGATGCCCAGCTCAAGGGTCAGCTCGTGGAGATTGAGCGCGGAGGTGGCCTTCGCCCGCAACACACTCTCGAAGCGTTCGGGCGTG
>NZ_KQ948242.1:0-28319 GCF_001514035.1 Streptomyces yokosukanensis | reverse complement strand
GGTCACCAGAACCGTCCCCGACGGAGACCAGGAACCCTCGGCCCGGGCCGCGCGCACCAGACGACGACCGAACACACCAGAAGACCGCACAGCCACCTGGTCCTCGACCCCACCCAGGACCGCAACCAGCCGGCCCATGGCCCGCTCGTCCCACACCTCCGGCAGATCGACCAGACCACCCCAACGCTCCGGAACCTCCAGAGCCGCCACCCGACCCAGACCCCACACCTGCGCCTGAACCGCAGACACCAACGTGTCCGAACGACCCACACTCACCGCACCACGGGTCACACACCACAACGGCGCAGTCACCCGGACGTCACCCAGCGCCTGGACCAGGGCAGCCGTCGGCAGAACACCCGCAGCCTCATCCAACGCCAGCAACGACACCACACCAGCCACCGAACCGGCACCAGCACCAGCACCAGCACCAGCCAGCAGATCGGCCAGCCCCGCACGATCCGTACCCGGCTCCACCACAACCCGGCGCACCCCAGCGCCACACCCAGCCAGCGCCTCCACCACAGCCGAGTCATCCACACCCGCAGCCGGCACCACGACCAGCCACTCACCATCCAACACACCGGCAGACACCGCCGTCAGCGGCTTCCACGACACCCGATAACGCCAGCCATCCACCTCGGACTGGGTCCGTACCCGGCGGCGCCACGCCGACAAGGCCGGTACCACCTCGCTCAGGGGCTGGTCGCCGTCCGTGTCCAATTCGAGGGCGGCGGCCAGCGCGGCCACGTCCTCGTGCTCGACGGCGTCCCAGAACTCGCTGTCGGCGGGGTCCGTCCCGCGCGGCCCGGCGGCGGTCTGCCCGGCGGCCTCGGGGCGGGCGTTCATCCAGTACCGCCGACGCTGGAAGGGGTACGTCGGCAGCTCCACCCGCTGCGCGCCCGTACCGGCGTAGAAGGCGGACCAGTCCACGTCCGCGCCCTGGACGAACATCCGGGCGACGGCGTCGAGCAGGGTGGCGGCCTCGGGACGGCCCGAGCGCAGTCCGGCGGCAAAGACGGGTGCCACCGCCGTGGTGTCCCGGGTGTCGGTGGAGGCGGGGAGACAGTCCTGGGCCATGGCCGTGAGGACGGGGTCGGGGCCGAGTTCAAGGAAGGAGTCGGCGCCACGGGCCCGCATCGTGCGGACGCCGTCGAGGAAGCGGACGCCGTCGCGGACGTGCCGGACCCAGTGCTCGGGGTCGGCCAGTTCGGCAGCGGTGGCCGTGGTGCCGGTGAGGAGGGAGACGACGGGCAGGGTGGGGGTGCCGTACTCCAGGACCTGCGCGACGCGGCGGAACTCGTCGAGCATGCCGTCCATGTGCGGGGAGTGGAAGGCGTGGCTGACGGTGAGGCGTTTGGTCTTGCGGCCCTGGGCCTCGAAGGCCTCGGCGACGGCGACGGCCGCGTCCTCGTCGCCGGCGATCACGACGGCCTGTGGTCCGTTGACGGCGGCGACGCTGAGCCGGTCCGCCGTCAGGAGCGGCAGGACCTCGTCCTCCGACGCCTGGACGGCGATCATCACGCCACCACCCGGCAGCGCCTGCATCAGGCGGCCGCGCGCAGCCACCAGCGCGCACGCGTCCTCCAGCGAGAAGACGCCCGCGACGTGCGCGGCAGCGATCTCGCCGACGGAGTGACCGGCGACGAGCGACGGCCGCAGTCCCCAGGACTCGACGAGGCGGAACAGCGCCACCTCGATCGCGAAGAGGGCGGGCTGGGTGTAGGCGGTCTCGTGCAGGAGGGCTGCAGCGGGGGTGCCTTCGGCGGCGAACAGGACGTCGAGCAGCGGGAGTTCGAGCTGCTCGTCCAGGTACCAGGCGGCGTTGTCGAGGGCGTCCGCGAACACCGGGTGGGACAGGTACAGTTCGCGGCCCATGCCGAGGCGTTGGCTGCCCTGGCCGGTGAAGAGGACGGCGGAGCGGCCGGTGGCCGGGGTGCCGTGGACGACGGCGGGTGCATCGGTTCCGTGGGCGAGGGCGCGCAGGGCGTGCTGGAGGGCGGTGCGGTCGTCGCCGAGGACGACGGCGCGGTGGTCGAAGCGGCCTCGGGTGGTGGCGAGGGAGTGGCCGAGGTCGAGGGGAGCGGCGTCGGGGTGGGTGTCGATCCAGTCGCCGAGGCGGCGGGCCGCGGCGCGCAGGGCCTCGGGGTTCTTGGCGGACAGGGCCAAGGGCAGCGGGCCGGGCAGCTGCGCCGCCTCCTGCCCGGCGGCGGAGTCGTCCTGCGGCGCGCTTGTTGTCGCGGCCTCCGGCTCCTCGATGATGGCGTGGGCGTTGGTGCCGCTCATGCCGAACGACGAGACGCCCGCCCGGCGCGGGGCGTCGGGCGAGGCCGGCCAGTCCACGGCCTCGGTCAGCAGGGAGACGGCTCCGGCCTCCCAGTCGACGTGCGGGGTCGGCTCGTCGACGTGCAGGGTCTTGGGCAGCACCCTGTGCCGCATCGCCATGACCATCTTGATGACGCCGGCGACACCCGCGGCGGCCTGGGTGTGGCCGATGTTCGACTTCAGCGAGCCGAGCCACAGCGGCCGGTCCCCCGCGCGGTCCTGCCCGTACGTGGCCAGCAGCGCCTGGGCCTCGATCGGGTCGCCCAGTCGCGTACCCGTACCGTGCGCTTCGACGACGTCCACGTCGGCGGCGGTCAGTCCGGCGTTGGCGAGGGCCTGACGGATGACGCGCTGCTGGGCGGGGCCGCTGGGGGCGGTCAGGCCGTTGCTGGCGCCGTCCTGGTTGATCGCGGTGCCGCGGACGACGGCCAGGACCTGGTGGCCGTTGCGGCGGGCATCGGAGAGGCGTTCGACGACCAGCATGCCGACGCCCTCGCCCCACGCGGTGCCGTCGGCGGCGGCCGCGAAGGGCTTGCAGCGGCCGTCCGGGGCGAGACCGCGCTGGCGGCTGAAGGAGACGAAGGAGCCGGGGCTCGCCATGACGGCGACGCCGCCGGCGAGGGCCAGGGAGCATTCGCCGGTGCGCAGGGCCTGGACGGCGAGGTGCAGGGCGGCGAGCGAGGAGGAGCAGGCCGTGTCGACGGTGACCGTGGGGCCTTCGAAGCCGAAGGTGTAGGCGATGCGGCCGGAGGCGACGCTGGCGGCGTTGCCGGTGACGAGGTAGCCCTCGAAGCCGTCCGCGGCGTCTTCGAGGCGGGGGCCGTATTCCTGCGTCTCGGCGCCGACGAATACGCCGACCTGGCCGCCGCGGAGTCCGGCGGGGTCGAGGCCGGCCCGGTCGAAGGCTTCCCAGGAGGTCTCCAGCAGCAGGCGCTGCTGCGGGTCCATGGCGAGGGCCTCGCGCGGGGATATCCCGAAGAACGCGGCGTCGAATTCGTCGGCGTCGTGGAGGAATCCGCCTTCGCGGGTGTACGTGGTGCCGGACTGGTCGGGGTCGGTGTCGTACAGGGAGTCGAGGTTCCAGCCGCGTCCGGTGGGGAATTCAGAAATGGCGTCGGCGCCGTCGGCGCAGAGTTCCCAGAGCGCTTCGGGGGAATGCACGCCGCCGGGGAATCGGCAGCCGATGCCGACGATGGCTATCGGTTCATCGCTGTTGATCGCGGCGGTGACGGGGGCCTCGGCGGGGGCGGTCAGTCCCAGCAGTTGCGTGTGGATCCGGCGGGCGAGGTGGTCCGGGGTGGGGTGGTCGAAGGCCAGTGTGACGGGCAGGCGCAGGCCCGTTCCGGCGACAAGCCGGGCGTGCAGGTCGACGGCGGCGAGCGAGTCGAAGCCGAGGTCGAGGAAGGAGCGATGCGGGTCGAGGGTGGCGGGCGCGGAGTCGCGCAGGGCGGCGGTGACCAGCGAGGAGACCCAGTCGAGGAGCTCGGTGTGCTGTTCGCCCGAGGTCAGTCCGGCGAGCCGCTGGCGCCAGTCTTCCCGGAGGTCGGCGGCACTGATGCTGTCGGTTTCACCCTGGGTTCCGCCCGAATGGGAGGCGCCGTCGATTTCGGCTGCGAAATCCTGGGAATCGTTCAACATCGTGCGCTCCATCACTCCGTGCACAGAAACCTGAGACCAGTGATGACCCTGGCACGGAGGAGTCGCCCCAGAAACCCCTGTCGCTCCCCTAGGGGCCCCTATGCGGGGGCCTTTACAGGGGTTTTGGATACCTCTACGGGCGCAACCGAATCATGATGCTCCCGGCACGCGGAAAATTGCAAGAACTCCGAAGAATAAATTACGGACGGGGAAAGGGGAAAACAGAGGAGGGGCGGTCGCGGGGACCGCGCCTCCTCCCGGGGGTTCGCCAGTTGGTCTAGGGGCGGCGTTCGATGAACGGCGCCAGCAGGCCGGGGGTGGCCTCCTCGGCGAGGGCGAGGCCGTCGGAGACCCCTACATCGCGGACCTTGTAGACGCCGTTGCCCACGGCGGTAGCGGCACCCAGGGTGAGCAGTCCGGCGCGGCGCTGGAAGGCGGACCGGGTGATCGACCAGCCGATGATGCCGTCGCGCTGGAAGGCGACGGTGCGGCGGGTGAAGGTGCCGGCCCGGGTGACGAGGTAGGGGCCGTGCAGGGCGTGGCCGAGGCTGCGGTAGGCGTCGTGGGCGAAGGCGGTGCCGATCAGGAACAGGATGACGCCGGTGATCCAGCCGGTGTGGACGAGGACCGGGGTGAGCCACAGGCCGAGGCCGATGAACGGGGCGGCGAGCAGGGCGGCCCAGATCAGAGCGCGGTTGATCCTGCGCCGCAGGGCGGTCCGGGGGTGGGCGGCGAGATCGGCGGCGGTCGTCGGGGAGACGGTCTCGTCGAGGACGTCGGCGGCGATCTCGCGGGCCAGGGCGACGGGGACGGGCGGGGTGAGGCGGCTGCGGCTGCTGTTCTCGTCCTCGTCGCCGAGGCCGCTGGCGACGGCCTTGACCCGGGCGCCACGGGCCCAGCGCAGCAGCAGGGGTTCGGCGACCTCGACGCCGCGCAGGCGCTGTTCCTCGATGCTGACCGAGCGCGTGATGAGCAGGCCGCGGCGGACGCGGAGCATGCCCGGTTCGTCGCGGTCGAGGCGGTAGCCGCTCCAGCCCTCGATGAAGGTGGCGGTGGAGCCGACGACGCCCATGAGGATGAGGACCAGCAGGGTGACGAGGATGCCGTACCAGAGGGGTACTGAGCCGAAGTGTGCCTCGATGTCCTTGACGATGCCGAGTTCCAGCGGGTCGATCTTCATCTCGTGCAGGGTGCGGTAGACGCTTCCGACGGCGATGAAGACGCCGCCGACGCCCCAGAGGGTCAGGGGGGCGTAGCGCAGCCAGGCCCAGTCGAGTTCGGCGACGGTGGTGTCGGTGCCGGGGTCGGCGGGGGCCAGGCCGTGGCGGGCCTGGCGGAGTTCGCTGAGTTGCCGGTGGAGCGCGGTGGCGTCGTGGAGGGCGAGGCCGTCCAGGGACAGGCCGCCGGAGGCGGAGCCCTGGTGGCCGGTGGCGACCTTCAGGGAGGTGAGGCCGAAGATCCGGTGGAGGGGGTTGGCGGTCAGGTCGACGCTGCGGATGCGGTCGACGGGGACGGAGCGCTCGCTGCGGAAGAAGTACCCCTTGTGGAGTTCCACGCGGTCGCCGGTGATCCGGTAGCGGGTGGTGAAGTACCGCATCAGGCTGATGCCGGCGATGACGAGGCAGGTGATGAGGAACGAGGCGCAGGTGATCAGGACCTGGAGGGTGACCTTGCCGCCGCTGAGGGCGGTGGTGGCGCCGAAGGTGGCCAAGGGAGCGACCACCACGCTCAGGTTGACGAGGATCAGGCGGGGGTTGAGGCGTCCCCAGGTGCCGTCCGAGGTCCCCCCGGTGATGTGCGGCGCCGTGCTGTCGAGGCTCATGTGGCGTCTCCGGGTACGGCCTGGGTGGACCGGGTCAGGTGTTCCACGAGTTCGGTGGCGGTCCGGTGGTCGAGCCCCTTGATCTTCACGGCGCCTGCGGAGGAGGCGCTGGTGACGGTGATCCCGGAAAGCTTGAACAGTTGCTGGAGCGGGCCTCGGAGCATGTCGACGGTCTGGACGCGGGAGAGGGGGACGACCCGCCAGCGCTGCCAGAGCCAGCCGGAGGCGGCGTAGACGGCCTCGTCGGTCGCCTCCCAGCGGTGGACCCGGTAGCGCCACATCGGCATGACACCCATGTAGAGGAGGCCGGGGACGAGGGCGACGAGGAAGAGCGGGCCGAAGACGAAGCGGGCCGGTGCGATGGTGAGCCAGAGCACGCCGAAGACGAGTGGCAGCGGCAGGGCGAAGAGGGACGACTGGAGGGTCCACCAGCCGATGGCGCGGCTCTCGACGCGGTGGCGAGGCGGACGGAGCCTCAGTTCTTGGTTGTCTAGCACTGCTTCACCCTTGTTCCTGAGCGGTCGTGGATCGTCGCCGTCAACGCGTGCCGCGCTGTCGCCGGTGAGCGCGGCCGGCATCGGCATCGGTGTCGTCGTCGGTCGCTGCTGCGGCGACGGGGGCGGGGGCGGTCGCGGCTCGGACGGCGCGCAGCCGGGACTGCAGCACCGCGGTGCGGGCCGTCACCATCGACAGCGACATCAGGGCGAGCGCGCTGATGAGGACGTTGCTGCCGCTGAGCTGGTAGTCGGTGGTGAACCGGGTCATGCGTGCGGCGAACCAGTGCTCGCACCCGTAGGCGAAGAGGATCTGGCCCGCGCACACCAGGATCCAGACCGCCGCGTGTCCGGGTCCGCCGGTGCTGCGGATGTCCCCGGCCTGGTCGCTGTGGGCGCCGAGCAGGGAGCTTGCGACGAGGCCGCAGATCGCCCCGATTCCGATCCCGGCGAGGTGCAGCGACATGTCGTTGCCCGACGTCGGGAAGGAGTCCACGCAGACGGCGACGGCGAGGACGGCCACCAGTGTGGGGGCGGCGGTCCTCACGGCGGTGATCCGCCGGTTGCCGGAGTCGGTCGCAAGGATGACACCCAGGATCGACCCGCAGGTGATGAGTGCCGTCGTGAACTGGCCCACGTGCCCGAACCCGCCCTTTCCGCTGTCCTCGAAGTCCGTCGTTCCTTCCTGGTTTCCACGGTAGGCGGGGCGTTGCGGGCGGCGGGACGGCCGATCGGTGGGACCGGCTGTCCACCGATCGACGGACACGTGCGGGGGCGTGGTAGGACTGGTGCCGTGCACATACACCCCGAGGAGACGCAGGCAGGGCCGAAGGGTGAGGGGCCGGACCCGCGGACGGCCGCGGACTACGGCCCCGATTCCGGGAGCCGCTGGTTCGGCCTGTGGGACGGCTATTTCGCGATCTCGTACCTCGTCACCGTCATTCTGCTCTTCACCTCCGTCGAGAGCCAGGCCCACCGCGCGCTGTCCGTCGGTGCGCTGACCCTGATGGTGCCCTGGTACGCGGGGCTGGGGCGGCGGCTGATGATGAACCGGTCGAAGGACCGGCGGAGCGTCGTGTTCTCCGTCGGGCTGTTCGTGCTGTTCGCCACGGCCGGTCTGCTCGATCTGGCGGCTTCCTTCGCGCTGTTCGCGGTCGTGCCGATGCTGATGATGAGCCTGTCGACGCCGCCCGCGATCGTGCTGGTGGTGTTGGCGAACGTGTGGCCGGTGACGGTGGTGTGGCTGCGGGGCGGGGAGTTCGATCCGCACATCCTGTCGGTGCTGCCGATCTCGCTGCTCGGGATCGCGCTGTCGGTGCTGCTCGGGCTGTGGATCACACGGGTGGTGCGGCAGAGCGCCGACCGGGCGGCGCTGATCGGCGAGTTGCGGCGCAGCCGTGAGCGGGAGGCGCGGCTGTCGCACCAGGCGGGGATCTCCGCGGAGCGGGAGCGGCTCGCCCGGGAGATCCACGACACGCTGGCGCAGAGCCTGACCAGCATCATCGGGCTGGTGCAGGCCGCCGACTCGGACGTGGTCGCCCATCCGGAGCGGGCCCGCAGCCGGCTCGGGCTGGCCGGGCGGGTCGCCCAGGACAGTCTGGCGGAGGCCCGTGGTTTCGTCTCGGCGCTGACTCCGCCGCCGCTGCGGGAGAGTTCGCTGGTGCAGGCCGTACGCCGGCAGGCGGACCTGCTCCAGGAGGAGACGGGTCTGGTGGTGCGGTGCACGGCGCGGGGCGAGGAGCAGCCGCTGCCGATGGCGGTGAGCGTCGTGCTGCTGCGCTCCGCACAGGAGGCGTTCGCCAATGTGCGCAAGCACGCGCGGGGCGCCCGTAGGGTGGAGGTGCTGGTGGCGTACGCGCCGGACGCGGTACGGCTCGTGGTCCGCGACGACGGCCCCGGCTTCGCGGTGGACACCTCGCCGGACGCCCCGCGGGACGCGGAGGGCGACGGCGGGCAGAGCGGCTTCGGGCTGCGCGGGATGCGCGCCCGGGTGGAGGAGATCGGCGGAATGGCAGAGGTCAGCAGCGGCCCGGGTACGGGCACGGTCATCGAGGTGCTGGTGCCGCTGGGCCCGGTGGGACAGGAGTCGGCCGGTGAGTGAGCGCGGGCCGATCGGGGTGTTGCTGGTCGACGACCATCCGGTGGTCCGGGAGGGCCTGTCGGCGATGCTGGAGCTGGACGAGGGCATCAGGGTCGTGGGGCAGGCGGGTTCGGGCGAGGAGGCAGTGCTCCTGGCGGCGCGGCTGCGGCCGGGCATCGTCCTGCTGGACCTGCGGATGGGTGCGATGGACGGGGTGACGGCGACGGGCCACATCCTGCGGGAGTCACCGGGGACCAAGGTCGTCATCGTCACTACGTACGAGGACGACGCGGACATCCTGCGGGCGGTGGAGGCCGGTGCGGCCGGGTACCTGCTCAAGGGCAGTTCCCGCGAGGAGCTGGTGCACGCGGTGAAGGCGGCGGCGCGCGGCGAGACGGTGCTGACGCCGTCGCTGGCGCCGAAGCTGTTCCGGGCACGGGTGGTGGAGGCGCCGGTGCTGTCGGAGCGGGAGCGGGACGTGCTGCAGCTGGTCCGGCAGGGCCTGACCAACGCGGACATCGGTCGGCGGCTGTTCATCAGCGAGGCGACGGTGAAGACGCATCTGCTGCGGGCGTTCAAGAAGCTGTCGGTGTCGGACCGCACGGCGGCGGTGATCACGGCCCTGGAGCGGGGCCTGCTGTCCTGACGGCCTCGGACCGGCGCCCCTTCTGCCGGGACGCCTTCCGCCGGGGAACCTCCGGCCCGGGCCCCGCGCTCCGGCCGGGCCGCCAGGCTCAGGCGATCTCCGGCAGCCGCAGGTCCCACAGCCGGGCCGGCAGGTCCCGGCGCCGCTTGACCTTCAGCTTGCGGTAGATCCGGGTCAGGTGCTGCTCGACCGTGGAGACGGTGACGTACAGCTTAGTGGCGATCTCCCGGTTGGTGTGGCCGCGGACGGCGAGCAGGGCCACCCGGGCCTCCGCCTCGGAGAGCACCTCCGCCTCCCGGGGCGGTTCCGCCTCGCGCCCGGTGGTGACGGGCTCCCCGTCGTCCTGGCCGCGGGTGAACTGTTGACACAGGGGCTGCGCCCCGCAGGACTTGGCGACGTGCCAGGCCTTGCGGACGAACATCCGGGCCCGGTTGTAGTCCCCGGCGGCGCGGTGGGCGCTGCCCAGTTCGCCCAGGGCCCGGGCGAGTTGGAGCCGGTCCTCGCCCTGTTCGAGGAGTTCGACGGCTTCGGTGAGCCGCTTCAGCCGGTACGCGAGGTCGCCGCTGGTCCGGGCGAGCGCATACAGCAGGTGTCCGCGCGGCTGGACGCCGGAGGGGCCGGCCTCGCGCTGCTCGTGCTGCTCGACGTACTCGCGGGCACGGGCCACGTTGCCGATGGCGAGCCAGGCCTCGGCGGCGTCCAGCCGCCAGGGGGCCAGCTCGGCGGCGTCCATGCCCCAGGCCTGCATGAGTTCACCGCAGGTGAGGAAGTCTCGCAGCGCGGCGTGATAGCGGCCGGTGGCGAGGTGGCAGCGGCCCCGGGCGCGGAGGTAGTGCAGGCCGAGCTGCGTCTCCAGCATCAGTTCGGGAACGGGCTGTTCGAGCAGGGCCATCGCTTCGGCGAGGTTGCCCATCTGGGTCTCGGCCTCGATGAGGACGGCGAGGGGCAGGGCGATTCCGGCGCCCCAGCACTGCGTGGAGATCAGCGACATGGCCTGCCGGGCCTGGGCGGCCGCGCCGGGCAGGTCGCCCTGGCGGAGGGCGACTTCGGCCCGGACGACGCCGAGGGCGGCCTGCCAGGCCGGGGCGTTGCGGGCGGAGCACTCGGCGAGGAGCCGGTCGGTCCAGGTGAGAGCGAGGTCGAGGCGACCCGCGTAGACCAGGGCCAGAACGGCCAGGACGAGGGGGGTGAGGGTGCAGTCGCTGAGGTGGTAGCGCTGCAGCACCCGGGTGGCCTCGGCGACGGCCGTGTCGCCCGGGCCGCCGCGCAGGGCGGTGCGCAGGGCCTCTGCGGCGGGCAGGTGGGCGTCCTCGGGCATGTCGTAGGGGGCGGCGGTGCCGAGGGCGGCGGGCGCGGGCCGGGCGGTGAGGCCGGGTCCGTCGGCGGTGAACGTCTCACGGACCGGGGGGCTGACCAGGGAGAGCCAGCTCTGCGCAGCGGCGAGGGTGGCGGGGGCGTAGGCGAAGGGCTGCCCGGCTTCCTCGGCCTGTTGCACGGCCGTCTGCAGGCGGCGTACGGCCTCAGCGGCCGGGCGGGCCTCGCCCATCCAGGCGAGGCAGGACACGGCATGCAGCAGGTCGCGGTCGCTGAGGCGGCCGGCAGAGAACTCCCGGGACAGCTGGCGCAGGTGTCCTTCGGCGGCGACGGGGCTGCTGCGCCAGACGATGCTGACGAGGCGGGACTTCAGGGCGGTGCGGCGCGAGCCTTCGGGGCAGGAGTCGACGGCGAGTTCGCCGCAGCTCAGGGCGAACTGGGGGTCGTCCTCGACGAGGGCGTACTCGGCCGCTTCCTGCAGGACGGGGATCGCCCATTCCTCGGCCGGCTTGCGGGTGGCGACGAGGTGGCGGGCTATGTCGAGGGCGGCGGCGCCCTCCTCGTGCAGGAGGCGGGCGGCACGCTGGTGGAGCGCGGACAGCGCTCCGGGCGGGGCCGCGGCCAGGACCGCGGCGCGGGTGGCGGTCATGCGGAAGGCGCCGTCGCGCAGGAGGCCGCAGCGGGTGAGGTCCTGGACGGCGAGTTCGACAGCGCGGACGTGGACGTCGGTGATGCGGGCCACGAGGGACGTGGGGGCGGCGGCGCCGAGGACGGCGATGCCGCGGGCGACGGCCAGCATGTCGGGGTCGCCGCGGTGCAGGCAGTCCAGGACGGCGCGTTCGAAGGTCTCGGCTGGGGCGAGCTGCTGGAAGGGCTCGCTGTCGCCGAGGGCGGCGAGGCCGTCCTCCAGGAGTGCCTTGACCAGGAGGGGGTTTCCGCCGGTGGTGTCGTGGCAGTCTGCGGCGAGCCGTCCTGCGGCGGCCGTGGAGAAGGGGCCGGACAGGATGCGCGCGGTGCCGTCCGCGGAGAGCAGCGGCAGGCTGATGGCGGTGCAGTGGGGCTGGCGGCGCAGTTCGGCGTGGAAGTCGAGCTGGGCGGGCAGCAGACGGACGCCCTCGGTGAGGACCATCAGGACGCCGGACTGCCGGATGCGCCGGGCCAGGCAGAGCAGGAAGGCGCGGGAGAGCTCGTCGCCATGGTGGACGTCGTCGACGGCGATGACGACGGTGCGGTCGCGGGCGACGCGGAGGAGGGAGGCGCAGACGTGCGGCAGGACGCGCATGCCGACCTCGACGGCGGCCGCGGTGTCGCCGGGGTCCATGGCCTGGGCGGCGACGCCGTCGAGGAGGGCGGTGGCCTCGGCGTGGACGGCGGGGTCGAGGGGGGCGGCGCCGTCGAGGATGCGGCGCAGGATGCCGAAGAAGAGGTAGCGCTCGGCACGGTATCCGGCGGCCTCCAGGACCAGCGCTCCCAAGGAGATGGCCTCCTCGGTGAAACGTTCGAGCAGGACCGTCTTGCCAGCGGCGATCGGCCCACTGATGACGGCGACGCGGCCGCGGCCCCCGCGGGCGCTCCCGAGCAGGTCGTTCAGCGTCTCCCACTGCTTCTCACGCTCGACGAGCCTTGTCACGACTGCGTTCCCTTCCCCGGGAATGTACGGATATGCGCCCTGCGCACGGGTCCTGCGTTCCTCACGCCGGCCGGGCAGAGCCGCTGGTCATGCGGCCCTGCCCGGCGGCCGGCTCAGCCCTTCCGGGCGGCCGCTGCGAGCTCTTCGGAAACGATCTTCAGCACCTGCGCCTGTTGCTTGGTGAGAAAGAAGTGTCCTCCAGGGAAACTATGGAGGTCCAATCCGCCGAGAGTGTGCCCTTCCCAGGATTCCGCTTCCACGCGGCTGGTACGCGGGTCGGATTCGCCGGTCAGCACCGTGACCGGGGCATTCACCGTGTGCTCGGGAGCGGCGCGGTAATTCTCGATGGCCGTGTAGTCGCTCCGGATGGCGGGAAGCACCATGCGGAGGATGTCCTCGTCGCCGAGAATGGCGGCGTCGGTCCCGCTGAGTTCGCGCATTTCGGCGACGATGCCGTCGTCGTCACGCAGGTGCACGGTCTCGGGGCGGTGACTGGAGGGCGAGCGCCGGCCCGAGGCGAAGATGCGGACCGGGTCGATGCCGTGGTCGCGTTCGAGACGGCGCGTCACCTCGAAGGCGAGGACGGCGCCCATGCTGTGGCCGAAGAGGGCCAGCGGGCGGTCCACCCAGGGCAGGAGTGCGCTGGTCAGGGCGTCCGCGTAGACGCCGATGTCGGTGATGCCGGGCTCGTGCCGGCGGTCCTGGCGTCCGGGGTACTGCACGGAGAGGACGTCCACCGCGGGGGCCAGTGCCTGGGCCATGGGGAAGTAGAAGGAGGCGGATCCGCCGGCGTGCGGCAGGCAGACAAGCCTGATCGCAGCATCGTCCGCGGCTTGATAGCGGCGGATCCAGGCGTCGGCATTCTGGTTGTCGATCAAAGGTCTGAAAACTCCGTGTTCTTGTCCGGGAGCAGCACGACAGTTCATCAGGCCCGAACACTTCAGCCGCCCACGCACACGCGTTCCGTTAGCTTCATGTCTAGCAGAGCCCCCCGGCGTCCAGTACCCCTACATCGGACCCCTACGCGTCCTGAAATCGCCTACGAAAGGCATCCGTCGTGTCGTTTCGGCCCCGTTCTCGCGAGGTCAGCCGAACACCTCCGGGATACAGAAAGGCGGATTTTCAGCCACCCCTATACGAGACCCAAGGCCTCTAATCCGGCCCGTCGACCGGGTTCCGCTTCCTGTGGCAGCACAGTCGGGCCGGGTCTGGTGGCGTTCCCGTACATTGGACGGCCAAACAGGCCAGATGTCGCCACACCGTTCGGACCGCCGGCACCATGGCTGGCGATGGCGCCACACAAGGCCGTGGGCGCCGGACCGCCGCCCCAGCGTCGTCATCGCCTTCCACTCCGGTTACGGCCACACCGCCGTGCTCGCCGAAGCGGTCGCCCGCGGCGTCGCCTCCACCAGTGCCGAGGCCGTGTCCTTCCCGGTCGACGCGATCACGGACGAGCAGTGGGCCCGGCTCGGTGCTGCGGACGCGATCATCTTCGGCTCGCCCACATACATGGGCACCACCTCGGCCGCCTTCCACACCTTCGCCGAAGCCGGCCCCAGGCGCCGGGCCGTCCAGTCGTGGGCCGGGAAGGTTGTCGCCGAATTCACCAACTCCGACGACAAGTCCTTCACGCTGGGCTCCTTCGCCACCCTGGCCGCCCAGCACGGTATGCACTGGGTCGACCTCGGCCCGCTGCCCAGTCGGGGCTCGACCACCGGCAGCGAGAACGACCTCAACCGCCTCGGCTACTTCGCCGGGGTCGGCGGCCGGAGCCCGAACGACGCCGGCCCGGAAGCCGTCCACAAGTCCGACATCGCCACTGCCGAACACCCCGGCACCCTCGTGGCTCGCGAGGCGCAGATCTTCGCCGCCGGCCATGTCGCCCGGGCCGCCTGAACCGGCGGCGCGTGCCCTTCTCGTCAGTACCGGAGAACGCCCCATGACCACCCACGCGCCCGGCCCGGCCGTCCCGTCCCTGCACCGCCGCCCGCTGATCACCTGACTGACCGTCTACACCACGATCACCCTCGTGTTCGCGTGATCGGCCCGGCTACGGCGAACCTGCCGCTCGCGCTGCGCGCTCTGGCCCTCACCGCGACCGTCGTCCCCGTCGCCGACTACGTGTTCGTGCCGGCGCCGCCGAAGGCGAACGCCGCCCTGGCCCGCCGAAACCAGAACACGCGCTACGCCTCGCTACGCGCCGCAGGAGCCGAAACCCAGCACGGGAAAGCACACCGGGCCCGACTCCGAAGAGTCAGACCCTCCCCGACCTGCATGTATGCCAGATCAGCGACGTAGTGCTGTCTCAGCGGCTCCACCTTGAACCGGAACTCCACCACATACGCGCCACACGGCAACAACCATGACCAGCACGACCGAGAAGGTGTCCACCGACGTCCCTCCAACAGAACATCAGGCGGAGGCGACCGGCAATACGTCCGGCGACAACGCCCCTGCACGGGCGGTGGCGCTCGTCATCCGCCTGCGGTGATGTCGCCGGCACAGCACCTCATACCCCACCTCCGCAGCCGAGCCGGTCACATCCCCCACCACCACCTGCTCACCCTCGACCACCATCTCCCCAGCCAGGGTGCGCGCATTGTGGGTGGCTCGTGCACCGCACCAGCACATCGCCTCGACCTGCAACGTCTCCACACGGTCGGCAAGTTCGATCAAGCGCTGCGAGCCAGGGAAGAGCTTGGTGCGGAAGTCCGTGGTAATGCCGAACGCGAAGACGTCCAAGCCGAGGTCGTCCACGATCCGGGCCAACTGGTCGATCTGCTCCGGCGCGAGGAACTGAGCCTCGTCCATGATCACGTAGTCGACCTTGGCACCGTGCGACATCTGCTCCACGAGGTACCCGTACAGGTCCACGCCCGGAGCCGCCTCAACCGCGTCTGTGACCAAGCCCAAACGCGACGACAACTTACCCTCGCCGGCGCGGTCATCCCGCGTGAAGATCACACCCTGCAGACCCCTCGCCGAACGGTTGTGCCCAATTTGAAGCGCCAGAGTCGACTTCCCGCAGTCCATCGTTCCGGAGAAGAACACCAGCTCGGGCATGAGGAGTTGAGCACCTTTCGGCGAGTAGTCACGGGAGGGGCGTCAGGAGCGTACTTCGAGCAGCGGGACCAGCTGCTCGGCGGGCGTCATCGAACCGTGGTTGCCGACCAGCGCCGACTCCTTCGGCTCCCGCTCGGTCGCGATGATCAGGACGTCGTCGTGCGCGGCCGCGACCACGTCGCCGAGCCGGGGGTACACCCGTTCGTCGATGTGCGGCCCGAACCAGCCCGCCGCGATCGCCTCGTCCCGCGAGGCCACCCAGAACCGGTCGCCGAGCACCTCGCGCCAGACGGTCAGTACGTCGCTCTCGGCGCCCGGCACCGCGTACACGTGCCGTGCCCGGCCCTCGCCGCCCAGCAGGGCGACCCCGGCGCGCAGCTCCCAGTCCGTGTCGAAGTCGATACGGTGCTCGTCGTCGAACGGGACGTCGACCATGCCGTGGTCGGCGGTGACGTAGAGCGCGCTGCGCGGCGGCAGTTGCTCGGCGAGGCGCTGGGCGAGCCGGTCGACGTACATCAGCTGGCCGCGCCAGGTGTCGGAGGCGACGCCGTAGCGGTGTCCGGCGCCGTCCAGCTCGGAGTAGTACGTGTAGACGAGCGAGCGGTCCCCGGCCGCCAGTTGCTCGGCCGCGAGGTCCATGCGGTCCTCGCCGCTCAGCCGGCCGTGGAAGCGTCCGCCGCTGAGTGCGATCTTGGTGAGCGGGGTGTGCTCGAAGGCGGGCGAGGTCACCTGCGCGGTGTGCACGCCGGCCGCGTGGGCCAGCTGGAAGACCGTGGGGTACGGCTGCCAGGCGCGCGGGTCGGTGTACGGCTGCCAGCGGAGCTGGTTCATCAGCCCGCCGGTGGCCGGGTCGCGCACGGTGTAGCCGGGCAGGCCGTGGGCGCCGGGCGGCAGGCCGGTGCCGACGGAGGCCAGGGAGGTCGCGGTGGTCGCCGGATAGCCGGCGGTCAGGGGGCGGCCGGTGCCGCCGCGCGAGCCGCCGAGCAGCGAGGCCAGGAAGGGGGCCTCGTCGGTGTGGGCCCGCAGCTGTTCCCAGCCGAGCCCGTCGATCAGGAAGACACAGACCCGGTCGGCCGCGGTCAGTTCCTCGATCGTGGCGGTCGGGCCCGGGACGCCCATACCGGCGGCCAGGGTGGGCAGCAGGTCGGCGAGAGAGCCGGTGCCGTACTCGGGCAGCGGCGCGGTGTCCAGGGCGAGCGGTTCCGGGTGGTCCCAGGCGGAGAGCTGGGACATCAGCGGGCGATGTCCGCGGTCGCCTCCGAGATGGCCTGGGCGAAGGTGAGCGCCTGGCGCACCGTCTCCGGGCCGTCCCCGGCCTCGCTGACGCGCAGGCTGAGATCGTCCGCCGTGGAGCTGCCCGTGTAGCCGTGGTCGGCGTCGCAGTTGGGGTCGCCGCAGGCGGCGGGCTCCAGGTCGATGCGGCTGACCGCGCCCCAGCCGATGGTGAGCACGACCTCACGGGGCAGGGTGCCCGGCGTGTACTGCTCCGGGTTCGCGACCACGCGGCTGACCACGACCGAGGAGATCCGGCCGAGCTTCACGGACTCGGTGGAGGTGGTGGCGTACGGCGTCGGGGAGGTGCTGTCGGCGGCCTGCTCGTCGGTGTGGCTGACGATGAAGCGGTTGCCGGTGAGGACCAGCACCGTCACATGCCGGCGGACCTCGTTCTGGTCGAACGTCGTCTCCTGGTGGACCAGGTACGACCGGATCGGCTCGCCGCCCACGGCGGCCTCCACCGCCTCGGACACGAGGGCCGGGTAGTAGCCGCTGCGCTCGATCGCCGAACGCAGCCCCTGGGTCGTCGTACTGGTCTTGGCCATGGCGTCCATCCTAATCCGTGGGCAAGGGGGGTCCGGGCCAGTCGCGGGGACCCGCGGCCGCTCGGCAGGTCATCGGCAGCCGACGCGGGAGCGGCCGGCCTCTGCGGCGCGGGTCCGTGCTCGGCGTACGGCTCCGCCGCCCGGAGCGAGAACCCACTGCGGTCCCGCGTCCGCCCGCGCGGTGGATGCGGGAACCCACCACGATCCCGCACCCGCGCCCGCACCGGAAGCCCCCCTGCTCCGCGGCGCACGTGCTCTCGGACGACCCGTCGCCGTCAGTAGGCCGGCATCGTGCGCGGACCCAGGTCGTCACGCGCGGGCGGCGGTGCGAGCCGTACCGTCGCGCCGAGGACGCTCACGCCGTGCGGGGCGACGACGACCGGCTCCAGGGTGACGGCGACCACCTCCGGATGATCGTCGACCAGCCGGGACACCCGCAGCAGCAGCTCCTCCAGCGCCGGGGTGTCGACGGGCGTGGAGCCGCGCCAGCCGAACAGCAGCGGTGCCGTGCGGATCGACCGCACCAGCGAGGTCGCCTCCCGGTCGGTGACCGGCACGAGCCGGTGCGCCATGTCCCCGAGCAGCTGTGACGCTGCCCCGGCGAGCCCGAAGGAGAGCACGGCCCCGGCCGCCGGGTCGATCACGGCGCGCACGACGGTGTCGACACCGCGCGGTGCCATGCTCTGCACCACCGGCCGCAGCTCCTGCGGCCTGCCGAACAGCTCGGTCAACTCGGCGTACGCCCGGCGCAGTTGCTCCTCGTCCGCGAGGTCCAGACGTACGCCGCCGAGGTCCGCGCGGTGTCGGAGCTGCGGGGCGGTGGCCTTGAGGGCCACCGGGTAGCCGAGGGCGCGGGCGGCGTCGGCTGCTGCTTCGGCGGTGGGAGCGGGCAGCGCACGCCGCACCGGGATGCCGTACTCGCCGAGCAGCTCGCAGGTCTCCCCGTCGGAGATGGTGAGCCCTTCCCCGCGCGCGAGCAGCTCGCCGATCAGCCGCGCGGCCCTCTTCTCGTCGATGTCGTCGTACTCGGGCACCTTCCCGGGCTCGGCCGCCTCGCGCCGCCACTGCCCGTACCGGACGGCTTCGGCGAGCGCGCGCACGGCACGTTCGGCGGCGGGGTAGGCGGGGATGAGGTGGGTGCCCTCCGGGGGAACCGGTACGGCGGGCGGTGTGTCGGCTCCCGCGGTGGGCAGTCGCCCGGTGGGGCGATGGGCGTCCCCCCGCGCGCGTGAAGCCAGGCGGGGCTGGGAGTCGGCACCGTCCTCGGCGCCGGGGGCCTTCGCGGCGACCTGGGGCGCGGTGCTCGCCGCGGCCGACAAGGCCTCCGCGAGCCCTCCGAGTTCCACATGCACCACCAGCACCGGCTTGCCCGGCACCGCGGCCGCCGCCGACCGCAACGCCTGCGCCAGCTCCGCGTCCCTCGGCGGCCCCTCTCCGATCGCGGGGATCGCCGTGACGACCACGGCGTCGTTCGTGCCGTCCGCCAGGGCCCGCGCCAGCGCCCGGTGGAAGTCCTGCGCCGTCGCCCCGGTCGTCAGGTCCATCGGCAGCGACGGCCGCAGCCCTTCGGCGAGGCACCGGTCGTACGTCAGCACGCCCAGCGACTCGGAGTTGCCCAGGATCGCCACCCTCGGCCCGGCGGGCAGCGGCTGGCGCGCGAGCAGCAGCCCCGCGTCGACCAGTTCGGTGATCGTGTCGACCCGGATCACCCCGGCCTGCCGCAGCAGCGCGGAGACGGTGGCGGGCGGCAGCCGGGTCGCCCGCACCGCGTGCCCCTGGGGCGCGGACCCGACGCCCTGCACGACGACCAGCGGCTTGGCCGCCGCCGTCCGCCGCGCGAGGCGCGTGAACTTGCGGGGGTTGCCGATGGACTCCAGGTACATGAGGACGACGTCGGTCTCGGGGTCGTCGTACCAGTACTGGAGGACGTCGTTTCCGGAGACGTCCGCGCGGTTGCCGGCGGACACGAACGTGGACACGCCCGTGACCCCGGTGACTCCTCCGCCGCGCCGGTGCAGCCGGGACAGCAGGGCGATGCCGATCGCGCCGGACTGGGTGAACATCCCGATGCGGCCGGCGCGGGGCATCTCCGGGGCCAGGGAGGCGTTCAGCCGGACGTCCGCCGCGGTGTTGATGATCCCGAAGGCGTTCGGGCCGATGATCCGCATCCCGTACGCGCGCGCGTGGCGCACGAGCGCGCGCTGCCGTTCGCGTCCCTCGGGCCCGCTCTCGGCGTATCCGGCGGAGAGTACGACGAGCCCCTGCACACCGTGCTCACCGCACTCCGCGACCACCGCCGGCACATGATCGGCCGGTACGGCGACGACGGCGAGGTCGACGGGCTCCTCGATGTCCCGCACGGAGCGGTGGGCCGGCACCCCGTCGACCTCCTTGAGGTCCTCGGGGAAGGCCGCGTTGACGGCGTGCAGCCGGCCGCCGTAGCCGGCGCCCCTGATGTTGCCGAGGACGCCGCGGCCGACGCCGCCGGGGGCGCGGCCGACGCCGACGACCGCCACGGAGCCGGGCACGAGCAGCCGGCGCACCGAGCGGGCCTCGGCGCGCTGCTCCCGCGCGCGCTGCACGGCGAGGGAGCGGTCGGTGGGTTCGAGATCGAACTCCAGGCGGACGACACCGTCCTCGAAGCTGCGCTTCTGGGTGTAGCCGGCGTCCGTGAACACCTTGATCATCTTGGAGTTGGCGGGCAGCACCTCGGCGGCGAAGCGTCGGATGCCGCGCTCGCGGGCCACGGCCGCGATGTGCTCCAGCAGCGCGGAGGCGACCCCGCGGCCCTGGTGCGCGTCCTGCACCAGGAAGGCGACCTCGGCCTCGTCGGCCGGACCGGAGGCGGGCATGCCGTCGGCGCCGATGCGGTCGTAGCGTACGGTGGCGATGAACTCGCCGCCGATGGTGGCCGCGAGTCCCACCCGGTCCACAAAGTCGTGGTGCGTGAAGCGGTGGACGTCCTTGGCGGACAGACGTGGGTACGGCGCGAAGAAGCGGTAGTACTTCGACTCGTCCGAGACCTGCTCGTAGAAGCTGACCAGGCGGTCGGCGTCATCAACGGTGATGGGCCGGATGCGTGCGGTGCCACCGTCGCGCAGCACCACGTCCGCCTCCCAGTGGGCGGGGTACTCGTGCCGGTCCTGCCGGTCCGCCGAGGTCTGCATGGGCCCCAGAGTACGGCTCGCGTACGACAACGGCGCGGGGCAGTCTATGGAGGACGAAAGTCGGATCGAGGCCGCGGTCCGACGACACACCGGGACAGGACCAAGGTCCGATCCGGGCATGCTTCACGATATGGGAAACTGGTCTAGACAACCCTGAAGACTGAAGGGCAGCAACACATGGCTGAGCGCCGCGTCAACGTCGGCTGGGCCGAGGGTCTCCACGCCCGTCCCGCCTCCATCTTCGTCCGAGCCGCCACGGCCGCAGGCGTCCCGGTGACGATCTCCAAGGCTGACGGCAACCCCGTCAACGCGGCCTCCATGCTGGCCGTCCTGAGCCTGGGCGCCCAGGGCGGCGAGGAGATCGTCCTCGCCTCCGAGGCCGAGGGCGCGGACGCCGCCCTCGACCGTCTGGCGAAGCTGGTCGCCGAGGGCCTCGAGGAACTGCCCGAGACGGTCTGAGTACCGGCGCACCGATACGACGGAGCCGCGTCGCCCTTTTCGGGCGGCGCGGCTCCGCGCTTTTCGGGTCCATTCCGCGCACACCGGAATTCGCGCGGCGAAATTGCAGGGCCGCCGAATATCCCTTCTTTGTATACGGCGCCAGTGTTAATGCCGAAGGCCCGACATGTTTACGGCGTGTTGCGAAGTCCTCACACGCTCGGCGGTCCCCGAGAAGCGCAAGCGGTGCGCGGGCGTCGCGCGCTCGGTGTGCAGCGCCGTGACCGCACGCGCGCGTTCGCCGTCGCCGCGCGCCACCGCGTCGACGATGGCACCGTGCTCCGCCCAGGACTCCACCGGGCTCGGCGGCGCCTCCACCGAGTACATCCAAGCGATCTTGTGACGCAGCTGGGTGAGCATCGCCGTCAGCGAGGGGCTGCAGGAGGCCTGGGCGAGCGTCTCGTGGAACCAGCCGCCCAGGGAGCGCAGATCCTCGCTGTACCCCCTCCTGGCCCGCTCCTGCCCCAGCCTGACCAGGCCGCGCAGCACCTTCAGATGGGCCTCCGTGCGCCGCTGCGCGGCCCGGGCGGCCCCGAGCGGCTCCAGGAGCATGCGCATCTCCAGCAGGTCGGCCGCCTCCTGCTCGGTCGGCTCGGCCACGCACGCGCCCGCGTGCCGGCGGGTCACCACGAAGCCCTCCGCCTCCAGGGTGCGCAGGGCCTCGCGGACGGGGACGCGCGAGACGCCGTAGCGGCGGGCCAGGACTTCCTCGGTGAGGCGGCCGCCGCGTCCATGGACACCCGCGACGATGTCGTCCCGGATCGCCGTGCACACCGAGTGCGCCGGAATACGCATGACCGACCTCCGCCTTAATCCCCGTGAAACGTCGACGATGGACGCCTGTTCCGTGACTCTATTCCAAAGGGCCGGAATTTCCGACGGCAGGCCGGAATCCATGGATATTTTTTGGTCAGCACGCCCGGTGTGCACCGCGCAAAACGGCGAAAGCCCCGGCTCGTTGAGCCGGGGCCGCGGATAGTCGCGTCGGGTCAGACGTCCACGCCGTGCGTGCGGAGATAGGCGACGGGGTCGACGTCCGAGCCGTAGTCGGGGGTCGTACGGGCCTCGAAGTGCAGGTGCGGTCCGGTGACGTTGCCGGTGGCGCCCGACAGGCCGATCTGCTGGCCCGGGGTGACCTGCTGACCGACCGAGACACCCATGGACGACAGATGGCCGTACTGCGTGTACATGCCGTCGGCCATCCGGATCACGATCTGGTTGCCGTACGCCCCGCCCCAGCCGGTGGAGACGACCGTGCCGGAGCCGACCGCGTGGACGGACGTGCCGCTGGCCGCGTGGAAGTCGATGCCGGTGTGCGAGCCGGAGGACCACAGGGAGCTGCTGGCCTTGTAGCCCGTGGAGACGTAGGAGTGCGCGATCGGGGCCACGAAGGCGTTCAGGCGCTCGCGCTCGGCCTCGCGGGCGGCGCGGGCCTTGGCCGCGCGCTCCTTCTGGGCCTTCTCCGCCGCCGCCTTGACCGCGGCCTGCTCGGCCGCCTTCTGCTCGGCGGCCTGCTTCTGGGCGGCGGCCTGCTCGTCGATGTGCTCGGCGATGTCGTCGCCGACGGTGATCACCGGGGTGAGGCCGGTCTGCTCCGGGGCGTTCTCGGCGGCCGACGCCGGGGACGCCGCGAGGGTGCCGATGAGACCGGTGGTGGTGAGGGCCGCGACACCGGCCGCCTGAGCGGTGGTGCGCTTGACCCGGCCGGGCTTGCGGTGCTTCCCGGTGGCGCACATGAACGCCATGAAGTGGCTGGTCCTTTCCTTCCTTCTCGCCTACCGGGTTAGCTGACGGGTTCGGAGCAGGAAGGTCTCCTACGGGCCCCCTCGCTCACGCACGGGCGCCCGATTCACCCCAGGGACTGATGGGTCCCCGGCTCCCCTGGCTCGCGCCGTACGGGGACTCGGCGATGGCTGCCCGGTGCCGCGGGTGCGGCGCACTGCCTACCGACGAACAGCCCGGACGACGCTACGGAAACCCGCTTTCCGATCCCAAACGGATCCGGGCTTTTGTAGCGCATCCCACAGGGCAGACAGGCAACCTCTGTCGCAAATCGGACATCTGGGGAAGGGAGTGGAAACAGCAGGGGCCCTGACGGCCTGTAGGTCGTCAGGGCCCCACGCGCGCGTGCCGTTACTCGGCCGCCACCACGGTCACTTCACCGATGCCGAGCGCCTCCACCGGCGCCTTGATCTCGGAGGCGTCACCGACGAGGACGGCCACCAGCCGGTCCACCGGGAACGCGTTGACGACGGCCGCCGTGGCCTCCACCGTGCCCGTCGCGGCCAGTTGCTGATACAGCGTCGCCTGGAAGTCGTCGGGCAGGTGCTGCTCGACCTGGTCGGCCAGCGTGCTCGCGACGGCCGCCGCGGTCTCGTACTTCAGCGGCGCCACGCCGACGAGGTTCTGCACGGCCACGTCCCGCTCGGCGTCGGTCAGGCCGTCCGCGGCGAGGGTGCGCAGCACCTTCCACAGGTCGTCCAGCGCCGGGCCGGTGTTGGGGGTGTCCACGGAGCCGCTGATGGCCAGCATCGAGGCGCCCGTGCCGTCCGCGGCGGAGCGCAGGACCTGCCCGAAGGCGCGCACACCGTAGGTGTAGCCCTTCTCCTCACGCAGGACGCGGTCCAGGCGGGAGGTGAGGGTGCCGCCGAGGCAGTAGGTGCCGAGCACCTGGGCGGGCCACACACGGTCGTGCCGGTCGGAGCCGACGCGGCCGATGAGCAGCTGGGTCTGGACGGCGCCGGGGCGGTCCACGATGACCACGCGGCCGGTGTCGTCGGCGCTGACCGGCGGCATCGTCCGCGGCTCGCCCGGGGTGCCGGTCCAGGCGCCCAGGGTGTCGCCGAGCAGCGCGTCCAGGTCGACCCCGGTGAGGTCGCCGACCACGACCGCGGTGGCGGTCACCGGTCGTACGTAGCGGTCGTAGAAGGCGCATACGGCGGCGGCGTCGATCTTCTCGACCGTGTCCTCGGTGCCCTGGCGCGGGCGGGACATGCGCGAGGTCGCCGGGAACAGCTCCTTGGACAGCTCCTTGGCGGCCCGGCGGGAGGGGTTGGCCAGCTCGTGCGGGATCTCGTCCAGACGGTTGCGGACCAGGCGCTCGACCTCGCTCTCGGCGAACGCGGGCGCGCGCAGCGCGTCGGCGAGCAGACCGAGGCCCTTGGCCAGGCGGGAGGCCGGGACCTCCAGGCTGAGCCGGACGCCGGGGTGGTCGGCGTGCGCGTCGAGCGTCGCGCCCGCGCGCTCCAGCTCGGCCGCGAACTCCTCGGCGGAGTGCTTGTCGGTGCCCTCCGAGAAGGCCCGCGCCATGATCGTGGCGACACCGTCCAGGCCGGCCGGCTCGGCGTCCAGGGGCGCGTCCAGCAGCACCTCGACGGCGACGACCTGCTGGCCGGGACGGTGGCAGCGCAGCACCGTCAGGCCGTTGCCGAGCGCGGCGCGCTCAGGGGCCGGGAACGCCCACGGCTTGGCCTCGCCGGGCTGCGGCTGGGGATGGAAGTCCATGGTGGCGAGCTCGGTCACTTGGCCGTCTCCTCGTTCTCGTTACCGGCCTCTACGGTCGCTTCCTGCTCCGGGTCCTCGGGGACGTCCGCGTCCGGGGCCTGCGGGGACTTCGGTTCGTAGACCAGCACGGCGCGGTTGTCGGGGCGCAGGCGGGCCTTGGCGACCTCCTGGACCTCCTGCGGGGTCACCTCCAGGACGCGCTTGACGGCGGTGAGGGCGAGCTGCGGGTCGCCGAACAGGACGGCGAAGCGGCACAGTTCGTCGGCGCGGCCGGCGACCGTGCCGAGGCGGTCCAGCCACTCACGCTCCAACTGGGCCTGGGCGCGCTCCATCTCCTCGGGCGTGGGGCCCTCCTCGGCGAACCGGGCCAGCTCCTCGTCGATGGCGGCCTCGATCACCGGCACCTCGACGTCACCGGAGGTCTTCACGTCCAGCCAGCCCATGGAGGGCGCTCCGGCCAGGCGCAGCAGGCCGAAGCCGGCCGCGACGGCCGTACGGTCGCGGCGCACCAGCCGGTTGTACAGGCGGGAGGACTCGCCGCCGCCGAGGACGGTGAGGGCGAGGTCGGCCGCGTCGCACGCGCGCGTGCCGTCCTGCGGGAGCCGGTAGGCGGCCATCAGGGCGCGCGCCGGGACCTCCTCGACCACGATCTCGCGCTTCTGCTCGCCGATGACCTCCGGCAGGGAACCGTCGCGGGGCGCGGGCTTGCCGTCGTGGGACGCGATCGAGCCGAAGTACTTCTCGATCCAGGCGAGCGTCTGCTCGGGGTCGATGTCACCGACCACGGAGAGCACCGCGTTGTTCGGCGCGTAGTAGGTGCGGAAGAACCGGCGGGCGTCCTCCAGGGTGGCCGCGTCCAGGTCCGCCATCGAGCCGATCGGCGTGTGGTGGTAGGGGTGGCCGTCCGGGTACGACAGCGCGGTCAGCTTCTCGAAGGCGGTGCCGTAGGGCACGTTGTCGTAGCGCTGCCGGCGTTCGTTCTTGACGACGTCCCGCTGGTTCTCCATGGACTCGTCGTCCAGGGCGGCCAGCAGCGAGCCCATGCGGTCGGCCTCCAGCCAGAGCGCCAACTCGAGCTGGTGGGCGGGCATGGTCTCGAAGTAGTTGGTGCGCTCGAAGCTGGTGGTGCCGTTCAGCGAGCCGCCGGCGCCCTGCACCAGCTCGAAGTGGCCGTTGCCCTTGACCTGCGCCGAACCCTGGAACATCAAGTGCTCGAAAAGGTGAGCCAGGCCGGTACGGTCCTTGACTTCGTGGCGGGAGCCGACGTCGTACCAGAGGCAGACCGCCGCCACCGGGGTCAGGTGGTCCTCGGAGAGCACCACGCGCAGACCGTTGGCCAAGCGGTGCTCGGTCGCTGTCAGGCCCCCGGAGCCTGCCTCGGCTGTGGTCGTGTGACCCATGGGCATGTACGTCCCTTCGCGAGCGGAGGCGGTTGTGCAAACCGCGGTTTTCCTGCCGTTCCTGCCACTGTATGCAACACGTGGGGGACCTCGGCGAAGTTCCCGCGAGGCGTACGCCCAGAGCGGATCGCGCGGCCGCGTCGCATGAGCCCGCGGATGCCTCCCGGAGACCGCCGGGATGCTCTGGGACCGGGTCGTGGCACGGGTTGTCGGTGCCGCGGTCCACAATGGTCGGCGTCAGATCCGTCAATCGCTTCAGCAAGGAGCCGGCAGCGATGGCCCGCCGCAGCACGAAGACCCCGCCGCCCGACGACTCGTACGAGGAGAGGATCCTCGACATCGACGTCGTGGACGAGATGCGTGGCTCCTACCTCGAGTACGCGTACTCGGTCATCTACTCGCGCGCCCTGCCGGACGCCCGTGACGGCCTCAAGCCGGTGCACCGCCGCATCGTGTACCAGATGAACGAGATGGGCGTGCGCCCCGACCGCGCCTATGTGAAGTGCGCGCGTGTCATCGGCGAAGTCATGGGCAAGCTGCACCCGCACGGCGACGCGTCGATCTACGACGCCCTGGTGCGCATGGCCCAGCCCTTCTCGATGCGCGTCCCTCTGGTCGACGGCCACGGCAACTTCGGCTCGCTGGGCAACGACGACCCGCCCGCCGCCATGCGGTACACCGAGTGCCGGATGGCCGAGGCGACGAGCCTGATGACCGAGTCGATCGACGAGGACACGGTCGACTTCGCGCCCAACTACGACGGCCAGGAGCGGGAGCCGGTGGCCCTGCCCGCCGCCTTCCCGAACCTGCTGGTGAACGGCTCCTCGGGCATCGCGGTCGGCATGGCGACGAACATGCCGCCGCACAACCTGCGCGAGGTCATCGCGGCCGCCCGACATCTGATCAAGTATCCGAACGCGGACCTGGACGCGCTGATGAAGCACGTCCCGGGCCCGGACCTGCCCACCGGCGGCCGGATCGTCGGCCTGGACGGCATCCGCGACGCGTACGCGACGGGCCGCGGCACCTTCAAGATGCGCGCGACGGTCTCCGTCGAGACGGTCACCGCGCGCCGCAAGGGCCTCGTGGTCACCGAACTGCCCTTCACCGTCGGCCCCGAGAAGGTCATCGCCAAGATCAAGGACCTGGTCAACTCGAAGAAGGTCCAGGGCATCGCCGACGTCAAGGACCTCACCGACCGGGAGCACGGACTGCGCCTGGTCATCGAGATCAAGAACGGCTTCGTGCCGGAGGCGATCCTGGAACAGCTCTACAAGCTGACGCCGATGGAGGAGTCCTTCGGTATCAACAACGTGGCGCTGGTGGACGGCCAGCCGCTCACGCTGGGCCTCAAGGAGCTGCTGGAGGTCTATCTCGACCACCGCTTCGACGTCGTCCGGCGGCGCAGCGAGTTCCGGCGCGGAAAGCGCCGCGACCGGCTGCATCTGGTCGAGGGCCTGCTGACCGCTCTGGTCGACATCGACGAGGTCATCCGGCTGATCCGGTCCAGCGACAACTCCACGCAGGCCAAGGAGCGCCTGATGGAGCGGTTCTCGCTGAGCGACGTGCAGACGCAGTACATCCTCGACACGCCGTTGCGCCGGCTCACCAAGTACGACCGCATCGAGCTGGAGGCGGAGAAGGACAAGCTCACCGCGGAGATCGAGGAGCTGACCCGGATCCTGGAGTCCGACGCGGAGCTGCGCAAGCTGGTCTCCGCCGAACTGGCCGCCGTGACCAAGAAGTTCGGCACCGACCGGCGTACGGTCCTGCTGGAGTCCGCGGGCGCCCCGGTGGCCACCGTGCCGCTCCAGGTCGCCGACGCCCCCTGCCGGGTACTGCTGTCCTCGACGGGGCTGCTGGCCCGTACGGCGAGCGACGAGCCGTTCCCGGAGCAGGCGGGCGCCAAGCGGGTCAAGCACGACGTGATCGTCTCTGCGGTGCCGGCGACCGCGCGCGGCGAGATCGGTGCGGTGACCTCGGCGGGCCGCCTGCTGCGGGTCGCCGTGGTCGATCTGCCCCAGCTGCCGGAGGCCGGCGCGGCGCCGAACCTCGCGGGCGGCGCGCCGCTCGCGGAGTTCGTCTCCCTGGAGGACGACGAGACGCTGATCTGCCTGACCACGCTGGACGAGTCGTCGCCGGGTCTCGCGCTCGGCACCGAGCAGGGTGTCGTCAAGCGCGTGGTGCCGGACTACCCGTCCAACAAGGACGAGTTGGAGGTCATCGCCCTCAAGGAGGGCGACCGGATCGTCGGCGCGGTGGAGCTGCGCACCGGCGAGGAGGACCTGGTCTTCATCACGGACGACGCGCAGCTGTTGCGCTTCCAGGCCTCCATCGTGCGTCCGCAGGGCCGCGCGGCGGGCGGTATGGCGGGCATCAAGGTCGGCGAGGGCGCGAAGGTCATCTCGTTCACGGCCGTCGACCCGGCGGTCGACGCGGTGGTGTTCACGGTGGCGGGCTCGCGCGGCACGCTGGACGACTCGGTGCAGACGACGGCCAAGCTGACCCCGTTCGACCAGTACCCGCGCAAGGGCCGGGCCACGGGCGGCGTGCGCTGCCAGCGGTTCCTGAAGGGCGAGGACTGTCTGTCGCTGGCCTGGGCGGGCCCGGTTCCGGCGCGCGCGGCGCAGAAGAACGGCACCCCGGCGGACCTGCCGGAGCTGGACCCGCGCCGGGACGGCTCGGGCACCTCGCTGGCGAAGACGGTGTCGGTGGTCGCGGGGCCGGTGGTCTAGGGCCTTTCTTTCGGATCAGGCCGGCTTTGGGCGACGGTGCCTTCCGGCTGACCCGAGTGGGGGCTGGTGCGTGCAGCTGCAAGGCGGAGGAGGGAGTCGACGCGGGGCGTCGGCGAGTGACGACAACGCGGCAGATGTGCGTGCCAGACCCCACGACCCCGGCAAGATCCGAAAGACAGGCCC
>NZ_KQ948241.1:38200-41098 GCF_001514035.1 Streptomyces yokosukanensis | reverse complement strand
TTCCGGCTGCGACGCCGTGGCTGCTGTCGGCGAAGGGCGAGGAGGCGCTGCGTGCCCAGGCCCGCCGGCTGCATTCCTTCGTCGTGGGCACGCCCGAGGCGTCTGCGGTGGATGTGGCGTGGTCGCTGGTTTCTGGGCGGGCTTGGTTCGAGGACCGGGCGGCTGTGGTGGCTGCGGACCGTGAGGGTCTGCTGGCCGGGCTGGCCGCGCTCGCGGAGGGCCGTTCCGCGGCGGGTGTGTTCGGGGGCTCGCCGGTGGGCGGGAAGACCGCCTTCCTGTTCACCGGGCAGGGCAGCCAGCGGCTGGGGATGGGGCGCGAACTGTATGACGCCTACCCGGTCTACGCTGCCGCGTTCGACGCGGTGTGCGAGCGACTCGATCTCGAAATGCCTTTGAGGGATGCCCTGTTCGGCGATGATGCGGATGTCCTGAACCGTACGGAGTACGCGCAGCCGGCGCTGTTCGCGGTCGAGGTGGCGCTGTTCCGGCTCATCGAGTCGTGGGGTGTGCGGCCGGACTTCCTGGCTGGTCACTCGATCGGTGAGGTCGCTGCCGCGCATGTGGCGGGTGTGTTGTCGCTTGAGGACGCGTGTGTGCTGGTGGCTGCGCGTGGTCGGCTGATGCAGGCGCTGCCGTCGGGTGGTGTGATGGTCGCGGTGCAGGCGTCGGAGGACGAGGTCCTGCCGCTGCTGAGCGACCGCGTGAGCATTGCTGCGGTCAACGGCCCGCGGTCGCTGGTCGTTGCGGGTGACGAGGACGCCGCGCTCGCGGTGGTGGAGGCTTTCGCCGATCGCAAGAGCAAGCGGCTCACGGTCAGTCACGCCTTCCACTCCCCGCACATGGACGGGATGCTGGACGACTTCCGTCAGGTCGTGGCGGGGCTGGAGCTCAACGCCCCGCGCATCCCGGTCGTCTCCAACCTGACCGGTGCGCTGGTCTCCGACGAGATGGGATCCGCGGAGTTCTGGGTGCGTCACGTCCGCGAAGCCGTCCGCTTCCTCGACGGGGTGCGGGCGCTTGAGGCCGCGGGCGTGACGACGTACCTCGAACTCGGCCCCGACGGCGTCCTGTCGGCGCTGGCACAGGAGTGCGTGACGGGTGCTGCCGGGTTCGTGCCGGTGCTGCGGGCCGGTCGGCCGGAGGCGGGGACCGCGGTGGCGGCTCTGGCTCAGGTACAGGTACGGGGTGTGGCCGTCGACTGGGCCACCTTCTACGCCGGCACCGGCGCCCGACAGGTGGAGCTGCCGACGTACGCCTTCCAGCGCCAGCGCTACTGGCTGGAGATGCCGGCCGCGACCCGGACGGGTGCGGCCGACGACCTGGACTCCCGTTTCTGGGACGCCGTGGAGCGCGAGGACCTGGAGTCGCTCGCTGCCGCGCTGGACATGAACGACGAGCACACCCTGGGAACGGTCCTGCCGGCACTGCCCGCCTTGTCGGCATGGCGTCGGGGTCTGCGGACCCAGTCCGAGGTGGATGCCTGGCGCTACCGGGTGTCGTGGAAGCCGCTGGCTGAGGGCACAGCGGGTGCCGGGCTGGCGGGCGAGTGGCTGATCATCGTGCCCGCCACTGGCGTGGATGACTCGGCTGTGGTGGAGGCGCTGGCCGGGCGTGGCGCTGGGGTGCGTCGGGTTGTGGTGGAGCCGGGTGCGGATCGCGCTGGTCTTGCAGGTCTGCTGGCTGGTGCTGGGTCTGTGGCCGGCGTGGTGTCGCTGCTGGCGCTGGATGAGACGGGCGGGCTCGTTGCTACCGCCGGTCTGGTGCAGGCGCTGGGTGATGCGGGGGTGACTGCGCCGCTGTGGTGCCTGACCCGTGGTGCGGTCAGCGTCGGTCGCTCCGACAAGCTCGTGTCTGCGATTCAGGCGCAGGTCTGGGGTCTGGGTCGGGTGGCGGCTTTGGAGGTTCCGGAGCGTTGGGGTGGTCTGGTCGATCTGCCGGAGGTGTGGGACGAGCGGGCCATGGGCCGGCTGGTTGCGGTCCTGGGCGGTTCCGAGGACCAGGTGGCCGTGCGGTCGTCCGGGGTCTTCGGTCGTCGTCTGGTGCGTGCTGCGAGGGCTGGGGGTTCCTGGTCTCCGTCCGGGACGGTTCTGGTGACCGGTGGTACGGGTGCGCTGGGTGGCCGGGTGGCTCGTTGGCTGGCTGCTTCCGGTGTTGAGCGTCTGGTGCTGACCAGCCGTCGCGGTCCGGATGCTCCGGGTGTTGCTGAGCTGGTAGCTGAACTCGGTGTCGACGTGTCCGTCGTCGCCTGTGACGCCTCCGACCGCGAGGCGCTGCGGGAGCTGCTGGCCGCCGAGGCCGACACCCTGACCGCGGTCGTGCACACCGCCGGTGTCCTGGACGACGGCGTGCTGGACGCACTCACGCCCGAACGCTTCGAAAGTGTGCTGCGGGCGAAGGCCACCTCCGCGCTGAACCTGCACGAGCTGACGCTTGAGCTGGGGGTCGAGCTCGAAGCCTTCGTGCTCTTCTCCTCGATGAGCGGCATGACCGGTTCGGCCGGTCAGGGTAACTACGCAGCGGCGAACGCTTACCTGGATGCGCTTGCCGAGCAGCGGCGGGCCGCCGGGCTGGCCGCGACGTCCATCGCGTGGGGTCCGTGGGCCGAGGGTGGCATGGCCGCCGACGAGGCCCTCGAAGCCCGGATGCGGCGCGACGGTCTCCCGCCGATGGCGCCGGAGACTGCGATGGCCGTCCTGCGGCAGAGTGTGGGTGCGTCCGGAGACGCGGCCGCCCTGTTGGTGGCCGACGTGGCGTGGGAGCGCTTCGCGCTCGCCTTCTCCGTGGTCCGCCCCAGCAGCCTCTTCTCCGAACTGGTCGAGACCCGCCCCGCCGGACCTGCTCCCGCCGAGACCACTGCTTCGTCCGCCGACCGGTTCGCCGGACTCGGAGCCGCCGACC
>NZ_KQ948241.1:36472-37542 GCF_001514035.1 Streptomyces yokosukanensis | reverse complement strand
TGAGTTCCCGGTCGATCGCGGCTGGGACCTGGAACGGCTCTACAGCCAGGACCCCGACCAGCAGGGCACCTTCTACGCCCGCGAGGGCGGCTTCCTCTACGACGTCGCCGACTTCGACGCGGACTTCTTCGGGATTTCCCCGCGTGAGGCCCTTGCCATGGACCCCCAGCAGCGCCTGCTGCTGGAGACCACCTGGGAGACCTTCGAACGGGCCGGCATCGACCCCGCAGCCGTACGCGGCAGCCAGGCCGGTGTGTTCATCGGCACCAACGGGCAGGACTACGGGGCCA
Organism: Streptomyces yokosukanensis; assembly: GCF_001514035.1. Classification (GTDB taxonomy): domain Bacteria; phylum Actinomycetota; class Actinomycetes; order Streptomycetales; family Streptomycetaceae; genus Streptomyces; species Streptomyces yokosukanensis. The sequence continues at coordinate 37,252 of NZ_KQ948241.1, read as the reverse complement.
CGCTCCAGACCGTCCCTGACGGCATCGAGGGGTACCTGGGCACCGGCAATGCGGCGAGCGTGGTCTCTGGCCGGCTCTCGTACGCCTTCGGCCTCGAGGGTCCGGCCGTGACCGTCGACACCGCCTGCTCCGCCTCCCTCGTCGCCCTGCACTGGGCGGTTCAGGCCCTGCGCAGCGGCGAGTGCTCGCTCGCCCTCGCAGGTGGTGTCACCGTGATGTCGTCGCCGGGCGCCTACATCGACTTCAGCCGTCAGCGCGGCCTGGCGGAGGACGGCCGGATCAAGGCCTTCGCCGCGTCGGCGGACGGTACGGGCTGGGGTGAGGGTGTCGGCATGCTGCTCGTGGAGCGGCTCTCCGACGCCCGCCGCAACGGGCACCCCGTGCTCGCCGTGGTCCGCGGGTCCGCGATCAACCAGGACGGTGCCAGCAACGGGCTCACCGCCCCGAACGGCCCCTCCCAGCAGCGCGTGATCCGCGCCGCCCTCGCGAGCTCCGGTCTCTCGGCCGCCGAGATCGACGCCGTCGAGGCGCACGGCACCGGTACCCGTCTCGGGGACCCCATCGAGGCGCAGGCCCTGATGGCGACCTACGGCCAGGACCGCGAGGACGGCCGACCGCTGCTCCTCGGCTCGATCAAGTCGAACATCGGTCACACGCAGGCCGCCGCGGGTGTGGCGGGTGTGATGAAGATGGTGCTGGCGATGCAGCACGGGCTGCTCCCGCAGACCCTGCACGTCGACGAGCCGACCCCGCACGTGGACTGGTCGGCCGGTGAGGTGG
>NZ_KQ948241.1:25530-36077 GCF_001514035.1 Streptomyces yokosukanensis | reverse complement strand
CTCGCGTCACGGCGGACGAGCGGGCCGAACCCGCCGACGTGGCGTACTCTCTGGCGACCTCCCGGTCGGCCCTCGACCGCCGCGCCGTAGTGGTCGCGGGGGAGCGGGCCGAGTTCCAGGCCGCGCTGAAGGCGCTCGCCGCGGGCGAGTCCGCCGCTGGGCTGGTCCGCGGAACCGTGAACGCCGGTGCCCTGGCCTTCCTGTTCACCGGTCAGGGCAGCCAGCGCCTGGGCATGGGCCGTGAGCTGTACGACGCGTTCCCGGCCTTCGCCGATGCCTTCGACGCGATCTGCGCCCGGATGGACGGACTGCTCGAACTCCCGCTGAAGGACGTCGTCTTCGGCACCGACGCTGAGCTGCTCGACCGGACCGCGTACACGCAGCCCGCGCTGTTCGCGGTCGAGGTGGCGCTGTTCCGGCTCGTCGAGAGCTGGGGTCTGCGGCCGGACTTCGTCTCCGGCCACTCCATCGGTGAGATCGCCGCCGCGCACGTCGCGGGTGTGTTCTCCCTCGACGACGCCTGTGCGCTCGTCGCCGCCCGGGGCCGCCTGATGCAGGAGCTTCCGGCCGGTGGCGCGATGATCGCCGTCCAGGCTGCGGAGGACGAGGTCCTGCCGCTCCTCACCGGTGCCGACCGCGTCGGCATCGCCGCGGTCAACGGCCCGGAGTCGGTGGTCATCGCCGGCGACGAGGACGAGGCCGCCTCGATCGCGGCGGTCTTCGAGGCGCGGGGCCGCAAGACCAAGCGGCTCACGGTCAGCCACGCGTTCCACTCCCCGCACATGGACGGGATGCTGGGCGACTTCCGCAAGGTCGTCGAGGGGCTCGCCTTCGCGGCGCCCCGGATCCCGGTCGTGTCCAACCTGACTGGCGCGCTTGTTTCCGACGAGATGGGTTCGGCCGACTTCTGGGTGCGTCACGTCCGGGAGGCGGTTCGCTTCCTCGACGGGGTGCGGGCGCTTGAGGCCGCTGGTGTGTCGACGTACGTCGAACTCGGCCCGGACGGTGTGCTCTCCGCCCTCGCCCAGGAATGCCTCACCGCCGACACCGCCGACACCTTCGTCGTCCCCGCACTGCGCAAGGGCCGCCCCGAGGCCGAGGCCGTCACAACGGCGCTCGCCCAGGCCTTCGCCCACGGCGTCGACGTCGACTGGGACGCGTATTACGCCGGCACCGGCGCCCGCCGCGTCGACCTGCCGACGTACGCCTTCCAGCGGACGCGCTACTGGCTGGAGGAGGCCGCCCGCCCGGCGGTCGCCGAAGCCGAAGCCGCGGCCGGCGGTGCGGTCGACGCCGCCTTCTGGGCGGCCGTCGACAACGAGGACCTCACCGCCCTCACCGCCACCCTGGAGATCGACGCCGACCGGCCACTGAGCGACCTGCTCCCGGCCCTGTCCGCCTGGCGGCGCCGCAGCACGGAGCGCTCGGTCGTCGACGGCTGGCGCTACGCCGTCACCTGGAAGCCGCTCGGCGACCCGCAGACGACCGCGCGCCCCTCGGGCACCTGGCTCGTCGTCACCACCGCTCCCGCCGGGACCGGTTCCGCACTCCCCGGGATCGCGGACACCCTCCGGGCCCAGGGCGTCGACGTACGCGAGGTCGTCCTGGAGGCGGCCACGGCCGACCGTGCCGCCGTGGCCGGTCTGCTGGACACCGCGCTCGCCGGCGACCGGGCCGACGGCGTGGTGTCGCTCCTGGCCTTCGCCGAGGCCCCGCACCCGGCGCACCCGGCCGCACCGGCCGGGCTGCTGCTGACCGGGGCGCTCGTCCAGGCCCTCGGGGACGCCGGGGTCGACGCACCGCTGTGGTGCGTCACCGCCGGGGCCGTCGCGACCGGACCCGCCGACCGGGTACGCAGCGCCGCACAGGCACAGATCTGGGGATTCGGCCGGGTCGTCGCCCTGGAGCACCCGGAGCGCTGGGGCGGTCTCGTGGACCTGCCCGTCGGCGCGGACGGCCGGGCGTTGGAGCGGCTGCCGGCCGTGCTCGGCGCGACGGACACCGCGTCCGGGTCCGCGTACGAGGACCAGGTCGCCGTACGGTCCGCCGGGCTCCTCGCCCGCCGGATCGGCCACGCCGCCCCGGTGGCGGAGGACCGCACCCCCTGGCGGGCCGGCGGAACCGTCCTGATCACCGGCGGCACGGGTGCGCTCGGCGCGCACGTGGCTCGCTGGCTCGCCGCGCACGGCGCCGAGCACCTCGTCCTGGCGGGCCGCCGCGGGCCGCGGGCCGAGGGCGTCGACGAGCTGATCGCCGAGCTCGCCGCGCTCGGGGCCCGGGCCACGGCCGTCGCCTGCGACGTCACCGACCGCGAGTCCGTCCGTACGCTCCTCGCATCCCTCGGCAAGGACGGCTCCGGCCCGGCCCTGACCGCCGTGTTCCACACGGCGGGTGTCGGCCAGTACGCCCCGCTCGCCGAGAGTGGCCCCGGCGACCTCGCCGCGGTCCTCGCCGCCAAGGTCACCGGCGCCGAGCACCTCGACGAACTGCTCGGTGACACGGAACTGGACGCCTTTGTCCTGTTCTCCTCCATCGCCGGCGTCTGGGGCAGCGGCGGCCAGGCCGCGTACGCGGCGGCCAACGCCCACCTCGACGCCCTGGCCCAGCAGCGCCGCGACCGCGGCCTGACGGCCACGGCCGTGGCCTGGGGACCGTGGGGCGAGGGCGGGCTCGTCGCCGACGAGGAGGCGGCGGAGCAGCTGCGCCGCCGGGGCCTGCCGGTGATGGACCCCGAAAGGTCGATCGCCGCCCTCCAGCGGGCCCTCGACACCGGGGACACGACGGTGACCGTCGCCGACGTCGACTGGGACCTCTTCGCCCCGGCGTTCACAGCGGCCCGTCCGCGCCCGCTGATCGCCGACCTCCCCGAGGTACGGCGCGCACTGGCCGCCGGACAGCCGGAGCACGGCACCGGGACGGGCGGCGACGCCGGTACCGGGGCGGGACCGGAGCGGCTGCTCGCCGAGCTGCGGGGGATGACCCCCGACGAAGCCGAACGGACCCTGCTCGGCCTGGTCCGCGAGCACGTCGCCGCGGTCCTCGGTCACGACGGGGCCGCCACGGTCGCCGCGGGCCGCGCCTTCAAGGAGCTCGGCTTCGACTCGCTCACCGCGGTCGACCTGCGCACCCGGCTCGGCTCCGCCACCGGACTGCGCCTGCCCGCGAGCCTCGTCTTCGACCACCCCACCCCCGCCGCCCTGGCCGCCCACGTTCGCGCCGAACTCCTCGGCGAGGACACCGCGCCCGCGCTCCCGGCCATCGCGGAGATCGACAAACTGGAGTTCATCCTCTCGTCGGTCCCCGAGGACGACGCCGCCGAACGCGCCCGCGTCACGGCACGGCTCGAAACGCTCCTGGCGGACTGGACCAGGACCGACCGTGCCGCCCACGCCGCGCAGGACGAGGAATCCGCCATCGAATCGGCGTCCGCCGAAGACCTCTTCGACATCATCAACAACGAATTCGGAAAAGCCTGATCGTGATGCCCGATCCGATGACCGCAAGCAATCCGCATTTCTCCAGGAGGTGACGTTCCAGTGGCCGGCGTGAACGAAGAAAAGCTTCTCGAAAACCTGAAGTGGATGACCACGGAGCTGCGGCGGACCCGCCGCCGTCTCCAGGAGGTCGAGCAGGACGCCCACGAACCCCTCGCGATCGTCGCGATGAGCTGCCGCTTCCCCGGCGGCGTCCGGTCCCCCGAGGACCTGTGGCGGCTGGTCGACGGCGGCGGTGACGCCATCACCGGCTTCCCCGAGGACCGCGGCTGGGACATCGGCTCCCTCGCCGACCCCGACCCCGACCGCAAGGGCACCTTCTACAACACCGGCGGCGGATTCCTCGCCGACGCCACCGCGTTCGACCCGGGATTCTTCGGCATATCGCCGCGCGAGGCCCTCGCGATGGACCCGCAGCAGCGCCAGATCCTCGAAACCTCCTGGGAGGTCTTCGAGCGCGCCGGAATCGACCCCGCGTCCGTGCGCGGCAGCCGTACCGGCGTCTACATCGGTGCCGGCGCCATGGGATACGGGGCCGACCTGCGGGAGGTTCCCGAGGGACTCGAAGGGCTGCTGCTGACGGGCGGCGCGACCAGCGTGCTCTCCGGCCGCGTCTCCTACGTCCTCGGTCTGGAGGGCCCGGCCGCCACCATCGACACGGCCTGTTCCTCCTCCCTCGTGGCCCTGCACCTTGCCGGGCAGTCCCTGCGGCAGCGCGAGTGCTCGCTCGCCCTGGTCGGCGGCGTCTGCGTGATGCCCACCCCGGACGTCTTCGTCGAGTTCAGCCGCCAGCGCGGCCTCGCCGCCGACGGCCGCTGCAAGTCCTTCGCCGCAGCGGCCGACGGCACCGGCTGGTCCGAGGGCGTCGGCGTCCTGCTCGTGGAGCGGCTCTCCGACGCCCGCCGCAACGGCCACCCGGTGCTCGCGGTGGTCCGGGGTTCGGCCGTCAACCAGGACGGTGCGAGCAACGGTCTCACCGCGCCCAACGGGCCCTCCCAGCAGCGCGTCATCCGCCAGGCCCTGGAGAGCGCCCGCCTCTCGGCCGCCGAGATCGACGTCGTCGAGGCCCACGGCACCGGCACCCGCCTCGGCGACCCCATCGAGGCCCAGGCGCTGCTCGCCACGTACGGGCAGGAGCGCCCGGAGGGCCGGCCGCTGCGCCTGGGATCGCTGAAGTCCAACCTCGGCCACACCCAGGCCGCCGCGGGCGTCGCCGGCATCATCAAGATGGTCATGGCGATGCGGCACGGGGTGCTGCCCAAGACCCTGCACGTCGACGAGCCCACCCCCGACGTCGACTGGTCCGCCGGAGCCGTCTCGCTCCTCACCGAGGCCGTCGCCTGGCCCGAGACCGGTGCCCCGCGCCGCGCGGCCGTCTCCGCCTTCGGCGTCAGCGGCACCAACGCCCACACGATCATCGAGCAGGCCCCGCCGCAGGAGGCCCCCGAGGACGAGGAGGCCGCCCCGGCCCCCGTCCCGGTCCGGCCCGCCCTGCTGCCCTGGACGCTGTCCGGCCGCAGCGCCGCCGCCCTCCGGGACCAGGCCGCACGGCTGATCGCCGCCCGGGGCGGGGCGGCCGCCGGATCCTCCGCCCTGGACCTCGGCCACTCCCTCGCCACCACACGCGCCGCCCTGGAGCACCGGGCGGTCCTCCTCGGCCGCACCGACGCCGACCTCGACGGCGCCCTCGCGGCGCTGGCCGCGGGGGAGGAGGCCGCGGGCCTGGTCACGGACACCGTGGCCGAGGGCCGGACGGCTTTCCTGTTCACCGGCCAGGGCAGCCAGCGGCTCGGGATGGGGCGTGAGCTGTACGACGCCTTCCCGGTGTTCGCGAAGGCGCTGGACGCGGTGTGTGCGGGGATGCGGCTGGAACTGCCGCTGAAGGAGGTGCTGTTCGGCGGCGATGCGGCCGTTCTGGACCGTACGGAGTACGCGCAGTCCGCGCTGTTCGCGGTCGAGGTGGCGCTGTACCGGCTCGTGGAGAGCTGGGGCCTGACGCCGGACTTCCTGTCCGGTCACTCCGTGGGTGAGATCGCGGCCGCGCACGTGGCCGGGGTGTTCTCGCTGGAGGACGCGTGCACGCTGGTGGCGGCCCGTGGCCGGCTGATGCAGGCGCTGCCGTCGGGTGGTGTGATGATCGCGGTCCAGGCCTCGGAGGACGAGGTTCTGCCCCTGCTCACCGACCGAGTCGGCATCGCCGCCGTCAACGGCCCCCGGTCGGTCGTCATTTCCGGCGACGAGGACGCCGCGCTCGCGGTGGCGGCTTCCTTCGCCGACCGCAAGACCAAGCGACTGACGGTCAGCCACGCCTTCCACTCGCCGCACATGGACGGCATGCTCGACGCCTTCCGCGAGGTGGCCGAGTCCCTGACGTACGCCGCTCCGCGCATCCCCGTGGTGTCGAACCTGACCGGCGCCCCCGTCACCGACGAGATGGGCTCGGCCGAGTTCTGGGTCCGCCACGTCCGGGAGGCCGTCCGCTTCCTCGACGGTGTCCGGGTCCTGGAGGCCGCGGGCGTGACCACGTACCTCGAACTCGGCCCCGACGGCGTGCTGTCGGCCCTCGCCCAGGACTGCATCAACGCCGAAGAGGGCGCCTTCGTCTCCGCCCTGCGCGCCGGGCGCACCGAGCCCGAAACGGCCCTCGCGGCCCTCGCCCGGGTCCACGCCCGCGGCGCAGCCGTCGACTGGAGCGCGTATTACGCGGGCACCGGCGCCCGCCGCGTCGACCTGCCGACCTACGCCTTCCAGCACGAGCGCTACTGGCTGGCGCCCGGTGCCGCCGAGTCCGGTGACCTCTCAGTCGCCGGACTCGACCCAGCGGGCCACCCGCTGCTCGGCGCCGCCGTCACCCTCGCCGGGTCCGGCCGCGTCCTGTGCACCGGCCGACTGTCGGTGCGCACTCAGCCCTGGCTCGCCGAGCACACCCTGTCCGGTACGGCCGTCCTGGCCGGCGCCGCCTTCGTCGAACTCGCCGTCCGCGCGGGCGACCAGGCCGGCTGCGGACACATCGAGGAGTTGACGCTCGACGCCCCGCTCGCGCTGCCCGCCGACGGCGGCGTACGCCTCCAGGTGCTGGTCGAGGAGCCGGACGGGCAGGGTCGCCGAGCCTTCACCGTGTCCGCCCGCCCCGATGGCGCACCCGGCGAGGACGGTACGTGGACCTGCCACGCCCGCGGTGTGCTGCGCCCCGGCGCCCCCGCCCCGCAGGCCGCCCCCGCCGACCTCGCCCAGTGGCCGCCCGCCGGGGCCGAAGCCGTCGACCTCGGCCGCCTCTACGCCGAGGCGGGAAACGAGGCCGACGCGGACGGCCGGGCCCCGGGTCCGCGGCGCGGCCCGCTCTTCCGGGCCGTGGAGGCGGCCTGGCACCGCGACGGCGCCTACTACGCCCAGGTGCGCCTCCCCGAGGACGCCCCGCAGGCGGACGCCTTCGGCCTGCACCCGGTGCTGCTGGACGCCGCCGCGCACGCCGCGGCCCTCCTGGCCGACCCGGCCGCCGGCATCCCGGCCGCCGGCACCGCCCCCGGCAGCGTCTGGTCCGACGTGGCCCTGCACGCGGTCGGTGCCGGAGCCCTGCGCGTTCGCGTCCGGCCCGCCGCCGACGGCACCGTCGCCCTGGACCTCGCCGACGACCTCGGCGACCCGGTCGCGACCGTCGGCCGGCTGGCTCCCCGCCCGTTCACCGCCGGGAACGACGCCACCGCGCGGCCGGAGCTGCCGGCCGTGGTGCGCGAGGCGCTGTTCCAGCTCGACTGGGTGCCGCTCCCGGCGCAGGCGGACCCCACCGCCGACGCGGCCGTTCCCGCCGGGGACTGGGCCGTGCTCGGCGACACCGGGTACGGAACGGCCCCCCGCCACGCCGACCTGGCGGCCCTGGCCGCTGCGGCCGACGCCGGGACGCCCGTCCCCGCGTACGTCCTGGCCCCCCTCCCGCGGTCGGCGGCCGGCACCACCCCGCAGACCCTGACCGGGGCCGTGCACCGGGCTCTCGGCCTGGTGCACGACTGGCTCGCCGACGAGCGGTTCGCCGCCTCCCGCCTGGTCGTCCTGACCAGCGGCGCCGTCGCCGGACCCGCCGAGGACGCCGCCGACCTGCCGAACGCCGCCGTCCGCGGCCTGCTGCGCAGCGCCGAGACCGAGAACCCCGGCCGGTTCGTCCTGGCCGACGTCGACGACCTGTCCGGCGCCGACACGGCCGTCCTCGCCGCCGCCCTCGACTCCGGGGAGCCCGAGCTGCTGCTGCGCGACGGAGCCTGCCACGTGGCCCGGCTGCGGCGGACCCGCGCGGACCGCCCGGCCTCCGCTGCCGCTGCCGTCACCGTCGACCCGCAGGGCACCGCGCTGATCACCGGCGGCTCCGGCACCCTCGCCGGGATCGTCGCCCGCCACCTGGTCACCGCCCACGGTGTCCGCCACCTGTTGCTCCTCGGCCGCCGTGGCGCCGATGCGCCCGGTGCCGCCGAACGCACCGCGGAACTGCGCGGGCTGGGCGCCGAGGTCACTTGGGCCGCCTGCGACGCCGCCGACCGCGACGCGCTGGCCGCCGTCCTCGCGACGGTCCCCGCCGAGCACCCCCTGACCACCGTGGTCCACACGGCGGGCGTCCTCGACGACGGGGTCCTCGCCTCCCTCACCCCCGACCGCCTCGACACGGTGCTGCGACCGAAGGCCCTCGCCGCGCTCCACCTGCACGAGCTCGCCCGCGACCTGCCGGTCACCGCCTTCGTCCTGTACTCGGCCATCGCCGGTGTCCTCGGCAGCGCGGGCCAGGCCAACTACGCCTGTGCCAACGCCTTCCTGGATGCCCTCGCCCAGCACCGCCACCATCAGGGCTTGCCCGCCACCGCACTCGCCTGGGGCCTGTGGGCCGACTCGAGCACGATGACCGCGGGCCTCGACGAGACCCAGCTGCGCCGCATGGAACAGCAGGGCGTGGGTGCCCTCACCGCCGCCGACGGCATGGCACTCCTCGACGCCGCGCTCGCCTCCGGGCGCCCCGCGCTCGTCCCCGCACGCCTGAACCCGGCCGCACTGCGCGACGCCGCGGCACCCGGCCCGGTTGCCCCCGTCTTCCGAGAACTCCTCGGACCGGCGGGCCGTCGTACCGCCGCCACCCGTACCGACGGTGACACCCAGCTCGCCGAGCGCCTCGCCGTACTCACCCGGGCCGAACAGGACCGAGCCCTGCTCGAACTGGTCCGGGCCCAGGTCGCCGCCGTACTGGGGCACGCCTCGGCCGAACGGGTCGAGCCCGCCAAGGCGTTCAAGGACCTCGGCTTCGACTCACTGACCGCGGTCGACCTGCGCAACCGCCTCGGCGCGGCCACCGGACTGCGCCTGGCCAGCACGCTCGTCTTCGACCACCCCACGCCCACGGCGCTCGCCCGGCAGCTGCACGGCGAACTCCTCGGCAACGCGCCCGCCGCCCCGGCGCTCGCCGGACCCGCCACCGCCACCGGTGACGACGAGCCCATCGCCATCGTCGCCATGAGCTGCCGCTACCCCGGCGGCGTCCGCAGCCCCGAGGACCTGTGGACGCTCGTCGAGACCGGCGGCGACGCCGTCGCCGGACTCCCCGGCAACCGCGGCTGGGACGCCACCGAACTGACCGCCGCATCGGCCGGCCACGGCCGCGACTTCGCGGGCGGGTTCGTCCACGACGCCGACTCCTTCGACGCCGACTTCTTCGGGATCTCCCCGCGCGAGGCCCTCGCCATGGACCCCCAGCAGCGCCTGCTGCTGGAGGCCTCCTGGGAGGCCGTCGAGCGGGCCGGCATCGACCCGACGTCCCTGCGCGGCACCGCCGCCGGCGTCTTCGTCGGCGCCTCCTACACCGGCTACGACGCCCTGCTGGAGCGGTCCGCCGACGCGGACGGCGTCCTCGGCCACGTGATGACCGGCAATGCGGGCAGCGTCATGTCCGGCCGGGTCTCCTACACCCTGGGCCTGGAAGGCCCCGCCGTCACCGTCGACACCGCCTGTTCGTCCTCGCTGGTCGCCCTGCACTGGGCCGTCCAAGCCCTGCGGCGCGGCGAGTGCACCCTCGCGCTGGCGGGCGGCGTCACCGTGATGTCCACCCCCGGCACCTTCAGCGAGTTCAGCCACCAGGGCGGCCTCGCCCCGGACGGCCGGTGCAAGGCCTTCTCCGCCGCGGCGGACGGTACGGGCTGGGGCGAGGGCGTCGGCATGCTCCTTGTGGAGCGGCTCTCCGACGCCCGCCGCAACGGCCATCCCGTCCTTGCCGTGGTCCGCGGCTCCGCGATCAATCAGGACGGCGCGTCCAACGGCCTGACCGCCCCGAACGGCCCCGCGCAGCAGCGCGTGATCCGTGCCGCGCTCGCGAGCGCCGGGCTGCCGGCCGCCGAGGTCGACGCGGTCGAGGCGCACGGTACGGGCACCCGGCTCGGCGACCCGATCGAGGCGCAGGCCCTGCTGGCGACCTACGGCCGGGACCGTGCGGACGGCCGTCCGCTGCTGCTGGGCTCGGTCAAGTCCAACATCGGTCACACGCAGGCCGCCGCCGGTGTCGCCGGCGTCATCAAGATGGTCATGGCGATGCGGCACGGAGTGCTCCCGCAGACCCTGCACGTCGACGAGCCGACCCCGCACGTGGACTGGACGGCGGGTGACATCCGCCTCCTGACCGAGGCCACGGCCTGGCCCGCCGGCGACCGGCCGCGCCGCGCCGCGGTGTCCTCCTTCGGCATCAGCGGCACCAACGCCCACACCATCATCGAGCAGGCCCCCGACACGGACGGGCCGCGGTCCCGGGCGGCTGCCACCGGCCCGGTGCCCTGCGTACTGTCCGCCCGGACCCCGCAGGCGCTGCGCGCCCAGGCCGCCCGGCTGCTGCCCTCGGCGGCCGCCGCGGTCGCCGAGGACGGCTCCGGCCTCGTGGATCTGGCCCGCTCCCTGGCCACCGGCCGGGCAGGTCTGGAACACCGGGCGGCCTTCACCGCCACCGACCGCGCCGGTCTGCTCCGCTCCCTCGAAGCCCTCGCCACCGGTGAGGACGCGCCGGGGCTCGTCCGCGGCACGGCCTCCGGCCGCGCG
>NZ_KQ948241.1:5489-24772 GCF_001514035.1 Streptomyces yokosukanensis | reverse complement strand
CCCGGTCGTGTCCAACCTGACCGGTGCGCCGGTCTCCGACGAGATGGGCTTCGCCGAGTTCTGGGTCCGCCACGTCCGCGAAGCCGTCCGCTTCGCCGACGGGATCGGTGCCCTGGAGGCCGCGGGGGTCACCACGTACCTCGAACTCGGCCCCGACGGCGTCCTGTCGGCCCTCGGCCAGGACTGCACCACCGACACCACCGCGGCCTTCCTGCCCGCCCTGCGCGCCGGGCGCCCCGCCACCGAGACCCTCGCCGGGGCCCTCGCCCACGCCTTCACCCGCGGTGTCCCGCTCGACTGGAGGGCGTACTGGGCCACCACCGCCGGCGGCGCCGCCCGATGGCTCGACCTGCCCACCTACGCCTTCCAGTCCGTACGCCACTGGCCCGAGCCCGCCGCCCACGGCGCCGCCGCCCCCGCCCAGGAAACCCCCGCCGACGCCCGGTTCTGGGAAGCCGTCGAACGAGGTGACCTGAGCGCCCTCGCCGGGGAGTTCGAAGCCGGCGCCGACCAGCCGATCGGCGCGGTCCTGCCCGCGTTGTCCGCCTGGCGGCGCGAGCAGCAGGCGCAGGAGCAGGCCGACGCCCTCCTCTACCGTGTCGTCTGGCAGCCCCTGTCCCGCACCGGCCCGGACGCCGGCACCGCCCCGGCCGGGACCTGGGTGGTGCCCGTCCCCGCCGCCGGGGCGGACGACCCCTGGGTGCGGGCGCTGACCGACCGGCTCACCGCCGACGGAGCCCGCCTCCTGACCCTGCCCCTCGACACGGCCGACACCGACCCGGCGGTCCTGCGGGCGCGCCTGGCCGAGCGGCTCGGGCACGGCGACGCGACCGACGCCGCACCGGTGCGCGGGGTCCTGTCGCTCCTCGCGCTGGACGAGCGACCCCACCCCGAGCACCCCGCGGTGCCCGTCGGGCTCGCCCTCACCGCCGCCCTCGCCGAGGCGCTCACCGGTCCGGAGGCCGGGCGGACCGGCTGCGGTGACGCCCCCCTGTGGTGCGTCACCCGCGATGCCGTCGCCGCCGCCCCCGGGGACCCGCTCGACGGCGCCGCCCAGTCCCAGGTCTGGGGCCTGGGCCGGGTCCTCGCCCTGGAGCACCCCGACCGCTGGGGCGGACTGGTCGACCTGCCCGGCACCTGCGACGAGCGCACCCTGGCCGGCCTGGCCGCCGCCCTCACCGGCAGCGGCGACGAGGACCAGCTCGCGCTCCGCCCCGCCGGTGCCCTCGTACGGCGCCTCGTCCACGCCCCCGCGAACGCCGCAGGCGGCCCCGCCCCCCGGTGGACCCCGTGCGGCACCGTCCTCATCACCGGCGGCACCGGCGCCCTCGGCCGGCACGTCGCCCGGCGCCTCGCCGAGCGGGGCGCACAGCACCTCGTGCTCGTCAGCCGCAGCGGCGCCGACGCCCCCGGCACCGACCGGGTCCGTGCGGAACTCGAAGCACTCGGCGCGGCCGTGACCCTCGCCGCCTGCGACGTCACCGACCGGGACGCCCTGGCCGCCCTCGTCGCGGGCCTGGCGGCCGACGGCACCCCCGTCCGCGCCGTCGTGCACGCCGCGGGCGCCTCCCAGCCGCCCGGCACCGGCACCGACCTGCCCGGCTTCGCCCGGGTCGTCACCGCCAAGACCGCCGGGGCCGTCCACCTGGACGCCCTGTTCGACACGCCGGACTCCCTCGACGCGTTCGTTCTCTTCTCCTCCATCGCCGGCGTCTGGGGCGGCGGCGGACAGGGCGCGTACGCGGCGGCCAACACCTTCCTCGACGCGCTCGCCGAGCGCCGTGCGGCCCGCGGGCTCGCGGCCACCGCGGTCGCCTGGGGCCCGTGGGCCGACGGCGGCATGGCCACCGAGGGCGACGCCGAGGAGCAGCTCAGCCGGCGCGGGCTGCCGCCCGTCGCCCCGGAAACCAACCTGCTCGCCCTCGAACGCGCCCTCGCGGGCCGGGACGCCGCCGTCACCGCGGCCCGCGTCGACTGGACCCGCTTCGCGCCGGTCTTCGCCGCCGCCCGGCCCCGCCCCCTCATCGCCGACCTGCCCGAGGTCCGCGCGACCCTGCTCGCCCAGGAACCCGCCGGCGGGGCCGCCGGAGCCGCGGCCGCCGATCCGTCCGAGGCCGTCCTGGCCCGGCTGGCCGGACTCTCCGGCGACGACCGGGACACCGCCCTGCTGGACCTCGTACGCGAACACGCCGCGGCCGCCCTCGGACACCCCTCCGCGGACGCCGTCGCCGCCGACCGGGCCTTCAAGGACCTGGGCTTCGATTCGCTGACCGCGGTCGAGCTGCGCAACCGGCTCGGCGCCGCCTGCGGCCTGCGGCTGCCGTCCAGCCTGGTGTTCGACTACCCGAACCCGCAGGCCCTCACCCGGCACCTGCTGCGCACCCTCTTCCCCGAGGGCGGCTCGGGCGGCGCCGGAGCCGGGGCGTCCGGCGCGGACCTCGACACCGACCCACAGGACGTGGAGCTGCGGCGGACCCTCGCCACGATCCCCCTCGGCCGGATCCGCGAGGCCGGGCTCCTCGACACGCTCCTGCGCCTCGCGGGACCCGGCACCCCGGTCGGAGAGTCCGGTCACGGAGCCGGCGACGGGGACGCGGCGAGCGGTTCCCCGAACTCCCTTGACTCCCTCGACTCCATCGACGAGATGGACCTCCAGGGCCTCCTCGACCTCGCGCTGGACGGCGGAGACCGTCCTGACGACGACACCCCTCCCGGCAACACCACCAGCAACAGCAACTTCTGACGTGCCCGAAGTGCGGAGTAAGTGATGACCACCCCTGACGAAAAAGTCGTTGAAGCACTGCGGGCCTCCCTGAAGGAAACCGAGCGGCTGCGCCGCCGGAACCAGGAGCTCACCGACGCCTCCCGCGAACCCATCGCGATCGTCGGCATGAGCTGCCGCTTCCCCGGAGGAGTCAGCTCGCCCGAGGACCTGTGGGAGCTCGTGGAGAGCGGCGGCGACGCCATCTCCGGCTTCCCGGCCGACCGAGGCTGGGACCTGGAGTCGCTGTACGACCCGGACCCCGACCACCCCGGCACCACCTACGCCCGCGACGGCGGATTCCTCTACGAGGCCCCCGACTTCGACCCCGCCTTCTTCGGGATCTCCCCGCGCGAGGCCCTCGCCATGGACCCCCAGCAGCGCCTGCTGCTGGAGACCACCTGGGAGGTCTTCGAGCGGGCCGGGATCGACCCGGCGACCCTGCGCGGCAGCCGCGCCGGTGTCTTCGTCGGCGCGTCCGCCAACGCCTACGGTGCCGGTTCGGGCGAGCTGCCCGAGGGTGTCGAGGGACACCTCCTCACCGGCACCGCCTCCAGCGTCGTCTCGGGCCGTCTCGCCTACGTCTTCGGCCTGGAGGGCCCCGCCGCCACCATCGACACCGCGTGCTCGTCCTCCTCCGTCGCCCTGCACATGGCCGTCCAGGCCCTGCGGCAGGGGGAGTGCTCGCTCGCCCTGGCCGCGGGCGTCACCGTCCTCGCCGGACCGGAGGTCTTCGTCGAGTTCAGCCGCCAGCGCGGCCTGTCCGCCGACGGCCGCTGCAAGTCCTTCGCCGAGGCGGCGGACGGCACCGGCTGGTCCGAGGGCGTCGGCGTCCTCCTCGTCGAGCGGCTCTCCGACGCCCGCCGCAACGGCCACCCCGTCCTCGCGGTGGTCCGCGGCTCCGCCGTCAACCAGGACGGCGCCTCCAACGGCCTCACCGCCCCCAACGGCCCCGCCCAGCAGCGCGTCATCCGCCAGGCCCTCGAATCCGCCCGCCTGACCGCGGCCGACGTGGACGCCGTCGAGGCCCACGGCACCGGCACCACCCTCGGCGACCCCATCGAGGCCCAGGCACTGCTGGCCACGTACGGCCAGGACCGCCCCGAGGGCCGGCCGCTGTGGCTCGGCTCCCTGAAGTCCAACCTCGGACACACCCAGAACGCCGCGGGTGTCGCCGGCATCATCAAGATGGTCATGGCGATGCGGCACGGGGTGCTGCCCAAGACCCTGCACGTCGACGAGCCGACCTCGCACGTCGACTGGTCCGCCGGAGCGGTCTCCCTGCTCACCGAGCAGCGGACGTGGCCGCAGACCGGCCGCCCGTACCGCGTCGGCGTCTCCGCCTTCGGCGTCAGCGGCACCAACGTCCACACCATCATCGAGCAGGCCCCGGAGTCCGACCGGACCACGGAGCCGGCGCCGACGTCCGCGGCCGCGCCGGTCGTGCCGTGGCTGCTCTCGGCCAAGGGCGGGGACGCCCTGCGCGCCCAGGCCGAGCGCCTCCTCGCCCACGCGGGCGAGCACACCGGGCAGCATCCGGTGGACGTCGCCCGGACCCTGGCCGTGGGCCGGGCCTCCTTCGAGGACCGGGCGGCCGTGGTCGCCACGGACCGCGAGGGCCTGCTGGCCGGACTCGCCGCACTGGCGGAGGGCGGTACCGCGTCGGGCGTGGTGAAGGGCTCGCCGGTGGGCGGGAAGACCGCCTTCCTGTTCACCGGCCAGGGCAGCCAGCGCCTCGGGATGGGCCGGGAACTGTACGCCGCCCACCCGGCCTTCGCGGCCGCGCTGGACGCGGTGTGCGAGCGGCTCGAGCTCGAAGTGCCGCTGAAGGAGGTGCTGTTCGGCGACGATGCGGCCGTCCTGGACCGTACGGAGTACGCGCAGCCCGCACTGTTCGCGGTCGAGGTGGCGCTGTACCGGCTCGTCGAGTCCTGGGGCCTGCGGGCCGACTTCCTGTCCGGTCACTCCGTGGGCGAGATCGCGGCCGCGCATGTCGCGGGTGTCCTCTCGCTGGAGGACGCGTGCACGCTGGTGGCGGCCCGCGGCCGGTTGATGCAGGCGCTGCCGTCCGGCGGTGTGATGATCGCCGTCCAGGCGTCGGAGGACGAGGTCCTGCCGCTGCTGACCGACCGCGTCGGCATCGCCGCCGTCAACGGGCTGCAGTCGGTGGTCATCGCCGGTGACGAGGACGCGGCGCTGGCCGTGACCGCTGAGTTCGCCGACCGCAAGACCAAACGGCTCACCGTCAGTCACGCCTTCCACTCCCCGCACATGGACGGGATGCTGGAGGACTTCCGTGCGGTGGTGGCGGGACTGTCGTTCGACACGCCGCGCATCCCGGTCGTCTCCAACCTCACCGGCGCCCTCGTCACCGACGAGATGGGCTCGCCCGACTTCTGGGTGCGGCACGTCCGCGACGGCGTCCGCTTCCTCGACGGTGTCCGCGCCCTGGAAGCCGCCGGCGTCCGCGCCTACGTCGAACTCGGTCCCGACGGTGTCCTGTCGGCCCTCGCCCAGGACTGCGTCACCGCCGAGGACACCGTCTTCGTTCCCGCCCTGCGCAAGGGCCGCCCCGAGGCGGAGACCCTCGTCACCGCCCTCGCCCGGGCCCACGTCCACGGCCTGCGCGTCGACTGGACCGCCTTCTACGCCGGCACCGGCGCCCGCCGCGTCGACGACCTGCCCACCTACGCCTTCCAGCGGCAGCGCTACTGGATCGAGCCCGGCACCCGCGCCGGGGACGTCACCGCGGCGGGCCTGGAGGAGGCCGCGCACCCGCTCCTCGGCGCGGCCGTCGCCCTCGCCGAATCCGACGGCTTCCTCTTCACCGGCCTGCTGTCGGCCGCCGCCCACCCCTGGCTCGCCGACCACAAGGTCATGGGCAGCATCCTGCTCCCCGGCACCGCCTTCGTGGACCTCGCGATCCGCGCCGCCGACCAGTTCGGCTGCGGCCTCGTCGAGGAGCTGACCCTCGAAGCCCCGCTCGTCCTGCCCGAACGGGGCGGCGTACAGCTCCAGATGCACGTGAGCGCCCCCGACGCCGACGGAAGCGGGCGACGCGCCTTCACCCTCTCCTCCCGCGCGAAGGACAGCTCCTCCGACGAGCCGTGGACCCGCCACGCCGGCGGCGTCCTCGCTCCCACGGCGGCCCCCGCCCCGGCGCCCCTCACGGCCGGCCAGTGGCCCCCGGCCGGCGCCGAACCCCTCCCCACGGACGGCCTGTACGCCGACCTCGCCGAGGTCGGCATGGGCTACGGCCCGGCCTTCCGCGGCCTCACCGCCGCCTGGCGCCACGGCGACAGCGTCTACGCCGAGGTCGCCCTCCCCGAGCAGAACGCCTCGGCGGCAGGCGACTTCGGCCTCCACCCCGCCCTGCTGGACGCCGCCCTGCACACCCTCGGCCTCGGCGTCCTGGGCGGCACCGAGGGCGAGGGCCGCCTCCCCTTCGCCTGGAGCGGCATCACCCTCCACGCCGGCGGCGCCGACGCCCTGCGCGTACGCCTCACCCCCAAGGGCGGCGACGGCGTACGCCTGGAGATCGCGGACGCCACGGGCGCGCCCGTCGCCGACGTCGACTCCCTCGTCCTGCGGGCCGTGTCGGCCGAGCAGGTCCGGGCGGCCCGCACCGCCCACCACGAGTCGGTGTTCCGCACCGTCTGGACGGAGCTCGCGCAGCCCGCCGACACGACCCCCGTGCCGGAAGGCCGTTGGGCGGTCGTGGGCACCGAGGTCCCGGCGGCCCTCCGCGCCGAGGGCATCGACCGGTACGCGGACCTCGCCGGGCTGGCGGCCGCCGTCGACGCCGGAGCGCCCGTACCGGACGCCGTGTTCGTCGGCTACGGACAGGCCGGCTCCGCCTCGCAGGACCCCGCAGCGCCGGAACCCTCCGCCGAGGCCCTGCACCGGGCCGCGCACCACGCCCTCGCCCTCGCCCAGACCTGGCTCGGCGACGACGCCTTCACCGGCGACCGGTTCGCCACCAGCCGCCTGGTCGTCCTGACCCGCGGCGCGGTCGCCGTCACCCCTGCCGATGCGGCCACCACCGCCCCCGACGCGGTCACCGACCCGGTGCACGCCGCCGTCCTCGGCCTGCTGCGCTCGGCCCAGGCCGAAGCCCCCGACCGGCTGCTGCTCGTCGACACCGACGGCACCACCGCATCCGCCCGCGCACTGCCCGCCGCCCTCGCCTCAGGAGAGCCGCACCTCGCCGCACGGGCGGGCACCCTGCACGCCCGGCGCCTCGCCCGAGTCGCCCGGGACACCGCCGACGAACCGACGACCCGCCCCGGCCACCCCGCGTACGCACCCGGATCGACCGTACTGATCACCGGCGCGGGCGGCCTCCTCGGCGGACTCGTCGCCCGCCGCCTCGTCGCCGAGCACGGCGTGCGCCACCTGCTCCTCGTCGGCCGCCGCGGCGGAACCACCCCCGAAGCACAGCAGCTCGCCGCGGAACTCACCGACGCGGGCGCCTCGGTGACGTGGGCCGCGTGCGACGTCGCCGACCGCGACGCGCTGGCCGCGGTCCTGGCCTCCGTACCGGCCGAACACCCCCTCGGCGCGGTCGTCCACACCGCGGGCGTCCTCGACGACGGCGTGATCGCCTCCCTCACCCCCGAGCGCCTCTCGGCCGTCCTGCGCCCCAAGGCCGACGCGGCCTGGCACCTGCACGAGCTGACCCGGGACCTCGACCTCTCCGCGTTCCTGCTGTTCTCCTCCATCGGCGGTGTCTTCGGCGGCGCCGGCCAGGGCAACTACGCCGCCGCCAACGTCTTCCTCGACGCCCTCGCCCAGCACCGCCGCTCGCTGGGCCTCCTGGCCACCTCCCTGGCCTGGGCGCTGTGGGCCGACGGCAGCGGCATGGCCGGCAGCCTCACCGACGCCGACATCAGCCGCATGACCCGCGCCGGTCTGCCCCCGCTCACCACGGCGGAGGGCCTCGACCTCTTCGACCTCGCCCACGGGATCGACGAGCCCGCGCCCGTCCTGATGCGCATCGACCCCGCGGGCCTGCGCGCCCAGGCCCAGGCGGGAAACCTGCCGCCGCTGCTCCGCGGCCTCGTACGGGTCCCCGCACGCCGATCGGCGGGCGGCGCGTCCGCGGCCGCCGGCGCCTCAGGTCTGCGACAGCGCCTGGCCGGACTCCCGGCCGCCGAGCAGGACCGCGCCGTCCTCGACCTCGTACGCAAGCAGGTCGCCGCGGCCCTCGGCCACCCGAGCGCCGCCTCCGTCGAGCCGGGCCGCTCCTTCAAGGAACTCGGCTTCGACTCCCTCACCGCCGTCGAGCTGCGCAACATGCTCGGCGAGGCCACCGGCCGCCGCCTGCCCGCCACCCTCGTCTTCGACTACCCGACGGCGACGGCCCTCGCCCAACACCTGCGCGAGGAGCTGATCGGCGACCTGGCCGACGGCACCGGGAACGGCGCGCCCGGCGCCGGACGTCCGGCCCTCGGGCCGGGCGACGCCGACGCCGACCCGATCGTCATCGTCTCGATGGGCTGCCGCTTCCCCGGCGGCGTCCGCGGCCCCGAGGACCTGTGGGAGCTGCTCGCCGAAGGCCGCGACGGCATCACCGACTTCCCCGCCGACCGCGGCTGGGACCTCGACACCCTCTACAGCGACGACCCCGACCGCGAGGGCACCAGCTACGTGCGCGAGGGCGGTTTCCTCCACGAGGCCGCCGAGTTCGACGCCGCGTTCTTCGGTATCTCCCCGCGTGAGGCCCTCGCCATGGACCCGCAGCAGCGCCTGCTGCTGGAGACCACCTGGGAGACCTTCGAGCGGGCCGGCATCGACCCGACCGCCCTGAGGGGCAGCCGTACCGGCGTGTTCGTCGGCTCCAACGCCCAGGACTACCTCCAGCTGTGGCTGAACGACGCCGACGGCCTGGAAGGCCACCTCGGCACCGGCAACGCCGCCAGCGTCGTCTCCGGCCGCATCTCCTACACCTTCGGCCTCGAAGGGCCCGCGGTCACCCTCGACACGGCCTGCTCCTCGTCGCTCGTCACCCTGCACCTCGCCGCCCAGGCCCTGCGCCGCGGCGAGTGCTCGATGGCCCTCGCGGGCGCCGTGACGATCATGTCCACGCCCGGAGCGTTCACCGAGTTCAGCCGCCAGCGCGGCCTCGCCCAGAACGGCCGGATCAAGGCCTTCGCCGCCGCCGCAGACGGCACCGTGTGGGCCGAAGGCGTCGGCCTGCTCCTGCTGGAGCGGCTCTCGGACGCCCGCCGCAACGGCCACCCCGTCCTCGCCGTCGTCCGTGGCACCGCGATCAACCAGGACGGCGCGAGCAACGGCCTCACCGCCCCCAACGGCCCCTCCCAGCAGCGCGTCATCCGCGAGGCCCTCGCCGACGCCGGTCTGACCGCCGGGGACGTCGACGCGGTCGAGGCGCACGGCACGGGCACCAGGCTCGGCGACCCGATCGAAGCCCAGGCCCTGCTGGCCACGTACGGCCAGGACCGGCCGGAGGACCGGCCCCTGCTGCTCGGCTCGGTCAAGTCCAACATCGGACACACCCAGGCCGTCGCCGGCGTCGCCGGCGTCGTCAAGATGGTCATGGCGATGCGGCACGGGGTGCTCCCGCAGACCCTGCACGTCGACGAGCCGACGCCGTTCGTGGACTGGTCCGCCGGTGACATCGAGCTGCTGACCGAGCAGCGGGCCTGGCCCGAGACCGGCCGCCCGCGCCGCGCCGGCATCTCCTCCTTCGGCTACAGCGGCACCAACGCCCACGCCGTCATCGAACAGGCACCGCGCGGGGCCGACGAGGAGAACCGGCCCGAGCCGGTCCCTGCGGGGCACCCGCTACCGGCCGTCCTCCCGTGGCTCGTCTCCGGCCGCACCGCGGCCGCCCTGCGCGCCCAGGCCGACCACCTGCGTACGACCGCGACCGACCTGGTCGCCACTGCCGGAACCCGCGGCGCCCTCGACCTCGGCCACACCCTGGCCGTGCACCGGGCCGCCCTGGAACACCGCGCGGTCCTCCTCGGCGAGCCCACGGCCCCCGAGACGCTGCTCGGCCGCCTGGAGGCCCTGGCCGCGGGCGAGCAGGTCCCGGGCCTGGTCCAGGGCACGGTGTCCGGGGGCGGATTGGCGTTCCTGTTCACGGGGCAGGGCAGTCAGCGGCTGGGGATGGGGCGCGAACTGTGCGACGCCTTCCCGGTGTTCGCGGATGCGCTGGACGCGGTGTGTGCCCGGATCGATCTGGATGTCCCGCTGAAGGAGGTGCTGTTCGGCGACGATGCGGCCGTTCTGGGCCGTACGGAGTATGCGCAGCCGGCGTTGTTCGCGGTCGAGGTGGCGTTGTTCCGGCTGCTGGAGTCGTGGGGTGTGGTCCCGGACTTCGTCGCCGGTCACTCCATTGGTGAGGTCGCTGCCGCGCATGTGGCGGGTGTGTTGTCGCTGGAGGACGCGTGTGTGCTGGTGGCTGCGCGTGGCCGTCTGATGCAGGCGTTGCCGTCGGGTGGTGTGATGGTCGCGGTGCAGGCGTCGGAGGACGAGGTTCTGCCGCACCTGACCGAGCGTGTGAGCGTCGCCGCGGTCAACGGGCCGCTGTCGGTCGTGATCGCAGGTGACGAGGACGCCGCGCTGGCGGTCGTGGAGGCTTTCGCCGGTCGTAAGAGCAAGCGGCTGACGGTCAGTCACGCGTTCCACTCGCCGCACATGGACGGGATGCTGGAGGACTTCCGTGAGGTCGTGGCGGGGCTGGAGCTCAACGCCCCGCGGATCCCGGTCGTCTCCAACCTGACCGGTGCGCTGGTCTCGGACGAGATGGCTTCGGCGGAGTTCTGGGTGCGGCACGTCCGCGAAGCCGTCCGCTTCCTCGACGGGGTGCGGGCGCTTGAGGCTGCTGGTGTGTCGACGTTCGTCGAGCTGGGGCCGGACGGTGTGCTGTCGGCGCTGGCGCAGGAGTGCGTGACGGGCGCTGTGTCTGCCGGGTTCGTGCCGGTGCTGCGGGCGGGGCGGCCGGAGGCGGAGACCGTGGTGGCGGCTCTGGCCCAGGCGTATGTGCGCGGTGTGACCGTCGACTGGTCCGCTTTCTATGCCGGTACGGGCGCCCGACGGGTGGACCTGCCGACGTACGCCTTCCAGCGGCAGCGCTACTGGCCCGAGCCCGTCCTCTCCCACGGGGCGAACGCCCCCGCTTTCGCGGTGGACGCGGTCGACGCCCGGTTCTGGGACGCCGTCGAGCGCGGCGATCTCGCCTCGCTGGTCGCGGAGCTGGAGGTCGACGACGACGCGAGCTTCGGCGAACTCGTCCCGGCACTCTCCGCATGGCGCCGTCAGGCGGAGCAGCAGTCGGAGGTCGATGGCTGGCGTTACCGGGTGTCGTGGAAGCCGCTGACGGAGGGCACAGTGGGTGCCGGGCTGTCGGGTGAGTGGTTGGTCGTGGTGCCTGCTGCGGGTGTGGATGACACGGCGGTGGTGGAGGCGCTGGCCGGGCGTGGCGCTGGGGTGCGCCGGGTTGTGGTGGAGCCGGGTACGGACCGTGCGGGTCTTGCAGGTCTGCTGGATGGTGCCGGTTCGGTGGCTGGTGTGGTGTCGTTGCTGGCGTTGGATGAGGCTGCGGGTGTTCTGCCGACGGCCGCCCTGGTGCAGGCGCTCGGTGACGCCGGGGTGACTGCGCCGTTGTGGTGTCTGACCCGTGGTGCTGTGAGTGTGGGTCGCTCCGATCGTCTGGTGTCTGCGGTTCAGGCGCAGGTGTGGGGTCTGGGTCGGGTGGCGGCTCTGGAGGTTCCGGAGCGTTGGGGTGGTCTGGTCGATCTGCCGGAGGTGTGGGACGAGCGGGCCATGGGTCGGCTGGTTGCGGTCCTGGGTGGGGTCGAGGACCAGGTGGCTGTGCGGTCGTCTGGGGTCTTCGGTCGTCGTCTGGTGCGTGCGGCAGGGGCTGGGGGTTCCTGGTCTCCGTCGGGGACGGTTCTGGTGACCGGTGGTACGGGTGCGCTGGGTGGCCGGGTGGCTCGTTGGCTGGCTGCTTCCGGTGTTGAGCGTCTGGTTTTGACCAGCCGTCGTGGTCCGGATGCTCCGGGTGTGGCTGACCTGGTGGCTGAGCTGGGTGTCGATGTGTCCGTCGTCGCCTGTGATGCTTCGGACCGGGAGGCGCTGCGGGAGTTGCTGGCCGCCGAGGCCGACACCCTGACCGCGGTCGTGCACACGGCCGGTGTGCTGGACGACGGTGTGCTGGACGCGCTCACGCCCGAACGCTTCGAGAGCGTGCTGCGGGCGAAGGCCACCTCCGCGCTCAATCTCCACGAGCTGACGCTTGAGCTGGGGATCGAGCTCGAAGCCTTCGTGCTCTTCTCTTCCATGAGTGGCACGATCGGTTCGGCCGGTCAGGGTAACTACGCTGCGGCGAATGCTTACTTGGACGCGCTTGCCGAGCAGCGGCGGGCCGCCGGGCTGGCCGCGACGTCCATCGCGTGGGGTCCGTGGGCCGAGGGCGGCATGGCCGCTGACGAGGCCCTCGAAGCCCGGATGCGGCGCGGCGGCGTACCGCCGATGGACGCCGATCTCGCGATCACGGCGTTCCGCCAGGCCGTCGGCGCCGACGAAGCGGCACTGACCATCGCCGACTTCGACTGGGCGGCGTTCGCACCCGGCTTCACCGCCGTGCGCCAGGGCCGGCTGCTCGCCGACCTGCCCGAGGTCGAAGTCCTCGTCCGGAGTGCGCAGAGCGCGGGCGACCGTACCGGGCGTTCGGCCTCGACGCTCGTCGCACAGCTCCGGGGGATGGCCGAGGGCGACCGCGAGCCGTTCCTCCTCGGCCTCGTGCGTACGCAGGTCGCCGAGGTCCTGGGGCACTCCGGTGCCGAGGACGTCGAAGCCGGACGGGCCTTCCGTGAGATCGGGTTCGACTCGCTCACCGCGGTCGAGC
The DNA here is from genome assembly GCF_001514035.1 of Streptomyces yokosukanensis. GTDB lineage: Bacteria > Actinomycetota > Actinomycetes > Streptomycetales > Streptomycetaceae > Streptomyces > Streptomyces yokosukanensis. Next base: position 12,134 of record NZ_KQ948241.1, on the reverse strand, counting down.
TGCGTAACCGCCTCGGTGCTGCGACCGAGCTGCGACTCCCGGCCACGCTCGTCTACGACTACCCGACGCCGGCCGCTCTCGCCGCCCACCTGCGTGCCGAACTCCTGGGTACCGAGACCGAGGAGACCGGTGCCGTGATCGGTGCCGTGGACGAAGACCCGATCGCCATCGTCGCCATGAGCTGCCGCTTCCCGGGTGGTGTGCGCACCCCCGAGGAGCTGTGGCAGTTGCTGGCCTCCGGCACCGATGCGATCTCGGACCTTCCCCTGGACCGTGGATGGGACCTCGACGCCCTGTACGATGCCGACCCCGGAGCCCAGGGCACCTCGTACGCCCGTGAAGGCGGATTCCTCTACGACGCCGCCGACTTCGACGCCGACTTCTTCGGGATCTCACCGCGCGAGGCCGTCGCCATGGACCCGCAGCAGCGCCTGCTGCTGGAGACCTCCTGGGAGGCCTTCGAGCGGGCCGGGATCGACCCCGAGACGCTGCGCGGCAGTCAGGCCGGTGTCTTCGTAGGCACCAACGGGCAGGACTACCTCTCCGTCCTGCTCGAGGAACCGGCTGGCCTTGAGGGCCACTTGGGCACGGGTAACGCCGCCAGTGTGGTGTCCGGCCGACTGTCGTACGTGTTCGGGCTCGAAGGCCCGGCGGTCACGATTGACACGGCCTGCTCGTCCTCGCTGGTGGCCCTCCACTGGGCCGTCCAGGCGCTGCGCAACGGGGAGTGCTCGATCGCGCTGGCCGGCGGTGTCACCGTGATGTCCACCCCGGGGACGTTTATCGAGTTCAGCCGCCAGCGCGGTCTGGCCGCCGATGGCCGGATCAAGGCCTTCGCGGCTGCTGCGGACGGTACGGGCTGGGGTGAGGGTGTCGGCATGCTGCTCGTGGAGCGGTTGTCGGACGCTCGGCGCAACGGTCACCCGGTCCTCGCGGTGGTCCGGGGTTCGGCCGTGAACCAGGACGGTGCGAGCAACGGGCTCACCGCCCCGAACGGTCCCTCGCAGCAGCGCGTGATCCGGGCCGCTCTGGCCAGTGCGGGGCTGTCGGCCGCGGAGGTCGACGCCGTCGAGGCCCACGGCACCGGGACGACGCTCGGCGACCCGATCGAAGCGCAGGCCCTGCTGGCCACGTACGGCCAGGACCGCGCGGACGGCCGACCGCTGCTCCTCGGCTCCATCAAGTCCAACATCGGTCACACGCAGGCCGCCGCCGGCGTGGCCGGGGTGATCAAGATGGTGCTGGCCATGCAGCACGGTGTGCTGCCCGAGAGCCTTCACATCGACGCGCCCTCTCCGCAGGTCGAATGGACGGCGGGGGACATCGAGCTGCTGACCGAGCAGCGGGCCTGGCCGGAGACCGGTCGCCCGCGCCGTGCGGGCATCTCGTCGTTCGGCTTCAGCGGAACCAACGCCCACACCATCATCGAGCAGGCGCCGCAGGTGGCGGCGGAGCCGACCGCCGAGGGCCCGGCCCTGCTGCCGGTGGTCGTCTCGGCGAAGACGGAGGCGGGCCTTCGAGCCCAGGCCGACGGCCTGCGCGCCTGGTTGCTCACCGACCCCGAGCTGCGGCTGACGAATGTCGCCAGGACCCTGGCGACCGGCCGGTCGGCGTTCGAGGAGCGGGCGGCGGTCGTCGCCACGGACCGGGAAGGTCTGCTCGCCGGTCTCACCGCCCTGGCCGAGGGAGCACCGGCGGCCGGGCTGGTGAAGGGCTCGCCGGTGGGCGGGAAGACCGCCTTCCTGTTCACGGGGCAGGGGAGCCAGCGGCTGGGGATGGGGCGTGAGTTGTATGCCGCCTTCCCGGTGTTCGCGGATGCCTTGGACGAGGTGTGCGGCTGGTTCGATCTGGACGTGCCGCTGAAGGAGGTCCTGTTCGGGTCGGACGCGGAGCTGCTGGACCGTACCGAGTACGCGCAGCCCGCGTTGTTCGCGGTCGAGGTGGCTCTGTTCCGGCTCGTGGAGAGCTGGGGTCTGCGGCCGGACTTCCTGTCCGGGCACTCCATCGGTGAGATCGCCGCCGCGCATGTTGCGGGTGTGTTCGGGCTGCCGGACGCGTGCCGGCTCGTCGCTGCCCGTGGTCGGTTGATGCAGGCGTTGCCGTCGGGTGGTGTGATGATCGCCCTCCAGGCGTCGGAGGACGAGGTCCTGCCGCTGCTGACCGATCGGGTGAGCATTGCTGCGGTCAATGGGCCGGTGTCTGTCGTGGTCGCGGGTGACGAGGATGCTGCGCTGGCCGTGGTGGAGGCTTTCGCCGGTCGTAAGAGCAAGCGGCTGACGGTCAGTCATGCGTTCCACTCGCCGCACATGGACGGGATGCTGGAGGACTTCCGTGAGGTCGTGGCGGGGCTGGAGCTCAATGCCCCGCGGATCCCGGTCGTCTCCAACCTGACGGGTGCGCTGGTCTCGGACGAGATGGGTTCGGCGGAGTTCTGGGTGCGTCACGTCCGTGAGGCGGTTCGCTTCCTCGACGGGATGCGGGCGCTTGAGGCCGCGGGCGTGTCGACGTACCTCGAACTCGGCCCCGACGGCGTGTTGTCCGCTCTGGGCGCGGAGTGCCTCAGCGAAGACGGGGCGGCGTTCGTTCCCCTCGTTCGCAAGGGCCGCCCCGAGCCGGAGACCGTCATGACCGCTCTGGCCCGGAGCCAGGTACGCGGTCTCGCCGTTGCCTGGCCCGCGGTGCTGGGGACCGGTGAGGTTCGGGTCGACCTGCCGACGTACGCCTTCCAGCGTCGGCGGTACTGGCCGGAGGCGGTGCTGGTGCGCCGCAATGACGTGGGCAACCGGTCGGACGTGGACGGTTGGCGTTACCGGGTGTCGTGGAAGCCGTTGACGACGGCACCTGCCGGTGTGCTGGACGGCGAGTGGTTGGTCGTGGTGCCTGCTGCGGGTGTGGATGACTCGGCTGTGGTGGAGGCGCTGGCCGGGTGTGGCGCTGGGGTGCGTCGGGTTGTGGTGGAGCCGGGTGCGGATCGTGCGGGGCTGGCCGAGCTGCTGGCTGGTGCTGGTGCTGGTGCTGGTGCTGGGTCTGTGGCTGGTGTGGTGTCGTTGCTGGCGCTGGATGAGGCTGCGGGTGTTCTGCCGACGGTGGCTTTGGTGCAGGCGCTCGGTGACGCCGGGGTGGGGGCGCCGTTGTGGTGTCTGACCCGTGGTGCTGTGGGCGTGGGTCGCTCCGATCGTCTGGTGTCTGCGGTTCAGGCTCAGGTGTGGGGTCTGGGTCGGGTTGCGGCTTTGGAGGTTCCGGAGCGTTGGGGTGGTCTGGTCGATCTGCCGGAGGTGTGGGACGAGCGGGCCATGGGTCGGCTGGTTGCGGTTCTGGGTGGTGTCGAGGACCAGGTGGCTGTGCGGTCTTCTGGTGTGTTCGGTCGTCGTCTGGTGCGTGCTGCAAGGGCCGAGGGCGCGTGGGTGCCTTCCGGGACGGTTCTGGTGACCGGTGGTACGGGTGCGCTGGGTGGCCGGGTGGCTCGTTGGCTGGCGGGTGCGGGTGTTGAGCGTCTGGTTTTGACCAGCCGTCGTGGTTCGGATGCTCCGGGTGTGGCTGAGTTGGTGGCCGGGCTGGGTGTCGATGTGTCCGTGGTCGCCTGTGATGCTTCGGACCGGGAGGCGCTGCGGGAGTTGCTGGCCGCCGAGGCCGACACCCTGACCGCGGTCGTGCACACGGCCGGTGTCCTGGACGACGGTGTGCTGGATGCACTCACGCCCGAGCGGTTCGAGAGTGTGTTGCGGGCGAAGGCCACCTCCGCGCTCAACCTCCACGAGCTGACCCTTGAGCTGGGCATCGAGCTCGAAGCCTTCGTGCTCTTCTCCTCCGTCACCGGAACCTGGGGCACAGCCGGTCAGGCCAACTACGCCGCCGCCAACGCCTACCTGGACGCCCTTGCCGAGCAGCGGCGGGCCGCCGGGCTGGCCGCGACGTCTATCGCGTGGGGTCCGTGGGCCGAGGGCGGCATGGCCGCCGACGGGGCGCTGGACGCGCGGATGCGGCGGGGCGGCGTACCGCCCATGAACGCGGAGTCCGCCGTCACCGCCATGGAACGCGCCCTCGCGGCCGACGACACCGTCGTCTCCGTCGTGGACGTGGACTGGGACCGCTTCGCTCCCGGCTTCACCTCTGTGCGCCCCGGCAACCTCCTCGCCGAACTCCCCGAAGCACGCGCTGCGTTCGCCGCACCGCTGGTCGAGGAGAGCCGGCACGGGCTCGCGCAGCAGCTGGCGGGCCTTTCCGCCGCCGAACGGGACCGGCTCCTCCTGGACCTCGTCCGCAAGGAGGTCGCGGCGGTCCTCGGTCACAGCGGTGTGGAAAGCGTCGGTGCGGGGCGGGCGTTCAAGGAGCTCGGCTTCGACTCGCTGACCGCGGTCGAGCTGCGCAACCGCCTCGGTGCCGCCGCCGGGCTGCGCCTCCCGGCCACGTTGATCTACGACTACCCGACCTCCGCGGACCTCGCCGAGTACCTGCGGGGCGAACTGCTCGGCACCGAGGAAGTGGCGGCCGCCTCCGCGCCCGCGATCGTGGCCGCCGCAGACGACGACCCGATCGCCATCGTCGCGATGAGCTGCCGCTTCCCCGGCGGTGTCCGCACCCCCGAGGACCTGTGGCGGCTCCTGGCCGCCGGCAGTGACGCTATCGGGGAGTTCCCGGCCGACCGCGGCTGGGACGCCGACGAGCTGTTCGGGCCGCGGTCCGAACAGGAGGACTCGTACGCCCGCGAAGGCGGATTCCTCTACGACGTCGCCCAGTTCGACCCGGCCTTCTTCGGGATCTCGCCGCGCGAGGCCGTCGCCATGGACCCGCAGCAGCGGCTGCTGCTGGAGACCTCCTGGGAGGCCTTCGAGCGGGCCGGCATCGACCCGTCGTCGATGCGCGGCACCCAGGCGGGCGTCTTCGTCGGTACGAACGGCCAGGACTACCTGTCGCTCGTGCTGAACTCCGCCGACGGCGGCGACGGCTTCATGAGCACCGGCAACTCCGCCAGTGTCGTCTCGGGCCGCCTCTCCTACGTGTTCGGTCTCGAAGGTCCGGCGGTCACCGTCGACACGGCCTGCTCCGCCTCGCTCGTGGCCCTGCACCTCGCGGTGCAGGCGCTGCGCAGCGGTGAGTGCTCGATCGCGCTCGCCGGTGGTGTCACCGTCATGTCGACGCCGGGTGCGTTCGTGGAGTTCGCCCGGCAAGGCGGTCTGGCCGCCGATGGCCGGATCAAGGCCTTCGCGGCTGCTGCGGACGGTACGGGCTGGGGTGAGGGTGTCGGCATGCTGCTCGTGGAGCGGTTGTCGGACGCTCGGCGCAACGGTCACCCGGTCCTCGCGGTGGTCCGGGGTTCGGCCGTGAACCAGGACGGTGCGAGCAACGGGCTCACCGCCCCGAACGGCCCGTCCCAGCAGCGGGTGATCCGTGCGGCCCTGGCGAGTGCGGGGCTGTCGGCCGCGGAGGTCGACGCCGTCGAGGCCCACGGTACGGGTACGAAGCTGGGCGACCCGATCGAGGCGCAGGCGCTGCTGGCCACGTACGGCCAGGAGCGCGAGGAGGGCCGACCGCTGCTCCTCGGCTCCGTGAAGTCGAACATCGGTCACACGCAGGCCGCGGCGGGCGTGGCGGGTGTGATGAAGATGGTGCTGGCGATGCGGCACGGGATGCTCCCGCAGACCCTGCACATCGACGAGCCCACCCCGCACGTCGACTGGTCGGCCGGTGACATCGAGCTGCTGACCGAGCAGCGGGCGTGGCCCGAAACCGGGCGTCCGCGCCGTGCGGGCGTCTCCTCCTTCGGTGTGAGCGGCACCAATGCGCACACCATCCTGGAGCAGGCCCCCGAGGCCGCCCCGGCCGAGGACCCGCAGGACGCCGCCGGCACCTGGCCGTGGATCCTGTCCGGGCGGACCGAGGCCGCCCTGCGCGAGCAGGCGTCGCGACTGCTGGCCCGCCTCTCCGCGGGCGACGACCTGCGGCCGGTGGACGTCGGCCACTCGCTGGCCACCGGCCGGGCGGTCCTCGACCACCGTGCCGTGATCGTCGCGAACGCGCCGGAGGAGTACCGCGAGGCACTGACCGCCCTTGTGGCGGGCGAGTCCGCGCCGGGAGTCACGCAGGGCGTGGCGGGCGGAGATCGGCAGACGGCCTTCCTCTTCACGGGGCAGGGCAGCCAGCGGCTGGGGATGGGGCGTGAGCTGTACGACGCCTACCCGGTGTTCGCGGCCGCACTGGACGCCGTATGCGCGCGGATGGATCTCGAACTGCCGCTGAAGGACGTCGTCTTCGGGTCCGATGCACAGCTGCTGGACCGCACCGAGTACGCGCAGCCGGCGCTGTTCGCGGTCGAGGTGGCGCTGTTCCGGCTGCTGGAGAGCTGGGGTCTGCGGCCGGACTTCCTGTCCGGTCACTCGATCGGTGAGATCGCGGCCGCGCACGTGGCCGGGGTGCTGTCGCTGGACGACGCGTGCACGCTGGTCTCCGCACGTGGCAGGCTGATGCAGGCGCTGCCGACGGGTGGTGTGATGATCGCGGTGCAGGCGTCGGAGGACGAGGTGCTTCCGCTGCTGACCGACGGCATCGGCATCGCCGCCGTCAACGGTCCGACATCGGTGGTCGTGGCGGGTGACGAGGACGCGGCTCAGGCCGTGACCGAGACCTTCGCGGCACAGGGCCGCAAGA
>NZ_KQ948241.1:0-4770 GCF_001514035.1 Streptomyces yokosukanensis | reverse complement strand
CGTCCGGGGTGTGGCCGTCGACTGGACCGCCCCCTACGCGGAGACCGGCACCCAGCGTGTCGACCTGCCCACGTACGCGTTCCAGCGCGAGCGCTACTGGGTCGACGCCTTCGCCCCGCTGGAAGACGCCGCCTCCCTCGGCGTCGAGCCGGCCGGGCACCCGTTGCTCGGAGCGGCGGTCGAACTGCCGGACACGGGCGGGTTCCTGTTCACCGGCCGGCTGTCCCGGCGTACGCACCCATGGCTGGCCGAGCACGTCGTGGCCGACTCCGTGGTCGTGCCCGGCGCGGCCCTCGTCGAACTCGCCCTGCGGGCCGCGGATGCGGTCGGCTGCGAGCGGATCGCCGAGATGACGGCCGAGGCGCCGCTGGTGCTCCCCGAGGACGGGGCCGTCCAGCTGCGGGTCACCGTCGGCGGCTCGGACGACGAAGGCCGCCGCACCGTACAGGTGCACAGCCGCCCGGAGCAGCCCGGCTCGGACACCCCGGACGCGGGCACCTGGTCCCGGCACGCCACCGGAACCCTGGCCGACGGCCGGGACAGCGGAGCCGCCGGCGCCGCCGACGTCACCGACAGCGGTACGTGGCCGCCCGCCGGGGCCGAGGAGGTCGCCACCGAGGACCTGTACGAGCGGCTCATGGCCACCGGGCCCTACCACGGCCCGACGCTCAAAACCCTCGACCGGGTCTGGGTGCGCGGCGACGAGGTCTTCGCCCAGGCCCGCCTCGCGGACGAACTCCGCGCCACGGCGGACGGGTTCGCCCTGCACCCCGCCCTGCTCGACACCGTCGTGCAGGCGCTGGGGGCCACCGGCGGCGCCGGCCGGGAGCCGGTCGGCTGGCGCGGGATCCGGCTGCACGCGACCGGGGCGGACGCGCTGCGCCTGCGGATCACGGCCGTCGGCACGGACACCGTGTCCGTGGCTCTGGCCGACGGGCAGGGCGCGCCCCTCGCCTCCGTCGAAGCCCTCGTGACGCGGGAGATCGACACCGAACGGTTCGCCGCCCAGGCCCCCGCGGCCGACGGCGTCCACGACTCGCTGTTCCGCCTGGACTGGGTACGGACGCCGGTTCCGGCCCGCTCCGCGGCCGCGGTCCTCGTGGTCGTCGGCGACAGCACCGGCAGCATCACCACCGCCCTCACCGCCGGGGCTCCCGTCGCCGCGTACGACGACCTCGCCGCCCTGGACGCGGCCGTCGGCGCCGGACGGCAGCCGCTGCCCGACACCGTGGTCGTGCCGCTCCTGACGCCCACCGGGGACCGGGAGGCCACCGCCCACCTCGCCCGGGACGTACGCGATGCGACGCACCGTGCGCTCGCGCTGGTGCAGGGCTGGCTGGACAACGGCCGCTTCGCCGGCGCGCGGCTCGCCGTCGTCACCCGCGGTGCGGTGGCCGCCCACATGGACACCGAACCCGGCGACCTGGCCGCCACCCCGGTGTGGGGACTGCTGCGCGCCGCGCAGACCGAGCACCCCGACCGGTTCGTACTCGTCGACCTCGACGGCACCGACGCCTCCGGCCGGATCCTGGCGGGCGCCCTCGCCTCCGAGGAACCCGAACTGGCCGTGCGCGGCGGGGCGCTGTACGCGCCGCGCCTCGCCCGGACGGAGGCGGCCCCGGCCCCGGCCTCGGCCGCCCGGATCGACACCGGCGGCACGGTCCTGATCACCGGGGCCGGTGGCGGGCTCGCAGGTCTCCTGGCCCGGCACCTGGTCGCCGAACACGGGGTACGGCACCTGCTGCTCACCGGACGCAGAGGCGGCGACACCGAGTCCGCGGCCGAACTCACCGCACAGCTGGTGGAGTCGGGGGCCGAGGTCACCTGGGCGGCCTGCGACGTGGCCGACCGGGACGCGCTGGCCGCGGTCCTGGCCTCCGTACCGGCCGAGCACCCGCTGACGGCGGTCGTCCACACGGCGGCGGTCCTCGACGACGGCGTCGTGGACCTGCTCACCCCCGAGCGCGTGGACGGGGTCCTGCGGCCCAAGGTCGACGGCGCCCTCCACCTGCACGAACTGACCCGGGAACTCGACCTGTCGGCGTTCGTCCTGTTCTCCGCGGCCGCCGGCACCCTCGGCGGCGCGGGCCAGGCCAACTACGGCGCGGCGAACGTCTTCCTCGACGCCCTCGCCCGACACCGGCGGGCCCGCGGTCTCACCGCGCTCTCCCTGGGCTGGGGCATGTGGGCAGAGGAGCGCGGCATGGCGGGCCGCCTCACCGGGGCGGAGCGCGAACGGGCCGCCCGCGGCGGCGTCGCACCGCTGTCGGCACAGGACGGCCTGGCCCTGTTCGACCTGGCCCTCGCGGTACCGGACGAGCCAGTGCTCCTGCCGGTCGCCGTGGATCTGCCGACCCTGCGGGCCCGGGCGGCCGACGGCGGGATCCTCCCCGTCTTCCGCGGCCTGGTCCGCACCCCGGCCCGGCCGCGCCGGGCGGCCGGCCAGGCCGGTGCGCCGCGCACTACGGCGGCGCCTGGCTCCACCCAGGCGTCGGGGGAGACGCTGGCCCAGCGGCTGGCAGAGCTGCCGGCCGCCGAGCGGGAGCGGACCGTACTGGACCTCGTCCGCGGCCAGGTGGCCGGTGTCCTCGGATACCGGTCGACGGAACACGTCGGCGAGGAGCAGGCCTTCAAGGACCTGGGCTTCGATTCGCTGACCGCGGTCGAGCTGCGCAACAGGCTCGGTGCGGCCGCCGGGCTCCGGCTGCCCGCGACGCTGGTCTACGACCACCCGACCCCGGCCGCCCTCGCCCGGTACCTGCTGGGCGAGGTCGCACCGGACGGCGCCGCAGTACGGACCGTGTCCGTACTGGAGGAACTCGACCGGTTGGAGAGCGTGTTCTCCTCGCTGGACCCGGCGGAGCTGGCTGCCGCGGCCGACGACGACGCGGCCCACGCACGCGTCGCGGTACGCCTCCAGACCCTGCTCGCCCAGTGGAACGAAGCCCGCCCGACGGACGCGACCACGGCCGGTGGGATCGAGGACGCGAGCGACGACGAGCTGTTCGCGCTCATCGACAAGAAGTTCGGACAGGCCTGAACCCCAGCTGCCCCCAGGCCGTACCGCCGGAACCCCTGTTCCGGCGGTACGGCCTCCGGCCCCCGGAATTCCTCAAATATCCTCGGGCTCCCCTGATCCGTCCCGAATTCCCCGTCCCGAATGCCTCGTCCCGAATGCCCCGTCCCGAATTCCCCGTCTCGAACTGCCTTGAATTCCCTTGAGTCCCTCCACGGTCTCGACCACGTGAATAGGTGAAGCGCCAGTGGCGAACGAAGCAAAGCTCCGCGAATACCTCAAGAAGGTCACGACGGATCTCGACGAGGCGTACGGACGTCTGCGCGACATCGAGAGCCAGTCCCACGAACCGATTGCCATCACCGCCATGAGCTGCCGCTTCCCGGGCGGTGTCCGCACTCCCGAGGAACTCTGGGAGCTGCTGTCCTCCGGCGGCGACGCCCTCACCGCGTTCCCCGCGGACCGGGGCTGGGACCTGGACCACCTCTTCTCCGACGACCCGGACGACCAGGGCACTTCGACCACCCGCGAGGGCGGCTTCCTGACGGGCGCCTCCGCCTTCGACGCCGACTTCTTCGGGATCTCCCCGCGCGAGGCCATGGCCATGGACCCGCAGCAGCGGCTGCTGCTGGAGACCACGTGGGAGGCCTTCGAGCGCGCCGGTATCGACCCGCACGGCCTGCGCGGCAGCCAGTCCGGCGTATTCGTCGGCATGAACGGCTCCGACTACCTCACCCCGCTGCTGGAAGCGCCCGAGGACTACGCGGGCCACCTCGGCACGGGCAACGCCTCCAGCGTCCTGTCCGGCCGCATCTCGTACACCTTCGGCCTGGAGGGCCCGGCGGTCACCGTCGACACCGCCTGCTCGGCCTCCCTCGTCGCCCTGCACCTCGCCGTGCAGGCGCTGCGGGCCGGGGAGTGTTCGCTCGCCCTCGCGGGCGGTGTGCACGTGATGTCCACCCCTGGGCTCTTCGTGGAGTTCACCAAGCAGCGCGGACTCTCCAGGGACGGCCGCTGCAAGGCCTTCGCGGCCGGCGCCGACGGCTTCGGCCCGGCCGAGGGCGTGGGCATCCTGCTTCTGGAGCGGCTCTCCGACGCCCGCCGCCATGGCCACCCGGTCCTGGCCGTGGTCCGGGGCTCGGCCGTCAACCAGGATGGTGCGAGCAATGGCCTGACCGCCCCGAACGGTCCGGCCCAGCAGCGCGTCATCCGCCAGGCCCTGGCCAACGCCCGCCTCTCCGCCGACCAGGTCGACGTGGTCGAGGCGCACGGTACGGGGACCTCGCTGGGCGACCCGATCGAGGCGCAGGCGCTGCTGGCCACCTACGGGCAGGACCGGCCGGCCGAGCGGCCGCTGCTGCTCGGCTCGGTCAAGTCGAACGTCGGCCACACCCAGGCCGCGGCCGGTGTGGCAGGTGTGATCAAGATGGTGCTGTCCATGCAGCAGGGCGTGGTCCCGCAGACCCTGCACGTGGACGAGCCGTCGCCCCACGTGGACTGGGAGTCGGGCGCGGTGGCACTGCTCACGGAGCGGACCGCCTGGCCCGAGACGAACCGTCCGCGGCGTGCGGGTGTGTCGTCGTTCGGTTTCAGTGGGACGAACGCGCATGTGATCGTGGAGCAGGCTCCGGCCGTTGATGCCGGTGCCGATTCCGATGCCGTTGATGCCGTTGTTGCCGAGGGTGTGGCGGGGGAGGGTGGGCGTTCGGTTGTGCCGGTGGTGCCGTGGGTGCTGTCGGGTAAGAGTGCGGGGG
>NZ_KQ948240.1:38193-39046 GCF_001514035.1 Streptomyces yokosukanensis | reverse complement strand
AAGACCGTGTCCTACATGGTGAGTTTCAGGAGCCGTTTGTAGCAGCAGAGTGCGGCTGCAAGTCCGAGAAAGGCCAGGTAGTTGCCGGGTTTTCGTTCGTAGCGGTGGTTCAGGCGGCGGTAGCCGGTCAGCCAGGACATGGTGCGTTCGATGACCCATCGGCGGCGGCCGAGTCGTTCACTCGAGTCGATGCCCTTGCGGGCGATGCGGACGCCGATGCGCTTGCCCCAGAGCCATCGCCGCAGGTGAGGGATGTCGTAGGCCTTGTCGGCATGAAGACGCACGGGCTTGGAATCGGCTGCATGGGGTTCGTGTCCCATGTGGAAATGGGACAGCATCGGCTTCAGGGCGAGGCTGTCGTGGGTGTTGGCCGCGGAGAGTCCGACACGTAGGGGCAGTCCGTCCGCGTCGGACAGGACGTGCATCTTGGAACCGGGCTTACCCCGGTCCACGGGGCTCGGACCTGCAAGTTCGCCCCCTTTTTCGCGCGGATGTGAGCTGAGTCGAGGACCGCGCGGGACAAGTCGACCAGACCTTTTTCGTCCAGGAGTTGGAGAACCTTCTGGTGCAGCCGGCCCCATACCCCGGCTCTGGACCAGATCAGGAACCGACGATGGACGGTCGACTTCGACGCGCCGAAGCACGGCGGCAGTGCCCGCCAGGCACAGCCGCTGACCAGAACGTAGATGATCGCGGCAAACACCGCCTCATCATCGATGTTCGCGACCCCGCCGCCCTGCGGTCGCACCCGCGCAGGCGGCAGCAACGGCCTCGCCAACTCCCACAGGCCATCCGGAACGATCCAACCCCACCGACCACTCCCCATGCCCCGCTCAACCGCCAACAGGCCATG
>NZ_KQ948240.1:0-38023 GCF_001514035.1 Streptomyces yokosukanensis | reverse complement strand
TAGGACACGGTCTAAGAAGCGTGCGCGACTAAGAATGGCTCGTCTCCCACAGCGAGGCCCGCATCACCTGGACCTTCATCACCCTCATGGTCCACCGTCTCACCCGCTCTCCCCGACCACCGCGCACCACACCACACTCCGTCGAACTGGTGAAAACGGCCGCCAAGCCCGCAGGTGATCAGCGGCAGTGGGATGGTCGCGCTCATGGCCCTTCTTGCGCTGCGCCCGCCGTGATCGCGGCGCACGACTCTCTTCACCGGGAGCTTCTTCCTCACGTTCCTGATCAACGAGCAGCCGGGGCGGTGGGGTGGCCGACATTGATGACGAGGCGGTGTTCGCGGCCATCATTTACGTGCTGGTCAGCGGTCGTGCCTGGCGGACTCTGCCGCCGTGTTTCGGGGCGTCGAAGTCGACCGCGCACCGTCGGTTCCTGATCCTGTCGCGGGCGGTGTCTGGGGACGGCTGCACCAGAGGGTGCTCGAGTTACTCGCCGGCCAGGGCTTCATCGACCTGTCTCGGGCGGTGCTGGACTCCGCTCACGTTCGCGCGAAAGAAGGGGGCGAACTTGCAGGTCCGTCGCCCGTGGACCGGGGCAAGCCGGGTTCCAAGATGCACGTCCTGTCCTACGCGAACGGACTGTCCCTACGCGTCGTCCTCTCGGCAGCGAACCCCCATGACAGCCTCGGGCTGAAGCCGATGGTTACCCATTTCCACGTAGGACATGAATCCCACAGCGACCGTTCCAGGCCCCAGCGGCTGCATGCCGACAATGCTTACGACCTGCCTGACCTGACCTGGGTTCAATGGCTGCACAGCCAACGCATCGGCGCCCGTATCGCCCGCAAAGGGTCGACTCGAACGAACGACTGGGCCGCCGACGGTGGGTTATCGAGCGCACCCCGTCCTGGCTGACTGGCTACCGCCGTCCGTCACCCCGATACGAGCTACATCCCCACAACTACCTGGCCTTCCTCGGCCTCGCCACAGCCCTCTGCTGCTTCAAAAGCCTCCTCAAACTGACCATGCAGGACACCGTGTCAGCCTCCCGCCGAACACATATTGAAACCGTCACCTAGAGTGGTCGCCACCGCTGCGTACTCGGCGTCTCCACCCGCCGCGTCGAGAAGCTGGCCGAGTCTCTAGGCTCACCCAGCTGTCGAAGTCTCAGGTCAGCGCGATAGCCAGGCATCTGGACGAGCCGGTCGCCGCGTTCCGCAACGGGCCCTTGGACGCCGTCCCCTACGCGTCCGTCCGGGTCGACACTCTGACGCAGCAGGTCCGCGAGGGCGGGTCTTGACGTGGCCACCACGGAGGACGGCGTCGGCTGGCCTTCACCGCCACGTGACTCGGAATGACGGGCCCAGTAAGGGTGAGTGAAATAGAGCCAGTTGCTCTTCAAACCCGCAGGTGCATTTGCGTACTGCCCACGCGCGTGGGGGTTCATTCCACCGTTGTGCGGCCGTCTTGTCAGGCTCACGCGCCCCACGACCGTGAGGAGCACCCGACGGATGACGGAAGAAACCCGCAGGTCAGATGGTGTTTCCTATGGCCTTCTCATTTGGACGCGCTGGACATTCTCACGTGATGTCACCATTGATTCTCATCACGTGTCACGCGGTTGCCGCGACACCCAGCAACAACACATGACGTCGAAATGAGAATTCATGGTGACACTGAAGTGAGAATTCGCAAGGGGCAGTGGGATGGTCTTGGAGTGATGGGCGTGATGAGCGTGATGGGGCGTCCGCGTGCGAGAGCTCTTCTCGCACCAGAAGGCCTTGCGCTCGGGTTGCTGCGGCAGAGGGACGAGTGGGAGCGCGGTCAGGCGTTGTGGTGACTGCTCGCCCACACGGCGGGGGTCCGCTGCTGCCAGGGAGCGGCCTGTTCCAACTGTCCGGCGAGTCGGAAGAGGACGTCCTCACGTCCGTATCCCGCGGCGAACTGGATGCCGATGGGGAGTCCGGTGGAGAGGTCGGTCTCCAGGGGGACGGACATGGCTGGGGTGCCCGCGACATTGAACGCGGCGGTGAAGGGCGATCGGTGCAAGAGTTGCTGGAGCCAGCCGAGGCCGTCGGCGCCCTCCGTACCCTCGGCGTACGTGCCCAAGGAGACGGGCAGTTCGGGCAGGGTCGGGGTGAGCAGCAGGTCGTAGTCGGTGAAGTACTGGCCGATCGCGCGCGCGACGCTGTTGCGCATCGCGAGCGCGTGGACGAACTCGGCCCCGCTGACCTGCTGTCCGTAGGCGTAGCTGGCCAGCATCTCGGGTTCGACAGTGGTGGAGTCGACGGGGCGCTCGAAGGCCGCGGCAAAGCCGTCGATCCATGTCACCAGATTGGTGCTCCAGAGGCGGGCATTGGCCAGGATGAATTCCTCCCAGCTGACGCCGAGGTCCACCTGGACCTCTTCCACCCGGTGCCCCAGGGATTCCGCGAGTCGTGCGGAGCGGAGGGTGGCGTCGACGACGGTGCCGTCGACAGCCCGACCGCCCCAGGGCCGCGCAAGGAGGCCGATCCTCAGACTGCCCGGGGAGCGAGTGACCTCCTGCGCATAGGGCCGCTCAGGCCGCTGGGCGACATAGGGGTCACCGACCTCGGGGCCATGGACGAGGTCCAGCAGCACGGCGCTGTCGCGTACCGAGCGGCTGAGGGCGCCGTGGACGGCGAGCCCGTTGAAGACCTCGTCCGCGTCGGGGCCCATGGATATCCGACCGCGGGTTGGCTTCAGCCCGAACAGGCCGTTGCTGGCGGCGGGGACACGGATGGAGCCCGCTGCGTCGGTGGCATGCGCGATCGGGACGATGCCCGCGGCGACGGCGGCTCCCGAGCCGCCACTGGAGCCGCCAGGGCTACGGGTCGGGTCCCAGGGGTTTCGGGTGGCGCCGTACAGGACGCCTTCCGTGGTGGTGCTGTATGCGAACTCCGGAGTCGCCGTGCGTCCGAGCGTCACCAGCCCCGCGCGGCGGAAGCGCGCCATCAGCGATGAGTCGGCCCCGGCGACGTTCCCGGCGGCGATGCGGCTGCCCAGCTCCATCCGCTTGCCGGCCATCGCGACAGCGAGGTCCTTGATCAGGAAGGGCACCCCCGCCAGCGGTGTGCTGCCCGGAGCCGGTGTGTCCTGTGCAGGCCACGTCTCGACGACGGCGTTGATCTGCGGATTCACCACATCGGTCGCCAGCTGGGCGGTCGAGGCGAGCTCCGCGGCAGTCACTTGGCCGCGAGCCACCAGGTCTGCCAGGCCGACGCCGTCGTAACTCACGTACTCGGAGAGCTTCATTTTCGTCCATCCACGAGAATCGATACCGGACATCGATACCGACGGGTATCTAATGAGACCCATCGGTATCGTCTGGGACTGATCGGTACCGTAGCATTGAGGGCAGGGCGGTGCACCGCCCACCGGAGCGATGAGGGGCCGTACGGCGAACATGGACAGAGCCAGCAGGCAGAGCAGGGTGGCCAAGTTGCCCCCCCGGGAGCGGATCCTCGACGCGGCGGAGGAGCTGTTCTCGCGCGAGGGGATCAAGGCGGTGGGTGTCCAGGCGATCGCCGACCGGGCTGAGACCACCAAGATGGCGCTGTACCGCCATTTCGCGACCAAGGACGCACTGGTCGAGGAATGGCTCCGCATCGTCGCAGCCGACTACACCGCTGTGTTCGACCAGTTGGAGACCGCACACCCCGCCGATCCCCGGGCACAGATCCTGGGGATGGCCCGGTTCATCGCCGACGGACTTCCCGAGATCTCCCACCGGGGGTGTCCGTTCATCAACTCCATCGCGGAACTGCCCGACCGCACACACCCGGCGCGTCGGCTGATCGAAGCCCACAAGGCCCGCCAGTTGCGTCGGCTCGCCGACCTGTGCGCCCGGGCCGGGCTGCCCGAACCCGAAGATACAGCCGCGGAGATCACCTTCATCCTTGAAGGAGCCCAGGTAAGCGCCCAGAACGGAAGCATCGAGCACGCGGGTGAGCGGCTCATGAGAATCGTCGAGGCCGTCCTGGACCGCCACTAGGCCACGCAGGCTGCCCCTGGTGAAGGGACACGCCACGGAGTGATCCTGGCGTGGTGGCGCGGCCGTGCGGCGTGAGCTTCTGCTCAGCCCCCCAAGGGTGGCATTCGCCATAGCCCTGTCCTCCGAAGGAGCCTTCGTCACCGTCGCCGGGCGAACCGAGGTATCACTGGAGGGCACCGCCCGCGCGATCACCAAGGCCGGCAGGGCCGCGCAGGCGCTCACGTGCCACGTGACGGTCGCCGCGACGACTACGCCGGGCCAAGACGCCCGCCACGCCCTCGCGCGCGCCCTGACCTACCTGGGCCGGCTGACCGAGCCGGCCCAGGTAGGCATGTCGGGTGCCGGGCTCGTGGGCACCGCACGGCACCGGCCAGGCCGATCCGGACCCGACCTACCCGCGCGGACACTTCAACCTCGGCCTGGCGCACGGCATCCCGGCCCGCTCGTCCTGCACACCTACGTCACCGACCTTCCGCCAACCACGGCATGGGAGACAGCGCGCTCTTGCTGTGCCGGACAAGCAGACCCGCCCCAGCCGGTGATCGATGGTGATGACCTGCTGTTCCAGGCTGAGTCCGCGCACTGCAACCGCATCCTGGGCCCCGGTCACAGCAGTCGCTGACCTGTCAGATCCCGCGTCTAGGCTGGCCGTCGTAGAGACCGATCAAGGAGCAGGGCAGTGCGAATAGAGCGTCACCAGGTGGGCGGGGCCGTCGTGTCGGCAGCACGCGAGGACTTCACGAACCGCATCGGGGGGCAGGTGCGGTCCATGTCGAGGGCCGGCCGGATGACCACCTACGAATGGCAGTCGATCGCAGACGAGTTCCTCGACTTCCTGGGCGCCCTCTCCGTCACCGCACCCGACCTCGACACGCCGGATGCCAAGGCCGCCCTCAGGGATGCATCCGAAGCAGCGGCCGGCGCCGTCGCCTACGCCGCCTACCACCCGCATTGCAGCTTCCAGGTCTTCCTGGAGTACGTGAACTTCGGGATGAGCTACGACCGCGGTGTGGACGGTCCCGAGGAGAGCGTCACGCCCGGGGAGTGGATCGATGCGCTCTGCCTGGCGTTCCTCAGGGACAGGGCCAAGTGGCACGGCGAAGCCTTCCACTTCGCCCGTCAGAAGTTCGCCGAGAAGGCACAGGGCACGCCCCTCGGCGAGCTCGCCACCGCATTGGCGGCCGTGGTCCTGGACGACACCGGCAACGACGAGGAGTATCCGCCGAGTGCGCAGGCCAAGCTCACCGCCGTCGACGCGGCCCTGGACCGCGTCCGAACCCGCGCTCAGGAGACCGGCGAGCCGCTCCTGGACCGGCCGGACGGTGCGGCGCTGCTCACGCTGCGCGCCCTGACCGCCGGGGACCGGGAGGCCTTCGATGCCGCGCTGGCCGATCTCCTGACCAGGCACGCCACCCTGCACGGCCCCGCGGCTTCCCCGAGCACTCTCCTCCCGCTCGTCCCCATTGCCCTCGCCGCTCTCGCGTACCGGACCCTGGGCTGGGCCCCGGCCGTCCGCACCGACTACCTCCCGCACGCGCTGGTCACCGGCTTCGAGACCCGAGGCCCCCGAGTCGAAGGGTTCGGCCAAAACCGGCGCCCGGACGCGGTCGCCGCGCTCGCCGCGGGCCTGCTGGTGGTCGAACGGCCCGTCTGCAAGCGGACGATGGACCCGCAGATCGAGGCCATGTACGAGGAAGACGTCCAGGAGGCGTTCACCGCCGTCGACGGAGACCCCCTCGCCGTCTGGCGGCTCGGCAGCGTCATGGGCGATCAGGAGCGCCTGTTCAAGTGGCGCGCGGGTGACACCGCGGCCACGGACGCCCTGCTCGTGCACCTCCGGCTGGCCTCCCAGATGGGGGCGGCCCTCTTCCGTATCGCCCTCGCGGAACCGGGCACCGAGGCCGAGGTGACCATCGACGGCCGCACGCTGCGCTACCCGGCCGAGCGGGACGAGGAAGCCGGCGCCGGCAACTGGCACACGGCCGCGGCCTTGGCTCTCATCACCGGCGCACGCGAGGACCTCGCCCCGCTGGTCCTCACCGGCCCCGCCTTCGCCGGCCCGGACGGTTCCGCCTTCAGCGCGTACCGCGAAGCCCTCCACGCCTACCTCAAGGGCGTTGATCCCGAACCGGCCGCGCAGCGGGCGCTGCAACAAGCTGAGAAAGCCGAGGACTGGGGCTTCGCGATGCCGCCGGCCGTGCTGCTGTCGCAACTCGTGGAAGGCGACGAGGAGAGCTTCAATCTGGCTCTGGCCGATGCGCTCGAAGCCCACCGCGACTACTACCAGGTCGCCGACCGCGCCGACGATCCGGACGCTTCCGTGAACCTGGACATCCTCGCGCTGGCCTGCCACGCCCGCCGCCGCGGCTGGGCCATCCGCGTCGAGTCCCCCTACCTTCCGCAGGATCTCCTGCTGGCCGCCGAACCCTTCTAAGGCCTGTTCCAAGTTCAGTTCGCGGGGCTGGTCACACAGGGCTCGCTCGCCTCCCGCCCGATCTAGGACGGCTTATGTCCTAGATCGGGCCTACCTTCGTTCGACCTTGTTGGAAGGCGCTGTTCGTGCAGCACCTGACTGGAAGATGAACGAAATGGCGACGTATGTACTGGTTCCCGGCGCCTGGCTGGGCGCGTGGGCCTGGCGGGACACGGCCCACGCATTGACGAAGCTCGGTCACCGGGCACTGCCACTGAGCCTGACCGGGCTCGGTGAACGAGCGCAACACGGCGGCCCCGACACCGATTTGGACACTCATATCGAAGACGTCACCGCTTTTGTCGAGGCGCAGAATCTGTCCGACGTGACGCTCGTGGCGCACAGTTACGCGGCAGGGCCGTTGAGCGGCGCCGCCGGTCGGCTCGGCCGACGGCTGCGGCGGCTGGTCTACGTCGACAGTGCGCCGTTCAGTGAGGGCATGAGCTTGCTCGGACTGATGCCGCCGGAGCGGGTGGCGAGGATCCGACGACAGGTCGCCGAGGATGGGGAGGGCTGGCGGCTGCCGCTGCCTCCGTTCGAGGAACTGGGATCCGAGCGCACCCTCGACGGGCTCGGGCCCGCACAACGCCGACTACTGCGGGCCCAAGGCATGCCGCAGCCCTTCCGCACCTTTGAACAGCCGTTGGCCAGCGCCGCCGCGCCCGGTCCCGAGGTGGACCGTGTGGTCGTCGCCTGCCATGACTTCACGGCGATGCTGGACGCCGGTGAGCCGCTGCTTGCCGGTCTGAACATGTCACCGTGGCGCCGGTTCGACCTGGCTACCGGGCACTGGCCGATGCTGTCGGTCCCGGGCCAACTGGCCTCGACCCTCCACGAGGTCACGTGCGGCCACGCCGGCTGACGCCGTCTCGACAACACGTCGAGGGCGACCAGTAGAAGTGCTGTGTGCGGGGTGATCTGAACAAAGTCGAGTGGGAGTTGTTCGAGCCGCATCCGCCGTTGCGCGAGCGCGGGCCGATCCCCGACCTGCGCCGGCACTTCGATGCGGTGATGTGGCGGTTCAGGACGGAGAGTCCGTGGCGGGACTTCCCCGAGCGGTACGGGCCCTGGTCGACCGTCTACGGTCGGTTCCAGATCTGGGTCGCCGCCGGGACCTTCCAGATGCTGATGGACAACGATGATCGCCGAGGCGGCGAGTCGCGGGCAGGTCGACTTGAGCCTGGTCAGCGTGGATTCCACGGTGTCCCGCGCCCACCACCACGCTGCCGGGATGGCCGTCGACCCAGAGCTCCTGGCGGAACGGGAGAAGGTCGCCGCAGAGGAAGAGGGGGCTTCACGAAAGAGGCGAAACGCCCTGCCGGCTGCGGCGGCAGCCGATGCCGCCGACCCTGAGCGGGAGGAATGCCACCGCATACGGCGGCGCCGCAAGGCTTGGCTCCGTGCAGCCAAGCTCGGGCGGTCGGGTGGCGGACTGACCACCAAGACCCACCTGACCGCCCCCTGACGGCGGTGGCCACCGCGACGAGAGCCAGGGATGTCCTGGCCGGAGAGCAGCGCCACGGCCACGTCAGCACATGCTCGTGCCATGATGCGGGCACCGTGCAACAGGGCCGTTGCGGGCAGCAAAGTCCGTCTACGGGAGGCGAAGTACTTCTCGACCGCAGAAGCCGCGCTCGGCTCCTCCGGTGGAAGGGCGACGGCTGCGCCGGCCAATGCACGCTCCAGGGCACGCAAGGAATCCGCGGCGTGGAGCAGCTGTACCGCGCGAGCGGCAGGCGCAGCGAACGGCTCTACCCCGTCAAGCGCTTCGAGCACCTCGGCTGCCGTGCCCGATCCAGGCACATCGGGGCGCGGGGAAGCGTCAGGACGGTCGGAAGAACCCCCGGCATCCCCAGTGTGCCTCTGCTCCGTCAATGACACCCTCTTGGCTGCCTGGCGGCCCCGACCGATCCGATGCGGACCGGGCATCCCAGACCCGCGCCAGGCCGGGCCAGAGCGTCCCTGGCCATGCTCCGCACACAGACCCCGGCCGAACCGGGAAGCGCTTCCCGGGCCGCATCCGGGCACAACCGGTGGGTGGGCTGCCCGCCGCGGCGGGTCAGGTCCAGACGGCTGTCTGTTCGTGCGGTGGGCGGTACTTGGAGCCCGCTGGGCCTGTTTACTGGTGAAGGGGCAGTTTTCCAGGGCTGCGCTATTCGGCCGCCTGGAGGATCGAGGCATGAGCACCGACCCTCTGCCAGCGTCCGGGTGGCCGAGGCGCTCGCCCGGCGATTCCCGGGCCGAGGCGCACCTGCGGTGTGCACACGCTGCCGTCCAGCTATGCCCGTGACACCTTCTGCCTCCTAGGCGAGCCTCTCGTGAACCGCCTTGAGAGGCCATGGCTGATGCCTCGTTCAGATCGCGCTTTCAGGAATGCTCGTCAGCTTGGTCTTCGAGGGACCTCTCTTTGAGAACTCCGACAAGGGCTGAGGCGACGAGGGCGACAGCGCTGTCGTCGTCGTGGGCCAGTCGGCGTAGGACCTCCTGCGCGGTGGTTCCCGCGAGCTCGACCAGCGCCTGGGTAAGGCGGATCCGTGTCACGGAGTCCGCGGTGGGCGCGGCCAGTTCGCCGACCAGGGCGGTCGTGATCCAGTCCGTGCACCGGGGATCCAGGGACAGCGTTCCCAGAACCTCCGCCGCGTCCACGTCGTTGGAGCCCTCCACCACCATGCTGACGAGTGTGGGCACGGCCGCGGCCACGCCCTGCCTGCCCAGAGCCAGAGCAGCGTGCCTGCGCACCGTCGTGTCCGGGTCCCCGAGGGCGTCCGCGAGCACCGCGGTAGCACCCGGAGCCTCTGGCAGCTCGGCGATCGCCAGCACCGCGCGCCGCCGGATGTCGGCGTCCCCCGAGTGCGTGCCGGCGTACAGTGTCGCCACGCCGTCGCCGCCCGATCGGGCGAGCGCCCAGCGCAGGGCGCCTGCGACGTGCGGGTCTGATTCGGTCAGGACCGCCTCAGCCAGCAGTTCGGCGGGTACCGACGCGTCCTCCGGTCGGGCCAGGACGGCCTGCTGTCTGCGCGCGGCGCTGGGCGAGTTGAGTTCCCGCATGAGTGCGACGATGCGCAGCACTCCCTGCCAGTCGGTGGGCGCCGACGCGTCGATCGCATGGAGCCGCTCGAGCAGCTCCTGTTCCCGTGCCAGGCGGTCCTCAGTCCGCCGGATGAGGTCGCTGACCAGGGCGGACGGCGTGAAGGCCGGGTCCTCCAGCGCGCGCCCGATCTGCTTGAGCGAGAGCCCGAGGGACCGCAGGCTCTCCACATGGAAGATCCTGCGGACATCCTCGGCGGAGTACTCGCGGTAGCCACCGACAGTGCGGCCCGTGGGCCGCACCAACCCCAGGGCGTCGTAGTGCCGGAGCATCCGGGTGCTCACCCCGGAGCGGCGGGCCACATCGCCGATCAGCAATTCCCGCCCTCCGATGCCTCTGCAGCCTTCGCGGCCTCCATCGACTCGGTCGTCTCCGCGGGCTCGGCGGCCTCCGAGGTTTCGGTGCCTGCCGACGCAGCCGCGGCGGCAGCAGCAGCGGCTCGTTCCGGGCCGAGTGCGACCATGCGCTTCGCCTCGTCGAGGGCCACGTCGAAACCGGTCTCCGGGTTCTGCCGGAGCAGTTCGGTGGCACGGGCGTGCGCGGTCACCGCCGGGTCGGAACTCTCCGCGGCCCTCTCCAGGGCCGACCTGATCACGTCACCGAGGTCGGCCAAGGCCCGGCTAAGACTCAGCTGCACAGTGCGGTCGCCACGGCCGAGTTGCAGAACCAGTTCGTCGGCCAGGTCCTTCTCCTCGCCCTCGGGCACGAGGACGACCGCGACGCGCCACGCGGTCCGCGCGACCTCGTCGTCGGCGTCCCGCAACATGTCGCGGGTGATCCAGGCCCACGTGCTCTTGTCGCCGATCTTGGAGAGTGTGTGCAGTGCCTGGCTGCGGGCCTGGGTACGCTCGGAGTCGAGTTCCTGGCGGATCCGGGGCAGGGTGGTCTCCGGCGGGAGGCGGGTCAGCGCCCAGGACAGCATGTCTCGGACGAAGAAGTCCGGCTCGACCGCGCACCGCTCGACGAGCGTCTCCAGGAACACGGGGTCGGGGTTCGAGCCGACCGCCAGGGCCGTCTGAAGCCGGACCGACGAGTCCTCGGCGCCCAGGGCGTTGGTCACACGGGTGTTCTGCGTGGTTGCGTCGGTCGTGTTGATCGGGACCACCTCCTGCGCCCAAGTGAAAACCTTGTCACCGTGTCAAGGTCAAGTTAGTGGCCGGCGAATACGGCGACGTCCTGGTCGCAGCGCGGCGTCCAGGGCTGCGGGTTCTTGCGGGCGGTGAGCATCGCGCGGAACGCGTCGATCTTCGATCAGATCGATGGGGTCGGTGTTGGCTCCGCACAGCACGACGCAGACCCTCTCGCCGCTGGCGGCCCGGTAACTGCGGCTCGGGACTTTCGACCGGCCCTGCAGGTCCCGGTCGACGTGCTGGCCCGGCGAGCTGAGGGCGGCCGGCGCGGTCGCGGCACCGTGTTCGACGGCTTCCTTGCGGTGCTCCCACAGTGCCTGCCGTGCCCGGACGATCTCCTCATCCCGTGCCGGCACGGAATGCACGCGGTCCTGCTGGGCGGCGTGCAGCGCCATGGCGGAGGTTCGGCGGGCCCCGAGGGAGTCGGCGGCGATGAAGTCGACTGTGACGTCGATGCAGCGGCCGGCCTGCAGGGCAGTGTTCAGCGCACGGCAGTTCTGGGGGCTCCACGGCGACGGCGCGGATGCCGTGGTGCTGGGCAGCGGTGGCCACTCCGGCGAACAGGCCGCCGCCGACTGCGACAGCTACGGTGTCCAAGCCGGGGGTCTGCTGGTGGATCTCCCCCAGCAGCGTGCCGGCTTCGGCCGCGATCAGCGGGTGGTCGTAGGCGTGGGCGGCGAGCGCCCCGGTGGTGGCGGCGAAGTCCTCGCAGGCGGCCAGAGCTTCGGCGTACTCGGTCCGGTCAACCGTACTTCGGCTCCGTAGGAGCGGAGCCTTGCGACTTTCACCCGCGGGGCTGTGGCGGGCGGGAAGACGTCGGCCTGCACGCCCTGCTGCTGGGCGGCCCAGGCGCAGGCCAGGCCTGCGTTGCCGCCGGAGGCGATCGTCGCCCCGGTGCCGGGGAGGGCGCCGGCGTCGCGGTGGGCCTGGAGAAAGTTCTGCGCGCCCCGGGCCTTGAAGGATCCGGTGTGCTGCATGAACTCCTGGGCCAGCCAGACCTGGCAGAGCTGTTCGGGCCGTTCGTCCAAGAGGTCGCGGTGGCGATGCTGAGCCTGGACAACGTGTTCTCGCCGGAGCAGTTCGCCGCCCGGACCGCTTCTTCGGCTCGCCGGATCGGGCCGTGAGGTGGAACGCTTCAGCGTCGAGCCGAAGCTCGACGGACTGGCCGTCGCCGCCCGCTGTACCCAGGGCCGGATGACCCGGCTGATCACCCGGGGCGACGGGTTCGCCGGTGAGGACGTATCCCACGCGATCGGCACCATAGAGGGCCTCCCGGACGGACTGGCCGAGGCGGCCACGGTGGAAGTACGCGGCGAAGTGCTGATGATCACCACCCAGTTCGAGCACGCCAACGAGGCGCGCACCACACACGCCGGGCAGCCGTTCGCCAACCCCCGCAACGCCGCAGCGGGCACCTTGCGCGCCACGGACCGCCTCCACACCGTACCGATGACGTTCTTCGGCTACGGCTTGCTGCCCCTTGCCGACACCGAGCCCGAGATCGCAGCACTGCTGGGCGAGCGCGCACACAGTGACCTGTTTGCCCTGGCCGTCAAGCTCGGCGTGGACGCCACCGCCCACACCGCCGTGCCCGGCATCACCGCCACGACCACCGAGGCGTCCTGGCCCGGGGGCAGGAGATCGCAGCCCTGCGGGCCCAGCTGCCGTTCGGGATCGACGACATCGTCATCTCCGCCGGCCGTCCTGAATGCTTTCGGCCGGGGCCGACCCGGGCCGGATGCGTTCAGAGCGTGTTTGATTCCCGACCTCAACGCGGTCGAACCCGCGCCCCGTCCAGCGCTGTTCCGCCCTTCGGTACCTGACACGAGATCCCGCAGCCGTACAACTGGCGCGACGAGTAGGCCGGCGGCCGTGGCCCGGCGTCACCGGACGAGTCGGCTCCCCTCTGTGCGGGCGCTCGTCGCGGCCTGGCGTGCCGTGTCCGGCCGAGCCATGCTGCGTCCGGCCGGACGGAACTCCCAGCTCCGCGGCGCTAACCCCGCCACCGCACCCCGTGCTGCCGCTGCAGCCGGTGGATCTCCCACCAGGTCAATGCAGTCACCGACACCGGGCCACCGAGGAACGCGCAGACCGCGAGCGGCAGCGGGCCCGGTGGCAGGCCTCCCGACGACAGGCCGAGGAAGGCGAACACCCAGACCAGGACGGTGGTGACCAGCGCGGGCAGCGCCGCGTGCAGGGCGGACAGGTTGAAGGCGTGGCGCAGCGCCGGTCCGGAGGTGAAGCAGAGGAAGAAGATCACCCACCAGAACGGCGCCCAGCACACGAACATCACGGACACCCAGAGCAGCAGCCCGAACAGCCCGTTGGCGCTGCTGGGCAGCAGCCCCATCCCCTTGCCCGCCGCCATGAACAGCAGCGGCACCAGCGTCCAGGCGCCGAAGTACCACAGGGCCGACCGGCCGGCCAGCCACAGCTGCGTCCGCATGGCCCGCCGCGTCCCGGGTCTGGCCGCCCAGAAGAGCAGCGCCACTACCAGCGCCGCACTCAACAGTGCCAGCCAGGGCGCGAACAACAGCCGTTCCAGGAATTGCTTCTGTGCGTCCGCCACGTCCTGCCAGCCACCGAACGCGGCCAGCAGCCCCACTGAAATGACCAGGGCCGTCCAGGCCCGCACCCGCTGTACCCGGGACACCTCGGGGTCCTCGATCCGCCCTGCCGGACGTACGGGGAAGACCCGGCGCGCCATACGGCGGGCCGTACGGGCCAGTTGGTAGCCGACCAGCAGCGGCACGGTCAGCCACCAAAAGCACGGCAGGACCAGCACCAGCACCACGCCAGGGGCCACCTGCGCCCGCCGCCCCCTCAACACCTCACCCAGCGGCGGCCATTCGTCCTCACGCAGCCGTCGCCACAGCGGCGTGTACGGCCGCGGCGGGTCGCCCGCGGGCCGCGGCCCGCCATATGGCGACCGCCCTGACGGGCGGGGTGGGTCGACGCTCATGGGTGTCCTTCCACGGTTCCGGAGAAGGGACGCGGCCCGGCGCGGCCACGGTTCCCGACCGCAAACCCCGTGCTGCCGAAACGCGCTGTGCCGGCCCTGGCACGGGCATGGCCCGTTCCTCGGTCCGCGCGGATCGAGGGACGGGCCATGCCGTACACACATGCTCCTGCTCGCCCCTCTCGACGGGGCGCCACGCGGTGTCCTGTCACAGTGCATCTGTCGGATAGCGAGCCGTTGACCTGCTGGGATGCCAGGTCGTTCGAGAGGGCGGAGGCTCGGGGTTCTCGAAGGACCTGGCATTCGCGGAAGTCGCGTTCGCGGTAGCGGCAGATGTGCTCCTCGTCGGGTTGTCACAGGCGCACGTCACCAGCCGTTCATCAGTGGAGCCTTGCTCACGCGAGGCCCCACGACGGGATCAGACGGTGAGCACGAGCTTGCCCTGGAGGTGACCGCCGTCGAGCAGCCGATGCGCGTCGGCGACGCACTCGAACGGGAACGTCTCCTGCACGTGGACCCGGAGCCTGCCTTGCTCGACGAGTTCGACCAGACCTCGCAGGGCGACCGGATCGGGGTCGACCGCGATGCCGCTGAAGCGCATGCCGGCCGCCTCGTACTTGGCGGCGAGCCCCGCATCCTCCTCGGCGACCGCCGTCACCAGGTGACCGCCGGGGCGGAGCACTTCGAGGGACCGCTCGACGGTGTCGCCGCCGATCGTGTCGAGCACGACGTCGACGTCGCGGACCGCCTCGGTGAAGTCGACCGCCGTGTAGTCGATCACCTCGTCGGCGCCGCACCCCTCGACGAACGTCCGCTTGCTCCCGCTTGCGGTCGTGATCACGTGCGCGCCGAGCGCTTTCGCGATCTGGATCGCGACGTGGCCGACCCCGCCGCCTCCGCCGTGGACCAGAACGCGGTCGCCCTCGGTCACACCGCCGAGATCGACGAGACCCTGCCACGCCGTCAGCCCGGCGACCGGCAACGCCGACGCCTCGACGTGCGAGAGCGACGCCGGCTTGCGTGCCAGGTGCAACGCCGGCGCCGACACGACCTCGGCGTACGCGTTCGCCGCCCGCGGGAACAACGGCATACCGAACACCTCGTCGCCGGGCCTGAACCGCCACGTCCCCGGCGCCTGTTCGACCACGCCGCTGATGTCCCAGCCGAGGATGAACGGCGGCCGGCCGATCAGCGGGAACTCGCCGGCGCGCAGGCGCGCCTCCAGCGGGTTCAGCCCGATCGCCTTGACGCGGACGAGAACCTCGGTCGGAAGGGGTTGAGGCTCGGGCGCGTCCACGATGGTGAGCACCTCGGGACCGCCGAGCGTCTGCTGGGTGATGACACGCATGACTCTCCTGGCTTGGGAGGGGGGAACAGAACCCAGGCTAGGTTTCCGACAGGAACCAGCAGGTACCTTTGGCGCCATGAGCGGTTTCGGTCCCGGAGATCCCTTTCTCGCCGACTGTCCGGCGCGTCTGGCGGTCGAACTCATCGCCGACAAGTGGACAGTGGTCGTGCTCTACGGCCTCAGCAAGGGCCCGGTGCGCCATGGCGAGCTGATCGGGCTGATCGGCGGCATCTCCCGCAAGATGCTCACCCAGACGCTCCGACGCCTCGAGGCGCACGGACTCGTCAGCCGCCACGCCTACGCCGAGGTGCCGCCCCGCGTCGAGTACGAGCTCACCCCGCTCGGGGCGACGCTCATCGATCCGATCCACATGCTGACCGAATGGGCGAGGGCGAACGGCGACGCGGTGCTCGCTGCGCTCGACGCCGATCCTGAGCCGGTCGCCCCCGGCGGCTGAGGCCAGGTGCAGTGAGAACGAGACCCACAAAGTAGGCCCCCGCTCGGGATTCGGCCCACCGCAGGGTCGGGCCGGGCCGAACAAGCACACCCCGACCGGCTGCCTACCACCTACCACCGCACCCACGGCGTACGGTACTTCCACGGCAGCTACCCGGTCGGCGACGACACGGTCGAACGTGCTTCACCCCGACCTACGCGTCCTGGGCCAACCCGATCCAGCCCCACTTCGGACCACCACGGCAGTTCACCATCGCCGACTCCAACCACCCCAACCACACGGGGCGGACCCGGGCCCCCCACGCCTACCTGCGCTGGCGCAACGCCAACGCCCGCCACCGAGACGTCCTGGCCGCCGAACGCCGCGAACGTACCCGTATCCGCGGCGAGAAGGGCCTCCGCTGCGGCGGACGCCCCCTCAGAACCGCAGCCTGACCTCACCCTGCGAGCCTGTGCGGTGACAGCACTAGCGCGGGCGCGTCAGCACTTCGTGAACCGGAACAAGGAACGGAAATGAGCGAGCCGGCGTCCATCGCCCTGCAGCAGGATATCGCCAGGGAACTCCAGGTCGCCGAGGCCTTCGAGGCCGAGCAGGAGATCGAACGCCGGGTGGCTTTCCTCGCGGAGCGGCTGACCTCCACCGGTCTGCGCTCCCTTGTGCTCGGCTTCAGCGGCGGCGTGGACTCCACCACCACCGGCCGGATGTGCCGGCACGCCGTCGATCGGGCCCAGGCCGCCGGACACGAGGCGCGGTTCTACGCGATGCGGCTGCCCTACGGCGTCCAGGCCGACGGGCACGACGCCCAGCTCGCGCTCTCCTTCATCCGGGCCGACCACGTGCTGACCGTGGACATCAAGCCCGCGAGCGCTGCCGCGCTCGAGGCATCGCTGGCCGCCGGCGTGAACCTCCGCGACGCCCACCACCAGGACTTCGTACACGGCAACATCAAGGCCCGGCAGCGCATGATCGCCCAGTACGCGGTGGCCGGCGCGCACGACGGCCTGGTCGTCGGCACCGACCACGCCGCCGAGGCGGTCTCCGGCTTCTTCACCACGTTCGGCGACGGCGCCGCCGACCTGGTCAAGCGCTGGGCGCGCCCGCCGAGCTGGTGTGGAAGACCCCGACGGCCGACCCGGAGGCGCTCGACCCGGGCAAGGCCGACGAGGACGCGCTCGGGGTCACCTACGACGACATCGACGACTTCCTGGAGGGCAAGCCGGTGGACGAACGGTCCTTCGAAACGATCCTCCGCCGCTACCGCCTCACCGAACACAAGCGCCGGCTGCCCGTCGCCCCCTGACGCCACGACCGGAAGGTTCGCCGAGTTGATCAACCTGGCGCGGCGAGGGGGCTCGCGCCAGGGGATGCCCCCTCGCCCGTGCCGCCTGACTCAGCTCCCGCTCCAGGACATGGGACGGTCCCCCACGCGCGAGTCACCGGCCCCCGTGCGGACTCGCTGTCCGGGAATTCGACCACGACAATCTGGTCAGGCTCCCAGTCGCCTTCGTAGGGCAGACCCTACTCGGACGATCGGAACTCAAGATCCACGTCCAACCGGTGAACCTTCCCTGTCACAGCGCTAGCACTGCGTGCCTTGTCCACCTGGGCTTCCCTCGCCGTTGAGCAGGTTTCCGAGCAATCCGTTGAGGACGCCAACCTCCCCGAGGATGTCGATGCACCCGCCGCTGGGGTGCATGCGCTCGGTGGTCAGGGCGTTGGCAGGACCGGTGCCCACAAGGCTGGCGCCGGCGATGATGGCGGCCGCAACAGCGGCCTTCTGTATGTTGCGCATTTGTCCTCCACGGGTCGGAGCGCGCCATCAGAGGATTCATGCAGTGCGCGCTCATCTCGGAGGCTAATTCGACATCTCCCGCGGCGCTCTTGGGGAAAGCCATCCGGGGGAGGCCGACCGGGCCCACACGAGGCGCACCTGCCCAGCCGAAGAGCTGATCCACCCAACCCGGCAAGAGCCATCACAAGCGGCCTAGACGTCACACATGGCGACGCTGACCAATAGGCCTCATCGCCAGCACAGGGCCGCCGCTATTTCCCCCCTCCCCACCGCGTGCTTTGGTCATCGACGCCAACAGCTCCTCGATCCGGGTTTCTCGCTCCGCTCGGCGGACCACCGGTCCCACCTTGGCGAACTGCTTGACGGTGAGGGGGCGGAGGGGCGGTGCCGGAGGATCGCGAGAAGGGTGTTCTTTGAACTGGGGGTGAACGCGGCCAGGGCCCGCTCTGGGGTCCCGATGAAGCGGAGACTCGTGGATCGCTCAGCAGTTGGCGAGCGGTGTCGTAACCGGTCACGAGCCAGACTTCGCGCCCCTCGGTCAGGACAGAGCCTTGACAATCTCTTTGGCGAGTGGACCCGACGAAGCCGGATTCTGCCCTGTGAAAAGGGTGCGGTCAACGACCGTGTACGGCTTCCATGCCGGACCTCGCGAATACTGCGTCGGCAACTTTTTCAGCTCGTCCTCCAGCAGCCACTTTGCCTTGTCGGCGAAACCGACGCCCGCCTCCTCTTCGTTACAGAAGCCCGTCACACGATAGTTCGCGAACGGCGTGTCACCGTTTGCGTCGCGGGTCGCAAGGAGAGCAGCCGGCGCATGGCAGACGATGCCGAGTGGATTGCCGGAAGCGAGTGCCTTTCGCAGCAGTGCCCCGGAGTCGGGATCGACCGAAAGGTCTTCCATCGGGCCGTGACCTCCGGGGTAGTAGACCGCGGCGTAGTCCTCAAGATGCACTTCCTTGAGGGAGATGGGACGTCGAAGCTCATCCGCCGACTCGATGACGGCCTCCTGCCGCAGGGCAGTCTCCTCGCCGCCGGCCATGCGAGGCTCCAGGCTCATCGTGTCCACAACGGGAACGACGCCGCCAGGAGTTGCCACGGTGATCTCGTGTCCGGCGTCGGTGAACACACCGTATGGAGCCGTGAACTCCTCGGCCCAGTAACCGGTCGGGTGCCGGTGTCCGTCCTTCAGGGTCCAGTAGCTCGCACCGGTCATCACGCAAAGGACCTTGGCCATACGACACTCCTCACGTATAGCGATTGATTGAGGCGATAGTAGATGAGCCGTCACGCAGCCCTCTGCTAAATGATGTTGAGGCAGTCGAGAAACGGTGTCGCGGCGGAGGCGTCCCCCGTGATACGGCAATGGTCACGCCAGGGTTTGCGGGTGGTGGCCCACGCGATGAACTCGATTGCCGTGCTGTGGACTCGGGCGGTGGCGTCGTCCACACCAGGTGCCACGGTCAGCTTTCCGTCCGGCCCGGTCGCCGGGAGGATGGTGACGGTGGTGGCGCCCGCCCCGGTCAGGTCGAGGACGAGGGGCTGGCTGACGGTAGCGGTGAGTTCGGGCACCTGCATCTGGGGGAGGCCGGCGAGCATGAAGTCTACGGCGGGGGCGACCAGGTCGTCGGTCGGTTCTGGGAGAGTGAACGGGAGCGGGCCGTCCGGGGCGAGCATGTCGTTGCGCAGGTGACAGAAGACGTTGAAGGCCATGGTGTTCGCCAGGAGGTGGCGCGGATACGTTCCGAGCCCAGGTACGTCGACGGGCTCGTCGGCCCGGGGCGGTTCCTGGGCCGCTTCCAGGAGGTCCAGCTGCCGGGGGGTGCTGCGCCGCCATTCGTCGAGGACGTCGGCGTGGCTCCAGCTGCGGCGTTCGTCGACGCGCAGGTCGTGGTAGCGCTCCCGGTTCCTCGGCAGTGCGGGGTCGGGTGGCGGCGGGTCGACCGCCTCGGAGGCGAGGGCCGCGAGGTGGGCCACCACGTCGATGACGCGCCAGCCGTCGCACGCTGAGGGCAGGTCCCATTGCTCGTCGGCGACCTTGGGGATGATCTCCGCCAGGTGCGCCGTGCTCGAGCGCGCGGCGGCGAGGCCGGCGCGGGTCATCGTTCCTCCCACGCTTCTTCGGAAGGGACGGCCCGGTCGGGAGCGGCTCGCGGGGACGTGCGGCAGGTCGCGGCAACGTCCGCGCGGGCGCGCCCATAGTCTGCCGCCAGGTGGAGGCGTTCGCGTACGACTTCCGCGATGGCCAGGTGCAGGCCGACGGCACGGGCGGTGCCGGTGGTCGTAGCGATAGCCATAAGGTCAACCGTATGACCGCTTGACAAAGACAGCAATTCGCCTATTTATACCCTCGCGCAACCAGCGGCGAGGCCTCAACCATCGGGATCCGCGCCTTGCAGCTCGACAAGAACCCTGGAGCCCAACAGCGACGGCATGTCGAGCGGCCACCACGCCCGGTGCCGATCATCCAGCACGGCCACATCGGATGCGCGGCAAGCGCAGACACGCGAAGATGGTGATCCACGACATACGGCGGAACGCGGATGATCACCCCTTCCGCGTCAAAAGCACCGTCCCGGTTCGCGTCGCCGACCGCACACGGCAATCGCGGCGGCTACGGCCGACGCCTTCCGCACAATCCTCACAGTTCTGAGCCGCCGAACAGGCCGAGTTCACCTTGTACGCCGAGGAAGTGGAAGCACATGACCGTCTCCGGAATCCTGACATCGGGCCAGGGCAGACTGGCCCTTGGAGTGGCGGTCCTCTCCGCCCTGGCCGTGATGCCGACTCACGCCGCGGACGATATCGGCAGGGCCCCGGCGGCCCAGAAGCCAACCGTGGTGCTTGTACACGGAGCATTCGCCGACGGGTCCAGCTGGAACGCAGTGGTGCAGCGGCTGCAGCAGGACGGCTACCAGGTCATCGCCCCACCCAACACGCTGCGTGGCATTCCCCAGGACTCGACATACCTGAACAGCCTCCTGAAGACCATCAAGGGACCGATCGTCCTCGTCGGACACTCCTACGCCGGCGAAGTGATCTCACAGGCGGCCGCCGGCGTCGACAACGTCAAGGCACTCGTGTACGTCAACGCCATCATGCCGGACAAGGGAGAGTCCTTCGCCAGCCTCTCCGGCAAGTTCCCGGCGGCCCCGCTCACCAAGGCCCTCAAGCAGGTTCCGTTCCGCAACGGCGACGGCACCACGGGCACCGACGTGTACATCCAGCCCGCCAAACTCCACGCCACCTTCGCCCAGGACCTCTCCCAGCAGCAGGCGTCCGTCATGGCATCGACACAGCGCCCGATCGCGCAGTCGGCCTTCACCGACAAGGTCACCGAAGCAGCCTGGCGGGACAAGCCCGTCTACGTGCTCGTCGGCAAACAGGACCGCGCCATCGATCCCAGCCTCGAACGGTACGAGGCCAAACGCGCACACGCACGCAAGACAGTGGAGATCAACTCCTCACACGTGTCCCTGGTCTCCCACCCGCAAGCCGTCACGGAACTCATCCTCAGCGCGGCTCACGACTCCGGCCAGCAATAGACGAACAGGCATGACCTGCCACAGCCGCGGGTTCGTCGATATCTCACTTGCGGCCGGCAGTTCCCGGTCAGCCGTTGTGCCGCCCGCAGAGTGCGGTCATGCATGAGATCCCCTGGTTCGAATACGACGAGGACGACCTGGATGTCGCGCAACGCGCGTTTGTGGAGGTTCTTGCCGAACGGGCGGGCTCCTGACTGGTGGACCCGCTCGACACCGTCGTGCTGCCGTCGGCGCACACCTCCGACGGCCGGCTGATCGTCTGTCTACACATCGGCGACCCGCAACGCAACCAGGGAGTCCTGACAGTGGGCGCCCACTTCGACGGCTCCGTCGTCCGTGGCGGCGCACTCCACAACCAGGACTTCACCATCCGGCAGACCCTGAGCGAGTTCACCTTCAGAGCCGAGGGCGGCCCTACGGAGCTGGGCAACAGAACGGCAGAGTGGTTCGAGGCGGTCCTCGCACGACCTCTGGTTCCCTGCGAATGGCATCACGAGAGAAAGATGTACGCGGTCCGCTACGAGTACGCAGATACGGGGCGAGGCCTCAGTGAGGGCTTTGAACACTCACTGGCACCCGACGCACTGCGGAAGAGACTGGCCGCCGACGGCGTGATCCGAGGCCGAGGGCGGATCAACCGTGCCGGTCTGGGCCAACCAGACGTCATCACACATGTCCGAGGCGTCCGCCCCCTGCAGTAGCTGCCGGACATCTCTCAGCTAGGAGCGTGGGTCAGTAACAGGAAACTGGTCGGGTGGCCGTCAGTGGTGGGATCAGTCGCGGTCGTCCGGTCGGCGCCTGTGAGGCCGGGATGGAGTTCTGCGCGTCAGGTGCGCGGCCTGATGGGGCCGTGACGAGGCTGGGGCAACTTCTTCTTGACCGGCCCGACCTCGAACAGCCCATCCTCACCACGCATATCGTGATCATTGAGCATGAAAGATCGCGAAGCGCCAGCAGGTCGCTGCCGGGCCCTCGTGCGTCGTCGTGGTCAGCTTTGCTGACGGAGGTCCAGCATGTAGAAGACCTTGTCGTAGCGGCGTTCGCCGACGGCGACGAAGCCGGACAGACGGCCGTATTCGGTGAAGCCCAGCGACCGGTAGAGATGCAGGGCATTGGTGTTGTCGCCACGGGCGTCCAGAGTGAGGACCTCGATACCCGTCTCCCGGGCGTCAGCGACCAAGGCAGCGGTCAGCGCCCGGCCGACACCACGACCATGAGCAGTAGCATCTACCGCAATCTTCTCAAGATCGGCGTGTGGCCGATGGGTCGGGCGGGCGTAGCGGAGCCAGTACCCCAACCCGACAAGCCGACGGTCGAGGTAAGCGGCCCGCAGGGCCGCATCCCCGGCTTGCACCGCAGCCACGACATGGCCGAGAAGCTCCGCCACCTCATCCCGCGAGGGTGGTTCAACCCAGCCCAGTGCGGCACCTCCACCGACCAGGTCCGCCAGGATCTGATGGGCTGACTCCGCAAACCGGGCCTCCAGCTCCGGATCGGCAGCCAGCTCCATAGCGTTAAGGATGGCTGGCTCACTGGTCACACCGCTGGTCATGGCCCGATTCATGACCGGCAGCCTAGGCCAGGCCAAGGCCCAGTCGGGACCCCGCGCTCCAGCCTCGGCGGAAGCCAAGCCGTTACTGACCCACGCTCCTAGACGTTGGATGGCCAAGATCCTGGCCGGATAAGGCAGTTGGCCACCAGCGCTCGCAGCGCGCACAGCTCTTACTTGGTCGTGTGTGTGGGGTAGACCTCAACGTCGGTGTAGGCGCCCTTGATCTTCCCCGCGCCCGCGGGCCACTTCAGGCTCACGGTGTGGGTCTCGTTCGGCGGCGTCACCAGGATGTCGGTCGGGGACGCGAGGCTCTTGCCGGTGTTGTCGATGTCGTAGGCGAGGTCGAAGACAGCAGCGTCGCCGGGCTTCAGAGTCGTGATACGCGGCTGGGCGTGGCCGCGCTCGATGGGGGTCGAGGTGTGGTCGGCGTCCTTGATGTCGACGCCCGCGAAGCCCGTCGCCGAGCAAGTGGTCGAACCCCGGTTGACCATGGTGATGTTGATCCTGCCGGAGGTCTTGTCGGGCGCGGCGTCGCTAGCGTCGATGGCCAGGTCCTCCGTCTTGCAGAACGTGACTTTGCCGCCGGTCCCCTGCGTGCCGTTCCCGGCGCCGGCGCTGGACTCGGTGTCCTTGCCGGAGCTCGACTTCGCGTTGCTGGAGCCCGCCTTCGTGTCGTCGGCCGCCGAGCCGCCGGAGCCCGAGCCGCCCTTCGACTTCGAGGCACCCTCCGAGGACGAAGAAGACGAGGACGAGGGGCTCTTGGAGGACGAATCCTTCCCGGAGCCGTCGTTGCCACAGGCGGTGAGCGAGAGGGTGGCGGCGAGGCCGATGGCGGTGAGAGCAGTGACGCGGGTGTACTTCACGGTGTTCCCCCAGGACTGGCGCGGTACGTGCGGTCGGAAGTATTTGTATCCCGCATCGAGTTACGGGCAGTCCACCGCGACGTCTTCGTTCTGTCACAGGCGTATTGACCTGACGGTCCGCCAAGGCGTCACCGTACGGTCGCGGGCAGGGCCGGCGCCACGAGCCGCGAGACCCCAGCGAAGTCGGTCCACCGCAGGTCAGCGAATCACGTCCGACTGACTTCGCTGCCAACGGACAGCCTGTGTCCCGTCTCTGTCGATTGGGTCACCGACGCGGTGCCGACCGCGCTCGGCCCAACGCCGCCCGGCGCCTCCGCCTCCCCGTCCGATGCTCCCCTGCGCCCGGCGGAGTAGTCGTAATGACTCCACCCGAAGGATGACCGCAGGTATGCCGTGCGCGATGCTGTGTGCCGTGACAGCTGATCTTCGCGGAGCAGGAGCAGGAAAGGGAGCAGGAGACGGAGCCGAGGGCGCCGCTTCGGTGTCCGCTCCGCCCTCGCTCCCTTCCGAGCGCCCGCACCGGCCACACCGCTCCCGGCTGCGGCGGTGGCTGCGGCGCCTCGCGCTGGGCTGTGGCGTCGTGCTGGTGGTCGTCACGGCGGCCTCGTTCGTCTACAACGGCGTCACGGCCGGACGCGCCACACCGCCGCGGGGGCTCAGGTACGTGCAGGCCGCCGACGTCCGCACGCGCTACCAGACCTGGGGTACGGCGGGCCCACCGGTCGTCCTGGTGCACGGCGCCTTCGAGTCCGTGGACACCTGGTCGCGCCTTGCCCCGCTACTTGCCCGCGACCACCGGGTGTACGCGCTCGACCTGACGGGCGACGGATACAGCGAGCGCCACGGCCCGTACACCGTCGACCATTTCACCCGGCAACTCCTGGGCTTCCTGGCCGCCATGCACCTCGGCGGACCGGGCGAGCGCCCGCTGCTGGTGGGGCACTCCAGCGGAGCCGCCGTGGTCACCGAGGCGGCGTTGCGGGCCCCCGGCCGACTGGGCGGTGTCATGCTCCTCGACGGGGACGCACTCGACACGGGTGCCGGGCCGCCACCGGCCTTGAAGTACGTGCTGTTCGACCCGTACCGCACCAGCCTGCTGCGGCTCGGACTCGGCGTCGACGCGGTGATCCGCAGCGTGTACGACGCACAGTGCGGGCCTGCCTGTCCGCGCCTGGACGCCGCCGGTCTGGATCAGTGGCGACGTCCGCTCCGGGTGCCGGGCGCGGAGAGCGCGCTGTGGAGCATGCTGGCCGCCGGGGTGCCGGGGCTGCCGGCGGACCAGGTGGCGCGGCTCGCCGGAGTGCGCCTGCCCAAGTCTGTGGTGTTCGGTGCCCAGGACGACGTATTCACCCGGCAGACGCCGCAGGAGACCGCCCGGCGCATCGGCGCACCGCCCGCGGCGCTCATCCCGGGCGCCCGGCACCTGACGATGATCTCCAGCCCCAAGGCGGTCGCGGCGGCCGTGGACCGACTCACGGCGGCATCGCTCGCGGCATCTCGGTGACACCGGCGATCAGGTCAGGACGAGCTCCAGTACGGTGACCGAGAGTGGCGGCACGGTGCTGGTGAAGGACGCTGCCGCTCCGGTGACGGTGCTCGTCCTGGGCACCAACGTGTCAGGTTCCGCGAGTGTGTTGGTGGCGGCGCGCGAGGGGCCCGTCAGAACCGTCGCGGTGGCCTTTCTCCTGACCCCGCGGGCCAGCCCCTTCAGTTCGATCGGCACGTCCAGTTGGTGGGTACGGCAGTTGACAACCGCGAGGTAGAGACGGTTTCCGGAGCGGGTGGCCACGGTGGCGAGGCCGGGCAGCGCTCGTGCGGTGGCCCGCAGCACCGTGTCGCCGAGCCTGCTCGTCAGCATGTGCTGGGCCCAATAGCTGGGCGACACATAGCTGGTGAGGTTGTCGTAGGCGATCAGGTTGGTGGCCCAGACGTTGTTCTTGACGTGCGAGAAGAGCGGCGCGTAGCACTCCATGAGGACTTGGTCCGAGTTGCGGATCAGCCCG
This sequence comes from Streptomyces yokosukanensis, assembly GCF_001514035.1. Taxonomy (GTDB): domain Bacteria; phylum Actinomycetota; class Actinomycetes; order Streptomycetales; family Streptomycetaceae; genus Streptomyces; species Streptomyces yokosukanensis. The sequence continues at coordinate 12,804 of NZ_KQ948240.1, read as the reverse complement.
GCCAGCCAAGCGGCGTCGCCGAGCGCCGCGTTGAGGTCGGGGGTGGGACGGCCCTCCTGGGCGGCCCACTCTCCGACGAACACCTTCGTCGCGTTGCGGTCCCGGTCGTCGTACTTGTGGGTGGAGGCCTGGGCGGCGGACGGCGCGAGGTAGTAGTGCTCGTCGATCAGGTCCGGCGTGCGGCTCGTCACGGGCGTCGTAGCGATCAGCTTGAGCTGCGGGTACTTCGCCTTGATCGCGTCATGGAAGGCCGCGAACCGCTCGTCGTAGGACCCCGAGGAGTCGAACCAGTCCTCGTTGCCGATCTCCACGAACTCCAGCGGGAACGGCTCCGGATGTCCGTCGGCGGCACGTCGTGCGCCCCAGGTGCTGGTGACAGGACCGGTGACGTACTCGATCTCGTCGAGCGCGTCCTGGACGAACGGCTGGAGCTTGTCGCCGGTGACGTGTTCGCCCTTGAGCGAGTAGCCGGCGTAGACGGCGAGGACCGGCTGGGCGTGCAGGTCCTCGACCCACTCCAGGTATTCGAGGAGTCCGAGGCCGTCCGTGGACCAGTACCCCCAGGCGTCGTCCATGTGGCCGGGGCGTTCCCAGACCGGGCCGATGGTGTTCTTCCAGTTGAACCGTGTCGCCACGGTGTTGCCCTCGACGAAGTTCCCACCGGGGAAGCGCAGGAATTTCGGCTTCAGAGCGACCAGTTTGTCCATCAGGTCGACGCGCAGGCCGTTGGGCCGGTTGTGGTGGGTGGGCGGGAAGAGGGACACATGCTGAAGCCACAGGGTCTCGCCCGCAGCGGTGGGGGCGGCCGTGGTGACGGTCAGCCTCGCGTCGCCGGCCACGGGGGTGCGCGAACCGGTGCGGAGGGTCAGCTCGAACGGGCGGCCGGGGAAGGCGGTGCCGATGTGGGGCACATGGGCGGACGCGTACACCGTCGCCCCGTCCGCCGACTCGATGGCCACCGTGAGCGGGCCGATGCGTTTCGACGCCTTGGCGAACAGCCGGGCGGTGTAGGTGGTTCCGGGCCGTACCGGTATGCCCCAGAAGCCGTCGTTGGCGACGCCGGCCCGGTTTCCGGCGCCCGCGCCGCTCGGCAGCACGACCTTGAGGGAACGGTCGAGCGCGGCGTTGAGCGGGGTGGTGGTGTCGAGTGCGAGGGTCGCTTCGCCGACGGCGGACCAGTGGACGGGCGTGCTGTCGTCGGCCATCATCGAGCGGTTCTGCACCAGCTCGGCGTAGATGCCGCCCTCGCCGGAGTGGTTGATGTCCTCGAACATCACACCGGGCAGGACGGGGGACACGGCGTGCCCGGGATTGCCGACGTCCACGCTCAGCAGCGGCGTCGTGGTCTGCGCCGGGACCCCGGCCAGCGCCGCGACCTGCTCGGGGGTGAGGACGGACGGGAACAGCCATACGTCGTCGACCAGGCCGTGCCACTGGTCGACGTGGCTGCCGCCGTAGAGGGCACGGCCGATGGCGGTGTCGCCGCTGCCCGCCCAGCCCTCGGTGTAGGCCGTCTCCCCCTCCAGTACGCCGTTGACGTAGAGGCGAAGGATGCCGGCGGTCGGGTCGCTGACGCCGACCAGGTGGGTCCAGGTGTCGGTGGTGGGTGCTGAAGCGGCGGCGGCCACCGCGGCACTCTGGGTGGCGTCCGAGTCGAGCCGGGCGAAGGCGAAGGTGCCGGTGTCGTCGCGCAGCCCAAGGTAGAAGGAGCTCACGATCTTGCCGTCGATGCTGACGGCGGTCTGGTAGCCGCCGAGCCGAGCGAGATTGACCCAGGCGCCCACCGAGAACGCCTTGGCGGTGTCGAGAGCCGGCCCGGACGCCGTGGCGTTGCCGCCCGCCGTGAGACTCAGGCCGTGGGGGCCTGCCTTGCCGGTGGCCCAGCCGGCCGCGCCCTGGAGCGTCGCGGTGCGGCCGTTGCCGGAGGAGTCGGCCGCAACGGTGCCGGAGCCCTCGTCGAAGGTCCAGTGAGCGGCTGCGGCGGGGAGGTCCGCCACGGTGGCGCTTGCGAAGGTGCCGATGCGTCCGGCTGCCCCGGCGGGAGCGGCGGCGGCGAAGGTCCCGGCGAGGGAGGCGGCGCCCAGGACGGTGAGGACGGTTCTGCGGGGCACTCCGGCTTCTCCAGGCATGTGATCCCTTCCCTCGTTCGATATCCCGTACGGCGATCGATACTTCGAGCAGCAGGGATCCTAGGGTGTCGGCAAGTCCCGTCAACACCCCTTGTGCAGCAACGCTTTTCAGACATCGTCCGCCCCCTCGGTTCCCGAAGAGAACAGCACCCGAGGTCTTGCGCCACCCCCGCCGACCCGCAACACTCCCCTAACGTCAACAGATTCACACATAATCCAAACCTCTGAAGTCATGAGTTCTGGTGCAGTGGTTGGCTTTCGGGGGGTGATCATCTCGTTGGAGGACCAGATGAAGGCTCATGGCCCGGGTCGCCGGGCAGCCAGAGGTTGCTTGTCGGTCGCTGCGGCCGTCGCCCTGATGTGTGGGGTGGGCACCGGTGTGCAGCCCGCGGCGGGCGCCGTCCCGACGTCCTCCGCCGCACCTGCCGCGGCCTCACCCGCGACACACTCGGTGACGTACGACGGCTACTCGTTCATGATCGACGGAAAGCGGACGTACCTGTGGTCGGGAGAGTTCCACTACTTCCGGCAGCCCAGCCAGGCCCTCTGGCTCGACACACTCCAGAAGATGAAGGCGGCGGGCTTCAACGCGGTGTCGCTCTACTTCGACTGGGGATACCACTCCCCCGTGCCCGGCGTCTACGACTTCACCGGCGTACGCGACGTGGACAAGCTCCTCGACATGGCCGACGAACTGGGCATCTACGTGATCGCCCGGCCGGGCCCGTACATCAACGCCGAAGTCGACGGGGGCGGTTTCCCCGGCTGGCTGTCCACCAAGGCCGGCAACACCCGCACCTCCGACCCGGAGTACCTGAAGTACAGCGACGAGTGGCAGACGCAGATCGACCGCGTCATCAAGCGCCACCAGCTCACCGACGGCACCGGCTCGGTCATCGAGTACCAGGTGGAGAACGAGTACTACCACGGCTCGGCGGCCGGCCGTACCTACATGAAGCACCTGGAGGACAAGGCGAAGGCCGACGGCATCACCGTGCCGCTGGTCGGCAACAACAACGGCACCTTCAACGCCGGTGACGCCGCCCTGGACGTGGACGGCGCCGACTCCTACCCGCAGGGCTTCAACTGCTCCAGTCCCACGAAGTGGAACGGCGTTCCCGACATCAGCTACGACCACGTGGCCGGAAAGCCGCTGGCGACCGCCGAGTTCCAGGGCGGCGCCTTCGACCCGTGGGGCGGACCCGGCTACGACAAGTGCGCCCAGCTCATCAACGACCGGTTCGCCGACGTGTTCTACAAGCAGAACATCGCGGTCGGCGCGACCTCGCAGAGCTTCTACATGACCTACGGCGGCACCAACTGGGGCTGGCTGGGCATGCCGGAGAACTACACCTCGTACGACTACGGCGCCGCCATCCGCGAGACCCGCCAACTCGACCCCAAGTACGACCAGGACAAGCTGATCGGCTACTTCACCCACGCCGTCACGCCCCTCACCAAGACCGACGCGCTCCCCTCCACACCCACCGACAACCCGAAGATCGTCGACACCGCGCGCGCCAACCCCGACACCGGAACCCAGTTCCACGTCCTGCGGCACACCGACTCCACCGCCACCACCAGGGACAGCGGTCATGTGACGATCGACCTCGGCGCCCACCCGGGATACACCTACGACGATACGGACCCGGCTCTCACGTACACCGGCGGCTGGTCGCACGTCGGCGCGGAGCAGAACTACACCGGCGGCGACTACCAGCACACCGAGTCGTTCTCGGACACCGCCGGGGACGCCGTGTCCGTGCCCTTCACCGGCACCGGCGTGAAGTGGATCAGCAACCTCGACTCGAACCACGGCATCGCCGACGTCTACCTCGACGGCAGCAAGGTCAAAACGGTCGACGGCTACGGCGCGTCCAAGCAGAACCAGTACGTGGCGTACCAGGCGAGCGGCCTCGCCAAGGGACCGCACACCCTGAAGATCGTGGTGACCGGGGCCAAGGACTCCGCCGCCTCCGGCGATTTCGTGACGGTCGACGCCGTCGACGTGACCACGGGCTCCGCCGCGACGGCCCCCGTCTACACCGTCCCGCAGCAGCCCGGCACCGCCCTCACCCTGGACGGCCGCGAGTCCTCGATCATCGTCGCCGACTACGACCTGGGCGGCAACCACCTCCAGTACTCCACCTCGCAGCTCATGACCGACGCCACCATCGCCGGACGGGATGTCACGGTGCTCTACGGCGACCACGGCTCGGACGGCGAGACGGTCCTGCACTACGCGTCCAAGCCGACGGTGACCTCCACAGGCGGCGGCGTCACCTCCACCTGGGACCCGGCCACCGGCGACCTCCGCCTGAACTACCAGCACACCGGTCTGACCCGGATCTCCGTCACCGGAGGCGCCCACCCGCTGCTCCTGCTGCTCGCCGACACCGATACCGCCAAGACCTTCTGGCGGCAGGACACCGCGGCCGGCCCGGTTCTGCTCCGCGGCACCCATCTGCTGCGCGGAGCGGCATCCAGCGGGAAGACCCTGCATCTGACCGGCGACACCGGCAAGGACGGTTCGGTCGAGGTCTTCGCCGACGCCGTCTCCCTGACCTGGAACGGCACATCAGTCCGCACAACGGCCTCGGCAAGCGGCAGCCTCACCGGCACCGTGCCCACCGCCGCTCCGATCGCCCTGCCGGCCCTGACCCACTGGAAGCACAGGCAGGAGTCCCCCGAGGCGCAGGCCGGCTTCGACGACTCCACGTGGCAGGTGGCCGACAAGACCACCACGCACAGCACCACACAACCGGGCAGCCTCCCCGTGCTGTTCGCCGACGACTACGGCTTCCACACCGGCAGCACCTGGTACCGCGGCAGGTTCACCGGCACCGGCAAGGAGACCGGTATCACCCTGGCCACGCAGAGCGGCGGCAAGGCCGCGGCCTCCTCGGTGTGGCTCAACGGCACCTTCCTCGGCAGCTCCACCGCCGACGGCCGCAAGACCTACGCCTTCCCGGCCGGAGCGGTCAAGGCCGGCGGCGGCAACGTGGTGTCCGTGCTGACGGTCGACATGGGCCACGAGGAGGACTACGACGAGTCAAACGGCAACAAGGCCGCCCGCGGCCTGACCGGCGCCCTCCTCGACGGCGATCCGCTGAACACGATCACCTGGCGGCTGCAGGGTGTCCGCGGCGGCGAGAGCCCCGTCGACACCGTACGCGGCCCGCTGGCCACCGGCGGCCTCTACGGTGAACGGGCCGGCTGGATGCTGCCCGGCTACCCCACCGGCAACTGGACCCCGGCCACCCTCCCCGCGACCGACACCACTCCCGGCGTCTCCTGGTACACCACCGACGTCGCCCTCGACCTGCCCGAGGGACAGGACACGTCGCTCGGCCTGACCGTCACCGACGACCCGTCCCGCACGTACCGCGCCGAGATCTACGTCAACGGCTGGGACATGGGCAACTACGTCAACTACCTCGGCCCGCAGCACAGCTTCCCGGTCCCCGACGGCATCCTGAACCCGAACGGGCACAACCGCATCGCCATCGCCGTATGGAACCTGGACGGCTCCACCGGCGGCCTCGGCAAGGTCGCGCTGACCGACTACGGAAGCTACGCATCCTCACTGAAGGTCACGCAGAACGACAGCCCGCGCTACGACCGGAAGCGATACGCCATGCCCACCGCGCCGGGCATCGGCTGATCCCGGAACGAAGTGGTGCGCCGGGTGCAGCAACGCAATCGGCGCACCATCGCGCCGCGGCCGCAGCCGGGGCCGGGGCCGGTGGCGCGGCTGCTGGAATCGGCATTCAGTCGCGGGGACGGAGGCTGGCTTCTTCGAGGTCGAGTTCGTGCTGGATCCGGCGCCGGGTGGGGTTGCTGATCTTGTTCGCTTCGTAGAGGCGCTGGAGCTCGGCCGCCTCGATGGCGATGAGTGTCCGGCGTATCTCCCGGTAGGCGTCCGCAGGGCGGGCGTCCGGGTCGCTGTAGTGGGCGTCCTCGACCTGGTGGATGCGCGCTTCCAGATGACGACGGGCCTGTTTCAGGGCGGCCTCGGCGGCGGTACCCAGCTGGGCGAGCTGGTCCAGATCGCCCAGCAGTTTCAGCTCGTCGAGAGCGGCGTGGGCGATGTGGCGGCGGGTGCGCGCCTCCTCGCGGGCGGTGTGCTCCGGTTCCAGAGCGATGCCGGAGCGGCGGACCACGGGGGCCAGGGTGAAACCCTGGAAGACGAGAGTGAGCGCGACGGTCCCGGTGGTGAGCGTGAGGACGAGCGCCCGGTGCGGCAGCGGCGCCCCCGTGTGGGTGACCAGGGGGACGGAGAGCGCGGCGGCCAGCGGCATGACGCCTCGGGTGCCCGCCCAGGACAGGACGGCCGGGACGCGCCAGGAGAGGCGGTTGTCGCCCTCCCCGTGCCGGTGGTGGATCAGGGCGGACAGCGGGAAGATCCACAGCAGTCGGATCGCGAGCAGAGTGAAGGCGATCACCGGCACCCACAGTGGCCAGCCGTGCTCGTCACGCGCGAGATGACGCACGGTCGAGGGGAGTTCGAGCCCGATCAGGGCGAAGACGACGCTCTCCAGCAGGAAGGTCACGGTGTCGTAGACGGCGTGGACCTGGAGGCGGACGGGGGCGTCCGCGAGCTTGTGGCCGGTGCTGCCGAGGACGACCCCGGACACGATGACGGCGGTCACGCCGGAGGTGTGCGCCTGCTCCGCGATGACGTAGGAGGCGTAGGGAGTGACCAACGCGATGACCGTCTCCAGCATGGGGTCGTCGGTCCGTCTGCGGATCAGGGTCACCAGCGCGGCGAGCGCCGCCCCGACGAGAGCTCCCCCGCCCGCAAGGATCACGAACTGCAGGGCGGTCCCGGACACGCTGATGGTGCTGCCGGACACCGCGGTGGCCACGGCGACCTTGTACAGGACCAGTGAGGTGGCGTCGTTGAACAGGCTTTCCGCCTGCACCATGGCCTGCACGCGTGGCGGGAGAGACAGGCGCCGGCCGAGCGCGGTCACGGCCACGGGGTCGGTGCTGGCCAGGACGGAGCCGAGGATGAACGCGGTCGCGGCGGTGAGCGGGGTGATCGCATGGGCCACGTACCCGACGGCGACGGCCGAGGCGAGGACCAGGCCGAAGACCAGGCCGGTCACGGGCCGCCACACGGTGCGCAGGTCGCGGACGGAGATTTCCCCGGCCGAGGCGTAGAGCAACGGTGGCAGCACCAGCACGTTGATCACGTGGGGCGGCAGGCGGACCTCGGGAACCCAGGGCATCAGTCCCACGACCAGACCCGCGACCACGAGGAGCGAGGGGGCGGGCAGGCTCCAGCGCCGGGCACCGGTCGCCACGGCGGTGGCCAGGACCACCAAGAGCAGGACGACGATCAGGCCGGTCATGGAGCGTCCCCGGAGAGTTGCAGCTTGCGGCCCCCTGTGACCAGGTGCTTTACCAACGTAACCGACATGCGGCGGTGCCGCAGCCGACGGGGATCCACGACCGTCCCAGGTCCGGTACGCCGTCCGCGCCCGGCGGTGTCACCGGCAGTCCCGGCCGGCGATCCGGTGCAGGGTCGGCGCGGCGCCGAAGAGCTGGACGCCGCGGACGGCGCGCGGGTTGACGACGGTCAGCTCGGTGACACGGGCCGGGCGGTTGTCGACCGTGTCGGGATGCACGTCAAGTGCCGGAGCCGTACGGCGCCGGTCGAAGTCACAGTCGAGCAAGGCGGCCACGGTCGCGGTCAGGCCGGGTTGGCTGTCCAGCGGTTCCGGCAAGGCGCCCGGTTCGGGTGCGCTGTCCGCGGCCTCCGACAAGTAGCAAGTAGTAGCCGAGCGGCACATCCCGCAACCGGCGCACACCGGGCTTGTCCGCGACGGCCCCGACGCGGCGTGCTCGTTCGGCCGCTGCAGGGATCTCCTTGAGGGTGCTCGCAGTGGCGGCACCCACGATCGACGCGGTCGTGAGACGGGACGAGAGGCGACCGCGACGGCGTCGAGTGCGGTCCGGGACGGGGTTCGGGGGACGGCTCAGCGGAAGACGGTGATGCTGGCCTCGGCGATCGACGGGCTGGCCGCGAGCGCGTCGATGATCTGCTGCTGAGAGGTTCGCGTGCGGATGTCCATGGCGGCTCGGGCCGCGACCGTATCGCGGTCGCGGACCGCTTCCCAGACCGCACGTCGTTGATGCGCGGCTGATACCGAGAACGGAAGCGATCCCAAGGTGATCCGCAGAACTCGTTCCAGCTCGTCGAAGACCTGGATGACCGACCGGGCCAGCCTGTCGTTCCCGCAGTTGTCGGCGATGATCGCATCGAACTCCAGAGTGGCGCGAAGGAATGCCTCGATGCTCTCCGTGTCGCGTAGCTCGTAGGACTGGCCGAGGAGTTCTTCCATACGGGCGAGATCATCCTGCGGGCAGCCGCGCTCTGCGGCGAGGGCGGCGGCCTCCGTCTCCAGAAGCCGGCGGAAGGCACACAGATCGCGTGCCCCCTTCAAGGTCACCGGCAGGATCCGGTATCCCGAGCGGGGGAGCACATCGACCAGCCCATCGCGCTGCAGCCGGGTCAGGGCCTCTCTCACCGGCATGGTGCCCGCGTCGGTCAACCGCGTCAGATCTGTCTTGGTGACCTGGGTGCCGGGTGCCAGGTCAAGCTCGATGATCCGCCGCTTGATCGCGAGATACGCGCGCTCGGTGGCGCTCAGGCCGGGGTGATCCGTGCTGAGGATGGCGGGCAGATACTTCACGCACCCATCCTAGGATTTGATATCTCAGTTACAAGTTCTTGGATCTTAATAGGCAGTGCAGGCGCTGGCTCCGGCTGGTCCGGGGAGATCATGTCCGGTCTTGCCCGGCCTCTCTGTCGGCGTTCTCGCCGGACCTCGCGGGGGCACAATCGAACCCGTCGGCCTGAGGGGGCGAAACAGGGAGGGGCAGGGCAAACGATCAGTCCGTCGTTGCCGTCAGCTGCTTCACAAAAGTGTCTGCGACCTGCGCAACCCACTCCGGATCCTCAAGCGGCGGGTAATGCCCGATGCCAGGCACCCTCAGCAGCTGTGCCGCCGAGCCCATCTCGGCGGCCGTGTCATCGACCAGCTCCTCCTGCACGAAGAAATCGTCGGTGCCCTGCACGAGCAGGACCGGGCACCGCACATCGCCGAGCCGGCCGCGCAGATCGTGGGAAGCCCACGCCTGACCGTCGAGCTGACCGGCCTGCTGGGAGGTGCTGCGCTGGAGCCACCGCAGCTCGGTTTCCTGCTCGGCTGTCAGCTTCTTGCTCGCCGAGGTCACCGCCGCATACTCGAGGTGATCCGTCCAGCCGGCGTCGGGCGCGATTGTCCGACCTGCCAGCAATGCGGCAGCCTCGGCCGACAGCGGTGTCCACGACGCTGCTTGCATCGCGACGACACCTCGGTAGCTCTCTCCATGGTGCGCGGCAAGATCCAGTGCCGTCAGGCCTCCGACAGAGGCGCCGAGCACAAAGGGCGAGATTCCCGGCAGCACCGTGCGCACGAACGCGTGCACGAACTCGGCGTGGTCGTGAATGGAAGTCCCCGGCTGCCACTGTGCCGGGTAGGACCGGCAGTGCCCAGGAAGATCGGGTGCGATCGCGCGATATCCGCGTTCAGCGAGCAACGGCAGAAGGTGTCGGTAGATCCGAGAGTCCGTGGCCCCCGGGTGGATGCAGACGATCGGGACGCCTTCGCCGGCCTCGTCGAAGTAGGTGCGTGCACCGTTGACCGCGACATAGCGGCCCGTGATCGGTTCGAAGATCGTCATCACTCAACTCCTTGCTGGTCACATGCAGAGACTCCTCGGCCGCATGGCAGCGGCTCACTGCCAGTATTAAGGCATCGGAGATCTCTGTGATGCAAACTGAGATCTCAGCCTCACAGGGATGCGATGGACTTCGAGATCCGGGATCCGGACGGTAGCTCAGGGGCCGATGAAGCTGCTGCGTGAGCGGTAGGCATACTCCCGGGTCATGCAGCAGGGGCCGAGCGACAAAGAGGCGTGCCGGATCGTCGGCATCAACGAGAAGACCGGTCGACGCTGGCGTAATGGCCGTAGCGCCGCCGACCGCAGGCAGAAGGCAGAAGGCGACGGTCCGGGCTATCGCCGCCGAGCTGGGCCGAAGCCCGTCCACCATCAGCCGGGAGATCCGCCGCAAGCGTCCCGTCGGCGCCCGTGGCCAGTGGCACTACCGCCCGCACGCCGCCCACGCCCGTGCCAACGCCCTTGACGGTGTGTGCGTATTTTCTCCGTTTTGATCTCCTCGTCGCTGATCGGGCAGGGCGCCACCCACGGCGCTCAGCGGGCTGGCTCTTCGGCAGACCATTGGGCAATGTCCAGATAGAAGGCGCGGACGCAAATGAACTCGTCTTTGGTGTTCAGCCTGGGGCTGGTGACCTCGACGAGGATGCCGTCTGAACCAACCGCTCGGGTGCTGGCGCAGGCGGTGCGTCACCATGAGTCGGTCCGGCTGGCAGAACATGTGCGCGTTCGTGAGATCGATGACGATGAAGACCGGAGGTTGCTGCGAAGCCCGGCACCTCTGCACCTGGACCGCTGCTCCGGAAACTTCGCGCTCTTGTCGATCTCGCAGGTCAGCCTTCGGAGGGACGCGGGGCGCGCAGGTGTGCCCGTTCCTTCAGCTCCTCCTCGTCGACCAGCTTGAGCATCGGCTGACCCGGCGCGCACACCATGGTCACCACGAACTTGGTCGGCGCGTCAGACAGGGCGTTGCCGTCCTGGTAGTGGATCACGTCACCGCCTGGCTCCCAGAACGTCCCACCGGCCTCGACCACACGCTCCGGCTCACCCTCGAGCTCGAACCGGACCGCGCCCTCCATCACGTAGCCGAACGACGGGCCCGAGTGGCGATGCGGAGGGAGCCCGGGGTGACCGGGAGGCCACTCGACGAGGATGGTCATTCCCGAACCACCTTCGGGGAAGAAGGGCGGAGTGACTTCCTGCAGCAACTTGACTTCGGGCGGCAAGGAAACCTCGTGGGCGCTCCCGTGCTCTGGGTTCTTCGCTGACATGCACCACACCTCCGTAGGCCCGCCCGGAATGGACGATATTGCGTCGGCCATCGCATTCCGGACCGGTGTACCGACCCACTCGTTCGGCGGTGACCGAATTCGCCGGTTCCCGGCTCACACAACTCGCTTCGCGATGAGGACAAGCCACAGCCCGCATCCGTGACAGGACGTGTGCCTTCTGCCTCACCCAAACGGTCTCGACACCACCCTGCCTCCCGCCGGCGGCCGCCACAATCCGGGAGCCGGCGGCATCGAGACCGCATCGCGCCATGTCATCGGCGGGCATCTAGCGCCGCATCAGTCAGCATCTGCCCTGTTGTGATGTGACGCGCCGCTCGGGTGCTGGCTCAGGCGGTGCGTCGCCATGAGTCGGTCCGGGTGGCAGCACGTGTACAGGTTCGTGAAATCGATGACGATGAAGGCCGGAGGTTGCTGCGGATCATCCACAGAGGCACCGGCTCAGCCATGACATGGCGGCTCGCCCAGATGGTGCTGTCAGCACAAGGCGTGGCGGTGGCGGAGATCGCCGACGTGAGCCGGTCGTGGTCTTATGTGTCGATGGGTTCGGTCCGCTCAACCGCCAGCCGCGCCCCGATAGGCAGTGAGCCGAACGCGGTGGCAAGCACAGGGATCCCGAGCCCAAGCCCAGGCCGCGGCGGCGGGCGGTTTACACCCACCCGCGTGGAGTGCGCCACCTGTTCGCCGCCTACGACCTAGGCAAGGACACGCTCTACAGCCACATCACCGAGACTGCGAGCCTGACCAGCCCAACTTGATCACGAACGTGCTCACCACGACTGCCCCCGTCCACGACGTGCAGGTGACCCACACGATCCACGGAGCCCAGGTGGGTACTGCGGCACACCACCACCGCAAGCCGAGCCTTCGCCGACCCGCAGGACCTGATCAACACAATCCGCCGCGCCCTGCGCCGACTCCAGTACCGCAACGGCGTCCTCGCCGGCTGCCTCGTCGGAACCGGACTCATACCAGCACCACCATGATGGAGCTGGATGAGATCATCCGGGCATGAGCGCAATTGAGCGGATGTCTGCCAAGGACCTGCAGACCATCAGGGAGTGCCTGGACGCGGCCGTGAGAGGGCCGTTCTTCCCCGACTGGGAGTTCCACACCCTGATGGGCTTCACCCGGGAACAGATTGCCGCAATTGTGGAGGCTTGGCCGTCATTTTCCGAACCGGATGACCTAGACGACGCAGTGAACAACGTGCTGAACACCTTGCTCGGCTATCCGCACGGCTGCGAGTCCCGGTGGCATGAGTACTCCAGCGCAACTCCTCAGCAGATTGCGCGAGTGCTGGCCCGCTGGCGCGGCGAGGACTATCTCGACAGAACCGCCAAGGGCACATTCGACCGCTTCCGCCGACGCCCACGACACCACGCATCCAACGTCAGTACTGGCAACCTCGCGTAATCGGGAGTCGCGCATTCTTCAGCCCCTGAGGGGTCGTTGTCACCCTGAGTGGTCACCGGGGGTGTGGTTGCGCCAAGTTCCGCTGGCCTCTTCGGCGAAGAGGACGGTGGCGTCGTCGTTGTCGGCCCACTGCTCCGCGGTCAGGGGGAGGCCGGCGACTTGCTGGTGCAGGGTGGCGAGGGAAGCGGCGAGGTGTCCCTGGCCGGTGGCGGTGGATCGAGATGCGGGTTCGCAGGTGACAG
>NZ_KQ948239.1:37846-40363 GCF_001514035.1 Streptomyces yokosukanensis | reverse complement strand
TGCGGCGGCGGCCCGCTGCACGGTCACCGTCTGCCGCGGCTGCTGCTGCGGTACGCCGAAGATCCCCGGCCTGGACCACGCCGGGCAACTCGCCCAGCTACGCCGGGCACTCGCCGACAACGCCCAGGTGAGGGTGACCGGCTGCCTGGACGCCTGCGAGCACGCCAACGTCGTCGTCGTCCAGCCCACCGTCGCAGGACGGGCGGCAGGCGGGCGGCCGGTGTGGCTGGGCCTGGTCAACGACCCTGACGCCGCCGACGACATCGCCGCGTGGATCGCCGCCGGCGGCCCCGGACTTGCCGACCCGCCCGGCATCCTCGACCTGTACGAGTTCACCCCCTCCCGCCGCATCCGCCAGGCCGCCGAGGACTGACCCGACCCGGCAATGGAGTTCCGGAACGTTGGGTCGTCGACCGAGATCGAACCTGTCCGCCCGGAGGGTTTCGTGACTCCTCGACGGCAAGATCCTGCCGATGGAACGGATCGCCGCACAGCAGTACTGACAGCTCCCGGCGTTCCTAGTCGGTGTCCGTCGCCGCCAGCACGGCTATCCGGCGGCGGTCGGGGGAGAGCGCGGCTATGCCGTAGTCGGAGCCGATGTCGTTGTGGAACCACTCTGCGTCGGCTTCGAAGTGGAGCCACGTACTCTGCCGGGCGTGCTGCTCCACGTCCGGCGCGCTTGCGTCCGCCGGAGCGCCACTGAGGCCTGCCATCGAGCGCCACGCCCACAGCCTTCCGAAGGCACCGTGCACGCCGGAGCTGTAGATGCCTCCCATCGACGCGGTTTCGAAGAGCAGGTGCCAGACCTCTTCCATCGGGCGGACCGCGACCTCGAAACGATCCGTCGGACCGAGTCCGTCCACGCAGGCCATGGGCAGGGTCGGCAGCAGGGCGGGAACCTGGTCGGGCGTGACGGGCTGGTCCAGCAGGAAGACCCACGCTCCGCAGTCACCCCAGTCGCCCGCCTGCGGAGCAGCGACGATCGTCTCGTACACGTCCACAGTGGCGGCGTCCTGGAGGGCGGACGGTTCGGATGAGCGTGGTGCAGGCGGATCCATCCGGCCCGTGGTGGGGAGCTGGGACGACACTCCGCTGGCGGAGCCGCGCAGGGAACGGCCGGGAAATCTCACGCCGGCTTCGAAGTCGCGTCGGTGCGTCGGTAGCCATGCCAGGGGGTGCCAGCCGGGTCGTACAACGGTCCAGTCGCGCAGGGGCCCGCGGGTGTCGGTGTCCGCGCCGCGGAGCAGCAGCTCGTGGAAGAGGCAGGCGCGCAGTTCGTCCAGCTGCCTCCACTCACGTCGGTCGAAGACGGTGGCGATCAGGTCGGGGACGTTCTGATGCTCTGCGAGCAGCGAGGCGACGAAGGGAGTCCGCAGGTCGGGGTGCGTTCCTGCGTGGGGTTTGTCCTCGAGGAGTCGCAGCAGCTGTGTCAGGCTGTCGCGGCCGGGCGTGAGCGCGAGCACGCGTATGACGTGGGCGAGTTGGCGTTCGTAGTCCCGTGCCTTTTCGAGGGCCTCGGCGTGCCGGTCGGCCAGCTGTGAGCCCAGCCTGCGTACGAACGAGGGGTCACCTTGCGCGGCGCGCTGCTCGGCTTGGCCCCATACGAGGGGGGCCAGGTTCTCCTCGGGCTCTTCCATGATCCTGAACTGTACGTCGACGCCGTGGCCGGTGTTACCTCTCGGGGGCGAGCGCAGGGGCGGAGCCAGGGGTAGTGATCCGCAGGTTCAAGGTCGGATGGCCTTCATATGTAGCATCTGCCAGCCAATTCTGTGTGATCAACCGGTAGTTGCGGTTCTGGCGGACTGTTACTGTCCGCGTCTGCGAGCCGCGTTGAGCGCCGACTCGTACGGGTCCGTCTCCTGCCGTCGAAGGCTCCCCAGCCGCCCCCGGACCCGTGGCGGCCGCTTCCCCCAACGCGGTCGGTTCTTCTCCTGCACGGCATTTCTCCGCGCTGCCTCCCCCGTACGCAGCGCTGCGATCAGAGAGGAAGAGTCCGATGAAGACCACATTCCTGCCGCGCCTGATGGCCGGCAAGGCGCTGGTGACAGGCGCCCTGTTGGCCCTGGCGGTGCCCGGGATCGCGTACGCCAACACCATGAGCGTGACCGTGAGAACCCCGGGAGCCACCGCCGGGCCCGCCACCACCTTCTCCGAGATCTCGACCCACGCGGACTGCGGCAGCGGTCTCGTCTCCGGCGGCGGTCTCGATCAGGCCATCGGCACCGGTACGTCGTCCAACGGCAACCACATCATGGGCACCGAGCCCAGCTCGGACGGCACCACCGAGTACACCGGCACCACCGGTGTCGTCGGCACCGACAACACCCACTGGCTCGGCATCGGCGGCAGCGGCGGCGCGGTGAACAGTTCGTTCTCCACGACCCCGTACGCGGTCTGCTTCACCAGCAACCTGATCAACCACACCCAGATCGTCATGGACAAGGCCGCCGGGCCGACCGCCGCCGCGACGCCGGTCGCGGTCACGGCGACCTGTCCGGCCAACACCGTGCTGCTCGG
>NZ_KQ948239.1:0-37769 GCF_001514035.1 Streptomyces yokosukanensis | reverse complement strand
GACCACCCCGGCCAGCGTCGGCAGCCTCAAGCCGATCGCGAGCTTCCCCACCTTCAACAACTCCGGGCACGACAACGGCCTGAAGGCCGCAGCCGACGGTGAGACCAACCCCGACTCCTGGACGGCGGTCGGCTGGAACGGCGGCGGTGGCGGCGCCACGAACGAAACCTACGCGTACGCGATCTGCAGTGGTAGCGGCATCAACGTCAGCGGCGTGACGGTGAAGGTCCACTACACCGAGGTGACCACCTCCTCCTCGGCGGGCGCGGACACCGTCGTGACGGTCGGCTGCGGCACCGACGGCAACCTGGTCAGCGGCGGCGCCGGCGCCAGCGGCGGCAACGTGACGACCACCGACTACACCGGCCCCGGCTCGGGCGGCGACCACCTGAACGGCAGCTTCCCCAGCGACTCCGGCGGCAACCCGGTCAGCGACGGAACCACCACCGCCTCGTACTGGTCCACGGACGCCCACGCGGGCGGCGCCGGCTCCACCAACACCTACGCGGACGTCTGGGCGCTCTGCGCCAACGACGGCGTCTGACCTACCGGTTGATCCCGATCCGCAGGCGGGCCCGACCCGCCTGCGGACCACCCGTTCCCCTACCTCGGCTGCCCACAGGACCGGAGAAGCAGTGGCAACACCCATGAACGACAGCAGCCCGACCTCCCGACGGACCATGTTCAGATCCAAGATGATGTCGCTGGCCGGTACCACCGGCCTCGTCACCGCCGCCATCGTGCCCCTCACCGCGGCCGCCGGCACGGCGAGTGCGACCGAACCCTGTGGCACCGGCGGCGTCTTCACCACGGCGCCGCAGCCCACGTGCACCTACGACTCCGTGGGCACGGACACCTTCACCGTCCCGGACGGCGTGACCGCGGTCGACATCGACCTGTTCGGCGGCGAGGGCGGCAGCGCCGCCGGCTACATCGTCCCCCACCCGGCGATACCGGGTGCGCCCGGCGGACTCGGCGGCGAGAGCCGCGCGACCCTGCCGGTGACCCCCGGCCAGACCCTCCAGCTCACCGTGGGTGCGGCCGGCATCCCCGGCTCGTCCCGGCACGGCGAGTTCGCCCGGCCCGGCGGCCCCGGCCACGGGACCGGCGGTGGTGGCGCGCACGGCGGCGGCGGCTCGGGCGGCGGCGGCTCGGATGCCCGGGTCGGCGAGTTCGGCGGCACCGACCGAGTCCTGGTGGCCGGAGGCGGCGGCGGTGCCGGCAACGGCGGGCCAGAGCTGCAGGGCGGCGCCGGCGGCGGTGAGGCCGGTCTGGACGGCGGTCAGAGCAACGGCCCGCTGGGCTCGGGTCTCGCGGGCGGCGGCGGCAGCCGCACCACGGCCGGCCACGGCAACCCCAACACGCTGAACGGTGGCCCCGGAACCCCCGGCATCGACCTCGACCCTGTCACCAGCCAGCCCAACCCGGGCAGCGGCGGAACCGGCGGCAACGGCGGTGCGGGCGGCCCCGGAGGCGGCGGTGGTGGCGGCGGCTGGCACGGCGGCGGCGGAGGCTCCGGCGGCGGCAACCCGGGCTACTTCCCGGGCGCGGGCGGTGGCGGTGGCAGCAGCTACGCGGATCCGTCGGCGACCCACGTCGCGCTCCTCCAGGGCGTCAACCACGGCGACGGCAAGGCCGTCGTCTCGTTCAAGTACGGGACTTCGGTCACGCTCGGCACGGACACCGCGACCCCGCTGTTCGGCCATGCCGTCAACCTCACCGCCACCGTGACCTCGGCCGCCCCGGGCGCGGGAGTCCCGACCGGGTCGGTCACCTTCTCGGACGGGACGACCACGCTGGCGACCGTGCCGCTCGACAGCGGAACGGCGACCTTCACGACCAGCAAGTTCCAGGCCGGAGCGCACAGGATCACCGCCACCTATGGCGGCGACCCCGCCTTCACGGCCGGCGCCACTGCCTCGCCCACCGACCTCACCGTCGGCTTCAGCCAGCCGTGCATCACGGACCACCACGGCCCCCTTACCGTGGCCGCCGACCAGTCGCTGTGCATCGCCCCCGGCGCTACGCAGAGCGGCCCGGTGCAGGTGCGGCCCGGCGGAGCGCTGGCAGTGTCGGATGCGGAGATCAACGGCCCGGTGGTCTCGGACGGCGCCCTCGCCGTCACCATCTGCCACTCGACCCTCGACGCACAGGCAACCCTCGTGGGTACCAGCGGCTTCGTGCTGCTGGGCGACGGTGAGGGGACGGACTGCGCGGGCAACGCCTTCAAGGCCCCGCTGACCCTGGACGGCAACACCGGCGGCCTTGAGGTTTCGTCCAATACGATGTCGGCGCCGGTGAGGATCAACGACAACAGTGGTAGCGGCCTGCTGCCCGAGGACCTCGTCCCGGAGTTCGAGGGCAACCAGGTCCGGGCGCCGCTGCGCTGCGAGGGCAATTCACCCACCCTGCAGCAGTCGGGCAACACCGTGAACGGGCCGCACACCGGCCAGTGCAAGTGAGCTGAGCCCAGGGCCTTGTCCGGCCGATCTCGCCGGACAGGGCCTCGCGCTGGATTCCTCTCGGCAAGGCCGCATGACGGCTGGGCGCATCTCCACAGTCGGCCTCGGCCGTACGGGCAAGCGATGGGGAGGGCTTGTGGGCGTTCCGGCGAAGGTGATTTCAGGAGCGCGGATCGCCTACTGATGGGGCAGGGTCGACCCGGCGCATGGGTCACTCCCGGTGGTGGATCCTGTCCGGCGGCCTTCCGTACTGTGTGGCGCCTGGGTGGAGCTGACTGACTGCCATACCACTCCCGCCAAAGCTCTTACCCGCACCAGGAGTTGACTTCACCGAGTCTGTTTTGGGTCTGACGGGGTCATGACGGTCGATCAGTCACTGACCGTGCGGAGAAAGTGGTCGGCGTCCTCGGGTTCGCCCAGCCGTCCTAGCTCCAGCCAGGAGCCATCGGTAAAGCGGAGCCGGAAAGTGGCGAATCCGCGCGGCTGGCCCGCATCGCCTTCGACACGGACCTGATCGAGGGGGAACTCAACGACGCTCCGGAAGTCGTCCGCCTTGGTGGGCGACAGCCGACGGCGAGGGGACGTGGCGATGCAGAGGCGGTCACGGGACAGCATGACCAGGCGTTTGGGGTTGGGTGAGTGCCCGTACCAGCGCAGCAGCAACTGACCCGCGGTCAGGTTCCAGTGGCCGTCGAAGACGCCGTTGGCCGGGTCCTGTCGGAGATCGCGGGCACGGTCGCGGCCGGACGCGGAGGGGCGGGCGTCGGGCGGAGTCTGCGGCTGCCCGGACTGCGGTCCGCGGCTCCGCCGCACCCGGGACAACCGGTCGAGTCGCGCGCCCAACTTGTCGATCAGCATCATCGGGATGACGACGAAGAAGAACACTACGGCCCCGACGTACAGCAGCCAGTGGTGACCCGGCTTCAGCCGTCCCGTACCTGCCGCGCGGTGCACATCTTTGGGCGGTGCGGGGATGGGCTTGTGGATCTCGCACCAGACCAGGGCCACGGGCTCCTCGCCCAGTATCTTCCGGGCCCGCCGATGTACCGCGCGCTTCGCCATGTCGAAGATCCTAGAACGAGCCTCCGCCCTGCCGGTCGGGCGGGGAACCGAGCGGAGCAAGTCCCAAGTCTCCCTGCCTGGACCCGACGGTGGTGTCTCCTGACAGGCGCGGTACTCATTTGCCTTCTCGCAAGCCTCGAACACCGGGTGGCTCGAACGACCACTCCGAGCCGGGTGCGGAGCAGGGCCGTCAGGCCGTCAGTGTGGCATCCACGCTGGTCATTGTTGAGAGCTACTCGTTACGCCTGGTCTGGCCGGACACCCGACACCGGACGGACCAGATCACCTGAAGGGACGCGGGCCTGCGCAGCAGCCACTGCCTGAACGTCCGCCGTGGGGGCCGCACCACCACCTTGCCTTAGGTCTGCTGACCGACCAGCTCGACTCGCAGCGCGGGCGACGAGCCGGGGCCGGAGTGCGAAGGCCAACGCCATATCGCGATACGGATCCCCGTCGGGCCCCATCGCGGAGAGGCATGGCTAGTGGCGATCCGCGGCATGCGGCATCCATCGTGCCGAGGCCCGGTCCTCAGCGGCCAAAGATGTGGGCGCGATGGACGTCGTAGGCGGCCAAGTAGGCCAGCGCGCCCGGGAAGGAGCCGACACCTGGCCGCACCTGTCTCTATATCCTGCGACGTCATGGCAACGCCCCGCCCCCGAGTTGCCGAGGAAAGCCGTTGGTCTGCTCGACTTGCTTCAGACATGATCGACTCGTGGACACTTACCTCGAGACCGAGCGCCTGGCCCTGCGCCGCTTCACTGCCGACGACGCGGACCTGCTGATCGAGCTGGACAGCGACCCGGCGGTGATGCGCTACCTGTCCGGAGGCAATCCGACTCCGCCGGAGCTCGTCCGCGAGCGCTATCTGCCGAACATCCTCGCCGGCTACGAGAAGTGGGGCGGCGACCTCGGACTGTTCGCCGCGCACGAGAAGGACGGCGGGGCGTTCATCGGCTGGTTCATCCTGCGTCCCGAGCCGGAGGGCCCGCTGGACGAAGTCGAACTCGGCTACCGGCTGCGGCAGTCGGCCTGGGGCAAGGGTTATGCCACCGAGGGCTCGCGGGCCCTGCTGGGCAAGGCGTTCACAGAGCTCGGTGTGCGCATGGTCTGGGCTGAGACGATGTCCGTGAACCATGGTTCGCGCAACATCATGGAGAAGCTCGAAATGACGCTTGCGGAAACCGTCCCTACTCCCGCCGACATGGAGATGATCGAGGGCTCCGAGCATGGAGGCGTACGGTACGAGATCACCAAGGAGCAGTGGGAGCGGCAGTAGCCACGGTGTGAACGGCCGTTCTGCATCCACAGGTCCGTCGGACGGAGCACGCCGGGCTGACCGCCGGAGCCGGTGACAGCAACCGTGCTTCGCGCGCTGCCGGTGACAGGTGCCGCGCCGACCCGGTGACAAGCCGTGTGCTTCGCGGGATCGGAGCAGCAGGGGCTGGTCGGTTGCTATGTCTGAATCGCTGCCATTTTGACGGTCTTGATCACTGGTGCCGTTTCGAGGTGCGTGATCGCCGGGAGCGCGGCGACCCGGGTGGTCAGGTACCGGTACAGCTCCCGTTGGTTCGCGCACACCACGCTCGCGTACAGGTTGGTCGGGCCGGTCGTGGCGGCGGCGAACGCGATCTCCGGATGTTCGGCCAGCGCCTGACCCACCTCCTCCAGGTGTGCGGGGGCGACCGAGAGCCAGAGCAGGGTTCGGGCGTGCACGCCGAATATGCGCCAGTCGACGTCGATGTCGAGATAGAGCAGGCCGTGTTCGCGCAGCTCCGTCATCCGGCGCCGGACCGTCGTCGGCGACCAGCCGGTCTCCGTGGCCAACTGCTCGAACCCGGCCCGGCCGTCGGTGGCGAGCAGGGCGAGGAGCTTGCGGTCACTGTCGTCGAGCCGCACCGGTCCCCGTCGGTGCGGCATCGGGGGCCGGCGCAGCCGCTCGATCGCCTCCTCGTCCAACGGCCCGAGTTTGCCGGCCAGGTTGTCCGGGCCGCCGTAGAAGGCGTACAGCACGGAGTGCGCGGTCACGCCCTCCACGCGCGGGGTGTGGGGGAGTTTGGCCAGCAGCAGTGCTTCGCTGTCCGCCTCGCTCTCGGTTCGGACCACGCAGGTGATCTCGGTGCCGCCGGAACTGAGGCTCACCCAGGACGTGTCGGGGCGTCTGGCCAGGGCCTCGGCGACCGGGAGCGACGCGGTGGGAGCACATCGCACCCGCAGGAGCCACAGGACGGCTCCCAGCGCGGTTGGATCGACCCCGCCGAGCACCCGTAGCGCCCCGGTCGAACGCAACCTGGCGTAGCGGCGGGCGATGGTGCGATCCGACACGCCGAGAACCTCGGCGATGGTGCTGAAGGGGGCACGGCCGTCGATCTGCAGGGCGTGCACGAGTCGTCGATCCAGCTCGTCGTAGTCGGAATCCACCGTGCTGAAGGTAGACGGCGTCAGATATCGGCGCAATCGGGCCGGTTGCTGGCTCGGGCGGCTCGGCCGACGGAGCGTTGCTGTTGTCATGATCGACACAGCCTGAGGAGAGTCCATGGACACCGATGTGATCGTCGTCGGCGCCGGTCCGACCGGAATGACGCTGGCCAACGAGTTGCTGACGGCGGGGGTGTCGACCGTGCTGGTCGACAAGCTGTCGCAGCGCAGCGATCTGTCCAAGGCAGGCGGCATGCAGTCCCGCACACTGGGGGCGCTCGACCAACGAGGTCTGCTGGAGCCCTTGTTGGCCACCGGAGATCATCCCGTCACCACCGGCCACTTCGCCGGTATCCCACTCCCGCTCCACTCCAACCCGCACCATCTGCCATGGCGGGCCGTGCCGCAGGTGGTGATCGAGGGATTCTTCGAGCAGCATCTCGCCGCGCACGGCCTCCACGCCCGGCGGGACCACGAACTGGTCGACCTCGCCCAGGACGATGACGGGGTCACCGCGACCTTCGCCAACGGCGCCATCCTCCGCTCCCGTTACCTCGTCGCCGCCGACGGAGCCCACAGCACCGTACGGTCCCGACTGCGAGCCGGATTCCCCGGTCGGCCGGGCACGTTGACGATCATCGCCGCCGACGTGCGGTTAGGCGGCGTCGATCCGTCCACGTCGCACACCTGGAACGAGGACGGGCACTGGGCGGCACTGTTCCCGCTCGGCACCGATCCGCAGGGCAGGCAACTGCGCCGACTGGTCCTCGGCGGGCCGGGCCAGTCATTGCCGAGGGAGATCCCGGTCACCGAGGACGAGATCCGCCATGGCCTGAGCACCGTGTTCGGAACGCGGGTGCACCTCCTCGAACTGCGCTACGCCCGCCGTATCACCAACGCGTCACGACAGGTCGAGCAGTACCGGTACGGGCGGGTGTTCCTTGCGGGCGATGCCGCCCATGTCCACCTTCCGCTCGGTGCGCAGGGCATGAACACCGGGATGCAGGACGCGCTGAACCTCGGTTGGAAGCTCGGCGCCGCCGTGCACGGCTGGGCACCGAAGAACCTGCTCGACACCTATCACGCGGAACGGCATCCGGCCGGGGCCGCCGTATTGCGCAACGTCCGGGCACAGAGCCTGCTGATGGACTGGACCGGCACCCGCGATCCGGACGTGCTGGCCGCCCGGGAGATCTTCATGAGCATGGCCCAACTCCCTGACGGGCAGCGCTATCTCGCCGACCTTATGTCCGGGATGGCCATCCGCTACCCGATGCCTGGCACCGAAACCCATCCCCTCGTCGGCCGGCCCGCACCGGACCTGGACCTCGGCTCGGCCCGGGTGCACGAACTGCTGCGGTCCGCGCGCGGCATCCTGCTGGATCCGGCCGACACGTTCGGCAAGATCGCCGACCGCTGGTCGGACCGGGTGGACCGGGCGGGCCAGGGCGCCGACACCGAGCCGATGCTCATCCGGCCGGACGGCTATGTGTGCTGGGCCGGCGCGGATGACCTGGAACCGGCACTCGACCGCTGGTTCGGCGAGCCCCGCTGAGCCGGCGTTCAGGAAGCCGGCTGTCATGGCGAGGCTGGTGGCCAGCAGTGGGCGCCTATGGGGGCGACTATCGTGCTTCGACTTGGGTCGGGGGAGTTGACGGTCAGTCGGGACACGGGCATCAGATGCTCCGGGGTCGTGAAGGCGACGTTGGAAAGCCAGCCGCGCCGCAGCAGCGAACCAGACACCTTCGACGGGGTTGGGGCCGGGTCAGTGAGGCGGCAGGTAGTAGGCGATCAGCCAGTCCCGGCGCACGGCGAAGCTGCGCAGGTCGGCGGCCTGGTGTGCAGCAGGTCAGGGCGGTGATCGGGATGCGTCTGCGCGAGAGGCCACGGTCCCGCACCACCGGGGCCCGCCCGCGCGGCGATCAGGCCTTCGCGTGCGGCGGAGTCATGGCGAATCCGGCTTCGTCCTCGAAGGCGAGCCATGCACCACGGCCACCGCGAGCCTTCCGCGCACGGCCGGTCCTCCTCAGCCCCGGTCCGCCTTCGGCCCAGATCCGGCGTCACCGTTGCACGGTCCGGGTGCCGACCCGCAGCTCTTGGGCGATCACCGTGTTCGTCTCGCCGCGCGGCCGCCTCCAGGCGTGACCCTTCCCGGAACTCCCGACGTCGCGGAACTGTCCTGGCGCTGTTGCGCGAAGAGATCAGCGAATCCGCAGTCCGGAACGGCGGCCACGCCTGGAACGGGTTGCAAGGCGTTCATGAACTCCTCGGCCTGGTCACCATCAGCTTTCAGTACCGCCTGGCAGCTTCGGCGCAGCGGGACTCCTGGCGGACTCGTCATGTCAGGTCCCGACAGCTTCTTACGGCGTTACGGGGCGCTTGCGCCGTCGCCGTACGGCGAGTACTCCCACCACCCCCGCCCCCGCCGCGGCGAGCGCGCCGCCGGTCAGCCACACCAGGGCACTTGAACCACTGCTCGACGCCTTCGCCGGGTCGATCCAGAACACCGCCTTCTTGACCGCCCGCCCCCCGTGCGTGACGACTCGCGCCTGAGCCTGTCCGGGACGCGCGTCCGGGCGCAGGCGCGCCTTGCCGGCGTATTGGCGGCCGTTGAAGGTCAGCGTCGCAGGTGCCTCGAACGCCGGCGACTTGACCTGCACGGTCTTCTCGTTGTCGTCGCGCCACTCGTCGAGCCACAGGGCCTCGACCTCGTGCCCGGGGGAACCGGTGTCGACGTTGAGGGTGGCCGAAGGGGCGTACTGGGGCGGCGAGGTGGGCCCGGCCGAGGCCGGAGACGCAAGCGCTCCGAACGTCAGAGCGGCGGCTGCTGCGCAGCTCACCAATGCCGTGCAGGCGGCACGAGACATGACAAACACCCCTAATCGATGATCTAGTATCACCTGCACTTTACCTGCCCCTTAAGTTCTCTTGGGTCAGGGATGAACCATCGATAGCACACAAGGCACTGATGAGACGCTTCACTCTGAGCGCTGCCACGCTCGGGCTGTGCACCGCACTTCTGACCGCTCCCGCGTTCGCCGCGACGGCGACACCCACGCCGACGGCGACCGCGCCGAGCACCCCCGTGGTGACCAACTCTCCTATACCAGAACCGACTTCACCGTCGACGACGACGCCGCTCCCGACCCCGACGAAGGCGCCCGGCGCCGCGACGCGGACACCTGGCGCTCCGACGCAGACGCCGAGCGCCGGGACACAGACACCCGGCGCGACGCCGGTCCTGCCGAGCCCGACCCCGAGCCCGACGTCCTCGCGGATGTCGGACGAGGAGTACTACCGCTCGCTCGGTATCGACCCGACACCCCGTCCCCCGGCTCCCCTTGACGCCGAACAGCTCCAGGAGGCCAAGGAACTCGACGCGTACTGGACGCCCGAGCGACTGCGCAACGCGCGGCCCCTGGACGACCCGGAAGGCGCCCCGCTGGGCGACACCCACGGCATGGGATCGGCGCTGCGTGCGGCCAGCCACGAGGTCGCGGGCGGCTTCGACAACGTCGGTGTGTTCGTCGTCACGCGCGCCGGTGGCAAGGAGGACCGGTTCTGCACCGCGTCCGTCGTCGACTCACCGTCCATGAACCTCGTCATATCCGCAGCGCACTGCCTGTCGGACACCGACCGGTTCGAGAACTTCGGCTTCGTCCCGAAGTACAACGATTCAGCCAACCCCAAGCCCTACGGCATCTTCCGCGCCGAGAAGAACCGCGTCTACCTCGACGGCCGCTACATCAAGCTCGGCTCGTCCAAAGCCGACGACCTCGACTTCGCGTTCGTGCGCGTGCAGCGCAACGAGAAGAACCAGGTCCTCACGACTGCGGTCGGCGGCGGCAACCGGCTCAAGTTCGTCGGCCCCGGCGACTTCGACCAGAAGAACGCCCACCTCATCGGCTACCCCGGTGGCTCCAAGAAGCCCCGGGACTGCACGGCCACCACGAAGAAATTCAACGACCGCTTCGTGCAGATCGACTGCGACGGCTACACGCCCGGTACGTCCGGCTCCCCGTTCCTGGCCAACTGGGACGGCAAGCGCGGTGACGTCTTCGGCGTCATCGGCGGCTACAAGACCGGTGGCCCGACCGCCGACACGTCGTACTCCTCACAGTTCGACGGCGACATCAACCGCCTGTACGTCCAGGCGGTGAACGACTACGAGCCGGACAAGGCTTCCAGCCTGGGCGGTGGCGACACCTGGAAGCACGCCAAGGCGATTACCTCCGGTACGTTCTACGACCCGGCCGACTACGCGGCCCCCGCCCGCGCGACCGCCCTGCGCGGCACCGAAGTCCGCCGCACCGGCAGCCAGGACATGATCGTTCTGTGGGACGACGGCGAGCTGTCCCTCTACGAGGGCGACGGCGCCTTCGGCTTCGAGAAGGACCGCAAGCTCACCGGCCCCAACGGCACCTGGAAGAACGCGAAGGCCATCACGGCGGGCGACTTCACCGGTGGCGCCCAGTACGACCTGATGGTCCTGTGGGTGGACGGGGAGGTCTCTCTCTACAAGGATGTCGACTACGACTCCGGGTCGATCAACAACGTCCAGGAGATCACCCTCCAGCAGCCCAACGCCTTGTGGAAGCACGCCACCGCCTTGGCGACGGGTGCCTTCGGCGGCAACAAGTGGCCCGACGACGTGGTCGTCACCTGGGACGACGGCGAGGCCACGCTGTATTGGGACACGGACGCGGCCGGCTTCCACACGGAGAAGAAGCTCGCCGACCCCGGTTCGGTCTGGAAGTACGCCCGCGCCATCACCGCCGGCGACTTCGGCGGCGCCGACAACAACGACCTGATGGTCCGCTGGACCGACGGCGAACTGACCGTCTACAAGGACCTCGGCATCAGCGGCCTCGGCGCCGAGAACAAGGTCCTCGCTGCCAACGCCCTATGGCGCGACCACGCCAAGGTCATCTCGGCGGGCAACTTCGGAGGCAACTCCTGGCCCGACGACCTCATGGTCCGCTGGTCGGACGGTGAGCTCACGATGTACGGCGACTCGTCGGCCTCGCAGCTCGGCAAGGAGCTCATGCTCGTCCCGCCCGCGTAACAGCGACGCGAGCTGAACCCGTGCACCGCCCTGCGGGGTTCGGCGCCCAGCCGGGTGCCGAGCCCCGCAAGGCATTCTGGAGGAGGTGCCAGCGATCTGCCACGTCCAGCGCGTCGGGGACCGCCTGCCTGATGGTCTTGGTGAAAATCATGAACCGGTCACGGCAGACGATCTCGGCGCCAGGGTGCTCACGGAGCCAGCCGGCGACCGTGGCGGTTTCCCCATCAGGCAATGGGTCCACCGGCCTGGAGGTCTCGATGTCGGCGAGGACCGTTCCACAGGTCCGTCCCTTACGGGACGCGAACTCGTCGATGCCAAGAATCCGCGGCGCACGCCCCGGCACGGACGGGGCGATCGGCTGCCCCAACAGCGCGCGGTCCGCCGACCGTGGAGCCGCAGCTTCACACACAGGCGCCGACGGTCATGACCTGCCGCACCATGAGGTTCAGCTCCGGCAAGAGGATTCCTTGAGCGTCTCCAGTCCCATGGTGGGGGATTCCCCGGTGCAACAGTTCTGCAGTCCGGGCGCGGAAGACCGTCTCCTGGCCACCGCTGGCGGCGGTTCCGCGATCCACAGCAGCCGTAGGCTCGGCATCTCCCACGTGTGCGACCTGCGTCCTGGCCGAGATCAGCGTTGGCTGGCAGGCTTGCCTGGAAGCTCAGCGCGACTGCCCCGGCAGGAGTAGACGATCTCCACTGAACCACCGGGGAGGGCACGCTCGCGTCGGAAGGTCAGCCCGGTGTCGGGACTGAGCATGGGTGTCAGTTGCATCCCACCGCCGAACAGCATCGGCAGTAGGACCAGTTCGAGGGTGTCCAGTGCTCCAAGGGCGTGGAACGTCCCGATCGTCTGCGGGCCCCCGATGAGGTGGACGTCGCCACCCCGGTTGGCCGAGCGGAGCTTCTCCAGCAGCCGTACCGGGTCACTGTCGGTGATGACGTGGTCAGGGGTGCCGTCCGGACGGTGTGAGCCGAGTACGAACACGTCGAGGTCCGGCCATGGCCAGCGGTTGTTGGCCAGCGCGGGCTCGAAGGTGGTGCGGCCCATCAGCGCCGCCTCGCAGCCTTCGAGGAACTCCCGGATACCGTGGCTTTCACCGGAGGTGAACGCGGGGTCGGCAGTCAGGGCGGGCCACCCGTTCGGTGTGGTCACGTAGCCATCGGCACTCATGCTCATACGGGCGCGGATCTGCATGTTTTCTCCTCGGGGCGTCCGGCGGCCGGCTATGCAGTCGGCAACCCGAACCACTGGTCGACGAATGGACAGCACTTCCTGATCACAGAGCCGCGGCCCGTCCGGATTCTGCGTCGCGGGTCGCGCCTCTACCCAAGCGTCGAACGGGGGACCCACCGATCGACACGTTGCCGAGAAATCCTTTCCCATGACGAGATCGTGGACGCACTGCCTCGGCACCCGGCCGCATCTCCCGCTCGCGGATCGCGCCCCCGCCTGGCCGGGACCCGGTTGTGACCGCACTTACTTTGGGCATGCCCAATTCCGCAGTTCAAAGCGCCTGTCGGCGCTTGGGGCGCTCAGTGCCGACGCGGGATGCCCAGCGTCTCGACGAGCTGGGCGATTTCCTCTCGGAAGAGCTTCTCCGGGCTGGTGGTCTGGGTGCGCATGTGGCCGTAGACCTCCAGTGACACCAGTCCATGCAGGTGCCCCCAGATGCGCAGGGCGAGGGCGACGGCTGCGGGCGGCAAGTCGGGGAAGGCGGAACGCACCTTCTCGAGGAGCCCAGGGCCGAAGTCGGGCCAGTCGAAGGCGCTGCCCTGGTAGACGTGTCGGGCGTGGGGCCAGGCGGCTGCGGCGAGGGCGGTGAGCCCGGTGCAGACCCGGCGTGCGGCATCCGGGGCGGGGCCTCCCTCGGGGGCCTGGTGGCCGGGCACGGGGTCGCCGTAGACGAGGCGGAACCCCTGGGGGTTGATCAGGGCCCAGGTCCGGAAGGCGTTGGCCCATGCCTCGATCCGGACGGCGGGATCGGCGGAGGGCGTGGCTTCCCAGGCCGTGTCCACAGCGTCGGCCAAGGCGGTGTACACGTTGTTGATCAGCGTGGTGACCAGGTCGTCCCTTGTCGGGAAGTACCCGTAGATGGCGTTGGCGGTCATGCCCATCTCACGGGCGATGGCCCGCAGGGTGATGGCGTCCGGCCCGACCGAGGCCATCAATGCCAGTGCCACCTTCTTGCGTCGCCATCCAGTGGCGTCCCACTTCTGCATGCACGGGGGAGAACCATGCACATCGGAGTCATCGGAGCCATGGGCACCATCGGCAGCCGGGTCGTCACCGAAGCCCTCGACCGAGGCCACAACGTCAAGGCGCTCAGTCGGGACGCCGTTCAGGCGCAGCGCGAGGAGCGTCGGGACGACATCACCTGGACGAGCGTCGACATCCTGGACCCGAAGAGCATCGCCGGCGTCCTGCCCGGCCTCGACGTCCTGATCAGCGGCTTCCAGCCGGGCAACGCCGCCAGGGACTTCGCGGACACCGTCCGGCGCTCGATCGCTGACCCGACCGTCTACGCGACGGCGGCGCGAGCCCTGCTGAAGGCTCTGGAGAGCCGCCCACAGACCCGGCTCATCGTGATCGGCGGCGCCGGTAGCCTCGAAATCGAATCTGGAGTGGTGCGAGCAGACTCCGACGAGCTGTTGCACCCCGCCCTCGACCAGCTTGGGCTGCCCCGCGGATACGCCGCAGCGGTCCGCGGTCACCGCGACGCCCTGGCCGTCCTGCGGACATCGAACCGGCTGTGGACCTACTTCAGCCCCGCGGAGGAGATCGGCCCCGGCGAGCGCACCGGCCGCTTCCGGATCGGCGGCGACCAGCCGGTCCTGGACGCTGACGGCCGCAGCCGCATCTCGGTGGAGGACGCGGCCATCGCCTTGATCGATGAGGCGGAGCTGCCGCGCTTCGTGCAGCGCCGCTTCACCATCGGCTACTGAAAGCCACAGCCCACGTCCCCGTGGGGGACCTCATGAACTCCTCCACGGGCCAGGGCAACGTCCATCCGAGCCAACCCGACTGGTCGGCCTTCCAGTGTCGTCAGCCCGGACATGGCCCCAGAGAGGTGCTGCCAGTCCAGCTCCGCGGGCAGATCTGCACTTGGCCGTAGCCATCACGCAACCGCGGCCAGAACCGGCTGCGGCCGCCGTAGGCCCGGTGCCCACATGCTTCCGGCCCCTCGACGCTGGATTGTGACGGGAGCCTCCCGGTGATGCGCCTCCCGGATTCCCGGCCCGCGTCGATAATGACCTTGTGCGCTCACTAGCCTGGAAGTCCATCCTGCCCCTGACGCTGATCATGATCGGGGCAACTGCAGTGGTGGGCGACGCCGCGGAGAAAACCCATACGGCCGGCAGCAGCTGGCGCAGCGGTTTCGGCAAGTCCGGCACGCCGGGCCAGGCATCGCAGGATCAGGGCCAGGACCAGGACTTCTCCTCGAGGACCCTGGCCAAGGACGGCAACGCGTACACCCCCCGCAGGACGCAGGAGAACGCCCGGATCGGCGCGGTCTTCGAGAAGGACGACCAGGGCGCCCACTTCTGCACGGCGAGCGTGGTGCAGAGTCCGGGCCGGAACATGCTGATCACCGCGGCCCACTGCGCCTTCGACGCCGACTCCGGACAGCCGGTGAACGACCTGGTCTTCGCCCCCGACTACCGCAACGGCGACGAACCCACCGGCCTGTGGAAGGTCAGCAAGGTGGTCGTCGACGACCGCTGGGCCAAGTCGCAGGACGAGGACCTCGACGTCGCCTTCCTCGTCCTCGACCAGAAGGACGGCAAAGACATCCAGGACGTCCTGGGCGGCAACACCCTCGGCACAGACCGCGGCTTCGACAACAAGGTGAAGATCACCGGCTATCCCACCAGCCGTGACACCCCGATCTCGTGCCAGAACCGCACCACGAAGTTCAGCGACACCCAGCTGCGCATCCAGTGCACCGACCTCGAGGACGGGACCAGCGGCAGCCCCTGGCTCACCGACTACGACCCCAAGAGCCACAGCGGCACGGTCATCGGCGTCCTGGGCGGTCACGAGGGCGGCGGCGACCAGGACGACGTCTCCTACGCCGCGTACTTCGACGACGACATCGCCAAGCTCTACCGGCGCGCCCAGGACGAGGACTGAGCCCAGTTCATCCGCATTCATCCGCACCCCGCTCACGGCGAAGGACCGTACTCCGAGAGCGGGTTGCCCGGCATACCGGATCAGCTACGTCCGAGGCGCAGGGTGATGTTCTGCCACGGTGGGGTCGCGGTGCCCTGCGATGCGCAGTGTCGGTCTGTGGAGGTGATGGTGCGGTAGGCCGTCGCGAGCGGGTAGTGGGGGGATTGTGGTTCGGCCAGAGGACGCCAGGGCGCCTCGAACTGGGGGGCGGAGTTGCTGGGGGTGCTTACGGCGGTGAAGAGGAGGTCGCCCGCGGTGCACAGGGGCAGGTCGCCGCTGCCGAAGGATTCGGTGTCGCTGCGGTCGTGGGGGAGGGATTCGCTGCCGCCCCAAGGTCCGGCGGCGGTGATCCCGCGGAATGCGTCGACCGTGGTGTGGGCGTGGGTGGCCCTGGGCCAGCGGACGGTGATCTGGTCGAGGGTGTCCAGCGGCTTGGCGTCGAGAAGTGCGAACAGCAGCAGACGGCGGCCGCCGTCCATGAGCTGTCCGGCCGGCCGGTAGATGTTGCCGGCCGTGTCGGTCACGGTGACCGCACCTGAGCCCGCATCGGTGAGTGTGACGGTGACGATCAGTGCGTCGCCCCGGGCGACCGGGTGCAAGACCTGCAGATCGGCTCCGATGGTCGACACACTCCAGGGGGGCAGGTCGTCGCCGGCGACCCGGGTGGCATGGACGGTTCTGGTCACGTCGTGCGCGGCGTGGTTGCCGTGACGGGCCGGTCGAGCGGTCGGCGGGTCTCGATCGGACGAGGGGGCGGTGACCGTCAGCAGGGCGGTGAGCAGGACGGCGTAGAGCGCCGCACGTTTTGTCCCGCGTGCGTGTCCGGCCTGATGGCCGCCTGCTTCTGCCTTCGGGGACATGGCCGGCTCGGTGGGCGGGACAACCGCGGGACGCGGACCGTCTTCGCCGGCAGGCGCCATGGCGTCGGGACAGGTCGATATCCCGGTGTCAACGTGCCCGGGCCGGGCCGGCGGTAGCGCATGGCGGGCAAGACGGAGAAGTTCCTCGCCCTCGTCCTCCGGCAGGCGAAGTGCCGTGGCGAGCAGCCGCACTGTTTCCCGCCGGGGCCGGGCAACCCTGCCGTGCTCGAGGTCACGGATGGCCCGCACGCTCAGCCCCGAGCGTTCGGCGAGCTCCTCCTGCGTCAGCCCCGCCCCACTGCGCCGGGCGCGTAACAGCGCTCCGAATCCGCTCTCGCTCATCACGCCCCCGCCGGATGATCCAGATCTGCGCAGGTGAGTACACCACAGGGCGTCTGCCGGAGAAACTGCCGGTCCTTCTTCCGGCCGTTCTGCCTGGTCACTGCCGCTGAGGCCTGCGGACGATCAGCACCGGAAACCCTCGGCCAGCCGTGACCCGGCACCTCACGCCGGGCC
The DNA here is from genome assembly GCF_001514035.1 of Streptomyces yokosukanensis. GTDB lineage: Bacteria > Actinomycetota > Actinomycetes > Streptomycetales > Streptomycetaceae > Streptomyces > Streptomyces yokosukanensis. The sequence continues at coordinate 21,218 of NZ_KQ948239.1, read as the reverse complement.
GCCCCAGGCGTCACATCCTCATGACGAGAGGTGTGAACCACTGAGGCGGGCGCCCCTGCATCCCAGATGAACTGGAAGGCATCCATGAGTTCCAAGAAGGCACGGACAGTCGCCGCAGCCGTTGCGGCCTCCCTGGCCGACAGCCTCCTCACGGCGTCCGGTGCCCATGCCACCACCTCGTCGTCTCCCCGCCGTACAGCGCATTCGCGTGCCGGTCGTGGACCACGCACGATGTCGTGAAGGTGACCGAAAAAGTCGCGATCGGCTCCTGCTAGTACGTCGAAAGCAACGCTCGGGAACGGTCAGGGCGGCTGGTTTCGGGGCTCGCATTCGAATCTAAGGGGTTTGCGCCATGCGCGTTCGTATTCGCACCTTTCTCCCTGTCATGGCGGCGATAGTCGCCGGAAGCGCGCTGCTCACCGCGTGCAACGACGACTCGGGCAGTTCGTCCGACGGCACCGCGTCGCCGTCGCCGACAGTGTCGGCCCCCGCTCCGAGTGGCACCAGCGTCGCGGGTACGCCCAGCGCGTTGGCGTCGACTGCCGGCGCAGACAGCGGGTCGTCCGGCAGCCCGGTGACAGTGAACAAGTCGTTCACCGACGACGTGATGGGCGAAAAGGCGACCGTTCTCAAGTACGTGAGCGGATACCAGCCTTCGGCTGCCTCGAAGACCAAGTACTCAGCGCTGGCGGATGAGCAGGTCGTCCTCGTCGAAGTGAAGGTGACGGCGAGCAGCAAGTACTACGACAGCTTCGGCGCCAACTCGTTCTATCTCACGGGCATGCCCAACGGGATCGACCAGGCGAGCACCACGATCCTCGACGACGAGGTCAAGGCTGCCGGATACCCGCCGCTGCCCGATGCCGAAACGGGCAAGACCACGACCGGCTGGGTCGTGTTCACCCCGGGCAAGGGCACGAAGAAGCTTGTGCTTCGGTACAAGCGCCTCGCCGCGAAGACGTCCAGCGGCACTTCGATCTCCGCGAAGAACTTTGACATTCCTCTGAACTGACGCACAGATCCCCCGACGGCCCGCCGATTTCATCGGCGGGCCGTTCGGCGTCGCCTTCATTCCGCGCCTTCGCAGGTAGAGACCGGTCGCGGCAGGAGTCGTACGCTTTGTCGCCCCGCACCCGCTCCGGTCTCCCGCGGGACCGGCCGGGACCGTTCCGGGGAATCCGGATCGCTTCGAGGAACGGCTCGAACCGCGGGGAATCGCCTCACTGTCCGGCCGTGATCAGCACTGGCAGAGGCTTTTACCCCTGCTGGACGGCGAGGCCCTTGACGTCGGCCTCGGCCTGGAGGTGGCTGACGATCCGCACCCAGAGTCGTACATGGTCGGGCACTACACCCTCCGTTGCCTGGGGCCCGTCTGCCGAGAAGTAGGCGAGCGGTCGGCGCAGGCCACCTCCGCGAACGTCGATGAGAGTTCGCCCCCGCTCGACCACATGCCCCACCAACCGCATCCGGCAGGGCTCCAGTGCTCTGCCGGATGCGGTACCCGTCTCCGGCCCGCTGTCGCGCCCCCGCACGACGTACGCATCAGGCCGGACACACCATCGCCCCGCGTGAGAGCGGCTCAAAAGCTGGGCGCCGCCGGAGAGCGTGCACGGTGGACGCGAACCAGGCCACGATCTCTCCATTGACAGGCTTCGCCCTCTGTACCGCCCAGCCCCTACGTGTGCAGGGGTGTCGAGCCGGTACCAGCAGGGGCGCGTGGGCGTGAGCCGACAAGTGATCTCAACATGCCCGCCCCCGCAACCACGGCGGCGACGTGCAGCACCGCAGCGACGGCGAGGTTCTCCGGCAGGGTGACGTCGCTGGGGTGGGCCAGTGCGACGAATAGCGTGAGGGGCAGTTTCCAGCCGCTCCACGCGAAGAGCGAGCCCGAGCCGAGCCAGCCGAGCGCCAGCAGCAGGTGATGAGGCACTCGGGCAGGACGCTGTCGGGCAAGCATCCAGACGGCGGCGGATCCGGCGAGTGCCCACAGCGCACCCACGCCCGTCACAAGGCACCCATTGGTGTCCCGCTCCGCCGGGTGCGCGACTCCGAGGGTGCCGCCAACTGCCCAGTACAGCCAGGCAAGACCGACGACGGCTGCGACAGCAGCGGCCCATGGCACGACGGTGGGGGTACCGCATCCGGCTCTCGCGGTGAAGGCGTCCGGCCAGCGTCGGCGCAGGTAGGCGGGGAGCGCGAGGGCCAGCCCCAGCCCCATCCCGATGAAGCTGAACTGGATCAGAGCGGCTTCCCAGCCAGGCATGGCGGAGTCCTCGCCCCCACTGGTCGCTGTGCCGCCGCGCGCAGCATCCAGCACCGTACTGAGCACGGCGTACGGCAGGATCGACACGAGGAACCCGGATCCCGTCCAAGCACAGAAGGCCACCAGCCGCCCCGGTATGCGCATGCCCCAGGGCCGCACCAGGGCGAGCGCCAGGGCGATCCCGATCGCAGCCATGCCGATGGTCACGCTATTGAGGAGGACCCAACCGGCCAGGTTGAAACCCTCGCCGATCGGCGCCAGTCCCAGCAACGAGCCGACGACCCACGACACCTTGATCAGCAAATAGGGCGACACTGCCAGCGCCGCCCCGTATCCCGCGCACCGTCCGACCCGGTCCCAGCGTTCCACCTGGATGTCCCTTCGTCAGCAGGAACTCCAGCCTCGGACATCCCCCTGTCCGTGTACGTCCACCCCAGGGAGCGTTCGCCTCCGTCGGACAGGGGAATTCGATCTCGTCATCCAGGCGGACCGGGCGAGCGAGCCGCCCTGACGCATACTCACTCGCACACCGCGCGCTCCGTGGAATGGGGGGCGCGCACGCCAACCTTGGTGCGTAGCCGGACAGTGGCGAAGGCCGACTCCATCGGCTTCGTGGTGCGCAGGTGAATCCAAGTGCTCGGAGGGAACGTTCCAGAACGCCGGCAACTTCTCGCCCCACCGGGCCGCCCTTGGCCACGGTCAGGATGCCTGCCGGTAGTCCTCGTCCCGCAGGCAGGTGCGGTCCGGGCCGATCACCAACATGCGGACAGCCCCTAGCCGACCTCGGCAGGCCCGGTGCGCAGGTAGTACGGGCGCTGGTGTGCGGCGACCGGCGCGGACTGGTACGTCCAGGCTCCGGACGGCGAAGCCTCCCCGATCAGCCGGACGAGGTCCTGACCGGCCTCGGTGGTCTCGTCGTGGACGGTGACCCGGACGCGTTCGGTGTCGGAGGTGTCCAGCGGGTGCCAGTGGCCGGGCTGGTGGATGACCATCGGGCCGGCCAGGGCGCGCCCTTCGTCGGTGGTGCCGTACCCGGTGATGGGCGTGTTGTTGACCGGCGTGGCGGGCAGACCGGCGAGGTCGGCGGTGAGCGAGAAGACGTCGGTGTCCCGGCGCTCCAGTGTGTCGCCGGCGGCGGTTTCGGCGTGCTTGCACAGGACGTTCCAGCGGCCGGCGGTGTCGCCGTTCGGCGAGGGCATGTGGACCTCGAACCAGCCGGGGTGCTTGGGTTCGGCGTACAGGCGGCGGCCGGCGTCGATGGCGAGCGGGTTGTCGCACAGGACGTGGATGCGGGCGATGCCCAGCAGCCGCGTCTGGTCCCAGCCCTGGGCGTACTGGGCGTACGTCACGTCGGGGACCCGGTCGCCGGCATCGGCGGGGTGCGCGATGATGTTGATCTCGATCTCCTGGGTGATGCCGCCACCGAAGGCGTACTGGGCGAAGTACAGCTGGTAGTTGAGCGAGACCAGGGCACGCCCGGCGAAGTCGGCGGCGGCGAGCGCCGGGTGGTGCTTCGCGAGCGTCACGCGGACGGGTTCGGGGTCGACCAGATAGTCCACCCCGATCATGTGCAGGGCTCCGTAGTGGAAGGGCAGTTGGAACGGCTCCGCCACCGGGGGCAGGGGCGCAGGGCTCATCGGACGGCTCCTGGGGTACGAGTCAGGTCTGCGGGTCGGTCGCGTTCGGCGAGGTCTGCTTCGATGCGTTCCGCGCTGCGCAGGGCGAGCGCGGCCATGGTGAGCGTTGGATTGGACGTGGCGACGGAGGGCATGCTGCCGCAGCCGACCGCGTACAGGCCCGGGTGGTCCCAGCACCGCTGCCAGGAGTCGACCACGGAGGTGCCCGCCGAGCTGCCCATGATGTGCGTGCCCGCCCCATGACCGGCTCCTCGATAGCCGTAGCTCTCACCGCGATGCTCGAAGCGGCCGGGCCAGGCGGCCTCGGGCGCGTAGGCCGTGTGGTCCTCGGCTCCCAGCAGGGAGAAGATCTCGTCCGAGACCCCCTTCGCCGCCGCGATGCCCTCTTTGACATGGTCGGACAGGCCGTACGTCACGATGGGCCGGGGCAGCCCCAGCGGGTCACGGATCGAGGGGTCGATGGTGATCCGGTTGGCGGGGTCCGGAGCCTGCTCCATCTCGAACTGCAACGCGAACTGCCGCGCGACACGGTTGCCCACGGCCCGCCGCAGCGCCGGCCCGAACAACCCCTGCCGCAGGAGTTCGCTGACGTCGCCGTCGACCTGCCCCTTGGCCCAGACCCAGCCCCAGTTGCCGATCTCGATCCGGAACGGAGCCCGCCGGGCGCGGCCCGGACCGCCGCGAAATCCCTCGAAGCCGGAGGTGGAGCCCGGACCGCGGTACGGCCCGACCGGCTCCGGCATCAGGCCCCAGGTCAGCAGTACCGGATGGTCCATCAGATTGCGTCCCACCTGGTCGCTGCGATTGGCGAGTTCCGACATCAGCAGCAGCTTGGCGTTCTCGATCGCGTGGGCGGACAGCACGACGACATCGGCCGTGGTGGTGTGCCGTGACCCGTCGTACGACCGGTACTCCACCCCCTTCGCGCGGCCTGCGGCGTCGATCAGGACCCGGCTGACGACCGCGCGGTCCACGAGCGTGACGGAGGGCCCCCATTGCCCCTGGGTCTTCAGCGGCGTGTATTTCGCCTGCGCCGGGCAGTGCGGGATGCAGGTGGCGTTGCCCACGCAACGGCTGTGCGGATCCGGCCTGCCGTGGGCGCCGACCGGGGTGTAGCCCGCGCCGTCGTCGTAGGCCGGATCGGGTGTGCTGTTCCGTGCGTGTGGGGTTCCGACCACCCGTAGTTCCACCATCTGCCCCGCCACGGGATCGGTCACCCGGCGCCCGTCCAGTCGGGCGGCCATGACCTGGTCGAGGTGGCTGGGTGGCAGGGCGCGCATGGGGAAGACGTACCCGTCGCGGATCGGCAGCCCGACGTGGGTGCGCTGTTCCTCGGCGTCGGCGCAGACGCCGAGTTCGCGCTCGGCGGCCCGGTAGCACGGCTCGAGGTCGGCATAGGTCAGTGGCCATCGGCGGCCGTATCCGAACTGTTCGGTGTCGAAATCCTCCGGCAGCATCCGTGGGGTGAGGCCGGTCCATACGACCCCGGATCCGCCGTTGACCCGGACATAGCCGCTCGCGTAGGGAAGCTCTCCGCGTTGCACGAAGTAGCCGTCGGCACGGTAGCCGCCGTCCTCCGTGCCGCTGAGATGCGTGACCTCCGGCCAGGGTGCGGTGTCGGACGGACGGTACGGCGCGCTGGGCACCTTGGGCGATGCGGTGAAGTAGGCGTCCAGGACCTCGCGGTGCCCCCGTTCGGCATCGGAGTGTCGTACGCCGGCCTCCAGCACCAGCACCCGGCGCCCGCTCCGGCTCAGTCTCCCGGCGACCAGGGAACCGGCGATCCCGGCCCCGACCACGATCACGTCGTAGCGCCCGTCACCCGTCACCGGGTCTGCTCCGGCGCGGTCGGCGGCTCGGCCCAGCTGCCGAACCCGCCCGGCGCCGTTCCCGGCGCCGGTCCTCCCGCGGCTCGCCAGACCAGGCCGCCCGCGTACGCCCGGCGTGACACCACGTAGGACGGCGGCCCCGGCCAACTGCCCGTGTACCACAGGGCGGTGATGGCTCTCGCGGCCGTGAGGGCCTCGGAGCCCAGCAGCCGCTGCGGGGAACCGCCTCTCGACCGCACACGCGTCAACTGCTCGTATTCCACCGGACGAAGATGCTTGCGCACGACCGGCATGTACTCCTCGGCCAGCCCCGTGGCACGTAACTCCTCGGTCGGAAAGCCGGTCAGCCACGCCGACACGGCCAGGAACTCGCACAGGTCCGGGCACTCGTCACCGCCCAGGCCCTCAGCCACCCCCACGTACCGCCCCTCCCTTGTCGCATCGGCAAGCAAAGCGACCGCCCCACCTGAACACAGGAAGCTCGCTCCCGATCATTACCTGCCTGTCGCCGACGGCATGCCCGGCTGCTCAGAGATGTCCGATTCCTTTCCGCCGCACCCTCAGACGGCGGAAGGGCCGTCATCCTCCGTGACGATGTGGCCGACGGGGGAAGGTCGCCTTCGGTGACAGCCGCCGGCCGGCGTTGCTGTCAGGTGGAATGGGTGCAAGACCCACGAGCGTCGTGAAATGCCGTGGGGCAGGTCTTCGATCCGGATCGTTGAGGCGCGCAGGTGGAGGCCGGCGAGGTCTCCATCGTGCTGCACGACGAAACGTCCCGAACCGAGCCGGCAGGGCACTCTCTGACCCCGCACCAGAACGCCTCAACGAAGATGCCGGCTGGCATGACCCGAAGGAGCGCCCATGAACAGCACCGTCGCCGACCTGATGCGCCGCAACCTTCTCGACGTCTTCAACGAACCGGACTCCGAGCGCCGCAGTGCGGCGATTGCCCGAACGTACGCCGAGGACGTCGTGTGGCACGAACCCGACCACGTGGTCCGCGGCCGGGAGGCTCTCGCCGAGCGCGCCGCGTCGAGCTCTACAGCTTCGTCACCGAGGCCCGTCAACCGTCCTGGAGAATGTGTCGGGCCGTGATCAGAGGGTGCCGCTCTCGCTGTCCTTGTGCTGCGCGGCGCGGTCGTCCAGGGATGCGCTCGATCGCTCAGCGGGGTCAGGGGCGTCCGAGGAGTTGGGCGCCTGAGACGGTGTCCGTGCGGGCGGCGAAGTAGTCGGTGAAGGCGGCGGTGAACTCTGCTTCGGTGATCTGTCCGTCGCCGTCGGTGTCCAACTGCCTGAAGCCGTCGTTGAGTTCGGCGGGATGGACACGGGAGCCACCGAAGAGGGCTCGGTATTCGTCGGCGCCCAGGTGACCGCTGCTGTCGGTGTCCGCGGCATGGAACAGTGCGCGTACGGCGACTTGTAGGCCGCAATCCAGATAGGCGGGATCGCGGTCGATGCCGGTGAGCATGGCCGTGACGAACTCGGTAGCGGAGACTCGTCCGTCGCCGTCGGTGTCCATGGTGGCCCGGATGTGCTGCCACCAGGTGTCGAAGGCGGCGTACAAGGCAGCCTCCTGTTTCTCGTCGAGTTCCAGCTGCCAGCAGGCGTTGTGGGCCATGGCCTGCAGATCCGCGGCGTTGACGAATCCGTCGCCGGTCTGGTCGAGAACCCGACGGAAGAATGCCTCCAGTCGTGCGGGGCGCGGATCAGCGCGACGCGGGCGGCGGGGGCGCGGCACATGCAGCGCGGCCGGAGCCGCGACGGGCTCGGCGGGTGCAGAGGCGGGCCGGGAGGAGAGGACGACGTTCGGCGGGGTTCGGTAGCGCAGCCGGCCGGGCAGACAGGTCATCGCGAGGCGCGTGCCGTGGTGCAAGATCCACGAGAGCACGACGGCACCGCGGGTGCGGCGCAGGCCGAATCGTTGCCGGAAGGCGTCAGGCAGGTCCGCGAGGGTGAGCGCTGTCAGGACCTTTGCGATCAGAGCACGCAGCAGGGGCCAGGCCGGCCGAAGCCGTCCCAGACGTCGTGGAGCGGGGGACTGGCGCAGCATCGTGTAGAGCAAGTCGTGCACGGCATCGCTGTACTCCAAGCGCTCCAGGATGGTGCGCTCCACGTAGGCCGGCACGTCAGCGGCCGTTGGAGGGAACAACTCGTCCGGGAGAGCGAACTCCGCGCACACCGCGCGGAACTCGGCGTACATTTCATCCAGTTCTGCGGCGGTCATGGGTTCGCCGCTCAGTTCCCGCATGGCCGTCATCGACTCGTACAGCGTCACCAGCACCCACACCCGCACCGCCGGGTCCAGCGCCGTGTACGGCCGGCCCTGGCCGTCGCTGCCCTGGATGCGGCGGTGGGTGCGTTCCAGCCGCGCGATCTCCCGGCGCAGCCCGTCGCGATCGGAGAAGAACAGGCGTACGCCGCTGTCCATGGTGTGCTCCAGGCGCCGCCACGGATGTGCCCGGTACGTCGAGAACTGTGCGACACCGGCGGCCACGGCCGGATCGGCGTTCTGCAGCACGAGCAGCCGCCACGCCACCAACGCCATCCGCTGCTCTCCGAGAGTGCGGCGCAGCAGGGAATCGGGGCCGAGTTGGACAGTATCGGTCAAGGGTGCTCCTGTAGCGGGTGTCGCGCATGAGGTCTGATCGGACGATCAGCTGTACAAGTAGCGCGCCCTCGCCCACCGCGGGAGCGGTTCAGTCGGGAAACCACCTGTTGGTGCGGTCATCTGATCGCGGGCCGGACCTTCCCGGGGCACGACCCGGATACGCCTCGGTCGAAAGGACCTTGTGTTCGCGGCCCAAAGGGCTGAGAGATCGCCGAGATCGTGCGCCAACTCCAGGAGGAGGGCTGGGAGATCGACCACGAGGACCTGGCGCCCAACTCGCCGTACCTGACCGAGCGCATCCGCCGCTTCGGCGAGCCCTCGACCCACGAACCCGGCCTCCGGCCTGAGGCGTACGACCCGCACCTGGAAGTCGGCTTCAGCTCGCTGCGCGGTGATGGCCCGCCCGCCCCGGGCGGCTGCGGCCGGGCGGCGCCCTGCGCACACCGGCTCTCTGCGGCACGCGCCATCAGCGCGGGCAGCGCACCGTGCGACGGACGGGGACCGGCCGTACAGCGGTGGCCGACCGGCGTCCGGCTACCGCGCCCGGTCCCCCTCGGCCTGGGCGTGCCCTTCGCCCGGCCCGGACGGGCGCTGCTCACCGTCGTCTCGGTCCTGCTCGGCGTGGCCACGGTGACCCTCGCCACCGGCCTGTCGGCCACCATGGTCTCCTACGGCCACGCGGAACAGGACTACGGCACGGCACAGTCGACCGTCTGGCGAGGACAGACCCAGTTCGATCAGAGCGCCCCGCATCACAACGACGCCGCAACGCAGAATCTCCTGCGCTCTCTGCCGCATGTCGCAGACGTGGCCGCAGTGGGCTTCATCAACGTACGGATCCTCGGCCGGAGCGAAGGAGTGGCTATCGAGGGCGTGCGCGGGGGACGGTCTACTCTCCCGGACGGCTTGGCGCGGGGCCGCTGGATGCGGGGGCCCGACGAGGTGGTGGCCTCCGGCAGATTCCTCGCCAAGCATCGGCCTGAGCTTGTCCTACGTTTCTCAGCGGGCCTCAACTGGTCATTCGTGAGAGCGGCGGGCTCAAGGGGCTTCGGGTACAGCTCGTTTCCCGTCGCCGATCGGATGGCTCTGGAAACTTGGCCGCCTGGAGCCCCGCGACGGCCCGACCGCCAAGTGGGAAACGCGACACGATCGCTGTTGTAAAACAACGTCGGCGTGGTCGTCTGCCAGATCGCGAACCCCAACCCGACGGAGGGGACCGTGCCCGACCTTGGCGCCGGCGTAGACATCGGCAAGAAGCAGGGCCGTGGAGGCCGCCCAGGCTCAGCAGACGGCGTTGCCCGGGGAGCAGCTCGGTGCCGAAGTCGTGGTCCGGCTGGCGAACGCAGTGCCGGCCCATCGCGAGGAGGTCGCCGAACCGGATGCTCAGATCGAAGCCCGGTTTCGTCAGCACCAGGACGCCGCGGTGATCCTCAGTCTGCCCGGCATGGCCCCACCCTCGGGGCGGAGTTCATCGCCGCCACCGGCGGCGACCGGAAGCGCAGCGAGGGCAAAGGGCACAAGCAGGCCGTGATCGTCCTCGCCCGTCGGCGGACCAACGTCTTGTGGGCCGTGATCCGCGACAAGACGCCCTACCAAGCAGCCTCTCACCTCGACAGGGCAGCCTGACCACGTCCGAGCAGACCAGGTCGCTGCGCGCCCTTGCCTCTCTGCGAAACTCGTGCGGTGACCAGCACCGATGACACCACCCACCAGGCCCTGCTGCGCCGTGGCTTCACCCTGGAATACATCACGCTCGGCTGGAACGTGGTCGGCATCGTGGTGCTCGCCATCGCGGCGATCACCGCAAAGTCGGTCGCCCTGGCCGGGTTCGGCCTGGACTCCCTGATCGAGATCGGCGCCTCGACGGTGGTCATCTGGGAACTGTCCGGCACCGGCGAGGACCGCCAGCGCCGCGCCCTGAGGCTGATCGGCATCGGCTTCGCGCTGCTCGCGGTCTACCTGCTGGTGCAATCCACGTGGGTGTTGACCACCGCCTTCCACCCGGAGCACTCCCCACTGGGCATCGCCTGGACCGCGATCACCGCCGTCGTGATGTTCACCCTGGCCTACGGCAAGGCCCGCACCGGCGCGGCCCTGGGCAACCCGGTGCTGACCACCGAGGGCCGGGTCACTCTCATCGACGGGCTACTGGCTGCCGCGGTGCTGCTCGGACTGATCCTCAACACCGCGATCGGCTGGTGGTGGGCCGACCCGGCAGCCGGCTATGTGCTGGTCTACTACGCCGTACGAGAAGTCAAGGAGATCTTCTTCGGCGACCACTGAACCCGCGTACGGAACTCGGAACGACGCTCAGGCACTCCTCCGCCTCCTTGACATCAAGATGGGGAAGTTCTTTGGCCTTTCGACCTTTGGAGGTGATCAGGGTCTTCTCTGCTTGCCAGTATTTGCCCGGTCTCCGTCTAGGGTGTCGAGGGTGCCGCTTGGCGGAGTGACCTATGCCGCCTTGGACGCCGGCGCGTTTCGGCCGGGCCGGCGGGCGAGTAGGGCCGTCTACGAGATCGATGGGCCGCGCGTGCCGAGCGTGCGCCAATGGATCGCGGACGCGTCGAGTGGGCACGGCGAACGATGAAGGCTGGGTGGCCGCCCCATTCGTGGGCCGCCCTATTCGGGTATCGGCAGTGACGGCAGCTGCGGCAATGGCCACTGTCGGTCCCTCAGGTCACCACGACCCACACCGAGATCGATCCACTGCGTTGATCAACAATCCGACAGCCCCTAGAGCAGACCGGCCCGAGCCGCCTGTATGCCCGCCTGGAAGCGGGTTCGCGCGCCGAGGTCTTCCATCACCTCGTGCACCCACCGCTGGACGGTGCGCGGTGAAACGCCCAGCTGGCGAGCGATGCTGTCATCGGTGAAGCCGGCCGACAGCAGCGTCAGCAGTTCGCCCCGGCGGCTCCCCGCGCCGAGTGTCGGGCCGCCCGCGTCCGGCACTCCCACCGCCCGATGCCAGTACGCCTCGAACATCCCGGTCAGCGCGTCCAGCAGGGAAGAGGCACGGACCAGTACCGCGGCCTGCAACTCGGAGCCGGTGGCCACCGGCAGCATGGCCCAGCGGTCGTCCACTATGGCCAATTTGCACGGGAGTTGAGGCAGCAGCCTCGCCTCCTCTCCGGCCGCGACCACCTCGCGGATCTCAGCCAGTCGCCCGGGGGCGCTGACCGAACCTGCCTCGTACACCGCACGGATGCGCACGCTACGAGCCAGCAAAGAGCGCTCCAGCTCGGTGTCGGTGGGCGAGATGTGCGGGGGTTTGTCGAACAGCATGAGATGCCGCCGTGCGCCGTCTTGCATCTGCCGCCAGCGCTCGGCGATGGCGGCCTGTCCGGTGACCACCTCCATCAGGTCAGCCGTCTGCGGTTGCTGGGCCTGCCGGTAGGCGCGCATCAACTCGCCCACCCGGCCGCGGGTGCGCAGCAGTTCCTCTTCCCGGCGTAGCAGCAGCGCCTCGACGGCAACGTCAGGCGCCGCGGCTGACCAGCGGACCGGAACGCCATCGTGCCGGGTGACCAGACCCCGATGGGCAAGCGCGGTCAGCAGCCGCTCGGCACGGTCGGCCGTGATGCCCAACTCCACGGCGAGACCGGCTTCCGTACAGCGCGCAGAGGCGAGGACACGGAGATAGGCGTTCTGTTCTGCTTCAGGAATGCCAAGGCCTTCGAGCAGACCACCCGAGGTCGCGCGCGTGGGTGCTGACGTCTGGACTGCGCCTGACACAGTGTGAAAACCGGCTGGGAACACCCTGACCGTCCTTCGGCTCCGGGCGGGCGGAGCTCGACGAGCGGTACCCGCCAGCAGGCATTGTGTCATGTTCTCGCCATGGCGGGTTCCTGTTGACGCCTGACCCTTGAGAGTTCACACAGGCCGCACACACGATGAACCCCGGTCTGACAGGCCCCGAACATCGACTCCATCCCCCACAGGAGACCGGTACATGGGCAAGAACATAGGAACCAGACGCAATCGCTTCACCGGACGAGCGGCAGCCGCGGGTCTGCTGCTCGCCGCCGTCGCTCTCGCCCCGGCGTGTGCCGGAACGTCGGCGCTCGCCGCCAGTGCTGCGGGCTTCGGCTCGCACACGGGGCGATTCCAGGACAGCAACTGGGGCGGATACGTCGCCACCGGAAGCTTCAGCACCATCAGCGGCTCCTGGACCGAACCGCATGTCACCTGCAACAGCAGCAACGACCTGTTCGCCCCCTGGGTCGGCCTGGACGGATACGGTTCGCAGACGGTGGAACAGACCGGCGTGCAGACCGACTGCTCCAGCGGGTCGCCCGTCCTCTCCGCCTGGTACGAGATGTACCCGGCTGCGCCGGTGTACTGGAACGACCCGGTCTCCGAAGGCGACAGCATCACGGCCTCTGCGGTCTCCAACGGCGGAGGCAGCTACACGCTGACGCTCACCGACAACACCCAGGGCTGGACCGAACACGTAGACCAGAACCTCGGCGCGGACAACGCCAGCGCCGAAGCGGTCATAGAATCCCCCACCCAGAGCTATCCGTCCTTCAGTGAACTGGACTTCTCCGGCGTGACGGTGGACGGCCAGTCGTTCGACGCGACGAACCCGCAGGCGTTCACCAGCGGCGGCTACGCGCCGGGCCCCCTGTCCGGGGGCTCTTTCTCCATGACGCCGGGCGGCGCTGCCCGTACGCCGCACGCGCCCGCCGAACGTCCGGGCGTCATCCGCTACTGACAGCCGATCGGCGCGCTGCGTCCAACCGCGGTTACGCTTGCCGTATGCGACTTGAGGAGTCGGGTTCGGTGTGCCTGCGGGTGGACGCAGCGTACTGCGCTGTTGCGGCAGTCTGCGTGGGGGTGTTCGCAAGCCCCCTGGGCGCGGCACTCGAAGTGTCGGCCGGATTCGTGGCCGGCGCGGCGGTACTCACGGCAGGGTGGGCGGGGTTGCTGCTGCTCGCAGTGTCCCGACTACCCCTGCGTGCGTCACTGCTCAGCGTCTTGGCGGTCAACATGGTCGTGGTCCTGCTCGTCGGCGGGCTCGCGGTCATGCGACCGATCGACGCAGTGTCCGTCCTCCTGCTGGCTGTGGCTGCCGAAGTAGCGGCTTTCGCCGGTTGGCAAGCCGCCGTGCTGCGCACCAGCGCCCACTGAGGCGCGCACCGAGGCCCTGGACCACCGCTCCGCCGCCTCCCTCCGGGGGCCTCGTAGCGGGGCGGGGGAGCCCGTGCTGTGATCAGGGTCGTATCCGGGGCAGGCCGCCCCACACACGGTGACCTTGTTGTGGCAAGCGTCTGGTACTGCTGGGGTATCGCGCCTGCCTCAATCGCGGCCGCGACCGCGGCTGCGACCTGCTCGTGCTCGTCGGTGAGCCGTACCAAGACGTCTTTGGGGCCGTACCCGTTTCCGATCACGCCGTCGATGAAGTGCTGGACGGGTTCGGTGGCGGTTGGCCGGCGAGGGAGTGGCCTTCTGGCGAGGGGCTCAGGGATGTCCAAGGCGCCCAGGTCGGTGCGCCTGTCCGCAGCTGAGGAGCCGTCTCTCGGTGTTGTGGGTATGGACGTTACCGACGCGGTGCGCCACAACGGAGGCAGGCTGGTCTGGATGGTCGACCGGCCCGTGCGCTGGGCGCAGGGCGTCATCTCCGAGCCGTCTGGTGTCGACCACACCTCTGCCGCGGCGGGGTGCTGAGCCGGTGCTCTCCGCACGCGACTGCATCCTTTGGCCTAGTGCGTTTTCGACCCTGTGGAGGACGATCTTGCGGCACGGTCGCGAAAGGGTGGATCCGTGCGAACAACCATCGGATACACCGTCGAAAGCATTGGCTACGTCGTAGGAGCCCAGGGGCTTGTCAGCGTCGCTTCGCAGACCCTCTTCGGCACGGAGTGGGGCTGGATGCACAACCTGTCCGCCCACAAAGGCGCCGGCATTCGCCGCTGAGCGAAGAAGAACACGATCGAGCTGTGCTTCACCCCGGCCTATGTCTCCTGGGCCAACCCGGTCGAGGCCCACTTCGGACCGCTGCGGCAATTCACCATCGCCAACTCGAACCACCCCAACCACACAGCTCGGACCCGGGTCCTGCACGCCTACCCGCGCTGGCGCAACGCCAACGCCCGCCACCGCGACGTCCTGGCCGCCGAGCGCAAGGAACGCGCCCGCATCCGCAGCGAGAGGGGGCATCCGCTGGGGCGGACGCCCCCTCGCCACCGCGGCCTGAACAACCCGGCGAACCTATGCGGTCGGAGCACCTAGAGTTGCGAAGCCCCTCCGTCGACAGGGAACTCCGTTCCCGTCGAGAAGGTTGCACCGAACGCCAAGTACGCCACCGCGGCGGCCACTTCCTCGGACAACCCCAGCCGCTGCATCGGGTTGGTGCTCCTGTAGGTGTCCTTCGTCGCCTCGACGACGTCAGCGGGCAGCAGGGAGCGGTCCAGGATGCCCGAGTCGATCGGGCCGGGGCTCACGGCATTGACGCGCACCTTGCGCGGCAGCAGCTCGCGGGCCAGGGTGCGCGTCATCGACCGCAGGGCTGCCTTGCTCGCCGAGTAGACACTGAGCGCGTCGAGGCCCAGGACGTTCACCACCGACGTGGTGAGGACCACGCCGCTTCCTTCGCGCAACAGCGGCGCGAACGCCTGCACCGTGAAGTACGGGCCCTTGGTGTTGATGCCGAACAGCGCGTCGTACATCTCCTCCGTCGTCGAGTCGAACGGCGCGGACGCAGTGACACCGGCGTTGACGAACAGCGCGTCCACCGCGCCGAACCGCTCCTCGACCGTGCCGGCCAGCGCCTTGATGTCCTTCAGGGACGAGGCGTCGCTGCGGACGGCGATCGCCTTGCCCCCCAACTGCTCCAGTGCGGCGTCCAGGGTGGATCGGGTACGGCCGGTGATCAGTACGTGCGCCCCACCGTCCGCGAACAACCGGGCCGTAGCCAGGCCGATACCGCTGCTTCCGCCCGTGATCACGATCTTCTTGCCGTCATAAGTGGTCATGCCCCCAAGCCAAATATCCACCCGCACTCGCTGTCCAAGACCTGTTCCGTATGCCGTCATGCCCCAGGCGTATGACGGCGCGCGACGTACCCTGGGCGAATGGACGTCGATCTGCGGCTCGTGCGCTATTTCACGGTCGTGGCGGAGTACGGCAACTTCGGCCGGGCCGCCACCAGGCTGCACCTGGCGCAGCCGTCGCTGAGCCGTCAGATCCAGCGACTGGAGGCTCAGCTCGGTGTCCGGCTCTTCGACCGTTCGCCGCAGGGCAGCAGCCTCACCGACGCCGGTCAGGCATTCCTGCCCAGGGCCCGGATACTGCTCCAAGAGGCCGAGCAAGCCGCTCGCACGGCCAGAGCAGCCGCCCAGCCCCGCACCGTCACCATCGGCTACGCCGAAGGACTGGTCATCACCGCCTGTGTGCAGGAGCTGCGCCGCCGACACCCTGACGGCCAGGTCCGCACCCGGCACCTCGACTGGCGGGACACGCGCGCCCTCGCCGAGGGGCGGGTGGACGCCCTCGTCGCGTACCAGCCGCTGTCCTTCCCCACGGACGGCTTCCGGGTGACCAAGCTCCATGAGGAGTCGCGGGTACTGGTCACGTCGGCGAGTCATCATCTGGCGAACGAGAGAGCCGTCAGCCTGCGGGCTCTGTCGGACGAGGAACTGGTGGCCTGCGTCAACACTCCGGTTGTCTGGAGCACGCCCAAGCCGGTCGGTGACCGCCCGGCACCACCCCCGCCCGCGATCGACGACAGCTACGAGGACAAGCTGGAACTCATCGCCACCGGCCACTGTGTCGCGATCTTCCCTGTGGGCGATCGACGCGCTGCTGTGCGGGAGGACATCGCCCTGGTACCGGTCATCGACATCGATCCCTGCGCGGTCGTACTCGTCACGCGCGCTGACGACCCCAACCCGCTGCTCGGATCGCTGGAGGACGTCGCACGTACATTGCTCGGCACAGCCTCCCGACGGGAGAACGACGAACTGCCGGTCAACTGACCCCCATTGCCTCTGCGAGGTGCTCCAGATGGCTGTCGCCGCGCTGCACGGTCATCGGGGCTGTCGACCGCTCCCGGTCGGTGTGGGCCCGACCCCACCGATTTCCTACTCGGTCAGTCAGCCGTACATCGCCACACAGTACGGACGCGCAAGGGCGCCACCGAGAGGACGGGAATTGCGGCTTACCGGCGAAGTCGAGCGTGTTCCACCTCTCCAGACTCACCGCGACGGACATCTGCCGGTTGCCGTCGGCACGGATCATGGTGAGCGTGCCACCGCCCCAGACGGCGCCGCCGCGACCCGGGAAGACGCTCTGGCCAGAGCCCTCGGTGCGAGCCAAAACCGTAGTCGAGGACCTTTCCCTCCCGGGAGAGGACCGGGACGGTGGGTTGCATCGACCCAGCGGAACGCGGTGTGCCGGAGGACCACTTCCCGGACGGTGTCCTCGTCAGCCTGGACCAACTGGACGATCGTCGGGACCCGGTTCCGCTGCCTCACGTCCTACGCCGTTGAAGGCTAAAGCGTTGTCGCTGAAGGCTGATGATCAGTAGGTTTGCGCCATCATGAGGATGCGAATTCTGAGGTTCGGCTTGTATGTAGACGAGCAGGGGCTGGACCTGGCGTGTTCCCTGCGGACATGGCGAGCGATCCGCAAGGCAGTGATCAAGGCTTTGTGTCCAGAAGGAATGGCGCCCCACACTTGCCGCGTTCCATGGTGCGCTGCCTGAGCTGGTGCGCGGTTCTCGGCGACGGTCCGAAGCACCGCGATGCCCCTGCACCTTCCATGGCACATCTCATGAGCTGTTCCTTCGGCTGATCTCGGCTGCGTAGGCGGCCCAGTCTCCGGCGGCGGCCCGCTGCCACTTGACGGCGACGGTGATGTCGATGCCGAGGGTGCGGGTGAGGACCGCGGCGGGCAGCTCGGTGGCCAGTTGGAAGAGCGCGGTCGAGCGGGCTTCCGCCAGCCGGTTGCCGAGTTTGCGGAGCCGTCTACCCATGGCCCAGGCGCTGATCGGTCGACCGGGCTGGCCTCCGGGAACAGCCAGGGTGAGTCTGTGCGGGCGAGGACGGCGTGGCTGCGGCGGACCGCGACTTGTTGGAGGGCTAGTGCCGCATCAACCAACGTTCGCCCTGTAGTGCCGCGCTATTCGAAGGATGTGGCCGACATTGGTCATCCGTCACGCTGTCCTCGTGGCTGAGCATGTGCGGGTGCGTGAGATCGATGACGACGACGGGCAGCGACTGCGGCGGATTGTGCGCCGGGCACGGGGTCGGTGGTGACCTGGCGGCGGGCCCAGATGGTGTTGTTGTCCGCGCAGGGCATGCTGGTCGACAGCATCGCGACGGTGACGTTCACGAGCCCGGACCGGGTCCGGGACGTGGTGCACAACTTCTACGCCGACGGCTTCGAGGCGCTCTACCCCAAGTACCGGGCGGCCGCCCGAAGACCTTCACCCTTCTGGAACAGCGGGAGATCAAGAAGATCGCCAAGTCCAAGAGCGCCGAGCACAGCCTGCCATTCTCGACCTGGAGCCTGGTCAAGCTGGCCTTCTTCCTGGTCGACGAGGGGGTGGTCGACGACATCAGCCACGAGGGACTGCGCATCCTGCTCCGCGAGGAAGGCGTCACCTTTCAACGGGTGAAGACCTGGAAGACCTCGAAAGACCGGACTACGAGGCCAAAAGGGCCGGGTCGAACACCTCTATGCCATCGCCGACGGCGAGGTGACACCTGAACCAGGCGAGCCCGAAGTCATCGTCCGCATGGACGAGTTCGGCCCACTCAACCTCCAGCCCCATCCTGGACGCCGGTGGACTGAACGCGGTGGCAAGGGCAAGGACCCCTGCCGCGAACCTCGACCGCACCGCCGGGCCACCTACACCCGCCCGCATGGCGTGCGTCACCAGGGCGAACGCCGCCTGACCGGCGCAGCCAGCGTATGTCTTGGGTGGTCAGGTCTCGTTCGGTGGCGCACTCATCGCTGCCGTCAGGAACGTGAGCGCCCATTGTCTGGCCGCGTCGCCCGCTACCGGGGACTCGCAGCCGGGGGAGGGCTGCTGGTGGACCTGGAGGCGGTCGACGGCCGTCACGGCAAAGATCCCCCGCATCCGGAACCACAGCTCCTCCGGGGAAAGGCCGGGCAGTACGCGTGCGAACGCTGCGAAGTAGCGGTCACGGACCGAGTCCTCGGCCGGGCCGGTCCAGCTGCGCGCCTCCTCGGCCGGGTCGCTGAGGATCGTCACGATCAGCCGGGACGTCCGGGCGCCGCCCTCGTCACCGGCCGGCATCTCGTCGAAGAGCGGCCCCGCGAATGCCTCCACCAGTTCGCTGACCGGAGGGTCCGGGGTCCGGGCGAGCAATTTGTCGAGCCCGGCGCACTGGGCAGCGGTGATGGGCTCGACCACGCGGCGGGCGACTGCCGCCATCAGCTCCGACTTCGAGCCGAAGTGGTAGCCGACAGCGGCCAGGTTCGCTCCGGCGCGTTGGGTGATCGCGCGGACCGAGGTGCCGCGGTATCCGTGCTCGGCGAAGAGGTGCTCGGCGGCGTCGAGGATCTGGGTGCGAGTGTCTGTGGTTGCCACATGAAGGACTATACATATGTTTGAATGAAACGAACGAATGATTCAAACGAACGTATGAGTGAGGCTTTGCCATGAAACTACTTGTGTACGGCGCCGGGGTTCTCGGCAGTCTGTTCGCCGCCCGCATGCATGAGGCCGGCCACGACGTCTCGCTCCTCGCCCGGGGCGAGCGCCTGACTGCTCTGCGCCGGCACGGAGTGCAGCTCGCCGAGGGCGACAGCCCAGCTGTCAGGCGCGTACCAGTACCAGTGGTCGAGCACCCGGACGGCGGGTACGACCTGATCACCGTCTTCGTGCGCACCCACCAGGTGGACGCTGTGCTGGAGTCACTCGCCGGTGTCGAAGGCGATGTGCTGTTCCTGCACAACTGGGCGGCCGGCGCGCAGCCGCTGGGGGCGGTGATCGGCCACGAGCGGGTGCTGCTCGGCTTCCCCACGGCCGCCGGCACCATGGACGGCGACGTGGTCCGCTACCGCAAGACCAACTTCATGACCCGCCGGGTGGCGATGCCGATCGGCGAGCCCGACGGCCGCACCACCCCCCGGCTGGAACGGTTCGTGGAGACGTTCCGCACCGCCGGTATCAACGCCAAGGCCGAGCCACACATAGATGCCTGGCTCAAGACACACGCCGCGTTCGAGGTCCCGCTCGGGCAGGCGGTGTACGCGGCAGGCGGCCCGACAGTGCTGGCCGACGATCCCGACGCGGTCCGCGGCATGCTCCACCTCATGCGGCAGAACCTCGCCGCCATGGCGACGCCACCGGCACCTCGCGCATTCGCCGCTTTGCGGACTCTGCCGCAAGGTCTGCTCGTGACAGTGCTCCGGCGCTTCCTGAAGAGCCCGACGGCCGTGCACAGCGGGCTCAACAACCCCTCGCCTGCCACGGCTGCCGAACTCCAGAAGCTGGCCGAACAGCTCCGTGCCCCTGCGGAAGCCCGCTGAGCAACCCAGGACGGCGAAAGCCTCACCACGCTCACCACCGCCAGTCCCACAGTCCTCGAACCCAGCTCCGCTGGCTCCAGGGACGGCAACCGCTGACCTCATGACCGTTTCGGTAGCAATGGAGCGTCCGGCCTCCGGAGTTGGCCTGGCTCTCTCCTCTTGCGGCCACATCCTTCAAATGGCGCGGCACTGCAGGCGAACATTGGTTGATGCGGCACTGGTTCAGCGACGGGTGCGGGAATTTCGACCGGGACGGCGCCGGGCTGGATGCGGACGGCTCCGTCGGTCTCCTCGATGTGGTCGATGGTGAGCCGGGAGATCGCGGCGGGCCACTGGGCATGGAGAAGCAACAGTAGGCCGGCGAGGCGGTCTTCGGGCTTGAGGGTGTCGCCGTGCAGTAGGTGTCGGGCGGTGGCCCGGCGGGCTTCGTCGTCCATCGGCTGGGAGGGGCCGTTCCATCGCTCGGCCGGGAAGGTGAGATCCCGGGCGATCTTCTGGGTGAGGGGCCCAGCGCACGAAGTGGCCTGCCTCCTGGCGAAGGCGGGCGTCGTCGCTGGCCATCCGGCGTTCAAGGTCGGTCTGGCGACAGGTGGCAAGGGTCAGGTTCTGGCGCTCGAGCCAGTTCAGGAGGTGGACGGCCGCCCGCAGATGTTGTCGCGCGACCTGAAGCTGGTAGTACGTGCTCTCCTTGCCGCGGCTGCGACGGCGAAGCCGACGCAGGAGGTGCCAAGTTGCGTACCGGCGCAGGATTTTCCGTCCCTCGGTCGTCGCGTGGGAGGCGACGAGGTCCTTCACATGCCGTTCGAGACGGACCGTCTGCTCGTCCCGCTTGGGCAGGGGTCCGGTGGCGACGAGGACGCTCCGGATGTGTTCGACGACTTTGCCGTCGGGGAGTTCGTCCAGGGCTTCGTGGGTGAGGGAACGGCGGCCGGAGCCGAGATCGGACAGAACGGTGGAGACGATGCCGCCGGAGAGCCGGCGCAGTCCGGCGGCGGCTCGTTCGGTGCTGGCCAGGGCGTCGTGGAGGGCTTGAAGCTTCGGGGGTGGCGGTCGGCGAGCCCAGCAGCACCTTGCTGAAGTACACGTCGGCGTCGGCCGGTTCCATCTCCCACAGCGGCCGGCCGAACCAGGCCCGCATCTGGTCCAGGTGTCCGACGTCCCCGCAGATGGTGCCGCCCGCCAGCACCGCCGAGGCCCGCGCGAGCACGAACCCGGCCAGCACGTCGGTCCCGAACTGCTCCAGTTCCTCCGCCGAAACCGGACCGCGGAACTCGCGCAGATCGTGTACGGCAGCCAGCGCCAACCCGAGCCTCCCCCACCTTCAGTCCAACGGCAAGCTGGTCGGACCGCATGAAAAAACGGGTCTGCTGCACGAT
>NZ_KQ948238.1 GCF_001514035.1 Streptomyces yokosukanensis | reverse complement strand
GCCTCAGTAGCGGTCGAGTCGTCGCGGGGATCCGGGCGGCCAAGTCCTTTGAGCCATCCAACGGCGACAAGCTCACAGCCACACCCAGAACCCCTGGGTCCGCCGATCTTACGAAGGATCAGCTCAGACCCACGCTTGGAAGGTAGGACAAGGTTACGAGGTTGTGAGCGAAACCACGGGGAGGTGTCCTGGCCGAAGTTCTTACGTCCCCGGTGCCCACGCAGGACCTGCGATGAGGGATGGGGGTGGTGTATGGAGGACGGGTGGTTACTCTCGTCTCTCCATCGATCTTGATTGCGGGGGAGCAGGCTGTGCGTAACGCTGTCGTGACGCCCGAGGGTGACCAGATCCGCTGGGTGGAGTTGCCGGGGCAGGAGCCTTCCCGCGTCTACGTGCATGGTCTGGGTGCCACATCGCCCGCCTACTTCGCGGAGGTCGCAGCCCACCCGTTGCTGGCTGGCCGCCGTTCGTTGCTGATCGACTTGCTCGGTCACGGCCTCAGCGACCGGCCGACCGATTTCGACTACACCCTGGAAGCACACGCTGATGCCCTCGCGAAGGCCCTGACCGCCGCTGGCGTTTGCGGTGCGGAGCTGATCGCGCACAGCATGGGCGGCTCGGTGGCCATCGTCCTGGCCGCCCGGCACCCGCGCCTGGTCTCCCGACTGGTCCTGGTCGACGCCAACCTCGACCCGCTCCCGCGCCAGCCTGGCTCGGGCGGCAGCAGTGGCATCGCCGTGTACTCCGAGCAGGAATTCTTGGCAGGCGGCTGGGAGGAGGTCCGCGACCGGGTCGGTGCGCACTGGTGGTCCACCATGCGCCTGGCCGGCCGTGAGGCCCTGCACCGCAGCGCGGTCCACCTCGTCCGCGGCACCGTCCCCACCAT
Source organism: Streptomyces yokosukanensis (assembly GCF_001514035.1). Classification (GTDB taxonomy): domain Bacteria; phylum Actinomycetota; class Actinomycetes; order Streptomycetales; family Streptomycetaceae; genus Streptomyces; species Streptomyces yokosukanensis. The sequence goes on along the minus strand of NZ_KQ948238.1, from coordinate 41,710 downwards.
GCGCGAACTTCTGCTGGACTTGGATATCCCCCGCGCCTACCTGTTTCCCGAGGCCGACGGCCCGCTCCCAGGCGCCGACGCGCTCGCCGAGGCAGGGGTGGCCGTGGTACGGATCCCGGACTGCGGGCACAACATCATGCTGGACAACCCGGGAGCCTTCGCCGTCGCTACAGCGACCGCACTGGCAGACCGGGGCCAGGAATAACGGGACTGCGGGAAACCAACGGCGTGACGTGGGGGCAGCCGCACGGGTTCCTCGTGTGTGACGACGAAGGAATGGGCCCGTGCGGCCTTGTCCCATCCCGCCTTCACGGGTATCTCCCGTGCACATCTCGGCAGTTTGATCGAGGAGTTGGCCGGTCCCTGGGCCGCGCGGCGTGAGTCCGCGCTGCACCAGCGGCGCGGCGGGAAACGCAAGCAGCAGCCGGGGGCCGGGCCGAGGCATGACCTGGTCTTCACCGATCGGGTGCTGGTCGCACTGGTCCACCTGCGCCACCAACTCCCGCACGCCGCGCTCGCGGAGCTATACGGCCTGGAGCGATCCACCATCGCCCGCGCAGTCGGTGAGATCCGTCCGCTGCTGGCCGAGCGCGGCTTCGCTGTCCCCGACCGGCCCGGACTGCGGCTGCGCACACTGGCGGACGTGTTCGCCTACGCCGAAGCCGAGAACGTGAAGCTGCGGATCGACGGCACCGAAACCCAGGTCCGCCGCCCCCAGGCCCACCGTCCGGGACGCTGCGCCTTCGTCTCCGGGAAGAAAAAGCAGAACACATGCAAGACCACCACCATCAGTGACGGCCAGGGCCGCACCCTATGGTCCGGGGCCGACCGACCCGGCCGCATGCACGACCAGACTGCCGTGCGCACTGAGGGCATCGCCGAGCAGTTCCGCCTCCATTCGCAGGTGAAGGCCGAGGTCGACGAGGGCTACCGGGGCCTGGCCAACGAGTTCCCCGACCAGGCCAGCGCGCCTCCGAGGAAACCGAGGGAGGACGCGCCTCTGGGCGAGCAGTACGCGTGGCGTGAGCGGCGGCGCCGACGTCCTCGGCCCGAATCTGCGTCGAGCACGCCAACGCCGAGCACAAGCAGTGGCGTCCCTTGCAACGCTTCCTCGGACGCCGCGAGCACTACCCGGCCACCCACCGGGCCATCGCCAGCCTCGTCTCCGACCGCGCCGCCCAACGTGCCACCCGCAGCAAGCCGAGCACCGAACTCGTGCCCCTCAGCTCGGTGGCCTGCTGAATCACCCACCAGCCGAACCTCCAAGGCCGGCACGTCCCGAGCTCATTCGCTCACAACCTCGTTAGCCGTTGTAAGTGCAGTAACTCCCGCTGTGCCGCTGTGACGTTCGCAGAGCAGGTGGAGCGCCGGTGTTACGACAGATGATGTCGTCGATCGCGCTTGTGTCGGCGGGGCGTCCCGGGGCCAGGCTGGCCGCGCTGCTGGGGATGGACGGTCGTTTGCCACGGCGCTTACCAGGGCCTGGGATCCGTCACAGAGCACGTGACACGGCGCCGGGACATGGTGTGACACCTCCCGCTCTGACCTGCACCGACCTATGCCGTACGGGCTGTACCCGAGGCTGTCACATCGGAGGGTGTGACGGAGATCGTCTGCTCCGAGAGGGTCAAGGAGGTGCTGGTGCTCACGCTTGTCGCCTCGTTTACCCCTGGGGGTAGAAGCGTGCCCGTGACCACAGCACAGCGCGCGTGGTCAGCGAAGTGGTGAGTGTGTGTGGCCAAGCTTGGCACGCGGGCCAGCGTTGGCCCGCCCTAAGGGACTTCCCGGCACGCCCGGGAATGAACTTGGCCGTGTCTACTTCGCGGCCCGCCGATGACGGCTCGCGACACGGGGCACGTCTACCCCTTCTGTTCGATGACGGACGGTGGAGACGGCTTCGTCTGAGGAACAGGGGAGTGCGCACCGCATGATCCGTGTTACGGCGCCTTGGGTCGCCGACCCATCATTTGCGGCGATGGCGTCAGACAGCGGCTTCGAGGTGCGCATGGTCGACTGGTTGACCGGGCATCGGCCAGACGCCTCGCAATTGCAGATCGGCCTCATTGCTGGCCTGGCGGCCATCAGCGTGCTGTGCGGACTCGGGTACCGCCGTATGGCGGAGAAGGGCAAGAAGGAACGACCCGGCGTGAACGGTGCCTTCGACGCGCTCGGCGAAGGCACGGCTGCTGCGGTCGGCGCGCTCGGCCTGGTCGTCTGGCGCTTCTGCGTCGGCGAGCCAATGTGGGGTGAGGCCAAGACCGACGCCACCTTCCTCGGGCCTGGTGACTCTGTCACCCGCGCGCCCATGAACGAAGACAGCCCGACAGGCGAGACGTTCGAGAACAAGGACGCTCCACGACGGTTCCGCCTCGCTGCCCTTCTCCTCCTGCGGGGACGATCTGTGGGCGGAGCGGACCTGCTTACCAGGACGTGGCACTCCTGGCCCGGCGCTGTCCGCGCAAGTGTGCGACTCAGCGCTGTCGCCGTCGCCGTTGGGTTCTGGCTCGGACCGCTGTGGACCGTCGCGTGCTTCGCCGGTATCCAACTGATCGTCCTGGTGGTCATCGTGGCCAGCCACCGTGGAGGTCGCGGCCGCAAGGACGCCCGAAGATACGGTCCGGGTCTGTGGGGGGCCTTGATTCAGGTGCTGCGGTTGTCCGCCGAGGACCAGAAACGGGGCCGCAACCACTGGATGAGCCTTTCGGATGACCTGTCCAGCGACCGCGCGCGGGTCGTGATCCGTCTGCCGCTGTTCTGGCTCGGCAGCGAAAAGGAGCGCGCGGTGCTCGCTCACGTCGTCCATTCTCGACTGCCTGGCCAGTGGGTGGCAGCCTACGCCCAGCGTGGCCGCGACCCGTATGTTGAGTTCACGCCCAGGCCGCCGGCGCCGCCCGAGCCTGAACTGCCTACGCTGGTCGAGTGGATTCGTTCTGACGATCCCGCACGTGTGTATGTGGGGGAGACGTTTCAGGGACCGCGGTACGTCGACACCGAGACCGAGACGCCGCACTGGGGGATCTCCGGCGGCACCGGCGACGGCAAGACCACGGTGCTGCTCCTGCCGGTCGTACACGGCCGACAGCACGGCGCCCTGGTCGACTGCATCACGATGAAGGCCGCCGCATTCAAGGACATCGAGGGGGAGTCCGGGATCCGGGTCCACAAGAGTGGTCGGCAGGCGGTCGCGGCGATGGCCGAGTTCTACGTCTCCATGAAGGCCGCGGAAAGCCTGCAAGGAACACCCGAGGTGGAGCGGCTGCCCGGCCGGATCCTCGTCATCGACGAGTTCGCCTCGTTCGTGAAGAGCGCCAAGATCTGGTGGCGCTACGGGCTTCAAGCCAAGGGCATGCCGCCGTTCGAGGCCTGGTTCCACATGATCCTCATGCAGGGCCGCAGCGCCAATCACAAGATCGTCGTCGGGGCGCACACCTTCACTCGCGAACTGTTCGGCGACACCGAGACCCGGGACCTGGTCGGCACCAAGGGCATCGTCGGACCGGCGTCGAACCCTAAGTGGGGCGTCACGTACGGCCTCGACGCACCCCGCGTCGCCTACAAACACGAGATCAAGGGGCGCGGGGTCATCGGTGTCACCGGCTCCCAGGCCATCGAGGAAATCCAGTACGCCTACATCACCCCCTACGCCCGCGAATACCTCCGCCAGTGCGCAGCGGCCCCGTCATGGCACGCTGCTGGGGAGATGGCGCCTTGGATCACCCCGGAGGCGCTGAAAGAAGCAGAGGACGAACTCGCCATCGCCGACTTCCTTCCAGGCGGTGCCTTCATGCGCGGCGCGACACTTGTGACCAAGACGAACACCCGCGCCGTGCAGGGGCCTGCCCCCAGGTCAGAGCGTGTGGCGTCAAACGGCAAGGTTGCTGATGTGACGGGCGGCGTGACCACGTACCACGACGCTTACCACCAGCAGGCCGACCAGTCAGAGGAGACGAAACTGCCTGTCTTCAGCCTCAAAGAGGCCTGCGAGACCGGCATCCTCCCCGTCCGCTACGACGCCGCGCGCCAGCGCATGACCCGGGCACGTAAAGCCGGCCAGGACCTGCCCGAGGGCATCACGGTCGGCGGAGCCACCTACTACACGGCCAAGGAACTCGTGCAGTGGTGGACGCTCATGGAGACCCTCAAGCGCCCCAGCCCTGCCCCGAGCATGTGAGCTGCTCGCCCGACGGGCCGACAAGCGAGCCGGGCGGCCCGGCGGGCGAGCAGCCTCAGCCGAGGTGACAGTTACAGCTCGGCGAGACGAAGATCGCAAAGAGGTGAAATGCTACGAATTCCGTTGGTGTGGAGGCGATGCGGGCGCTGGCGCTGCCACGGCCTTGACGCACGTGACAGGGTGACACCTGTTCAACACGATGAAGAAGGGGCTGCTAGTTCATGACGGCGGCGAAGGAACCGACGAGCGCTACACCCACCCGGGCGCAGCGCATGCTGATCGCCGTGGTGACCGCCGGTGCGGCGCTCATCGCCGGCATCGGCTTCGCCGGCTCGTACGCGGCTGTCCGTGAGCTGGCCGTCAAGAAGGGCTTCGGGAACTTCTCCTATGTGTTCCCGGTCGGCATCGACGCAGGCATCTGCGTCCTGCTGTCCCTGGACCTGCTGCTGACCTGGATCCGCATCCCGTTCCCCCTGCTGCGTCAGACGGCGTGGCTGCTGACAGCGGCGACGATCGCGTTCAACGGCGCCGCCGCCTGGCCGGACCCGCTGGGCGTCGGCATGCACGCCGTGATCCCGATCCTCTTCGTGGTCGCGGTCGAGGCGGCCCGGCACGCGGTCGGCCGCATCGCCGACATCACGGCGGACAAGCACATGGAGGGCGTCCGCATCATGCGCTGGCTGCTCTCCCCGGTGCCGACGTTCCTGCTGTGGCGCCGTATGAAGCTGTGGGAGCTGCGCTCCTACGAGCAGGTCATCAAGCTGGAACAGGAGCGCCTCGTCTACCAAGCCCGGCTGCAAGCCCGCTTCGGCCGTGCGTGGCGGAGGAAGGCCCCGGTGGAATCGCTGATGCCGCTGCGCCTCGCGCGCTACGGCGTACCGCTAGTTGACACGGCGCCGGCAGGCTTGGCCGCCGCAAGAATCAAGGTGCCTCGGCCGCAGCCCGAGCCTCCCGTGCAGCACGAGGCCGTGGCGCTCGCTGGCTTCCACGCGCATCCCTTCGAGCAGGTGACGGGGCGGGACACACTGTGGTCCACGCCGCACCACTCGGTGCCGAGCCCGCCGGGCGTATCGCAGTTCGAGCAGATGCCTCATCCCTCCCGTGAGGGTGGTGCATCGGCTCGGGTTGCGGGAAAAGCCCCGGGAGAGAGCGGCGACGGGGAGGCCCTCCACATCGACCGCGCGACGAACGAGGCGGTGGTGTCGCCATGGGAACGCGAGCAACAGTACGACGCTGCCGAGCTGCATTCCAGCAGGCGCTGGAACGTGTCCTCGGACACTGCATCAGACCTGGAACGAGAGGATTCCAGCCCCGCATTCCACGACGTCCTCCAGGACGAGCGGGCTGGCGTGGCTGCTGACCTGACCGGCGGTCCCACTCGGCACATCGTGCAGATGCGGATCCCCGACGGACCGAGCGAGCCGGAGGCTGCGGCGCCTCAGACGTCCTCGGACGAGGTCGAGGACCAGTCGGCTGCGGACGGCGATCAGCCTCAGGCAGTGGCGGCGCCTCCGGTGACTCCGGACGACATCAAGGGAGTCGAGCTGGTGGAGTGGCACTACCGCCACCTGCCCGAGGGGCAGCGGCGGCTGTCGGCGAACGCCCTTGCTCCCCAGCTGGTGGAGATGACCGGCTACAAGCAGAGCACGGTCCGCAAGTACATCGGGGACATCCGCAAGGCTGATGCTCGCGCTGCGCAGGCCGCAGAGGCGTGACGTCCGACGTTCCAGCACGTTGCCCGGGCCGTTGGAATCCGCTGCCGTCCCGGGGTGGAATGCCCTTGACCCACCCCGACCACAGGCCGCTGGGACGCGCCTCGTGCGGGCGGCCCGGCCACCATCACTCGCGGCCGAGGATGGCGGCGAAGCCGCAGCACGCGCATGGACGTAACGAGACGCCCTGACGTCGGCGCTTCCCTTGGAAGGCTCTCTGAGCTGCATTTTTCCAACCTTTCCAATGGGAGGGCGCCGGGAAGGTGCCCAGTGCAGGCACCGGCTCGCGGCTCGTGCACCAGGCAGGCCGGAGGCGCAACGGGTGGCGAGGGCCCTGTGGAATGCCAGCGCAGCGTCCCGAGCAGCACGGACCGCAGGGCGTTGGAATGGCCAGCCCGGGCCGGGTCGGAATGCCACCGACCGCGCGCGGAGATCACGTTGGAATTCACCGCTGCCGGTTCCAACGGCGCCGAGCCTTCAGCCGCGACCGCTGCCGGCAGGCCAGCGCCGTGTCGAAAGTGTGGAATCTCGTGCGCCCCTGCCGGCCGCGTCATCCGTTGCTCGACGGCCCCCAGGAGATGAACGACCGGCGGGGCGATGGTCAGCGGACACAGCCCGTCCGAGAGTCCCTGAACCGCCCGCTGGCCTGCGGTGGTGAGTGAAGCACAGCTCGCTTACCACGGCCGCAACCACTTACCACCTCGCTTACCACCAGGTCAGAGGCCACTTACCACGGCTGGTCAAGTCGGCAGTTATACCTCTGTGACGCCACTGGGGCCCTGGCGGCAAGCGGGGCGGTAAGGGCCAGGACGAAAGGTGTGGGCACAGAAACCCCTCCTGATGAGGAGCAGTCCATGCCACCCTCCGCCCCCCGCCGCTCCCGCAGCGGCCCCCAGACCAACGGGCCGACCGATGTGAGTGCAGCAGCACACCGGACACGGACGCTGCCCGTACGCCGGACCCGGATGGTGCGTCTCGCGGTCTGGGCCGCCGTGGCCACCGGCCCGCTCGCGCTGATCGCCACCTGCGCACATGGACAGTCCGCAGCCGCTCCCCGGCCGGTCGCCGTGACCCGGGCCGTCGACCACGCCGAGACCGCCGCCGACCCGGCCGGGTACGCCGAGTTGGTCCTTAGCGTGTGGCTGCGCAGCGGCACTGGCCAGGACTCCGTGGCCGCCCGGCAGCTGCGCGCGATGGCGCCGTCCCTGCAGCCCCCGACGTGGGCGGAGCACGCCCCGGCTGTGGAACGCTTGGCTGCCGTGCACAGTGCCCGGCAGGGCGACGGCGCATGGTCGGTGACCGTTGCCGTCGAGTTCAAGGACTCCGTTGAGGGTTCCGCCGCGCAGGGCATTGTGCGGTACTTCGCGCTGCCCGTCGTCGCCACGGAAGCGGGCAGCGAGCCGGGGGCGAAGCAGGCCTTCGCCGTCACGGATTCGCCTGCCGAGGTTGCCGGCCCGACCGTGCTGGACGTGCCCGACGATCCTTACGGCACCGAAGTACCCACCGGGTCGGCGCTGTCGTCCACTGTGGCCGAGTTCCTGAGCGCCTACCTGGGGGCCGAGGACGGCGCCGAGCGCTATCTGGCCCCCGGCACCACACTGCCCGCGTTGTCCTCCGCAGCCTTCACGGCCGTTTCCCTCGACGAACTGAAGGCCGCCGACCGCACGGATGGCGCGGCCGGGAAGGACAGCGCAACCGTGCGGGTGCGGGCACAGGTCACTGCCAAGGACGCCGATGGTGGGCAGTGGCCGCTGGCGTACGCGCTGGGCCTTAAGGCCCGCGACGGACGGTGGGAAGTCGTCGCCCTGCAGTCCGGCCTGGAAAGCTCCGGCACGAAGACCAGCGCCCCGCGCGCCAGCACCACCGCGTCATCAGCCAGCTCTACGCAGACCACCGCGGAACTCGGCATCGGCGCGCATGCGGGCGTTCGCATCGCCGGTTGGGAGGGGACCCGATGAGTGGCGTGTTCCTCGCGGGGGAGTTCGCGAACATCGGCGATCACCTGCTCGCGGTGGGCACCGGCTGGGCCGACAAGAGTCTCAAGCTCGGCCTGCTGGCCATTGTCGTCGCCACCGTGGTCAAGAAGTTCTCGATGAAGGCAGGGATCGGCGCGCTCATCGGTCTGATCATCGCCTACGGCATCTACAACGGCCGCACCAACATTTCCAACGCGGTCACGGACGAGGTGACCAACATCAAGGGTGCCCCGATGGTGCACGCGCCACTGACGCCAGGGCCCTACCCTGCCACCCCGCACATGTTGGCCGGTGGTGAGCGCGCATGAGCACCACTGCCGCCGCGCCCCGCCTTGGCCGCAGTTATACCCGCGCCCGTCGCCACCCGTGGGTCCTGGGCAAGGTGGGGGACTGGGTGCTGCCACTGGGCCCTTACACCCCTACCCAGCTCGTCATCGCTGCCGGCGGGATCTTCGTATTGATCAAGACCTTCGCATGGTGGTCGTTCCTGGGGCCTGTGCCCGTGGTCGGCCTGTGCGTGGTGGTGTGGATGGCTCGCGCCACCCGCATCGGCGGCCGCTCCCCGCTGTGGATCGCCTACGGGTGGGTGCAGTACGGCCTTCAGCCCAAGAACGGCAGGATCGGAGGCCGTACCGCCCGGGAGCGGCGCCCTCAGGTCCTGCACGGCACCCTCCTCATCGAGGACACCACCCCCGACGCGAGCCGCGAGAGCTCGGAACCCGGGCCTGCTGTGGCCGCGAAGTCCCACACCCGCAGCCTGCGCCCGGCGTCGGGCGCTGCGGCGCGGCCCGTACTGCGCCGCCCCAGCCGTCGCCGTACAGCCCGCCGCGCCCCCGCCCAGACTGCTGTCAGGCCGGCGCCCACGCCCCTGCAGCAGATGCTGCGCGCACGGCAGGAGCCCGAACGGTGAAGCTGGCCATCCGCCACATCGTCGACAACATCGTGTGGTCCACCTCCGGCACGGTGTGGGCCGTCTGGTCGCTGACCCCGCAGGGATCGCGGTACATGGACGAGCGGGCCCGCGACGAACTGCAGTACCGCGTCACTGCCCTGGTGCGTTCCCTGCCCGGCGGCGCCCGTGTGTACGGGCTGTGCGCCCGTGTCGATCCCGGCGAGGTCGTCGCCCGGACCGTCGAGGGAGTCGACTACCGCCGGCACCCGTACTGGGCCGAGGTCTCAGACGCCCAGCTGCGGCTGCTGGCGGGGGAGGACCTCGACGCGCCGGTGGAGATGCACCGGCGCACCCTGTGGCTGGCCGTACCGCTGGAGAAGTCCAGTGCTCGTGCGGAGTTGTCCGCCGCTTTCGCCACGGCGTGGTCGGAGCTCGCCGGCATGCTGGGCCTGCCCCCGGCACCCGTGCCGGCCGACGAGGTCGCCGACTGCCAGCAGCGCGCAGGTCAGTTGGCCGCTGAACTCGGCGGCGGGCTCGGTCTGCGCCCGGCCCGCCCTGCGGAGATCGTGTGGATGCACCAGCATTCCGTCGCGCGTGGCCCGGAGGAGCCGCTGCTGGCCGAGGCCGAGCGCTCCGGTGTGCGGGGCAGCCGCCTGGTCAGCGGCACCCTGCGCGCCCCCGCGCACGCAGACCTCGGCGAAGTGCGGCTGCTGGAAGGAGGCTTCGAGGACGACTCCCACGCCGCCGTCGGCCGTGATGCGGCGAAGAAGTCCGCCCACCGCTCGAGCCGGAGGAGGACGAGCATGGCCGGTCGCCGGTGGCTGCAGGTGGAATCCGAGGCCGGCTGCTCCTACCAGGCCCACTTGGCGCTGGTAGAGATGCCCCGCAAGTTCACCGCCAGCAGCGGGGACTTCCTCACCTGGCTGGACCGCTTCCCTTTCCCGGTCGACTGGGTGGTCGACATGAAGCTGGTGCCGACCGAGAAGGTGGTGGAGGAGGTCCGCAAGAAGAAGCGGGACCTGGTCGACCAGGCCGAGCAGTACGCGGCGCAGCGCGATACCGGGCTGCCCGAGGACATGCACGACGCTGCCGAGGACCTGGGCGACCTCGGGGCACGGGCCGGGCGCAACAGCGTCGAGGTCGAGGTCCAGTCCGTCACTGTCATGTCCGTCTGGGGCACGACCGGTGCCGAGTGCGACGAGCGCGCCGGACGCCTTCACGCCCGCCTGCGCGGATCGAACTTCCGGCTGCAGCGGCCACGCGGCGGCCAGGAAGAGCTGTTCACCCTCACGCTACCGGCCACCACCGCGCCAGGAGCCACCCGCCAGTACGCCCAATACGAACTCGGCGAGGACTGGGCCATGCACGGCGCCCTGACCGGGCACGCCTTCGGCGACCCCACCGGCGCGATGATCGGCTTCTCCCAGGACGTCGGCACCGTCACCCCCACCCTGCTCAACATCGCCGACGCACCCACCAAGAACGCCTCCGCGTCATTCGGCATCGCGGGCGACCTCGGCGGCGGCAAGAGCGTCCTGCTCAAAATGATCTCGTCCTCCGTCGTCGACCGCGGCGGCCGCGTCATCGCCATCGACCGCACCAAGAAGCGGGAATGGGCCCGATTCGCTTCCGCGGCCGCCGCCGGCCGCTGCCAGGTCGTCGATGCCGCGAAAGCCGAGCTGTCCCTCGACCCGCTGCGCGTGTTCGCCGACCCGGCCGTCGGCTCCCGCTACGCGCTCAGCTACCTGACCGTGCAGCTCGGCGTCGGGCCGATGACCGAACACGGCGCCCTACTGAAGAAGGCTGTCAAGCAGGCGGCGAATCACTCCCTTCCCTGCATGGCCCACGTGCTTGCCGTGCTGGAGGAGATGGCCGAGGGTGAGGGGCCCCGCGCCGAACGCGCCGCCTCCCTCGTGGAATGGCTCCAGGTCGCCGCCGACGACCCCCTCGCCGCCGCCGTGTTCGACCCCGAACTCCCGCCGCTCGACCTCGTCTCCCGCGTCAACAGCGACTTCGTGGTGATCACCACCAACGGGCTGAGCCTGCCGCCCCGCGAGGCCGTCACCAAACCGGAGCTGATGCGCAGCCAGCCGCTGGAAGCCCTCATCGGTCGAGCCGTGCTGTATCTCGTCGCGGCGATCGCCCGCGAAGTGGCCTTCGCCGATGCAAGGTTCTGCCTCATCCCCCTCGACGAGGCGTACTGGCTCACCTCTTCCGCCGAGGGCCAGGCTCTGGTCGACGAGATCGTCTTCGACGGTCGCAAGCACGGCGCCGGGGTCGGCCTCGGCTGTCACGACGTCCTCGAACTCGGCACGTCCACCGCACGCGGTCTGCTCGCCTACCGGTTCCTTTCCCGCACCGCCGACCCCGTCCTGGCCGCGCGCGGCCTGGAATGGCTCGGGCTGCCCTGCGACGACGAAGCCCTGCTGCGCATGGTCACCACCGACCTGTCGCCGTTCGGCCAGGCCGACCGGGCCGGCGAGTTCCTCGCTCGGGACCCGCGCATGCAGATCGGCCGGTTCAAAGCCCTGGTGCCCGCCGTCGACCGGCTGATGGCCGAGATCTTCACCACCCCCGACGAGAGTGCACCCGACGAGAACACGCCCGGCCTCTCCGCCTGACCGGGAGCCCCCGATGAACCGGCGGCCGAGCCCGGCCGGCCGCCGCGCGGCCCGCGCCTGACAGGCACTTCCCAACCGAGGTCACCTCACTTACCACCACTGGCCAGAACAGGAGTTATGGCCCTGTGACGCCTTGGAGTCACAGGTGGCAAGCGGGGCGGTAAGCGCAGGGACGAACCCTGGGACCACCAACCCACCCCCTCCATGTGAGAGGAGCCAGCATGCCCGCCCGCCTCCTGCCCCGACGGTCACCCCGAACCTGGGCCATCGACTCCGGCCCCCACACCGCCGCCGTGAGGACCACAGCCCCACAGCAGACTGTGCACGCCCAGGACGCGACCACCTTCCCCATGCCGCAGTCCACCCGCGACACCTTCGGCCACCGCAACGGCCGTGGCTTCCTCCTGATGGCGCTCGTGTTCCTGACCGTGGCCGGCGTGGTGACCGTGTTGCTGCTCAGCCACGGCGTTCCTGACGTCTGGTGGCCCCACACCGGCCACGCCTTCAGCTCGCCTTCGGGCACGGCCGCACACAACGACCCGTGCGGCCTGATCCTTGGCCCCGCCCGGGAGTACTGCCGGCGCGGAGGCAATGCCGCCCGCCGCGGCCCCACCTTGCACGGCCTGCTGCGGCTCGCAGCCGCCGGGCTGGGCATCGCCGTCCTGCTGTACCTGCGCCGCCGGAGGCAGTCATGACCTCCGCGACGCACAACCGGTGGAGGGCGGCAGGAACCGTTGCCGCACTGGCGGTGCTGCTCACTGTGATCAGCAGCACCCCGTCCTTCGCCGCGGATGGCAGCTCCGGCGGGCTGCTCGACCCGATCAACGTCAAGACGCCCGAAGGCGTGCCGATCGACCACTACGAGCTGACCGGCGGGGCGGACGGCATCACCGGCACGGTCCTGTCCTTCTGCATGTCCGGCCTTTTCGCCCTGAGCCGCGATGTCGTGGGGTTCAGCTGCTGGCTGATCAACTGGGCCTACCGTTTCCCCGTCCTGGACAAGCTCGCCGGGCCTGCCCAGGACGTGTCCGACGCCTACCAGACCAACATCATCGGACCGCTCGGTCTCGCTGGACTCTTCTTGGCCTGGGCGTTTGTGTTCGGACTGATCCTGATCATGCGCGGACGGGTTGCCCGCGGTGCCGGTGAAATCCTGCTGACCCTGCTTATCGGCGCACTCGCCGCGACCAGTGTCGTCCGGCCCACCATGCTCCTCGGGTACAACGGGCCGATCCAGCAGACCCAGCGCGCTGCGCTTCAAGCCGCTGCCATCACCGCCAACGTGGGCAACTCCGGCAGCACGAGGAACGATCCGTGCAATCTGATCGTCGGCCCCGGGCAGGGCGCCTGCCGCAAGGCTGGCCAGGACACGACGTCCAAGGACGCCAGAAGGGAGGCCGAGGAACGCAAGAAGGCCTGCGACGTGGTTGTCGGCCCGGCCCGCGACACCTGTGTGAGCGGTGAAGACCACCCGACCGCCGATGAAGTCTCCGCGCCGATCACCCGCACACTGACCGACACCCTCGTGGTGCAGCCCTTCATGCTTCTGGAGTACGGCCAGACCATCGACAAGGGCAGTCCCCTCTACAAGGTCCACAAGGAGGTCATCGATCCGAAGAAGCCCAAGAAGGACCCCTGCAGCCTCATCGACGGCGTGGCCAAGAAGTACTGCGAGATGGACAACAAGCCCCAGCCGGAGAAGGACTTCAACAAGCTCGGGGACGAGGGCAAGCTCGCCGCATCCACCATGGAGAAGGCGACCTGGGAGCGCGTCATCGGCGCTTTGCTCGTCCTGATCGCCGCCATCATCATCGCCATCGTCATCATGGCCATGGTCCTGGCCCTGTTCGCGGCCCAGTTCGGCTGTGTCATCGCCGCCGTGTGCGGCGTCTTCGTCTTCGCCTGGGCCATGTTGCCGGGCCCCAACCGCGCCGTGCTGTGGCGGTGGGTGGGCTACTACGCCTCCGCCTGCGTCATCCTGTTCGGCGTCGCCGTCTTCATCCCCGGCTTCGGCGTCGCCGCCAAAGCGCTCCTGTCGAACAACCAGACACCGCTGATGGAACGGCTGCTCACCCTGATCGGCCTGGCTGCCACCGCCCTCGTCCTGCACCGCATCATGCTCCGCAAGGGCCAAAGCCTCGGACACCGCATCGCCGAGCGCATGCGCTACGCCCGCATCGGCGGCAGCACCACCATGGACCCCCAAGCCGCCGCCACCGCTGCCGCCATCTCCTCCCTCAACTACGGCCAAGGCGGCCTCGGCGGCTCCGGCGCCCACGCATCCTTCATGAACCGCCACGCCGGCTTCGCGTCCGGCCTGCGCGCCCTGAGCGATGCCACCGGCCTGCCCGGACATCCTGGTGCTTTCCTCGCCGAGGGCCTTGCCGAAGGCCGCCGCGCGCTCGCCCCGCTCGCCCTCGGCATGCGCACCGCCCACACCGCGCTGATCGGCCCCAAGCGTCCCCGCCAGCAGATCACCCCCGTCGGGGCAGACGGCAGGGCGCTGCCCACACTCGTCGACGGCCGTACCGGACGCGTCATCGACAACAGCGACGAAGGCGTCATCCCCTACGGCGCCCGTCTCGAAGCAGGCCTGCGCCGCACCCGCGCCGGCCGCATCCTCGTCCGCACCGGCAAAGCGGCCTACTACTCCACCGTCGGTCTGCCCGCCACCTGGACCCGTGCCCGCCGCGGCGCGAGCGAACTCACCACCGTCCTCAACGAAGAACTCGGCCGCCAGGGCGCCCACTACCGCCGCCTGGGCCATCAGTGGCGCGCCGACACCCGCGACGGCGTACACGACATCACCACCCCCGCCCGCCGCAGCTACCAGGCCGTCACCGAACCCATCCAACGAGCTAACCGCCTGCACACCTGGCAGCAGACCTGGCTCGACGAGACCGGCCGGCCCCGCTACTACGGCGGCCCACTCACCGACGACGGCCACGTGCCCGACCACATCTGGATGCCCCGCTTCCCCTGGCAGCCCGACCCCCGCGACGGACACGCATGGGAAGGCAGCACGGAGGAAGGCCGGTGAAGAAACTCGGCTGTGCCGGCCTCACCGTCCTCGGCCTGCTTCTCACACCCGTCTTCCTCGTCCTGTTCGCCACTGCCGCCCACAAACAGGACACCCCCGATATGCAGACCGTCGGCAAAGTCTCCGGCATCCCCGCACGGATGCTGACCGCCTACCAGTCAGCGGCCGCCCAACTCCCCGGCCAAGTCCCCAAATGCAAGGGCATGACCTGGGCAGTCCTTGCGGGAGTCGCCAAGATCGAGTCCGACCATGCGGCCGGACACAAGATCACCGACAACGGGGACATCACTCCGCACATCCTCGGCCCGCTGCTCAACGGCTCCGGCGCCGGCGGCAACCGCACCTCCTTCCCGGACACCGACGGCGGCAAGTGGGACGGCACCGCCAGCGGCGAGCGAGCGGTCGGCCCCTTCCAATTCCTGCCTTCCACCTGGGAGAGCACCGGCCGCGACGGCAATGGCGACGGCACCAAAGACCCCCACAACGCCGACGACGCCGCCCTTGGAGCCGCCGTCTACCTGTGCGGGAACGGCCGCAACCTCACCGACCGCTCCCAACTCGACGCCGCCATCCTCCAGTACAACCACTCCCAGGCGTACCTCGCCGACGTCCTCTCCTGGATCGACCGCTACAGCCAGCTCGGCGACGGCACGATCCGCACCAACACCCACGCCACCGGCACAGCCGCCACCGTCATCAACGCCGCCTTCAAACAGCTCGGCGTCCCCTACTCCTGGGGCGGAGGAGACTCCAACGGACCCACCAAAGGCACCTGCTGCTCACCGAGCGGCAAGTCCGGCACGAGCATCACCGGATTCGACTGCTCGGGCCTGACCCTCTACGCCTATGCCCAGGTCGGCATCAACCTGCCCGAGACCGCAGCCGAACAGGCCGGCATCGGCAAACGCATCCCCGCCAGCGCCGGGGTGGGCGCCCTTCAGCCCGGCGACCTCGTCTTCTTCGCCTACGACTCCAGCTCCGACAGCACCATCCACCACGTCGGCATCTATTTGGGCGACTCCATGATGATCAACGCGCCAAGGCCCGGGACGTCCGTACGGACCGAGCAGGTCTGGGACCAGGGCTATGCCGGAGGTGCCCGGCTGTTGTGAACAACAACACCCACATCCCACGCCTGACATCCATCGCCTGGCCGCTGCTCCTGGGAACCGTGCTCACCGTGCTCGGCCTCACCCTGCTCAGGCCGACTCACGCCCGCGTGGGACAGGACGTCGCAGCGCCCTCTTCCTCCGCTGCGCTGCCCACTGCCGCACGCACCGCGCCACCACTGAGCCCCACCTCCCGGATGGCCATGCCTCCACCTAAGGCATCCGCGTCACTGCCGCCCCGCAGCAGGGCCGCTGCACCGTCAGCCGGGGTTGTACCGGTGACCGGGGACGGCCCCGGCGGTGACTACGCCATCCAACAGGTCCTCGAAAGCAGCTCGCCCGCCAATCTGCCCCGCGCCGAAGAGAATCAACTCGTCGCCCTCGGCTCCCGCATCTGGCTTGCCGAAGTCACGGGCACCGGCCGCGACCGATGGCCGACCTACTTCGGCAACGAGCCGCTGCACACCCCGTACCGCGACGTACGGATCCAAGCGGGCATCGCCCGCACGGTAGGCGGCAGCCCCGACCGCGCTCGAGTACGCCTCGTGTGGGCAGGGGAGGACCCTGCAGGCGAAGCCGAGGACGGACGTTCGGCTCAGGTTCTCCTCACGCGGTCTCACGCGGCCTGGCAGCCGATTCGGTGAACGACGACCTGTGAGAGTTGGGCGGTCTCCACCTCCCCGGGACATGGGCCGACAACAGCGCCGAGCGGGGGCCAACCGGTCCGCTGGCCGGTTTCCGGAAGAGCTGTTGGCTCGATGGCGGCGCCCTCCGCTGCGTCCTTTCGATGACCGCGAAGGCGGTCAACGCTGAACGCCCGAGATTTGTAGGGATGTTGATCCGGGGCGGCTTTGCTTCCGCGTTGGTACCCCGGGAACCCACGCGCTACGGGCCCTTTGGGTTGCGTAGAACGGGAGGCGGCAGCCGATCTTCCAGCCGCTTCTCCCTCCGGGTGGGAAGTGTGACCGTTTCAGCCCGCATTGTGGGCTTGAACAGCGAGAACGGACTGTGGTGTTGGCGATTCTTTGCGTAACGTATGTGACTACGGCATGCGTCCGGGATCGGCGTGCTGAGGCAGCTACAACGCCCTGCCCGCCATGTCCCAGGTCGAACGCCGCCGACAGCAATGAAACGGGGAGGCGCAATGGCACAAGTGGCACGACCGAAGCGCAACGCGCTTCGCATCCGAGATCAGCAAAATCGACTTATCGGCTCGGTGGCAGTCGTCGGGTGTACCGCACTGGTGATCACCCTGGCGGCTGGCTGTTCCTCCGGCGGTGGGAGCAAGTCCCAGAAGTCGCCGAGCCCCAGCACAGCCTCCCCAACGAGCACTCTGTCCGCTGACCAGACCCAGGCTCGCAAGGACGTCATCGCTGCATATCAGGGCATGACGAACGAGCGGGTCAAGGCCTACGCCAAGGCATCCCTCGACGGAAGCAATATCACCAAGTACGCCACGGGTGACGCACTGTGGGAAGTGAAGAACGCGGTCTTCATCAACATGCGAAACGACATCGTCGTCAAGGGCGAGCCCAAGGTGACCGCGACCGAGGACGATGCCAGCGTCGATCTGGACAGCACCCCGCCACGTGCCACCCTGCGTGTGTGTTTCGACAACAACACATGGGACCCGGTCGACAAGAAGAATGGGAAGAGCGTCGCTCCGCCTAACCAGGTCAAGCGCTACACGATCAACGCCAACCTGCAGAAGCAGGGCGCTCAATGGCTGGTCACCGAGGCGAAGGCGGACAAGGAGCGAACATGCTGAGCCGTCGCGCCGCGGGCACCGCTCTGTCCGCCCTTATCGCCGTGGGACTGGGGCAGAGCGCCGCATTCGCTGGTGGCGGCAAAGTGGTGTGTGAACAGGGCTTCTGCCGGGTTGTCGCCGACGACACCACTACGACACCTGGCAGTGGCGGAGGGAACGGTAAGCAGGCCTCGGACAGTGGCGGTTCGGCGAAGCCCAAATGCCTCGACAGCAATGTGGGCAACTACGAAGTCCCCTGCCACCTGAAGGGCTTCGGCGACTGGGCGAATGGCCACAACTGCTACTACCAGGTGGCCAACCCTCAGCCGCCGGCGGGCGACCCGCGGTGGGAGGGGCATAGCCAGGCCGACGGCGCTGTCTACGACGCGTACTGCCCCGACAACCCCAACATGACGAGCCAGTTCTTTGCACAGCCTCCGAACGGCGGCGGTCCAAGGGTCGACCCGAGGACGCTGGCTCTTGAGGCCGTCAAGAAGATGCGGCTGCTCGGCCCGGACATCGCCAGTCCGAGGGCGGCCGGTAGGTACACCGTGGGTGTCCCCATGTGGATGTGGGTCAACCAGGATGCGACGACGTACGGTCCCCAATCCGCCACGGCGTCGGCCGGCGCGGTGACCGTGACAGCCACCGCGAAGGTTTCCAAGATCGTGTGGCAAATGGGTGACGGATCCACTGTCACGTGTACAGGCCCCGGCACGGTCTACCAGGGCTCGGATGGCATGGCCGACTCACCGACCTGTGGCCACCGCTACACCACGACCTCAGCTGGTGCGGGAGGGACGTTCCAGCTGACGGCGACGTCGACCTGGGCCATCGACTGGCAGGTGAACGGCCGTGGGGAGACGGGCCAGTTGACTGAGGTACGGCAGTCCCAGGTCCAGGTCGCGGTGGGCGAGTTGCAGGCTGTGGGCAGCTGATCGAGGGACGCGTGTTCCAGAAGGAAGAAGGCACATCGTGAGCAAGACGGAGGCTCCGGCCGGTATGCCGGGCCAGCTGCCCGCGCAGGCGACGCACAGTCAGGTGCCCAGCGCTGCGGTCGGGTTCCGTGCGCGTCGGCGGCGGCCCGGCATGTATGCCCTGGCGGTTGCCCTGATCGCCGCGGGCGGCGGAGGCGGCTTCCTCGCCTTTCAGGAAACGGGGCAGCGCACGCCAGTCCTGGCGGTCGCCCATGACGTGCAGGCCGGCGACGTGATCCAGGACTCGGACCTCGTCGAGGCCTCCGTGTCGCTGGACCCGGCGCTCAAGCCCATCCCCGCCTCGCAGCGCAGCCAGGTGGTGGGCAAGCGGGCGGCCGTGGCCCTGGTGCCCGGCTCTCTGCTCTCCCGGGGGGAGGTCACCACTCACACCCTGGTCAAGGCGGGGGAGCGGCTGGTGGGTATCGGGCTGAAGCAAACGCAGATGCCGGCCACCCGGCTCTCGCCCGGTGACAACGTCCTGGTCGTGTTCACGCCGTCCGACGGATCGTCCACCAGCACTGCCACCGACAAGACAGCCGGGGACTCCGCGCCCAAGACGATCTCTGCGCGGGTCGTGCGGGTGGGGGACAAGGCGCAGACCACCAACGACCAGGTGGTCGACGTGGCGGTGCCCGCCGAGGAGGGCCCCTCGCTCGCGGCTCAGGCTGCGACGGGAAACGTGGCGCTCGTCGTGGATGCATCCGGAGGTTCGTGATGGCGGTGATCTCGCTGGTCGGGCTGCCGGGCGCGCCCGGAGTGACGAGTTCGGCGCTGGCGCTGCTGCGCGCATGGCCGCTGGACGACGGCCGGCGCCTGGTGTTGGCCGAGTGTGACCCCGACGGCGGCTCCGTCCTGTCCGGCGCGCTGGAAGGGCGTGTCGAAGCCGACCGCGGTCTGCGCAACTTGACTGAGTCGTCGCGGACGCAGGAACTGGTGCAGGCGTTCTGGCCGCAGCTGATCGCCCTGGAGAACGATGAGCGGCGCAGCGAGCGCAATCGTCTGCTGCTGCCCGGGCTGACGTCGATGTCGCAGGCCGCGAGTCTGGCCCCGGTCTGGGGTCAGCTCGGTGATCTTTTCGCCGGCATCGAGGCGCATGGCCACGATGTGCTGGTCGACCTCGGGCGTTCGGGCGCGTTCGGCCCCTCCGGCGTCCTGGCCCTGCGTGCGGACGCCGTACTCGTGGTCATGCGCGGTACGGTCCGCAGCCTGCACTTCGCGCAGTCCCGCATCGCTCAGCTCCGTGCACTCCTGGATGGTGAACACGGCCGCGGATCTGGCTCTTTGGGCATCGTGCTGATCAAACAGGGCCCCTACAGCGCACGGGAAGTGGAGGCCGAGCTCGACCGTCGGGGCATCGGTACCCCTGTTTTGGCGACGTTGCCGTACCGGCCCGAGGAAGCTGCTGTGCTGTCCGACGGCGCCCCTGAAGGGCGCGGTTTCCTGCAGGGCAAGCTGATGAGCGCTGCGCGGGACGCGACGACCCCTATCCGGCAGCGAGTGGTAGCCCGCCGGGCGCGGCTCGCCTCGCCGCTGCACCAGCGCCTGATGAGGGGAGCGACCGGTGCGCGCTGAGCGTATGTACCCTGCGGCTGTTCCCCCGCCTGCGCCTGCCGCGCCGCCTGCACCGGCGCTGGCCTACGACCCGCGCACAGTCGGGCAGGCCGGCTCTCCGGCGATGGTCAACGCGGCCGCCGTGCCGCGGGTGAACGTCGACGGCAAGGCGGCTGGCGAGATCAAGCGGCAGGTCAACAACCAGCTCCTGGCCGAGGCCAAGACCAACCCCAGCCTGGTGGGCCCGGCCCGTGAGCAGCGGGCCCGCGCCCTGATCAACGAGCGGGTCGCGGTATGGGGGGACGCCACCCGCGTCTCGGGTGCCGTCGCCCAGGTCGACGAGCAGCAGATGGCCGCGTTGGTCTTCGACATGCTCTTCCGCGCCGGACGGCTCCAGCGCTACCTGGACGACGACCAGGTCGAGGACATCTGGATCAACGGCCACGACAGGGTCTTCCTCAAGTACAGCGGCGACGGCGAGGCCGTTGCGGTCGACCCGGTCGCCGACTCCGAGGAGGAGCTCCAGGAGCTGGTCCGTGACCTGATCCGCAACAGCGGCCAGAGCGGCAGGACCTTCTCCACCGCCAGCCCGGACGTCGCACTGCGACTCCCCGACGGCTCCCGCCTCCAGGCCCTCCACCCGGAAATCACCGGCGACCGCACCTTCGTCACGATCCGCCGCCACCGCCTGCAAGACGCCTCACTGGACGACCTCGTCAAGATCGGTGCTATGGACCCCGTGGTCGCGGCCCTGCTCGGGGCGTGTGTCCGCGCGCGCCGCAATGTCATGGTCGTGGGGGAGCAGTCGAGCGGGAAGACCACCATGCTGCGCGCGTTGATGAAGGAGATTCCGCAGCATGAGCGATTCGGCACGATCGAGACCGAGTTCGAATTGTGGGCCCACAAGAACGGGTTCCACTCCCAGGTGGTGCCGATGGAGGCCCGTGAGTCCAACGGCGAGCGTGTGGACGGACGCTCGGTCGGCGAGATCACCCTGCTCGACCTGATGTACCGGGCCAAGCGGATGAGCTTGAAGCGGGTCGTGGTCGGCGAGGTCCGCGGGCCCGAGGTGACCGCGATGATGCAGGCCCTCACCAGCGACCGGCCCGGCAGCATGTGCACGATGCACGCCAGCGAGCCGCACGTGGTCTTCGACCGCATCGCCGAGCTGTACCTGCTCGCGCGCGGCAACTTCTCCGAGCAGCTCGCCTACCGGCAGATCGCCAATGGCCTGCATTTCGTGGTGTTCCTGTCGGTCGACGAATCCGGCCCGATCCCGCGCCGCATGGTCAGCCACGTGTGGGAGATCACCGGTATCGGGGAGAACGGCCGGCCCGCCTATAACGAGATCTTCAAGCCCGCTTCCGAGTGGGATCTGCGTGCGGTGCCCGCCGCGCCGCTGTCCCCCCGGTCTCGGCGCCGCCTCGAACTGGCTGGGTTCTCCAGCCACCTGCTGGATCAGCCGGCCGCCTGGCAGGGGGTGGGAGCATGATGTCCGCGCTGTGGTGGACGCTGTGCGGCGCCCTGCTCGCCGGCGGGCTGGTCGCCGCGACCGTGGCCGCCATCGGCACCACCGTGCCCGCCGGGCAGGGGCGCATCGCCCGCTGGCAGGCGCAGTGGTCGGGCGGCCCGGACGCCCACCGGCGCATCGCCCGCCGCCGGATGTTCGTCATTGCTGCCGTGGTCACCACGGCTGGGGTGTGGCTGGTCAGCGGGGTGTTTGTGGCTGCGCTCCTGCTCGGTGCAGCGGTGATCGGCGTGCCGTGGCTGGTGTCCCCGGCTGACACGGTCAAGGGACGGATCGCCAAGCTGGAGGCGCTGGCCGACTGGACTCAGCGCCTGTCGGAGATCCTGCGCCTTGGGCTTGCCCTGGAACAGGCGTTGACCACCAGCCGGAAGAACCCGCCTGCAGCGATTGAGGACGAAGTCGCCGAGCTCGCCGACAAGCTGAAGGCCGGCTGGTTGCCGGTCGACGCGCTCAGGGACTTCGCGGACCGGCTCGACGACGTCACCGCCGACAAGGTGGTCGCCGCGCTGATGCTGTGCGCGGTGGACCCGGGCCCGGGCCTGGCCGCGGACCTTGAGGACGTGTCCGCTTCCATTCGTGAAGAGGTTGTCCAGCGCCGCAAGATCGAGTCGGAGCGGGCCAAGTCCCGCAGTGCTGTGCGCAGCATGACGATCATCAGCCTGTGCTTGGTCCTGGGCGGGTTCCTCGTTGCTTACACCGCCCCCTACGGCACTCTGCTCGGCCAGCTCGTCCTTGCCCTCCTGGGCGCCGCGTTCGCCGGGGTGCTGTGGTGGACCCGCCGCCTGGCCAGCCACCGCCCGGTGCCCCGCTTTTTGATCATCGACCCGCGCAGCCGGGTCAAGCAACAAACCGAGCCGGCCTTCGAGGAGTTCGTCGGATGAGCATGACCGCGCTGGTTGTCTGCGGCGGCCTTGCGGGGGCCGGCGTGGCACTGGTGGTGCGCGAACTGGTGCCCTCCGCTCCCAAACTCGGCCCCACCCTACGCCGCCTGGACCCGCCCGCTCCGACCCCGGGAGACCGCTCGCAGCGGCCGAACCCCTCCACGGCATGGGCGGGACGCCTGGCGGAGCGACTGCCCGGCACCCTGCCGCGCACCGACCTGGACCTGCTGAGCCAGAGCCTGGAGCAGTTCGTCGTCAACAAGGTCTCCCTCGCCCTGCTCGGCCTGCTCGCCCCTGTTGCCCTCGTGGTCGGCTGGACGCTGATGGGTCTGTCCGTGCCGCTGCTCATCCCTACCGGGTTGGGCCTGGCCTTCGCTGTGGTGCTGTGGTTCGTGCCCGACTGGTGGGCCGTCAGCGAAGCGGCCAAGGCCCGCACCGAGTTCGCCTACGGAGCAGCCGCCTGGATGCGACTGGTCGCCACCCGCATGGCCTCCGGCAAGGCAGCCGACCAGGCCCTGGAGGACGCCGCCCGCGTCGGCCGCGGCTGGGCCTTCGTCCGCATCCAGGAAGCCCTGTTGCGTGCCCGCACGGAGAAATCCTCGCCCTGGCAGGCCCTGGACGACCTGGGCACCCAGCTCAACCTGACCGTCCTGAACGACGTCGCCGACATCATGCGCCTGTCCGCCGACGATGGCGCCAGCATCTACGACACCCTCCGCAATCGCGCCAAGAGCCTGACCAACGAACTGCTCACTCAGGAAGCCTCCAAGGCCAACGCCGACAGCGAGAAGCTGCACATCCCTGCAGCCCTCCTCGCCGTGATCGTCATGGTCGCGCTCGCCTTCCCGGCGATCTTGAATGTCTTCTCCATCTGACGACCGCGCACCGACTTGGCGCGCACCCCAAAACTCCCAAGGGGGGACCCCTCATGAAGAACCTACTGGTGAAGGCCCACACGGCCGCGACTTTGCACACTGCTGCACTTCTGGCTCGCCTGGACGAGGCCAAGACCGAGATCAAGGAGCGCGGCGACCGTGGCGACGGCCCGGTCCCGACTGTCATCATCGTCGTCGCCATGATCGTGGGCGCCCTGCTCATCGCCGGCGGCCTGGCAGCTCTGTACGCCAAGGCCAACGACAAGCTCGGCAGCGTCAACCTCGGCGGCTGACGACCACACCCATGAACAGAGTGCTGCCGCGCCACGAACACGACCGGGGATCCTCCCCGGTCCAGGTGGCCATCGTCTTCCCGTTCGTCATTCTGCTGATGCTCGCAGCTGTGCAGGGCTTCCTGTGGGCCTATGCCCGCAACGTCGCCCTCACCGCTGCCCGGGAAGGCGTGTCGGCCGGCCGGATGTACGAGGCAGGGGCGTCGGACGGTGCCGCCAAGGCGCAGTCCGCGGTGGACGCTCTGGGCGGCAACATCCTCACCGGCCCGCGCATCTCCACCGACGGCAGCACCCCACAGCGCATCCGCATCCGCGTCCAGGGACAGGCCATCTCTCTGATCCCCGGCATGTCCGGGTGGGACGTCAGCGCCACCGTGTCCGGGCCAGTTGAACGGTGGACGACCGCCGCCCAGGGAGGCCGTTGATGCGCACGATCCTCCGAGGGGCCCACCGGGACCGCGGCGACATCGCCATCGAGGCGGTTATCGTCATGCCCCTCCTGCTCGCGCTCGCCCTGGTCTTCATCGCCGGCGCCAGGCTGTCCATAGCCGGACAGAAGACCGACGCCGCCGCTCAAGCAGCAGCCCGCGCCGCTTCACTGGAGCGCAATCCCGGCGCGGGACAGGCCGCCGCCCAGCAGGCGGCCGCGGACTCGCTCGCCTCTCAAAATCAGAGCTGCTCCGCCACCAGCGTCAGCGCCAACACCAGCGGGCTGGCCGCACCGATCGGACAGATCTCCTCCGTCACCGTGCGCGTCTCCTGCACCGTCCCCCTCGGCGACCTGTTCTTCCTCGACGGCGGCCCCGGAGTGCGCACCGTCAGCAGTTCCTTCACCTCGGTCGTTGACGCCTTTAGGACTCGCGGATGACCAGCACACAGCGCACCCCACGGCGGAACTGGGGCGATGACCGCGGCGGCATCTCCATCTTCGTCGCCATCATCGCTGTCCCCCTGCTGTTCGTCGGCGGTCTGTTCGCCGTCGACAGCTTTGGTGTCACCCGCGCCCACGAACGCGCCGATGGCATCGCCACCGAAGCCGCACGCGCCGCAGCCCAGGCCATCGACCCCGCCGAGGCCATCACCGGCCAGGCGGTCGTCGCCGACCCCCAGAACGCCGCCGCAGCCGCCCGCACCTACCTCAACAGAGCCGGCGTCACCGGCACCGTGACCGTCAGCGGCGACGGCCACCGGATCACCGTGCAGGTCACCGACACCTACACCGGCCGCTTCGCCCCCAAGACGTGGACCGTCCACGCCACCAGCTCCGCCTCACTGCTGCACGGGATCACCCACCCCGAGAAGGACTGACACCGGATGCCCACGACCCGATCCCGCTCCACCGCGCCCACCGGATCACGCACGCTGCGCATCCTGCGCGCCCTGGCATCCGCCCTCGTCCTGTGCGCCCTGGTAGCCGGCCTGCCCTGGCTGCTCCTGGCAGCCACCACGGCGGTCTGGGACTCGGGCGTCGACGCCTTCACCCACCTGCTCACCCGCCAGGACACCGGCAGCGCCTTCATGCTGGCCCTCTGCCTCGTCGGATGGGCCGCCTGGGCCACCTTCATGCTGTCCCTCCTGCTGGAGATCCCCGCCCAGCTCCGCGGCCGCAGCACCCCGAGCCTGCCCGGCCTCGGCGTCAGCCAACGCGCCGCCGCCATCCTGGTCGGCGGCATCATGCTGCTGTTCACCACCGGCACCCTCGCCTCCGCCGCCCCGGCCTCCGCCAGCGTCACCGCCTCGGCCAGCCACGTCCCCGGCGCTACGGCCCAGGCCACCGTCCACGCACCGGCCCAGCAAACGATCCCCGCCCAGCAGACCGCCAGCGCTGACCAGACGCAGCGGACCTACACCGTCCGAGACATGCGTCCCGCGGAGAGCCTGTGGAGCATCGCCGAACAGCTCTACGGCCATGGCGAGTTCTACACGAAGATCGCTGATGCCAACGAGGGCCACACCATGGCCGACGGCACGATCTTCCACGCCAGCGCCCCGATCCAGCCGGGATGGATCCTGCGCTTGCCCGACGAACCGACCAACGGGCCTACCATGCAGACCACCCACACCCAGCCGGCCGACTCCGTCGCCACCTCCTACACCGTGCGCACCGGCGACAACCTCTGGGACATCGCCGAGAACCAGCTGGGCGACGGCAGCAAGTACACGCAGATCTTCGAGGAGAACCGCGGTGCTCCGCAGCCCGGCGGCACCACCCTCACCGACCCGGACGAGATCCGCCCGGGCCTGAAACTCGACATCCCCCACGCGAGTGCCCCCGCCGCCCCGGCGCCCACCCACCCGGACCACCACGGCTCCAAGTCACCGGGCGACAGCACAGGCCACGACGAGCGCTCCTCCGGCCACGCCGATCACGACGGGAAAGCGGACGCGCCTGCACCGGCCTCCAACGCGGGCACGGAAACCACCGAGCCAGGTCAGAGCGCCAAGCCCGAGCACGACCAGCGCGCGACCGCGCCAGCGGTGCCCGCCCCTTCCGCCTCCAGCGCACACACGGCCATGCCTACGCCCACGGCGCCCGCGCCATCACCTTCGGCCTCCGCCCAGCAGCACGAACCGGCCCCGACGGCTTCCTCCTCGGCACCCTCGAAGACCGCAGAGACCACGCCCTCGCCCACAGCTGAACCCGCCGACGGGAACGACGGCCCGGTCATCGGCGTGCGGGAAGGAGCCGGAATCGGGATGCTGCTCGCGGGCTGCCTGCTCGTCACCGTGAGCGTCAAGCGTCTGCTCCAGCGCCGCCGCCGACGCCCCGGCGAGACGATCGCCATCGCGGCTGAACCCACCAGCCTTGAGAAGGCGCTGGACGCCAGCGCCGAACCGGCCAGCGTCGACCTGCTCGACGGCGCCCTGCGAGCCCTGGCCCGCCAAGCCGAGCAGCAGGGCCGCCCCCTACCTGCGATCCGTGGCGCCCGCGTCACCGCCCGTACTGTCGAACTCCTCCTCACCGCCGACACCGACGACGACGCCCTGGCCCCCTTCACCGCAGCCGACGCCGGGCGATGGACGCTGACGTCCCGCGACTTCCTCGACGACGAGACGCTGCACAACCTGCCGGCCCCCTTTCCCGGCCTGGTCACCCTCGGCACCGACCTCGACGGCAACCACCTGCTCCTCAACCTGCCTGCTGTGCGCGTCCTGCTGCTCGACGGAGACGACGACGCCGTGCGTGACACCGCCCGCATCATCGCCCTGGAAGCCGCCACCAGCACCTGGAGCGACCACGCGGAGATCCTCACCATCGGCCTGGGCGACGAACTGCCCGCCCTCCTGCCCCAAGGCCGCCTACGCGTCGTCCCCCACCTCGGCGCCGCCCAGAGCGACCTCGGTGAACTCCTCCTCGAGCACCACCAGCGCGACGAGGACGAGGACATGCCCCCGCTGCCCTGGCTCCTGATCTGCGCCGCCCAGGCACGCGAAAGTGACGCCCACCAGCTCGCCGAAGCGCTCGCCACGGCCCACAACGTTCCCGTCGCCCTGGTGCTCCCGGCCAAGGACGCCATCGGCGCCTTCCCCGACGCCGTACGCCTGACCGTCGGTACTGACACCCCCCAGCACCTCGACGTCCTGGACAGCGATCTGATCACCCAGTCCCTGACCGAAGAGGAGTACCGCGAGTTCGTCGACGTGCTCCACACAGCACAGGAACCGGCCCGCCCCGCCGAGGGACCCTGGACCCTCGTGCCGCCCGTCTCGCTGGACAAGCCCGAGACGCCCGTGGCCGCCTTCGCCGGACCGACCGCCGTACCCGACACACCCTTCGCCGCACTGGCCGGAGCCGCCGAGGCGCGACCGGCCGGCGACTCGGTACGCGTCCTGACCGCCGTGCCAGCACAGGCCCCCGACAGCGACGGCGTCGCGGAAATCGCTCCTTCCGCCTCCTACGAGTCCGTCACGGCCGTCACCGAGGAGGAATCCGCGGATGCCGTCGACCTGCACACACCGGAGATCATGGTCCTCGGACCGGTCGCCGTCACCGGCATCGAGGCCTCCGGCCACGGCTTCAAACTCGCCCTGCTCGCCGCCCTGCTGTACTTCAAGCCCGGCACCAGCAGCGATGCCGTGCGCGAGGCCATGGACCCGCGCAAACCCTGGTCGAAGCCCACGGTTCAGGCCCGCATCAGCGAGCTGCGCAACCGCCTCGGCCACGACGCCGACAGCAACCTCTACCTCCCACGCGACCGCAGCGGCATCTACCGCCTCTCGCCCAAGGTCCGCTGCGACTGGACCACCTTCCAGCAGCGCGCGGAACGCGGCCTCGCCAAGGGCCCGACCGCCGGCATCGCCGACCTGGAAGTGGCTCTCGGCATGGTCCGCGGACGCCCCTTCGCGGACACCGAGCCTATGTGGGCGGCAGCTCGCATCCAGGAGATGCTCGTACGCATCACCGACGTCGCTCACACCCTGGCCGCCTGGCACCGCGGCGCCCCCCGGCCCGACCTCGATGCCGCCCGCCGCGCGGTCCGCATCGGCCTTGACGTAGACGACAGCGCCGAACTCCTCTATCAGGACTGGATGCTGATCGAAGACCAGGCCGGCAACCGTGACGGCGTCACCAGCGCTTACAACACGCTCCTCGCCATCAACAAGGGCTTGGCTGTCAGCATGGAACCCGAAACGGAACGCATCTTCGACTCGATCATGAGCCGGAGCGCGTGACCGGGAGGACACCGCCGTGACCCGCTCCTACGACGAGACGTACCGCACCCTGCTCGCCCTGGCGGCGGACCTGGACACTCGACGGCGCCTGGAAGACGACGCCGTTGACGCCCATGCCACCGCCGCGATGCACGCCGTACGCTTCGCCGCGGCCATTCTTCAGCCACTCGTCCCCGGCACTGCGCCACCTTATGACCACGCCCTCGACCGGCTCCTGAAACTGACTGGTTCCTGGACGGACGCAGCCCTGGAACGAGGTGACTTTGTCCGGGAAGCCCCGCCACTGACTCTCATCAAGGGAGAGAAGGACGGTGCGTAACCGGGTCGGCTCGGCGGTATTCCCGGCACGAGTCCCTCTGCGCCTTGCCGTGAGTGCCAAGACCAGGTACCGCGACGGCACGTATTAAGGTCAGCCCGGTGGGAAACCTGCTGATCACCGGTGCCGCTGCCCTGTGGGGCGGGCGCACCGGCCTGCTCATACCAAGGGCTGCCTACCGGCTCTCCGTGACGCCCGACGAGCCATGGCGCGCAGCGTGTCCCGCCGGGCACCCGATCGCCGGCCCCGCCCGGGGATGGATCGGACGCGCCCGGTGCTCCGACGGAACCACCTACGGTCTGAACGCCCCGTTCTTGGCCGTGATCACCGCACTCGCCTGCGCCGCACTCGCCTTCACCACCGGCAACCGGCCTGAACTCGTCGTCTGGCTCCTGCTCGCGCCGGTCGCCATCCTCCTGGCCGCCGTCGACCTCGCCGTGCACCGGCTGCCGGACATCCTGACGCTGCCGCTCGCCGCGACCGCACTGGCCCTGCTCGGCGTGGCCGCAGCACTCCCGAATGCGGGCGGCCGCTGGACCACCGCCGTGCTCGGCTCCCTCGTCCTGGCCGCCTGTCACTTTGCAGTCTTCCTGCTCCCCAGCGGCATTGGCTTCGGCGATGTGAAACTCAGCCTCGCGGTGGGTGCCATGTTGGGCTGGTACGGCTGGGTCGTCCTCCTCGTCGGCACCTTCGCCGGATACCTGCTCGGCGCGGTGTACGGCGTCGCCCTCCTCCTCACGCGCCGAGCCAGCCGAACGACCACCATGCCCTTCGGCCCATTCCTCCTCGGCGGCACCTTCCTGGGGCTGCTGATGGGCTCCGCGCTGCAGTGAGCAGCTGGCGGAGGTGGAGGCCCGCCCCAAGATCGGAGCGGTCCGCCGAATGCGCGCCGGTCAGCACGTGGTGCGGATCATCACTGTGAGAACTGGCGAGGCTGCCGACGGCTGGCTGTGACCGATGTCCTCGTACCCCCATGACTGGTACAGAGCGCGAACCTTCCCATCACCGGCCGCCGAGTTCACCATGAGCGTCACGTAGGGCTCGGTGCGCTCGGCGAGAAGGGCGTCATGCATGAGCCGTGACGTACCGGTCTTCCGCCAGGTCGGCCGTACCCCAATCTCCTTGATGGCTAGGGCTGGATGCTGGGTATACATCGCCGCTGGCACAGGGCTGGTGCGTTGCCAGTACCGGTCACCGTGCCTGATTGTGTTCCCGTACGCGTACCCGACCGGCTGTCCGCCCGTGTACGCGAGGACGGCCACGAACCCCGGCTCGATGCCGTGCCGGTCCAGGCGCTCACCGAACGCCATGACGGCGTAGTTCGGCATGTGGAGGAGCGGGGCACGGACCTCGGCGTACACGTCGAGTAGGTCACCGCGGGCAGGGTCGAGGTCGGTGAACTGTCGGAGTTCGACTGCGGGTGCCGTGGTCATGCCGTGGTCCTCCAGGTGGCGGCGTGCTCGGTCCAGGTCTGCACGGTGGAGTTGCCCGGCGCCGTCGCTCGGAGCGCGGCGCCGAATTCCATCAGCATGCGGGAGACGCGGGCGTGTTGGGTAGCGGCGTCTGCCGGGACCTTCATCGCGGTCGCCGTGGCGGCGTCGGCGTCGCCCTGTGCGAGTTGGGCGTGTGCGAGCCGGGCTGTGGTGATGGCTCGGGACCGGACCATGTAGGGCCTTAGCCCCGACAGGGACCGGTGAGCGTGGTACTCGGCCGATGGGTGATCGCCGAGGGCTAGGTACGCCGAGAGGGCGAGGGAGTCCAGTTCAGCCCGGTCGTAGAACGCGAGCAGCCACATGGGCCGCTGGGCGCCTGGGGCGGCGCGGTCCATGGCATCCTGAGCCTGGTCGAAGGAACGGCGGGCGCCAGTGGGGTCGTGGGCGGCCCCGTAGATGGCGCCCTGACGCGCCAGCCCGAGGCTCGCGAACAGCGGATCCCTGCGGGTCACGTGGAGGTTCCGGGCGACGTCGTTTGCGGCAAGGGCGTCCGCCGACCGTCCCATGTGCCGGTACATCGTCCCGGCATGGGACCAAATACGAAACTTGATCTCCTGGTCCCCGGACATCTCGGCGAGGGCCTGCGCCTCGCGCATGTGTGTGATGGCGTGGTTGTAGCGGCGCCCGTCGATCGCGGCCCACATCGCGGAGGAGCGGAAGGCGGCTGCGGCTGCGTAGAGGTTGCTGCGTACGCGCTGGGTGGCACTCCCGGAGTTCTGCAAGTTCAGTGCCTCGTCGGCGAGGTCGGCGGCACGCTGCTCAATGGTGCGTTGTCCACCGTGGCGGTGGTCGCTCGCGATGACCTCGGCGAACTCGCCCTGTAGACGTGCCACGTCAGTCATTCCGATACGGCGGGGCCCGGCGGTGCCGGGGGCGGCGGCTGCGGCGGCTGCGGCGGCGATGCCGCCGACGAGGGAACGGCGCTTCATGTCGTCAGGGTCCTCCTGTGGTGCGGCTGGGGTGGACCGAGTCCGGCCTCGAGGCACGAACCCTAAAGCGGTCGCGGGCAGACCCGAGACGTCCTCAAACGCCTTGCGCGTGGCTGCGTTGGGCGACTTGACACGCCCCGATCGCCAGTCTCGGACCATGCGGTCGTCATACCGTCCGCGCGTTCCCGTGAGCCGTTCAAGGGCTGCGTTCAGCGCCTCGGCCAGGCTTTTGGCGGTGTGCCCGTTGTCGTCCATCCACGCCACTAATGCCGTGTTGAGCGTGGTGTCCATGCACGCACCGTAGCGCTCCGAAATCGTGGAGTCAGGTAAATGGATGGTCAAAATCCCCTAGGGGGCACATTGCGATAGGTCCGCTTTCCCCTCACCCCCTTGCAATGAAAGGGCGTTGTCTATGTGCAGGCCGCTCGCCTCCCCCGTGCGGACGGCCGTGACGGGCCGCCGGTCCTCGTCCCCCGGAGGGGACCGGCGGCCACGATCGACAACGACGGGACCTGACGATGACCACTCGCGGCACAACCCCCCGCCCCGGCGCCCTGGTGGACGCTCCCGCGCTGCACCTGGACCGGCTGAGCGACCACCAGCGCACGGGCCGCTCCTGCTGCTGGTGCAGCGGCACCCCCGACTCCCGGTTCCCTGTCCGGCTGGGCACGGACGGCGCGGACTTGCGCGCCTGCCCCCTGTGCGCCGGCATGTACGGCGTCCCGGCCGTGGACGCGGGCCAGTGACCGGCGCCGACGACTTCCCGGCCGGTCTGGACAACTGGACCGCCCGTGATTGGGCGGAGTACCGGGAACGGGTCGAGGACGGTGAGGGCAGCGCGCATGCGATCGACGCTGTCCAGCGGCGCCGCCGTCGCCGGGCGCAGAGCGAGACGGCGCAGGAGAGTACGCGGTGACCGGCGCAACAGTGCCCCGCACGGCCGGGGTGGGGGACCTCGTCCGCGACACCTCCCGGGGCTGTCAAGCCGTGCTCACCGACGTACGCGACGGCGTCCCCTACCTTCGCGCCCAGTACGGCGCCACCTTCGCCGAGCCGTGGCCCACCACGTGGGCGGCCGTCGAGCTGATCGCCAAACGCGGCACCTGGGAGGCCTCGTGACGGACAGGCACAGGGCGCCGTCCGCCGACGGCAGGACCGTCTGCACCGTTCAACGCTCAAGGAGGCCGCCGCTTATGGCATCACCGAAGCCTCCGCTGCGGACCTGGATAACCGAAGCGGTCATCACGATCGCGCTGGCCGGCCTCGTGGTCCTCGCCTTCGGTGTCGCGTTGGTCCACACGCTTCGGAGCCACTGAGCCAAGGCGAGGGCAGCACCTGCCGTGGCCTCCCTCCATCGCCGCGCCTTCGCCGACCGGTGCTCACGCACCGCGAGGTTCGTCGACTGATGCTCGCTCACCGATCCCCCACAGAGGAGGTCGTGCCATGCGCACAGCGCACGCCGACGACCTGGATCCACCCCCCGCGTACCCGGAGACTCCGCTCGTCGTGCGCCGCGTAGGTCGCCGCCGGATGGTCGACTTGGACGGCACCACGTTCGCCGCGCCGGGCCGCGCTCGCGCCGAGGTACTACAGATCCTGACGGCATGGCGGGTACCGCCGCAGGCGAGTGCCGACTTACTCGTGATCGTCTCCGAACTGGTGACCAACGCGACGGTGCACCCGGCCCAGCCGGACCGGGTCGCGGTACTGGTAGCCCACGAGTCGCGCGCGGTCAGGGTCGCGGTGATTGGCCCGGCGACATCCAAGCGGTTGACGGCGAGCCTGCCGGATCAGGACGCGGAGGGCGGCCGGGGGCTCGCGGTGGTCGACGCCTACGTCGACGTATGGGGGCACCGGGTCTACGGCACCCAGCGCTCGATGGTGTGGGCGGTGGTCCGTTTCCCCGAACCCTCCGCCGTGTCGACGGCACCCTGCGCATCGGCATCCGGAGGAGCGGAGTGAGCCAGCACCGAGCCCCCGTACGCGTCCGCAGCTATCGGTGCGAGCACACCGCCGTCTTCGACGACGGCCAGGGCGCCGCCCGCCGTGTCCCCGGCGCCGTCGCCACCGTGCGCGGAAGCGAGGACGCGGTGGAGTGGGCCATAGAGCGTGTTCGCAAGATCGCCACCCAGCTCATGGCGACACAAGCCCAGGTCGACGCATACGTACGCGACGTGCGACAAGCCCACCCCGTGCAACCGGAGCACGTGCTGACCGAGGGCGGCCGGCTCGACCTGGAGGTGAGGGATACCGACGGCTCCCTGCACGAGATCACCGTGCATCTGCACCTCGACGTCCCCGCCCCCGTCCGCCTTCCCCGTCACCAGGCCGCCGTGTGAACACCACTGCCCGGCCCCGCGACGGCACGGGCGCTGAACAGCTGGCACGCAGCCGTCCCTTGACCGCCGTTGCCCGCAGGCGCCCCCGTCGCAGGCGGTCAACGGCTCGGAGAGCCCCGGCGCGCCCGTGCTGGGGCCCTCCCCCCTGCCCCCGCTGACAGCGGCAGCAGCACCCAGCCAGCGGGGAGAACGAAGGAGAAGTGAACTGTGAATCTGACGATCCGCGTGCCGTTCGGCGGCAACTGGAGGATCCGCCACTACGGTCTGCCGCTGATCACGGCAGCTCTCGGCGCCTACACCGCGGCCATGTGGGCTCTGCCGCCGTCGCACAACTGGCAGGGCCGAGCGGTGCGCTTAACCGCTCTGACGGCGATCGCCGCTGGCACGTTCCTCGCCCAGGCCCACGAGCAGGGAACACTGTGCGAGCGCTGCGGGCAACTGCCCGAGGACGTCGAGGCCAGGGCTCGGCGCCGTCGGCCCCTGCTGGCGTGGGACCACATCACCCGCGGCACCCAGCGGCGCCACCGCGTGAGCGAGGCCATCTTCTGGGCCCTGGTCATCGGGCCCATGCTCGCGCCGGCTGCATGGGGTCCGGCCCTGGCCACGGCGGGCTTCGCCTGGGTGACGACCGACCTATGGGCCACCCGGATGCACAACCGGCTCGCCTGGTGGTGTCCGTGGTGCCGACGTGGCGGAGACGACGAGAACACGCCCGCGCCCGAACCGCGCATCCCCCTGGCGGCGTGAGCAGCCTCCCCCCCATCGCCCGCCGACCGGCGGCAGACCAGAAGGAAGACTTCCGATGAGCTACTACACGAGGCCGGTACAGCCCGAGCCGCGCACCCCGCGGATACACACCCTGCTGGACGGCACCAGGCTCAGCGCTCCTCAGCCCATACCGGCGCGGGAACTGCGCATCAACCAATGGCTCTGTCTTGACGAGGAGCCCTGGCAGGTCGTTGACCTGCGCGCACGTGGTGGAGGAGGCAGCCGTGTCGTCCATCTCCACGGTCGCCGGCCCTTGACCATGAGCGACCACGAAGCGGTGCTGGTCTATACCGTCTCGGCTGCGCCCGTGCGGCGGGTCTGACCCATCAGGCAGACCTTGCGGCCGGCGAGTCGGGCCGCGGGGTCGAGGGTGGCATCTGTCGCCTACCGTGACGCCATCGAGCCGCGGGCCCTGGGGCCCCACGGCGGGCGCGTGACGTGGATTCACGCGCGGCGGCCGAAAGAGCGTCCCTCAGCCGCTACTGTGGCGGCTCGTCTGATCTCCGCCGGAACTTGGAGCAGTCCCGATGAACAGCGCCCCATTCCGTCTCGTCGTCACGGGCGGCGGGACCGGTGGACACACGTATCCCGCGCTCACCGCGGTGCGCACTCTCCAGGCTCGGCTCGCTGCTGAGGGGCGGGCGCTGGAGACTTTGTGGATCGGGACGGCAGAGGGCTTGGAGGCGCGCGTGGCGCCGGCCGAGGGCATTGCGTTCACCAGCGTGGTGACGGGCAAGATCCGCCGCTCGAAGAACCCGATCAAGCTGGTGTCGCCCGCGAACGTCAAGGACATGGCACGGGTGCCGCTCGGTGTCCTCCAGGCGCGCAGGGCTATCGAGCAGTTCCGGCCGGATGTGGTGCTCGCCACGGGCGGCTATGTCGCGGTGCCGGCCGGTCTGGCAGCTCGGATGTGTCACCGTCCGCTGGTGCTGCACGAGCAGACGGTGCGACTCGGGCTGGCGAACCGGAAGCTGGCGTCGGCGGCTGCGCGGATCTGTGTGTCGTCGGAGTCGACGCTGCAGATGCTGTCGGAGTCGGCGCGGCAGGCTGCCGTGGTGACGGGCAACCCGGTGCGGCCGGAAGTCCTGTCCGGACACGCGGACAAGGCCGTCGAGGCGTTGGGGCTGTGGGGTTTCGACCGGCAGCTGCCGACGGTGTACGTCACGGGTGGTGCGCAGGGTTCGCAGCAGATCAACGAGCTGGTGGGCGGGGTGCTGCCGTGGCTGCTGCAACAGGCGAACGTGGTGCACCAGTGCGGTCCGGCCAACGAGGAGGGCCTGCGGGCGCGTGCGGCCGGGCTGCCCGCCGAGCTGGCGGGCCGGTACTACCTGGCTGGGTTCGTCGGCGCGGAGCTGCCGGACGTGCTTGCGCTGGCCGATGTGGTGATCTCGCGCAGTGGTGCGGGGACCTTGGCGGAGCTGACGGCGCTGGGCAAGCCCGCGGTGTTCGTGCCGTTGGCGTCGTCGGCGGGCAACGAGCAGGCGCACAACGCGCGTCATCTGCAAGGGGCCGGGGCCGCGGTCACGCTCGAAGGCGAGGTGACGGCGGACCAGGTACGGAACGCGTTGGGCCCGCTCCTGGCCGATGCCCGCCTGCGGGAGACGATGGCGGAGCGGGCTCGTGCGTACGGCCGTCCGGACGCGGCCGACAGGCTGGTGGATGAGATCCTGTCCGCCGCCGTGTCCGGCTGACCGGGGCTCAGCTGATGTGGAGCGCCGTCCCGGCCTCGATGAGGATGGCGCACGCGTTGAACGCCTCTTGGTCCTTGCCCATGGGGTCGGGGACGTCGCGGTCGCCGAGGTACAGGCCGAGCTTGGGCTGAACGGCTTCGCCGCAGATCTCTCGAAGGACGTCAAGCACGGAGGCATCCATCGCGAGGACGCTGTCGGCCCAGTCCATCGCATCC
The DNA here is from genome assembly GCF_001514035.1 of Streptomyces yokosukanensis. Lineage (GTDB taxonomy): Bacteria > Actinomycetota > Actinomycetes > Streptomycetales > Streptomycetaceae > Streptomyces > Streptomyces yokosukanensis. The sequence goes on along the minus strand of NZ_KQ948238.1, from coordinate 5,912 downwards.
AGGGTGAGCTGCCGCGCGCGGTGGGCGGTGAGGTCGAAGCCGAGCCGCCGAGCCGCGCTGATCATCGACTCGTTGGCGGGCTCGCCTTCCCACTTCCCGATCAGCCCGGCCGAGCGGACATCCAGCTCGGCGCCGCCTCGGTGGGCCAGGGCGAGCGCGGCGAACGGGCTGCGGCAGTAGTTACCGAGGCAGACGGTCAGGACCTTGCGCATGATGCTGCTCCCACGGTCTGGAGGACCTGGCCGAGGGTGGTGACGACCTGGTCGATGTCGGTCTCGGTCAGATGCTGGTGGAACGGCAGTGTCAGGATCTCCCCGGCGACCTGCTCGGTGGCGGGCAGGACTCGCCGCCACTGGGCGAACGCCGGCTGGAGATGGTTGGGCGGGTAGTGGACGCCGACTCCGATACCCCGGGCCTGCATCTGCGCGAACACCTTGTCGCGCCTGGGCACACGGACCTGGCACAGGTGCGGCACCGACCGGTCGGGGTCGACGTCGACCAGGGTCACTCGGTCCAGCGGGGCGAGGGCGCGTCGGTAGGCGCGCCACAGGATGCGGCGGGTGGTCTTGGCCTTCTCGAAGTGAGGGAGCTGGGCCAGGCCGATCGCGGCGTTGATGCTGGACATCTGGTACCGCAGGCCGAAGCTGGATACGTGGTAGCTGGTGGCCTGGGCGCGTTCGGCCTGGGACTGGACGACGCCGAGCAGCCTGATCCGGCGGACCGTGTCGGCCTCGGTTCGGGTGCGGGGGACGACGATGCCGCCCTGGCCGCAGGTGAGGTTCTTGATCGGGCCGAAGCTGAAGCAGGTCAGGTCTCCGGTCGCTCCGACACGGCGGGAGTCGTAGCGGGAGCCGAAGGCGTGCGCGGCGTCCTCGATGATGCTGACGTTCCGCGCGGCCAGTTCCTTGCGGACGCGGCAGAGGTCGACAGCCCGGCCGCCGAACAGGACCGGCATGACTGCGCGCGTGCGGTCGGTGACGGCGTCCAGGACGAGCTGGTCGGTCACGCACAGCGTCGCCGGGTCGATGTCCACGAACCTGGGGGTGGCGCCGACGGCGAGGATCACCTGGGCGGTCGCGCAGAACGTCATGGACGGCACGACCACCTCGTGGCCGGGGCCAACCTCCGCGGCGAGCAGCGCGGCGTGGAGGGCCGCGGTGCCGGACATGACGGCGACGGCGTCTGGGACGCCCAGGAACTCGGCGATGCGGCGCTCGAACTCCTCGGTTACGTCGGTGTGCCCGTACTGGCCGGTCTCCAGCACCCGGGAGACCGCGACGGCCTCCTCGCCATACAGGTACGGCGAGGCGTTGCGTGAGGCGCCGGGCGTCGCTGCTGTCGATGTCATGCCGGGGCTCCGTTCGATGCGAGGAGGACGGAGAGTTCGGCGGCGTCGCCGACGTGCAGGGTCTCGACGCAGCTGGCCAGGAACATGCCGGGCCGGTAGGTGAGACTGTCGTGGTCGACGGGCTGGCCGAACAGGCCGCGCACCATCTGACCGACGAGGTCCGCGCCGGCGGCCTCGGTGAGGGCGAACCCACCGGCGACCCGCACGTTCAGCTCGGTGATCGTGATCCGGGCGTCGTCGGTGACGAAGCCCTGGACGCAGCACAGGCCGGCGGCGCGGACGGCCCGCAGCGTGTCCACGACCAGGTCGCGTACGGCGTCGTTCTCGAAGGTGGTGGAGACGGCGGCGAGTCCGTTCTTCACCAGGTCCCGGCGGCGCAGGATGACGGAGGCCCGCCTGTCGCGGTCGACCAGGCAGTCCGCGGTGAACTCGGCGCCCTGGAGGCGTTCCTGGATGATGGCCTCGGGAACCAGGTCGCACAGCAGCGGCAGGTGCTCGCGTTTGTCCACGAGGTGGAAGCCCTGGGCGCCGTGGCCCTTGCGCGGCTTGACGATGAGCTCGGTGCCGTCGGGGATCTGGTCGATGTCCTCGAGCCGCCAGGTGAGCGCGGTCGGGATGCCGTGCCGGGTCAGGACCTGGTGGAAGCGGGCTTTGTCGATGCAGTCGTGCGCCGAGCCCACGTCGGGCAGCCACAGGCGTACGCCGTCGGCCTCCAGGCGGGGGTGCAGTTCGAGCAGCGGCACCAGGTCGTTCTCGATGCCGATCACGATCGCGTCTACGTTCAGCTCGCGGCACAGGCCGCGCATGATGCTGCCGTAGCCGGGGTCGTCGGCTCGCGGGATGACCTGGGCGATTACGTCGGGCAGGAAGAAGCCGGGGGCGAGCGGATTGCAGTCGGCCGCGACGACGTGGTGGCCGTGGCGAAGGAGGCTGCGGGTCAGGCCGAGGCCGGGGTTGGCGCCGACACCGGTCACGAGAATCCGGTACGGGCCGGTCGGCTCAGTGGGCATGCTGGCTCTCCAGTTCCTGGGAGGCGCTGCGGGCAGCGGGCATGACGGGAAGCAGGCGACGCGACAGCGGCGCCCACCGGTCGGTGTTGGCGCTGTACCAGGCGGCGGTCTCTTCCAGCCCGGCCTGGAAGTCATGGGCGGGCCGGTAGCCGAGGGCGGCGATCTTGCCCCAGCTCATGGCGTAGCGGATGTCGTTGGACAGCCGGTCCGGGATGTAGGTGACCTGGTCCCAGTCAGCGCCGCAGATCCGCAGCAACTCGCCGGTCAGCTCCTTGTTCGTCATGTCGGTGCCGCCGCCGAGGTTGTAGACCTCCCCAGGCACGCCCTGGCGCAGGACAAGTTCAATGCCAGCACAGTTGTCGGCGACGTGCAGCCAGTTCCGCACGTGCTGGCCGCAGTCGTGGAGGGTGACCTTCTCGCCGCGCAGCAGCCTTGTGACGAACAGCGGGATGATCTTCTCGGGGTGCTGGCAGGGCCCGTAGTTGTTCGAGGACCGGGTGACGCAGACCGGTGCTCCGTAGGTGTGCCAGTAGCTGAGCGCCACGAGGTCGCTGGCCGCCTTGGACGCGGCGTACGGGACCGTCGGGCGCAGTGGGTAGTCCTCGGTGGCCTCGCCGTTCACGAGCGGCCCGTATACCTCGTCCGTGGAGACGTGCACGAACCGCTCGACGCCGTGCCGCATGGCCGCGTCGGCGAGGGTTTGGGTACCGACGACGTTCGTGGTCACGAACATGCCAGCGGTGGTGAACGAGCGGTCCACGTGGGACTCGGCGGCGAAGTGGACGACCGCGGTGTGGCGGGCGACGAGTGTGTCGACCAGGTCGCGGTCGCAGATGTCACCAGGCACGAAGTCCAGCTTCGGACTGAGGAACGCCTCCCCGAGGTTCGCCTTGTTGCCCGCGTACGTAAGGGCGTCCAGGACGGTGACCTGCTCCACGTCCTCGGCGTCGAGCAGGCGCTTGACGAAGTGAGAGCCGATGAACCCGGCTCCGCCGGTGACCAGCAGCTTCATAGATGCCTCCGGTGAGGGTGACCGGCCGCCGACATGGGTGTGCCACGCGTTGGGGGTTCGGTCATGGAGACGCCCGGCTGTTGCCGGGCGCAGTCTTCACCATGGCGGCCCGCACACGCGGTTCGGAGCAGACAGGAAGGCATCGGCATCCGGTGTGCGGATCCGGCACACGGTGTGCATCCACGCGCTCTCCCAACTCCCCTGCCGTGAGGCTAGGTTCTGCACCACCCCGTCCCGGGTCCAAGGAGGTGCCCATGGGTGCGGATGCTGAGATCGGTGCCCTCTTACGTGGGGCGCGCTGCGCCGCGGGGTACACGCAGGCGCAGGTCGGCTTTGCGGTCGGTTACTCGGCGTCGGCGGTCTCCCGCATCGAGAACGGGAAGCTACGCGTCGACTACGCGACCTTGCTGCGGGTCGCCGCGTTTCTGCGGATCGCCCCCGAGCAGCTGCGTGCGTCTGCCGTACCCGGCATGACCAATGTCGCTACGGTGGCCGGAGGTTGCCGGTCGGACAAGGAGGACGAGGTGCGTCGTAGGGAACTGCTGACGGGGGTGGTGGCAGCGGGGGCGACGGCCGTCGTCGGCACTGGGCCGGCCTCCGCCGCCGCGCCGGTCGATCTGGACGAGGCGCTCTTCAGGCTGCCGCAGGCAGAGCCGATGCCTCTGTCCCTGCTGGTCGGACAGGTCGCTGCCGCCCGCCGGGACTACTGCGCCACCCAGTACGCCCGCCTCGAGCAAGTGCTGCCCGCGCTGATCGCGGCGGCTGAGGCCACCCGGGACGTCTCGAAGGGCCGGGCCCGCGACGAGGCGCATCTGGCACTGGCCCGTTCGTACGTGCTGGCCGCCGAACTCGCCTCGAAGCAGCACTCGGACGCGGCTTGGGTGGCTGCCGACCGGGCACTGGCAGCCGCGAGGTCCAGTGGTATCCCGGTCGCCGTCGGTGAGGCATCGCGTCAGCTGGCGATCGCCATGCGCCGCTCGGGCCGCCCCACCGCCGCAGTGAACCTGCTGACGAAGGAGGCCGCCGACCTGGACCCGTCGCACGACCAGACCGCCGCGGTCCGTACGACGCTGCTACTGACCGGCGCCTACTCAGCGGCCACGGGCAAGGACAAGTCGACGGCTCTGTCCCTGATGGACGAAGCTGGGCAGCAAGCGGACCGCAGGCCGGCCGTGCCGGGCCTCTTCACCGTCGAGGCCACCCGCGCCCAGGTCGACGCGTACCAGATCAGTGTGCTCAACGCGCTCGGCACCCCGGACGAGGGGGTCGACGTCGCGGCCCGCCTGGACATCAACCGCATGCCGACAGCAGAGCGGCGGGCCCGGGCGTGGACCGACATCGCCCGCATGTGGACCGCGCTTGGCGACGCGCCACAGACGTTCGACGCCCTGCGGCGAGTCGAGCAGGAGGCCCCACAGGAGGTACGACGGCCCGCGCTGCGCGCGCTGACGGCCGGTCTTCTGTACGGGCCGGCCCGGGTCGAGGGCGTCCGTGAATTCGCAGCCCGCACCGGCGCCCTGGCCGGTTGAAGTACCGGACATGACGCCGCCGCCTGGCCTCCCCCCGTGGAAGGCGGCTCGTGTCGTAGGTGGGCAGAGATCGAGGACAGCTGCGGGGACGTAGCCGTCTCGCCAGACCAGGTCGATGACGATGGGGGCTGTCTGAATCTGGTTCTGGCCGCGATTCCATGAACCGAGCTACGAGTCAGCAGGTAGGTGGGAGGGCTGGCCAGGGGTGTCCTTTGGGTGACGCGGTGCTCCTGGTACGCGGGCGGGAGTCCGTCCTGGCGACGGTTGGGCGGCCGGGAGGACAACATGCCCACCGAGCCCTCGGTTCGCTGACGCCTCCTGACCTTGCGGAGGGTTCGATATGCAAGGAGATTCATCATGTCCCGTCGTGTCGCCGTCTACGGAGCCGGCTCCTGGGGAACCGCCTTCTCCCTCGTCCTCGCCGACGCCGGATGCGAGGTCACACTCTGGGGCCGGCGCCCCGCCCTCACCAAGGCGATCAACGAGACCCGCAGCAATCCCGACTACCTGCCGGACGTGAAACTGCCGGCGAACGTGACGGCCACGTCCGAGCCGGCCGAAGCCGCGCGCGGCGCCGACATCGTCGTCCTCGCGGTCTCCGCCCAGAACGCCCGCACGCTGATGGAAGCCTGGCACGTGCTCTGGGAGCCGCGCACCGTGTTCGTGTCGCTGATGAAGGGCATCGAGCTGGGCACCGGCCGGGTGATGAGCGAGGTCATCGCCGAGACGACGGGCGCGGGGTCGGAGCTGATGGGGATTCTTGAAAACGGGTCTGGGCGGAATTTCGTGACGGTCACGAACGTGTCGTTCTCGGCAACATGTTTGGCTGCGGAAATTCCCTGGTCATGGGGGTTCTGTCTGTGTTGAAGGACGTGCTGTTCCCGGATGCTGTGGGGATGGTGCTGGACCGATTGACTGAGGTGGGCGGGGTGGTTGTGGCCGAAGCCCACAGTGTCGTACCGGAGTTGATGTGCCCGGACTGCGCGGCCGTCTCGCGTCGGGTACACAGCCGT
>NZ_KQ948237.1:42904-44874 GCF_001514035.1 Streptomyces yokosukanensis | reverse complement strand
CACTGTGGTGTCGGCGTCGAGTGCCGTCGGGCGGTGCCGTGCCTCCTGGAAGGGCGAGGGGTGATCGTGTCCGAGCTCGATCAGGAACTGCCACGCGGTGAGCCCTGCCATCGGCGCCCCGGCGGCCTGCACGTGGTCGATTCCGGCCGGCTTGCGGGCGAGGTCCGATACGGGCGCGGCGACGTACTCGGCGTATGCGCTGCCGCCGAAGCTGGGGAAGCGTAGAAGGCCGAAGACTTCATCACCTGCGGCCAGGCCGTGTACGTCCGCGGCGACGGCCTCGACGACGCCCGACACGTCCGTCCCCGGAATCACCGGCAGACTGACCGTCGACTCCGTCTCCCCGGGCATCCTGGTCAGCCCGCCGCGCAGGTATCGGTCCGGAGGATTGATGCCGGCCGCGTGAACGCGAACGAGTACCTCACCCGGCCCCGGCTCGGGAATCGGCACCTCGTCGTAGCGCAGAACTTCGGGGCCGCCGTACTCATGGAGCCGGACCGCCCTCATCGTGTGTGTCGGCATCGCTTTCTCCTGCCCGAGCTGCGGGATACGCTTATTCGGATCAGTGCTCCATATAAACGGACCACTGATCCGAATATATGGACCACTGATCCGGATAGTCAAGAGGGGCAGATGCGGGCCGACGCCAGGAAGAACCGCGACCACCTGCTCGCGGTAGCGGGCACCGCTCTCACCGAGGAGGGCGTCGACGTGTCGCTGCGCGACATCGCGCGCAGGGCCGATGTCGGGCTCGCGACGCTGCTGCGGCACTTCCCGACGCGCGAGGCACTGCTCGACGCCCTGCTCCGTACGAGCTTCGACGAACTCACGGCAAAAGCGCTTGAGTTCGAGACGTCGAACTCACCCGAAGTTGCTCTCGTCTCGTGGCTGCGCGACTGCGTCGCGTGGACCACCGAGTATCGGGGCGTGACCGTACTGATGGCAGCCGCCATCGAGGACACCGATTCCGCACTCCACGCGTCGTGCGTCACCCTGCGTGCAGCCGGTGCGCGGCTCCTCACCCGCGCCCAGGCCGTGGGCCTGGCGCGGAGCGACATCGATGGCGCCGATTTGTTTGCGCTGGTGGCCATGCTCGCTTGGCTCGGCGATCAACCCTCGCTCGCGCCACGCGCCGATCGTCTCACCGAGCTTGTCGCGAGCGCGATTCTGACCAGCACAGGGAGCAGTCGTGCCAAGGGGGAGCGCCCCCCTCAGTCCCGTGGCTGAGATGGTCACGCGCTGACCGGTGGACTCGGCCGCCCGGTCGACGGGGGAGGGGTTCGACACCGGGTTCGCCGAGTTCGCCGAGCTGACAGAGTTCGCCGAGTTGGCCGAGGATCGTGGCATCGAGTCGCGCCGCCTTCCGGGAGCAACCCGCGCCGGCTCGAAGCGCCCTAGGAACGCCGCGGCGAGCGAGCTGCCGCCGTTTCCCAGGATCATCCGCCCTGCGGGTGCGCGCGATCGGGCTTGCCGGGACGGGCAGGGTGTCGTACGTGCGGTGCCCTGTCCGGCGGATGCTGTGATGTCGATCCGTACGGGGACCTCACATCTCGACGACGACCTTGCCCTTGGCGCGGCCCTGCTCCAGGTAGGCGAAGCCGTCGGCGATCTGCTCGAACGGGAAGACGCGGTCGGTGACCGGTTTCAGTTCGCCCGCGTCCACGAGCGCGGCCAGGTGTGCCAGGTCCGCACCGCTGGGGTGCATGAAGAGGAAGCGGTAGCGCGCCCCGTGCCGCCGCGCCTCGCGCCGGATCTTCATACTGAGAAGCCCGAACACGGCCGCGAACAGTGGGCCCTTGCCCATGTCCTTGCGGGCGGTGGTCGGCTCCGGAGTCTTCGCGACGGAGACCGTCGTGGCGCCGGGTTTGAGGATGGCGAAGCTGTCCAGGAGGTCCTGCCCGCCGGTCAGGTCGAAGGCGCCGTCGTAGTCGTGCAGTACGGCCTTGAACTTCTGCCCGTGGTAGTCGATC
>NZ_KQ948237.1:34068-41854 GCF_001514035.1 Streptomyces yokosukanensis | reverse complement strand
ACCAGGTCGGCGCCGCGCGTGACGCGGTGGTGGCCACCTCGGCGCCCATCGAGACGGCGAGCTGGATCGCGAGCGTGCCCACGCCGCCGGCGCCACCGGAGATGAACACCCGGTCACCGGGCTTCAGGCCCAGCTCGTCGCGCAGCGCCTGCAACGCGGTCAGGCCGGCGAGCGGCAGTCCGGCCGCGTCCGTGAAGCCGAGCGCGGCGGGCATCTTCGCCACCAGCGACTCTTCGACGACGGCGTGCGGAGCGAACGCGCCCAGCTTCCCCTTGTCCACGCGCGCGAACACCCGGTCGCCGACGGCGAATCGGGTGACGCCCGCGCCCACCGCCTCGACCTCTCCGGCCAGTTCACTGCCCGCGACCATGGGCAGCGGCAGGCGCTTGACCAGACGCAGCCCGCCCTCCCGCAGCTTGTGGTCGATCGGGTTGAGGCCGGCCGCGCGCACCCGGATGAGCACCTCGCCGGGGCCGGCCTGCGGCTCGGGGACTTCCCGGATCTCCATGGCGTCGGGGCCGCCGTAGCGGGTCAGGACGTAAGCCTTCATGGTCGGTTGCCTGCCTTTACTGTGAGAAGCGCGTGCACGGCCGCACGCACTCGCTCGTCGACGCCCGCGGAGGCGTCGAGCTTGCTGTCGATGTGGAGGAACGCAAGGCCGTGCACCAGCGCCCAGACCGCGGTTGCCAGGTCGCCGGCGTCGGCGCCGGTGTGTGGGAAAGCCCGCTTGACCAGGTCTTCGACGTACGCCTTGACGACACTGTTGGCCGCCACGCGCTCGTCGTGGTCCGGATCGCAGGGCTCCGCGAACATGGCGCGGAACAGGCCCGGGCGCTCCAGCGCGAACCGCACATAGGCTCCCGCGACCGCCGCGAGGTCGTCCGGGGTCTCGGGGGCGGGGTGGGCTGCCGCGAGATACCCGGCGAGCTCGCGATACCCCTCGGCAGCCACCGCCGAGACCAGGCTCTGCCGGTCGGCGAAGTGCCGGTACGGAGCGGTGGGCGAGACTCCGGCCCTGCGGGCGACCGCCCGCAGGGACAGGCCCGCGCCGCCCTCCTCGGCGAGCAGTTCCCGCGCCGCCCGCAGACAGGCGGCGCGCAGATCGCCGTGGTGGTAGGCGGCACGGCTGGGCTGCGAGGGCACGGGGCACCTTCCAAAAGTTGACGGCGCTTACATTGCGTTCGATGTTAGCACCGCTCACACCGTGGGTGTGCGCCTCGCAGGTGTGCCCACCTCGGCCCTGCTCCCGCCACTGCCTCTCGCCCGGCCGGCCGGTAAGCAGCTGGACTACACCAACGCAGCCCCCCTCCTGTGCCCGTCCGCCGAGCCGACGTGCGTGAGGACCTGGCTGCGATCACTGTCCCGACCTTTGTCGCCGTCGCCACGGCCGACTCTCTGATCCTGTCTGCTCTCCAGCGCGAGCCGGCGGGCGCTGGCTCGTCTTGCCGGCCCGCCGGCCGCTGATGTGTGAGGCTGCACGCGGCCCGTCGGCGGGTGGACCGGGAGGAACGTGACGACCGGACACATCAAGATCATCCGAATCGGGTCGAATTCCAGGCTGTGTGCTACGGCAACATGTCGACCTTATGGCGACACCGGGCAAGACCTGGTGCCGCGGCAAAGTACGGACCAAGCTGACGCTCACACCTCCGTGACTCCTGTTCCGTACCTGAAGAAGGCTTCACCTCCCATGTATTCGACCTGTCTCTCCGGCGTTCCCGAGACGCACATCATGTGTGTGGTGAGGAGGTGCCGCACATGCTGCGCCATGTGACGCGAAAGGCGGCCGGCTGGCTGCTGATGATCGTGGTCGCGACGAACGCCACGTATTTCCTGGCCAGTTGGTTTCTCGACCCGCGGTCGAACTTCAAGGAGCTTCGGCCCGTCCGTAGTGAGGCGCAGATCGACCGGGCCCTTGCACCGTACAACCTCGACCCCACAGTGCCGTTGGTGCACCGCTGGTGGGACTGGTTCACGTCGGTGACCCTGCACTTCGACTGGGGAAAGTCCCCGACGGGTGTCTCCGTGAACGGCGAAGTGGGCTACCGAGCCCTCATCAGCGCGGAGTTGGTGGTCGTCGCAACGGTCCTGTCCGTCGTGATCGGTGTCGCACTCGGCGTCTACACCGCCGCGCGGCAGTACGGCTGGGCCGACCGGGTGTCGCAGGCCGTGTCCATCGTGGTGTTCAACGTCCCGACGTCGGTCGCCGCCCTCGCCGTGGTCTTCGTCGCCATCTGGCTGAACCAGCACGCCGGGTTGCACTTCCTCTACGTCGCAGGGGAGAACTCACCCGACGTCGAAGGGCTGTTGCCCACGATCGGTGACCGCCTTCTGCACCTGATCCTGCCGACCCTGACGCTCACACTGATGGGGTACGTCGGCTACCACCTGACGCAGCGTTCACTGCTGCTCGACACACTTCACGCCGACTTCGTACGCACCGCGCAGGCCACCGGGCTCACCCGCGGGCAGGCCATCCGCAGACACGCCCTGAGGGCCGCGCTCATACCGACGGCGGCTTCCGTGGCGTTCAGCATCCCAGCGATCTTCACCGGCGCCGTCATCACCGAGACCGTTTTCGGCTGGAACGGGATGGGCCGGTACTTCATCCAGACCATCAGCAAGAACGACGTGCACGGTACGGTCGCGACGGCCGCCTTCGCCGCGGCTCTGACCGCCATCGGCGCGATCCTCGCGGACATCGCCACGGTCTTCCTCGACCCGAGAGTGCGGGTGAGCTGAGGTGACCACCAACGCGTCCACCAATGCGCCCGCCAACGCGTCCGCCGAGCCGGTGCCGCGAGCGGCCGGCTCCACGCGGAAGCGCACGAGCCTGGGCCTCGGTCGCCTCTACCTGCGGCGCTTCCTGCGAAATCGCCTCGCCGTCGTCGGAGTGGTGATCTTCGCGCTGCTCGTGCTGTTCGCTGCCCTGGGGAGCCGCTTCACCTCCCGCACGTACACCGACGCCGACTTCACCGCACTGACTCAACAGCCGAGCGCACGGCACTGGTTCGGCACCAACCAGGGCGGCAACGACATCTATGCCTGCGCCGTGCACGGGCTCCAACGCTCCCTGACGATCGCCGTGAGCGTGTCGGTGCTGACGATCGTCGTCGCCGCGATCATCGGCTCCGGCGCCGCGTACTTCGGCGGCCGGGTCGAGCGGGTGACGCTCGCCGTCATCCACTTCCTCCTGATCGTGCCCTCGTTCCTCATCCTCGCCCTCGTCTCCCACCGGCTGGCCGGCGACTGGCGCGTCCTCATCGTCGTGCTGACCGTGTTCGGCTGGATGTCCACCGCGCGGGTGATCTGGTCCGTCTCGACCTCACTGCGCGAACGGGACTACGTGAAGGCGGCCGAGTTCATGGGCGTCGGCCCGCTGCGCATCATCCTCCGCCACATCATCCCCAACCTCGGTTCCCTGCTCATCGTCAATCTCACGCTCGGCGTCGTGGCCACGGTCCTCAGTGAGACCGCCCTGTCGTTCCTCGGGTTCGGCGTCCAGACCCCGGACGTCTCCCTGGGGACGATGCTCGCGGACGGCGCGGGCACCGTCACCAGCGCCCCCTGGCTCTTCGCCTTCCCTGCGGGACTGGTCGTTCTGCTCACCGTGTCGATGACCTTCATCGGCGACGGATTGCGCGACGCCCTCGACCCCACATCTGTGACCGGCTCGGCAGGAGGCCGACGATGACCCTCGCGACCCCGCTGCTCGACCCGGTGCCACCCACCGACGCCACCCCCGCCCTCTCCGTGCGGGACCTGCGGATCTCCTTCCCCTCCGAGGCCGGTACCGTCGAGGCGGTGCGCGGCGTGGATTTCGACCTGCTGCCCGGCCGGACCCTGTGCATCGTCGGCGAGTCCGGATCCGGCAAGTCGGCCACCGCGATGGGCATCATGGGCCTGCTGCCGCCCTCCGCCGAACTGCGCGGACAAGTGCTGCTCGGCGGACAGGACCTCGTCGGCCTCGACGACCCGTCGCTCTCGAAGATCCGGGGCAGCTCCATCGGCATGGTCTTCCAGGACCCCCTGTCCGCTCTCACCCCGATCTTCTCCGTGGGCAGACTGCTCTCCGACGCCCTGCGGGTCCACCAGGACCTCACGAAGCGGGCCGCCTGGGAGCAGGCCGTCGAACTGCTGGACCTCGTCGGCATCCCCGACCCGCGCAACCGGGCCGCGTCCTTTCCGCACGAGTTCTCCGGTGGCATGCGCCAGCGCGTGGTCATCGCCCTGGCGATCGCGAACAGACCGTCCGTGCTCGTGGCCGACGAGCCCACCACCGCACTCGACGTCACCGTGCAGGCACAGATCCTCGAAGTGCTGCGCCAGGCCCAGCGGGAGACCGGCGCCGGCCTCGTCCTCATCACACACGATCTGGGGGTCGTGGCGGGCCACGCGGACGATGTCGCCGTCATGTACGCGGGCCGCTTCGTGGAGCGCGCGGGCGTCGGGGAACTCTTCCGACGCCCGACGATGCCGTACACGGCGCGACTGCTCGCCGCCGTACCGGACGTGGAGGGCGGGGCCCGCAAGCCCCTGGTGCCGATTGGCGGCGAGCCGCCCACCCTGGTGAACCTCCCGAGCGGCTGCCCCTTCGCAAGCCGCTGCGCCGTCTCCCTCGACGCGTGCGCTCACGACGAACCGAAGCTGCGCCATGTCACCGGACACGGGCATGTGGCCTGCCTGCGCGCCTTCGAGATCGCCGACGGAACCCTCGATCCCGCGGGTGACACCCCGCCCGCCGGTCAGCCGGCGGCCGCAGGCCGTGCCGAGGCCGCCGAGGTGGCGTTGCGTGGTGAGGTGGCGTTGCGTGGTGAGGTGGTGCTCCGCGTCGAGGACCTCGTCAAGACCTTCCCGGTCACCAAGGGCGCCCTCCTCAAGCGCCGGGTCGGCACGCTGCACGCCGTCAACCGGGTCAGCTTCGAGCTGCGCGCCGGTGAGACGCTCGGCCTGGTGGGGGAGTCCGGGAGCGGCAAGACCACGACGCTGATGGAGATCCTGCGGCTCGGTCGGCCCGAGGCCGGCCGGATCGAGATCGCCGGCACCGATGTCGGCACGGTCCCGTCCGCCGTGCGCCACGGGCAGCTGCGGCAGGACGTGCAGATCGTCATGCAGGACCCGTTGGGAGCGCTCGATCCCCGCATGCCCGTCTTCCACCTGTTGGCCGAACCCCTGCGGGCGATCGGCCGTGATCGCGAGTCGATCCGCGCCCGGGTCCACGAACTGCTCACCCTGGTCGGCCTGGACGAGTCGGTGAGCGACCGATTCCCGGCCGCCCTCTCCGGAGGGCAGCGCCAGCGCGTCGGCATCGCCCGCGCCCTGGCGACGGAGCCGAAGCTGCTCGCCCTCGACGAGCCGCTCTCCGCCCTGGACGTCTCCGTACAGGCGGGGGTGATCAACCTCCTGGCGCGGCTCCAGCGTGACCTCGGTCTCGCCTACCTCGTGGTCGCCCACGATCTCTCCGTGGTCCGGTACATCTCCGACCGCATCGCGGTGATGTACCTCGGGCACATCGTCGAGACGGGGGACACCGAGGCGATCTTCAACGATCCCCAGCACCCGTACACCCGCGCGCTGCTGTCGGCGATCCCGATACCCGACCCCGAGCGGGAACGCACCCGCGAACGCGTCGTGCTGCAGGGCGAGCAGCCCAGTGCCGCGCGCATGCCGGCGGGGTGTGTCTTCGTCGACCGCTGCCCGCTGTACCGCAGTGCCGACGACGAACTGCGCCACCGCTGCCGCACGCAGCGTCCCGAGCCGACTCCCGCGGCCGGGCGCCCCACACACCAGTACGCCTGCCACGGCATCTGAACGGCGGCCTCGGCGAGCAGGGGCCGCTTCCCTCCCTCGTTCACACCGCCGCCGCGTTCGTGTCTTTCTCCACCGATCTGTAAGGAACGATTCGTCATGCGCACAAGACTGGCCCTGCCCGTCGCTCTCATCGCCGCCATCTCCGTCACCGCAACCGCGTGCCAGTCCTCACCCGGCGGGGACTCCGCGGACTCGAATGCCAAGGGCGCTCCCTCGGCCGCGTCGTCCGTCGCCGACTACAACCCCACGCCCTACGACCGGATCAAGGACGGCGGCACGTACACCACGGTCGGGACCTTCGACGACCAGGGCAACCCGTTCAACGTCAATGCCACGCTGACCGCGTCCCGTGTCTGGGCCTGGTACAACGCCGACGCGATCACCTACTCACCGACCGGCGAGGTGCAGTACAACCCGGACTACTTCAGCGACGTGAACGTCGCCGTGAAAGGCGGCAACCAGAAGGTCACGCTGACCATCAATCCCAAGGCCGTCTTCAACGACGGCACTCCGATCGACTGGACCGCGATCAGGGCCACATGGAAGGCCAACAACGGTTCCGACAAGTCCTATGCGGCCTCCTCCACCGACGGCTACGACCAGATCACTTCGGTCGGGAAGGGAAGGAACGCCAAGCAGGCCGTGATCACCTTCAAGGGGGTCAGCCCCTCCTGGTCGAGCTTGTTCACCACCTTCCTGCATCCCAAGGCCGCAACGGTCGAGAACTTCAACAAGGCCTACGTGAAGAAGGCTCACCCGGAATGGGGCGCAGGGCCGTACACCGTCGGCAAGTGGGACAGCCACTCGGGCGACTTCACGTTCGTCCGCAACCCGAAGTGGTGGGGCCGGAAGGGCAAGCTCGACAAGCGCGTCTATGTCAACCTGGAGTCGACCGCGGCGATCAACGCCTTCAAGAACGGTCAGCTCGACTATGTCTCCGCCGTGGACGCCGAGAGCCTCAGGCAGATCAGGGGACTCAAGGGCACGGAGATCCGCAGCGGCGGCAGCCCCTTCGAGTACTCGCTCTACTTCAACACCAAGTCCGCGGTCCTCGCCGACAAGACGGTCCGCAAGGCGATCGAGGAGAGCATCGACCGCACACAGATCGCGAAGATCCGGTTCCAGGGCCTCGACTACAGGGAGCCGCTGCCCGGCTCGGCCATTCTGTACAGCTTCCAGAAGGGCTACGAGGACAATGTCTCGGACGTGTTGAAGTACGCGCCGGACGACGCGAGGAAGGCGCTCGACGCGGCGGGCTGGCAGGCCGCCAGCGACGGCATACGGGTCAAGAACGGCAAGAAGCTCGAAGTCGGCTACACGCTTCTCGGCGACGATCCGCTGGAAAAGGCGACCGCCGGTGCCTTCGCCGCGATGCTCAAATCGGTGGGCATTCGCCTCGACATCAAGAAGGCCGACGAGGCGGACTTCTCCAACATCCTCAGCGACCGCAAGTTCGATCTGTTCGTGTCGGGGAACCGCTCGATGGACCCGTTCGGCGCCCGCTACCTGTGCGACTTCTACTGCTCCGACCGTGACTCCAACCTCACCGGAGCGGGTTCGCCCGCGCTGGACAAGGAGATCCGCGCGATCGCCAAGATCTCCGACCTCGGCAAGCAGGCCGTGGCGGCCAACGAGGCCGAGCGGAAGGCACTCCAGGAGTACGCTTTCCTGCCGCTGTTCAGCGGCCCCTCCACCTACGGCGTGAAGAAGGGCCTCGCCAACGTCGGCGCGACCATCTTCTACAACCCGCTTCCGGAGACGGTCGGCTGGGAGAAGTAGCCCTCACCGGCATCCGGCTCGCGCACGAGGACCATCGGCTGGAGGTGTCCGGGGCCGCGCGCAGTACGCCGTGCGCCGTGCGTGGCGTGGCGGGCGCGGCCGGGTACCGGATCGGTCGGCCGCGCCCGGCCCCGGCGCTCAGCCCTTGCCGAAGTACACCGCGGGGAAGGCGCCCGCCGCCCGCAGAGTTCTGGTG
>NZ_KQ948237.1:8658-33923 GCF_001514035.1 Streptomyces yokosukanensis | reverse complement strand
GCTCCGTGAGACGCTCGGTGGCGGCCGAGCCGAGGTGGTCGTACGGGGCGGCGTCGAGGCGGTCGGTGAGCACTTCGGCTTCCTCGCGCAGGTCCGCGCCCGACTCCGTCAGCTCGCCCGCCTCGTCCAGCAGGCCGCGCTCGTGCAACCGGTCCCGGGCGGCGGCCCACTGCTCCACGGACCACCCACGGGTCCGCATGAACGTCGCCGACGTCGGCGCCTTGCCCGTGGCGTTGTGCAGGACCAGCGCCTCGATCCCCGACAGGCCGGCGACGGCCAGGGCGGTGAGGTGACCGTCGCCCCGGTGCTCGCGCAGCAGCGTCGCGGCGTGCCACAGGGCGAGGTGCGGTTCCTCCGGCACAGGGAGGTCCGCGTTCGCGGCGTACAGCGGCCGTGCCTCTCGGCGGCACGCCTCGGTGGCGCGCAGCGCCAGCTCGGCCGCCTCGGCCATCTCCTTCGACGTGAGGATCTCCTCCCCGAGCAGCCGCCGCAGCGTTCCGTCCGTGCCGCGCCGTCGCGCCGTGAGCACCGCCTCGGGTGTGGTGACACTCCACGCGGCGGGGATGTACCGCTGCACATGCTCGTGGTTGAAGTTGTAGAACGTCGCTGTCACGGTGCCCGCCCCGACTGCTCCGAGCGGGGCCGAGCGGCCCGCGAGGTAGGCCATGGCGCCGCGCCGGAGCCCGAGCGCCGCCAGTTCGTTCTCCAACTCCGGTGCGAAGTACACGGAAGAATGCAGGGGATTGACGACGCTGTGGCAGCGGCGGCCCGCACTCGCCTCGAATGAAGTCATGCCGTAACTCCGTTGTCAGTGCTCAGCTGGTTGTGTCCGGCCAGGTCAAGTGGTGGTGGGCGGCGCGGACGCGGACCTCCCAGTCGATGTCGCCGCGCTCGGCCGGGACGCCGAAGCCGATGTGTGGGTTGTCCGGGCCATGCCACCACAATAGATTATTCGCTCGATAATCGATCTTTTGGGCCTGGTTCGCTCGTCGATGGCCGGGTTGCCAAGCCGGCGCCCGCCACTCCTACCATCGGTTATGGCAGGCCTGACGCCGCCCTCCGACGCACGCAGGCTCGGCCACGAGGTGGCCGGCACCGCCCGAGACCCCGGGCGAGGACTCCAGCCCGTGTCCGCAGGAGCCACCGCCCACCGTCCAGTGACCGCTTCGTACCACTCACTGGAACCGGAGGAGCCATGAACTCGTTCGACTACATCGTGATCGGCGCGGGCAGCGCGGGCAGTGTCATCGCCGCACGGCTCTCCGAGGACCCCCGCAACCAGGTACTGCTGCTGGAGGCCGGTGCCGCCGACGGGCCGGAGATCATGGCTGTCCCGTCGCAGTGGCCGGCGCTGATCGGCAGTGAGGTCGACTGGGGCTACACCACCGTCCCGCAGTCCGCAGCCGGCGGCATCTCCCGCCGGTACCCGCGTGGCAAGGTTCTGGGCGGCTCCAGCAGCATCAACGGGATGGCCTTCATCCGTGGCCATCGCGCCAACTACGACGCATGGACGGCGTTCGCCCCCGGCTGGGGCTACGCGGACCTCCTGCCGTACTTCAAACGCAGCGAGGCGACACAGGGCCGCGACCCGGCGTACCGGGGTACCAGCGGTCCCATGCGGGTCGCACCGGCCCGCGACGTCCATCCGCTGTCGTACGCCTTCCTGGACGCCGCCGAGCGCACCGGCCACCACGTCAGCGACGATCTCAGCGGCTTCGACCAGGAAGGTGTCGGCTGGTGGGATCTCAACATCGTGGACGGCAACCGGCAGTCCGCCGCGGACGGGTACCTGCGCCCCGTTCTCGGCCGGACGAACCTCACGGTGCTGACCGGCGCACTCGTCCACCGACTGATCGTGGTCCATGGCCGGTGTGCCGGGGTGGAGTACTCCGTCGACACCAGGGTCCGGCGGGCGTACGCGCACCACGAGACCATCCTCAGCGCCGGATCCGTCGGATCCCCCCAGCTGCTCCTCCTGTCCGGGATCGGGCCGGCCGATCAACTGCGCGCCGTGGGGATCGACGTGGTCGCCGATCTGCCCGGCGTCGGGGCGAACCTGCAGGACCACCCGATCGCCGGGGTCGTCTACGGCGCGGCCCAGCCCGTCCCGCCCGGTCGCAACAGCCACGGCGAACTCGTCGCGGCCCTCCGCAGCACCGCGGACCTGACCGCCCCCGACCTCCATGTGTTCCTCATCGACGTGCCGTTCCATCCACCGACGCTGCGAGGACCGGCGAACGGGTACACGATCGTGTTCTCGGCACTGCACCCGCACAGCCGGGGCTCCGTCCGGCTGTCCGGCGCCGACCCCGACACCCCACCGCTGATCGACCCGGACTTCTACGGCGACGACCGCGACGTGGCCGTGATGCTGACCGCGCTGGACATGGCGCGCGAGCTGGGTGACTCGCCGGCGTTCGGCCCATGGCGCGACGAGGAGGCACTGCCCGGACCTCGTGTCCAGGCCGCGAGCGAACTGCGCGACTATGTGCGCCGCGAGACCGACCCCTACCAGCACGCGGTGGGCACCTGCCGGTTCGGTACCGACCCGGACGCGGTCGTCGACCCCCGGCTGCGTGTGCACGGTGTCGACGCACTGCGCGTCGCGGACGCCTCCGTGATGCCGACCGTTCCCGGCGCCAATCCCCACGCCACCGTGCTGGCCGTCGCCGAACGGGCCGCCGCGATGGTGCTGGAGGTGTGACCCGTGGACAGGGAGATCACGCTGCGCGTGGATGCGCATTCCCGACGAGGAGGGCCTGACGTACCTGGAGCAGGTCGAAGCCACCGCCTGTCAGGACATCCGTCCGCTGCGGACCGACAACTCGATCTCCGACATCGTGTTGATCGACAGCCTCCCACCGGACTACATCGTCAAGGGATTCGCCCAGCAGGTCCGCGCGGCCGTCGAGGCGGCATCCGGTTCCTGAAGCGGATCGCGAAAGGCCGTGCCGAGGGTGCCTGAAGCGGTCGGGTGTCCGCCGGTTCATGAGGCGGTCACGGGCTGCGGGCAGGCGAGCCGATGACCCATGCGCCCATCCGAGCGCCTTGCGGACGTTCCGTGAGCCGACGAGGCACGGTGAGGGGTATGTCATTCCGGGCCAGGCGACCTCGGGAGCGGTGAGGAGATCAGCTGTGTACGCAGTGGTTCGGCGGTACGAAGGGGTGACTGATCCCGTGGAGGCGGGACGCCGGGTGAGCGAGGGATTCGTGCCCCTCCTCCGCCAAGTCCGCGGCTTCGTGGCCTACTACTGGGTCGACGCCGGGGACGGAGTGATGCTGTCCACCAGCGTCTACGAGGACCAGGCCGGGGCCGACGAGTCGGTCGACAGAGCGGCGGACTTCGTACGGGACAACCTCGCGTCACTGCTCCCCAACCCTCCTCAGGTCACAGCCGGCCAGGTTGTGGCTGCCGGATAGCGAGATCAAAGAGGAGAGCCCTGGGCGAGCGCCGAGACGAGCAGGTCGCTGAGCAGGGCCGCGCAGGAGCCGTCCGGGTCCAGATCGGGGTCGTAAATCGTGACGTTGAGCCCCACGCACCGGCGTGAGCCGACCAAGGTCCGCAGCAGCGAGGCGAGTTCGCCGGGCAGCAGCCCGCCGTCGTCGGGGCTGTCCACGGCGGGCATCACCGACGGATCCAGGACGTCGGCGTCCAGGTGCACCCAGAAGCCGTCGAGTGCGGGCGACTCCAGCGTGCGCAACGCCGCGTCCGCCGCCTGCCGGCCGCCGCGCTCCCGGATCTCTCCCACCGTCGTGGTCGCGATGCCCGACTCCGTGAGTTCGGCGCGCTCTTCGTCGTAGTCCCGGATACCGAAGACGTGGACGTCGCCCTCGCGCACATACGGCCGCAGCCCTTCGAGATCGGTGAGGTCCGCCTGCCCACGTCCGGTCGCGAGGGCCAGCTCCTCGCCGCCTGCGGCGCCGACGTGGTCGGAGTTGCCGGGGTGCCGGAAGTCGGCGGACCCGTCGATCACGGCGATCCCGTAGCGCCCGATGCGGCGCAGTGCGAGTGAGGTACCGAGTTGGATGGAGCAGTCCCCGCCCAGGACCACGGGGAAGTCCCCGGTCCGTACGTGCCCTTCGACACGGTCGGCGAGTTTGCGGGTGTACGTGGCGATGGGCCCTGCGTGGAACACCCCGTCGCCCTCTTTCCAGTCCCCGCGGTCGTAGCGGGGCGGGACGACGACTCCTCCCTCATCGGCACCGAGTCGCGCCAGCAGCCGCTGCTCGCGCAAGGCACCGGCCAGCTTGTAGCACCCGGGCACCGCTCCTTCGACGGGCGGCCTGAGACCGAGATTCGACGGGGCGTCAAGAAGTACAAGGCGACGGCGCATCAGATCATTATCGTGATGCGGCCCAGCGTGCGCGGAGGTGGGGTGGGGTTGGCCTGCGATCGAATTCAGCGGCACCGTTCGTCCGACTGCTTCAACGGCTTTGCGCCCCCGTGTGCTCGGCGTGGATGCTGGCTTGCCGGAGGTACTGAAGATGATCGATGTTGTGTTGAAGCTGTCAGCCCGTGACTTGGTGCATGCGGACCTGGAGTCGCTCGGGTGGGCCGGTTCCGCCCACCACCTGGCCGACGTCTCCAGGCAGTTGGAACGTGCCCGTTTCGGTGAGGTCGACTACCTCGCGGTCTGCCCGGCGTCGAACATCCCTGTGGCGAAGTGCGGCGTCGACTACCGGGTCAAGGAGGGCGTCGGCACTTTGTGGCAGGTGGCGGTCCACCCCGCATTGCAGTCGTGTGGGATCGGCACGTTCCTTGTCGAAGTCGCCCAACAGCGGATCAGGAACCGCGGTCTGCGGCACGCCGAACTGGCTGTGGAGGAGAACAACTCCCGGGCACGTGCGCTCTACGAGCGGCTGGGATATGTCGCGTACGACTGCCGGCCGGACTCGTGGGACGAGCAAGCCCCCGATGGATCCTTGCGTCGCTACGAGACGATGTGCGTGCTGATGCGCAAGGAACTCGCGTGATCCCAGTCACCTTCACGGGTTCCGGCAGCCGGAAACGGCCGGGGTCAGCGCGGGCCTGAGAGCCACTGGCTGAGCCAGGCGAAGGCCGGCGGGTACTCCGCGGACCAGGTGTTGTAGTTGTGGCCGCCGTCCGGCAGGAACAGCGTGCGCACAGTGACCGGTGAGGACGCCGCGGCCGCCTGGAACTGGGTGATGGAGGAGGGCGGGCTGAGGCGGTCCTCGCGCGAGGTTGCCAGGAACAGGTTGGCGTGGGACTTTGTGTGCCGCACCAGGTAGGTCGGGCTGTTGAGCCGACGCACGGTCGGGTCCGGGAGGACGGATTCGTCGCCGGTCAGCGGATCGGGGTCGAGAGCGGCGCCCGCGCCGAACACCTTCGGGTACTGCAGGGGTAGCTTCGCTGCGCAGAAGCCGCCGGTCGAGAAGCCCATTACGCCCCAGCCACTGGCACCCCGCAGTGTTCGGAACTTGTGCCTGATCAGGTCCGGGACGTCTGCCGACATCCAGGTCGCGACCTTGCGGTTGGGCAGGTCGGTGCAGTCGGTGTCCACACTGCCCGGGTTGACGACGGGCATCACGAGGATGAAGGGGTGCACCTTGCGCTGGTTCAGCAGGTCCGAGAAGGCGCCCGGCATGCTGCCGTGCTCCAGCCAGGACTCCGGGGAGCCGGGCACACCGTGCAGCAGCATGATGACCGGGAAGCGCTTGTTCTTGTAAGCAGGCTCGTCGTACTGCGGCGGCGTCCACACGAGCACCTGCCCGGACAGGGCGGACTTCTGACCGTGGAAGTACGTGTCCAGGACACCGCCCTTGGTGCTGTGGTTGAACTTCGCGCGCTGCACCGGCGGCCCCGGCATCGCGACCGCGTTGGCGTTGTCGGTGTTGCCCATGAGGTCGTCCCATGAGGCATACAGCCCGTAACTGTTGTTGATCCACGTGGCCACGACGCTGATCGCGGTCAGCTGACACAGGCCGATCATCACGGCGTGCGCCAGCCAGCGCGCCGGCCGGGGCCCGCGGATCCTGGTCCACAGGGCGATCGTGCCGATCATCGCCATGACCGTGGCGATGATGAGGACGACGAAGAACGGCGTTCCGGTGAGGGACACACGACCACCCTTCTGTTCCAGTGAACGAGGACGAGGACGAGGACAAGAACAAGGGCAATACGGGCGATACCGGCCGTAGCGCCCGCGGTGCCCGCGCATGCAGGCTACTTGGATAGAGGGAACCCGACGATCACCGGTTCCGTCCGAGCGCGGTCCGGGTGAGCGGGGGAGCCGAGGCACTCTCGGCCGCGCACCGGACCTGGCCGTGCGGCATACGGGCACCCGCCCCAGTCCGAGGAAGTCTCGATGTGGAACGACTGCTGGTCGAGTGGCTGGCCCCGTCGGTCACGAAGAGGTCGCCGTCGGGAAGGCGGACGGGCGCGGTCATGGATGGCCGTCAGGTTCATGTCACGGGGGCGGGGTGTAGCCGCGGGTGCGGACGAGGTCGTGGGTGAGCCGGGTGAAGGCGCGGCCGGCGGCGCTGCGGTAGGCGCCTTCACGGTGCAGCAGGGTGACGGTGCGGGTGGGCAGGGGTGGGTTGAGGGGGATGGGGGTGAGGTGGGGGTGGTCGTGGGTGATGGCGTCGGGCAGGACGGTGGCCAGAGGTGTGCGTCGGACGATTTCGGTGAGGGCCTGGATGGAGTTGGCCTCGACCGCGATGCGGGGGGCGATGCGGTGGTCGGCGAAGTAGGCGTCGATGTGACTGCGGGTGGCGAAGTCGCCACTGAGCAAGGCAAGTTGTTCGTCCTGCATGGCGTGGACGGGTAGGGGTCCCGGCGTCGTGCGGGTGCACTGGGCGCCGGTGACGAGGCCGAGGGTTTCGGTGAACAGCGGGGTGGCGGTGATGCCGGGCGGGTGGGGGCCGGTGAAGGCGATGCCGAGGTCGAGGTCGTCGGCGAGCAGAGCCGCTTCGATGCGGTCCTGGGGCATCTCTGCGAGGGTCAGGCTGATGCCGGGGTGGCGGCTGTGGAGCTCGGCGGTGAGCGGGCCGATGAGGTAGGCGGTGAAGGTGGGGGTGAAGCCCAGGCGCAGATGGCCGCGGGAGAGGTCGTGGACGTCGTGGACGGCACGTTCGGCGGCGGCCAGGTCGCGCAGCGCGCGCCGGGCGTGGTCGGTGTAGACGGCTCCGGCGTCGGTGAGCCGTACCGTGCGGCCGGTGCGGTCCAGCAGCTGCACACCCAGGGTTCGTTCCAGCTGCTTGATCTGCTGGGAGAGCGTCGGCTGGGAGATGTGCAGGTCTTCGGCGGCGCGGGTGAAGTTGCCGTGCTCGGCGACGGCGAGCAGGTAGCGCAGGTGACGCAGTTCGAGAACGGCCATGGAAGCAACTATAGATGCGATCAATGGCTTCCATGGATAGTAGCTCTTGGACACTATATGCACAGCTCATGCATGGTGGATCTCACCAGCCCACAGGGCCGGTCACCACCGAAGGGAGTGACCCATGCAGGACCTCGCCAAGGGTGTCGCCCGTTTCCAGCGGGACGTCTTCCCGGCCAAGGTGGAGCTCTTCACGCACCTGGCCACGCATCACACACCGCACACGCTGTTCATCAGCTGCTCCGACGCCCGCGTCGTCCCCGAGCTGATCACCGGCACCGAGCCGGGTGACCTGTTCGTCATCCGCACCGCCGGCAACCTGGTGCCCGCCTACAGCCCCGAAGCCGACGGGGTGGCGGCGAGCATCGAGTACGCCGTCGCCGTACTGGGTGTGAAGGACGTCGTCGTCTGCGGCCACTCCGCCTGCGGCGCGATGACCGCCCTGGCCGAGGGGCACGACCTCAGCGGTGCCCCGGCGGTCGCCGCCTGGCTGCGGCACGCGGACGCCTCCCGGGCCCGTGCCGCCGCCGCTGACGTCCTCGCCCTGGTGCGGCAGAACGTGCTCGCGCAGCTGGCGAACCTGGCCACCCATCCCTCGGTCGCCCGCGCCGTGGCGCAGCGGAAGGTCACGCTGCGCGGCTGGGTCTTCGACATCGCCACCGGCCGCATCGAGGAACTGTCCACTGCCGGCCCCGCGCTCGCGGCCTGATCCTCACCGACCGGATCCGGCCTGCCGTCCACGGCAGCATGCCGGGAACCCCATCCACCACCCACGTGCCATTTCACCCCCCGGCTCGTGAAGTGGCTCACCTGAAAGAGAAAGAAGGACGTACCGATCATGGTGCACGCCCAGTTCGACGCCACCGCCCGCGAGGCCCTGTCCGCCGCCGCCGTTGAGGCCAAGACCCGGAAGAACCTCTCCTGGCAGCAGATCGCCGACGTCTCCGGCCTGTCGGTCGCCTTCACCACCGCCGCCGTCCTCGGCCAGCACCCGTTGCCCGAGGGCGCGGCGAAGGCGGTCGCCGAGCTGCTGGGCCTGGACGACGACGCGGCACTGCTGCTGCAGACCATTCCGACCCGCGGTTCGATCCCCAACCGTATCCCCACCGACCCGACGATCTACCGCTTCTACGAGATGCTCCAGGTCTACGGCACCACGCTGAAGGCTCTGGTGCACGAGGAGTTCGGCGACGGCATCATCTCCGCGATCAACTTCAAGCTGGACGTGAAGAAGGTCGCCGACCCCGAGGGCGGCGAGCGCGCCGTCATCACGCTGGACGGCAAGTACCTGCCGACGAAGCCGTTCTGACCCACGCGGCACGCCTGACACCGGACGGGGCGGGCCACGTCGGCCCGCCCCGCCCGCTTCACCGCCCCGCCCGCTCCACCGATTCGCGAGGAGTTTTCCGTGGACTTCGTCCAACGCACCATCGACATCGCCCGGCGCAACGTCGCCGAGGGTGGCCGCCCGTTCGCGACCGTCATCGTCAAGGACGGCGAGATCCTTGCCGAGAGCCCGAACAGGGTGGCCCAGACGAACGATCCCACCGCACACGCGGAGATCCTCGCCATCCGCGAGGCGTGCGTGAAGCTGGGCACCGAGCACCTGACCGGTACCACGATCTACGTGCTGGCCCACCCCTGCCCGATGTGTCTGGGCTCGCTGTACTACTGCTCGCCGGACGAGGTCGTCTTCCTCACCACCCGCGACGCCTACGAGCCGCACTATGTCGACGACCGTAAGTACTTCGAACTCGACACCTTCTACGACGAGTTCGCCGAGCCGTGGCAGGATCGCCGCCTGCCCATGCGCTACGAGGCCCGCGACGACGCCGTGGAGGTCTACCGCTTCTGGCAGGAACGCAACGGCGGCGAGCGCCGCGTGGCCGGCGCACCCACCGCCTGAGCCTGCCGTGCCGATTTGACCGACGAGGTCGACTGCTCAAGAACTCATGCTCCAGGACGGGACGTTGTCCGACTTTGCCTGACCGGCCATCGCGCCGAGCGATTCGCCGAGCGTCCAGAACGCGACACCGATCAGCACCAGATCCTTGAGCAGGAACTGCCCCGGCTGTGCGGAGAGAACGGGAAACCCGGCAGCGTAGGTGAAGACAACCCCGGGAGTGGTGAACAGGAAACTCAATGTCCCGAGAAAAAGTACGATCGTCATCGCACTGCCTAGGGCTGAAAGGCGAGGCCACTTCGGGTATACCGCGATAAGGCATGCGGCGACGATCTCCGTAGTACCGAGCGACACGGCGACGGCATGAACGCTGAGCACGTCGTACACCCAGCTCAGCAGCGGGCTGTGTTCGATCAGTACGCGACTGTCCATCTTGACGTACTTGCCGCCACCGATCCAGGCGAGCACCACCGCGAGGCCATAGCGACTGATGAGTCGACCCGCCTGCGCCGTGACACGAGCGAGGGTAGCGATTTCGGGCATGGTTACTCCGTGGAGGTGCGAGTACGGTGCCGGAGAAGAGCAATTGAGCTGTGACACGTCGACCTTAGTGATCGTTTCCCCGACTCGGGAACCAGCACCTTCGGTTCGTCCGTAACCCGTAATAACTAGAGGTCTCGTCGAATGCCACCCGGCCGCAACACGAGGACTGTCCACTGCGGAGGGCGTGGACGGGAGCCGGCAATACGACACGGCAGGTGTCGAATCGGATGAGCGCCAGGCGCACAAATCCTGGGGAGCGGTCACATGCGGGTTGGATGGCTCAAGGACGTCTAGCTGATCGTTTCAAATCGACCTGTGGGCGGGTGGCTCCGCTGTTGCCGCCTACCCCTGCGTGGGGCCACCACCGTCCCGGGCGACTGCGTGTTCCCGACCGGGCGGCCTTCGCCGGTGTCATGTATGTACTGCGGACCGCTGTCGCCTGGCGCGACGTCCCCGCGGAAACCGACCGTTGGCGGAGAGCATGAGGCGCCAGGAGTGGCCCTCGGTGGCGCAATAGTCGACGGCCGCGAGCTCGTGTGGCCAGGCGCTCGTCGTTGCACAGCAAGTGGCACAGGTGCTGGCCTGCGTACGGCGCCCCCGTCAAAGAAGGGGGAGCGCTCGCGGCAGACGATCTCGATGCCGGGAGGCGCTCTACCGGCGGACCGCCGAGATCAGTCCGCCGGGCCGCTCCTCGCGCTGCGGCGGGGTACTGATCGGGCGGCCGTAGGCGGCAGCGCACTCGCGCAGGGTGTTGCTGACGGCCTCCCAGCCGTGCCCGGCCAGCCAGGCCACCGGGTCGTCGGGCATCTCCGAAACCCACATGGACGCCGCCGATCCCGGCACGGCGTCCACGCCGAGGCGCTCGATCACGCCGCGCGAGCCCAACGTCAGCCCCATCCGGCTGCCTGCCGCCGACTGCGCGCTGATCCGGGCCAGCAGCAGCTCCACCGCGTCCTCGGGCAGATAGATCAGCAGCCCTTCGGCGATCCACACGGTCGGCGCCGCCGGGTCGTGCCCCGCGGCGGCCAGCGCGGCCGGCCAGTCCTCACGCAGATCCACCGCGACGGTGATCCGCTCGCAGCGTGCGACGGCCCGCTCCTGGCGCAGCACCGAAGCCTTGAAGTCCAGTGGCGCGGCGGTGTCGACCTCGAACAGCCGGGTGCCCTCGGGCCAGTCCATCCGGAAGGCCCGGCTGTCCATGCCGGCGCCGAGCAGCACGACCTGCCGGACCCCGGACGCGGAGGCCTGCCGCAACACATCGTCGAGGAACTTCGTCCTGATGACGATGGAGAACGACACGGCCAGCCGGCGGCGTCGCGCGGCCTCGTCCTCGGGCGGCGGCGAGGAGGGCCACAGGCCGCCGGCGGCGGCGAAAGCCTGTGCGAGTGGGTCGCGGAACAGCGCGTTCTCCCGCTCGGTCTCCAGCGCCCGCACCCGGGCCACCCCCACCGCAGTGGCCCACACTCCCGACGGCTGCACCTGCTCCTGCTCATCAGTCACCGCGCCAGCCTAGATGATCGATTTCAAGGGGGCATGACGGGTGGGGTCAGATTCATGCGCGGCCAGCCGGTCACGCGCGCACTGACCGCCTACGACCACCAAACCCCTTGGAACCGATCATCTAGATCCGTCAAAACATCAATCACGTCGGCTCAACGAGTCGTCCACCGGCTCGTCACCGGTCCCGGATCAGAAACAGATATT
This sequence comes from Streptomyces yokosukanensis, assembly GCF_001514035.1. Lineage (GTDB taxonomy): Bacteria > Actinomycetota > Actinomycetes > Streptomycetales > Streptomycetaceae > Streptomyces > Streptomyces yokosukanensis. Next base: position 22,436 of record NZ_KQ948237.1, on the reverse strand, counting down.
GAGCTTGTTCTTCAACCTCTCAGCCAGTCATCCCAACAGGGCAGCCGTGAACATCTCGTGGTGAGCCACCAGCCACTGCTGGATGCGGTCCCAACGCTGCCAACCACCGTGCTCGGACAGCGCCTGGGTGTAGACGGGGTCACCGTCGGCCACTCGATCAGCGACGAAGGCCCGGCAGGATGCGGTGGCCTGCTCGATGACGCCGGGCAATTCACCGCGCTCCTGCGCGGAGAGACCGTAGCCGTCGGCGAGGATCCGCAGCCGTGCCGGGGCATCCAGCCCCGCGGGATGGAGAACTGCCGCGGACGTGGGATCAAGCATGGGAACCCAGTAGCGGGCAGTCATCGCAACGTCCCATACTGCTCGGCCGGGAGCCGCCAGGTCGAAATCGATCAGGGCTGTGGCACGGCCGTCGCGGAAGACGACGTTTTCCGGGCACACATCGTTGTGGCACAGCATCGTTCCTCCCGCCGGGTCGGCCAGGGATCGGGGCCACTCAGCGCATGCGTCAACCGCGACGGCCGCGCTGGCGTCGTGCAGGCGCCTCAACAGGCTTCCCACCGATCTCAACGCGGTCCCGGTCATCACCCAGCGTGGAAACGGCGGTAGAGCGACGTCGCCCGGGATGAAGGTCAGCTGCTCGCGGCCGTCTGGGGTAAGACGTATCGGCCTCGGAGCCGCGTCGAACCCCTGCTCTTCGAGCGCGAGGAGATGGGCATGGAGGGCGCGCGCAGTGCGCGGCGCCGGGCGTTCCACCAGGGCACCGTGGCGGAAGACCGCGCCCGCGTTCACCATGCCGCCAACCAGGGCTTCGCCCTCTGCCGTCATGTCGATCACGCTACCGTCAGGTCGGTCGTGTGTGGGACGGTCCCGAAACGCGCTTCGAACTAGCTCGCTCACCTGGGCATTCTCCGGACACTGAGGCGGCCTCCGTCTGATCATGTGCTCCGGCCAAGGTGCACACGTGACCACGACGAAGGCCATGAGGGTGAGTCTGCTGCCTGAAGCTGATCCAGGGGAGGCGTTCGCGGCTGCGTCACGTTTCCGGGACGACCTATTCGACTGCCTGACCGCGCGCGGGGACGAACTGTTCGAGCTGGTGGACGCGTTGCTGCGTGCGGACGGGCCGTTGAAGGCGCCGGTGGCCCTGACGCCGGTGGCCGAGCACCGGCGAGGGCACGGCGTGCCCGGCTGGCCCTACTCGCTCTCGCCGCCCTCGAATCGGGCCGCACCTCCCGCTGCCAGCTCCTGGACGCCGTCCGCCTGGCCCCGGCCGACGACGTCGCCGAGGTCACCTCCGCCCAGCGCGGCCAGGTGGTCACAGATCTGATGGAAATGGGCCGGTGGCCCTTCGTCGACCGTGACATCCTCAACGTCTTCGACGCCGGCTACGACGCGCCGCGCACGATGGGCATCACCCGCTGGTGAACCTACGGCGCCGGACCGTTCGTGAACGGGGCAGACGAACACCACGACCTCAGCACGGGACCCCGGATACCGCGACCTGGATCCGGGGGCGTCCATGCTCGACAAGGCCGCTGCGCGCACGTCACGAGCCGAGGTGAAGGACGCCTTGAGTCAAGGGAAGTCGCCGCTGCCCGGGGCATCGGCGAAGGCGCGCTGCCCATGGCGCCAAGGACGGCGGGCGCGGCGGTCGTCACCTGGTGACCCTGAGCAACCCAGCGGCAGTCCAACACGCGCAAGCTTCAAGGCTATTGGGCGAAGGCGATCCACCCTGAGAGGGCCGCAGCAGCGACCGCGATGGCACAGTGCAGAGCGACCCACACCATGTATCACCGCATTCTCCTCAGATGCGGGAAGCGAGCCCGCTGGGCTCGGCTCGTCTCGGCCAAGCGCCGCTCGATGTCGAGGTCGGGGAACTCACTGGCGATCTTCCGGCGTAGGCCTTTGGCCTGCCCGACGTGAAAGGCACTTCTCTCATGGAACTTTGGGCAGGCAAGCGCCCCATAGAGGCCGAGCCCCGGCATCGGCAGCGTCACGACGAGCATCGACGTCTTCAGGCCGGTCTGTGCGATGAAGCCCAGTCCGGCAGCCACGACGACGATGATGATGTTCGTCAGCGTTGCTCATTGATTCTCCGTCTGGCGGTCCGCCTCCCGGTGATCTTTCCAGAGCTCCAGCAGGGCGTCGATCCCATCAGCCATGTCTCTCCCTTCTGCGAGAAGACATCCTTGCGGACACCAGGCAGGCGGCATAGTCACCAGCAACTCGCTACGGCCGTTGCCCGTACGGGAGTCAGGCAGCGGCACGTAGGCTCCGGGACGCGAGGCCGAGGATCCCGGATGACATGTCCGATCTGCACGCTGCAGAGAGTGGCCGTCCTCATCCGAAGGACGATCGCGTGACAGTCCGCAACGGTAGGTTCTCGCGACTTGTGTCCCGATGGAGCCCGCAGACCTGGCATGCGGCCTGAGCACCCGTCATCCGCCTCTCTGACCGGCTGGGGGTGGCTTCCTTACGCGCGCAGGCCCTGGAGCACGATGTCGAGGTAGGGCTGTGCAGGCGCGTCCTCCCCTGTGTACCTGGGGAGTGAGGAGACCAGGGTGAGCGCCTGATCTGCCGTGACGTCGTCACGCACCGTGCCTTGTGTCTGGGCGCCGGCCCACAGCCGGGCGAAGCTCGCCTTCATGGGGGCGCCTGCCGCGGCCATGGGGGACCGGTCGTCGGTCAGGCACGCCCCGACGCGCATGCTCATGCCGCCGTGCTCGGCCGCGCTCCGGTGGTACAGGCGAAGCCATTGCGCCACGGCTTGCCACGCATCGGGCGAGTTGAGGAGTTCGCGGGCTTGCGCGTCCAGGAGGTCGACGCGGTCTTTCATGATCGCGACGAAGAGGTGTTCCCTGCTCGGGAAGTGCCGGTAGAGGGTACCGCGCCCCACTCCGGCTTCCTTGGCGACGTCGTCCATGGGGGCTTCCACGCCGTCGCGTGTGAAGACCTTCTGCCCCGCGGCGACGAGTGCCTCGTAGTTGCGGCGGGCGTCCGCGCGCATCGGCTTTGCGTCGAGGTGCGAGGTGTTCATGGGGTCAGTCTATTTGACAACCGGACATGGTGTCCATATCGTCGAGAACGTAAGCGGACGTTGTGTCCGCTTCGGGCATTGTGTGCTCCTCGGCGCCGGTCGCAGCCGTACCCGGGTGCTCTCGCTGCGTATCGGGAGGCTGCGGCAGCGGGTCGGGATGGCCGCGTGAGAGGGGCGCATGAGGTCGCGCGCCATCAAGGAGAGAAGCGCCATGAGGTCACCAGACAGCAGGCCTGTCGTGGCAGTCGTCACCGGAGCGAGCAGGGGTGCGGGCCGGGGCATTGCCCAGGCATTGGGCGGCCAGGGGGCGACCGTCTACGTGACCGGCCGCAGCCGGTCGGCTTCTGACTCGCCTTACGGGGGCACCGTTACGGAGACCGCGGCTCTTGTCGACAAGGCTGGCGGCACCGGTATCCCGGTGGTGGTCGACCACGGGGACGACCAGGCGGTGGAAGACCTCTTCGCCACCGTCCGACGCCATCACGGACGGTTGGACATTCTCGTCAACAACGCCGCCAAACTCGTCGGCACGACGATGCCGGTCGGCTTCTGGGAAAAGCCCTTGGAGACATCGGACCTGCTGACGATCGGACTGCGCTCGCACTACACAGCGAGTTTCTACGCGGCGCCGCTGCTGATAGCGAACGGCCGCGGTCTCATCGTCAACACCGGGAACTACGGAGCCGTGTCCTACTTCCACGGCCCCGCGTACGGGGCGCAGAAGGCGGGCGCCGACAAGATGGCGGCCGACATGGCTCAGGAACTGCGGCCGTACAACATCGCGGCGGTCTCGCTGTGGATGGGGAATCTCGACACCGAGCGTGCTCGCGCCTACCTGGACTCTCTGCCCGCACACGTCCGGCCGACCGAGAAGAGGGAGTCGCCCCAGTTCACGGGGCGCGTGATCGCGGCTCTCTATTCCTCGTGCGAACTCATGGACCTGTCCGGCCGGGCGCTGATCGGAGCTGAGCTGGGTGCTCTGCTCGGGGTCACCGATATCGACGGCACCAGGCCCAAGTCCAAGCGTTACGCGCTGGGTGGCCCACCTGAACTGCACCCGAGCCTCCTGGGCCGACCACTCCGGTAGCACCACTGACGCCCTCGCCTGTCCCGGCGGCCCGCCATGGATGTCCGGTGACCGGCAGCCCGCGCGGCGTGGGCTGCACCAGGAGTGAGAAGATGGACCTCATGAGCAACGTTTACTTCGACATCACCATCAACGGCGCCCCCGCCGGCCGCATCGTCTTCAACCTCTTCGACGAGGTCGTCCCGAAGACCGCGCGCAACTTCCGTGAGCTGGCCACCGGCCAGAACGGCTTTGGCTACGCCGGTTCGGGCTTCCACCGCATCATCCCCCAGTTCATGCTGCAGGGCGGTGACTTCACCAACCACAACGGCACCGGCGGCAAGAGCATCTACGGTGAGAAGTTCCAGGACGAGAACTTCGAGCTGAAGCACGACCGCAAGTACCTGCTGTCGATGGCGAACGCCGGCCGCAACACCAACGGCTCGCAGTTCTTCATCACCACCGTCCTCACCCCCTGGCTCGACGGCAAGCACGTCGTGTTCGGCGAGGTCGTCGAGGGCCAGGAGCTGGTCGACCAGATCGAGGCCCTGGGCTCCCAGTCCGGCACCCCCAAGGGCAAGGTCGAGATCGCGGCCTCCGGCGTCGTCGACGGCCACTGATCCTGGCCTCTGGCCCTGGTCCGATCCGCCGGGCGGAAGCGTGCCAAGTGCGCGGACCTCACCGGTGACGACACCTGCGCCGCTCAGTGGTGCTGCCGGCGCGAGGCGTCCCAGGCCGCGCAGAGGGCGCCATCACCACGCACGGTTCCACCCTCGGTCGTGTACCGACGTGTGATGCGATCACGGTGACATCGTGGTGACGCGGCGCACCAAGGCGGGCTGGCGGCCGGGGCACGACAAAAGGGGCCCCGGCCGGCGAACCGGCCGATCACGTCATCGGCCGGTCCCGCGGCGGAACGACCACGACCTGCGCGAGCGCGGCATTCCACGCGGTGATCCCTGTCCCGGCGGTCCGGCTAGGCCGCCGGTGGCGTCGGGGTAGCTGGGGCAGTTGGGGCGGCATGCCGCCGGTCTTCGACCGCGAGGCATACAAGCAACGCAACACCGTCGAGCGATGCATCCCCTGCTTGAAGCAGTGGCGCGGGAGTGCCACCTGCTACCAAAGGCACTACCGCCCACTTCCCCCCTGGAAACGGTCAACTGCCGAAACGGTACAGGCCAGTCGAGCCATTCTCGGTCAGCGGGCTGTGCGGGTTCGACTGGGAGCCTTGAGCTCTCGCCTTGGACACACCCAACACCAGACCTTGAGGATCTGAGTGGACGGTTCGTGAGTCGATTTCCGTTTCGAAGTGAGGCTTGGGGCGGGGGTGCCGGCCGCGGAGTCGGCACCTCACCCACGGAGCCGGTCGGCTCCTGGATCTGTGTCCGATACGTCGGGCTGACGTCATGGTAGAGGCCAGGCGCCCATGGGCACGAAGCCGGTGGGCCGCCGGCTCTGGTAGCCGTACGGGAGGCCGGTTCGGTCCTCCGTCCCCCTGAGGTCAGGCCGTGGCCTTGACCAACCGCTTCATGCCGGGCTGGTCGGTTACGCAGCCCACCAGGCCCAGCGTCCGGGCCAGCGCCAGGTCGCGCTCGTCGTTGACGGTCCAGGCCATCACCTCGATGCCGGCGGCGCCACACTTCTCCACGATGGCCCGGTTCAGCTGGCGCAGCTCCACGCTGACCAGGGTCGAACCGACCTTCTGGGCGCGGCCGACGAAGGTGTCGCGGTGCGCGCTGGGGCCTGCCACCAGGACGGTGCGGGCCTGCGGCAGCAATTTGTGGATCTCGATCAGCGCCACGTCGTGGAACGACAGCACCGAGACCCGGTCCAGCAGGTCGCGGTCGATGAGCACCTTGGCCAGCGACTGGGCGGCGGCCACGTCCTTCACCTCCGCCTGGATGGGCAACGTCGGCCCGACGGCGTCCAGTACCTCCCCGAACGTGGGAATGCGCTCGCCGAGGCCGGCGTCAAGCTTCTTGAGCTTCTGCAGCGTCTGGTCGGCGATGGGGCCGGAGCCGTCCGTCGTGCGGTCCAGGGTCTCGTCGTGCATGACGACCAGCTCGCCGTCCTTGCTCAGGTGCAAGTCCAGTTCGATGCCGTCCAGCCCCTCGCGTTCGGCCCGCAGGAAGGAGCGCAAGGTGTTCTCCGGCTCGGCGGCCATGACACCGCGGTGGCCGATGGTGAAGAAAGACACTGGATTGCCGTCCTCGGGTGGTGGTGGTCCGGGGCGGCCGTACGAGCGCCGCACCCCCTGCGGGCCGGCGGGTGACCGCCCGCCGGGGGTGCCCAGCCTAATGGGCTCGTACGGCCGCGCGCTCGGCCCGCCCGGACCCTGCCCCACGGCCGGCCTCAGGCGTCGTCAGCCGGATCTCGGCCGGTACGTGGCGGGCTGGGGCATGAGCCCCGGTGGTGGCCCGGCCCGGCGGAGCTCGGATCCTGCGAGCGCCGGTGAGCGGTCAACCACCGTGGAGAACCCACTCATCGAGGCCACCGTACACGTGAGATTCGAGGCATTGCGGTGCGTCGAAGCCGACCGCCTCGCCTCGGTAGACGGCGATGAGCGAGTCCTTGCCGCGCCACCAGGTGTCGGTCAGGCCCTGCACTTCAGGTACCGGCTCGTACCCGTGGAGGTCCAAGGACTCGACGTCCTCGCCCTTGATCCTCGTGACAGTCTTGGCCCATCGACCTGCATGGTCGGCGAGTGCCAAGGATTCCACCCATCCGTCTGCGTTGGCATGCAGGGGTGTCCAGCGGTAGGCGTCGATGCCGAAGGCGCCCTCGGGGCCGATCATGAATCCGTAGGCCATGGACACCCGGCAGGCCCCGGCCGGGAACGATCAGCCGTCCATCGCCGAGCCTTCGGGGCAGTCGGCGTCCAGGATGCGGGGGCCGCCCTCGTAGATCGGGGCCGGCGGCAGGGCGAGACCGCCCCAGCGGTCCTGGAAGGCGGCGGCCCGGTCGATCTCAGCAGCGGGGACCCCGTGCCCGATCCACGCGTCATGGTGGCGCCGGATGTCCTGGGACGGGACACGGATGCCGTTCGCCTCGACGAACCTCTGAGCCCTGCGGCTCAGGCCGGCAGGCGCGACGGGTATCGGCGATACGGAGGGATCGGCCCTCACCGCTGCTCGCCGCTGCCGGAGTGGAGTACGGCCGCCGCGATCTCCCGCACGCGGTCCATGGTGATTCCCGTGCGCTGTTCGACGGCGAGGGGATGTTCGGTGGGCTCGAGCTCGATGTAGGGGCGCTCGTCGACCGGGCGGGTGTGGACAAGTGTCTTCAGGTTGAGGGTCGTGGTCGAGTAGACCGGCAGGTCGGTGGTGAGCCAGCCGAAGTACGGCTTCTCGGCCTCGCGGCCGGGCTTGTCCCACAGGTCTGCAGCCCGGGAGAAGTTCTCGCGGCTGAGCGAGACCCAGACGCCCCAGGAGAACACGTCGTCGGTGTCGATGACCGGCACCTCGATCAGGCCCTTGACGAAGTAGTGCCGTCCTTGGATCACGCACTGGTCCGACGAGAGCGTGCAGTCGTCGGCGCCTGCGAACGCCGGATCCCACGCGGCCGGGGCCTCGGCCGTGTAGTTCATCGGCAGCTCAGGGTGGTGGGTCCCGCAGCACGTGCAGGCGAATCCGAGATCGCTGGTCATGGTGCTGGAGCCTAGTGACGGGCTCCGGTACCACGTCGAGCGGGAGCCCCTGCCGTCGGCTGCCTGGCGGACCGGTGGCTCAAGCGGCGCAGCCGCCCCGGTGATCCCAGAACCCAACGGCCGACAGTGCTTCCAGTCAGCGGGGGCTGGCGCCGCCGAGCGGGCCGCGGCGTGAACGCTGAGGCGTCGGGTCAGTTCCGGCAGGTCGGACGCCGGAAAGCTCACCCGGAGCAGTTGCAGGCGGAACCGCGACGGGAGGTCCTCCTTGAACATGGCCGCGTCCATCGGCTTGATCGTCACGTCTCATGAGTCCGGGGCTGCCGAGCGCGTCATCCTCACGTAGAACGAGTCCCACGGGTCGGAGTTCGCCACGGGGGAGAGGAAGGCGAGCCCGCTGTCGACCGGGAAGTCGATGACCACGACTTCGGGACTCCTCCCACTCCGACAAGTGCGGCAGCTTTTCTGGCCGGTCAGACGGTCACCGGCCAGCCAACGCGCTTACAGGCACGGTCTGTCGGCGTGGACTCCACCACCGCCCGTGCCCCCCACGCCGCCGCCGGGATGCAGCTCGGAGAAGATGTTCTGGCAGTCAGGGACACGCCGTCGAGGCGAAGAAGGCCCGACCAGAGGGGGCGACCCGCAAAGCAAGGTCCGCCTCGCCGCTGACGGCAAGTGCCGCTCGCTCGCGCTCATCCTGACCGCCGGGCAGGCCGCCGACAGCCCGCCGTTCATCCCGGTACTCAAGAAGGCGCGGTTCCGTCAGCCGGTCGGCCGTCCCCGCACCCGGCCTGCATCTCCGCGCCTGCGTGACCGGGATCAAGGACCTCACTTGAACCTCCCTGTGATCAGAGGCAGTTGGAGGACCGGTCGTGAGTCAAGCGGTCAGGGCCGCAAGCTCCGCGTTGGCGCGCTCGGTGACCAGGGCGAGGACGCGGCCGGCGGCGGTCAGGTCCTCGGCGGGTATCCCGCCCCAGATGCGGGCGGAAACGGGGGCGGTCTCCGCACCGAGGGCGGCGAGCAGCTCGCGCCCCGCGTCCGTGGGGCGAAGGCGCGCGCCGTCCGCGACGAGCAGCTGCTTGGACAGCAGTTCGTCGAGGGTGGCGCGGATGTCGGCCGGATCGGCCTTGAGGGAACCCTGGACCTGGGCGACGAGATCGTCCGGCGCCTGCGGGGCGTCGGCGGTGATGGCGGCGCGCAGGACGATCTGCTGCTGGAATGTGCTGCCGTGCCGGGCCAGGACGCGCTCCAGGACGCCGCGGGCGGCGTAGTGGGCCAGGCCGAGGGCGCGGGCGTCGGCGACGGGTGCGGTGGTGGATGCGGTGGTGGTCATGGTGTTGTCCCCTGAGTGCTCTCGTCGTTCGGTACGGATGGAGCGAGACGTGCGTCGAGCAGGGTCGTCAGCTCGTCGGTGAACGCGCGCGTGCGAGGGGCGCCGAGGCCGCCGAGCGGCTCCAGCAGCTGCTGAAGCAGTTCCTGGACCACCACGATGGCCTGCCGTACGACGGCTTGGCCCTGCTCGGTGAGGGCGAGCTGTACGGCGCGCGGGTCGCGGGGATCGCGAGTGCGTTCGATCAGGCCGGCCGACTCCAGGGTGCGCGCCAGCTTCGAGACGTACAGCGCCTCCAGGCCGGTGTGGTCGGCGAGTCGGCGCTGACTGGGCCGTTCGCCGGCGCGCTGCATGCCGTGAAGCGACGCGACCAGTGAGTACTGCGCGTGGGTGAGGCCCAGCGGAGCCAGTGCGCGATCGACGGCGACGCGCCACTTGTTGGCGAGCCGCCACACCAGGAAGCCGGGCGTGGGGTCCGGTGAAACCTTGCTCATGCCAAATAGATTACATGGCTACTATGTCCATGGCTACTATTTTCGGCGGATGTGACGGCGCACCCGACTCGACGTGGCAACGGACCGGCGGAACCCCTCCAGCGGGACCGCCTCCGCCCCGTCACGTGATCAAGGCTGAAGGCGAGACCTGGTCGGCAGGTCGCCGCGCGCCCACGGACGCCGCTGTGCAGGTTGCTGGCCAACTGAAGCGTGCAGTGGCGGCCGACTGTCGCGCCCAGTCACGCCATCCTTTGGGTTCCGAGCCCCTGTACTCACATGTTCGATTGTCTGTCCGGTGGCGTGGATGCCGGGAAGTGAACAGGGTGAGCAACGCAACGGCTCAGGTCACGCAGCCTGCGGTAACGCATGTGCGCTGCCCTGACCGGCTCCTGCCCAAGGTGGGGTCGGGGTAAGGCGATAGCCGCGTTCCCGCAGGTCAGAAGGCTGCTGGCCTGGGCGGACTATCTTGAGCGAGACAATTTGAAGGCCGCATCGGGTCGATTCGGCGGTCGGCGCGGCCCCGATGGCCGTCTTATGCTCCTGGCGTGCCGGCTGCTGGTCGCGGCCGGGTGTAGCGGTTGCGCATGGCGCCGCTCGCCGCGGGGCCTGCTGTGAAGACGTAGGCGCGGCTGTCGTCGAGACGGCGGCCGGTCTTGGCGTCGACGACAACGGGCTCAACCTCCTCGCCGGAGTCCGCGTCGACGAGGATCATGCTGCGTTCGTGGCGTGCCAGCCGGGCGTTTCCCCACGCGGCCAAGGTGACGATCACTGGGCGCAGCGAGTGCCCGAGCTCGGTGAGTACGTACTCGTGGCGCACGGGGTTGGTCTGGTAGGGCCGGCGCTCCAGTAGGCCGTCTGTGACGAGGGTCTTCAGGCGTGTGGTGAGCATGCTTGAGGAGATGCCCAGGTTTTCCTGGAACTGGTCGAAGCGGGTGTAGCCGTCGAAGGCGTCGTGGAGGATCAGCAGCGTCCACCACTCGCCGACATGCTCCACTGTCGTGGACAGCGGGCACTCCCGGTCCTCCAGCCTGATCCGGCTCGCCACGGCGACCATCCCCTCAGTTACTGCTAAAGTCGAAGTTAGTAGCTTCTATTTTAGCAGCAATGGGGTGCGCCGTACGCGCGTATCCGGGATCGGAAGAGATCATGACCAGCCTCGTCAGTGAGTCCCTCGAAGGTCGTCGCGCCCTGGTCACCGGTGGCACCAAGGGCACCGGAGCCGCCATCGCCCGGCGGCTCGCCGAGGTGGGCGCCCATGTGCTCGTCACCGCTCGCAGTCGCCCCGACGGGGTCGAGGAGAAGTCGTTCATCGCCGCCGACCTGTCGACCGGAAAAGACGCCGACCACGTCGTCGCCGAAGTGGAGGCGCGCCTGGGCGGTGTCGACATCCTGGTCCACACCCTCGGCGGTTCCGAGGCGCCGGCCGGCGGATTCGCGGCGCTCGGCGAGGAGGACTGGGCCAAGGAACTCAATACCAACCTGCTGGCCGCCGTACGCCTCGACCGGGCCCTGGTGCCCGGCATGATCGCCAACGGCAAGGGCGTGATCGTGCACGTCACCTCGATCCAGCGCCGCATGCCGCTGTGGAACGGCACCCTCGCCTATGCGGCGGCCAAGGCGGCACTGGCCACCTACAGCAAGGGCTTGGCCAACGAGGTCGCCCCGTACGGCGTCCGGGTCAATGCCGTCTCGCCGGGCTTCATCCAGACGGGCGCCGCGGACAACCTGATCGCCCGGATCGCCCAGGAGGCCGACATCACCCGGGAAGCCGCACTGGGCCGGCTCATGGATTCACTCGGCGGCATTCCGCTCGGTCGCCCCAACCGGCCGGAGGAAGTCGCCGAACTCGTCGCCTTCCTCGTCTCCGACCGTGCCTCGGCCATCGTCGGCGCCGAACACGTCATCGACGGCGGCACCACACCCACCGTCTGAACCCCGCCGCTCCGGAGAGGACTGTCATGCCGAACCATCAGGCTCACGCCGTCGACCCGCACGCCTTGCCCGAGACGATCACCCGCTACCTGAAGGCCCACGAGGCCCATGACACCGCCACCGCGCTCACCGCCTTCACCAGCGACGCCACTGTGACCGACGACGGTAGGACGTACCAGGGCGCCACGGCGATCGGACAGTGGCTGAACCGTTCCGCCACCGAGTTCACCTACACAATCGAACTCACCGATGCGCGGCGGACCGATTCGACCCGTTACGTCGCCACACACCACCTGGAAGGCAACTTCCCTGGCGGCAGGGTTGATCTGCGCTATCAGTTCACGCTCCGCAACGAACTGATCGAGCGTCTGGTCATCGAGCCCTGACCCTGTCCGCGTGCTCCTTGCCGGACCCGGACGAACTCCTCCGTCCTGGGGTGCTGCGGTCATGAGGGCGGGGGATCAGAACCACTCCCAAAGAGTCTCAACAGCCTCACGTCCGCATGGGTGTCGGGTGGAACACTGCCAGGCATGAACCAGCCGAACCCGAAAGCGGACCTTCTCCGATACCTGCAAGAAGGGCGTGACGCCCTGGTGTGGAAGCTCGATGGGCTCTCGGACTACGACATGCGCCGCCCACTGACCCCCACGGGTACGAACCTGTTGGGGCTGGTCAAGCATGTCGCCGGCGTGGAGCTGGGGTACTTCGGCGACACGTTCGGGCGGCCGTTCTTCGACGAGGAGCCACCGCCCTGGTGGTACACGGGGGACTCGGAACCCAACTCGGACATGTGGGCGACTGCAGACGAGTCGCGCGAAGACATCGTCGGGCTGTATCACCAGGCGTGGGAGCACTCCAACAGCACGATCGCAAAGCTGCCGCTCGACGCGATCGGTCACGTCCCGTGGTGGCCGGAGGAGCGCCGAGAGGTGACTCTGCGCCACATCCTGGTGCGTGTGATCTCCGATACGCAGCGGCACGCCGGTCACGCCGACATCGTACGAGAGATCATCGATGGATCCGTCGGACACTTGAACGGCAAGGACAACCTGCCACCAGGAGATCAGGCGTGGTGGGAGAACCACCGGCGTCGGCTGGAGCGCGTGGCGCGGGAGGCGGGCAACGGCTGATCTTGCCCTGCGGCGTTACGTGACCATCTCCCCCGAGTGGGAAGCATATTCCCGTTGGACAGGCACGTTCATCCTTTCGCCTGATCTGTCCGCGTTCGAGCCTGCCATGCCCTTCTCGAAGGCGGCTCGAATGCGGATGAGGGAGATCAGGTGCGGGGCATTGACTGCGCGCCAGCGGGTCTGCGGAGTACGGCCGGCCTGTCGCCGGTCGGCTGTGGCGGTGTTGCTGCATCCCGGCCGGTGAACTGATGCACCGGCCCACCCCGACGGCGTCGCACCCGCTCCCTCCCCCCGGCGGTCCCTGCGCAGGCGTGCCCGCCGGAGGCGTCCTTCGGCTGCGAAGCTCGACCGCGCGTGCGGTGCGCGGCTTACTGGTAGCCGTTCCAGTAGTGCTCGGTGCCCGGGCAGAAGTGGTACGTGTTGTTGGCCCAGACCGCCCGGCCGTTGGACCAGATCACCAGGTTCCCGTCGGCCTGGAGGATGGCCCAGGCGTTCGGGCTCCAGCTGGCGGACTGCCAGTCGTTGCCCTCCACGACCGAGCCGTTGAGCTGCTGCCAGTCGCCGTAGTGGGCCAGGTTGCCGTCGTGCCAGAACACCAACTTCCCGCCGACGGCGTTCCACTTGTTCGTGCCGGTCGCCCACACCGGGGTCCCGGCGCTGACCCACTTGTTCAGGCCGGAGGACCAGCCGCTGTTCAGGCAGTACTGCACCAGGTTTCCGTCATTCTGGACCGTGATCTTCTCGTCACGGGTCCAGAGACTCTGGTTGGTGGTGTACGCGTGGTCGATCCCGAGCGTGGTCTGGTGCGGGCAGGCGTCGCCGCCGGGATCGGAGCTGAGGTGGGCACAGACGAAGCTGGTGGCCGACGCGGTGGCCACGCCGGCGCCGGTGGCGACGCCGAAGCCGAGCAATGCTCCCGCGGCCGCGACGGTCGCGGCCAGCTTGTGGTGAAGACGCATGAATTCCCCCTGAGTGTCGAAGCCGCAGTGCTCTGCGGCCGATGGCGCACCGGCACGCTATGACGGCTGCGGGTGGGGCGAAGGACCTGATTGCACTGTGAAGCGGTCCCTCCGGTGTCAGTCTGCACAGCGCGCCTTGTTGTGCCCCTGCCAGCACCTGCTTACGCTGCGACCGAACCGACTT
>NZ_KQ948237.1:0-7834 GCF_001514035.1 Streptomyces yokosukanensis | reverse complement strand
GGGGCGACATGCACGGTGATCTGCGTGCGGACACGGCGGCTGTCGGACGGATTCGACGGGCCGACGACGTGCTGGATATGCAGCGTGCCGCCCGCAAGGGCGGCACCGGGCCGGTGCTTCGCTGGCTGGCGGGCCGCACCGGCGCCACCGTCTTTCTGATGAACTCCGCGGGTACTCCTGCCCACCCGCCCCGCGCTCCCCGCGGCGACGCCGAGCGTGGTCTCGCGCTGCGCGGTGCGCGAGAGTTGGCTGAGCGGCGGCTGGGGTCCGTCGCCATCGACCAGGACGGACTCACCTGCATCGTCCTTCCCCTCGACGGATCGCGGGGTGCCGCCGCGCCCCTTCTCGCTGCCGTTGTGCCCCGGCCGGCACCACCTGAACTGCCGCTCCTGCTTGCGGATGCCACATCCGTGCTGAGTGTGAGCTGGCTCGCGGAACACACCCGGCGGAAGCAGCGCCGGCTGAGGATCGCCGAAGCCGGGACGCGCGAAGCAGTCCTGCATCTGCTGCTGAACGGCCATACGTCCGCCGCACGCCAGATCGCGGGGGCGCTGCGCCCGGCTCTGCCCGCGATGGTGCGGGTGTACGTCATCGAGGGTCCGCCGAGGGTTCGCGCCCAACTGGTCGAGGAACTGACCGATGTGGCCGAAGGCGCGTGGATCGTGCCGTGCCCGGTGTACGCCGACCACCTCTTCATGCTTGCGCCCGGTGACGGCGCCCCGGCACGGGCCTGGCCCCCCGGGCTGGCGGCCGCCTGCTGGATCGGAGAGAGCAGTGCCGTGCCCCTGCGGGAAACCGCCACCGGCTACGCTCAGGCGTTCCATGCTCTCGCCGCCGCACGCGGCAGCTCCGAACGGCAGGCCTCGTTCGCGGCCGGCCCCGACCTGGCACTGGCCATCGGGCCTGCCGCGGCGGCCTGGGCCGAGGCCTTACTCTCACCGATCCGTACCCACCGCGCCAGGCGGGCGCAGGACCCCGACAGCGCGGAACTGCTGGCCACCGCCGCGTCATGGCTCAGCTTCTGCTCCCGTGCGACGGCCCACCTGAATATCCACCGCAACACCCTGAGCGCGCGCCTGACATGCATCCAAGAACTGCTCGGCTTGGACCTGCATCGGCTCGCCGACCAAGCCGCACTGGCACTCGCTCTGCGCACGAGCGCCGCAGAGCTCCGGCCCCCGCCGGAGGGTGATGCCGCAGGGGCGGGGGAGACGTTGCCCACCTTGGACGAGCTCCTGTTGCTGCCCCGCGTCGGGGCGTGGGCCCAACAACAGTTCCGTCCTGTCACCGCGCCCGACGTCCCGGCATGCGTCGCGGAGACCCTCACCACTTGGCTGCGCCTCGACGCACGCATCGGCCCCACCGCGACCGCACTGTCCATCTCGGCATCCGCGGTGCGCAAGCGTCTGACACGTAGCGAAGCACTGCTCGAACGCTCGCTTCTGCGGCCCCCCAGCGTCATCCATGACCAGTGGCTCGCACTACGCGCCCTCGACCTGGCCGAGCCGACCGAAGTGCCGCGCCATTTCGCCGGCCTCCCCGGGAGAGCATGACGACGCTGCCTGCGGCGGGGCGGGTACGGCCGTAGGCCCGCGTTCGGGCGCGGGCCGGGAAGGCACCGCCCGTGCCGAGCGTGGTGAACGCCGATGGCGGCATCGAGTCCGGCTCCCTGAACGACGAGATCGTCCGCGACGGTGCTCGCCGGATGCTCGCCGCGGCCCTGGAGGCGGAAGTCAATCAGCACATAGCCGAGTTGGCGTCCGAGCAGGACGAGCGCGGACACCGCATGGTGGCCCGAGACGGCCACCACCGGCCCCGCACCGTGGTCCGGCGCTGGAGCAGTTCCCCGGCGGCACGGCCGGGCTGCCGCCGGCCACGCGGACGAGGCTGACGAAGCGGTACAGCGACGACCACGCCGCCTTCCAGCACCGCGACCTCGCGGACCGAGCTGCGAACCACGAACCCCATCGAGTCGACGTTCTCCACGGTCAAGCTGCGGACCGAGGCCACCCGCGGGAGCGGTTGAACCACTCGGACGGCCCTGCGGTCCGGGAGCGTTCTTCTCCTCCGGACCGTACGGCTGCCCAGACGTTCATGCCCACCCCTGCGCCCCACCGGCAATCCACATCCCCACTCTTCAGTAATCATTCAACTACTCTGTGTATGTGATCGGAGTGTGGCAGGTACGACGAGCCTCGATGCGGCCCGGCTGCACGGGGCTCTTCGTGGGGCTCATCCTCCTGATCACCGCCCACCTGGCCGGCGAGGTCCATGCCGCCTCCTTCGCGGGCGCGCATGTGACCGTCGAGATCACGGTGGAGGCGCAGCCGCGGACTGACACCGGACACCACAGTGCACCGGCTCCCGAACATCAACACGGGGCAAAGGGACACATCGATCACGCGGTCGACCGGCCCAGGACCTCGGCGGGCATCACGATCGCCGAGTCCGGCCACGCCGATCCCTTGGGGAACTCGCCCGGATCGGTGGCCGCCCTTTCCCCGCGGCCCGCCCGGGGCCGACCGTACGACATCGCCGCGCCCAGCGCCGACACTTCTGCTGTCCTCGCGCTCCATTGCGTCTGGCGTCTTTAGGCGCCGCCCGCACGCCCCGACCCCGCCCGAACTCCCGCGGCAGGGGTGTGCCCGCGCGCCCATGACCCATGACGACCGCACCGCGCCTTGCCGTGCGCGGTGCGAAGGAGCCGTACCCGCATGAACTTCCCCCTGCCCGAAACCCTCGCAGCACCCGCTCCACCGCCAGTGATCGCTCGCCGCCCGTCCCAACTGGTGGGCAGCACCCCGGTCCTGTGGATCGACGAACCGTTCGCCCCGGCCGGCCGTGGCTTCTACGCCAAGCTCGAATGCGCGAACCTCGGCGGAATCAAGGACCGCCCCGGTCTGCACATGGTCCGCGAGGCCCGCCGACGCGGGGACCTCGTGTCCGGCACCCCGATCATCGAGTCCTCCAGCGGCACATTCGCCCTCGGGCTCGCGCTGGCCGGGCTGACCTTCGACCATCCGGTCACCGTCGTCACCGATCCCGGCATGGAGCCTTCGGTGCTGCGGATGCTGACCACACTCGGCGCACACGTCGACCAGGTCGCCGCCCCGCACCCGGACGGCGGCTGGCAGCAGGCCCGCCGTGAACGCGTCGTCGAACTCCTGGCCCGTGCACCCGGCGCGTACTGCCCGGACCAGTACCACAATCCGGACAACGTGGCCGCGTACCGGCCGCTGGCCACGGAACTGATCGCGCAACTCGGCCGCATCGACATCCTGGTGGCGTCGGTGGGCACCGGAGGTCACTCCGCCGGCATCTCCTCGGTGCTGCGCGAGTCCTTTCCCCACCTGACTCTGATCGGCGTGGATTCGGTCGGATCCACCATCTTCGGACAGCCCGCCGGGCCGCGGCTGATGCGCGGCCTGGGCTCCAGCATCCATCCGGGCAACGTCGACTACGCGGCCTTCACCGAGGTCCACTGGGTGGCACCGGCCGAAGCGGTCTGGGCCTGCCGCCAGCTGGGCCGCCGCCACTACGCCACAGGCGGTTGGAGCGTGGGGGCTGTCGCGCTCGTCGCTGGATGGGCCGCGCGTGCATACCCGCCCGGCACCCGCATCGCCGCGATCTTCCCCGACGGCCCGCACCGCTACCTGGACACCGTCTACAACGACGCCTGGTGCCGGGAGCACCAACTCCTCAGCGAGGCGCGACCGTGCGAGCCCGACGAGATCGCCGCCCCGGACGAATGCGTGGTGACCAGCTGGACCCGGTGCAGCCAGGTCCGCGATCCGCTGGCACACGAGCGCGTGAAGGCGGTGGTCGTCCGATGAAGGGGCTGCGGGCCCAGGTGGCCTCCTTCGACCGCCCGGCACGACTGCTGATGGTGAACCAGTTCGCCATCAGCCTCGGCTTCTACATGCTGATGCCCTATCTCGCCGACCATCTCGCCCACGGAATCGGCCTCGCCGCCTGGACGGTGGGACTGGTGCTCGGCATCCGCAATCTCTCCCAGCAGGGCATGTTCCTCGTCGGCGGCACCCTCGCCGACCGCTACGGCTGCAAGCCGATGATCCTGACCGGATGCGTCCTGCGGACGGTGGCCTTCGGGCTGCTCGCGGTGGCGGGGAGTCTGCCGGCGCTGATCGTCGCATCGGCGCTGACCGGCTTGGCGGGCGCGCTGTTCAACCCGGCCGTCCGCGCCTACCTGGCCGCCGACGCGGGGGAGGAACGACGCGTCGAAGCCTTCGCCGCCTTCAACGTCTTCTACCAGGCGGGCGTCCTCATCGGCCCGCTCGCCGGACTCGCCCTGCTGACCTGTGACTTCGCTGCGGTGTGCGCTGTCGCGGCACTGATCTTCGGCGCCCTGGCGGTCCTCCAGGTCCGCGCCCTTCCGCCCCGCCCGCCGCAGCGGCGAGGCAACGAACCGGCCTGGCGCGCGGTGGCCGCCGACTGGCGCACCATCGCCGCCAATCGGCCGTTCCTCCTCTTCGCCGCCGCGATGACCGGCTCGTACGTCCTGGCCTTCCAGGTCTACCTCGCCCTCCCGCTGCGGGCCCGCGAACTCTTCGGTGACCGCACCGGGCTGGTGACGAGTGCCATCTTCGCCGTCTCGGCCCTGGCCGCGCTGTCGGGGCAGCTGAAACTGACGGCGTGGGCGAAGAAGACGCTGTCCGGTCCGCGAGCCATCGCATACGGGCTGGTGGTGATGGGGTCGGCGTTCCTGCCGCTGCTGCCGGGACCGTACGGCGCAGCCCTCGGCACGGCGTGCGGGGTGCTCGGTCTCACCTTGTGCGCGGCTCTGCTGGCCTGGGGCGGGGCGCTGCTCTACCCGTTCGAGATGGACACCGTCGTCCGACTCTCCGGGGACCGGCTCGTGGCGACCTACTACGGCGCCTACAACACCGCCTCCGGCATCGCGATCTCCCTCGGCAATCTGGCCGTCGGGGCGCTCTTCGACACGGGAGTGCCCTGGCTGCCATGGACCGTGCTGGCAGGCACCGGATTCGTGTGTGCGGGACTGGTGACGCGGCTGCACAGGGCCGGGTACCTCGCGGTGCCCAGCCCGGTTCCGGTGCCGGGGTGACGCAGTAGGCGGTCAGGGGTGGGCACAACCACCGGCTCTCGATGTGGTTGGGCGGACGGCGACGCCACAGCCGTAGGGCCAGGCACGGAGGTGGCCGGCGCGATCACGCCCAGCGCGACCACGGCCGCCTCCAGTCCGGCCTCCGCGCCCACGCATCCGGCCCCGGGCCGGTGGCGAAGCGGCGCGCCGGCAGGCACATCCACCCCAGCCTCCGCGACAGACCACCGATCGAGCCGGTCAGAGGCTCGGCACAGCCGCTTCTTCCCGCGTCGGCTCGGTGCCGGCGGCGTCGCTCATGCCGAGGCGGAGGTGCTCGATGTGGTAGATCGCCTGGTCGAGGAGTTCGGCGACGTGGTTGTCGTAGAGCGAGTAGACCACCGAGCGGCCCTTGCGGGTGCCGACCACCAGGCCGAGGTTGCGCAGCAGGCGCAACTGGTGGGAGCAGGCGGACTGCTCCATGCCGACCTCGGCGGCCAACTCGGTCGCGGGAAGTGAACCTTCGCGCAGGCGGGCGAGAATGAGCAGCCGTGACGGGGTCGCCAACGCCTGGAGGGTGGTGGCGACTTTGGCGGCGCTCGCGGCGTCCAGGCGCCTGCGCGGAACACCTTCTGCTGACACTGCGGCTCCATGACCCATGGCCCAATGGTAGCGGCACCTTTCATGAATAGATGAATGACTCTTCATTCTTTCCTGTTACGGTGGTGGGGTCGGACTGCGTTCCGCCCTGCTATCCGTGAAGGACCCCGTGTCGATGTCTTCCACTCTCACCCGCCCGGCGCCGCCCGGCGTTGCCCGTGACACGGTGGCGCCCCGTCGGCGCACCCGGATCCTCGCCCTGCCGGAGGCCCGCTGGGCCATGGCGGCACTGGTGCTGTTCCTGATCGCACTGCCGCCGTACCTGACCGGCGCCCCGGCCTGGTCATGGGGCCCGCTGTTCGCGGCCGCCTACGCCACCGGCGGCTGGGAGCCGGGCTGGGCCGGGCTACGGGCGCTGCGCGAGAAGACCCTGGACGTGGACCTGCTGATGGTGGTCGCCGCGCTCGGGGCGGCGGTGATCGGGCAGGTCCTGGACGGCGCGCTGCTGATCGTCATCTTCGCCACCTCCGGCGCGCTGGAGGCGATCGCCACCGCCCGCACCGCCGACTCCGTGCGCGGCCTGCTCGACCTGGCCCCCACCACCACGACACGCCTGAGCGATGACGGCGGGGAGGAGACGGTTCCCACCGAGCGGCTACGCGTGGGCGACACGGTCCTGGTACGGCCCGGTGAGCGGATCGGCGCCGACGGCCGGGTGCTGGACGGGGCCAGCGAGGTCGACCAGGCCACCATCACGGGTGAGCCGCTGCCAGTGGTGAAGGAGGCCGGGGACGAGGTGTTCGCCGGCACCCTGAACGGCACCGGCGCGCTGCGGGTGAAGGTCGAGCGCGACCCGTCCGATTCGGTGATCGCCCGGATCGTGGCCATGGTCGAGGAGGCGTCGGAGACCAAGGCTCCCACCCAGCTGCTCATCGAGAAGGTCGAGCAACGCTACTCCCTGGGCATGGTCGCAGCCACGGTCGCGCTGTTCGTGCTGCCGCTGCTGTTCGGCGCCGACCTGCGGTCGACGCTGCTGCGCGCGATGACCTTCATGATCGTCGCCTCGCCGTGCGCGGTGGTGCTGGCCACCATGCCCCCGCTGCTGTCCGCCATCGCCAACGCCGGCCGACACGGCGTACTGGTCAAGTCGGCCGTGGTCATGGAACGTCTCGCTCAGGTGGACGCGGTCGCCCTCGACAAGACCGGCACACTGACCGAGGGCACCCCGCGGGTCACGCACATCCGCCCGCTGACCGGCTGCGGTCTGAGCAAGGACGAGCTGCTGCGGCTCGCGGCGGCGGCCGAGCACCCCAGCGAGCACCCGCTGGCCCGCGCGATCGTGGACGCCGCCCGCACCCGCGGGCTGCACATCCCCGCGGCGGAGGACTTCGCCTCCACGCCCGGCACCGGCGTCACCGCGACCGTCGCCGGCCGGAAGATCGCGGTCGGCAGCTCCGCCCGGCTCCTGGACGGCGGTATCCACCCGGCCACTGCGGTCGCCGCCGGTCTGGAGGAGGAGGGGCGCACCGCCGTGCTGGTCACGGCCGACGGGACCCCGGTGGGCGCCCTGGGCATCGCCGACCGGCTGCGCGAGGAGGCCGTCGGCACCGTCTCCGCCCTGCACGAGCTGACCGGCACCGCCCCGGTGCTGGTCACCGGTGACAACCCGCGCGCGGCGGCCCGGCTCGCCGCCGAGGCCGGCATCGCCGACGTCCGCGCGGGACTGCTCCCGCAGGACAAGGTCACCGCCGTGCAGGAGATGGAGCAGGCGGGCCGGAAGGTCCTGGTGGTCGGTGACGGCGTCAACGACGCCCCCGCGCTCGCCGCCGCGCACACCGGTATCGCCATGGGCCGGGCCGGATCCGATCTCGCCCTGGAGACCGCGGACGCGGTCGTCGTCCGCGACGAGCTGGCCGCCATTCCCGTGGTCGTACGGCTCTCCCGGCAGGCCCGCCGTCTGGTGGCGCAGAACCTGGTGATCGCCGGGGTGTTCATCGCCGGTCTGGTCATCTGGGACCTGGTCGGTACCCTGCCGCTGCCGCTGGGCGTCGCCGGACACGAGGGCTCCACCGTCATCGTCGGCCTCAACGGCCTGCGTCTGCTGGCCGACGGCGCCTGGCGCCGCGCCCGCAACGGGTACGGCCGGTGAGCCGCCGTAGCCGCAAGGCCGCC
>NZ_KQ948236.1 GCF_001514035.1 Streptomyces yokosukanensis | reverse complement strand
CGAATATCCTGCCGCGGCACCGTCGAGGCAAAGTTCACAGCGACTGGTTCGTAGTGGGCTTGGGCTGTTCCTTCGTGAGTTCAGTGCATCCTGTCCGGCATGTTGCGTCCGGAGCGCCCTTTCCTTTCGGTCTGACGCCATGACTCCTGCCGGCCCGAGTGGCAGGAGTCATGGCGGCGGGTGCTCACCGGGAATCTGCGTTCAAGTGCAGTCGCCGATATGCGGCAAATCTCGCCATTTTCCGAGGTTGACAATGAGTAAAAAATGACCCAAGCAAGTGTGATATCGGTACATATCGGGCGCAGTGCTCAATGTGGGGACGGTCTGTGAAGGGGTGACCCATCCGCCCTGCCGAAGTGTCGGAGTTCACCCTCCAGGAGGCGGTCGTTCGTGAGTATGATCATCGCTCCATGGCGGCTCCGGCGCTGCCGGGATGTCAAGAGTCGGACCTGAGTGGTGCCCCAACTGGGTTGCTGCGGGGGGAGATTGGGGTTGCAAGTGACCGAGGTCGTCCTGGTTCCTGACTGCTTCTGCGAGGACGCCGTTGGAGGCCGACGCTCCGTCATACCACCGCAGGATGGAAGCACCGGAGAAGGCGACGGGTCGGCGCGGCTCCTGAGTGTCGTACTCACGGTCTTGCAATGGCGTACCGGTGGTGGTGACGACTTCACAATCGGCCACTCAGGGCGGTCCTTCGCTTCTCGAAGCGGTGAGACTCTCTCTGAACGGGCCGGGCGGCTTGCGGACTTCATTCGCGGAAGCGTCGACTGGGTGATTCAGGGCGACATCACTTCCTCGGAGTCGCTGGGATTCCGACTGTTCACGGAGCGCATCGACCAGATCGACACTCCGGCAGAGGGCTTGACCGTGCGGTACCGGTTCACAGGGCGAGATATTCCCACGCTCACCCTCCAGGCCTCGGAGTCCTATGCGATCCGTGTGCCGCTGGATTCCATCAAACAAGAGATCCAGGAGTGCTGCGCCCGTTGGGCCGACGTGTCTGGCCGCACGATCAGCAGTATCGACCTGCTTCGGCGGGCCGACGCGGAGATACAGGACGGCCTGAACAGGAAGCCTTCCCGGAAGTTCGCTGACTCGAGCATCGTTGCCCAAGTACTGGCACATGCCGCCGAGGATCCGGGCCTGGTCGCGGTGACGACGGAGGAAGGCGACACGACGTACGGCCAGCTGGAACGTTTCTCCAGCGTCCTGGCGGAGCAGCTACGAGCGGCGGGAGTCCGCGCCGGTGCCATCGTTCCGATCGTGACACGGCGCGGTCTCTTTGAGATCGTCGCGATGCTTGCCGTGATGCGTGTCGGCGCCGCCTACAGCTGCTTCGACGCCGAGCAGCTCAACCAGCGTGATGTGCAGGCTCTTTCGGCGCTGGGCTCGGACACCGTCCTGGTCGAGGGCGAGGCGGACCGCGTCCACGGCGGTGAAGAGGGAGCCGAGGAGTCGCTCGCCCGGCGTCTACCGGGCCTGCGGGTGATCCGAGGCTTCGTCACCGACGCCCCGCCAGGTCACCCAGGCGGCGAAACACCCTCGACGTACGAAGCGATCACCGGCGACCAGCTCACCCACGTGATCCACACCTCTGGTTCCACCGGTGTTCCCAAGGCTGTGGGGATCAGGCACGAGAGCGTCCTCAACTTCTCACTGGAAGCGGACTACCTTCCCGGCGAGTACCGCCGGGTGTTCGTCCACTACTCGTCTCTGTCCTTCGACGCCACCACCTTCGAGGTCTGGGCCCCCCTGATCAGGGGTGACCGCGTGGTCGTTGCGCCGCCCGGCCGGGTCACTCCCCGGACGCTGGGGACGCTCATGCGGCAACACGGTGTCACCACCGCGTGGGTCACTATCGGCCTGCTCCAGGCGCTCGCCGCGGACGACATCAGCCTGATCGACGGGCCCGTCGAGATTTTCACCGGGGGCGACGTCGTCGACCCGGCGGTCGTACGCACCACCTTGGAAGCGGTCGAAGGCCGATCCGTCACGGTCGTGTACGGCCCCACCGAAACCACGGTCTGGGTGACCACCCGACGTTACGAGAGCGCGGCGGACGTCCCTGGGAGGATACCTCTCGGGACGCCGATCAAAGGTGCCCAGGTGCAGGTGCTGGACGCGCTCGGCCGTCGGCTGCCGCCGGGTGTGCCGGGTGAACTGTCCGTCGCCGGCCTGCCGGTCGCTGCGGGCTATCTGGGCGAGGCGCAGGCTTCATCCGACAGGTTCGTCCCCTGCACGTGGGGTTCCGGCGAGCTGAGGATGTACCGGACCGGGGACATGGCGCGCCGGGGGGCCACGGGAGAACTGGAGTTTTTGGGGCGCAGGGATTCCCAAGTCAAGGCCGGCGGCTTCCGGATCGAACTGGATGAAGTCGAGGCTCTGTTGCGCCGCCACCCGGGGGTTGCGGACGTCGCTGTCGCGGCTGTTCCCGACAGTCTCGGACGTTTGCAGGTGCATGCCTGGATCACGGCCCGCGAGCCGGAGCTCACGGTGGAGGACGTACAGGCCTACGCCGATGACAACCTTCCGCACTACATGGTTCCGGCACGCTACTGGTCCGCCGATTCCATCCCGCTGAACCGGAGCGGCAAGGTTGACCGCAAGGCGCTCGCGGCGGGTACCTTCGTGCCGTTGCGGTCACGGCACGCTACCGCGGGCCTGGTGACGCCGACCGAGCGACTCGTCGGCGAGATCATGCAACAGGTGCTCGGGTGCGGTGAAATAGCGCGCGACGAAGACTTCTTCACCATCGGTGGCACCTCGCTCAGCGCGCTGCGGGTCATGGCGGCGATCGAGAAGGCGGCATTCGTTGCTCTGCCCCCCGGCACTGCTTTCCGGCACCGCACCCCGCGCGCACTCGCCCTAGCGGTGGAAGCGGCGCGCGAGACGGCCGAGGCGGAACGGCAGACCGACAAGCCGCAGGAAGACATCCAGCCCCTGTCACCGGAACAGGCCTCGCTTCTGTTCATGCAGGAGATGTTCGCTGATGGCAAACCCGTTTACCACGTACCGCTTCTGTTCGAGCTGACCGGGGAGGTCGATCCGGAACGCCTGTGTCACGCGGTGGACACCGTGGTGGCGAACGAGATTGCGCTCAGGAGCGCGCTCGCCCGTCGGGACGGGGTCTACTGGACCGTCCCGGTCGGGGACCCTCCCAGGACCATGTTCCTGGACCTCACCAGTGAGTCACCGGCGGACGCCGAGCGTCAGGCCAAGGCCATTGTCCAGGACTTGTGCGCCCGTCCTTTCACCGAGGGCGAGGCGCTCTTCCGGTGCGCGGTGCTGCGCCACTCGGCGGGCCGCGTAACGCTCGCCGCGGTCGCGCATCACGTCGTGTTCGACGGAGCTTCGCGGAGCTTGTTCATGCGCCGTTTGGAAGCCGCTTACACCGGCGAGCCCATCGACTCGTCGCGTTATCGCTTCACAGCACCCCCGCAGCGGGAGCCGAGTGCCGCGGCGGTGGCCTACTGGCTGGAGGTCTTCAGCAGTCCGCCGCCGTCGCTGGAGCTCTCCCCGGAGCAGAGGCCGGAGGCGCTCAGCGGCGCCGGACGCACCTACCGGTTCGACTGGTCGGATCTGCTGGCGCGCGTCGAGGCCGTCGCTGGCCGCACGGGCGGCACCGTCACTTCCGTACTGCTCGCCAGTTTCGCGGTCGTCCTGAGCCGTTTCGCCCGTCAGAACGACGTGGTCGTGGCCACCGCGTTCTCCGGCCGTCATCGGCAGGACTCCGCCGACGCCATCGGGATGCATGTAAGCACGCTGCCCCTGCGTATGAACGTCGACCCGGCGCTTCCGGGTGGCCACTTCGTGAAGTCGGTACAGGATCTCTTGCTGGAGGCCCTGGAGCACTCGGACTGCAGTTTCGACCGCATCGTCGCGCTGGCTGGCGCGGAACGACACGCCTCCCGGCTGCCGTTGGCGCAAACGATGCTCGTCGTCAATGAGGAGGCCGGTGACTGGTTCGGGTCGGTTGACGGCGTACGGTGCACCGCGACGCCGATCGACCTGGGGGTTGCCCGTTTCGACCTGGCTGTGTCCTTCAGCGTGTCGGACGGCCGTCTCACCGGCACCGCCGAGTTCGCTCACGAGGTCCTTCCGGAGCATCTGGTCGTCTCCCTCGTCGACTCCTGGCACGTGCTGCTCGACTCTCTTCAGGCAGCCCTCGACGAACCGGTCGGTTCCTTCGCTCTGCTGTCGGACGCCGACCGGGAGGCCATCGTCCGGCGTGGGACAGGGGCACGCAGTGAGCCTTCGGCAGCGACGCTGTGGGACGCTGTCGCGCGGTGGGAGCGTGAGTCGCCTTCGGCCGTCGCGCTGCGCACGACCGACTCCACCATCACATACGCGGAACTGATGCGGCGCACCCGTGCCCTCCGCGCCGGCCTGCACTCCCGTGGCGTCCGGGCCGGGCAGGTGGTGGCCCTCGCCCTGCCCCGAGGCGTGGCCGTTGTCGAGACGATGCTCGCTGTCGCGGGCCTGGGCGCCGTCTACATGCCCCTGGCCGCGGCCACCCCGCTTGAACGGCTGCGGAACCTGACGACTGCCGTGGGGGCCAGGTGGCTGGTCACCGACGGCGACGCGCCCCAGGTCGAGGGAGTCGTCCATCTGTCGCTGGCAGGGCTGACAGAAGGTCCTGACGGCACTGCTACGGGTGACGCGCCCGCGACGACCGAACCAGGCGGTGGTGTCCGCGCCGACGAACTGCTCTGTGTCATGACGACCTCCGGTACGACCGGTACCCCCAAAGCCATCAACCTGACCCACGCCAACCTCCTGTCGTTCACGGCGGACCCCGACTTCGACGACGGACACGAGGTGGTCGTCTTCCACGCGCCGCACAGCTTCGATGCCGCCGCCTACGAGATATGGGTGCCGCTCACACGCGGCAACACCGTCTTCATCGCGCCCGACCGGCAGTTCGACCTGGCGGACTACCGCTGGTTGGTCAAGGAGTCGCAGGCCACGGCGATGGCTGTCACGGCGGGCCTGTTCCGCGTTCTCGCCCAGACGGACCCGTCCTGCTTCGCAGGCCTGAAGACGGTGCTCGCCGGCGGGGACGTGGTGACCGTCGAAGCCGTCCGGGACGTGCTGGCCGCCTGCCCTGACCTGGTCGTCCGGCACCAGTACGGCCCGACGGAGACGACTACGTTCGCCACCACCCTCGCCATCGACGCTTCGACGGATCTGAGCGGCATGAAGCGGCTACCACTCGGCGGCCCCACTGCGGGCACTCGCGTCTATGTACTGGACCGGCAACTGAAGCCGGTGCCGCCCGGCTGTGCCGGTGAGATCTGTATCGCCGGCGACGGCGTGGCCATGGGCTACCGCTCCGCCGACCCAGAAGCGCACGACAACTTTGTCGCTGACCCGTTCGGAGCCCCTGGCGCGCGCATGTACCGTACGGGCGACATCGGCTACTGGTCGGACGCCGGACTGAACTTCGTCGGCCGAGCCGACCAGCAAGTCAAGATCCGGGGCTTCCGGGTCGAACCAGGCGAGGTCGACCACGCGATCCGGAAGCAGCCCGGGGTAGCGGATGTCGCCGTCGGCGTCCTGGACGGCGGCGAGCGAGGCAAGTACCTCGGCGCCATCGTCGTTCCTGATGAGGGGGTCTCCCTCACCGCGCAGGCCCTGCGTGTCTCCCTTTCCGCCGCCCTGCCGGACCATCTCGTTCCGTCGCGCATCGTCGTTCTGCCCGCGCTGCCCATGACGGGCAATGGCAAGGTCGACACAAGCGTCCTCCAGGACCGACTTGCGGCCGAGCCCGCACAGCAGGCAGCGCTGGCCGCGGAGCCGGAACGCCCCTCCGGCGAAGCCGGTGTCGTCCTCACGTGCATGCGCGAAGTCCTCGGTGCGCCGACACTCCGAGAAGAGGACAACTTCTTCGACTTCGGAGGCTCATCCCTGGACGCCATGAGGCTCGCCGCGATGCTGCGCGACGCGGGCCTGCGGTGCTCCGTGCGTGACATCTACCGCCTCCAGACGGCCGAGCTGCTGGCGCAGTCCTGCCAGGCCATCTGAGGTCCCAACGGAAAGGCTCTTGACTTGCGCACTCTCAGTGCCATGTTTTACTCCCGCGCGGCCGCGTGCCCGCATGCCCCGGCGGTACGGACGGCACAAGGCACCATGTCGTACTCGGAGCTGGCGCAGGCGGCTCAGGCTGTCGAGGCGACGCTGCGGCTGCGAGGCGTGGGGGCAGGGGACCGAGTGGCCATCGCGGCCCTGCCGGGTCCTTGGTTTCTCAGCACGATTATCGCGGCCGCTGAGCTGCGCGCGACCTACGTACCGCTCGACCTACGGCACACCTCCGAGCGGCTCCGCACTGTCGTGGAGCGGTCCTCCTGCGTGTGCGTGGTGGTCGACGACGCCGGAGCCGCCGTGCTCGACGCGGGCACGGCGACGCTGCACCTTGACGACGTCAAGCCCGTCGAAAGCGTGCTTCCGGCACCCGAGGACACCCTCCACGTAACGGACGACGCCGTTCTCTACGCGATGTTCACCTCCGGCTCGACCGGAGAGCCCAAGGGCGTTCTCATCGATCACGCCGCGGTCGCCCAGCTGGTCACGGCGGCCACCACCGACTTGGCCATCCCGGCCGGCGCGGTGTGGAGCTGGACCCACTCGCCGGCTTTCGACTACTCCACCTGGGAAACCTGGGGTGCGCTGCTGACCGGAGGATGCGTCGCCGTTCCGGAGCCCGGAACGGTCGCCGACCCCGAGGCGTTGTGCCGGTTCCTGGTCGAGCAGCGCGTAAACGTGTTCAGCCAGACCCCGTCCTCATTCCGGCGGATCACCACCGATGCCCGGTTGCTCGACATGGCGACGTCGAGCAGAGACCTGACCCATGTCATCTTCGGTGGTGAGGCCCTGCCGTCGGCGACGGTGAAACCGTGGGCGAGCAGGCAGGGCCTCACGGCACCCCGCCTGGTCAATATGTACGGCATCACCGAGACATCGGTGCACTCGACCTTCCATGTCCTCGGCGACGACTCCCTCGCCGACGTCCAGGTTCCCGTCGGTCACGCCCTGACCGGCAGGAGCGTCACTGTGCGGGACGCCGACGGCCGGCTCCTGGAGCCGGGGGAGACGGGCGAGCTGTTCGTCGGCGGCCACGGTCTGGCCGTCGGGTATCTCGACGACCCCGAGGCGACCGCGCGCGCCTTCGTGAACCTCCCCGGCGAGAACGGCGAATCCAAGCGTTTCTACCGCTCAGGTGACCTCGGACGCGTGGATCCACGTACCGGTGTCCTGTACCACTGCGGGCGCGCCGATCACCAAGTGAAGATCAGTGGCCATCGCGTCGCCCCAGAAGAGGTGGCGGCGGCGGTTTCCCGAGTCGACGGAGTAGGCGATGCCGTCGTCCTCGCCCAGCCGCACCCGGTCTTGCGGGAGCCCCGGCTCGTCGCTTACGTACGGCCCGACGAGCACGCCGCGCAGCGGCCGGTCCGGTACTTCCGCGAGCAGACCCGCGCGCTGCTGCCGCCGTATCTCGTCCCGTCCCACTTCGTGCGCGTCGACCAGCTCCCTCTGACGGCGAACGGGAAGCTGGACCCGTCCCGGCTGCCTTCGCCCTGGACCGATACGGCCGACGAACCGGCCACCGAAGCGTCTGACGCGGCCCGAGGCGTGGAGGAGACCCTCATCGCGGCCTTCGCGCAGGCCCTGTCGCTGACTACTGACGAAGTCGAACCTGACGCGGACTTCTTCTCTCTGGGCGGAGACAGCATTCTGGCCACCACCGTCTTCACCGCCACCCCGCAGCTGAGGGAACGGCTCACGCTCAGGGATCTGTTCACCACGACGACGGTCCGCGGCCTTGCCCAGCTCTGGCACGAGCGCTCCCCAGAGCCGGCGCGTGCCGGGACGACCGCCGAACCCGTCACCCCCGGTATCGTCGTGCTCCCCCTGACACGGGCTCAGCAAGGCATCGTCTACGAGTGGTCGAAGTCGTCGTCCGGTGCGTACCAGGACGGACTGCTCCACCACGTGTCCCTCTCCTGCACGTTGGACGACATCGTCGAGCGCATCGCGTTCCTGTCCACCGTCCACCCTGTGCTGCGGGCACGCCTGCGTCTGGACCGTTCCGAGGGCGAACTCGACCTGAGCGGCGACGCGTCCGTCAGCGTGACAAGCCATGACGACTCGGCGGACTCCAATGACGCCGCCGTCTCGCGGGCACGCCGGTGGATCGAGCAACGGCGCGCCGAACCCATGGATCTCACGGCAGGGCCGTTGTTCCGGTTCCGGGTGGGCAGACTGCAAGACGGCTCCTTCACCGTGGCCTTGGTCGCTCACCACGTCGTCACAGACGGTTGGAGCCTCAGCGTGCTACTGCGCGACCTGTACGACCTGTGCCTGGGCCTGCGCCGGCCGCAAGACCTGGCGGCCCGCTTCGGCGACCACCTCAAGGTCCTGGCCGCGCTGCCGGAGCTGGAGACGCGGGACATGGATGCCTTGGCGTCGGCCGGTGCCCTCACACCCGCCCGCCCGAGCCTGCGCCCGGTGTTTTCGTGGGCGGTATCGATGACCGGCACCACGCAGGAGAGCGGCGTGCCTGTGGATGACCGGTTGATCGACGCGGCCAAGGCGTTCGCAGCGGCGGCCGGTGTCCCCCTGAAGTCGGTGTTCGTCGCGGCTCACATGAAGGCCACGCAGACGGACACGGCGAAGCACCTCAGCGCCTGTGTTCCCGTATCAGGGCGTCCCGACCTGCCGGGCGGTGACACCTGCATCGGCTACTTTGTGCGTCTGCGATTGCTCGGACTCGCCCAGCAGCAGGGGGAATCGGCCGAGGAACTGGCGCGTCGCGTCTGGGACGCCGAACGGGTGCTGATGCAGACACGCTACGCACCGCTATCTGTGCAACTGGGGGCGGCGCCGGACACTTTGCCTCCCGTTCTCTTCAACTACGTCGACTTCCACGTGCTGAATTCCGTCCACTCGGTGATCAGGACGAGCGAGGCGTTCGATGAGAACAGCTTCCCGTTGACCATCGAGGTCGTGAACCGCACGGACGGTGCCCCCGGCGCACACAGATGCCTGGTACGGGCGAAGGGGGCGGCTGCGGCCTCGTTGCTGGAACAGCTCGCTGCCGAGCACGTGACGGCTCTGCGACAGATGGTCGCACCATACGTTGACGGAGGAAACGCGTGATACCGGAAAAGGACGCGATCACCGGCAAGATCCTCGCGGCGCAGGGCCACGACGCGTCCGTACATCGGGCCGCCCTGCTCTGCATCCCGCATGCCGGCGCCGGAGTCTCCTCGCTCTACGCGTTGCAGCAGATGTCACCACCGTGGCTGAGAACCGGAGTCGTGCGTTTCGCCGGCCGTGAGACCCGGTTCATGGCCGGCACCGTCTCCAGCGCTGACGTTTACCTGGAGGAGATCACCCGGAGCGCGGCCGAGCTGTCACGCTCGGGACCGCTGTTTCTGCTGGGGAACTGCAGTGGTGCCTCCCTGGCCTTGGCCTCCCAGCAGGCACTGGCAGACAGGGGGATCACGGTAGCCGGACTGATCGCGGTCAGCGCACCCGCTCCGGTGGCGCCGGCGGCGGTACTCCCCTCGGGGCTGACCGACGCGCAGTTCGTCGACTGGCTCAGGACGTCCTGGCGTATTCCACCAGGACTGTTTGAGGACGAGGAGATGCTCGAACTGCTCCTGCCCCAACTGCGCGCCGACTGTGAAGTCCTCTCGGCCCTGCCCAAGGAGAGAGCGGGCCTGGGCGCGCCCGTTCTGGTCGTCCTCGGGGAGGACGACGAGCACCTGGGCGCGGCGGATGTACGGCGATGGCGGGACTGGGGAGCCGCAGTCACCGGCACATCGGTGCCGGGCGGACACTTCGTGGCCGTCGATCACCCCGCATCCGTCTGGCGGGCCGCATCCGCGTTCATCGAGGAGGTCATGGCAGCGGACGGTCTGCCGGGGCAGCGTGATCCCGCGGCCGAGATCACCCTGCCGTAATCACCGCCGCGCCCAGTACCCAAGGGGGACGGCATCCGAGGATCTGCGTTCGTCAGAGCCCTCGCACGGCTCAGCCCTGCTCGAAAAGAAAGATGACGGACATGACACGAACCGACGCGGAACGCCTCCTGGAGAGGGATCCCGTCATTCGTTTCTCGTGGGGAAACCTGACCAGCCGGCTCGACAAGGCGCAGCTCTACGCGTGGGAGCCTCAGTTCCGGGAGGTCCTGTACGAGACGGCCACCGGTCTGGAGCTGGATGACGGGAAGCTGGCGGCGGCGCTGCAGACCGTCGGACTGGGAATATTCCGCCCGGATGCCATCGCGGCCGGCAAGGTGGACACCATCCTCGACTTCTACGCGCGTCTCGGAACGGAACCGTTCTTCGCTGTTCCCGTGGTCATGACGAAGTCGGTCGTCCGGGAGGTGTGGCGTTATCAGCTCAACGCCGCCACTGGCGAGCTGCTCAAAATGTTCGACCTGCTCTACGAGGCGTCACCCGCCATCCTCGCCTTGTTTCGCACGGACCCGTGCGAGGTTCCGGTCCCTTGCTCCGTCCTCATGGCCGATGCCAAGGGTGAGGCCGACCCGGGGGACCGCCAGGGCTGGGAACTCCGATCGCACCTGGGCAGCACCAATCGCATAGAGGTCTTCTTCCATACGGCCGACGAGCCCGTCGACGTCCTGCGCGACGGCGGCATCTGTCTCGGGCCGGAAGGCCTGGCCGCCGCGCTGCGCGAGCGGACCGGCCCAAATGTGCGCGATCGCATCCGCGAACTGGCTCAGGAGATCCGGTCGGCCCACCCGGGCCGTGCGATCCGCCGCGAGGAACTGTTCCCGCCGCTGGCCAGGGCATGGCCGGCCGGTGAGGAGACGACTCTTGACCGCTGGACGCTGCTGCGGCACTTCGGAAGCCTGCCCGCCGCGTACGCGGGCCGCGACGAGAATCTGGTCGGTGATTCCGGCACCGACGCCTGGTGGCGCCAGGCCGGGCTGCTGCACGGCCGGACCCGGTACCTGGAGAGCCGGGTCGGCAACGCAGGGCCGGAACGACCCGACGGAGACCGATGATGACAACATCTTCCGGCCCCATTCCTTACAGCCGACCGTTCTGGACGGCCGAGGAACGCGACGAAGTGACCCGGGTCATCGAATCGGGCATGTGGACGAACGGGGTGTCCCTGGCCGCCTTCGAGCAGGCGCTGGCAGAGTCCATGGACGCTCCGCACGCTGTCTGCTTCTCCAGCGGAACCGCGGCGATCCACGCCTTGCTGGCCATGCTCCGCAAGCCGGCCGGAAACGGCCTGGTGGTCACGTCCACGCTCAACTTCGCCGCCGTACCCGCCAGTGCCCGACTGCTCGGCTATGACGTGGCGTTCACCGACATCGACCGTGCCACGCTCAACATGGCGCCGGAGTCGCTGGAGGAGCTGCTGCACGGCATCGGCTCCCGATACGACCAGATCGTCGTGTTTCCAGTCCACTTCGCTGGGCTACCCGCCGACCTGACTGCCCTGCGCTCGGTCGCCGACCGGTTCGGCGCGGTGCTTGCCGAGGACGCCTGCCATGCCGCCGGCGCCCACTACGAGCCGGGTGGACGTCCGGTGGGCGGGCATCCCGGGAGCACGGCCGCCGCCTTCAGCTTCCACCCGACCAAGCCCGTGGCGGCTGCCGAGGGCGGTGCACTGACCTTGCGTGACGATGAACTGGCCGACAAGCTGAGGGCCTTCCGCAATCACAACATGCGGCGCCCGCACACCGCCGGCGCCGAGGCCGCCGAGCCTTGGTCCTATGAAATCCATGAGCCGGGTCTGAACTTGCGGCTTTCCGACATCCATGCCGCGATCGGCCTGGTGCAACTACGCCGGCTGCCGGAAAGCCTCTCACACCGCCGCACAATGGCGCGGCGTTACCGCGCGGAGCTGTCGGCATCACCCGCGATCCGCAGTATCCCGGACGACCCGCACGAGCTGTCCGCCCTGCACTTGTTCCCGGTCGAGTTCAACGTGGACCGGCTCGGCATGACCAAGGCCGCGGTGTACGACTTCTTCCTTGCCGCGGGTATCCGCCTCCAGGTCCACTACACGCCCCTGCACCGCTTCCCGGCCTTCTCCGGTTTGCCGACGGTCCGAGACCGGTGGTTCCCCGTCTGCGACGACGTGATGCGTGGCACGTTCAGCCTCCCTATGTACTTCGGCCTCGGAGAGGGCGAACAGCAGCAGGTGATCGACACCGTGCGCGACCTGGTGCGGAAGGCGCCCAGGTGAGCACGGTGCTGTCCATTCCCTTCCTCGCCTCGCGGGCAGTGCAGTACGACCCGCGCTGGACCGAGGACGGGCTGGGCACAGAGGCATCCCTGTTCGATCGCGCCGACCTCGAAGACGAGGCGACGTGGCGTCAGGTGTGGCGGACGGTCGGCCGTATCGCCCGCGGCGACCGCCCACCGTCGTTCACTTTCCACTTCCCCGTGAACGACTGTGACTGGATCGGCGACCCGTGGGTGCGCGCACGGCTCGACGAGACCATTGAGCGCGCCGGTGAACTCGGGCTGGACGGCATCGTGCTGCACTCGAACCGGTGGCGGACCGTCGCCGAGTGGCAGCGCCGCGACCTCGCGGCGGAACGGGCACTCCTCGCCGAGCGAGTGGCGAACCTGCGCGAGCGGCTCACCGGCGCCGGCCCGTGGATCGGGCTGGAGAACATGCCCCTGACGGGGAACGACGGAACGGACCTCGACCCCCTGCTGCTGGTGCCCGCCGACTACACGGATCTCGTGGGCGGTAACGTCGGTATAACCTGGGACTTCTGTCACTACAGTTACACCGTTGAAATGACCCGGCGGATCGCTGCCGGATCCCTGGAGCCACGGTCCTGGTACCCGGACGTCGGACTGCCGTCTTTCGACGACTTCGAGGAACTCGGGTCGGCGCTGCGGCACTTCCACTTCAGCGCCTTCTCCGGATTCGCAGACGCGAGCCGGGGCCGGGTCTGCGCCGAGGGCGTCCCCCCCTGGCAAGCGGACGTCCCCGAGCCGGTGTACGCGTCGGCACTCCGTTCCATGGCCGCCATGCCACACGTGAAGGCGATCACCCTGGAGATCGCCGAGCGGGACTACACACAAAGAGAGAACGTCTTCGCCGTGGCGCGCTGGTGCCGCCAGGTGATCGAGGAGGGACCAACCGATGCGACCCGGTGACGTGGTCGACAAGGCCGTGCTGACCGCGCTGAAAGACCGCGAGGAGGAGCTGACCGGTCTTCTGGGCGACCTGATCCGTTGCCACCCGGTCTACGGATCCGAGGGACAGCGTGCCGCACTCGATCTGCTGCGTACCCGGCTTGAGGCCGTCGGCTTCTCGGTACGGATGCACAGCCACACAGCGAAGGAGATCGCGTCGTCCGCGGAGTACGTCGACGTACCATCCCTCGGTACCGAGTTCGCGGACTATCCCGACCGTGAGCGCTGGTTTCTCACGGCTGAGCGCGTCTTCGGCCCAGGAGGGCCGCACGTCCTGCTCAACGGCCATGTCGACGTGGACTTCGTGACCGCGCCCCATGACTGGGCGGAGCCCGGCCTATGGCGGTCCGGTGCCGACCGGGACGGCAGGATCATCGGACGCGGCGCCTGCGACATGCTCGGTGGTGTCGCCGCCTACGTGCAGGTTCTGACGACTCTAGTCCCTCATCTCTCCGAGGCCCGAGGAGCCGTCACCCTGCACCTGGTGCTCGACGAGGAGATCGGCGGCAACGGCACCCTCGCCGCATTGCTGTCCGAGTCCGACCGCCGCTTTGACGTCGGCCTCATAGCCGAACCCACCGGCGGGCTCGTGTGCGACCGGACCTACGGCTTTCACCAGTTCTCGGTGCGCTGCTTCGGCGATCCGGTCCACATGGCCTTCGCCGACGCGTACGACAACGCCCATCGTGTGCTCGCGGATGTGATTCGCGAGCTGGAGGAGCTAGACGACTGGATCGCCGGTCGGGCGGCATCTACCAGCCGCACGCGTCACGTCATGTACGGGGTGATCAGTGGCGGTAGCGACGCCGCGGTACCGGCGGAGACGTGCGAGGTCCAGGTGACACTGGCCCTTCCGCCCACGATCACGGCCCATGAGGTCACGGACCGGCTCGCGGCGCGGCTTTCCCGGCTGACCGGCGTGCGCAGGCCCCCGGTACTGGAGTCCTACGGACTGTCGTTCCCCGGCAGCTCCCACGACGACGCCCGCTGGTGTGACACCGTTCTGGACAGCGGCCGCAGCTGTGGGGTCGCACTGGCACGCGGTGATTTCCCGAGCGCCTGCGACGCGCGCCTGCTTGAGAGCGCCGGCATTCCCACGATCGTCTACGGCCCTGGTAGTCTGACCCGCGCCCACAGCTCCGACGAGTACGTGACGCGAGAAGAGCTCACCGACTACTGCCAGGTGCTGGCGCTGACCCTGCTGACGCTGTGGAGTCCGGGTGCCTAGCCGCGGGCGGGTGCGGCTGACCGACGTGACCGCCGACTGGGACGAGACCGCCACGGGGGTGCCGGGCGTCGGTCCCTACCAGACCCGTCGCTGGGGCTCGATGGTCGCCCGCGCGTTCGGCGGTACGTTCCGCGTCCTGCGTGTGGACGACCACACACCTCGATATGTGCCCCTCATGCAGGGCGGGCAGCTCGCCGGGGACGGTTTTTGCTGTGGACACCTCGGCTACGGCGGGGTGTTCGACGCCAGCGGCTCGCCGCTCTCCTGCTCGGACCAGGTCCGCACGATCGCGGCCGTCGAGCAGGCTCTCGGTAAACCGTGCAGGCGCCTGGTAACTGGTCCCGGAACTCCGGCTGGCGCGGTGTCCGGCGCCGAGGTCCGCGCGACACACCTGGTTCCCCTAGTGGCGGACGCCGGCCAGCGGCTCCCGAGCTACCGAGTCCGGGCCCGGCGTGCCGTGGCGAAGGGGCTGCGTGTCGGACTGACCGCAGGACCGTTGACCGAAGCGGAACTGGACCGGGCGGCTGAGCTCATCTGGGAGACCCAGGCACGTGTGGGTGCCGCCTATCGGACACCCCTGCCCCTGCTCGCGTCACTGGCTGCCGACGCACAGGACTTCGGATGGCTGCTCGCCTGTCGTCTGGACGGTGAATTGCTGGCGGTCAGCGGCTTCATCCGCTTCGCGGGTCAGGTCGCGTACCTCTTCAACGGCTGGCGGTCCGACGCCGCCGCCGTCGCGCCGAACTACGTGCTGATGCACGCGGCGCTCAGCCAGTTCGGAGACCTCGGAGACCGCCGGATGGACCTGGGTTATTCGCATCGGCAAAGTCTCCAGGAATTCAAACGAAGCTGGTCGGGAGCGTCTGCGCACTTTCTCGCGGTGGAAGCGCCGACAGCCCCTCGCGGGTGACACATACGCCCAGTTCATTCACCAACAGAAGAAGGCTCATGGTCACAAGACTGAACCGCCTGGCCGTCGTCGGAGCCGCCGAGGTGAACTCGGTGGCGTCCACCTACGGTCTCGGCCACGTCCGGGAGTTCCGCGAGTGTGGCGAGGGCATGGTCAACTCCAACTACCGCCTGGACACGGACGGGGGCACGTACCTTTTGCGCCTCTACGCAGCAGATCGTCGGCGCGAGGAGATCGACCTCGAACTGTCCGTGCTGCGTCATCTCGGGGACGCCGGGTTCCCCGTCCCCCGGTATGTGTGCGCGCGCAACGGGGAACGGGTGGGGGAACTGGCAGGACGGCTCTTCACGGTGCTGACCTACCTGCCTGGACGAACCCTGACC
Organism: Streptomyces yokosukanensis; assembly: GCF_001514035.1. Taxonomy (GTDB): domain Bacteria; phylum Actinomycetota; class Actinomycetes; order Streptomycetales; family Streptomycetaceae; genus Streptomyces; species Streptomyces yokosukanensis. The sequence continues at coordinate 28,261 of NZ_KQ948236.1, read as the reverse complement.
CAGGACGAACTCGCTCACGACATCGTCACCCAGGTTGGTTCGGCGTACGCCCGGATGCGCCTGCTCTTGAACGGCTTCGTACCGGACGGACGCAAGGACAACGCCGAGGAGCAGCTCTGCGGTGGCCTGATGGACGATGCGCTGAAGCGGCTTGAGGCCGAGGACGCAGAAGTGGCCGCCGAAGTCGGTGACGTCTGGTCCGAGGTCTCACCGCTGTTCACACCGCCCACCGAGCGGCAAGTGGTGCACGGGGACCTGTACTTCGCGAACACCGTGGTCGACGAGCACTGCAATCTCGTGGGGTTTATTGACTTCGACGACGCCTACCTGGGATCGTCACTGCTCGACCTGGCCTTGGTCGTCATGGAGTTCTCCACTCCGGCCGACAACGTCATCGACCTCGACCTGGCCGCTGCGTTGCTGCGCGCCTATGTCGCGGCGGGGGGTCCACGGCCGGACACGGATGTCTTCCCAGAGGCCCTGCTGTTCCTGTGCTGCAAATTTCTCTGCTACACCGCTCAGATCCAGCAGCGGCAAGGTGAGCCGATCGAGCAGAACGACTATCTGCGGCGGATGCGCCACCTGCGTACGAGGGAAGTCCGCGAGATGGTGCGCCATCGCGTCGAGCGCGCGGTGGTCACAGGCCGATGACCGACATGACAGGTCCCGGAGCACCGCAGAGTCACGTCGGCGATCCACACCAGTACGAGGGGAACACAACCATTCTGAACCGCATAACAGACGGACGTGTCCTGATCACGGGCGGATTGGGATTCGTGGGTGCCACGCTGGCCAAAAGCCTGGTGGAGGCCGGAAACTCCGTCACACTTCTAGACTTCGGCACGCCCCCGGGCTCCACCGCTCAGGCACTGGGACTGCTTGACGATCCAAAGGTCACGTGCGCGCGCGGTGACGCCACCGCACCGGAGACGTTCGCACAGCTCTCTGACGACTACACCCACATCGTGCATGCCGCAGCCGTACTCGGGGTGCAGCGCGTGGCGCGAGAGAGCCTGCTTACCCTCGACGTCAATATCCGTGGTACGCAGCTGTGCCTCGACTTCGCGGCCCGCCAACGTGACTTGAGACGCGCGGTGGTGCTGAGCACCAGTGAGGTCTACGGCCGGCAGGCGAACGCCACGCCGGAAACGGCCTCCCTGCGTCTCGACACCGACTCGCTGCGCTGGAGCTACGCGGCGAGCAAGGTCGCCGCGGAGTTCCTGGCCATGGCGTACCGGGCGGAGCGCGGAGTCCCCACGACCATTGTTCGGCCTTTCAACGTCTACGGGCCACATCGTTCGCTGGGGAACGCGATGACCACATTTGTCAGCAGGGCCCTTCGTGACGAGGAGATCACGGTCACCGGCGACGGCAAGCAGCGCAGATCCTGGTGTCATGTCACCGACTTCGTCGACGGAATCAATCGATGCCTGGCCATGGACGCCGCACTCGGCGAGACCTTCAACCTCGGTAATGATTCCGCGGCGCTGACCATTCGGGAACTCGCGGAGCTGATCATTGAGTTGAGCGGATCGCGTTCCTCCGTGCGCCTCCTCGGGGACGACACCCCCGACGTGGTGGACCGGTCACCCGACATCGACAAGGCCCGACGACTGCTCGGCTACCGGCCGGAGGTCGACTTGGAAACCGGTGTTGCCTCGCTGATCCGTGCCATGCGCGATGCACAGGGAGCCGTGAAATGATCACCGAGACCCCGGGAAAGGCGCTGATCTCTGCCATCACACACCGCACGGCCGTCATCGGTGTAGTCGGTCTTGGATACGTGGGCCTGTCGAACGCCGTGGCGTTCGCCGAGGCAGGGTTCCGCGTCATCGGAATCGACATCGAGTCCGAGCGCGTTGCGAAGATCAACCGCGGGGAGAGCCATCTGGAGCACGTCCCCGGTGAAGCAGTGGCGGAACAGGTCAGGGCGCAGCGACTGAGCGCGGCGACCGACTTCGACGTGGTGTCCACCCTCGACTGCGTCCTCGTGTGCGTACCGACACCGGTTCGGCGTGACACGGTCGATCCGGAGCCTGACCTGAGTCATGTGCGGGCAGCTGCGCAGGCGATCGCCCCCAGGCTGAAGCCGGGCAGCCTGGTGGTGCTGGAGTCGACCACTTTCGCCGGCACGACCGAAGACGTACTGCGCCCGCTGCTCGAAGCGAGCGGCCTGGTGGCCGGACGGGACTTCCTGCTCGGCTACGCCCCGGAGCGCATCGACCCCGGCAATCGGCAGTTCGCCCTCGAATCCATACCGCGTCTCGTCAGCGGCCACGGGCCGGACTGTCAGGAAGCGGTCCGTGCGTTGTACTCCCAGGTCTTCGAAAGCGTGCGTCTGGTCTCCTCCATACGTGCGGCCGAGGTGAGCAAGCTCTTCGAGAACACCTTTCGGTGGGTCAACATCGGCCTGGTCAACGAGCTGAAGATGATGTGCGACAGCATGGGACTGGACGTCTGGGAGGTGATCAGCGCGGCCAGTACCAAGCCCTTCGGCTTCCTCCCGTTCTTCCCAGGGCCCGGAGTCGGCGGCCATTGCATTCCCGTGGACCCGTACTACCTGGCCTGGAACGCCAGGCAGGTCGGCATGGAGGCACGGTTCGTATCGCTGGCCGGCCGGATCAACTCAAGCATGCCCGGTTACGTGGTCCAGCGCACGGCCGAGGCCTTGCTGGCGCATGACAAGGAGTTGACGGGCGCCCGGCTGCTGGTGGCCGGGGTCGCCTACAAGCGGGACGTGGACGACATCCGGGAGAGCCCTTCGCTGGAGATCATGCGGCTACTCGGTCAGGAGGGCGCCACGGTCGACTACCACGACCCCCACGTGCCGCAGTTGCCCGAAAACGCGGTCGGCCCCGATGCCGTCAAGTCGAAGACCTTGAGCACCCGGCTGGCCGCGGAGTACGACGCGGTGCTGATCCTGGTCGACCATTCGGACATTGACTGGGAGCAGCTCGTCGGGGGAGCGCCGCTCGTGATCGACACCCGTAATGTGACGGAGCGTCTGCCCCGGCTCGATTTCCAGGTTGTCAGAGGTTGATCGGCATGGGGGTGAGGAGACCGCGTTTCAGCGGCCTCCTCACCGGCAGCCCTTTACGGTCAGGTGTCGCAGGCGCGGGCGAACGCGAGCGTCGAGTCCACCGTGCGCCTCAGCAACGCGTCCGCCTGGCCGGGGGTGAAGCGGTCGGACGGCACGCGCAAGGTGCAGACGAGTTGCTCTCCCTCGTCGGTCCACCAGTACTGCACGTACTTCGGGTAGTCCTCAGGAGCTGTCAAAGGGGCCGGCGTCGCAATCGCGGACCCCATTTTGCGGGGCGTACTCAGCCATGCCGGGTTGAGCGCGACGTACGGCGTGGTGCTCTCGTCGAGTACGTCCTCTCCCATGTGGGCACGCAATGTCCGATACGGCGGCGCGAGCAGGCCGAGAGCCTGCCGCCGTGATCGCTCGGTCTCTACGAGGGCAGCGGCCGCGGGGGTGTCCGGAGCGGATACGCAGCGCACGAGGACCCGAGCGTCCGACAGGAGCCCGGCGATATGTTCGGACCCCAGCTCGTGCCGCACACTTGTCGCGGTGGAGTACTGCAGGTCGTGGCGGGAGCCATCGGACTCCTGCCGGTGCAGCGCGGCCACCAGAAGGCTGAACACCGTCGCATCGTGGCGAGCCGCCGCACGACGGAGGAGCTGGGTCGTGGCGGCGTCGAGCCGGACGTATGCCTTGGTGCAGCCCCGCTCGGCACCGGGCACCGCCGGAGGCATCGGTGTCCCCCGCTGATACGGGGGGGGCCCCAGGTATTCCCGCCAGTCCCGTACGACACCGGCCATGCCACCGCGCTCAGCGATCTGGCTGTTGTAGTGCTCGGCCCAGTCGTAGAAGGACGGCAGGTCCGCCACATCTGCTGCTGCACCGCTGTACTCCTGGGCCAGTTGGTCCAGGAGAACGCCCAACGACCAGCCGTCCACCGCCAAGTGGGACACCACCATCAGGACATAGTGAGTGGTCTCGTCCACGCGTGCGACGGAGAGGCGGGCCAGTTGTCCCTCCCAGGGCGCCAGCTCACGTTCCGCCTGTCCGGCGAGGTAGGCGAGGGCCTCGTCCTCGTCGCTCACCGCTTCGACGTGCGGTGCTTCGAAGCGCATGTCCTGTGCGGGCAGAGTGCGCCAGACGGGTTCCCCTTCCCGCCAGGCGAAGGTGCCGCACAGGGCGTCGCGGGACGTCACCACGGCTCGGAACGCGTCGAACAGGCGGTGCGGATCGAAGGAGCCGTCCACGCGCAGAGCCGCGAACACGCGCCGCCCGCCGCTGGACGTCTTGAGCCGTCTCAACTTCACCGCCTGCTGCGGGACCAGTGCCCGGTCACCATGAGCAGTCGGGCGAGCGCCGCCCCGCGCAGGCGGCGGCACCTCCTCGGCACCCGTCCCGCGCAACCCCTCGACCAAGGACACCTGCTGCTCGATGGTGGAGAACTCGAAGAGCTGCCGCAGCGGGATCTTCACGTCAAAGGCCGCCATGATGCGTCGTGACAGTTCCAGCAGCTGGATCGAGCTGCCTCCGAATTCGAAGAAGGACATGTCGTGCGTTCCCGACGCGTAGGCGTCGCCCAGGACCTCCTTCCATATCGCCTCCAGGGTTGTCCGCGCGAATGCTGCGTTCGTCATGCGCTGTTCCTGTTCACGAGTGTTCTTCAGTGCCTGTCAGGGCCCACGTACCGTCAGCCATGCGGCCCAGCCAGCGCGGTGCGCCCGAGCCGTAGTAGTCCGTCAGCGCCGTTGGGTCGGTGATGTCGGCCAAGGACTGCCACATCAGGGCCCGAGGGATGCTGGCCAACCGCAGCGCCGCGGTGATCGTCGCATCGGTTTCCGCGCTGCGCGCCGGCTGCCCCAGGCCGGACAGATAGGCATCCACGAGGCGGTTCATCTGGGCCGGGGTGTCACCTCTGCGACGGGCGGCGTACAAGGGGTACAGCAGGCTCCCGAAGGGATGAGTCACAACGGCGTCGGCCCAGTCGATGATCACGAAGGCGGCTCCGCCGGACTCGCGCAATACATTGCCCAGATGCAGATCATCGTGCTGGATGCTGGCGGGCACGCCGGTGTCGCGCAGTCGAGCGCACCACTCTTCGAGCTGCGGCCGCATGGCGGCGATCCGGTGGAGCAGCTCTGCGTGGCTGTTCATGCCAGGCCCGTCGAGGAGTATGTCGAGATGGCTCATCAGCCGCTCGGGACGCAAATCCGGCACACCCAGGCCGATCAGCTCGTCGGTGTTCTTCGCGATCTCGCGCTGCATCGCGCCGTACTGTTCGAGAACCGCTTCCCAGAGGTGCCGGGCTCGGTCGGGGTCCCCGTCCACACTCGGTAGCGTCAGCGCACTGCGGGTCACGAACCACCCATCGGCCTCGTCCTGGACAACCACCTCGGGGACGACCGGACCCAAGCGGTCGCGCAGAAAGGCCACGAGTGAGGCCTCATGGCGTGCCAGGCCCGTGGTGCATTTCAACCACAGCTCTCCGGCGTCCACGGGCACACGGTAGACGCTGGCCCATGGACGCTCGTGCACCGGAACGGCGGCGCCACGGCCCTGCTCGAAGTGGGCGGGAAGGCGCGCGGACAGCCAGGCTTCGACGGTGTTCGTCGTTGAGGACAAAATGACTCCGGCTCTGCAGATGCCGCCTGGGGGACCAGGTGTGCATGTAGCGCAGTCCCGGCCGCACCGGAGGCGATTCTGGACGAACGCGGTCTCGACTCTTGAGGTGGGCGCGGCGTCTGCCGTGGTAAAAAGTTCGCCGCCCGCCGCCTGGATTGCCGCGCTCGCGTGTGATCATGTTGACTGTATGAACTGTAAGGGCAAATGCCGACTCGGACAACGAGTCTCCCGGCGGTCGAGAGCAGCGGTGCACGACAGGACGGCTGCCGGAGTCCCGGATCGTGACGATCTCCGGCGAAGGTCGCTTGCCCGAAATCTCCTCCGTGCGTGAAATGCGAGCAGAGTGCTTTGTCGCTTGGTTTGCGCCGGGCATAGGCCATGAATTGAGGGGTATTCACTCGTGTCCAGGTTCAAGCGCGCCACCGGTGCTATACGGCAGCGCGATTTCCGGCTGCTCTGGGCAGCTCAGTCACTGTCCAGTGCGGGCGACGCCGTGGCCTCCGTCGCCGTGCCCTTCGCTGTCCTCGAAGTCGGCGGGTCAGTGAGCCAGGTGGGTATGGTTCTCGCGGTGAGAGCCCTGGTACGGCTTGTGCTAGTGCTCGTGGGGGGAGTGTGGTCGGACCGTCTTCCCCGGCGTCTGGTCGCGCTTTCCACGTTCGTTCTCGGCGCCGCCGTCCAACTGCTGGTGGCCTTTCTCCTGTGGACCGGTCACTGCCGAATGTGGCACCTGGTCCTGGCGGCGGCGGTTCTCGGCGCTGGTTTCGCCTTTTCCCGGCCGGCATTGACGGCGATGCTCCGAGAAAGTGTTCCAGCGTCCCAGATTCAGCCCGCGAGTTCGCTGAACAGCCTCACCCGAAGCATCGCGGACGTCGTGGGGCCGGCGGTCGGCGGCCTGCTGCTCGCGTACGTCGGGGTCCCTCTTGCTTACCTGGTGGACGGACTCAGTTTCCTGCTCGCCGCAAGCCTTCTCGTCCTCTACACGACCAACGTGGTCCCTGGGCAACGCCAGGACTTCGTTGCGGATTTGCGGGCCGGCTGGGCGGAGGTGCGTGGCCGCGGCTGGTTCCTGATGAACATCATCGCGCACGCCTGCTGGAACATGGGTTTCTCCGCGTTCCTCGTCATCGCTCCGGTGCTGAGCCGGTCGGAGTTCGGTGGGGCGAAGGCATGGGGGATGATGTCCGCCGGGCTCGGCGTGGGCGCGGTCGTGGGCTGCCTCATCTCGCTGACGTGGGCACCGCGGAGGCCGCTGGTCGTCGCCAACGCGGCGCTACTTCCCGGAGCCCTGCCCCTGTTGAGTCTGGGGCATGGGCTCCCTCTTGCCGTGGTCGTTGTGTGCTGCGGTCTCAGCAGTCTCGGCCTGGCCGTTCTCAACGAGGTCTGGACCGCGGTCGTGAGTCAATCGTTCCCCATGGAGGTAATGGGGCGTGTCAACTCCTACGACCTCATGCTGAGCATGGTCGCGCTGCCCTTCGGCATGGCCGTCTGGGGTCCGCTCTCTACCTGGATCGGTGCCGAGGCCACCCTGGGCCTGGCCGCCGCCGTGCTGGGGCTGCCCTGTCTCGCCCTCATCTGTATGCCGCAGGTACGGACTTTTCGGTTCGATCGGCAGGGTCTGGTCGTCTCACGCCCCTGAGCCCGGCAGCGACCGGCGCAGAGTGAAGGTCGATCCGTCCTGTTGCTGGAAGTCGTACTCCAGCAAGCCGAGCGCCGTGTCGAGTACCTCGAACATCGCCTTGTGGTCCGGCGCTTCGCCCCGGAGATCCGCCACGCGCTGGGTACCGATGCCGCCGGGCAAGACGTCCCCCGGTCGCACATGTGCGAGGTAGCGGACCACTCCGGGCACCCTCCGTACCTCGGCGAGGCCCCGGGCAGCCGTCATCCGGCAGGGCACGGCCGGTGCGAGATAGATGTACTGGAAGCAAACCCGGTCCGGTTGGGCCGTCGTCAGGCCGGTCGGCGCGTTGAGTGCCAGCAGCCCGCCGGCCCTCACCGGATTCCCCGCGCCCGCACGCACCGAAAGATCCTGGATGTTGCCACCGAGTCGGCCGTTCACCTCGATGACACGAGGCCCGTCGGGCGTGAGCTTGATTTCGGTGTGGGTAATACCCCGCTCGATCCCCAGTGCCGTCAGCGCCTTGTCGGTCAGTTGACGGACTGTGGTCTCCTCCTCCGGTGTGAGCGCGGAGGGCCAGAACTGGCCGCGCTCGCGAAAGGGGTGCTCCAGGGGGAACTTCCCGGTCACGGCGATGTGCGTCACCCCGTTGGGAGCCGACACACTTTCCACGGACACATAGTCGCCGTAGGGTGACGATGGCCGTCCACGCAGGAACTCCTCGACCACGAGCGGAGCGACCAGCTCCCCGGCAACCGTCATCTCGTCCTGGATGCGAACGGCGTCGTCGGTGGAACGCACGAAGAAGGTGTTTCGGCTGCCCTCCCCGTGCACCGGTTTGACCACGGCCGGAAGCCCCACGGTGGCCCATGCGTCCTCCCAGTCCCGTGGTTCGCGCACGAGAGCGGTGCGTACCGGGCTCACGCCCGCGGCGTTCAGTACGGAACGCTGTCTGTGTTTGTCCGTCAGTGCGAGCGCGGTCGACGGTGAATGGAAGGGTAGCCCCAGCCGCTGGGCGATCGCTGCGGTGAGCCGCAGCCGGGACTCGGAGAACGTCACTATCCCGGACGGCGAGAGTGCCCTCAACGCCTCGGCGTCGCATTCCTCGTCCTCCGACAGCTCCACTACGAGCCCCAGCTCGCCGAGCGTGGGTAGCACGGCTTCAGTGAAGTCCGACCGTGGCACCGCGAACACCAGGTGTGCGACATCGCCGAGGCCGACCGACAGGTCCGCCGCTGTGGCGGCTCCCTTGTCGAACACCACGATCAGCACGGGAAGGCCGCCGGACGGTCCCCCGGACCGGGTGACGGAGACATCGGGCAAGCTGTCTTGGGACACCTGTGGATCTCTTTCTAGGCGATGTGGGCCGAGTCCGAGGGCATACGCCAGCGCAGCGGTGACGGCGGCCGAACGCCCCGCGGCTATGCGCCGTTCGGGCCGGTGCGGCGGTCCGCGCGAGCTTGCTGTGGGGCCTGCACCTGTGGAGTCCGCGGAGGGCGGCAGTAAGGACATCCCGATGGCCGACCAGGCGCGGAGACCATGTGCTTCCTGGGTCTTTTGCAGGCACACGCCAATGATCCGATGGCACATCGGGCCGGAACGCGTCCTCAAGTACTCCGACTCGGACTCGAACCCACATTCTCAGTCAGCCGGGGGGGCAGGCGCAAGCGTTCCGCTCATGCGAGCGGGCATGAGTACGTCGACGCACTTGGTGGAGTGCTCTCCTCACACCTCGGACGTGCGTGCCATCACCTTGGCGTCGCTGCCGGGGAGGATTTCGGCGGGAATGATCGGCACGCTCAGTTGCGCCAACCGCCTTCCGTACCGCGCGACGGGCGACCGGCCCGGGTACTGAGCACAAGGCCCCGATCTTCCCGCGAAAATCCTGATGAAGTCAGGACAGGAGGCGGGATACCCAGCTGAACGGACGCGACTCCGGCGCCTCGGACGAACCGTCGAGTGGTTGACGCGTGAGCATGGCCACAGTAGCTTGCGTCGACCATGAATCGGCCTGGCGCTGCTTGCGCAGAAAAGACCAGGTCACCGGGCATGTGCTCAAGCGCCGTGCAGCACAGGCCAGTTGACGTCCGTGAACAAACGGATGGTCAAGAGGCAGCGGAGCGTGGCCAGATGATCGTCTTTGTGTCAGCATGATCTGACCCAAGTGATCTTCTCAGGGAGCCGTTGGTGAAGGACATCGTTGTATTCGGTGGGAGTGCCCACCCCGAGCTCACGGCAGAGGTATGTGCTCACCTCGAAGTCACTCAGAGCCCGGTCTCGGTAAGTCGCTTCGCCAACGACTGCCTTGAGGTACAGCTACAGGCCAACTGCCGAGAGCGGGACGTCTTCCTGATCCAGCCGCTCGTCGCGCCGGTGCAGGAGCACCTCTTCGAACTCCTCCTCATGTGCGACGCGGCTCGGGGTGCGTCCGCTGGCCGGATCACTGTCGTCATGCCTCACTATGCCTATGCCCGTTCTGACAAGAAGGATGCTCCGCGTATCTCTATCGGTGGCCGTCTCGTTGCCGATCTGCTGACTTCGGCGGGTGCCAACCGGGTCCTCGCGATGACCCTGCACTCGCCCCAGGTACACGGATTTTTCTCGGTGCCGGTTGACCATCTGCACGCTCTGCGGGAACTGGCGTCGCACTTCCGGCAGTACGACCTGTCGAGGACCACAGTGGTCTCCCCGGACCTGGGCAATGCCAAGGAAGCGGCCGCCTTCGCGCGATTGCTGGGAGCCAAGGTGGCCGCCGGCGCCAAGCAGCGCTTCCCCGACGACCGGGTCAGCATCAGCCATGTGATCGGTGACATCGCCGGCCAGGACGTCATCGTCCTGGACGATGAGATCGCCAAGGGCAGCACAGTGCTGGAACTCCTCGGAAAGCTGCGGGAACTGGGCCCGCGGTCCATCCGGGTCGCTTGCACCCATGGTCTCTTCGCGGCCGGTGCCCTGAAGCGGCTGTCGGAGCAGGAAGACGTACTGGAAATCGTCTGCACCAACACGGTTCCCATCCCGGCGGAACAGGTCACCGGCAAGCTGCGGGTCCTGTCCGTCGCCCCTGCCCTCGCCGAGGCCATGCGCCGTATCCACAACGGTGAGTCCGTGAGCGCTCTGTTCGACGCTTCCTGAGCGGCCTCGCATAGCAACGCGGTCTTCTCCCGCTCCACAGACCGGTTACCCGCGGCGTGTCGACCCGACGTCGCGCGCGTCTTCACGCCCTTTGAAGTGAGGAGTCTTCGGTATGCCCACCATCACGTCCCTCGACGCATTCGACCATTGGGCCGCGTCGGACAGAGAGGACGAAGCACGCGTCCACGAAGTGGATCTGACCGGGCGTACGGAGGTTCTCCTGCAGCTTGCCGGGCGGCCGCACCATCGGACTGCCTTCCTCGGGTGCCCGATGGATTCGCAAGCCGAGAACGAGTTGCACAAGGCAGGCGCTCTGGTGTTGTCCTCCGCGCCCGAGCTGCCTTTCAATCCGTACCGGCTCGACCTCTACACCTCGGCCGAACTCCTGCAGGGCATCGAAGGGATGCCCTACGAGCAGACCCCGGACGCGCGTGTTCGGGAGTGGGCGCACAAGGTCGCGGACACAGTGGGTGTCCACGACGGCATCCTCAAGGGTCTGCACGACAGCGCGATGACGGCCGCCCTGCACAGGTACGCGGCGGGTAAGCGGATCGTGGGCATCATGGGCGGACACTCGCTCAAGCGCGGCACCGATGGGTTCGCCGTGGCGGCGCGTCTTGGCCGTACGCTGGCCAGGCACGGCTTCGTTGTCGGGACGGAAGGCGGCCCCGGCGCTATGGAGGCCGCCAACCTCGGTGCCTACCTCGCCGACGCAGACGACCACGTGCTGGACAGCGCACTCGGCCGCCTGGCCGCCATCCCTGACGTGGAGCCCTCGGTCACTGATTGGGCGCGGTCCGCCTTCGAGGTGCGGGACCTGCACCCGGCCGGCGCGCGCAGCACCGCCTCCCTGGGCGTGGCGCCCTGGACCAACGTCTACGGCGAGGACCCCGCCAACGCGTTCACCACCGTCATGGCCAAGTTCCTCACCCGTACCCTGGAAGACTTCGGCGTGCTGGGGCTGGCCAACGCCGGCCTGGTCTTCCTGCCCGGTGCTGCAGGCACTGTCCAGGAGATCTTCGAGGCCGCGATGCCGAGCTATTACACCGACGGCCCGATCAGGCCGATCATCCTGGTCGGCAAGGAGCACTGGACGACGAAGCTGCCGGCCTGGGCGTTGCTCAGCGCGCTCGGAGAGGGGCGGCGTCTCGGCGGACGGATCAGTCTCGTTGACGACGTCGAGTCGGCCGTGGCCCTGCTGCGAGAGGCATCGTGAAACGGGAGACTCTCGACCAATTCCGGCTGGTCCGGCAATGGGGTATCGAGCATCCCGCGGACAGCGACGCGTCACCCCTCGCTTTCCCATTCCTCGGCCAGCGCACGGCGGACGGGACGTATCTGATCGTAGACCGCAGGCTCCCCGAGAACCGGCTGATCGAAGTGTCTGCCGAAGGGGAGACGGTTTGGAGCCTGAGCGCTCCGCCGCGGATGAACTTCGCCCACCGGATTGGCACCGAGAGTGTCCTCTTCTGTCAAGGGACAGATCTGTACTGGGCCGACCGCTCCGGCCGCCGGACCCTGCACCGGCCGCTTCCGGTCACCCGGGCATTCAACTGCGGCTCGGTGCTGGACGACCGGCTGCTCCTCGCCGGGGACGACGGGATACTCCTGCTCACGCTCGACGGGACGCTGCTGCGTCATCTGAAACCGAGCGAAGACAGTTTCATCGAACCCTCGGACGTGCAGTTGTTGCCGTCGGGCAACATCCTCATGTCCGACGCGCTCACCTGTTGCGCGATCGAGCTGGACGAATACGGGCGGCGCGTTCGGATCTTCGGTCAGTGGCGGCGTCCGGGGCTGCGTCACGGCCGGGTCGGGGCACCGTACTCCGCCTGCCGGCTCCGGGACGGCCGGACCATCGTCGCGGACTGGCGCGGCAGTCGGCTCGCCGAGTTCGATACCGACGGTCGCTGGGTGCGCGATCTGCCGGGAATCGGCCGCGGCTTGACCGCGGGGCCGTCCTACGTACGCCAGCTGCCTGACGGAGACTTGCTGGTCACGGAGACTGTTCACCGCCGACTCGTCGTGCGCTCGATAGAGGGCGAGGTGCGCTGGGAATACGGGCCGAGGACCCTTCCACGTCACACGCTTTCCTTCCCGCGCACGGTCGAGCCGCTGCGGGCATCGGACGACCTATTGGTGTGCGACACCTATGCCGACAGAGTAGTGTCCATCGATCCCTCGGGTGCCGAGCGGTGGGCCTTCGGTGAAGGAATGGGGCTGAACCTGCCCCGTTCGGCCCGGCAGGGGGAGGACGGCCGGATCGCTCTGTCCGATGGCCTCAACGGACGAGTCCTCGTCCTCGACGACTTGGGCCAGGTCACACGCGAGGTCGACAAGGTGTCGTCCGACGGACTGCCTGTCCGTCTGATGGATCCGCACTACGCGGAACTGCTTCCGGGCGGTGTTCTGCTGATCGTCGACTCCGACCTCGAACGGGTCCTGTTGGTCGGCGAGGACGACACGGTGCTTCGCCAGTGGGGTGCTGGGGAGGAGCGGCTGTCGGACCCGCATCAGGCATGTCTGCTGGCCGACGGCGGAATCGTCGTCGCCGACTCCGCGAACGACCGCGTCGTCGAGTTCGACCCTGACGGAAACCTGCGGTACCAGATCGCCCGCACCGCTCTCACCGGCACGGGGGACCACCGTCCACTGCTCTATCCACGATTTGCCATGCCCATGCCTGACGGCAGCGGGGCGCTCCTGATCGTGGACACGGACGCGTGTCGCTTGACGGCCGCGACGCGCGCCGGGGAACGGCTGTGGTCGGTAGGGCCGGTGCTCGACATCGAGGCCATTCCCGCAGCGGTACCCGAACTGCGCGTGCCGAAGTACGCGGCATTTGGCCAGCACGGCCGGATTCTTGTCGCCGACTACTTGAACAGCCGGATCGCCGAACTCACATCGCGGCCGGAGCCTTTGGAGGGACCAGCGGAACATGACGTCTGATGAGTACTTCCCGGACATCGGCATCCTGAAGCAACGCGGACTGCTTCCCGAGACGTACGAGTGCGTCTATGTCACGGGATCCATCATTCGGGGCTGGGGGAATGCCGGTAGCGACTACGACCTGTACGTGATTTCCGACCGTCCCTGGGTGAGCGACACCGCTGACTTCGTGAAGGGGACGAACGGCCGGCACCCCATAGCGCTGGAGACGACCAAGGTCGCGGAGCGGGCCTGGGACCTCGAATATTGGCTGTCGGAGCAGGTCGAAGCGCTGCTCGCCCGAGTTGGCTGGGATGAATACCGGAGGCACGGAGCGTCCGCCGGTCCGGTGACCGTTCCTGAACGCGACTTCCTCGAAAGGCTCTTGTACGCGGTGCCGCTGCACGGTGCCGACTGGTGGCAAGAGCACCGGGAGCGGGTGGAGCAGTCGGCGTTCCAGGCGATCATGGTGGGACGTGCTGCCAGGCTGGCCGGGGAAGCCATTGAGGACGCCGTGGGCATGCTGCGGTCAGGGGACCACCGGAGCGCTGTACTGGCCGCCCGGATCGCCTTCACCTACGTCGTTGACGCGCTTCTGACCGCTGCAGGGGACTATTCCCGCAACCCGAAATGGCATGCACGGCGATTCCAAGAAGTGGAGTCGACGCTGCTTAGCAGCAACGAGTACTGGGCTATCGAGACCATGCGCGACTACTCGGAGGACCGGCCCGGAGCCTGGGTCGAACGCGTTCTCGACGTCTGTAGGCGCATTTCCAAGGCTGTGTCAGCCGACGAGAGGTGGGCCGGACCGGCGACCACAGGGTGAGGCGGCTCCGACAACCGACCACTGTGACCATGTGAAGGTGGGCAATCCATGCAATACGCGCATCGTGCGACGCTGCACCATGTGGAATTCTATGTGTCCGACGCCGAAGCACGCGCCGCGGAGATGGTAGAGGTCTACGGCTTCCGGGTGTTCGGTCGCAATACCGCCGACGACCACCGGTCGGTGGCCGTACGGCAGGGCGACATAACCTTCGTCTACACGCAGGCCCTCACTCCCGAACATGCCGCTCATACGTATACCGACACGCACGGTGATGCACCGGCGGTGATCTGGCTGGCATGTGACGACGCCCGCGCCGCATTCCAGGAGGCCGTGGCCGCGGGTGCGATAGCGTTGCAGGAGCCCGTGGAGGACTCCGTCTCCCGGTGCGTCACGGCAACGATCCGGGCCTTCGGCAACGTCCGGCACACCTTCCTGCAGTGGCTTCCCGGCGCGGACACTAAGCACATCGCGCCGGGAATCATCGCCTCGGCTCAGGACCGGCCGAACGAAGGCGTGGGCCTGTTGGCGGTGGACCACTTCGCTGTGTGTGTGCCGGCGGGGCAACTGGACGCCACCATCGCCTACTACGAACAGGCCTTGGGTTTTCGGAAGATCTTCGAAGAGCAAATTATCGTCGGGCGTCAGTCGATGCTCTCGCAGGTGGTGCAGAACGCCGCGGGCGATGTCACGCTCACCATCATTGAGCCCGACACCACCCGGGAGCCCGGGCAGATCGACAAGTTCATCCGTGAACACGGTGGCGCAGGCGTTCAGCACATCGCGTTCTCCTGCTGTGACGTGGTCGACTCCGTACGGATGCTGCGGGCCGCGGGCGTCGTCTTCCTCAGCAGTCCGGACACTTATTACGAAAACCTCCCCAAGCGGTTGAGTCTCCGCAAGTACGACGTCGCTGAACTGCGGGATCTGGGGCTGCTCGCCGACAGTGACCACGCCGGACAGTTGTTCCAGATATTCACGCGGTCCACACACCCGCGTGGCACCTTCTTCCTGGAACTCATCGAGCGGCTTGGCGCCGAGACGTTCGGCAGCGGCAACATCAAGGCGCTCTACGAGGCGGTCGAGCAGGACATGACGGCTCCTGCGTCCGGTGGCGGAGGCACCGGCCGTGAGCACTGATCTCGAAGCGCTGTACGACCTCCACGATGTGGCGAGGACCGCCGAGCAGCGCGTTCCACGGCCCGTCTGGGACTTCATCGAGGGTGGCAGTGGTCAGGAAGGATCGCTGCGGGCCAACCGCACCGTCCTGGACTCCGTCTTCCTGGTGCCAAGGGTCCTTCAAGCATCGGCCCAACCGAACACGGGCACCCGGCTTCTGGGCGCGCCAGTCGCGCTTCCTCTCGTAGTCGCGCCCATGGCGTATCAGCGGCTTGTCCACCCCGGGGGGGAAGTCGCCGTCGGCCGGGCGGCGAGGGCGGCGGGAGTCCCCTTCGTCGTGCCCATGCTGAGCAGCGTCCCTGTCGAGCGAATCGCCGAGGGCGCCGGCACGCTGTGGCTCCAGCTGTACTGGCTGCGCGACCGGGGGCTCCTCACAGAGCTGGTGGACCGCGCCAAGGCCGCTGGCTGCGCCGCGCTGATGGTGACGGTCGACGTCCCGCGTATGGGCAGACGCCTGCGTGACGTCCGCAACGCCTTCGCACTACCCGAGGACGTCGGCGCCGTCCATCTCACCGACGCTGACATGCTCGCGGCTCAGCACCAGGTGCCGGGTCGGTCGGCGGTGGCTTCCCATACGCGCCAGTCCTTCGACCCCGCCTTCGACTGGTCCTGCCTGGAGTGGCTCCGCAGCCACACGGACCTGCCCATCGTGGTCAAAGGAGTCCTCGATCCCCGCGACGCGGTACTCGCCGAGTCCCTCGGAGCGCATGCAGTCGTCGTCTCCAATCACGGCGGACGCCAGTTGGACGGAGCCGTGCCGGGGTTCTCCGTGCTTCCCGCAGTCCGGGAGGCCGTGAGCGAGGCATGCGAAGTGTGGGTCGACGGAGGCTTCCGGTCGGGCGTAGACGTGCTCAAAGCACTCGCGAGCGGTGCGACCGCCGCCTTGATCGGGCGTCCGGTGCTGTGGGGACTCGCTCTCGGCGGAGAGGACGGCGTCGGCAAGGTCCTCGACCTTCTGCGGGACGAACTGGAGGATGCCTTGGCCCTGTCGGGCTGCGCCGATCTCAAAGCAGCCGCCGGACTGGGACTCATGGGCGAACTGCCGCGGCGGCTGGAGAGGCACGAATGACCCATCATCCATACTCGTTTGACCGGGCAGAACTGCATGGGTCCCTCGCCGACCCGGCGATGGAGTCGATGAACTTCCTGAACCAGATCGCCGAACAGTACCCCACCGCCCTGTCGCTGGCTGCCGGCCGTCCCACCGAGGCTGTCTTCGACCTGGCCGACCTTCCGCGTCACCTGGAGACCTTCTGTCGTTACCTGCGGGAGGAGAAGAACGCCACGGAGAGCGATGTCCGAAGGACCGTATTCCAGTACGGGAGGACCAAGGGAATCATCCATGAACTGATCGCGGCCAACCTCCGCGTGGACGAAGGGATCGATGTCGACCCGGAAGCCGTTGTCGTCACCGTAGGATGCCAGGAGGCGATGTTCCTCGCACTCAGGGCCCTGCGCCGGGACGAACGGGACGTTCTGTTGGCGGTGTCGCCCAGCTACGTGGGGATCGCGGGCGCTGCCCGACTGGTCGACATGAAGCTGCTGCCCGTACGCGAGGGCGCGGATGGCGTACTCCTCGATGATCTCGCGGCACAGGTACGGGCGGCCCGTGCTGCGGGTCTGCGCCCACGAGCGCTGTACCTGATCCCGGACTTCGCGAACCCGTCGGGCCTGACCATGCCTTTGAACGCTCGGCACAGCCTGTTGGCAGCGGCTCGTGAACTGGGGCTGCTCCTCCTGGAGGACAACCCATACGGTCTCTTCCGGGCCGACGGTGGTGAGCGACTGCCCACGCTCAAATCCTTGGACACGACCAGTCAAGTGGTGTATTTGGGGTCGCTGGCGAAGACGGCATTCCCCGGTGCGCGAGTCGGCTACGCGGTGGCAGACCAGACCGTCCGCTCGCCCGGTACCGACCGCTCACTGTTGGCCGACGAGATGGCCAAGATCAAGAGCATGTTGACGGTCAACACGTCACCCATGGCCCAGGCGCTCGTCGGCGGCAAGCTGCTGGAGAGCGACTGCAGCCTGGTGAAGGCCAACGCCGACACCATTGCCGGATACAGCCGCAACCTTGAACGACTGCTGACCGGACTTCAGGACCGCTTCGGCCACCAACCCGGGATTTCCTGGAGTCGGCCGATCGGAGGTTTCTTCGTCGTGGTCACCGTACCCTTCCAAGCCGACAACGCGACGCTCGAGTACTCGGCCGGTAAGCACCGCTTGCTGTGGACGCCCATGAGCCACTTCTATCAGGGTGAGGGCGGAGAACGGCAGTTGAGACTGAGCGTGAGTTCGGTAGTGCCGGAGCAGATCGATCTCGGGCTGGACAGACTGCGTTCCCTGGTCGATGACCTGACCGCCAACCACCGGCTCTGAACGATCGGCCGGCGGCTGAGACACCGCCCCACCCCAGCGCTCCGACCTCTTGCTGACTTGAACACCTGAGGAAGATGACACATATCGTGAATATGCCGGACCAGGTCTCCGGTGCCCGCAGGCTTGTTGCTGCACTCGCCGAGATGGAAATCGGGGTTGTCTTTGGTGTTCCCGGGGACACGGGAATCGCCCTTTACGACGAATTAGCCGCTGCTACCGACGTCATCCGTCATGTGCTGGCACGCGACGAGCGTCATGCCGCGTACATGGCGGACGGATACGCCCGTAGTACCGGCAGGCTCGCGGCGTGCGAGGCCTCGAGCGGGGCGGGGGCTGTCTACCTGGCCAGCGGCCTTGCGGAGGCCTACGCCTCCAGCGTTCCGGTCCTGGTGATCACCACGGACATCCACAAGCGCAGCCGAAGGTCGGGCGCCGTAACCGAGATCGACCAGACTGCGCTCTTCTCCGGGGTGACGAAGTGGTCGAAGACGGTGGAGGACGCCGACGAGATAGCTGATTCCGTGGCCGAGGCCGCGATCAGGGCTACGTCAGGGCGACCCGGCCCGGTCGCCCTGGTCTTCCCGGAGAACGTGCTGAGCGCGAAGACCTCTTCGGCTCCGCTCCCGCCGCGTGCGGCGACCGTCCGGCTGCAGGCTCCGGATGAGGCCGTTGGGGCAGCCGGCCGAATCCTGGCGTCGGCGTCACAGCCGGCGATCCTCGCGGGGGGCGGAGTCCACATGAGCGGCGCCTGGCCTGAATTGCTCGCCCTGACGGAGCACGCGGCCATTCCCGTTGCCACCTCCATCCATGGCAAGGGAGCACTCCCTGAGGCTCATGCTTTGTCGCTGGGCGTAGCCGGCGGGAACGGATGTCGTGGCTATGCCAACGATTACCTGGCCGACTGCGACGTGACGCTGATCGTGGGCAGCAGGGCCAACGCCACGGACACGAACGGCTTCACCGCTCCACCTCGCGACGGCTCCTGCCAGGTGGTCCATATCGACATCGACCCATCGAGGGCGGGAAGGAACTTCCCCCGTGGCCTCGCCCTCGTGGGCGACGCTGCCGGCACGCTGCGCGCCCTGCGAGAGGTTCTGCCGGCCGCGTCCCCCACGGTCGCTGCCGAGCGGAAGCGGTGGATCGGCAGGCGTCGGGAGGAGTGGCGGGCACAGGAAGCTGCCCAGAAGAGGGCGAGCCTGGAGGAGGGGGTGCTGGACCCCCGCGAGGTGGTGCAGTGTCTCCACGACGTCTTCGGCGGTGACGCTTGGGTGGTGGCGGATCCCGGCACCCCCACGCCCAACCTGGCGGCCTACTGGGAATCCACCGGCTGCGCCTGGCGGGTGATGATCCCCCGGGGAATCGGGCCCATGGGTTTCGCTATCCCCGCAGCCATCGGCGTGTCCGTGGCCCATCCTGGGGAGCGCGTCCTGTGCGTGACAACGGAGAGCAGC
The DNA here is from genome assembly GCF_001514035.1 of Streptomyces yokosukanensis. Classification (GTDB taxonomy): domain Bacteria; phylum Actinomycetota; class Actinomycetes; order Streptomycetales; family Streptomycetaceae; genus Streptomyces; species Streptomyces yokosukanensis. Next base: position 9,110 of record NZ_KQ948236.1, on the reverse strand, counting down.
CTGGCGATGGGAGTCGCCGACTGGGAGACAGCGCAGCGGCTGGCCCTCCCCATCACCTATGTGGTGCTCGACAACACTTCCATGGCATGGATCAAAATGCTCCAGCACTTGTATATGGAGAAACGTTACTTCGGCGTGGAGCCCGGACCTGTCGAGCCGGTCCTTCTCGCGCGCGGCATGGGACTGGACGGTGTGCGGGCGGCTGACCTTGCGCAGCTGCGCAAGCTGGCCAAGGAATCACTCCACGCCGCGGGACCCCGAGTGATCCACGTACGTATCCCCGAACACCTGGTGTCGCCGCCACCCGTCGCGTCCTGGCGGGCGGCCCTGGAAGACGGGGCGAAGGAACGGCCTGTCTACTGATGCCGCGTCAGGCCATCTTCTAGCTGATAACGGAGAAAGCTGATGATCGATGTAGTGTCTGTCGTAGCCGGACGTGAGATCTCCGGAACCACTGGAAGCGTCTACCGCTCGAAGAATCCCTCTGCACTCGGCCAGACGGTGGCAGAGGTGCGGATGGCGGATGCCAGTGTCTTCACACAAGCCTGCGCGGCCGCGTCGGACATGAAGCGGGAATGGGGTGCAGTACCGGCACCTGTCCGAGGCAGGGTGATCGCCTCCATCGGCCGCCTGGTCGAGGCGAACATGGAGACATTGGCCGCTCTGGTCGCCGCTGAGATCGGCAAGCCCTTCAAAGAGGCACTCGGCGAAGTTCGCGAGATCGTGGACACCTGTGATTTCTTTCTGGGAGAAGGCAGACGCCTCTACGGGCAGACGGTCCCCTCCGAGATGCCGCAGAAAAGCCTGTTCACCTTCCGTAACCCTGTCGGAACAGTGGCAGTGATCACTGCTGGGAACTTCCCTGTGGCCGTGCCCGCCTGGTACATCATTCCGGCCCTGCTGTGCGGCAACAGCGTGGTGTGGAAACCTGCCGAGTATGCCGCAGCGAGTGCACAGGCGCTCCACCGTCTCTGTGTGGCCTCCGGACTCCCCGACGGTGTACTCAACATCGTCTTCTGCGACGGCGAGGAGACATACGCCGGCCTGGAAGAGGGCCTGGCCAAGGGGTTGGTCGACAAGGTCGGCTTCACAGGTTCCTCCGCGGTCGGAGCCAGGATCGGCGAGCTCTGCGGCAGGTACCTGCAGACGCCCTGCCTCGAACTTGGCGGCAAGAATCCCATGGTGGTCATGCCTGATGCCGATCTGGACCTCGCGGTGGAGGGTGCCGTCTTCTCCGGCTTCGGAACGGCAGGACAGCGATGCACGTCGCTGGGCACCGCGATCGTGCACGAGTCGGTGCACGAGGAGTTCATCGCCCGCCTGAAGAAGGCCGTCGCCCAGGCACCGCTCGGCGATCCGATGGCTGACGTCCTCTACGGTCCGCTGTTGAGCGTGCGGTTCGCTGAGCGTTTTGAAGAGTACTGCGGCTGGATCGAGCCACACCATACGGTGGTGACCGAACGGATCGGTCGTATCTCAGCCGACAATGCCCGGCCAGGCTTCCTGGGGTCCCCGGAAGAAGGGCTCTATTACCATCCCGTCATAGTTGACGGCGTCCGTGCCGAAGACCGCTTGTTCCGTGAGGAGACGTTCGGTCCTCTGATCTGTGTGACATCCTTCGACACACTCTCGGAGGCGATTGACCTCGCCAACGCGCCAGGATACGGACTGTCGGCCTCGATCTACACAAGCGACGCGAAGGCAGCGTTCTCATTCCGAGCCGCGGTGTCAGCCGGCATGGTGAGTGTCAACAACTCCACGTCCGGCGCCGAGGCACATCTGCCCTTCGGCGGGAACGGAAAATCGGGGAACGGCAGCAGGCAATCCGGTATGTGGGTTCTCGATCAGTTCACGAGGTGGCAGTCTATGAACTGGGATTACTCGGGCAACCTCCAGAAGGCGCAGATGGACGTGAGGGAGTTTTCAGCTGATATAAGTTTCCGGCTGCCTGAGTCGCACGGCCCGACTACCTAAGGTGTATCTCCACCGAGGGCTGGACGCTGTCCCCGTGGAGCTGTCGGCTCGCCGTCCCGGACAGGGGGATGGTTCATGAGATGGGCATGTTATCTCGGCGCCTGTGACGGTAAGACACCACCGCCGCGATCTTGATGAGCCCGACGGTTCTTCTTCCTACGAGTTCAAGTATGCGGAAGGGATGATGCGTGCCCCCCGCGTCACTCGCCTGACCTGGGGTGCACGGAACCGCGTGCAGAAAGGGACGATGTGATTTCACAGACGGCGGGCATCCGGTCCGCCGAGAAACTGGTGACGGAGCTCTTCTCCATCATCGATGCGGCACGCTGGGACGACCTCGGCCGTGTCTTCGCCGAGGATTGTGTCTACGACCGTCCCGGCTACGAGTCGCTGCGCGGCTTGGCACAGATCGAGCAGTTCTACCGCGTCGAGCGCATCGTCGCTGTCGGCCGTCATGACGTTCGGCACGTCGTGAGTGACCTGGCGGTTGCCGCCTGCTGGGGCCGGTTCACCGGTACCAGCCGCACCGGCGAGCACCTCGACGAGCAGTTCGCGGACACGTACAACGTCCGTGACGGCAGGATCGTCAGCCGACGGACCTACTTCTTCCGGCCGGCAATCTGATGCCGGCCAACAGGGGGATGCCTTCGACCGGCCACCAGGGGGATGAGGCGTGACTGCTCACGAGGAACTCGCTCGTGTGATGTTAACGAGCCAGCAGATAGCGGATCGGGTCCGCCAGCTCGGCACCGAGATCACCCGGGACTACCGAGGTCGGGATCTAGTGATCATCGGCGTGCTCAAGGGGGCGGCCGCTTTCACGGTCGACCTGGCTCGGGCCATTGATCTGCCCGTCGTCATGGACTGGACCGCAGTATCCACTTACGGACGGGGCAGCACAGCGGGAACGCCCACGCTGCTCAAGGACATCGGTGAAGAACTGGCCGGACGTGACGTCCTGGTCGTCGAGGACATCCTGGATTCCGGCGCCACGCTGTCATGGCTCATGGCACGGTTGCGGAAGCAGGCTCCCGCCTCGGTGAATTGTTGCGTGCTGCTGCGCAAGCCTCACACCGTCGCGAAGCCGATGGAGCCCCGGTATGTCGGATTCGACATCACCGAACACTGGGTCGCCGGCTACGGCATCGACTACGCCGAGCGGCACCGCAACCTCAGCGACATCCACGAGGTACGCCTTCCTTCAGCCGCGCTGACGGCATCTGCCTGAAGAACCTCCACATCAAAGACGCTGCCCGACGCCCAACTGGCGGAGCAGTGACCAGTCATGCCTGCTTGGAGAATCGTGGAAACCTTCGATCTTGTCATCATCGGTGCCGGTCCCGCCGGACTCGCTGCCGCGCAGCGACTTGCCGGATCGTCCTACCGTGTTGCGCTCGTCGACGGCGGAAAGCCGGTCGGCGAGCGAGACCGGCATGCCGCGGCCGATATGACGCGCGGACACGGCGGGGCCGGTCTGTTCTCGGACGGAAAGTTCTCGTTCTTCCCCTCGGCCAGCGAGTTGTGGGCGCTGCCTCGATCCGCCGATCTGCGGGCCGCGTACGACTGGACCTGCGAACTGCTCGGCTCCTATGGGCTCGACACTCCTCCGTTCCCCTCTGATCCCTCGGCCTTCACGGTGGGCAGTGGTGAATGGGTTCTCAAGGAATACCCCTCGGACTACCTCTCGTTGGAGGCGCGCCTGCGGCTCACCGCCGACATGGTCGCCGCCACGGACGCCACTGTCCTTACCGAGACCGAGGTGGTGAAGGCCGAGTACGAGCCTGCCACCGACGTGTTCCGGCTAACGCTCAGTGACTCCAAGGGGCAGGAGTCGCAGGTGCTGGCTCGTCGCTTGGTCCTGGCCAGCGGCCGGTTCGGCCCCCTCGGCCTGCGAGCCCTCACGGACGAGCGGTCGTTCCGCCGTCTGGAGGTCGGGTTCCGTATCGAGCAGCCGGCCGACCAGGCGTTCTTCAAGGACATGAAGCAGCTCGATCCGAAGCTCCGCTTCCGCGAGGAGGACGACAGCGTGGAATGGCGTACGTTCTGCGCCTGCCGGGACGGCGAGGCGGCGCTGACCGAGACGCAGGGGCTGTGGACGGTGTCCGGCCGCTCAGACTGCCCGCCGACTGGCCGGTCCAACGTGGGCTTCAACACCCGCATCCTGGACGAGGCAGTGGCGACACGGGCCATGGCACCCGCGCTCGCCGCGATGGCGAAGGAGGAGTCCTACTTCACGCTGTCCCTGGACGCGCTCATGGACAGCGAGCGGGAGACGGTTGCCGCTTTCGAAGGGGTCTACGGGCCTGAGCTGCGTGAGATCATGGTGCGGGGTCTGTCCCGACTGGCGGCTGCATATCCCGTCATTCGGGACAACGGTACACAGCTGATCGGCCCCACCCTGGAAGGCGTCGGCTGGTATCCGAAAGTGGACGGTGACCTCAGGCTCCTGGACACCCCCGCCTGGGTGGCCGGCGACGCATGCGGACTGTTCCGCGGCATAGTCGCGGCCATGATCAGCGGCCATTATGCGGCCGAGTCCGCACTGCTGGAACTGGAAGTGCTGCGATGACAGCGTCCGTGAAACGCCGTGAACCGGTCGTCGGCGTCGGGGCCATCGTGATGCGGCCCGACGGTGCTGTGCTGATCGGGCACCGGATCAAACCCGGTGAGACAGCGTCCTGGTGCCTGCCCGGCGGACACGTCGAGGCGGGTGAGGACTTCGAGACCGCCGCCGTGCGGGAGATCGCCGAGGAGAGTGGCATCAGGGAGGTCACCGGGGCACGGGTGTTCGCCGTCGTACTCCACACCGAGGCGGACCGAACCCAGGTGACCGCTGGCGTGGTGGTGCGGCCGACGGACAAGGTTGCCGTGGCGGCCACTTTGGAGCCCGAGGTCTTCGACCGCTGGGTTTGGGCCAGCCCCGAGGAGCTCCCCGTTCCGCTGTTCCCCGCGAGCGCCGCACTGCTCGCGGTCTGGCAGGAAAAGCCCGTGCCCGAGGGATGGACGGTATATCCGGCCGCCGCCACGGTCGCGTCTGCGGAGGAAGGACAGTGAGCCGCCTCCATGTCTTCGACATGGACGGCACCTTGCTGCGTGGGACCACCGCCAGCCTGGAAATCGCGCGTCGCCTGGGGTGTCTGCCCGACCTGATCCGGCTGGAGGCGGAGTTCACACGCGGCGCGGTCGACACCCGTGGTTTTGCGGCGGAGGTCTGCCGATTGTGGCAGGACCTGACCCCCGAGCTGGTGGCAGACATCTTCACACGGGCGCCTTGGATCGGCGGGATAGCGGAAGTGCTTGCGGACATCCGCCACCGCGGTGAGCGGTCGATCGTGGTGACGATGTCGCCGGACTTCTTCGCGGACCGGCTGAGGGCTTATGGGGTCGACGAGGTGGTGGCCTCCGGCTTTCCCTCTCTGCCGTTTTGCACCGCGCCCGATCCCAGGAAGATCCTTTCGCCTGCGGATAAGGTCACGGCCGTGGACCGGGTCTGTAGGGCCCTGGGGCTCGGCCGGGACTCCTGCATTGCTTACGGAGACTCCGCTTCGGACATCCCCTTGTTCCGAGAGCTGAGCCACACCATGGCCGTGAACGCCGATGACGCCCTGCGTGGTCTCGCCCGCTACCAGTACGACGGTGACGACTTGCGGGTGGCCTACCGGATCGCCCGGACTCAGCCACCCGCCCGCGGCAAACTGCTCTCTCCCGACTCCAAGGAGCATCAGTGACCCCCAGTTCCCGGTCAGCCACGGACGGTTTCCGGTTCGACGGGCGCGCATGGACCAAGCTACTGGTGCTGTGCACTGCCGTCCTCTTCGAGGGGATGAGCCTGTCGAGCATCAATGTGCAGCTGGCCGGTATCCAGCGCTCACTCGACCTGCGGCCCGACCAGCTCCAGTTGGTCGCGAGTTCGTTCCTCACCATGTACGCGGCGCTGCTCCTGGCCGGCGGCAAATGCGCGGACCAGTGGGGGCACCGCCGGATGTTCCTGACCGGCGTGGGAATCTTCGGTATGGGATCGCTCGGCGCGGCGCTGTCCCAAGAGGCAGTCCTGCTCATCACGGCCCGGGCCGTTCAGGGAGTCGGCGCCGCGATCACCGCGCCCGCGGCTGTTGCCCTGATCGTCCGGGGATTCCCGGAAGGAGCCGCGCGCAACCGAGCACTTGGAGTCTTCAGCGCCATGGGAGCGGCGGGCTTCTCGCTCGGTGTCGTCATCGGCGGCCTCCTGACCCAAGGAGTCGGCTGGCGCGGGGCCTTCCTCCTCTACGTCCCCTTGGGCCTGGCGGTCCTGGCCACCAGCGTACGCGTACTCAAACGCGAGACCGACACGAGGACACCGCAAAGCCGGATGCCTTGGCTGCCTGCCCTTCTGATCACCGGTGGGCTTATCGCTGTTGTATACGCCGTGGGGCGCGTCGGCACCGGCTCCCTTGCCGAGGTCGCGCTGAGCGCAGCCGTGGGCACGGGGGGAGTCATCACGTTCCTCATCGTCCAGGCCAAGGCCCCAGTGCCGCTGCTGCCCCTCTCTCTCATCACCAACCGCCGCATGGCAGCAGCCTGTCTCGCACTCGCCGGTGCCTTCGCGGCGATCACAGGCGCCCTGTTCCTCGTGGCAACCAAACTGCAGGAACACCAGGGGTACTCGGCGCTGACAGCCGGACTGGCCTTCCTGCCGCAAGGACTCGCCGTGGGCCTTCTGTCCACACCGGCCGCCCGCATGGCCAACCGCAGGCCCGCGTCCCGGCTGCTGCTCGTCGGACTCGCTGTCATCACCGCCGGGCAGCTGCTGTACACCACCGTGGAGCACGGCAGTTACGCCACACACCTGCTGCCCGCGGCCCTCCTGGTCGGCACGGGCATCGCCGTCGCCTACCCGGCAGCGGTCATGCTCGCGAGCGCGGCTGCGTCCCTCGATGACCAGGGCACTGCGTCAGGGTTCCTGGTCACCTGCCAACAGGCAGGCGGAGCCATCGGGGTCGCGGCTGTGACCGGCATCCAGAGCATCGCCCCCGGCACCTTCTGGACCGGCCCGTACAGCCTGTGGGGGTGCTTCACCTTCGCCGCTGCGTCGCTGCTCGGCTGCCTCCTGCTCCTGCTCCCGGGGAAGGGCCACAAGAACAACGCGATGACCGGGACACAACACACCGCGATACCTGCGGAACAAACCCACTGATCCATGGGCCCTGCGCACCCCAGTGCGCGGGACGGTGACGCGAGCCGCAGATGCCCGACCGCCTGCCCGTCAGGGGGCTCCATGTCCCGGTGTCACGTGCCGAAGCGCCGGAGCTTGCTGGGCATGTACGGGGTGATGGTGGCCAGGCCGACCGCGTCGTCCTCCCAGTCCTCCTCGATGAGGTCGTTGACCACCGTCGTGTTGTCCACCGCGGTATGAAGGATGAGGCAGTTCGCCAGCAGCTCGGTCCTCCGGGTCGTTGTCGGCGAGCAGGCCGGAGGCGAACATCAGCTGGTTGCTGCCATGTTGATCAGGTCCGCCGGATTGTCCTTGGTCTGCACCGCCTCGTAGATCGCCGCCGAGGCGATCTGCCGGGCCTTCTCCTTGTCGTACTCCACGCCGAGCCGTCCGCGGATGACCGTGCGGTGATGCCGCAGTGTGCGGTCAGAGTCCTGCCGCGCTGTACGTCCTCCTCCAGCCCCAGCACGCCGCGCACATGCCCGACGAACTCGCCACCGCCCATCCCAGCGAATGAGTAGAGAACGGCCAGTAGGAAGTGCAGGCCGTCCGTGTTCGGCAGCTCGATGAACTCATGTTGCCACTCGGCCGAGCCTCGCTCTGCAGTCACTTCGTCAGCTTTCGTGGACACGGGCATGCAGATGCATGTCGTGCCAGCCATCGGCGTGGAGCAGTGCCCGACGCCGTACGCCTTCCAGGGCGAAGCCAGTCTTCTCAGCGATGCGGCAGGATGCCACGTTTTCCGTGGAGTGGCCGAGTTCTAGTCGATTGAATCCGACCTCTTCCAATGCCCATCTCGACACTCGAGCTACGGCCCGGGAACAGACGCCCTTGCCGCGGGTCTCCGGGGCGGTCCAATAGGAGATTGCTGCTTGGCCACCCACTGTGACGATCGACTGGAGAGAGACCCGGCCAAGGACCTTGTTGTTGCTGGCATCGACCACGGCCCAGTGGCAGGCGGTCTCGTCCTCCCAGCTGCCGCGCCACTGCTTAATCCACTCTCGGGCTTCGTCTTCCGAGTCCGCTCTGCGTAGATGCCAGTGCTGAATGCTCGGATCCTGAAACACTCGCGTGACAGCGGCTGCATCGGAAAGCAACCAGGGCCGCAGCACTAGATTACCGTCGATCCGCAGTGTCGGCTGGGCAGACATGCTAAGGACGCCGGGCGGCATGACGGGGGTGACCAGAGAAGGCATGTAAGACATCATGGCAAGCCCGCCTCTGGCCCGTGCTATCGGGCGTGGCCCCGCGTGGACTCCACCCTCCTGGCCTCTCGGCTTGAACGCCCTGCTGGACGCGGCTCGCCCGTACGAGACCGCCGCGGTCGACGACGTACGGACGCAACCGCAGGATCGAGCCGCCGCTCGTCCGCCCACGATCGCAGCCTGAGGCCCATCAACACGGCGGGGGACAACCCGGAACACCTGGGCAGCGAGGCGTCCTTCGCCGCGCTTTGCGGGGTCAGCCCTGTCGAGCGTTCGTCGGGCCGTTCCAGCGGCGGTCGACGAAGGACAGCCGGTACGGCGGGCCACAGGGCTGTTCGTCGATGCCGGTCATGAGTTGACGAAGAGTCGACTCATTGTCGGCCCGTCCGGGCCAGGTTGAGTACCGGTTCGGACGAAGCCATCCGGCAGTGATCGAGTCGGGCCGTTGTGCCGGGTTCGATGGGACGGTTGCGCAGTGCCGTCGCCGACACTCCACCAGCACGGATCCTCCTGTTCCGGGCGAGTCGTCCTGGGCGTGGACACGAACGGCGAGGTCCATGTCGCCGCAGCAGTGCGCCCACTGGGCCAGATCTTGAGCACCGAGTCTTTTCCGGCCACAGCGGCCGCTACCGTCGGCTGCTGACCTAGGCCCGCAAGCTGGGGACGGTGCGCCGGGCCGGTGTGGAGGGCACCGGTACCTTCGGCGCGGGCCTGTCCGGCTACCTGCTGGCTCAGCACGT
>NZ_KQ948235.1 GCF_001514035.1 Streptomyces yokosukanensis | reverse complement strand
AAGCACATACGTGAGAAGTACGACGTCAGCCGGCCGACGCTGGCCCTCCGGGAAATGCACCGGGTCCCAGCCCGTGACGTCAAGGCCAAGGTGCTGAAGTGCGCGCACATCGCCACCGCGCCCGCACCCGTAGTCCAGGACTGCCATCCCAGGACGCAACTGGAGATCGCCGAGGGCACGGCGAGCGGGAAGCGAGAGTCTGGCTCGGCCGATGGCCGTGTGATGTCGCTGACTTCCCCAGAGCTGTTGTGTCATCGGTGTCCCTCGATACAACGGACCTGCCGGCTACGACTTCACCGCACCCTACGCTGGAACGTCCTCCTAGATCCAGAGAGGCAGCAAATGGGCAGTTACGGCAAGTTGGTAAGGGACCAGATCCCTGAAATCATCACAGCCGAGGGGCGCGAGCCGATCACATACATTGCCTCACGCGACGAATACCACAGAAGGCTCCGAGAAAAGCTGACCGAAGAAGTCGCCGAGTTTCTATCCGCGGACGACGCTGCTGCCCTAGGCGAGCTTGCCGACGTCTTGGAAGTCGTGCATGCCCTCGCTATGAGCCTCGGCATCGACTCGGTAGCGCTAGAAGAACTGCGCCAGGCAAAGGAACGGGAGAGAGGCGGTTTCACACGTCGGATCGTCTGGACGGGAAACCGGTGATCTGCAGTTCGGGCTCACCAAGGGGCAATCGGACTGACAGATGGAGAGATAACCATCAAGGCTCGTACGGGAGTGCCTATCCGATGCGGTTGGAAGACCGGTCAACATAGCGCGGGATCACCGGTTGGCCAAACCGGCGATCCCGCGCACTATGGATAATCCACCGCCACGGCTGCCCACACGTCGATGCGCTCCACCTACGACCGCAGACACCACACGAGCGCATCCCGCCAGGAGGCCGGCAACGGCGATCACGCCGCCGCGTAGCTCGCCCGGAACAGATCCTGCGCCCGCTCCAGGTCCCTCGACTTACGGAGCTGCACCTCAAGATCGCCCGTCCCGTGGTGACCGAGGCCGGACACGTCTCGGGTGAAGCCCGGAACCAAGTCGACATCCTTCGGGTCGATCTTCAGATAGACCAGTAGTTTGCTGCGCTGCGGCGGGCACACGCAGGCGAAGTTCCTCAACCGCTGATACGCCCAGTAGGTTTTGCGCTCAACTCGGTTCACCCCGTCCCCGAGCCCGAGCAGAACCTCGTCGACCGCGCCCGCCAACTCCATCATCGCCGCTCCCTGGGCGTCCGTCGCCGTAAGGGCAACCGGCTGGCGCCGTGCCCGTCGGGCGACCTGCATGCCGCCGCTCACGGAGGCCACCGTCTCAAGCCCGAGCAGGTCGCTGTCGAAAAGTCGGTAGCGGACCAAGTCGATCGACCTTTGGTGCTCGCGCACGGCATGCACGTCGTAGCGGGTGAAGTCGCCAGCGATGCAGATCAAGCGCGGGCCGCTCCACAAGATCTGGGACGCGGCCGTCGCCCCGAGCCGGTCGCGGACCAGGTGCTCGAACTCGGCTCGGTGGTCCATCAGCCACGCCAGATAGAAGAGACCCTGGCTGATGACGCCGGCGTCGACACCGCGCTTGTACTCCACGATGACCGGCGAGCCGTTCTCGTCCAGCCCGAGCGAGTCGATCCGGCCGCCGTGCACCGGCCCAGTGCCGTACTCGCTCGCCAGGAACCGGACACCCAGCAGCGTCTCCATGTGCGCCTCGACGAGACCCTGCACATCGGCCTCGATCTCAGCAAGACGCGGCACGACCTCGGTCATGCCGCTATTCGTCCTGTCTGTGCGGAACAGCTTCAGGCCCGACAGCTTCCCCTCCTCGGCTCGGAGATCACCAACGCCGAAGGGTGCTGGATTGTTTCCACGAGAGGCTACGGGGCCGTGGAGATCGTGTGAAACCCTACGTACGGCCCGGCCGGAGAGCCTCTGGGCCGCAGCAAGAAGGCGTTCGAAGGTGCCGTCGGCGGCCCAACGGGCGAATCGTGGGCCGCCGACGGCACCTGGGAGAAGGTCCTCACCGCGCTGCTCGTCCAGGCAGATGCCGAAGGCGAGCTTGACTGGGTCGTCGCCGTCGACTCCACCGTCGTGCGGGCTCATCCCCATCCCTCGCATCCCCATCCCTCACCACCAGACCAACGATCCGGTGATCGGAAAGACACCTGCAGGCCCCGGCCTCACGGACACCCCGTGAACAGGGGACTGAACAAATCCGAGGCCGTTCGACGGTGGACCAAAAGGTCAAGCTCAGCTCGGAACCGCGCTCCACAGGGTGGTCCCTCGCGCCCCCCGATGTCAGTGCGGCGGGATACCGTCCTCATCACGCTGAGGTGAGGGAGAACCATGGCGAGGAACGTCTGGGCCGAGCAGCTGCGGGAGTACGGCCGGTCCGTGCTGGAGGGGGCCCGTTCGGAGCAAGTCCTGCGCATGGCACGGCAGGTGAACGCCGTGTCATACACGAGCGCACGGGAGTACGCCGGCCGCTCGCTCTTCGAGTTGCTGCAGAACGGCTACGACGCGCATCCGAGGGACCGCCGCGACGGACGGATCCACGTCCTGCTGGATGAGGCGGAGGGCAAGTGGGGGACGTTGTACGTCGCCAACGGCGGCACTCCCTTCACCTGGCGGAACGTCGAACGGATCTGCGAGCTCGCGCAGAGCTCGAAGGAGGTTGGCGAGGGCATCGGCAACAAGGGCGTCGGGTTCCGTAGCATCCTGCTGATCAGCGACGCGCCCGAGATCTACAGCGCAGACCCCGACAGCCCGATCGGCCCGGAACTGGACGGGTACTGCTTCCGCTTCGCGCAGAAGGCCGACGTGGAGGAGTTCCTCGCCGGTGAGGACAACGCCCACGAAGTGGCCGCCAAGTATCCCCCGCTCCAGGCACCCCTGCCGCTGGACGATGTGCCCGCAACCTGCCGGCAGTTCGCCGCCCAGGGGTACGTGACCGTCGTCCGGCTGCCCCTGCTGAGCGAGGCCGCCCGGGCCGAGGTCCGGCTGCGGATGCGCGAGCTCGCGGGAGCGAAGGTACCCGTGATGCTGTTCCTCGACCGGCTCGCTGGCCTGACGCTGGAACGGCGGGCCACCGGTGGCGAGGCGGGCGAGCTGGACGACGACCACGGGACGCACGAGTGGCACGAGCTTTCCCGCTCCGAGGAGCCCTTCGCGGTGGCGCGGGACGGCGCCGGGCACGAATTTCCCGTCTCCTTCGCGACCGTGCGCCTGGGCCCGTCCGACACCTTTCTCGTCGCCCGGGGCACCGTGGAGAAGGAACGGCTGAACAGCACGCTCGCCGAGGCCGTCGGTTCCGGGCTCCTCGACGACGCGTGGCAGGAGTGGAAGCGGTCCGCCGTCGTCGAGGTCGCGCTCCCGCTGCCCGCGACGCGCCGACCGCGACGCGGGCAGATCTACACCTTCCTGCCGATGGGCGAGGACCAGGCCGCGCCGTTCCCGGGGCACGTGAACGCCCCGTTCTTCACCAAGTTCGACCGCACCGGGCTTCCCCCCGACAACCCCCTCAACGTGCTGCTGCTCGACGCGGTCGCCGAAACCTGTCTGGCGGCCGCCGCGCAACTGCGTACCGTGCCCGATCCGGCCATGCGGCAGCCGGCCGTGGACCTGGTGAGCTGGGAGAGTGAGAAGGGCTCGCCAGGGCGGCTCCGCGCGGCGGCCCTGCACGTGCACGGGAGCGAACTCGCCGACGTACCGCTCGTGCCCGTCCTCGCCGCCGACGGCACCCCACCGGAAGCGTCCTGGGCCCCGCCCCGCGACGCGGTCCTGTGGCCGGACCTCGACCTGACCGTCCTCACGGCACACCGCGCGCACAAGGCCGGGATCGTGGTGGCGGACCCCGAAACCGGCGGCGACCGGCTGAAACGGCTGGCCACCCTGTGCAAGGCCCTCGGGTGCCCGTGGGAGCCGAGCCCGGAGATCCTCGCCGAGTACGTGGAACGGATCGCCCGGGGCCTTCCCCTCCCCGGGCCCGGTGAATCCCCCGAGCAGTGGAGCGCGCTGTACGAGGACCTGGCCGCCCTCTTCGCGGACAACGGGCACGTCCTGCACGGCAGGCAGTTGCTGCTCGCAGAGGACTGCACACGGCAGCACACCAACCGTCCCCCCGGCAGGACAGGTACGGGCACGAGTACACGTGCATGGGGCAAGCCGGGCGGTCAGGGTGCCCGCCGCGAGGCGTTCTTCCAGCCGGTGCGTACGGAGACGAACCAGACCGAGGCCCCCTCCGTTCCTGCCCCGCTCCGCAAGCGGTTGTTCTACCTGCACCCGGGGCTGGTCTGGAAGGACCGCGGCGAGCACACGCGCGGGCGGGGCGCCCGTGCCTTCCTTGAGGAGGAAGGGCTCGTCCGGCCGTACGACACGAGAAGCCTGCTGGACCACGTGCGGCAGGCACTCAGCGCGAGCACCGATCTCCGACTGCGGCTCCAGACACTGCGGTTCGTCTTCCGGCTGTGGCAGCCGCGGCGTTCGCTGGGCGGGACGGAGATCTCCTCGCTGGGACTGTACGTACCGTCGGCGGACGGCCGGCTGATCAGGGCGCGCGACGCCGTCTTCGGCCGGGGCTGGGGCCGCGCGTCCGCCGGTGAGGACCTGGCGGCGGTGGTCGCCGCCGGGCAGGACGTGTCGAAGAGCCTCAAGGCGATCGCTGGACGCCTCCTCGCCGCGCCTGAAGAGTTCGCCAAGCGGAGCGAGAGCACCTCTGAGGAGTGGCGGGTGTTCCTGCTGGAGGCCGGTGTGACCGACGGGCTGGTCCCGGTCAGGTCCCCCGACGCCTTGAGCCGGGTGGACCAGGGCCGGGAGCTCACCGCTCGGCGGCTGGTCCGCATGGCAAAGGTGTCTGCCGAAGTGCAGGAGCAGTGGGAGCCGTACGTCCGCACCTGGTCCGGTGCCTACTACCCCCGGACGCCGTACCGGGGGACCCCCGCCTGGCGGCTCCCCGGCCAGGACGTAGTCGGACGCCTCGGCCGGGAGGCCCGGCTGGCGTACGCACGGCTTGTCCTGCACGGCCTGGCCAGCTGGAACGACGAGAGGTTCACCAGCGTCTGGACCAGTGCCGGCAGCCAGAGTTCCCCGGACACGGAACGGGTCCCGACCCCGCTCGGCGCCTTCGTCCGGGAGCAGCCGTGGCTCCCTGTGCGGGGCCGCGACCGGGCCGTCCGGTTCGTCCGGCCGGCCGACGCCTGGCACTGCCCGCCCGGGCTGGAGGAGGAGCCGACGTACGCGCCGACCGTCGACCATCGGCTGCGCCACCTCCTGGAACGCGGGAAGACGGGCGACCGCCTGCGGGAGATGCGGCTGCCCACCTGGGACGACCCCCGGGACAGCCACCGTCTCATCGCCGCGCTGGGACGGCTCGCGGCGGAGGGCGCGCTAGGAGCCGAGGACCGGCCCGCCGCGCAGCGCGCCAACGAACGCGCCTGGAGGCACCTCGTACGGCGTTCCCGTCCCGCACTGCCCGAGGGCGCCAGTGTGCTCGCTGAGGCCGGGGACCGGCTGATCAGCGTACCGCTGGCCGCCCTGGACGGCGGGGAGAGCGATGACGACGGTGATGCCCGGACCGTGCTCTACGTCAGCGGTGAACGTGACAGTCTGACGGCCCTGCTGGTACGGGAGATGGCGCGCCCCCTGCTCATCCTTCCCGGTGTCGCGGCTGAGGCCGCCACGCTGCTGGCGGCCGGACACCCCGCGGGCGTCCGGCACACTGACGACCTGAAGTTCACGGTGACCGTGGACGGCGCACAGGTGGATGCCGCGGCCATGGGAGAGCCACTGGTCCAGCGGTTGCCCTGGCTCACGCTGGCCGTGGGCGTTCTCTGTGACCACCTAGCGCGCGGCCCCCGGGCGAGCGAGGCCGAGCTGAGCGAGCTGACGTCCCTGGTCCGAGGCATACGGCTGCACCGCTACCGCTCCTGGGACATCGAGCTCGGCGGCCGGCCCGTGACGTTGCCGGGCCGCCTCGGCGGAGTGCTGCCACTGCCCGATCCGAAGCATCCGCTGGTGCTCGCCCCGGCAGGTGAGCCGGGCTGGCCGGAGACCACCCGCCTCGTGGTGGCCGTCGCCGAGCTGCTGGGCCGGCGGGAGTTCGGCGACCGGCTGCGCCTCGCCGCCCACCAGCTCGCCTCCCGCCACGCAGACCTGCTCGAGCCGGGCCACGAGGATCTCGCCGACGCCCTGGAAGTCACGGTCCGCCAGGTCGAGGAGACGAGCCGCCGGATCGACGGCGCCATCGGCGCGGTCCTGGAACGCTGCCGGCCCTTCCTCGTGCATCTGCTCGGCACGGAGACGGCGAACTCGCTGATCCTGCCGCCGCCCGGTGACACCTGGGAGTTCCAGGCCCACCTCGAGGAGTACGCCGCCGAGCTCCCGGTCCCCGTGCCCGACTTCATCGCCAGAGCCCGCGCGGCCCGCGGTACGGACGAGCTGCGGCGCGACCTGGGCATCGGATTCGCCGAGCTGAACGGCACCCTGCGCGCGATGAGCCTGGATGCGGTCAGCCACGCCGATGAGCATGAGGAAGCGCTCCGCATCTACCTCGACCTGCGCAGGAGGGAGCTCGTCAACCGGCTGCGCTGGGCGTTGCTGGAGGATTTCGACGCCCGTCGCCCGATGCCCGACTGGCCCTCGGTCCGGGCACTGGACTGGATCACCGCGCCGGAGACATGGGCGTACACCATGGACACGGCCGATACGGGGATGCTGGAGGCGCACGTAGAGGAGCAGCTGGCGCTGCGCCTGGGCCGCCCGGTGCCGTTGCCCCAGTCGGGCGAACGCCTGCCCGCCCCCGACCAGGTACGCGCCGCGAACCTCCGCACGATCACCGGCCTGGCCACCGAACTAGCTGTCCTGGTCAGGGCGACCGGACACCCATTGCCGACGGCCCTGACCGGAGGCGAGCCAGCTGAGGAGGTCACCGCGCGGCTGGAGGCTGCGGGCGCGCTGGACTTCCGACCTCTGTCTCCCGCCGACGTCGTCGGCTGGCTGGCGGCCCTCGGCCAGTGGCCCGACGGGATGGCGGTGTCGACGGATCCCGAACAGCACGGGTTGTCCGATGCCGACCTGGAGCGGGTGCGCAACGCAGCGGAGCACGAGCGCCGCGAACGGGAGCGCAAACGACGGTCGATCTCCGTCGGCGGCCACGACTTCGAGGTTTCCTCGGGCGACTTCACCGCCCTCACCCGCGAACTCAACCGGGGCCTGCAGAACGGCTCGGCGCCGGGCATCACTGCCGCCGGGCCGCTCCGCTTCACGGATCCCCGTCCCCAAACCGGGCACACTCAGGCGGCCGGTCGCACGCGTGGGCGGCGGTACGGGGGCGACATGAATAACGGTCTGACCGCGGCCCAGCGGGAGGCCATCGGGTACGTGGGCGAGTGGTACGCGTACCAGTGGCTGTGTGGGCGCTACCCGGACCGCATGGACGATACCTGCTGGGTGTCGGGTAACCGTCGCAAAGCCTTCCCCGGTCCGTCCGGTGACGACGGCCTCGGCTTCGACTTCCGGGTCGGCTCCGGCAGCCGGCCCTACCTGTACGAGGTGAAGGCGACCGCGGGCGAAGGCGGCCGCTTCGAGCTAGGAGAGAGCGAGGTCCGCGCGGCCCGCCAGCACGCGGGCAACGACCGCTGGCGCCTCCTGGTCGTCACCCACGCCCTCACCCCGCACAAGGTTGCCATCCAGATGCTCCCCAACCCCTACGGAAGGCGCGGCCGAGGCCGCTACCGAGAGGAGGGCGGAGCATTGCGCTTCTCGTACCTGCTGTGACCTTGACGTTCAAGTCAAGCGCGAGATGAGTCGGGGCTAATCGTCAAGTTCAACGAGCCCGTGCACGGTTGGCGGTAAGAGTGGCTCCTGCCCGCGGGAGCTCTCTGAGACATTCCTGGAACTTCCGGCCGTATCAGCCAGTACGAGCGTGAAACAACGGAATGGCCATTCATGCAGGTCAAGGACCTGCGATGCTCAGACATCGCAGGTCATGGCGTTGCTGGTCTCTTCCCGGGCATCTGATCAGCACGACTCAGTAGGTCTGCGCTCAGCGTCGCCCGCCCTCGGCGCCCCATCGATGCTCGCCACCTCGACAGGGTCTGACCTGCCGACAAGGCGCCTGACATCCCATCAGAACGAGCGTCAAATGAGCGTCACGAGCGTCATTTCAGCGTCAAGATATCGCCCGTAACGCCCACACCGCACATAATGCGCACAGAAAAAACCGCAGGTCAGGAGCCCTTCGCGGCCGGTTCAAGGATCGCGACGCACTCAACGTGGTGGGTCATCGGAAACAGATCGAACGCCCTCAGCATCCGCACCCGGTACCCGCCCTCCCGGAAGTACCCCAAATCCCGAGCCAGCGCAGCGGGATCGCAGGCGACGTAGGCGATGCGGCGGGCGCCGAGGGAGGAGAGGTGGGCGACCGTCTCGCGGCCCGCGCCGGCCCTCGGCGGGTCGAGGACGATGAGGTCGACCTCGGTGATGCCCGTGCGCGGCAGGACCGACTCGACCTTGCCCTGCTCGATGCGGACCCGGGGGAAGTCGGCGAGGTTGTGCCGCGCGTCCTCGACCGCCCGCTTGCCGGACTCGATGCCGAGGACCGCGCCCTTCTCGCCGAGGCGGTCGGCGAGGGCGCCGGCGAAGAGGCCGACACCGCAGTAGAGGTCCAGGGCCATCTCGCCCTTGCGGGGCAGCAGACCCTGCATGACGGCGGTCACCAGGGTGTCCGCCGCCTTCGGGTGGACCTGCCAGAAGCCGCCGCCCCCGACGCGGTGGGTACGGCCGTCCGCGCGCTCGCGGACGAAGGGGCGGCCGTGGACGCGGTGGACGCCGCCCGACTTCTCGTCGACCCGCAGCACGGAGACCGGCTTGTCCAGTTCCACCAGCGGCAGGCGCGCGCCGGGGCGCGGCGTCAGGATCACCTGGCGGTCCTGCGAACCCGTCGCCGCGATCGCCTCGACCGACTCCATGCCGGTCCAGTCCCGCCGCTCGATGCCCAGCTCGCTGACACCCTCCGCCGCGATCATGCAGTGGTCGATGCGCTCGACCTCGTGCGAGCGGTGGCGGCGCAGGCCCGCGTGGCCCTCGGCGTCGACGGCGTACTGGACCCGGGTGCGCCACTGCGGGACCTGGCCGGCGGGCAGCTTGTCGCCCTCGGCCGGCATCACCGTGCCGTCCCAGCCGGCCTCCTCGGGCGTGAGGCCCGCGAGCCGCTTGAGCTGCTCGGCGATCACCTCGCCCTTCAGCCGGCGCTGGGCGCCCGGCTTGGCGTGCTGCCAGTCGCAGCCGCCGCAGCGGCCCGGCCCGGCGAAGGGGCAGGCGGCCTCGATGCGGTCCTTGGACGGCTCCAGGATCTCGACCGCGTCCGCGCGCAGGAAGCGGGCGCCCTCCTCGCCCTCGGTCACCCGGGCGACCACCCGCTCACCCGGCAGCGCGTGCCGGACGAACAGCACCTGGCCCTCTGCGGTACGGGCGATGCAGTGGCCACCGTGGGCGACGGGGCCGATCTCGACCTCGTACTCCTCGCCCACCAGAGACTTCGTCGGTTCTGCCTGCATGGCGGGGTGACTCCAGATCCAGAAAGGGAAACGGCCGCAAACCGGTGGGCCGGACAACAGCCCACCAGTCTACGGCCTCGCCGCTCCCTCTCAGTCCTTCGCCGCCGACGGCTCCTTCGGCCGCTCCGCCGCCGGTCCCCGTCGCACCGAGCCCGGCGCGTTCCACTCCTGCCGCTTGCGGGCCCGCAGCTTGGCCGCCTCGGAGGACTCCAGCTGGTAGGGCACGGAGGTGACCATGACGCCGGGGGTGAACAGCAGGCGGCCCTTCAGGCGCAGGGCGCTCTGGTTGTGCAGCAGGTGCTCGTACCAGTGGCCGACGACGTACTCGGGGATGATCACCGAGACGGCGTCCCGCGGGGACTCGTTGCGCAGGCTCTTGACGTACTCGATCACCGGGCGGGTGATCTCGCGGTACGGCGAGTCGAGGACCTTCAGCGGTACGTCGATACCGCGCTGCTCCCACTCCTCGCGCAGCGCCTTGGTCTCGGCCGGGTCGACGTTGACCGTCAGCGCCTCCAGGGTGTCCGAGCGCATCAGCTTGGCGTAGGCCAGCGCGCGCAGGGTGGGGCGGTGGATCTTGGAGATCAGGACGACCGAGTGCACGCGGGACGGCCGTACCAGGTCGTCGTCCGAGTCCTCGGGGGCGGCGATCTCCTCGGAGACGCGGTCGTAGTGCTTACGGATCGCGGTCATCGTCGCGTAGAAGATGCACATGCCGAGCACGGCCACCCAGGCGCCGTGCGTGAACTTGGTGACCAGCACGACGACCAGCACCAGGCCGGTGAGGAAGGCGCCGAACGCGTTGATCGCGCGCGAGCGCACCATGTGGCGGCGCTTGGCCGGGTCCTTCTCGACCGCGAGGTGCCGGTTCCAGTGCCGGACCATGCCGGTCTGGCTGAGCGTGAAGGACACGAACACGCCGACGATGTACAGCTGGATCAGACGCGTGGAGTCCGCGCCGTAGATGACGGTCAGCAGGGCCGCGGCGCCCGCGAGCAGCACGATGCCGTTGGAGAAGGCGAGGCGGTCGCCGCGGGTGTGCAGCTGACGCGGCAGGTAGCGGTCCTGGGCAAGGATCGAGCCCAGCAGCGGGAAGCCGTTGTACGCGGTGTTCGCGGCGAGGAAGAGGACCAGCGCCGTGGCCGCCGCGAGGACGACGAACAGGAAGCTGCCCTTGCCGAAGACCGCCTCGGCGACCTGCGAGATCACCGGGTTCTGCACATAGCCGGAGCCGATCGGGAGACCGTTGTGGATCAGGTCGGTGGCCGGGTTCTCGGCCATGCGGACCTTGGTCGTCATGGCGAGGACGATGATGCCGCAGAACATGGTGACGGCCAGCAGGCCCATCATCGTGAGCGTGGTCGCCGCGTTCTTGGACTTGGGCTTGCGGAAGGCCGGGACGCCGTTGGAGATGGCCTCCACACCGGTCAGCGCGGCACAGCCGGAGGAGAAGGCGCGCAGCAGGAGGAAGACGAGCGCGAAGCCCGCGAGGCCCTGGTGCTCGGCCTTGATGTGGAAGTCGGCGGTCGGGGCGCGCATGGCGTCGCCGAGGACCAGACCGCGGAAGGCGCCCCAGGCGATCATGACGAAGACGCCGCCGACGAACACGTACGTCGGGATCGCGAAGAGCTTGCCGGACTCCTTCACGCCCCGCAGGTTCATCAGCGTCAGCAGCACGATCACGACGACCGCGCAGAGCACCTTGTGCTCGACCACGAACGGGACCGCCGACCCGAGGTTCTCGATGCCGGAGGAGATGGAGACGGCCACGGTCATGACGTAGTCCACGAGCAGGGCGCTGGCGACCGTGAGGCCGGCCCGGGGGCCCAGGTTGGTGGTCGCGACCTCGTAGTCGCCGCCGCCGCTCGGGTAGGCGTGGACGTTCTGCCGGTAGGAGGCGACCACCGTGAACATCAACACGACGACCGCGAGGGCGATCCAGGGGCTGAAGTGGTACGCCGACACGCCCGTGATGGACAGGACCAGCAGGACCTCGCCGGGCGCGTAGGCGACGGAGGACAGCGGGTCGGAGGCGAAGACGGGCAGTGCGATGCGCTTCGGCAAGAGCGTTTCGCCCAGCCGGTCACTGCGCAGTGCGCGCCCGATCAGGATCCGTTTGGGCACGTCGGTCAGTTTGGACACGACAGAGGATCGTACGGCTTCGAACAGGCACTGGCCCACCCGGTGTCCGGGATCTGCCTCACGAGTGAAATCACAGGCGCACGGAACTACGGATTCCGTGGTCCGCGCGCTCCCCGTGCCTAGATGGCAGACCCCGCCCGTTCTCGCACCTCGGAGGCTCCATGCCCGCGACCGCGGAGCTGATCGGGGCGATGCTCGCCCTGCTCACCCTCGGAATCCTGACCCTGTGCAGCGTGCGCAGCATCACTCGGCGGCGCCCGCCCCCGGCGATCACCGACGCGGACCGCTGACGCCGCCCGCGCACCTGATCGCGGACCGTGATCACGGCGAACCCGCGCACGGGGGTGCCCACCCTCCCGTGCCCGTGTATAGCTTTGGGCGTCGGTCTGAGACCCTGATGCTGAGCAGTAACTTTTGGACACCGGAAGGACGGTCGTGCACATCGTCATCATGGGCTGCGGAAGAGTGGGTTCCGCTCTTGCCCAGACCCTGGAGCAACAGGGCCACACGGTCGCCGTGATCGACCAGGACCCCACCGCCTTCCGCCGGCTGGGCCCGGGATTCGGCGGTCGCCGGGTCACCGGCGTCGGCTTCGACCAGGACACCCTGCGCGAGGCAGGCATCGAGGAGGCCGGCGCCTTCGCCGCCGTCTCCAGCGGTGACAACTCCAACATCATCTCCGCCCGCGTGGCCCGCGAGATGTTCGGTGTGGAGAACGTCGCCGCCCGTATCTACGACCCGCGCCGCGCCGAGGTCTACCAGCGTCTGGGCATCCCCACGGTCGCGACCGTGCGCTGGACCGCCGACCAGATGCTGCGCCGGCTGCTGCCGTCGGGCGCCGAGCCGCTGTGGCGCGACCCCACCGGCGGGGTGCAGCTCGCCGAGGTGCATGCCTCCGCGAAGTGGGTCGGCCACAAGATCAGCAACCTTCAGGAGGAGACGGGTGTCCGCGTGGCCTTCCTGACGCGTCTGGGCGAGGCGATCCTGCCGACCTCGCAGACGGTCCTCCAGGAGGGCGACCTCGTGCACGTGATGATGCGGACGGACGACGTGGACAAGGTCGAAGCCGCGTTCGCCCAGGGTCCGGAAGAGGAGGGCGGTCACTGATGAGGGTCGCCATTGCCGGAGCCGGCGCCGTCGGCCGCTCGATCGCGGGCGAGCTGCTGGAGAACGGCCACGAGGTCCTGCTCATCGACAAGGCTCCGACCGCCATCTCGGTGGAGCGGGTGCCCCAGGCGGAGTGGCTGCTGGCCGACGCCTGTGAGATCACGTCCCTGGACGAGGCGGCGCTGCAGCGCTGCAACGTCGTCATCGCCGCGACCGGCGACGACAAGGTCAACCTGGTCGTGTCGCTGCTCGCCAAGACGGAGTACGGCGTCCCGCGCGTCGTCGCCCGCGTCAACAACCCCAAGAACGAGTGGCTGTTCAACGAGTCCTGGGGCGTGGACGTCGCCGTCTCCACCCCTCGCCTGATGTCCGCCCTGGTCGAGGAGGCGGTGAGCGTCGGCGACCTGGTCCGCCTGCTCCGCTTCAGCCACGGCGACGCGAACCTGGTCGAACTGACCCTGCCCGAGGAGTCGGCCCTGGCCGGCACCCAGGTCGGCGATGTCGAGTGGCCCGAGGACACCTCCCTGGTCACGATCATCCGTGGCACCCGCGTGCTGACCCCGTCCAAGGAGGACTCCCTGGAGGCGGGCGACGAACTCCTCTTCGTGGCCGCGCAGGCCCGGGAGGAGCAGCTGGAGGAGCTGCTGTCGGCGCGCCGGGAGAGCTGACCCCATGCCGGGAGAGCTGAACCCATGAGGAAGGGCGCCCTTGATGCCAAGGGCGCCCTTTTCGTCGTACGACGGCTGTCCGCCTACCGGCGATGCCGTCCGCTCGCCTGCTCGCCGCCCTCGGCCGCCAGCGCCGCCTTGCGCTCCTTCTCGGCCTGCTCCTCCGCCTCCATCTCGGCGAACACGTCGATGGGGGCCGGCGCCTTCGCCAGGAAGACCCAGGTGAGCCAGACCGCCAGCAGGAACGGCGGGATCTTCAGGGCGACCAGGACCCAGCCGAGCTTGGCGGTGTCGGACCACCAGTAGAGCGGGAAGAGGATCGCGCACTTGGCGAGCAGGATCAGCCCCCAGGCCCAACTGGCCTTCGCATAGGCCTTCTTGCGGCCGGGGTTGCGGGTGCGCCAGGAGAGGTTCTCCTTGAAGACCGGGCCGAGGATGATGCCGATCAGGGGCACACCGGCGAGGGTCGTGACGAGGTACGCCAGCGCGAGGCCCAGCGTGTACAGCATGCCGGGGAGGTAGAAGTCCTTGGCGTTGCCGGTGAACATCGCGAACACGACACCGAAGGCCACGCCGAACACCCCGCTGAAGGCGTGCTTGACGGTGTCCTTCATGACGAGCCGGACCACGACCAGCACCAGGGAGACGACCAGCGCGGCGATCGCCGACACGTGCAGGTTCTTGTCGATCGTGAAGATCGCGACGAAGAGCAGGCCCGGCACGACCGTCTCGATCATGCCGCGGACGCCGCCGAACGCCTCGAACAGCGCGGCCTCGGTCACCGCCCTGGCGTCGTCCGGCTGCGCCTGACCGGCGTCTTCGGTCGGCTTGTCGAGGGACGTCACCGGCTACTCCCGTCCAAGGGGTCGCAGTTCGTATTTCGGGTTGAACAGCACCCGGCGGCCCCGGCTCATCGAGATCCGGCCCGATGCGATCAGCCTGCGTCCCGGTTCTATGCCCACGATGGAACGCCTGCCGAGCCACACCACGTCCAGCGCGGCGGAGCCGTCGAACAGCTCGGCCTCCAGGGCCGGAACCCCGGCACGCGGACGCAAGGTGACCGTGCGCAAGGTACCAGTTACGGTGACGATCTGCCGGTCGTGGCAGTCACCGATCCTGGTGCAGCCGGTCGTCTCGGCGTCCTCGCGCAGTTCCTCCGACTCCAGGTCCTCCTGCGACGAGGAGAGCCGGTCGAGCATGCGCCGGAACCGGCCGGCCGGCTTTTCGGAACGAGGAACAGCACTCATACCTGAAGCGTACCGGGGCCCACCGACGCCGCCGTAGCGCAGCTCGCTTCGCAGCCCGGCTCACTTCTCGAACCGGTACCCCATTCCCGGCTCGGTGATGAAGTGCTTCGGGTGCGAGGGGTCCGTCTCCAGCTTGCGGCGCAGCTGGGCCATGTACACACGCAGATAGTTCGTCTCGGTCCCGTACGACGGCCCCCAGACCTCCTGCAGCAGCTGCTTCTGGCTGACCAGCCGGCCGGTGTTGCGGACCAGGACCTCCAGCAGATGCCACTCGGTCGGGGTGAGCCGGACGTCCTTGCCCCCGCGGTTGACCTTCTTGGCGGCCAGATCGACGGTGAATCCCTCGGTCTCCACCATCGTCAGGTCGTCCTCGCCGGGCCCGACCGGCTCGGCCCGGCGCACGGCGGCCCGCAGCCGGGCCAGCAGCTCGTCCATGCCGAAGGGCTTGGTGACGTAGTCGTCGGCGCCCGCGTCGAGCGCCTCCACCTTCTCGTCGGAGGAGTGCCGGGCGGACAGCACCAGGATGGGCACGCGCGTCCAGCCCCGCAGACCCTTGATCACCTCGACGCCGTCCATGTCGGGCAGACCCAGGTCGAGAACGACCGCGTCGGGGTGGCGGGAGGCAGCGAGTTCGAGGGCGGTCCTGCCGTCGGGGGCCGCGTCCACCTCGTACTTTCGCGCCTTGAGGTTGATCACGAGGGCGCGCACGATCTGCGGCTCGTCGTCGACCACGAGCACCCGGGTCATAGGGTCTGCCTTTCTGGTTCTGCGATGTCCTCCCCGACGGGAGACTCTGCGGTGTCCTGCCCCGCGGAAGGCGACTCAGGAGGTACTGCCGCCGCGCGCAGGCTGAGGACCATGGTCAGTCCGCCGCCCGGCGTGTCCTCGGCGTTGAGGGTGCCGCCCATGGCCTCCGCGAATCCCCGGGCGACCGCGAGACCGAGCCCGACGCCGGCACCGCGCGGAGCGTCACCGTACCGCTGGAACGGCTCGAATATCCGGTCCTTGGCCTCGTCCGGCACGCCCGGCCCGCGGTCCACGACGCGCACCTCGACCCGGTCGGCCATGGTGCTGGCGGACACCAGCACGGTCCGCCCGCGCGGGCTGTACTTGACGGCGTTCTCCACCAGGTTGGCCACGGACCGCTCCAGCAGCCCGGGGTCGACCTCGACCATCGGCAGCGTCTCGGGCACGTCCAGCTCGACGCTGTCCTCGGGTACGCCGCCCAGGGCCATCGGGACCACCTCGTCCACGTCGATCTCGCGGATCAGCGGCGTGACGGTGCCGGTCTGCAGGCGGGACATGTCGAGGAGGTTGCCGACGAGGTGGTCGAGCCGGTCGGCGCCCTCCTCGATGCCCTCCAGCAGCTCCGCCCGGTCCTCCTCGGACCAGGCCACGTCGTCGGAGCGCAGCGAGGAGACGGCGGCCTTGATGCCGGCGAGCGGCGTGCGCAGATCGTGGCTGACGGCGGCCAGCAGCGCGGTGCGGATGCGGTTGCCCTCGGCGAGCGTACGGGCCTGGTCTGCCTCCTCCTGCAGGCGTCGGCGGTCCAGCGCGACGGCGGCCTGCGCGGCGAAGGCGGCGAGCACCCGGCGGTCCTCGGCGGGCAGGACCCGGCCGGTGAGCGCGAGCGCCATGTCGTCGCCGACGGGCATGTCGACGTCGGCGTCCTCGGGCCGCTCGAGCGGGCGCCCGAATCCGGCACGCCCGGCGCAGGTCCACGGCTCGACGTCGCTCGCGCGCTCCAGCAGTGCCGCCGACTCCATCGCGAAGGTCTCGCGGACGCGTTCCAGCAGCTCCTCCAGGCTGGTCTCGCCGCGCAGCACGTTCCCGGCGAGGAAGGAGAGGATCTCCGACTCGGCGCGCAGCCGGGCCGCCTGATGGGTGCGCCGGGCGGCCGTGTCCACCACCGAGGCGACGGACACGGCGACCCCGACGAAGATCGCGATGGCGACGATGTTCTTCGGGTCGGCGATGGTGAGCCGGTGCAGGGGCGGGGTGTAGAAGTAGTTCAGCAGCAGCGAGCCGAAGGCCGCCGAGGCCAGCGCGGGCAGCAGGCCGCCGAGCAGCGCCGCGGCGACCGTGACGGCCAGGAACAGCAGCATGTCGTTGGCGAGGCCGAGGTCGATGGTGTTCAGCAGCACCGCGAGGACCGCGGGGCCCGCCAGGCCGACCGCCCAGCCCCAGATGATCCTGGCCCGCCCGAGCCGTCCGCCGCGGGCCACGGGCAGCCCGCGCCCCTTGGCGACCTCCTCGTGGGTGACGATGTGGACGTCGAGGTCAGGACCGGACTCGCGGGCGACCGTGGCGCCGACGCCGGGCCCGAAGACGTACTGCCAGGCCTTGCGGCGCGAGGAGCCCAGCACGATCTGGGTGGCGTTGACACCGCGTGCGAAGTCCAGCAGGGCGGCCGGTATGTCGTCGCCGACGACATGGTGGAAGGTGCCGCCGAGGTCCTCCACCAGGGTGCGCTGGACGGCCAGTTCCTTGGGCGAGGCCGAGGTCAGGCCGTCGCTGCGGGCTATGTAGACGGCGAGCACCTCGCCGCCGGCGCCCTTCTCCGCGAGCCGGGCGGCACGCCGTATCAGGGTGCGGCCCTCGGGGCCGCCGGTCAGCCCGACCACGATCCGCTCGCGGGAGCCCCAGATCCGGGAGACCCGGTGCTCGCTGCGGTAGGCGTTGAGGTACTCGTCGACGCGGTCGGCGACCCAGAGCAGGGCCAGCTCGCGCAGGGCCGTGAGGTTGCCGGGCCGGAAGTAGTTGGACAGGGCCGCGTCGACCTTGTCCGGCTTGTAGATGTTGCCGTGCGCCATTCGCCGGCGCAGCGCCTGGGGCGACATGTCGACCAGCTCGATCTGGTCGGCACGCCGCACGACCTCGTCCGGGACGGTCTCCTGCTGCCGCACCCCGGTGATCGACTCCACCACGTCGCCGAGTGATTCCAGGTGCTGGATGTTGACGGTGGAGATCACGTCGATACCGGCGGCGAGCAGCTCCTCGACGTCCTGCCAGCGCTTGGCGTTGCGCGAGCCGGGGATGTTGGTGTGGGCGAGTTCGTCCACCAGGGCGACGGCGGGGGCCCGCCGCAGCACGGCGTCAACGTCCATCTCGCTGAATTCGGCGTCCCGGTACCGCAACTGCCTGCGCGGCATCTGCTCCAGGCCGTGCAGCATCACCTCGGTGCGCTGCCGGCCGTGGTGTTCGACGAAGGCCACGACGCAGTCGGTGCCCCGCTCCACGCGGCGATGTGCCTCGGAGAGCATGGCGTAGGTCTTGCCCACGCCGGGTGCCCCACCGAGGTAGATCCGAAGCTTGCCGCGTGTCATGTCCCCATTGTCTTCCCGAAACGCCTGCGTACGCAGCGTCGACCTTACGGCCAACAATCGCGGCAAACGGGGCAGGGAGGTGGTTGGGGGGCAACTTTGACGGATCTCTGATGAGCCGTCGGCTCGGTGGACACCACCCGCCGGACCTGCCGGTTCAGTCCAGCAGGGTGGTCCTGCCGGAGCCCGGGCGGCCCTGGAGGGCGACCAGCCCACCGCGCCGCGAAAGGGGCGCGGGAACTGCGCGGCAAGCCACGACGGACCCGCCCCCGGCTGGCAGCGGGCACCGCCCCGAAGGCGCAGAAACGGGCCGCGCCCTCCAGAGGCACGGCCCGCTCATCACTTGCCGAACCCGGCGGCGCGACTAGGGCCTGTCCGATGGGTCCTGCCGGGCACGCGGGGTCTGGCACGCCGAGAAGGCACCGCCCCGACACCCGGCCGGACCCATCGGACAGCCCCTAGCGCACCTCGGTGATCTCCGGTCCGCGCTGCAGCTGGCCCATGCCGCCGGAGAAGCGCGAGCCCTCCTCCTGCTGGATGCCCTCGGGGACCATCTGGGCGTCGTTGGGCAGCTTGAGGACGATCGGGTCGCGGGGCGCCATCGGGCCCTCGCCGCGCACCACGACCGTGTCGCGGAAGATCTGCTCCAGCAGACCGGCGGCCTGCGGCTGCACGGCACCCTGGCCGGAGATCACACCGCGCAGGAACCAGCGCGGGCCGTCCACACCGACGAACCGCACGACCTGGAAGCCGCCCGTGCCGTCCGGCAGCTGCACCGGCACCTGGGCGCGCAGCTCCCACCCGAGCGGGCCCTCGACCTCGTCGACGATGCCACCCTGCTGAGTGATACCGGACCCGATCTCCTCACGGACCTCGCCCCAGATGCCCTCGCGCTTGGGCGCGGCGAAGGCCTGCAGCTGGACGGCGCTGTCGTGCAGCACGACGGTCGCGGCGACGATCGCGTCACCGGCGACCTCGACCCGCAGCTCCATGCCGTCCACGCCGGGGACGAACAGCCCGCCGAGGTCCACACGGCCCTCGCTCGGGTCGCGCACCTCTTCGCTGTCCCACGGCCCGTCGGGCCGGGGCTCCGGCTCCAGCCGGACACGCTCGCGCCCGGCCTCCTCCACTTCCTCGTCCGCCTCGGTGTCGACGCTGTCGACGACCTGCTCGGCCTCGCCGGCCGCGTCCTCGGCGGCACCCTTCTTCTTGCGACGTCCGAACACGTCACTGTCCTTCCCGGTCGGATACAACCGAAGCGTATCGATTCCCACCCGTCGGACCGCTCACGGCGGTCTGACCGCTTGTGCCGCTTGCGCCGCCCACCGCGGCATGGCCACCGGTGGACCCGAAGCCCCCCTCGGCCCGCGCCGAGCCGGGAAGTTCCGCCACCTCCTGGAAGCGGACCCTCTCGACCTGCTGGACGACCAGTTGGGCAATCCGGTCGAAGCGCTCGAACCGCACGCTCTCGCGCGGGTCGAGATTCACCACGATCACCTTGATCTCCCCACGGTACCCGGCATCAACCGTCCCCGGGGCATTCACGAGGGCGACACCGCAGCGGGCGGCGAGGCCGGAACGTGGATGCACGAACGCCGCGTAACCCTCGGGCAGGGCGATCGAGACGCCGGTGGGCAGTACGGCCCGCTCCCCGGGCTTCAGCTCGCACGGCTCGGTGGTGCGCAGATCGGCTCCGGCGTCCCCGGGGTGCTCGTACGCCGGAAGCGGTACGTCCGGGTCGATGCGCCGGAGCAGCACGTTCAGGGGGGCACGGCTCACGGGTTCACCTCGAAGGCGCGGGTGCGCCGGATCTGGTCCGGGTCGTTCATGGCGGCCTGGATCTCCTCGTCGCGGCCGTGGTCGATGAAGTGGTCGACCTTGACCTCGATGAAGAGCGCGTCGGCGCGGACGGCGACGGGCCCGTCGGGGCCGCCGATGCGTCCGGTGGCGGTGGAGTAGATCTTGCGCCCGGCGACGGCGGTGACCTCGGCCTCCAGGTACAGCGTGGTGTCCACCGGGACGGGCCGCACGAAGTCGGTCTCCAGCCGGCCGGTGACGGCGATGGTGCGCAGCAGCCAGTTCAGCGAGCCGAGGGTCTCGTCGAGGGCCGTGGCCAGCACTCCGCCGTGCGCGAGGCCCGGGGCGCCCTGGTGGGCAGGCTGGACGGTGAACTCGGCGGTCAGCGAGACACCCTCGCCTGCCCGCGCCTCCAGGTGCAGCCCGTGCGACTGCCCGGGGCCACAACCGAAACAGTGTTCGTAGTGGGCACCGAGGAGTTCCCCGGGCGCGGGCGCGTCGGGGTGCCGTACCGGTTTCACCGCGTCGGCGGGAGGCTGAAGACGTGCGGAACTACCACTCACAGCCGCAGACCTTACCCGCCCGCCCGTCACCCTCCACCGCCCTGCCCGGGAGCGCTTCGCACCGGCTCCCCCTGGTAGCAGCCGAATACGGATCCCGTGCCAAGCTTGGCCTCATGCAGCTCTCCGCCACCCCCTACGAAGAACGCCTCACCGCCCCCCGCTCGTGGTGGCTGATCAGCTTTCTGGTGGGCGTCTCGTGCGCCTTGATCCTGCTCCCCTTCGGCACCCTGCCGCTGCTCGGCGGCCTGGTCGGCGGTACGGCCGCGGCGGCGGTGGTCGCCAGTGCCTACGGCTCCCCGCGCATCCGTGTCGTCGGTGACGCGCTGATCGCGGGCGAGGCGAAGATCCCGGTGTCGGCGCTGGGCGGGTCGGAGGTGCTGGACGCGGAGGAGGCCCGCGCCTGGCGCACGTACAAGGCGGACACTCGCGCGTTCCTGCTGCTGCGCGCCTACATCCCCAGGGCGCTGAAGGTCGAGGTCACCGACCCGCAGGACCCGACGCCGTACCTGTATCTGTCGACCCGGGAGCCGGAGCAGCTGGCGGCTGCGATCGAGGCGGCGCGCTCGGCGAACGCCTGAGGCTTCCCGAGCCCTGGAGGCTCCTCGGGGAGGTCAAGGGCCTGTCCGGCGGATCAGGCCGGAGGACAGCAGCGGTGCCTGGTCGGCGCACGTGAGTGGGGCTTGGTGCGCGCAGCTGCAAGGCGGAGGAGGGAGTCGACGGTGGGGGTCCCCCCGCGCGAGCGCGGTCGAGCGTGGGGGAGCGTCGGCGAGTGACGACAACGCCGCAGGTGGGCGTGCCAAGCCCCGCGTCTCCGGCAAGATCCGCCGGACAGGCCCTAGCTAGGGCTCCTCGGGGGATTCGGGGAACTCGCTCAGTCTCAGCGGCTCCGCCGGCTTCTCCAGGGGCGGCAGCTCGGCCAGCTCGTCCCAGGGAACCTGCATCTTGCGCAGGTCGACGCGGATACGGGCGGCGAGCCTCTTGGTGTCCCGGCGGTTCATGACCGCGCCGACCGCCGCGCCCACCATGAAGGGCATGAGATTGGGCAGGTCACGGACCATGCGTTTCATGATCTGCTGACGCAGTTCGCGCTTCATGCGGCCGCCGAGGGCGGCGTCGTACGTCGACGGCTTCAGCACGTCGATGCCGCGCTCCCCCGACCATGAGGACAGATACGCGGTACTGCGGATCTTCAGGTTCCCCTGCGGTCGTACGCCGTAGACCTCGTGGAGTTCGGCGACGAGTTTCAGCTCGATCGCGGCGACGCCGGTGATCTCCGCGGCCAGCTCGGTGGGCATGGCCGGCGGCACCGGCAGCATCGCCGCCGCACCGATCCCGGCGCCGACCGTCGAGGTGCCGGCCGCCGCGCCCGCCACGAGCTTGTCGGCGAGTTCTTCGGGCCCGAGGCCCGGGAACTGCCGACGCAGGGTCGCGAGGTCGCGTACGGGGACACGCGGGGCGATGTCGATGATCCGGTCCGCGAGGTAGGACACCCCCGCGCGAGCCCGGCTGCCGCCCCTGCGGGCCCCTTCCCGGGCCATGTCCCGGGCTTTGTCACGCACCACCGCGGCCCGTCGCCGAGCGACGGGCGCGGGCTGCGTCACCGGTTCCGGGTGGTCGGCCCGGTCGGTCTCCGGTCCGAGCGGGGCCACCGCCTGCGGTGAGCCCCGCTCGTCGTCACGCGCGCCGTACGAGCCGTCGGACGGCCCTTCGTCCGCCTTCCCCAGGGGAAAGCGGCGCTTCCGTGGAGGGGTCGAGCCAGACATGGCCGACCCGACCTCAGTCGCAGTCGCGGCAGATCGGCTGACCGTTCTTCTCACGGGCCAGCTGGCTGCGGTGATGCACCAGGAAGCAGCTCATGCACGTGAACTCGTCCTGCTGCTTCGGCAGCACCCGGACGGCCAACTCCTCGTTCGAGAGGTCGGCGCCGGGCAGTTCGAGGCCCTCAGCGGCCTCGAACTCGTCGACGTCCACCGCCGAAGTGGACTTGTCATTCCGCCGGGCCTTCAGCTCTTCAAGGCTGTCCGAGTCGACGTCGTCGTCGGTCTTGCGTGGAGTGTCGTAATCGGTTGCCATATCGCTCTCCCCCTCTGGGTGTCTGCGGTGTCTCCAGCGCACGTAACGCGTGAGAGGCCGGACTTGTGCCCGACCTGAGGCGGAGATTTTGCCTCACATCAAGGTCTGTTACTCAATCGACACCCAACCCGACCCCTCAAGAGTGATCGACTTGGATGGCGGTGAGGACCGTACACGGTTCGAATGCCGCACCTCAAAGGCGCCTCACCGTGTACTTCCCGTGATCAAGTGCCCTGAAAACCAGGACTTTCCCGGCTTTCTGCCATGTTTCATGATCACAGAGAGTACATGGCTGAAAATCCGTCCATGTGATCGATCACACAACTGGAAGCTCATTCGGCGGCTGAAAAATTCCGCGCGAAGCGAACATCCCTCGCGTGTGTCGACACGGCTCACCGCGGCTCGGTTTCGGATCACAGGGGCAGAGTGACCCGCATCACCAGGCCGCCACCCTCGCGAGGCTCCGCCACGATGTGGCCGCCGTGCGCGCGGGCCACGGACCGGGCGATGGACAGGCCGAGGCCGACTCCCTTGTCGCTGCCCGTGCGCTCTGTACGCAGGCGTCTGAAGGGCTCGAACAGGTTGTCGATCTCGTACGCCGGCACCACCGGCCCGGTGTTCGTGACCGTGAGCACCGCGTGCCCGTGCTGGACCTCGGTGTTCACCTCGACCCATCCGGCCTCGGAGATGTTGTACCGCACCGCGTTCTGCACCAGGTTCAGGGCGATCCGCTCCAGCAGCACGCCATTGCCCTGCACCACGGCGGGCTTGCGCTCGCCGCGGATCTTCACGCCCTTGGCCTCGGCCTCGGCATGCACCTGGTCGACGGCCTGGGTGGCGACCTCGGCCAGGTCGACCGGTTTGCGCTCGACGATCTGGTTGTCGCTGCGGGCGAGCAGCAGCAGGCCCTCCACCAGCTGCTCGCTGCGTTCGTTGGTCGCCAGCAGCGTCTTGCCGAGCTGCTGCAGCTCCACCGGGGCGCTCGGGTCCGAAAGGTGGACCTCGAGCAGCGTGCGGTTGATCGCGAGCGGGGTGCGCAGTTCGTGGGAGGCGTTGCCGACGAAGCGCTGCTGGGCGGTGAACGCCCGCTGCAGCCGCTCCAGCATGTCGTCGAAGGTGTCGGCCAGCTCCTTCAGCTCGTCGTCCGGGCCGTCCAGCTCGATCCGGCGGGACAGGTCGGAACCGGCCACCTGGCGGGCGGTGCGGGTGATCCGGCCGAGCGGGGACAGCACCCGGCCGGCCATCGCGTAGCCGAACGCGAAGGCGATCACGGCGAGGCCCAGCAGGGCCAGCAGCGAGCGGCTGAGCAGGTCGTCCAGGGCCGTCTGGCGCTGCCCGTCCACGCAGTGGGCGATCGCGTCGTTGAAGTCCGACAGCGGCAGGCTGGTGGTGTTGATCGCGGGGCAGTTGTCGCTGGAGACCCGGATCGACGTACCACTGACGATCTTGAACAGCGGCTGGTTGCCGGTGCTGATGGCCTGTGCGGCGAGCAGGTAGATGATCGACAGCAGCAGGATGCCGGCGATCAGGAACATGCCGCCGTACAGCAGCGTGAGCCTTATGCGGATGGTGGGGCGCAGCCACGGGAAGGGGGGCTGCGGCCTCCTGGGGTCCCAGGTGGGCCTCGGCGGCGCCTGGGCGGGCGCGGGTGTGGCGGCCATGGCGGATCAGATCCGGTAGCCGGAGCCGGGGACGGTGACGATCACCGGCGGCTCGCCGAGCTTGCGGCGCAGGGTCATCACCGTGACGCGCACGACGTTGGTGAACGGGTCGGTGTTCTCGTCCCAGGCCTTCTCCAGCAGCTGCTCGGCCGAGACGACCGCGCCCTCGCTGCGCATGAGCACCTCCAGCACCGCGAACTCCTTGGGCGCCAGCTGGATCTCCTTGCCCTCGCGGAAGACCTCGCGACGGTTGGGGTCGAGCTTGATCCCGGCGCGCTCCAGGACCGGCGGCAGGGGCACGCTCGTACGGCGGCCGAGGGCGCGCACGCGGGCGATCAGCTCGCTGAAGGCGAAGGGCTTGGGCAGATAGTCGTCGGCGCCGATCTCCAGGCCCTCGACCCGGTCGCTGACGTCGCCGGAGGCCGTGAGCATGAGCACGCGTGTGGGCATGCCCAGCTCGACGATCTTGCGGCAGACGTCGTCGCCGTGCACGAGGGGGAGGTCGCGGTCGAGGACGACCACGTCGTAGTCGTTGACGCCGATGCGCTCCAGGGCGGCCGCACCGTCGTACACGACGTCGACGGCCATGGCCTCCCGGCGCAGTCCGGTGGCCACCGCATCGGCGAGCAGTTGCTCGTCCTCGACGACGAGTACGCGCACGTCGCAGGTCCTTCCTCTGTCCACCCGCACGGCGCAGCGTGGGCGCGTGCGAGCAGGAGTGTTTGTGGGGTGTGACCTCCATCCTGCCCTTTTCGGTCGTAAGTCGGCTGTAAGGCGGGTTGCGGGCCGCACGGATCCGCGCTTCGGGGCAGGAATACGAGATTTTCTCCTCCGGTTGAGGTTTCCGGGCAAGGGAGCGGGGGGAGGACGGCTTTACACCCCGCGATCACGCTCTGCATGTGCCGCAGCACCATGCGGTACATCGCCGTCCGTTTCGGCAGAGCGGGCGCGGGTGTCCGGCACCGTCGCCGCCCGGCAGGGCAGCGCTGGGCACCTGTGAGAGACGTGATCGCCCCTTTCCCAACGGCACACCCCCGTGCCACCGACCCACGACCCTGGACGAGGGGGCGCAGCATGGACGCTTTCACCGCAGGACTTCTGCAGCGCATAAAGGCGACCGAGTCCGACCTGTCGCGGGCTCGTGACGAGGGTGACGACTTCCTCGTCGAGGTGGAGCAGGCAGAGCTCGACGACCTGCGACGCCTCGCCGCCGAACACGGTGTGGAGGTCGGCGCGTACCGCGTCTGATCGGCCCGAGAGCCCAACGGCGGGACCCCCGGCGAATCCAGCGCCGGGGGTCCCGTCCGTTTCCGACCTGCACGATTTCTCCACCGGCGGTTCATCTCCGCCTGCGGCGAACCGGCCTCGGGCGAGGTCAGTCGTGCCAGGCCCCGAAGTCCTCCAGCAGCCCCTGCAGCGGCTCGAAGACGCCCGGCGACCCGGCGACGGTCAGCTCCCGCGACGGCCGCTCCCCCGGCCGCCCGCCGACCAGCGCGCCCGCTTCCCGGGCGATCAGGTCACCCGCGGCGAAGTCCCAGGCGTTCAGCCCCCGCTCGTAGTACCCGTCGAGCCGGCCGCAGGCCACGTCGCACAGGTCGACCGCGGCCGACCCGCTGCGCCGGATGTCCCGCAGCAGCGGTACCAGCCGGCCGGCCACCTCGGCCTGATGGGCCCGGACCTCGGTCACGTAGTTGAAGCCGGTGGAGACCAGCGCCTGCTCCAGCGGGGGCGCGGGGCGGCAGGCGAGCGCCTGCTCGCCCTCCCATGCGCCGGTCGCCCACGCGCCGCCACCGCGCACGGCGTGGTAAATCTCGCCGCGCATCGGTGCCGCGACGACCCCGGCGAGCGTCTCGCCGTCCTGCTCGGCCGCGATGGACACGGCCCAGGTCGGCAGGCCGTAGAGGTAGTTCACGGTTCCGTCGAGCGGGTCGATCACCCAGCGGATGCCGCTGGTGCCCTCGCTGGAGGCGCCCTCCTCGCCGAGGAAGCCGTCGTCGGGCCGCCGGTCGGAGATCAGGTCGGTGATCAGCTTCTCGGCCGCGATGTCCATCTCGGTGACGACGTCGATCGGGCTGGACTTGGTCTTCGCCACGGCCAGGTCGGCCGGGCGGCCGTCCCGCAGCAGCTCTCCGGCGCGGCGGGCGGCCTCCTGGGCCAGCTCCAGCAGTTCCCGGTGCAGGGCGTCGGTCACGGGGCTCCTCATGCGTAGGGGCTGTCGGCGCCGGCGGCGGCCGGGTGCGGGGCGCGGGCCGGGCAGCAGCCGACGGGGCAGACGTGGCGGCTGGGACCGAGGGCGCCCAGGGCGCAGGGGGTGACCTCCTGACCGCGTTCCAGGGCGGCGCGCTCGGTGATCAGCTCGCGGACGGCGGCGGCGAAGCGGGGGTCGGCGCCGACCGTGGCCGAGCGGCGCACCGGCAGGCCCAGTTCCCCGGCCCTGGCCGTGGCCTCGGTGTCGAGGTCGTAGAGGACCTCCATGTGGTCGGAGACGAAGCCGATGGGCGCCATGACGACGGCGGGGACGCCGCCGGCGTGCAGCTCCTCCAGGTGGTCGCAGATGTCCGGCTCCAGCCACGGGATGTGCGGGGCGCCGGAACGCGACTGGTAGACGAGGCGCCAGGGGTGGTCGATGCCGGTGCGCTCGCGGACGGCGTCGGCGATCAGCTGGGCCACGTCCAGATGCTGCTCGACATAGGCGCCGCCCTCGCCGTGGACCTCGACGGGGCCGGAGGTGTCGGCGGCGGAGTCCGGGATGGAGTGCGTGGTGAAGGCGATGTGGGCGCCTGCGCGGACGTCCTCGGGGAGGTCGGCGAGGGAGCGCAGCACGCCGTCGATCATGGGCTCGACGAAGCCGGGGTGGTTGAAGTAGTGCCGCAGCTTGTCGATCCGCGGCGGTTCGAGGCCCTCGGCCTGGAGCGTGGCCAGCGCGTCGGCGAGGTTCTCGCGGTACTGACGGCAGCCCGAGTAGGAGGCGTAGGCGCTGGTGGCGAGTACGAGGACGCGGCGGCGGCCGTCGGCGACCATCTCGCGCAGGGTGTCCGTCAGATACGGCGCCCAGTTGCGGTTGCCCCAGTAGACCGGCAGGTCCAGGCCGTGCTCGGCGAAGTCCTTGCGCAGGGCGTCCAGCAGGGCGCGGTTCTGGTCGTTGATGGGGCTGACCCCGCCGAACAGGAAGTAGTGCTGCCCGACTTCCTTCAGGCGTTCCTTCGGGATGCCGCGCCCGCGCGTGACGTTCTCCAGGAACGGGACCACGTCGTCCGGGCCTTCGGGGCCGCCGAAGGAGAGCAGGAGCAGGGCGTCGTACGGGGTGGCATCGAGCGCGTCTGGCATGTCTCGATCCTGCCACCCGCCTCTGACAGCCGGGGAACAGCGGGGTGACGAGTCGGGTTCCAGTGGGTTTAGCCCGGTTTTTCCCCCGGTCATCCGGGGTGCATTTAGGGTGCCCTAACTCGTAAGCTGTATCGGCCGTATTCGCGCCTTACCGAGCCGTTCCGGAGACCACGTGCCCAGCCCCTACAGAACGCTGTTCGTCGAGCCCGGCACCAAGGCGTTCTCCGCCGCGGGACTCCTCGGCAGGATGCCGCTGTCGATGATGGGCATCGGCGTGGTCACGATGATCTCCCAGCTGACCGGGCGGTACGGGCTCGCGGGAGCGCTTTCGGCCACCATCGCGCTGTCCGCGGCGGCGATCGGACCGCAGATATCCCGGCTCGTCGACCGGCACGGACAGCGCCGGGTGCTGCGCCCGGCGACCTCGGTGGCCCTCGCGGCGGCGGCCGGACTGCTGCTCGCCGCGCATCTGGAGTGGCCGGACTGGGTGCTGTTCGTGTGCGCGGCCGGGATCGGCTCGGTGCCGAGCCTCGGCGCGATGATCCGGGCCCGCTGGGCGGCGCTGTACCGGGGCACCGACAAGCTGCACACCGCCTATTCGTTCGAGTCGGTCGTCGACGAGATCTGCTTCATCTTCGGCCCGATCATCTCCATCGGGCTGTCCACGGCCTGGTTCCCGGAGGCCGGGCCACTGCTCGCCGCCTGCTTCCTGGCGGCCGGCGTCCTCTGGCTCACCGCCCAGCGCGCGACCGAGCCGGCGCCGCATCCGCGCGAGCACCACGGCGGCGGTACGGCGTTGCGCTCGGCGGGACTGCAGGTGCTGGTGGCCACGTTCGTGGCGACCGGCGCGATCTTCGGGTCGGTGGACGTGGTCACCGTCGCCTTCGCCGACGAGCGCGGCCACAAGGGCGCCGCGAGCCTCGTCCTGGCGGTGTACGCGGCCGGCTCCTGTGCGGCCGGGGTGGTCTTCGGGCTCCTGCGGTTCAGCGGGGCACCGGAACGCCGCTGGCTGCTGGGCGTGGCGGCGATGGCCGTGAGTATGATCCCCCTCCTACTGGTCGGAAACTTGCCGCTTCTGGCCGTGGCGCTGTTCGTTGCGGGGCTGTCCATCGCACCGACGATGATCACGACGATGTCCCTCATCGAAGAGCACGTACCTCGCGCGAAACTCACCGAGGGCATGACCTGGGTGAGCACCGGCCTCGCGGTCGGGGTCGCGCTCGGCTCGTCCGTGGCCGGTTCGGTCATCGACGCGGCCGGGGCGCGGGCCGGGTACGGGGTTCCGGCCGTGTCCGGAGCCGTCGCGGTCGCGGTCGGTTTCCTCGGGTACCGCCGGCTGCGCAGGCCGGCCGCGGGTCGGGGAGGCACCGTTGAGCAGCACAGCGAGCGGGAAGAACGGCACCTGGCGTAACTGGGGCGGGAACGTCTCCGCCCGGCCCGCCCGGCAGGTCGCGCCGGCCTCGGTGGAGGAACTGGCCGATGCGGTGCGCCGGGCCCGGGAGGACGGCCTGAAGGTGAAGGCGGTCGGTACCGGCCATTCCTTCACGTCGATCGCCGCGACCGACGGCGTGTTGATACGCCCTCAACTGTTGACCGGCATCCGCACCGTCGACCGGGAGGCCATGACCGTCACGGTCGAGGCCGGCACTCCGCTCAAGAGACTCAATGCGGCGCTGGCGCGCGAGGGCCTGTCGCTGGCCAACATGGGCGACATCATGGAGCAGACCGTCTCCGGGGCCACCAGCACCGGCACCCATGGCACGGGCCGTGAGTCCGCCTCCATCGCCGCCCAGATCAAGGGCCTCGAACTCGTCACGGCCGACGGCTCGGTGCTCAGCTGCTCCGAGAAGGAGAACCCCGACGTCTTCGCGGCCGCCCGAACAGGCCTCGGCGCGCTCGGCATCGTCACCGCGATCACCTTCGCCGTAGAGCCGCTGTTCCTGCTCACCGCGCGTGAGGAGCCGATGCCCTTCGAGCGGGTCCTGGCCGAGTTCGATCAACTGTGGGCGGAGAACGAGCACTTCGAGTTCTACTGGTTCCCGCACACCGGCAACACCAACACCAAGCGGAACAACCGCAGCGCCGGTCCCGAGCAGCCCGTGGGGCGGCTGGCCGGCTGGTTCGAGGACGAGTTCCTCTCCAACGGCGTCTTCCAAGTAGCCCAGTGGGCCGGCCGCGCTGCCCCCGCGGCCGTCCCGGCCATCGCGCGGATCTCCAGCAAGGCCCTGTCCGCGCGGACGTACACGGACATCCCCTACAAGGTGTTCACCTCGCCGCGCCGGGTGCGCTTCGTGGAGATGGAGTACGCCGTCCCGCGCGCGGCCCTGGTGGAGACGTTGCGCGAGCTGAGGACCATGGTCGAGCGCTCGGGGCTGCGCGTCAGCTTCCCCGTCGAGGTGCGCACCGCTCCGGCCGACGACATCACCCTGTCCACCGCCTCCGGCCGGGACAGCGCCTACATCGCCGTCCATATGTTCCGGGGCACGCCGTACCAGGCCTACTTCACCGCCGCCGAGCGGATCTTCACCGCGCACGAGGGCCGGCCGCACTGGGGCAAGGTGCACACGAGGGACGCCGAGTACTTCACGCGCGCGTACCCGCGTTTCGGCGAGTTCACTGCGCTGAGGGACCGCCTTGATCCGGAACGGCTGTTCCAGAACGACTACTTGCGGAGGGTTCTGGGGGCGTAGGCGTGGCGGCGGAGGTGCTGGGCGTGGGGGTCGGCGACGGGCTCGGCCCGCCGCTGGGCTCCTCGCTCGGCGAGCCACCGGGCGTCGGGGACGCGCCGTGGGTCGTACCGCCGCCGGCATCGGGCGCGTGACCGCGCGACGGTGTGCCCGAAGGCGTCGGTCTCCCGTCGGACTTGGACGGCGAATCGGACGACGAGGACGACGAGCCGTGGCGGGAGACGGCGTCGCTGACCGTCGTCCCGGTGCCGCCGCTGAAGCTGCTGCCGGACACCAGCTCGTACGTCGTGATCCCGGCCATGGTCACCCCGAACACGACGGCGGCCGCGACCACCGGCCGCCGCCAGCTCCTGACACGCGCGCGGTAGACGGTGCCCTCGCCGAACTCGCCCGGCACCGGTGGCGCCTCCTCCCTGGGACGGGCCGTGACCGTCGCATCCCTCAGCTGCTGCCCGGTCCGCTTGAAGAAGTGCTGGAAGAGGCTGCCCCCGCAGGTGGCGACGATGCTGACGATCCCCGCGCCGAGGATCGTGCCGTACACCCCGAAGTACGAGGCGAGTTTGGCCGCCACGACCGCCGCCAGGGCGCTGCCCGCGACCTGGGGGACGCTCAGGTCGATCCGCTTGCGACCCTCATCGGGCGTTGTACGCATACTCGGAACTTTCCTGCCTTTCCCGCACTTGATCGACAATGGGCAACCGACTGCACGAGATAGGGACGTACGGTCGAAACCATTAGTTCCGTTTCTGGGGATTGCGTGAACTTCGCCACGTTCGTGATCCGCGGAACCGGTTGGCACGGGCCAAGTCGTAGCCCTTGCGAGAAGTTGGGCGGCGCGCCCATCCACGCACATGGTCCAAATGGAGTACTGTTGCGAGCCCTGGGTCCGGTCTCCCACCAGGGTGTCCGCGGCCTTGCAGGACCGCCGGGAGGGGGGGCCGGTTGCACAGGGTGACGGAATTGGTCACTTTGCGTTGCGAACAGGTAACCGTGCCATAACGGCGATCCAGGGCCCGCGCCCGACACGCCGGGCAACTCGGCAAGGTTGTGGCAGGCTGCACCCGGGCAGGCCACACTCGACTAGCGGAAGCAGCGACGCACGTGACGTCGGCAGGCACCACCCGGGAGGTCCCCATGCCCGAACTGCGTGTCGTGGCCGTCTCGAATGACGGCACACGGCTGGTGCTGAAGGCTGCCGACGCAACGGAGTACACACTTCCGATCGACGAGCGCCTGCGCGCCGCCGTGCGCGGCGACCGGCCGCGCCTCGGCCAGATCGAGATCGAGGTCGAGAGCCATCTCCGCCCGCGTGACATCCAGGCGCGTATACGCGCCGGTGCCACCGCGGAAGAGGTCGCCCAGCTCGCCGGCATCCCCGTCGACCGGGTACGACGCTTCGAGGGCCCCGTGCTGGCCGAGCGCGCCTTCATGGCCGAACGCGCCCGCAAGACCCCGGTGCGCCGCCCCGGCGAGAACTCCGGTCCGCTGCTCGGCGAGACCGTCCAGGAGCGCCTGCTGGTGCGCGGCGTCGAGAAGGACTCCGTGCAGTGGGACTCCTGGCGCCGCGACGACGGCACCTGGGAGGTCCTCCTCGTCTACCGGGTCGCGGGCGAACCGCACTCGGC
This sequence comes from Streptomyces yokosukanensis, assembly GCF_001514035.1. Lineage (GTDB taxonomy): Bacteria > Actinomycetota > Actinomycetes > Streptomycetales > Streptomycetaceae > Streptomyces > Streptomyces yokosukanensis. The sequence continues at coordinate 27,402 of NZ_KQ948235.1, read as the reverse complement.
GAGCTGGACGTACGACCCGCCCCGGCGGCTCGTCCAGGCCGTGGACGACGAGGCTCGCTCGCTCATCGGCGAGTCCGACGACCTCGCCGTGCCCGAGCCGAGTTTCCCGTTCGTCCCGCGCATCGCCCGCCTCCCGCGCGAGCGTTCGATGGACCGGGCGCTCGACCGGAGCGAGCGGGAACGGCCGAGCCTGCCGGCGCAGCCGTCCGAGCCCGCCGAGGAGAGCACGAGCGAACGCGACTCGCTGACCAGCCTGCTGGAGGCCGTGCCGAGCTTCCGGGGCGACCTGGTCGTTCCGGAGCGCCCCGCGGAGACGCCGGAGGAGCCCGCCGAGGAACCGGCTGCCGAGGAACCGCCGGCCCCTGCCGCCTCGGCCGGTTCGGCCTACGCGGACGTCCTCATGCCCCGCTCGGTGGGCAGCCACCGCGACCGGCTCATCGGCGCGACCGACCGCCAGGCCGAGGCCGACGGCGTCCGCCCCGGTCGGCGCGCCGCCGTGCCGAGCTGGGACGAGATCGTGTTCGGCACCCGCCGCAAGAAGCAGGAGTAACCGGCCGTACGGGAAAGGGACATGGGGGCACACGCGTGTGCCCCCATGTCCCGCTGGCGTTACTGCGGGTCCGCCCCCACCGCCACCGGCCGGGACGGATCCGAGGACCACTCGGACCAGGAACCGACGTACAGGGCCGCCGGGATGCCGGCCACGGCGAGCGCGAGGACCTCATGGGCGCCGGAGACGCCCGAACCGCAGTACACGCCCACCTCGGTGTCCCCGGACACCCCCAGGGCCTTGAAGCGGTCCGCCAGCTCCGCCGCGGGCAGGAAGCGGCCGTCGGTGGCCACGTTCTCCGTCGTCGGCGCCGACACCGCGCCCGGAATGTGCCCGCCGACCCGGTCGACCGGCTCCACCTCACCGCGATACCGCTCCCCCGCGCGCGCGTCCAGCAACACGCCCGCACGGGCCAGAGCCGCTGCCCCGTCCGCGTCCAGCAGCCCCGCGGCGGCCGACGCCGGACGGAAGTCGCCCTCGGCCGGGTCCGGCACCCGTGTGGACAGCTCGCCCCGCCAGGACGGCAGGCCGCCGTCGAGGACCCGCACATCCGGGTGACCCGTCCGGCTCAGCAGCCACCAGGCACGCGCGGCCGCCCAGCCCTGGCCGCCGTCGTACACGACGACCGGGCGGCCGGCCGACACACCCGCCCGGCGCATCGCGGCACCGAACTCCGCGAGGTCCGGCAGCGGATGCCGGCCGCGTTCCCCGGGCGCGCCGGCCAGTTCCCGGTCCAGGTCGGCGTAGACCGCGCCGGGGATGTGCCCGGCCGCGTACTCGGCCCGCCCGTCGAAGGCCGGGGCGCCCGCCGCCTTGGCCACGCTCAGCTGCCAGCGGACGTCCAGCAGCACCGGCGGGCGGTCGCCGGTCAGCTCATGTGCGAGATCGGTTGCGGTGATGATGGCGTTCATGGCGTATGCATACGCCAGGGGTGGCCGCGGCGTCCAGGTGCGACTACTCTGCTCGGCCGGGCAGGCTCGATCACGAGGCGTATGGGATCGAGCACGTGCTGTACAGACGACGGACACCCACCGGCCATCGCCAGGAAGTGGCGAAAGGCGGCAGATCGGGCATCCTCCCGGAGGTACAGCCGGGCGGCGGCGCGGCATCGCACGCGGCGCCGTGGAGGATGCGGGGACCGGCACGGGCGTACCCGCCGCCGGCGTGGACACCCCTTCGGGGAGCGGAAGCGACACGGCCACCGCGAGGGGCCGGGGAGAGAGTGATCGATGACCGAGGCACGGGAGCCGGCCGGGCCGCACGCGCGGCGCGCGCCCGGCACGCCCTGCTGGGTGAGCCTGATGGCGCACGGGCTGGCCGCCACCGAGGAGTTCTACGGTGAGCTGTTCGGCTGGGAGTTCCGGCCGGGCCCGCAGCAGCTCGGCCCGTATGTGCGGGCACTGCTGGACGGACACGAGGTGGCGGGCATGGGCCAGCTGCCGCCGGACCGCCGGCTGCCGATCGCCTGGACGCCCTACCTGGCCTCGGACGACGTGGATCGAACAGCCGAGGCGGTACGGCTGTGCGGCGGCACGGTGGCGGTCGGCCCGCTGGACGCCGCGGAGGCCGGGCGGATGGCCATCGCCGCGGACCCCTCCGGGGCGGTGTTCGGCATCTGGCAGGGCGCCACGCACCTCGGTGCCGCGATCACCGGCGTACCCGGGACTCCGGCGTGGAACGAGTTGGTGACCTTCGAGACCGAGAGCGTCTCGAAGTTCTACGCGACGGTGTTCGGATACGAACGGGAGCCGGTGGTGTCCGCCGACTTCGACTATGTGACCCTGCACCTCGCCGGGCATCCGGTGGCCGGGCTGCACGGCGTGGGCCATGCCCTGCCGCGCGATCGCGGACCGCACTGGAAGACGTATTTCGAGGTCGCCGACGCCGATGCGACGGTGCGGCAGGTCGCGGACCTCGGCGGCCGGGTCGTCAGGCAGCCACAGGACAGCCCGCACGGCCGGGTGGCGACGGTGGCGGACCCGGAGGGCGCGGAGTTCTCGGTGATCCAGAACCCGCACTGATCGGTGACCCGGAACCCGCACGGAGCCGACGAGGCCCCGAGCGGGCTCCGAAGGCGGGCTCAGCCGGACGAGACCGGCAGGACGTCCGGGGAGAGGGCCGCCGCGCGGGCCGACGCGGCGGTCATCCGGCGCCGGTGGTGGCGGCGGCACAGCACCTCGTAGCCGACCTCGCCCGCCGCCTGGTTGACGTCGCCGACGACCACCTGGGCGCCCTCGACCACCATCTGGCCGCCGATCGTACGGGCGTTGTGCGTGGCGCGGGCGCCGCACCAGCACAGCGCCTCCACCTGGAGCACCTCGATGCGATCGGCCAGCTCCACGAGGCGCTGCGAGCCGGGGAAGAGCTTGGAGCGGAAGTCGGTGGTGATCCCGAAGGCGTACACGTCCAGGCCGAGATCGTCCACCACGCGCGCGAGCTGGTCGATCTGCCCGGGCGCGAGGAACTGCGCCTCGTCCGCGATCACGTAGTCGGCGCGGCGGCCCTTGGAGAGGTGGTCCACGAGATAGGCGTACAGGTCCTGATCGTCCGCGACCTCCACCGCATCGGTGACCAGGCCGAGCCGGGAGGACAACTTGCCCTCGCCCGCGCGGTCGTTCCGGGTGAAGATCATCCCGGCGAGGCCGCGGGCGGAGCGGTTGTGCTCGATCTGCAGAGCCAGCGTCCTTTTGCTTGGGTATCCACCAACTGCGTCCGGGCTCAACTCTGCGCGTCCTTGGTTGTCTGAAACCGTCCTCGGCAAAGGCTGCACGAGCTTCTCGATACCGCCGCGGCACAGGCCTCGGCGGCTCTCTCCATGCCCGTCGGAGTGCCGGTGAGCTACGCGCCCGAGCCACAAGCAGGTGAGCGTCCGCGTCGAGCACGCCTCCGCCCTCATGAAGGCCTGGAAGATGCTCGGCGATTACCATGCGAACAGGCCCACCCCGAAACGACGTTGCGCTGGCTGACGGTCCGGTGGACGGTGTTGCCCAGCATCAGACCGCGGCCCAGCGCCGCGTACCACGGGACCGCCAGCGTCAACGCGCCGATGGCCAGGGCTCGGCGCGTCTGTCGCCGTGGGTGGTGAACAGCAGCACGGTGGTGACGGCGTAACTGATGGCGAAGTACCGTCCCACAGGCCGAACCAGCGGTTGCTCGCCTCGGGGGCCTGGTCCGTCTTACGACCCTTGGGTGTCCGCTTGTCCACCGGTCGGTGGACAGCGGGTCCAACCGTTCAGTCGTCTCGGAGGACCGGGTCCGGCCATAGCGTGGAGTGCAGTGGCGCAGGGAGAAGCGCCAGACCAGGGAAGGCCAGTAGTCACATGAGCCCGTTTCTGACCGCGCTCATCGCCAGCGCGACGATCCTCATCATCATCCTGGCGACCGACCTCGGTCGTCGCCGCGTCACCAACATGCGGACGGCGCGGTCACTGATCGCGGTCGCCATCGTCATCGCACTGTTCGTGCACTCGCTGCCGACCGGCGGCAACGACATCTCGCTGCAACTCTTCGGCATCGGCGTGGGTGCCATCTGCGGCCTGATCGCGGGGGTCCTGCTGCCCGCTGAACGAGATTCGGCCAGTGGCCAGATCTACACCAGGGGGGGCATCGGATACGCTCTGCTGTGGATCGTGCTGTCCAGCTCGCGTGTGGTGTTCGCCTACGGGACCGAGCACTGGTTCAGCCAGGGAATCATCAAGTTCAGCATTGACTACAAGCTCAGCGGGCAGGACGTCTACGCGAACGCCTTCGTCTTCATGTCGCTGGCGATGGTGCTGGCCCGTACCGCGGTGCTGCTGACCCGGCGCCGCAAGCTGCTGGCCCAGGGCAACGCTGCCGTCCCGCAGACCGAGGCCGTTCGCATCTCCTAACTGCCCAGCGCTACACGTCGGATCCCCCCCCCGGGGGGGGGATGACCCCCGGGGCCCCAGCCGGACCGGGGCGGACCAGCCCGACATCGAAAGGGAACCTAGTAGGAGCTCAAGTGGAAGCAGTGGAACGCAATGGATGATGTGAGGCTCCGTCCGCCTCGGAACCGCGTCGAGCGCCGCGCCCTCGCCATGTGGACCACGCAGTCGTCGATCTTCGCGCTGCCGCTGCCGATCGTGTTCGCGGTGCTCTACCTGTTCATCCCGCCCGCCAGGACCTGGTTCGGCTGGTGTCTGGCGATCACGTTGATCCCCGGGCTCGCCTACATGCTGGTGATGTTTGCTTGGCGCTACCGCGTCCACCGCTGGGAGACCACCAACAAGGCGGTGTACGCGAGCTCCGGGTGGCTGTGGCAGCGGTGGCGTGTGGTGCCGCTGTCCCGGATCCAGACGGTGGCCACGCCGTCGCGGCCCTTGTAGATCTCCTCCTGGACGTGGCGGGCGTCGCTGTCGAGATCGAGGGCAAAGGTCCCCTGGGGGAGGAACCGGGTCGAGTCCGCGGCCCACCAGGGGAAGGCCACGTGGTTCGGTGCGTCGAAAGGGGCCCGGGCCGGTGAACTACGCGACCAGATCGACCACTTGACTGCCCCCCTGGCCGAGACCGAAGCACGACTCGCAGACCTGGCCACCACTCGGAAGATCATCGCCGAACGCATCCCGCCCGGGACCGAGCCCGATCCGCCCGAGACGAACGCCGCCTACCAGGCCATCGTGAACGCCTTCAACCAGCACCCCGGCCAGGCATTCCAAGCCCGCGAACTGCACGAACTCCTCGGCATGCCCACCGACGAGGCGACGGTCAACGTCACCCGCAGCCGCCTCGGACGCCTCGCCCGACAAGGCTTCCTCACCCAACGCGGACGAGGCCGCTACCAGAAGCGGACTTAACGTCCACTCAGTGGGCGATAGAGCCGGTTCCTTGAACTCGGTCCTGATCTACTCTTCCTGCCGGCGGGCTTGTTCCTGCGGAATTCAAGCGGACGGCCCCGGTGGCAGGCTTCGACCGCTGGCTCTCCGCCACCCTGGAGGAAGTTATGTTCGGTAAGTCCCCTTGTGGACCTCCAGAGCGCTACCGCAAATCAGGATGAGTTGGCTCTTATCGCCCTTTCGTCGCGGGCGACTTCCGGAACCAACCGGCCGGGACACGACTCTGTCGAGTCAGACCGCGGACGGACACCGGACCGGCGGCATACCCCGGGAGAGCCAGCCCCGAAGAGCGGCAGACGGTTCACGAGTCACCCGGCCCGGCGTCCTACGGCACGCTACGAGCGGCCAACCCGACCGCCTCCCGCTACCCCCATACAAGTCGGCGGTTCACAACCCTATTGGGTCCCTGTCCGGGATCTTCGGGGCCTCAACTCGGCCGTAAGGGCCGTTACCCGGGACCACGGCGCGCAGGGCGGCCACGATCGCCGCTTCCCGGGACTGGCTCCAACGCGGCCGTCAGGTGGCCCATGAAATCGGGAGCACATCCAATGAGCACCATAGAATCGCCATCTCGGCACTCAGCCACCTGCCAGCCCAACCGGACCAAGTGGGAATCTGTGCGCATTCTTGGCCGGACCCGAAGCAACTCCAACCGGTCTATCGGGATCCGGATTCGGTGAAGTTTCGCAGACCCTGCCGGCGTGACATAAAGCGAGGAAGGCGAAGCCCGCAGGAAGACCAAAGACGTGCTCCGACAGTAATTGCGGTCGCCGAGAACACAGGAAACGAACACCTGAGCCCCCGCCGTGGTGACCCGGCTCTCCTCCCCCTTGGCCCTCCAACGCTCATGACCCCATATCAACAGACGTCCAGCCACGACATCCAGCAGCATACGCAGCACACGGAGCACAGCCTGCCCCCTCTCTGTTCACTGCAATTGAAACAGGCGGAACCCAGCACCACGCTCCTCCCCAAGAACGACTACGCCTGGCGGGCCTGTAAATACTTCGGCGTACCCGGGATGGTTGAGCTGGTCAGAGACCCCGCCCCGCACGAAGCTCAAGGACGCCTCACCATCACGGTCGCCCACGTGATTTCATGAATACGGATGCGGCCGCCGGGTTCCCGTCGGCCGAGCTCATGTCCGCTACTGCCCCGCCATACCCCAGCGGGCCGGGGCGATCTGCTTGGACATGATGGTGATCAGCTCGTACGCGGCGTGAGACGCGGCGACCGAGGTGATGCCGGCGTGGTCGTACGCGGGCGCCACCTCGACGATGTCCGCCGAGACCAGGTGGCAGTCGGACAGCCCGCGGACGATCTCCAGCAGCTCCCGCGAGGTCATACCGCCGGCCTCGGGGGTGCCGGTGCCGGGGGCGTGCGCCGGGTCCAGCACGTCGATGTCGATGGAGACGTAGAGCGGGCGGTCGCCCACACGCTCGCGCAGCTGCTGGGCGATCTCGTCGACCCCACGCCGCATCACGTCCGCCGAGGTGACGATGCCGAAGCCGAGCTTGGCGTCCTCGTCGAGGTCCTTCTTGCCGTAGATCGGACCCCGGGTGCCGACGTGGCAGAGGGCCGAGGTATCGACGACGCCCTCGTCCACGGCCCGCCGGAAGGGCATCCCGTGGGTGTACTGCTGGCCGAAGTAGTCGTCCCAGGTGTCCAGGTGCGCGTCGAAGTGCAGGACCGCGACCGGACCGTGCTTCTTCGCCACCGAACGCAGCAACGGCAGCGCGATGGTGTGGTCGCCGCCGAGCGTCATCAACCGGGCCCCGTCGGCGAGCAGTTCATCGGCGGCGGCCTCGATGGTCTCCACCGCCTCGGCCGCATCGAAGGGGTTGGCGCTGATGTCTCCTGCGTCCGCGACCTGGCTGTAGTGGAAGGGGTAGACATCCTGCGCCGGGTTGTAGGGGCGCAGGGTGCGGGAGGCCTCGCGGATGGCGTTGCCTCCGAAGCGGGCGCCCGGGCGATAGGTGACGCCCCCGTCGAAGGGGACCCCAACCACGGCGATGTCCGCCTTGTCCACCTGGTCGAGGCGGGGGATGCGGCCGAAGGTGGCCTGACCGGCGAAGTGCAGGGTCCGGTCGGTCTCCGTCGGGGGCACGGGCGGGGTCACGCCGTTGGGCTGGGCGGTCATGATGTGTTCAGCGGCCTTTCGGGGGGGCTTGTGTCACTGAGGGGGGTTGCCGTGCTTGCGTGAGGGCAGGTCGGCGTGCTTGGTGCTGAGCATCGCGAGGGCACTGATGAGCACCGCGCGGGTCTCGGTGGGGTCGATGACGTCGTCGACGAGGCCGCGCTCGGCCGCGTAGTACGGGTGCATCAGCTCGGACTTGTACTCCTTGACCATGCGCGCGCGCATGGCCTCGGGGTCCTCGGCGTCCGCGATCTGCTTGCGGAAGATGACGTTGGCCGCGCCCTCGGCGCCCATCACGGCGATCTCGTTGGTGGGCCAGGCGTAGGTGATGTCGGCACCGATGGACTGGGAGTCCATGACGATGTACGCGCCGCCGTAGGCCTTACGCAGGATCAGCGAGATCCGCGGGACGGTGGCGTTGCAGTACGCGTACAGCAGTTTGGCTCCGTGGCGGATGATGCCGCCGTGCTCCTGGTCGACACCCGGCAGGAAGCCGGGGACGTCCAGCAGCGTGATGATGGGGATGTTGAAGGCGTCGCACATCTGGACGAAGCGCGCGGACTTCTCGGAGGCCTCGATATCGAGGACGCCGGCGAGGTGGGCGGGCTGGTTGGCGACGATGCCGACGACCCGGCCGTCCATGCGCGCCAGGGCGCAGATGATGTTGCGGGCCCAGCGCTCGTGGATCTCCAGGTAGTCGCCGTCGTCGACGAGTTCCTCGATGACCTTGTGCATGGCGTACGGGCGGTTGCCGTCCGCGGGGACGAGGTCCAGGAGGACCTCGCCGCGGCGGTCCGCCGGGTCGCTCGTCTCGTGGGCGGGTGGGTTCTCGCGGTTGTTCGAGGGGAGCATCGAGATGAGGTAGCGGACCTCGGAGATGCAGATCTCCTCGTCGTCGTACGCGAAGTGCGCGACGCCGGAAGTCTCGGCGTGCACGTCGGCGCCGCCGAGGCCGTTCTGGGTGATCTCCTCACCGGTCACCGCGCGGACCACGTCCGGGCCGGTGATGAACATCTGCGAGGTGTCGCGGACCATGAAGACGAAGTCTGTGAGGGCCGGGGAGTACGCGGCTCCGCCGGCACACGGCCCGAGCATCACCGAGATCTGCGGGATGACGCCCGAGGCCTTGGTGTTGCGCTGGAAGATGCCGCCGTAGCCGGCGAGGGCGGAGACGCCCTCCTGGATACGTGCACCGGCGCCGTCGTTGAGGGAGACCAGCGGGGCACCGGCCGCGATGGCCATGTCCATGATCTTGTGGATCTTCGTGGCGTGTGCCTCGCCCAGGGCGCCGCCGAAGATCCGGAAGTCGTGCGCGTAGACGAAGACCGTGCGGCCCTCGACCGTGCCCCAGCCGGTGATGACACCGTCGGTGTACGGCTTCTTGTTCTCGAGGCCGAAGCCGGTCGCGCGGTGGCGGCGCAGTTGCTCGACCTCCGTGAAGGAACCCTCGTCGAGGAGCAGTGCGATGCGCTCGCGCGCCGTCAGCTTGCCCTTCGCGTGCTGGGCCTCGGTCGCGCGGTCACTGGGGCCTCGCCGGGCCGCCTCGCGAAGGGAGTGCAGCTCGACCACTTGCCCAGTCAGGTTCGTCGTCACGCGGCCATTGAACGAGCCGCGGCCGCCGTTCTTCGACTGTCAAGGACCCCTATCCTCCGCCCGGCCACCCCTATTGATCAGAAACCCATGGGGTTCTCGTCCAGGACGTAGCGGACGAGCGGGCCGCCGAAGTATTCGCGGACGATGTGAGGCCGGCGCCGGCGTCCGCGGAAGAAGCGGCGGGTTCCGCGGCGAGTTCGGCCTGGTCCCCGCCTCGGTGCTGCAAGGGTTGAGCTCGGGCCGGTACGGGGCAGGCAGGAAGGTGCAGCTCGCGTCGTCGGGGTGGGCGGTGAGCCGGTCACGGGCCTTCTTGAAGCGCTGGGCGGAGTACCCGTCGACCACGAGAGTGGACCTTGTGGTCGAAGTGGCCGGCGAGCCGGTCCAGGAAGCGGCACACCATCTCGGTGGTGAAGCTCTCGGTGAAGACCATGAAGTGCATCCGGCCCTTGGTGCCGATCGCCGACATCCCGGTCACCGAGAACCGGTTCCCGCTCCGCCGCACCACAAGTGTCCGGCCCTTCTCGCCCCAGGTGCGGCCAGTGAGCCGGCCGGAGCGGAGCCGGCCTGGTCGGCGAACAGCACCTCACCGCGGCCCTCTTCGCCCTCGCCCGGATCGCCGGCCAGGTCGCCTCATGCCAGGCGCACGGCCTCGGGGTCCTGCTCCACGACCCGTGTGTCCGGGCGCTGGAAGGACAGCCCCCAACACCTCAGGATTCTTCCCACTCCGGGCCCGGTCAGCCGCACCCGGTACAGCTTCACCAGCTTCTCGCCCACCAGCCGCCGCGTCCGCAACTGCCCGCTCAACCCCACGTCACAAGGCCGGTGATCGAGGATCGCCTGCCGCACGGCGGCCCGCTCCACCTCCCCGAGCACCTGACGCAACCCGACTGGCCTGCCGCGACGACGCATGACCAGCGCCTCCCGCCCGTCGGCGAAATTCGCCCACCACGCGCCGACCGCCTTCAGTGACACCCCGAAACATCGCCGCAACGTCCCCACGGTACCGGCCCGCCACCAGCGGGGCCACCGCCCGCAACCGCGGGGCCTCCTGCGCCGACGGCGACAGATGCCGCTGCCGCGCGTCCCCCACGAGATCGCTCGCACCGCTCCAACAGCCCGGAACCCGAACCGTTTCTGATCAATAGCACCAGAAACGGTAATGCGAACCCCAGGCGCATTTGAGATTCCCTTGACGTTGCCGATTGTGACGAACCGGTCGCGCTGCAGATTTGCATGGAGCGCATGCGACTTGACGCAGTGTCAATTCCGAACGAGCGCAATTGGAGGCCCCCTCGAGAGTTGGTACAGTGCAATCCACCTGACGAACAGGACCGCTTGACCAGCGGCGAGCGCTGAATTCCATGCGCTCATCGGGCAACCGCCTTCCTGCGCGCGTGGGAACCCATCATGAATAGCTATGTCTGCCACGAGAGCGACATGCGACGATTCTTGACTCATCGGGGAGGCATACACAGCCATGTTGGTGGAGCGGGATGAAGAGATCGCCAAACTGACCAACTGGGTTACCGGCGCTGCCCGCGGCCCGAGGTCCGCGGGTGCGCAGGGTACCGGCGCGCCCGACGCCCCTGCCGAATCCGGCCCCCTGGCCGTGATCGGGGGTCCGGTCGCCTCGGGCAAGACGGCCTTGCTCCACCACGTGCAGGAGCGGACCGCGGAGTGGGGGGTCCGGCTGCTGAGCGCCGCCACCTCCGCCGCGGAACAGGACATCCCGTTCGGCCTGGTCGAGGAGCTGTTGCGCGACATCCCGGACGCGCCGAGTCTGCTTCCGCTCCACGCGCCGCTCGGCGGCGGCTTCGTCCCCGCTCCGACTCTCATGGCGGTGCACGCCCGGCTCGCGGGTCTCGCCGCGCGCAGTCCCGTCCTGATCGCCGTCGATGACGTGCAGTACGCCGATCCGCAGTCCCTCCACTGCCTGCTGTACGCCCTGGGCCGGGGGCGGCCCACTGGTCAGGGGCTCTCCCTCGTCGTCACGCGTGGCCCCGACGCGGGCGCGAAGCCCCCGGCCGTGCTGGAGGAGCTGCTGCGTCAGGTCGCCGGACCCCGGCTGCGGCTGGGCCCGCTCAGCGCCCGGGGCGTGGAGGCCCTGCTGGCGCAGCGGCACCCGGAAGCGTCCCGTACGCGGTCCACCGCGACCGTCGTCGTCGCCGGGACCGCGGCAACCCTGCACAAGGCCACCGGCGGCAACCCCCTGCTGGTGCACAGCCTCCTGGACGACCAGGCCTCCCGGCATCGGTCCGAGGGTTCGTTCTCAGCGGGTGAGCAGTTCCTGCAGAACACGCTGATATGCGTGCACCGTACGGGCGCGGACGGCCTGCGCGTCGCTCAGGGCATCGCTCTGCTCGGCGACGCCGGATCGCTGCCGCTGCTGGCCCAGCTGGTGACTACCGGGGAACGGACGGTGGAGGACGTGGTGGCCGCGCTCCGCGAAGCGGGCATTCTCCAGGGCACCCGCTTCCGCCACGACGCGGTCCGCTCGGCGGTGCTGGAGAGCCTGGCCGACGACGCGGTGGCCCGGCTGCGCCGCCGAGCGGCGCAGTTGCTGTACGAAGCGGGGGCGGCACCGACGGCCGTCGCCGCGCACCTGCTGGGGCACGGGCCGCACTCCCTGGACGAGGAGTGGGTGCCGGGGCTGCTGAGCGACGCCGCGCGCACGGCGCTGGCCTCGCAGCGCGTCGGCTTCGCGGTGGGCTGCCTGCGGCTGGCCGAGGAGTGCTCCCGGGACGAGCGGGAGCGGCTGCAACTGCGTGCGAACATGGCCAAGTTCATCTGGCAGGTCAAGCCGTCCGCGTGGGCGCACGAGCTCCAGCCGTTGAGCGCCGCCCTGCACCGGGGCATCCTTCCGGTGACCGAATCCCTGCGGCTGGTGGGCGACCTGCTGTGGAATGGCTGGATCGGCGACGGCGACGCGGCCATCCGGTGCGCCCTGAAGGGCGTGCAGGACCGCCCCGACGCGGCGCTCGCCGACGAGCTGCGCGGTGTCCGGCTGGTGCTGGCGACCACGTACCCCGCCCTGCTCGGCCGGATGGACAGCGCCCTCGGCCCGGGCTGGGACCACGCGCAGCCACTCGCGGACCCCTCGGACGACGGCGTCATGACGGCGATGGGCCTACTCCAGGGCGTCCTGGGCGCCACCCCGGGCCCGCGCGACCGGGCCGCGGCCGACGAGGCGCTGAGCCGGCGGGCGGAGCAGATCCTGGCCGGCACCCGACTCACGGAGGAGAGCCACGTCACCGTACGGGCGTGCCTGCTGGCCCTCATGTACGCGGACCGGCTCGGCGCGGCCGCCCTGTGGACGGACCGGCACCTGGAGGAGGCGGCCGAGCGCGGTGCGCCCGGCTGGACCGTGGTGATGCAGGCGATGCGCGCGCACATGGCACTGCGCCGTGGTGAACTGACGCACGCCCGCCGGCTGGCGGAGCAGGCGCTGGAGGAACTCCCCCCGCACGGCTGGGGCGTGGGCATCGGCATGCCACTCTCCGCGCTCGTCGAGGCTCGGACTGCGATGGGCGACCACGAGGCGGCAGCGGCCCTGGTGGACCACCCGGTACCGGAGCAGATGCTCCAGACCCGCTACGGCCTCCACTACATCTACGCGCGTGGAAGGCACCAGCTCGCCACCGGACGCCACCACGCGGCGCTCACGGACTTCATGGCCTGCGGGAAGCTGATGCGGGAGTGGGACATGGACCGGGCGGGGCTGGCGCCCTGGCGGGTGGGGGTCGCGGAGGCCTCACTGGCCTTGGGCAACCGCGAGCAGGCCGAGAGGTTCGCCCGGGAACAGCTCGCCGAGGAGACCGGCCCGCGGGTGCGCGGTCTGGCCCTGCGCGTCCTCGCGGGCGCCCGTCCGCTGAGCGAACGGCCCGCGCTGCTGGAGCGGGCCGTGACACTGCTCCAGGACGAGGGCGATTCGCACGAGCTGGCCCGAGCCCTGACCGAGCTGGGCGCCGTCTACGACCGGCTCGGGGACGCCGCCCAGGGCAAGACCTGCGCCCGCCGGGCCTGGCGGATCGCCGAGGCCAACGTGTGCAGGGAGCCCGGCCAGGGCACCCCGGCGGAGGCCGCCGCGCCGAGCGCGCCGCCGCGTGCCGTGGCCACCGCGCCGGAGCCGGTCCCCCTCCGGTCCGCTCCGGCGACGGCCGCCGCGCTGACGGACGCCGAGCGGCGGGTGGCGTCGCTGGCCGCGCACGGGTACACGAACCGGGAGATCGGGGCCAAGCTCTTCATCACCGTCAGCACCGTGGAACAGCACCTCACCCGGGTCTACCGGAAGATCAACATCACTCGCCGCCAAGACCTGCCGGTCAGTTGGGACATCGATGTCGCGCACACTGCCTGATCCCGCCGCCCGGCCCGCCACCACGGCGGCCGGACCCCGGCTGCTCGCGGTCAGCGACCTGCACATCGGGATGGCCGACAACCGGCCGATCACCGAATCGCTGCGGCCGCAGCACCCGGACGACTGGCTGATCGTCGCGGGCGACGTCGGCGAGATGACCGAGGACATCGAGTGGGCGCTGGGCCTGCTCGCCGGGCGCTTCACCACGGTGGTTTGGGCGCCGGGCAACCACGAGTTGTGGACGCCGCGCGAGGACAAGGTCCAGGCCCGCGGCGAGGAACGCTACCGCCACCTCGTCGAGATGTGCCGCCGGCTCGGGATCCACACCCCCGAGGACCCCTGGCCGGTGTGGCGGGGGCCCGACGGCCCCGTCGCCGTCGCCCCGCTGTTCCTGCTGTACGACTACACCTTCCGCGTCCCGGGCACCGCCACGAAGGAGGAGTCCCTGGAGCGGGCGCACGAGGCCGGGGTCGTCTGCACGGACGAGTACCTGCTGCACTCCGACCCGTACCCGAGCCGGGACGCGTGGTGCCGGGCCAGGGTCGAACTGACCCGGCGGCGGCTGGAGGCCCACGACCCGGCGGTGCCGCTGGTACTGGTCAACCACTTCCCGCTGGTCCGCGAGCCCACGGAGGTGCTGTGGCACCCGGAGTTCGCCCAGTGGTGCGGCACCGTCCTCACCGCCGACTGGCACCGCCGGTTCCGTACGGCCGCCGTGGTCTACGGGCACCTGCACATCCCCCGGACCACCTGGTACGACGAGGTGCGCTTCGAGGAAGTGTCGATCGGCTACCCGCGCGAATGGCGCCGACGCGGCCACCCCAAGGGCCTGCTGCGGCAGATCCTGCCCCATCCCCAGCGAGAGGCCGGTACGTGATAGAGATCCTGCTGCCCGAAGGGGCCCGCGCGCGCGAGGCGTTCGGGCCGGACGGCTCGGCGGTGCTCCACCCCGAGGAGGCCGCCCTGGTGGCCACGGCGACGGAGGGGCGGCGCGAGGAGTTCACCACCGTGCGGGGCTGCGCCCGACGGGCCATGACGGACCTCGGCCTGCCGCCGGCCCCGGTCCTGAGCGGCCGGCGCAACGTTCCGCAGTGGCCCGTCGGGGTGGTGGGCAGCATGACCCACTGCGCGGGCTACCGGGCCGCGGCCCTGGCCCGCGACACCGACCTGGTAGCGGTCGGCATCGACGCCGAGCCCAACAGGCCGCTGCCGCAGGGGGTCCTGGAAACCATCGCCCTGCCGGGCGAACTGGCCTGGGCGCGCTCGCCGGTGGCGGGGGCGGAGCGGGTGTGCCGGGACCGGCTGCTGTTCAGCGCCAAGGAGGCCGTGTACAAGACCTGGTTCCCGCTGGTGGGCACCGAGCTGGACTTCCAGGACGCCCGGCTGTCCGTCCGTACCGATGCCGACAGCCTGCGGCGGGGCACCTTCCGCGCCGAGGTCCTGCGGCCGGCCGCCGGGCCCGACGGGCGGCCGGTGACGGGCTTCGGCGGCCGCTGGCTCGCGGACCGGGGACTGGTCGTCACGGCCATCGCGGTCCCCGCACCGGGTGGGGCGGGCACCCGGGTCGGTAGGGGTTGTCCGGGTCCGGGGCGCTGCGTAGCGTGCGAGGACCGGACCGACTGCGCACGGCGGACGGCGTGCGGTCATCCCGCCGTCCGGGCCCGCCGCGACGCCGCGTTCCCGGCGCCGCGCCCGGCTCGTTCCGGTTCTCCCCTGGAAGCGCTGCCGAACCGGCCCGAGAGGTACTCCAGATGACAACAGCAGCCCCGGATCCCACCAGCATGCTCGTGCCGGACTTCCCGTTCTCCTACGACTCCTGGCTGAGCCACCCGGCGGGCCTGGGCTCCCTCCCGCCCGAGCACGCCGGGACCCCGGTGGCCGTGGTCGGCGGCGGGATGGCGGGGCTCACCGCGGCCTACGAGCTGATGCGGCTGGGCCTGCGCCCGGTCGTCTACGAAGCGGAACAGCTCGGCGGCCGCATGCGGTCGGTCCCGTTCCCGGGACGGCCGGAGCACGTGGCGGAGATGGGCGCGATGCGCTTCCCGCTGTCGGCCCGCGCCCTGTTCCACTACATCGACCTGCTGGGGCTGGCCACCAGCCCCTTCCCCAACCCCCTGTCCGAGCACACCCCGAGCACGCTCATCGACCTGGGCGGGGTACGCCATACCGCGCGCGGGACGGAGGACCTGCCCGAGCTGTACCAGGAGGTGGCCGACGCCTGGGAGAAGGCGCTGCAGGAGCGGGCGGAGCTGTCCACGATGCGCGACGCGGTCCGGCGGCGCGACGTCAAGACCCTCAAGCACGTGTGGGACCGGCTGGTCCGGGAGTTCGACGACCAGTCCTTCCACGGTTTCCTCGCGACCAGTTCGGCGTTCCGGTCGTTCCGGCACCGGGAGGTCTTCGGTCAGGTCGGGTTCGGCACCGGCGGCTGGGACACCGACTTCCCGAACTCGCTGCTGGAGATCCTCCGTGTGATCTACACCGAGGCCGACGAGCACCAGATGGCGATCCCCGGGGGTGCCCAGCAGGTGCCGAGGGGGCTGTGGGGGCACCGGCCGGACGACTGCGTGCACTGGCCTGCGGGCACCTCGCTGGCGTCGCTGCACGGTGGGGCGCCGCGGCCGGGCGTGCGGGCCGTGCGGCGCGCCGGGACGGGCTTCGTGGTCACCGACGCCGACGGGCACGAGGAGCACTACCCGGCCGTGGTGTACACCCCGCACGTGTGGACGCTGCTGAACCGGGTGGAGGCCGACCCGGCGCTGCTGGGCACGCCGGTGTGGACGGCGGTGGAGCGGACCCACTACATGGGCTCGTCGAAGGTGTTCGTCCTGACCGACCGGCCCTTCTGGCACGACCGGGATCCCGGGACCGGGCTGCCGGTGATGAGCATGACGCTCACCGACCGGATGCCACGCGGGGTCTACCTCTTCGACGACGGTCCGGACCGGCCCGGCGTGCTGTGCCTGTCGTACACGTGGAACGACGACTCGCTGAAGATGGCTACGCTGAGCCCGCAGGAGCGCCTCGACGTGCTGCTGGGCAAGCTCGCGGAGATCTATCCCGGGGTGGACGTCCGCTCGCACGTGATCGGGGAGCCGCTGACCATCACGTGGGAGACCGAACCGCACTTCATGGGCGCGTTCAAGGCGAACCTGCCGGGCCAGTACCGCTATCAGCGGCGGCTGTTCACCCAGTTCGTGCAGCGCGGGCTGCCCGAGGTACAGCGCGGGTTCTTTCTCTGCGGCGACGACGTCTCCTGGACCGGCGGCTTCGTCGAGGGCGCCGTCACCACGGCGCTGAACGCGGTGTGGGGCGTGGTGGACCACCTGGGCGGATCGGCGCACCCGGACAACCCCGGCCCCGGTGACCTCTTCGAGGCGCTCGCGCCCGTCGAACTTCCCTACGAGAGCTGAACCGTGAACGGCGCCCCCGTATCCTGCGGGGGCGCCCTTCGGCATGCGTGCCGGGGCCCCGGTCCCGCCGCCGCGGTGGGCGGGGGGCCGGGGCCGTCGGGTCCTCAGGCCTGGTCGGCGGCCAGTGCGGCGAGGGCCTTCTTGTCGGGCTTGCCGTTGCGGTTGAGCGGGAACCGCTCCAGCACCACGACCCTGTTGGGCTGTTCGAAGGCGGGCAGCAGGGCGCACAGCCGCTCCCGCCAGTGGCCGGCGTCCCGCTGCTCCTCGTCCTCGACGAAGAACACCAGCTGGGAGCCGCGGAGTTCGTCGGGCAGCGGCACGATCCGGGTGGAACAGCCGTGACCGGAGACCTTCCGCTCGATCAGCTCGGGGTAGAGGGTGTAGCCCATGCGGTGGACGGCGAACTTGCGGCCCAGGACGTAGAGGTTGCCGTCCGCGTCGAGGTGGCCGAGGTCGCCGGTGGGCTGCCAGCCGTCGGCGTGAGCGGGGACGACGGTGCCGTCCTCGGACACCTGGCCCAGCAGGGCGTCGGGGGTGTCGACCTGGATCTCGCCGCTCTCCCCCGGGGCCAGCTCGCGGCCGTCCTCGTCGACGATCCGCAGCCGGATGCCCTGCATGGCCCGGCCGCAGGCGACCGGATTGTCGAGGGTGGCGAAGGCGATGTTGCCGAGCTCGGTGGAGCCGTAGCTGTCGAGCAGCGGCAGCCCGAACTCGGCGACGTAGCGCTCCACCAGCGGCGCGTCGAGGGGAGCCGCGCCCACGCAGAACATGCGCACGTCCTGCAGGTGGGAACGCAGCGCCGGCTTGCGGGTGATCAGGCCGAGGATGCTGCGGTAGCTGGAGGGAGTGGCGTCGATGACGGTGACCCCGGCGTCGCGGCCCATCCGCAGGGCGCGGTCCAGACGCCGGTAGGGGGCGATCACCAGGGAGCAGCGGGCCAGGTATGCGATGAGGACCATCGACAGGCCGTACTGGTGGGCGAAGGGCAGGAGCGGCATCAGTACGTCGTCGGCGCGGTGGCCGACCTGGTCGGCGTTGCGCCGCAGGTTGCGCAGGAAGGAGGCGCCGGACTTCACGACGCCCTTGGGGGAGCCGGTGGAGCCGGAGGTCCACATGATGAGGCCGTCGGGGAGTTCGCCCCAGTCCTCGAAGGACAGGGCGGGTCCAGCGGGTTCGTGGTCGGCGACGGCGACCATGAGTTCGTAGAGGTGGATGGGGTCGGCGTCGTCGTAGATCGGGGTCTCGTCGTCGACGAAGGTGACCTTGACACCGGTGCGCACGGCGATGCGCCGGGTCTCCTCGGGGTGCTCCTGCTGGTCGACGAGGACGATCGAGGCGCCGACGTGCATGAGCGCGTACAGAACGCACACGTAGGCCGCCGAGTTGCCGGCCTTGAGCATCACCCGGTCGCCGAGGCCGACTCCGCGTTCGCGGATCGCCGAGGCCACCCGGAGGGCGTCCTGCTCGAACTCGTCGACGGGCCGTACCGAGTCGACTGCCAATATCTTCGCGGTCATCGGTCGCACTATGTCCTTCCTCTGGGCCGTGCCATGCCCGGTCGGCGTGCGGTGCGCCGGGTCGGCAGCGGGTCTGGGCCCGTTCACGGAGTGGATCGCGGATTCGTGGGCTTCACGAGGGAGGGAATCGTGGCCGTGCCGTCCGCCGGCCTGGCCGTGCGCGTCGGGTCCGGACACGGGTCTCCACCGACGCACGCTAGGCAGGTGGCCGGTGGGCCGGGTACCCCTGAACGACCCCTGTGGGCCCCTCGGTCCGGCGGGCGGTCATTCCGGGTCCGCTCCGCCGAGCGAGATCAGCTGGTCGTGGACGATGTTGACCACCTCCCGGGAGTGGGTCTTCAGGTACCCCTGGGCGCCGGGGAAGGTCTCCAGGTCGAACCGGCCGCACGTGCACCGCCGCCAGCCCCGTACCCCGGACAGCGTGGCGCGCGGGTCGTACTGTGCGGTCAGGGCGACGATCCGGCAGTTCAGGGCAGGCGGGCCGAGGCTGCCGCGGTGGCCGGGCGCGGTCCGTCCGGACACGAAGAGGGTCAGCGGCGCACTGTAGGCCTCCCGCTCCAGCCGGCAGGCCACCTCGTAGGCGAGCTCGGCGCCCAGGCGGTGCCCGAACAGCGCGAAGGGGCGGCCGACCCAGCCGCGGACCGCCTCGAAGACCTGGTCGGCCAGTGAGGTGCACTCGGCGGGGTCGAGGTCCTCGGCGGCGCGCAGCTGCGGGTACTGCACGACGAGAGGTTCCACGGTGGGCAGCAGCAGTTCCGCCATCGAGAGGTAGCAGAGCGGGGAGTTGCGTGCGCTCGGGAAGCAGATCAGGCGGTAGCTGCTCGGTAGAGCGGGCTGCCGGATCTGGATCAGGCCGACCTCGTCGGGCAGGGTCTCTCCCGGGGAGGGTCGGCTGTCGGCATGGGTCATGCTCCCTGGAACTCCACCTCGGGTGGTGCCTCTCACGCGTGGTCGGGCAGACGGCCGGGCACCTCCGGGGTGGAGGGCCCTCATGGACGGATCGGTGCCGGGCCGGACCCCGCCGGGGCGGCGGGGACAACCTCCAGGCCCTGGTCGGTCATCCACCGCAGAACGTCGGTGATCTCCGGTCCGCCGGGTGCGGCGGCCTGGACGGCGTCGACGGCGCGGTGCACGTCGTCCGTGAAGAAGTACACCCCGGCCGGCCCCGGGACGACCTGCGCCGCCGGACGGCGGCTGCGGAACGCCTCCGCCTGCTCGCCGATCCCGCCCGGGACCAGGACATCCTCGGGGTGCGTGACGAAGTCGTCGTCGCCGAGCCAGTCCCGCGCCGTGCGCACGGCCTCGCCCGGTCCCGGTCTGCGAGTCGGGGGCAGGTAGGTGACGCCGACGCCGAAGCGGGCGCCGTCACCGACGGCCGTCCGAACCGTGTCGGCCGCGCTCCCAAGGACGATACCGACGTCGGTGATGCCCACGTCGGCGATCTGCTCGAGGACCCGGAAGAGGACGGACCGGTCGGCCTCGGGAGATCCCCCCGACAGGACGAGTGCTTTCACGGGGTCTCCTCGTGAGAATGCGGGGAACGGTCGGGGACGGCCCGGGGGTAATTACCGGCGGTGCCAGGACCATACTTCCCGGGACCGCAACAAACGATCACCCCTAGGCCCCCCTAACCTTTCCTCATTCCCCCTAGCCCTCGTTCCGGCCGGACCATGGCTCGATCCCGAATGCTAGACATGGCGCGTACCCCTTCTGTGTCCGATTCCCCTATCGATTCGCAGGCATAAATGAAATATGAACGACCCGTGGATTCCGCTGTCGTGGTCGAAGGACTGGTCAAGAAGTACAAGGACCGCGAGCAGCCCGCGGTGGACGGCTTGAGTTTCTCCGTCCGCCGGGGCGAGGTCTTCGGATTCCTCGGTCCGAACGGGGCCGGGAAGACGACCACCATCGGCATCCTCACGACCCGGGTGGCGCCCACCTCGGGGCGCGCGTTCGTGCAGGGGGTCGACGTCGTCGCCCACCCCGCCCAGGCCCGCCGCGCGTTCGCCGTCGTCCCCCAGCGCAACAACCTCGACCAGTCGCTCACGCTGCGCCAGAACCTCACCTTCCACGCCGGGTACCACGGCGTGGGCCGCGCCGAACGCAACCGGCGCGCCGCCGAGTGCCTGGAGTGGGTCGGCCTCGCCGACCGCGGCGACTCCCGCGGCGACAAGCTCTCCGGCGGCCAGGCCCAGCGCGTGATGATCGCCCGGGCCCTGATGCACCGGCCCGACGTGCTCTTCCTCGACGAACCGGCCAACGGCCTCGACCCGCAGGCCCGGCTGTTCATCCACGAGCGGGTGTCGGAGCTGCGCGAACGCGGCGTGACCACCGTGCTCACCACCCACGACATGGACGAGGCCGCCCGGCTGTGCGACCGCGTCGGCATCGTCGACCACGGCCGGCTGCTCGCCCTGGACACCCCGCAGGCCCTCATGGAGAGCCTGAGCGGCACCGCCCTGACCCTCACCGTCCGGCCCGCCGGTTCCGGGCCGGAGGACGTGATCCGCCTGCTGGAGAAGGCCGACGCGGTCACCCGCGTCGAGCGGACCGACCAGACCGCCGAGCGGGACGCCCCGGACACGCCCGTACGGCTGCGTCTGTACAGCGACGCACCGCCCGGCGCGGTGCTTCCGGCCGCCGTCACCACCCTGACGGCGGCGAACTGCGACATCAAGGACATCAAGGTGGGCACCGCGACCCTGGAGGACGTCTTCATCTCCCTGACCGGCCGGGAGCTGCGGTGAGCGCCCGCGCCGCGACCGCGGCCGACCCGGTGGCCGGCTTCCCCGAGGAACTGCGCCCCGCGCCCACCGGCGTCCGCTCGGCGACCCGTACGTTCTTCTTCATCCTGTGGCGGGACCTCTTCGTCACCGGCCGCGAACTGGGCACGTTCCTGGCGCAGATCCTCGTGGAGCCGTTCTTCATCCTGTTCGTCTTCGGCAAGGTGCTCGGTGAACTCGGTTACACCGGCGGCGCATTCCAGTCCGTGCTGCTGCCCGGAGTCGTGGCGCTCAACGCGTTCCTGGTCGGCCTGCAGAACACCGCGTTGCCGATGATCATCGACTTCTCCTTCAGCAAGGAGATCGAGGACCGGCTGCTCGCGCCGATCCCGATCACGCTGGTGGCCGTCGAGAAGCTGGTCTTCGGCACGCTGCGCGGCATCGTCGCCTCGCTGCTGATGATCCCGATGGGCTTCCTCGTCCTCGACCACGCCTTCTGGCCCATGGACCGGTTCCCGGCCACGCTGGGCGTGCTGCTGCTGGGCGCCCTGGCGGGCAGCGCGGTCGGCCTGACCATCGGCACACTGGCCCCGCCGCGGCACATCAGTGTCGTCTTCGCAGTGGTGCTGACCCCGCTCATGTTCACGGGCTGCACCCAGTTCCCCTGGCACGGCCTGGCCGGCATCCGCTGGTTCCAGGTGCTGTGCGCCCTCAACCCGCTGACCTACGTCACCGAGGGCATCCGCGACCTGCTGCTGCCGCCCGGCGGCCCCCGGTCGATCCCGCTGTGGGTGGACCTGGCGGCGCTGGCCGCCTCGATCCTGATCTTCGGGGCGATCAGCATCAAGGGCTTCCACCGCAGGGCCCAGGACTGATCCGCCACGTCCCCCTCCGGCCCCGTGCCCGGACCGGCGCAGCCGCGCCGCCCGGGGGCGGGGCCTTCTTCTCGTCCCGCACCATCCCGGCAGCAAAGGTATTCACCGATCATGACCCATTCCTCCGGCGCCCGGACCGGAACCGCGATCGTATTCCCCGGCATGGGCCCGGCCTCATTCGCCGAGGTCGGCCGTTTCCTCCTCCTCGACCCGTACGCGCGACGCCGTCTGGCAGAGGCCGACGAGGTACTCGGATATTCGGTGTTCGACCGCTTCCGGAACTCCGAAGAGGACTATTCGGTCGACTTCCAGATCGCTTTCCTGGTGAACTCGATGGCCCTGGCCGACCGGGCGGTGGACGTGCTCGGCGTCTCCCCCACCGTCTGCGCGGGCCCCAGCTTCGGCCAGAAGGCCACCGCCGCCTTCGTGGGCTCCCTCCCCTTCCCCGAGGTCGTCCGCCTGACCGCGGAACTCGCCCGCTGCGAGGAGGAGTACTTCTCCACCGCCTACGAGGACGTCGTCACCCACTGCTTCGTCCGCACCCCCCAGGACCGCCTCGACGAGATCCTCGCCGGATTCGACGACCGCGGCGCCTGGTACGACCTCTCCGGCCGGCTCGACGCCGGGTTCCACATGATCTCCGTGCGGGAGGGGGAACTCGACACTCTGAACGCCGCCATCAGCGCGGCCGGCGGCTATTCCATGTACTCGATGCGGCCGCCCGTCCACGCCGCGGCCTTCTCCGCGCTGCGCCGCAAGGCGGAGGAGGAGGTCTTCGGCACCTACGAGATCGCCGCCCCCTCCCTCCCCGTGGTCTGCGACCACGACGGCACGGTCGTCCGGGACGCCGCCGGGATGCGGGAGATGATGCTGGACACCTTCGACCGCCCGATCCGCTGGCCCGCCATGGTCGAGTCCCTCCAGGGCCTCGGTGTGGGCACCCTGTACGTCACCGGCCCGGACAACCTCTTCCACCGGCTCGACGTCACCAAGGACAGCTTCGACGTCGTCCCGGTGGGCCTGCCCAGGAAGCGGACCCGCGAGCGCGAGCGGCAGCAGGCCCTGGAGCGCTCCCGCGCGGACCGCGCCCGGCGCGCCACCGCCTGACGACCACGCGGGCGACCGAAGGGGCCGGGCCCCACCCCCGAGGGGGTGGGGCCCGGCCCCTTTCGCGCCACCGCCCTCAGATCCGGCGGCCCAGCCACTCCTCGACGGCGCCCGCGGTGGTCCCCGCGTGCTGCTCCATCATCGTGAAGTGGTTGCCGGGCACGTCCACCGCGGTGTGCTCCATGTCCCAGTAGGAACGCCAGTCGCCGTTCTCCGCACGGGTCCAGTCGAAGAACTGCTCCTCCGCCCGCACCAGCAGCGTCGGCGCCTTCACGGCCTCCGGCTTCCACCCGCCGAAGAGGCGGAAGTAGGCGCCCATCGCCAGCAGCCGGCTGTCGTCGACCGGGACGTAGCTGTCCTGCCGCTCGTCGACGCCCTGCGACAGCCCCGGCTGGATGCCGAGGATGGCGTCGTCGTCGTGCGAGTAGATGTCGACCAGGACCACGGCCTCCGGGAAGACCCCGGCGCTCTCCAGCCGGCCCGCCACCGCGTGGGCGAGCATGCCGCCCGAGGAGTGGCCGAGCAGGACGAACGGCGCACCGTCCGCGTGCCGCAGGACGGCCTCCGCCTGCGCCTCGACGACCGCCTCCGTCGTCGTGGGCAGCTGCTCGCCCCGCAGGAAGCCGGGCGCGGCCATCGCGTGGACGTCCCGCCGCCCGCGGAAGGCGGAGGCGAAGCGGGCGTACTGGTGCGGACCGGAGATCGACAGGATCGACGAGAAGCAGATCAGGCCCGGACCGTCCTCGCCGCGGGCGAGCCGCACCAGGCTCGGCGGCTTGCGCAGCTCCGCCGCCGAGGAGAACGACGGGCGGAACCGCGACGCCTGCATGAGCAGTTCCATGAACGGACCGGACTCGCCCTGCGCCCCGGCCGCCTGGAGCATCGCCCCGAACACCCCGCCGGTGTCCTCCGCTTCCGTGTCCGCCGCGGCGCCGCCGGTTCCGGCCGCACCGCCCTGCGCCCCGGCCAGCTCGGCGCGGAGCCGGGCGGCGATCAGGAGCGGCGTCGGGTGGTCGAACAGCAGCGTGGCGGGCAGCCGCAGCCCCGTCGCAGAGTTCAGCTGGTTGCGCAGCTCCACCGCGGTCAGCGAGTCCAGGCCCAGCTCCAGGAAGGGCTGGGACTCCCCCACCGCGTCGGCGGAGGGGTAGGCGAGGACCGCGGCGGTCTGCTCGCGCACGACCTCCAGCAGCAGCCGCTCCTGCGCCTCCTCCGGCAGCCCGGCCAGCTCCGCGAGCCGTCGCGCGGCCGCGGACGCCGCCGCGTCGGCGGCACCGGCGGCGGCCCGGCGCAGCCCGCCGCGGACCAGGCCCCGGAAGAGCGGCGGGAGGCCGCCCGCGTCCGCCTGGGCCTTCAGCGGCCCGGTGTCCAGCCGCATCGCGACGAAGACCCCGCTGCCGGGATCCCGAACGTCGGCGTCCGGGCCGGCCTCGGCCAGGGAGCAGGCCGTGTCGAACAGGGCCAGGCCTTCCGCGGAGGAGAGCGGTGCCAGTCCGGCCCGCGCCATCCGCTGGACATCGGCGTCCGTGAGGTCGCCGGTCATCTCGCTGCGCTGCTCCCACAGACCCCAGGCCAGCGACACCGCGGGCAGGCCCGCCGCACGCCGCTGCTGGACCAGGGCGTCGAGGAAGGCGTTGGCCGCCGCGTAGTTGGCCTGCCCCGGGCTGCCGAGCGTGCCGGCCGCGGAGGAGAACAGCACGAACGCCGCCAGGTCCAGGTCCCGGGTCAGCTCGTGCAGGTGCAGGGCCGCGTCGACCTTCGGCCGCAGCACCGAGTCGATCCGCTCGGGGGTCAGCGACGGCACGAGCCCGTCGTCGAGGTGGCCCGCGGTGTGGACGACCGCGGTCAGCGGGTGCGCCTGCGGGATCCGCGCCAGCAGTGCGGCCAGGGCCTCCCGGTCGGCGGCGTCGCAGGCGACGACCTCCGCCTCGGCGCCCAGCGCGGCGAGGTCCGCGACCAGCTCGGCGGCCCCGGCGGCCCCGGGTCCGCGGCGGCTGGTCAGCAGCAGGTGCCGCACACCGCGCTCGGTCACCAGGTGCCGGGCGAGGAGGCTGCCCAGGACACCGGTGCCGCCGGTGATGAGGACGGTGCCCTCCGGGTCGAGCCCTGCGGCCGGTACGAGAGCCGCGGACGGGATGCCGCCGGCGACATCGGCGCCGGTCTCCTGCGCCTCCGGGCGGGCCGCGGGGACCCGTGCCAGCCGGGCCGCGTGCAGGGTTCCGGCACGGAGCGCGAGCTGGGGCTCCCCGCTCGCCGCGGCGGCCGCGAGCAGCTCGCCGAGGCCGGGACCGTCCTCGGCGCCGGAGTCGAGGTCGAGGACGACGAACCGGCCGGGGTTCTCCGACTGCGCGGAGCGCAGCAGGCCCCACACGGTCGCGTGCGCCGGGTCCGGGACGCCGTCGCCGGGCCGGGCCTCGACCGCGCCCCGGGTGACGACCGCAAGGCGGGCCCCGGAGAGGTGCTCCTCGGCCAGCCAGGTCTGCACCAGCTCCAGCACGCCGTGGGCGGCGCTCCGGGCGGCGCCCGCGGTGCCGCCCGCAGGGGGCCCGGCCGGGCCGGCGTACGTCACCAGGACCGTGTCCGGAAGGGGCTTCCCGGCGAGCACCACGCCCGCGAGGACGTCCAGGTCGGTGTACGCGTCGACGGTGGCCCCTGCCGCGGCCAGCGCGTCTTCGAGGCCGAGCGGGTCTGCGCCGATCACGGCCCACCGGCCGCCCGTGGGGGCCCGGTTGCCGCCGACCGCGGGCCATTCCAGCTGGAAAAGCGACTCGTGGAAGGCGGGCGCGGACGCGCTCAACCGGGCCGGGTCGAGCTCCCGCAGCAGCAGCGACTCCACCGACACGACGGGCTCGCCGCTCTCGTCGAACGCCGCGAGGGACACCGCCCCGGACCCCGCCGGGGAGAGGCGTACCCGCAGGGCGCCCGGGCCGACGGCGTGCAGGCCCACCCCCGTGAAGGAGAACGGCAGCCGCATCCGGCCGCTGCCGTCCCCGGCCTCGTCGCCGTCGAGGAAAGAGCCGAGCGCGAGGCCGTGCAGGCCCGCGTCCAGCAGTGCCGGGTGCACACCGAAGTCGGCGGCGTCGGCCACGGGGCCCTCGGACAGGGCGAGTTCGGCGAAGAGTTCGTCGCCGAGGCGCCAGGCCGCCCGCAGGTTGCGGAAGACCGGGCCGTACGCGTACCCCCCGGCCGCGAACAGTTCGTACAGGTCGGACACGTCGAGTGGTTCGGCCCCGGCGGGCGGCCAGACTTCCGGGCCGGGAGCGGCCTGCGCCGCGGTCACCGTGTCGGGTGCGCCGAGGACACCACTGGCGTGGCGCGTCCACGGCACGTCCTGCCCGAGACCGAGGGCGTCCCCGGCGGGGGCCTCCGGACGCGAGTGGACGTGGATCACCCGCCGCTCCGCTTCGTCGGGCCCGGCCACGAAGAGCCGGAGCTGGAGGGCGCCCTGCTCGGGCAGCACCAGCGGGGCCTCCAGGTTCAGTTCCTCGACGAAGGCGGTACCGACCCGCCGGCCCGCGTGCAGGGCGAGCTCGACGAAGGCGGTGCCGGGCAGGAGCACGGCACCCGCGGCCCGGTGGTCGGCCAGCCAGGGGTGGCTCTGGAGCGACAGGCGTCCGGTGAACAGGAACCCGTCGGAGTCGGGCAGCTCGACGGCGGCACCGAGCAGCGGGTGCTCGGCGGACCCGAGCCCGGCGGAGGCGACGTCGCCGACCCGGGACACGGGTACGTCGATCCAGTAGCGCTTGCGCTGGAAGGCGTAGGTCGGCAGGTCGGCGCGGCGGGCGCCGGTGCCTTCGTAGTAGGCGGTCCAGTCGACGGGGATCCCGCGCAGGTGGGCCTGGGCGAGGGCTGCTGCGAGGGCGGCTTCCTCGGGGCGTTCGGCGCGCAGGACGGGGTGGAGGGCAGCGCCGTCGCGGGTGAGGCAGTCCTGGGCGAGGGCGGACAGAACGCCGTCGGGGCCGAGTTCGAGGTACGTGGTCACGCCCGCGGCCTCAAGCGCCCGGACACCGTCGAGGAAGCGGACGCCTTCACGGACGTGCCGCACCCAGAACTCGGCCGAACCCATCTCGTCGGAGACCAGCGCACCGGTCAGGTTCGACACCACCGG
Source organism: Streptomyces yokosukanensis (assembly GCF_001514035.1). Taxonomy (GTDB): domain Bacteria; phylum Actinomycetota; class Actinomycetes; order Streptomycetales; family Streptomycetaceae; genus Streptomyces; species Streptomyces yokosukanensis. The sequence goes on along the minus strand of NZ_KQ948235.1, from coordinate 172 downwards.
GATCCGCGGAGCGGCGAAGGAGAGGCCCTCCACCACCGCGCGGAAGTCCTCCAGCATCCCGTCCATGTGCGGGGAGTGGAAGGCATGACTGACCGCCAGCCGCTTGCTCCTGCGGTCCGCGAAGGCCTCCACCACGGCCAGCGCCGCGTCCTCGTCACCCGCGACGACCACA
>NZ_KQ948234.1:61616-66911 GCF_001514035.1 Streptomyces yokosukanensis | reverse complement strand
AAACCCTCATGACCACACCGGCCCTCCAGGCCGCGTGACCGAACCTGTCACCCAAACCTGCAGCAGACCCAACGCTTCAGAAATCCCGAAGTTGCGTCACCCGGCGGCATGGCACGCGGAACCAGTGCAGGAGCGCGAAGGCGGCTTCGACGACCCAGCAGTGCACGCCCAGGCCGGAGCCGTGCTCGATCTCACGGCGAGCAATGACCGGGCGTATGCCCATCCCTCGCAGCTTGCGACGGTAGACGTCGTAGTCTGCTGAGTTTCTGCGTCTGAGTTTCTGCGTCGGCTGGATGTGGCGGGGGGACGGTCGACGGGTTGCGTATCGGCTCAGAACAGCAGCCTGTCACCAGGAATCGCTCATCGCTCGCTGCGGAGGCTCTACCGCTGCGAGGCCGTAGCGAGCCGATGGAGCGGGCCCTTTCCGTGGTCCGCGCCGCACGGCGTCCCGGGTCCGGGGCGTGGTACTGGTCAGCGGACCGGCGGGCATCGGCAAGAGCGCCCTGCTCGCGGAGGTGTGCAGTCGGGCCGGACGGATACAGGTCCGGCCCGCTCTGGGCACGTGCGACCCCATCGAGCAGTCAGTCCCGGCGCACCAGTGATCGCCTGGGGCACCCGCCGGACGAGCGTACGCGCGGGTTCCTCGACGCCTCGGCGGGCAATCCCCTGCTGGCCATCAACGTCCTGGACAACTTCGCGCGGGCTGTCGCACGGGGCGAACCCGACACCGTGCCCCAGGAGTTCGGTGCGGCCATCGCCCGCAGGCTCGCCGGCCTCCTCGATACGGCGCGCACCCTCGTCGAGGTCGTCGCAGTCTGCGGACGCGCCGTCACCGTCCAGGAAGCCCTGCGCACGGTGCCGGAACTGGTCGGCTCGGGACGCGAGGTCGCGGTCGGGTCCGGGTTGATCACCATCCACGACCAGCGCCTGGCACCACGCCACGATCTGGTGCGGGAGGCCGTCTGCGGGGCCCTGCCCGACTTGACGGTCCGCACCCTGCATGGGCGGTTCGCTCGACATCACCTGGACGCCGGGCAAGCCCTGCTGGCAGCGCCGCACGCCCGCGCCGCGGCGACCCACGGCGACGTGGCCAGCGCGCTGATCCTGATCACGGCTGCTGAGCAGCTGACCGCGGCCAGTCCGCACGATGCGGGCGACCTGGCCGCGCTCGTCTTCGGCACCGTGTGTCCGGAACAGACCGAATGGTTCGATGTGGGCCGGCGCTGCCTGTCCGTGCTGAGCCGCACCCAGCGTGCCGCTGATGCGATCACTGTCGCGAATGCGATTCTCGCTCACGTGGACGACGCCAACCTGGTCGACGGTCCTTGAACCGTCGGCGTGGCGTTGTCCGCGCGTCAAAGTGTTCCCCCCAGTCCCGTGCCGCGTTCCGTTGCGGGCTGCTTCGGCCTGCAAACACCCATCTGACGGGCTCCCAGGGAAGAGGTGGGCGGACCTCCCGGGGAAGGGGTGGGAGCACCCTCCTGAGCGGCGGGCGGGGACCAGGCCGCCCCGTCAGCCGACCTGGTGCTGGAAGGCGCGGCGATACGCTGTGGGAGTGATGCCGACGGTGTCACGGAAACGGGCGCGCATGTTGGCGCCGCTGCCGAGGCCGCACCGGGTGGCGATCTGTTCCACCTGGAGGTCGGTGGTCTCCAGAAGTTCGCGTGCGCGGTTGATACGGGCGGTCAGGAGCCATTGGTGCGGGCTGACGCCCGTTTCCTGGCGCCAGAGGCGGGTCAGGGTGCGTGGGGAGACGCCGGCGTGGTCGGCGAGTTCGGGGATGGTGAGGTTTTCCTCGAGGCCGTGCAGCGCCCATTCACGGGTGTCGGCAAGTGTGGTGGCCTGCGGGGCGGGGAGGCTCCGGGTGATGTACTGCGCCTGTCCGCCGTCGCGATGGGGGGCGGCAACGATTTCCCTGGCGATGTCGTTCGCGACGGCTGCGCCGAGGTCTTTGCGGACCATGTGCAGACATAGGTCGATACCGGCCGTGACGCCCGCGGAGGTCAGGATGGTGTCGTTGTCGATGTAGAGGACGTTCCGGTCGACGCGCAGCCGGGGGTAGAGCTCTTCGAGGGCATCCGCGCTGGCCCAATGGGTGGTGACGGTGCGGTCGTCGAGCAGTCCGGCCGCGGCGACGGCGAAGGCGCCGGTGCAGATGGAGGCGATGCGTATCCCCGCGCGGCCGGCGAGCTTGAGAGCTGCTTTCACCCGCGGTGGCGGGGGGCGCCGGAAGTCCTCGAAGCCCGGAACGATGATCGTGTCCGCTTCGGCGAGTGCTTCGAGTCCCGCGGTCAGCCCGAGGGTGAACCCGGCGCTGGTGGTCACGGCGTCCTCGGTGTCTCCGCACACGGTGAGCTCGTAGGGGGTGTACGGACGGTCCCTGAAGATCTGTGTGGGGATTCCCAGATCGATGGGCAGCACGCCGTCTACCGCCAGTACTGCAACGCGGTGCCGGTTCATGGCCGCAATGTTACGGCCAGTGCCCATGACGCAGGGAGGCCAGTCGGCCTCCTGACCATCGGTTCCATGGGTACCTCCGGCAGATTCCTCTTCAGCCACCGGTCTGCGCGGCCGGAGACGGATGGCCCCTGCGCCTCACCTTGGCCTGAAAAGTGCGCATGCTGGCAGATGAGCCGTGGCCCGGCGGGGAGATCCCGGAGCAGGATCGGACATCGAGCGCGGGGCGACCGGCTCCACAAACCGGTGGAGCGGTCCGAGGACCTCGGCCGTGGACGAGGAGCTGACAATGACTCCGCAGAATGTGGCGGGCTGCTTCTTCGATGTACAGGGCGGCCAGGTGTACGCCCACGTTCGCGAGAGTGACGGCCCGGCGCTGGTCTTCCTGCACTACTGGGGAGGCTCACGGCGCACCTGGATCCCGGTGCTTCAGTGTCTGGAACCGGGGCAGGGCTTCGTGGCCTACGACCAGCGCGGATGGGGCGACTCCACGAGCGTGCCGGGACCTTACGGCCTGGAGCAGCTCGCCGACGACGCGCAACGGGTCATCGGCGCGCTCGGATACTCCCGCTATGTGCTCGTCGGGCACTCGATGGGCGGCAAGGTGGCCCAGATGGTGGCCGCACGCAAGCCCGAGGGGCTGACCGGAGCCGTCCTCGTGGCGCCCGCGCCGCCTGCTCCAATCGGGGTGACCGAGCAGGTACAGGAGGCGGTTTCCCACGCCTACGACAACGAGGCGGCGGTTCTTCAGGGCATCGACTTGATGCTGACCCACGGCGGCCTGACTCCCGAGTTGCGTCGGCAGGTGGTCGAGGACAGTCTGCGCGGCGGCGACGAGGCCCGTCTCGCGTGGCCGCGCCAGGGCCTGGTGCAGGACGTGTCGGCCGGTGTCGGTGCCATCGAGGTGCCGGTGCTGGTTCTCGCGGGCAGTCACGACAAGGTCGACCCGCCCACCGTGCTCGCCGACCACCTGCTGCCGCTGATCCCGACCGCCTCGCTGACCGTCCTGAAGGACACAGGCCACCTCTCACCCCTTGAGGTGCCCGACCAGGTGGCCGCACACATCGGCGCGTTCGTCGCCCGGCTATGAGCACAGCACTCCAGCACCGACACCGACACCGACAGGGGCAACCGCCATGAGTATCAAGCTGGATACGGCTCAAGCCGTGATCGCAAGGGCCCGCGACCACGCGGTGGCGATCGGCGTTCCGATGAACATCGCCGTCGTCGACGGCGGTGGACACCTGGTCGCGTTCGCCCGGATGGACGGGTCGATCCTCGGCTCGATCGAGATCGCGCTGGCCAAGGCGAAGACCTCGGTCCTGTTCGACGGCCCGAGCGAAAGCCTGTGGGAGTTCTGCAAGCCCGGCGGGCCGGCTCCCACGACCGAGTACACCAACGGCGGCCTGATCCCCTACGCGGGCGGTCTCCCCGTGCACGACGACAACGGCACTGTGATCGGCGCCATCGGCGTGTCGGGCGGCATGCCCGTCCAGGACGGCGAGGTCGCCCGTATCGCGCTCGGAAAGGAAGCACGATGAAGAAGATCCTGATCACCGGAGCCGGCACCGGCCTGGGCCGCGGCACCGCCATCGGCCTGGCCCGGGCCGGGCACCAGGTCATCGCCACCACGGAGATCTGGTCGCAGGTGACCGAACTGCGCCAGCACATCGGGGAACTCGGCTTGCAGGACCGCGTCACGGTCGACAAGCTCGATGTCCTGGACGCCCGCGACATCGCGGCCGTCTCCGACTGGGACTTCGACATGTTCGTCAGCAACGCCGCGATCGGCGACTGCGGGCCGCTGGCGGAGATCCCCGTCGACCTGGTGCGGCGCACGTTCGAGACGAACGTCTTCGCGAACCTCGAACTCACCCAGCGTGTGATCCGGAAGTGGGTGGATGGCAGAACGGCGGGCCGTGTCGTCATCATCAGCTCGATGGGCGGCATGCTGACCGCCTTCGGCCTGGGCCCCTACTGTGCGACCAAGCACGCGCTCGAAGCCATGGCGGCGACCCTGCGCGACGAACTCGCGCCGACCGGGATCACCGTGCAGACCATCAACCCCGGGGCGTACCAGACCGGGTTCAACGACCGTATCGCGGACACGACCTTCCGCTGGCTGGACGACGCGGTCAACTTCAACAAGACCAAGGACGTGAAGGCCCGCTTCGCGGAGATCCTGGCCGACCAGTACGACCCGCAGGACATGATCGACAAAATGGTCGAGATCATCGGCGCCGAGCACGGCAACTACCGCAACGTCTGGCCCCCGGCGACCGAGGAACTCATCAAGCAAGTCCAGGAAGCCGCCTGGACCCGCACGGTGTAACCCGGCGCCGTCAGGGGCGAAGGCCAAACCCCCGTCACACCGGCACCGCGCAGCCCGCTGCCCGCGTGACGGGCCCGGAGCATCTCGGTGGCCCGGAACCCGATGGACAACATCCCGCGTACGACAGGTACTGCGACCTCGAAGCGAGCGCGCCGGCGGACGCGGAATCGGCAGCGTTCACCGTCCGGGCCTGCCGGTGAGCCACGGAACCGAAGCTCCGAAGCGACGGCGTGGCAGTTCTCCGACACGGGAGAAGGAAGGCGAAGTTGTCGTGACCGCCGCCGAAGACAGGAACAAGGCGATCGCCCTCAAGGCGTTCTGCGCGGACGCTTCACAGGGATCGGGCAGTCCACGCCGTGGAGCGCCGCCAATCTCCTCCGTGTCGAGGACGGTCTCCTGGTCGAACACTGGGACGTCATCGAAGAGGGGGCCACCCGGGACCAGTCGCTGAGCGGACTGCCCATGTACGGCGACGACTTCCCCGAAGACCGCTAACAGGCCGACTC
>NZ_KQ948234.1:51369-61044 GCF_001514035.1 Streptomyces yokosukanensis | reverse complement strand
CCGTCGATGACCACGGAGCAACCGGCCCGCCGAAACAGCCTCACCCCGCATGAGCGCGCCGCCCGGCGGGACCGCACCGACCTGCCCCGCACCGGGGCATACGACGAAAGAGACACATCATGACCACTGACGCACCCCTCTCCGTCTTCGAACAGCTCGACCTCCCCGACACGAGCCTGAACCGCGACGCGTACGCCCATGTCGCCCAGGCCACACCCGCCTTCGTCCTCCATCACAGCGTCCGCAGCTATGTCTTCGCCCGCGCCCATGCCCAGAACCGGGGCCTGGTGGCCGGTACCGACTACGACGACGAGCTGCTGTTCCTGGGCTGTGTCCTGCACGACATCGGGCTGAGCGAGGAGGGCAACGGCGACCAGCGATTCGAAGTCGACGGCGCCGACACCGCGGCGGCATTCCTCCGCGAGCGCGGTGTCGAGGAACGCCGTATCGCCATCGTCTGGGACGCCATCGCCCTGCACACCTCGGAAGGCATCGCCTCGCGGAAAGACACGGAAGTGGCGCTGGCCCAGGCGGGCATTGGCACCGACATCATCGGAGTCCAGCGTGAGAGCCTTCCGACCGGCCTCGCCGACGAGGTGCACGCTCTGCTCCCGCGGCTGGATCTGGGCTACGCGCTCAGCGACGCCATCGTCACCCAGGCCGAAGGCAAGCCCCACAAGGCGCCCCCGACGACCTTCCCGGGCCAACTGCTGAGCCACCATCTGCCCTACGGCGCCCAGCCCGGCTGGTACGACCTGCTCGCCGCGGCGGGCTGGGGAGACAACCCCGTCGGCGTCACCGCCCGGCGCCGCGCGCAGACGCCTCAGCAGGTGGGAACATTGTTCATGGAGTACCTGGAGGCCGGGGACATCGAGGGCCTGGTATCGCTTTACGAGCCGAACGCCCACTTCGTCCCCACTCCCGAAACCCATGTGGTGGGCGCGGCCGCCATTCGCGAGGCACTGCGGCAGTTGATCGACAGCGGTGCCCGTCTCAAGCTCGAACTACGTGACATCCGGGAGGTGGACGACATCGCCCTGGTGTCGAACACCGCCACCCTCACCGGGGTCGGACCTCAGCCGACGGTCTCCACCACCACGGAGATCCTTCGACGCCAGCCGGACGGCGGCTGGGTCCACGTCGTGGACGACCCGTTCTTCAGCTGATCGCCTCGGGCGGCCCGCGTACGGGATGACCGGAGACACTAGGTCGCCCGGGGGTACAGCGTGGATCAGGGCCATGAGCTGGGTGACGTCGTGGCGGTTTCCGCCGGTCGGCGCGGCGGCGAGCGGGATGCCGTGCGCCTCCACGATCACGTGGTGCTTGCTGCCCGTCCGTCCCCGGTCCACCGGGGACGGACCCGTCTTCGCGCCGCCTTCATCGCCCGCAGGTGCGAGCCGTCGACCGCGGCCCGGGAGAAGTCCAGCAGGCCGACCGCCCGCAACTCGGCCAGCAGCAGGTCGTGCAACGCCTGCCACACCACGGGATACCCGTGTACAGCACGAACAGGATCCCGTTGACCACCCGCCGGTCATCCAGCCGCCTACGCCCCGGATACCGCTGCCTGCGCTGCCCCACACCTCACCCCGATCCATCGGATACGGGAACAACACCGACTGACAACTCCCGTCCTTCAGGATGTGCACCCGGGCAAAACAGATGCCGCAGACTACACGGCGACGTAATGTGTGACCCTAGCCATTGTCTATTACCTGGCCGTTGGTGCAGCCACAGCTTCGGGAGGGCTTGATGGTTGCGGACGTGGTCAGGACTTGGGTGGTGGGCTGGGCCGTGTTCCGGCGGACGCCTCCGCCTGTCGAGTAGCCCTGGGGGTTCTATGTCGAGGTGGCCGGCAACGTCGACGAAGTGGGGCGCCGTGTCCTGTCCGAGGCCGAGGAGTTGTTGGTCCGCTGCGCCGCGGCCTCGGTGTGCGTGCCGCGGACTTGGATGAAGATGCCCGCGGAGCCGGAGGAGATCGAGTCGTGGCTGTCCCAGGGGCAGATGGCATCCCTCGGGGAGGCCGTGGTGGTGGACCGGGTAATGACCGAGGCGGCCCATCGGCGGCGCGGGCTGGGCGACTTCGTGATGCGTGCGCTTGCCGACCACGCTCTGGAGGCGGGCGCGGTTCTCGGGGTTCTCGGCGCGACCGACGCCGGGCGCGCGCTGTACGAGACGCTGGGCTGGAAGAAGCACGCGACGCTGGCGGAGTGCGTCTACCGGCCCTGAAGCAGGAGCACCGGCCGTACCCGCAGTGCCCAAAGAGTGCCAACAGCCCTCGGACGTCGCGGTTCTGGCCTTCACGCAACTGCGGTGAGGGCCACCTTGTCCCCCCGGGTGCTGATGGCGTGGAATGCCGTGCCGGCCACAACGGGACCACATCAGGAGGCATCGCCAGCCCGGACGGGGTGTCTCCTGTTGCTCGCGCCCAGGGACCGTCGGCACTCCCGCCATGACTGAGAACGACTCCTTGCCGCCGCGCCTGCGTGCGTGCCGCTGTGGCACAGGCCTGAGCCCTCGTGCCCGCCTGGACCAGATGGTCGCCGACCGCGGCTGGAGCCCGGACGACGCGTGCGAGCCCGGTGACGGAGACGGCCAGCGGGCTGCCGTCGATGGTGCTGCGCCCCTCGGACTCGCTGCGAACGTACGCCGGCACGGCCCGCTGCACTCACCCCAGCCCTCGTGACACGACTCCATTGTCCGCCGAACCCGCCCGGGAAACGGGCGCCTACGGCCGTGCAGAGGGCGATCGGACGAAGGTCACCGGTGGTCTCAGCAACGAACGCTCAGCGGATGAGGCCCCGCTGGGGACGGCCGCCGTTGCGGGTGAGGGCGCGCAGTCGGTCGATCGCGCCGTTCAGGTGGTGGGTGTTGTGGACGGCGTGGTGGAAGGCGAGGGCGAGTTCGAGGGTGACCTGCATGGTGGGTAGTCCGGCGACGCTGAGACCATGCATATGACTGTGCTCGAGACACGAGCGCGGCCCGGCCGACGTGCTCCCGAAGGCGCACATCAGTGGGCCGGGATTACGCCCGTGGCTCGGCGGACGTCTACGCGTGGCATACGCCGTGGTCGACCATCTGGGTGTGGCGTGCCACCACCGGGCGCGCACTCCTGGCCAGGGTCTTCACGAGCGGGTTGGTGCCCGAGGCGATCTCCTTGTCGATGAGCGCGAGGGTCTGCACGTGGGCGGGGTACTGGGCCTTCAGCCACGCGGCATCGTACGCCGGCGTACCGGCGAGGGACTTGAGGGCGGCGGTTTGCCCCAGCTGCGCGTCCGTTTGCCCGGACGGCAGTGCCGCGCCGAGTTTTGCGGCGGTCTTCACGACACCGACATCGAGGGCGCGGTGGTCGTTGATGAAGTCGGCGCCGACCCGTTTGACGCATGTGGTGGTTGCGGCGCTCTGAGCTTGCTGACTGGTCGCAATCTCCCAGAGGTTGCCTTGGTGGGCTGCGGTCAGGAGCTGCCTGTCCAGGGCGGAGACCGCCGACGGTGAGGGCGACGAGGATGCGAGAGCCGGGAGCGACGTGGCACCCATGACGCACAGGGTGGCGACGCAAACGGCGGCGGAACGGGCACGGAATCGAGTCGAGTACATGAGTCCTCCACATGTCGCACATGAAAGCCCAGGCGATAACCCTCTCCTCATTGCTCGAGGGGTGAAAACCCATACCTTGTTCCATGGTTCACCCGGTTGAGTTGGTCGGCAACCGAGGACCCAAGCGCCTCCGTGGCCGGTTGGTGCGCGACGAAGGCCGACACGGACGGCGGGTTCGCCCGCCCGCTGAAAGGCGCGTGATCGTACTGCGCACCTCAGAGTGCCCAGGCTGCCGTTGATGTCGCTGGGCATTTCCGAAACCGTGGTCGGCGGCGGCCAACCCAGCACTCGCCCTGCTCCGGCACGAGCTGCTGCTGAATCCCAGCGCGAGTCATGAGTTCCGGCGATGTCCCAGGACGTATGTCCAACTCCCCCCCGCTCGCGAAGGGCGTCACAGTTCCGCGTTCGAGAGCCTGGCGGGTGTGGTGGTCGTGGTGAGGGGCTGTTCGGCCCAGATGGTCTTTCCGGAGCGGCTGTAGCGGCAGCCCCAGCGCGCGGCGAGCTGGGCCACGAGGAACAGGCCGCGGCCGCCCTCGTCGGTGGTACGGGCCCGGCGCAGACGGGGTTGGGTGTTGCTTGGATCGGACACTTCGCAGACGAGTGTCTTGTCGCGGATCAGTCGTAGTCCGACCGGGCCGCGGCTGTAGCGGATGGCGTTGGTGACCAGTTCGCTGACCATGAGTTCTGTGGTGAACGCGACGTCCTCCAGCTCCCATGCGGCGAGCTGGCGGGTGGCCGCTTCGCGGGCGTCGGCCACGATCGCGGGGTCGGTGGGGAATTCCCAGCTGGCGATGTTGTCCGTCGGAACTGCGCGGGTGCGAGCGAGGAGCAGGGCGATGTCGTCGCGGGGCGGGGTGTTGCCGGTGGTGGCGAGGAGAGCGCGGCCGATGTCGTCCAGGGGCCGGTCGGAGCGGTACAGCGCACCGAGGTTCTCCGTCAGGTGCCGGATGCCGGCGCCGAGGTCGTGGTGGTCAGGTGTGACCAATCCGTTGGTGTACAGAGCGAGAACGCTGCCCGGGGGCAGATCGATCTCCGTGACCTCGAACGGCATACCCCCGACTCCGAGGGGAGGTCCGGGGGAGACCTCGACGACGTGGGCGGCCTCGTCGGGCCGGGCCACGACAGGCGGCAGGTGCCCGGCGCTTGCGAGGGCGCAGTGACAGGTGACCGGGTCGTAGACGGCGTACAGGCACGTGGCGCCTACCGCCTCCTGGTGCCCGTGGGGTGCCTCGCCGGCGAGTTGCTGCACGAGGTCGTCGACGTGGGTGAGGAGTTCGTCGGGCTCCATCTCCAGTTCGGCGAGGGTCTGGACGGCGGTACGGAGTCGGCCCATGGTGGCGGTGGCGTGCAGCCCGTGGCCGACCACGTCGCCGATGACGAAGGCGACCCGCAGAGAAGGCAGGGGGATGACGTCGAACCAGTCTCCGCCGATGTCCGCCCCGCCGCTGGCCGGCCGGTAAAGGCCCGCGGTCTCAGCGGCGGGATCATCCGTGGTGGCGCGGGGGAGCAGGCGTTGCTGCAGGGCCACGGCCGCGCGGTGCTCGCGGGTGTAGCGGCGGGCGTTGTCCACGCTCAGCGCAGCGCGGGAGGCGATCTCCGAGAGAAGGTCCGCGTCCGTCTGGTCGAATGCCTCCGGGCGTTCGGTGCGCCAGACCGCGACCGCGCCGAGCACGAGGCCGCGGGCGAACAGGGGCGCGGAGACGGCCGAGTGCCCGTTCTCGGGGATGAGGAGCGGGATGATTCCCGGGTGGTCCTCGGCCATGGCGAGTGCGCTTGCCCGGTCGGACACGAGCACGGTCTCACCGCGCTGGACTCTGCGTAGGACGGGCAGGTCCGGCATCGGCGGATCCGCAATGCCCGGCGGCCCAAATCCAGCGGGCCAGGGGCCCACCGAGGCTGCGGCAACCCTGCGCATGTGCCACGATCCCGCGCCGGCCAGCTTCGGGGGCTCGTCACCTTCGAGGACGGGGTCGGCAAGGCTTGCCCAGGCCAGGTCTCCGAAAGCCGGGACGAGAACGTCCACCAGGTCCTGGGCTGTGCGCAGGACGTCGAGGGAACTGCCGATCCGGACCGACGCCTCGTGGCGCAGGTCACGGCGGCGCTCGCGTTCGGCGCTGTCGGTGAAGACCGCGACGACACCTGAGGGGCGGCCCTCTTCGTCTTCCAGCCGGAATGCGGAAAGGGACACTGCGCATTCCCGGCCGGGCACGCGCTGTGATCGCGCCCGCTGCTCTCGGTCGATCAGTGGCTCGCCGGTGTCCAGTACCCGGCGCAGCGCGGCCTCGGCACCATCGGCGTCCTCGGGGGTGACGATGTCGCGCAGCCGGCCGCCGACCGCCGCGCCCGCCCCGGAGGACGTGCCCGCTGCACGGTTGGTCCGTACGATGCTCAGGTCGGTGTCGTGAACGGTGATCCCGGCCCAGTCCTGGGCGAGCAGTGCGCGCATGAAGGCCGCGCCGAGTCCCCAGTCGCTCGCGGACTGGATGGGCGCCGCCAGGACCAGGACGTCGCTGGAGCCGTCGAGCCGCAGCGCGTGGTAGGCGACCTCGACCAGGCGACCGGAGCGGTGCCGCAACACGGCCTGTCCGGCCGCGGGAGCCCGTTTCTCGCCGGGCGCACCCGGGCTCTGGTGAACTGCTTCGACCAGCTGGGCGACAGGCTGTCCGCACACTTCTGGCGCCGTACGGTCGAGCAACTCCGTGGCTGCATGCGACCACTGCAGCACGACCCCGTCTCCATCGACCACGGCGGCTGCCACGCCGCTGAACGGCAACGATCCGCCGCCGCCCCGACCGCCGGAGGCGTTCATCTCGCTCCTCGCTGGGGTTGGAGCCATCCCGTACTTTCATGCCCATTATCAGGCGATGTGCGAAGTGATGACGGGTGGAGGACAGGGGAGGTGCGGCACCTGACACACGGGCGCCCCATACACGGGGCAGTCGCAGCCCCGGCCCCGGCCCCGCGCACACTTCGCGCATGCAGGCGATCCCGGATTCTCCTGGCGACGGGCGAAGCCGTCATTGAAGGCGCTCAGGGCGTGGAACCGGCCGAAAGGGAGGCCCTAGCGCTGGTCCGGACGGCGAGCGCGCGCACCGTCCAGGACCAGGTCGACCAGGCGCGGGACCACAGCCTCCTCCAGCGGCTCGCCGGTGAGCAGGACACGTGCCAGCAGGGGGCCCGCGACGGCTTCCACCAACAGGTGCGGGTCGGTGTCGGCTGTCAGTTCTCCTCGCTCGACGCCTCGTCGGACGAGGGCCTCCGCGCGCCCGAGACGGGCGCTCCAGTAGGAGCGCCGCCCCTCTTCCAGGTCGTCCTCGCCACGCACCGTGCCGAGGTGTAGCAACGCGGCACCCTCGGGTGTCGCGAGGTATCGGGCCAGTGCCGTGAACAGCGCGGTCAGGTCCGTGGACACATGGCCCGTGTCGGGCGTCGGCAGGGCGTGGTCGGAATGGGTGGCCAGCGCGTCGAAGACGAGATTCTCGCGAGTCTTCCAGCGCCGGTAGAGGGAGGTCTCGTGGACCCCGGCCGCGCGCGCGACGGCAGCCACCGTGGTCGCGGCCAGACCTTCGGTGGCAAGCAGGTCGACGGTGGCGGCCAGGACCGCTTGCCGCATGCGTTCGCCGCGGCGCCTGAGTGGTGGCGCCTCCTTCTTGCCCGTCATGACACATCAGCATATCGCAAGCATCCTTGCGATATGGCGGGGCAAGGCGTACTTTCGAAAGCAAGTCGACTTGCGATAGCTGACGGTCACCGACCAGAACGGAAGTACCCCGACATGGAGCTCATGCGCGCCGCGCGGCTGCACATCCCCTCGCGCACCCTGACGATCGAAGACGTGCCCAGGCCCGTTCCAGGTCCCCGTCAGGTACTGGTCAAAGTCGGGGCCGCGGGCGTCTGCCTGTCCGACGTCCACCTCATAGACGGCACCCTCACGCCTGCCCATCTTCGAGGGGAGGCCGTCACCCTCGGGCACGAGGTCGCCGGCACGATCGCCGAGACCGGACCGGAGACGACCGGCTGGTCGACCGGGCAGCGGGTCGTGTTGCAGGCCGGCGACATCCGTGACGGACGGGTCCTGACCCGCGGAGTCGACTACGACGGCGGCTGGGCCGAGTATGCGCTGGCCAGTGCGGACACTCTGTTCGAGTTGCCTGACTCGATACCGTTCGAACAGGCGGCGATCATCCCGGACGCGGTCTCCACCCCCTGGGGCGCCATCACCACCACCGCCAGGGTCCGGCCGGCGCAGGCCGTGGGCGTGTGGGGCATCGGCGGGCTGGGCGTCCATGCCGTCCAGCTGCTGCGAGCCGTCGGGGCCTACCCGATCATCGCTGTCGACCCCGCCCCGGCCGCTCGGCAGCGCGCCCTGGACTTCGGCGCAGACCTGGCCCTGGACCCGGCCGGCCCCCAGCTGCGCGAGCAGATCCTCGCCGCCACCGGCCATCGGGCGCTGGAGGTCGCCTTCGACTTCGCCGGTGTCCCCGCTGTCCGCGAGCAGGCTCTGACCGCCCTGGCGCCCAAGGGACGCCTGGTCCTGGTCGGGCTCACCGACAAACCGCTGACTGTCACCGACGGAACCCGGTTCAGCTATCTGCAACACCAGATCCTCGGCCACTACGGCTCTGCCGAGGACGCCGTTCCACAGCTGATCGCCCTGGCCGATGGAGGCCGACTGGACTTCTCACGCTCCATCACCGACGTACTGCCACTCGCCGACGCGGGCAAGGCCGTCAGGCGCCTGCATACCAAAGAAGGCGCCCCGATCCGGCTGATCCTGCGTCCCTGATCTCCACGTCCGGTCAGGCACGGACATGAAGCCGCCGCCCGCCCGTCTCCGACAGAGCCGAGCATCACACCCCGACGGACCCCTCACCCCGCTCCCCGGATCACCGCCACCACCCCGGAGACCTTGCGAGAGATGAACCGGCAGATGGGTGCCACCGTCGCACCGCCGGGGCCGATCCAGGTCGGGACAGTGGTGTTACCTCTCGCCTAGTTGTCCAAGGTTCTTCTCATTTGACTGCCACTCACAAGGCCGCTGAACTGTGAGTTTGAAGCTGTAACGTGACATACAGCGAGAGATGATCTTGTCGGGCGATGCGAAAGTGCAGGATATTTGTATGTAATCCCCGTAAGGGGCCTATCTGATCTCGTTGGGGCTGGCTCACGGGCACATTTCGCTGCACGGAGCGCCGTCAACCTCCATCTCCGCAGGCGCGGAGCGCTCCATACCGAGTTGGAGTCGGTGAGAGAGGCGCATGCCCGCGTGCGCGGAGCGCACCCTTGCCCACCTGCGAACATGCGAAGTCTTTGTCGTGGCCTACTCGGCGGGTTTGTTGGTTGTTCAAGGGTTTTCACTGACTGTCACTTGAGAGGTCCTGGTGGGCTGGGAAGTTGATGTTTCAGTGTGGCATCGAATGAAGATGGTCTTGATGACTGATGAAAGAGATCGTCGCGCCAGCGGCGGACGGTGGACTCGGACCCATTGTTGCCGCCGGCCATGTCGGCCAGGCGCTGGTCCTGGCGCAGCACGGCCAAGACGATCACCGTGATCCTCCCGGGCGGCAGGATCCGCCACCTGGACCGAATCGCCTTCAGGCGGCGTCGCAGTAGATCGGCGAGGTACTTGACGGTGCTCGTGGACAGCGGCAGACGGCACTGGTAATCAAGCGGGCAGGTGTCCTCGGCGCGTTCTTTGGATCTCGTCACACAGTTCCAACGGCCGCCGGGGGCACCCCCGGTTACGCCCGCACCCCACCACTCCGGGCGCTGGCGTCCCTGGTCACAGGCAGGTGGTAAACCGGCCGTCGGGTAGTGTCCGCAGCCAGGCGCGATCGACGAGTCTGACCAGTCTCCCGCGCAGCGGTTCCAGCCTGGCCCGCACACTGACATCGATTCCCAGCGTGTCACCGACCTGCCGGGCCATGACCGGTCCGGCGGCCTGCCGCACGGCGGCGAGAATGCGCTGGTAGTCCGGCGGGAGTGTGCTCTCCTTCACGCCTGACGTGCGGTGCGGGACCAGCATCACCGCTCGTCCGCCCACCTGCCCGGCGCCGGCGTGACCGATGCCCGTTCGTTGGC
>NZ_KQ948234.1:47631-50405 GCF_001514035.1 Streptomyces yokosukanensis | reverse complement strand
CCCGTTCAAGGACGCGTTCGGCGACGGCGAGTTCGTTCCGCTCGGCGCGTACCTCCGCCAACTGCTTGGCCAGCTGTTCTTCGAGTTCGTCCAGTTCCGCGCGCCGCGCGGTGATCCGTTCCAGCAGCTCAGGATCCATGCACCGGATCGTAGAAGGCCGTCCAGCCGCAGCGAGCAAGAACCGGGGGGCTGACGAGGTTCAGGCCGTGTTCTACGGGTCTGGCGTTTGGTCGAGGGCGTCCCGTCGCGCTGTGCCTCGCTCCCACATGCTGCGCGCCACTGGTTCCAGCGCCCGGCCCTGGCTGGTCAGAATGTAGCGGACGCGCGGAGGCCAGCCCGGGGTGCGGTGACGCTCGATGACGCCCGCACTGGTCAACTGGGTCGGCCTGTCCGAGAGAGCGGGCAGGGCGGCGGACAGTTCGGAGTATGTGGTCTGACCGCGGCGTAGGAACTCGCGGACTACCAGCGGCGTCCACCGACCACCCAGCGCGGCGAGGGTGATGTCAACAGGGCACCGCGGTTCGTGGCCAGGCGGAACGAGGGCGCTGTCCGGGCAGTCCGCCAGCGGGCCGTCCTGATCACCCGTCGGTGCGTGTCCAACGGTTTGGTGCGTCACGAAAACCGTGAGCCGTCGGTCGGCCGATGGGCGGGGCGGATCAGTTGCGCGTGCCGGCCGGTGGGCCGACGACGGTGGTGAGCTGGAGTTTGGTCTCGTCCTCACTGCCCGGCGCGGCGGTCATGATGACAATCTTGAGCTCCGTGTCGCCGTCGGTCAGGACATCGCAGTCCACCGTGACCGGGCCCACCGACGGGTGATCGACCCTCTTGTGGACCTCGCGGTTCGCGGTCACCTCTCCCGTCGCCCACAGCTCGGCGAACCTCTCGTTGCCTGCGTTCAGGTCGCGGACCAGCGCGGCCAGGCGGCTGTCCCGGGGGAAGCGGCCGGTGGCGCGGCGCAGATCGGAGACGAGGGCGGCGTCGGCGGTGTCGGGGTCCGTCTCGGTGACCGGCCACAGCGCGAGGGGGGTGTGATCGACGTCCACCGGGAACCTGTCGCGGGCGAAGTTGCGCATCCGCGGCGGCGAGGCCAAGGGGTCTCCCAGCAGGGCGGCCCACCCGTGGTTCCACCACACCAGTTGCCAGTCCGCCGCGAACACGGCCACCGGTACGTCTCCGAGGCGGACGAGTACCCGTTGCATACCGGGCGGGAGATGGTCGCAGATCGTGCCGTCCGCCGGCGGCACGATCTGGGCCAGCCGGTAGAGATGGTCCCGCTCGGCGGTGGACAGTTGGAGAGCGCGCGCCAGGGACGCCACCACCGACGCCGAGGGTGTCGTGGCCCGCCCCTGCTCCAGGCGCACGACGTAGTCGACCGACACTCCGGCCAGGTCGGCCAGTTCCTCGCGCCGCAGCCCGACAGCCCGGCGCTTGCGGACGACCGGCAGCCCAGCGGCTGACGGGGGCAGCCGGTTCCGCCACGTGCGGATCATCGCGCCCAGTCCAGCTCCGGGGGGTGTCGTCGTCATGCTCTCCATTCTCCCGCGTCCCCGATCACATGCGGGGGCGCGAGGGTGGTACTGGTCTTCCCACCGTCGAAGCGTCCCTGGTCCGGCTCCCTCGTCAAGGCAACTATCGAAGGCATGACGATCACTTTCATCACCGGAGCCAACAAGGGCATCGGCCGCGAGACCGCCCGCCGCCTCATCGCGTGCGGTCACACCGTTCTCCTGGGAGCCCGCGACCGTGAGCGGGGTGAGGAGGCAGCCGCCGCGCTGGGCGCACGCTTCGTCCCCGTCGACGTGACCGACGACGCGTCCGTGGCCGCCGCCGCCGCGGACGTCGCCGAGCACGAGGGCAGGATCGATGTCCTGATCAACAACGCGGGGGTCCAGGGTCCCTTCGGTGATCCCGGCGACCTCACCGCCGCCGACGCCCGCGCCGTCCTCGACGTCAACGTCATCGGCGTGGTCCGCACCACCACCGCGTTCCTGCCGCTGCTGCGCCGTTCGGACGACCCCGTGATCATCAACGTCAGCAGCGGCATGGGCTCCCTCGCCTTCACCCACGACCCCGGCCGGTCCGAGTCGCACGTCGTCGTGCCGCTGTACGCCTCCTCGAAGGCGGCGCTGACGATGTTGACCACGCAGTACGCCAAAGGGCTCAAGGGCATTCGCGTCAACGCCGCCGACCCCGGCTACACCGCGACCGACATAAACGGTCACAGCGGCTCCCAGACCGTCACCGAGGGCACGGACGCGATCGTCGCCCTCGCCACCGAGGGGCCCGGTGCCGGCACCGGACGCTTCATCGACCGGCATGGCGAGATCGCCTGGTCCTGAGACCGGCGGTGCCGGGTCACCGGCCCTGAAGAACAGAACGGGCAGACCCACGGCACCTTCCTGTCCGACTGGCCCGCTGAGTCATCCGGGGACTCTCTCGGCCGCGTCGACGCTCGATAGAAGCACCGACTCCACACTGACCCGCTGCGGGGCGGCGAGATACTGCTCGAGATTGGGCGGCCGGTAGCTGGTGTCGTCGTCGTAGCGCTCCTTGGCCGGCGCTGCCAGGAACTCGTTCCCGTCGAGCCGGTGGTCGTCCGCCGCGCATCCGATGGGCCTGTGGAGCGGCTTGGCCAGTCGCCACAGTTCCGTCCGTGAGGGGTGCAACGGGCCCGACGCGTCCGGCTGGACACGGAAGTCGACGCTCTCGCCCGGCTGCATCGCACTGGGGCCGGTCGCGCTGAGCGCGTCAGTGTTGAACTTCAGCCCGTGTCT
>NZ_KQ948234.1:42043-46831 GCF_001514035.1 Streptomyces yokosukanensis | reverse complement strand
GCAGGGCGATGTCGGACAGGCCCGTTTCCTTGTAGCCGCCGCCGACATCGCAGTGCGTGCCGGCGAACCACACCTGCTTCAGTTCCTGGCCCTGCTCGGCGGCGCTGGGCTTCTGATGCCACAGCGTCGGCTGGAATGCCGAGCGCTGCTCGTCGACGGCCAGTGCTTGGAAGGCGGCCTTGACCAGGCTGCTCAACTCAGTGTTGTGGAATGCCCACCGGTGGTTGAACTCTTCCACAGCCGAGTTGAGCCACCTGGCGTCCGGTGCTGGGATGCCGAGGGCGCCGACGGTGTCCCACACTCCGATGAAGTGGATTTCCGTCTCGTGCGCGAACGAGCGGCGGAACAGAGTCGAGGTCACGCCGGTCGGCTTCTCGATTCGGTCGCGGTAGAGGGCCCAGGCTGCCTTGATCCGGTGGGCCTGGTCTCGGCGTACGATGCCGCTGTTGCGCACCAGCCCCGCCAGGCTGCGGACGGTGAATGCGCCCCGGCTGAAGCCGAAGAGGAACAGCTCGTCGCCGGGCTCGTAGGCTTCGACGAGGAAGCGGTAGGCGTCGATGATGTTGCGGGACAGGCCCATGCCGAACGCGCCGCCGCGCAGGTGGTCCCACCGTTGGGTGCCCACGCCGCTGTGGTAGTAGACGTGCTGGTCCTCCCCGGCAGCGGTCCCCGGGCGTACGGACAGGGCGAGCTTGGCGACGTTGGTCTTGCTCGGCTGGTCGGCGAAGTCCCATGTTCCGTCGCAGCAGACGACCAGACGCTTGGCCATGACCATTCCTCCTGGACAAGGTGAAGCACCCCCCGTCCCGCACTGAGGGTCCCTCACTCCTCGTAGAGCCCATACTGCCCTGCCACCAGGTGCCGCTCAGGTGGCGGACCGCGTCGGTCAGGACGGCACTGTCGCCGGGGCCCGGCGCACGGACCGGGGCGGAATAGCGCCGGCGCGTCGTCCTCATCGCACAAGGAACGGTCTAGTAGCCGCGTGGCGGTCGGCCGGGGTCGGCCTGCTGGACGAGGGCGGCGAAGTTGGAGCCGGACTGGTTGACTTTGTAGCGGGCACGCACGTAGTTGATGGTGGCGCACATTTCGGCCACGACATCATACGGAGTGGTGGCCGTACCCGCCTGGTGGTACTCGGCGAAGGTGGGGGGAATGCACTGGGTGGCGCCCCGGGAACAGTTCTGCGGATGCCTGTCGGGCATGATCGGCCCATGGGCGTTGGCGTCCGTGGTGTTCACCCGCCAACGCGCTTCATTGTAGGCGGACTCACGCTTGCTGATCGTGACCAGAGCCGGGACCCCGTAGGCCGGGTCCATACCGGTGAGGCTGCACGCAGTACGCGCGTATGCCTGCATCGCGGCTTGTCCTGTCCGGTTGCCAGGGTCCTGGTAGGTCACCTGGGACAGGCTGAGCCTGCCTGCGGCGCCAGAGGAAGCCGAACCGGCGCTCCGGCAGTCCACAGCGAACCCGCTCTGACGGCCCAGCTCCGACAGTGACTTGCAGCCAGGGATGCCGTCGGCGTCGGCACCCACATAACCCTGAGCACGCTGCTCTTCGGCATAAGCGGCTCTGGTCTGGTCCTCGAAGCGGCCGGTGGGGCCGGCCGGGATCATATGGCCACGGGCGATCAGGGCACGTTGAACCGTGCGGATGTCCTCATTCGACAGGCCGTACTGGACATTGGCGAGCGCAACCATGGTGCTGTGCTCCTCTCAAGAGGCTGCCACGGCACCTACCGCACCACGCGGGTCGTCGTGGCCGAGGCGTCGCCCGGGTCTTGTCCAACAGATCTCTCGCCAAGCTTTGCAGCCCAAGCCACTTCCGCTGTACGCGTTGCATACAGCAGGTGGGGGCGGGAGCGTCGAACCTTCTCAATGGCCCGGCCTGACGCTCTCTTTCCATGTTCGACCCTGGGCGGGAGATGTCAATTCGATGCGAGGTGCGCTGGACCGCCGTACTGATTAGCGTGGGCATAGGACCTGCGAATGAAAAAAGGAGGGATGCCACGTGTCCGAACCCTCAATCAACCCTCCGTCATACAAACCTCAACGACGAAGCAATACCGCCTGGGTGGTTCTGGCCGGACTGGTGGTCCTGGGCCTACTCAGCTGGCTGGCTCTGGCCCTGATGTGGAAGAACGCCGACAAACTGCCCAGCGTCATCGGTTCCATCACAAGCCCGATCGTGGCCATTGTCTCCGCCTACCTCGGGCTCAGGATCGGCAACGAGCAAGGACTGGCCGGAACCACCGCGGCCAACGAGTCCCGCGAGAGAGCCGAGAAGAACGTCACGGCCATCCTCGCGGACCTCCCACCTGGACAGGCAGCGAAGTACACCCGGATGATGGGCGCACCGACCGCCCCGTCCAACGAGGCTCCGTGGGCTGTGCCCGTCGCACCGCCGCAGACCGGTGCGAGTGATCAACAGTAGGCGGCCGTCAGCACCATGCGACCAATTCTGCCTTGTCCTTGAAGTTCCCGAGATCCTTGTCCACCGGCTGGGCGCTGTACTGGTGGAAGACCCAGGAATGTTCGATGTCGGGCCTGCCGGGATGGCCGTTGTATTGGGCGATCCACAGGCCGTCGCCGGCGAACGACGTGGTGTCACGGTTCAGCCAGAAGTCGCGGTCGCAGTAGAGGATCACTTTGTGGCCGGGTGCCTTCTTTTGTACCCGTCTGATCCATGCGTCCTTCCATGCCCCCGATATTCCGGGGTCCTCCCAGTCCAGGGCGAGGATGTCACCGTCCACGAGATTGATCTGGGACAGGAAGTAGTCGGCCTGAACCTCGAACGGTCCAGGGCGGGCGAAGTGGTAGAAGCCGGTGACCAGTCCCGCGTTACGGGCGGTCTTCCTCTGGGCCACCCACTTCGGGTTCGTGTAGCTGTGACCCTCCGTGATCTTTATGAACACGAAGTCGAGCCCTTTGACGTCGTATGTTTCCGACTGGATCGACGAGACGTCGATGCCTTTGGTGCTCACCAGATGCCCCTTCCTTCGGAGTGGATGTTTCGAATTTCAGAATACGTCGGTCGGTCAAGTGCCGCTGGGGACGTGAGTAGTTGAGCGGACAATCTATTCCGATGTCTTCGCGGTCCGGCTCCGCGAGCGGCGGGAATGGGGGTGCTCCTTCCCGATGGGCGGCGTAAGGTGGTGGGTGAGCAGAACCTCTGGTCCGGAGCGTCGAATTGTGCCCTCCGGACCCCGCAGGGCAGCGTCGCGTGTCCGGGGCCCGAACCGAGAGAGCCGACTGCTCGGCCCCGGTTCCAGGCGCACCCTTATGACAGAGTCCGTGCTGTGCGCGGGTACGTGACGCGCGGGAAGCGACCATGAGTGGCTTTTCCGACCAGCTGATGGTCCGGTACCTGGATCCGACGCGGGTCCAGCAGCTGCTGGCGCCTCCGGACGATCCGAACCGGGCGCGGATGCGGTCCTTGCTGGCCGCGGTCTACGAACCCAGCACCCTGGAGGTGCGGTTCGTGGACGCAGTCCACGTCACCTCGACCACCTTCCAGGTGCCGGTGAGCGCGCCGGTGACGGTGCGCGGGAACTGGGAGAAGCTGCTGCCGGAGATCGCGCAGGCGCGCGCCGTCCTGGAATTCCCGGGACTGGCACCGCCGTTGTGGGTCGACCTGGCGCTCGACACTGTCGTCACGGCGAGGGTCGCGCTGACCGATGGTGCCTTGGAGTCCCTGGCCTCCGGGCAACTCTCGGGGCTCTCCCAGGCGGACTTCGTCGCCCGTTTCGCCTTCCTCGACCTCGAGGAACTGATGCGCCGCGCCGAGGTCGCCGACTACCGCGAACTCCAGGCGGAGTTCCCCCGGCTGTACCGGCTGCACTACGCAGAGCCGCCTGCCTTCGACCCGAACGCGCCCGCCCGCCGATACCGGCTGCGGGTCTCGGTGCTGTTCTTCCCGGATCTCGACCTCGCCGGAGCGCTGCGCCAGCTGGTCCAGAGCCGACAGGCGCTGGACGACACCCGTCCGCGTCCCGAGGAGTACGACGGCGGGGCACTGCTGGCCGCCAGCGCGTGGCTGGCGGTATTCCCCGAGGCCGCGCTCCCGGCCGCCGACCCTGCCGGAGCGGCGAAGCAGACGACCGACCTGCTCGCCGCCGACGGCTTCGTGGCGGCCTTCGAGGGGATTTCGTAAGTCGCCGGAATTTCGTACATCAGGGAGTTGGGCCAAGGAGGGCGAAGGAGGCGGAGAGGGCACCCAGCACAGGTGGGCGGAGCAGCCCAGGGGGCCGCGGCCGACGCGGCGCGCAGCGGCGATTCGGGTTCCGGCGTCGCGTGCGGCAGGCGTCGCAACGGGACAACGCTTCGTCAGGTATCGCGTCGTCACGCAGCACGTAAGGAGCGGTCGATGCCGGTCAAGTACATCGATGTCCAAGCCAGCAGCGAACTGTTCGCGCCGCAGGTCAGGGCTTTCGGCAACATCGCCATCGTCGGCAGGGGCGGGTTCGCAAGCCCGGCCTCGGCCGCCGAGGAGTTCACCTCGCCGGGGGCGGCCGCGCAGTACCTCAAGGCCCTCGGCGGGACCACACTGTCGGCCGACGCGGCCAAGGGCGCCAACAGTGTCACCGCGTCGGCGAGCGTTCCGGCGCCCGTGCTGGTGCGCCTCACCGCGGACAAGGCGTCGGAGGTGCACACGGTGACCGCCGTCGCCCCGGTGCAGCCGCCCGCTGCTCCCGCCGCCCCTCCGCCCGCCCCTGCGGCCGGCCCTCCTGTCGCTCCGCCCGCCCCGGCCGCGCCCGCCGCGTTCACGCTCACCCTGGACGCCCCGCTGAGC
>NZ_KQ948234.1:33982-41393 GCF_001514035.1 Streptomyces yokosukanensis | reverse complement strand
ATGTGACGGCGGACCTCGGCGACGGCAAGGAGCGGATCGGGGTGGCCATGCTCGACCCTGCCGTGAAACAGAGCGACCTCAAGTCCCTGGTCTCCCCGCCGGTCATCGACGAGCGGATGGTGCTGATCGCCCACAAGTCGAACGACGACGTCGCGGCGGCCCTGGCCGGGGTCATCGCCGGGTACGAGCCGCACATCTCGCTGCTGCTCAAGCCCATCAGCATCGCCATGGCCGACGTGTTCTCCGACACCGAGATCGACGGTTTCAACGACGTCCTGGTCAACTGGGTCACCAGGCCGGTCCTGCTGCCGGGCCAGGCGCTCTACCTCGGCGAGGGCTACACCTCCGACGCGAGCCACGACAAGAAGTACGTCGACATCGTCCGGACCCTCGACGACATCAACTTCCGGATCAAGGCCGCCCTGATCGAGGTGATCGGCAACCTGCGGACCTCCCGGGTCGGGCTGCGCGCGGTCGAGACCATCGTCCAGTCGGTGCTGGCCCCGCTCGTGGCCCGACAGGTGATCGCGGACTTCAGCATCGTGATCCCGCTGCTGACGCTGCTGGACAAGGACCCGGCCGACCTGTCGGCGGCGGAGGCACAGGAGATCAGCGACGCCCGGGCCAGTCGTCTCGTCGACATGACCGTCCAGGTCGTCTACGCGGGCGCGATCCACCGGTTGAAGATCGATCTCGTCCTCAAGGGCTGAGCGAGCGGGACGAGCGAGGGAGTGAGAGACCATGCCCGACGCCCTGAAGTGGGACAGCCGGCTGACGGTGATGCTGAACGGCACCCCGGTGACGCCGATCGACTCTTTCAATCCGACCTTCAACGTGCCGGTCCAGCCGCTGCACTCGCTGGAGGCTGACAACGTCGCGCACATCGTCCAGCCGCACGCGTTCACCTTCACCATGGCGGTCAAGGCGATCGGCGCGGCGGTGGCGACGCTCACCGGCCTGGCGCTGTCCAGCACCGCCTTCAGCATCGGGGTTCAGCAGGCCAAGGGGAGCGACTGGACGTTCAAGAACATCGCCTTCAACGACTGCTACATCACGTCGGTGGCCAGCACGATCGTGATCGACGGGGTGCCGACCACCACCTTCAACTGCATCTGCCTGCAAGCCGTCCCGGCCTAGGCCCGCACGCCCGAGGAGGACCCGATGTCGGACTCGAACCCGCTACCCGAACCGGACCAGGACCACGCGCAGGCGGTCGAACGTCCGGGGCTGATCGAGGTGCACCCGGGCGACCACGTCGTGCCGGCCCCCGGTTCGCAGGCGGCCGTGTCCGTCCGCTCCGGCACCGAGATCCACTACTACTTCCCGATCCACGTGGTGCTGACGGGGGATGTCGCGGAGACGGCCAAGAAGGACATCGCGTGCAGCATCTGGAACGCGCTGTACAAGGCGCTGAGTTGAGCGCGGGTACCGGAGAGGTCGGCCGGACCGGCGGGACCAGCAGAACCGGAGGAGCCCGGGAATGCCACGGATGACGTGCCACTTCCCGATCACGGTGTCGATCGTCGGAGAGCCGTCGGCAGCGGGTCTGGAGCAGCTCGGGCGAGCGGTCGAGGAGGCGCTTGCCGAGCGGTTCCGGCAGGCCCGGCAACACCTGACGACGGTGACCGCCCGCGAGCCCGCCGTCCCGGTGGTGACCGGCGGCGAGCCGAGGGACCCGCTGCGCACCGGTCCGGGCAGGCGGACGTACCTGGTGCCCTCCTTCGACGGCGCCGGCGCACTGAAGCCCGTACGGCTCGCGGCAGCCGCGCCCCCGTCGCGTGATCCGGCGCTGCTCTCGGACGCCCAACTGGACACCGAGTACCTCCAGGTGCGGAGTTGGCTGCTCGGCCACGGCGTGCCGGACGTGGCCTACTCCGGGATGCGGACGTACGCGGACGCGCTGGAGGGGGAACTGCGCCGCCGGTCAGGGGCCGGGGCCTCGCCGCCCGGACCTCCGCCCGGTCCGTCGCTGCCCGGCCCGCCACTGCCCGGCCCGCCGCTGGTCCTGCGGCCCGAGGCCCTTGCACACGACGTGCCGGGCCCGCCGACGGACCGGCCGCGCCCGAGGACCGGGTCGTACGCCGGCGGCGCCTACGGCGAGCAGGACCTCCCGCACCTGCTGGGACAGCGGGGTGTGCACGCGGTGATCACCTCCACCGGGGCGGGCGCGCACCGGCTCAACGAGCCGGGCATCGACTACGTCGGGATCCATGCCGGGACCGGAGAGCTCTGGCTGGTCGACAACAAGGCCTCCAACGAGGTCAAAGTACTCGACGGTGCCGAAGTGACGTCGCTCGGCGAGAACCTGCACCCCAGCCTCACCCGGGCGATCGGCAAGATCGAGCAGGCGGCGGCGTTCGAAGGCAAGGCCGACGTCCTGAAGCGGCTGGGCCGTGCGCGGGACGCGGTCGCGGCCGGCCGGCCGATCCCGGACGAACTGAAGATCAGGCTGATCGTGACCAACGCCGGCGGGTACGTCGACGGCGCGAAGAGCCTGCCGCCGCAGGTGGAGTTCCTGGACCTCGTGGGCCCGGAGGCGAGGGCGGCCCGCCTGGCGGACATCGCCAAGGCCGAGGCGACCGGGGTCAGCCCCACCCGGCCGCGTTCCCGCCGGGACACCGAGACCATGCGCCGCCGGGTCGGCGGGGTGGTGTCCCGGGAGCCGATCCGGGTGCCCGTCAGGGTGCGGGTGGCGAGCGGGGTCCGCGCCGCCGGGATCGGCCTGGCCAAGGTCGTCGTGGCGGTGATCTGGGCCCAAGTCGCCGCCAAGGCGCGGGAGCAGTACGAGAGCCGCAAGATCCGGGAGTGGACGGAACCGAAGCTGGCGGCGATGGAACCGGAGATCCAGTCCCGGCTCGACAGCCAGGTGCCGGAACTGGTGCAGCTTCAGCTGCGGAACCCGGGCAAGCCGCTCTACGGCGTGGTCGGCGTCCTCACCACGATCCACCGCAGGGGTTCTGACGAGAACCTGATGGACGCGGAGGTGGAGCTGACGTCGGTGTCGGTGGCTGTGGAGCGGATCGAGCACAGCGAGACCTCCCGGGCCACCGGTGGCAGCCGGTGGCTCGCAGGACAGTGGCAGAAGGACTTGGTACGCACGACCCACTCGGTGGAGCTTCAGCCGTTCGGCCGGGACGAGTTGGCGACCGTGCTGCGCGCCGAACTCGCGCAGGAGGAGGCCGACGCGGGTGCTCAGTCCATGAAGCCGGAGCAGGCGCGCGCGTCGGAGCGGCGGCGGGACGAACTGGCGGCACAGCTGACGTGGTTGGAGCGGGAGCCATGAGTGGCGGGCTCGGCAACCTGACCATCCGGCCGCATCTGCCCGAGGCGGTCACCTTCGACGGCGACCTGCCGCACGAGCGGCGGCGGGAGCTGGAAGACGTGATGCGGCGTGCGGTGGCCCGGGCCGTGGCAGGGCTGGGGGAGGAGGGCCTTCGGGTCGCGGGTGCGCCGGCTGCCGGGCCGGCAGCCGGGCCGGCCGCCGAGGCGGCCACCGAGCCGGTCGTAGAGCCGGCGCCGGGTGGTGGTCTCCTGCTGGCCTTCGGACTGTCGACGGAGTCTGCGCAGACGGCGATCGGGACGGGGGAGGCAGCGGGGACGGGGGAGGCAGCGGGGACGGTGGAGCGCCCCGCCCGCCCGACCGGTGCCCGCCCCGTCGCGGAGCACACGCCGGTCCGCCTCGCGCAGCGGACCGAGGGCACGCCCGGCCGCAAGCACCCGACGCCCGCCGAATCGGCGGGAGGCGGCGGGCCACAGCGGACCCGCTTCCGGGTGCGGCTGACCCCTGCCATGGGTGAGCTGGGACCGGCGGAGCTGCTGCGCGAGTTCGTCCGCCAGTACTACCGGGCCACGAGCGAGCAGGAGGTCGACCGGCTGCTTCCCGCCTGGCGTTGGACGGAAGGGCGCGAACGCTCGGTGTCCGCCCGGGACGTCGAGCGGCACTTCATCGAGCTGACCTTCACTGACGTCATCGAGACCGCAATGGCCGCGCTGCCCCCGTCCGAGCGGGAGCGCATCGACGCGGAGGCCGACGAGCGGTTCCGGCGGGAGAGCGGCCTTCCCCCGGGGACGCGGCGGCCCGGCACCGGCCCGCAGGACGCGGCCCTGCGCGCCCGCTGGCTCGCCGCGCGGGCCGACGCCGCGGCCGAGCACGATCTGCGCCGGAAGATCGCAAACCTGCCCGAGAACGTCAAGGACATCCTCTTCGCGGGCGGCCTGCCGCTGAACGCCGAGGACCTCGAACCGGTGCTGCGCCTCGGAGGGATTTTCAGCGGCCTGACGCCGGCCCAGCGCACCGACTACCTGAGCAAGGTCACGGCGCAGACGGCGAGCTGGGCGGAGCTGGACGCCTCGATCGAGCGGTACCTGCGCGCCGAAGAGGCCCGCGAGGCCGAGGCCGTGCGGACCGAGGCGGCCGCGGCCGTGCTCTTCGGGTGCGAGGACCTGTACCGGCTGTGGCAGGCCCTGAACGCGGTGCGGGCGCGGGCGGCCCGGGCCGGGCCCAAGATCGGCGTGTACCCGGCCCTCCGGGACGAGTGGAACGCCGCTGCCGCCCGCTTCCAGGAGTCCCTCAAGCGCCACGGGTTCACCGACGAAGCAGCCTTCGTCGCCGCGATGGACGCCTACCGACTGCAGTTCCGGGCCGAGGCCGTCGAGATCGGGCTCGACGTCCTTGCGCGGTACGACCACCTGCTCCACGAGGAGCGGCGCAAGCTGCGCAGCCCCGGCTACGTCGAGTCGATGGTCGCCGGCATCGCGCGGACGCAGGCGCGCGCCGAGTTCGAGGAGGCCGCTGCGAAGGAGGAGCTTGCGAGGTACTTCGCCGTACACCATGCCGGCGAGCAGGTCAGCCGGTACTCCGTCGAAGCCGAGTCATTGCGGGCCGCGGCCCGCCGGGCGGTGGTGACCGGGGCCGGTGAGGACCCGCTCGTCGACGCCGACCGGCTGGGCCGGAGCACCGACCGCGAGAAGCTCACCCGGCTTGACGCGCCCGAGCTGCGGGCATACCTGCTGGGCGTCGCCGACGAGCGACAGGCCGAAGCGGCCACGGTCCGCGGGGAGTTCACGAGCGACCCCGAGCGCGTCTTCAGCCTGCCGGGACTGGTGGAGGCGACGAAGCAGAGCCAAGGGGCCGGCGCCGACACGATCTACGCTTGGATCGTCGACGACCACGTCAAGGCCGTGGGCCAGGCGCACTCCTTCACAGCGACCGCTCTCGTCGTCATCCCCCTCGTGCTCGCCGTGGTTGTTCCGGTCGGCGGGTGGGTCGCCGCGGTCGGCGTGGTCGCGACCGCCGCAATCAGCGTCTACCAGGCGACGGAGGCGGTCACGGAGTACCGGCGGGCCTTCGCCGAGTACGAGCTGTCGTTCATCGACGAGGACCCCTCCCTGCTCTGGGTCGGGGTCGCCGTCGTGGCGGCGGCGGTGGACTTCGGGTCGATGGCGACGCTGCTGAAGGGGTCGGCCAAGGGCCTGGTCGCGCTGAAGGCGCCACTGCACGACTTCTCCACCGCCACGGACATCGGGACGGCGGCGGCCCGCTACCGGGCGCTCACCGCGAAGATCGACGAGGTCGAGCAGCTGGCGCCGCAACTCCGGGCGACGCTCAAGGCGCACGCGGCAGCCGAGCTGGGTCTCAAACGCGTGGTCGGCGAGTTCGCGGGCCGGCTCCACGGAGGCTTCCTGGTCGACCCGGCCGGGCCGATGCAGGCCATGTACTACGCCGTCAAGAAGGGCGTGACGAAGGTCGCCGCGCTGCGAACCGAAGCGCGGCTGATGGAACTCCTGGGCGACGTGACGAAGCTTACCGGCGCGGAACTGGCCGAGATCGAGACGGCGTTCGAGCGGGTGAGGGAGATCGTCCGGATCGGCGAGCGGTGCACCATGGACGAGGCCACGCTGCTGCGGTACGTCGACCGGCTCGCCGCGCGGCGGTCGGAGGGCGCGAGCGCGTTCGAGGAGATCGCGGCCGAGATGCGGGCCTGGCACCGACCGACCCCGGAGCAGCTGGCGGCCGAAGCGGCACTCGCGAAGGCGAGCGAGGAGCTGGCATCGCGGCGCCTGTACGAGGCCAATCTGCAGTTCGAGCGGAGCGCCCTGCGCAGCGAGCCGTTGAAGACGAGGAACGTCGATCGGATCAGGGAGATCGACGCCGAACTCGTAGCACTCGCCGACGAGCGCGGCCGGACCGGGCAGATCGTCAAGGAAGGCCTGATCACCCGGGCAGCCCGCGACATGGACAAGGCCGCGAAGGCCGCGGAGGCCGCCCGGGTCAGCCCGCTCGTGCGCATGCGGCAGGCCTTCAACGCCTCGAAGGAACGGGCCCAAATGCTCGTCGGCCCCAGGGTCGACAAGGTCGGGAAGTTGCGGGTGTCCTCCGGGCGGGTGGAGGTGGACCACATCGTCTCGCTGGCCCGCATCTCGCAGATGGAGGGCTTCGAGCTGCTGACGGCTGCCGAACGCGAAGCCTTCGCCGTGGACATCGACGACATGGTGCTCATGGACGCATCCGCGAACGCGTCCAAGGGGGAACGCAGTTGGGCTGGTTGGCCGCAGGCCTCGACCTTCTACGACCGGGAGGACATCGCGCGGTGGACGGCCATCGACGCGGAGCGGACCAGGAGCATCGAGGAGTCGATCCGGTTGAAGGTCAGGGGCCGGACGCCCGCCCGGGTCCGTGTCGGGGTCGGCGGCGACGAGCCGGCCGTCCGGATCCACACCGGCGAATCGGGACCGGTACCGGAAGAGCCCGCCGAACTTCCGGCCGACGAGGCGCCGAAGAAGCGACGCCGTAGCCCGAGGAACCCGGAGAGGTAGGTCCCCGCCATGGCTGCCGGTGCGAACGTACCCGTCCTGATCGGTGCGGTGCCGCTGTTCACCGTCACCAGCCTGACCCTCAACGAGGGCTACCAGGTGGCCCGGATCGCGGGCAGCAGCCTGGCGCAGCTGGTCTCGCCGTCCACCCGGACCATCACGGTCGAGGCGGTGCTGGTCGGTCGGACCAGGCTGCTCGTCAAGAAGGGGCTGGAGGCATTGGCCCTGACCTCGCGCGCCCTCGCGCCCGCCGCCGCGCCGGCGATGAACCTGGCCGGGATCCCGGTGGTCTGCGGGATGACCATCAGCCTCGACATGCAGATCACCGCCCTGCGCTTCACCCAGTCCAACCAGAAGCGCGACGCCCTCGACGTCAGTATCACGCTGGAGCATGTACCGCGCTCCAGCGTGACCGCCGTCCTCGGCGAGGCGCTGGACCTGGCCCTGGCCGCCGGCATGGCCGCCGTGCCCAGCGTCAGCGGCCTGGAACCGGCACAGCGCCAGCTGGGAGGCGCCTTGTGAACACGCTCGCCACGAACCCGCCCCCACTTGCCGGTCCCCCGCTCGACTTCCACCAGCTGCCCGTCGCACCGGACGA
>NZ_KQ948234.1:29870-33517 GCF_001514035.1 Streptomyces yokosukanensis | reverse complement strand
GGCGTTCGTCTGCCTGATCGGTGCGACGGCCTACGACTTCGGCCTCTATGTCAGTCTCGACGCTCCCGCCACCGACCCACCGGAGACGCTCTACGACCTCGCCGTGCCGGGTCCGGCCGCCGTGCCGACGGCGCCGCCCGGCCACCTGGTGCTGCGGGTGGTGCGCCACGGGCCGGCCGGGCCGCAGGTGGAGTTCCTGCGCAAGCTCGTCGCCGAGCCCGAACTCGTCCACTACGCCGGGTCGCTGGCGATCCGGCTGGTGACCGCCAAGGTGGCCAAGGGCAATCTCAACGGCCCCGGCCACTACGGCACGCAGATCGTGATCGGGGTGGCACCGCGATGGGCGTGATCCTCTGGTACCGCGTGACGTTCCCGACGCTCAACATCACGGTGTCCAACGACGTGTCCGGCGGCCTGATCCTCAGCGATGCCGAGATCACCGTGACCTACGGCCTCGGACAGCCCGGCGCCTTCAGCATTCACCTCGCCGCCCTGCCGCTGTCCGCCCAGCGCAAGCTGTCCACCGCGCTCGCCGGAGCACGGGGTGACCGCGTGGGCGGGGTCGAGGTGGAGATCACGCTCGGTTACCTGGAGTCGCCGGGGTCCCGCAAGCCCGTCCTGAAGGGCCGGGTGGACGGGATGACCGTCTCCCGGCGCGACACGCAGCTGGGCGTGCTGCTCACCGGCTTCGAGGAGGCCGCCTTCCAGTTGGTCACCACCAAGGAGCTCGGCGAGGGGGAGGGAACGACCGGGCTCGCCCACTACTCCCGGCAGGAGGTCACCCCCGCCGAGGCGGCCGAGGAGATCGTCGGCAAGGCCAGGGCCGAGCTGTGCGCCCGCGCGACCCCGACCGGCTCACGCCGGGAGATCACCCTGGACGCACCGAACGCCTTCGTCATGCTTCAGCAACTCGCGGGGCGCTTCGACGCCGAACTCCTGGTACAGGACGGCACGGTCCAGTTCGGCCAGGCCGTCACCTCCCCGCCGTCCGGACCCGGCCAGGCCCTGCCGTCCGACCCGTCGGCGGCGCTCGCCGCGCTCAGCGGCGAGGACGCCCTGATCGCGCCCGACGGCGGGGGCACCGCCCGGCTCGCCGCGTTGGTGCCGGTCCAGGCCAGCACTGCCGGAACGCTGCGGGTCATGAACGACCTGCCGGAGCAGACCTCCGTCGGCGCCTTCGACTTCACCGTCCTCGGCATGCCCGCGCTGCGCGCCGGACAACTGGTCGCCGCCAGCGTGGACGGCTACCAGAATCCGCTGAAGGGCTACCGGATCATACAGCTCACCCACTCCTTCTCGCCGCGCGACGGCTACGTCTGCACCGGGCGGGCTGCCGTCTTCACCAGCGACACCGGCATCGGCGCCGCCATCGGCAGCGGCGGCGGGAAGAGCAACCGGAAGAACACCGAGGCCGCGCGCGAGGGCAGCCCGTTCGCGATCGCCGACGCCATCGCCGGCCGGATCCGCGACGCCCGTACCGTCTCGCCCTCGGTCGACGCCGGCCAGATCCGCTCCGCCAAGCCGGACCGCCGGTCCGCCGACGTCGCGTACGGGCAGGGCGACGCCCCGGCGGCCGTGTCACCGAGCGTCGACCTGGTGGTCGACGAGCACGGCCCCGTGCTCCATGACAAACCGCTCGCCGCGGCGTTCGCCTGGCACAAGGTGGGCCTGTCCGTCCCGGTCTACGAGGGCATGCGGGCACTGCTGAACGATGTTCGCGGATCCCGAGACGACTCGGTGGTCACCGGGTTCCTCTGGGCCAACGACCCCTCGATGGACCGCCCCCGGGCGAAGGCCGGCGACTGGTGGCTCTGCCTGCCGACCGGACTCTCCGCCGGACCGGACCCGCGTCCCGAGGGCAAGGGCGTCAACGACCTCACCGCCGCCGACGGCCGCCGGGTCGTCGAGGCGGTCGGCCTGAAGCTGACCGTCGGCACCTCCGCCTGCTCCGCTGTGGGCGAGCGGCCCGCCGAGGGCACCGCCGAGGAGTTCCTGCTGAGCCACAGCTCGGGCACCGAGGTACGGATCGACCGGGACGGGAACGTCGCGGTCACCTCGAAGAACGGGAAGGCGACCGTCACCGCCGGCCCGGCGAGCGTGACCGTGGGGGACAGCGGGGTGGCCGTCAAGGTGGGAGGGGCGAGCGTGACGGTCGACGCGGACAAGGTGGCCGTCAGCGCGGGCGGCGCCAGCCTGACGGTCGGACAGGGAAAGGTGGCGATCGGCTGATGCCTCTCGTCCTCGCCGAAGGCGCGATCATGCAGTGCTCGCACGGCGGGCAGTGCAAGCTGGCCCCTGGCAACACGGCGGTCACCGTGAGCGGGAAGGGGGTGCTCACCATCGGCGCGGAGGCGCCCTTCACCTTCGGCTCCGCGGCCGCCCCCGTCCCCGGGATGATCGCCCCCTGCACGGCCATGACCCCCGGTGGTACCCCACAGCCCTGCACGACCACCCCCGCCCTGCCGGACGGCCTTGCCACGAAGCTCGTCGTCGGCGGCAAACCGGTCCTGCTCGCCACCGCGCACGGCGCCACCGCCAGCGGCACTGGGGTGGGCACCTGGCAGATCACCGACCCCGGGCAGACCTTCCTGGAGGCGATCTGAATGGCCGTCCCCGACCCCCGCGTCGCCCCAGGCCCCCCGCGGCCGGACCTGCAAGACCTGTCGGACCTGCCGGGCCTGGCAGGCCTGCCAGGCCTGCCGGGCGGCGGCCCGACCGGCAGGCCCAGCCTCGGCCGCGGCCTCGCCCTCGACGACGGGGACCTGGTCAACGACCCGGACACCGGCGGACCCGCCGAGATCGAGGGCCTCGCCGCGCTCGTCCAGGCACTGCTGCTCGCCGTCGGCACCCAGCTCGGCACCGACCGGCTCAACACCACCTTCGGTTTCGACCGGCTCTCCATCGGCCGTTACGCTCTCGACCGCCAGGCCCGTAAGGAGTACATCCGGATGGAACTGGTCCGCTGCCTCTGCGCGGACCGCCGGGTCGCCGACGTCCGGGAGGTGTTCTTCCAGGACGACCCGCGCTACCTCGACTTCCGGCCCGATCTGGCCGGCGCCGCCGCCCATGAACAGATCGTCGAGGCCGCCCGGGCAAGCCGCGAGTACACCGTCTACGCGATCATCGACACCGTCGCCGGCTCCACGCTCGCCCTTACCTCGGGGGGACGCCTTGACTGACCTCACCCCACCCGTCACCTCCGCCGACGGCTACGGCGTGACCCCGGACGGCTTCGTCCTCAAGGGCATCGACCGCATCATCGCCGATCAACAGGCCCGCGCCCGGGCGATGTTCGGCAGCGACGTCGACCTGACGTCCGGCTCCGCCCTGCGCAAGGTGCTCGACGCCGCCGCCGTCCAGGTCCACGAACTCTGGCGCGCTCTGGAGAACCAGTACTACGCCAACTTCCTCACGACCGCCCAGGGCGACTCCCTCGACCTGCTCGGCGCCGATCTCGGCCAGGCACGGCAGCCACTGTGGGCCACCGGCGAGGTCACCCTGACCGGGAGCGGCATCCGCCCGGCCCGCGTCCTCGTTCTGCCCGAGGGCACCGTCGTACGCACCACCCCCGCCCCGCACACCAGCCTGCGCACCACCGCCGCCACGACCCTCACTGCCGACGCGCCGTCCGCCACCGTCGGCGTCCG
>NZ_KQ948234.1:27398-29232 GCF_001514035.1 Streptomyces yokosukanensis | reverse complement strand
GCCCTCGAACTCGAACCCGCCTGGGCCCGCCTCCACCTCAACTTCGACTCGGCCACCGTCCAGGTCGCCAACCGGGCCCCCATCAGCGGCGGCGACCTCCTCGAGACCGACGACGTCTACCGGGCGCGCCTGCTCGGCGTCCCCCGCACCCTGTGGACCCAGGACGCCGTGCTCGCACGGATCCTGGAGGTCCCCGGCGTGCGCGACACAGCCGTCTTCGACCCGCTCGGCGGCGTCGACGCCTCCCGCGGCGTCTTCAACACCTACCTGTTCGGCCAGCACGCCTTCACCACCGGCCGCCGCACCGGCTCCCCGTACTTCTTCGACATCGTCGTCGCCGTCGAACCCGGCTGGCCCTGGCGCCAGGACGAGGGCGACATCCCGGCCGTGTACGACAAGGTGCTCGACGTCGTCCGGCAGTGGCGGCCGGTCTCCGTCTTCCCGGACATCCGGCAGGCCAACCAGGTCGACGTCGGCATCCGGGCCACCCTGGTGGTCCAGCCCGGTCACGACCCGAACGCTATCCGTGGTGCGATCCTCAGCGCCGTCCATGCCGGCGTGGACCGGCTGCGCCTGGGCCGCGCCGTGCTGCACTCCGACCTGGTACTGACCGTCCGCTCGATCGCCGGCGTCGTCGACGTGCAGAACCTGCGGCTGCGCCGCGGCGCCCCCCTCTTCGCCGAAGTCGGTTTCGGCGGTGCCGTGTTCGGCGGCGCCGTGGAATTGTCGGTGGGCGAGAACCTCACCCTGGCCGCCGACGAGATCGCCTACTTCGACCTCGACAGCCCGCTGATCGACCTCCAGGTGGCGAGCCCATGAGCACCGACTTCCTGGACGTGATGGCCACCGGCCTCACCCCCGCCTACGACCGGGGCATGGAACGGCTCGCCGTGCCGCTCACCGCCGACGACACCGGCACCCTGCGCCCCGCCTACGACCTCTCCGCCTACCGGGCCCACCACGGACGCGACCCGGACGCGCCCCGTTTCCTGCTCGCGCCGGCCGCCGACATCGCCGAACCGCTCACCGTCCGGATCACCTTCACCCGGACCCCCGGTGCGCCCGAGGAGAGCACCGACCTGCGCTTCCCGGCAGGCTGGCCCGCCGGCGACCAGCTCGCCGTCGAACTTCCGGGCAGCGCCGCCGAGTTCACTGCCGTGCTGGAACTCACCGGACTGCACCCGCTGCCCCCGGCCCCCGCCGGGCCGCAGGACTGGGAACTCACCGCGCTGCTCGGCACCCTGGCCCGGCTGCTGTGGACCATCGGCCGCGACGTCCAGGACCTCACCCGGCGGAGCGCCGATGTCGCCCGCCAACGCAGCGCCAGCGGCGCCCGCGGCGCCGGTCTCGACCTGCTCGGCCAGGACCTCGGCGCACCCCGCTTCCCGCCCCGTCCGTACGCGCCGGACGATGGCACCCTCGTGCTCTACCACCTCGACGACCGGCCCACGCCCGACGACCTCAAGGTCGCATCAGCCGCCGACGCCGGCGGGCGGCACCCCGCCGCCGTCAACGGCGCCGCCCAGGCAGGCCAGACCGGGCGATTCGGCCCGGCCTTCGGCTTCACCGCCCCCGACAGCAGCCTCACCGTCCCCGACAGCCCGGACCTCGCCCTGCCCGCCGACTTCACCGTCGAGGCGGTTGTCCGACCGGCCCTGACCGCCAAGGGGCCCGGCGCCGTCGTCGCCAAGCGCAGCCCGCTCAATACCCGGGCCGCCCCCGGCTGGGCGCTCACCCTCGGCAGCTACCGGGGCGTCGACCAGAACCCCCGCTTCTCGCTCGCCGACGGCACCACCGAGACCGAGCTCTTCGCCGACCGCAACCTCGCCGACGG
>NZ_KQ948234.1:25191-26550 GCF_001514035.1 Streptomyces yokosukanensis | reverse complement strand
CCGGCGAGAGCGACGACCAGTACCGTCGTCGGCTGAGCATCTTCCAGCGCTGGCTGGTCCCCACCCCGGACAATCTCCAGGACGCCGTCAACCAGGTCGCAGGACCGGTCGCGGGTGATCACGCCGCCTTCGTCGTCGACGAGACCATCGCAGCGATCGCCACCGGCTCCACCCTGCTGCGCGTCCTGCCGCCCCCGCTCACCGCCGGCCAGAGCATCACCGCCGACGGCGACCGGTTGCGTACCGAGCCCCAGGCCGTCGGCACCGCCGACGACGAACCCGACTTCGACCCCGCCTGGCTCTGCCGTTACGCGGACCCGGCCCGGCCCGGCCTCGACTTCGCCGCCGACGACGCCAACCGGCTGATGCAGCTCACCACCCGGCGTGCCCTGGACGCGCTGCTCGACCGCCTCGTCGGACAGCCCGGCACCCTCAGCGTGCTGCGCGCCTACGACCCCGCCGGCCCCGGTCTGCACCCCGTCGGCCGGGCCCTGAGCCTGCGCCACAGCACCCTCGACACCGGCACGCTCGGCATGCACGCCCACACGGCCGGTTTCGGCTGGGTCACCTGCACCGCCGACGGCCAGGTCGAGGCAGCCCAGCCACCCGGCGACACCTATGCCCTCACCCTCGACACCGCCGGGGACACCGACCCCACCGCCGGCCAGACCGTCCAGCTCGCCCTGGACCCGCCCGTGTCCGGGCTCGCCGACGCCCTCGTCCGCTGGTCCGTCACCCGCGAAGGCCCCGGAGACGCGATCGTCACCCCGGACACCCCGCTCGGCCATGCCACCCTCCAGGCCCTTACCGCCGGGGACGTCACCGTCGGCGTCGAGGTCGCCCGTGCCGGTCACACCCGCGGCGGCCGCCGGACCCTGCGGGTCGGCCTGCCCGAGGACTTCATGACGATCGGCCAGACGATCGGCCGGGACGGCCGGATCGGCGTCACTGAATCCGAGGCCGCCGGCACCGTGACCGCGGACTTCGACCCGTCCTACCTCCAGCTGCGCACCGACGACCTGACCGTGCCGCCCGCCCGCGTCGACTACGGCTTCGACCTGAACAACCGCCGGATGCAGCCGGCCGCCGGAGCCGCCCTCGACCGACTGCTGGCCCGCCTCGCCGGGCGGCCCGGCACCCTCACCGTGCTCAGCGCCTACGACCCGTCCGGCGTCAGTCTGGCGCACCAGGGCCGGGCCCTCGTCCTGCGCTACGACCAGCCGACCGTCGGCGGCCAGCCGCCCCCGGTGACCGGCCCGGCTCTGGCCGCTCACGCCTTCGCGGCAGGATTCGACTTCGTCACCCTGCAGAACGCGTCTGACCTCGGTGGCCAGCTGATCGTCCGGGCTGAAGTCGCAC
>NZ_KQ948234.1:0-24977 GCF_001514035.1 Streptomyces yokosukanensis | reverse complement strand
CCAGCCGGCGGCCGAGGTGACCGCCGGGGGCGGGATCCGGGTGGCCGTCAGCCCGCGCGCCGCCCCTGTTGCGGCTTGCTTCCGCCCTGACGGCAGACGGTGCTACCTGGCCGAACGCGGCAGCCACCGGGTGGCCGCCTACGCCCTGGCAGCCGACTCGCCCAGCACGCAGCCTGTACTGGCGTTCGAGGCCTCCGCGCTCACGGACCGGCTCCCCGCTGCACTCGCGTTCGTCGGCGGCCGACTGTTCGTCGCGCACGAGCGCGGTCGGGTGCTCGCCCTCGACCCCGACACCCTCGCGGCCACACCGGTCGTCACCCCGGACGCGGTGTCCCTCGCCACCGACGGCACCCTCCTCTACCTCGCCTCCACCGACCACACCTTGCGTGCCTACAACCCGCAAAGCGGCGCTCAGACGACCAACCTGCTGCTGCCCGGCCTCCCGGGAGCGATCGCAGCGAGTTCGAACAGCCCGCAGCTCGCGGTGCTGCTCGACGGCGGCCGCTTCTGCCTGGCCGTCCGCCCGAGCGGACCGGTGCTGGCCGGGCCACTGTCCGTCCCGGGCGCCGCCCGGGCGCTCTGCGCCGCCCTCACCCCGGACGGCGCGAAGCTCTACATCGGCGTGGACACCGGCGCGACGGGCCCCGGCAGCGGTGCGCTGCAGGTCTACCCGACCGGCGCCACCACCCCGTCCACGACGCTCACCGCCCTCCCGCCCGGAACAGTCCCGGTCACGATGTGCATGGCCACCGACGGGCGGCACCTGTACGTGGCCACCGCCGGCACCGGACCGGCCGCCGGGCGCGTCCACGTCGTCGACACGACCACCGACAGCCTGCTGCCGCTGCCCTTCGCCGCCGGCGACAACTGCCTCGCGCTCGCCGCGTCCCCGGCCACCGCCGCGTACCCACCCTGCCTGCTGGCCGCGCCCGAAGGCGACGGCACGCTGCTGCTCGCCGACCAGACCCCGCTCGGCCAGAGCCCGCCGAAGCCCCCCCGCCTGTTCGCCCGTCAGCCCCTCGGCCCCGACGACGGTGTGAACCTTGCATGGTCCGCGCTGCCGCTCGGCCCTGGCGGCGCGGAGCCGGCCGACTTCGAGGCCCCGGCAACCAGAGTCGACGCCGCCGCGCCCGGGCTGGTCCGATTGCGCGCCGACTACCTGCGGGGCAGCACGGTGCTGCCCTACCAGTGCGAGGTGCGGCTGAAGGACGCTCTCGACGCCCGGCCGGAGGTGATGATCGGCAAGGACCAGTACGACCTGGTGCTGAATGTCCTCAACTGGTTCCAGCCGGTCGGAGTGGAGTTCTGCACCGGGCGGCTGCGGGCCCATGTGAGCGAGCTGGCCCATGCCATCGGCGATGCGGCCGTACTGCCCGCGTTCACCTTCCCGACCTATCACACCTACGACCAGCCGCCGTTCCGCCGACCCGAGGAGGGCGACCCGTCATGATTCCGAAATATGTCCCCTCGTTCCGCCACCAGGACTGGATCGACAACGAGGACCGGGTCCAGGCGGGCGGAGAGAGAGGCCTCAACATTCGCTTCCACGACCTGGAGGCCGAGTTCCAGACCCTCGCCGACGCGTACCTCAACCCGGTGATCGCGGCTCTGTTCAGGGAGCAGCGCATCCTCAGCGTCATTCCGCTGCTGACGGCCAATCAGAATGCGAGCCAGACGCCTGGGTGGGATGTCAACGTCGACGCGGCAGTGAAGCCGAGCGGCGCCACGTCGGCGAGCGGCATCATGAACGTCGTCCTGCCGGACGGGGCCGTGATCAAGTCGTTGACGGTCTTCGGTACCACCCAGCCCAGTCCCAGTACGGCGCTGCTGTCCGTCAATCTGCGCAGCAGACCTGTGACGGCGATGGCGGGCGCGACGACCGTCGTCACTGTCCAGACCTTCGGCGCGGCGGCCGTGCCGACCACGGTCACCACCGTCGACAACTCGGTGAACAAGTACTTCATCGAGGCCGATCTGACCGGAGCCCAGAGCACCGACGTGACCCTTAACTGCTTCCAGATCGTCTATCAGTGAGCGGTCCGGAGACGACTGAGAGGTGAGAGTGATGTCCTTCCAACCGCAGCAACCGCCGGACGCCGGCAGTGTCTTCGATCCCAATCAGGCAGTACCGCCGATCCACTTCGGCGCGTGGGGCGACGACAACGTCGGTCCCGGCCTGATCGGCAGCAGCGGCAGGCCGGCGGTCGCCGACGGGTCGGTCGAACCGGGGGCGGGCGTCCTCGGCGTCAACACGGCGGTCCAGGGCGTGGGCGTCCAGGGCTACTGCCGCCAGGGCACCGGCGTGGCCGGGCTCGGCGGCGGCACGGGTACGGGCGTTGCCGGCCGTGCCGACACCGGTGCCGGCGTGTCGGGAACCAGCGCACAGGGCGTTGGGGTGTTCGGGCAGGGCGGAGGCTCTTCGCCTGGGGTTTCCGGTGCAGGGGCGGCCGGTCCGGGGGTGTTCGGGGCGAGTGCGCAGGCGGCGGGAGTGCTCGGATCGGGTGTTGCCGGTCCGGCTGTGTCTGGGGTGAATACGCAGGGTGTCGGGGTGTTCGGGCAGGGCGCGGGTTCGTCGCCTGGGGTGTCCGGTTCCGGGACGGCAGGCCCTGGTGTGTCGGGGACGAGTGCTCAGGGCGCCGGAGTGTCCGGTTCCGGGACGGCAGGCCCTGGTGTCTCCGGTACGAGTGCGCAGGGTGCCGGGGTGTCTGGCCAGGGCACCGCCGGGCCGGGAGTGTCCGGGGTGAGTACGCAGGGCTTTGGGCTGTCCGGACAGGGCGTGTTGGCGGGGGTGTTCGGTAGCGGAGTGGACCCTTCCGGGGCGGGTCAGGACGGTCCGGGCGTGTCGGGGAACAGCGGGCAGAGCCCCGGAGTCCTGGGGACGAGCGCCCAGGACAACGGGGTGTTCGGCCACAGTGACGGTAGCGGTTCCGCCGGGGTGTTCGGTTCCAGTTCGCAGGGCCCCGGGGTGATGGGCAAGGGCGCGGCCGGCCAGCCGGGGCTGCTGGGTGCCACGCTCTCCGGGTCAGCTGTCTTCGCACGGTCCGAGGACGGGACGGGTGTGGAGGCACAAGGCACCGCCAACGGCGTGCTGGCCACCGCGACGACCGGCGCGGGTGTCTTCGCCACCGCCTCGGATGCCGCCGGCACCGCGCTGATCGCCAACGGGACGAACGCGGCCGCCCTCGAGGGCGATGTCCGCGTGTTCGGCCAGTTGTTCAAGTCGGGTGGCGGCTTCCAGATCGACCACCCGCAGGATCCGGAGCACCGAGTTCTCTCGCACTCCTTCGTGGAGTCCTCCGAGCGGAAGAACATCTACGACGGAATGGCCGTCCTCGACGACCAGGGCCAGGAAACGGTGACCCTCCCGTCCTGGTTCACCGCCCTCAACACCGATCTGCGCTTCCAGCTCACCCCGCTCGACGCCCCGGCGCCGAACATCCACGTCGCACGCCACGACACCGGGGACGGCTTCGACATCCGGGGCGGCCCGCCCGGGCTCGAAGTCTGCTGGCAGGTGACGGGCGTCCGTGCGGACGCCTGGGCCCTGGCCCACCCGCTGGCCGAGGAGGAGGACAAGCCCGCGGAGGAGCACGGCTCCTACCTGCATCCCGAGGCGTTCGGCGAGCCGGCCGAGAAGGGCGTCGGCTACCGCCGCTATCCGCACCTGCGCCGTCCCACCGGCACCGGCACCGGCGCGGACCCTGCGCCATCCGTTCGGTCCGTGACACCCAGTGTGGCTGCCGCTGGCAGTCGGCTCGAGGACCCCGTGGTCTGTGCGGGTGGTGCGCCAAGGTGCCGGTGATGGTCGGCCATTGAGCTGCTGCGATCGCCAGCGTCAATGGGTCACGCAAGGCTGCGGCCCAGCCCTCCGCCAGGGGGCTGTGGAAGTCGCCGGCGTTGCAACTCCCGTTAGCGGTTGCCGCGCTCGGCGAGGAGTGCTGCCATGGAAGTAGTTCGAAGGGCTGTGCGAACGCGCAGTCCGGAACCAGAGCGAAGTCCATGAGGCACCTCCTTCCGGAGCCGACGAGGGCGCAAGCCCCATCGGTGTCTTGTGACGCTGAACAGAACCTGAGGCAAACGATGTCTTCCATCGACGACAAGTGGCAGACGATCCAGTGGATCGGGCCTCCGGTGGATGCCGGTGGCGGGATGAACGAGGCTCCCAACCCTGACGGGCGCGGCAGCTCGCGCGACTTCCAGAACGGAACGATCGAATGGTCGCCGCAGACCGGTGCCCACGAAGTGCACGGTGCGATCCGTGACCACTACGCGCAACTCGGGGGACCTGAGGGCTTTTTGGGTTACCCGCTGACAGATGAGACCGGCACCCCGGACGGCATCGGGCGCTACAACCACTTCGAGCAGGGTTCGATCTACTGGTCCCCGGCGACCGGTGCCCACGAAGTGCACGGGGCCATTCGTGACTACTGGGGACAGCACGGATGGGAACGCAGTCAGTACGGCTACCCGATTTCAGACGAGGAAGGCCCTTCCCCTGCAAACCGGTTGAGCAGGTTCCAGGGAGGGATGCTCAGCTGGACACCGGCTGGTGGTGTGCGCGAGGCAGTCGCTTTCGACGACGACTAGCAAAAAACGGCAGGACTTCGAGGATCCGTCCTTACGGACCTACGGCTGGCGCCGCCTCACCGGCGAAGCGACCATCTCCTGGCGCGACCCTACAAAGCAGGATCAAAACCTTATTCAAGGATGAAACAACGGGAGAAGACTACCTCTGACGACCTTGGGAGCCATATCAGCTCCCGGATCTGCGTGGCGGCCTGGGCCCCTGCGCGATCAGGACGCCGCTGAGGAGGAGTGACGCCGGTCAGGCGGATCGCGGTTGATGCAGTCTTGACCGGCGCGTCTTGGTCAGGGAGTGGACCGCAGCGGCGGTGCCTGCCACGTCATCCCCGGCGGCTGGAGTAGAGGCGAGGGCTCGGGGCCAGGGTCATCGGTGTCGACGACTCCGGCGGCTGCGTGGTCGAAGTCGGCGGGCCAGCGGGTGTGCTCGCTGGCCAGGGCGCCGGTCAGGCGTGCTTCGACAAGGTTGGCGGTGCTCAAGTCGGTGCCGCGCAAGTCGGCCATGCGGAGGTCGGCGCGGTGGAAGACCGCGCCGTGGGCGTCGGCCTTGCGCAGGTTTGCCTCGCGCAGGTCGGTCTCGGTGAAGTCGGCGTCACGCAAGTCGGTTTCGACCAGCTTCGCGGCCCGTAGGTCGGCGAGAATACAGCGAGCCCGGCGGAGAATCGCAGTCGTGAGGTCGGCGTGCCGCAGGTTGACCGAGACCAGGGACGCCTGGGTCAGATTGGCGTGGTACAGGCCCGCCGCCTCCATGCAAGCGCGGTCGAAGTTGACCTCGGGGAACCACAGTCCGTCGCAGTCGGCCCGGCGCAAGTCGGTGATGCTGAGGTTGACCCAGGACTGCTCCCGGTGCTGGCACAGCACGCCGAGCGCGGTCAGCGCCACCTGGGTGTCGGCGGCGCGCGTCTCCAGGGGTGCGATGTCGTTGATGGGCACGTCTGCCGCCGGTGATTCCGGCCCGGCGGGTGGCCAGGGCAGGTGTGTACGCAGATACGCGGCCTGGATGGAAATGATGGCCTCCCGGTCGCGGGCGGACTGCTCCGCGATCCGCCACAGCGCGTGCAACCCGCCGATGCGTACATCCAGCTTGTCGCTGCCGAGCTGGTCGACAGCCCGGCTGAATCGGTCGGTGACGTAGCCCTCCTGGGTGGCGCGCAAACCGTCCTGACTCACCCGCAGTTGCCGCCAGGTGGCGTACGCGCCGAAGAGCACGACCAGGCCGCCGACCACCTGCAGAAGCGTCGTACGGACATCGTTCACCGCCTTCAGTCGATCCTGCGCGGCGACGCTCGCCCCGGCGAGATCGTGGTCGACCACCACACTCGGCAGTACGACGAACACCGTGCCCAGAATGACCAGCCCCGCCGCCCCGGCCAGCAGACCTGCGACTGCACGACGCCTGACCAGCCCGTCGTGCCATGCCCGCCGCCCGCGGTCCGGTTCCTCCATCTCCATGGGCATGAGAGCCTAGGCGCCGCCCAGAAGACGATCAAGAGTGCTGGCCCACTGGCCCGTGACATGAAAACGGCCGTACGGGTTGGGGGAGTTGTGAGGTTCACCTGGGCCCGTGCGGTCTGTTCCCATCCTGCCCTGTCCGCGGTCCCGCGCGCACACTTCGGCGAGTTGCTCGAAGAACTCGCGCCCCGGTGGCAGGCCGCGCGGGAGTCGGCGCTATACGAGCGGTGTGGCGGAGACCGGAGGCGGGCGGCCGGCGCCGGGCCCAAGCAGCGCCTGGTCTTCGTCGACCGGCTCCTCGTCACGCTGGTCCACCTGCGGCTCGGGATCCCGCACGCCGCTCTGGCCGAGTTGTACGCAGTGGACCGCTCCACCGTCTCCGGAGCGATCCGCGAGGTCCGCCCGCTGCCGGCGGCCCGCGGCTTCGCCATCCCGGACCGGCTGGGGGTGCGGCTTCGGACGCTGGAGGACCTGTTCGCCTACGCCGACGCGGAGGGCGTTGACCTGCGCATCGACGGCACCGAAGTGCAGGTCCGCCGCCCCCGCGCCCACCGCCCCGGCCGCAAGGCGCTCGTCTCCGGCAGGAAAGCAGAACACCATCAAGACCACCACCCTCAGTGACCCGCAGGGTCGCACCCTGTTCAGCGGTGTGGTCCGGCCGGGCCGCATGCACGACCAGACCGCCGTGCGCACCGAGGGCATCGCCGAGCAGTTCCACCGGCACCCCAAGGTCAAAGCCGAGGTCGACGAGGGCTACCGGGGCCTGGCCAACGAGTTCCCCGGCCAGGTCAGCGCCCCGCCGCAAGGCGAGCACGGAACTGGTGCTCGCCCGGCAGGCCGCCTGCTGATCACCCACCAGCCAACCCGAGGCCGGCAGGCTCCGAACTCAATCGTTCCCAAGGTTGTTAAGCAG
This sequence comes from Streptomyces yokosukanensis, assembly GCF_001514035.1. Classification (GTDB taxonomy): domain Bacteria; phylum Actinomycetota; class Actinomycetes; order Streptomycetales; family Streptomycetaceae; genus Streptomyces; species Streptomyces yokosukanensis. The sequence goes on along the minus strand of NZ_KQ948234.1, from coordinate 18,031 downwards.
ATTACTGACTTCACTCGTTTCAATTCCCTCTCCCCTCCGGCGCTCGATGGCCACGCAGAGCCGGGGGCGTGAAGGTGCAGGACGCTGACGACGGGGTGGCGGACGTGCTCTCATCCGCTGAGATACAGGTGCACGTGGCGCGAGGCCCATCGGATGCGGTCGGCTGCACTGTGGGTGGACAGTTCTCCCACGAGGTCGGTCGGTGCCCTGCTGCAGGGGTCCCGGCCAGCCTCGACGCGCAGCACGGCGATGCTGTTGTCGGCGACCTGCTCGTGGTCGACCCAGAAGTCGTGGGGTCGCGGGACGCCAGGCTCCCGCCGCGCCTATGCGTGGTGCAAGCGGCAATGGTGGGCGGGTCAGTCGTTGAACGCCGTGGCCACAGCATCTCCGAGCTGATTCAAGACGTCCCGTGAGAGCTGCACCGACCCGGTGAACGAAAAGAATGCGTGGGTGGCACCCTTGATCGGGAGGTGCGTGACCGGCACGTCGGCGTCGGCGAGCTTCTGCGCGTACCGGTCACCTTGGTCCCGCAGCGGATCGTGTTCGGCGGTGACGATGACGGCGGGAGGAAGCCCAGCCAGCTCTTCGGAGCGCGCCGGCGAGACGCGCAGGTCTGCGCCTTCGTCGGGCGTGTTGAGGTAAAGGCCCCAGAACCATTCGAGCCAGCTGCGGCTCAGCAACGGTCCGGCCATGTTCTCGTACATGGAGGGGCTGTCGTCGAACCGGTCGACCGCCGGGTACGCCAGTACCTGCAGTGCGATGTGAGGTCCCCCGCAGCGTTGCGCTTCCTGCACGAGGGCCGCGGCGAGGTTGCCGCCGGCGCTCTCGCCGAACACCGCAATGCTTTGCCCGTCGCCGCCGAAACTTCCAGCGTTGGCCGCGACCCATGTCAGGGCGGCGTAGGCGTCTTCGATCCCTGCCGGGAAGCGGTGTTCGGGCGCGAGCCGGTAGTCGACGGAGACCACGATCGTGCCGGAGCGGTTGGCCACGATGCGGGCGATGTGGTCCTGGCTGTCCAGATCTCCGAGGACCCATCCGCCACCGTGGAAGAAGACCGTCACGGGCCGCGTCCCGGAGCGCGGGAGGGTGGCGGGGGCGTAGATGCGGATGGGGACCTCGAGGCCTTCGGCCGCGGCCACTGTGTCGTGCACGCTGCCGACGGGCTCGACTTCGCCCGCGAGGGTGGAGAAGCTGCTCACGAGGGCGCGGTTCTCCTCGACCGTTCGGCTCTCCGGTGCCGGTTCGCGTCCTTCGGCCAACTTCTCGAGCAGGGCATCGATCTGAGGGTCGAGGGACATGATGAGGACCTTCCTGGAGCTGGCGAAACGACACAGATTCACATGACTGTTCCAAGCGCTACACGTCGCAGGAGTGGAGCAGCGGCAGCGCGATGCCGTCCGGCGCTGAATCGCCGGCCCTGGCTGCGCTGTCGTAGCTGTTCTGAACGTGGGCCCGCCGGCGGCGGTGCACTGTGTGCGGATCAGCGGGCGATCGAGATCGCGAAGGGCGCAAAACCGGTGGAACGGATCACGTGCGGTACGAACAGTATTGCGGCCTCCGTGGCGCGGGCGGTCTGGATCCCGCCGAGATCGGTGATCCACGCCTTTTGCCAGCCGAGGTCGGTGAGCAGTTCGTGGACGGTTTGCTTGGCCTGCGGGTCGTCGCCGGAGAGGAACGCGGTCGGTGTCTGGGTAAGTGTGGCCGGCGCGGTCATCACCGGGAAGAGCATGGTGTTGAGTGTCTTGACGACGTGGGTTTCGGGGAGTGCTTCCTGGAGTTGTTCGGCGAGGCTCGAGCCGGGGTAGATCAGGTCGGCGGGCAGTCCGTCCGGTCCGTCGACAGTGGCGTTGGAGACGTCGACGAGGATCTTGTCGCGCAGTTCCTCGCGCAGAGCGGCGAGCCGGTCGAGCGAGCCGGCGCCGGGGGTGGCGTTGATGACGATCTGGGATGTGCGGGCGGCGTCGGCGGCGGCGCCGGGCGCGCGGTCCGCCACGGTCACCTCATGCCCGGCCCGGGTGAGGGCTGTGGCGAGATTGCCGCCGACGCGGCCGTTTCCGAGTACTGCGATCGTGGTCATGGTGATGTGGTCCTTGCGTGGGTGCGGGTGTGGCGCGGTCAGCGGGAGAGGGTGGTGACGGCTTCGGCGTGGATGCCGGGCGCGGCGGCCAGGAAGCTCTCGCTCTTGGGGGTCCAGGGGCGTCCCTCGGCGTCGGAGATCTGTCCGCCGGCCTCGGTGACGAGCAGCGCCCCGGGCAGCAGGTCCGCGCGGGCGCCGGCGAACTGCCAGAAGGCGTCGATCCGGCCGGCGGCCACGTTGAGCAAGTGCAAGGTCGCGGGCACGGAAGTGCGGACGACGAGTGCGTCGAAGAGCATCGCGGTGATCGAGGAGCCGACGCGTCGCACGACCTTCTCGTCCTCGTCGGGCCGGGCCTGGCTGGTGGCCACGAGGCTCAGGCCGAGGTCTGCGGTCTGGGAGACGTGCAGCGGCCGGCCGTCGAGGTAGGCGCCCGTGCCGGTGAGCGCGGTGTAGGTCTCGCCGGTCAACGGCAGGTGAACCGCGGTGAGCACGGGCTGGTTGTCGCGCACGAGGGTGGCGGTCACCGCCCACTCCGGCAGGGCGTGCAGGTGGTTGACGTTGCCTTCGGCCGGATCCACGACCCACCATTCGCCGGGCGGCAGCGCCCCGCTGTCCAGCTCGTCCTCCACCCACCCGGCATCCGGATTCAGGCGCGTGAGGCGGGGGCGCAGGATGCCGAGGGCCGTGTCGTCGTTGTCGGCGAGCGCGCGCATCAGCTCTTCGCGGGTCTGGTAGCGGACCACCTCGCCGAACCGCTCGCGCAGTGCCGCACCGGCCTCACGCACGGCGATCACGGTCCGGTCGAGCAGGTCGACGTCGGAGACCGCGACGTCAGTGGTCCGAAGTATTCCGGACATGGTGAACTCCCTTTTGAGTAGAAGGTGATGGGGCCGTTCGGGCCGAACTGCGCGCTCTGTTCAGCGCTCTGGCCTCGAAGGTATACAGCCTCTCGATTAACTTCAAATGCATGTAAAGCACGGCTAGGATTACTCACATGCAATTGGATTTGAACCTGCTGGCCGCGCTCGACGCGCTGCTTGAGGAGGGCAGTGTGGCCGGGGCGGCCGCGCGCATGCATGTCACCGCCCCCGCGATGAGCCGGAGCCTGGCCCGAATCCGGCGCACGACCGGGGATCAGATCCTGGTGCGCACCGGCCGCACGATGACCCCGACGCCATATGCGATCGCCGTCCGGGAACAGGTGCACGAGCTGCTGCATCAGGTCCAGGGGGTGCTCGCACCGAGCCGTGAACTCGATCTGGCAACGTTGGAGCGCACCTTCACACTCCGCTGGCACGATTCCCTGGTCGCCTTGAGCGGCCCCACACTGCTCTCGGCCGTGCGTGATGAGGCGCCGGGCGTGCGATTGCGCTTCGTCGCGGAATCGAGCATTGACACCCCCGAGCTGCGACGCGGCGAGGTCGACCTGGAGGCGAACGCCAACCGCCCGAGCGCGCCGGACGTCCGTGCCGAGAACGTGGGCGAGACCCGCCTCGTCATCGTCGTGAGGCAGGGGCACCCCCTCACCCGCGTCAGGACCGTCACCGCAAAGCGGTACGCCGCCGCTGAGCACGTCACCGTCTCGCGACGTGGAAACCTCAGCAATGCCCTCGACGACGCCCTCGCGCGGCTCGGCCTCACCCGCCGCGTGGTGGCGACCGCGCCCACGGAAGCGGCCGCGCTGGAGTTCGCGCGCGGCTCCGATCTCCTGATCAGCGTCCCCGAAGCCACCACGCGCTCAGCGGTCGCCGACCTCGGCCTGGTCGTGCTCCCCCTCCCACTCGAAATGCCGTCGGCACCGATATACCTGTCATGGCATCAGCGCTACGACACCGACCACGCCCACGCCTGGCTGCGCGGGCTGGCGCGAACCGCGCTGGCCATGGGAGCAGCGACGTCGTAACCGGCGCCGTCCGGCCGCTTCACCCATACGTGCAGGGACCACCTCGATGCCGCACGGCCGGCGGCTGTGCGGACCCGCATCAGATCACCAACCCCCGCCGGTAGGCGCACACGACCAACCTGAACGGGGTCGCGAAGCCCGAGCTTGCCGAGAAGGCAGGACACGAACGTCTTGACGGTCTCCTGGCCGCCTCCACCCCACTGCTGCCGGCCCGCTGTCGCCACGCCTCCGTGACACTCCCTGGGGCGGTACGCACGCCCCAACGTCGGCGCGGTCGCTCGGCATATTGCCGAGCGCGGCGGCGATCTGCGACAACGTCAGCAGCGACTTGTCCGTGCGGGTACCGGCCGCAGCGGCGGCCAGACCGACGCCTGCAGCTCACGATCGCGGATCTGTGGGCCCCGCTCACTCGGTCGGCTCCTGGCCCGTGAGCAGGTTCAGCAAGCCGGCGGGGGCGTTGTCGCCGAAGATCAGCTGGTGATTCTTGTCGGATTCGGCGGCGAACCGGGCACTGCGGGAAAAGAGCGCCTGCTCGTACTCCGCAAGGGCTGCTTCGATGCCGTCGGGATGTGCGGCGATGGCTTTGCCGAGTTCGGCGCCGTCGAGCATGGCGAGGTTGGCGCCCTCCCCGGCGAACGGTGACATGAGGTGGGCGGCGTCCCCCAGCAGCGTCACTCCGGGAACGCGGTCCCACCGGTGGCCGATCGGCAGGGCGCTGATCGGGCGCGGGACCAGGGTGGTTTCCCCGTCAGTGATGAGTGCGGTGAGTTCAGGCGCCCATCCGGTGAATTCTGCCGCGACCTGGGCCGCCGCCGTTTCGGGACTGGCGACAATGGCGGCGATCCAGTCCTGCGGTTTATTGAGCGCGACGTACGTGTGCAGTACGGCGTCGGCCTCTCGATGGCCGAGGATCCCCTTGCCAGTCGTGACGGCGAACAGGGAACCGTCGCCGGCGGCCTTGGCCGCTGCGGGGTGGCGCTGGTCGGCGTCGTACAGGTAGGTCTCGATGAACGACGTGCCCACGTACTCGGGCTTCGCGTCGGAGAGCAGCGGCCGGACCCTCGACCAGGCGCCGTCCGCGCCGACGAGGAGGCCGGTCGTCACGGTCGGCCCGTCGGCGAACGTCAGCTCGTGCCTTCCGTCTCCGAGGGGGCGGACACCAGTGACCTTGTGTCCCCACTGGATCATCTCGCCGGGCAGCGAGTTGATCAGGATCCGACGCAGGTCTCCGCGGAACACCTCGGGGCGCCCGCCCATGCCGTCGTCGGGCTGGTCGAGCAGGACCGTGCCGTGCTGGTCGAGCACGCGCACGGCCTCGCCGCCTTCGTGGATGAGCGCGCGGAACTCGTCGGTGAGGCCAGCTGCTTCGAGGGCGGACCGGAGTTGCCTCCTCCCATGCCAGCCCGTGGCACTGACCCAACGGAGCACCCGCTCGTGGCCTTCCGCACCGCCGAAACGGAGCGTGAACCCACCTCCGGCCGCTTCATGCTCCGATGCAGCCACGGCGCTCACCGGATCAGCTCGCCCAGCAATTCGTCATCCACCCGCAGCGGCGCGAGCAGGTCGCGGACGTACGCCTCCCGCTTGATGACGGACGCGACTGTCCACCACTCGCCCAGTCCGGCCAGGTGGTTGCGGATCCTCTCCACCTTCTCCGGGTGCCCGGCCGCGTCACGCCAAGCGGCCCAATTCTTGGCCGGCTCCGCCGCAGCCAGCATCCAGCAGCTTGTGCTGGACCGAAGCGACGAACGGGCTCCCGAAGTACACATCCTCCTGGCCGTCGAACTTTCGGTCGAACAGCATCTTGTGCACAGCCCGGACCTCGTCGATCGAGTCCAGATGCACCAGCGGTATGACACCGTCTCCGGCCACGAGCCCACATCCCCGGTCTGAGCCATCACGTACCGAGGAAACCGTAGTGGCGACAGAGTGGGTTTGAGCAAGATTCACTGACGAAGAGGAAGATCGACTGTCACAGGACATCGACGGCGGGCGCTCAAGGTGCGATGGCGCAGGACCACATGTTTCGTCTCACCGAAGGCTGACCGTTCTCACCCAACCTTGAGCAGTTCCGGGCGCGGAGTCGTGGTCGTCGTTCGCCGGATCGGATGAACGGCAAGGGGAAGACCGTGCGCGTGGCTGTTCGCCATCTAGCGTCAGGGGTGCATGCATTCCACCCCCGTACCTGGAAGGAAGCCTTATGTGTCGTATCGCTGGTGCGCTCCTCGGGGCGAGCATGCTTGTCGGCATCATCGCTCCCGTGGCATCAGCTGCGCCGGACCCTGCGGTAGCGTCCGGTGCTGAGGGCTTGTCGCCGGTCTACGGTCCGTACTTCGGCGTGATGGGCAGCGCGAGCGCCATGGTCTTCTCCGCTCTTGATGCCGCGTACGGATCTGCTTCCGGCTCTCAGTACGCCCCGATGCCGGGTGCCGGCTGAGCCGACCGGTCCACGACGCGGCGGGTGCCCGCCCGCCCCGGTCACATCGGCGTCCGCGGCCCACTCCAGCCGTGACAGCAGATCGGCCAGGGCCTGCTTCTGGGCAGTCATCAGCCAGTCGAACAACACGATGGCGTCCGCACGCCACAGGCCCACGGATCTCGACTCGGTGCCGGTCACCCATCCTGCCCGCACCGACACGGTCGGGAGATCGTCTTCCATGCGCCCATGGTGCCGGGCAGACCGAGCTGCTTGACCCAACGGCACGACCCCAGGGGGGCAATTCTGCGGGACTGGTGAGTGTTCAGTTCTGCGAGAGCGTTGACACCCCCCTAGGCAGTGTCCGACGGGTCTGGTGACTGGGCGGCGTCCCGGTCGTTCCGACTGTTGTGGGGCGGGGTGATCTATCCGATGCAGAGTGGTCCCGGCTGAAGCCGCACCTGCCGCGGAACGTCGGTCGGGGTGGGCGGTGGAAGAGCCACCGTCGGGTGATCAACGGTATTCTCTTCCGCCATCGGACCGGTGTCCCCTGGCGGGATCTGCCACCACGGTTCGGGAAGTGGAAAACGGTTTACGACCGGCATCGGCGCTGGTCAGCGGATGGCACTTGGGACAGGCTCCTGCGAGCCGTCCAGGCCGAAGCCGACGCGGAGGGCCGGATCGACTGGACCATGGTCGGTGTTGACTCGACGTCCTGCCGGGCTCACCAGCATGCCGCCGGTGCGCGGGAACGCCCACCACGCGTTCCGGGTCGCCGCGGCCGACCTGCTCAGCACCGCGACGACGAGGCCCTGGGCCGCTCCCGGGGAGGGCTGACCTGCAAGATCCACTTGGCAAGCGACGGAGGCCGACGCCCCCTTGCCATCGTCGTCACGCCGGGGCAGTGGGGTGATGCGCCGCAGCTGATCCCTGTGCTCGAACGCATCCGGGTCCCCCGCCCTGCCGGGGGCCGCCCGCGCACGCGTCCCGACCACGTCAGCGGCGACAAGGCGTACAGCTCCCGCCGTAACCGACGTTACCTACGACGTCGCTGGATCAAGCACACCATCCCCGAACGCAAAGACCAGCGGGCCAACCGCCAGCGCCGAGGCAGCGCAGGCGGCCGGCCCACCGGCTGCGACACAGCGATGTACAGGCGCCGCAACGAGGTGGAGCGACGATCCATGCCCTCAAGGGCTTCCGGGCCGCGGAGACCCGGTACGACAAGAGAGCTTTCGTCTCTTACGGTACGGTCACCGTCGCCGCGATCCGGCTGTGGATCCGTTAGTGATCCGCCCGATGCTCCTTAGTGGTCGGCTCCGGAAGTCCTTCGGGGGTTGACTTCTGAGCTGGTGTCGTGCGTGCCGTGGGAGGCCTCGAGGGCGCCGTGGCCGTATGTCCAGGGCCACCCACCATCGCGGCCGTCTCTGCCTAGATGATCAAATCCAAGGGGTGCCTGCGGAGATAAGACCGACGACCTACTGAAGGCGCGTCCGGACCTGGCTCCAGAGCGGCCGGCCGTGGGAATCACACCACAGCTCACCGACGCTGAGCTGGTCACCCTGGCGATGATGCAGGCCATGCTCGGTTTCACCTCCGAGGCCAGGTGGATCCGGCATGCCCGCGTCCACCTGCGGCATCTCTTCGCGTACCTGCCGCAGCAATCCGGCTGCAACAAGCGGCTGCGCAAGGCCGCCGAACTGCTGCGCCGGGTCACCCGGATCCTGGCCACCAGGACCTCGGTGTGGAGCGACGATGTGTGGGTCGTGGACTCCACACCCGTGGAATGCGGCCGCTCGCGGGAGACCGTGAAACACTCTGACCTGGCCGGATGGGCGCAGTACGGCTACTGCGCCAGCCACAGCCGCTTCTTCTGGGGCCTGCGGCTGCACCTGGTGTGCACCCTCCATGGCTTGCCGATCGCCTTCGCCCTGACCGGGGCCAAGGCCGACGAGCGCGAGACCCTGCTGGACCTGCTCGCGGCCGAGTCACACCTCCTCGCCACCCGACCCGGCCAGACCCTGATCGGAGACAAGAACTACTACGGCCGCGCCTTCGAACGGGAACTCGCCCAGCAGGGCCTCCAATTGCTACGACCAACCCGCAAGGGCGAACGGCAGCTGCCCGGCGGATCCCTATTCAAGCCGTTGCGGCAGGTCATCGAGTCCGTCAATGAAACCTTCAAGGGACAGCTGGACCTCGAACACCACCGAGGACGCACACCCCGCGGCGTCATCGCCCGCGTCATGCGGTGCATACTCGCCCTGACCGCCGTGATCTGGCACAACGACCACACCGGACAAGCCACCCTCCGCCAGCTCACCTCGTACGATCACTGAGCCCTTGGACTTGATCATCTAGGCTGCCTGTTCCCAGCCGACGTCCAACCAGAGCCGCCCCGGAACCAACGCAGAAGGTCCGTCATAGGAGGTCGGCGAGGCGGTCTACGTGGTTCGAGTCGAGGCCGTAGCAGTAGAGCATGACCTCGTCGGCGCCGAGGTCAGCGAAGCTGGCGATCGCATCGCGAATCTCGGTCGGCGTGGTGAGCAGTCCGGCCACCATCCGGTCGGCTATGCCGGTGAAGGTGTAGTAGGAGTGCATGTTGGCCCGGGCGTCGTCGATCACGTCGTGAGGGCCAAGCGCGACGTTGACCTGCGCGACAACGCGCGGTTCGCCGACGCGGCCGTACTCCTGCCAGAACGTGCGGACGGTCTCGAACAGGCCGCCTGCCCAGGAGGGCGCTGCGGCGGCGAGGAAGCCATCGCCCCAGCGCGCGACGCGTTCGAGCGCAGCGGGCTGGAAGCCTCCGAACAGCACGTTGCTGTCAGGCTTCGCTGTCAGGCCGACCTCTGCCGTTTCGACGGACCGTGAGCGGGGCGGCCAGGGTGTACGGGTGAGCGATAGCCGCACGACCGGGAAGCGGGTCACGCGCCGAGCCGGAAGCGATGATGGCCCGCGTCGGTCCTTGCCTGCGTTGGGCAGCGGCGGTCGGCGCGGGCACTGGAATCGCTAAGGCTTTTCGGACACCTCCTGCTTGGCCAGCTCCAGCTTCTTCGTCAGCTCCTCGGCATCGAAGCCGGGGATGCCGCCGCCTTTCTCCCCGTCGAGGTCGGGTGCCTGCTGGAACTCCGGCTCGGCCGGTGCGGCGGGCTCGACGTGCTGGCCGACGGCGTTGGGTGGGTAGTTGGCGATGGCGTAGGACGGGAACTGGAATGACAGGGCCTCGGCCACCGCGCTGCCGTCGACCCGGTACAACTGGAGTTCGTGGGACTTGACCCACAGGACCCCTGATGCCTGTGGCGGGGTGACCATCTCCTGCGTCCTGGTGCTCTCGGTGAACTCGGTGAGCGAGGTGCGCTTCTCGTAGCCGGTCTCACGGGTGATGTTGACGTCCGCGCCCACCGAGAGGCCCTTGAACGCGATGCCGGCCGAGGCGGAGACAACGATGCGGGTCAGCGTCGTCCACGCCTCGCTCTCGCTCTGGACGACGCCGGTGACCACCTGTTCCGAGGCGCGCGCGGGCTGGGTGCCGTGCTGGTTGTTCGTGAAGATCGCCCGGTTGTAGCCGACGCGGCGGTGCAGCCGGTAGAACGGGCTGTTGAGGACCTTCCATTGCAGGTCGCGTCCCTCGTCGTTGACGCCCGTGAACGGAACGCGCACGATCCGGTCGGTGACCGGCTGCGGGTTGGACGGCTCCTGGTAGGAGGTCAGGGGCGGTGCCTCCGGCTCCGGCCGCTTCTCGACGCCGGCCGGCACGTCCAGGATCCAGGTCGTGTCCGTCGGTGCCGGAGTGCTGTAGTGCGTGACGGTGGTGACCGTGTTGGGGGCGAGGAGCAGCCGCTCGGAGGGGTCCTCCGAGATCGGGGGGACATCGACCCGCCACACGGCCACATCCCCGCCGTTGCCGCCGGTCCCCTGGTCGATCCAGACCCGCTCCCTCAGCTCCGCCCGGCGCACATAGGTGTGTCCCTGGACGGCGGTCTGTTTCACGCACCAGATCGCGTTCAGCGGCGGTTTGACGTCCCAGCCCGACATCCACACGTCCCCCAGAGCCACGTACCCCTGCGGCGGGACCGGCCGCCACACCGACCCGTAGAGGTACGCTCCGGTATTGCTGTCGTGCCACAACCTCCGGTAGTCCACCGGAGAGGCCACCACCCCCGACTGCCCTGAGACCGGGGCGATCATCAACTGCGCCACCCGCCCGAAGCGGCTGAAGTCGACGTCGTCACCCGCGTCTTGAGCCGACCCGTAATGGCGTGCGTAGGACCCCAGCGGCCGAAAATTGGGATCACCTGCTGCTGAGGACAGCCAGACACTGACCTCACCGTTCGGCCGCGGCTTCGGCGGCTTCCCGCCCCAATTCGGGACCTGGTAAGACGACCAGAAGAAACCATTCCGGTAGTCGTGATCAATTGTGTAGCAAAGGTCGAGTTCTCCGAACCTTTCGTACCAGGACATCTGGCGACCCTTCGGTCGACTAACTCCCTGCATGACAAGCAAGAGGAATCATAGTTACGCTCCGTTGTCGATAGGACGCAGATTGAAACCGGACACCGCTCCTCCAGGCGGCCGAAGCCCCTCTCTCAACTGTCCGGTGTGCCACTGCACCTTGACCGTTTGCCACTGAAGTTTGAATCCGCTGGGCGAGGGAGGTCTTGCTGGAGGACGGCAGCGGTGCTGCATCCTGCCCGATCCGCTCCCAGCCGCGACATCTGGGCTCCGCCCCTGCGGCGGGCAGGGCAGGCTGCGGCTCGCCAGTGATCCACTTCGGCCGATCGGTTCGCCCGCCATGCCCGTCCGCAATGCCTGTCCGATAGCCCTGAGCGCCGCCGAACGCATGCGGTTGAAGAAGATGGCCCACGGCCACAGGACCGAGCACCGGTTGCGGGTGCGTGCGCAGGTGGTGCTGCACGCCGCGCGCGGACGCTCCAACGCGCGGATCGCCCGGGAGACGGGGCTGCACCTGGACACCGTGCGCCGCTGGCGTGGCCGGTTCGCCGACGCGGGCCTGCCCGGGCTCAAAGACCGTCAACGCTGTGGCCGTCCCGCCTCGTTCACACCGCTGCAGGCCGCCGAGGTCAAGGCGCTGGCCTGTCGGCTGCCCGCCGAGACCGGAGTGCCGGTCTCACGCTGGTCGTGCCCGGAACTGGCCCGCGAGGCCGCCGAGCGGGGCATCGCCGCGTTTGTGTCGGCGTCCACCGTGCGCCGCTGGCTGGCCCAGGACGCGCTCAAGCCCTGGCAGCACCGCTCCTGGATCTTCATCACCGACCCCGACTTCCGCACCAAGGCCGCCCGGGTGCTGGACCTGTACGCCCGCACCTGGCAGGGCCGGGCGCTGGGTGAGGACGAGTACGTGATCAGCGCCGACGAGAAGACCTCTATCCAGGCCCGCTGCCGCTGCCACCCAACTCTCGCCCCCGGCAAGGCCAGAGCAATGCGTGTCAACCACACCTACGGGCGGGGCGGGGCACTGGCCTACCTGGCCGCCTACGACGTCCACCACGCTCGCGTGTTCGGCCACACCGAACCGCGCACCGGCATTGGCCCGTTCATGGCCCTGGTCACCCAGGTCATGAGCCAGCAGCCCTACGCAAGCGCGAAACGTGTGTTCTGGATCGTGGACAACGGCTCTTCCCACCGCGGGCAGAAGGCCGCCGACCGCCCCATCGCGGCGTTCCCGAACGCCGTGATGGTCCACACCCCGGTACACGCCTCCTGGCTGAACCAGGTGGAGATCTACTTCTCCGTCGTCCAGCGCAAGGTGGTCGCGCCCAACGACTTCACCGACCTCACCGAGGTCGGGGACCGGCTCCGAACGTTCGAAGACCGCTACAACGCCACGCCACAGCCGTTCCAGTGGAAGTTCACCACCTCCGACCTGGACGATCTGCTGGCCAGACTCGACCGGCACACCACCGGTCACCAGGAAGAATCCTCCGCCGCGCTGGCAGCATGATCAACCCCCGAAGGACTTACGGCGCAGACCACTTAGCACTACTCGGGAATGGCTTCCCTTGCGGGGAGGGGGTAGGCATCGGCGACCGAGGTGTTGGGGTCGCGGGTGGTCCAGTCAAGGACCACGGTCCCGTTGAGACGTTCGAGGACGTACTTGTCGCTGCGGTACCAAATAGCCTCGGTCACCCGCTTACCGGCTTGGTAATTCCGCTCGATGGTCACCTTCTTCGAGTGGCTCTTGACTTCCTCGTGGGTGGTGGTGACCTTCAGTTCGTGGCTGATGGTGGTGCTCAGAGATGCTCCAACACCCTTGAAGCCGAAGCTGGCTTCGGCGGTGACCGAGATGCTGGTGGTTTCCTCGACGGTCCGTGCGTTGGTGGTTGTCAAACCCACCGTCGTCTCCTCTGTGTGGGTGTAGTCCGAGGCTCCACCGTGCTCGTAGGAGTAGACCCGCTCCCAGAAACCGTACCGGCGCAGAATGTAGTAGGGATTATCCTGGGCCTGGCGCCGCCGGTCGTAGGCAGGGTCTCGGACCAGCGGGAAGGGGTAGGCCATCGCCCCCACCTCGACCGGATCGGTCTTCGCAGACGGCGTCGGCTCGTAGCTGGTCATCCGGTGGATGTCCCCGATGCCGGGGTGGGTGATGTCGGGCAGGTCGAGAACCGGCTTGTACTCGTCCTCGACCTCGAACATCCACTGCTGTGCGGTGGCGTGCGATTCGTCGGCCCTGGTCCACTGTTCGAGCGGGGTTCCCGGAGTGCTGTCCCAGCCGCGGGGAGTCGCCAGCAACTGGCTCTTGTCGTTGATGATTCCGACGGCTCCGCCGCCCACGTCATCCAGCATCCACTGCTGGGAGGGATGGCTGCTCAGCGGCTGGATCGGATACTGCTGCAGATGCCACCCCGGGTCTGTGCTGTTCCTGGCGACGTTCACCACCTGACCGCTGGCTTTGTTGGCCAGCAGGTACTTGCCGTAGTCGAGCGGGAAGACATGCCAGATCTGGCTTCGCCGATTGATGTCGGATGCGGGCTGGAGATGCCACAGCTGAAGTTCCATGCCCTCGTCGTCGCTGTAAGCCGCAACGTTCATGTACAGGTTGCTGCGCTTGTTCTTGATCCGGTAGGACCGTCCGGCCGGGATTTGCGGCATGGTGACCACCCTTCGCTCGCTGGAGAAGTCGCCCACCGCATGGCAACACTGACCCGCAGGCGCACCTCGAAGCCAGCCCGGCATGCGGCGATTACGACAGGTGCTGATTCAATCGCCCAGAGTTACCTATCGTCTGGGGCGCGATTCGGCCGCCCCACGGGGGCAGATGGCCTCTAGTTAGAGGCTGTCCGATGGGTCGGGTAACGGTGCTCGCGTTCGATCGTTCTGCTCGGCATGGGGAGGGGCGATCTGTCCGACGTGGAGTGGTCTCGCCTGGAAGGGCATCTGCCGAAGTCCGTTGGCAGGGGCGGCCGGTGGAAGGATCACCGCACCGTAATCAACGGGATCTTCTTTAGGCTCCGGACCGGTATCCCGTGGCGTGACCTACCCTCACGCTTCGGGAGTTGGCAGACGGTCTATGACCGGCACCGGCGCTGGTCTGCGGATGGCACGTGGGACCGGGTCCTGCGGCTGGTGCAGGCCGATGCTGATACCGAGGGCCGGATCGACTGGTCCATGGTGAGCGTGGACTCCACGTCCTGTCGGGTCCACCAGCACGCTGCCGGCGCCCGGTGCCGGCCTCTACGTATTCCCAGGCGCCGTCGCGGGCGTCCCGCTCAGCACCGTGACGACGAGGCTCTGGGCCGGTCCCGGGGTGGCTGGACGACGAAGATCCACCTGGCGGGTGACGGCAAGTGCCGTCCGCTGGCCCTGCTGCTCACGCCGGGCCAGTGGGGCGACGCCCCGCAGATGATTCCCGTCCTGGAGCGTATCCGCGTCCCACGACCGGCCGGTGGTCATCCCCGGACCCGCCCCGATCATCTCGGCGGCGACCGGGCGTACTCCTCCCGCCGCAACCGGCGATACCTGCGTAGGCGCCAAATCAAGCACACCATCCCCGAACCGAGGTCCCAGCAGGCCAACCGTCGGCGCCGGGGCAGCCGCCCTACCGGCTTTGACCGCGAACGGTACGCGCGCCGCAACGAGGTGGAACGCACCGTCCTGGCGCTCAAGGCATTCCGTGCCGTGGCGACCCGCTACGAGAAGCGGGCCTACGTCTTTCACGGCACCCTCGCCCTCGCCGCCATCCGGCTCTGGCTCCGGTCGTGAGCCTCCAGAGCAGAGTGTGGACGGGAGCCCCCTGCATGAGGCTCCCATCACGCCCGCGCACTCTCGGAAAGGACCTACACGGCCACGACCCATCGTTGCAAAAGAACCAGCCGCTCTGTGGCGGCGCAGGAGCCCCGGTGAAACCATCGCCCGATCGGTGGAACCCATAGAACATGATCTGCCGGACAGGCCCTACCTAGCTGTTGCGGGACAGGACGTTGGTGACGCAGGCCGATGTCTGGGAAAGCAGGATGCTTCGACGTGCGTCGGTCGGGTAGCGTGCGGGCCATGTCGAGTCCTGAGTCAGACAAGGTGGGGGCTTTCGGTCACGCCGTCAGCCCCCTGAACCACTGAGCTCGTAGCCCTGTCGTCGCACCGCTTTCTGTGGTGGGACGAGTTTGCGCTCGGGGCTGGCCGCGGTGACGAGATGACCTTCTCGTGCCTCTCCTCACCTCGGAGCCACTCGATGCCTCTCCCGCTGTACCTGCTTGCCATGGCGGTCTTCGCCATGGGCACCTCGGAGTTCATGCTCGCCGGCCTCTTGCCGGACATCGCCTCGGATTTCGACGTCACCGTCGGGACAGCAGGCGTGCTCACCTCGGCCTTCGCGATCGGCATGATCGTCGGCGCACCCCTGGTGGCCGCGCTTGCCCGGAACTGGCCCAGGCGCCCGGCCCTTCTCGGGTTCGTCCTCGTTTTCGCGGCAACTCACGCCTTGGGCGCCGTCACCACGAGCTTCCCCATCCTGTTCGCTACCCGAGTCGTCGCCGCAGTCGCGAACGCGGGGTTCCTAGCCGTCGCTCTGACGGCTGCGGCCACTCTGGTCTCACCCGACAGGAAGGGACGCGCACTGGCCGTCCTGCTGTCGGGCACGACGGTGGCCACGATCGCCGGTGTCCCCGGTGGGTCAGTGCTCGGCACGGCACTCGGCTGGCGGGCCACCTTCTGGGCAGTCGCCGCTCTCTGCCTGCCTGCCGCTCTCGGCATCCTGAAAGGCATCCCCGCAGGACGTGACGAGGACGAGGCGACCGGCAGGCCGGCGTTGCGAGCGGAGCTCGCCCAGCTCGCCCGGCCACGGTTGATCCTGGTGATGCTGCTCGGCGCGCTGGTGAACGCGGCAACCTTCGGCAGCCTCACCTTCCTTGCCCCCGTGGTGACCGACAGCGCCGGGCTGGGCAAGTTGTGGATCTCTGTCGCTCTGGTGGTCTTCGGTGCCGGTTCCTTCGTGGGCGTCACCGTCGCCGGACGACTGTCCGACCGAAGTCCCGGCCCGGTCATCGCGATCGCCGGTCCGTTGCTGCTCATCGGCTGGCCCGCTCTGGCGGTGCTGGCCAACGAGCCCGCCGCCCTGTTCACCCTCGTCTTCGTGCAGGGCGCGCTGTCGTTCGCGCTGGGCAGCACGCTGATCACACGGGTCCTCTACGAGGCCGCGGGAGCCCCCACGATGGCCGGCTCGTATGCGACGGCGGCGCTGAACGTGGGCGCCGCCGTCGGCCCCGTCGTCGCTGCAGCCACGCTCGGCACCGAAGCCGGGGCTCTCGGACCGCTCTGGACAGGCGGGCTTCTCGTCGCGGTCGCGCTGCTCATCGCATTCCCCCTCCGCACCGTCATCACGGCCGGCCGGAACACGGAGGTGCTGCGGTGACACATGCGAACGCGCGCTTGAACATCGAGGGACGCCGACGGCTTGTGGAGCGCTGCCGCACCCGTCCGATCGCGCACGTCGCCGCCGAGGCGGGTGTCTCCCGCGCCTGTCTGTCCAAGTGGAAGAACCGGTACGACACGCACGGCGAAGTCGGGCTGCAGGACCGTCCGAGCGTCCCGCGGTCTTCACCGACCCAGATCCCGCCCGATGTCGTCGAACGGATCGAGCAGCTGCGGCGGGACAACAAGTGGTCCGCCCGCCGGATCACCCTTGAACTCGCGAGCCAAGGCGTGCGGATCAGCGAACGCACCGTAGGCCGGTGGCTGGCGCGCCTGGGCATCAACCAGCGCCGCTTCCTCGACCCCGACGGCTCGACCAACAGGCGTCCGAAACGGATCGTGGCCCGCTACCCGGGCCACATGGTCCACCTGGACGTCAAGAAGGTCGGGCGTATCCCCGACGGCGGCGGGTGGCGGGCCCACGGACGCGGCTCCGAACAGGCCAGGGCTGCACAGCGCGCAAAGACCGGTGGGGCCAAGGGCGGGTACGTCTACCTGCACTCTGCCGTCGACGGATTCTCCCGCCTGGCCTATACCGAGCCCCTTGCCGACGAAAAGGCCGCCACCACCGTGGCGTTTCTCAGCCGGGCCCGCGCTTTCTTCGCCGCCCACGGCATCCACCGGGTCGTGCGCGTGGTCACCGACAACGGCGCGAACTACCGCGCCGCGATCTTCGAGCGCTCCCTCATCCCGTGGGCCTCCCGCCATCAGCGGACCAAGCCGTACACGCCCCGCCACAACGGCAAGGTCGAGCGCTACCAGCGCATCCTCGCTGAAGAACTCCTGTATGCCAGGCAGTGGTCCTCTGAAGCAGAACGGGCGCGGGCGATCGCGGTCTGGAACGTCCACTACAACTACCACCGGCCTCACACCGCCGCCAGTAACCGTCCTCCGGTCTCGCGCCTCCACGTGGGCGTCACCAACGTCATGGCCAGCAACACCTAGCGCCTGGTGCCTTCTACCCGCCGCGGGAGCGCCGGGTCACGGAATCGTCAGCGCCTGGCCGACGTTCACCACGTCCGGGTTGTCGATACCGCTGGCGGCGGCAATGTCGCGGTAGCGGTTGCCATCACCGTAGAAGCGTTCGGCGACGGCCCACAGGGTGTCGCCGGGTTCGACGGTGTAGGTGCGCGCCTCGGGGGCGGGCGAGGCCGCAGCCGACTCCTCGGCGACGATCGGGTCGTCGGTCCTGGTGTCCGACGCCCACAGAGGAGCGCCGTCCTTGCCGTACAGCACCACGTTACGGTCGGCCTGCACGACCAGCCGGTCGACGTCCTTGCCGTTGGTGTCGGTAGCCCACACCGCGCCGTCGTCCTTGTAGAGCACGAAGTTGCCGTCCTCCTGGAGCACGGCCCGCTGGACCCCCTGCTCGTGGGTGTTGGTCGCCCACACAACGCCGTCCGGCTCGGAGAGCACCAGGTTGCCGTCGTCCTGCAACGTCAGCGTGTAGGCACCGCCATACAGGGATTGACCGAGTCCGAGTTCATCGCCCACGTGCAGCGTGTCACCCATGAATGATCCTTTCGGAAAGAGCATGCCGCCTCGCCAGTAACGGCAGTTCGCCACCAGCAGCTCGGTGGCCATGCGAGAGTCATGACCAGCAGAAACGGTCCCGCATGCGGGATGTCACCCGAACGAGACCCCTACCTCGGCAAATTCCGATGTTGGCGACTCATCGGACAGGCCCTAGGCGCTTCCGGCCCCCTCGACGTTC
>NZ_KQ948233.1 GCF_001514035.1 Streptomyces yokosukanensis | reverse complement strand
CCCCTCTCGTAATGGAACGGCCAGGTCACCGGCCGGCGGGGCGGTATGACTGTTTACCCGTGAGGGTGACTCGGCATCCGTTCCAGCCGGCTCTTGATCAGTACGCCGATATAAAAGGGCCCGTCCTGTTGATCAGCTGATGGGCTCACCATGTTGAAGGCAGCTCTGGGCGTTCTCGCCTCCGCCACCCTCGCCACCGCTTCGCTGACCGTCGCTGCCCCTGCCAGCGCAACCGTCCACCGCACTACCACGGCGAAGGCTCCGACCCCTGACACCGGGCCCTGCGGGCCGGTCGGCCGGTTCCACCCGTCCGACTGGTGGCGCACCACCACCTCCCCCTCCATCGCCCCGGCCGTGCGGCACACCGCGGCTGATGAGAACTGGCAGTGGCGCGACGACGCCAACACGCTCTGGCGGGGCGATACCCGGGAGAACGTACAGCAGCTCTTCCAGGACGGCTTCACTCCGCGCGGCGAGACGCTCACCCCGCTCGCTGAGTACATCGTCAAGGGCGGTGGCCAGAACACCGCGCACGTCAGCACCAGTTGCGAAAAGTGGGTCGCAGAGAAGTTTGCCACGTACGGCGCGGCGAAGACGGGGTGGGTGTACGAGATCGAGGCCCCGGGCGGCATTGACGTAAACGCCACCGCCCACTTCAACGGCTACCAGTCCCCATACCTCTGGAACAAGGAGATCGACTTCCCCGGCGGCATCAAAGGCAGCTACATCAAGAGCGCCTGCAAATACCGCCTCCTCAGGACCGACCCGGAGACCAAGGTCAACACTTACGAGAACCTGGGCTGCCGGACCAACGACCACTTCGATGACGCCCTCGTGGCCGCACGCTGATCCCACGCGACGATGTCGGGTGGCGAGCTGGGTCTCCGCCACTCCCTCCCGGGCGGCGGAGATCCGCACCACCGGGTCCAGGCGCCAGTCGAGCACCGCGGGCCGGTGACCGTAGCCCGCTGCTGCGATCGTGACCATCACGAAATTCCGCCCAGACCCGAATCCAGAGATCCTCATCACGGCCAGGGCGTCAGCCTCCTCGACTGCTCCCGCCGCCTCAGCCTGGCCCTGAACACCGTCAAACGCTACGCCCGCATGCCCGAACCCCAGGCCCTGCGTATCGCCCCCGTCTACCGGCCCACCCTCGTCGGCCCCTACCGCGAGCACCTGTGCCAGCGCCGCGTCGAGGAACCCGCCGTCCCGGTCACCCACCTCCTCGAAGAGATCCGGGAGTTGGGCTACACCGGCAGCGCCAACCTGCTGGTCCGCTAACTCAACCAGGGCTGCGCCGAAGGCGACCGCCCCGTCACCACCCCACGCCACGCCAGCCGCCTCCTGCTCACCGACCCTGAGAACCTGCGCCCGAAGGAAACGACCCTGCTCGAGAAGATCGCTGCGGCCTGCCCGGAGATGACCGCACTCGCCGATCTTGTACGCGGCTTCGCCACCCTGCTGAAACCGGCCGAGGGCAACGATGTGAGACTCACCGAGTGGATCACGACCGCCCGAGCCATCGACCTGCCTCACCTGCGCAGCTTCACCAACGGTCTCGAAATCGATAGGTCCGCCGTGAACGCCGGCCTCACCTTGCCTTACCACAACGGCCGCACCGAAGGCGTCAACACCCGCACCAAGAGGATCATGCGACAGATGCACGGTCGCCGGATTCGGCCTCCTCAGCCACCGAATCCTTCTGCCCTGACCACTACTCGGCGTCACCACCGACTACGGGCCAGAGCCTCTCGTTTGACAGACCCGCCCTCGACGACGTGATCGGCACCACGGTCCGGGCCCTGGCCGAGCGAGGCGCGGTCCGCGACCTCATCGACGTCCACGCCGCATCCCGCCACCATCGCCGACCTGGAGAGAATCGGCCGCCGCCACGCCCGCACCGAGTTCAGCCTCAGCGACCTGCGCGACCGCCTCGCCGGCGCGGAATGGTGGGACGACGCCGACTACACCGGCTACGGCCCAGCCCTCACCAGGTCGCGGACCTGCGCGACTGGGCCCTCGCATGGGCGAGCGATCTCGACACCCGCCTGCATGCCGAGGAAGATCCCGACAACTTAACCTGGCCCGCCGGTAGTTGACTCGCCATGGCCACGTTCCTGCCAGCCGACGCTGTACTGCCCCACCGGGCGACGGGCAGTGACTCGTGATCCCGGCCCTGTACCAAACGAAGAAGGCGTCACCGACAGCCTTCAAGAGCCGCCCAGGTCGTCGCCCGACAGATGCACCGTGTACTCGACCACGTACCCCTCGGTCGGGCGTGCCAGGGCGGTGGCGTACTCGGTGCGTGCCTGGCGGTCTTCGTCGCTGATGGGCGGGTGTACGGGGTCGGTGGGCGGGGCGAGCCACAGCTGGATCAGGTGGCGTTCGCCGCGATCCCCGATGCCGGGCTCGCAGTCGTCCGCGCTGCAGTACATCCGCATCCTCACCCACCGCAGTGTGCCAGGTGAGGCCGGCATCCGGATGGCGGGCTCGTTCTCGGGCCATGCCTCCGCGACGTCGCCAGGGTCGAGGAGTTCCAGGTGGACGGGCTCGCCGTCGCACAGCAGGCTCACCTCTTCCACGGGCTCCCACTGGCTTCCGGTTTGCGGTTCGGGGGGCATGGACATGGACGGTCATCTGCAAGGGGCCCGTGTCGGTGGTCGTCATCACCACGACGCTGGAGTCGTCGACGGGTCCGCAGCGCCAGCCGTACGGCATGTGGGCCGGGTAACCGTCGTGCTCGGCGAACCCGAAGATGTAGCCGTCCTCACCGAGGTCGACGGTGGACACCGACTCGTACACCAGCATGAAAGGCTCCCTACTCCGCACGCCGCGAGGCGCCCTCCCCTCAGTGGCCGGGGAGCGACACCTCCCGGTTCAGCGGCGGTGCGGCCTGAGACGGCATGTCACCCGCCAGCCCGGCAGAAATGAACACGCAATGAATCGCCATGCGACGGCGCCGCTTCTCACCTGTGACGATTCTCCAGACGCATCGCGCGATGCGGATATCACGCTTGATCACCTCATGAACCTGCGTGAGGATCCTGGTGAGCGGCAGGACATACGCCTGAAACACGGGGGCCGAGGTGTTCCGTTCCACCTGGGCGAATTCGCGGCTCCCCCGTTTGGGCTCTCCACCCTTATTCTCACGGGGAAAGCATGCCTCACCAGCCCTATTCATATCGACGCAAGGAATTGACCGAACCCGACTGGCACCGTATACCCGGGTGGCGTCAGGTAACCCCCCAGCAATGGCGCGACCCGCAGTGGCAGCGCGTTCACTGCGTCAGGAATGTACGGCAACTCAAGGCGGTCTACGGCGACCTGCTCTCCGAGGGCTTCTACCGCGATCTGGAGCGGGACCAGGCGGAGCGGGCCACGATGTCCCTGCTCCTGCCGCCCTATGTGCTGAGCATGATGGTGCCGGACGCCGTGCCGACCACCGAGGCCATGTATGCCGACCCGGTACGTCACCACATGCTGCCGGTCTTCTCCGACCGCGACGCCGAGTGGCCGTCCCATCCGTATGCCTCCCGGGACTCGCTCCATGAGGCCGAGATGTGGGCCGCGGAAGGCCTGACTCATCGATACCCGACCAAGGTGCTCGCAGAACTGGTGTCCACCTGCCCCCAGTACTGCGGACACTGCACCCGCATGGACCTGGTCGGCAATTCCACTCCGCAGGTCTCGAAACTCAAATTCTCGGCGAAACAGCCGGACCGCTACGAGGAGATGCTCGACTATCTTCGCCGTACCCCCACGGTGCGCGATGTCGTGGTATCCGGCGGAGACGTCGCCAACGTCCCCTGGCCGCGCCTGAATTCCTTCGTCTCGGCGCTTCTCGAACTGGACCACATACGGGATATCCGGCTGGCGTCGAAGGCGCTGATGGACCTTCCGCAGCACTGGCTCTCCGACGAGGCCCGCCGCACCGTCGGCGGCCTCGCCGAGACCGCGCGGAAGCGTGAGGTGAGTCTGGCCGTGCACACGCACGTCAACACCGCCCAGCAGGTCACCCGGCTCAACGCCGACGCGGCCCGGAGGCTGTTCGAGCTGGGCGTGCACGACGTCCGAAACCAGGGCGTGCTGATGCGCAAAGTCAACGACGCCCCGCACAAGCTGCTCGACCTGTGCTTCGCGCTGCTCGACGGCGCCGGCATCATGCCGTACTACTTCTACCTCTGCGACATGATCCCGAACGCCGAGCACTGGCGTGTCTCTCTGGGCCAGGCCCAAGAGCTGCAGCAGGCGATCATGGGGTACCTGCCGGGCTTCGCGACGCCGCGTCTGGTCTGCGACGTACCGTTCGTCGGCAAGCGCTGGGTCCACCAGGTCGACCACTACGACCGCGAGCACGGCATCTCGTACTGGACCAAGAACTTCTTCACCTCGATCGAGCGCGACGATCCGTACGCACTCGCGAAGACCCACGAATACTACGACCCCATCCAGACGCTCAAGCCCGAAGGACAGGAGTGGTGGCGCCAGCACGGCTGGCCTCCGGAGGAGTCCGTGGACGCGGCCACCCTTTCCGTCGGCATCACCCAGGGGGAGACAGAGTGACCGACAACAGTCCCATCGCGCCGTTGGCCGTACGCGAGAGGTTCATGAACGACCCGGACCTGGGTGCCGGAAACTTCCTCGAGTACGCCCTGCGGCACAACCCCAACCTCGACGGGCCGCTGGTCTACGACCACCGTCTCGACGAGCGCGGCCATGTAGCGCTGCGCGGCTACAGCCTGCACGAACTGGCGGAGATCCGCGACCAGTACGCCCGCTGGTACTGGTCCAACGGCGTCCGGCCGGGCCAGCCCGTGGCGCTGTACATCGCCGAAGGGCTCCAGCCGATTCTGCACTTCCTGGCGCTCACCGCGCTTGGCGCCATCCCCGCGCTGGTCAACGACGCGATGCCGGTCGCGACGGCCCGGCGCTACCTTGACCACGTCGGGGTCGCCGGGGTGGTGGCGGACGACCCACGGCTGATCAGCGCCACCTACCACCCGGGACAGCAGCGCCCGCGCTTCATCGTCCCCAGCTCCGAGATCCGCGCCCACGACCAGGAGTCCGGCGCGCTGCCCGAGCAGTACCCGTACCGCCACACCGCCGACGAGGTGATCGCGCTCATCCACTCCTCGGGCACCACCGGCACCCCCAAGTCCACGCAGGTGGCGCACCGCCAGTTCTGGGTCGGCAAGGAGACCCGGATGGTCCGTTTCCCCGCGGAACCGGACGACCGGCTGCTGTCCCTGATGCCGCACACCCATGCCGGTGGCCTCAGCTATCTGCT
The DNA here is from genome assembly GCF_001514035.1 of Streptomyces yokosukanensis. Lineage (GTDB taxonomy): Bacteria > Actinomycetota > Actinomycetes > Streptomycetales > Streptomycetaceae > Streptomyces > Streptomyces yokosukanensis. The sequence continues at coordinate 65,650 of NZ_KQ948233.1, read as the reverse complement.
GACCACGATCCTGCTCGGCCTGCCCACCCTGACCATGGGCGACTGGCGGCGCAGCGCCGTGGAACCGGTGATGGAGGCCTTCCAGCCGACCATGGTCGCCTCGTTCCCGCGCACCCTCGTCCAACTGGCCACCGGTGAGCTGCCGGTGAAGGCGGCCGCGAAGGTGCATACCTGGTTCAACACCGGGGACGGGGCGCACTACGGGCACATCCGGCGCCTGGTCGGCCTGGGCGAGCGGCCGGCCGGGCTGATCCAGCCGTGGCTGCTGCCGAAGGGTGATACCGGGACCGCAGTCCTGCCCGGTTCCCGGTTCATCGACGGTCTCGGCTCGTCCGAGATGGGCATGGCGCTGTTCGGCCAGGTCACCACCCCGGAGTCGGGACGCGACGACCGCTGTGTCGGGCTGCCAGTCGAAGTGGTGGAGAAGGCCGCGGTTCTGGACGACGACGGCAACGAGGTGCCGGACGGGACGGTGGGACACCTGGCGGTGAAGACACCGACCCGCACGCCCGGCTACTGGAACGACCTCGCACTCACCAAGAGCTTCGAGCTGGCCGGCTACTGGCTGACCGGCGACGTGGCGCTGCGCAAGCCCGACGGCCGCTACTACCACCTGGACCGGACGGCCGACGTCATCCACACCGCCGACGGGCCCGCGTACAGCCTGCGCCTCGAGGAGGTGCTGATCGCCGACTGTGCCGAGCTGGTCCAAGACTGCGCGGTGGTCGGAGTGCCCGGCCCCTCGGGCGACGGGCACCTGCCCGTCGCCGTCGTCAGGTTGCAGACCGACAGCCCGCTGAGCGACCCCAAGGAGATTCTCGACGCCGCCAACCGGCAGTTGGAGGCGGCCGGACTGCACTCTCTGGCGGCGATGTTCACAGCCGAGAGCGAGAGCGACTACCCGACCGGCCCGACCGGCAAGGTCCTCAAGCGCGAGCTCCGTACGCGGTACGCCGCCGCCCTCGCCGACGGTTCGGCCGCCTGAAGGAGACGAACGGGGGAGTGGACGGGAGAGCAGTGGAATACGACAAGCGGACCAGAACCGTCGGTGTGATCGGCGCGGGGCCGCGCGGACTCTCCGTGGTCGAGCGCCTGTGCGCGAACGGCGCGGAGTCCGGGCAGCCGACTGTGATCCACGTGGTGGACCCGTATCTCGGGACCGGAGGCCGGGTCTGGCACACCGTACAGCCGGCGGAACTCCTCATGAACACCGTGGCCTCGCAGGTCACCATGTTCACCGATCCGAGCGTCACCTGCGAGGGGCCGATCAGCCCCGGGCCGAGCCTGTACGAGTGGGCCAAGTCCGTGGTTCCGGCGGCGCCTTCGGGAACGGTGCCGGACCGCGTGCGCGACGAGGCGGCGGACCTCGGCCCGGACACCTATCCGTCCCGGGCCTTCTACGGCCACTACCTCGCGTGGGTGGTGGACCACCTGGTCGGCGCCGCACCGCAGCACATCTCCGTCCGGCTGCACCGCAACCGTGCGGTGCGGCTCACGGAGACCGAGACGAGTGCGCAGGTCCTCACCCTGGACGACGGAACCGGCCTCCTCCTGGACTGCGTCGTGCTCGCGCAGGGCCACGCGGACATGCCGGTGCCTGTCGGCACGGAGTTGTCGGCGCTGCGCAAGCACGCCCGTGCCCACGGCCTCGGCTATCTGTCGCCCGGCAACCCGGCGGAGGCCGATCTGGCCTTCGTCGGCCCTGGTGAGCAGGTCGCACTGCGCGGGCTCGGGCTCAACTTCTTCGATGTGATGGCCCTGTTGACCGTGGGCCGGGGCGGGGAGTTCCACCGTGCGGACGACACGCTGCACTACCGGCCGTCCGGCAAGGAGCCCAGGATCCTCGCCGGGTCCCGGCGCGGCGTCCCGTACCACGCGCGGGGCGAGAACCAGAAGGGACCCTTCGGCCGGCACATGCCCGCCGTCCTGACTCCCGCGCGGATCGCCGCCCTGCGCGAACGGCGTCAGAACGGCGAACAGGTGGACTTCCAGCGACACATCTGGCCGCTGATCGACCGCGAGGTCACTGCGGTTTACTACGCGACGCTCATCTCCCGGCGGCTGGGCCCCGGCGATGCCAAGGCGTTCCTGGCCGAGTACACCACGCTGCCGGTCAGCCGCCTCAAGGACGAGGAAGCGTTGAGGCGTTACGGGATCGGGCCGGGCGAGCACTGGGACTGGGACCGTATCGCCCGTCCGTACGGCGATCGCTTCTTCGCCGACCCTGCCGAGTACCAGCACTGGCTCCTCGGCTACCTGCGACGGGACGTGGCGGAGGCTCGGGACGGCAACGTGGGAAGTCCCCTGAAGGCCGCCCTCGACGTATTGCGTGACCTGCGCAACGAGGTGCGTCTGGCGGTGGACCACGCAGGGATCACAGGCGAGTCCTACCGGGACGGGCTGCAGTCCTGGTACACGCCGCTCAACGCCTTCGTGTCGATCGGACCACCGCTCAGCAGGATCGAGGAGCTGATCGCGCTGATCGAGGCGGGCGTCGTGGAAATGGTGGGGCCGGGTATGCAGGTCACGGCCGCACCGGACGGCTTCGTCGTCAGCTCCGGCGCGGTCCCAGGGCCCGGGCGGCTGGTGACCTCGCTCATCGAGGCTCGGCTACCCGACTTCGACATCCGGCGCACCACCGACCCCCTCCTGCGGGAACTGGTCCAGCGCGGGGCCTGCCGCCCCTACCTCATCCCCACCGGCACGGACGGGCATGTGGAGACCGGCGGACTGGCCGTCACTCCGCGTCCCAACCGTCTGGTGGACGCGGCGGGGCAGCCGCACCCCTACCGCTTCGCGTACGGCGTGCCGACCGAGGCGGCGCACTGGGCCACGGCGGCGGGTATCCGGCCCGGGGTCGACTCCGTGATCCTCGGCGACGCCGACGCGATCGCGCGCGAGTGCCTCACCGTCGACCTGGAACAGCGCCGCCGGACCGCCGCCCTGGTCGGCGCCGGCTGGTGACCGGCCTCCGGCACCGAGAAAAAGAGAGAGGAAGACACTTGTGCCTGCTCACCTCCCCCCACACGAAAGAGCAGCCGGGACGGACTCCGGCATGCTCAGCCCGGTCTGGGCCGGCAGCCGGGCCGCCGCGGACCTCAGCGAGGAGACATGGATCGACGCCATGCTGGAGGTCGAGGGAGCGCTGGCCCGCGCGCAGGCACAGCTCGGGGTGATTCCGACGAGGTCGGCCAAGGTCATCACAGAGGTCGCCCGTGGTCTGCGGATCGACGCGCCGATGCTCGCGGAGCGCTCCCGCGGTGCCGCCAACCCCGTCGTCGTCCTGGTGCAGGAACTCACGGCGGCCGTCAGGGAGGTGGCGCCCGCCGCCGCCGACCATGTCCACCTGGGCTCCACCAGCCAGGACATCCTGGACTCGGCAGCCATGCTGCTCGTCGGCCACACCCTGGAGGTCATCGGCCAGGACCTGTCCCGTGTGGCCGCCGCGCTCGCTGTCCTGGCCAGGCGGCACCGCGCAACGCCGATGGCCGCGCGCACACTCGCCCAGCACGCGGTGCCCACCACGTTCGGCCTCAAGGCGGCCGGCTGGCTGGACTCCGTACTCGACGCGGCCCTCAGAGTGCGCCAGACCGCGGCCTCCCTTCCGGCTCAACTCGGCGGCGCCGCCGGGACATTGGCGGCATACGAGGAGTACGCGCGCGACACCGCGGCCGGCCGGCGCGGGCACGGTCTCGAACTCGCCAAGCACTTCGCCGCCGAGCTGGGCCTCGTCGAACCCTCGGTGCCCTGGCACAGTCTGCGCACCCCGCTGTGCACCATCGGCGGGACACTGAGCCAGGTCACCGGGGTGCTCGGAAAGTTCGCCCTGGACGTCCAGACGCTGTCCAGGACCGAGATCATGGAGGTCGTCGAGCCCACCGCCGAGGGCCGCGGCGTCTCCTCCGCGATGCCCCAGAAGCGCAACCCCGTGCTCGCCACCCTGGTCGTGTCGGCCGCCCGCCAGGTCCCTCTGCACAGCGCGGTGCTGGCCCAGTGCATGCTGGCCGAGGACGAGCGGGCGCCCGGTGCCTGGCACGCGGAATGGCAGCCGCTGCGGGAGGCGCTGCGGCTCACGGCGGGGGCCGCGCTGACGGCCGCCGAACTCGCAGAAGGCCTGGAGGTGTTGCCGGCCCGCATGCGGCGCAACCTGGAGCTGACCGAAGGTGCCGTCGTCGCCGAGCGCCTGAACGCGGTACTCGCTTCGCGGCTGGGCAAGGCGGAGAGCAAGCGTGTCCTGGCCGGGTGCGCACAGCGGGCCGCCAACGGCGAGGTCACCTTCGCCGAGGCGCTGGACGAACACCCGGAGCTGCGCGGCCATCTGCCCGCCGATGTGGAGCAGTTGCTGGCTCCCGAGGGGTATCTCGGTGCGGCCGAGGACCTGGTGACCCGCGTACTGACCCGCCAGGCACGGGAGGAAACCTCATGAGCCACACATCCCGACGCCCCGGGCTCTCCCGAGGCTCCTCCTTCTGGTTGATCGCCACGGTCCAGTGCCTGTTGCTCTTCGCGTCGAGCGCGCCCTCGCCGCTGTACGGCGTGTACCAGGCCGAGTGGAGGTTCTCCGCCGGCATGCTGACCGCGATCTTCGCGATGTACGCGATCGCGCTGCTCGTGGCGCTGCTGATGGTGGGCAAGCTCTCCGACCACATCGGCCGCCGCAAGGTCCTGGGGGCGGCCCTGGTCGTCGAGGTGGTGAGCATGCTGTTGTTCATCACCGCCGACGGCGTCGGCCCGCTCCTCGCGGCGCGCGCCGCGCAAGGCCTTGCCACAGGCGCCGCGACCGGGGCGACCAGCTCGGCCCTCCTCGACCTCCAGCCCCCGAACCGGCCCCGCCTCGGCCCGCTGGTCAACAGCCTGGCGCCCATCGTCGGCCTGGCCCTCGGCGCCCTAGGCTCCGGGCTCCTCGTCCAGTACGCGCCCGCGCCGAAAACCATGGTCTACGCGCTGCTCCTGGTGGGGTTCGCGCTCGCGGCGCTCGTCGTCCCACTGCTGCCGGAGACCTCCCCCGGACGGCCCGGCACGGCGGCGTCGCTGGTACCGCGGATGGCGGTGCCACGCCGGATCCGCCCGCTGTTCCTCACCGTGGCGCCCTCCCTGTTCGCGGTCTGGGCGGTCGGCGGGCTGTACATGTCGGTCGGCCCGTCCATCGCGGCTCGTACGCTCCACCTCGGTGGCCACCTCGTCGGCGGACTCGTCATCTTCGCCCAGACGGGATCGGGGGCCCTGGGCTCGCTGCTGCGCCGCAACCAGCCGCCGCGGCGCACCATGGCGCTCGGTTTCGTGGCCTTCCTCGTCGGCATCGGCACCACGCTCGGCGCGCTCGCGCTGCCCTCCACGGCGCTCTTCTTCGTCGGCATCGTCATCGCCGGTTACGGATTCGGCACCGGCTTCCTCGGCGCCTTCCAGACGATCGCGCCTCTGGCCCAGCCCGACGAGCGCGCCGGACTCATGGCCAGCATGTACGTCGTGTGCTACCTGGGTTTCAGTGTGCCTGCGGTGATCGCGGGGCTCGCCGTGCAGAAGTTCGGGCTCGGCCCGACCACCACCGTGTACAGCGTCTCGGTCATGGTCCTGGCCGTCGCGGCCTGTGCCGGACTCCTCGTCCAGGAACGCCGGGAGAAGGGGGCGGCCACCGAGGTGCCTGGCACCGTGCCGTCCGGCCCACGGCACACCCGTCCGACCGCCCGCGCCACCGACGCCGATCGGCACCGACCACCGGAGACTCACCATGCCTGAAAACGCCCCGGACGTCCTCGATCTCTTCCTGCGCACCGCCGAGCGGCACCCGGACAGCGTCGCCGTGATCGACGGCACCGGCCCCTCGACCTACGGCGATCTGCGCGCCCGCGTCCACCGTGTGGCCGCCGCCCTCGGCCCCCGGCCGGGCACCGTCGGCGTGCTCACCGACCGCAGCGCGGACACCGTCGCCGCACTCCTCGGCGTTCTCGCCGCCGGTGGCACCTACTGCCCCATCGACCCGAGATTCTCAGCCGACCGCAAGAAGATCTTGACCGAGACGGCGGGGTGCCGGACCGTGCTGGCCGTGCGGCCGGACCCGGAGCGGTTCGGCCCGCCCGTCCTCGGCCCCGAACTCCCCGACGTCCGCGGCGCCTCGGAACCGGAAGGTCACCTCGTACCGCCGCAGCCGGACCACCCGGCCTATGTCCTGTTCACCTCCGGCTCCACCGGAAAGCCGAAGCCGGTGGTGACTCCTCGGGCGGCCATCGCCGCCGCCGTCGACTCCCTGGCCGGGCTGCTGGACGTCCGCCCCGGCGATCGGGTGCTCCAGTTCGCCTCGTTGAACTGGGACACCTCGTTCGAGGAGATCCTGCCCGCCCTCACCCGCGGTGCGACCCTAGTCTTCGACGACGACGCCTATGCGGGTTCCATGCCCCGGTTCCTGCGCATGCTCGACCGCCTCGGTGTCAGCGTGCTCGACCTGCCCACGGCCTTCTGGCACGAGCTGATCCACCACATGGTGGAGGCCGCCGGCATCGCGTTGCCCGAGAGCATCCGTACGGTCGTCATCGGCGGCGAGGCGACGAGCAGAGCCCGGCTCGACAACTGGCGCAGCCTGCCGGGCACCGACCGGATCCGGCTCGTCAACACCTACGGCTGCACGGAGACCACCCTGGTCACGCACGTCGCCGACCTGCACGGCCCGGGCGCACGGCCGCGCGGCGACGGCTCCGCCCCGATCGGCCGGGCTCTGCCGCACGTGCAGGAGCTGATCGGAGAAGAGGGTGAACTCCTCATCGGCGGGCCCGCCCTGGCTCTCGGCTACCTAGACCTCCCGGAGGCCACCGCGGAGCGCTTTCCCGTCCTCGCGTGCGGGCGGTTCTTCCGCACCGGTGACCGGGTCCGGCGCACAGCCGACGGCGAACTGCACCACGAAGGGCGGCTCGACGACCAGATCAAGGTCCGCGGGATCCGCGTCGACCCGGCCGAGGTGGAGGCCCAGCTCTGCGCCCACGCCGCCGTCGCGTCCGCCGCTGCCACCGGCGTGCCCGCAGGTGATCACACCATCGTGGTCGCCTATGTGACGCCGAGCCGCCAAGCAGACAGCGCCGATCTCGTGGCCGAACTCCACGTCCATCTGCGTCGGCACAGCCCCAGCCACCTGAGGCCGAACCGCATCACCGTGGTACCGGAGCTGGTCCACACCGCGAGCGGCAAGGTCGACCGTCGCCGCACCCACCACCGCTACGCCACCGGCGCCTGAGCCGGCGAACACGAGGAGAACACATATGCCCGCCGCAGAGGCCAGCACGATCGAACAGGTGGCCGCGATCTATCGGCGTGTCCTGGACACGGATGCCGTGCAGGCCGAGTCCGACTTCTTCGACCTGGGCGGGGACTCCCTGCTCGCCACCCGGGTGATCAGCGCCATCGCTCGCGACCTCGGCCCCGAGCTGACCATCACCGATTTCCTGAAATCCCCCACGCCACGGAGCGTGGCCGAGCTGATTGCGAGCCTGACCGCATGACCACCCTCATCGTCGGAGCCGGGCTCGCCGGGCTCACCGCCGCCACCGCACTCGCCGCCGCGGGGCGGCAGGTGACGGTGCTGGAGGCCCGCGACCGGGTAGGCGGCCGTACGCACGGCATCGAGGTGGCCCCAGGCCAGTGGGCGGATGCGGGCGCCGCCTACCTCGGCGAGCGTCACACCACGCTGAAGTCCCTCATTGCCCGGCTCGGCCTGGTCACCACGCCCACCACCACCGACGGCCGGAGCAGGTTCTCCCTCGGCGGCGGCCCGCAGGGCAGCGAAGGCCGGTTCCCGCCCCTGAGCGCCGTCGCCCTGGGCCAGTTGTTCGATGCCCTGGACGACGTAACCCGGCTGGTCCGCGCCGACGCTCCGTGGCTCACCCCGGACGCCGAGCGCCTGGACCGGATCAGCGCGGCGGAATGGGTCGGGCATCACGTCGACCACGCCGACGCCAGGCTGTTCTTCCCGCTGTTCCTGGGCGAGATGATGGCCGCCGACCCGGCCGACGTATCCGTCCTGCACATGGCCTTCTATCTGAAGTCCGGCGGCGGCATCCGCTATCTCAACGCGTTCGCGGGCGGCGCGCAGGAGGACCGGGTCGACGGCGGCGCCCATCAGCTGAGCGAACTGCTCGCCGCCAAGCTGGGGGACCGGGTCCTTCTCGGGGAGCCCGCGCGCGTGGTCGAGGAGCGCGGCTCCACGGTGCGCGTGCACACCGACCGGGGCGTCCACGAGGCCGACGCCCTCGTCATCGCCGTGCCCCCGCTGCTCGCCGACTCCATCGAGTACCGTCCGGGGCTGCCCTTCCGCCGCGCCGGCTCCACCACCGTCCCGGGCTGTGCCGTCAAGGTGCACCTCGTGTACCCGCGCCCGCTCTGGCGCGATCACGGGCTCTCCGGCTGGTCGGTGAGTGCCGAGGGTCCACTCCTGTCCACGGTGGACGACTCCCCGCCCGGCGACGGCGTCGGCATCCTAACCGGGTTCGTCACGGGACGCGAGGCCCGTCAGTACACGGCCCTGACCCTTGAGGAGCAGCGGGACACGGCCGTCTCGCAGGCCCGGCGCCTCTTCCCGGAACTGCCCGAGCCGATCGCCCACCACATCACGGACTGGATCGGCGAGGAGTACAGCAAGGGCTGCTACGCGGCGCTGTTCGGCCTCGGAGACTGGGTCTCCTTCGGTCCGCACCTGGCCGCGCCGCACGGCCGCATCCACTGGGCCGGCACCGAGACCAGCACCGAGTTCTTCGGGCTCATGGAGGGCGCCATCCGATCCGGGCAGCGTGCCGCGGCCGAGGTCCTGCAGGCATACGTTGACTGAGGCATCGTCAATTCCCACTGGGGGGAATCAGGTGGAGGAGACGCCGGAGAGCCGCGCGGACGCGATGTACCGCGCGGACCGGACCTGCCAGGAGCTCGGCATCAGGATCGACTCGGTCGCGGAGGGCCGCGCCACCGCCCATCTGCGCCTGCCGCCCGCGATGGTCAACGGCCACGGCACGGCCCACGGCGGCTATCTGTTCCTGCTCGCCGACGTGGCCTTCGCCTACGCCTGCAACACGCGGGGCGCGACCACCGTGGCGCAGGCGGCTCAGGTGGTGTTCCTCCGCCCGGCCTCGGCCGGTGACGAACTCGTCGCCGAGGCCGTCGAGCGCTCCCGGTTCGGTACGAACGGCATCTACGACGTCGCTGTCCGCCGAACCGACGGCACGGTGATCGCCGAGTTCCGGGGCCAGAGCCGTTCCCTGCCCAGGTGACCCATACACGAGATGAGTGTGATGACTGACATCCGTCCCTTCAACCGCCAGGCACTGAAGGTCACCGAAGCGATCATCGAGCAGGTCGAGCCCGAGCACCTTGGCCTGCCGACGCCCTGCGCGCAGTGGTCGCTCCGGCAACTCCTGGCCCATATGGCCGGCCAGAACCACGGGTTCGCGGCCGCCGCCGACGGGGACGTCACCGACGCCTCCGTCTGGGCGGACCGCGTCGTGGACGACGATCCGGCGGGGGTCTTCCGGGCCTCCTCGGCACGCGTCACCGCCGCGTTTGCCCGCGAGGGCGTGCTCGACGGCGAGTTCTGGCTGCCGGAGGTGCGGGGCGGGCAGATGTTCCCGGCCCGCACCGCCATCGGCTTCCACTTCGTCGACTACGTCGTGCACGGCTGGGACGTCGCCGCCACCCTGGGCGTTCCTGCCCACTTCGACGACGAGACGCTCGCCGCCGTCCTGCCGTACGCGCAGGAAGTGCCGGACGGGCAGAATCGGCGCGAGCCGGGCGCGTCCTTCAGGCCCGGCCTCCTGGTGCCGGACGGCGGCCCTCTGCTGGACCGCATCCTGGCCATGCTGGGACGTTCGCCGAAATGGCCCGCGTGACCGACGACGGCGTGGTCAGCTCCTTCCGGGCCGGCTTCTAGGCCGACATCCTTTCCAGGACGTCTTGTTCGCCTCCGATCTGGCGGCCGCAGTAGGCGAGGGCACGAATACGCGCGTTCTCCTCGGCGGTGCGCCAGATCAGGGCGACAGACGTCGCCGGCAGATCCTGGATGGGGACGAAGGCGACATCCGGCTGGGCGTAGTAGCGCGCCACCGACTTGGCCAGCGGTGCGACGCCCTGGCCCGCCGCCGTCAGGCAGAGGATCTCCTGGCAGGTCTGCACCTCCTGCCCGAGCCGCAGGGTGCGGCCGGCCGGGGTCACCAACGGCACCTGGTGGTCCTGCCAGTAGTCGGGCGCCGTGCTGGCAAGACGGAAGACCGTCTCGTCGGCGATGTCCTCGATACGGACGAAGCTCCGGTTCGCCAGGGGATGGTCGAGTGCGACGGCTAGCACCCGCAGCTCCGTGCCGAGCACCGGACCGACCGTCAAGTCGGCCTCGATCACGGGTAGTCGGGCCACCAGTAGGTCCACCTCGTCGCGTCGCAGCGGCCCCAGGAGGTCGCCGCACGGCACTTCGCGCAGGACGACGTGACACTCAGGGGCGTACGTGCGTGCCGCCCGGATCAGCCTAGCCGCGTATCCCCCGCCTGCTGCACCAGTGAACCCCAGCCGCGTGGTGCCCGTAGCGCCGCGCGACAGGGCGACGGCATCGGCGTACACGTCGTTCAACTCTCCGTACAGCGGCCGCAGTCTGTCGATCAGAAGCTTCCCCAGGGCGGTCATCCGCACCTCCCGGCTGGTCCGGTCGAAGAGCTGGCCACCGATCTTCTGCTCGGCATCCTGAAGCATGCGGCTGACCCGCGACTGCGAGATGCGCAGCTTGCGACCCGTCCGCCCGAAGTGGAGCTGCTCGCCGAGAGTGATAAGGCATTCGATTTCACGCAGTTCGAGCATGTTTGCTCCTTGATTTCACATGCGTCACACGTGAAGGCCCCTAGTGGACGCAACCAGGGACATGGTCGGTATCTCTCTCCACAGGCACAGATGCCGGCGACTCCTCATTCATGATGAGAACCTCTCTGAAAACAACCGGTACTGAGCCGATCCGCCCGCTTGGAAAGCGTGTTGGGGGCAACCCCTCAAGAGTTCGAATCTCGTACCCTCCGCCTCTGCTCGCCTGGGCGAACGAGGTTCCGGACAGCCATGCAGTCCGGGACCTCATCGTTCCGTGGTTGCAGTTTCCGCCGCGACGGTGGGTGGATGGGTGGGAAAGCAGGCACCTGTTCTGATGCCGCAGGAGCGGCTGTCCAAGACCGCAGTCAGTTCCCGGACGGCTGCACGAACTCTCGGATCAGCTCGCCGACCCGGGCTGGTTCGTCGAGATGGACCATGTGTCCGGCCGACTCCAGCCGGACCGCGCCGACGCGATCCGGCAACGCCGCGAGCTCCCGTCCGATGCCGCGCACCAGCGCCTCGGTCAACTCCCTGACGCGCTGCGGGAGGTGGTCGAGGTCCGGCGTACGCGCGCCTGCGACGAGCAACACCGGTACGCGCAGTCCGCGAACCTCGGCGAACAGGTCGTAGCCCTCCAGCGGGGCCATCAGCGCGGGCAGTTCACCTGGAAGAGGACGCCCTTCGGCGCGCCGCGCACGCGCCGCCTCGCTGTCCGCGTCCCATCCGAAGCGCTCGGCCATCGCCCGCGCCTGCGCCTCGGCCTGCCCGGGATCCGTCACCGCCGGGGCACCGGCATAGAGGGCGATCTGCTCGGCTCGACGCTCCCGCACCTCCTGGGGTGTCAGCCCGGGGTACAGCGTGGACACCCCGCCGCCGAAGCCGTCCAGGTCCACCACGCCGGCGCAGTTCCTCGACGCCGCGTACCGCACGGCGATCATGCCGCCCAGAGAGTGCCCGACCAGCCAGGGCCTACGCAGCCCCAGCGCGCGGACCACGGCGTCCACGTCGGCCAGGTGGTCTTCCCATTCGTACGAGGACGCCGATGCCGAACGTCCGTGCCCGCGCAGGTCCATGGCGACCAGCCGCAGGCCGGCCAGGTGGGGCCGGACGGGCTCCCAGTCAAGCGCCGTGCGGTTGGCGCCGTGCAGGAGCACCACATCAGGCCCTTCCCCGCCGTGGTCGAGGACAGCGATGCCGTCGATTCGCGTCTCCACGGTCATGTGGTGACCTCCTTCGCGATCCGCTCGATCTCGGCGGGCGTACCCGCCATGATGGTGCGCAGGTGCTCCGTGACCAGTTCCACCGGCCAGTCCCACCACGCCGCCCGGAGCAGCCGCTCGATGTCGACGTCCTCGTAGCGGCGGCGGATCGGGCGGGCGGGGTTGCCGCCGACCACGGTGTACGGCTCGATGTCGGCGGTGACCACCGCGCCGGCTGCGACGATCGCGCCGTCGCCGATCCGCACGCCCGGCATGATCAGAGCCTGGTAGCCGATCCAGACGTCGTTGCCGATCACGGTGTCGCCCCGGCTGGGCATGCCGGTGACCAGGTCGAGGGTCCGTTCCGTCCAGCTGCCGCCGAACATGGTGAACGGGAAGGTGGAGACGCCCATGGTGGGGTGGGCGGCGCCCGCCATCAGGAAGCGGGTGCCGGCGGCGATCGCGCAGTATTTGCCGATCACCAGCCGCTCGGGCCCGTAGCCGTAGAGCACGTTGCGGCGTTCGAACTCCGTCGCGCCGTCGGGGTCGTCGTAGTAGGTGTACTCGCCGACCTCGATCCGCGAGTCGGTGACCAGCGGGCGGAGCAGGACCACCCGGTCCTGCCCGGGCAGCGGGTGCAGGGCCTCCGGGTTCGGGATCGACGCGGTCATGACTTGAGTCCTTCCTTCACTGCAACAACTAACGCGACCTACGTCGCATTAGTATTCTGGCAGTACACCTGCCCGCATGCAAGCCCTAAAGCGACTGGAGTCGACTTTGCCTAATGATCCGAAGGCCGCGAAGACAGGCACCAGGCCCGGCGGGCGAAGTGCCCGGGTCCGCACCGACATGGTCACCGCGACACTCGCCGAGCTCACCGAGAAGGGGTACGACCAGCTCACGGTCGACGCGATCTGCCACCGCGCCGGCGTCCACAAAGCCACCGTGTACCGGCGCTGGGGCGGCGTCGACGGCCTGATCGCCGACGCACTCGCGCTCTCCGCCGACCAACCCTGGCCGATCCCCGACACCGGGAACGTAGACGAGGACATCCAACTGCTGGCCCTCGAGGTGTACACCACCTTCACCGACCCTGACCTGCGCACCACCCCCACCGCCCTGATCGGCGCGGCCCTCCGCTCCACCCTCGGCGCGGCGGCACTCAGCGCCTTCTTCACCGCCCGCCACCAGCAGGCCGCCGAAATCGTGACGCGCGCCGTGAAACGGGGCCAACTCCCCGCCAGCGTCGACCCGGTAGAACTGGTCCGGGCGGCCACCGCCCCGCTCTACCACCGACTCTTCATCACCGGCGAGCCCCTCGACGAACCAGCCGCCCACCGCGCGGCCGCCGCCGCCCTACTCGCCGCCCGCGCCAGCCTGTTCGACGCGGCAGCACCCTGATCTTCTCCCTCAGGATCCGGAAGGCGTCCAACTCGGCGGGACCGCCCTGCCGGTACCGTGTGGTGCCATCCCTGTGACGCGCTTCGACACCACCTGGCCAGGCGGAACACACCCTGTCCTGATTGCAGTTCTGGTTGCAGTTCCGGTTGCATTCACCCCCGTCGGGGGCCGTCCGAGGCTCGGCGACCGAACCGCTCCGCCCCAGGTCGGGACGCCCACCCCCAGACCCCCGGACGTCCGGACGAACAGTTATGGAATGTGCGGATCAGGCGCCTTCGGCGGCGCGATGCACTGAGCTTCGCCCACCCTGGACAGCTCGCCCCGCCCCTTGCCCTGGCGGGTCTGCTGCAGGTTTGGGTCACAGGTTGACCTGCCCCACCTCTCAGGTTCCAGTTCTGCCGGCTAACTGACGGCCTTCACAAAGGGCTGTAGGACATGCCCTGAAAGGGGCCTCTTTCGTCTCTACGTGAAGCGACAGGAACGCCTCGAGCGCCTCCTTGAACTCGGCGACGGCTTCAGCCGTCTTGCGGAGATACTCGGGGTTCCAGGGCGCGTCCGTGCCGCCGATGGTGTCACGCTCGGCGGCCGTCCCCAGCGGGGCCTCATCCGCTGAGCGTTCGTTGCTGAGAACCCATCTATGAACCTCTGATGATCTCGTTCTCGCGCCTCGTTCGACGGTCTGGTGCGCATCGGGCCATCCAGGCAGTGGAGTCTCAGGGATGTGGCAGGGAGTTTTGCGGAGAGCTTTTCAGTGCTCCACGCGCCGTGGTGGCACGTGCCCGCATCCGCTGAATGCGGATTGTCAGCGGGGCGAAGGAGGCCTGTGAGGGCGCGAGTACGATCTTCCATCGTTTCAGCAGAGTGTGCACAGCGGGGAGAGGTAAGCGGATGGATGACTCGTCGGACGGGATCGATGCGGCGTCGATACCGGGTGAAGGGGCCGAGACTGAGCGCCCGGGAGAACCCGCTGACTCCGGAAATTCCAGCTCGGCAGAAGCCGGTTCCAGGGGGACCGGGTTGTCTGTGGTGGGTTCGTGGTGGCGGCGGCATCCGCGATGGAGCGCCGCTGTCGCGATGACCGCAGTGGCGGGGGCGTTCGCCGGGGGTTGGTTCGCCGCGCGGCCCGACCTCACGTACACGCCGGCTGTGCCGGCCTCGCAGCCGGTCGTGGTCACCGGGACGCATGCCCGGGACTGGAAGAACGGCGACGTCTGGCCGACGCTGGGCAACCGGGCCGGTGACCGCGGACCGGGCCATGAGGCGATGGAGATATGGCTTTCCGGCGGCTACGGCCCGCACTCCAGGCTCATCGCGACCGGCCAGGACAGCCGCAGCGCGCCGTACTATGGATTGTACGAGCCCTCGGGTCAGGTCCTGTTCTCCGGCACGGTTCCGGGCCTGCCACGCGTCACCCTTGTCGACAGCGGGGGCCAGCTGCTGCGCTACGCCACGGGGAACGTGCCGGTCAAGGCCGTCTACACCGCGCCCGACCCCCGGGCGGATGGCGTCGCGATGGAGACTCCTCCGCTGGCGCTGAACTGGAACACCGATTCCGGCGAGCCTTTCCCGCTGGCGGTGCCGCCGTGGCTGACTCACCTGCAAGTGGAGGGCATCAGCGGCAAGGACGCCACCTGGCGGCCACTGAAGGTCACCGACGGACTCACCGCACCGATACCGCAGTTCAAGGCCGCCATTGGCAGCTCCGATCTGGTGGACGCACAGGGCGACTGCGGCTACGGGGCACTGATCAGGGCCGACAACACCCTCGAAGAGGGCAGCGACAAGACGGCGACGTTCGCCTACCGCCCGGGCTGGCCCTACGCCGTGCGCCTGACCTACCTGGCCGACCACAACCAGTACCACGGCGCCGCGCCCCTGGACCAGGAGTACATCCGCCGGACGGCCGGGGCGTTGCTGTGCGACGGGCCGGGCATCGACAGGTTCAGGCCCGCCTCGGAGGTCATCTGGCGTCCGCTGTGGCGCGGCACCCCCGATGGGGGCGGGGACGAGGTGGCCGTGCTTGACCAGGAGGTGTCATACCCCCAAGGACAGGGCTATCTGAACCACAACCGTGACGGCATGATCGAGGTCGGCGTCCACAAGGCATCCGTGTTCAACACGCTCGTCTCGAACTACGAGAACAGCAACACGCCCGAGACCGCGGCCAGCGTCGGCTGCCTCAAGAGCGCCACCGGCATCGTCGTCATCAGCCCGACTACCGCCGGAACCACTCGCCTCGTCGACCCGGCCACCGGCGACCACTGGACCGCGCACGGCAACGTCCTGCAGGTTCCCGGGAGTCAACTCCCTCACAACAGCGACGACTTGGCAGCCTCGGCAACCACCGCCGGCAAAGGCGGCCAAACCGACACGGGCACCTGCACCTGGCCGAAGTAGTGAGCTGTGAAGATGAGGGAATCGCTGTCGAAGGGAGCTGCTGCCGCCGCCGTGGTGGCGTTGGCGACGACAACGGGCTGTGGAGCGCTAGGAGGTGGCGGCAGCGATCCCAAGTCGGTGGTGAAGAAGGCGCAGTCGCTTCGAAAAGGCCGGCTACAGGCCCGACGTGCCGGACCCGAAGATGGCCAGGGTTGGAGGCACGCTGCCCCAGTCCAATTGGTGAGTCGGAGTGGGCGTACAGGACGAGTCGTCCATGTTCATCAGCAACGGTTCCGACTGCATCCCCACCTCCTCTGACCCGAAGGTCTGACATCTCTGGACCCTGGTGTGGTCGGCCAGTAGCACAGCCTGGCCGACCACACGGCTCGGGCCGGCATGGTCCTAGCATGTCGATAGCGGCCATCGAGTGCTTAATGGTTGGGCACCGCAACCCGATGCAGGGGCGGGCCAACGCACGAGCGTCACCTCGTCCGAAGACCTAATCAGCCAGCAGGTCACGTCATCGCCCCGGGCGCTCCACCGCTCCGTGAGGTTCAAAGATGGGTTCTGAGACCACCGGTGACCTTCGTCCGATCACCCTCTGCACGGCCGTAAGCGCCCGTTTCCCGGGCGGGCTCGGCGACCATCTGGTTCAGGCGGGCACGAGGGCTCAGGGCTGCGCGACAGCGGCACGCACGCAGGCGCGGCGGCAAGGAGTCGTTCTCAGTCATGGCGGGAGTGCCGACGGTCTCTGGGCGCGAGCAACAGTCGACACCCCGTCCGAGCTGGCGATTCCTCCTGATGTGGTCCCGTTGTGGCCGGCGTCGGCATTCCGCGCCATCAGCACGCGGGGGGACGAGATGGCCCTCACCGCAGTTGCGTGAAGGCCAGGACCGCGACGTCCGAGGGCTGTTGGGCACTCTTTGGGCACTGCGGGTACGGCCGGTGCTCCTGCTTCAGGGCCGGTAGACGCACTCCGCCAGCGTCGCGTGCTTCTTCCAGCCCAGCGTCTCGTACAGCGCGCGCCCGGCGTCGGTCGCGCCGAGAACCCCGAGGACCGCCCCCGTCTCCAGAGCGTGGTCGGCAAGCGTACGCATCACCAAGTCGCCCAGCCCGCGCCGCCGATGGGCCTCCTCGGTCATCACCCGGTCCACCACCACGGCTTCCCCGAGGGATGCCATCTGCCCCTGGGCCGCCTGCTCACCCGCCGCATCGAGCACCCGAGCGTAGGTGACAGCCCCGACGGTCTCCATGGTCGTGGTGTACCCCTCAGGCGCGACCGGGTGCGTGGTCATCAGGTCAACGGCCATCAGGTGGCCGGTCTCCTCCCAGGCCACCACCCACCCCTGGGGCAGCCAGGACTCGATCTCCTGCGGCTCCGCGGGCATCTTCATCCAAGTCCGCGGCACGCACACCGAGGCCGCGGCGCTGCGGACCAACAGCTCCTCGGCCTCGGGCAGGACATGGCGCCCCACTTCGCCGGCGTTGCCGGCCACCTCGACATAGAACCCCCAGGGCTTCTCGACAGGCGGAGGAGTCCGCCGGGACACGGCCCAGCCCGCCACCCAAGTCCTGACCACGTCCGCAACCATCAAGCCCTCCCGAAGCTGTGGCCGCACCAACGGCCAGGTAATAGACAGCAGACGGGATCACACATTACGTCGCCGTGTAGTCTGCGGCATCTGTTTTGCCCGGACGCACATCCTGAAGGACGGGAGTCGACCTCCCGAAGGACTCCCGGAGTCGACCACTCAGGGATGAAGATGCCGCGTTCGGCGTAGAAGGGGGTGAAGACGCCGATGGGGAGTTCGGCGGTCCGGGTGGCGGGTGTGCGCCCAGAGGGGTTACGGAAGCTGATGACCATCTCAAAGCGCGTCCTGTCCCGGACGGCACTCAGGAGGTGGGGGCCGCGGGCGACCTTCGCGGTCAGCTCCGGCGCCCCGGAGCCGGAACGGGGCGCCATGCACAACTCCGTTTCCTCCGGTGGGACGGAGCTTCACCGTCGCAGCAGCGCCCGCAACGCGGAGCAGAGTTCGCTCGAGCTGACACCGCAAGGGCTACATCTCGGTGGGGGTTGGCGTAAGCACCCCCCGCCACTTCAACACCACACGGCGCAGCTCTGGCGTTCGCAAAACCGTTACAGGCGTCGTGATCACGGGTTCACGGGGACCACGAACACCCCGTTGGGCCGCGGAAGAGGATCTGCGAGAGAAGACGGAACCCGACAGCCGGCCACGCCCCCAGAGCTGCCAGTCTCCAAGATCCCCGACAGCGTCACCTGCTCAGGCCACCGGCGCGAGTTCACGGGCCGGCTGGGTCTGCTCATAGGCGTGACCGACCCGCAGCAGAGTGCTTTCCCCGAGAGGGCGGCCGAGCAATTGCATGCCTACCGGCAAGCCCGCCGCGTCGAAGCCGACCGGGACGGACAAGGACGGCAGGCCGGTGATGTTGGCCGGGGCCGAGAGGCGTACGTATGCGTCGGAGGCGCTCTCGACCGTGCCGTCGGGCCAGGTGATCACCTCCTCGCCGGCTGCCACCGCGGTGGCCGGGACCGTGGGGGCGGCGATGACGTCGACCTCGTCCAGCAGGCCGGCCCAGGCCTGCCGCATGAGGGTGCGGGAGCGTTGGGCGTGCAAGTAGTCCCCGGCGGGCATGAGTTGACCGGCCTCGAGAAGGATGCGGACGTCCGCCTGGTACAGCTCGGGAACCGTGCGCAGGGTCTGCTCGTGGTAGGCGGTGGCCTCCGGCACCATCAGGCCCCACTGGGTGGCCTTGATGTAGCGCGTCATCGGAATCTCCACGTCGACGAGCTGCGCGCCGAGGGCCTGAAGTTGGTCGATGGCGTGCCGCACGGCGGCTTCCACCTCTGCATCGACGTGGTCGAAGTAGTAGTTGCGCGGCACGCCGACGCGCAGCCCGGCCAGGTCCGCACCCGCATCCGGCCGGTAGTCCGCCGGGGGCACGACCAGCGAGGCGGGATCGCGGGGGTCGTGGCCGGCGAGGACGGACAGGACCAGGGCCGCGTCCTCCACGGTCCGGGTGATCGGGCCGACGTGGTCCAGCGACCAGGACAGTGACGTGATGCCCGGGCGGGGGACGAGGCCGTAGGTCGGCTTGAGCCCGACGACCCCGTTGAGCGCGGCGGGCACCCGGATGGATCCGCCGGTGTCGGTGCCCAGGCTGAAGGTCGCGGCGCCGGCGGCGACGGCGACGGCGGACCCACCGCTGGAGCCGCCCGCGATCCGGTCGGGGTTCCAGGCGTTGTTGGTCTGCGGGGTGGTCAGACCGTAGGCGAACTCATGGGTGTGGGTCTTGCCCAACAGGACCGCACCGGCTGCCGACAGGCGCGCGGCGACGGTGCTGTCGGCCTCTGCGCGGTGGCCCGTGCGAACCCTGGAGCTGGCTGACGTCGCCGCACCGGCGACGTTGATCAAGTCCTTCAGTCCCATGGGGATGCCGTGCAGCGGACTCCGGAGGCGGCCGCCCGCGACCTCGTCCGCGGCCTCGCGGGCTTCCCGGCGGGCCTGCTCGGCCGTGACGGCGACGTAGGCCTGAAGGTGCGGTTCCACCTTCTCGATGCGGTCGAGGACGGAGTCCACCAGCTCGACGGGGGACAGCTGCCGTGCGCGGATCGCGTCAGCGGCGGCGGTCAGAGGCAGTTCGAACGGCTGCATGGTGCTTCTCCTCTCCCGCGCGGTATGCGAGGGCGGGCGGGGTGTCCCCGAAGTCGAGTTCCCGCAGGACGGCGACGACGGAATGGATGTGGTTGGCGGTGGCCGCGACCGCGTCGTGGCGGTCGGCCGGCAGCGGGAGTCCGGCACGGGCGGCCCAGCGGGCCGCCTCCGGCGGAGTGAGTTCGTCGGCGGACACAGTTCTGTCTCCTGATCAGCTGGAGCGGCACAAGCCCTCAAGCAACAAAAGCTAAGAGTTTGCGTTAGGTGAACTGTAGGACCCGTGGCGACTTAAAGCAAATTCATTGCCTTTAGAGCGGGGGGCACACTCCTTATGCCCCGTGCCCCGTGCCCCGTGTGCGCGAAGGAGAGAAGAGACCATGAAGGCCCCGCGATCCACCGCCTCGATGGGGTCGCGCTGCTGCCCACGAACGTGACCTGCGACTACGTGACCTTGCAAGAGGTCCGGGAGCCGGCAGACCCGCCCAGCACCGCCCCGATGACGCCCTGGGCCGTTCTCACGCCGACCGTCTGCCGTTCAGCCGGATCAGCGGTACACCTTCACGTACTGCGCCTGCATGGTGATCGGCGTCGAGCCGGCGGGTGCGGGGTGGTACGCGCCGGCACTGACCGACAGGTTGAGGATCAGGTAGGCCGAGAAGCTGCTGCCCACGCCGTGGCTGTCGGAGTACACCTTCCGCCCGTTGACGTACCAGTCCACCGAGTCGGCGCCGTAGTGGGTGCCGATGGTGACCCACTGGCCGGGTGCGACCGTGCCGGTTCCGGTGTAGTAGTCGGCGCCGGAGGTGACATGGTTGGTCAGCTCCAGCAGGTTCGGGTTGTCCGGGTGGTACTCGAAGGAGTCGATCTCACCGTTGCCGTTCTTCCAGGTCCACAGGGCCGGCCAGGCGCCGGGGTCCGACGGCAGCTTGACCCGGGTCTCGGCGTAGTCGCCGGTACGTACCTGAAAGCCCTCGCTGGAGCCCTCAGTGGTGAGCAGACCGGTGGTCCACGCCTGCTTGCCGTTCTCCAGGGTGTGCGAGGAGGGCTGGGCGGTGAAGGTCGCGACACCGTTCGAGGCCGTGACGTCGCTCTGGTCCAGCCAGTCGAGTTTGTTGTCGTCCGGGTTGTGGTTGCCGTAGCGATAGGACGAGGTCTTGTCGCCGGCCCACTTCGTGCCCCAGTCGATGCCGTGGGAGAAGTCGTCCGACCAGACCGCGGACTGGCCGGAGACCGGCGAGCCGCCGCCATCGGACGCCGACGCCCCCGAGGTGGCGAGGGGCTTCGCACCCGTCGCGGTCGAACCTGCCCTGACGGTCAGCTGGTGCGACGGCAGGTTGTGCCAGGCCCCGCCGGAGTCCTGCCAGAACCCGAAGACGGTGTACGTGCCTGCCGGCAGCGTCCGCGGGGCACTCGTAAAATGTGTGCCATTAGGGCATATTAGGACGTTTGATGCATTACCCGGAAAGTCCAAGTTGTCGCCGGCCGCGTCCCGGACGCCGACACCGAGTGTCTTGGCGGTGAGGCAACTGGGCGCGTGCACGGTCAGCCGGGCCGAGGCGGCGACGCCCGCGGTCATCGTGGTCGGGGTCACCCGGTCCTGGCTGACGGGGGTGGCAGCGCCGGCCAGGTCGGCGAACGGCAGGAGCAGCAGCGCGGCGGCTGCGCCGGCCAGGCCCAGACGGGCGGGAGAGGCGAAAAGGCGCATGGTGTGGCTTCCTCAACGGCGCCTGCGAGGTGAGGGTTCGGTACGGAGCTCTGTCGCGTCCCCGCAGGACTCGGCGTTACGGCAGCAGGTCCACCCGAGGCGGACCCCCGCAGGCTAGGCAGATCGGCCGTGCACGGACAACGAGATCTGACTCACAGCGATGACAGGGGCTGCTGGCCGGCAGCCAAGGCCCTCCTCCGCAACCGGCTCTGACTCCTCCCGTACCGGCCCGACGCCCTCGACGGCTTCATGGCCGGCACCGGCCCGACTCCCGGTGATCCAACATCACCTTGGACGGCCGGAGGCCAACGTGTGCGCGAGGGTCGATGAGGAGAGGGGTCGCCACGGTGACGGACGACAGCTTGGGGTGGATCGGCGAGCACTGGTACAGCGGTGCGATCGCCAAGGACGGGATGCTCTCGGACATCAGCCTCACGGCGGTGCGGGGCGTGGACCCGGTGGACTTCGTGGTGCGCCTCGGCGCCGATCGCGGCATGGCCGAACGGCCGCCGCAGTTCAAGGACTTCGACAGGCTGAGCGTGAACCTGGGTGGGTGTGCTACGTCGACGCAGCCGGCGAAGTGGCTGTTCGCGGCGGTGGGCGAGCATCTCGAGCTGTCGGGGAAGGCCCTCGGTCGGGCGTGCTTGTGCGTGTCGAGGTTGTCCCGGACGAGCACAATCGGCGCGCGTGACTGTTGGCGGGCGGCGTCAGCAGGTCGCGGCAATCGGTCCGGGCGAAACTGCTTCCGCCGCCCCGCTTGTGGTCGACGTCCCGCAGGTCCGCGCTCGCGGCAGGCTCGTAGGCGGTGGGATGGCGGCGCAGCAGCTGCTGTCCGACCGGATCGTCGTCATCGGCGGGCAGCGGATCAGGGCTGATGTCATTCGTCGGCCGGGTCGCCCGGACGGGTGTCAGCGCTCGAACAGCGGGCGGTTCGCCCGGCTCCAGGCGACCCTGGCGTCGAGTTCCTGGAGCAGGCCATCGGCGACCCAGGTCGCCTGGGGTTCGTGGCCTTCCCCGGCCAGTCGGCGGACGAGTTCGATGTTCTCCTGCTGCCTGGCAATGACGGCATCGACCATGCCGGTTGCCGAGGAGAGCCCATACGCGGCGCAGAACAGCTCCAACCTCCTACGACGGTCAGGCGGTGCCGGGAAGCGCAGCCACCGAAGGCACTCGGCATCGTCGCGGAACGGCGACACGTACTCGAGTGCGTAGGACACATCGTGCAGCCGAGCAGCCGGGCGGGCGAAGTCCCAGTCGATGATCCCCACGGGCCGGTGTCCCTGCCACACAACGTTCCAGGGACCGAAGTCTCCGTGGCAGATCACCTCGCCATCGATGGGTCCGCCACCTGGGGCGACCGCCCAGGCCGCCCCCGCGGGCGGTGAGAAGTCAGTCGTCGCGTCGTGATAGTCCCGCAGCAGCTGGGCAAAGGCGGACAGCCCCCGGTCATCCACGACCTTGGCCCAGCCCGCCGGCCCCGACTCTCCTTCAACGAAGCTCAGGACCTCGCGGCCTTGCTCGTCGAAGCCCAACACCCGGGGCGCATAGGGGAAACCCACCGCTTCCAGATGCTGCAGGAGCGAATGGACCGTCGCCGTCCAGGGCTGGACCGGCCTTCGGACGGTGTCGCCGATCCGCACGATGCGTCGATGGGGGTGCTCTTGCACAACGTCTTCGCTCGCCACCGGCGTGACGCTACATACAGCGCAGTCGGCGCGGCACGTGAAATTGCCGAGGGCCACT
The DNA here is from genome assembly GCF_001514035.1 of Streptomyces yokosukanensis. GTDB lineage: Bacteria > Actinomycetota > Actinomycetes > Streptomycetales > Streptomycetaceae > Streptomyces > Streptomyces yokosukanensis. The sequence goes on along the minus strand of NZ_KQ948233.1, from coordinate 42,737 downwards.
CGGAGGCATTTCCAGCTGTCTTGAGGGCGGCTCGTGCGGCAGCTCTGTCAGGGAAGGCTGCGCGGACGACAGCGTCGTAGCTCGGGGGCTGGTCTGCCGGTCACGAGTTCGTCGGCAATGAGTCGTCCGATGGTGGGCGCCAGGGTGATGGCCGAGTGCATGACGGCGACGTAGACGGATCGATCTCGTGACACGTATCCAATGACCGGTCCCTGAGCGGGAATCGGTCGGCTGCCGATGCGACAGCCCAGCACGCGACAACGGTCGCTTCCGTGGAAGGCGGTCTGCAAACGGCGGAGCGCGTCTTGCCCGGCTTGCTGAAGTGATGTAGCTGACGTGCTTCCGACCCGCGGGAGAGTCAGTAAGAGGTCGCCGTCACGGACCTCTCGGACTTCGAAACCCGGGCTGGCTACGATGGTCTTGACCAGGCCGGATGGTGCCGTGAGCCGCACTAGGCAGGCTGGAGACGCGGCAACGGGCAGATGAGCCGGCAACGGCTCGCACATCTTGGGGATGCCGGTTCCAGCGGCGAGCACAACCATTACGGCCGCGTGGAAACCGGTGGAAGACCGTACGCCCTCGACGCGTTCTCCTGTCATTTCAAGAGAAGTCACGACCGAGTTGTGGATCACTGTTGCTCCGTGGGCACGAGCAGCATCCACGAGTGCGTCGGTCGTCGCTGTCGGATCGACGCCTCCATCGCCTGGAGCATGGATGGCCTGCTCGGGAGGGTTTCGCAGGTTGGGCTCCAGCGCCGCGATGTCACTTCCTCCGACCCAGAACCGGCCGGGTCCCAACGGAGAGTCGCGCTTGGCCTGGGCGTCGGCCCACGTCAGCGAGCCTGTCCAGCGGACGGAGACGTCAGGCAGCTCGGTCTCCAATCGCCGGTAGTCCGCAAGTACGGATCCGCGCAGGTCCTGCGCTCCGCCGGGCCAGTCCCCTCCACAGCCACCGATCCAGGCGAAAGAGTCGCCCGTCGCTCCCGTAGCCGGTGACGGCCCCTGGTCGAGCAGGGTCACAGGGACGCCCTGGCGTGCCAGGTGGTAGCCCACAGAGGCGCCGACGATGCCCGCCCCGACGACAACAACGGCTGACATCAGCGCCTCTTCGCCAGGCCAATGATCCCTCAGACTACAGAATTTGGGTCCGGCTCTTCCTGCTCAGCGGGCCTCGGCTCGTTCAGTCTGGGCCTTGGTAGGTGCGAGCCGACAGGATTCGGTACCGGTCTGGATGATCGCGCCCTGGAAGGTCAGGCCGTCGACGACGGTCGCGCAAGGGCGAGGGTCGGGATGGCATCGCCTCCCGCTATTGCGGTGCGATGGCTTTGAGCCAGTCCTCGACGGCGACGACATCTGCCCACTGTGGGAACAGCCTTTCGGTGAGCATCGTGTGGACCTCGGGGTCGGTGTCGAGGCAGCCGTCGGCCAGGACGGTGAGTCCGAAGTCCAGATCGATGGCGTGCCACAAGGTGGACAGCACTACGGCGCTGGTGGCGATGCCGGTGAGAACAAGGCTGTCGATATTGCGAGCCCTGAGCACCAGGTCGAGGTCGCTGCCCGAGAACGCGCTTCCCCGCCTCTTGGTGACCACGACGTCGCCCTGCTGGGGCGCGACCTCGTGATGGATCTCGGTGCCAGGGTCGCCCTCGGTGAACAGGCCGGCCCGCACGGCATGTGCCATCACCCTGTTGCGGGGGCTCACTGGATCGCCCGGCCGCAACCCGATCACCACGTAGATCACGGGGATGCCGGCAGCCCGGGCACCGTCGATCGCCCTGCGCAAGCGCGACAGATAGCCGGAACCGTCGTCGGCGATGGCCACGATGTCCCGTTGGACGTCCATCACCAGAAGTGCGCTGTTCGCCATGCCTACCGTCCCTGCTCCGTCGGGAAACAAGATCAAGTCTGGCGGATCAACCGAGCTGCGGCGGAAGTTCGGACGTCGTCATCAGCGTCGCGCCGCAGTGCGCCGCCGATGACCGGCGGCAGTCCGAGTGGCGGACCTGCGGGTCTGGCCGACTGCGGATGTGTTGGCCATCTTCTGTTTCCACGGTGACGATGAAGTCGACTTCGACGTTGACCTGCGGGAGTTGCGGGGGCAGGAGCGACTTGATGTCTTCTGCGGCTTCCTTCGGGAGATCGGGCGGCGGTTGGGCAAGCCTGTGCTGATGGGTTCAGGCCGGACGGCTGTCGGTTGTTCATGGAGCGTGAAGAGGCGGGGATTGGCGCAACCGGGTGTAGCGGCCCGTACATACGGCTACGGTTGTCTCATGGCGAAGAAGCAGATCAACGTCCGCGTGGACGACGACGTGTACGCCACGATCGAGGAACGCGCCAAGGCGGCCGGCATGGACGTGCCCGACTACGCCCGCCAGGTCCTCGCCGACGAGGGCAACGACCTGCGGCACCGGTTCCTCGGTGCCGCCGCGCACTTCGCGCAGGAGTGGGGACCCCACTTCGCCGAGCGGTTCGGACACCCCGCGCCCGCCAAGGGCCAGGCGGACGGGCGGGCTGCGTGATCCTCGCTGTCGATCGAGCGTGGCTGCTGGACGTCGCCCACCGGTACGTGCCCGGTGACCCGGACGTGGTCGACTTCGGCAGTCTCCAGGCCGCGGTGGCCCGGCACACCGACAAGGTGATGGACAGGTACGTGTACCCGAAGCCGCATCATCGGGCGGCCGCGCTCATGCACCAGCTCATCCGCGTCCCGGCGCTGGAGTACGCCAACGAGTTGTTCGGCGCCATCTGCGCCGCCTCGTACCTGACGGTGTCCGGCGCCGTGGTGACGGTCGACTACAAGGACGCAGGGGACCTCGCCGAGCGGATCGCTCGCGAACAGCTGGACGTACGACTGGTCGCCGAGGAGATCAAGAGCTGGGTGTCGCAGGGCTGAGGGGCCGTGTCCGACGGAGACGTTCAGTGGAGTGATGCCCGCAGCTGATCCCCCTCTTTCGGCAGATCCACCGCGCCGGAGGCCTTCACCGTGATCGAGTCATCGACAAGACAGCGGAGCCCTGGGGGGCCGCTGGCATGGTTCACCGCCGACCCTCACGCCCGGTCCGCACCACGCCGTGAGACGCCCCGTTCAGCCGATGATCTCGTAAGGCCGGAATGGGGCAGCGGATCCGGTGACGACCCACCGGGCAGTGCCTGGTGCCGTGACCGGAAACGATCAGCGGTTCGCTGTGGCGGGCACAATGCCATCGTGGATCCGAACAACGAGATCATCGTCGCCCTGGACTACGGCAACGGACCGACCGCTGAAGACCTCGTCGACCGGCTGGGCGACGAGTGCCGCTTCTACAAGGTCGGCCTTGAGCTTCTCACCGCGGCCGGCCCCGATTTCGTCAGGCATCTTGTCTCGCGGGGCAAGGAGGTCTTCCTGGACCTCAAGCTCTTCGAGATCCCCAACTCGGTCGCTGGGGCAGTCCGCGCCGCAGGGGCTTTGGGCGTTTCCATGGTGACCGTGCACAGCATGGGCGGTACGGGCATCATGGCTGCTGCTGTCGATGCCGCCCGCGACTTCCCCGACCTGCGAATCCTTGCCTTGACCGTGGTCACCAGCATGACCGACGAGGATCTTGCCGACATCGGCGTCAGCGACTCGACCGAGGAGCAGGTACTCCGGTTGGCCCGCCTGGCGGGCAAGGCCGGCTGCCACGGCGTGATCGCCTCGCCCCAGGACGTCTCGGCCTTGCGCGGCACACTGGGCAGCAATGCTCTCATCGTCACTTGCGGAGTCGCACTGCCTGGTGGAACCCCGTTCGACCATGCCCGCCCCGGGACACCTCGGGCTGCCCTCGCCGCAGGTGCCTCACATGTCGTCGTAGGGCGAACAGTCACACGTGCCCAGGATCCGGCCGCCGCACTCCGTCTCGTCCACGCCGGCCTGGTTGTGTAGTCGACGCATCTTCCGAGGGTTCAGGCCGGGTTGGCGAGTGGCCGACCCCGCCAGCGGCCCGGGACAGCACCCACAGAATCAGGCACCGGCGGCCGACCACCTCAAGAGGCTGGTCGAGGCCGGGTGTCCGAACGCACCGGAGGGATGGTTCGGCTCGTACGGCTGGCGCACGCGTGTGGTGGACCTTCGAGAGCGCGCGGCGCGCCACGGACGGCGGATGCCCCGGAGCCGCTGCGTCCACGACGCCGCCCAGGCGATGAAGGACTGTTGGCTGGGGTGATGAGACGAGGTTCCTGGTCGTTGCGGCGGTGTTCTCTACGCACCGCGCATTGTCCGAGGAGCCTCGCTCGGTCCCGTACCGTGCCACGGCCCTGGACCTGGGGCAGACCCGCGCCACCCGCCTACGCCCCCCCGCTGCCTGTGCATCCTTTGAGGAATCCGGCACTAGCGAACGTCGGTGACCGTGCGGCGGTAGGCGGAGCGCCGGTCATCGATCTTGGGCCAGTACTCGCCGTAGATGTTGGTGAGCACGGACGGCTCCCGTACGAAGTCGTGAGGGAAGCCGAGCGATACGGCGCTGACCTTGTCGAGACGGGCGACCGCGTCGGCGTCGAGTCGGACATCGAGGCAGCCGAGGTTGTCGGCGAGCTGACTCTCCTTGGTGGCCGCGACGATCGGAACGACGTTGCCGGGGCGGCCGAGCAGCCAGGCCAGAGCCACCTGGGCCGCGCTCCAGCCGCCCTGCTCGGCGATCTCCAGGACTGCGGTGATGACGTCTTCCTCCTGCGCATTCGGCTTGTCGCCCCAGGCATCAAGGCGGCCCGCCTCACCCCGGCGGTACTTGCCGGTGAGCTTCCCGGCCGCCAGCGGCGCCCACGCGAGGACGGCCAGGTCGAACGCCCGAGCCTGCGGCAGCAGGTCGCGTTCGGGTGTGCGCTCCAGCAGGTTGTAGCGCAGCTGCGATCCCGCGAACGCGGTCCAACCACGCAGCTCTGCAAGGGTGTTGGCCTGCGCGATCTCCCAGGCGGGCCAGTCGGACACGCCTACGTACAACACCTTTCCGGTACGTACGAGATCGTCGAGGGCGCGCATCACCTCGTCGACCGGGGTGAAGTTGTCACGGGCGTGCACCCACAGGATGTCGAGCCGGTCGGTGCGCAGCCGCTCCAGGCTGGCCTCGACGGACTGCACGAGGTTCTTGCGGTGGTTGCCCGCCGCGTTGACGTCACCTCCGGGGAACCCGCAGGTGTACTTGCTGGCCAGTACGAACTCCTCGCGGCGCCCTTCGAGGAGTTCGCCGAGGATGCGCTCCGAACTGCCGTGGGTGTAGATGTTCGCCGTGTCGATGAAGTTGCCGCCGGCGTCCGCGTAGGCATCGAGGATCCGGGCGCTGGTCTCCTTGTCGGCGCCCCAGCCCATGTCATCGCCGATGGTCATGGCTCCGAGGCTCAGCTCGCTGACGCGCAGCCCGGTCCTGCCGAACAGTGTGTAACGCACGGTGGTTTCCTCCTCGAACAAGTCGTAGCCATGACGGTAGGTGCTGGAGCGCGCACGAAGGCAAGGGCGCTGTGGGGGTGGGGAGTTGGCGGCGTTGATACCAGAGGGGGCTCGCCCGGGGAGAGACATCGACCGGGTTTCACCGCCTTTGCCTGCGGTGGTTGCGGAGGCAGCCCTGCGGCGATGACTTTCCGAGTCCCACAAGGCCCGCTCGACCGGCCCGCGCTTCGGGATCGGGGTGAATGCCCTGGTCTCGGGGCGCATGGAACGAATTCGAGGGCAGTGCCACCGACTCGGCCGCCAGGTTCGGCAGCCCATCTCCAACTCCGGGCGCACACGCGTACGAACCCCTCACGCGGCCCGAGCACCCGCCGGCCCGTCCCACGTGGTGCCGTCCCGCTCCGTGCCGGGCAAGCGGCTGTCAGGTAGCCGGGCAGGGTGGGTTGAAGCCGACTGTCGGGAAGTACTGTGCCCATTCGGCTCTGGTGATCCGGGGGTACGCGCTGTCGCAGACGCGGGTGACGACCGCGTTCAGACCGGTGTCCCACAGCCGGATCGTGAAGTCGTTGCCACCGGTGGCCAGGGTGTGGCTGTCCGGGCTGAACGCCACGGCGGGTACCGGGTTCGAGTGGCCGGTCAGGGCGGCAGGATCGGTCGGATCGCGCACATCCCACAGCAGGGCCTTACCGTCCGCCGCGCCGGCGGCCAGCCGGTGGCCGTCCGCGGAAAAGGCCAGCGCGTACAGCCAGGAGCCGGACGCCGGTAGGTGCGTCACCTTCGCCGGGCGGCCCATGTCGGTGACGTCGATCAGCCAGACCGCCTTGTCCGTTCGGTGGACGGCGGCCAGGATCCGGTTGTCGGGGCTGAACACGCCGTCGGTCAGTGGGTCGGACCGGAACGGGGACGGCAGTTCGCGGGGGCTGCGCGGATCGCTGATGTCCCAGAACCGCAGCGATCCGGACTCGCCGGTGCTCGTCACCAGCGTGCGGCCGTCCGGCCGGAACGAGGCCATCGTGACGTCCGGCCCGCCCTCGGCGATCCGGCTCATCGGCTGGGGCTTGCCGGGATCGGTCAGGTCCCATAATCCGGCCCCGTGTTGCGCCCACACGGCCAGGAGGTGGCCGCCCGGGCCGAAGCAGGCGCCCGCGACTTCGCCGGCGTCGGGGGTGAGGACCGACGTGAGCCGCGGTCTTCGTGGATCGGTCACGTCCCAGACGCGGACGGTGGTGTCCTCGCTGGCGGTGACGAGGGTGCGCCCGTCCGGGCTGAACGCCACGGACCGGACGAACTTGGTGTGCCCGTGCAGGACCGCCAGCGGCCACAGAGCCCTGCCGCCGGTGACCTGCCACAGCCGTGCGGTGCCGTCCCAGCTGGCGCTGGCCAGCACGTGGCCGCCCGGGGCGAACGCCAGGGACGTGACCACGTCGTCGTGGGTCCCGAGCACCAGGTCCCCCAGGTCCAACAGCCGGTCGGAGTCGGCGAACACGCGGCCGTCGGGGCTGAACGCGGCCTGGTAGGCCCCACCGGCAAGTACGCTGACGCGCTTCGGGTTTGCCGGTTCGGTGACATCCCAGAACAGAGTGGACCCGCCGACCGAGACGAGCGTCCGGCCGTCCGGACTGAACGCCACCGACCAGACGATCGCCGGATGGCCGAGCAGGACGGCCGGCCGCCGCGCTCGCGGGCTGCCGCTGATGTCCCAGACCCGTGCGGTGTGATCCCAACTACCGGTCGCCACGGTTCGGCCGTCAGGGCTGAACGCCGCCGAGGTCACTGTGTCGGTGTGTCCGCGCAGCACATCGAGCAGGCGCGGCTTCGCGGGGTCGGTGACGTCCCACAGCCTGGCGGTGGTGTCCCCGGTGGTCGCCAGTGTGCGGCCGTCGGGGGCGAACGCCACCGAAGTGACCGTGTCGGTGTGGCCCGGCAGGGTGGCCAGCAGCCGCGGATGCCGCGGATCGTTCACGTTCCACAGCCGCGCCGCGCCGTCGGCGTGGCCGGAGGCGACGATGTCGCCGCCCGGCCGGAACGCCACCCACGTCGGCGCGGCCCGCTGATCCGGCAGGGTGCTCAGCTCGATGGGCGCGCGCCGGTTCGCCACGTCCCACAGTCGGACAGATCGTTCGCCCGCCGTTGCCAGGACACGGCCGCCGTGCCCGAACGCCACCGACATCAGCCGCTCCGGCTGATTCAGCACGGCCAGCTGCAGCGGGTGGTGGGTGTTGCCGACGTCCCACAGCCGGACCGTGCGGTCCCAGCTCGCGGTGGCCAGGACCGGGCTCGCCGGGGCGAAGGAGATCGAGACCACATCCGAGGTATGGCCGGTGAGCCGGCTCGTGTACGGCGTCGCGAACGCGCTCATCAGCTGATCGCGGACGTCGCCGGTGGGTGCCAGCCGGTATGCGGCGAGGCTCAGCTGCGCGGCGAGCGAGGGGTTGCGCTGCTGTAACCCAACCGCCTCGGCGGCGGCCTTACGCGCAATGGCCACGTTGCGCTGCCGGATGGCCGAGCTGCGTGAACCGACGGCCAGCACGCACGCGGTGGCCGCGATGACCACCAGCACCGTGAGAAGCGTGACCAGCTGTCGCAGGCGGACCGCCCGTCTCCTGACCGCCGCCATCTCGCCGGCCTCGGCGTCACGGCTCGCGTCAAGGAAGCTCCGTTCCCTGGACGTCAGCCGGCTGCCGTCGGTCGCAGCCAGGTCCAGCGCCGCGGCCAGACGGGCACCCCGGTACACGGAGTGCGGGTCGCGGTCCTGCGCCTCCCAGCCGGCGGTCGCCTCGGTGAGCTGCCGGTGCAGGAGCAGCCGGTCCCGGTCCTCGGTGAGCCAGCCGCGCAGCCTCGGCCAGCACCGGATGATCGCCTCGTGAGTGATCTCGATGCAGTCCTCGCCCAGCGTCACCAGCCGTTGCCGGGCAAGGGATTCGAGCACGAAGGCGGTGTCAGGGCCCGGGTCCAGCTCGTCCCTGGTCATCCGCCGCCTGGTGTCCTCGGTACCGTCGCCCAGCGCGGTCAGCCGGAGGAACAGCGATCTGGCGAGGTCCTGCTGCACCGGCGACAACGCCCCGTAGGCGGCTTCCGCGGTCTGCGCGAGCGCGTGCTGGATTCCACCGGCCCCCAGGTACCCGTCCAGGGTCAGGCGGCTTCCGCTACGCCGGCGCCAGGTCTCGACCATCGCGTGCGAGACCAGGGGCAACGCGCCTGGCTGACCGGTTGCGTCCGCGACCACGGCCGCCAGCAGCGGTCCGGCCACCGTGCAACCGGCGAGCACGGCCGGCCGCGTGACGGCGTCGCGCAACTCCTCGCTGCTCATCGGACCGACCGGGATCTGCGCGTCGCGCATCGCCTCGACCAGCCGGGGATCCTGGAAGCAGTGGCCGTAGAAATCGGCGCGCACGCCGAGTACCACTCGGGTCCGACTGCTCGCCGCGGTGGTGGCAGCGATCAACATGGCGATGAACGCGTCCTGTTCACCCTGATCCTGGCAGAGGGTGAACACCTCCTCGAACTGGTCGACCACGATCAGCGCGTCGGTGTCCGGCGTCCGGTCGATCGTGGCCTGCCGGATCCGCAGGTGCAGCGCCGCAGGATCGTCCAGCAATTCGGTCACCAGTGGGCCGGGGGCCTCTCCCGTCATCGCGGCGAGGCGGATCGCGCACTCCTCCACGGGGTGCGGACCCGGCGTGAACAGCAGTACCGGCCACGCCGATGCCCGCGCGCGGGCGACGAGTCCCGCCCGCAGCACCGAGGATTTGCCCGATCCGGACGGCCCGAAGACCGTCACGAACCGGCGGTCACGGACCTTCGCCAGCACCTCGCCGGTCAGCCGCTCGCGCCCGAAGAAGCGGTCGGCGTCTTCCGGCTGGAACGCCGACAGCCCGGCGTACGGTGCGCCCTGCGAGCTGTTCTCCCCGGGCTCGTCGCAACGTGCACTCGCGGCAATCTCGGCGGCGGCCTCGTGCCACCGGGCTTCCCATTCGTGGCAAACACCTTGGCACGCCTCGACATACGCCAGCGTGACACCAAGGCTCGGAAAGGTGCGCCCGCCCGCGGCCTCGGACAGTGTCGTGGACGAATAGTGTGCCCTTTTGGCCAGTTCCCGATAGGTCGGCCGTCCCGCCGCTTCACGCAGTTTCCGCAAGTCGGCCGCGAACCGCGTCAGCGGACCGGTGTCCGGGTCGAGCGGGCGTTCGGCACGTGGCATGGACGTCCTTTCCGCGGCTGCGATACCTGGCAATTGTCCAGTTGTTGATGTCCGGCGTCCACGTCTCGGCGCCGGACAACCCTCGGCGGCTAGACATGAGCCAGCGCAACCGCGCAATGGCCAGGGGGAGGGAAGCATGAGAGCTGCGAAAAGACTGAAGCTGCTTCCGGCGACCACCGCGCTCGCGGTCGGCGGTGGCTCCACGGGTTCACCGGCGGTCCCCACGGCACCGCTGCCCACGTCCGATCCGACCTCCTCTGGAGGGCTCATGTCCGCATCACGCCGCACGCCCAGGCTCCTCACCGCGACGGCCGTCGCGGTTCTCCTCTCCGCCGCCGGGGTCGCCGCCGCCGCCCCCGCGAGCGCGACGACCGTCACCGCATCCAGGACCGTCTCCGTGCGGTCCGCCGGGTTCTACGCCGGCGGGGTGTGGGACATCTACCAGAGCAACGCCTTCTTGACGGTCAACCTGACGCAGGACGGCAGCGGGAACCTCTACGGCTCCGCAGTCCAGGGCGACATGGTCGGCACCCTCCTGAACGGCGCCGTGGACGGCCAGAACATCTACTTCACCATCAGTTGGTCGAACGGGGCCGTGGGCCGCTACACCGGCGTTCGGGGCGCGGACAGGCGTCTGTCCGGGACCACGTTCGACCTCAACAATCCCTCCAGTCAGGCGACCTGGGCCACCTCGCGCACGTTCTGACCGAACGGTCGAAGACCCCCACGGTGTCGGGAAACGCACCGCGGGGGTCTTCGTCTTGAACCGTCAGGTCACCCGGCATACACAGGCCGTTCACCGCGACCATGACATCACCCCGCATCTTGGCCACGCTGCGAATCCGTGCCGCCGGGGCCCTTCGTCCGAGGGACTACGACTTGGTCCTCACCTTGTTCCTCGTCCTAGGGCCGATGGAGCCCCGCCTTGGGCACGGCGCGTGAAGCCGCTCCGGCGCGGGCTGATCCCCGCGTCCTCGGCCTCGCCCATCAACCGCCCGACCCGCTTGCGCCCCACGTGGGACGGCCACAGGTCGCTTCTGTCGGGCCGGCGGCCCAGCCACCTTCCACCCGATCGACGTCTGTGCCGGCCGGCAATCTCAAGAGCGGGACCCGGCCGGTGCCGGTGCCGTTCGGCGGTTCCTGACGGGCATGCGGGAGATCATGGTCGCGGACCAACCGGGGAAGACCCTCCCGGCCCTCGTGGCAGAGTGCCCCGCTGCCCTGCGACAGGGGCGGGGTGCCGCTACAGGTCGAGGACGGCGCGCAGCGCCTGGTCCACGCGGGCCATGGTCTCGGCGGGGACCGCGCCACGGCGGGGAGCACGTAAGCCCACACTCGCGGCGTGGACCCTCGTGTCCACACTCCGGGGACGCCTCACTGTGCTTGTGCGGCCAAGGCGGGCGGCAGAGCATGTACGGAGAAGACCTCGCCCGACGCGGCTTGGTGCAGATGCGCGAGGCTCGCGGTCCAGGCGATGAGGCGGGCTGCGGTGTGCAGGCAGTCGGGGGCGTCCGGTCCGCCCATGTCGGTCGGTATCCAGCCGGGCTCGACGGCGTTGACCACAATGTGTGCCGGCCGGAGCGCCAGCGACAGGTTGACTGTTGCGAGTTCCAGCGCGGCCTTCGAAGCGCGGTAGCAGGTGTACTGTCCGTTCGCGCGTTCCGTTCGGGCTTCTGCGCTGCTGACGTTGACGATGCTGGCGCCGCCGGCCGCACGCAACAGCGGGAGGAAGGCCAGCGTGGTCAGCACAGGGCCGCAGACGTTGGTGAGCAGGGTCGTCCGGCAGGCTTCGGGGGTGAGAGAGGTGAGGCGCGCGTCCTCGGGAAGGAAGACGCCCGCGTTGTTGATCAGGGCGTGAAGGGTGCCTCCCGTACGGTCGGCGATCCGCTCGGCGGCCGTCTGAAGGCCGGCCGGGTCGGTGACGTCCAGGGGGACGGGGACGGCTCGGCCACCGCGCGCGGCCACGGTGGCCACAAGCGGGTCCGTGGTCTGGGCCCTGCGGTGACCGGCGAGGACGACCCAGCCCTGTTCGGCGAGCAGTTCGGCGGCTGCGCGGCCCAGGCCGCGGTTGGCCCCGGTGATCAGGACGTACCGTGTGCGGTTCGGTCCAGAGCCGGGTTGGGCCCGGCCAGGTGCGTCGCCGTGCGCGGGGGCGCCGGTCATGCCGAGCGCCCGTGGGGTGCCGGCGTCGTGCCGGCCCAGTTTCGAACGCGGCTGCGGTAGGCGGCCAGGGCCTCGGCCGGGGCACAGCCACCATTGATCCGGTGCAGTTCCTCGGTCAGCGCGAGTGCTTCGGTCAGATCGTCCTCGGTCAGTTCGTCCGTGCGCATCACCACGTCGAAACTGGTGAACTGGTCCTGGTCGCCGCGGATCCAGCCGCGGTCCAGGGCCAGCGCGTGCAGAGCCGTCCCGGGGTACGGGGTGATCACTCCGACGTTGAATTCCTCGGACGCCAGTCCCAGTTCCAGGATGAATTCGAGTGTGTTGGCAATGGACTGCCGCGTCTCGCCGGGCAGACCGAAGAGCAGGAGGAAGAGCATGTTCAGGCCGGTCTGCCGCGCCGTACGGTGGAACGCTCTGACGGTGTCCAGGCCGAGTCGCTTTCGGACCGCGGTGTCGTGCATGCGCGTGTCCCCGCTCTCGACCCCCACCTCCACGCCCACACAGCCGGCGTCGACCATGACACGGATCAGTTCCTCGTCGAGCCGGTCGATCCGGGTCTCGCACCACCATCGGATGCCTGACCCGGCCTTTTTGACTGCTTCGCACAGGGCCACCGTGCGCCGCCGCTCGAAAGTGAAGACAGGGTCGCGGAAGACCACGGCCGTGATACCGAGTTGCGCGCACTGCTCGAACTCGGCAGCGATCCGTTCGACGGGGTACGCCCTGACCTTCTTGCCCTCGCCCAGGGGGTAAGGGCAGTAGAAGCCGCAAGGGTAGGGGCAGCCGAAGCTGGCGTTCATCGTGGTGATGCGTTCTCCGGGAAGTGCCGGGAACACGTATCGGCGGTGATCGACGAGATCTCGAGCCGGCAGCGGTTCGTCAGCCAGATCGCCGTAGACGTGCGGCAGGCGGCCGGGGTCGCGTGCGGTGCCCGCGGTGATCAGTCCGGGGATCGCAAGGGCACCGGTTGCTCGGGCTTCGACGAGGTGTCCCAGGCTCGGTATCGCCTCGGGCAGGATCACAGCTTCGCAGCCGCTGGTGGTCAGGATCTCCTGCCACTGGTCGTGTCCGCGGATGCTGCTGTAGGCGAAAGTCCGCAGTCCGGCCGCGGCGAACTCGGTCAGCCTGCGGACGTCCTCGCGCATGGCCGCCAGTGACACCTGGCAGATCACCATGTCCGCCTCGCCCCGTCCCCCTCGCGCATCCGCAAGCGGCGGGAGGGGGCCGTCCACCTCTTCGTCCACGATGCGCGGCACACATCCCGCAGCCCGCAGGACTCCGGCGATACGGAGCAGATCCAGGGGCGGCAGGACGTTGCGCTCACCGGGGTTGACGGTTCCGAGGCCGCCCGCGTACGTGCGCTGGAGCTTGGGCCCGAACGACGTCTTGGGACTGACGAGAAGGACTCTCTGGGCGGCTTCGCGGCCCGCCGCCTCTGTGTCATCCGCCAAGGCAATCTCCTTCTGCCGGACCGCTGTCGGATACAGGAGGTGCTTGCGTTCGTCAGCGTCAATCCCTACCTATCGGCGCAGGCACCGAAACGGCCGGGATCCGGCCACAGATCGCGGATTCGCCGGCTTCCCGTGCGTCTTCTCGACGACGCCGGCGTCGTTCAGGCGGAGGCAGGGCTCGCAAGGGGCGAGGCGGAGGGGGCGCGTCGGATGTCGGCGACGACCCCTGCGGCCCATTCGACCGGGGTGCGGCGATCGAGGAGGGCGGCGAGGCGTTCCAGGTGAGCGTGTTGTCGGGCAAGCGGGAGGGTGAGCGCCCGGTGCAGGGTGCGGGCCAGGTCGTCGCCGTCGTGGGGGTCGGTGAGCAGGGCCGCCGCGCCGAATTGGGCTGCGGCGCCCGTATGCCGTGACAGAACCAGGACCCCGGGCATGCCGACGGCATGGCGGGCGGCGACGTACTCCTTTGCGGTCAGGTTCATGCCGTCCGAGTGAGAGGTCACCCACAGGACATCGGCTTGCAGAAAGTGGTCGACCACCTCGGTGAACGGCACGGACCAGGGGCGGTAGTCGATGGGTCGCCACTCAGCAGTGCCCCACATGCTGTTGACCGCGGCGATGCGCTGTTCGAGGAGGCGGCGGGTGGTGTCGTAGGCGCGGATGCCGGGTTCGGGCGGGGGGCATACGAGCCGGAAGCGCAGTCGGCCCCGCAGGTGAGGGTGGCGGGAGAGAAGCCGGTGCAGGGCTTCGGCCTTCTCCACCGGCGCCTTGGCGTAGTCGAGTCGTTCGACCGACAGGACGAGAGGACCGGAAGGTGTGCGCCCGCCCCGGTGGGCCGCGGTACGGGCGCGGGCGAGGTCCTCGACCGCGGGGCGGTCGATGCCGAGCGGATGGACGCCGGTGCACGGGATGCGCGAGGAGCCGGCCATGGTACGGCGGAAGTTGGCGGCGAATGCGTCCGTGTGAAAGCCCGCCCAGTCGAGGGCCGACAACGATGCGCGGATCCGTGTGGCGGTGGGCAGCGTGGCAAAGACGTCCGGGGAGGGGAAAGGGGTGTGGTGGAACAGTCCGATCCGCAGGTCGGGACGGTCCCGGCGAAGCAGAGCGGGGGCGAGCCACAGGTTGTAGTCGTGGAGCCAGACCGTGGCGCCGTGCGCGGCGTGGGCCGCGACGTGGTGGGCGAAACGGGCGTTGACCTCCTCGTAGCGGCCCCAGGAGGACTCGTCGAAACGCATCAGATCGGGCCGGGACATCAGGACAGGCCATAAGACCTCCTTGCACGCCCGGTGGAAATAGGCGCCCCAGTCGGCAGGAGAGAGCGGCAGCAGGGCCAGTGGCAGTCCCGTCCCACGGCCGTCCAGCGGGACCGTTCGGCCGGTGGCGTCACCGGTGACCGCGGCGGCCGCCCACACGGCGTCAGCGGTGCCGGCGGCAACGCGGCGCAGGACGGGCAGAATGCCGTTGGGACTCACCGGGGGCAGCCAGCCGTCCGTGGTCCACTGGGCAGGAGGGCGGTGGTATCCGATCACCAGCCGGTTGACGCCGCTCACCCAGCCGAGGCGGCGCAAGGCTGCGAGGATGCCGCCCGCGCCCTCCTCATGGGTGTGCTGCACCCTGGCGCCGGAGGGTACTCGTTCACGCAAGGCCGGCTCGGCGTTGCCCACCACGACCGCGTGCGCGCCGATCCTGAGCAGGGACACGTCGTTGAGTGAGTCACCCGCGACTAGGAGGGACTCCATCGGCCAGCCCTGCTTGGCTGCCAGCAGCGCCAGCGCACTGCCCTTGCCCGCTCTCGGAGGCAGAACATCGAAGTACCGGCCGTCCGAGTACACCCAGGAACAGCCCAGCTCCTCCACCGCCGCACCCAGTTCGGCCGTCAGATGCTGCGGCTGGAGGTAGAAGGAGCACCGCCCTTCCTGAGGCACCCGCTGATAGGTGAGCGCCGTGAAGCCCCTGAGCGCGGCACGGACCCTTCCGGCTCCCGGCCACCCGCTGCGCAGACACTCCTGCAGAACGGCCTCAGGGGTGAGATCGTCGCCGTCGACGACACTGGCCCCGACATCGGCGATGATCCAGCGCGGGGTCGGCACGAACGGTTCCCGCAGCACCTCACGGACGGAGGGCACAGAACGGCCGGTGGCGAAGACGACCGTGATCTCCGGATGGCGGTCCAACGCCTCGCGGAGCTCCCGGCGTTGCCCGGCAGCACCGCCGAGCAGCGTGCCGTCCAGATCAGTGACCAGCACCCGTGACGAATCCGGGGTTCTTGAACGACTGTCCGGCCCGTCCCCCGGCCTGCCGCCCTCCTCGCCGCACCTGGCTGATCCAGACACCGCACCCCCCTGTCACCGCTGACCGACTGAGACAGCAAGCCTCTCCACCGGCAACCAGAAGTAATCGCCCGTTCACCTGTAGTGCGTGTCCGACCGGTCTCACCGACTCGGCATCAGATCGGTCAGCGGAAACGCCCTCACGTCCTCGAAGGGGCGCGACAGGTGCAGCGCGGTGTGGAAGTAGCCGTCGGTCTCCTTTCCGTACGGGTCCTCGCCGCCTGCGGTCACCGCTTGGACGGCGTATTGCTGTTCGACCGCGTCCGTGAAACGTCGTTGCAGGAAGGTGTGCGTGGTGGCCTTCTCGGTGACCAGGCCGTGTGCAGCCAGGCATGCCGCGATGGACGTGTACGAGGTGGTGCGCAGTACGAGGGCCGCAACCCACACTGGGGCGTGGACGCAGGCCAGGAGCCGCTGGAAGGTGCGGGGAGACAGGAAGGTCGTCCCTCCGGTGATCGTGATCAGCCGGGTGTGCTGCGCGGCGCGGCGCAAGGGCGGAGAAGGAGGCGCGGTTTCGAGATTTTCGGCGAACCCTTCGTCCAGCAGGCCGACCGCGCGTGCATAGGAGATGGCGTTCGCGGCCATGTCGAGTCCGAGCACCCGGGCCGCGTCAGGGCGTCGACGAGCCGCGTAGTAGCTGCGGTCCCACTCGATCAGCTCGGCTGTGGTGAGCTCGGTGGCCTGCGGCGACGTGTAGTGGGAGTAGAGGTCGTCCAGTGTCACCTCATGGTTGATGAGGGCGGCGTTGATGCCGTACGAGCAGCAGATGTCCAGCACTGTCACCGGTTCTGCCGGGCGGACTGTCTGCCCGCAGGCCGTGAGTGCCCGCCGGAAGATGTTCTGCCCGTGGTGGGGCGCCTGGTACTCCAGTGGGCCCAACGCCCGGAAGTAGGCCCGCGGATCCGGCTGATCGTAGATGTGGTCGAACGACGTCATGCCCTCTGGGGCACGGGTCCCCGACGTCCGCGCGTCGCCGGCGGCCGATGCTCCCATGCCCGTGTTCCGCGCACCGCTCATCCGGGTTCTCCTCACGCAGCCCAGGCGTACCGTCTTGCCAGAGTCAGCGATTCCAACGGGTTATGGGAACAAGGCGAGAAGAGAACCAGCCACGCGCGGCAGCAGGCGGCACCCGCGCCCAGCACGCCGCCGAACTCAGCCGCCGCTCGCGGAGCCGATCCCACCAGTGGGTTCAGCTTGTTCCTCAACGTCGGGCTTGATCATCAAAGGTGGGGTGGTCACTCGATCTTCGAGCCGTGGTGGCTGGCGACCAGCATGGCGCGTGGTGGGCAGCTTCGCCGAGGTCCCACGACTTGCGCCGTCCGTCCTCAGCATCGGTGGCGGACGGTGGGGGCATCATGCACTTCAGGAAGGCCTGCTCTCGAAGCTGCCAGGATGCAACACAGGCTCTGGAGCCAAGGACGTCGGCTGGATTCGAGGGGGCGTACGGGTGAGTGCCGAGATCGCGCAGTGGGTTGAGCAAGTGTGGCCCTACGTGGCGAGTGCCGTGGGAGCGTACGGGGTGGCGGTGTTCCAGCGGGCCGAGGACGCTGCGGTGGACGCGACGGCGAATACCGGTCGACGCATGTTGCAGGCGGTCTGGGGCAGGCGGGACGAGCGGGGGCAGGCCGAGTTGGAGGCCGCCGTTCAGGACGTGGCGGAAGCGCCGGATGACACCGATGCGGTCGGTGCGATGCGGCAGCAGATCAAGTGGGCGCTGCAGGACGACGCCGGCCTGCGGACGGAGCTGGCCGGCCTATTGCCGACTGGAGAGCCGGTGCAGGTGACGGCCTCTGGTACGAGAGCTGTCGCAGCGAAGACGGTCGGTGTGGCGATCACCGGAGACAACAACACGGTTCAGCGTTAACGGGAGCGGCCGTGCCTGAGTCGAAGGGCCCGCAAGCGTCAGGTGACCGGTCCGTTGCCGCGGAGACGGTCGGTGTGGCGATCACCGGCGACAACAATCGGATCGTGCATCTGCCACCAGAGGCTGTGTGCTGGGTCCAGGAGGTCGAGGCGCCGCCGGGCACCGGGAATCTTCCGCGGTCCGCCGCAGGTGTGTTCGTCGGGCGTGAAGATGAACTCGCTGAACTGCGGCGACATCTGACGGATGGAGGTGGGGCGGCGGTCACGCAGGAGTCCGGGACCCGGGCGATCCACGGACTGGGCGGTATCGGCAAGTCCACGCTCGCGGCCCGGTACGCACACCGCTATCGCAGCGCGTACACGTTGGTGTGGTGGATCGACGCAGCTTCGACCGGAGACGGTACCGACAACATCCTGTCCGGCCTGGCTGCCCTGGCCATGCGGCTGTGCCCGCAGTGGGCCGTGACTGCAGGCACCGACGCGCGGGCTGCATGGGCCATCTCATGGCTCCAGATCCATCCCGGGTGGCTGCTGATCTTCGACAACGTCGAGGATCCCCGCGAGCTGAATCATTACCTGGGGACGCTTCAAGGCGGTCATTTCCTGGCTACCAGCCGTATCTCTACCGGCTGGCACAGCATCGCTCCCACTATGCCCCTCGGCCTCCTCGACCCTGATGCGGCCGTCACGCTGTTGTGCATCCTCGCTTTCGGAGACGAGCACGCGCTCCCGCCGGGGACGCGAGAGGATGCGGAAGCGCTGGCAGCCGAGTTGGGCTACCTGCCCCTGGCGCTGGAGCAGGCGGGTGCCTACCTTCACGAGACCGGTATGGCACTGGCCGACTACCGCACTCTGCTCGGCCAGGTCATCGATTCGGACGCGGGCGGGATCGACTCCGAACGCACCATCGGCCGAATCTGGGACCACAGTCTCGTCGCTGTCGAAACCCGCAATCCGCAGTCGGTCACGGTGCTGAGCGCGATTGCCTGGTTTGCCCCCGCCGACATCCCCCGGGCCTTGCTCGCTCCCCTATGCCCGGAACCAGCCGCCCTGGATGAGGCTCTAGGCGTACTCCGCGCCTACAGCATGATCGCCTACGGCGCCGAGCAGAGCCTTCATGTCCACCGTCTCGTGCAGACGGTTCTCCGCCACAGGGGCACCACCGCCCCTGGCGCGTACCGACCGGGCAGAGAAGAGGCAGAGCGCCTCATCCAGCAGGCCACTCCTGCTGCAGGGGCTGCCGCCACGGAATGGCATCGGCTCCTGCCCCACTTCATGGCGGTTGCGGACTCGGCCCCTGAGCACAGTCCACCGTCCACCGACACCGTCGATGCTTACGAAGCGGCAGCTCAGCACCTGTATCAGCCGGGGCGCGACGGTCATGCTATACCCCTGCGGACAGCTGTGCTCGCACAGCGTGTGGAAACCTTGGGCTCTGAGCACCCTGACACTCTCACCGCCCGCCACAACCTCGCCCTTTCTTACGGGCAGGCAGGGCGGACACACGAGGCCATCGCTCTGCTGGAGCAGGTGCTGGCCGAACGTGAACAGCTACTCGGTTCCGAACACCCCGACACTCTCACCGCCCGCCACAACCTCGCCCTTTCTCACGCACAGGCAGGGAGGACACACGAGGCCATCGTCCTGCTGGAGCAGGTGCTGGCCGAACGTGAACAGCTACTCGGTTCCGAACACCCCGACACTCTCACCGCCCGCCACAACCTCGCCCACTCCTACTGGCAGACGGGGCAGATGCGGGAAGCCGTCACCCTGCAAAAGCAGGTACTGGCCGATCGTGAACGGCTGCTCAGTTCCGAACGCCCCGACACTCTCATCAGAGACGGCACCCTGGTGACTGCGTTGGACGACATGGCCGGCCTTGGCACGGTGCGCGATGCCCTCACAGAGCTCAAGAACCGCATTCGGCTCCACCACGCCCGCGGGAAGAGCCTGCCCGCGCTGCTGTTCGTGGGGCCACCCGGGACCGGCAAGACCACTGTGGCACGGCATGTCGGCGAATGGCTCCAGTCCTTGGGACTGCTACGCAAGGGCCACGTGCTGGAGGTCACGTGCGCTGACTTGGCTGCCGAGTGTGTCGGCCAGAGCGCGTCCAAGGTCCGCGCAGTTGTGCATCAGGCCCTCGACGGGGTGCTCTTCATCGACGAGGCCTACGCCCTGAGGAGCAGTGAGGCTGTCGACTCCTTGATCGGGGAGATGGAGTACTGGAACGACCGACTTGTGGTGATTGCCGCCGGCGACCCGCGTACGATGGACGCGTTTTTGCTCAGCAACAGCAGCATGGCCTCCCGCTTCACGGAGCGTGTGGAGTTTCCTCCGTACAGCACCGACGAACTCGTCGAGGTGCTGCGCCGCAGAAGTGCCTCCGAGGGTTACATCCTCACGCCGGAAGCCGCGGAGCGTGCCGGGCAATGGTTCGACCGACGCCGCACTGACCCCATCCAGTTCAGCAACGCCCGCGAGGTACCCGACGTGTTCAGTGCTATGGAGATCCGCCTCGCCCGCCGCTTCCAGGCCGACCCGACGACCAACTTCACGTTCATCGCCGAGGACGTCCCACCCCCTGAAGAATGACCGCCTGCCGGCGGGGTCTGCCAGAGCCATCGGGCGGCCCAAATGGGCGGAAATCGTCACCCGCACCCCGGCAAGCCGGCGCAGGCCCGGCGGCAGGCTGATATCGGAGTGCGAGCTGCCTCGGGAGAGTGTCACAGTCACTGTCGTGGCCTTGATGGACGCACTCGTCGACTTCTCCCGCACTGGCCGGATCGGGCCCCTGAACTGCGGAATGACTCTGGCTGAGGCGGAAAACCTCCTCGGCCCAGGACGCCCGCACCCCGCCCACATCATGAAGGGGCCCGATATCGACGGCTACCCGTACTCCTGGGACGGGCTGCGGCTGGTGGTCACTGAGCGGGCCGTCAGCGGGATCTGGATCGACCTCTGGCCCGGTTCGACCGCGAGACTTCCGCCGCTCGTCCTGCCTGACTCCGAGCCATTCGACGCCACCGTCCTCCGTGAGGAGCTGATCGCCGCCCTGGACGACGCAGGCTGCCGGCATGCGGTCAACAGCACGCTCACCTTCGGCCGGCAGGCGAGCCTCATCACCCGACCCGCCGACGTCACCGCGGTCTTCAGCCTGCCGGGACGGGACAACCACGTGCCGCACCGTGATCGGTACTACCTCGACGTGATGCACAAGCGGACGGCCTGACACTGCCGACTCCGCAGAATGCTTCGGTTGGCGTGGCCTTCGAGGCATCCGGAGTTCCACGGCTGCGAGAGTCTGGCGGTGACGGCGTCCAGGGCGCGATCCAGGGGCAGTTGGCCAGTACGGCCTTGAACTGGAGCCGGTCGTTCGCGGCCGGCGACGTAGGTGCGGGGCGCAGGCAGGCGCGCTGGCGCGTTCGCCCGTTGCCAAGCGGCGAGGCGACGGGAAATGCTCAGGTGCACGGGCCGGCGCCGGCACGGGGGCATCGGCGGCCGTGCAGCGTTCTCTGGAGGGGAGAGGTCGGTGAAGGCAGCGCCCTTGGCTCTCGTCGACGGGGAACGCTGCCCGCTTGGCGGCCTCAGCAGCGTCATCGGTCGACGTCTGGTGAGCGATGCACGCCGTGTCTTTCAGTCGGTCGGGATCGCCAAGGATCGCTCGCGGAGGTCGGGGCATGTCCGGTGCTGCTGTTGAGCTGCGCATGTTCACCCGCGCCGACGGCTCCTTTCTCACGTCGTGGATCGCCGGTCCGGTCGAGCTGATGACCTGGGCCGGACCGACGTTCACCTGGCCGCTGGACAAACTGCAGATCGCCGCGTATGCGGCCGAGTCCATGACACGAAGACGTCGGAGCTGGATGGGCGTCAACTCGCGGACCGGGCAGGTGGTGGGTCATGCCTCGGTACGCATGAACGCCGACGGCGCCGCAGGGCGGCTGGGGAGGGTGTTGATCGCCCCGGAGGCGCGTGGGTGCGGGATGGGGGCCGCAATGTTGACGCACGTGCTGGCGGTGTCCTTCGGCTCCCTGGGTCTGGAGCGCGTGGAACTGGGCGTCTTCAGCCACAACGACAGCGCGGTCCGGCTCTATGAACGCCTCGGGTTCCAGGTGGAGCGAGTACTGCCCGACGTGGAGCAGGTGGAGGGACAGTCCTGGTCGGCGCTGCAGATGTGCCTGGCCAAGCAGGACTGGGCACCCCTACCCGGGCGGCATCATGACGGGAGCGGGACGACGCCCTGACGGCGACTGGTACCAGGTGATGATCGCCGACGCTCGCGTCACCCGACCGCTTCCTCGGCTCCGTCAGTGACCCGACAGGGTGACTTTGCGTCAGTTTCGCTGTGGGCCACCGCAGGTCAACGCCCTTGGACGGAGGTTTCGGGTGTACTTTTTCCACCAACCGAGTTTTTAGCTCTAGCTAAAGGTGGCATGCTGATGGAGTGGCAACGAGGGTTGTCTCTCCATGAGTTGGGGGTGAATCATGGGCATCTTTGCCCGTGACGAGAGCCGTACCACCTTGGCGGCTTCCAGGATAGGGCGGCAGGCGACGGCCTCCCTGGCCGGCCTGCTGGCGGGGCAGGGCAAGACCCGCTCCGACCTTGCGGCGGCCATGGGCGTCAGCCCGGGCCGTGTCAGCCAGATCATGTCCGGCGATGCGAACCTGACCGTGCGGACACTCGCCGCCGTGGCGGAGGCGCTGGATGCGGACATCCAGATCACGTTCTGTGCCCGGGGACAGTC
The DNA here is from genome assembly GCF_001514035.1 of Streptomyces yokosukanensis. Lineage (GTDB taxonomy): Bacteria > Actinomycetota > Actinomycetes > Streptomycetales > Streptomycetaceae > Streptomyces > Streptomyces yokosukanensis. Next base: position 20,593 of record NZ_KQ948233.1, on the reverse strand, counting down.
GACGGACGCCAGAGCCTGCGCCGACATGGACGCGACACCCCTCAGGGGCAGCGAACTCCCGGCCGGGCGCTGAACCGCGCGAGCGGCACATGCGGCGCCGAGTCATCCCCTTCATCGCCTGCCCGCGTACCTTCAGCGGGTGAGCCAGCGGTCGAGCCAGCGGCGTTGCGGTGGCAGTGCCGGGCTGTGGAAGGCGTCGTTGGACATCGCCTTCGCCCGAAGGGTCGTGAGTTCTTCGTTCTCGCTGCGGCGGCCGTGCACGTAGGCGTAGCGCAGCAGGTGTCCGCAGTGCGCGAGTGCGGTGCCGAACGCCTGGCGCCGGGCGACGAGTTCGTCCCCGGTGGGGCCGCGCTCGTCCTGTCGGCACGTTTCGTCGATTCTCGTCTGGACGTCCAGCGCCACGTCGATCGCCGTCTGGACCTCCGCGTAGACGGCGTTGATCGTCTTCGTCTCGGCGGCGAGCGGATGCCGCTCCAGCAGGTACAGCTTGAGATCGTGGACGAACACCCTGAGCTGGGCGGACGTTTCGATGCCGGAAAGGAATCGGTCCGACCAGGTACAGGCGTCGAGATGCACACGCTGCACCAGCCGCTCCCTGACCAGCGCGATGCCCAGGGTCATGAACTTGACGTACGGCTGCACCGTCTCGTCCTGTTTCCGTCTCGGCAGCGCGGTGGCTCCCGTCGCGGCGCCCGCGATCACCGGGGGGATCGACGCCGCGTGCGGCAGCAGCACCACCGCGCCGGCCGCCACCGCGCCCATCAGCGCCAGCACGAGCAGCATCAGGGACGACGACGCCCAGCTGCCCAGCAACCGTCCCTTGCCGGAGAACTCGCGTGCCAGGCCCACCCATGCGATGGCCGCACTCACGCCGGCGGGTAACACGTAATCGACCAACCAGGTGTGGTGAGACCAACTCATCGACGGCGCCCCCAAGACGTTCCACGGACAGGCCTCAGTCGCCATCAGCGTGCGGAGGACACAAGGCCTCCCTCTCGGCTCACCTCGCACGCCAGCGCTCAGCCCTCTCGCCGCCGACCCGTCCTCCAGAGCTGCCGCGAGTGGAGTCGATGATGTCAGCCAACGTGACACCACGCCGTCACTTCGAGCGATAATTGGCCAGCGTGTCACGCCGACCCGTCTCACCGAACTTTGACCGATCTCACCGGACTTTGGCCGGTCCCGCTGCAGGTCGGCGCGCGGCTGCCGCGCTCGGGCGTCCAAGGTCCGCCGAGACGGTCACCGGCTCGGCGGGCGGCTGGCAACACCGCCCCGCGGCACGATTCCGCCGCCGGACGGTGCCTTCACGCCAATACCCCATACTTGGGGCTGCTTCGCGGTACTTCTCCGTCCTTCCTCCTGTTGTCCCCGGCGACGATCAGCGCCCGCCCCGTTCATCCGGTGCAGGCGGTGCCACGCGCCAAGAAGGGACACTCCCGCCGTATGAGCACGCACCACCTGGGCCGGGCGGCCGCCGTACTGGCCGCCGCTCTCACCCTGGCCACGGCCACTACCGGGCTCACCGCGTACGCCGCCGACCCCTACGACACGACGGGCAAGCGCGCCACCGCCATGCGCAGCGATGGCGGTGCGGGGCAGTGCGACGACGCCCCGGACGGCTGGGAGGGCGACGGACTGTGCCTGAACGCCGCGGACAACCGCAAGGTCGACGCGTACCTTGCCCGTGCCCGCGCGGCGGAGCCGTCGATCAGCCATGAGGTACGGGCTGCCGCCGTTCTCAGCAAGGCCGAACTCGTCGGCTTCGACTACCGCCTCAAGTCCCCCGACTCCCTCAAGCGGAAGGTCGCCACCGACCTCAAGGAACATCCGGAACGCAACACCGACGATGTCTTGGCGCGCTTGGGTGACGCGGTGCGCTACACCCTCCAATGGCCCGACGGCCGTTACGTCAAGGGTGTCACCATCGCCTCGACGGTGCTGTCCGGCTGGGGCAACGACACCACGAAGTGGTCCAACACCTGGGGCCGCGAGAAGGGCTACAAGGGTCTCAACACGGGCTGGCGCGCGCCCGGTTCGCGGCAGCTGTTCGAGGTGCAGTTCCACACCCCGGCGAGCAAGTTCGCCCAGGAGGCGACGCACAAGCTGTACGAGGAGCAGCGGCTGCCGTCGACCAGCCCCGAGCGCAAGAAGGAGCTGCAGCATCAGCAGGACGCAATCTTCGCCGCAGTACCCGTCCCGGACGGCGCTCCCGCTCTCTCTTCACCCACCGCTCGTCCGGCGTCGGCAGCCTGACGCCCACTGCGCAGCCCCCGGCCGCCTGCCGGGGGCTGCCCTCCCCGCGGATCTTCGACTACGAAAGCCGGCGTCATCGCCGCCTCAGGCGCCGGGAGGGCCGACCGCTGAAGCGATTTCCCGTACCGGCCGGAGACGGTACTGATCGAGGATCCGGCCAGGGCGGAGCGGTTCGACGTCACCCGTGACGAGGACCAGGCGTGCTGAGCCCGGGCCGTCATCGAGACGCTCCGGCACACCGGTGCGCGGCTGGAGGAGCTGCTGCAGGTCAGGTGTTCACTGGTGGGCGCTGATCACGCCGCCGGTGCTGAGCACGATGTACACGCCGTTCGCGTCGAGCCCGACGTCCTGCTGGTTCGTCTCCAGCGTGGCGTCCACCGACCCGTCGTTGCCGAGGATCTGCGCGCGGTACCGGAGGTCGCCGATCTTCGTGACCTTCGCCGTCCAACCGCCCGCGAGCTTGAAGGTGCCCGGTCCGGTGTGTCCGCCGCCCATCCACGAGTGGACCTGGCCATCCAGCGTGAGCACGACGAACATGTCGTTGGCGTCGAGCCCGGCGTCGTGCTGCTTCGTCTCCAACGTGGCCAGGACCGAACCCCCGTGGACGATCTTGGCGAGGTAGTGCTGGGCGCCGAGCTGCTGGATCTCGGCCTTGCTGCCGTCCGCCAGGGTCTGGGTGCGGACCGGGGATGCCGCCTTGGCCGTGGTCGCCGGTGCGGTGGTGTGGTGCGTGGCGAGCGCCTGGGTCCGCGCGTCGGTCGGGGCCTTGCCCGCGCCGGTCTTGGAGCCGCTGAGCGCTGTGCCGTCACCGGTGGAGGGGGAGGCGGAGCTGGAGACCTTCTTCTCCGGGGCGGCGCCGTTCTTGTCCCCTCCCTGGCAGGCCGTCAACGAGAACGCCGCGGCGGCGGCGACGGCCACCAGGCCGGCGGAGCGGACGGTACGGCGAGCACGGCGAGTGGTCATCATCGAAAATCCCCCATGGTGTGTCAGGATGCGGAACCTCCGCCTGCCCCCGCAGGGCGACCGGCCGCAACTGTTGTTCGCTACACCTGGTCAGATGGCCACCGTGCAGAAGTTGTTCGCCGGGTTCTGTCCGCACTTGGTAACAAGGGAACTGGGCGTCGCGCCAGGCATTTCCTGCGGATCATTTCGCCCGGACCGGGTTACCAGTTGCCGTCCGACTCGTACTGCACGACGTTGTTGCCCGTCGAAAAGGCATCGAGCCAAACAGGTGTCGGGCCCGCACAAGTTGAAGTCGAACGTTCCGGCGTTGGCGAAACAGGCCTCTACGCCTGAGGCAGCGCAGCTGAGGGCCGGCCTGCCGACAGGACCGGATACCGGCCTGCCGGCGATTCCACTGTGCGAACGCCTGACGTATCAGGTCTATTGAATGTCCTGCATGGGCCGATGCACCGCGCGTATCGGCCTGATCACAGGGGCACTTGGGCATTATCGGGTCCGTAGAGAGAGATTTCTTCGAAACCCTCCTGTTCGAGCGCACGTCGCACGGAAACCACCTCACACAGGCGGGCGAGGTCTTTCTTCCGCTCGCCACCCCCGCGCCACGGTGACGACCCGTCAACGGACCCCTCGTCGAGGCTTTCGAGGACATGCTCGACCTCATCGCCCCCTCGTGGCGGCCTTCCGCACCTGCGCCCGCGTACACCTCACCGGAGAGGACCTGGGCAGGTGAGTACGTCATTGGGCGTCTGCCGGGAGAACTGCCGGTGTTTCTTCCGGCTGTTCTGCCTGGTCACCGCCGTGGAGGGCTACGGACGATCGGCACCGGAAACCCGCCGACGGGGGGAAGCGACAGGGCCGACTCCCCCGGCACTCACGCTCAGCGTTCTCGCGAACTGCGCGAAAGCTTCGACACCGGAAGGTACCTATGAGTTTCAAGAAGGCACTCACCGTCTCGGCAGCCGTTGCGGCATCCCTGCCCGCCGGTCTGAAGAGGGCTGCGGCACTGACGGCCGGCGCCGGCCTGCTGGCTGTCGTGGGAATGGGGGGCACTGCGTACGCGGGTTCGACCGGGACGGTGCGTATCAGCGTTCCCGGCTGCGTGGGCCTGCTGAACCTGAACGGTGGCGGCTCGTCCAACTGGGCCACCGCTTCGGTGCAGTCCCTGGGCCCCACCTGCTGGCTGACGTTCTGGGACCGGAACACCACGACCGGCAAGCCGCCGATCTCGCAGGGCTTCAGTGTCCAGGGGGGCTCGACCGGCACGGCCGGCTCGCCTTACTACCATGACTTCGAACACCAGGTCGCCATTTCCATTTCCAACGGGACCACCCAAACCGGCAGCGCCTGGTACAACTAGAATTCCTCGGCCGCGCCTGCGGGCGCGTACAGCGCACCGCGCCGATCAGGCACACGCCCGGCGAAATCGCGCCCAACCCGCCGTCAAGGGCTCCCGCCAGTCAGCCGTGCGGCGGGCTGGCGGGGCGGACGACAGAGGGTGCCGGCGGGGAGGGGGCCCGGCGGCCGGCCACCGGCGCGTGCCTGCCGCCCGGAAGCACACATACGGGGTAGTTCCGTCAGACCTTCACATCAGACCTTCAGGACGTGGTCGTAGGTGAACCTGTCTCGTGTGCGACAGGCGTGCGCAGACGCCTGCGTGTCTCACATGGCGGCCGGAAAGACGCCACTTCCACCGGGCAGTTGAGGCTGCTGCCGGGCCGTGCGGGCGACGGGCCAGGGAGCGGAGGGCAAGACCCGCGCCAGTTCGTGGCGTACACGGTCGGCTTCTCCACGAGCCTGGGCCGGCACATCACCACGTTCTGCGACAAGACGGTTGAATATCGGGGTTTCCTGGAACACGCTGGGAGCTGCCTTCTGAGGTGGGCGCGACGGCGTTCGCCGAGCTACGAACCGATCATGTGACGGATCGAGTATCCAGTACCGCGAGCGTGGGTATCGCCCTGGGACGCGCTTTGCGCCTTCACAGGCGGCGCAGTCACCGGAGCGCGCCTGCGGGCGGGCTCAGTCGGGGATGGTCTCGATCCGCTGACGGTTGAGCAGGTACGTGGGCAGGTAGGGCCGCTCGGTGTCGACGGGGAAATCGTAGTCGTAGGCCATGCCGGCCAGCGCGAGGAGCCCGAGCGGCACCCGGGCGCGCGGCGCGGTCGAGGCCGATCAGGCCCTTCATCAGGCCGAGCAGCTCCGGCGGCAGCTGGATGGAGAAGGTACGGGTGTCGTCGGCGATGGCGGTGAGGGAGGTGAGGCCGCCTCGGCGCCACCAGTACACCCGCGGCGACTGGCTGCCCGGCCCGCCCTCATGGCGCCGAGGGCATACGAGGCAAGGGCCTTGACGGCCTCGACCACCGAGCAGTCGCCGATCGGGGGGGGTAGGCGAGCAGGTGCCGGGTCGGTACGACGACCAGGGCGCCGGTCTCCGGCAGCCGCTTCCCGGTGACCTGCTGGGTTCATTCGGCAACCCCACGAGGAACTCCGCCCCTCGGACTGGTCCTCAACCGTCGTCGTGCCGCGGAACGCCGTAAGCACCTTGCGATCCGCCTGTCAGCCGGGACCGAGCCGGCCGAGCGCGGTGGTCCAGTCGGTGACGATGGCCTGCCGCGCGGCCTTTCCGCGCAGCGGGCCGAATCCGGGACGCAGACGGACTGATTCGGTGCCCGCGGGCGGGACATCGGCGAACCGGTGTCAGCGGACTCCGCGCTCCCGGCGCAACCGCGGCCCGATTCCGTGTATCGCGGGCGTATCGAAAACCGCATACGCCACCGCAACGTCCCTCCGTCTCCCATGGGGGGATGGACCACGACACATCCCTGTCAGCACCTCCCCGCCGCACGCGCACGATCGTCCTCCTCGGCCTGGCGATCCTCGGGACGGCGAGCGCCGCGTTCGTCGTGCGGCGGCCGCTCATGATGTCCGCTCCGATGTGCATGGCCGGGCGGTGGCACGGCTGCTTCGACACGTTCAACGGTGTGGTGCTCATGACGTTGGTCGGGCTGCCGTTGGCCGCGCTGGTGGTGTGGGCGCTGGCGCGCCGTCGGCGTGCCGCCGGTGTCCCGGCGGCGTGGCGGATGTCGCTGGCGGAGGTGGGCATGGTCCACGGGACGGTGCCGTTCCTGTGGATGACCATGATGCCGGGCGCCGGGGCCGGCACCGTCCCCGGCCGGGTGAGCCTCGTACCGCTGCGGGACCTGGTCACGATGGGGGCGGCCGGGATCGTCGGCAACCTGCTGGTCTTCGCGGCGCTGGGGTTCTTCGCCCCGATGCGGTTCGCGGCGCTGGCGTCGGTGCCGCGGATCCTGGCGCTCGGGGCGGGTTGCTCGGTCCTGGTCGAGACCGCGCAGTACGTCCTGCGGCTGGACCGGGTGTCCTCCGTGGACGACGTACTGGTCAACGCCGTCGGCGCCGTGCTGGCCGGGCTGGCGTCGCGCCGCTGGTGGCGCGCCACGGCGCAAGCGCCGGCGGACCGGCCTCGCCCCGTGCCCGCGTCGGCAGGGTGAGCCGCGTGTCCGGTGTGTACACGTCTTCGCATACGTCGGCGACATGTCGTGCTGCTTAGGCTTCGGACATGCGCGTACTGATCGTGGAGGACGAGCCCCACCTGGCCGAAGCCGTCCGTGACGGTCTGCGGCTGGCGGCGATCGCCGCCGACATCGCCGGCGACGGCGACTCCGCCCTGGAACTGCTCGGCGTCAACTCCTACGACCTCGTGGTCCTCGACCGCGACATCCCCGGCCCCTCCGGCGACGAGGTCGCCCGGCACGTCGTCGCCTCCGGCAGCGGCATCCCGATCCTCATGCTCACCGCCGCCGACCGGATCGACGACAAGGCCTCCGGGTTCGAGCTGGGCGCCGACGACTACCTCACCAAACCCTTCGAGCTGCGGGAACTCGTCCTGCGGCTGAGGGCGCTCGACCGCAGGCGCGCCTACGCACGGCCACCGGTCCGCGAGATCGCGGGCCTGCGGCTCGACCCCTTCCGCCGGGAGGTCTTCCGCGACGGACGCTACGTCGCGCTCACCCGCAAACAGTTCGCGGTGCTGGAAGTCCTCGTCGCCGCGGAGGGCGGGGTCGTCAGCGCCGAAAAGCTGCTGGAACGAGCGTGGGACGAGAACGCCGACCCCCTCACCAACGCCGTGCGCATCACCGTGTCCGCACTGCGCAAACGGCTCGGCGAACCATGGATCATCGCCACGGTGCCCGGCGTCGGCTACCGGATCGACACCGGTACGGACACCACCGCCTCCGGCAGGGACACCACCGACCCCGGCAGTGCGCATGCATAGACGTCCAGGGCTCAGCGTCCGGCTGAAGCTCGCCCTCAGCTACGCCGGATTCCTCGCCGTCGCCGGCGCTCTGCTGCTGGCCGTGGTGTGGATGTATCTGCTGCGCTACGTACCCGACAACCCCAAGGGCCTTCTCGGGATCTCGCCCAACCGCTACCTCCTGGTGCACACCTTCGCCCCCGCCGCGGCCGTGGCGATGGTCTTCCTGCTCGTGTTCGGCCTCGTCGGGGGATGGATCCTCGCCGGCCGGATGCTCGCACCACTCACCCGGATCACGGATGCGGCACGGACGGCCGGGAGCGGTTCGCTGTCCCACCGGATCCGTATGAAGGGCCGCCAGGACGAATTCCGGGAACTCTCCGACGCGTTCGACTCGATGCTCGAACAACTCGAGTCCCACGTCGCCGAGCAGCAGAGGTTCGCGGCGAACGCCTCCCACGAACTGCGCACCCCGCTGGCGATCTCGAAGACCCTCCTCGACGTCGCCCGCAACGACCCCACGCGGGACCTGGGCGAACTCGTCGAACGCCTGTACACGGCCAACACGCGGGCGATCGACCTCACCGAGGCCCTCCTGCTGCTCAGCCGCGGCGATCGCGGAAACTTCACCCGCGAGAGCGTCGACCTCTCCCTCATCGCCGAAGAGGCCGCCGAGACTCTGCTTCCCGCCGCCGAGAAGCGCCGGATCGCGCTCGACGTCACCGGCGGGGCGGCCCGGACCAGCGGCTCCGCGGAACTCCTGCTGCGGATGGTGACGAACCTCGTCCAGAACGCCGTCGTCCACAACCTCCCCGTCGGCGGCACCGTGACGGTCCGCACCGAGGCGGAGGGCGACACGAGCGTGCTGCGGGTCGAGAACACGGGCCGGCGCCTCCCACCGGAACTGGTGGCGACCCTCACCGAACCCTTCCAGCGCGGAACGGAACGCATCCGTACCGACGAGCACGCCGGTGTCGGCCTCGGCCTGGCCATCGTGCGCAGCGTCGTCCGCGCCCACGACGGCACACTCGACCTCGTCCCCCGCCCTGCCGGCGGTCTCCTCGTCACGGTCCGGCTGCCGGGCACGCCGTAGGCATCGTCCCCGAGCGGGAGCCGCTCCTCCGCTAGGGAGCTGCTACGGGTGCCGCTACGGGTGGTAGATCTCCTGCATGGCGGTGATCTGGCCGTGGCCGTTGACGCGGTAGTAGAAGTACGGGCTGTTGGCGAGCTTGTGGTTCACCAGCCACTTCGGGGCGACCTTCACGGTCGTGGTGTCCCTGAGGACCTCGACGGAGGCGCCCGAAGCGAAGACGAGCGACCGAGGCGCTCCACTCGGGGTGTAGACGACGTCCTCGTCGTTCTCCGTGTTCACCTTGCATGTCTCCGGCGTGACGCGCACGACGGTCCTGCCGCTGAGGTGCTTGGCGGAGTCCAGCTTGAAGAAGTGCTTGTATCCCGCGGGCAGGTGGCACGGCTTCCAGGCCGTGGCGCCGGTGGCGGCGGCCGAAGGGGCCTTGGTGGACACGGCCGTGGCGCGTGCCGCCGCGTTCGGGCTGGCGCTGGAGGACCCGCCCGCGGCGGCGAGGAGCGCGGCGGCGGAGGCGAGGACGATGGCGCCGGAGACGTAACGGTGGTTCATGAGCATCCTCTGCTACGAAGATCTGCTGACACCGAGGGAGATAGCGGACCGCGGGCAGGGGTTTCACCGATCGCCGGCTGTGACGGGACGGTGACAACCGCCACTTGGCGCAGGCGATCCGCCGGCGCGGCGTTCGCAGGCTCCGGCAGGGAGCCTGCCCCGGTCACCGAAACCGCTGCTCCACCCACATGAAGACGAGGCCGATGGCTCCGGTGCCGATTCCGTAGCAGGCGCCGCGCAGCATCTGGGCCAGCGCGGCGCGCCGATGACGGACGAGCCACGCGCGGGCGGCGGTGCGGCGATGCGTGCCTGCGCGAGGCGGGCGGAAACGAGGGTTCACGGGAGACGTCCCTTTCCGAACGGCGTCTTGGTGGGGAGCCCGGCCGGCCGGTGGCCCCGGAACCGGTGGCTGGGGCCGGACTCTCCGCTTCGTCTCGGTCCCGGTCAGCGGCCTGCGCTGAACTCCTGGAGGTGGGTGACCAGTTGGCGGTCGGGCCGGGCGACGATGACGGACGAGCCGGGCGTGCGTGCCGCGAGGCGGTCCACTTCGTTCTCCAGCCGGCCGGTGGGGGGCAGTGCGCGGGATCCGTTGGCACGGACGTAGCGCGCGAAGATCTCCAGTGCCTCCAGGAACGCGGCGTCGGGCGGGGCGGTGTCGGCCATGGAGTGGGTGAGCTGGTGGAACCAGTGCCAGGCCCGCCTGGACTCACCGGCGACCAGGTGGTGCAGGTGAAGGCAGTAGGCGGCGGCGCGGCTGCCGGCGCCCGCGGCGAGCTGCCACCAGAACTGGGCGGACACCGGATGCCCCGTCAGGTGGAGCAGGCAGGCGAAGACCAGGGCGCCGTCGACGTCCATGCGGTCTTCGGTCAGCGCGCCGCGGTCCGGGTCCTCGGCGATCTTGGCGACATGGTCGGCGGCGGCCGGTTCGTTGAGCACCCACCGGCACACCACGCCCAGGCGCTGCCCGGCCTGGGCGGCGCGGGCGATCTCCGCGGTGGGGGTGCGGCGGGAGGCGTCGGCGGCGAGGCGGCGCAGGCCGGCGGCGACGTCGAAGCGGCGCGGCGCGCTCACGGGCAGCCGGGCTCCGTCCAGCAGGGCGTCGAGGGTGGTCGTCACGCTTCTCTCCTCTGCTTGGGCTTCTTGCGCTCGTCGGGCAGGCCGAGCTTGATGCGCAGGCGCTCCTTGCCGCGGCGCAGGTGGTGGCCGACGGTGCGTTCGTCGATGCCCACGTACCAGGCGACCTTGGAGGTGGGGTAGCCGAGGATGTAGCGCAGTACGATCACCTCGAACTGCCGGTTGGGCAGTTCCGCGATCGCCTCGTACAGGCCGCTGCTGGACTCCATCTTGTGCAGCTTGTCCCGGGCCGTGGCCAGTGCCTTGTCCATCGCCTGGGCTATGGGCCCGTTGATGACGAAGGCCGGCGCCCGTCCCTCCCGGTCGAGCCGGTCGTGCACGGCCCGCCGGACGATCGCCCAGGTGCCCTGCTCGAGGTTGCCCGCGCTCAGCAGCTCCATCCAACCGGCATGGATCTGCAGGAACACCTCGTGTATGACCTCTTCGGCCGTCTCGCGGGTACCGAAGTGGACCTCCGCGTAGGCGTGGAACACCTCCTGGTGACCGAGGTAGAAGGCCTCGAAGTCCAGCGGCAGGTCCAGCGGCAGGTACATGGACTGCGACAGTCCGGCACCCTGGGCAGGGGGCGGAGCGCCCTCCAGGGCGTCGTCGTGACTCACGTGGGCCTCCCGTCGGTCAGGCACATGCGAGGCTTCCTCTCCGTTGCGGGGTGGCTGGGACCGGCACCAACTCGTGTGCGCCGAGGGCCCGTCGGGCCTGACACCTACCTAAGTGATTCAGCGGGCGGATCACTCATGGCCACCGGAGAAAAATCACCGAGGGGACCGACACAACGGCGCCGTGCAACCTTCAACAAGCACTGCTAGTCACCCTCGGTGGCGTTACGGCCAGGCATGATCCCGGCGAGTGAACTGACGAACAGGCCTGCGCATCCCTGCCGTGTTCTGCGTCACACCAGGCCCGCCGCCCGGCGTGTGTACGACGGGCTCACGGCGTGCCCGTCGCCGGGGCTCGGGACGCGGCGACCGCGGCGGCGGTCTCGGCGGTGGTGATGGTCTGCAGCAGCACATCCCTGGCCGCGCTGATCTCGGCCGATCGCTCGTCGAGGGTGCGCAGTTGGGCGCGGAGCGCGTCCAGGACGCCGGGACACGGCCGTACGGCGGCCTCGGCGTCGGTGCAGGGAAGGACCTGGCGGATGACGCGGGTCGGCAGTCCCGCCGCGAGCAGGGCCCGGATCCGCAGGACCGCCGAGGGGGCGGTCTCGTCGTAGGTCCGGTACCCGTTGGGCCGGCGTTCGGGCCGGAGCAGTTCCACGCGTTCGTAGTAGCGCAGGAGGCGTTCGCTGGTCCCGGTCCGCTTGGCCAGTTCTCCGATGAGCACCGTCTGCCTCTTCCTCTCAGGTTGACCTTCCCACGGTGTCAAGGAGCAACAGTGGGTCCGCGCCGCCGCATTCCGCCGGCCCGCTCTCCTCAGGAGGAACCTGTGATCATTGATGCCCACAGCCATGTCCACGACCCGGTCGGAAGCCACCTCGCGGCCCTGGACGACGCGGGGGTGGATCGCGCGGTGCTCTTCGGGACCCGCCCGCATCCGGAACGGGCCGTCGATCTCGCATCACTGCGTCGCGAGATGAGCGTCCTCGACCATGCGCTGGCAGGTCGTGGCAACACCGTCGACGGCTACCGCACCGCCTGGGCGGAGCTGCACGAGGCCCTGGCCGCGCACCCGGACCGGTTCATCGGGTTCGGCTCCGTGCCGCTGGACCTGCCCGAGGAGGACATCGCGGACCTGATCGACCGCGAGGTGGTGGGGCGCGGGCTGCACGGCATCGGGGAACTCACGCCTCCCGCGGGGCAAGCCGCCCGGATCGAGCCCGTGCTCGCGGCGGCGCACGACCACGGCGGGCTGCCTGTCGTGGTCCATGGTTTCGCCCCCACCACTGCCGAGGACCTGCGCACCCTGTCCCGTCTCGCTGCGCGATACCCGGCGGTTCCGCTGGTGGTCGGCCAGCTCGGTGGGATGAACTGGATGGAGGCCGTCGAACTGGTGCGGGACACGCCGAGCATGTACCTGGAACTGTCCACGGCCAACATCGTCTTCGCCGTGCGGCTGGCGATCCGTGAGATCCCCGAGCGGACGTTGCTCGGCTCGGACGCCCCCTACGGTGATCCCGTGCTCGCCCGCACCACCATCGAACGGGTCACCTCTCCTGGCGAGGTACGTGACCGGGTGCTCGGAGCAACCCTGGGCAACCTCCTGGGCATCCTCTGAACCGACACCCTTCCCGACGTCAAGACCCGGGTTCCTGCACCGCTACGACGACTGGAGCCGGCGGTGCGGGGAGGCCCTGGGAATGCCGGTTCTCCGCAGGCGGGCGCTGTCGGCCGAGTTCCGTACCTGTCACATGCCCGGCCTGCCTCCGGGCCCGGCTGTTCTGGGACGTTGGGCCGGACGGTGCAGTGGAGGCTCGGCTCGGATGCACGTCCATGTCCCCCGACCTGTCTTCCCCCCTGTGGCGAGTACTTCCCCGCCCACCGCGGCAAACCAGGTGATCCGCTCGGAGACCCGCCTCGCACTGGTGATGAACGGCGGCGTGAGCCTCGCGGTGTGGATGGGCGGAGTCGCTCACGAGTTGGATCTGCTGTGCCGGGCCTTCGCCGACGCACCCGAGGCCCTTCCGGTCGGCGACCGGGACGCGGCCGTCTTCGGAGTCCGGAGAGAGCTGGCTGCCACGGTGGACACCCGGGTGGTCGTCGACATCGTCGCGGGCATCTCGGCCGGCGGGATCAACGGCATGGTTCTCGCCACCGCCCTGGGCCGCCGAGCGCAGCTGCCCGACCTTCGGGACCTGTGGGACAGGTCCGCCTCGCTGAGCGAACTGCAGGAACCCGCGTCACCCACCAGTCTGCTCAGCGGAGAGGCGTTCACCGACGGCTCGACAACCGTTTCGATGTGCGTGACCACCGCCGGCTCTACCGGTTCCGCCGCGATCAGTCGGTCGAGTACAAGCGGACGCGCGACGGCTGGGACTTCGCAGCTCGGCCGACACCGCGGCCCTGGTGGAGGCCGCCCGCGCCACCGCCGGCTTTCCCGGCGCCTTCCCACCCGTGAGCGAAGAGTCGCTGATGGCCAACCGGGTGCTGCCGAAGCTGATCCACGATGACCGGACGAGTTGTGTCATGGACGGTGGTGTCCTGGACAATGCCCCGTTCCTGCCCGTGCTCGAGTCCATCACCGAGCGCAGACTGGACGCCCCCGTGCGCGAGCGGGTGGTGGTGTTCATCGTCCCCTCTTCGGGACGGCTGAGGGACCGTGCGAGCCGGCTTCCGTGCGAGCAGCGGCGCTGGCCGGGCGTCGCGGCGAGCGCGCTCCGCTATCCGACGGAGGGCGACTTCCGCTCCCACGTGGAGGAGTTGGACGCGCGCTTGAAGACGACCATCCGGGACACTCAGTTCGACCTCTTCAGTCACGCCCGCGCCGTCCTGTTCGCTGTGCGTCGGCGGATCGCGGACACCGAGTCGGTGACGCCTCTCGTCGCAGCGCCGGAGACGGGCATCACCGAGATCGACAGGATCCTCGCCGGACAGGCCCCCAACTGGCTGCCGCCCGCCGGAAGCTGCAAACCGGCCGGATCCCGCGAGGTATGGCGTTGGGGCCTGATCACATGCGAGCGCGTGCTGCAATGCCTGGCAAGTGATCTCCACGAACTGTACGGCGACCACCGCGACCTGCCTCCGGAGCGGCGCGAAAGGCTGATCCACGGGGCCGCGTGCATCACCGACCTGCTCAACAGGACCCTGGCGGTGTTCGACGCGGTGGACGCACACCTGCAGGTGCTGAAACCCTTGGGCGGCGGTGTGTCGGACGACGTCGCCGCCGACCTTCTCCAGCAGGCCTTCGACGATCTGCAGGTGCCGACGCAGCTCGCCTCCATCGTCCGACGAGCCGTCGCCGCGCACGTGTCCGCGCTGCGCGGCGCGCGGGTCGATCGGTGGCGCCCCCAGGACGTCCTCGAGACATGTCTGGCTGCGGTTCCCGAGCCGTGGCGTCGGAAGAGCGGCCTGGGACGCCTGCCTGGACGACCCGCGCACCGTGCTGAGACGTACGAAGAACGCCGCGCTCCTGACGTTGGCCGCGTTGCTGCCGGCCTTCGCGGTCGTCGTCGCCGGCGTGACCTATGGCCTGGCCTGACGAGACGGCGTACGGAGTCCGGGAGCATGTCGTTCCCGGACTCTCGGTGCTCTCTGTCAGATCAGCCCTGCCCAGGTGCATGGCGCGCCCAGGGGGCAGTTCCAACCGCGGCGGTCCAGGTCCAGGACGGCCGGGGGGTCGCCGGGGTCGGAACCGTAGCTGCCCTGGGTGAGTCCTTCGATCACCGTGAGCAGCTCGTTGGTGTCCTTATCCCTTACCTCGTGAAGCACGATCAAGGGGAACTCGAAGCCGACACGGCGATCGACGGCCCCCTGGACGGGCAGGTCGAGTCGCATGGTCCTCTCGCTCTCGACGGTGGAAGCGCATCAGAAGATGCTTGACACGATCGGCGGGGGCACGACCCCGGGGAAGCCGGGCAGCTTGCCGAGGATGTCGTTGAAGAGGAAGCTCGCCTCTACGCCGGGAGTGCCGTCGGGCACAGCGCCCGGGGCACCGGACCGGGTGACCGGAAGTGCCTGGTGAGGCATGTCGACGAGGGCCGGGGACGAGCCGGAGGGGTGGCGTCCCCGCTCGGGGGTGGGAGCGGGCTTTTCGGTCATGGGGTTTCTCCTTCTCTATTGTCGGCCCCGGCGGGGACCGTGTCAGGTGGAGATGCCGTACAGGTGCGCGTAGCACATCTGGCGTTCGGGGCCGGTCATGTCGGCGCACTGGGTCTTGGACGCCTCCACGCCGTCGTGGACGGGTCCGGCCGGCGATTGTGCGTTCACCTCCCGAATCACCGGGTGGGCCTGGACCGGCAGTGCGAGTCCCGGGGCGTGTGCGATGGCTTGGTCTGTCATGGGTGCTCCTCAGGTGTGCGGCTACCTGTCCAGGAACTGGTGCACGGGCGCCAGGCTGACGGGCAGCTCGTCGCTGACGTCGAAGGTGAACTGGTACACGGTCTTCGCGCGCTGGTCGTTCTCCGGGTCGAAGAAGGACACCGTGACGTCCTGGCAGTCCGAGCCGGGACGGCAGTAGGGGCTCTTGGAGACGCTGATGGTGTCCAGCGCGCCCAGCCTCGGCTGCTCGACCGTGCCGTCGGCCTTCCTGGGCCGTTGGGTGACGCCCGGCGCCAGCAGGCCCTCCTTGAGGGTGCTGCCGAGCAGGAAGCCGTTGGTCGCGGCGAAGTTCAGCGCACGGTCCGCGGAGCTCTGGCCGAGGTTGCGGAACTGGTAGTAGACCTTGTCCAGGAATGCCCTGACGTGCTGGCGGACCTCGTCGTCGGGCAGGGGCTTGAGGCGGTCCGCCGCGGCGGCGTCCCGGATGCCTTCGATGATCGATTCGACCAGTCGTGCCTCGTTCCAGGCGTAGACGCCACGGCTCTTGACCTCGACGACGGGGACGCGCTGACCGGAGTAGAGGCGTACGGTGCGGCCCGTCAGGACACCCGGCACGGACACCCGGGAGACGTACTCCGAATCGGTGGTCTTCAGGAACTGGCCGCGCAGCGCGTCACGCAACTTGCGGTAGATGACCGACACCGGCGGGTGGGAGAGGTTCTCCAGCAGCTTCCTGAGGTCGGCCGCCGCGTTCTTGTAGGCCCCCTCGGCCTGGTCCGGGACCTCGATGGGCTCGTTCCAGTCCATGCCCACCGGTGTCTCCGCCTCCAGGGCGTACACGGGGGTGGCGTCTATGTTCAGGGTCCATGTGACCTTGTCGGAGGCCCAGGGGTTCTTGGCGAGGTAGTCGGCGAGCTGGTACGCGTCATAGGGGTTGGGCGGACGTTCGACGTCGTGGCCGTGCTCCGTGACGACGTGGCTGGGCATCTGCTGGCGGAAGCTGTCCCGGCGGGCTTCGGTGAGGAAGTCGAAGCCGAGCGTGCCGATCGCGTAGATCAGCGGGCGGCGGGTGCCGCTGCCGGAGCCGCAGGTGCAGGCCGACGGGGAGCTTCCTTCGCAGGAGCACGACGGACGTACGCCCGGGCCGGAGTCGGCGGGGGGCGGGGTGGCCCCGGGCGACGTGGTGGCCGCCATGGCTGGTGGCGGCGCGGGCGTCCCCTGCGCTGTCACGCCGGGCTGAGGTGGCGCCGGGGCGGGCGTCCGGGGCGCGGACGTGGCGGCCGGTGGCGGTGCCGTCGGTGCGGGCGCGGCAGGCGGGGTGGCCGGCATGGGCGGGGCCCCGGCGAATGACACGGGCTGGTCGGCCGCCGTGAGGCCGCCGGAGGGGGCGGCGCCCGGATGTGCGGGGGTCTGCGTCCCCGGTCCTTCACCACCCGGGTCGGGGTCCGGGGCGAGCGCGGGTGCTTCAGGGTTCGTCATGGCTGAGTCTCCAGTCCTGCCGACGACGGCGTAGGCGTGCGGGACGTCCAGGCTTCCGGCGAGGTAGCGGCGGCAGGCCGGTGCGTCCGCGGGGGTGCACGAGGAGGGGGAGGCGGTGGCGAGGAGGATGCGGCCGGCCTCCTTCGGGTCGGCGGGCCGTCCGGCGCGCAGCTGGGCGGCCACCAGCAGGGCGGCCACCCCGGACACCAGGGGGGCGGCGAAGCTGCTGCCGGTGGCGGCCGCCCGGCCCCCGCCGGGGGCAGCGCCCACGACGGCCTTGCCGGGCGCGACCACGCCATTGGTCGCGTAGGCGGACCCCCAGTTGCTGATCTCCAGGGGAGTCCCGTCGGTTCGGGTCGCGCCCACCGCCAGTACGCCGGGTACGGCGGCCGGGACCTGCAGGCAGTCGCATCCGTCATTGCCCGCGGCGGCGACCACGAGGACTCCGTTGTCGTCGCACAGGCGTAGCGCACGGCGCAGCAGCGCGTCCGGCTGTCCGTCCGGGACTCGTTCGCCGCCGCTGATGTTGATGATGTGGGCCCCCTCCTGCACGGCGCGCTCGATGGCGCGGGCGAGGTCCAGCTGGGGAACCCGGGCTTCGTCGGCGTCCTGGAACACCGGCAGGATCAGCCCGCGGCAGTGGGGGGCGATGCCGTTCACGACGGTCCCCTGGCGACCGAAGATCAGGCTCGTGACATGGGTACCGTGCGATGACATCGGGCCGGGGCCGGCGGGCTGGGACACCAGCGTGTCGATTCTCGTCAGGTCGGCACCCGCGAAGCAGGGGTGGGACAGGTCCACGGGACCGTCCAGCACCGCGACACACACCTCGGGGGCACCGAGAAGCTCCTCCTGAGGAGCCCTCAGTCCCTGAAGAACCGACCGTGCTTCCATCCGCTCCTCCGTCGCGCTCACTGTTTTATCCCGGCGAGCATCCGTCGCCGCTGTTCGGGCGACGTGGGCCGCGGGGTGCAACATGCGTTGAGCGGGCGTCGCTCGCACATCGACGGCATGTCATCGCCGCAGGAAGCGGCGGCTGGTGGAGGTGCCCGAAAGGAGCACGGGCACGGGGCCCACCGAGCTGTCACCTGCGGCGATCGGCCGAGCAACCAGATGCGCATGGCACATGCCAGCTGCAAAGTGGTGATTGTGTCTGGGAACGAAGCTTCGAACGAGGTACCGCTCGAACTGCTGGGTGCATTCGAACTCACCTGCGGTGGTGGCAGGGTGCCCGTACCTCTTGGGGCTCAGCGGCTGCTGGCGTTCCTCGGCCTCAGGCCCGACGGTGTCCATCGCGGCGCGGCGGCGGAGCAGCTGTGGCCCGACTACCCGTCCCACCGGGCCGCGGCCAATCTGCGCTCCGCACTGTGCCAGGGGCGGCGCGCCTGCCACGTCCCCCTGATCGACGCCGTGGGGCAGCGCCTGCGGCTGTCGCCCGCGGTCCGGGTGGACGTGCTGTGGATACGCGACTTGGCCCGGCAGATCGTCGACGGGCTCACGCCGTCGTCTTCCGACAGCGAGGCGCTCATAGAGAAGCTCACCCGGGAGCTGCTGCCGGGCTGGCCCGACGAGTGGCTGCACCTGGACCGCGAGCGCTGGGAGCAGATGCGCCTGTACTCCCTGGAGGGCCTGGCCCAGCGGTTGCTCACCGCCCAGCAGTACCTGCCCGCCCTCCAGGCCGCGCTGGCCGCCACGTCCATCGATCCGATCCGGGAGAGCGCCTACCGCATCATCGTCGAGATCCGTCTCGCCGAAGGCAACGTTGCCAGCGCGGTCCGGTGTTACCAGCACTACGAGGCCTACCTGCAGCGGGAGCTGGGGGTCGGCCCGTCGCCGCAGATGGAGGCGCTGCTGCAGGGCCTGCCCTGTGTCCAGGGGGATCGGTGCAGGCAGCCACGCAGCGCGCCCACGCACGTACCGGCATCCGCCCCCGGCACAGTGCACCTCCAGGCCAACGGCTCACGTCCGCGAGACGCGGCAGCGACGGTCTCTCCACGCCCCTTTCCACACCGGAACGACGGCCAGGGGCGAGGGTGGTAGCGCCATCTCAGAGAAGGGAGAGCCCCATGGAGACCCGAGTCGACCGTGAGACGGGCGCGCGCAGGCCGTCCGGCCTGGCCATGCCGCAGCAGGCGCCGCCGGTGGACCGTACGGCGGTCGTGGCGTGCGCGGCGTACGGTGACACGCCGGGTGTCGAGGCGAGCAGTTTCTGGAGCACGCTCGCCGATGTCGCCAAGACCGTCGGACCGGTTGCGCTGGGCATGCTCTGAGGCTTGCCCCGGCCGGCCGTCGAGGGCGGCCCAGCCGGCGCTCGCCGAGGCCGGCGCCACACGGCGGACAACGGCACGGGCCCTGTTCGGGCTCGTGCCGTTGTCGTCTGGGGCGACCACCGAGGACGGCCGTGCCGCTGTGGGCGGTTCGGCCGCCACCGCACTCGAAGACGGCCGTCCCAGGGCTGCGTTCACCCCGGGAATCCCGAACTCCGCCGCGCGGTGGGCATGGTGGGGAACGCGGTGGAGCCGGACGCCGCCCGGGACTTCGCGGCCGATGGAGTGCGCGCCCTCGTCGGGGACGCCGAAGGAGTACGTGTCGTGGGCGTGCATCGGGGACGCGTACCGCTCGAAGCGGGCGTCCATGACCTCCGGTGGAAGCCCGGGAACCCGCCAGCAGGCGGCGCGCTCTCCGGTGGACGTCACGTCCCCGTTGTCCCGCACGAGCGTTCAAGCCCCTGGGCCTTCCCGAGGCGCACCCTGGACACTGCCGCGCCACCCAGCGAAGGAATCACTGGGGCTTGCCCGACTGAGACCGGATGCCCTGCTTCCTTCGCTCAGCGCGGCCCCGCGCCCGGCCAAGCCCGCGGGTACGGCACGCGCAGCGTCTCGGCCGCCACGGGGGTGTGGTCCGCGGCGGCGTGCAGCCGCCCGTCGCGCAGGACGACGGCGCCGCTGCGGAGCATGGTGGTGACCAGCTCGTCGGCCAGGGCTTCGGGCGTGAGGTCCAGTAGCCGGGCCGCGTCGGTCAGCCAGGTCCGGGCGTGGAGGTACGGCTCGATCTCCTCGGCGAGGATGCCGTCGCGGATCATCAGGGCGAAGGCGAGGATCCGGCGGGCGCCGTACCAGACCGCTGCGCCGGGGTCGTCGACGAGGCGCTGGGCACGACGCAGTGCGGCGGCGAAGGCGGCGGCCGGGTCGGCGGGGACCGGGCCGTGGGAGGGAAGGACCACGCGCGGGACGAGGTCGGCCATCCGCTTGAGGGAGGCGAGCGCGGTGGCGGCCGCGTCGAGGCCGTCGAGGGCCAGGTTGACCCAGCCGACGTCGTAGGCCGACAGCGCGTCCCCGACGACGAGAAGCCGTTCCTCCGGCTGCCACAGTGCGAGGTGGCCCGGCGTGTGCCCGGGGGTTCGTACGACTTCCCAGTCGCTGTCCCCGAGGCGGAGGACCTGCCCGTCGTCGAGCGGGAGGTCGACCGTGTACGGGGCGACCGGCTGGTCGAGGTACTCGGCCGCGCAGCAGCCGGCGTCGCGGCGGGTGATCGCCTCGGCCTCCGGCGTTCCGGCGGCGACGGCGGCGCCCCGGGCCTGGAGGAGGGCGTTGCCGCCGACGTGGTCGCAGTGCCAGTGGGTGTTGACGACCAGGTCGACGTTCCCGGCGTGCGCGCGGGCCCAGGCGGCGGTCTCCTCGGCGTGTCCGACGAAGCCGGTGTCGACCAGGGCCGGTTGCCGTCCGGGCAGCAGGAGGGTGTTGGCGTCGGGGAAGGGCCGCTGCCACCACGTCAGCCAGGACGGCAGGGACGGAGCCACGTACATGCTCTCCTTCGGGTCCGTGTCGGGTGGAGCGGGACGGGTTCCTCGGCCGGCCGGGCGTTCCACCGGCAGGAAGGCCGCCGGCGTCGTCGCGTCCATCGGCCGTTCCCTCTCGAACTTCTCTGCTTCGGGAGTGAAGA
>NZ_KQ948232.1 GCF_001514035.1 Streptomyces yokosukanensis | reverse complement strand
GGCCGCTCTGCGAGAGAGCACTGGCTGAGCGGGTCCGGGGCGCGTGCCTCGGACCCGTGCAGTCCCGGTCGGTCCTCAGGCCGGCCGGACCAGTCGCCCGCCGGACAGCTCCAGGAGCCGGTCGCGGTGGTGCTCGCGCAGCGCGCGGTCGTGGGTGACCATCACGACCGGGCCCGTGAAGCGCTCGACCGCCGCCAGCAGCTGTTCGACCAGTACCAGGCTGAGGTGGTTGGTGGGCTCGTCGAGCAGCAGCAGATGGGGTCGCCGAGCGAAGAGCAGCGCGAGTTCCAGGCGCCGCCACTGGCCCACCGACAGTCGATTCGCCGGGGTGGCGAAGTCACGGGGGCCGAACAGGCCGAACCGGGTCAACTCGGCAGCGGCGTCCTCGACATGGACGGCGCGGCGCGCGGCGAAGGCATCCAGCAGCCCTCTCCGTTCGGCGCCGAAGTCGCTGTCCTGCGGCAGATATCCGATGCGCAGCCCCGGTGCCCGCTCCACCACCCCGGCGTCCGGGGTCCGCTCACCCACCAGCACCGACAGCAGCGTCGATTTGCCGGCGCCGTTCGGACCGCTGATCACATACCGGCTGCCGGCGGCCAGTGTCAGATCCGCGTCGCACAGCACCTGAGCGACGGTCAGACCGCAGGCCCGCACCAGCACACCGTCGGCTGGCTGCACCATCCCGTCGAAGACGTCCGCGGCCTGCGGAGGAGCGAAGTCGAGGGGCTCCGGCGGACGCGGCACCGCGTCGTCCAGCAGCTCTCGCAGATGCTGCTGGGCGGCGCGGGTCCTGCGCGCGACCGCGGCCTCGGCGGCGCTCCCCATGGCGTTGTAGGACAGTTTGTCGTTGTCCCCCCTGCCGGTGAAGACCCGGCCGCCCGCATGGGCTCGATCCAGCCGTCGCCGGGCCTCGGCCAGCTCCCGGCTCCATTCGCGGTACCGCTGCCACCAGCGCTCCTGAGCCGCGGCCCGTTCGTCGAGGTAGTCCTGGTAGCCGCCGCCGTAGCGCACGGTGGAACCACTGGGGCCGTCCAGGTCGACGATGGCGGTGACGGCCGCGTCG
Source organism: Streptomyces yokosukanensis (assembly GCF_001514035.1). GTDB lineage: Bacteria > Actinomycetota > Actinomycetes > Streptomycetales > Streptomycetaceae > Streptomyces > Streptomyces yokosukanensis. The sequence continues at coordinate 83,220 of NZ_KQ948232.1, read as the reverse complement.
AGCAGCACCCGGTCGTGCGAGGCGATCAGACACGGGCCCTGGTACGACGTGAGCCACCGCACGAGCCAGTCCACCGCCCGGTCGTCGAGGTGGTTGGTGGGCTCGTCGAGCAGCAGTCCGGCCGGTTCGTCGAGGACCAGCGAGGCCAGTGCCAGCCGCGCCCGCTCACCGCCCGAGAGGGTGCGCACGCGGCGGGCCCGGTCCAGGGCGGCCAGGCCGAAGACGTCCAGCACCTCACCGATACGGGCACCGGTCTCCCAGCCGCCGCGGCGGGTGAACTCCTCCTGGAGACGGCCGTACTCCTCCAGCACCGCGCCGAGATCGCCCGCTTCGCGCGACATCCGCTCCTCGGCGGCCTGCATCCGCGCGGACAGTTCTCCGATCTCCGCCGTCGCCCGTGCGAGTACGTCCTCGATGGTGGAGTCGGCCGGGAAGTCCGGCTGCTGGGGCAGGAACCCCACCCGGCCCGACACCGCGCGCACCACCTGGCCGCGCTGCGGTGCGAGGTCGCCGGCGAGGACGCGCAGCAGAGTGGACTTGCCCCGGCCGTTCTCACCGATCAGACCGACCCGCTCGCCCCGGGAGACCGTGAGCGACACATCGCGCAGCACCACGCGGTCACCCAGCACGCAGTGCAGGTCCTCGGCGACGAGATGCGCCGAGCGGTGGTCGGCGGACAGGATGTCCTGTCCGCCGGTGGGGTACGAGGCGCCGTCACTCATCCTCGGGCGCCCCCGTTTCGAGCAGACGGCCGTCCGCGATCCGCAGCCAGCGGCTCACCCCGATCTCCTTGACGAACCGTTCGTCGTGGCTGACCACGACGAACGCGCCCTCGTAGGAGTTGAGGGCCCCCTCCAACTGCTCGACGCTGTCGAGGTCGAGGTTGTTGGTCGGCTCGTCGAGCAGCAGCAGCTGCGGCGCCGGCTCGGCGCCGAGGACACAGGCCAGGGTGGCGCGCAGCCGCTCACCTCCCGACAGCGCTCCGACCGGGAGGTGCGCCGCGGTTCCGCGGAAGAGGAAGCGGGCCAGCAGGTTCATCCGCTCCGCCTCGGGCTTGAGCGGCGCGTAGTGGGCCAGGCACTGCGCGACGGTGCGATCGAGCGGCAGTGTGTCCAGGCGCTGGGAGAGATAGGCGACGCGGCCGTCCGCCCGCTTGAACTCACCACTCTGTGCGGCGAGTTCTCCGCTGATCACCCGCAGCAGGGTCGACTTGCCGACGCCGTTGCGGCCGGTCAGCGCGATCCGTTCCGGCCCCCTGATGGTGAGGCTGACCCCCTCGCCGGTGAACAGTTCCCGTTCGCCGTAGCGGACCTGGACGCCCTCGCCGAGGAAGACGGTGCGTCCCGCCGGAACATTGGTGTCGGGCAGCTCCAGGGAGATCCTGCGGTCGTCGCGCAGCATCCGGCTCGCCTCGTCCAGCCGGGCCTTGGCGTCGGCGAGGCGCTGGCCGTGCGTGTCGTTCGACTTGCCGGCCGACTCCTGGGCGCGCCGTTTGAGCGTGCCCGCGGCCATCTTGGAGATGCTGCCCTTGCGGGCGGCCTTGGCACCGACACCGGCCCGGCGCGCGGCCCGTTCACGGGCCTGCTGCATCTCCCGCTTCTCCCGCTTGACCTGCTGCTCGGCGGTACGGATGTTCTTCTCGGCCGTCTCCTGCTCGGCGCGCACGGCCTCTTCGTAGTCGGTGTAGTTGCCGCCGTACAGCCGCATGTCACCCGATTCCAGCTCGGCGATGCAGTCCATGCGGTCGAGCAGCGCCCGGTCGTGACTGACCACCAGCAGACAGCCGTTGAAGCTCTCCAGCACCTGGTAGAGCCGGTGGCGGGCGTCCAGGTCGAGGTTGTTGGTCGGTTCGTCCAGCAGCAGCACGTCGGGCTGCTTGATCAGCTCGGTCGCCAGGCCGAGGGAGACGACCTGGCCGCCGCTGAGGGAGTGCAGCCGCTGGGTCAGCGGGATGTCGCCGAGCCCCAGGCGTTCGAGATGGACACGGCTGCGCTCCTCGATGTCCCAGTCGTCGCCGACCGTGGCGAAGTGCTCCTCGCTCACGTCCCCGGACGCGATGGCGTCCAGCGCCTCGACGACCGGGGCGATGCCGAGCACCTCGGCCACGGTCAGGTCGCCGGTCAGGGGCAGGGTCTGCGGGAGGTAGCCGAGCAGGCCCTGGACGGTCACGGACCCGCGGTTCGGGCGCAGTCCGCCCACGATCAGCTTCAGCAGGGTGGACTTGCCCGCGCCGTTCGGCGCGACCAGGCCGGTGCGGCCGTCCCCCACGGACCAGGACAGGTCCCGGAACACCGAGGTGCCGTCGGGCCAGGAGAAGGAGAGATTCGAGCAGACAATGCTGGCGTCGGACATGTACGCAGGCCTCGCAGAGGATGCGGGCGCACCAGGGCACCCGGGTGATGGAGTGGTCAAGGCATGTGGGGACACAGCCACGACGCCACGCACGCTCCGTGCACAGCGGTGGCAGTCGACATCCGGGTATCACCCGGTGATGTCGTCGTCACCCGCAATGACCACGGCTACCTCTCCTTCGTGTACACCATCCGCGCTTCACCGTACCAGAAGAGGCTGCCCGCGGCCGGTCCTTTTCCGCCGTCAAGTCCGTGCCGTGAACCGCTCGAGAATCACCGGAGCCCACATTGCCGTCCCCTCGCGGGCATCGTTACTGTCGCCCTCGCTCATACGGAAAAACCGTTCTGCGAAAAGGAGTACGGGCATGCGAACCTCGGACAAGGAAATCCCCGCCAAGAAGGCATGGCATCGACCGGATTTCGCCTCCTTCGACACCGGCATGGAAGTCACTGCCTACTTCAGCCGCGACCTCGGCCGAGACTGACACACCGCCGCAGGAAAGGACGCAGGCATTTCGATGTCCGTGACGCATGAGGCCGACGCCCCCTGGAGCGAGGCCGAGTTCAGGCAGGCGCTCTACGCGCTGGAGTCGTCGTACTGGGACCGGCACCCGTTCCACCGGCGGATGCACGAAGGGCTGCTGGACAAGGGGGAGCTGCGGCTGTGGGCGGCCAACCGCTGGTACTACCAGCGCTGCCTGCCGCAGAAGGACGCGGCGATCGTGGCCAACTGCCCCCTGCCCGACGTGCGTCGGCAGTGGCTGTCCCGGATCGTCTACCACGACGGGACGGACGCCTCCTCGGGCGGTGCGGAGAAATGGCTGCGGCTGGCCGAAGCGGTCGGCCTGAGCAAGGACGAGGTGCTCGACGAGCGCCTCGTCCTTGCGGGCACGCGCTTCGCCGTGGACGCCTACGTGGACTTCGCCCGCCGCCGCCCCTGGCTGGAGGCGGCCGCCTCAGGGCTGACCGAGCTGTTCTCGCCGGGCCTGCTCGCCCACCGGCTGGGCCGGCTCAGGGAGCACTACCCGTGGATCGCGGAGGAGGGCTTCGAGTACTTCACCGCGCGCATCGAGGTCGTGGGCCCCGAGGGCCGCTCACTGCTCGACCTGGTGGCCCGGCACGCCGTCACCCGGGAGCAGCAGGAGGCCTGCGTGCGGGCGCTGGCGTTCAAGTGCCAGGTGCTCGGCGCCGTCCTGGACTCGCTCGACTACCACACAGGAAACGGAGCCCCACGGTCATGACCGGCCTGCCCGAGCCCACCGTGCCGCGCCTGCGGCCCGGAGTCCGGCTGACCAGCGATCCGGCCCGCGGCGAACTCGCCCTGCTGCCCGAACGCGTCGTGGTCCTCAACGACACCGCGGCGGCGGTGCTCGCCCACTGCGACGGCACCGCCACCGTCGGCGGAATCGTCGATCGTCTCGCCGAGGAGTACGAGGGCGTCAGCACGCAGGACGTCTGCGAACTGCTCCTGCGGCTGGCGGAGCGCCGGGTGGTGGACCTGGATGGCTGACCCGAGCGCCCGTGCCCCGCTGGGGATGCTGATCGAACTGACCCACCGGTGCCCCCTGCACTGCCCCTACTGCTCCAACCCCCTCGAACTCGTGCGCCGCTCCGAGGAGCTGAGCCGCGAGCAGTGGACGGACATCCTCACCCAGGCCCGTGAACTCGGCGTGGTGCAGATGCACTTCTCCGGCGGCGAGCCGCTGGCCCGGCCGGACCTGCCGGACCTGGTCGGCCACGCCCGGCAGCTCGGCGCCTATGTCAACCTCGTCACCAGCGGCGTCGGCCTGACCGCCGACCGCGCCCGCGAGCTGGCGCGGCGCGGCGTCGACCATGTCCAGCTCTCCCTGCAGGACGCCGACCCGGCCGCGGGCGACGAGGTCGCCGGCGCCCGGGTGCACGCCGCCAAGCTCAAGGCGGCGCAGGCGGTCACCGCCGCCGGACTCCCGCTCACCGTCAACGTCGTGCTGCACCGCAGGAACATCGACCGGGTCGAACAGATCGTGGATCTCGCCGTCCGCCTGGGCGCCGACCGGATCGAGCTGGCCAACACCCAGTACTACGGCTGGGGGCTGCGCAACCGCGCCGCGCTGATGCCCACCGCGGACCAGCTCGCCGCCGCGCGCCAGGCCGTACGGCGCGCCCGCGCGCAGCACGCGGGCGGCCCCGAACTGGTCTATGTGGCGGCCGACTACTACGACGACCGGCCCAAACCGTGCATGGACGGCTGGGGCAACACCCAGCTGACCGTCACGCCCACCGGCGATGTGCTGCCGTGCCCCGCGGCGTACGCCATCACCACCCTCCCGGTGGAGAACGCGCTGCGCCGCCCGCTGCGGGAGATCTGGTACGCCTCCGAGGCGTTCAACGCCTACCGCGGCACCGACTGGATGCGCGAACCGTGCCGTACCTGCCCGGAGCGCACGCGCGACCACGGCGGCTGCCGCTGCCAGGCGTTCCAGCTCACCGGCGACGCCGCGGCCACGGACCCGGCCTGCGGTCTGTCCCCGCACCGGTCGCTGGTCGACGAGGCGCTGGCGGAGGTCACCGACGGCCCGGCACCGGCGTTCGTCCTGCGGGGGCCGGTGCCGTCGTGAGGGTGATCCTGCTCGGCACCGCGGCCGGCGGCGGCTTCCCGCAGTGGAACTGCGCCTGCGCGCTGTGCGTCCGCTGCCGGCGTGGCGAACTGCCCGCGCGCTCCCAGGAGTGCGTCGCCGTCAGCGGCAACGGACGCGACTGGTGGCTGCTCAACGCCTCCCCCGACATCCGCACCCAGCTCCTCGCCGCACCCGCCCTGTCGCCCGGCCCCGGCCCACGCGAGACGCCCGTGCGCGGTGTGCTGCTCACCGACGCCGAGGTCGACCACGCCCTGGGGCTGACCATCCTGCGCGGCGGCACCGGCCTGAGCGTGCACGCCGCGCCCCCGGTGCGCGACGCGCTCGCCGCCGACCTGCCACTGCGCGGCCTGCTGGACCGCTACGCGCCCTGGGACTGGCAGGACAGCACCGCACCCGGCGGCTTCGAACTGGCCGGCGGGCTCACCGTCACCGCGCACCCGGTCAGTGCCAAGGCCCCCAAATACGTCGGCAGTCCGGCCCCGGACGCCCCCTGGGTGTGCGCCTACCGCATCGAGGACCCGGCGACCGGCGGAGCCCTGGTCTACGCCCCGTGCCTGGCCACCTGGCCGGACGGATTCGACGACCTGCTGGACTCGGCGTCCTGCGCCCTGGTGGACGGAACCTTCTTCAGCGCCGAGGAACTGGGAACGGCCGTGGCCTGCCAGGACGCCGGGCAGCCCCTCATGGGCCATCTGCCGGTGGCCGGCCCCGGCGGCAGCCTCGCCGCGCTCGCCCGCCATCGGGGCCTGCGCCGGATCTACACCCACCTGAACAACACCAACCCGCTCCTCGACCCCTCCTCCGCCGCCGGCGCGGCGGCGCGTGAGGCCGGCACGGAGGTGCTGCCGGACGGCGGTGAACTCATTGTGTGACGCTGGTCCTCCTCCAGCGGTTCTCCACCCCTCCTGGACGCGTTCAGGCTCCCGGCTCGAAGCGATCCGTCACCCGTGAAGCGGAATCTGTGTACCGTGCAGGAGTAGGCCCCGTGGACGTAGGGATGCAATAGATCTGGGGAGCTGAGTCGGTCACATGCCCAATTCCGGTGCACTTCTTATCGAGTCGGCGCAAGAGGGTTCTGACGCCCCGACAATGACGGCGGCATTGGCAGGAACTCTCGACCAGGAAACCGAATCCGTATCGATCTCGTCGCTCGTGCCCGGATATTCTCCGCGCCTGCGCGGAGAAGACGCCGAGCACGTCGCCCGGCTGGCAGAACTCGACGAGTCGCTTCCGCCGATACTCGTGGAGCGGTCCACGATGCGGGTGATCGACGGCATGCACCGCGTCATGGCGGCCTGTGCGAAGGGCCGGACGACCATCGAGGTGCGCTTCTTCGACGGCGCCGCCGAGGAGGCGTTCCTTCTCGCGGTCCGGTCCAACATGGCGCACGGACTCCCCCTCTCCCGGGAGGACCGCCGGGCCGCGGCGCAGCGCATCCTCGCCCAGTGGCCGCACCTGTCGGACCGGGCGGTGGCCCGTACCGCGGGGGTCGGCGCCAGGACCGTGGCGGCACTGCGCTCGACCTCGGCCGGGGTGACGCCGTACCCCAGGACTCGTCGGGGCACGGACGGCAAGGTCCGGCCGCTGGACGGCGCGGAGGGCCGCTGGAGGGCCGCCGAACTGCTGACGGAGCGCCCCCACGCCTCACTGCGCGAGGTGGCCCGGCACGCCGGCATCTCACCGGCGACGGTCAGCGACGTGCGCAAGCGACTCGCCTCCGGCCGGCCCCCCGTCCCGGAACGGGACGCGCCGGAGAAGCGGCCGACCGCCGACGCCGAGGCTTGCGCGAAGAGCCGCGGCAGCATGGTCGAGGAGACCGTGAGCGTGGTCCGCCCGATCCGCTCGAGCGAGGACTCACCGATGGACAAGCTCCTGCGTGACCCCTCGCTGCGGCACAAGGAGAGCGGCCGCCGGCTGCTTCGCCTGCTGCAGCGCAGCGCCGTGGAGCGAGGGGACCTGCTGACGATGACCGGCGCGGTGCCCGCGCACTGCACGGACCTGGTGGCCGACCTGGCGAGGAAGTACGCGCAGATGTGGGCCGAGTTCGCGCGCGAGGTCGCGGAGGCCGACGGCTGAGTCGATGTCCAACCGCCGCCGACAGGGCCGTTGAACGGGCCGGCGCGGCCATCAGTCCCGGTCGGTCGCTCACCCCCCACCCACCCATGAAAGGCACGATCCCTCATGCGCAGACGTCTTGGCGTGCTGCTGAGCCTGTCCCTCACGCTCGTCGTCCCCGCCCTGGCCGCGGCACCCGCCGCACACGCCACCACGGACACGTTCATAGGCACCTGGGCGGCTCCGCCCACCGCTGTGCCCGCCAGTGACTCCACGGTCTACGAGGACCAGACACTGCGGCAAAAGGTGCACCTGTCCGTCGCAGGAGGCAGCCTGCGGGTCCGGTTCACCAACGAATTCGGCACCACACCGCTGGTGATCGGCGAGGCGCATGCCGCACGCCCCTCGGTGGGCGGCCCCGCCACCGCCATCGATCCCGGCACCGACCGGGTACTGCGTTTCGACGGCAGCGCGTCGACGACCCTCGCGCCGGGCACCGCGCGTTGGAGCGACCCGGTCGCGCTGCCCACGACCGCGGGCGGTGACCTCGTCGTCAGCCTGTATCTGCCGCAGCGCACCCCTGCCGACACCGTGCACTCGGCGGCGTACCAGAGCAACTTCGTGGCGAGCGGCGATGTCACCGGCAAGCCCGACGTCACCCCGGCCTCGACCACCACGTCGTGGCACTTCCTGTCGGGCGTGGCCGTCGCCGGCGACAGCGGTACGGCGGATGCGGCCCTGGTGACCCTCGGCGACTCCATCACCGACGGCGAACACACCACGGTCGACACCGACCACCGCTGGCCCGACCTGCTCGCCGAACGGCTGCGCCGGGACAGGCAGTTGGCCGGCACGGGCGTCGTGAACGCCGGCATCGGCGGCAACCGGCTGCTGCGGGACCCGAACCCGGTCCCGGGTTCCCCTGCCGAGTCCTTCGCCGCGTACTTCGGCGAGAGCGGTCTGAAGCGGTTCGACCGGGATGTGCTGGGCCAGCCCGGGGCACGTGCCGTCACCGTACTCCTCGGCGTCAACGACCTGGGCCAGCCGGGCATCGCGGCGCCCACCTCCGAGGAGGTCACGGCCGACGAACTCATCGATGGATACAAGCAGTTGATCCAGCGTGCTCATCAGCGCGGCCTGAAGATCTTCGGCGCGACGATCACGCCCTTCGAAGGTGACACGCTCGGCTACTCCACCTCGCAGCGGCAGTCGACGCGGCAGGCCGTCAACGACTGGATCCGCACGAGCGGCGCGTTCGACGCGGTCATCGACTTCGACGCCGCGGTCCGCGACCCCGCCCGGCCCGGCCGGCTGCTACCCGCGTACAACGGCGGAGATGGTCTGCACCCCAACGACGCGGGCATGGCCGCGATGGCCCAGGCGGTCCCGCTCCAGATCTTGAAATAGGACGGCGCCGGCCGCGACCGCCTCCTCCTTGCTGTACGCCGTCGTCGACACCGCCCCCCATCACCGCACCGAACTGCGCTCACTCTTGAACACGAACCGCACATCGGCATGAACGCACCGCGGGCGGACCCTGCCGGGCGGAGCGCTTGAGGGCTATTTGAAGGATGCTCGATCTGAGCCGCAGAGACTGTCCGTACCGAGTTCGGATTCCTCGACACGGACGCAAGCGGAGGCTGAGATCATGGCCGTCGAGCTGGCCGGCACCGCCGAACACAGGTTCCAGGGCCAGGAGTTCGCCGCCCTGTACGCGCAGGCGCAGCAGTTCTACGTGCACCAGATGAAGATCCTGGACGCACCTGACGCCGAGCGCTGGGCGGACACCTTCACCGAGGACGCCCTTCTCGAACTGCCTTCCCTGCCCGCGCCGGTGGATGCCCGCGCCGGGCTCGGCCGCCATGTGCGCGCCGGCGCGGAACGGCAGCGGCGGGCCGGCGGCCGCCTCGACCACTGGGTCGGCATGCTCGACGTACAACCCCAGGCGGACGGGTCGCTGCACACCCGCTGCTCGGCCCTCGTGTATGCCACGCCCGGCGGAGACAGCTCCAAGGTCCTTTATGTGTGTGTCATGGAGGACGTCCTGGTCCGCGCCGGCGGCCGATGGCGCATCGCGCACCGCCGGGTGACCCGCGACGACCTGGCCTGAGCGACCGTCGCACACCGCACGCGCTGTACGTACCGCACGCATCGCACGACACCGAGGAAGTACCTGAACCGAGAGCAGCGAGATGTCGAGGAGGCAGACATGCGAGAACCCGACCCGAACCCGGTACCGCACCTGAGCAAGGACGAGATCGCCTCCTGGGCCTGGGCCGAGGTGCTGACGATGGCCTGCGCGGACGCGGAGCACGCCCACCGCCCGCCGGGCGAGCTGGTGGCCGCGGCGCTGAAGGCGCACCGCACGCTGTCGCGCGGGCTCCGCCAGAGCGTGCCGGTCACGGCCCTCGGGCCGGACGGCGGTGTGCGAGGGCTCGCCGCCTTCGTCGCGGTGTACGCCGCCCAGCAGGACCAGCCGGACGGCCGCGATCTGGGAGAGGCGGCGTGAGACGGAGCACCGCCGCAGCTGGGCTCGAAGTTCCGCGCGGTGCGAGGGACTCGGGCCCGCGCCCTGCCTACAGTGGGCCACGCACCTCCCCTCCCTGTCCGCGCCCGCGCGACCGTCACCGACGAGGGCGGGCGCGTCGACGTGCGGGGGAGCCTTTGAGGGGCCGCGGCCGATGTACCAGGACCCGATCGGCTCTTCGGCCCGCAGGCCCGACGTACCGCCCGCATGGATCGATGCCGGCACGGCTCGTACCGGACGGCCGCTCCCCTGCCGCGCCGAGCGCGCATCCCTCTCACGAAGAACCCAAGGAGGAGACCGGCGATGGCTTTGAACGGCGCCGCAGTCGACGCACAGGCACCCCGGGCGGCCCGGAAGGCGGTTTCGCACCGTCTGCTGATGTGCCGCCCGCAGTACTTCGACGTGACCTACCGCATCAACCCGTGGATGAACCCGGAGAAACCGACGGACGCCGGGACGGCCCTGCTCCAGTGGGAGCAGCTGCGGGAGCTGTACCTCTCGCTCGGGCACACAGTCGAGGTGATCGAGCCGGTCGAGGGCCTCCCGGACATGGTGTTCGCCGCCAACGGCGCCACCGTGGTGGACGGCAAGGTCCTCGGCGCCCGGTTCCGGCACCGGGAGCGGACCGCGGAGGGGCCGGCCTACCTCGACTGGTTCGCTCGCAACGGCTTCCAGGAGCTGCTGTGGCCGGAGCACATCAACGAGGGCGAGGGCGACTACCTGCGCGTGGGACGCCGGATGCTGGCCGGCACCGGCTTTCGGACCGACAGCCGCTCGCATGCGGAGGCTCAGGAGTTCTTCGGCATCCCGGTGACGGGTCTGACCCTGACCGACCCGAACCACTACCACCTGGACACTGCGCTCTCCGTGCTCTCGGCGGACGAGATCATGTACTACCCGGCGGCCTTCAGCCCGGGCAGTCGGGCCGTGCTGCGGGAGATGTTCCCGGACGCGGTCGTTGCCTCGGACCAGGACGCCGCGGTGTTCGGCCTCAACGCCTTCTCCGACGGGCTCAACGTGCTGCTGCCCCAGGCGGCCACCGGGCTCGGCGAACAGTTGAAGGAGCGGGGCTTCAACCCGATCGGGGTGAGCCTGGGGGAGCTGCTCAAGGCGGGCGGCAGCGTCAAGTGCTGCACCCTCGTGCTGTCGTGACGCCACGCTCCGTGATCACCCGCCCGCCCGGGGTTCAGGGCAGGCGGGTGAACGCGGCGAAGACGTCGTCGAGTTCGTGGGTGTGCACGGTGAGCCACTCGGCCGTGATCGCCGCCGTGTCGAGCACCGCGAGCACGACCCGGAGGGTCTCGAGGCCGGCGTCTCCGGAGATCTGCAGGGTGAGCGTCTCGAGGTCGCTCCACGTTTCGGCGAGACCCGGGCCCGATCCGGCGCCGAAGGCGGCACCGGCACGTTCGAGGGCGACCGCGTCGGCGAACCGCACACGGATGAGAGCGTCGGGCGGATCGTTCCGGGGCACCTGCCACACCTCGGGACGGCCGGCCCCGGGATCGCCCCGCTCGGTAAGGCGGGACACGGGACGGTCGGACTCGGGGCGGTCGGACTCGGAACGGCACGTCGATCGGTCCTGCCCGGGCTCCTGGAACGTCGGCAGGATGCTCAGGACGGCTCCCGGCCCCGTGGGGCGGCCGGACCCGTGCACGGCGGGTCGGTGGTTCCCGGGCGACGCGTCGGCTTCGGCCAGGGCGCTGCGCAGGACGAGCCGGGCCTCGGGCGAGAGTCCGGCGGTGAGACGGCGGGCGAGTCCGAGGGCCTCGTCCCGGTCCGTCTCGGCCGCCACGGCCAGCTCGTGGCCGAGGGCCACCAGTCGCGACGTGAGATCCACGGTGTGCATGAGGCTGTCGGAGTCCGGGAGTTGCCGGACTGTGTGTGTCACGGGTACTGCCCTCGCCTTCGCTCGAGTGTCGTCGTCGGGGGTCCGATGACCGGTGGACAAGCGCTTGAGTACGGCGATAAAACACTTGGCTGTGCTGCGGGCTCTTGGGAAGGTGAATACTTGTCGGCCCGAGCCGTGGTCGCACCACAATCATCGCGCGCGGGCGTGGACCGATGAAAATCGATTTCCCGTCAACTTGAGTATCGCGGGATTTCCAGAAGGTGTCATGATCGCGCATGGCGGTCTCGCCGGCTCCGCCCCGTCGATGGATCGGTGATTCACTCTCCGCTCGAAAGTGAATCGTGGACGGCCTGAATTGGAGTGGATTGATGAGCAGCAACCCGTTCGACGACGCCGACGGCCGGTTCTACGTCCTGGTGAACGACGAGCAGCAGCATTCACTGTGGCCCTCGTTCACCGAGGTTCCCGCCGGCTGGCGCGTCGTGTTCGGTGAGGAGAGCCGCGACACGTGCCTCGCGTACGTGGAGGAGCACTGGACCGACCTTCGCCCGCAGAGTCTGCGGGACGTGATGGACGCCGGCCGGGCGGCGGCCGACGCCGCGTGAGGTGACCGGGCGCACCACGAAACTGCCGTGGGGTGGGCCCCGGTGCTGCGGCCACGGCACCAGGACCCACCCCACGGTGTACCGCCTCAGGCGGCCGAGGGCGCGACCCGCACCGGGCGGGTGCTGCCCAGCTCCCGCTCGGCGCCCCGCAGCACGATCGAATCGGCGATCTCGCCGCTGCGTACCGCGATGTTCGACAGCAGGGACGACGACAGGCCGTGGCTGTGCTCGGTGCCGCCCTGGAGGTAGACGCCGCAGGTCAGCCCCGATGCGCTGATGAGGCGGTAGTCGCGTTCCACCCGGTGCCGGCCCGCCGCGTCGCGCAGGAAGTGCCGGTCGAAGTCGCCGAGCAGCCGGGCCGGGTCCAGACCGTCGTAGCCGGTGGCGAAGACCAGCGCGTCGACGGCCAGTTCCTCCCTGCGGTCGTCGAGCAGCGAGTGCAGGACCACCCGCGTCCCGCTCCCGGCGCGTTCGACCTCGGCGACCCGGGTGAGGTTGCGGAAGTGCAGCCGCCGGCTGTCGCGCACCTGCTCGTCGTACGAGCGCTGGTACAGGTCCCGGATGACGTCGGCGTCGACCACCGAGTAGTTGGTGTTGCGGTGATAGCGCCAGAAGGCGTCCTGGGCCCGCTCGTTGCCGAAGTAGTACTCGTCGACCGCGGTGGGGTCGAACACCTGGTTGGCGAAGGGGGTGTCGTCGGCGACGGTGTAGCCGTAGGACGGGATGACCGCGCAGACCTGGGCGTGCGGCAGCGCGTCGTGGAGGAACCGGGTGATCTCGGCCGCGCTCTGGCCGGCGCCGACCACCATCACGCTCTTGAGGTCGTCCGGGGCCTGCGCGTTGAACCTGCCCAGGAACTCCGAGCTGTGCCACACCCGTTCGTCGGACGTCACTCCCTCCGGCAGGCGCGGCACCAGGCCCGTCGAGATCGCCACGTTGCGCGTGGTGACCACGCTGGTGCTGCCGTCGCTGCCGCGCGCCTCGACCTCGAGGAGGTCGGACGCCGCGGACCCGGCCACGGTGGCGGGCCGGATCGAGGTGACCTCGGCGCCGTAGGTGACCCGGTCGCGCAGGCCGGCCGCCGCCCATTCCAGGTACTGGTGGAACTCCTGCCGGGTCGGGAAGAAGTCCTGGTTGTTCACGAACTGCACCAGCCGGTTAGAGGCGTGCAGATACGAGACGAAGCTGAACCGGGACATCGGATTCCTGAAGGTCGCGAGGTCCTTGAGGAACGAAATCTGCATGGTCGTCGACGGCAGCAGCATGTTCCGGTGCCAGCCGAACGTGGGCTGCCGCTCGAAGAAATGGGACGTGATCGGATGCTGCGGAGCGCTCGCCCCGTGCTCCTCCAGGGCGATCGCGAGCGACAGGTTGGACGGGCCGAACCCGATGCCGACCACGTCGTGGATCTCTTGGCTGCGCCTACCCGTTATGCCCATAAAAGATTCTCCCGATTGCGTCTGGAAAACTCGGCCGGTGGCCCGAGAGACCGTTCTGCAGTGTGCTCCGGAGAGTGGCTGGAGGGCAACTCGAAGATGACATGAAGAGAACTTGAGAACTGGTTGAGGCGCCCGATTTCTGAAATCGTTGTCCCGTCGACGGGACGGCGGTAGGGTCGGCGCGGATTCTCAAGATCTCCGTGTGGCGCGACCTTTGGCGCTTGTTTCCGGAGTAATGCGATCCGTCCTGCCCTGAGTCAGGGCCATTCCCTGAGTCAATTGCCGAAAGGGTGAATCCGGATGTTTGTGCCCAACTTCTACCGCGAACCGGACAGTTCGTGGACGGTGGACCTGATCCGCGGCAATCCATTGGCGCTCGCGGTGTCCAACGGCGGTCCCGAGGACGGTCCGTTCGCCACCCACCTGCCGGTCATCTTCGACCCCGAGACGTCCGGCGACTGGTCCGGCGAGCTGCCGGGGGCCACGCTGCTCGGGCACATGAACCGGGCGAATCCGCACTGGGCGGCGCTGGAGACGGGCGGCGTCCTGCTGCTGACGTTCACCGGTCCGCATTCCTATGTGTCGCCCACGGTGTACGAGGTGACCCCGGCCGCCCCGACCTGGAACTTCACCGCGGTGCATGTCCGGGGCGTGGTGGAGAGGATCGACTCGATCGAGGAGACGCTGGGGGTGGTGCAGTCCACCGTGCGCGCCTTCGAGGGGGCGTTCGGCGACGGCTGGGACATGACCGGGTCGCTCGGCTACTTCCGCAAGATCGTGCCCGATGTGGGGGCCTTCCGGTTGACGGTGACCGGGGCCGAGGGCATGTTCAAGCTCAGCCAGGAGCAACCGGGCGAGGTGCGTGGCCGGGTGCGCGAGTCGTTCGGGCAGAGCGCGTGCGCGTACAAGCGGGAGACCGCCGGGCTGATGAGCCGGCTGCCGTGACGCGCGGGAAGCCTCGGCGCCGGGGACTCAGGCGCTGATGGCCACCGGCCGGGTCCGCGCGTTCTCCTCGGGGGCCCCGGGAGCCGGCGCGGCCAGGCCCTTGATGCCCTTCAGCTCGGAGATCTCCTGGCGTTCTTCCAGCTTGCCGAGGTCCTGCAGGGCGCTCTCGGCCGCGCTGTCCAGCGTGGCCATCACCCACTGCTCGAAGTCGACCCCCAGCTGCTCCGCGGCCTTGTGCCACCACTGAAGACGGCTGCCCGGGACCTCCAGACGGCGGCTCGGCTCGGTGGGAGTGTGCGGCTGCTGCTCGCTCCGGCGAGCGGCGCGGACGGCGCCGCGCAGCTGTTTGGTGGTCCACTGGCCCTGCTCGGCGCGGTCGAGCCACAGGTCCTGCTCCTCGACCGGCATGGAGGCCAGCTCGGCGTGGTGCTGGAAGCTCAGGGCCGACCGGCGCCTGGTGAGGTCGAAGCGTCGTGAGACCCACGCGTAGTTGCGCAGGGTCTGGTACGAGAGGCCGGCGGCGCGAATCCCGTGCTGGTACCGGTCGGTGTAGTGGTCCTTGCCGTACACGAGCCAGTCGCCCAGCCACCAGGAGGACGAGTCGAGGACGTCGGCGAGCTGGCGCCCGGCCCGCTCCCACTCGTCGTAGGCCATCCCGGTAGGCATCTGCAGACCCACCTTGGTCGTCAGCACCTGGCCCCGGCGCGGCGCGGCTCCCCCCGTGCCCGGCTGCCGTGGCGGGGGCTGTGGGAGAGGGCTTGCCGGGCCGCCACGCGACCCCGCAATTCGACCGTCCTGTCGCGTCATCATGCCTCCATGAAAACGGTGCATATAACCGGCGAGAAGTCTCGCAGGGGGGGCTGGAGTGGCACTCGAACGACTGCGCGGAGAATTTCATATGCGGCATGGGCGTGGTATTGATCGTCCGGTGGCGGCATCGGTGAATTTCCAGCGGCCGGATATGTGATCGCCCATGTGACCGCCCGGCGGAGTTGTCCTGTCGACGGGACGCCGCACGACCGCCATGGCTGCCGTGCGTTGACACCCCCTTTTCTTTCGTCTCCTGGCCCGGGGAAAGATTCGATCCCGGTCGGAATTTACTGCCGTGGCACGGCTCCGGATACCTGACGGTCTTGCATTCCAGCCGGTCGATCGTCCGCCTGGACGTCCATACGGCCACAGAGGTGAGCCGTACGTGAACATGCACCTCTGATCACCACTGCAGGACATCCGCGACCGTGGACCGGCGGCCGGGCCGGTGTGAGGGCGTGGAGGAGGGTCCTGTGACGGGTCTTCACCTGGTCACGGCCGACGACTCCCCGGCCGCGCCCGACGCGGTCGCCGCCGTCGCCGCGGGGGAGCCGGCCGGCGGCCGGACGGCGACGCGCGCCTCCGCGGCCGCCATCGGACTGCTCCTGCCGAACATGCGCAAGGACCCGTCCCTGCGCACGGACGCCGGCCGGATGCTGCTGCAGATGCTGAGCGCCCACTCGATCGGCGACCAGGCGAAATGGCTCCGGCTCGCCCGAAGCGTGCCCGGACACCGTGCGGACATGCTCGCGCAGGCCGCACGCCGCTGCGCGGACCACTGGCTGCGTTTCGCCAACGAACTCGAGACCCGACGGATGTGACACCCGGCCAGGGAGACTCCCTGGCTCGTGTGCCCATGTGTCCATGTGCCTGTGTGCGTCCATGTGCCCATGTGCCCGGGCGAGTTCGTGTGCCTGTGTGCCCGAGCGTGTTCGTGTGCCCGTGTGCCCGTGTGCCCGTGTGCCCGTGTGTCCGTGCGGCCGGGTCAGGCCGGCGTCAGTGTCTCGTCGAGGGCCTCGGACAGTGCCCCGCGGAAGCGGTCGAGGCAGGTGTCCACCTCGCGGCCGGACACGATCAGCGGCGGGGCGAGCCGGATGACGTCCGGCGCCACCGCGTTCACCAGGAGACCCCTGTCCTGGGCGGCCTGCTGCACGCGCGCCGCGTGCGTCCCGCCGAGCGCGACGCCCACCAGCAGGCCCGCGCCCCGGACTTCGCGCACCAGCGGGTGGCCCAGGGCCCGAAGGCCGTGCCGCAGCCGCTTTCCGGCCCAGGTCACATGGTCGAGGACGTCCTCGCGCTCGATGGTGTCCAGCACGGCGAGGGCGGCCGCACACACCACGGGGTTCCCGCTGAAGGTGGAGCCGTGCGCGCCGGGCGTGAGCAGCCGCGCGGCCCGGCCGAAGGCGAGCGTCGCGCCGATGGGCAGCCCGCCGCCCAGGCCCTTGGCGAGGGTGACCACGTCGGCCTCGACGCCTTCCGCCTCGGCCGCGAACCAGCGCCCCGTACGCCCGATGCCGGTCTGGATCTCGTCCAGGACGAGGAGGGTTCCGGTCGCCGCGGTGATCTCGCGGGCGGCCCGCAGATAGCCGGGCGGAGGCACGACCACGCCGCTCTCCCCCTGCAGGGGCTCCAGCATCAGCAGCGCGGTGTGCGGGGTGACGGCGGTGCGCAAGGCCGCCACGTCCCCGTACGGCACATGGCTGACGTCGCCCGGCAGCGGCTCGAAGGGGCGCTGCTTGGCGGGCTGCCCGGTCAGGGCCAGGGCCCCCACGGTGCGGCCGTGGAAGCCGCCGGTGGCCGAGACCATGTGTGTACGGCCGGTGAGTCTGCCGATCTTGAAGGCCGCCTCGTTGGCCTCGGCGCCGGAGTTGGAGAAGTACACCCGGCCCCGGCGCCCGGTCAGGTGCAGCAGGCGCTCGGCGAGGCGCACGGTCGGTTCGGCGATGAACAGGTTCGAGATGTGTCCGAGCGAGGCGACCTGCTCGCAGACGGCCCGTACGACCGCGGGATGCGCGTGGCCGAGCGCGTTGACCGCGATGCCGCCGACGAAGTCGAGGTACTCGTTGCCCGCCGCGTCCCGCACCCAGGTGCCCCGGCCTTCGACCAGAGGCAGCCGGGGCGTGCCGAAGTTGTCCATCATGACGTCCTGCCAGCGGCGGGTCAGCGCCGCGTTGCACGCCGTCCCCTCGCCGCCCGCCCCGGTGACGTCCGCGTCCTCGCTCGTGCCGTTGCTCGTGCCCTCGCTCATGCCCTCGCCCCCTCGGAGCCGATCTCGTCGTCCGGCACGACCACCGTGCCGACGCCGTCATCGGCGAAGATCTGCAGCAGGATGGAGTGCTCGACCCGGCCGTCGACGACGCGGGCGCAGCGCACCCCGTTGTTCACGGCGTGCAGGCAGCCCTCCATCTTGGGGATCATCCCGGCGGCCAACCCGGGCAGCAGTTCGGCCAGTTCGCCGGCCGTCAGACGGGGGATCACCTCGTCGCTGTGCGGCCAGTTCCGGTACAGGCCCTCGACATCGGTGAGGATCAGCAGCATCTCGGCGCCGAGCGCGGCGGCGAGGGCCGCGGCCGCGGTGTCGGCGTTGACGTTGAACACCCCGCCCCCGGCGGCGTCCTTGTCGTCCTCGGGCCGGGCGATGGAGGAGATGACGGGGATGCGTCCGTCGTCGATGAGGGCCTGTACGACCCCGGTGTCGATGTGGGCGACCTCGCCGACGCGGCCGATGTCGACGGGCTTGCCGTCCTTGTGCGCGTAGCGCTTGGTGGCGGTCATCAGACGGGCGTCCTCGCCCGTCAGGCCCACCGCGTGCGGACCGTGCGCGTTGAGCAGCCCGACCAGCTCGCGCTGCACCTGCCCGGCGAGGACCATGCGGACGACGTCCATGGTCTCGTCGGTGGTGACCCTGAGGCCGCCCTCGAACCGGGACTCCAGGCCCAGGCGTCGCAGCTGCGCGCTGATCTGCGGGCCGCCGCCGTGCACCACGACGGGGCGCAGGCCCGCGTGCCGTAGACAGAGGATGTCCATGGCGAAGGCGGCCTTCAGGTCGTCGTCGACCATGGCGTTGCCGCCGAACTTGATGACGACGGTCTTGCCGTGGTGGCGGGCCATCCAGGGCAGCGTCTCGACGAGGGCGTGGGCCTTGGGCAGCGCCGCAGCCTCGCCGCGGCGGTCCGGACCGGACGGTCGAGGAGCCGGCCGAGGAGCCGGTCGAGGAGCCGGCCGAGGCGCTGGCCGAGGCGCTGGTCGAGAGGCCGGTCGAGGAGACGGAGAAGCACTCATGAGGCGTACTCGCTGTTCTCGTGGACGTAGTCGGCGGTGAGGTCGTTGGTCCAGATGACGGCGGAGTCCGTGCCCGCGGCGAGGTCCACGGTGATCCGGACCTCGCGGCCGGTCATGTCCACCAGTGCGCGGTCCTCGCCCACCGATCCGTTCCTGCAGACCTGTACGCCGTTGATGGCGACGTTCAGCCGGTCGGGTTCGAAGGCGGCGCCGGTGGTGCCGATGGCGGACAGGACGCGGCCCCAGTTGGGGTCCTCGCCGTGCACGGCGCACTTGAGGAGGCTGTTGCGGGCGACGGAGCGGCCCACCTCGACGGCGTCGTCCTCGCTCGCGGCGCCCACGACCTCGATGCGGATCTCCTTGCTCGCGCCCTCGGCGTCCCCGATGAGCTGCCGGGCCAGGTCGGCGCAGACCGTGCGGACGGCATCGGCGAACTCCTCGTGTTCCGGGACGACTCGGGAGGCCCCGGAGGAGAGCAGCAGCACGGTGTCGTTGGTGGACATGCAGCCGTCGGAGTCGACCCGGTCGAAGGTGACACGGGTGGCCTCCCGCAGCGCCCGGTCCAAGGCCGCGCCGTTCAGGTCGGCGTCCGTGGTGAGCACGACGAGCATGGTGGCGAGTCCGGGGGCGAGCATCCCGGCGCCTTTGGCCATGCCGCCGACGGTCCATGCGCCTCGGGTGACGGCGGCCGTCTTGTGCACCGTGTCGGTGGTCATGACGGCGAGTGCCGCGTCCTCGCCGCCGGACTCGGACAGCCGGGTGACGGCGCGCTCGACGCCGGCCAGGATCCGGTCCATGGGCAGCGGCACGCCGATGAGCCCGGTGGAGCAGACCGCCACGTCCGCCGCGGACGCACCGAGCCGCTCGGCGGCCCTCTCGGCGGTCGCGCGCGTGTCCGCGAAGCCCTGCGGGCCCGTACAGGCGTTGGCGCCACCGGAGTTGAGCACGACTGCGCGGATCTCGCCGTCCGCGAGTACCTGCCGGGACCACTGGACGGGGGCGGCCTGCACGCGGTTGGAGGTGAAGACGCCCGCCGCGGCGTGGCGCGGCCCGTCGTTGACGACGAGAGCCAGGTCCCGGTCGCCGTTGTGCTTGATTCCTGCGGCGATGCCCGCCGCCGTGAAGCCTCGTGCTGCCGTGACGCTCACGGTGCGACTCCGATCGTGGAAAGTCCCAGTCCCTCGGGCAGACCGAGGGCGGCGTTCATGCTCTGGACCGCCCCGCCCGCGGTGCCCTTGGTGAGGTTGTCGATGGCGCTGATCGCGATGATCCGGCCGACCGTCGGGTCGAGGGCCACCTGGATCTGTGCGGTGTTCGATCCGTACACGGCCGCGGTGGTGGGCCACTGCCCCTCGGGCAGCAGCCGTACGAACGGCTCGGCGTCCAGCGCCTTCTCGTAGGCGGCCCGTACGTCGTGCGCGCCGACCCCGGGCCGCGCCGCGGCGGAGCAGGTGGCCAGGATGCCGCGCGGCATGGGGGCGAGGGTCGGGGTGAAGGAGACGGCGACACGGCGCCTCGCCACGGCGCTGAGGTTCTGGACCATCTCGGGTGTGTGCCGGTGGCCGCCGCCCACGCCGTAGGGCCGCATGGAGCCCATGACCTCGCTGCCCAGCAGGTCCGCCCTGGGCGCCTTCCCGGCGCCGGACGCGCCGGACGCCGCGACGACCACAGCCTCGGGTTCGGCCAGCTGTGCCGCGTACGCGGGAAAGAGGGCCAGCAGGACCGCGGTCGGGTAGCAGCCCGGTACCGCGATGCGCCGGGATCCCGCGAGCGCGGCGCGGGCACCGGGCAGTTCGGGCAGGCCGTAGGGCCAGGTGCCTGCGTGCGGCGAGCCGTAGAACCTCGCCCAGTCGGTCGCGTCCGCGAGGCGGAAGTCCGCGCCGCAGTCGACGACGAGCGTGTCGCCGCCCAACTGCTCGGCGACGGCGGCGGACCGGCCGTGCGGCAGGGCGAGGAAGACGACGTCGTGTCCCCCGAGGGCGTCGGCGGTGGTGGGCCGCACCTCCCGCTCGGCCAGCGGAGTCAGATGCGGCTGCAGTGCGCCGAGCCGCTGTCCCGCGCTGGACTGCCCGGTCAGAACGCCGATCTCCACTTCAGGGTGGGCCAGCAGCAGGCGCAGAAGCTCGCCCCCCGCGTATCCACTGGCTCCCGCCACGGCTGCTCGCACGGTCATGAACCCTCCCCGTCGAAAGACATGTCGTTCTCACGCGATCCGGGTCCCGCCATCAATGTGATGTTCCATAGGCATGACAATTTGTATGTGCCGTGCCCGCACCACCCGGAGGAGTGCGGGCCGGTGTTCTCGTGGCCCGTGTCAGTGCGAGCGGGATGCCGGGGCGCAGAACTCGGCGTTCAGAACGGGCAGCAAGGTCTCCGCTCCCCAGTCGCTGTTGTAGTTGAACGTCAGCTCGTGGCGGCCGTCGTCGGTGAACGCGGCCATGGAGAGCCACCCCACCAGGCCCGCGTCGCGGTACCAGAGGGTGGTGCCGCAGCCCAGCGTGAGCCGTCCGATGTCGAGTCCGTAGGACGCGCCCGGGAAAGCGGGGTCGTCGACGGTCGCCTTCATCTCCTTCAGCTGCTGCGGCGGCAGCAGCTTCCCGCGCATCAGGGCGCCGTAGAACCGGTTCAGATCGTCCGCGCTGGAGACGATGTCGCTGTTGCCCCAGCCCTGTGAGCCGTTCATCTCGGTGACGTCGTCGATCCGGTCCGGCTGGGCGCTGAACAGCTTGGAGTAGGCGCGGCTGCTCGGCTGGGGCAGGGCGATGCCGTCGCCGGGGTTGGACGTCGCGTCGAGCCCCAGGGGCTCGACGATGCGCCTGCGCACCTCGTCCTCGTACGGCCGCCCGCCGACCTTCTCGACGATCAGCGCGGCCAGCAGGTCGTTGGTGTTGGAGAACTCGTGCCTGGCACCGGGCGTGAACAGCGGCGCGTGGGTGAGGGCCACCTTCACGCGCTGCTCGGGCGTCAGGGTGTCGTAGCGGTGCTGGAGGTAGCCGTCGCCCAGCACATATGTGTCGTAGTACTGCTGGTCGGCGAGGTAGTCGAACAGGCCGCTGGTGTGGTTGAGGAGCTGCCGTACGGTGATCGCTCGGCCGTCGTTGCCGTTGCCGGTCACCAGCCCGGGCAGGTGGCGCTCCACGGTGTCGTCGAGGCTGAGCTTCTTCTCCGCCTCCATCTGGAGGAGGACGGTCGCCACGAACGTGTTGGTGAGGCTGCCGATGCGGAACCGGTCGTTCTTGCCGCGCGGCGCACCCGTTT
Source organism: Streptomyces yokosukanensis (assembly GCF_001514035.1). Lineage (GTDB taxonomy): Bacteria > Actinomycetota > Actinomycetes > Streptomycetales > Streptomycetaceae > Streptomyces > Streptomyces yokosukanensis. The sequence continues at coordinate 61,481 of NZ_KQ948232.1, read as the reverse complement.
TCAGGTTGCCCACGCCCGATGCCGACTTCCAGACTCCGTCGGCGTCCCGTGCTTCGGCGGTGACACCGGGGACTCCGGCCGCGACGGCCGCGTCGACGGCGGCCTGTGTCGCCTGGTGGTCGGCCGTCGTGGGAGCCGTGTCGCCCGCTGCCCGAGCGGGCCCCGTGAAGGCAGTGGCCATGATCGCGACTGCCGCCAGGCCGACCACGCCGGCCCTCGGTCTCTTCTGCATCGTCATGATCGTCGTTCCCCGTTCCTGAGAGTCGTCCGCACTTGGCTGATGTCGTACTTGTGCGGTCCGTCGGCGGCAGAGTAGGTCAGCGGTGTCGGGCGCGGGTAGCCCGTTCGGCAAGGGCTCAGGAGGAGCGCGTCGTGGCCGCCGCGTCGAGGGCCGCGGTCGCGTCCCGTTCGATCTGCCGCAGCAGCGGCCCCGGATCGTCCAGGAAGTAGAAGTGACCGCCGTCGAAGACCCGCAGGCCCAGGAAGTGTTCGGTGTGCCCCTCCCAGCCGGCCATCCGCGACGGTGCAGCAAAGTGGTCCTCGCCGCCCGCGAAGGCGGACAGCGCCACGGGCAGCGGACCGGCGCCCGGAGCCGGGCTCCAGGTCTCCACGAGGCGCAGGTCGGCCCGGATGATCGGGTCGAACAGGGCCCACAGTTCCGGGTCGTCGAGGACTCCCTCGGGCATGCCGCCGAGCAGCCGCAGACGCGTTCGCAGCTCGGCGTCGGGCGGTTCCCGGTACGGCTTCCCCGGCCCCGCCGGCCGCGGTGCGGATCGTGCGGAGACACCGATCCACACCGGCGGCGGCAGGCCCTTCTCGACGACCCGCCGGGCCATCTCGTACGCCACGAGAGCGCCCATGCTGTGCCCGAAGAAGGCGTAGGGGAAGGTCAGTTCGGGTTCGATGTCGCGCAGCAGGAAGTCGGCGAGGCGGCCGGCGTCCGTGATCCGCGGCAGTTCGAGGAGATGGCCGTGGCCCGGGGCGTCGAGCAGCCGCACGTCCCATGTGTCCGGCAGCTCGGTCGGCCAGTGGCGGTACAGCAGGTGTGAGCCACCCGCGTGGTGCAGGACGAACAGGCGCAGGGCCGCTCGTGTGCTGTCCATCGCTCTCCCTCCGTAGGCCCCGGGCCGCCGGCTCCTGGGCGTCGCCGGCCCGCTCGGGCGGAACTCGACCGGGCCTCGACAGGGCCGCGGATACCGTGGGCGGTGAGTCGGCTGCCAGGGGCGCGGGCAGCCGAGCCCGTACGTCGGCCTCGGCCCGTCCTGAAGGCCGGGCACCCGCACCACCGCTCGACCGGAGCGGACAGCGGACAGCGGACAGCGGACGGGCCGATCGGCCGCCATGCGTTCACGTTCCGGGAACGCGAGACGGCCGGTCGCCCTCGTGCAGGTCAGGGACCGGCGGCCCCGGCCCGAGAGCAGGTCGTTCCCGGGCGAACCTCGAGCGCCTTGCGACGCCGTGGTCCGACCGGCAGATCTGGGCCCCAGGACAGCGAAGCCCGGCGAAGGGACGAACCGGTGAACGACGACGCGCAAGAACACAAGCGGCCACTCCGCCACGCCCACTCACCCCACCGCGTCGGCCTCATGGCACATGTCGGCGCCCCGCCGCTGCGGCTCGCCGGGGCCGACGACGACGCGGCTGTCGCCGCCGAGCCGCACATCGTCCGCGGCATCGACTGAAGCAACGTTCGCCCCCGCTTCAGACCTGTCCCGACCAGGGCTTTCGAGCCAAGGGCGATGGTCCGACAGGCCGGACACGGGCACGCAGGTCGGCATCGTGACACAGGAGACCGGTGGGGGTACAGAGAAACCCGGGAGGGTGCAGACCCGGGTGGACGACAGGGATCTCGGCGAGCCTGCCGCCCTTGTAGCGCCGACGGTCGAGTCCCTACGGTGACGTGCCAACGCCGGGGTCGCTTTCCAAGCCGAGTGTCCTGTCGACCGGACACCGCCGATCGGCGAACCCGCGCCCGGTGCTGTCTCGCACCCGGCCTGGCGATTTTGCCCATCCCCGAGTCACCCCATGACGGTTAAGGACGGTGCCAGTTGAGCGCGAACCCCTTCGATGACGAGAACGGCCGCTTCTGCGTGGTGGTCAACGACGAGGACCAGCACTCCCTGTGGCCGGTGTTCGCCGAGGTGCCCGCGGGCTGGCGGGTGGTCTTCGGCGAGGCGGCCAGGGCCGAGTGCCTGGAGTACGTCGAGCAGAACTGGACCGACCTGCGGCCCAAGAGCCTGCGCGCGGCCATGGCCGCGGACTGAACGCGGCTCGGTCGCTCCTCGCCGCGGCCCGCGAAGCCCGCGGTGCCCAGCCTCGCGGGCCCGCACACCTATGTGTCGCCGGCGCTCGCGCGTAGCTGAGCGGACCGGCCGAAGTGGAACGACAGTGTTCGCTGCCCGGGTGCCCGGTCGACAGATCGGTCCGCGCCCGGGGAAACGCTCTGAGTTGGGAGATGAAGGTTTGTGACGGGGGCTGTGAGAACTGCGAGCGGATACAAGGCGAGGCCGGTCGGCAACAGTGGTGAGCCCGCGCAGCGCGATGTGGTGCTGTCCTTCGTCGGGACACAGGCCACGGTGCGGAAGTCGGGGATGGTCTTCCCGCAGAACCTGCCGGAGCGGTCCTGGGAGCGGATCGGCACCAACCTGCGCGAGCTGGTGAACTCCTCGGCGTGGTGGCTCGCCGACTGGCTGATCTACGGGGAGACCACCTACGGGTGGCGGCGGTACAAGGAGGCGATCGAGCGGACGGGGCTCGACTACCAGACGCTGCGCAACTACGCCTGGGTGGCCCGGCGGTTCGAGCACCACCGCAGGCGGGACGGCCTCAGCTTCGCCCACCACGCCGAGGTGGCCCGCCTCGCGCCACCGGAGCAGGACTACTGGCTGCGCAAGGCCGAACAGCAGAAGTGGTCGCGCAACGAACTGCGTAGGGCGGTCCGGGCCAGCCTGGCCGTGCAGAGCGACACCGCCGAGATCCCCCCGGGCAGTGGCGACGAGAAGCAGGAGGTACCGCGGCTGGCCACGTCGGCGGCCGCGGAGAAGCGCCGACAGAAGGTCACTACGCTCACCATCGAACTGTCCGCCGGCCAGCTGGAGTACTACTCGAAAGCGGCTGCCGCGCACGGTCTGCCCGTCGACAAGTGGGTGACCCGGATGCTCGACACCGCGGATCGGCGCATCGCCTGAGGCGCTGCCGATCAGGACACCGCCTTGAGGCGCACGGCCCGGTGGTGTGCCGCCGATCGGGGCAGCACGCCCTTGAGGCGCACGGCCGCAAGGCGCACCGCCGATCGAGGCACCCCGCACCTCTCACATCGGAGTCAGTTGATGATCCTTCAGGGAAAGCGGGTCGCCCTGCCCTCGGCGCCCGTCGTTCACCGGCAGTTCGAGGCACATGTGGCGGCCACCCCCGACGCCGTCGCCGTCGTCTGCGCCGGTGAGCGGGTGACGTACGCGCAACTGGACGCGAAGGCGAACCGCTTCGCGCACTTCCTCGCCACGTGCGGACACGGCCCCGGCGCGAAGGTCGGCGTCTGCCTCGACTACTCGGTCGACATGCTCGTCGCCGTTCTCGGCACGCTGAAGGCGGGCGCGGCCTACGTACCCTTCGACCCGGCCTACCCGTCGGCGAGGCTCCAGCTGCTGCTGGGCCAGGTGCCCGATCTCGCCCTGATCGTGGCCTCCCCGGCGACGGCCGCTCTGGTCGAGTCGGCGGCCGTCGAGGTCGTCGAACTGGAGCGGCTCTGCGACCACCTGGCGGATCTCCCGGCGACCCCTCCCGACGTCCGCGTCACCGGGGACGACGTGTGCTACGCGGTCTTCACCTCCGGGTCGACCGGTACGCCGAAGCTGACCGCGGTGCGGCACGAGGGCTGGTTCAACCTGATGAACTGGCTGCAGCTCGAGTACGGCCTGCACCGCGGATCGCACAACCTGGTCGTCAGCGCGTTCGGCTTCGACCTCTCCCAGCGCGCCCTGATGACACCGCTGTTCTGCGGCGCCACCCAGCACCTGATGGCGAGCCGCAACTTCGACGCCATGCTGGCCTACCGCATGCTGAACGAGCACGACATCCGCGTGGTGCACTGCGCCTCCAGCACGCTGTACCTGCTGGTGGACTGGGAGACGGCACGCGGCGGTGACGCGCTCACCCGCCTCGACTACGTGCTCTTCGGCGGTGAGGCCCTGAAGGTCGAGCGGCTCACGGACTGGGCGCGGCGCGAGGGCAACACCTGCACCCTGCTGCACCAGTACGGCGTGGCCGAGTGCACGGACGTCGCGACGTCGTACGACCTCGCCGGCCACCGCCCCGGCGAGCAGGACATCCCGCCGGTCGGCAGGCCGGCCTACAACACCGACATCCACCTCCTCGACGAGAACCTGCGCGGTGTCGCGCCGGGGGAGCCGGGTGAGATCTGCATCGCCGGGGCCGGCGTCGGCGCGGGCTACCTCAACACGGGCCCCGAGAACCGGAAGTTCACGACGATCGAGGTCGACGGGGAGCCGCGCAGGCTGTACCGCACGGGCGACCGCGGCTATGTGAGCGAGGCCGGTGAACTCGTCGTCCTCGGCCGGATCGACGCGCAGGTGAAGGTGCGGGGCATGCGCATCGACCCCACCGACATCGAGCGCGCGCTCGGCAGGCTGACCGGGATCCGGGAGGCCGCCGTCGCGATCACGTCCACCGACTCCGGCGAGGCCGAGCTGACCGCGTTCGTCGTCCCGGCGGGAGACGACCTCGCCGAGGACGACCTGCGTTCCCGCCTCCTTCGGACGCTGCCGCGGAACATGGTGCCGGCCAGGTTCCTGAACGTCCCGCGCATTCCGCTGAGCCCGCACGGAAAGGTCGACCGCGCCGCGCTGGTCGATGCACACCGGAACCGGTACGCCGACAGCGGCACGGCGTCATAGCCGACGGACCTTGATGACAACCGGGAGGAACATGATGATCGCCGACAGCGTGCGCGCCATTTGGTGCCGGGAATTCCAGCGCGAAGAGATATCGGTCGACGATGATTTCTTCGCCCTCGGCGGCAACTCTCTGATCATGATCAGGATTCAGGGTGCATTCATCGAGGAACTGGGCGTCGAGGTCCCGATGGACCAGCTGTTCCTCAACACGACGGTGGCGTCGATCTCCGCGTACATCGAGTCCCTCAGGACCGTGGCCCCGTAGCGCAATGGGTTTTCCGGTTGCGGCCGCGTTGGGTCAGAACACCTATCTGGTAAGAGAGGCGCCATGTACGACGTGATTGTCATAGGTGCCCGTTGCGCGGGTTCGCCGACGGCCATGCTATTCGCACGGCAGGGCTATCGCGTCCTGCTCCTGGAGAAAGCACGGTTCCCGCAGGACACGCTGTCCTCGCACTACATCCACATGCAGGGCATGTCGCTGCTCAACCGGTGGGGCCTGCTCGACAAGTTCCGCGCCGCGGGCTGCCGGCCCATCACCCACCAGAGCTACGAGGGGCCCGGTGTCCGCATCGACGGCTTCTCCCTGCCGATGGACGGCCTCACGTACACCTACGCACCGCGGCGCTACGTACTCGACCCGCTGCTCGCGGAGGGCGCCGTGGCGGCCGGCGTGGAGTTCCGGCAGGGCTGCGCGGTGAAGGACCTGCTGTGGGAGGACGACCGGGTCGTCGGGGTGCGGTACACGACGCCCGGCGGCGCCGAGGCGAGCGAGCGGGCGCGCCTCGTCGTCGGCGCGGACGGCATGCGCTCGCTGGTGGCCCGCAAGGTCGGCGCGCCGAACGTCATCGAGCACCCGCGGATGACCACCACCTACTACAGCTACTGGGCCGACGTGCCCTCGCACTTCGAGCTGTACGACCGGCCGGGCCGCTGGATCGGTGTCATCCCCACCAACGACGATCTCACCCTGCTCATGGCCTACTTCCCGCAGGACGACTACAACCTGGTCCGCAAGGACGTGGAACCCGCCTACCTCGAGGCCTTCCGCACGACGGCGCCCGACGTGTACGAGCGGATGCGGGCGGGCCGGCGCGTGGAGCAGCTGTACGGCACCGGCCACCAGGAGAACTACTTCCGCAAGGCCTACGGTCCCGGGTGGGTGCTGGTCGGCGACGCGGTGAACCACAAGGACTCCATCACCGCCCGGGGCATCACCGAGGCCTTCGTCCAGGCCCAGTCGCTCACCGACCGCGTCGGGGAGCGGCTGCACGACGACGCCGCGCTGGAGAAGGCGCTGCGGCGCTACGAGAACGACCTGGGCGGCGAGGCGCTCAGCCACTACCAGGGCGCCCTCAACGTGGCCGAGCTCAAGCCCGAGGGGCGGACCGAGATGCTGCGGAAACTGGTCGGCCACCAGGAGCACATCGACCGGTACTTCTCGACGCTGTCGGGGGCGTGCTCCATCGACGACTTCTACAACGACGAACTCTTGACCCTGCTCGACCAGAGCTGAGTGACGACCTGCTCCCTGGTTTTCGCCGATTTGGAGACACAATGATCCCGTTGTCGTTCGCGCAGCGTCGGCTGTGGTTCGTGGACCGGTTCGAAGGCCCCTCGCCGACCTACAACGGCGCCTTCGCCCTGCGGCTGACCGGTGAGCTGAACGCGGGCGCGCTCCGTTCGGCGCTCCGCGATGTCATCGACAGGCACGAGGTCCTGCGCACGGTGATCGTCGAGGACGGCGACGGAGTCCCGCACCAGCAGGTGCTGCCGTCCGACGACACGCCCTTCGACCTGCCGGTCGTCGAGGTCGCGCCCGAGGAGCGGGCGGCGGCGGCCCGGGAGGTGGCCAAGGAGACCTTCGACCTGGCCGCCGACGTGCCGATCCGCGCGAGGCTGGTGCGGACCGGACCGCGCGAGCACACCCTCGTCCTCGTCGTGCACCACATCGCCCTGGACGGGGAGTCCCTCGGGCCGCTGCTGCGCGATCTCACCGTGGCGTACTCGGCCCGCGGGGCGGGCACGGCACCGGTGTGGGAGCCGCTCCCGGTGCAGTACGCGGACTACACGCTGTGGCAGCAGGACGTGCTCGGCGACGAGTCCGATCCGCAGAGTGTGGCGGCCAGGCAACTGGCGTACTGGCGCGAGGCGTTGGCCGACCTGCCGCAGCCGCTGGCGCTGCCGACGGACCGCCCGCGCCCGAGGGCGATGAGCCCCCGCGGCGACCTGGTCCGCTTCCCGGTCCCCGCCGACCTGCTCGGGGCCGTGGAGCGGCTGGCCGCGGAACGGGACACCACGGTGTCGATGGTCATGCACGCGGCGCTGGCGGTGCTCCTGCGCCACCTCGGGTGCGGCGACGACGTACCCATCGGCGCGCCGATAGCGGGCCGCACCGACGAGGAACTGCGCGACCTCGTCGGGTTCTTCGTCAACACCTGGGTGCTGCGCGTCGACCTCTCCGGGAACCCGACGTTCCTGGAGCTGCTGGAGCGGGTGCGGGACCGGTCCCTGGGCGCGTACGACAACCAGGACATGCCGTTCGAGCGGCTGGTGGAGCTGCTGAACCCGGACCGGTCCACCGCCTACCACCCGTTCTTCCAGGTGATGCTCGCCTGGCAGGAGCCCCTCGGGGAGCTGGAGTTCGCCGGCCTCGACGTCGAGTCCGAGACGCTGGAGACGAAGACGGCCAAGTTCGACCTGTTCTTCAACATGATCCCGGACGGCTCCGGTGGCGCGGGGGTCCGCCTGGAGTACGCCACCGACCTGTTCGACAGGGACACGGTCGAGGGCCTCGCGCGCCGGTTCGTACGCGTGCTCGGCCGGCTCGTGGCCGACTCGGGACGCGGCATCGACGGCATCGACGTGCTCGACGCGGCCGAACGGGACCTGCTGCTCTCCCCGTTCGACGACACCGCCGCCGCGGCGAACGAGCTGACGGTCCCGGAGCTGTTCGAGAGCCAGGTCGCAAGGACGCCGGACGCCCCGGCGATCGAGTGCGACGGGCGGACCCTCACCTACCGGGAGCTGGACGACCGGGCGAACGGCGTCGCGTGGGAGCTGGTCCGGCGCGGTGCCGGTCCGGAGGACCTGGTGGTGCTGGCGCTGCCGCGCACGGAGGACCTGGTGGCCGGCCTGCTCGGCATCCTCAAGTCCGGTGCCGGGTACCTGCCGATGGACCCGCAGTATCTGGCCGGACGGGCCGAGAGCGTGCTGTCCGAGGCACGCCCGCGTTTCGCGGTCACCGACACCGCCACCTGGCAGGACCTGCCGCAGGGCGACATGACGGCCGTCAACCTCGACCACCGCGCGGACTGGGACTCGCCCGAGGGAGCGCCGGCCGACGCGGACCGGATCGCGCCGCTCGGCCCGGACAACCTGGCGTACGTGATGTACACCTCCGGCTCCACGGGCAAGCCGAAGGGCGCGACGATCACCCACCGCGGTGTCGTGGGCGGCGTACGGGAACTGGTCCGCGTCCTCGACGCGCCCCCCGGGTGGCGGATGCTGGCCGGCACCTCGGTGAACTTCGACGTCTCGGTCTTCGAGCTGCTGACCACCCTGTCCACCGGCGGCACGGCCGAGGTCGTGCCGAACGCGCTGGCCCTGGCCGAGCGGGACGGCTGGGACGGCCATGTGATCAGCGGCGTCCCCTCGGTCCTCGGCGAACTGGTGGGCCAGCTGCACAAGGCGCCCGACGTGCGTACGGTCGTGTTCGCGGGCGATGTGCTCCCGGGCCGGCTGGTGCGGCAGGTGCGTGAGGCCCTGCCCGGGGTGCAGATCGTCAACTCCTACGGGCAGAGCGAGAGTTTCTACGCCACCACGTTCTCCCTCGCGGCGTCCGAGGAGTGGACGGAGAGCGACGTCGCGCCCATCGGCACCCCGCTGGGCAACATGCGGGCCTATGTGCTGGGCCCGGGACTCGCCCCGGTGCCGCAGGGCGTGATCGGCGAGCTGTACGTGGTCGGCACCTGCCTCGGCCGCGGCTACCACGGCCGCCCGGGCCTGACCGCCGAGCGCTATGTGGCGAGCCCCTTCGGCCCCGCCGGCGAGCGGATGTACCGCACCGGCGACCTGGCCCGCTGGAACGCGCGGGGGCAGCTGGAGTGCGTCGGCCGCGGCGACGGCCAGGTGAAGGTGCGCGGCTTCCGCATCGAGACGGCCGAGGTCGAGGCCGCGCTCACCGCGCACCCCGGCATCAGCGAGGCCGTGGTGATCAGCCGGGAGGTGCCCTCGGGCGGTCGGCGGCTCGTCGCGTACGTCGTGCACACCGGCGAGGGAGCCGTCGGCGACGACGGCGCCGGCGGCATCGGCGACGTCGATGTGCAGTCCGGCGCCTCGGCCGCCGAGCTGCGCAAGTTCGTCGCGGCACGGCTGCCCGACTACATGGTGCCGTCGGCCTTCGTGGCCGTCGGCCGGCTGCCGCTCGGGCCGACCGGCAAGCTGGACCGCTCGGCGCTGCCCGAACCGGAGTTCCTGGGCGAGGCCTACCGGGAGCCGCGCACCGAGGCGGAGAAGATCATCACCGCGGCGTACGCGGATGTGCTCGGCGTGGAGCGGGTCGGCGTCGACGACGACTTCTTCGCGGTGGGCGGGGACAGCCTGCGCTCCATCCAGGTCGTGGCGCGGGCCCGGGCCCGGGGCCTGGAGCTCGGCACGCGGGAGATCTTCGAGTGCCGCACGGCGGCCCGGCTGGCCGAGGTGGCCTCCGCCCGCCGGGAGCGGGTGCCCGCGCTCGCGGAGGACGAGGGCGGCGGCGTCGGCCCGATGCCGCTGCAGCCGGTGGCACGGCATGTGTTCGAGCACGGCGGCGGGACCGACCGGTTCGCCATGTCGATGGTGCTGGAGCTGCCCGTCGGCATCGACGCGAGCGGGCTGGCCGCGACGCTGGACGCCGTGCTCGACCGGCACGACCTCCTGCGCGCGCAGCTGGTGCGCAGCGACGAACCCTCCCTTCTCGTGCGGGAGCAGGGCACCGTGCGGGCCGCGGACCTGATCCGCCGGGTGGACTGCGACGGCCGGTGGCAGGAGCCGTCCTCGCTCGTCGCGGCGAGGGCGGAGCTGGACGCGGCGACCGGGCGACTGGACCCGGAGGCCGGGACCATGGCGGACTTCGTCTGGTTCGCCGCGGAGTCGGGCGAGGGCCGGCTGCTCGTGGTGCTGCACCACCTGGTGGTGGACGGTGTCTCCTGGCGCATCCTCATGTCGGATCTGGCCGAGGCGTGGCAGCAGATCCGCTCCGGCAACGCGCCCGAGCTGCCCGCGGTCGGCACCTCGGCCCGCCGCTGGGCCTCGGCCCTGGAGGACGAGGCGTTCTCCCCGCGGCGGGAAGCGGAACTGGCGTACTGGCAGGACGTGCTCGAGACGCCGAACCCCCCGCTGGGCGCACGGCCGTTCGACCCGGCGGTGGACGTGTGGTCCACGGTCGACACCGTGCGCGTGGAGCTGCCCGCCGAGGTCACCGAGGCGGTGCTGACCAGGCTTCCCGCGGCGTTCAAGGGCACCGCGACCGACGTGCTGCTCGCAGCTCTCGCCCTCGCGGTGAACCGGTGGCGCGGCGCGGACGGCCAGGCCCTGGTCCGGCTGGAGGGCCACGGCCGCGAGGAGGACGTCGTCCCCGGGGCCGACCTCTCCCGGACCGTCGGGTGGTTCACCAGCATGTATCCGGCCCGGATCGACGTACAGGGGGTGGACCTCGCCGACGTGCTGGCCGGCGGCCCCGCGGCCGGGAAGGCGGTCAAGCTGGTCAAGGAGCAGCTGCGCGGTGTCCCGGACAAGGGCATGGGGTACGGACTGCTGCGCCGGCTGAACCCGGAGACCGCCGAGCAGCTCGCCGAGTACCCGGTGCCGCAGATCGGGTTCAACTACCTCGGCCGGATCTCCGACGCCGATGTGCCCGAGCACCTGCGTGCGCACGGCTGGGGACCGGCGTCCTGGTCCGCCGAGCTGATCGCGGCGCCCGACCCGGACCTGCCCGCGCTGTCCGCGCTGGAGGTCAACTCGGTCGCCACGGACAGCGCCGACGGCACCCGGCTGCAGGCGGCCTTCATGTTCCCCACCGGAGTGCTGTCCCGCGAGCGGACCCGGGAACTGGCCGAGCTGTGGGTCGAGGTGCTGCACGGCATGGCCGCGCACGCCGCACACCCGGGGACCGGCGGGCTCACCCCCGCGGACGCCCCCCTGGTCTCGGTGCGGCAGGACGAGATCGAGACCTGGGAGGAGCGCTGGGGCCGACTGGTCGAGGTGTGGCCGCAGGCCCCGGGGCAGTCCGGCATCCAGTTCCAGGCGGCGCTCGCCGACGGCACCTTCGACGTCTACCACATGCAGTTCGTGCTGCACCTGACCGGCCCTGTGGACCCGGCGCGCATGCGGTCGGCCGGGCAGGCCCTCCTGGAGCGGTACCCGAACCTGCGCTCGGCGTTCCTCACCGCGGCCGGCGGCGACCCGGTACAGGTCGTCGCGGAGCACGTCGCCCTGCCCTGGCGGCACATCGACCTCACCGGCCGGGGCGCGGCCGAGCAGGACGCGGCGCTCGACCGTACCCTCGCCGAGGACCGCGCCGACCAGCTCGACCCCACCCGGCCGCCGCTGATCCGACTGGCGCTGCTCACCTGCGGGCCGCAAGCGGCGAAACTCGTCATCACGGCGCATCACACCCTGTTCGACGGCTGGTCCTCACCGCTGGTGATCAAGGACCTGATCCAGCTGTACGCCAAGGCCGGCACCCTCGCTCCGGTCCGCAGCTACGGCGACTACCTGACCTGGCTGTCCACGCAGGACCGCGAGGCGTCGGCCGCCCGGTGGAAGGACGAGCTGGCCGGATTCGACCAGCCGACCCTGATGGCCGCGGACATCACGCCGACGGGGGAGGCGTCCTCCCTCGGGCGCGTCGAGGTACCGCTGTCGATCGACAAGGGCCGCGAACTCGCCCGGCGCGCCGCGGAGCTCGGCATCACGCTGAACACGCTCCTGCAAGGCGCGTGGGCGATCCTCCTCTCGAAGCTGACCGGCCGGCAGGACGTGGTCTTCGGCGCCGCCGTCAACGGTCGCCCGGCGGACCTGGCCGGTTCCCAGGAGATGGTCGGCCTGTTCATCAACACCCTGCCGACCAGGGTGTTCTGCCGGCCGGACCAGAGCGTGGGCGACGTCGTCACCGAACTGCAGAACCGGCAGATCGCGCTCCTCGACCACCACTACTACGGGCTGGCCGACATCCAGCGCGGCGTCGGGCTGCCCGCCCTGTTCGACACGATCGTCGTGTTCGAGAACTACCCGATCGACCGCGAGGGCATCGCCTGGGCGAACACCTCCGCGGGCTTCACGATCGACGCCATCCGGCCCTTCGCCGGCTCGCACTACCCGCTCACCCTCAACTCCTCCGACCCCTACCTGCGGCTCTCCCTCGACTACCAGAACAACCTCTACGACCGCGACGCCGCCGAGGCGATCGCCGCCCGGCTCGTGCGGGTGCTGGAGCAGGTGCTGGAGGACCCGACGACGCCCGTCGGCGCCATGGACGTGCTGTCGGCGCACGAGCGGGACCGGCTGCTGCGGGGCGTCAACGACACGGCGCACCCGGTGGCCGCGGACACCCTGCCGGGCGCGTTCGAGGCCCAGGTGGAACGCGACCCCGACAAGGTGGCGCTGATCGGCGAGCAGGAGACGCTGACCTACGGCGAGTTCAACCGGCGTGCCAACCGGCTGGCGCACTGGCTGGTCGAGCAGGGGGCGGGCCCCGAGCGGCTGGTCGCCGTGCGCATCCCCCGTTCCGTCGAGCTGATGGTGGCGATCTACGCGGTGGTGAAGTCCGGCGCGGCCTACCTGCCGATCGACCCCGAGCTGCCCGAGGACCGGGTGCGGCACGTGCTGGACAGCGCGAAGCCGCTGCTCGTGCTCGACGGAGCACTCCCCGACGTGTCCGGGCACGCGCAGACGAACCCGGAGCGCTCGCTGTCCCCGGACAACCTGGCGTACGTCATCTACACCTCCGGCTCCACCGGCGGCCCCAAGGGCGTGCAGGTGGCGCACCGCTCCATCATGAACCGGCTCGCATGGGGCCTCGCGCACTTCGACGTCGGTGCCGAGGACCGGGTGCTGCTGAGCACGACGGCGAGCTTCGACGTGTCGGTGCCGGAGCTGTTCGCGCCGCTGCAGGTCGGAGCCGCCGTCGTGATCGCGCGTCCGGACGGCCGCCGGGATCCGTCCTACCTCGCCGAACTGGTCCGGCGCGAGCGGGTGACCGGCGCCGACTTCGTGCCCTCCCTGCTGGAGGCGTTCGTCGCCGAGCCCCTCGCCAAGGAGTGCACGAGCCTGCGCTGGATCGAGGTCGCGGGGGAGGCGTTCCCGCCCGCGCTGGCCAACAGGGCCGTCGAGGTCCTGCCGGGCTGCGGGGTGCACAACCTCTACGGGCCCACCGAGGCGTCGGTCGAGGTCACGGCGTGGCAGCACGTGCCGGGCGCGGACCGGGTGCCGATCGGGCGACCGGTGTGGAACACCCAGGTGTACGTGCTGGACGCGGCGCTGCGCCCGGTCGCGACCGGGGTCACCGGTGAGCTGTACCTGGCCGGCACCGGGCTCGCCAGGGGCTATCTGGGACAGCCGGGGCTGACCGCGAACCGGTTCGTCGCCTGCCCCTTCGGCGAGCCGGGCACCCGGATGTACCGCACCGGCGACGTCGTGCGGTGGAGCGAGGACGGCCAGGTCGAGTACATCGGGCGGTCCGACTTCCAGGTCAAGGTCCGCGGCTTCCGCATCGAACTGGGCGAGATCGAGCAGGCGCTGGCCGGGCACCCGGACGTAGGCGCCGCCGTGGTCGTGGTGCGGGAGGACCGCCCCGACGACCAGCGCCTGGTCGCGTACGTGGTGCCGGGCGACGGCAAGGCGGGCACGACGCCGGATCCCGCGGCCCTGACGGACCTGGTCCGCGAGCACCTGCCGGAGTACATGGTCCCCTCGGCCGTCGTGCCGCTCGCCGAGTTCCCGACGACACCGAGCGGGAAGCTCGACCGCAAGGCGCTGCCCGCCCCGGACCGCACCGAGGCCGTGACCGGGCGAGGACCGCGCAACCGCAACGAGGAAGTCCTGTGCCGGCTGTTCGCGGAGCTGCTCGGGGTGGAGGAGGTCGGCATCGACGTCGACTTCTTCGACCACGGTGGGCATTCGCTGCTGGCCACCCGGCTGATCGGCCGCATACGCACCGAGCTGAACGTCGACGTGAAGGTCACCACGGTGTTCCGCAGTCCGACCGTCGCCCAGCTGGCGGCGCGGATCGAGAAGCTCGCCACGTCGAACCGCCCCCAACTGCGCCCGATGAACGTGTAGGAGTACGTCGATGATCCCGTTGTCCTTCGCTCAGCGTCGGCTGTGGTTCCTCCACCGTCTGGAAGGCCCGTCCGCGACCTACAACATCCCGTTCGTGCTGCGCCTGGAGGGGCTGCTGGACACGGCGGCCCTGGCCGCGGCGGTGACGGACGTCGTCACCCGGCACGAGAGCCTGCGCACGCTCGTCGTCGAGAACGCGGACGGCACGCCGGAGCAGCGGATCCTGCCTCCCGAAGAGGCGGTATTGCAGTTCCGGGTGGTCGACGTGGCCGCGGACGCGGTGGACGCCGCGATGCACGAGGCCGCGCGCGAGGGCTTCGACCTGGACACGGAACTCCCCCTGCGCACCACCGTGGTCAGGATCTCCCCGCAGGAGCACGTGCTGGTGTTCGTGTTCCACCACATCGCCGCGGACGGGGCGTCGATGGCGCCGTTCATGCGGGATCTGCTGACGGCGTACTCGGCCCGCCACCAGGGAGCCGCGCCGCAGTGGGCCCCGCTCGCGGTGCAGTACAAGGACTACACGCTGTGGCAGCGGCAGCTGCTGGGCGACGAAGAGGACCCCGAGAGCGTCGCCGCCGCGCAGCTGGAGCACTGGCGCGACGAACTGGCCGGGGTGCCGCAGCCGGTGCAGCTGCCGCTGGACCGGCCGCGGCCGACGGCGGCCGGCCACGACGGCGGACACGTCGACTTCGAGCTGGACGCGGAACTGCTCGCCGGGATCGGGAAGCTGGCCGCGCAGCACGGAGCCACGGCACCGATGGTCGCCCAGGCCGTGCTGGCGGTGCTCCTGCACCACGTCGGCGCCGGCAACGACCTGACGATCGGCAGCCCGATCGAGGGGCGCGCCGATGAGCAACTCGACGATCTGATCGGGTTCTTCGCCAACACCTGGGTGCTGCGCGTCGACCTGTCGAAGAACCCTTCGTTCGGCGATCTGCTGGACCAGGTGCGGGACCGGGCCCTGGCCGCCTACGACAACCAGGACGTTCCCTTCGAGCGCCTGGTGGAGCTGCTGAACGCCGAACGCACCACCGCCTACCAGCCGCTGTTCCAGGTGATGCTGGCCTGGCAGTTCGAGTGGTCGCAGATCGAGACACCGGGCCTGCGGGTCACCCCCCTCCCGGCGGGCACCGGCACCGCGAAGTTCGACCTCTTCTTCAACATCGTCCCGGCCCCGTCCGGGGGCGCGTACGGGCGGCTGGAGTACGCGACGGAACTGTTCGACCACGCGACGGCCGTGAGCCTCGTCGAGCGCTACGTCCGTGTGCTGCGGCAGGTGGTCGCCGCACCCGGGACCCGGCTCGGCGGCGTGGACGTGCTCACGGGCGCCGAGCGGGACCGGCTGGCCCGGCTGAACGACACGACGGTGCCGGCGCGAGCGGCGACCGTACCGGAGCTGTTCGCCGCCCAGGTGACGCGGACGCCGGACGCGACAGCGGTGGTGTGCGGCGAGACCGAGTGGTCGTACCGGGAACTGGACGCCCGCGCCGATCGGCTGGCGGCCGCACTGCGGGACCGCGGTGTCGGGCCGGACGTCCTGGTCGCCGTGGCGCTGCCACGGTCCGCGGACCTGGTGGCCGCGCTCCTCGCCGTGCTCAAGGCCGGCGGCGCCTATCTGCCGATCGACCCCGACTACCCGGCCGCGCGGGTCGACCTCCTGCTCGGCACGGCCGATCCGGCCCTCGTGCTGACCGACTACGCGACGGCGCCGGTCGTGGCCAAGTGCCCGCAGCGGGTGCTGCACCTGAACGACCTGAGCCTCGACGGCCGCGCCCTCAAGGCCCCGGACGTCCGGCTGGAGCCGGACCACCTGGCCTATGTCATGTTCACCTCGGGGTCGACCGGGACTCCCAAGGGAGTCGCCGTCACCCACGCCGCTGTGGTCAACGGCGTACGGGATCTGCGCCGGATCGTGCGGGTCGGGGCGGGGTCCCGGATGCTCGCCGCGACCTCGGTGAACTTCGACGTCTCCGTGTTCGAGATCTTCACCGCGCTGACCTGCGGAGCGAGCGTCGAGATCGTCCGTGACGTACTCGAACTCGCCGAACGCGGCAGATGGTCGGGGACCACGGTCTCCGCCGTGCCCTCGGTCTTCTCCGCGCTGCTCGACCGGATCGGCACCGACGGCGAGGGCGGCCTCGAACTCGACGTGGAAACCGTCGTCTTCGCCGGTGAGGCGCTCTCGGCCGATCTCGTCCGCAAGGTGCGTGAAGCCCTGCCCGCAGCCCGTGTCGTCAACGCCTACGGACAGACCGAGAGCTTCTACGCGGCCACGTTCACGCTCCCGCAGCAGCCGGCTGACACCGGTGCGGTACCGGTCGGACGGCCACTGGCCAACATGCAGGCCCATGTGCTGGGCCCGGAGCTGACTCCGGTCCCGCCCGGCGTGATCGGCGAACTCTACGTCGGCGGGCTGCTCGCCCGCGGCTACCACCGCAACGCCGCGGTGACCGCGGAGCGGTTCGTGGCCTGCCCCTTCGGCCCCGCGGGCGCGCGCATGTACCGCACCGGCGACCTGGCCCGCTGGGACGAGGACGGCCGGCTCACGTACGCGGGACGGGCCGACGCCCAGGTGAAGGTGAACGGCATCCGGGTCGAGCCGACCGAGATCGAGACGGTCCTCGCCCGGCATCCCGCGGTCGGCCGCGCCGCGGTCACGGTGTGCGAGGACCACACCGGCACCACGCGCCTCGTCGGCTATGTGGCGCCGGCGGGCACCCAGGACGGCCACGCGGACGGCGGCACGGACCCGGACGCCAGGGTGTCGGTGGCGGAGCTGCGGCGGTTCGTGGCCGAGCGGCTGCCGGACTACATGGTCCCCGCCCTGTTCGTGGTGCTGGGGGAGCTGCCGCTGACCGCGAACGGAAAGCTGGACCGGGCGGCCCTGCCCGAGCCGGTGTTCGCCGGCGCCGAGTACCGGGCGCCGCGCAGCGACACGGAGCGCGCCCTGGCCGATGTGTTCGCGGACGTCCTCGGCGCCGAACGGGTGGGCGTCGACGACGACTTCTTCACCAGCGGCGGGGACAGCATCCGGTCGATCCAGGTCGTCGCGCGGGCCAAGACGCGCGGCGTGGTGGTCAGCACACGGGAGATCTTCGAGCACCGCACGATCGCCCGGCTCGCGGAACTGGTCGACGGCCGCGAAGCGGACGAGCGCGTGATCCTGGCCGAACTGCCGGGCGGCGGCGTGGGCTGGGCTCCGCTGACGCCGACGGCGGCGCACGTGCTCGCGCTGGGCGGTGGCCTCGGCCGGTTCTGCATGTCCGCGATGCTGACCCTGCCCGCGGACATCGACCGTACGGGGCTGCTCGCGACGCTCCAGGCCGTGCTGGACCGGCACGACGTCCTGCGTTCCCGGCTCGACCGGGCGAAGCCGGGCCTGTGGATGGAGCCCGTCGGCAGCGTGGACGCGGGCGCACTGGTACGGGAAGTCCCTTACGGAGACGCCGATGTGAAGGCCGAGCTGGACGCGGCCGCGGACCGGCTGGACCCGGACGCGGGCGTCATGGCGCAGTTCGTGTGGTTCACCTCCGACACGGACACGGACACGGACACGGACACGGGCGCGGATGCGGGCCGGCTGCTGATCGTGCTGCACCACCTGGTCGTCGACGGGGTGTCCTGGCGGATCCTGGTGCCGGACCTGGTGTCCGCCTGGCAGCGGATCCAGGGCGGACTCCCCCCGCAGCCGGCCGGGCCGGGCACCTCGCTGCGGCGGTGGGCGCACGCGCTGGCCGACGAGGCGGCCACCCCCGACCGGACGGCGGAACTGCCCCTGTGGCAGGAGATCCTGCGCGCGGAGGACCTCGTGCTGGGAGCACGGGAACCGGACCCCGTCCGCGATGTCACGTCGACCGTGGACATGGTGCGCGTCCAGGTGCCGACAGACGTCACCGAGACCTTGCTCAGCACGGTGCCCGCGGTGTTCCGCGGCGGTGTCGACGACGGGCTGCTGGCCGGGCTGGCACTGGCGCTGGCGCGCTGGCGCGGGGCGCGCGGCGTGACCGGGCCCGCGGCGTCCTCGGCGCTGGTGCGGCTGGAGGGGCACGGCCGGGAGGAACACGTGGTGCCCGGCGCGGACCTGTCGGGCACCGTCGGATGGTTCACGGCGATGTTCCCGGTGCGGCTGGACCTGGCCGGCATCGACCTGGCGGACGCGTTCGCGGGCGGTCCCGCCGCCGGACGGGCCATCAAGACCGTCAAGGAGCAGCTGCGGGCCGTGCCGGACAACGGCATGGGCTACGGCCTGCTGCGCCACCTCAACCCGCAGACCGCCGCCGCGCTGGCCGGCGAGCGCCGGCCGCGGATCGGCTTCAACTACCTGGGCCGGTCCTCCGGCGCGGACATCCCCGAGGAACTGCGCGGCCTGGGCTGGGCCCCGGACACCGCACACCGAGGACTGATCGCCGCGCCCGACGCGGACATGCCGGTGCTGTCGGCGCTGGAGGTCAACGCGGTGGCCACCAGCGCCCCCGGCGGCGACGAACTGACCGCCTACTTCAGCTTCCCGACCGGTGTGCTCTCCCGCGACGAGGTGAGCGAGCTGGCCGGGCTGTGGGTCGAGGCGCTGACCGCCCTGGCCCGCCACGCCCAGGCCCCCGACGCCGGCGGGCTGACCCCGAGCGACGCGCCCCTGGTCCCGGTGCGCCAGCAGGAGATCGACACCTGGGAGGACCGGTTCGGCAGGCTGGACCAGGTGTGGCCGACGACACCGGTGCAGTCCGGGATGTTGTTCCACACGATGCTGGCCGGATCCTCCTTCGACGCCTACCACATGCAGCTGGTGTTCCACCTGTCCGGCGAGGTCGACCCGGAGCGGATGCACCGGGCCGCGCAGGCGCTGCTGAAGCGCCACGCGGGCCTGCGCGCCGGGTTCGCCGACCGCGCGGACGGCGAGATGGTGCAGGTCGTGCCCCGGACGGTGGCCCTGCCCTGGCGGCACCTCGACCTGAGCGCCGCCGGCGAGGCGGAGCGGACCGAGACGTTCGAGCGGTTCCTCGCCGAGGACCGGGCCACCCACTTCGACGTGGGCGCCCCGCCGCTGATCCGGCTGGCACTCGCCGTCCTCGAACCCGGCCGCGCCGAACTCGTGATGACCGCCCACCACGTGCTGATCGACGGCTGGTCCATGCCCCTGCTGATGCGGGACCTGCTGCTGCTCTACGCGTCCGGCGGCGACCCGGCCGGCCTGCCCGCGACCCGCGACTTCGGCGAGTTCCTGACCTGGCGCGCCCGGCAGGACGAGAAGGAGTCCGCACGGGTGTGGGCGGCCGAGCTGGCCGGGGTCGAGGAGCCGACCCTGCTCGCCCCCGGCTCCGAGGGCGTCGGCGACGAGGGCGTCGACCAGCTCGACATCGCGCTCCCGCCCGAGGAGGCACGCGAACTGGGCCGGCGCGCCACCGAGCTGGGCGTCACCGTCAACACCCTGGTCCAGGGCGCCTGGGCGCTGCTGCTGGGCCGGCTCACCGGCCGAGGGGACGTGGTGTTCGGCGCCACCGTCTCCGGGCGCCCGCCCGCGGTGACGGACGTCGACTCGATGGTCGGGATGTTCATCAACACCCTGCCCGTACGCGTCGAGTACGCGCCCGGCGACACCCTCGCCGAGGTCCTCACCCGGCTGCAGAGCCGGCAGGCCGGGCTGCTGGACCACCACCACTACGGGCTCACGGAGATCCAGCAGTCCATCGGCCTGCAGTCCCTCTTCGACACGCTGGTCGTCTTCGAGTCGTACCCGGTGGACCGGGACGGGCTCAGCGCCGCCACCGAGGCCGCGGACGGGATCGCCTTCACCGGCCTGCGCGCGTCCACGGCCACCAACTACCCGCTGACCCTGATGGCGGCCGTCGACCCGCACCTGACGCTCTTCCTCCAGTACGCGAAGGGCGTCTTCGACCGCGATGCGGTCCAGGTGCTCGCGGACCGCCTCCTGCGCGTCCTGCGGCAGCTGGCCGCCACCGCCGAGCTGAAGGTCGCCCAGGTCGACGTCCTGGACCCGGCCGAACGCGAGCGGCTGCTCACCGAGTTCAACGACACGGCCGTCCCCACTGCCGACGCCACCATCGACGGGCTCGTCGAGGCACAGGCGGCGCGCACCCCGGACGAGACCGCCGTGGTCGCCGAGGGCGAGTCGCTCACCTACCGCGAGCTGACCACCCGGGCGGGCCGCCTCGCGCGCGAACTGGCCGGACGCGGGGTGGGCCCGGAGTCGGTGGTCGCCGTGTCGCTGCCGCGGTCGGCGGACCTGGTGGTCGCGCTGCTCGCGGTCCTGAAGGCGGGCGGCGCCTATCTGCCCGTCGACCCCAAGTACCCCAGCCACCGTCTGGAGGCCATCTTCGAGGAGGCACGGCCGCGCCTCGTCCTGACGGACTCCACGACGGTCGCGGTGCTGCCGCGGCACGACGCCCCGGACCTCCTCCTCGACGCGCTCGACCTGTCCGAGGACGACGGCACCGTCCCCGAACTGCCGCTCCACGCCGACCGGTTGGCGTACGTGATGTACACCTCCGGCTCCACGGGCAAGCCCAAGGGCGTCGCCATCACCCACCGATGCGTGGTCAACGGCGTGCTGGGGCTCGCCTCCCGCGTGGGCATGCGGCCGGGCAAGCGGCTCCTCGCGGGCACCTCGGTCAACTTCGACGTCTCGGCGTTCGAGATCTTCACGACCCTCGCCACCGGCGGCGTCGTCGAAGTGGTCCGCGACGTCCTGGTCCTCGGCGAGCGCGACGCCTGGAGCGGCGCCGTCATCTCCACCGTGCCCTCCGCCTTCGCCGAACTCGTCGACCAGATAGCGGGCCGCACCAGCGTGGAGACGGTCGTCTTCGCCGGCGAGGCCCTGCCCGCCTCGCTCGTCGACAGGACCCGGGACGCCTTCCCCGGCGTACGGATCGTCAACGCCTACGGACAGAGCGAGTCGTTCTACGCCACCACCTGCACCGTCCGCGGCGGCACACAGGACCGGGCGGGCAGCGCGCCCGTCGGCACCCCGCTCGGCAACATGCGGGCCTACGTCCTCGATCCGGGCCTGGCCCCGGTGCCGCCGGGCGCGGTCGGCGAGCTGTACGTCGCGGGGAAGGTGGGCCGCGGATACCACGGCCGCGCCGGACTGACCGCCGAGCGCTTCGTCGCCGACCCCTTCGGCCCGGCCGGCTCGCGCATGTACCGCACCGGTGACCTGGCTCGCCTCGACGCCGAGGGCCGGCTGGAGTACGCGGGCCGCTCGGACGCGCAGGTCAAGGTGCGCGGCTTCCGCGTCGAGCCCGGCGAGGTCCAGGCCGCGCTCACCGCGCACCCCGGCATCGCGCAGGCCGCCGTCATCGCCCGCGACGGGCGCGGCGGCGGCTCGGGCAAACAGCTGGTCGCGTACGTCGTGCCCGCCGCCACCGGCGACGACCCGGCGACCGGCGACCGCTCCTACCTGGAGCCGAGGGAACTGCACGGCTTCGTCTCGCAGCGGCTCCCGGACTTCATGGTGCCCTCCGCCTTCATGGTCCTCGACCGGCTGCCGCTCACCCCGAACGGCAAGCTGGACCGGGCCGCGCTGCCCGAACCGCAGTACACCGGCGCCGCCTACCGGGCTCCCCGCACCGCCCGCGAGGAGACCCTGGCCGGCCTGTTCGCCGAGGTGCTCGACGTGGACCGGGTCGGCATCGACGACGGCTTCTTCGAGCTGGGCGGGCACTCCCTGCTCGCCACCCGGCTGATCAGCCGCGCCCGTGCAGAGCTGGGCATCGAGATCCCCATCCGCAAGATCTTCGACCTGCCGACGGTGGCCGCGCTCGCAGCGTGGTCGGAGGAATCGGCCGCTCCACGCCGCCCCAGTCTGCGCCCGATGACCGTGAAGGAGTGAAGCAATGATTCCGCTGTCCTACGCCCAACGCCGCATGTGGTTCCTGCACCAGCTGGGGGGCGGGTCGGAGGCCTGGAACATGACGGGCTCGTTCCGGCTGACCGGACGCCTGGACCGGGCCGCACTCGTCGCGGCGATCCGCGACGTGGTCGAGCGGCACGAGATCCTGCGCACCGTCTACGTGACGGACGACGACGGTGAGCTGCACACGCGGATCCTGCCGATCGAGCAGGCGGCGCCGCAGGTGCCGGTGGTCGACGTGGCGCCCGACGAGGTGTCCGGCGCGATCGACGAGGCCGTCGCGCACCGGTTCGACCTGGCGGCCGAGATCCCGTTGCGGGCCACCCTGTTGCGCTGCTCGCCCGAGGAACACGTCCTGGTCACGGTCGTCCACCACATCGCCATGGACGGCAGCTCGGGCGCGCCGCTGACACGGGACCTGGCCGCCGCCTACACCGCCCGCCGGGACGGCCGGGCACCGCAGTGGGAGCCGCTGCCCGTGCAGTACAAGGACTACACGCTGTGGCAGCGCGAGGTGCTCGGCGACGTGTCCGACCCGGGCAGTCTCGCCGCGGCGCAGATCGCGTACTGGCGCGAGGAACTGGCCGGGGTGCCGCAGCCGTTGAACCTGCCGCTGGACCGCCCCCGGCCCGTGAAGCCGAGTTCGCACGGCGACACGGTCGGCTTCACCGTGGCACCGCGGGTGGCGGCCGGGCTGGAGAAGCTGGCCACCGAGCGCGGAACGACCATGTCGATGGTCATGCAGGCCGCGCTGGCGGTGCTGCTGCGCAAGCTCGGCGCCGGGGACGACGTGACGATCGGCACCCCGATCGCCGGGCGGACCGACGAAGCGTTGGCCGATCTGATCGGGCTCTTCGCCAACACCCTGGTGGTGCGCGCCGACCTCTCCGGCGACCCGTCGTTCGCCGACCTGCTCGGGCAGGTCCGCAACAAGGCGCTGGCGGCCTACGAGCACCAGGACGTGCCCTTCGAGCTGCTCGTCGAGTCGATCAACCCCGACCGCTCCACGGCGTACCAGCCGTTGTTCCAGGTGCTGTCCGCCTGGCAGAACTACGCCCGCCAGACCCTCGAACTCCCCGGACTCGACGTGGAGTTCCAGCAGGCCCTCACCTCGACCACCCAGGTCGACCTGTACTTCAGCATGATCACGGACGAGTCCGGGACGCTGCAGGTCGACATCCAGTACGCGACCCAGCTCTTCGACCGGGACACGATCGAGGCCATGGCCGCCCGGTTCGGGCGCGTCCTGGAGCAGCTGGTCGCCGAACCGGGCCTGTGCGTCGGGGACGTCGACGTACTGAGCGCGGCCGAGCGGGAGCGGCTGGTCGGGGAGGTCAACGACACCGTCGAGCCGACCCTGGAGCCGGGGCTGGTGGAGGCGGTGCGCCGGCAGGTACGGGCGACACCGGACGCACTCGCCCTCATCGGCGAGGAGGAGGTGCTCACCTACCAGGAGCTGGAGGTGCGGTCGAACAGGCTGGCGCACTGGCTGGCCGACCGCGGTGTGCGGGCGGAGTCGCCGGTCGCCGTGTGCCTGCCCCGGTCCGTGAGCCTGGTCGTGGCGCTGCTGGCGGTGCTGAAGGCCGGCGGGGCCTACGTCCCGGTCGACCCGGACCACCCGCGTTCCCGCATCGACTACGTCCTCGAGCACGCGGATCCGGTGCTGGTGCTCGACGCCGGTGTGCTGGCCGGCGCGGACTGCTCGACGTATCCGGACACGGCGCCCGAGGTGGTCGTCCGGCCGCAGAACGCGGCGTACGTGATCTACACGTCGGGCTCGACGGGGACCCCCAAGGGGGTGTCGGTCCCGCGCGGTGCGCTGGCGAACTACCTGGCGACGGCGCGGCGCCGGATCCCGTTGTCGTGCGCGGACCGGATGCTGTTCAGCACGACGGTGTCGTTCGACATCGCGGGCACCGAGCTGTACCTCCCGCTGATCTGCGGCGCCGCCGTGGTGGTGGCGGGGAAGGACACCCTCACCGATCCGGCGGCCGTGGTGGAGATGATCCGCCGCCACGAGGTCACCGTGGTGCAGTCCACGCCCGCGTTCTGGCAGATGCTGCTGACGAGCGAGCCGGACGCCGCGCAGGGCCTGCGGATCATGGTCGGCGGTGAGGCACTGCCGGCCCGCCTGGCCGAGACGCTGGCGGACCAGGCCACCGAGGTGAGCAACTGGTACGGCCCGACCGAGACGACGATCTGGTCCACCACCGCGCCCGTGAAGGCGGGGACGGGCGCACCCGCGATCGGGACACCGATCGGGAACACCCAGGTGTATGTGCTCGACGCGCGGCTGCGCCCGGTTCCGCGCGGCGTGCAGGGCGATCTGTACATCGCGGGCGACGGGCTGGCCCGCGGCTACCAGAGCCGGCCGGAGCTGACCGCGGAGCGCTTCGTGGCCTGCCCGTTCGGCCCCGCCGGCGCCCGGATGTACCGCACCGGAGACCTGGTGCGGTGGGACAGGGACGGCCAGCTGGAGTACATCGCGCGCACCGACTTCCAGGTGAAGATCCGGGGCTACCGGATCGAGTTGGGCGAGATCGAGCATGCCCTGGCCGCACATCCCGGTGTGGCGCAGGCGGTGGTCGTGGTGCGCGAGGACCAGGAGGGCGACAAGCGCATCGTGGGTTATGTGGTGCCCACGCCCGGTGCCGCGGCGACCGACGAGCCGGCCGACCGGCTGCTCGCCGAGCTGAACGTGCACCTGCGCGGGCGTCTGCCGGACTACATGGTGCCCTCCGCGGTGATCTCGCTGCCGGAGATCCCGCTGACCCCGAACGGGAAGCTCGACCGTCGGGCACTGCCCTCGGAGCACACGCGCACCACGGTCAGCCGGGAGCCGCGCAACTCCCACGAAGAGAAGCTGTGCGCCCTGTTCGCCAAGCTGCTCGGCAAGGAGAAGGTCGGCATCGACGACAACTTCTTCTCGCTCGGCGGGCACTCGCTCATGGCCACCCGGCTCAGCGCCGCCATCCGCAAGCAGTTCGACGTCGAGATGCCCATGAGCACGATCATCAAGTACCCCACCGTGGCCGAGCTGGCCGCGCTCGTGCTGATCGGTGGCATTCCCGACGACGAGGCCGACTCCTACGCGGTCGTGCTGCCGCTGCACGCCGACCCCGGTACGGGCAAGCCGCCGATGTGGTTCTTCCACGGGGGCGGCGGGCTCGGCTGGTCCTACTTCAGCTTCGCCCCGTACGTGCCGGACCGGCCGGCGTACGCCCTGCAGTCCCGTGGCTCCGACGGCACGGGCGCGCTGGCGGGGTCGGTCCAGGAGATGGTCGACGACTACGTCGCCCAGATGCTCGACATCCAGCCGGAAGGGCCCTTCCACATGATCGGCTGGTCCTACGGCGGCCCGGTCGCGCACGCCGTCGCCACGGAACTGGACCGGCGCGGGCACGAGGTCGCCCTGGTGGCCATTTTGGACGCCCAGCCGGGCAGCGGGTTCAGGGAGCTGGCCGGCTGGAAGGCCTCGACGTACCGCGAGGAGATCGAGGAGCAGTTCGGCCAGTACATGAACACCCGCAACATGGACGACTTCCTGGACAACATGTCGAGGGTGGGGGCCAACAACCTGTCCCTCATGGCGGAGTTCGAATCGCCGGTCTACCGCGGCGACGTGCTCTTCTTCAACGCGGCGTCGGAC
Source organism: Streptomyces yokosukanensis (assembly GCF_001514035.1). Lineage (GTDB taxonomy): Bacteria > Actinomycetota > Actinomycetes > Streptomycetales > Streptomycetaceae > Streptomyces > Streptomyces yokosukanensis. The sequence goes on along the minus strand of NZ_KQ948232.1, from coordinate 35,728 downwards.
AAGGACGAGTCATGGGCGCCCCTGTGGCAGCCCCATGTCCTCGGTGCCATCGACTCCTACGACGTGCGCGCCACGCACAACGACTTCCACATGCCCGGACCCGTGGCCGAGATCTTCGAGGTCATAGGCCGCAGGCTCGCGCCATGACCGGGCATCGCCTTCCCGCAACCGGTTCGACGAACCGACGAATGGATGATTGGGGTTGGTCGGGGTGACAGAACCCGGCATGTCAGCGGAACACGGGGACCGGGCCACGCTGCTGTGCGTGCCCTTCGCGGGAGCGGGTCCCTCGTTCTTCCACCCCTGGCGGGAGCTGTCCGCCGGCCGGTGGCGAGTGACCTCGGTCGAACTGCCCGGCAGGGAGCGGCGGATCCTCGAGACGCCGTACCGCAACGTGGTCGAAGCGGCCAAGGGCTCGATCGACGAGATCGTCGCGGACCTCGGCGCGGGGGCGCGGACCGTGCTGTTCGGGCACAGCCTGGGCGCGGTGCTCGCGTACGAGCTGGTGCACCTGCTGAGCGCGCGCGGCGTGCACGTCGAACGGCTCGTCGTCAGCGGTTCGCCGGGGCCGTGGACCCAGCGCGAGCGGCGGGCGACGGGGCTCAGGGACGAGGAGTTCCTCGCCCGGGTCGAGGAGTTCGCGGGGTTCCGGCACGAGGCGCTCGACCACCCGGAGATGCGTGAACTGATTCTCCCCGTACTGCAGGCCGACTGCGAGATGCACGAGAACTACGTGCCGAGCACCGACGAACCGGTGTCCGTGCCGATCTGCTCGCTGCGCGGCAGCTCCGACGGCCTGGTCACCGCGGAAGAGGCACGGCAGTGGCAGGCGGCGACCACGGGCGGGTTCAGCTGTGCGGAGTTCCCGGGCGATCACATGTACCTGGTCGACAGCGGCCGCGAGGTGCTGGACGTGATCGAGGCGGAGTCCGCCCGCGGTCGCTCGTGCGGGGTGGGCACGACGTGATGAGCACCCATGTGACCAGGGGATTTGTGGTCGAACGCCAGGACAGGTGTGTGACAGGGCCGGAGAGGAACGTGGAGGCATGAGAAGTTCAGCGATCGCGGTTTCGGGGCTGCGCAAGGCATATGGCGACAAGGTCGTGCTCGACGGCATCGACTTCGATGTCGCCGCGGGTTCGGTCTTCTCCCTGCTCGGCCCGAACGGGGCCGGCAAGACGACGACGGTGAACGTCCTGACGACGTTGATGAAGGCCGACGCCGGCACGGTGCGCATCGCCGGGCACGACGTGGCGAGCGCGACCAAGGAGGTGCGCCGGGTCATCGGTGTGACCGGTCAGTTCGCCGCGGTGGACGAGCTGCTCTCGGGCCGGGAGAACCTGCGGCTGATGGCGGACCTGAAGCGCGTGCGCCCCGGCGACCAGGTGGTCACGGAGCTGCTGGAGCGGTTCGACCTGGTGGAGTCGGCGGACAAGATGGCGGCGACCTACTCCGGTGGTATGCGCCGCAAGCTGGACCTGGCGATGACGCTGGTCGGCGCCCCGCAGATCATCTTCCTGGACGAGCCGACGACGGGTCTCGACCCGCGCAGCCGGCGCACGATGTGGGGGATCGTCCGCGAGCTGGTGGCCGACGGCACCACCATCTTCCTGACCACCCAGTACCTCGAGGAGGCCGACCAGCTCGCCGACCGGATCGCGGTGCTCGACCAGGGCCACCTGGTCGCCCAGGGCACCCCCGAGGAGCTCAAGCGCCAGGTCCCCGGCACCCATGTCCGGCTCCGGTTCGCCGACCTCTACGAACTCGACGAGGCGGCGCGGGTCCTAGCCGGGGCCACGCGGGACGACGAGGAGCTGATCCTGCGGGTGCCCAGCGACGGTGAGTCGAAGTCGCTGCTCGGCCTGCTGAGCCGGCTCGACGAGCACATGATCAACGCCAAGGAGTTCTCCGTGCACACACCGGACCTCGACGACGTCTTCCTCGCCCTGACCGGGCGCGCGGGCACCGAGCGCACCGAGCGCACCGAGCGCACCAGCGAGGAGGCGATCGCCCGATGAGCGCTGTCTCGACGTCGTTCGGCGACTCGGCGATCATGCTGCGTCGCAATTTCAAGCACACGGCACGCAATCCGGTCACGGTGTTCAACGCGGTCCTGTTCCCCATCGTGATGATGCTCATGTTCGTCTATGTGTTCGGTGGCGCCTTCAAGGTCGACGGCAAGTACATCGACTACGCGGTGCCGGGCCTGCTCGTGATGGCCATCACCTACGGCCTGGGACCGACCGCGGCGGCCGTGAACGGCGACATGACGACGGGCATCATCAACCGGTTCAAGGCCATGGACGTCTCGCACGGCGCCGTGCTGACCGGCCATGTCGTCGCCACGACGGTGCGCGCGCTGATCGCCGACGCGGCCATCATCGGGGTCGGTTTCGCGATGGGATTCCGTCCGCACGCCGACGTCGCGCAGTGGCTCGCCGCGATCGGCCTGATGCTGCTGCTCGCCCTCGCGACCAGCTGGCTCACGGTCGCCCTGGGCCTGGGTGCGAAGACGGTGGAATCGGCGGGCCTGGCCACCGTGCCGCTGATCATGCTGCCGTTCCTGAGCAGCGCGTTCGTCCCCGCGGACACGATGGGCACCGGCGTGCGCCAGTTCGCCGAGTACCAGCCCTTCACCCCGATCATCGAGACGCTGCGCGGGCTGCTGCTGGAAGGCCATGTGTCGACCGGCCACGCCGTCGCCGCCGTCGCCTGGTGCGTCGGGCTCGCGCTCGTCGGATACGTGTGGGCGATCGCCAACTTCAAGAAGCGGGTCTGAGCCACGGGCACCCGCGTCCACCCCGCACGACGACGGCGGCCGCCAGGACCCCCACCGGGTCCTGGCGGCCGCCGCCGTACGAGCCCCGGACCGACCGGCACCGGCTGAGGTGCCCCTCGGTCCGGGGCGGTGTCTCACCCGTGCCGGGCCGGACCGAACCAGGTGGTGAGGGCGGCCCGCAGCGCGCGGACGCCGGGTGCGCCCTCGGCGGGGGCCGCCCAGGCGACATGGCCGTCGGGGCGGATGAGGAGCGCGGCGGGAGCGGGGATCTCGCCGACGCCCGGGACCGGCCAGTGCTCGTCCTCGCTGCGCGCCTCGACGACGTCGACACGGTCGGCCCAGCCCCCGGCGACCTTCGCCAACTCGGCGCTGCCGCGCAGATCGAGCAGGACGGGGCGGGCGCAGTGCAGCAGCTCGTGGACACGGGTGGTGCCGTCGGACGTCTTGAGGTCGGCGTCGGGGACCCGGCGGCCCGCCAGCAGGTGGTCGCCGTCTACCGGATACCGGATGTCCAGTGCGGTGAGCATGCCCCGCAGATGCCGGTTGACGTCGTCGAACACCATGAGCGAGCCGAACACCTCGCGCAGCGCGTCCGTCTGGGCGCCGGGGCGGGCCAGCGCCGACTGCGCCCGGGTGTTGTGCAGGACGCGCTCCCCGACGGCGTGGCGCTCGGTGTGGTAGGTGTCCAGCAGACTCTCCGGAGCCCGTCCGCGCACCACCGAGGCGAGCTTCCAGCCGAGGTTGACCGCGTCCTGCACGCCCATGTTCAGCCCCTGCCCGCCGGCCGGGAAATGGATGTGCGCCGCGTCGCCCGCGAGCAGCACCCGGCCGTCCCGGTACGTGGCGGCCTGCCGCGCGGCGTCGTTGAACCGGGAGACCCACCGCGGGCTGTGCATGCCGAAGTCGGTGCCCGCCAGCCGGACGAGCGACTGCCTCAGCTGCTCGAACGTCGGAGCCTCGTCGCGGTCCACGACCCGGTCGTACTCGGAGGTGATCACCCGGTACCAGCCCGGCTCGAAGGCGATCGCCGACCAGTCGCCGCCCGCACAGCGCCGCACCCACACGTAGTCCTCGGGCAGATCGGGCAGTTCCACGTCGCCGATCAGCGCGGTCATCGTCGCCTCGGTGCCGGGGAAGTCGATGCCCGACAGCTTGCGCACCGTGCTGCGCCCGCCGTCGCAGCCCACCAGATAGCGGGCGCGCAGCGTCGCCGGTGCCGCCTCGGCCGTGCTCAGCTCGACCGTCACGCCGGCCTCGTCCTGGCGGATCCCGCTCACCTCGGACGAGAAGCGCACCCGCACGCCGAGTTCGCCGGCCCACTCCTCCAGCAGCCGCTCGATGGCGGACTGCAGGATCATCAGCGGATAGGGGTGCCTGGACTCGAACTCGTCGAAGTCCAGGTAGAGGCCGGAGAAGTGGCCCACCGGCTGCGGTTCGCCGACCGCCAGGAAGCGGTCGAGGATTCCGCGCTGGTCCAGCACCTCCAGGGTGCGCGAGTGCATCCCGCCGGCCCGCGACTCACCCGTGCGCTCGGCGAGCCGCTCGACCACCACCACGTCGACGCCCGCGAGCCGCAGCTCGCAGGCGAGCATCAGGCCCGTCGGCCCGGCGCCCGCGATCACCACGTCCGCGTCCATGCCGGTGTGTCCCACGTCGTTCCCCCTCTTCCACTGGGCCTCTATCGTCGTCGAACCACCTTCACGTTCACGGAACGTGGATCGGCCGGTCAACAAATGCCGGTTCCGCGACGGGCGAGCCGCGCCCGAACTTGCCCTGTCCCGCCGGCGGGACACTCCCGCGGGGCGAGCAGGCGCCGGCATGCAGCTCGCCGGTGCACTCTCAACCCCACCGGCCCTCGCACGCCGGACACCGCCGGGACGGTGTGAGCGGGACGCGCATTCACGCAACACTCCATTCGGCCATTCGAAGAATTTGTCTCGCCGGCGGGACGGCGCACAGGGTCCCCCGCGGTCGTCATGGCGGTGACGGTCCGCGGACAGGGCCGAAAAGGACGCGAGCGGGCACTCCCGGTCGGCGGAGGAAGGAAAGACTGGCAATGGAACGACAAGCCGCGCCTTCGAGCGCGCCGGTATCGCTGGGGCAGGAAATCGCGGAGCTGTGGGGGGAGTTCCTCCACTGCCGGATCGGGCCGGACGACGACTTCTTCACGCTCGGCGGCAACTCGCTGACCGGCATCAAGATCATCGACCGGGTGGCGCAGGACTACGGTGTCCAGCTGTCCGTGCGCGACTTCTACCTGGCGCAGACCCCGGCCCGGGTCGCCGAGCTGATCGAGCAGGGGAGGGCCGGGGCGTGAGGCTGACGCCGGGTCCCGGGTACGACGTCGACCTCGACAGCGTCGACCTGTTCGACCTGGACCTGTACACCTCGGGCGATCCGCACCCGATCTGGGACGCGATGCGGGCGAAGGCACCCCTGCACCACCAAGTCCTGCCGGACGGCCGGGAGTTCTGGTCGGTCACCCGCTACGAGGACGTCTGCCGCGTGCTCGGCGACCACCGCGAGTTCACCTCGGAGCGCGGCACGGTCCCCACCCACCTCGGGACGGACGACGTCGCGGCCGGCGTGCTGATGACGTCCACCGACCCGCCGCGGCACACCGAGGTCCGCCGGCCGCTCGGCGCCAAGCTGACCGCGCGGGCGGTGAAGTCCTGGGAGGACTCGATCCGCGGGACGATCCAGCGCTTCCTCGAACCGGCGCTCGACGGCGAGACCTTCGACCTGGCCGAGCGGGCGCTGCTGCTGCCGGCGATGGTCACGGGCCCGCTGCTGGGGATCCCCGAGAAGGACTGGGAGGAACTGGTCCAACTGACCGCGATGGTGACGGCTCCCTCGGACCCGCACTTCCTGCAGGGCAGCGAAGCGGCGACGCTGGCCATCTCCCACCACGAACTGGTCACCTACGTCAAGGAATGGGTCACGGCGCGGCGGGCGGCCGAAGGCGGCGACGACAGCCTGCTCCACCACCTCATGAGCGTCCGCCCGGGAGGCGCGCCGCTGAGCGACGAGGAGATCGCCCTCGACGGCTACAGCATTCTCCTGGGCGCCAACGTGACGACGCCGCACACCGTCTCGGGCACGGTGCAGGCGCTCGTCGAGCGGCCCGAGCAGTTCGAGAAGGCGCAGGCGGACCCGTCGCTGATCCCGAACCTGGTCGAGGAGGGGCTGCGCTGGTCGTCGGCCGCGTGCAACTTCATGCGGTACGCGGTGGACGACGTCCACATCGGCGGGGGCACGATCCCGGCCCGTGGGGCGGTCGTCGCGTGGATCGGATCGGCCAACCGCGACGCGGCGCAGTTCCCCGACCCGCACACCTTCGACATCACGCGGAGCAACGCCAAACGGCAGGTCGCCTTCGGGTTCGGGCCGCACTTCTGCATCGGGGCACCGCTGGCCCGGATGACCCTGCGCGTCTTCTTCGAGGAACTGCTCCAACGCTTCCGATCGATCGAGTTCGCCGGCGAACCGCAGCACCTGCGGTCGTACTTCATCGCCGGGATGACCCACCTCCCCATCGTCGCCCAGAAACGGCGGACGCCATGACATCAGGCTCCACCACCGCCCCGTCGCCGTGGTTCGTGCGGCCGCCGTCCACCGACCACGCCGCCCGGATCTTCTGCTTCCCCTTCGCCGGGTCCGGGGCCTCGGCCTTCAGCGCCTGGCCGGCCGCGCTCGACGACGTAGAGGTCTGCCCGGTGCAGTTCCCCGGCCGCGAGAACCGGCTCGGCCATCCCCACTACGGCACCTACGAGAACCTCGCCGCCGCCCTGGTCGAGCCCCTGGCACCGCTGCTCGACCGGCCGTTCGCGTTCTTCGCGCACTGCGCGGGCGCGCTGCCCGCCTACGAGACCGTGCTCAGGCTCGCCGAACACGGCCTGCCCACACCCGAGTGCCTGTTCGTGTCCGGCCAGCCGGCACCGCACGACGCCTCGTGCGACCGGATGCTCACCTTGACCGAGCCCGAACTGCGCGCCGAGGTGGAGTCGTTCGTCCGCAGCCGGGGCGTCGAGCCACGGCCGGACATGGTCGACCTCGGCCTCATGGTGCTGCTGCGTGACCACGCCGCCGCGGGCGCGTACCGGCGCCGGGAGCCGGTCGCGGTGGACTGCCCCGTCGTCGTACTGCACTGGCGCGACGACCCCGACGTCAGCCTCGACGCGCTCAAGGGGTGGCGCCGGTACGCGGACTCCGTCGAGTTCCGGGTGGTCGAGGGCGGCCACTACGACTTCATGGACGCGCCGCACGAGCTGCGGAACCTGTTGACCGGTTGGCGGTGAGGGCGGTGCGCCCCGCAAGAGCCGTACGCCGAGGGAACCGGAAGGAATTCGCATGAGTGGCGCAGTCACCGATATTGCCGTCATCGGGATGTCGTGCCGCTTCCCCGGCGTGCGCGACCCGGGTGAGTTCTGGCGCCTGCTGCTCGACGGCGGGTCGACCGTCGCGACGTTCCCCGAGCGTCGGGCGGCCGGCTCCCACCACATGTCCCATCCGGACGCCGACACCCTGAACGCGGGTTCGTTCCTCGACTCCGTCGACGGGTTCGACGCGGAGTTCTTCGAGACGCCCGCGGCGGAGGCGGCCGCCATGGACCCCGTACAGCGGCTGGGGCTGGAGCTGGCCTGGGAGGCCGTCGAAGACGCCCGCATCCCGGCGAGCGCGCTCGCGGGCCGCGCCATCGACGTCGTGGTCGGCTCCGCGCCCTCCGGCTACGACCTGCTGCGCAAGCTGTCCGGCAGCGACCGCGACGACCACTACGCCGCGCTCGGTTCGAGCGGTGCGCTGATCGCGAACCGCATCTCGGCCCTGTTCGACGTCCGCGGCATGAGTTTCTGCGCGGACTCGGGCCAGTCCTCCTCGCTGGTGTCGCTGGCGCTGACGTGCGAACGGATCCGCAGCGGCGCCATCGACATGGCGATCGCCGGCGGCGTGGAGCTGGTCGTCGATCCGGAGGCGGGAGCCGCCCTGGCGAATCTGGGCGCCCTGTCGCCCGACGGCCGCTGCTTCCCCTTCGACGAACGGGCAGGCGGCTTCGTCCGGGGCGAGGGCGGGGCGTTCGTCCTGTTGAAGCGGCTCGACCTCGCCGTCGCCGAGGGCGACCACATCTACGCGGTGGTGCGCGGCTGGGGCGTCAGCAGCGGCGGCGCGTCCTCCCGGATGCCGGATCCCAGCCCCACCGGGCAGGCGGCGGCCGTGCTCCGCGCCCTGCAGTGCGCGGATGTCGCGTTCGACGGTGTCGACTACGTCGAGGCTCACGGCACCGGCACACGGCTCGGCGACCCGGCCGAGATCTCCGGTCTGCGCGAGGTGTTCCGGGAGACCGGCCGCAGCCGCCCCCTGGTGATCGGCTCCGTGAAGGCGAACGTCGGGCACCTGGAGCCGGCCGCGGGCATCGTCGGCTTCGTGAAGGCGGCGCTCTGCCTCGACCGCGCGCAGCTGGTCGCGAGCGTGAACTTCCGCTCCGCGAACCCCGCCATCCCCGACTTCCAGAAGGACTTCGAGGTCCTGCGCACCGCGCGGCCCTGGCCGAGCGAGCCCGGCCGGCCGCGACGGGCAGGGGTGTCGGCGTTCGGCATGGGCGGCACCAACGCGCACGTGATCCTCGAACAGGCCCCCGAGGAGCGGACCGAACGGCGCGCCCCGGCTGGGGACTCGGCCCGCGCGGGCGGTCCCCGGGTGCTGCCGTGGGTGCTCTCGGCGCGGTCGGAGCCGGCGCTGCGGGAGCAGGCGGCACGACTGCGCGACCTCGTGGCCGCGGACGCGTCGCTGCCGGCCGCCGACGTGGGGCACTCGCTGGTGTCGACGCGGTCGCTGTTCGAGCACCGGGCGGTGGTCCTCGCCGGTGACCGCGAGGAGTCGCTGGCCGGTCTCGACCTGGTCGCGGCGGGCGGCGACTCGGCGCGGGCGGTGCGCGGCGCGGCCACCGCACCGGCCGGTCCGGTCGTCTTCGTGTTCCCCGGCCAGGGGTCGCAGTGGCTGGGCATGGGCAGGCGGCTGTACCAGGAGTCGGAGGAATTCGCGCGCGGGATCGACGAGTGCGCGCGGGCCCTCGAGCCGTGGGTGGACTGGTCACTGGTGGACGTGGTGACCGGTGCCGAGTCGGCCGCGTCGCTGGACCGGGTGGACGTCGTCCAGCCGGCGCTGTTCGCGATGATGGTGTCGCTGGCACGGGTGTGGCGGTCGCTGGGGGTGGTCCCCGAGGCCGTGGTGGGGCACTCGCAGGGGGAGATCGCCGCGGCGTGCGTGGCGGGCGCGCTCTCGGTCGAGGACGCGGCGCGGATCGTCGCCCTGCGCAGCCGGTTCGCGATCGAGCTGCTCGAGTCGGGCGGGCTCAGCGCCGTGGCCGCGTCCCCCCGATGGGTGGCCGACCGGCTGGAGCGGTGGTCCGGGCGGCTCTCCACGGCGGCGGTCAACGGGCCGACGTCCGTGGTGATCGCCGGCGACATCGAGGCCCTGGACCAGTTCGCCGCGATGGCCGCCGAGGACGGCGTCCGGGTGCGCCGGGTCAAAGCGGCCTACGCCTCGCACTCGCCCCATGTCGAACCCGTCCGTGACCGGCTGCTGGAGGCCACCGCGGATGTCGCGCCCAGGGAGTCGGCGGTGGAGTTCCACTCCACGGTCACCGCCGGGGTGCTCGACACGCGCGCGCTCGACAGCGCGTACTGGTACGACAACCTGCGCTCGATGGTGCGCTTCGGCGAGGTCGTCGAGAACCTGATGCGCGACCGCGGCGGCGTGTTCGTGGAGATCAGTCCGCATCCGGTGCTCCGGGTGGCGATGGAGGAGGCAGCCGACGCGCTGGCGCAGGCGCCGGTGGTGGTGGGCACCCTGCACAAGGACGACGGGAGCGCGGGCAGGATCCTGACGTCGCTGGCCGAGCTGCATGTGCGTGGTGTGCCGGTGGACTGGACGGCGGCGTTCGCCGCGGACCGGCCGCGCCGGATCGGCCTGCCCACCTACCCGTTCCAGCGGCAGCGGTACTGGCTGACGGCGCCCGAGGACACCGACACCGTGCACGGCCCCGCCGGGCGGGCGCGCCGCGCGGGCCCGGGCACCGGCGCGGCGGACCTGGACTCGCCTTCGGCGGTCCTCACGCTCGTGTGCGCCGAGACCGCCGCGCTGCTGGGCGCGAGGGCAACGGCTCCGACGGGCGCCGATCTCGCGGCACGGGCGAGCGAGACCTTCAAGGCGCTGGGTTTCGACTCCTCGATGGCCGTGGGGCTCCGCAACCGGCTGACCGCGGCGAGCGGGGTGCGGCTGCCGGCCACCGTCGCGTTCAGCCACCCCACTCCGCAGACGCTCGCCCTCCACCTCTTCTCCCTCCTGGAGCCGGACGTGCCCGACGCCCCGGAACCGGTGGCGGAGACGAGACCGGAAAGCACCAGTGATGACGATTTGTTCGAACTGATCGACCGCGGATACGTGTAGCCACAGCTGTTCTTCTGAGCAACCGTTGGGGGAGGCCCTGGTGGAGGATGTCGACAAGCTCCGGTCCTACTTGCGACGCGCCGTCGGCGATGCGCAGCAGCTGCGCGAGCGGGTGCGCGAGCTGGAGGAGTCCGCTCGCGAGCCCGTCGCGGTCGTGGGTGTGGGGTGTCGCTTCCCGGGCGGGGTGACGTCCCCCGAAGGGCTGTGGTCGGTCGTGTCCGGCGGTGTGGACGCGATGAGCGAGTTCCCGGCGGACCGCGGGTGGGACACGGCGGCCCTGTACGACCCGGACCCCGAGGCGCCCGGGACGACGTACACGCGCTCCGGCGGCTTTCTGACCGGTCTCGCCGACTTCGACGCGCCGTTCTTCGGCATCAGCCCGCGCGAGGCGCTGGCGATGGATCCGCAGCAGCGGCTGATGCTGGAGACGTCCTGGGAAGCGCTGGAACGGGCGGGCATCGACCCGGCCGGGCTGCGGGGTTCGGCGACCGGGGTGTTCACCGGGATCTACGCCGTCGACTACGGCCCGCGGATGGGCGGCCGGGCCGCCGCCGAGGTGGAGGGCTACGCGCTCGCCGGGAGGTACACCAGCGTGGCCTCGGGCCGGGTGGCGTACGTGCTCGGTCTGCAGGGCCCGGCGGTCTCGACCGACACCGCGTGCTCGTCGTCGCTCGTCGCCGTCCACCAGGCCGTGCGGTCCCTGCGTTCCGGGGAGTGCACGCTGGCGTTGGCCGGCGGGGTCTCCACGCTGCCGACTCCGGGACTGCTCGTGGAGCTGGGCCGCCAGCGGGGCCTGTCGGCGGACGGCCGGTGCAAGGCGTTCGCCGACGCGGCGGACGGCACCGGCTTCTCCGAGGGCGCGGGCGTGCTGGTCCTGGAGCGGCTCTCGGACGCGCTCCGGGCCGGGCGGCGCGTCTGGGCGGTGATCCGCGGCTCGGCGATCAACCAGGACGGGGCGTCCAACGGCCTGACCGCGCCGAACGAACTGGCGCAGCGCCGGGTCATCCGGGCGGCCCTGGCCGACGCCGGGCTGTCGGCCGGCGAGGTGGACGCGGTGGAGGCGCACGGCACCGGCACCACGCTGGGCGACCCGATGGAGGCGGAGGCGCTGCTGGCCACCTACGGCCAGGACCGCGACCCGGGCAGCCCGCTGTGGCTGGGGTCGCTGAAGTCGAACATCGGCCACACGCAGGCCGCCGCGGGCGTCGGCGGGATCATCAAGATGGTCATGGCGATGCGGCACGGGGTGCTGCCGAGGACCCTGCACGTGGACCGTCCCTCGACGCACGTGGACTGGACGGCCGGTGCGGTGGAGCTGCTCACCGAGGCCAGGCGGTGGACCGGCGCACAGGGACGGCCCCGGCGGGCCGGCGTCTCCGCCTTCGGGATCAGCGGCACCAACGCGCACCTGATCCTCGAACAGGCCCCCGACGCACGGCAGGAGCAGGAGACCCCGGCTCGTCCGCGTTCCGGCCAGGCGTCCACCGGCGCCCCGGCGGCGCTGCCGTGGGTGCTGTCGGCGCGGTCGGAGCAGGCGCTGCGGGAGCAGGCGCTGCGGCTGCGGGACCTCGTGGCCGCGGACGCGGACCTGCCGCTCGCGGGCGTGGGGCACGCGCTGCTGACGACGCGATCGCTCTTCGAGCACCGACAGGTGGTGATCGGCGCCGACCGGGACGAACTGCTCGCCGCCCTCACCGCCGCTGCCGCCGGCGACGCGAGCGGCCCTGCCGGTGTGGTGTCCGGAGCCGCGAGGCCGGTGGGCGACACGGTGTTCGTCTTCCCCGGCCAGGGCTCGCAGTGGACCGGGATGGGGCGAGAACTGTGCGCCTCCTCCCCGGTCTTCGCGCGCCGGATGCGGGAGTGCGCCGAGGCACTGTCGCCGTACGTGGACTGGTCCCTCCTCGATGTGCTCGGGGACGCCGAGGCGCTTCAGCGGGTGGATGTCGTCCAGCCCGCGCTGTGGGCCGTGATGGTGTCGCTGGCCGAGGTGTGGCGCTCGTACGGGGTGCGGCCCGCGGCCGTCGTGGGCCACTCGCAGGGGGAGATCGCCGCCGCCTGTGTCGCGGGTGCCCTCTCGATCGAGGACGCCGCGAAGGTGGTCGCGCTCCGCTCGAAGGCGATCCTGGCACTGTCGGGGCACGGGGGCATGGTGTCGGTCGCGCTGCCGGTCCAGGACGTGCGGGCCCGCCTGACGGACGGGCTGTCGGTCGCGGCGGTCAACGGGCCCTCGTCCGTCGTGGTGTCGGGCGACGTGGCCGAACTGGACGCGCTGCTGGCCGCCTGCGAAGCGGACGAGGTACGGGCCCGCCGGGTTCCGGTGGACTACGCCTCGCACGGCGCGCACGTGGAGGCCATCCACGACGAACTGCGCCGAGCTCTCGCGGGACTTGAGCCGCGTACGGCGAAGGTGCCGTTCTTCTCGACCGTGACGGCCGACTGGCTGGACACGACGGAGCTGGACGCCGAGTACTGGTACACCAACCTGCGCCGCACGGTCCGCTTCCAGGAGGCGGTCTCGGCCCTGGCCGAGCAGGGCTTCCGGTGCTTCGTCGAGGCCTCCGCCCACCCGGTCCTGACGGTCGGGGTGGAGCAGACCCTGGACGGCGCCGGGGTCGAGGCCGTCGTCGTGGGCACCCTGCGCCGCGGCGAGGGCGACCTCGCACGGTGGTACCGGTCGGCGGCCGAGGCCTTCGTGGCGGGCGCCGCGGTGTCCTGGGAGCCGGCGTTCGAGGGCTGGGACGGCCGCTGGGTGGAACTGCCCACGTACGCCTTCCAGCGGCAGCGCTACTGGCTGGACACACCCGAGGAGACCACCACCGCGCAGAGCACGTCGGACCACCCGCTGCTCGATGCCGTGATCGAGCTGCCCGACGACACGGAGCACGGTGGCGTGGTGGGCAGCGGACGCCTGTCGCTCGAGCGCCACCCCTGGCTCGCCGACCATGTCGTCCACGGCGCCGTCCTGGTCCCGGCGACGGTGCTGCTGGAGATGGCGGTGTGGACGGCGCACAGGGCGGGATGCGACGTCGTCGACGAACTCACCCTGGAGACACCGCTGGTGCTCTCCCGGACGGCCGGTCGCGAGATCCGTGTCGTCGTCGACGGCAAGCGTGTGATCAGCGTGCACTCACGGGGGGAGGGCGAACCCGGGTGGACGCGGAACGCCGTCGGGGCCGCCGGGTCCGGCACCGCGCGCACCCCTGACGGGGAAAGCCTCCTCGCGTGGCCGCCCGCGGGCGCGGTCGGCGTGCCCTTCGAGGACGAGTACACGAGGCTGTCCGCCCTCGGGTTCGACCACGGGCCGCTGCTGCGCGGTCTGAAGCAGGTGTGGCGCCGGGGCGACGCCCTGTACGCGGAGGTGGAACTGCCCGCGCCCGACGGCGCGGACCGGAGCCGGTTCCGCATCCACCCGGCACTGCTCCACGCCGCGCTGCTCCCGATCGGCCTCGGGCGGATCGTCGACGACTCCCGGCCCGAGGGCTGGCTGCCGTACCGCTGCACGGGCATCCGCGTGGACTGCGCCCGGCCGGCCGGGCTGCGCGTCGCCCTCACGCCCGCGGGCGAGAACGCGCTGTCCGTGACCATCGCCGATCTGGACGGCCGGCCGGTCGGCGGGATCGCATCGCTGGACCTGCGGCCCGCGGACGTCGAGGCACTGACCGAGCTGAGCTTCGACCACCAGGACTCCCTGTTCCGGGTGGACTGGGTGCCCCTCGCGGTCCCCTCCGCCCCCGCCGCCGGCCGCTGTGCGCTGCTGGGCGCGGCCGACGCGCTCACCGCGTCCCCGGGACAGGGCGAAGCGGTCTTCGCCGACCTCCGGGAACTCGCCGCGTCCGGCGGGGAGATACCCCCCGTCGTCATCGCCGGCACGGAGGGGGCGGGCGCCGACGGCGAGGACACACCCGCCGCCGTCGCACGCGACCTGCACCAGGTGCTGCGGTGGACGCAGGACTGGCTGCGCGAGGACCGGTTCGGCGACGCACGCCTGGTCATCGTGACGCGGGCGGCGGTCCACGACGAGCAGGTCGCCCGCGCCGACCCCGCGGCGGCCGCGGTCTGGGGATTCGTGCGCACCGCGCAGACCGAGAACCCGGGCCGGTTCGTACTCGTGGACACGGACGGCCGGCCCGCCTCGTGGGCCTGCGTCCCGGCGGCGGCCGAGACCGGCCAGGACCAGCTGAAGATCCGGGCCGGCATCGTGACCACCCCGCAACTGGCCCACGCCCACGGTGCGCCCGCCGCTCGCGCGTCCCACGGCGGAGCGCGGGACGTGCCCGCCCTCGGATCCGGGACCGTGCTGATCACCGGCGGCACCGGCGGCCTCGGAGCGAAGCTGGCCCGGCATCTCGTGGCGCGGCACGGCGTGCGGAGCCTGCTGCTGACCAGCAGGCGAGGGCCGGCGGCCCCGGCGGCGGCAGCGCTGCGCGAGGAACTGACCGGGGCGGGCGCCCACGTCGAGGTCGTGGCCTGCGACGTCACGAGCCGCGACTCGGTTGCCGATGCGATCGCCGCGGTGCCGTCGGAGCATCCGCTGACGGCGGTGATCCACTGCGCGGGCGTGCTCGACGACGGCGTCGTCGAGGCGCTCACCGAGGACCGCGTCGACGCGGTCCTCGCGCCGAAGGTGCGCGGCGCCTGGCACCTGCACGAGCTGACCCGGCATCTGGACCTTTCCGCGTTCGTGCTGTTCTCCTCGATCGCGAGCGTCCTCGGGACGGCGGGACAGGCCAACTACGCGGCGGCCAACGCGTTCCTCAACGGCCTCGCCGAGGCCCGCCGGGCCGAAGGACTGGCGGCCGCCTCGTTGTGCTGGGGCTTTTGGGCGGAACGCAGTGAGATGGTCGCCGACATCGGCGACGCGGACGTCGTACGCCTGCAACGGCAGGGCGTGCTGCCGATGTCGACACGGGAGGGGCTCGCCCTCTTCGACGCGGCGATCGCGCTGGACGAGCCGGTGCTGGTGCCCGCGCGACTGCGCCTGTCGGCACCGGACGCCCCGCACGCCGGGCCCGTGGCCTCGCCGCTCCTGCGCGCTCTGCTCGGGACGCCTGCCGGTCCGGGCGGCCGGGAGTCCACCGACGGCGCGCTGGCGCAGCACCTGAGGTCGCTGCCGCCGGCCGACGCCGAGGCGGCGCTGCTCGACGCGGTCCGCACGCAGACCGCGATCGTCCTCGGCCACGCCGACACCGGGAGGATCGGACCCGACGCGACGTTCAAGAAGCTCGGGATCGACTCGCTCACGGCGCTGGAACTGCGCAACAAGCTGGGGGCGGTGACCGGCCTGAAGCTGCCCGCCACGCTCGCGTTCGACCATCCGAACCCCAGCGCCCTCGCGCAGTTCCTGACCACGCGCATCGCCCCCGACCCCGGTGCCGGCCGGCCGTCCGCGGCCGATCACCTGGTCAAGGAGATCGAAGGACTGGGCGCCCTGCTGCAGGACGCGTTCCTGCAGCTCGCACAGGAGGAGCAGGCGACCGTCTCCACACTGCTCGGCGAGCTGCAGGGCCGAGTCCGCTCGATGGCGGGCGCCGGATCACCGGTCGCCATCGTCGACCAGATCAGTTCGGCCTCGGCGGGAGAGCTTCTCGCGCTACTGGACAAAGAGCTCGGCTAGGGGAGAGCGATGACGAACGACAACAACGCCGATGTTCTCGACTACCTCAAGCGGACGTCGATCGAGCTGATCGAGACCCGCAAGCGGCTGCAGGAGCTGACGGAGGCCGCCGCCGAACCCATCGCGGTGGTGGGGGCCGCCTGCCGGTTCCCGGGCGGGGCGGCCTCCCCGGAGGAGCTGTGGGAGCTGGTGCGGGCGGGCGCGGACGTCGTGTCGGACTTCCCCGAGGACCGCAACTGGGACCTGGAGGGCCTGTACGACCCCGATCCGGACCGGCCGGGCACCTGCTACACGCGCTCGGGCGGGTTCCTGTACGACGCGGCCGACTTCGACGCCGAGTTCTTCGGGATCAACCCGCGCGAGGCGCTGGCCGCCGACCCGCAGCAGCGGCTGCTCCTGGAGACCTCGTGGGAGTCCCTGGAACGCGCCGGCATCGACCCGCTGACCCTGCGCGGCAGCGACACCGGCGTGTTCGCCGGTCTCGCGTACTTCGGGTACGGCAACCACTTCTTCACCCCCGAGGCCATCTCGGGCTACGCGCAGACCGGTTCGCTGCTGAGCGTGGCCTCGGGCCGGGTGGCGTACACACTGGGCCTTGAGGGCCCGGCGGTCTCGACCGACACCGCCTGCTCGTCGTCGCTGGTGACGGTGCACCAGGCGGTGCAGTCGCTGCGGCAGGGCGAATGCGGCCTCGCGCTGGCCGGCGGCGTCACCGTCATGGCGCTGCCGCAGGTGTTCCGGGAGTTCGCGCGGCAGCGGGGCCTGTCGGCGGACGGGCGGTGCAAGGCGTTCGCCGACGCGGCGGACGGCACCGGCTTCTCCGAGGGCGTCGGGATGCTGGTCCTGGAGCGGCTCTCGGACGCGCGCCGGGCCGGCCGGCGCGTCTGGGCGGTGATCCGCGGCTCGGCGATCAACCAGGACGGTGCCTCCAACGGCCTGACCGCGCCGAACGGGCCGGCCCAGCAGCGCGTGATCCGGGCGGCGTTGGCCAACGCCCGGGTGCAGGCGAGCGACGTCGACGTGGTGGAGGCGCACGGCACCGGCACCACGCTGGGCGACCCCATCGAGGCGCAGGCCCTGCTGGCCACCTACGGCCAGGACCGCGACCCGGACAACCCGCTGTGGCTGGGGTCGCTCAAGTCGAACATCGGCCACACGCAGGCCGCCGCGGGCGTCGGCGGGATCATCAAGATGATCATGGCGATGCGGCACGGGGTGCTGCCGAGGACCCTGCACGTGGACCGTCCCTCGACACATGTGGACTGGACGGCCGGCGTGGTGGAACTGCTCACCGAGGCCAGGCAGTGGACCACCGCACCGGGACGGCCCCGGCGGGCCGGCGTCTCCAGCTTCGGGGCCAGTGGCACCAACGCGCACCTGATCCTCGAACAGGCCCCCGAGGAGGAGACGGCGCCCGACGCCGCCGGTCATGTCCCGCCCGCCGCCGCCGCCGACGGGCCGGTGCCGTGGATCGTGTCGGCCCGCTCGCCCAAGGCGCTGCGGGCGCAGGCCGCAAGACTGCGCGACGTCGCCGCCGACACGGACGCGGACATCGCCGACGTCGGCTGGTCGCTGGTGTCGGGCCGGACGCCCTTCGAGCACCGCGCGGTGGTGCTGGGAGGCGACCGGGACGAGCTGCGACGCGGTCTGACCGCACTGAGCGAGGGCACGGAGTCCGCCGCGGTGGTGCGCGGCGTCGCCGGGGAACTCGGCGGAACCGTCTTCATGTTCCCGGGCCAGGGCTCCCCATGGGCCGGCGCGGCACGGCAGTTGTACGACACCTACCCCGCCTTCGCGCAGAGCCTCGACGAGATCTGCGAACGCTTCGACGCCCATCTGCCCTTCGCCCTGCGGCCCCTGCTCCTCGCCGACGAGCCCGCGCGTCCCGAGCGGACGGACATCGCGCAGCCCGCGCTGTTCGCCCTGCAGGTCAGCCTGTACCGGCTCCTGGCCCGGTACTGCCCGCGGCCGAGCCACCTGATCGGCCACTCCGTCGGCGAGATCGCCGCCGCCCATGTGTCGGGAGTCCTCGACCTGGACACCGCGACCAGGCTCGTGGCCGCGCGCGGACGCACCATGCAGACGGTCACCGAGCCCGGCGCCATGCTCGCCGTACGCGCCACGGAAGCCCACGTGAGCGCGCTGCTCGGCGGGTACGACCGTGTCGGCGTCGCCGCCGTCAACGGCCCGGAGTCGGTCGTCGTCTCGGGCCTGCGCGACCAGGTCCACGCCCTGCGCGACCGGCTCGTCGCCGACGGCACCTCGGCGAAGCTGCTCGCCGTCGACCACGCCTTCCACTCCCCCCTCATGGACCCGATCCTGGACGAGTTCGCCCGATCACTCGGCGAGCTCCCCCCGGGCGGGACGTCGATCCCGATCGTCTCCACCAGGCTGGGCCGCGAGGTCACGCCCGAGGAACTGACGTCCGCCGCGTACTGGGTGAACCACGTCCGCGAACCCGTGCGCTTCCACGACGCGGTGGAGTGCGCCCGTGCGGCCGGCGGACACGTCTTCCTCGAAGTGGGGCCGGGCGCGACGCTCGCGACCATCACCAAGGAGAACTTCGCCGGTGAGGGCGTGCACGACGCGGTGGTCCTCTCGGCGGCACGGCGGGACCGCACCGGGCCGCAGGCGCTGATCGGCGCGCTCGCGGAGCTGCATGTGCGGGGCGCATCCGTGGACTTCGGCGCCCTGTTCGGGACGCGCCGGCCGGTCGATCTTCCGACCTACGCGTTCCAGCGGCAGCGGTACTGGCTGGACTTCCTGGCCGGGATGCGGTCGGCGGACGTCGCCTCCGCCGGTCTGTCGGCCCCGGACCACCCGCTGCTCGGTGCCGTGGTCGACCACCCCGGCACCGACGAGCTGGTCTTCACCGACCTGTGGTCCCTGCGGACCCACGACTGGCTGGCCGATCACGCCGTGTTCGGGGCGGTCGTCGTCCCGGCGACGGCCTACCTGGACCTGGCGCTGTCGGTGGGCGACCACGTGGGGTGCGCCGCGGTCGAGGAACTCTCGCTGGAAGTCCCCCTGGTCCTCCCCGACTCGGGCGATGTACAGGTGCGGGTCGTCGTCGGCGCGGCGGACGAGACGGGACGCCGCTCCCTGGACGTGTACGCGCGTCCCGGCGACGCCGTCCCGGCGGTGGGCGGCTGGACCCGCCACGCGATGGGGAGCCTGTCGCCGAGCACACCGCACCCGGCCGCGGGGGCCGAGGACACACGCTCGCTCGCCGTGTGGCCACCGGCCGGTGCGAGGCGGCTCGACTTCGACGGCCTCTACGACTCCCTCGCGGACGGGGGTTTCGACTACGGTCCGGCGTTCCGCGGGCTGCGCGAGGTCTGGCAGCACGGCGACGATCTCTACGCCCTCGCCACCCTGCCGGACACCGCCGGGGGTTCGAGGGGCGGCGGGTTCGCACTGCATCCGGCGCTGATCGACACCGTGCTGCACGCGGTGGTGGCCGGCGGTGTCATCGAGGTGACGGGCGAGAAGGGCTGGATGCCCTTCTCGTGGTCCGGCGTGCACCTGGCCGGGGAGTGCGGCCCGACCGTGCGGGTCCGCCTCTCCCCGGCCGGCGAAGGCGTCGTGTCGCTGGCGATCGCCGACGAGCACGGCCGCCCCGTCGCGCATGCCGAGTCCCTCACGTTCCGGCCGGCCAGTGCCGAGCAGGTGCGCTCGGCGCGCGGCGGTCAGGAGCGGTCGCTGTACGAACTGCAGTGGCGACCGGTCCGGCACGGCGAGCGGGTGACGCGCCGCGAGCCGTGGGGCGTGCTCGGCGCGGGCGACGGCCTGGCCGCCCGGCTCCTCGATGCGGGGGGCGAGAGCGTCGTGCTCCACGGGTCCCTGGACGAGGTCCTCGCGGGGGAGGTGCCCCGGCACCTCGTCCTCTGCCTGGACGACTCGGTCGACACCGGCACCGACACCGATCCGCTCACCGCGGTCGGCGACGCGGACAAGCACGTGCTGGACCTGGTCCAGCGGTTCCTCGCCGAGGAGGCGCTCGCCGCGTCCACGCTGGTGGTGCTGACCCGGCTGGCCCTGGACACCGGTGGCGGGGAGAGCGTCGAAAGCCTTCCCGGCGCGTCGGTGTGGGGACTGGTCCGCTCCGCCCAGACGGAGCACCCCGGCAGGTTCCGGCTCCTCGACATCGACGACGAGGACGCCTCCTGGGCCCGCCTGCCCGACGCGCCGGCCCTCGGCGAGGACCAACTGGCGCTGCGCGGCGGCACGTACCTCGTCCCGCGCCTGGCGCCGGCCGCACCCGCGGACCACCGGCTCGATCCCCCGGCGCCCGGCGCCCACCGGCTGGGCATCCCGAGCAAGGGGACGCTGGAGAACCTGACCTGGGTGCCGTGCCCCGAGGTGGCGGCGCCCCTGACGAGCGGCCAGGTCCGCATCGCCGTCCAGGCCGCGGGGCTCAACTTCCGGGACGTCACCATCGCCCTCGGACTGGTGGACAGGACCGCCATCGACGCCGGGCTCGGCAGCGAGGGCTCCGGAGTCGTGCTGGAGGTGGCGCCCGACGTGACACGTCTGGCGCCGGGCGACCGGGTGACCGGCATCTTCTCCGGCGCCTTCGGCCGCGTGGCCGTCGCGGACCACCGCCTGCTCGTGCCCGTACCCGACGGATGGAGCCACGCCGAGGCGGCGTCCATGCCGAGCACCTTCCTCACCGCCTACTACGCGCTGTTCCACGTGACGAAGCTCAGGAAGGGGCAGCGGATCCTCATCCACGCCGCGGCCGGCGGCGTCGGCATGGCCGCCGTCCAACTGGCCCAGCACGTCGGCGCCGAGATCTACGCGACCGCGAGCCCGGCCAAGTGGCCCGTCCTGCGCGGCCTCGGACTGGACGAGCAGCACCTGGCGTCGTCGCGCGATCTGGACTTCGCGCAGAAGTTCCTGCACGCCACGGGCGGGCGCGGTGTGGACGTCGTACTGAACTCGCTCGCGCACTCCTACGTCGACGCCTCGCTGAAGCTGCTCCCCGAGGGCGGGGACTTCGTCGAGATGGGGAAGACGGACATCCGCGATCCCCACCGGGTGGCGGCCGATCACCCCGGAGTCGACTACGCGGCCTTCGACCTCTACGCGGCGGGCCCGGACGTGATCCACGACTTGTTCCGGGACGTCATGGAGCTGTTCGCCGACGGGCGGGTGCGGCTGACCCCGATCTGCGTCCGCGACATCCGCGACGCCCGCAGGACGTTCCGCGAGATGAGCCAGGGCCGCCACGTCGGCAAGCTGGTCTTCGACGTGGGCGGCGGCCTCGGCGGCGGCACCGTACTGGTCACCGGCGGGACCGGGGGAGTGGGTTCGCTCGTGGCGCGGCACCTCGTCGCCGAACACGGCGTGCGGAGCCTGGTGCTGGCGAGCCGTCGGGGAACGGCGGCCGACGGGGTTCCCGAGCTGGTCGCGGACCTGGAGGGCGCGGGCGCGGCCGTCCGCGTCGTGGCCTGCGACGTCGCGGACCGGGCCGCCGTGGCGGACCTGCTCGCGGACATGCCCCCGCAGTACCCGCTGACGGCGGTCGTGCACGCGGCCGGTGTGCTGGCGGACGGCACCGTCGAGTCGCTGACCGCGCAGAGCCTCGACCATGTGCTGCGGGCCAAGGCCGGCGGTGCCCTCAACCTGCACGAGCTGACCCGCCGACGCCCCCTGTCGGCGTTCGTCGAGTTCTCCGCCCTCGCGGGCACGCTCGGCAACGCGGGGCAGGCGAACTACGCCGCCGCGAACGCCTTCCTGGACGGCCTGGCCGCACAGCGCAGGGCGGCCGGCCTGGTCGGCACCTCGCTGTGCTGGGGCTGGTGGGAGCAGAGCAGCGGCATGACCGGGGACCTGGACCGGGCCGACCTCTCCCGGCTGCGGCGGACGGGCGTCGCCGCGATGCCGACACCCGAGGCACTGGCCCTGTTCGACGCGGCGTGCGCGCTCGGCAAACCGGTCCTCGTCCCGGCCCGGGTCGACGTCGCCGCGCTGCGCGAGCGGGCCCGTGACGAACTGCCGCCGCTCCTGCGCGACCTCGCCGACGGCGGTCGTCCACGCCGAGACAGGGCGGGCACGGCCAAGGACGGCAGCTCCCTCGGCCTGTCCGCGAAGCTGGCCGCCCTCACGGCGGACGAGGCGGAGGCGGCCGCCCTGGACTGGGTCCGCGAGCAGGTCGCCATCGTGCTCGGACACCCCGCCGGCGCGCTCCTCGACGTCGACCAGGCGTTCACCCAGCTCGGATTCGACTCGCTGACCTCGGTCGAACTCTGCAACCGCCTGGCCTTTGCGACCGGACTGCGCCTGCCCTCCACCCTCGTCTTCAGCTATCCCACGCCACGCGAGCTGAGCGGGCACCTCCTCGGTCTGCTGCGGCCCGTACCGGACGCGGGCCCGGACGCGGCCGAGGACGCGGAGATCCGGGAGGCGCTGCGCAGCGTCTCGATCGACAGCCTGCGCAGCGCGGGCCTGTTGGAGCTGGTTCTGGCGTGCGCCGACCAGCCCCGGCCGGGCGGCGACGCACCGGTGGCGGACACGGACGCCGGTGCGGACGAACTGTCGGACCTGGACCTGGAAGCACTGGTCGACCTGGCTCTGGACGAGAAGAGGTAAGTGACATGACCAACTCCGCTCAAGGCACGGCGGAGGGCGCGGACCGGGTCCAGCGAGCGCTCCGCACACTCCTGGAGGAGCGCGACCGCCTCCGGCAGGAGAACGACGCCCTGAAAGCCGGCCGCGGCGAGCCGATCGCCGTGGTGTCCATGGCGTGCCGCTACCCGGGAGGCGTCACCTCGCCCGAGGAGCTGTGGGGTGTGGTCCGCGGCGGCCTGGACGTCGTGGACGAGTTCCCGAAGGACCGCGGGTGGCGGGACGTGTACGACCCGGATCCCGACGCCGTCGGCAGGTCGTACACGCGCCAGGGCGGGTTCCTCACCGACGTGGCCGGCTTCGACGCGGAATTCTTCGGCATCAGTCCGCGCGAGGCGCTCGCGGTCGATCCGCACCACCGCTTGCTGCTGGAGACGTCGTGGGAGGTCTTCGAGCGGGCCGGGATCGTCCCCGCCGACGTGCGCGGCACCGACGTCGGCGTCTTCTGCGGGGTCAGCTCGACCGAGTACGGGTGGCGCTTCCTGGAGGGGAGCCCGAAGGAACTGGAGGGCTACCTGCTCTACGGCAGTTCGCTGAGCGTCGCCTCCGGCCGGGTGGCGTACGAGCTGGGGCTGACCGGACCGGCCGTGTCCCTGGACACGGCGTGTTCGTCCTCGCTGGTGGCCATGCACATGGCGGCGCAGTCACTGCGTTCGGGCGAGTGCTCGCTCGCGCTGGCGGGCGGGGCGTCGGTGATCTCCACGCCCGCGATGTTCGTGGAGTTCTCCCGGCTGGGCGCCCTGTCGGCCGGCGGCCGGTGCAAGGCCTTCGCGGACGGAGCCGACGGGACCGGCTGGGCCGAGGGGGTGGGTGTGCTGCTGCTGGAGCGGCTGTCCGACGCCCGCCGCAACGGCCACCCGGTGCTGGCCGTCCTGCGGGGTTCCGCGGTGAATCAGGACGGGGCCAGCAACGGGCTGACCGCCCCCAACGGCCGCGCCCAGGAGAAGGTGATCCGCAGGGCACTGGCGAACGCGGGTGTCTCGCCCGCCGAGGTGGACCTGGTCGAGGCCCACGGCACCGGAACCACGCTGGGCGACCCCATCGAGGCGGACGCGCTGCTCGCGACCTACGGGCAGGACCGGGCCGAGGGCAGGCCGCTCCGGCTGGGCTCCCTGAAGTCGAACATCGGTCACTCCATGGCCGCCGCCGGGGTCGGCGGGGTCATCAAGACCGTGATGGCCATGCGCCACGGGTACCTGCCGAAGACCCTGCACGTGGACACCCCCTCACGGCACGTCGACTGGTCATCGGGCGGGGTCGAACTGCTGGTGGAGGGGCGGGAGTGGACCCGGGCGGACGGTCCGCGGCGGGCCGGGGTGTCCTCGTTCGGAGTCAGCGGCACCAACGCCCATGTGATCCTGGAGGAGGCCCCGCCCGCGGAGCGGGCGGCCGGGCCCGGCCCGGACGCGGGCGCCGTCGGCGGGCTCGTGCCGTGGGTGGTGTCGGGCAAGAGTGCGGCGGCCCTGCGGCGGCAGGCGGGCAGGCTGCGCGACTTCGTCGCCGCCGCGCCGGATGCGGATGTCGCCGACCTCGGCTGGTCGTTGGTGTCGAGCCGGTCGCGGTTCGAGCACCGTGCGGTGGTGCTGGGCCGCGATCAGGACGAACTGCTCGGCGCCCTGACGGCGCTGAGCGACGGCGCCGAGTCCCCGGCGGTGGTGCGAGGCACCGCAGGGAAGCTCGGCGGCGTCGTCTTCATGTTCCCCGGGCAGGGCTCGCAGTGGGTCGGCATGGGCCGGCAGCTGTACGACACCTTCCCCGTCTTCGCGCAGAGCCTCGACGCGTGCGGGGCCGCACTGGCCGAGTGGGTCGACTGGTCGCTGCTCGACGTGGTGCGCGGCGTGGCGGGGGCGCCGGGCCTGGACCGGGTGGACGTGGTGCAGCCGGCGCTGTTCTCGGTGATGGTGTCCATGGCCGCCCTGTGGCGGTCCTGGGGCGTGGAACCGGCCGCGGTGGTGGGCCACAGCCAGGGCGAGATAGCCGCCGCCCACGTCTGCGGCGCGCTGTCCCTGCGGGACGCCGCCAAGACCGTGGCGCTGCGCAGCAAGGCTCTGGTGGACCTGATCGGCCACGGCGGGATGGCATCGGTCGCGGAGTCCGCGGACGTCGTGGCGCAGCGGCTCGCCCCGTGGGGCGAGAGGCTGAGCGTCGCCGTCGTCAACGGACCCCGCTCGGTGGTGGTCTCCGGGGAGCCGGACGCGCTCGACGAGTTCGTCGAGAAGATGAAGGCCGACGGTGCTCAGGCCCGCAGGATCTCGGTCGACTACGCCTCCCACTCGCACCAGGTGGCCCGGGTCCGCGACCAGGTGATCGGCTCGCTGTCCGACGTCGGCCCGAAGACGTCGACGCTGCCCTTCTACTCGACCCTGTACGGCGAGAGCATCGACACCGCGCGGCTGAACGGCGACTACTGGTACACCAACCTGCGCGAGAAGGTCCTCTTCGCGACCTCCGTGCGACGCCTGGCCGAGGACGGCTTCCGCGTCTTCGTCGAGATGAGCCCGCACCCCGTGCTGACCGTCCCGGTCCAGGAGATGGTCGAGGACGTCGACGACGCCGTCGTCCTGTCCTCGGCACGGCGGGACCGGGACGAGGTGGAGGCCGTGCTCGGCTCGCTGGCCCACCTCCACGTCCGGGGCGGATCGGTGGACTTCGGCGCCCTGTTCGGGGCGCGCCGGCGGGTGGACCTTCCGACGTACGCGTTCCAGCGGCAGCGGTACTGGCTGAACTCCTCGCACACACCGGCCGCGGCGGAGCTGCCCCCGACCGAGCCGACCGCGGACGACGCCGATGCCGTCCCCCTGTCCGACCGGCTCTGCGACCTCCCCGGTGACGACGCGAAGGCACTCGTCCTCGACCACGTCCTCGAGAAGGTCGCCGTCGTGCTCGGACACTCCTCCCGCGAATCCGTCGGCCCCGACCAGGAGTTCAAGGAGATCGGATTCGACTCGCTGCTCTCGGTCGAGCTGAGCAAACGCCTGACCGCGTCCACCGGACTCAAGCTGAGGGCGAACCTGGTGCTGCGACACCCGTCTCCGAGGCGGGTCGCCGAGCACATCACGTCCTCGATGGCCAAGAGCGGCCGGTAGTGATCCCGCCGGGTTCCGGGCGATCTTCCGCCCGGCGGGCATGTCCCGCCGGCGGGACACCGCAAGCACGAAAGCGGCCCGTCCCGCCCGGCACCAAGGTGTCTTGAACGGCTGAATCACTTCCCTGAAGGTGGGGGTGATCTGCGAAATTCCTCCGATTCCCGGGCCTGTCTGCTGAGGGGTTGATCTGTGTGCGTTCGTTCGGTGCGCCGCCTGCGCATAAAGGACTGTGGCTGGCGGAGAAGGTGTCCCCCGACACGCTGAACCATGCGCTGACCATGTGGGACGTGGACGGTGAACTGGACGCGGCGATCATGGAAGCCACGTTCCTGCACGTGCTGGACGAGGCGGAGGTACTGCGCGTCACCTTCGCCGACGACGGCAGCGGACTGCGGCTGACACCGCGGGAACTGGGGGACTGGCGGCCGTTCTTCCTGGACTTCGCCGCCGAGGCCGACCCCGAGCGGGCGGCGCGCGCCGCGCTGGCCGACCTGCTGCGGGGGCCGTTCGACCTGGAGCGGGACCTGCTGTTCCGGATGGGCGTGGTCAGACTCGCGGCGGCCCGCAACGTCGTGGTGATCGCCTACCACCACCTCATATCGGACGGGTTCGGCACCGGCGGCCTGCTGTCCCGGCGCCTCGCCGAGGTGTACACGGCGCTGGCGAGAGGGGAGGAGGTGCCGCAGCTGCCCCACCCCTGGGACGCCGAGTCGTTCGCGGCCGAGGCGACGGAGTACCTCGCGTCCCAGAAGTTCACCGATGACAAGGAGTTCTGGCGCGACTACCTCGCGGACGCGCCCGCGCCCGCGCAGATCCCGCGCGTCGAGTTGTCCGACGCGGCGCGGTCCGCGCTGTCCGAACCGGTGAACAGCGCCGACCGCTGGGGGGAGCTGACCGAACCCATCGGCATGGTCAGCCGCACACTGTCCGTCCCGCACGCCGAGGCGGACGTGTGGACCGAGACCGCGGACTCCCTGGGCGTGTGGATGTCCACGATGCTGACCGCCGCCGCGGCGGTGTTCCTCCGGCACCGCTGCGACCGTCCGGAGTTCCTCGTCTCGCTGGCCGTGGGCAACCGGGTCGGGGTGGCGAGCAGGACGCCCGGTCTCGCGGTCAACGTGGTGCCGGTACGGGTGCGGGTTCCGCTTCACGCGACCTTCGGCGAGATCGCCGACGCGATGGTCGACGAGACGTACGAGATCTTCGGTCACACCGCCTGCCACTACTCGGACATCCAGCGCGCGAGCGAGACCGTCCTCAGCGACCGCGGCAGCTTCGGTGCCGTCGTGAACGTCGTCGACTTCGTGGAGCAGCTCCACTTCGCCGACAGCCCGGCGCGCTACCTCGGCGGGACGACCGGGGCCTTCGACGAACTGTCGATCGGCGTCTACCGCGACGGAAGCGCCGACAGCGACCTGTTCATCCGGCTCGACGCCCCCGCGGGCCTGTACTCCCGCGCGGAACTCCGCTTCATCGGTGAGGAGTTGATCGCACACATCCGTGCCGTGGTCGCCGCCGGCAACCAGCCGGTCGGTGCCCTCGACGTGGTGAGCGGTGCCGAGCGGGACCGCGTGCTGACGACGCCGGGCGCCACGGACGCGCCACTGCCGGGGCTGACGGTCGCACAACTGTTCGCCCGGCAGGTGGAGCGGGATCCCGCCGCCGTCGCGCTGCTGTCCGGCGACGTCGCGCTCTCCTACCGGGAACTGGACCGGCTCTCGGACCACCTGGCCGAGGCACTGCGACGCCGGCACATCGGACCCGAGACGGTCGTGGCGGTGGCGATGCCCCGCTGCGTCGACCTGGTCGTCGCCCTGCTGGCAGTGGTCAAGGCCGGCGGAGCCTACCTGCCGATCGACCCGACCTCCCCGGCCGAGCGGAACAGGGCGCAGATCGCCGACTCGTCGGCGCGCGCCCTGCTCACCACCGATGCGGCGAGCGCCGAAGCGCTCTCCCGCGACCTGGACGTGAGTGCGCTGGTGCTCGACGACCTCCGGTCGGACACCGCCGACACGGACGGCGACGGTGCGCCGCAGGCGCCGGCCCCGCCGCGTCAGGACAGCCTGCTGGCCCTGATGTACAGCTCCGCATCGACCGGCACGGCCACGGCGGTCGCCGTGACGCACCGGAACATGGAGCGGTTCGTCCTGGACCGCCACTGGCAGGAGGCCGGCCGCAGCACCGTGCTGTGGCACGCCCCGCACACCTCGGACGCGCTCGCCCTCGACGTGTGGACGCCTCTGCTCAACGGCGGCCGGGTGGTCGTCGCTCCCCCGGGGGACCTCGACACCGACGCGCTCACCGAGCTGCGAGCGGCCCACGGGATCTCCGCCCTCTGGCTGCCCGCCGGACTGTTCTCGGCGATCGCGGCGCAGCGCCCCGAGTGCCTCGCCGGGCTGCGCGAGGTGTGGACCGGCGGCGACCGGGTGCCCGCGACCGCGCTGCGGCGGGTGCGGGAGGCCTGCCCCGAACTGGCGATCGTCAGCGGTCACGGTACGACGGAGACGACCGTGTTCACCGCATGCCACCGCCTGGCCGCACACGCACCGGCGCCCCGCGCCGGTGCGCTCGGCCGCCCGATGGACCACACCGCCCTCTATGTGCTCGGGCCGGGACTGGCCCCCGTCCCCGTCGGCGTGACCGGAGAGCTGTACGTGGCCGGGCCCGGCGTCGCCCGTGGCTACCCCGGGCGCCCAGGGCGGACCGCGCAGCGCTTCGTGCCCTGCCCGTTCGGCCCGGACGGCGGGCTCATGCACCGGACCGGAGACCGGGTGCGCTGGGGCGGCGACGGCCGGCTGGAGTACGTGGGCCGGGCCGACGCCCAGCTGGATGTCCGCGGCGTCCGGGTCGAGCCGGCCGAGGTCGAGGAGGCGCTGTCCGAGTACGCCGGGCTGGCGGGGGCGGCGGTGGTCGTCAGGCAGGACGGCTCGGGCCGGCAGCGGCTGGTGGCCTACGCGGTCCCGGTCGCCGGCCGGGCCGTCCCGGGTGAGGAGCTGCGCCGGTTCGCCGCCGGGCGGCTGCCGGAGTCCGCGGTGCCGTCGGTGTTCACGGTGCTGGAACGCCTGCCGGTGACGGAGAACGGGAGGGTGGACCGGGCCCGGCTGCCGGAGCCCGAGTTCGACGACGGCACGTACCGGGCACCGCGCAACGACACCGAGCGGGTGCTGGCCGCGGCCTTCGCCGACGTACTGGAACTGAACCGGGTGGGCATCGACGAGGACTTCTTCGACCTCGGCGGCAACTCGCTGCGGGCGATCAGGCTGGTCGGCCTGATCCGGGCGGAGCTGCACCAGGAGGTGTCGATCCGCCAGCTGTTCGCGGCACGCACCATCATCGGTCTGTCGGACATGTGGAAGGACCTCGCCCAGTCCAGCAGGCCGACGCTGCGCAGGAGGACGAGGGACGGCGCCGTCCTGTGAACGCCGTCCGCCGCTCGCCCGCGCGGCACCCGAAGGCAGGCCCCCGGCGCGGGCGTCGATCGCCCCGACCGGGCCTGCCGGGCGGCCGGCCGTCACTGGTGCGGGATGTCGACACCGGCCGCGCGCAGGTTCGCCTCCAGCAGCTCGGTCAGCCGGGCGGCGGCCGGCGCCTGGTCGTCCCGGTGGTGGTTGATCACCCCGTAGCGGGTGGCGGCGTCGGGTCTGGCCCGGAACTCGGCCGGCATCGCGAGCAGTTCGCGATCGGCCAGCAGCTTCGCGGACAGGGCGGACGCGAGCTGCGCGAGCCGCGGGTCGTCCGGATCCCACGACTCGGCGTCCAGGGAGCACTTCATCAGCTCGACGTACTCCGGGTCGCCGAGCTGGCGCTCGATCTGGACCAGAAAGCTGTCGAAGACCTCCGGCACCAGGGCCCGGGCCAGGATCAGGGCCTCCTGCTGCATGGCCACGTAGTCGGCGCTGAAGCCGAGTTCGGCGAACCGGTCCAGGGCCGTGCAGGCGCGCTCGGGCAGCAGGAGCCGGTCGCCGGCGGCGAGCCGGTGCAGCACCGCGCGCCGCGCGATCAGCTCCTCGATCCGCTCGGTGAGCCGCCGTTCCACGTCGACGAGGGCACCGGCGAACCGCTCGGGATCGGCGTCGAGCAGGTCACCGATCTCGGCCAGCGGCACACCCGCGCCGGCGAGCGTGCGGACCTGGACCAGCCGTACCATGTGGGACGAGCCGTACCGGCGGTATCCGGAGCCGTCGCGTTCCGGTTCGTCGACCAGGCCGAGCCGGTGGTAGTGGCGCACGGTCTTCACCGTGATGTCGGCGAACACGGCCGCCTGACCGATCGTGAGTCCGTACACCATCTGCTCAGCGGGCCCTTTGGTCGTGAGCGGCCGCGGTCTCCCGCACGGCCGCGGCGACGGCCCGGAAGTCCTTGCTCAGAATGTGCGAGTGGTTGCTCGTGACCTTCGTGCTCACCTTGAGGTTCGGGTTCCGGGCGAGCACCGGATCCAGAGAGGCCCGCATCTGCTCCATCTCCTCCTGGCCCCCGCCGAGACTGGCACCCGTGGCGAGGACGTACCGCACCGGACAGGTCAGGCGGTCGAGGACCGGCTCGATGGCGGCGGCGATCTCGTTGATCTCGATATTGACATCGGCGTGCTGGTCGACGGTCATCCGCGCGGCCATGCCCAGCGGGCGCACCAGCGGCAGCAGCAACCGCATCTGGCGGAACTGACGCCGGATCCGCTCCCGGCCCGCCTCTCCGGTCAGACCGTAGGGAACGGCGCCGTCCACGGACACCACCCCGAGGACACGGTCCGGATTCCGGTCGGCCCAGTGCACCGCCACCGCCGCGCCGTAGGACCAGCCGACGAGCAGCGGCCGGTCCACCCCCGTCGCCTCCAGCACGGCGTCGACGTCTCGGACACACGCCTCGAAGGAGTAGTCCGCCGACCGCTTCGACCGGCCGCGGGCCCGCTCGTCGAACGTGATGTGCCGCCATCCGGTGCCCAGTTCGGAGATCACGGGCCGCCAGGGCCGCTGGCTGGAGTAGGAGCCGTTCAGATACACGACCGGACGGCCGGGGCCTCGCGTGTCGCTGACGGCCAGGGCAGTGTCGTCGACAGGGACCATGCCGGTCCAGGCCGAGGCAGTAGAACTGGTCATGGAAGCAGCGTCCACCATGACCCTAGGTCAAGGTCAACCATCGACTTCGCGCCAACCTGGGCTCGGTCGTCGGCCGAATCCGATGCACGCCCCGGAACCGCCGCGACCTCAGATCCGCTCGACCGGCGTCGCACCCCCGGTCCAGAATCGGGAGCCGCCGCGGCCCCGAAGCTAGATTGCTGCACTGTTCCCACAGGCGAAGTCCCCTTCGACCGCCGCCCACGACACCGTTGCCATGGAGGGTGTACGAGTGACCGAGCAGATGATCGATCTGATATTGCAACCCTCGACGCGCACTCAGGAAAGCCCCGTCGCTCCCTCCCCGGCGTGGCGGGAACTGCAGGAGTCCGCCCCGATTCACCGGGTCGACCTGCCGGACGGCCACCACGCCTGGATCCTCACCGACTACGAGCTGATTCGGAGCGTGCTCGCCGATCACCAGCGGTTCAGCTCCCGCCAGGAGCTGTGGCACCTCCCCTTCCCCTTCCTCGGAGAGGGGGACACCATGCCGCCGGCGGGGCCCGGCGACCCTTCGGGGATCGACCCGCCGGATCACACCCGCCTGCGCCGGGCGGTGGCCGGCCTGTTCACCGTGCGGCGCATGCGGCAGCTGACCGAGCGCATCGAGAAGATGACGACCAGGCATCTGGACGCCATGGAGAAGCTGACTCCGCCCGTGGACCTGATGAAGGTGTTCGCGGAGGCCATTCCGTATCTGACGATCTGTGAACTGCTGGCCATCCCGGACGACCGCCGCGGCGAGTTCCACCGGCAGGCCCGCACCGTGCAGAGCTGGGACGCCGGCCTCGAGGAGCGGGGCGCCGCCATCTCGGGGATCCAGGAGTTCCTCACCGGCCTGGTCGCGGAGAAGCGGGCGAACCCGACGGACGACATGATCAGCGACCTGGCCGCCACGGAGCTGGCCCTCGACGAGGTCGTGGGCTTCTGCCTGTACCTGCTGTTCGCCGGGATGGACACGACGGCCAACATGATCGCGACCGGGATGTGGGTGCTGTTCTCCCACCCCGACCAGCTCGCCGCGCTGCGGGAGGACCCCACCCTGATCAACGACGCGGTGGAGGAGCTTCTGCGCTATCTGACCGTGGCGGACATGTCGTTCCGGACCGCGCTGGAGGACGTCGAGCTGGGCGGCGAGATCGTCAAGGCGGGGGAGACGGTCGTGTCCTCCCTCGCGGTGGGCAACCGGGACCCCAAGAAGTACCCCGACCCGGACCGGCTCGACCTGCGCCGCAGGCCCACCGGCCACCTGGCCTTCTCGCACGGTGTCCACCAGTGCCTCGGACAGCAGCTCGCCCGCACGGAGATGCAGGTCGCCATCCCCGCGCTGCTGGAGCGCTTCCCGTCCCTGCGGCTGGCCGCGTCGGACGAGGAGATCAGCATCCGCACCCGCGAGAACGTCTACGGCGTCCACAGCCTGCCGGTCTCCTGGGAGCAGGCCTAGCACTCAGGGCGGCCTCGGCGTTTGCAGGGGAACGCGGGAAGCACCGGCCCACCCACTGGTGGGCCGGCGCTGTCCGGCGGGTGGGCTCACCGAGCGCGCTCAGCGGCACAGGGTGCGCAGGGCGGTGCGGCACTTAGCGGCCCGGCGCTGCGGGTCGGTGTCGGTGCCGGCCCAGGCGATCCGGGCGTCCGGTCGGATGAGCACGGCGGTGACGTCCCGCCAGATCCCGTCCGACGCCTCGGTGTCGACGGTCGCCGCCCGCTGCTCCACACCGCCCGCGGAACACGGCGTCCGCGTCCCGCCGAGGTCCAGCAGCAGCGGCCGGCCGTGGTGCATCAACGGGTGGGCGGTGGGTGCCTCGGCCGTGTCCAGGGCGAGGCCGGCCAGTCGCGTGCCGTCCAGCGGGTGCGCGCCGGGTGCGGCGTCGGCGGGGAGCGGGTCGTCGAAACCGGCGATCCTGCGGGCCCACTGGCGGTTGGTCCGCGGTTCGGCCAGCGCGGCGGACCAGACCTCGCGCAGCGCGATCTGCTCCGGGCTCGCCGCCGCGAACAGGGCGAGCTGCGCACGGGTGTTGTCGATGACGGCGCGGCCGGCCGGCCGGCGCTCCGTGTCGTAGCTGTCGAGCAGTCCGTCGGGCGCACGGCCTTGGAGGGTGGCGGCCAGCTTCCAGCCCAGGTTGGTGGCGTCCTGGATGCCGACGTTCATGCCCTGGCCACCGGCCGGGAAGAACATGTGCGCCGCGTCCCCGGCCACCAGCACCCGTCCGTCCCGGTACCGCGCGGCCTGGCGGGTGGCGTTGCCGTAGCGCGACAGCCACCGGGGGTTGCGGATGGCCAGGTCCCGCCCCAGGAGCGCGCGGGTCTGCTCGCGCACCTCCTCCAGAGTCAGCGGTTCACCGGCGCCGCGGTGCATGGTGGCCGTGGAGAGGCCCGCCAGCCGGTGGACGCCGTCGCCGATCGGGGCCACCAGGAACGAACCGGCCGGTCCGGTGGCGGAGAGCGGTGCGGTGGGCGGGTCGTCGAGCTCGACGTCGGCGAGCCACCCGGTCAGCGTGGTGTCCTGACCGGGGAAGTCGATGCCGGCCGCCTGGCGCACCGCGCTGCGGGTGCCGTCGCAGCCCACCACCCAGCGGGCCCGCACGGTCCGGTGGCTGCGGCCGGACCGGACCACCACCTCGACGGCGTCCGGCCCCTGGGTGAGCGAGACGACCTCCTCCCCGCGCTGCACCCGGGCGCCCACGGCGACCGCGTGCTCCTCCAGGAGCTGTTCGGTGACGGACTGACCGAGCGCCAGCATGAACGGGTGCACCGCTCCGACCGTGGAGAAGTCCAGCCTGGTGGTCGCCGCCCCGAAGTGGCCGGTCGGCACCGGGTTGCCCCGTTCGATGAACCGCTGCGCGAGTCCGCGGGTGGCGAAGGTGTCCAGCGTGCCGGCCTGCATGCCGACCGCGCGCGACCGTCCGTCCGGTGCCGCCCGGCGTTCCACGACGGTCACCTCCACCCCGTGCAGGCGCAACTCCGCGGCCAGCCAGAGCCCCACCGGGCCCGCCCCGGCGATGAGCACGTCGAGCATGACCATCACTTCCTCTCACTCTTGTCCGTTGGACAAGAGTGAGCATGCCCTAGAATTGTCCATTGGACAACAGGGGTTGGACGGCAGGGGCTTCACAACAGGGCGCGGAAGCCGACCGGAGAGGGGCATCGGATGGGTACGACACGGGGCGAGATCGTCGCCGCCACGCTGGCAGTCCTCGACGAGGACGGGCTGGACGGCGTGACCATGCGCGCCGTCGCGGCCCGGCTCGGCGTGCAGCACAACACCGTCCGCTGGCACGCCTCCAGCAAGGGCCGCCTGCTCGAACTGGCCTCCGACGAACTCCTCGCGCACTGTCTCGACGAGCCGCTGCCCGAGACCTTCCCCGACCGCCTCAAGGAACTGAGCCGCCGCTGCCGCACGGCACTGCTCTCCCACCGCGACGCCGCCAGGATGGTCGCGGGCGTCTTCGCGGCCGAGCCCCGCACGCTGCGCTACGCCGACACCGTGGTCGCGACCCTGCTGGCGGCCGGCCACTCGCGGCGCACGGCCGCGTGGACCCACTGGACGATCTTCTACCTGACCCTGGGCCTCACCCAGGAGCAGCAGGCCGCCCAGGAAACCGCACCGGCCCTCCTGCCGGACCAGGTCGCGGCCGACAGCTACCCGGCCCTGGCCGAGGTCCTGCCGTACGTCGGCCCCGACAGCTTCGACCAGCGGTTCGAATTCGCCCTCGACCTGCTCATCGCCGGCCTTCCCCGGGCCGAGGAGCCCCCCGGCCCGGGCCACCGGCGGTGATTCGGGTGGCTTCCCGGCCGGTCGAGACGGCAACCGCACTCGATGCCCTGCGGGAATGACACACCGTCAGTCCCGCGCGCAGCTGACCTGCGGGGACGTGGTGCGTGCGGTCGCCGTACCCATACCCGTACGACGGTGAGCGCTCAGGAAGCCGCGGTGCCGGCGAGCAGCCCCTCGGTGACGGCCGCGGCGACCGGGCCGATCCGCTCGGCGAGGTAGAAGTGGCCGCCGGGGAAGACCTTCAGGGCGAAGTCGCCGCTGGTGTGCTCCCGCCACGTCCGAGCCTCCTGGACCGTCACCATCGGGTCGCGGTCCCCGGTCAGGGCGGTGATCGGGGCGGTGAGCGGCTCTCCCGCGACAAAGCGGTAGGTGCCGAGGGCCCGGTAGTCGGCGCGCAGCGCCGGCAGCACCATCCGCAGAATCTCGGGATCGTCGAGCATGATCTGATCGGTGCCGCCCAGCTCGCGCACATCGGCCAGCACGTCGGCGTCGTCGAAGAGGTGGTAGTCGGCGCTGTTGGGGAGGTGCGCCCCGCCCCGGCCGGAGAGGAACAGCCGCTGCGGGCCGGGCAGTTCGCGCTCGACGAGCAGCCGGGCCGTCTCGAACGCGACGAGCGAGCCCATGCTGTGGCCGAACAGGGCGTACGGCCGCCCGGGGTCCGCGGCCAGTTCGCGGGCCAGCTCCTCGGCCACCGCCTCGACGAGCGGAGCCAGGTCCGTGAACGGCGCCTCGCCGTACCGGTCCTGGCGCCCCGGGTACTGCACGGACAGCACGTCGAAGTCCGCGGGCAGCGTACGCGCCAGGTGCATGTACGCCGTCGCGGAGCCCCCCGCGTGCGGGAAGCACACAAGCCGCGGCCCGACCCCCGCGACCGTGGTGAAGCGCCGGAACCACGTGTTGTTCACCGTAGATGTGTCCTTCCGTCTCCTCTGTGCCGACCTGCCCCGCCCGAGGCGGGACCGTTCCACTGCGCGGCACACGACCTGCTACGACGATGACGGCGGCACGAAGGAAGCCCGCCGGTGCCCTCGGGGGAAGGTAGGGCGCCGACGGGCGGTCCGCTGCTCCGCTCGGGCTCGTGCCGCCCACGAGGAGCTCACGCCCCGAGCCTGGCGCCCCGCCCTCGACGGACGCTCGCAGACCGGTGGAGAGCCCGCACAGCGGGCGTCGAGCGGCACAGGGGAATGCGGCGTAAGAATCTTCCGGCCCAGGGCGGCCACGCGGAAGATCCTCCCTCGCATCAGGCGCCCACGGAGCAAAGACGCAAACACCTTCGGACGGATCGGA
>NZ_KQ948231.1 GCF_001514035.1 Streptomyces yokosukanensis | reverse complement strand
TCCTTTTACAGCTCCGGCTCTTGGGCACTGCCCAGGGGCCGGAGCTTTTTTGCGTTGGGGTAAGGTCAGGGGGCATCGTTGGCTCGTTTCGCACAGGAGGCCCCCGGGTGGAGGTCCAGGAGACCCGCGTCCAGACAGACCGGGTCCTCACCATCCCCAACATCCTCAGCATGGCTCGGCTCGTCGGTGTCCCCCTCTTCCTGTGGTTGATCCTCAGGCCGGAGTTCGGGGGCCCCAACAGCGACGGCTGGGCTCTCCTCGTGCTGGCTTTCAGCGGGGTGAGTGACTATCTGGACGGCAAGCTCGCCCGCCGCTGGAATCAGATCAGCAGCCTCGGCCGACTTCTCGACCCTGCCGCCGACCGGCTGTACGTGCTTTCCACACTGGTCGGTCTCACCTGGCGTGAGATCCTCCCGATCTGGCTGACCGCTCTCCTCCTCGCGCGGGAGCTGATGCTCCTGGTGATGGTGGGCGTCCTCCGCCGGCACGGGTATCCGCCGCCGCAGGTGAACTTCCTCGGGAAGGCCGCCACCTTCAACTTGATGTACGCCTTCCCGTTGCTGCTCCTCAGCGACGGAAGCACGTGGATCGCGTCAGTCGCTGCTGTTTTCGGATGGGCGTTCGCCGGATGGGGTACAACCCTCTACTGGTGGGCAGGAGTGCTCTACGTGGTACAGGTCCGCCGTTTGGTTCGTGCGGACACCATGGCCGATTGAGCTCGGCGATTGTCCGGACGTGACGCCACGATGGCCCGCGGGGGGAAAGTGCGGGACAATCGGAACGGGTGAAGTCGGCTAGACCGTCGTCTCTTGGAGGAGGACGCTTCCGACATGAAGGCCGTCGTGATGGCCGGGGGCGAAGGCACTCGCCTGCGCCCCATGACCTCTAGCATGCCCAAGCCGCTCCTGCCGGTGGTCAACCGCCCGATCATGGAGCATGTGCTTCGGCTGCTCAAAAGGCACGGACTCACCGAGACCGTTGTCACCGTCCAGTTCCTGGCATCGCTCGTCAAGAACTACTTCGGCGACGGCGAAGAGCTCGGAATGGAGCTCAC
Organism: Streptomyces yokosukanensis; assembly: GCF_001514035.1. GTDB lineage: Bacteria > Actinomycetota > Actinomycetes > Streptomycetales > Streptomycetaceae > Streptomyces > Streptomyces yokosukanensis. The sequence continues at coordinate 106,834 of NZ_KQ948231.1, read as the reverse complement.
GTATGCCAATGAGGAGAAGCCACTCGGTACCGCTGGAAGCGTCAAGAACGCCGAAGAGGCGTTGAAGGACGATGCCTTCCTGGTCATCTCCGGGGATGCCCTGACCGACTTCGACCTCACGGAGCTGATCAATTTCCACAAGGAGAAGGGCGCGCTGGTCACGGTCTGTCTGACCAGGGTGCCCAATCCGCTGGAGTTCGGCATCACGATCGTCGACGAGGAAGGCAAGGTCGAGCGATTCCTGGAGAAGCCGACCTGGGGTCAGGTCTTCTCCGACACGGTCAATACGGGCATCTATGTCATGGAGCCCGAGGTATTCAGCTACGTCGAGGCGGATGTTCCGGTCGACTGGTCCGGTGATGTCTTCCCGCAGCTCATGAAGGAGGGCAAGCCGATCTACGGCTATGTCGCCGAGGGCTACTGGGAGGACGTCGGCACCCACGAGAGCTATGTGAAGGCCCAGGCCGACGTACTCGAGGGCAAGGTCAACGTCGACATCGACGGCTTCGAGATCTCCCCGGGCGTGTGGGTGGCGGAAGGCGCCGAGGTGCACCCGGATGCCGTACTACGCGGACCGCTGTACATCGGGGACTACGCGAAGGTCGAGGCCGGCGCGGAAATCCGCGAGCACACGGTCGTCGGCTCGAATGTCGTCGTCAAGACCGGAGCCTTTCTGCACAAGGCCGTCGTGCACGACAACGTGTACGTCGGGCAGCACAGCAATCTGCGTGGCTGTGTCGTCGGCAAGAACACCGACATCATGCGGGCGGCGCGGATCGAGGACGGCGCGGTCATCGGTGACGAGTGCCTGATCGGTGAGGAATCGATCGTTCAGGGCAATGTCCGGGTCTATCCCTTCAAGACGATCGAGGCCGGCGCTTTCGTCAACACGTCCGTCATCTGGGAGTCCCGGGGCCAGGCGCAGCTGTTCGGCGCCCGTGGTGTGTCCGGCATCCTGAATGTGGAGATCACGCCGGAACTGGCCGTACGGCTGGCCGGCGCCTATGCGACCACCCTCAAGAAGGGGTCCACGGTCACCACGGCACGCGATCACTCCCGAGGCGCCCGTGCGCTCAAGCGCGCGGTCATCTCCGCGCTGCAGGCCAGCGCCATCGACGTACGCGACCTGGAGAACGTGCCGCTGCCCGTGGCTCGCCAGCAGACCGCGCGGGGCAGCGCCGGCGGCATCATGATCCGGACCTCGCCGGGTGTGCCGGACTCGGTCGACATCATGTTCTTCGACGGCAACGGCGCCGACCTGTCGCAGGGCGGTCAGCGGAAGCTGGACCGGGTGTTCGCGCGACAGGAGTACCGTCGGGCGTTCCCCGGTGAGATCGGCGACCTGTACTTCCCGGCGAGCGTGTTCGATTCGTACACCGGTTCGCTGCTGCGCAATGTCGACACGACCGGCATCGCAGAATCCGGTCTCAAGGTCGTCGTGGACGCCTCCAACGGCAGTGCCGGGCTCGTGCTGCCGAGTCTGCTCGGCAAGCTGGGCGTGGACTCGCTGACCATCAACCCCGGTCTCGACGAGTCCCGGCCCACCGAGACCGGCGAGATGCGGCGCAACGGTCTGGTCCGGCTGGGCGAGATAGTGGCGTCGTCGGGGGCCGCGTTCGGTGTCCGGTTCGACCCCGTGGGCGAGAGACTGTCGCTCGTGGACGAGAAGGGCCGGATCATCGAGGACGACCGCGCCCTCCTGGTGATGCTGGACCTGGTGGCCGCGGAGCGGCGCAGCGGCCGCGTGGCGCTGCCGGTGACGACGACCCGGATCGCGGAACAGGTCGCCGCCTACCACGGCACCCAGGTCGAGTGGACGACCACCTCGCCCGACGACCTCACGCGCGTGGGCGGCGAGGAGGGCACCATCTTCGGCGGTGACGGCAAGGGCGGGTTCATCGTCCCCGAGTTCAGCAGCGTCTACGACGGCACGGCAGCGTTCGTGCGGCTGATCGGGCTGGTGGCGCGTACGCAGCTCACGCTGAGCCAGATCGACGCGCGGATCCCGCGGGCGCACGTCCTCAAGCGGGACCTGGCCACGCCCTGGGCGGTCAAGGGGCTGGTCATGCGGCGAGTGGTCGAGGCCGCCGGGGATCGCTTCGTCGACACGACCGACGGGGTGCGGGTGGTGGAGACCGACGGGCGCTGGGTGATGGTGCTGCCCGACCCGGCGGAGGCCGTCACCCATCTGTGGGCCGAGGGACCGGACGACGCTTCGGCACAGGCCCTGCTCGACGAGTGGTCGGCCGTCGTGGACAGCGCGGGACGGTAGGCCGGAGGCCGGGCGGCACACGCCCCGGACGGCAAAACCCACGCACGCGTGCGTGCCGGACAAGTGTCCCCAAGGGGGCCTGTCCGGCACGCCGGAGGGGCCATTCGGAGGAACTGCGCGCGACATGCGACGATGTGCGGCATGCCGCAGCAACCCCCCGTTCGGAGCAGCCCCGCGCGGCCGCGCCGCCCGGACGCCTCCATGTCGTTGATCACCAACGTCATGGATCACAGCCTCGACGACGGGTACGCCGAGGCAGCCGCCCGGAAGAGGTCCCGGGGCGAGGGCGGGTTGCCCAAGACCCTGCGGGCGAAGCTGGGGCTCGCGGCCGGCCTCGTCCTCGCGGCGCTGGTCGTGACCGTCGGTGCGGCACAGACGCGGGCTGCGGCGCCCGTGGTGGCCAAGGAGCACCAGGAGCTGATCGACCGCGTCGACAGCGAGACCGCGGCCGCGGACAAGCTGGAGGGCACGGTCGACACGCTGCGTGACGACGTCAGCGCGCGCCAGCGGGCGGCGCTGAAGTCGAGCGGCGGCAGTGCGCAGGCGGATCTGGTGGGCGTTCTGTCCGGCGCCACCGCGGTCCACGGGCCTGGCGTCAAGCTCGTGGTGAACGACGCCAAGGAGGCCAGCTCCGGTGGTGACGGCACCAACCCGCGGGAGACCTCGGGGTTCTCCGACACCGGCCGGGTGCGTGACCGTGACATGCAACGGGTGGTCAACGGCCTGTGGGAATCCGGTGCGGAGGCCGTCTCCGTCAACGGCCAGCGGCTGACCGCCCTGTCCGCGATCAGGGCCGCGGGTGACGCGATACTGGTCGACAACAGGCCGCTGGTGCCGCCGTACACAGTGCTGGCGGTGGGGGACGGGGAACGCTTGAGCACCAGGTTCCAGAACAGCGCCGACGGTCTGTATCTGCACGCCCTGGAGCAGAACTTCGGTATCCGCGCCACCATCTCCACGGCGGGCGACCTGCGGCTGCCCGCCGCACCGAGTGTGATCGTACGTACAGCTCAGCCGAGCACCGAGAAGACTGAGAAGGGCACATCGTGATCGCCGTACTGGGCCTCGTCGTGGGAGTCGTGGCCGGCCTGTTGGTCCGGCCCGAGGTTCCGGCGGTTGTCGAGCCTTATCTGCCGATCGCCGTGGTCGCGGCGTTGGACGCCGTCTTCGGCGGTCTGCGGGCCATGCTCGACGGCATCTTCGACGACAAGGTCTTCGTGGTGTCGTTCCTGTCGAACGTGGTCGTCGCCGCCCTGATCGTTTTCCTGGGCGACAAGTTGGGCGTGGGCGCGCAGCTGTCCACGGGTGTCGTGGTGGTCCTGGGCATCCGGATCTTCTCCAACGCCGCGGCGATCCGGCGCCACGTGTTCCGGGCGTGAGACCGATGAGCGAAGAGAACGAGCGGCCGGAGAACAGGCTGCGCAAGGAACTGCCGGAGGAGGTGCCCGCGCGGGCACCGGAGCCGGCCTCCGAGCAGCCGGCGCAGGCGCCGCTGACCGGGCGGGACCGGCTGGTCAAGGGGATCTGGCCGCCGCGCGTCAGCCGGGCTCAACTGATCGTCGCGCTGCTGTTGTTCGGCCTCGGCTTCGGCCTGGCCGTGCAGGTGGCGTCGAACAGCGACAGCGACAGCGCGCTGCGTGGCGCACGTCAGGAAGATCTTGTTCGCATCCTCGATGAACTGGATTCGCGTACTCAGCGTCTTGAGGACGAGAAGCAGGGACTCGAAAAGCAGAGCTCGGAACTGCAGAGCAGCTCCGACCAGGCCGCGGAGGCCCGCAAGCAGACGGCCGAGAAGGAGAAACAACTCGGCATTCTGGCGGGCACCGTGGCGGCGCAGGGTCCCGGCATCACGATGACGATCGAGGACACGAAGGGGACGGTCAAGGCGGACATGCTGCTCGACACGATCCAGGAGTTGCGCGCGGCGGGTGCGGAGGCGATCCAGGTCGACGGGGTCCGCGTGGTCGCGGGCACCTACTTCACGGATTCGGGCAAGAGCGTCGCCGTCGACGGGAACAAGATCAACGCTCCCTATCGTTTCAAGGTCATCGGCAAGCCGCAGGATCTGGAGCCCGCGCTCAACATCCCGGGAGGCGTGGTGCAGACGCTGGAGAAGGAGCAGGCCACGGTGACGGTCGAGCAGTCGGACAAGATCGTCGTCGACGCCTTGCGACGGGCGAAGCGGCCTGACTACGCTCGGTCGTCCTCCCAGTGAACCGGCGGTGCATGGGGGACGTCGGGCAGGGGCATGAGGTTGCGGGGGGTCGGCGCATCGAAGGGGTGGTGCGTGGTGGAAACTGTTTGGTGGATACGGACGTTGTGAGAATGTCCGGCTCGGCCGGTGAAGGCAATCAGGGTTCGTCCTGCCCCACGGGCGGGTCTGTTTCGGTCAAGGGGAATCGCCCGTGAAGTTGTTTGCGAAGTTGTTCGGCAAGAGCGCGCGAGAGGGCAGCGCCAACGCGACCGCCCGGCATCGCGCGCAGCCTGACGCGGAAGGTCAGCGCCCGCTGTTCCGGGACCAGGTCGCTGGTCCGGGCGGTGACATTTCCGGAGGTCAGGGCGGGGCGTCGGTTGACCCTGCCCAGTCCGGCGGCATAGGTTTCGGGCAGCCGTCGACCTCAGGTGCGGGCGGAGGATTCCCCTCCGGTCCGTACGCGTCCAACGCCCCTGCGGGGCAGCCGCAGCAGGAGGATCCGTCCATGTCGGTCCTGGTGTGTACGAGGTGCGGTAACCGCAATGCGGAGAACGCCCGGTTCTGCTCCAACTGCGGCGCGCCGCTGCGCCCGGGAGTGGCGCCGGAGCGTGCCGCGGAGACGACGTCCACGATCTCCATCTCGGGTCTGGAGGCCTACGACTCCGAGGTGACCGGGCAGACGCAGATGCCGATGCTGTCACCGGAGGCGCAGGCCGCAGTGGATGCGCTGCCGCTGGGCTCCGCGCTCCTGGTGGTGCGCCGCGGCCCGAACTCGGGCAGCCGCTTCCTGCTGGACAGCGACCTGACCACGGCCGGCCGCCACCCGCAGAGCGACATCTTCCTGGACGACGTCACGGTCTCGCGCCGGCACGTGGAGTTCCGGCGCGCCGCGGACGGCTCGTTCACCGTGGCCGACGTGGGCAGCCTGAACGGCACGTACGTCAACCGCGAGCGGATCGACCAGGTCCCGCTGGTGAACGGCGACGAGGTGCAGATCGGCAAGTACCGGCTGGTGTTCTACGCGAGCCGGCAGGGCATCTGACCCGCGCCCGGACCGCGAGTCCGGGGGACCCCAGGGAAGGTCCATGCTTCAAACACCGAGCGGCGGTGCCGGAAGCGGTACCGCCGCCAGGGACAGCGGGCTGATGAGCATCGGCACGGTGCTGAACGGGCTGCGCGACGAGTTCCCCGAAGTCACCATCTCCAAGATCCGCTTCCTGGAGTCCGAGGGGCTCATCGAGCCGCAGCGCACCCCGTCGGGGTACCGCAAGTTCAGCGCCGGGGACGTCGAGCGCCTGGCCCATGTGCTGAGGATGCAGCGGGACCACTATCTGCCGCTCAAGGTGATCCGCGAGCACCTGGACGCCATGGAGCGGGGCGAGGCCGTCCAGCTGCCCGTCGTGGGACGTCAGCGCACCGGCGAGGACGTTCCAGAGTCGCTGCCGGCGCCCACGGTGGCCCGGGTGGGCAAGGCCGAGCTGCTGGCGGCGGCGGGCGTCGACGAGGCCGAGCTGAAGGAGTGGGAGTCGTACGGGCTCATCGCTCCCCTGGAGGACGGGGCGTACGACGCCGAGGCGATCACCGTGGCCTCCCTCGTCGCCGAGCTGGGCCGGTTCGGGATCGAGCCGCGCCACCTTCGGGTGATGAAGGCGGCCGTCGACCGTGAGACGGGACTCGTGGACCAGGTGGTGGCCCCGCTGAAGCGCCACCGCAACCCCCAGACCAGGGCTCATGCCGAGGCTCGTACGAAGGAACTGGCGGCGCTCACGGTGAAGCTGCACGCGGCACTGGTGCAGACCGCTCTCGGGGTGCGGCTGCCGTGAACGCCCGGGACCGCGGGCGGCCGGATCGGGCACCTGTTCCCGGCCCGACTACCCAAACGTCCCGGGCACGGCCTAGGGTTGCTGTGTGAACGAGCTCGATGTCGTAGGTGTCCGGGTCGAAATGCCCTCCAACCAACCGATCGTGCTCCTGCGCGAAGTGGGAGGCGACCGCTACCTCCCCATCTGGATCGGGCCGGGGGAGGCGACGGCGATCGCGTTCGCCCAGCAGGGCATGGCCCCCGCCAGGCCGCTGACCCACGACCTGTTCAAGGACGTGCTGGAGGCTGTCGGCCAGGAGCTGACCGAGGTACGCATCACCGATCTGCGTGAAGGCGTCTTCTACGCGGAGCTGGTCTTCGCCAGCGGCGTCGAGGTCAGCGCCCGTCCCTCCGATGCCATAGCGCTGGCCCTGCGCACCGGAACGCCGATCTACGGCAGTGACACGGTGCTGGACGACGCCGGCATCGCCATCCCGGACGAGCAGGAGGACGAGGTGGAGAAGTTCCGCGAGTTCCTCGACCAGATCTCGCCCGAGGACTTCGGCACCAGCAGCCAGTGAGCGCGCGCGGCCGGTGCGCGCCGACGCTCGTCGCCCGGGCAATTGCCACCGGCCATTGAGAGCGTCCTACGGTCCCCGGCCAGCGCATTCGGCTAGCCTTTCCCCGCGGTGGGACACGGGAAACCACTCCTTGGGTGATTATCACTCGGCGTGCCGAGTGTGGCGATCGTTGACGCACCCCTGGTGACTGCCTACCGTCGTGAAGGCAGGTCAAGGACGGAGGTCGGCGTGAGAACCAGCGGCGACGGTACGGCTGGGGGTGCCCCCGGACGCGGGTTCGGGGGGAGCGGTCCGTGCCCTCCCCCTAGCTCTCAGCTGCGAGTGAATCGGGGGTACCCCCAACCGAGCAGCGCGGTCGACCACGCTTCGCAGCGGCCTACGGTGGTGCCGAACGGCGGAGGGGCGGCGTCCATGGCGTCGGAAGAGATCGGCTATCGCGGGCCCACGGCCTGCGCGGCCGCGGGGATCACCTACCGGCAGCTCGACTACTGGGCGCGCACCGGCCTGGTCGAGCCGAGCGTGCGGCCCGCCCACGGGTCCGGCACGCAGCGGCTGTACAGCTTCCGGGACGTGGTCGTCCTGAAGATCGTGAAGAGGTTCCTGGACACCGGGGTCTCGCTGCAGAACATCCGCACGGCCGTGCAGCACCTCAGAGAACGCGGTTTCTGCGACCTGGAGCGGATGACGCTGATGAGCGACGGCGCCACGGTCTACGAGTGCACCTCGCCGGACGAGGTCCACGCCCTGCTCCAGGGCGGTCAGGGCATCTTCGGGATCGCTGTCGGCGTGGTGTGGCGGGACGTGGAAAGCGCGCTCTCCCAGCTGCACGGCGAGCGCATCGACACCGGCGAGACCCTCGTCGGCCACAATCCGGCGGACGAGCTGGCGCGGCGTCGCAACCGAGCGGTCTGACCGCCCGCACCCCGGCGCCTCGCACACGGCGGGGCGCCCCGCGCCGGGGCATTGTCAGTGCCGTGGTGCAGCATCGGAGATGTGAGACACGCGCCCACGATCCTCCATCTCGACATGGATGCCTTCTACGCCTCAGTGGAACAGGCCTCCAAGCCGAGCCTGCGCGGGAAGGCGGTCGTCGTGGGCGGCCTTGGGCCTCGCGGGGTGGTGGCCACCGCGTCGTACGAGGCGCGGGCCTTCGGGGTCCACTCGGCGATGCCCATGGCCCAGGCGCGTCGGCTGGCACCCAACGCCGCGTATCTGGTGCCGCGCTTCGCGCTGTACCGGGCGATCAGCGAGCAGGTGATGGCGTTGCTGCGGGAGCTGTCGCCGCTGGTGGAGCCGCTCAGCCTGGACGAGGCGTTCGTGGACCTGGAGGCCGGCGGGACGGCCTGGGACGAGGAGTCGGCGAGGCTGGTCGGGATCAGGCTGCGCGCCGACATCCGGGAGGTCACCGGGCTCACCGGCTCGGTGGGGCTCGCCGCCTCCAAGATGCTCGCCAAGATCGCCTCCGAGCAGGCCAAGCCGGACGGTCTGGTGCTCATCGACCCGGGGTCCGAGCGGGCGCTGCTGGGGCCGCTGCCGGTGCGGACGCTGCCCGGGGTCGGGCCGGCGACCGGGGACCATCTGCGCAGGGCCGGGATCCACACGGTCGAGGAGCTCGCCGAGGCGGGCGAGGACGAGCTGGTGCGGCTGCTCGGCAAGGCCCACGGCCATGCGCTGTACGCCATGGCCCTGGCTCATGACGAGCGGCCCGTGGTGGCGGAGCGCGAGGCGAAGTCGGTGTCGGTCGAGGACACCTACGACGTGGACATCCACGACCGGGTGCGGGTGGGGCTGGAGGTGCAGCGGCTGGCCGACCGGTGCGTGGGGCGGCTGCGCGGGGCCGGCCTGTCCGGGCGGACGATCGTACTGAAGGTGCGTCGGTACGACTTCTCGACCCTGACCCGCTCCGAGACGCTCAGAGGGCCTACGGACGATGCGGCGGTGGTCCGTGAGGCGGCCGCGCGACTGCTGGACTCCGTGGACACCACGGGCGGGGTACGCCTCCTCGGCGTGGGTGTGACCGGGCTCGCCGACTACACGCAGGAGGACCTTTTCGCGCAGGCAGAACCCGTGCGGGTGGCGCAGGAGGCGGAGGGTGTCGTCGCCGAGGCCGTCGCGCGGGAACCGGAACCCGCCGAGCGGCAGTGGCGGGCCGGCCAGGACGTGCGGCACGGTGAGTACGGCCATGGGTGGGTGCAGGGGAGCGGGCTGGGCCGGGTGACGGTGCGGTTCGAGACGCCGCAGTCCCCTCCGGGCAGGGTGCGGACGCTTTCTGTCGGCGATCCGGCGCTGGAGTCCGCCGAGCCGTTGCCGTTGGTTCCGGGCCCTGTCGCTGCCTGCCCGCCCGTCCGTCCCGGTCCGCCGAGCGGTGACGCACCCGGGGCCTCCCCCCGGGCCCCGGCGGAGTCTCCCGGTCAGGCCTCCTCCGAGCCAGACCCCGCCAGTTTGCCGAAATCGCGATCGGGGACCGACGGAGGTGGGGCGGCGACGTCCAGGCCGTAGTGGTGGTAGAGCTGGAGTTCCTGTTCGGGGGAGAGGTGGCGGCCCACGCCGAAGTCGGGGGCGTCCTTGATCAGGGCTCGGTCGAAGGGGACGTGGAGGGTTCCCTCGACCAGTTCGCTCGGCTCCAGGGGGACGAAAGCGTCCCGGCTGAACAGGCCGGTGCGTATGGCCGCCCACTCGGGTACGCCGGTCGCATCGTCGAGATAGACCTCGTCGATGGTGCCGATCTTGGTGCCGCTGCGGTCGAACGCCTTGCGGCCGATCAGGTTGCGCGGATCGATGTCGGTCTGCACGGTCCCTCTCCCTCAACTTGGTCGCAACTCATCCGTAAGCACTACAAAAGAGCACATTCAAGGAGGCGGCCACTCGAGGGCTCGGGCGTTGACCTCGCTGGTACGCTGACAGCGGCTGCTGACCCCGTGCGGGAGAGTCCTCCGATCATCTCGGAGGCGCCGAAGGAGCAACTCCTCCCCGGAATCTCTCAGGCTCACGTACCGCACGGACGAGGTCACTCTGGAAAGCAGGGCGGGGGTCGACGACTTCCGCTCTCACCGACGGTGAAAGCCGGGATCTTCGGGCCCCGGTGAAGCTCTCAGGTCAGATGACAGAGGGGGAGGCCGTCCGGGCACCCGCGCCGTGGTGCCCTTCGAAGGTCGCGTCAGACCAGGAGGCCTCCGCCATGACCGCCCATCGCATTCCGCTCTCGGAGCTCGAAGCGGGCATCCCCTTCGAGCAGCGTCACATCGGGCCCGACCATGAGGCGCGGGCCAAGATGCTCGCGCACGTCGGCTACGGCTCGCTGGACGAGCTGACCGCCGCGGCAGTCCCGGACGTCATCAAGAACGCCGACGCCCTCGACCTGCCGGGCGCCCGCACCGAGGCCGAGGTGCTGGCCGAGCTGCGTTCGCTCGCCGACCGCAATCAGGTCCTCGGTTCGATGATCGGCCTGGGGTACTACGGCACGTTCACGCCGCCCGTCATCCTGCGCAACGTCATGGAGAACCCCGCCTGGTACACGGCCTACACGCCGTACCAGCCGGAGATCTCCCAGGGGCGGCTCGAAGCCCTGCTGAACTTCCAGACGGTGGTCGCCGACCTCACCGGACTGCCCACCTCCGGTGCCTCCCTGCTCGACGAGGGAACGGCCGCCGCCGAGGCGATGGCGCTGTCCCGGCGCATGGGCAAGAACAAGAAGGGCCTGTTCCTGGTCGACGCGGACGCCCTGCCGCAGACCGTCGCCGTCATACGGACCCGGGCCGAGCCCACCGGTGTCGAGGTCGTCGTCGCCGACCTCGGCGAGGGCATTCCGGCCGAGATCGCCGCGCGTGAGATCAACGGCGTGCTGATCCAGTACCCGGGCGCCTCCGGTGCCGTACGCGACATCAAGCCGCTCATCGACCAGGCGCACGAGCTGGGCGCCCTGGTCACCGTCGCCGCCGACCTGCTCGCGCTGACCCTGCTGGTCTCGCCGGGCGAGCTGGGCGCGGACATCGCGATCGGCACGACCCAGCGCTTCGGCGTCCCGATGGGCTTCGGCGGTCCGCACGCGGGCTACATGGCGGTGCACGAGAAGTTCGCGCGCAGCCTGCCCGGCCGCCTCGTGGGCGTCTCCGTCGACGCCGACGGCAACAAGGCCTACCGGCTCGCGCTGCAGACCCGTGAGCAGCACATCCGCCGGGAGAAGGCGACCAGCAACATCTGCACCGCGCAGGTGCTGCTCGCCGTGATGGCCGGCATGTACGCCGTCTACCACGGCGCGGAGGGCCTGAAGACCATCGCCCGCCGCACGCACCGCTACGCGACGGTCCTCGCCGAGGGTCTGCGGGCCGGCGGTGTCGAGATCGTGCACGGCGCCTTCTTCGACACCCTCACCGCGCGCGTGCCCGGCAAGGCCGCCGAGATCGTCGCCGCCGCCCGGCAGGGCGGGGTCAACCTCCACCTGGTCGACGCCGACCACGTCTCCCTGGCCTGCGACGAGACCACCACGCGGGCCCAGCTGGGCACCGTCTGGTCCGCCTTCGGTGTCGAGGGCGACATCGAGGCGCTGGACGCGACCGCCGAGGACGCCCTTCCCGAGGCGCTGCTGCGCACCGACGCCCTTCTCACCCACCCGGTCTTCCACCAGCACCGCTCCGAGACCGCGATGCTGCGCTACCTGCGCAAGCTGGCCGACCGCGACTACGCGCTCGACCGCGGCATGATCCCGCTGGGCTCCTGCACCATGAAGCTCAACGCGACCACGGAGATGGAGCCGGTCACCTGGCCCGAGTTCGGGCAGCTGCACCCCTTCGCCCCGGCCGAGCAGGCGCAGGGCTACCTCACGCTCATCCGCGAGCTGGAGGAACGTCTCGCCGAGGTCACCGGCTACGACAAGGTCTCGCTGCAGCCGAACGCCGGCTCCCAGGGCGAGCTGGCCGGTCTGCTGGCCGTACGCGGCTACCACCGCGCGGCCGGCGACGAGCAGCGCACCGTGTGCCTCATCCCGTCCTCCGCGCACGGCACCAACGCGGCCAGCGCCGTGATGGCCGGCATGAAGGTCGTCGTCGTCAAGACCGCCGAGGACGGCGAGATCGACGTCGAGGACCTGCGGGCGAAGATCGAGCAGTACCGTGACGAGCTGTCGGTGCTGATGATCACCTACCCGTCGACGCACGGTGTCTTCGAGGAGCACGTCGCCGACATCTGCGCTCAGGTGCACGAGGCCGGCGGCCAGGTGTACGTCGACGGCGCCAACCTCAACGCCCTGGTCGGCCTCGCCAAGCCGGGCCACTTCGGCGGCGACGTCTCGCACCTGAACCTGCACAAGACCTTCTGCATCCCGCACGGCGGCGGCGGCCCCGGCGTCGGCCCGGTCGGAGTCCGCGCGCACCTCGCGCCGTACCTGCCGAACCACCCGCTGCAGCCGGCCGCGGGCCCGGAGACCGGGGTCGGCCCGATCTCGGCCGCTCCCTGGGGCTCCGCGGGCATCCTGCCCATCTCCTGGGCGTACGTCCGGCTGATGGGCGGCGAGGGCCTCAAGCGGGCCACCCAGGTCGCCGTGCTCTCGGCGAACTACGTGGCCAAGCGTCTGGAGCCGCACTACCCGGTGCTCTACACCGGCCCCGGCTCCCTGGTCGCGCACGAGTGCATCATCGACCTGCGCCCGCTGACCAAGGCGACCGGCGTCAGCGTGGACGACGTGGCCAAGCGGCTGATCGACTACGGCTTCCACGCGCCGACCATGTCCTTCCCGGTCGCCGGCACGCTGATGATCGAGCCGACCGAGTCGGAGGACATCACCGAGCTGGACCGCTTCTGCGAGGCGATGATCGCCATCCGCGCGGAGATCGAGAAGGTCGGCTCGGGCGAGTGGCCCGCGGAGGACAACCCGCTGCGGGGCGCCCCGCACACCGCTGCCGCGCTCGGCGGCGAGTGGGCGCACTCCTACAGCCGCGAGGAAGCGGTCTTTCCGGCCGGAGTCTCGGCCGCCGACAAGTACTGGCCGCCGGTGCGCCGTATCGACCAGGCCTTCGGCGACCGCAACCTGGTGTGCTCCTGCCCGCCGTTGGACGCGTACGAGGACTGAGCGAGCGGTGACGTGAAGGGCCCCGTCCGGTTTCCGGGCGGGGCCCTCGCCGTGTCAGACCGTCGCCAGCGCCACCTCGGTGGACTTGATCAGGGCGACCACGGGGGAGCCGGTGGAGAGTCCGAGATCTGTGGCCGACTCCTTGGTGATGGCCGAGGTCACCGAGCCGCCGTCGATCGAGATCCTCACGGTGGCCATCGCGGCGCCGGAGGCGATGCCGGTGACGGTGCCCGGCAGTTGGTTGCGGATCGAGACGCGGTCGATCGGCGCGGTGGCGAGGGAGACCTCGGTGGACTTCACCAGGGCCCGTACCGTGGCGCCCTCGGACAGGCCGAGGTCTCGGACGGCGTCCAGGGTGATGGCCGCGGTCAGGTCCTGGCCACCGTCGAGACGGATCTTGACGGTGGCCATGGCCTCGCCCGGCTGGATCGCCGTGACCGTGCCGGGAAGCTGGTTGCGGATGCTCAGGGTCATGGGCACCCACGGTAGGGCGCCCGCCCGGTCAGGCCGGGTATGCGTGTGTCTGCGTCGCTTTGACCGTCGCCCAGACGGCAGCGCCGGGAGACAGTTCCAGTTCGGCGGCGGCGACCGTGGTGAGGTCGGCGGCGAGGGGCAGTTCCCCGCCGAGGGCGGCGCGGATCTGGTCGCCGTGGGTCTCCAGGCCGGTCACCTCGCAGCGCCAGAGATTGCGGGCGCTGGCACCGGTGGGCCGGTCCCGGAACAGGGTCACCGCGCTCGGCGGGAACGCCACGAAGACCGGCCCGGTCAGGTCTTCCGTGATGGTGATCGCGGGACCCGTGTCGAGCCGTACCGTGTGCCCCTGCGCCTGGCCCCGGTAGAGGTTGAGGCCGACGAGGTGGGCGATGTAGTCCGTGCGCGGACGGCGGGCGATGTCGGCCGGGGTGCCCTCCTGGACGACCTGCCCGTGCTCGATGACCACCAGCCGGTCCGCGAGCACCATGGCGTCCAGCGGATCGTGTGTGACGAGGACGGCGACCGCCTCGAACTCGGCCAGGTGGCGGCGCAGTTGGGCACGGACATCCAGCCGCGTACGGGCGTCCAGGGCGGCCAGCGGCTCGTCCAGGAGCAGCAGCCGGGGGCGGGTGGCCAGGGCGCGGGCGAGGGCCACGCGCTGGGCCTGTCCGCCGGAGAGCCGGCGGGGCTTGGCGCCGGCGTGAGCGGCCAGACCCATCCGGTCCAGCCACGCGGCGGCCTGGGTGCGTGCCTCGGCCTTGGGCACGCCCTGGCAGCGCGGTCCGAAGGCCACGTTCTCCAGTGCGGACAGATGCGGGAAGAGCAGGTAGTCCTGGAAGACCACACCGACCGGGCGGGACTCCGGGGGAGTGCGCTCCAGCGCGGTTCCGTCCAGGCGCAGATGGCCGTCGGTGAGCGGGGCGAGACCGGCCAGGGCGCGCAGGGCGGTGGTCTTGCCCGCGCCGTTGGGGCCGAGGAGGGCGACGACGTCCCCGGGGGCCGCGGTCAGGGTCACGTCCAGCCGGAAGGAGCCGCGGTCGACGACGAGGTGGGCGTCGAGTCCCTCGTCGCCCGCTTTCCGCAGGTCGGTTCGGGGGGCGTCGATGTCGGTCATGGGTCTGTACGTTGGCACACGCCCCGGTCCGGCGGCCACGGTCACGCTCCCGTCATCCAGCGGTCCCGGAGCCCGGCCAGCACCGCGATCGACACCGCCAGCAGGACCAGGCTGAGCGAGATCGCGGCGTCGGGATCGTTCTGCAGCGCCAGGTAGACCGCCAGGGGCATGGTCTGGGTGCGGCCGGGGAAGTTGCCCGCGAAGGTGATCGTCGCGCCGAACTCGCCGAGCGCACGCGCCCAGGCCAGCACCGACCCCGCGGCGACGCCGGGCGCGATCAGCGGCAGGGTGACCCGGCGGAACGCGGTGAAGCGGGACGCGCCGAGCGTGGTCGCCGCCTCCTCGAAGCGCGGGTCGGCCGCGCGCAGGGTGCCCTCGACGCTGATGACGAGGAACGGCATGGCGACGAAGGCCTCGGCGATCACGACGCCGGTGGTGGTGAACGGGAGGGTGATCCCGAACCAGGAGTCCAGGAACTTGCCGATCACTCCGTTGCGGCCGAGCGCCAGCAGCAGGGCGACACCGCCGACCACCGGCGGCAGCACGAGCGGCAGGGTCACCAGGGCCCGCAGGAACCCCCGGCCGGGGAAGTCCGTGCGGGCCAGCAGCCAGGCCAGTGGCACGCCCAGGACGAGACTCACCGCGGTCGCCGCGGTGGCGGTGACCAGCGACAGCTGCAGTGCCTGCCACACCTCGGTGCTGGACAGCTGGTCCGGCAGGCTGCCCCAGGGCGCCCGGACGAGCAGCGCGAGCAGCGGCAGCAGCAGGAAGGCCAGCGCCACCAGGCCAGGCAGCAGCAGCGGCAACGGCACCCTGCCCCGGCCCCCCGTGCCGACGCGACGGCGCCGCGGCGGGCCCGTGCGGGGGCCGGCCGCGGCGCCGGGTTCGTCGAGCGAGGTCACGGCTTGAGGAAGCCGGCCTGGCTCAGCACCTTCTGGCCTTCGGCGGACTGCACGAGGGCCATGAACGCCTTGGCCGCTTCGGCGTTCGGCGCGTTCTTCAGCAGGACGATCGGGTAGTCGTTGATCGCCTTCGACGACTCGGGGAACTCCACGCCCGCCACCTTGTCACCTGCGGCGTGCACATCGGTCTTGTAGACGACCGCGGCGTCGGCCTCCTTCAGCTCCACCTTGTTCAGGGCGCCCTTGACGTCCTGCTCGTAGGAGGCCGGGGTGAGCTTCAGGCCGCTGGCGTCCAGGGCTTTCTGCGCGGCGGCGCCGCACGGCACGGTCTTGTCGCACAGCACGACCTTCAGGCCGGACTTGGTGAGGTCCTTCAGGGAGGCCACCTTGTGCGGGTTGCCCGGCAGGGTGGCGATCTCCAGCTGGTTGCGGACGAAGGTGGCCGGGGTGCCGACCGCGTCGTTCTTGGCCGTGACGATCTTCATCGTCTTGGGGCTGGCGGCGGCGAAGACGTCCGCCGGGGCGCCGCCGGTGATGCTGGCGGCCAGGGTGTCGCTGCCGCCGAAGTTGAAGTTGACCTTGGTGCCCGGGTGCTGCTTCTCGAACTCCTTGCCCAGGGTCGTGAAGCTCTCCTGCAGCGAGGCGGCCGCGAACACGGTGACGTCGCCGGACAGTTTCGGGGAGGCCGACGACCCCGACGAGGCGGAGGTGTCCTTGGACTTGTCCGAGTCGGACGAGGAGGAGCAGGCGCTGAGTGCCATCAGGGCGGCGGCTCCCGCACCGGCCACCTGCAGCATCCGCCGGGTCCGGCGCACGGAACGGGTCATCACGGTTCTACTCCTCGGGTTCTTCAAGCTCTGTGGAACAACTGTCGCGCCCTGTCACGACCGGCTCAACCAGGCGTGACGGCGATGATACTGCCGCATCTGCCAGCTGTAAGTCTCCTGTCGCATCGCATGAGCTGCGAACTTGTGACTTGTAGCTTGCATGTGCGTTTGCGCGGCGGGTTCGGGTGGGTACGGTGCTGCGGGAGGTGTTCACCGGTGACGCTCGCGGTACTCGCCCTGACCGGCGATCTGGCCCGGCCCGTCCGGCTGACCGTGCCGGACCTGCTCCGCTGGCCGCAGCACCGGGTGGACGTCAGCTTCGAGTGCGCGACCAGCGGCATCCAGCACCACCGCTTCGCCGGCCCGCGGCTGTACGACGTCCTCGCCGACGCGAGGCCCGGTTTCGACCCGGCACGGCGCAAGGACCGGCTGCGCTTCCTCATCGCGGTCACCGGCACCGACGGCCACCACGCCGTGCTGTCGTGGGCCGAGATCGACCCGGACTTCGCGGACGCGCCCGTCCTGCTGGGCGTACGTATCGACGACACCCCGCTGGACGCGGCCGGGCCCCAGCTGGTGCTCCCGCAGGACCGGTGCGGGGCCCGGCACATCAGCGGGATCACGGCGATCCGGGTGGACGGCGGCTACCGCTGTGGCGCTCCAGTTCCCGCCACACCCGATCACGCAGCAGCGGCACCTCGGTGAACCGCACGCCCGTCGCGTCTCGCAGGGCGTTGGCGAGTGCGGGGGCGACCGGGTTGAAGGGGCTCTCGCTCATCGACTTCGCGCCCAGCGGTCCGATGGCGTCGGACGTCTCCATGAAGTGCACCTCGGTGCGCGGCACATCGGCGTACTGCGGCAGCCGGTAGCGGCGGAAGGCGGCCGTGTCCACCGCACCCCGCTCGTCCAGCAGGACCTGTTCGAAGAGCGTGGCGCCCAGCGCCTGGGCGACCCCGCCCTCGACCTGGCCCCGGCACTGCATCGGGTTCATCACCTTGCCGGCGTCGGCCGCGTGCACGCTGCGCAGGATGCGGATCTCGCCGCTGCCGGGATCGACCGCCACCCGGAACCAGTGCGCGTTGAAGGCGACCGAGCGCGGGGTGCCGCCGAAGTGCCCGTCGGCGGTGAGCGCCAGGCCCACCGCGCGCGAGGCCGCGTACATCTCCTTGAGCAGCAGCCGTCCGCCGGGGTGCAGGACGGCCTCCTCCACGAGCCGGCAGTCGGCGCGAGCCGCGCCCAGGTGGGCGGCGGCGAAGTCGAGGAGCATGTCGGCGAGGGCGCGGGAGGCACGCAGGGTGGCCTTGCCCGCGACGACCGTGCCGGTGGAGGCGAAGGCGCCGGTGTCGTGCCGTACGACGTCCGTGTCGGACTGGCGGATGGTGATCCGGTCGACGGTGGTGGTGAGTTCGCCGGCCGCGATCTGCTTGTGCACGGTCGTGGTGCCGTTGCCGAACTCGGCGGTGCCGACGGCCAGATCGAAGGTTCCGTCGGGCAGCAGGGTGGCCTTGGCGTCGGCGATGTGGCCGCCGGGCGGGCCGGTCGCGATCATCGCGAGGGCCGCGCCCTCACCGAGCAGCCAGCCGTCCGGGACGGGCTCGGCCGGCGGCTCGGCCTGGGCCCGGCGCACGATCGCCAGGCACTGGTCGAGGCCGTAGCTCGCGATGTGCAGGTCCTCCTCGTGGCCGCCCGGACTGAGCATCGGCTCGTCCGGGCCGATGATGTTGCGGGCCTTGAACTCCAGCGGGTCCAGATCCAGTCGCCGGGCCAGTTCGTCCAGCGCGGACTCCACCGCGAACAGCGCCTGGCCGAGGCCGTAGCCGCGAAAGGCGCCCGCCGGGACGGTGTGCGTGTACACCGAGTAGGCGTCGACCTTCTTGTGCGCGGCGCGGTAGACCGCCATGGACTCGCCGACGCTGTGGAACATCACGGCCGGGCCGTGGTTGCCGTAGGCGCCGGTGTTCGAGACGACGCGCAACTGCAGGGCGGTGAGGGTGCCGTCGCGACGGGCGCCCGCCTTCACCCGGATGGTGAACGGGTGCCGGGTGGTCGCGCCGTAGAACTGCTCGGCGCGGGTGTACTCCAGTTTCACCGGGCGGCGCAGTTTCAGTACGGCGAGGGCCACGATGTCCTCGACCAGCATCTCCTGCTTGCCTCCGAACCCGCCGCCGACGCGGCCCGCCATCACCCGGACCTGCTCCTCGGGCAGGTCGTACAGGGCGCACAGGGCGCGGCGGGTGAGGAACGGGGTCTGGGAGCTGGTGCGGACGGTGAGCCGGCCGTCCTCGTCGATCCAGGCGAGGGCGCCGTGCGTCTCCAGGCTCGCGTGCTGGACCCGCTGAGTGCGGAAGGTCTCCTCGTATACGACGTCCGCCTCGGCGAAACCGGCCGCCACATCGCCGATCTCGCCGTGCGCCTCGCCGACGACGTTGTCCCGCGGGCGGGAGATCCGGGCCGTCACCGCGTCCTTGTCGTGGACCACGGGTGCCCCGGGCCGCATGGCCTGCTCCGGGTCGAGGACGGCGGGCAGCACCTCGTACGTCACCTCGATCCGCCGGCAGCCCTCCTCGGCGGCGGCCTCGCTGTCGGCGACGACGGCCGCCACCCGCTGGCCGATGTAGCGGACCGTGTCGTCCAGCACCCGGGTGTCGTCCGGATCCTCCGTGGGGTGCTCGTGGCGGGCGGTGGAGAAGTGCCGTTCCGGGGCGTCGTGGTGGGTGAACACGGCCTGTACGCCGGGGACGCGCAGGGCGGCGGAGGTGTCGATCGCGAGGATGCGGGCGTGGGCGTGCGGGGAGCGCAGCAGCTTCATGTGCATGAGGCCCGGCACGTCGATGTCGAAGGTGTAGCGGGCGGTGCCGGTGACGACCTGCGGTCCGGCCGGGGCGGGCAGGCTGCGGCCGACGGACTCGCCGGGCGCGGGCGCCTCCACGTTCTTCACGCCGCGTACGGCGTCCTCGATGGCCCGGTAGCCGGTGCAGCGGCACAGGTTGCCCTTGAACGCCCTCGGCAGATCGGCCAGTTTGTCCTCGTCGAGGGCGGCCGTGGTCATCAGGAAGCCGGCCGTGCAGAAGCCGCACTGGAAGCCCTGCGCGTCGAGGAACTTCTGCTGCACGGGGTGGAGTTCGCCGTCCTGGGAGGCGAGGCCCTCCACCGTGGTGACGCTGTGGCCGTCGGCCCGGAAGGCCGGGTACAGGCAGCTGTGCACGGGCCTGCCGTCGACATGGACCGTGCAGGCGCCGCAGTCGCCCTGGTCGCAGCCCTTCTTCACACCGAACCACCCGCGATCACGCAGATAGGTTCGCAGGCACTGGCCGGGGCGGGGTTCCTCCTCGAAGGACCTCCCGTTGACCTCCACCTTCATCGCCGCTCCTCCTGCACCAGCTCGCGGCGGATCTCCTCCGCCATCCGGAACGTCATGTGCCGCCGCCACTCGGGCAGTCCGTGGATGTCGTCGAACCACTCGCCGTCCGCGACGGCCGCGTCGATCGCCTCGCGCAGCGCCGCGGCGGTCGGGGCCAGCGGGAACCACAGCCGCACCGGCCGGACCGTGGCTGCGGTGACGGTGATCGCGACCGAGTGGTCGACCGGGTCGAGCGTGCCGATGACCAGGGCGGCCGAGCGGCCCAGGCCGTACAGCGAGGTCTGCCGGAACGCCGTGCGGCAGGCCAGGGCGCGGGCCGGGAGGGTGACCGAGCGCAGGAGTTCGCCTTCGGCGAGGTCCTTGCGGCCCGCGCCGAGGATGAAGTCGGCGACCGGGATCCGGCGCCGGGCGCCGTCCTGGGCGATGAGCAGGCACTCTCCGTCCAGGGCGGACGTGAGGGAGATCATCGGGCCCGCCGGCAGGCCGTTGCACAGGTTCCCGCCGATCGTGGCCATGTTCCAGATCTTGAACGAGGCGAGGAAGGCCCGGCAGCACTGCTCGAAGAGGGAGGCGGCGGGGGCGATCAAGTCCCGGGCGTAGCCCGACAGCTCGGCGATCGTGCAGGTGGCGGCCAGCTCCAGGGAGCCGTCCGGATGGCGGTGCGCGGGTGTCCAGCCCATCCGGCTCAGGTCCACCAGGCGCCGCAGGTGCGGTTGGGGCTCGGAGAACAGGTACGTTCCGCCGCCGAGCCAGGCGTCACCCGGCCGCCACGGCGCGGGCCGTCTGGCGTCTCGTATCTCGAGCACCGTGTTCAGGTCCATGGCCGAAAGTGAAGCAAGGGGGACCGGCTCGGACGACTGGTGCGGAGCACGGAAACTCCGACGCCCGGGCAGCTTCCACTGGAGGATTCACCAAGAAGCATTCCGCTCCCGAAAGCTTGCATTTACGATGCATTATCTCGCACTCGGCTTGCGAATGCGAGGATGCCGGGAGGTCTGCTCGCCGCCCGGCGGTCGTACGAGGAGCCAGCACATGCACGTCGAACACCTCCTGGGGGACGCCTCCCTCGGCCTGCGCCTGCTGTGGGCGGAGGACGCACTGCTGAGGCGTGAAATCAGCGGAGTGACCGTCACGGACCTGGAGGACCCGGCCCGGTTCGTGCGGCCGGGCGAGCTGGTGCTCAGCGGGCTCGTGTGGTGGTCGCCGGACGGCGGCACCGGCAAGGCGGAGCGGTTCGTCTCCGCCCTGAAGGGTGCGGGGGCCGCCGCACTGCTCGCGGGCGAGGAGACCCATGGGAGCGTGCCGGACGACCTGGTCGAGGCGTGCGTGCGCCATCGGGTGCCGGTGGCGGGGGTGCCGGCGCACATCATGTTCCGGTCGATCACCGACACCGTGTATCTGCGCCAGTGGGGCGGGCTGAGCCGGCATCACGCGCTGCCGGAGAACACACGGGTGCGGCTGAGCCGGCTGCTCGCACAGGATGCCGGTCCGTACGCCGTCCTCGCCGCGGCCTTCGCCCACCTCGGCGGGACGGCGGCGTACGTCTTCACCTCCTCGGGGCGGACGGTCGCGGCCACGCCGGGCGCGCCGGCGGTGTCCGCGAAGGAGGCTGTCGCCCTGGTCGCGGACGGGGACGGGGTCACCGCCGCCCTCGACACCCACGGCGTGTCCGCCTACGAGCGCCGGCTGTTGTACCTGCCCGATCCCGACGCCGCCCCGCCGCGGATGCTGCACGAGGTCGCCGCCGTTCTGGCGCACTGTCAGGAGGCCGGTGCCCGGCGTCCGCCGGCGGGGTTCGGCGCGGCGGACGAACTCGGTGCGCTGCTGGCCGCTCCGGCCGCGCGGGGCGACGCGGCCGTGCGGGCGGCGCTGCGCCGGTGCGGGCTGCCCGAGCGGGGGTCGTACCAGGTGATCGTCGCGGACGCGGTGGCGAGGCAGCCGGGGCTGGGTGAAGTGCCGCTCGCCGAGGGCGCGTTGACCGAGGTGGCCGGGCATCTGGTGGATGCGGGCGGCGGCGGTGCCGCAGATGTCGTGGCGGAGCCGGACGGCACCGGGGGCGCGGGCGAGCGGGTGCCTGCGGTGGCGGCGGCCGTGGGGCGGTTGCCGGACGGGTGCGCCTTCGCGGTGATCTCCGGTGATCTCGCGGCCGGCCGGGCGGGTGAGGCCTGGGCGCTGGTCGCCGACTCCGTGCCGGGCGTCGTGCTGCACGGCGGCGTCGGCGCGCCCGCGGCGGAACCCGAGGGCCTGGGCGGGGCGCTGGCGCAGGCCCGCTATGCCCTCGCCTCGGCCCGCAGCATGGCTCCCGACGCCTGCCGCCTCGTCGACGCCGGCTCCTTCACCACCCTCGACGGTCTGCTCACGGGGGTGCCGGCCGAGGTGCGCACCGCCTACAGCCGTACGGTCCTCGGCCTGCTGCTGGAGGGCGGCCGGCCCGCCATCGCCGACCTGCTGAGCACGCTGGAGACCTTCCTGGCCTGCGACGGCTCCTGGGCGCGCACCGCCCAGGAGCTGCATGTGCACGTCAATACCGTGCACTATCGGGTGGAGCGCGTCGAGCGGCTCACCGGGCGCGACCTGTCCCGGCTGCGGGACCGGCTGGATCTGTGGGCCGCGCTGATGTGCCGATGACGGCCGGGGTGTGACGACGGGGGCGGCGGTGCGAGAGGTCAGACGCGGTCGATGTGCACGTTGGTGGACTTCACGCGCGCGGTGGCCTCCATGCCGACCTCCAGGCCCAGTTCCTCCACGGCTTCCCGGGTCAGCAGTGACACCAGCCGGTGCGGGCCCGCCTGGATCTCCACCTGGGCGGCGACGTCACCGAGCTTGATGGCCGTGACGATGCCGGGGAACGCGTTGCGCACGGAGGTGTAGGTGGCGTCCTCCTCGCCGCCGCCCGCCTTGGCCAGTTCGACCGAGAACGCGGCGAGGTCCCGGCCGTCGATGAGCCGCCGCCCGGAGTCGTCGCGATGGGTGGCCATCCGGCCCGCGTCGGCCCAGCGTCGGGCGGTGTCGGGGCTCACGCCGAGCAGCCGCGCCGCCTGGCCGATCGTGTAGGACTGCATGCCGGTCACGATAGGGCCACGCGCAGGGAACCGTGGACACCGGGTTGGCCGTTGGGTATAACGCGATATGGCGTTAGTTCGCGACGGTGGTTCCCTGCGGGGACGTTCTGGACAGGGGTGAGGGTATGGCGGTCGAGCTGCTGCCCACGGAGTCGTCCTCGGGGCTGCGTGCCTCGCACGCGGATCGGGACCGGGTGGTGGACGTGCTGACGGGCGCCGCCGCAGACGGCCGGATCACGGCCGAGGAGTTGGACGAGCGCGTGGCGGCGGCGCTGTCCGCGCGCACGCTCGGAGAGTTGGCGGCGCTCACCGTCGATCTGCCGGAGGAGGCCACTGCGGCGCCCCAGAAGGAGGTCGTCCGGATCGAGCAGCAGTGCGCCCGGGCCGTGCGGGCGGACGGCTGGGTGGTGCCGCGCCGGATGGAGATCGCCTCGCAGTGGGGACAGGTGACCCTCGACTTCTCCGGCGCGGTGATCACGCACGACACCCTCCGCATCGACCTGGACATGTGCGGTGGCGACCTGCGGCTGATCACCCCGCCCGGCGTGGTCGTGGACGCCGACGCGCTGGTGATGGGCTACGGCAGGATCAAGGTGCGGCCGACCCGCGATCCGGGGGCACCGGTCGTGCTCCGTGTGGAGATACACGGACGGCTCACCATGGGGCGCCTGGAAGTACGGCCGCCCAGGCGGTGGTTCGGCGGATAGGCCGGGCGCTCGACGGCGTCGGCGGGCGGGCCTCGGTCGACGGCCCGCCCGGTCCGGTCGGGGTGCTCCCGTCCGGTCTCAGCCGGTGTGCACCCGCGGCCGGCGGGCCCTGTCCGATTCCGCCTCGCGCAGCACTTCACGGGTGACCGGGGCGACCTCGCCCTGCCCGAAGAGGAAGAAGCGCAGGAAGTTGGCGAACGGATTGCCCTCGGTCCACTCGAAGTAGATGTGCGGGGTGCAGCCCGTCATGTCGCGCACGTGGAGCAGCAGTGCCGCCAGGGCGTTGGGGATGGACGCGGACTCCAGGGTCAGTACGCGGTAGCGGCCGTGCAGGACCTCGCCGCGCACGGTCAGCCCCGCCTCGAACTCGGAGGGGTCGGTGACCGTGACCTCGACGAAGACGAAGTCCTCCTGCTCGGGCATGTCGTTGTCGGCCCGGATCTGCTCGATCTTGTCGCGGTACTCGGCCTTGTCCCGGTGGCCGGGCTCGTTGGCGATGAACCGCATCTTGCGGCTGGCCATGTCGCGGACGAATCGTTCCGCCAGCGGGTCGAGCGTCACGCTGGTCACCCGCAGCTCGAAGGCACGGGCCAGCCGGGACAGCAGCGAGACCAGGATGATGCCGACGATGAAGCAGGCACCGATCTTCACACCGTCCGGACGCTCGATGACGTTCACGACGGTCGTGTACAGGAACACCACAGAGATCACGCCGAACCCGATGGTCCACTTGCGCTGCCCGGCCTTGCGCGCGGCGATGGTCACCGCGATCGCCGCGGAGCTGATCAGCACCAGCACACCGGTGGCGTAGGCGCCGCCCTGCGCGTCGACGTTGGCGTCGAAGAGCCAGGTGACCAGGAAGGCGATGAGCGTGAAGACGATGACCATCGGACGCACCGCGCGGGCCCAGTGCGGGGCCATGCCGTAGCGGGGGAGATAGCGCGGCATGAGGTTGAGCAGTCCGGCCATGGCGGAGGCGCCGGCGAACCACAGGATGGCGATGGTCGAGACGTCGTAGACCGTGCCGAAGCCGTTGCCGAGGTACTCGTGCGCCAGATACGCGAGCGCACGTCCGTTGGCCTCGCCGCCGGCCTTGAACGCCTTCTCCGGGATGAGCAGCGTGGTGATGAAGCTGGAGGTGATGAGGAACGCGCTCATGATCAGCGCGGCCGTGGTCAGCAGCTTCTTGGTGTCCCGGATGCGGCCGGTCGGCTTCTCCTCGGTGTCGTCCGGGTCGCCCTCGACGTGCGGCATGACGGCGACACCGGTCTCGAAGCCGGAGAGGCCGAGCGCGAGTTTGGGGAAGACGATCAGCGCCAGGCCGATCATGACGAAGATGTTGCCGTGCTGCGCGGTCAGCGCGCTGGACCAGTCGGTGATCACATGTCCCGCGGTGATCACGTGGTAGAGGCCGACGGTCACGACGACGACGTTCAGCCCGAGGTAGATGCCGACGAGCGCGGTGGCGACGCCGATCGCCTCGAGGAAGCCCTTGAGGAACACCGCGCCGAGCAGCGCCACCAGGATCAGGGTGATGATGACCTGCTTGCCGTGCAGGAAGTCGCTCAGATGCGGGTTCTCCACGAGGTGGGTGGAGGCGTCGGCGGCCGAGAGGGTGATCGTGATCAGGAAGTCGGTGGCGGCGAAGCCGAGCAGCGTGAGCACGAAGAGCTTGCCCTGCCAGAAGGACAGCAGCCGCTCCAGCATGGCGATCGAGCCCTCGCCGTGCGGGCTCTCCTCGGCGACCCGGCGGTACACCGGAAGTGCTCCGGCCAGGGTGACTATGACGAGGACGATGGTCGCGATGGGACCCAGCAGTCCGGCCGCGAGCGCCGCGATGCCCGGCTGGTAGCCGAGGGTGGAGAAGTAGTCGACGCCCGTCAGGCACATCACGCGCCACCAGCGCTGGCCCTTGTGCACGGGCTCCGGTTCGGCCTCCGCCCCGCCCTGGCCGCCGTGCTTGCCCATGTCGGACAGCCCCTCCAGCATCCAGTTGCGCAAGCGACTGGGCGGGGGGTGTTCGGTCGTGGCCATCGGCGTGCTCCTGTGTGCGGCTCAGCTCTTTCCGGCCATCACGCGGACGGCCGCACCAGCGTAAGCGGAGAGTGACGCCAGGGCCCATGGATCCGGGCAGGGCAGGCGTCAAGCTTGCGTTAAGAATGGCCCGGAAGGGCCGGAGCCGCATCAAGAACGGGAGGCCGGAGAGGTTTGCCGGGAACACGGCCGTTCGGGTCAATCGCAACCCCGTCGACCCATGGACGGCCACCGAGTGTCATGGTCTCAAGACGTCGGACGCATCACCTCACTTCATGTCCGAGACCCGGAAGACGCCCAGGGCCGTCTCGCGGTCGAGGCGAGTGGCGAGGCGGCGCAGCGCGGTCCTGCCGCACAGCAGGGTGCCGGCCGCCTCGGAGACCCGGGCGCCCTCGTCGAGCAGGTACCAGAGGTTCGGATTGCGGATCAGGACGTCGGGGTCGATCTCGACGCGATTGCCCAGGGTGTCACGGAGGATCAGGCGCTGGGCGACGCCGTCCAGCGGGCGCACCGCGGTCAGCAGATCGGTACGGACCAGGCGGGTGACCAGCAGGCGCCGCACGGCCAGCCAGCCCACGCCGGCCGACACCCGGACCGGGAAGAGGACGAACAACAGCAGCAGCGCGAGGGTGGCCCACAGGGCGCCGCGCCACCAGGTGAGGGAGTCGGCCGCCCAGTCGGCGACCAGCAGCAGCCCGAGCAGCACACCGGCACAGCCGAGCGCGGCGCGCACGTCACCGTCCCAGCCGCGGTCGTGCGCCGCGCCGACGGCGCCGGCCGGGCGTGAGCCCCTGGGCCGGGTGTGGGTGTCGTCGCGGCGCCTCATGGCTGAGACGGTAGACAGCGCCGGTGCCGCCGGAGCGCGGCCGACGCGTTCCTTGACGTCCTTCTGACGGCGGACGGGCCCGTTTTGACGCGTCCCCAGCGCCCTCCGGCACCCCGCCCAGTCTCCCCGGCGCGTTCGGTGCCGCAGCGTGCCCCGGGCGCCGCGTCGTCCGCGGGACTCCTTCGGCATGCTCCCTCCGTTCGGGGTGGCCGTCACAAGCCCCGCATGTCGATCCGCAGATGCCAGGTGCAGCGCCGGTGCACGGACAGCAGCTCCGACTCCAGCGGTGACGGGGGCACCGCGAGCACGGGGCAGACCGCGTGTGCCAGGCAGTGCCGGGAGACCCGGCCCGAGAAGGCGCGCTGCAGACCGCGCCGGCCCGCGCCCACCACCAGTACGTCGCTCTCCCGGTCCGCGGTCGCCACCAGGGCCGGGCCGGGGGCACCGCGGACGACGCCCGGGCGCATCGCCACGCCGGGAGCCTCCCCGCCGAAGATCTCGTCGAGCACCGCGGCGAGCCGTTGCCCGGCGAGCCGCTGCCAGTCCTCGACCGGCAGACCGGCGGCGGGGCCGCGGCGCGCGGCGGGGTCGCCGCCCGGCGGCTCCCAGGCCAGCACCGGCCACAGCTCCGCTCCCAGTCGGCGGGCCAGCGCGGTGGCCCGCCGCAGCGCCGTGACGCTGCCGAGGGAACCACTCACACCGACCACCACCCGAGCGGTCGCCGAGGGGTCGTAACCGGACATCACTCCACCGTTCCTCGCGGGCGACGCCGGGTGTCTCGCGCGGGGACGTGCCCGCTCCGCGAGGCCCTTGCTCCTTTCCATCCCACTCCCGCACCGGCGATTCGACCAGCCGGGCGGACATCCGGGATTCGGCTCTGGCCGGTGCGCGACGTTCGGGGAGGCGGGCGAATGTCCCACCCACCTCGGCTGCGAGGCGCTGCGTCGACGCCCGGCCACCGACCGTGACCGCCCCGGGACATACGTCGGGGCCGGTGCGCACCGATGTGTGCGGCCGGCCCCTGGAGGTCGCTCGTGCTCGGCTCAGGCCGCGGTCATCACCTGGTCGGCGCCGAGCGGGCGGTGCGGGCCGATGATCCGGCCGTCGGGCAGCAGCTCGCCGGTGTCCTCGAAGAGCAGGACGCCGTTGCACAGCAGACTCCATCCCTGCTCCGGGTGGTGCGCCACGAGACGGGCGGACTCCCGGTCGGCGGACTCGGCTGGTGGACACGGCGGCTGGTGCTGGCACATGGGTGGGATCTTTCGCTCTGTCGTGGTCATGGCCGTCCCCCGTGGTGTTAAGTCGGTCGGAACCCAGTGTTGCCCGCTGGACGTCATTCCGCAGGGATTTCGCAGCACCGCTTCTCACAGGTTGATGACGCGTCACCCGCGCGGACGGTTCAGTGCAAGTGCACTGTCCCTTTGGGTGGTTCGCAGTGGCCGGATCGGGCTAGTCCGTGCAGGCCAGCCCCCTGACATGGTCGTACCCCGCCTCCCGTAGGGGTAAGCGGGGCACGTGAGCGGCGCAGTGCGGGCGGACGGTCAGGCGGGTGAGCCCAGCACCGGCGGCACCAGCAGCGGCACGGGGGTCGCGCGGTGGGTCAGCACCGGGAGCAACTCCGTGACCGGGAACGGGCGGTGCGCCGGTATGCCCGGCGGGGCCGGCGCGAGCGGGACGAGCAGATCGGTGCCGGCCGGATGCCCCTCGGCTCCGTCGGCGGTGGTGTCGCCGTGCAGCCACAGGGTCAGCATGTACAGGCCGGGCACCGACAGCAGGCGCGCCTGGTAGGGCTGTTGCAGCGCCTCGGCCTGGAGCAGGGCGCGCTCGGTCGAGGTGACGTACGGGCCTTCGAAGAAGTGCGAGAAGGCCCAGCCGTCGGGCGTGAGCATGGTCTCGGCCGCGGCCACCGCCCGCCCGCCGGACCGTATCAGGAAGCGCCAGCCGGCCAGCCGCGTCGCGGACAGGCCCTGCGCGGTGATCCGGTCCAGCACATGCACGGGCAGCGGGAGTTCAGGTGTCGTCGGGCCCTGCGCGGCACGCAGGGAGGGGGTGCGGGCCTCACGCACCGCGGTGGGCGAACCGAGGGCGGTGAGGACGGAGCGCAGGGCGGGCGCGGGGGCAGGGGGCACGTGCAGCGGCATGTGGGTCGCCTCTCTCATTCGACAGGCGCGGCGGCGCGAGGAGGGGTGGGGCGGACGGCGCTGTCTGCTCACGCAAGGCCGGAAGGGTGTGGGCCCGGGTCGGTGAACACGGCTGCGGCTCGGCCTGCCGCCCGTCACCAGGACGGCCTGAACACGGCAGGAACCAGGACCGAGGGCGTCAGCCTTCTGCCTTGTGGGCGAAGTTTATACGACGTCTGTTCGGCCGTTGTTTCGTCTATCCCATTTCCAGGCGCGGCGCAAGGCGATAATACGCCGCCGATTTGCGGGACTCCTCCCGATTCCCGGACCGGCCTCCCGCGGCTGACCTCGCACTACGCGTCGGTGGCGGTAGGCTGAATGTCGTCGGCGTTTTTCACGAGCCGTTCAGGGAGCGCGGAGTTCCGGTCTGTTGCATGCCTCGTGAATGTGCCGCGGGGAACATTCCGACAGGGTAGCGGGCGCCTGGCTGACGCGGGACGTTATCGATCGCTTCCGTTGGGCATCATCCTCCCACTGACCGGGACCCCGGCGGCCGGATCGTCGGTCCGCCCATCCGAGGAGGGACACTTCGATGGGGGAGAAGGTCGTGGCAGGGCAGTTCGACCTGTCCGATCGCCAGCGCTACCGCGAAAAGCTCCAGAAGTGCCTCACGGGACTGGAGCGGCTGTTGCGCGAGAAGCGATTCGACCGTCCCAAGAACCTCATGGGAGTCGAGATCGAATTGAATCTCGCGGGGCCCGACGGTATGCCGAAAATGTTGAACGGGCAGGTACTGGAGCGCATCGCGAGCCGCGATTTCCAAACAGAACTCGCCATGTTCAATCTGGAAGTAAACATAGCTCCACACAGATTGGGCGGCCGGGTATTCGACCGGCTCGCCGAGGAACTGCGCACTTCGCTCGCCTACGCCGACCGCAAGGCCGGCGAAGTTGCCGCGGGCATCGTGATGATCGGCATCCTGCCCACGCTCGACCGCGACGACCTGGTCTCCGCCAACCTCTCCGAGGCTGACCGCTACACCCTGCTCAACGACCAGATCGTGGCCGCGCGAGGGGAGGACTTCCGGCTCGACATCGAGGGCGTCGAGCACCTCGTCTGCACGTCCAAGTCGATCGTCCCGGAGGCCGCCTGCACCTCCGTACAACTGCATCTGCAGGTCACCCCGGCCCGGTTCGCGGACGTGTGGAACGCGGCGCAGGTCGCGACCGCCGCGCAGATCGCCGTCGGCGCCAACTCGCCGTTCCTGTTCGGCCGCGAACTGTGGCGCGAGTCCCGGCCCCCGTTGTTCCTGCAGTCCACCGACACCCGCCCGCCCGAACTCCAGGCTCAGGGCGTGCGGCCGCGCACCTGGTTCGGCGAGCGGTGGATCACTTCGGCGTACGAGCTGTTCGAGGAGAACCTGCGCTTCTTCCCGGCCCTGCTGCCGATCTGCGACGACGAGGAGCCGCTGGACGTCATCGAGGCGGGCGGCACGCCCAGACTCGCCGAACTGGTGCTGCACAACGGCACGATCTACCGCTGGAACCGGCCCGTGTACGGCATCGCGGACGGCGTCCCGCACCTCAGGGTGGAGAACCGGGTGCTGCCGGCCGGGCCGACCATCACCGATGTCATCGCCAACGCGGCCTTCTACTACGGCCTGGTCCGCGCCCTCGCCGAGGAGTCCCGTCCGGTGTGGACCCGGCTGTCCTTCGCCGCGGCCGAGGCCAACTTCGACACCGCGTGCCGGTACGGCATCGACGCCCGGTTCGTATGGCCCCGGCGAGGGCGCTACGGCGGCACGGGCGTGGTCGACGCGGTCACCCTGGTCCGCGACGAACTGCTGCCGCTGGCCTCGGCCGGGCTGGACGCGTGGGGCGTGGAGGCGGCCGACCGCGATCTGTACCTGGGCGTCATCGAGGAGCGCTGCCGACGCCGGGTGAACGGGGCGTCCTGGCAGGCCGCCACGTTCCATCGGGCGCTGGAGCAGGGGCTGAGCCGTGACGCCGCGCTGGCCGCCACGACCCGCAGGTACGCCGAGCTGATGCATGTCGGCGAGCCGGTGCACACCTGGCCGGTGGGCCTGCCGGAGCCGGTGCCTCTCGGCTGAGGGGCGGGCGGTGCGTGCGCCGGGCGCCGTACGCACCGCCGCTGCGCGCCACGGGGCCGGGCGCCGCTGCGGCGGCCGGAGGCCCTGGAAGACCGTGGGCGTACGCCGCCCTCACATCTCCTTCTGCGATCCTTGCCCGGCAGAGGTGGGCCAGGGGCTCACGAGCCGGATGGAGGCAGGGGTGCAGGTGGAGGCTGACTCGGTGGCCGATTCCGGGGTGCGCGAGCGCGATCCGCGGCGGATCCTGCGGGACGAGACACTGCTCGTCCTCGGGCTCTCGCTGGGGGCGAGCGGGGTCTCCGCGCTGATCAGTTTCATCGGCTCGGTCACCAAGCCGGGCGGTCTGAAGGACCAGGCGGCCACCCTCAACGCCTCGGCCGCGCCCGGCCGTCCCTGGCTCGACCTGGCCTGGCAGCTGTTCGGCATCGCCTCCGCCCTGGTCCCCGTCGCCCTGGTCGCCCACCTGCTGCTGCGCGAGGGCACGAGCCTGCGCACCATCGGCTTCGACCGGACCCGCCCCTGGCCCGACCTGGCCAGGGGCGCCGGGATCGCGGCGGTGATCGGCAGCACCGGGATCGCCTTCTACCTGGCCGCCCGCGGCCTCGGCTTCAACCTCACGGTCGTGCCCGAGGCACTGCCGGACGTGTGGTGGAAGTACCCGGTCCTCATCCTGTCCGCCCTGCAGAACGCGATCCTCGAAGAGGTCATCGTCGTCGGCTATCTGCTGCGCAGGCTGGGCCAGTTGGGCTGGACCCCGGGGACCGCGCTGGTGGCCAGCGCGGTCCTGCGCGGTTCGTACCACCTCTACCAGGGCATCGGCGGCTTCCTCGGCAACATGGTCATGGGCGTGGTGTTCGTGTACCTGTACCGCCGCTGGGGGCGGGTCGGTCCGCTGGTCGTCGCGCACTCCCTGCTCGACATCGGTGCCTTCGTCGGCTACGCCCTCCTCGCCGGGAAGGTGGGCTGGCTGCCGACGGCCTGAGGCCGGTGGCAGGGCCCGCTCAGGCGTGCAGTTCGCCCTCGACGACCGTGACCGCGTGCCCGGTGAGCAGGGTGCGTCCGCCGCGCAGCCCGGTGCGGACCAGCCCGGTGCGGCGGGAGGCCTGCAGCCCGGTGAGGTCGTCGCGGCCGAGGCGTGCGGACCAGTGCGGGGCGAGCGCGGTGTGGGCGCTGCCGGTGACCGGGTCCTCGTCGATTCCGACGTTCGGGAAGAAGCAGCGGGAGACGAAGTCGTAGCCGCGCGAGGAGTCGTCGGCGGCGGCGGTGGCGATGATGCCGCGCGAGGAGTAGGCGCCGAGGGACTTCAGGTCCGGGGCGAGGCCGAGGATCGTCTTCTCGTCGGCCAGCTCCACCAGCAGGTCGCCGACGTTCGGGCCGGTGTCGAAGGCGGCGAGGGGCTGTGCGCCGAGCGCCTCGGCCACCCCGGCCGGGATCTCGACCGGGGTGAGCGGGGCCGTCGGGAAGTCCAGGGTGATCGAGCCGTCCGTGGCGGGCGTGGCGATGAGCACGCCGCTGCGGGTGGCGAACCGCACCGGTCCCTGGTGGGCGCCGGTGGTGTGCAGGACATGGGCCGTCGCGAGGGTCGCGTGCCCGCACATGGCCACCTCGGCGACGGGCGTGAACCAGCGCAGCGCCCAGTCCGCCGCGCCGCCCTCGGGCAGCCGGTGCGCGAACGCCGTCTCGGCGTGGTTGACCTCCATGGCGACGTTCTGCAGCCAGTCGTCGTCCGGGAAGACGTCGTCGAAGAGGAGTACTCCGGCCGGGTTGCCGGCGAAGGGGCGGTCGGTGAAGGCGTCCACGATTCTCATGCGCATGGGACCGACGCTAGCGGCGGCGACGGGCGGGCGCCCAAGGCCAATTCACGAACCCTGGCATGTTTCCCGCAGCCCGCCGGCCCCCGCTCGGGCCCACGGGGCCAGTTGCGCGATGCCGAACGAGACCTCCAGGACCAGGAACGGCCACAGCACCCCGGGCCCGCCGTGGGCCAGCGCGTAGGCCTGCCAGAGGGAGAAGAGGACGCGGGCGGTTCCGTCGAGCAGGCCGTGCAGGGGCAGCGGGCGTACGACGCGCAGGACGGACCAGACCAGTACGACCGAGCCCATCAGGTTGGCGTACAGGGTCTGCAGGGGGGTGAGCGCGGGCATGGTGCCGAGACCGACCGCGTCGCCCGCGGCCGACAGCAGGCGATGCACCAGCGCATAGGTCCAGGGCGAGGCGAAACCGGCCGTGACGATCAGGTCGTACCAGCCGCTCGCGCGGACGAGACGCACATAGGCAGGGGAAACAGGGGACATCGGGGGCTCCTCGGGGCTCCGTGGGCGGGCTCGCTCGGGCGCCGCCCACGCTAGAGCGCGGAGTACGCTCCAAGGTCAAGTCGGCCGAGCGGCGGGGACCTGAACGGCGGGGGAGTCATGCGCATCGGAGAACTGGCCGCGCGTACCGGGCTGTCGAAGGACACCCTGCGCTTCTACGAGAAGATCGGCCTGCTCGAGGGCGACCGGCTGCCCAACGGCTACCGCGACTTCCCGCCGGGGTCCGTGGTCTGGTTGCGCTACGTCCGCACCGCGCAGGCGCTCGGCTTCACCCTGGCCGAGATCGCCCGGCACTTCGCGGAACTGCGCGACGCGCCGGACAGCGCCGAAGCGCTGTCCGCGCTGTTCGAGGACAAGATCCGGCTCATCGACGCGCGCATGGCCGAACTCACCGCACTGCGCGCGGACCTGACCTCGCGCGTGGACACGGGCTGCCCCTTGCGGGCGGCGGACCGGGCGGTCTGAGAGGCCCGCGAGTCCCGGGCGGGGGCGCTGCGACCAACGCATCGGAAGGGCCTTGCCATGCGATCGGTTCCGATATATCGTTGAGCCATCGCGAACGATACGCGATGCAGACGTGACAGATCAGCGATGGAATGGAGTGATCGCGATGCGTACCCACGGTTTCGAGCATGGGCATCGGCACGAGGGTCCCGGCCGGCGGGGCATGGGCGGATTCGACGGGCGACGGGCCGCCTTCGGCCCCTTCGGTCCGGGTGGTCCGGGGTTCGGCCCCGGCGGACCCGGATTCGGACCAGGCCCCTGGGGGCCCAGGGGGCGCGGTGGCCCGAGGGGGCGGGCTCGGCGCGGTGACGTACGGGCCTCGATCCTGGCCCTGCTCAAGGACCGCCCCATGCACGGCTACGAAATGATCCAGGAGATCGCCGAGCGCAGCGGCGGCGCGTGGAAGCCGAGCCCCGGCTCGGTCTACCCCACCCTCCAGCTGCTGGAGGACGAGGGTCTGATCGCCAGCGAGTCCGAGGGCGGCAAGAAGCTCTTCGCCCTCAGCGACGACGGGCGCACCGCCGCCGAAGAGGGGCCGGACGCGCCGTGGGAGGAGGCCTCTCGCGGGGTCGACTGGGAGGCTCTCGGTGAGATCCGCCAGGCCGGTTTCGGTCTGATGGAGGCCTTCGGCCAGGTCTGGAAGACCGGCAGCAAGGAGCAGCGCGAGAAGGCGCTGGCCGTCATCAACGACGCCCGCAAGAAGCTGTACCTGATCCTCGCCGACGAGCACTGAGGCTCGCGGTGGGGCGAGGTGCCCCGCGCGGTGATCCGCACGGGGCGCCTTCGTGTCCCCGAAGTCGCCGGGGACTCTTGGTGTGCCCGGCCCGCGACGGCTCAGGCGACCAGGTCGGCCAGCTTGCGCAGCGACTCGTTCAGGGCCGCCGTCGCCGAGTCCTTCAGCTTGCCCGCCATCAGCGACACGGCGGCGCCGGTGAACTCGCCGTCGATGCGCACGGACGTGGCGTCGCCGTCCGGGGTGAGCGTGTAACGGGTGGCCACCGTCACCGCCATCGGGCCCTTGCCGCGGATCGCGAACACCCGCGCCGGCTCCAGCTCCTCGATGGTCCAGTCGACCTCGGCCGGGAAGCCCATCAGCTTCATGTTCTCCTGGAACGTTCCGCCCACGGCCGGCGACTGCGGGCCGCCCTTGGGGAAGCTGGTGTGGGTGGCGTTCCACTCCCCGTACGACGACCAGTCGGTGAGCTGGGCCCACACCTTCTCGGCCGGTGCCTGGATGCGTGCCTCGGCGCTGACTTCGGCCATGCGACCACCCCTTCGGATTCGGGCGTAGCGGGCTACGGTGTCGCGGAACGTAGCCGCAGGGGCGCGAACATTCAATACTGATGAACTGTCAGGACCGATGGGTGGGGTGCATGGCAAGCCGACGCGCGCCCCCTGGGGGCGGATCGGCCGAATCTCCTCCGCAAGGATGAGATGCCGGGCGTCGATGTCCACTCTGTGTGGGACGCGAAGATGGTTCCAGTCGTCGATGACTCGGCCCGTTGAGGCTGATGAGGTAGGGGATGTGCAACCCCGTACTACCCCCTGGACCGCCCAAGACGAGGCGGCGGCGCACATGGACGACGATGCCGCGCTCGGCGCAGAGCTGGCAGCGATGGTCGCCGGTGCCCGCCGAAGGGCCGTCCGGGACGGGGACCGGCAGATCGACACCGCCCATCTGCTGCACTCCCTCCTGGAGCACGATCCCGAGGCCCGCGCCGTCGTCGGCGGCCCGCCCCAGCTCGCCCGGCTCCTCGGCTATCTCGTGCAGCGCAGCATCGGCTACGGACTGCGCTGGCAGGGCAGTGTCGAGGACTCCGGTGCGCTCGCCGTCCTGCCCACAACGGCCGTACCCGGCGCACGGGAACCCAGGGACACCGCGGGCTGGTCGCCCGCCGCGGCCGCCGCCCTGGCCGACGCCCGCGAGCGCGCCCGGCTGCGCGGCGAGCCCCGCGCCACCGGCGTCGACCTCCTCGCCGCACTCACCGCGGACCCGGGATCCCGGGCCGCCGAGGTGCTCGAACGCGCCGGCATCCGCGACCTGGACACCCGCATCGCGGGCGGCGCCGAGGAGTGCGCCGGCGACGGCGAGCCGGTCCACTGACGGCGCCGCACGTCCAGCCCCTGAGACAGGTGTCAAAGGGGATGACGCTCATGTCGCCGCCTGCCATCATGTGCCGGTGCATATGTCAGAGAGCAGTCAGGGCAGCCGCGGCAAGGGCGCCGGGCTCGGCCTCGCGCTCGCCTCGGCACTCGCCTTCGGCGGGTCCGGAGTGGCCGCCAAGCCGCTGATCGAGGCGGGACTGGACCCGCTCCACGTGGTCTGGCTGAGGGTGGCCGGGGCCGCCCTGGTGATGCTGCCCCTCGCGGTGCGGCACCGCGCGCTGGTGCGCCGCCGTCCCGCGCTGCTCGCCGGGTTCGGGCTGCTCGCCGTCGCCGGCGTGCAGGCGTGCTACTTCGCCGCGCTCTCCCGGATCCCGGTGGGGGTGGCCCTGCTCATCGAGTACCTTGCGCCCGCGCTGGTGCTGGGCTGGGTGCGGTTCGTGCAGCGACGGCCCGTGACGCGCGCCGCCGCGCTCGGCGTGGTCCTCGCGGCCGGCGGCCTCGCCTGTGTGGTGGAGGTCTGGTCCGGACTGAGCTTCGACGCCGTCGGCCTGTTGCTCGCGCTGGGGGCCGCCTGCTGCCAGGTCGGCTACTTCGTCCTCGCCGACCACGGGGGCGACGCGGGTGAGGAGGCACCGGACCCGCTCGGCGTCATCGCCTACGGCCTGCTCGTCGGCGCCCTCGTCCTGACCGTCGTGGCCCGCCCCTGGGGCATGCGCTGGTCGGTGCTGACCGGCTCCGCCGACATGAACGGCACCGCCGTACCGGCTCTCGTCCTGCTGGGCTGGATCGTGCTGATCGCCACCGTCGTCGCCTACGTCACCGGAGTGCTGTCCGTGCGGCGGCTGTCCCCGCAGGTCGCGGGCGTCGTCGCCTGCCTGGAGGCGGTCATCGCGACCGTGCTGGCCTGGGTGCTGCTCGGTGAGCATCTGTCCGCCCCGCAGATCGCCGGCGGCGCCGTCGTTCTCGTCGGCGCGTTCATCGCCCAGTCGTCGACCCCCGCCAAGGGCTCCGCCGAGCCGGTCGCCGTCGGTGGCCCGGAACGGGAGTTGTCCGGGCACCGTACGTCCGCCTAGAGTGCCGGACATGCCGTCCACGCTCGTTCTTCCGCCCCCGGCCGCCTGAGGCGGGCCTCCGGGACACCCGCCCGGCGCAGTCGCGTCGGGCCGGACGGTGCTGCCCGCAGATGAAGTCCGCGCGCCCCGCTCCAGCGGGCCGCCCTCGAACTTCCGCACCCTTCGGTGCGCCTCTGCGGAGAGAATCCCTTGTCGAACCTTGCTTCTGGCCTGCCCGTCGGGCGTGGCCTGCTCTATCTGATCATCACCGGTGCCGCCTGGGGCACCGCCGGCGCCGCCGCCTGCCTGGTCTACCGGACCAGTGACATGGGAGCCTTCGGTCTGTCCTTCTGGCGCTGCGCGCTCGGCCTGCTCCTGCTGCTGGCCGGCCGGGGGCTGCGCCCCCGCGTCCGCCCGTCCTGCGGTGCGCCCCTGGCCCGCAGGGCCGGCCGGGTGCTCGCCACCGGCCTCGGTCTCGCGGTGTTCCAGACGGCCTACTTCGCCGCCGTCGAGTCGACCGGACTGGCCGTGGCCACCGTCGTCACCCTCGGCGCGGGCCCCGTGCTCATCGCGCTCGGTGCCCGGCTGCTGCTCGGGGAACGGCTCGGGGCCGGCGGGGCGTCGGCCGTCGCCGGGGCGCTCGCCGGGCTGGCCGTGCTGACCTTCGGCGGCTCGGCGGCCACCGTGCGCCCGGCCGGTGTGCTGCTGGCGCTCGTCTCGGCCGCGGGCTACGGCGCCATGACCCTGCTGACCCGCTGGTGGGGGAGGGGCGGCGGCGCCGACGCCTGCGACACCACCGCCGGGGCCTTCGCGGTGACCGCCCTGTGCCTGCTGCCGTTCGCGCTGCACGAAGGACTGCTCCCGCACACGGCCCACCCGGCGCGGCTGCTGTGGCTCGTGCTGTACATCGCCGCCGTGCCCACGGCTCTCGCGTACGCCCTGTACTTCGCCGGGGCGGCCGTCGTACGGTCCGCCACCGTCTCCGTGATCATGCTCCTGGAGCCGGTGACCGCGGCCGTGCTCGCCGTCGCCCTGCTCGGCGAGCCGCTGACCGCGACCACCGTGGCCGGCACCCTGCTGCTGCTCGGCGCGGTCGCGGGGCTCGCCGTGAGCGAGGCACGCGGGGCGGGCCACCGGGACTCGCTCCCGGTCTGACCGCGCCGCCCCGCAGCGGCGCCGGGCGCACCCGCGCCGCTGCGGGGCGTGCGGTCCGGCGCCGCTCCCCGGGTGCCAGTGGTCCGGCGCCGCGAGGCTCCGCCACGCCTCGGACGGTCTCGGTCCTACAGGGCCTTCAGATAGTCCGGCAGTTCGATGCCGGGCGCCAGGTCGGCGTTGGGGAGCGGCGCCGCGTAGCCGCCCCGGAGCGGGAGGACGCCGGCCCAGTGCGGCAGCGCGAGGTCCTCGGGGTCGTCGTTGGCGCCGCCGGTGCGGACCTTGGCCGAGACCTCGTCCAGGTCCAGGCGGATTACCGCCGTGGCGGCCAGCTCCTTCTTGTTCGCGGGCCGGGAGTCGGCGGCGCGGCCCGGCACGACGTGGTCGACCAGCGCGTCCAGCGCGGCCCGCTTCTCCTGCGGGTCGGTGACCTGGCGCGCGGTGCCGTGCACCACCACGGAGCGGTAGTTGATCGAGTGGTGGAAGGCGGAGCGGGCCAGCACCAGCCCGTCCACGTGGGTGACCGTCACACACACCGGCAGGCCCGGGTCGGCCTCGCCGGTCATCCGCAGTGCACGGGCGCCGGTGGATCCGTGCACATAGAGGCGCTCGCCGACCCGGCCGTACAGCGTCGGCAGCACCACGGGGGCTCCGTCGCGGACGAAGCCGAGGTGGCAGACGTACCCCTCGTCGAGTATCGCGTGCACCAGCTCCTTGTCGTACGACGCCCGGTCGGCGGAGCGCGTGGGCACGGTGCGGTCGGTCGGGGTGTAGGCGGCGGCCCGGGCTTCCTCGGTCGTCCCCTGCATGACGGTCCCTCCATGGCGAGCATCGGTGTGCAACGCCGAGCGGTGGCGCCCGGCTTTGCACTAGTGCATAATAGGTTTTGTGCTAGGAGAGTATCCCATCGAAGGGCGTGGCGCAGCAGAGATCGCGGCCAGCGTGGAGCGCGCGGTCGGGGCGGGTGCGCTGGCACCCGGCCAACCCCTGCCTCCCATGCGTGAGTTGGCGACCCGGCTGGGCGTGAATCCCAACACCGTCGCGGCCGCGTACCGCACCCTGCGCGAGCGCGGAGTGATCGAGACCGCCGGCCGGCGGGGCAGCCGTGTCCGGGCCAAGCCGGCCACGACCGGGCGCGAGGAGCTGCGGGTGGAGGTCCCCGCGGGGGGCCGCGATCTGGCCTCCGGCAATCCGGACCCGGCCCTGCTGCCCCATCTCGCCCCGGCGCTCGCGACAGCGGCGCAGGAGGGCGACCGGCGGCCCGTCCGCTACGGTGACGACCCCGTCGACGCGGACCTCGCCCGCCTCGCCCGCGCCGAACTCGACGCCGACGGTGTCCCCGAGGGCCCGCTGACCGTGACCTCGGGCTCCCTCGACGCCATCGAGCGCGTCCTGTCCGCCCACCTCAGGCCGGGCGACGCGGTCGCCGTCGAGGACCCCGGCTGGGGCAGCGTCCTCGACCTGGTCCCCGCGCTCGGGCTGCGCACCCTCCCGGTGGGCGTGGACGACGACGGCCCGCGCGCCGACGATCTGCGCCGCGCCCTGGAGTCCGGGGCCCGCGCGTTCATCGTCACCGACCGCGCGCAGAACCCGACCGGCGCCTGTGTGACCGCCACCCGCGCGCGTGCCGTGCGCGCGGTCCTGCGCGACCACCCGCAGACCCTGCTGATCGAGGACGACCATGGCCACGGCATCGTCGATCTCCCGCTGCACCCTCTCGCGGGCGTCACCCGCCACTGGGCCGTCGTCCGCTCCGCCTCCAAGGCCTACGGCCCCGACCTGCGGGTGGCCGTCCTCACCGGTGACCCGGTCACCGTCGACCGGGTGCGGGGCCGCCAGCGCCTGGGTCCAGGGTGGGTGAGCCTGCTGCTGCAGCGGGCCGTGGCCCGGCTGTGGGCCGAGGGTGCGGTGGACCGGGTGGCGGTGGCGCGGGCCTACGGCGCCCGCCGGGACGCGCTGGTCGACGCGCTGGCGGACCGGGGCGTCGTCGCCCACGGCCGCAGCGGCATGAACGTGTGGGTGCCGGTCCCCGACGAGACCGGCGCGGTCGCCCGCCTCCTGCAAGCGGGCTGGGCGGTCGCCCCGGGGGCCCGCTTCCGCGTGGGCAGCCCGCAGGCGATCCGCCTCACGATCTCGACACTCACCGAGGACGACATCGCCCCCTTGGCCGACGCGGTGGCGGCGGCGGTCCGCCCGTCCCCGGCTCGCGTCTACGGCTAGCGGCAACTGAACCGGCAGGCGGGGGGAACCGTGCGACGCGCCAGAGCGCACCCGCACTCGCTCACGAACCCCCGCACCCCTCCCCGCCGGGCACACTTCGGCCGAACCGCGCGAGCGCTACGCGCCCTTCCGCCGCACTTGGGTGAGTGCGGCACCCGCCAGCACGATCACCGCCCCCACCGGCGTCGTCCACCGCAACGACTCACCGAGGATCGCCACCCCCGCAGCCGTGGCGATGACCGGAATGAAGTACGTGACCATCTGCGCGGTCGTCGGACCGACCTCGGCGACCAGCCCGTACTGGATCAGCACCGCCAGCCCCGTGCCCAGCGCTCCGAGCGCGGCGATCGCGAGCAGCGGCACCGGGTCGACATGCGTGGGAAGTCCGGCGAACAGCGGTGTGACGAGGGCCAGTTGGAGGGTCGCCAGCAGCAGCTGCGCCCCGGTCATCGACAGATGGGAGTTGCCGGTGCCCGCGAGCGTCCGGCGGACGTAGATCCAGCCCACCGGGTAGCTCAGCGACGCCAGCAGAGCCAGTGCCGTACCGGTGGCGTCCAGGCCGTGGAAGCCCTGCCACGCCCCGAGCACCGTCAGCACGCCGAGGAAGCCGAGACCGAGCCCGGCCACGCGGACCCTGGTCGGCCGGTCCTCGG
The DNA here is from genome assembly GCF_001514035.1 of Streptomyces yokosukanensis. Taxonomy (GTDB): domain Bacteria; phylum Actinomycetota; class Actinomycetes; order Streptomycetales; family Streptomycetaceae; genus Streptomyces; species Streptomyces yokosukanensis. Next base: position 66,386 of record NZ_KQ948231.1, on the reverse strand, counting down.
ACAGGGCGACCAGGGACAGGGCCATGCCCCACAGCGGGGACGTGGCGTTGCAGATGCCGGCGAGCGTGGACGGGATCGTCAGCTCGGAGTAGGCGAAGAGGGAGAACGGAAGGGCGTTCAGGAAGAACGCGGCGACTGCCATGTGGCCCCACAGCCGGGCCCCGCGCGGCAGCTTCTCACGCTTGACGGCCATCGCCGCGGCCAGCACCGCCGTACCGAACACGAGCCGCCCGAGGGTGACCTGGAACGGCGCGTACCCTTCGGTCCCCACCTTGATCAGCAGAAAGCTGAAGCCCCAGATCAGGGACAGGACGCCGAAGCGGAGGCGCCAGTCGAGGCGGGTGCGGGGGCGGACGGGCGCGGGCGACTGGGTACGGGATCGGGTGACCGTGCTGCTCATGCCCTCAACGATGCTGCAGGCAACCTCGTAGCACAATCGAGATTTCCCACCTGGTACCCATTAGAATCGCTTACGTGTTGAACCTTGAGCGCCTGCGCACCCTGGACGCCCTCGCCCGGCACGGCTCGGTCGGCAAGGCCGCTGAGGCGCTGCACGTCACCACCTCCGCCGTCTCCCAGCAGCTGGGCAAGCTGGAGCGCGAGGTCGGCCAGCAGCTCCTCGCCAAGAACGGGCGGGGGGTGCGGCTCACGGACGCCGGGCGCCTGCTGTCGGAGCACGCCTCGCGCATCCTGTCGCAGGTCGAACTCGCCGAGTCCGATCTGGAGGCACACCGCGGTCAGGTCGTCGGCGAACTGCGGCTGTCGGCGTTCCCGACCGCCGCCCGTGGACTCTTCCCGGCCGCGCTCGGTGCGTTGCGGGCCGACCACCCCGGGCTGCGGGTGCGCTCCAGCGAGCTGGAGCCGGAGCAGGGCATCGCCGGAGTCGTCCGCGGCGACCTGGATCTCGCGGTGGTGCTGGACTGGTACAACAAGCCGATGCCCGTGCCCGACGGACTGGTCAAGGCGCCCCTGCTGGACGATCCGGCCGATGTCGCCATGCCGGTCGGGCACCGGCTCGCCGGCCGCGGCGAGGTCGACCTCGCCGAGTTCGCCGAGGACGAGTGGATCACCTGGGGCGAGGGTGAGTTCTGCCACGAGTGGCTGCTGTTCACCCTGCGCTCCAAGGGCATCGAGCCGATCGTCGGCCACCGCGCGGGCGAGACCCACACCCAACTCGGCCTGGTAGCCGCCGGGTTGGGAGTCTGCATCGCACCGCTGCTGGGGCGCCACCCGGTGCCGCCGGGCATCGTCATGATCCCGCTCAAACAGCATGTGCGCAGGCATGTGTACGTCGTCTGGCGCGCGGACGCGGACCGCCGCCCGTCGATCCGCGCGGCGGTCGAGGCCCTGCTGTCGGCGGCGCGGCAGCTCGGCTGACGGATCGCGGGGCCCCGACGAACGGGCGGGCCGACGGCTGCTTCGTGGCCTTTGGGAGACCCTGATCCCCGCCGACCACCGCAGATAGGCGCGCAGGCAGGGGCATTGCCGTCAGCGCAGGCCGTCCCAGAGGGTGCGCAGACCGCCGCGCGGGTCGTGGTCGACGGCCGGTGCGACCGCGAACCGGCGCACGGCCCGCCGCGGTTCACCGTAGGCGGGCCAGCCGGGATCGCCGGTGGTGGCGAAGGCGACCCAGGCGGCGTGCATGCCGTCGGCGATCGCCTGGGGCGGGGAGTCTCCGAGCAGGGGCGCGAAGGACGGGTCGGTCAGGTTGTCGAAGACGAAGGGGACGTCGAGCGCGTGGCAGGCGCCCAGCGCGCCGCCGAACGCGGGTGAGGACCAGGCGAATTCGTAGACGAAGGCGCGAGCACCGTGGCGGGCCTGGGCTTCGGCGAGGCGCAGCGCGGGGAGGCGGTAGAACCAGTCGGTGGCGATCTCCGCGAGCAACTCGCCCGGGCTCGCCCCGGGGAACGCGTCGCGGTAGGCGGCGACGCCCCGGCCCGGCGGCAGGCCGTATGCGGACGCGGTACGTTCCACCAGGTCGTCGGTGACCGGACGGCTCGGTCCCGAGGCCACGGTGAACAGCCGGAACTCGTCGCCGGTGCAGCCCACCAGGACGTCGACGCCCGCCGCCGCGCCCGCGGCGATCGCGTCCAGCGGCGCGTGGGGCAGGGTGTCCTGGTCGACCACGGGCTCGAAGGGCATGAGGTTGAGCGCGGCCTCGCCCCACAGGGCCGGGTCGGGGCGCGCGGAGATCTCGCCGCGCAGCCGAACCTGCGCGGCGAGCAGCCGTTCGACGGGCACGGCGGCGACGGCCGGCCGGGTGGGCGCCACTTCCAGGATCGCGGCGAGACGGCCGGCGACCAGGGCGGCGCTCGCGGGCGAGAGGGCGTGGTGGGCCGCGCCGCTCTGCAGTGCCGCGCGATGGAAGAGGCCCTTGGCCGCGGGCATGGCCAGCAGGGCGCCGACGCTCATCGCCCCGGCCGACTGGCCGAACACCGTGACGCGATCGGGGTCGCCGCCGAAGGAGGCGATGTTGTCGTGGACCCAGGCGAGCGCGGCGATCTGGTCCAGCAGACCGAGGTTCGCCGGTGCGGGGTCGCCGGGGCCGAAGTGCAGGAAGCCTTCGACGCCCAGCCGGTGGTCGAGGGTGACGAGCACGACCCCGTCGCGGGCGAACGCGGTGCCGTCGTAGCCGGTGAGGGATCCGGAGCCGTTGGTGAACGCGCCGCCGTGGAGCCAGACCAGGACGGGCAGGCGCCCGGCCGGATCCGGGGTCCAGACGTTGAGGTTGAGGAAGTCCTCACCGGGGACGAGGCGCTCGGGGAGCAGGCGGTCCATCGGCGGCGGGTACGGCGCCTGCGGGGCGGTGGGGCCGTAGGCGCCGGCGTCGCGGACGCCGTCCCACGCGGACGGCGGGCACGGTGGCGAGAAGCGCAGCGGCCCGGTGGGAGCGGCGGCGTAGGGGATGTTCTTGAACGAGGCGGTCCCGGCAGGGCCGGTGGTGCCGCGGAGGCGTCCGCGGCGGGTGGTGAGGACCGGTCGCATGGGCACTCCTTGCGCGCGGTGCGGGGACGGGTGACGGTCCGCTCAGCGGTCGGCGTTCACGATGCGCAGCGCGAACCGCGCGTACTGGTCGGCGACCTGCTCGCGGGTCCGGTCGAGGGCGGGGCCGAACCACTGGGCGACCTGCACGCCCAGGCCGCCGATCGCGGTGACCGCCAGCAGCGGATCGTCCAGCTCGAACTCGCCGTCGGCGATGCCGCGTTCGACGACGTCGGCGAGCAGGAGGCGGCACTCCTCGCGCAACTGGAGCGAGGGTGCGGACAGTTCGGGCGGCAAGGCGTGGAGTTCTCCGTTGGTGACCACCGCCAGCAGCGGATGGTCGGTGTGGAGCAGCACATGGGCGCGGACCAGCGCGGCCAGTTGCCGGGCGGCGCTGTCGCCGCGGGTCTTGGCGGCGGCCTCCGTCAGCCGGGTCCGCATCTCCTCGTGCCCGATGCGCACCAGCTCGGCCAGTACATGCCCCTTGGACGGGTAATGCGCGTACAGGGTCGCGGAGTTGATGCCGACCATGCCCGCGATCTGCCGGATCGAGGCGCCCGCGAAGCCGGACTCGGCGAACAGCTCCAGGCCCGCCTCGAGGATCCTGCCTCTGGTGCCGGGCGGTGTGACGCCCTCGGGAAGGACCGCCTCCATCGCGACGACCCGGCGGGGTTCCCAGGCGGGGAGTTCCACGGCTGCTCCTGAAGGCTCGACGGGATTCCGACTCGGCACATCTTCCAACCAATCGATTGGTTGACACCGTAACGCAGAAGCCGGATGGTGGCTCACGACATGTCAGAAACCAACCAATCGATTGGTTGGAATCGGCGGTCTGATTGCACTCCTCACCCCGTTCCCCCAGCCATCGGAGTGTGTTCCATGAGATTCCGCTCCCCGCGCAGAGCCGTGCAGGCACTCGCCGCCCTCGGCACCGCACTCGCCCTCGCGGCCGGCGGCCCGGCCGCACCCGCCCGGGCCGCCACCCCGCTGCTGCCGGACCTGAACATCACCGGCACCTACGTCACCGGCGTCTCGTCCGGCGGCTTCATGGCCACCCAGCTCCAGGTCGCCTACTCCGGCACCTTCGACGGCGCCGGAATCGTCGCCGCCGGGCCGTACGACTGCGGCCAGGGGCATGTGATCGAGTTCGTCACCTGTGACCTCGGCCTGGGCGTCGGCGACCTGGAGCGGCAGGCCGAGGACTGGGCGTCCGAGGGCCGCATCGACCCCGTCGCGAACCTGCGGGGCAAACCGGTCTACACGTACCACGGCTCTCTCGACCCCGTCGTCAACCCGCTGGTCTCCCGGGCCGGCGTCGACTTCTACGAACACTTCGGCGCGGACGTCACCTACCACGACCGGGATCCGGCCGGGCACTCGTGGCCCACCCCCGACGGCGTGGTGCCGTGCGCCCTCACCCTGCCGCCGTTCCTCAACAACTGCCACGACGACCCTGAACGGGAGATGCTCACCGCCTGGCTCGGCGGGGTCGACCCGCGCAACACCGGCGCCCCCGAGGGCACCCTCACGCACTTCGACCAGAACGCCTACGCCCCCGGCGGCTCGGCCCGCGCCCTGTCCATGGACTCCACCGGGCAGCTCTACGTCCCGCCGTCCTGCGCGGCCGGCGCTCCCTGCACGCTGGTGGTGGCCCTGCACGGCTGTCTGTCCGCCCAGCAGCTCCTCGGCACGGCCTTCGCCGAGAAGGGCAACATCGACACCTACGCCGACACCAACCACCTGGTCGTGCTCTACCCGCAGGCCGTCTCCAGCGTCTGGCCCGTCAACCCGCAGGGCTGCTGGGACTGGTTCGGCTACACCGGCTCCGACTACGCCGTGAAGAGCGCACGGCAGATGACCGCCGTCGTCGCCATGGTCCACGCCCTCGGCGCCTGACCCGCACCGCCCGTCCCCGCGCGGCCCGCCCTCCGGGCGGACGACGGGAATGTGACGACAGGCCCTAGCCGCCCAGCTTCCGGAAGTCCCAGGAGACGATCTTCTTCGGGGTCAGCCGGGCCCAGGCGTGCCGGCCGTCGTGCGGCATCTCGTCGAGGCCGAAGTTCTTCCGCGCGAACAGCGTCTCGGCCGTGTCGAGTTCGGCGCACAGCTCCCCGGTGCGCGGTGCCTCGCCCACGAACTCCACCCGGCCGGACAGCTCGACCCCGCGCAACTGGTCGTACTCCTCACCCGAGTCGACGACCACGGCCACCCGCGGATCGCGGCGCAACTGTGTCCAACGCCTGCTGCGCACCACCGAGTACAGCCACAGCGAGGTGCCGTCCCAGGCGAACCACAGCGCGCTGACGTGCGGCGCTCCGTCCGGTGACACGGTCGCCACCCGGCAGGTGCGCTCGGTCGCGAGGAACTCGTCCAGCTCGCCGGGCGTCATCATGATCTTCCGGCCCCGGCGTTGCTGAGTGACGGTCATGCGGTCCCCTCTTCTCTCACGTCGTGCCAGAGAACTATCGTGTTCTGTAGATCCTCTGACATCACGTCAGAAAAGAGAATGGGTCGTCCTCCGGGAGGCGTGCCATGCCGTCGTACGAACAGCTCAGCGAACTCCTCGACCCCGTGAGCACCGTCCTGCTCACCGTGGAGTGCCAGCAGGGCGTCGTCGGGCCGGACAGCGCCCTGCCCGAACTCGCCCGCGAGGCCCGCTCGTCCGGCGCGCTGCGCAATGTGGCCCGGCTGGTCGCCGCCGCACACGAGACCGGAGTCCAGGTCGTCCACGCGATCGCCGAGCGCCGCCCGGACGGCCGGGGCGCGAGCCGCAACGCCCGGCTGTTCCGGGCCGCGGAACGGCTCCCCGTGCTGCAGCTGTCCGGTACCCACGCGGTCCGGGTCGCGCCGCCCATCGAGGTCGCCGAGGAGGACTTCGTCGTACGCCGGCTGCACGGCCTGTCGCCGATCCACGGCACCGACGTCGACGCCCTGCTGCGCAACCTCGGCTGCCGCACGCTGATCGTCACCGGTGTCTCCGCCAACGTGGCGATACCCAACGCGGTGTTCGACGCGGTCAACCTCGGCTACACCGCCGTCGTCCCGGCCGACGCCGTCGCGGGGGTGCCCGCCGACTACACCCCCGCGATGATCAAGCACACCCTCGCGCTGGTCGCCACGGTCTCGACCACCGACGAGGTGCTCGGCTGCCTCAAGCGGCCGCGCGGGCGCGGCTGAGGCGGCTCAGGCCAGCGTGATGTCCTCGCCGGAGACCGTGATCTTCTCGGCGGCCAGCGGCTGGGTCGCGGGCCCCTGCTTCACGCTGCCGTCCGCGACGGAGAAATGGCTCTGGTGGCACGGGCAGACGATCACGCCGCCCGTCACGCTGCCCACCGCGCACCCCTGATGGGTGCACTTGGCCGAGAACGCCTTGAACGTGCCCGCCGTCGGCTGGGTGACGACCACACCCTGCTCCTTGAAGATCTTGCCGCCGCCCTCGGGGATGTCGGAGGTCTTGGCGAGCGCGGCGCCGCCGCCGTTCCCGGACGCCCCGGAGGACGTGGCCGAACCGCCGGAGCCGGTCGTACCCGTCGTACCCGTCGTGCCCGTAGTACCCGTCGAGCCGGAGGAGCCGGACCCCGTACCGACCTTGTCGGACGCGTTGTCGTCGCCCGATCCGCAGGCGGTCAGCGCGGCGGCGAGCCCCGCCGCCCCGGCCGCCGCCACGACGGTACGGCGGGCCGGTCCCGCACTGTGCTGGGGCGATGCGCTGCTCATGTGGGTTCCCTTCCGCGGAGCTTCTCGTGATCCGTCCAGGGGTACGGCGCCCGGGCGCCACCCGTTCAGACGGGCCCCCAGATCCTGCCGCCGGGGCATGAGACGGCCGTGGGCCACAGCTGTCGGTCCGCTGACGGACCCGTCCCGCCGGGCCGCCGGCCGCACCCCAGTAACCTGGGCCGATGCTCAAGGAAGTCACCGCGACCCGTTACATCACGCCGCTGCGTGAGGGCGGCTCACTGCCGGGGCTCGTCGAGGCCGACGACTTCGGTACGTACGTCATGAAGTTCACCGGCGCCGGACAGGGCCGCAAGACACTGGTCGCCGAGGTGGTCTGCGGCGAACTCGCCCGCCGCCTCGGATTCCGGATGCCCCGGCTGGTGACCCTGCTGCTGGACCCGGTCCTCGGACTCGGCGAGCCCGAGCAGCAGGTGCAGGAGCTGCTGCGGTCCAGCGGCGGCGCCAACCTCGGCATGGACTTCCTCTCCGGCGCCCTCGGCTACGACCCGCTCGCCTTCCCGGTGACCCCCGAGGAGGCCGGCCGGATCGTCTGGTTCGACGCGCTGATCAACAACGTGGACCGCTCCTGGCGCAACCCCAACCTGCTTGTGCACCGAGGCGAGCTGTGGCTCATCGACCACGGCGCGACGATGATCTGGCACCACAACTGGCCCTCCGCCGAGGCCTCCGCGGCCCGCCCCTACGACGCCGGGGACCACGCCCTCGCCCGCTTCGCGCCGGACACCGCTGCCGCCGCGGCCGAGCTGGCACCCCGCGTCACCGAGGATCTGCTCGCCGAGGTCACCGCCGAGATCCCCGACGCCTGGCTCACCGACGAGCCCGGCTTCGCCACCCCGGACGAGCTGCGCCGGGCCTACGCACGACCGCTGCTCGCGCGGGCGGCCGTCATCGCCGAGCGCATCACCGGCATCGAGGGGACGAAATGAGCGAGACCCACATTCACATGGCCGGCCATGTGGTCGAGCGCCACATCACCCGGGCGGGCCAGGGCGGCGACCGGGACGTGTTCGAGTACGCGCTGCTGCGGGTCGTGCCGCGCGTGGAGCGCGGCGAGTGCATCAACGCGGGCGTGCTCGTCTACAGCAGGGCGAAGGCCTACGTCGGCGCCCGCACCCACCTGGACGAGGCGCGGCTGCTCGCCCTGGACCCGGAAGCGGACGTGGCCGGGGTCCGGGCCGCGCTCGGTGCGATCGAGCGGCACTGCGCGGGCGGCGAGGAGGCCGGGCAGGCGGCCCGGGACGACGCCGGGCGCCGCTTCCGCTGGCTGATCGCGCCCCGGTCCACCGTCGTCCAGCCGGGTCCCGTGCACACCGGCCTGACCACCGACCCGGCGGCCGAGACCGAGCGGTTGCTGGACCTCCTGGTGAGGTAATGGATCACACCGGCCGGGCGTGCCGTTGACACCGGGTGCCAGGGCTTCTAGCGTCACGTGTGCTGAAGGTACTAAGCGGTCGCTCACCGCACGAGGGGTTCTCTCTGCCGAGGGCCCCGAAAGGTTCTCTCTAGGGCGAGGAGAAGCAATGTCCACCACTGAACAGCGGGTCGCGGTAGTCACCGGCGCGGCGCGCGGCATCGGCGCCGCCACCGCCGTACGACTGGCCGCCGAGGGTCGCGCGGTCGCCGTGATCGACCTGGACGAGGCCGCCTGCAAGGACACCGTCGAGAAGATCACGGCCGCCGGCGGCAAGGCGATCGCGGTCGGCGCCGACGTGTCCGACGAGGCCCAGGTCGAGGCGGCCGTCGCCCGGATCGCCGAGGAGCTGGGCGCCCCGACGATCCTGGTCAACAACGCGGGCGTGCTCCGCGACAACCTGCTGTTCAAGATGAGCGTCTCCGACTGGGACACCGTCATGAACGTGCACCTGCGCGGCTCGTTCCTGATGGCCAAGGCGGTCCAGAAGCACATGGTCGACGCGGGCTTCGGCCGGATCGTCAACCTCTCCTCCTCCTCGGCGCTCGGCAACCGCGGCCAGGCCAACTACTCCGCCGCCAAGGCCGGTCTGCAGGGCTTCACCAAGACCCTCGCCATCGAGCTGGGCAAGTTCGGCATCACCGCCAACGCGGTCGCGCCCGGCTTCATCGCCACCGAGATGACCAAGGCCACCGCCGACCGCGTCAAGATGGACTTCGAGGACTTCAAGAAGGCCGCCGCGGGCGCGATCCCGGTGCAGCGCGTCGGCGAGCCCGAGGACATCGCCAACGCCGTCGCCTTCTTCACCGGCGAGGCGGCCGGATTCGTCTCCGGCCAGGTGCTGTACGTCGCCGGCGGACCGCTCAACTGAGGGAACAGGTACATGACTTCCGTTGAACTCTCCGGCAAGGCCGCCCTCGTCACGGGCGCCAGCCGCGGCATCGGTTACGGCATCGCCGAGGCGCTCGTCGCCCGCGGTGACCGTGTGTGCATCACCGGCCGCAACGAGGACGCCCTGAAGGAGGCCGTCGACAGGCTCGGCCCGGACCGCGTCATCGGCGTCGCCGGCAAGGCGCACGACCTCGACCACCAGGCCGAGGTCGTCGAACGCGCCATGGAGGCCTTCGGCCGCCTGGACTTCCTGATCAACAACGCGGGCACCAACCCGGTCTTCGGCCCGATCGCCGACCTCGACCTGAACATCGCCCGCAAGGTCTTCGAGACCAACGTGATCTCCGCCCTCGGCTTCGCCCAGAAGACCTGGCACGCCTGGCAGAAGGACAACGGCGGCGCGATCGTCAACATCGCCTCGATCGCGGGCATGTCGCCCTCGCCGTTCATCGGCGCCTACGGCGTCAGCAAGGCCGCGATGATCAACCTGACGCAGCAGCTGGCGCACGAGTTCGCGCCCAAGGCGCGGGTCAACGCGATCGCGCCGGGCGTCGTCAAGACCAGGTTCGCGCAGTCCCTGTACGAGAACCGCGAGGAGGAGGCCGCCGCCGCCTACCCGCTGGGCCGCCTCGGCGTGCCCTCCGACATCGGCGGGGCCGCCGCGTTCCTCACCTCCGAGCAGTCCGACTGGATCACCGGTCAGACGCTCGTCGTGGACGGCGGGATCTTCCTGAACGCCGGCGTGGGCTGAGCCACCTTCCGGGCGCCGATTTTCGGACGGATCGGCGCCCGGATCCCCTCATGGGATCCGCCCAGCGGACTGACAACGTCGTCATGACGAAAACGATCAAGAAGCCCTGCTCCAGGGGCGATTCGGAGGCGCGAACGCTGCGGTATGGTCTGCCGACCCTTGGTACGGCAGATCGAGGAGTGTGCGCGTGTTCAACCGGAACCGATTCCTGCGGAGAGTCGCGGCGATCGCGTCCCTGTCCCTGGCTGCCGGCTGCGGTCTGCTGTCCGGCGGCGACGGCGGCGGCAAGGGGCCGATCGTCGTGGGCACCACCAGCGCCCCCAGCACGCTGGACCCCGCCGGCGCCTGGGACGGCTCCTGGGAGCTGTACCGGAACATCTTCCAGACGCTGCTCGCCTACCCCAACGGCGCCACGACCCCCCAGCCCGACGCCGCCGAGCGCTGCGCCTTCACCGACTCCTCCAGTCGCACCTACCGCTGCACGCTGCGCTCGGGCCTGAAGTTCGCCGACGGCGACCCGCTGGACGCCAAGGCCGTCAAGCACTCCATCGACCGCATCCGCACCATCGACGTCCCGGGCGGCCCCGCCGGCCTGCTCGGCAGCCTGGACCGGGTGCAGGCGCTCGGCGACCGCGACGTCGTCTTCCACCTGAACCAGCCCGACGCCACCTTCCCGTTCGTGCTGGCCACCCCCGCCATGTCGATCGTCGACCCGGACGACTACCCGGCCGCCTCGCTGCGCAAGGACGACAAGGTCTACGGCTCCGGACCGTACGAGCTGAAGTCCTACGAGGAGGGCAAGCAGGCCGTCCTCGTCAGCAACGGGACCTACCAGGGCTTCGCCAAGCGGCAGAACGACGCGGTGACCATCCGCTACTTCCAGGACTCGGCCGGCATGGTCAAGGCGCTGCGCGCGAAGCAGATCGACGTCACCTACCGCGGCCTCGCCGCCGACGACATCGTCGCCCTCCAGCAGCGCGGCAACAGCAACCTCCAGCTGGTCGACGGCACCGGCACCGACATCAGCTACCTGGTGTTCAATCCCAAGGACCCCTGGGCCAAGGAGCCCGCCGTACGCAAGGCCGTCGCCCAGATCGTCGACCGGGGCGCCATCGCGCACAAGGTCTACAAGGACACCGTCGACCCGCTGTACTCGATGGTCCCCAAGGGCCTGACCGGGCACACCACCGGCTTCTTCGACAACTACGGCGACCCGAGCGTCCCCAAGGCCCGCAAGATCCTCGACGACGCCGGCATCCACCGGAGCGTCCCGCTCACCCTCTGGTACACCACCGACCGCTACGGCTCCGAGACGGCGCTGATGTTCCAGGAGCTGAAGCGGCAGCTGGAGGCCTCAGGCCTGTTCACCGTCACCCTGAAGAACCGCCCCTGGAAGACCTATGTGGTCGGCTACCAGAAGGGCGAGTACCCGGTGTTCGGCCGAGGCTGGTTCCCGGACTTCCCCGACGCGGACAACTTCATCGCCCCGTTCGTCGGCGAGCACAACGCGCTCGGTACGCCCTACCCGTCCAAGGAGATCACCGGCAAGCTGCTGCCGCACTCACGCGCGGAGAGCGACCGCGCCCAGACGGTCAAGGACGTGGAGGAGGCCCAGCAGATCATGGTGAACGACGCCCGGCTGATCCCGCTGTGGCAGGGCCGCCAGTTCATCGCCGCCAGCGAGGACATCTCCGGCGGCGAGCAGGCCCTCGACCCGTCGACGATCATGACGATGTGGGCACTGCACCGCAAGACCAGCTGGTGAATCGTCCTCGTGGCAGCGGTTGTCAGTGGTCGCCTGTAGGTTCTGAGGCCTGGAAGTGACCACACACCGTAGTTGATCGACACCGTGAGGACGTTGACGTGACCGACATCGCCATGCTGCCCGAGTCCTGGCGCGGGGTTCTGGGCGACGAACTGCAGCAGCCCTACTTCAAGGAGCTGACCGAGTTCGTCGAGGAGGAGCGGGCGAAGGGTCCCGTGTATCCGCCGCGCGAGGAGGTCTTCGCCGCGCTGGACGCCACGCCGTACGACAAGGTCAAGGTCCTGATCCTCGGCCAGGACCCGTATCACGGCGAGGGCCAGGGCCACGGCCTGTGCTTCTCGGTCCGCCCCGGTGTGAAGACCCCGCCCTCCCTGCGGAACATCTACAAGGAGATGAAGGAGGAGCTGGACCTGCCGATCCCGGACAACGGCTATCTGATGCCGTGGGCCGAGCAGGGCGTCCTGCTGCTGAACGCGGTGCTGACCGTCCGGGCCGGCGAGGCCAACTCGCACAAGGGCAAGGGCTGGGAGAAGTTCACCGACGCCGTGATCCGCGCGGTCGTCGACCGTCCCGACCCGGCGGTCTTCGTCCTGTGGGGCAACTACGCCCAGAAGAAGCTGCCGCTGATCGACGAGAAGCGGCATGTGGTGGTCAAGGGCGCGCACCCCTCCCCGCTGTCCGCGAAGAAGTTCTTCGGCTCCCGCCCGTTCACCCAGATCGACGAGGGGATCGCCCGGCAGGGCCACGAGTCGATCGACTGGCGGATCCCGAACCTGGGGTGAGCCGCCGCCGGGCACCGGCCTGAAAAGGCGACGGCGCAGCCTGACCAGGAATCCCGACGCCGCCGGTTAGCGTCGGGACGGACAACGGACGACGGCCCGGAGGGCACCGTGGCGGAGCAACAGGAGCAGGCGGCGCTGGACGCCGTGCTGACGCGGATCGGGCAGGTCGTGATGCTGCACCACGGCGGTGACCGCGAGGAGGCCCGCAGTCGCTTCCTGGACCTGTGGGCGGAGATCGGCGAGGACGGCGCCCCGCTGCACCGCTGCACCCTGGCCCACTATCTGGCCGACACCCAGGACGAACCCGAGGACGAACTGGCCTGGGATCTGCGGGCGTTGTCCGCCGCGGAGGAGGTGGCCGACGGTCCCGGCGCCGAGCCGCCGAGCGTGCGGGGCTTCTTCCCCTCGCTGCATCTCAATCTGGCCGCGGACTACGTCAAGCTGGGCCGGCCCGAGGCCGCCCGCAGCCATGTACGGGCGGCCCGCGCCGCCGCCGGCGCGCTGTCCGACGACGGCTACGGCGACGGGGTCAGGGCCGCGATCGGTCGCCTGGAGTTGCGGTTGGGAAGCTAGGCCGGTGGTCCGAGGGCCCCGCGGGGCTGCCGTGCAGCGCCGGTGCCGGTCAGTGGCCGTACGTCTCGTCGCAGATCTGTGACTCCGGGCTGCCCTCGCGCCAGCCGCCGTACTGCCTGCCCAGGGCGCACACGCCCGGGGCCTTCGGGGCCGGGGCCGGCAGGGCCGGGGTGCGGGTGTGCGTGTGCCGGGGCTGCTCGGGCTGGGGGTGTGGGCGCGGGTGCGGGGGAGCCGGTGGGGCGGCCGGCGGGCGGTGGGGGAGCGGGGGTGCCTCGGTCGGGTGCTGCCGGGCGGTCGGCGACGGGTGTGGCGGATGCCGGGAAGCGCCGGTCATCTCCAGTGCCTCCCGCGCCGGTGCCTGCACCACCCGGGGCTCCGCGCTGCCGTCCGGCCGGGGCGCCGTCGGCGGCGCGGGTGCCCTGTCCCGGAAGGGCGCGGGTGTCGCCGGGTGCTGGACCGTCACACAGCCGGCGAGGGCCGAGACGGCCACGGTGGCCAGGAGCGCTGCGGTGGTCGTCGTTCGATGCACCCGCGCAACTCTGCTGGGTCGGCCCCCGGCTTGGCAGCAGGGAGCCGATGCCGACGCCCCCGCACGGGTGATCTCGTGCCCCGTACGAGGGGATTCGTGGTGCCGGAGGTGACGTTCAGTCGCCCACGGTGCCGTCGATCCGCTCGCGCAGCAGGTCGGCGTGGCCGTTGTGCCGGGCGTACTCCTCGATCATGTGGGTGTAGATCCAGCGCAGGTTGAACGGTGTGTCCGTGAACCTGCTCTTCCCCTGGGACAGATCGTCGAGCCCGAAGCCGGCCGCGTTCCGCCGGGCGATCTCGATCTCCGCCTGCCAGGTCGCGTACGCCTCCTGCCAGGTGTCGGCCTCGGTGAGGTGGAAGTCGCCGTCCCGGTCCTCGTCGGTGTAGTAGATGGGCCCGGGGCCGTCGCCCACCAGTACCTTGCGGAACCAGCCGCGCTCGCACTCGGCGAGATGCCGGACCAGCCCCATGAGGGTCAGTTCCGAGGGCGGCACGGAGGCGGTGCGCAGTTGGTCGTCGGTCAGCCCCCGGCACTTCTCGGCCAGCGTCTGGCGGTGGTAGTCCAACCAGCCCTCCAGCATGGCGCGTTCACCGGCGGTCTGGGCGGGCTCTCGGCGTTCCGTCGTCATACCCGTATTCTCACCGAGGCCCACGCGGTCTACCAGGGCGTTTCACCGCCCCAGCATTCCGGCGAGCAACTCCCGCAGATCTGACCGCACTTCCTCAAGGCCCGGCACCTCGGTGCTGAAGGAACCCGCGGCGCACGAGAACATCAGCCCGTCCGCCCAGGCGATCAGGGACAGCACGTGCCGGGCCGTCAAGGCCGCCCGCCTGAACATGGCCGGCAACCCCACCGTCCTGGCCCTGCGCAACCTCTCGATCGCGGCCCTTGCGCAGGCCGGGCCCGCCCTCTTCCTGCGCGGCTTCGACGGCATCGCCGACTGGCGGCCCCCGTATGCTGCCCAGGAGGCACACGCGGGCACGCGGCACAGGGAGGGCATGTGAAGGTCGGCTGCATCGGACTCGGGGACATCGCGCAGAAGGCGTATCTGCCGGTGCTGGGAGCGCAGCCGGGGATCGACCTGCATCTGCAGACCCGGACGCCCGCCACCCTCGACCGGGTCGCGGACACCCTGCATCTGCCGGCCGAGCGGCGGCACACCACGCTGGACTCGCTGCTGGCCGTCGGCCTCGACGCGGCCTTCGTGCATGCGCCGACCGCCGTCCACCCCGAGATCGCCACCCGGCTGCTCCAGGCGGGAGTACCGACGTACGTGGACAAGCCGCTCGCCTACGAACTCGCCGACTCCGAACGGCTCGTGGCCCTCGCCGAAGAGCGCGGGGTCTCCCTCTTCGTCGGTTTCAACCGCCGCTACGCCCCCGGCTACGCGCAGTGCCTGGAGCACCCGCGCGAGCTGATCCTCATGCAGAAGAACCGGATCGGACTGCCCGAGGAACCCCGCTCGATGATCCTGGACGACTTCATCCATGTCGTCGACACCCTGCGCTTCCTCGTGCCCGGCCCGGTCGACGACGTCGTCGTGCGCGCCCGCGTCGAGGACGGACTGATGCACCACGTGGTGCTCCAGCTCGGCGGCGACGGCTTCACCGCGCTCGGTGTGATGAACCGGCTGAGCGGCTCAACGGAGGAGGTTCTGGAGGTCTCCGGGCAGGACACCAAGCGGCAGGTGCTCAACCTCGCCGAGGTGGTCGACCACAAGGGCCAGCCGAGCGTGCGCCGGCGCGGCGACTGGACGCCGGTCGCCCGGCAACGCGGCATCGAGCAGGCGGTCCTCACCTTCCTCGACGCCGTGCGCGCCGGAAAGGTGCTCAGCGCCCGGGACGCGCTGGCGACTCATGAACTGTGCGAGCGGGTGGTGCGAGCGGTGCGGGACCGTTCCGGCGCAGCCTGAGCGCTCTGCCCCCTTCCGTCGCGCACAGCGCGGTCAGCACCAGGAGCGCGCCGTGCACCGGCCAGTCGCCGAAGCGGACGTACGGCGTGGTGCCGTGTGCGAGCGGAACGTCGTACACGTGGGCGGTGCTCGCGTCGGTGCCGAGCCACGGCCCGAGCCGCTCGCCGCTCGGCCCGTAGACGGCGGAGACTCCGGTGAGGGTCGCGTGCACCATCGGGCGGCCGGTCTCGGCGGCTCGCAGCGCGGCCAGTGAGGCGTGCTGCTCCGGCGCCCAGCTGCCCTGGAAGGACGAGGTGGAGGACTGGCCGAGCAGGACATCGGCGCCGTCCTGGGCCAGATGCCGGCTCATGTCGGGGAAGGCCGTCTCGAAGCAGATCAGCGGGCCGATCCGCAGCCCGTGCCCGGCGTTCATCACGACCTGCTCGGTGCCGCGCCTGCGGTCCTCGGCGGCGGCCCTGCCGACCGAGGTGGCCCAGCCGAGCAGCGAGCGGGCCGGTATGTACTCGCCGAAGGGCACGAGCCGCATCTTGTCGTAGCGGTAGCCGGTCAGGCCGTCGGGGCCGACCAGCACCGAACTCTTGTAGATGCCGGGCCGGTCGGAGCGGTGGGCGTCCACGTTCACCAGGACATCGGCGCCGGTCGTGCGGGAGAGCGCGGCGATCCGCCGGGTCAGATCGGGCCGGTCGCCCAGATCGAAGCCGACGCTGGACTCGCCCCACACGACCAGGTCGACGTGCCGGCCGGCGAGCTGCCGGGTCAGCTGCTCCTCCCGGGCGAAACGCTGGTCGCCGCTGTCCTGCCCGTCCACGATCCCCGGCTGCACGACGGCGATCCGGACCCGCCCGTCGACCTGCGGATGCGGCGCCCACACCCACGCGGCCGAGGTCGCGGCGGCCGTGGCGACCAGCGAGGCCACGGCCGGTACACGCGCCTCGCGCACGGACAGCAGCACGGCCGCCGCCACGTTGACGGCCACCACCAGGAAGCTGAGCAGCCACACCCCGCCGACCGAGGCCAGCCGCAGCGCCGGCGACACCTGCCACTGGCTGGCGCCCAGCATGCCCCACGGCCCGCCGAGCCCCTGCCAGGACCGCACCAGCTCGACCATCAGCCAGGCCGACGGCAGCACCAGCAGCGCGGCGGCTCCCCGGCCCGGCGTCGGCCGCTCGCCGAGGAAGCGGCGCACCAGCCAGCCCCAGGGGGCCCACAGCGCGCCCAGCAGGGCGGCGATCAGGAAGATGAACACATGCAGGCTCGGCAGCAGCCAGTGGTGCACGGCCACCAGGAAGCCGAAGCCACCGCTCCAGCCGTCGTACGCGGCCCGCCGCCCGGTCGGTGCCGAGCGGGCGAGCAGGATCCAGGGGACCAGGGCGACGTAGGCGAACCACCACAGTGCGGGGGCGGGGAATGCCAGTACGGGCAGGGCCCCGGCGAGGGCGGCGACGGCGGAGCGCCGCCAGGGGGAGGTGAGCCAGTGGTCGATCGTCCTCATGGGGACCCTCCCTACCCAGCCTGCACTTCCAGTGTGCGCGCCGGGGCCGAGCTGTGACAGGGGACCGCCTGGGGGCCCTGGAGCGCGGGTGGGGATGCCGACGGGCGGCCACGGGCCCGTCGCCGTTGTTCGCGCGGTTCCCCCGCGCCCCTTACGGGGTTGTCGCCCCCTGCGCCGGAAGGCGGCGCCACTTCTCCTCCACGACCACCTCGCGCAGCCGCCAGCCCTCCGGTGTGCGCAGCAGCGCGAAGCCGTATCTGCCGCCGCACACCAGGTCCGGCGCGGTGGGGCCGTCGTCGGTGGCGAAACGCATGGGGTTGAGGTAGTCGGCCCGTACCGAGGCCGTGTCGCCTGTGTCGTGCTCCATGATGTCGAAGCGCACCCGGCGGTTGACGATCAGATGCTGGCGCATGGAGAACAGCGCCAGGCTCTCGGCGAGCCACTCGGCGATCTGGCCCGCATGGCCCTCGATGCCGCCGGCCGAGCGGTAGTCGGCCCGTCCGTCCCTCGTGAACAGTCTCTGGTATGCCGTCCAATCGCCGTCGTCCACCGCCACCGCGTACGCGGTGATCAGCTCGTCCACGGCCAGCCGGTCCACCACGGCCGCCAGCTCCGCACGCTGCGTCATCGGCACAGTTTTGGGCATGGCGGGCCTGGAGCCAAGAGGCGCGCGGGGACATTCGGTGGTATCGGGATATTCGGTGGTGCGGGGCATGGCCGGGATCCGCCACGCGTCATCGAGGAAGCGATGGGCCGACTGGACTCCGGCGAAGTGCGCGATCTGGACCAGCTCGACGCCGAGGCTCGGGATGACCTCCTTGCCGGCGATCCTGCCAGGGAAGACCAGCCGGCCGCTTCCGAGTCAGGAAGCTCCACCTGAGTCAGCCGTGCTGGTGCTCGACGAGCGAGGGCGGTGTCCTGCTCATGTACCAACCCTCGACGCGGGGTCCGACGAGGTCGGACGGCCAGCCTGCCGTCTCGACGGCGGCGTCGTAGACGGCGTCACCGAACGCCACGATGGCCTGGTGCGGGTCCGCTGTCTCCCTGAGCCTGGCCCACGGCAGACGAACCAGACCGGCGTCGGGATGCCAGGCGGCGCCCTCAACGCCCCAGGACCGGCCCCCGAGACCGTCCGGCTGGGGCCAGATGTATGCGTACATGCCCACGTTCGGAGCCTTGGCGTCCCCGAAGGAGAATCCCACCGACACGTACGCGTCGAGCTGGGCGTTCTGCATGAACGGCGGCTGGTGGGCCGGCGGCACGGTGGGCTGCGCCCGGTAACGCGTGGCGGACAGGTCGAAGCCGCCCCACATCACACCGACCCGGGGGCGGTGTCCCAGGAAGGGAGCCTGCCACGCCTCGAGCCCGTCAGCGGCGAGGTTCAACGCTGTCCAGATCAGCCGGGCCGCGTGGCCGTCCCAGGTGCGCTCGACGCGATCGTCCTCGAAGCGCGGCGGGGCATCCGGAATCTCGCAGATCAACGAGCTGCGCGGTCGGTGTATGCCGAGCTCGTCCGCCGCCTCGCAGAAGGACGCGTAGAACATGGCGACTGATCCCTCGGACAATGGCACCGTCCGCGAGCCGTTGTCGGCCTCGATGACCACCCCACCGTCGAGCAGGCTGTAGTGCACTGTGAAGGTCACTCCGCGCTGCCGAAGGGTCGGCGTGCTGAGCCCCCGGGGGGTGACATCGAGGACGATGTTTCCCCAGCCGGCTTCGAAGGGCTCGTCGAGGGTGTACTTGCCTGCGACCTGTACCACCCGGTTCACGTAGTCGACCATGGGCGCCAGGTCCTCATATACCAGCGTCGGCCACGCATTGAGACGTTCGCTCACAGAGAGCCTCCCAGCGTGTCGATGGGATCAGCGGGAGGGGACGTCCGGTGATGCGCCCGCGTCGCCATGCAGCGACGAGCGGGCCTCGGACACCGAACTGCGATCCAATACCCCATTCTCACACGCAGGTCAGGGCCGTGCCCACTCGGTGGCACCGGACGTTTGACGAGCTCGGCCGGTAGCCGGGATGCGCCACCGCCACCTGATCCCATCGGGCCCCGCCGGGGGAGCACGGTTTCCGGGAGCGAGCGCCGCCGTCCTCGCCCTCCCTCACCACCGGCCTGCCCGACGTGAGACAGGTCGGGGTCGGTGTGAGACTGGGCAGGGAAGAGGTGATCCCCGTGTCGGACCCACCGCACGCGTCCTCCGGTTCCGACACCGCCGTCGACGAGAATCGGCTGGAAGAGCTGGTCATCGAGGCGCAGAGCGCTCTGCCGGTCGAACTGCCCGCCCTGGCGAACCGGTGCGCCTCGTCCCTCGGGTTCGACACCGCGCTGATCTACCTCGTCGACCTGCAGCAACGGCTGCTCATCCCACTCGACGAGGCCTTGGACCCGTTGCCGGTGGACCGCTCGTCGGCCGGCTGGGCGTACCGCACGGTCTCCCCGCGGGTGGCCGAGGCCGACGGCGGACTGGTGCTCTGGATGCCTCTGGTCGACGGTGCGGAGCGGCTGGGCGTGCTGGCGGTCCGGACCGCCTCGCTCGACGGGGTGCGGATGCGCCGCAGCCGGATGCTGGCCCATCTGTTCGCCATGCTGATCACCTCCAAGCGGGCCTACAGCGACTGGCTCGCCGCCCGGACCCGCACCACGACCATGCAGTTGCCCGCCGAGATGCTGCGGGCTTTCCTGCCGCCCCGCACCATCGGCAGCAGCAGGTGCGTGTCGACCGCGGTCATGGAACCGGCGTACGACATCGCCGGTGACGCCTTCGACCACTCGGTGGTCAAGAACATCCTGCACACCATGATCCTCGACGCCATGGGCCACGACCTGACCGCCGGGCTGACCACGTCGGTCGCCATGGCGGCGGCGCGCAACGCCCGCCGGGGCGGCGGTGACCTGGCCGATGTCGTCGGCTCCGTCGACCAGGCGCTCGCCGAGTGGCTGCCCGACCACTTCTGCACCGGTGTGCTGTGTCGGCTCGACGCCGAGACTGGGGTGCTGCGCTGGGTCAACTGCGGTCACCCCCCACCGCTGTTGATCCGTGCCGAGCGGGTGCTCACCGGCGCGCTGGACAGCCCTCCGCAGCCGCCGATCGGCCTGGCGGTCCCACTCGCCCCGGCGGCTCGGCAGGTCCACGAGACGACCCTGGAACCGGGCGATTGCGTCCTGCTCTACACCGACGGTGTGGTGGAGGCCCGCGACACGGACGGTGCGGAGTTCGGCCTCGACCGGTTCACCGACTTCATCATCCGCTCCTCCGCCGCCGGACAGCGCCCGGCCGAGGTGCTGCGGCTGCTCATCCACGCCGTCCTCGACTACCAGCGCGACCAACTGCACGACGATGTGACGATCCTGCTCTTCGAATGGCGCCCGCAGTACTGGTGACGCGGTAGCGCGCCGGGGCCGCCGCGGTGCCGAGACCGACCGGGGTGGCTTCGAGCGGGCCCCGCGCGACGCCTGTCCGTCGCGCTGCGTCCGGGACCTGCACGAGGACCAGGCTTTCCGGAGGCGGCAGTTGAGGGAGTCTCCGGCTCGTGTCGAGTGGGACCCGAGCAGGAGCCGAACCATGCTCGGCTGTTCCACCGGTCGTGTGCGAGCCCAGCCCTTCGGACCCGGGGCGTCCGGTTGCCGTGCCGCCCGGCCGGGGTCAGGCCGCCTTGATCACCTCGCCGCGGATCGCAGCGGCCCACTCGACCACCAACAGCTCGTACTCCGCGCGTTCCTGGGTCGACAGGGTGCCGCCCGCACGCAGCCACAGCGCCCGGATCTGCTCGTTCACCTCGGCGGCAGACCGCACGGAACCAGAGGGCAGGGAATCGGGGGACATGCGGACAGCCTAGGGGCAAGCACTGACACTGCGCTACCGCCCGGCTACCCAGAAGGTATGGGGTTGGTCACCGCCGTTCGGAGGCCTCGTCCTCGGTCGATCCAGGCCACCGGGCATATGCCCTGCGGGACCGCTCCGTTCGGGCCGTTGGAGATGTCCGAAACAGCGGCGGCGCACAGGGGCCGGGGCGGGGCCCCGCCTCGCTCAGCCCGCCGACTCCGCCGCGTGCGGGCTCAGGACGCCCGCCGAGACCAGGGCGATGATCACCACGCCGAGGGCCACGCGGTACCAGACGAACGGCATGAAGCTCTTGTGGGAGATCCATTTCATGAACCAGGCGATGACCGCGTATCCCGAGGCGAACGCGATGACCGTCGCCAACAGGGTGGGCCCCCAGGCCACATGACCCTCGCCCACCGAGTCCTTCACCTCGAACGCGCCCGAGGCGAGCACCGCCGGGATGGCGAGGAGGAAGGAGTAGCGCGCCGCGTCCTCCCGCTTGTAGCCCATGAACAGGCCGCCGCTGATGGTCGCTCCGGAGCGGGAGACGCCCGGGACGAGCGCGCAGGCCTGGCACAGGCCGTAGATCAGGCCGTCCCGCACGCCCAGGTTCTCCAGCGTCTTGCGCTGTTTGGGCGCGCGGTGCCGGCCGCCGGTCTCGTCACGGGCCGCGAGACGGTCGGCGACGCCGATGACCAGGCCGACGACGATCAGCATGGTGGCGGTGACCCGCAGATCGCGGAACGGCCCCTCGATCTGGTCCTTCAAGGTCACGCCCAGCACGCCGATCGGGATCGAGCCGACGATCACCAGCCAGCCCATCTGGGCGTCGTGGTCCCGGCGCCGCGCCTTGTCGAAGAGCGAGCGGAACCAGGCCGAGACGATCCGGCCGATGTCCCGGCGGAAGTAGATCAGCACCGCGGTCTCCGTGCCGATCTGGGTGATCGCCGTGAAGGCCGCTCCGGGGTCCTTCCAGCCCGAGAACGCCGCGGCCAGCCGCAGATGCGCGCTGGAGGAGACGGGCAGGAACTCGGTCAGCCCCTGGACGAGTCCGAGGACGAGGGATTCAAACCAAGACATGGAGGTACGACGTCCAAGTGCTGATAGGCAAAGAGTAAAGGGTTTATCAAGCGACGAGGGCAGCGTAGCGGGCGGCGTGACCGCGGGGAAACGGGGGGTTGGCGGGTCCGAGGGGGTGGGCGGAGCGGGTTCGGTGGCGCTGTGGAGGGTCGCGGGGCTGCCTCGGCGCACCCGGGCGGAGCGTTACGCCGCCGAAGGGCCGGTGACCGTCCAGCCCGGGACCTGGGCGTGCGCCGTGAGGTCCTCGTGGCGCACCTCGCCGCCGCAGGCCCGGCAGGTGACGACCGGCACGAGTTCGTTGCCGCAGCCGTGCTCGACGGCCATGGGCAGGTCGGTGCCCTTGCGGATGTGGCGGTCGCCCCACTCCTTGAGCGTCATCAGGACCGGCTCCAGTTCGAGGCCCGCCGGTGTGGCCCGGTACTCGAAGCGCTGCGGACGCTCGCTGTAGACGCGCTTGGTGAGGATCCCGGCGTCCACGAGCCGGCGCAGCCGGGTGGCCAGGATGTCGCGCGGGGCGCCGATGTTGCGCACGAGCTGGTCGAAACGGCCGTTGCCCAGACACACCTCGCGCAGTACGAGCAGGGAGTACTTCTCGCCGACCAGGGCGAGGGCGTCGGCGATCGAGCAGGGGCGCGGGTCTTTCGTGGCGGCCATGACGGCCAGTCTAGAGGAGGGTTTGATTTTCCAACTCTGCGAGTTATCGTGGGTCCAGATTTCCTACTCACTGGTAGCTGCCGTATCCCGCTACGGACAGCCGGACGGCCAAGGAGGCCCGCGCCATGCGCGACGCAGTGATCGTCGAAGCCGTACGCACCCCCATCGGCAAGGGCAAGCCCAACGGCTCCCTCGCCCATGTCCACCCCGTGCAACTGCTCGCCCACACCCTGCGCACCCTGGTCGAGCGCTCCGGCGTCGACCCCGCGCTGGTCGACGACGTCATCGGCGGCACCGTCGACCAGGTCGGCGAGCAGGCCATGAACACCACCCGGTACGCCGTCCTCGCCGCGGGCTTCCCGGACACGGTCCCCGCGACCACCGTGGACCGCCAGTGCGGCTCCTCCCAGCAGGCCGTGCACTTCGCCGCGCAGGGCGTCATGTCGGGCGCCTACGACCTCGTCGTCGCCTGCGGTGTGGAGTCGATGAGCCGGGTGCCGATGTGGTCCAACGTGCCCGCCGGGAAGGACCCGTTCGGGCCCGGCGTCGCCGAGCGCTACCCCGAGGGCCTCGTCCCGCAGGGGATCAGCGCCGAGCTGATCGCCGCCAAGTGGTCCCTCACGCGGGCGCGGATGGACGAGTTCGCGGTCTCCTCGCACCACAAGGCCGCCGCCGCGTGGCAGGCGGGCCTCTTCGACGCCGAGGTCGCGCCGCTGGACGGCGTCACCAGCGACGAGTGCGTACGGCCCGGCAGCACCCCGGAGATCCTCGCCGGCCTCAAGCCCGCCTACTACGACCCCGCCTTCGCCGAACGCTTCCCGCAGATCGACTGGAGCGTCACCGCGGGCAACGCCAGCCCGATCAACGACGGCGCCTCCGCCGTCCTGATCACCTCCAGCGAGACCGCGGCCCGCCTCGGCCTGCGCCCGCTCGCCCGCCTGCACAGCTTCGCCGTCACCGGCTCCGACCCGCTGCTCATGCTCACCGGCGTGATCCCGGCGACCGAGAAGGTCCTGCGCCGGGCCGGGCTGACCCTCGACGACATCGACCTCTTCGAGATCAACGAGGCGTTCTCCAGCGTCGTCCTGGCCTGGCAGCAGGAGACCGGTGCCGACCTCGCCAGGGTCAATGTGCACGGCGGCGCCATCGCCCTCGGCCACCCGCTCGGTGCCAGCGGCACCCGGCTGACCACCACCCTGGTCCACGCGATGCGTGAACGCGGTGCCCGCTACGCCCTGCAGACCATGTGCGAGGCGGGCGGACTGGCCAACGCGATGGTGCTGGAAGCCGCCTGAGCGGTGGGTGCCGTGACGCGTCGCCGGTCGTCCCGTCGCGGCGGGCCCTGCCCCTTCGGGTGCCTACTGCGAGCGCAGATGGTGACGCTTGCGCCAGGCCACCACCGAGCCCAGCAGCGCCGGTACGGCGATGCAGGCCATCGCGATCAGGAAGGCGGGGGACGTCGGCGTGGCGGCGCGGGCCCCGGCGACCGCGTAGGCGGCGGTGTTCGGGACCGAGCCGACGGCCGTGGCCAGCAGGAACGGCCACCAGCGCATCCGGGAGACGGCCGCGCAGTAGTTCGCCGCCCAGAACGGCACCCCCGGAAAGAGCCGGGCCGCCAGCATGGACCGGAATCCGTGCCGGCTCAGCTGCCCGTCGGCCGCCTTCAGCCAGCGGCCCCGCAGCAGCGGACGCAGCGCGTCCTGCCCGAGCGCCCGGCCGAGCCCGAACGCCACGCCCGCTCCGAGCACCGTGCCCGCCAGCGCGGTCGTGAGCCCCAGCTGCGAGCCGAACAGCGCGCCCGCGGCCAGGTTGAGCAGGGGCCGCGGCACGAACGCCACGGTGCACAGCCCGTACGCCACCGTGAACACCGCGGCTGCCGCGGCCCCGCCGAGCTGCGGCGGCCAGCCGTGGGTCAGCAGCCGCTGCGGCTCGAAGACCAGCACGCCCGCGGCGGCACCGGCGAGCAGGGCGAGCAGCAGGCCGAGCCGGACGTAGGGGTACGCCGACGCTCGTGCGGGGCGGCCGGCGGGAAGGGCGCCGGGCAGGCGCGCCGCAGGTGCGGCGAACTCCGTGGCGGTGGCCCCCGCGGGGGCCGTTACGGTACCCCCGGAGCGGTCCGTTGCATCGGGCATCCGGTGACACTAACCCACCTGTGCGTGTGATCGCCGCCCTGGGCCCCGGGTGCCCGTTTCACCGCCGGTACCTCCAGGCGACGCCTGTACGGAGGGGGTTGCACGCCCCGTCGGGCCGGGCGCCGCGCCGTCGCGGACGCCCCGGCGGCGAACGTATATTCGACAGTATGGCTCGTGTCACGACCGTCACCGGTGCGACCCCGCCGGACGTGCCGCGCAGTGCGCTCGCCGACACCGTCCTGGCCCGCGTGACGGCCCTGCTCCCGCCCGCTTCCGATCCCGGGCGGGCCGACGCGATGCGGGCGTACATGAAGGACGTGGCGCCCTTCCTCGGCATCCCCACCCCGGCCCGCCGCGCCCTGTCCCGCACCGTCCTCGCGGGCACGCCCCGGCCCGACGAGGCCGACTGCACCGCGATCGCGCTGCGCTGCTGGGCGCTGCCCGAGCGCGAGTACCACTACTTCGCGGTGGACTTCCTGCGCCGGCACGCCGGCCGTCTCTCCTCCGGCTTCCTGCCGGTGGCCCGGCACCTGGTGACGACCCTGCCCTGGTGGGACACCGTCGACCTGCTCGCCGCGCACGTGGTCGGACACCTGGTCGCCGCCGACCCCTCGCTCACCGCGGCCATGGACGCCTGGATCACCGACGGAGACCTGTGGCTGGTGCGCACGGCACTGCTGCACCAGTTGCCCCGCAAGGAAAGCACCGACGCCGACCGGCTGTTCACCTACTGCCTGCTCCAGTCCGGGCACCCCGACTTCTTCGTCCGCAAGGCGATCGGCTGGGCCCTGCGCGAGTACGCCAAGACCGATCCCGAGGCCGTACGGGCCTTCCTGGTGCGGGAGCGGGGCCGGTTCGCCCCGCTGACCGTGCGGGAGGCGCTGAAGAACATCGGCGCCTGAAGCCGCCCCGACGCACGTACGGTGAAAAATCATTCGACGCCGGACATCCGCTGGGCGATGATCGACGGCATGTTCCGGTACGCCTTCCTCCTCGCAGCATCCGCCGTCGCGGATGCGCCGAAGGCTGCCGTCCCGCTCCTCGTGGCCGCTGTCGACGGCGCCCGAAGCTGACCCTCTCCGGACAATCCGGCGGACCCCGCAGGGAGAGGGTCGGCCGGTCCTCGGGGTCCCGCGTTTCTCCCTACGGCTGAGAGGCTTCGAGGTACAGCCATGTCCAAAACGGCCTACGTGCGCACCAAGCCGCACCTGAACATCGGCACCATGGGTCACGTCGACCACGGCAAGACCACCCTGACCGCCGCCATCACCAAGGTCCTCGCCGAGCGCGGCACCGGCACCTTCGTGCCCTTCGACCGCATCGACCGGGCCCCGGAGGAGGCCGCCCGCGGCATCACCATCAACATCGCGCACGTCGAGTACGAGACCGACACCCGGCACTACGCCCACGTGGACATGCCGGGCCACGCCGACTACGTCAAGAACATGGTCACCGGCGCCGCGCAGCTCGACGGGGCGATCCTCGTCGTCTCCGCGCTCGACGGGATCATGCCGCAGACCGCCGAACATGTGCTGCTCGCCCGGCAGGTGGGCGTCGACCACATCGTCGTCGCGCTCAACAAGGCCGACGGCACGGACGACGCGGAACTGGTCGACCTCGTCGAGCTGGAGGTCCGCGACCTGCTCACCGCCCAGGGCTACCCCGGCGACTCCGTACCCGTCGTACGGGTCTCGGGCCTGCGGGCGCTGGCGGGCGACCCGCGCTGGACGGCGTCCGTCGAGGCGCTGCTCGACGCGGTGGACACCTATGTGCCGATGCCGGAGCGCTACCTGGACGCACCGTTCCTGCTGCCGGTGGAGAACGTGCTGACCATCACCGGGCGGGGCACGGTCGTGACCGGTGCGATCGAGCGCGGCGTGGTGCGCGTCGGTGACCGCGTCGACGTGCTCGGTGCGGACGTCCGGACGGTCGTGACCGGGCTGGAGACCTTCGGCAAGCCGATGCAGGAGGCGCAGGCCGGGGACAACGTGGCATTGCTGCTGCGGGGCGTGGCGCGGGACGCGGTCCGGCGCGGGCATGTCGTGGCGGCTCCCGGGAGTGTGGTGCCCGCACGGCGGTTCTCGGCGCGGGTGTATGTGCTGGCCGGGCGTGAGGGCGGTCGTACGACGCCGGTCGCGACCGGATACCGGCCGCAGTTCTACATCCGTACGGCGGATGTGGTGGGGGACGTCGACCTCGGTCCGGTGGGCGTGGCCCGGCCCGGAGAAACCGTGGAGATGACGGTGGAACTGGGACGGGAGGTTCCCTTGGAGCCCGGGCTCGGGTTCGCCGTCCGCGAGGGCGGACGGACCGTCGGAGCGGGGACCGTCATCGCCGTCGGATGAACCGTCGTGGGGAGCTGCGCGCCCGGTGCGGCCGGTCGCGCAGCTCCCCACGCCCCGCGCGGGGGGCTCAATCACCCACAATGGGCGGGTGAACGAATCGATACCCGTCAGCCGTACGACGGACTTCGGCAGCGCCAGACTCATGCCCGACGTCGACCGCCCGCGGGCCTGGCTGCTCACCGTCGACGGGGCTCCGCAGTCGTACGTCGATCTCGATGAGCCGACGCATCTGGAGTTCGAGTACGCGCGACGGCTCGGGTACGTGCTCGATGCCGTGGCCGAGGACGGGCGGGCGCTGGACGTGGTGCACCTCGGGGGAGGGGCGCTGACACTGCCGCGCTATGTGGCGGCCACCCGGCCCGGTTCCCGGCAGGACGTGGTCGAGGCCGACGCCGGGCTGCTGGACCTGGTCGTCGAGCAGCTGCCGCTGCCGGCGGGCTCGGGTGTCGCGCTGCACGCGGCCGACGCCCGGGCCTGGCTGGAGGCGGCCCCGGACGATCACGCCGATGTGCTGATCGCCGACGTGTTCGGCGGGTCCCGGGTGCCGGCGCACCTGACCACGCTCGCCTACGCCCGCGAGGCCGAGCGGGTGCTGCGGCCCGGCGGGGTCTATCTGGCGAACCTCGCCGACGCCGCGCCGTTCGGCTTCCTCCGCTCCCAACTGGCCACGCTCGCCCGGTACTTCGAAGAGCTGCTGCTGATCGCCGAACCGGGCGTGCTGCGCGGCCGGCGGTTCGGCAACGCCGTGCTCGTCGCCTCGCACCGGCCGCTCGACACCGCCGCCCTGGCCCGCCGCACCGCGGCGGACGCCTTTCCGGCGCGGGTCGAACACGGGGCGGCGGTGCGGGAGTTCACCGGCGGTGCGCGGCCCGTCGAGGACGCCGACGCCGTGCCGTCACCCGAGCCCCCCGACGGGGCGTTCGGCATCGGCTGAGGCGGCCTGGGCCCCGGCCGCCGGCTGGGTGCGGCGGGCCAGGGTGCGCGCGGGCCGTGCGGGAGGGGCTCCGGCTTCATCGGGCGACCATTGCCCGCGCATGGCGCGCGGGCAACCGGATCTCGCCCTCACGAGCCGGACCGGCTCACTGGTTCGTCGGGTCTCCGTGCAGCCGGACCGAGCCGAGGATCTTCATGATGGTCGCCTTGGGCACCTCGCCGTTCACTCCCGAGGCCCCGTAGAAGTTGAACGACACATAGTCGTGGGCGGAGTTCTGGAATCCGAAGGTGAGCGCCTTGCCGTCGGTGACGCACTTGCCCTTCTTGGGCGTGTGGGTCGACTGGGCCCAGCCGTAGCTGCCCTTGATGCCCGAATCGGTGGTGAAGGGGGTGGCCTTCTTGTCGAAGGTGATGCTCTTCTTGTCGGGCTGGGTGTAGCCGCCGTAGACCCACCAGGCCGGCGTGTTGATCGCGATCTCGTCGGTGTCCTTGGCGCCGCTCGCGCCCTTGGAGCCCACGACCGCCAGGGGGGTGTCGTCGGTGCGGCCGTCCTTGTCGTCGTCGGAGGTGCACCACTTCGGCTTGTCCTGGGCTGTGCCCGACATGACGATGGCCTTGTCCTTCTCGGTCTTCGGGAAGTCGAAGCCGGTGTCCAGGCCGGGGGCCTGGATCTCCCAGTCCGCGGGCACGTCGTAGGCGACGCCCCACCGGGGGTTCACCACGACCTTCCAGCCGGCGACGGTCGGCTTCTCCGACTGGGTGCCGCGCGGGTCGTCGGTCGCCGACGAGGTGGGCGTGGGCTGGGAGGTGGGTGACTGGCTCGTGTGCTGCCCGCTCTTGCCATTGTCGGCCTGGTTGTTCTTGTCGTCCTTCCCGCCGAGGACGAGATAGCCGGTCACACCGGCGGCGACCACGACCGCCGTGGCCGCGACGATCGCGATCAGCCTCGTGCGGCCACCGCCGCCCTGCGGGGCCTGCGGGACGGGCACGGTGGGCGGCTGCTGCTGCCCCCACTGCTGCTGCTGGCCGTACTGCTGCTGGTCGTACTGCCCGGCCTGCGGATACTGCTGGTACCCGGGCTGCTGGTACGGGTTCGGCTGCTGGTAACCCGGCTGCTGATACGGGTTGTGCTGAGGGTTGCCCTGCTGGTTGTTCTGCGGGTTGCCCTGCGGGTTCTGCGCGCCCCCTGGCGGCTGCTGATCTGGCCACATGGCCAGTAACCCTAGTGCTGTCGGGGACACGATTCGGTCACCGGTCCTCGTCAGGGTGATAGCGATGAGGGGCGAGCTGCGGTTCGTGCTGGCCAGTTTCTGCTACTCGTGAGTAACATGAGGTCATGAGCGCAGACCAGATGTCGATCGGCGAGATGCTCGCCGCCACCGTGCCCATGGCCCGGACGCTGAACCTGGACTTCCAGGAGACCACCCCGGAGAAGGCCGTCGTGTCCCTTCCGGACCAGGACGCCTATCACAACCACGTGGGCGGGCCGCACGCCGGTGCGATGTTCACGCTCGGGGAGTCGGCCAGCGGGGCCATCGTGCTGGCCGCCTTCGGCGACCAGCTGACCCGCGCGGTGCCGCTCGCCGTCCGCGCCGAGATCGCCTACAAGAAGCTGGCGATGGGCGCTGTCACCGCGACCGCCACGCTGGGCCGTACGGCCGCCGAGGTCGTCGCCGAACTGGACGCCGGGCAGCGCCCCGAGTTCCCCGTGGCGGTCGAGATCCGGCGCGCGGACGGCGCCGTCACGAGCGAGATGACCGTCGTCTGGACACTGCGTCCCAACAGCTAGGACCCGCAGGGCGGGTGCCGGGAGAGGGGCTCCGTCGAGAGCCCCTCTTCGCGTCTGTGGCGGTCATGCGGCCCGATGCCCGTCCCGGCTGCCCGGCGCGCGGTCGGTTGCCAGTGCGGCCGTGAACTCCCGGAGCCAGCGCCGGAATTCGGGGCCCAGGTCCGGGCGGTCGCAGGCCAGCCGGACCACGGTGCGCAGATAGTCGGCCTTGTCGCCGGTGTCGTAGCGCAGACCGTCGAAGACGACCCCGTGCACCGTGCCGCCCGCCGCGAGGTCCTGGAGCGCGTCGGTCAGCTGGATCTCGCCGCCGCGGCCCGGCGCGGTGCGCTCCAGGACGTCGAACACGGCCGGGTCGAGGACATAGCGGCCGATGACCGCGTACCGGCTCGGCGCGGTCCCGGGCGCCGGCTTCTCCACCAGACCCGTCACCCGGACCACATCCTCCTCGCCCGTCGCCTCCACCGCCGCGCAGCCGTAGAGGTGGACCTGCTCCGGGGCGACCTCCATCAGCGCCACCACGCTGCCCGCGCGCGCCTCGCGGACCTCCAGCATGCGGCTCAGCAGCGTCTCGCGGGCGTCGATGAGATCGTCGCCGAGGAGGACCGCGAACGGCTGGTTCCCGACGTGGTGGCGGGCGCACAGCACGGCGTGGCCGAGGCCGAGCGGGTCGCCCTGGCGGATGTGGTGGATGTCGGCGAGCCGCGCCGGATCGCGCACCGCGTCCAGCCGCACGGTGTCGCCCTTGGCCGCCAACGCCTGCTCCAGCTCGAAGGCGTTGTCGAAGTGGTCCTCGATGGCGCGCTTGTGCCGTCCGGTGACCATCAGGATGTCGTCCAGGCCCGCCGCGGCCGCCTCCTCGACCACGTATTGGATGGCCGGCTTGTCGACGACCGGCAGCATCTCCTTCGGGGTGGCCTTGGTCGCGGGCAGGAAACGGGTGCCGAGCCCGGCGGCCGGTACGACGGCCTTGCGGACCGTGCCGGGGCGTGCGGGGGTCGCTGAGGAGTGGGGGGCGATCATGCGGCCCATGCTGGGGGGCGCGGATGAGAGCGCGCCCGGAGATACATGGGAACCGCCTGTGAAGTGATACCGGCGGTAACTGTCATGCAATTCGCCGACTTTGAAGTCGAGTCATTCGAACTTCTTGTTTCCTATGAGTCGCGTGTGCGAAGGTGAGCCTCCCTGCGGGAGGGCAAAGGCGGGCGCCGAGCGCCCAGGCCGGCCCTTTAGGTATGTACCAGATCCAGGTATGCACCACATCGGCACTGCTTTCCGACAGGACGGCATTCCACGTGCTGTCCTGCGGCTGGAAAGGAAATGGTTCCGTGCAGTCCCCTCACCCCCCACGCCCGCCGTACCCGCCACTGCCCGGAGCGCCCGGGGAGTCCGACCGTGATCTCGTCGCCGGACTCGGCGGCCCGCACCACGTCCGCCATCACGCCGTCGCCCTGCTCCTGGCCCGTCACTGGCGGGCCGCCCGCGACTACGCCGTCGTCTGCCTGGCCTCGGCCGGTCCCACCGCCCAACTCGTCGCCACCGCCGCCTTCCACGAGGTCCTCGGCCGGATGGCCGGCGGAGCGATCGGCGGCGCCCTGCGCCCCCAGCTGCTGGTCGCCGTCCGTGACACCGTCCGCGCCTGGGCGGCGGACGAAGCCGCCTGCGCGACGCTGCCGGAATTGCGCCGCCCCACCGGAGGTCGCGGACTGCGCGCGACGAAGCCCGGAACGCCGGAAAGGCGACAACTCGCCGAACGCGCATTCCGGGCCCTTCCCGGCGCCTCGCAATGCCTTCTCTGGCACATCGAGGTCGAAGCCGAACCCATATACATACCCGCCGGTCTGCTGGGCATCGCCCCGGCCACCGCGACGGCCGCCCTGGCACTGGCGCGCGAGCAATTCCGAGGAGGTTGCGTACGCGCCCACCGAGAACTCGCGCCCTCCAGGGAATGCCGCTTCTACAACCGGCTCCTGGACGTCCCTCTGCGCCGCGGCGGCGCCCTGCTGCCGGATGTCCGACAGCATCTGACGGTCTGTGCGTACTGCCGGCACGCCGCCGAGACCTTCGCCCGGTTCGAAGACGGTCTCGGCCTCCTGCTCGCCGAGACCGTGCTCGGCTGGGGAGCCCGCCGCTACCTCGACGCGCGACCCGGACGCGTCCCCGCCGAGGAGGCGCCGCCCGCGCCCGACCCGGCGGCGACGGCACCCGGCGGCAGACACCGCACCGCGCACGGCGGCCGCCACCGCACCGCCGTGGCCGTCGGCGTCGGACTGACCTCGCTCGCGCTGCTCGCCACCGTCCTCGTGGTCAGAAGCTGGTCCGATGACAACGGTGTCCCCGCGCCGGGCGACACCTGGGGCGCCCCTGCCGGCCGCACCACCCGGCCCGGCGACGCCCGATCCGTCACCTCGCCCTCCGCCGCCTCCGCCGCCTCGGTCGGCGACCCCGTCGAGATCGCCCACGGCGGCCTGCGCGACCTCCGCTCCGGCCGCTGCCTGGACGTGCGCGGGGACGGTGCCGAGGCCGGCGCGGGCGTCGGCCTCGCGCCGTGCACGTCCGCCGCGACGCAACAGTGGTCGTACCGGGACGACGGACTGCTGCGCAGCGCCGCCGACCCGTCCCTGTGCCTGGCCGCCGACCCCGGCACCAGGAACGTCGTGCTGGCAGGCTGCGTCGTACACGCCGGGGAGGTGACGTACGACTTCACCGTGCGTGGCGAGATTCTGCTCCGCGGGCAGGAGGGCCTCGCGCTCGCTCCCGGCCCCGGCGGTACGACGGCCCGGGTCGGGCTGGCGCCGCGCGACGGCTCGCCGGAGCAGCGCTGGGTGCTGGATCCGGGTGTGTACGGGCTACGGCGGCCCGACGCGGCGGTGCCCGGCGCTCCCGCCTCCCCGGGCAGCACCGGCGGTACCCCGGGGGCTGACGGTGTCCGAGGGGTTCCCGGTGTCGTCGGTCCTGCGGGCGAGGCCAGGGCGTCGGACGGGGCGCCGGGCGGGGCGGATGCGCCGGGGGACGGGCAGCCGGGCCGTCCGGACGGCGGCTTCGGGGGCGTGCCGCACGCGGGTCCGTCGCGCGGGATGCCGCAGGGCGCGGGCGAGGGCGGCGACGGCGGGGGCGGTGGGCCCGGCGAATCGGGTGCGGCGGGCGAGACCCGGATCGCTCAGGTCCGCACCGAGCGCGACCGGCGGTGGGCCGGTCCCGTGTCGCCCGGTGAGGTGATGCGCGCGGCCCACGACGTCCTGTCGCCGATCGCCCCCACCGTCGCCGCACCGGCGACGATCGCGGGGGCGCTGCTGGGGTGACCTGCCGCGCACTGTCTCCCGAAGGCCGGACCGCGTTCGAGCCACAGCGGCGAAGTCATGCGGAATTTACAGATGCCGACCGAATGTCCCGGCGCGTTGCGGCCGGGTGAGTGCACGGTGAAGCGGCCGGACGCTTTGACGGGGTTGTGGTGGTGTGGCGCGTGGACCCGGGTGGTCCCGCGCCTGCACCCGTGGGCGGAATGACGGCGTTTCCGGTTCTTGCGGGGAATTCGACCACCTGGCCGAATCGATGTCACCGGCCGTGAAATGGGTGCGACATTATTGACCCATGAGTAGCCCCGGGCTAGGTTCCGGTGCCCTCGCACCAGAGCGTTCCGCCGCACACCCCCCACCGTGCAGTCTCGCCGATCGTGCCGGAGCATCATGACCTCGCCTGTGCGCGCCCATGACCTCGTCCTGTGCCTCACCCCCTGCGGAGAACCCGACGCAGGTCTCACCGCCGCCGCCTGCGCCGCCGGCGCACTCGGCATCCTCGACCTCGGTACGGGTGACCGAGTGTCACGTCAGGAACTGTCGCGGCTGAGACGGGCCGCCCCGGGCCCGTTCGGTATACGGGTGACCGGGCGCTGCGCCCTGACCCCGGCCGACGTCGGCGACGTCCCGGACATCGTGGTCCACACGCCGGACGCACCCTGGACCATCGCCGAACTCCCCTCGTCCGTCCGGGTGTTGGCGGAAGTCACCGACCTCGGGCAGGCGCGTGCGGCCGTACGCGCCGGTGCCCGGGGGCTGATCGCCCGGGGCGCCGAGAGCGGCGGCCGGATCGGTGACCTGAGCACCTTCGTCCTGCTCCAACAGCTGCTGTCCGACGCGGAGGTGAGCCGGCTCCCGGTCTGGGCATGCGGCGGCATCGGGCCGCGTACGGCGGCGGCCGCCGTGGCCGGCGGTGCCGCCGGGGTCGTCCTCGACAGCCAGCTCGCGCTGCTCCCCGAATCGGGTCTGCCCGAGGAGGTCCGAGCGGTGCTGCGCACCCTGGACGGCTCGGAGACCGTGGTACTGGGCGGCCACCGGGTCCTACGGCGCCGGGGACCGGACGCCCCGCGACCACCGGCGGACGCCCCCGAGGCGGTCGCACCCCTGCTGGGCACCCGCGACCTGCGCGAACAACTCCTCCCGGTGGGCCAGGACGGCTTCCTCGCCGCCCGGTTCGCCGAACGGTACGGGGACGTACGGCGGGTGGTGCGGGCGCTGTCGGCGGCGATCCACGCGGTGGCCGAGGGCGGCGCGGTGCCTGCGGCGACGGACGGGGTGGCGCACGGGCACCCCGCATCGGCGGCGACCCCCGGGGTGGCCGACGGTGGCCCGGTGTCCGGGGTGGCCGACGGCGGTCTAGCGGCTGCGGTGCCCCCCGGGGTGGTCGACGGCGGTCCGGCGGCTGCGGCGACGTCCGGGGTGGTCGACGGCGGTCCGGCGGCTGCGGTGACGCCCGAGGTGGCCGACAGTGGCCCCCTGGCAGTCGGGGGCCGTGGTCCGGTCGAGTGCGGTCCCGTGTCCGCGCTGCGGGCCGGGTCGGCGATGAGTCGGGCGCTCGGGACCCGGTTCCCGGTGGCACAGGGGCCCATGACCCGGGTCAGTGACCAGGCCGGCTTCGCCGCCGCCGTGGCCGCGGACGGGGCGCTGCCGTTCCTCGCGCTGGCCCTCGCCGACGGCGAGCGGACCCGGACGATGCTCACCGAGGCACGGGCCGTGCTGGACGGCCGGTCCTGGGGCGTCGGCGTGCTCGGCTTCGCGCCCGAGGACATCAGGAACGCCCAGCTCGACGCCGTACGGGAGCTGCGGCCCACGCACGCGATCGTCGCGGGCGGCCGGCCCGCCCAGGCCGAGACGCTGGAGCGGGCCGGGATCCGCACCTTCCTGCACGTGCCCTCGCCGGGGCTGCTGCGGCAGTTCCTGGACGCAGGCGTGCGCCGGTTCGTGTTCGAGGGGGCGGAGTGCGGCGGGCACGTGGGGCCCCGGGCCTCCTTCCCGCTGTGGGAGGCCCAACTCGCGGTGCTGGAAGACTTCCTGGCCGACGCCGACGACGCGCAGGCCCGGCGGCTGGAGGTGTTCTTCGCCGGCGGCGTGCACGACGAGCGGTCCGCGGCGATGGTCGCGGCCCTGGCCGCGCCGCTCACCGCCCGGGGCGCCGCCGTCGGCGTCCTCATGGGCACCGCCTACCTGTTCACCGTGGAGGCCGTCGCCCACGGCGCCGTTCGGCCGCTGTTCCAGCGGCAGGTCCTCGCCGCGACCGCGACCGCCCTGCTCGAGACCGCCCCCGGCCACGCCACCCGCTGTGTCCCGAGCCCCTTCACCGCCGACTACCGCGCTCGGGAGGCCGCGCTACGGGCGCAGGGTCTGCCCGGCCGCGACATCTGGGAACGCCTGGAACGGCTCAACGTGGGCCGACTGCGCATCGCCAGCAAGGGAGTCGAGCGCGACACCGGCGGCGCGTTGACGGCCGTCGGCGAGGAACGCCAGCTCGCGGACGGGATGTTCATGGCCGGCGAGGTCGCCGTCCTGCGCTCGGCGACCACCACCCTGGCCGACCTGCACCGCTCGGTGACCGACGGCGCCGCCGACTTCCTGGCGCGGCGGGCCGAGCGGATCGGGCGGGCCGTACGCCCGAGCCCGCCGCGCCCGGCCCGCCCGGCACCGCCCCCGCCGCTCGACATCGCGATCGTCGGCATGGCCTGCATGTTCCCCGAGGCCCCCGACCTCGCCGCCTTCTGGGCCAACATCGTCGGCGGACACGACGCCGTCACCGAGGTGCCGCCCGAGCGCTGGGACCCCGCCGTCCACCACACGGCCAAAAGCACGGCGTCCCGATGGGGCGGCTTCCTGCCCCGCATCCCCTTCGACCCGCTGCGCTACGGCATCCCGCCCGCCTCCCTCGGCAGCATCGAACCCGTCCAGCTGCTGTCCCTCGAGGCGGCCCGGCGGGCGCTGGAGGACGCCGGGTACGGCGAGCGGGGGCGGGAGTTCGACCGCGCGCACGCCTCCGTCGTCTTCGGCGCCGAGGCGGGCAGCGACCTGTCCAACGCCGTCACCCTGCGCGCCGTCCTCCCCGCCTACTACGGCAAGGTCCCCGACGGCATCGAGGAGCAGCTGCCCCGGCTGACCGAGGACTCCTTCCCCGGCATGCTCGCCAACGTCATCTCCGGCCGGATCGCCAACCGGCTCGACCTCGGCGGCGCCAACTTCACCGTGGACGCCGCCTGCGCCTCCTCGCTCGCCGCCCTGGACGTGGCCTGCAAGGAGCTGGTCTCCGGCACCAGCGACCTCGTGCTGTGCGGCGGCGCCGACCTGCACAACGGCATCAACGACTTCGTCCTGTTCTCCTCCGTCCACGCGCTCTCCCCGACCGGACGCTCCCGTGCCTTCGACGCCGGGGCCGACGGCATCGCCCTCGGCGAGGGCGTGGCCTGCCTGGTCCTCAAACGGCTCGCGGACGCCGAACGGGACGGCGACCGGATCTACGGCGTGGTCAAGGGCCTCGGCTCCGCGAGCGACGGCCGCTCCCTCGGCCTGACCGCTCCCCGCCCCGAGGGCCAGCGGGCGGCCCTGGAGCGCGCGTACCGCAACGCCGGTGTGTCACCCGCGGACGTCGGCCTCGTCGAGGCGCACGGCACCGGAACCGTCGTCGGCGACCGCACCGAACTCACCGTGCTCACCGAGGTGTTCGGCGAGGCGGGCGCCGCCACCGGCGGCTGTGCGCTCGGCTCGGTCAAGTCGCAGATCGGGCACACCAAGTGCGCCGCCGGACTCGCCGGACTGATCAAGACCGCCCTCGCGCTGTACACCGGGGTCACCCCGCCCACCCTGCACCTGGAGCGCCCCAATGCGGCCTGGTCGCAGGAGACCGGACCCTTCGTCTTCCACACCCGCGCCCGGCCCTGGACCGCACCGGCCGCCGAACGCCTCGCCGGAGTCAGCGCGTTCGGCTTCGGCGGCACCAACTTCCACGCGGTGCTGGCCGCTCACGCCGACGCCGTACCGCCCCGCCAGGCCCTGGACGTCTGGCCCGCCGAGCTGTTCCTGTTCCGGGGCCGGGACACGGCGGCGGCCCACCGGCAAGCCGAGGAGATCCTCCGGGCCGCCGAGGCCGACGGCAGTCCCTGGCGCCTGCGCGACCTCGCCCTCGCCGCGGCCCGCCGCGCCGACAGCTCGCACGAACCGGTACGGGCCGCGCTCGTGTCCCGCGACACCGGGGAACTCACCGGGCAGCTGCGGCGGCTCCTCGCCGGGGAGCACGATCCGGCCGCCGGGATCCATGTGGCGGACCCGCCGGACCCGGCGGCCTCCCCCGGCCAGGTCGCCTTCCTCTTCCCCGGGCAGGGCAGCCAGCGCCCCGGCATGCTCGCCGACCTCCTGGTCCACCTCCCCGAGCTGCGCCACCACCTGGACCTCGGCCGCGCGCACGCCGACACCGTCCATCCACCGGCCGCCTTCGACGACGGCGCCCGCGAACAGCGCCGGGCCGCCCTCACCGACACCCGGGTCGCGCAGCCCGCCCTCGGCATCACGGGCCTCGCCGCCCACGCCTTCCTCACCTCGGCCGGCGTCCACCCGGGCACGGCCGCCGGGCACAGCTACGGCGAGCTGGTCGCCCTCGCCGCGGCCGGCGCCCTCGACCCCGAGACCCTCCTTGACCTGAGCGCCGAGCGGGCCGGGGCGATCCTGGCGGCGGCGGGCGACGATCCGGGCACCATGGCCGCCGTCGGCGCCGCGGCCGAGACCGTCGTACGGATCCTGCGCACCTCCGGCGCACCCGGCTCCGTCGTCGTCGCGAACCTCAACTCGCCGGACCAGACGGTGATCTCGGGACCGACGGCAGACGTCGAGACTGCCGCAGGGCTGCTGCGGGCCGCCGGTCTCGGGGCCCGGCGCATCCCCGTGGCCTGCGCCTTCCACAGCCCGCTCGTCGCCGCGGCGGGGGAACGGTTCGCCAAGATCCTCGCCGACAAGACGGTACGGACGCCCGAGTTCCCCGTCTGGGCCAACCGCACCGCCGCGCCCTATCCGCCCGACCCCGACGGGGTGCGGGCCGAACTCGCCGCCCAGATCGGCGCCCCGGTCGCCTTCGCCGCCCAGATCGAGGCGATGTACGAGGCCGGCGCGCGCGTCTTCGTCGAGGCGGGCCCCGGCACGGTCCTCACCCGGCTGGTCGGACGGATCCTCGGCGACCGCCCGCACCGCACGGTCGCCTGCGAGCCGACCGCCGACAGCGGTCTGCGCGGCTGGCTCGACGCCCTCGCCCGGCTCGCCGTCGCCGGACAGCCGGTGCGCACCGCCTGGCTGCTGCGGGGCCGCGACGCGATCGACGCCCTGCGCACCCCCGCACCGAAACGGCCCGGCTGGACGGTCGACGGCCATCTCGTCCGCACCGCCGACGGAGCACTCCTGCCCGGTGCCCTGGCACCGGCCCGACGAGTCGTGGAGGCGACCGTGACCACCGACCAGCCGTACGGAGCCCCGTCCGACCGGGACGCGCTCATCGCCGAATTCCTGCGCACCAGCCGGGAGATGATCGCCGCACAGCGCGACGTCCTGCTCACCTACTTCGGCGCCGCCGTGCCACCGGTCCCGGTCGCACCCCAACCGGCAGCACCGGTGCCGCTACCCGAACTCCCCTCGGCACTACCGCAGTTGTCCGCGCCGGACGTGGAGGAGCCGGACCTGGAGGA
This sequence comes from Streptomyces yokosukanensis, assembly GCF_001514035.1. GTDB lineage: Bacteria > Actinomycetota > Actinomycetes > Streptomycetales > Streptomycetaceae > Streptomyces > Streptomyces yokosukanensis. Next base: position 27,817 of record NZ_KQ948231.1, on the reverse strand, counting down.
GCCGGTGGCCGACGTGGCGCGGGTCGTCCTGGAGATCATCAGCGAACGCACCGGCTACCCCGTCGACATGATCGAGCCCGATCTCGACCTGGAGGCCGACCTCAGCATCGACTCGATCAAGCGCGCCGAGATCGCGGGCGAACTCGCCAAGCGCCTCGGCATCGCGGGCGGCGCCCATGTGCTGGACGACGCCGAACTGGAGGAGCTGGCCAAGGCGCGCACGGCGGCGGCCGTGACGGGCTGGCTGACGGCGCGCGTCGCCACGCACACGGGCGACGAGGCGGGCCGAGCCGACGGGCCGGCCGAGGCGTCGTACCAGGCGGAAACAGCCGAGGCGTCGTACCCGGCAGAGGAAGGTGAGGGAGCCGGCGGACAGCGGTCCGCGTCGGCGCGGCTCCCCGCTCTCGGGGTGGCTCCCCGGCGGCATGAGCTACGGCCCGTGCCGTTGGCGGAGCCGGAGCGCGAGCTGGCCGCCGCGCATGTCCCCGCCCCCGACCCCGACCTGTCCGGCCTGCGTTTCGCCCTGCTGGGAGCGGCGCAGGGGGCGGCGGCCGAGGTCGCGGCGCGGCTCGCGGCGCACGGTGCTGACACCGTGCTCCTCGACCGGGGCCACCTCCTGACCGGATCCGACGGTCCCGTCGACGGCGTCGTCCACCTCGACGCGCTGCCCGGCCCGGACCTCCCGGTGCTGCCGGACGCGTTCCCGGTGCTGCGGGCGGCGCTCGCGTGCGGCCCGCGCCGACTGCTCGCGGTCCGGGCCGCCGACCCCGCGGGCGCCCTGCGCGCCGCCGGTCTGGACGGGCTGTTCCGCAGCGTCGTGTGCGAGTACCCGGACCTGCTCGCACGGGTCGTCGCCGTGGCCGACACCGCCCCGGCGGCCGTGGCCGACGCCGTGCTCGCCGAGCTGCGCGCACCCGGACCCGCTCCCGTCGTGCTGCGTACGGCGGCCGGCGCCCGGCAGGGGCTGGAGCTGGTGCCCGCGCCGCTCGGCCCGCTCGCCGCCACCGGCGCCGGACCCGCCGGACCCGGCGCCGCCGAGGCGGCCGCGCTCGGCCTCGACCGGGACTCCGTCGTCCTGCTGGTCGGCGGTGCCCGGGGCATCACCGCGAGGTTCGCGGCCACGCTGGCCGGCGCCTGCCGCTGCCGTGTCGAGCTGCTGGGCCGCACCCCCGCGCCCGCCGGTCCCGAGGACCCGCACACCGTCGCCGCCCGTACCCCCGTCGAGCTGCGCGCGGCCCTCGCCGCCGGGCCCGGCGCGCCCCGGCCCGCCGACATCAACCGCGCCGCCGAGCGGATCCTCGCCCAGCGGGAGATCGCCACGACCCTCACCGAACTCGGCGCCCTCGGCAGCGCGGCCCGCTACCGCTCGGTGGACTTCCGGGACCGGGACGCCGTCCTGCAGGCGGTCAAGGAGATCCACGCGGATCACGGCCGGCTCGACGGAGTCGTCTTCGCCGCCGGAGTCATCGAGGACCGGCTGATCGCCGAGAAGAGCCCCGAGTCCTTCCAGCGGGTCTACGGCACGAAGACGGCCGGGGCCACCGCGCTGTTCGCCGCCCTGGACGACCTGCCCGGCACACCCGCGTTCACGGTGCTGTTCGGCAGTGTCGCCGCCGTCCTCGGCAACCGCGGCCAGGCCGACTACGCCGCCGCCAACGACGCCCTCGAGACGCTCGGCGCCGACTGGGCCGCCCGCACGGGCGCTCGTGCGCTGACCGTCCACTGGGGCCCCTGGGCGCCGTCCGGGACGCACGGCGGCATGGTCGGCGCGGAACTGGGCCGCGAGTACGCCCGGCGCGGCATCGAGCTGATCGACCCGGACGAGGGGACCGCGGCCCTGCTCCGGGAACTCGCCTGGGGCGATCCGTCGGCCCGCGCCGTCGTCTACACCGCGTCGGGCTGGTGACATGACGGAGCGTCACACTCCTGTCGCCGTCGTCGGGATGGCGGTGCTGCTGCCCGGCGCTCCGGGCCTCGACGCCTACTGGCGCAACCTGCGCGACGGCGTCGACGCGATCGGCGAGGTCCCCGCGGACCGCTGGGACGCCGACTACTACCGGCCCGGACCGGCCGCCGGGCCCGCCGCCCCGGACCAGGTGTACTGCCGGCGCGGCGGGTTCGTCGACGGCCTGGCCGAGGTGGACGTCACCCGCTACGGCATCATGCCCGCCTCGGTGCCCGGCACCGAGCCCGACCAGCTGATCGCCCTCGACGTGGCCGCCGCCGCCCTCGCCGACGCGGGAGGCGAGGAGCGGCTGCCCGAACGCCACCGCATCGGTGTCGCGCTCGGCCGGGGCGGCTACCTCACACCGGGCCTGGTCCGCCTGGACCAACGGGTGCGCACCGCCGCACAACTGACCCGCACCCTGGGCGAGTTGCTGCCCGACCTGACCGCCGGGCAGCTCGCCCGCGTCCGCGCGGCGTTCACCGATCGGCTCGGCCCCGACAGCCCGGAGTCCGCGATCGGCCTCGTCCCCAACCTCGCCGCCTCCCGCATCGCCAACCGGCTCGACCTGCGCGGCCCCGCCTACACCGTGGACGCGGCCTGCGCCTCCTCCCTGATCGCCGTCGACCAGGCGGTCACCGAACTCACCACCGGCCGCTGCGACCTGATGCTGGCGGGGGGAGTGCACCACTGCCACGACATCACCCTGTGGAGCGTCTTCGCCCAACTGCGCGCCCTGTCCCCGACCGAGCGCATCCGCCCCTTCCACCGCGACGCCGACGGCATCCTCATCGGCGAGGGCACGGGCGTCGTCGTACTGAAGCGCCTCGCCGACGCGGAACGCGCCGGCGACCGGGTGTACGCGGTGATCCGGGGCACGGGCGTGGCCAGCGACGGCCGCACGGCGGGCCTGGTCACCCCCGACCCGGGCGGACAGGCCCGCGCGGTACGACAGGCCTGGCACGCCGCCGGACTCGACCCCGCCGCACCCGACTCCCTCGGCCTGCTGGAGGCCCACGGCACCGCCACCCCCGCCGGTGACGCGGCCGAACTTGACACGCTGGCCGAGGTGTTCGGGCCCGCCGGTGACGACGGCTTCCGCCCGGTGCTCGGCTCGGTGAAGTCGATGATCGGCCACACCATGCCGGCCGCGGGGGTCGCGGGCCTGGTCAAGGCCGCCCTCGCCCTCCACCACGGCACCCTCCTGCCCACCCTGCACTGCGAGGACCCGCACCCCGCCCTGGCCGCGACCCGCTTTCGTACCCTGGAGCGCTCCCGGCCCTGGGAGACCGACGCCCGGCAGCCGGTCCGCCGCGCCGCCGTCAACGCCTTCGGGTTCGGCGGGATCAACGCCCACGTGGTGCTGGAAGAGGCGCCGGGCGCCGCTGCGGGGCCCCGTCGGCGCTCCGCGCCCGCCACTGCCCCCGCTTCCGCACAGGTCACCGAGCCCGAGCCGATCCTGCTGCTCGCCGCCGACAGCGTGACCGACCTCGCCGCCCGCCTCGGCGCCGACGACGCGGCCGTCCTCGCCGCCGGGCTCGACCCGACCCGGCCGCCGCCCGGCGCCGGTCCCGTCCGGCTCGGCATCGTCGCCCCGACCGCCAGGCGACTCGCCCTGGCCCGCCGCGCCGTCGCCAAGAGCCGCGCCTGGCAGGGCCGAGGAGACGTGTGGTTCCGGCCGGGCCCGCTGCTCGGCCGGGCCGGCGACCGCCTGGCGTTCGTCTTCCCCGGCCTGGAGGGCGACTTCGCGCCCCGCACGGACGACGTCGCCGCCCACTTCGGCCTCGCCCCGGCGCCCGGCACCGACGTCCGGGTCGACGACGTCGGACGGCACGGGTTCGGCGTCGTCGGCGTGGGCCGTCTGCTGGACCGGGCGCTGCGCCGCATGGGCGTCGTACCGGACGCGGTCGCCGGGCACAGCGTCGGCGAATGGACGGCGATGGCGGCGGCCGGACTGTACGCCCCCGACCAAGTCGACGCGTTCATGGCCGAGTTCGACCCGGACACGGTCACCGTCCCCGGTCTCGCCTTCGCCGCCCTCGGCACCTCCGCCGCACAGGTGCGCGCCGCGCTCGCCGAGTCCTGGGCCGACTTCGGGATCGTGCTCTCCCACGACAACGCGCCCCGCCAGTCCATGGTCTGCGGACCCGGCGCGGCGGTCGAGGAGTTCGTACGGTCGCTGCGCGCGCAGGGCGTGATCTGCCAGGTGCTGCCCTTCCGCTCCGGCTTCCACACGCCGATGCTGCAGCCGTACCTCGCGCCCATCGAGGAGGCCGCCGCCCGCTTCCGGCTGCACCCGCCGACCGTGCCGGTGTGGTCGGGGACGATCGCGGCGCCCTTCCCGGGGGCGGAGCCGGAGGTGCGCGAGCTGTTCGTACGGCATCTGCTGGAACCTGTCCGCTTCCGGGAGCTGACCGAGGCCCTCCACGCCGCCGGGCATCACGTCTTCGTCCAGGTCGGCCCCGGCCGGCTCACCTCCCTGATCGGCGACACCCTCGGCGACCGCGACCACCTGGCCGTCGCCGCCAACGCGCCGGAGCGCGACGGCATGGCCCAACTGCGCCGCGTGGCAACGGCGTTGTGGACGGCCGGAGCGGAGACGGTGCCCGCACTGCCGCCCCGCACCGCCGCGCCGGGGCGGGCCCGACGGCACCGCCCGCCCGTCCGGCTCGACCTCGGCGGTGCCCTCGTCTCCCTGGAGGGGCCGACCCTCGCCACCCTCCGCACGGAACTGCGCCCGCACGCACCTGCCGCACCCCCGACACCCCCGCACCCGCCTGCCGCGCCCCCCGCACCCGCACCCGCACACAGCCCGGTCCGGTCCGCCGCGTACAGCGCGGCCCAGGAGGTCCCGAGCGGTCACGGCCTCGGCGAACTCGACAGCCTCGCCACGCGCTTCCCGGTCGCCGCCGAACTGACCGCCCTGCTGCGGGACACCGCCGACACGGCGGCCCAGCTGATCACCGCCGCCCGCCACCGCGCCCCGAGCACCGGGGCGCTCACGGCGGCCGGGCCCGCCAGGACCGCACCGGCTCCCGCCGGGCCCACGGGCGACGTGCCCGCCCGCACCGCGCCGACCGGCACCGCACCCACCTCCGCCGGGCCCCCGGGCACCCCCCGCACCCCCACCGCAGCCACCGGCACCGCCCCCACCGTCACCACCGTCCGCGTCTGCCCCCAGACCATGCCCCACCTCCTGGACCACTGCTTCTTCCCGCAGCGCCCCGGCTGGCCGGACGTCGAGGACCGGTGGCCGGTGGTTCCCGCGACCACGATCATCGGGCAGCTGATGGACGCGGCGGAGGCGGCCGCCCCCGGGCTGCGGGCGGTCGCCGTGCACGAAGCCCGCTTCGACCGGTGGCTCACCGCCACACCTCCCGTCGACGTACCGGTCACCGTCACCACGGACCCCGGCCGCCCGGACCGCCTCACCGTCGCCTTCGGTCACACGGCCCGCGCCACGGTCGAACTCGCCCCCCACCACCCCGGACCACCGCCGCCGAGCCCGCTCCCCGAGGCGTCGGAGCGCCGCCCCGAGCACACCGCCGCCCAGATCTACCGTGAGCGCTGGATGTTCCACGGCCCCGGGTTCCAGGGGCTGACCGACCTCACCGCCATCGGCGAGCGGCACATCCGGGGAGTGATCACCGCACCCACCGCGCCGGGCGCCCTGCTGGACAACGTGGGCCAGCTCCTCGGCTACTGGATCATGGCGACGCGTACCGAACGCACCGTCGTCTTCCCCGTGCGGATGCGGCACATCCGGTTCCACGGGCCGCACCCGGCCCCCGGCACCGAGGTGGGCTGCGTGCTGCGGATCACCTCCCTCACGGACACCGTTCTGGAGGCCGACGCGGAGCTGACCGTCGGCGGCCGGGTGTGGGCCGTGATCGGCGGCTGGCAGGACCGCCGCTTCGACAACGACCCGACCACCCGGCCCGTCGAGCGCTTCCCCGAGCGCCACACCCTGTCCCAGGCCGTGCCCGGCGGCTGGGCGCTGGTGCACGAGCGCTGGCCGGACCTCGCCTCACGCGAGCTGATCATGCGCAACATTCTCGGCGCCGCCGAGCGGGCCGCGTACGCCGCACGCCCGCCGCGCGGCCGCCGGCAGTGGCTGCTCGGCCGGATCGCGGTCAAGGACGCCGTACGGCAGTGGCTGTGGCAGCACGGCGAGGGCCCCGTCTTCCCGGCGGAACTGCGGGTGCTCAACGACGAGTTGGGCCGCCCCCGCGTCACCGGGGTGCACGGCCGTGCGCTGCCCCCGCTGGACGTCTCGCTCGCCCACCGGGCCGAGGCGGGCGTGGCGATCGTCCGGCCGCACTCCCCGCGGCCCGGCCCCGGCATCGACATCGAAGAGGTCACCGAGCGCGATCCGGCCACGCTCGCCACCGCGCTCGGCCCGGCCGAACTGCGCCTGCTGCACGCCCGGTCGGCGGACGGCACCGGCACGGAGGCCCTGTGGTTCACCCGGTTCTGGGCCGCGAAGGAGGCGGTGGCCAAGGCCGAGGGCGTCGGATTCGGCGGTCGGCCACGGGACTTCGCGGTACTGGAGACCACCCCGGACGGCAGCCGGCTGCTGGTCTCCGGCCGCCTGGAACGCCTCTACACCGTGCACTGCGCGTCGGTGGCGAATCCGCCCGCCCTGCCTCGGCGCGCCTACGTCGTGGCCTGGACGACCGAGCCCGGGGCCGCCGACGAACACCCCCACGAAGTACCCGAAGCAGCCGAGGAGTAGCCCCGATGAACCCCACCCAGCCGGCCCCGGCGCAGCCCACCGCGGACACCGTGCTCGCCGACGTCACCGGCATGCTCCGCACGGTGCTGGCGGAGTACGGCGACGACGACGCGCTGATCGGCATGTCCACCACCTTCAACCGCGACCTGGAACTGGAGAGCATCGACCTCGTGACCCTGGCCGGGCTGCTGGAGGAGCGGTACGGGCAGCGGGTCAACCTCGCCGAGTTCCTCGCCGGCATGGAGTTCGACGAGATCATCGAGCTGACGGTCGGCCGGCTCGTGGAGCACGTGGTGTGGAGCCTGAAGACCACGCAGGCGGGCTGAGCCGTGGCGATGGTCGACGCCGGCGGGGTCCGGCTGCACGTCCAGCGCACGGGACCGGCCGCCGGCCGCGTCCCGCACGCCACGGTCGTCCTGGTGCACGGGCTGCTCACCGACAGCCTGGCCAGCTACTACTTCACCGTCGCGCCCGGCTTCGCCGCGGCCGGGCTCGACGTCGTCATGTACGACCTGCGCGGGCACGGCCGCAGCGAGCGTCCGCCGCGCGGCTACACCCTCGACCACAACATCGACGACCTGGAGGCGCTCCTCGACCGGCTGGCGGTCACCGGGCCCGTCCATCTCGTCGGCAACTCCTACGGCGGCACCATCGCCTTCGGCTTCGCCGCCCGCCATCCGGAGCGTACGGCCACGCTGACGCTGATCGAGTCCGAGCCCGCGACCGCCGCCTGGGCCGCGAAGCTCGGCGGCATCCTCGACCGGGTCATGACCCAACTCGCCCACAACGAGCCCGACGCCCTCGCCTGGATCATCGCGCACCGGGGCCACAACACCGCGCGGCTGGCCAAGGGGGCGGCCCGGCTCGCCCGCGAGACCACCCTCGGCCGGGACATCCCCGCGAGCCGGGTGCTGACCGAGGAGCAGATCAGGGCCGTACACTGCCCGGTCCTCGGCGTGTACGGCGGTGACTCGGACCTCGCGGACCTGGTGCCGCTGAAGGAGGCGCTGCTGACGGACTACCGGGCGGTCGTGCTGCCCGGCCACGAGCACTCGGTGCTGGTGGAGGCGCCGGCCGCCGTCGGCGGGCACATCCTGGACCTGATCCGTGCCGGGGCGGGGGTCGGATGAGCGCCTTCCTCTTCGTCGTGCCGCCGCTGACCGGGCACGTCAACCCGGCCGTCGGCGTCGCCGCCCGGCTGACCGCGCGGGGGCACCGGGTGGCCTGGGCGTGCGCGGACCCGGCGCTCGTCCGGCGCCTCGCGGGCGCGGACGCCCAGGTGTTCGGGTGCGCGGGTCCGGTGCCGGGCGCCGAGGGCGTCGTACGGCCGCCGGACCTGCGGGGCGCGGAGGCGCTGAAGTTCCTGTGGGAGTGGTACCTGCTCCCGCTCGCCGACGCCATGGCACCGGGCGTCCGCGCGGCGGCCGAGGCGTTCCGCCCGGACGTGGTCGTGGCCGATCAACAGGCCTTCGCCGGTGCCCTGGTGGCCGAACGCCTGGGCCTGCCGTGGGCCACCTCGGCCACCACCTCGGCTGAGTTCTCCGGCGCCTACGACGGACTGCCGAAGGTCGCGGTCTGGCTCGGCAAGCGCCTGACCGAGCTGCGGGCCCGCATCGGCGACCCGTCCGGCACCGCCGACCCGCGCTCCTCACCGCACCTGCTGCTGGTCTTCAGCACCCCCGAACTCATCGGCCCCCAGGCGCCGTTGGCGCCGCACATCCACTACGTCGGCCCGTCCCTCGCCGGTCGCCCCGCCGGTTCCGGCTTCCCCTGGGAACGCCTGGACCAGGGCCGGGCGAAGGTCCTGGTGACCCTCGGCACGGCGAACGCCGACGCGGGCGGCCGGTTCCTCGCCGAGTGCCGCACGGCGCTGGGGGAACGCGCCGACCGGGTGCAGGCGGTGATCGCCGACCCGGGCGGCCTCCTCGCGGTGCCGGCCGACGACAAGGACGTCCTGGTCGTCCCGTCGGTGCCCCAACTCCCCTTGTTGGAGCGGGCGGACGCGGTCGTCTGCCACGCCGGGCACAACACCGTGTGCGAGGCCCTGTGGCACGGCGTCCCGCTCGTCGTCGCACCCATCCGCGACGACCAGCCCGTGGTGGCCGGACAGGTCGTGGACGCGGGCGCCGGCGTCCGGGTCCGCTTCGGCCGGGTCCGCGCGGACCGGCTCGGCGCGGCCCTCGACACCGTTCTGACCGACCCCGTCCACCGGGCCGCCGCCGCCCGGATCCGCACCGCGTTCCGCGCGGCCGGAGGCGCCCAGGCCGCGGCGGCCCACCTCGAACGACTCGCAGCGGAGAGCCGATGAGCGACACGAGCGACAACAAGACGAGCGACACGGGCGACAAGAGGACGGGCGACAAGAAGGAGAGGGCGGCTCGCGTCGCCGCCCTGCGTCCCGCCTACCGGAGCGATCTGGCCGCCGGCACGGACCGCTTCTTCGCCGCCCGCCGCCCCGACTGCCCCTGGTGCGGCTCGGCCCGCCTCGCCACCCGGCTGCGCACCACCGACCTGCTCCAGCACAAGCCCGGCCGCTTCACCCTCGACCGCTGCGCCGACTGCGGCCACACCTTCCAGAACCCCCGACTGACCGACGAAGGGCTGGAGTTCTACTACCGGGACTTCTACGACGGCCTCGGCGAGCAGCGGATGAGCGGCACCTTCGGCGGCCGTGGCGCCATGTACCGGGGCCGCGCCGAGGCGATGCTGCCGCACGACCCCGCCCCGAAGACCTGGCTGGACGTCGGTACCGGCCACGGCCACTTCTGCGCGGCGGCCCGGACCGTCCTGCCCGGCACCTCCTTCGACGGCCTCGACTTCACCGACGGTGTCGAACTCGCCGCCCGCGAGGGCCGCGTGGACCACGCCTACCGCGGCGCCTTCCCGGACCTCGCCCCCGAACTCGCCGCCCGCTACGACGCGGTGAGCATGTTCCACTACCTGGAACACAGCACCGACCCGGACCGCGAACTGCGCGCCGCCCACGAGGCCGTACGCCCCGGCGGTCACCTCCTCATCGAGGTGCCGGACCCGGAGAGCCGTTACGCCCGGCTGCTCGGCCGCTGGTGGCTGCCCTGGCTGCAGCCGCAGCACCTGCACTTCATGCCGGTCGCCAACCTGCGGCGGCGGCTGAGCGAGATGGGCTTCACGGTGGTCGCCGAGCAGCACGCCGAGGCACACGATCCGGTCGATCTGCTCGCCGCCGCCTGGCTGGCCCTCGATCACACCGCACCGCGCGAGGACGCCCCCTGGCTGCCCGAGCCGCCCGGCGCCCTCGGCCGCACCGCCCGCACCGCCCTCCTCCTCGCGGGAGTGCCCGCGCTCCTGACCGCGACCCTCCTCGACCGGCTCGCGATCCGCCCCCTGTCCCACCGCCTCGGCCTGTCCAACGCCTACCGGCTGGTGGCGCGCCGGAACTGATCGCGGCGCGGCCCGGCACCGGAGCCCGCGACGGACGGCACCTCGCCGAGACCGAGCCGGGCAGGGGGGGAGCCGGGGTCACAACGCCTTGGCGCGGATCAGCGCCGACAGGGTCAGGGTGCCCGGCAGCAGCGGCACCCAGTCGGTCAGCACCCGGTAGCCGATCACCGTCGCGGTGGCCAGCGTCAGTGAGGACCCGAAGGCGACCAGTGTCCACACCAGGGCCGCGTCGACCGCGAGCCCGCCCGGCGCGGGCACCGCCCCGACGGCCGTGCCCGCCGCGAGATAGGCGAGCACCATGTGCGCCCACGGCAGCCCGAGGCCGAGCGCGGCACCGACACACGCGAGGGCGGTCCCCTGCAGCAGCGGCATGGCGACCGCCCCGCCCCACAGTGCGACCACCCGGGCGGGCCGTCTGTGCACCTCCCGCGCGTCGGCGAGGGCGGAGCGCAGCAGCCCGGTCACCGGCCGGCGCAAGGGCCGTACGACCGTCAGCAGGATGCCCGCGATCGCGAGGGCGCCGCCCACGACCGCGGCGAGCGGCACCAGCAGCCGTCCGTCCGGCACCAGCTCGCCGAGCCGCCGCCAGGCCGGTGACGCGGCGAGAAAGACCATCAGCACCACGGTCTTGGCGGAGGACTTGGCCAGCGAGTACAGGCCGATCGACGCGGTCGCGCGGTCCAGCGGCACCCCGTGGGCCCGTAGAAAGCGCACGGTGACGGCGTGGGCGCCGAGTCCGGCGGGCAGCGCGTGGTTGGCGGCACCGGCGGCGAACTGCGAGGCGAGCAGCAGTCCCGGTGGGACCCGGTCCGGCAGGGCGCCCTGCCGGACGAAGGAGGCCGCCACCCAGTTCAGGCAGGTGAAACCGCCGCCGGCCAGCAGCCACCAGGGATCGGCGGCGACGAGGCGCCGGATCCCGTCGTACACCACGGGCCGGTTGGCGACCGCCCAGCCGCCGGCCAGCAGCAGCGGAGCCAGGCACAGGGCCAGCCGTACGGGCCGGCCCGCCATGAAGGACGAGGGCCGGGGCGCATGCGTTCCCGACGGCGCCTCCCGCGCGAGCGCGGAGGCCGGAGCCGCGAGCGCGGAGGCCGGGGTCAGGGGGAGTGAGGAGAGCGGGGAGGGGGACGGTGAGGACACGGGGACGTCGTCCTTCCGCGGCGGGTCCCGGGGCGGGGACCTGGGGGAGGCGGGTCGGGCGATACCGGGAGAGCCTTCCCCGCCCGCGTGACACCGGGGTGTCCGAGAACCCAAGGCCCGAGGGCGGGACGGTGCCGCCGCGCAGGTGTGCGCCATCCGCCGTTCACCGCCGACCAGGTAGCCTTCCCTTGGGGCGTCCTTTACGTGCGCGCCCGGCAGACGAGGTCAGCGACAGGGGAGGAACCGGCGGTGCACGTCCAGGAGTGGCTCGACTCGGTGCCCGCGGCGGCGGTCTACGCCGTGGTGGCCTTGGTGATCGGCCTGGAAAGCCTGGGCATCCCGCTGCCGGGAGAGATCGTCCTGGTCTCGGCGGCGCTGATGTCCTCCCAGCACTCGGACATCAATCCGATCGTCCTCGGCGCCTGTGCGACCGCCGGCGCCGTGATCGGCGACTCCATCGGCTACGCCATCGGCCGCAAGGGCGGCCGCCCGCTGCTCGCCTGGCTCGGCAGGAAGTTCCCGAGACACTTCGGTGAGGGCCATGTGGCCACAGCCGAGCGGTCGTTCGAGAAGTGGGGCATGTGGGCCGTCTTCTTCGGCCGCTTCATCGCCCTCCTGCGCATCTTCGCCGGCCCCCTCGCGGGCGTCCTGCACATGCCCTACTGGAAGTTCCTGATCGCCAACGTCCTCGGCGGCATCTGCTGGGCGGGCGGTACCACGGCGGTCATCTACTACGTCGGCGTCGTCGCCGAGGACTGGCTGAAGAAGTTCTCCTACGTCGGCCTCGCGGCCGCGGTCCTGATCGGCCTGGCCTCCATGCTGCTGGTCAAGCGCAAGGCGAAGAAGGCCCAGCTGCAGCGCGAGTGCGACGCGGAACCGGTCGGCGCCGGCGACTGAGTCCGCCGCACCGGTCCGCCTCATCCGCCGAGGCCTACCGATGCACGTCCTTGTGCGCCTTCGCCAACTCCGTGTACAGGGTGCCGTTGAGGGTCACGCCCTGCTGTTCTTCCTCGCTCAGCTCCCGCCGGACCTTCGCCGGCACCCCTGCCACCAGCGACCCCGGGGGCACCACCATCCCCTGCGGCACCAGAGCCTGAGCCGCCACGAGCGACCCGGCGCCGATGACGGCCCCGTTCAGCACGGTCGCCCCCATCCCGATCAGGCAGTCGTCCTCGACCCTCGCCCCGTGCACCACCGCGTTGTGCCCGATGGACACCCGCTCACCCACGCTGACGGGAAACCCGGGATCGGCGTGGAGCGTCACGTTGTCCTGCACATTCGCGTTCGCCCCCACGGTGATCGTCTCGACGTCACCGCGCACGACCGCCCCGTACCAGACGCTGGCCCCGGCATGCAGCGTGACGTCCCCGATCACCGAGGCCGTGGGCGCCACGAACGCCTCGGGATCGACCCGGGGCTCCCTGCCGCCGATGCCCACGATCAGCGCCTGCTGTGTCATGACGGTTCTCCTCGCGTCGTCGTCCCCCGCACCGTACGACATGGGCTGGGGCAAAGATCACAGCAGGCAGCCCTCTCGCCGAAAGCGCCCGCTTAGTAACGTGACCCCCGTGCCCCAGCGGAAGAACACGTTCTCATTCCGGCGACGCCGCGCAGCGCAACGTGTCGTCCACCAGGCCTGGGCCTGGATCCAGCGCACGGGCTCGGTCACGGCCGAGCACCCGGCAGGGTTCCGGTTCGGCTCGATCGGCGAGGCCACCCGCCTCGCCTTCCCGCTCGGCACGGTCTTCGGCGAGCCCTGGATCCACCTCGGCTCCCACTGCATCGTCGGCGAGCAGGTCACCCTGACCGCCGGCCTGATGCCGGACCTGGACCTCGGCCCCGACCCCATCCTGCGCATCGGCGACGGAGTGGTCCTCGGCCGCGGCAGCCATGTCATCGCGGACACGACGGTCACCATCGGCCGGGACTGCTACTTCGGCCCGTACGTCTACGTCACCTCCACCAACCACTCCTACGACGACCCGCACCAGCCGATCGGCAGGCAGTGGCCGCGCATGGAGGCCGTGGAGATCGGCCCCGGCTGCTGGATCGGCACCGGCGCGGTGATCCTGCCGGGGGCGCGGATCGGCCGGAACGTGGTCGTCGCGGCCGGCGCGGTGGTGCGGGGCACGGTGCCCGATCACGCCGTGGTGGCCGGTGCGCCCGCCCGCGTCGTGCGGCGCTGGACGGCCGAGGACGGCTGGCAGCCGCCGCTGCGGACCCCCGCCCCGGTGCCGATCCCGGACGGGACGACACCGGATCAGCTGCGCGCGCTGGCCGACCTGGACGAGGCTGCCGTGGCCCGCCTCGCGGACCTCGAGACGGAGAGCTGACCAGCCCGGCTCCCGTGGCCGGAAGTCGCCTCGGCCGGAGGCCGGTTTCGGCCGGTCGCGAGGATCAGCGTGTTCAGCCGGTCGCGAGGAGCAGCGTGCCGACCAGGGCGAGCCCCGCGCCCGCCGCCTGCACCGTGCGCAGCCGCTCACGGAGAAAGCCGCGCGCGGCCAGCGCGGTCACCACCGGATACAACGAGGCGAGAACGGCCGCCACGGTCACCGGGCCGTGCCGGGCGGCGATCGCGTAGGTGCCGTTCGCGGCGACGTCGGCGAGCCCGACGAAGGCCAGCGCGGGCAGCGAGGCCCAGGGGAAGCCGCTCCGCGGCACCGCCCGGCCGCCCCGCCGGACGGAGACGGCCAGCGCGCCCGCGCCGACGGCGACGCTCGTCAGCCGCTGTACGAAGAGGGCGAGGAACAGGCCGGTGACATCGGTGGAGGCCTCGGCGATCAGGGCGAAGACCGCACCGAAGCCCAGCGCCGCGACCAGCGTGAGCAGGATCGTGCGACGCTGTACGGCCGCGCCCCGCAGCTGCGGACCGCCCGCGAGGACGACACCGGCGACGGCGACCGCGATGCCGGCGAACTGGAGCGGCCCGGGTCGTTCGCCGAGGAACAGGCCCACGCCGACCGGCACGGTCACGCTCAGTGTGGCGAGCGGCGAGACGACCCCCATCGGGCCGCGCGCGAGCGCCTGGTAGAAGCAGAGCAGGGCCACCGGCCCCACCGCTCCCGCGGCGAACGCGAACCACAGCCGGGGCCCGGCCTCGCTCCAGCCGCCGGTCGCGACGACGATCGCACCCAGCACCGCCGCCGCGACGGCCTGCGAGACGACCACGACCGTCAGCGCGGGCGTACGCCGGGTCAGCAGCCCTCCGCCGAAGTCGGCCAGCCCCCACAGGAGGCTGGTGGTGAGGGCGAAGAACGCGGTCATGGCGGGCCTCGCAGTACAGTTTGGTGAACGACCGGGTACACCCCACCGTAGTTCACCCCATTGAACCCTGTCATCTCATATATTGAACTCTCATCGATGGACGTGATGTGTCGGACCTCGACCTGCTGACCCAGTCCCTGGCGCGCAACGTCAAGCGCTGGCGCACCGAGCGCGGCTTCACCCTGGACACGCTCGCCGCCCGCGCGGGAGTCAGCCGTGGCATGCTCATCCAGATCGAGCAGGCCCGGACGAACCCCAGCATCGGCACCGTCGTCAAGATCGGCGACGCGCTCGGCATCAGCATCACCACCCTGCTCGACTACGAACAGGGCAGCACCGTCCGCATCGTCCCCGCCGAGCAGGCCGTACGGCTGTGGCACACGGATGCCGGCAGCTACAACCGCCTCCTGGCGGGCACCGAGGCGCCCGGACCGCTGGAGATGTGGGACTGGCGGCTGATGCCCGGCGAGCAGAGCCCCTCCGAGCCGCACCCGGTGGGCACGGTGGAACTCGTCCATGTCACCGCGGGTGAACTGACCCTCACCGTGGACGGGGTGAAGCACCTCGTGCCGACCGGCGCCAGCGCCGCGTTCGAGGCGAGCACCCAGCACACCTACGGCAACGAGGGGGACGTACCGATGGACATGGTGATGGCCGTCTCGGTGCCGCCGGTGCGCTGACCGGGCCGCGGCGGGCTGTCGGCGTGCGGCCGTGCGCGCACCCGCCGGGCCGCCCGCCGGACCTCAGTAGGCGCCCGCGTCACCCAGGTACTGCTCGGCGAAGGCCGCCGCCGCGGCCGGTGAGGTGAACAGCCGCCGCAGCCGGGCCAGTGTCGTGCCGGTGCGGAACGGGTCGTCCGACGCGACACCGTGATAGATGTCCGACAGCCACTGCGAGAACTCCTGGTAGTCCCACACCCGGCGCAGACTCGCCGCCGAGTAGCCCTCCAGACCGTCGCGGTCGCCCCGCGTCACACAGGCGGCGAGCGCGTCGCCGAGCAGGAAGGCGTCGTGCAGGGCGAGGTTCATGCCCTTCGCGGCGATGGGCGCGACCAGGTGACCGGCGTCCCCGGCGAGGAACAGCCGCCCGTGGGCGAGCGGTTCGACGACGTAGTGGTGCATGTCCAGGACGCGCTTCTCGATCAGCCGGCCCTCGGTGAGCGGCGGCGCTCCGGCCGCGGCGAGCCGCGCGCGCAACTCGGTCCAGACCCGGTCGTGCGACCAGTTCTCCGGATCGTCACCGGGCGGGCACTGGAGGTAGAACCGGGTGACCCCGGGGCTGCGGGGCATCTGCCCGGCGAAACCGCGCGGATGGACGCCGAACAGGACGCAGTCGGTCGACGGCGGCACCTCGGCGAGCAGGGCCAGCCAGCCGATGCCGTCGTCCTGCCGCGCGATCCGCCGCTGCCCGGCCGGTATCGCGTCCCGCGTCACGCCGCGCGCGCCGTCGCAGCCGGCGACGAAGTCGCAGCGCAGCAGCCGCCGTTCACCCGTCTCGGGGCACCGGTACGAGACCGCGGGCCGCTCCGAGTCCAGGTCGTGGAGGGCGACATCGCGCACGCCGAAGCGGATGTCGCCGCCGCGCACGTCGGCGTACTCCCGCACCAGGTCCGTCACCAGCAGCGGCTGCGGATAGACATGGTGATGGCTGCCGGTCAGCTCGGCGTACGGGAAGCGGTGGCGTTCGCCGCCGAAGCGGAACTCGCAGACGCTGTGCGGCTCGGCGCGCTGCCGCAGCCGTTCGCCGAGTCCGCGCCGGTCGAGTTCGCGTACCGCCCATTCCTCGATGACGCCGGCCCGGGGCCGTGTCTCGATGAACTGTCTGCTCCCGGTCTCCAGGACGACACAGTCCACGGAGGCGGCCCGCAGGATGTTGCCGACGGTGAGCCCGGCCGGCCCGGCGCCCACGACGACGACCGTACGGCGTTCCTCCGTACGGCGTTGCCCGGGCGCGGAGTTGAGGTGGGGGGAAGGGGAGATCACCCCCGCATTATGACGGTGTCCCGTCAGCCGGATCCGGCTGACGGGACACCAGGGGGAGCGGAGTGATCAGTGCGCCGGGGCGTCGGTGACCACGACCTCCTCGATGCTGCGCTCGATCGCCTCGGGCTTGGAGGCGGTCGCCTTGGCCCAGAAGTAGATGCCGAGCGAGAACACCGTGACGACCAGCATGTCCCACCACAGCGGCAGATCACCGTTGCCGCCGAAGGTGCTCAGGTAGGAGATCACGCCGATGCCCAGCAGGTAGGGCGGCAGCCACTGCGCGGCCTTGAAGTCCAGCCGGGGGGCGTCGGGCAGGCCCTTGCGGATGGCGTAGGCGGCGTAGGAGCCGAGCAGCGCGTAGCCGATCAGGATCGCGCAGCCCAGGCGCCACAGGGTGTCCCAGCCGGACCAGAAGATGATCAGGTTGGCGACCACGAAGGACAGCGGCGAGATGAACTTGCCGAAGGGCAGCTTGTACGGACGGTCGTGGTTCGGCAGCCGGTCCGAGAAGACGCCGTAGGCCAGCGGGGCGCCCGCGTACATCAGCACGCTCGCCGAGGTGATGAAGCCGACCAGCGTCTGCCAGCTCGGGAACGGCGCGAAGCAGATCACACCGGTCACGAACGACATCGCCAGGCCGAACCACGGGACACCGCGCGCGTCGGTCTTGGCGAAGACCTTCGGGGCGTAGCCGTTCTTGGCCAGACCGTAGGAGATACGGGAGGTGGCGGTGGTGTAGATCAGGCCGGTGCCGCCGGGGGAGATGATCGCGTCGGCGTACAGGACCCAGGCCAGCCAGCCGAGGCCGACCAGCGAGGCGAGACCCGCCCAGGGGCCGCTGATACCGGCGTAGGCCAGGTTCGCCCAGCCCTTCGCGAAGGAGGCGTGCGGCAGGGCGGCGATGAAGACGACCTGGAGCAGGACGTAGATCACGGCGCCGATCGCGACCGACCCGAGGGTCGCGCGCGGCAGGTCACGCTTGGGGTTGCGGCTCTCGCCGGCCAGCTGGATCGCCTGCTCGAAGCCGAGCAGCGCGAAGATGATGCCGCTGGAGCTGATCGCGGTGAGGACGCCCTTGGCACCGAACGGCGCGAAGCCCTCGGAGGTGAAGTTGGCGGGGTGGAAGTTGCCGATGGCGATGATGAAGATCGCCGCGAGCGGAACCGCGATCTTCCACCAGGTGGCGGCGCTGTTGGTGTGCGCCAGGATGCGGACGCCGAGGAAGTTCACCGCGACGAACACGGCCATGAGGACGACCGCGACGGCGATGCCGCTGGTCGTGAGCGTGCCGTTGGTGTTCTGCAGGCCGTCGGCGAAGTGCCAGTGCTTGGCGTAGCCGATCATGGCCTCGACCTCGATCGGAGCCACCGTCGCGGCCTGGAGCCAGGAGAACCAGCCGAAGGACATGCCGGCCAGGCCGCCGAAGGCGTAGTGCGGGTAGCGAGCGGTGCCGCCCGCCACCGGGAACATGCCGCCGAGTTCGGCGTGCACCAGCGCGAGCAGCACGATCGCCACCGCACCGATCACCCACGAGATGATCGCAGCGGGGCCGGCCGCCACGACAGCCTTCTCGGCGCCGAAGAGCCAGCCGGAGCCGATGATCGAGCCGACGGAGGCCCACATCAGACCGATGAGTCCGACGTCTCGGCGCAGACCACCGGTGTCGCTTGTGGCTACCGGTGCAGCCTGGTCGACATTCGCCATGTCAAGGGGCCTCTCAGATCGTAAACGCAGGTTTAACGGGGAAGGAGGCCACAGGCTAGGGAGACTTTCCGAGCGAGCAAAAGACTGTTAACCAAGTTTTGACCTTAGATCTTGGCTGTCTTGAGCGCACGGTCGGTCACTGACTTGTCACAGGTCAGATGCCCGCTCGGAATGTCAATATTCATCAGTGAATTGTGAGTAGAAGGAGAGATTCGCTGGTATCGGCTACCCGAGCAGGGGAAATTCGATAGCCGGGCAACGGTCCATCACCATGTCCAGACCGGCCGCCCTGGTCCGCGCGCAGGCGGCCTCGTCCACGACACCGAGCTGGAACCAGACCGCCCGCGCGCCCTTCGCCGCTGCCGCGTCGGCCACCGCTCCGGCCAGCTCGCTGTTGACGAAGACATCGACCACGTCGACGTCGAAGGGGATGTCCGCGAGCGAGGCGTAGCCCCGCTCGCCGTGCACCGTCTCGGCCCTGGGGTGCACCGGCACGATCCGCTTGCCGTACCGCTGGAGCACCTGCGCCACCCGGTACGCGACCCGGCTCCGGTTGCCGGACAGGCCCACCACCGCCCAGGTGTCGCCCAGCTCGGTCAGGATCCTGCGGATCGTCGCCTCGTCGTCGTACACGGCCGCCTCCTCGGGCTACGGGGAACTCCTTCCGTCGCCAACAGCACCCCGCCGGGTCCGGATTCCCGGCCCGCCGTCTCGCCACCACGTCCGGAATCGGCGCAAGGTGCCTGCGTAGTGCCGTCCGCCCGCCTACGCTCAGCCCGTGCTGCACATCCTCGACGCCCGAACCGGTGAGCCCGTCCCCGCCGCGCCCGCCCGCCGCGGTCTGACCCGCGTCGAGGCCCGTGCCTCAGGCCTCGACCCGACGGCGCTGCGGGTGCTGCTCACGGCCGACCTGCTCGTCCGCGCCCTGGAACTGGGCGGCACCCCGGTCTGGACGATCCTGACCGCCCCCGACCGGCACGCCGAACTGCGCACAGCGGCGACCACCCTGTCCATCCGCCCCTTCGAGGACGGCCGCGACCTGGCGTCGGGGCTGGGGGAGGCGCAGGCGATCCATGTGACGGCCGAGGGCGCGGACGTCCCCGGCGGCGGTCCCGTGGTGGCCGTGGCGCCCGTGGAGTGGCTGGGGGAGCCGCCGAGGGACCGGGCGGCGGCGTCCGCGGAGCCGTCCGCGGAGCCGTCCTCGCCGAAGGACGCGGCCCCGTCCGCCGGTGGGTCCGGAAGACCCGGTGGCGCCGCGCAGCAGGACCTTGCGGGCCACGCTCCCGCGCGTGCTCCCGAACCCGCTCCTGCACCCGCCCCGGGCCTCGCCCCCGAACCCGCACCCCACCCCGCACCCCACCCCGCACCCCACCCCGCACCCCACCCCGCGCTCCAGCCCCTGCTCGACGACCCCGCAGCCCTCCGGCTCGCCCTGATCGCCGTGCCGCGTCGCGTGCCGGTCCGGCTGGACCCCTCGGCGCTGGCCGAGGCCGCCGGGGAGCTGGCGCGCTGGCGGCGCGCCGTGGCCGGCTGGGCCCGGCGGCCGTCGCGGCCGGTGCCCGACGAGGCGCGGGCACGGCTGCGCGCCGCGTGGGAGGACGATCTGGACCTGCCCGCCGTGCTGGACGTGCTGCGGGACGTCGAAGGCGCCCCCGACCTGCCCGACGGGGCCCGCTTCGAGACCTACGTCTACGCCGACCGCCTGCTGGCCCTCGACCTCGCCCGCGACCTCGGGAGCCTCGCATGATCACGCGCGCGGGCACCGGCCCGCTGCGCCGCCTGGTGGTGCTGCGGCATGCGAAGTCCGCCTGGCCGGAGGGCGTCGAGGACCACCGCAGGCCGCTCGCGTCACGCGGCCTGCGGGACGCCCCCGCCGCCGGCCGCGCCCTCGCCGAGGCCGACTGCCTGCCCGACCTCGCCCTGTGCTCCACGGCCGTGCGCGCCCGCCGCACCTGGGAGCTGGCCTCCGCCGAGTGGGGCACTCCGCCGCCGGTGCGGTACGACTCCCGGTTGTACGGGGCGGACGTACCGGATCTCCTGGAGGTGATCCGCGAGGCGCCGCCCGAGGTGGAGACGCTGCTGGTGGTCGGGCACAACCCCGGACTGGAGGAACTGGTCCTGGAGCTGGCCCGGGACGGGCTCGACGACACCCTGGACCAGGTGCGGACGAAGTTCCCCACGTCCGCGATCGCCGTCCTGTCCTGGCACGGCACCGGCTGGCCGGCCCTCGGACCGGCCGGGGGGCTGCTGACGTCGTTCACGGTGCCGCGCGGGCACAGGGAGTGACATGCCCGACTGCTCGGCGGCACCGCCCGTCCCGGCGCTCGCGGGGGAGCGCATAGGCTGACGGGATGCAGGACGAGTACCGCACAGTCGCCCGCGCGGGCGTGCACGAGATCGAGATCAACCGCTCCCGCTTCCTGTGCGCCCTCGCCCCGGCCGCCACCGAGCAGGAGGCGCAGGACTTCATCGCCTCCGTGCGTAAGGAGCACGCCGACGCCACCCACAACTGCTGGGCGTACGTCGTCGGCGCCGACGCCCGCGTGCAGAAGGCCAGCGACGACGGTGAACCGGGCGGCACCGCCGGCGTCCCCATGCTGCAGATGCTGCTGCGCCGTGAGATGCGCTACGTCGTCGCGGTGGTCACCCGCTACTACGGAGGCGTCAAGCTCGGCGCCGGCGGACTCATCCGCGCCTACGGCGGCGCCGTCGGCGAGGCACTCGACACCCTCGGCACCCGCACCCGCCGCCGCTTCCGGCTGGCCACGGTGACAGTCGACCACCAGCGCGCCGGCAAGGTCCAGAACGATCTGCGCGCCACCGGCCGCGAGGTCCGAGACGTCCGCTACGGCGAGGCCGTCAGCATCGAGATCGGCCTGCCCGACGCCGACGTGGACGCCTTTCGCGCCTGGCTGGCGGACGTGACCGCGGGTACGGCGGGATTCGAACTGGGCGGAGAAGCCTACGGAGACGCCTGACATCCCGAATCATCGGGCACGAACCCGAACTCATCGGACATGAAGACGTAGACGTATGACGTATCTGTAGACGTAAGGGGTGCGGGGTCGGCGGGTCGTCGCGGGTCGATACGGGACGTACCGCCCGTGACTTGTCGCCCGTGATGTCAGACCCGGCCGTTACCCTCGGGGATCATGAGACTGCTGCACACGTCCGACTGGCATCTCGGCCGGGCCTTCCACCGGGTGAACATGCTCGGGGCCCAGGCCGAGTTCATCGGTCACCTCGTCACCACCGTGCGTGAGCGCGAGGTGGACGCGGTGATCGTGTCGGGTGACGTGTACGACCGCGCGGTGCCCCCGCTCGCCGCGGTCGAGCTGTTCGACGACGCCCTGCACCGCCTCGCGGACCTGGGCGTGCCCACGGTGATGATCTCCGGCAACCACGACTCGGCCCGCCGCCTCGGCGTCGGTGCCGGACTCATCGACCGCGCCGGCATCCACCTGCGCACCGAGCCGTCCGCCGTCGGCAACCCGGTCCTGCTGACCGACGCCCACGGCGACGTCGCCTTCTACGGCCTGCCGTATCTCGAACCGGCCCTGGTGAAGGACGAGTTCGCGGTCGAGAAGGCCGGTCACGAAGCGGTGCTCGGCGCCGCCATGGAGCGCGTCCGCGCCGACCTCGCCACCCGCGCGCCCGGCACCCGTTCGGTCGTCCTCGCCCACGCCTTCGTCACCGGCGGCCAGGCCAGCGACAGCGAGCGGGACATCACCGTCGGCGGGGTCGCCGCGGTGGCGGCCGGGGTCTTCGACGGCGTCGACTACGCGGCGCTCGGCCACCTGCACGGCTGCCAGGCCATCACCGAGCGCGTGCGCTACTCCGGCTCCCCGCTCGCCTACTCCTTCTCCGAGGCCGACCACCGCAAGAGCATGTGGCTGATCGACCTCGGCGCCGACGGCTCCGTCGCCGCCGAGCGCGTCGACTGCCCGGTGCCCCGCCCGCTGGCCCGCATCCGGGGCCCGCTGGACGACCTCCTCGCCGACCCGGCGCTGGCCCGCCACGAGGACGCCTGGGTGGAGGCCACCCTCACCGACCCGGTCCGGCCCGCCGAACCCATGGCCCGGCTCACCGAGCGCTTCCCGCACACCCTCAGCCTCGCCTTCGCCCCCGAGCGGGCCCCGGACGACCCTCTGGTGTCGTACGCGCGGCGCCTCGCCGGCCGCAGCGACCAGCAGATCGCCCAGGACTTCGTCGCCCATGTGCGCGGCGCCGGGCCCGACGACCGCGAGACGGCCGTCCTGCGCGAGGCGTTCGACGCCGTGCGCGCCCACGACGCCGTGCGGGAGGTGGCACGATGAGGCTGCACCGGCTCGACATCACCGCCTTCGGGCCCTTCGGCGGCTCCCTGGCCGTCGACTTCGACGCCCTGTCCGCCGCCGGGCTCTTCCTGCTGCACGGCCCCACCGGCGCCGGCAAGACCTCCGTCCTGGACGCCGTCTGCTACGCGCTGTACGGCTCCGTCCCCGGCGCCCGGCAGAGCGGCCAGGGCATGAACCTGCGCAGCGACCACGCCGAGCCGCGCACCCGCACCGAGGTCCGCCTCGCCCTCACCGTCGCCGGACGCCGACTGGAGATCACCCGGCAGCCGCCCTGGGAGCGGCCCAAACTGCGCGGCACGGGCACGACGGTCGACAAGGCCCAGACCTGGCTGCGCGAGTACGACGCCGCGGCCGGCCTCTGGAAGGACCGCAGCCGCTCCCACCAGGAGATCGGCGAGGAGATCACCCAACTCCTCGGCATGAGCCGTGAGCAGTTCTGCCAGGTCGTGCTGCTGCCCCAGGGCGACTTCGCCCGCTTCCTGCGCGCCGACGCCGAGGCCCGCGGCCGACTGCTGGGCCGCCTCTTCGACACCCAGCGCTTCGCCGACGTCGAAAGGCGCCTCGCCGAACGCCGCCGCGCCACCGAGGCACGTGTGCGGGACGGCGACACGGCACTGCTCGCCGACGCCCACCGCATGCAGCAGGCGGCCGGCGAGGCCATGGACCTGCCCGAGCTGGCCCCCGGCGATCCCGGCCTGGCCGCCGCGGTGCTCGGCGCCGCCGCCGTCGCGCGCGCCACCGCCCGCGAACGCCTCACCGTCGCCCATCTGCGCCTCGCCGCCGCCGAGTCCGCCCACGCAGAGACCCGGCGCGCCCTGGAGGACGTACGCGAACTCGTCCGACTGCAGAGCCGGTTCGCCGAGGCCCGGCAGCGCGCCGAGCGGCTCCAGGAGCGGGCCGGCGCCCACCGCGAGGCACAGCAGCGCATGGAGCGGGCCCGCAAGGCGGAGGCGGTCGCGCCCGCCCTGGAGCTTCGGGAGGCCGCCGAGGAGGAGCGCCACCGGGCGGCCCGCGCCGAGGCACAGGCGCGCGGCGCACTGCCCGACTCCTACGCCGACGCGGGCGCGGCCGGACTCGCCACCGCCGCCCGCCGGTCCGCCGAGGAGCTGGGCGGCCTGGACGCGGCCCGCCGCGCCGAGCGGCGGCTCGTCGAACTGGCCACGGAACGCGGTGGGTTGGACCGTCAGGAGCGCGCCGACGAGGACGTGCTCCGCGAGGCCGAGACCTGGCTCGCCGCGTGGGACGCCACGCGCGCGACACTGCAGTCCCGCGTCGACGCCGCCCAGGAGGCCACCACCCGCGCCGAGCGGCTCGCCGTGCAGCGGGACCCCATGCGCGGACGCCTCGGCGCGGCCCGCACCCGCGACGAGCTGGCCGCGGACCTGGAGGACGCGCAACACCGGGCGCTCGCCGCCGAGCAGCGCGCCCTCGACGCCCGCGGCCACTGGCTCGACCTCAAGGAACAGCGCCTGAACGGCATCGCCGCGGAGCTGGCCGCCCATCTCACTGACGGCGAGCCCTGCACGGTCTGCGGAGCCACCGAACACCCCGCACCGGCCCGCAAGGTCGCCGGACACGTCGACCGCGAGAGCGAGGACCGCGCCCTCGCCGCCCACCAGCGCGCCGAGGAGCAGCGCGCCGAGGACGAACGGCGGCTCGGCGTCGTCCGCGAGGCCCTGGCCGCCGCCACCGCCGAGGCCGGCGACATCCCCACCCCACAACTCGAAGCGAAGGTCGCCGAGTTGGAGCAGGACTACGCCCTCGCCCGCCGTGCCGCCTCCGCCCTGCACGCCGCCCATGAAGAGCTGCGACGCGCCGAGCGCGAGCGAGAGCAGCGTCTCGCCGACAGCCGACAGGCCGCCGTACGGGCCGCCTCCCGGCTCACCCGGCGCGAGAGCCTGGAGCGTGAACAGGCGCAGACGGAAAGGGAGTTGACCGAGGCGAGGAGCGGTTTCGGCAGCGTGGCCGCGCGTGCCGCACAGCTGGAGCGACAGGTGGCGCTGCTCACCGACGCCGCCGACGCCGCGCGCACCGCCGAGGACACCGCCCAGCGCCTGAAGGACGCCGACGCCCGCCTCGCCGACGCCGCCTACCGGGCCGGTTTCGACACCCCGCAGGCCGCGGCCGCAGCCCTCCTCGACGCCGCGGCCCACCGCGAGCTGCAGCACCGGCTGGACGCCTGGCAGACGGAGGAGGCCACTGTCCGCGCGATGCTCGCGGAGGCCGACACCGCCGATGCCGCCCGGCGACCGGCCGCCGACCCGGCCGCGGCCGAGCGCGCGGCGGCCGGCGCCGAACACCGGCTGCGCGCGGCGGCCTCCGCACGGGACGCGGCCGCCCGCTGCTGCGCCGAGCTGGACCGCCTCTCCGCGCACGCCACCGGCGCCGTACGCCGACTCGCCCCGCTCCGCGAGGAGTACGACCGCGTCGCCCGCCTCGCCGCCCTCACCGCGGGCACCGCCGCCGACAACGAACGCAAGATGCGCCTCGAGTCCTATGTGCTCGCGGCCCGCCTGGAGCAGGTCGCCGCCGCCGCGACCGCCCGACTGCACCGCATGTCGTCGGGTCGCTACACCCTCGTCCACTCCGACGACCGCGCCGGACGCGGCCGCAGCGGACTCGGACTGCACGTGGTCGACGCCTGGACCGGCCGCGAACGCGACACCGCCACCCTCTCCGGCGGCGAGACCTTCTTCGCCTCCCTCGCCCTCGCCCTCGGCCTCGCGGACGTCGTCACCGACGAGGCCGGCGGCGTCCGCCTCGACACCCTCTTCATCGACGAGGGCTTCGGCAGCCTCGACGACCAGACCCTCGACGAGGTGTTGGACGTCCTCGACTCCCTGCGCGAACGCGACCGCAGCGTGGGCATCGTCAGCCACGTCCCCGACCTGCGGCGTCGCATCCACGCCCAGCTGGAGGTCGTGAAGGGCAGAGGGGGGTCGACGCTGCGGCAGCGGGGGGCCTGACCGCATCAGCGGCCCAGCGCACGCCGACACATTGCCGCCAGTCTGGGTGGATTTGTTACCTGTCTTTCCGTACCTTTCCTTGATCTTCTTTGCCCTTCTGTCCCCCGCCTGTCCCCCGGACGGCCTCCGGGCCAGCGGTCGCGTGAGTCGGACCGGCGGGCGTGTCCGTCGTTGCAGGTGGCGAGCAGTGAAGGATTCGACTGACTCCCGCCGCGAGTTCGCCATCCTGAGGGATGGCTGTTGCACCTTGACGTGCTAGCGTCGTCGCCGTTGCCCCCCCGGCGTACCTTGCTCTACGGCAACCCCGATGCCCGGGCCGCCATCGCTTCGGCGATGACGGAGGTCGGCGAACGCCGGTCAGGGATCCTCGTCGAGCAGGACAACGAACACGAGGCAACCTGACGCGAACGCGCGCTGAACGCCGAGGATGCGCTCAAGGCCGCCTACACGAGGACCGCACCCAGCGCACTCGCATTGGTGAACTCCTGGGTCAAATCAGGGACTTCGAAGCCAAGTGGCCCGAGGGGACCATCCAGCGGATCACCACCGAGAACACCACCCTCAAATAGCGAGTCCGGCAGGTCACCGCCGACAACCGCACCCTCGGTGAACGCCTCCATGCTGCCGACTCCAACCTTCGTTTCCAGGACCGCCGCATCGCCGACCTCGAAGCCGGGATCGTGGGGATCTGGCAACCCGGCGCAGAGCCGCTTCGTCCGGCTCGGTGACCACAGGAATACCCTGGCCATCGAGCCGGACGGTATGGCGGATTCCCGGCATGGGGTGTTGGTGGGTCAACTGGTGAGGCCGTCGCCGGTCGCCGGCCTCCTATGGCGATCCGGACCGTAGATCGCAGTGAGAAAAGGCGTGATTCCCAGGGCGTAGAAGCCGTACTCCAACTGCTGGTACCACGCTCGCTCGCCCTCAAGCTCTTTGGACACCTGAACGGGTACTCCACCGGGCTGGTCACTCGTCGACACCATGACTACGAACGACGTGCCCTCGTCTGCTGGGTCAGACGGATTATCGATCACGGTGAAGTCCCAGGTTGCTGCGCCGGGGACATCCGAGTCAGCATCCAGTCGCCGTAGGATGTATGTCGGCTGTCGCAGCAGCACTCCGGACTGTGCCCGGATTGCCATCGTTCTCTGTCCCACGACTCGCCAGGGCGGCTCCGGGCGTGTGTGGTGAACGTCCGAGAACAGTTGGTTCCGCAGTTCCGAGTACTCAGCGGCCGTCTGGGCGAGGACTCTTGTGTCCTCAGCCAGTTGACGTCTGGTGTCGCAACTGTCGAGCAGACCGCCCAGCGAGTGCAGTCTGCCCCGGACCCATGGCTTGAGGAAGCGGTCAAGGGCACCTAGCCGGTAGGCGTCCTCAGCAGACTCGGCGACCAACATCGCGCCACGCACCAGAGCCTGATATCCCTCTTTGAGATCCATGGGTCCCCTCCCCTGAGACGACGGTCACCGCTCACCGTATCGATCACTAGGCCAACAGCGAGTTCTGAACGGACAGTCGGTAACGGCACGTTGCAGTTACTGAGGTTTGATTCGTGATGTCGCTGGGTCGACGCCTTGAACTGCGGAGAGGAGGGCCCGCCCCGCGGCATCATGCGAAGATCACCAGTAACACCCCGATGTCCCCAACCGTGACCAAGATCGTAAATCGAGGAAGAGCCCCCGTCATCCAGGTCCCTATCCCGACCGCTCTGGTAGCGTGCGCCGGCATGTCATCGGAACTGGAACGCCCCCCGCTCCAAGCGGACGAACGCACCGCGCTCATCGGCTGGCTGGACCTGCAGCGGCAGATCCTGCGCTGGAAATGCAAAGGGCTGAGCGACGAGGACGCGCGCCGCCCGGTCATCCCGACCTCACCGGCCATGACGATGGCCGGTCTCATCTCCCACATGCGCTGGACCGAGCACATATGGCTGGAAGTGGTGTTCCTCGGCGGCGACAAGAAGCAGAACCCCGCATTCGACGAGTCAAGCAAGAACGCCGACTGGCACACCGACGGCCGCTGCCTCGCAGAGCTCCTCGCGGAGTACGAGGCCCAGTGCGCCCGCAGCAACGAGATCGTTGCCGCGGCCGACCTGGACGACGCCGGCCGCCACCCCGACTTCCGCGACGGCAGCGCCAACCTCCGCTGGATGCTGATCCACCTCGTCGAGGAGACGGGGCGACACGCGGGGCACGCGGACATCGTCCGGGAGCTGCTCGACGGCACGAAGGGCTACTACTAGCGCAGCTCCGCGAAGCGGGCCCTTCCCTCAGGAGCCAGGCCAACACGCCTCACGACCAATGCGGGAGGGTCTGATGCACGAG
>NZ_KQ948230.1 GCF_001514035.1 Streptomyces yokosukanensis | reverse complement strand
CTGGTGAGAGGAGAAGACCGGAGGCAAGGTCCCGGACTCGGCCGCGCATCACCCAAGAGCAGATCGGCCTACTGCCCGCACCTACAACGGCCAGGCTCGCTGGGTGGCTACGCGCCCTTCGACCTATGCCGCCAAACGGCGTGCTCCAGGTCGCCCTTGTCGTGCCCGAGAAGCACTGCGACTTCCTCATAAACAGCGTGCAACTGGTCGTACGGGAGGTCTGGAACGCCAGCGTCGACGGCGAAGGCGCGCAGATGTACATCAAGGGCCACGTGCGAACACATCAGGCAACTCAACAGCAGGTCCAGGAGCCGCGGTCGGAGATTCCTCTCGTACTTGCACCGGGGCTGGAAGCTGACGTCGCAGATGACAGCACCCATGTGGGTCCATCCGTCGGGATGCGGAAACGGACCGCTGCCGAGTAGATGTTGAACGTGGTCGGCGAGCCGCCGGGCAGGGCTGGATGTGGGCATGGGCCAATGATGGCGCTGCGGACTGACAATCTGGTTGGAAAGTCCAAAACTCCGGAGCGGATGAGGCGATGGAGGTGTGTCGTTCCATCACGCAGCCCCCTCCATGATGGGAAGGCTTCCCATTTCGGCTACCGGGCCTCCGTCGAAACCGGGGCAAGGCGGAAGACGCATTGAACCGTGTTGAACCCGATCACCTCCGCAACGAAGCGGAACTTGTTGCCAACTGCAACGGTTGCAGGGGCCTGCTGACCAGTCAGGTGCAGATCGCCGGTGTTGACGTCCTCGTACTTGTAGTTTGGGCCGTCCGTTGTCTGCGGTCCCTTGTCGCCTGGACCGGAAAGGAAGTCGTAGCGGGTCTGATCATCCCCATAGGACGCCATGTGCCTGATTGACCCGTCGAAGGCGATCGACTGCCCCTCGTGCTTGGTTGCGAAGTTCACGTTCGCTTCGCTGCACGGGTCCGCCTTCAACAGCGCTGCGAACTCGCGATTGTTTTGCGCCGTGATCACCTCAGCGTCGGTCGGCTCATCTGCAGGGGGTGTAGTGGAAGGCTTCTCACCGATGGCCGTCGAACTGGGTGAGGCGTTCTTCTCCTTGTCTCCGTCGCCGAGCGCAACGCCAGTGACGATGATGGCAGCCAAGACCACGAGGACGGCAGCCCCCGCCCCGATCAGACGCCACGCTAGTGGCCTCTTCGGCCGACGAAAGTTGAGGGTGGTGCGAAGTCTGCCTGGGAGCTGTTCCACGAGCTCCCAGCCGTCCTTCTGCATCTTCGAGATGACCAAGCCGTCGGTGCCCCGAACCGTCTGCACGACCTTGTACTCGTACTTGATCTCATTGGCCATGCGGCTCCCCGCCCCTGAAGCGAACTGGTCATTGCAACTGGGCGCGAGCATAGAGGACTCCGCGAGTAGCCCGGCATCAGGAACTGCCCGCTCACCACCGGCATTTGCAGCACGCCGCGATCCGGGCAGTGGCCTGCTTTCAAACGCCTCCACCCCTGTCCTGCACGGACAGGGGTAGAGGAACGTTCATGCAGCTACAGTGAGCGGGGCTTCCATTCGCTCCCAGGCTCCCAGGACTGCCTTGTGAGCGTCCGGCTGCAGGTGGGCGTAGCGCTGCGTGGTCTGAAAGCTTTCATGGCCGAGGAGGTGCTGGACCTCGTAGAGCGAGACTCCCTGCTGCACCAGCCACGAGGCGCACGTGTGGCGCATGGAGTGCGGTGGGTAGTGCGGGACAAGCTGCTGCTCACCGTCGTCGTCAAAGTAGTAGGCGCCTTCTACAGCCGGCCACCAGGTCTGCCTCCGCCAGTTGCCGTCATCGAGGAGTCGTCCAGCCCTACCCTTGGTGATGGTGGTAAATACCACCGCGTCACGGTCTAGCCCGTAGATGTGGCGCTCAAGTGCCTCCAGGACATGGGATGGCAGCGGAACTTCCCGGCGGCTCTTGGAACTCTTCGGGTACTCCTTGATGCCGCTCTTAGTGTTGACCTCCACCACGAACAGTCGCGAGCGACGCTGGTCGATGCGGTGTCGGTGAAGGCCGGAAAGTTCACCCCAGCGCAATCCGGTGTAGAAGCCGAGCAGGCACATCGTCTTCCAGGGGGAGGGCAGTTCGTCCAGGATGCTCTGCGCCTGATCGAGTGTGAACCACTGCGGCGGTTTAACTGCGATCTTGGGCAGGTCGATGCTGCGGCAAGGACTCACCGTGATCACGTCGTCGTCGACGGCCGCGCGCATGATCGAGGACGTCAGGTTGTAGGCCCGCTTGATCGCGGCAGCACCCGTGCCCTTCTCGACCAGGGAGCGGACCCAGCTCTGGACGTCCATTCGGGTGATGGCGCGCATCTCCCAGTCCGCCCAGTAGGGCATGACGTGGTTTTTGATGCAGGAGGCGTCGCCTCGCATGGTGTGGCGCTCGACCACGCGGGCGCTCCACCAACGGTCGTGCCACTCGCGGAACGCGATTTCGCCGGCCCTCGGGTCGCGCATGCTTCCGTGGGCGAACTGGGTTTCCATCTCGATGCCCCAAGCTCGCGCCTGAGCCTTGAGAGGGAATGACTCACTGAACCGGTCTCCTGTCCGGTTGCGTACGGTCGCCTGCCACTTGCCGGACTTCAACTTGCGCAGGTACGCGGCACTACTCCTTTATTCCGGGGACGGTGAGGACCATGCTGACAGCCAAGGTCAGCGGCGGGCGGGCGGGGAAGGGACTGATCTGCTGGTAATGAACTCCTCCAAGCCGGATGCGGGGACACGGACGCGCGAGCGGCCCGTTCCGGTGCGCAGGTCGACGACCGGAAGTTCCCCGGCTGCAATGAAGCGGTAGACAGTGCGGCGATCGACGTCCAAGGCGGCGGCGACAGCGGGAATGGACATCAGACGGGCAGGCATGGTGAGTCCTTGAGAGTGGGGTGTGAAAGAAGCCGACGCATCGGTTCAGCTGGCATGTTGAGCAGGAAGAGGCATTGCCACCCCCAGGCGGAGGCGTACTGGTGATGCCAGAAGGTCGCAGGCCAGCGACGCTTTCGTTCTCCTCTCAGGCTCAAGCGCTGTCCTGCGTTCGGTGCGGCTCCACCGCCAAGCACAACCGACCGCGAACACCCTCAATGGTCGCCACGATCGCCGGTTTGGCTAACCGGCGATCGTGGTCTATGTTCCGGTCGCGCCAGGCAAGAAGACGACCATCGGCTGACACTCACGGCACCAACTGCACGTCTTAACCCCTGTTCTCCTGGTCTTTGACCGCTAGCTGTGTTCGCAGCGCCGCTGCCCTTTCCCTAAACAACACGACCCTCGCGGCCGCACCTTGTAACCGGTGGGCCATTCACCCGCCCACGTGCCTTCAAGGTCTTGTAGATTGACATAGCCCCGCGTGGCGTTCCAGCCTTTGAGCGTGCTTTCTCGTCTGCCGTGAGCGAATACTGAAAGCCGCAAGTCCCTTTAAGTCCCGGGACGCTTAGCAGGTGCGGACTGCGGCCCCTGTCTGGGGCGTTCTCGCTGCTGGCTACAGTTTTCCGCAGCCCGGGCAAAATGACCGCCCGGCCGTAGATCGACCCAGCCGAATGAGTAGGACCGTCGCAGGCCGTTTTGCCACCGACCTCATGCAAATAGTTTGCGCGTCAATCGGCGAAGCGGTACTGGGAGGCAACGGCACGCACTTCCTTGGTTACGGCCCGGATGCCGTAGGTCATGAGGGGGTGCACGGCGCTTAGCTCGTGCCCGCAATCCCACACTCCAGATGCAGGCGTACGGAAGGGAACCACGCTTATCCCGTGGGCGGTGAAGGGAACCACACCGAGGTAGCGTGTACCGCCGGTACCGCAGAGGTAGCTCCGGGCCTGGGTGACCGCTGCGAGGTCGGCGAGTCGCTGCGACCGCTCAGAGCGGGCGGGCAAACGACTGCTGTACAGGATGCGGCCCTTCCAGCCCAGCAGCCCGAGGAGCATCCGCGTGGATGCCTCTCGGCCACATCAGCAATCTTGTCCGTTCGCCAGAATTCGTCGAGCACGGACTCCAATTCCTGCCGGAAGAGCGGCCAGTCAGTGGAGCTGCCGCAGTGCTGCGCGAGCATGTGCATGACTCGTCGACGCGAGCGTTCCGGGTCGACCAGAAGAGCATCCCGGATGAGGGTCGACCGACCATAAGGAAGGTGGGTAGGGATCGAGAGCCATTGACGTCGGCTTGGGTGGGACATGCTGGCCAGCCGGGCCCGGTGCTGGTAGTCGCGGCGGGCAAACTGGACGTCGTCGAGCACGATCCAGTAGTCCGCCGCGAACAGCTTGGCCAGGGTGTTCAGTCGCGGCAGGAAGTTCGGCTGGTGGATCGCGCACAGCCCGCCGGGCGCGGGGAGGTCATGAAGCGATGAGTCTGCTGGTGAATCCGGCGCGGATAAGGGACTCGTACGCGGCATGTACGTCCTCCGGGACATGCTGCTCGATGGCGAACCCGAGCTTCGGGTACTCGATAACACGCTGGAGGTCGCCGACGAGCATGTCGATGACGAGCTTCTCGTCACCGATGCTCTTGAGGTAGTCGTCGAACTCCATGGGCTCCGATGCGCAGGTCACCTCGACCTGGGGCCAGAGTTTGCGGGCGGTGGCGAAGGAGCGGCGCTCCATGTAGGGCTTGGAGACGAGCAGCACGGACTTCGGTGTGATGCCGGCAGACGCGAGGACATCGCGGGACAGGGTGATGTTCTGGCCAGTGTTGCCGGCGTTCGGCTCCACGAGGATCGCGCCATCCGGCACACCAAGGGCGAGGGCGTGCTCGCGGAAGTGCACGGCTTCCCCACGGGGGAACACCTTGGCTGTGGTCGGGCTGTTGCCGCCAGTGAACACGAGAGTGGGGAACAGGCCGGCGCGGTACAGCTCGGCGCTGAAGGCGGCCACGCCGAGGTCGTGACTGCCAAGCCCGATCGCGACGTCGACGGGGCCCACGTCGTGATGCATCTGGTGGAAGTCCCAGACCAGCTTGGCCTTGCTGATCTGCTCCTCGGTGATGGCCGGCTGGTTGTCGGTCACTCGCTTGTCTCCCTGGTCACCGTCGTGTGGGGCGGGCTGCCCCGTCGGCCGTCCTCCGGATGTCCGTGATGCTGCGGAGCTGGTGGCTCAGCCTGTACTGGGCTGCCTCCCTGGCAGCGTCGTCGAGGACGTGTAGCCCATCATCCAGGGTTGCGGGATCGGAGAGCAGGATGTGGCCATATGCGGTGTCCAGGCGTACCCGCTGCATGGGCGAGTCCGTGACGCCTGTACTGCGTGCAAGGTCGATGAGGCGTAGGGCGGCATCGAGGTTCCCGGAACCGCGGTGAGCGAGGGCCAGCTTCTGTTGCGCGACCGACCAGTCCTCCTGTTCGGCGAGGTCCTCGAAGACGTGGACCGCTGCTTCCATAACGCTGACCGCATAGTCGTGGTTGCCGTCCTTGCTCAGAGCCGTGCCCACCCACAAACGAGCGCGGGCACGATCACGAGGGGACAGTCGATCGTCGGCTGCCAGGTCCTCGTACTGGCGCGCCGCCGTCTCAAGTTCGCCGACCATCTCTATGACAACGGCTAGGGAGAGATCGAGCTGAGCTACGCGGCGCGGGATCTCCAACTGTGTATAAAGCGAACGAGCGTTGGCGTATGCGCGCTGGGCCGAAAGAGGGCCTACGACGGCCCCTTGGTCTCGCAACAGGTCTCCCTGCAGCGCGGTGGAACGTGCCAGCAAGGACAAGCCCCGTTCATCCAGTTCCGAGGCTTTGTAGCGAGAGGTCCAGCGGTGCAGAAGTGATTCTGCAAAAGGAAAGTTCTGACGGGCAAGGGCCACCACTGCGCGCTCCAAGTCGTCGGCCCACGTCTCGTAGTCCCAGGCTCGTGGGCGGGGAATGGTGACGCGCCCGGTCGTTTCCGGAGGGGTGCACCCCTCGGCAAGTTTGGCGAGCTCTGTTTCGAAACGCACGTGGGTCTGCGCGTTCGCCTGGGCCAGCGCTGTATCCAAGATGGCCTGGCTCTCCGTATTGGGTCGCCGCTTGGCCAGAAACTTCTCCCAGTTGCTGACGGTATTGACCGAGACGCCCAGTCTTTCGGCGAAGGCACGCACGCTCAAGCGGAGAGCCTTCCGGAGGGCAAGCGCCTCCAGGCCGGTCCATTCATGAACGGTCGCCACGTGCCACTCCTTTCCGTTGCCATCGAAGCACGCTGTGTCGCGTCAGGTGGACGGAAGTGGGACAGAAGTGGGACGGCCGTGGATTCCCTGACCACTCGGCCGCCATCAGGCTCGAAGTGCCCCTCCGAAGACGGCCTGATGGACGGTCATGATCTTGGAACCCCTCACCGAACAGCGACACGTCACCGGTCCGCTCGTGTTCGGCTACCTGCGCCTGCTGCGGGTCTCACGTGCTCGTCAGCTGGCCCTGACGATGGCGATCGGCGACTACTGCCGTCGTCACGAGCTGACACTGGCCGGTGTCTACATGGAGCGTTGCTCTTCCACGCCGTACGCGTTCGTGGGCATGCTCGACGCCCTCACGGCCACTCGGTCCTATGGGGTCGTACTTCCCACCCCGTCGCACCTCGGCCCCAAGGCCATAGCGGCTGAACGGCGCAGTCAGCTGACCGAAATCGGCGCCCATCTGCTGCTGATCCGTGGTGAGCAGACGGCTCCACCAGGCGAAGGCGCCCCATCCCTCGCCGCCGGAGGCACCGAGCGATGAGTGCCTGCCGGTACAGCCCTGCGCGACCGTGGTTGGCGCCTGCTCGGGCGGCTACGTCCCGGCCGGCCGCCAGCATCGCTTGCGGAGGGTGCCTCGAGTCAGCGCTCGGCGGCGTTCCTCCAGTAGTCCTTCAGCATCTCGCTGGGCCACGCGGGCTGGGTGACGTTGCCGCGCGGCAGGAACTCCTTGAAGACCGCCACCAGGTCCACCACCAGCGTGCCGTCGTCCGCATCGAGGTCGACGACGTGCAGGTCCCGTCCGTCGACGCGGAGCAACCGCGGGAACGAGGTCGCGAGGCGAGCCGGACGCCGGTGGTTGTGGTGCACGAAGGTTCCCGTCGCCGGCCAGTCCGGGTTGTCCCGCGGGCTGCGCGCGTGGAGGGCAACGTCTTCAGGAGAGCCGAAGTTGAAGAACCAGGTGACCTGGAGGTGAGAGAACTCCTCGATCCCCTGCAGGGTCTCCTCGGGGAACTCCGGGCGCAGCCGAATGATCGACTCCACACCGCCCTTGAAGTCGTCGAGGCGCCCCTTGTGGCCCCCGACTACTTCGGCGATCACCGGCACCTCAATGGACTGTGTGGACACGGGTTCCCCCTTCTCCGCTCGCGGCACGGCGAGGCGGTCAGCCACAGCATGCCCGCCTTCACCACCATGGCGCCGTCAGGCTACTCGTTCGAGTACGGCCTTGGCGCGCTCGTCGATCTCCGCCGCCACGCTGATTCCCCGATTGCGGAAAGGGGACAGCACCCGGCGCATGTTCACGGCTGCCTCGCGTGCTCTGCCCGACTGGACGCCCTCCATCGCGTCCAGGGCCTGTGCCCAGGTGTGGCAGGCGGCCTCCACATTCCCCTTGCGGGCCTGCACGGCGCCCATGTAGCCCAACGTCACCGCGTGGGTCCGGCTGAAGGTGTCCGCCTTCCTGGTCAGCACGCTGTTGTTGAATTCTTGGAGCGCGCCGTCGAGATCGCCGAGCGTCCACAGGGTGCGGGCGGTCTCGTGGGCCAGGGAAGCCCGCTGGAAGAACCACACCCGACTCGGTTCCTCGTCGCCGACGTCCGCCGCAGCAAGGTCGTCCTCGGCCCGGAGAAGCGCTGCGATCGCGGCACGCTTCTGTCCGTCGGCGGCAAGGCTGCGTGCCTGCACCACTCCGAGCAGTGCCCGCTCGCGAGGGGTCGCGAGGGTGTACCGCTTACGCTCCACGGAAGCCGTGGCGAGGTCGACGGCAGCCCCCGGGTGGCCGAGGTCCGTTGCCTGGTGAGCCATCGCCCGCAAGATGTGGCCGGCGAGGGGAGCGTCGTCGGCTTCCGCCGCGAGCTTCAGGGCCAGAGTGAAGTAGCGACGCGCGGCCTCATGGCGGGAGGCGTCGAAGCTCATCCAGCCGGCGACGTACACCGCCTCGGAGGCAGCGGCGAGCAGGGCACGACGGGTGCCGTCGCTGGTGAATGTCCCTCCCACGTACCTGGCCACGTCGTCGACGAGGTACTGGTAGAGAGCCGTACGGCCGTCCATGCCGCCGTGGCGCTGGTCTCTTCGAGAGAAGAACTCCGTCATCTCACGCACAGCGCTGACTTCGGCGGCCCCGACCCTGCGGCTCGTCGCAGCGGGACGGGACTTTGCCCGTTGGGGAGCCTCATCCCACCACTGCGGTCCAGGCAGAACCAGGCCACCCACCGAGTAGGCGGCGCCGGCCAGCAATCGGCGGCGTTCGAGGTCCACGTCGCTTCTCCCAAGGTCTACCAGCGCAGTCAGCGTATCGACGTTCCACTCCGATGCCGCGACTGCATCCGCGCCCAGCACGGAGAACCCGATCTCAGCTGGTGTGATGGGGCGTTGCAGTCGCCGGGACAACGTCTCGCACAAGATAAGCGGCGCTCTGCCCGAGGGCTGCGTTCCCGCCACCCACATGGCGATGTGCGAGCGGCTGGTGCCCAACAATTCCTTTGCTCCCACCTCGGCCGCGACCCTCACGAAAGCAGCCGCCACTTTCTGCTGCGACCAGCCTGTTTCCGCGATCGCGTCGGCCAGCTTCACGTTCCGCTCGCGCGCCATCGTCTACCTCGGTTCACCAAAACGATCTTTGACGGGTTTGACGGCCCCGGCAGCCGCCGGGAGATACCGCCGCGATGTGATCCACGGTTCGCTCGTGGTCAACGAAACCACCAACTGCCTTTGTCCGGGAGGAAACCGGTGAAGACCAGCCACACGACTGGCGCCGATACCCGGACTGGGTCGGGCGACGGGCGCGCTCCCGCTCCGACGTCCGGCGTACGGCACCTCGACCACTCGCCGCCGGTGGCCGTACTCGTGCAGAACCTCCGCCCCTTCGACCACTCCGACAAGACCGCCGATCGAGTCCTCCGCGGGCTCAAGCACCAGTTGTGAGAAGGCGAGCATGGACCGAATCGAAAGTCTGGGCAGTGTGATCAGCACTCCCGAACGGAAGAAAAGCCTGACGCTCGCCGCCAACGACAGGGCCCCGGGCAAGGCACGGTCTTTCACCCGGGAAGCGCTGACGGCGTGGGGGGTGGAAGACCTTCTGGACCAGGCTGTACTGATCGTCAGCGAGCTCACCACCAACGCCGAGCGGCACGGCCGAACTCCAGGCGTCGGCCTGAGCCTTCCGTCCAGGGTGGAAGGCGAGCCCGTCGAAGAGATCACGCTGACGTTAGCCCTGCAGGCCGGTGTTGTGGGGATCGAGGTCGAAGACAACTCCCCTGAGCCCCCAGTGCCTCAGATCGCCTCGCTCTATGCCACCAGCGGACGGGGCCTACACCTCGTGTCGGCAGCGGCCGACGCTTGGGCTGCCTGCCCCAAGGAAGACGGACGCGGCAAGAGAGTGATCGCGCTCGTGAGGCGCACCGAGTCGCCCTTCACCTCCTAACCCCCTTCCCTTGGAGATCCCTGATGTCATCCCGGCCTACTTCCTCACCCGCGCCGACCTCCGGCGGAACGAGGTGGGGCTTCGACGCCGATGCCGTACGTGTGCTGCTGCTGGACCTGGACGGCGTGCTCGTCGACACCCGCCCGGTCATGGAGCGCGCGTGGCATCAGGTCCGTAAAGACCACGGCCTCGACGTGCCGTTCGGGGAGTACGAGCGTCACCTGGGTCGGCCCTTCGCCGACATCATGCAGCAGCTCGGGCTCGCTGACGCCGAGCCGATCCACCAGACCTACTCCAAGGCGTCGACGGCCGCCTCGCACCTTGCCCGACAGTTCGACGGCGTCATGGAGGTCCTGCATGCCTTCGCCGCTGCCGACTGGCGGCTGGGGATTGTCACGTCCAAGCCGTTGTCGCGAGCCACCCCTCTCCTGGCTCAGCTCGGCGTCCCGTTCGGCACGGTGCGCACGCCGAACGGGGTGGGGCGGGGGAAACCCGCGCCAGACCCGATCCTGCTCGCCCTGATCGACCTGGGTGCCGACCCGGCCGATGCGCTGTACGTCGGCGACATGGCGGTCGACCAGGAGGCAGCCCGTCGCGCTGGCGTCTCGTACGTGCATGCGGGCTGGGGCTACGGCACCCCGAGCCCCCCGGCCCCCGTCGTCGCCGCATCGCCGAAGGAGCTGCTGCGGCTCATGGACACCGGGCCGATCCTCGAAGGGAGCCTTGTATGACGCCGACCAAGTGCAGCGCCTTGGGCATCGCCCGCGCCGACTCCGATGGCAAGCCCTTGTGGGCGCTGGTCGGCAAGGGCGCGCTCGCGACCATGAAGTCCGACCGGATCACCACGTCCGAACTGGAGGCCCTGCCCTTCGACCCGCGCGACGCGGAAGCAGGGGTCGACCATGTGATGGAGGCCCTCGAAGCGTACGGCGCCGACCTTGCGAGGACGCCGGGTGGCGCGGGGTGGCTGTACGTCCAGCACGTGCCGGCGCGGCGCCTGGTGGCACAGGTCGTACGTAAGCTGGCGGCGCTCAGCGCGTGGGAGCCGTTCGCCAAGGCCCCAGGTCCGCTGAGACTCGCGCCCTACGAAGGACTCGTCGGACTGCGGTCGAGCAGCTCCCGCGAGTACCGGGCGTACACGGTCACCTGGTCGGGCATCGCCTACCTGCTCGGAGCCGCAGCCCCTCACAACCCCCTCCGATCCGCGCAGTTACGCAACCTCCCTCATGCCCCGACGGTCGCATCGGTGCCGAGCCCGGCTCCCTCGGAGCTTCCAGTGAGCGAGGTGGTGGCGCTGTCGTGGTCGTCCCGTCACGCGGCCACTCTGCTGCCAGTGCTGGAGGAGCTGGCCAGGAACGGGCGCCCCAGCCTCGTGGTGGACTTGGCGACCGACCCGGCGGAGCGGTGCCCGGCTTCGGGGGTCGCGGGGGTGAACCTGTGCTCGCCTCCGCCCAGTCTCTTCGACCTCTCCGGCGCCGTGGACGGGTTGAAGCCGCAGGATGACGGCCACGTCGTTCGAGTCGACGAGCACGAGGTTCAACTGGCGCGATTGCTCCGCCTCGTATCCGTTCTGTTGAAGACGAGCGGCGGGTGCACCCAGCCGTCTTGGCGATCCGTGGTCCTGGCGGAGACATGGTTGGACGACGTTCTCGCCGCCGCACGGCCGCATACCGTCCTGGTCAGCAACGACACCAGCCCGCTGGGGGCGCTGGCCGTACATGTGGCAGAGCGCCATGGGGTGAATACGGTGCACGTCCAGCACGGGGCCTGGACGGCTGAGTCGGTCGCATGGCCCGCGCTGCACAGCCGCGACATCGTGGTCATGGGTGAGCGGGATCTCCCCCTCGCGAAGGAGTGGGTGCGCCACCCTGACGCCAAAGTCCATGTCCTGGGCCAGCCTCGCTTCGATGTACTCGCTGGCCTCGGCCGCGATACCCAGCGGCGCTACCTGGAAAATCTGCTGGCCCCCGGCCCGCGTCGCAGTCCTGCCCGTATCGCGGTGTGGGCCTGCCAGCCCTTCGGTCCTGACCGGCTCAAGGCCCAGGCCGACCTGCTGCTGGACGGTCTATGGCAGGCCGGCAGCGACTGGGGCCTCGTCATCGCGCCGCATCCGGCACAGAGCGTCGACGTCTTCGCCCCCCTGCTCGAACGGGACGGTCGGCCCCTGGTGGCCGTGGCCGATCCCCGGGTCGGCGCTCGCGGCTGCCTCGCCGGTGCCGACGCCCTGGCGAGCGCCTATTCGACGTGCGGCATCGAGGCCGCGCTGGTGGGCGTTCCGGTGCTCGAACTCGGTTCGCCCGGCGAGCGCACGCTCGGACTCTCCGACCACGGCCTTGCACGGCGATGCAGTACCGCCAATGAAATCGCCGACGCCCTCCTCGCACTGCGCGGTCCGCGCCCGCCTGCCGACCGGGCGGCGACGGACGCGGTGTGCCGGTGGCGCGGCGACAGCGCCGCCCAAGTCGCATGCCTCATCACCCGCCGCTCGGGCGGCCATGTCATGCACTCCCTCCACATCAACCACGAGGCCCGCAGCGCCGATTCCGGACTGCCGCAGGGCGAAGGAGTACCTGCCCGATGACACACCTGACCGCCGACAGCGTCGCCGAACTCTTCGTCGGCGCTGTCGCCCTGGCCAAGAGCGGCGAGAGGGTCAGCCCTCGTGGCGTGGCGACCCGTGAGGTGCTAGACGTCCACATGCGGCTGACCCAGCCGCGGGCCCGCCTGCTGTACGCACCGCCGGCACGCGTCATCAACCCCGCATTCGCCGTGGCGGAGACTGTGTGGCACCTCTCCGGCTCGGACGCCCCGTGGATTTTCGATTACAACGCGCGCCTGCGGCAGTACGCCGACGACGGTGTCCTGCGGGGCGCGTACGGGCCGCGGATGCGGAAGTGGGCCGGGAACGTGGATCAGCTGAGCCGTGTCGTCGAGATCCTCAAGGAGGACCCCGACTCCCGCCGGGCCCTGATCCAGCTCTACGACCCGGCCCAAGACGCCGCCGGGCACAAGGACGTGCCCTGCACGCTGGGCTTCGGCTTCCATCTGCGCGCCGGCCGCCTGCACATGTCGACGACGATGCGTGGTCAGGACGTGTGGATCGGCATGCCGTACGACCTGTTCTTCTACACCGTGCTGCACGAGCTGGTCGCGGGCTGGCTCGGCGCCGAGCTGGGCGAGTTCCACCACCACGTGGGTTCACTGCACATCTACGAGAACCATCTCGACCAGGCCGAAGAGCTGACCGCGGTGACCGCGAGCGCGGGCATGCCGGACCTCACCACACCGTGGCGGGGTTTCGACGATCTGCTCGCCCAGGTCGAGGCCCGGGACGTGACCGGCCACCCGGGCTGGGACACGATGGCTGAGACACTGCGCAGCTACCGCCTGTGGAAGGACGGCGCGCGTGAGCAGGCGTGGCGGGTCGCCGACAAG
Source organism: Streptomyces yokosukanensis (assembly GCF_001514035.1). Lineage (GTDB taxonomy): Bacteria > Actinomycetota > Actinomycetes > Streptomycetales > Streptomycetaceae > Streptomyces > Streptomyces yokosukanensis. The sequence goes on along the minus strand of NZ_KQ948230.1, from coordinate 104,225 downwards.
ATCGACGGACCGCTGGGCGAGGCGCTCATCGCCTGGTACGGCGAGCTGAACCGCCGTGCCAGTGCCTCGACCGCGCGCGAGACGGCGCGGACGCGGTGATGGCCACCATGGACCGCGCGCCCTCGGTCATCCTCGGGCTGTGTTCCTTCACGCACGACTCTTCCGCTGCCCTGCTGGTAGACGGGGAGATGTTCGGCTTCGTGGAGGAGGAACGCCTCTCTCAGCACAAGCACACCAAGGACTACCCCCGCCACGCCGTCGAGTGGCTGCTGAGCGAGGCCGGGCTCACCGCAGCCGACGTCGACGCCGTCGCCTACAACTTCCGGCCCGCCCACTACCTTGCCGAGTCGCCAGCGGCACTGCGCCTCGCACTGTCACCGACGACGCGCGACCGGGCGCTGCCGAGGGCGCGCGGCTTCGCCAAGGTGGCGCTGCGGACCCAGCTGCGCACCCGCGCCCTCGGCCAGCGGTTCCCCTCCTCCTGTGTCTTCCCCGTGCTGCACCACCGGGCCCACCAGCTGACGGCCTTCGCCGCCTCAGGGTGGAACGAGTCCGCCGTGCTCATCGTGGACAGCCTCGGCGAGCGGCAGACCACCACCATCGCCCGTGGACACAACGCGCTCCACCCCTCCACGCGCACCCTGGAGGCGATCAACGACCCTGCCTCCCTGGGCTACGTGTACGGCGCGGTCACCGAGCACCTCGGGTGGCGCCGTGGTGACGAGGAGGGCACCGTGATGGCGCTCGCCGCCCTCGGCGATCCGGAGCGGTTCCGCCACCTTTTTGCCCGGGCCGTGCGAACCACACCCACGGGCTTCTCGGTCGACCCCGCCTACTTCCCGCCGCGCGTGCTGACCTCGGGCTACCCGAGGACCTCTCGCCGCTTCATCGCCGAGACGTGCCCCGAGCGCCACCCGAGCGAGCCGATCGAAGACGTCCACCGGGATATGGCCGCCGCACTTCAAGAGCGCACCGAGCAGGTGATGCTGCATCTGGCCCACCGGGCGCGGACGATCACCGGATCGCGTCGCCTGTGTGTCGGCGGTGGAGTCGCTACGAACTGCGTGAGCGTCGGGCGGATCATCGAGGCCGGAATTTTCGACGAAGTCTTCGTACCGCCCGCCCCGGGCGACGCCGGCACCGCGATCGGGGCCGCCATCGCCGTGCACACCGGCAGCCGCAGCCGGCGGCCTGTGTCCGGCGTCGCCCGGGCCTGCTATCTCGGCCCGTCGTACCAGCGCAAGACCCTTGACCTCACGCCGTGGCCCGGGCTCCAGCAGAAGACGCTGGGCGTGGAGTCCGCCGAGTTCCTCGCCGACCAGCTTGCCCACGGCATGATCGTCGGGCTGTTCCAGGGACGAGTCGAAGCCGGCCCTCGTGCCCTTGGGAATCGCTCGATCCTCGCCTCTCCATTGGAGCCCGGGGTCGTCGAGCGTCTGAACGCCACCGTGAAGTTCCGGGAGCCGTTCCGCCCATTCGCCCCCATGGTCCTGGCCGAACGCGCCGCGGAGTTCTTCACTCTCGGCCAAGAGGCGCCGTACATGTCGATGGCGTCCGGCGTGACCGACGAGGCGCGCGAGCGCGTGCCGGCCATCGTGCACGCCAACGGCACCTCCCGCCTCCAGACCGTCACCCGGTCGCAGAACGCGTTCATGCACGACGCGCTGAGCGCCTTCGCCCGCCGAACCGGGGTGCCGGTGCTGATCAACACCTCCCTCAACGTCAAGGGCAAGCCGATCTGCGGGACGCCGGAGATGGCCCTGGACTGCCTGGCCAACTCCGGACTGGACGCCCTGCTGCTGGAAGGCAGGTGGATCACTAAGTGAAGATCGGATACAGCTTCTGGGGTTTCCTCGGCAACGGGATCACTGACACCCCGGACGGGGGCCGCAGCCACCGACGTCCCCTGATCGACGCCCTCCTCGGCCGCGGCCACGAGATCGTCTTCCTGCAGGCCAACCGCGACCTGATCGAGGCCGGCGACGACCTCGGCAACGCCTACGCCTTCCACACCGGCACCCCGGACGTCGACGTCCTCTTCCTGGAGTGGCGCTGGGCGATCGACGGGCGCAACACCACCCCGTGCGGCACCGAGGGGCACACCTGCGACCTGCACCGCCAGACACAGCTGGTCACCTGGTACACGGTTCGGCTCGGAACTCCAACCGTGATCTGGGATAAGGACCGCCAGCTCCGGCCGGACAGCGTGTGGCGGCGCATCCGCAAGACCACTGTGTGTGAGGCCGCTCTAGAGCCGACGCCGGGCGCCCACCGCCTGCTATTCCCTGTCGACGACCGTCTCCTCGACGAGACGGATCCGATCAGGCTCGCCAAGAAGCCCCGGGACCTCGCCCTCGGGTACGTCGGGAACCAGTACGACCGCGACGAGCATTTCGACCGCTTCTTCGCGCCGGCCGCCACCCGCTTCGATCACCTTGTCGGGGGCAAGTGGACCAAGACAGATCGCTGGCGGCACGTCCGGTTCCTCGGGAGGCTCCCCTTCGAGGCGGTCCACGCCGTGTACGGCAGGTCTCTGGCAACCGTGCTGATGCTGCCGGAGCGGTACGCCGTCGTCGGGCAGATGACGCAGCGGATCTTCGAGGCCGTCCTCGCCGGCTGCCTGCCGCTCACTCCTGCCGACATCCTGCACGCGGACCGCTTCGTGCCCAAGGATCTGATCGTCAGCTCGGGCAGCGAGGTGATCGAGCGGCTCGCCCACCTCCAGCGGATCGCCGGCACCCAGCAGCACGCGGACCTGATCGCGGCCTGCCTGGACCGGTTGGACCTCTTCCGCCTGAGTCGGCAGGTGGACGCGCTGGAAGCCGTCCTGGACATGGCCGCCTGCCCCGTAGATGTGGAATGGGGTGCGGCGTGATGGAGCTGCCTTCCCAGGCCATGGCACCTGGATCATCCGAACGTGTCCGACCGGCCGGTCCGACCGGGCCCCCGAGCGCCTCTACGCTGGAGCACCATGAAGAAGGTCGCCATCGTCGGCTGCGGAGGCAGCGGCAAGTCCTACCTGGCACGCGAGCTGGGCAGGATCCTCGACGCCCCGGTCACGCACCTGGACGCCGCGTTCTACGACGACGCGTGGAACGCGCTGCCCATGGAGAAATTCGCCGCCCTTCAGCGGGACCTGGTGGCGCAGCCGAAGTGGGTGATCGACGGGAACTACAACTCCACCTTGCAGATCCGGCTCGAAGCCTGCGACACGGTGGTCCTCATGGACGTCTCGACCGTGGCCGCGCTGTACGGGATCTTCTCCCGCCAGATCCGGCACGGGGCAGGGCACAAGGGCAACGGGGTGCACAACCGCATTCACTGGGGCGTGATCAAGTACGTGGCGACGTACCGCCGCAAGATGCGCCCGCGCGTCATGGTCAAGATCGAGGAATTCGCCTCGGGCCGTGCCGACGTGGTGCTGCTGCGCAACCGGCGACAGACGCGCCGCTGGCTGCGCAAGGTCGCCGCAGAGCACCGCTGAGCGCTCCGCGCCTCCGAGGGGCGGGTGCGGCATGAGTGGCGCCAACCCCTTCCTGGACCCCGCGCGGCAAGCGGAACTGTACGGGCACGCCTCTCGGCTGGCCGGCCGGTCCAATGCCCTGATGCGGGCGAAAACCTCCGGACGCCCGGTACCAGACACGATCGTGCGCCTGGTGCGCGCTCACCACCAGCAGGCAGACAAGCTCGGCTTGGTCTTGGACGTCGGCTGTGGTCGCGGTACGAGCAGTCTGGCCCTGGCCCAGCAACTCCGGCCGCAGCGCGTACTCGGTCTCGACGCGGCTCCTGCCCTGATCGAACAGGCCCTACACCGCGCTCAACGGCTCCCCGACATCCCAGTTAGCTTCCTCCTGGGCAACTTTCACCAGCTGCCGCTGCCTGCCCAGTCATTCGACGTTGCCGTCGCAGCCTTCTGCCTTTACCACTCACCGCAGCCACAGACGGTGGTCGCGGAGATGAAGCGGGTGCTGGCTCCGGGAGGGCTGGCCGTGCTCGTCACGAAGGGGCTCGATAGCTACTGGGAGATGGACCAGCTGGTCGCTGCCGCTGGCCTCGACCCGCGGGCCGAGCAACACGAGAGCCTGTACATCTCGGCGCACAGCGGCAACCTCGCCGACCTGGCCGCCGCGTCACTCGACGTACGCGCTGTGGAGCACGAGGAACACAGGTTCACCTTCGACGGCCACGATCACGTGGCGGAGTACCTGGCCACCAACCCGAAGTACGACCTCGCCCCGGGCCTTTACGGCAGTCCGGGCGCGCTCGCGGCAACACTGCATGAGTTCCTGCCGGACCGGCCCCTCACCACCAAGTCCCTCGTCACCTTCGTAGTGGCCCAGTCAGGGGGAGGACGGTTGTGAGCGTTCGCCAGTTCACCAAGCACTACGAGACCCCCGGCCGGGTGGCCTCGGCAGCCCGGCATCACGCCTGGCTCGCCGAGCATGCACCGCCGTTGCGGCTGCCGGCGCTGACGGTGGTGGGGCCGACGAGCCTGACATACGAGCGGATCGACGGCCGTCCTGCCCGGACCGAGGACCTGCCGGCCCTGGCTGGTTTGCTGGGCGACGCCCACGGGGCCGCGTGGACCACCGATCTCCGGCCGGCCGCACTCAACCGGCCCCACCGTTTCCGTGACGGCATCGCGTTCGGCGACTACATCGGTCCCCGGCAGGCTGCCCTGCGAAGAAGGCTGGAACACGGGTACCTGCCGGACCGCGCGGCCTTGCACGCATTGCTGACGCTGCTGGAGAAGACCGCCGAGGGGCCGACCGCCTTCTATAAGGACAGCAACCCGCGAAACTTCATCATCACCGAGGCCGGCGAGATCTACACGGTCGACACCGACGATCTGACGCTGGCGCCGATGGGTTACGACCTGGCGAAGCTGATCGCGACGCTGGTCCTGACGTACGGGCCTTTGCCGGCTCCAACCATTGACTCGGCGCTGCGCGCCTACAACGAGGCCGCCGTACGCCACGACCCCCGGCTTGGCATCACGGATCGCGAGCGGCTCGACGACTTCCTCGCGCTGCACGCCGTGCTGACCGCTCCTTACGCCGGGCGCAACGGCTACCGCTACCGCTGGTCGCCCCGACCCTGCCCCCAAGGATCCGCATGATCACCACAGAACTCGTCTTCGTCCGCCACGGCGAAGCCCAGTGCAACGTCGACGGCCTGGTCGGCGGCCCGCGCACCTGCACCGGGCTGACCAACCGCGGGTATGCCCAGACCGAACGGGTCGCGCTCCGCCTCGCCGCCGAGCACCGCGACAAGCCGTTCGGAGCGCTGTACGCCGGCCCGCGCCTCCGCCTGCGCCAGACCGGCGAGATCATCAGCCAGGCCCTCAGCCTCCCCATGTCCACCGACGACCGCCTCGACGGTCCGCTCCACGGTGCCGCCGACGGCAGACCCTGGGCCGAGGTGAAAACTGCTGCCGACGGTGGGCCGCACGCCCACCCGGATAGGCCCTGGGCTGCTGGATCCGACACGTGGAACGGCTATCTGGAGCGGGCCGGCCGCCTCCTACAGGAGCTCATCGACCATCATGAGGGTGAGCGCATCCTGTTCGCCGCGCACGGCGAGACCGTGATCGTCGCCCACACCCTGCTCCTGGGAATCCCGCTCGGATCTCCGGCCGGATTCACGGTCTCTCACGGGTCCATCACCCGGTGGCAACACCACCTCAACCGGCTTGGGCAGAGACGGTGGATACTCGACCGCCACAACGACACCGAGCACCTGGCCGCGTTAGCGCAGGAGGCTGTCGCGTGATCACGCTGTCCGATGATCCGCGCCTGAGCCTGGCACGCGGCGCGCTCGGAGCGGTCCGCATCGTGCACGATCCGACTCTCCCGCCCCGAGTCCTGCGTCTGGTCGACGCCGACGGCAATGAGTTCTTCGCCAAGCAGCACAGCGAACGCGACCGATACATCCGAGAACTCCATGCCTATCTCGCCTGGGGAGCTCACCTGATCGGGCACGTCCCCCGAGTGGTGGGCCGGCAGGACAGAACATGCACCCTGCTGCTCACCGCGGTGCGCGGCGTACGGGCGGATGCGGTCGCGCCCGGGTCGCCGGAGGAGGAACAGGCTCACTACGATGCCGGGCGCGTGCTGGGCAAGCTGCATCACGCCACCTCGGTACCGCGTACCGGCGCCATCGGCACGGAACTCGCCCAGCGGCTGCGCGACTGGATCGCCCGTGCAGACCGGGCCGGCCTCATCTCCACGGCCGAACGCGACCGCATGGGCCACAGCGCCGACGTCCTGGCGAACACGCTCATGGACAGCGCGGTATGCCACCTCGACTACCAGCCTCGAAACTGGCTCCTTGGGGACGCCTTCGGTATGTGCGACTTCGAGCACATGCGCCGGGACGCCCGCATCCGCGACTTCGCCCGGCTCGAATTCCGCCGTTGGCAGGCCGCCCCCTACCTCCGCACGGCCTTCTTCGCCGGATACGGAACGCCGCTGAACGACACCGAACAGCGACTGCTGGAGTCCTTCGGCGCGATCGAGGCCGTCACCGCCCTGGTCCGCGGACATGAGCAGGACGATCTCGCCCTCAGCACCCACGGCCGCACCGTTCTGGCCCGGCTCGCCTGAACCACACCCCTCCTCGGATTCCTGGAGAACTCCGTGTCACAGCACGCATCCCACCTGACCACCACGGTCCCCCGCCGGGCCGTGGTGACCGGCGCCGCCGGCTTTATCGGCTCCCACCTCGCGCATGCCCTCGTCCAGGCTGGCGCCGTCGTCGTCGGCGTCGACCGTCGTGACCCGGCCACCGATCCCACGGCCGCAGCCAACCTTGCCGCCCTGCAGAGGCTCCCGGGGTACATGCACGTCACCGCTGACCTCCTCAACTGCGCGATCGAGCCACTCCTCCTGGACGCGAACGCCGTCTTTCACCTGGCCGGCATCCCCGGGGTACGCCCCTCCTGGGGACCAAGGTTCAGCGAGTACGTGGCCTCCAACGTTCTCGCCACCCACCGCGTCATGGACGCCGTCACCCGTATGGGCATTCCCCGGCTAGTGGTGGCCTCATCCTCCAGCGTCTACGGCCCCACCGAGGGCGGTCCGAGCGTCGAAACCGACCGGCCACAGCCGGCATCCCCGTACGCGGTCACGAAACTCGCCGAGGAGCAGCTCTGCCTCGCGCACTCTGTCCAGGCCCATTGCCCCACCAGCGTCGTCGCTCTGCGGTACTTCACCGTTTACGGCCCCCGGCAGCGCCCTGACATGTTCACGCACCGCGCCCTCTCGGCCGCCCTGACCGGCCAGTCACTACGTCTGTACGGAGACGGTCACCAGCGCAGGGACTTCACGTACATCGACGACGCGGTCGCCGCCACCATCGCCGCTGCCACGATCCCGACCGCCAGTGGAGTGATCAACGTAGGGGGTGGTTCAAGCGCCTCCCTGCTGGAAGTGATCAACATCGCGAACAGCCTCTCCGGCCGCGAGATCCAGGTTCACCACGAAAACCCCCGCAGCGGTGACGTCCTCACCACCCGCGCCGACCCCAGCCGGGCCCATGAGGTCTTGGGCTGGCAGCCCCAGGTCGACCTTCACAACGGCATGCGAGCCCACATGCAGGCGCTGGCCGCCGAGACCGCCGCGTACGGCCGCGCGGCATAACCAGCGGGACATCAAAAGGAGTTGCAGTGGAGAGTCCTGAAAAGGCGCGACTGGAAGCCTTCTTCCGACAGATCACAACACGGTTCCCCGCTGGCGAGCACGTGACCACGCTGATCATCACGCACCTGCTCTCCGAGCGGCCGGCGTTCCTCCGCGCGATGGCCGCGACGTCCACGGTCGGTGCTGTACTACCCAAGCCCAGGTCCGTCGACCAGCCGACGCTGGAGAAGGTCCGACGTGCCTTCACCGTCCATGACCTGAGCCGAGAACTGTTTGCCGACTCGACCTGGGCGTTGGAGTACCTGGAGGACACAGCAGGCGGCCGGAACGTCATCCTGATAGACATCGGCGGCTACTTCGCGCCGTGCCTCGACACCCTGGTAGAGAAGTTCTCCGGCCGCGTCCTCGGCGTCGTCGAGGACACCGAGAACGGACACCAGCGGTACGCGGCACTGGACCGCCTGCCCTGTCCCGTCGTCTCGGTGGCCCGCTCCCCGCTGAAGGACTGCGAGGACCACCTAGTGGGCCGATCCATCGTCTTCTCGACCGACGCCCTCGTACGCGCCCGCGGCGACATTCTGACCAGCCGAAACGCCTGCGTCATCGGGTTCGGCAAGGTCGGCCGGGCCATCGCTCAGACGCTGCGCGCCCAAGACCTGCGCGTCACCGTCCACGACACCGATCCGGTCAAGAGAGTGCAGGCGCATTCCCATGGCTTCCGTACGAGCGCGTCGACGGCCGAGGCGCTCCGGGAGGCGGAACTCGTCCTGTGCGCCACCGGCAACCTCGCCCTCCGCCAGGGCGATTTCTCCACCCTGCGCAACGGGGCGTACCTGGCCTCGGTGACGTCCTCAGAGGACGAACTTGAACTCGGCAGCCTCCATGGCCTCTACAAGCGCACCCCGGTCAGCGAGCATCTGACGCGTTACGAGATCACTGGCCACTACTTCTACGTCCTCGCTGACGGCGGCGCCGTCAACTTCGTGCACGGCGCCGCCGTCGGCTCATACATCCATCTCGTTCAGGCCGAGATACTCGCCGCCACCGCGGCCCTCAGCCACGGCCGCTTCCAGTCCGGTCTCCACGAAATGCCCGCACCCGACCGCCAGGCCATCGCCAGGACCTGGTTCGACTACTTCGACGGGTGATCCCATGCCGCCTTCCCCCGACCACATCAGCGCCACCGTTGAGGCGTACCTCACCCGCCACCCGTCCGAGCGGGACGCCCTGGCTGCGCTCTTCGTCGTCCTTACCGGCGAGGACGATCCGACCAGCCGCAAGACCTTTCCCACGCACGTCACCTGCAGCGCCATCGTTATTAACAGCAACGACCGGGTGCTCCACATTCAGCACAACGCCACGGGCAAGGCCCTCGCGCCCGGCGGCCACAACGAGCCAGGCGACAAAGACCTTCCCGGTGCCGCCCTTCGTGAACTGGGCGAGGAGGCCGGCATTCCTCGCGACGCCGTCGTCCCCCTCCCCGGCTTCGAGACCGTGCCGCTGGACATCGACGTACACGACATCGCCGCCAACCCCGCGAAGGGCGAGCCGGCACACCAGCACGTGGACTTCCGCTGGGCCTTCCTCCTTCGGGCCGAACACACCGTGAGCCTCCAAACCGAAGAGGTCAGCGGCTACGAGTGGCGGTCCTTCGAGGACTCCGCCTCGCCGACCGTCCGCGCCAAGCTGGCCCTCCTCCCCCGCCCCACTCATTCCTGACACTCACCGACGGGAGTACGCCGTGACAGCCAGCACCGCCGCACCGCCGAGCACCGCGCGCCGCCACCACATAGCGGTCATCCCTTGCCGCTGGGGAGCCTCCCGGTTTCCGGGAAAGCCCCTTGCGCAGCTTGGAGACAAGCCGCTGCTGTGGCATGTCCACCAGCGCTGCCTGGAGGCAAAGTGCCTCGACGGGGTGGTGGTCGCCACCGATGATGAGCGCATCGAGAAGGTGTGTCACCGCCTGGGCATCGAGTGCATGCGGACCGGAGCCCACCACACCGGCACGGACCGCGTCGCGGAGTGCGCAGAACGCCTGCTCGCAGACGGGTACATCAACGTCCAGGGCGACGAGCCGTTCATCTCCCCCATCGCGATCGACGCTGTCTCCCAAGCCATCGAGCACCTGGCACCCGAAACCCTGGCAGTGAACGCGTACACGGAGCTGGACGACGCCGGTGCAGTCCTGGACCACAACGTCGTCAAGGTCGTCGTCGACGCCGAGCACAACGCCCTCATGTTCTCCCGGCAGCCGATCCCCTACCCGCGTGGTGACCGACCGAGGTACCTGCGTCAGCTCGGTCTCTACGGCTTCACCCGATCGGGCCTCAACACGTTCCGGCATCTCCCTCAAGGGCCGCTGGAACGTACCGAAGGCGTGGAGATGCTGCGCTTCATCGAACATGGCCACGGCGTACGGATGCTCGGCGTCGCGGACGAAGGGTTGGCAATCGACACTCCCGAGGACCTTGCCAGGGCCAGCACTTTGTTGCGGATTCACACCGAACCTGCGAGCGCCCGCTTCTCCTGATGCCCGCGGTCGACCACCGCTCACTGGATCCGGCGCTCTGATCTCACGGTTCGACCAGACCGTGCGCCGGCCCCGCGCGCCGCAGTGGCAGCGGCAGCGGCAGCGGCAGCGGCAGCGGCAGCGGCAGCGGCAGCGGCAGCGGCAGCGGCATGCTCGGCGTTTTGGCCACCGCCGCTCCGGCCGGCGGCCCAGGCGCCGCAAGGGTCGATGCACCCCGCACCCTCCGGCACGCGCGCAATCCCGGGGTTGCCGACCCGACCGAAACACATGTGTTCGAAATGTCGGCCGGCTCGTTGAACCACGGAAGCAGCCACACGACCGTCGAGGGGGACCACGTGACGTCGGCCAGGACACCAGCACCCGCCACTCCCCGGGCGATGACACGGGGTGCGGAGGCAGCGTACCCGGACACCCGCCGCAGGGATCCGGCTCGGATCACGGTCCCCTGGGCGTGCGGGCTGCCCACGCCCGCCCTCCGGGCGCCGGGCCGCACCCGGCGGGGAGGCACGCTGTGAAGAGGTTCTTCGGGCGGGTACGGATGGCCGAGCCGGAGGTCTCCGACGCCGAGCAGGAGCTCTTCGGCGGCCCCCTGCGCTACGACCTGGGCTGGGCGGAACACGAGCACGCCCCGCTCGATCTGACCATGACGTCGGCTCTGCGCTCCATGCCGAGGCTGGTCGGGGCGACCTTGCGCATGGCGTGGCAGGCGGACCGCCGCGCCCTGCGCACGGTCGCCGTCAGCGAGGTCGGGCAGGGGCTCGCCGCGGCCGTCGGGCTGCTCGCGGTGAACGCCGTGATGCACGCGCTGCTCGGCGCGGGCACCCCCGGGCAGCGGCTGCACGCGGTCCTGCCCGGCCTGTTCGCCGCCGCCGGAGCGGCCGTGGTCAACTCGGGCCTGGCCGGCTGGTCCACCTCCCGGGCGGGCCGGCTGGAGCCGCTGGTGGAGCGGATCGCCACGACCCGGTACCTGGCCGCCGCCGCGTCCGTGGAGCTGGAGGCCATCGAGGACCCGGAGTTCCGGCGGCTGATCGACGTCGCCCAGTACGGCGCCGGTTCCGCCCGCCGCATGATCAGCGCCTGCGTGGCCGCTCTGAACGGGACCATCTCGCTGGTCTCCACGGCCGGTGTGCTCACCATCCTGCACCCTGTGCTGCTGCCGATGCTGCTCCTGATCGCGGCGCCACGCGGCTGGGGCGCGATGCGGGTGGCGCAGGAACGGTACGTGTCGGTGATGAGCTGGGTCGAGCACGTGCGGGCCAGCCGTCTCATCGGCAACCTGCTCACGGAGCGTTCCGCCGCGCAGGAGGTCCGCATCCACGCCGTCGGACCGTTCCTGCTCAGCCGTTACGAACGCATGGCGGAGAGCGCCGAGGCCGAGCAGGAGCGCCTGGCCACCGGCAAGGCCGTCACCGAGTGGGTGGCCGCCGCGCTGTCCGGCCTCGCCATGGCGGCGACGTACGGGGCCATGTTCCTCCTGATCATGAGCGGTCACATGAGTCTGGCCGTGGCCGGGACCGCCGTCATCGCCGTCCGGTCGGGCTCGGCGAGCCTGGGCGCGCTGGTGATGAACGTGAACCGGTTGCACGAGGAGTCCCTCTACGTCCGCGACCACGCCCGGTTCCTGGACGAGGCGGCACGGCGCACCATCCCCAGCGGAGGCGACTCCGTCCCGGCACGGGTGAGGCAGGTCGTCTTGGAGAAAGTGAGCTACCGCTACCCGGACCGGGAAGCCCCCGCCCTGGACGAGGTCTCCCTCACGCTGCCCATGGGCTCGGTCACCGCCGTGGTCGGCGAGAACGGCTCAGGCAAGAGCACTCTGATGAAGGTGTTGTCGGGCCTGTTGCTGCCGCAGACCGGGACGGTGTTGTGGGGTGAGGCCGACATCGCCTCCCTGGACCGCTCCGAGGTCTTCGACCGCGTCTCACTGCTCACCCAGGACTTCCAACGCTGGCCCGTGACAGCGGCGTTGAACATCCGGATCGGGCGGCCCGCCCGAACGGCCGACCCCGAGCACCTGCAGCCTTCCGTGGACTACGCGGGTGCCGGACCTGTCATCGCAAAACTTCCCGACGGGTTGCGCACCCTGCTGGCCCGGATGTTCCGCGGCGCGAGCGAACTGTCGGGCGGCGAGTGGCAGAAGATCGGCCTCGCCCGGACCCACTGGCGCAGCGCCACCTCGGATGCCGACGGCGTGCTCATCGTGGACGAGCCCACCTCCGCCCTCGACCCGGAAGCGGAGATCGCCGCCTTCGACCGCATCCGCCGGCTCGCCGCCCCGAACCGGGCCGTCGTCCTGGTCACCCACCGCATGTCCGGCGTCCGCCATGCCGACCGCATCTACGTCCTGCACCACGGACGGCTCGTCGAGCACGGCAGCCACGACGAACTCATGGCCACCCAAGGCCGCTACGCCTCGATGTTCGACGCGCAAGCCGCCCAGTACGCCCCCGCGGGCTCCATCCCCCGTCCCGGCTCCCCCACCGTCGCGGATCCCGCATGACCCGCTCGAAAGGCCCCAGGGTGACGAGGCCCCCCACTACCACGCAGGAACACGACCCCAGTGCACTGCGGCACCGGCTCGTCGATCAGCTCCTCGCGGCCGGCCACGTCCGCACCGCCACTGTCGAGGCCGCCCTGCGCAGGGTTCCCCGCCATGCTTTCGCACCGGACGTGCCCGTGCAGACGGCGTACGCCAACGACATCATCCCCACACGCCACACGCCCGACGGCCGCATCAGCAGCTCCGTCAGCGCACCGTGGCTCCAGGCCGTCATGCTCGAATCAGCCCGCCTCCGATCTGGCCACCATGTCCTGGAGGTCGGCTCAGGCGGTTACAACGCCGCCTTGATCGCCGAACTGGTCGGCCGGACCGGCCAGGTCACCACCGTCGACATCGACCCTGACGTCACCGACCGCGCCACCCGCTTCCTCTCCGCCACCGGATACGACCGTGTCCGTGTCCTCACCGCGGACGCCGAACATCTACCCCCCGAGGCCATCCCCGAGGGCGGCTTCGACGCGGTGATCGTCACGGTCGACACCTGGGATCTGCCGTGGATCACCATGGTTGCGGAGGGCGGACGCCTCGTCGCCCCGCTACGCCTCCACCAGTACGTGTGGTCCATCGCTTTCACCAAACGCGACGGTGCGCTCGTCAGTGAGGAGCCACTCACAGTGTGCGGCTTCGTCCCCATTCAGGGCACCGGCGCATGGGACCCGAACCTGCGCGCCGTTCCAGGACGCGGCATCCGCCTTGCCTTCGAGGACGGAATCCCACTGCCTGTCGACCAGCTCGGCCCGGCCTTCGACAAGGCGCCCTTCACAGTCCGAACGCACGTCACCGTCGGGGGTGAGGAACCCTTCGACCCCCTCACCCTGTATCTGGCCGGCGCGCTGCCCGGCTTCTGCCGCCTGTCCGTCGACACTGATGGCCACACTGGCCTCATGAGCCCCCCACCCCCGCACTGGCCCGGCGCGGCCATCGTGCGTGGGACGTCACTGGCCCGTCTGGCACACGAGCGGATCGGAGACGGTGAAAACGGCAAAGGCGTATACGAGTTCGTCATCCACGGCTACGGGCCAGTCGGTCACTTGGTGGCCACAGAAATGGCCGAGCACGTCCAGCGCTGGCAGCGCAACCACCGCGCCGCGCCCTGCCCGCACATCACGGTCCAGCCCAAGGACGCCACTGGACCGACCAGCGCTTACACCGACGGCCTGCACGTGTTCCATAAGAAGCACACGCGAATCAAGATCGACTGGCCCGTCGTTCCCGGCAAAGCAGCGGCTTCCCTGGTGCTGCACCGTCCCTCAGCCAATGCCCAGGACCAGGATTCTGGCAGTCCCGCCCACCCGCACAGCAGCCGCGTGGCGACCAGCCCAGCCACCGCTGACTACTGGGAGCCGCTCTGGGCCGGTGGACGCCGGTATCGGGAGGTCACCAGCAACGAAGCCACGCTGCTGGCCGACCATGTCGGACCGGGCCGCGGACGCCCGGCTCTCGACGTCGGCACCGGCGAGGGCTCCCTCGCCCGCCACCTCCACCGGCTCGGTTACCGCACCACCGGCATCGACTTCGCGCCCAGCGCCATCGCCGCAGCCCGGACCACTCAGCAGGGCGACGGGCCGGCCTGGCACGTGATGGACTTCGTCTCCGATGACCTCAGCGCCCTGCCGGATGCCACGTATGCGGTCGTCACCTGCCGCCTGGTCTATCGGTGGATGGACGACAAGGCGGCCTTCCTCGACCGCGTCCGGCAGGTCCTGGCACCTGGCGGGACCTTCTGGATCGTCACCGAACTCGCCGGCCGTCGCAAGGAGAACGATCCGTACAGGCACCTCGGGATCACACCCGCCGAGGCCGAGACCCTTACCGCGGGCTGGTCCGTCGTGCGCACCGCCGATCTCGACGTGCTGCGCTGCTATGCACTCCACCCCTGAACTCAGCACGGAAGGCGACGTGTTGGACGTCGAATATCAGACCCGTCTCGCCTGGGACGCCTACGGAAAGCACCACCTGGCGCGAGCTACGCCCCTGCCGGAAGTGGACCAGATCAGCTGGGGCCCTGCTGCGAGCGGGCCGGGGGACGCCATACTCGGGGACATCGAGGGCCTGCGGGTCCTGGACATCGGCTGCGGCCCTGGTCGGCACGCCGCCCACCTGGTCCGCACCTACGGAGCGCAGGTGGACGGCGTCGATGCTTCCCTCAGCCAGATCGAGAGAGCGCGTGCCCGCTACCCCGATGTACCGGGCCTGCGGCTGGTCCACGCCGACGCTGTCGAGTACCTGGGCACGACAGCCCCGTACGACGTGATCTACTCCCTCAGCACGTTCCACTTCGTCGACCCGCACCGGCTTTTGCCCGCCCTGTCGACCGCCGTCAAACCGGGCGGGCGGCTGTACTTCACGGTGCTGCACACCAACTCCGCCGGCGATGGCCCCACCTCGACCGTCACCCCACGCCCGGAGATCCTGCGCCCGGTCGGCGGCGACGATCTCACCGTGCACATGTGGGTGCTCACACCCGAGTTGTGGGAAGACCTGCTCGTGCACCATGGGTTCCGCGTGCTGGGCATCACTGTCCTCGACGCGCCGGAGAAGGACAACCACGCCTCCTACCGACTGTTCCAGGTCCACCGGCCGGCCCGGATCACCGCCCGTCCCCGCACCGCGAAGCCACCCGTCGCCCATGCGGCCGTCGGCGTCGGGGCAGTGCTGCTCGGGCCGCAGGGCCTGCTCCTGGGGCGGCACCGGCTGGGCACACGGGAGCTGCCCGGCGGGACTGTGGAGCCGGGCGAGTCACTGCAAGAGGCAGTCGTGCGGGAACTCGCCGAGGAGACCGGTCTGTGCGCCGACCCAGCCGACGTCCGTCTTCTCGGCATGTTCCTCGACCAGGTTGGCGACGTCGTCCGCATCACCTTCGGTGCGCTCGTCACCCACTGGCAGGGCGAACCGGCCGACCAGCCTGGCGAGAGTGTCGGAGACTGGCGCTGGTGGCCGCTGGATGCCCTGCCGCCGGAACTGTTCGAGTGCAGCGCCCAGATCCTCACAGCCTGGCGCCCGGATCTCCCGATCGACCACGCTCCAGCCCGCTTCTCACCCATCACCGACCCGCACACGACCGCCTCCGCGTGATCCCAGCCTTTCTGACTGGGCGGGACCGCACGGTGAACCGCCTACCGCCTCTACCATCGCTGAATCAACAGGACCGATCCCGTGACCACTCCACGCCGTGCCACGCCCGCCGATGCCGAAGGCATCACTCGCCTGCGATCCGAGCTGATCCTCTCTCAACCGCTCCCCCCGGACTGGCTGGCCCTTTGCCGAGACCAACTGGCCGAACGCCTCCAGGCTCATGGCGATGCCCGGGCCTACGTCGTCGACGCACCCGAGGGAGGACTCGTCACCTGCGCCCTGGCCCTCGTCAGTCCCGTACTGCCCGCACCCCGGTACCCGCAGGGACTGGCCGCACGCATCCAAGCCGTGGCCACCCAGCCCGGGTACCGACGCCGTGGTTACGCCAAGGCTGCCCTCACCGCGCTC
Source organism: Streptomyces yokosukanensis (assembly GCF_001514035.1). GTDB lineage: Bacteria > Actinomycetota > Actinomycetes > Streptomycetales > Streptomycetaceae > Streptomyces > Streptomyces yokosukanensis. Next base: position 88,012 of record NZ_KQ948230.1, on the reverse strand, counting down.
CTCAACGACCTGGAGCAGGAAGACATCACCCTTTTCGAAGTGCACGCCAGTGACGAATCGAGGTCTCTGTACGAGGGGCTCGGATTCGTCAGCGATCCGGCACTCATGCGCAGAACCGCACTACCTCCGCAATCCCGCGGTCAGCACAGGTGCGGCTCTCCGACCGACGACTGGGACACGATCCAGCGGCTGGCCGACACGTTCAGCCGCTTCGATGCCGAGAAGGGACTCGCACCAGAGGAGCAATGGACCCTGCAAGTGCTCAAGCTCGCCGAAGAGGTAGGCGAGGCTGCGCAGGCCGTCATCGGCGCCCGGGGCACCAATCCGCGAAAGGGGCACAGCCACACCTGGGCAGACGTCCAGGACGAGGTGGCCGACGCTGTCATCACTGGCATGGTCACCCTGGCGCGACTGCGTCCCGACGCACGTGAGTACTTCACTGCCGTCCTGGCCCGAAAAGCCGTGAAGTTCCTTCCGGCACAGGATTCTGGCGACGAGTTGCTTCGCTGACGCAGCCCTGCCACCGTGCTGCCCGCTTCTTGGCATGCTCAACTGCCTCTCCCGGCAGTGACACATGCGGTCAAAGACGCACCGGCCCCGGCTGGACATCGTCAGCCGGGGCCGGCGTTCATGCAGAGATAGCGCAGTGGTTCAGGACTCGGTGCAGCGAGAGAGGAAGTCCAACTCGGCTTGAGAGATCCGCCGCGGCCTGCCGGTCTCCAGGTTGTACGCGGCCATCAAGGTCGTGGCTTCGGCATACAGCTGGTCCGCGTCACGAATTTCGTAGGCGAGTTCCAGCCTTGCCCCCCGGCAGCTGACGACCCTGACGTGCACATCCACGGGCTCCTCGCGGTAGGACAGGGGGGCTCGGTAGTCCACGACGGAGCGGCTGACCACGAATGCGTGCTGGCGGCGGCCGGCCTCGTCGGTGGGCAGCATCTCCTGGAACATCCGGGTCCTCGCCTCCTCCATGTACCGGGGGAAGAGAGCGTTATTGACGTGCCCGTACGCGTCCGCGTCGGCCCAGCGCAACGGGAGGGCATAGGTGTACTTCTTCACGAGAGGGGTCTTCCTGTGCGTGGGGGGTTACAACTGGCATGGGAGCCACTGATGCAGCCTGCGGGTGGCTCTGAGCAGGGCCATCCATCTCGGTCCTCAGCCTGCCATGCGGCTCTTCGGCGACTCGGCATTGCCTTTCTGAACCTGCTGCAGGACATCACGGAGCACACGCTGCTCGGTGTCGCGCTCGGCGAGGAGTTGCCCGATGCGGACGGTTGCCGCCGAAGGATCGGCCGGCAGGGCAGCACGCACCAGCTGACGCATTTCAAGTAGGCACGCGCCTTCGATCGTGTGCCTGGGCACGCGAGCGATAACGGTGGACGGGGAGACGTGGGTAACGGACCAGCAGCCAGTTGTCTCTTCTGTGGCCCACACCACGGTCCGCTTGTCCGGCGAAAGCGTCAGATGGACATCGGGACCGACGTTTCTGCTGATGGCCGGCAGGGGGACGCCGTTCTCACCGGCTAGCGCTGCCGCTTCTTCTGCCGTGGCGACGACCATGCGAGAGGCGAGGGTTGCCGCTTCCCTTCGCCAGCGGGTGGCGGCGTCCTCGGCCGCGCGGTTCTGCGCGTGCCGCTGGGCCGTCGCCACGTCCTCTTCGTTCGCGGTCATGGTTGCCCAGGCGTCGCGGACGCCGCCGAGGGCGTCGCGCTCCTCGTCACCATGGCCCTCCACCCAGGTGATCACAACGAAGCGGCAGTCGGGCATCGATGCGGGATAGAGGACGTGGCTGACGACCTCGATCGTCTCCCAGTCCAGCGTCGGCACGTTCATCCGGAAGACGTGGCCATCGCGTGTCTCCCCCATATCGTGCTCGGTCTCCCAGACGTGCCTCACGTCGGGGTCCTTCTTGACGTCCTCGATCAGCCGGCGCAGCTCGGCGTCGTTCGGCCTGGTGGCCTGGGCGAACTTGAGGATCTTCACGTACGCCGAGGCGTGCTTGTCCCAGTCCTGGTACTGGGCGCGCGCCTCCGGAGTCGTCAGAGCCCACCGAATGAGATTCGCGCCCGGCTCCATAACCCACGGCCACCACTCCGCCATGGCGGTGTTGAAGGCCAAGATGTTCCAGTGCTGGTCACACAGGTACGCGGGGCTGGGCATCTGCCGGTCGATGAGCAGACGCAAAGCCTGTTGCAGCTCCGGCTGGCCGGACCCGCTCGGCGGAACGAGCATCGAGCCGACGTTGTAGAGCAGCAGTGCGTGACGCTCGTCGCGGTCCAACCGAAGTAGTTCGGAAAGCGCCTCGCACTGCGTGCGGGACAGACGGGGTGGTGTCGCACCACGTTCGATCTTGCGATACGTGCGCTCGCTCATGCCCAGAGCCCTGGCCGTCCGGTACTGGGTTACCCCTGCCGCCTTGCGCCACCTGCGCAGGAGGGCACCAAAGCCCATGTAGTGGCCGGCCAACTGCTGTCCGCTGCCGTCGCGCTCCGAAATCTGCTCGCCCGCAGCGTCATTCCCGCTGGGCTTTTGTTCCTGCGTGACCACGAAAATCCTGCCTTTGACTATCAGGAGACGTGACGTTCTGGGCGCACATAAGGGCACAGCGGCAGCGAATGCGCTGGACCCACCCTTCGCCTCCCGGAAGAACCATACGCAATCCTTAAACAATCTTGAACCGGGTGGGTCACCCACGAAAGAGGGCCACATGGTTCAACGTCGAACAAACGAGGCGCGACATGGTGGCACGTTCACACCCTAAACGGACATGGATCAAGATCCACTTCCAGAGTCGGCCGGTAAATCGGCAAAACGTTGCCGCTTTTCGCTGAGCGCAGCGTTGGACGGTCTAGACCACGCTTCTGAGCGGGCACCCCATTGGCGCTGCTACTGGCATTTCCCTTACCTCATGCGTGAGTTACGGCGCCGTAAGTACGCACCAACGACTGCACCACCCCAGCGACCTACCCCCACAAACTGGACAAATGATTGCCGTTGACGCGCTCGGGCGGGCTTGACTTAAATCGCTCTGGCCAGCAGTTCCGCCCATCAATGTGGCATGAGACACAAGGGGGTCGCACGCAGTGAGGATCACGTCCGAGACGCTCAGGCCCTTCGGTCTGTGCCCACCACTCAGTCGGCTGCCTGTCGGCGTCGAGGACGATCCGGAACATTCGTCGAGCTGGCCCACTGAAACAACCCGCAGCCGGATAGCGGTAATCGCAGCGCGACGCTTATTGGTTCGCCATTCGGTGCGCTAAGGACGACGACAGGCGTCGGAATTGACGCAATATTTGCGATGCAGATTTTAGCGTCTCGAATTACGCCTTCGTGTCTATGAGTGTTGCGGGTAATCGCGGCAGTCGCCCCCGCAGCGGCTCCGCAGTACATGGGGTGATCGCCACCAGTCGACCGGACGTTCGACCTCGTCACTGTCTGCAACTAGTACAGAGTTTTAGAGCCAACTCTGGATCTTGACACGGGTCCGTGCGTATGTTCGTCGTCCCCCGGGCAGCTCGCCTGGGGCCCAGCGAGCGTGAGGAGGAGGGCAGGAACCCAACGGCTCGCGCAGGTCCATATACAGCGACGGCGCCCAGGAGCGGCTACTCCTGGACGCCGAACGCGTAGCGGCACGTACCGCCCCGATCCGGCCCGGCTAGGCCCGAGAGGGCGGAGATTGCCCACCATCACCACGCTGATCCCTTTCCGACGGGCGCTTCAGCGTGGCAACACTGCAAAGGGGATTCTTCCATGCCTCCCGCCATACGCAAAAGGCCCCGTCATCCGGCCTGCGTGGCATCCACCCTCGCCCTGGCGTCACTCCGCGTCGGCACACTGCGCGCCATCCCGGTCTCGGCGAACAGCTGGCCGGGTGTCGTGACCGGGGGTGTCCGATGAGCGTCAACGCACGCGAGTGGGTGTGGGAGCACAGCTCCAGCCGGGGCACCGCGCGGCTGGTCATGCTGTCGATCGCCGACCGGGTCGCCGACGACAAGTGCGTCGCCTGGGCCTCGCTGACGAGTCTGGTGGAGCGAACGAACGCCAGCCGGACGGCGGTGCGGGACGCGCTGGTCGCACTCGACAAGAGCGGCGAGCTGCAGGTGCTGGGACACCTGGAGGGCCCGCAACGCACCACGGTGTACCGGCTGCCCCGGGCTGCCGCATGGCTAGCGAAGGTCGCCGACGCTCGACGCGAGGACCCGGAGGCGTACGTCGACCCACCGACCGACTCAGACCCGGTGCCGGAGCTGGACGAGGAGGCCGAGAAGAGCCTGCGGCGGTACGGGATCTGGCCCAAGAAGGGTACGGAATCCGACACCTCCCGCCGGAATCCGGCCGGTACGGAATCCGGCCCCTCGCGTCGGAATCCGACCCCCCGACGTGCCGGAATCCGACCCCAGCACGGTACGGAATCCGACACACAGAACCGTAGAGAACCTAAGTTGAACCGGAAAGGCAGCAGTAGTGGTGCTGCCGTCACCTCGGCTGCCGACTGGCAGGTCGACCCCGCCAGCCACACCTGGGCCCGCCAGCAAGGCCACCTCGACCGCCTCGGCGAGGAGGGCCTGCGAGCAGCCGACGCTAAGTGGCGCGTCCACCGCGCCGGGCACACCCCCCGACCGCCCGATGCCTGGGCTGCCGACTGGCGCTCCTGGATCGCCCGAGAGCACGCTCCGGCCCGCCCGAACCTCTACGCCATACCCGGCAGCGGCCACGCCCCGACGGGCGGCATGACCCGCGCCGAGGCCCACACCGCCGCCCTCCTCGCCGCCCTCAACGAGCCGACGCCGACCGGAACGGAGTAGCCCATGGACCGCCGCGAAACCGCCGCCCTGCTGGCCTACATCGGCCGACTCGACCCCCGCACCATCCGCACCGACCAGGGCGAGGCCCGCGACCAGCTCGCCCAGTGGCATGAGCTGCTGGACGAGGTCCCGCTGGCCACACCGCACGGCTGGGACGCCTGCGTCATCGCCCGCCGCCACATCCGCGTCTCGCCGTACCAGATCCTGCCCGCGGACATCGCCCGCCCGTGGGAGAGCTACAAGCGCGACCGCCTGCACCGGCACACCGACCCCACCCCGTCGGCCGACCCGGACGACCAGGCGGCCTGGACCGCCGAGCTGGTCGGCACCCGCCGTGCGGTCGCCACCGGCTCCGCCCAGCCGGTGATGTACCGGAAGCTCGCCGCAAGCCGGGTCAGCCCGAGGCTGGAAGCCCGGTTGAAGGAGGTCGGCTCCTGCATCCCGCCAGAGGCCAGGGCTGCCCTCGCGCCCTTCCGTCGCGCCCGCGCCGCCCGCGAAGCGGCCGTCGCCCAGGGCCGGCCCGACGCGCTCTCGGTGCGCTGCGATTGGTGCGAGGCACCGGTCGGCGAGCCGTGCCGCCGCCGGCGCGTTGACCCCGACGGCTTCGCACGCGGCAGCGCCCCGCGGGCCACGCCGCATCACTGCCGCCAGGACCTCGCCGCCGCCCAACAGGCGGCGATGGCCTGACCCGCCCGCACGACGGTGCACCGTCTGGTGCACCTGCGCAACACCACCGTCCCGCCCCTGCTGCCGCGCCCCTGGCACGCGCCGCAGCAGGCGCCCGACACCGCGTCCGCCCACCGCCGACCTGCCGTCGGCCGACGCGGCAGCACACCGGAGACCACCTTGCGCCACATCACCACCCACAGCACGCCGGCCACCGGCCTGCGCGGCATCGGCGACACCAGCTGGCAGCCCCACGGCACCTGCCACGGCATGGACCCCGAGGACGCCGACGCCACCTTCTTCCCCCTGCCCCGGGACCACGAGGCCATCGCCGATGCCAAGGAACTCTGTGCCTTGTGCCCCGTGCGCCGCGACTGCCTCAACTACGCCTTGGAGAACGACCTCAAGGAGGGCGTCTGGGGCGGGCTGACCGCTGAAGAACGCGAACCCTGGCACAAGGGATTGCCCCGCCGCCTCGACTACAGCCGCGTGGTCGCCTTCTTCAACGGCCGCGACGTCCACCTCACCGAAGCCGAACGGAAGGTCGTCATCGACCACGCCTACGTCCGCGGATGGCGCCCTGACCGGCTCGCCACCGCCCTGCAGATCAGCACCAAGCACGCCAGGGACCTGCTGCGGCAGGCTGCCAACAAGGTCTTCGACCGCGACCGCACTCTCGGCGTGCCCCGGCGGAAGAACGCGAAGAAGAAGGCCGTGCCCGCCAAGAGCAGTCGATCTGCAACTGCCCGGCCCGCCGCACAGCAGCCCGTCACCCGCCCGGTGGCGCCCGCCTCGGCGCACGCCCCTCTCGGAAAGGCCGCATGACCCACCCTGTCCTGTCTCTTGGTGCCGGCCCCGACCTCTCGCACCTCCTCGCCCTCGGCGTCCCCGCCGCCACGCTGACCCTGGCCCTGGTCGGCTGGGCGTTCCGGCGGCGGGCACAGCACCCGCAGAAACGACTCGGCAATGCCGCGGTCGTGGTCGCCGCCCTGGCCGCGCTCGGCTGCACCGCCTACAGCGCCGACACCAGCTGGCGCTTCGCCGCCGACTATCTCAACATCGCCGGCACCGCCGAACGCGCCAGCATGTTCGCCGCCGCGGAACTGGGACTGTTCGCCACCGCGCTGATGGCCAGGCAGAACCTGAGCACACAAGGCGCCCCGGGGCTGCCGGGCACCTTGGTGTGGCTCATCACCGGGGTCCAGGTGATCCCCGCCTACGCCGAGAGCGGTCCCGTAGGAGGCACTGTCCGCGCCTTCGTCGGACCGGTCATGGCGGCGATGCTCTGGCACCTGGCCATGGGCATCGAGCTGCGCCTGCGCACCCCTGGCGCCGCCTCCCACGGCCTGATAGCCACTCTGGGGCGAGAAGCACGCGAGCGACTGTTGTCCCGACTTGGCATCGCCGCCCGTGACCGCGACGCCGCGCAGATCACCCGGGACCGCGCCACCGCTCGCGCCGTGGCCCTCGCCACCCGGCTCGCTGAACTCACAACCGAACAGCGGCTGAGCCGACGGGGCCAGCGCCTGACCCGGCGGCTGTCGAAAGCGATCGGCCGGGCCTCGGTCGGGACCGACCCGACCCAGCGCGCCGAGCTGCTCGCTCAGCTTGCCGCCCGCAGACACGCACTCGCGCTCGCCACCGTCCCGCTGCCCTCCCCGTGGTCCCCACCTCCCTCCGGCGAGATGGAGACCACGGTCCCCGCCGCGAGCGTCGAGAGCAGCTCGGTCCCCAACGACAGTTCCCGCACCTTCGCCGCTCGGAACCGGTACCGGGGACTGCAACCTCACCGGGGACCGGAGACCGGGAACGCCGAGAAGCCCGACGGAACCGGGGACCGTGAGACGGGGACCGCGAAGGGGAACGAGGGCCGAGGCTCGAGTCCCAGCGACCACGAGCCGGGGACCGAGACAGTGAACCCGGAGTCCGGTGAGGAACACGAGAGCCGCTCGGGGACCGGCCTCCCGGTCGATGAAGCGCCTGCACAACGCCCTGAACGGCACCGGGGACCGGGGACCGCCGAGTCGGGGACCGACACCACCGGGGACCGGGGACCGACCGACACGGGGACCGACACCACCGGGGACCGGGGACCGACCGACACGGGGACCGACACCACCGGGGACCGGGGACCGACCGACACGGGGACCGACACCACCGGGGACCGGGGACCGGGGACCGCCGAGTCGGGGACCGACACCACCGGGGACCGGGGACCGACCGACACGGGGACCGACACCACCGGGGACCGGGGACACAAGGTTCCCGCGCGCCGGACCCCGGCCTCCAAGACGAAGGGCAAGCGCAGTGGCCGCTCGCGTGGCCCGCAGCCGCAGCGTCCGCCGCGCGAGCCGGAGCAGGACGTCGACCAACTGGTCGAGCTGATTCGCCCCCACGTACCCGCGCTGCTGGAACGGGACGGCAACGAGGCCGTGACCCGGGTCCAGCTCAGGGAGATCATCCGCCGCGAGAAGCTCCCCGGCGGCCGGAATGACCGACTCAGTCTGGTCCTGGCGGCCCTGCGCAGCCCGGACAGCATCACGACGACAAGGAGCACTACCCGATGAGGACTTGCCCGCAGTTCGCTGCCCTCCGTGAGGAGTACGAGCGGGAGATCGGCTATCTGAGCGCCCACTCCGAGCGGCATGCCGGCAGGCCATCGGCGAAGGCCAGCGCGACGTACGCCGCTTCCACGAAGGCGCGGATGGCCCGGGCGCTCAGCGGCCACGTCGGGCGCTGCCCCGAGTGCGGGTGACCCGCAAACCCACAGGTCACTCCCCCTGTCCCCCTGCGGTGGCCCGGTGCGCGCCGGGCCACCGCCCTGCCCCGAGAGGCATCCGTGTTTCACCGCCCTACTCCCTCGTCCCGGCACATGGCCACCGCGGCGGCTGCCTGGGCCACCGTCCTGGTCCGCCGGCACCTCATCCACGCCATGGTGCCCCTCCCGACCGGCCAGTGGCTCGTCCAGCACAAGCCGAACGGGCCTGTCCAGCTCCTAGAAGGACCGGCCGCCATCCTCAATCTGACCGCCAGCATCCAGCGACAGCTCCGCACGGCGAGGCCCGACAGCCGATGACGAACCCGAACGAGAATGGCACCACCCCGGAAGCTGCTCAGGACCTCAACTCGGTCTCGGGGCGAGCAAGTTATCGCAAGAGCATTGCTCCCGTCGGGAGCAATGCTCTTGCCTGGCCCGCCCCTGGATCGGCGGGAGGAGAACGGCACCAGGGGGCGCCGATCCACCGGGATGCGACCGAGGGCGGACCGCATCCAGAAGGGGAACAGCAGCACGCCTGTCACACAGCGCACTGCGAACACGCCACGCCACCGAAGCCGCACGTGCGCCAGCGTGAGCGCCTGCGCCACGAGCACAAGCGCATGCGTCAGCCCAGCTGCCGTATGAACGACGACGAATACCAACTCCTCGTACGCGCCGCGTCCGCCTGCCGCATGAGCGTCGCCGCCTTCCTCGCCCACGCCGCTCTCAAAGCCGCCCGTGACCTCGACCGCACCGCTGCCGAGATCGCCACCGAGCGCGAAGTGTTGACCGAGCTGTTCGCGGTGCGCCGACACCTTGGCCAGATCGGCAACAACCTCAACCAGGTGGCCAAGGCCACCAACGCCGGCGCTGACGTCCCGCACACCCGAGCCGTCCTCGACGCCGTCCACCGCGCCGCCAAGCGAGTGGAAGCCTTCACCCAGCACTACCTGGAGCACGAGAACCACGCCGCATGATCCCCAGAGTCCACAAGCGCGGGAAGCTCACCATCGGGCTCCTGTACTACCTGTACGGGCCTGGCACGCACGAGGAACACGTCGACCCGCACCTCGTGGCAGCCTGGGACAGCCTGGCCCCAGATCCCGGCCGCGACCCGCAGGCGACGCACACGGAGTTGCAGAAGCTCCTCGACCAGCCGGTCGAAGCCCTCGCCCCCAGCCGTCGCCCGGCCAAACACGTATGGCACCTGTCCGTGCGCGCTGCGCCAGAGGACCCAGTGTTGTCCGACGAGCAGTGGGGCGAGATTGCCCGGCGCATGGTCGCGGCCACCGGCATCGCGCCCGACGGCGACGACGCCGGCTGCCGCTGGGCGGCCGTTCGCCACGCCGACGACCACATCCACATCATCGCCACCCTCGTCCGCGAGGACGGCCGTCGGCCCCGCCTGAACAACGACGCGGGACGCGCGCAGGCAGAAGCCCGTCTGATCGAGGCCGAGTACGGCCTCAAGCGGCTCAACACTGGGGACGGCACTGCCGCCCAGCGGCCCACCAGCGCCGAGCGACACAAGGCCGAACGGCAGCAGCGGGAACGCACCCCTCGCGAGGAGCTGCGCGAGACCGTGCGCCGTGCCGTGGCCGGAGCCACCGGCGAGAAGGAGTTCTTCGACCGTCTCGCTGCCGCCGGCCTGCTCATCCGGCGGCGGATCGCCCCCTCCGGCGACCTGCTCGGCTACACCGTCGCGCTCCCCGACGACCGCAACAAGGACGGCGAACCCATCTTCTACTCGGGGTCCAGACTTGCTCCGGACCTGTCGCTGCCCCGCATCCGCGAACGCTGGTCCGCCGACCGCGGCGACCATGTCGCCGCGTCATCCAGCTGGCCGTCGCCCATGGCTCCGGGCGCCCCCTCCGCCGCGCGCCGAGGCACTGCCTCGGCGGCGTGGCAGGCGCTGATCGTCATCGAGCAGGGCGATGACGCGGTAGCCGCCGCGCACATCGCCTCGGCCGGTGAGGTCCTCGACGCGCTCGCGAAGACCTCCGCCGCGCACACCCGGTCGGAGTTGCGGGAGGCTGCCGTCGCCTTCGAGCGGGCCTCCCGTTCGCATGTGCGGGCCGAGCGCGGCCACGACCGGGCGCTGCGGCAGGCCGCCCGCGACCTCATCCAGGGCGGTCCCGCGCTCGGCCGCGGGGAGGACGGGGCGACCACCGCGATGGCGATCGACATGCTGTTCTTCCTCGTCACCGCCGTCATCCACTGGCACGCGAAGCAGGGCCACGCCCAGCAGGCCGCCGCCGCCCGCCAGGCCGCCGAGCACCTGCGGGCCGCCTACCAGGCCGCCGCCGCCCAGCCGCTGGGCGTCCTCTACCAACGCGGTCGGCGCCTGGGCCGCCCGCTCCTCCAGCGGCAGACGTTCGTGCTGCGCGAGGCCGTGCCCGAGCTGGCCGAGCAGATCCTGGCCGAGCCCGGCTGGTACGCGCTCGCAGCCACCCTCGCCGACGCCGAAGCCGCCGGCCACAACACCACCATGCTCCTCGCCGATGCGGCGGGACGCAGAGAACTCGGCACCGCGGAATCCGTCAGCGACGTGCTGGTGTGGCGTCTGCGCCGCAGCGCCGACCTGCCGGCCGACACCAGCAGCGCCGTGACCGCCGACCGCCGGACGGTGCGCCCGGCCGACCGCACGGGACGCCAGGCACAGGGCCGGACCGGAGCCCGGCAAGGCCGGTCGTGACTGTGGACTTTGCGAGTTGAACAGGTCAGACGCCGTCGGGGACGATCACGAGGCGAGCAGGGCGAGAGACAGGAGGACGCCAGGGTGTTTGACCGGATACGCCGCCGCAAGCCGGACCCGTTCGACATCGAGATGCAGCGCCGTCACCAGGAGGCGTTCGAGATGTGGCAGCGCATGCCCCTGCCCACGGCTCCGGTGCCCCAGCCCGATGTGCAGCCGTCCGAGCCGGTGGCCGAGGTGGACGACTTCCTGCCGCCGGACCTGCGGGTGCCGAGCCACGACCAGGTCGCCGGCCGGATGATGCCCTGGCTGCCGCCCCTCGTCCTGGACGGCGACATCGTCGCCTGCGCCGAGTGCGGCACGTACCGGGACTGGATCATCATCTCCGCCCAGGACCAGATCTGGCTGCGCTGCCGCACCGGTCACCAGCAGCAGGAGACCCGCCTGGACACGGCCTGGTACAACCGGCACTCCGCGCCAGTCGATGCCACGCACGCTACGTTCGAGGACTGCCTGCGCCACCTCGGCCACTGACCCCCTCCCTCTACAACCCCACCGCGCCCACGAGCCGGCACTGCCCAACCGTCTCCGAGAACCAAGGGGTCACGTCGTGCGCGTTCGCGTCGCCACCACCGCCGTCGGCATCACCGCCGTCGCCCTCCTCGCCCTGCCCGCCTGTTCCTCTCGCACCGACACGGCACGTCCTGCTCCTTCATCTTCCACTCGCCCTGGCAGCCCAGCCGCCATGGAGCAGAACAGCACCCCGCTGTCGTCGGCCACGCTCACGGCCCGTCTGCTCAACAAGGGTGACCTGGCCAGCGGCTACACCCGCAAGCCCATGCGCCCCGCTCAGCACGACGACGTCGCCGTCCTCGGCTGCCCCGCGCTCAGCGACCTCGGCGGTGACGCGGCCACCAGAGGATCGCTCGACTTCCCTCGCCAGGCGAAGATTTCCTTCACCTACGCTGGCCGCGGTGGCTCCGAGGTCTCCGAGGAGTTGTACAGCGACACACCCGACAAGCTCTCCGACGGCATGGCGAGGATCTTCGAGGCCATGACCGGATGCCCGGAGTACCAGGTCCTCGTCGGCGGCTCCGCCGTCGACATAGCCACCCAGAAGACAGCGCCGCCCCACCTGGGTGACGAGCAGTGGAGCCAGATGCTGACCTTCTCCGCCGACGGACACGACAGTGTGGTGAAGCAGACAGCCGTCCGCGACGGGAACGTCCTGGTGGTCGTCTCCGGTTCACCCGCCCTCGTGGACCGGCACCTGGATAAGGCGGTCGCGAAGGCCGCACGCCGCTGACATCTCCCGTCGGCGATGCCCCGGCTGTTGCTGACATCCGGGGCATTTCCGCCCCAAGCAGCAGGATGCTTACTCGCCCTGCTCTCAATTGCCTAATTGGATTTGCGGCTGTGACGTTACGGGCCAGGGATGGAGATTAACGCGTCCCGTGATCTCTCCCCGCTCCCCGGGGTAGTAGCACCCTGGACCAGCCGGGAACCCCATAACGGCAAGAAGCGCGGAACGCTGCCACGCCTGAAGGGACCGCGCTACAGTGCAGGGGTCGGCGACGCTTAAGACTTGCCTGTCGGCTCGTTGAATGACGGTGCGGACATGCATAGTTTGCAGGTCGCTGACACGAGGGCGGGGCCGCACCCGATCGGATGCGACCCCGCAGGACTCGTCACTTGGGCGAGTCCGTGACCGTTGCAGCGGTCACCTCTTTGTGTGTCTGGGCGGCCGGCTACAGGTTGAATCGGTCCTTGACCACTAACCAGAACGCCTCTGTCAGGAGGCGGCTGGCGAGTGCGGCCAGGACCGACCGTAAGATCTGTGGTCGGTCTTCCCTTTCATCTTTGCGATGCCTTCCGCCGCCCACGCTCGGCCTCCATTTCATCCAGGAACGCGACTTGCGTGCCGCATTCACACGGGGCGGTGGAACGGAGTGTCCGTTGCGGTCGTTGGTCGACTTCGCAGGACAGACGATAGAGCAGCGCAGCGGATTGCACGGGCGTTATCCGCAAAGGGGCGCGCATGAGGCGGGTAGGCCCCTGAGAGGACCGGTAAATGGGTGGGTAGCGGGCGTGATCTCACTCGCTAGACCGTACTGAGCGGACGTTCAACGCACCCATATGCCTGAAGCCCGGCCATCCGGTGAGAATGGCTGGGCTTCGTGGTGTCGGAGGGCGGCAGGGGTCATCCCGTGTGGCGCGACAGCAGCTCTCCCCTCTCGTGAGGATGATCTGAGCGCTGCGGTCAGATGACCGGAGCGCGCAGAAGCCGGTCCCGGGTGCTTTCGGGGAGCACCCGGCGCTGGACTGGTGCGGTGGAGCTGATGGAGCGGGCGAAGGCGGCGACCAGGTCGTGCGGGACGCTTGCACTGAACGACGCGGCCCACAGGCACCGTGCGCCGAGCACCGGTTCGGCCCATGCCTGCCACCCGTCCAGGCTCGTCTCGGTGTCGTCGGTCAGGGTGCGCGGGTCGGCATCCTGGATGAGGGCCGGCACCGTGCCGTAGCTGATGTGGGAGGTGAAGGTCGCGTCCATTGCTCCCGCACGGGGCTGGTCGATGTCGAGGAGCCAGCCGTGAGTGGTGACGGCGTCGAGGACCAGCTCGGTCCCGCCGAACTCCTCGGCCGGGCGCTCCCGTGCGTCGAGTGCGACGAGGAAGTCGACGACGGCCTCTCCGGGGACGTCGGGGGTGAAGTATGCGGACCACTGCGCGAGTGGACTGGCCGTGTCCGCACGAGCACACACGTGCCAGGCGACTGGCAGGTCCCCCAGCAGGAACGGCTCGTCCGCGAGGATCCACTGGGCCCATCGGAGGGTGTCGGGGCTGAGGTGCAGGACGGTGCTGCGTACGACCTGCCGGTCTTCCGGTGCCTCGTCCGGCTCCTGTCGGCCGCGGACCATCGTCAGGCTCGTCCAGCCAAGGCCGGTGAGGGTTTCGGCGACGGTGTCGTAGAGACGTCCGTCGTCGCCGGCCAGGTGGCGGGGGCCGACCCAGTACGCGGCCTGGGTTCGATCGGGTGCGGCGGGGTCGAGGGGGAAGTCGGGATTCAGGGGCACCTCCAGGATGATGAGGATCTACTGGCCGCCGTGAGCGGTGCGGCGGGGGCGACGCGGCGGCTGGACGGGAGACTGCCAGGCCAGCGTCACGGCTACCTCGGGCGGCAGGGCACCGAGCTGGCTGTGCTCATCGCTGCCTTCGGCAAGATGGACGACCGTCTGCCCGGCTGCGTCGACGGACTGGACGACCTGGGCGAGGCGGTGCTCCATCGGGAAGAACGGGTTGATCGCCTGCCGGACCGGGGCGTCACGGTCGCAGGCGGACAGCAGGTCGATGAGATCTCCAACGGTCATTTCCGTAGACGGCATGGACAGCCTCCTTGCATGGAGATACGGATACGGCGGCCAGCCGATAAGCAGAGCCCCGGCGTTCGGGCGCGCTGCACGCATCGGGGGCCGCCCCCGGGCACGGCGGCGACGAGCGTGTCGGCCGGCGTCTCCACTTCGGCGAAACTCCGGGAGAAGCGGCTGGCGGCCGACCGTCAGGCACCATCACCTTCCTGACCTGGTGCCTTCGGGGAAGGTCGTCTACGTTGACATGCCACTGGAAGTGTTGGCCAGTCTTTCGCGGATCTTTCCTGTCTGCCCCAGGCGAACTGCTGTCGATAAGCCTCATATGTAGGGTCCGCGATTCCGTGGGCACCAACGCCGTTGCGTTAACGCTGTGATCTGCGGGGCAAGGGGGTTGGGCGAGGCAATGAGGTCACGGTAGCCCGGCCGGTCACGCGCGCTGTGGCACCGCCCGGGAGCCGGGCGATTCAGCCCGAGGACAGCCGAAGCGTCAGTCAGTGGGCGGGTCAGACCCCCGAGCGGTGCCAGGTCCCAGTGTCAATGTCGGTGGGGGATGTCATCCTCGGCACCATGGATCACTCTGCGCAGATCACCGCGTTCACAGGTCTCGTCGGACCGCCGCCCGGCCCGGCGCCCGCCGTCGACTGGGCGGCGGTCGAGGGCTGGCTCGGCACCCCGCTGCCCGGTGACTACAAGGCGCTCGTGTCGGCGTACGGTGCGGCCGAGATAGGCGGCCCGGGTGCGGCGATCCGGCTGCACCCCCCGTGCGTCAGCACCGACGGCCGCTTCGAGTACGCAGCATGGATCGTCGAGACGCACCGGCACTCGGCGATCCGGCCCGGCATGTTCACCGCGCGTCGGCGCCCCTTCCTGCCCGAGGAGGGCGGCCTGCTCGCCTTCGCCACGACGAGGAGCGGCGACCACCTCTTCTGGAACACGGGCGCGTCGGACGACCCCGACGAGTGGCCGGTCACGCTCATGACCACGAATGTGGCAGTCGGGGTGAGCGAGCCCTGGGTGAACTACGAAGTCCCGTTCCTGGAGCTGCTGTTCACGCTGCTGCGCACCGGCGTGCCGCACCCGGGCGAGCCAGGCGGGCTGCTGGGCCCGCTGTCCTCACGGATACGGGTCTGGCCGCCGCTGGCCGGGGCCGCACCCTGGTCGCCACCGCCTGCGGGCACCGCCGTGGACGCGCGGCAGCGCGCGGCGCTCACCGAGGGCTCGGGCCTCGACGCCGTCATGGCGCTGGTTCCACCGCCCCTGGAGCCGTATCTGGGCGAGGGCACATGGGAGCAGGTCTTCGAGCGGCTCGGCACCCGGCTGCCGCCGGACTTCGTGGCGCTCGCGGAGCGGTACGGGGCGAGCAACTGGAGCTGGTGGTTGGACATGAGCGCCCCACTGTCCCTGGACCGGCCACGGGAGCAGGGGCTCGCGGCCACCGTCGAGGGCATGCTTGACGGATACCGCCAACTGCGCGCCGCCCATCCCCAGTACTACCCGATGCCCGCGTGGCCCGAGCCCGGCGGCTTCCTGCCGTTCGCATCGACGATCGACGGGGACCAGATCGGCTGGTGCGCGGACGGCCCGCCCGAGACATGGCGCGTAGCCGTCAACCCACGCCACTGGGACCAAGGACCGCCCCTGCCAGGCAACTTCACGGCGACCCTGCTCACGTGGTTGCGCGGCGGCCCCGCCGAATCCGGCTTCCCCGGCCTGACCGGCCGGGACCTGCATCCGCTGGACGTCATGTTCTTCGAACCGTTCGGGCCGGGCGCGCCGTGGTGAAGGCCCCTCGTCACCACGGGCTGGGGCCTCCGTGGGCACCGTCGGCTGATCATGAGCACCGTCCGAGCAAATCCGGGTGGTCATGAGCACTGACTCAACGATCTGCCGGGGGTCGCGAGGGCTGATTGCCGAGGCGGCATACGGCTTCGGCGCGGCCCAGTACGTTGACGGCTTCTGTGACCTCGGTGCCCTGTTCGCCAAGAACCAGGTCCAAACCGGCCCACACGCAGTGAACGCCCGGTGGATACCGGGCCTTCACATCTGAGTAGCGGGGACAGGATTTGAACCTGCGGTGTATTGACCGAACTAACCCTGACGTTTTCGCAGGTCAGATGGTGTTTCTGTTAAGTTCCGGCAGTGCGTGAAGCAAGAACACATGAACGAGACCTGAAGACCTTTGTGCTGCCCGAGATCGGACGGCTGCAAGCGACGGGGGACGCCTGGGAGCCATATCGGCTCATCGACCCAGAAGGGCAGCGCGTCGAACCGGTTGCGGTCTACTTCAAGGACCTGCTCACCGCAGACAGCCCTGCCACCACTCTGTACTCGTACGGCAACGACCTGCTGCGGTGGTGGCGATTCCTGTGGGCCCACGACATCGCATGGGACCGCGCCGTACGCGAGGACGCTCGGGACTTCACCCTTTGGATGCAACTCGCGGACAAGCCGATGCGCGTGCACTGGCGGCACCGCGGCAAGGATCCCGCCGAGATAGCCCGGCGCAAGCCCCCAACCCGCCGGCTCGCGCCCGGAACGCCGAACCCGGTGACCGGGAAGCCGACCATCGGCAAGAAGTACGCGCCCGCCACCCGGGCCCACTGCGAGACCGTGCTTCGGACTTTCTACGACTTCCATCTCGACCTCAACAGCGGCCATTTGCTGGTCAACCCGTTCCCGCTGGACCGCAACCGCCGCAAGGGACGGTCGCACGCCCACCACAACCCCGCGGACGAGTTCAAGCACGAGCGGACCGGCCGCTACCGGCCGACCGTCCCTCAGCGGATCCCCCGCCGAATACCGGACGACAAATACACCGAGGTCTTCGCCGGTCTGCGCTCGAACCGGGACCGCGCCCTGCTCGCCTTCTGGGTCTCCAGCGCCGCCCGCTCGGTCGAGTTGCTGACGGCGACCGAACGCGACGCCCTGCCCGGCCAGCAGCTCATCGGAGTGATCCGCAAAGGCACCCGGGACTACCAGCAACTGCCCGCGTCCCCCGACGCGTTCGTCTGGCTCCGCCTCTACCAGGAGGAAGCCTGGCGCAAAGGGGTCCCGCGAGGCCGCAACCAACCTCTCTGGTGGACCCTGCGACGCCCCTGGCGGCCACTCAACTACGACGCCGCTCGCGCCATGTTCACGCGGGCGGTTGAACTCCTGGGCGCCAACTGGACGCTCCATGACCTGCGGCACACCGCGACCTACCGCATGACCGAGGACCCCGAAATGTCGCTGGTCTACGTCCAACACATCCTCGGCCACAAGGATCAGAGCACGCTCCAGAAGTACCTTCGCCCGAGCCGGGACGAGGTCATCTCGGCAGGTCTGGCCCACCATGCCCGGCAGGAGGCGAAGAAGAACGCCCCGCCGCCAGCTCCCACCGCCCCTGCCTACAACGAGGACTCCCTCAACACCCTCTTCGGAGGGCTCGTCGCATGACCACCGCAACGCTCACCGCTCCGCCGCAGCCTCCTCGCAAGCTCGCAGGCGCCGAGGCCGCCGCGCTCCTGCAGAGGTTCCCACCGCGTCAGAATCTCGAGTCCTGGTTCATGACCGAGGCCGACACCGACTATGTCCTGGACACCCTCCGACAACACCCCTTCCGCGCCGCAGTGGAGAGCGCCCAGTTCACTCGCATGGTCGGCGCCCGCGCGATCCTGGCCTGGCTCACGACCTTTCCCGGATCGACCTGGCAGGCCAACTGGGACGCCAGCCCGGCAGCGCATTCGACCGCCGGCTGGCACAGCACGGTCCTCGATTGGGCTGCTGCCGAACTCGGCCGACGGCCGACTTCGGCCTGCCTCGCTTCCGGGACACTGGCCTTGATCTGCGCGGACGTCATCCGTCCCTCCCCGGCCTGGCTGGCGGCCAGCTCATCCAACGCCCTGCGCCCAGCCATGGCGGCCGCCCGCGACCCCGAAGGGTTCGCCCGTCTGGAGGCCCAGTTCCCCGCGGCCATCCATTCCACCCGTCACGCCTCCGCAGCCCTCAAGGCCGTCGCCCGCATCCTGGCGGCCTTCGGCGGCCGCGTCGACGACATCGCCGTCGGCGACCTCCTCGTTCTGCTCCAGGAGACCAGTCACGACGCGGCACGCGGCACCCGCATCGCCTACACCGCTCTGCGTGAACTCGGCCAGTTCCCGCCGGACGCCCCGGCGACCCTGCTCCGACTCCAGACCCGCACGGGCCAAGTGACCCCCGCGGCACTCGTGGACCGTTATCAACTGCGCTGCCGACCGGTCCGCGACCTCATCGTCGACTACCTCACCGAACGCCAGCCATCCCTCGACCACAAGTCCCTGATAAGCCTGTCAGCGGCCCTGGCCAGCAACTTCTGGGGCGACCTCGAACGCCACCACGAGGACATCACCTCGCTTCACCTGCCCCCGGAAGTCGCCACCGCCTGGAAGGCCCGCATCAACACGGTCACTCACCGCCGTCGCATGCCGGGCGGCCAGGTCGTGGAGACCACCACACCGCGCAATAGCGCGCCCGCGGTCAAGACCCTCGTCCGGGCCTTCTACCTCGACATCGCCCAGTGGGCCTTGGACGAGCCAGCCCGGTGGGGGCCTTGGGCAGCACCCTGCCCGATCACCGAAGCCGATTGCTCGGACAAAAGGACCAAGCAGCGGCAGAAGACCGCCTCCGACCAGCGGACCCGTGAGCGGCTCCCCGTCTTGCCCGCGCTCATCCGTGTCGCCGACCGCCGGCTCAAGGAATCTCGCGCCCGCCTGGATGCCCTTCACACCACCCCTCTCGGCTCCCAATTCACTGTCCTCGGGGAGACGTTCACGGCACCGAAGAGCACGTCCCGGGCTGGCCTCACCGGCCAGGCATACGACGCCTCGGGCTGCCGGCGTGACCTTGAGGCAGAGGAGAAGCGGGCGTTCTGGGGCTGGGCCACCATCGAGATCCTCCGGCACACCGGCATCCGCATCGAGGAGCTGCTGGAACTCGGCCATCACAGCATCATCCGCTACAAGCTCCCCACCACAGGGGAGTTCGTTCCTCTGCTGCAAATCGCGCCGTCGAAGACAGATCAAGAACGCCTGCTGCTGGTCACTCCCGAACTGGCCGACGTCCTGAGCGCCGTGGTCACGCGAGTCCGTGGCGAGAACGGAGCAATTCCTTCGGTCCCCAGCTACGACGTTCACGAGAAGGTCTGGAATGACCCCATGCCGATTCTCTACCAATGGGATGTCGCGGGCGATAGACGTCCCATTTCTTCTAATACGGTCCGCGATGCCCTCAACGATGTGCTCATGGTGACCGGGCTGACCGACGCCACCGGAAACCCGTTGAAGTTCCAGCCTCACGACTTTCGGCGGATCTTCATCACTGACGCGATCCTCAACGGGCTGCCCCCACACATCGCTCAAGTCATCGCCGGTCACAGTAATATCAACACGACCATGGGCTACAACGCCGTCTATCCGGCTCAGGCTATCGAAGCCCACAGGTCATTCATCGCCCGCCGTCGCAGCCTTCGCCCCAGCAATGAATACCGAGCGGTCACGACGGAAGAGTGGAAGGAGTTCCTGGAGCATTTCGAGAGGCGCAAGCTGGCGCTGGGATCTTGCGGACGAGCCTTCGGGACCGATTGCATTCATGAGCATGCTTGCGTTCGCTGCCCAGTCCTCATCGTTGACCCCAACGAAAGAGGGCGACTCGTCGAAATCGCGACAACCTGAACGACCGGATTGCCGAAGCAGAAAGAGAGGGATGGCTCGGCGAAGTTGAGGGTCTCTCGGTGAGCCGAGACGCAGCAGAAGAGAAGATCATGCAGCTGGACGCGAGGCAGAAGAAGAAGGATTCACCAGTATTCATGGGCATCCCGAGCTTCAGTCAGATTGCCGTTCGGGTCGGATCTGCTGGCGTCTCCAAGATCCCGCTTTGAGATCTGACCCTTGGTAATCACTCCTGAGCCTGCGCGCACCCCTCCACGAGGCACTGACGAGGCCCCTTGCCTCTGCCTACCGGCTTGTGGGCGTCCCACACGCCGTCCATGTCGATGGTCTTCAAAGCATCCCTCATGCGCTTGAGTGCATTGTCCGAGAGTCGAGGATGCTTTTGTGAGCCCATCTCGAAAACGTAATAGCACTTCTGATCCGCGTCGATACCCAGGTGTTGGCGCAAGGCATTTGACTTCGGGGTGCTCAGTCCCAGCTTCTTGGCTAGATCCGTTGCCGACCAGTGGAATGTCTTCTGGAGATCGATTTCGCGGATCGCTGCAGCATCCGTATCGTCGCCTGCGAACCTGACCGGTGGGCCCTTCTTATCAAATCGAACGGCCAGCGTCGGTCCTTCGCCAGAGAATTCAGTGGAAATCTGTTCAAGGGCCGGGAAGACGGCACCCCTGGACTTCCCCTCAACGATCCCCTTCTCTACTCGATCAACGTCTTTCTCGCTGACGAGACTCTCTTCTGAGGCGTGTCCTTCAATCGCCAGGAGGGTTCGGATCCTCGCCCGAGCCTCGTTTCGAGCTCGACGCCCCGGCTGCAAGAGGTCCCGAATCTGAGTGAACTCTTGGTCAATCAGGATGTCGAGCCCCATCGGGGGCTCAGTGGAAATCGGCAGAACGCGCACCGGGAGGCTGTCCGCTAGCCGCTCACCGAAGACGCGATTCAAGAGGTCGTCGAACAGTGTCACGCCGGCGCGAGCGTGGATGAACAGGATCGGTTCGCTTACAGAGTTGAACCAGTGTTGCTCGTCATCGCGCAAGGCGTCGATCGCGCGCAGCGTTCCGGCTTCGGCGTCAGTGATCTTTATGCCTTGCTCTTGACGGGCAAGCTGCAGACATTTCTCGAAACCGATCGATCGCCCAAGGCTCTTATCGAAGACCGGCACATTATTGTGAACCAGCGCC
Source organism: Streptomyces yokosukanensis (assembly GCF_001514035.1). GTDB lineage: Bacteria > Actinomycetota > Actinomycetes > Streptomycetales > Streptomycetaceae > Streptomyces > Streptomyces yokosukanensis. The sequence goes on along the minus strand of NZ_KQ948230.1, from coordinate 66,859 downwards.
GCCTTCACGAGCATCTCAAATGAATGCTGGAGGCTTAGCAGAACAGATGAGGTGCGGCCTTCCTCATCAATTGCGTTGAACGCGGCCGTCATTCTCTTGAGTGAGGCGATGGCCTTCCGCTTCAGAACCCGAGTTGCTTGCTTCAAGCCTGCCCCCGATCGCGCGACGCTGATCGCATCGAAGCATGGAGGCAGGCACAACGTCCATCGTTATGCAGCCCCGGGTGCCACTAGCGCGCCGGGAAGACGGGCGAGTCTAGTTCAGAGAAGACCTCTGGGTTATGAGCCCAGCGAGCTACCGAGCTGCTCCACCCCGCGTCGGTACGGTGAACTGTACGGCACCGACCCGGATCGGCCCAATCGACTTTCGCCCGCGCTCAGACTGAGCCCCATTGCTCATGATCGACCGACATGGCCTCTGCTCACCCGGTCCGGATTCTGACGTTCCCGCAGAACCAGTGCTCACGGAATTGCGGATCCTACATCACAACGTGCCGATCTGCCATCTGCGGGCCGGAAGGCTCTGGTCATCCTGCGGACGGTATGGCACCCGCACCGAAGCGAGGCACGTCCCTAACGGTGACGTCCAAGCGCAGCCGGATGAAACGAACCGGGTGCCGCCACGCTCCACGGTTCTGAGAGGTGTCGACGTCGATCTCGGCTACCAAGTCAGGCTTGACCAGTACGACGTCAAGTGGGGTACGTGAGCCCCACGAGGTGGTGAACCGTACGCCTTGCCATGGGTGGTCCGGCCCTGCGAGCGTCAGCTGCTCGGCCAGGTGCTGGGCGGCGTCCGGTCGCACCGGCGTGCTCCGCCCTACAGGACGCAGGACCCCGCCCTGATCAAGGCGTCCCAGCAGCAGGGTCTGAGGGCGGCGCGGCGTGCCGGTGATCGCCCCGACGATGGCCTCCGTCGTGTCCCGACGGCGCACCTTGATGAGCGCTCGGGCCCCGGGGAGGTAGCGCTGCTGGCTACCTCGGATCACAAGGCCCTCGATGCCGGGAGCCTGGGTCCAGGAGGTAAACCACTCCTGCGCGAGGGCAACGTCAGTCGTCTCCGGGCACAGTCTCCAGGGGTCACTCAGGCGGTGTTCGGTGAACGTTGCCTCCAGGCAGGCGCGTCGTTCGATGTACGGCGTCCGCAACAGTTCACGCCCATCGATCTGAAGGGCGTCGAACACTACGAAGTGGGCCGGCAACTCCCCAGCAAGCCGGGCAGCGGTCCGTCCCCCGGAGGCCGCACGGCGTTGGAGGGCCTCGAAGGAAAGTCGCTCACCGGCAAGTACGACCAATTCGCCATCCAGAACCAGGCCGTCAGGCAGGCTGGACGCCGCGCCCACCAGGTCAGGGAATCGCGCCTGAATAAGTGCCCCCCGGCGGGACTGCAGCAGGACCGGTCCGGGGGACGGGCAGGGAGTGAACAAGATCGCCCTGTACCCGTCCCACTTCGGCTGAAATATCAGGTCGCCCGGAAGCGCGCTGGGTGGGGGCAGGCTGTTGCGGGCCTGCGCCAGCATCGGTTCCACCGGTGGTCGAAGCACCATGTCACCCCGAAGGGCCAGCCGCCAGCGTGGGCTCGGCGGCCCGGCAGGCCGGGCAGATGATCTTGGCATTACGACCGTATCGGTGAGTCAGCCCTTGGCAGCGTGGGCAGTACCCGACCTCGTCGGGTGCACAGCCCAGCAGGCGTGCCGCGACGGTCCGGTCCGTTTCCGGGTCGATGCGCTGAAGCACCCCGTCCATAAGTGCGAATATATCCGGCCACACTGGGTCGCGCGCACAGCGAGGAGGGTCACGCGAGATCCATACCCAGCTCCGTGTCCGGTCTGCAAAAGGCGCAGGGCTCGATGGTGGGATCGGTGAGCGCGGCTCGTGCCTCGTCTGCTCTGATCGGGTGCGGCGTGCCCTCGATCATGGAGCAATCTGTGAGGTGAATGAGGGCAGGCTCCGGACCGGTCGGGGTGCGCTTCCGCTGCACGACATAGCCGACCCTCGCCTGCGCCGGAGCGAAGGCGGACAGTGAGCCGCCACCCTATACAGGGCGGCTCGGGCGCCGCGCCGGTGGCGCCGGCCGCTCGGCGCGGTTTAGAGCCTTCTGTACGGCGTCGCGCTGAAGGCGCAGGTACCTGCCGACCGTGTCGTTCTCCGCGATCTGCCGCTCAAGGTAGGCGAGGATCGCCCGAAGGCGGGGCGGGTCAGGAGGCAGCTCGGACATGGCGAGCACTGTGCAGCGCTGCCCAGACCCCGGTCCTCCGGCCCTGCCAGTACGGGTGGAACAGCACCTGCGCGGACAGGTGGATGAGCTGGCGCCGCCGAGCGGTCTGCGGTCGCGCGGCGAGCTGGCGGTAGACGGCGCGCCACTCCTCTTGTGCACGAGTGAGGTCGCTGGGGATGGGGCTCATGGCCAGATTCAATCACGTGTTCGATTTCTTGCGCATGTCGTGCCACACCTGTCCGTTTGTTCGTCTCACCGAAGCCGAACGTTCTCAGCGAAGGCTGATCGATGGGCCTCTTCTGCACCGCGGATTGTCATCGCTTCTGCTCGTCCGCCGGGGACGGTTTGCGGTGGCGGCCCCGCCCCTTGCCTAGTGCAGGTCGGTCCCATTCAGCGGTCTTCTCCTCCACCGCCAGTCGCGGATACAGCAACGCTTGCGCGGCGGCCAGGTTTGGGACGATGCCCACGGTCACCCACTGAGTGCCGTTCCACTCCTCGATCGCCCTGGGCGCGCCGGGCCCCACGTGCGCCCCTCGGTGGGGGCCCGAGGTGAGCGGCATCGCGCGCAGCTTCCCCTTGGAGGCGTTCCGGGGCTCCTCGCGCCGCCTCGCCCACTCCTCCAAGGGCTCCTCGTGCATCGCAGCATCGTGTCGCAGGGCCGCCCTCCACCGCCACCCTGGGCCAATACTCATCAGTCCGCACACTGGCACCCTGCCCGTATGCCTGTTTATGGAAGACCGGTTGGAGACATCCGTGATTCTCTATGGTGTCGCGTTATGTCGGTCTTAATCGTTGGTGGCAGCGGGTTCCTCGGAAGCGAGCTGGTCCGTCAGGCGACAGCTGCGGGGCATGTCACGGCCGCGACGTTCGCGACTCGGCCGGGCTCGGTCCCGGAAGCCACCTGGCACGCCCTTGACCTGAGGAGTCCACAGCGTGTGGAAAGTGTCGTTGCTGACCTGGCGCCGTGCGTCATCATCAACGCGACCAGCTGCGCAGCCGACTGGGCGGTGACGGCAGAGGGACCTGTGCGGCTCGCGCTGGCCGCCGCCCGGCGCGGCTGTCGACTGGTCCATGTGTCGAGCGACGCGGTGTTCTCCGGCGCGAGCGTCCACTATGACGAGTCCCAGCTACCCGATCCTGTCACCCCGTACGGCGCGGCGAAGGCAGCGGCCGAGACCGGCGTCCGCCTCGTGTACCCGGACGCCGTCGTCGCCCGTACCTCTCTGATCATTGGCGACCGACGCTCTGTTCATGTCCGGGCAGTGCATGACTTGACGTCGGGCAGGTGGGACGGGGCGCTGTTCACGGACGACGTCCGCTGCCCGGTGCATGTATCCGATCTGGCCGCCGCTCTGCTGGAGCTGGTGTTCTCAGACGCTTCCGGTGTGCGCCATCTTGCGGGGGCCGAGCCTGTCAGCCGTTACGACCTCGGTGTCCTCATCGCTCGCCGCGATGGGCTCGACGTCTCCAGGCTGCGGGCAGGACGGCGCAGCGAATCAGGGATCCCCGGTGGGCTCGACGTCCGTCTCGACTGCCGCGCGACCCAACGAGAGTTGGTCACCTCGCTGCGCGGCGCCCGGGAGTTCCTCGCCGCAGGAACCAACACGCCGAGCAACCCGTAACGGGCCGGCTTCCGGTGCTCTTCCAAACCGTCTGGTGAAAGCCACCGCTCACAGATGGGCTGAACAGCCGACAGCCCCCGGTCCGCGAGGTTCCGGGGGCAAATGGGCGCGGGCTCAGCTGGGGTCAGTTGTCGGCAGGGGTGTCCTCCCTTTCGGTCCTGGCTCGGCGCCGAGCGGCAATGACGGCCGCGGTGCCGCCGGCGACAAGGAGTCCAGCGCCGCCCAGGAGCCACGGGCTGGCGTCGGCGCCGGTGTGGGCCAGGGAGCCGACCGGAGCCGTGGGCGATGCATCATCGGTCGCGTCCTGCACCGGGGCAGCCGAAGGAACGCTGTCGGACGTGTCAGAGGTCGTCGGGCTGGGCCCGGATCCCCCGGAGGTTCCGCTGGTCGGCTTGTCCCCCGGTGCGGACGGGGTATGGGTGGGCTTCTTGGTCGGCGGGGGATTCGGCGAGGTCGAGCGCTTCGAGTTGGTGACGGTCACGGTGACCGGGGCGCCGGGGCCTGCGGTGAAGGTCTTGGTGCGCGTGTATAGGTCGTATCCGGCGGGAGCCTTGGTCTCCTTGATCCAGAAATCGGCCCTCCGGCTGCTCACGGGCAGGTCACCGGTGGCAGTGCCCTTCGGCCCGGTGGTGAGGGTGAGCAGGGTCGTATCGCTGCTGCCGATGTTCACGGTGACGCCGGACAGGAGCTTGCCGGTCTTGTCGTCCTTGGCCTGGAGCAGGACGTGGGCGGACTTGAACGGGGCGACGATGGCCAGGCGGGTGGTGCCGCCGGGCGTGACGATCACGTCCTGGTCGGCGACGACGTCGTAGAGGGGGCTGCCGGCGGCGGTCTCCTTCAACCGGTAGACGCCCGGCGCGAGGCCGGGAAAGGTCAGCGTTCCCTGTGCGTCGGTCGTGCCGTGCCCGGCCTCCTGGCCGGTGGCGTCGAGAAGCAGGTACGAGGCGCCTTGGAGAACGTCTCCGGCCGGATCCTTCGTGGTGAGCGTGACGCTTCCGGCATCGGGTGCCGGGGTCTCGCTCTCGGTGAGGGCGGTGGTGGAGGGCGTCGGCTGGGCGGGCTGTGCGGTAGCTGTCGGTGCCCAGGTAAGGATGCCGGTCAACGCGGCAGCGATGGCAGTGGATCGGAGGGTGCCGCGGACGATACGGGCGTGCACGAAGAGGGGCTCCTTGGTGGTGGGTACTGGCGTGTCAGCGGGTTCTGCTCATGGTCGGCCTCAGGGGCGGCGTGGCGACCGGCGTAAACGGCTTGGGCGGCTTGGCCGTTGTGGCCGCCGCTATGGAGACGTGGTGGCGCGTGAAGAAGGGGATGTCCTTCACGGTGCGCTCTACCGGCTCGATGGAAAGCAGGGAGGCGGTGAAGGCTGCGACCAGGGTGGTGGGCGTCGATGGGGAGAACTGCACGCTCCAGTGGGGTTCATCCGGCTGACCGCCCCAGGCTCGCCAGGACGGCGCGAGGCGGGAGCTGAGGGTCCGGTCGTACTGATGCTGCACCCCGCCAAGGGTGTCTGGGGCGAGGAAGATCTGGGTGCCGTCGGTCTTGACCGTGTGCCTCCAGCCGCGTGCGAGCAGCGGTACGTACGCCTCCTGCGCTGACGTCTGGGACTCGAACAGATGATCTTTGTCGCTGTGTCGGTCTTCGAGGTACAGGTCGAGTAGTTCGCTGTGCACGTCGCCTAGCAGCTCGACGGGCGTGGTGCCAGCGAAGGTGATCTGCCAGGTGGCCGGGCCGAAGGGGTCGCGGTGTGCGGCGGTGATCCACTGCATGCCGCCCCGCCTGTCGGGGTCGGGGACACAGCCGGTACGGAGCCGAAGGCACGGGCTGCATGCGACCGCCCCTTCCTCCACGGAAGGCTGGTGCAGGGACCAGTCGTCGTCGAAGGGGAATGGCCAGATGGCACGAAGGTCGGCCGAGCCGGGACCTGCCAGGTGGCGGGGCAGGACTCGCACCGTCTGGTCGCGGTCGAGGTCTTCGAAGGGGTCGTGCAACAGAAAAGGGTCCTGCCTGTGGGTTGTGATGGTCAGCGGGCTCGCGCAGCCCTACGTTGAGCCGACGGCGACGGGGCCGGCCGCGCCGTTCGGCCCGCAGCGTGGCTGGGGGTGGGTGCCGACCACATGCCGGGGAACCACACGGCGCTGTACTGCTCGATCGCATCGCGCAGGCCGTTGGTGTGGGCGCCTTCCCACGGCACCCAGTCGGGGCGGTCCTTGAACTCCTTGAACGTGCCGTAGCCCGAATTGTGCGGCTGAAGGCCGCGCGTGGAGTCGCGGTGATCGAAGGTCTTGTGATCGGCGAACCGTAGGACGGTGACGTCGAGTTCGCCTCGGTCCTGGTGGAGGGTGGCGATGCGGAGGCCGGTGTACTCGTTGGCCCATTGGGTGGGGCTGAAGTCGATCCGCAGCCGCAGCGGGCCACCGGGTATGGGGGTGGCGTAGTAGGTGTCGCCGACAACGGCACTGTCGGCGAAGGGCAACTCGAGTTCGGCGAAGAACTCGCGGGCGTGCATTGCCACGTGGGTCTCCCGGGAATGTCAGCGGCGCGGCCCGGTCAGCGCGGGGCGGCTGGTGGTGCTCCAGCGCGGGACGCTGGCAGCGGGCCGGGCGGTTGGCCTGCGGCCGACGGCACGCTGGACGTCGAGCGGGGTCGGGGCTGGCGGCCCCGGCGGAATGATCGAGGTGATCTGGGCCTTGCCTTTGACGTAGCTGTAGGTGTCCTCTCGCCAGCGGGGCAGCGGGGCAGGGTCGGAGAGGCACTCGGTGACGGCCTTGAGCAGAGCAACGGGGGTGTCCGTGCTGGCGGTGGCATACCAGTAAGGCCGGTCGATGGAGGTGCCGGCCCACAGCTGCCAGCGTGCCTCTCGCGTGGTCAGCTCGGTTTCCGGGTCGAGGTCACCGGTCGTGTATTCGAGCCCGGCCAGCCTGTCGGGTGACTGGACAGCGAAGACCCCCCAGCGAGGCCGCTCGATGAGCCAGCCCCGTTTGATCAGTGGTGCGACCGCGAGGAAGGGGTCATGGTCCTTGCTCCCGGAAAGGGGCCTGGCCAAGTAGCTGTCCGGGCCCTGCTGGTACGCCTCGGCGAGCGCGGTGGTGAAGGCGATGACGAACTCCGTCGGGCAGGAGTCGTTGAAGCACACGCCCCAGACGGGCGGGCCGAAGGGGTCTTTGTAGGCGTTGATGCGCCACAGGCCGTCGTCCTCGCCCTCGGGAAGGTAGCCGAGACGGACCTTGCTGTCGGGCGCGGTCAGGTAGGCGTTGCCCAGATCGTCGTGGCGGAGTTCCCAGCCGAGGTTGCGCAGCGGCTCGAGGCCGGGATCACCGATCGCGGTGGCGCGGGCAAGGTAGCGCGGGGAGACGTAGACGTCCCCGTCGGTGGTGTCGTCGTGGGGTAGCACAGGGTCCTGGGACGGTGAGGTGGGGGCGGTTCACGCCGTGGCGAGCAGTGCCGCTTCAAGGTCGGCGGGCCGGCCGGTGTAGTGCAGCGCGGTCAGCCCCAGGCTGCGAGCGGCGTGGCAGTTGTCGGCGCGGTCGTCTACGAACAACACGCGCTCCGGGTTGCGGGCGCCGGTGGCCACAAGGGCGTGGTGGTAGACCGCCGGGTCGGGCTTGCACAGCTCCAGCCGAGCCGAGTACAAGGCCCGGGTCATCAGCTGCTGCCAGTGGTGGGTGTCGAGCACCTCGCTGAGGTGGCGGGGTGCGTTGGACAAGAGCACCATCGGCAGCCCCGTCCGGTGGACGCGGCGGAGGACGGCCAGGACGCGCTCGTCCGTTCCGGTCCACATGTCGGTGTCCGCGCTGAGGAGTTCGCGCAGGAGTCGGGGGCCGGGGTGGGAGCCGAGGACGCGGGCCCAGTACGCCCTGTCGCTGAGCTGGCCGGCGTCGTAGGGTTCGCGGGCGCTCCAGAAGGCGCGCTGGAATCCGGTGAGGTCGTCGTCAGGCCAGGACGCGGTGCGGGCGAGGCGGAGCCACTGGCTGCGGGTGGGATGCAGGCCGATGACGCCGTTGTAGTCGAGGATCACGGCGTCGAGGCCAGTGGTAGGGGTCAAGGGGTGGTGTTCTCCAGGGCGCGGTGGGCGAAGAAGCCGATGGCGGCTGCGAGGAGGGCGGGCAGCATCAGGGCCGTGGGCAAGGTGGTGGTGCTGGCGAGGGCGCCGATGAGTGCGGGGCCGGCCAGCAGTCCGAGGTAGCCGGTGACGGAGACCGTGGCCACGGCCTTCGGTCCGCCGGTCCCGGCGGCGGTGATCAGGGACGGGACGGTGCCGGACAGACCGAGTCCGAAGACCGTCCAGCCGGCCAGCGCCGCGGGCACGTTGTCGACCAGGACACCGACCGCCAGGCCAGTTGCGGCGAGCAGTGCGCCGGCACGGACCACTGTGTAAGCGCCGAAGGCAGTGGTGAGCCGGTCGCCGCTCAGCCGTCCCAGGGCCATGGCGGCGCTGTAGAAGGCGAACGCGCTCGCTGCGACGGCCGTGGTGGCGTGCAGGGAGTAAGCGTGGACGGCGGCCCAGTCGGCTGCCGCCCCCTCCCCCAGCAGACTTGCGGCCGCCAGTGCACCCAGCAGCCACAGCCTCGTGGGCGGCAGTGCCGCCTGGGCAGCGCCGAAGCCGGCGTCGGCAGGCGCCGGAGATTGATCGGTGCCGTGCAGGGCGAGGGTGCGCGGTCCGGCAGCGAGTACAGCAGCGATCAGCGCCAGGCCGGTCACCAGGAACAGGGTGCTGTGGCTGGTGCCGACGGTGGCGGCCAGGGCAGCGGCGCCGAGCGCTCCGAGCGAGTAGGCGGCGTGCAGGGAGGACATGATGGGCCGGCCATAGGCGTTCTGGCAGCGCACCGCGGCGGAGTTCGTTGCGACGTCCAGGACGCCGTGTGCGATGCCGAAGGCGAGTGCCGCCACGAGCAGCGACGACAGAGTGCGGCACTGGCCCAGAACGGCGAGTGTTCCGGCCATGCCGACAGCTCCCGAGATCAAGAGGAGAGGGAGCCGTTCGGGCCGGGCCAGCCGGCCGCCGCTGCACAGGCCGGCAACCATCCCGAGAGCGGCGGCGAGCAGGACAAGAGACAGCTGGGCGGTGCTGAGGTGGGCGGCCTGCTGGACGGCCGGCATCCGGGCGCCCCACACGGCCATCACCATGCCCAGGCCCAGGAAGTAGCAGGTGAGCAGCCCCCGGCTATGGCGGGCGGAGGCGGTGGTATGGCTCATGCAGCCCGACCGCCCGCGACCACGTAACCGGCTATGTGCGGTGTGACGTCGATGCGGAGGCTGCGGGCGGCCTGCTCGGCGCGGGCCTGGGCGAGGTCGGCGGTGGGCGCGGTGGTGATCAGGTAGCCGATACGGGCGGTGAACATGTCGCCGCCATCGGCCGGGAGGAGAAGCTGGTCGCCGATGTGGCGCTGGAAGTGGACGCGCTCCAGCCACGGCGGGCGCGGCCCGTCGAAGTCGAGGCGGCGCAGAATGCCGGAGGTTTCCGGGTAGATGAGCTGGATCGCGGCGGCCGAGTAGCGGGTGGGGGTGAGGTCCGGTGCACGGTCGCAGGCGATGTCGGCGGCGGCGCGCGGCAGGTCGATGCCGGTGGACAGACGGACCAGGTGGCCGATCATGTCTCCGGCGATCCTGCCGTTGACCTCGACCAGCCGGGGGCGTCCGTCGACCAGGCGCATCTCGACATGGGCGATGCCGTCGGTGATCCCCAGGGCACGGATCGCGGCCCGTGCCGCCGGGGCGACCACGTGGATCAGAGGATCGGCGGCGTCGACACAGTGGGCCAGTTCTTCGAAGTACGGCGGGTCGCTGACGGTCTTGTGGGTGAGGGCGACCACGGTGGTCTCACCGCGGTGGGTGACGCACTCGACCGACACCTCGGGCCCGTCGAGATACTCCTCGACCAGCACGCTGGTGCTCTCCCGCCCCAGACCGGCGGCCTTGTTGGCGAACTCGAAGGCGGCGGTGAGCTGTTCGGGGGTCTCGGCGCGGACGACGCCGATGCTTGCGGCATGCGCGGCCGGTTTCAGCACGACCGGATAGCCGATCCGCTCGGCCGCGCCACGTGCCTCCTGAAGGGTGCGGACGCTCGCCGAGGCGGCCGACGGGACCCCGTGCCGGGCGAACAGGGTGCGCGAGGTGGCCTTGTTGCGGCACGCCTGCATGGCCTCCGGGCCGGTGGTGGGCAGGCCGAGCTGGCGCGCGAGGCGAGCCACGGGCACGAGGTACCACTCGGTCCACGTGAACACTCCTGCCAGGTTGTAGCGTTCGGCCAGGGCTCGGCCGGCAGCGGACAGCGCCGCCTGATCAGTCGGATCGGCGACCACGCAGTCCCGGATGTACGGCACCTCCCACGACGGTTCCTCGCCGGTGATCAGGACGACGTCGTAGGCGGCAGCCACGGAATCAAGGCAGTAGCCGCGGTATGCCTCGGCTTCCTTGTCGGCGGCTGCGACAATCAGGACGACAGGACGGTCGGACAAGAACGAACTCCTCAAAGATCAGAAATGGACAGGTGGCCGAGGGGCTCTACGGGCTGCGCCGGCGGCGAACCTCGATCACGGACGCCCACTCCGGATGGGCGGCAAGCAACCGCCTGGCGTACAAGGCGGTGTAGTTGTTGTTCAGGCCCTTGACCCCATGCGGCCGGCGCCAGCGCAGAGCCTCGAACAGCGCTTTCATCCCGACACGCTCGGCTCCGGCAGCAAGACGCTCCTCGACGAGCCGTTCAAGAGCCCGGTAGATCCAGGGGTGCTGGGAGTCGAAGGCGCGGAACCGTTCGGTGATCGTGAGTCCGTCCCGGTGCGGAAAGTCGAGGCTGGGCAATCCGACCTGCACGGTGGAGGGCATGCGGGGGCGTCGGTTCCTTTCGGGACGAGGGCTCAAGCAGGGGTGGTGCGCAGGGTGCGCAGCCGGGCGAAGGCGGTGAAGAGGCCGAGGGCCTGCAGGAGGGAGGTGACGGTGACGGCGTGCCCGATCTGGCCGGGCGGGATGGCCGCGACCAGCAGACCGGCGAGGGGGAAGGGCACCAGGAGCAGGAGGATCGTCAGGCTTAGGGTGCTGCCGAACACCTCGGGCGGGATGAGGTGTGAGCGCAGGGTGCGCAGGACGACGGTGAGGCCGCCTTCGCCGGCCATCAGCAGGGCGATCAGCAGGACGTATCCCCGGTAGGTGTCTGCCTGGGCGACGGCGAGGGTGGCTCCGGCGGCGATGGCGGCAGCGGTGGCGCCGACCGGCCACAGCCCCCACCGGTCGATTGCCCGACGCGCGCAAGCGATGGCCAGCAGAGAGGCGACAGCAGCGGCGGACCAGATGAATCCCGCATCGGCACTGGAGCGCCCCAGCTCGGTGACCACGATCACCGGCATCGCCGCCTGCAGCAGGGCGATGGCCGTATTGGAGACGAGCAGGCCGCCCACCAGCCAGGCCAGGGCGGGAAGGGCACGCAAAGTGCCCCAGCCCGCCCTCACACCGCTCTTGCCCGGCGAGTCACCACTCGGCATGGCCGAGTTGTCGGGAAGCAATGTGGCGGCGAGCAGGGAGAGCGCGGCAAGTGTGATGAGCATAAGAGCCAGTCCGCCGTACTCCAGCAGCAGTCCTGAGACCAGGGGCCCGGCCAGCATGGTGGTCTGGTCGATGGCCAGCAAAACGGACTGCACCCGGTGCGCCTGGTCCCCGGCTGTTCGGCTCGCCTCGCCGCCGGCTGTCTCCGCAGCGATGTAGCTGCACTCGGTGAGGAAGCCGCTCACCGGTGCGAGCGCCATCACCGTCACCGCCGCCGGCACCCCGACGTCAGGCGCAGCCAGCAGGAGCGCGGCCAGCAGGACGACAAGAGCCCTGCCGACACACGCTGTACGGAAGATGCGGGCGACGCCGTGGCGGTCGACGAGGGAGCCGGCCACCGTGAACGCCACCAGGCGCGGCAGCCACTCCAGCGCGAACACAACGCCCGTCAGGGTCGCCGACCTTGTCGTCGCGACCACGATGAGCGGGATGCCGTAGGTGGTCATCGCGAATGCGGCGCCGTCAGCCGATCGGGGCAGGTAGACGCTGCGGAACAAGGGCGGGCGCCGGGCCTGCCGGGCTCTGACAGCCCTCACGCGGCCAGCACGGGCTCGGCGCCCTGGACAAGCTGCGGGTTCTCGCGCAACCACTGGGTAAGAAGGCCACGCGGACCGGCCTGCTGCTCAGCGGCCTCGGTAGCCGGAGCGCCTTCGAACTCCTCGGTGGCCTCCCGCGCAGTCAGAGCGATAGGCACAGCGAGGAGCGAGAGGGTGTGCTGAACACGGCCGGTGAAGTCGCACACCGGGGCCGGGAGACTGCGGCTGCGAGCCCAGCGGGCCATCGTGTCGTAGACGTCGGCCAGGCCCGATCCGGACGGTGTCAGGCTGAGGCCGACACCAGGACGGTGGCGGACCAGCCCGAGGGCGCGGGCCTGCTCGACGGCCTGACGCAGCTGGGCCACGGGCACGTCGGGGACGGTGCGAGTCAGGCTGCGCGGCGGGATGGGGCCGTTGTCGTCGATCTCGGAGACCAGGCGGATCAAACCGGGTGTGGACAGCATCGTGCAGGCGTGCCGGAGGCCGGCGGTCTCGAAGAAGGTAGTCATCGGCGCGGGCCTCCAGTCGGAAGTGCCGCCAGCGGGCGGGGCGGGGTGGCGTGGGAGAACAGAGCGGTGCGCTGCCAGGCCGGCGGCGTCTGGTCGGTCGGGTACGGTGCGGGCGCGGTCGTCGGGGCCGGCGTCCGTGTCTGGCTGCTGAGCCACATCCGCTCTTCAGGTGCGGCGCGGGGGCGCCCCCAGACCGGGTGCTCTTCGGCCTGGGTGATGGGCTGGCCGGCGGACCAGGCGGACAGGGCGCCCAGGACGGGACCGAGACCGTCGCCGGCGGCGGACAGACGGTAGGGCTGCCCGATCCCGTCGGTTCCGACGAGACCGTCGTCCACGAGCTGCCGCAGCGGTGGGTAGATATTGGTCCAGTCACTTCCGGGCATGACCGTCTGGGCCAGAGCCCGGCCGCTGGCCTCGCCCCGGATCTTGAGCACCCACAGGATCGCGGCGGCGTGCCGCCGGGTCAGAAGCGTGAGACTGTCCTCGACTTGCTCGATCGCGGGCAGCGGCTGGTCGGACTTCTCCAGATACCGCTCGGCCCAGGTGACCATCAGCGGCAGAACCGGCAGCAGTGTTGCGGCACGGTCGGTGTGGCCGTAGGTGACGTGCCGCGAGGTGTGCTCAGTGCGCTGGACGAGGCCGGCATCACACAGCTGGCGCAGCTTGGGGTGCAGCTGGCCGTCGCGCAGCCAGGACACCTTGGCCGCGAGTTCGCTGTAGCGCAGCGGCTGCCCGCTGAGGGCGAGCAGGATCCGTACGTTCCAGCGCGGAGTGATCATGGCGAGTGCCTCGGTGACCCGGGCGACGTCGGCATCGGTGTCGGGAGGCAGACCGGTCAGGGCCAAGGAAGAAGCTCCAGTGAGAGATAGGCGTGAGGGTCAGCGGCTCGGTGCGGCGCTCGCAGCCCCATTGGCAGGGGCCGTGGCCACTGCGGCAGAAGGCGAAGCCGGGGAGGGCGGTTCGGGCGGCTCGGGCGGCTCGACACGCACCAGGCTGTGCAGCACCGCCGACGCCGTCACCGCCTGGGTGTCACGTACGGCGACCGCTTCCGCGAGGCGGCGGGCGCAGTCGAGCACGTGCGGCACCTCGTGGGCGGTGATGTGCCGCTCGGGGTGGACGAGCTGCGCGAGGCGTTCGCGGTGGAAGGCGATGCTGCGCTCGGCAAATGCGAGCGAGTCGTGCAGGCCGAGGAGTGCGGAGAGCATGCCAGGCGGCTGGTCCTGGGCATGGGAGGCGAGGGCGGCGAGCGGGGCGCCGTAGAGGTCCTCGATCCGTCCGGCGATCTCGGCGGACGTCGGGTGGGTCAAGCGGGGGCTTTCACAGTCGGCGGCCCGTGGCCTCCCCGGCACCCTGGGGGGCCGGGGAGGCCACGGCTGATGGCAGTCGGTGGCCACGGGTCGGCTGCACGGTGCGGACGGCCCGGGCGCGTTGCCCGGGTGGGGGCATGGTGCGCAGCAGGTCATCCAGTGCGGCGCGGTAGCCGTCGCGGGCGTCGAGCGCCGCATCCAGCCACTGCGCGTCCATCCGCAGGTCCTCGGCGGACAGCTCGTCCATGTCACGGTCCGCGGCCATCGCCTCGTGGACGCGGTCACGGACCCGGGCGACCTGCTCCTCTGCGAGAGCCAGGAAGGAGCGCAGCTCCAGGGCCCGGGACAGCGCCGGGGATGCGTCGGGATGCACCGCTGCCGTGTACAGGTCACCGACCGGGACGCCGAAGACCTGGTGCAGCAGGTCGTCCGCGGAGCTGGGCTTGAGCCGGACGCTCACCGCGCAAGGCTCCTTCCCGGCTGCGGGGTGGTTGCCGGCCTCGGCGGAGGGCTGGTGGGCACGGCCGGTCCCTGACGCCCGCGCAAGCGGGCCAGCCGCCGGGCGGCCAGGTCCTGCTTGCCCACGGCGTCAGGGTCGAGGAGCCATCGCACGACCATGGCCCGCCCGTCGCGGGCGGTGACGGCAGCGTTGACGCGATGGGCCAACTCCATCGTCGGGTCGTCGACCTCACTGGGCTGGCTCTCCAGCGCGGCCACGAGGGTGTCCTCAGCTCGTTCCAGCACTGTCTGCGATTCCAGGAGAAGGCCGTGCCACTTGACCACATCGGTTGCAAGGGAGTTGGCGGTCGGCGCAGCGGCAACGGCGGCCTTCAACTGATGCATGCTCATCCCGAAATGAGTTTCGATCTGTTCGGTGAGCACTCCCACGACGTCGTCTATCGCGTCGGGTGAAGCGTCGGACAAGGGAGACTCCTCTTGGTAGGACACCGGAATCCTCTAACTGCCAGAAACGAGAGGCAATCGGACGCTCAAATGCGCCGAGACGCAGTCGAGTTGCTGGTGCACGCGCCTTAGTCGAGGCACATAGGGACGTCGCGGTAGACGTAGGTAGCGGACACCCAGCCCTTCACACCCGTCGTTCGGTCCGTGATGTAGCGCCAGTGGCCGCTGGTCTTGTGGACGGTGAACTTGTGCCCGCGGTACAGGATGCCGACCGCGGTGGACTTGGCCGACGCCTTGGAGCGGATGGTCACGGCCTTGGTGCCGATGACCCACGGGCCAGGGTCGTTGCAGGACTGGGAGGTCAGGGCGCTGCTCGGAGCGGCCGTGGCGGTGGTCGCCGCCGCGACCGGCAGGGCGAGGGCGCCGAGGATTGCGGCGGATACGGCAATGCGGTTTGCGCGCATGCGGAAAGAGCCTCCGTACGAGGGAAAAGGGATACTGGGGAGTGCCGAGCCCGGGGTTGTCCCGGTGGCCGTATAAGAGTCCGAAGAATCGCCGGTTTGGCCAACCGGCGATCATCGGCTATGTTTCGCCGCGCCGACCGGAAACTGGGCTTCAGCGTGAACGGCCCGAGGGCCGGGATGTCGCCGATTTCGGTGCGGGGGCCGGGCGGGACAGTGATGGCGTCGGTCGGACCGGTGGCAGAGCCTTACTCACGCCACCAAGGCGGTTGTCACACCATTGCAGGGCTTCTTCGACCGAAGCGAAGCCGCCCTCGCGCAGCGTGTGCGTTCCCGCCTCGATGTCGACTTCCTCGACCACGACGCGGAATGGGGACGGGGCGCGGTCGTCCAGGGACCGCAACACCGCGAGCGTGACGCAGTCGTCCGGGTCGTCTTGGGTGTAGGACCATCCGAGCGCGTAGTGGTCCCCGTCCCTCATGAGCCGTTGCTCCAAGGCCCGCGTCGCCTCGTCGGCCGACATAGTGCCCCGTTCGGGAGCGAGCGCGATGAACTCGGGCGGACAGCCCCGGTGGATCAGCCAGGACTGGGCCATCGAAGGCAGGGGCAACGTCGCCCGCTCGAAATCGAACGTCCTTCTCTGCTGGTCTCGTTGCAGGTAGAGAGCCACGTACTGCGGCACACCAGGGTGATCCCAGGTTGCCGAACCGTCGTACAGGACGTAGAAGCTGCGGGTGTCATCGGCGCTGTGGTGCTCGGCGAGTGAGACGAGCATGTCTTCGTTCACGCCGACGAGACGGAAGAACGCCGCGCTCATCTGCTCGTCGGCGTCGAGGCCATCTAGCCGGAAGTCCGGGGAGGCGCGCTGGCCGCAGCGATCGGCGGATGGGGATGGTTCGTGGGTGGGCAATGCGGTCTTTCGGGTCAGCGTCGTTGTGCCGGAGCGGGCGGCCATGCTCCCGGCCGCGCTGTCGGCAACGAAGCGTTGCTCGGCTTCGTACGGCGGCTGGCGGCCAGCGCGGCACGGCCGGTGTCGGTCAGGCTGACCGGCTGGCCGGCATGGACGGGATGGCTGGTATCGAGGGCGACCAGACCGGCGGACTGGAGCCGCTGAAGCTCGGCGTAGGGGACGCGGGTGCCCGAGGCGGTGGTCACCGACAGCCGACCGGTCAGGAGATGCTCGTAGAGCTTGGCGCCGCCGCGATGGCCAGCAGCGCTGCCTGATCAGCCGCAGTGATCTGTGCCTCTCCGCCACTTGGAGCTGATTGCGCGGCGGCTTCGATCGGCTCCAGCGCGTCGAGCACCCGCCGCATGGCGGCGTCGCGGGATGCTGCGGCGGCCTCCAGGTGGTCGACGGTGCGGTCGATCCGCTCGAACAGGGCGGCATCGACGGGGAACTCCCTAGAGGACAGTCGGTGCAGGAGGGTGCGGTAGAACGTGACGCCCGTCTCGGCCTGGGCCAGTTCCCGATGCCGGTCGACCAGCTCGGCGTGCGTCTCGTCGAGGATGCCGCGGTCGCGGTGGGCCCACAGGGTGTCGACGTCGTGACCGGTGACAGTCTCGATGCGAGGGTCGGGCGGGGATACAGCGCGCCGGGCAGCCGTGGGCTCCGGCTCGGGGGGGGATGGGCGGCTCCTTGGGGTCAACGGGTGTGAAGCGGGGTGGGGCTTTGCGCGGGGCGGGGCAGGCCCGGCATGGCGGACGGCAGCGGTGCCGGCCTGGTTACGGGACCGCGGGTGGCCAGCTGCGGGGAACGGGAGCGTGCCGCGTGGGTGCGGGCGCTGAGCGGTCGGCGGGACATTCCCAGGCGGCGGCCGACCTCGTCGTAGACGTCGTTGCCCGCCCGCGGCCGTACGGCGACCACGTGGATCTCGCGCGGGTGCGCCGAGGACTCGGGCGCCGGGCGGATGCCGTAGACGACCCGCCAGTCCTTACGGGCGTCCACGAACAGCTTGCGGTACCCCTCCAGGTCGCCGGTCAGGCGGAGCCCGAAGCGCTCGGCGTTCACTACTTCCTGCAGATAGGCGAGGGTGAGATCGCGGATGTCGGAGGGTGCCTGGAGCAGGTCGGTCAGGGCACGGGCATCGAAGCTCAGGCCGAAAGCCGGCTGCTTTCCCTCGCTCATGACGCCAGCTCGTACTCACCAGTCCCGGACGCTTCCGCCTCGGCGGACTCCTTCTCCGCACGGGCAGAGGGGGGCGGTCCGGGAAGGAGTCGGTGCGCGGGACGGTCCGAGGAGGTCATGCAGGCGGACAGGGGGCCGCCGGGTGCGCGGATCGCGGCCATGGCGTGGGTGAGGAAGTCGCGGTGCCACACGAACATGCCGGCCAGGCCCGCATCGGGGTCCTTGTGCTGCTGGTAAGCCAGCCACAGGGCATGCAGCCAGGCGACGACGTCGCTGTGCTCCTGCCATTGCAGGCACCAGGGCGCCGCCGTGGTGACCTCCGCCCCGTAGATCGGCAGGAGGAAGTCGTCGACCCAGTCCGATAGGGCGTCGAGTTCGTCCTCGTACGCCTCGCCCTCCAGTTCGAGGATGGGCCGGGGCTCTGGCGCAGCCGGTGCCGGGGGTCCACCGAACCCGGGCATGCCGAACGCCGCGAACGGCGAACCCCCAGGGGGCGGAGCGGCAGCGAGATGATCCAGCTGCCGGGCCTGCTCTGCGGTCTGTTCCATCAGCCGACGGACACTGGCTTCGATCCCCTCCAGCTGCGTGTCCGGGATGCGCACCGGCTCCAATTCTCCGTCAGCGCTGGGTTCGATGGATTCGGACATGCGAGAAATGACCTCCTGAGTGCCGCAGAGATGAGGACAGGCAAAGCCCGGTAGTGCACCGGCCGAATACGGCGGTCGAGGGTTCGTATGTGGCGGGGTGGTGGAGTCAGGCGGTGAGGACCATGTCGTCCTGGCCGAGTGTCTGGCGGATCGTTTCCGTCAGCCGGTCTGCGGCGATGGACGCGTAGTGCGCGGTCTTCTCCACGCCGATGAAGTCCCGGCCTTCGAGGAGGGCGGCCACGCCGGTGGATCCGGAGCCGGCGCAGAAATCGAGGACCGTGCCGCCTGGCGGGCAAATCTTGACCAGCTCGCGCATGACCTCGACGGGCTTTTGCGTGATGTGCTGACGCTGGGAGCCCGACGGCTGTGAAGCGGAGTACATGCCCGGCAGGTAGACCGGGTTCCGGGCGCCGTCGATGGCGCCCTTCGAGGCCCACACTATGAACTCGCAGTTCTGGGTGAAGCGTCCCTTCTGGGGCCGGGCCTGGGGCTTGTGCCAGGCCAGGACGCCGCGCCACAGCCAGCCGGCCGCCTGGATCGCGTCCGTCGTGATGGGCAGCTGGCGCCAGTCGGTGAACAGCAGGGCCGCGCCGCCGGTCTTGGTGAGGCGGTGGGCCTCGGTCATGATCTGCGTCAGCCAGAATCCGTAAGAGCGCTGGTCCATGTTCTCGCCGGTGAAGTCGGCCAGGGTGTGCTTGGCGTCGGCGGAGGTGTACTTCTGCTTGGCGGAGCGGCTGGTGCGCTCCTTCGCCGTGCGCCCGCCGGAGTTGTAGGGCGGGTCGGTGATGACCGCGTCGACGCAGTCGTCCGGGAGCTTGGACAGGACGCTCAGGGCGTCGCCCTGATGCAGGGAAAAAGGCAAAGAGGAACCCCGTTTCGGGTGGGAGTGCGTGGTGGAATGCCCGTCGCGTCGGCAAGCCCCATTGGCTGGGAATCGGGCATGAACAATGGCCATGGTCTGGGGACGGCGAGGGGGAGTTCAAAAACTGTAGACGCGATTCGGCCGACGACCAAGAAGTGCGCTACTGAGGGGTCGGATTCCGGCACCTCGCGCCGACTTTTTGGTCAACGGCCGATCTGGGCCTACTGTTTTTGGACCGCCCGGCGCACACCGCCGATGGCCCACTCCCCCCTCTGCCTCGTGGAGGTTTCCCCTGCCCCCGTACACCTAACTCACCTGTCGGCCGCGCACGGCGAGCGGCTACTCGCCTGTGCAGCCCTTCCTGATTCGCCCGCCCCCGGCCCGCTGCGCTCCCTTTCCATCACTTCCTGCGCTCCCGCGGCATGCCGGACACTGCACCTCGAAGGATGCCTGCATGACGTCTCGTTACCCGCCCCTGCCCGAAACCTATGATCTGCGCCTGGGCACCGCAGGTTGAAGGGGCTCGCCGCCGGCATCGGCGTCGTCTTCCTCTCCCCTCTTCTCCTTGGCGGTGGCGCCATGATGATGGCCACCTCCAGCGAAGCCGCCCAGAGCACCACCTCTTCGCTCGACTGCCTCTCCGACGTGGACACCAGCAAGATCGCCGATCAGGTCACCAAGATCCTCGACGGTGCGGACGCCTCCAAGGTGCACATCAAGGACCTGGACCTGCCCGGCGAGCAGATCCCGAACGCGCAGACCATCGTCGCCACCGGCATCAGCCTCGGCGTTCCCCAACGCGGGCAGATCGTGGCGCTGGCCACCGCGATGCAGGAGAGCCGGCTGCGCAATCTCGGCGGCGGCGACCGTGACTCTCTCGGCCTGTTCCAGCAGCGGCCCAGCCAGGGCTGGGGCACCGCCGCACAGATCCACGATCCCGTCTACGCCTCCGAGCAGTTCTACAAGGCACTGCTGAAGGTCCACGGCTGGCAGCAGATGACCGTCACCCAGGCCGCCCAGGCGGTGCAGAAGTCCGCCTACCCCAACGCGTACGCGCAGTGGGAAGCGCTGGCGACCACTCTGCAGAAGACGATCGCAGCGACCTTCCCCGACTCCGGGGAGAAGGAGTCCGGCAAGACCGACGACAAGCCCGCCCCCGCGACCGGCTGCGACACCGCCGACGGCTCGTCCTACGGGCCCATCCCCGAGGGCGCCGTCCCGAAGGGATACAAGATCCCCAAGGGCACCGATCCGCGGGCTCGCAAGGCGATCGTCTGGGCGATGCAGCAGCTCGGCACGATGTACCAGTGGGGCGGATCCTGTACCAACCCCCACGGCCCCGATGCC
Organism: Streptomyces yokosukanensis; assembly: GCF_001514035.1. Classification (GTDB taxonomy): domain Bacteria; phylum Actinomycetota; class Actinomycetes; order Streptomycetales; family Streptomycetaceae; genus Streptomyces; species Streptomyces yokosukanensis. The sequence continues at coordinate 46,790 of NZ_KQ948230.1, read as the reverse complement.
ATGGCCCGCTGCGACTGCAGTTCCCTGATGCAGCAGGCGTTCGCACATGCCGGCATCACCCTCACCCGCACCACCTATACCCAGGTCGGCGAGGGCAATACCGTCTCGCCGAAGGCCCTCAAGCCCGGTGACCTGCTCTTCAGCCGTGGCACCGCGGCCCGGCCCGAGCATGTCGGCATGTACATCGGCGAGGGCTTGGTCATTGAGGCTCCCCGGACTGGCAAGCCGGTGCGGATCACGCCGATCAAGGACTGGGTCGTGCTCGCCGCCCGCCGCGTCATCTGACGCCGGCCCCTCTTACGCCGCTCGGCACACCCCCTCTTTCTGAACTCTCGCCAGGGCCTTCGGGCCTGCGCACGCAAGGAGCTCTCCATACCCGTGTCACCCCTCGCTGACCGTGTCATCCAGCTCGCCTACGATCCCGGCATCTCCCCCAAAGGCGGCGGCCTGCCGGGCCTGACCGTCCTGAAGAACGTCGTCAACAGCATCAATATGTTCGCGATCATCGCGGTCGTCGGCGCCCTGGCCGTCAGCCTCGCGGTCTGGGCGTGGGGCCACCACACCGGTGGTCACCAGGCCGAGGCCAACGGCAAGAAGGGCGCCACCGTCGCCGCCGGTGCAGCCCTCGGGCTTGGCGCCGCCAACGGCATCGTGGCCTTCTTCTCCGGTCTGGGGTCGCAGGTCCACTGATGCTCAAACGCCTCCCCGGATACGGCCTCGGCTGGTCGCTGAATCGCCGCGTCATCGTGATTGCGGTCGGCCTGACCTGCCTGCTCGCCCTGGCTGCCGCAGCGGCCATCTTCGCCGGACGCAGCAGCCGCTCCCACGCTGCCCAGCCCGTCCCGGCGCCGGCGCACAGCTCCACCTCTCCGACGCGACAGCCGTCCTCCGAGAGTGGCCCGGTGGCCGGGCCGCCGAGGATCTCCGACCCGGTGGAGTTCGCCAAGGCCGCCGCGAAGATGCTCTGGTCCTACGACACCCGCACCACCAGCCAGGCCCAGCAGCTGGCCGGCATGGAGGCGTGGATGACGAAGGAGAGCGAGTACGGCGACTTCACCTCGGTCGCGGCGCAGATACCGGACCCGGTGCTGTGGTCGCGGATGGCGGACCAGAAGCAGCACGCCACCGCGACCATCACCGAAGGCCACTACCCTGCCGCCTTCAAACAGGCTCTGTCCGAGGACCCGGCCGCGATCACCAAGGCGTACATCTACGCGGTCACCGTCACCGGCAAGCAGACGATCACCTGGGCCAAGGGCGGCGGTGCGGAGGACCGCTCGACCACCCTCGCCGTCCAGTGCCGCCCCTCGGCCGACTGCTCGCTGGTCGCCATCGCCCCGCGCGTCGCGCCCTGACCGAAAGGAGTCCTCATGGGGTTTTGTGATCTCCCCGTCGCGGACAAGGTCTGCGCGGTCGGCGAGGCCATCGACTTCGCCTCCGACCCGGGCAAGTACATCGGTGACTGGATGGCCAAGAGCGCCGGTGAACTCGCCGCGTCCGCAGCCGATCTGGCGTCCAAGGCCGTCGATGCCACCACGCGGGTCGATCTGAACGCGGGGTGGTTCCGCGACAACTACGAGACGATTCTGCCCATCGGCCTGGTCATGCTCGTGGCCACCTTCTGCGCGCAGTTGGTCCGTGCCGCGATCCGCCGCGACGGCCAGGCCCTGATCCAGGCGTTCACCGGCACCGCATCCGGTGTGATCTTCGCGTTCGCCGCCATCGCCCTGACCACCGTCGCGATCGAAGTGACCGATGCCTTGTCCGCCGGCCTCTTCCAAGCCGCGCACACGGACATCGCCTCAGCGGTCCGCCGCATGGTCAAGGTCGCTTCCTTGCCAGGACTTGCCGGGCTCGGCTGGCTCGTTGCCGTCTTCGCCGGCATCGGGGCAGCCATCGGCGCCTTCCTGTACTGGTGCGTGATGATGGTCCGCAAGGTCGGCATCCTGGTCATGGTCACCCTCGCCGTGTTCGCCGGAGCCGGGGGCGGCTGGGAAGTCGCGCGCCGCTGGCGCAAGGGCTGGATCGAGGCCACTGCCACCCTCGTGGCCAGCAAGCTGCTGATGACGATCGTCTTCGTCCTCGGCGTCGCGGCAATGGGCAAGACCGACGCCAAGGACGGCCTGGCCGCCCTGGCCGACGTCCTCGCAGGCATCGTCGTGATGATCCTGGTGCTGCTGTGCCCGTACGCCACGTTCAAGTTCGTGCACTGGGCGGCCGAGGGCTCCGACGGAGAAACGTTGCATCGTGCCGGCGGAGCCGGCGCGCAGTTGGCCAGGCAGCACGCCGAGCGCGCGGGCCGGAAGGCCGCGGCGATGGCGGCCACTGCCGGAACCGGCGGTGCCGCGGCCGGAGCCGCAGCAGCTCCGCAGGGGCCGGACACGGTGCCCGGCCAGGACGGGTTCCCTGGCGACATCGCCTCCCGCTCGGTCGGCAACGGACAGGACTCTGCCCAAGGCGGCGGCTCCGGTGGCTCTTCGGGTGGCAGTTCCGCCAAGTCCGGGGTGGAGCAGGCCGTCCAGCCGCCGCCGACCCACGTCGCTGACGACACCAGTGGCCAGATGGGCGGCAGCCCGACCAGCGCAGGCACCCCCAGTCCGAGCGGATTCGGCCAAGGTGCCGCAGCCGCTGGCCAGAGCGGCGGATGGCAGTCCGCTGCCCCGACCACGACCCCGCCGCCACAGGGCGCCCCGCCCGCCGCGGGCCAGACCGCCGGTACGAACTCCGCGGCGAACGGCCCGGCCTCACCGCCGCCGCCCGCGACCGGTCTCTGATCTCCTGCCCGATGCCCGATTCCTGGGGGCGGGAAGGTTCACGGTCCTTCCCGTCCCCGGGCCCTCGCTCCAGGAGCATCCTCCTTGTCCGACCTCGCCGTATCCCCGGCCACCGTCAAGTTCCCGCACCGCAGCCGCCGGGGCATCCTGCTCGGCCTCACCCTTCACCAGCTCGTCCTCGTCTCCGCCGCGCTGGCCCTGCTCCTGGTCACGGTCCTGACCACCGGGCTGCTCGGCGCCATCACCCTGTCCCCGTTGTGGGCGGCGGTGGCCGTCCTGGTCGCCGTTCGTCGGCAGGGCCGCTCACTGATCGACTGGGCCCCGATCGTCGCCCGCTTCGCCTGGCGCCGTCATAGTGGACAGACCCTGTGGTTGGCCCGGCCCGTCACCCGGCCCCGCCAGGACGGCATCCTCCACCTGCCCGGCACGGCGGCCTCCCTGAAGGTCGTCACTCCCGGCGACTCCGCCAACGGCGCTGCCGCCGTCCACGATCCGCACCAGCAGACCCTCACCGCTGTCGCCCGCGTCAGCAGCCGTGCCTTCGCCCTGCTCGACCCGGCCACGCAGAACCACAACGTCAATGGGTGGGGGCGTGCGCTCGCGGGCACTGCCCGCACCGGGCACGTCGCCACCGTGCAGGTCCTGGAACGCACCGTCCCCGACTCCGGTGACACCCTGGCCCGGCACTGGGCCCAGCACGGCCGGCCCGAAGCACCGGTCGCCGGGCAGGTGTACGCAGACCTGGTTGCCTCGGCCGGACCGGCCGCCGCCCCGCACGAGACGTACCTGGCGATCTCTCTCGACCTCAAGGCCGCCAAGCGCCTCATCTCCCAGGCCGGCGGCGGACTGCCCGGTGCGTTCACCGTCATGGAACAGACCACCGCCTCGATCGCCCAGGCCGCCCGGAACGCCGGGCTGATGATCACCGGGTGGCTGTCCGCGCGGGAGATCGCCGCCGTCGTGCGCACCGCCTACGACCCCAAGGCGCTCGCCGCGCTCCAGCAGTGGTCACCGACCGGCCGCGCGGAAGCCGACCCGGCCGCCGCCGGGCCCGTCGTCCAGGTCGAGGAGTACGACCGCGTCGCCACCGACTCCGCCCGTCACACCACTTACTGGGTGGAGAACTGGCCGCGCACCGAGATGGGCGCAGGCTTCCTGCACGGCCTGATGTTCACCGCCGGCGTGCGCCGCACCCTCTCCCTCACCTATGTCCCACAGAGGCTCGAGTCCGCGCTGCGCGACGTCCAGCGCAAGAAGGCCGCGATCATCGCCGACGCCTCCGAACGCGCTCGACGCGGGCAAGTCGACAGCGAAGAGGACTCCATCGAGTACGCCGACGTCAAAACCCGCGAGCGCCAGCTGATCGCCGGGCACGCCGACGTCGCCCTGACCGGCCTGATCACCGTCACCGCCGACACCGACGCCGCCCTCGACGCCGCCTGCGCACAGATCGAGACCGCCGCCGTCACCGCAGGCGTCGACTTGCGCAGGCTCTGGTACCAGCAGCCCGACGCCTTCGCCGTCGCGGCACTCCCCCTTGCCCGCACCACCCTCTAAGCCACCGGAACCGCACTGACACCGATCAACGACCGCGACGGTCTCCTCCGCGAACTGCAGGCCCTGCTGACCTCCTCCGAGGAGCTGGCCGCCCGCCACCGCGCCGTCCTCGACCAGTACCGTGACGCCGAAGGGGAGGTGATCGAGGAGAAGCTGCGCGAATACGACGACGCCCGTATCACCACGGCGATCGAGGCCAGTGACCACCTCGACACCGTACGAAACCGCCTCGCCCACCTCCTCGGCCCGCCAGCGCCAAGCCCCTTCACGCTGACGTTTGCCGGCCAGGAGCGGTACGCCGGGGAAGCCCCCAGAAGTTTCGTCGTCAACGCCATGAACCTCGATGACGCCGCCCGCATCCTGGCCGGCCTTCCCAGCTGGCATGAGTGGTACCTGGCTGACGCCGGGGCCCCTGACGGTCGGGGCGCGGACATCATCTATCTACCGGAGCAGAGCCATCCCGGCCTCCCGACGCGCGGCGAATACGTGGACCTGCGCGACGAGCAAGAAGCCGCTGCGTTGCCTTTGACCGGCGTCACCCGAACCTCGCGCGCCCGCCTCTCCGTTCCAGTGACCAGCTCGCCCCTGGTCTCCGCTCCCGCCTCCCCGGCGGCAAGGACCTCCCATTGACCCAGATCCGTCCCAGCGAGCCCGACTCGCACCCCTATCTGCGTGCTGCCACCGCGGGCGTCCGCCATCACATCCGCGCCCTCAGCCACCCCGCGCCTGCGCATCTCCCGGATCGGACGCACCTCGACACCCTCCACGCCCACCTCACAGAACTGCACCGGCTCCTCGACCAGCTGGCCGAGGCGGCACGGCCCCCGCATCCCGCAGCTGGACGACACCTTGCTGAGGCGCGCACCCGGCTGTGGCAGGCCACCACCGACATCCACGCGGCCTTCCACCTTCTGCCGACCTCATCCGCGGACTCCGCCGAGTGCGACCACCCCGGGCAGCTCCCCGAAGGGCCGCCCTTCCTCACCATCTGCCAGCGCCATCTCACCGCCGGGCACATCGTCCGTCGTAAGACCACCCCCACCGACCTGCACCGCGCACCGCACACCACCTCGTGCATGCAATGAGCACCATCCGCCGAATCGAGGGCCCCCGATGAACCACCGGCCCGCCCGCCGCGCCTCCGCCAGCCCGCTGTTCACCCCGCACGGCACCGACCGCGCCGCCCGGCGCGCCGCCCGCCGCCAGCTCGCCGAAGCCGCCGCCAAGGCACGCGCCGAGACAGCCGCCCACCCGGCCACACGCCCGGCACCGGACGAGCACGAGACGCCTGCACCGGTCTATCCGCCCGGCGGGCGCCCCGGACGGGCGTCCGCCCGAGGGAACCGGCTGAAGCTGCCCGCCCACCGCATGACCACCGCCATCGCGGCGGGCGCCTACCCCTTCCTCGCCGAAGGCGGGCTCGGCGCCGAGGGCATCTACATCGGACGCGACGTCCACGCCGAAGCATCCTTCGTCTTCGACCCCTTCGCGCTCTACGGCCGCATCGAGGGCTTCACCAACCCCAACATCCTGCTGGCCGGCGTGATCGGCCAGGGCAAGTCCGCTCTCGCGAAGTCGTTCGCCCTGCGGTCCGTGGCCTTCGGATACCGGGTCTACGTGCCCTGTGACCCGAAGGGCGAGTGGACGCCGGTCGCCCAGGCGCTGGGCGGCACCTCCGTCGCCCTCGGTCCCGGGCTGCCCGGCCGCCTCAATCCCCTGGACGCGGCGCCGCGCCCGGAGAGCATCACCGAGGCCGACTGGGAGGGCGAGATCCGCAAAAGGCGCCTGCTCCTGCTCGGTTCCCTGGCCCGGACCGTCCTGGGGCGGGACCTGCTGCCGATGGAGCACACCGCGCTCGACGTCGCCCTCGACGCCGCAGTCAGCCGCGCCACCGGCACTGGCCGCACGCCGCTGCTCGGCGACGTCGCCGCCGCCCTCAACAACCCGGCCCAGCTCGACAAGGCCACCGGGACGATGTTCGGACACCTCGGCGAGGCCGCCCGTGACCTCGCCCACGCCATGCGCCGCCTGGTCCACGGCGACCTCGCAGGCATGTTCGACGCGCCCTCCACTGTCCGCTTCGACCCGCGTGCGCCGATGCTGACCATCGACCTGTCCCGGCTCGGCGGATCCGGCGACGACACCGCCCTCGTCCTCGCCATGACCTGCGCCTCCGCCTGGATGGAGTCCGCCCTCACCGACCCGCACGGCGGCCGGCGCTGGATCGTCTACGACGAGGCATGGCGCCTGATGCGCCACGTCGGCCTACTACAGCGCATGCAGGCCCAATGGAAACTCTCCCGCGGACTCGGCATCGCCAACCTCATGGTCATCCACCGGCTGTCCGACCTGCTCACCGCCGGCGACGCCGGATCACAGGGCCGGGCGCTCGCCGAGGGCCTCCTCGCCGACTGCTCCACCCGCATCATCTACCGGCAGGAAACCGACCAGCTCCACGCCGCCGCCTCCCTGCTCGGCCTGACCTCCGTCGAAGTCGACGCCATCGCCCACCTCAACCGCGGCCGTGGCCTGTGGAAGGTGGCCAGCAGATCCTTCATCGTCCAACACCTTCTCCACAGTGATGAGTTGGCGTTGTTCGACACCGATGCCCGCATGCACTGACTGGACGACCTCGCCCACCGCACCGGAGACTCCTTGTCGCCACACCCCTCCACACAGTCCGACGGCCCCGCTCCACCCGGCGACCTATATCGCATGGCCCGCCGCGAAGCCGAGACCTTCCTGGCCAACCACCCGCTGCCGGACCAGCCCGCCCCCCTGCCGGACCTGACGCCGTACCTCCAGGCACTCCCCGCGGCCAAGACACCAGCGGAGGTCAGCGCCATCACCCACCAGCTGGTCGCCGCCACCGCACCCGCACTCGACCACATCGCCAGCCACTTCATCGCCGTAGCCCTGTGGGCCGGGACCGAGCACCGGCACACGCCCCAGTCCGTGCGCCTGCTGCGCGAAGCCGCCCTGAGCATCCGAACCGCCCTGGCCAAGGTGGCCCAAGCCGACCTGGAGAACCTGCGCGCCCACTACGCGCCACCGACAACGAGCGCAGAACCGACACGCACGACGTCGCCCTCGGCCACCACCTCGCCGGGCCCCACCGCCCCAGGGCACACGGCCGGGTCCCGCCGCTGACGTTCCCGCCCTGGCGCCCCCCTTCCGTCCCCAGGAGTAGCCACCTGTCCTCACAGACTCTCAGCACCTTCGCCACCGAACTCGCGGCGCGCCTCCCTGGGCAGTGGCACCGCCGGTACACCGGGTTCCCGCCGCCCCACGACCAGCCGCATGTCGCAGACCGGGTCTGGGACTGCGGGCCGACCCACTCGGCCCTGCTCGACTGGGACCCGCCGACCGCCTTCCTCGACGGGCCAGCCGGCGAACAGCTCTGCGTGATACCGCGCCCCCGCTACCCCCGCCAGTACCTGGTAGCGCCCCTCCAGCCCGAGGGTGTGCTACCGCACCACTTCCGCGGGGTGGAGGAGCCCAACGGCATCGCCGTCCCCGACGATCCGGTCCGTGCCGCCGCCCAGGTCGCCCGCCGTGCCTTGCCCCGCTACGCCGAAGCCCTGAACGCGGTCCGGCGCAACACCCTCCACCAGCCGGACCCACCGCACCGGGCCGCCGCGCCAGAGGTCACCGAGGCGCTCACACTGATCTGGTACCCCGACGGCGTGGTGGGCGCCCCGTCCGTCAGCGTGCCCACCGAAGCCCGCACCGTGCTGTACGGCTGCTACTTCCAGTACAGCCCGCACGAGGCGGCGTTCGTCCTGCCCGCCTCCTACACCACCGAGGCGCAAGCCCTGCTGCTGCAGAGCGCGGTCCGCCAGCTCACAGCCCAAGGCATCGGCGTCAACTTCCGGCACGCCGCCCCCACGCCATCCCGTCCGCCCCGCACAGCAGCACCGAAGCTGGGCGCACCGACCGGTGCGAGGCAGCCGGCCGCCCGGCGGTAGAACCGGGCCTCCCAGTGCAAACACCGTCGCTTTCCGATCCCGACCAGCAGATGCTGCTGCACGACGTAGCCGACCGGATCAACACCGTGGCCGACCATCTCCCGCTTCCTGACCAGGTCCATCCGGGCCCCGGACTCAGCGAGATCCTGGACGATGAAGTACGGCACCTGGCCCGACTGCTGGGCTACCTGGCCGGCGAAAGCGCCTTCCGCCACCGGGCCACTGCCCGCTATCCGCACCGGGTCACGCCGTCCCAGCGCCGCACCGCACTCGCCCTCGCCCATGCCGCTGAACCCGCCGGAGCCGCACTCGCCGCTCTAGGCGGTGCCATCCACTGCCTCGGCATCCTCGCCGATCTCAGCCACCAAGGTTCCAGCCGCGCCAGCAACCGGGCCGTCGCCACCGCGCACCAGCACCTCGTAGACCACCTCGCCGAGAGCCGCGCGCACCTCGCCCGTGCTGCCAAGCACCTGCGCATTGCCGCCGACGTCCGATCGATACGGCCAGCCACAGCACCGCCGACGGCCGCCCCGACCCGCACCCTCTGAATCCCGACCCCGGAGTGTCCCCATTCCCCTGCACACTTCTGTCCGCCGCACCGCACTCCTGCTCACCGCTGCGGCTGTCGCGCTGACCGCGTCCGCCTGCTCCCCCTGCAGCAACACCCACGACAGCACCACGGCCACCCGGCACCGCACCACGCAGCCCACGCCGGCCGCCGAGCCGGCGCTGGCGAAGCACGAGGCGCTGGCCCAGATCGCCCGCTACTCAAAGAGCAACAACAAGGCCAATGCCGCTGGCGACACCAAGCTCCTCGACACCATCGAGGACGGACCGCTGTACGCGATGTCGTCCGCGGACTTCAAGGAGGAGGCGACCCTGCCGAGGTCGGACCGTGAGCCGTACCGGCCGTGGTCGTACGACCTCGATGCAACAGATGTCTACATCCCGCGTGTTAAGCCGGGCCAGCAGTGCTGGTTCGGTGTTAAGCCGGGCCAGCAGTGCTGGTTCGCCGCCGTCACGCGCTCCGGCAGCAAGAAGCAGTACGCCCGCATGCTGGTCCTGGCGGAGAACACGAAGGCCAAGCGCTGGGAGATGGTCGCGGCCGTCGACATCGACGATCCCGAGCAGCTGCCGGGCATCACCCTCGACAAGGACGGCTACGCCACCGCGGTCCACGCCTCCTCCACCACGCTCGCCGCACCGGTTGGCGTGCTGCGCACAGCCATCGCGGACAACTTCGCCACCGGAGGCGAGAAGACCGGGAAGAAAGTCTTCACCACGACCGAGGCATCCCGGCGGCAGATCAAGGTCCACGACCAGACGACCCGCAAGTTTGGCACACGCGGCACCACCCGCTTCGAATCTGCCGATACGCAGTTCCCCGATGCGTACGCGCTGAAGACAGCTAGCGGCGCGCTCGTGATCTTTTCCCACACGCACACCCAGCACGACGCCGTCACCGCCCCGGGACTTCAGATCGTGCCGGACAAGATCGACCGCGCGTGGCTGAACGCCCCAGCCCCTGCCTTCACCTACACCTTCACCTGCTCGGACGTCGCCGCCGTCCCGGCCATGCCGAAGCCCTCCAGCCTGCTGGGCTACGGCTGCCGCCGCACGGACGCCAAGCCCACCGGGCCCGACTTCTCCCTCTAGGAGCTGACCCTGCGAGATCCCGACTTCGAGCTGTACGACAACGTGGGCCGCGACGGCGACCAGATCGCCGCCGCCCGCTACGGCATCGCCACCGACCGCGACCTGCTGCGGTGGGCCAGGCGGGACGCCGAGCCGTTCGTGGCCGAGCACCCGCTGCCCGAGCAGCCGCTGCCAGCGCCCGACCTCGGCCCCTATCTCGATGCCCTCGCCGCCGCCGAGATCCCCGCGCAGGCCAGTGCGGTTACCCAGCGCCTGCTGGACGCCGCCGCACCCGTGCTCGAAGCGGTAAGTGAATACCTTGTGGCCGCCGCCCGGTGGCGGGGCCAGAACCGCGGAGCGGAGCTGGGCTCACCGCCCAAGATGCTGATGAAGGCGGCCAGCGACAGTCTGTCGGCCCTGGCCCTCGGCCACCAAGCGGACCTGGCGATCCTGCGCGCCGAGTACGACCCGACACCGCCCCCGCCCAGCCCGGCCCCGGGCCGCACTGCGCGCTGCCTCCCGCCCGCACCGCCTGGCGCACCGCCCACCGGCACGGCCCCGGGCCGCTGACCCCCATCTCCGGAGGCTCTCCTTCTGTCGACCCGTTCCTTCATCGCCCGCCCCACCACCAGCGGCTATGACGGCATCTACGTCCAGCTCGACGGCCAGCCGAGCGCGAAGCTGCCTCTGCTCCTCGCCGCCTTCCGATACCGCTTCGAAGGTGACGTCGAGGTCATGGTCCAGCACCTCGTCGATGGCGTGGCCGTCGGCTGGGACGAGCTGGGCACCGACCTCCTCGCCGGCGCGCCACCGCAGGTCGTCACGGCGCTTACCGGCGGCGAGCAGTGGCCCAGCCGCACCCTCGACCACCTGATCACCCCAGACGGCTCCCCGCCGGTTCGTATGACGGTCACGGAACAGACCGCCGCGGACCAGGACGTGCAGTGGGGCTATGTCCTCCGCTCCGAGGGCATCGAAGTGATCAGCGTGCCCTACGCCGACGCCGGTCCGGTCATCGGCTGGGACACCGACCCCCGCACCCGCTTCAGCGACCATCCGGCGCACTGGCCCGCGCCCACGCCCTCCCCGCTCGCCACCTCCACGCCGACGGCCCGGCCCCCGCAGACCGCTCGGGCCGCAGCCTCGCCACAGCCCCGCACGGCCGCCCGCCGCTAACCCACCAGCCCCCGCACACTGGAGACCTCGCCCTGCCCACCCCCCTGATCACGGTCGTCATCGCCACTCGCCTGCGCGAGGACCGCCTCGGCTTCCTGACCGCCATGCACCGCAGTCTCTGTCGGCAGACCGTGCCCTGGGAGGCCGTCATCGCCCTCGACGGCGTCGGCCCCGAACGACTGCCGACAGCGCTGGCCAGCGATCCGCGAATGCGCACCCTGTCTGTGCCGCGGCCCGTCGGCGCGGCCTCCGCCCGCAACCTCGCCCTCAACCTCGTCCGCACCCCGTACGTGAACTGGGCGGACGACGACGACCTGTTTCCGGACCATGCGATGGCCGCCCGGCTCGGCGCGCTGGAGCAGGCGGGGGTGGGCTGGTGCGCCGGGTGGAGCGAGGACCTCCACCCCGACGGCACCACCACGCTGTGGCGGTGCCCGGCGCCGCCCGGCCGGCACGAGGCGGGGGATGTATGGACGTACTGGCGCTCACCGGCCGACACCATCCCCATCGGACCGACCACCATCCTGGCCCGCACCGAGCTGGTGCGCGCGGCCCCGATGGGCGGCCTCGTCCAGGGCGAGGACTACATGACGGCCGTCGGCATCACCAGCCTCGCGTCCGGGATCCTGCTGCCGCTGCCCGTCTACCGCTACCGCAAGCACCCCGGCCAGATGACCGCCCAGCCGGGATACGACCAGCTGGAGAACGCTGCCCGCGAGCACGCCTGGCAGTACGGCCGCAGCCTGCGCTCACTCCTGCACCGTGAGGTCCTGAGTGGCTGACGCACAGATCACGCTCGCCTACAGCCGGAATTCCGGCGTCGTCGCCATCGTGACCGGCGAGCAGTACAAGTCCGCAGAAGGCGCGCTGAACGATGCCGGGTTCCGCCGGGGCGAGGCCGGGGTGTACCGCGTGACCCACGCGGACGAGGCGGCGGCCAGAAGCACCCTGGCCCACCTGGCCCAGCGTGCCGAGGCGCGCGGGATACAGGTGACGGCCAGCAGCCGGCGCTTCATCAGTGATGCCGCCCAGGACATCGCCCGTTGCCTGCCCGGCCAGTGGGACACGCAGGTCGAGATCTACTCCCACCCGGTGTGGCAGGAAGACCTCGTGCCCTACTTGTGGGACAGCGGCGAACTCGCCCGAGTCGTGCGGACCCACCGCATCCCCTACGCCGCCACCCTCACCGACCCGGTCTCGGGCACCACCTTGCTCCTCGTCGAACGCCCCGACCATCAACCGGGCTACCTCGTCGGCGCGTTCGCGCCCGAGCCGTTCGGTGAGGGGTTCGACGATCCGTACGCTCCTCGCAGCGTCACCTTGTCGCCGTTCCCTGGCCGCGCCGCGCAGGTGATCACCCTGCGGTACCTGCCCGCCTACGACCGCGCCGTCCACGAGCGCCGGATCGCGCAGGTGGCCGAGGCCCTCGATCTCATCCAGTCGGAGTGGGACTTCTGGAAGCAACTGCGGATCGCCACCGAGCCCGGCGGGGCGTTGGGGGCCGAACCGCCGGTGTTCACCACGGCGGCCGGCGGCTTTCTGGACAACGCGTGGCGGGAGTTCCTCACCGTCCTGGACCACGCCCCGGCGCTGCTCGACCAGTGCCGTCCCGCGACCAGCCTGTGGCCGCAGGACGCCGAGGTGCTCGACCAGCTCGCCGCCGCGCTCCTCACCGCGCAGCAGGTACGCGAGGACCTGAGCAGCGGCGTTCCGTTGGCTCGCGCCGAGCACTACGCGCAGACCGGGCCGGCCATCGAGACCTGGCTCGCCCACCGCCGCCGGTTTCTGCGCCAGGCCCGCGCTGCCTCCCCTCGCCCACGCCCCACTGCCGTCCTTCCTCAACCGCCCCGCCGGCACCCGCCAGGCCAGGCACGCCACCGCTGACGGCACCCGATTCTTAAGGAGACCCGACCTTCTTGGACCCTGGTACTCACTTCGCCTTCGGCACTCATCCCCAGCACGGCTTCGTCGCCTCCTTCACCGCCACGATGCCCGCGCACCTGGCCCACTGGTTCCTCAGCCGGGAGCAGTTCGAGCCCATCCCTGACCGTCCCGGGCTCTTCCGCCTCACCGAGCCCGAGCGTGACGGTCCGCGCCGCACCCGCCAAGCCGTCCGCGACCTGCGGGCCCAGGGCTACTCGGTGTCCGCCGACATGGGCCTGGACCCGGACGCACCGGCCGATGCGCCGCGTCCGGTCCGGCGCCACGCTGTCTCGGATCGTCGCGCCCGCATCGCACAGGCCGCGGCCATGCGCTCCCCCCAACGCCGTGTGGCGCCGACCACCACCGCACCGGCTGCGCGACCGATCCCGCCGAAGCCCACCTACGCCCCGACCGTTCACCTGCCGACTGGACGCTCCCGATGACAGTCGGCGGTGACACGATCCGCATCACCCGCGGGCGAGGTGGCGAGGTCGAAGTCACCGGAACGATCGACGCGTTCGCCCGGGACATCTTGATCCGAGCCGGGTTCCTCTTCTTGCCGGCCCTGCGCGGGCACTGGATACGGCTGCCGTTCGACCTGGGCCAGGGCTGGGAGAACGAGCACGCGGCCTGCGCGGCGGACATGCTCACCGCCGCCCGCTACCCCGTGCACCTCGACCCCGACCTGCGCCCTCACCCACCCGGCCAGGAGGCTCCGGCCACGCCAGCACGGCCGCCGGCCATGACCGCCCAAGCGCCGCCCAGCCGGCCACCCCGCCACTGAAACCTTCCGCCAGGAGAACCCGATCTCTGACACCACCACGCCCAGCGCGGCGAAGCTCGCCGAGCGGGCACGCGGTTTCCGGCTGCGGATGGCGGTCATCGACCGTGAGAGCGAGACCGCACTGGACGCCACCCGGGACCGCTATGGTCGTACTGTCCACCACGGCGCTTCCGCGGCTGCCCGGAGCCGCCGCACCCGAGCTGCCCTCGCCACCTACGCCACGCACGTCGCCGAGCAGGGCCACCAGCTGCTTCACGCGGCCCGCCGCAACCTCGACCAACTGCCCTCGGCCCCCCACACTGCGGCCTGGCGTGACCTGCTCGATGCCCTCGCCGCCTCCCACACCGAGATCACCCGCGTGCTGGACCATCCCGCCGCACCCGGATCGGCCGGCGAACGCGAGCAGCTCACGACCGTGTGGCCGCACCTGGCTTTCTGGGCCGATTACGGCTCCATCGCAGCCGACCTCGCCGACCAGCACCATCACCACGGCCCCCAACTGTCCAGCGAGGACAAACGCCTGTGGACCGAGAAGGCCCGCGCTGCCCGACGGCGGGGCGAACTGGACCCGATCGAGTCCTGGTACGCGGCCGACGGCCGCCTCATCACACTCGCCTATCTGGTCCAGGACGACACCTCCACCGTCATCGCCCTGGCGGGCGACCTTGATACGGCGGGCTGGGAGGTGATCGGGCACTACGACCACGAATCGGCCGCCAGCCAGGCCCTGCCTCGCGCAGTCCCTCCCGGAGTCTTGCGGCCGGACGCCGCGTCCCGCTTTGACCGGCCCGAGCCCATGCCCGAGCGGCCAGTGCAGGAGCTGCTCCAGGAGGTCATCGAGGCCCGCACCGCCGGCGAGGTCTCCGAGGCCCTGCTCACCGCCACGCAGCAAGGCTATGAATCCGGTCCCTTGGTCCGGTTGGAGCGCCTTCTCGATACCGCGGCCAGCTTCTCCTACGCCCTGGACACCGTCCGCGGGCAGCAGCTCGGCGCCCGGCTCGACGCCCTCGGCCGGCAACTCGCCTTCCTCACCCGCGAGGTGCACGACGCGGCCGAGGATCTCGCCGCCACGGTCGGCGTGCTGCCGCCATACCGCACCCCGGTACCACCGCGGATAAGGCCCCGTCCCGCCCTGACTACCACACCTCCCGCATCGCCGCCCCGCAGCACGGCCGTCACCCGCCGAGCGTAGGGCCGCCCGCGGATTCGGCGGGCCCCTTGCACCTTCACTCACACACGACCCGCTCAAGGAGATCGATCTATGGCTGTCCGCACGAAGTGGACCGTCGAGCACGCCTGCGGCCACGAAGTCATCCATGACCTGTCCGACCGCGCCGCCGACCGGCGGGCCGGGTTCGCCCGCTGGCTCGGCGGACGGGACTGCACCGACTGCTGGAAGGCCACCCGCAGCAACGACACCGCCTCCAAGCAGGAATGGCTCGCCGCCAAGCGGGCCGAGGAACTGCGGGCCGCCGCCGAGTGGGCCAAGAGATTCGACATGCCGCTGCTGGAAGGCCCCGAGAAGGCCCTGGACTGGGGCGAGCGCTCTCGCCGTCAACTGATGTGCGCTGCGCACACCGCGCTCGTCGTCGAAGGCACCTGGGACGAGGCTGACTGGGCGGAGTTGGAGGAGAAGGCCCGCACCATCACCCGGGCTGGCTGGTGGATCGACCAGCGCGACGCAGACGGTGCCGACCTGCTCGAACTCCTCGACGCCGCGACGGAACACGATCGCGGCACGGAGAACCCGTTCCGCTGACCCCCACTCCGCGATGCCAGGCCGGTGCGGATTTGGGCGACCCTCACCCGAATGGCTGATCAACTTTGACGGAGAGGCGCTGGGGACTGTCGGCACCCGGCGCATCGGAGCGCCGGCTTGAGCAGGGGTTCAACCTGCGGGAAGAAGGTTCTGGTAGACGCGCTGCCGGTGAAACACCTACGCGCCAGCGCCTCACAAATTCCTCAGGGCCCGACAGCCGACTTTCCAGCCCAGCCACCCAAACGGGTGATGAACCAAATTATCCCGCCGAATATTTCGATCGACAGAAGCACAACGAAACCCCGGAGCGAAGATTTGCGATCAGATTCAACACCAAATGAAATCACATCGAAACAGGATCACTGAAAAGCCAACCGAGAGAAAATTCGCGGATCCCCGGCGGAATCAATTTCAGTGGTAGAGTCTTAAGCGTCATCCACAACGAGGACGGGGCCTGCCGAGCCGTCCAAGCAGCGACAGACCCCATCCGGGTCGGCGTGGACGACGCGGGAGCCCGCCGCACGCGGCGGGCTCCCGGCAATACGTCCTGGCCAAGCCCGCTACAACCCGATCACATGGGCGATTTCCACGATGACCAGGCCGAGCCGCGCTACGAGTTCCACCGCCTCCAGCCATCGATTCCGGTGCGCCCGCAGGCGACGCCAGAACGAGGGCCGCTCCGGCTCCTCAAGCGCATCTTGACCAGCACTCTCCACGTCCTTCACCCCCTTCCCGATGTGAGTCTCCCCCGGAAAAGGTGGGCAGGCTTAACGTACCACCTGCGACAGGGGCCATCTCACCACCCGGCGAGGAATACCGCGTATAACTTGCCGCACCGCCCCCTCCGGTGGGTAAATTAGCGAATACCGCCCTCCCGACATCGAAAACAATGCCAGCTTTGGGCCGGATAGAACTCCGCAGGTCACGCGCCCTTTTCTGCACGCCTTAGGCGTCAAGCATCGATCCCAACGAACGAGTCCCGCCACAGATCGCCATACCAACAAGGTCGATGTGACGTGCGCCACAGAGAGTGACTGTGTAGGTCTTCTGTGCCGGGGTGCGCCGTGGTCAGCAGCTCGCCGAGACGTCAGCCGGCACCTACGTGTGGACTACGGACAGGTTCGCGGGCGGACAGCGACCATCACAGCACAGGCGACTCCGGCCTGCTCAGCTCCAAAGACGCCGCGGTGCCGCAGAACCGGGGGACAGGCAACCGGTTCAGTCGAACCGGGCGGAACATAGCCGCAGATCGCCGGTTAGCCAAACCGGCGATCCTGCGGACCATTGATCCTCCCGCCGCCACACGCACAGCGTGGAAGGATCCGCATGCTCCCACCGTCCTGGACCCCGCCGTCCACCCCGGCCTTCGCACCGACACCCGATCCCCTCACCCCTTGTCGGGACATCACCCATGGGCACTTCGAGGCCGGCGACCAGGTCGTGGTCATCAAGGGTGTGGCGGGGGCCGAGCTGTGGGGGGATGCGATGCAGGTCGTCGCCCCCTCCTGGCACACCCCGACCGACGAGGACGGCTGGCGGTTGCGCGACCCCAACGGGGGAGCGCAGACGTTCATCACCGCGCACCCGCGTTACCTCGTGCACCTCTCGCGCCGCTGCCCGGCCTGCATGATCTACCTCCGCGCCATGGGGGGTCACTTGCTGCCGAAGTACGCCGACCACGCCGACGCGGTCATCGACTGCGGGTGGTACACCACCACGGCGCTCGGCCAGCTCGTCCATGTCGCTGACGCCCGGGGCGGCCGGTGATACTGCCTCTCCGCCGCCCCGGCCGCGCCTCCACACTGGCGCGCGCACGGACCCAGGCCACCAGGGGCACCTCGTCGTTCTGGCCAGCACGCCTGGCAGCCGACCTGCTGCGACGGCTGGCATCTCAGGCCCGCCGCATCGAGCAGGACCTGCGCGTCACCACCGTCACGTCCGCATCCGACGACCGGCAGGTGGCCAGGGTCGTGCCGACCGCGTCCGCTCAGCTCGCCACCGTCCTCGCCCAACTCACCGACGAGCGGTCCGGTCCGCTGGCCACCGTGCGCGGCCTCATCGAGCACACGGCGTACCGCGCATCTCTCCAGCCATGCACCGGTCCCGACACCGCGCACGAGCTGGAGCTGATCGCCCGTCGCATCTACGGCATCCAGCAGGACCTCGATGACACCGCTGCCCGTCTGACCACCCGCTCCAAGCGGTCGACCGCAGCGCAAGTGGTACCGGCCGCACGAGCCTATGCCCGGCACTCACCTTAGGAGAAACCTTCCCCTTACCTCTGGCCGACCGCGCCCTGACCATCCGCCGCGACCCGCACTCCGAGGAAGTGCTTGCCCGCGGTGGCGATCCGGGATCCCACAGCGTGCTTCAACGGGCGGGCTTCGTGCCCGTCCACCGCCTCCACGAGACCTACCACCGCGCTCCCGCCGGCCTGGCGCAGGAAGAGGAGAACCGCCTGGCCACCGAAGCCGTGGCCCGGCTGCGGGCGGTCGGCTACCACGTCGACTGCGACCCGGTCTTCGACACCGACCGTCGGCCCGCCCAGTACGAGCCGCTGGGTGCCTCGGTGGCCCAGCTCGCCGACCGGATCCGACAGGCGACCACCACAGAGGAGGTCGCTGAGATCCTGACCGAGCTGACTGCCCCCTGCGACGGCATCCTCGATGCCGTCGGCCAAGTCCTCACTGCCGCAGCTGAGTTCCACGACGGCCTTGGCGCATCGACGGCCCCGTACACCGCGCGACGGCTGCGCTACCTCGCCGAGGAGCGCCTCGCCGTCGTCTGCACCGACCTGGTGCACACGCGCAATGACCTCGCCGACCGCCACGCCCCGCACCCCAGCCGCGTCGCGTGCACCCAAGAGGTCCCCACTGACGAACGCGAACGGTCCGCCGTGTGTGCCTGCCCACCTCCACCGCGCGCCATCCCGGTCCCCCCGCCCGTGGCCGCCGGACCGCGCCGCTGACACCACCCCCTCCCTGCCAAGGACTCCATGCACCACCACGAAGACCCCGAGCGCCTCGCCTCCTTCGCAGACGTTCTCGCCGGTGAACTCCCCGGTACCTGGGGCAGCACCCACCACTCCGCCACAGACCAGGACGCTCTTGCCGAGCTGGCCGACCGCGTCTGGGACCTGGACCTCGTCGCCGAATCCCTCGCCGCGCACCCGTTGCGCCAGGCGGCCGTCCTTTCCCGTCCGGACGGCGCCCAGCTCGTCATTCTCGACCGGCACGACGAGCGCGACGGCTTCCTCATTGCCGCCGTCGCACCGCGCGGCCTGCCCGACGAGGCGTACCGCGGCGTGCCCGAGCCCAATGGCATCGCGGTGACCGACGACCCTTTCCTCGTCGCAGAGCAGGTCGCCGGTGACCTGCTCGCCCGCTACGACACCGCCCTGGCCCGCGTCCGCTACAACGCCCTGGGCGACATCGTGCCCTCGCAGCCGGACCGGGTTGTGCTGACCTGGCAGCCGGACGGCAGCCTCGCCGCCGCCCCAGTCGGGGACACAGCCGCGAACGTGCTGGCCGCCAACGGCTTCGTCAAGGAGGAACAGACCGGCGTGTACCGGCTCTCCGGCGACGACACCTACAAGCAGGTGCGTGCCGTCCGCGAGAGCGGCCGGCAGCTGCGCGCCCACGGCATCGGCACCGCACTCCAGCACCCCTCCGGCCGGATCGCCCCCACTGCCACGGCGCCGGCAGCCCCGCCAGCCCCGACGGCGTCCCGGGCGTCGGCGGCCCGGACACGATGAGGGAGGTCGAGCCCCGCTTCGGTGCGCGTCCGTAACGACGTCGTCGCAGGCCCACCCAACCGCGTCCGGCCCTGAGGACGCAAAGCCCAGCACAGCGTCCCGCGCCGCAACCGCTGAAACAGGAGAGTCATGGGCAACCGTGCCGACGAGTACGGCACCGACGTCGAGATCTACCGCAGATGGCTGAATCCCACCATCTACGCCGAGACTCCGACCGGCGCGCCCGCGAAGCTGCTCGACCAGCTCGACCAGCTGGGCTTCGAACGACACCAGTTCCCCACCCCGGAGCCCGTCTACATCTGGCACGAGGTCCCCGCACACCTCGACAGCGCCGAGCAACTGCGCATGGCGACCCGCGCGATCCCCTCCCTCCTGCTGGCCGGATACCAGGCCAACTGCACACCCGGGGTGTTCGACGAGGCCGCGTACCAGCAGGCCGTGCACGACATCCGATCCGGCACCTCCCGCCAGACCACCCACCCCCCGGGCCCTCCCGCCACCTCCCGGCGTGCCGCGCCCACCCGACGTACTCCGTAACACGGCGGGCCCCAGCCGGGGCCCGCCCCCACCCCAAACCGCAACCACTCGGAGAAGCCGTAACTCCCCGCACACCACCGCCGATGAGCCGGCGCCTCAGCCCCCGCTTGGCGACCGCAGTGTTCCGCCGCTACCTGCGCGCCTGCATCCCAGCAGGTCCCGACCGCACCTGTCTTCTGGCCGGTGCGCGCCCCGAGGCCGCCCTCAGTGAAGCCCGCCGGACCACCCGCCCGTAATCCCGATCTACCGCCTGGAGGAGCATGCCGCACCCGACACAGAACACCGCCCGACTGACCGCCGAGATCACCCAGCGGCTCGCTTACCTTTCCAACGATCTGCACCAGCTGCCTGCCGACGAAGCCGTCCAGGTCATCGCGCGCATCCTCAACCCGGATGACGGCATCCTCGGCGCTTTCACCCAGCTCGTAGAAGCCGGCTCTCGCCTTGCCCAGCACCAGGCCGAACGCGGTGCGCTGCCGGCAGAGGTGTGGCTGTCCCTGGGGCGGGCCGCGAACGAGCTGCACAGCATCGGCCTGGACCTGGACGACCACAAGGACACCTTCGTCCAGTTCGGCACACAGGCGGGCCTGGCAGCGAGCAAGCCACCTGCCCCCGCCCCGCTGGTCGCCCGGCGGCGCCGGTGAGGAAAGGCCAGTGGCAGGGCTGGGGAGCGGGCGAGCAGGCCGAGCAGCACTACCTCGTCGAACCGCGGGCGCTGGCCGGCGGTGGGGACATCCGTCACGTCTCGGAGTTCCTTCGCGCCTCCGGCTGGCAGGACAAGTCCAAGAAGGGCGGCCCTCTGCTCATGGAGAGCCCCGACCGTGCGGTCCGTCTCTCCTACGATCCCTACACCCAGCCCGGCGGCTGGACCATCCGCAGTGCGGCACAAGGCAATCAGGCCGAGTGGTGGGCGGTGATCGGCCGGCAGGCGCCGGTGGAGATCGTCGCGGGACTGACCGACGCTCTCACCCGCTCTCGCTCCGCGCACGCCCCCAACGTGTGGGCGCCCCTGCAAGAGCAGCACTGGCACACGCAGTTCGAGGGCCCGCACTACACGGCGACCAGCCCGGACGGTACGGCGTGGATGCACTTCCGCCAGGACGGTGACGGCAACGCCCTGTGGTGGTCGGGCGCCAGGGACGAGCGCGGCAACGGCTGGACCGCCCAGTTCGCTCCCAGCACCCCGATGCACCTCGTCCAAGCCTTCTCCGCCGCGCTGGCCTCTCCCGAGCCGGTGATGCGGCCCCGCGGACGCGTTCCGCACAGCACGAAGATCCGGACCACCTCCGTGTCCGTCCTGCCCTCTCAGCTCGGCGCCTGGCAGCAGGCCCGCATCGCCGCCGCTCGCGCCGCCACCTGGGCCTGCAACTCCGTCCGCAACCCACGTCCCCGCACCACGCCCCGACCCCACGCCGGTGCCGGCGCCTTCCGCGCCCACCGCTGACCCGCACCAAGTAATTCTGTGCCCGACCTCACCCCGGACAGCATCCACGCTGCCACCGAGACCCTCGCCCGCCTGACCGAATACCTGCGCCAGGACCCGGACCCTGCCGAGGCCCTCGTCCTGGTCGAGCCGTTGCTGGATGAGTACACGGGCCTTCCCGTCCAGCTCGCCGACGCGCTACGTGCCCTCGCCCGCACCGTGCAGACCCACCGCCCGGACACCCTGCTGGACCATAAGGTCGACCTTCTGGTCCAGGAACTGCGCAGTGCCGCCTGGGAACAGACCGACCAGCACACTCTCCACTACGTCATCGACGACCTCCGCACCTTGTACGCCTCCTCCCAGCCGACGCGCACGTTGGGGTGCGGCTCGTGCCGTTGAGCGGACAGCAGCTCGAAGAATTCGCCAGGAGGCATGCCTGGCGCATCCCGTTCGACACGAGCCCCTGTCACCTCGCCGGTCCCGGCGATGCCCGCCATGTCACCCACGGCCTGGCCGCCGCCGGATGGAAACGCACCTCCGACCCGCTCAGCCCCGAGATCGTCATGAGCAGCCCGGATCAGCGCTACCGTCTCGACTTCGTCCCGGAGTCCGGCATGTTCGCCTGGTGGCGGCTGTGGGCCGGATCCACCGACACAGAGCCGGGCTGGACCGCCACGTTCGGCGAACTCGTGCCCGCCGAGGTCCTCGCCGGCTTTACCGACGCCCTCGTCGTCCCCGCACCCACCAAACACGGCGGCCCGCTGGACGTGGTCGACGCTGCCGGATGGCTCCTCGACGAACGCGACACGGCCAGTTCACCAGACGCTGCCTGCCGTCTCGAACGGCGCTCGGACTCGCTCCTGTCCTGGCAGGTTGAGGTCCACGCTCCAGACCGCGGGCGCCACAGCCCCCGGCTGTGGCACGCCTCCTTCGACGACCGCACGCCCGGCCACCTGGTCAACGCCTTCCTCACCGCGCTCGTCGACCCCACCCCGCTCCAGCGCGGCATGGGCGACCGCACCGCCCACTACAGCGCCGTTCAGACGCCCAGCCCACTGCGGCCGGAGCAGATCGTCGAGGCACACACGGACCGTCTCAACAGCATCCGTGCCACGGTCCGTGCCGCCCGCCGGCAGAACAGCAGACCCAGCACCTCCCGGGCGGCGCCCACCGCCGCGCGGCCTGCCGCCCGCCGCTGACCCCGCGAAAGGACACCCCTTATCTCCCGCCCGCACGCTCACCGCGAGTTCCTGGACCACCTCGACGGCTACATTCGCGAAGCCAAGAAGATCCTCGACGCCTGGAACGTCTACTCCGACGAACACACCGACCTCGACGGCTGGCCGTACGACGACCACGCCTACGGGCTGCGCCAGCAACAGCGCGATGCCGACACCGCCGCGGCGTTCGAGAACCTGCGCGCAGGCGCCCAGCACCTGCTGGACACCGCCGACGCGCAACTGCCCCTCGTGCCCGCCGGCACCGCGCAGACCCGCTGGATCTACCAACTCGGCGTCCTGCGCGACGCGCTAGAACGCCTGACGACGCTGCACGAGGAATGGCTGCGTACCCGCGACAGTCTCCTGGCCGACGCCCACCCCGGGACAAAGGTCTTCGACGCCGCCCTTGCCGAGCACCACGCCGAGTGCTGGAGCTACCTCGACGACTGGGCCACCCACGGTCACGTCATCGGCGAGATCAACACCGCTGCCCGGCACGCGCCGTCCCCGCTGGCTCCCGCGCCCACCATGCGACCAGCCCGGGCAACTGGCCGCACCGCGGCGGCACGGAGGTGACGGTGCACGACGACCCTTCCCAGATGGTCGACGTCGACTTCATTGCTCCACGTCACCTGGCTGGCGGTGGTGATCCCGCATGGATCACCGTCCCCCTGCACCGCGCCTGCGGCTGGAGCCACGGCCACGACCCCCTGATGCCGCGCGTCATCCTCTCCAGCCCCGACCAAAAGGCCCTCCTTCGGCTGGAACCGGACCCCGACGGCCACTGGTGGACACTCCAGCACGCGCCCACCGAGGACCGACCCGCCTGGTACGCGAGCTTCGGCGCCCGCACTCCCGTCGAGATCATCGCGGCCTTCACCGATGCCCTCACCGCGTCTGCCGCCGATGCGGCAGACGCCTGGGACCCGCTGGCACCCCTCCACGAGGCGGGCTGGTCGCCGATGTTCCATCACAACAGGCTCGCCTCACCCGGCGGCACGGTACGCGTCGACCTGCACGAGGCGAGCGGCACCTGGTGGGTGACCACCACCCTGGGTCAATCCCGGCCTCCGGTATGGCAGGCCCACTTCGGCGAGCACACACCCGCGCACCTGATCACCGCGTTCACCACCGCGCTCACCGACCCACACCCAGTAGCGCGCACCGGCTCGGTGCTCAGCCTCCCGACCCGCAACCCGGACCTCGTGACCCACACCCGCCAGGAAGTACCTGCCGCACAGGTCGCCTCCGCGCTGGAGGACCGCGTCCGTCAGCTCACCGCCCGTCACGCGGCCCCGGCGGCACCGCCCGGCATTCCCCCACGGCCATCCGCCGGGCCCGGCCGCACCCGCTGACTCCCTTGTCCCCGCACCGAAGCACGTAGCCCTTTGCCTCCTGCCTCTGCCAACAACTCCGACGGCTACGACATCGCCTTCCGTCTCCTGATGGGCGTCCTCGCCGTCGTCGTCCCCCTGTCCCACCTCGCCTGGCTGTCCGGCAACATCACCGCCTGCCTCACCGGGCACGCCTGGGCGTCCTACCAGCCGACCACCGCCCTGCTCCACCCCGACCAGCTCTGGCCGAAGGCCGGGGAAACGTCCCTGCTGATCGGTGCCCGCGTCATCCCCGTCACCGTCCTTCTCGCCCTCGTTGCGACGGCCGGCCTGCTGTGGGCCCGGCACAAGAACAACGGCGGCGGCCGGAAGAAGAAGATCACCGGCATGGCCAAGCTGAAGGACATCGAGCCCCTGATGGCCGAGGCGATCACCGACAAGGCGCGCTCCCTGCGCCCGAGCCTGAAGACCGCCAAGCACATCGACGCCCGCGACACCGGCATCCTCCTCGGCAACCTCCAGGGCACCAGGCACGAGGTCCGCATGGGCTACGAGGACGTGGCCGTCGCCATCATGGCGCCGCGGTCGGGAAAGACCACCTCGCTGGCGATCCCGTCGATCCTCAACGCGCCGGGACCGGTCCTGCTGACCTCGAACAAGGCGGCCGGCGACGCCTACACCGCCACCCTCGACGCCCGCGCCGCGGTGGGACGGGTGTGGTCGATGGACCCGCAGCAGATCGCGCATGCCGCCCGCGAGATGTGGTGGAACCCGCTTGCCGACGCCAAGACCCTGGACGGCGCCGGCCGCCTGGCCGGTCACTTCCTCGCCGCCTCCGTGGACGCCAGCCAGCAGGGCGACTTCTGGTCCAAGGCCGGATCCAACATCCTCTCCCAGTTGTTTCTCGCCGCCGCGCTGGATGAGCGGCCGATCACCGACGTGATGCAGTGGCTGGCCTTCCCCGCCGACCGCACCCCGCTCGACATCCTGCGCGACCACGACTTCACCGCGGTCGCAGCCCAGCTCAAGGGCACCGTGGAAGGCCCGCCCGAGACCCGCGACGGCATCTACGAGACCGCCCGCCAGTACGCCGCCGCCCTCCTCAACAGCGAGATCGCTGCCTGGATCACCCCGCAGGAGGACATCCCCGAGTTCCGGCCCGCCGAGTTCGTCACCTCCACGGACACGCTGTACCTGCTGTCCAAGGACGGCGGCGGAGGCGCATCCGCCCTGATCGCCGCGTGCGCGGACTCCGTCATGCGGGCCGCGACCGCCCAGGCCGAACGCGCCGGCGGACGCCTCGACCCACCGATGCTGGCGATCCTGGACGAGGCCGCCAACGTCTGCAAGATCAGCGATCTGCCGGACCTGTACTCCCACCTCGGCTCACGCGGGATCATCCCGATCACGATCCTGCAGTCCTACCGCCAGGGCCAGAAGGTCTGGGGAGACGCAGGCATGGACGCCATGTGGTCGGCCGCGACCGTCAAGGTCATCGGATCCGGTATCGACGACCCAGACTTCGCCGACAAGCTCTCCCGCCTGATCGGCGACCACGACGTCGAGACCACCTCCACCTCCACGTCCGAGTCCGGAAAGTCGACGTCCGTGTCGATGCGGCAGGAGCGGATCCTGCCCGCCGACGAAATCCGCGCCCTGCCCAAGGGCACGGCCCTTGTGTTCGCCACCGGCATGCGCGCCGCCATGCTCGACCTGCGCCCCTGGTACCTGGAGCCCGGGGCCGACGAACTGGCCGCCGCATCCGCCCGCGCCTCCAAAGCGATCACCGCCCGTGCCATCACGAAACACGCACCCAGTCAGGCCGACTTCGGATCGGCAGCATGAGCAGGACACGACTAGACGAAGCCTACGAAGTGCAGACGGGCGCCGATGCCAGATGTTCCCTCGGGGACGGCCTCGTCACTTGCCGCCCCAATGCGGATGCATCGAAACGGAACAAGTTCGGGCTGGCCACGTGATACTCGACCTCTTCGCGGGGCCGGGCGGCTGGAGCCGAGCACTGGGTATCCTCGGAGTTCGCGACGTCGGCCTGGAATGGGACGAGTGGGCCTGCAAGACCCGCGCAGCCGCCGGTCAGTTGACGATCCGGACCGACGTGGCGATGTATCCGACCGAGCCCTTTATCGGCCGCACGAGTGGGCTGATCGCTTCCCCTCCGTGCCAGGCGTGGAGTATGGCTGGCAAGCGCCTCGGTCTGGTGGATCAGCCGCTGGTGCACGCGGCGGTCAAGGACTTGGCCGCCGGGCGGGACACCCGCGAACGCCTCCTCGCCGCGTGCCGTGACGAGCGCTCCCTGCTCGCCGCCGAGCCGATGCGTTACCTGTACGCCCTGAACACGGTCAGCGAGCCGGAGTGGGTCGCTATGGAGGAGGTGCCGGACGTCCTGCCGCTGTGGAAGCAGTACGCGGCCGTCCTACGCGGATGGGGCTTCTCGGTCTGGTGCGGGATCCTCAACGCCGCCGACTTCGGAGTTCCGCAGACGAGAAGGCGGGCGATCCTGCTCGCCTCCCGGGTCCGTACGGCACAGCCTCCCACGCCGACGTACTCCCAGGTCGAGGAGCCGGAATCCCTGTTCGGTCCAGGCCGCGCCCGCTGGGTCAGCATGGCCGAGGCCCTGGGATGGGGCGCGACCGACCGGCCCGTCCCAACCGTCTGCGCTGGCGGCGGACCCGGCGGCGGACCCGAACCGTTCCCCTCTGGCTCGCGAAAGACGCTGTCCGACGCCCGGGAGCGCGGCACCTGGGTGTCCCAGCCGGACGGAGTGGTCCTGCAGTCCCGCCGTGAAGGAGCCGGTTGGGCTGCCAGGCACGGCACCCGCGAAGACCGCGCCGCCACCGCTGCGCCAACCTTCACCGCCGAAGCACACCGATGGTCTTGGTCCCTACGTAGCAACAACCAGACCAACGCCACCGTCCGCCCGCTGTCCGAGCCGGCAGGCACGCTGTTCTTCGGACACCGGGCGAACGAGTGCACCTGGGTCGCCCAACCGGTGTCGGCTCCGGCCAATGACACGGATGCGCCAGCGGTGCCGGACCGAATCCGGATCACCGCCCGCGAGGCTGGCCTCCTGCAGACCTTTCCCGCCGACTACCCCTGGCAGGGCAACAAGAGCCAGCAGTTCTCCCAGATCGGCAACGCCATCCCACCCCGGCTGGCCGCCCACCTCCTCGCCCCGCACCTGAACGTCCACCTCAGCCTCGACGATTTCACCTTGGCCGCCTGATGCCCCACTACCCCACCACCGAGGAGAGCGACGACCACGAGGACGTGTCCGACACCCATCCGCCCCAGCCGGCGTACTTCGCCGAGCAGGCCCTCCTCGGCGCCCTCCTTCTTGAGCCTCAGCGTCTCGCCGACGTCACCGGGATCGACGCCAGCTCCTTCTCCGAGTACGCCCATGGCGTCCTGTTCGCCGCAATCCGCGGCCGGCCAGCCCCTGACCCGGTCCAGCACACGCTGGACACCAGTTGGCTGAACGCGGTGCTCGCCGCCGCGCGCGAACACGCACGTGGACTGACGGCCTCCTACCTGCACACGCTGATCCAGGTTTGTCCCTGGCCCCGCCACGCGTCCACGTATGCGCGAATGATCGAGACCGATCACGCCCGGCGTACCTTGCGCGCCCACGCCATGTGCCTCGTGCAGACCGCGAGGGACGACACGCTCCCGCACCCGGTGCCCGCCACCCTCGCCGCAGCCGACGCCCTGGCCGGCGCCGTGGACGAAATCGCCGCGCGGTTCCCAATGCCCTCCGGTCTCCTACAGCGCACCCCCGCACTTGCGCCCATCGGCACCCTTCCCAACACCGGAAAGGTGGCCGACGAGGAGTGGCTGCTGCTCGCGACCGCGACGGCACATCCTGCTGATGTCGAGCAGATGCGGTGGCTGACCGCCGACGACTTTTCGCAGCCCTTGCAGGCTGGCCTGTGGCAGAGCCTGACCGCTCTGGCCTACCGACGAGCCCCCGTCGACCCGATCACGGTCCTGTGGGAGGCCCAGCAGCGCGGCCTCCTCAAACCAGACGTCGAGCCGGCCAAACTGCTCGACCTCCTGGCATCACCGGCGGGTTCCCCACAGCACTGGGGTGAGCTGATCGTCCAGCGATCCCTCCTCACGACCGCGCACCAAGTGGGCTGTCACGTCCAGGCATTGACCGACGACCCGACGACCACCCCGTATCAGTTCATCATCGGCGGTCGCCGCGCACTCGCGCGTCTATCCTCCGTGCGCACCCGTTGGCACCAGGCCACCTCACCACCGTCAACGGTCAACCGCCCACGCGACAGGACGACATCACCACCTAGAGCCAGCCCACCGCGGACAACTGCTCCGCCGGCCACTCGCATCTCCCGCTGAGCCCCAACCCGACATGGTCAACGCCTGAAGGGTCAGCCACCGGCAGAAGCGCCTAGCATCAACTCCACCGCGAGCACCAGCGGATCGCCGAGCCTCCTGGGCATTTCACCGAGGACCAGCTGGTGGGCAACGAGCCTGCCGACGAAGCCCTGGAGGACCAACTCCTGGCGAGCAGAAGCCGCTACTCGAAACCTCGGTCATCACGATGACCTGATCGAATCACCGCCCTGGGAAATTCGCCCTGTACCAAGACGGTGTTCCCCTCCTGTAGCTGCTGACAGCTCTCCAAGGAACAACATGGGTCAAATTCATTGCCTTGCCGGGGCCTTCCCAAAAGGCCCCGGCATCTCCTGTAGAGAACTAGCCTGCCCTCTAGGCAGAAGGATGTGGGATCAGGCCATCGCTCGAGTCCGGCCTTTATGCGTCGATTACGGCTC
The DNA here is from genome assembly GCF_001514035.1 of Streptomyces yokosukanensis. Lineage (GTDB taxonomy): Bacteria > Actinomycetota > Actinomycetes > Streptomycetales > Streptomycetaceae > Streptomyces > Streptomyces yokosukanensis. The sequence continues at coordinate 18,129 of NZ_KQ948230.1, read as the reverse complement.
GAATCCCAGCCATGGAGTCAGCGCGTCCCAAGCAAGACTGCACAGCCTCTGAGAGCGGGCCTCCACGAACTCGGCCGTCCACTCTTCCTCTCGCTGGGCAAGTGCAGCAACGAGAGGGAGGTAGCGGGCCTGGCGGACGATCTCTCCGGCTCCACTACCCAGCCTCAGCCCCTGTGCCTCCGCGTCGGCCAGCGTCTTCTCCGCTTCCTCAACCGTGGCCGCGGAGAGGGCTCGGAACATGAGGCGCTTCAGGTGCCAAGCCCGGTTACTCGCCGAGGCGTTCTCGACCGCCGGAAGAAGCGTCAGATTTCCGATCCTGTTGATGAGCTCGGGATCCTCGTACAGGTCCGCGTTCCAGCTACCGTTACTGCTTGGCGCCTGAGGAGCTACGTGTTCGATAGTGGCGAACGCCTCGTCATTCCAGCGTTCGAGTTCAAGTGTCTCGAGCAGCCCGCTCTTTCCACGAACGACAAGTCCTGGAGTTGCACTGTCCGGAGTCGAGTTCTGGGACGCCGCGAGAAGGAGAAGACGGGTCAGCGGCTTTGAGTGCTGGTACACGGGCGTCATGGCTGCCCGTGCCACCCATTGCTGCTTGTCGTAAATACCTTCGCTGCGAAGCTGCTCCTTCAGATAGGACTGCAATGCTTCGACCGGCGGGACTTCCGTAAGATCCCGCTCGAATCGCGCGAACCGCGGCATGCCTTCCTCTACGACGTGGGTCATGAGAGATCGGTAAACGCCGTCGATTCCTGCGGTGCTTCCAAAGCTTCCCCGCCAGAGCGCGTAGAAGGCAGCGCACGACCGGGCGGCAAGCAGGAACTGTCGAGCCGAAGACTCCACAGTTTCTGGCGAAGACAAGCGATGCGCGGCAAAATACCGAGTCAACAACCCGACAACAATGTCGTGTCCGCCTTCCCGCAGCGCTGCGAGGGCGATCCCCGCTTGCGTCCGCAGGGTGGCGTCGTCACAGCTGGGAACCTTCGTGGGACTGCCCCAGGGGCCCTCATAGAAACGAGCTACCTGGGCAAGGCCCGCGAGAACCTTGCGACGAGCCACGATGTCGGGGTCCTTGTCGAAGACCGTCCGCAGGTAGCGCCGCTGATCGTTGAGCCGCTTCGTGAGCTTGGTCCCATCCTGAAACATCGCGAAGGGGAGCAGAACACTGCTAGTGACAGTCTGACGCTTGTCAGCCGAGGAACTTCCCTCTCGATCAAGGTACGCTTCGACCACATCAAAATGGAGCTTCGACTCGGACTCCTGCCACTCATCCAAACCCTCTTCCTTGATGGCCCGGGGCTTGAACGTCTCGATTGCCGTGAGTGGCTGTCCCGTGGTGTTGAGGGCCTCGAACATGTCAAAGCCATAGTCTTCCCGCTTGGCTGTTACGACAGCCACCGTAACGCGATGCAGGAGGTAATTCGCGAAGACGATGAGCCGCGTCAGCGGCGTCATCTTGGCATCGTCCTCCAACTGCTCCACGACCGATGGAGGAAACTCGCTATTAAAAAGAGCGAATTGGAGGTTCTGCGACTGCCCTATGTCGGTACCGGTGGGCAGTTGGATGTCGTCCTCGCGCTTGACGCCTGCCCCTACCGCCTTGCGCAGCATCGACCTCATCTGGTCGCGCATGCGGTCCAAGTGCCGATAGGCTTCCAAGTCCACGCCGTCAGTTTTGTCTGGATCGATCGGAACGTGCCGGTAGGGTTTGACAGCATCCGGGTCTCGGGCGTACGCACCGTAAGACTCGAGGTAGTAACCGATGGGTGAGCGGTAGCGGGCTTCACCCTTGTTGCGAGACCACACGTCGTAGTACGAGCGAATCAGTCGCGGGTAGTAACGGTGCTCCCCGTAACGCATGTCCTCTTCGAAGCAATTCGACAAGCGACCCGTCACATCGAGCGCCTGATTATAGCACCAGACCGACGGTTCATCGTCGCGCGTGAGCTTCTCTGCCCGGACGCGAATCTCCTCATGCAAAACGGTCGTCAATAGGAGAAGTGTGGTCATCCTCTGCTGACCGTCGATGATAGTCATCACCTTGGAGGGAACTTGCGACCGATATTTCGGCTCGACGGTCGTGTAGTTGATATCCCGGAGAGCAATGACAGTGCCGAGGAAGCAGATCGAGTCTTCGAACTCAGCGAGCTGATCAAGACCGTGTGCGACATCACTGAGCAAGCGCCGGATTTTCGGCAGCTCCCAACTATACGCCCGCTGGTACGGAGGGATATAGAGACCTTGACCGGTCTCACTCAGGAACTGAGAAACTGAAAGAGGTGCCGCATCGAAGATCTCTTTAGTCTCCATGCCCTTGGTTTCTCCCCGTTACTACCCGATGGCCGTCAGTGAACTGCCTCTCATGGTCGCACATGAGGCCAGCACAGCGGCACGGAGGGAGCAATCCGACGCGATCTCTGCCCCAATACATGACGATTCGTCACCCCCGCTTCAAACGCTCGGCCTTGCCCGCCACGGGCCTGCGTGCAGCGTTGGGGCCAGGATGCGCCGAAAGAACTCTTACGGGAGGGCATCCTGGGAGGCTCTGGCAAAAAGGCGGCGCGGCCGTTATGCATCGGCCACGCCGCCCTTGCGCTTGTGTGTCAGAGGTGGCAGACGGAGCAGCCAGCCTCGTCGTCGTCGGAGTCGAGCGCGTCGGAGAGTACCTCCAGGAGGGGCCTGTTGGGCTTGATGCGCTTGGCCGCGCGCTCCAGGGCCGCCCGGTGCTTGGCCTCGATCTCTTCCTTGCGCTCTATGAGCTCCGGCAGCGACTCGCCCTGTGACCAGGTGTAGTTGCGGCCCTTCATGGCGGTGTGCCGGTAGCGGACCTTCTCTTCGTACTCGACGGCGCGGTCGAAGAGGTCGGGGTGACGCTCCTTGAGGCCGACCCACTCGTGCTTGCGCTGGAAGAAGCAGAAGTAGCAGCCGGAGCGCGTGCGCCACTCGTAGTAGCCGGGTAGGCCGATGCCGGCCTCTTCGAGGATCCGCATCACGCCGTCCTTGTCGATGCCATCCTCTCGGAAGGGGAAGACGGCCTCGATGTTCGGCTTGGTGCTGACGTAGCCCAGGCGGTTCTCGTCGGCGCGGATGGCGACATAGGAGATGACCTTGTCGTCACCGACCCAGTCCTCCAGAGGCTTGATCTTGAGATTTTTGGTGCACCAGCGCATCTGCGGGCTGGGCAGGGTGCCCTGGTAGACCTCCATCCAGTGGTCGAAGTCGCGGTCGGCGTTAAGTCGCACGATCGACTTGCCCAGCGCGGCCTCAAGCCGGTTCAGGTACTCGTACGTCTCTGGCAGCTCGGCGCCGGTGTCGCAGAAGAAGTACTCCATCTCCGGAACTCGGTCGCGCATGTAGACGGCGAGCGCAGACGAGTCCTTGCCACCGGAGATGCCGAGCACGTGCCGGACCTTCTTGGTGTCGGCTTCGTCGGTCATCCCTGTGCCTTCCTTTCACTCGCCGCTGTCGCGGCTTCGGTAACGCGCTGGGCGAGGGCAGCGAGAAGGATCCGTGCACCGTCCGGCCCGAGTGCCTTCTCCGCTCGCTTCAGGACGTCCGCAGCGAGCGTGTCGGCCTCGCCGCGTGCCTGCTCGGGTACGTAGATCAACGTGCGCTGCTCCACGCCTGCGCTGTCCGTCAAGGTCAACAACTGGGCGTCGAGTTTCTCTTCCCGGCTCCGGACTTCGCGTCCGGCGTGGTGCAGATGTCCGACGCGGTCGAGAGCTGCGGCCATCGCCCGGGCCTTCTGGGGGAAGACCTTGGCTTCGTGATCATTCCAGTCTCCGAGGGCGGAGTTGGTCAGACGCACGACGATGGGTTCCAGCCAGTCGGCGTCTTCGAGGCTGTCGCTGAGGACGAAGTCGACGAAGCCCCGCAGTTCTGGTGTCAGCACGGCGTCTGCGAAGCCTCGCAACCGGGCTGCCAGCTGAGTGCGCAGCTTGGACAGCTCGGCCGGCAGGCGGAACTCCTGGGCAAGGACGCGGACGACCTCTGCGCGGAGCTTATTTTCGATGGCGACGAGTTCGTCGGCGGCCGCGGTGAGGCGTTCGACGTAGGTGTTCGCCGCCTCTGCGCTGGCCCGTGTGCGTGCTGGAACCTCGGGGAGCCCAAGGGCCTTGGGCAGGGCGTGGAAGACCAGCTCATCGGGGTCCACCGCCTTGGCGATGGCGGTGCGCACGGCGCGTGCATCGGCGGAGATGTTCTTGGTGCTGCGGGCGTACTTGTTGAGGTCGGCCACCCGCGTGATCAGCGCACTGGCGACGGCGAGGAGGTCGGGGTTGCGTAGAGCCTTGGAGCGTGGTGCTTCTACACCGAGAGAAACCATCAGCTTCTTGATGATGCTGCCCCGCTGGCCGTCTCCGGCTGGCGTGTACTTCACCGAGAAGCGTCCTGGGCCCTTGACGAGGCGCTCGACGGCGTCAATGGTCAGCCGGGGGAGGTAGGTGCCTTCCTCGAACAGGGCGACGTCGTGCCGGCGGATGATCAGGGCCGGAACCAGGAAGACCGGGACAACGCCGGCCTTGAGCCCGAAGGGGGGGCTCATCAGGACACGGATGACCTCTTCCATGCTGACCCGCTCGGTGGCACCGGTCAGTACCTCATTGAGGGCATTCCAGGCGGGCTGGGCGTGCTCATGGCCCTCACCGGGTGGGGAGAAGCCGTACGGCAGCAGGCTTTCGTGATGGCTCTCGGCCTGCGCCTCTCCGTTCTCGCGATGCAGGCCGAGGTAGGCCAGAACACCGTGATAGATGGCTCGTTCGGCTTTGTACCCGGTGAGGCCGAGGTTCTCCTTGCCCGAGGCAGAGAGCATGGCCGTTAGCAGTATGCCGCGGGCCTGGGCGGCCTGGCTCGTCAGGACGTGCCGGCCGAGCATCTCGTTGCGGATGTGCGGGGTGTGCGGGTACACCGATTCGCAGGCGAGGGAGACTAGGCCGCTCAGACTCCGGGCCGTCAGGCCGGATGCGGCGGGTTTTTCGCCAGGGGCGATCCCGGTGTGCCACAGGCTCCAGGACGCTTGGGGGGAGGGCGGGTAGAAGGCGTCCTGCAGCAGCTCCAGCAGTTCGGCCTCGGCCTGCACGAGGCGCTCCATGACTTCGCGTCGGGCGACGTGGTCGATGTCCTGCTGGCTGCTGAGTTCCTTCAACGCGACGAGGTAGGTGGCCGTGGTCAGCACCACGTCGGAGTCGGCGGTAGTGCCGACGAGAACCGGCAGGGGCGAGTGCACGGTGGGCCGGTCGGCATCGGTACCGAGGTGGAAGACGACGAGGCCGTCGGCGGGCTCCCTCAGCTCATCCGGGGCAGCGACGGTCTTGGTCTCCGGGCCACTGACCGCGGTGTAGAACACGCGCATCATGCCGGTGATCTGGCTGTGGCGGCTGGCCACGAAAGCCTGGGGAATGAGGCTGCCGAGCCGGTCGATGACCGCAGCGTCGTCGAAGTGGCTAATGATGTCCTTGAGCCGACCGTCGATGTCGACGTCGGTTCCTTGCCAGACTCGGTATTCGCCGCTGAACTCGCGGTAAACCACGAAGCCCCGGCGGACGAGGTCGGCAAGCCGCTCTTCGAGTGCCGAGAAGGCGGCGGGATCAGCGACCTCGGTGGGGTCGTGGAGGGCGAAGTGGATCATCGGCGCGGTGGCGCTGAGGGCCCCATCGGAGTCGATCAGGTTGAGGACGCCAATGGTCTTCAGTACGTCCTGGTCGACATCCGGGAGGCCGTTGGCGTCCCGAATCCGTGAGTCGACCTCGATCCACCGGCTTGCGTTGGCGGAAGCAAGCAGGGTCGTGCGCCCGGAGTTGAGGAAGTAGTCGTACAGCTGCGGCAGCCGCACCGTGCTGGCGTGCTCTACGTTCTGGTCGCTGTGCTGGGCCAGCGAGTGGCGGACCGTATTGGGCTCCCCGCTGTTGAGGAAACCCGACAGGCTGCGGTCGTGCTGGCCGATCTGGGCGGCAAGGATCGGCGCAGCCAGGGCCGTGATGGGGTGCAGCGGGTAGAGGTCGGCAAAGTGGTCGGAGCCGAGTTCGGCGAGAACGCCGAGACCGTGCTGGGTCCAGAGATCCGCGGATGCCTCGGCGGAGGCGTTGATCAGAGCCTGCCCCGCAGAGTCGACGGCCGAGCGGTCGAGGCGGCGGCGCAGCAGGTGCAGGGAGTCGCCGTGGTGGGGAACGAAGGTGATGTCCTCGAAGCGTCCCTGAATCTTGGCCCATTCGCGGGTCTTGAGTTCGCTGGACCGTGAGGCGTAGTCCATGAACGACAGGTGCTGCAAGGTCATCAGGTAGACGGGCAGCCCGTTGGGGCCGGCCGCCCTCTCCGCGAGTTCCTGCAGTAGGAACAAGTCGTGCTGGGCGTCGGCGAACTCGTTGTGGCTGGCAAGGTGTTCCAGCGTCTTGCCGAACTCGTCGATGACGATGAGCAGAGGCTGCTGTCCGTCCGCCGTCAGAGCCGTGACGGCGCCGAGAATCTCCTTGGCCCCGGCCCGGTCCGGGTCGGCGCACGCCTCTAGGGCGGTGGAGATGGCCTTCGGGACGCGCTTGCCCCAGCGTCGCGCCGCCGCTGTGTGCAGGGCGCGGGAGAGGGTGGCGACGACGGATTCGCGGCGCGCGGTGGCCACGCCGCCGAGGAATCCCTCGGGGGCGATGGCATCGCGGGCTGCGGCAAGGCGCTGAGCGAGGGCGGGGCTGGCCTCTTCGAGGATGCGCTCGGCCTCGCTGCGGCGCTGGGCATCCCGCCCCAGCAGCGCGTCGATGATGTTGGACAGGGTGGACTTGCCGGAGCCGTAGGGGCCGGTGAACGACCAGGCTCGGGTGCGGCGCTGATCGGCCAGTGCACTCGCGATGCGTTCCAGGACGTCCACGGCCCGCGCGCCGACGTAGGGATCGTGCAGCGCGTCCTCGACGTCGCGCTCGAGGTTGGTCGAGCGCATCTGGGAGCCGACGAGTTCGATGCCGGCGGGGAACTGCGGAGCGGAGCTCGACGGGCTACTCGGGGTCCGCGTGGAGGTTGCGGTGGTCACGCGGTCTCCTTAGCAAAGAGTGTGTCGGTGGTGTCGTCCGTGTCTGTGGCGTCCGTGGCCTTCGTGGCGAGTTCCTTCTGCTCGGCCTCGGCGAGCTTGGGGAACGTGGCGGCCCACTCCTCGCGGGTGGGGAAGCCGGGACGGCGGGTGACGAAGTCGTATTGCTCGTCGAGCACTTCCCACGCCAGATCGAAGGGGTCTGCCGAGAAGGCGAGGCTTCGCTGTCCCACGGCCTCGGTCAGGTCGAGCTGCGGGTGATCCGCGGCGACCTTCTGCAGCGCCGTGACGATCTCGTTCTCCCGGACGCGGAAGGCACGCCCCGGGGAGCCCGGCTCGTTGGCGAGCCGGGCCACAGAGATCGAGTTGGCCTGGCGGGAGAACTTGGCGGCGTAGTCAAGACAGGCATAGGCCAGGACCCGGGCAGGCAACGAGGTGCGGTGCCCGCTGGTGAACTGCCACTCGGCATTTCCGCGCGTCCCGACAAAGGTCAGCAGGTCAAGGTCGCGGAACGGGCATGCGAGCAGGTCCTCGTAACTGCCCGGCGAACCCGCCTTCTCCGGGGCGCTACGCGCGTACATCTTGGTGAGGCACTCGATGTCCTTGACGATCGACGCCTCCTCCGGGCTCTTGTCGTAGGAGAAGTTCACATGCCGGGTAACCACCTGCGTCATGTCCGCGACCGTGAACCGGGAGAACGGCGCGAGGTGGAAGGCCGTGTACCAGGCCGGCGCGTGGCTCTTCGCCCCGGGACGGGACGACACCAACCACCAGTGCAACAGCCACAAGCTGCCGTTCTCCTCCAGATACGGGTCCGCTCCGTCCTCGTCCAGGAGCCAGCGTGCTTCCCAGGTGGGGTAAGAAAACTTGGCCTGTGTGCCCTTCGTCGGATTGCACTCACGAGTCAGCTTGAACGCGCGCGACCAGTAGCGCATGGCGTTGACCATGTTCTTGCCCACGCCGAACCGCACCGGGGCATCAGCCGCGAGGAACGCACCCTGATCGCGTTTGACCTGCATGTACGCCTTGTGCAGCCAGCCGAAGCGGGGCGCGAACGTTTCGTGTCGCGCGAAGGAATAAAGGGCGGCTTCCCCAAGCCGGCTGTCTGACATCCGGGGCCTCTCTGTGTCCAATGCGATCGTTCTAACGAGGTTGGTAAACGGGGTAACGGTCAGCGTGGACCGTCGGCTTCGGCCAGCGCGGCCCGAACCTGCGACACAGCGCGTTTGATGGCTCGCGCCGCGTGATCAATCTCGGCACCCGTGGTGGCGTAGCCCAGCGAGAATCGGATCGTGCTGTCGGCATCCGCGCGGGACAGCCCCATCGCCAGGAGCACGTGGCTCGGCGTCGGAGCGCCGGACGCGCAGGCGCTGCCCTCCGAGGCAGCGACGTCGGGCATGGCCGCCAGGACCGCGTCCGCAGGCACCCCCGGAAAAGTAATACTCGTCACGCCCGGCAGGCGCTGATCGCGCCGGCCGTTGATACGGCAATCAGGCAGAGCGCCGGTGACAAGGTCTTCGAGGCGGTCACGCAGGGCTGCGACACGCTCGGCCTCCTCACCGAGGCCGCGCGCCGCGGCCTCGGCCGCTGCTCCCATGCCGATGATCCCTGCCACGTTCAGGGTGCCCGCGCGCCAGCCCCGCTCCTGTCCGCCCCCCACAAGGAGCGGCCGGTGCGGGAGCGGCGACCCACGGCGCACATACAGGGCACCGACTCCCTGTGGTCCGCCAAACTTATGGGCAGACAGTGACAAAAGGTCGACGTCGAGCTCAGCGACATCCACCGGGAGGCGGCCGACGAGCTGCGTGGCGTCCGTGTGGACGAGCGCGCCGGCTTCACGGGCTGCCTTGGCCGCGGCGCGGAGATCGGTGAGGACGCCGGTCTCATTGTTCGCCGCCATCAGGGAAACCACTCCCCCGGAACGCGCAGCGAAGACCTGCTCGAGGGCGCCGAGATCCACCAGGCCGTCGCCGTCGACCGGCAGAAGTACAAGATCTTCGGGGCTCTCGGCGGTGACCGCGCGGGCCGTCTCAAGGACAGCCGGATGCTCAACGGGGCTTGTGACCAAGGGGCTTCCAGCACAGAACGCGGCCCGGAGGGCGAGATTGTTCGCCTCGGTCGCCCCGGAGGTAAAGATGATCTCGCCGGGCGAGCAGCCAAGAAGATCGGCTAGCTGCCGACGGGCGACATCGACCCGATGAGCCGCCTGCCGGCCCGGTTGGTGCATGCTTGAAGCGTTGCCGACCGATTGCATGGCCTCGACGACGGCTGCGAGAGCCTCAGGCCGGATCGGAGCGGTGGCGTTGTAGTCAAAATAGGACATACTCGCCCCATTTGGCCCGTTCATCATCTGCCACCCCACCTCGCTCGTGTCGCACACCAATGTACTGCTGGGGGAAGCCTCACCCCGCATCCGGGGTTCCACCAGCAGCGCCGTGATCCTAGTCGCGAGCCGAGATCCACTCTTTGAATCACTCGAACGCGTGGTGTCGCAAGCCATTTACCGAATGAATGTTCTATATCTCGCGCTCACAGGCAAGCCGCATGCCGAAATATCCGGGTTGCGGGCGGGAAGGCGGGCGGCTGCACGGCCAAATGCCCTCCCTGGCTGGGCTTTTAGCCTGATGCTGCTCCTGTTGTCAGTGGCCCCGATTAGGGTGGTCCGAACGCTGCAACGTCGCAGTATCTGCACGTTGAAGCGCTGCTTGGTGTGCGTTGAGCTGGGGGAGGAACTTCGCGATGCTGGTTGGTCCTGTGCGGGCGGCTCACGGCTTGCCGTCAGCCGCATCGGTCAGGTGAGGCTGTGACGACTTGGTCACCGGGAATACCCTTCGAGGCAGTCCTGGCAAACGCTCCCATGGACTACATCCGCCGGCACCTCGGCAAGGAGCTGTGCGGCCTCCTTGACCTCATCGAAGGAGGCACGGCGGGTGATGAGCGATTGCGAGCCGTCGCCGCGATCGCGATCGACGCCGAGCTCCTGGTGGCAGACGAGGACGAGCGCGCCGTACTGCTCGGCCTCGTTCCCGGTCCCAAGCAGGCGGAACTGGCCCAACGGCTCGGGTCGCTGGGCGACGAGCAACCGCTGCACTATCTGCACACGCTGAAGTGGACGCCTGACGAACGCCGGAAACTTCTGGAATTCCTCGGCTTCACGGTAGAGCGCGCGCAGCCTCAAGTCCCCGCCTACAAACGGGAGACAGCACCCGACTACGCCCTATTCCCCCATCAGCTCCGCGCGGCGCGCCGGACCAAAGAGCTGCTGTACGACGGCCCCCGCCGGGCCGTGCTGCACCTGCCGACGGGCGTTGGCAAGACACGGACCGGCATGAGCATGATCTGCGACCACCTGCGACAGTACGGACCGACCCTGGTGGTGTGGCTGGCCCACGGGCAGGAACTGCTGGAGCAGGCCGCGGCCGAGTTCGAACGCGCCTGGAGCAAGGTCGGCGACCGTCCCCTGCCGGTTCTCCGTGTGTGGGGCAGCGCTTCCCCTGACCTTGCGAACGTGACCGACGGACTGATTGTCCTCGGGCTGGAGAAGGCCGTCTCAACCGCCAAGTCGGACCCACAGTTCCTGCGCACCTTGGCCACCCGCACCACTTTGACCGTGTTCGACGAGGCACATCAGATCATCGCCCCCACGTTTCAGGGCGTAGTCGACGACCTGACGGTACGCCAGGACTCCAGTCTACTGGGCCTCACCGCGACCCCGGGCCGCACGTGGGCGGACATCGCCAAGGACGAGGAACTGGCCGACTTCTTCTCCCGCCAGAAGGTCATGCTGGAGATCGAGGGCTACACGAACCCCGTGACAGCCCTTATCGATCAGGGCTACCTGGCCAAACCGATCATGCGCACGGTGGCTGCGGAAGCCGGCATGCATCTGTCCGCCCGGGATCAGCAGAACTTGGCGCGAGCGTTCGAGATCCCGGACAGCATCATCGCCGAGCTCGCGAAGGACAAGCAGTGGAACCTCAAGGTTGTCCAGACAATCATGGAGCTGCTTGAGAAGCAGCACCGCCGCATCCTCGTGTTCGCGGCATCGGTGCATCACTGCCGACTCATCGCCTCTGTGCTGTCCGCGGCCGGCCTCGACGCGGTATTCGTGACCGGCGAGTCCTCGCCGCGGCACCGAAGCGACGCCATCCGTCGTTTCAAGAGCGCCGCGCGGCGCCCGATGATCCTCTGCAACTTCGGAGTCCTGACCACGGGCTTCGATGCGCCGGCAGCCAGCGCCGCCGTCATCGCCCGGCCGACCAAGTCCCTGGTGCTGTACAGCCAGATGGTCGGCCGGGTCATCCGCGGCCCCAAGGCCGGCGGAACCGAAACCTGCGAGATCGTCACCGTCGTCGACCCGGAGCTCCCTGGGTTCGGCGATGTCGCCGAAGCATTCACCAACTGGGAAGATGTATGGGAGACAGCGTGACCGGCGAAGGAAGCAACTACCGGATCGTCAGCCCTTCGCTGACCGTCAAGGCCATGCGCGACAGCGGCTACAAGAACACCGCCTACGCGCTCGCCGAGCTGATCGACAACAGCATCGACGCGGAAGCCGGGCTGGTACAGGTCTTCGCCTGCGAAAAGCCGTTCGAAGGGGCGACTCAGACCAGATATCGGGTGGAAACGATCGCTGTCCTCGACGACGGCAAGGGCATGGACAAGGACCTCCTGCGTCGCGCCCTGAAGTACGGAGACGGCCTCGGCGACGACCGTAATCGCATCGGACGCTTCGGTATGGGCCTGCCCAACTCCAGTATGTCCCAGTGCACCAGGGTCGATGTCTGGTCGTGGACCAACACTGCCGCGAACGCCCTGTGGACCTATCTCGACCTTGAGGAGATCGCTGCCGGACGCGACGACGTTCCCGAGCCCGAGCTTCGTCGGGTGCCGGCTTACTGGGACGGTCTGAGCGAGGCTCCCCTCGGGAGAAGCGGCACGCTCGTCGTGTGGTCCAACCTCGACCGCGTCAAGTGGCACGGTGCGGGGGCCACCCTGCGCAACACCGCGGAGTTGATCGGCCGCATTTACCGGCACTACCTGAAGGACGGCGCCGTAACCATCAAGATGGCACCCGTCCGCGAGGGCGAAGTAATCGATGATGAGAAGAAGGGTTGGTACTACGCCGAGCCCAACGATCCGCTGTACCTGATGGACAAGAGCGGGACGCCTGAACCCTTCAACAGCACACCCATGTTCGAGCCGTTTGGTGTGGGCAACGAGGGCGAACCAGGCGTCTACCCCTTCCCGATCCTCACTCCGGACGGAACGAAGCACACCGTGACAGTACGGGCATCCATCGCGCGGCCCGAAGCCCGCCGCCCCAACGTTCCCGGTCACCCGTGGCCTGACTCGGCGAACCCAAACCGTGACGGTGGTTGGCAGCCTTGGGGCAAGCATGCTGCCAGGAACATCGGGATCTCACTGGTCCGTCAAGGCCGAGAGCTTGATCTCGATTCGAGTTGGGCAATCGGCTACAACCCGGTCGAACGCTGGTGGGGTCTGGAGGTGGACTTCCCTCCAGAACTCGACGAGGTCTTCGGAGTCACGAACAACAAGCAGACTGCCACCGTGTTTTCGTCTCTGTCAGATTTCGACTGGTTTACCGAGAAGGACTCGGACGAGACTCCCAAGGCATTCAGGGACCGCCTGAAGGAGTTTGGTGACCCGCGCGAGCCACTGCTAGCCCTTGCCCAGTTCCTGGTGGAGCTTCTGAAGAAGATGCGCCGGAAACTGGACCAACAGACCTTTGGTAGCCGCGGGGGTCGGCAGCGGCACGACAAGGACGTCACTTCCAAGGCCACGGATGCCGTCAAACGGCGCCATGAGGACGGGCATACTGGTACGACCGACCGCCTCGCAAAGGACGCAACGGAAGCCGATAAGCGCCAAGAGCAACTAGCCGCGCTTACCGAGCGACACCACGTAGACGAGCACACCGCTCAGTCCCTGGTCGACGAAGCATTGGAGAACGACTGGCGCGTTCGCTGGATCTCCAGCCCCCAGGACTCATCCGCCTTCTTCAACATCGACCTGCTCGCCGGCATGCTTCAGGTGTCCTTCAATACAGAGCATCCTCTGCACAGCAAGCTGATGGCCGTTCTTGAGGACGTGCCCGAGAACGCGAACGAAGCGGAACTCCGCCAACGGCTCGCACGTGCGACCGAAACCTTTAAGCTGCTCATCTTCTCCTGGGCACGGATGGAAGACGAGATCCCCAGCAAGAAGGATCGCCGGGTGATTGCGGATGCCCGAAGTGACTGGGGCCGGTACGCCCGTGACTTCATCGAGGACGGGAGCGAAGAGGAGTGACGCAGCCAGACCATGTCTGGCAGCAGATCTTGGGCATGGTGGAGGACGCTTCCGAGGAGGTGGTCATCATCGCCCCCTTCATCAAGAAGGCGATCTTTGACGAGACCATCGCCGTGGTGCCCTCCTCCGTCCAGAAGATCACGTGTGTCACGCGCTGGACCCCGGCAGAGGTAGCCGCCGGGGTCTCGGACCCGGAGATCATCGAAGCTGCCCAGAGCGACGACCGCATTTCCATTGCCTTGTGTCCGTCCCTCCACGCCAAGCTCTATCGTGCCGACGGCCGCTGTCTGGTCGGCTCTGCCAACCTGACCGGCAAAGCCACTGGACGCGTGCCGAACGCCAACGTGGAACTTCTGCTGGAGGTGCCGATCGATCACCCCGAAGTACAGCGCGTCCTCTGCCAGATCAACACCCGCTCGACCATAGCCACACCCCACATGGCAGCCCTCGTACGGCAGCAGGCAGAACTCCTGAGAAGCGAGCGCGTCACTCCGCCGTCTGAGGACGAAGCAGCCCCGTATTGGTTCCCGGAGACAAGGAGACCGGCGAACGTCTACGCCCTTTACAGCGGGCGACAGAGATTCACCTCGCTGGTCGAGGCCGGCATCGTACGAGACCTGGCCATGCTCGATGTTCCCGCCGGCCTCCCGGAAGACGCCTTCAACAGCGAGGTCGAGGCTCGTCTGCATGCGATTCCGGAACTCGGTCAGCTGACGACAGAACAGCGTCTCAGCAACATCGAGCTCCAACGGGCCATCGCCGAGCGGACGGGGGACACAGAAGATCAGGCGCGCAGAACGGCCGAGACGCTCGCGGCCTGGCTCCAGCACTTCGGCCGGTACTACGCCGAAGTGGGCTCGTGGGAGCTGCGACCCGGCATAGAGCACGCCTAAGATCACAGCCGCGGCGTGGCCAGCACACCGCCGACGAACACGAGCACAGGGTGATGGGGAAGGCCGTCTCATGGCAGAGGTACGCGTCCCGTTCCTCCTCGGGCACGCCGAGATCGCCTTCCTCTTCCACGTTGAGCGGCAGACATCCCAGAGATGGCGGACAGCCGGCACGCTCGCTGAGCCCGACCTGATCGCATCCGGCAATCCGTACTGGCTGCTGAGCACGGCCATGCGACTCGACGGCGAAGGCGACCGCATCGCCGACCGGGAACGGCTATCGACCTACAAGGCCGGTATCCCTCATGGTTACGACCCGGGGGACAAGGAGAACCTCCCGGTCGTCGTCGGTATCCAGGAAGCAGCACGCGTGCTCGGTCAGAACGCGCAGACCATCTCTCGGTGGCGGAACCGGCACAAGATCGCAGAGGCCGACCTGCTCGTCTCCGGCTCGCCGCTCTGGCTCCTCGAAACGATCCTGGACGACGCGCGGCAGCGGCAGCGAACCGTCGTGGCCTCCGAAGTCGCCGCGCTCCGTGCAGGACAGCGCACTCCTCAGAAGCCCCGTGGCCGAAGGCTGAGCGCCCCGGAGGCAAGTCCGCCGCGACAGCCACCGCCTGCCGCACAGACGTTCACCAGCGATAACCACAGCGCCGCAGCTGAGTTTCTGGCGTCCGTTCTGGCTCAGGGATACTCCGTCACCATCAAGCCCCGGCGATAACTCATCATCACGGCCCATGCCAGCCCACGCCCCCGTTGAACTCGATGTTCGCCGACAGCGGCGAGAGAAACACTTGCCTTGATCAGGCGCCATCCATAATGTCTCTCACATGTCGATCTTGCAGCGCACCCACGGAGCCCATGACGCCAACCCCACCGACTCCGTCCCACAGACCGCTTCCTGGCAGCCCGACCCCATGAAGGTCGTCTCCTACGGAGGCGGCGTGCAATCGACGGCACTACTGGTATTGGCGGCCCGTAGGGAGATCGACTTCGAGACCTTCCTCTTCGCCAACGTGGGCGATGACAGCGAACACCCGGCAACACTCGCCTACGTTCGTGAGGTCGCCATGCCGTACGCCGCCCAGGCGGGCCTCGATGTCCAAGAGCTCAGGCGGCGCCGGCGCGATGGAACGAGCGAGACGCTCATGCAGCGTTTGCACCGGCCGGCCACGAGGTCGATTCCAATCCCTGTGCGCATGGCAAACGGGGCTCCTGGCCGACGCAACTGCACGGCGGACTTCAAGATCAAGGTGATTGGACGGTGGCTTCGAGAGCACGGGGCCACAGCAGAGCATCCGGCTGCGGTGGGTATCGGTATATCCCTCGACGAGATCCACCGCGCCAACCGGCGTCGGCGAGAGCCTCACGAGATCATCGAGTATCCGCTTCTCGATCTCGGACTCCGCAGGACCGACTGTGAGCGCCTCATCACGGAGGCGGGCCTGCCAGTGCCGCCGAAAAGCTCCTGCTTCTTCTGCCCCTTCCGCACTGTCGACGCTTGGCGGCACCAGCGCAGGCACGAACCCGAGCTGTTCGCCCTCTCGGTGGAGCTGGAAGAGACGATCAACGAACGCCGGGCTGCACTCGGACGTGATGCCGTCTACCTCACGCGGTACGGCCGCCCGCTCGCGCAGGCAATCCCTGAAGAGGGCTTGGCGAGCTGTGACGCCGACGACGGGGACGGTTCATGCGACTCCGGCTGGTGCATGACCTGAGTCAAGGGGTACGGCCGGGGACGGAAGCTGATCCTTCCGTCCCCGGCCTTCGCTTCGCACCAACGAACGAACCACCGTTCGGGTCGGATCCCTAGGTCAGAGCTCCGGCGGCTCGCCAGGCTCAAGGTGGAGAACCGCCAGGTATTCGCTGTAGGGCATCTCTTCATCCACCCACCGACTGCCGTCAGCGCCATCTGGGATCAACCTGCCGTCGAAGAGGTACTTGTCCTCATCGAGAAGCACAACACCCCCCTCGTTCATGGCCGCGGCGAGCAGAACCTGTATGCCCAGCATGACGGCCGTGGTCGCTTCCCTGGCAGCACAGATTTCCTCGTGACCAGTTGCGTGGATCTTCGCATCCACATCGTCGATCGGCGCCGGGATTCCTGCGAGCCCGTGCACCGTCTGACGGTGCAAAGCCATCGCTGCGGCGACACCGGAGGCGACGGACGCAGCGGTGTCGCTGGGCTGATTCCGTACGTGACCTGTGAGGTGCTGAGCGACCGCGCGTGAGTGCATTGGCCAGACGTAGGTGCGGTGAGACAACTGGCGCTCCGCCCTCTCGATGGCGGCAACAGGCTGCGTGCAGTCCGGGTACAGCACTCTGACGAACCCTTCGAGCGCCGCCCGAACGTAGCCGAGCCGCACGAGGTGCAGCTGCCACTCCTCCATCATCTCCGACCAGACGACGTCGAAGTCGCCGCCGGCCGCACACATGCCCCCGTCGTCGTACGACATATCGAGGGTAACCGTACGCAGCCCCTGGGCAAGGCGGAGCCACCTGTAAGCGTTCTCCCAACTGGCTTGCTCGGCTGCCCCACCGCCCGAGGCATGCTCCACCCAGTCGGTGAGTTCACGGATGTGATCCTCAGGCGCAGCAAGCGCGAGTGTGGGAGCGGTGCGGTACGAGGGCAGGCAGGCGCCCTCCGTGTGAGTGGTGGTCATGGAGGGAGCGTCTCATGTCGCACTGACAACGGTGACCGAGCTGAGCGCCTCTGTGGCCGATGCGACGGCTTCAGGTGCAGTCGGGACGCCGCACCAACCGATGTCCCCTCAACTCCCTTCCACATCGGGCCAGTTCGCGTTCCCAGCCCTCCTCCGTTCCGATCAGGTGGGGACTCTCGTACAGGCCGGCACGGACCTCGGCTTCTGTCAGACGCCGGTACTTCGGCGCGTCCGGGTCGTCTTCGGCCAGAAACTCGTGCTTGCGATGCAGAAGTGGTCGGTTGACTGAGTCTGCGTAAGAAGTGAAGGAGGACTTGAGGGTCCTCAAGTCGACGGCGTAGGAAGCGGCCAGTCGGGGGTGCGGGTCCGTGTCGAACTCCGGGTAGTCGAGCCAGCTGACGCCTCGGCCTTGGTGGCGGAGTTTCACGACCGACCACTCGCCAGGCCGGCCGGCGGCGATGCTGGCGCACTGCTCGTACAGGCGCAGCACGGTCGGGATGCGATGGAGAGCGCGGCGGTGGACGTACAGAGCAGTGGCTGTGAACTTTCCGGCGATCGACCCGTTCATGGCTCGGCGGACGTAGGCGTCATCGCGCAGCTTGAACAGCAGGCGGTCTGCCCGCTTGCATGCCTCCGTGTACGACGGAAAGAAGGCGCGGATGTCGAGCTGGACGGGAAGTGGCAGGCTGCTTGCCGGGCCTCGGCCATGGAACAACTCGACGGCGAGGAAGAGCAGCGTGTCGAGAGCAGCCCGTTCTGCACCCCGTTCCACCTTCACGGGGTCCGCCTCCTGCTCGGCAAGGCGTTTCAGCTCGGCGGGACGGAGGTGACCGAGGAGGCTAATGATCGGCTGCGGCATTTCCTCCAGCTGCGGCATCCGGCCGCGCTGTTCCAAGTGGGCGACGACCGCACTGATCGCCGATGCGGTGTCCTCGGATGCCAACCACTCGCCATCAGGCGCGATCTGTCGGGCCAGGTAGCTGAGGCGTGCCGAGTCGTCCTTGAAGGCGTAAACGATGCCGGGCGCCGCTGACAAGCAGCGCACGCCCGTGGCTTCCTCGACATAGTCCCGGAGCTCTCCCGCGGCGTAAAGGTGCTGGAATGTCCGGCGCTGGGTGAGGATGCCGTCACCGTACTCGATCCCCTTGATCTGGTTGCGCTCCCAGCGCAACCGCGCAGACACCACCAGCACGGAGCCAGCCAGCTCCCAGGCTCGCAGGAGCGTCCGACGCCGTTCTGCGGGGTCCTCGATGACATT
>NZ_KQ948229.1:97424-134127 GCF_001514035.1 Streptomyces yokosukanensis | reverse complement strand
GAGCGTGCCGCGCTTCGCGCGGCCCGTGCGGCTGGCAGTAAGGGTTGTCTGCCCTGTGGTGGCCTTAGGTGACGGGGAGTCGGGAGATCAGGATCGGACTGGGATGAATGCTTGTGGGAGTGACTGGAAGTCAGATGCTGTTGAGGGGAAGTGACATCGTCAAGTTACCTTCGAGGGGCTTTGGTGAGGGTTCGCGTGCTTCATTTTGAATGAAGCGATAGACTCTGGAAACAGACAACAGCACCTCTAAGACCGTGTCCTATGTGGTGAGGCGGACGAGCCGCTTGTAGCAGCACATGGCTGCGGCGAGACCGAGAAAGGCCAGGTAGTTGCGGGGGTTGCGTTCGTAGCGGGGGCTGAGTCTGCGGTAGCCGGACAGCCACGACATCGTCCGCTCGATCACCCACCTGCGACGGCCCAATCGCTCGCTGGACTCGATGCCTTTGCGGGCGATCCGGACTCCAATACGCTTGCCTCGTAACCATTTCCGCAGGTCCTGGCGGTCGTAGGCTTTGTCCGCGTGGAGGCGCAGGGGTTTGAAGTACCTGTCGCGATGCGGGTCGTGTCTCGTTTGGTGACCCGCCACCATGGGCTTCAGACCTTCGCTGTCGTGGGTGTTGCCTGCCGAGACGCCGACGCCCAGGGGCAGTCCGTTCGCGTCCGACAGGACGTGCATCTTGGAACCCGGCTTACCTCGGTCCACGGGGCTCGGACCTGTATGTTCGCCCCCTTTTTCGCCCTGACATGGGCAGTGTCGAGGACGACGCGGGTTACGTCGATCAGGCCGGCGTCGTCGAGCCGGTGCAGGACCGCCTCGTGCAGGCGGCCCCACACCCCGGCTCTGGACCAGATCAGGAACCGGCGGTGAGCGGTCGACTTCGAGACGCCGAAGCACGGCGGCAACGCCCGCCAGGCGCAACCGCTGACCAGCACATAGATGATCGCCGCGAACAGGGTCTCATCAGGCGTGTCCTGCGTCCCACCACCCTGCGGCCGAACTCTCGACGGAGGGATCAGCGGCTTCGCGATCTCCCACAGCCCGTCCGGAACAATCCAACTCCACGTACCCCGCCCCATACCGAGACCAACGACGCCTCACCACATAGGACACGGTCTAAGACGTCATCTCATTTGGTGAGTCTGCGGTAGCAGATGAGGGTGCAGGCGATGCTGGTGAAGGCCAGGAAGTGCTCGGCTTTGCGCTCGTAGCGGCGATGCAGTCGGCGGCATCCGGCGAGCCAGGACATCGTGCGCTCTACGGTCCAGCGATGGCGACCCAGACGGGCCGAGGACTCGACGCCCTTGCGGGCGATGCGGTGCCTGATACCGCGGCCGCGTAACCATCGCCGCAGGTGGTCGTAGTCGTAGCCCTTGTCGGCGTGGAGCTTTGCTGGTCTGCGCCGCCGGCGTCCGCGCCGGGAGCGGATAGGCGGTATGCCCTTCACAAGCGGGATCATCGCCAGGCTGTCGTGGAGGTTCGCCCCGGAGATTCCGGCGGACAGGGGCAGACCGGTCCGCTCGGTGATCAAGTGGATCTTCGAGCCGTACTTGCCCCGGTCTACAGGATTCGGACCTGTCAGGTCCCCCTTTTCAGGGCCCGCATGTTCACCGAGTCGATCGCGCAGCGAGACCAGTCCAGCTCGCCGCGGGCGCCGAGTTCGTCGAGGACCAGGCGGTGGAGCTTGGCCCACACCCTGGCTTTCGTCCACTCGGCAAAGCGTCGGTGAGCGGTCGCCCCTGACGGCCCGAAAGACGCGGACGGCAACTGCTGCCACGTGCAGCCTGACGTGGCCACGAACACGATCGCAGCCAACACCTCCCGGTCACCGTGCCGGCGTCGCCCACCACCTTGAGGCCGCGACGGAGCCTCCGGGACGACCCGCTGGAACAGTTCCCACAACTCATCCGGCACCAGCCGCTCAACGATCGAGACCACACCCGGCAGCCTACCGACCCAAATGAGATGACGCCGTAGTGCCTCCACGTCACCTGGGCCGCCACCCAAGACCAGCCGCAGCCGGATCTTCGCCGACAAGCAGTCTGGCCGGAGCGCCGAGCGTGAGGAGCTACACAAGGCCCTGGAGTACCTCCGCCCTGACCTGATCGTCGGCTGTCTGGCCGGCACCGAACTCGCGCTCACCCATCGCCCGTCGGCAATCCGAATAGCTCAGTAACGTTCCGGTCGCCGACACCGCTTTTCGGGTAGGGCGTTGCGGGTTCGGCGATGGAAGGCGAGCAGGCAGAAGAGGGCGGCCCCGATGAACCACGCGAGCTGGATGGCGAGGTCCTGGGGCGAGACAGAGGTGGAGAACGGCCGCCACGCCGGCCTGTATGGCTCCGTAGGAGGGCAGGTAGCGCGTCACTGGGGTGTTGGCTCCGGAGCTCATGACGGGGTTTTGCAGTGCGAGATCGATGATGCTGGTCATCACGATGGCGAACATGCCCTCCACCTCGCGGTGCATGACGGATCCGAGTGCGGCGCCGAGGACGCCGTAGGTCATGGCGGCACAGAACAACGCGGCGGCAAGCAGGAGGGGCTGTCTGGGCGTCCAGGTCAGGCAGGTGACTGCGGTGGCGTAGGCGGCCGCTGCCGAGGAGGCCAGGGCGAGGGCGGCGACTTTGGCGAGGACGAGATGGGTACGGGGGGGTAGCCGGCCAAGGCCAGACGGCGGTCGAAGCCGCTGCCGGCGAACGTCGCGGCGGACATCAGGAACGCGGTGATCAGGGTAACCGCGTTGAGAGCGCCGCTGATCCCGGTGAGCTCGTTGCCCCGGGGGGGCAGCCACTGGCCGGTGGCCCGGAGGCGCACCCGTGCCGGTGTGTCGGGCATCGCCAGGTACGTCAGGGTTGTCCAGGTGGGGAGGAACAGGGCGACCAGCATCATGGCGAACCGGTTACGGCCGTGCTCGATCAGTGCGTACCGAGTGGCGGTGACGAGCAGAAGCAGGTGATTTTTCACCCCCCACCCGCCGCCTGCTGACGCAGTGCCCCGCCCTCCAGACTCCATAGCTCATCCAGGTGCTCGGTGTCGTATGCCAGGTGCGTGACGATGAGGACGGAACGTCCCGCATCGCGCAGCTGGCCGGCGAGGGCTCAGAAGCGCTGGTAGGTATCCCAGTCGAAGCCCTGGTACGGCTCGTCCATCAACAGCACCTTCGGAGCGTGCATGAGGGCCAGTGTCAGGTTCAGTTTCTGCCGGGTCCCGCCGCTGAGCGCCCCGGCCCGTTCGTCGGCGTACGAGGTAAATCCCAAGAGGTCCGTGAGTTCCCCCGCGTAGCGCAAGTCGGAAAGGCGGAAGGCTGACTGGAAGAATTTCAGGTGTTGACGGATGGTCAGGGCGTTATTCAGTACGGGGTGCTGCGGGCAGTAGCCGAAACGACCGCTGTGACGGACCGTGCCATGTCTGGGGCGCAGCTCACCGGCGAGGATCTTCAACAGGGTGGACTTGCCAGCTCCGTTTTCCCCGACGATTCCAGTGAGCATTCCGCCCCGCAGTTGCAGGTCGACACCTTGCAAGACCACACGCCGGCCGTAGGAATGATGCACATCCTTGACCTCCACCGCATGCCTCCCATGCGGATCTGGTCCCGACAGTAGCTCGTCTCCAGGGGAGCATCCGCTGTCTCGACCTTCCCACCGGGCTATGGACGACGCGTCAGCCGACCCCGCGTGTGGGGGTATTCGTCCCGCGCGTGGGAGGTGCACGCCGCTACCTCGAGCTCCTCCTGCGCTGTGCCCCGGCGCTCCGTTCGGTGTCTGCCAACGGGCGGAGTGGGCATGACTGTGGTTCATCGCCCTTGTCAACGGGGCGCGCGGTGAATGATGTCTCTGCTGCGAGCCACATCTCACGCCAGCGTACGTCGGTTGATTATCCGACTGTTCGGCCTTTCTGTTTGTGGTGTCACCTGTCGCCGCATGCCATAAGTCGGATCACGAGGCTGCCGGGCTTCCTGGGCCATGGCCGCCTTCTCGTTCGACCGTGCGCGGTCTCGATCAGGGAAGTGACATGACTGCACCGACCACGGCTTCATGGCAGTTCGACGTTCTTGAGGCCCGAGGCGCGGTGGAAGCCGCTCTGTTCGACTTCCTCGCCGACAAAGCGCGCGGTCCGGACGGCCCGTTCATCGAAACCCTGCTCGATGTGCTGCAGGATTTCCTGGACGGGCGAGGCAAGCGAGTCCGGCCGTTGTACTGCTGTCTGGGTTGGTGTTCGGTCGGCAACGCGCCATTGAGCGATGAGGCGATGCGGGCGGCCGCGGGGCTGGAGCTGTTCCACACGTTCGCTCTCGTGCACGACGACCTGATCGACAGGTCCGACAGTCGGCACAACCGCCCCACCGCGCACCATGCGTTCGCGGCGCGCCGTTCTGACATACGTGCCGCGTGGTTCGGGGAGAGCGCGGCCGTCCTGCTCGGCGACCTGTGTGAAGCGTGGTCCGCCGAACTCCTGGGGAACCTGGGCGATGGGCCAGGACAGGCGGTGGCCCGGCAAGTGGTGGACTGTATGCGTGGCGAACTGGTCATCGGGCAGTACCTCGACCTGCTCGCCTCGGACGATGGTTGCGGCAGTGTGGAGGATGCGCTGCGGGTGATCCACTACAAGACCACGAAGTACACCGTGGAGCGCCCACTGCAGATCGGTGCCGCGCTGGCCGGCGGAGGCCAAGACGTCCTTGACGCGTGTGCCGCCTACGCCCGGCCGCTGGGTGAGGCCTTCCAGATGTACGACGATCTGGAGGACGTGGTCGTGGATGGTGCCAAGCCCGGCACCGACGGCAGCGACCTGCGTGAGGGCAAGCGCACAGTGGTGCTGGCGCTGGCGATGCAGTATGCCCGGCCCGAACAGGCAGAGCGCTTGCGCAGGCTCGTCGGGGACCCGGACTTGGGGCCAGAGGGCCTCGCGGAGGTGCGTGATCTGATCGCTGCGACTGGGGCGCCGGGGATGGTCAGGCAGATGGTGGTGGAACGCCGTCTGGAAGCTCTGGCCGTCCTTGACCGGGCGCCCTTCCACCCGGCAGCCAAGGACGGCCTGAGGTATCTGACGGACCTTGCCGTGCCAGGAGTCGAGGCTTGGTAGCGGCACCGGTGGCGGATTTGGGCGAGCAGGTGGAGCATGTCGACGTCCACGACCGGGTCATGCGGATCGTACGGCGGGACGACGCAGTACGCGAGGGCTGGCTGCACCGCGTGGTCGGCGTGGTGTGCCGGGACGCGGACGGGCGCGTGCTGGTCAACCGGCGGTCGATGGACGTGCCGTGGTTCGCCGGGGGGTACGCCCCGCTCATCGCCGGCGCGGTCTGGCCGGGAGAGAGCTACGAGCAGGCCGCGGGCCGTGAGCTGCGCGAGGAACTCGGCGTCCACGCCGAGGTGCGGCACCTTTTCAAATTCATCTGCCCCGGAGCCATCGGCCCGTACTGGTTCGGGATCCATGAGGCCGTAGTGACCGACGTCGTCGTACCGGATGTGCACGAGATCGCCTGGTCCGGCTGGCTCACCCTCTCCGAGTACCGCAGCGCGGCGGCCTGCTGGCCACTGGTTCCCGACGCCGGGGAGGCATTCGAGCAGTACCTCAGGAGGTGTCAGTGAAGCCGTACTTCAACGATGCAAGCGAGGTCTACCAATACCTCGGCGGGGTCTTCCATGTGGCGGACGCCCACCCGGACGTAGGACCCCGGCTGCGGGCCTCCGGGCTCACGTTCCGGATCGACTACTCACGACCGGCCGCGATCTTGACGGTCCGGATGCGGCCCGAGGGGATTGAGGTCATCGAAGGCGCAACGGACGTACGCCCGGACGTACGGCTTGCCATGTCCGCGGACAACGGTGACCGCTTCTGGCGCGGCGAGTACAACGCAGCCGTCGGCCTCGCCACGGGAGAGGTCCGTGCCCGCGGGCCCGTGAGCAAGCTCCTCAGCCTCCTACCGCTCGCCAAACCGGTCTTCCCGATCTACCAGGAGATGATCGCCGCCAAGGACAGGAAGGCCGGGCCATGAAGGCAACCGTGGCCCTCCAGCATGGGCCGGGCAGCCCATTCTCCCTCGAACCCGTGGAACTCAGCCGCCCGGCCGCGGACGAGGTCGTGGTCAGGATGGCCGGGGTGGGTGTGTGTCACACCGACTGGACGGCAGCGGCTGGCACGGTTCCACTGCCCACGCCCTTCGTCCTCGGGCACGAAGGCGCCGGGACCGTGACCGCCGTGGGCCCGGGCGTGAACTCCCTGGCCATCGGGGACCAAGTGGTCCTGAGCTTCGACGCCTGCCGGATATGCCCGCAGTGCACGGCGGGCCATCCCGCCTACTGCGTCCTGTCCCCGGCCCTGAACTACAGCGGAATGCGACCGGACGGCACGACGACGATGAGTCAGGAGGGCCGTCCCGTACACGGCAGTTGGTTCGGCCAGTCGTCCTTCGGTACGCACGCCCTCGCGAGCGTCCGCAACGCGGTCAAGATCCCCTCCCTCCCGGAGGGCCTGTCCCTGGACATCCTCGGCCCTCTCGGCTGCGGCGTGCTGACTGGCGCAGGCACCGTCATGAACGTGCTGCGGCCACGGCCCGGACAGAGCATCGCGGTATTCGGGCTCGGAACAGTCGGACTGGCCACCGTGATGGCCGCCGCCGTAGCCGGATGCCGCCCGATCATTGGTATCGACCCCAACCCACGGCGCCGCCGCGTCGCGGATGACCTGGGCTGCACCCACACCCTCGACCCCGACGCGACGGACGACCTCGACTGGGCGCTGGCCGAAATCACCGGTGCGGGAGCGGACTTCACCGTAGACACGGTCGGCTCCGACACTGTCGTCCGACAAGCGCTACAAGCACTGCGAACCCCCGGAGTCTGCGCAACGCTCGGCCTGCAGTCCATGGAGAACGACGTCACGATCGACCAGGGCCACCTCCTGATGGGCCGAACCCTGACCGGGGTGATCGAGGGGGACGCCGACCCGCGCATCCTTGTCCCCCGCCTTATCGATCTATGGCGGCAGGGTCGCTTCCCCTTCGACCGGC
This sequence comes from Streptomyces yokosukanensis, assembly GCF_001514035.1. GTDB lineage: Bacteria > Actinomycetota > Actinomycetes > Streptomycetales > Streptomycetaceae > Streptomyces > Streptomyces yokosukanensis. Next base: position 127,120 of record NZ_KQ948229.1, on the reverse strand, counting down.
TCGTCCGGCGTTATCCCTTCCACCGCATCGAGGACGCCGTCGAGGCAGGCCGCACCGGCACAGTCGTCAAGCCCGTGCTCGTCTTCGACTGACGCCACAGGCCGCTCCGCCGATTCGACCACCGACTCCGACAGGAGGCCCACCCATGCAAGCCGTCCCCCACGCCCTGATGCACATCGACGGCAAATGGATCGACAGCACCGCCCACTACGAAATCCGCAACCCGGCAACCGAAGAACTCGTGGCGACCCTCGCCAAGGGCAGCACGGAACACGCAGACCAGGCGGTCGCCGCCGCGAAAGCGGCGTTCGAGGAGGGCACATGGCGGGACACACCTCCATCCGAGCGGGCGGCCGTCCTGCGCCGGGCGGCCGACCGCCTGGCACAGCGCTCGAATGAACTGGTCCGCCTGCAGGTCAACGAGAATGGCGCGCCGGTACGCCTCGCCGAGGCACTGCACATCGGGACTTCCCTCGCCCATCTGCGCTACCAGGCCGAACTGGCGCAGCGGTACCTTTTCGAGCGGCCCAGTGCGATGCTCGCGCCCGTCCTGGCGGCCGCACTGATCCGCCGTGAGCCCATCGGTGTCTGCGCCGCCATCGTGCCCTGGAACTTTCCGCTCGTACACGCTGCCTGGAAGATCGCCCCCGCGCTGGCCGCCGGCAACACCATCGTGCTCAAACCCGACGAGCGTGCCCCGCTCACCCTGGTCGAGATCGTCCGCGAGCTCGAGGCAGCGGGCCTCCCACCAGGCGTCCTCAACCTCATCACAGGCGACGGCCCCGAGGTCGGAGGGCGGCTCGTCGAGCACCCGCACGTCCGCAAGATCAGTTTCACCGGCTCAACCCGGGTCGGCCACGACGTCCTGCGCCGCGCCTCGGACGACTTCAGGCACCTCACCCTCGAACTCGGAGGCAAGTCGGCCAATATCGTCCTCGAGGATGCCGACGTGCAGACTGCCGTGGACGGCGCCCTGTTCGCCTGCATGGCCTACTCCGGACAGATCTGCGCAGCCGGGAGCCGGCTGCTTCTCCCCGACACCTTGCACGACGCGTTCGTGGAGCGGCTGATCGCCCGGGTCAAGACGCTGCGGATCTCCGACCCGCTGGACCCCCTCACCGACATCGGACCGCTCATCTCGCGGGAAAAGCGAGACCATGTCCTCGACTGCGTGTCGGCCGCCCGTAAGCAAGGTGCCCGAATCGCCTGTGGCGGCGGTGTCCCATCCGGTGCCCGGTTCACCCGCGGACACTGGGTGGAGCCGACCATCATCACGGACGTCACGCCAGATATGAGGATCGCCCAGGACGAGGTCTTCGGTCCGGTCCTGGCCGTCCTGCGGTACCGCACGGTCGAGGAGGCCATCGAGATCGCCAACGGCACGGACTACGGCCTGGCAGCGGGTATCTGGAGCCGCGACAACCAAGCGGCCCTCGACATCGCCGCACGCCTGGAAGCCGGAGCTGTGTGGATCAACGACTGGTACGCGCTCCCGCCCCACTTTCCCTTGGGCGGCTGCAAGCAGAGCGGGATCGGCCGCGAGAGCGGCGATCACGCCCTGGACGAGTACACCGAGGAAAAGGCCGTCTCCATCGACCTGTCCGGCGGCGTGGAGGGAAAGCTCTATTCCCTGGTGCTCGGCGCGGAAGCCCCATGAGATCGTCCGATCAGGTCCCACCACCAGGAGATGCTGGGGTAGTGAGGAGCACTGGCGTCTGTGCTCGACGGAGAATCAGCCCAGCAAGTGGCCGGTGCAATGGCTTCACCCGCAGACGCCGCGACCGCGCGCGCCCCCGTATGGCGCGGAGCCGTCAGCCCCCATTCCACGTGACCACGAAGAGCCTGGCTCAACTGGACCAGTAGGTAGCGCAGCGGCCGCGGGGCCGATACCAAGAGTTCATCCCTGAGCCGCAGGAACAACTGCATGACGCGGTCGCGCACCACCATCGTTTCGTCGACGGCCCGTTGGAGGGAGAGGCCGCGTGTCTCCTGCAAGACATTGATCAGATTCAGGTCATGAACCGATTCCTTGCGATAGGAAAACAGGTCATTGTCGAGAGCGCCGACCATTCCGGCGCTCTCAAGGCACGCCAGTACCGCCGGTGACTGCCAGGCATCGTCGGCAAGCGGCTCGGCCCCACACATTTCGATGATCGCGACGGTGAGATGGCCCGCGACGTCATCGAGGCGGATGGACAGATACTGGTCCTCAGTGAGTCTTCCCAGTTGCTGGACGGCATTGATGCCACGGATGGCACCCGCGAAACAACGCCTCATCTCGTGGACCAGCCGGCCGACTCTGGCCGGTGAGCTCTCCGCCCTCATCCGGCTCATCACATCGACAAGGGCCAGGGTGTAGGGGTCGTCCGCGGCGCTCACCCGGTAGCCGGGCGATTCCAACACCCTCATGACCCTGCCTGCCTGTTCGATGATCCCGCTCAACCCACCCGTAGGGGGCGAAGCATCGAAGAGCAGGTCTTCCGCGAGCAGCACCAGGTTGGCAAAGCAGGTCAGCGTCAGAAAGACCTCTTCGTTTTCCACCTGCGGAACCATCAACCCCAACAGCCGGTGCACCTGGGCGTCGTGAATCCGGTCGCGTGTGGCGGGGACGTCGCAGAACCCATAGGAGGCCATCCACTCCAGGGCGTGAGCGCCCGCAGCTTCGGTGAGTGGACTGCACGCCGCTGGCAACGGGCAGTAGAAGGGCGGCAGCGTGAATTCAGAAGAAGACTCCATAAAGTTCAGTCTCCTTTGCCGTCGCGGACCTAGACAGGGCGCACGGGAGCAGTGGGGCCACAGAACACAACAGCGTGCTACGGCAGCCGGGCAGTTGCAGCGTGTTCGACGTTTCAGAAGGCATGAAAGGTATGAAGTCCTATTCGACGGCAACGGCAGACCGATGATGTCCGAGTACGAAGAGCATGGCCATGACGAGGTAGATGGCGTTCGTTGCGTTGACACGTTGGTACGCGTGGCCCTTCCACCACCCAACGAGGCGCACAAGACTCCCGTGCCGTTGAGGGAGGTGTTCGAAGTCTCAATTCACCGGCACAGGAGTCCTGTTCGTTCCCCATCTTGCTGCACTCGACCTCCTGTATGCGCTGGTTGAGGAGGTCACCATGCTCAGTGTCACCGGCGAGGGTGACCGTCGCTGCGAGCTCCCGCCGCACTACGCGCGCTGGTTGGCATGGTGTACCTACGCAGGCACGACACCCTCGCGCAGATCGCAGCGGGCTTCGGTATGTCGGTGGACACCGCCCACTCCTACACCACCGCGGTGATCAGCCTGCTCGCAGAGCGTGCACCGGGCCTGCTCAGGGTGCTGCGCGAGACCGATCCCGGCTACGTCCTGCTCGACGGCACTCTCACGGAGTGTGACCAGGTCGGCGACGGCCGGGCCGGCTACTCCCACGCCACGAGGCACTCCTCGGCCTCGCCCCTGCCCCATCATGCCCACGTCCACCCGGGGTTCCCGCTACCCGACCACAGCCATCTAGAACGCACGCGCGACGCCAACGAGAGTCGAAACGTTCGAATTATGTTCGATACATTGTTCGCGGGACGACCGAAGTACCCCTACAGATGGAGGCGAGCGCCATGCCGCGACACGCCTGCCTCCGACCTCGCTGCATCGGCGAGCCCGGCATCAAAACTCTCCCCCCGACGCGGTGGCGAGACAGCCTGAGGCGTCTGGTGAACCCAGGAAGCGCCGGTGGTCACCATGGGGTCCCGCTACATCCTCCACCTCCGCTTCGACCTGCCGACCGACCACGACGCCGAACTCCCCGAGCGGCTGCGCCGCCTGCTGGAGAACATCACCCCGCGCGTACAGATGATCGAACCGGACAGCGCAGCACTCGACCTCACCGGTTCGCTCCCGTACTGGCGGCGCGACGCCCGCGGCCTGACAGAGGTCGTGCAGGTGCGCGCCCTCGCCCACCTCGGCCTGCCCAGCTCGGCGGGCTGCGCAGGCAACCGGATGCTCGCCGCGATGGCCTGCGCCCTCACCCCGCCCGGCCGGCGTACCGTCATCGACGACTCCCCCGAAGCCATCAGGGCGTTCCTGCGCCCCCGCCCGGTCAGGGAACTACCCGGCGTGGGCACGAGGACCGCCGCGACACTCGCCGAGTACGGCCTGCACACCGTTGGTGATGTCGCCGACATTCCACAGGCCACCTTGCAACGCCTTCTCGGCGCCCGGGCCGGCCGAGCCCTCCACGAACGCGCCCACGGCCGCGACACCCAGACCGTCAACCCCACCCCGACACCGGCCAGCATCACCTCCGAGCACCACTTCACCCAGGACGAACTCGACCCCGCCCAGCGCCGGCGCGCCCTGCTCGCCCTGGCCGACGACCTCGGCACCCAACTACGGGCCACCGGCCAGATCGCAACGGGCCTGACCTGCACCGTCCGCTACGCCGACCTGACCTCGACCCGCCACAGCCGCACCCTGCCGGAAGCCACCGGGCACACCGTCCTCCTGGCCCGCACCGCATACGCCATGTACGACTCCCTCGGCCTCCAGCGCGCCCGGGTCCGCAGCATCCAGCTGCGTGCCGATGCCCTCCGCCCCGCAGACCGGGCCACCCGGCAGCTCAACCTCGACGCAGGAGACGACAAACCCCTCGTGATCGAAGCCGTCGCCGATCGCGCCCGCACCCGCTTCGGACGCCAGATGCTCTACCCCGCCGCCCTAGCCATCAACTCCCGTCCCTCATCAGCCCGGCAGCAAGACCGCCGCCAGGATCAGACGTGACGTCGTGCGGCGCGGGTTCAGGCCAGCGGTCGGCGTTGAGGCCGCGGTCGGTGATCGCGAGCCGACGACAACGGCCCCTTTCGCCGAGCGGGGATCAAGGGGCCGTCACCACACGAGCTCCGGCGTGGGCCGGAGGGAGACACGTGTCGCCCGCTCCAACGCACTCGGGCGGCCGAAGGTCATGCCGCCAGGCAACCTTGCCTCCCCGAAGCCGTGGCCCTTGTCAACCCGGTCTGGACGCGGGCTCTCTTGAGGCTGCCGCCTGGGGGCTTGCGCCGCCAACCCACCGCTCCCCTACTCTTCGGCACTGTCAGATCTGCTGCCCGCGGCCTAAGGGGGCATCTGATCTAGGTAGTTGGTAGTTAGGGATGCTTTTGTGACTGTCGGGAACGGCTGTCGTTGAGTGAGGCGTGAACGCTCGTCGCCCGTACCGCAGTGATGTCTCCGATGCCCGCTGGGCTCTGATCGCGCCGGTCTTCACGGCCTGGCGAGCGAGACGAACCGGACCTGGAGCGGCGGCCCGGGTGCACGATTTGCGGGAGATCGTCAACGCGATCCTCTACGTCAACCGCACCGGCATTCCGTGGGAGTACCTGCCACACGACTTCCCGCCGTACAAGACCGTCTACGACTACTACGCGAAGTGGGAAGCGGACGGCACTACCGAGCAGGTCCACGACCTGTTACGTGACAAGACCCGCCGGGCCCACGGCCGCAGCGCACGGCCGACCGCGGCCGTTGTGGACGCCCAGAGCGTGAAGACCTCGGCAAACGTGGCCGAGACCAGCCAGGGCATCGACGCCGGCAAGAAGATCAAAGGACGCAAGCGGCATCTGATCACAGACACCCTCGGCCTGGTGCTGGCTGTCCTCATCACCGCCGCCAACATGCACGACACCGTCGGTGGCAAGCTCCTGCTCGACGACCTGGCCGCAGCCCATCCCAGCGTGACCAAGGTCTGGGCCGACGGCGGCTACCAGGCCAGCATCCTCAACCATGGCGCCGGACTCGGCATCGATGTCGAGGTGGTGCAGCGGCCACGAGCGAAGGGGTTCGAGCCACTGCCGAAACGGTGGGTGATCGAGCGGACCTTCGGCTGGCTGATGCAGCACCGACGATTGGCACGGGACTACGAAGCCCTGCCGCAGAGATCCCGAACGATGATCCACTGGGCGATGGCTAACAAAATGTCCCGCGAGCTGACCGGAGAATCCACACCAACCTGGCGAATCGAAACGGACAACCCTGCCATAATAATCTGAACGCTGATCAGATGCCCTCTAAGACGCAGACAGGCCCGGCCAGTTCAGCAATGGGGGGCTGTTTTTGAACCTCCATCACCGTCACGACGCTCGCTCGCCAGGGCGACGTGGCGTGTTGGCCCTGCTGCCTCGCACAGTGCTCAGGAACGCGGCAAGCGCATCGGTGATGGCCGTGGGACGGTCATGTCCCGCCGAGTGGTGCAATCACGGTCTACGGCGGCGTCACGGGCTGCACACCCGGCCTCAACTGTTCACCACAAGCCCGATATGAAACAGATTATCGGCCCGACCCTACCCCAAAGAGGCAGTCGCAGTGGAGTTTTCGGTCCAGTCCCCGTCGAACAGGGCGGCCATCAACGCATCGTGTTCGGGGGGCGAGTTGGCCAGCACGCTGTGCGAGTGATCAGGTCCTGGGCCAGGCGCTCATAGTCAACAGTCACAGAACATATCGGTTGAGTGCAGTCGGCTGCCGTCGGATTGCTGACTCGAGGGAAGTCGGGGCGCCGGGGACAGGAAACACACACCAAGGCCAACTGCATGGCGCACTGCAGGGAAGTCTTGACCGTCAAGATCCCCGACAGCGTCACACACTGAATCTCCAGCGCCGGGCATCGTAGTGAACCTGCGATGACCCAGTCCAGGGCACACGTCACGGCACGGATTCACCGGCCGGCGACACCGGCCCCTGGGGGACCGGCTCGCCGCCACTGTGCGATGTCCTGCCGGGCCGGACGACGAGCCGGGCTCGATACGACCAGATCCCTTAACACGAATCAACTCGCGGTTTTCGCAGCGACACGCCGTCGAGAGAGGGTGAGCAGGCGCCAAAGGACCACCCAGACAGACTACTAGTCATTCAATCTGCCTTTCCCTATGGCCACTTCGCATCCCGGGTGAGCGCCAGGAAGGGCCCCGAATACCCCGATCGGCCCCCTGACCCAATTCTCCCGAGATGACCGACATGACTGTCATGAGTACGTTTGATCTCAGTCGGCTGACGAGCCGACACCTCCGATCTCAGACGGGAGAAGCGACATGAAGCTCGCTCGTTCCACCATGGTGACCGCCACTGCCGGAGCCGCCGCGGCACTCGCCGTCACCGGCATCACCTACGCCTCGGCCGCCTCCGCCCCGGCGCCCCAGGCGGCCCCGGCCGCCGCCGCCCCGCAGACACCCCTCGGCGGCAACTCCGGACAGGGCAACAACAACAACGACAACCAGGGCAAGGGCAACGAAGGCAGGGGCAACGAAGGCAGGGGCCACGAAGAGCACAGAAGGGAGGGCCGGATCTTCGTCAACGAGCGGTCCTACTCCGCCCGCTCCAGCGGCTGCATCACCGTCATCAGCGGCCTGGGCGCCAAGACCCTCAACATCCGCAACGAAAGCCGCAAGCGCGTGGAAGTCTTCCGCGGAGCCGTCTGCGACAACGGCGCCCCCGTCGCCACCGTCGGCCCCCACAGCGACAGCGTCGGCATCGACGACCTGCACGTGAAGGACGGCGTCCACGTCAAGGACGGCGTCGTGGCCAGCTTCCGAGTGAACTGCGACCACGAAGGCGGCCGAGGCGACGACGGCGGCCGGGACGGCGGCGACAACGGCGGCGACAATGGCGGCGACGACGGCGGCTGGGACGACTGACCCGACACCCGCCGCAGCACACTACGGGCCCCCGGCCCGCCGCAATCAGGCGGGGGAATTCCACTCTCCAACTCCCGTCCCGCAGCACACATGACCTCCTGTCTCGCACTCCCACGTCTCACACGTGCGCCATCAGGCCCGGACACCAGGCATCACACCCCTGGCGTCCGGGCCTTCTCCATTCACCCACCGGCCGACCCACCCGGGAACCTCCGCCCCAGAGATCCCCACAGCCACCATCTCCCCACACCCCCACCACCCGCTTCCCCATTACTGTCTTCGTGGCTCCGCAACGGGGTTCCCGGCCTCCGGGCCCGGCATGACTGGTCCCCCTGTTGACCATGATCTGGGGGGTGGTGTCACTGGGCCGGGAGGCACTGGTAGACCCCTGATGAGAGGCATGACCACCGACCCCGCCAGGGGTTTGGGAGGCTCTTCGTAATGTGGATGCTGGCAACTGGTGCCGCAGGTGAGGCCGGGACCGTGCGACCGAAGGACCCTTGTGATCGACACGAGTGAGATCGGCGTCTTCCTCGGCCTGGACGTCGGCAAGGGCGAACACCACGCCACCGCCGTCACACCGGCGGGGAAGAAGGCGCTCGACAAACGACTGCCCAACAGCGAGCCGAAGTTGCGCGAGCTCTTCGAGAAGCTGCAGGCCAAGCACGGGATAGGACTCGTAGTGGTCGACCAACCCGCGTCGATCGGCGCCCTGCCCCTGGCGGTCGCCCGCAACGCAGGCTGCCAGGTTGCCTATCTGCCCGGACTGACCATGCGCCGGATCGCCGACCTCTGTCCGGGCGAGGCCAAGACCGACGCGAGGGATGCGTTCATCATCGCGGACGCGGCCCGCGTCATGCCCCACACCCTGCGGGAAGGCAGGACGCGGCCAACTGATCAGCCTGATACGGGCCAAGGCTCCGCGCATGGCCGAACGCCTGGTGGGCGACGCTTTCACAGCACTCGACGAACAGACGGTCGTCGTCGTCCCGGGCACCGATGCCGCCGCACTGATCGTCCCCAGCCTGGCCGGCCAGCTGAAATCCGTACTCGACCAGCGGAAACTCCTGGCCACCCGGATCGAGGAATTGCTGGAGTCGCACCCTCTTTCCGCGGTCCTGACGTCCATGCCGGGGATCGGCGTCAGGACCGGAGCCAGGATCCTCATCGACGTCGGCGACGGCCGCAGCTTCCCCACCGCAGCCCACCTCGCCGCCTACGCCGGTCTTGCCCCCGACACGAGAAGTTCGGGCTCCTCCATCCGCGGCGAGCAACCCTCCCGAAGGAGAAACAAGCAGCTCAAACGGGCCTTCTTCCTATCCGCATGCGCGACCCTGGCCGACCCGGCCTCCCGTGCCTACTACGACAAGAAGATCAAGCAGGGAAAGCATCACACCCAAGCTCTCCTCTGCCTGGCCCGCAGGCGAGCCGACGTACTCTTCGCGATGCTCCGCGACGGAACCTTCTACGGACCCCAACCCGCACCCGCGGGTTGAGGAACCCCATAGAGGCACTCCCCCCCGCCTTCCCCACCCCCGAACGCGCGAGACGGAACACAGCCAACCACCCCGGGCACCCCGGAGCACGCACAACCATCCGAGGGATGTGACCGAGATACGCGCCAAAGGGGCAACGGGATGATCTTGAAGCCCTGATCCGCTCGGATTTACGTGCGGCGACGTGCCGGGCGACCGAGTCGGCGCCGGGGCGGGCGTACCGCTCCAGTTAGCGGACGGAGGCGTGGCGGGAGCGGGCCAGCAGCATCGGGGTGGAGGTGCCGTCCTCCGCGTCGTGCGTCAGGGCACTGGGACGTAGCCGGTGAAGCGTCCAGCCGTCCAGATCTCGATGTCGTCAGGCGAGGCGAGGGGGTTTGCCAGCAGCCGGGTGTTCTCCTCGAAGATCTCCTCAGCGCGGCGGTAGGAAAGCCGGGCCCGGCCGGTCTCCGGGCACACGTCGAGCGTGAGTGTTCCGGCCGGGGCCTTGCCGTCGGTGAGGAACAGCGGGCCGCGGGTATGGCGGGCGATGAGGCGGGGCAGGAGCTGGGCGGTGCCGGACTGCCAGTGCATCCACTCGGTCGCCCCGCCCTTGGCGGTGATCCTGCCGCGCTTGTCCTGCGGGTAGAGGTCTTCCACGTTGAGGCACAGCACCTCGTCGGCCCGTGCGGCGGACACGTAGAGCATCTTCCACGGCGTCTTCTCCCGCAGCGCGACGTCGAGGCGCCACAGGGCGGCGACCTGGTTCTCCGCGAGAGCCTTCGTGCGGTCCGGCGGTGCCGGCCGCCGCTCGATGCCGATCGTGGGATCGCCTTCGATCCAGCCTTGGCGCTGCCACCAGCCGATCGCCTTGCGGGCGATGGACAGTTCACGGTTGACGGTGTCGGCGTCCATCTCGTCCGCCCGCGCGGCGGCCAGCTCGGCCAGGACTTCCGGCAGTGCCGGGTCATCGATCGCGGTGACGGGGAAGACGGGCGATTTCGCGCCCCGGCGGGTGGGTCCGGTCGGCACGGGTTCGCCGTCGAGCATCCATCCCCACGTCGTCAGCGAGATCCGGTAGATACGCGCGGAGGACTTCGCGATGCCCGCGCCGGTGAGGTAGCGCTCGACCGCCGCGGTGTACGACGCGGGCGGGGCGGGCAGAGGTACGACCCGAGCGCGCGGCAACCGAAGTGCGCCCCCGCCCCCGAATTCGGCCACCGGTTCGATCTTCATGCTGTGCGAAATACGAATGCTGTCATTCCCGAGCAAAGAGACACTTCCCGCAGGTCGCTGGGGTCACAGCCTCGCGTTCCGTCGCCGATCACCGGGAACATTCGCCGATGCAACGCAATCTCCAGTCTCCGAGGCAAGCAAGTGGTGAAGAGGACCAGTTGGGGCACGCTGCTGGCCGGAAGGCGACCGGCTCCCCTGAGCGACGCCCCGAAGCGTTGGGCAGTCGAGCGGACCTACGGCTGGCTGATGCTGCACCGACGCCGCGCCCGCGACTACGAGACCCTCCCGGCCCGCTCCGAAGCCATGATCCACCTCTCCATGACCGACCTCATGGCCGCCGCCTCACCAGCGAGAACACCATCTCCTGGCGAGACCCGACACCACAGGCCAAACAGCAGATTCCGGGATGCAACACCGGGATAAAGCGACCTCTCAAAGCCCTCATAGGTGGGGTGGAGGGGGTGGGCTGTGCTGGACTGTCGCTGCGCAGATCCGTGATCGTCATTCTGGTGAGACAAGCCCGAGGCGGTAGGCGGCGGTGGCGGCCTGGACTCGGCTGGAGACGCCGAGCTTGGCGAGGATGTTGGAGACATGGACGCTGGCTGTCTTGGTGGAGATGTACAACTCCTCTGCGATCTCTCGGTTGGTGCGGCCGTTGGCGACCAGGCGGAGCACGTCGTGCTCACGGGAGGTAAGCCGAGAGTGCTGGCCTGGAGAGCGGTATTCGCGGGGAGGGGAGTCCAGTGGAAGTCGGGCCAGCCTGGCCAACTGCCCGACGGCTGCCAGCAGGGCCCGAGCGCCGAGCAGATCTGCGTTGTGACGGGCGGTTCGAAGACGGTCGGCCGCCGCTTGCCGATCGCCGTTCTCGGCTGCTGCCTCCGCGGCTCGCAGGAGCGCCAGGCCTTGTTCATAGGGCTGGTGTAGCTCGCCCCAGGCGGTCGCGCAGCGGTCCCAGGCCGACGGATGGGACGATCTACCGACCCGCGCGATTTCGGCGGTGAAGGTCAACCGCTGCGCTTGTTGGACTGGCCCGACGACAGGTAGCTCGGCGGCGAACTCGCACAGGGCGGCCGGCAGCGTGGGGCTCGCGTGGGCGACTCGCGCACCGAGGACAAGCAACGGCCACAGGTAGCGTGGAGTTGATATGGCCTCGTTCCTGGCCAGTGTTTGCTCCACATTCGCAACGGCTTGTGCTTCGTGGCCCTTGGCGAGCGCCAGATCCGATGCGAAGCAGATCAGCGGGAGGACGTCTTGGGCGTCGGAGATGCCCCAGCTGAACACGCCGTGGGCGAAGTCGGCGGCGGATTCGGCCAGCGGGATATCGCCTCGGGCCAAGGCGATCGAGCCGCGCAGGACCAGGAGATAGGCGCGGAAGCTGGGGGCGGGGGCGAGCTCGAGTGAATGGTCGAGAATCTCGGTCGCTTCGTCCCAGTGTCCTGTCGCGATCAGGGCCTCGGCCACGTTGGCGGCGTGCGTGGGCCCGAAGGTGCGCAAGAGTCCCGCACGGCTCGCTGCGGCGAGGCCCCGCTGCGCGATTTCGGCAGCCTGCTCGTATCGACCGGCGCCTTGGAGTAAGTCGGCCTCGCATCGGAACGCGTGCATCAACGCGGCATGGTCATCGATGCGTTGTGCAGTTGCCCGTGCTGTGGCCAGGTGCGGCAGCTGCCGGTCCAGGTCGCGGGTACGGGCCTGCGCGTAGGCGAGGTTGATCGAGGCGAAAACCTCGGCCTGGATGTCGCCGGCACCGTGCGCCGCCCGGATCGCCTCCGTGGCGACGGCGATTCCTTCCTCGTCACACGGCATGGTGAGCAGGCGATGAGTCAAGGTGTTCAGGACGCGGGGCCGGTCCGGGTGTTGCGGTGGCATGATCCGCGCCGCTGTCCGCAGATCATCGACGGCGCCGGGCTGTCCCAGGGCCTGACGCAGCTCTCCTCGGTGGCGGAGCAGCTGCGCGGCGCGCGCGGGATCGGCGGCAGGATCGACGTCGGCGAGTGCAGTGGCGATCAGTTTCATGCCGTGATCACCTTCGCCGGACAGCATCGCCGCCTCGATGGCCTTGTCCAGCACAGACCTTCGGTCGATTCCGAGCCGTCGTGCCACACCGGGCGCGTGATCCCACAGATCCAGGACCGTCTCCAGTATGCGCGACTGTTCGGCGTAGGCCAGTGATGCCTCGGCACTCTCGGCGGCGTCCCACGCGGCAGCGAATGCTCGTTGCGGGTGTTGCTTGGCCACGGCACGCCAATGGTGGGCCAGCTCAAGTGCAAGTGCGCCACGGCCGGGGGGAGCAAGGTGGGGATGGCGCTCCAACGTCTCTCCATACCGTACGTGCAGGACTGACCGCTCACCGGGCAGCAGCTCCCCCTCGATGACTTCCCGGATCAGCGCGTGCCGGAAGACGTAGCTGTCGCCGTCGACAACCAGCAGGTGCGATGCCACGGCGGGCCGCAGCGCGGTGGACAATGCTGAATCGTCGAGGCCGGTGACCTCGGCGAGTAGCGCATGACCAACGTGCACGCCACCGACAGCGGCGGCACGGACCACGTGCTGGGTCTGCCCGGCGAGTTGCTCCAGTGGTGCGACCAGCAGATCGCGGATCGATGCCGGCAGTGGCGCACCCGGTCGGGCACCGCTGGTCAGCAGTGCCTCCACCAGCAGTGGGTTGCCTTCACTTCGCCGGTAGATCGTTTCGCTGAGCTCGGGAGTTGGCGGGTGTCCGAGCAGGCCACGCAGTTGCATGGTGACCTCGCTCTTGGTCAGTCTGCCGAGGTCCATTCGCTGTGCCCACGCCATGCGCTCCGTCTCGGCGAGCAGTCGGCGCACGGGGTGTGCCGGGTTCAGCCGGTCACTGCGACAGGTCATCACTGCCAGCACATCGGGGATGGACTGCTGGTTGCGGATGATGAACGTGAGCAGGTCCAAGCTGGACCGGTCCGCCCAGTGAACATCCTCGACGACGAGGAGCACCGGTGCGCGTTGTCCGAGGGCCTGCAGGAGCGCAAGGAACTGTTCGAACAGGCGAGCGCGGGCGAGGTCGGTCTCGTCCGCGGAGTGCGGGCGGCTCAGGCTGGGCAGCAGCCGTCCGAGCTCGCCCGTCTCGCCGTTCGGCAGCATGTGGCGGACTTCTTCCACGCCGATGGTGCGGACCAGCTCACGCAACATCGCGGTGAAGGGGGCGAACGGAAGGCCGGTCTCGCCCATCTCCAGGCATGCGCCAGTGAGCTGCCAGGTTGAAGCCGGCAGCTGTGCCGCGAACTCGCTGACCAGCCGGGACTTGCCCACGCCGGCCTCTCCGGCGATCAGTACGGCGGACGGCTGGCCGCCGCCAGCGCGTTGGAATGCCTCGGCGAGCGCGGACAGCTCTTCCTCTCGCCCCGCCAAGACAGCGCTGGTCGTAGCCATGCCTCCAGTTTTTCAGATCGTGGTAAGCACGCGCGGTGAGTAATCTAAGGCGTTCGCATAAGGCAGTCCTACGATGCGGAGCCGCCCCGGCCGGGGAGAGTCTCGTGCCGTGACCGTCTCCAATACCAGTCTTTCGGGCGCTGCAACGTCCCAGTCGATCGCCAGCCGCCAGATGATCTTGCTTTTGCTTGTGTCATTCGGCTCGTTCATCGGCTTCTACCTGCTGCTCTCGGTCATTCCCCTGTATGTCGCCGCGGGTGGGGCTGGTGCCAGCGGTGCCGGCGCCGCAACCGGCGCAATGATGCTTGCCACCGTTCTGACGGAGCTGGCGGTGGCCCGCCTGGTGGCGGAATTCGGCTACCGGGCGGTGGCATCAGCAGGCTTGCTGATGCTCGCCGCTTCGGCGGCCGCACTCACCCTCTCTGAGCGAATGCCGCTGGTACTCGCCGTGTGCCTGCTCCGTGGAGCGGGCCTGGCGATCGTGGCCGTGGTCGGCCCCGCACTGACCGCCGAACTGGTGCCCCCCGAGCGTCGAGGTGAAGGACTCGGCCTGTACGGCGTGGCAGTCGGCGTACCCGCCGTGATCGGGCTGCCACTGGGTGTGTGGCTCAGCGGCCACCTCGGCTTTCACCTCGTATTCCTGATCAGCGCGGGAGTATCTGTTGCCACCCTGGTCGCCGCGCCCGGCCTGCCGGCTCAGCAGGGTCGCGAACGTCATGGTGGGGTGCTGGGCGGCTTTCGCGGCAGTGGGCTCGTCCGGCCCACGGCGGTCTTCGCCGCCTTCACGGTGGTGGCCGGCGTTGTGGAGACATTCTTGTCGTTGGCCATGCCCGCCAAGGCTCATGCGTGGGTTCCCCTCGCTCTCCTGGCGCAGAGCGCGGTCACGCCGTTCGCGCGCTGGGGGGCAGGACGCTTGGGCGACCGCCGGGGCTCTGGACCTCTCCTGGTTCCCGCGGTGTTCACCGCGGCCGTCGGCGCCGCGGGGCTCGTGTGGGTGGCAAGCCCGCTCGCGGTGATCGCGGGGATGGCGCTGTTCGGGATCGGGTTCGGCATCGGCCAGAATGCGACCTTGGCGCTGATGGTGGAGCGCGTCCCACGGTCCGAGTTCGGCAAGGCCAGTGCGCTGTGGAATCTCGCCTATGACGGCGGTTTCGGCATCGGAGCCGTCGGCTTCGGCCTGCTGATCGGGCCGGTGGGCTACCCGGCCGGATTCGCTGTGACCGCGCTGGTACTCATCGT
The DNA here is from genome assembly GCF_001514035.1 of Streptomyces yokosukanensis. Lineage (GTDB taxonomy): Bacteria > Actinomycetota > Actinomycetes > Streptomycetales > Streptomycetaceae > Streptomyces > Streptomyces yokosukanensis. Next base: position 112,112 of record NZ_KQ948229.1, on the reverse strand, counting down.
CGCGATCATCCCCGCGTGGCGTGATCGCACAGGAGGAACGGAAGCCAACCATGAATCATGACCTTCGCCAGGCCGTGCGCCGGGTGCTGCCCACGGTCCGAGCAGACCTCGAAGCACTGGTCCGGATCTCCTCGGTCAGCGCCGACCCCGGCTCCTTCGACGAGGTGCGCCGGTCCGCCGAAATGACAGCCCGCCTGTTCCGGAACATCGGCTCCCCGCAGGTCGAGATCCTGGACGACATCGAAGGCGGACAGCCCGCAGTTCTCGCACGCTATGCCGCCCCGCCCGGTCAACCCACGGTCTTGCTGTACGCCCACCATGACGTGCAGCCCGCCGGCGATCTCGCAGGCTGGTCCAGCCCACCCTTCCAACCGACCGAACGCGACGGGCGTTTGTACGGCCGCGGCACCGCCGACGACAAGGCCGGGATCGCCGCGCACCTCGCCGCGCTGCGCGCCTACTCCGGCCGACCGCCCATCGGCGTGACCGTGCTCGTCGAAGGTGAGGAAGAAATCGGATCACCGAACCTCACCACATTCCTCGACCGCCACCAGGACAAACTCAACGCCGACGTCATCCTGCTCGCCGACGCCGACAACCTGACCACCGGCACGCCCTGCCTGACCACCGGCCTGCGCGGAACCACCTCCTGCGTGGTGGAACTGCGCGCCCTTCAGCGCGGTGTGCACTCCGGCATCTACGGCGGAGCCGCCCCGGACGCACTGACCGCGTTGTGCCGACTCCTCGCCACGCTCCACGACGAGCAGGGCAACGTCACCGTCGAAGGCCTTGGCACCGCAACGGCACCCGCCGGCGGCTTCTGCGAGGCGGGATTCCGAGCCGAGGCCGGTCTCCTCGACGGCGTTCACCTCCTCGGACGCGGCAGCATCAGCGAGCGGCTCTGGGCCAGGCCCGCGGCCACCGTACTCGCGATCGATGCGACCCCAGTGGACGCCGCGTCCAATACGCTCACCCCCACGGCCAGGGCGAAGGTCGGACTACGGGTCGCACCAGGCGACGATGCAGTCGTGGCAAGGCAAGCCCTCGCCCGCCATCTGCGGCACCACACGCCCTGGGGATTGCACATCACGGTCACCGAGGGCGAGGCCGGACAACCCTTCGTCGTCGACGCGCAAGGCCCGGCATTCGACGCCGCCCGCAAGGCCTACGGCCAAGCCTACGGCAGCGATGTCCTCGACATCGGCTCCGGCGCCTCAATGCCCTTCATCGCCGCGTTCGCCCACGCTTACCCCGACGCAGCGATCCTGATCGTCTCCGCCGGAGCCGACGGCGACTCCCGCGCGCACAGCGTGAACGAAAGCCTGCACCTGGCCGACTTCGAACACGCCTGCCTTGCCGAGACCCTGCTCCTCACCGAACTCAGACGATGACCGCCAGCCCGCGAACTGCGCGAGAATGCAAGGCGGTTTGCCGAGTCGGCCTCGTGAGAGATGCCGCTCATGGGCCGGGAACGCGGCCCTTGGCCTCCGGCCTCCCGATCACGCGGCCTGCAGTGATCGCCGTCAGCAGGACTCGAGGGGCAGGTGACCGATGGCGTCCCCACTCACGCAGGGTACGGTTCGGCGGCCCGCGCGTGCTTCAACGCGTCTGCCCACCAGGACAGTTGGTCGAGCATGGTCTTGGCGTAGCCGGCCGCCTGCGGGTCGTCCGGGCGGCCGTCCGTCCAGGCGGTGAAGTAGTTCGGGAAGGCCAGGCCGTCCCGGATGGTCACCGCGTGCAGCTCGGTCAGCACGTTCTCCAGGTGCAGCACGGCGTGCCGGCCGCCGGCCGCGCCGCCGTAGCTCACGAAGGCGACCGGCCTGGCCGTCCACTGGGTGAAGTGCCAGTCGATGGCGGCCTTCAGCGAGGCGGGGTAGCTGTGGTTGTACTCCGGCGTGACGATCAGGAAGGCGTCCGCGCCCTCCAGGGCCTCGGTCAGCCCGGCCATCCCGGCCGGGCGGGGGTAGTCGGCGCCCGCGAACTTCGGCGGGGCGGCGGGCAGGGCCAGCGGGAGGTCCACCACGGCCAGGTCGACCACCTCCGCCTCGAACCCGCCGTGCGCGATGGCCTGTTCGGCCACCCACGAGGACACCACCGGGCCGAACCGGCCCTCCCGGACGCTGCCGACGAGGATCACCAACTTGTGCGTGTTCTTCTCCATGGCCACCACCATCGGCCCGCCCGCCGGCCGCAACCAGACCGTGCCCAGGCTGGCCCCCGCAGGGCCACCCTCCGTGCTGCCGTCAACCGCTACGCTCGCCGCATGGGCACACCGCTGGGGGCTTCATCCACGCCAAGCGCGACAGCATCCAGCCCGAGACGCTCGGCCTGCCCGACCACGGCCGCCGCCGCTCGCCCGGACTGCGCCGCTCCGACCTGGCCGTCCGCGCCGGCAACAGCGTCGAGTACCTGACCCGGCTGGAGCAGGGCCGCGACCGCAACCCCTCCCCGGCCGTGGTTCACGCGCTCGCCGACGCCCTCAGCATCGACCCCGCCGAGCGCGGCCACCTGCGCTACCTCGCGAAGATCACCGGCGGCGCCTGCGCCGGCCGCACCCGGCCCGCCCCGCCGCCCCGCGATGTCCGCCCGGCCGTCCACGAGACCCTGCGCCTGCTCGAACCGGGCGTCGCCGCCGTCACCAACCGCCTAGGCGACATCCTCGCCCACACCAGCGGCTACGCCGCCGTCCTCGGCGCGGCCGGCCTGCTCGACGTCCCGGCTCCGAACCTCACCCGCTACGTCTTCACCGACCCCCGGTCCCGCACCCTCTTCCCCGACTGCGACGAGGTCGCCGACGAGCAGGTCCCTCGGCCGAGAACTCCGAGTGGCTCAGCACCGAACTCGCCCCCGTGGCAGGCCCCGAGTTCACCCGCCGTCTGGGCAACCACCGTGTCCCCCGCCGCGGCCCACTCCGCCTCCAGCACCCGGCCGGGCCCGAACTCCATCTGCTGCGCGAGACCTTGGACTTCACCGCCGACGCCCAGCAGCTCCTCGTCCTGCTCCCCGCAGACGAGGACACCGCTGCCCGCCTTGACCAGCTCACCCAACCGACCCCGGCCCGCCTGCGGGCGATCTCCTGAGCATGGCGAATTCGACGACCCGGTCCAGGGGCGGCTTCGAGCCTTGTGCGGTGTCCACGACCAGGCAGGGGACGCCCAGCGAAACCGGGACCCACGACTCGATCGGCTGTTTCCCCTCCGCGATGCGGTGCAGCAGAACGGCGTCCGCGTGAACGGCGCGCCAAGGCATTTCGGCGGCTCGGCGGGTGATGCGCACGCGGGCGAGTTCGGGATCGACGACACAGCGCACGATGCGGATGCTTGCCAGGTCCGCGAGCGTATCCTGTTACTTCAGATCGGAAAGGAGGCTGTCCAGGGCCTCCTTGAGGGCTGCGGCATTGGCCGGATCGAACCACGTGGTGCGGATCCGCTCGTTGTTCCCTTTGGGCGTCTCGTGGTCGGCGGCAAGCTGATGCACAGGGCGGCTCTCGTCATTCAGTGAGCGGCCGACGTTCTGGAAGAGGCCGCGCACATACCGGTCGGCGGCGTCGGGGGCGATGCCGTGGCCGGTGGCCCACGAGGTGAGTGTGGCGAGGTAGGCGTAGTGGGCGGTGAGGGTCCCGGTCAGTGCGGAGAAGACGTTGAAGGCGTCCTCGTCGGCGACGGGCAGCGCCCCGCCCAGCTGTTCGAAGAGAGCGTTCACCACCGGGTGCGAGGGGCAGGTCACGGTGACGGAGCGACGCTCACGCACGGCGGGCAGCGGGATGGCGCGGACGATCGGAGCGCCGGTGGCGAGGGTTCGACGCAGGTCGTCGATGGCGACGCCGGCCATCAGGTTGACCACGGCCTTGTCGTCGTCCACCTTCAGCCCGGCGAGTGCCTCGTGGTGGTCCTGGCGGCGCACGGCAATGATCACCAACTCGGAGCGGTCCACCACCTCCTGGTTGTCGGCGCACACCTGGACGCCCTCGAAGCGCTTGGACAGTTCGGCGGCGACGCGGGCTCCTCGGGGAGAGAGGAAGACCTCCGGCGACGCACCGCTCCCGCTGCGCAGGCCCTCGACGATGGCCCGGCCTATCTCGCCCACTCCTATGATGCCGATTCGCTGCACTGTGTCGTCCTCCATGGTGCGCGGTGGTCGTGGCTCGTGTTGGTGCGGCTCTGTACGGTCGCGATGGTTGCGTGCGGAGTCGAACGGAGCCGTCGTCACGTCGGTCGCCTTCTTCTCCACAGCGAGGTGACCGCGAAAACGCCCGCCAGTCAGGGAATGATCCCGGCCCGGCCCATCTCCGGCGGCAGTCCGGTCGCGCCGGAGGTGTCCCTGGTCGGCAGCCCGGCCAGTCCGGCGCTGGCGCCGAGCACTAACATCACGGTCGCGACGGGGCGGGCCCACCGCTTGCCTGCCTTGAGGGCCAGGCCGCCGTGAGCCAGCCAGGGACGCCGAGCGCTCCGATGACGGGCGACACGACCAGGTAGGTGGTGACGGCCGAGTCGACCCGCGCCTGGGAGTAGTCGGGATAGCCGGCCCGGATGTGATCGGCCGGCAGATGGGTGGTGCCGCGGTCGACGTACGTGGCGATCGTCGCGAGGGCAGTGGGCGCAAGGCCCACGTACATCGCTGTGCGAGCCGCCCTCATCCAAGGGGTGGTTGCGTCATCAGGGTGCTTCTCTCGTCAGTTCTCTTCAGTTCTCTTCATTGGTCGACCAGGGCGATGCCGTGGTCGCTGTACCGGGCCCCCTGGGCCCCTGCGTCGGGGACGGCGGCGTCGATGTCGCCGAGGTCGGTGGCGGTCAGGTGCAGGTCGAGGGCGGCCAGGTTGTCGCGCAGGTGGGGGCGGCGGGAGCTGCCGGGGATGGGGATGACGTCGCCGCCGCGGGTGAGGAGCCAGGCGAGGGCGATCTGGGCGGGGGTGGCGCTCTTGGCGGCGGCGAGGTGGGTGATGGCGTCGACGATGGCGAGATTGGCCTTGAGGTCGTCGCCGTTGTACCGGGGAGCGGTGGCGCGGAAGTCGCCGGGTTCGTAGCGCGTGGTGGCGCGGACGGCCCCGGTCAGCAGGCCGCGGCCGAGAGGGCTGTAGGCGATCAGGGTGGCGCCGAGACTGCGGATCGTGGGCAGGATGTCAATTTCGACATGGCGTTCCCACAGCGAGTACTCGGTCTGGACGGCGCTGATCGGATGGACGGCGTGGGCGCGGCGGAGGGTGGCGGCCGAGACTTCGGACAGGCCGATGTGGCCCACCTTGCCCTGGGCGACCAGGTCGGCCAGGGCGCCGACGGACTCCTCGACGGGGACGGCGGGGTCGATGCGGGCGAGGTAGTACACGTCGATGTGTTCGGTGCGCAGCCGTCGCAACGACGCTTCGCAGGCGCGCCGCAGATCGTTGGGTGAGCCGGCGGGCACCAGGCCCTCGGCGGTGCGCCGGACTCCGGTCTTGGTGGCCAGCACGACGCGGTCGCGGTGCGGTGCGAGGGTCCGACCGAGGAGTTCCTCGTTTGCTCCGTCGCCGTAGAAGTCGCCGGTGTCGAACAGGGTCACGCCCGAATCGAGGGCCTCCAGCAGGGTGGCTGCGGCCTCGTGCGGGTCGGTGGGGCCGTAGGTGCCGGTCATGCTCATGCAGCCGAGGCCGAGTCGGGGGACCGCCGGGCCGTCTTGTTCGAGGGTGGGGTGCATCGTTCCTCCGTCACTTCGCCAGAGCCGCGCGGAGGTACGCGAGGATCTCCGCCTGGGCGGCCTCGGCCTGTGGTTCCAGGCCGGGCAGGGTGAGGAACGCATGTCGCGCTCCCGGGTATTCAGTGAGCCGCACGGAAGTCCCTGCCTCGCGCAGCTGCTCCGCATAGCGGCGGCCGTGGTCGGCGACCGCGTCCTGGGTGGGCACCACCACGAGCGCCGGGGCGAGCCCGCTCAGGTCGTCCGCGTACAGCGGCGAGACTGCGCTGGTGTCGGCTCCCGGCGGGACGGCGAACCGCTGGATGAGCCGCAGTTGCGGCAGGGCCCGGGTCGGGTTGTACGCGTACTCGGCGATCGAGGGGTAGTCGAACATCGTCTCGGTCACGTCGACTGCGGGGTTGACCAGTACCTGCGCCTTGAGTTCCAGGCCGGCCTCCCTGGCCCGGATGGCCGTCAGCGCGCTGATCAGTGCGCCGCAGCTCTCACCGAAGACGGCCGTGCGCGCCGGGTCGACGCCCCACTGCGCTGCGTGTCGCACCACGTGCTGGAGCACGTCCCAGCCGTCGTCGGCGGCGTTCGCGAGCGGGCTGTCCGGGGCGAGGAGGCGGTGCTCGACAGAGACGACGAGGGCGGGTAGCCCCGCGGCGAGGTGGCTGTTGGTCCAGTCGCACTGCACCGCCGTGCCCACGAAGCCGCCTCCGTGGACATGGACCACGAGTGGCAGGTCGGTACGGGTTGCGGCTTCGTCGTCTCCCGTCGGGGCCGGCCGGTAGACGCGGACCGGTACGTCGCGGCCGGGCAGCGCGACCTCCTGCCAGACGATCGCGGCGCCGGTGTCCGGCTCTCCGAGGATCGTCCGCGCCGCGCTGGAGGCCCGGAAGCGGTTCTCCGCGTCGCGGTAGGCGCGCAGTTCCTCGGTCGTGATCGCCGAGAAGTCCGGCTCCGGCGGCCGGGTCGCGGTAGTGGTCTCGCTCATGCGTCCTTCTCCCCTCCCGGCCGGATGCAGGGTGTGTCGTTGTGGCCGGCCAGTGCGTTGACCTCATTATGCACGCAGTGCGTGCATCAGCAAGTGCATAGGTAAGCTGAGTCCGGACGAGAGGGGCGAGATGACTGGCCGAAGGCGATGGTCGACCGAGGAGATCCTGGACACGGCGGCGGAACTGCTGCGCACGAGCGACGCCGAGTCGTTCAGCGTGCGCAAACTCGCCGCAGCGCTCGGGACCGACTCCTCCAGCCTCTACCGGCACTTCCGCAACAAGACCGAACTGCTGCGCGCGGTTGCCGACCGGATCCTGCTGGCCGCCATGGACGGCTACCGCCCCGAGGGCGACTGGAGGCAGCGCGTCACCGCCCTGGCCTTGCACCTGCGCGAGGCCTTCGGCGAGCAACCCCAACTCGCCGCGGTGTGGGGACGCTACGGGTCCGGTGGCACCGGATCCCGATTGGTCATGGAGGAGCTGCTGCAGGCCCTGCGCGCGTCCGGCCTGCCCGACGAGGAGGTCCCGGTGCGATACCACCGCATCGTGATCCTCCTCGCCGCGCTGATCGCCTCCGAGGCCGGAATCAGCACCATCACCCCCAAGGAGTACGAACAGGGCATGGAGCAGTTCCGTGTCGCGGTGCTCGGCGCCGACCCCGAACGCTTCCCCGCCCTGGCCCACTTCGCCCGCGACATCCGCCCCCTTGGAGCAGACCGCCGCGCCGGATTCGAAGAGATCCTCGCCGCCCAACTCGCCTACATCGAGGCCCAGATCCCCTGACATGCCGGATCACCTGTGCCATGCGGTCGGGTCGCGCCACTGCCGCAGGCCCGGTGCCGGAGGCCGGGGGTAGGAGTGGCGGCCCAGGAAGTTGATGCGGTCGTACCGGAGCGAGGAGAGCCGGGCGGTCGTTCAGACCGAGCCTGCCCAGCCGCCCGCCGACTGGGCAGTGGGCACTCCGGGCGCGGGGCGGGGGACGGGCATCCTGGCCGCCGCCGCGGCTGCGGCCAATTCGAGGTGGGAGTTCATGTCCAGCTCGAACCGGCCAGAGGGGTTCACATGGGGCCAGAACAGCGGGGACAGGGCTCACCGCTCGGCGTCGGTGAGCCGCTTCTGCCACTTCTCCTCGCTCAGGATGTCCTGGAGGACCAGGAGGAGCGGCAGCTCCGGCTCGGTGCATGGATCGGGAACCAGCGGAGCAGGGCCGCCACGCTGTCGCCGGAGCGGGTGGAGCAGCTGTCCGCGATCGGGATGCGCTGGTCGTAGCGGCGTACGGACGGGCGGCGGGGGTGGCCCTGCAGGGGATCCGGGTGGCGCGGTGGGTTCGGTCACCCGGATCCGCCTGCGCTGTGGGGCAGGTAGGTGTTCGTAGTGACCGACCCTGCGCAGACGGGCGGGCCGCCCGACACGCTCCGGTCCCTCGCAGAGGCGACGCTCGGCGAAACGTCGCGCTCGGTTGAGATCTTCGACCTCAACCGAGGTCGGGTCCAGCCGGACGGCAGCGCCCTGAACGCCCTGTCCGACACCTTGCATCCGGGCTGGATCCTGCGCCTGCCGCAGGACGCGGCAGGTCCAGGCGTGCAGCTGGCCAGGGACAGCGCGCAGGACGGCGGCGCCGAGCCGGAGCCCAAAGGTTCGCCGACTGCCGGCGACGGAGCCCCCGGGTCCGGGACCTCCGCACTGAGCCTGCCGCTGCCCGCTGTGATTGCCGCGATCGGTGCCGTACTGGTCGCCCTGGTCACGGCCGCGATCGTCGGACGACGCTCCGTCGGCCGAGGCGTGGCTGCGGTGGGGCGGGCGGTACGGCAGCTGGGCGAACCGGCCCGGCAGCGCGCCGTAGGCTCGCCGCCCGGCAGGCTCTCGGCCGCGCCTTCGCCGCCGACGCCACGTCCGCGCACCGCGCCTACCGGGTGCTCGATGAATGCGCGGCGACGCCTTGGGGCCCGCAGCCATCAGTGCACGCGCTGTCGGTGGCGAACGACCACGGATCGCATGGCTCCCGGCATCGGACAGCCTCGACACGCCGTGGGAACGGCTGGACGACACGCGTTGGCGGCGCCCGGCCGATGCACACGATCGTCCCGGCGCCTCGTCCGCGGCCGCTGCCGGGCGGGACGCCGGCGTGCCGTGCCTGGCTCGGGTGGGCACGGACGACGGGCAGCAGCCGGTGTTCGTGGACCTGAGCCGGCTGGACGGCGTGCTGAGCGTGAGCGGGGATGGAGCGGTGGCCCGCGACGTGGTGCAGAACCTGCTGGCGGAGATTGCCCGCAGCCGTCCCGGGCTGCCGGTGATCGCACTGCGGGACGGTTCACAGGGACCGTCCTTCGCCGTACCCAGAGGTCTGGTGCGGCGCCAGGCTCCCGTCCCGACCGGCCCCGACCACGTCCCGGCCCGGTCCGGTCCGGGGGCATCAGGGTCGGGGCCGGCGTACGCCGTCCGGTCGGCGGCGTGGTCGTCCTCGCGGGAACGCCGAGCGAGCGGGAGGCCGCCGAACTGGCCGCGCTGTGCGCAGCAGGCTGGACCGGCCTGGTGTGCGGCGAGGTCGACGGCGCCCACTGGCGCTGGTATGCCGATGTCCGGGGTCGGGTCGAACTGCCTGTCCTGAACATGACGCTCACCGTGCCGGCCTGAGGGGGCGCCCGGCGGATCAGCGGACAGCCCGCCCAGAAGGTCCGTCTTCCCCACTCGGGTGAGGACATGGTCGGGCAGAGCCACCACGCTGTGCTCGGCGCCGATGTTCTCGTGCCGGGAGGCGGCGCCGCGACCGCACGCCGGCTCGTCGCTGTACCTGCGTCCCAGCACGTCACGACAGGTGCCGATGCTGTCCACCACGCGGCCTCGGGCGCTTTGCCGATGGCCCGAGGCACTGCAGTCGAGCCACCGGCCCGGGCAAGGTCGGCTTGACACTCACTCGATGTAACTATCATTGTTACATCGAGGAACCGGTCGCATCCCGCGGGCCGGTTGATCACCGAATCAGTGGAGGAAGGCATGGCACAGCTCACCGGCAAGGTGGCGGTCGTCACCGGAGGAACCACCGGGATCGGACTCGCCACCGCCAAGCGCTTCGCCACCGAGGGCGCACAGGTGTATGTCACCGGGCGCCGCAAGCCCGAACTGGACACCGCCGTCCACGACATCGGCTCGGGCGCCGTCGGAATCCAGGGAGACATCTCCCAACTCACCCATCTGGACCGGCTCTACGAGACCCTCGGCAGGAGCGGCCGAGGCATCGATGTGCTGTTCGCCAACGCGGGCGGCGGCGAGTTCGCCACTCTGGAGGACGCCACTCCGGAGCACTTCGACACGACCTTCGGCGTCAATGTCCGCGGTCTGTTCTTCACCGTGCAGAAGGCTCTGCCACTCCTCAACGAGGGCGCCTCCGTCATCCTCACCGGCTCCACCACGGCCTCGACCGGAGAAGAGGCGTTCGGGGTGCACTCCGCGACCAAGGCGGCCGTACGGTCCTTCGCCCGGACCTGGGCCAACGAGCTCAGGGGCCGCCGCATCCGAGTGAACGTCATCACGCCGGGCCCGATCGACACCCCCGGAGTCTCCGGTCTCGCTCCTGACACGGAGCAGGCCGGACAGCTCAAGGAGAACCTGGCCGCTCAGGTGCCGCTGGGCCGCATGGGCCGGCCGGACGAAGTCGCGAGTTCCGTGCTGTTCCTCGCCTCGGACCAGAGCAGCTTCACGACCGGCGCGGAGCTGTACGTCGACGGCGGCATGAACCAGGTCTGAGTGGCGCGGCCGGCGAGCGGCTTCGTAACCACTATTGTTACATTCGGAGGGTGAGGGTCATGCGCAGTGTGGTGTACAGCGAGGCGGGCGACGCGGCCGTCGTAGCGCGCGTCGAAGATGTTCCCGGGGCGCCCGCGCCAGGCGTCGGAGAAGTGCAGGTGACCGTCAGCGTCTCCCCCGTGCACCGGGGAGACCTGGTCGGCACTCCCGGAGGTCTGCCGGACGGAGTCTCGGTACGCGCACTGGGCACCGAGGCGGCGGGCGTCGTGTCCGCAGTGGGTGAGTCGGTGCGGACGCCGCGTGTCGGGGACCGGGTCGCGGTGTTCCCCGCGCCGGGAGCATGGTCCGAGCGCGTCACCGTGCCGGCCGAGGCTGCCGTGATTGTCCCGGAGACGGTGAGCGACGAAGTGGCGAGCATCGCGCTCGTCAACTCCGTGACGTCACGTGACGTGCTGCGGGCGGTCGACGAGCTGCGGACCGCTGCGTCGGCTCCGGACGACGTTCCCCTGGTGGTGTCGGCGGCGGCGTCAGCGGTGGGCAAGCTCATCATCAGGCAAGCCGTCGACCGCGGCTGGGAGGTCATCGCCGCCGTGCGGAGCGGCCGGGCGGCGGCAACGGTCCGCACCCACTTCCCCGACGTCGCAGTCGTGGTCTCCGGGGACGACGGGTGGCAGCGGGAACTGACGAGACTGATCGACGGGAGGCCTGTGCCGGTGATCACCGACGCTCACGGCGGACCGTTCGTGCAGGAGATCCTGCCGTTCCTCGCCGACGCCGGCACGTTGGTCGTGTGGGGGGATCTGGCAGGACAACCGTGGGCACTGACCACGTCAGACCTGCTCATGCGCGAACTGAAGGTACGCGCGGTGAGCATCTCCCGCTGGACGACCCGCCCCTCCGACATCCGGGCCGCCGACCGGGAAGCAGCCCTGGAACTCGCCGCGCGGCATCCCGAACTCCTCGCCGTGCACGCCGCCTACCCGCTCGAAGAACTGCGCGACGCCATCGATGCCGCACGGACGAACGGCTCCGGCACCGCGTTGCTCAAGCTGAACTGAAGTATCAGCCCGTCCCAGCACATGTCCCGGCGCCGCTCCCGGGTCACCAGGTCGGCGTCACAGGACAGCCCCCGAAGAGACAGCGCCCGACAAGGCCAGATGACGGCAACGACGGGGCCGAGGGACTGGGCGGGCCTGAGGAGGATGCGAACCCAGTGGACGTACGAGCGTAAGTGGAAGTACGAGCGTAAAAGGAGATGCTTCCCATGCAGTTCAAGAGCATCGGCACGATCGGCGCGGGAGCGCCCGTCCAAGCCGTGGCCGCACACGCGGTGCGGGCGGGACACCCGGTACTGCTGAGCAACAGCCGCGGTCCCGACACTCTGCGCGACACTGTCGCCGCCATCGGCCCCGGCGCATCAGCCGTGGAGTTCGAGGAGGCGGTGACAGCCGATCTCGTGCTACTGGCCGTCCCCTTCAAAGCGGTGCCCGACGTCGGACGCCGCCTCGACGACTGGACCGGCCGCGTAGTGGTCGACATGACCAACCAATTCGCCGCATACAACCCCCACCGCGGCTTCGCCGACGTCTCGCCGCTGACCGGCAGCGAGTGGGTCGCCGAACAGCTGCCCGGCGTCACGCTCATCAAGGCCTTCAACGCCATGTTCGCCGACTACATGGCCGCCGATCCCCGACACAGCGAGGGCGCCCAGGCCGTCTTCCTGGCAGGTGACGACGAACCGGCCAAGTCGGCCTTCAAACGGACGATCAGCGGCCTCGGCTTCGCGCCGATCGACCTCGGTGCCCTGCGCGAGGGCGGTGCACTCATGCAACTCCAAGGCCCTCTGAGCGGCAAGCATTTCCTCTTCCAGGGCTGATTCCGAACGACCCCGTTGTCACACCACGACATCACCACATACACATAAGGGGCAGAACCCATGTCTACCGACACTGATATTTCGCGCGCTGTCGCCGAGCAGTTCGTCGATCGCCTCGGCCAACAGGACCAGGACGGCATCCAGGAGTTGTTCGCGCCCGAGATCGACTGGCATGTTCCTGGCAGCGACCGTCTGCCCTGGACCGGCCGCCGCACACGGCGCGAGGACGTCGCGCCGTACTTCACGACGATGTGGCCGCACTACGTACCCGGCAAGTCGCAGGTCGTGCGAGAGCGGACCATCGTCGAGGGCGGTGACGTGATGCTGTTGGCGACCTTCAGCCACACCATCGCGGCCAGCGGCAAGAGGTTCACCACGCCGGCCGCCCTGCACCTGGTGATCGAGGACGGCCGGATCGTCCGTATGCACCTTTACGAGGACACCCTGATCGTCGACCAGGCGTTCCACGGTGACGGGACCGACTGACCCGGCTCCGCCTCCACGGTTACGTCGTCGCGCGATGGCGGACGCGGACGGCGGACCGATGCGGCTCGCAACGACTCGGACAGCCGGCCTCCCGGGTTCGGGCGTCCGTCAGGACTCGGTCGCCGGCGTGAGGTGCGCGAATCCGGGCGCTCCCTCACGGCTCTGCTGGGCGAGGATGTCGGCAAGGAGGTCCGCCACGGTGATCCGCGCCAGCCGGTCACGCACCACCTCCTCCAAGCCGTCGTAGACCCGTTCCAGAGCAGGTTGGATGCCGAAACCGACCGGGCAATCCTGGTTGGGCGGACTGGTGTGCAGGCCGAGGAGTGGGCCGGCCTGGACGGCCTGGTACACGTCCAGCAAGGTGATGCTCTCCGCGTCGCGGGTCAGCGACCAGCCGGCACCGGTACCCCGCCGTGACTCGACCAGGCCGCCCTTGCGCAGCTCACCGAGGGACCGCCTGATGACCACCGGGTTGGTGTTGACGCTCTCGGCGATCTGCTCGGAGGTGACCACCTCCGAGCCAAGACGCCGGTTGAGTTCCATCCAGGCCAGCGTGTGGGACGCAATGGCCACTCTGCTGTTCGCGCTCACGGTCACCTCACCTCCCGATGTAACCATACGAGTTTTGACGGGCTGACGCCAAAGGCGGTTACCCAGCCGTTCCGCGCGGTGCCGTCGATCCGACCATGGACCTCTTCGAGTCTGCGGACGCGCAAGGTGCGTTCGCCGCCGTCAAGAAGTCTGCTGAGACCGGCGGCGACATCGTCCAGCCGCCGTTCGTCAGCGGGCAGCGGGTGGCGGCCGCGCCGTCCTCGCCACCGACATGCGCCCCGACAGAACCGTAAATGATCATGTCGATGCACCTGTGAGCAGGGGAAGTAGAGTGAAATCATGCCTGCTTTGTCGACTCCTCTCGGCGACTTCCTGCGTGCCTGCCGGGCACGTGTCGATCCTGATGCCACGGGCTTGGTGACGGGGGGAAATCGCCGGGTGGCGGGTCTTCGCCGGGAGGAGGTCGCCGTACTGGCCGGCGTCAGTGCCGACTACTACGCCCGGCTGGAGCAGGGGCGCGAGCGCAGTCCTTCGGGTCAGGTCGTGAGTGCGATCGGCCGGGCACTGCGGCTGGACGCCGATGCGCGCGGACACCTCTTCCGTCTTGCGGGTGTGAGTCCAGGCATGGCCTTGGACCGTTCTCGCGACGAGGTCCACCCCGCCTTGCTGCAGCTCCTGGATGCGTGTCCCACCTCAGCCGCCTACGTTCTCAGCCCTGCCTTCACCGTGTTGGCGACCAATGTGATCGCGGCCGAGCTGCTGTCGCCGTTCAGAGGCACCGACAACATGGTGCGCGTTCTCTTCGGTCATCCCGACGCCCGAAAGGTGTTCCTGCAGTGGCCCACGGTCGCGGGAGCCACGGTCCACGCGCTGCGGCTGAACGCCGGCCGCTACCCGGACGACCCGCAGATCCGGGACCTCGTCTCAGAACTGCTGGCGGAATCCGATGAGTTTGCGACGCTGTGGAATGACCAGACCGTGGGCGGTCTCGCGCGCGCCCACAAGGTCTTCGTCCATCCCCGGATCGGCCGGGTCGAGCTGACGTACCAGGCCTTCGACGTGCGTGATGCTCCTGGCCAGCAGCTTCTGGTAGGCACGCCGGCGGCCGGCGGCGCCAGCGCCGATGCGATCGCTCTCCTCGGATCACTGCACGCCGTCGACTCGGCCTGTGATCGGTAACTGCCGTACAAGGTCAATGGCTGCGGTGTCCCCCGTGACCAGCAGGACGCTCGCCTCGAAGGTCGAGCCGCCGTCCTGCCAGGGCTGCCGCGACAGCCGGCCCTCGACGATCGCGTCGCGACCCACCCAGAACGTTTCGGTTCGTCCACTCTCCGGATGCAGGTGCCGGTGGGGAAGGGCGGCTCTTCCTGGGTGTGGCGCACCCAG
>NZ_KQ948229.1:0-97290 GCF_001514035.1 Streptomyces yokosukanensis | reverse complement strand
GTGCCGGTGCGGAAGGGCGGCTCTTCCTGGGTGTGGCGCACCCAGGAAGAGCCGCCCTTCCCCACCTACGACCGCCCGACCAGGCTCGGAAGGGACATCCAAGAGCGTTCCCCGACCAAGGAGCACACCGTGGCGAACCGCGCGGCCCACGAGACCAAGACCGTCCTGATCACTGGCGCGAGCAGCGGCATCGGCGAGGCCACGGCCCGCGAGCTGGCCTCACTCGGGCACCAGGTGATGCTCGGCGCACGCCGTACCGAACGTCTGAAGATGATCGTCGAGGACATCCGCGCCGCAGGCGGCGTGGCTGACTCCCGGGAGCTGGACGTGACGAACCTGGAGAGCGTTCACGCGTTCGCACAGGCTGCTCAGCACGCGTACGGCCGCATCGACGTGCTGGTCAACAATGCGGGGGTGATGCCGCTCTCACCGATGCACGAGCTGCACATCGCGGAGTGGAACCAGATGATCGACGTGAACCTGCGCGGCACTCTGCACGGCATCGCAGCCGTCCTTCCGACGATGCTCGCCCAGGGCGCCGGCCATGTCGTCAACGTAGCCTCCACGTCGGCGCACCGGGTGGATCCGACCGCGGCCGTCTACTGCGCCACCAAGTTCGCTGTCCGCGCCCTGTCCGAGGGTCTTCGCCAGGAGAGCCGCGAGATCCGGGTCACCGTGGTCAGTCCCGGCTTCACCAGCACCGAACTCACCCATCGCGGCGGCTCCACGGAGGCGCAGGCAGCCGCCCGCGCCGCCAGCGAGGTACTCGCGATCCCGGCGTCGTCCATCGCCCAGGCCATCGGCTATGCGATCAGCCAGCCCGCCGACGTCGACGTCAACGAGCTCGTCGTACGCCCCACCGTCCAGGGCTGACCACGGGTACCGCAAGCGCAAGGCGCCTTGCCCGCCGAAGGCCGGCGGCAAGGCAGCAAGCTCGACGCATCGATCTCCTGGGCCGCATCCCGGCACACAACCTTCAACGCCCGTGCGGCCCGCGGATAACCTGCGCGAGAGCCCATCATGTCTACGGATTGGTGAGAGCCGTGAAGTTCACTGTCGATGTCGATGTCCAGGTTCCGGTCGCAGACGGGACGCACCTGGCGACGAACCTATGGCGGCCCGAAGTGGACGAGGGTACGGCCTTCCCGACTCTGCTGGTACGTCTCCCCTACGGCAAGGACAACGTCAGCCTGTACGGAGGGGCGGCCTTCCCGAACATCTTCACCCTGGTGGAAGCGGGTTACGCGGTCGCCGTGCAGGACTGCCGCGGCACGTACCGCTCCGAGGGCATCTTCACTCCTCATCTGGACGACGCCTCGGACGGCGCGGACACCGTGCGCTGGCTCACCGCCCAGCCCTGGTGCAACGGTGCGGTCGGGAGCTACGGCGCATCCTACGTAGGTTTCGACCAGTGGCAGACCGCATCGACAGGGGTCGAGGGCCTCAAGGCAATCGCCCCCGCCCAGTCCACGGCGGACTTCTACCGAGCCCCCTGGTACTCCCCCGGTGGCGCCATGTCCCTGGAGTGCGGGTTCAGCTGGGCCGCGCTGATGTCTGTCGCCCATGCCGACCGGGAACTCGCTGCGGGCAGGGGCACCGCGGAGGACTTGACCGCCGCAGCCGAACTCATGACCCGGATCCCAGCCGCTCTGGAGACCACGCCGCTCGTTGACCATCCGGTCATCCGCAAGCAGCTGCCCTGGTTCATCACGGATGTCTGCGGCCACCCGTCGAGGGACAAGTACTGGCGGGACCTGGCCGCGATCGAGCGGGTCGAGGAGATCAGCACCCCGGCGCTCATCCTCGGCGGCTGGTACGACCTGTTCATCGGCGAAACGGTCAACGCCTACACCGAGATGCGCAGGCGCGGCGGCAGTCAGGAGGCCCGTGAGGGCCAGCTCCTCGTCATCGGCCCGTGGGCCCATTCGCCCGGCGCCGACCTGGGGGCATTCCCCGACCGCAGCTTCGGCGCCGGCGCATCGATGCAGATGGCGGAAGTGACCCAGTCGCACGTGCGGTTCTTCGACCGATGGCTGAAGGGCTCGGAGACAGCTCTCGACGATCAGGCACCTGTCCGTATCTTCGTCATGGGCCGCGACGAGTGGCGCAGTGAGCAGGAGTGGCCGCTTCCCGATACCCGGTACACCGACTTCTACCTTGGCGGGGGCGGCCGGGCGAACACGTCGGGCGGCGACGGGGTGCTCTCCCAGGAGGCTCCTGAGGCGTCCGCGCAGGAAACGTACCTGTACGACCCACGGCGCCCGGTGCCCACCACCGGCGGCAACATCATCGCCCTGAGTCCCGAGGTCTACGCCGGCCCCGCCGACCAGAGCCAGGTCGAAGAACGCGAAGACGTTCTCTGTTTCACGACCCCGGTCCTGGAACACGAGGTGGAGGCCACCGGCCATGTTTCGCTCACGCTCTTTGTGTCTTCCTCCGCCGTCGACACCGATTTCACCGGCAAGCTCGTCGACGTCCACCCCGACGGACGTGCGATCAATCTGTGCGAAGGCATTCAACGCGCGCGCTACCGGGAGTCACTCGCAGAGCCGGAGTTCATGCGGCCGGGCGAGATCTACGAGCTGACGCTCGACCTGTGCGTCACCTCGAACGTCTTCCTGCCCGGACATCGCATCCGTCTTGAGGTGTCCAGCAGCAACTTCCCCCGCTACGACAGGAACAGCAACAGCGGCGGCACCATCGCCGAGGAGCGTCTGGAGGACATGGTCCCGGCTCTGAACCACATTCACCACGGTCCGAGCCACCCCAGCCGGCTCACCCTCCCACTCATCGAGCGGGGAACCCGGCGGGCGGGTGGCTCCTCATAGGTTCGCCCTATATGGCACATCGGTACTGCGTCTTGGACGCCGTGGTGGGCCTGTTGCTGGAATCGGCGTATGACGAACCAGCGCATTGCCCTGATTCCCGGTGACGGCATCGGGACGGAAGTCCTGCTGGCCGCCCAGCAGGTACTCGATGCCGTCGGCCGCCGCCACGACCTTGGCTTCACCTACACCTCGTTCGACGACTGGTCCTGTGAGCGGTACCTGCGCGAGGGCGCGATGATGCCCGAGGACGGCCTCGACCAGTTGCGTGACAAGGACGCCATCCTGCTCGGTGCGGTCGGCTACCCGGGCGTGCCCGACCACGTCTCGCTGTGGGGGCTGCTGATCCCGATCCGCCGTAGCTTCCGCCAGTACGTCAATCTGCGGCCGATCCGCGTCTTCGAGGGCATCGAAAGCCCGGTGCGCGGGGCGGCGGCGGGAGCGGTCGACTTCGTCGTGGTGCGCGAGAACGTCGAAGGCGAATACAGCGAGATCGGCGGACGCCTGGGACGTGGCCTCCCCGAGGAAATGGCCGTCCAGGAAGCGGTGTTCACCCGGGCCGGAGTGACCCGCGTCCTGGACTACGCCTTCGGCCTGGCCGCCCGGCGCGGCGGGAGGCTCACCTCGGCCACCAAGTCGAACGGCATCGTGCACACCATGCCCTTCTGGGACGAGCTGGTCGCCGAGCGGGCCGCCGCCCATCCGCAGGTGGGTTGGGACCAGGAGCACATCGACGCGCTGGCCGCCAAGTTCGTTCTCGATCCTGCCCGCTTCGACGTGGTCGTGGGCTCCAACCTCTTCGGCGACATCCTCAGTGACCTGGCCGCCGCCGTAGCCGGCTCCATCGGTATCGCACCGGCCGCCAACCTCAATCCGGAGCGCGAGTTCCCCTCGATGTTCGAGCCGGTGCACGGCTCCGCGCCCGACATCGCCGGTCAGGGCATCGCCAACCCGCTGGGCGCGATCTGGTCGGCCGCCATGATGCTCGACCACCTCGGTCACCCCAAGGAAGCCAAGGACGTCACCGACGCCATCGCGGCGGTCCTGGCCACGACGGATGTCCGAACTCCCGACCTGGGCGGCAATGCCACCACGGCGGAGTTCACCGACAAGCTCCTCGAACGCCTCTGATCCTGGTACCGGCTTCTGTATTTCCGGGTTCTGATCGCCATCGCCACCCGCATCCTGACCGGCTGGACCTCGACGGCGGTGCCGTCCATCTTTACCTGGCCGCCGTCTGCATCGCCCAGGCCGCCGGCACGACGCTCAGCATCGGCCGGCGTCGCGCGCAGAGCCCGGGCGGCGGTATGTCCGATGCGTGTTACGGCGCATGCGTGTTGTCTGCCTCGGCGAGAGCGCTCGCCATGAACGCCTGGGCTGCCGGAGTGAGCGCGGTGCGTCGGCTGACCAGGGCCACTTGCAGGCTGGTGGTCGGTTCAAGGGTGAGGACACATGCGCCCGCTTGTTCCGCCAGGGATCTCCAGGAGTCCGTGACCACGGCCAAGCCGACCCCGCCGAGGACCAGTGGCACGATCGCCACCCGGTGCTCGGTCTCGACCGCAACGGTGAACTCGACTCCCGCCATTCGTAGATCGTCGACGTACTTGCGCATGCCCGTGCCCTTCTGTCCCACGATCAGCCGGTGTCCCGACAACTGCTCGTGTCGAACAGGCACGTCGGCGGGGAACGGCCCTCCCGGTGGTGCCAACAGCACGAACCGCTGCCCAACCACCGGATGGACGTGGATGTCCCCGTCCGGGATTTCGCCGGGTGAGGCGAGCAGTCCCAGCTCGCACTGCCCGGTGCGCACCATGTCCGTCACGTCACGGGGTGTGAATGCTGCCTGCACATGTACCGAGACCGCGGGGTGCGAGCGACCGAAGGTTCGAATCATCGTGGTAAGGGGTTCGATCGCCTGGGAGGGCATGGCGGCGATGTCCACCTGGCCGTGGTGGAGTCCCTGAACCGACTCCACCGTGGCGCGGGCCAGTTGCAGACTGCGTACGGCGTCCCTGGCAGGCTGGATCAGCGCGGTGCCTGCCTCGGTCAGGACCAGCCGCCGGCCGATGCGGTGGAACAGGTCGCTGCCCAGGTCGCGTTCGAGAGCGCGGACGGCCTGGGACAGGGAGGGCTGGGAGAGGTACAGAGCCGAGGCAGCCCGGTTCACTCCTCCGTGGTCGACCACGGCCAGGAAGTACTCCAGTTGCCTTACGTCCATGTTCTGCCTTCCACTCACCACCGAATATAGGAGCAGCCTATAAGGCTGCCTTGAATTGCATCTTGGACGTGGCTCTGGCCTTCCTGCTGTGATCGGGGCATGAGCGATCAGTTGCTAACCGGATTCGACCGCCGGACGATTGATGCCGACGGGGTCGGCATCAACGTCCGCGTCGCCGGGGACGGCCCACCGGTCTTGCTGCTGCACGGCTACCCGCAGACGCACCTGATCTGGCACCACGTCGCCCCTCTCCTGGCCGCCACGCACACCGTGGTACTCACCGATCTGCGCGGCTACGGCGACAGCGACAAGCCGCCCTCCGACGCCGGACATGCCCCGTACGCCAAGCGCTCCATGGCGCACGATGAGTTGCTCGTGATGCGGCAACTGGGGTTCGAGCGCTTCGCCGTTGCCGGGCACGACCGAGGAGGCCGGGTCGCCCACCGGCTGGCCCTCGACCACCCGAAGGCCGTCCGCGCACTCGCGGTGCTCGACATCGTGCCCACCCGGTACGCCCTCCAGAACGCCGATGCCGCGTTCGGCCAGGGCTACTACCACTGGTTCTTCCTCACCGCCGGCAACGGAATCCCGGAACATCTCATCGGCCAGGATCCCGAGTTCTGGATCCGGGCCAGAATGGGTGCACGCCATTGCGGGGGCATGCCCTTCCACCCGTCCGCGCAGGCCGAATACATCCGCTGCTTCTCCCATCCCGACGCCATTCACGCCTCCTGCGAGGACTACCGGGCCGCAGCCACTGTCGACCTGGAACACGACGACGCCGACGCCTCGGCCGGCCACCGCGTCAGCGCCCCGGTCCTGGCGCTGTGGGGCGAGCACAGCTTCGTCGGGAGGCACTACGACGTGCTGGAGGTCTGGCGTGACTACGCCGACCATGTGCATGGCCAGGCCCTGCCGTGCGACCACTACCTCCCCGAGGAGGCTCCCGTCCAGACCGCACAACAGCTTCAGGCGTTCCTCACGGAGCAGCGCCGCTGACCTTCCGCGCGTTCCACGACCGGCGGGCCACTCCATCGGGGGGCGACACACGTGACGCCCTCCGCCACGGCGACGACCGTGCTTCGCCGTTGCGGTGGTCAGCCGACGTGGGGCTTCCAGGCCGCCGGGTCGGCACCGTAGGGGACGAGTCGTTCGACGCGCGGCAGTGACATGTTGGAGAAGGTCAGCGGTGGGGCGAGGTTGGTGACGGCGCCGTAGGCGGTGTCGAATGTGACTGTCCGCGGCGGGTGGATGTCCTTCTCCGGCACTCCTGCCAGGAGTTGTTCGTCGATCAGGCCGAGCTCCTGTACCCACATCGCGCTGCGCGTGAGGGAGAGGCGCACATGGTAGGAACCGCCCTCCACGGACCGACGCAGCAGGGCGGCCATCATGCCCGCAGCGGCCAGGTAGCCGGTGACGAGGTCGGCCAGGTAGAAGACCGGGGAGAACCGGGGCCGGCCCGGCGCCCCCTCGCGCGCGGCAAAGCCGGAGGCGACCTGTCCGTTCTGATCGAAGCCCGGCCGACCGGCCCAGGGGCCCTCGTGGCCGTAGGCGTTGGCGCTCATGTACACGATGCCGCGCGAGCTGCCGGCCGCCAGCTCGGCGGGGGTGAGGCCGAACCGGTCGTTGACGTCCGGTCGCCAGGTGGTGGTGAACACGTCGGCTCCGGCGGCCAGTTCCCGCATGACACCGAGTTGGTCGGGCTCGCGCAGGTCGAGGTATGCGCAGTGCTTTCCGACGTCGACGCCGAGGTGCTGGGCCAAGGTGTCCGCATACCGAGGGGCGCTGATGTGGAGCACCTCGGCACCGAATTCGGCGAGAGTCCGCGCGCTGCGCGGGCCGGCCAGGACGTGAGTGAAGTCCAGGACGCGCAGCCCGTCGAGCGGGAAGGCGGCGGCCGGCGTCCAGGGCACGGGGGCGCTGTCCGCGATCTTCACGATCTCCACGACGGGCGTACGCTCAAGGAGCCGGCCCTGCGGCTGTTCCAGCCACTGCTCCCGAGTGAAGGCCCGGCAGCACGGCAGGCCCGCGGCCGCCATGGCCTCCTCCAGGTCCGCCGAGTCCCAGCGCGCGACCTCGCGGGCGAGAGCTTCGCGGTTGTTGCCGCAGTCGAAGAAATTCAGGTAGCCGTCGAGCAGCTTGGCGTAGGGAGGTCCGGCCTCCAGCATCACATAGCGGCCGTCGGCGCACGCGAACAGTCCGTTGGTGGCGACGTGTTCGGCGCCCACGTCGATGCCGTGACCGGACTGGCGCACGAAGTGCGTGGGGTGGAGGTAGTGCAGGGCGTGCTGGATGTCGATCTCCACGTCGCCGGTCTGGCCCGTGCGCCGCTCCCAGATCGCGGCCGCTGCTGTGCCGATCGCGAGCTGAGCCGTGGCGGAGGCCTCGCCGAGGCGGTGCGGGGAGCGGATGACGGGGTCACTCCCGTGCAAGGCCGCGTCGCCGTGGAATGCCTCACCGAGTCCCATCTGCGCCAGCAACTGCGCCAGGGGTTTCAATTCGCCTTTGCTGAGACGTCGTTGGATCACCTGTCATCCTCTCTCGGGCAGGCCGGGTGCCTCTCCTGACCCGACCGGTCGGTTCGGCCGCTCACTGCGCGCGCAGTTTCACCAGTGCATAGTGCTTCCGGGACCTGACGGTTCCAGCAGGCACGCCGAGGATCTCCGCGGTCTCCTGGTCGGTACGGCCGTACAGGTAGGTGGGCGCCAGCACCTCGCGGTGCTCGGAGGACAGGCTGCCCAGGAGCCGTGTGAACTCCAGGGAGGCGAGGACCGTCTCTGTGGAGTCCGGCTGCGTGACGTCATGGGTCACCTTGGTGACCGTCTCGTATCGCGTGGCGGCGCTGCGGACTCGGTCGACGACGAGGTTGCGGGTGACCTTGAGCAGCCATCCGCAGCTTCTCGGCGTAGAGCGTCAGGGCCATCTGGTGGTCGGCCACCATCGCTTGGAGGAGTTCGGTCCGGGCCGTGGGGATACGCGTGGCCGGCTTGGGTGTGTCCATGGTCTTGTTTCCCTGCAGTGAGTGCTGCTTGCGGGAGGACCGTAAACAGCGGCCTGTGCCGAATCGCTGCCGTTTTTGTGCCGTGCCCCGTGCCCCGTGCCATGTGCCCTCGCGGGCGGTCGGATTGGACAGACCGGCCGCAGGCCCCGTGTGCCGTGCGGAGACCGTCGTGCAATTCGAACGGGAGGTAAGGACGGGATGGCGCAGGACATCAACATTCCGAGGGACGAACTGTTCGCGCTGGAGATCCCCGACGTATGGGAGGAAGTCGATCTGAGCGGTGGGGTGTTAGCTGCCCATCGGGCTCAGGCGCCGGTGTCCGGCACGGCCACTGTGTATGACGACGGTGTGTTCATGGCATACGGCATGGTCTTCGCCGTGACCACGCCCGCGGGTTCGGAGTCGACGCTTCCGGTGCTCTCCGCACGGC
Source organism: Streptomyces yokosukanensis (assembly GCF_001514035.1). Lineage (GTDB taxonomy): Bacteria > Actinomycetota > Actinomycetes > Streptomycetales > Streptomycetaceae > Streptomyces > Streptomyces yokosukanensis. The sequence continues at coordinate 88,816 of NZ_KQ948229.1, read as the reverse complement.
TTGACGTCTCCACTGCGACCGGTGAGGCGCCCTCGGACCGTGTGATCAGCTCGGTGACGGTGCCTCAGGTCGGTACCGTCGCACAGGTGACGGGTACGGAGACCACGCGGCTGACCGGCGGTCGGGCAGAGGCACCTGTGGGAAGTCGAGCGAGAACGGCCGACGGTCGGCGGGGACGTCCTACTCGCGCTGCGTCAACGCCTGGCCGGGCTCGGTGGGTACGTGGGCCTGGGCGGTGCCGGCGAGGTGGGTAGCGAGGTCCACGGCCCACCCCAGACGCCGGCCACCCATCACGGAGGCGTCGCCGGCGCACGGTGGCACACCCGACCGTCACGGAAATCTCGCCAGGGCCGCATGGGCGTGTGAGCCGACCAGCACCGAGGTCCGGATCGCATGGGCGATCGCGGCCAGTCGTTCTGGCCATGGCGGAGGTCGCCGACCACGTCGAGCGGGTCGCCCCGCCTACCGGCACGTCCTCGCCTCGCGGCGTCTCGACGACGCGCCGGCACGACAGTTCGACGACTGTGACCTTGCCTTCCTCTTCCTCTCGCGTGTCGGCGACCGCGATGTGCCCGACGTCAGCCGGCCTGTCATCGCGCGGTTCCGGGCCGGCGGCTTCGTCGGGGCGATCAGGGTGTGACGAAGGTGTAGAGCTCGACGATGACACCGTCCTTGCAGTGGGCGATGTCTCTGCCGGTCACGACGGGCGGACGGCCGGCGGGACCGAACCGGAAACCGAGGTGGCCGAGGTCGTCGACGACGGACACGGGTCCGTCCGGCTGGAAGACCCAGCCTGGAGTCTCCTCGCGCAGCTCCGCGGCGCGCCGGGCGAGGGCCTCACGCCCGCGGGAGACGCGGTCGGGTTCGTGCCAGAGGACATCCTCGGCGTAGATCTCGGCGATGGCCGCGGCGCGGCGTTCGAGGTCCGGTTCGTTGAAGACGTCGAGGAGGTTGCGGCGCATCAGTTCCGCGACGGTGCGGTTCATTTCGTTGCTCCTTCGGATCGCTCATGCCGGTGTTGATGCGGGAAGTGCCGGGCCGGCTCCGCTCGGGGTGACCTGGTCCAGGTGCCCAGGTGCCCGGGTTCTCGGTCAGGCGGCCGCGGGTGCCGGGGGCGAGGCCCGCGAGAGGGCGACCCGCCTGCGCAGTGAACTGATCGGCACCATGGTGCTCGCCCACGCCGTGTTCAAAGGCCGAACGAAGGTCCGCAGACGGTCCACGGCGAGTTCGAGCCCCCGGCACCGCGTCAAAAGGGCAGAGAAGCCGGGGGCTACGCCGGAGAGGGTCCGTGGGTGGGGTCCTCCAAGTCGTGTTCGCGAGCGTAGGCGATGAGCTTGCGAGGCGCCCGGCCGATGTGCTCGGCCAGCGCGGCCTCGGCGGCATCCGCGTCCCGTGCCAGGGCGAAATCCCGCAGTTGGCGGTGCTCGGTGGCCAGGTCGCGTACCTGATCTTCGGTCAGGGCCCAGTACCAGCGTCGGTAGAGTTCGGCGTTGTCGCGCAGGGAGTTGACGACTCCCTCCAGGCGCGGGCTCTGCGCGCCCGACAGCAGCGCCTGGTGGAAGGCCCTGTGAGCGGCGGGCCAATCCTCGTTCAGCCGACCGTCTGCTCCGTCGACCGGGGTGCGCTCAAGCGTGTGGTGCGCCGCCACGACTGCAGACTCCCATTCCAGGCCGCCCAGGGCGATCGACTGCCGCAGCGCGATCGACTCCAGCTGCACCCGCGTCTGCGTCAGGTCGGACAGATCGTCGACCGACAGGGGCATCACGCTGAACCCGCGCTGCGGGTTCGACACGACGAGCCCCTGCTCGGTGAGCCGGGTGAGCGCCTCGCGAACTACCGACATGCTCACGCCGAATCGTGCCGCGAGGGCGACCAGCTTGAGCCGCTGCCCCGGAGCGAGGACCCCGTTGAGCAGGTCGCTCCGGATCCCGTCGAACACCTCTTCGGTACGCGTTGAATTCTCCTTGACCACCCGAACACCCTAGCCGCCTGACGCAATAACTTGCAGTTAACGACATTTCTCCTGATCGACGACACATTTCGGCAGTGGCGGATCACGGCCGCGGGATGTTCCGCAGGTTGGCCCGCGCGACATCGAGCATCTGGCCCACACCGCCTGCCAGGACCGTCCGGCCCGCCGCCAGAGCGAAGCCCTTGATCTGTTCGGCGGAGATCCGCGGAGGGATGGCGAGAGCATTCGCATCGGTGACGAGCTCCACCAGGCAGGGACCGGGGAAGGCGAGCGCCTCCTTGAGACCGTCACGCACCTCGCCTGGTCGCTCGATGCGGACCGCGTGGATCCCGACAGCTGCCGCTATCGCGGAGAAATCGACCGGTTCGTGATCGGTCTCGTGCTCCGGCAGGCCGTCCACCAGCATCTCCAGTTTCACCATGCCGAGCGAGGAGTTGTTGAAGAGGACCGTCTTGATGGGGAGGTTGTGCTGCTTCACGGTCAGCAGCTCGCCGAGCAGCATGGCGAGCCCGCCGTCGCCGGACATGGAGATCACCTGCCGGCTGCGGTCGGCCATCTGCGCCCCGATGGCGTGCGGCAGGGCGTTGGCCATCGTGCCGTGGAGGAACGAGCCGAGAATGCGGCGCCGTCCATTGGGCGTGATGTACCGGGCCGCCCAGACATTGCACATGCCGGTGTCGACGGTGAACACCGCGTCATCGTCGGCCAGTTCGTCGAGGACGGCGGCCGGGAATTCGGGGTGGATGGGTATCCGCCGGTCCACGTCGTGGGTGTAGGCGGAAACGACGGTCTCCAAGGACTGGGCGTGCTTGCGCAAGCCGGCATCCAGGAAGCTCCGGTTCTCCTTGTCCCGCACCAGCGGCAGGACCGCCCGGAGGGTCTCCCGGACATCGCCGTGCACGCCCAGGTCCAGTACCGTACGACGGCCCAGTCGGCCAAGGTCGTGGTCGATCTGCACGGTCCGCTGCTGCGGCAGGAAGTCGTCGTAGGGGAAATCGGTCCCCAACAGGAGCACCAGGTCGGCATCCTGCATCGTGTCGAAACACGCGCCGTAGCCCAACAGGCCGCTCATGCCGACGTCGTAGGGGTTGTCGTACTGGATCCATTCCTTCCCGCGCAGGGTGTGGCCGATCGGGGCCTTGAGGCGTTCGGCGAGCCGCATGACCTCGGCGTGGGCGTCGCGCACGCCGGCCCCGGCGAAGAGCATCACCGTGCGAGCGGAGTTGAGCCGGTCCGCGAGCGCCTGCACCTGGGATTCGTCGGGGGTGACGCGGCCCGCGCTGGAGACCAGGGGGCTGGTGCCGGTGGGGACGGTCGCCGCGGCCGCGGCGAGGTCACCGGGCAGGACGAGCACGGAGACATCGCTGTGGCCGACGGCACGCTGCATGGCGATCCGCAGCACGCGCGGCATCTGATCGGGCGTGGAGACCAGCTCGCAGTAGTCGCTGCACTCGGCGAACAGGCGCTCCGGATGGGTCTCCTGGAAGTAGTTCGTGCCGATCTGGTGCGACGGGATGTGGGAGGCGAGGGCCAGGACCGGAGCACCGCTGCGGTGCGCGTCGTACAGCCCTTGGATCAGATGGGTGTTGCCTGGTCCGCTGCTTCCCGCGCACACCGCGAGCCGACCGGTCAGCTGCGCCTCCGCTGCTGCGGCGAATGCGGCTGCCTCCTCGTTGTGCACATGGACCCACTCGATGCCCTTCGTGCGGCGAACCGCGTCCACGACCGGGTTCAGGCTGTCCCCGACCACTCCGTAGATCCTCGACACCCCGGCCTGACGCAGCACGTCGACCAGTTGTTGGGCCACTGTCCGCTTCCCCATCGGGTTGCTTCCCTTCCAAGCTTCGGCGGACCCGAAAGGCCCGTGCCAGTTCGTCGAACATCGACTTCGCGGCGTTGTACCCGTGGTGCGCCGACCACGGCCGGGGCGGCGACGTGGTGGGGAGTGCGTTGCTCAGGGACGCAGTGCCAGGGCGACACCCCAGGAGTCCTCGAACATGTAGTAGCGGCTGATGCGGCCCTCGGCATTGACGACGATGTCCACCGCGAACGGCGTGTCGATCACCTTGCCCGTCGAGCGCACCACGACCCGTGCGCGGCCGATCAGCACCGCGTTGGAACCATCGACGACGACGCGCTCGATCTCAAAGAGCTCGCGGTCGGTGAGACCGCCCATCGTCCGGAAGAACTCCGGGATGGCGTCGACCTGGCGCCGGCCCACCCAGGGGACGATCTCCGGGTCCCCGGGGATCTCCCAGTGGGCGTCGTCCGCGAACAGCTCCACCACGGCCGGGATGTCACCCTGCCCCAGGCGCTTGAGGAGTTCGTTCACCACATCGCGTGTCTGGTCGCTCATGACTGTCTCCATCTCCGCCGAACGGATTCGGCTTCTCGAACTGCGCTATTGCGTGGTTGATGACGGGCTGAAGCCCGGTCAGGCAGCGCCCTGCGTTCCGGATCCAGCCACCAGCCGGTTGGTCAGTGACCCGATGCCTTCGATGGTGCTGACCAGGGTGCCGCCCGGCTGCAGGTAGCGCTCCGGGTTCCGGCCCATTCCCACCCCGGACGGAGTGCCGGTGAAGACGAGGTCGCCGGGAAGGAGCGGTACGACCGCGGACAGCCGTGCGACGAGCTCGGGAACGGAGAAGATCAGATCCCTGGTCCTGCCGTCCTGGAGCACCTCGCCGTCCAGGGCGCAGGACAGCGCCAGATCGTCGGGGTCGGCGAACTCCTCGACACTCACCAGCGAGGGGCCGATCGGGCTGAATCCCGGGTAGGACTTGCCGAGGGAGAACTGCGGTACCGGTCCGGCGAGTTGGACCGTCCGTTCGGACAGGTCCTGGCCCACGGTCAGAGCCGCCACGTGGCTCCATCCGTTCTTCTCCTCCACCCGGTGTCCGGGGCGTCCGATGACCGCGACCAGTTCGACCTCCCAGTCGACCCGGTCGCTGGGCAGCGCCACGGTGTCGTACGGGCCGGCGATGCTGGTGACGAACTTCGTGAACACCGCCGGCGAGGTGATCTCCGGCCGCACGCCCGCCTCGGAGACGTGCGCCCGGTAATTGAGGCCGATCCCGAAGATCTGGGCCGGCCGCAGGACCGGGGCGCCGACCTGCGCGGCTGAGAAGGGTACGGCGTCGTCCAGCGAGCGGCCCTCGGCCCACTTCGCGAACTCGTCCCACCGCTCGAAGATGCGGTCGGGCTCGGCCGCGAACCTGCCGTCGCTCGCGGTCTCGACATCCAGTGCTCGATCGTCCTGCAGCAGTGCGAGCCTGCCGCCGATCCTGCCAATACGCATGACTACTCCTGTGAGGTTGTGTGCCGCGGACGTCAGCGGGGGCTGTGCGAGCCCGTCATGAGCGCGGCGAGGTCCTCCGGCTTGATGAAGGACGGCGGGAGCGGCGGGCCCCAGTTGTAGATACCGCGGGCTCCGTCGACGACCGAGGGCTTCCACAGCTGGTCGTCGACGATGCAGTCGAGGTCGCTGTAGTACTCCGAGAAGTTGCCGGCCGGGTCCTTGAGGTACCAGAAGAAGTTCGACCCGATGTGGTGCCGGCCCAGGCCCCACACATGCCGCTCGGGGTGCTCCTCCAGCATCGCGGTGGCGCCGCGGCCGACCTCGTCCACGTCGTCCACCTCCCACGCGGTGTGGTGGAGGAAGTCCACCGGAGCCTTCTGGACGAGGATGTTGTGGTGGTCGGTGGAGCAGCGCAGGAAGCTGGCCAGGCTGGGCACGTGGTCGGTGGCCTTGAAGCCGAGGCCCTCGGTGAAGAAGCGCTGGCTCGCGTCCTGGTCACGCGAGCCGATCACCACGTGGCCCAGCTTGCGCGGCCGCACCCGGTCCGTCCGCTCCACCCCGGGGGCGCGGCCGTTGGGGCGGGAGGGGCGCCCGGGACCGTTGTACGGCATCTCCTCGGCCGGGGTCTGCTCCAGGTGCGGGGCGATCTCCAGGACTACTGTCAGGTGGGAGTTCGGGTCGGCGACTCGCAGAGATGTGGCGCCCCTTTGAGCCGGCACGTCCAGTTTCGACAAGCTGGCGGCCACGCGGTCCAGGTCGTCCTGGTCGTCCACGCCGACGCCGAGTTCGATCAGCCGACGCTGTGCGGAATGGGCGAGCTTCAACTGCTCGCCGCCATCCTGGGTGGCGAAGCGGCGGGCCTTCCCGTCGCCCACCGCCGTGAGGCCGAACTCCTCGTAGTATCCGGCCGCGGCTTCAACGTCCGGGACGCCGAGGGTGATCGACGTCAGGCGGTGCAGGGCCATTGCGTTCTCCTTCAGATAAGGGGCTCGTCCGCAGGTTGCCGACTGCTGCCCAGGTACTGACTGTCACGCATGTGTCATGGGTCAAAAGGGTCGGTCCGGAGCGGGCCACGCCTCAGGCCCGCGCCCAACGCAACTCGGTGCGGCGCCGCCCGTCGCGGTCGGTTGACAGGACGAGAAAGTCGCCGTCGAGCCGCGCCCACCGGACCTGGTCCTCGGTGAAGGGCGGCAGTCCGACGCGGACGATGTGCCGGAGCAGGCCGGCCGTCTCGGCTTCGTAATCGCCGATGTACGCCACTGCGGGTGCGTCCGCGTGACCGGGGATCACCACGGCCACCTGGTGCGCAGGCCCGTAGTGCAGCCTCCCGGCCGGCTGTCGTCCATACGGCTCGGCCAGGAGGGTGCCGTCGGTGTTCAACTCGCGGATACTGCGCAGGGACCATGTCCCGAGCAGGCCCGAATCCCACTCCGGCCGGCCCGGATCCCATCCCGGCTGGGGCGTGGACGGCTTGTCCGTGGTGCACATATCGCTCCTCTTCGTGTCATCGGGCGGTGGGCACCCGCGGATCGCCGTACTGGATGGCCAGTGGGCCAGGATCACTTCCAGAGCGACCCGCGCCTCTACGCCGACCTCCTCGGCCGACATCGAAGCCTGGGGAGAACACCTGCGGCCGGACCCCCTCGTCGGCGTCGCGCAGCCGGACTGCGGTGTTGCTGTCACCGGGAGTCGTCTCCGGCGGGGCGTCGTCGCGCCCGTCCCGCATGTGGTGCCTCAGATCGAAGACGATGCCGCTGTCGGCCGCGGCGGCGGCCCGGATGACGTCATCCGGGCTGCGCAGGTCGGGGTTACCGCTCAACCTCGGCCCGCCGCCGAAGCCCTTCCGGATCGCCCGGCCGTCGCTCACTCACTCATGCACTCTCCTCGCTCCTTGCCTCACCCCTCGGCCGACGACGACCTGCGCCGACGGTGACGAACGATGCCGCGTTCATCTGCTGGGCACCGGCCCCCTGAACGGCACTCCTCCACTGTAGCCAAATATCGTCAAGAAGCAAGAATATCGAAATTCTGCGAGTGACCGACGTCGATCTGCGGGATCAAGCGCCGTCGCACTCGCTCCGGGCGTCACCGCAGGGCCGCGGAACCGGCAGCCCGGCCGCCCTCCTCGCGGTCGAGTCGTTCCTGCAGGCGGCGGTTGGTGTCCCTCACCCGGTCGGTGAGATCCCGGTAGGGCTCGTCCCATGGATCCTTCAGCCCGAAGCCGCGTTGCGGGTTCTCCAGCCAGCCGCACCAGTGCCAGCCGAGGCACCATGGGCGCGCCGCGAACGCCTCCGCGGAAGCGGCGTAACCGGCGCCGCGTTCGTGCTGGTCGCGCGCGGACCCGGTGCGTCCGGGGCTCATCACCGTGGGGCACCAGTTGCCGGTGTCGGCGATCAGGACGGGGCGGGCTGTGCGCTCGTGCCAGCGGCCGATCTGCTCCAGGGCTGCGTCCAGGCTCACGGGGTGCAGTCCCGGAAAGGTCTGCACCGACAGCACGTCGACGTAGGGGGCCATCGCGTCGAGCACGGCTTCAGGTACACCGGCCCGGGTTCCGTAGCGGTCCCCCAGGACCAGGTGGTGCGGGTCGTGGCGCCGGATCGCCTCGGTGGTGACGCGGTAGTAAGCCTCGGCGATCGCCGGGAGTTCCGAGGCCGGATAGCCCGAGCCGGCGGGATGGCGGCTCCAGCAGGGTGCATCGACGAGGAAGTAGCCCAGAAGGTTCGGGTCGTCGGGGCGGCACACCGTCCTGGCCAGGTGATCGCACCACTGCGCGAACGCGGGGTCGCGGGGGTCGCGATAGGCGGGGAAACCGTTCCAGTACTCGATCTCGGCCACGCGCAGCGACAGCGTGTAAGGGATGCCTGCGCCGGCCAGGTCCTCGGGCGGCAGGCCCTCGGAGTGCCCCAGGTCGACGACGGCGCCCTCTGTGGCGAGACCCGCTCCGCTGACGTACTCCGATGTCCAGCCCACGGTGTTGAAACCCCAGCCCCTCAGCTCTGGCACCAGGCCCTCCCGCAGCCACTGCCGCCGCGAAGCCCCGTACCGTGACTGGTAGATGGCGAAGTTGTGCGGATAGCGCAGGTTGGTGTCGTCGGCATGGACGATGCCCACGGACAGGAACGGGTCACCGTCCGGCGTGCGCAGTCGCCAGCGGTGGCGGCGGTCGACGCTGAAGGCCGGGTACGTGGGGTTCGTCGCCGGGTACGTGGGGTTCGCCATCGCGCGCCATCCCTCGGGTGAGTGAAGCCGTGAGTTCGTTTCGAGCTAAACATCCGCATCACCACACGACAAGACTAGATGTCTCGTCTCGCGTTCTCTACAGTAGGGACATGCCCGCAGATCCCGCACGACGCAACCATGAATCCTGGCGCGCCATCCTCGACGCCACCTTCGCGCTACTGGAGGAGGGTGGCTACGAATCGGTCAACATGGGTGCGATCGCGGCCCGGGCCGGCGTGGGCCGGCAGACGCTGTACCGCTGGTGGCCGTCGAAAGCAGCGGTGGTATTCGAGGTCTTCCTCGAAAAGACGAACATCGGCCCCTTCCTCGACGGGGGCAAGGACTTCCCCGCACAATTGCGCGCCTTCGCTCATGGATTCCGCACCCTGTACGTGGAAGGACCTGCGGGAACCCGCCTGCGGGAGCTGATCGGAGCAGCGCAGACCGATCCTGACCTGGCACGCGCCATGGTCGAGCAATGGTTCGAACCGCGCCGCGCGCAGGTCCGGCAGGCTCTGCGCGCGGCCCAGGAAGCGGGTGTCGTCCGGGCCGATGTCGCAGCGGATACGGCACTCGATCTCGTCTTCGCACCACTGCATTACCGTTTGCTAGTCTCGGGCCAGCCTGTGGATGCCGAGTACGTGAATGCCGTCGTGGACCTCGGCCTGGCCGCGCTGACGCCTCAAGTCTCCTGAGCGCAGGAGCAGACTCCGTCGGGCCTCGGTCACCCCACGGCTCACGTCGGGTCCTGGCCCGGATTGATCGCCAACATCCTCCTTGCCCCCTGAACAACCTGCCGCAGCGTCGCTGAGGGAGGTAGCAGCCCGTGACATGTCCCGGCAGCGGTGCGCTGGTAACGCACGAGGTGGCGGCCGCCCCCGTAGGGCACGCGACGCGAGTGGAGTCAGTGAACGATGGAGGACGTAGGGGTCGTGCGATTCGCGGTCTTGGGATCGGTGAGGATGTGGCGGGGCTCGGTTGAACTGGAGCAGGGACCGCCCAAGCGGCGCGCGCTACTCGCGCTGCTGCTGGTCCGCTCCGGTCACCCGGTTCCCCTCCACGAGATCGTGGACGTGCTGTGGGGGCAGACCCTCCCCTCAGCGCGGTGAACGGCGTCCATCGGCACATCGGCGAATTGCGCCGACAGGTCGCCGCGGAGGAGAACACCGGAACTCAGTGCGTCGCGTCAACTTTCGCGGTGATCGGAAGCGGTGCCAACACGCGTCATGTCGGTGGCGCGGGCTCACCAAAGGCGGCACCGTCGCACGAAGCTGGTGCTCGATCTCCCGGCAGCCGCGTCAGCCGCGGGCAGCCTGCGGAGGAGTCAATGTGGAAGGCGAGGCCGTACTCGCGGGCGAACCGGTTGGCCTCCGTGGCACAGCCGCCCATCGAGCGCAGGTAGAAGGCGTAGGCCACCGACTCGACCTGCCCCGCGCCCAGGCGCAGCGACCAGAGGTTCCGGGCCACCCGGACGAGTCGGCCCCGGCGCGCGGCGGAGCGCGCCGGGGCCAGGCGGTCACGTGCCCAAGGGGGTCAGCGGGCCTCGGTGACGGTGACGGGAACGTCCGGGCAGTCGCCCAGCACCTCCGCGAGCGCGGCTCGTTCCTCGGCGTCGATGCTCAGGCCCCAGCGAGTCTTGTCCGCCACCCAGTCGGTGACATACGTACAGCGATAGCCCTCGGCTGGCGGCAGCCACGTGGACGGATCCTGGTCCGCCTTGGACCTGTTCGACGCGGCGGAGACCGCGATCAGCGCACGGTCGTCACCCAGGTCGTTGGCGTAGTCCTCCCGCTCCGTCGCCGTCCATGCGGAGGCGACGCAACCAGTGGAGGCACACGGCTACGACGGCCAGACGACTTCACCGTCACGCACCAGCAACGGCTCGGGCTGGCACTCCTCATACGAGCGGATCCATCCCAGGTCGACACTGCCGTCGAAGCGACGATGACGGGCGTCGGCCTTGGTCGCGAGCCAGCCGAGGAGTTCACCAACCAGATCGAAACCGTCAGGGTGGATCTCCTGCCGACTGGTCAGAGCCCAGGCACCGCAAGCGGCGTCCTCCCGGCGCTCCAGGACCGAGTCAAGGGCGCCTTCCACCTTGAACGCCTCACTGTGGTCGGCAAGAAGAGGTTCAGGATAGTTCTCGATGACAGGCTGGCCGTCCTCGTCCTCCACCACGAGCGGAAACTCGGTGACGATACGCAGAGTCTCTGGCTTGGGCCCGGCTCCGAGGTGCCATCGCAGCTCTGCCAGTTCCTCCTCCGAAAGCTCGTCACGCAGATCCAAGGTGAGCATGAGCTCGAACATGTCAGCCACAGCTGCACACGATAACGCGGCGGACTGTCAGTGGAGACTGACACGATGCCAGGCATGACGATCAAGAACGCGCCCCGGCAGGCTCTTGGGATGGTGTTGCTCGGGACTGGAGGTATGTGATGCACGCGAGCATACAGTCTGGTGCCATCTCGCTCTGGATGGCCAGGTTCAGAGCCCGCCGACAGTCCTCGTAGAGGTGGCGAGGTGAAGCGGGTCGGCGCCGTGGATAATGGCCTCTTCGAGCTGTCGATCGACGCGGAGCCGTCCAAGGGGTGGCCGTGATCGGAACACGTGAGCGGATCACCACAGACGGTGCTCCATCCGCATGAAGGCGAGACCGCGGCCCGGTGCCGGTGCCGTGGCAGGCGCCGCGCAGCATGTGGGCGCTTTCACGATCGGCCCGTTGATGACGAACGCGGGCGCCCCTCCCACTCCAGGCGATCGTGCGCCACCCGCCGCACGGTCGCCCACGCTCCGGCGGTCAGCGTTCCTCATCATCGATGGGGTCCGGTTCGCGGATGTATGCGAGGTCGAGGACCTAGCGTTCGGTGATTGGGCTGCTGTTCCACGCTTCGAGGAGCGTTTGCTCGGAGGAGTGGTCTCTGAGCTGTTCAAGTGTGGTGTCGTAGTAGTCGGCTGTCGCCTGGCGGTTGGTCCACCAGGCGTTGCCTTCGTAGATGCCCGGGCGGGGCAGCTACGTTTCGCCTGCGGGGCCGAGGCCGACCTGATTGATGACGAGGATGCCGGTTTCCGACTCGAGGCTGATGCCGATCTGGCCTTCGGCGTCGGCGGGTGGGGCGGGAGGGGTGTCCCAGATGCGGATGGTGATTTCGACGTCGATGTCGGGCTGAAGGCTCCGCAGGTACAGGTGGTAGTCATTGCCGGCCACCACCTGTCTGCGGGCAGCAGTCATGGCATCGTCATCACCGAGGTAGGCGTCTGCGTCGTAGACCTCCACGACGCGCCGTCCCGGAGTGGCCTTACAGCTGTATCCGGCCAGAAGTGCCATGGCCTTGCTGCCTTCCCGCTAGTCGGTGATCCTCATGTAGAAGGGGTCGCCGTCCAGCACGCGGTTGAGGGTGTACATCTGGTCGAGCCGGCGGCCGACGGTCTCATTGTCATCGCCGTCGATCAGGCGGACCGAGCCGGTTGTCCCCCTTGGCCGACCCTTCCTTCGTGGAAGCGAACGGGTACTCGTCGCACTGCAGGTCGGTGCCCGAGTAGTCGCCCCACACTTTCTCGCATTCCTTGATCGAGCGCGTGCGGTTCTTCTTCTGCTCGTCCTTGTCGACCAGCCGGTGCAGGGGCTCCTTGGTGCCCGGGACCATCTTGCCGACCCAGGAGGGGAAGGTGCGCTCCGGCCAGTAAAGTGCGTCGTAGATGTGCCGCCGAGGAGTCCTTCGGCTGGACGCCGGCCTTCCACCACCTGGCCGGGGAGGCAAGGCTTGCGCGGCCAGCCTCCCCGACAACCCCGAGCTGTACCCGCGCTCGACCCGACTGGCTGTGCGGCGATCACCCGCCAGTCCACCGGCGGCACGTCCAGCCCAGTCCACAGGCACCCACGCATTCGGCAGGAAAGCCAGAAAAGGCTGGCTTCGCAAGAGACGGCGTGTCTTTCTTCAGCATGTGGAAGCGGACCCTGACGGTGGAAAACACCATCGAGTGCGTCCGCTTCGACGAGAGTGACCAGTGCGTGATTGCGTCGGTACGGCCCGACGCGAGGCGTCGGCGGCGGTGCGGGCAGTGTGATCGTCCGGCTGCCTGGTATGACGCCGGGCGGGGCTGGCGCCGGTGGCGGGACCTGGACTACGGGGCGGTGCGGGTGCTACTGGCGGCCGGTGCCCGCGGGTGCGCTGCCGTCCGCACGGCGTTCGGTGGCCACTGTGCCGTGGGCACGGCACGGCGCTGGTCAACACCTACGCGTTCGACCGGCAGGCCGCCCGGGTGGCCGCTCAGTACTCCAAGACCGCGGCAGCTGAACTCATGCGCACGTCGTGGCGGACGGCCGGCCGGATCGTCGAGCGGTTCGTGGCCGACCGCGACCGCGCCGTGGACCGGCTGGCCGGCTTGCGGCGGATCGGGACCGACGAGATCAGCCACCGCAAGGGCCAGAGATGCATGAAGGTCGCTGTAGACCACGACACCGCGAAGGGGGGCGGGACCTTGGTCCTCAGGGCCGGGCCTTTCGGCGGTCGGGCGGCGGGATAGATTGGGATACTTTAAGCGGTACTGTCGAAAATATTTTGGAGGACTGTACTCATGGCCGTAAGCAAGGCCGGGCGCATCGCCACGGCGGTGGCCGCCGCCGCGCTGATCGGGGTGGCCGCGTCCGCCTGTGGACCCGACGACAACAACGCGGGCGGGAGCGGGTCCGTGAAGGAGTCCTCCTCGAAGTCCGCGTCGTCCGCCCCCGAGGCGAAGGCTCCACCGGCCGGGAACCAGCTCGCGAAGGTGCCCGCCTCCGTCAAGGGCGGCGTGGTCACCGTCGGTGACCCGAAGGCCCAGCACACGGTCAAGGTGTACGAGGATCCGCGCTGCCCGTTCTGCAAGAAGTTCGAGGAGGGCGGCGCCCAGGCTCTGGTGAAGCCGGTCGCCGACGGCAACGTCAAGATCGAATACACGCTCGCTTCGTTCCTCGACAACAACTTCGGTGGCAGCGGCTCCCTGAACGCCGTGAACGCACTGCGCGCCTCCGTCGAGGCGGGCAAGTTCGCCGAGTTCCACGCGGGCGTCTTCGCCAACCAGCCGGAGGCGGAGACCGAGGACGCCTACACCCCGGCCTTCCTGCTGAAGATCGCCGACAAGGTCGAGGGTCTGCGTGGTGCCGCCTTCGACAAGGCGGTCACCAACGGCACGTACAAGAAGTGGGTCGAGACGGCCATGAAGTCCTTCTCGGACGACGGCATCCAGGGCACACCGACCGTCCTCATCGACGGCAAGAAGGTGCCGGGCGACGGCAGCGCGATATACGACAAGGCGGAGTTCGCCAAGGTCCTCAAGGACGCCGGGATCTCCTGACGGGGATTCCTGAGCCTCCACGGCTCCGCCGGTGCGGCGCTCCGGGCAGCGGACAGCAGGCCAGGCCGATCAGGACCGAGGTGAAGTGGCCGAGGCCGGTGAAGGTCCTGCCGGTGACCAGCGGGGCGCCGTACACCGCGAGGGCGATGACGAGACAGCCGTACCGCCACCGGCTCGGCACCCAGTGCGTAAAGGGCTTCCCAATCGGTACCAACTGCGGTTGAAACCGGGTTCGTGATCGTGGGGATGCCGAGGTCAACGGCACCGCCGCCGCGAGGAACCACCAACGTCGCCAGATCCCGCTCGGGGACAACGTGCATCACGACCGGTGACCGTAGCGACCGCAGGCCGCATCTGACCCCTGAACTGCTCAATGTCCACTGTTCGTTCAGTCAACGGGGCGTGCGCTGTCCCGTTCTCATCGTGAACCCCGCTGAACGGCCACGCCTCGAAGAGATTCGGAACAACCTCCACGACCGGGTCACCGAAGCCGAACGCGAAGGCTGGCTCGGCGAACCGGAAGGTCTCCATGTCAGCCTCACGACCGCGGAAGAGAAGATCGCGCAACTCGACGCCCGGCGGAAACGCCACGAGACCTCCGTCTTCCCACGGATCCCCCCCAATCGACCGGATCGCTGACCGCACCAACTAACCGCGCGTCCTGTCGAGCTACGGCCCGAGCCGGACCGCCCGGGCCTCGGCGACGGCGTCCAGAGCCTCAACGTGCCAGTCATAGAGGTAAGTCATCGTGCGGCAGTACGCCAGCACGCGCTCGTGCGCCTCAGCAGTGCCGATCTTCAACAGGGCGCGTACGGCGGCCTCGTGGGCGCCGGACCACGAGCCGGGGCCGAGGAGCGACGTCAGGGGCGTGAGGCACTCGGATGTGCCCCGCTCGGTCAGCGCGGCGGACGCGGCCTCCCGCACCGGGCGTGACGCGGCGAGCCGCTCCTGGCCGACCGCGGCGTCCGTGGCCGTCCGCGCCGGCGGTGCCGCAGCGAGTCGGCCCAGGACAGCGGTCGCCCCGGCTTCTGGGCGGGCGGCGAGCGTCGCGACGAGCCGGTCGGACAGGTCCTCGCTCAGGTTGTCCACGCCGTCGGCGAGCGCGACGAGGACGGGCAGGGCCGGGGCGCCGATCAGACCGAGGGCGTGCACCGCGGCGCGGGCAACGTCGGGTTCGGTGCCGTGCGGTTTGGTGCTGTGGGTGACGAACTCCCCGAGTGCCTTCACCGCCTCCGCCACGGGAAACCCGCTCAAGGCCGGCACCGCCTGGGCCCGCACCGCCTCGTGCCGTGACCGGGCGCAGGCGAGCACCACCGGCAGGGTGTCCGGCGCGCCGATCAGACCGAGGGCCCGCACGGCGCGGGCGCGCAAGGTGCCGGGTTGCTCCTCGTCTTCGGCCAGGGCCGCGAGGGGCGCGGCGGCCTCCGTTCGCCGTAGGGCGCCGAGCGCGTCCGCGGCGGCCGTGCGCACCGCCGTCGGGGCCATGCCGTTCTCGAGGACGGTCAGCAGCGCCTGGGCAGCCCCTGCGTGCCCGATGCCACCCAACGCCCGTGCGGCACCGCGCTGTTGGGTCACCGTCCCGTCCCCACCGGTGAGCAGTTCCAGGAGTTCTTGAAGCGGCGGACCGGGAAGTCGGGCGATGAGGTCCGCCACGGCGTCGCTGATGAGCGCGTCGCTTAGAGCCTCCAGCAGGGCCTCGCCCGCCTCGGCACCCGCGTACGCGGACAGAGCCAGGGCGGCGGTCCGGCGTACGGTCGGCACCGCCGACTCGCGCAGGTGGTGCCGGAGCAGAGCGTGGTACTCGCCGGGGTCCGGTACGGCGAAGAGGTCAGGGGCTTCCGCTACGTGGGCGCAGACGGCGGCCACGGCGTGGGGCGGGCACTCGGGGTGGTGCGGGGATCGTGACGCCGCGCGGAGCACGTCCAGCAGGTGGTTCCGACCGTCCTCGGTTCTGGAGAGTAGGGCGGTCGCGAGGCGTGCCGTTTCAGGGTCCGGGTCGCGTTGCGCCTCGTACAGGAGCGGTTCGGCGGACGGGTACCGGCGCGCGGGTGGCCAGGCGGCGTCGGGCAGTGCGTGGAGCGCCGTGACCGCGGCCCGGCGCAGTCGGGTGCCCGAGGCGGGCGCGTGCGCAAGGACGAGGAGGGCGGAGCCCGCGCGCGGGTCCCCGATGGCGCCAAGCGTCCGCACCACGCGTTCCGCGTGATCGGGCAGGTGGTGCCAGAGCAAGGCGAGGAGTGGGGTCACGGCCTCGGGTGGGCGCATTCGGGCCAGCGCATCGAGGACGAGGGCAGCCGTGTACCCGGGCCGGTCGGTCGTCACCTGGTCGAGCACGTCGAGGAGTCCGCTGACGGCCTCCGGTCCGCCGATGGCGGCCAGGGCGTCGCATGCAGGCCGGTCCAGTTGCTCGCGGCTGTGACGCTCCTCGACCAGCAGCCGCAGCAGCTCGGGGACCGCGCGGCGCTCCCTGAGCTTCCCCAGAGCCTTGGCCGCCTGCCACCGCAGCCCGGGGTGCGGCTCGCCCCGCTGGCGGAGGCAGGCGAAGAGTGCCTCGACGGCCTCCGGCGGCCCCGTGCTGCTGCCCAGCAATATGGTGGCGTACAGGGAGACGTCATGGGTTTCGGACCGGGTGGCCCGGCACAGTCCCGTGACGTCGCCGTCCATGCGCATCCGTATCAGATCGGCGATCGACGACGCCTGCTCCACTCAGGCCTCCCCGCCCTCGGGTGTCTGGTCCGACATCGCCACGTACAGCGGTGTCCCGACGACGATCGTCAGCTCCCGTCCGTCCTCCCGCGTCACGGTGCCGCGCATCAACTGCCGTGCCAGGAATTCGCAGTACATCGGCGGCACGGTCAACGACTCGGCGAAGTGGAGCACGTCGTGCGTCACGCTCTCCCGGCTCGGCATGCGGGCACGCCAGCGTCCATTGAACTGGTACTCCCACTCGGGTGGGATGTCCTGCAGCAGCCGGAACATCGACGGCAGCCCCGAGTAGCTGACTTTGTTCATGTCGGACGACGCCTGGTAGCCGATGAGGTGGTGGGCCGACCCGATGAGCGCGACGACCGTGTCGCCGTCGCGGCCCGTCATCAGCGTCGGGCCGTTCGCCTCGCCGTATCCGGCGATCCGCAATCCCAGGTCTCCCCGGAACCAGGCCGCGGGCTCCGACATCCAGCTTACGTCGAACTCCCGGTCCAGATACGCCTCCACGAGGTCGAGCCGGTCGTACGTACTCGTGTCGGCGCGCGGCGACTGCACGGCCACGCTCACGACCTTCAGGTCGAGTCTCGCCTCCACAGCGAGCCGCAGCAGCAGCTTCGGCGGAATCTGCTCGTACAGCATGTCCACCTTCACGGTGGAGACGTAGAGGTAGTAGCGCATGCGCGGTCAGGCGCGAGGCCACTGAGGGAGCGCCAGGAAGGCGGCCCAGACGGCGGGGGTGACGGTGAGGTAAGCCCCGCGCGGGGTCTTCGGGTCGCGGATGTGCGCGGAAGCCCGCTCGGCGGCCGCTTCCAGGCAGGCGCCGCCCTCCTCGGTGCTGTAGCTAGATGTGAACCATTGCAATGCCGTGCTCATCGCTCTCCTAGCAAACGGTCCAACAGGATCTAGTTTCCTCGGGGTTGAGTGCCTGTGTCCGCAGCATCGCATACTTGTGCCCCAGAATGGACACCTCGTCAGGCTCGGCGATCATCTGTCTGCCTGTGCGCTGGGGGCAGCGGGGCGGACACGGCGCCATCGGGGAGCACTCGCACTGTGAGCACTGAACGCCCACCTGCTACCCCACCGCGCCGATACTCCCAGAGGGACGAAACGTTCCGGGCGCAGCTAAGCTTGGCGTTTATCGTCCGTGGTCGAACATGGCCTCGAACTTGCTGACGTTTTCGTCTGAGTGCCTGACGTGAGAGCGGCCTTCGTCTGATCCTGTGCTCCGTCACAGAGGCACTTGATCAGTACGAAGGCCGTAGCAATGAGTCTGCTGCAGCGGGATGTCCCGTGGGATGCGTTTGCCGAACTGTCATGCTTTCGGGTCGAGTTCTATGCCTGCCTGACCCAGCGGCCCGACGCCTTGTTCGAGCTGAGTGACGCCTTGCTATGTGCAGACGGCCCGGTGAAGACGCTGGTCGAACTGTCCCTGACACCTGAGCACCGGCGCGGTCATGGCGCGTTGTACGGCGGGCTGAACCACGGGCGTATGGATCTGTCCCGGCTGCGCAGGGTACTGGCAGGATTACCGCTTCCCCGGACGGCGGAGGGTCGGCTGGTGCTGGCGGTCGATGTGAGCAACTGGCTGCGGCCGGATGCGAATACCAGCCCGGACCGGCTGTTCTGCCACACATACGGCCGGGGCAGGGGCTCGGCCCAGATGATCCCCGGGTGGCCCTACTCCTTCGTCGCTGCCCTGGAGCAGGGTCGGACATCGTGGACTGCCATGCTGGACGTGGTCCGGCTGTGTCCGTGGGACGACATCATCACGGTCACCGCTACCCAGGTCCGGGAAGTGTTCCAACGGCTGTATGTGGCGGGCCAGTGGCAGATCGGCGACCCGCCCGTCCTGGTCGTCGTCGATGCCGGTTATGACGTGACCCGCCTGGCTTTCCTGCTCGCGGACCTGCCCGTTGAGCTGCTGGGCCGCATGCGGTCGGACCGCGTTCTGTACTTCCCGCCCCCACCGCAGCCGGCGGGCAAGCGCGGGCGCAAGCCCAAGCGCGGGGCAGAGTTCAAGTTCGAGGATCCGGCCTCCCAGCCAGTCCCGTCCGTCACCACGCTGAGCGACACCACCCACTACGGGAAAGCCGTCGCCACTGCCTGGGACCGCCAATCGGTTGCAGACACCCTTCCACGAACCGAACTCGGAGGGCATGTCCTCCCACGGAGAACCCGTGCGGTACTTCCACGCGATCGCCTCGATAACCTGCCGGTGATCGCGCCACCGCCCACCACGTCGCGGAGCCCGGTCCGGAAGCAGCGGCTCAATCCGCGACCACTGCACATCAGCCAACGGCATAACCGGACCAACGACCCGATAGTCCGAACAGGTCGGCCGCGGGCAGGATTGGCGCGTGATACCTCCCCGACTGCTGTGGTGCGATCCCCGGCCCATCCCCCGGTTCAACCGGCAGGAGCCGGTGACCACGATCGTTCGCGATCCCAGCTTCTACGAGCCGACTGAAGATGACGACTGCTGTAGGTTCGGGTACTTCTGCCAGGCGCATGACCGCCCCTACTGGCACGAGTCCTGCGGGGAAGGGCCGCACCTGATAGCCCTGCACTGCGACGAGCACGGGCCGGAGAACATGTGGCCGCAGCCGAAGATGCTGATGTTCCCGGAAGGGTTCGACCCACTGCTGAGCGACGCGCAGCTGGCCTGGGTGCAGGCCGAGTGGGACGCCGCCGACTAGGCAAGATCCAGAAGAGACGGCCTAGTCGACTTGGCGGCCTTGGGGAGGTAGAACGTACGCCCCCTTGGCGTCATCCAGGCAGGGGCCGAGCTTGTCCGGCTGGGACAGCGGCTTGCAGCAGCCAGCGGCACGGCGGTAACCGCCGGCGCTGCCGCCGCAGCCATTCCCTTCATGAGCGCTCCATGGTGTCGGACGGCGCGTCCCGGCAGCCGCGGGAAACGACCGCAGCGGACCTTATCTCCCAGTTGGCCCCGGATGCTCGGGCGCTGCCAACAGCCGCGGGCCCTCGGCGCGGAGGATGGCCGCTCTCTGAGCGTGGCCCGAGCCAGTTGTACCCGATGCGCCGGGACCACTGGCTTCTGGCCACTGCCATGGTGTGCATGGTTGTCGCGCGGTGGGGGGCGGTCAGAGATGACGCGCCACGAAAGCGGCCACCTGAGTGCCGAGTTGCTGGCGCGCACGGTTGTCGAGGGAGGTGTGCTGGCCGGACCAGATCCGGCTGAGCCACGCTTCGGTGGCGGCGTCCTCGAAGCCGTCGAAGGTCCGGGTGACGCCCTTCGACGTCACCGCGAGATGATGCCGCGCACCGTAGAGCCCGGCGAGCGTCGTTGCCGCAGCCTGGCTGAGGGCGCCGTGAGCGCCGGGATAGGACGGATCCGGTGCGGTCGGCAGCAAGGGGGTCCAGTGGGGATCGCCGACGATGTCCGGGTTGTAGTGCGTACCGCCGAGCCGGATGGCAGTCACGGGCCGCCATACGCGGTAAGCGTACTTGGCGTCGTACATCGCGATCGCGGTGTCGGCGAGGGACAGGTCGAGCCCGGCGAAGACCTTCACCGCCTTCTCCAGGCTCGCGTTCTGGGAGGCGACAAGGCCCTGCGCGACCTGGTTCCAGACGTTCCAGACGGGCGCCGCCGCCCAGAACTTCGCGGCCGCGGTCTGATCGGGGGTGCGGGTGGTACTGGTCTTGCTCCCCAGGCTTTTGACCTCGTTCAAGGCGGTGGCGTACGCGGCGCCGCTCACGGCCGGCGGCGCTGCGGGGCGGAACTGGCGTCCGCTGACCAGCACGAACGGCTTGACCGAGCCCCAGTTGCTGAACACCGGTGCCGGGAAGGCGGGCGGGGCGGGCCGGTAGTCACCGGCCTTGTCGCCGGGGCGCAACCGCGGCGGCTTGGCTGAGGACCCGTCGTCGGACCGCAGGCTCATCAGTCGGCGGGCGACCTCGGCTCCCACGGTCGTGCCGGCCTGTTTGCCCGGGCCGCCCGGAATCGCGGACAATTGGCTGCTCAGCCGCTGGTCCACGCCTGCGCGCTTGGCCGGGTACAGGGCGACGAGGACATCGTGGGCCGCCTGGTCCGCCGCGGCATCCGCACGGGCGCCTCCCGGCGCCGACACCGAGAACACGTAGGCGGGGCCGGCCCGGGTGATCGATACCACCGCGTCGTACTCGGCGGCCTGGAGAAGCGCGAAGCTGCGCGTGGGTTGGACGGTGGACGGTTGCGCATTCGGATCGCTGAGGATGGTGATGAGCTCGCGGTTCCACTCCACGACCGACATCCCCGGCCCCGTCGCGGCGGCGCGCAGCGCCGGCGAGTGAGCGGTGGTGGACCCGAAGGCCGGGCTCGTGAGTCCGGCTGCCAGCGCGGCTCCGGCAAGTATGGCGAGTGTCTTCTGCTTTGCACGCATGTTCTGTGGCTCCTTGTCGCTGGTGATGGGCTGTGGCAACTGGCGGTCATGCACGTGGCTCATCTGGGCCGGCCACGCGAGCGTGATGGTGTCGGGGTGGTGCGGGCCGGCCACCGGGTCGGGATGGCGGCGGTCGTGGAGGGCGAGTTGTTCGGCGGGTTCTGCCGCAGCTGCGACCGGGCCGGGACCGCGGGCTCGACCCAGGCCATCCGGTCCATGAGGGCGGTCCGGCGTGGTAGCAGCCGGGCGCGTTCGGGGGCCGGGCGGGGCCTCGATGCCCTTGCCGCTGTTCGGGGTGATGTCCACGCTCACACCTCCGCCGGTACGCAGGGGCCGGCTCCGCAGCGTTGACACAGCACCGTGTCGTGGTGGGGGCCGCCGTAACCGAGGGCCGATGGGTGTGCCGACGTGGACCGCATGGGCATCTGGGTCGGGCCCGGGCAGCCGTCGACGGGGCACGGCTTGTGGGTCGCGACGGCCCACTCGGCGGGGGCGTCGGGTGACCCGGCGCCGCGACCGCCCCCGGTAGCCCGTCGCCGTGCTGCAGTGCCGGCCCCGACAGGGGGGCGCAGCTCGTGCGGAGCGTACGGTCCGGTCATGGCGAGCACCTCAGGCAGGCGCGGACTTCGCGGCCGCTCCGTGTCTGGTGGATCTCGGTCGACTGGGCGAGGTACTGGACGATGCCGGTGCCACGGCCGTGTTCGTCGGGGGCGATGTCGGGGCGATGGCGCTCCACGGCCGCGCCGGAGTCAGTGACCACAATGTGCAGAGTTTCGTGATCGAGGGCGAGCAGCAGGGCCATGCGCTCATGGCCGTACTGGGCAGCGTTGGCGGCGAGTTCGTCGACGATGAGAACGGCGGAGTCCCGCTCGCTCGCGGGCACGCTCCAGGTCTCCAGCAAATCGGCCGCGAAGTGACGAGCGGCGGAGACGTGTGCCTCCTGCGCCGGCAGGGTGAGCAGTGCCTGGCGGCGGCAGGGCCGGCCGAGCAGTGAAGTCGGGCTGGGGGAATCGGTCACAAACATGGTCTTCTGGCTCTTCTGTGGATGTGCGGAGACCGGAGCGGGGTGACCGCAAACGATTTCGGGGGCGGTCGGTAGGCCGGATCCTGATCCTGGATGGGCGCGCTCATTCAGTTCCACGGACGACGCATGCCGGATGGTTCGAGCTATTCGCCTCTTTTATTCGGATTCTTGCGAGTCATGTCCATGGCGCCGCCTGTCTGGGCTCAGCCGCCTCCGCCCGGAGCTCGCTGCCGCACGGCCGGACCGGGCACCGGCAGCTCGGTCCCCTCGCCCGTGGTCTTCCGGACGGCCCTGCGGAAGCGTCGCGCCGTAGAGCGGGACGGACGTCCCTGCCCTCATCTCGGCTGGGTCGCGGTCCTCGGCGTGCTGACGTGCTGGATTCTCTTCTCCTGGCTGTACGGACTTACAGCGGCTATCACAATGAGGTGGATCGCCCCTGGTTGCCGTGTCCGGGGCGGGAGTTGAGCGTTCGGCTCGGCGACGCCTACGGGACTGGGACGAGGCCGGCGTGCGGCAACGGCCCCATGTCGGCGAGGTGCCGACCGAGGGGCTCGGTGACGTGACCGTAGGGCGGGTGGCCTCCGTCGCGGATCGCCAGGACATCGCGAATCTCGGCAAGGCTGAGGCCGGCCGCCTGGGCGGAGCGGATGAAACCGACTCGGGCCCGGGTAGTCGCGGTATCCACCCGAGGTGTCGGCCGAATGTGCTCAGGTGATCTGCCGCAGACGGTGGGAGGGCGGGTCACGGGCGGCTGGTGGTTTCACCCGGATCTTGTCAACCGGTTCCATGGGCAGTTCTCACCGGCCATGATGATCAGTGGGGCGGGGCCGCTGCAGGTCCCACAGCTGACGACTACCGATGTCCTTGGGGGATGAATGCCGCGTATAGGGGTCTACCTCGCGCATCCACGGCCTGGCAGCTTCAACCACGCGCTGTTCGATACCGTTGTGCAACACCTGCGCGACCTCGGATGCGAGGTTCTCGCGCATGACCTCTGTGCTGAGGAATTCGCACCTGGGCTGTCTGCCGACGAGACGGAAACGGTCCGACCTGCCGCGGGCACTCATGATTCCCAGGTGGCGCTCCATCAGGCGGAGGTGGCCACAGTTGACGCCATGGTGTTCGTTCACCCGAATTGGTGGGGCATGCCACCCGCCGTCCTTGCAGGTTGGGTGCAGCGTGTACTCGCGCCCGGCGTTGCCTACAAACTGGGAACCCCGGAGGGGCAGCCCCAAGGGCTGCTGAGAGCCGGCCGGGCCCTCGTCCTGAACACCTCTGACACCCCCGCCGACCGCGAAGAGGCCGAGTTCGGGGACCCGCTGCAAAGCATCTGGTCGGCATGCGTCCTGCCGTACGCAGGAGTTGCCGACGTTCGCCGGGTCGTCTTCCGAACGGTCACCGATTCTTCCGATGAAACCCGCGCATCCTGGTTGCATCAGGCACGTCACCACGCCGCTGCACTGCTGGCCTGACCGTTAGGCGTGCTGTGCACGTTCGCCTGTGCCGAGCTGGGCACCTTCACGCGAACGCCGACACGAGGTGCGGAGCGGGTCCGCCGGCAGCCCGGCCTGCTCGTAGAAGGGCAGGGTCTTGGCGGTGGTGCCGGTGGCGACGGCGAGGGCTCCGACGCGCACACCTCGACCGTAGCCCTTGACCTTCCAGCGTGGTGGAAGGCCAAGCGTGGGCCGCATGACCTGGCGGTGCCGCTGATGCGCGTGGAGATGGTGACGGTCCCGGATTGCCCGAACGGCCCGGTGCTGAGGGAACGGCTGGCCCTCGCCCTCGTCGGCCGCACAGACGTGGAGCTCACCGAGCACGTGGTCGACGACCCGCCGGAGGCCGAGCGGCGCGGCATGCACGGCTCCCCGACGCTGCTCGTCGACGGGCGCGACCCGTACGCCGCCTCGGGCGCCGCGGCCAGCGTGTCCTGCCACCTCTGCCGTGGCGCGGACGGCCGGATCCGCGGAGCGCCTTCCGTCGAAGAACTGCGGCGGGTACTTGGCACGCCCGTCACCGGCGGCGCGGGCCGGGCCGGGCAGGGCCGTCTCGCCCCGATCGAGGGTGGCCTGCGGGCGGTGCAGCAGGCCGTCATGCCCTCCTTCGCCGTACCGGCCGGCCAGATGCTCGCAGTCGCCCTCCGGCCATGACCGCTGAGGGGGCACCCCGTGCAGTTCCAGTTGTACGGTCCACCACCGCGCCACTCGATCAGCTCCGGATCGTCGACGGCGGCAGCAGAACCGCACAGTGCAGGAAATCCAGCACGACGTTCTGGTCCTGTGGTACAGGCTTCCCGACTCTTTTGGGAACACCAGGATCCCTGCGGGGCAGCCGAGCAGGGGGCTCCGGCACACCCAGATCACTTGGCCGCCGTCCAAGCCTGCGGCCCACCGCCGCGCCACTCGATCAGGATTGGGTCGTCGACCGTCGTATCGGTCTCGGGCAGGCCCGTTCGGCGAAGAAGCTCGACTACATCGAGCAGGTGATACGCGATGCCGACGAACTCACCACCGATCGTGACCTGCCTGCCACCATCAGGGCTCGGCGGCTGCACCATCACAGGCGCGCCTCCCATACCTACCGGGTGCCCTTTTGCTGAGCAGCTCATGCAGGTTCGCGCCCGTCGAACCCCGTCGGCGACAGTGGGTGGGCGATCAACGATCGTGAGTGCGGGCATGCCCGCACTTGTCCGTGCATCACCGCTCATCCCGTTGCCAGGACAGTGTCAGCCACTCCGGCCGTGGACATTGTCGTGGGCCGGGCTGTGGCAGTCAGGGACCTTGCACTCCCGTGAGGTCACGGGTCGGCCAGCCAGTCGAACACCGCATCGCGCTCGCGCCGCTCTCTCGCTGGACGCCATGACAGAGGATCGCGAGCAAAGCACAGGTGGCCCGTTCCCACCAATGGCGCTCAGCAGGCGATGGCTTCGCTCGCCGGGGCTACCGCTGGGGGATGGCGAGTTCACGGCCGCGGTAGAAGCCTTCCCGCTCGTCCACGATGTACGGGGCCATGCCGGCACGCCGCTGCGCCTCGGGCTCGGAGGCCCGCCAGGAGTCGCACGCCTCCCTGGAGTCCCAGAACGACACCCCGGTGATCTCCTGCCCGTCCTCGGACCAGTACGCGAAGGCACGGAGCATCCCGTGCGGGTGAGTGTCCGGCCGCCAAGCCTTCTCGAAGTCCTCCAGGGTGCCCGGCCGGATGCGGCGGGTCGTCACCCAGACGAAGCGCTCCTCCATCGCGGCCTCCTCAGCTGTACGGGTCCGATCTGCAGGTGCCACTTCGACCACCGTAGGTCTACAGCACCGCTCGCGCCTGCGTGGCGATCGCGGTGCCGCGTCACCGCGGTGAGATCCGCAGCGCGCTTGCGGGGCCGCCAGTCTGGTGGCGCGGTGTGTTCCCGGCGTTTCCGGTCGTGAGGGGTGGCGGCGGACTATGGAAGGGAGTGGACGGGAGTCGCGGGTGCGACCTGTCGGCGGTGATGGCGATGAGGGGTTCGATCCTGCTCGGGACTGTCCGCGGACTGGCGGTGCGGGCCCACTGGAGCGTGCCGATGGTCATACTGCTCTTCGCCTACGGCCTGGCCCGCCTGACCCTGCCCGGGTACGCGCCGGGCCATGCCCCGCTGGTGTACGCGGTCGCCGGAGTCGTCGGTGCTTCGCTGTTGCTGGTGAGCCTGGTGGTGCACGAGGTGGCACATGCGCTGATGGCCCGCAGGGCCGGGATCTCCGTGCGGGACGTAACGCTGTGGGCGCTTGGCGGAGTGACCCGTATGGACCGGCCCACGACGGCGCGGGACGCGTTCACCGTCGCCGTCAGCGGGCCGCTCGCCAGCCTGATGCTCGGCGGCATCGGGCTGGGTGCGGCGGCCGCCGTGGAGGCGACGCTGGGCTGGCGGATTCCGGTTGGCGTGCTGGGTTGGCTGGGTGGGATGAACCTGCTGCTGGGCGTGTTCAACCTGCTGCCCGCGGCGCCCCTGGACGGAGGCCGGGTGTTGCTGGCCGTGCTGTGGTGGCGTACGGGGGACCGCGAGCGGGCGCAGCGGGCGGCAGGGCGGAGCGGGCAGGTGGTGGGCTTGGCGCTCGCCGCTGTGGGGTGGCTGGCGTTCGTGAGAGGGATGACGGGCGGGCTGTGGCTGATGGTCGTCGGTCTGTTCTTGACCGGCACCGCCGCGGCCGAGCGCCGGTGGGCCGAGCTGGTCACGGCTCTTCGCGGCGTACGGGTGAAACAGGCGATGAGCACTCCGGTGGCCACCGGTCCCGACTGGCTGACCGTGGACCGCTTCCTGTCCGAGGTGGCCTCCCCGGCTCGCCACTCGGTGCTGCCGTTGCTGGACTTCGGCGGCCGTCTCAGCGGTGTCGTACAGCTACGCCGACTGGCCGCCATACCGGCCGAGCGGCAGGCCTCACTGCGGGTACGGGACCTCGCGACACCCCTGTCCCAGTGCGCGCTCGCTGCACCGGAGGAATTGCTGAACTCCGTCCTGGAGCGCCTCGCCACCGGCGGCCGACTGCCCATACTGGTCATGGACGACGGCTGGCTCTGCGGAATCGTCACCGCGCACGACATCGACCGCTCCCGCCGACACCACCGCCGTTCGCCACTCCCGCAGCCCTCCAGGCCGCCGCTCCAGCCACCGGGCAGCCGTACCCGCCACGGCACTCACCCCGGCCCGCGCCCGTCCCATCGCCGACCGGACACCGGCGAGCAGAAGCATTCGGCATGAACCCGGGAGAACCGCTGCGGTGACAGGGGAGGTATTCCTTCTGTGGCCCATCTGCTGGTGCCCGGATGCCACCGTATGCGGTAGGTGTCCAGGCAAGCAGGGCTGCGGGCGGTCGGCCGGGCGCTCCGGTCGAGCCCTGCCCGGGCGGGACACGTGCGGGGACGAACCGCTGTCGGCGGAGTCCCCGTGCTGTTGGTCCGTGGGCCGTTCGACGGGGAATCGGATGGATCACCGGGTGACCGTGCTGGTTCGCCGCCGGAATGTCGTGGTGGTGCCCAATCATCCGCAGTCCGGGCCGGCGGCTACGGCATCTCTCTGGTCCGCCGCTCTGCGGCATCGACCGGGAGGTGTCCCTCGGTGGCGAGTTGAAGCACCAGGCTCTCGGCTTCGGCGGCTACCGACCCGGCCAGCGGGGACCGAGGGGTGTCTTGTCGTACGCACAGACGTGAGGTCTTCACGATGAACTGCCTGTCAACTGCGGGGATGGGGAACCCAGTTCACCTGTACAAAACATCTGCCGGCAGCCGAACACTATGCACAGACACCCACGGCCCGAACCCGCACATCGCCCCTTTGGCGCGGCTCATGCGCGCCCCTGCCAGGTGCGGAACCGCCGGCGTGAGGCAAGGCGAGTGACGGGGGTACTGGCCCCGGAGGCCGATTCCCGCCGTCATATCGTCCAGGCGCAGAACCAGGAGGTGGCATTGGCGGTCCGCATCTACAGCAGTGATTAGGGCTTGCCGGAAATCAACACGCTGGTTTGGTCCTGGTGTTGTCCGGGTCGAGGAATCTGGCGAGGTCGGCTGGCGTGCGGAATCGGGCTGTCGAGGCGGGAATCTGGACGCCGTGTGCTGCCAGGAGCGGGCGGACTTCTTTGACTGCGCAGCTGATGGTCATGGCAGTGGTGTTGAAGAGCTGCCGGAGAAGCTGCTGAAGACTGTGCTTTCGCAGGTAGAGGACGGTGACCAGGATCTGGTCAGTGTGGGTGAGTTTGGGTTTGCGGCCTGTGCCGCGAGCGGCGCGGCGTGGTCCGCCGCGGGCCGCATGACGGGCTTGTTCACGGCGCTCTTCCAGCTCAGGGACCACGATGTCGATGAGATCGCGGAGTTGCTGGCCTGTCATGCCGGTCAGTACAGGGTGCTGCAGGTCATAGGCCGTGAGGGGATGGGCGCCGCCTGCTGACGACTCGCCCTGCCGGGGACGGTCCAGGTGCGGTGGGTGGCTGGCGGGGTGGAGGGTGTAGTCCAGGTCTCCGTGGAAGCGGTGGCGGGTGATCGGCAGGGCGGCGATGGCCTCGTCGCTGATCTGGATGCCGGTGGGATACTGACCGCTGTCGAGTTCGGCCTGCACCGTCAGTTCATGGTGATGTGGGAGAACAGCCGGTGCTAGATCTTGTTCCACTTGGATGTGCCGGGCGGCAGGTGACACACAGTGGTCTCCAGGCCGGCCTTACGGGCGAGGTCGGCGAGGTGGGTCTTCCAGCCGCGGGTGCGGTAGCCGTTGGCGCCCCCGGCATCAGCGGTGATCAGCAACCGGCGAGACTGCGGGTAGTCGTGTCGGCCGCGGGCCTGCCACCAGCGGCGGATCGAGGCTACGGCGAAGGCCGCGGTGTCATGGTCGGTGCCGATGCTCACCCAGGCGGTGTTCGCGGCCGTGTCGTAGATCCCGTACGGGATCGCCTTCTCGGCCTGGCTGGGGAAGTCGCGCGTGTTGACCTGAGCGGGCTGCTGGGCGGGCCGCCACTCGTGCCCGGCGTTCTTGTAGTTGCCGATCAGTTCCTGCTTCTTGGTGTCCACGCTGATCACCGCATCTCCGGCGTCCCGGTCCGGGTGCTGGGCGCCTTCGATGGTCTTGGCATTGGACTGCAGGCTGAAGCCTTCCTCGCGCAGCAGGCCGGCGACCGTGTCGGCGGAGACCCGGTGGCCCTGGTGGTCAGCTCCGCTACCAGGTTCCGGGTCGACTTCGTCGTCCAACGCAGCGGCGACATCGGGTCGCCCCGCTCGTCGGGCTCGACCAACGCCAGCGGCGCCTGCCGCAGTCCACGGGCGAGTTCTGGCACCTTCTTCCGACCTCCGCCAGCGCGACGGACTCGCCCCAAGGGGCCCTGGCCGGACTCCAGTTCAGACACCCCGCGCGAGACCGTGCCCTCCTGCGCCCCGGCCGCACGGGCGACGAGCCTGATCCCACCGTGTCCCAGCGACCGCGCCTCCGCTCCTATTGCCAGCCGGCGCTGACGCTCGTCCAGATGCGGCAACAACGTCTCGAGCTTCGCCGCCAGGACGGCCTTGATCCCCTCCGGTCTCCCGATACCACTTCAACGATCCCCGGAGTTGGAAGCCACGACTTAAAGCGGTGATTGCTCGACCCACCGCTGCAGGCGGGCGCAGGCCACCAGTGCACTGCCGTCTTCGCTGAAGTAGAACAGGTAGGTCCATTTCTGATCCGCAGAATCGATCATCGCTCCGCGCACTGGCCAGCCATGCTCGCGGAGGAGCCGCACCATTCGTTCCAGCCCAAGAGGTTCGACTCCGTGCCGCCGCATGCCCCGATCTCTTCGATGCCGCCCGCACAGTGCGCACGCAGCGCGCCCGCAACCAGGGGCGGCAGGAGCGCGCCGGCAAGCGGGGCGCGCGCCCCTACGCTCTGCGCGGCCGGGTCCGGTGCAGTCTGTGCGGGCGAAAGATGCAGCCCGCCACCATCCGCAGCCGCGTCTACTACCGCTGCGAGCCCAAAGAGGAAGAAGCCGCCCTCTATCCCGACCTCACCCACCCGCGCACCGTCTACCTGCGGGAAGACACCGTGTGCCAGGCCCTGGATCAGTGGATCGCCCGGGCTTTCACACCGGACCGGCTCTCCGTCACCATCGAAGCGCTCACCCACGCCAGCGCCGCAGCAAGCACCGCAGAGCCCCAGACCCCTGAGCAGGCTCAAGCACGCCAGGCGATCAAGGACTGCGAGCGGCGCCTCGCCCGCTACCAAGCAGCCCTCGACGCCGGAGCCGACCCCGCCGTCGTCACCCAGTGGATCAACGAGGCTCAGCGGGACAAGGACGCAGCACAGAAGAAGCTCGGCACGCGCCCCGCCGTCACCCGAAAGAAGCAGATCCCGCTCGACGCGCAACAGATCCGGAAGATCACCGAGAGTGTTGGAGAGATTGCACAGCGCATCCAGACCGCCGCCGAGAAGAAAGGTCCGCTCTACGAGGCCCTGGGCATCACTATCAGCTACGAACACGCAACGAAGACCGCGACCGTAAGGTCGAGGCCCTCGTCACCGTATCGACAAGCATTGTGTCCGAGGGGCGAGTTGACGGCTGACGATACGGTCGCGGCTGCGCGAGGGAAGCTCTACCTCTGATCAGGTGCGCCGGGAGACAGGGTGACCCGCAGGATGGCATGACGTGGCACCCGGCTGCCGGGCGAGGGTGTCTGCTCACATACTCGGCCGACGGGCGTGCCGGGGTGAGGGCACACTCGGTGTCGGATGGGCTGGATGCGGGCGCCGACTGCCTGGGCGCTCGATCGGGCTTCGTTCATCGTCTCGCCGATCAGCGAGGGTGCCGCGACCTGGGGACGAGCGGGGGCGTGGGATCCATCGATCACGTAGGTGCACACGGCGGCCGCCAGCACCGCCATCGCCATCGCCAGGAGTGACCGGCGGATGCGCCGTCGTCGCTCGGGGCGTTCTTTCCGGGGTTCCCGGGGCGGCGGTGGCTGGGTGTGCCGAACCGTCGCAGGCGGGGCCGGCAGCGCCGAGGTGACCTCCGTGGCGCGGCCGGCCAGTACCTTCCCGATGGCGTCGCGCATCTCCTCGGCGGTCTGGTACCGGTCCGCACGATCCTTGGCCAGCGCGCGCAGCACCAGGATGTCGTAGGCGGCGGGCAGCTGCGGGGTGTGGGCAGAGGGAGGCAGCGGTGGTTCCGAGAGGTGCTTCATGGCCACGGCCAGCGGGGTGTCACCGGTGAACGGTGGTCGGCGGGTGAGCAGTTCGTACAGCAGGCAACCTGTCGAGTACAGGTCGGTGCGGAAGTCCACCTGCTCGCCCCGGGCCTGTTCCGGCGAGAGGTACTCGGCCGTGCCCACCACCACCGAGGTGCGGGTGAGGGTCGTACCCGCCCGATCCACCGAGCGGGCGATGCCGAAATCCGTCACCTTCACGGTGCCCTCGTGGGAGAGCATGACGTTCGCCGGTTTGATGTCCCGGTGGACGATGCCGTGGCGGTGGGCGTGGTCGAGCGCCTCCAGCACGCCGACGGTGAGTTCCAGGGCGTACTCGGGTCCGACGATCGGTGCCTCGCGCACGAGTTGGAGCAGCGTGGAGCCCTTGACGTACTCCATCACGAGGTACGGGACGAGGTGGCCGTCGATCGTTTCCTCGCCCGCGTCGTAGACGGCGACGACGGCCGGGTGGCCCAACAGGGCCGCCGAGACGACCTCACGGCGGAAACGCGCCCAGTGTTCCGCATCGGCAGCCAGTTCCGGCCGGAGCGTCTTCACGGCGACCGGGCGGAACAGCAGCAGATCGTACGCCAGCCATACTTCGGCCATCCCCCCGTGCCCCAGGACCTGTTCCAGACGGTAGCGCCCGCCCAGACGACGTGAGCGATCCACGGTGTTCCCCCCTCGTTGCCGACTTCCGCCGAGGCACCGTAGGGGCGGTTCTTGTGGGATCTCTGTGATACGGGGCCGACCGGGTGGCGCGTCCCAGCAGTGATCGGGCCGCCTACAACGTCAGCCCGGGCCGATTGACTGCTCGGGGCCCGCGGGGTGCGGCGACGGTTCGACCATCAGGTGCCTGCACGGAGCCCGCTGGGTGACGGTGACGTTCATCGAGCCGACGACCTTCTTGTTGAGCGTCGCCGGCGGGACTCCCGTGACGCCTGCGGCAGCCAGCCGCCGCACCGGCCGCCTCCTGCCGAACGTCGGCTGTGATGAGCCGCATGGTGTCGGGGTGCTGCCAGCTTTGGCCATTCTCTCACCCTCCGCTGAACTTCGCCTTTCATGCCGCAGTTACCTTCCCAGCAGAGTGAAGTTCACTTTGCAGTCAGGAGAGCCGGTACGGTGAAGCGACGCAACATAGGCGGCGGCAGGTTCTACGCCCCCCTGGCCAGCGTGCTCCTGGCCCTGTCCGTAGGCGGCTGCGGCACGAGCGGTGGCAACGCAACCGGTGGGGCGGCCACCTCGTCGGCGTCCACCACCGCCGACGGCAAGCCCGGGACCGCGTCGCACGTCAGGGCTGAGCCTGCCGCCTGGCAGAAGTGGGGCCTGACACCTCTGCCCGCGGCTCCCGAGCCCCCGGCCGACAAGCCCATCAGGCTGTCCGCGACCGGCCCGGTTCCGGTCTTCGCGCACGTGCCGACATCCCAGAAAGTCGTCTTCATCACCGTCGACGACGGACTGGAGAAGGACCCCAAGTTCATCGACATGATGCGGGACCTGAAGATCCCGATCACGATGTTCCTGATGAACGACGCCATCAAGTCGGACTACGGGTACTTCAAGCCACTGCAGGCGATGGGCAACCGCATCCAGAACCACACACTGCACCATCCCGCGATGAACACCATCTCGCTGGTCCGCCAGAAGCAAGAGGTGTGCGGCGACCAGAAGATCCTCACCCAGCAGTTCGGCACCGCCCCGTTCCTCTTCCGGCCGCCTTACGGGGCGTACAACAAAAACACCAAGATCGCGGTGGGAGAGTGCGGGCCGCGAGCGCTCGTCTGGTGGCGCGAGTCCATGCAGATACGCAATATGCAGTACCAAGATCCAGGTAAGAAGCTACGCCCCGGCGACATAATCCTCGCCCATTTCCGCGGCCCCGCGGAACTCAAGGGCGCCACCATGACGGAGATGTTCGCGAATCTGCTCAAGCGCATCCGGGAACAGGGCTTCGCGGTGGCCCGCCTGGAAGACTACATCCAGCCGCCGGCCGGACACTGAACCGACCAGAAATCAGTGCCCTTCGCAGCCGTTGGACTCTTTCGGCCTCGGGGCGCGACGACATCGGGCCCTCCAGGACGGTGCCTCGGGAGCAGAAGTTCACTCCCCACCGAAAAGTCGGGTCAAAGCCCAAGGAAAGCCCCGAGCAACCCCTCCCGACCAAGCGCGGGCGGGTGCCGGGCGGAAAACGCAGGCAGGAAACAGCCCATGGGTCTCACAAGCAACAAAGTGCTGATGGTGGCGATCGTCCTCGCCGCCCTACTGTTCCTCGGCACGGTCTGGCTGTGGCCTCGCTTGGCCCGGCAGAACTGGCGTGCCGTCAGCGGACGGGTCGGGCTGCTGCTCGGCACCCAGCTGGCGCTCTTCGCCGCGGTGGGACTCGCCACGAATCAGGCCTTCGGTTTCTACGCCAGCTGGGCCGACCTGTTCGGTCAGGAGACCGGCCAGGGCGTCGTCGTCGACCACATGGCGGAGGGCGGCAACAGCCCCGTCCAAGTGGTCTCCGCCTCCCGTGTCATCGGCGCGAGCAGCTCGCTGCCGCAGATGGCCGGGCAGGTCCAGAAGGTCAACATCATCGGCCGTACGACCCACATCGCCACGCCGGCGTTCGTGTACCTGCCCCCGGAGTACTTCCAACCGCAGAACCGCGCGCGTCGGTTCCCGGTGTCCGTCGTTCTCACCGGTTACCCGGGCACGGCCCAGGCGCTGGTGGACAAGCTGCACTACCCGAGCACGGCGCAGCAGCTGGCCAAAAGCGGGAAGATGCAACCGATGATCCTGGTGATGATGCGGCCGACCGTGGCGCCGCCGCGGGACACCGAGTGCGTGGACATCCCGGGCGGGCCGCAGACCGAGACGTTCTTCGCCAAGGACCTGCGCGATTCGGTGACGGCCCACTATCGGGTCGACAAAACGCCCGCCAGCTGGGGCATCGTCGGCGACTCGACCGGCGGCTACTGCGCGCTGAAGATCGCCATGCACCACCCGAAGGCGTACGCGGCCGCGGCGGGCCTGTCGCCGTACTACCGGGCGCCGCTCGACCCCACCACCGGGGACCTCTTCCGCGGGAACAAGAACCTGCAGAATCGTGCCGACCTCTTCTGGGACCTCAAGCACCTGACCGCGCCCGAGACGTCGCTGCTCGTCACCAGCAGCAGGGTCGGTGAGCACAACTACAAGGACACGCTCAAGTTCATCAAGAGCGTGCAGGGCACGAATGTGACCAGGATTTCGTCAATCATCCTTCCGAGCGGCGGGCACAACTTCAACACCTGGCAGAGGGAGATCCCGCCGATGCTGCAGTGGATGAGCGAGCGGCTGGTCGCACACTGAGCCACGGCGGTGAGGCCACGCCCAGGGTGCGCGTGATCAGAGGACTTCCGAGACCCCGGCCGGCACACCGCCACCATCGAAGCACTCAGCAAGACGATCAAGGACTGCAGCCGACGGCACGCCCGCCACCAAGAGGTGCTGCCGCACAAGCAGCTCCCGACTCCGGAGCCGCCCCAGCCGTCGCCACCCAGTGGATCCACGACGCACGACGGGACAGGGCAGCGGCATAGCCGCCGAGGATGCCAACGACCTGATCGTCGCCGTTGATCCAGGGGCTGCCGCTGGTGCCGTGGGCGAAGGCGGGGCAGTCGACGGGCTGCTGAGCCTCCCCTCCTCCGGTCGGTTCACCCCCTGAAACTCCCTGAGTGAGCGGAAGGCTATGGATGGCCGACGTCGTACACCCAGTCAAAAGATGGCAACGGTTTTCATCTCTCATTGATCTGAAAATCATTCCCATCTAGCGTCGCGAGTGTCGTCACCCCGGCCGACGCGTGTCCGCCGCGCGCCTGGTACCGCCCGAAGGAGTTCCCCATGTCCCCCGCCGCCGCCTCTCGTTTCGCCCGTCCGTCCACGAGAATCGCGCTCGTCACCGCGATGGCCGCTCTGACGGCCGCGACGGCGACCGCCTGCTCGACCTCTTCCTCGCACACCAGCGACACCGCTACGACCGGAGGCGGCGGTGGCTCCGGCAAGGCGATCCAGGTGGTGGCCGCGGAGAACTTCTGGGGCAGCATCGCCTCCCAGCTCGGCGGCAGCCATGTCAAGGTCACCAGCATCATCACCAACCCGGACACCGACCCGCACGACTACGAGCCCACCGCCGCCGACGCCCGCACCGTGGCTGGCGCCCGGTACGCCATCGTCAACGGCATCGGCTACGACGCCTGGGCCGACAAGCTCCTCGCCTCCAACCCCGGCAGCGGACGGATCGAGCTGAAGGTCGGCGACCTGGTCGGGATCAAGCCGGGGGGCAACCCGCACCGCTGGTACTCCCCGGACAACGTCCACCAGGTCATCGAGAAGATCACCGCCGACTACAAGAAGACGGACCCGGCCGACGCCTCCTACTTCGACCAGCAGAAGACGACCTTCGAGACCAAGACACTCGCCGGATGCAACAAGCTCATAGCCGACATCAAGGCGAAGTACGCGGGCACCCCGATCGGCGCCTCGGAGTCCATCGTCACGCCGCTCGCCGAGGGCCTGGGACTGAAGATGCTCACGCCGGAGACGTTCCTGGACGCGATGAGCGAGGGCTCCGACCCCACGGCCAAGGACAAGGCCACCATCGACCAGCAGATCAAGAACAAGCAGATCAAGATCTACGTCTACAACTCCCAGAATTCCACGCCCGACGTGCAGGCACAGGTCAAGGCGGCCAAGGCGCAGGGCATCCCGGTCGCAACGGTGACCGAGACCCTCGCTCCCGCCGGGGCCACCTTCCAGCAGTGGCAGACCACCGAACTGCGGGGCATCGAGCAGGCCTTGGCCAAGGCCACCGGGAAGTGAACTGAGCCGTGAACCCGATAGCGAAGGCTCGCGAGGCCGTCAGCACCCACGGCGCTCCGGCCATCCCCAAGCATCGAACCGCAGGCCACGACTCCTCCGCGGACACGGCGAACACCTCAGTGGTCGCGCTGCGCGGCACCGCCGTGCGGGTCGGCGGCCGGACACTCTGGTCGGGGGTGGACCTTCGCATCGGGGCCGGCGAGTTCACCGCCGTACTCGGCCCCAACGGTGTCGGCAAGTCCACCATGATCAAGGTCCTGCTCGGCGCGCTGCCCGCGGCGGCCGGTGACGTGCGGGTCCTCGGGGCCCGGCCGGGACAGGCCAACGACCGCATCGGCTACCTTCCCCAGCGCCGAAGCTTCGACGCCACCCTGCGCATCCGCGGCATCGACGTGGTGCGCATGGGCCTGGACGGTGACCAATGGGGCGTGCCGCTGCCGTTCCCGAGCGCGCGTCGGCGGGCCGACCGCGCACGCATGGACGAGGTGATCGAGTTGGTCGGGGCGACGGCGTACGCGCACCGGCCGATCGGGCAGTGTTCCGGCGGCGAGCAGCAGCGCCTACTGATCGCCCAGGCGCTCGTCCGCAGGCCCGAACTGCTGCTGCTGGACGAGCCGTTGGACAGCCTCGACCTGCCCAACCAGAGCGCGGTCGCCGCGCTGATCGGGCGCATCTGCCACCAGGAGGGCGTGTCGGTGGTCATGGTCGCCCACGACGTGAACCCGGTACTCCACCACCTGGACCGGGTGGTGTACCTGGCCGAGGGCGGGGCCGCCACCGGCACTCCCGGCGAGGTCATCACCTCCGGGACGCTGACCCGGCTGTACGGCACACCGGTCGAAGTGCTGCGAGCCTCCGACGGCCGACTGGTCGTGGTGGGCCAGCCGGAGGCGCCCGCGCTTCACATCGACCGGCACGACACCCCCGGGAGCAATCATGACGCTCGCTGAGACGGGGGCGCCGGCCTGGTCGTGGAACCTCCTCTCCGACTTCCAGGAGATGTGGTCGTACCCGTTCATGGTCAACGCCTTCCGCGCGGGCGCGGTCGTGGCCGTGGTCTCCGCACTCGTGGGATGGTTCGTGGTGCTGCGGCGCCAGACGTTCGCCGCGCACACCGTCTCCCTGGTCGCCTTCCCCGGCGCCGCGGGAGCAGTGCTGCTCGGAGTCAGCGCGGTCTACGGGTACTTCACGCTGTGCGTGGCCGCCGCCCTGGTCATCGCGGCCCTGCGCGGCGGCGGTGACCACCATGAGTCCGCACTCACAGGGACGGTACAGGCGTTCCTGATGGCTTCCGGCTTCCTGTTCATCGCCCTGTACAGGGGGCTGTTGGAGGGGCCGCAGACCATCCTCTTCGGCACCTTCCTGGGGATCACGCCGTCGCAGGTGACCATACTGATGGCGGTCGGTGCGGTGGTGCTCGCGGTGCTGGCTGTGATCGGGCGGCCGTTGCTGTTCGCGTCCATCGACCCGCGGGTCGCCGCCGGGCGCGGGGTGCCGGTCCGGGCCCTGTCGGTGGTCTTCCTCGTCCTGCTCGGAGTAGCCACCGCCGAGGCGAGCCAGATCACCGGGACCCTCCTGGTCTTCGCCCTCATGGTGATCCCGGCCGCCACCGCGCAACTCCTCACCGCCCGCCCGGCGCTGAGCCTGGCCCTGGCCGTGCTGATGGCGTTCGCCGCCACCTGGCTCGGCCTGACGGCCGCTTACTACTCGCCGTACCCCCTGGGCTTCTTCGTGACGTCCATCGCCTTCGCCGGATACCTGCTCGCGCTGGGCTGGCGTTCGCTGCACGCCCTGCTCGCGAGCCGGATCGGCGCCCGGCTCACCTCCGCGCAGGTGGGGGCATGACCGTCCTCCTCGCTACCTCCCCACTGTCCCAGCCGTTCTTCCAGCACGCCCTCCTCGCCGGGACCGCCATCGCGGCCGCCTGCGGACTGGTCGGCTACTTCCTCGTCCTGCGCGCGCAGGTCTTCACCGGCGACGCGCTCAGCCACGTCGCCTTCACCGGCGCGATGGCCGCCCTCGCCTTCGGCGCGGACCTCCGCCTGGGCCTGTTCGCCGCGACCATCGCGATGGCGCTGCTCTTCGGCACCCTCGGCCGCCGCGCCCGCCCCGACGACGTGGTCATCGGCAGCGTCTTCTCCTGGATCCTGGGCCTGGGCGCCTTCTTCATCACCCTCTATACGACCTCCCGCAGCACCACCAACAGCACCGCCGGCGTCAGCGTGCTGTTCGGCTCCATCTTCGGCATCTCGTCCCCCAGCGCGGTCATCGCCGCCCTGGTGGCCGTCGGGGTCGGCCTGCTGGTGGTCCTCATCGCCCGACCGCTGCTGTTCGCCACACTCGACGAGGCCGTCGCCGCAGCCCGCGGGGTACCGGTCCGCCTGCTCGGCTACGGCTTCCTCGCCCTGGCCGGGATCAGCACCGCCGAAGCCACCCAGGCGGTCGGCTCCCTGCTCCTGCTCGGCCTCCTCGCCGCCCCCGCGGGCGCCGCGATCCGGCTCACCGACCGCCCCTACCGGGCCCTCGCCCTCGCCGCCGCGCTGGCGGTGCTGGAGATGTGGGCCGGGCTGTTCGCCTCGTACGCGGTACCGAGAATGCCACCGAGCTTCGCCATCATGGCCGTCGCCACGGCCGTCTACGCCGCGACGTTCCTGATACGACGGCCCGCCTCCGGTCGTCGTACGCGAACCGCCGTCCCCACCGGCACATGAGCGAAAGCACCCGATGGAACGCAACCGACCAGCCGCCCCCACGCCCTTAGCCGACGTTACGCTGATCGGCCGCCACACCCAGCAACGCGCGGTCGTCGTCAAGGCGTTCATCCGGGCCGAGGGATTCGTCGGCGCCCAGGCACTCCACAACCGGCTCGCCGCCGACGGCTCACCGGTCGGCCTGTCCACCGTCTACCGCACCCTGACCGCCCTGGCCGACGCCGGCCGGGCCGACATGGTCCGCGACACGAGCGGCGAGCGCCTCTTCCGCTACCGCCCCGGCCCCGACCACCGCCACTACCTCCTCTGCACCGAATGCGGCCTGAGCCGGCCCGTCGACTCCGGCCCGGTGGAGGACTGGGCGGACACCATCGCACGGACCTCCGGCTTCGCGAACGTGCGGCACACGGTCGAACTTTCCGAGGTGTGCCCGGACTGCGGCCGACAACGTGCGACGGCCGAACACCGCTGAACGCGAGCGTCAGGCTCTCTCCGGCGTAACGCGCCCGGCGTTCTGGGCGTCCGTCGGAGGTCAGTCGCAGCAGCCGAACGCTTCGCCCGGCTCCGCACGGACAGCCGGCATCCCAGCGGACACAGAAGGGGCGCAGCAGCCCTTCCCCCGCCAGGCGTCACTGCCTTCCTTGACGGCGACGGCGGCGATGACGAGGGCGGCGATCGGATCGGCGGAGGACCACCCGAGTGCGGCGTTGAGGACCAGGCCGGCCAGGAGCACCGCGGACAGGTATGTGCACAGCAACGTCTGCTTGGAGTCCGCCACCACCGAGGCCGAACCGATTTCGCGCCCGGCCCGGCGCTCGGCGGCGGACAGGACCGGCATGACGGCCATGGAGAGGGCGGCCAGCACGATGCCCGGCAGGGAACGGTTGGCCTCGCCCATGCCGGTCATGGACCGTACGGCGTCGGCGGTGACGTAAGCGGCGAGCACGAAGAACGACAGCGCGATGATCCGCAACGCGGTCTTCTCCCTTGCGTCGCGCATCGCGTGATCGCGGGCGGAGAACTGCCAGGCGACAGCGGCGGCGGAGGAGACCTCGACGACAGAGTCGAGGCCGAAGCCGATCAGCGCGGTGGAAGAAGCCGTGGTTCCGGCCGCGAGGGCAACGATCGCCTCGACGGCGTTATAGGTGATGGTCGCGGCCACCAGCAGCCGTATCCGCTTGGCAAGGGTGCCTCGCCTGGCCGGGTCGGGGCCGAGAGGCATGGATGTCGCTGCGCTCATCGTCAGCAGCACCCCTCTTCGTCGGCGTCGGCACACGTCCGGTCGCCCTCGACGGCGACCACAGCGGTGCGCAGGTCGTCGAGCGCGTGACCGAGGCGTTCGTCGGCGAGTTCGTAGCGGGTGCGGCGGCCGTCGGGGACGGTGACGACCAGGCCGCAGTCGCGCAGGCACGCCAGGTGGTTCGACAGCCTGGTGCGGGAGACGTCCAGCACGTCGGCGAGGTCGGCGGGGTAGGCGGGTGCTTCACGCAGGGCCAGCAGGACGCGGCAGCGGATCGGGTCCGCGAGCGCCCGGCCGAACCTGGCCAGCACCTCGACGTCGGAAGCAACAGTCAGCACGTTCCTCACTGTACATAGATTCCTGAATTCATGAATCTATGAATCCTTGAATGGTAATGGTATTCGTTTTCATGTAGCCTCGACGTGCTCACCAACTAGGAGGACCTCCATGGCTGTTCCCAAGCGGAAGATGTCCCGCAGCAACACCCGCCACCGCCGCGCCCAGTGGAAGGCGGCCACGCCGACGCTCGTCCCGGTCGTCGTCGATGGCGTTTCGTACCTGGTGCCCCAGCGGCTGGTAAAAGCGTACGAGCGCGGGCTGCTGCGCCCGGAGGGCTGATCGTTCATGCCGTCCGACCGACTGCCCGTCACTGTCCTGTCCGGATTCCTCGGCGCGGGCAAGACCACCCTCCTCAACCACGTCCTCGCCAACCGCGAGGGACTGCGCGTGGCCGTCATCGTCAACGACATGAGCGAGGTCAACATCGACGCCGCCCTGGTGCGCGGCGGCGAGGCGGCTCTGTCGCGCACCGAGGAACGCCTCGTCGAGATGACCAACGGCTGCATCTGCTGCACCCTGCGCGACGACCTGCTCCAGGAGGTCGACCAGTTGGCCCGTGAGGGCCGCTTCGACTACCTGCTCATCGAGTCGTCCGGTATCTCCGAACCCATGCCGGTAGCCGCCACCTTCGCCTTCGCCCGCGACGACGGCGCCGCCCTCGGAGAGATCGCCCGCCTGGACACCATGGTCACGGTAGTCGACGCCGCAGGCTTCCTGCCCGAACTGGCCGGCGGCGACGAGCTCGCCGAGCGCGGCCTCGACCAGTACGAGGACGACGAACGCACCGTCAGCGACCTGCCTCATGGACCAGATCGAGTTCGCCGACGTCATCGTCCTCAACAAACTCGACCTCGTCGACAAGGCGACGGCCGACCTGCTGGGAGCGACGCTCACCCGCCTCAACCCGGCCGCACGCATCATCCCGGCCGTCCACGGCCGCGTGAAGGCCGGCGACGTGCTGGGCACCAGGCTGTTCGACCTGGAGCGCGCCCAGCAGGCTCCCGGCTGGGTGCGAGAACTCAACGGCGACCACGTCCCCGAGACGGAGGAGTACGGCATCTCCTCGACCGTCTTCCGCTCCGAACTGCCCTTCCATCCCGGCAGGCTGTGGACGTTCGTGACCGAGAAGCTCGACAGCGGCGCGTACGGGCAGATCCTGCGCTCCAAGGGCTTCTTCACGCTGGCCAGCCGTCCGCACGTGACGGGCCTGTGGTCACAGGCCGGCTCCGTCGCACGCTTCGAGCCCTCCGCCGCCCGCGACACCGGCAGCCCGGACGCCCAGGAACTGGTCTTCATCGGCACGCACCTGCACTCGGACGCCCTGCACGCGGCACTGGCCGACAGCCTTATGGCCACTGGCGAGCACCTGCCGCCCACGGACCCGTTCCCCGCCTGGGACACCTACGGCATCGACGACACCTGCGAGCACGAGCATCCGGAACTCGTGGCGGGCGCCTGAGGACCCCGGGTCGGGCGGTGAACGCAGCCACGGCACCGCCCGGCCCGGCACGGACACCAGCGCCCGGCTGTGCCGGCAGCCTTCAGGGCTCGGCGGATGTCGTCGGGCGACCGCGCCGATCGCCTGGTCCATCACGGCATGCGAGGTGACGGCCTCCTGGAACCGGCCCCGCGGCAGATGCTCGCTGCCTGTATCCCTCCGCCAGTGTCATGCCCTGAGGGGTCACCGGCAGAGGTCATGTCGACGCCCTGATGGGGCAGACTGCGGTGGCTTACCACCGCCTGAGTTCGATGTCAGATCCCGCGGCTGTCCCGCAGCCGTCTCTGCTATCGGGAGCTGTAGGGCAGGCGTGCCATCTCGCGTGCGTTCTTGATGCTGGCCCATCCCGAACTGGCCGCCCAGCACGGAGTGGAACTGCCACGGGCGGTGATGCTGTTCGGCCCGCCCGGGACCGGCAGGAGCACG
Source organism: Streptomyces yokosukanensis (assembly GCF_001514035.1). Classification (GTDB taxonomy): domain Bacteria; phylum Actinomycetota; class Actinomycetes; order Streptomycetales; family Streptomycetaceae; genus Streptomyces; species Streptomyces yokosukanensis. The sequence goes on along the minus strand of NZ_KQ948229.1, from coordinate 47,173 downwards.
TTCACGCACGCGATCGCCAACCGCCTGGGATGGCCCTTCCTCGAACTGTTCCCCGCCCGTCCGGCCGCCGAGTACGGCCTGGCGACCGGGCTGAACCGGCGCTTCGACGAGATCGCCCGGCTCGACAACGTCCTCGTCTGCATCGACGAGGTCGGGGAGATCGCCGGCGAACGCGGCGGCGCGGACGCGACCGCTGTCGGCGTCGTCAACGAACTGCTGAAGGCGATCGTCCGGTTCCGAAGCCAGGACGGACGACTGCTCGTCCAGCGAGGGATCCACCCCCGCCGACATCGCCCATGCGGTGCGCACCGTCTCCCAGGCCCAGCTCGAGCGCACCTTCGACACCGGAACCCGGACCATCCCATCACCGACGACCATCTGAACACGATCCGCGACACCACGCCTACGGTCAGCGCCGCCATGGCACAGGGATTCTCAGTAGACGGAGAAATCCGCGACGGAGGCTTCAGGTCGGCGTAGGTGGCATGTCGCCACCCGTGTCGATGAGGATCTGCTTGGCCTCGGTGACGTTGTCGGCCCGTACGGCCCTGGCCATCGCGGCGCGTGCCGCGTCGGGCGACGTGTCCGGAGGGACCAGCATCAGGGAGAAATGGTCCCGCTCGCCCCGGGTGATGAGGACGGTGTCGTCACCGACCGGGAAGGAATCGATGTGGACGACTCGGCCGTCGACCATCACCCGGGTAGGCAGTTCGTCCCAGGCGCTGCCGTCCAGACCGACCCGGGTGACAGGTCCGAGGTGCTCGGTCAACGCGGAGATCAGCGAGGGGAGCTCGGCACCGATGTCCCGGGACCGCGGCCACCATGCGCCGTCCAGGATTCCCTCGCGTGCGTGCGTCGTCTCCAGCCGCAGCAGGGCCGTCCCGGGTTTCACCGACCGGTGGACGGCATCCGGCAGAAGCCTGGGGAGGTCGGGGGTGTCTGAGTCGGCCATGGTGTCCGCCCGTCCGCAGAGAGCAGTGCGACCGCAGAGCGTGCGACCGCGATACGGCCCTGTTACTCACGGTACTCCGTACGACGCTTGCGCGAGCGCTCCGCCGCAGGGCGCGGTTACGGAAACAGGCAACGGCTCCGGCGTAGACCCGCCGGAGCCGCCCTTCCGGGTCATTGCACGTGAGAGTGCGCCGACCCGCTTTCCACGGTACGCCAAAGGGATTAATCCGACATGAACAATCCTCGCGAAAGTTCACTTCGGTCCGAGAAGCCGACGCGGCTGCTCAGCCACGCCCCTCCTCTTCAGTCTCCATCTGGCGGATCCCCTGGTGCGTCAGCGTGATCATCGCGGGCGTGTTGCCCCTCCCCCAGTCCACGACGACCCAGCCTTCGCCCGCCAGGTACATGCAGGCAGCGGCCATGTCCTGCTCAGGAATACCGAGGTCGTTGCGGAGCTTCGCCCCATCGACGCCCAGGAGGCGATTGCCCTCGGCGGCTTGGTACAGGGCCTGCATGATCCTCTCGCGGTACGTCTTCCGGTCTCGCAATATCGCCATGACATGCCTTCCTCCACCGCCCCCAGCCGGGCCCGAGCCGATGTCAACCGCGGTCGCTGTCACCGTTGGGCATGTCGGCGGCCCGTCGGCGGTGCCTCCGGAGCCGGCGGCCGATCCCCGGCAGAGCATCGCTGTAGTGGAAGGCAGCGATCCGTTCGCTGTGCTGAGCGTTGAGCCGGTGGATGAGAACGACTCCGACGGCGATCACGACAAGCAACACAGCCACGGCAATGACAGTCATGGTCCTCTCACCTCCGCTCGCCGGCGGGCAAACGCCCTGTCGAACCGATGGGCCGGGGCAGGGACGACGGCCGACCTGCTCCGCCGTCGGTCTCCCACGCTTCTTCCCTGATCCGGGCATCGATCCTGTCTGCTTCTTCCGCCCGGGCCGGGGCATCGATGCCGTGGCCCGCCATCAGCTGCGCGGCGGCATCCGCACCGGTTTCCGGTGGAATCACCAGCACGTCTCGGCGGCCATCGGCGGAGAAGAAGGTCAGTCTGTGCGGATCCTGCTCTTCGGTGGACCAGCCCACACGCACCGTGCGTCCGGCGACGGACACCCGACGCGGGATCACGGGCCAGTAGGCCGGGTGCACCGTGATTCGCGTAATGCGACCCCAGAGGTCGCCCAGTGCGGCTGTCAAGGGTGGCAACTCACGCGTGAGGGCACGGGAACGAGGCCACCACGTGCCGTCCAGCCCGCCCGGCGCGGGCGTCAGGGACAGGCGAGCCGGCAGCGACGGCGCGCGCCTGCCCGATGTCGTACGGTCGATGGTCACGGACATGGCGCGAACCTGCCCCCGGGCTCGCGATCGGCCCGGCGTTTTCGATCGCCGGAAACGGCACCCGCAGCGTAGCCGGTGCACGAAGAACTCCCGGTGCCTTCACACTACTCCGCCCACTGACCCAAGAGGCCGCGGATGACCTGGCATTTTCCTGCCTTCGGGACCCGGTCCCGGGTGCCCGAGGCGCACCTTGTCCGTGCCAGTCCTTGACTCTGTCGGGGATCTTGACAGTCGAGGTCAGGTGCCGGGGGTTCGCCAGGACTTCGACCGGTGGATCCCCTGCTGGTCCAGGAAGGTCTGGAAGGCGGTCGGCGGTCTCGGGGAAGAGGTTTCCTCGGTCACTGGCCGGCCGCTGAGTCGTTCGATGTTCACGGCGACGGCCGTGAGTACGTGCTGCAGGTGGGCATTCGGCTGTCCTCGGGAGCGGCAGCGGCGCATGCCGTGTCCGTGGGCGAACTCGTCGATGGTGCCCTCCACTCCGGAGCGGACCGCGTAGCGCACCTTCCACTCGGGTGTCTGCTGCTCGGTGCGGACGCGGCCTTGCAGGTCGCGCAGTTCTCGCGGAGGAAAGCCCACGTTGCGGGCGCTCTCGCGGGTGGGGTTGCCCGGCAGCGGCCCGCTGACGGTGACCCGGTGTTCCCGCTCGGCTCGTTCCAGGTGGATGAGAGAGGCGTCGCCGCCGTCGACCAGATGCTCGGCGGGCAGCAGTCCGCGCCGCGCCAGCCGGGTATGGATACCGGGCAGGGCCTGGGCATCGTTCGTGGCGGCCGAGGTGGTGGCCACGTCCGTGATCACATTGACGCTGTCGGAGGCACACGTCTCGGTGACATGGGCCGCGAACCCCTTCCAGCTGATGATGTGCCCGTGCCGGAAGTAGCGCGCCGTAGTGTCGTAGGGAGAGACCATCGCCGAGGAGGAGAGCGGCAGCCCGCCGTCGTCAGCAGTGCGCCAGCGCAGGCGGCCCGTCTCGTCACGGTAGTAGTTCTGCACCATGATCTGCCGCAGGGCCTGGACCCCGGGACCGAACGCACGGCCGGTGCGCCGTGCCAGCGCAGATGCTCCAGCAGCCGGACGGCGTCGTCGCCGGTGGTGTCGATCCTGGTCTTGGGCCGGGTGGGGTTCTTGCCCAACCGGACCGCACGGCCGTAGCGGCGCCCCCAGTCCTCGTCGACCAGACCGACCAGCAGATGCCCGGCGGTGCGGGCCACTTCTTCGAGCGCGGCCCGCACCGCCTCGATGACCAGCTCCAGTCGAGTCAGGTCGCGCACCGCGGCCAGGACGTGGGTGGAGTCGGTGCGCTGCGTGCTGCGCTCGCGCACCAGTCCGGCCTCCTTGAGCCGCGCCAGTGCGAGGTCCCGGAGGCGGTCGGCCCGGTCGCCTCGGCCAGGCGCTCGCGGAAATCGGCCAGCACGCTGTGGTGGAATCCCGGATCGTCCAGCTCATAAGCCATGGCGTACTTGGAGTCGATGCGGCGGCGCACCGCCTCGGCCGCCTGCCGGTCCGACAGACCGAGCAGGAACTGCAACACGCAGACGGTGGCCAACTGGGCGGGCGAAAGGCCGGGGCGTCCGTCACGCGGGTACCAGCCGACGAAGTCCTCGTCGTGCCACAGTCCGTCCAGCCGGTCTCACACCCACATCGCCGTCGTGCCGCCCGGGTTGCTCGCCCGCGCGATCTGCGCGGTCAGGGACGGGACTTGCTCACCGGAACGGGGACAGACAGTGAGCAGCTGCTGTCCGCAGCAGATGTCGACTTCGTCACCAACCTCCACAACGAAGCGATGCCCTTGGTCGTTCTGCTGCAGCCGCGAGACACGTCGGACCTGGTCGCCCGGACGCGGCCGTGCACCTGAGTTGTCGGAGGAACCGCTGTCCGGGGCCAGATAGAGGCCGACACCGGCCGCCAGCCAGTGCGGCGACTCCGGAGCCAACACTGTGGAGCAGGCCGTCGCGGCGCTGGCCACCCGCGCCCTTCGCCCCTATGCCGTGGACAACGTACGCGATGGCATCAGCGCTCTGCGACACCGCGTGACACCGGTACGGCCCCGCCTGTCGACGGCGACGCGCCCTTCACCGTCTGGCGCCGCTGGGATTCGCCAGTCCTGCCCGCCACCGCGATGTCGACGGGCGTAACCGGGACCTACTGGAGTCGGCTCGAAGGGCGAGCCGACAGCCCATCCCGCTCGGCGCCGACTTGGGCCGGCAGTGGTAGCGACCAGGTGTAGACCGCCGGGTCGAAGGAGTGCAGGCGCTTGACGAGCCTGGCGGTCGACCAGGGCCAGCAGAAGGTGTTGATGCCCGGGAGGCCGAAGTAGTAGCCGGCGGGGCCGGCGGCGTTGTAGACAGTGTTGCGCAGCGCCTCTTGCAGGGCCTGCTGGTGGGCTGCTTCGGCCTCGGGCTTGACATCCAGCGTGGTCGCCCCGCTGGTGCGCAGGTGGTTGAGCGCGGTGGTGATGTAGCGGAGTTGGGCTTCGAGGACGGTGGGGACGGCGGTGGTGCCGGTGAGCAGATTCGGGCCGATGAGCAGGAAGAGGTTGGGGTATCCGCTGACGCTGGTGCCCAGGTAGGCACGGCGGCTGTCGGCCCAGGTCTGGGCCAATGTGCCGTCGGTGCCGTGCAGATGGGGGGCCAGCGGGATGTCGCCGATGTGGTATCCGGTCGCGAGGACGATGATGTCGGCGTGGGTGCGGGTGCCGTCGGCGCCGATGACGTCGGAGCCCTCCACGGCGGTCACGCGGGTGGGATGCAGCCGCACGTTGGGCCGGGTGAGGGCGGCGTAGTAGGTGCCGGAGGTGATCAGGCGGCGGCCGCCGAAGCGGTAGTCCGGAGTGAGGGCCCGGCGCAGGGCGCGGTCCCTTACCGAGGTACGCAGATGGAAGCGGGCCAGGGCTTCCAAGGGCCGCAGCAGGTGGGGGTGACGCAAGGGTACGCCGATGGCCTCCTGGGTCCAGTGGTGCAGGCCGCGTAGTGCGCGGCGTGCTGCCGGGTGGTGTTCGAAGAAGCGGTGGAGCCCCGGAGGGAGGGGGTAGTCAGGTTTCGGAAGTACCCACTGTGGTGTGCTCTGGAAGACATCGACATGAGCCGCCTTCGGCTGGATCTCGGGCAGGAACTGGACGGTGGACGCTCCGGTGCCCACCACTGCCACGCGCCGTCCGGTCAGGTCGACTTCGTGGTTCCAACGGGCGGAGTGGAAGGCGGTGCCCGGGAAGGTGTCGAGGCCGGGAATGTCGGGATGGCGGGGCCGATGCCAGGGGCCGGTGGCGACGATCAGGGCGCGGGCGGTGTACGTGCCCGACGTGGTCTGCAGGTTCCAGCGGTGCGCTTCCGGCTCCCAGCGGCTGCTCAGCACCTCGGTGTCGTAGCGGATCGCCTCGTCCGCGCCGTGTGTCACCGCGGTGGTGTCGAGGTAGCCGAGAATCTCCGACCGGTCGGCGAAGCCCCGGCTCCATGAGTAGGGCGCGAAGGAGTATTCGTACAGCACCGACGGTACGTCGCAGCCGCATCCGGGATAGGTGTTGTCACGCCAAGTCCCGCCGAGGCGACCGGACTTCTCCAACACGACGACGTCGTTGAAACCGGCCCGGCGCAGCGCGATCACAGCGGCCACGCCGGAGAGGCCGGCCCCGATGACGACGACTTCCGCTTCATGACGAAGATTGTCGATGCTGTCGTCGGCCACCAGCGTCCGCCCCTGTCTGCCTCGGGAGCATCCCGGCGCTGATGCCGAACCGCCCCCAACCACCTACTCAGAGCGACCGATCGTAGTGTCACCCGCGATCACCTGTGGTGATATGACCGGTAGATACCTCATAAGAGTGATCTTGCTGTGTGTGCTGAATGCAGTGCGTCTTCCTGTGTTTGGCTGCCGACCATGACGATGAGGGACGAACTGCCCAGGTCTCGCAGTCCTCACGCCGCCGTCGACGAGCCAGCGCGGCATCTGCCCTACCCCAGTGGCTGGTTCTGCCTGGCGCGTTCACGAGACCTGGCCCCCGGCAAGGTCCTGACCCGCCGATTCATGGACGAGGACATCGTCCTCTACCGCACCCGCGACGGCCGGCCCCGCGCAGTGCATCCCTACTGCCCACACCTGGGTGCCCATCTGGGAGCGGGCGGCACGGTGGAGGGCCAGAACCTGGTATGCCCTTTCCATCGCTTCGCCTTCGCTCCCGATGGCACCTGCGTCGGCACGCCCGACGGCCCGCCCCCGCGCGCCCGTCTGCAGCACCACACCATCAGGGAGCGCAACGGCTTCCTCTTCGCCTGGTACGAACCGGATGGCGCTCCACCCGCCTGGGAAGTCCCCGGCACCGCCCAGCCCGGAGTCGTTCCGACAGCCGCCTGGAGCACAGAAGTGCACACCTACGCCCAAGAGATCATCGAGAACACCCTCGACTACCGGCATCTCCCGGTCCTGCACCACGTCGCCGTGCAGGAACTCGACCCGCCGACGGCCCAAGGCCCGCTCCTGCGCATGCGTCTGCGCCTCGGGCCGGACCGGCCTCCTGCCCTCAGACAGAAGGTCCAGGCCGACCATACGTTCCTCATGGCGGGGCTGGGATATCTCCGCGTCGAGCTACCGCTGCCCCCGCTCGGACTCGTCAGCTACCTGTGGGCCATGCACACACCGACCGGGCCCCGACGCACCCAGATGCTGGTCGCGACGGCCTGTGCAGACATCCATAGGCAGGACGCCACTGGAGTGTCCCTCCCGCGGCGCGGCCTGCACCGGGCCTTTGCCCACGCGATACTGCGCACCGCGGTCAGCAAGGTCCATCAGGACCTGAGGATCTGGAACACCAAACGCTACGAGCCACGACCCCGCCTCGCCGCGAGCGACGATTCCATCGGCTTGTTCCGCCACTGGGCCCGCCAGTTCTACCCGGCGCCGTGAGGGAACCTGATGGTGCCCGCGGATGGCTTGTCCCAGTGGCCGCAGCAAGGTAGACACTCCACCCGGTGCAGCGAACGCCTTGGCACGCCCTGCCGGCCCAGCACGGGATGCCGGCCCCGGAAAGGGAGTCGATGATGCCCTGGGCGCGGGCCGTACGGACGTCATCGACTATCGGGCGGTACGGGCGAGGCCCGGGCAAGATTCAGGAACGCACGGCCTCTGCCCGGTGCATGCAGCCGTTGCTGGATCTGCGTGATACCCCGCTGGCTGAAGCCGAGGATGAGCGTGGGCGCTTTTCGTGTTCGAGGTCGGCTACGCGGCGCAGCGGGGGATGTCCTGTTCGGTCCAGATGCATTTGCCGCCGTGCAGGTAGCGGGCACCCCAGCGTTCGGAAAGGGCGGCGACAAGTTGCAGGCCGCGGCCGCCCTCGTCGGTGTGGGCGGCGTGGCGGATACGGGGCCCCCATCGACGACCGGCTGCTGGCCGTCAACAGCCGGCCCACTGACAGCACCGGAGGTCCGCCCGGCAGCGCGACCACCCTGCGCGGCGCCACGGAACTACGCACACTTACCGGACGCGTGGAGGTCGCCCGAGGCCGCCTCGAACTGCCGTGCGACGCCAGCGGGACCATCAGGACCACCCTGGACATCGAGCGTACCGCCGACGAACTCGCGCAGACCCTCGTACCAGGCTTCGCCGACTACACCACCGTCGGCCTCGCCGAACCGGTCCTCGACGGTGACGCCCCCGTACCCGCCGCGCTCGGCGCCGCGGTCAAGCTACGCCGGGTGGCCGTGCGGGGCATCCGCGACGATCACCCCTTCTACCGCAAGGGCGAACTCATCAGCTTCGCCGCGCCCAGTCCTCCCGCCCGAGGCTGCAGGAAATCGCCCGCCCGCGCATCGATCTGCATCGACAACGCCCACCGCTGCACCCGCGAACACAACACCGCCGTCACACTCCAGCACAGCCTCCTGCCCCGCAGCGTGCCAGAGCAGAACGCCCTCGACATCGCCCACCGCTATCCGCACGCCGCTGCCACCATGACCCGCCTGCGCACCGCCGTACAGAACTTCTCGGCCCTCGACATGCCACCCGACGAACTCCCCGCCCGTCTCGACGATTTCGTCATACTGCTCGACCAGGAAAGCACCGCGGCCGGTCGCGAACCCGTCATGATCGGCGCCACCCGCCGCTACGCCCTCTACGCCCTCTACGCCCTCTACGCCCTCTACGATCCCACCACCGGCATCTGCGAGCTCGCACGCGCAGGCCACCCACTGCCAGCCCTCGTCCGCCCCGACGGCACCGCGGACTTCCCCAGCCTGCCCGCCGGCCCCCGATCGGCCTTGGCGGCATGCCCTTTCAGGGCGCCCGGCTCCGCCTGCCCGAAGGCAGCAGCCTCGTCCTCTGCACCGACGACGTCGTCCAGGGCCGCCAGCGCGACATCACCACCGGCCTGACCGCTTTGCGCACCGCGCTCACCCGCACCGGGCGCACACCACAGCAAACCTGCCAGGAAGGCATCGCCCACTGGGACATCCCCCTCCGACCCCGCCGCCGTCTCCGTCGCCCGGGACGACGCCACCCGGCAGCTCGCCGAGTGGGGCGTGCCGGAAGCCACGTCGGTCAGCGGGGAGCTCATCATCAGCGAACCGGTCACCAATGCCATCCGCAACGGCACCGCTCCGATCACCCTGCGCCTGCTGTACGACCGCGTGCTCACCTGGGAAGTCTCCGATACCAGCAGCACCGCACCCCACCGAAGAACGGCCGCCGGACCGGGCCCTGCTGATCGACATCGATGGCATTCCCGCGATATGACTCGGTGCCCTCGCACTTCTGAGAGAGACGACGAAGTAGCCGTGCGCTACGCGTTCATCGACGCGGTGAAGGCCGCCGAGACCTACCCCAGTGATCACGGTGCCACCCTGACGTGCAGGGTGCTGGGCGTGTCTCGCTCGGGCCATTACGCCTATGTCGCCGCGCGTCCGGCGGCCGAGGAGCAGGCCCGCCAGGAACACAAGCTGGTCGCCGAGATTCGGCACATTCACGACGCGTTGCGGCGAGCCTACGGAGCCCCGAGGATCACGGCCGCGCTGCGGAGGAACGGGCACCACGTCAACCACAAGCGGGGCGAGCGGATGATGCCTGAGCACGGCATCCGTGCGATCACCCGCCGCCGACGCCGCGGCCTGACTCGGCCGGACCGGAAAGCGGCCCCGTCACCTGATCTCGTCGGAGACTCCACCTCCGTCCAGCCCGGCGCGAAACTGGTCCCCGACATCACCTGCCCATGCCGGCCCGCTGGTGACATCTCGCCACGGTGATCGACCTGGCCACCCGTGAGGCCGTCGGCCGTGCGACGGCTGACCATCATCGGACCGAGCTCGTCGTCGACGCGCTGAGGATGGCCGTCGGCCGGGGCGGGCTGAAAGAGGGCTGCATCGCGCGCTCGGATCGCGGTTCGGAATACACAACCGCACCCGCCCGTGGCAACATCCCGTCCACGGATACGTCACTCCGATCGGAACCAGGGTCCGGGCAGCACAAGACGTCGCCCCCGCAGCGTAACCACCCCCTGTCCACGATCACGGGGGGAAGCCCGACTTCAGCGTCCGCGATTTCCCGTGTGGAGTCACCGCCGACGGCGGTCTCGGATATCCAGGGCGAGCATGACGACGACTCCGATACCGGTCAGCGTGATGGCCGCGTAATGCCAGCCCGCGGGGCCGTATTTCCCGCCCGTGCTGAGCGAAATAAGTGGGATGGCCGCAAAATTATAGGCACTGTGGATGCCGATGGCTCCCCAGATGCCGTGCCGGTACAGCACATAGAGGCCCGCGAAAGCACCGAACACCAGGCCATGCAGGACCGCCAGGGTGGTATTCGCGTCCACCAGCAGATGCAGACAGCCGAACAGCAGGGCCTGAACGGTCACCGCCTCATAAGGCCCCCAGCGTTGGGCCAGCAGCGGCAACATCCAGCCCCGGAAAATCACTTCCTCAACACCCGCCTGGAACGCGGTCACCACCATCCACAAGGGAGCGAAGGCGAGAAGTGTCGACGGCGGGACGCTCCCGCTCACCACGGTCCACCCAGCGGCGACCGCGACGACCATCGCGCCGGCGGTCCAGGCCAGCCCCAGCCCATAACCCCGGCGGAACTCACTGCTGCGTCCCGGCCCGCGCAGGCCGAGATCGACGAAGCATCGACGCTCGTGATGCACCACCCGGAAGGCCACCAGTGCCAGCAGCCCGCCGAACACGACAACGTCGCTCAGCGCCGACGCCACAGCGCCACGCAAGCTCCACAGCGGATACTCCAGGCCGTGCGTGATCGGCCGGGCCATGGTCCACGCCAGCCAGCCGAGCAACGCGTCGGCACCGAACAGAAGGAGGTAGAAGCGCAGGAACCGCCCCTGTCCGGGCGGCACCGACGCGCTGCGGTCGCGCTGTGCCCGGGAGCGGCGCGCGTGAGCGCCCCGAGGGGCGGCGACAGCAGGCTGGTCCATGATGGTTCTCCCGTCGCGGGCGAGGTGCCCGGCCCGATCGATGTCCGGTCGGACCGCGCACCTTCCCCCTGTCGTCACGCTGAACGAGGACTCTGATCAGGCGCATCAGCAGGTGGTTATGCCCCGAGTACGGGGGCTGACCCCGCGTGCCGACAAGCCGCTCAGCGAGCCCAGTCGGCGGGGATCATCGACCCGTTGTCGCCGTCCAGGTCGAACACGGGGCTTTCATTGGGGTTCGGTTCCGGGTCCGAGGGCCAGTTCACATCGTCGTCCGGAGCCATCTCCTCGTACGGCTGCTCGACGGGAACGTCGTCCGCGTAGCCGTTGTCCGAGCCCGGGAATGACACGGTCTCGTCGTCGGGGTACGCAGACTCGTCGTCCGAGTTGTTCATGTAGGCGTCGGCTTGGTGGGCCACGCTCTCGACCGTCTTCTGGGGGAGGCTGTGCGTCGGGGTAGCCAGCGGAGGCTCCCCGTCGAGGCCGAGGAGTGACTTGCCCGCCGACCAGAGACCGTCCACGATCCTCTGAGCCCCCTTTCCACTGCCCTTGAGCTGGTGACCGTCGACGGAGTTCCCGGCCACCGGGCTGCTGGCCGGCGCAGTCTCAGCCGCATGTGCGGTCGTGGCAACGAGTCCAAGACCCGTGACGCCGAGGGCGGCGGTAGCGACGCCCATACCCATGCGTCGTTGTATCTGAGAATTTGACGGCTTGCGATGTCTTGCCATGTCGTTCGTTCCTTTCTCAATGCCGACGCTCGCAATATTCCTCGCCGCGCCGGCGAACAGTGCATGCTCAGCTAAAAGGGCTCTGACGTCTTCCACAACCCAATCCGCCTACCGCCACGGTGGAAGCCAGGGCTTTGCCGGCCATGCCTGCGGAGGCCGTCGCAAATTCCTACGGAGCCAAGTGCTACAAGGGCTTAAGACCGTGTCCTACGTGGTGAGTTTGAGGAGCCGCTGGCCCAACCGTTCGCTGGACTCGATCCCTTTGCGGGCGATCCGGACTCCGATGCGCTTGCCGCGTAACTATTTCCGCAGGGCCGGGCGGTCGTATGCCTTATCCGCGTGGAGGCGCTGGGGCTTGAAGTACCGGCCGCGGTGAGGGTCGTGTTTCGTTTGGTGACCCTCGACCATCGGCTCCAGCCCTTCGCTGTCGTGGGTGTTGCCGAATGAGACGCCGACGACCAGGGGCAGTCCGTTCGCGTCCGACAGGATGTGCATCTCTCCCACAGCCCGTCCGGCACGAACCAGCTCCACGCTCCCCGCCCCATACCGGGTCAACGTCCGCCTCACCACGTAGGACAGGGTCATAGTCGATGCCTGTGCTTCAAGCGAAAGAAGCGTGCCGTGTCATCACACGCCTGGGCCGGTTGACCGAGGGTCACCGCCAGCTTTCGGCGTGGCCTGACACCCACGATCCCCACCACGACGCGGCACGGCGTCCGCCACCTGGCACAGATGTCCCACCAGCCCTCACAGAATCGCCTGGAACAGATACATCGGGTAAATATGGATGAATGATGATGCATTCCCGGACAACTCTCTCCGGTCTGTGTGCTGTCTTCGCGCTGCTCCTCGCCGCAGGGTGCGCCCCCAGCCCGACGGCTTCCTCGGTCCAGCGGCCCTCAGCGCAGCAGTCCGAGCGCAGCGGCCTCGTCTGGAAGGGCTGTGCGTTGCCGGGGCAGCCGACACGACGGTGCACGACGGTGAGTGTGCCGGTGAACCCGGCGGATCCGGAGGGACGCAAGATCGGGATCGTCGTGTCGCGGCTGCCCGCTGCCGACAGGAGCAAGAGGATCGGGGCTCTTGTCTGGAACCCCGGCGGGCCGGGGATCGCGGGGTCGTACGTCCCGGCGGCGCAGTTGCCGCCGGAACTGGCCCAGCGGTTCGATCTGATCGGTTTCGACCCTCGGGGCTCGGGACGGAGCGGGGCCGTACCCGGGTGCGGGGAGGACAACGCCGTATCGGAAGCCCTGGAGGGCGGCCAGGGCGCGGCCGCGGGCACCGCAGCGCGTAGGTACGCGGAGGCCTGCACGAAGAAGCTCGGCGCCCTGGCTGGGTACTTGGGTACGCGCGCCATGACGGAGGACCTGGACGCGATCCGTGCGGCGCTCGGTGAGGAGCGGCTGAGCTTGCTGATGGGCTCCTACGGCACACTGCTCGGCCAGCAGTACCTGGTTGCGCATCCTCAGCACGTCCGGGCCGTGGTGCTCGACGGAACGATGGACCCGGCGCTTTCGGGTGTACGGGCGGCCCTGGACGCCTCGGGGACCGCCGAAGACAAGGCGTACACGGGCGGCAACGCCGAGGAGGTGGCGCGCCAGCAGCTTCAGTCCGTGTTGTCCGGATTCACCCTGTGGTGCAAGAACAACGCTTCCCACTGCTCTGTGTACAAGGACCCGGTGGGCCGCGCGCTCGCCGCCGCCGGTGGTGATGACAAGGGCCGAAAGAAGGTCCTTTCTGCGGCGGCCGCGGCCGGGTATGTTCCGGAGCGCTGGCCGGAACTGGCCGACGCCCTCGATGCCGCGGGGCACGGCGACCGCACGGCCTTGGGCAAGCTCGCCGACAAGGGGTTCCCCGAGCAGCTGAAGTCCGAAGCAGGCTCGACCCTTGATCTGGGCTACAACCTGGGTGTCTATTGCACGGATTTCGCGTGGCCGGGCACCCCGGCCGCCATCGCCGACGCCTTCCACAAGGCCGACAAGGACTCGTCCTTCACCGCGGCCGAGTATCTGCCCTGCGCCTTCTGGCCGGGCAGGGGCGCACCACTCGGCGCGATCAAGGTTCCGCCGGCCACGCCGCGCCCGCTGGTCATCAACGGCACGGATGATCCTCGTACGGGAATCTCAGGTGCCCGGACGGTGTCGCAGCGCCTCGGCGCGCAGCTGGTGGTCTTCAAGGGGCGCACCCATGTCGCGACCCAGGGCGGAGTGGAGTGCGCGCAGCGGGCGGCGGCACGCTACTTGGTGACAGGAAGCACTCAGCGCATCCCCGGGTGCCCGTAGATGTACTGCTGGCCACCTGGAGGCACAGCCGCCGGCAACTGCGACGACGCCGATGACTGCGGGCCAGGCCACGGGCTGTGGGCACGGCCGCGGGCGGCCGAGCTTGCGAAGTCGTGTTCCCGAGGGAGAGGTCGGTCAGCGGGGGCCTCGCGTTGCTCACCTATCCCCTAACCCTCCAGGCCCGGGCAGGCACCAGACGGTCCTCACCGGCCCCGAGACCCCGGGCAGGCCGCTGCAGGACACCCTAAGGACCTGGCACAGCCGCTTGACGCCGAAGTCGGCGCGGTTGTCGGCGATGAAGTCCCAGCGGCAGGTCTTCACAAAGATCCAGATGCCACAACTGAGCCGCAAAAAGTGGGTGGTGGGGCCTCCCGATGAGGGAGCCTATGAGCCACTCCGAATGGTCAAGGGCGCCTACGGCGGCGCTCCCCGCTGGGCTCCGCCCATCCTGGACAACTCCGTCCCGGCCCGAAAATCGGCAGCTACCAGCCGGCCCCCAACGAGTGGCACCCGGCCTTTGTACGTGATCTTGTACGGACCTCTGCGCATGTCCTTGTACGCCGACAGGTGCTGCCGTTCAGCGCCTCGTCTCGTACCTGGTCAGGACCACGCCGCCGGGAAACGTCCGCGTCTCCACCATGTTCAGGTTCACCCAGCTGTCCAGCGCGGTGAAGAACGGCGTGCCGCCGCCCACCAGGACCGGATAGGCGGCGATCACGTACTCGTCGATCAGCCCGGCGCGCATGGCCGCCCCGGCGAGCGTTGCGCCGCCGATGTTCATTGGGCCGCCGTCCTCGGCCTTGAGCCGGGCAATCTCGGCGATCGCGTCGCCGGTGACCAGGCGGGTGTTCCAGGCGACCTTGTCGATCGTCGAGGAGAACACCACCTTCGGCGTGTCCCGCCAAGTCCGCGCGAACTCGATCTCCGCCGGGGTGGCGTTGGGCTGCTGGTCGCCGGTCGGCCAGTAGGCGCTCATCGTCTCCCACAGCTTGCGCCCATACAGCGACAGGCCACTCGCCCGCTCGTGGTCGAGCCACCACTGGAACAACTCGTCGCTCGGCGGTCCGCTCCAGCCGATGTCGTCGCCGGCCGCGGCGATGTAGCCGTCCAGGGTCAGGTTCATGCCGTAGATCAGTTTCCGCATGGCCCAGCCTTCCGTCCGTGGGTGTCCGGCGTATGGACCAGCGCGGCGCGGGAATCTCATCGGTGCGCGATCCGGGCTCGCCGGTAGCCCTCGTGCTCGGGGCCCAGCGTGGTGTACTCGGCCGACTCGGACAAGCCGCCTGATCTCGACCCCGCCCTCGCCGTCGCGAGGAAATGCCACGGATTTGAGACTGATCATGGGTGACAAGGCCGTGAGACAGCCAAGAACGCCCAGGTCACGCAAGATCGACATGTCACGAGCAGCGATACCCTACAACCAGTGTGGGATCTCGGATTCCGTGGCCAAATCTCACGCCCGGTGGCCACCGGGCAGCCAATCGGCCACAAACATGAAACGCGCTGGTCAGCCTGTTCACTCCTTCGAATGCGTCAGTGATGCAGACCTCCCCTGGGCAGTCTCCGTCGTGTCCGCAAAGTGGTTGGCGCGTTGGTCTGTTCATGGTGCGTCGTCATGAGCTGACTGATCAGGCGTGGGCGTGATCGAGCCGTTGCCGGCTCCGCCGCGGATGGGTGCCCTTCGAAGAACGCCCGGACATGTGACTCAACGGCCTCCGCGGCCAACACCCTCACGTCACTCACCACGCGATCATCCCACCGCGATCGACCGCCCCTGACGGCTCACTCAGCGTCATGGGGCTGCCGACGTCAGCTACGAATACGCGACACCTCAACATGCGAGCCCACCAGTCTCGCCCCCCTGCACCGTGAAGTGACCTGATCCGTGCACAGGGGCGGCGTCCGTGAGCTACCGTGGCGCCGCCTCGGTGCCAGGCTCGTTGTCGGTGGCAGCTGATAGATGGCAGATCGGCCGCAGTCACCCCTGCCAGACGTCGGCCACCGAAGGGGCCAACGCACTGGCCTGGGCGTGACCCGCGCGGGCGGCAGCCGACCGGCGGGTGTCGTCCGCCATGTTGCGGCCCATCATGCGGCGCGCAGCACGGTCCGGGGACAGCAGGACGACACGCGCTCCGTCGTCGGACAGTTCCGCGGCCTGCTGCGAGGCGCTGCGATGCGGCCCGACCGCCCGGGGCACCGGCACAACCGCCAGCACCCGGCGGTACCCGCGTGCGAGCTGGAGGTTGGCGGTCGAACGACTGCCACCATCCATCCAGCGCCGGCCCGCCACGGTGACCGGCGGCCATACGACGGGCACGGCGCAGCTCGCCGCGACCGCTTCGAGGAGGGTGGCTCCAGAGTGCGAGTGGAACACCTCGGTCTGTCCGCTCTGCGTGTCAACCGCGGCGATCCGCAGCTCCCGCTCAGGCCAGTCGCGTATCTCGCCAAGAAGCGCGCCGACCGTGTCGAAGACATCCGACTCCGGGCCGGTCCGGGCGCGGAGTGCTGCCCGGGCGAGGCGTTCGATGGACCGCTGGGGATCGCGGGAGCCGAGCGCCGCCCAGAGGAAGCGCGCCGTCTGGCGCGCTGTCACCGGCAGACGGACCGCGTCGGCTCCGGAGAGCTGACGCCCGTAGAGGTCTGCGGCCGAGACGCCGGACCGAAGCCGGGATCCGAAGACGGCACCGGCGGAGGTGCCGATCACGACGTCGGCGCTGCCGAGGTCGATCCCGGCCTCGGTGAGCCCGGCGAGCACCCCGGTCAACCAGGCTCCACCCACCGGTCCGCCGCCGCCGAGCACGAGTGCACTGCCAGGCATGCTTCCCCCTCCCCGTGAACGACCGCGGACGTCCCGCCCGCGGGAAGTAAAGCAGGGAACAGTCCCCGTTTACTCGGGCGACGATAGCATCGGTACCGGGGAGCGCTCCCCGGTACGGGGCGAGCAGAGGGAGACGTGATGGGCGACCGTTCACCGGCAGGGCGCCGTGATGCGCTGCGCAACCGGAAGCTGCTGACGGACAAAGCCCGCGAAGTCTTCGCCGAACAGGGCTTGGACGCCCCGCTCGATGCGATCGCCCGGCGGGCGGGCGTGGGCAATGCCACCCTCTACCGCCACTTCCCGACCCGTGCCGCGCTCGTCGACGAGGTCTTCCGGGATGCGCTGTCGGAGACCGCAGCAGCCGGCGAACGGGCACGGACCGCCGAGGACGCATGGACGGGACTGACGCAGTACCTACGAACAGTGTTCTCGAGCCTGGCCGCAGACCGCGGCACCAACGACCTCATGACCACGAATCTGGAAGGCGTCACTTCCCTGAAGGCGATCCACGCCCACAACCGCGAAACCATCGACGAGCTGCTCCGGCGCGGTCAGGAGCAAGCCACCATCCGCCCGGACCTCACCACCGAGGACCTGCTCCTCACCCTGGCAGCACTCGGCAGGGCCGTACCCGCGCTCACCACGGTCGCCCCGGATGCCTGGCTCCGCCCGCTCGCCCTGCTCCTCGACGGCCTTCGCACCAACCCGACCGCGCCCCCTCTGCCCGCGTCGGCCCTCACTTCCGACCAGCTCGGCAAGGTGCTGCTCGATCTCGGCCCCCACAGGCGGCGTTGAGAGGCTCCTGACTCACGCGGCTGCCCTGCTAGACCAACCCTTCACCAGGAACTTCTCCGTCTCGGGCCTCGCGATCAGGTCGGAAAGGGCTCCGCCGAGGACGCGCCGCGTGATCCGCGCCGAGAACACTCCCTGGGATGGAAGGCAGAGGCGGCTCTCTGAGGAGCGCCGAGGTAGGTGAGAACTGCGAGGACGCGCCGGTGGCCGCTGTCCTCAGGTGGGAGGTCGAGCTTCACGAAAATGTTCCCGACGTGCTTGTGCACGGCCCGCTCGGTGACAACGAGGCGATCGGCGATCTCAGAATTCCCGTATCCCTGGGCCATCATCGCGAGTACTTCGCGTTCGCGCTCCGTGAGCCGCGCCAGGGGGTTGCCGCGCGTCGCGAGCAGCTGCCGGATCACGTCAGGGTCCAGCGCCGTGCCGCCGGCCGCCACCCGGTGCAGCGCCTCGAGGAAGTCGTCGACGCGGGCGACCCGGTCCTTGAGCAGGTAGCCGACGCCGGTGCCATCCGCGATCAGCTCTCGGGCGTAGGTGTCCTCGACGTACTGCGAGAGCACGAGGATCGGGAGGCCGGGGACACGTTCCCTGGCACGCAGCGCCGCCCTGATGCCCTCGTCGGTGAAGGACGGGGGGAGGCGGACGTCCACCACGGCCACGTCCGGCCGGTGGGCAACTGCCGCCATCACGAAGGACTCGGCGTCCTCCGTCGTGGCGACCACCTCGTTCCCCAGGGCCTCCAGCATCGCGGAAAGTCCCTGCGCGAGCAGCGCGTTGTCCTCTGCGATCAGGATGCGCACGGGCACTCCACGGTGATCGCTGTGGGTCCGCCGAGCGGGCTCTGCACCCACAGCGCGCCGTCAACTGCTTCGACGCGCTGCCGCATGCCGCGCAACCCGGTGCCGCGGCCCTCGACCGCCCCGCCCCGGCCGTCGTCGGTGACCTCCGCGCGGACCGTGCCGCCGGCCCTGGCCAGGCTGACCGACACGGAAGCGGCCTGGCCATGCTTGGCCGCGTTGGTGAGCGCCTCGGTGATGGCGAAGTAGACGGCGACCTCGACCTGCGCCGGTACGTCGCCGAGTTCGCCGAGTTGCACGGTGGCGGGTATCGGGCAGCGGGCGACGAGCGCCGAGACCGCGCCGGCGAGGCCCCGGTCGGCCAGGATCGGCGGGTAGACGGAGCGCAGTACGTCGCGCAGCTCGGCCATCGCCTCCTCGGCGCCCTCCCGCGCCCGGGCCAGCAGCGGGCCCACCGCCGCAGGGTCGGAGCCGAGCGTCCGCTCGGCGAGCCCGAGCTGCATGGCGAGGGACACCAGCCGCGCCTGGGTACCGTCGTGCAGGTCCCGTTCGATGCGGCGCAGCTCGCTGCCGTGCGCGTTGATCACCCCGGTACGCGTCCGGTCCAGCGTCAAAACGCGCTCGGCGAGGATCGCGGCGGCCGACGGGGCGAGCAGCCACCGGCTCACAGACGCCGCCAGCCTGGCCACCAGGGGCGGGCCGAACAGCGCGAGCAACACGCTCAGCACGAACTGAGGCACTCCGGCGTAGACCGCGGAACCCCAGCCGTCGATCGGGACGTTCAGCATCAGCCTGAGCGGCTCGTCCACGGGGAACAGCCACCACAGGCCAACGAGCACGAGCACGGCCGCCGGGAACAGGAACAGCGCCGCACCGATGAGCCCGAGCACGCTGCCGGCGACCATCATCACGGGCGCCCAGCGCAGGTCGCGGCCGGTCGCCGGGTCCGACAACACCGCCATCAGGCGCCTTCGCGCGTGCGGTCCGGCCGGTGCCGTGGATGTCCCCGCCCACCGTCCCAACCGGTCGCGCTCGCCGTCCGCCAGCCGGCGCAGCAGCCGGAGCTCGAGCGGCAGGACGAGCAGCCCCACGCCGACCAGGCAGAGCACAGCCGAGTACATCAGCACGGGCACCAGCACGACCAGGGTCAACCCGCGGACGAACACGACCGCGCAGTACCCGGCGGCACGGACCGAACGCGACGCGCTCATCCGCGCCATCGATAACTCATTCACGACGGGCAGTCTTCCCCTCCTCGGCCTCCCGGCGCAGTGGAGCGCGCTACACCATTGGTCGGCGAGCGTGCACGATCGCCCCGGTCACCCCGCGGTTCGTAGCGTCACAGCCATGAAACGAACGACCACCCCACGCAGCTCGCGCCCCGGTCTCGTCCCCTTCATGGCGATCAGCTTTGTCGGAGCATGGATCACCATGATCCCACTCTGGCTCGACGGCCTCCGTCGGACGAGCGCCACGCAGGGGACGCCGCGGCTCGCGGCGCTGTGCATGATCCTCATGATGCTGGTGCCGGCGCTGACCGCCTTCGGTCTCACCGCGCGTCGCCGCGGGCCACGCGAGGCTCTACGGGTCCTCGGACTGGCCAGGGCCACACCGTGGCGGCACGAAATCCACTCCGTCGCGATCGCGCTCACGATCCCGCTGGGCCTCACCGCCGTCGGCCTGGCCGTTGCCACGCTCGCCGGGTGGTACACCCCCGCGCACCTGCCCGGGCTCGCCACGATCACGCCGCTCGGGCTGAGCGCGCTGGTGTCCGTTCCGCTGTACTTCGGCGAGGAACTCGGCTGGCAGGGCTACCTGCTGCCCCGGTTGCTGAGCCGCGGCAGGACCCGCGGCCTACTGATCGGCGGCGCGATCTGGGGGGCGTGGCATGCCCCGATGACCGCACTGGGCGGAAGCTACCCCGGCCATCCGGTGCTGCTGGGCATACCCGTCGCCGTGGTGACCGCCATGCTGCTCGGAACGGTGATCGCCACCGTCCGGCTGTCCACCGGGTCGGTGTGGGCGGCCGTCGCGGCGCACCTGTCGCTCAACGAGTTCGCGCTGCCGCTGACCCGCGACATCTCGGGCCACCTCGTCGACCCGCTGCTCGCCGGGCCGCTGAGCATCTCGACCTGGCCGGCGAGCGCCCTCGCCGTGCTGGGCATCTGGCTGACCCACCGGCGGCGCGCCGGGCACCGTGCGCCCGGCGCCGGCGCAGCGATCAAGTTCGGTGAGAAGACGGCTTCCGGGGTCCGCTCGCCGTCGCCTGACCGGGGTCAGGACTGACCGCATCGGGGTGCGGCTGCGGTCGGCGTCGGGGAGGACGGCTTCAGGATGCTCGACACGTTCAGCCGTACCTCGCCATAGGGCCGCGCTTGCAGTCGTTCGAACTGGTGCGGGTCAGGAATAGGCTTGCCCGCTGGAATCCCGGAGGGATCCCAGTCCGTCGCGCAGCAGGTCGAACGCGTGGTTGGCGGCTCGGGCCGCTTCCGGGTACCGGTCGGCGGCAGACGTCCCGCCGGCCAGGGCCTGGTGGTTCTGGTCGGCGAGTTCACGCATCACCGTGATCACCTGTGCTGCCGCCAGGCGCGCGGTGAGCGGATCGAAGGCCGCTTCTCGCAGTGCGGCGGCCAGGGCGTCGATCCCGCGTGACGTGTAGTGCGTCAGCCTGGCGGCCAGGCTCTCGGTGCCGCTGACCAGCTGGTAGAACGCCAGGCTCTCGGCGCTGTCGTTCAGGCCGGTGTTCGAGTCGCGCCGCTGCAGGGAGTCCAGCAGTGCTTCCCGCAGCGCGTCCAGTGGTGGCTGCCCCGATCGGCGTGCCCGGACAGCCCGGGCGGCTTCGTCCTCGTGGTCGGCGAACAGCTGCAGAACGAGGTCTTCCTTCGTGGGGAAGTACGTGAACAGGGTTCGCCGGGAGATCTCCGCCTCTTCGGCGATCTGCGTGATCGAGACCTTCTCGAACCCCGACTCCAGGAACAGGCGCAGTGCCGTGGCGGCGATGGCCTCGCGGGTGCGCGCCTTCTTCCGCTCCCGCAGCCCCGCCCCGCCGGCCGTCTGTATCGCTTGCCTGTCCCTCATGTCGTCCATCTTACTCTACGCTGCACCCAGTGCATTTTTGCATCTAGTGCATTCAGGAGGATGCGATGCAGACAGAGGTGATCGTGGCCGGAGCCGGCCCGACCGGGCTGATGCTGGCCCATGAACTCGCACTGGCCGGGATACCGGCCGTGGTGCTGGAGAAGGAGCGCACGCCCAACCCGCAGTCCCGGGCCGGACAACTCCAGCCGCGCACCGCGGAGGTGCTCGACCTTCGCGGGCTGCTGGATCCGCTGATCGAGGACATGCCATCCGGCAACCAGTCCGGCGGCCATTTCGCGGGGCTGCCCGTCGAGCTGGACTGCCGACCGTGGCGGACCCGCCACCCGTACCCGGTCGCGGTCTCGCAGGCCCGGCTCGAGGCATTCCTCGAACAGCGCCTGGCCGGCCTGGGCGTGCCCGTACTCCGCGGACACGAGGTGACAGTGGTCGAGCAGGATCGCGACGGCGTCAGCGTCGGGGACGTCCGCGGCAGTTACCTCGTCGCGTGCGACGGCGGGCACAGCACCGTCCGCAGGCTGCTGGGCGTTCCCTTCCCCGGCCGGGCAGGCAGGACGACCTCCGTGGCCGCCGACATCACCCTGGCCTCCCGATCCGAGGACGTTCCCGCCGCGGCCGGGCATGTGAGCCGGTACACCAGGTCCGCCGGCGGGTACTTCACCGTCCTTGCTCCCCTCGGCACAGACCTGTACCGGCTGATCTTCGGGAAGCTCACCGGAGACGGCCCGGACCGGAAAGTTCCGGTCGCCGCCGAAGAGATCCGCGAAGCGCTGCAGGCCGTGTACGGGCCCGAGACGGAACTGGGCGAGCTTCGCGCGGCATCACGCTTCAGCGACGCCGTACGCCAGGTGGACCGCTACCGTGAAGGGCGGGTCCTCTTCGCCGGAGACGCGGCCCACATCCACATGCCCATCGGTGGCCAGGGCGTGAACCTGGGCATCCAGGACGCCGTCAACCTGGGCTGGAAACTCGCCGCCACCGTACGCGGTTGGGCACCAGCGGGGCTGCTGGACAGCTACCACACCGAACGCCACCCCGTCGCCGCGCAAGTCCTGCAGCACACCCGGGCCCAGGCCGTACTGCTGAACACCGGGCGGGACGAAGAGGTCGCCGCAGTCCGCGACATGGTCACCGACCTCCTCCGACTGCCCGAGGTCAACCGCCACGTCGCGGGCATGATGGCGGGCCTCGACGTCCAGTACCCCGGGCTTGGCCCCCGCATGATCGACCTGGACCTGCTCACCCAGGCCGGCCGGACACGGGTGAGCGCGCTGATGCACTCCGGCCGCGGCCTGCTGCTGTCCCTCGACGGGAACAACCGAACGACCGGAGGACGGGGCGACCGGGTCGACCACGTCACAGCCGAGTCCGACGACGACATGGACGCCGTGCTCATCCGGCCCGACGGGCACATCGCCTGGACCGGCACCGACAGCACCCCGCTCGAAACCGCCCTCGCCCGGTGGTTCGGCTGAACGTGGCGCCGTCGCCCGCCATCAGCTGTCCCCACACCTGGTAGGGCGTGGCGTGGCCGACGACAGCTGTCCAGTAGTGGTCGCCGCTGAGGGCGACCGGCAGCAACAGCAGAAGCACCATGCCGGTGACGATGGTCGTCGCGCTGTGCCGGATGACCGCGCCCAGGCCCATCCCGACCAGCCCGGACACCGGCGCAAACAGCGCCGCCCCGGCCATGGCGCGCAGCGCGGCTGTACTCGCCGGTGACGGTCAGCGTGCCGATGACGCTGATCGCCGAGGACCACGCTCATCCCGGTGAAGTCGCTGAAGGTGCACCTCGCCCGCAAGGGCACCGACTCCGGCGAACGACTCGGCCGACGCCGCTTGGACATCGAGCGGACAATCTCCTGGCTGAGCGGGTACCGCAGACCCGACCACCGCTACGGGCATCACCCGGACGACCACCTGGCCTTTCTCGGCTTGACGGCCGCCCGCTGCAGTCACGAACGCCTCCGCCGCCTCACCATGTGGGGCACGTTCCCAGGGCGTGTCCGGTGGGTCGCGTGGGTGCAGAGCCCTGTCACGTGGCCGTCGATCGGTATCTGCGTGTGTTGGAAAGGATGTTGCCGGGGCTCGACCGACCGCGATACCGCCGTCGCACTCTAAAGATCACGCTCTCTGGAGACGTAGCCGCAGAACGGGAGCGAGCTCGCGCACGGCGCGCGCTGCCACGGAGGGACGGCAGCTGGTCCGGTATGCCCTCCGGAGGTTTTCCCATGAAGATCGGTCTTGGTCTTCCCATCGATGATCCCGCGCTGCTGCTGCCCTGGGCGCAGCGTGCCGATGTCGGCCCCTTCAGTACGCTCGGCCTGCTCGACAGGCTTGTCTTCGACAATCCTGAGCCCCTCATTGCCCTCGCGGCGCTCGTCGGCACCACCTCGCGCATCCGCCTGCAGACTGAGGTTCTGATCGCGCCCGTCCACAACACAGCCGTGCTCGCCAAGCAGACCGCGACCCTCGACCGCATGTCCGGCGGCCGGTTCACGCTCGGCATAGGCATCGGCGGTCGCGAGGACGACTGCCTGGCTGCGGGAACCGACAGCGGCGCCAGATGACCAGGGCTGCGACAGTGACGGTGCCGAGGAAGATATATGCGCGTTTCTCATAGCGCGTCGCGACGGCTCTGTGTGCCTTGAGTTTGTTGATGGCGCGTTCGACCGTTTTGCGTTTTTTGTAGCGTTCTTTGTCGAAGCCCGGTGGCCTGCCACCGTCTGAACCCCGGCGCAAGCGGGCGGCCTTGTGGTCCTTCTTCTCCAGGATGACATGGCGGATGCCACGTCTTCGCAGATAGGCGCGAATGGTGCGGTTGCTGTACGCCTTGTCCGCGCTCAGGCTGTCCGGACGCCGGCGCGGGCGGCCGAGCCCGGCCCGTGGCACACGGATCTTGTCCATGACCGGCTCGAACTGGGTGGAGTCCGCCCGCTGCCCGGGGGTGACAGTGAGAGACAGCGGGCGGCAGCGACCATCGGCGCTCAGGTGGACTTTGGTGGTGAACCCGCCGCGGGAGCGCCCCAGGCCCTCGCCTGCCGCACCACCGCCACCACACGGCCGAGCAACCTCAACCAGGGCCTCTTGCTCAGGTGTTCCACCGCGGCGACCCCCTTTGAACCACTCGGCGCCGACGGCGGGGTTCTACGGGCCCCGGCGGCGTGCTGGTGGGCCCGCATCACGGTGGAGTCCACCGAGATGTCCCAGTCGATCGCGCCGTCCGCGTCGGCCGCGCTCTGGACCTGCTGGAACAGGCGCTCCCAGGTGCCGTCGGCCGACCAGAGCCGATGGCGTTCATACATGGTCTTCCACGGGCCGAACCGTTCCGGCTGGTCCCGCCACGGCACCCCGGTCCGCACCCGGTGCAGTATCCCGTTGACCACCTGACGGTGGTCCCGCCACCGCCCGCACCGGTTGTTACTCACCGGCAGCAGCGGCTCCAGCTGCGCCCACTGCCCGCCCGAGAGATCTCCCCGCCCCGTCATGCTCCGGACAACGCTGCAGGCTGGCGGCCGGACACGGCCTGGCGTCAGGACGCGGCAGCAGCCCGCAGGTCTTCGGCCGTCAGCAATGACAACAGGCTGATGCCCTCCGCCTTGAGGGCATCGGCACCACCTTGCTCCCGGTCGATCACGCACAGCGCCTCATCCACCTGCGCGCCCAGGTTCCGCAGGTCCGCGGCCGACAGCACGATCTGCCCACCGCTGGTGACGACGTCTTCGATGACCAGCACCTTCCGGCCCGCAACCTCCGCACCCTCGGCCAACCGGCACGTGCCATACGGCTTGGCCTGCTTGCGCACGAACGCGCAAGGAAGGCCCGTGTGTCGGCCGAGCGCGGTCACTACCGGGATGCCTCCCATCTCCAGGCCGGCCAGCACCTGCGTGCCTGACGGCACCAAAGGGGTCATCCGCCGGGCGATCTCATCCAGCAGAACGGGATCCGCCTCGAACCGGTACTTGTCGAAGTACTCCGCGGCAGTACGTCCCGACCGGAGCCTGAACTGGCCGGTCAGATGAGAGGCGGCATGGATACGGAGAGCAAGATCAGAATGAGTCACAGGCAATCACTCTCCCATCCACCTCACCTGACCAGCACACCAGCTCCCTCCACGACTCCAATACAAAATCGGCCGGACACGACCTAGAGGGCGCCTGAAGAGCCAGTCGAGCAATAGTCAATACTCGTGGTTTGGTCCACGATGTTCGTGACCACGGAGGCAGTGTGGGATCATCCGGGGTTCATGTAGGCGTGGATTTTCCGTACGCGGCTGGTGAGGCCGCGTCGCTGGTTGACGGCGAGTTGCAGGTCCAACGGCGCGACTGGCACGTCGTGTCCGCGCCACCGGACGTGTTCCAGTCGGGCGGCGGCGGCAGGTCCCTGCTCGTGCGGCTCGGGCTCGTCGACGTCGGCGTGCACCCCGGCGACCCATTCGAACAAGCAGCCGGAGAATGCTCTGCCACCGCTGTCGGCAAGCCAACCGGTCATTGCGGTGACCGGCTCGACCAGCAGGTCCTCAAAGAGGGTTCCGGCGAGTTGGGCGCTGTCGACACAGAAGTCGAGGTCGCCGGGCCCGACATCGATCCCGCGCAGAGCCAAGGCGCCGGAGCCGTATAGAAACCAGCGTAGTTGGCTGCCTTCCGCGCGCTCCAGAAAGTCCTCCAGTGCCTGGCACCACGGCACGGGGCGCCGTCGAGCACTTTGCAACAGCATCTCCTGTAGATGGCGGGCGAAGTTGGCATGCGTGCGCAGTACATCACCGGTTGCAGACAAGCGGCGGACGAACCGGTCTGCGGCGGCGGGAGCGAACCCCATGTGCAGCAGCTGTTGCTGGTAGAGCTGATCGCCGGTGTGCACCTCGTAGATCGCCTGCCTGCGGCGGATCTCCACCGATGTTGCCAACCTCGCGGCTGGGTGAAGAACCTGACAGACAGTCGGCTCGGGGGCCACGTCTCGGGCGGAGTCGTCCCGCTCCATCACGCCGCCTCCTTGCCGTGTCGCTTGATTGGTTTGCCGTTGACGAATACCGCTCCGGTGCGGACGAGGGCGACGAGGCGGGGCGCGTTCACGGGCTCGCCATCGCTGCTGGGCGGACTCGACGAGTTTGAAGACCATGGCCAGGGCAGCGGTGCGGGAGCCGGCGCCGCGGGTGACCTTGGTCCGCAGCCGGACGGTGGAGAAGGTCGACTCGATGGGATCCCCGGCATCGTCGCGGACCGGTCGATGGTGCTGTGTGCGCCTATCCAGGCAATCCCTTCAGGCATGCTCGTCACGCTACAGAGCGTGGGAGAGAGCTGCTCAGGATGGACTGAACAGCAGGAAGGGGCGTTAGAGGGGTTCGTCGGGGTCGGAGGCTTGCATGGGGGCTCCTTCCCTCACGACGGCGTGGGCGGGGTCTCCGGCGAGTTAATGACGTCGCCAATGACCCGATTTAGTAAGGTAGTTCGGCCGCCGCGCCATGTCGCCTTGATAGGGTTCTGCTGGGTCGCGTCCTAGGCAGTGTCTTCAAATGATCTTGAGTAGCGGATCACGGTCCGGTTAGACGTCGCCATGAATTGTCCGATGCCGAGTGGGAGTTCGTCCGGCCGTTGCTGCCCGTGTTGGTGCGGGGGCGCAGGCGGCTGGACGACCGCAGAGTCCTCAACGGGATCGTGTGGAAGTTCCGTACCGGGACGGCCTGGCGGGATGTGCCTGAGCGGTACGGACCGTGGGCCACGCTGCACACCCGTTTCCGCCGCTGGGCGGCGGACGGCGCGTTCGAGCGGATGCTCCGCGCCGCCCAGTCTCAGGTGGACGCCGCCGGCGATGTCGACTGGCCGGTGTCGGTCGACGTCGCCGTCGTCCGTGCCCACCAGCGTGCCGCCGGCGCCCGAAAAGGGGGCTCCACAGTCCAGCTCTCGGACGCTCCCGAGGCGGCCTGACCAACAAAATTCACCTGGCCTGCGACGGTGTCCGCCGCCCGTTCGCCTTCACCGTCACGGGCGGCAACACCAACGACTGCACCCGGTTCACCGCCGTGACGGAAGCGATCAGGGTGCCCCGCACCGGCCAGGGACGGCCCCGAGTGCGACCCTCGCGCGTCCTGGGCGACAAGGGCTACAGCTCCAGGGCATACGCGCCTGGCTGCGTCGGCGCTGCATCAGCCACACCATTCCCGAGCGAGCAGATCAGGTCCGCAACCGGCTGAACCGCGACAGCCGTGACGGACGACCCCCGGCCTCGACCGCGATACCTACAAGCGGCGCAACGTGGTGGAACGGTGCTCACCAAGCGGAAGCAGTGGCGCGGCATCGCCACCCGGTACGACAAGACCACCGAGTCCCACCAAGCAGCCGTCACCCTCGCAACCCTGCTGATGCGGGCGTGACGTCTGACGACAGAAACTAGGCCTGCCATGGGGTGGGTTGCCAGCAGGTGGGCAAGTACCGATCCAGGTGGCCAGGAGGTGTCGGAGCAGGTCCGGGGCTCGGTAGAGGATCGGGCGCCGCCGACACTCCGGCGAGTGACGCCGAGAGTTCTGCCGGTCCGCGGCCGCGCTTGAAGCCCGGCTTCAGCCTGCCGCAGCCGCACCGACGCCGACCCCGGCGCACTGGCCTGGATCGTGGAGTAGGCCAGTCGGCCGTGCGAGAGCCTTCCGAGGGCGCCGAAGCGTCCGGGACACGGCCCCGCGCGCGGGAGGACAGGGCCTCGATGCGGGTGTCACCAGAGCGCCAGCGACTGGCTTGTGCGTCGATCTGTCGCCAACTGGTCATCAATGTCAGCGGTCGATGGGGAGCACTCGGTCCAGGCCGCTCTCGCCCATGATCTGCCGGACCGTGTCGTCCAGGGTGCTCGCAGCGTCGATGATCAACTATAGCGTGACCCGTCTCCTATGGCTCTACAGATCATGGGCGGGAGCGCTTCCGCAACGTGGGCGGTCGACCACTTCTGTTGGCGAGCATGCGGCGAACGGGCTCCGGGTGCCAACGTTCGCTGCGATTTCGGCCGATGAATGAGCCGCATGGTCGCCTGCCACGAGCAGTAGCGACCGCCGCGATCGCGCCGATGCACCGGGCCGCGGCTCCCCAAGGCAGGCATGCTCACACGAAGCGGCAGGCCACCCCTGCACCAGGAATGGCGTTTGAGCGGGTGTCCCGGCCGATGCCGGTGTGGACGCGGACGGTCGCGCGGGGAGTGAGGCGGACGTGGTGGAAGGTGTAGGTGTGCCCGGCGTCGTCCCGCACAGTACAGCGGTCGAGGTTCACCACCTCGCGGGTGCTGTTGGTGACATCCACTCACTCGGCGTTCATCGAGCGGTTCGAGCGGACGTCCCGTCCCGGGAAGTCGTACTGCACCTTGCCGATGTGCACCGACGCGCGAGCCGGGTGGCCCGGCTGCTGGGCGGCCGCAGCCGGGAACGCCACGGCTCCGGCAACGGCGGCCGCGATCGCGCCGACAGCGCTCATGCGACGGACGGAAGACGAAACGGACACGAGGTCCCTCTTCCCAAGCGTGCCCACCACCCCCGGCCCGTCGCGGCGCCATGAAGCCGCAAGCCGGGCGGGGTGTTCTGCGCCCCAGCCCGTTGCCCGGCCACCGGCTTCCCGTCCACAAGTCGGAGCTGGGCATGGTGTTCACCCGCCCGCACCACCTCAGCCAGACGTGGCGACGAACCGCGGTCGGGAAGTGAACTGCGCGCAGCTCATGCTTCGCCAGCCGCTGTAGGCGATGGGTTTCATCGTTCCTGATGTACCTCGACAACGCGGGAAGAACGCCGTGCGCTGGGCCAGTAGTGGTCGATGTCCATTCACTGAACGGACACCTGCGCCGGGATAACTGGAGCCAGCTTGTTTGGACAAGTTACCTCTAGTTCCCAGTCGACGCCCTGCTGATCACCGATCGGTCGGTGTTCACACAGGGTTGGCGTCCGCTCGCTTCGATGAGCGGGTTACAGCAGCCATCCCCACCCATCCACGTTCGTGTGAGGAGCTCCCATGGCCAGCGATCCGATTACCCCGACGCCCGAGTCCGAGCTTGACGACAGCCCCGGGATGGCGATCGGCACTACCCGCCGTCGGTTTCTTCAGGGAACGGGGGCCGCCGCTGGAGCACTGGCGCTCGGCGCGACTGCCGCGGCGGGCGAGGCGTATGCCGCTGCGAAGCCAAGGTACGCCTTCCCGAAGGGCTTCAAGGGCAACATGTCCGACCTGAAGCATGTCGTGATCCTGATGCAGGAGAACCGGTCCCTCGACCACTACTTCGGCACATTCCCCGGCGTACGCGGCTTCAACGACAAGCAGGCGCTGCGGTTCCAGGACGGCACCAGTGTCTTCCAGCAGAAGGACGGCAACGGCAACGTCGTCACCCCGCAGGTCGACGACGGCACCTGGGGCAACGACCACGGAGCGTGGGGCGACGTCGACCATCGCAAGTGGGATCTGTGGGTGCAGCACAACGGCGCCAGCTGCATGAACTACCACAGCGACGCCTACATGGGCTTCTACCACTCGGTCGCCGCGCAGTACACGATTGCTGACCAGAACTTCTGCTCCGAGTTCGGTCCGACCGACCCCAACCGAAAGTACCTGTGGAGCGGTACCGCCAACAGCGAGACGGGCAACATCGATGAGTCCAACTACTCCCGTTCCTGGATCACGGTGGCCGAGCAGCTCCAGCAAGTCGGCATCGACTGGCGGCTCTACTCCGACAACAGCGGCAACGGGCGACAGGGTTACATCAGCACCTGGGTCGGCGACTACGGCGACAACGAGCTGAAGTACTTCAAGGGGTTCGACCCGGAGGGGCTGAGCGCCGACGACCCGAAACTGCAGCCCGGTACCGGGCTGATCTGGCGTGGCAACGCCACGTACTACTCCGGCATGACCTCGCCGAACGACGACTCCGACGACAACCTCGACGCGGTCCTCAAAAGCCTCCACGACGCCTGCCAGCCGGGTGCGGAGCACCCGCTGCCGGCGGTCTCCTGGATCGTGGCGCCGTACGGCTGGTCCGAGCACCCGGGCGCGGACAGCCAGCACGGCGAGCGCTACACCAAGAAGGTACTCGACATCCTGCAGAGCAACCCCGATATCTGGAACCACACCCTCTTCATCCTCAACTACGACGAGAACGACGGGAAGTTCGACCACGTGCTGCCGCCGTGGCCTGAGCCGGGCACGGCGCGCGAGTACGTCGGCGACTACCCGCTCGGCTTCGGTCCGCGAGTGCCGATGCTGCTGGTCTCGCCGTGGACCCGCGGCGGGCACGTCGCCTCGGAAGTCTTCGACCACACCTCGACGATCAAGTTCCTTGAGACCTGGGCGGCCCACCTCGGCAAGCCGTTCCGCTGCCCCAACATCAGCGACTGGCGGCGCTCGATCGCGGGCGACCTGACCAGCGCGATCGACTTCGCCCACCCGCAACCGGGGCCGGCCACCTTCCCGGACCCGCTCACCGAGCAGTCGCTGTCCATCGCCGCCGACCACATGAAGCCGCGCCCGCTGAGCTTCCATCCGCACGCGGTGATCTCGCAGGACCGGGCATCGGGGACGGTCACCGCCAAGATGACCCTGACCGGCGGCCCGAAGGACAAGGCATTGAGCTTCCAGGTCTTCCCCGACAAGTACCAGGCTTTCTCCAACACGCCGTTCACCGTCACAGCGAGCAAACCGCGTGAGTACACTTGGGATGCCAAGGCCACCGACGGCAAGTACGCGTTCTCGATCTACTCCAACGATGGTTTCGTGCGCTCCTTCGCCGGCCAGGTCGCTCCCGCTGGAAAGTTCGACGGTGGCCTCCCGCGCGTGGAGGCCCAGCTGCTGAGGGGCGAGGGCACCAGGCACGAGGCTCGGGTGAAGCTCACGTTGCACAACGACGGCACCGAGTCCGTGCACTACACACTCACCGCAAACGACTATCTCCACCGTACCCAGAGCATCACGGTGGCTCACGGTGAGACGAAGCTCGTCATGTGGCCGACCCTGGAGGGCTACTACGACGTGGTCGTCACCGTCAACACCGACGAAACCTGGACGCAGCGCTACGCCGGCCGGATCGCCACCGCCGGAAAGGACTGATCTGCCATGAGATCCGTGGCGACGTCGGCCGTCCTGGCCGCCGTCGCCACGGCGCTCGCCGTGCTGGTCGCCGAACCGCGCCCGTAGCCAGTTGCCCGACGACGGACGCGGGCGTGCAGTAGCCGGCTCCACCGCCCACGACCCTTGAGAAGCCTTCCGCTTACCAGTCAGCGGAGTTGTCTGATCCAACAGGGCTCCAGTCCGGGCCGGGTGGGCCGCGTCGATGCGTCCGGCTGCTGGATCGGTCATCGCGTCGGCGTCGTTCGGGATCGCCGCCGCGGGTGACCGCGCGGCGGGTGTCATCCGCGCGTCAGATCTGGTTCTCGCCACCGTCGATGTACAGGTTGGCGCCGAGGATGAAGTTGCTTTGGTCGGAGGCGAGAAATGCCACGACCGCGGCAACTTCCTGCGGGCGTCCCATCCTGCCTACCGCAGCAGTTGTGGCGAGGTGCGCCTTGACGTCAGCTGCGTTCTCCTCGCCGAAAGTGGTCGCGATTCCGGGGGTGTCGATCGGGCCGGGCGAGAACGCGTTGACCCGTATGTCGCGGTCCTTGCGTGTGTTGGCCCAGGTCCGCGCGAAGGACCGGATGGCGGCCTTGGATGCCGCGTACAGGCTGAACGATTCGGCACCATGGTCGGCGGCGGTGGAGGAAGTCAGGCTTACCGAAGCGCCGTCGTTGAGCAGCGGCAGCGCCTTTTGCTCGGTGAACAGCGTGCCTCGCACGTCGACTCCGAAGGTCTTGTCGAAGTCCTCCTCGCTGATCTGCCCCAGCGCCGCCGGCGAGGCGGTCGCCGCGTTCGCGAACAGCGCGTCCAGCCCCTGCCCCCGGGCACGGACGGCGTCGTACAGCCGGTCCAGGTCGGCCAGGTTCGAGATGTCCCCCGCCACCGCAGTGGCCCTCGCCGAGCCGATGGTCTCAACGGCAGCGTCCAATTCGGCCTTACGCCCGCCGGTGATGAACACGTACGCACCCTCAGCTGCCAGCCGTACGGCGGCGGCCAGTCCGATCCCGGTACCGCCGCGGGTCACGACGGCAGTCTTGCCTTCAAGCTGTCCCAGCGGAGGGCGCCCATCGGCCGGCCAAGAGGATTCGACGCCGAGGAGGCCCTTGAACAGGCCATGCGGGTCTTCTGGGAACGGGGCTACGAAGGGGCCACTCTCACCGACCTGACCACTGCCATGGGCATCACCCGCACCAGCATGTACGCGGCGTTCGGCAACAAGGACGACCTGTTCCGCAAGGCGCTGGAGCGCTACGCCGAAGGCCCCGCCGCGTACGGAGCCCGGGCCCTGCGGTGGATCGCTGCCTTGCGCCCTTCACATCTGCGCGGCCGTCGAGGTGGGGTCATGCACACAGGTAGGCGGGCTGCCATGAGATGCCACGGTCCTCGGCAGGCTCTCGGGGCGGAACTGTCAACTGTTCCGGCGTGCCCACCGCGCGGCCCGGACCGTTCCCTGCTGAATGTCCCGCCGGGGCAGTTGGAGGTCGAAAGCGTCCTCCAGGGCGTGGAAGTACAGCTCGAACTCGCTGGTCAGTTCGGGGTGGTCGAGTTCGGCGCGGCGTATGGCCTGGTTGAGGAAGTCGAGCTGACCGCCTCGGAAGTAGGGGGCGCGGCCGCGGTCGTACCAGATCAGCTCCAAGACGCCCCAGTCGTCGTCGATGCTGCGGCCGTCGCGCATGTAGGCGAAGGTGTATATGGCCTTCGCGGAGGTGGCGCTCAGGTGCACCGTCTCGGTGACGCCGAGCCGGGCGAGAGCCTCAACATCGGGCCCGAAGCCGGGGGTCTCGTGGTACATCAGGAACGCCCAGCCGCCGGCCTGCCCGAAGCAGCAGGTTTCCCAGACGATGTCCCAGTAGTCGAAGGTCCCGCCGTCCATGCTGCGCAGATCCGCAAGACGGGTCCCGGCGGCGATCTGTGCGGGGTCGGCTCCGTGGAGCAGGGCGATCTGTTCGGCGCTGATGCTCTCGCCGCGGAAGAAGGCGAGGTGGGTGTAGGGGTCCTGCTCGCGCCAGCTGTCGGCGATCCAGGCGAGGCGCTCCAGCGGGTCGCGTCCGCACGCGGTGGAGGGCTGGGTCCCGTCCATGCCACCGTTGCGGAATCTGCTGCCCCAGGCGGGGTTGATCCGGTCCAGCAACTCGGCCTGCCCGGAGACGAGATTGGTCACCGGGCCGCGATGTGCTCGGCGAGCTTGCGGACCGCGTCCTCGGCGGCGAAGTACAGCACCTGATCCAGATCCTGAGTGACGAAGACCTCTCGGTAGGGACCGGTGTGGCCGCGCACCGTGCCGTCGTCGTCCAGGACCAGGAAGAGACGACCGTGCGACTCCCCCACATGCTGCTCGTACTGGTCGGGAGAGGTGCCGGTGGGCGGGAGCATCGCGTCGTCGAGCACGTCAGAGCCCGCGGCCACCTGGTGCCAGGCCCGCTTGAGTGCGTACGCCGATATCTGCATGGGCGTCAGTATGCGACCGGACACTGACCCGGTCGGCTGATCTGCGATGACTCGGTTGGATGGCAAAGATCAGCGTCGCCTGGGTCCGATGGCTGCAGACAGCACGGAACCTGTGCCAGAACCAGGGTTGGTCCGAGTAAGTCGGTATTCTCCGAAGCCACCGCGTCGTTACCGGATCCACGGCATGAGCATCGTTCCTTGATCCGCCACCTGCGCTTTTCCTCCCTCACCCGAGAGGTACCCATGCCCTCCACCAGCCCCCAACGCAGGCGGCGTGCCCTGTCACGCCCGGTACGGATAGTCCTCGGCGCCGCGCTGGCCGCTTCGGCCGTCGCCTGCCTGCCGGTCGCCGACGCCACCACCCCCGCGTCCCGTTCCACGCACCAGCAGGGCAAGGCCGCCGCACCGGCCCTCCAGGCGTGGATCTACCCGGGGTCGCCCGGCGAGCCCACCTGCGACGCGGTCCGCGAATACCGGGACGGCCGGCTCAAGAACGGCGTACTCAAACCCGAGTACTGGGACGTCAAGTCCAACGGCACCTTGGCCCTGCAGACCACCGACCTCGTACCCTGCAACGGCTACAGCGCGGCCAACGCCTCCGACGTCAAGGCGCACTCGGCCGAGCAGTACACCACGGTCTCCGCGATGGACCGGGCGACCGTCGCGGCCCTCGTCAACAGCCCGGCCCGGCGCGCGGCCGCCGTCGAACAACTCACCGCCCTGGTCAAGCGGACCGGGTTCACCGGTGTCGACATCGACTTCGAGGACTTCTGGAGCTGGTCGGCCGCCGAGGAGAAGGGATACGAGACCTTCCTGGCCCAGCTGGCCCGCAGCCTGCACGCCGACGGGCGCAAGCTGCAGGTCGACGGTCCGGCCGAACTCCAGGACGGTGACTCGCCGTTCAGCTTCGCCAAGGTGATCAAGACGGGCGTCGACCAACTGGTCATCATGGACTACGGCCGCCAGTTCAACACCGACGGCGCCGAGCACTGCTGGGCCATCGCACCCGACAAGTGGGTGCGCGACGTTGTCCGGTACGCCCAGTCCCAGGTACCCGACAAAGACAAACTGGTCATCGGCCTGCCCTCCTACGGCTACATCGCACCCGACCCGTGCGACACGAACAAGGTGCAGGACACCGTGCCGCTGTCGACCATCAGCAAGCAGCCGGGCTACTCCACCGACCCGGCCGTCGTCCGGTCCCGCCGCGAACCCGGTTCGCACGAGGTGCGCTGGACCCGCGGTGGAAGGATCTACGACTACACCGACCGGGCGGGCATGGACGCCAAGCTCTCCTTTTTCAAGGGACTGGGCGTCACCCATGTGTCGGTCTGGGCACTCGGCGGCAACCCGTGGTTCTCCCGGTAGGACGCCAGCCGTGTGCCGGTGTCCGGTGCCGGGTCCTGGGCGTCGCACCGGAATCTTGCCGCGTCTGCCCGCCGGCACCCCTCTCCCGGCCGATGGTTGACCTTCACCCTGGGGGAGCCCACAGCATCGGTGGGGCCGGGCGAGGTGCCCGGCATGAGGAGGAGCGGACATGGGGTTGCTGACCATCGGGGCGTTCGCGAAGGCGTCCCGGCTTTCGCCGAAGGCCCTGCGCCTCTACGACGAACTCGGCCTGTTGACCCCCGCTCGCGTCGACCCGGTGACCGGCTACCGCCTCTACGCACCGGAACAACTCGACCAGGCTCGACTGGTCGCCTGGCTCCGGCGTCTGGGGATGCCGCTCGCCCGTATCCAGCACGTCCGCACGCTGGAGGCAGGCCCGGCGGCTCGGGAGATCCGCGCGTTCTGGGCCCAGGCCGAGGCCGACACCGCCGCACGGCGGGACCTGGCCACCTTCCTCATCCACCACCTGTCCAGGGAGGACCCCACCATGTGCCCGACCGCCATGCCGCTGGAAATCCGATACGCCGCTCTGTCCGACACGGGCCTCGTCCGCGAGAGCAACCAGGACGCCGCCTACGCCGGTTCCCGCCTGCTCGCCGTCGCCGACGGCTGCGGCAGCGGAGGAGCCCCCGCGAGCGCCGCCGCCATCGACGCGCTCAAGCACCTCGAAACCGACGGCGTCCCGGCCGGCAATCTCCTCGACCTCCTCGAAGACGCCGTCGGACAGGCCGAACGGGCCGTGCACGGCGTCGCCGGAACCAGCTCTTCGTCCGAAGACACCGGCACGACGCTCACCGCGATGCTCTGGACCGGATCACAGCTCGCCCTCGTTCACATCGGTGACTCGCGTGTCTACCTCCTGCGCGACGGAGAACTGTTCCAGATCACGCACGACCACACCATGGTGCAGTCGATGGTCGACGAAGGACGCCTCAGCCCCGAGGAAGCCGCCTCCCACCCCCAACGATCGCTGCTGGTACGAGCCCTGGGCCACGGCGCCGACGCCACCCCCGAGCTGCGCCTGCACGACGCCCAACGGGGAGATCGATACCTGCTCTGCTCCGACGGCCTGTCGACCGTCGTGCCCACCGAGGAGATCCGCCGGGTGCTCTTCGAGACCGACGAGCCCGAGCGCGCCGTCCGTGAACTCATCGTCCTCGCCAACGCTTCCGGCGGCCCCGACAACGTCAGCTGTGTGGTCGCCCACGTGATGAAGAGCGGGCAATAGGAACGAACGGCACCCGGACCATTCGGTCGTCGTGGCAGCGGCAGGCGCGGGCGGGAGCGGAGGCCGCCGCCCGCGCACGCCTACGGCTGGAAGAGGACGAGGTGCGGCCCCCGAAGTGGGGCTGGATTCTCGATCCGTCCCCCGGGGAATGGGACCGTATCAGCAATGGCATCCCAGCCATTGCCACTGGAGGGAACGCGCGGCTGCGGGCGACGAGCCGGTGTGTGACATGCATGGGGACTCTCGGCAGCGGCTGATGACTTGCGGGGCGTGCTGTGCTGTGGGGTAGCTGATCAGAGGGCCGATGGCCTGCCATCGGCGGCGGTGACTCCGAGGAGAACCTTCCGTTGACACAACGGCCAGAAGCACTGGTCGGGGCGCCGCGCCGATCTCGACAGTGTGCCGATCGGGGAGGCTGCTGAGTCGGACTTTCCCCTCCACCACGGCCTTCGGCACAGACGGCTGCGCCACAGGCGGGAGGCGGCGATCGCGAGCAGGCCCACGACTGTCAGGGCACGGTGATGACAATCTTGCCGCGCGCGTGGCCGGTGGCGCTGACGTCGTGAGCCCTGGCGGCCTCCTTCAACGGGAACACGGCGTGCAGTGGGACGGTGAGGCGTCCGCGGTCGGCGAGGTCGGCCGCGAGTGGCAGTCCTGCCCAGCCCGGCGACTCTCCTGCTGGGGAGCGGGAGAACCGCACTCCGTGCCGGCCGGCGTCGAAGTCCGCGATGGTCACCACGCGGTGCGGGTCGCCGGCGATGGCCACCAGTTCGCCAAGAGAGCCTTTACCGGCCGCGTCCAGGACCACGTCGACCCCGTGCGGAGCCAGTGGGCCAAGGCGATCGACCAGCCCCGCCCCGTAGGCGACCGGAACGACGCCGAGTTGGTCGAGGAAGCCGCGGTTGGCTTCGCTGGCGGTGCCGATCACGGTGAGGCCGCGGGCTTGGGCGAGTTGCGCAGTGATGGTGCCGACGCCTCCAGCGGCACCATCGATCAGCAAGGTCATTCCTTCGGCGGCCTCCAGTGCCTCCAGTACACGCGTGGCTGTGTCGATGTTGCCCGCGGCGCCACCCGCTTCCTCGAAAGACCACGAGTGAGGCTTGGGTGCCCATGCCTCAAGGACGGCGTACTGGGCCGCGGCGCCTCCCTGGTCCACGAAGGGGACGAGGCCGAAGACCTCGTCTCCCACGGCGGTGCCGGTGACCCCCTCTCCCACCTCGTCGACCACTCCGGCGGCATCCATGCCGGGGATGTGGGGGAAGTCCAGAGTGGCGATGTCCCTCAGCATCCCCGAACGCAGGTACCAGTCAGCAGGGGTGACACCGGTGGCACGCACCGCGATGCGGACCTGACCGGGCCCGGCGTGCGGCTCTTCGACCTCCTCCATGCAGAGGACTTCGGAACCCCCGTAGCGGTGGTACTGCACAGCAAACACGGACAACCTCCGTACGCGTAGTAAGTCGTTCAGCAGGCGAGCTTGCAGTCGCTCACCTCTGCGGGACTGTCAGATTCCCGCCTGGTCGCGGTCGGTGAAGAAACTGATCACGTCCTGAGGCGTGGGGTTGTGGGCGACTTCGGCGGCGGCCGCGGCGCCGCGGGGGAACAGCGCTTGTTCGTATGAGGTGAGGGCGGTCTCGATGTCATCGGGGTGTGCGGCCAGGGCCTTTCCGAGTTCGGCACCGTCCTGCATGGCCAGGTTGGCGCCTTCACCGTTGGGGGTCGAAAGATGGGCGGCGTCGCCGAGCAGGGTCACTCCCGGCACCCGGTCCCATCGGTGCCCGACCGGCAGGGCGTAAAGGGGGCGCAGGACCGGCGCGGTCTGGCCGGCGGTGATCAGGGCGGTGAGTTCCGGTGCCCAGCCGTCGTACTCCTCCACGATCCTCTGGGCGACTGCGGCGGCATCGGTGAAATCGATGGTGGCGAACCAGTCCTGCGGCCTGGCCAGTGTGATGTAGGTGCGGAGGACCCCGCTCTTCTCCCGGTGAGCCACGAGCCACTTCCCGTTCCCCCCCGGGTCGAGCGCGACGAGTGTCCCGCCGCCGACCGCTTTCGCGGTGGCCGGGTGCCGGGTGTCGGCATCGTGCAGGCGGGTCTCGACAAAGGACCGGCCGACGTATTCGGGTGTGGCGTCGGAGAGCAGCGGTCGGACTCGTGACCATGCGCCGTCCGCGCCGACCAGCAGGTTCGTGACGACGGCGGCGCCGCCCGCGAAGGTCACCTCGTGGCGGCCCGCGGTGAGGGCGCGGACGCCAGTGGCCTTGTGACCCCATCGGACGGTGCCGTCGGGGAGTGCGTCCAGCAGGATCTGTCGCAGCTCGCCGCGCTGTACCTCGGGGCTTTCGCCCGTGCCGTCGTCGGCCTTGTCGAACAGGACGGTTCCGTTGCGGTCCAGGAGCCGTATCGCCTGGCGGCCCTCCAGGACGAGGCCGCGGAACTCGTCCATCAGTCCGGCTGCCTTGAGGGCGGGTTGGCCGTTGTAGTCGTGGATGTCGAGCATCCCGCCCTGCGAACGCGCCGTCGGGGAGGACTCCGCCTCGTAGACCGTGACCGGGATGCCGTGGAGGTGCAGGACGCGGGCCAGGACGAGGCCGCCGAGTCCGGCGCCGATGATCGCGACAGGAGTGTGCATGGGGCTCCTTGCGTGTCGCATACCTGTCGGGTGGGACCCGACAGGATCGCTGGAAGGAAGGCAGCTCTCCGGGCCGTGCGACCGGCAGGCAACGGCTCAGACGACGATGACCCGGCGCCCGCGCGTGTGACCGGCCCGGCTGTCGATGTGTGCCGCCGGGGCCTCGGCGAGCGGGTACGACTGTTCGACCGGGATGTGGAGCTTTCCCTGCTCGATGAGGCGGACGGCCTCGGCGAGGGCTTGCTGAACGTTCCCGGTCACGCCGGAGTACCGGGCGCCGAGCTCTGGCGCACCGAGGTCGGCGATGGAGATCACCCTCCGCGGGTCCCCGGTCAGCTCGACGAGCTCGCGGATCACGCCCGAGCCGGCCAGATCGAGCGCCGCGTCGACCTGTCCGAGCCGCCGTACCCGCTCGACCCAGCCCTCGCCGTATGTCGTGGCGAGGGCACCCAGGCCACGCAGATACTCCTGATTCGCGGCTGTGGCCGTGCCGATCACCGTGATGCCGCGGTCGCGGGCGATCTGCAGCACCGCCGATCCGACGCCCCCGGACGCGCCGCTGACCAGCAGCGTCTGCCCGGACCGCACACCGGCCTGACCGATGATGCGCAGCGCGGTCTCCACGACGGAGGGGTACCCGGCCGCCTCTTCGAAGGTCAGGCTCTCGGGCATTCGGGCCCAGGCCGCGAGGACGGCGAACTCGGCATACGTACTTGAGCCTCGCCCGAATACGCGGTCACCGACCTCGACTCCTTCGACGTGCTCGCCGATCTGGTCCACCACCCCGGCGGCGTCCTGCCCGACTCCGGCAGGTAACTCGAGCGGGCGGTCCTTCTGGAACTGCCCTTCACGGATCCGCCAGTCGACCGGGTTCACGCCCGCCGCCCGGACGGCGACGCGTATCTGGCCGGAGCCCGCGTGGGGTTCCTCGGCGTCTTCGAGGTGGAGAACGTCGGGACCACCGAACTCGGCGAAGCTCACTCTCTTCATGCGGTCGACCGTAACACTAACGGTTATGGTTTTGGAACTGCTACTTCCTTGGATTTGATAGTGTCAGCGGTATGACCGTGCCGACAACCGGACGCCGTGAACGCAAGAAGGCCGCGACCCGTCAGAAGATCGCCGACACCGCCCTGCGACTCTTCCTGGAGCGCGGGTACGACGCGGTGGGCATCCGTGACGTGGCCGCCGAGGCCGACGTGGCCGTCACCACGCTCTTCTCCCACTTCGCCTCGAAAGAGGCCCTGGTGTTCGAGCAGGACGAGAACTTCGAGCAGCGCCTCACGCAGGCGGTCACCGGCCGGGGGCCGCACGAGCCACTCATCCCCGCGTTGCGCCGCGAGATCCAGGCCATGGTCCGGCACTGCACGGGGGACGGCGCCGCCCCGATCTACCGCATGATCGACGCGTCACGCGCCCTGCGGGAGTACGAGGAGTCGATGCGGCTGCGCCACGCGGAGTCGCTGGCCACGGCCCTCGTCGCCGATCCCGACCTGCCGCAGAGCGAAACGGCCTGCCGGACGATCGCGAGGTTCGTGATCGACGCCTATGCGCTGGCCCGCGATGCGGCCGACCCGGACGCCGCGCTGGACGAGATCTTTCACATGATCGAGGCGGCCTGGGAGGTCACCTCACCTTCTAGTTGAGGCTGCTGCGGGCAGTGAATCCAGAGCCGGACGCGGCCTCAGCACGAACTCCGCTTCCGCACGAGCCAACTCGTCTCGGAATGACATCCGATCCGATCAAGACGGGCCGTCGAGGAAACGAAACGAGATGGAGACTCCACCGTCCGACACGACGTGATGCTGCGGAAGAAATTGCAGGTCACGAGGGCGATCCCCGACACGAGCCGCGAGACCTACAACCAGTGTGGGACCTCAGATGCCGTGGCCACATCCAGCAACCATCACCCGTCGGACAAGGCCACGTACGACATCACGGTCACGGCGCCCAAGGACGAGGACGGCGACTCCTACGACGTGATCAGCAACAGCACGCTGATCGCGGAGAAGGACAAGGGCAGAACGGTGAGCCCACAAGGGCTGGACGGACGGTGACGTGCCCGTCTACGTCGCAATCGACCCCGACGAGGCCGAGGTCTCCGCCGATGTCGCAGACCTGGTGCCCGAGATCGTCGACTTGGCCGGCACACGCTTCGGCCCCTACCTCTTCTCCTCGACCGGTGCCGTCGTCGACCACCTGCCGGGGCTCGACTACGCCCTGGAGAGCCAGACCAAGCCCTACTTCGCCGAAGCTCCGGACGAGGCTCTGCTCGTGCACGAGCTGGCACACCAGTGGTTCGGCAACTCCGTCACCCCGCGCCATTGGAAGGACGTGTGGCTCAGCGAGGGTCTGGCCACCTACGCGGAATGGCTCTGGGAGGAGAAGCGGGGCGGCAGGAACGCCGACGGGATCTTCGAGGACTTCTACGACGGCACGGACGCCGAGAGCGAGGGCATCTGAGCCTTCCCACCCGCCGATCCGCCGACCGGGGATCAGTTCGCGGACGGTGGGGGTGATGTCCAGGCCGTGGGCCCGCCACCTGAAGGAGAACCGGGCTACCTTCCTCCGATGAGTTGTGGTCACGGAGGTGGTCCACCTTCCGAAACGACTGTGAGGGGTGATCCGAGTGGACCTGTACAGCGTCATGTGCGTGAGTGACCGGACCAAGGCGCTGAAGTGGTTCGAGGCGTTCTTCGGACGCCCAGCGGACGAGATCATCGGCGAGGAATACCTGTGGCAGCTCGGTGAGAACGCGTGGGTCGTCGTAGACGATCGGGATGTGCGCGCTGAGCGAGTAGGCGGAGCCATGATCACGCTCGGCGTGAACGGCCTCGACGACATCCTGGCCCGACTCGCCGCACACGGGATCGACCACGAACCGGTCGAGACATACAGCAACGGCGTACGCCACGTCGTCGTGCTGGACCCCGACGGGAACAGCCTGTCGCTCGCCGAG
Source organism: Streptomyces yokosukanensis (assembly GCF_001514035.1). Lineage (GTDB taxonomy): Bacteria > Actinomycetota > Actinomycetes > Streptomycetales > Streptomycetaceae > Streptomyces > Streptomyces yokosukanensis. The sequence goes on along the minus strand of NZ_KQ948229.1, from coordinate 5,249 downwards.
GCGCCCACCCGGTGTCGATCGTCATCATCGGAGACATGACCTGGCACGACGAGACCTTCGACGCGGTGAACCAGTGACGCGCAGGGTTCGCTGCTTCTGGTACGAGGAAACCGTCTGACTCTGCAGGGACATCGGCCTGCGGCCGATCCTGTCTCGCCGGACGGCTGGTGGGCCCTGTCTGTGGCGGCAGTGGTCACAAGCTGGTCACGGACTTGAAGGTGATCTACACCGCCCCGACCGAGCAGGCCGCCGAGCAGGCCCTTGCCGACTTCGCCGCAGGCGAGCTGGGCCGACGGTATCCCACGATCGTGCGGACCTGGCAGGCCGCGTGGCGCGAATTCACCCCCTACCTCGCCTTCCTGCCGGAGACAACGAAGGTCGTCTGCTCGACGAACCTCATCGAGTCGATCAACGCACGTTCCGTTCAGAAGCGGTTCTGGCTCAGGTTCTGTGGTGGGGCCACGCCGAGTGGGTGGATCAGCTCGCGGGTGACCGATCCCGGTGGCGAGAACGGGCTGGTGGTCAGTCCCCTGCCTCGGCTGCCGGTCCCTCGCTGAGGAACTGCTTCGCGGCATCAACCGCTTCCCTGTTGAGTTCCTCGACGGAGACTGCCCAGCTCTCCTCGCAGCCCTCCAGGTTGTGCGCGCAGTGGACGAGGGGTTCCAGTTCTATGGGGTAGCCGAGGTCATAGGCGATGTCTGCCCGGATGAGGTGGGTGCCGACGGCGGGTTCCAGGGATCCGTCGGCGATCTGACCGGCGACCCAGTAGGCCATGGCCCACTTCGCGGCCCGAGGGTCAGCGGGCGGGTGGAAGAGCAGTCCCAACTCTTCGAGCACCTGGTCGAAGAGTGCCGGAGCCTCGGGCTCCTCGCTCCGGAGGAGGCCGGCCAGCATGGCGAGGGAGGGACTCTCGACCCCGGCGATCAGCGCGTCCAGCCCAGCCTGGATGAGCCGGTCAGACCCGACGTGCCTACCGAATGCCCTCTCGCGCACGATGTGGCTGAGCTGCTTGAGAACGTCGTCGCGGGTCATCACAGTCTTCTCGATCGGCCGTCTGGGAGAAGGAGACTCGCACATTTCCAGACGGTGCTGCCATCGCGTTCCTTCTGTGTCTTCGGTGATCAGGACATGAGAACCCGTTTCCGTGGGGCGGAGGTTCCATCCGGCAACTGAGCGGGGCGATGGTGGCCGGGCTGCCACCGGGCGTGGCGATGTGCGTTTGAGGTGGAGGTAGGCGCGGACGCGTCCGTAGCTCCCCTGGTAGCCGAGCCCGATGTCGACGACAGTCCAGAAACCCACGCGCCGGTCGGCGTTGCGCGGTTGTGCAACTCAGCGTCATTTCGAAGCCGCACGCCCGCGTCGGCTGCCAGCCGGGACGCGGGCGTGGGACGGGGCTCAGGTGTTGAGGTGGCTTGGTGAGGCGGCCGATGTCCTGGGCGGCGGCCTCAGAGGCCTGCACCGGCTCTTACGAGCCACCGCCCTGTGGCCATCCCTGTGCGTCGAACACGGCAATGGGGTCGAGGTAGTCGCGCCAGTGTGTGACCTTGCGGTCCTTGATGGTCACGACGGAGACGAAGCGGTTGTCGTAGGGGCGCCCCGTCCGGACCGAGGTGCCGTGGACTTCGTACTCCAGGACGACCACCGAGGTCTCGGGGTCCCGGTGCACGCGGAGGTTGCCCGCGCTGTGCAGCTTCACGTAATCGCCGTAGTCGCTGTACAGGTCGACGATCCCCTGGCGTCCCTCGACCCGCCGGGGATACCCCGGCACGGTGATCACGTACTCGAAGACCACGTCCTCGGCCAGCAGGTCGTAGTAGTCCTCCCCGTCGACCAGGCCGTCCAGCCCCTCCTTGATGATGCTGAAGAACGGGCTGTTCGCCCCGACCAGGGGGGTGTCGTCGCTGACGGTCTTGGTCACTTCGCCCCCAGGGTCCAGGCGTGGGCGTTGCGCTCGGCGAACTCGCGGAAGGTGGTGGCCGGCCGGCCGGTGACCTTCTCGATGTCGCCGGTGGGCGTGGCGCCGTTACCGGCGACGATGGCGCTGGTGAGCCAACGCAGCATCACCGCGTAGTCGGCGGGGACGCCCGCGGCGACGGCGCCGTTGATCCACGCCTCCTGGTCGATGTCGCTGTAGGCGACGGGGCGGCCGCTCACAACGGCGATGGTGTCCGCGACCTCACCGAAGGTGAGGGCCTGCGGGCCGGTGAGCGAGTAGGTGGCGCCGGCGTGGGCTTCGGGGTCCAGCAGCGTCTCGGCCGCGACCGCCGCGATGTCGGCTGCGTCGACGAAGGCCTCCCTGCCGCCGCCGCTCGGGGTCGTGATCACTCCGTCGATGAGCGGGATGTGACCGTCGGCGAAGTTCTGCATCACCCACGCGGGGCGCAGGACCGAGTGCGTGATGCCGTGCCGGGAGGCGAGATCGGCCTCGACGGCCGCGATGTCGACCTGCGCCGGCGCCTGGTCGGCGTTGTAGACGCTCAGGTAGGTGAGGTAGCGCACGCCGGCCACCTCGGCGAGGTCCACGAAGGCGGCAACCTGGTCGGCGTAGTTCAGACGAAGCGTGGGTGTCACCAGGTAGAGGCGGTCGATGCCCGCCAGTGCGTCCGCGTGGGTGGCCGGGTCGTCCCAGTCGAACCGGACGTCGGCTCCGCGGCGCGCCGCGGTACGGGGGGTGATTCCTCGATGGGCGAGCCGGTCGGCCAGCAGCGAGCCGGTCCGGCCGGTGCCGCCCAGGATGAGTGCGGTGGGTGCTTCGTTGTTCATGACTCCATAGTCAAGGCCATGGGCGAGACAAACCATGCGCGCTTCGCTCGATATTTTACGTGAGACTCTCATGTCTTGAACATGAGGGCCGTCCGCCTCAAGCTGGTCCCATGGACCTGCTGTCTGACCACCTGGTGCGGGCACGCGCCACCGGCGCGGTGTTCGCGCGGACGGTCGCCGAACCACCGTGGGGGCTGCGCCTGGGCGGCTCGATACAGCTGTCGGTGCACACAGTCGTCCGCGGCCGGGGCTACCTCTGGCTGGACACGCCTGGCAGCACGGTGGAGCTCATACCGGGAAGCGTCACGCTGGTACGCGGCGGACCGAACCACTACATCGGACACGAACCGGGCGCGGAATGCCTGGAGCCAGAGGAATTCCGGACACGCCACGCCCACGTGGGGCCCGCCGACAACCCGCGGGCCACAGTGTTCCTGTGCGGCGCGTACCGGTTCTCCGGCGACGTCGGCGGCGGACTGCTCGACGCCCTGCCCCAGGTCATGACCCTCTCGACCGCCGACGACGACCCCCTGCGAGAGGTGATCACCCTGCTGTCGCGTGAGCTGGTCCGTGCCGAGCCCGCCCAGCAAATCGTGCTGGACCGCCTCCTGGACCTGCTGCTCGTCCTGGCTATCAGAAGCGATTTCCGGCACAGTGCGACCGCACCGCGCTGGTACCGGGCATCCGCGGACCCGCGGCTTGGCGCCGCGCTACAGGCCATGCACGAGAACGCGGCCCACCCGTGGACGGTCCCCGAACTCGCCGCGATGAGCGGTCTGTCCCGGGCCGCCTTCGCGCGGGTGTTCAGGGAGGTACTCGGCCAGGCGCCCATGCAGTACCTGACCGAATGGCGCATGACCCTCGCCCGCGATCACCTCCGCGCCGACGATCTCAGCCTGGCCCGGATCGCCGACACCGTCGGCTACGGCTCGCCCTTCGCATTCGCCGCAGCCTTCCGCCGACACCACGGAGAACCGCCCGGAACCTGGCGGCAGAGGGAACGAGCAGCCGCAGAGACGCGACTGCTGACCACGCACCCCGGCTCGTGAGTGCTGCCCGGCCCCAGGCATCCGAGCAGCGCGGCCCGGCCGACCCACCGCGAGACCCGGGCTGACGTCACAACACAGCGACACAGCAAACGGGGTCGGACGGTGATTCCCCCAAACAGCTCGGAACGACTCCCACACGCACTTACAAAGCCAGGTGACATACGTACAGCGGCAACCGACGGCCAGCGGCAGCCACGACGACTGGTGGGCGGCTGGGCCAAGGAGCCCGTTGAAGAAGCCGGTAAGCAGCGGCTGGGCGCTTTCGCGATCGCAGAGTTCGTCGCGGCCGAACCTGAACACCTCGTACCTGCCGAACTTCATCCAGCGTTTGCCAGGACGTGGGATCGCCTACGAGAAGGGGACGGTGAGGCAGGCGAGACGGTCGCCGGCCATGCCGGCCATGCCGGATTCAGTGCTGGTGCGATTCGCGTGGATCACCACTGAGTTCGCCTGGCCCTTGCGGAAGGCCCACGTCACATGCGAGGTCATGGTGGCCTCACCCTTGGCATTGGTCATGAAGTCCAGCCAGACCTCGTTGTTCTTGTTGGCGTACGCGCGGTCGGCCGAGGGCTGCACCGGGTCCTTCTTGTCCTGGTAGTGAGGACCGGAGTCGGCTGGCTTCGCCCCGCACGCCTTGGCGTGCACGTGGGAACCGTACATGCGGTTGGGGCGCAGCCCCGACACGGCGAGGGTGATCTCCATGCCCCCGTCCTTGGCCTTGGCTTTGATGGTGGCCTTCGCCCCGGTCGGCACGAGGCCGGTGTTGTAAGTGACCCCTGCGGGCTGCTTACCGGAGGCGGCCGGGGCGGCGAACGCGGCCGAGGCCAGCTGCGCGGCGCTGGTACCGGAGCTCGCCGTGGCCGTCGGTGTCCCTGCCCCGGAACCCGACGCGGCGGAGGAGCAGGCGGCCAAAACGCCGGTCATCACCATCGCCCCCGCAAGAACCACAACAGAATGGCGCATCTCTGTTCTCCTCGCGTGCACTGCGACCCATGACCAGTCGGGGCACCCGCTCCTCGCCGATGAGAACCCATCATGGAGGACCGGGCGGATGGGGGTCGCATGAGCTCCCGGGCACGACATCCCAGGGGCGTTTCCACCTTCCCTCCCCCGAGCCCCGCCCGCCCTTCTGGATACGCTGTCCAGGTGGTGCAGGGCGGCGACCGCGCGGACAGCCTGGAGGGTCCGATGCGCACCAGGCAGTCCGACGAGGCCCGAGAACGAGATCATCAGAGGTTCAAAGACGGTTTCTGAGGGCTCAGGCGGACTCCGCCTATGGCGGGACCCTCGTGGACTGGTCCCACACCTTCCTCGAGATCACCCTCAAGACGATGCCCCGCCGCACACACCAGGACGGCTTCGCCGTACTGGCGAAGCGGTGGCGTGTCGAGCGGGCGATCTCGTGGATCATGAGAGCCAGGAGAAACGTGCGCGACT
>NZ_KQ948228.1 GCF_001514035.1 Streptomyces yokosukanensis | reverse complement strand
GGCGCACAGAGGAGGGTTCCGGCGGCCCGATCCACGGCCTAGGCGCCGGTGATCCCCGCGTCATGGGCGAGCAGGCCCGCCTGGGTGCGGTTGACGCAGCCCAGCTTGTCCAGCGTCCGCGAGACATAGCCCTTGATCGTGGCCTCGGAGAGGTACAGCCGCGCCGCGATCTGCGCGTTCGACAGGCCCTCGCCGAGGCCGGCCAGCACCTGGGCCTCGCGCTCGGTCAGCGAGGCGACCAGTTCACGGGCCCGGTCGCGGGCCGAGAGGCTGTCCGTCGACGCGGCCACGAGCCGGCGGGCGGCGGAGGGCGACAGGACGGTGTGGCCCTGGGCGGCGGCCCGGACCAGACCGATCAGCTCCTCCGGCGGGGTGGACTTCACCAGGAAGCCGGTCGCCCCGGCCCGCAGCGCGCGCAACACGTACTGGTCGGCGTCGAACGTGGTCAGCACCACGATGTGCGGCGGATCGGCCAGCTCATTGATGCGCTCGATGGCGGTCAGCCCGTCCATGCCCGGCATACGCAGGTCCATCAGGATCACGTCCGGGCGACTGCGCCGGACCGCCTCGACGCCGGCCGCGCCGTCGTGCGCCTCGTCGACGACCTCGATGTCCGGCGCCGAGCCGAGAATGGTGCGCAGGAACCCGCACACCATGGGCTCGTCGTCCACCACCACGACCCGGGCCACGCTCACACCGCAGCTTCGGAGGTCGGGACGAACGCGGGCAGCGTCGCCTCGACGCTGAACCCGCCGTCGGAACAGGGGCCGGCATGCAGCGTGCCGTGCACGAGCTCGATGCGCTGCCGAAGATGCGCGATTCCCAGACCGGAACCGGTGCCCGCGAGGGCGCTGCGCGGTCCGCCGGTCGGTGGCGTGTTGCGGACCGTGAGCCGTACCTGTGCGTTGTCGTACTCGACGCGCACGATCACGCGGGCGCCGGGTGCGTGCTTGCGCACGTTGGTCAGCGCCTCGCGCAGCACGCGGTAGGCGGTGCGACCGACCACCGGTGAGGCCAGCGCCGGGTCGCCCACCTCGGTCAGCTCGGTCGGTGTCCCCACCGCCACCGACTCGGCGACCAGATCGGCGAAGCCCGCGACCGAGGGGGTCCGGTCGCCCTGCGGCGCGGTGCGCAGAATGCCGACCAGGTCCCGCAGTTCCTCCAGCGCCTGGCAGCCCGCGGCGCGCAGTTCCTCCGCCGCGCGCCGGGTCGCCTCGTCCGCCGACGTCACCTTCAGGGCCCCGGCCTGCAGCACCATCAGGCTCACTCGGTGGGTGACCACGTCGTGCATCTCACCGGCGAGCCGGGCGCGTTCTTCGGCGCGGGCTCGCTCGGCCAGCAGATGACGCTCCCGTTCGGCGCGCTCGGCGCGTTCGACCAGTGCCTGCATCAGTTTGCGGCGGGTGTCGAAGTACAGCGCCAGCAGCGGCCCGACCGCCGTACGCAGCAGCCCGACCGTCATGTTCGTGAGGGACGGCGCCCAGGGCCGCATGACGACGAGAGTGAAGGCGGCGAGCGCGAGGTACGCCGTCCGGCGGTCGCGCTGGTAGAAGAGCGGGCCGTAGGCGGCCAGCGTGGTGGCGAGGGGGGCCCATACGTTTCCCCGGTGAGCCGGCGTCAGCACTCCTGCCGGTGAGATCAGCAGCGTCACCGCGAGCGTGAACACGCCGAGCACGCCGACGACGGCCAGCGGGGCGGTGCGGCGGACGGCGACCGAGGCGCAGGCGAGCGCCTGCGCGCCCAGCATCACCCAGGCGAGCGGGCCCGGGTGTTCGGGCCACCAGGCGGCACCGACCAGGGTCAGACCGGTGTCGAGCAGCACGAAGCCGGCCGCGAGCATCACGTCCACGGCGAACCCGTGACGGCGGTGCCACGGGCCGTCGCACACCCCCCGGTCAACGGTCATGGCGCTTACCGTAGGGCATCGCCCACCGGTCCGGTTCCGGTCGGCGGCAGCGGAACACTTCCTCCGCGGGCGGACCCTACGAAAGTCGTACGCGGGCCGTCGCGAGCAGTCCTTCGTCGGGTGAGGTACCGACCGCCGACCCTGCCGCGCGGGACGCCCCCCGCCGTGGAATGGGGGCATGGATACGACAGGCGACACCGCCACGACGACTCCCCGGCTCGGTCGCCACACGATCGACGCGAACCGCTCCTCCGTCTCCTTCGTACGGTCGGCGACGTTCCTGGACGCGGACCGGTACCGGCTGATCACGTTCGTCTCCGGGCAGGTGGACGCCACCGCGGTCCGTGCCACCACGCGGGTCGACCGTACCGAGTTCGGGGTGACGGCGGCCCGTGGAACGGCCGGGCGCCGGCTCGGCCTGACGTTGGAGATCCGGTGCGTCCGCGTCTGACACCGGGGGCGCACCGGACGGCGGGAGGCGGCGATGGCTGACGCGGTCGTGGTGGAGGGCCTGCACAAGCGGTACGGCACGGTGTGGGCGGTGCGCGGGGTGAGCTTCGCCGTCGAGCACGGGGAGATCTTCGCGCTGCTCGGCCCCAACGGGGCCGGCAAGACCACCACCATGGAGATCCTGGAGGGGTTTCGGGGCCGTGACCTGGGACGGGTCGACGTGCTCGGTCTGGACCCGGGTGAGAGGGCCACCGAACGCCTCCTGCGTGAGCGCATCGGGCTGGTGCTGCAGGACATCGCGGTCGAGCCCTGGCTCACCGTCCGGGAGACGGTCGCCCGCGACGCGGGCTGCTACTCCGCGCCGCGCGACGTCGACGAGGTGATCGACCTGGTCGGCCTCGCCGGGCTGGAGAGGAAGAAGGTCCGTGCGCTCTCCGGCGGCCAGAAGCGCCGCCTGGACCTCGCGCTCGGCCTGATCGGCGATCCCGGCCTCCTCTTCCTCGACGAACCGACGACGGGCTTCGATCCGCACGCGCGCCGGGGCGCCTGGCAGTTGATACGGGATCTGCGCGAGGCGGGAATCACCATCGTGCTCACCACCCACTCCATGGACGAGGCCCAGGAGCTGGCCGACCGCGTGGCGGTGATCGCCGACGGGCGGATCGTGGCCGAGGGCAGCCCCGCGGCCCTGGGCGGACGCGACACCGCGCGGGCCCGCATCCGCTTCGCGCTGCCGCCCCCGACCACGGTCGCCGACCTGCCGGTCCCCGCCACGCCCGGCGCGGACGGCCTGGTCACCGTCGAGTCGGCGGAGCTGACCCGCACACTGCACCGGCTCACCGTCTGGGCGCTGCGGCGCGACACCGTGCTCGCCGGGCTGACGGTCGACCGGCCGAGCCTGGAGGACGTCTATCTGCGTCTGACCGACCAGGACCATAGCGCGCCGCGAAGGAGCGCACCGTGAGCATCACCGCTCACCGCGCCGCGACCGGTCGGACACCCGGCCCAGGCCGTGGCCCGCGCCTCGGTCTGCTGTGGCACCAGATCCGTTATGAGCAGTTGTCCTTCTGGCGCAATCCGCAGAGCGCGCTCTTCACGTTCGCCTTCCCGGTCGTGGTCATGGCAATCTTCGGCGCGCTGTTCGGCGGCATCGGGAAGAGCGCGTTCTACTACGGGCGATCCGCGCTCCAGTACTACGTCTCCACGATCGCCGCGGTGTCCGTACTGGGCTCCTGCTACAGCCAGTTGGCGATCGTGCTCGCGACGCGGCGGCAGAACGGGATCCTGAAGCGGGTCCGGGCCACCCCGCTGTCCGCCTTCGCGTACTTCGTGGGTCTGCTGGCGCACTGCGTCCTCGTCGGTGTCGTCGACGTCCTGCTCATCACCGCCGTCGGCAGGATCTACGGCGTCTCGCTGCCCGCCGCCTCGCAGTGGCCCTCGCTCGCGGTGACTCTGGTGCTCGGCGGGGCCGCCTTCTGTGCCCTCGGCGTCGCGGTGGCCTCGTCGGTCCACAACGCGGAGGCGGCGCCGCCGGTCGTACAACTCGTGCTGTTCCCGCTCGTGTTCGTCTCGGGCACCTACATGCCGATCCACTCCGCCGTGCTGAACGGCATCGCCGGTGCGCTTCCGGTGAAGCCGTTCAACGACGCCCTGCTCCGCGCCTTCACCACGGACCAGGGGGGACTGCCCTGGCGTGACTACGGCGTCCTGCTGCTGTGGGGGATCGCCGGTACGGCGGTGGCCGTACGACGGTTCCGCTGGGCTCCGCGCACGCGGTGAACGACCCCGTCCCGCGCCCTGGCACTGCTGCGCCGACCGCCCGAGCCATGTGGACGGCTCCGCGTCGGGCCGGGTGGACCGGGGCGGACGGGCGGGAGAGCATGCGGGTCCGTGCGCGGTTGCCCGAGATCGGTCCCGGGCCTCGCCGCGCCGTCTCACCGCCGTCACCAACGGATCGACAAGGAACGCCGATGAACGATGTCCTGCCCTCCGTCGTGGAAGCCATCGGGGCGACCCCGCTCGTGCGGCTCGACCGGATCACGAGCGGGCTGGAGGGGACCGTCCTGGCCAAGCTCGACTTTCTGAACCCGGGCGGGTCCAAGAAGGACCGCGCCGCGAAAGGGATCATCGAAGAGGCCGAACGCCGCGGACTGCTCGGTCCCGGACAACCCGTCGTCGAGCTGACCAGCGGCAACATGGGCACCGGACTGGCCATCGTGTGCGCCGTCAAGGGCCACCCGTTCATCGCGGTGATGTCGCGGGGCAACTCGCCCGAACGCGCCCGCATGATGGCCGCGCTCGGCGCCGAGGTGGTCCTCGTGGACCAGCTGCCGCACTCCGTCCCCGGGCAGGTCTCCGGGGCGGACCTGGACCTCGCCGACGCCAGGGCCGAGGAGATCGCCGTCGCGCGCGGCGCGTTCCGCGCCGACCAGTTCCACCGGGACGGCAACTGGCTCGCCCACTATCACGGGACCGGTCAGGAACTGTGGCGGCAGACGGCGGGCGCCCTCGACGGCTTCGTCGACTTCGTCGGCTCCGGCGGCACGTACGCGGGCGTGACCAAGGCCCTCAAGGAACACCGTCCGGCCGTCCGCTGCTACGTCGTCGAACCGGCCGGCGCCGCGATCGTGGCCGGTCTTCCCGTCACCCGCCCCGAGCACCCGATCCAGGGAGGCGGCTACGCCATGGGCGACCTGGACTTCCTGCGCGGTGTGCCGATCGACGGCTTCGTCCAGGTCACCGGTGACGAGGCACGAACCGCCGCTCGCCGACTCGCCACCCACGAGGGCATCTTCGCGGGCTACTCCTCCGGCGCCAACCTCGCCGCCGCCCTCAAGCTCCTGGACGGCGAGATGCGCGGCAAGACCCTCGCCATCATGGTCTGCGACTCCGGCCTCAAGTACCTCTCCACGGACCTCTGGGCGGACATCGACGCCTGAGACACCGCGCAGAGCGCCCGGCACATGGACCGGCGCCTCCCTGAATCGCGTCAACTCGGCCGAGGTGCGACCTGATTCGGGGGGCGCCGGCTGTCAGTGCGGGGTGGGTGGGCTCAGCAGGAGGCCCACTGGGTCACCTTGGCCGTGGCGTCGTAGACGCTCGGTTCGTAGGTGCCGTTGGCCGTCCAGTCGTGCTTCTTGCTCGCCCACATGGTCGGGCTGTCGTAGGTCGATGTCGTGAACAGGCCCTGGCCCGCGGAGTTCTTCAGCTCGAAGCGCGCATGCCACACGTCGCCGCTGAGGGTGAAGTCCGTCCAGGTCCGCGCGCTGAACGTGAGAGTGCCGTCCGCGTACAACCGCAGGTATCCGCCGGTCTGGTGACAGTCCCCGACCTTCAGATCCCCCCAGCTGAACCACTTGTACGCGACGTCGGCGAGGCCTGGCCGGGCCTCACTGGCCACGCCCGAGCGGACGGCGTTGCTGTCGGTGCCGGCCCACGCCGGCGTGTGGAGGACCAGCACCGCGGCGAGAACGGAGCCGATCGTCGCCACGAGTCGGCCCGCACGGCGAAGAGCGGTCATGACCGGGCTCCCTTCACGGCCTGGGCGGTCGAGCCGAGACGGACACCGAAGGCCTGCACTCCGGTGGGCGCGTCCCAGGTGGCACCGACCCCGACCAGCGCCCAGCCTCCGCCGCACGAGGAGTCTGCGTACAGGAACGCCGTGTCGGTCGTGTCGTTGGAGAACCTCACCGCGCCGCCCACGAGCGGCAGGCAGGTGCCACTTGACGGCTCGTCGACCCGGAAGGGCTGTCCGGCCGCTGTGAAGTACGTGTAGCTGCCGTCGGCCGCTTGGGCGCTGCCGGGCACGGCGACCAGCAGCGCCAACGCGAAGCCGGCCGCCAGGGCAGGCATCCGCACACGGCGAAGTGCCGATGACGAATTCACGATTCCCCTCTCTTCGGCCCCAGTCAGCAACTGCCGCACTGGTACTCCGAGAACCACGGCTGGGAACACACCAGCCCGTCGCAGTCCCGGCACCACTGGCCGCACATCAGCCTGTGGTTCGGAGCGTCGCAGCGTGACGTGCCGCTGCTCTCGCAGACCGGCACCATCACGCGCACCTTCTTGCCGGACTCGACCGCCGCCGCCGAGCGGCGGTCGAGTTCGGCACGGGCCTGTTCACGGGTGTAGCACCGGTGTTGGCCGACCTTGGCCACCGGACCGGCGGCCAGTGCGTCGGCAGCGGTGGTGGCGGGCATCCCGAGGGCGAAGACCAAGACGAAGAGAGCCGGTAGGGCTCTGCGGAGTCTCATCACCCCGCCATGCTGCCCGCCCACCAAATGGGCTACTCTCGTGATAAATAGGTCACATAAGCAGCCCGCCGTGCGGGCGCTAGTCGACCGACGGCAGAGTGAGCCGCTGCCCCGGGTAGATCACGTCCGGGTCGGAGCCGATGACGTTCCGGTTGGCGTCGTACAGCCGCTTCCAGCCGCCGCGGACGGCGGTCTGCCGCGCGACGCCGGACAGGGTGTCGCCGTCGTGCACGGTGTACGACGTGCCGGTGCGGCGGTCGGCGCCCGCGTGAGAGCCGGAGTAGTGGGTGTGGGAGTGAGACTGGGAGCGGGACTGGGACGGGGGGTGGGGCGCGGTGCGGCGTGGGACGGCGGGGTGCACGACGGGCACGCTGCGCCCGCCGCCCCGGGCGAGATGCGCCCGCACCGAGCAGACCGGCCATGCTCCGGGCCCCTGCCGGGCGAGCACCGCTTCCGCCACGTTGATCTGCTCCGCCCGGCTCGCCAGATCGGCCCGCGGGGCGTACGCGGCTCCGCCGTAGGCCTCCCACGTCGGCTGGGTGAACTGCAGCCCGCCGTAGTTGCCGTTGCCGGTGTTGGTGCTCCAGTTGCCGCCACTCTCGCAGCCGGCGACCCGGTCCCAGGTGGTGCCGGATGCCGCGACGCCGGTGCCCGGGGCGAGAAGTGGCAGGACGATGCCGAAGCTGCCGATGGTGAGGGCGGTGCGGAGCGACGGCAGGCGCCGTGGGGACTCGGTGCGGCGGTGCCGCGGTCGTGCGGTCATGGGCCTTCCTCTCCACTGCGGATCCCGCCCACCGGTTGCCCCGGCGGGCTGTAGGCAGTACGGCAGTGCGGCCCGGCCGCTCACAAGGCGTGCGGAGTTCACGGATGGTCATGCGCCGCCCCACGCCACCTCACACATCCCTGACGATCCGTCAGTTCTGCTGGGGTGCGGGCACGCAAGTGGGCAAGGGCGCACGGAAGTTGAGCCCCTGCGTCCGGCGGGGGCACCGCCCGTCGCGGGCGGGCCGCAGGAGCAGCGCTCATCCACGGCCGGTCCGGGAGCGCACCGCCCTGGGACGGCGGCCCGGACGGCACCACCGCGGTGCCCCGCGCCGTACCGGCGGACCGGCAGGCGCACACGGCCGTCGGCCGCGCGATGATCCGCGTCTTGGGCGAGACCGGGTGATGGATTACGGGGTTCCGCCGGAGCGGGTCGCGACCCGGCACCGACGGGATGCGCGTCCCGCAGGACAGGAGGTGGCGGAGGCCCCCGCGGCGCACGTGTCGTACGAGGGCCTCCGCGTCCGATGGTGCTACACCGGGACCGCCTGCGGGGCGGATTCCTTCGTACGGGCGTCGCGCCGGTCCAGCCATTCCAGCACCGGCGAGGTCATCACGGTCGTCACCAGGGCCACGAGCACGAGGGTGGAGAACAGTGCCTGGCTGACGATCCCGGCGGTGAGTCCGATGTTCAGGGCGATCAACTGCATCAGGCCGCGGGCGTTCATCAGCGCGCCGATCCGCACGGCCACCGACCGCGGTTCACCGCGCAGCCGGGCCGCCGCCCAGCAACCGCCGAACTTCCCGGCCACGGCCAGCACGACGGCCACCGCGCCGAACACCGTCACCGAGGGGTCGGCGAACACGTCGAAGCGGGTGTTCAGGCCGGAGTAGGCGAAGAACATCGGGACGAAGACGACCTGTGTCACGGACTGCACGGTCGTCACCAGGCGTTCTGCCGCCGCGGAGCGCGGCATGACCAAACCCACGCAGAACGCGCCGAACACCGCGTACAGATCGATGAGATCGGTGTACCAGGCCGCGCAGAACAGTACGGTCACCGTACCGAGCAGCCGTGCCTCGTCGCTCAGGCGGGCCTGGTCGACGATCCAGGCCAGCAGGGGTCGGGCGGCCGCGAGCAGTGCCGCCAGGAACAGGACGGTGCCGCCGACGGTGGTCAGGACATGGCCCGCGTCGCCGGCGGCCGCGCTCAGCACGCCGGCCAGCAGGACCCACGCCAGGGCGTCGTCGGTGGCCCCGGCAGCGAGCGCCAGCGAGCCGAAGCGGGTGCCCGACAGCCCCCGCTCGGTGATGATCCGCGCCAGCATCGGGAAGGCGGTGATCGCCAGGGCCACGCCGACGAAGGCGGCCGTCACCCACATGGACACCCCGTCGACGAAGAGGGGCACATGCCCGTGGGCGAGCACGGTCAGTCCTACGCCCAGCAGCAGCGGGATCGTCGCCCCGGCCGCCGAGACGGCCGCGGCGGTGCCCGCCAGGGCGCGGTTCGCGTGCGCCCGGAACTCGTATCCGGCGTGGAACATCAAGGCGACCAGGCCGATCTGTCCGGCCACGTACAGCACCGGCTTCAGGTCGGCGGGGAACACCTGGTGCGACAACCCGGGGGCCACCAGCCCGAACAGGGACGGGCCGAGCAGCACACCCGCGATCATCTCTGCGACGACGGGCGGCTGCCCGAGGCGGGATGTCACGGCGACGACCAGACGGCAGGTCAGCAGGATCACGACGACGGCGAGGAAGAAGGCGGGGCCGAGTTCCGTGGGAGTCATGTCCGTGGTCCTCCGCGGTGGCCGCCGACGACGGACGGGGTGGTGCCCCCGGACCGTGTCGCGAAGTGGTTTCGGCACAGTCCCTGGCGGCGGGCGTCCCACACCATGTAGCTGCCCAGCACCAGTTGGGTGAGGCTGCGCGGAAGCGCGGCCCACCGGTCGGCGATCCGCTGCGCCGCGAGCCGCGCCCGCAGCCGCCGGCCGGATCCGCCGGTGGCCGGGCTCCGGTCCGGCACCAGCAGGCACGGGCCTCGGCTGGGCAGGGACCGGGTGTGCTCGACAGCGGACACCGGCCGGAACCGCCGCAGCACTTCCTCGGCCGCGACACGCATGGTCACAACGGCGAAGCCCCGGGCCGGGCAGGGCCGGTTGGCCGCGACTCCGAACGGGATGTACGCCGTCGGCCGGGTGTCGGCCGACAGCCATCGGCCGGGATCGAAGCTGCGGGCGTCGTCCGTGCCCGACCGGTGGTACTCGGGGTAGTTGAACAGCAGTACGGAGCCTGCCGGGACGGGTGGTCCGCCGTCCCTCGGGATGTCGCCGGTGGTGATGCGGTGGGCCACGCCGAACAGGGGAAAGTGGAAGAGCGTCTCGTCGATGACGTGGTCCAGGAAGTCCGGGTCGGTGGCGCCGGAGCGCACACGGTCCTGGACCTCCTGGTGGGTGGCGAGGGCGAGCAGCAGATGGGCCATGGCCTCGGACATCTGCACCACGGCCGTGTTGAAGAAGGTGCCCTGGAGGTAGTACGCCTGCTCCCGGGGGGTGAGCGTGGCGGGCAGCGGCACGGGCGGCGGGTCGTGGGCCAGGCGGTGTTCGAGGTAGGAGGTCAGGCGCAGCCGCCGGTCCATGTGCCGCAGCCGGGTGCACTTCAGGGCACTGACGACGTCGTCGGCGTTGCCCGTGATGAGGTCCCGGACGGGGCGGGGACACGGTTCACGGAAGACGACTTCGTAGTACGTCTCGGCCCACACGGGCATCATCAGGTCCCGCAGTCTGACGTGACGCACGCGCGCGGGGCCGTCGCCCCGCGTCAGCTCGTCCAGGACGTGCCCGGTGCAGCGGGCGACCAGTTCCGTCCACTGCCGGCGGGTCAGCCCGGCGAGGATCTGGCGGGTCGTCCGGGCCACGTCGTCGTAGCGGGGGCCTGGTTCGAGGTGTTCCTGGTGGACTTCCGGGCCCGGGGAGAGCCAGTACCAGAACAGGTCGGACAGGGCGGCGCCGCGGCTTCGGCCGTCGGCGCGGGGATGGCCGTAGACGGTCTTGAACTCCTTCGCGGGAACCTCGTGGCCGGGTGCGGTGACGCCCTCCTGGCCGTTGACCCACGCGAAGATGCGCACCCGCAGGGCGACGACCGAGTCGGGCAGCCAGTACGGCAGGCTCGCGGCGCCGGCGAGGCCGGCCGCCAGCGCCGCCCATCCGGCGGGGCTCACCGGTCCGCTCCGCCGAACAGCGGCCCCGACCACGCCGGGCGGACCAGGTCGGGGGTCAGCTCGTCCAGGGCCGCCGCGCCGCACAGCGCCACGGCGTCCGAGAGTTCTTCGCGCAGCAGCTCCAGCAGTCGCCGTACGCCCTTCTCGCCGCCCTGGGCCAGCGCCCACATCACCGGGCGGCCGACGCCCACCGCTCGGGCGCCGAGGGCGAGCGCCTTGACCGCGTCGGTGCCGCGCCGGATCCCGCCGTCCAGGAGGACGGGGATGCGGCCGGCTACAGCTTCGACGATCGCCGGCAGCGCTTCCAACGTGGCCGGTACGGTGTCGAGTTGGCGGCCTCCGTGGTTGGACACGAGCAGTCCGCCGACGCCGTGCCGTACGGCGAGGCGGGCGTCCTCGGGGTGCAGGACGCCCTTCAGCAGCACGGGGAGCCTCGTGATCGACCTGAGCCAGGTGATGTGCTCCCAGGAGAACTCGGCGGACATCGCGATCTGGCGTACGTGGCCGCTCTCGCCGTCGCGCAGGTCGACCAGGTTCTCGCAGCGCAGCCCGGCGGGCAGATCGTGAAAGGCGTTGCGTCGATTGCGCTCGTTGGCGCCGAGCACCGGCGAGTCGACCGTGACGACCAGGGCCGAGCAGCCCGCGTCCGCGGCCCGGCGTACGAGGGTCTCCGTGATGTCCCGGTCGGGCTGGAGGTAGAGCTGGAACCACAGCGGCGGCGCGGCGCCGTCCTCGGCGGCCGCGCGGGCCGCGTCGGCCACCTCGCCCACGGCGACCGTGGACGCCATGCTCACGATCATGATCGCTCCGGCGGCAGCGGCGGCACGTGCGGTGGCCACCTCGCCCTGCGGGTCGAGGAGTTTGTGGAAGGCGGTCGGGGACAGCAGCAGGGGCATCCGGGCCCGGCCGCCGAACAGGGTGACGTCCAGGCTCCGCACGGGACGCCCGCGGAGCACGCGGGGCACGAGGCGCAGCCGGCGGAAGGCCTCCTCGTTGGCCCGTACGGTGATCTCGTCCCGGGCGCCGCCGGCGATGAAGTCGGTGTGGACGGGGTCGAGGCGGTCGCGGGCGGCGGTTTCGAAGTCGCTCGCACGGAGCATCACGGTCCGCTCACCGCCCCTCGACGGCGGACCGGGCGTTCAGCGCGCGGGCGAAGAAGCCGGTGAGCGGAGCCCGGTGGACCTCGGGGTGATCCCACTGGTTCTCGAGGTTCTCGGCCAGGTGGTGGGTGCCGAGGAGTTCGCCGCCGCGGAAGTGGCGGATCACCGGGTGGAGGTAGGAGGCGTCGAAGGCACTCTCGGCGGAGTTCTGCGCGACGCGCCGTACGGTGATGTCGAACGGATCGACCTTGTCGTGGTCGGGACCGTATTCGAGGGTGATGGTGAAGTAGTCGCCCGCCGCGGTGAGCGGTGACTCGTGGGCGTAGGCGACCGGCACCTCTTCGTGGTAGCGGGCCGGTTCACCGGGCCGGACGACCAGCAGGTCGCCGATCACCGCGAACTGCTGCCACAGCGCCGAGCTGCGGTTGACCCGCTCCACCACCGCGTCCGCGAGGGCGGACGCCTGCGGGTCGAGGTCGCGCCGGGGCCACGGCCGGTCGTGGTGGCGTTCGTCGAGGATGCGGCCCAGCGCGCGCACGGCGTAGCGGAAGCCGTGGATGAAGCCGCTGGTGGACTTCTTGAAGTCGCGCTGCTGCATCAGCGTGCCGGCGAAGTACAGGCCGGGTACGTTGACCGACTCGTACGCCGCGGTGAGCGCGGCGAACCGGTCGTCGATGACGAGTTCGGGCCTGCAGTCGGGGTCGAAGATCGAGGCGTCGAAGCGGAATCCGGTGCAGACGATGACACGGTCGTAGCGCAGCTCCTTCACCACCTCGTCGGCGCGGGAGAAGCTGAAGCGGACCCGGTAGCCTTCGCCGTCCTTCTCGATCGCCAGCGCATGGCCGTCCAACAGGGCGTTCTGCGACTTGAGTTGGTAGGTGTCCAGGAAGTTGTTGTTGACGGCCCGCACATGGCCCACGTAGTGGGTGTTCCAGGCGAGACGGACGGAGTGCGGCCCGGCGACATGGATCACGGCGGCCGTCTCGATGAGGTTGTCGGCCGTCTCCAGCGCGGAGTTGCCCTTGCCGAGGATCAGTACGCGCTGGTCGGTGAACTCGCCCGGGTCCACGGAGACGACGGAGTACTCCTCGGCCGTCTCGATGCCGGGGATGTCCGGGGTGTTGGGCCGGGTCACTCCTGTCGCGACGATCAGGCGCCGGGCGTGGTGCTCGCCGCCGTGCTGGTCGGCCACGGTGAAGACGTCGTCGGCGCCGCGGCTGATCCGCACCGCCCGGGTGTCGTGGGCGATGTCGAGCTTGAACCGCTCCGCGAAGTCGGCGAGATAGCGCACGAATTCGTCGGCGGGCGGGAAGTAGCGCTTGCTGTAGCGCCGGAACAGCAGCTCGGGATCCGAGGACAACAGGGAGTTCCAGTCCATCCGCAGGTTCAGCTCCGGATCGGACGTGCCGTTGTGCACCTTGTTGGTCGATATGAGTGTGCGGTGCCGGGGGAACGTACGGAAGAAGGTGCCGGGGGCGGAGCCGGCTTCCAGAATCCGATAGGTGTGCCCCGCCGTCTGGAGCTGGTGGCCGAGCTGGAGCCCGGCGGGGCCGGCGCCGATGACCAGGTGATCGAGGGGTTCGTTGTGCACAGTGCCCGCCTTACGTGAGGTGGGGTGGAGAGGCAGTGAGCATGAGACGCGTGGGGATGTGCACACCACACGTCATATTTGAAACCTCAACAAGCACACTAGTCACGTATGTTGATCGCGCACAACGGCGAGAACTGGTCAGGTGCGCCGCCAGGGGGCGCCGCCGGGTTTCGGGCCGCGGTAGCCGGGGCGGGAGGAGGCGTCGATGCCGACCTCGTAACGGACACGGGAGTTGGTCCGGTTGCCGCAGACGTGGGCCCCCGTGGAATGGATGGCGAGGCCGACGGCGTGGTCGGTCGGGGCGGCGAAGGTGTTGCCGACGATGGTGACGTGCTGCACGTCCTCGAACATCAGCGCCTGGGACGCCTTCCGGGTCTCGCAGTAGTTGTCACGGACGAGGAAGTCGGACGTGTGGCCGTGCCCGTCGCCCTCCCCGTCGTCGGGCCCCTCGGCCATCACACACATGTTGTCGACGTGCTCGCAGCGGTTGCCCTCGATCAGCACATGCCGGCTCGGCGGGGTGTCGCTCGCGAAGGTCTGCATGCAGTCGGCGTGGCCGTACCGGTTGGAGGTCCCGCGAACGGTGTTGCGCTGGATCTTCAGGTCGTCGCCGAAGAAGCGCATCCCGTCACCGTCGCCACCGTGCGGGCTGGTGACCGTGTTGCGCCGTACGGTGATGTCGCGGCCGGTGATCTCGATGCCGGGCGCCTCGGGCCGGGTGACCCGGTAGTCCTCCACGATCACGTGGTTCGCCTCGACGGTGATGCCGGCGACGGTACGTCCGTGACCGTCGTACACAGCCGGGTGTGCGGCGGTGCCGCCGTGGGTGACGACGAGCCGCGGGTGCGCCGCGGTGCCGCCGTGGATGGCGCGGGGATGCGGATGCGCGGCGGCCGATGCGGGGGGCGGATTCCACGCGGCCGCGCCGATGACCGCGGTGGCGGCGAGCAGGGCGGCGGTCCGCAGGGCGCGTCGTGATGAGGCCGGCATGGCGGTGAGCGTAGGCAGGGCCGGCGGGAGGGGTCCCGGGCCTGCCGGGTCCGCGTCGGCGTGCGCCGGGGGCGTCAGGGCACGTGCGCCGGGGCGTCAGGGCGCCTCGACGAGCGCCAGGTCCATCGGGACGAGCGTCGTGGAGGCGAGCAGGGCGCGCAGCAGATGGTCGTTGAGGGCGTTGCCGACCGGTTCGCCGACCTCCTCGCGGGTCAGGTACGGCACTCCGTCGTGGGACAGCCGGGCGCGCACGGCGTTGACGATGTGTTCGACGCGTTTGTCCGTCCAGCCGGCCGAAGGCTGCAGTTCATCGAGCTGGGCGGCCGTCTGCCGCCGGGTCAGCGGCTGCGGCCTCGGTTCGTGCAGCAGATAGCGCCGCCCGAGCACGACGAGGGCCAGCTTCTCCGGCGCGGTCAGTACCCACACCCTCGGCGGGCGGGTGACGTCGGCGTGCCGGGCGCGAGGACGCTCGTCGGCGGCGCCGGAGACGAAGACTTCGAGCAGGTGCTCGCGTCCCTGCGAGCCCTGGACGAACAGTGGGGTGTAGCCGGTGGTCAGGGGGAGGGGTTCCTCGCCACGGAACAGCAGGCGGCCCTCGGTGCAGCGGATCGGCAGCCGGCCGCTGGTGCTCAGCCACCACCGGCCGCCCCGATGGGCGAGCGTGCCCTGGTGGCGGCTGACGCGTGGATCGTCCTCGCCCAGGCAGACATGGACCTCGGGCCTGTTGCGGCCGAACAGGACCTCGCGCCCCTCCCCCGGACGCAGCGTGATACCCCCGGTGAGCGCGAGGGCGAAGACCGTGCCGGGCACGGGTGCGCTCACACCGCGCGCCAGGCTGCCGTGGGTGGCGGGGAGGACTACGGGTTCCTGTGTCATGTGCGTGTGCGCGTTCCGGGGCAGGTCCATGGTCTTTCGGGCAGGGCTACTGGCTTTCGGGCAGGGCTATTTTCCGGGCAGACTCTTCGCGATGCTCTGTACGGCGGCTCCCGCGAGCGCCGTGGCGCGTGCGCACACCTCCGCGTTCCGCTCCCCCTGTTCCTGCAAGGTCAGCCGGAACAGCTCGATGGTCCGGTCGCCGACGGAGTCCGTGAACGTGCGGTGCGGTGTGTAGACCACGCAGCTGTCGTCCCCTTCCTCCCTGGGAGAGACATAGCTGGCCGTTCCGGCGACCTTCGCCGGCCGGCCGTTGTCCGACAGGTCGTTGTCCTGTGTGAACTGCAGCTGTACGTAGGAGCGTTGGCCGTCAGGGCTCGCCCAGTCGCAGGTCCAGTGCGCGAAACCGCGCTCCGCCGGCCGCGACCGAAGGCCGGGCACCTGGGTGAGCGCGGCCGGATCCAGCAGCGCGCAGGCGTTCAGCCGGGCCAGGGAGTCGGCGGGCCACGCCGCCGAGCGGCGGGGCACCGGGCCCTGGTCCAGCACCGCGACCGTGTGGTCGACGGCGGCGTCCGACAGGGCGCACGGGTCGGGCGCGCCGGCACCCTCCCGCTTGCCGTTGACCACGATTTGCTGACGGTCCGAGGTCGTGATGAAGCGCAGGCATTCGTCGCCGTCCCGTTTCAGCGACGCGACCTCGACATTGCCGACCCTTCTGAGGGCCACACCGCTGTCGAACTGCTCCAGGTCGTTGCTGAAGTCCACCTCGGCGTCGGCGATCTCGCCCCCTGCGGAGCTGAGCACCAGTACGTCGCAGCGATCCAACGCCCGTAGGTGGGGACGAGTTCGGTGTGGCCGAAACGGCTCAGCACGGCGGCGTCCATCACCTTGCAGGGGTCCGCGCCCCGGGCCTCGCCCATGGCACCGGCCCCCGTGTGCACGGCGGGCGGGGGTTTGGCGTCCGAGCGGGGCGTGGTGCGGCCCTTGTGCCCGGACAGCCAAGGGCCGAAGAGGGCGAGCCCGACCGCGATCACGACCACGGCCAGGGCCGAGGCCGCGATCGTCCCTGCCCGGCGACGGCCGCGCAGCCTTCGCGGCAGCCACAGGGTGAGCGACGGCAGGGCCTGCGTTCGGCGGAAGCGCAGCGTCTGTTCCGTACTCCCCCGCGCGCCCTCGTCCAGGTGCTCCTGGACGTGTTCCCGGATGTGCGCGGGCGGCGGTGCGGCGCGGGTGAGAAGGGTGCGCGCCCCGGCGGCGTCCGGGCGCTTCCCGGGCTCCACCTCGAGGAGTGCGGTGAGCGGTTCGGTGAGCGGGCCCGCCTCCCGCGGGGCGTCCACATGACCTTCGAGTGCCCTGGCCAGATAGCCCATCACATGCTCGAACTGCCCGTACGGCGAGCGGCCCTCGATCGCCGCGAACAGGGTGGCGCCGAGCGAGAACACATCGGCCTTCGCATCCGGCGTCCTGCCCTTGGCCACCTCGGGCGCGAGATAGCGGGGCTTGCCGCGGACCGTGCCCGTGGTCGTGTGCGTACCGGTCTGGGTGACCTCGCTCCACAGCGCCCGCGCGATCCCGAAGTCCGTCAGCCGGGCCACGCCGTCCTCGGTGATCAGGATGTTCTCCGGCGTCACATCGCCGTGCACCACGCCCTCGCCGTGGGACTTCGCCAGCGCCGCCGCGATCTGGCCGCCGATCGAGCCGGCCTCCTGAGGGGAGAGGGGGCCGCGCTCGGCCACCCGCTGGGCCAGGCTGCGCGAGGGGACGTACTCCATGACGATCCAGCAGGCGCCGCCGTCGCTGACGTAGTCGAACACGGCAACGATGTTGGGGTGGTGCAGCCGCGCCGCGCAGCGCGCCTCCGTCATCAGCCGCTTGGCGGCCCTGGCGTCGTCCGGGCGGGCGCACTTCACCGCGACGCGCCGGTCCAGCAGTTCGTCCCGGGCCTGCCAGACGACACCCATCCCGCCCCGCCCGACGGGCTCCGTCAGCCGATACCGGCCCCCGACCCTGTAACCGGCCTCCGGTGTCACCGGCACCGCCCCACTCCCTGCCCACACCGACACGCCTGGTCCCGCACAGGTGACAGAGTGTACTCAGCGGCGATCAGCGCCAGGAGCCGTCCGAGCGACCGTCACAGGATCCCCGCAGGAGGCGTTCACGCCCTCGGCGCCGTCGAATCCCCTCACCCGGTCAGGCGTTCGGGGCGAGCCCGGCAACACGCGGCCGGGGCCCGGGATGCCGGGGCCCCGGCCGGTGTTCGCCTCCTGGTCTCAGACCAGCTGCGCGGACACGATCGTCACCGGTTCCTTCGGGACATCGCCGTGCCCGGCCCGGGTCGTGGTGGACACGCCCTCGATCGCGTCCACCACGTCGTTGCCCGCCACGACCTTCCCGAACACCGCGTAGCCCCAGCCGTCCTGGCCCGGGTGGTTGAGGAAGTCGTTGCCGTTGGTGTTGATGAAGAACTGCGCGCTGGCCGAATGCGGATCCGACGTCCGCGCCATCGCCACCGTGTACTTGTCGTTGCGCAGGCCGTTGTCGGCTTCGTTCTCCACCCGTCGCGGCGCCGGCTTCTGCTTCATGTCCGCGGTCAGGCCGCCGGCCTGAACCATGAAGCCGGAGATCACCCGGTGGAAGATGGTGCCGTCGTAGTGGCCGTCCTTGACGTACTCGACGAAGTTCGCCACGGTCTTCGGCGCCTTCGAGTCGTCGAGCTCCAGGGTGATGTCCCCGGCGGAGGTGTTCAGCAACACTGTGATCATTCCGCCATGCTAGGTCTCCGGTTCGAGGAACCCCGGGAACCGGCGCCACCCCCGCCGAAAGTGTCCGCAGGCCCGACCGACCCGGGCGAATGCCGCGTACGCGCAGGCACGAGTGATCCACGCCGAGTGTCCGGCCGCACACGCTGCGCATGAATCCCTCCGACTCGCCCGGGTCAATATGACCTGGACCACACAGCTGCGGGTCTTCCGTCACGGCCGATGGAAGCGTAGGTTCCGGTTACCCCGCGAGAGCGCCTTCGCAGGCGCCGGTCCGCCAGTCCCGGGGCGGCGGACCAGCGGGGGCCAAAACTGCACACACCATCCGGCCGGGCCCCTGCCCGGCAGACCCTCGTCGACAGGGCTCGCGATCTCCCGCGCACCTGACCCTGCCGACGCCCATCGCCCTGCTGCTCACGCTCGCCGTCGCGATCTGGGCGTTCAGCCCGCGGATCGGCCGCAGCCTCGACGAGGTGAGCGCCTCCTGCCGGTCGGCCGCCCGGGCGATGGCGATGATCCTGCTCGTGATCGGCGCGGGCGGCGGGTTCAAGCGGGTCCTCGTGGACGGCGGGATCTCGGACCACATCGAGCACGCCACCGACGGCTGGTCCCTGTCGCCGTGGTCATCGACGCGATCAAGGCGCGCACCACCTATTCGACCGCGCTCGCACTCCTCTGCCTCGGCGGCGTCCTCGCCATGGAGTCGATTCTGGACGCCCTGAGTGTGTGACCGGCCGGCCTTCGCCTCACCAAGTGACCTATTTCGCCTCTTACTTCAGGTAGGACTTGCAGACCGGGGAGGGCTATGTGATGAAATCTGCCGATGCGTACCCCCCACATACCGACGCATCGAACTACTCAGTCGGACGGACGTCCGAACGATCCGGTTCCACCCAGCCGTAATCCGTACGACGAACTGGCGGCGCTCGCGGACAATCCACTGGACGATTTCCTGACCGAGGACGACGCGACGGCCCGGCAGGACGACGACACCGAAGCGCCCTGGGCGCCGCCCAATCACCGGCGCGGCAGCCGGCGTCGCAACCGCGCCACCGGTCTGCCCACGCTGGTCCGCATGCTCGTGTGGACGCTGACCCTCGTCTGTCTGCTCGTCCTGGCCGACCGCTGGGCGCTGCTCTACGCGGAGCACAAGGCCGCCGAGCGGCTCAAGGACTCCATGCATCTCGCCGCCGCGCCCGAGGTCTCGATCGGCGGCTTCCCCTTCCTCACCCAGCTGGCCGCCCGGCGCCTGGACTCGGTCCGGGTCACCGTGCCCGACATCCCGGCCCAGAGGGTCACCCTCACCCAGGTCACCGCGACCGCCCGCGACATCCGCATCGACGGCGACGGACCCACCACGGTACGAGGCGCACTCGTTCGCCGGATGCACGGTCAGGTCCTGCTGTCCTTCGCCGACATGAACCGCGAACTCGGCGCCTCCCAGGTGGCGTTCACGGCGCAGGGCCCCGGCCGTGTCCGAGCCCATGGCACCCTGCGCATCGCGGGCCGCGACCTGAGCGTACGGGCCGACGCCCGCATCGGGCTGGACGGGGACCGCGGCATCGCCACCTCCGTGGACGGCATACAGCTCGACATCGACGACCTCGCGACGTACCGGCCCGGCACCGGGCCCGCCGAGGGCCTCCACCTGACCAGCGGTTCGGCTCGCCGTCTCAGCCGCGAGGCGGAGCAGCTCAAGGCCCTGCTGACGGTCCCGGCAGTCGTCCACCGCCTGGGTGTTCCCGACAGCGCGGTGAACGCGGCGCTCCACGACGAGGACAAACTCCATCAACTCACCGGCGCACCAAGGTTCCTGCACGAGCTGACCAGGATCAACCTCGTGGACGTGGCCCTCGCCCACCCGAGCCTCCTCAAGCGGCTGGGCCTCGACCCGTCCTTGCTCACCACCCTGACCAAGCTCACCCGCCCCCAGATCGCCGACCGCTTCTCCTTCGCCTTCAAGCTGCCGAAACCTCCCGGAGGCGCACTGCGGCTGCAGGACGTGACCGTGGACAAGGACGGCATCCGCGCCGACGTGGCGGGGACGGGACTGCTGCTGGGCCGCTGAACGCGCCCCTCGTGTCACCCGGCACCACGAGTGCACCCGGCGGCGGCCCTTGCCGACGCCGTCGGGTGCTTCACCACCGCGCGGTTCGCCGTCCGGTGCCCGCGCCGCAACGCTCCGCTCAGCCCCGCGAGGCGAACGCTTCGACGATGTCGGCGCGAGCGGCGCCGGCCGCCAGCAGCAGCCGGAGCAGCACCCGGGCCTTGTACGGGTCGAGGAATCCGCCGTCGATCAGGCCGCGGCGCCGCAGGTCCGTCTCCGAGCCGGGCGCGCTGTAGGTGTGCCGCAGGACCGAGCCGCTCCCGGTGCGCGAGGTCAGCACGACCGGCATGTGCTCGGCCAGGGTCCCGAGCCGGGACGCGAGTGCGCCCGGCACGTGACCGACGCCGAAGCCGGCCACGACCAGGCCCCGGTGTGTCCTGTCCAGCCCCTGGAGCTGTGCGCCGTCGTCGTCCAGCGCGACCACGTGCAGGGCGACGCGGGCGGCCGCGAGCCGCTCCCGGTCCACCTCGGCGGACAGCGGCTCGTGTCGGGGCGGGGCGAGGAGCATCCGGACCCGGCCCTCGACGACATGCCCGAGCGGGCCGGCGCTCGGCGAGGCGAACGCCGCGGTGCTCGTGCTGTGCGTCTTGCGCACCCAACGCGCCGCGTGCACCTCGTCGTTGAAGACGACCAGCGCACCCGCGCCGCGTGCCTCGCGTGCCGTGGCCACGCGCACGGCGGCGAGCACGTTGGCCGGCCCGTCCGCCCCGGCCATGGCCGGCTGCCGCATCGCGCCGGTCAGCGCCAACGGCGCATCGTGCGGCCACACGAGGTCGGCCAGGAAGGCGGTCTCCTCCAGGGTGTCGGTGCCCTGCGTGACGACGACGCCGTCCGCGCCCTCGGTCACGGCCCGTGCGGCGATCTCGACGACGTCGAGGACCTGAGCAAAGGTGAGGCTTCCGCTGGGCACGGCGTGGACGTCCCGCGCCTCCACACCGACCCCCAGGTCCGCGAGGTCCAGTACGGCCGCGGTGATCTCGGCGCCGCTCAGCCGGGCTCCCCGCGAGTCGCCCGGCACCGATATCGTTCCCCCGAGTGCCAGCAGTACGACGCCCAACGCCCGCTCCTCCGCCCGCACTTCGCCGGGCGGAAACCCGCCGGGCACCCTCAACGTACAGGTCACCGTGCGCTCCCGCAGCCAACCGACCGCCCCGGCAGGCGCGGTGGCCGAGCCACGCGTCAGGTCAACGGACCGCGACGACCACGCAGCTGTCGCCGTACTGCCAGACGGCGCCGGCCCGCTCGAACCCCGCCAGCCGCAGCAGGCGGACGTGGTCGGACAGGGACAGGCGGGCGGCGCTGCCGGCACCGGCGGGGGGCTGGCGCCGGCGGCGTTCGGCGAGGAGGTCGGCCAGCTCGGGCTCCTCTTCGGCGGCCGTCCACCAGGAGGCCCAGTCCTCGTGGGCGAAGGCGCGCTGCCGCTGGGCCCGGCGGCGTCCCACGCACCCCGCGACCTCGGCGAGCACGGCGTCGTCCGGCGGCAGGTGGTCGCCGTTGACGAGGACGCCGCCGGGTCGCAGCAGCGCGGCGAGGTCCCGGTAGACGCGGCGCAGTGTGTCCGCGTCCAGGTAGTGCAGCGCGGTGGTCGAGACGGCCGCGTCCAGGGGGCGGTCGAGAGCCAGCGCCCGTGTCCAGCCGTCCGCGCCGATCACCGTGTCGACGTAGCGGGCCGCGTCCGCGCGGTGGACGCGGGCCAGCTCCAGGAGCAGGGGGTCCCGGTCCACGGCCACGATGTCGGCGTGCGGCAGCCTGCGGGTCAGCCGGGCCGCCAGCGATCCGGGGCCGCAGCCGAGGTCCACGACCGTGGGCCGGTCGGTGCGGTCCGCGGTGATGTGCTCGACGACGTCGGCGATCACCGTGAAGCGATCCTCGCGGTCGACGGCGTACCGCTGCTGCTGGAGTTCCCAGCGCTCCACCCACTTCTCGGCCGTCGCCAGGCTCAGTCCCATCCGGTCGTGCCACCTTGCCGTCTCGCGCGCGTTCCCTTCCCCCGCACCCTACGATGGAAACGGTTTCCATTACATTTCGGGGAAGGTCCTGTCACCCGAGAGTGGCAAGGACCGACAGCAGCCGGTCGATCTCCTCGACGATGGTGTAGACGTGCAGGCTCACCCGCACCGACTCGCTCCGCTCCCCCGCACCGCCCTGGCAGTGGTGGTCGCAGCGGACCATGAAGCCGTGGCTGAAGAGGATGAACCCCAGGTCGCCGGAGCTGATCCCGCGGTGCCGGAAGGTGACGATGCCCTGGCGCCGCTGGACCGGTGAGTCGGCGGCCAGACTGGTCTGGCAGCCGAGGACCTCGTAGGCGTCCAGGTGGCGCAGTCCGTCGGTGAGACGGGACGCCAGGGCGACCGTCCATCGTTCGATACGGTCCGGGCCCGCGGCCCGAAGCCAGTCCAGCGCGGCGGCCAGCGAGACGATGCCCACCGTGTTGGGGGTGCCGGACCAGCCGCCGGGCACGAACCGCGGGCCGCGCGCCTGACGGGCCCAGACCGCTCCCGAGCCGGGCAGGGCCAGGGCCTTGTGCCCGGAGAACACGACGAAGTCGACGTCCAGGTCGGCCACGGACAGCGGCAGGTGGCCGATGCTCTGGGCGGCGTCCAGGCAGATGACCGCGTTCGGGCCGACCGCCCGCCGGATGCGGTGGATGTTCATGTCGCCGCCGTAGACGTGGTGGACGTGGGTGACGGCGACGAACCGGGTGCGCGGCCCGCCGAGTTGTGCGAGGGCCGTGTGGTCGTAGTCGCCGGACGCCTGCTGGTAGGGCATCGGCAGGATCCGGACGTGGGTGCCCTGGCGGGCCAGCTGCCGCTGTGTCTCCAGCCAGGGCTCGATGTTGGCCTGGTGATCGGCGACGGGTACGACGATCTCGTCGCCGTCCTCCAGGAACCCGGGGAGCCAGTCGCGGGCGATCGTCCGCAGGCCCTCGGTGGTGCCGCTGGTGAAGTGGACGGCCGAGCGCTGCGGGGCCGGGTCGTCGAGGAAGCTCCGGACCTGGTCACGGGTCTGCTCGACCAGCGCTGTGGTGCGGTTGGCCCACGGGTATGTGCCACGCCCGGCGTTGGCGTTGGTCGTGGTGAGGTAGGTCTCCACGGCGTCGAGGACCGCCCGGGGCTTCTGGGCGGTGGCCGCGCTGTCGAGGTAGGCCAGGTCCGGGTTCCCGGTGACGATCGGGAACTGGGCCCGCAGCGCACGCTGCCACTCCCCCAACTCCCCGACGGCCGCTGTGCTGTCGGCACATGAGGTCATGGGGCGGTCAGTCCCGTACCAGCGGGGCGCCCGCGTCCCGCCAGGCGATGATGCCGCCGGCCAGGCTGCGTACGTCGGGGTGGCCCATCCGGGTCAGCAGCGCGGCGTACCGGGCGGACTTCTCGCCGACCGGGCAGGCCAGCAGCACCGGGCGAGTGCGGCTGAACGGCAGCCCGCCGTGCACGAGCTCCTCGAACAGCTCGTCGACGATGTTGACCGAGCCGTCGATGTGCAGGGCGGCGAAGGCGTAGGGGCTGCGCAGGTCGACCACGAGCGGGGCGCCCGTGCCGATCCACGTCCGGGCCTGCGTCACTCCGATGGCGGGCGCCGTCCGCACCTCGGCGTCGGTGAGATCGGCCGGGGAGTTGGCGCGGCGAGGGCGGCCGAACAGATCGGGGCGGCGCTGCCTGACGTAGCTCACATAGCTCTCGACGCGGTCGCAGACGATGAAGACGGCGCTCCGCCGCTCGGCCGTGTCGGCCTCGACGGCTTTCAGACGGCGTACGGCGCCGAAGTAGGCGGCACCCCCGGTGGGTCCGGCCAGGATGCCGCAACGGCGGTTCAGGGTCAGCATCCCCTCGATCGCCTCGTCCGAGTTCACCGCTTCGATCGAGTCGTAGGTGCCGGGGTCGAAGAGGCCGACCTGGTGCGCCTCGTCGATGGTGCGGATGCCGGGGATGAAGTCGGACTTGGCGGCGACGAGCCCGACGACCTGTACGGCGGGATCGTGTTCGCGCAGGACCCGGGCGACGCCCGTCGAGGAACCCGCCGTCCCCACGCAGGCGATGAACCAGTCCGGGGCGCGGCCGTCCAGGTCCTTGACGATCTCCGGGCCGGTCCCGGTGAGGTGGGCCTCGGTGTTGCGCGGGTTGAAGTACTGGTCCGTGTGCAGATAGGCGCTGCCGGGCTCGGACAGGCTCCGGTGGAAGAGGGTCAGCGGGTCGTCGGTGGCGGTCGGGTCCAGGCATTCGCTCTGGCCCGGCAGTTCCTCGATCTCGGCGCCGAGCAGCAGGAGCAGATCCTTGATCTCCGGGACGCGCATCCGGTTGGTCACGCTCTTGAAGGCCAGACCGTGCATCCCGGCGAGGACGGCCAGGGCCTTGGCGGTGTTGCCGCTGGACAGCTCCACGACCTGGCTGCCGTGCTCGGCGGCGTCGGCGAGACGCAGGCCGGTCATGTTCCAGGCGGCGCGGTCCTTGACCGAGCCGAACGGATTGAGCAGTTCGAGCTTGGCGTACAGGTCGATGTGTTCCAGACCGTGCACGGCCGGGTCGATGCGCACCAGCGGTGTGTTGCCTATGGCCTCGGTGATGCTGTCGTACCTCACTGTGCTCCCCCCATGTCGTACCCCGGCGCGCCCCCGGACGTCGTCGGCCAGTACTGGTCGTCCAGGCACCAGCGCCACGCGCCGTCCTCCTGCCAGGCGGCGACCTTGCGCGCGACCGGCTGCCGCTGGGCACGGGTGGCGTGGAAGTCCATGCAGTAGCCGGCGGTGTTGGCGAAGGCCAGCAGGTCGCCCGGTTCGGGCCGGTGCGGCAGGAAGACCGTCCGGCGCGTGATCAGGTCGGTTTCCAGGCACAGCGTGCCGAAGAGGTGGACGGCGACCGGTCCCGCGGCCGCCCGCTTCGGATCCCTCGGGACGACGACGGGGTCCATCAGCACCCCGTGCTCCTCCAGGGCCACGTCGTCGGCCTTGGCCGCGAGCCGTACGAGGAGTTCGCCGCCGTTCTCCGGTTCACGCACCTCCAGCACTTTGGCCAGGGTCAGCCCGCACTGGTCGAGCAGGGCTCGGCCCGGTTCGATCCGCAGGTCGTACAGGTGCTCCAGCAGCAGCGCGGCGAGGGGCCGGCCGTCGAAGGACGCGGCCGGGTGCCCGAGCAGTCCGTCGAGGTAGCGGGGCCCGGCGAGCGGGCGGTGGGCGGGGTAGAGGGCGAGCGATCCCCGGAGCGTGCCGCTCTCGTTGCGCAGCCCGTAGCCGTGCCCGCCCCAGGTCAGGGGCGGCCGGGTGCCGAGGACGGCCGCGGTGAGACCGGTGGTGTAGCGCTCCCACTGCTCGCCGTCGGCAAGGTAGTCGACGCCGAATCCGCCGCCGATGTCCACGGTCGAAGGCCGCAGTCCTCGGCTTCGGCACTCCTCCAGCACCCGCAGGCAGCCTTCCAGCGCGGTCGCCTTCTCGGTGAGGCTCGTCGTGTCGAGGTGATAGGCCGCGCCCACCGGTTCCACGGCATCACTGTGCCGCTCGACCGCGTCCAGCAGTCCCGCCCACTCCTTCACGGGTGTTCCGAAACGACTGCGTCGGCTCAGCACCCGCACACCGGACGTCTCGAACCCGGCCAGCCGGAACAGGACGCACGCCCGAGGAAGTGCGAACTTGCGTACCAGCATGGCGAGTTGAACCAGTTCGGCCGGGCTGTCGACAGCGACGGTGACCGAGGTGCGCGCGGCCAGCCACAGGAATTCCGGGTTCTTCGGGCCGGTGGCCGTGATGCGGTCGGGAGTGAAGCCGGCGCCGAGCGCGTGCTGCAGTTCCCCGAGCGAGGCGACGTCGACGCCGGCGTCCGTCGCCGCCAACCGACGCAGCAGGGCACTGGAGCGATTGGCCTTGTGGGCGAAGAGCACCTGACCGGACAGATGGTGCCTGTCGTACACCGCCCTGAACTGCTCCAGATTGGCGGCGAGTTGATCGGGCACGACCACGTTCAGCGGAGAGCCGAGGGCGTCGGTGAGCGGGTGCAGCAGCTCGGGCGACGCCAGCAGCGAGCGCAGCCGGTCTCCCAGCCGCGGTGCGAGATACAAGGGCTGCCCGCCCATAACCGGCCCTCCCCCTGCCCTTCGGGCCCGGCTTGCCGGGCACGCTCCCCCCGCTCCCCGCGGTGCGCCGTGTAGCACCCTTCCCGTCCGCCAGTCGCTCTATCCCCTGGGACTCCAAAAGTGGACGGAAAGCGAACGATTCTTGTCAGCTTCGGGCGAGTGGGCGAGTCAGCCGCTGCGCGGTGTGGGGCGGGGCAGGGCGGGAAGCGCGGGTTGTGTGCGGGGGCCGGTGGTCAGTGCCGTGCCCAGTTCGGCTCTGCCGTCGATGGCGAGCTTGCGGTAGACGTGTGTGAGGTGGAACTCCACGGTGCGCCGGCTGACGAACAGGGCGGTGGCGATGGCCTGGTTGTCCATGCCGGTGGCGGCGAGCGCGGCGATGCGGTGTTCGCGTTCGGTGAGCGCGCCCACTCCGGACTGGCGTCTGCGGCGGGGGCGCGCGCCGGTGGCCAGGAGCGCGCGGTGGGCGCGTTCGGACAGGGGGGCGGCGCCCGAGGCGTCGGCGAGGTCGAGTGCCTGGCGCAGGGCTGTCCGCGCCTCCGTGGGACGGCCGGTCTCGTGGAGTGCTTCGCCGAGGTCCGCGAGGGTGTGGGCGAGGGCGCGCCGTGCGGGTGTGCCCTGGAGGAGGGAGGCCGCCTCGGTCAGGGCGGCGACGGCGCCGTCGCCGGTGTGCAGGCGGCCGAGGATGCGCAAGGTGGTGGCGACCGTGTGCGGGGCGCCCCAGCGGCGTGCTCGTACCAGCTCCTCGTCGGCCAGCTCCACGGCGGTGTCGTGGTTGCCGAGGCACTGGTGGACGAGGGCGGCATGGGAGCGCCATGGGACGAGAGCGGGGTTGTCGTATCCGCCGTCGCGCATCAGCCGTGCGCAGGCGCCGAGTTCGTCCAGGGCGGCGTGCGGGTTGCCCTGGGTGTGGTGGTTCCGGGCGCGTGCGGCGTGCAGGGGCGCCCAGCTCCAGTGGTGGCCGGCAGGACTCTGGTACGAGGTGTGGCAGGCGTGCTCCGCCTCTTCGCGGGCGCCGAGGTCGAGCAGGGCATGGATGACCTGGGCGGTGGCGTAGGGCTGGTAGCGCTGCCCCGGGGGTGCCGCGGCGAGGGCCTGGCGGCCGAGTGACAGGGCGGACGTGATGTCGCCGGTGCGGTGGGCGATCTTGGCGCGCAGGGCCAGGAAGAGGGACCGCACGGGGGCGGGGCCGCGGGGTGTGCCGTCGCCGAGGAGCTGGTCGCAGCAGCGGGCGGCGTCCGTGAGGCGGCCCGCGTGCAGCAGCGCGGTCGCCGCGAATGCGGTGGTGAGGGCGGGTTCCTGCGACGGTGCGGGCCGGGCGAGCGCCCGGTCGGCGAGATCGGCGGCGGCGTGGGCGCACTGGCCGGTCAGTGTGGCCTTCAGGGCGAGTGCCGCGAGCAGCAGTCGCTGCCCCGGGCTCGTGCCGGCCAGGTCGCCGGCGATGTCGCCGCGGGCCGTCCAGGCGTCGGCCGCGTGCGGGGTCTCCTCCAGGAGGACCAGGATGCCCTGGGCCCACAGCCGGTACAGCGTCTCGCGGTCGTCCTCGCCTATCTGGCCGGCGAGATCGTCCAGGAGGGCCACGGCCGCCTCGGGGCGGCCGGTGCGCACCAGTGCCTCGGCCAGGTGCGGCGCCAGGGTCGCCCGCCTGCGGACGTCCTCCTCGCCGTCCAGGACGGTACGCAGACGGGAGGCGGCCGAGTCCGGGTCGAGGTGCACCTCGGCGATGCCCAGCCGGGCCAGGAGCGCGGGACGGTCGGTGTCCGCGGGCGGCTCTGCCAGGGCTCGGGTCAGATACGCGCCGGCAGCGGGCGGATCGGAGCCCTCCTCGGCGATGCGGGCCGCCTCCCGCAGTACCGGCACCCGCCATGCCTGCCCGTCGGGTGGCGTGAGCAGCAGCATGTCGGCGATCTCGGGGGCAGCGGCGCCGAGATCGCGCAACGCCTCGGCCGCCCGGGAACGCAGTGCGTCGAGCGTGTGCTCGCCCGCTCGCGCGGTGAGGACCCGCACGACGGCGGCGGAGCCGAGGTGCCACGGCGGCCCCGCGCACAGCAGCCCGGCGTCCTCCAGGGCGGTGACCGCCTCTTCCGCGGCCGGTGCGGCGATCCCGGCCGTCCGTGCCAGCAGGGGCAGGCCGGTCGCCCGGCCGAGGGCTGCTGTCGCCGTGGCCACGGCGGTCACCGCGGGCCCGTGGCGGCCCAGCAGCCGGGGCAGGGCACGCAGGACGGCGCGGGAGCAGATGTCGGCCGCTTGTTCCGGCGTGACCTGGGCGGCCGGGATGCCGGTGCGGGCGACGGCGTCGGCCACGGCGCCGAGCAGCCCCGGGTTGCCACCGGTCGCGGCATGGCACATCGCCGCGCTGTCCTGTTCCAGGGCCTGGCCGAGCTTGCCGGCCAGGGCGTCGGCCGTTCCCCGCTCGGACAGGGGCCGCAGTCGCAGGCGGGGGAATTCCGGGCATGCCGCCAAGGCCGCCTCGAGCGGCCCGCGGGCGGCTCCGCAGGCCGTACGGGTGGCCACGACCAGTGCGATCCGGACACCGTCCAGGCGACGGGCCAGGTAGGCCAGCCACTGCTGCGAGAGGTCGTCGGCGTGGTGGGCGTCGTCGATCAGCAGGACGACCGGAGCGTTCCGCGACAGACGCAGCAGCACCAGATACAGGCCGTGGAAACGCTCGACGGGAAGGGCCTGATCGCCTCGCCCGTCGGAGGGTGGGACAGGGCCGCGGTCCGGCCGGTCGAGGTCCTCGTCGCTCAGCAGCGGATCGAGCAACTGCCGTACGGTTCCCCACGGCACCCGCTCCTCCTGCGGACAGCAGCGTGCCCGCAGCACTCGAGCCTTGCGCTGACGGGCACGCGTCGCGGCTTCGGCCAGCAGTGCGCTCTTTCCGGCCCCCGCCGGTGCGTCGACCGACACAGCCGTGCCGTCGCCCTCGACGACTCGGCGGAGGAGGGCGTCCAGCACCTCCAGGTCGAAGCCGCGTTCCACGAGAGGCGTCATGGCCGCTCCGTACATGGTGTCGATGGGCTGCGTCGGCTCGCGCGTCACCGAAGCAGGTGCTCGGCGACGGCCGTGTGGGTGACGATGCCGTTGAACAGGCCCGTCTTCAGCGCCGCCGAGGTGGCGGCAGCCCGCTCCTCACCGTCGGCGAGGAGGATGACGTCGGGCACGTCGCGCAGTTCGTCGAAGCTGATCGCGATGATCCGCTCGGTGAGTTCCGGGGCGACGGGACGCCCGTCCGCGTCCAGCAGTTGGCCCACGACTTCGGCGCATGTTCCGAGGCTCCGGTACTGCTCGCGCGCGTCGTCGTCGAGCGCGTCGTAGATGGTGGACAGCCCGGGCCCCCACGCGCCGACGGAGACGACGGCCTTGGTGAGGTGGCGGAACTGGTTGACCGCTTCGGTGATGCCTGGCTGTCGGCGGAGCATCCGGGCCGCCGCGCCGTCAGGAAGAAGCAGTGGCGCGTGGATCGCGTACACGGGGCCTCGCGCGATCGAGGCGGCTCGGCGTACGGCTTCCACGGCACTGCTGTCCACGGGCCGCAGCGGGGTCACCCCGCACAGCTGCACCACCTTGCACCGGGCGAGCACGGTCAGTTCGCGACCGAGCGCTTCGATCTCGGGGCCCCAGACGAGTCCGAGGACGTCGGCCTCCGTGACGATCTCGGTGAGCAGCCCCGCGGCGACGGCGCCGAGGCGCCGGGTGGCGAGCACCGCGCCGCCGGGCTCCCCCTCCGTCGAGGCGAGGACGACGCAGTGGCGGAGGTTGTACCGGGTGCGCAGCGCGTCGGAGCGTTCGGCGTCCAGTTCGGCGGGCAGCCGGACTTCGAGTCGGATCAGGCCGTTGTGCAGGGCGGTCTCCAGCATGCGGGCGACCTTGAAGCGGCTGATGCCGAACTCCTGCGCGATCTCGGTCTTCGACCTGCCCTCGAGGTAGAAGCGACGGGCCATGGCCGCCGTCTGGACCAGCTCTTCCGGACCCGTGTGGTGCGGGGGCCTGCCGACTCGCGGCCCGTGCTGCGTGCTCATGCCGTCCACCACCCCTTGTCCATGACCGCTCCTTCCCGTGTCAGCCGAGGACGGGAGCGACCGCACGCGGCAGACACGCCCGGACCCACTTGCCGCCTCCGGGTGCCCACCCGGCCGTCCAGGACCCGGCGAGCGCGGTGACGATCGCAAGCCCGCGCCCGCAGTCGTCGTCGTTCCCCGCCGAGCGGGGCACCGGCAGCTCCGGTGACCGGTCGTGCACCTCGGCGTGGAGTACGTCCGGCCTCAGTTCCAGCGTGAGCGTGATCGGCGATCCGGGTCCGCGTTCATCGGGGCACGCGGCGTGCCGGTGTCGGGCCGGTGGTGGTCGCGAGCCGTGGCAGACGGAATTCGTGACCAGTTCGCACACGACCAGGACGGCCGCTTCGACGAGTTCCTCCGCCTCTCCCCAGTGGCACAGGGACTTTCTGGTGAAGGCTCTCGCCTGCCGGGGCGCGGTCAGGACGGGCGGCAATTCGATGGAGACGGAGGCGACTTCGGCATCAGCGCACGGAACGTCGCGTTCGGCCACAGCGTTCATGGCGTCTTCCGATCTTTCAGAAGAGTCTGGATCGCCCCGGTGGGGCTGCCCTGAGTTCACCGCGCGGGTTTCTGCTCAATCGAGCATATAGACCTCATGCGTTTCAGGTACTTCCCATTAAAGGCCGTGTCAGGTCGACGTCAATGGGATCGCGGCGATGATGGGAAATCCGAGCGAAAAGTGCTCACACGAGCATTATTTCGGTGACCTCGTCGTTGTACAGCCGGAACAACGAGGAGTACTCCACGATGCGATTCCTGAAGACCCGGCGACGACGCTCCGTCGCGGCCGTCGCCGCGGCCCTGTCCGCATTGCTGCCGGCGGCCGGCTGCGCCGGGGCCGGAGCAGTCGGCGGCGGCTCCGGCTCGATCACGGTGGCCATCGTCGCCAACCCGCAGATGCAGGACGTACAGAAACTCACCCCGTACTTCGAGCGCGCCCACCCGGGTGTCCACGTCCGGTACGTCACGCTGCCGGAGAACGTGGCCCGTCAGAAGATCACCGAGTCGGTGGCGACCGGCGGCAGAGAGTTCGACGTGGTGATGATCAGCAACTACGAGACCCCGATGTGGGCGAGGAACGGCTGGCTGGTGGACCTCCAGCCGTACGCCGACCGCACCCGGGGATACGACCCGGGCGACTTCATCGCCCCGATCCGGCAGTCCCTGTCCTACCGGGGCGACCTGTACTCGGTGCCGTTCTACGGCGAGTCGTCGTACCTGATGTACCGCAGGGATCTCCTCGCCGCCCACCGCCTGGCCATGCCCGCCCGTCCCACCTGGGACCAGGTCGCCGCGCTGGCCCGGAAGCTGGACGACCCGGCGCACCGCATCGCCGGGATCTGCCTGCGCGGGGTCCCCGGCTGGGGCGAGAACCTGGCACCGCTGAACACCGTGATCAACACCTTCGGCGGACGCTGGTACGACCTGAGGTGGAACGCCCAGCTCACCTCGCCCGAGGTGACGAAGGCGGTCGCCTTCTACACCGACCTGCTCCGTACGGTCGGCGAACCGGGCGCGGCGACCGCCGGATACACCGAGTGCGGTACGGACATGGCCCAGGGCAATGCCGCCATGTGGTACGACGCGACCGTGGCGGCGGGCTCGCTGGAGGACCCGAGCAGCAGCAAGGTCGTCGGCAGGATCGGCTACGCACCCGCCCCCGTCGAGCGGACCCGGTCCTCGGGGTGGCTGTACTCCTGGTCGCTGGCGATCCCCAGGACCAGCCGGCGCCGGGACGCCGCCTGGCAGTTCCTGTCGTGGGCGACCTCCAAGGAGTACATCCGGTTCGTGGGCGGCAGGCTCGGCTGGTCCCACGTCCCTCCGGGAAGCCGCGTCTCGACCTACCGCATCCCCCGGTACGCCGAGGCGGCCGCCGCCTTCGCCGGGCCCACACTGCGGGCGATCGACGGCGCCGATCCCGCACACCCCACCGTGGCCCCCGTGCCCTACACGGGCGTGCAGTTCCTGGACATCCCCGAGTTCCAGGATCTCGGCACCCGGGTCAGTCAGCAGATCACCGCGGTGATCGCCGGACGGAAGTCGGTGCGCGCCGCCCTGTCCCAGTCCCAGCAATACGCCCGGACGGTCGGCCGCACCTACCAGCGCCGCTGACCTTCCCACCAGCACCGACAACCGCTCCCAGCCCCGCCGTCCGAGGAGGCGCCATGGCGACCCTGGCCCCGTCCAGCCCCGTTCCCCTGACACCGGGCGGGCAGTCCGTACGGCTGCCGCGCCGCGAGGCATGGCGGCGCCGGCTGCCGCTGAGCCCGGCGCTGCTCCTCGTGATCATCGCCACCCAGATCCCGTTCGTCTTCACGGTGCTCTTCTCGTTCCAGTCCTGGAATCTGGTCCGGCCGCACTCCCGGCACTGGGTGGGCCTGAGCAACTACCGCGATGTCTTCACCGACAGCGCCTTCCGCGACGCACTCTTCACCGAGATCGAGATGACCGTCCTCGCGGTGGCCGTCTCGATGGCGCTCGGTGTCGGCCTCGCCGTCCTGCTGGACCGCGAGTTCCCCGGCCGCGCGGTGGTCAGGACCCTGCTGATCGCCCCGTTTCTGATCATGCCGACGGTCGCGGGACTGCTGTGGCGGACCACGATGCTCGACCCGGTGTACGGCATCGTCAACTTCCTCCTGCACCTGGTCGGCGTCGCCCCCGTCGACTTCGTCAGCCGGTTCCCGATGGCGTCGATCGTCACGGTGCTGGTGTGGCAGTGGACACCGTTCATGACGCTGATCGTCCTCGCCGGGCTGCAGAGCCAGTCGGGCGACGTACTGGAGGCCGCGCAGATCGACGGCGCCGGCCCCTGGACCACCTTCAGGGCCATCACCGTGCCGCATCTGAGGCCCTACATCGAACTCGGTGTACTGCTCGGCGCGATCTACCTGATCAACACCTTCGACGTGATCTTCATGATGACCCAGGGCGGCCCGGGTACGGCAACCACCAATCTGCCGTACTACCTCTACCAACGGGCCTTCCTCGGCTTCGACGTCGGGCAGGCGTCGGCCCTCGGCGTGGTCACCGTGGCCGGAACCATCGCCGTCGCCTCGATCGCCCTGCGCATGCTCTTCACCGTCTTCAGCACCACCGAAGGGAGGGCGTGATGAACGCCGCCGAACCCTCCGCCCGCCGCGTCAAGCGCCTGCTGGGAAGGAGCGCTTGGACCGCCGGCGCCTGGCTGGCCGGGCTGGTGTTCTTCTTCCCCGTGCTCTGGATGGCACTGACCGCCTTCAAGCAGGAGTCGGACGCCTACACCACCACCCCGCAGCTCGTCTTCTCCCCCACCCTCGACCAGTTCCGGGCGGTGTTCGCGAGCGGCATCGGCCCCTATCTCGCCAACTCGGCACTGGCGACGGTGCTGTCCACGCTCCTCGTGCTCGCGCTCGGCGTTCCGGCCGCCTACGCGCTGTCGATCCGATCGGTCCGCAAGTGGCGCGACGCGCTGTTCTTCTTCATCTCCACCAAGATGCTCCCCGTCGTCGCCGCCATCGTCCCCATCTACCTCGCCGTACGGGACATCGGGGCCCTGGACGACATCGGCACCCTCATCGTGCTGTACACGGCGATGAACCTGCCGATCGCGGTGTGGATGCTGCGCTCCTTCTTCCTCGAAGTCCCCGGTGAAGTCCTGGAGGCCGCCCGCGTCGACGGCGCGACCCAGCGCCAGGAGATCACCCAGGTGCTGCTGCCGATGGTCGCTCCCGGCATCGCGGCGACCGCGCTGATCTGCGTGATCTTCTCCTGGAACGAGTTCTTCCTCGCCCTCAACCTCACCTCGGTCCGAGCCGCCACCATGCCCGTCTTCCTGATCGGCTTCATGACCAGCGAGGGCCTCTACTGGGCCAGGCTCGCCGCCGCCGCGACCCTGGCCTGCCTGCCCGTCCTGCTCGCGGGATGGATCGCCCAGAAGCAGCTCGTCCGCGGACTGTCCATGGGAGCCGTGAAGTGAACCGGACGTCGCACCTCCCTTCTCAACCGGGGCAGTTGGTGATCCCCTCGGGAAGCCTCCCGTCGACGAGGTAGGCGTCGACGACGCGATCCGTGCACTGGGAGGGGGTCTCGGAGGCGTACGCCCCGTGCCCCTGCCCCGTGCGCACCAGGAGTGCGCTGTCCGCCAACTGCGCTTTCACGGCCCGCGCGTTCTCCAGCGGGGTCTGGGGATCATCGGTGTAGGACACCAGCAGCACCGGCGGCGCGCCGGGCGCCGTGACGGGCTCGACCTTCCCGGTCGGGGCGATCGGCCAGGTCGCGCAGTCGAGCATCTGCCAGGCGATGCCACGCCCGAACAGCGGCGACTTCCGGGCGAACTCGTCGGCCAGGTCGAGCATCTCCCGCGGGGACCTCGGCGCGCCACGGGAGTCCAGGCACAGCACGGCCGGGTTGCCCATGGCTTCGGTCCGCTCCTGTTCCTCCTGCCCCGGTGCGGATTCCTCGTCGCCGGCCGCGCCCTCCTCGCCCGCTCCCGCGGCGCCGTCCCGCGCCATGTCGTCGAACGCGCCGGCGTCACCGTCCACGGCGGCCGCCAGGGCGTCGGTCAGCCGGCCCCAGTTCTCCTGGCGGGTCACCGTACGCAGGTACGCGGACACGGCGGAACCGGTCAGCCGTCGGCCTCCGGGGCCCCGCAGCGGTGTGCGCTCCAGATCCGCGACCAGGCCCGTGATGCGCCGGACGACGTCCTCGGACGTGGCTCCGAGGCGCAGGTCGCCGCGGGCCACGAGGTCGGCGGCGTAGCGGCGCAGCGCCTCCTCGTCGGTCCTGACGTCGAGGAGGGCGACCTGCCGCATGTCGCGGGCCGGGTCGACGACACCGTCGAGCACGAACCGACCGACCTTGTCGGGGAACAGCCTCATGTACTGCCGGCCGAGGAAGGTGCCGTACGAGATGCCCGTGTAGTTGAGCCTGTCGTCCCCGAGGACCCTGCGCAGGACCTCGAGGTCGCGTGCGACGCTCGCGCTGTCCATGTGCGCGAGGACCGTGCCGCTGCCCCGATGGCAGGACCGGGCGAGCGCACGGGCCGCGGTGAAGGCCTTCTCCGCGTCCGCCACCGTCCGGGGCAGGTCCTCGGGCTCCTGCGGCACGCCGCCGGGGCATTCGATCGGCGCGGAGGCGCCCAGTCCGCGCGGATCGAAGCCGACCAGGTCGTAGCGGGCGCGGGCCCTCTCGCCGGCCGTCCAGGTGCCGTCGGCCACGTCCGCGGCGCCCGGTGCGCCGGGACCGCCGGGGTTGTAGAGCAGCGAGCCGAGCCTGCGGCTGCGGTCCTGCGCCTTCACCCGGGACACCCGCAGCCTGATGGTCTCCTTGTCGGGAGCCGCGTAGTCGACCGGCACCTCGACCCAGCCGCACTCCGCGCCGGCGACCGGTTCGGACGAGACGCCCTCGCAGCCGGCCCAGTCGACCGTCTGCTGTGCGAAGCGCGCCGGCAGCGGCGGCAGGGACGCGCCCTTGTCGCCGTGCTCGCGCCGGGAGGCGGCACCGCCTTCAACGGAACACGCCGTCACCACCAGGGTGGCCACGGCGAGGACGGCCGCGGAGAGGGGCAGGGACTTCCCACGCGACATACCCATCGCCGTTCTCGCCTTCTCGTCCCCTCGCGACATGCACGACGGTCACCACTCGCATGGATGCAGTGCGTCGCCGGCCGGTCGCGGCCGGAACACGGGGCACCGCCACTGTGGCCCGCGCGGTCGGCAACCGGATCCCGTCGCGGTCACACGGGCGCTGCGGTTCGGCGACAGCCAGCCGACCCTCCCCGCTCGGATCGGTAACGTCCCAGCTCAGCGGCGACATCCGACCAGCCGGCACGCGGCCCCGCGGGGACCGCGGGGAGAGCTGCGGCTAGCCGCGCAGGCGGATGCCCTTGGCGGCATTGTCGAAGACCGGGCGGTACCGGCTCCATTCGTCGTTCGGCGCGGAGAGGTAGATCACGTACTGGGTGCCGTCGGAGCCGCTGAAGGCCAGCTCGACCGCCCGGTATTTGCGCACCCTGCCCTGGAACGTGAACTCCCAGTACCCTGCGGGCCGCCCCCGGAAGGTCGTCCGGTCCATCCTGACCCGCTCGTAGCCCGGGTTGTCCTGTCGTGTCTGGGCCTCTTCGGTGTCGCGCCAGTGCCGCACGGGATCGTTCCCCGCGAACTGGACGACGTTGATCCTCATGCCGGCCAGCCCGGAGATGTAGGCGACCTCGCCGCCGGGCATGTTCTTGAAGGTCCAGCCGTCGGGCACGGGGACGGAGATGCCCTGTGCCGCCTGCTCGAGGCGGTAGCCGTGAGGAAGCGGCGGCAGTGACGACGACGAGGAAGCGCTCGGTGTCCCCGGGCGACCCGAGGCCCCGTCACCGCGCGCAGCGTCCCCCCGTCCGAGCCAGAGCGCCCCGCCCGCCGCGACGGCGGCCACCAGGACGGCCGGGACGATCCACAGCGCTCTGCGGCGGCCCCACCTGCCCTCGCGCGCAGGGGCCTCGGGGCTGTCGCCACGCGTCTTTGGTTCCGTGGGCGGTTCGAGCAGGGCGGTGCCCGTGGTGTCGGCCGCACCGCTCAGGAGACGTTCGGCCTCGTCGGCGTCCATGCGCTGGCCGGGGTCCTTCACCAGCAGCCCCTCGATCACCGAGGTGAGGTGTCCGGCGTCGCTCGCGGGAGGGCACTCCTCGGTGGCGATGGCGTACGCCGTCTCGATCGGGGTGTCCCGGTGGAACGGCGGCGTCCCCTGCACCGCCTGGTACAGCGTCGCGCCGAGCGCCCACAGGTCGGACGCGGGGCCGGGCTCGGCGATGCCGCTGCGGAGGCGTTCCGGCGCCAGGTAGTGGATCGAGCCGACCAGCTCGCCGGTCCTGGTCAGTGACGGCGTGCCGGGCTCGACGGCGATCCCGAAGTCGGTGAGGACGATCCGTCCGTCGTGTCCGAGCAGGACGTTGGCGGGCTTGACGTCCCGGTGCAGCACTCCGACGGCGTGCGCGGCGCGCAACGCGGCGGCCATGGCGCGGCCGATGCGTGCCGCCTCGGTGGGCGACAGCGTGCCCTGCCGCTTGAGGACGTCACTCAGGGTGAGCGAGGGTATGTACTCCATGACGATGCACGGCAGCCCCTCGTCGTCGACGACGTCGTGCACCACGATCACATGGGAGTGGGTGATCCGGGCGGCGCTGCGGGCCTCGCGGCGGGTGCGCTCGTAGAGCCGCTGGATGTCGTCGTCGTGCAGGTGCGGCGGGACATGCAGTTTCTTCACCGCCACGTGCCGGCCGAGCAACTCGTCCTCGGCCCGCCACACGGTACCCATCCCGCCGCGGCCCACGCGCTCCACCAACCGGTATCGGCCGGCTATGAGCCGCCCCAGATCCGACACCGCGGAACCTCCCCCTCCTCGCACGCCTGAGCATGCATGACATTTGCGCAAGCACCTTAGCGCGTGCGGTTCGCGGGCAGCCGCCCCAGCACCCGCCGACAGGGGGCATCCGTACCTCGGGGCCGCCTGTACCGGCGGAAATCGAGGTTCGGCCTCTGAAGATCGGCACCGGCTTCCGTAGCAGTTCGCCGATGGGGCACAGAGTCAGCCGCAGCAGTACGCGCATGTCATTGCGGACGCGACGGCGCGCCTCATTGACTTCCCGCAATGCCGCCCCGGCGGGCACTCCCCCGTCAGGCGTCGAACCCGGCGATCCATCGGTGACCCACGGGGCGGCGATTCGAGTCCGCCCGCTCGAGAGAACGGATGCACGCCATGTCGCCTCGTGCTGCCCGATTCCGCGTTTCCGGCACGGGAGTGCCCCGACGCCACCGGTCCGAGAAGGCCGAGCCGGAAGACAGCGAGGCAACCCGGCCATGGGCCGACCTGCCCGACGCGGCACTTGTCGCGAGCCTGCGCATCCCGGCCACGTCCAGGCCGGGCGACCGAGGACCGGGGGACGAACCCAGAGCCCGTAGACGACAGATCGCGGCAGCCGCGGCCGAACTGCGCAGGCGCCGCCTACCCGTGCTGCTCGACTACGCCGCTCTCCTCGCAACCGGGGCGTCGGTGCGGCTCTTGGCGCTGGAGGCGCTCCAGCGCGCCGTGCTCGACATACGCACCGCTGCGGGCACCGACCAACCGCCGCTCCACCACCCACTCCTCCTGGCCGAGAGGACGGCCAGGGTATGGGCCGGCACCACACGGCGATCGGAACTCTCCGCCGCGTTCGTCTCGTGGCTGGACCGTACGCCACACCCTCTGCCCGGCCCGCCTTCCACCGAGCCGTCCTGCGCGCACCCCGGCACCATCTCCTGGGCCTACCACCGCCTTCCCCGGCGCACCCAGGCCGTCCTGTGGCACACCGTCGTACAGCGGGACGACTCCCTCTCGGCGGGACGGTCCCTCGACGTGCACCCCGACAGGGTGTCGCAGCTCCGCCGCAGTGCGCTCGAAGAACTCCGCCACATCTGCATGGACCACCACGCCGAGCGGTCCGACAACGGGCACTGCCGTCTCTTCGGCTCCCTCCTGGAAGCCGCCACCCGGCTCAGGGGCGCCTACCCGAGTGCCGATCTCGACCAGCACCTGGCCGACTGCCGCGCCTGTTCCCTCGCCCACTCCGAGCTGACCGGCATCAACGAACGGCCGGGCGCGCTACTCGCCGACGCCCTGCTCCCCTGGGGTGGAGCCGCATTCGCCGCCGCCCGAGGGAGGCGCCCTGCCCACGCACGGTCCGAGTCCATGCCGCACACCGTCGGCCACGCCGGGCCGCGTACGGCGACAGCGCCGGCCCTCCCCCGGCTGTGGCAGGGCAGCCGCAGGCATCCGACAACGAGCGTCGCAGCAGCTGTG
This sequence comes from Streptomyces yokosukanensis, assembly GCF_001514035.1. Lineage (GTDB taxonomy): Bacteria > Actinomycetota > Actinomycetes > Streptomycetales > Streptomycetaceae > Streptomyces > Streptomyces yokosukanensis. The sequence continues at coordinate 95,966 of NZ_KQ948228.1, read as the reverse complement.
GGGATCCTCGCGGCCGCCGCCACCGCGCTCCACCTGTCCCTGCACAGCCACGACACCGGCGCCACCCGTCCGGTGCCCGCTGACTCAGTCCGGACCACTCCCCACCCGAGCGACGCCCCGCATCCTTCCCGCGGCGCACCACGCGGCAGGTCGGCAGGGCACCGCGACGGTCAGGTCGGCGCCGGCGGGGCGGCGACAACAGTGCCGGGGCGCATTCCCTCCGCACCCGAGGCACATGTCTTCAGCGTCCCGCCCACCTGCGGTCGCCAGGTCCGCAGGAATTCGCCCCTGCCGCCGAAGACATGAACAGGTCCCTGCCTGCTTCCACCACAGCACGCGTCGTGGGGCGTCATATTCGAATACAGCGACACACTCAGAACGGAGCGAGAAGAGCGGTCGGCCGAGCGGACCGACGCGGTGCTCTTCGACATCGGTGGGACGATCTACGACGACGAACGCTACGTCCAAGCGCTGTACCAAGCCGTCGCCAGATCTTTCCGGCCTGCTCGAGACCGTGGAGATCGGCGGCGAATCGTCGGTCCGCTTCGGCATGGCTGTTCGGACTCCACCTGCCGCTCTGCTGAAGGGTGCGGTACGCGGCATCGTGCCGGTTGCAGGCGGCGTCCGCGGACGTACCCTTCAGCGGCTGGCCGACGGACGCGACAAGTGAATTGCCCGCGTCAGGGACACGGCGAACACTGCGCGGTCCCCGCACGTTGCCCACGGGGGCGGGGGGATATGTCTACGGAGTCGCCGCGGTCACTCTGCGCCGTCTATGATCATGCACATGTCCGCACTCCGCGAGCGTTCCGCGCACAGTCAACTGGCCCCCGGCGAACGGCTCTTGGGGTACGCCTCCGTCGTCCCCGCGAGCGGCGCCAAAGGCGTCGGTATCGGTGGGGCCGTAGCGAGCGCGCTGGTGAACCATGTCGGGGCGGAGTCCGGCGGAGCCGGCAGTATCGCCGCGGGAATGCCGCGCACCTCCGGCGCGCTGCTGCTCCGCGTGACCGACCAGCGCGTCGGGCTGGTCAAGCCCCTGGACGGCACCCCGGTGTGGGAGGTGCCGCGCGCCTGGGTGACCCGGGTCGAACGCCGGCCCCGGACCCAGCTGATGGCCCGCTTCCGCCTGCACTACGCCGACGGCTCCTGGCACGCCTTCCTCACCATGCGGCGTCGTACGATCGAGGAGTTCCGCACGCTCATCGGCTGACCTCCGGTGCGCCACGTCGCAGAGTCAGGCGGCGTGCGAGGAGAGTGGCTCAGTCGGCGAGGGCGCCCATGGGGTCCCAGGCGGGGAGGACGATGGGCGGTAGGTCGAGGGCGGCAGCCAGCTCCGGCGGCAGCGCGGAACGCCGGACGGCGATCTCGAAGACATGCTCACCGAACCACGAGTCGTTCATCGTCCAGAAGCCCTTGTCGGCCTTCTCCTCGCCCCAGCTGTTCTCCACCCGCCAGCGGCGCGGGTTCCCGTCCACCACGTCGACGCCGGTGAACAGCATCGCGTGTGTCATCTGCGTGTCGTGGTGGAGCAGCCGGGTGGCCTTGTCCATGGTGAAGGGAGCGTCGTAGACGGCCGCGTAGTCGAAGAGCCCGGCGTCCCAGACGCCGGCGTCCGAGCGCATCATCTTGGTCACGTCGCAGCCGAACCACACCGGCTCGCCGCCGACGATCGCCTCCATCGCCAGCCGCTTCAGCAGTTCCATCTGCACATTGAGGTAGACCACCGGCGGGGCGTCCACGACATTGCCCAGGTACTCGACGGTGAAGGTGCGGCCGACCGGGCTCGACTCCCGGGGGTCGTGCACCAGGCAGACGTACTCCTCCAGCGGGAGCCGCACATACGCGGCTGCGAACTCCGCCGGGGTGAGCCAGCCGTCGCGGTGGAACTGCTTGTCCTTGTCCTCCCACTGCCACAGGAATCGCTGCGGAGGCGTGCCGAGGTGAATGCTGAGCACCCGGTGGACGGCGGCCAGCACGTCCCGCTTGTGCTCCCGCTGGGCGGCGACTCCCTCGGCTGCCCGCTCGCGCAGTTCGTGGGCGCCCTGGCGGAGCAGGGTCTTCAGGGCCCGGTTCATCGCCCGGGTCGCGGAGGAGCTGTCGGTCTCCGGCATGGCCGACTTGGGCACCAGGCCGTGCTTGGCGACCAGCGCCACGAACATGTTCCACTGCCCGCCGTCACCGATCGGGTCGGCCAGCAGATGGGCCACCGTACGGTCGTCCACATCCCGGTCCGAGGTCTCGATGACCGCCTCCAGGAGATGGTTGGCCCGCTCGAACTTGTCCCACCAGAGCAGGTAGTTCTGGGAGAACTCGAAGTCCTTCACGCCCAGCTTTCGCGCGGCGCCGACCCGCAGCAGATTGAGCCCGGCGAACATCCAGCAGCGCCCGCTCTGCTTCTGGTTGGTGACCCTCCAGTCGTCCAGGTGGTGGGAGACCGAGTGGTCGATGCCGGTGAGGATCCGGCGGTCCAGGGCCACGTCGTCCACCGGCGTCTGGGTGACGGCGTTCTGCATCAGCCGGTTCACCGGGCGAGCGGCGAACTCCTTCTCGAAGAACTCGAGCTGATCCGGAGTCAAACTGCGATCCATCGCCTGGGGGGAGTCGTCGCTTCCGAAGGTCACAGCGTTCTGCCTCCAGTTCACAATGATGCTCGAAAGGACCGCGCTCTCACCGTTGCACGGCCGTTCGCCCGGAGTCAACGGAGAATTGAGGGTGAGCTGCCGCGACCGCGATGTACCCGCACGCCGGTTCGTCCGCCGCCTCCCGGGCCGATCGTCGGCCGTGTCCCTTTGATTCAATGTGATCAGGCAGCAACAGCCGCCCGGTGAAAGGAGATTCGATGACCACGACCCGTCCCACACTGATCGACGCCGCCCAGGTTCTCACCCCGACCTCCCCCGACAACACGGACTCCTGGTGGTTCTGTGCCAAGGTGCACGACCACGAGAAGGTCTTCTGGGTGAAGATCCACACGATACTGATGCAGGGCGCCTGCCTCAGTACCGTCGCGCTCCTGGACGACGGTGGGGACGGGGACGGGGACAGCGAGAACGGGCACGGCCGCACCAGCGCCAGGCACACCGTCGAAGCCGTGGCCGATGTGAAGGTGTCCGCCGATTCCCTCTCTGTGCAGACATCGGCCCTGACCGTGAGCGGAGACCTGGACCGGCTCGACATCTCCGGCACGACGGACACCGCCTCGATTCGGCTCTCCCTGCGGCGCGAGGCGCCCGTCCTCTACAACGGCGGCGGTGGGGTGTTCCCCTTCTTCGGCGGCACGACCGGGCAGTACGCACTGCCCGGCCTGACCACGTCGGGAACCATCACCGTGGGGGGCGTCACGCATCAGGTCGGCGGACGTACCTGGCTGGACCGTCAGTGGGTCGCCGGCATCACCCAGCCGCCGCGCTTCACATGGCTCGGACTCGATCTCGGCGCGGGCCGGTATCTGAGCGTCTGGGACGCCGCGGGAGACGGTACGTGCTGGCTCACCCAGGTCACGGCCGACGGCTCACACCTGATCACCGAGGGCCGACGGACCGACCACGACGGGCACTGGGTTCTGACCGTTCCCGCCCTCGACGCCTCCCTTGCCATCACCCGTCAGACACTCTTCGGCACCGAAGGCGCCTACACGGGCGCATGCCAGGTGACCGGCACACTCGCGGGCGAGGACATCACCGGACACGGCTTCACGGATGTCATCGGCTGATACGGCCCCGGCCTCGCGGTGAGCGGGAGCGGTCACGAACACGGACACGGACACGGACACGGCATCTGGACCGCGAAAGTCGGTCGGACGGCCGGTCGGACAGTCGGCCGGACAGTCGGCTGGTCGGCGCGGAATCACGAAGGCAGCTCGACGGCGAGGTCGTCCACCACGGCCCGCAGGCCGTCCTCGTGCTGCCGCGCGATACGCCTCTGCCGCGCGGCCCCGGACCCCTGGAGCTGGACGTCGCTCAGCCAGTCGCTGACACGCTGGTCGTCACCGTGCCGGCTGAGCTGCGGCTCGACCCGCTTCCACAGTTCCTCGATCAGCCGGCTGACGGCCATGGGTGCGCAGTCGCGGGCGTGGGTGCCGGGCAGGGTGCCGGTCGGACCGTGCCGAGCAGCCTGCCAGCTGGCCGCCCGCAACAGCAGGTCGGGGACCTCGGGCGCTCGTTCGCCGGCGCGTACCGCCTCGACGGCGTTGCCCACGAGGGCGCGGACGAGCAGCGCGTAGGCGGTGGTGGTCCGCGCGTCGGGCATCACGTCCGCGACGCGTGCCTCGATGGTGGGAAGGTGTGCCGAGGGTCGGATGTGCCAGTAGAGCATGGCCGGATCCATCGCCGCTCCGCTCGCCACGAGCTGGTCGACCATCCATTCGTAATGGGCGACGCCTCGCAGGTAGGGCGGAGGTCCGGCCGAGGGCCACCGGCTCCAGACCATCGAGCGCCAGCTCGCGTAACCGGTGTCCGCCCCGTCGCAGTAGGGCGAGTTGGCCGTGAGAGCCAGCAGAAGGGGCATCCAGCCCCGCAGGTGGTTGACCGTCTGTATCGCTTCTTCTTTGTCGGCCACGCCGATGTGCACATGGCAGGAGTTCACGCCCTGCCCGTGGACCACGGGCCCGAAGCGGCGCACAAGGGCGCGGTAACGTGCCTGGTCGAGGAGGGGCGGTGGGCCGGGACGGCCGAGGACCGCCATGCCGCTGGGCACCAGCAGGCAGTCGTGCTCGGCCGCTGCGGCAGCCGCACCGGTGCGTAATCGCAGGATCTCCGACTCCAGTTCGGCCGCGGTACGGCACACCGCGCTGACGGTCTCCACCTGGGACTGCGACAGCTCGGGAGTGACGTGCGGCCCGCCGAGGTGGGCACGAGCGGCGCCCACGACGGAGACCGCCCTGTACACGACCGACCTGCTGTGCCGGTCCGCCAGGACGAACTCCTCCTCCACCCCGACCGTCAGCGGTGCGGTCGCCTCCGATGGGAGCCCGGGTCCGCCGGCGACGGCAGGAGTCACGGCATCAAACGGCTCTGGCACGTCCAGCCCCTTCCGAAGAGACATGGGACACCGACATCCACCTGTCACGGACTCTGTGCGGCTCGCGATCACTGCACACGCTCGAGCGCATGGACCACTCCCTGCCGAACAACGGGTGGGAAGGGCCATGCTGGGGCTTCGGCGAGGTCGCTGCAAGCGGTTGCCCGGCCACCATCGGACCGCGTAGCGCGCCCGTGACCCGCGTGGCCGCCGTGGCCCGGCCCGCCGGAGGTGCACACGGGGAGGGAGAAGGTCCGAGAAGGTCCCGTGGCGGCACGACGCGGGCATCACGACGCGAATATCCAGAAACCTGTGCATCGACTGTCCGTCTTCTGTGTACGGCACAATTGTGCGGCAGGCAATGCGGAGCACTTCCAGGATTTAAGGCAGGGCAAGGCCAGTAAAGGATCTCCCTCGATCCGACAAGAATTTCCTTGAAAGCCGCTGCTTCTTCCTGACGGGCTCCGGCGGTACCGAAGAATGCCGGTCATGGCTACGACAGTTCTCAGGCCGGCGGCCTCCCGCCGCACCCTTCGCCTCGCTCCCTGGAGGTCGCCGGCGGACCAGCCCGGATACGTGCGTCCGACACTGCTGGTCATCACCATGCTCGCGGCGGTGCTGTACACATGGGGTATCGAGCACAGTCAATATCACACGTTTTACGCGACCGCCGCACGCAGCATGACGGAGAGCTGGAAGGCTTTCCTCTACGGCTCTTTCGACCCTGGGAACTCCATCACCCTGGACAAGTTGCCGGGATTCCTCTGGCCCCAGGCAATTTCCGCCCGTGTCTTCGGATTTCATCCGTGGGCGCTGGTCCTCCCCCAGGTCCTGGAGGGGGTGGCGAGCCTGCTGGTCCTGCACCGCGTGGTGAACCGCTGGGCCGGTGCCCATGCGGCGCTGATCGCCGACGCGGCGTTCTTGGTGACCCCGGTGGCCGTGGGGCTGTTCCGCACCGCCGTCGAGGATCCCGCCTTCACACTCTGTGTGCTGTTGGCGGCCGAGGCGACCCAACGCGCGGCCATGAGCGGCCGGTTGCGCCCCTTGGTGATCGCCGGTGTGTGGGTCGGCGTCGGCTTCCAGGCCAAGATGCTGGAGGCATGGGCGGTGCTGCCGGCGCTCGCCCTCGTCCACCTGATCTCGGCGCCGATCGCGCTGCGCAGGCGGCTGGCGCATCTCGTACTGTCCGCCGTGGCGATGACCGCCGTGTCGGCCTCCTGGATGCTCGCGGTCACGCTCGTCCCGGCCCAGGACCGGCCCTATGTGGATGGCACCACCAACAACTCGGCGTTCAGCATGGTGGTCGGCTACAACTTCCTGAACCGTTTCTCGTCCCTCGGCATCACCGCTGCTTCCACCGGCAGCGTGAGTTCCACGCAGGGCGGCGGAGGCGGCGGTCCGCAGAGCCGGGCGGCGGGCGCGACCGGCGGGGCAGGCGGCGTCGTAGGCGGCCGGACCGGCCGAAGTGACCGGACCGACCGCACCGCTCCCCGTGGTTCTGCCGGGGCGAGCGGGCCCCAGGGCGTGCGGCAGGCCCGGGACCGTGCACCGGGGCGGGCGGCAGGAGCCGCGCCCGGTGCCCTGGGCGGGTTCCGCACCGGTGGCGGCCGGGGAGGTGGACAGGACGGCTGGTCGAAGATGTTCGACGCGTCGCTGGCCTCGCAGACCGGCTGGCTGTATCCGATGGGTGCTTTCGCCGGCGTCTGCGGCCTCCTGTGGCGCCGCGGCAAGCCGCGCACCGACGGGTTGCGCGCCGGGTTCGTCCTGTGGGGCGCCTGGCTGACCACGTACTTCCTGGTCTTCAGCGCCGGCAGCGTCGGCGGCCACACCTATTACATGGGCGTCATCGCGGTTCCCCTCGCCGCGCTCACCGGTGGCGGCGTCGCCGTGCTGTGGCGGGCGTACCGGGCGGGCGGCCCTCGCGCCTGGGCGCTGCCCGGTGCGGTGGCCGCGACGGCGGCGTGGAGCGCGTACGTCGCCGGCAGGTTCCCCTCGTTCCTGCCGTGGCTGGCGCCCGTGGTGGGCGTGCTCGGTCTCGCCGCCGTCGTGCTGCTGGCGCTGGCCCGGCCGGGCCGTGGCACGTCCGCCGGCGGTACCGCCTCCGTCGGCCGACTCGCCCTGGCCGGTCTGGCCGTGTCCCTCGTGGCGATGCTCCTCGCACCGGGTTCATGGGCGGCGCAGGTGCTGAGCCCCTCGTACCGGGACTCGGGGATGGGCGCGGTCGGCCCGTCCGGCATGAGCCGCGGCCACGGTTCCGTGATGCCGGCAGGCGCTCGGACCGGGCGGACGGCGTGGTCGGGCGGGACGCAGCGCGGCCGAGCGGCAGGAACCGAAGGGGCCCCCGGCTTCGGCGGCTTCAGCGCCTTCGGAGGTTACGGCGGCCTCGGAGGCCACGGCGTCTCCAGGGGGCAGGGCGGTGCCGGCGCGAGCGGCGAACTCACCGCTGATCAGCGGAAGTTGCTGGCCTACACGTCGGCCCGCCGCGGATCGGCGACGTACGTGTTCGCCACGACGAACTGGAACGGCGCGGCTCCGTACATCCTCTCCACCGGGGCCCATGTGCTGCCGCTCGGCGGCTTCAGCGGCAAGGTGCCCTTCCCGAGCCCGGAACAGTTCCGGCGGCTGGTCGACTCCGGCAGGCTGACGTACGTACTGCTGGGCGGCGCGGGGCGCGGTGGCGGCGGTGGCGGCATGGTCGGTTCGGCCGGGGCGGCCACGACGGCCACTGCGCACATCACCTCGTGGGTCCGGTCCTCCTGCCGGCTCGTCCCCGACGCCGTCTTCGGCGCCGCCTCCGGCTCCTCCGGTCATGGTGAGGCCGACCCCGTCGAGCAGGCTCTGTACCGGTGCGGTCCCGGCCGGTGACGGTGCCTTCACCCCTACGTCCTTCTGTCTTCTGTCGCGGGGCTCGGTGATGGTTAGCTTGCCCCGGTCGTCGGACCACCACCCGCCCGGCAGTCAGGAGGACTTCGCCCCATGAGCAACGGCTACGCGTACGAGTACAAGGTCGTCACCTTCCGTGAGTCGCTGATCGGCGACGCGCTGGACAGCGACAAGCTGGAGAAGGTTCTGAACAAGCACGCCGAGGACGGCTGGGGCCTCAAGGCCATCACCGCCGCCGACGTGAAGGGCCGCATAGGCCCCGGAGCCGTGGAAGGACTGCTGCTGACCTTCGAGCGCCCGCGCGCGTAACGCCCGCAGCCGGCCGGCGGCCGCAGTGGCCCACCCGAGTGAGCCGCTGCGGCCTGCGCGGATGCCGGGGCCGTCGGCCCGAGGACACTCCCGGGTCCATGTGAGACCGTGGTGTCAGGAATCCCGCCTGCGGATGCGGCAGACACCATGGATCTCAGAGATCTTGCCGACATGCACCAGGGCGACCCGTTCGGCATCACGTCTGCCGCAGTCGCCCTCGTGGACGTACACGGCCTGATTCGCCACTGGAGCCGGACGGCGGAAGACCTTCTCGGGTATCCGGCGTCGCGTGTGCTGGGGCGGGCCGCGGCCTCGCTCCTGACGAGCAAGGACTCACCGGCGTCGGCGCTGGCCGCGGCGCAGCGGACCGGAGATGGCTGGGAGGGCTTGGTCACCCTGCGTCACTGTGCGGGACACCCGGTCGACCTGGCCGTACGAGCGTGTCCGCTGCGCGCGGAGCACGGCTCCGTGTGGCTCGCCGTGGCGTGCGGGGTCGAGGACTCGCACCAGTGGGAACTGGATCAGGCGGTGGTGCGCGGTCTCCTGGAGGAGTCACCGATCGGCATCGCCGTCCTGGACAGCGACCTGCGCTTCCAGTGGGTGAACAAGGTGCTGGTCGCCATGGAGGGGCTGCCCGTCCACCTCGGTGCCCACTCCACGTCCACGGCCCCCGGGCCGGAGCAGGTGCCGTCGGCCGTGGACTGGCAGGCGCGCCAGGCCCTGTCCTCGGGGCGCGTCACGCCGGCCGTGGAGCACGTGCCGCCCGCGCACGGCAGGTCCCGCCGGAACTCGCACGGCCACCTCAGGCTCCGTTCGTCGTTCCCGCTGAAGGACCTCGACGGCAAGTCGCTCGGGGTGTGTCACACCGCCGTCGACTTCACCGCCCAGGACCGGGCACGGGAGCGGCTCGCCCTGGTCAACGAGGCGGCGCAGCGGATCGGCACCACCCTCGACCTCGACCGCACGGTGCGGGAACTGGCCGAGGTCGTCGTGCCGCAGCTCGCCGACTTCGTGGCGATCGACCTCTTCCAGGGCGTCCTCGGGGCCGGGGACCTCGCCCCGGGACCGGTCACCGGTGGCACGCTGCGGCGGGCGGCGCATCTGTCGATCCACGAGGAGCAGCCGGAGGCGATCGTTCCCGTCGGGGAGCCCACCGGATACCCGGCGCAGTCACCGCAGCAGCGCTGCCTGGCCACGGGCCGGCCGATCCTCGATCCGGTGCTGGATCCGACGACGTGGTGGCTGGCCGGTGATCCGCGGCGCCTGTCCAGACTCGTGCGGCTCGGTGTGCACACGCACCTGGTCGTGCCGCTGCGGGCGCGCGGCACGACCATGGGGGTGGTCACCCTCCTGCGCTGGGAGAACCCCAACCCGTTCGACGAGGACGACCTGCTGCTGGTGGAGGAGCTGGTGGCCAGGGCGGCGGTGTGCGTGGACAACGCCCGGCGTTTCCTGCGCGAGCACAACGCGGCCCTCGCCCTGCAGACCAGCCTGCTGCCCCCCGATCTGCCCGAGCACTGCGCCGTCGACGTCGCCTACCGCTATCTGCCGACCGACGCGGAGGCCGGTGTGGGCGGCGACTGGTTCGACGTCATCCCGCTCTCCGGTGCCCGCGTCGCCCTGGTCGTGGGCGATGTCGTCGGCCATGGCATCCACGCCGCGGCGAGCATGGGCCGGCTGCGGGCGGCCGTACAGACCCTCGCCGATCTGGACCTGCCCCCGGACGAACTGCTCGCCCATGTCGACGACCTCGTCCTGCGCCTCGCGGACGAGGCCGAAGCGGCCACGGACGGGCCGATCGTGATCGGCGCGACCTGCGTCTACGCGGTCTACGACCCCATCTCGCGCAGGCTCACCGTGGCGCGTGCCGGACACCCCACACCCGCCATCGCCCGCCTCAGCGAGCCGGTGGAACTGCCCGACATCCCCGCCGGCCCCCCGCTGGGACTGGGGGGTCTGCCCTTCGAGTCGGCCGAGATCGAGCTGGAGGAGGGCAGCGTCGTCGCCCTCTACACCGACGGCCTGATCGAGGCCTCGGACCGCGATGTCGACATCGGCTTCGAGCGTCTCTGCTTCGCGCTCGCCCACCCCGACCGGCCGCTGGAGGAGATCTGCGACACCATGGTGCGCATTCTGCTGCCGGACCATCCGCACGACGACGTCGCCTTCCTCGTCGCCCGGACGCGCGCCCTGGCCCCGGACCGCGTCGCCTCCTGGGAGGTGCCCGCCGAGGCCCGCGCGGTGCACGATGCGCGGGACAACACCGCGCGGCAGCTGGCCGCGTGGGGTCTGCAGGACATCGCCTTCACCACCGAGCTGATCGTGAGCGAACTGATCACCAACGCCATCACGCATGCCGGCGGACCGATCAGCCTGCGTCTGATCCACGAACGGTGTCTCATCTGCGAGGTGTCGGACGCCAGCAACACCTCGCCCCATCTGCGCCGTGCCCGCAACACCGACGAGGGCGGGCGAGGCCTCTTCCTGGTCGCGCAGATCGCCCAGCGCTGGGGCACGCGGTACACCGAGACGGGCAAGACCATCTGGGCGGAGCAGCAGTTGCCGACCGACGCCGGCGGCTGACGGGCCGCCTGTCGCTCGTCAGCGGACGTCGAGCGCCTCCAGCATGGTCCGTGCGGTGGCGTTCGCGTCGTAGTCCTCTCCGACGCCCGGCACCAGGATGATGTCGCCGTCGATGTGCCGTGACCGCAGGGGCGCGATGGCCTGGTAGGCGTCGGAGTCCCACCATGCGCGCGCCCGGTCGAACGACGGGAAGCCGATCACGACGATGTGGCCGGGCCATGTGCCCTCCTTCACCTCGTGCGCGGCGCCGTGGACGAGGAAGCGTCCGCCGTACGGTTCGAAGGTGTCGGTGATGCGCGCGATGTACTCGGCGATCTCCGGGTGCGGTGCGGCTTCCTGCAGGTGGGCGATGGCGTAGGCGGACATGGTGGCATCCTTCCGGCTGGGCGGGCTGCTGATGTCCACGATCCTGTCACCGGGGCGCCGCTGCGGTCGATGACGTGTCAGGTAATCACCGTGGGGCGCGCGGTGAGCGGTGCGGTGATCCGGTGGGGCCGGATCACCGGGTGCCGAGGAAGCGTTCGAGGTGTGCGGCGACCTCGTCCGGCGCCTCCACCTGCGGATAGTGGCCGACGGCGGGCGGTCCGGCGAGTTCGATGACGGTGGCGGACGGCATGCGCTGCCGGATCCGGGGCAGCACATGGGCACCGCTGATCGGGTCGGCGGGTCCCCAGAGGAACAGGGTGGGGCCCGAGTAGCCCTCCAGGGCCGGGATCCAGCGCGCCTGATGGGTGCGCCGCTCGTCGATGTAGCGCAGCAGCCGCGGGGCCAGCAGGCGGCCCCCGTCCTGGCGGATGCTCTCCCACATGGTATGCAGATCGTCGTCCGGGACGTCCCTGCCGAGGATCTGGCGCATCGTCATGCGGAAGCCGCGTTCGGTGACGGCGTACGCGAGCAGCGGGCCGAACGGGCCGTGGAGCAGCCGCTGTACGCGCACGGGCCGGTGCAGGTCCGGGTAGAGGCCGCCGTTGAGCCAGGCCATGCGGGTGATCCGGTCGGGAGCGCGGGCGAGGAGTTCCTGGGCCACGCTGACGCCGTAGTCGTGGGCGACCAGTGCCGTGTCGCCGATGCCGAGACGGCGCCAGACGTCCTGTGCCAGGTCGGCCTGCTCCAGCACGGAGTAGGGGTGCCGGCGGGGTTTGTCGCTGTGTCCGAAGCCGAGCAGGTCGAAGGTGGTGACCCGGTGCCCTCGTGCCGCCAGCCGGGGCACGATCAGGGACCAGTCGTGGGAGGAGGTGGGGAAGCCGTGCACGAGGGTCACGGGCGGGCCGGCGGTGGGACCGTCCTGGCGGACGAACAGCGTGTGGTCTCCGGTGCGCCCGTGCACGGTGATCCTGCTGCCTCCGGATGCCCAATGCGTGCCGGAGGGCAGGGTGTTCCGGGTCATCGGCGTGCCTCTCGTGTCGCGGTCACGCCGTCCAGGAGTACGGCGCCGACGACGTAGTGCGTGACGGTCAGATGGATGCGTACGGCGCTGTCGGCGGGCCGGCCCGCCTCGGTCGGCAGCGCGAGTCCGCGTTCGCGGGCGCGCGGGGCGTGGGGGCCGAGGAGGTGACCCCGCGTCAGCAGGTGCAGGCAGTGCGCGGTGTACGAGCAGGACGCGGCGGCACATGAAGCGTGAGGCAGGGAACACGGGCATGGCGTCGCGGACGCACCGCACGCCCGCCCGACGCCGGGCGGACTACGCGTCCACCGGACGCACTTTATGCGTCCGGTGGACGCCTCTCAAGCACGGGCCGCCTCCCGGTCGACGTTCCCGCGCCGACTCATGGGCGGAGCGGGCGCGGGGCGGGTGCGGATCAGCCGGCGAAGACCCTGCCCTGCTTGACGACGTAGTGCGCCGGCCCGGAACAGCCGATGGACGGTGTGATCAGCAGGCTCACGGTGAGCGGCGCGGGCTCCGTGCTCGCGGTGGAGAACTGGCAGACGGCACCGCTGCCGGTGAGCGGGCACCGTACGGCGATGAAGACCGGTCACCCGGCGCCAAGGTTGTACGGCGGTCGTTTTGTCGCCGACGCTCCGGTCGGTGCGGATCCACTGGTGATCGCCGGTGGCGTCGGCGAACCGGCGCCCTCCGCCGTCACAGGCTCGTGAGCAGGCCGTCGAGCGGGGCGGGTACGCGCTCGGGGTCGAGGGCCTCCACCAGGACACGGCCGTAGTGGATCTTGCGCCCCTTCTTCGTGCCGAGGAAGCGGCGCATCTGCTGCTGTGCGGTGCGGCCCTGCTGTGCCGGCTGGTGCAGGAAGGTCCGCAGGGCGCGCACGTCGCCCTCCGCCCGGACGAGTTCCTCCACCCGCGCGACGCCCAGCGCGCGGATGAGTTCGTCCTCCAGATCCGCCGCGCAGACGAAGAACCCTCGCGCTGCCGCACCGGCCCGCTCCAGGCCGCGAGCGTAGTAGGGGCGCTCCGCCTCGTCGCACAGTCCCGTGAGAGGGAGCCCAAGGCCAGGCGGTCCCAGCAGGCGGGCGAAGCGTCCGACGTTCATCGCACCGCCCATCGGCAGGACGCAGACTCCTTCGGCCGCGAGGTCCCGGCCGCGGCGCGCGGCCAGTGCGTCGACCGCCGCCGCGTCGCTCGGCCCTTCCAGCAGGACGGCGGTCCGCACGGCGAGCCGCAAGGCCAGCTCGTGCGCGGGGTCACCGGGGCCACCGGCCGCCCATGCGGTGACCGCCTGCCGGAACGCCCCCATGTCAGCCATGGGACGAGCGTCCGCCCTTTCCGCCCGCTCGGCCAGCGAATATCCGTCGGCGCGCGGACAGTGGCCGAGCGGCGCAGCCCGGCGGCGGCCCGGCGTTCGCCCTCGATCGGGAGTCCCGCCCTTCACTCAAAGGAAATTCCATCTGCTGAGTCTCTTCGTGAGACTGCCTATCATCGGAGACATGAAACGGACGTCGTTCGCCAACTGGCCGTGCTCCATCGCCCGCACCCTCGACCTGCTGGGTGACCACTGGACGCCCCTCGTCGTACGGGAGGCGTTCTACGGCATCCGCCGCTTCGACGAGTTCCAGCAGGAGTTGGGCATCGCGCGCAACACCCTGACCGACCGGCTGCGCCGCCTGGTGGACGAGGGGGTCCTGGAGAAGCGGCTCTACGACAGCGAGCCACCGCGCTACGACTACGTCCTCACGGAGATGGGCCGCGACCTGTTCACGGTGCTGGCCGCGATGTCCAGATGGGGCGACCGATGGCTGGCCGGCGAGGAGGGCGTCCCGGTGGTCTTCCATCACGACGCGTGCGGCCACGACACCACGGCCGAGGTGGTGTGCTCCGTCTGCCGAAAGCCCCTGGCGGCCCAGGAGACCTCGATGCGGATGGGCCCCGGCTATCCCGAGCGGCTCGCACGCCGGCCGGATGTGGTGCGCCGATTCGGTACGGCCCGACCGGGGCCGTCCGGCCCCCTTGACAGGTGAGTCTCATAAAGCAACTCTGGAGGTCACACCCCTTACGGCGAGGAGGCCTGCGGACGTGGAGTGGACGGGCGCGCGCTACGCGGACAAACCCACGGTCGAGGTGGGGACCTGGATCGACGCCCCACCGGAGCGGGTGTGGGCACTGGTCAGCGACGTCACCCTGATGCCGGGCATGAGCGGGGAACTCCGGTCCGTCGCCTGGCTCGACGGTGCGGACGGTCCGGCCGTGGGCGCCCGGTTCGTCGGCCACAGCGGGCACGAGGCGCTCGGCGCATGGTCGACGACCTCGCACGTCATCGAGTGCGAACCGGGGCGGGTCTTCGCCTGGGCGGTGCAGGACCCCGCGAACCCCTCCGCGATCTGGCGCTTCCGCCTTCGGCCGGAGAACGGCGGGACGGCACTGTCGGAGTGGATGCAGCTGGGCCCGGGGCGCTCGGGGCTGTCGGCCGCCATCGACCGGATGCCGGACAAGGAGCAGAAGATCGTGTTCGTACGACTGCGTGAGTTCGAGCGGAACATCGCCTCGACGCTCGGGCACATCAAGAAGCGGGCGGAGGCGTGATGCGTACGGCCACCACGGTCGAGGCCTCGGGCAGCGAGAACTGGACCCAGCAGGCGGACTTCGTCGTCGAGGCGGAGAAGCTGGGCCTGGACATCTGCTGGGTGGCCGAGGCCTGGGGCTCCGACGCTCCCTCCGCGCTGGGCTACTACGCCGCCCGCACCGACCGCATGCTTCTGGGATCCGGTGTCATACAGCTGGGCACCCGCACCCCCGCCGCCGTCGCGCAGACCGCCATCACGCTGTCGAACCTCTCGGGCGGCCGCTTCCTGCTCGGTCTCGGAGCCTCGGGCCCGCAGGTGATGGAGGGGCTGCACGGGGTGCCGTTCGCCCGGCCGCTGCGCCGTATGCGGGAGACCGTCGAGATCGTCCGGCAGCTGTTCGACGGCGGCAGACTCGCCTACTCCGGGAGGGAGTTCACCATCCCCCTGCCCGACGGCGACGCGGTTCCGATGCGGCTGTCGACGCGCGCCGAGCATCGGATCCCGCTGTACCTGGCCGCTCTGTCACCGGCCATGCTGCGTCTGACCGGGGAAGTCGCCGACGGCTGGCTGGGCACCAGTTTCGTTCCCGAGGGCGCGGACGGCGCCTACTTCGCCCACCTCGACGACGGCCTGTCCCGCCGCGGCCGCACACGCGGCGACCTGGACATCTGCCAGGGCGCCGAGGTCGCCTTCGCGTCCGACGAGGAGGCCCTCGGCGCGATGACCGCGCGGCGCAAGAAGGAGCTGGCCTTCAGCCTGGGCGGGATGGGCTCGGCGTCCACCAACTTCTACAACAACGCCTACAGCCGCCAG
The DNA here is from genome assembly GCF_001514035.1 of Streptomyces yokosukanensis. Classification (GTDB taxonomy): domain Bacteria; phylum Actinomycetota; class Actinomycetes; order Streptomycetales; family Streptomycetaceae; genus Streptomyces; species Streptomyces yokosukanensis. The sequence goes on along the minus strand of NZ_KQ948228.1, from coordinate 80,406 downwards.
GGTTGGGCCGAGGTCGCCGCCGAGGTGCGCGAGCGCTGGCAGGCGGGTGACCGGGAGAGCGCGGCGGCACTGGTGACCGACGACATGGTCCTGGGCACGACGCTGATCGGTACCGAAGCCATGGTCCGCGAACGGCTCCGGGTGTGGCGCGCCGCCGGTGTCGACACGGTGCGCCTGTACCCGGCGGGCAACACCCTGGAAGCCCGGCTCGGCACCTTGGCACGGGCGATCGAGCTGGTGCGCGAGGTCGACCGCACCTCGTGAGCGCCGCCGCCCGAGGGCCCGTGCCGCGCCGGGCGCCCGGCGGGCCGGCCGAGGCGAGCAGGACGTCCGCGGTGCTCGCCGGCACCGCGAGGTCCAGGCGGGCGACCAGGTCGCCGCACGGCCCTCAGGCGTCGGCGCGCGCCAGGTCGAGCCGCGGGAAGGCCACGGGCTCCGGGGCGCGGCCCGCCTGCAGCACATAGGCCTGCCCCACCTCCTCGCCCGCCGCGATCTCGGCGACCGACGCCGCGATCTCGGCGGGATCCGCCAGGGCGAAGCCCTCACCGACGATGTGGTCGATCGCCTCCGGCGGCAGGATCGGCGTACGGACGAAGCCCGGGCAGATCGCGTTGATCCGCACCCCCTGCGCCTGCCACGGCGGGGCCAGCGAGCGGACCAGGCCGATCACGCCGTACTTGGTCGCCGCGTACACCGGGTCGAAGGGCGCCATGCCGACCCCGGCCATGCTGGACGTCACCACCAGCGAGCCCCCGCCGTGCGCGGCCAGCACCGGCAGGGCCGCGTGCAGCCCGAACATCACACCGTGCAGGTTCACCGTGAGCACCCGGTGCTGCCGCGCCGCGTCGTAGTCGTCCCGGCCGAAGCCGCCGCCGTCGCCGATCCCGGCGTTCAGGTGGACGAAGTCCAGCCCGCCGTAGGCCTCCACGGCGGCGGCGACCAGCGCGAGGTTGTCCTCCTCCCGCGTGGTGTCGGTACGGACGAACAGCCCGCCCACCTCCTCGGCGACGGCCGTACCGCCCGCCACGTCGATGTCCGCCACGACCACCTGCGCACCGAGCCGGCCGAAGTGCCGCGCCACCGCGGCACCGATCCCGCTCGCCGCCCCCGTGACCACTACCACCCGCGTCATGATCCCGCTCCTGCGTCTTCGGTCCCGATGGCTCTCTCAGGCGGCCGTCGCCGCGGCCTCGCCGTGAATGACGGCGACACGCGCCGGGTTGCGCCCGTAGCGACGGCTCACGATCTCCAGGGCCACGAACAGCGCCACGTACTGGAGCGTGGTCACCAGCATCACCGAGTCGACGGGCAGCGTGTACGCGAGCATCACCCGCACCGCCGAGTCCAGCAGCAGACCCATGCCCCAGACCGCCGTCAGCAGCCGCATCACATGACGGAAGGTGGGCGAGGCCTGCCAGTTGTGTTCCAGCTCCGCGCGCTTCTTCCCCTTCGCCACCGAAAGGACGATCCGGTAGATGATCGGCTGTCCGCGCAGCGTCGCGAGGAACACCAGCCCGACGATCCCCGTCATCCAGCCGTCCTTGGCGAACATGAACCGCGGGCTGCCGGTCACCGCCGACAGCGCCGCGCCCAGGGCCACCATGGTCAGCACCAGGATGCCCAGCATCCCGACGCGCCGCTCCCGCACCACGGTCAGCAGCGCCTCCACCAGGGGCGGAACGGCACTCGCCAGCACCGCCCACCACAGGTCGACCCCGGCCGCCCGCAAGCCGTAGAACACGGCCAGTGGCCCGACGACGTTCAGCGCCAGACTCTGCAGCAGCGGCCCGTTCGACGCCCTCTCGTGCTTGTTCACACCACGTGTCCCCGTCATGTCCCTCACCTTGGTCCCCGGTCCGTGATCGGTGTCCGTTCCTGTTGCCTTCGACGCTACGGAGCTGCGGGAACGCGCACATTGGGCCCAGACGCCGACGCCGGGTGGGGCTGGCCCCACCCCCGGGCGGGCCCCGGCCCCACCGTGTCCGGCCTCCGGTCGCGTCACACTGGTGAACCGGTTCAGGTGAGGAACCGCGCGACCCTTTCGGGAGGCTGCCCCCATGACCACGACCGCCGGACGCGTCACCGGCACCGCCCTGCGCCGCTTCGGGCGGCGGCACCGGGAGCTGGGGTACTGCTGGGCGGTCGGCTGGTGCAGCCCCGCGGCCCTGGTGATGCTGTTGGTGTGTCTGCCGGCGAGCCTTCTCACGGACGGCGACCCCGACCGGGGCCTGCTGCGCGCGAGGCGCAAGCTGACCGACATGTACCGCAAGGTGCCCGGACGCTTCGGCGGCAGCGCCATCGTGCGCCCCCATCTGCGCGACCGACCGCCGCGCGAGGACCCGGCCACCCGCCGCGACCTCGCCTTTCTCGCGCTGGAGTCGCTCATCGGGCCGGTGCTGCTGCTCGGGCCCGGCGCGCTCGTGTGGTACGGCCTCTTCGGGCTGCTGGCTCCGGGCATCGCCACGCTCCTCGGCAGCCGGGGCGGCCTGCCCCAGGGCACGGTGCTCGACTCGCCGGCCGTGGCGCTGCCGGCCGGCCTCGCGCTCTACTACGCCGGGCTGCGGCTGGCCGGCCCCGCCTCCCGGCTGCACAGCCGTCGCTGGCTGCCGTTGCTGCTCGGGCCCGCCCCGTCCGTGGCCGTCGAGGTGGAGCGCCGTCGGCTGGCCGAGCGCGTCGAGGAACTGACCGAGACCCGCGCCGCGGCCGTGGACAGCCGCGAGGCGGAACTGCGGCGCATCGAACGCGACCTGCACGACGGTGCGCAGGCCCGGCTGGTGGCCATGGGCCTCGCCCTCGGTGCCCTGGAGACACTGATGGACACCGACCCGGACCGGGCGCGCGAGCTGGTGCGCCAGACACGCGAGAACTCGGCGCGCGCCCTGACCGAACTGCGTGGCCTGGTCCGGGGCATCCACCCGCCGGTGCTCGCCGAGCGCGGGCTGGTGGACGCGCTGCGTGCGCTCGCCCTGGACGCCCCGCTGGAGGCGGAGGTCGATGCCGACGGGCTGGCGGGCCGTGCGGAGGGGCCGATCGAGGCGGCGCTGTACTTCGCCGTCGCCGAGCTGCTGACCAATGCCGCCCGGCACGGGGACGCGACGCACGCCCGCATCCAGCTGAGCCACACCGGCCGAGTGCTGCGCTGCGCGGTCCGGGACGACGGGTGCGGGGGCGCCCACGAGGAGGACGGGCCGGTGCTCGGGGCGGGCGGCAGCGGCCTGCGGGGCATCCGCCGCCGCCTGTCGGCCTTCGACGGTAGCATCGCCATCCAGAGCCCGGTCGGAGGGCCGACCCTGGTGACGATGGAGCTGCCTTGCGTGTTGTCCTCGCCGAAGACCTCTTCCTCCTCCGGGAAGGGCTCTGCACCCTCCTGACGGCGCACGGCTTCACCATTGCCGCCGCCGTGGCCAGCGGGCCGGAGCTGCGCCGCGCGCTGGCCGAGGAGGAACTGGACGTCGCCGTGGTGGACGTGCGGCTGCCGCCCACCTTCACCGACGAGGGCCTGCAGGCGGCACTGGAGGCCCGCCGCAGCCGGCCGGGGCTGCCGGTGCTCGTGCTCTCGCAGCACGTCGAGCAGTTGTACGCCCGCGAGTTGCTGGCCGACGGCTCGGGCGGTGTCGGCTATCTGCTCAAGGACCGGGTGCTCGGCGCCGCGGAGTTCGTCGAGGCCGTACGCCGCGTGGCGGACGGCGGCACCGCCATGGACCCCGAGGTCGTGGCGAAACTGCTCGGCGGCCGCCGCCGCGACGATCCCCTCGCCGCGCTCACGCCGCGTGAGCGTGAGGTGCTGGCGCTGATGGCCGAGGGCTACTCGAACACCGCCATCGCCACCCGGCTGTTCGTCAGCGAGAGCGCCGTCGGCAAGCACTCCGCGAACATCTTCGGCAAGCTGGGCATCACCGCCTCCGAGGAGACCAACCGTCGGGTACAGGCCGTGCTGACCTACCTGAACGGGTCTGCCACCCCCTGACGTCTGCCTTCTGTGGTCCACGGCAACTCGGCCTCGGTGCCTCTGATTTCCAGGCGACGTGCGGTCGACTCATGCCCTTGCAAAGGGGTATGCGCAATTCATTGACAGCGAAAAAGAACCTCTCTAAGTTTCCGGCCATGCGCTCGGCCGCCTCCTCGGTTTTCACCACCCTGCTCTCCCACGGCCCCCTCACTCGGGCCGAGGTGGGGCGCCGCACCAGCCTCTCCCCGGCCGCCGTCACCAAGGCGGTGCGCCCGCTGATGCGGCTCGGCTACCTGGTCGAGGGCGAGGACGAGGAGGCGCGGCCCGCGGTGGGACGCCCCGCCAACCTGGTGTGGGTGGACGGGGGGAGGGCGCTGTTCATCGGGATCAAGGTGACCGGCGACGAGATCATCGCCGTACTGACCGACCTGCGTTGCCGTATCCGGCTGGTCCGGCACGTACCGCTCACCGGCCGGGAGCCGTGGACGGTGCTCCCCGCCCTCGCCGCGCTGGTGCGGGAGTTGCTCACCGAGGCCGACGGATTCGGTGTGCGGGTCGAAGGGCTGGGCATCGCGATCGCGGGGGACGTGGACCGCGCCGGCGGTGTGGTCCGCTACTCCCCCTTCCTGGGGTGGCGGGACGTGCCCCTCGCCGACATCGCCGCGACGGAGACGGGCCTGCCGGTCACGGTCGACAACGACGTACGGGCGCTCACGGTCGCCGAGCACTGGTTCGGAGCCGGTGTCGGTCTCTCGGACTTCGCCCTGGTGACCGTGGGCGCCGGAATCGGCTGCGGTCTCGTGGTGCACGGACAGGTGGTGTCCGGCGCGCACGGCGTGGCCGGCGAGATCGGGCACCTGCCCATCGACCCGCTCGGCCCGCTGTGCCACTGCGGCAACCGGGGGTGCGTGGAGGCGATCGCGTCGGATCCGGCGATCCTGCGCGCGGTCCGCGCCGCCACCGACAGGCCGGTGACCGACGCCGCCGACGCACTGGCTCTGGCCCACGGCGGAGACCCGGGTGTCACAGGGGTCTACGCACGGGCCGGTGAAGCCATCGGCCAGGCCATCGGAGTTCTGGTGAACATCCTCGGTCCCGAGCGGGTGATCATCTCCGGGGAGGGCCTGGCAGCCTACGACCTGGTCGCCGAGGGCGTCCGGGGCGCGTTCGCGGCGTCCGCGTTCGGCACCGCCTCGCAGTGCGACGTGACGACCCGCCCCCTGCCCTTCGCGGAGTGGGCGCGGGGGGCCGCGGCCACCGCCATCCAGTCGTTCATGGGATCGGGCATGTGGGAGGAGCCTCGATGAACCATCGGCTCGGGCGGCGGCCGAGCCGCCGGTCCGGCGCCCCGGCCGCCTCTCCCCCGCGCCCTGCACCGCACGTCCGTTCTCCCGTCCGCCGCCGACGCCCCTGCCCCACCGGTGTCACCGCACGTTTCCGCTGACCTCACCCCTGGAGGCGACCACCCATGCGGTCATCCCCGTACAGAGCCCTGCGCGGAGCCCTCCCCGGCCGCCCGCGCCGCACCGTCAGAGCGACACTGGTCCTGGCCGTCGCGGCCGGACTCGCCACAGCGGTCCCGGCCGCCGCCGGACCGGCCATGGCCGTGGCTCCCAAGTCCCTGGATTCCGCCACCGGTTCAGGCGCTTCGGCCGCGAGCACACCCGACTCCGCCCCACCCATCGCGGCCAAGCCGTACATGGGCTGGTCCAGTTGGAGCATGCAGTCGTCCCACTACCCGGGCCTGAACCCGAACGGCGACTACAGCTATCTCACCGAGGCGAACGTCCTGAAGCAGACGGACGCGCTCGCGACCACGCTGAAGAAGTACGGCTACGACCACGTCAACATCGATGCCGGCTGGTGGATGGACAGTTCCTGGACATCGGAGTTCGACCGGTACGGCCGGCAGACGCCCGACCCGGTGCGCTTCCCGCACGGCATGAAGGCGGTCGCCGACCACATCCACGCCAAGGGGCTCAAGGCCGGCATCTACCTGCCCGTCGGTCTGGAGAAGGGCGCGTACGGCGCGGGCAAGGTACCGGTCCGCGACGCCCCCGGCTGCACCACCGCGGACGTCGTCTACCCGGACCTGCGCACCACCAACGGCTGGGACAGCGCCTACAAGCTGGACTTCGGCAAGCCCTGCGCCCAGAAGTACATCGACTCACAGGCGCGGATGCTCGCGGACTGGGGGTTCGACTTCCTCAAGCTGGACGGTGTGGGCCCCGGCTCCTCCAAGTCCGGTGACAACTACGACAACGTCGCGGACGTCGCCGCCTGGCACCGGGCCATCGCCGCCACCGGCCGCCCGATCCACCTGGAGATCTCCTGGTCGCTCGACATCGGGCACGCCGCCGACTGGAAGACGTACTCCAACGGCTGGCGCATCGACACCGACGTCGAGTGCTACTGCGACACCCTGGTCACGTGGGAGAACTCGGTCGACGACCGGTGGAACGACGCCCCCGCGTGGAGCCATGAGGCGGGCCCCGGCGGCTGGAACGACCTGGACGCGATCGACGTCGGCAACGGGGCGATGGACGGCCTCACCCGCGCCGAACGGCAGAGCTACATGACCCTGTGGGCGATCAGCAAGTCACCGCTGTTCACCGGGGACGACCTCACCCAGCTGGACGGCTACGGCCTCTCCCTGCTGACGAACCAGGAGGTCATCGGCGTCGACCAGAGCGACTCCCCCGTCGCGCGCCCGGTCACCCCGATGGGCGACCAGCAGGTCTGGGGAACCGAGAACCCCGACGGCAGTTACACCGTGGCGCTGTTCAACCTCGGCGCCTCGGCGTCCTCGGTGACCGCCGACTGGGCCTCCTTCGGCTTCACCGGCTCGGCCTCCGTGCGCGATCTGTGGAACCACCAGAACCTCGGCACGTACAAGAAGAGGATCACCGCGACGCTGCCCGCCCACGGTTCACGGCTCTTCACCGTGAGGCCGGGCGGCGGACGGCTCGCGACCACCGGCTACGAGGCCGAGTCCGCCGACAACACCCTGACCGGCAACGCCTCGGTCGCCGGATGCGACTCCTGCTCGGGCGGCAAGAAGGTCGGCAACCTCTACCTGGGCGGCAAGCTGCAGTTCAACGACGTCACGGTCAGGAAGGACGGCATCTACACCGTCGGCGTCGCCTACGTCAGCGGCGACTCCCGCTCGGTGACCGTCTCCTCCGACAGCGGCAACGGCACCAGTGTGAAGTTCCCCTCCACGGGCGACTGGGGCACGGTCGACACCGTCAGCGTCCAGCTGGCCCTGAAGGCGGGCTCCAACACCATCACGTTCGACAGCGGCTCGGGCTACGCACCTGACATCGACAGGATCGACGTACCCAAGTCCCTCTGACACCCGGTGGGTCCCGGGGACGCGCCCCGGGCACCCACGGACCGCCCCCGCCCCACCCCCGCATGCGCCGTTCCCCCGGACCTGGAGTGCACACGTGGACACCGAGCACACCGAGCACACCGAATCGCGCGACAACCACTCGAGCCGCAGGGGCTTCCTCGCCCTCGCCGCCACGGCCGGCGCGGCCGCCGCCCTCGGCGGACTGCCCGCCTTCACCGCGTCGGCGGCCCCCGCGCGGCCCACCTCCTCACCACTGCTGTCCACGTCCGCCGCCGCGAGGAACCAGCTGTGGTGGCAGGCCCCCGCCTCCTCCGGCTCGATGATCCAGCAGGGCCTTCCGGTCGGGAACGGCCGCCTCGGAGCACTGGCGGGCAACGACCCCTCCGGTGAACTGCTGATGATCACGGACGCCACGCTGTGGACCGGCGGTCTCAACGACACCCTGCAGAGCGACGGCCAATTCCCCTACGGCCGGGACGACTTCGGCTCACTGACCCTGCTGGCCGAGCTCACCGTCGACATCCCCGGGCACGACCTGGGCTCCGTCGACGGCTACCGCCGCACCCTGGACCTGGCCCAGGGCCTGGTGACCGCGTCGTACGAGCTGTCCGGGGTCACCTATCGGCGGCAGATCTTCGCCAGCCGCCCCGACGACGTCATCGTCCTGCACTTCTCCCAGCAGGGCGGCGGCACATACACCGGTACCGTCTCCCTCGCCGGCACCCACGGCGAGTCCACCACCGCGACCGGCACGGGGCGCTGCGCCTCGTTCGGCGCCTCCCTCGCCAACGGGCTCACGTACGGCGCCGCCGTCACGGCCCGCAGCAGCACCGGCACGGTCGCCGTCGACGGTGGAGCGATCTCCTTCACGGGCTGCAAGGACCTCACCGTCGTGGTCAGCGGCGGCACCGACTACGCTCCCGACGCGGACGCCGGCTTCCGCGATCCGTCCGTGGACCCGGAGCACCTCGCGCGCACCAAGGTCCTCGACGCGGCCGGCCACTCCGTGGACACCCTGCTGCGCACCCATGTCGCCGACTTCCGCCCGGCGTTCGAGCAACTGGACATCGACCTCGGTACGTCGTCGGCCTCGCAACGCGGGCTGGACACCTGGCAGCGGGTCCAGGCCCGCTACCGGGACAATGTCCCGGACCCCGAACTCGAGGCGTCCTACCTGCAGTTCGGCCGCTATCTGATGATCTCGGGGTCGCGGGGCGGCCTGCCGATGGGTCTGCAGGGACCGTGGCTGGACGGCAACGCCCCGGACTGGATGGGCGACTACCACACCGACATCAACGTCCAGATGAACTACTGGATGGCCGATCGCACCGGCCTGTCCGGCTGCTTCGACGCGTTCGCCGACTACTGCCTCGCTCAGCTGCCGTCCTGGACGGACGTCACGCAGAGGTTGTTCAACAGCGCGACCAACCGGTACCGCAACTCCAGCGGGAAGATCGCCGGTTGGACCGTGGCCATCTCCACCAACCCCTACGGCGGTGGTGGCTGGTGGTGGCACCCGGCGGGAAATGCCTGGCTGTGCCACAACCTGTTCGAGCACTACGAGTACACGCAGGACCGCGCCTACCTGGAGAGGATCTACCCGCTCGTCAAGGGAGCCGTGGAGTTCTGGGAGGCGCGTCTGATCGCCACGACCGTCACCGACGGCTCCGGAGCCTCGCGCGAGGTCCTGATCGCCGACAGCGACTGGTCTCCCGAGCAGGGGCCGCTGGACGCCAAGGGCATCACCTACGCCCAGGAACTGGTGTGGAACCTGTTCGGCAACTACCTCACCGCGACCCGGGTGCTCGGCAGGGACACCTCCTACGGCGCGACGGTCGACGGTCTGCGCCGACGCCTGTACCTGCCCGTGGTCAGTCCCAAGACCGGCTGGCTGGAGGAGTGGATGTCGCCCGACAACCTCGGCGAGACCACGCACCGGCACCTCTCGCCGCTCTTCGGCCTGTTCCCCGGCGACCGGATCCGCCCGGACGACTCCACGCCGAAGGACATACTCGCCGGCGCGACGGCCCTGCTGACCGCCCGTGGCATGAACAGCTACGGCTGGTCCAACGCCTGGCGCAGCCTGTGCTGGTCGCGGCTGAAGGACGCGGAGAAGGCGTACCAGCTCGTCGTCACCAACCTGAAGCCGTCGGTGAGCGGCGGCAACGGCACCGCGCCGAACCTGTTCGACATCATGGACATGGGACAAGGCCGCGGCATCTTCCAGATCGACGCGAACTTCGGCACCCCCTCCGCGATCGTCGAGATGCTGGTCTACTCGCGGCCGGGCCACGTGGAACTGCTGCCCGCACTGCCCGCCGCGTGGGCGGCATCCGGGTCGGTGTCCGGCGTCGGTGTCCGCGGCGGCTTCGTCGCCGACCTCAGATGGAAGAACGGCAGGATCACGCAGGTGACGCTGAAGAGCGTCGGCGGCCGTGACACGACCGTGGTCGCGGGCGGCACCTCGCGCCGGATCAGCCTCAGGCCCGGTGGCTCCGTCACGCTCGGCGGCTTCGCCTGAGATCGGGTCGTCAGACACAGCCGCAAGGCCCCGACGAAAAGAAGGCCCCGACGAGAAGAGTGGAGAGATCGAGGATGTCCCCGCACATGGGAAGAACGGCGGCGGGTCGACGACCGTGGCGCAGGTCCCTGCTGTCCCTGCTGGGCGCGGTGACCGGACTGGCCCTGGCGGTCGTTCCGCCGAGCACCGCGCACGCGGCCGGCGCCGCCACGTCGTCGGCGCAGGGCAGGGGCACCCGGGTCAGCGCCTGGGCGCCCAGCATGACGACCGGCGGCCCGTCCTTCGACGACCGGACCATCCGGATGGTGGTGCACAGCAGCATCTCGGGCTCGGGCGCACGCATCACCCTGTCCAACCGGTACAGCGCCACCCCGCTCGACATCGGCGCCGTGGACGTGGCCGTCCAGGCGAGCGGCGGAGAGGCGGTGCGCGGCACCACGCGGAACGTCACCTTCGGCGCGTCCGGCCGTGTGACGATCCCCGCCGGCACGGAGTCGGTCAGCGACGTCGTCCCGATCTCGGTGGCCGCCGGGGAGAACCTGCTCGTCAGTGTCTATGTGCCCGGCACCACGGGCATGTCGACCTGGCACTCCGACGCGTTCGACACCACCTACCTCGCCGCCGGGAACCACACCGGTGACGACGGCGCCGACGCGTTCGGCACCACCACGACCTCCTGGTACTACCTGGCAGGGCTGGACGTCGTGTCAACGACCGCACGGGGCACGGTCGTCGCCTTCGGCGACTCCATCACGGACGGCTACCACTCCTCGACGGGCACCTACACCCGCTGGCCCGACTTCCTCGGCCGCCGACTGGGTGCCGGACCGGGCCCGCAGCGGCTGAGTGTCGTCGACGCCGGTATCGGCGGCAACCGCGTCCTCACCGACGTCCCGAACCTGTGGCAGGGGGTCAGCGCCCTGAAGCGGTTCGGCCACGACGCGCTCGGCCTGCCGGGCGTCAAGGACGTGATCCTCTTCGAGGGCATCAACGACATCGGCAACAACGCCGGGCCCGACGGACAGCCGCTGACCGCCCAGGACCTCGTCGACGGCTACCGCACGCTGATCGGCGAGGCGCACGCCGCCCACGTCCGCGTCATCGGCGCGACCCTGATGCCCGACGAGGGCAACGGCTACTACACGCCTGCCGCCGAGGCGATCCGGCAGGCCGTCAACCGCTGGATCCGCACCGGCGGCGCCTTCGACGGCGTCATCGACTTCGACCGGGCCGTGCGCGACCCCGCGAACCCGGCCGCCCTCGCCCCGGCCTACGACTCGGGCGACCACCTCCACCCCGGCGACGCGGGCATGCGGGCCATGGCCGACGCCGTCGACCTGCGGCTCCTGCGCGCCTGATGTCCCTCGGGGCCGGGGCCGGGAAGTCGACGGTGACCGGACTGATCGCCGAGCGTCTGCCCCGCTCGGCCCGGCTCGACGGGGCCTGTTCGTCGTTCTCGCACCGGGCATCGACGTGTGCCGGTACCGCAACACCCTCCGTACCGCGGCCCTGTCTCCCGAGGAGAGCGCGGATCACCTTCTCCGGGAGGCCCGGGGCCGCGCCGTCGATCCGCTCGTGGCGGACCTCGCGCACCGGATGGTCGGCGCGGGCACGCCGCCCGGCGCGTGCCAGGAAGTGGCGGGGGGCGTCCTCGTAGTGCGTCAGATGCCAGCCGGTGGCCAGCAGTGCGGTCCGCAGGTTGTCCTCGGCCAGCGGATCGGCGGGGTCGAGGGGCCGGCCGTGGCGGGCGGCGCGCTCGGCGCGGCCGGAGGGGTGGAACAGCAGCAGGACGCCGCCGGACACGGTCACTCTGGCCCACTCGCGCAGTGCCGCCGCGGGGTCGGGGACGTGGTCGAGCAGGCCCGCGCTGAAGACTGCGTCGACCGCGTCGGCCGGCAGCGGCAGCCGGCAGGCGTCGGCCAGCAGCAAGGAGCCGTCCGCCGCGCGGCCTTCGCGCACCGCGGCCGTGAGCATCGCCGGGGTGAGGTCGACTCCGAGGACCGTTCCCCCGTCGCCGACCTGGGCGCGCAGCGCGGGCAGGACACGGCCGGTGCCACAGCCCACGTCCAGGGCGCGCTGGCCGGGGCGCAGTTCCATCCGCTCGGCGGCCGCCGTGTACCGGGGGGTGTCGTCGGCGAAGCGTTCCTCCCAGGTGGCCGCCCGTCGGGTGAAGAACGCGCGCGTCGCCGTCCGCTCGGCCCGCTGCGCGACGAACGCGGCGAAGCACGTGAACAGGGCGTCGCGGTGCCGCGCGAGGCTCGCCCGTGCCATCGACTCCGCCGACGCCGACTCCGCCGGGTCCGGGTCCCAGGGGAAGCGGATCCCCCAGGCCGAGCCGCCGATCCGGAACGCCTGCGCCGGGTGGTGGTCGCAGGACGCCAGCAGCGTCGTCCTCGCGGGTAGGTCCATCGTGCCGCCGCTGTGCGGATGGGGGACCCGCAGCCGCTCGGGCACGGTCGCGAACAGCGGGTCCGTGTGTGCGGCGGCGGTCGTCCGCACCTCCCCCCAGCCGATCCGCGCCCCGGTGCCGGGCCGGACGACACCGCCCGCCGCGATCGCCAGCAGCTGAGCGCCCAGGCACATGGCCAGCACGGGCACCTCGGCCTCCAGTGCGGCCCGCAGCAGGGCCAGTTCGGCGCCGTGTCCGGGGACGTCCCGGTGGGCGGCGGCCGACTCGCCCAGCACCACCAGGGCCACCATGGCGTCGACGCTGTCCGGGACGCGGTCACCTGCCCAGGTCCGGCAGACCCGGACCGGCAGCCCGGCCGAGCCGAGCGCGGCGTCGACGGCGCGGGACCCCGCCTGCGCTGTGTGCTCCACGATCTGGATCACCGGCCCATCACCTCCCGCTCGTCCGTACCCGGACAGCAGGAACCGACAAACGCAGATGAGACAACAGAAGCCGGAGGAGGCCCGTATTCGCGCACGTCTCTCGCCGTGCCGCCATGCAATTGCGCCCGGGGGCAGGCGGGAGCGAACGGTCCGGTCAGGCGTTGATCGGCCCGGCGGCCTCGCGCAGCACACGGGCCTCGCGCCCGTCGAGGGCGGCGAGCACCTCGGCACAGACGGCGAGCGCCGTCTCGGCCGGGGTCCGGGCGCCCAGGTCGAGGCCGATGGGGCCGTGGATGCGCTTGACGTGTGTCTCGTCGAGGCCCGCCCTGGCGAGACCCTCGGCGCGCCGGGCCTGGGTGCGGCGTGAGCCCAGCGCGCCGACGTAGGGGATGTCGCCGGTCAGCGCGGCGGACAGGACGGGGATGTCGACGTCCGGTTCATGGCTGAGGACGATCAGGCAGGCGGCGGCCGGGCGTTCGGCGAGCCGTCGGACGGCTTCCTGAGCGGCGGACTCCACCGTGGCGTGCCAGCCCAGCAGGCGGGCCTGCGCGGTGAGCAGGTCGGCGAGTTCGCCGCCGCCCACGATGACCAGGTGGGGTACGGCCGGGAACGTCTCGATGAGGACGAGTCCGTCGTCCGTGTAGCGGGCGTCCCGGCCGGCCCGGCGGCGGTGGAGCAGTTCACGAGCGCGTGCGACGGCCTGGGCGGGCCCGTCCTCGCCTTGCGGTTCCTGTGCCGCCGTCGTCGCCACGGTGCTGGTCACGCGGGTCTGTGCCTCGTCCAGCCGGCTGATCAGGGCGGCGTCGGCGCCCTCGGCGAGCAGGTCCCACCAGCGGGCGGGCACGGTCTGCAGGGACTGCAGCAGCACCTCGGCCTGGCCGCCGCAGGTCATGCCCGCCTGCTTCACCCCGTCGTCGTGGACGGCCACCGCACGCACACACGCGGTGCGGCCTGCGGGCATGGCGGCGGCCTCCGCGGCCAGGTACTCGTCGAACACACCGCGGTACAGGGTGCCGTGGCACTGTCCGTCCTGGTCGATCAGGAGCGCGTCGGCGGGGTGCCGGGGGCCGAAGCCCTGCTCGGTGAGGGGGCGAGCGAGCACGCCCGTACGCCCCTGTGCCACCCACTGCCGTGCCGTGTCCGCCAGCTCACGCATGTTCGCGGTCCTCCTCGTTCCGGGCATCGGCACCGGGAACCGCCTGGTCGGCGGGGGCGCCGTCACGGGAAGTCTAGTGAGGAGCACGGCCGCGCATCAGGGCGCCGTCGTGTTCGCACCCGCCCGGCAGTCCACCGGGCCGTCCACCGGCCCGTCCGGTGACACATCGGTCCCGCGTCAGCCGGTCCTGCCCTGTCCGCCGCGCCCGCGTGCGGCGCGGGGTCGGCAACGCCCGGTCGTGCGGCGTCCGTTGGGGGGCGCGTCACGCGGCGACAGGGTCCTCCCAGCGGATCCGGTGGTCGTACTGCCAGGCCATCTTCTCGGGGGTGGCGAGGCGGGCGAACAGGGGCAGGAGGGCGTCCCGGACCACCCGGCCCACCGGCCCGGCCGTCTTGCCGGTGTTGCTGCGGGCGCCCTGGGCGATCACTCGCTCGACTCGGGCGCGGCGGGCATGCTCATAGGTGGCGAACGCCTGCGGGTACGGCAGATCCCGCAGCGCACGGGCGAGTTCCACGGCACTCTCCGCGGCGAGCGAGACACCCTGGCCGGAGCTGGGGGAGGTGGCGTGGGCGGAGTCGCCCACCAGCACCGCGCGGCCGCGATGCCAGTGCGGGACATGCGGAAGGTCCTCCATGGGGCCGACGGCGAGCAGGTCCTCGGGCGGGGTGCGCCGCAGCAGGTCCAGGGCGGGGACGGTGTCCCCGGCGAAGGCCTCGCCCAGCCGGTGCAGCCACTGCTCGTTCGAGGTCTGCCGCACCTGCTGCCATGTCAGGTAGGGGTGCGGGAGGTTGGCGAACCAGACACCGGTGCCGTCGTCGAAGGACTGGTAGCCGAAGAACGCCCGGCGGCCGAAGGCCATGTACATGCGGTCCCCGGTGGGCGGCAGTCCGGCGCCCTCGACCCGGGCGCCGAAGCCCAGCAGTCCCGAGTAGCGCGGCTGGGGCGCCCGGGGGTCGATCAGCCGGCGCACCGTGGAGCGCAGACCGTCCGCCCCGATCAGCACGTCGGCTTCCTCGCTGGTGGTCCCGTCGGCGAAGACGGCCCGCACACCGGTCGCGCTCTCGCGGACGTCGACCAGCTCATGGCCGTGGTGCACCGCGACGCCCTCGCTCAGGGCCAGGTCGTAGAGCCGCCGGTACAGATCGGCGCGCCAGCTGAACTCCATGGGCTGGCGGATCTCGGTGATGGTCCTGCCCTTGTGGTTCTGCAGCACGATGGCGTTCATCGGGGCGCCGACCCGGCCGAGGCCGACCAGATCGAGTGCGGCCCGGCCGTTGGGCGCGACGCCCAGGCCTCCGCCTATGCCGTCGGCGGTCGCCGTATGGGACTCGTGCACGGCGGCCTCGATCCCGGCCCGGCGCAGTGCGAGTGCCGCGACGGGGCCGGCGATGCCGCCGCCCACGACGACGGCGGTACGGGTGCGGGTCATGTCAGCGGGTCCCTTCACGGGTCGGGTCGTCGACGACGGGCAGACCGCCCTCGCGGTGGGCGCGGCGCAGGTCGTCGAGGTAGGCACGCGAGCACATGGCGGTGAGCTGGGCGGTGCCGCCGCGACGGATCCGGATCTCGCCGTCGGTGGCCTTTCCGACCAGCCGCAGCCGTGCCGGTCCGGCACCGGGCCGCGCGTCCTTCACACGCCCGCGGCGGACGAAGGCCAGGTCCCAGCCGTCCACGGTGACGGCGTCGGGCAGCAGCAGGGTGACTGCGGCGGACACGAGATCCAGCCGTACGGTGACCGGCTCGTCCCAGCCGATCCGCGGCGAGCGGAGGTCCAGCACGACGCCGGCGCGGCGGGCGCGCACGTCGAATGCGGTGGCCTCGGTCCAGTGGCCCAGGTGTTTGACGGTGGTGTGGTCCGCGTGGATGCGCTCGGCGGACTCGAGCGGAGTCGCTGTCGTCATGGCTTCATAGTTGCAATGAAACTAGTATCTCGTCAACTAGTTCCCTTGTGATCAGTTCCGGTAGGCTCCGGACATGCGCAGTTCCCCTCTCGGCCTCACCGTCCTCTCGCTGCTGCACCTGCGGCCGCTGCATCCGTACGGCATCCAGCGGCTGATCAAGCAGTGGGGGAAGGACCAGGTCGTCAACGTCAGCCAGCGGGCGAGCCTGTACCGGACCATCGACCGGCTGCTGGCGGCGGGGCTGATCGCCGTGCGTGAGACGAGCCGGGATCAGCAGTACCCGGAACGCACGGTCTACGAGGTGACCGGCGCGGGCCGTGCGGCGACGCGCGAGTGGCTGCGGGAGATGCTGGTCGCACCCCGGGCGGAGTACCCGGAGTTCCCGGCGGCGCTCTCGTTCACGATGATGCTGCTGCCACAGGAGGTCGAGGCCGATCTGTCGGCTCGCGCCACCCAAGTGCGCGCCCGGCTCGGCGAGTTGGAGTCCGCAGCCGAAGGAGCCCGCCAACTCGCGCTGCCCCGGGTCACGATGCTGGAGGACGAGTACCGCCGCGCGGTCCTGATCGCGGAGCTGAACTGGCTCGACGCGGTCACGTCCGACCTCCGTTCGGGCGCGCTCACCTGGGACTTCGAAACCCTGGCCGCCCTCGCCCGGACCACGGACCCCACCTGAGTCGGCCATTGCGGGATCGTGAACAATCCTCACGTTTCCATGGACTCTTCGGCGGCTCGCTCCTAAGGTCGCGGCGGCGCGACCCCATGTCTTCAGCATTCCGAGGAGCCGTATGTCCCGCTGGACGTTCAGCCGTGCCGCGGCCGCCGCCGTGGCCGTGGTCACGGGGACGGTCGTCGCCGGGCCCGTGCCCGCGTCGGCCGATCCGATACCCGAGGCCCCGGGCCACCGTCTGGTCGACGCGTACTCCGGCGCCCCGGCCGCGGCCCAGCCGCTGCCCGGGGCGCAGCCCCCGCACAACCCGTATCTCGCGGCGAACGGCCGGTCCGGGATGCACGCGGACAGCTGGGGCAGCGCGACGTACCCGTGGCCGGGTCCGCTGGGTGATCACCCGAAGGTCGGCAGCGAGCGGATGGCGCTGCTGGGCGGTGAGTGCGCCACGGTGACCTTCGACCGGGCCGGGCGGATCGTCACCGTCTGCGGGACGTTCAGCGGCTTCCTGGTCAAGCTGCTCGACCCGCACACCCTCGCGACGCTCGCCGAGTACAAGCTGCCGCAGCGCCCGTCCACGGTGGAGGCGATCACCCGGCTGGACTTCTCGAAGATCTTCAAGGACACGTCCGGCGGCGCCTATTCGTACCTCGACAACGAGGACCGGCTGGTGCTCGCGGACTCCCGGCAGCACATCCTGCGTCTCGCCCACACGCAAAAGCCGGACGGCAGTTGGGAGTTCACCGTCGCCGACGACTGGGACCTGACCTCGCAGGTCCCCCACGACTGCGTGACCTGGACCAATCTGCACCCCAGCGGGACCTGTGACCCCGTCACCTCCGTCATGCCGGACTGGCAGGGCCGGATCTGGTGGGTCACCCGGCAGGGCCGTATCGGCACCGTCGACCCCGCCACCGGCACCGTGCGCTCCATCCGTCTGGACGGCGAGGAGATCCAGAACTCCTTCTCCGTCGCCGCCGACGGCGTGTCGATCGTCTCCGACCACGCGCTGTACGAATTCACCGCCGCGCCGGACGGAACACCGACCGTGGTGTGGCGGCAGACCTACGACCGGGGCACCGGCACCAAGCCCGGCTCGGTGAACCAGGGTTCGGGCACCACCCCGGACATCTTCGGCGACGGCGGCCGCTACGTCGCCGTCACCGACAACGCCGACGACCGTATGCACGTACTGGTCTACCGGCGCGGCGCGGACGTCCCCGCCGCCCGGCGGCTGGTGTGCGAGATCCCCGTCTTCGGCTCGGGTGCGTCGACGACGGACAACTCCATGATCAGCTGGGGCGACAGCCTCGTGGTCGAGAACAACTACGGCTACGAGAACATCACCTCGCTCACCTTCGGCCGCAGCGTCGTCGGCGGGGTCACACGCATCGACGTCCGCCCGGACGGCAGCGGCTGCGACACCGTGTGGGAGAGCGCCGAGCGGTCGCCGTCCGTCGTGCCGAAGCTGTCGACCGGCAACGGGCTGATCTACCTGTACACCAAGGATCCCGACCGGCTCGGCATCGACGCCTGGTATCTGACCGCCGTGGACTTCCGCACGGGACGGACCCGTTGGAAGCAGCTCGTCGGCACCGGCGTCGGCTACGACAACAACTGGGCGCCGATCACCCTGGGGCCCGACGGCACCGCCTATGTCGGTGCCTTCAACGGCCTGGCCGCCGTGCGCGACGGCGGCTGACCGTCACGGGCGGTCCCGGCCGGGACGTCGACCAGGGCCGCCACCGTCGGCCGGTGCTCGGCGAAGGAGCGGAAGACCACCACGACGTGCCGCTCCAGCGTCTCCCGCAGCTCCAGCACATCGAGGCGGGACGGCCGCAGCCGCAGCAGGTGTCGGCCGACGGCAGGATCCAGCCCAGGCCGGCGGCGTCGGCGAGCGGGGTCCGCCGACGACCGCGTCGTACACCTCGTCCACGTCCATGTCCCGGCTGCGCACGATCACACCCGGATGCCTCTCGCGCATCCGGCCGAGGGCCGGGGGCAGGATCTCAGCCGCGGCCGTGGCGAACGGCCCGACCCGCAGGAGTCCGTACAGCGACCCTAAAAGGTCAACGCCATGGACGGTTGATGGACGTCAACGGTCGGCTTGCTGCACGATGACGCGGAGACAGCTGATCGGCATCCCCTGTCACCGACCGTCCCGCCGCCGCCCGGACCTGGGCCCCGTCCGTCGCGGTGGCCTCTGGAAGGGAGTGGCCCGTTGTCCTCCTCCGCCTTCCGAGCCGTTCCGGCCCGCGCCGATGTCGTGATCGTCGGTGGGGGCGTCATGGGCGTCAGCATCGCGTTCCATCTCGCCGAGGCCGGCGTGCGCGACATCGTGGTCGTCGAGCGCGGCGACCTCGGCTGCGGCAGCTCGGGCAAGCCGATCGGTGGCGTCCGCGCCCAGTTCTCCGATCCGCTCAACATCGAGCTGGGCCGCCGCAGCCTGCGCGCCTACCAGGACTTCCACCGCCGGCCCGGCGCCGACATCCGGCTCGACACCGTCGGCTACCTCTTCCTGCTCGACGGCGAACAGCAGGCGCACGACTTCGCGGCCGCGGTGGAGCTGCAGAACAGCCTCGGCGTGCCGAGCCGCATGATCAGCCCCGACGAGGCCCGGCACCTGTGCCCCTACCTCGGCACCGGCGGTCTGGTGGCCGCCGCGTACTCCCCCGCCGACGGACACGCCCGCCCCGCCCTGGTCGTCCAGGGCTACGCGCGGGCCGCGGCCCGCTCCGGCGTCACCCTCGCCACCCGCACCCCGGTCCTCGGCATCGACACGGCCGGGAACCGCGTCGTCGGTGTGCGCACCGGCCACGGCCGCATCGCGTGCCCCACCGTCATCTGCGCGGCAGGGGCCTGGTCGGCGCGGATCGGCGCCATGGCCGGCATCGCCCTGCCCGTACGGCCCGTGAAACGGCAGCTGGCGTTCACCGTGCCGCTGGTACCGCCCGCCCCGCGCATCCCGTTCACCATCGACTTCTCCTCCACGGCCTACTTCCACAACAGCGACGACGGCCTGCTGTTCGGGCTGGCCGACCCCGGTCAGCAGGACGGCTTCGACACCACCTGGACCCCGCACTGGCTGGAGATGTTCCGCTCGGTCGCCCGGGACCGCGCCCCCGCCCTGGCCGACATGCGCACGGGCGACGGATGGGCGGGCCTGTACGAGGACACGCCGGACCACAACGCGCTGATCGGCCGCTCCGACGAGCTGCCCGGCTTCCTCTACGCCACCGGATTCTCCGGTCACGGCTTCCTGCAGGCGCCCGCGGTCGGGGAGGTCGTACGCGATCTGTACCTGGAGCGCGAGCCGTTCACCGACGTCTCCCCGCTCGGCGCCGACCGGTTCCGCCCCGGCGCCGGCGCCCGCCCCGAAGCCCACGTGGTGTGAACCCCGACCGAAAGGCCGAACCATGGCGATGATCAGTCAGTGGCGGCTGCGGGCCGCGTTCGCGGAGCGCCTGTCGCGGATGTACGGACGGGAAGTGCCCTCCTACACCACGCTCGTCGACGTCTCGCGCGAGGTCAACGAGGATGTCCTGCGGGCCCGGGGAGCCGACGCCGAACGCCTGGGGTCCATCGGCCGGGTGACCGCCGAGCGGCACGGTGCCATCCGCGTCGGCACCCCGCGAGAACTGCGCCAGGTCGCCCGCGTCTTCGGCGCGCTCGGCATGCACCCGGTCGGCTTCTACGATCTGCGGGAGGCCGCGGCCAGCGCCGTCCCCGTCGTCTCTACCGCCTTCCGGCCGGTCGACGGCGAGGAACTGGCACGCAACCCCTTCCGGGTGTTCACCTCCCTGCTCACCCCCGCCCACCCGCGCTTCTTCGACGCCGATCTGCGCGCGCGGCTGGAGGCCTTCCTCGCCGCTCGCGAACTCTTCCCACCCGAGCTGCTCGCGCTGGCCGACCGTGCCGCCGCCGAGCGGGAGCTGCCCGAGGAGCAGGCCGAGCGGTTCCTGCGGCTCGCCGTGGCGGCCTTCGAGCTGTCCGCCGAACCGGTCGACCAGGCCTGGTACGAGACCCTGGAGCGGATCTCCGCCGTCGCCGCGGACATCGGCGGCGTGCGCAGCACCCACATCAACCACCTCACCCCGCGCGTCCTGGACATCGACGAGCTGCACCGGAGGATGACCGAGCGCGGAATCGAGATGATCGACACCATCCAGGGCCCACCGGCCTGGAAGGGCCCCGACGTCCTGCTGCGTCAGACCTCCTTCCGGGCCCTGGCCGAACCCCGAGCGATGCGCACCCCGGACGGCGACGTCGTCACCGGCGCCCTGCGGGTCCGCTTCGGCGAGGTCGAAGCCCGCGGCATCGCCCTCACCCGCCAGGGCCGCGCCCTGTACGACGGCCTCCTCGACCGTGTCGCCGAGCAGGCCGCCCAGAACCCCGGGGAGGCCCGCGGTGACATCGCGCGCGCGGTGTGGGAGCGGCACATGCCCGGCAGCGAACAGGAACTCGCCGCCGAGGGGCTGGCCTACTTCACCTACCGGCCCGGCCCCGACCGGCCGCGCGACGGCAGCCGACCGCCCGCCGGTCTCGGCGCACTGGTGCGGCAGGGCTGGGTGTGCGCCGAGCCCCTCGTCCACGAGGACTTCCTGCCCCGCTCGGCCGCCGGCATCTTCCAGTCCAACCTCAGCGGCCGGGGCAGCCGCGACAACGACCGGCAGGGCGCCGTCCACGACGCCGACTGGCTCTCCGGCGTCATCGGCCGCGACGTCCTGGACCCCTTCGTCCTCTACGAGCGGCAGCAGAACCGCTCCCTCGAAGAGGTCGCCCGCGCACTCGGTCTCACCGGCATCCTCCGCTGACCCCTCACCCCTCAAGGACCGCCATGACCAGCACCGCACTGCCCGGCACGGACGAGCTGCGCGCCCGTGCCCGTACGTCCCTGCGGCACATCGGCGTCGACGTGGCCGAGGGGGACGGTCTCCACGCCCGCACGCCCCTCACCGGCGGGCAGCTCTTCGGGCTGGCGGCCGCCACGGACGCCGACACCGAAGCGGCCGTCGCCGCCGCCCGCACGGCCTTTCTGGCCTGGCGCACCACGCCCGCCCCGCACCGTGGTGAACTCGTGCGCCGCCTGGGTGAGTTGCTGCGCGAGCACAAGGGCGACCTGGCCGACCTGGTCACCATCGAGGCGGGCAAGATCCGCTCCGAGGCGCTCGGCGAGGTCCAGGAGATGATCGACATCTGCGACTTCGCCGTCGGTCTGTCCCGGCAGTTGTACGGCCGTACGATCGCCTCCGAACGCCCCGGCCACCGGCTGGCCGAGACCTGGCATCCGCTCGGCGTGGTCGGTGTCGTCTCCGCCTTCAACTTCCCCGCCGCCGTGTGGTCCTGGAACACCGCCGTCGCCCTGGTCTGCGGCGACACCGTGGTCTGGAAGCCGTCGGAGCTGACGCCGCTGACCTCCCTGGCCTGCGCGCGTCTGCTGGAGCGCGCCGCCGACGAGGTCGGCGCGCCGCGTGATGTGCACCGGCTGCTCCTCGGTGACCGGGCGGTCGGCGAGAGGCTCGTCGACGACCCGCGCGTCGCCCTGGTCAGCGCCACCGGCTCCACCCGCATGGGCCGCGAGGTCGGCCCGCGCGTCGCCGCCCGCTTCGGCCGCAGCCTGCTGGAACTCGGCGGCAACAACGCCGCGATCGTCGCCCCCTCCGCCGACCTGGACCTCGCCGTCCCGGCGATCGTCTTCGCCGCGGCCGGCACCGCGGGCCAGCGCTGTACGACCCTGCGCCGCCTCATCGTCCACCGCGACATCGCCGACACCCTCGTCGAGCGGCTGACCGGCGCCTACACCAGGCTCCCCGTCGGCAATCCCTTCGACGACACCACACTCGTCGGCCCGCTGATCTCCACGGCCGCGCTCGACGCCATGCGCCATGCCCTCTCCCGGGTCCAGGCGCAGGGCGGCAAGATCCTCGCCGGTGGAAACCGGCGCCTCGCCGAGGCGGCGCCCGCGGCCGCGTACACCGAGCCCGTCCTCGTCCGCGTCGACGAACAGAGCGACGTCGTACGGGAGGAGACCTTCGCACCGATCCTTTACGTCCTCACCTACGACACTCTGGAGGAGGCGATCGCCCTGCACAACGACGTCCCGCAGGGGCTGTCGTCCAGCATCTTCACCCGTGATCAGCGCGAGGCCGAGATCTTCCTGTCGGCCGCCGGCTCCGACTGCGGCATCGCCAACGTCAACATCGGCACCTCCGGAGCCGAGATCGGCGGCGCCTTCGGAGGCGAGAAGGACACCGGCGGCGGCCGCGAGTCCGGCTCCGACGCCTGGAAGTCCTACATGCGCTCGGCCACCAACACGATCAACTACTCCACCGGACTCTCGCTCGCCCAGGGGGTCAGCTTCCTCTGATCCTCTTCCTCCGATCCTCGGCGTCCGCAGCCGAGACCCCGTCCGGCTATTTGCGCATCGACGCAACAACGGGCACACTCTTGGAGTCGGGTCCTGTGCGCGCCGAGCGCGCCCGGGGCGGAGCCACATCACGGAACGGAGGCAGCCATGGGTGCAGACCCTCCCAGTCCGCGCTGCCTCCGGGGCATTCGCTGACTTTGACCGACCGGGGCCCCTCGGCCCCCGCTTCCCGCGCCGGGCACGGCCGTCCGTCTCGCTGAGGCGGCCGCAGCCGACCGGGCGGGCCCTTCCTACTTACCTGTATTTCCCATGCTGCCTGGGTGACCCCTGTCCTGCCGTCGGTGCGCCCGCCGGGGCCGGACATGCCGGCGTGCCCAGAGTGGGGGCGGAGGTCTTCGTGATGTCGATCCGTACGGACAACAAGCCTGCCGAGACGGTGGAACGTACACCGCTGGTGGCGAGGCTGCCCGGACGCCTGTCCCAGTTCTCCTGGGTGGACGCGGCGGTGGCCGCCGCGGTCCTGGTGATTCTCTATGTGGTGCTCCGCGTGGGGCACGGCACCACCGTGGCCTTCAACACCCACCAGAACGTCAGGGTGGACACCGATCCGACTCAGCTGCCGTACGACGCGGCGCGCTCGCTGCTGCGGATGTTCGCCGCGCTGACGCTGTCGATCGCGTTCACCTTCTGCTACGCCTACGCCGCCGCGAAGAGCAGAAGGCTCGAACGGATCCTCATCCCGACGCTGGACATCCTGCAGTCGGTGCCGGTGCTGGGCTTCCTGACGGTGGCGGTGACGGGGTTCATCGCCCTGTTCCCGGGCTCGATGCTGGGACTGGAGTGCGCGTCGATCTTCGCGATCTTCACCTCGCAGGCGTGGAACATGACGTTCGGCTTCTACTCGTCCCTGACCTCCCTGCCGCGTGAACTGGACGAGCTGTCACGGTCGTTCGGCTTCACCCGCTGGATGCGGTTCTGGAAGGTGGAGGTGCCGGCCGGGATGATCGGCCTGGTCTGGAACGGCATGATGAGCTTCGGCGGCGGCTGGTTCTTCCTGGTGGCCTCGGAGGCGATCAGCGTCAACAACCAGCAGTACGCGCTGCCCGGCGTCGGCTCCTACGCCGGCGCCGCGATCGCCGACGGCGATCTGGGCAAGGTCGGCTGGGCCATCCTCACCATGGCCGTGATGGTGATCGGCGTGAACTTCCTGTTCTGGCGGCCGCTGACCGCCTGGGCGGAGAAGTTCAAGAACGAGCAGTCCGAGGCGAGCGAGGTGCAGCGGTCCTTCGTCCTGGACTTCCTGCGCCGCTCGCACTGGCCGCGACTCCTCGGCCGGGTACTGCGGCCGGCGGGGCGCGCACTGAGCACCGCCGGGCGGGTGTTCGGCCGCGACGACCGCCCGCTCGTCGTCGACCGCACACGGCAGCGCACCGGTGACATCGTCTTCACCGCCGTCGCCGGCGGGCTGATCCTGTGGGGCCTGATCGACCTCGGCCACTACCTCTACGACCGCACCGGTCTCGGTGTCTTCGGTGAGCCGCTGCTGCTCGGTCTCGCCACCCTCGCGCGGGTGGTGGTCCTGGTCGCGCTGGCCACCGTGGTCTGGGTGCCGATCGGGGTGAAGATCGGCTTCTCGCCGCGGCTCACCCGGATCGCCCAGCCGGTCGTGCAGGTGCTGGCGTCCTTCCCGGCCAACTTCCTCTTCCCGCTCGCGGTGTGGTTCTTCCTGCGGACCGGCGTGTCCATCAACATCGGCGGCACGCTGCTGATGGCGCTCGGCGCCCAGTGGTACATCCTGTTCAACACCATCGCCGGCGCCATGGCCATCCCCAGCGACCTGCGCGAGGCCATGGACGACCTCGGTGTGAGCGGCTGGCAGCGGTGGCGGCGGCTGATCATCCCGGGGATCTTCCCCTCGTACGTCACGGGCGGGATCACCGCGTCCGGCGGTGCCTGGAACGCCTCGATCGTCTCCGAGGTCGTCACCTTCGGCGGCACCACCCTCACCGCCACGGGCCTCGGCGCGTACATCGCGAAGGCCACCGAGAGCGGCGACTACCCGCATCTGATCGCCGGGGTCGCGGTGATGAGCCTGTACGTCGTCGGGCTGAACCGCCTGCTGTGGCGCCGCCTGTACCGGCTGGCCGAGGCCCGCTACTCCCTCTGAACTCCCCCTCTCCCACCAGCTTTTGGAGCACGACATGGTGCTGAACGCCCTGCGCCACCTGCGCGCCGACCGCCAGGCCCGCGCCGGCCTCGCCCATCTGACCGCCGACAGGCCCCGCCGTCCCGCCGACGGCGAGCTGCTGCTGGAGAGCGTCGGCCTGACCAAGTCGTACGCCGGCGCCGACGGCGAACTGCCCGTCCTGTCCGGCATCGACCTGCAGATCCGCGCCGGTGAAGTCGTCGCCCTGCTCGGCAAGTCGGGTTCGGGCAAGTCCACCCTGCTGCGCTGCCTGGCCGGTCTCGTGCCCGCCAGCTCGGGCCGGGTCGCCTACCGGGGCAGCCCGCTCACCGGCGCCAACCCGGGTACGGCCATGGTGTTCCAGACCTTCGCGCTGCTGCCCTGGCTGACCGTGCAGCAGAACGTCGAACTGGGTCTGGAGGCCAAGGGCGTTCCGGCCGCCGAACGTACGGACGCCGCCCGGCAGGCCATCGATCTGATCGGCCTGGACGGCTTCGAGTCCGCCTACCCCAAGGAGCTGTCCGGCGGTATGCGCCAGCGCGTCGGCTTCGCCCGCGCCCTCGTCGTGGAGCCGGACGTGCTGATGATGGACGAGCCGTTCTCCGCCCTCGACGTCCTGACCGCCGAGAATCTGCGTGGCGAGCTGATGGAGCTGTGGGAGTCCGGCCAGTTCCCCACCCGCGCCATCGTCCTGGTCACCCACAACATCGAGGAGGCCGTGCTGATGGCCGACCGGATCGTCGTCCTGGGCGCCCGGCCCTACGGCACGATCCGCGAGGTCTTCGAGGTGGGCCTGGAACGCCCCAGGGACCGCAACTCGCCTGCCTTCGAGGACCTGATCGACCGTGTCTACCGCACCATGACCGGCCGCCAGAAGGAGGGCCGCGTCCCCGGCCGACACGAGGCGCTGGAGCTGGAGAAGCGCACCCCGGCGAACACCCCGCTGCCCCCGGCCAGCGTGGACGGGCTGTCGGGGCTCGCGGAGATGGTGCTCGACCGCGGCGGCCGGTGCGATCTGGCCGACCTCGCCGATGAACTCGGCCTGGAAGTGGACGATCTGCTCCCCCAGGTCGACGCGCTCGACCTGCTCGGGTTCACCACGCTCAGCGGCGACGACCTGCTGCTGACCGACACCGGTACGGCGTTCGCGGGCGCCGATGTCCAGGAGTCGAAGAAGATCTTCGCCGAGGCGGTCCAGCATGCCCCGCTGGTCACACTGATCACCAAGAGCCTGCGCAACAACTCCGGTGGAACGCGGCGCGCCGGCTTCTTCCGGGATCTGCTGGCCCACCACTTCACGGACGAGCAGGTCACCCGCCAGCTGGAGACGGCCACCGACTGGGGCCGCTACGCCGAGCTGTACTCCTACGACGCCGAGCCGCAGGAGTACCACCTCGACGAGAACGACGACACGCGTCTGGCCGTCACCGCCGCGGGGCAGGGCTGAGCCGGAGGCGTCAGTGTTCCGTGGCCGGCCGCCGGGCCCGGGCCACCCGCGCGGGAGCGCTCCGCTCCCGCGGGGCGGCCGCCTCCACGACGTGTGCCGACTCGGCGTCCGCGGCGGCCACGGCCTCGTCCGTGGCCAGCACCGCGCTCTCCAGCAGGGCCCGCACCTTCGGGCCGGAGGCCCGGTAGAAGATGCGGGTGCCCTCCCGGCGCGAGGTGACCAGTCCGGCGGCGCGCAGCTTCGCCAAGTGCTGGGAGGTCGCCGCGACATGCGCCTCGATCAGCTCGGCCAGGCTGCTGACCGGCAGCTCCCGCTCGCTCAGCGCCCACAGCAGCCGGTAGCGCGACGGGTCGGCGACCGCCTTGAGCACCGCCACCGACCGCTCGGCCCGCTCCTCGTCCCACGACGCTACTTGCGCTTCCATGCAAATATGGTAGCCGGTGACGCACACGACACCTCGCGACGCTCTAGTTGCGTGGATGTGCAAATATAAGAGAAGGTATG
Organism: Streptomyces yokosukanensis; assembly: GCF_001514035.1. Lineage (GTDB taxonomy): Bacteria > Actinomycetota > Actinomycetes > Streptomycetales > Streptomycetaceae > Streptomyces > Streptomyces yokosukanensis. The sequence continues at coordinate 53,525 of NZ_KQ948228.1, read as the reverse complement.
GAGAGCCCCGAAGGAGGTGAGCGACATGGATCGCAGCAGTAGTCCGGGCCACAACCGGCCCCGCACCCCCGTGTCCCCCAACTCCTCGGGCATTCGGTAGCCCCCTTCCCGGCTCCACGGCCGGACGGGCGCCATGCCCTCGACCTGTCCCGCCGCGGCGGGGCGACGGGAGGTTCCCATGGCGAACCTGACCACCTTCGACTTCGCACTCCGTCTCGCCACCGGCGTCACCTGCGGCGCCCTGATCGGCGTCGAACGGCAGTGGCGCGCCCGGATGGCCGGGCTGCGCACCAACGCCCTGGTGGCCGTCGGCGCCACGCTCTTCGTCCTCTACAGCGAGGCCGTCGGCGACTCCGGCAGCCCCACCCGGGTCGCCTCCTACGTCGTCTCCGGCATCGGATTCCTCGGCGGCGGCGTCATCCTGCGCGAGGGCGGCGGCGTGCGCGGCCTCAACACCGCGGCCACGCTGTGGTGTTCGGCCGCGGTCGGCGTGCTCGCCGCCTCCGGCCGGCTGGTGCTGTGCCTCATCGGAACGGCCACCGTGCTCGCCGTGCACATGATGCTGCGCCCCGCGGGCCGGCTGATCGACCGCGTGCCGCAGCGCGACCCCGACAACGAGGGCATACGGGCCACGGTCCACCTGATCTGCGAGCGCGGCGACGAGACACATGTCCGGGCGCTCCTTTCGCAGGCCCTCGCGACCGACGGTCTCGCGCCCACCGGGTTCAGGGTGCGACGCGACGACGAGGGCAGCACCAGCCTGCGGGCCGCGGTCTCCCTGAACGGCGACCCCGCCCGCGCCCTGGAGCAGCTCATCGCCCGCCTCTCCCTGGAACCGGGCGTGCGCGACCTGCACTGGCACCTGGACGACGCGTCCCTCGACACGGAGCGGGAGGCGGTGGCATGAACGGCCTCGACACCCGCACCGCCCGCAACGCCGTGCGCCAGGCCGCCCGGCAGCTGGCCGCGGACGCGCCGAGGCTCACCGCCGGCTCGGCGAGCGCCCTGCGGGCCGGGCTCGCCGCCCGCTCCGCCAGTCTGCGCCGAGCCGCGCTCACCGCCTGGCTCAGCGGCGTACCCATGGATGTGATCGCCGCCGACGGCCGGGTGCCCGTGGCGGTCGTACGCCACTGGATCACGGCTCGGTACGGGCGCCCGGACGACCCGCACACGACCTGACGCACCCGCAGCACGTCCGCGGCACAGACGGCCTCCCGCCCTCTCGGGCTCGTACACCCCGCGCGCTCCCCGAGGCGGCGCGATGCCGCTCAGGCCAGGGGCAGGCGCATGAGGGTCAGGTCGAGCCGGCGGCCGAACTTGGTGCCGACCTCGGGCGCGGTGCCGACGTGGTGGAACCCGAACCGTTCGTGCAGCCGGATCGAGGCCGTGTTCTCGGCTTCGATACCGGCGATCATCACATGGTGGCCGGCCTCGCGGGCGGCGGTGACGAGGGCGGCCAGCAGCGCGGATCCGATGCCGAGCCCGTGCCGGCCCTCGCGGACGTAGACCGAGTTCTCCACCGTGTGCCGGTACCCCTCCAGCTCCCGCCACGGACCGTAGACCGCGAACCCGGCGACCTCACCGTCGGCCTCGGCCACGAACGCCGAGCCGCGCTCCAGGTGGGCGGCCAGCCAGGTGGCCCCCTCGGCGGGGGTCTGCGGGGTCTGCGTCCACAGGGCCGTCGAGTGCTCGACGGCGTGGTTGCGGATCGCGCGGACGGCTTCCACGTCGTCGGGCCGGGCGGGGCGCACGGTCACACCCGCCGAGCTTCTTGCGTATATTGAAGTCATGTCCAACATAGTAGATCCCCTGGTGGAGCGGATCGCCGCGCGTGTCCGCACCGAGCGCGAGCGCCGCCGGTGGACGCTGGCCCAGCTCGCCGAGGCCTCCGGCGTGTCCCAGGCCATGATCAGCCGGATCGAGCGCGGGGAGAGCAACCCCACGGCCGTCGTCCTCGGCAAGCTGTCCGCGGCGTTCCAGCTCAGCGTCGCGTCCCTGCTCGCCCTCGCCGAAGGGGCCCAGGACGATGCCGAGGGGGTGACGGGAGTGCGCCGCGGGACCGACACCGCCGAGTGGCGCGACCCCGCGACCGGCTACCGGCGGCGCCAGATCACCGGCCCGCACTTCCCCGCGGAGATCGCCGAGATCCGCCTGCCGGTCGGCGCCCGCGTGCCGTATCCGGCCGCCGCCTTCGCCTTCGTACGGCAGGTCGTCTGGGTCCTCGAGGGACGGCTGACCTTCCACGACGGCGACACGGTCCACGAACTCGACGCGGGCGACACGATCGAACTGGGCGCGCCCGCCGAGCGCGTCTTCGCCAACACCACCGACACCGAATGCCGTTACGCCGTCGTGCTCACCCGCGGCACCACCCCGTGACCCGCCCGCTCCCCCGCGGCGGCACGCTCCTGCTGGCCTCCATAGCCGGCACGGCGATAGCGAACAACTACGCCCTCCAGCCCGAACTCACCACCGTCGCAGCCGACTTGGACGTACCGCTCTCCGTGATCGGCCTCGTGCCGACCGCGGCGCTCGCCGGCTGCACGACGGGCTTCGCGCTCCTGCTGCCGCTCACCGACCGTCTCGCGCCCAACCGACTGGTCGGCGTCCAGCTCGCCGCCCTGGCCGGTGCCCTCGCGCTCGCGGCGGCCGCATCCGGCGCCACCGTGCTCCTGACCGCCTACCTCCTCATCGGCGCGGCCGCCAGTGTCGCCGCCCAGGCGAGCGCCATCGCCGGCCGGCACGCCCCGGCCGGGCGCCGGGGGACGGGCGTCGCCACGGTGGCCGCCGGTATGTCGGCCGGCATCCTGCTGAGCCGTCTGGCGGGCGGAACCCTCACCGACCTCCTCGGATGGCGGCGGATGCTCCTCGTCTTCGCCGCGCTCGCCCTGCTCGGCGCGATCGCCGCCGGGACGCTCCTGCCCCGGCGGCGTCCCCACCCGGACCGCGACTACCGTGCCGCTCTCACCGCACTCCCTCCGTTGCTGCGTCAGTTCCCGCAGCTGCGGCGCGCGGTGGCCGTCGGCGGGCTGTGGTACTTCGCCTTCAACATCGTCTGGGTCGCGCTGGTCCTCGCACTGGCCCAGCCGCCCCACTCCCTCGGCCCGAGCGCCATCGGCCTGTACAGCCTGGCCGGGCTCCTCGGCTTCGCGGCACTCCCGCTCACCGGACGCCTCACCGACCGGCACAGCCCGGCCACAGTGATCACCGTCTGCATGCCGGCCGCCGCGGTCGGCACCGCCCTGCTCGCCTCGGGTCTCGGCAGCCCGCTCGTCACCGGAGTCGGACTCGCCCTCTTCGACGCGGGCTGCTTCGCCGCCCAGGCCGCCAACCAGAGCCGCGTCATCGCGCTCCTCCCGGCACGGTCCGGCAGCCTCAGCAGCGTCTACCTCGTGCTGTACTTCACCGTCGGCGCGATCGGCACAGCCCTCGCCGCGCCGCTCCTGGACACCCTCGGCTGGCGCGGCACCGCCCTCACGGCCCTCGCCGCACTGCTCCTCGCCGCCGCCCTCGGGGGTCGTACACGGTCCGCGGGCACCGAGGGATCCGACGCGTACTTCTCCGCGGCCCCGGGGCATCCTGATCCGGGCGGGCACCGCCCCGATTGCGGGGTGGGCGGCGGGGCCATCAGGATGTTTCCAGGTGGTGTCCATAGGTCGGCGCGGGCCCGTTCGGCCCTGGTGGGCCAGAAGGTGGCGCGCACCGTTCCCTGCGACAAGGAGCACGGTATGGCGACGGACACGGTCGGACGATTCCTGGCGGCCCTCGACCCGGATCACCGGGAGGCCGTCGGCGCCAAGCCGCGCCAGGAGCAGGAACAGCTCGCGGCGGCCTGGGAACGGGAACTGGAAGCGGACGACGAGCTCGACACCCTCGACGAGCTGTCTCCACCGGCGGCGGAGGCCGAGGCGGCCCGCCGCGTTCTGGCCCAAGGAGTGAACTAGGGCGTGTCGCGGTGCGAGCTCCGGCCCTCGCGAGCTGAATGCGCAGATCAGGCGGGTGCGGGGTCCACTCGCCGCTGACTTCGGGCTGGTCCGGGAACGGGGCCGGCGCCCGCGCCCACGGGGCACGGCGCTCGCCCCTGTGCGTCCCCGGCGTCCCCAGCTCGGAGGAAGCCTTCATGCGAGCCATCACCGTCCGCGACCGCGACGCCGGAATCAGCGGCCTCACCCCGAGCGTGCCCGGCCACGAGCTGTCCGGAGTGGTCACCGAGCTGGGCTACGGCACCGCCGGCCCGACCTCGGCCGGCGGGTCCGCGGACCGGCCGACCGGACCCGCGACGGCTCACTGGCCGGGTACATCGCGGTCGAGGCCCGAAACCTCGCGCCGCTCCCGGCCGACGTCGACCACGTCACGGCCGCCGCCCTGCCGATCTCCGGGCTCACCGCCCGGCAGGCCCTCTTCGACCACGCCCGCCTCACCACCGGCCAGACCGTCCTGGCCCACGGCGCCGCAGGCGGACGAGGAGATCGCCCGCCTCTACGAACGGTCCTTCGTACTGGTGCGCCCGGACGGTCATGCGGCGTGGCGCGGCGACGAACTGCCCGGCGATCCGGCGGTGTTCGTCAGCGCGGTACGGGGCGACCGGGCCGAGGTCCCGTCGGCCGACCGGTGAGCGGGCGCGCCGTACCGTGGCTGCCGCTGTCAGTTGGGGTTGTCGCCGTCGGTGAGGGTCTCCCATGCCACGAAGAGGTTGTTGGTGCCGGCCGGCCGGTTCTGCTCGGTGAGTGTCTGGGTGTTGGTCATGGCGATGCCCAGGCGGTTGTGCAGCGCGTTGTAGCCGACCTCGGTGACCGGGCCGAGCCCGCGCTTGACGGATCCGCCGCACAGCCAGCTCGGAACCGCGGTGCCCAGTTCGTACTTGGCCTGGAAGCCGAGCGCCTGCCGCAACCGCTCGCCGACGTCGGTGCCGTAGAGGTCCTGCCCCTGGATCCGGCTGGTCTCGGCCACATGCGAGATGGAGGAGATGCCGTATCCGGTGTGCACGAAGTCGCGGCAGGTCTCCTGGGTCAGTCCGGTCACGAAGGTGGGCTGGCCCTGCCAGTACGCGACGATCTTGTCCCGGGTGTTCAGGTTCTGGCTCGGCACGGTCTTCGGCAGATCGCCGTCGGAGGACAGGTACACATAGGCGGCGGTGCGGGTGCGAAAGCGCGCCATGGCCGAGTCGTAGGAGGCCTTGTCCTCGAGGAAGACGGAGATGCCGACGGCCGCCTCCGTCATGGTCAGTTCCCAGTTCCCGTTGGAGTTCGAGCCGTTGATGACCTTGGGCAGATAGACGTTGCGGAGCAGGGTGGCGAACCGGCCGGCGTTCGGCCAGGTGCCGGTGTAGGTGTACTTGACGAGTTCGGCGGCCTTGGCCCAGGAGGATCCCGCCCAGGCGGTCTGCAGGGGCGCGTTGCTGTTCGTGTGGTCGGTGAGCGTGGCGGACCAGGCGTCCATCAGCTCGATCGCCTTCTTCGCGTACCGGTCGTCACGGGTGATGTACCAGGCGAGCGCGTCGGTGTACGCGGCGATGGCGTCCTCGCGCTCGTCCGTGCAGCCGTAGTTGGGGTTGGAGTACGGCCCGCACTCGACGACGGCGCGGGGCTTGGCGGTGCGACCGAGGTCGGCGTACGGGCTCGCCGTCATCTGGTCGTACGCGCTCTTCCAGGGCTGTGCGCCGGCGAGCACCTTGGTGCGCGCGAAGTCGAGTTGAGCCCGTGAGACGGTGACACCGGGGTGGACGAACGCGGCCGGAGCGGCCTGTGCCCGCTGGGCTCCGGGCCAGGCGAGAAGTCCGGTGGTCAGCAGGGCGGCCGCTGCGGTGAGCGCGAGAGCGGATCGGGGGGACTTACGGTGACGTGGTGCGGGGATGTCCTGCATGAGACACGTCCTCATATGTGAACGATATGCGACTCCTTGAACAGAGTGCTGGTCGATGACCATAGGTACGGACCAAAGGCCCGTCAAGTGGCGTGGAAACACGGGACGTTCGCGTGTCACCGCCGCGATGTGTCGCCGGTCGGGCCCGGGTCGTTGGGGTGGGGCTCCAGCGCCGTGACGGTGACGGTCATCCACGGACGCAACGGGAGCGTGCCGAGCACCTTCCCGTGCAGCTCGTGCTCGTCGGCGGCCCGCCAGATGCCGATACTGCGCAGCTCGCCGACCGGGCGCCACAGCCGCGCCAGGTGGCCGTCGGCCGCCAACTCCCGGGCACGGACGGCCTCGGCGGCTCGCCGCCGGTCCACCTCGTCCTGGCTGGTGCCTTCGGGAACGGTGGTGGTGATCTCGACCAGGAACTCCCTCACGGCCGGACTCCCTTCGCTGCGGGAGACCGGCGGAAACCGGCACGCCTCGGGCGGCTCGGCGCCGTGCACGCCGCCGGCCGGCGCCACGACCGGCGCGTGATCCCGGGGTGCGCCTGCTCGACCGCGACCGCCGCTCGGTCGCCCTCTCCGCGACGGGATCCGCCCTGCTCCCACAGGTGCGCGATCCACCGGCCCGGTCGACCTGCCGACCCTCTGACCTGCCGATCCACTGATCGACTGAGAGGCAACTGAGAGTTTGCCATGACAGGCTGACGCGCCTCGTCCCCCCTCAGGAGCGCCTGGATGACTCTGATCAACGGTCTGCCCGCCCATGTCCTGCTGGTCCATGTGGTCGTCGTGCTGATACCCCTGACCGCGCTGGCCCTGGTGACGGCCGCGCTGTGGCCGCGCGCCGCCCGGCGGCTGGGTCCGCTGCTGCCGCTGCTGGCCCTCGTCGCCCTGGCCGCCGTACCCCTGACCACGCACGCCGGTGAATGGCTCGAACGGCATGTCGAGAGCGACGCCCTGGTGCGTCGGCACACCGAGCTGGGCGACGGGCTGCTGCCCTGGGCGCTGGGCCTGTTCGCACTGGCGGCGGTCGTCTGGTGGGCGGGGCGGCGCGCTCCGGCCGAGCCCGGACAGGGGGGCGGCCTGAGCTGGTCCGGTCTGCCCGTACGGATCGTCGTCGGCGTGCTCTGCGTGGCCGTATCGGTGGGCGCGGTGGTCGACGTCTACCGGATCGGCGACTCCGGAGCGAAGGCCGCCTGGCACGACGCCTACTCGAAGACGGCGACGGGGTCCGAGCACGGCGGCTCCTGAGCCCGCACGGCCTCCGCGGCGCGCGGGGGCCGTGCCCTGCGGCCTCCTCCTGGACGATGTCGCCCGGCAGCGTCACGCGTACACGCGTGAGACGAACGCAGCGAGCTGGTCGTCGCTGAGGTGCCGGGCGATGTCGGTCTCGCTGATCATTCCGACCATGCGCTTGTTCTCGACCACCGGGAGGCGCTTGATCTGGTGGCTCGCCATCTCCCGCAGCGCATCGGAGATGTCCGAGCCGGCGTCGATCCAGCGCGGGGTCCCCTCGCACAGGTCACCGCATGTCACCTGGGCCGGGTCATGGCCGTAGGCGACACACTTCACCACGATGTCGCGGTCGGTGATGATGCCGCACATACGGTCGCCGTTGTCCGGGTCGCTGACCGGGAGCGCGCCCATGCCGTGGTCGCGCATCAGCTGCGCGGCGCGGTCCAATGTCTCGTACCGGGGTATCCACTGGGCACCCGGGTGCATGATGTCCTTCGCAGTCGTCATCGCTCGTCCCTCCATTTCGAGCACGGAAGATCCGGGACGGCCTGCTGCCATCGTGCGCGCCGCGCGGTTGCGATGTCTTGTTGGGCTTTCAATCGTGGTAGGTGAGTACGACGAGAGGACCGAGGTCCTCCGAGCCCTCCGGGGAAGTTGATGGCCATGAAGTCCAAGACGGTTGTGGTGCCGGCCGACGGCGCCGAACTCCCAGGTGATCTCGTGGTGCCGCAGTCCGCGCGAGCCGTGGTGCTGTTCGCCCACGGCAGCGGAAGTTCCCGGCACAGTCCGCGCAACCGGGCCGTCGCCGCCACGTTGCGGGAGGCCGGTCTGGGCACCTTGCTGATCGACCTGCTCACCGAGGAGGAGGAACGCCGGGACGTCGTCACCGCCGAGCACCGTTTCGACATCGCGCTGCTAGGGCGGCGCCTGGTGGCGGCCCTGGAGTGGCTGGGCGCCGAGCCCGGCACCCGCGGCCTGCCCGTCATCCTGTTCGGCGCCAGCACCGGCGCCGCCGCTGCCCTCCGGGCCGCCGCCGAGCGCCCCGACCGCGTCCTGACCGTGGTCTCCCGGGGCGGGCGGCCCGATCTCGCGGGCGACGACGCCCTGATCGCCGTGCGCGCACCCGTCCTGCTGGTCGTCGGCGGCCGGGACGGCGAGGTGCTGCGGCTCAACGAGGAGGCCGCGCGGCGGCTCCGGGCCGCCCATACGCTGCGGGTGATCCCGGGCGCCACCCACCTCTTCGAGGAACCCGGCGCACTGGAGGAGGTCGCCGCCACGGTGCGGGAATGGTGCGAGGAGATGCTGGGCGCGGCACCGCCGCAGTAGTGGCCGCACCTCGCCTCGTCTGCGCGTCACGTTTCCAGGGAGCAGCGGAGCATGCCGTCGGGCCGGACGTCGACGCGTACGCCGTGGCAGATCCGGTCGAGGGTCGCGCGCAGCCATGCGCGGTCCCGCTCCGTAACCGTCTCCAGCCGCATCCGGCGCGCCTGCAGGGGGAACATCCTCACGCCGGTCGGGTGTCCGGTGTCCGCCGCGACCGAGACGAGGTAGCCGAGCCGGAGGTCGTCGCGGTACTCCTCGTGGCCGCAGATGCCCTCGTAGTCGTCGATGAAGTCGCCGCAGCCGTAGAGGATCAGCCGGCCCCGGTACACCTCGATGGGGCGGGGATGGTGCGAGGAGTGCCCGTGGACGATGTCGACGCCGCCGTCGACCAGGGCGTGTGCGAAGCGCCTCGCGTCACGCGGGACGAGATAGCCCCAGTTCGAGCCCCAGTGCACCGACACGACGACGATGTCGCCCGGTCGTCTCACCCGCCGCACTCGGCGCAGGGCGGCCTCGGCGGCGGCGGCCGACAGCTCATGGGCGTAGGCGACGCCCGGCCGGTCGGCGGTCGCGGCCCAGTCGGGCGGGATGCCGCTGGACAGGGCTCCGAGCGCGAGGACCAGGATGCGGTGACCCGGTCCCACCGGGACTTCCACGGGCGCGTAGGCCTCGTCGGCGTCGCGTCCCGCGCCCGCGGCCCGCAGCCCCGCACCGGCGAGCGCGTCGAGTGTCTCCTCCAGTCCCGGTCGGCCGAAGTCCAGAACGTGGTTGTTGGCCAGCACGCAGACGTCCGGCCGGGCGGCCGTGAGAGCGGGAAGGTTGGCCGGGTGCATCCGGTAGTGGACCGCCTTGCCCGGAGCGAACGCGTCGCTGCGGGTGACGGCCGTCTCCAGATTCACGATCCTGGCATCCGGTGCCGCCCGCTCCAGCACCGCCAGCGCCTCACCCCACGGCCAGGCGGGGTCGACCGGAGCGGGGATCGGACCGCCGGACGCCTCGGCCAGTTCCACGTACGACCGGGCGTCCGTGACGTACCCCTCGCGCAGCACCGGGCTCCCCGGGTGCGGAAGGATCTGGTCGACACCGCGCCCGAGCATCACGTCGCCGCACAGGAACAGCGTCACCACGCCGCCGCCCATGTCCCCACCTTAGGCATCTCGCACCCCCGCCCCGCGACACAGACCGGCCGACTCGGACAACTAGGCGTGACCAACTCATGCATTGATACGCCATATGACCACTTGACCCTTGAGGGCGTTGATCGTTCGCTCGCCCTAGCCGCCCTGGTGGCGTGTCCGCTTGGGCACCAGCGCGGCGAGCACGGCGCTGGTGTCCCGCAGCGGTTCGGGCACCGACGCCACCGCGCCGGTTCCACGCGCCCGGTCGAGTTTGTGCCGGGTGCGCCATGAACCGCCGAGGTCCCGGGTCAGCTGGCTCGAGCTGACCATGTCGGAGAGAAACATCATGTGTGCGTCCAGCCGATGCTCTCCGGCATGGGCCAGGCGCACGGCTTCGACCAACCCGCGCCGCACGGCCGGTTCAGGGTGGTAGCGGTCCCGCCGCAGCACTCCCGCGCCCGGCATGTGCCGGACCAGGCCGCGTGCGATCAGTGCGCCGCGATGCCGCTGGAACGCGTTGCGGTGCCGCCGTACCCATCTGTGGGGCACCACCGCCCCGTCCTCCTCGGCCAGTTCGGCCAGTTCGGCCAGCAGTTCATCGGCCCAGGCCAGAGCGGTCGAGCCGTTGCCGATCAGCTCGATCTCGGCTCGGTACGGGCGATATGTGTCAAGGCCGAACACCTTGAACTTGCGCGTCCTGATGAGCAGTCTGCCGCGCAACGCGAGTTCTCCGAGTTCGGCCACCGTGCAACCGGCCTCGGCCTGGCGGGAGTCGATCGCCCTTCCGGTCTCGGCGAGGGAGAGCAGGGCGAATTCCTCGGGCAGCGTGAGGGCACCAACCATGTGCCCATCCTGCCCGAGGACGGCAACCGCGGACAGCGGCCACCTTCAGCCGTCCGGCTCGGCACGGTGTACGCACAGTGCACACGGTTACGGGCGGTGGGCGGCGCTGGCCGGTGGGATCCACTCACATCGAGCTGAACTTGTTCATACACCTTTTCTCCACAGACAGATCGATCGATGTTCCCTCGGCCGTACCGGTGAGCCCCTACAGTCACGCTGTCATGTACGCGACCCGACAATGATCGCGCGTCGGGACCACCCCAACCGTCACCTGGAGAGCGCATGGTCTCGCGTCGTACAGCTATCGCCCTCACGTCCACAGCGTCGGCCATGCTGCTCGGCCTCAGCGGCTACACGGCCCCCACCGCGAGCGCGGGCGCCGGCACCGACCTCTCGGTGTTCGCCTGGAACGTCGATCTCGGCACCCCGATCGTCGACAGCACCCAGCACGAGAAGGCGGCCCAGCGCACCCCCACCATCGAGTCGATCATCCGCAAGCACAGCGCGGACGTGGTGGTGCTGGACGAGGACTTCAACAACACCTCGACCGCCGACATCACCGGCAAGCTCGCCGACCTCTACCCGTACCACACCCCGGTCGTCGGCCAGACCTGCTCCGGGGGCGGCTGGACGGGCATCAGCGGGGACTGCTCCAACTCGCTGTTCGTCATCAACGGCGGCACGATGATCCTGTCCAAGTACCCGATCACCGCGCAGTACGCCCACGTCTTCAGCAACTCCACCTACGGCACGTGGGACTACCACGCCAACAAGGGCGCCGCGCTGGCGCAGATCGACAAGGGCGGCGTGAAGAGCTGGGTGGTCGGCACCCATCTGCAGGCCGACGAGTCCGACACCTCCACCGACACGACCCAGTCCACCCGCCTCGCCCAGCTGAGGGAGATCCGCTCCTGGGCCGACGGCATCGCCGGTTCGAGTGCGCCGGTGCTGATCGGCGGAGACATGAACGTGGAGTACTACGGCGGCCAGTCGCGCGGTGACTACGCCAACGCCCAGAGCGCGGTGAACGGCGTGCTCGGCACCCCGGCCACCGACCCGGACCAGAGCCTTCGGACCATGGACTGCCCGGTCTCCTCCTGGTGCCAGTACATGTCCGGCGTCGAGACCTTCCCCAAGGACTACCGGGACGACCTCGACTACATCGGCTACCTGAACGCGCCGGGCCGCCCGACGCCGGCCGGAATGTCCGCCGTCAAGGTGGACTTCGACCCCCAGTCCGGCTGGAGCACGGGTCAGACCGACACCAACGCGCCCAGCGACCACTACCCGGTCGAGGCGTCGTTCCAGCTCAACTGAGCCTGACGGGGCGGGTGGCGAGGAACACGACCTCCTCGCCACCCGCCCCGTCGTCACCACCGGAATCCACCGGGCCGGTCTCGGTCCGGCCCGGATCCCCCGGCGAGCGCCGTGTCAGAAACGGGGCGCTTGCGGTGCGTGCGGCTGCGCCGGGACGATGCGCTGGTTCACACCGGGGCTCTGCCGGCCGGACACCTTGCAGGTGATGTCCTTCGCCGGAAGCCGTCCGGTGCTCAGATACGCGTTGACGGCGATGTTGGCGCAGGCGCGCGGGTCGTCGGAGTACACGCCGTGGCCCTCGCCGCCCTGGACGTACACCATGCGCGAGCCCTTCAGGGCGCGGTGCATGCCCAGGCCGCTGACCAGAGGCGTCTGCGAGTCCCACTGGTTCTGGACGGTGAGCACGCCGACCCTGTTGTCGACCTTGGTGACGGCTTCGGCCGGCTTGTTCCAGAACGCGCACGGCATGATGTTGGAGGCGACGTCGCCGTAGAGGGGGTACTTGCCCTTGTCCCGGATCGCGTCACGCCGGTACTGCTCGGGGTCGCGCGGCCAGGCCGCGGTGTCGCCGCAGACCACGGTCCAGAACGCGGCCGTGCCGTTGTCGGCCGGCGTCCCCGCGGCGAAGGCCGCGGACCGGCGCGCTCCCCGCTGATCGTCCGGTGCGGACGAACGACGGGACGTGGCACGGCCGTCGGCGGCCTTCTTGAGGTTCACGACCGACTCGGCCGCGGACTTGGGGCTGAAGAACTCGGCGCGCAGCCGGGTGCGGATGTCGTCGCCGGTGAGCTTCTGGCCACCGTCGTCGATGGGAGAGCGGTCGGCCCGGGCGACCAGGTCCCAGAACGTCTTCTTCACCTTGGCCGGGGTGTTGCCGAGTTTGTAGGTGCGGTCGTGCTGCGCGGTCCACTTCGTCCAGCGGGTGAACGCCGGCTCGGTGCCCTCCGCCCAGACCTGGATCATGCCGCGCCAGACCCGTGCGGGGTCGACCGCGCTGTCCAGCACCCAGCGGTCGGTCCGCTGGGGGAACATCTGCGCGTAGACGGCGCCCAGATAGGTACCGTAGGAATAGCCGAGGTAGGAGATCTTCTTCTCACCCAGGACGGCACGGATGACGTCCATGTCGCGGGCGGTGTTGCGGGTGGTGATGTACGGGAGCTTGTCGCCGTTCTTGGCACGGCACTTCTCGGCGACCGTGCGGGCCCATGCGACGTCCCGCTTGAACGTCTCGGGCCTGTAGGCACGTTCGAAGTTCTGCTCCGAGCCCGTCAGTCCGCAGGTGACGGGGCTGCTGCGGCCCACACCGCGCGGGTCGAACCCGATGAGGTCGTACTGCTGCAGGACCTTCTTGGGCAGCGCCTGCTTCATCATGAGCGGCATGTCCAGGCCCTCGCCGCCCGGACCGCCGGGATTGAAGAGGATCGCGCCGTGCCGCTTGCCCGCGACGCTGGTCTTCATCCGGGAGATGGCCAGGTCGATCGTCTTGCCGCCGGGGCGGGCGTAGTCGAGCGGCACCTTGATCGTCGCGCACTGGAAGGCGGCGGGTTGCGACGCGTCGCACCGGTGCCACGCCGGCTTCTGGTTCTCGAATCTCTTGAGCGGTTCCGCCGCGGATGCCTGCGCCGGAGCGAGGGCGGTGAGCAGCGTCGCCGTGACCCCCATGGTGACCAAGGGCGCCACGCGTCCTATCCGCACGATGGACGTTCCTTTCCGTCAACTTACAGAACGTCACAACCCTTTCGTGTCCGCGCGGGTGTGCGGATCCGTCTGGCGGGCGATCCGTCTACGACTCCAGACGTACGCGGAAAAGGACGTGCGGAGGAGAACCGGATCGGGCTGTTCGCCGTCACGTACGCCGAAGGCCGCCTGAAGGGGAATCCGAGCCGAGGGGCGAAAGACGCTTGTTCGGACGTAAGTTGTGCCATGAATGATCCACGCCACGACGGAGAAGACGGACAGCGACTCATGACCGACCCCTCGACGACACCCGAATCGGCGCTGCGCCAGAAGATCGACACATCGGTGCCGCACTCCGCACGCATCTGGAACTACTGGCTCGGCGGCAAGGACAACTACCCCGTCGACGAGCAGGCCGGTGACGCGTACACCGCCGTCTTCCCCGGCATCGTCACCATCGCCCGCAGCAGCCGGGCCTTTCTGCACCGCAACATCGCCTACCTGGTCCGTGAGGCGGGCATCCGGCAGTTCCTCGACGTCGGCACGGGTCTGCCGACCGCCGACAACACACATGAGGTCGCCCAGCGGCTCGCCCCCGAGGCGCGGATCGTCTACGTCGACAACGACCCGATGGTCCTGGCGCACGCCCGCGCGCTGCTCTACTCCTCCCCCGAGGGCGCGACCGCCTACATCGACGCCGATGTGACGGATCCGGACCGCATCCTCGCGGCGGCCGCACAGACCCTGGACTTCGACCGCCCCGTCGGCCTGATCCTCAGCAACATCCTGGGCCATGTCGCCGACCACGCGCAGGCCCGCTCCATCGCGGCCCGCCTGATGGACGCCCTCCCCTCGGGCAGCCACCTCTCCGTCAACGACGGCTCACTCGGCGTCGACCCCGTCTTCGAGCAAGCCCAGGACGCCTACAACAGCAGCGGTGCCGTTCCCTACAACCTGCGCACCGTCGACGAGATCACCGCGTTCTTCGACGGCTTGGAACTGATCGAGCCGGGCGTCGTCCCGGTCACGCAGTGGCGGCCGGAGCCGGGGGCGCCCACGCCGCAGGTCATCGCCGAGCACGGTGGGCTCGCCCGCAAGCCGTGACCGGCAGGTCGAAGTCGCGGCTCCGACGGCCCCGTTCATCCGGCTCGGCCCGGTGAGCGGGGCCCAGCGCCGGAACTCGAGGAAGGCGTGCTGCGGGGGCACCACCGCGGGAGCGGGTGTGGCGGGCCGCTCGCAAACCACTTGCGCGGGCCGCGCAGGTCAGGAGAATCGGCGCGTGCGCATTCTGTCCTTCCCCGAGCAGGCCACCCCCTTCCCCTTGCGTGTGCAGGTCCGGGAACTCCAGGAGCAGGCCTGGCCCTCCCCGCCCGGAGCGCTCGCCGCCGCCGACGCCCCCTCCCACGATCCCGCGCTACGGCCGTGGTCGATGCTGCTCGTCGACGAGGAGTCGACGGTGCTGGCGGCTCTGGACATCCTGTCCAAGGAGATCGTGCACGCGGGCCGGCACTACGCCGCCGGAGGGCTGAGCACCGTCGTGGTGGGGCGGGAGAGCCGCGGCCACGGGTACGGCCGTCGCCTGGTGGCGGCGGCCCGGGAGACGATGATCGACCAGGGACTCGACCTGGGGCTGTTCACCTGCGACAGTGTGCTGCGGGCCTTCTACGAGAGCGCGGGCTGGCACATGCTGCCCGGCGCCGTGCTCATCGGCGGGACACCGGGAGATCCCTTCCCCAGCGACCGGCCCGGCTTCGACAAGGTCACGATGGCCGGCTTCTTCTCGGACGACGCCCGCCGGGCCGAGGCGTCCTTCCGGCACAGCCGCATCGCGGTGCATCCCGGTCGGATCGACAGGTTGTGGTGAGGGCGGACGGCCCGGCCGCGCCGCGGTCGCCGCACGCCGTCTCACTCCGGGGCCGGTGGGATGTTCTGGTTGGCGTGGAACAGGTTGTCCGGGTCGTAGGCGCGTTTGATCGAGGCCAGGCGGTCGTAGTGGCCGCGGTAGGTGGCCCGGACCCGGTCGGGGCTCTCCCCGTGGCCGATGAAGTTGACGTAGGTGCCGCCCATGGAGTGGGGGTTCAGGTCGGTCCAGTAGTCGACACACCACCGTCGGATCGCTTCGGCGTTCGCGGGGTCCGGGTCGATGCCGGCGATCACGGCGGACCAGACGGCGTCCCGGTAGGCCCATGCCGTGTCGTCGGCACCGACTCGGTGGGCCGCCCCGTCCACCGGGTACAGGTGCATGGTCGAAAGGCCCGTCGGGAGGTTCTCCGCGTATGTGTGGTGCACCTCGATCGCTGCGTCGGAGATGTGGTCGAAGAAGGCGCCGCGCCAGTACCACTGCAGTCCCTTGGGGAGCAGTGTGTCGAACAGGGTCTGCAGCACGGGGTAGGGCATGGGGGTGATGAAGTGGAAGGCCGGCGGTGCCGGCTCGTTCACCACGGCGAGCAGCTCCGCCAGGCGGTCGTCGGCGGGGCCGCCGCAGTGGCACCACACGACCCCGCACATCTTCTGCCCGTGGATCGGCTCGGGGAAGGGGGGTCCCGGCGGTACGACCAGCACGGCGAAGAACCCGCTGAGTTCCTCCGGGGCGCCGGGCAGGAACTCCCGGTACCAGCGCAGCACCTCGGGCAGGCGGTCGACCGGCCAGAGCGTCAGCGCGACACCGACCGTTGACGCCGGATGCAACCCGAAGGTGAACGACGTGACCACACCGAAGTTGCCGCCTCCGCCCCGCAGCGCCCAGAACAGGTCCGGGTGGCTCTGCGCCGACGCGGTGACATAGCTGCCGTCGGCGAGGACGACGTCGGCCGACAGCAGGCTGTCGACCGTCAGGCCGTAGCTGCGGGTGAGATGGCCGTGCCCGCCGCCCAGGGTGAGACCGCCGACGCCCGTGGTCGACATGATCCCGGACGGCACGGCTCGTCCGAAGGCGTGTGTGGCATGGTCGAGGTCACCGATCCGGCTGCCGCCGCCCACCTGGACGGTGTCCGTCTCGGGGTCCACCCTGACCCAGCGCATCGGCGACAGATCGAGGACGAGCGCGTCGTCCGCCAGGCACAGGCCCGGCCCGCTGTGGCCGGCGCCGCGCACCGTGAGCTGGGCGCCGGTGTCCCGGGCGAAGGAGATCGTCGCCTGCACGTCCGCCACGTCCACGCACTGGGCGAAGGCCGCGGGACGCCGGTCGATCATGGCGTTGTAGATGCTGCGCGCCTCGTCGTAGCCCGGGTCCCGCGGTGAGACCACGGATCCGCGCAGTGCCTCGCGCAGGCTGCCGACGGCTGTTTCGTCGATGGTGTCCATGGCCGAGCACCCCGTCCGAACTACGCATCCGGTCAACGGCGCGGACGGCCGAGGAGCGTCGCCCTCGCGCACCCGGGAACTCCTGGATCCGCGCCCGCCTCCGCAGCGGGCCGGGGGGCGAGCCGCTTCTCGCCCCACTTCAGTCTTCACCCGCCTCCGGTGTCCCGCATGCGGGACACCGGAGGCGGGTGAGTCCTGGGCGACAGGCCCTAGGCGAGCAGTTCCTGGGACAGGGTCCACAGGCGTCGGGCGTTGTCCGGGTCGACGGCGTACCGGGCGACGCCGTGCAGCGTGCCGGAACGGCGGTCGACGACGTCGGTCTCGTTGCAGTCGACGAAGTAGCGGCCGCCGACGCCCTCCAGGAGGGGGGAGGTCGCGAGGAGCACGGAGGTGGCGGCGCCCTGCTCGACGGTCTTGATCAGCTCGGCCTGGACCCTGCCGCTGCCTCGGCCGCCGGTGTGGCGCTGCAGGTTCGTGTAGATGGCGCCGGGCATCAGGGCGTTGGCGGTGATGTTGTCCCCGGCCCAGCGGCGGGTGGCCTCCACCGCGAACAGGACGTTGGCGGTCTTGGACTGGCCATAGGCCAGCCACGGGTCGTAGGGGCGGAAGGCGAAGTCGATGTCGTCCCACACGATCGGTGACCGCTGGTGGCCGGTGGAACTCACCACGACGACACGGGCGTTGCCGTCGGCGGCCAGCGCCCCGTGCAGGCCCTCGGTCAGGGCGAAGTGGCCGAGGTGGTTGGTGGCGAACTGCCACTCCCTGCCCTGTTCGGTGTACTGCTCGGGGCAGGCCATGACACCCGCGTTGTTCACCAGGACGTGCAGCGGGCCCTGCCAGGCGGCGGTGAAGGCGCGGACGGAGGCGAGGTCGGTGAGGTCGAGGGGCGCGACACTCAGCTCCTGGTTGCCGGTCTTCGCGGCGATGTCCTTGGCGACGCGTTCTCCCGCGGCGACGTCGCGGACGGCGAGGGTGACGGCCGCGCCGGTGCCGGCCAGGGCGCGGGCCGTCTCGGCCCCGAGGCCGGAGGAGGCGCCGGTGACGACCGCGCGACGACCGGTGAGATCGATGCCCTGGGCGACCTCGGCAGCCGTGCTGGAGAAACCGAACGGGGTGGTGAGGGCACTCATGAGTGGACTCCTAGCTGTGTACGACGAGCTGTGTGCCGGGGGGCGGGACGGCCTTCAGGGGGTGAGCATCCGGTCCTGCTCCACCGGGGGTGTGCCGTCGTGCCAGGGCAGGGCCGTGCCGGTGCGCACCAGCTCGCCGTAGAGCGCGGGATCGACGGGTCCGTCGAGGATCAGGTCGAGTACGGCCTCGGCGGCCTCGGCCGGGGACTGGGCCCGGCCGTCGTCGCTGAACCAGGGGCGCGAGGTGGCGGTGTCGACCATGCCGGGGCACACGGCCGCGATCAGGGTGTCGGTGGCGAGGTCGTGCGCGCGGCGTTCGGCGGCGACCGCGCGGACGGCGGCGACCTGGGCCACCTTCGAGGGCACGTTCAGCCAGATCGGCCAGCCCGCCTCCTGGGCGGTCCTGCTGTGGATCGCGCTGCGCCAGGACTCCACGGCGTACTCGACCTGGTCGAGGCTCGCGCCGTCGAACAGGTGGTGCAGCCGTGGGTCGAGGTGACCGAGGGTGCCGAGGCTGCTGGCCACGACGATCAGCCTGCCGCCCGAGCGCAGGACGGGCCCGAAGGAGCGCAGGACCGCGTGTGTGGCGGTGTTGGAGACGTCGATGAACTCGTCGGCTCGCTCGGCCTGCGACTCCTCGGGGAGCAGCCGGGCGACCGCGTTGGAGACGACGATGTCGACCCCGCCGTATCGGACCCCGAGGTCCTCGGCGAGGCGGGCGACGGCGTCGGTGTCGCTGACGTCCAGGACCCGGCCCTCGACCCGGGCGCGTGTGGCGGGCAGCTGGGCGACCTCACGGGCGGCGTCCGTCACGCGCTGCGGGCTGCGGCCGGTGAGCAGCACCAGGTCGTCCGGGTTCGTACGGGCCGCCAGTCCCTCGACGAGGGCACGGCCCAGCCCTTGGTTGGCGCCCGTGACGAGGGCGATGCGTGGGGTGTTCATGCCTCCTACGCTAGGAACGCCTCATCCATGAGTCCAACGAAAGTTACGCACTCCCTGTATGCGTAGACGTCATGTCACTTCTTCTCGGCGCGCACGATCACCACCGGGCAGCTCGCATGCTGCGACACGTGGTGGCTGACCGAGCCGAGCAGGGCGGCGGCGAACCCGCCCCTGCCCCGGCCGCCGACGACGAGGACCTCGGCTCCCTCGGCGGCCCGCAGCAGCACATCGGCGGCGTTGCCGTGCACCACATGGCTGCGGACCGAGTCGGCCGCGTCCGTGCCGAGCACGTCGGTCAGCTCCTTCCGCATCCGCTCCCGGGTCTCCTCCTCGTCGACGTCCATGTCCACGGCGGGCGCCGACCAGCCGTACAGCCCCGGCAGCTCCCACACCGCGACCGCGTGCACGGTGCCGCCGACGAGGGCCGCGTACCGCACGGCCCAGCGCAGGGCCTCGTACGAGGACGGCGATCCGTCGACACCGACGACCACCCGGGGCTCGGAGGCATCCCTGTCCATGTGTTCCACCTCTCCTACGGCTCTCCCACCCCGTCGACCGGTCCCCTCCGTCTCCACGCTGCACGCGTCGTGGCCATCTCGCCAGAGCAGCGCGCCCGCGGCCCGGCGGGGGCGGAACGGCGCGAGGCCCCCCGGCAGACACACGCCTGCCGGGGGGCCTCGCTTCGGGGCAGCCCGCGTCAGTCGTCGTTCTCCGTGGACGGGATGTACGCGCCCGGTACGTCGTTCGGGGCGTAGATCTTGTTCTCACCGGGGTACGGCTCGGCCCAGTTGTGGGACTCGTACCACGTGAGGTGGTTCATCTGCGCGGGGTTCGCGTAGTCGGGCACGGCGCTCGGGCCGGTCAGCCGCTGCTTCGACTTCCAGGTGTTCCACTGGGCCGCGAGCGACTTCTTGTCCGCCGGTACCTTCGTCGCCGGTACGGCGGCCGCCTTGAGGCTCTGCTTGGCCGGGGTGTCCACGCCGCAGGACGGCGGGGTGCTCAGGCCGTCGGTCAGCGAGGTGCGGTTGGGCAGCGCGTCGAACGGCGTGTCGTCGGGGTGGCTGGTGAAGGCGCCGCGCATCGGGGTGGCCGCGGTGTCCTTCTGGTTCATCGGGCGGACCCCGAGGATCTGCTCGATGGTACGGATCATGGTGATCTGCGAGTAGTAGTGGCTGTCGACCTTGTCGTGCTGGGCCCAGGGGCTGATGATCTGGATCGGCGCACGGTGGCCGTCGACGTGGTCGAGACCGGCCTGCGAGTCGTCCTCGACGACGAAGATCGCCGAGTCCTTCCAGTACGTGCTGTGCGAGATCTCGTCGACGATCCTGCCGGTCGCGAGGTCGTTGTCCGCGACCTGGGCGGCGGGGCCGGCCGGACCACCGGTGTGGTCGCTGGAGAGCCAGAACATGTTCAGGTTCGCCGGACCGTTCTTCTCGAAGTCCTGCTTCCAGATCTGCTCCCGGTAGACGTCCGGGACGCTGGTGTCGAACTTCGGGAAGCCGGGCACCGACACACTGTTGAGCGAGGGGATCGGCGAGGACGAGTCCAGCGGGTAGGCGGTGCCCTGGCCGGTCGCGTCCATGTTCTTGGCGTCGCAGTACAGGTTCTGCCAGCTCGCACCGGAGGGCTTGGTCAGGAACTGCTGGAACTCGCCGAAGTCCCGCACGGTCCTGCCGGCCGACTGGGCGCCGGTCCACAGGAAACCGGTCTTCTGGTGGCCGAGCGCGTCGTCCTCGGTGTCGTAGCTGCGCGCGTACTCACCGGCCGAGGACTCGGTGTACTCGGGGTTGTCGGCCTGCATCAGCCAGTTGTGGCCCTCGGCCGAGTTGGTGCCGATGTCGTACGTGTTGTCGTAGAGCCCGAACTGCTCGGCCAGCGCGTGCTGGTTGGGCGTCACGTTGTCGCCGAACTGCGTCAGCGACGGGTCGCCGTTGCCCTTCGGGATGTCGCCGAAGAGCTGGTCGTAGGTCCGGTTCTCCTTGACGATCAGGAAGACGTGCTTGATCGTCGAGGGGTCGCCGAGGCGCGCCGGGACGGCCACCGGCTTCGCCCTGCTGTGCTTGTCCGCCATCCGCACCGCGTCCTCGGTCCAGCCGTTCTGCTGGAACACCTTGCGGGTCTCGGACCGGATGACTCGGTCGCTGGGCAGCGCGAACTGCGTCAGGCTCGACGTGGTGTCGTGGGTGCCGTGGCCGGTGCTGTCGGGGCGCCGGGCGTCGATGCCGCGGGTGTTGGAGACGACGACCGTCCTGCCCACGGTGGTGATCTCCGAGGGGAAGTAGTCCGTGGGGAGCAGGCCGACGTAGCTGACCGGCTCCTGCGGGGAGGTGTACCGGTAGACGGCGACCGCGTTGGCGCGGCCGAGCGTCACCAGCAGATGGCCGTCGTCGGTGAGCGTCACCGCGTTGGGCTCGTAGCCGACCGATGCCTCCGGCCACGGCTGGGTGGAGATGGTCTGTACGACCTTGTCGTTCTTGGTGTTGATGACCGACACGTTGTTGTCGGCGGTGTTGGTGACGAAGACCGCCCCGTCCTTGGCGTACACGGCGGTCGGGTGCAGGCCCACGTCGACGGTGCCGACGGCGGCGGACGCGTCGGCCAGGTCGATCACGCTGACGGTGCCGGTGGTGGTGGCACCGGTCTTGGGGTCGGCCGGTACCTGGGTGCCGTAGGAGTTGATCGTGGTGTCGCCGGGCTTCGCCGGCCGGCCGCCCTCGTTGCTGACGTAGAGCTTGCCGCCGACCTGGACCATGCCGCGCGGGGCGTTGCCCACGGACCAGCTCTGTTTGACGGCCCCGGACGCCGCGTCGATGGCGACCACCCGGTTCTGGCCGTTGACCGCGGAGTACACGGTGGAGCCGTCGGCGGAGAACACCGCGGCACCGACCAGGGCGTGCTTGGCGCCGTCGGCCGGGATCGAGACGGTCGTCGGGTTGGCGAGGGTACCGTCGGCGTTCACGGTGAACTTGGTGTAGCCGTCGGTCTGGCCCAGCCACAGCTGCTTGCCGTCGGGCGAGTACGTCGGGCCTTCCTGGCCGACGGCGCCGCTCTTGATGCGCAGGTCGTCCGCCGCGTTGGTGCCGACGCGCTGCTTGACCTGCCCGGTCTTGAGGTCCACGACGACGAGCGCCGCGTCGCCGTCGGTGACCGCGGCGGCGAGGTGCCCGCCGTCCGGGCTGACCGTCGACGACATGATCTTGCCGTCGTTGAGGACGAGACGGCTGCCGTACGGGGAGATGTACTGGTCGCTGGAGACGACCTGGCCCTTGGCGGTGACCTGGCCGACCTGGTCGGTGCCGAACTGGCGCGTGGAGGCGACGGCGGTGCCGGTGGCCAGGGCGACCGTGGTGATGCATGCCGTGACCAGCGTCGCCCGACGGCCGACACGTCTGCCGAGCAGGACGACGTACTCCTTCTCGACTTGACGACGGCGGCGAGTTACCTGCATGAAGTCATCCCTTCGGGGTGGCGGGAAGCAGGTCGACGTTGCCGTCGAACTGCCAGAGCGGATTCGGCGCGTCTCCGGTCGAGGTCCGCACGATGAAGTAGCCGTTCACTTCCTTCGGTCCGTCGCCGTCGGCCACGAACCGCCCGTCCGTGGTGATGTCGAGCTGGTAGATGGCCTGTCCGACGGCCTGAGTGCCGGGCAGATGCCAGGAGACGACGCAGCGCCAGTCGTTGCCCGCGCCCTGGGCGCCGTCCTTGACGTCGCCCTTGGTGCAGGCCGCCGTCGACTTCAGCTGCGCCTCGGTCGCATCGGGACGGTGCAGCTGTGCGGTCTGCATGCGATAGAGGTGGGCGAAGTCCTCGGCGAGCGAGCGCTGCACCTTGTCCTGCCGGATCCCGGAGCCCGCGGTCGCACCGGTGGCGACGGCGACGACCGCGACCGTGACGGCGACCAGCCCGGCGAGCGGCAGCAACCCGGCGGTGACCGCGCGCCGCGCCGATCCGTCGTCGGTCAGGTTGGTGAAGTCGCGCCGCAGGAAGAGCAGATAGGCGATGAGTGTCGCGATCACGGCCCACACCAGGCTGACCACGATGCCGATGAGGAGCGGGCCGAGCTGGGCCGGGCTGGTGAACAGGCCGTTCCACGCGATGAACGCCCAGCTGGGCAGGGCGAGTCGTACGGCGACGGGCAGCGGCAGCATCTGGGCGAGCTGCATCGCGAGCGCGACGACCGCGGGCAGCAACAGGCCCATGGGGGACCGGCCCAGCGCGACGGACCCGAGGAGACCGATCCCGGCGAGGGCGAGGGTCGGGGCGAGGACGCAGAGCCAGGCGAGCAGGACCTTGCCCGCGGCGTCCCCCGGGGAGAGCAGATGGCCGTCGAGACCGACGAGCGGACGACTGCCGATGGCCGCGAGCCCGCCGACCGTGCTCGAAGCGGCCAGGCCGACCACGAGCAGCAGAATCACGGTGAGACTGGCCAGCGCCTTCGCCAGGAAGATCCGGCGCGGCGAGCGGATCGCCACCAGCAGATGGCGCCAGGTGCCGAGCCGGTCCTCGGCGGCGAACACGTCACCGGCGACCACGGAGGTCAGCAGCGGGAGCGCCCAGGTGCCCGAGAAGCCGAGTATCACGAGCGGTCCGGCCCAGCCCGTGGCGAGCATCCACCGGCCGAAGAGGGTGTCGGCGGGCAGCGTGCTCTGCTGGCTCACCGCGGCGACGAAGAGCGCCGGGGCGATCCAGCAGGCCAGCACCAGCAGGCGGATCCGCCACTGGGAGACGAGCTTGACCAGTTCGAAGCGGTAGCCCCGGGCAACCGAGACGCGCGTGGGGCGGGCGGTGATCGCGGGGCGGGGGGTGGGGGCGACGGCGGTAGCGGTCGGGGACGCGTTCATCGGCCGGTCTCCTGCTGCTCGGTGGCGGATTCCTGCCGCGCGGCGTCGGCCTGACGCTGCTCGGCACCGGCCGACGACTGCTCGCCCGCGGCCTCCTGTTGCTGCTCGGTGAGGGCCAGGAACGCGGCCTCGAGCGGGGACACCACGGGCGCGAGTTCGCGCAGCGCGAGACCCGACCGGACCAGCCGCACCACCAGTTCGTCCAGGGCGGGCACCAATGCCCGTACGACGAGCGTCTCGACCCCGTGGCGTCCGCCCGCGTCGTCGACCACGCCGACCCCCGGCGTCTCGGCGGCCAGCCGGCGGGCGGCCTGCGGGTCGGAGGTGACCAGGCGGTAGTCGAGTTCACGGTTCTCGGCGGCCAGCTTGCCCAGCGGACCGGAGAAGACGACCCGCCCGGTGGCGAGGATGGTGACCTCGGAGCACAGCGCCTCGAGGTCGTCCATGCGATGGCTCGACAGCACGACGCCGGTCCCCTGCGCCGCGAGCCCGGTGAGGACCCCGTGCACATGCCTCTTGCCCGCCGGGTCGAGGCCGTTGGACGGCTCGTCGAGCACGAGCAGCCGGGGCTTGGTGAGCAGCGCGGCGGCGAGTCCCAGCCGCTGCCGCATGCCGAGCGAGAAGCCACGCGCGCGGTCGTCGGCGACACCGGTGAGCCCGACCTGTTCGAGCGCGTCGTCGACCCCCGCCGCGCGCGGATCCTGGCCGCGCAGAGCGGCCAGCGCGGCGAGGTTCTGCCGGGCGGTGAGCGAGGGGTAGAGCCCCGGCCCGTCCACGAACCCGGCGACACCGTCGGGAGCGGCGAACGTCCGGCCCACCGGCGCGCCGAGGATCTCCAGCCGGCCGCCGTCGGCCACGGCCAGGCCGAGCATGAGCCCGAGGAGCGTCGTCTTGCCGGCACCGTTCGGTCCGACAAGGCCGTGAATCTGCCCCTGCGCCACATCCAGATCGATGCCGTCGAGTGCGACCACATCGCCGAAGCACTTGGTGATCCCGCGTGCCCGGATCGCGAGAAGTGAGTCCATGAGCCCCTTCTTTCGAAACCTCAAGGAGGCTAGGGACGGCACACGACACTCACAGCAGTGGCCAGTTGAACGCTCAGGGAACGGAAGACAACGGACAACCGCCGCACCGATAGCCGGGAGCCTCCCTCAACACCCGTACCACGAAAGGGAGTTGACTTCACGTCAGCATACTGGATATTCACATACATGAACCGCGGACATGTGGGTGTACGTAGAGACCACTGGCGTGCCAGACTCGCCCAACGCCCCTGCCGTATCGCCTGCTTGGAGGCCGTCCATGAGCATGTCCCGGCGCACCGTGCTCGCCGTCGCCGCCGTCGCCGCCGGCGCCACGACGACGGCGACCGCCGTCTCACCCGCGCAGGCCGCGACGGCGTCCGGCACCGGCACCCAGGACCCGGCGTCGGCGGTACGCGCACTCCGCGCGGCGGCCGACTACGCGGTGGAGAAGCTGCGCGCCGTCGCGCCGGGAGTGAGCGCCTTCCCCGTCGGCACGAAGTTCGAGAAGTGGACCTTCTCCCAGAACGGCGACTGGGTGGGAGGCTTCTGGCCGGGGACCCTGTGGATGGCGTACCTCCACAGCGGGGACGAGGCGTTCCGCACGCTGGCGCTGGACTCCGCGCTCAAGCTGGCTCCGCGCCGGCAGGACACCAGCACCCACGATCTGGGCTTCCTGTTCTATCCGTCGTGGGTCACCGCGTGGCGGCTGACGGGCGACGACAGCTGGCGGGCGGGGGCATTGGAGGCGGCGGACTCACTGATCCGGCGGTACAACCCGCGCGGCCGGTTCATCCGGGCCTGGGGGGCGTTGAACGACCCGAACAACGCGGGCCGGGTCATCATGGACACCATCATGAATCTCGACCTGCTGGCCTTCGCCTCCCGCGAGAGCGGGAACGAGAAGTACCTCCATGTCGCCGTCGAGCACGCCAGGACGGCGGGGCGGGTCTTCCCCCGCGAGGACGGTTCGACCCCTCATGTCTTCGACTTCGATCCCGGGACCGGAGCACCGATCGGCCCGAACACGGTCCAGGGCTACAGCCCGTCCTCCTGCTGGTCCCGCGGGCAGGCATGGGGCATCTACGGATTCACCACGATGTACCGCCGCACCGGCTGTCAGGAGTTCCTGTCCACCGCACGCAAGCTCGCCGACTTCGCGGTGGGGGCGCTGGGTTCGGACCACGTTCCCGTGTGGGACTACCGCGCACCGCAGCAGCCCTACGACGTCAAGGACGCGTCGGCGGGCGCGGTCATGGCGTGCGGGCTGCTCGATCTGTCCGCCGCCACCGGCAGACACGACTACCGAGAGGTCGCCCTGCGGATCCTCACCGCGCTGTCGGAGACTTGCCTGACGAGGAACTCCACCCGCGCGGAGGCGATAGTCGCCCGCTGCACCCGCAACCGGCCGGCCGAGGACGGCATCGAGATCTCCCTGCCGTACGCCGACTACTACCTGCTCGAAGGCATCCTGCGCGTCCTGCGGCCGCAGGACGTCGACCGGGCCGTCGACCTGTCGACGGTGTCCGGGGCGGACCGTCCCGGTCGCTCCCGTGCGGGGCGGTAGCGCGTACGGGCCCGTCCCCACCCCGCTCGCCGAGGACGCCGCCCGCGCTCACAGGTCGAGGACGACTTCGGTGGCCGGTGCGCTGCAGCAGACGAGGACGGTGCCGGCCTCGGGAGGTTCGAGGGGCGGGGTGGTGTAGGTGATGCCGCCGGACACCAGGTGCGTGGCACAGGTGTGACAGACCCCGGTGCGGCAGGACCAGCGCGTGGGGATGTCACAGGCTTCGGCGAGTTCGAGGAGTGACCCGTGCGCGGGTGACCACGGGGTGGTGATGCCGCTGCGGGCGAAGGTGATGAGCGGCCCGGTGCCCGGAGGTCCGGAAGGCGGGTGCGGCCGGACCGCGGTGGCGGGCATGACACCGGGATTGACAGCGGGCAGGGCGCTGAACCGTTCCGTGTGGATCCGCTCGGGGCGCAAGCCGTGCTCGCGCAGGACGGCACCGAGGTCGTCCATGAAGGCGGGCGGTCCGCAGAGGTAGGCGTCGGCGTCGGCCGACAGCCCCAGGTCCGCGAGCGACGCGGCGGTCGGACGCCCCCGCACGGCGTGGCGTCCGTCGGGCCCGGGGTCGGCTTCGGCCGTGTAGTAGAGCTGCTCGCGGGCGTCCGGGAGTCGGGCCAGGAGCGCGTGGGACTCCGCCGCGAACGCGTGATGAGCGCGGTCGTGGGCGAC
Organism: Streptomyces yokosukanensis; assembly: GCF_001514035.1. Taxonomy (GTDB): domain Bacteria; phylum Actinomycetota; class Actinomycetes; order Streptomycetales; family Streptomycetaceae; genus Streptomyces; species Streptomyces yokosukanensis. Next base: position 26,682 of record NZ_KQ948228.1, on the reverse strand, counting down.
GTGGATCCACCGGACGGGGCGTGGGTCTCGTACGGCCGCGAGCTGGTGGAGCATGGCGAGCACGGGGGTGATGCCGATCCCCGCGGAGGCGAGGACGACCGGTCCGGTGCCCTCTTCCAGCACGAACGTTCCTCGGGGAGCGGCGACGTCCAGGAGGTCCCCGGGGCGCAGCCTCTCGTGGACGTAGCCGCTGACTCTCCCCCGGGCCTCCCGTTTGACGCTGATGCGATAGGCGCCGGCCGCGGGCGCACGGGACAGGGAGTAACTGCGCACCGCGGGACCGAAGTCGCCGGCGAAGAGACGGACGGAGAGGTACTGGCCCGCCCGCGCCTCGGGCAGGGGCATGCCGTCGGGGGCGCTGAGGTGGACCGACGTGACGGCGGGCGTCTCGCGCACGATACGGGCGACGCGCAGGGGCTTGAAGCCCGGCCACACCGGCACGTCTGCGGGCCGTCGGGTGCCGCCGGGCGCGCCGGGCCGTCCCGGCGCGGGATGCGCGGCGGCGAGTTCGCGCAAGGACCGCTGCCAACCGGGACTGAGGGCGGGGATGTCCAGCGCTCTGCGCAGCTTCTCCGGGTCCCGCCCGGGGAGGTAGAGCAGCGCATCGGTGTCGGCGACGCTGAGTTCTCCGGGACCCTTGCGGGTCAGCGTGATCTCGTCGCCGGCTCGGACGCGCCCCTCGGTGAGGACCCGCAGATAGAAGCCGGGGCGGTGGTGGGCGACCAGGAGCGCGGCCATCGCCGGTTCGCCCAGGCGCATGCCGACGCGATAGCAGGTGACGCGTGGCTGGGTGACCTCGAATTCGGCCTCGCCGACGCGGTACCGGTCGCCGATGCACACCTCGTCGTCCGGCAACCCGTCGACGGTGAAGTTCTCGCCGAAGATGCCGAACGTCAGGTCGTCGCGACCGAGGTGCTTCTGCCAGTACCGGTAGGACTGCAGCTGGTAGACGAGGACGGCGCGGATCTCGCCGCCGTGCCCGGCCAGGTCTCCCTGGCCGTCACCGTCGACGTTCAGCCGCCGGACCGTCCGGGGGCCGTCGACGGGCGACTTCCAGGCTCCGGTGCGCACGGTCCTGCCCTGCCAGGAGACGTCCTCGGGCATCCCCACGTTGACGGACAACAGCGTCGCCATCGCTGACCTCCCGCGGACCCGATCTAACCACTCAACATTGCTTGACAGGTTACACCTGACATGCTCGACTGGATTCGTAACCACTGAATCCCACGAAAGAGGTTAGAGGCGATGACCTCCGCAATCCACCACCGCACCGCCGCCGTACGGGGTCTCGAGGTCTTCTACCGGGAGGCCGGCGATCCGGACGCACCCACCGTGCTCCTTCTCCACGGCTTCCCCACCAGCTCGCACATGTTCCGCCGCCTCATCCCCGCGCTCGCCGACCGCTACCACGTGATCGCCCCCGACCACATCGGGTTCGGCCAGTCCGCCATGCCCGCCCTGGGGGACTTCCCGTACACCTTCGACGCGCTCGCCGAGGTCACGTCCGCCCTGCTCCAGCACCTGGGCGTGGACCGTTTCGCGATGTACGTCCAGGACTACGGCGCACCCATCGGCTGGCGGCTCGCCCTGCAGTCCCCGGACCGCGTCACCGCGATCATCACCCAGAACGGCAACGCCTACGAGGAGGGCTTCGTCAAGCCCTTCTGGGACGGCGTCTTCGCCTACGCCAAGTCGCCGGGACCCGACACCGAGGCCCCCGTGCGAGGTGCCCTGACCCCCGAGATCACCCGGTGGCAGTACGTGCACGGAGTCGCCGACCCCAGCCTCGTCAGCCCCGACAACTGGGTCCACGACCAGGCTCTGCTGGACCGCCCCGGAAACGACGAGATCCAGCTGAAGCTCTTCCGCGACTACCCCACCAACGTGGACCTCTACCCGCAGGTGCACCAGTACTTCCGCGACTCCCGAGTCCCGCTGCTCGCGGTCTGGGGGGCGAACGACGCCATCTTCGGCCCCGAGGGCGCCGAGGCGTTCGGCCAGGACCTGCCCGACGCCGAGATCCATCTGCTCGACTCCGGGCATTTCGCCCTGGAAAGCCACCTGGAGCCCATCACCGAGCACATCCGCGACTTCCTCGCCCGCGTCCTCGCCTGACGCGCCGAGAACGAACGCGCGGGCACCCCAGCCTCGGGGTGCGGCCTCGCGCCCACCCCGCACCCGGAAGGACCGTGCGGGTGGGCGAGCGCACCGCCGAACGCGCCGCCTGGGAGTCGACCGAGCCACCCCTACCGGGAAGTCGACCGCATCGGCGGCCTGGTGTCGTTCGAGCCGGACAAGGTCGAGGCCGGTCTCGACGGCGAGCGCCCGCGTCCCGAGCCCGGGCAGGGATGGCACCCGGGCATAGGTGGCACTCGGGCAGGGATGCCACCCGATCCGGCCGCGTCCTGAACGGGCCGTCAGTGGGACGCGGCCACCACGGCCCGCGCGATGCCGGTGAGGTTTCCCTGCACGACGAGGATCTCCTTCCCGTGCGATCCGTCCAGCCCGGCCTCATAGACGCTCCCGCCGAGGTCGGTCACGTACATGTGGCCGCCCTCCGGATCGAGGGCGATGCCGATGCCTTCCATCAGGTGGGTGAAGAGGATCTCGGGCGTTCGCCGCCCGTCCGCCGGATGCATCGGCGAGCGGTTCACGGTGTTGCCGCGCGGCGGATCGCCGCGGTCCGTCCAGTACAGCATGCCCTCCGCGAGGTCGACTTCCAGGTCGATCGGCTCCGGCAGCCCCTCGAACAGGACCTCGACGTCACCGCGTCCGGCCGCGTCGTGCCCGGCGGGCGGATCGATCCCGGCCCGCAGTATCCTCCCGCGTCCGGCGTCGCTCGGGCCCTTCTGCGACCAGTAGAGGTGTCCGCCCGCCGGGTCGACGGCCACTCCCACGCACCATCTCGTCTCGTCCCGGCGGTCGTCGGCTCCCTCTCCCGTCTGCACGAGGGTCTCGACGTTCGAGCCGTCGAGGTCGCAGCGCATCACCCGCATGCCCTCGCGATCCCCCCAGTACAGCTTCCGGTCGGCGGCCTCCAGGTGGAGCTGCTTCGGCGTGTGCGTGACGCCGCTCGGGACGATCGTCGTCCGGTTGCCTCCGTCCAGGTCCACGCGCTCGATCGAGCCGTCGTTCTCCTGCGGCACGCCCATGTTCGTCCAGTAGACGTGCCCGGCCGCGGCGTCGACGGCGATCCCGTCGGGGATCCTGCACCCGGTGACGAGGAACGTCTTGTCGGAGCCGTCGGGATTCACCGAGAACAGGCGACCGCCACCGCTTGCTTCCAGCACGAACAGCCTCTCCTGGCCCTGTGTCACGTTCCCTCCTTCGCCTCGGGGCCGGCCGCGGCACTCGGCGGCCCGGACGGGTCGTACTGGGCACGCACGGCCAGCAGGGCCGAGAGCATCGCGTCGCGCCGGGCGGCCAGGGCGTCGACCGAGAGGCCGTCGGCCTCCTTGAGGACGCCGCCCACGATCGTCTGCGCCAGCTCGGGCGTGAACTCGGGGGTCCCCAGGTCCGGCCAGGACGCCACCATCCGCGGCATGAGGGTCTCCATGAAGTGCTGGATGCCGCCCTCTCCCCCGCCGAGATGCCACAGCAGATGGGGTCCCATGACGCCCCATCGCAGCCCCGGGCCCCAGGACACCGCGTCGTCGGAGTCCGCCACGTCGAGCACGCCTTGCTGGACCAGGTGCAGGACCTCGCGGTACAGGGCGGCCTGGAGCCGGTTGGCGACGTGCCCGGGAAGCTCCTTCTTCAGGTGGATCGGCTTCTTGCCGATGGCGGCGTAGAACGACATGGCGTCCTCGATCGTCTCCGCGGCGGTCCTCGTACCGCCGACGACCTCGACCAGCGGGACGACGTGCGGCGGGTTGAAGGGATGACCGATGACGGTCCGCTCCGGACGCCGGCACTCCGCCTGGATCACGCTCATCGTGATGCCCGACGAACTCGATGCGATGATCGCGTCCCGCGGCGCCGCGTCGTCGATGTCCGCGTACAGCTTGACCTTGAGTTCCGGGCGCTCAGGGGCGTTCTCCTGCACGAAATCGGCGTCCGCGACGGCCTGGCGCATGTCCGAGGTGAAGCTCAGCCGATCCGGTGAGGCGTCCGGCGTGATCCCGATCGAGGCCGCCACGTCCCACGCGGCCTCCACGTACGACCGCAGGGCCGTCTCCGCGGTGGGGGCGGGGTCGGTCGCCGTGACGTCGAAGCCGCGGACGAGGTAGTGCGTCGCCCAGCTCGCACCGATGGTGCCGGTGCCGACGATCGCCACACGGTGGACGGGCCTGTGCGCTTTCATGGCTGATCACTGCTCCTCGCCGGGTGTGCGGTCTTCATGGAGCAACCGTCGGGCAGCGGGCGGGCCGTGGCATCGGGCTGCGCGCCCAGGATTCGGGCGCTTCCTTGGTTTCGCGGTACAGAGCCCGCCTGTCGCGGCGCCGCGAGCGGGTTCACGCGGCCGGGCGGGTGCCGGGGCCGCCGCATTGGTTCAGGGGCACCAAAGGGGGCCTGAATGTGGTGCTCCGCGCCCAGTGGCCGTGCCCCCGCTCCCTTCTAGCGTCGTTCGCACCGACGCCGTCGGACCCCGAAGCAAGGAGCGGCACATGAAGGCGACACACGGTGAGGACGTCCACCCGGGCCAGTCCGTCTCGAACGGCGCTGCCCCGAGCCCGAACGGCTCCGGGGTGGAGCCGCCGGTCCTGGGCGGACCCGAGCACACCGACTACTACCTGCTGGACAAGCTGCTCACCGACGAACAGCGGGCCCTTCGGCAGAAGGTCCGCGCGTTCATGGACCAGGAGGTCACCCCGGTCATCAATCCGTACTGGGAACGCGCGGAGTTCCCCTTCGAGCTGGTGCCCAAGCTCGCGCAGCTGGACATCGCGGGCTTTCAGATCTCCGGCTACGGCTGCCCGGGGATGAGCAATGTGACGGCCGGGCTCGTGATCCTCGAACTGGCCCGGGGCGATCTGAGCATGTCGACGATGATGGGGGTCCACTCTGCCCTCGCCATGACGTCGATCGCGCTGCTCGGCTCCGAGGAGCAGAAGCAGCGGTTCCTGCCGCCGATGGCACGCATGGAGAAGCTCGGCGCCTTCGGCCTGACCGAGCCCGCGCACGGCTCGGACGTGGTCAAACTGGAGACGACCGCGCACCAGGACGGCGATTCCTACGTCATCAACGGTCACAAGCGGTGGATCGGCAACGCGACCTTCGCCGACTATGTGATCATCTGGGCCCGCGGCGACGACGGGCACGTGGGCGGCTATGTCGTCGAGAAGGGCACCCCCGGGTTCGCCGCCGAAGTCATCAGGGGCAAGACGGCCCTGCGGTGTGTCCAGAACGCGCAGATCTCCCTGACCGACGTCCGGGTGCCCGCCGCGAACCGGCTGGCGAACGTCAAGACCTTCCGCGACACCGAGAAGGTCCTGCTGGCCTCGCGCTTCTGCGTCGCCTGGGAGTCCATCGGCGCCGCCGTCGCGGGCTACGAGACAGCCCTGGCCTACGCCAAGCAGCGCAAGCAGTTCGGGATGCCGCTGGCCGCCTTCCAGCTCATCCAGTACCGGCTCTCCCGGATGCTCGCGGACATCACCGACATGCTGTGCATGCAGTACCGGCTCAGCCAGCTGCTGGACGAGGGCGAGATCTCGATGCCCCGGGTCGCGCTGGCCAAGATGCACTACACCGAACGGGCGCGGGCCATCCTCGCCGACGCCCGCGACATGCTCGGCGGCAACGGGATCCTGCTCGATTACCACATCGCCCGGCACCTGTGCGACATCGAGGCGATCGACACGTACGAGGGCACCGACACCGTGCAGGCGCTGATCGTCGGCCGTGACATCACCGGCTTCAACGCCTTCGTGCCCGCGATGCCCGGCCGCTGACCGGACGTGTGCCGCGGCGCCCGTACGGGCGCATGGCCCCGGGCGCCGCCCGCGACCCCACCAATGGACAGGAGCAGTCATGAACCACCCGCCTCTCCTGGAGGGACTGCACGTCGTCGATCTCGCGAGCTTCATCGCCGGGCCCGCCGCATGCACCGTGCTCGGCGACTTCGGTGCCGACGTCGTCAAGGTGGAACCACCACGCGTGGGCGACGCCTACCGCTCGCTCAGCCGAGTCCCTCCCAACCCCCATGTCGAAGGGGTCAACTACCCCTGGCAGCTGGACAACCGCAACAAGCGCAGCATCGCGCTCGACCTCAAGTCGGCCGGCGCGCAGCCCGTGCTCCAGGGCCTGGTGCGATGGGCCGACGTGCTCGTGACCAACTTCCCGCCGCGCACGCGCGCGAAGCTGGGCCTGGAGTACGAGGCCCTGGCCCCGCTCAATCCCCGGCTGATCTACGCCGATGTCACCGGCTTCGGCGAGGAAGGTCCCGACGCACACCTTCCCGGGTTCGACGTGACGGCGTACTGGGCGCGCAGCGGTCTCATGCACCTCACGCGGCAACAGGGCGTGCCGCCGGCCATGAACGCGTTCGGATCGGGCGACCACTCCACGGCGATCACTCTGTTCGCCGGGATCATGACCGCGCTGTACCGGCGGGAGCGCACCGGCCAGGGCGCGCGGGTCACGGCGTCGCTGCTCGCCGAGGGCGCCTGGGCGGCCAGCATGTGGCTGCAGGCCGTCATGGTCGGCGCGAAGGCCCCGCGCCCCATCGACCGGGCCGACCCGCCGAACGCGCTCGCGAACATGTACCGCACGGCGGACGACCGCTGGATCGTCCTCGTCTTCGCCAACGAGGACAAGCAGGTCCCGCTCTTCCTGAAGGCCATCGGCCGTCCGGAGGCGGCGCAGAACCCGCGCTACGCCGACTCCGCCAGCCGCCGGGCCCACTCCGGCGAGATCGCCGCCCTGCTGGACAAGACCTTCGCGACACGCACCCTGGCCGAGTGGCGCGAGGCGCTCGACACCGCCGGTCTCACCTACGGAGTCGTCCAGACGCTCGAGGAATGCGCCCGGGATCCCCAGTTGCTCGCCAACCGGGTGTTCGTGCCGATAGACGACGGCAGCGACACACCGCACCTGACCGTCGACAGCCCCGTGCGCCTGGACCAGGAGCCGAAGGTCCGTCCGCGACCCGCCCCCGACCTGGGCGAACACACCGATTCCGTGCTTCACGACCTCGGCTTCGACGACGCCGGGATCGAGGAGCTGCGCAAGGCCGAGGCAGTCGCCTGAAGCCCGGCACACACCAGGGGGGTGGAAGTGGAAGGGGAACCGCGTCATGACCACGGACACACCGACCGTACGGACCGAGGAAGAGGACGGAATCTTCGTGATCACGATCGACCGGCCGCACGCCCGCAACGCCATCGACGGGGCCACCGCCCGCGCCCTGGCGGCAGCCGTCGACCACCTGGACTCCCGGGACGACCTCATGGTCGGCATCCTCACCGGTGCCGGCGGCGTCTTCAGCGCGGGCATGGACCTCAAGGCCTTCGCCCGCGGGGACAAGCCCATCGTCGCGGGGCGCGGGTTCGCGGGCCTCACCCGGGCCCGGATCAGGACTCCGCTCATCGCCGCCGTCGAAGGCTATGCGCTGGGCGGCGGAACCGAGATGGCACTCGCCTGCGACATGATCGTGGCCGCGCGGAACGCCACCTTCGGCCAGACGGAGGTCCACTACGGCATCGTGCCGCCCGAAGGAGGCATGGTGCGCCTGCCGGAGCGCATCCCGCACAACATAGCCCTGGAACTGCTGCTCACCGGCGAGCCGCTGCCCGCGGACCGTGCCGAGCGACTCGGCCTGGTCAATCACCTGACGGAACCGGGCCAGGCGCTGCAGCGCGCGCTGGAACTGGCCCACAGTATCGCGCGGAACGCCCCGCTGGCCGTGGCGGCCGTCAAGCGCGTCGTCAACGAGCGCCGTGCGTTCGGCGACCAGGACGCCTTCGCCGAGCAGGACCGGATCGTCGCACCGGTGCTGGCGTCCCACGACGCGCAGGAGGGCGCCCACGCCTTCGCGGAGCACCGCGCACCGCAGTGGCAGGGCCGCTGAGACCGGAGTCGTACTCGGGATCTCATTCAGGGCTCGTGCGAAGGAGCGTCGAGCCCAGGTACTGAACGGCGCGCAGCGCGACTTCGAGATCGGTGTGCCCTTGCTGGACCGGACGTCCCATGATTTCCTCCGCCTTGCGGATGCGGTACTGCACGGTGTTCTTGTGCAGAATCTGGGCACCGGCGGTCGCGGTGTAACTGCACCCGTTGTCCAGGAAGATCTGGGCGGTCTCCCGAAGCCGCGCACTGTTCTCGTCATCGACCGCCAAAGGCCCGAGGACATCCCACACCCAGGCGCGCATGTCGTCGAAGTTCGCGGCCATCAAGGCGATGGGCGCGACAGTGGAGAAGTCGGTGAATTGAGGGGTCGGATCGGCAATCGCCGCGAGTTCCTGGGTGCGCAGCGCCTGCCTGTGTGTGGCGCGGAATCCGTCGATTCCGAAGCCCAGGCCTCCCGCGCACATACGGATGGCGGGATCACTGTGCTCCAGCACAGTCGACAGTACTTTCCAGGAGACTTCGCTGCGCGAACCGAGCGGAAGCCAGGCCCAGGTCAAAATCGCGTCTCGCGGCACGAACAGCGGCCTGGCGGGGCAGTCCAGCCGACGGGCGATCTCGTCGGTGACCCGGTGGAGTCGAGCCAGTCCGTCCTCCTCGCCCGTCAGCGTGGGCAACCAGGCCACGAGCCCGACGTGATTCTGCCGGAGCCGGTAACCGAGCGCCGGCTCGGCCCGGTCGGGGTCCACGTCCCGCTCGGCGAGGATGTCCCGCACCCGCGCGGCGCGTGCCGCGGTCTGGCTGAGCAGCCAGTGGTCACGTTCTTGCTGGTAGACGACGATGACGTGCTCGGTGACCCGGTCGATGTAGGCGAAGCTCACGTGCAGCATGCGCCGGTTGGTCGCGGTGGCGAGATCGTCGTCGGCGCTGTGCCGGTTCAGCTCGTCCAGACACCACTGCAGAAGGCGCCAGTGCCCGATTCTGTAGGCCCTGACCATCGCACTCAGCGAGATGCCCCGCTGCGCCAGTCTCCGGGCGTACTCAAGAGCAGCCGCGGGTCCTTCGACCTTCTCCACGGGCATATCGTTCTCGAAAATGTGCAGCAATGTGGCGACATTTTCCGCCACGCTCGCGTACAGCATTTTGACGACGGTTGTATCGCCTCTGAGATCGGGAATCTCACCGATGACATAATCCGCGATGTCGCGGCTGACTTCCGAAAGGTGTGACCCTACGTTCTCCGCAACCACGGACAGTTGTTTTGCGGCATCGGGATGCTCCGCAGTCATACCCCGATGCTAACGGTATGGTTCATCGGCACCAATTCGGGTCCGAAGGTCGTGTCGAGCGCCCAGTGGCTGTCATCCGGCCGCGGCCTAGCCTCGCTCCCATGAACCTCGCATCCCACCTGGTCGGCAGCGCCCGGACCCGGCCGGATCGCACCGCGCTCCGCCTGGGAGACACCGCCGTCTCCTACCGCGCGCTCGACCGGGGCAGCGCCCGTATGGCAGGACTGCTCCACGACCGTGGCGTGAAGCCCGGGGACCGGGTCGCGCTCATGCTGCCCAACGTCCCGGAGTTCGCCCTCGCCTACTACGGCGTGCTCCGGGCCGGCGGCGTCATCGTCCCGATGAACCCCCTGCTCAAGTCCCGTGAGGTCGCCTACTACCTCGCCGACTCGGGCGCCCGGTTCCTCTTCGCGTGGCACGACTTCGCCGACGAGGCACGCGCCGGTGCGCAGCAGGAGGAGGCGGAGGCGGTCACCGTCGCCCCGGGCGCGTTCGCCGAACTGCTGGAGTCCGCCGCGCCCCTTGAGGCTCTGGTCGACCGGCACGAGGACGACACCGCGGTCATTCTCTACACCTCGGGGACGACCGGTCAGCCCAAGGGTGCCGAGCTGACCCACGCCAACCTCGCCCGCAACTGCGACATCGTGGCCACCGAGTTGTTCCGGCTCTCCAGCGACGACGTGATTTTCGGCGGGCTGCCGCTGTTCCACGCCTTCGGGCAGACCTGCACCCTCAACGCCACCGTCACCTGCGGCGCATGCCTCACGCTGCTGCCGCGCTTCGACGCGGCGACGGCACTGGGCATCCTCGCCGGGCACGGGGTGACCGTCTTCGCGGGGGTGCCGACGGTGTACGGCAGGCTGTTGCGGGAGCCCGGCCGGGACACCTTCGACGTATCGCGGCTGCGCGTGGCCCTCACCGGCGGTGCGCCGATGCCGGTCCAGGTGCTGTACGACTTCCAGGCGGCGTTCGACTGCGTCGTGCTCGAAGGGTACGGGCTGTCCGAGACGTCGCCCGTCGCCTCGTTCAACACGCTGGTGCCCGGCCCCAAGCCCGGTTCGGTCGGTACCCCGATCCCCGGCGTCGGGATGCGGGTGGTCGAAGGCGGCGAGGAAGTGGCGCGGGGGGAGACCGGAGAGATCGCGATCCGCGGCCACAACGTGATGAAGCGGTACTGGCGACGCCCCGACGAGACCGCCGCCACCATCCGGGACGGCTGGCTGTACACGGGCGATCTCGGCCGGGTCGACGAGGACGGGTACTTCTGGATCGTCGGGCGGACGAAGGACGTGATCATTCGCGGCGGCTACAACGTGTACCCCCGCGAGATCGAGGACGTGCTGTACGAGCACCCCGCGGTCGCCGACGCCGCGGTCATCGGGCTCCCCGACGCCGATCTCGGCGAGGAGGTCGGTGCGGTGGTCGTTCTCGAACCGGGCGCCCGTGCGACGGCCGAGGAACTGCGCGCGTACGTCAAGCGCCAGGTCGCCGCCTACAAGTATCCGCGCAAGGTCTGGATCGTGGACGCGCTGCCGAAGGGGCCGACCGGCAAGATCCTCAAGCGGGAGATCGTCCCACCGGCCGATCTGCACGGATGACGAGGAAACGGACGCCGGGGAGACGGGGCGACGAGGCAGCGGAGCGGTGAGGAGAGAGCGCCCGGTGTCACGCGGCTCGGCACTGCGCGAGCCGCTTCTCCAGGAACCTGCGCTCCGCGTCGTTCTCGACCAGTTCCAGGGCCCGTTCGTACGCCGTCGCCGCCTCCCGGGTCCGCCCCATGCGGCGCAGCAGGTCCGCGCGGGTGGCGGGCAGCAGGTGGTATCCGGACAGCTCGTCGTGCCGCTCCAGCTCCTCGACCAGGGCGAGGCCGGCCTCACCGCCCTCGGCCATGCCCACGGCGACCGCGCGGTTGAGCCGGACCACGGCCGAGGGGACGTACCGCTGGAGTTCGCCGTAGAGGCCGGCGATGTCGGCCCAGTCGGTGTCGGCGGCGCGGGCCGCGGTGGTGTGGCAGGCTGCGATGGCCGCCTGGATCTGGTACGGCCCGGGCCGGCCGCGGCGCAGGGCGCCCGCCAGGAGAGCCACTCCCTCGTCGATCTCGGCGCGGTCCCATCGCGTGCGGTCCTGGTCCTCCAGGGTCACCAGGTCGCCCGCCGTGTCCACCCGGGTGTCCCGGCGTGCGTCGTGCAGCAGCGCAAGCGCGAGCAGGCCGACGGCCTCGGGTTCGTCGGGCATCAGCCGGGCGAGGAGGCGGGCCAGCCGAATGGCCTCCGCACACAGGCCGTCGCGCATCAGATCGGCGCCGGTGGAGGCGGCGTACCCCTCGTTGAACAGCAGGTAGAGCACCCCGAGAACGCCCGTCATGCGCTCGGGCAGCAGATGTGCCGGCGGCACCCGGTAGGGGATGCCCGCATTGCGGATCTTCCGCTTGGCGCGGACCAGCCGCTGCGCCATCGTCGCCTCGGGGACGAGGAACGCGCGCGCGATCTCGGGCGTGGTCAGTCCCGCGAGGGTGCGCAGGGTCAGCGCGACCCGGGCCTCGATGGGCAGCGCGGGGTGGCAGCAGGTGAAGATCAGCCGCAGCCGGTCGTCCGGCACACCGCTGTCGTCGCCCTCGTGATCCGGGTCGTACGGTCCCTCGTCCCGCGCCGACACCGCCGCCTCCCGCAGCTTCTGCGCCCCCACCGCCTCCCGGCGCAGTACGTCCAGGGCGCGGTTGCGGGCGGTCGTGGTCAGCCAGGCGCCGGGGCGGCGCGGCACTCCGTCGCGCCGCCACCGCTCCAGTGCCTGGGCGAAGGCGTCCTGCGCGCACTCCTCGGCGAGGTCCCAGTCGCCGGTCACCCGGATCAGGGTCGCGACGACCTGGCCCCACTCCTCGCGGAAGGCGGTGGCGACGGCCTCCTCGATGTCGTCCGTGGTGCTCACTCCCAGACCGGCCGCACCTCGACCGTGCCGCCGGCGAGTGCCGCCGGGTGCCGGGAGGCGAGCGCGATGGCCTCGTCGAGGTCGGCGACCTCGATGATGTCGAGGCCCGCGATGTACTCCTTGGTCTCGGCGAACGGCCCGTCGCTCAGCAGCACTTCGTCGCCCTGGACGCGCACGGTGGTCGCGTCGGCGGCGGGCCGCAGCCGGGCACCGCCCTTGACGACGTCACGGGTGCGGACCTCGTGGATGTACGAGGCGAAACGGGGGTCGACGGCGATCTCGGCGGGGCTGAGCTCCTCGCCGCCGACCGGGGTGCAGATGAACAGGACGTACTTCATGACCGCTCCTTCGGGGGCGTCGCGTCCGACGGGACCGAGACATGCTGGTGGGCGATGAGCCAGGTGGACCCGGCGTCGCGGTAACCGGTGGTCACGCGGACCACGCGGTCCAGGACCCCGCCGTCGACGCGGGTGGCGCGCAGACGGACGACGGCGTGGCTGAAGGCGCTGCCCTCGCCGGGACGCACGCGCAGGTCGAGAACCTCGCGGTGCACGGGTCCGCTGAGGGTGGCGAAACAGGCTTCGACAGCCTTGCGGAGCGCGGCGATCCCCCGTGTCTCCTCGGCACCGACGAGGTGGAAGGCCTCGACGTCGGGGGCGTAGCAGGCCGTCATGCGGTCGATGTCCCGCTCGCGGGCGGCCTCGGTCAGCTCGGCGTCGATGCGTCGGACGGCCGTCTCGGCGTCCTCCGTGAACCCCTCGTCCCAGAAGGGGCGCACCTCCATGGCCCCGATCGTGGCCATCGGATGCTGGGCGGCGATCCGAACGGCCTCCTCCAGGCTGTCGCAGTCGACGACGTCGAATCCGGCGACGTACTCCTTCGTCTCCGCGAACGGTCCGTCGGTCCGCAGCACCTCGCCCTCGCGCACCCGCACGGTGACCGCCTCGGCCGGCAGCCGCAGCCGGTGGCCGTACAGGCGGGCGCCGCGCCGGACGCCGTGCTCCTCCACCCAGGGTTCGACCGGTGCCGCCCCGGAGGGGTCGGCGGTGTCGTCGCCGCAGACCAGCAGCATGTACTTCATCGTTCCTCCCGGTCCTCATGAGCTTCCTACACCCCACCGACGAACGGCGCCGGGCGGAATCGACACACCGCCGCGGACGGGGTCGCCTTGTTCGGGCGGCCCCGTCCGCGGCTCGGCCGCCGTGCCTCAGTTCAAGGTGAGGGCCGCGCAGTCGTTGCTGCCGTTCGGGTCGAAGGCCGGCCGGTGGGAGTGGGCCGGATCCGGACCCCAGACCAGCTGGACGCCGCCCTCGGCCTTCGGGACCACCTCGTCGACCCGGAGGGTGAGGGTGAAGTCGGTGACCTGTCCCTTGGGCAGTTCGATGCCCGGCGGACCGCAGACGTAGGGCCCGTGGGCCTGTGCCGTCGGGTTGTCCAGCTGCCACGGGGCGCAGTTCGCCGAGTGACCGACGGCGGTGGTACCTGACGGAAGCGTCACCCAGACGGCGGGCACCCCCTCACCGCCGCTGCGGTCGTACAGGGTGGCCGGACCGTGGGCGGACAGCCGGAAGGCGAAGGTCGCGTTCTTGCCCGCGTCGGCCCGCGCGCTCGCGCCGCTGACGGCAAAGTCGGCCGTGTTGCGTGCCTGGAGCGAAGTGATCCGGTAGTCCGTGCCGCCGCCGTTCTGCGGCAGCGAGACGGAGCCGGCCGGGGCCGAGGACTTCCGGCCCGCCTTGACCACCTTCAGCTTGAGCGCGGCCCCCTTGCCCCAGGTCCACTTGATGCCCTGGCCGTCCGGCCAGCCCGGTTGTCCGAGCGGCGCGGTCATCGTGTCGAGGTAGGTGTAGAGCGCGGCGGAGTTCACCCGCAGGCGCACCGGTGCGGCCAGCGCGGCCGTCTCTGCGATGCCGATGGCGCCCCCGGGACGGCACTTCGCGTAGTGGATGCTGCCGAGGATCCCGTACGCGCAGTTGGAGTAGTGGTCGGCGAAGTCCAGGCCGGGTGAGACGGCGAAGACGGTCTGGACGCCCTTGGCGGGCCGGTTGCCCGTGTTGGTGAACCGGACGGGTTCGCTCACGGTGCTGCCGACCTTCAGGCCGGTGTGGTCGCTCAGCTCGTCGAGGCCGAAGAAGGGGCCGCCCACTTCGGCCCTGCCCGTGCCGCCCACGATCTGCGCGTGCGCGGACCGGCCGGTGACCTTGTACGTTCCCGTGGCACCGAGCGCGGCGCCCTTCAGCGGGGTCAGGGTCAGCCGGGTCATGGCGCCCATGTGGCTGGTGGGAGAGGAGTCGGACTCGAACGTCTCCGAGCAGGTGGCCACCAGGCCCTTGGCCGTGCAGTTGTCCGAGAACGTCACCTTGGCGATCTTCGCCAGGCCTCGGGCGTCCACGGTCAGCGTGGTGTCGTCGGCCTGAAGGTTCTTCGCCGTGGTCCGAAAATCGAAGGACACGTCGGCCGTGGCGGGCGCGGCCGGCAGGGCCACCGGCGCCGGAGTGTCCAGGGTGATCACCGGCCCGCCGGTGGCGGCGCCGGCCGGTGCCGTGCCCAGCAGTCCCGCTGCCAGGCCCGTGGCGGCCAGGAAGCACGCGGCCGTACCGGTGAGGGATCTTCGTCTCATCAACATCCTTGGGGTTGCAGGCGTTTCACGCCGTTCGAAAGCAGGGTGAGGGGACCCTAGCCCCATGGCGCCGCGTGCTCGGCACCGGCCTGCGGGGAGTGGTCCCGTCCGCTTTCCGGGCGGTGTTACGCCCTTGTGACACCGAGCGGACGGTTCGAGGATCGAGGCCTGTCACGCTGGATCTCGGACAGAGCAGCAGGCGGTCGTGTGGCCTTCGGCGACCTGGGCGACGGCGGAGCGGCTCTGACGCCGACCCGACCCGTCGATGTTCCTGGGGGAATACTTCATGACCATGCGCACCCGCTCCATCGCGGCCGCCATCGCCGTGGCCGCGGCCGTCACCGGCACGGCGCTGCTCGGCGCCTCCGGCGCCGCCTCGGCCTCGACGTCGACCAGCGCCTCGCACGGGACGCTGACCATCAGCAACGGCTCCTCGCAGGTGCTGATCGGCGGCCACAAGGTGAACTTCGGAGTCCCGGTCCGGGACCTGGCCTGGTCCCCGGACGGGGCCAAGGCCGCCTTCATCGACGGCTCCGGAAACCTGGACGTCGCACGCCCCGACGGCAGCGGGCGCGTCGTCGTCGCCAAGAACCCGGGCGGCCAGAACTGGTCCCACCCCACCTGGCAGGTGACCCCGAAGGACTCCCAGATCGGCCTCCCCGCCCGGGACAACCTCATTTTCGCCGCCCGCGACAAGGGGGTGTCCCGTCTGAAGTACGTCTCCGCCAAGGCCGTCCACGGCACCCCCAAGACGCTGTCCCTGAACGGCGACCCCGGCCCGGGCGGCGCGCTGCCGCAGACCGGCAACGTCTGGCCCGAGGCGGCCGGGCACTACGGCACTTCGGTCTACGCCAACGTCGACACGGGCGCCGTCTACATCCGTGACGACTACACGCGCCAGCAGGGCGGCAAGCTCACCAAGGGCTCCGAGCCCGCCCTGTCCCCCAGCGAGGAGGAGGTCGTCTTCGTGCGCTCGGTCGCCGGGCACGACCACGTGCTCGTCGAGGACTTCATGCACGGCAACCACATCAAGGACCTCACCCCGCACGCCACCACCGACTACACCGAGCCGGCCTGGTCCCCCGACGGCAAGACCCTCGCGGTGCGCACCCCGTCCGGCACGGTGACCCTGCCGTCCGACGGCACGGGGCACCCCGCCAAGGTCACCTCCACCGTGGGCCTGGCGGCGTACCGCCCCTGACGTCGTACGACGGGACGGGCCGGACGCGCCCGGGGCGCGGGGTGCGGGTCACTTCGCGGTCCGGGCCAGCTCGGCCCGCAGTTCGTCCAGGTGCGCGTCGGCCGTGTCGTGCGGCAGGAACTCGACGACGTCGAGGAACCGGAAGAGCACCCGGTCGCCGGTGACGGCGTACTCGTACTCGGCGAACCCCACCACGGCACCCATGGCGCCCCGGACAGCGCCGCGCACCACATGGGAGGTCAGGTCGTCCGGGTCCATCGCCGACATGCCGCGCCGGGCGTTGGGCCGGGCCAGATACGGGCACACCATCGAGGCGTACAGCATGCACGCACGATGCCCCGGGCCTTCCAGAGTGGGCGCGAGATTGCGGTAGGGCCGGCCGGCGGCCAGCGCCTCCCCGATCGCCGCGCTCTCCGCGGCCCCCACCACGCGCCACACCGGCCCCTGCGGCATGCCCTGGTCGCACACCGAGCACAGGCGCTTCCTCGCGCACGCGGCGCTGCGTTCGTAGTCGGTCAGCGCGAACTGGGGCTTGTCCCCCTCCCAGGGCGTGATCGCCGGCACGGGATATCCACGAGTGTCGCGGGGCCGCGCCTCGACCCCCGCAGGCATGGGCACAGTCTCGAATCGCACGAGCCATGCCTACCAGGGCCGACCGCTTCCGGCCAAGACCGGCGAAGACGGCCGTCGCCCGCCGGGCGGTCGGCGAGGATCACCCGTATGAACGAGATCGTGCTGATGGCGGATCCACGGGTCGCGGCCGTCCCCGTGACCGACTGCGGTGAACCCCTTGTCGACGTCCGGCGGCACGACGCCCTCGCCGTGGACTCGCGCAGGGCCGAGCCGTCCGGGGCGTTCGCGCATCTGCGACAAGGAGTGCTGGACCGTCTGCTGAAGGCTCAGGAGCTGCTCCCGGACGGCGTACGCCTGCTGTTCGTCGAGGGCTACCGGCCGCCCGCACTACAGCGCCGCTACTTCGACACGTACGCCGGCACCCTGCGGGCCGGTCATCCGAACTGGTCACCGCAGCGGATTCGCGTGGCCGCGAGCCGCTATGTGTCGCCGCCGGAGATCGCGCCGCACAGCGCCGGCGCGGCGGTGGACCTCACGCTGGTGCACGCCGACGGGCGCGAACTGGACATGGGTACGCGGGTGAACGCCGACCCGGAGGAGAGCGACGGGGCCTGCTGCACGGACGCCGCCGCCATCGCCCCGCAGGCACGGGCCAACCGGCGGGTGCTGGGGGACGCGCTCGGCGCCGTGGGGCTGGTCAACTACCCGACCGAGTGGTGGCACTGGTCGTACGGCGACCGCTACTGGGCTCTGCGCACCGGGGCCGCCGGTGCGCTGTACGGGCCGCGGGAGCTTCCGGGCCCCGCGTCCGACGGGTGATTGACTGGGCCGCATGGATCTCGCGGACGACCTTCCCTCGCAGACCGGCTCCATCCCGATGACGTGGGACGCTCCCCCTTTCGACCCCGAACTGGCCCTGGCTCTGGCCCGTTCGACGAGCGGGGCGAGGGAGCCGATCACGCCGGAGAACCTCGCTGCCCGGCAGGAGCGGGACGCGGCCGTCCGGCCGAGGCCCACGGTGCAGGAGCTGCGGGCGGACGGCCGCTTCGCGGTGGCGGAGCTGCGGGTGCCGGGAGCGCCGCACGGGCCGGACGTCACGCTCGTGAGCGCGCGGCCCGCCGGGCTCCACGGGCCGCTGCCGCTGCTGTACTACCTGCACGGCGGCGGAATGATCACGGGCAACGCGTGGTCGGTTCTGCCGCGCGTCCTGCGGGACTGGGCCGAACCCCTGGGGCTGGCCGTGGTCTCCGTCGAGTACCGGCTGGCACCCCAGGCGCGCTACCCGGCAGCGGTGGAGGACTGTTACGCGGGGCTCGTCTGGGTGGCCGCGCACGCGGCGGAGCTGGCCGTGGACGCCGACCGGATCGTCGTCGGGGGAAAGAGCGCCGGCGGCGGACTCGCGGCTGCGCTCGCCCTGCTCACCCGTGACCGGGGCGGGCCAGCGCCGATCGGGCAACTGCTGCTCTGCCCGATGCTCGACGACCGCGCCGGCACGGTCTCCAGCCGCCAGCTGGCCGGCGTCGACACCTGGGACCGCACCTCGAGCGCCACCGCGTGGCAGGCGCTGCTGGGCGACCGCTACGGCGCCCCGGACCTGCCGCCGTACGCGGCGCCCGCCCGCGCCACGGATCTGTCCGCGCTGCCGCCGGCGTACCTCGACGTCGGTTCCGCCGAGACGTTGAGGGACGAGGGCGTGGCCTACGCGCAGGCGATCTGGCGGGCCGGGGGCCAGGCCGAACTGCATGTGTGGCCCGGTGCCTTCCACGGCTTCGACACCATCGCACCGCGGGCGGCCCTCAGCCGGGACGCCCGCGACACCCGCACCCGCTGGCTGCGGCGCGTCCTCACCCGGTCCGACGAGGTCGGGGGCCCCGCCCGGTGACGCCGGGCGCCGCCGGCGCCGCGGTCAGGGCGGGTGCGGGTCCGGCCCGGGTCCGCTGCCGCCGTGCGCGATCCGGGTCAGGTCGGTCAGGAGGGACTCCAGCCACGACACGGTCGCGTAGTACAGGCGTGGTGCGCCGGGCGGCTCGGTGACTGCCTGCCCGAGCGCGGGATCGATCAGCGGAACCGGCCCGGCCGGGGTGTCCGCTCCGGGATCCAGCGCGGCCGAGACCAGCAGCATCCGCCCGGCCACCCGGTCCCCCAGCGCGCCGACGGATTCGGCCGCCGCGGTGCCCAGTCCGGTCAGCGGCGGCGTCAGCAGCCGCTCGGACCCCCACAGGGTGTGGTGACCGGTGAGCAGTGTCGCCTGCCAGTCCACGGCAGGCGGGGCGGCCCGGCGTGCCGCGCCGCCGAAAGGTGTCGGCTCGCTCTGGAACTGGGCGTACGCGGATTCGGCGAGGACGACCGCGCGCTGCAGGGACCGGTGACCGGGCTGGCCGGGCGGCGCGACGACCACCGCGCCCCCGCCGGCCACCGACGCGCCGGTGGCGACCACGATCTCGGCTGCCCTGCGCAGGAGTTCGGCCGCCGCCTGGCGCAGCTCGTCATGGGCGCCGCGTGGCCAGGCCAGCAGTCCGAAGACGGCGCCGATCGCACTGCCGACCAGCACGTCCAGCATCCTGACCTCGGCCAGTCGCCATGTCGGCACCGACAGCTGGGCGAAGACCAGGGCCACGAGCACGGTGAACAGCCCCTGCGCCCAGCCGACGCCCTTGACCGGCCCGACCGTGAACGCGAACAGCATCCACACCGGCAGCACGACGGCGTAGACGGCGGTGTGGGGCCCGGCCAGGCTCAGTGTCGCGGCGGTGACGAAGGCTCCGGCCAGGGTGCCGGCGAGCGCCAGGCGGATGGTGTGCCAGGTCTCGTCCATGGTGGTCCGGGTGAGGGTCAGCGTCGCCAGCATGGCCCAGAATCCGTGGGGGAGCGTGTCCACGCCCGCCACGAGCCGGGCGGCGGTCAGCGCCAGGGCGATACGGGCCGCGTTCTGGAAGAACACCGACCGGCGCCCGGCGTGGCCGCGCAGCCGGTGCCACCACAACGCCGGCGCCCAGGTCCCGGCGTACCAGAAGCGGCTCTGCGCGATCTCCAGCGCGGCGTGCCTGCCCCGTACGGCCAGATCGGCCGCCGCCGCCATGGCGAGCGCGGCGTCGGCGATCTCCAGCACGGCGGCGTGCCGCCGCAGCACGGGGGGCGGGAAGTCGAGCGCGGCAGCGGCAGCGGCTTCGGGCGCGGGAGCGCGAGCGGTTTCGGGCGCGGGAGCGCGAGCGGTTTCGGGGACGGGGGCCGTGCGGGGGCCGACCGAGACGGCGGACAGCCGCGCCCGTGCCGTGACCAGGTGTTCGTACGCTGCCACCGGCGACGGTCCGGCCGCCAGGCAGGTCGCGGTCGCGGTCGCGAGTTGTGCCACGGCCTGGAGCACGGCGGTCGGCTCGGGGCCCGGTTGTCCGTCGGGCGGGGCGGGCAGCTGTGCCAGACGGCTGAGAAGGGTGCGTGTGGTGAGGCCGGTGTGGGCCAGGGCGCGGTCGCGCACTCCGGGGCCCGCGGGGCGATCCGCCTCCGGCACGGTCAGGGACCGCAGCGACCGGCTCGTCTCCCAGGCTGCCCGGATGTCGCTGCCGGTCAGCGTGTACGGCGCCGTGGCGAGCAGGGCCGCGCAGTGTGCGGCGGTGCGCGCGGCATGGGCGGCCCGCGCCCGGTAGGACGGCGGGCCGGGCTCGGGAAAGACCAGGGCCTCGACGGCGATGAAGAGCGCCAGTCCGGTGGTCGTACCGATCAGGCGCTCGCCGAGCGTGTCGGGAGCGTACGGCGGGAAGGACGGGAGGATGTAGAGGAGTTGCAGGCCCGGCGCCGCCCCCGCGAGGCGTGGGCCGCCCACGGCGGCGAAGGCCAGCGCGAAGCCGACCGCCAGCATGCCGACGACGGCGCTCCAGGTCCGCACCGACAGACAGGTGCCGACGACGATCAGCAGCCAGCACACCGGCAGCAGGCGCAGCACCGTCGCGGCCCGCTGCCGTCCGGTGCCGGGGATCTTGGCGAGTCCGCCGACCGCGACGGCGGCGAACAGCGCGTAGGTGGCCGCGACGGGGCGGTCGAGGCCGTAGCGGAAGAGGTAGAAACCGGCCGCCGCGACCAGCGTCACGCGCACCGCCCGTCGCCCCGAGACGGCGTAGTCCGCCGGAATCCGGCGGACCGGGACACGGCCCACGCTTCCAGAATCGCCCACCGCGCACGGCCCGGCACGCTGCCGGGGTGGCGGCGGCGGACGGCTCACCCCAGGGTGAAGCGGATCGGCGTGCCCGCCGCCGCCTGGGCCGCTGCCGCCAGCGCGGGCTCGGCGACGACGCCGATCACCGGGTAGCCGCCGGTGGTCGGGTGGTCGTGCAGGAACACCACCGGGCGGCCGTCCGGGGGCACCTGCACGGCGCCGAGGACCATGCCCTCGCTCGGCAGCTCGCCGGTGGACACGCGCTCCAGCGGCGGCCCTTCGGTGCGCAGGCCTATGCGGTTGCTGTGCTGCGACACGCGGTAGGTCGCCGAGGTGAGGGTGTGCGGCGCGGCGGGGGTGAACCAGTCGGCGCGCGGGCCGAGTCGCAGTGGCAGGGTCAGTTCGGCGGGCGGCGCCGGCCAGGGAGCGGCGTCGGGCGGCGTCGGTCGCCCGGCGGGAGCGCCCAGCGGGAGGACGTCCCCGTCGCGCAGGGGCGCCGGGCCGAGTCCGGAGAGCAGGTCCGTGGCGCGGCTGCCGAGGACGGGCTCGACGGCGATGCCGCCGGCGACGGCGACATAGGAGCGCACGCCCGCGCTCACGCCGCCGGCGTCGAGGACGGCGCCCGCGGGCACCCGTAGGGGCATGCCCCAGGCCGCCGGGCGTCCGTCGAGGGTGACCGGGCAGGGCGCGCCGCCGACGACGACGGTGACACCGCGGTCGGGGCGCAGGGCGCAGCCGGTGAGGGTGGTTTCCAGGACGGCGGCGTCGGGGGCGTTGCCGAGGAGCCGGTTGGCCAGGTTCATGGCCGGGGCGTCCAGGGCGCCGGAGCGGGGAACGCCCAGATGGGCGTGGCCGCGCCGACCGTGGTCCTGGACCGTGGTGAGGGCGCCGGAGCGTACGACGGTGAGCTTGACGGTCATGGTGTGCCGTCCACGCTGCCGGAGATCTCGGGGACGAACCGCACCCGGGTGCCCGGCGTGAGGAGGGCGGGTTGCTCCCGGGTGAGGTCCCACAGCGGTGTCGGGTCCGGCATGGTGCCGATCAGCTGCCAGCCGCCCGGGGTGGCGCGCGGGTACACCGCGCTGTAGGGACCGGCGAGCGCGACCGCGCCGGCCGGGACCCGGGTGCGGGGGGTGTCGCGCCGCGGTACGTGCAGTTCGGCGGGCAGACCCGTGAGGTAGCCGAAGCCGGGGGCGAAGCCGCAGAAGGCGACGCGGTAGGGGTACGAGGAGTGCCGGGCGCCGACCTCGTCGACGCCGACGCCCCACAGGGCGGCCACGTGTGCCAGGTCCGGTCCGTCGTAGCGCACGGGGATCTCCACGACCGCCCCTTCGTCGGCGGCGCGGGACGGCACGTCCCAGTCGGCGATCCGGCGGGCCAGTTCGTCCGGGTGTGCGACACCGTCCAGGAGCACGGTCCGTGCGCCCGGCACGATGTCCTCCACCGGTGGCAGGGTGCCCGCGGCGCGCCGCCGCAGGAGTTCGGCGTGGAAGGCTCCGGTGCGCTCGGCGTCGGGCAGGTCGACGAGCAGCGCGTGCCGCCCGGCGGGGCGCACCTGCACGGGGCGGCTCGGGGTCATGCGAACGCCCCGACCTCGACCCCGGCCGACACGAGGGCCTCGCGCACCCGCGCCGCGATCCGGGCGGCGCCCGG
Organism: Streptomyces yokosukanensis; assembly: GCF_001514035.1. Lineage (GTDB taxonomy): Bacteria > Actinomycetota > Actinomycetes > Streptomycetales > Streptomycetaceae > Streptomyces > Streptomyces yokosukanensis. Next base: position 4,270 of record NZ_KQ948228.1, on the reverse strand, counting down.
GGTGTCTCCGTGGACGCACAGGGAGCGGGCGGCCACCGGGACGGCCGTGCCGTCCACGGCCTCGACCGCTCCGTCCACGGCCAACGCCAGCGCACGCCGGACCACCGCGTCCTCGTCGGTCACCACGGCGCCGGGCTCGCGGCGTGGCACGAGGGTGCCCGCGGGGGTGTAGGCGCGGTCCGCGAAGGCTTCCGGTACGGCGGTGAGGCCCGCCCCCTCGGCGGCGGTCAGCAGCCGTGAGCCGGGCAGTCCGAGCACCGGCAGCGCTCCGCCGGCCAGGGTCACGCCGGCCACCACGGCCGCGGCCTGCTCGGCGTCGTGCACGGTGCGGTTGTACAGCGCGCCGTGCGGCTTGACGTAGGTGACCTCGGCGCCGGCGGCCTGTGCGAAGACCCGCAGTGCCCCGATCTGGTAGGCGATCTCGGCCGTCAGTTCGTCGGCGGGTACGTCCATGGCGCGGCGGCCGAAGCCGGCCAGGTCGCGGTAGGACACCTGGGCGCCGATCCGGACTCCGCGGGCGGCGGCGAGGTCGCAGACGCGGCGCATCACCGAGGGGTCGCCGGCGTGGAAGCCGCAGGCGACGTTGGCGCTGGTCACGACGGAGAGCAGGGCGTCGTCGTCGGTGAGGGTCCAGCGGCCGAAGCCTTCACCGAGGTCCGCGTTGAGGTCGATCACCTTCTGAACGTAATCGATTGTTGAACGATCCGACAAGAGATGGATTTTCCGACCGACCCCTTGTTCGATCGTTGAACGATCCCCTAGGGTCCGTGCATCCCTCACGGATTCGGGCCCCCGGATCCGCGCCGCCCGGGCCTCCCGCCCGCTCACGCCTAAGGCCACCGCATGATCGTTCTCCTCGGCGTGGTCGTGGTGATCCTCGGATTCGTCACGCGCCGCAACCCCGTCCTCGTGGTGGGCGTCGCCGGTGTCTTCACCGGACTGATCGGCGGGATGAACCCGCTGGAGGTCCTCGCGGCGTTCGGCCGGTCCTTCGCCGACAGCCGCTCGGTCACCGTCTTCGCCGTCGTCCTGCCGGTGATCGGCCTTCTGGAGCGCTACGGCCTGCGCGAACAGGCACGCAGGCTCATCGGCCGGCTCGGCGGCCTCAGCGCCGGCCGGTTCCTCGCCGTCTATCTGCTGGTCCGTCAGGTCACCGCGGCGTTCGGCCTCACCAGCATCTGCGGTCCCGCACAGACGGTGCGGCCCCTGGTCGCCCCGATGGCCGAGGCCGCCGCCGAGCGTTCGACGGGCGCGCCGCTGCCCGAGCGCCTCCGGGAGAAGGTGCGGTCCCACGCCGCGTCGGCCGACACCGTGGGCCTCTTCTTCGGCGAGGACTGCTTCATCGCGATCGGCTCGATCCTGCTGATCACCGGCTTCGTCAACTCGACGTACCACGAGAACCTGGAGCCGACCCAGCTGGCCCTGTGGGCACTGCCGCTCGCCGTCTGCGCCTTCTTCATCCACGGTGCCCGTCTGCTGCTCCTGGACCGGCAGTTGCAGCGGGACATGGCGCTCGCCGTCGCCGAACACGATCTGCCGCTGCCGAAGGGGACCGACAAGTGATCAAGGTCGAATGGCTCTACTGGCTGGTGGGTCTCGTCTTCGTCGTCATGGCCGTGCAGATGGCCGCCGACCGCAGCAACCCCAGGCGGTGGACGTCCGCCGCGTTCTGGGGCCTGCTCGGGCTGACCTTTCCCTACGGCACGGGTGTCGCCGACGCCACCGCGAAGAACGGCGGTTGGACCCTGCCCGCCGAACCGCTCGGCGTCGCCGTCCTCGCCCTGATCGTGCTCGCCGGATTCAACTTCCTCGGCAAGGGCGAACCCGTCACCAGCACCGCCGAGGAACGCGAGGCCTCCGCGGCCCGGCTCGGCAGCAAGATCTTCGTCCCCGCGCTGACCGTCCCCCTCGTCGCCATCGTCTGCGCCTCCCTGCTCGACACCTCCGGCCTGTTCGAGACGGGCAAGGCCACCCTGCTCGGGCTCGGCGTCGGCTGCCTCGTCGCCCTCGTCGTCGGCATGCTGGTCACCGGCGAGCGGAAGCTGTCGGTGCCGCTGCACTCCGGGCGTTCCATGCTGGAGGCGATGGGCTCCGCACTGCTGCTGCCCCAGCTCCTCGCCGTGCTCGGCTCGATCTTCGCGCTGGCCGGCGTCGGCACCCAGGTCGGCAGGATCGTGCACGACGTCCTGCCGGACAACTCCAAGTACCTCGCCGTGCTGGCGTACTGCGTCGGCATGTTCCTGTTCACCGTCATCATGGGCAACGCCTTCGCCGCGTTCCCGGTGATGACCGCGGCGATCGGCTGGCCGGTCCTCATCGAGCAGATGCACGGCCATGTGCCGGCCGTCCTCGCGATCGGCATGCTGGCCGGATTCTCCGGCACGCTGTGCACACCGATGGCCGCCAACTTCAACATCGTCCCGGCGACCCTGCTCGAACTGAAGGACCAGTACGGCCCCATCAAGGCCCAGATCCCGACGGCCCTTCCGCTCCTCGCCTGCTCCACCGTGATCATGGCGCTGTTCGCGTTCTGACCGACACCGGCCACCGCTTCTGGTGAAGAAGCACCTCGTGAAGGAAGTGCCATGACCCGCGTGCTCATCACCGGCTTCGCCCCCTTCGGCGGCGCGAGGATCAACCCGTCCTGGCAGGCGGCCTCGCTCGTGGCCGCCGAGCCGCCGGCCGGGCTCACCGTCACGGCCGCCGAACTCCCCTGTGTCTTCCGCGATTCCGTCGACGCCCTGCGCGAGGCCGTCCGCGAGAGCGACCCCGAACTCGTCCTGTGCCTCGGCCAGGCCGGCGGCCGCCCCGGCGTCACCGTGGAACGCGTCGCCATCAACGTCGACGACGCCCGCATCCCCGACAACGCGGGCAACCGGCCCATCGACGAGCCCGTGGTCCCGGGTGGCCCCGCCGCCTACTTCTCCACCCTCCCGGTGAAGGCCTGCGTCGCCGCCCTGCGCGCGGCCGGGGTCCCGGCGGCCGTGTCCCACACGGCCGGCACATTCGTCTGCAACCATGTCGCGTACGGCCTCGGCCACCTGATCGCCACCGAACTCCCGCACGCCCGGGGCGGTTTCGTGCACGTGCCCTGGGCGCCGGAACAGGTCACCGACGGCACCGCGCCGGCCCTGGAGCCCAGCACGGTCGCCCGCGGACTGCGCGCCCTGCTGGCCACCGCCGCCCGCACCCCCGCGGGGCGCGACCTGAAGGTCACCGAGGGAGCCACGCACTGATGCCGCTCACCGCCCGTGCGGCCGGCCTCGCCCGGCTCGCCCTCGCCAACATCACCCGGGAGTACCCCAACTCCCCCGCCCACCTGATGACTTCACCGGACGAGGACGTACGGCCCAGCGCCCTGCATCCCGCCTTCCACAGCGCCTACGACTGGCACTCCTCGGTCCATATGCACTGGCTGCTGGTCCGCCTGCTGCGCCGCCACGGCTCCACGCCCGCCTTCGCGGAGACGGCGCCCGTCATCGGCGTACTCGACCGGCACCTCACACCCCGGAACATCGCCGTCGAGGCCGCCTACCTCCTCGGCCGTCCCTCCTTCGAGCGGCCGTACGGCTGGGCCTGGCTGGTGGCGCTCGCCGCCGAGTGCCGGGCGTACGGGGGTGCGGCCGGCGACCGGTGGGCCGAGGCCCTGGCCCCGGGCGTCGCCGCCGTCGACGCACTGCTGACCGACTGGCTGCCGAAGGCCACGTATCCGGTGCGCCACGGGAACCATCCCAACAGCGCCTTCGCGCTCGGCCTCCTGCTGGACTCGGGCGAACTGCCCGCAGCGACCACCGATGCCGTACGGCGACGCCTGCTGGACTGGTTCGCCGACGACCACGACGCGCCCGTGCACTGGGAGCCCTCGAGCCAGGACTTCCTGTCCCCGGCACTGGTCGAGGCCGACGCGATGCGCCGGGTGCTCGACCGGGAGCGGTTCGCCCGGTGGCTCGACCGCTTCCTGCCCGCGCTGCGCTCCGGCGCGGCCTGCCCGCCGCTTCAGGTGCCGGTCGTCTCCGACCACGGCGACCCGCAGATCGGCCATCTGCTGGGGCTCACCCTCAGCCGGGCCGCCGCGCTGCGCTCGATCGCCGCCGCACTGCCGGACGGGCCGGTCCGTGCGCGGCTGGCGCGGGCCGCCGCGGCCCACCTGGCCCTCGGTCTGCCCGCCGTGCAGCGGGCGGACTTCACCACCGACCACTGGCTGGCCACCTTCGCGGCACTGGCCCTCGACGCCGGGACCGAGCCCGCGCCGGCCGGCGCACCCGGCTAG
>NZ_KQ948227.1 GCF_001514035.1 Streptomyces yokosukanensis | reverse complement strand
CGCCTCCCCCGTACGGGCTCATGCGGCGCCTGCCGCTCGTCTCGCATACGGAATCATCTGTATCAACTCCGGAACCGGCTGGGCCATCCGGGGGCCGCACCGTCACAAAGTCAGCAAACTTCCGTGACCAAAACTTGGCGAAAAGCGGCCTTGCCCGCCGGTGGCGTCAGTGGACCGTCTGGGGCGCCGCGGCCTGGCGGCAGATCAGGAGCAGGGCCCGGTCGTCGTTGACGTCCTTCGCGACCGCCTCGATGAGGTGCCAGGCGGCGCCGTGGAAGCCGCCGGCGACATAGCGGTCGGCCTCGCCGGTGAGCCGGTCGATGCCCTCGACGATGTCGCGGTCGGAGGTCTCCACCAGGCCGTCGGTGAACAGCATCAGGACGTCGCCGGGGCGCAGGGAGCCCTTGACGGGGTCGAACTGGGCGCCGTCGTACACGCCGAGCAGCGGCCCCTCGGCGGCCTTCTCCTCCCAGCGTCCGCTGCCCGCGCTCAGCTGCAGGCCCGGCGGATGACCGGCGGAGTACAGCTCGTAGTCGCCGGAGTCGAGGTCGAGGACGAGATGGATGGAGGTGGCGAAGCCCTCGTCCCAGTCCTGGCGCAGGAGGTAGCCGTTCGCGGCCGGGAGGAAGGTGTGCGGCGGCAGCGAGCCGACCAGGCCGCCGAAGGCGCCGGACAGGAGCAGGGCGCGCGATCCGGCGTCCATGCCCTTGCCGGACACGTCCGTGAGCACGACCTCCAGGGTGCGGCCGCCGTTGGTGCGGGCCGCGACGACGAAGTCGCCGGAGAAGGACTGGCCGCCGGCCGGGCGCAGCGCCATCTCGTGGTGCCAGCCCTGCGGCAGTTTCGGCAGCTTGCTCTGCACCCGGATCCGCTCGCGCAGGTCGAACAGCATGGTGCCGCCGCGCCGCCAGGGCACCCCGACCCGGCTGCGGAACTGGGCCGTGAGCAGGCCGAAGAATCCGCAGGCCGCCACGACGAGGACCACGCCCGGGGTGACCCGGGAGGGCCCTTCCGTGTACGGGCCGAGCCGTACCGACTCCACGATCAGCGCGGTGGCTCCCGCCGCGTACAGGCCGAGCAGGCTCGCCGGGCGCAGCAGCAGGCCGCCCGCGATGATCGGCAGCACCAGGGTGGCCGGGGAGCACCACACCGAGTCGACCAGGGTCATGGCCGCGAGGACCGGGATGGTGAGGAGCAGTCCGACGAACGCGATCCAGTCGGAGCCGTCGCCGCGGAAGTAGTCCACGGCGCTTCTGCGCAGGCCGACGCGGGCCCGGTGCCACTGGATCCGCCACCGGGCCGTGAACGTCTCGGCCTTCGCGCGCCGCCCTCGTCCTGCTGCCATTAGTTCGGGACCCTATCCATCGGACCGGCTGCTTGGCACGGGAGGTCCCACTTGTCCCCCGTGCGAGGTTCCACGTCACGGTGGGTCCTCGGTGCGCCCTCACGGTGAAGGGCACCCGAGACAGTGAAGGGCACCCGAGGCCGTCGCGCGGCTCTCCGGTGGAAATTCACTGGCTCGCCCCGCAATGCCCTGATAGGCATGGTGCATGGGGACTGAACACGCGACGGAATTGACCGTGCTGGCGCCGGAGGACTTCGACCGCTGGTGGGACGGCGTGGTGCGTGCGTTCGGGGGTGGACCCGCCTCGGCCGAAGAGCGCGAACTGGACAGGTCCCTCACCGAGTTCGACCGTACGCTGGCCGTGCGGGACGGGGACGAGTTCGTCGGGACGGCGGGCGCGTTCAGCTTCCGGATGACCGTGCCGGGCGGAGCCGCGGTCCCCACCGCCGGTGTGACCATGGTCAGCGTGGCCGCGACGCACCGGCGGCGCGGGGTGCTGACGTCGATGATGCGGCGGCTGCTGGACGACGCGCACGCCAAGGGTGAGCCGCTGGCCGCGCTGCACGCGTCGGAGCCCGCCATCTACGGCCGCTTCGGCTACGGCGCGGCGACCTTCCAGATCAACGCCGAGATCGACACCGCCCGGGTCGCCCTGGCGCTGCCCGAGGGCACCGACGCGGTACGCGTGCGCTACGCACCGCCCGCCGACGCCCTGAAGGAGTGCGAGGCGGTGTACGCGGCCCTGGTGCCCGGCCGGCCCGGCATGCTGGCCCGGCAGCCCGGCTGGGAGCGGGCGGGACTGCTCGACCCGGAGGACCGCCGGGAGGGGGCGTCGGTGCTGCAGTGCGTGGTCGCCGAGCGGGACGGCGAGGTCACCGGGTACGCGCGGTTCCGTACGAAGACGGGCTGGGGCCCGAGCGGGCACGACGGCACGGTGACGCTGGAGGACCTGGCCGCGCTGGACCCCGCCTCCGAGGGGGCGCTGTGGCGTTTCCTGTTCGGCATCGACCTGATGACGACGCTGGCACTGCACGGGCGGCCGGTCGACGAGGCCTGGCAGCACCTGGTGTCCGACATCCGCCGTTGCCGGCCGCGGTTGCGCGACGCCGGGTACGTCCGTCTCGTGGACGTGGGTACGGCCCTGGCGGCGCGCGCCTATCCGGTCCCGGTGGACGTCGTGTTCGAGGTGGCGGACGCCTTCTGCCCCTGGAACGAGGGGCGTTGGCGGCTGACCGGCGACGCGAAGGGCGCGTCCTGCGAGCGGACCCGCGACCCGGCCGACGTGGCGCTGTCGGTACGGGAGCTGGGCGCGGCGTACCTGGGCGGTACGGCTCTGCTGTCGCTGGCGGCGGCCGGGCGGGCAAGGGAACTGCGGCCCGGGGCCCTGACGGAGGCGTCGGTGGCGTTCGGCTCCCCTGCCGCACCGTGGCTGTCGCACGGCTTCTAGCCCCTGCAACGTTTCGTCCGCGGCCGGGGGGGGCGACGCACGCACGGCACGGTGAAGGGGGGCCCTCACCGTGCCGTGTGCGGAGGAAGACGCCGGATCAGCCGACGGTGACCTTGTCGGCCGGGGCCTCGGCCGACAGGGCCGCCGCGCGGCTCGACTCGACCTTCTGCTTCACCAGGGCGACCAGCACCACGACCGCCGCCACGCCCACCGACAGCAGGACGGTCGTACGGCCGCTGCTCTCCCCCTTGGTGTCGGTCAGCATGTAGCCGAGGACGAAGACGATGAAGGCGGCCGTCACCCAGGTCAGGTACGGGTACAGCCACATCTTCACGACGAGCTTCTCCGGCGCCTCGCGCTGGATGATCTTCCGCATCCGCAGCTGCGAGAAGCAGATGACCAGCCACACGAACAGGGCCACCGCACCGGAGGAGTTGACCAGGAAGAGGAAGACGGTGTCCGGGTAGGCGTAGTTGAAGAAGACCGCCACGAAGCCGAAGACGACCGACGCCAGGATGGCCACCATCGGCACGCCTCGGGAGGTGGTGCGGGCGAACGCCTTCGGGGCGTCACCGCGCTGGCCGAGCGAGAAGGCCATGCGGGAGGCGGTGTACAGACCGGAGTTGAGACAGGACAGCACCGAGGTCAGCACGATCACGTTCATGATCTCACCGGCGTGCGCGATGCCGAGCGAGTCCAGGGCGGCGACGTAGGAGCCCTCCTTCTTGATGGAGGGGTCGTTCCACGGCAGCAGCGAGACCACGACCAGGATCGAGCCCAGGTAGAAGACGCCGATCCGCCAGATGATGCTGTTGGTGGACTTGGTGACCGCGCGCTGCGGGTCCTCCGACTCGCCGGCCGCCAGGGTCGCGATCTCGCTGCCCATGAAGGAGAAGACGACGAGCAGCACACCGGTGAGGATGGTGCCGGGGCCGTGCGGCAGGAAGCCGCCGTGGTTCGTCAGATTGCCGAAGCTCGCCTTGTCGGCGTGCACGCCCGGCAGTACGCCGAAGATGGCCAGCAGGCCGATGACGATGAACGCGCCGATCGCCACGACCTTGATGCCGGCGAACCAGAACTCGAACTCGCCGTAGGAACCGACGGAGACCAGGTTGGTCGCGGTCAGCACGCTCATCACGATGAGCGCCCAGGCCCACTGAGGTACGGACGGGACCCAGCCGTGGAGGATCCCGGCGCCGGCGGTGGCCTCGACGGCCAGCACGACGACCCAGAAGAACCAGTACAGCCAGCCGATGGAGAAGCCGGCCCAGCGACCGAGAGCGCGGTCGGCGTGCGCGGAGAAGGAGCCGGAGGCCGGGTTGGCCGCCGACATCTCGCCGAGCATGCGCATCACGAGGACGACAAGGGTGCCGACGAGCGCGTACGACAGGAGGATGCCGGGGCCCGCGGTGGCGATGCCCGAGCTGGAACCGACGAAGAGGCCGGCTCCGATGACACCACCGATCGCGATCATCGACAGATGGCGGTTCTTGAGTCCTGCTTGGAGGCCCGAACCAGGGGTCATGGACGGATTTCCTTTACGCCAGGAGGAGCAGCTCGTATGAGCGGTGTACGAGGCGGTCCAGTGAATCCGAGGCGAACGGATTCGGGAACCTCTGAATCCGTATCGTTACTTGAGGTTCCCTTGAGGTTCTATGGCCTTACTCACATTTCCCGAGGTCCGGCGGGGTGGCTTTCCGGGCCCGGCGGGGTGCCGCCGGGACGCCGGCAGGGCGCCGGCACCCGAGGCTGCTGCCCCCGATCAGGCGTGTCACACTCATGGCATGCGCGTGTATCTCGGCTCCGACCATGCGGGCTACGAACTCAAGAACCACCTCGTCGAATGGCTCAAGGCGGCGGGGCACGAGCCCGTCGACTGCGGGCCGCACATCTACGACGCCCAGGACGACTACCCGCCCTTCTGCCTGCGCGCCGCGGAGAGGACGGCCGCGGACCCCGACGCCCTCGGCATCGTGATCGGCGGCTCCGGCAACGGTGAGCAGATCGCCGCGAACAAGGTGAAGGGCGTGCGCGCGGCGCTGGCCTGGAGCGAGGAGACCGCGTCGCTCGGCCGGCAGCACAACGACGCCAACGTCGTCGCGGTGGGTGCGCGTATGCACAGCACGGAGGAGGCGACGAAGTTCGTCGAGACCTTCCTCGCCACGCCGTTCTCCGGTGACGAGCGTCACATTCGGCGGATCGACATGCTGTCGGCGTACGAGACGACGGGCGACCTCCCCCCGATCCCGGCCCACCACCCCCAGCAGTAGGCCCCACCGGCTCGTCGCCGTTCGCCCACCCTCCCAGCCGGGCCGAGTCCGGCCGGGAGGGTGGGCGCAGACGTGGAAGGAGACGTCAGCCGTGCCGGAAGGGCACACCATTCACCGGCTGGCCCAGGACTACGCCGAGCGCTTCCAGGGCACGGCCCCCCGTGTGACCAGCCCCCAGGGCAAGTTCTCCGACGCCGCGGCCCTGCTGGACGCTTCGGTGCTGACGGCCACCGAGGCCCACGGCAAACATCTCTTCCTGCGGTTCCGGGACGCCGACTGGGTCCACATCCACCTGGGCCTCTTCGGAAAGGTCGGCTTCGGCGACGCCCCCGCGCCCCCGCCGACCGACACCGTCCGCCTCCGGCTCGCGAACGGCACCGCCTACGTCGACCTCCGCGGCCCCACCACCTGCGCGCTGATCACGGACGCGGAGAAGCGCGCCGTGCACGACCGTCTCGGCCCGGACCCGCTGCGCGAGGACGCCGACCCGGACGCGGCGTACCGGCGGATCTCCCGCAGCCGTACGACGATCGCCGCGCTGCTGATGGACCAGAAGATCGTCGCCGGTGTCGGCAACGTCTACCGCGCCGAGGTCCTCTTCCGGCACGGCATCGACCCCTACCGCGCGGGCAAGGACCTCACCCCGGCCGAGTGGGACGCCATCTGGGCCGACCTGGTCGCGTTGATGGGCGAGGGGGTGCGCAACAACCGGATCGACACCGTGCGCCCCGAACACACCCCGGAGGCGATGGGGCGCCCGCCGCGCGTGGACGACCACGGCGGCGAGGTGTACGTCTACCGCCGGGCCACCCTGCCCTGCCACATCTGCGGCGACGGGATCCGCACAGCCGACCTCGCCGCCCGCAACCTCTTCTGGTGCCCCACCTGCCAGTAGCGGTGAGCACCCTCGCCGGGCGGGTCTCTAGCCCTTGTCGGCGAGCTTCCAGGCGGTGGGCAGGGCACCCATGGCCAGGGCGGCCTTGAGGGCGTCGCCGATCAGGAACGGGGTGAGGCCGGCGGCGACGGCCTGGGAGGCGGACAGATGGGCCGCCAGGGCCAGGTAGGGCACGCCGACGGCGTAGATGATCAGCTCACCGACGACCATCGCGCCGGCCATGCGCAGCGGTGAGCGGTCGGCGCCGCGCCGCGCCAGGGCGCCGACTGCCGCCGAGGCGAGCAGCATGCCGAGGACGTAGCCGAAGGACACCATGCCGGCGCCGGAAGCACCGTCCGCGAACCACGGCACACCGGCGACACCGGCGAGCGCGTACAGGGCGAGGGAGAGGAAGCCGCGGCGGGCGCCGAGCGTGGTGCCGACGAGCAGCGCGGCGAAGGTCTGGCCGGTCACCGGCACCGGGGAGCCGGGCACCGGGACGGCCAACTGGGCCGCGAGGCCGGTGAGCACGGCGCCGCCGACGACGAGGGCCGCGTCGCGGACACGTGACGCGGGGAGCAGGTCGGCGAGGACTGCGCCGGGGCGGGCGAGGGTGGTGGCGGTGCTCATGGGGACTCCACGGAAATGGTGTGGACACGTCGGGACATCGCGACGCTATCCCAGCGGGTGCGCGCCGATCACCGTCGGCGCTCGACAAAGGGTCGAACCGCGCCTTCGTGACCTTCGAACAAATGGTGCCGCTGACACATCGCCGGACGTGACACCGGTCACTGAGGTGACGACGCTCAACTCACCCTCCGGCCCCGCACCGCGTCTGTAGGGTCTCGCCAAAGTCCCCAAGAGCCTCGTCTCGCCCGTCGGTCGCCGTCTGGGCAGCGCGGGGGCGTTTTGCTAGCTTCGAACGCATGGTTGCCCAGGCCCGGTACTTCACGTCGCGTCGCTATGTCGACCTGCGACGCCAGGGCACGGCCACCTGTCGCCGCCCGGGATAGGGGCGGACCGCTCGGCACGCCTCCCCCCTTCGGACCTTCGAACTCCGAGACGTGTCGGCCCCGTTCCCGAGGACGGTTCTCCATGCCCCGTACCGCGGCATCCACCCTTGCCTCACCCGCTCCGCGTGCCGCCGGCAGCGACCGGCTGCGCACCAGCGCCAGTGTCGTGCTGCGCTGCGTGCTGGAGCACGGGCCGGTGGCGCGCAGCACCGTCGCCCGGCTGACCGGGTTGTCGCCCGCGTCGGTGACCGAGCACTGCGCCCGGCTGGCCGGTCTCGGCCTGATCCGCGAGTCCGCCGCGCCCCGCCGCTCGAACGGGGTCGGACGGCCGCACGTCCCCCTCGACCTGGACGACACGGGGTTCGTCGTCTGCGGGGTGCACGTGGCCGTGCCGTACACGACGGTCGCACTGCTGGATCTGCGCGGCCGGGTGGTGGCCCGGCGCGAGCTGAAACACGAACGGACCGATCCCGGCCGGGTGCTGGCGCGGGCCGCCGAGGGGCTCGCGGAGCTGCTCGCCGCGGCGCCGGGCCGTCGGCCGCTGGGCGTCGGGGTGGCGGTCGGCGGCTGGGTGGACCGGGCGACGGGCAGCGTGGTCGAGCACGAGCTGCTGGGCTGGCGCGAGGTGCCGGTGCGGGAGCTGCTCGGCGCCCGCACCGGGCTGCCGGTCCATGTGGACGGCCATGCGCGGGCGTTGGTGAACGGGGAGCGGTTGTTCGGGCGGGCCCGGGGCAGCGCGAGCGTGCTGCATCTGTTCGTGGGCAATGTGGTCGACGCGGCGTTCGCCACCCATGACGAGGTGCACCACGGGCCGCGGTCGGCGGCCGGGGCGATCGCTCATCTGCCGGTGCCGGGCGGCACCGAGCCCTGCCCGTGCGGCCGTACCGGCTGCCTGCAGGTGGAGCTGAGCGAGCGGACGTTGTGCCGGCGCGCCCGCGCGGCCGGGGTGACCGGCTCGGCCGGCCCGATGGACGTGGTGGCCGCGGCGGCGGCCGGGGACGCGACCGCCCGGCGGCTGCTGGTGGAGCGGGCCGGGACGACGGGGCGGGCGGCCGGGCTGCTGCTGGACGTGCTCAATCCGGAGACCGTCGTGGTGACGGAGGTGGGCGTGATCCATTTCGAGGACTGCCTCGCCGCGCTGCGGGAAGCGGCCGGAAAAGGCCGTGCGGCGGTCGTGCTGCCGACGAGTTTCCCGGATTCCGTGCTGGCCGTTGCGGGCGGTTCGGTAGCGCTGGACGTACTGTTCCGCGATCCGCTGAGCGCGTCACCTGAGGCTATTTAATTCAGAAACTCGGAATGTTGACAGGAGCCCTTCACGGCCAGGAACATGCTGGTCATGGACCCACTCAGGAGCTGTCGCACCCTCTGTTGCTGACACGTTGCCGCGCATGAAGCGCGTGTTTCCCGCTGCGTGAGTCTTTCTTCTTCCGGCCTGCCTGCCCGGAATTCCTGCTGCGTTTCCCCTCTTTCCCTCTGGGAGTTCTCCCATGCACCGTCGTGTCTTTCTCTCCTCCTTGCTGGGCGCGTCCGCAGCCGTGGCAGGCCTCAGCGGCTGCGCCAAGGGCGATGCCTCCGCCGACACCAAGGGGGCCGCCACCGAGCCGCTCGCGGACAAGGTCCCGGCCGGCACCAGCCTGAAGATCGCCTCCTACCAGAACGTCCAGCAGCTGCAGTTCAGGCTGGCGAAGCTGCCCGACCTGCCGTTCACCGTGTCGAACTGGCTGAACATCGGTGCCGGGCCCGATGTCATCAACGCCTTCCGCGCGGGGTCCCTCGACCTCGCGAACAACGCGGGCATCCCCCCGATCCAGGCGCACTACCAGGGCTACGGCGCGAAGATCGTGGCGATCGACCTCACCCGCAAGCCGAACTACCTCTTCGCGACCAAGCCCGGCAGCGACATCCGCACGACCCACGACTTCAGGGGCAGGCGACTCGCCTTCTCGCAGGGGCAGGCGCAGGGCGTAGTCCTGCTGCGGGCGCTGAAGCAGGCGGGTCTGACGTACGACGAGGTGAAGCTGGTCCCGCTGACCAGCAACCAGTTCCTGACCGCGCTGCAGTCCGGTCAGGTGGACGTGGCCCCGCTCCCCAACAGCCAGGCCCCCGCCTATCTGCAGCAGTACGCAGCCAAGGGCGCCCGCGCCATCGACACGGACGTCGTCGACCTGCTCAACCTGCTGTGGGCACCGCAGTCGGTGCTGAGCGACCCCGCGAAGGCCGCCGCGATCGCCTCCTACATCCCGCAGTGGGCGAAGGGCCTGGTGTGGCAGTACGAGCACCCGGACGTGTGGAACGAGGAGTTCTACGTCAAGACGCAGAACCTGACCCTCCAGCAGGCGCGGGGCATCACGAAGCTCGCCAACAAGCCGCTGTTCCCGCCCCGTTGGGACGAGGCGCTCAAGTGGGAGCAGGAGACCGCCGACCTGCTCGCCGAGGGCGGCTTCGTGAAGAAGTTCGACGTCTCCTCGCTCTTCGACCACCGCTTCGAGTCGATCGCCGCCGAGGCCGTACCCGAGGAGTACCGGAAATGACCGCCGTGACCACGACGACTGCCGTCCCGGCGGCCCAGGCCGGAGAAATCCCGCAGGTCCGACGGCGCCGCCGGCTCTCGCCCGGCCGCCGCCTGCCCGCCGCCCGGCTGATCGGCCCGCTCGTCCTGCTCGCCCTGTGGGCCGGTGCGTCGGCGGCCCACACGCTCGACACGGGTGCCGTCCCGGCGCCCTGGACGGTCCTGCGGACCGCCGGTCGCCTGTGGTCCGACGGGACGCTGCCGACCGACGTCCTGACCTCCCTGGAGCGCGCCGGGTACGGCTTCGCGATCGGCCTCGTCGCGGGCGTGCTGCTCGCCCTCGCGGCCGGGCTCAGCCGGACCGGGGAAGCACTGATCGACGGGACCGTGCAGCTCAACCGGGCGATCCCGACGCTCGGCCTGATCCCGCTGTTCATCCTCTGGCTGGGCATCGGGGAGACCTTCAAGGTCGCGATCATCGCGATCGTCGTCTACATCCCGATCTATCTGAACACGCACGCCGCGCTGTCCGGCATCGACAGCCGGTACGTCGAACTCGCCGAGGTGCAGGGCCTCACACGGCTCGCCTTCGTCCGGCAGATCGTGGTCCCCGGCGCGCTGCCCGGATTCTTCGTGGGCCTCCGGCTCGGTGTGACCGGCTCCTGGCTGGGCCTGGTGGTGCTGGAGCAGATCAACGCCACCAGCGGCCTCGGCTATCTGATGTTCCAGGCGCAGAACTACGGCCAGACCGACGTGATCCTGGTCGGCCTGCTGATCTACGGCGTCTTCGGCCTGGTCTCCGACAGCGCGGTCCGGTTGATCGAACGGAGGGTGCTGTCATGGCGCCGCACACTGAGCAGCTGACCCGGTCGGCCGTACGGCTGCGCGGCCTGACCCGGTCCTTCGAGGGCCGTACCGTCCTCGACGGCATCGATCTCGACCTGCCCGCCGGCCAGTTCACGGCCCTGCTCGGGCACAGCGGCTCGGGCAAGTCCACCTTGCTGCGGGCGATCGCCGGACTCGACCACGGGGTGGCGGGAGACGGGCGGCTCACCGCGCCGCGACGGGTGTCGGTGGTCTTCCAGGACTCCCGGCTGCTGCCCTGGCGCCGGGTGCTGGACAACGTCCTGCTGGGCCTGGACGGCAAGGACGCCGCCGACAGGGGCCGGTCGGCGCTGGCCGAGGTCGGCCTCGCGGGCCGCGAGCGGGCCTGGCCGGGCGAGCTGTCCGGCGGCGAGGCACAGCGCGCCGCGCTCGCCCGCTCCCTGGTCCGCGAGCCCGAACTGCTGCTGGCCGACGAGCCGTTCGGGGCGCTGGACGCGCTCACCCGGATCAAGATGCACCACCTGCTGCGCGAGCTGTGGCAGCGACACCGCCCGTCCGTGCTGCTCGTCACCCACGACGTGGACGAGGCGATCGTGCTCGCCGACCGGGTCCTCGTCCTGGACCGGGGCCGGATCGGCCTCGACCTGACCATCGACCGCCCCCACCCGCGCTCCTACCGCGAGCCGGTCCTCGGCGAGTACCGCGAGCGGCTGCTGGCCGCCCTGGGCGTCACCGAGGACCACACATGACCCACGGGCCCCGCCCGCACCCGCCCCACCCCGCGCCGGCACCACACCGGCCACCATCGCCGACGCGCCGCAGGCACGACATGGACGACGAGGCGATCGTGCTCGCCGACCGGGTCCTCGTCCTGGACCGGGGCCGGATCGGCCTCGACCTGACCATCGACCTCGACCGCCCGCGCGGCGCGTACCGCGCGCAGCTGCTCGCCGCCCTGGGCGTCACGGAGGACCACACATGACCCGCACGCTCCACCTCAACGCGTTCCTGATGAACACCGGCCACCACGAGGCCTCGTGGCGGCTCCCGGAGAGCGACCCGTACGCGCACGTCGACCTCCGGCACCACGTCGAGCTGGCCCGGATCGCCGAGCGCGGCACCTTCGACTCGCTCTTCCTCGCCGACGGCCCCCAGCTGTGGAGCAACCTCGCCCAGCGCCCGGCCGGCGCCCTGGAACCGCTCACCCTGCTGACGGCGCTGGCGACGGCCACCGAGCACATCGGTCTGATCGCCACCGCCTCCACCTCCTACAACTCCCCCTACAACCTGGCCCGCACGTTCGCCTCGCTGGACATCATCAGCGGCGGCCGGGCCGGCTGGAACATCGTCACCACAGCCGGTGCCGAGGCCGCCCGCAACTTCGGCCTGGACGCCGAACCCGCGCACGCCGTGCGGTACGCCCGGGCCGCCGAGTTCCTCGACGTGGCCCGCAAGCTCTGGGACAGCTGGGAGGACGACGCGATCGTCGCCGACAAGGCGGCCGGCGTCTGGGGCGACGACAGCAAGATCCACCCGCCCCGGCACCAGGGCACGTACTTCAGTGTCGCGGGTGCCCTCAACGTCCCCCGCACCCCGCAGGGTCACCCGCTGCTGGTGCAGGCGGGTTCGAGCGAGGACGGCAAGGCGTTCGCGGCCCGGCGCGCGGAGGCGGTCTTCACCGCGCAGCAGACCCTCGCCGGCGCCCAGGACTTCTACGCCGACCTCAAGTCCCGCACCCGGCGGGCCGGACGGGACCCCGAGCACATCAAGGTGCTGCCCGGGATCGTGCCCGTACTCGGCTCGACCGAGGCGAAGGCGCGGGCGGCCGAGCAGTTGCTGGAGGACCACATCGTGTACGAACACGGGGTGGACCGGCTGGAGCGGCTGCTCCAGCTGCCGCCCGGGACTCTGGTGCTGGACGAACGGCTGCCCGCCGATCTGCCGCCCGAGTCCGCCGTCGAGGGCGCGAAGAGCCGCTACACGCTCGTGGTGGAGCTGGCCCGGCGTGAGCGGCTCACCGTGCGGGAACTGATCGCACGGCTGGGCGGCGGACGCGGCCACCTCACCTTCGCCGGGACGCCCGAGCAGGTCGCGGACCAGATCGAGACCTGGTTCACGCAGGGCGCCGCCGACGGCTTCAACATCATGCCCGCCGTGCTGCCCTCCGGCCTCGACGCCTTCGTCGAGCACGTCGTACCGCTGCTGCGCGCCCGGGGCCTGTTCCGCCGTGAGTACGGCCCCCGCCAGACCCTCCGGGAGCGCTACGGCCTCCCCCGCCCCGCCAACCAGTACCTGACCCCGGCTCCCGCCCTCGTCTGAAAGGACCAGCCCATGTCCCTGGAGATCACCAAGGTCACCGCCCGCATCGGCGCCCGCGTCTCGGGCGTCGACATCACCCGGCCGCTCGCCCCCGAGCAGGTCGCTGCGATCCGTGAAGCCCTCAACGCCCACAAGGCGCTCGTCTTCGACGCCGGCGACCTGGACGACGCCGGCCAGCAGGCCTTCGCCCGCCACTTCGGCGACCTGACCACCGCCCACCCGACGGTCGGCGCGGTCGACGGCTCCCCGAACGTGCTGCCCGTCGACAGCGAGCGGGGCCCCGCCAACCACTGGCACACCGACGTCACCTTCGTCCTCAACCCGCCCCAGGCCAGCACCCTGCGCAGCATCACGATCCCGCCCTACGGCGGCGAGACCCTGATCGCCAATGCCGCGGCCGCCTACCGCGACCTGCCGGAGCCGCTGCGCCGGCTCGCCGACACCCTGTGGGCCGAGCACACCAACGACTACGACTACGCCGTACCGGACGAGGAGATCGACGAGGAGAAGGCGGCCCAGCGCGCCCGGTTCACGTCGATCGCGTACCGCACCGCCCACCCGGTGGTCCGGGTCCATCCGCTGACCGGCGAGCGCGGGCTGTTCGTCGGCGGGTTCGCGCAGCGGATCACGGGCCTGTCCGTGGGCGAGTCCCGCAAGGTCCTGGACCTCCTCCAGTCGTACGTCACCCGCCCGGAGAACATCCTGCGCCACCGCTGGGCGGAGCACGAGCTGGTGCTCTTCGACAACCGGATCACCCAGCACTACGCCATCGACAACTACGACGGACGGCCGCGCCGGCTGCACCGGGTGACCGTGGCCGGTGACGTCCCGGTCGGCATCGAGGGCAAGGAGAGCTACTCGATCGAGGGCGACGCCTCGCACTACACATCCGTGCTCACGGCCGCGTAACCAGGATTTCACGCTGCGTACACAGGGTGTCCGGATACTGGGCAGCCCCTTCGCCTGAGCGGACGGGCCGCCCAGACTGACGAGGTTTTTACCCGCCTCTTGCACGGGAGAGCCGCGCCCATGCCCAGCAGCAGCACGACGACCGAGACGCCGCCCCAGCAGCAGGGCGGCGCCTCTCTCTCCCACGGCCTCAAGCAGCGCCATCTGTCGATGATCGCCCTCGGCGGGGTGATCGGCGCGGGCCTTTTCGTCGGCTCCGGCGCGGGCATCGCCGCCGCCGGCCCGTCCATCGTGATCGCCTACACGATCTCCGGGCTGCTGGTGATGCTGGTGATGCGGATGCTGGGCGAGATGTCCGCCGCCTACCCCTCCTCCGGCTCCTTCTCGTCGCACGCCGAGCGGGCGATCGGGCCGTGGGCCGGCTTCGCGGCCGGCTGGTCCTTCTGGATCCTGCTGTGCACGGCCGTCGGCCTGGAGGGCATCGGTGCCGCGCACATCGTCTCCGGCTGGCTGCCCGGCACCCCCGAGTGGCTCTGGGTCGCGCTGTTCATGGTCGTGTTCGCCGGGACGAACCTGGCCGCCGTGAAGAACTTCGGCGAGTTCGAGTTCTGGTTCGCGGCGCTGAAGGTCGGTGCGATCAGCCTGTTCCTGATCCTCGGCGTGCTGGCGATCGCGGGCGTGCTGCCCGGCACGGACGCCCCCGGCACCTCGAACCTGAGCGACTTCCTGCCGCACGGCGGCAACGGCCTGATCATCGGCCTGCTCGCGTCCGTCTTCGCCTACGGCGGACTGGAGACCGTGACCATCGCCGCGGCCGAGTCGCAGGACCCGGTCCGCGGCGTGGCGTCCGCCGTCCGCACGGCGATGTGGCGCATCGCCCTGTTCTACATCGGCTCCATGGCGGTCGTGGTCACGCTGGTCCCGTGGCACTCCGAGGACGTCGTGACGAAGGGCCCGTACGTCGCCACGCTCGACCACCTGGGCATCCCGGGTGCGGGCCAGCTGATGAACGTGGTCGTCCTGGTCGCCCTGCTCTCCGCGATGAACGCCAACATCTACGGCTCCTCGCGCATCGCCTTCTCGCTGGTCGAGCGCGGCCAGGGCCCGAAGGCGCTGGCGAAGCTGTCCGGCGGGGTCCCGCGTATCGCCGTTCTGACCTCCTGCGTGCTGGGCTTCGTCTGCGTGCTGCTCAGCTACTGGCGTCCGGACGACGTCTTCAAGTGGCTGCTGAACATGATCGGCGCGGTGATCCTGGTCGTCTGGATCTTCATCGCGGTCTCCCAGCTGCTGCTGCGCCGCCGCGTGGAGCGCGAGGCGCCCGAGAAGCTCGTCGTCCGCATGTGGGCGTTCCCCTACCTCACCTGGGTCGCCCTGGCCGGCATGGTCACGATCTTCGCCCTGATGGCCCGCGAGCCGGACACCCGCGTCCAGCTGTACTCGACGGGCGCGATGACGCTGGCCCTGGCGGCCGCGGGCTATCTCCGACAGCGGACCCGCGCCAAGCGCTGAACCCTCCCCTGAAGGCCCCCACGTGCGACACGTGGGGGCCTTTCTGTCGGCCTGTCACTCTTGCTGCTAGTGTGCAGTTGCAAGAGTATTGCAATAAGGTTCCGGAGGGGATCACCCGTGCCCGTCTACACGCTGCCCGACCTGCCCTACGACTACTCCGCGCTGGCCCCCGTGATCAGCCCGGAGATCATCGAGCTGCACCACGACAAGCACCACGCGGCCTATGTGAAGGGCGCGAACGACACGCTGGAGCAGCTGGCGGAGGCACGCGACAAGGAGAGCTGGGGCTCGGTCAACGGCCTGGAGAAGAACCTGGCCTTCCACCTCTCCGGCCACATCCTGCACAGCATCTACTGGCAGAACATGACCGGCCCGAAGGACGGCGGCGGCGAGCCGCTCGCCGCCGACGGCGTGGGCGAGCTGGCGGACGCGATCAGGGAGTCCTTCGGCTCCTTCGCCGGCTTCAGGACCCAGCTGTCCAAGGCCGCGGCCACCACCCAGGGCTCGGGCTGGGGCGTCCTCGCCCACGAGCCGCTCAGCGGCCGTCTCGTCGTGGAGCAGGTCTACGACCACCAGGGCAACGTCGGCCAGGGCGCCACCCCGATCCTGGTCTTCGACGCCTGGGAGCACGCCTTCTACCTGCAGTACCGCAACCAGAAGGTCGACTTCATCGAGGCCATGTGGCAGGTCGTCGACTGGCAGGACGTGGCCAGGCGCTACGAGGCCGCCACGTCCCGCGCCGACCGCCTGCTGCTGGCTCCCTGAGAACGTCCTGCCTCGTGATCGTCTTCTCACCCTTCACGCGGGCAGGCGGATGAGAGAAGACCCCCGTGAGGACATGACTCACGGGGGTCTTCCCCACCCAGCGGGTCCACCGAACGGCTGACCCCGAGTTCCACCGGGCACCCGTGTCCGTCGAGTGCCCTGCTCGGCAAGGCTTTTGGGCATGAACTCACTGACCGTGCGCATAGCGCGCTGGAGCGCCGGGCACCCCTGGCGGGCGCTCGTCGGCTGGCTCCTCTTCGTGGCGCTGTGCCTGGGCGTCGGCAGCGCCGTCGGCACCGACAGCGCCAAGACGGCCGACTACCGCGTGGGCGAGGCCGGCCGGGCCGAGACCATGGCCGCCGAAGGGCACCTGGAACGCCTGTCCACGGAACAGATCCTGATCTCCGCCCTCCCCCGCTCCCGGCCTCGCCCGGACGGGGGGACCTCCGTCGGCGCCCTGGACGAGGGGCCCGCCGCTGCCGCCGCGCACGAACTGACCGCACGCATGCGGCGCCTGCCCGAGGTCGCGCAGGTGGCCGACCCGGTACGGTCCTCCGACGGACGCGTCCTCATGGTCGAGGTCTCCCTCAAGGGCGAGGAACTGGACGCCGACGCCAAGGTCGGCGCGCTCGTCGCACAGACCCGGGCCGTGCAGCGGGCGTACCCCGGGCTGCTCGTGCAGGAGACCGGCTCCGCCTCCGTCAGCAAGGGAGTCGACCAGCAGCGCGACGACGACCTCGCCCTGTCCGAGAAGATCAGCCTGCCCGTCACCCTGGTCACCCTGCTGATCGTGTTCGGCTCGCTGACCATGGCCGCCGTACCGCTGCTGCTCGCGCTGTCCTCGATCGCGGCGGCCGTGGGACTGGCGATGGTCGCCTCGCATCTCACCCCCGACACCGGGGTCGGCACCAACGTCATCCTCATGATCGGTCTCGCGGTCGGCGTCGACTACACGCTCTTCCACCTCAAGCGGGAACGCGAGGAACGGGCCCGCTGCGGGGGCCGGCTCGGCACCGAGGCGCTGGTGGAACTGGCGGCGGCCACCTCCGGGCGGGCCGTCGTGGTCTCCGGTCTCGCGGTCGTGGCCTCCACCGCCACGCTGTACCTGGCCTCGGACGTGATCTTCTCCTCGCTCGCCACCGGCACGGTCGTGGTCGTCCTCGTCGCGGTCGCCAGCTCCCTGACCGCGCTGCCCGCGCTGCTGACCGTGCTGGGCAGGCGGTCCGAGCGCCGGGCGCGGCGGGCGGCGGAGCGCGGCAAGCCCTCCCGGCGCCTGCGCGGCGGGGACGGCGGCCGGTTCTGGTCCGCGCTGCTGCGCCCCGCCGCCCGGCATCCGCTCGCCACCCTGTGCTGCTCGCTCCTCGCGCTGCTCGCCCTCGTCCTCCCGCTGACCGGTCTGAAGATCACCGAGATGAGCCGGGACACCCACTCCCGCGCGATCCCGGCCATGCGCGTCTACGACCGACTCAACGCCGAGTTCCCCGAGCGGCGCGTCACCCACCAGGTCGTCGTACAGGCCCCTGCCTCGCGCGCCGCCCAGGTCGACCGGGAACTGCGCGCACTGGGCCGCCGGGCCGCCGCCGACCCGCTGTTCACCGACTACGCCCGCATCCGCACCGCCGCCGACCGCCGGACCAGCACCCTGGAACTGCGGGTGCCCTATCTGGGCGACTCCCCCCAGGCCGTGGCCTCCTTGGAGCATCTGCGGCGCGACTACCTGCCCGCCACCGTCGGCAAGGTCACCGGAGCGCGGTACGGCGTGAGCGGTGACGTGGCCCGCTACCAGGACTATCCGGCCCATCAGAACGGCCGACTCCCGCTGGTTCTGGGCGCGTTGCTGCTCGTGACGTTCCTGATGACCCTGTACGCCTTCCGCTCCGTCGTCCTCGGCCTGATCGGCGTCGTGCTGAACCTGCTGTCCGCGGCGGCCGCGCTCGGGCTGCTGGTCCTCGTCTTCCAGCACACCTGGGCCGAAGGACTGCTGGACTTCCGCTCCACGGGGTCGATCGGTTCGCGCGTGCCGCTGTTCCTGTTCGTGATCCTCTTCGGCCTGTCGATGGACTACCAGGTGTTCGTGGTGAGCCGGATCCGCGAGGCGGTCCTGGCCGGCACGCCCACCCGGCAGGCGGTGCTGGACGGGGTCCGGCGGTCGGCGAGCGTGGTGACCAGCGCGGCGGTGGTGATGACGACCGTGTTCGTGAGCTTCGTCTTCCTGCACCTCATCGAGATGAAGCAGATCGGGTTCGTGCTCGCGACGGCCGTGCTGATCGACGCCTTCGTCGTGCGCGTACTCGTCCTGCCCTCGGCGATGCTGCTGCTCGGCGAGGCGACCTGGTGGCCGTCGCGGACGAGGCGGGCCCCGAAACCGGTCCCCGCGCGCCGGCCGGCCGACGTACGTTGATCCTCATGACCTCTCCCGCCGGGCTCTCGGCCGACGCCTTCTGGGCGACGACGCTGCGCCGCTGGAACGCCGTGTGCTGGGTGCTGTTCGCCGCGATGGCCGTCGGGATCACCGCGCTGAGCCAGGGCGGCGGCCGGTACGCGGCCCTCGCCCTGCTCGGCGCCGTGGCCCTGGGCTTCGCGGTCCTGCACCACTTCCCGGCCAACCCCCTCGTACGGCCGCACGGATACCTGGCCGTGCTGGTGCTGGCGCTCGGCGGGCTGGCCTACCTGGGCACCAGCTACGCGGCCCTGTTCATGGTGACGCTGCCGCACTACTGGATGTTCGGGCGGACCCCGAGGATCTCGCTCGCGTTCCTCGGGCTGGCCACCACCTCGACGCTGCTCGGGGGTTGGGTACGGCAGGGCTGGTCGGGGAAGTTCTTCGGCGAGACGATGGTGGGCACGCTGATCGTCGTCGCGGTGGGCGTGCTGATCGGGCTGTGGACGCGCGCGGTGGTCGAGCAGAGCACCGAACGCGCCCGGCTCATCGACGAGTTGGAACGTACCCAGGCCGAGCTGTCCGAGGCGCACCAGCGGCAGGGCGCGGCCGACGAGAGGGAGCGGATGGCCCGGGAGATCCACGACACGCTGGCGCAGGGCTTCGCCTCGATCGTCGTCCTCGCGGAGGCGGCCCGGGCCGGTCTCGCCACGGACCCCGGGCGCAGTGCACGCCGGCTGCGCTCGATCGAGTCGACGGCCCGCGAGAACCTCGCCGAGGCCCGGGAGCTGGTCGCCTCCGGCGGGCAGGGGCAGCAGCCGGAACCGGGGTCCTTGGCGCAGACGCTGCGCCGCGTCCTCGACCGGTTCGCCGAGGACACCGGCCTGACCGTGGACGCCGAGCTGGCCGACCTCGACTGCGACCAGCAGACCCGGGTCGCGCTGCTGCGCTGCACCCAGGAGTCCCTGGCCAACGTGCGCAAGCACGCCGGTGCCGGGGTGGTCGGGGTCGTGCTGGCCCGACGGCCGTACGCGGTGGAGCTGGAGGTGACCGACGACGGCACGGGATTCGTGCCGGGCACGTCGACGGGCTTCGGGCTGGACGGGATGCGCAGGCGGCTCGCCGAGCTGGGCGGACGGCTGACGGTGACCAGTTCGGTCGGCGACGGGACGAGGGTCCTGGCGTCGATTCCACTGGAGGGGGTGGCATGACCGGGCAGAAGCTCCGCGTCGTCGTGGTGGACGACCACACCGTGATGCGGGCCGGGGTGATCGCCCTGCTCGACGGGGAGAGCGACATCGAGGTCGTCGGCGAGGCGGACGACGGCCGCGCCGCCCTCGATCTGATCGGCCGGCACGACCCGGACGTGGCCCTGGTCGACCTGCGCATGCCGGTGCTGGACGGAGTGGCGACGACCACCGAGATCACCGCCCGGCACCCGCGCACCCGCGTGCTGATCCTCACCACCTACGACACCGACGCCGACATCGAGCGCGGGGTCGAGGCCGGTGCGATCGGCTACCTGCTCAAGGACACCACGCGCGAGCAACTGGCCGACGCGATCCGCTCGGCCGCGCGCGGCGAGACCGTGGTCGCGCCCCGGGTGGCGGAGAAGCTGGTCGCCCGGATGCGGCGTCCCGTCCACGATCCGCTCACCGCCCGCGAGACCGATGTGCTGAGCGCGGTGGCCGACGGACTGACCAACGCCGAGATCGGCCGCCGCCTGGTGATCTCCGAGGCCACCGTGAAGACGCATCTGCTGCGCCTGTTCGCCAAGCTGGACGTCAACGACCGGACGCGGGCGGTGGTCGTGGCGATGGAGCGGGGACTGCTGCCGAGGCCCTGACCGGTCAGGCGCAGGGGAGGTTGAGCGACAGCAGAGCGGTGTGCCCGCCGTCGACGCGGATCTCGGTGACGGCCGCGTTGCGCAGCCTCGGCAGGACCCTTCGGTAGTCCGCGAGCGGAATGCGCAGGAGCGAGCAGAGCACCAGCCGGAGCAGGGTGTTGTGGGCGACCACCAGGGCGCGCCCGCCGGGGTGGGCGGCGGCGATCCGGCGCAGGGCGGCGCTCCCGCGCTCCGCCGCCGCGCGGGGATCCTCGGCGCCCGGGAAGGGGTGTGCCACCGGGTCGGCGCGAAACGCCCGCGCCGCCTCGGGGTTCTGCGCCGCGAACTCGGCGAGCGTACGGCCCTCCACGGCCCCGAAGTCGCACTCCCGCAGGGCGGGTTCGCGGTGCGGGGTCAGGCCGAGGGCGCGGCAGGCGGGGTCGGCGGTGGCGATCGCCCGGGACAGGGGTGAGGTCCACACCGCGTCCACCGGGTGCGCCGCGGCCCACCGTCCCAGCGCCTTCGCCTGGGCGTACCCGGTGTCGGTGAGCGCGACGTCGCTGACTCCGGCGTACCGGTTCTCGGCATGCCAGACGGTCTCTCCGTGGCGGGCGAGGAGCAGGGTGGTGGGGGTCATGGTGAGCAGTATTCCGGGTGCCGTGCCCGTCGCGGCCGGGCGGCGGCGGTCAGCCGGCCCGGAACGCGGAGGGGAAGCGGCCCGCGGTCCAGCCGCCGTCCACCACCAGGGTCGAGCCCGTCATGTAGGAGGAGGCGTCACCGGCCAGGAACATGACCGCCTTGGCGATCTCCTCCGGCGCGGCGGGCCGCTGGATGGGGACCTGCGCCAGCAGCTCTTCCGGGGCGTATCCGAGAGCGTCGAGGTCGATGCCCTGGAGCAGGGGCGTGGCGACGGCGCCGGGGCAGATCGCGTTCACCCGGACGCCCTGGCCGACGACCTCCATGGCGGCCGAGCGGGTGAGGCCGAGGACGGCGTGTTTGGAGGCGCAGTAGGCCGACAGTCCGGGGATGCCCTCCAGGCTCGCGAACGACGCCATGTTGATGACGTGCCCGCCGCCTGCCCGGATCATCAACGGCAGGCAGGCCCGCATGCCGAGGAAGACACCGGTCTGGTTCACCGCCACCATGCGCGCGTAGTCCTCGACCGTCGTGGTGTGCAGCGGACCGGGGCGCATGACACCGGCGTTGTTCACCAGGACGTCCAGCCGTCCGAAGCGCTCCTCGATCTCGTCGGTCACCTGGTTCCAGGACGTCTCGTCGGCGACGTCGAGCGGGCGCGGCAGCAGCCGGCCCGCGAGTTCGCTGGGGACGGGCCCGCCGTCGCGCGAGGGGAGGTCGGTGGCGACGACGATGGCGCCGTCGTCGAGCAGCGCCCGGGTGACGGCGGCGCCGATGCCCCCGGCCGCGCCGGTGACCAGGGCGATCCGTGCGGCGGCGGTCATGGCCGGACCTCTTGTGCGAGGGCGGTCATGCCCGAGGGCGGGATCGCCATGCCATGCTCCATTCCTCCGGGAAGAACGTGCGTCGTGGACGCGGGTCGGGTCGGTTCGGCGGGCCGGGCACGACGGCGCCGTGGGGCGCGCGGGACGGGGCGGGCCGCCGTCCGACCGGGAAGGATCGCGGTCACGGCCGCTCAGTCCTCGGCGCCGACGAGCAGCGAGGTCGCCCAGTCGGGCAGGGTGCGGTGGGCGCGGTGGCGGGTGGTGGTCCGCTCCCACTCGTAGTCGCCGAGGACCCGGTCGTGGAGGATGTCCGCGTATCCGGTCACCGCGGCGCGCTGGTCGGCGTCCAGGGCCCGCACCAGCCGCGGCAGCTTCCGCCGCTCCAGCTCCACCAGGGCGTCGGCCTTGTCCTGGGCGATCTCGCACGCGAGGGCCAGCGCCTCGCCCCGGGAGCAGCCGTGGGCGCGTTCGATGAGGTGGATGGCGTTGTGCCCGCCGACGACGTCCTCGTGCGCGAGGGACATCGAGTCGTTGCGCAACCCGACCAGATCGGCGGCGAGTTGCCGCATGCGCCGCAGCACGGGGTCGTGCCACACCACCGGCGCGACCTCGCTGCCGCCCCAGTGCTCGGCGAGGTCGTTCTGTCCGAAGGCGCAGGTCGTGGCGGCCCGCAGCTGGAAGTACTCCTCCAGGTCGGTGCACTCGCGGCCCTCGGCCCGGTCGATCGACTCGGTCAGCTGCGAGGAGAAGTACGACGCCCAGTGGTGGGTCATCCGCGCCCGCAGCGTGGCGGACATGCCCCGCACCATGC
The DNA here is from genome assembly GCF_001514035.1 of Streptomyces yokosukanensis. Lineage (GTDB taxonomy): Bacteria > Actinomycetota > Actinomycetes > Streptomycetales > Streptomycetaceae > Streptomyces > Streptomyces yokosukanensis. The sequence goes on along the minus strand of NZ_KQ948227.1, from coordinate 127,870 downwards.
GCTCCCACAGGTCGGCGAACGCCCGTACCGTGGGCGCCGGATGGCGCTCCGGCCCCGACGCGCCGTGCACGATGCCGATCAGGGCGTCGCAGATCCGGGCCACCCGCCGCGGATCGCGTCCGGCCTCCCCGTCCAACTGGTCGTCGAACGGCAGGAAGTACCAGCCCATCATGCGCGCGGCCGTGGCACACGCCTCCTGATCCGCGCGGGGGTAGAGGTGTCCGGCGACCTCGGCCAGACGCCATTCGGTGAAGTCCTCGACGGCCTGCCGGCCGTGGAGCAGATCGAACCGTCTCATCCAGTCGATCGCGCTTTCCCGAGCTGCTTCCACATGCGGGTTGGTCCGTAGCGGCCATGGGGTGGTGAAAACGACACCCTGATACGTCACGCCTGCGCCTTTCGTGAAATCCCCTCACCAGGAAGGATCTTGTGGCGCATATGACCCCTGCAAGACTTGCCCGATCTGTCCATCCGATCGAGCTAAAACCCGAGCAGCAGGTTTTGTGCTAGACCGTCCGGATCCGGGCACGCGCGTGCGCCGCGACCTCCGTCGGCAGCCAGCCCCGCGCCGTCAGCTCGTCGACCAGGCGTGCGTACGGCTCCGCGAAGCGGGCGGTGCGCTCCGGGCGCGGGTGCACGACCCGACCGGACCGGACCATGGCCTCGGCCGAGTCCGCGAGCGTGGCCGCGGCGCCGGTGCCGTACGCGGCCAGGGCCGCCATGCCGAGGGCGGGTTCGGTGCGCTCGGGGACGCGGACCGGGCGGCCGAGGACGTCGGCGCGCAGCTGGGTCCAGTAGGCGCTGCGGGCCGCGCCGCCGGTGAAGGTGAGGGGGCCGTCCACGGGGGCGCCGAGCAGGTGGAGATAGTCCAGGCAGAGGCGTTCGGTGAAGGCCACGCCCTGTAGGAGGGCAGCCCACAGGTCGGCGTCCGACTCCGGGGCGCCGAGGAGCAGCGCGGTGGCGTGCGGGGCGCGGAAGGGGAAGCGTTCGCCGGGAGAGACCAGCGGGTAGGCGACGGCGCCCGAGGGTTCGTGGGCGGCCGCGCGGGCGTCCAGCGCGGCCGGGTCGGCGTCCGGGAAGCGGTCCGTGAGGACGCCGGCGCCGACGCTGGACGCCCCGCCGGGCAGCCAGGTCCCGTCCGGCGCACGGTGGTTGTAGACCACGCCGGCCGGGTCGCGGACCGGCTGCGCGGCGGCCCCCTTCAGCACCAGCGTCGTGCCGAGCACCGAGTTCCAGGCGCCGGTGCGCAGCGCGCCGGAGGCGATCTGGGCCGCGCAGCCGTCGGTCATCCCGGCGACGACCGGGGTGCCGGCGGGGATGCCGGTGGCGTCGGCGGCGGCCGCGCAGACCTCGCCGAGCCGGGTGCCGGGCCGTACGACGTCCGGGAGGGCGCCGGCCGGGAGTCCGGTGCGGTCGGGCCAGCGCTCGCGTTCGACGTCGTAGGCCGTCTTCAGGGCGTGGCTGGAGTCGGTGGGCACGGGCCGGCCGGTCAGCCGTGCGGTGATGACGTCCGGCTGGTGCGCCACCCGCCCGGCGCCGTACCGGTCGAGGAGCCAGCGGGCCTTGGGCAGCGCCCAGGTGTCCTGCACGGCGAGGCCCGCCGAGCGCAGTCGGCCAGCCTCGGCCGCCGCACGCCCGTCGTCGTACATGAGCGCGGGGCTCGTCGGGCGTCCCGCGGCGTCCGTGAGCAGGACGGTGCCGGAGGTCGCGCACACCGCGAGCCCGGCCGGCTCCGCGCGCGCCGCGCCGAGTGCCGCCCGGCAGGCCGCGCGGACCGCCTCCCACCACTCCCCCGGGTCCTGCTCGTGCCGCACACCGCCGCGCCGCCCGCGCACCAGGGGTGCGCTGCCGCTGCCGAGGACCGCGCCGTCGGCCGTCACGAGCAGGGCGCGCACCCCCTGCGTACCGAGGTCGATCCCGAGCCACGCCACCGCCGTCGGACCTCCCGCACTTCGCGTCCGCTTCTGTGAACTTCCCACTCCTCCGCGACATTTCCCGCTGTTTTCCCCGTGCACAAGGGATTGACGCCCATCCCCCGCCGTTACACCCTCTGTTGTCGAGCCGTCTCACCCTGTCAACCCCGTCCGCCCCGGGAGACCATGAGCAGCGACACCGGCCCCCCGCAGAAGGCCGCGCTCGCCGCGCGGGCGCTGGAGCACGTGGAGCCGGGGTGTCCTGTGTGGAGGCGGTCGAGCAGCTGCGGGTGGACGTCGGGGCCGCGCCCGGCCCATGACGAACACGTCCGGGTGACGCCGGACTCGTCCATGTCTTCGACACCGAGACGGGAGATGCCCCGCGATGACGTCCCGCGTGCGCGTGGTGGCCGCCGGCGACCACTTCGTCCTGCCGCCGCTGATCACGGCCGCCCTCGGCAAGGAGGCCGACTGCGAGGTGCGGGAACTGACGCTCGGCTGGCCGCTGGCGCCGTTCGGGCCGGTCGCCGAGGTGAGCGAGGCCAGCGACGCCGAGGACGAGCTGATCGCGGCCCTCGCCGGTGCCGAGGTGCTCGTCACGCAGATGGGCCCGGTCACCGCCCGGGTCCTCGCCGCGTGCCCGGCGCTGCGGCTGGTCGTGGTCTGCCGGGGCGGCCCGGTGAACGTCAACCTGGAGGCGGCGAGAGAGCACGACGTACGGGTCTGCTTCGCGCCCGGCCGCAACGCGGCCGCCACCGCCGAGTTCACCGTCGGCCTGCTGCTCGCCGCCCTGCGCCGCATCCCCCAGGCCCATGGCCTGCTGGCCGGGCGGGGCAGTTGGGACGGCGCCGCCTACTACACGTACGAGCACAGCGGTCTGGAACTGGAGGACCTGCCGGTCGGGCTCGTCGGGTACGGCGCGGTGGGCAGCCGGGTCGCGCGGGTGCTGTGCGCCTTCGGGGCGCGGGTGATGGTCCACGACCCGTACGTGCGCGGCGAGGTGCACGGGCTGCGCCTGGCCTCGCTGCCGGAGCTGCTGCGCCGCTCGCGGGTGGTCACCCTGCACGCCCGGCTCACCGAGGAGACCCGCGGACTGCTCGGCGCGCGCGAGCTGGCGCTGCTGCCGCCCGGCGCGGTGGTGGTCAACGCGGCGCGAGGGCCGCTGCTGGACGAGGACGCGCTGTGCGACGCGCTCGCGGACGGGCGCCTCGGCGCGGCGGCCCTCGACACCTACGCCCGTGAACCGCTCCCGCCGGACTCACGGCTGCGCGCGCTCGCGGACCGGGTCGTGCTCACCCCGCACCTCGGGGGCGCGAGCCGGGCGGTGGCGGAGAAGGCCGCGCGGATCGCGGCGGCCGAGGTGGGCCGCTGGCTGCGCGGGGAGCCGCTCGCCAACTGTCTGACCTGAGGACGCCGGGAGGCGCGCATGTTCGTCGGGATCGATGTGGGTACGTCCGTGGTGAAGGCGGCGGCCTTCGACCGTGCCGGCCGTCAACTGGCCGTGGAGGCACGGCCGGTGGGGCTCCATGTGCGGGCCGGGACCGTCGAGCAGGACATGCGGGAGGTGTACGCGGCCGTGGTGGACGTGCTGCGGGTGGTGACCGGGCGGCTCGGGGAGCCCGTGGAGCTGGCCGGGCTGACCGGGCAGGGCGACGGGGTGTGGCTGGTGGACGAGGCGGGCCGGCCGGTGCGGCCGGCGATCTCCTGGATGGACGGGCGGACGCACGAACTGGTGGACCAGTGGCTGGCCGACGGCACCTTCGAGGCCGTGTTCCGGCGCACCGGCAGCGCGCTGTTCCCGGGCTGTCCGGGCCCGCTGCTGGCCTGGCTGGACCGGCACGAGCCGGCCTCACTGGACCGGGCCGCCGCGGCCGTCTGCTGCAAGGACATGGTCTTCCAGCGGCTGACCGGCGCCGGGCGGGCGGTGACGGACGTGTCGGACGCGTCGATGCCGTTCCTGGACCCGCGCACCCGCCGCTACGACGACGGGGTCGTGGAACTGCTCGGGCTGACCCGCCGGCGGTGGCTGCTGCCCGCGATCGGCGACCCGATCGCGACGGGCACGGCGGGCGGCGAGGGCCTGCCGGCCGGCACCCGGCTCGCGAACGGCCCGTACGACCTGCCCGCGTGCGCGCTCGGCGCGGGCGTCACCGCGCCCGGCGACGGGCTGCTGATCGTCGGCACGTGCCTGGCGAGCCTGGTCGCCACCGCCGAGGTGGACCTCGGCGGGGAACCGGCCGGGCTGTACATCTCCACCGACCGGCCGGGCCACCGGCTGCGCGCGATGCCCGCGATGGTCGGTACGGCGGCCCTGGACTGGGTGCTGGCCACGACGGGCGCCCGGCACGAGGAGCTGGACGCCCTGCTGGCCGAGGCCCCGCCCGGCTCGTCGGGGGTGCGGGTGCTGCCGTACTTCGCGCCGTCCGGTGAGCGCGCTCCCTTCGTGGAGCCCGGGCTGCGGGCCGAACTGCTCGGTGTCTGTCTGGAGACCCGGCCCGCCCATCTGGTCCGCGCCACCTGCGAGGGCATCGGCTACGCGGCCCGGCACTGCCTGACCGCGGCCGGGCTGACCGGGACGCTCGCGGTGTGCGGCGGCGGCACCCGCAGCCCCGCCTGGACGCGGCTGCTGGCGGATGTGCTGGGCCGGCCGCTGCGGGTGGTGGAGGGCGAGGTCGGCGCGCGGGGCGCGGTGCTGGCTGCGGCCGAGCGCCACGGCGTCGCGCTGGACCGGGCGGCCTGGACCGAGCCGGCCCGCGTCGTCGAGCCGGACCCGGACCGGGCCGCGTACTACGCCAAGGGGTACGAGGAGCACCTGGAGCTGCTGGCGGGGGCCAGGCAGCGGGCCCGGCGCTGACCGGGCCCGCTCACCGGCCGCTACAGGTTGCTGAAGTCGGGGCCCGCGGTGCGGGTGCGCTTGATCTCGTAGAAGCCCGGTACGGAGGCGACGGCGACCGCGCCGTCCCACAGGCGGGCCGCCGCCTCGCCCTTGGGGGCGGGGGTGACGACGGGTCCGAAGAAGGCGATCTGCTCACCGTCGGGGCCGGGCAGCGCGACGACCGGGGTGCCGACGTCCTGGCCGACCTTGTCGATGCCCTCCTTGTGGGAGGTGCGCAGCTCCGTGTCGTAGGTGTCCTTGTCGCCGAAGTCGATCAGGTCGGCGGGCAGGTCCGCGTCGGCGAGGGCGGCGGCGATGCTCTCGCGGTTCACGCCGAGGCCCTCGTTGTGGAAGCGGGTGCCGAGGGCGGTGTAGAGGCGGCCGACCACGTCGTCGCCGTGCAGCTGCTGGGCGGCGGTCACCACCCGGACCGGCCACCAGGTCTTTCCGCCGGGCCGCATGTTCTCGGCGTACTCCTCGGGCAGCTCCTCCAGTCTGTTCTCGTTGAGCACCGACAGGCTCATCACGTGCCAGCGGACCTCGATGTCGCGGACCTTCTCCACTTCCAGGACCCAGCGGGAGGTCATCCAGGCCCAGGGGCACACCGGGTCGAACCAGAAGTCGACGGGGGTCTTCTCCGACATGTCTCTCCTCAGGGGGGCTCTTTCCCGGGTGAACGCCCTGGTTCGCCCGGCCATTCCCTGGTGCCCGCCGTCAGGGGCACATGGCAGGATCGGTCCTGTTCAGCCGTCATCCACGCGACCACGAGGAAGTGCCGCCCGTGCCCGGTGAGAATCTGTCCCGCGACGAGGCCCGGGAGCGGGCCGCTCTGCTGTCCGTCGACGGGTACGACGTGTCCCTGGACCTGAGGTCCGCCGTCGGCGACGGGGACGGCGAGCCGCGTACGTTCCGCTCGGTGACCACGATCCGCTTCCGCTGCAACGAGCCGGGCGCTTCGAGCTTCGCCGACCTGATCGCGCCGAGCGTGACCTCCGTCTCGCTCAACGGCCGGGATCTGGACCCGGGCCAGGTCTTCGACGGCGCACGGATCCTGCTGGAGGAGCTGGCCGCGGAGAACGAGCTGGTGGTGGACGCGAATTGCGCCTACTCGCGCACCGGCGAGGGCCTGCACCGCTTCGTCGACCCCGAGGACGGCGAGGTCTATCTCTACACCCAGTACGAGCCGGCCGACTCCCGCCGCGTCTTCGCGAACTTCGAGCAGCCGGACCTGAAGGCGCCCTACCGCTTCGAGGTGCGGGCGCCCGAGGGCTGGACGGTGTGGAGCAACGGCGCGGGCGAACGGGCCGACGGCGTGTGGCGGTTCGCGGAGACCAAGCCGATCTCGACGTACATCACGTGCGTGGTGGCGGGTCCGTACCACTACGTCACCGACTCCTACACCCGCACCTTCGAGGACGGGACCAAGCTGGAGATCCCGCTGGGCGCGCTGTGCCGCAAGGGTCTCGCCCCGTACTTCGACGCCGACGACGTCTTCCTGATCACCAAGCAGGGCCTGGACTTCTTCCACGACCACTTCGACCACCCGTACCCGTTCGGCAAGTACGACCAGGCGTTCGTGCCGGAGTACAACCTGGGCGCGATGGAGAACCCGGGTCTGGTGACCTTCCGCGAGGAGTACATCTTCCGCGGCAAGGTGACGCAGGCGTCGTACGAGGCGCGGGCGAACGTCGTCCTGCACGAGATGGCGCACATGTGGTTCGGCGACCTGGTCACCATGGAGTGGTGGGACGACCTGTGGCTGAAGGAGTCCTTCGCGGACTTCATGGGCTCGTTCGCGAACGTGGGCGCGACCCGTTTCACCGGTGCCTGGATCACCTTCGCCAACCGCCGCAAGGCCTGGGCGTACCGCGCGGACCAGCTGCCGTCCACGCACCCGATCACGGCGGACATCCGTGACCTGGAGGACGCCAAGCTGAACTTCGACGGCATCACCTACGCCAAGGGCGCCTCGGTGCTCAAGCAGCTGGTGGCGTACGTCGGCCAGGACGCCTTCCTGGAGGGCGCCCGCCGCTACTTCAAGCGGCACGCGTACGGCAACACGCGCCTCGGCGACCTGCTGTCGGTGCTGGGCGAGACCAGCGGCCGGGACATGTCCGCGTGGGCGCGTTCCTGGCTGCAGACGGCCGGGGTGAACTCGCTGACGCCGCAGGTGCTGCTGGACCCGGCGGGCCGGGTGGCCGAGCTGGCGGTGGTGCAGGAGGCACCCGAGTCGCATCCCGAGGAGCGCCCGCACCGCGTCGCGGTGGGCCTGTACCGGCGTACGCCCGAGGGCGCGCTGGAGCGGTACGCGCGCGTGGAGACCGATGTGGAGGGTCCGCGCGCGGTCGTGTCGGACCTCGCGGGCGCCGAGGCCCCGGATCTGGTCCTGGTCAACGACGACGACCTGACGTACTGCAAGATCCGCTTCGACGACACCTCGCTGGCCACGCTCAAGGAGCACCTGGGCGCGCTGACCGATCCGCTGGCCCGTGCCCTGTGCTGGTCGGCGCTGTGGAACATGACCCGGGACGCGCTGCTGCCGGCGCGGGACTTCGTCTCTCTGGTGCTGCGGTTCGGCGGCCGGGAGTCCGACATCGGTGTGCTGCAGATGCTGCACGCGTGGGCGGACTCGGCGCTGGTGCACTACGCGGCGCCCGAGTGGCGGCGCGCCGGCGCCGAGCTGCTGGCGCAGGGGGCGCTGCGGGAGCTGCGGGCGGCCGAGCCGGGCAGCGAGCACCAGCTGGCCTGGGCCCGGTTCTTCGCGACCGTGGCCGTCGTCGAGCCGGATCTGAAGCTGCTGACGGAGCTGCTGGACGGCACGTCGGCGATCGACGGCCTGGACGTGGACCAGGAACTGCGCTGGGCGTTCCTGGAGCCGCTGGCGGCGCACGGCGCGGCCGATGAGTCCGCCCTGGCGGCGGAGCTGGCCCGCGACGACACCGCGTCGGGCAAGCGGCATCAGGTCCGCTGCCTGGCGGCCCGTCCGTCGGCGGCGGTCAAGGCGCAGGCGTGGGCCCAGGTGGTGGAGTCCGACGCGCTGTCGAACGCGCTGGTGGAGGCCACGATCGCGGGCTTCGACCAGCCCTCGCAGCGGGAGCTGACCGCGCCGTACGCCGAGAAGTACTTCGCGGCGATCGAGCGGCTGTGGCGGGAGCGGTCGATCCAGATCGGCATGGATGTCGTGCGGGGCCTGTTCCCGGCGCTGCAGGACCGCCCGGAGACGCTGGCGGCGACGGACGCCTGGCTTCAGGCGCACCCGGACGCGGCGCCGGCGCTGCGCCGGCTGGTGCTGGAGGCGCGGGACGACCTGGCACGGGCACTGCGCGCACAGGCGTGCGACGCGACGGCGGTCGACGACTGACCATTGGCCTGAGCTTGGGCCGCCGGTGACCGTTACGGAATTCGTGTCATCGGAACCGTAACCCCTGGTCCGCACCCGATCGGACCAGGGGTTTCTCATCCCTAGTCGGCACCCGAACACTTGACCTTTAGTCCCACCTTGTCCGTATTCATCGACGGCCCTGTAACAGCGGTTAAAGAGGGGTCCGAGCGCGGGAATCCCGACGCCATGACGCACAACACCCCGCTCTCCCCCCGCCCCCTGCGCCACCTCTCCGAGGCCCACCACCGCGTCCTGACGGTGGCTCAACTCCGCTCCCACGGTGTGACGTCGGCCGACCTGACCGAGCAGTGCCGCCCCGGCGGCCCCTGGCAGCAGCTGCTGCCGAACGTGATCCTGCTGCACCCCGGCCCGCCGACGAGCGAGGAGCGCCTGCACGGCGCGCTGCTGTACGCGGCCCGGGAGTCGGCGCCGGGCGTCCCGGCCCAGCCGACGGCGCAGGACACGCACCGCCCGCTCTACGCGGACGCGATGATCACGGGCCTGGCCGCCCTCACCCTCCACGGCTTCTCGGCCACCCCGCCGCTGAACTCCCTGGACCACGTCGACGTCCTGGTCCCCCGGCTGCGCCGGCTGCGCTCCGCGGGGTACGTCCGGGTCCTGCGCACCCCCGCGCTGCCCAAGCCCAAGGCGGTGACGGGCCTGCCGGTGGCACCGGTGCCGCGGGCGCTCGCCGACGCGGTGGCGGAGCTGACCGACGCACAGGCGGTACGGCGGCTGCTGACCGAGGCGGTGCGCGGCGGCCACTGCGAACCGGCCGCCGCGGTACGGGAGTTGACCCACGCCAAGCTGCTGAGCCGGCCCCATGTGGTGGACGCGGTGGACGCGCTGCTGGCCGAGGGCCGCGCGATCGCCGAGGACCGGCTGTACCGCATGGTCCGCGAGTACGGGCTGCCCGACCCGGTCTGGAACGTCGACCTGCGCCTGCCCGGCGGCCCGCACCTCGGCGGCCTGGACGCGTACTGGCCCGACCAGGCGGTGGCGGTGGAGCTGGACACCCGCGCGCCCCGCCAGGACGACGACGCGCTGTGGTCGGAGTACGCCCGCAAGCGCGAGCACCTGGAACGGCTGGGGATCACGGTCGTGTACGTCACCCCGAGGAAGCTCAGGGACGCGATGGAGCAGCAGGCGACGGTGATCCGTACGGCGCTGATGGCGTCCGTCGACCGCGATCCGGCCGCCTACGTCGTGGTGCTTCCCCGGTAGTGACGGACCGGGAGGCATCAGGGAGGGCCTGGGGAGCCCTCAGGAGGGGAGAGGAGGGGCCGCCGGACCGTTTCCGGCGGCCCCTCCTCATGGTTACGGTGGCCGGTGTGACCGATGAGACCGTCGCGCTGCGACCCGTCCGCGAGGCCGACCTGCCCGTGCTGGAACGCTTCCTCACCGATCCCGACGCGGTCGGCCCCTTCCAGTGGTACGGCTACCCGGACCCCGGCCGGTTCCGGCGGCGCTGGGCGGAGAACGGGCTGCTCGGCGAGGACGGCGGCCAGTTGATCGTCACGACCGGCGACGCGCCGCTCGGCTTCGTGGCCTGGCGCAAGGTCGTCGTCTCGCCGTCGACCCACTGCTGGAACATCGGCGCCCAGCTGCTGCCCGAGGCCCGCGGGCGGGGCATCGGCAGCCGGGCCCAACTGCAGCTCGTCCGCTACCTCTTCGCCCACACCCCCGTGATGCGCGTCGAGGCCGACACCGAGGCCGAGAACATCGCCGAGCAGCGGGCCCTGGAGAAGGCCGGCTTCACCCGCGAGGGCGTGCTGCGCGGCATCGTCTTCCGGGACGGGCGATGGCGGGACGGCGTCGCCTACAGCGTGCTGCGCGGCGATCCGCTGCCCGCGCTCACCTAGGCGCGGTCACTCGGCGTCACCGCGGAAAGTTCACCCGGTCGGACGAGTCCGGCGGGCGGTGGGCGATCGGGGAGCGGTACACGGGACGTATGCGACATTCCCGGACAGCGGCGTGTGCGACCTCCCTTCTGCTCGCGAGCGCCTGCCTCTTCGCCGCCCCCACGTCGGCGCAGGGGGCGCCCATGACACCGGCCGTCGGCTATGTGGCCCTCGGCGACTCCTACTCCTCCGGTGCCGGTGCCGGCGACTACCTGCCCGGCCCCAAGGGCTGCAAGCGCAGCAACCGGGCGTACCCCGTCCTGTGGGCCTCGGCGCACGGGACGACGTCCTTCGCCTTCCCCGCGTGCAACGGCGCCGGGACGAAGGACGTCCTGTCCGGCCAGCTCGGCCCGCTCGGCCCCCGCACCAGGCTGGTCACCCTCACCGTCGGCGGCAGCGACTCCGGCTTCGCCTCCGTCATGGCGATCTGCGACCTGGGCGGAACCAGCCGCTGCCTGTCGACCGTCGCCCGCGCCCGCTCGAAGGTCGACGGGACCCTCGTGCGCAATCTGGACCGGCTCTACTCCGCCATCCGGGACCGGGCCCCCGCCGCCCATGTGGTGGTGCTCGGCTATCCGCACCTGTACCACCTCCACGGCTCCTGCGAGGTCGGCCTCCAGGACCGGGCGCGCGCGGCCGTCAACGACGGCGTGGACCACCTCGACACCGTGATCGCCCGGCGTGCCGCCGCCCACGGGTTCACCTTCGCCGACGTCCGGGGCACCTTCGCCGGCCACGAGATCTGCTCCCGGAGCCCGTGGATGCACGGCATCGACGTACTGGCTCCCACCGAGTCGTACCACCCGACGGCGCCGGGGCAGTCGCACGGCTACCTTCCGGCCCTCGCCCGGGTCTCCTGATCCGGGCGACGGCCGGCTACAGCGGTTCCGGGAGCGAGGGCGCGGGGGCGGCCTCCGCGTGCAGCCGGTCGAGCAGCGCCGCGTAGGCCGCGATCATCCGGGTGCGGCTGAACCGCTCGCGGGCGGCCTCCAGGGCCGGGGCGAGGTCCGCGCGGCCCGCGACCGCGGCCGACCACGACAGGGCGATCGCACCCGGGTCCGGCGGGGTGACGAAGCCGAGCCCGGTGACGATGGCCGCGCTGTCGCCGACGTCGGTGGTCACCGGAACCGCGCCGCACATCATGCCCTCGATCAGGCACAGGGGCGCCGCCTCCCCGCAGACCGAGGTCAGCGCGACGACATCGGCGGCGGCGTAGACGGCCGGCATGTCGTGCCGTACGCCGAGCAGATGCACCCGGTCGGCGAGGGCCGGCGCGTCCGCGAAGGCGTCGGCGAGGTCCGCGCGCAGCCCGGAGTTGCCCGGGGTCATCCCGGCGCCGCACATCACCACGTGCCCGCCGCCCTCACGGGCGAGCCAGGTGCGGGCCGCGCGCAGCAGCAGGGGGACGTTCTTCATCGCGGCGTACCGGGCCGCGAAGACGATCACGGGTGCCCGGTCGGGGATGCCGAGCGCGGTGCGCAAGGCGAGGCGGGCCGCCGGGTCGGGACGGAAGCGGAGCAGGTCGACGCCGTTGGGGATGACGTGCAGCAGCCCGGCCGGGATGCCGGCGGCCTCGTAGGCGGCGCGCGTGGACTCGGCGCAGCACACGCACGCGGCCACCGTGCCGTCGGCTATGGCGGCCTTCAGCTCGTCCAGCGCGGGGCCCTGGTTCTCCGGGTCGGAGCGGTGCAGACCGACCACGACCGGGCGGCGGGGCAGGCCGGCCTGGTTCAGCAGGGCCAGCGGCTGCTCCTTCAGGGAGAGGATCACATCCGCCCCGGCCATCGCCCGTGCGGTTTCGGCCAGCTCAGGTCCGCTGAAAACATTCGCCGCGAGCGCCCCGTCCACCAGGCCGGCGCTGCGGCCGAGCGAGGTGACGCCGACGCCGCCGGCGGTCAGCGCCCGGTAGCAGTGGTCGTCCTCCATGCGCTGCCGAGTGGCCTCGCGGAGGACCTCGCCATGGATGCTGAGCACCTGGTGGGACTGGCCGCCCTCGGCCAGTCCCAGTACGACGTCACTGTGCACGATCCGGGCTCCTCCGGAGAAGAAGCCCTCGTAGACCGACAGCACACGCAGCCCGTGCGAAGCGCGCACACGACCACCCGCCTTGCATAAATGATCGAGAAGATCGAGCCATCCCCGTGAACAGCGGGTTAGCCGATATGAGGCGGTACGGACATTGCGTACGCGTTAACACGAAACGACGCGTATGAAACGTTGGCTAACAGAATTCCCCGTCGAGTACGGGCGCCGTCTCCCCGCTCCAGTCGCCGTTGAAATTGACGGCCACGGAATGCCGGCCGTCCTCCGTCGCCGCCGCCTCGGACGAGGAGCCGTGGATGCCTCCGGTGTGGCCCCAGACATGGACGCCGCAGGTCAGCGTGGTCTCCATGAGGCCGAGGCCGTAGCGGACATTGGGCGCGATGCCTGTGTCGACGGTGGTCTTCATCTCCTTCAGCTGCTCGGGCGGAAGGAGTTTCCCGCCGAGCAGTGCGCCGTAGAAGCGGTCCAGGTCGGCGGAGTCCGAGATCATCTCACCGGCGGAGGAGCCGATGGACGGGTTGAGCGTCGTCACGTCGTACGTCGGGCCGTGCGGGTTCTTGAATTTCGAGTACGCCCGGCTGCTCGGGCGCGGGAGGGTGACCTTCGTCCCCGGAAGGGAGGTCGCCGTCAGGTGCAGCGGCCGGACGATGCGGCGCGAGATCTCGGCGGCGTAGGGGTGGCCGGTCGCCTTCTCGATCACCATTCCGGCGAGTACGTAGTTGGTGTTGGAGTAGTTCCAGGAGGTGCCCGCCGCGAAGTCCGGCTTGTGCCGCATCGCGATCGCCACCAGATCGCCTGGGGTGACGGTGTCGTACCGGTGCTTCGAGAAGCCGTCCTCGGTGAAGTACGCGCGCTGGAATCCGGCGTCGGCGAGGTAGTTGTAGATGCCGCTGGTGTGGTTCAGCAGCTGCCGGAGGGTGATGTGGCGGCCGTCGTGACCGTGGCCGTGGACGACGCCGGGCAGCCACCGGTCCACGGTGTCGTCCAGGGACAGCCGGCCCTCCGCCTCCAGCTGGAGCAGGACGGTGGCGACGAAGCTCTTGGTGATGCTGGCGACGCGGTAGCGGTCGGCCGTCGAGCGCGGCGCGCCCGTGCGCAGGTCGCCCGTGCCGGCCGTGGCGGACCAGGTGCCGTGGGCGTCCCGCGCGGTGACGGTCGCACCGGGCACCCCGGCGGCGACGGCCGCCTCGATCGCCTTGCGGGTGGCGGTGTGCCGGGCGCCCCCGGGGCCGTCGGCGGCGGCCACGGCCGGAGCCGCGAGGGCCGCCGAGACGAGCAGGGCGGTGGCACCCACCAGGGTCGTGCGTACGCGCATGTCTTCCCCCAACCTGTGATGGCACCTGTGACGCAGGTGCGGTCGGGGGAAGAAACCTGTGCCGGATGCGCGAAGGTTGCTCGCCGTTAGGCCGGTTGGGTGACTTTCAGCCCTTCTTGAGCACCAGTTCGGTGTTCCGGTCCGCCGCGCTGCCGCCGAGGGTCTTGTTGGCGCCGGGGGCGTTGTAGGCCAGCTCGCGGTAGAGGGCGGCGAGCCCGGTCTGGGAGAGGTCGGCGAAGTCGGTGCGGTGCGGGGCCGCCGACTCGATCAGGGTGGTGAACAGCGAGATCGTGCCGTCCTTGTTGTCCACCAGCTCGATGATGCGGGCGAGGTGGGGGTAGTCGATGTGCGAGGCGGTGGAGATCTCCCAGAAGGAGCGCCCGGCGGAGCCCTTGTGCGGGGTGACGACGTTCTTGTGGATGTGGCCGTTCACCCAGGCCACGACGTTGGCGTGGGCGCCCAGCACCGAGAGCACCTCGGCGCCGCCGTGCCGCTTCTCGCCCGGCCGGGCCGGGTCGGGGCGGGTGTTGTCCATCGACGTGCTGGTGTGGTGGCTGAAGACGACGGCGTGGGAGTCCTTGTTGTCCTTCAGCGTCCTGTCCAGCCACGCCAGCTGGGCGGTGCCGATGGAGCCCTCGTAGTGGCCGCCGGCGTCGGTGGTGTCGAGGCTGATGCCGATGACGTCGTCGGAGATACGGAAGACGTAGTACTGGGTGCCGGCGGACAGGTTCGCCGAGGAGTAGCCGTGCCCGACCGGGCCGTGGCCCTGATGGGCGGGGTCCAGATGGGCCTTGAGGTAGTCGGCCGGGGTGTAGGGGGCGCGCTTGTCGTCTCCCGTCACCGAACGCATCGAGCGGGCGCGGGCCTTGAGGAAGTCCCGGTAGCCGGCACCCTTGGGGTCCTTGGCGTTCTTGATGGCGTCCTGGAGCTTCTTGGCGTCCGCGGCGGAGACGCTCATCAGCTTCTTCCCGGCGACGGCCGCCTCGGCGAGGTAGGGGTCGCCGTGGGAGCCGTAGCAGCCGAGCGGGAGGGTGTCGTGGTTGCCGACGGTGGAGTACCAGGGCAGCTTCAGACCGGGGCTCTGCACCTCGCGGATAGCGGCGGCCAGGAATCCCTTCAGATGCGGGAAGCCGAGCGCCTTGTCGTGGTCGCGGGTGGTGGAGTCGGGCTGCCAGTACAGCTTCAGCGCGCTGTTCTGCACGCCCTCGTAGTGCCGCGGGTCACCGGAGTTGGGGGTGATGCGGCCACCGCTCATCACCTTCATGAACCACTCCAGCTCGGAGTGGGCGTTGTTGTCGGTGTTGTCGCCGGTGGTCATCACGAAGTGGAGCGGGGCGCCGGTGGCCGGGGCGCCCTGCAGCGCGTTGACCCGTTCGACGAGCGAGATGGCGCCCTGCACGGTGAGCGCCTCCTGGGGGCGCCAGGCGTGCACGTCGGTGGAGCGCAGGTACTCCAGGCGCAGCGGGTGCTGGACGTCCTGCAGATGCAGGTCGGTGAACTGTACGAACGCGGCGAGCGCCGTGCGGCGGCCCGCCCGGCCGGACTTGGGCGTGGCCAGCTCGCTGCGCACGACCCGCGGCCACCCGCCGCCGTCGCCGAGCCGGCGGTAGCCGGAGCCGCTCTGCGGCGCGGCGACGGAGGCGAGGGTGGTGCCCTTGCTGTAGGGGGCGGGCGAAGCCGCCTCGGTGGCCCTGCCGGAGTGGGCGACGGGCGCCTCCTGCCCGCCCCCCGCGCTCGGCGACGTGGTGGCCGCCTGGCTTTCGGTGGGGCGGAGGGCGTAGCCGACACCCGCGGAGAGCGAGAGGGCTCCGGCGGCGGCAAGGACGGTACGGCGGTTGACCCCCAGGGCGGAGGTGGCGACAGAGCGTATGCGCGACATGGCGCGATCTCCCCGAATGCGAACGCGTCGGCTGTGGTCGCGGGCCGTCGCAGACGCGAACGCCCCGCTCGCTCTGGATCGTTGGCAGCGGGGATGACCTGCGCGTGAACGCGGCGGCAACGCGCAGCGCCGATCACCGTACGTGGATCACGCGGTACCGGGCTCGGTCATGGAGTGGATCGCGGGTGGCCCAGGGGCAGTTACTCCTCGTTCATCTCCCGGGGTAGGGGTGGGGCTTCGGCGGTGAGCCGGCCGTTCGCGGGACGTTCCCGCCAGAGCCGCAGGGCGAGGTCGACCAGGCGCACCCGATTCAGGTCCGGCAGGGCCGAAAGATCCTGCCATGCCGCGAAATCCGTTGATCCGCCCACTTCGTACCGCAGTTCGCCGCCGACGACCTTCCCTTCGTAGACGAGACGCAGGGCGTGGTGGTCGCTGCGGCGGCCGATGCGGGGCTCGGCGACCAGTCGCCGTGAGTCCACACCGAGCAGGCCGGTCACCTCGATGCGGTAGCCGGTCTCCTCGGTGACCTCGCGGCGGACGGTGTCGTAGGGGTCCTCGCCGTGGTCCATGCCGCCACCGGGCAGCACCCACTCGGGGGTTCCGTCGGGGCCGGGTGACCGGGCGAGCAGGATCTGTCCGTCACGGACGCATACGGCGTAGGCCGCCACCCTCAAGTTCCGTCGCATCCTCCGGACGTTAGTCCGGCATCGCCCTCCGCCCGGCCTTCCTGACATTACTAACCTTCGTAATGGATAATAGAGGGTTATATTTGATCGAGTCAACCGGTCACGTACGCTTGAAGGGTTAGCCACGAAGGAGTGCCCCATGTCCGCCGCCCTCGACCCCCGCCCCCTCACCGGCGAGCCCCTCGCGCTCGACCTGCTCAACACCCGGTGGAACCGGGACGGCGCCACCCAGGACCTGCTCGACGACACCGACGGACTGGCGGTGTGGCTCGCGAGCAACGGGCTGGCGGACGCCCACCCGGCCGACGCGGACGTGCTGCGCCATCTGCGCGAGGTCCGGGAGGCGCTCGCGGCCGCGGTGCTCGGATCACCGCGGGAGGCGGCGCCGCTCGTGGACGCCGCGCTGGCGCACGGCCGGATCCGCGCCCGGCTGACCGCCGACGGCCCCGCCGAGGAGTGGGAGTTCGCCGATCCGTCCTGGGGGCCCGCCTGGCTCGCCGCCCACGACTATCTGGACCTGCTCGGCCGAGCCCCGGACCGCATCCGCGCGTGCTCCGGCGGCGGCTGCATCCTGCATTTCTTCGACACGTCCCGCAACGGCACCCGCCGCTGGTGCTCGATGGCCGCGTGCGGCAACCGCGCGAAGGCGTCCCGGCACTACGCGCGCTCGAAGGAGAGCCCGACGCGAGAATGAACCGATCCCGCACCATAGGGTCCGGTTCCGCGCAAAACCCATCGCGGGTTTTCCCCATACGTTCATATCGATTGGGTCAACGGACCCAAAAATCCGGCCCCTTGGGAAAGGCTGAGCGCTCTCGTCCGCTCGTCCTTTACCTGAGGGATGCCGATGACCCCTACGCCTGAGCGCGATCCCATATCCGGCCCGAGACGCCTGGTCCGCACAGCCGTGGCCGTGGGCGTGGTGACGGCCCTGGCCGCGGCCGGGCCGATACCCCTGGCCCTCGCCGCGGACACTCCCCCGCCGCGCAACGCGCGGGAGGTGTCCCCGCCCGCCCCGGCCACCGCCCCCGGCGTCAAGTCCGCCCACGACAAGCTCGGTCCGGACGACGCCCGACTGCTCGCCGAGGCCGAGGCCGGCGGCGCCAAGAACGTGACGATGATGATCGCGACGGCTCCGGGGCGGACCGAGCCGGTCGCACAGGAGCTGGACGCGGTCGAGGGCGGCTCGGTGGGCCGTACCTACGACAAGCTCGGTTACGTCCGGGCCACCGTCCCCACGGGCCGGGCCGACGCCGCCGTCAAGGCCGCGGCGAGGCTGCCCTCGGTGCACGCCATCGACCTCAAGCAGGAGATCCCGCTCGACGACCCGACGCCGAGCGGCGGAGCCAAGTCCACCTCGGCCAAGGGGACTTACCCGGCACCCGGCAGGAACACCCCGGCCGAGAACCCGTACAACCCGTCCTTCGAGACCGGTGCCGTCGATTTCGTCGAGCACCACCCGAAGTGGGACGGCCGCGGCATCACCGTCGGCGTCCTGGACTCCGGCGTCGACCTCGGCCACCCCGCGCTGCAGAAGACCACCACCGGCGAGCGGAAGATCGTCGACTGGGTGACGTCGACCGACCCCGTCGTCGACGGCGACGCCACCTGGCGCCCCATGGTCACCGCCGTCTCCGGGCCCAGCTTCTCCTACGGCGGCGCGACCTGGACGGCGCCTTCCGGCTCGTACGGGATCAGCACCTTCAAGGAGTCGGCCACCACGGGCGGCGACGAGAAGGGCGACCTCGACCGGGACGGGGACACGACGGACAGCTGGGGCGTGCTGTACGACGCGTCGGCCGGCACGGTCACGCTCGACCTGGACAACGACCACGACTTCACCGACGACACCCCGATGAAGCCGTACAAGGACGGCTACCAGGTCGGATACTTCGGCACCGACGACCCGAAGACCGACGTGGCCGAGCGCGTGCCGTTCGTCGTGCAGATCCGCAAGGACGTGCCGATGGACCCCTACGGCGGTGACTGGGCCGGCAAGAAGGCCGATTTCGTCAACATCGGGGTCATCGAGTCCGAGCACGGCACCCACGTCGCCGGCATCACCGCCGCCCACGGCCTGTTCGGCGGCAGGATGAACGGGGCGGCCCCGGGGGCGAAGATCGTCTCCTCGCGGGCCTGCACCTGGACCGGCGGCTGCACCAACGTGGCCCTCACCGAGGGCATGATCGACCTGGTGGCGAACCGGGGCGTGGACATCGTCAACATGTCGATCGGCGGGCTGCCGGCGCTGAACGACGGCAACAACGCGCGCGCCGAGCTGTACACCCGGCTCATCGACACCTACGGCGTCCAACTGGTGATCTCCGCGGGCAACTCGGGGCCGGGCGCGAACACGATCGGCGACCCGGGGCTGGCCGACAAGGTGATCTCCGTCGGCGCGGGCGTCTCCCGGCAGACCTGGGCCGCGAACTACGGCTCGCAGGTGCGCACGGCGTACCAGATGATGCCGTTCTCCTCGCGCGGCCCGCGGGAGGACGGCGGCTTCTCCCCCACCCTGGTCGCGCCAGGCGCCGCGATCAACACCACCCAGACCTGGCTGCCCGGCTCCCCGGTCGCCGAGGCGGGCTACACACTGCCGGCCGGCTACTCCATGCTCCAGGGCACCTCGATGGCCTCCCCGCAGGCCACCGGCGCATCGGCGCTCCTGCTGTCCGCCGCGAAGCAGAAGGGCATCGGCCTGACGCCCGCCGGACTGCGCACGGCGCTGACCTCGACGGCCGACCACATCGAGGGGGCTCAGGCCTACGAGGAGGGCGCGGGCCGCATCGACGTCGTGGACGCGTGGGACGCGATCCGCGACCACGCGACCTCGCACGACTACACCGTGAAGGCCCCGGTCGACACCGCACTCGACCAGGCGCTCAGGACACCGGGCTCCGGCACCGGCCTGTACGACCGCGAGGGCGGCCTGAAGGCGGGACAGAAGAAGACGTACGACATCACCGTCACCCGCACCTCCGGCCCGGACCGGGCGCTCCGGCACGAGCTGCACTTCGAGAACGACGCGGGCGGTACCTTCCGCGTCCTCGGCGACGACGTGGTGCGGCTGCCGCTGAACCAGCCGGTGACCGTGCGGGTCCAGGCGGCCCCGCGGTCGGCGGGCCTCAAGAGCGCGATCCTGGAGGTCGACGACCCGAGGACGGAAGGGGTCGACAAGCAGATCCTGACGACGGTCGTGGTCGCGGCCCCCGTCGAGTTCACCTACTCGGCCTCGGGTTCGGTGCAGCGCAACAGCACGCGGTCGTACTTCCTGACCGTGCCCGAGGGCGCCACGTCGCTGCAGGTCGCGATCGGCGGGCTGAAGGACCGGAGCCAGACCCGGTTCATCGCGATCCACCCCTACGGCACTCCGGTCGACAACACCGGAACTCCGTACTGCTACCCCGACTACCTGGACGGCAACGGCTGCAGGCCCGACGTGCGCTCCTACGCCGACCCGCAGCCCGGCGTCTGGGAGGTCGAGGTCGAGGCGCGCCGCACCTCGCCGCTGCTCGACAACCCGTACACGCTGGACGTCTCCGTCCTCGGCGCGGCCTTCGACCCGCAGACCGTGACCGTGCCCGAGACCAGGGCGGGCACTGCGGCCGCCGTCTCCTGGAAGGTGACCAACGCGTACGCGGCCCTCGACGGCACACTGACCGGCGGCCCGCTCGGCTCGGCCGCGGCGGCCCGGCCGTCCATCGGCCAGGGCGAGAAGCGGACCACCACGGTGGAGGTCCCGGCCGGCGCCAAGTCCCTGGACGTCGCCATCGGCGGAGTCTCGGACCCGGCCGCCGACCTTGATCTGACGGTGTACGACGCGAGCGGCAAGCAGGTCGCCCAGTCCGCCGACGGCGATGCGGAGGAGGCGGTCTCCGTGCCGTCCCCGGCCGCCGGCACCTACACCGTCGAGGTCGTGGGCTACTCGGTCCCGTCCGGCACCACCGCCTACGACTACCGGGACGTGTTCTTCTCGCCCGCGCTCGGCACGGTCGCGGTGGACGACTCGACGCCGGTCAGGCTCGGCACGGGCGACTCGGCCACGGTCACCGGACAGGTCACGGCCGCCGCCGAGGCACCGGCCGGCCGCGAGTTCTTCGGCCGGGTCCAGCTGGTGAACGCGCGCGGCACGGTCGCGGGCACCGGCAGCGTGAAGATCGGGAAGGTCACGCCGTAGCGCGGTGGCACGAGCGGGAGGGGCGGGCACCCGGCCGGGCGCCCGCCCCTTCTTCCGCCCCGCGCCCCCGCCCTGTGTGCCCCGGCTCTCACGGTGGGAGGCGTACGTCACACCGCCGTGTGGCCGGGGGCCGCAGGGGCAGGCACGGGACAGCACAGCTTGCGGCGCACGGCTCCCGCGGAGGGAATTCCTCCAGCTCAGCGGGGGGATCGGCGCAGGTGTGGAACCGTCGGCCGGGGGAATTCTGTCCCATTCCTCGGGCACGCCCGGCAAAGAATTGGACAGGTGGACCCGGGTCGGCCGCATGATGGAAAAGCCCCGGTCATGCACCTGGTCATGCAAGAGACACGAAGAGGGAGTCGCTGTGAGGGTCGGAATCGTCGGAGCCACCGGTCAGGTCGGCACGGTCATGCGCGGGATCCTCACGGAGCGGAACTTCCCGGTCACACAGCTGCGGCTGTTCGCCTCGGCCCGCTCCGCGGGCACCGTGCTGGACGGCGTGACGGTGGAGGACGCGGCGACCGCCGACTACTCCGGCCTCGACATCGTCCTGTTCTCCGCGGGCGGCGCGACCTCCAGGGCGCTGGCCGAGAAGGTCGCCGCCCAGGGCGCCGTAGTGATCGACAACTCCTCGGCCTGGCGCAAGGACCCCGAGGTTCCGCTGGTCGTCTCCGAGGTGAACCCGCACGCGGTCGCCGACCGGCCCAAGGGCATCATCGCCAACCCCAACTGCACCACGATGGCCGCGATGCCGGTGCTCAAGCCGCTGCACGAGGAGGCCGGTCTGGAGGCCCTGGTCGTCGCCACCTACCAGGCGGTGTCCGGCTCGGGCCTCGCGGGCGTGGCCGAGCTGCACGGCCAGGCGCAGAAGGTCGTCGCCGAGGCCGACAGGCTCACCCACGACGGCGCGGCGGTCGACTTCCCCGAGCCCCAGGTCTACAAGCGGCCGATCGCCTTCAACGTGCTTCCGCTGGCGGGCTCGATCGTCGACGACGGTCTGAACGAGACCGACGAGGAGCAGAAGCTGCGCAACGAGTCCCGCAAGATCCTGGAGATCCCGGGTCTGAAGGTCTCCGGCACCTGTGTGCGCGTCCCGGTCTTCTCCGGCCACTCCCTCCAGGTCAACGCCCGCTTCGCCCGCCCGCTCCCCCCTGAGCGCGCGACGGAGCTGCTGGCGAAGGCCCCGGGCGTGGTCCTCTCCGACATCCCGACCCCGCTGCAGGCGGCCGGCCAGGACCCGTCGTTCGTCGGCCGCGTGCGCCGTGACGAGACGGTGGACAACGGCCTCGCGCTGTTCATCTCCAACGACAACCTCCGCAAGGGCGCCGCGCTGAACGCGGTGCAGATCGCGGAGCTGGTGGCGGCGGAGCTGTCCGCGAAGTAGCCGGCCGTGGGGCAGCGGGGCGGTCATGTGCGCGTGGCCGCCAGCGCGCACCCGGCCGTCGCGGCGAAGGCCCACCGCCACGGCGCCCCAGGGCCGGGTGCGGCAGATGTCCGGCGGGGCGCCGAGCTGGGTGGAAGCCATACCCGGGAGCCTTTTACGAACCCGGCCGAGGAACTGTGGGGGGGAGGCTGTATGTCTCCCAGAGCAGGGTTGCACCGCTCCAGCCGCCGGGTGGCCCTGACCCCGCTCGGCGAACGGTTCCTGGAGCGGCTGCGCCCGGCGTACGACTCCCTGCACGCGGGCCCGGGGCGGGGTGGGGCCGCTGCGGCTGGGCTTCCAGGGGCCGGCCTACGGACGGATGCTGGAGGCGGTCGCGGCGTTCGAGGCGGCGGACCCGACCCGTTCGGTGGAGCCGGCGGAGATCCCGTTCGCGGATCCCTTCGGGGCGCTGCGGCAGGGCGCGGTGGACGCGGCGGCGGTGCTGCAGCCGGTGGCGGACCGGACCTCGTCCTGGGCCCGGTCTTCTCCCGCCGGAGCCGGACGGCGGCCGTCTCCCGCCGTCCGGCTCCGGCGGCCGGCACCCTCCAGGAGGCTCTCTCCCTCGCCGCCGCAGGCCGCGGCGCCCTCCTCGTGTGCCGTCCCACGGCCGCGTACCACCCTCGCGACGACGTCCGCTACGTCCGGGGCGACGGCGTCCCCGACTCGGCCCTGGGCCCGGTCTGGCACCGGGACGCCGAGACGGAGACGGTACGGGAGTTCGCACGGACGCCGGCGGCCGCGGCACCGGACACGACAAGGGCGCCCGGCACACACGGTCCGGGCGCCCTCGGCCGGTGCGCTACTCGGTCGCCGCCGCGTCCGCCGCCTGGGCCTTCAGGGCACGCTCGACGCCCGCGCGGGACTCCGAGACGAGGCGGCGCAGGGCCGCGTTCGGTTCGGCCGTGGCCAGCCAGGTGTCCGTCTTGGCCAGGGTCTCCGCGGAGACCTGGACCGTCGGGTACAGGCCGATGGCGATCTGCTGGGCGATCTCGTGCGAACGGGAGTCCCAGACGCCCTTGAGGACCTCGAAGTACGTGTCCGTGTACGACGCCAGCAGCTCGCGCTGGTCGGTCTGCACGAAGCCGCCGATCACGGCCTCCTGCACGGCGTTGGGCAGCTTGTCGGAGTCGACCACCGAGGACCAGGCCTCCGCCTTCGCCTCCCGCGTCGGGCGGGCGGCGCGCGCCGTCGCCGCGTGCCGCTCACCGGCCGCGGTCCTGTCCCGCTCGTACTCGGCCGCGATCTCCGCCTCGTCGAACCGGCCGACCGCCGCCAGCCGCTCCACGAACGCCCAGCGCAGCTCGGTGTCCACGGCCAGACCCTCGATGGTGTGGGTGCCCTCCAGCAGGCTCTCCAGGAGGTCCAGCTGCTCGGGGGTGCGGGCCGTCGCCGCGAAGGCGCGGGCCCAGGCCAGCTGGTGGTCGCGTCCCGGCTCCGCCGCGCGCAGGTGCGCGAGCGTGGCGTCGGTCCAGCGGGTGAGCAGGGCCTCGCGGGCGGCCGGGTCGGCGTACAGGTCGATGGCGAGCTTGACCTGGCGGTGCAGCGACTGCACGACACCGATGTCGGACTCCTTGCCGATGCCCGACAGGACGAGGGACAGGTAGTCGCGGGCCGCCAGCTCCGCGTCCCGCGTCATGTCCCAGGCCGAGGCCCAGCACAGGGCGCGCGGAAGGGAGGCGTCGAAGTCGCCCAGGTGCTCGGTGACGAACGCCAGCGACTGCTCGTCCAGGCGGACCTTCGCGTAGGACAGGTCGTCGTCGTTGAGCAGGAACACCGCCGGGCGGCGCTCTCCGGCCAGCTGCGGTACGGCCGTCAGCTCACCGTCGACGTCCAGCTCGATCCGCTGCGTGCGGACCAGCTTGCCGCTGCTCGCGTCGAGGTCGTACAGGCCGATCGCGATGCGGTGCGGGCGCAGCACCGGCTCGCCCTTGGCGCCGGCGGGCAGCGCCGGGGCCTCCTGGCGGACGGCGAAGGAGGTGACGACACCGTCGGCGTCCGTCTGCACCTCCGGGCGCAGGACGTTGATGCCGGCCGTCTGCAGCCATTTCGTCGACCAGGTCTTCAGGTCGCGTCCGGAGGTCTCCTCCAGGGCGCCGAGCAGGTCGGACAGGCGGGTGTTGCCGAACGCGTGCCGCTTGAAGTAGGCCTGCACGCCCTGGAAGAACTCGTCCTCGCCGACGTACGCGACGAGCTGCTTGAGGACGGAGGCGCCCTTGGCGTACGTGATGCCGTCGAAGTTGACGAGCACGTCGTCCAGGTCGCGGATGTCCGCCATGATCGGGTGCGTGGAGGGCAGCTGGTCCTGCCGGTACGCCCAGGTCTTCATGGAGTTGGCGAACGTGGTCCACGAGTGCGGCCAGCGCGAGCCGGGGGCGGCGGCCTGGCAGGCGATGGAGGTGTAGGTGGCGAACGACTCGTTCAGCCACAGGTCGTTCCACCACTCCATGGTGACCAGGTCGCCGAACCACATGTGGGCCAGCTCGTGCAGGATCGTCTCGGCCCGCACCTCGTACGCCGCGTCGGTCACCTTGGACCGGAAGACGTACTGGTCGCGGATGGTGACGGCACCGGCGTTCTCCATCGCGCCCGCGTTGAACTCGGGCACGAACAGCTGGTCGTACTTCGCGAACGGGTAGGCGTAGTCGAACTTCTCCTGGAACCAGTCGAAGCCCTGCCGGGTCACCTCGAAGATCGCGTCCGAGTCCAGGAACTCGGCGAGGGACGGACGGCAGTAGATGCCCAGCGGCACGCTCTGCCCGTCCTTCTCGTACACGCTGTGCACGGAGTGGTACGGGCCCGCGATGATCGCCGTGATGTACGTCGACATCCGCGGGGTCGGCTCGAAGGCCCAGACGTTGTCCTTCGGCTCCGGCGTCGGCGAGTTCGAGATGACGGTCCAGCCCTCGGGCGCCTTCACGGTGAACCGGAAGGTGGCCTTGAGGTCCGGCTGCTCGAAGGAGGCGAAGACCCGGCGGGCGTCCGGCACCTCGAACTGGGTGTAGAGGTACGCCTGCTCGTCGACGGGGTCGACGAATCGGTGGAGCCCCTCGCCGGTGTTGGTGTAGGCGCAGTCGGCGACGACCCGAAGGACGTTGCGCCCCTCCAGCAGCCCCGGCAGCGCGATCCGCGAGTCCTCGAAGACCTCGGCGGGGTCGAGCGCGTCACCGTTCAGGGTCACCTCGTGGACGCTGGGCGCCACCAGGTCGATGAAGGACTCGCCGCCGCGGACGACGTCGAAGCGCACCGTGGTCACGGACCGGTAGGTGCCGCCCTCCTGCGCCCCGGAGAGGTCGAGATCGATCTCGTACGAGTCAACGGTGAGCAGCTCGGCCCGCGCTTGCGCCTCTTCGCGAGTCAGGTTTGTGCCAGGCACGCGGTCATCTCCTCGTTATGTGTGGGTTGCGTCATCCTTCCATGGGATCCGCAGGGAACGCGATGTCCGGTTCCCGCCGGTGAGCGGGGCACCGGCGGCGGACGCTGGCCCCATGACGACGACGCACCGCACGATGGCACACACCGCCCGCCCCATCGCCCCCGAGGTCCTGCGGTCCCTGCGGGCCACCGATGACGCGGGCCGGCCCATGGCCCCGTTCACCGACGAGGAGGGCGGCGCCCCGCTGCGCTGCTGCCTGCGCCGCAGCGAGCCGGGCGAGGCGATCGCCCTGGTCTCGTACGCGCCGCTGCGCCGCTGGGCGGCCGAGACGGGCGCCCGGCCCGGTGCCTACGACGAGCAGGGCCCGGTCTTCGTCCACGCCGAGCCGTGCCCGGGCCCGTCCGGCACCGCCCTGCCCTTCGCACAGGCCCACCGCGTACTGCGCCGCTACTCCTCCGACGGCCGCATCCTGGGCGGCCGCCTGGTGAACCCCTCGGACGGCACCGAGACGCCATGCGAGGCGGTTTTCGAGACGGCCTTCGCGGAGGCCTTCGCCGACCCGGAGGTGGCGCTGGTGCATGTGCGGGCGGTGGAGTACGGGTGCTTTCTGTACGAGGTCCGGCGGCCCTAGGAGGTGCCGCGGGCACCGGTGGACGGAAACGAGCGCCGGTCAGGAGGCGGACACAGCCGTGCCGGGCGATGCCGAGGGCGGGGCGCCGGTGGCGGCCGCATCCCCCAGCGCCTCCAGCACGTGCCGCACCGCGCGCCCCGTCTCCCCGCCCTTGCGCACCGCCGCCGTCACATGGCGGACCGGGCCGTCCGGGCCGAGGTCTCGCATCATGACGCCGTCGCGGCGGGTCGCGGCCATTCTGGGGACCAGGGCCACGCCCATGCCCGCCTCCACCATGGCGAGGATGGCGGTCCAGCCGGAGGCCGAGTGGCCCTGGTGGGGGCTGAAGCCGGCCGCCTCGCAGGCGCGGCGGGTGATGTCCGACCAGGGGCCGCTGCCGCCGAAGATCCAGGAGTCGGTGGCCAGGTCGGTCAGGGTCAGGGCGGGGGCCGTGGCCAGGGGGTGGCCGGGGGGCAGGGCCACGTCCAAGGGGTCGGCCAGCAGCGGGACTTGGGTGAAGCGGGCATCCGCCGCGCTCGGGGCCTCGGCCGCCAGGGACAGGGCGAGGTCGACATCGCCGGCGGTCAGGAGGTCGTAGGCCTCCGCGGCCTCCGCCTCCCGCACCCGGACCGTCACCCCGGGGTGCGCTTCCCGCAGGGCCCGTACGGCCGGTACGACCAGGGCGGGGACGGCCGTGGAGAACGCGCCGACCCGGACCTCGCCCGCCTCGCCCTGGCTGTAGGCCGCCAACACGGCCTCCGTGCGCTCCAGTTGCTCGAAGACCGGCTCGGTGTGGGTGAGCACCAGGCGGGCCGCGTCGGTGAGCCGGACCCGTCGGCCCTGGGCCTCCAGCAGGGGTACGCCGAGCTGCCGGGAGAGGTTGGTGAGCTGCTGGGAGACCGCGGACGGGGTCATGTGCAGGGCCTCGGCCGTCGCGGTCACCGTCCCCCGCTCGCGCAGGGTGCGCAGGATCTGCAGCTTCCTGATGTCCCAGTCGGCCATGCGGAGAAAGCTACACGTCAACGGCGTGCCCCCGCGCCGAGCACCACCCCGCCCAGGATCAGCGCCATCGACAGCAGCTGCGGCCCTCCGGTCCGCTCGCCGAGGACCGCCCAGGAGAGCAGGGCCACGCAGACCGGCTGGAGGTAGTAGACGATGCCGGCGCGGGTGGCGCCGATCAGGGCGATTGCCTTGTTCCAGGCGAAGAAGGCGAGGGCGGAGGAGGCCACGCCGACGTAGAGGAGGGGCAGGACCGTGCCGGGGGTCGGGGTGAAGCCGCCCTGGACGGCGAGGCTGGCCGCCTGGACGGGGAGCAGGAGCACGGTGCCGATCAGGAACGTGGTGAACAGGAAGGCCGCACCGCCCAGTTCGGCCGGCCTGCGGCGCAGCAGCGCGCTGTAGCCGGCGAAGCAGCAGGAGGCGGCGATCATCCACAGATCGCCGGCCGAGAAGTGGGCGCCACCGCCGACGAGGAACGCCACGCCCGCGCAGGCGATGAGCAGGCCGGTGGTGCGCCGCGCGCCGAGCCGCACGCCGCCGAGGCGTTCGAACAGCGCCATGAGCACCGGCGAGGCGGCCATGATCATGCCCATGGTGGCGGCCGGGGTGGTCAGTCCGGCCTGGTTGACGAGGGTGTTGTAGACGGCCACGCCGAGCAGGGAGGCGAGGAGGACGTAGCGGGCGTGGCGGCGGATCGGCGCGCGCTGCCGCCAGGCCTGCCGGGCGCCGAACGGGGCCACGGCGATCAGGGCGATCACCCAGCGCCAGAAGGCGTGCTGGACGGGCGGGACGCTGTCGTGCAGGCCTCGGGAGGTGACGAAGCTGCCCGACCAGACGACCGTCGCGAGCGCGGCGCAGGCGAGGCCGAGCAGAGGGGCGGCCGCCTCGCGCGAGCGGCGGGCGGCGGGCGGGGTGGCGGTCCGGTGCGGGACGGCGGTCAACGGGGGTCCTTTCGGGAGCGACGGCAGGAGCGGTGGTGGATGCGTGCTCCTACCGTCACAGGCGCCGACCTGTCAGGTCCATCGAAAGTTTTCGATTGATCTTTTCAGGAAACCTGAACGATCGCGCACCCCAGGTGGTGGGTCACGGCCGCCTCGATGCCGGCCTCGGTGGCGGCGTCGGCGGCCCAGGCCGCGTATCCGTCGGGGCGGACCAGGAGGGTCGTACGGCGGTCGCTCGCCCAGCGGGCCACGACCAGCCGGTCCGCGCGGCCGGCTCCCGCCCCGTACGGCTCCGGCGTGATCAGGAGGAACCGGCCGCCCCGCAGCGCCTCGTAGAGGCGGCCGCCGCCGGCCAGGGCGACGTCCGGGACGCGGGTACCGGTGAGGCGGTGGGCGCCGCGGGGTGCCGGGTAGCGGTAGCCGAGGCCGGTGACCTGGGCGGCGAACGCGCGCCGGGCGGGGCCGACGGCGTTCAGGAACGCGGTGAGCGCGGCGCGCGCCGCACGGGTCCAGGGGCGCCTGGCCATGGCGAGCCGGACGATCCCGCCGCTGCTGCGCACCACCGCCCTGCCCACCGGGTGCCGCTCGGCCTGGTAGGTGTCGAGCAGTGCGGGGTCCGCGTGGCCGGTGGCGACCGCCGCCAGCTTCCAGCTCAGGTTGGCCGCGTCCTGGAGCCCGGTGTTCATGCCCTGGCCGCCGGCCGGGGTGTGCACGTGCGCGGCGTCACCGGCCAGGAAGACCCGCCCGACCCGGTAGGCGGGAGCCTGGCGTTCGTCGCTGTGGAAGCGGGACATCCAGCGGGCGTCGTACATGCCGAGGTCCCGGCCGAGGGCGCGGCGGGTGATCTCCCGGACCTCCGCCAGGTCCAGCGGCTCGCTGTCGGGGACGTCGCGGCCGCGACACCAGCCGATCACCCGGTGGTAGCCGTCGCCGAACGGCGCGAGGAAGGCGAAGGCGTCGCCCACGGCGTTGACGGTGAGCAGGTCCGGCGGCTCCTCGGCGAGCCTGACGTCGGCGAGGACCACGGACCGGAGCACCGACTTGCCCGGGAAGGGCAGCCCGATCGCCGTCCGTACGGCGCTGCGCATGCCGTCGGCGCCGACGGCGTACGCCGCCCGCAGGCGCTCCGTACGCCCCTCGGGCCCACGCGTCTCGACGGTCACCCCGTCCCCGTCCTGCGTCAGCCCGGCCACCTCGGTCTCGTACCGGAAGTCGACGCCCGCCTCGACCGCCCGCCGCTCCAGGACCTTCTCGACCTCGTACTGAGGGAGGGCCAGGACGTGGTTGAACCGGGAGGGGAGGGCGGACAGGTCGATGCCGAGCCGGGAGAAGAGACGGAGGTGTTCGAGCGGCTGCCCCACGGACTCCAGGTCCTCGGCGAGGTGGCGCGCGTCGAGCTGTTCGAGGGTGCGGGCGTGCAGGACGAAGGCGCGGGAGAGGTTGCTGATCCTGTGGGGGCGCTTTTCGAGGACGGTGACCGGGACGCCGGCGGCGGCGAGGTCACCGGCGAGGAGCAGGCCGGTGGGGCCGGAGCCCACGACGACGACGGTGGCCGGGGTGGCCGGGCCGGCCGGGGAGGGGGTGGCGCCGGTCGCACGGGCGGTGCCGTTGTTGCCAGTGATGCCGTTGTTGCCAGTGGTGCCGGTCATGGTGACCTCCTGGATGCCAACGCTTGTTGGTCAACGCTTGTTGGCAACGGTAGAACCGGGCCGCCCGGGGCGTCAACACTTGTTGGCCCACACATGTTGGCCTACGCTTGTTGGCATGACCGGCAACACCCCTGCGGACAGCAGCGGCCCGAACCAGGCACGCCGCTCCGCCACCACCCGCGCCGCCATCCTCGACGCCGCCCGCGAACGGTTCGCCGCCGACGGCTACGAGCGGGCCACCATCCGGGCGATCGCCAGGGACGCGCACATCGACCCGTCGATGGTGATGCGGTACTTCGGCAGCAAAGAGGGGCTGTTCGCGGCGGCCGTCACGCTGGATCTGCGGCTGCCCGACCTGACGCGGATACCGCGGGACGAGGTGGGGCGGGCGCTGGTGGACCACTTCCTCGGCCTGTGGGAGGGGAACGAGGATCTGACGGCCGTCCTGCGGGTCGGCGCCACCAATGAGGCCGGGGCCGAGCGGATGCAGCGCATCTTCCGTGAGCAGTTGCTCCCGGCGACCCGGCAGGTGTGCCCCGACCCCGAGCAGGTTCCGGCACGGGCCGCGCTGTGTGCGGCGCAGCTGCTCGGGCTGGCCCTGACCCGCTATGTGCTGCGGCTGCCGCCGGCGCGGGAGCTCACCTACCAGGAACTGCTGGCGTGGCTCGGGCCCACCGTGCAGCGCTACCTCACCGCGCCGAACCCCTGAGCCGCACCGCCGTACGGCACAACGCCGGGGGCGCCGACCTCACCCGGGTACGGCTGTACGCGCGTACCGGTGGGAGGTCAGGCGCCCCCGGCGGAAGAACCGGGGCCAGGTGCCCCGGCGGAAGAACCGGTCTCCGGTCAGGCCTTGGCCTTGGCCTCGGAACTGGTGGTGGCCGAGGGCTTGATCGTCCTGATCTTGGACTTGTCCAGCGCCATCACGAGGCCGGCGATGACCGCGAACAGGGCCAGCGGAAGCAGCACGTAGAGGCCCAGCGTCTGGACGACGCTCAGACCGTGGCCGGGGTCGTCGCCGTCGTCGCGGGTCAGCGCGAGCGCGGGGGACGACATGAGCAGCATCATCAGCGTCGTACCGGCGGCCAGGGCGCCGGCGCGCAGGGCGTTCTTCTTGTCCACGATCTCAAGTTAGCGAATGATCCCGAGGGGCGCGCGCCCGGGGTCCCGTAGCGACGATTCACCCGCCTTCGACCTGTGTGGGGCCTTCGGCCTGTGCGAACACGGCGAGCAGCGCCCTGAGTCGGGGCGCGGCCGTCAACTCCTGCAGCGGCACCGGCCGGCCGTCGCGGTCGGCGATCGGCAGCCGCCAGTTCGGGTACTGGTCCCAGGTCCCCGGGAGGTTCTGCGGGCGGCGGTCGCCGACGCCGTCCGGGAGCCAGACGCCGATCAGCCGGGCCGGGGTGCGCAGCAGGAAGCGGTGGACGGCGCGGATCTCCTCCTCCTCGTCCGTGCCGGGCGGCCCGGCGGCCGTCAGGTCCAGCAGGCCGAGGCTGCCCAGCAGGGCGAGCCACTCGGCGGCGTCGGCGGTGGCCTCGGCGCGTTCCTCGACCGCCGGGCGGGTGAGCAGGCCCAGGCGGTCGCGCAGGTCGACGTGGTCGCCGGTGAGCCGGGCCGCGGTGGGCGGCAGATCGTGGGTGGTGGCGGTGGCCAGGCAGTCGGCGCGCCAGCGGTCGGGGGGCAGGGGGCGCCCGTCGCCCTCCCAGTCGCGTTCGAACCACAGCACCGAGGTGCCGAGCACCCCGCGCCGCTGCAGCGTCTCGCGCACACCGGGCTCGACGGTGCCGAGGTCCTCGCCGATGACGACGGCGCCGGCGCGGGTGGCCTCCAGGGCGAGGATGGCGAGCATGGCGTCGGCGTCGTAGCGGACGTAGGTGCCCTCGGTGGGCGGGCTGCCCCGGGGGACCCACCACAGCCGGAACAGGCCCATGACGTGGTCGATGCGCAGGGCGCCGGCGTAGCGGAAGAGGGCGCGCAGGAGGTCGCGGTAGGGGGCGTGGCCGGTGGCGGCGAGCCGGTCGGGGCGCCAGGGCGGCAGGCCCCAGTCCTGGCCGCGGGAGTTGAAGGCGTCGGGCGGGGCGCCGACCGAGGTGCCGGCGGCGAAGACGTCCTGCTGGGCCCAGGCGTCGGCGCCCGCCGGATGCACGCCGACGGCGAGGTCGTGCACGATCCCGACCGGCATCCCGGCCTCCGAGGCGGCTCGCTGGGCGGCGCGGAGCTGGCCGTCGGTGAGCCAGGCCAGACGGGCGTGGAACTCGACCCGGTCGGCGAGGTCGGCCCGCGCACGGGCGGTGCCGGCCGAGCGGGGGTCGCGCAGGCCGTCGGGCCAGTGGTGCCAGTCGGAGCCGTGGACCTCTGCGAGGGCGTACCAGGTGGCGTGGTCGTCGAGGGCCTGGCCGTGGGCGGCGCGGAAGTCGTCGTAGGCGGCCTGGCGGCCGGGTCCCAGCGGGACGGCCAGGACCGGTTCCAGTGCCGCGCGCTTGACCTCCCACACCGCGTCCCGGTCGATGAGGGCGCCCTTGTCGAGGACGGCGGCGCGCAGCCGCTCGGCCCGCTCCAGCAGTGCGCTCAGCCGCTCGCGGTCCGCGACGTACGCGAACTCGGGGACGGCCTCGACGCGCAGATGGACGGGGTCGGGGAAGCGGCGGGAGGACGGGCGGTACGGGGAGGGGTCGGTGGGGGCGCCGGGTACGGCGGCGTGCAGCGGGTTGACCTGGATGAATCCGGCGCCGGCGGTGCGGCCGGCCCAGCCGGCCAGTTCGGCGAGGTCGCCGAGGTCGCCCATGCCCCAGGAGCGGCGCGACAGGAGGGAGTACAGCTGGACGAGGAGGCCGTAGGAGCGGCCGGGCGGGGTGGGCAGCCGATCGGGGGCGACGACGAGGTGGGCGTGGCCGGTGCGCCCGTCGGGGGCGACGGCGGTCAGCCGGTGCACACCGAGCGGGAGATCCCGGCTCACCTCCCGCCCCTCTCCGACCTCGGTCACCCGCGGCTCCTGCCCGTCCTCGGTCTCGACGCGCAGGCGGGTGCCTGGCGGCAGTGCGGCGAGGGCGGCGGGGCCCTGCGGGTCGCCGGTCCAGTGGACGACGGTCGGCGGCAGCAGGCGCTCGCGCAGCTCGCGCTCGCGTGCGGCGAGCGCGGTGCGGACGGCGCCCCGGCCGGCCGCGTCGACGCCGAGGGCGGCCAGGGCGGCGACCACGGCGGAGGCGGGGACCGGGACGTCACGGCCCGGGGCGGGGCTGTAGGAGGTGGCGACGCCGTGCAGTTCGGCGAGCCGGGACAGGTCCGCGTCCTCGAACGCCGCGGCCATCTACACCCCCGCACCGAAGGCGTCGGACTCGCTGGTCAGGGGGGTGGCGTCGGCGAGCGGCGGCTCGCTGGTCAGGGGCTCGAGGTCGGGCAGTGGCGGTTCGCTGGTGAGCGGGGCCTGGGCGCAGGCGCGCTCCGCGCTGAAGACGGACAGCAATGCCTCGTCGGTCGCGGCGGACTGCTCCGCCACGGGTTTCCACTGGGCCGGGATCGGGAGTCGAGCCGGTGCAGCCACGCGGGCCCCCTTCGGGTCGGTCGGGATGGTGCGGCTTTGAACGGGTTACGGCAGGCCTACCCCGAGACGGCGTGCGCACTCGCTCCCGTCCGCGGAGCACCTGAAAGGGCTGCCGTGATCCGGCTCCGCGAAGGTGATCGGCACAGGGGGTGTGGGGGGACTGCCCCGCCGCGTGGTGGCCGGCGGGAGCACGACGGGTCGGGCGAGGGCGGCGCCGACCGCGTTCGTCCCGGGCGCGGCCGTGTACGCCGGACGGGGTGCGTGCCCGGCCTGAAAGGGCGCGGGGCGGCGGACGAGGGGCGTGGGGAACTGCGCGACCGGCCACGACCCGGCCGCAGCCGCCGGACAACCACCGCCACGCCCCCTCACAGGCGCAAAAACACGGCCCGGATCTAGGCAGATATGCCGTCGATCCGGGCCAGGGCATCGTCCGCGCCGTATGGCTGCAAGTACGGCAGCCAGCGCGGATCCCTATGCCCGGTGCCGATGATGCGCCAGGCCAGCCCCGAGGGCGGAGCCGGTTTGTGGCGCAGCCGCCAGCCCATCTCGACGAGGTGTTTGTCGGCCTTCACGTGGTTGCAGCGGCGGCAGGAGGCCACCACGTTGTCCCAGACGTGCTTGCCCCCGCGGCTGCGCGGGATGACGTGGTCGACGCTGGTTGCGACGCCACCGCAGTACATGCACCGGCCTCCGTCGCGGGCGAAGAGCGCGCGGCGGGTGAGAGGAACGGGCCCCCGATAGGGAACCCGGACGAATCGCTTGAGCCGGACCACGCTGGGTGCGGGGACTGTGACGGTCGCGCTGTGCATAAAGGCGCCGGATTCCTCGAGGGAGACGGCCTTGTTCTCCAGGACGAGGACGAGCGCGCGGCGGAGCGGTACGACGCCGAGCGGCTCGTACGACGCGTTGAGGACCAGGACATGCGGCACGGGTGCCTCCTTGGGCGTCGGCGGCGCGTGGCTCGCGCCGGGACGATCTGCAGTCAGTCTCCCCTCATGCCTGGTGGAAGCGCCACCATGTCCCGGTAACGGGCTGGGAGTGTTTTCGACCACACCCGATTCATCCCCCGGATCATGGCCTGTTCAAGCCAGGGTGAGTCCCGTCTCTCCTGCACCCCTCCTTGGCGGATCCGACTGGGGCACGCACAATGCCCCGTTAGTGTGGTGGTCCAGTCCGTCCGGTGATCTTTTCGTGACCTTGCAGACCTTGACCGCCCCACCGGAACGGACCGTGCAGCACCTTGGAGGTACCTGCCGTGTCGTCCTTGCCCGCCGTCCTGCTGGCCGCCGGTGCGTCGCCGACCCCTTCCCCCGCTCCCTCCGGATCGACGGCTCCGGCCGTGCCCTCGCTCCAGGACGCCCAGGAGAGCGCGACGCACGCGGCGAGCTGGGTCGAGCAGAACTGGTCGACATGGCTCGCGATGGGCCTGCGGATCCTGCTGATCGTGGTCGTGGCGGTGGCGCTGCGCTCGGTGGTGCGACGGGCCATCAGCAAGCTGATAGAGCGGATGAGCCGTACCGCCGAGGCCGTGGACGGCACCGCGCTGGGCGGGCTGCTGGTCAACGCCGAGCGGCGGCGCCAGCGGTCGGCGGCGATAGGTTCGGTGCTGCGGTCGGTGGCGAGCTTCCTGATCCTCGGCACGGCCGCGCTGATGGTGCTGTCCACCTTCAAGATCGACCTGGCGCCGCTGCTGGCTTCGGCCGGTGTGGCAGGTGTGGCGATCGGTTTCGGCGCCCGGAACCTGGTCACGGACTTCCTCTCCGGCGTGTTCATGATCCTGGAGGACCAGTACGGCGTCGGTGACGTGATCGACGCGGGTGTGGCCACCGGTGAGGTGATCGAGGTCGGGCTGCGCGTGACCAAGCTGCGCGGCGCGGACGGCGCGATCTGGTACGTCCGCAACGGCGAGGTCAAGCGGATCGGCAACCTCTCGCAGGGCTGGGCGACGGCGGGTGTCGACGTCACGGTCCGCTCCGGTGAGGACCTCGACAGGGTCAAGGAGACGCTGGACGTGGTCGCCGAGCACATGAGCAAGGAAGAGCCCTGGAACGAGATGCTGTGGGGCCCGATCGAGGTGCTCGGCCTGGACTCGGTCCTGATCGACTCCATGGTGGTGCGGGTCTCGGCCAAGACGATGCCCGGCAAGGCGCTGACGGTCGAGCGGGAGCTGCGCTGGCGCATCAAGCGGGAGTTCGACGCGGCGAACATCCGCATCGTGGGCGGCGAGACGGCGGCGGAGGACGCGGACACCCCGGACCCGGCGGCGACGGTGTCGGCCCCGTCGGCGTTCTCCAACGCGGACTCCCCGCAGGCGAAGGCGACGACTCCGATAACTCCGCAGCAGCCGGAGCCTCCGGTCAAGTAACGAGCGGACCGTTTCAGCACGCTCGTTCGAGTGAACAGGTGGGGCATTCCGGCGCCGAGGGCGCACGGGGTGCCCCATCGTTCTGCCGGGGCGCCCGAGGCGGGCTTAGCCTGATATCAGCGCGACAAGGAGAACGAGCGATGAGCGCCGAACCTCTCATGGAGCCGGTGATGACCCAGGACCCCATCGACCTGTTGAGCGCGATCGAAGAGGCGTCGGTGGCGCCGATTCGACCGGAGTACGTCGAGGGGACGGTCATCGTGCCGCCGCAGCCGAACGACAACCACAACGACGGCGCTTTCGAGCTGGGCTTCCAGTTCCGGGCCGCCGGATTCCGCCTCGTGGGCATGGGCAACGGCTATCGCGCGGCCCACGAGGACGGCAGGACCATGGCCCTGATCATTCCGGACTTCTACGTCCGCCGCCGTCGGCCGAGCGAGCTGGACGAGTCGTACCGCAAGGCCAACAAGGGCTGGTACCCCATCGACATGATCGCCCTCGTCGGCGAGATCACCTCCACCAACCACGAGACCGACACCGGTCCCAAGTTCCGCACCTACGCAGCCGCCGGAGTCCCGATCTACGTCCTGATCGACCGCCACTCCAAGACCGCCCATTGCCACACCGACCCCGTCCTCCCCGGTGACGACCCCACCGAGGCCTACTACATGACCGACACCAAGGTCACCCTCGGCGACCCCCTCACTCTTCCGGCGCCGTACCCCACCCTCGACACCACCCCCTTCCTCGACGACTGAGCTCCCGGACCATCGGGCCCGCGAGATAACGACTCCGTTTCCTCGGCGCCGCCGTCTATTGACGCCCCCTTCGTCCTGGGCTTACGTTCCTCCCACCCGAATAGGAAAGTTTCCTAACAATGATCTTGGCTGGACGTCCGGCCGAAGTCACTGGGAAGCTGGACGGCTGGAGAGGCAGGTGTCGACCCCATGGCAGGAACCGCCGGTACGCCGGGCACCCCGCGCGTGCTGCGCGCCATGAACGACCGCGCCGCCCTGGACCTCCTGCTGGAGCACGGGCCGCTGTCGCGCACCCGGATCGGCAAGCTCACCGGCCTGTCCAAGCCCACCGCCTCGCAGCTGCTGGCCCGCCTGGAGGCGGCAGGCCTGGTCCGGGTCACGGGGACCAGCGAGGGCCGGCCGGGCCCCAACGCCCAGCTGTACGCCGTCAACCCGCATGCCGCGTACGCCGCCGGCCTCGACGTCGCCCCGCACCGCATCCGCGCCGCCGTCGCCGACATCGCCGGCCGCACGGTCGGCGAGTACGAACTGCCCACACCCGGGCGGCATCCCGCGCAACCCGTCGTCCAGCAGGTCACCGACGCGCTCGACGGCGCCCTGAAGGCCGCCGGGCTCGCCCGGTCCGACGTGCACCGGCTGGCCATCGGCACCCCGGGCGCCTTCGACCCCACCACCGGCCGGCTGCGCTACGCCTCCCACCTCCCCGGCTGGCACTCCCCGAGCCTGCTCGACGAACTCGCCGCCGCCCTGCCGATGCCGGTGGAGTACGAGAACGACGTCAACCTCGTCGCCCTCGCCGAACAACGGCTCGGCGCCGCACGCGGCCACGGGGACTTCGTGCTCCTGTGGAACCAGGAGGGCCTCGGCGCCGCCCTGGTCCTCGGCGGCCGACTGCACCGGGGCTGGACCGGCGGCGCCGGCGAGGTCGGCTTCCTGCCGGTGCCGGGCACCCCGCTGGTACGGCAGGTGACCAAGGCCAACAGCGGCGGCTACCAGGAGCTGGCCGGCTCCCAGGCCGTACCGAAGCTGGCGCGCGAACTCGGCATCGAGGACGTGCCGCCGGGGCCGTACGCAGAGGCCGCCGCCGAGCTCGTGGCCCGTGCCGCCGACCACACCCGCGGCCCCTACCGGGAGCTGCTGCGGACCTACGCCACCCGGCTCGCCACCGGTCTCGCCTCGCTCGTCTCCGTCCTCGACCCCGAACTCGTCGTCCTCAGCGGCTCCGCGCTGACGGCCGGCGGCGAGCGGCTGCGCGCCCTCGTCGCGGCCGAGCTGGAGGAGCTGGCCGCGGCCCGCCCCCGGCTGGTCGTCGGCGATGTCCACGAACACCCCGTTCTGCGCGGCGCGTTGGAGTCCGCGCTCGTCACCACCCGCGACGAGGTCTTCGACACCTCGCGCTAGAGCGCCCCCGGTTCACCGAAGTCACCGCCCCATCCCCCTGGGAGACCTCGCCATGCCCACAGCCATACCCGAAGTCGCGCGAAAAGCGGCATTTGCCCTGACTGCCTCCGCCGTGCTCCTGGCGGCCGCCGCCTGCACCGGGCAGTCCGGCTCCGGTGCCACGGACGACCCGTCGAAGGACACGACGATCAACTTCTGGCACGCCTGGAGCGCGCCGAACGAGGTCCAGGCCGTCAAGTCGCTGATCGCCGGCTTCGAGAAGGCGCACCCCAACATCCATGTGAACGTCGTCGGCAACATGACCGACGACAAGATCAATCAGGCGCTGCGGTCGGGGGGCGACAAGGCGCCGGACGTGATCTCCTCCTTCACCACCAACAACGTGGGCAAGTTCTGCTCCTCGGGCGCGCTGATCGACCTCAACCCCTTCTTCAAGAAGTCCGGGATCGATCCGTCCACGACCTTCCCGAAGCCCATGAACGAGTACACCCAGTTCGACGGCAACCGCTGCACGGCGCCGCTGCTCGGTGACGCGTACGGGCTCTACTACAACAAGACGGCGTTCAAGAAGGCCGGCATCACCGATCCGCCGAAGACCTGGTCCGAGTTCGAGGCCGACGCCAAGAAGCTCACCGTTCCCGACGGGGACTCCTACAAGCAGCTCGGGTTCATGCCGAACTACCACGGCTGGGAGACCACCACCGAGCACTACTTCGGCCAGTTCTCGCCGACGTACTTCGACAAGAGCGGCAAGTCCGACCTGGCCAAGGACCCGGCCTTCGAGAAGGGGTTCAGCCTGCAGAAGCGGCTCGTGGACGAGCTGGGCGGATTCCAGAAGCTGGAGAAGTTCCGCTCGACGCTCGGTGACGAGTGGGGCCCCAAGCACCCCTTCCACACCGGTCAGGTCGCCATGCAGCTCGACGGCGAGTGGCGGCTCGGGATGGCGCTGGCCGCCAAGCCGAAGTTCGACATCGGCGTCGCCCCGCTGCCCGTCCCCGACGACCAGGTGGCCCAGTACGGCAAGGGCTACATCACCGGCACCATCGCGGGCATCGCCGCCACCAGCCACAAGCGGAACGCGGCCTGGGAGCTGGTGAAGTACATGACCACGAACACGGACGCGGTGGTCGGCTTCTCCAACGACCTGCACAACGTGCCGTCCACGTTCGCCGCCCTGAAGTCCCCGAAGCTGAAGTACGACCCCCGCTTCAAGACGTTCCTGGACATCGCGTCCAACCCGAACTCCACCACCACACCCGCCTCGGTCAACGGCGGTGTGTACCTGGTGACGATCCAGCAGCTCGGCTTCGACTACGAGAGCGGCAAGGTCACCGATCTGAAGTCCGGCCTGAAGACGACGGCCGCACAGATCGACACGGACATCGCGCAGGCGAAGTAGCCGATGAGTACGGTCACTCTGGCGTCGAAGCGCCGCCAGTCGGCGCTTCGCACGATCGCCTTCATGTCGCCCTGGTTGATCGGCTTCGCGGTCTTCTTCGCGTACCCGCTGATCTCGACGGTCTACTTCTCCTTCATGCACTACGACGGCTTCAGACCGCCGACGTGGAGCGGGGGCAAGAACTGGACCTATGTCTTCGAGCACTACCCGCTGTTCTGGCCGGCCCTGCGCAACACGCTCTGGCTGGTCCTGGTGATGGTGACCCTGCGGGTGGTCTTCGGGCTCGGCATCGGCCTGCTGATCACCAAGATCAAGACGGGCACGGGGGTGTTCCGCACCCTGTTCTACCTGCCGTACCTCGCCCCGC
The DNA here is from genome assembly GCF_001514035.1 of Streptomyces yokosukanensis. Taxonomy (GTDB): domain Bacteria; phylum Actinomycetota; class Actinomycetes; order Streptomycetales; family Streptomycetaceae; genus Streptomyces; species Streptomyces yokosukanensis. Next base: position 88,873 of record NZ_KQ948227.1, on the reverse strand, counting down.
CGGTCGCCGCGACCATGGCCTTCGCCTTCCTGCTCAACCCCGGCACGGGCCCGGTCAACTCGATCCTGGAGAAGATCGGCGTACCGGCGCCGGGCTGGTTCAACGACCCGGCCTGGTCCAAGCCGGCGCTCACCCTGCTGGCGCTGTGGGGCATCGGCGACCTGATGGTCATCTTCATGGCCGCGCTGCTGGACGTGCCCACCGAGCAGTACGAGGCGGCCGAGCTGGACGGCGCCTCGGCGTGGCAGCGCTTCCGGTACGTCACGCTGCCCAACATCTCGCCGATCGTGATGTTCGCCGTCGTCACCGGTGTCATCCAGACGATGCAGTACTACACGCAGCCGCTGATCGCGGGGAAGGTCGCCTCGGGCGTGATCCAGGGCGCGGGCACCCAGTTCGAGCCCGGCTACCCCGACAAGTCCACGCTCACCCTCCCCCAGCTCGTCTACAACCTCGGTTTCCAGCGCTTCGACTACGGCTCCGCGTGTGTCGTCGCCCTCGTCCTCTTCGCCCTGTCGATGGCGTTCACCGGGTTCCTGATGCGGCGCCGGGGCGGTCTCATCCAGGCAGGTGACTGAGAGCATGACCCAAGTACTGGACAAGCCGGTCGGGCTGACGCCGCAGGTGTCCGGGGCCGAGCGCACCGCCCGTCGCAGGGCGCTCCTCGAATGGATCGCGATCCACTCCCTCGGGGTCGCCGCCGCCCTGTTCTTCACCCTGCCCTTCGTGTTCGTCTTCCTGACCTCGCTGATGAGCGACACCCAGGCGCTCAGCCGCGATCTCGTCCCGCACACCTGGGAATGGGGCAACTACCAGAAGGTCTTCGACACTCCGGGGTTTCTGACCTGGTGGAAGAACACGCTGATCTACGCCGGCCTGGGCACCGTGCTCACCGTCGTCTCCTCGATCCCGGTGGCGTACGCCCTCGCCAAGTTCCGCTTCCGGGGCCGCAACCTGTCGCTCATGCTGGTGATCTCGATGATGATGCTGCCGCCGCAGGTGATCATCATCCCGATGTACCTGTTCTGGGCGAAGCAGCTGGACCTGTCCGGCACGCTGTGGCCGCTGATCATCCCGATGGCGTTCGGTGACGCGTTCTCCATCTTCCTGCTGCGCCAGTTCCTGATGACGATCCCGAACGAGTATCTGGACGCGGCGAAGGTGGACGGCTGCGGGGATCTCAGGACCCTGCTGCGGGTGGTCCTGCCGATGGCGAAGCCCGGCATCGCCGCCGTGGCCCTCTTCCAGTTCTTCTACGCCTGGAACGACTACTTCGGCCCCCAGATCTACGCCTCGGAGAACCCCGGCGCCTGGACCCTGTCCTACGGCCTGGAGTCCTTCAAGGGCGCCCACCACACCGACTGGAACCTCACGATGGCCGCGACGGTGCTGGTCATGGCCCCCGTCATCCTCGTGTTCTTCTTCGCCCAGAAGGCGTTCGTCGAAGGCGTCACGCTCACCGGAGTAAAGGGTTGATCCGCATATGAAACTCACCGTGGTCGGCGGAGGCTCGACCTACACCCCCGAACTCATCGACGGCTTCGCACGCCTCAGGGACACCCTGCCCATCGAGGAACTCGTGCTCGTGGACCCGGCCGCCGAGCGCCTGGAGCTGGTGGGCGGCCTCGCCCGCCGGATCTTCGCCAAGCAGGAGCACCCCGGCCGGATCGTCACCACCGCCGACCTGGACGCGGGGGTCGACGGCGCCGACGCCGTCCTGCTGCAGCTGCGCGTCGGCGGCCAGGCGGCCCGTGAGCAGGACGAGACGTGGCCGCTGGAGTGCGGCTGCGTCGGCCAGGAGACCACCGGCGCGGGCGGCCTGGCCAAGGCGCTGCGCACGGTGCCGGTCGTCCTCGACATCGCCGAACGGGTCCGCCGGGCCAACCCGCGCGCCTGGATCATCGACTTCACCAACCCGGTCGGCATCGTCACCCGTGCCCTGCTCCAGGCCGGGCACCGCGCGGTCGGGCTGTGCAACGTGGCGATCGGCTTCCAGCGGAAGTTCGCGGGCCTGCTGGGCGTGGCCCCGGCGGACGTCCATCTCGGGCACGTGGGTCTCAACCACCTCACCTGGGAGACGGGTGTACGGCTGGGCGGCCCGGAGGGCGAGAACGTACTGCCGAAGCTGCTGGCCGAGCACGGCGACGCGATCGCCGGGGACCTCCGTCTGCCCCGCCCCCTCCTGGACCGCCTGGGCGTGGTCCCCTCCTACTACCTGCGCTACTACTACGCCCATGACGAGGTCGTGCGGGAACTGCGCACCAAGCCGTCCCGGGCGGCCGAAGTCGCCGCCATGGAGCGGGAGTTGCTGACGATGTACGGCGACCCGGCCCTGGCCGAGAAGCCCGCGCTGCTCGCCAAGCGCGGCGGCGCCTACTACTCCGAGGCGGCCGTCGACCTCGCGGCGGCGCTGCTGGGCGCAGGAGGCAGCCCGTACCAGGTGGTGAACGCGGTCAACCGGGGCACGCTGCCCTTCCTCCCGGACGACGCGGTGATCGAGGTCCAGGCCGCGGTCGGCCCGAACGGCCCGGTTCCGCTGCCGGTCCCGGAGCTGGACCCGCTGTTCGCCGGTCTCGTCGCGGGCGTGACGGCGTACGAGGAGCTGGCCCTGGAGGCGGCCCTGCGCGGTGGCCGCGACCGCGTCTTCCGCGCCCTGCTCGCCCACCCGCTGATCGGCCAGTACGCCTACGCCGACACCCTCACCGACCAGCTGATCGCACACAACCGGGAGCACCTCGCGTGGGCCTGACCGCAGTTGAATCCGGCAGTGTTCTCGCCATCGACGCGGGCAACAGCAAGACCGACGTGGCCGTGGTCACCGCCGCCGGACAGGTGCTGGCCACGGCCCGCGGCGGCGGCTTCCGCCCGCCCGCGGTGGGGGTGGCGGCGGCGGTGGACGCGCTGGCCGAACCGGTCGCGCGCGCCTTCGCCGACGCGTCCGTCACCTCCGTCTCCCATGTCTCGGCCTGCCTGGCCAACGCCGATCTCCCCGTCGAGGAGGAGCAATTGGCGACGGCGATCGAGGCGCGCGGCTGGGGCGCCTCGGTGACGGTCCGCAACGACACCTTCGCCATCCTGCGGGCGGGCGTCGCCGAGCCGCGCGGCGTGGCCGTGGTGTGCGGGGCGGGCATCAACTGCGTCGGCATGCGGCCCGACGGCCGTACCGCGCGCTTCCCGGCCATCGGCCGTATCTCCGGTGACTGGGGCGGGGGTTGGGGCCTGTCCGAGGAGGCGCTGTGGTTCGCGGCCCGCGGTGAGGACGGCCGGGGCGAGCCGACGGCGCTGTCCCGCACGCTCCCGGGCCATTTCGGCCTGCCCACCATGTACGCGCTCATCGAGGCGCTGCATCTGGAGCATGTCGACCACGACCGCCGCCACGAGCTGACCCCGGTCCTGTTCGCCACGGCCGACGAGGGCGATCCGGCGGCCCGTGCGATCGTCGCCCGCCTCGCGGAGGAGGTGACGGTGATGGCCACGGTGGCGCTGACCCGCCTGGACCTGCTCGACGAGGAGACACCGGTGCTGCTCGGCGGCAGCGTTCTGACGGCCGGCCACGCCCTGCTGAACGACGCCGTCCGCGACCGGCTGGCCGCCCGCGCCCCGAAGGCCGACGTCCGCCTGGTGACGGCGAGCCCGGTCCTCGGCGCAGCCCTGCTGGGCCTGGACCGGCTGGGCGCGGGGACACCCGCGCGGGAGCGGGCGCGGGGGTACTGGGAGGGGTAGCGCTCCACCGGGCGGGCCGCGCCGGGCCGCGCCCCCGCGCCTCCTGCGCCCCTTCCTGCACCCCGCCGCACCCCACTGCGCCCCCGGGGAACCGAACAGTTGCGCAGGGCGTATTCATGTGAGGCGCACACTGCGATCCAATCAAGATCCAGTGAAGGCCGATGCGCATATCGGTGCCTGCCGCGATACTGGGCCGCGACAGCAGACCCTGGGGGAGGTCGAGTGACACACCCGCCCAAGAGCGCGGCGCCGCCGGCGGCGGGTTCCGGCATGCCCGCCGCCCCCGGCATCCCCGCACAGCCCACCCGGCCGCTCCCGGCGGGATCGCCCGCGCCGTCCGCCCGGCGGACCGCCTTCGCCGAGGGGGTCGACCGGCTGCGGGCCACGGCGACCACCGAGCCGGGCCGGCTGCGGATCATCGGGGCCGTACTGGCGCTGCTGGTCGTGGCGTTCGGCGCGGCCACCGCCTGGCAGGCCAGTGAGCGGGCGGCCGCCGCCGACGACGTGCTGCACCGCAGCCAGCCGCTCAGCTCGGGCGCGGCCGACATCTACCGGTCGCTGGCGGACGCCAACACGGCCGCCTCCAGCGGGTTTCTGGCCGGCGGGCAGGAGAGCGCGGGCTCGCGCGACCGCTACGAGAACGACATCCACGCGGCCGCCGCGGGGCTCGTCACGGCCGCCACGAACGCCGACCCGGGCTCGGCCTCCGAGAAGACGATCGCCGAGCTGAACACGCTGCTGCCCGAGTACAAGGGGCTCATCGAGCGGGCCCGGACCTACAACCGGCAGGGCTATCCGGTCGGCGGCGCGTATCTGCGCTACGCCAACGAGAAGATGCAGACGGAAATGCTCCCGGCGGCGGAGGATCTCTACACCAAGGAGAACCAGCGCCTCGACGCCGACTACGGCGACGCCACTCCGTACCCGTGGATCGCGATCGCGCTCGGCGTGCTCGCGCTGGCCGCGCTCGGCTGGGCCCAGCGGCGCACGTACCGGCACACCAACCGCGTTCTCAACCACGGCCTGGTCGCCGCCTCCACCGCCACGACCGTCGCCCTGCTGTGGCTGGTCGTCGGGCACGCGGTGGCCCGCGCGGAGCTGACCGGCTCCTACGACCACGGCATCCGCTCGCTGACCGTGCTGCACGACGCCCGGATCGCCTCCCTGAAGGCACGCGGGAACGAGAACCTGAGCCTGGTGGCGCGCGGCGCCGAGACCATCACGGTCGACGGCAAGCCGTACGACGCCTACTACTACGCCTTCGACCAGGACATGACCGCCCTCGGCAAGGGCCTGACCCGGGCGGGGCGGCTCGCCGACGACCAGGGCGGCCGTACACCGGTGAAGGCGGCCGAGTCGAACATGGCGGTGTGGAAGCAGCGCCACACCTCCGCCCGCACCGAGGACGAGGACGGCAACTACCAGCAGGCGCTGGACAAGGTCATCGGCGCCAAGGGCGCCACCGGCGAGTGCTTCGACGGCGTCGACAGCAGTCTCGCCCGGGCCATCGACCACGAGCAGGCCGAGTTCCAGCGGGCCGCCGGTGACGGACGGGACGCCATGACCGGGCTGCCGGTGGGCGCGGCCGTGCTCGCGGCGCTCGGCGCGGGCGGCGCGCTGCTCGGCGTCGGACGCAGACTTTCGGAGTACCGGTGACAGGAGGCATCACGATGTACGCGGCACGTGTACGAGCCTCCCTGCGAGGCTGGGGCGGGGTCGGCGCGATGGCGGCGCTGTGCGCGCTGGCGCTGGCGTTCGTCCTGCTGCTGCCGTGCACCCAGGCGCCCCCGGCCGGGCACGACGGCGGGCGGGCCGGGCAGCAGACGGCGACCGGCAGCCAGGCGCGCGCGGAGGACTGCAAGGACTCCGAGGCGCAGAACCGGACCCTGTCCCCGTCCGACGCGGACGGGCCGACGATCGACGCGATCAAGTCCCGTACGGGCGCCAAGCGCAAGCTGATCGTCGGCGTCGACCAGAACAGCTACCGCTGGGGCTACCGCAATCCGAACACCGAGGGCACGGAGCTGGAGGGCTTCGACATCGACCTGGTGCACCGGATCGCGCAGGACATCCTCGGCGACCCGGACGCGGTGCAGTTCAAGGCGATCCCGACCAGCCAGCGGATCTCCGCGATCCAGGACGGGCGGGTGGACATGGTCGTACGGACCATGACGATCACCTGCGAGCGGCTGTCCCAGGTCGCGTTCTCGGCGCCGTACTTCAAGACGGGCCAGCAGGTCCTCGCGCCGAAGTCGTCGTCCATCACCGGCTACAACGACACCCTGGCCCACAAGAGGCTGTGCACGGCGGCCGGTTCGACGGCGTACACCAAACTGGACGCCGACCGCAAGGGCGGTGGACTGCCCGCCTCCGCGGACATCTCCACCACCGTCCCGAACCAGCTGGACTGCCTGGTCAGGCTGCAACTCGGCGAGGTGGACGCGGTGGTGACCGACGGCGCGCTCGCGGCCAGCCAGGCCGCGCAGGACCCGACCGTGGAGCTGAAGGGCGAGCCGTTCACGGCCGAGTACTACGGCGTGGCGATGAAGAAGGACGCCTCCGATCTGGTACGCCGGGTCAATCGCGTTCTGGTGGACTACCGCGCGAACGGCTGGCAGGCGTCGTACGACCGGTGGCTGTCGGCGACACTGGGAAAGGACCCCGGCCCGTCGAAGCCGCCCGCACCGCAGTACCTGCGGACGAGTTGAGCCGCATCCGACCGGAAGACACAAGCAGCGAGAGGTGATCGATGGGCGTCACGGACCCCGCCGGGCCGGTGATGGACCGGGACGAGGTGGACCGTGCGCTGGCGCGGCGCGGCCAGGAGCACGAGGCGATCGAGACCTCGCTGCTGGCGCTGCAGGACCACGCGGGCCGCAGACTCCTCGAGGGCGCCCGGCTGACCGGAGTCACCCACGAGCGCTGGCAGGCCACGGAAGCGCGGATCACCCTGTTGTGGGGGTACTTCGACGCCTACGCGGCCGCGCTGCGCTGCGCCCACGAGATCCGCGGCCGGCGCCGCTGGTCCAGCCGCGAGGACCTGGTGGAGCTGACCGGGCTGCTGCGCGGCGAGTCGGTGACCGTGGCCGGCGGCGACCGGCTCAGCGAGTCCTTCTCGCTGGCCGCGCTGGTGGACCGGATGAACGAGCTGTACGCGTCGAGCCTGGACCTGGTCGTCGCCGCCGACGCGGTGTGGTCGGCGCTGCCCGCGCGGATCGATTTACTCGCCGCGGAACTCCAGCGCACCCGGGGGCTCGCGCACTCCGTCGGCGTACGCCCCGGCGAGCATCCGGCGGGCGACGACCTGGAGCGGATCACGCGCACGCTGACCCGGCTGCGCGAGGACGTCGTCTGCGACCCGCTCGCCTTCTGGGTGCCGACCCCGGGCAGTTCGGCGCCCGGCGGCGGCCGTCCGGACACCACGGTGTACGACCGTGAGGCGCGCGCCCTGGAGGACGTGCGCCGGGAGATCGACGCCGTGCTGACGGTCCGGCAGGACGCGGAGGCGCGGCTGATCCGGCTGCGGGACGTGCTCTCGCGCGCCGACCGCACCCTCGCCGAGGCCCGTACCGCCCGCGGCGAGGTGCTGGCGAAGATCGCCGCGACGGAGGTGCCGGTGGTCAGCGGCCCGCCGACCGCGCTGCAGGAGCAGCTGACCGCGGCGGCCGAGTACCGCAGGCAGGCGCAGTGGCACCGGCTCTCCCCGCTGCTGGAGTCGCTGGAGCAGAAGGCGGAGGACGAACTGCTGCGCGCCCGCGAGTCGTTGACCGCGGTCACCGCGCCGCTCGCGGTCCGTGCCGAGCTGCGCGGCCGGCTGGACGCGTACAAGGCGAAGGTGGCCCGGCTCGGGCTCGCCGAGGACCCGTTCCTGGTCGAGCGGTACGACGCGGCCCGACGGATGCTGTGGAGCGCGCCCTGCGATCTGCGGGTGGCCGAGCAGGCCGTGCTGCGCTACCAGCGGGCGGCGACCGAGCAGCTGGGCGGCGCAAGGGCGCCGCAGGACCGTGAGGGGGACCAGTCATGAGCCGGGCGGGGCAGAGCTGTCAGCGGCCGGGCTGCGAGGGGTCCTACGAGGACGTCGGCGGCGGTGAGCTGTACTGCGACACCTGCGGCCTCGCTCCGGTGGTGTCGCAGAACGGCATGGTCGGCTCCCCGCCCACCGGGCTGACCAAGGGCGCGGTGGACACCGGGAGTTCGGGCAGTTCGCGTGGTTCGCGCAGTGCGCGTACGTCCTCGCAGTCCTCGAAGTCGCGCCGCTCGGTGTCGGGGCGGCTCTCACGGTCCGTGTCGGGCCGCTCCACCGGGCGTTCGGTGTCGGTGCGCAGCTCCGGCTCCTCCTCCGGGGCGTCCTCGCGGGGCCGGCTCGGCGCCGGACTGGTGAACGTGCCGCAGGTGCCGCGGCCCGACCCGCGCGCGATGGTGCTGGAGAACCCGGAGGTGCCCGAGCGGAAGCGATTCTGCTCGCGCTCGGACTGCGGGGCGCCCGTCGGCCGGGCCCGCGGTGACCGGCCGGGCCGTACGGAGGGCTTCTGCACCAAGTGCGGGCACCCGTACTCGGTCGTGCCGAAGCTGCGGACCGGGGACGTGGTGCACGGCCAGTACGAGGTGGTCGGCTGTCTCGCGCACGGCGGGCTCGGCTGGATCTATCTCGCCGTGGACCGGGCCGTCTCCGACCGCTGGGTGGTGCTCAAGGGCCTGCTGGACACCGGCGACCAGGACGCGATGGCCGCCGCGATCTCCGAGCGGCGCTTCCTCGCGGAGATCGAGCACGCCAACATCGTCCGGATCTACAACTTCGTCGAGCACCTCGACCAGCGCACCGGCTCCCTCGACGGCTACATCGTCATGGAGTACGTCGGCGGCAAGTCCCTGAAGGAGATCGCCAACGCCCGCCGCACGTCCGAGGGTCGGCGCGATCCGCTGCCGGTGGAGCAGGCGTGCGCCTACGGCATCGAGGCGCTGGAGGCCCTCGGCCATCTGCACAGCCGCAATCTGCTGTACTGCGACTTCAAGGTCGACAACGCCATCCAGACCGAGGACCAGCTCAAGCTGATCGACATGGGCGCGGTGCGCCGCATGGACGACGACGAGTCCGCGATCTACGGCACGGTCGGCTACCAGGCGCCGGAGGTCGCCGAGGTCGGCCCCTCCGTGGCGAGCGACCTGTACACGGTGGGCCGTACGCTCGCGGTGCTCACCTTCGACTTCCAGGGCTACACGACCGCCTACGTCGACTCCCTGCCGGACCCGGAGACCATCGAGGTCTTCCGCCGCTACGAGTCCTTCTACCGGCTGCTCGTGCGCGCCACCGACCCCGACCCGGCCCGCAGGTTCGGCTCCGCGCAGGAGATGGCCGAGCAGCTGACCGGTGTGCTGCGCGAGGTGGTCTCGCTGCAGACCGGGCAGCCCCGGCCCGCGCTGTCCACGCTGTTCGGGCCCGAAGTACGGGTCATCGACCGGGAGTTGTTCCCACGGCTGGACGGCGACGTGTCCGTGCTGGGGGCGCGGGAGGTGCGCGGGGCCGCCCCCGCCGCCCCGGCGCTGCCGCCGTCCGCTCTCGTGCGGCCCGTCGACACCCCGGCCACCGCGCTCGCCCTGCCCGTCCCGCTGGTCGACCCGGGCGACCCCAACGCCGGTTTCCTGGCCGGTCTCATGACCTCCGCTCCGGCCGAGCTGCTCGGTGCCCTCGCCGCGGCGCCCGCGCAGACCGTGGAGACGCGGCTGCGGCAGATCCGCGCCCGGCTGGAGAGCGGCGAGACGCAGGCCTCGCTGAGGAGCCTGGCCGAGCTGGAGGAGGAGCGGCCCGACGACTGGCGGGTGGTGTGGTACCGGGGCGTGGCCGCCCTGGTCACCGGCGACTTCGAGGGCGCCGCGCTCGGCTTCGACGCGATCTACGACGCCTTCCCCGGGGAGGCCGCGCCGAAGCTGGCGCTCGGCCTGTGCGCGGAGGTGCTCGGCCAGCTGGACAACGCGGCCGAGTACTACCACCTGGTGTGGGCGACCGATCCCAGCTGTGTGAGCGCCGCTTTCGGACTGGCCCGGGTGCGGCTCGCGGCCGGGGACCGGCGCGGCGCGGTGCACACGCTGGAGTCGGTGCCGGAGTCCTCCATCCACTACACGGCCGCCCGGGTCGCCGCCGTTCGGGCACGGCTCAGACAGCGCACCTCGAGCACCGGTGACGTACCGTTCCTGGACGACCTGACGGCCGCCGCCGGGCAGGTCGAGGCCCTGGACGCGTACGGTCTGGATCCGGCACGACGCGAGCAGTTGTCGGCGGAAGTGCTCGGCTCGGCGCTGGACTGGATACTCTCCACAGGCCAGGGCACCCGGCCCGCCGCCGGCGATCGGGTGCTGCTGGGCAGCGGTCTGGACGAGCGGGGCCTCCGCTTCGGCCTGGAGCGCGCCTACCGCACGCTGGCCCGGCTGGCGCCCGGCGGCGAGGAGAGGATCGAACTGGTGGAACGGGCCAACCGTTACCGCCCCCGGACGTGGGTGTAGTTGATGTCGCAGAAGCCCCAGCAGGCCGCACAGGCGAAGTGCCCGAGCTGCGCGGAGCCCGTCGAGTCGGGTGACCTCTTCTGTGGAGCGTGCGGGTACGACCTCTCCGTCGTGCCCGCGCCCCCGCAGGACCGTCCGACGCCCACCATGAGCGGCTCCGCCGGGGACGGCGCGGACTGGCCCGACGCGGCGGAGTCGTCCGGCGGGGATCCGCAGGCGCAGGCGCCCGGCGCGCAGGAGCCGCCGCGGCCGGCCGGTTCCGGGGTGCGCTTCGACCGGCCCGAGCAGCCGGAGGAGTACCCGCTGCAGGCGCCCGATCCGCGCGTGGCCGAGAACGCCGCCGCACCCGAGGAGCCCGCGCAGGTGTGCGTGGCCTGCCGGGCGGGCCGGGTGGACAACGACGGCTACTGCGAGAACTGCGGGCACGCCCAGCCCCGCGAACGCGACCACATGGAGCGGGAGTCGGGCCCGGTGGCGGCCGTCAGCGACCGGGGCCTGCGCCACCACCGCAACGAGGACGCCTTCGCCGTCGGCCGCACCGCGCTGCCCGACGGCACCCCGGCCGTCCTCGCGATCGTCTGCGACGGCGTGTCCTCGGCGACCCGCCCCGACGACGCGTCGGCCGCCGCCGCCCAGTGCGCCGGTGACACGCTGCTGGCCGCCCTGCCGCGCGGCACGCACCCGCAGACGGCCATGCACGAGGCGATCGTCGCCGCCGCGCACGCCGTGAACGCGCTCGCCGAGGAACCCGCCACGGCCCGCGAGCACGCCCCGCACCAGAACGCCCCGGCGTGCACGATCGTCGGCACGGTGGTCGCCGCCGGCCTGCTGGTCGTCGGCTGGGTCGGTGACAGCCGTGTCTACTGGGTGCCGGACGACCGCAGCGCGCCCGCGGCCCGGCTGACCGAGGACGACTCCTGGGCCGCGCAGATGGTCGCCGCCGGCCTGATGAGCGAGGCCGAGGCGTACGCCGACGAGCGCGCCCACGCGATCACCGGCTGGCTCGGCGCGGACGCCTACGAACTGGAGCCGCACACCGCGTCCTTCAAGCCGGACCGCTCCGGAGTCGTGGTGGTGTGCACCGACGGCCTGTGGAACTACGCCGAGACGGCCGAGGAGATGGCCGAGGCCATGCCCGCGGACGCCGCCGAGCGCCCGCTGCACAGCGCCCGGGTGCTGGTGGGCCACGCCCTGGACGGCGGGGGCCACGACAACGTAACAGTGGCCGTCGTACCGTTCCCGGCACCGCCCGAGGGGGCAGGATCGGCCTGAGGCCGCGGGCCGGAGGGGACCGGTCTGTTCACAGCCGTGCCCTGTGTCAGCAGGGCCATCAAGGGGGATTTGAGTCTGTATGGCCAATTTCGCGAAGTCGCATGCGCCGCAGTTCTCGATGGACGTCTACCAGAACGAGTACCTGCCCGAAGGCGGCCGCGAGGTCAACGCGATCGTCACGGTGACGGCGACCGGCGGGGGCACGATCGGCAGCGCCGTGCCCCCGGCGCACCCGCAGGGCAGCGGCCCGTCCGCGGCCGTCGCGCTCATGGTCGACTGCTCCGGCTCCATGGACTATCCGCCGACCAAGATGCGCGGCGCCCGGGAGGCCACGGCCGCCGCCATCGACACCCTGCGCGACGGCACGCACTTCGCGGTGATCGGCGGCACGCATGTGGCGAGCGAGGTCTATCCGGGCGGCGGGCGGCTCGCGGTCGCCGACGCCGGCACCCGTGAGCAGGCCAAGCAGGCGCTGCGGCGGCTCAGCGCGGGCGGCGGGACGGCCATCGGCACCTGGCTGCGGCTCGCCGACCGGCTGCTGAACGCGGCGGACGTCACCATCCGGCACGGCATCCTGCTCACCGACGGCCGCAACGAACACGAGTCGCCGGAGGACCTGAAGGCGACGCTTCAGGCGTGTGCCGGGCGGTTCACCTGTGACGCGCGGGGCGTGGGCACCGACTGGGAAGTGAAAGAAGTCACAGGGATCGCCTCCGCGCTCCTCGGCACCGCCGACATCGTCGCCGACCCGGCCGGACTCACCGCCGACTTCGCGCGGATGATGGAGGCGGCGATGGGCAAGGAGGTCGCCGACGTCGCCCTGCGGGTGTGGACGCCGGTCGGTACGGCCATCCGCTTCATCAAGCAAGTGGCGCCCGCCGTCGAGGACTTGACCGCCCGCCGCACCGAGGCCGGGCCGCGCGCCGGGGACTATCCGACGGGCTCCTGGGGCGACGAGTCACGCGACTACCACCTGTGTCTGGAGGTCCCGCCGGCCGGTCTCGGCCAGGAGATGCTCGCCGCCCGGGTGTCCCTGGTCGTGCCGCAGGCGGACGGCTCCGTCCACAACCTCGGCACACAGGGCCTCGTACGGGCGGTGTGGACCGACGACATGACGGCCTCCACCTCGATCAGCCCCCAAGTCGCCCACTACACCGGGCAGGCCGAACTGGCACAAGCCATCCAACAAGGGCTCGACCTTCGCAAAGCGGGCGATTTCGATGGAGCAACGGCCAAACTGGGGCGCGCTGTTCAGCTCGCCAGTGCCTCCGGGAACGCCGATACTGCGAAACTGCTTGCGAAGGTGGTGGACGTGGTCGACGCCGCGACAGGTACTGTGCGGTTGAAGGCGAAGGTCGCAGAGGCGGACGAGATGACTCTGGAGACCCGGTCCACAAAGACTGTTCGTGTAAAGAAGTGACCCTGGAAGCGTAGGAGAAGGGGAAGCCCCGACATGCCGACCTGCCCGAACGGACACCAGTCGGGTTCCGACGACTGGTGCGAGGTCTGCGGTCACCGCATGGCCGGTGCCGTACCTCCGCCCCCGCCGCCGCCCCCGCCCGCGGGTGGCTACGGCTTCCCGCCCCCGCAGGGCGGTCCGGCCGGCGGCCGCCCGCCGGGCGCCCCGGTCCCGGAGCCGGAGCTGTGCCCGCAGTGCCGTACGCCCCGCGAGGGCGGCGCGCCCTTCTGCGAGGAGTGCCGGTGGAACTTCCTGACCAACACGGCCACTTCGTACACCCCGGCCGCGCCGCGTGCGCCGCAGCCGCGGTTCCAGCCGCCGAGCGCGACCTACGGCGGCGGTGACGGGTACGAGTACCAGGGCTCGCGGCCCTCGCAGATGAACCGGCCCGCCGAGCCGATCCCGTCCTTCGGCAGCGAGCCGTCGGGCCCGACGCCGTTCGGCGGCCCCTCCGGCCCGCCGACCTCCCCCGGCCCGTCCGGTCCGGGCGGCCCGTCCGGCCCGCCCGCGTTCGGTGGCGGCCCGGGCCAGGGACCGGGGCCCGCCGCCCCGGGCGGCCCCGGTGGTCCGTCCGTTCCGCCTGGCCCTTCCGGCTTCGGCGGCGGTCCGGCCGGTCCTTCCGGCTTCGGTGCCGGTCCCGGCCAGGGGCCCGGTCAAGGTCCTGGCCAGGGCCAGGTTCCCGGTGGTCCCGCCGGTCCCCCGCCCTTCGGCCGCGAGCCGTCCGGCCCCGGCGCGCCCGGCCCCGCCGGCTACGGCGCCGACCCCTCGCGTCCGGTCCCGCCGCCGCCCGGCCCGACCCCGCACGCCGGGACCGGTACCGGTCCCGGCGGCGCCCCGCAGGCCTACGCGCAGCCGGCTCCGCCCGCGTTCCCGGGCGAGGCCGGCCGGCCCCCGGTCGGCGGTCCGCCCGGCGGCCCCTCCTTCGGCGGCGGTGACGACGACTGGATGCTCTCCCCGCCGTCCTCCGCCGGCCCCTCCGGCCCCTCCGGTGGCTTCGGCGGCGGCCCGAACGGCGCTCCCGGCGGCTACGGCTACCCGCAGCCCGGCGCCACCCAGGCCCCGCCCCCGCCCGGCCCCGGCTTCCCGCAGCAGCGGGTCACCTGGACGGCGACCATCGGCCCGGACCGCGACTACTTCATGGCGATGATGCAGCGCTCGGGACCCGAGGCCGCGGGGCTGAACCTGCCCGCGTACTCGCCGGAGCAGCAGCGCACGCTCAGCGGCAACCAGCTCACCATCGGCCGCCGCCGGCACTCCACCGGCGACACCCCCGACATCGACCTGTCGGTGCCGCCGGAGGACCCGGGCGTCTCGCATCAGCACGCGGTGCTGGTGCAGCAGCCCGACGGCAGCTGGGCGGTCGTCGACCAGAACTCGACGAACGGCACCACGGTCAACATGTCCGAGGAACCGATCCAGCCGTTCGTGCCGGTTCCGCTGCAGGACGGCGACCGGGTGCACGTGGGCGCCTGGACGACGATCACCGTCCGCCGGGCCTGACGGACCGTCCGCCGGGCCTGCGCGGCACCCGGGAGGCGATCACGGCAGGGGCCAGGCGTACGGCCCCGCCGGCTCGTCCAGCCAGGCCCAGGTGTGTTCGCCGTCGACCGTGACGCCGTAGCGCTCGCGTTCCGGCCCGCCCTCGCGCTCCCACAGCGCGTAGGCGGCCCGCGGGTCGAGGGTGCCCCGGGTCAGCGCGAGCAGGAAGCGGAAGCCGTCCTGCTCGCGGGCCCGGCCCGGCAGCCCGGCGAGCGACACCCCCTTCGGCTCCGCCCTGCCCTCACCGCGCAGCGGCACGAAGTAGGCGGCCGTGGGCAGGAAGACACCCTCGGCGTGGGCCGCGTCCCGGACCGTGAGCGTGAGCAGGCCGGTGGCCAGCGGGGCCAGGATCCGGGCGCCGGGACGGCACTGGGCGAGCCAGGCGCGCGGGACCGTGGACAGCTCACAGGTGGCGATGATCCGGTCGAAGGGGGCGCGTTCGAGCACTCCGCGCGCGCCGTCGCCGGTGACGACGGCCGGGTGGCATCCGGCCGCGTCCAGATGCCGGCGGGCCGACTCGGTGATCTCCGGTTCCAGATCGACGGTGGTGACGAGGTCGTCGTCGCCGAGCCGGTGGGCGAGCAGGGCCGCGTTGTAGCCGGTGCCGGCGCCCACCTCAAGGACCCGGTCGCCGTCCGCGACGCGCAGCGCGACCAGCATCCGCGCCATCAGGGAGGGCTGGCTGCTGGAGGAGAGCAGCTCGCCGTCGCGCAGCCGGGTGGCGAGCGGCACGTCCGCGTAGGCGCCGCGCAGCCAGCGTTCGCGGGCCTCCCGGCCGGGGCTCTCGCCCCAGCGGCGCTCGGGGCCGCGCCGCCCGGCGACGTAGTAGTACGGCACGAACAGATGCCGGGGCACGGCCGCGAACGCCTCCCGCCACACCGGGTCGTCGGCGAAGGTCCCGTCGGCGTCGATCTCCCGCACCAGCGCGGCCCGCGCGACGGCGGCCAGGGCCTCGGTCCCGGTGTCGTAGGCACCCATACCCGCACCCATACCCATACCCATGGGTCCACGGTAGGGCCGGGCGGTCCCGTGGGTCCTAAGGCTCGAGACCTCGGTCAGCCAGTCTGAGACCATAGGGAGCGTGAATGAGATTCGGCGCGGCACGCTTCAGGAGCAGACCTTCTACGAGCAGGTCGGCGGGGAGGAGACCTTCCGCCGGCTCGTCCACCGTTTCTACGAGGGGGTCGCCGAGGACCCGATCCTCAGGCCGATGTACCCGGAGGAGGACCTGGGCCCGGCCGAGGAGCGGCTGGTCCTGTTCCTGATGCAGTACTGGGGCGGCCCCACCACCTACAGCGACAACCGCGGCCACCCCCGGCTGCGCATGCGGCACGCCCCGTTCACCGTGGACCGCGCGGCGCACGACGCCTGGCTGAGGCACATGCGGGTGGCCGTCGACGCACTCGGCCTGTCCGAGGAGCACGAGACGACGCTGTGGAACTACCTGACGTACGCGGCCGCGTCGATGGTGAACACCCCGGAGTGAGCGCGAACTCGCGCCGCTGGACACCGCATTCCGGTCGCGCGTCGTCGTGGGGCGGCTGAACGCCGGGCCGGATGAAGGGAGCCGGACCGCATCGCCGCGGGGCGCACGAGACCCGCGGGCCGGGGCCGGTCAGCGCACGCTGACGCCGAGCGACCCCAGCCCGGACCGCCGTACGACGACGGAGCCGTACGGGGTGCGCAGTCTGAGCCACGCCCCCGAGGAGAACAGCACGGTGTCGGCGGGATCGCCGCCCGGCCGCAGGAAGCCCAGGGACTGGGCCGCGTGCACGGCCCGCACCGGAAGCCCGGTCCGGCCGATCTCCCGGGACCAGATGTCCCGCCCGATCCGGTCCAGCTCGGCGCGGGTACGGCCCTGAGGACCCAGTTCCTCCGTACGCGACCGGAACTCGGTGACCGCAGCGGCCACGGTCGCCCGCAGCGCGTCCGGGGCGGGCAGCCCCGGCTCGGTCTGCCAGCCGCCGCGCGGCGGCAGCACACCGGCCCACGGCGGACCCGTGACCGCGGCCGGCACGTCGGCGGTGGCCGCGCGCTCGTCCACGGACTCCAGGAACTGACCGGCGGAGACGGTCACGTCGAGGGTGACGGCGAGCCCGTCCTCGTACGGCTTGGCCAGCCGTACCGCGCGCACGGCGAGGACCTCGAAGGACGGCGGGCGGCCGAACACGGCGAGCGCCGTGCCGGCCGCCTGCAGGCGCACCGCGGCTCCACGGTCGTAGTGGAGCAGCCGGGAGAGGAAGGCGGCGAGGTCGGCCGCCTCCGTCTCGTCGGCCAGGTGCAGCACCGTCATGCGGCGACGGCCTCCTCGTCGACGGCGTCGTCCCTGTACTGCTCGAGGAACTCCCGCTCCGCGTCGGTGATCCGGCGTGGCCGCTGCGCCTCGAAGTCGAAGGGGACGACCACGGTCCGGGCCTGCACGTAGATCGTGTCCGCGTCCTTCACCTCGTAGGAGACGGTGAAGGACGCGGCCCT
Organism: Streptomyces yokosukanensis; assembly: GCF_001514035.1. Classification (GTDB taxonomy): domain Bacteria; phylum Actinomycetota; class Actinomycetes; order Streptomycetales; family Streptomycetaceae; genus Streptomyces; species Streptomyces yokosukanensis. Next base: position 71,907 of record NZ_KQ948227.1, on the reverse strand, counting down.
GACCTCCGTGATCCACAGCTCGATGTCCACGGGCGTGGGCCGGTGGACGAGCTGACGCCGGTAGTCGATCTCATGGCGCGCCACCACGGAGCCCTCCTTGGACTCCGCGCCCCGCAGGGAGGTGAAGTCGATGCGCGCCTCCTCCAGATAGCGGAGGAAGATCGCGTTGTTGACATGTCCGTACGCGTCCATGTCCGACCAACGCAACGGGCAGCGGTAGATGTGGCGCAAGACCGATCAGCCCCGGGTCAGCTTCTTGTAGGTGGCGCGGTGCGGGCGCGCGGCGTCGGCACCGAGCCGCTCGACCTTGTTCTTCTCGTACGACTCGAAGTTGCCCTCGAACCAGAACCAGCGCGACTCGCCCTCGTAGGCGAGGATGTGCGTGGCGACGCGGTCCAGGAACCAGCGGTCGTGGGAGACGACCACGGCGCAACCGGGGAAGTCGAGCAGCGCGTTCTCCAGGCTGCTGAGGGTCTCCACGTCGAGGTCGTTGGTGGGCTCGTCGAGGAGCAGCAGGTTGCCGCCCTGCTTCAGGGTCAGCGCCAGGTTGAGGCGGTTGCGCTCACCGCCGGACAGGACACCGGTCGGCTTCTGCTGGTCCGGGCCCTTGAAGCCGAAGGCCGACACGTACGCCCGGCTCGGCATCTCGACCTGGCCGACGTTGATGTAGTCGAGCCCGTCGGAGACGACCTCCCACAGCGTCTTCTTGGGGTCGAGGTTGGCACGGGACTGGTCGACGTAGGAGATCTTGACCGTCTCGCCGACCTTGATGTCGCCGGAGTCCGGCGTCTCCAGGCCCTGGATCATCTTGAACAGCGTGGTCTTGCCCGCGCCGTTCGGACCGATGACGCCCACGATGCCGTTGCGGGGCAGCGTGAAGCTCAGCCCGTCGACGAGGACCTTCTCGCCGAAGGCCTTGTTGAGCTTGTCGACCTCGACGACGATGTTGCCGAGCCGCGGGCCCGGCGGGATCTGGATCTCCTCGAAGTCCAGCTTCCGCATCTTGTCGGCCTCGGCGGCCATCTCCTCGTACCGCGCGAGACGGGCCTTGGACTTGGCCTGCCGCCCCTTGGCGTTGGAGCGGACCCACTCCAGCTCTTCCTTGAGCCGCTTCTGCCGCTTGGCGTCCTTCTGGCCCTCGACCTTGAGACGGGTGGCCTTGGTCTCCAGGTACGTGGAGTAGTTGCCCTCGTACGGGTAGGCGCGGCCGCGGTCGAGCTCCAGGATCCACTCGGCCACGTTGTCCAGGAAGTACCGGTCGTGGGTGATGGCCACGACGGTGCCCGGGTACTTGGCGAGGTGCTGCTCCAGCCAGTTCACCGACTCGGCGTCGAGGTGGTTGGTGGGCTCGTCGAGGAGCAGCAGGTCGGGCTGCTCCAGCAGGAGCTTGCAGAGCGCGACGCGGCGCTTCTCACCACCGGAGAGGTTGGTGACGGGCCAGTCGCCGGGCGGGCAGCCCAGCGCGTCCATGGCCTGCTCCAGCTGGGCGTCGAGGTCCCAGGCGTTGGCGTGGTCCAGCTCCTCCTGGAGCTTGCCCATCTCCTCGAGCAGCGCGTCGGAGTAGTCGGTCGCCATCTGCTCGGCGATCTCGTTGAACCGGTCGAGCTTGCCCTTGATCTCGGCGACACCGTCCTGGACGTTCTCCAGGACGGTCTTCTCCTCGTCCAGCGGGGGCTCCTGCAGCAGGATGCCGACGCTGTAGCCCGGGGACAGGTACGCGTCGCCGTTCGACGGCTGCTCGATACCCGCCATGATCTTCAGCACGGTCGACTTACCGGCACCGTTCGGACCGACGACGCCGATCTTCGCTCCCGGCAGGAAGTTCAGGGTGACATCATCGAGGATCACCTTGTCGCCGTGCGCCTTGCGCGTCTTGCGCATGGTGTAAATGAACTCAGCCAAGAGAAACCGTCCGGCAGCTTGAAATCTGGCAGTGGGCAGATACACCCCATCTTGCCTGAACGCCAGGCTTGGGTGTTAACCCGTTTGGTGCGAGGGCTGTGACCTGGGGTTTCTTGGTTGGCGTCGCTGCCGCGGACGGTCAGGTGGGTCCGTGCGGGCTCCGGGAGAAGGCCGTGTCGCCGGCCGTCGCCACGATCGCGTCCCCGACGAGCAGCACTCGCGGCGGATAGTCCTGCGTCTTGTCCCCCGGGTCGTCCAGTGCGGAGCTGCGCCACACCTGCGCTCCGGTGCGACTGTCCAGTGCCAGCAGGCGGCCGAAGCGGTTGGCGAAGTAGACCCGCTTGTACGTCGCCGACACCGCGGGCGCGGACAGACTCTCCACGTCCGTCACCTTCTGCCACAGCTGCTTGCCGCTGTCCGCCGACACCGCGGTGACCGACCCGTCGGACCGGACGAAGTAGACGACGCCGTCCACGAGGGTGGCCGCGCCGGTCAGCGGATGCGCCAGCGGTATCCGTCTGACCTGCCCGGTTTCCGAGGCCACCCGCAGCAGCGCGTTGTACGGCCGTTCGTACCCGGCTTCGTACACGTCCTTCGCGGTCTGGGGGGCGAGGAACAGGGGCTGCCCGCCGACAGCGCCGAGCGCTTCCGCCTTCTGGGGCAGTCGGGCGGTTCCGGTCGGGCTGCCGGGGCCGAGCCGCATCAGCTCGACCGGGGCCCGGCCGGGCTCGGTGCCCTTCGAGCACAGGGCATAGGGGACGCCTCCCAGCGCCGACGGAGTGCAGTACTCGTCCAGCGAGGGCGCCCGCCACAGTTCCTTGCCGGAAGGCCCGTAGGCCACGAACGACGCGCCGTCGGGAGACAGGGTCAGCAGCCCGCCGTCGTACAGGACCGCGTCCTCGGACTTGCTGATGTCGCGTTGCCACCGCCGGTGCCCGGTCGTGGCGTCGAGGGCCACCACGCGCCTGGTCCGGTCGTCCGGATCCTCGTACCCATAGACCAGCCCGTCGCGAACGCCGATCGGCTGCGTCCCCTGGGGGCGGGTGCCGGTCCGCCACAGGGTGCGGCCGGAGGCCGCGTCGATCCTGGCGACCGTGAAGCCCGTACCGCCGCAGAACAGGGCGCTTGCCTGCGCCACGCATCCGGGGGTGTCGTAGTCGAGAGGGACCCCCTTCACGTCGTACCGCAGCTCCGTGCGCCACGGCCGCCAGCCGTCGGGCAGTGACGCGGCACGGGTGGCGGCGTCGGAGGCGGCGGCGGTCCTGGAGGCGGTGGTGGTGTCCGTATCGGACGCGAAGACGGCCACCCCGACACACAGCGCCGTGACGGCCAGCGCCGCGCCGAGGCCGGTGAACAGCATCCGTGCCCGGCGGCGCTCGCCGGTTCCGGTGCCGGTGCCGGTGCCGGTCGTGGCACCCGCGGAGGTGGTGGCCGCGCTCCGAGAAGTGGGGCGGTGCTGGGGTTTCGCGGACCGCCCGGTCATCGGGGACTCGGTGGCGTCGGACTCCGGCAGGGCCTGGAGCATGCGGTATATGTCCGTCAGCTCCGGCCGTGCGGCCGGGTCCTTGTCCAGGCAGCGCTCGACGATGCCCAGGAGCCCTTCGGGCACCCCGCCGAGGTCCGGTGCCCCGTGCACCACCTGATAGCCGGTTATGTACGGGCTGCCGGCGTCGAACGGTCCCGTGCCGACGGCCGCGAACACCAGCAGTGACCCCAGCGAGAACACGTCCGAGGCCGGGGTGACGTCCCGGGGAGCCTCCAGTTGCTCCGGCGACATGAAGGGCGGGGTGCCGATCATCCGCCCGGTCGCGGTGAGGCTCTGGTTGTCGGAGGCGCGCGATATGCCGAAGTCGATGACGCGCGGCCCGTCCTCGGTCATCAGGACGTTGCGCGGTTTGAGGTCCCGGTGCACCAGGCCCGCCCGGTGGATGTCGCGCAGCGCCTCGGTGAGCCCCAGCCCCAGCGCGCGCAGTTCCCGCCGGCTCAGCGGGCCGTCCTTCTCCACGACTTCGGCGAGGTTGAGCCCCGGCACGTAGAGCGTCGCCATCCACGGCAGGTCGGCGTCCGGGTCGGCGTCCACGACAGGTGCGGTGAAGGCGCCGCTCACTTTGCGCGCCGCCGCGATCTCCTGCCGGAAGCGCGTCCGGAACTCCTCTTCCTGGGCGTACGGCCCGCGCACGAGCTTGACCGCGACCTGCCGTCCCGAGGCGGAGACTCCCAGATAGACGACTCCCATGCCGCCCGCCCCGAGCCGGCCGAGAAGGGTGTACCCGCCTATGGACTCCGGGTCCCCGGTGCTCAGCGGCGTCATCGCCGATCATCCCTCCCAGCGCCTGCCTGCCTCACGGGGATCAGAGTAGGGCCTGCCGCCTCGGACACGGAGCCGCACACATCGCACGTCGGTGTCCCTGTGTCCCTGAGCCGTGTCCCCGAGCCGTGCGACGGATCGTCCGTGCGGACGAGGGCTCAACTCCTGCCTCCTCAGGGCGCCCCCGCAGTCCCCCATTCCATCCGGCATCCCACGAAGGCCGCGTTTGTGCAGTTCAGAGCCGGTGTGAGCGTTCCAGCATCCCGAAACCCCTGAAGGGAATGGCGGTTGGGACGCCGCATGGCACAGGCTCGGGTCGTCCAAGCACGGCGCCTCGCCGGACATGGCGATCGTCCTCGCTCAACTCCGCGTCCACGGCCGCGCCTCCGGCGCGCCCACGTACACCGCACGCGGCACGGCCAAGACAAGACCGACCGGCACAGCCCGCAACCAGAAGATCACCTTCCGGATGTTCAGAGAAAGCAGCACACTCATGCGTATCGCCACTCGTTCCGTCTCCCGCGCGACCGCCTCCTCCATGGTCGTCGCCGCCGCCCTCGCGCTCGTCGGTTTCCAGGCCACCGAGCAGACCGCCTCCGCCGCCACCAAGAAGGCCCCCTCGGTCGTCACCTGCACGGCCGCGAACACCAAGCTGACCGTCACCGAGGTGTCCCGCCCGATCAACCACCTGCTGCTCAAGGCCACCAACACCGGCTCCAAGCCCTGCAACGCCTACATCGCCCCCTACCTGAGGGCCGGCGCCGACGCCCAGGCCCCCCTGGCGTGGGCTGAGGAGACCACGCCGCAGGCCGTGGTGACCCTCGAGCACGGCCAGTCCGCGTACGCGGGCATCACGACGTCCACCCCCGACGGCGAAGGCGGAGCCAAGGAGAAGACCCTGGGTGTGATCTTCACCGACAGGAAGGGCAACGCGACCGACAAGGAGACGACCCTGAAGCTGCCGCAGGACGGTGTCTTCTTCAACAGCACTGCCATCGTCACCTACTGGCAGGACAACGCGAAGGACGCCCTCTCCTGGTAGCCACCCCGGCGCTCGCCGCCGGCCCACCCCGCCGACGACAGCACCAAGCCCCAGGCCACCGCCCTGGGGCTTCCCTCTGGAGCGGGTGCCGAGTATCGGACCGCGCGCTCGGCACCGGCCGCGCACCGGGCACGGCACCGCCGCGGAGGAAGTCGCCCGGTCCTGGACGCCGAATCCCTCAGCGGCTCGGAGCCGGCGCGCTACGGCTGGAAAGCCCTGGTGACGGTTGAGCGGTGATCGGCGACGGCCGATCATGGGCCCATGCATCTCGACTTACGTCGCGTGGGCGGACTGGCGGTCATGATCGCGGGCATCGCACTGGGTGCCTGGGTGGTCTTCGGGGCACCGCACGACTGGCATGGTGCCAAGGCCCTCGGGCGTGCGGCGGTCGGTCTGGGGGCTGTGGCGATGATCAGTGGTTCGGCGGGGCTGATCTTTCCCGGCGCGCACCGGGACGGGCCCGGTGGCGGGGACGAAGACATGTGACAGCGGGCGAGGTCAGCCCTCGGGCTGTTCGCGTTTGCGCAGGAGTACCAGGACCGCGCCGCCGATCACCACGAAGCCGATGGCCACGCCGGCGATCAGCGGGGTGATCGCGGAGCCGCCCGTCGCGGCGAGGTCGGTGTCGGGGGCCGTGCTGCCGCCGACCGTCGCGGGGCTGGGCTCGTTGTGGATCCGGGCCGTCTGTGTCGTGATCGCGCCCTGCGTCTTGCAGTCGAGTACGCCGGTGAAGCGCTGGCTGAAGCCGTGCGGCCCGGTGATCGTGAAGTCGTAGGCCTGGTCCTCCTGGAGCGGGATGGTCACCGTGCGGACGGCGCCCGCGGGGATGGTGTGCTCGGCGCCCATCAGCTCGAAGGTGAAGGGCTGGTCGCCCTGGTTGGCCGCGATGATGTCCACGCCGCTCTTCGCGCAGTTCCTCCGGGCCGAGACCGCCGGTATGGCGCCCTCGGCCGCCCAGGTGGCGGTCGCGGTCGCGGAGACCGTGGATTCACTGGAGCCGGCCAGGATCTGGGTCTGGCTGCGGCTGTCGGAGGCGAAGGCACGGCCGACGGGCACGGTGGTCGACGCCTGCACGGTCAGCTGCGCCGTGCTTCCCCCGCCGCCGAACGCGTGGGCCGGGCTCGTGGCCGTGTCCTCGGGGATGTCGAAGTACAGCCGGCTGCCGTCCTTGGCGGAGGTGATCGCCTTGCCGTTCTTGTCGGTGATGCGCACCCCGCTGGTGGACGCGTCCGCGGGCGGAGTCACGGTGACACCGGCCGCGTTGGTGTGCACGGTCACCGGTCCCAGCAACCCACCCGGCCGGCCGGAGACCGCCGGCGGGTCCAGGGTGAGCGAGGCCCGCGGTTCACCGAGGCCGCCGGCGCTCTTCTGCAGATAGTCGGCGAGCTTCTCGGCCTGCGGGTCGACGGCGTCGACCTTCACATGGTCGGAGTAGCGCCAGATGGCCACCTGGGTGCCGGCCGCCGCGTCCTGCTCGGTGAGCGTGCCGGCGCCGGCCCTGCGGGCCAGCGCGGCGAGGTCGTTGACCTGAGGGTAGGAGTTCTGCAGGATCCAGCGGATCCTGCCGGCGTCCTGGTTGGCGCCCAGCGAGGTGCCGGTCCAGGGCGTCTCCTGGTAACGGGCGTCGCGCTGGGTGGGGTTGTGGAGGTCGACGCAGTACGTCTGCAGGGTGCCGCCGCCGTCGACGGACATCTCGAACAGGCCCGCCTCCACCCGCTGGTCGCCGCCGTCCTCATGGATCACGGCCTCGCCGTAGGTCTTCAAGCCGTTGATCGTGGCCGTCGCCCCGCCCTGGGTCTGCGGTGCCTCGTCGGCCGCGGCCGTACCGGCACCGGACAGCGCACCGGCCGCCACGAGACCGGACACCGTCGCGGCGGCGGCCAGGCGGGCCGCTCCGGCGGAGCGGCGGAACCCAGAGAACGCAGCAAGCACAGAATTCCCCTTCGAGCAGGACCCGTTGGACATGGGGGGACGGTCCCACCAGCAGAATCGGCGGCCCCAAGGGGGCACGCCCGGCATCTTATGGATCAGGCGAAGCCTCTCCTGCCGGTCGGATGATCCGATGGGCGATCCGATCCGCAATCGTTATCCCCGGGACCGTCCATGAGCTGGGCATATCGACAAATCCACCCCTTCGTACGGGGTGTTCGGCAACCGCGTCGCGCCCGACCGGCCGGTCGCGGCGCGTCCGTCGGTCGCTGATGTCATGTCACTACGGCTGGCTCCAGGGCCTGTTGGGGCACTTCTTCGCCCGCCGTGTCCGCGGGACGCGGAGTCTCCCAACTCGGCTCCGGCCGGCTCGCCGTGAGAGCGGCCTCCGGTTTGGCCCTGCGCTGGAATGCGGCCGTGCCCCGCGCGAGGTCATGGCCGATCGCCACGGCGTCGATGTCGGCGGAGGCCCACTGCTGCTGTCCGTCGCGGACCTCCGTGCGCACCTTCAGCCGGCCCTGGACGACGAGCGGCTGGCCCACCTCCACGCACGCCGCCACGTTCACCGCGAGCTGGCGGCCCGCCCACACCGTGAAGAAGTTGGTGTGTCCGTCCGTCCAGGCGCTCTTCTCCCGGTCCCAGTAACGCGCGGTCACCGCCAGCCGGAACCGGGCCGACGGGCCCGCCGCCAGCTCTCGGTACACCGGCGCGGTCGCCACGTTGCCCACCACACAGACGGTCGTCTCGTTCATGTCCTCGCTCCCCTCCCCCGCCCGGCGCGCGACGGCCGGACGGACACGCGTACGGGCCCGTCCCGTACGGCTGCGTCTGTCGTGCCGGCACGTACGACCGCCGTACGTACCGGCACGTCCCGGTGATCGCGCATGCCGTCCGCCGTCCCCCGGCCGGACCCGCCGTGCGATCACCGCGACCTCAGACTGCCTCCGCCGGGCCGAGCCCGCTGAGCGCTGTGGACGGCCGCCCACCTGTGGAAATCCCCGTCACCCGCACGAGTGACCCCCGTCCCCCCACCACCGCCCTCACCCCTGATGAGCCGCAGCACCCCGCCCAGCTCACACCCCCCGTGACCACTGCGGCCCCGCCCTCAGCGACCGCAGCGGCCCCAAGCCCTCACACCCCCGACGAACCGCAGCAGCCCCCGACTCACACCCCGCGCAGCCGCCCTCCGGCTCTCAGCTCACGCCCACCCCCGACCCGGTCCGCACGACCCGGCTGTACTGGCCGCGCACCTCCCGGTAGCGCAGGAGTTCCGCCGCCACCGGGTCGAGCACCCGGGCCCGGCCGCAGCCGGCCGCAGCCTCCCGCAGGCGCCGTTCCGCCTCCTGGCCGTAGCGCCGGGCCGGGCCTCTGGCCGCCATCCGGCAGCTCCACTCCACCAGCGGCCCGCCGATGATCCCGCACACCATCAGCAGCACCGGGACACCGAGGTTGGGGCCCACGACGCCGGCGATCTGGCCGGCCAGCCACAGGCCGCCCACGATCTGCAGCAGGGTCATGGCCGCCTGGACCAGCACCGCCACCGGCCACCAGCCCGGCCGGGGCGGCCGTCCCGGCGGCAGTCCGGCCCGCGCCGCCAGTTCGTCCAGCGCCTCCGACAGCCCCTGGGAACCGCGTACGGCCGCCTCGCGCACCGCCTGCGCCCACGGCCCGGGCAGCCCGGCCGAGGCCCGGTCGGCCACCGTACGGACCGCCTGTTCCACGCGCTGGCGTGCCGTGATCTCCTCTTCGGCCTGGGGACGCACCGCGTGGCGGCCCGTCGTGGCGTCGCCGCGCCCCTGGTACCAGCGCCACAGCCGCAGCCAGGGCGTGCCGCAGGCGCGGCCCGCGTTGCGCAGCCAGGCCCGCTCGGCGGCATCGCCGGCCGCGGTGGCGCCCACCGCGTCCGCGAGCCGTCCCGCGAACTCCTCGCGCGCCTCCTCGCTGAGGCCGGCCCGCCGTTCGGCGGCGTAGACGGGCCGCAGGTCGGACGCCGCGGCGTCCACGTCGGCCGCGACCCGGCGGGCCGCCGCGCCGCGCTCCGCCACGAACTGGCCGAGCGCCTCGCGCAGTTCACCGACGCCCTCCCCGGTGAGCGCGGACAGCGCGAGCACGTTGGCACCCGGGTCGCCGTGCTCGCCGACTGCGATGCCGTCCTCGTCCAGCAGTCGGCGCAGGTCGTCCAGGACCTGGTCGGCGGCCTCGCCGGGCAGCCGGTCGACCTGGTTGAGGACGACGAACATGATCTCCGCGTGGCCGGCCATGGGCCGCAGATAGCGTTCGTGCAGCACGGCGTCGGCGTACTTCTCCGGGTCGACCACCCAGATCACCGCGTCGACCAGCTTCAGGATCCGGTCGACCTGTTCACGGTGCTGCAGGGCGGCGGAGTCGTGGTCGGGCAGGTCGACCAGGACGAGCCCGCGCAGCTCCGCCTCGTTGTCCGGGTTGTGCGCGGGGCGGCGGCGCAGCCGGCCCGGGATGCCCAGCCGGTCGATGAGGCCGGCCGCGCCGTCGCTCCAGCTGCACGCGATGGGGGCGGCCGTGGTCGGACGGCGTACGCCGGTCTCCGAGATGGCCACCCCGGCGAGCGCGTTGAACAGCTGCGACTTGCCGCTGCCCGTGGCGCCCGCGATGGCGATGACGGTGTGCCGGCCGGAGAGTTTGCGGCGGGCGGCCGCCTCCTCCAGGACACGGCCCGCCTCGGCGAGGGTGACGGTGTCCAGCCGGGCGCGGGAGAGGCCGACGAGTTCGCGCAGGGCGTCGAGCCGGGAGCGCAGTGGGCCGTCGTACGCCAGTGGGGGTGGGGGGTTGCTGCCCTGGCCCCGGTTGTCGGTCTCGCGTTCCGCGGCGAGCGCGGCGGCTGCGGCCTCCGTGACGCGCCGGGCGATCAGACCGTCGTCCCAGGCCTCCGCGGGGTCGATGTCCGCGTCGGCGTCTCCCCCGGTGTCGGCGCCGGTCCTGTGCCGTGGCGGTGTCTCGTCGCTGGGGCCGGGCTGTCGGGGCGTGCGGCGCGACGGGCGGGCGCGCCGGCCGCTGTGCGCGTCCGCGTCCACATCGACGTCCACGTCCACGTCCACGTCGAGGCTGCCGCCGGGGGCGGACGCCTCCGGGCCCGTGTCCTGCTCCGCCACGCGCGCGTCCCGCACACGGCCCGCGTCCCGCGCACGGACCACTTCCCGCTCACGGATCGCCCCCCGCTCACGGATCGCCTCCCGGTCACGGGTCACTTCCCGGTCCCGGGACACTTCCCGCTCACGGACGGCTTCCCGCTCACAGGCCGCTTCCCACTCGCGGACCGCGTCCGGCGTCAGCCCGCGCAGCTGCGGTTCTTGGGCCCCGTCCTCCCCTCTCCCGCGTGCGAGCCGCCGGCGCGCCGGGCCGGCGCCCCGGGCCTCGTCGTCGTCCGCACCGCCGTCCTCGGCCCGGGGGCTGCGTCCGCCCGCGTCCGTGCCCACCGCCGCGACGCCCGGTGCGGAGCGCGGACCGTGGTCCTCGGCCCGGTGTTCCGGGACGACGACGGCGGTGGTGGCGGTGGCGGCACCGCCCGTGGTGCCTGTCGCCGGTTCGACGGCGGCGTCGCCGGGAGCCCCCGGGCTCGGGGACAGCGGCTCTCCTCGAAGGTCGCCACGTTCTGCGAGGTTCACGGCCTCGGAGTTCATGTGACCGCTGTGCTCAGTAGGCGGCATGTGGTCGGTGTTCTCCATGTGGTCCTGATCAGTGGCGGAGGTCACCGGTCACCTCTCCTTCTGCAGTACGGACAGGGCGGCGATGAGTTCGGCCTGGGGCCCGGGATGGACATCGAGGGCCTCCAGCGCGGCGAGTCGCCGCTCGCGTTCGGCGTGCATGACACGGTCCACGTATTCGGTCAGCAGGCGCCCCGACCTCTCGCGCAGTCGCAGCGCGCCCTGGGCGCCCATCCTGTCGGCGAGCCCCTCGCTCGCGTTGCGCGCCCGGCGCCCGCCGAGCAGCGCGGTGGCGACGACGGCGGTGACGATCTCGGGATCGGGCGCTGACGTACGCTCCAGCACCCGCACCTCGTCCTCGGCGTACTCCTCCATCTCGCGCCGCCAGCGCCGTACCGCGAGGCCGATGCGGTGCTCGGCGCTCTCCAGGGAAAGGCCGCGGTCGGCGAGGCCCGGGGCCTCGGCCGCCGGCTCATGGCGCCAGGCCTCGTCGATGCGCTCGTCGGCGGCGGTGACGGAGCACAGCAGCAGCGCGGCCAGGCTCTCCACGAGCGCGTCGAGGAGTTCACCGGGCGTGCAGTCCAAGGGGAAGGCCCGCCAGCGCTTGAGCGCGTCCCCGGCGAGCACCGCACCGGAGTGCAGACGGCCGCGCACGCGCGCGTGCTCACCGTCGTAGGCGGCGTCCACGGCAGAGGTGAGCCGGAGCGCGGCGGCGTACTGGGCGGCGGCGCCGCTGGCCAGTTCGGGCATGCGGGACTGGAGCGAGTCGAGCAGGCCGTACGCCGTACGGGCGATGACCTGCTGTCGGGCGGCGGTGTCCTGGGCGTGGTGGACGAGCCAGTTCTTCAGGGAGGCGACCGCGGTGGCGGGCAGCAGCCCGGCGCCCCAGGCGGACTCGGGCAGCTCGGGCACCGTGAAGCGGGGTACGTCACCGAGCCCGGCCTTGGTGAGCAGGGCGCCGTACTGCCGGGAGACCTCCGAGACGACCTGGTGGGGCACCCGGTCCAGCACGGTGACGAGGGTGGCGTCGTACTCCTTGGCGGTGCGCAGCAGATGCCAGGGGACGGCGTCGGCGTAGCGGGTCGCCGTCGTGACCATGATCCAGATGTCGGCGGCGCAGATCAGCTCCGCGGCGAGGGCGCGGTTGTCGGCGATCAGGGAGTCGATGTCGGGTGCGTCGAGGAGGGCGAGCCCGCGCGGCAGGGTTTCGGCGGTCTCGATGCGCAGCACGCGCGCGGGCTCCTCGCGGGCGGGCAGCAGGAGATCGTCGACGGGGTCCTGCTCGGCCGCCCACACGCGCGTCAGCTCGGGGAGCACGCGCATGGTGCTGAACCAGTGATGGTCGTCCGGATGACAGACGAGGACGGGGGTGCGGGTCGTGGGCCGCAGTACGCCCGCCTCGCTCACCCGTCTCCCGACGAGGGAGTTGACCAGCGTGGATTTCCCCGCGCCGGTGGATCCGCCGACGACGGCGAGCAACGGCGCGTCCGGCTCGCGCAGGCGGGGCACCAGATAGTCGTCGAGTTGTGCGAGAAGTTCGTCGCGGTTGGCACGCGCGCGTGCGGCCCCGGGCAGGGGCAGCGGAAAGCGTGTGGCGGCGACACGGTCGCGCAGAGCGGAGAGTGTGTCGAGCAGCTGAGGCCGTACGTCCAAGGTCACCACATGCGAAGAATGCCCAACTTTGGGGGAATTCTGAAGCATATAGACATGTCTGCGTGCCGAGAGGACAGAACAGACGGAAGGAACCATTGGGGCGCGGGCACAGTCCAGGCATAACGAGTGCACAACACCCGGGGCGTCAGACGCCAAAAGCGATGCACGAATCGCACCTGCCTGCGATTATCAGGACCGCTTCACCGAACCTCCACATCGAGCCACGGAGGCGAAGCAACGGGGTCAAGGAACCGGGAGCCCTATCCTTGTCCCCGGGCCGCGTCACGGATCAGCCCGATCAGGGCGTCCGGCGCGCACGCCGCCACACCAGGCCCCCGTAGCTCAGTGGATAGAGCAGGCGCCTTCTAAGCGCTTGGCCGCAGGTTCGAGTCCTGCCGGGGGCGCCCACTGTCCGCCCTCCTTCGGGAGGGCGTTCTTGTGGCCACCCAGTTCGCCGACTGCGACATCGTCGTCACGCTGCGCGAACGCGTCCCCTTCCCCGGCTCTCTCTTCGCGCGCCTGCCCCGGCTGAAACTGCTGATCGCCTCCGGTCTGCGCAACACCGTCATCGACCGCGCCGCCGCCGAGGCCCATGGCGTCGCCGTGTGCGGCACGGACAGCTCGGGGACCCCACCGGTCGAGCTGACCTGGGCCCTGCTGCTCGGTCTGGCCCGCGGGATCGTCGAGGAGAGCACCGCACTGCGGACGAACGGCCCCTGGCAGTCCACCGTCGGCGCCGACCTGCACGGCCGGCGGCTGGGCCTGCTCGGACTCGGCCGGATCGGCAGCCGGGTGGCCCGGGTCGGGCTCGCCTTCGGCATGCGGGTCGGCGCCTGGACCCCGAACCTCACCGAGGAGCGCGCCGCACGGGCGGGGGTCGAACTCATCTCCGCCAAGGAGGAGTTGCTGGCCGACAGCGACTTCGTCTCCGTCCATGCGGCATCCGGCGAGAGCACCCGGGGGCTCGTCGGCGCCGCCGAACTCGCCCTGATGAAGCCGACCGCCTACCTCGTCAACACCTCGCGCGCGGCCGTCGTCGACCAGGACGCCCTGCTGGCCGCGCTGCACGAGGGCCGGATCGCGGGGGCCGGCCTGGACGTCTTCGACATCGAGCCGCTGTCCGCCGACCACCCGGTGCGCACCGCTCCCCGCCTCCTCGCCACACCCCACCTCGGCTACGTCTCCCAGGCCAACTACACGACGTGCTACCGCCAGGCCGTGGAGGACATCCAGGCCCATCTGGCGGGGTCTCCGGTACGACTGCCGCCCTGATCCCGCAGGCGGTACGGCCGCCGGCGGACGGTGGCGCCGCGCACGAGCAAAGCGCCGGACCCTCCCCCTGTGTCCACGGGGAGGGTCCGGCGCTGTCCGGTGGCCACCGGGTCGCCGCGGCGCTGCGAGCCACCGTCCGTCCGCCGCCGTAGCCGCGCGACTTCGGGGTGCGGCGCCGTCGGTCAGAGGGCCTTGCTGTTGCAGCCCATCGTCGAGCCGAGGTTGGTGGGCTGCGCGCCCGGGGACCCTTCGCCGTTCAGCAGGTTGCCGGCCAGGCCGTTGACGGCGCCGACGCTGCCGAGCACATTGATGTTCATGTCGTGCGAGCGGCACTCGGTGGCCTGCGTGACCTCGAGGTCGTGGCCGGGCTCGCCGTGCGCGAAGGCGGTGTTGACGCCGAGGGAGCCGACACTTCCGAGCATGGCGCCCACGAGGACGGCCTTGTGAAACGTGCGCATTACTTCTCCGTTGGTCGAGCGGATGCGATCTGCAGCAGATCGAGTAGGGGCGGCGGACGTCGCCGGAGGCGATCAGCCGAGGCGGGGCAGCCCGAGCGAGCCGACGGGCGGTGCCGCGACCTGGCCGAGGCCGAGCCCGGGCGCCTGCGGCGTGTCCGGTGCGAGCAGCGGGTTGACGAGCGGGTTCACCTGGGGGTTCACCGACGGGTTCACCTGCGGGGCGACCTTCGGCGGACCGTCCGCGGCGCCGAAGGTCTGCGGCATGGCGACCTGCGGAGCGACGCGCGGCATGACCTCCGGCGCGGACTGCGGGCTGACCTGCGGCACGACCTGCGCCTGCTGGGGAGCAGGGGCCGGCTGCGCGTACTGCGGGGCGGCCGTCTGCTGCGGACCGTACGGCGAGTTCGAGGCCTGCGCGGAGCCCCCCGACGAGGCCGAGGCGGTGGCGTATCCGGTCGGCGCCTGCGGCGGCGCGGGCGGCGGCGGAGGGGCCTGCATCATCGGCTGGGGGTACGGCTGCGGGGCGGCGACCTGGGCGTAGCCCCGCGAGTGGCTCGTCGCGGCCGCGGTCGGACCGCTCGGCGGGGGCGGCGCGTACTGGGGAGCCGCGTACTGAGGCGGTGCGTACTGCGGTGGCGCGTACTGAGGAGCCGGGTACTGCGGTGGCGCGTACGGCGCGTACTGGGGAGCCGCGTACTGCGGTGCGGGGTACTCGGGAGCCGACATTGGAGCGGCACCGTATCCGACGGGAGCGTCGGCATGGCTGACGCCGGCGCCGATGGCGGTCAGACCGCCGGCCGCTGCCGCGACGACAGCGGCCTTGTGAAGCTTGCGCATGGAACCCTCGGCCCTTCGAAACCTGGACAGGAAATCCGTTGTATTTCAGTGCAGTCTCATGTGCGTCCAGTCCGATGTTCGTACTGCGCCTTTACCGGGGTAACTACCGGGCTGCGCACGGACTCACGCGGGAGCCGACAGCGAATTCCTTGCCCCTCCGTGATCCATGATCGCTGCCCTCTCCCAGCTGGCAACGACTTTTCCCCCGTGCCGGTCACGGGACTTGAAACCCCATCACCCATTTGCCATTGACGGCCGGATGCCCCGGTGCATGATTGCAGAGGCGTTCGGAACGTGGCGCCGCGGCGCACAGGACCTGGGGCAAATGGGTGATCAGAGCCCGGAACACCGTGTCCGCCGCCCCCTTTCCCTCGTTCCCCACTGGGCCAGAGCGATGGTCCGTCGCAACCGCACAGGGCAGCCACCACAACAACAACTGCACTGGCTCACCAGCATTTTGAAACGTTCCGTGCACAGGTCAATGAAGGGCCGAGGGTTCCATGCGCAAGCTTCAGCAAGTCGCGCTCATCGTCGCAGCAGCCGGCGGTCTGTCCGCCGTCGGCGCCGGCCCCAGCTCCGCCGCCGCTCCGACCTACAACGGCGCCTATCCACCCCCCGTTTCGCAGCAGGACGCCGAGGCCGCCGCGGCGTCCTCCGCTCAGGCCACCGCGCAGGGCTACGGCCAGCAGGCGCCGCAGGGGCCGCAGCGGGGCGCCGAGGTCACCCCGCAGATCAACCCCGACCTGAGCCCCCAGATCAACCCGCAGATCTCCCCCCAAGCGGCCCCGGGGCAGAGCTCCGCGACCCAGGCCAACCTCTTCCGCCCGTCCCAGGAGTGCAGCCCGCAGTCCCTGCTGGGCGCGAACGTCCCGGTCGCCCTGCTCGCCGCCGCCGACACCCATGGCATCGAGTGCTCCCAGGGCAACACGCAGTCGAACGCCCTCGCCAACGCCGTGCACTGAGACCATCCGACAATCGGACTCCGAAGCCCGGAGCGGGCCCTTCGAGGAACACCCTCGAAGGGCCCGTTTTCGTACGAATACGGCTTTCGAGTGCTTTCACCAACAGATCATGAACTCGGCGCGTCGCTGTCCGTTTTGGGTTATTTCCTATTAATCTCCCGTAACTGTAAGAACGCGATCCACCACAGATCGCAACCCCTTCACTCCACCGGAGATGACATGCACAAGCTTCGCAAGGCCGCCGTTCTGGTCGCCGCAATCGGCAGCATCGGACTCGTGGGCGGCACGGCGCACGCGGGCGGCCAGGAAGGCGGCAAGGGCGGCGACGGCGGCGGGCGCTTCAGCGTCCTGCAGAGCTCCAACTGCAAGTCGCACGACCTGAACCTGGACGTCCTCGGCGAGGTCGGCATCCTCAACGGCCTGCTGGGCAACGCGCTCAACGGCGAGGGCGACCCGGGCGCCCAGGCCACCCACCTCGGCTCGACGATGGGCTGCAGCAACAGCGCCTTCTAAGGCATAAAGCCACACAGGCGGCCAAACAGAAAATAATCCCGGCATCGAGCCTCGGACTCGGTGCCGGGATTGTTTTTGCGCACTATTGAGCATTCAGAGTGACAAGAATTATGGAATTCGGCGCGTCGCTGTTGTCTTCGGATATTCCGTATTAGCCTCCATAACCGCACGAAGTCGATCTCTCACGGATCGCATCCACTTCTCTTCCACCGGAGATGACATGCACAAGCTCCGCACGGCTGCCGTTCTGGTCGCCGCAATCGGCAGCATCGGACTCCTGGGCGGCACGGCACACGCCGGCGGCCAGGACGGCGGCGGCCACGGCGGCGGCCGCTTCAGCGTCCTGCAGAGCACCACCTGCAGGTCCCACGACCTCAACGCCGACGTCCTCGGCGAGGTCGGCATCCTCAACGGCGCGCTGGGCAACGCGCTCAACGGCGAGGGCAACTCCGGTGCGCAGGAGTCGTCGCTCGGCTCGAGCATGGGCTGCAACAACAGCGTCGGCAAGTAGTAGGTAAGCAGGACCCCCTTCCCCGGTGTCCCGGCCTCAGGCCGGGACACCGGGGAATTCCATGTCCGCGGCAGGTCCCGCTCCCGGAAACCGGCAGCCCCTGCCCCGGAAAGCGAAGATGCCGGACCGGGACGATCCCGGTCCGGCATTTTCCGGTCGCGCGTCAGAACTCGATGTGGGGCCCTGCGAAATGAGGCTTCTTGAAGCCCTTGGGCAGCTTCAGTTCGTTGGAGCAGTTCACCACCGGCCCGACGTTCTTGGAGCCGCCGCCCAGCAGTTCGCCGTCCGGCAGCACCAGGCGCGGCCGGTCGGCGACCGAGCAGTCCTGCGCCTGATGCACGATGTGCTTGCCGTGCTTGTCGATACGGGTCTCGCTCTTACGCGTGCAGATGGTGTCGCCCTGGGTGGTGATCTTGCAGTCGCGCTTCGGGCCGTCGGTGTGCGCATGTGCGGCACCGACGCAGATCACGGCGAGACTTCCGACGAGCCCCGTGACGGTCGCGATCTTCTGCCGAGTGAACATGTGCTGCGCTCCTTTGCACTTCAGGCCCGGGTGTTCGCCGATTTCCGGCGTACACCCGGGCCTTGGAGAAGGTCGAAAGTGGGGACCAGCGCCTGGGCGCATTTTCGGATGCGTCCGGCGGCGGCATTGCCGCAGCCCGGACACGCACCCTGAGGGGGTCTGACGCGCGTCCGGGCTGCCTTCGCCATGAGGTATTACTCAGCACACCGGAGAACAATCCGAGTTGGTCCGGGACAGGGACGTACCGTTCGTACGATGTGCATATCGCGTTCCAAATGAATGCCGATGCGCTACGACCGCTGCACGCGTTCACACCTGCGCATCGTGGACCTCTGTGGTCTCAGGTCTTACTGCTGGTCGTTACCGGGAGCCGAGTAGCCGCCGCCGTTGCCGTAACCCTCCTGGGGTGCGGCGTCCTCGTGACCCTGCTGCGGGCCGCCGTACGGGTGCCCGAAGGTGCTGCCGTACGTGGCCAAGGCGTTGGCCGACGAGTTGGCCACCGCGGTGATCTGCTGCGGGGTGTCGTCGTCGTTACCGCCGGCGAAGCTGACACCGACGCCGAGGGTGGACAGACCAGCAAGCGCCGCCGCTACGACAGCCGCACGCTGAAACTTACGCATGATTGACCCTTTCTTGCCCGGGCACGCAGCCCTGGTTGACTACCTGGAGTGAGCATATACACACAATAGGTAGCAAATCGGGATCTTTGGTCATACGTCGTGTCGGC
This sequence comes from Streptomyces yokosukanensis, assembly GCF_001514035.1. Lineage (GTDB taxonomy): Bacteria > Actinomycetota > Actinomycetes > Streptomycetales > Streptomycetaceae > Streptomyces > Streptomyces yokosukanensis. The sequence goes on along the minus strand of NZ_KQ948227.1, from coordinate 53,590 downwards.
TTACGGCGCGATGTTCAACAAGTCGATCAACGGGAGATTCCACACCCGGCGGCTCAGTCCAGCAGGCCGGGGAATTCCATTTTCGTGTCGCCCTTGTCGCGCGGCGGCGTGGAACAGGTCACCTCGGGCCCGTACTTGATGGTGCCGTTCCCCAGGGCGGCGGGCAGCGTCAGCGGCTGCATCGGCATGCAGTTGTCCTGGTGGGGGATGACGCCGTCCTCGGGGATCTCGCCTTCGATCCGCTGGATGCAGGTGACGTTGCCCTGGATGTCACGCTTGCAGGCACCCGGGTCGGCCGCGGCGAACGCCGGGGTGATGCCGGCGCATGTCACGGCGAGGCCGCCGAGCAGCCCCGAGACGGCCGCGATCTTCTTTCTACTGAGCATGTGATGCGCTTCCTTTGTGAGGGGCGCCCGGGCACCGCGTGCCACGAACCGGCCGTACCCGGCCCCGACTTGGTCCTGGAGGGCCGGGCGACCGGCCGAGCGTGCAGGGAACCCTTCGGAGGGTGACCCGAAGGGTTCCACGGAAGGCGTCGCGCGTGAGGACGCCGTCGACCTCAGCTGCCGGTGAAGGCGTTGTTGAACTGGCCGCAGGTGGTGTCCAGGGTCTGCGAGAGACCGAGCACGCTGACCGGGAGGCTGCCGTCGGCCACCGTCTGCGGGCTGCACTCCTGGTACGGGCGGTAGCTGTCGTTCACCTTCACCTCGCTGCCACCGTGGGCGTAGGCGGCGCCCGCGCCGGCACCGACGCCGGCCAGGCCGCCGGCCGCCACTGCTGCGATCACGACTTGCTGAAGCTTGCGCATGGAACCCTCGGTTCTTCCTATGCATTGGACATCGAGGCTGATTGCCTACCGTGACTGAGCGAACACTACCAGTAGCGATACGCGGTATTCCACTTTGCCGGATATCCGTGTCCAAAAGGGGACATGAGGACAAAGGATCTTCGAGTGGAGAGCAACTACCGCCCCGACGTTGCGGATTGTGATCCGGTGCATCAACACAAATGCCGAAAGCGGCAGTTGTCCGCGCCGGTGCCCGCCGCTATCTCGACGGCATCCCGCCGGTATTAAGAAAAGGTCGGTTCCGTGGCCAGGACGCGGTCGTGCGCGGGCACGGAGACGATGAGATCCCGTAGGGCCTCGACGTACCGCCGCATGTTCTTGTACGCGACGTCGGTGTCCGGATAGCGGCAGGCGAGCCACAGGCCCTCGTGCAGCCGGGTCACCCAGACGCACACCTGGTCGCCGTACGACACCCGGAGCAGCCCGTACGCGTTCTGCTCCGACCAGCGCCGCGAGCCGGGGACGTCGCGGGCGTCCACGTACGAGACGATCGAGTACAGATCGGGCGAGGTCGGCCGGAAGTCCGCGCCGAGCAGCCGCAGTACGCGGGCCAGCGGAATGCGGGCCAGCGAGCGGTTGGCCTGCAACTCGGCGCGGACCGCGGCGAGTGCGCCGTCGAAGTCCGGTGCCGCGGGCACCTCGATCGGTGCGCCGCCGACGTACCAGCCCACGGAGTCCGACCACGCGGACTTCACCCGGGTGTGGAACGGCACGACCGTGCGGTAGACCGGCTGCCCGCCGAGCTGGTGCACGATCAGACTGGTCGCGGCGAGGATGCCCACCATGCTGCCGCCGTAGGGCCGGCAGTACGCCTCGAACCCGGCGGCGGCGTCGGCGTCGACGAGCGGCTCGCGCATCAGCTTCTGGGCGGGCAGCGGGCCACCGGGGCGCAGACCGAGGTCGACGGGGAAGTCCGGCAGGGTGCCGTCGCCGCGGGCGATGAACTCCCGCCAGCGGGCGACGATCGCGTGCGTGTCGTCGATGCCGTCCGCGTTCGCCCGCTCCAGCTCGCAGAAGTCGACGTAACTGCCCACGCGCGCCGCGGTCAGGGGCCGGCCCGTGACGCCCGTGAGGTACAGCTCGTGGATCTCGTCCGGGATGCGCTGCAGGGAGTAGGCATCGACGTTGGTGTGGTCGAACGCCAGGAACACGCTGGTGGAGTCGTCGCGTACGACCGCCGTGTAGATGAAGTTCGGCCAGCCGAGCGCGTCCGCGGCGACGTCGAACCGGTCCTGCAGGTAACGGATCAGGGTGTCCGCGTCGGCGAAGTCGCCGACCACCTCGCGGTGCAGGGACACATCGTCCTCGTCGAGCGTGAACCGGTGCATGTCGTCGCCGGCCCATCGAAAGCCGCTGCGCAGCGTCTCGTGCCGCAGCGTCCAGCCGCGCAGGGCCCGTTCCAGTGCGTCGAGGTCGGCTCGGCCCGGCAGGTCGAAGGTCGTGCCGATCCAGGTCGGCACGAACAGTCCGTCCTCGCGCACCGAACGGGCGGTTCTGATGTGCGACTCCTGGATGTACGCCGGCGGCCGCGGATCCGGCGGCAGCGCTGCCGCGGTCGCGACGGTCGCCGGGCTCAACGTCCACTCGACGAGGCGTCCGGGCCGCACTTCACAGCGCTGAATGTCAGAAATTCGCACAGGGGCGTCTCCTTCGCAGAAGACTCAGACTTGATCAACGGAGAGCCGTGCAGCGGGCGGAGGTTGCCGTGTCGCCGGCTTTTCAACGGGACGTGTGACGCCTCGAACGGCGAAGCGAACACTGTCGGTGAACCGGGAGCGGGCGGAGCCTGGTCGGGGTGGCCGTCGCACACACGAGAAGAGCCCCGGCAACCTGGGCACCGGGGTTCCTGGCGCTGCTTCGGGGTTCACACGTACTGGTAGACCCCGCTCATGTCCTCCAGTTCGTCCGGGGTCACGTCCCACGGTGGCAGCCGCTCGTTGCGGGCCACGACCCGGCCGTGCTGGGCGTCGCGCGTGCCGGGCGGCACGGCGGGCAGGTAGCGGTGCTCGCGGTGCCGCTGCTGCCAGCGGGTCCACTGCAGGTCGACGAAGGAGTGGTGCAGCCAGAAGACGGGGTCGTTGACGGCGGCGCCGCCGAGCATCACCCCGCCGATCCAGCGGTGCACCCGGTTGTGGTTGCGCCAGGAGACGCTGCCCCGGCCCGGCCCCCACCCCTCCAGCTTGTTGCGGAACCCCCGGGTGACCGTCGAGTCCCAGGGCGCCGTGTCGTAGACCGGGTCGACCAGGGCCGACTCCAGGTCCTGGCCGGTCGGCAGCTGGATCGGGTTGGCGGCGCGGCCGAGGTCACGGGTGAGGTAGTGCCGGTCCGTCACGTTCTCGGTGAGCTTCCAGTAGCCCGACCGGTAGGCGAACGGACCGGACATCACCTGCCGGTCCGAGCGCCGTCCGTTGCCGCCGAGCAGATCGTCGGTCCAGGGCACGGAGGTGGTCGTGCGCTCACGCGTCCAGTCCCAGTACGGCATCGTCACCGAGTCGTCCACCCGGCGCAGCGCCTCCTCCAGATCCAGCAGGAGCTTGCGGTGCCAGGGCAGGAAGGAGGGGGTCATGTGGGCGGTGCGCAGACCGCGTTCGCCGTCGGGGGTGTTGTACTCGATGTGCAGGCGCACGAACTCGTCGTACTCACCGCGCCGTTTGACCTCCAGGAGGGCCTCGACGAGCCGACGCCGCTCGCCTGCGGTCAGCCTGTTGACGTTCTTACGCGTGTACGCCATGCCCGCCCTCCGTGTGCATCGGCCCTTCGCCCATCGGTCCCGGTGCCAGGTCGTGCAGTTGCTCGTCCGGGCCCAGTTCGTCGACGGCGGCGCGGGCCGCGGCGAGCGGGGTCGGATACGAGCGGTAGTGGTCGACCATGCTCAGCCAGCTGCCGTCGGCCCGGCGCATCAGATGCAGCGGTCGGCCGTCGATGGTGACCTCCCACTGGGCGCCGCCGACGGCCGTGCGGCGGGCGGCGCGCACCTCGGTGCCGCGGATGCGGCGGCCCCGGTAGGTCTCCTCGAAGGCGGTGGCCCGCCGGCCGTCGTCCGGGGCGTGCGCCTTGCGCCCGCAGGCCGCGGCCGCCGGGGCGAGCGCCACGGCGACGGCCGAGGAGAGCAGTCCCCGCGTCACGTCCCGCCGTGTTCTGCCCTGGTCCGCGGCGGGCGTGGCGTGCTGCCCGCCCTCCGGCACTGCGCCGACACCTGGAACCATCGTTCACTCCTCGTCCGGTTCGGTTGTCCTAGGCGGTAACCGCCGGACGGCGCTCCCGGTCACCGCGGGTGCGGCCGGACCGGTGACCGCCGTACCGGTGACGAGAGCGTCGCGGCCGGGGCCGGTGCGCGGGTGCCGGGTGGGCTCAGCCGGTCCAGAAGTCCCACCAACGGGTCATGATCAGCCACGACACGTACCCGGTGAACTTGTCGAGGGACACGTTCGAGGGACGCCGCCCCGCGACGTCCCTCGAACACGGCCGCCACCGTGTGCGGCCCCCCATCAGTGCCGCGTCAGACGGTCGGCAGTCCCGGCAGCGAGGGCAGCGCCGGCAGTCCGGGCAGGTTGGGAGCGGGCAGGCCACCGGAGAGCAGGACGGCGGCGAGGTAGTTGACGAGGCCGGTCAGCACTCCGGTGACCGCTGGGACGACCTGGCTCGCGTTGCCGGAGGTGACGGCCTTCAGGAGGGTGTCCAGCGCCTTGGTGAGGTTGGCGAGCGCGTCGCTCGCGAGGTCGGCCCGCGCCGCGGCGTCCGCCGCCAGGGACTTGCCGTCGGACGTGGTGGGCGAGGAGTGCCAGCCCGGGGCCGGCTTGGTGTGCGGGGACAGCGGGCCCGCGGCCGGCGCCGCCGCCGTCACCTTGGCGATGGCGTCCTTGGCAGCCTGGACGAGCGAGGTGGCCTGGTCGGTGGGGAGCTGGCCGTTGTCGGCCTTGAGCACCGCGTTCAGCAGGTTGGTGACCGGGGTGAGCACGATCCCGAGGTTGGCGAGGAGCTGGATCTGCACGAGGAGCGCGTCCGCGCCGGGGACGGGCGCGTGGGAGGCCGCGTGGACGCGCTCGCGGGTGGAGTCGGCCGCGACGGCGGCCGGGCCGGTGACGCCGGCCAGGAGGGCGGCGCAGAGCGTGGTGCACGCGATGCGCCGGACGGGCAGACCACCCATGGGATGTTCCTTTCGATGATGCGTCGGATCTTGTGCCCACCGTGAAATCACCCGTCACCGTCTGCAACCGATCAAGCACGTCGACCGTCCGACGATCCGTCAGAATCGCTGAGTCTCTCCTGGTCAGACGATGCGTCACAGCCATCTCGGGAATTCGGCGGACCACCCGCCCATTCGGGGCAACGCCTGTTGCGATTCCTCTCGCCGGACCCATTGACCAGTTTCTACGCGCGAGTAAGTTGACTTCGCGGTAAGTCCTGTATGAGCACGATCCGCAAGCCGTCGGCCGAACCGCCGCGACCGGGAGCCGTCATGGGCGTACGCAGGGATCTGAGACAGGCTCGGCGGCGCGCCGATCTGACGGCGCGTACGCCCCTGGAGCTGGTCCGGGACGAGACCGGCACGGTGCGCGAGGTGCGCACCGCTGCCCTGGTGGCCAGGAGCGCCGGCGGCAGCATCGCCGACATCCCGTTCGTCAACGCGGCCGAGGCTCCGGGCGCCGTGGTCCTGCGCCGCCGGGAGAACGGGGTCTGGCGCCCGGTGACCGCGGCGGACTTCGCCCGCGAGGTGACCGCCGTCGCCAAGGGGCTGATCGCCGCCGGACTCGAACCCGGCGGCCGCGTCGCCGTGATGTCCCGCACCCGCTACGAGTGGACGGTCCTGGACTTCGCGATCTGGGCCGCCGGCGGCCGGACCGTCCCCGTCTACGCGACCTCCTCCGCCGAGCAGGTGGAGTGGATCGTCCGCGACTGCGGCGCCCGTCTCGTCGTCGTCGAGACCGCCGCGAACGCCGAGACGGTCGGCGCCGGCACGGCCGGCCACGCCGAACCCCCGCGCGTGTGGCGGCTCGACGCCGAGGGGCCTGCCGAACTCGTCGCCCTCGGCCGGGACGTGCGCGACGAGGAGGTCGCGAAGCGCCGTGCGGCGCTGACGCCCGAGACGGTGGCCACGATCTGCTACACCTCCGGCACCACCGGACGCCCCAAGGGCTGTGCGCTCACCCATGCCAACCTGCGCGCCGAGGCCGCCAACACGGTGGAGCTGCTCCACCCGGTCTTCAAGGAGGTCACCGGTCAGACCGCGTCCACCCTCCTCTTCCTGCCGCTCGCACACATATTGGGCCGCACCCTGCAGATCGCGTGCCTGCTGGCCCGGATCGAGCTGGGGCACTGCCCGAGCGTCAAGCCGGACGAACTGCGCCCGCTGCTCAAGGAGTTCCGGCCCACCTTCCTGGTCGGGGTGCCGTATCTCTTCGAGAAGATCCACGACACCGGGCGGGCCACCGCCGAGAAGATCGGCCGGGGTGCGTCCTTCGACCGCGCGGAGCGTGTCGGGGTGCGCTTCGGGGAGGCGTACCTGAGCAGGTTCCTCGGCACGGGCAAGGGTCCGGGGATCGGTCTGTACGCCGCCTGGGCGCTGTACGACCTGCTGGTCTACCGCCGCATCCGCCAGGAGCTGGGCGGCCGGACGCGCTACGCCATCAGCGGCGGCTCCCCGCTCGACCGCGACCTCAACCTGTTCTTCCACGCGGCCGGCATCGTCGTCTACGAGGGCTACGGACTGACCGAGACCACCGCCGCCGCCACGATCGTCCCGCCGCTGGAGCCGCGCCCCGGCACGGTCGGCCTGCCCGTCCCCGGCACCTGGGTCCGCATCGCCGACGACGGGGAGGTCCTGGTCAAGGGCGGGGTCGTGTTCGGGGCGTACTGGAACGACGCGGCGGCCACGGACGCGGTGCTCGCCGACGGCTGGTTCGCCACCGGCGACCTCGGCTCGCTCGACGAGGACGGCTATCTCACCATCACCGGCCGCAAGAAGGACATCCTCATCACCTCCGGCGGCAAGAACGTCCAGCCGGCCGTCCTGGAGGACCGGCTGCGCAGCCGCACGCCGGTCGGCCAGTGCCTCGTCGTCGGCGACCGGCGGCCCTTCGTCGCGGCTCTCGTCACGCTCGATCCCGAGGCGGTGGCCCATTGGCTGTCGGTCCGCGGAATGCCCCCGGACACTCCGATGGCGGACGTCGTGAAAGACCCGCGGATGCGCGCCGATGTGCAGCGGGCCGTGGACCACGCCAACGAGGCGGTCTCACGCGCCGAGTCGATCCGTGCCTTCGCTCTGGTCGAGGGCGAGTTCAGTGAGGAGAACGGGCTGCTCACCCCGTCCCTGAAGGTCAAGCGGCAGGCGGTGACGACCGCGTACGCGGAGCAGATCGAAGCGCTCTACGGCGGATGAGCCCGGTCGGCGGGTCCGTCCGGTGGGTCCGTCCGGTGAATCCGGGTGGGGCGGGCGGGCGAACGGGTGAATTCTCAGGCGATTCACGCGACCCTGTTTCCTCGGGCCTCCATATTTCGTTCACAGTCCGCTGGTGGTGGCACGTTTGAACGTGCCCCCTTCATCTGGCTGCAGAGCCGGCTTTTCGATCCCCCTGAGAGGAAGACAAAGAGTGCGACAGACCCTGACCAAGGGATTGGTCGTGGCCGCAGCCGCGACAGGCGCCCTGTCTCTGTGTGGCGGCTGGGCGTTCGCGGACTCCGATCCGTACACGACAGGGGCCGACTCATACGCTGCTCTGGCGGACGATGTGACGCAATGGGATTTCCCGGGTGCGTCGAGCGCCGAGAAGGCTATGGAACGCGCGGACAGTGCCATGCAGATGGCGCGCGAGATGACAGAGAAATTCTCGGCCCCGAATTACACCACCCAAGCCACCCCCAGTCGCACGTCCTCCTCCGGCAACGACGGCGGAAGCAACTACGGCGACGACGACTCGAGCAAGAAGTCCTCGTACGGCAGCAGCTACGGCGACGACGACTCGGATCACAAGTCCTCCTACGGCAGTGATTGCAGGGACGACGACTCGAGCAAGAAGTCCTCGTACGGCAGCAACTACGGCGACGACGACTCGGGCCACTCCTCCTACGGCAGCAACTACGGCGACGACGACTCGGATCACTCCTCCTACGGCAGCAACTACGGCGAGGACGAGCCGCCCAAGCCGACCCGGGCGCCCAAGCCGCCGCACCACCACGTCCACCCCGTCCACCACCACAAGCCCCACCACCACAGGCCCCCGCACCATCACCACCACCACAGGCCCCAGATGCCCCACACCGGCGCGGAGGGCACCATCGCGGCCATGGCCGCCAGCGGAGCGCTGCTGGTCGCCGGAACCGTCCTGTACCGGCGCGGCAAGGCGACGTCCCAGCGCTAGCGCCCCGACAGGCACTCGTTCCCCGGGTGCCGGGCGCCTCGCGTCCGGCACCCGCCGGAAGGCCGCATCGTCCGGTCGTCCGTGTGGCCCATCGACGCCGAGCCGTCCGACTCAATTGGTGCAATGAGCGTATATATGGCTGTGCCCGGTCATCAGGACACCGCCGCACCGAAGGAGTGGGAATGACGCCCGAGCGTCTGCGATCCCTGAGGCGAGTGACGTTCCTCGCCGCAGGTGTGTTCGCGGCAGCGACCGTCCTTCCCAACCCGGCCCTCAAGGCCGGCTCCACGGCGGACCTGGCCGAGCGCCACTGCCCCCCGGCGGTGCGGTCCCTCGCCTCGGCGTGCCCCGCGAACGGGGCGAAAGGCCCCTCCCCGGGGCCGGCGGCGCCCCCGCCCGCGTTCGGCGCCTACCTCAACTACGGGCCCCTCGGGGTGCTGCGCATGCAGGGACTCAGCGCTTGGCTCGACCACTCCGAGGTGCGCGTGGGCCACACCTATCTGGCGGGGGACGTGTGGAGCAACATCGAGGCCGCGCCGGGCTTCCTGGACAGCTGGGCCCAGTGGCGGCGGGGCAAGGACGACCGGCTCCTCGTGCTCAACGTCCCGATGATGGAACGCAACGAGGACCACCTCCCGGACGCGGAGGTGAAGCAGCTGCTGGGACGCGCCGCGGCCGGCGAGTTCGACCGGCACTTCCGCACGCTCGCCGAGCATCTCGTCGCCCTGGGAGTGCCGGACACGATCGTCGTGCTCGGCTGGGAGATGAACGGCATCACCTACACCCACCGCTGCGGCCCCGACCCGGCCGACTGGAAGACGTACTGGCGGCGCATCGTCACCGTCATGCGCTCGGTGCGCGGGGCGCACTTCACGTTCGACTTCGCGCCGAACCGGGGCGCCGACGCGGTGCCGTGGCCGCAGTGCTATCCCGGCGACGACGTCGTCGACGTCATCGGCATGGACTCCTACGACCAGCCGGCGGGGATCACGTTCGACCAGCAGGTGTCCGAGCCCTACGGCCTGAAGGACCAGGTCGACTTCGCGACCGCGCACGGCAAACCCATCTCGTATCCCGAATGGGGCCTGTTCCGCAACGGCGACAACGTGTCGTACGTGCTGCGCATGCTCGCGTGGTTCGACGAGCACAGGCCGCTGTACCAGACGATCACCGACTACTGCCCGCACGGTGTGTGGCTGTGCTCCACCAACCCCCGGGCGTCCGCCCTCTACCGCGCGGCGCTGGCCGGCCGGCGCCCGCCGCCCGAGGGGCCGAAGCCGCCGGTCCCCGCCTCACCCGGGCACGAGCCGAACCCGGCGCCGGATCCGGCGCCGGCCCGGCCGTCCGGCTGTCCGTGCGACGCGCGCGGCCGACCCCTGCGATGACGGACGGCACATCACCGTCTCGTCTCAACCGCGGCCGGTGTACTGCGCGATGACAATGAGTTTGTTTCCTCGCCCGACACGGCGGGCCGCACCTTCGAGCCGGGGCCAGGCGTGGGCCAGTGCGCGACTCTGCCACGAGGCGTCCGCATAACGCGTGAAGATCTCCTGCATCTTCGCCCGCGGCGATGTCGGGCGCTCCACCGAGATCACCTCGCATTCCAGCCGGTTCAGAATGGCGCGCATCCCGGCCTCGGTGAAATAGATCTTGTGCTCCCAGTAATACATGTGCCCGGTCAGATCGACCCGGCCCCGGCTCATGGCATTCACGGCCAGAACGACGGGACGCACCGGGAACGACGCGTCCGGCGTCTCGAAAATCACCGTGCCGCCCGGACGGAGTTTCCGCAGGGCCCCGTTCAGCACGGGAAAGGGGTCGTAGAGATGCTCGATGACGTCCCACAGCGTGAGCGCGTCCATCGAGGCGTCCGGCAGCAACGCGTCCAGGTCGTCGCTCAGCGCCACCCTCAGTCCGCGGGACCGCGCCATGTTCACGGCGCCGGCGTCCACGTCGACGCCGTACGCACGGTCGCAGCGGGTCTGGGCGAAGCTGACGAAGTTCCCGATCCCGCACCCGACATCGAGCACCGTGCCGATGCGTCCGGTCAGGCGTTCCGCCTCGTCGAGCGTCGCCTCGTACCGCTGCTCATAGCCGCGCCGGACCTCGTCGCTCGCGTACAGGCCGAACTTGTACTGCTCCCAGTACTCGCTGACCGGCGCCTGCCCGTCGCAGCCGGCGAGCGCCGGGTCGGCGCGGAAGTACTCCGTACGGCACTCACGGCAGCGGACCAGCCGATACCGGCCCTCGACGACCATGCGCAGCGGCTTTCCCCGTTCCAGACACGCGGGACAGTGCAGATCCGGAGTGTCGTCCGCGGTATCGACGCCCGCCTGCCGGCCGGCGTACTCGACCCGAGAGACTGTCATGCCGTTCCCTTCCTTGCGTTTTCGGTGCATGTGTTGTCGGTGGATCCGGCGGCGAGCCGCCGCAGCCCCCTGCGGCCCCAGCACCGTGCGACGGTGTCGCCGACGGCGGCCGCCAGCAGCGGTGCGGTGCGCCGGCGCGCCAGCAGCAGACGCTGGTTGACGACCGTCTGCGGGGCCCAGCGGTACTTGTACGGCTCGTCGCCGCGCAGCAGGCTCAGGACCTGGCGTTCGCCGTCGCCGAGATATTCGGCCGAGGCGCGCAGCAGCATCGTCGCCACGTCCGTCCTGCGTTCACGCAGCCGCGGGTGGACGCCGTACAGATACAGGCCCGCCCAGCTGCGCGACATCAGCGTCAGATCGACCCCGACCACCTCGCCGTCGAGCAGGAACTCCCTGAGCACCGCCTCGTCGGAGCGGACCATCGGGCCCGCCGAGCGGATCAGATGCTCCAGAAACCGCGGCCGCAGGTGCTCCGGTGTCACCTTCCGGCCCTCCCACTGCAGCCGGTGCAGGTCCAGGAGCCGGCGCAGCGCGCCCTCGGTGTCGTCGTCGTGCACGATCCGCCATGCGACGCCGAGCCGGGTCAGCTTGTTCACCTTGTTGCGGACGCGCTGGGCGCGCGCCGACGGGAGCCGTCCGATCAGCTGGTCCATGGGCAGCGCGGGCAGCTCCAGGCAGGAGGAGTCGGGCACCCGGTGACGCGGACCGCGCCAGCCGAGGTAGATCCGCTCGGCCGCGCCGCCGGGCCGCACCTCACGGAAGTCGATCAGCGCGCTGCGGGCCAGGTCGGCCAGGGCGTCCGTCAGCGCCGGGATGCCTTCGGCGGCCGCCGTCTCGTCGAGGAGCACATCGCTGAAGTCGGTGATGGCACCGCCGATCGGCACCAGCGCCGGCCACGGTCGGTGCACGCGCATCAGCGGGGCGGCGCCCACCAGTTCACCGCGCCGGCGCACCAGGACGAGCCGCAGCCCGCCCGGTGTGCCGTACGACACCCACCACGAATGCAGCCAGGCGTGGCTCTGGAACGGTGTCGCCGACCGGCAGGCCCGGTGCAGGCGCCCCCACTCCTCGGCGAGCTGCCCGAACACGCGGTCGTCGGTGCACACCTGCACCGACAGCGCTCGCCCGGACACCGCCGTCACAGAGCCTTCTGGGCGTCGACGGCGGCTGCCGGGGCGGGCAGTTGCGCGCGCCCCGGGTCGCCCTCGGGCGCCGACCGCCGCGGCCGGGCCAGCAGCGCGAGACCGCCCAGCAGGCCGCCGGCGCACGCGCCCACCAGCGAGGTCAGCGCCGGGGAGGCGGAGGACGGCTCGGTGGGCGCGAGGGCGCCGGACAGCCGTGCGAGGGCGATACCGGTGGCCTTCTTGGTCCGGTTGGCCTGCTTGGTGAGCGCCCCGGACACGGCGTTGGCGATGTCGGCGGCCCGGCGGGGGCGTTCGGAGACCGCCGTGATCGCGATCATCGGGGCGTCGGGCGAGGTCTCGGCCCGCACGCTGCTGCGCAGCTTCGCCGCCGGCACCCTCACCCCCTTCTGGGCCTCCCCCAGCACGGCGAGCTGTGTCGCGACGCGGCCGTAGGCCTGCGCGAACCCGAGCGCCGTCGCCGGATCGGACCTCGACTTCTCCGCCGGTACGGCGATGACATAGCTCGTGGCCGAGTACTGCGCCGGCTCGAGAACGCCGTACGCGCCTCCGGCCACGGCGCCGAGCAGGGTGCCGGCCGGGATCAGCCGGCGCAGCAGCAGCCGGGAGGCCTGTTCGAGGATCCGGCGGTACGGGCGCGCGGGCTGTGCGGGCGTGTCGGTCATCAGGGACTCGCTTCCAGGTCGTGACCGGACAGGACGGCCGTGTACACGTCCATCAGGTGCCGGGCGGTGTGCTCGATGCTGTAGTGCCGGACGGCGTCCGGGGCGGCTCGATCGCCGGGTCCTGCCGCGTGCAGCAGCAGCAGTTCGCGTGCGTACGCCTCGGCCCCGCCGGTGACCCGCCGGGCGCGCGGGGCCGCCTGCCGCGGCAGGTCCGTCACGGCGGGGGCGGACGTGTACAGCACGGGGAGGCCGGCCGCGAGTGCCTCCAGCGCGGCCAGGCCGAACGTCTCCTCCAGGGCGGGCGCGGCGAGGGCGTCCAGCGCGGACAGCACCGAGGGGAGGTCGGGTGCGTCCTGGCGCGGATCCGGCAGCAGCGGATCCGGCGGGCAGGCCAGCTCGCCGGTCATGAGCATCCGGTCCGCGATCCCCAGCTCTTCCGCGAGCCGGCGCAGCCGCTCCTCATCGGGCCCGGCGCCGATCAGCAGCAGCCGTACGTCCGGGGGCAGCAGCGCCAGCGCGCGCACGGCCACCTCGAAGCGCTTGGTGGGGACGAGACGGCCGACGCAGCCCATCACATAGTTGTCCTCCCGCAGTCCGTAGAACGCGCGGGCCTCCTTGCGGCGGATCTCGTCGAAGCGGAAGCGGTGGGCGTCGATGCCGTTCGGGACGACGTGGATGCGCCGGTCGGGCACGCCCCAGCCGCGCAGCAGTCCGGCGACCGTCGGGGAGACGGCGACCGTGGCCCGGCCGAGGCGCTCGGTGGCCAGATACAGGGCCCGGATTCCGGCGGTGAGGGTCCGGCCCTCCAACTGCCGGGCTCCCAGGGAGTGTTCGGTGGCCAGCACGGCGCGTACGCCTGCGAGGCGGGCGGCGATCCGGCCGTACACGCAGGCCCGGTACAGGTGCGTGTGCACCACGTCGTAGCGGCCGGCGCGGATGTGCCGGGCCAGCCGGAACACGGCGCCGACGTCCCGGTTGCCGCCCATGCCGAGGTGGGTGACGCGGACGCCGTCGGCGGTCAGCCCGTCGGCGACCTGTCCGGGGTGGGTCAGCGTGAGCACGTCGCAGCGCGCGGGCAGATGGCGCAGCAGCAGGCGCAGTTGCTGCTCGGCGCCGCCCACGCCGAGACCGGTGATGATGTGCAGCACTCTCATGAGGCCTCCAGGGCGCGTCCCCAGGGGCGGGCAAGCCGCCGCTTCACTTCCAGGCGCACCCCGGTGTCGGCCTGCCCGACGTGGATACGGGGCAGCGCCAGGTCGCCGGCGCCGTCGGGGCCGGGGGTGACGGCGCAGGCGTAGCCGTAGCCGGCGCCGTGCACGGCGGCTCCGACCCGTGCGTCGAGCCTGCCGTACGGGTAGCAGAAGCCGCGGACGTGCTGGCCGGTCAGCTCGGCGAGGAGGGCGCGGCTGCCGTGCACCTCCGCGCGCAGCACGTCGTCCGGGAGCCGGGTGAGGTCGGAGTGGGTGAGGCCGTGCGAGGCGACCTCGACACCCAGCGCCGGCAGCCGGCGGATGTCGTCCGCGGAGAGCAGCCGCTTGCGCGGGCCGGACACCTCCCAGTCGTTCTCGCCGCCGAGCCGCCCGGCCACCACGAACACGGTGGCACCGCAGTGCCAGCGGCGCAGCACGGGCAGCGCGGTGGTGGCGAAGTCGGCGTACCCGTCGTCGAAGGTGAGCCCGACCAGCCCGCGCTCCTGTCCCCGGGCGCGGGCGGCGAGCAGCTCGCGCATGCTGACGCCGCGCAGGCCCCGGCCGTGCAGCCAGGCGAGCTGCCGGGCGAGGCGGGCGGCGGAGACGGTGATGTTGAACGGGTCGTCCCAGGAGTCCGAGACGGAGTGGTACATGGCCACCCATGCGGCGGGCCCCCTGCGAGGCCGTCCCCCGATGCCGGGTGCGCGGTCCTGCCCGGCCGTACGGTGAGCTTCCGAAGCGTCAACGACCATGGCTCTGCTTTCGCGTCAGGAGGCGTCGGACGGTGAGAAGGGCCGTGGGGACCAGCGACCGGGCTCCGGCCACGTCGAGGGCCCAGAGCAGCGGCAGATAGACCGCGACGACACCCAGGCAGCCCGCCGTGACGGCGGCCGGCGGCGAGGCGAAGGACCGCGCGCAGACGAATCCGGCCACGGCGGCGCCCACCGCGGAGGCCACCGGTTTGGCCAGTTCGACCCCGACGCGCCGGACCCGCACGGCGACGCTGCGGCTGCCCAGCCCGCACAGCAGGAGCAGCGCGGTCAGGGTGATGCCGGCGCAGTTGGCGGCGGCGATGCCGCACGCGCCCCAGATCCCCACGGTCCAGGCGCTGATGACGGCGGTGACGACCATGCCCACGGCCATCACGCCCGTGGGGTACCAGGTGGTGCGGCCCGCCGAGAAGTACGACCGCACCAGCGCGCCCACCAGCGTGTGCCCGAGCAGCCCGAGCGTGTACACCCGCATCACGTTGGCGGTCGCCACGGTGTCCTGCGCACCGAAGGCACCGCGCTGGAAGAGGAGTTGGACGATCTGCGGGGCACACGCCCAGATCTCGGCGGCGCCCAGCAGCACGATCGCCGTGACCATCACCAGATCCCGCTCGATACGGTCCCGGGCCCGGCGGGTGTCGCCCTCGGCCATGGCCCGTGCCAGCACCGGAAAGGTGACGACGCACAGCATCAGCGCCAGGGACATCGGCAACTGCCCGATCTTCTGGGCGTAGTTGAGGTGCGAGATGGCGCCGACGGGCAGCAGGGAGGCGAAATGGCGCTCGATGAGGACCTGCGACTGGCGGCACAGGGCGAAGAGCAGGACCGCGAGAACGAGGGCGGGGGCGGGGGTGAGCGGCTGCTCGCCGTTCGGGCGGTACCCGGCGGCGGGCCGGTCGGGGCGCTCGGTGATCCGGCGCCACAGGGACGGCGCCTGCACGGCGACCAGGAGACACCCGCCGAGCGCCACGCCGAGGGCGGCGGACCGCACGCCCCAGCGCGCGCCGACGGCGAACATGGCGGCGATGATCGTGGCGTTGTAGGTGACGTAGATCGTCGCCGGGGCCAGATAGCTGCGATGGGCCCGCAGCGCCGCGCTGCAGTATCCGGCCAGCCCGAAGCTCAGCACGCAGGTCGCGGTCAGCCGGGTGCAGGCGACCGCGAGACGGGGGTGGGGCAGGCCGGGTGCGAGGACGCCGACCAGCAGCGGCGCCCCGGCCACGAGCAGGCCGGCCACGGCGGCGAAGGCGAGGCACAGCCGCGGCAGCGAGGCGGCGACCAGCGCGCGCACCGGATCGGGGGACGCGCTCCCGGCCGCCCGCCGCGCCAGCGCCACGCTGAACGCGGGCACCAGCAGGAACGCCATCCCGTCCTCGATCAGCAGGGTCGACGCCATCTCGGGCAGGGTCCAGGCCACCAGGAACGCGTCGGTGGCGGCGCCGGCGCCGAAGAAGTGCGCGAGCGCCTGGTCACGGCCGAGCCCGAGCAGCGCCCCGGCCACCGACAGCACGGCCGTGACCAGCGTCGCCCGCGCGAGGAACCTGCCGGGGGAAGCGTCCGTGAAGGCGGTGTCGGAGGTCTCGGAGGTCTCGGAGGTCTCGGGGGTGTCGGCTCCGGGGGCCCGCGGGTCCTGGTGCTCCTCGGCCGCGCGGGCACCGCTCGCGCCCGAGGCGTCGTCGGCCGTGCCCCTCGGCGTGGCGGACGGGGTTCTCATCGCGGGCCCGCCTGGGCGGCCCCGCCCGTGGTCGCCTCGCGAGCCAGTGCCCACCAGGCGCCGGCCCCGAGGCACACGCCCGTCAGGACGGTGGAGGGTCCGCCGATGTCGGCGTACAGGAAATCCACGTACTGCCACAGCAGCAGCCCGCAGGCCGCCACGGCGCAGTCCCGCCCGCGCCCCGCCCGGCGCAGCCGCCCGGCCGCGCACACGAGCAGGGCCAGCCAGCCGCCCACCACCGTGACCACGCCCAGCAGGCCCTGCTCGCTGAGCACGAGCAGATACATGTTGTGCGGGGTCAGCAGGGGCCGGCGCCGAAAGCCCCAGCCCGCGGCGTCCGTGTCGCTGCCCGAGGACAGCGCGAGCGAGGCATGCCCGTCCCGGTGCGCGGGAAAGGCCTTCAGTCCGACGCCTGTCACCGGGTGCCCGCGCCACATGTCGGTGGCCGCCACCCACAGGCTGTAGCGGTCGACGACCGACTGGTCCGGTGCGTCGGCGATCCGTGTGATGCTGGTCAGCCGCTCCTGCAGCACCGCGGCGCCCACGCCGAACCCGCCCACCAGCACCACCCCGACCGCGACCGCCGCCGCGACCGTCCGCCCCGCACGCCGTGCGCCGGCCGTCAGCAGCTGCGCCCCGCAGGCGACGGCCGTGGCGATCCAGGCACCCCGGCTGAAGGACGCGACGAGCGGCAGGAGCAGCGCCAGTGCGCACGCGCCCGCCACGACCCGCTGCCGCCGCTGCCGCGCCCCGAGGGCGAGACCGACCGCGGCCACCAGCCCGAACGCCACGGCGGTGGCCATCCCCATCACGTCGGCGGGCCCGAACGTGCCCACCGCCCGGATGTCGGCCCCCTGGTACGAGGCCCCGGTTCCGGTGAGGTACTGGTGCACCCCGACCGCGCCCTCCCACAGGGCGAGGCCGACCAGCGACCAGAGCAGCAGCCGGGCGTCGCGCCGGTCCCGCACCAGCAGCACCACGGCGACCGGGACGAGCACGAACACCTGCAGATAGCGGGCCAGTCCGGTGAGGGCGTCGGCGGGTGTCACCGCCCCGCCCGCGGCGACCGCGAGGCCCACCACCGGCAGCCCGAGGACGACCGCGGCCGTCCGGGTCAGCGGGCGCCGCGCCTGCCGCGCGGTGTGTACGACGGCCCACAGCACGACCAGCCCCGACACCGCGTCGGCGGGGGTGGCCGTGCTGTCCGGTGCGACCGGCAGCCCCAGCAGGGCGACGATCGCCACGACGGGCAGGACCGGCGCGGCACGGCGCAGCGCCGGCAGCGCCCGGGGCCACGGCAGCGGGGGCGCGGCCGTCGAGGGAAGGCTCACCGGTGCTCAGCTCCCCGTCGGCCGTACGAACAGCACGGCCGTGCGCACCAGGATGCAGATGTCCTGCCACAGCGACCAGTTGTCGATGTAGGCGTTGTCGAAACGGCAGCGGTCCTCGATCGAGGTGTCGCCGCGCAGCCCATGGATCTGGGCGAGTCCGGTGATGCCGGTCCGCATCCGGTGGCGCGCCGGGTAGCCCGGGTGGGCCTGGCTGAACTTGGTGACGAAGTAGGGGCGTTCGGGTCGCGGTCCGACCAGGCTCATGTCGCCGCGGACGACGTTCCACAGCTGGAGCAGCTCGTCCAGCGAGGTGCGGCGCAGGAACTGGCAGAAGCGGCTCATGTCCTCCGCGTCCGCCACGCTCCAGCGGGTCGCGGCCTCGTGCGCGCTGGCGGGCCTGAGGGTGCGCAGCTTCAGCATCGTGAACGGCCGTCCGTCCTTGCCGATGCGCTCCTGCCGGAACACCACGCCCGGCCCCTCGGTGAACCTCAGCACGGCCGCGCACACCCCGAGCACCGGGCCGGCGAGCAGCAGCAGCGAACCGGCGAGCACCACGTCGAGCACCCGCTTGCCGGCACCGTCGCCGCGCCGCCGGGCGCCCGGGCTGAGCAGCCTGCGGGAGAAGCCCACCAGATGCCCCGCCCGCCCGCACCGCCCGCGCGAACCGTACGCCGGTGAGTCCGCGTCGACCTCCCACAGCACACAGCCGAACGCGGCGAGTTCCCGCAGCAGCGGGGCCCGGTGCACCCGGGCCGCGGGCCCCACGACGAGCACCGTCTCGACACCGTTCTGGATGAGCGCGCGATGCGCCTCCTCGCGCGTGGTGAGCACCGGCAGCGCGGGCCGGTCGGCGGCCTCGGTGACGACGGCCGGTGCGTCGGCGACCAGTCCCACCGGCCACGTGCCGCAGCCCTTGCTGCGCTGCAGCGCGCCGGCGACCCGCAGGGCCGCCGGCAGCGGGCCCACCACCAGCGCGGGGCGGGGCCGGCGCCTGAGCGCGCTGCGCCGGCGCCCGTGCACCGCCTCGCGGCCCGCGCAGGCCGTCAGACAGTGCACGGCGCACGCGGCGGCGAGCACGGTCGGCGGGAGCTGCCGCAGCGGGGAGAGCGCCGCGGCGACCGCCCAGCAGACGGCGATGCGCCCGCAGACGGAGGGGAGTTCCTCCACCACGCCGGGGACGTCCGAGGTGTCGTAGAGCAGGGCCCGACGGTTCAGGCCGATCACGCACAGCCCCAGGAAGGCGATGAGCAGCGGGTGCCGCTGGGACTCCGGCACGGCCAGGGCGCCCAGCAGGGTGGCGCCGAGGTCGGCGATCAACAGGGGCGTCCAGGAGGTCCGCCGCGGGCGGTGGGGCCCTCGCCCGGCGGGCAGCCCGGGTCCGGTGGCGGCGCCGAGCGGGTCGAGGAGGGCGACGGCGCGCGCCCTCGCCCGGGACCCCCCGGCAGGAGGGGGAACAGTGCTTTCCGCAGTCATGTGGTGATGGACTCTCTGCTCTGGTTGGGTACCACGACCGGTGTGGTGACGATGCCGAGCAGTTCGCGGTACACGTCGGTGACCGCGTCCGCGGTCTGCTGTACGTCGTGGGCGGCGAGCACATGGGCGCGGCCCTGTGCGCCCAGGGCCGCGCGCAGCGGCCCGCGCAGCAGCAGCGCGGCCAGCGCCCGTGCCAGCGTGTCCGGGTCCTCCGGCGGCACCACGCAGTGCGGCAGGTGGCCGGGCGGCAGGCTCTCGCGCGCTCCGTCCACGTCCGTGACGAGGACCGGCCGACCGCACGCCATGGCCTCCAGGGGGACGAGCGCCATGCCCTCCCAGCGGGAGGGCAGGACCACCACGTCGGCGGCCCGGTACCAGGGGGCGGCGTCGCGTGCCGGGCCGGCGAACTCCACCGAGGCGGGAGCGGCGGCGCGCAGGGCGGCCGCGTCCGGGCCGTCGCCGACCAGTACCAGCCGGGCGGAGGGCAGTTGCCGCACCACGGCGGGCCAGGCCCGAAGGAGCACGTCCTGGCCCTTTTGGCGGCACAGCCGTCCCACGCACACGACGAGGGGGCCGGCCGCGGAACGGGCGACGTCCCCCTCCGGCTGGAACCTGCTCGTGTCGACGCCGTTGGGGATCACCTCCCACCGGGCGGCGATGCCGTGCTGTTCACCGGTACGGCGTTCCGCCTCGCTCACGCACAGCACGCGCGTGGCCCAGCGCGCCGCGAACTGCTCCCACTGCAGGGCCGCTTGGGCCATCACGCCGTCCACGGCCTCGAACGACCAGGCGTGCGGCTGGAAGACGGTGGGGAGCCGGCCGCGTACCGCGAGCCGCGTCGCGAGCCCGGCCTTCGCGCTGTGCGCATGCAGCACATCGGGCCGCACCTCGCGCACGATCCGGGCCAGCCGGCCCACCTCGCCGGGGAGTCGGGTCCCCGGTGAGCGGGTCGCTTCCCAGGGCAGCACCCTGCAGCCCGCCGCACGCAGTGCGTTCGCCAGCGTGCCGCCTCGCGGGCAGGCCACGGTGACGCGCAGCCCCGCGGCGAGCTGCGCCGTCGCGAGGTCCGTCACGAACCGGGCGACACCGCCCTCGACCGGCTGAGTTACGTGCAGGACGTGCGGCTCGCGTGCAGTGGACCGCGTCGCACGGTGCGGGACGGAACCGAGGGGAATGCGCATGACCGAGGCTTCCCTTCCGAAGAAACATTCCGAACCCAGCACAATGGGTGTGATCGTAGGTTCGGCATAAAACGCGTTGGATTCAGATGCAACACTAACCTCTTATCCGTCTTTTTCTACGAACCCGTCACCTGTGTCGGAATGTGCGCCACCATCAGGGGGATATTCCTCGTACAAGATCACTCACTTGGCCCCACCGGTCGCCGATGAGCTGCAGGGCCGATAATCCGATGAGAATTCCGCGCGGCCATTCAGGATGTATGAGTTCCGGGAACTTGCCGGTGCCGGAGTTTCCCGCGCTGTCTCTGTCTCGTTAGCCCGTTGGAAGCGAGATCCCAGGCACTCGCGATGCCTCGAGGAGCGAGTCCCCTCCGGTGACCCGAGCTGCGTACGAAAGGAAAACAATGAAGAATCTGAAGGCTGCCGCCCTTGTGGTCGGCACCCTGGCCATCGCCGGTACCGCGACGCCCGCCGTCGCCGGGAACCTGCCGGCGCAGGGCCTCCTCGAGGACGGGAAGACGGTCACCCGATCGATCCCCAACGCAGCCGAGATCCCGACGGGCGCCCTGACCGAGAACGTCAGGGGAGCGACGCAGGGCGTGAAGGAGTCGGGCATCGTCCAGACCCCCGTCTTCGGCCGCACCCTGCCGAATCCCCTCAACGGAAAGAGCCCTGCCAAGCTTCCGGGCAAGCTTCCGGTCGTCAAGTAGAGACGCGCACGCACCGGGCCATTCGGGTCGGCTCCGTCCCACGGAGCCGGCCTTCGGTGTTTTCGGAACTCTTTCGGAACCTTCGGAACCTGAAGAAAAACAAATGGCGGCCCGCCGAAGATCGGCGGGCCGCCAGGGGGAAGACTGATCAGAACAGCAGGCCACCGGCGTAGCCGGCGTTCTGCGACTGGTCGACCGTGGCCGTGTTGCAGGCGGCGTAGTGCGAGTTCGGGGCGACGACGCCACCGAGGACGGCGCCGTTCGACCACGGCGCGATGCAGCGGCCGTCGACCAGCGAACCGTTCGAGATGACCAGGCCCTGCTGAGGGGCGTTCACGACGACCGGGGACTCCGAGAAGCCGTTGCCGCCGGTGACGGTGGTGTTGGTGTCGTCGGCCGCAGCGGTGCCGCCGGCCGCCAGAACGAGGCCCGCAGCCAGGACGGAGAGGGCCGTAACCTTGTTACGCATGACATGCGCCTTTCGGGTGGGAGGGGCGGTGCGGGCGGGGACGTCTGCTGACGCCCCCGCCCTGCTCCGGATGGACCGGAGCGCAAAGGGGGGTCAGAAGAGCAGGCCGCCGGCGTACGGGGCGTTCTGCTGCTGGTTCACGGCCGCCGTGTTGCAGGCGGCGTAGTGCGAGTTCGGCGCGGCGACGCCACCGAGGACGGCACCGTTCGACCACGGCGCGACACAACGGAGGTCGACCAGCTCGCCGTTGGAGACGACGGCGCCCTGCTGCGGGGCGTTCACGACGACGGGGGACGACGAGAAGCCGTTGCCACCGGTGACGGTCGTGCAGTTGTCGGCTGCGGCGGTGCCGGCGGCCGCCAGGACGACACCTGCGGCGAGGGCGGAGAGGGCCGTAACCTTGTTACGCATGAGATGTCCTTTCCGGACTGCGTTTTGAGGGGTTCGCCTGCTCGGAAATACTCGGAGCAGGAGTCAGAAGAGCAGGCCGCCGGCGTACGGGGCGTTCTGCGCCTGATTCACGGCCGCCGTGTCACAGGCGGCGTAATGCGAGTTCGGCGGAACGACACCGCCGAGCACGGCACCGTTGGACCACGGCGCGATGCAGCGTCCGTCGATGAGCGAGCCGTTGACGACAACCACGCCCTGCTGAGGGGCGTTCACGACGACCGGGGACTCCGCGAAGCCGTTGCCACCAGTGGCGTTGGTCGTGTTCGAGTGGGCGGAGGCAACGCCGGCGCTGCCGCAGACAGCACCAAGGGCGAGTGCAGTGATGACCGCGAACTTCCTGGTCAACTCGGTTCCTTCCTGGATTCACGGTAAGCCGCGCTTACATAGCAAGAAACCGAAATATGTGGCGAAAAGTCACGCGGACACTACCCATACGGTACGGATTCCACCGGATGGCGGAACGACTTCATGCGCTCTTTCGCCCGAACCGCATGCATCGGAATGAATGCCGACGTGCGTCCGGCCCACTGGCAAGGAGGAATCCAGTGGGCCGGACAGGCTTGAGGCGTAATCCCCGGCACGCAACGGACGCCGGGCGGGCGCAGAGCCTCTGGTCCGGCCGCATCCTCGGGGGCTGTGCCTTCGAGGCGCCGGACGTGGGTCGTACCAGGGGGCCACCGCGGGTCCGTCCCGCGGTGGTGCGGTGTCGGTCTGCGGCGGACGAGAACCGGATCAGAGAGTCAGAATTCCGGTCACCTCTGGTTGAGCAGGCTACCGAGACCGGCGCTGGTGGGGCCGTTCAGCGGGTGGAGCTGAACGGAGCCGGTTCCGACCGGATTCTTCAGCGGAATTGCGGGCTTCTTGGTGCCGCTCCGGCCCATCCCGTCCAGGTATACGCCGGAGACTTTCGCCGCCTTGTTGGTGCCGGTGACCGTCGACGACTGGTTCTGGTCGAACGCACTGCCCTTGGTGATGTTGCCCTGCTTGGCCACGCGCATCACGGTGTCCGCCGCGGGCACGAGGGCCGGGGTCACCTCGGTCTGGGACATGAGGCCGAGCGGGCCGGTCTCGTGGGCAGGCGCCTTCGTGGCGGCCGACGCCGCGACGGCGGAGCCACCCACCAGACTCGCACCGATGGCCAACGCCGCAGTTGTAAAAACTGCCTTCTTCATGATTCACCTCACTTGAAGTTACCTCTGATCCGACAGACGCAGAACATAGCAGTCCACAGTCCGGCCAAAGTGACGCACTACTCCATACGCATGAATACTGCGGGAGTGAAGAAGCGCATTTCTCGGAATTCCTCAGAGGGATTTGCATCAGGTCGGCGAATCGATTGATCGTATGGTGTGCCAAGCATGAGACAGCCAATATTCCAGCCCAAAAGCAGCTGAAAAGAAAACTATGACACCACGTCCTTGCGGGCGAATCCTCTGAAGGCCAGGGCGAAGAGCACGAATGCGTAGCTCAGGGAGATCGCCGTGCCCTGGACCATGCCGGAGAACTCGGGGTGCGGCTGCACGATGTCGCCCCAGGCGAACTGCCAGTGCGCGGGCAGGAAGTCACGCCAGTGGCCGAGCGCGGTGACGGCGTCCAGGACGTTGCCCACGATCGTCAGGCCGACCGCGCCGCCGACCGCGCCGAGCGGGGCGTCCGTCTTCGTGGACAGCCAGAACGCGAGCCCCGCGGTGACCAGTTGGGACACGAAGATGTACGCCACCGCCACCGCGAGCCGCTGCACCGCCGTCCCGGCGTCGAGCGCACCGCCGGTGGGGATCTGCAGCGGACCCCAGCCGTAGGCCGCCGTACCCACCGCGAGAGCGACCACCGGGAGCAGGATCATCGCGGCGAGGCTCAGCCCGAGCGCCACGACCAGCTTGGACCACAGCAGCCGGGCGCGGGGCACGGGCGCGGCGAGCAGATAGCGCAGGGAGGACCAGCCGGCCTCGGAGGCGACGGTGTCCCCACAGAACAGGGCGACCGGGATCACCAGCAGGAAGCCGGCCGAGACGAACAGGTTCACCGCGACGAAGTTGGCGCCGGAGGCGGTGGCCGTGCTCATCAGGGTGATCTGGCCGTTGCGGGCGGCCGGGTCGCCGCCGATCGCGAAGGCGATCAGCAGCACGAACGGCAGCAGCACGAGGATGGCGCCCATGACCAGCGTGCGGCGCCGCTTGAGCTGGCGGACCAGTTCGACCCGCAGGGGCAGGGTGTGCCGCGTCTGATAACCGGAGGCGGCCTCGGTGAGCGTGCTCATGCGGAACCTCCTATCAGGGTGAGGAAGGCGTCTTCCAGGCGCCGGTGCGGGCCGACCGAGGCGACCGGCACGTCCAGCCGCACCAGCTCCACGACCAGCCGCTCGGCCGTGCCGCCGGCGTCCAGCCGGACCAGCAGCCCGTCGTCGGTGCAGACGGCGGAGGCGACGCCGGGCAGCGCGGCCACCTTCTCCACGACCGGCTCCTGCAACGGCGTGGCGGTGCCGACGAGCAGGGTGTCGCCGGAGCCGATGATCTCCCGGACGGGGCCGGCCTGGACGAGCCGCCCGCGGTCCATCACCACCAGGTGCGTGCAGGACTGCTCGACCTCGGCGAGGAGATGGCTGGAGACGATCACCGTGCGGCCGGCGGCCGCGTAGCGGATCATCACCTCGCGCATCTCGCGGATCTGCGGCGGGTCGAGACCGTTGGTGGGCTCGTCGAGGATGAGCAGATCGGGCAGGCCGAGCATGGCCTGGGCGATGGCGAGGCGCTGGCGCATGCCCTGGGAGTAGGTGCGCACCGCACGGGCGAGGGCGTCGCCGAGGCCGGCGATCTGCAGGGCTTCGTCCAGATGGGCGTCCTCGGGCGGGCGGCCGGTGGCCCGCCAGTACAGCTCCAGGTTCTCCCGGCCGGACAGATGCGGCAGGAAGCCCGCGCCCTCCACGAAGGCGCCGACCCTGGACAGCACCGGAGCGCCGGGCCGGACGGCGTGGCCGAAGACCCGGATCTCGCCGTCGTCCGGGGCGATCAGGCCCATCAGCATGCGCAGGGTGGTGGTCTTGCCCGCGCCGTTGGGTCCGAGCAGGCCGAGCACCTGGCCCTTCTCGACACGGAAGGACAGCTCGCGCACCGCGTACCGGTCGGCGGACTTCGCGTACCGCTTGCTCAAGTCCTGGATCACCAGCGGGACTTCGGCCAGCTCCGGGTCCGGCGCCGGGGCGGCCGTGCGGCGGCGGGCGGTGAGCAGCAGGGCCAGCGCGACGGCCGCGCCGGCCGCCGGCAGCCACCACACCCAGGCGGGCAGGGGTGCCGCGGCGGTGGTGACGGCGGGTGCCGTCGGCACGCTCAGGCCTCCCCCGAGGGAGACGGTGTAGGTGGCCGGGGCGGCCGGTGAGGCGTAGCCGAGGTCGGTGGAGGCGAGGACCAGGCGCAGGCGGTGGCCCTTCTGCACCTGGTGGTCGATCGCCGGGAGGGTGAGCGTGACGTCCTTGCCGGCCTCGGCGCCGGTCACCCGGAAGGGGGCGACGAGCTGCTCGGGCAGCACCTGCTGGGTGCCGTCGGGGCCGACGTCGTAGACCTTGCCGAAGAGGACGGCGTCGCCGCCGGTCGAGGTGATGTGGACGGTGGCGGTCGGGGTGCCGGTGATCTGCAGGTCGCGGCGGAGCGGCGCGGAGTCGAACCGGGCGTACTGGCCGGGGAAGTCGAGGGAGACGCCGAGGCCGAGCGCGGACAG
Source organism: Streptomyces yokosukanensis (assembly GCF_001514035.1). Lineage (GTDB taxonomy): Bacteria > Actinomycetota > Actinomycetes > Streptomycetales > Streptomycetaceae > Streptomyces > Streptomyces yokosukanensis. Next base: position 28,210 of record NZ_KQ948227.1, on the reverse strand, counting down.
CTGGGTCAGGCCGCCGGAGCCGCCGAGGCCGGGCAGCGCGGAGACGCCGGGCGGGCTGGCGCCGGCCGGGTTGGTGATGTGCTGGGCGTCGCCGGTCAGGGCGACGGCGCGCGGGTGGGCGCGCAGACCGGGGTAGGCGGCGGCGCTCGCGCCGCGCAGCTGGGCCGTGCCGTCGCCCGAGTTGACGCCGCCGGTGCGGGTGATCCGGAAGGCCGGGCCGGTGCCCGCGCTCGTGTCGCCCTTCAGATAGCGGTCGAACCACGCACGCACGCGTGCCTGGACCCGGTCGGTCTCCATGTCGCCGCCGTCATGGCCGCCGGCGATCCAGTCGACGTCCACGGGGGCGCCGTTCGCCCGGATCGCCCGCTCGGCCGCGTCGGACTGGGCGAGGGTGAACAGGGAGTCCGTCTGGCCCTGCATCAGCAGCGTGGGCACCTTGATGCGGGAGCCGACGGCGGACGGCGAGCGCTCCTGGAGGAGTCGCCGGGCGGCCGCGTCCGGGGTGCCGGACTCGGCGACCCTGTCGTACATCCGGCACAGCGCGGGCTCGAAACGGGCGCAGCCGCCGCCGGTGTTGAAGAAGACGCCAGCCCACAGCTTCTTGAACACGCCGTTCGGGAACAGGGCGTCGGCGAGGTTCCAGTAGGTGATGGCCGGGGCGATGGCGTCGACCCGGTGGTCGTATCCGGCGGCGAGCAGGGAGATCGCGCCGCCGTAGGAGCCGCCGGCCACGCCCACGCGCGGGTCGCCCGGTCTGTCGAGCTGGACCTCGGGGCGCTCGGCCAGCCAGTCGATGAGGCGGGAGACGTCGGCGACCTCGGCCTCGGGGTCGTTGAGCCCGATCTTGCCGGTGGACTTGCCGAAGCCGCGCGCGGACCAGGTCAGGACCGCGTAGCCGTGGCGGGCGAGGTCCTCGGCCTGGCCGCGCACGTCGTCCTTGCTGCCGCCGAAGCCGTGCGCCAGCAGGACCGCCGGGTGGCGGCCGCGATCGGCCGGGGCGAAGAAGGAGGTGTCCAGGCGCACGCCGTCGACCGCCATGACCTGGTCGCTCTCGCGCGGCGTCGGCGTGTCGTCCGAGGCGACGGCCGCCGTCCACGTGCCGGCGCCGGCCAGCACCACGGCGGCGGCCGCGGCGGCGGCGAGCCGGCGCGGCCTCTTGAGCAGCCCTCGCACCGAGGGCATGCGCCGCCTCATTCGCCCCCGGAGGGGCGCACGAAGATCCATGCCCTCAACGGTACGGGCAGTCACCGACAACGGCTGCTCCCGCCGGGCTGAACCCCGGGCCCTCCTTGGGGAGTAGGGGGCCGCTTCGGCGTACTTCGGACGTGGTACGAAGAGCCGTGGAGATCCGGATCGCCACCACCGTCGCGGAAGTCGTCGCGCCGGGGCATCGGGCGGGCGTGGGACTTCGCCTGAGCCGGCCGATCAGGCCTGCGCGCCCTCGGTGAGCGGTGCGGCCGTGGTGAGCCGGGTGCTCGCGGCGGCCTGCGGCTCCGCCTCGGCGAGCAGGACGTCCTCCGGGAGGGAGACGAGCCAGCGGGTGGTGCGGCGCGGGCGGAGGTAGAAGGCCCAGTAGAGGGTGGCGACGGCGGTGATGCCACCGGTCCACAGCAGGTACGTGGGGTCCTGCTCGACCAGGACGTAGGCGAGGACGGCGATGAGCAGGATCGGCATCGCCGGCCACAGCGGCATCCGCCAGGCCTTCCGGCTGCCGTGCGCACCGCGTCGGGCGAGCAGCGAGGCGACCGCGACCAGCAGGTACAGGCCGGTGACGGCGACGCCGGTGACGCCGTAGAGGGTGTCCAGGTTGACGAAGCAGAGGAACGCGCCCGGGACGCCGACGACGAGGGTGGCGACCCAGGGGGAGCCGAACCGGCCGAGCTTGGAGAGGGCGTTGTTGACCGGGGAGGGCCAGGCCTTGTCGCGGGCGGAGGCGAACAGGACGCGGGAGTTCTGGATGACCATGACGATGCCCGCGTTGATGATCGCGAGGGCGACGCACAGGCTGACGAAGGTGCCGACGGCCGAGTTGCTCCAGGCGATGACCATGGTGGAGATGTCGCCGCCGGTCAGGGTCTTCAGGTCGCCGGCGCCCAGGGTGATCGCCACGACCGGGACCAGGATGACGATGCCGGAGATGGCGAGCGTCGCAAGGACGGTACGGGCGACGTTGCGGCGCGGGTTCTCCAGTTCCTCGGAGAGGTAGACGGCGGTGGAGAAGCCCTGGGTGGCGAAGAGCGCGATGGCGAGCCCGGAGAGGACCATCATGGCCGTGACGGGGTTGACGTGCGCGTGCTCACCGGCGACCTGCAGCGAGCCGAGGCTGCTCGCACCGCGCTGGGCGTGGGTGAAGCCGAGGAGGGCGACGACTCCGGCGGCGACGACCTCAAGGACCAGGAAGATGCCGGTGATCCAGGCGTTGGCGCGCAGGTCCAGCAGACCGGCGAGGGTGGCCGCGAGCATCACGCCGGCGCCCGTGAGGGACGGGTCGAGGTGGACCACCGGGGCGAGGTAGTCGGCGGTGCCCATCGCGATGACCGGAGGGACGATCATCACGACGAGCAGCGACATCACGAAGGCCAGCCAGCCGGCGAGCCGGCCGGCCAGGGTGGAGACCATGGCGTACTCGCCGCCCGCACTGGGGATGAGGGTGCCCAGCTCCGAGTAGCAGAACGCCACGGGGATGCAGAGCAGTGCGCCGATGGCGATGCACAGCGCCGTCGCCGTGCCCAGGCTGGAGAACAGGTCGGGCACGATCACGAAGAGCGTGGAGGCGGGGGTGACGCACGACAGCGTCAGCAGGGTGCCGCCGACGACGCCGATGGAACGCTTCAGGCCCGGTGCGGGGGCGGGCGCGGTGTCGACCACGGACTGCGGGAGCGTGTCGGTCATGCGGCGGTTCCGATCGACTCGTACGACTGAGGGTGGGGGTCGGGAGCGCTATCGCCTCCGGCGGATCGTCGTGCGTTCGTCTCGTCCGCTCCCGGCCCGCATAGAGAACCCCGACGAAAACCGCCGCGTCAATGGCCGTTTACCTTCGAAATCCGCACCTGTCGACGGGCTTACGTCGCATCACATTCACAGGCCGTGAAGCCCCATAGAGACATCCATCAAGCCCATCGCGAATGTGACCTTGGTTTCAAAGGTCATCTTCACGTAACCCCTTCGTCACCCGTTTCGTCCTGCGTGAACGGGAACCGCAGCCGACGCGTCAAAAAAATGTCAGGCCGTCCGGAATCCGGACGGCCTGACGACAGGTTCTGGCTGGGCTCAGTGGTTGCGCGGGAAGCCCAGGTCCACGCCCGTGGGGGCGTCGGCCGGGTCGGGCCAGCGCGTGGTGACGACCTTGCCGCGGGTGTAGAAGTGCGTGCCGTCGTTGCCGTAGATGTGGTGGTCGCCGAAGAGCGAGTCCTTCCAGCCGCCGAAGGAGTGGTAGCCCACCGGCACCGGGATCGGCACGTTCACGCCGACCATGCCCGCCTCGATCTCCAGCTGGAAGCGCCGGGCGGCGCCGCCGTCGCGGGTGAAGATCGCGGTGCCGTTGCCGAAGGGGGACGCGTTGATCAGCGCGACACCCTCGTCGTACGAGTCCACGCGCAGCACGCACAGCACCGGGCCGAAGATCTCGTCCTGGTACGCCTTGGCGCTGGTGGGCACCTTGTCGAGCAGCGAGATGCCGATCCAGTGGCCGTCCTCGAAGCCCTCGACGGTGTGGCCGGTGCCGTCGAGCACGACCTCGGCGCCCTCGGCCGCCGCGCCCTCCACATAGGAGGCCACCTTGTCGCGGTGGACCTTGGTGATGAGCGGGCCCATCTCGGACGTCGGGTCGTTGCCGGGACCGATCTTGATCTTCTCGGCGCGCTCGCGGATCTTGTCGACCAGCTCGTCGCCGATGGAGCCGACCGCGACGACCGCGGAGATGGCCATGCAGCGCTCGCCCGCGGAGCCGTAGGCCGCGCTCACGGCCGCGTCGGCGGCCGCGTCCAGGTCGGCGTCCGGCAGCACCAGCATGTGGTTCTTGGCGCCGCCGAGGGCCTGTACGCGCTTGCCGTGGGCGGAGGCGGTGGTGTGGATGTAGCGGGCGATCGGGGTGGAGCCGACGAAGGAGACGGCCTTGACGTCCGGGTGCTCCAGCAGCCGGTCCACGGCCACCTTGTCCCCGTGCAGGACGTTGAAGACGCCGTCGGGCAGACCGGCCTCGGACAGCAGCTCGGCGATGCGGACGGACGCCGACGGGTCCTTCTCGCTCGGCTTGAGCACGAAGGTGTTGCCGGTCGCGATGGCGATCGGGAACATCCACATCGGGACCATCGCCGGGAAGTTGAACGGCGTGATGCCGGCGACGACACCGAGCGGCTGGCGGATCGCGGCCACGTCGACGCGGCTGGCGACCTGCGTGGACAGCTCGCCCTTCAGCTGCACGTTGATGCCGCAGGCCAGGTCGACGATCTCCAGGCCGCGGGCGACCTCGCCGAGCGCGTCGGAGTGCACCTTGCCGTGCTCGGCGGTGATCAGCTCGGCGATCTCGTCACGGTGGGCGTCCAGCAGCGCCCGGAACCGGAACAGGATGGTGGTCCGCTGGGCCAGCGACGACTGGCCCCAGGTGGCGAAGGCGTCCTTGGCCGCCGCGACGGCCGCGTCCACCTCCTCGACCGACGCGAACGCGACCTTCGTGGTGACCGCGCCGGTCGCGGGGTCGGTGACCGGCCCGTACGTGCCCGACGCGCCTTCGACGGTCTTGCCGCCGATCCAGTGGTTGACGATCTTCGTCATGCCCAGAGACTCCTTATTACAGATGGCGGCGTCGGGTCGAGACGTGCCGTTCGTACAGCTCACGTGCCTTGACCGCCGACGGTCGGGTCGCGGTCTCGGCCACAGGAACATCCCACCAGGCCTGCGCCGGAGGCGCGCCCGACACAGTGTCGGACGTTTCGGTCTCCACGTAGACACATGTGGGAGTGTCGGCGGCCCGCGCCTCGGCGAGCGCCGCGCGCAGGTCCCGGACGGTTTTCGCGCGCAGCACGCGCATGCCCAGGCTGGCCGCGTTGGCGGCGAGATCGACGGGCAGCGGGGCGCCCGTGTACGTCCCGTCGCCGGCCTGGAAGCGGTACGCGGTGCCGAACCGCTCGCCGCCCACCGACTCCGAGAGCCCGCCGATGGACGCGTACCCGTGGTTCTGCACCAGCAACACCTTGATCGCGATGCCCTCCTGCACGGCGGTCACGATCTCCGTGGGCATCATCAGATAGGTGCCGTCGCCGACCAGCGCCCACACGTTGCGGTGCGGCGCGGCGAGCTTCACGCCGAGCGCGGCCGGGATCTCGTAGCCCATGCAGGAGTAGCCGTACTCCAGGTGGTACTGGTCGCAGGAGCGCGCCCGCCACAGCTTGTGCAGATCGCCGGGGAGCGAGCCGGCCGCGCCCACGATGATGTCGGACTCGTCCACCAGGGCGTCCAGGGCGCCGATGACCTGCGGCTGGGTCGGCCGTACGTCGATCTCGTCGGCCTCGAAGCAGGCGTCCACGCGCTGCTCCCAGCGCTCCTTGTCCTCGGTGTACTCGCGGGCGTACGGCTCCGGCACCCGGTGGCCGTGCAGCACCAGCGCCTCGGTCAGCTCGCCCAGACCGCTGCGGGCGTCGGCGACCAGCGGGAGCCCGGACAGCTTGTGACCGTCGAAGGGCGCGATGTTGAGGTTGAGGAAGCGGACGTCCGGGTTCTCGAAGAGGGTGCCGGAGGCGGTGGTGAAGTCGGTGTAGCGGGTGCCGACGCCGATCACCAGGTCCGCGGTGCGGGCCAGTTCGTCGGCGGTGGCCGTGCCGGTGTGGCCGACGCCGCCGACGTCCTGCGGGTGGTCGTGGCGCAGCGAGCCCTTGCCGGCCTGGGTGGAGGCGACCGGGATGCGGGTGGCCTCGGCGAACTCGGCGAGGGCCGCCTCGGCGCGGCTGTGGTGGACTCCGCCGCCCGCGATCACCAGCGGCCTGCGCGCGTCCCGGATCGCCCGGACGGCCTCCGCGAGTTCCGTCGGGTCCGCGCCCGGCCGCCGTATCGCCCACACGCGGTCGGCGAAGAACTCCTCCGGCCAGTCGAAGGCCTCCGCCTGCACGTCCTGCGGCAGGGCGAGCGTGACCGCGCCGGTCTCGACGGGATCGGCCAGGACCCGCATCGCCTGCAGCGCCGACGGGATCAGGGCTTCGGGCCGGGTGACGCGGTCGAAGTACCTCGACACCGGGCGCAGGGTGTCGTTGACCGACACATCGCCCGCGTACGGCACCTCCAGCTGCTGCAGCACCGGGTCGGCGGGGCGGGTGGCGAAGACGTCGCCGGGCAGGAGCAGGACCGGAAGGTGGTTGATGGTGGCGAGGGCGGCGCCGGTGACGAGGTTGGTGGCGCCGGGTCCGATCGACGTCGTCACCGCGTGTGTGGACAGCCGGCCCGCCTGGCGGGCGTAGCCGACCGCCGCGTGCACCATGGACTGCTCGTTGCGGCCCTGGTGATACGGCATCACCTCGGCGTACTCGACCAGCGCCTGGCCGAGCCCCGCGACATTGCCGTGGCCGAAGATGCCCCAGGTGGCGCCGATCAGCCGCTGCCGCTCGCCGTCGCGTTCGGTGTACTGGGCGGCGAGGAAGCGGACGAGCGCCTGGGCGACGGTCAGCCGGATCGTCATCGGTAGCCCCCTGTGGTCTCTGTGTGGTCGGGGTGGAAGCAGATGCGCCACTCCCGGGTCTCGCCCGGGCCCGCCATGACGTTCAGGTAGTACATGTCGTGGCCGGGCTGGGCGATGGACGGGCCGTGCCAGCCGTCGGGGACGAGGACGGTGTCGCCGGAGCGGACCTCGGCGAGGACGTCGCAGCCGCCCGCGCGCGAGGGGAACACCCGCTGATAGCCGAAGCCGTTCGGGCCGTCGATCTCGAAGTAGTAGATCTCCTCCAGCTCGGACTCCTCGCCCGGCCGGTGCTCGTCGTGCTTGTGCGGCGGGTACGAGGACCAGTTGCCGCCCGGGGTGATCACCTCGACGGCGATCAGCCTGTCGCAGTCGAAGGAGTCGGCCGCGGCGAAGCCCCGCACCTGGCGGGCGCAGTTGCCGCTGCCGCGCTGCTCGACGGGGACCTCCGGCGCGGGGCCGTAGCGGGCGGGGAGTCGTCGCTCGCACTTCGCTCCTGCCAGGGCGAAGCGGCCTCCCGCGCCGGAGGCGATCTGGACCCGGGCGTCCCGGGGAACGTACGCGAAGTCGCTGACGTCCGCGAACACGCTCTCCCGACCCAGGAGTTGGAACTCGCCCTTCTCAGTTGATGCGGTCTCAATTTGTACGGTACATCCGCCTTGCAGCGGAAGCACGATCCACTCGCTGTCGCCGGTGGTGAACGTATGGCTGCCGCCGGGCGCCAACTCGACCACGCGCAGGCTGCTGTGTGTCCAACCGGCCAACTTGGGGTCGATGTCGACGGCGTACTGCGCGTTCGCGGTGGCGCCCTCGGGCAGATGCAGATCGGTGCTGGTCATACGGCCCTCACAGCAGTCCTACGGCGGTGTCCACGGCGGCGGCCACATCGCCGTCCGCCGGATACAGCAGCGAGCGGCCGACCACCAGGCCGCGCACGGTGGGGAGTTGGAGCGCGCCGCGCCACTTCTCGTAGGCGGCGACCTGTTCCTCGGGCGAATCGCCGATGTCGCCGCCGAGCAGCACGGCCGGCAGGGTGGAGGTCTCCATGACCCGGGCCATGTCGTCGGGGTTCTCGGTGACGGGCACCTTCAGCCAGGTGTACGCGGAGGAGCCGCCGAGGCCGGAGGCGATGGCGATGGACTTGGTGACCGCCTCGGCGGACAGGTCGTTCCTCAGCTTCCCCTCGGGGCCGCGGCGGCTGAGGAACGGCTCGACGAAGACCGGCAGCCGCCGCGCGGCCATGTCGTCGATGGCGCGGGCGGTGGACTCCAGGGTGGTCAGCGAACCGGGGTCGTCGTAGTCGATGCGCAGCAGCAGTTTGCCCGCGTCGAAGCCCAGCCGCTGGATGTCCTCGGGGCGGTGGCCGGTGAAGCGGTCGTCCAGCTCGAAGCTGGCGCCCTGCAGCCCGCCGCGGTTCATGGAGCCCATGACGACCTTGTGGTCGAGGGCGCCGAGCAGGAGCAGGTCGTCGAGGATGTCGGCGGTGGCGAGAACACCGTCGACGCCGGGTCGGCTCAGTGCCAGGCACAGCCGTTCCAGCAGGTCGGCGCGGTTGGCCATGGCGAGCCCCCGGCCGCCGACGCCGAGCGCGCCGCGGGCCGGGTGGTCGGCGGCGACGATCATCAGCCTGCCGTTCTCGTCGAGGAGCGGCCTGCGGGCCCGGCGCACGGCGGCCTCGGCGATCGCCTCGGGGTGGCGGGTGCGGATGCGGACGAGTTCGGCGACGTCGACACGGGGGCTGCGTCCGGCGTCCCCGCCCTCGGTGTGCGTGCCCGCGACCCGGCCGGCCCTCACAGCACCGCTCCGGCAGCGAGCGCGGCGGCCACCTCGTCCGGGGTGGGCATCGCGGAGGAGCACTCCAGGCGGGAGGCGACGATGGCGCCGGCCGCATTGGCGTGCCGCATGATCGTCTCCAGGTCCCAGCCTTCGAGGAGGCCGTGGCACAGGGAGCCGCCGAAGGCGTCTCCGGCGCCGAGTCCGTTGAGCACGGTGACGGGCAGTGGCAGGACCTCGGCGGACTCGCCCGAGGCGCTGACCGCGAGGACTCCCTTGGGCCCCTGCTTGACCACGGCGATCTCGGCACCGGCGGCCAGCAGCGCGCGGGCCGCGGCGTGCGGCTCGCGCACACCCGTCGCCACCTCGACCTCGTCCAGATTGCCGACGGCGACCGTGGTGTGGCGCAGGGCCTCGGCGTAGAAGGGCCGGGCCTGGTCGGGGTGGGTCCAGAACATGGGCCGCCAGTCGAGGTCGAAGACCGTCGTGCCCGTCCTGGCCCGGTGGGCAAGGGCCGCGAGGGTGGCCGTACGGCTGGGTTCCTCGCTCAGTCCGGTGCCGGTGACCCAGAAGATCCGCGCCTCGCGGATGGCGTCGAGGTCCAGGTCGTGGGCGTCGATCTCCAGGTCGGGCGCCTTGGGCTGCCGGTAGAAGTAGAGCGGGAAGTCGTCCGGCGGGAAGACCTCGCAGAAGGTGACGGGGGTCGGCAGGCCGGGGACCGGGGTGACCCAGCGGTCGTCGACGCCGAAGCCGCGCAGCGCCTCGTGCAGATAGGCGCCGAACGGGTCGTCGCCCGTCCGGGTGATCACGGCGGTGTTCCGGCCGAGCCGGGCCGCGGCGACCGCGACGTTCGTCGCCGACCCGCCGAGGAACTTGCCGAAGGACGACACCTGGGCGAGCGGGACACCGGCTTGCAACGGGTAGAGGTCCACTCCGATCCGTCCCATGGTGATCAGGTCGTAGGCCATCGGCTTCCCTTCGTCACGACTCTCCCCGGCTTTGTAGTCCCGCACACCGAGCCCTGTCAATAGTTTGTCCAGACATTCGGACCAGCTCTTGAAATCACCCTTCTGCCCACTGTCCCGTATCCGGATCGGATCGGCGCCCGGCGCGAGGGCCTAGAAGGCTCGCCCGTGCCGCTCGTAGCATGGGGGCCGTGTCGACCGTGCCTGCTCGGCCGCATCCGGCGCTGCGGCCGGGAGTGATCAGTTATCGCGGAATACGGATGGCCCTCGACCGGCCGCGCCGCCGGCTGGAGACGCCGATCGGCGCTGCCACGCTGCTGCTGGGGTTCGAGGCACCGGTACGCATCACGCGGGCGGGGCGGCCCCCGGTGAGCCTCGTCTGCGTCGTCAACGGACTGACCACCGCGCCCGCCCTCGGTGAACACGAGGGCCGGATCTCCGGGATCGAGGTGCTGCTGACGCCGTGGGCCGCGTTCACCCTGTTCGGCACGCCACAGCACGAGCTGACCAACCGCTCGCTGGATCCCGGCGAGCTGAACGGCCCGTCGGGTGTGCCGCTCGGCGAACTCGCCGCCGCGCTCGCGGCGTTGCCCCGCTGGCCGGAACGGTTCGCGCTGCTGGACCGGGTGTTGCTGGAGCGGCTGCGCGCGGGCACACCCGTGTCCGAGCGGGTGGTGCACGCCTGGTCGCTGCTGGGGCGCAGCGCCGGCCGGCTCCCGGTGCCCCGGCTGGCCGAGGAAGTGGGCTGGAGCGTACGGCACCTGGAGAACCGTTTCCGGGAGCAGATCGGCCTTCCCCCGAAGGCAGCGGCCCGGGTGCTGCGGCTGCAGCGGGCACGGCGGCTGCTGACCGCGGGACACGGGCAGGCGGAGACCGCGGCGCTGTGCGGGTACTACGACCAGGCCCATTTCAGCGGCGAGTTCAAGTCCATGACCGGCTGCACCCCGAGGGAGTTCCTGGCGGCCCGGCGCCTGCCGGCCGCGGCCTCCGCGACCGACCGGATGGCGGGCGAGCCGACGAGCCTGCTGCTCACCGCCGACCGCGGTGCGCCTTTCTCCAAGACCCGCAGGACCGGATCCCGGCACGCTGTTCGCCCGGCCGCCGAACTCCCGGGGGAAGCGGGGGCGTCCGAAGGCTAGGACGGGGAGGCGGTCGTCGGGGGCCGGGGGCGGGAGGCCGGCGGGCCGGGTCCGACGCAGCGGACCCGGCCCGTCCTCGTGAACGGGCCCGGCGGGCCCGGCCCGGCTCCGCGAAGGCTGCTTGCGTACTCGATGCGCCGCATCGACGCACCGGCGTACGCCTTTGCGGCGGCCGTGTCACAAACACCCCGTCTGCGTCACACATGTCCCACGTACGCGGGTTGTGCGTCACACCGTGTCGACAGGCGCTGTCCTCCGGTCACTGTGCGTCGTTCACCGGACGCAGGCTGGTGATCGCCAGCGCAGCGCCCGGCTCCCCCGACGGCCACCCCCGGCCGCCGCTGCGGCGCGCGCAGGGAGGTGCAACTCATGACCGACCAAAGGCTCTGGTCCTACAAGGAGATCGCGGCGCACATCAGAGTGCAGCCGGACACCGTACGGTCCTATCGCAAGCACGGGCTGCTGCCCGAGCCCGACCACGTGGAGGGCGGCAAGCCCTACTGGTACGCCGACACCGTCCGCGCCTGGGTCGCCTCCCGGCCGGGCAACCGCGGCCGCCAGCTGGACTGACCCCGGCCGCTCGTCCGCTCGCTCGCCCGGCAGCCGGCAGAAATCTTCTGTGCCCCACCGCCCGCGTGGGGCACAGTGCCGACCATGGACTTCTCCAGGAAACCCGTGCTGACCGGCGAGCGGACCGTGCTGCGCCCCTTCACCGCCGACGACGCCGAGGCGATGTGGGAGATCATCGGCGACCCCGAGGTGGTCCGCTTCACCTTCGCGCCGCGCACCGAACTCACCCTGGAGGGGCTGCGCTCCCACTACGGCGGGCGCACCGCCGAGCCCGGTCGGCTGGACCTCGCCGTCACCGACCCCGCCACCGGTGAACTGCTCGGCGAGGTCGTCCTGTACGACGTCGACACCCGCGCCCGCAGCTGTACGTTCCGCACCCTGCTGGGGCCGCGCGGCCGGGGCCGGGGCGCGGGAACCGAGGCCACGCGGCTGATCGTCGGCCACGGCTTCGAGCGCCTCGGCCTGCACCGGATCGAGTTGGAGGTGTACGGCCGCAATGCGCGGGCCCGGCGGGTCTACGAGAAGGTCGGGTTCGTGGTGGAGGGCGTGCGGCGCGAGGTGGCGCTGCGGGACGGTGTGTGGGAGGACGAGGTGGTGATGGCGATCCTCGAACACGAGTGGGCGGCCCACCGGGGGTACCCCGGGGCGGACCCGGCCGGCGCGGCCGTGCCGCTCACTTCCGGTGCCACGGCTCGATGACCGTGACGCCGGCCCCGCGTGCCGTGTCCATCGCCGCGAGAGCCGCCGGTGCCGCGTCGAGCGTGATGGTGGACGTCAGCAGCAGTTCGGGACGCAGGACGCCGGAGCGGACCAGGCGCAGCATGCCCGGGTAGGCGTGCGCGGCCATGCCGTGGCTGCCGAGCAGTTCGAGTTCCAGGGCGATGGCGCGGGCCAGCGGGACGGGCGTGGTGCCGTCCGGTGAGGGCAGCAGACCCACCTGCACATGCCGCCCGCGCCGACGCAGGCCGTTCACGGAGGCCGCGCAGGTGGCGGGCGAGCCGAGCGCGTCGAGGGAGAGATGGGCGCCGCCGCCGGTCAGCTCGCGGACGGCCGCGGCCGGGTCGGGCAGACCGGTCGCGTCGACGCACTCCGCGGCGCCGCATGTCCGTGCCAGGTCGAGCGCCCGGGGGGACACGTCGACGGCGACCACCCGGGCCCCGGCCGCCGCCGCGATCATCACCGCGGACAGCCCGACCCCGCCGCAACCGTGCACCGAGACCCACTCCCCCGCCGCCACCCGGCCCTGCTGCACCACCGCGCGGAACGCGGTGGCGAAACGGCAGCCGAGGGCGGCGGCGGTGGCGTACGCCATGTCGTCCGGGACCGCGACCAGGTTGACGTCGGCGTGGTCGAGGGCCACGTACTGGGCGAAGGAGCCCCAGTGGTGGAAGCCCGGCTGGGTCTGGCGTTCGCACACCTGCTGGTCGCCCGCCGCGCAGGCCGGGCAGGTGCCGCAGGCGCACACGAACGGCACCGTGACCCGGTCACCGGGCCGCCATCCCCCCACCCGGGAGCCCACCGACTCGACGACTCCGGCGAGTTCGTGGCCGGGCACGTGCGGCAGGGTGATGTCGGGGTCGTGGCCCGTCCAGCCGTGCCAGTCGCTGCGGCACAGGCCGGTGGCCTCCACCCGGACGACCACGCCGTGCTCCGCGGGCTTCGGGTCGGGCACCTCCCGGACCTCGGCCGGCTCACCGAACTGCTCGAACACCACGGCTCTCATGGGCCCACCCTGCCACGGCGACCGGTGGCCTCACACCCCCGCCGGCTCCTTCTCCCGCACCGGCGCCGCCGGCTCGCCCTCGCTGAGACCGAACCGTTCGTGCAGGCGCCTGAGCGGCGCCGGCGCCCACCAGGTGGCCCTGCCCGTGAGCCGCATGATCGCCGGGACCAGCAGGCTCCGGACGACCATCGCGTCCATCAGCACGGCGAGCGCGATACCGAGGCCGAGCATCTTGGTGTTGGTCACCCGTGAGGTGCCGATGGCGACCATCACCACCGCGAGGATGACCGCCGCCGCGGTGATCAGCCCGCCGGTGCGCTGCAGTCCGTGCTTCACCGCCGTGTCGTGGTCGCCGGTGCGGTCGTACTCCTCCTTGATGCGGGAGAGCAGGAACACGCCGTAGTCCATGGAGAGCCCGAAGGCCACGCAGAACATCAGCACGGGCAGGGTGGTCTCGATCGAGCCGGGGCTGGTGAAGCCGAGCGGTCCGGACAGGTGGCCGTCCTGGAAGACCCAGACGACGGCACCGAACATCGCCGTCAGACTGAGCGCGTTGAGTACCACCGCCTGGATCGGTATCAGCACGCTGCCCGTCAGCAGGAAGACCAGGAGCAGGGTGACGACGGCGATGAACACGGCTGCCCAGGGCAGGCGTTCGGCTATCGCGTGCTTGGTGTCGACGAGGACCGCCGCCGTGCCGGTCACCTTGGTGTCGAAGGGGGTGTGCAGTGCGCGCAGGTCGCCGACCAGGCGCTGGGCCGCGCCGTCCACGGCCTCCCCCCTCGGCTGCACCGTGAAGTAGGCGGCATCGCCCCTGACCAGCGGGCCGTCGACGCGGGCGACCTCGGGCAGGGCGGCGACCCGCCGCTGGTAGGCGGTGTACTGGGCGGCGGTGGCCGGGCCCTCGGCGAGGACCTCCAGGCCCCCGCCGGGGCTGCCCGGGAAGCCCTCGCGGATCTGGTCCTGCACCACGTGGGACTCGGCGGTCGAGGGGAGCTGGCGGTCGTCGGCGGTGCCGAACTTCACGCCCAGGAAGGGCAGTCCGAGGATCACCAGCAGGACGGTGGTGCCGAGGGCGAAGAGGGGGGCGCGGCGCATCACCAGGCCGGCGGCCCGTGCCCAGGCCCTGCCCTCGGCGGGCTTCGCGTCGCGGCCGCGGCGCAGCAGACGGCGCAGGTCCAGGGAGTTGACGCGGTGGCCGAGCAGGACCAGTGCGGCCGGCAGCAGGATCAGGGCGGCGGCCGCGGCGAGCAGGACCACGGCGATTCCGGCGTAGGCGAAGGAGCGCAGGAAGTACTGCGGGAAGACCATCATGGCGGCCAGGGACACCGCCACGGTGAGGGCGGAGAAGAGCACCGTGCGCCCGGCCGTGCGCAGGGTCGCCGCGACCGCGGCCAACGGGGCGGCGCCCGTGGACAGTTCCTCGCGGTAGCGGCGGACGATGAACAGGGCGTAGTCGATGGCCAGGCCGAGGCCGAGGGCCGTGGTGAGGTTGAGCGCGAAGACGGAGACGTCGGTGAAGGTCGTCAGGCCGCGCAGGACGGCGTTGGTGCCGAGGATGGCGACGATGCCGATGCCGAGCGGGAGCAGGGCGGCGACCGCGCTGCCGAAGACCATCACCAGCAGCACCAGAGTGATCGGCAGGGCGATCATCTCGGCGCGGGTGAGGTCCTCCTTGATGATCGTCTGCATCTCGTGTCGGACGGCGACGATGCCGCCGACCTTCACCCGGACCGGGCCGTGCGTGCCCCGGTAGTGGGGGGTTATGCGGTCGAGGGTCTTGGCCATCGCGTTGTCGTCGCCGGTGATGCGGGCGGCGATCAGGGCCTCGTGGCCGTCCTCGGCGCGCAGGGCGGGTGACCTGCTCTGCCAGTAGGAGCCGACGCCGGTCACCCCCTTCTCCCCCGCGAGCCGGCCGGCCAGGCCGCGGGCCTCGGCGGCGACCGCCTTGTCGTCGACGGAGGCGCGGCCCGAGTCGACCAGGAGCAGCACGTTCGGCTGGGAGTCGGGGAACTCGCGCTCCAGGGCCTTGGTCGCATACGTCGACTCGGCGGCCGGGTCCTCCCAGCCGCCGCTGCCGAGGCGGTCCGCGACACCGCTGCCGGCCAGCACGGCGAGTGCGGTGAGGACCAGGGCCACCAGCAGCGACAGACGCGGGCGGGCCGTCACGAATCGGGTCCAGCGGCCGATCCGGGGCGACGCCCCCGCCGGTGCCCCGCCCGCTGTCGACGGTGGCGTGTTGACTTCGGTCATCCTGCGGTGTCCCCTTCACCACGAGCCGTGCCCGCGCGGACAGGCGGCACGGAGGAGTCGTTGCCATAAACTGGCAAACACGAGAGATCGCTCGCGTTTCTCAAGAATGCGAGCGACCACTCGCATTTGTCAATGACCTTCTGGAGAGCTGGGGATAACGCGTGTCCGACACCTCGGAGCAGGAGCAGCCGCAGGCGAAGGAGCAGCCGCGCCGTCGGCAGGCCCGCGGGGAGCGCCGTATCGCCCAGCTGCTCGAAGCGGCCGCCCGGGTCTTCTGCACCACCGGCTACACCGCCGCCAGCACCAACGCCATCGCCCGCGAGGCCGGCGTCTCGCCGGGGACGCTCTACCAGTTCTTCCCGAACAAGGAGGCGATCGCGATCGAGCTGGGCGACCGGCTCGTCCACGACATGCGGGAGACCTACGGCGAGGCGCTGGCCCCCGTGGACCCCGCCACCCCGCTGGAGGAGGCCATCGGCTCCGCCATCGACCGGTTCATCACCTTCAACACCGAGCACCCGGTCTTCTTCGCGCTGATGCACGGCCCGGACATCCCGGGCCGGATGGCCGAGACGCACGACCAGCTGCACGCCACGCTGATCGGCCGGATCGAGGGCCTGCTCGCCTCCCTCATGCCCGGCGCCACCCCGGCCGACGTCACCCGCACGGCGCACATCTGCCTCGGCGTCTACAAGACCGGCCTGGAGCTGGTCCTCGCTCACGAGGGCGCCGAGCGCGACGCCTACGTCCAGGAGGTCAAGGACGTCCTGATCCGCTATCTGACACCGCTGATGGGCGACCGGCCCGGCCGCGACTGACCCCGGCACCACCAGCGGCGGCCACCCCCGGGAAGGCGGGAGCACCCGGCCGCGAAGTCCCCCGGTGAGCACCCGGGCCCCGGCGGCCGACGGGCTCCGCCCCGGACTGCGACGCCCGGCACATCTGCCTACAGTGCGGATAGATCGCCCAGCAGCTGTCCGAGGGGACCGACGTGAGCCACTCCCCGCCTCCCGGCACGCCCAAAGCCCGCATACCCGGCCCCCAGCAGCCGCCACCGCCCTACCCCCGCATCGGCGCGGGCCTGTGGCGGCGTTTCCTGGGCGGCGGGCTCGCACTGTGGGCGCTGACCGCGTGGGTCACGTACGAGACGCGCAACAGCGCGCCGCTGCCGACGCTGATCCTGCTCGGCAGCTTTCTCGTGCCGGTCGCCTTCGTGCTGTGGGCGTACGAGCGGCACAGCCGCGACCTGGGCGTCAGTGCGATCCTCGGCTGCTTCCTGGCCGGCGGGACCCTCGGCGTGCTCGGCACCTCGCTGATGGAGCCGTATCTGCTGCGCCCCTCCCCCGGGATGTTCGTCTGCGTGGGTCTGTTCGAGGAGGCGGCCAAGCTCGGGGCGCTGGTGTTCGTGCTGCAGCGCCAGCCGTACCTCCGCGGGCTGCGCGCCGGGCTGGTGCTCGGGGCGGCCGTCGGCTTCGGCTTCGCGGCCCTGGAGAGCGCCGGGTACGCCATCGGTGCCGCGCTGTCCACCGAGGGCATCGATCTGCGCGCCCTGCTGGAGACGGAGATCCTGCGCGGGGTGCTCGCCCCCGTCGGGCACGGCCTGTGGACGGCGATCGCCGGCGGCGTACTGCTGTCCCGGCGCCGCCTGAGCGGAGACTTCCGTGTCGGCACGCCGGTAATCGGCACCTACCTGGGCGTGTCCCTGCTGCACGCCCTGTGGGACTCCACGCACGGCCTCGCGATCTGGATGGTCGCCCGGCTGACCGGCACCGGCCTGGAGCGGGGGCTGTTCACCCTGGGGTACCTCGTCCGGCCCAGCGCCGAGCAGGAACACCTGTTCACGCTGTTCTCGGTCGGCGGGTCGGCCCTGGTGGCCCTGGCCGGGGTCGGCTGGATGAGGTCGCTGGCTCGCCGGGACTCCTCTTGGAGAAATACCCCCTAGGGGTATAGTCTGGGGAATGTGGGGCTCCCCCGCGGGCCCCACCGGCCCCACACGCCTCGACGAGGAGTAACGACATGACCGCCCACACCGACACCCCGGGCTCCGTCACCACGGTCTACAAGGTGACCGGCATGAGCTGTGGCCACTGCGAAGGCTCCGTCTCCGGCGAGATCTCCCAGATCCCCGGTGTCGGCTCGGTGAAGGCCGTCGCCTCGACCGGCGAGGTCACCGTGGTCTCCGCGGCACCGCTGGACGACGAGGCCGTGCGCGCCGCCGTGGACGAGGCCGGCTTCGAACTGACCGGCCGGGCCTGAGCGGCGGGGCACGCACGGAAGTCCTGAGAAGCAGGGCACGCACGGAAGTCCTGAGGAGCAGGGCGCGTACGACCGGTCCCGTCGTCGCACGCGGGGCCAGAAACCTTTCCCCGACCGGGCCGCGCCGACCAGCTGATACTGGCTCCGCACGGTCCGGTCCGATGTCTGGAGTCCGGACATGACCAGCACCACCGCGGAGAACGCGACCGCGATAGCCGACACCTCGCAGGTCGAGCTGCTCATCGGCGGGATGACCTGCGCCTCCTGCGCCGCCCGGGTGGAGAAGAAGCTCAACCGGATGGAGGGCGTCAGCGCCACCGTCAACTTCGCCACCGAGAAGGCGAAGGTCGCCTTCGGCGAGGGCGTCGGGGTGGCCGACCTGATCGCCACCGTGGAGAAGACGGGGTACACCGCCGAGGAGCCCGCGCCGCCGGAACCGGAGCCCGAGACGGCCGCGGACACCCCCGAGCGGGATCCCGAGCTGGGCGCGCTGCGCCACCGGCTGCTCGTCTGCGCACTGCTCGCCGCACCCGTGGTCCTGCTCGCGATGGTCCCGGCGCTGCAGTTCGACAACTGGCAGTGGCTCTCCCTCACCCTCGCCGCCCCCGTCGTCGTCTGGGGCGGGGCGCCCTTCCACCGGGCCGCCTGGACCAACGCCCGACACGGCGCCGCCACCATGGACACGCTGGTCTCGGTCGGCACGCTGGCCGCGTTCGGCTGGTCGCTGTGGGCCCTGTTCTTCGGCGACGCGGGCATGACCGGCATGCACGACGAGTTCCGCTTCACCGTCTCGCCCATGGACGGCGCCTCCACCATCTACCTGGAGGTCGCCGCGGGCGTCGTCGCCCTGATCCTGCTCGGCCGCTATCTGGAGGCCCGCTCCAAGCGGCGCGCGGGAGCGGCCCTGAAGGCGCTGATGGAGCTGGGCGCCAAGGACGTCGCCGTACTGCGCGACGGCCGCGAGGTACGCGTCCCGGTCGGATCCCTGGCCGTCGGCGACCGGTTCGTCGTCCGGCCCGGCGAGAAGATCGCCACCGACGGCACGGTGATCGAGGGCCTCTCCGCGGTGGACGCGTCCATGCTGACCGGCGAGTCGGTGCCGGTGGACGTCGGTCCGGGCGACCGGGTCACCGGCGCCACGGTCAACGCGGGCGGCCGGCTGGTCGTCGAAGCCACCCGGGTCGGCTCCGACACCCAGCTCGCCCGGATGGCCAGGCTGGTGGAGGACGCGCAGAACGGCAAGGCCGAGGTGCAGCGGCTCGCGGACCGGATCTCCGCGGTCTTCGTCCCGGTGGTCATCCTCATCGCGCTCGGCACCTTCGGCGTCTGGCTGGGCGTCACCGGCGACACGGTCGCCGCGTTCACCGCCGCCGTCGCCGTCCTGATCATCGCCTGCCCCTGCGCCCTGGGCCTCGCCACACCCACCGCGCTGATGGTCGGCACCGGGCGCGGCGCCCAGCTCGGCATCCTCATCAAGGGCCCCGAGGTACTGGAGTCCACCCGCCGCGTCGACACGATCGTCCTCGACAAGACCGGCACCGTCACCACCGGCCGGATGACCCTCCAGGCGGTGCACGTCGCCGACGGCGAGGACGACGAGCAGTTGCTGCACCTCGCCGGCGCCCTGGAACACGCCTCCGAACACCCGATCGCCCAGGCCGTCGCCGCCGGAGCCGCCGCCCGGGTCGGCACGCTGCCGGAGGTCGAGCGTTTCGAGAACGTCCCCGGGCGGGGCGTACGCGGGCGCGTGGAGGGTCGCGAGGTGGCCGTGGGCCGCCTCTACGACGAGCTGCCGCAGGAGTTGGCCGACGCGGCCCGCGAGGCCGAGCAGCAGGGCCGTACGGCCGTCGTGGCCGGCTGGGACGGGCGGGCCCGCGGCGTCCTGGCCGTCGCCGACGCGATCAAGGACACCAGCGCCGAGGCGGTGCGCGAGCTGCGCGCCCTCGGGCTCACACCGGTGCTGCTCACCGGCGACAACCGGACGGTCGCCGAGGCGGTCGCCCGGACCGTCGGCGTCGACGCCCCGAACGTGTTCGCCGAGGTGCTCCCCGAGGACAAGGTGGACGTCGTACGGGGGCTGCAGCGCGAGGGGCGGACCGTGGCCATGGTCGGCGACGGCGTCAACGACGCGGCCGCGCTCGCCACCGCCGACCTGGGCCTGGCCATGGGCACCGGCACCGACGCCGCGATCGAGGCCGGCGACCTGACGCTGGTGCGCGGGGACCTGCGCGTGGCCGCCGACGCCATCCGGCTGTCCCGGCGGACGCTGGCCACGATCAAGGGCAATCTGGTGTGGGCCTTCGGCTACAACGTGGCCGCGCTGCCGCTGGCCGCCGCCGGGCTGCTCAACCCGATGATCGCCGGCGCGGCCATGGCCTTCTCGTCGGTCTTCGTGGTGACCAACAGCCTGCGGCTGCGCCGCTTCCGCTGAGGCCCCGCGAACCGGCCGCGAAGTACCGCGGACTCACGGGCGGTTCGGCGCAAGCCGAAGTAAGAGACCCTCTAGAGTCCGACGCGAGCCTCACATAAGCTCTTCACAAGGCTCGCGCATCTTCCTTACGCTTGGGCCCCGATCGTCGTATCGGGGCTCTTGCGCACCTAAAGGACATATGCAAGAGACGCAGATCACAGTGATGCGAACGTAACCATCGAAGGGGTTCGAAGGTCTAAGTTGGCGATGTCGGTTCGGCGTCTTGGGGGGCGTCAACCGGCATCTGGGGATGTCTTGGGGGACTTCCTCAGAGATGCGTTGCCGGGGCACGTACACCGGGGAGCTTTGAGCGGCCCTCCCAGCGTGCGTTGTCCCGGCAGATCGCACCGCATCACTGGAGCAGGACGAGTTTTGCTCATTCTGCTCGACGACAGCGATTCAGGCGCTGTCCTCTCCGAGCGCCCGGCCGGATCCCGTGGGGGGAATCCGCACCGGGACATGGGAAGGCGCCCTGACCGTCGGCCCGTGGGGGGACCGGCGGCAGGGCGCCTTCTACTTCTTGGCGGATCGGCCCGCCTGCGGGGCACCGGTTGAGCGGCGCCCCTCACCCGCAGGTGTCAGCGCTCCTCGACCGGCACGAAGTCGCGCTCGACGACGCCCGTGTAGATCTGGCGCGGGCGACCGATGCGGGAACCCGGCTCCTTGATCATCTCGGTCCACTGAGCGATCCAGCCCGGCAGCCGGCCGAGGGCGAACAGGACCGTGAACATCTCGGTCGGGAAGCCCATGGCCCGGTAGATCAGGCCGGTGTAGAAGTCCACGTTCGGGTAGAGGCTGCGCGAGACGAAGTAGTCGTCGGAGAGCGCGTGCTCCTCGAGCTTCAGGGCGATGTCCAGCAGCTCGTCGGACTTGCCGAGAGCGGAGAGGACGTCGTGCGCGGCAGCCTTGATGATCTTGGCGCGCGGGTCGAAGTTCTTGTAGACCCGGTGGCCGAAGCCCATCAGGCGGACGCCGTCCTCCTTGTTCTTCACCTTGCGGATGAAGGTGTCGACGTCGCCACCGGTCTCCTGGATGCCCTCCAGCATCTCCAGGACGGACTGGTTGGCGCCGCCGTGCAGCGGGCCCCACAGGGCGCTGATGCCGGCCGAGATCGACGCGAACATGTTCGCCTGCGACGAGCCCACCAGGCGGACCGTGGAGGTCGAGCAGTTCTGCTCGTGGTCGGCGTGCAGGATCAGCAGCTTGTCGAGCGCGGAGACGACGACCGGGTCGAGGTCGTACTCCTGGGCGGGGACCGAGAAGGTCATGCGCAGGAAGTTCTCGACGTAACCGAGGTCGTTGCGCGGGTAGACGAACGGGTGGCCGATCGACTTCTTGTACGCGTACGCCGCGATCGTCGGCAGCTTGGCGAGCAGCCGGATCGTGGAGAGGTCGCGCTGCTTCTCGTCGAACGGGTTGTGGCTGTCCTGGTAGAAGGTGGACAGCGCCGAGACGACCGAGGACAGCATGGCCATCGGGTGGGCGTCGCGCGGGAAGCCCTTGTAGAAGTTCTTGACGTCCTCGTGCAGCAGCGTGTGCCGCGTGATGTCGTTCTTGAACGTCGTCAGCTCGTCGACGGTGGGCAGCTCGCCGTTGATCAGCAGGTACGCCACCTCGAGGAAGGTGGAGCGCTCGGCCAGCTGCTCGATGGGGTAGCCGCGGTAGCGGAGGATGCCCGCCTCGCCGTCGAGGTAGGTGATCGCGGATTTATAGGCGGCCGTGTTGCCGTACCCGCTGTCCAGAGTCACCAGACCGGTCTGGGCGCGGAGCTTCCCGATGTCGAAGCCCTTGTCGCCGACGGTGCTGTCGACCACCGGGTAGGTGTACTCGCCGTCGCCGTACCGCAGTACTACAGAGTTGTCGCTCACGTCTTCCCTCACCGACGTAGTGCCTCATCTTCGAGGTGCCCTGACTGTCTCTACCATCCCCCATTTGGCTCAGGAGAGTGCACTCGGGGTCGACCATTGGGCCCATTGGCGGCACTGAGTGCCGCCAACTTGCCATCCTGCCCCCTCCGAACGGCATCTGGAAGTGCTCTGTGACCTTCACGACTCATTTGATCGATCATTTTTTGTGATGCCGCCCGCCGGTCGTACGAGCGTGTGACGCCTACGTGTCCGAAACGGTGACGCCGCCCCTTCCTTCGGGTGACGCCAGCCTGAAGTCGAGGGCCGTGCAGCGCCGACCGGCCGACACCGTGCGCACCGCCTGCCCGATCGCCTTGCGCGAACCGACGAGGACCACCAGCCGCTTGGCCCGGGTGACCGCCGTGTAGAGCAGGTTCCGCTGGAGCATCATCCATGCTCCGGTCGTGACGGGAATCACCACGGCGGGATATTCGCTCCCCTGCGAACGGTGGATGGTCACCGCGTACGCATGGGCCAGTTCGTCCAGTTCGTCGAATTCGTACGGAACCTCCTCGTCTTCGTCCGTCAGCACCGTCAGGCGCTGGTCGACCGGGTCGAGCGACGTGACGACACCGACGGTGCCGTTGAAGACGCCGTTCTCCCCCTTCTCGTAATTGTTGCGAATCTGGGTCACCTTGTCGCCGACGCGGAAGACCCGGCCGCCGAACCGCTTCTCGGGCAGGTCGGGGCGGCCTGGCGTGATGGCCTGCTGGAGCAGTCCGTTCAGGGTGCCCGCACCCGCCGGGCCCCGGTGCATCGGCGCGAGCACCTGGACGTCCCGTCGCGGGTCGAGCCCGAACCTGGCCGGAATGCGCCGCGCCGCCACGTCCACGGTGAGCCGCCCGGCCTCCTCGGTGTCGTCCTCGACGAAGAGGAAGAAGTCCTTCAGCCCGTCGGTGACCGGATGCTGCCCGGCGTTGATCCGGTGCGCGTTGGTGACGACGCCGGACTGCTGGGCCTGCCGGAAGACCTGGGTGAGCCGGACGGCGGGGACGGGACTGCCGTCGGCCAGGAGATCCCGGAGGACCTCGCCGGCGCCGACGCTGGGCAGCTGGTCGACGTCCCCGACGAAGAGCAGATGGGCCCCCGGCGGCACGGCTTTGACCAGTTTGTTGGCGAGCAGCAGATCGAGCATGGAGGCCTCGTCGACCACGACCAGGTCGGCATCGAGGGGCCGGTCCCGGTCGTACGCCGCGTCCCCTCCGGGCTTCAGCTCCAGCAGCCGGTGCACGGTGGAGGCCTCCGCCCCGGTCAGCTCGGCGAGCCGCTTGGCGGCCCGGCCGGTCGGCGCGGCGAGCAGCACCTTGGCGCGCTTGGCGCGGGCCAGCTCCACGATCGAGCGAACCGTGAAGGACTTGCCGCAGCCGGGCCCGCCGGTGAGGACGGCGACCTTGCGCGTGAGCGCGAGCTTGACGGCGGCTTCCTGCTCGGGGGCGAGGTCGGCGTCGGTGCGCGACTTCAGCCAGCCCAGGGCCTTCTCCCACTCGACGTCCCGGAATCCCGGCATCCGGTCCTGATCCGTGCGCAGGAGGCGGAGGAGCTGGGCGGACAGGGACAGCTCGGCACGGTGGAAGGGGACGAGGTAGACGGCGGTGACGGGCTCGGAGTCGTCGCCGTCCGGGCCGGGCACCTTCTCCCGTACGACACCGGGCTCCGCGCCGTCCTCGCCCGGCCGGGCCAGCTCCGCGAGGCACTCGATGACCAGTCCGGTGTCGACGGCGAGCAGCTTCACGGCGTCGGAGATCAGCCGCTCCTCCGGCAGGTAGCAGTTCCCCTGGTCGGCGGACTGGGACAGTGCGTACTGCAGACCGGCCTTGACGCGCTCCGGGCTGTCGTGCGGAATCCCGACGGACTGGGCGATCTTGTCGGCGGTGAGGAATCCGATGCCCCAGACGTCGGCGGCGAGCCGATAGGGATGGTTCTTCACGACGGAGATCGACGCGTCGCCGTACTTCTTGTAGATCCGTACGGCGATGGACGTCGACACCTCGACGGTCTGGAGGAAGAGCATGACCTCCTTGATCGCCTTCTGCTCCTCCCAGGCGTCGGCGATCTTCCTGGTCCGCTTGGGACCCAGCCCCGGGACCTCGATGAGCCGCTTGGGCTCCTCCTCGATGACGCGCAGGGTGTCAGTGCCGAAGTGCTGGGTGATGCGGTCGGCGAAGATCGGCCCGATCCCCTTGACCAGCCCGGACCCGAGGTAGCGCCGGATGCCCTGGACGGTGGCGGGCAGGACGGTCGTGTAGTTCTCGACGTGGAACTGCTTGCCGTACTGAGCGTGGGAGCCCCAGCGGCCCTCCATCCGGAGGGATTCACCCACCTGGGCTCCGAGCAACGCGCCGACGACCGTCAGGAGATCGCCGGCGCCTCTTCCGGTGTCGACCCGGGCGACCGTGTAGCCGTTCTCCTCGTTGGCGTACGTGATCCTCTCCAGCACGCCTTCGAGCACGGCGAGCTTCCGCTCACCGGTCTGGGTCCCCGCCTGTTGCGCCATGATCCAACGGTACCGGTGGGGTGTGACAGCGGGGGCGGCACGCCGCAACCCGGTGCCCCGGGCTGACGGCAACGATCAGACGAAGCAGCCCTCCGCGTCCAAGTCCGTCAGCCCGTGCGAGAACCGCGAGAATGCGTCGAACTCGTCCGCCAACAGAATTCAGCAATCAGAGGTCTCATATCCCACGCCACGCAGAGTCCCGCACACGCACCCTGACCATTCCTTCAGCCTCCGTGCCGATTCCACGGCCGGGGGACCAGCCGTCCTTGGTGATCCATTTCCATGCATCAGCATCTGGCTTCAACGAAATCGAGAACTTCCAGAAGTCGAGACTGCTCCACCTCCGGCACGACATAGTCATGCACCTTGATCTTGTTGAGGAATTCGTCTGGAGGTAGGACATGGTGAAGGTGTACATAACGCCAGAGATCGGCCCTCCATAGCCACTCCCCGCCAGCCAGAAGGGAATCTCCGCTCAGAAATCCCTGTTCAGGATCGAGCACATCGACTGCGACACCCATCAGGCCGATGATTTCATGGCCAGAGCGACGGCACTCGACAATGCCACTCTCGTCGCCGCACGGAGTTGGCGCGAGGAATCTCCGAATACTCCCGACCGAAGTACCAAAAACCGGGGGCCACAGCTCTTGAAAGAATCCTGCAATCTTCACTCTATGCACCTGCTCTAATGCCTAATCGGAAAGAAGGTTCACCAAGAGATCCCTCGACCACTGTTCCACTATGGCAACTGATCAGCCTGGCAGGCCCACCGTTGTGGCCGGGGTTGTTTCTGACGGCTTCAGCGAAGTGTGTGGGATGGATCTCGCCCGCAGGAAAGCTCACGCCAGAATGGTTCACCCGGCCAGGCGCAAAGTGCCTCTGATTGTTCCCTTGCACCACGGCGTCGTGGTAGCCATCCAAAGGTTTGACCTTCTCAAAGTTGGTCAGCGTACTGTCGTCATAACCAACCGCTGTTGAACCTTCCCGGAAGTACACATGGTCACCTGTTTCCAGCACAATGTCGCCATGCACCTTGGGCGGAGCGGGTATGGTCGAATCCGTGCCCCATCTCGCCTCGTAGTCCCGCCCATTTGCCATGTGTGTCGGATCATCAACCGACATGGTTGGAGAACCGGCCTCGTGCGCAACGGTTCCTTCATGTCCCATGCTGTCCGATGCGTCTTCCGCATGACCGTGGCCTGACGCCCCATCCGGTTCCGGATGATGGCTGGGCGCGTCTCCCGAGTGCGATCCGTGCACGGCATCGTCGCTTGCATGCGGTGTGTCGGACATTCCATGACCGCTGTGTGCTACGCCGCCGGCGCCATCGTGACCTACATTCACCGATGCAAGCGAGGCATGCGTGGAGTGTGCTCCGTCAGTGACGAGGTTGTCGGCGGAAGTTGCAGTACCTCCTACGACGCTTTCACCTATGTACCCGGAGCTGTCGTCGACGCGAGTAGTCGCGTCGACCAGGGCCGGTTCCTGGACCGGGGAGCCGGTGCGCGGCACGTCCCAACCCGATTGACGGTGTCGAGCACGCCCCGGCCGACGTGGTCGACAAGTCGGCTGCAGGTGTTCCGAGGGCGTACGGCAGCCGATCCCGTTGTACGACGGAGACACGCTCGCCATCATGGAGCTGGCCGCGGCACTCGGAACGGTTCTGTTCCCTGTGGGATATGAGACCTCGGATTGCGGAATTCTGTTGGCGGACGAGTTCGACGCACGATGAAGCAGACCGGCAAGGCGCTGCTGGCGTGGGACCGTGTGGATGACACGCAGTGCAGGCCAGAGTGAGGGGCAGTGGGATGCCTTGCGTTCGGCCTCCTGCACACGCACTCTGACCACGTGCCCCGGTCAGCTGTGAACCGTCACGCGGCGTGCCGTCGAGCCACAGTCGGGCCCTGTGATGAGAAAGCCACTGATCCGAGATTCGACCCGCATGGGACCGATCAGGCCCCAGAAGGCGAAGATCGTGGCTCCGACGGCTCACCACACGGCGCGTTCACTCAATTACTGTGATTCCGAGTGCCTGCAAAAGAGCTGAACAGACAGGGCACGGGGCCGTAGGCTTCCCGTGGTCCGGGTTGCCGGGCTCTCGAATCATGCGAGATACCAGAGCGCTGCCGTGGAATCGGGAAGCCGCTTCCCGGATGGTCACATTACGGCCGTCTGTGCGTGTCGAGTCCATCTCCCACAACTGGTCCGACACCAAGGCCGACTCTGCGCACCGACCGGTGAACCTCCTGCGCGTCTCCTCGGGCAGCGACTCGACGAACTCTAGTACCGCGGGGTGCAGGTTGGGCGTACCCGGGCCGACAAGACTGGTTTGGCTCAACACCATGCCATGGATTAGCAGGGAAGAAGAGACTGCAGGGATCTCAATCAAAACAGCACTCCATACAGAAAGTCGACCACATTCTGCTACTACTCCACAAAAAAGTCTTCTGCGTCGACTATGCTTACATTATCAATAAACCTGGCGAACATGTCATCCACACCCGCTCCAACATAATAAGAGCCAGTGTGATGCAGATAGAAGAACCTCTCCCCCTCATCCACAAGAAGAAGAGAAAGGTCCGCAGTCTCATACCCGACAGGGAAAAGCAGCTGCCCTAGATTCGCCGCAAGCTCCGCAATTTCCTCGACATCCCCTTCGTGCCGGGCTTTCGGGTCCATGACCAGCGACCTCCCCTGAGCCCTTGGATGCGGCAGCTCCAGCAGGCCGTACGAGTGAACAATTTCGACGGCCTTCCCGAAAGGCGTCAAGGGATATCCCTGACGTTCGGCATCCTGGAGCCTGAAGTTAATCAACTCCTGAGCTTGCTCCCCGATGTCGCGACCAGGAAACCAGCCATTTTCCACCAGCCACTCAGACGCGCTCAATCGCGACCTGCCGACACCCATAAGTCACCCCTTCTTCTGGAACCACTATCAATGAGCATGAATCCCGAAAGCAGGAAGCACATGCTTACAAGTACCACAGGGAGGCAGGTAGTCGTTGTGGTGGCGCTCAATACCGTTTCGCTCGAAATCGCCTATCCGCCTGGTATGTATGGCACTACCTTCGAGTATACGCCTCGCATCCTCCACGGTTTGAATCTTGGCACCCGCCCCTTCCAACTGATGCAAGCGATCGCTGATCAGGGAGATCTCAGCACACTTCCCGTGCCCCACACCAATCTCGGGCAAAGTCCCTGCATCAAAATCATCCTTAATCTTTTTCAGAATCACCTCCAGAACTTGATGCGTGTGTGGAAGTTTCTGGCCATGCATTTTGGTGGTACTCGAGTGAACGGTTATGACGTTGTCGTGCAGAAAGCTTCCGACGCAACCATCCTTGAGTTTGTTCTCCCCGGGCGCCGATGGGCCAGAGGCTGCATCAAGAGCGCCGTCAGCCCCCCTTGAAGCTTCCTGCTCCAGCACTAGCAGTTGCTGGTCATGCGGCAAGTGGCTCACATCCAGGGCCGGGCGCCGATAGTGCCGCATCTTCCCCGCACTCTCCCCATGCCAGTCAGGCTGCGGATCCAGCGGCACGCCCTCGGGGTGGCCACCCAAGTCGTTCGGCCCGACCCCATCCGGACCGCTGGGGTAGCCCTCGCCTCCACCGATGTGATGTCCGTAGTCGGCATGACCTTCGCCGGGAACATCATGGCCCGAAGACTCCGCATGGTGCTCGTCGCTGCCCAGATGGGCGTCGTCGCCGGAGTGCCGGTGCGATTCCGGGTCATGCTGGCCGCCAGGCTTGGTCTCGTGAGAGCCGCCGTGGTGCTGTGAGGTGGGTCCAGCACCGTGATCGTGGGATGCACCACCGGGCATATGGTTCGCGCTCCCGCCCGGCAGGTGGTCGGCCGTGCCTCTGGGGAGGTGATCCGTAGCGCCGAGGGGCAGGTGGTCGTCGGCGTGCACGGTCGGCACGGTTGCGTCGTCACCGACGCGGCCCACGTCTCCGAGGTCGGTGTCCAGGCTGTCGCCGAGCTTGATGTGTTCGCCGGC
>NZ_KQ948226.1 GCF_001514035.1 Streptomyces yokosukanensis | reverse complement strand
TCCGCAGCAGCGGTTGCTGTTGGAGGTGTCGTGGGAGGTGTTGGAGCGGGCCGGGATCGATCCGACGGTGCTGAAGGGGAGTCGTACGGGTGTCTTCACGGGCGCCATGTACCACGACTACGCCACCACACTGACGCGCGTACCCGACGAGCTGGAGGGCTTCCTGGGCAACGGCAACGCGGGCAGCTTCATCTCGGGCCGGGTGGCGTACACCTTCGGTTTCGAGGGTCCGGCGGTGACGGTGGACACGGCGTGTTCGTCGTCTTTGGTGGCGATGCACTCGGCGGTCCAGGCACTGCGCAGCGGTGAGTGCTCTCTCGCCCTGGCCGGCGGCGTCGCCGTCATGGCCACGCCCGGCAGCTTCGTGGAGTTCTCGCGGCAGCGGGGCCTCGCCCCCGACGGCCGGTGCAAGTCGTTCGCGGCCGGCGCGGACGGTACGGCCTGGGCCGAGGGTGTGGGTCTGGTCCTGCTGGAGCGCCTGTCCGACGCCCGGCGCAACGGCCACGAGGTGCTGGCCCTGGTACGGGGCGCGGCGATCAACCAGGACGGTGCGTCGAACGGCATCACCGCGCCGAACGGTCCTTCGCAGCAGCGTGTGATCCGTCAGGCGTTGGCGAACGCCGGTCTGACCGCGTCCGAGATCGACGTCGTCGAGGCACACGGTACGGGTACGTCGTTGGGTGACCCGATCGAGGCGCAGGCGCTGATCGCCACGTACGGTCAGGAGCGGGCCGGTAGTGAGCCGTTGTGGCTGGGTTCGTTGAAGTCGAACATCGGTCATGCGCAGGCGGCGGCCGGTGTGGCGGGTGTGATCAAGATGGTGCAGGCGATGCGGCACGGTGTGCTGCCGAAGACGCTGCATGTGGATGAGCCGTCGCCGAAGGTGGACTGGTCGGCGGGTGCGGTGGAGCTGCTGACGGAGTCGCGGGAGTGGCCGACGGAGGAGGGGCGTCCGCGTCGTGCCGCGGTCTCCTCCTTCGGCCTCAGCGGCACCAACGCCCACGTCATCCTGGAGGCCGTCGAGGCGGAGCCCCCGGCGGACCGTGCGGCGACTCCGGACGCCCTCGTACCGCTGCTGGTGTCGGGCAAGTCCCCGGAGGCGGTCCGGGCCCAGGCCGAGACGCTGGCGTCCCACTTGCACTCCGATCGTGACGTGCGCCTCACCGACGTGGCGTACTCGCTGGCGACCACCCGCACGCACTTCGAGCATCGTGCGGTGGTGGTGGCGGGTTCGGTGGACGAGGCGCGGGAGGGTCTCGGGTCGGTGCGTCCGGAGGGGGTGGTGTCCGGGCGTCTGGGTGTGTTGTTCACGGGGCAGGGTTCGCAGCGTGTGGGGATGGGGCGTGAACTGTACGGCGCCTTCCCGGTGTTCGCTGATGCCTTCGACGAGGTGTGTGCGGCCGTGGACAAGGAGCTGGGCCGTTCACTGAAGGATGTGGTGTTCGAGGGCGGCGAGCTGCTGGACGAGACGCGGTACGCGCAGCCGGCTCTGTTCGCGGTCGAGGTGGCCCTGTACCGCCTCGTACGCTCCTGGGGCGTGCGCCCCGATTTCGTGGCGGGTCATTCGATCGGCGAGGTGGCTGCCGCTTTTGTGGCGGGTGTGTGGTCGCTGAAGGATGCCGCGGCGCTGGTGGTGGCGCGTGGTCGGTTGATGCAGGCGTTGCCGGCCGGTGGTGTGATGGTCGCGGTGGAGGCCGCCGAGGATGAGGTCACGCCGCTGTTGTCGGAGGGTGTGAGCATTGCGGCCGTCAACGGGCCGACCTCCCTGGTGCTTTCGGGCGCCGAGCATGCGGTGCTGGCCGTGACCGAGGCCCTGGACGGTCGCCGCGTGAAGCGGCTGCGGGTGTCGCACGCCTTCCACTCGCCGCTGATGGACCCGATGCTGGACGACTTCCGGAAGGTCGCGGCCGGCCTGTCGTACAACGCCCCGTCCCTGCCGGTGGTGTCGAACCTGACGGGTGAGGTGGCGGATGCCGGTCGGCTGTGCTCGCCCGAGTACTGGGTGGAGCACGTACGCGGCACGGTCCGCTTCCACGACGGTGTGCAGGCCATGCGCGACCAGAACGTCGCCACCTTCCTGGAGTTGGGACCGGACGGCACCCTGACGGGCATGGTCGCCGGTGACTGCGTACCGTCGCTGCGGCGTGACGTCGACGAGGAACGCGCCCTGCTGACCGCGCTCGGGCAGCTGCACATACGCGGCCTCGGCATCGACTGGGAGCAGGTCTTCGCGGGCCGCGACGCACACCGCGCGGACCTGCCCACCTACGCATTCCAGCACCAGCGGTTCTGGATCGAGGGCGACGGCCCGAGCGTTCCCGAGACGGTCGCCGATCCGGTCGACGCGGCGTTCTGGGAGATCGTGGACAGTGGCGACGCGG
This sequence comes from Streptomyces yokosukanensis, assembly GCF_001514035.1. Taxonomy (GTDB): domain Bacteria; phylum Actinomycetota; class Actinomycetes; order Streptomycetales; family Streptomycetaceae; genus Streptomyces; species Streptomyces yokosukanensis. The sequence continues at coordinate 153,305 of NZ_KQ948226.1, read as the reverse complement.
ACTCGCTGGCGCGGTCCCTGCGGCTCGACGCGACTGCCCTCGACGATGTGCTGCCGGCCCTGTCCGCGTGGCGCCGCCGCCATCGGGACCAGGCGGTGCTGGACGGCTGGCGCTACCGGATCACCTGGCAGCCCGTCACGGACGCGCTCGCACCGGGTGCCGCCGTCGCCGACGGCATGTGGCTGATGCTGGCGCCCACAGGACATGCCGACGCGACGGCGGCGGCCACGAGTGGCGCGCTGACCGCGCAGGGCGGCCGCGTCGTACGGGTGGACGTGGACGGTGAGGACAGGGAGACCCTGGCGAAGCTCGTCCGGGCGCGTCTCGACGCGGAGTCCGGCAGGCCGGTCGGCGTGGTGTCCCTGCTCGCGCTGGACGAGCGGCCCGATCCCGCCCACCCGACGCTGTCGCGCGGCACGGCCGCCACTGTCACCCTCGTGCAGGCTCTCAAGGACCTGGACGTCACCGCCCCGCTGTGGTGCCTGACTTCGGGGGCCGTCGCGGTCCTGGAAGACGGGGAGGTGACGAGTACGGCTCAGCCGATGATGTGGGGACTCGGCACCGTGCTCGCCCTGGACCACCCGAAGACCTGGGGCGGACTGGTCGATCTGGCCGCCGAGCCCGACGAAGCCGCGTTGAGCCGGTTGGTCGCCGCGCTGTGCGGACAGCACGGTGAGGACCAGGTGGCGATCCGGTCCACGGGCGCGTACGCGCGGCGCATGATCCGAGCCGAGTCCGTTGCCGCAGGTGACGACACCGGGCCCGCGCAGGGCTGGACGCCGCGCGGAACGGTGCTCGTCACCGGCGGTACGGGCGGCATCGGTGCGCACGTGGCGCGCTGGGCCGCCGCCCGGGGCGCGGCGCACCTGCTGCTGCTCAGCCGTCGCGGCCCGGCCGCCGAGGGCGCGGCGGCCTTGGAGGCGGAGCTGACCGCGCTCGGCGCCCGTGTCACCGTCGCGGCCTGTGATGTCACCGACCGGGCGGCGCTCGCCGAAGTGATCGCGGAAGTGCCGTCGGACCGGCCCGTCACCGCCGTCTTCCACACGGCCGGCGCGGCGCAGGAGCCGAAGCGGCTGCCCGACAGCACGCTGGCGGAGTTCGCCGAGGTCGGCCGGGCGAAGGTCGCCGGTGCCGTACACCTCGACGAGCTGCTGGCCGACCGTCCCCTCGATGTGTTCGTGGTGTTCTCCTCCGGAGCCGCCGCCTGGGGTGGCGCCGGCCAGAGCGGGTACGCCGCCGCCAACGCCTTCGTCGAGGGGCTGGCGCACCGCAGGCGTGCCGGGGGGCGGGCGGCGACCGCCGTGGCCTGGGGCGCCTGGGCCGGCGGCGGCATGGTCGACGACTCCGTGGCCGAGGAGTTCGCGGGGGTCGGGGTGGAGCTGATGCGACCCGATCTCGCGGTCGAGGCCCTGGACCAGGCGATGGCGCGCGACGAGGGACATCTCGTGGTCGCGGGCATCGACTGGTCGCGGTTCGCGCCGTCCTTCACGGTCGCGCGGGAGCGTCCGCTGTTGCGGGCGCTGCCCGAAGTCACCGCCCTCGCCGCGGCGTCCGCGGCCGCCGTCGGCGCGGACCAGGCGGCCGAGGACGACGGCGCGGCACTGCGGTCCCGGCTGCTGCACCTGTCCCCGCAGGAGCGGCAGACGGTACTGACCGACCTGGTGCTGGCGGAGGCCGGGCAGGTCCTCGGTCATGTCACGGGCTCGGCGGCCGTGGAGGACGGGATCGCCTTCCTGGACATCGGCTTCGACTCGCTGACCGGTCTGGAGCTGCGCAACCGGCTCAACCGGGCGTCGGGACTCGAACTGCCGCAGGGACTGATCTACGACTTCCCGACCGCCGGCATGATCGCCGAACTCATGCGGGACACCCTGGAGCCCGACCTCACCGTCACACCGCAGGCCGTGACGGAGGAATTCACCAAGCTGGAACTGGCGGTGACCCCGGCACTGCACGACGACGCGTCGCGCGCGCGGGCCGTCTCGCAACTGCGCGAGCTGCTGGCCAAGTGGGACCACCTGGAGAACGGAGAGTAGCCGGATGTTCGAGGTCGAGACCTACCTGCGCCGCCTGGGCTTCAGCGAGGTGCCCGAGCCCAGCGTCGAGACGCTGCGTGTGCTGCACAAGAACCACATGATGTCGCTGGCCTACGACAGCAGCGACTTCATCAAGAGCTTCACGGGCTTCCGCAACGTCGTCGACATCGACGTCGACGCGACGTTCCGGGCGATCGTCGCCGGGGGCGCGGGCGGTGTGTGCCACGACCTGAGCGGCCTGTTCCGCAGGCTCCTGACCGAACTCGGCTACGACGTCTCGATCCTGGCCGCGTCCCAGCGCTGGCCCGACGGGCAGTTCGGGCCGGACTTCGAGCACACCTTCAACTGCGTGCGGCTCGACGGGGAGGTCTGGCTCGCCGACGTGGGCTTCGCCGGTCCGTCGTATCTGGAGCCGCTGCGGATGACCGACGAGGTGCAGCACCAGTTCGGTTGCGCCTACCGGCTCAGCACGGCCGGCGCGTACCACGTGCTGGAGCGGAAGGCCGCCACCGGGGACTGGCGGTCGGTGTACCGGTTCGAGCTGACGGCCCGCGCCGTCTCCGACTGGGACCGTCCGCAGGACACCGCCGTCGAGCAGATCGTGAAGGACTCGCTGTTCGCCGGAACCGTGCTGCGCGGCCGCGCCACGGACAACGGGCAGCTCGTGCTCACCGGCAGGCGGCTGCTGCGGGTGGAGAACGGCCACGAATCGGTCCGCACGCTGATCGACAAGGCCGAATTCGAGGGCGTGGTCAAGGACATCCTCGCCGGCTCGGGCAACGGCTGAGGCGGGACGCGACAGAGATGACGATGGATACGGAGACCAGCGGCGCCGGGACCGGAGCGGTCGCCGCCACCGACACGGACGTGGCGGTCGTCGGCTACGGCCCGGTCGGTCAGGTGCTGGCCGTCCTGCTGGCCCGGCGCGGCTGGCGGATCACGGTCGTGGAGCGTTGGCCCCAGCCGTACCCCATGCCGCGGGCGGTCGGCTTCGACGACGAGGCGGCCCGCATCCTGGCGGCGGCCGGCATCGGGCCCTTCCTCGACAAGTTCGGCGAGAACTCACGGGACTACGCCTGGCGCAACGCCGCCGGCGAGACCCTGCTGCACATGGAGAGCGCCGAGCACGGCCACTGCGGCTGGCCGCAGGCGACGGCCATGTACCAGCCGGGACTGGAAGCCACGCTCATCGACCGCGGCACCGACTTCCCGAACCTGCGCGTCGTCCGCGGACAGGAGGTCGTCGAACTCGACGACCGGGGCGACCTGGTCGAGGTGATCTGCGAGGACACCGACGAGCGGGAACACACCTTCACCGCACGGTACGTCGTCGGGTGCGACGGGGCCAACAGCTTCGTCCGGGAGTCGATGGAGAGTTCCCTCACCGACCTCGGATTCTTCTACGACTGGCTCATCTGCGACGTCGTACTGAACGAGCCCCGCGACTTCCACCCCAACAACCTCCAGATCTGCGACCCGCAGCGGCCGCGGACCGCGGTGTCGGCCGGTCCGGGACACCGCCGGTTCGAGTTCATGCGGCTGCCGGGCGAGAGCATGGAGGAGCTGAAGCGGGACGAAACCCTCTGGCGCATGCTGGAGATGTTCTCCGTCCGCCCCGACAACGCGACCCTCGAACGGCACGCCGTCTACACCTTCCAGGCCCGCTGGGCGGCGGAGTGGCGCAAGGGCCGGCTGCTGATCGCGGGGGACGCCGCGCACCTCATGCCGCCCTTCGCTGGGCAGGGCATGTGCTCGGGCTTCAGGGACGTGGCCAATCTGTCGTGGAAACTCGACCTGCTGCTGCGCGGCCTCGCCGACGACCGCGTACTCGACACGTACACCGTCGAGCGCCGGGCGCACGTCCAGAACGCCGTCACCACGTCCGTGAAGCTCGGCAAGGTGATCTGTGTGACCGACCCCGCCGCGGCCGCCGACCGGGATGCGATCATGCTGGCCGGGCGCGACCGCGAGGGGGGCGGCGCGCTGCCGATGTCGACCGCGATCCCCCTCACCGACGGGCTGCTCCACCTGGGCGGCGACGGGGCACCGCTGCTGCCCGCCGGCACCCTGTTCCCGCAGGCGCGGGTGGCGGGTGCCGACGGGGACGGGCCGCTGGACGAGATCGTCGGCCTCGGCTTCGTCCTGCTCGCCGCCGCCGATCCGGCGACTCTGCTGGACGATCGGAGGCGAGCCTTCCTCGACGGCCTCGGTACGCGCTACGCGCATGTCCTGTCCGCGGGCGCACAACCGCACGAGCCCGCTCACGGTGCCGTGCTCGACATCGAGGACCGGTATCTGCCGTACCTGGCCGAGAACGATGCGACCGCCGTGCTGGTGCGCCCCGACTTCACCGTCTTCGGCGCGGCGCGCGGGGCAGAGGCGCTGGGCGCGCTCGTGGACGAACTGGCTCACCGGCTGGGGGCACGGCTCCCGGCCGCCGACTGAGATGTCCCACTTGACAAGCACCATGAGAAAGGAACACGGAACATGGGCGCACGCGAAGACATGTACGGCTTGTTCACGAGTGTCAACGAGATCAATCTGACCGACGATCAGAGCGGCCAGAGCGCCAAGGAGGGCGTGCACAAGAAGAACATCTCCACCAGCTACGACCTCCAGGCCCGGATGTCGAAGAAGGGCATCCTGTGGAACTGGGGCTACCACGACGAGCAGGTGGCCAAGGAGATCAACGCCCGCATACCCGGCTTCCTCGACTACGACACGGACGGCTTCTCCGAGGAACTCTACTTCGCCGCTCTCCGGGAGGTCCCGATCGACCTCGACGACTACGCGGACAAGTTCGTCCTCGAAGTCGGCTGCGGACTGGGCGAGGGACTGAACTTCCTCTCCCGTGTCATCCACGCGAAGACCATGGTCGGTCTCGACCTGTCGGAGCAGGCCGTCAACCGGGCGAACGCCGCGCTGTCCCGCGCCGGGCTGCGGTACGTCCAGGGCGACGCGGAGAACCTGCCCTTCGAGGACGGCGAGGTCGACGTCGTCGTGAACATCGAGAGCGCGCACAACTACCCGAGGCTGGAGAAGTTCCTCCAGGAGGCGGCGCGGGTGCTCAAGCCGGGCGGCTTCTTCACGCACGTCGACCTCTACACCACGCAGCGGCACGCCTTCCTGAAGGAGCTGCAGGCGAAGGACCTCGGCCTGGAGTGGGTCGTCGAACGTGACATCTCGTCGAAGGTGCAGGCCGCGATCCACCAGCGTCTGTCCCCCGACGGCTCCTTCCACAAGGCGCTGCGCGAGCAGCGGGTCGGTGCCATCCAGCGCCACATGGCCAAGCGTGTCGGCCCGGAGGCCGTCGGCGGTTCCTTCGCCGGCTACACCGACAGCGGCTCCACCAAGCTGTTGAAGAAGATGGGCGTACTGCCGTCGCAGTTCATGCCGCCGGTGGACAGCTACCGGCTCTACGTGGCCAAGAAGATCTGATCGCCGTCGGCGGAGCCAGGGCCGCTCCGCGCCGCATCCACGAGCGGCAGCCCTTCGGCGACGGTCGGTACGATCTCGCCGAAGGGCCGACGGACCTGGTCCTCGCCGTCCGGGAACCGCTCGCGTTCCGCACTGTTCAGCACCCGGAGGGGTCACGATGACCGACGCCGCGCACCCGGCACCCGTCACCGGAACCACCCGTCTCTACGCCGTCCTCGGTGACCCGGTCACCCAGGTGCAGTCGCCCGGACTGCTCAACCCGCTCTTCGCCGAGCTGGGCATCGACGCGGTACTGGTTCCCGTGCACGTCCGGCCCGTCGACCTCGCGGACGTGGTCCGCGGTCTGCAATGCGTCGGCAACCTCGACGGCCTGTTCGTGACGGTGCCGCACAAGACGGCCGCCGTACGCCTGGCGGACCGGCACAGCCGCACCGTGGAGATCACCGGCAGCGCCAACGCGCTGCGACGCGAGGCCGACGGCGCCTGGCTCGCCGAGAACTTCGACGGTTCCGGGTTCGTGGCGGGCCTCACCGGGGCCGGACATGATCCAGCCGGCCGGAAAGTGGCGCTGCTCGGTGCGGGCGGTGCGGGCAGCGCCGTCGCGGCGGCCCTGCTCACCGCGGGCGTGGACAGCCTGTCCATCTCCGACCCGGACGGGCCCCGTCTGGCCGCGCTCGTCGCCCGGCTCACCGACCACTGGCCGGGCCGCGTCCACGCCGCCGCCGAACCACCGCTGCACGACAGCGACATCGCCGTCAACGCCACCCCGCTCGGTCTGCGCCCCGACGACCCGCTGCCGTTCTCGCCCCGTGATCTGGCCCCCGGCTGCGTGGTGGCGGACATCATCATGAAACCCAGGGACACACCGCTGCTGCGGGAAGCGGCTGCGCTGGGCCTCCGGGTACACCACGGAATGCACATGCTGACGGGCCAGGTGGACTCCTACCGGGCGTTCTTCGGGCTGGGCACGCCACGAACCGCGGACCGGGGCGACAGGGGACCCGGGGCCGGGCGACGGGTGTCCTGATCCGAGTCCGGCCAGTCACCGACATCGCGGGACGGGCCGCCCTGGAGTGGCCGCCGCGATCGCCGTGACCAGCCGCCAGGGCGGCTCCACTCCGGACGACGCCCTCCGGATCGTCCTCGCGCATCAGCCGCTCGACAGCGCAGCAGGGCGCGCGCCGCAGCCGCCCTGGTCGGCCGCTGCCTGGCGGCCCCATTGCCGGTACTTTCGTGATGCAGGCATCGGACCTGTGTTCTCCCGTCCGCCAAGGCGATCACGCCTGGCTTCAGGGCCGCCGCAAATCCGGTTCCCCTCAGGACGGGTGGGTCTTCACCCCGCTCCGCCGGTCGCGCGGGAGGTCTCGCTTCGCCATGGGGACCGCTATTGCCCACGGTTCCCGTCTCCCCCCGTGCATATGTTTGAAGCAGTGAATTTCTGCTTCGCTGTAGGCTGAAACAGTCCGTCCAAAAGGAAGTTGACGCGTACAGGCGACAGGGGGGAGGCCCGTCTTCCGTCTGTCAGCAGCGTACTGGGGAGCGAGGGCCGACGTCCGGTCAGGACGCGGACAGACTGAACCGATGACGGGCTCAGCGACATCAATATCAGGCAAGAGGCGCTTTAGGTCGAGACGGGGGTTTGCGTGCTGAGGCAAGGGGCGTTAGAGCAGGCGGGACACGGTGGGCGCGGATACGGGTCGGTAGCGAGGCCATGTGCCTCGGGGGAGCCGTCCGGGCGTGACGCGGTTCGCGTCATGTTGGTGGCCGAACAGTCGGTGACCCGGGCCGGTCTCCGTTCGATACTGACCTCGACGCCGGAGCTGCGCGTGGTCAGTAGCTACGGCGATCCGGAGCAGGCCATGGAGGCGACCCGTCAGGACCAGCCGGAGGTCGTCCTCGTCGGCACGCGGGAGAGCCTCGTCGCGGACGCGGCCGCCGCGCAGCAGCTGGTGTCGGTGAACGGCGCACCGGGGGCGAAGGCCATCCTGCTGCACCCCGCCGAGACCAGCGTGGAGGTGTCCCAGGTCCTCACCGGTGGTGTGCACGGCTGTATCGATCCCGCGATGGACGAGGAGCAGATCATCCGGGCGGTGATGACCGTCGCCATGGGCGGCGCGGTGTTCCTGCCGGCCCCCAAGGTCCAGCAGGTGGAGCAGATGCTGGTGATCGACGGGCCCAGCCCGGCCGAGGTACGTCTGACCGAGCGGGAACGCGCGGTGCTGGGCGGGCTCGCCCGCGGGCTGAACAACTCCGAGATCGCCACGGAGTTGTTTCTGGCCGAGGCAACCGTGAAGAAGCATCTGACCCAGGCCATGCGCAAGATCGGCCAGCCCGACCGGCTGCGCGCCGGCCTGTACGCCTACCAACACGGGATCTTCCGCTGAGAGTTGTCCCGCCATGTCAGGTCTGGGTGTCACTCATATCGTTGGGCGGAGTTGTCCGCGGCGGCGTGTAGTCCTACCTCGTCCGGCACAGGACTCGGCGGTCAGCGGAACGCCGAGCCGCTTCCACGGGACGGCCCTTAGCTGAAAGGGACATCCGACGGGCGACCATCGGAGTATGTCGCGGGCACCTTCGAGGTATCTCCAGTCTCCGAAGGTGTGTTCTGTCAGGTGTCGGCGGGCGGTTACGTTTGTTGCGCTCTTTCGAGCCGCTCTGCCGCCCAGTCAACGGAACGGCGGCGGGCGTCCGCTCGCCATCATCAAAGCGGGGATTTCGTGAGCGATTTCACCATCAGCCATGTCGAATTCTATGTCGGGGACGCCCGGCAGGCCGCCTACTACTACCGCACCGCATTCGGATTCCGCACGATAGCCGAAGGCGGTCCGGAGACCGGTCAGCAGGACCGCCGGTCGATTCTCCTCGCCCAGGGCGACATCCGCCTCCTCATGACGTCCGACCTGACGCCGGACGGTCCGGCCGCCCGGTACGTGGCGCGCCACGGAGACGGTGTGGCGAACATCGCGCTGCGGACGCAGGACGCCGAGCGGGCGTTCCGCAGGGCGGTCGAGCACGGCGCCGAGCAGGTCGCCGGCCCGCACCCGGTCGAGCAGCCGGACGGCACCGTCATCTCCGCCGCCGTCACGGCGTTCGGCGACACCGTCCACTCCTTCGTGCAGTACGAGAGCGCCGAGCAACTGCCCGGCCCCCACCTGCGCCGGGTGGACACCGCAGGCAACCCGCCCGCCGATCAGCAACTCCTTCATTCCCTGGACCATTTCGCGGTCTGCCTTCCCGCCGGCGAACTCGAGAAGACGGTGGCCTTCTACGAGAAGGCGCTGGGCTTCAACGAGGCATTCGAAGAGTTCATCGAGGTCGGCGACCAGGCAATGGAATCCAAGGTGGTGCGCAGCTCGTCCGGCGCCGTCACTTTCACCTTCCTGGAGCCCGACGTACGGCGTAAGCCGGGCCAGATAGATGCGTTCCTCGACGCGCATGGTGGGGCCGGAGTCCAGCACCTGGCATTCGGCACCTCGGTGATCGCCGGTGCGGTACCGAAACTCTCCTCCCAGGGCGTCGAGTTCCTGCACACCCCCGCCACGTACTACGACGCGGTAGAGGGCCGGGTGGGCTCGCTCGGCGGCGATCTGGACGTGCTGCGCGAGCTGTGCGTGCTCGCCGACCGTGACGACTGGGGCCTGCTGTACCAGATCTTCACCCGCTCGCCGCACGCCCGGGGGACGTTCTTCCTCGAACTCATCGAGCGGCGCGGGGCACAGACCTTCGGGAGCGGCAACATCAAGGGGCTCTACGAGGCGGTCGAGCGAGCCCAGGCGGTCGCCGACGCAGGCGCTCGATGACCGACACCGCCCTCGGCCGGCCGCTGACGGTCGAGGAGTACGCTCGGCTCGCTCAGGCGCGGCTGCCCGGCGCGACATGGCACTACTTCGACGGCGGGGCCGGTACGGAGAGCACCGTCGAGGGCAATCTCGCGGCGTTCCGCCGGGTCCGGATCCGCCCGCGGGTGCTGAACGACGTCTCCCGCTGTGATCTGTCGACGACGATCCTGGGTGATCCGGTCGGGGCACCCCTCGGTGTCGCCCCCATGGCCTACCACGAACTCGCCTGTGAAGAAGGCGAGTTGGCGACCGTGGAGGCGGCCGGTGAGCTGCGGGTGCCCACAGTGGTCGGCATCTTCGCCAGCCGGACCTTCGAGGACATCGCCGCGCACGCCACCGGCCCCCTGTGGTTGCAGCTCTACTGGCTGCACCGGCGCGACGTACTGGAGCGGGTGGTACGACGGGCCGAGGACGCCGGGTTCCGGGCGCTGGTGCTGACCGTGGACACACCGCGGCTCGGCCGGCGGCTGCGCGAGGCGCGCCACGGCTTCCACCTGCCCCCCCACATCACGGCGCCCAACCTCGACGGCGAGGTCACCGGGTTCCTGCATGAACGCAAGGACGGCAGCTCGGCCCTGTCGAGGCATGCCGACGCGTTCATCGACCCGTCGCTGAGCTGGTCGGACCTGGACTGGCTGCGGTCCCGTACCCGGCTGCCGCTCGTCCTCAAGGGCGTCCTCACCGCCGAGGACGCGGCGCGCGCCGCTGAGCAAGGCATCGACGGGCTGGTGGTGTCCAACCACGGCGGACGCCAACTCGACGGGGCCGCGGCCACCATGGACGCGCTGCCGGACGTGGTGCGGGCGGTCGCCGGCCGCTGCCCGGTGTTCCTCGACGGCGGGGTCCGCAGCGGGACCGACGTACTGAAGGCGCTGGCTCTGGGCGCTCAGGCCGTCTTCCTCGGCCGACCCGTGCTGTGGGGACTGGCGGCCAACGGAGAAGCCGGCGCACGCCATGTGCTCACACTGCTGCGAGACGAGCTGGAGGACGCCATGGCGCTGTCCGGCTGCCCGTCCCTCGCGTCCCTCACCCCGGAACGACTGGACTGCGAGCGGGCCGCAGCCGCACGGAACGACGCACACGACGACCCTCCGGAAGGACGGCGATGAACGCATCCGCATTCCATCTCAGCGAGGAAGACCGCACGTTGCTGCCCTCGGAGGAGGAGGTGGAGTCCTACCAGGAGCACGGCTGGTACCTGTCGAAGAAGCTGCTGACCGACGAGGAGGTCGATGCTCTCGACGCCGCGGCCGACCGCTTCTACGCCGGCCACCGCGACCGCACCCTCCCGGTCCGGCCGCCGCGCCTGGCCTACTGGGAACCGTCCCGCGGCGACGTGCACCGGCACAACGACTACGTCTTCTACGAGGACGACACCGTCCGCCGCATCCTGTCCAAGCCGATCATCGGCGCGGTCGCCGCGCGGATCGCCCGCACCGCGCAGATACGGCTGTGGAACAGCACCCTCATCCACAAGCCGCCGCGCCCCGAGGACGAGGGCAACATCGTGCCCTGGCACTTCGACCGGCACTACTGGCAGACCTGCACCTCCGACGAGATGCTGACCGCCTTCATCCCCTTCCACGACTGTGACGAGGAGATGGGCACCATCACCATGGTCGACGGCAGCCACCGCTGGAAGGAGATCGGCGGCGACGACACGACCACCAAGCACTTCGCCGAACGTGACCGGTCGGAGCTGGACCAGATGCTGGAGGAGAACGCCGCCTACAACAACGAGACGGTCCGCAAGGTGCCCATCGTCATACCGAAGGGGCACATCAGCTTCCACCACTGCCGCACGTACCACGGCAGCGGACTGAACCGCAGCAACCGTCCGCGGCGCGCGATCTCCTTCCACCTGCAGGACCGGGCGAACCAGTGGCGGCCGTTCAGGATCTCCACGGGCGATCAGGTCGTCTACAACAACGACGTCCTGGTGCGGAAGACGGCCGACGGCAACCCCGACTACTCGGACCCGGACTTCTGCCCGGTGCTCTGGCAGGAGCAGCCGTAATGCCGCGGTCCGGACCGGATGCCGAACTCACGTCGGCCGAGCTCCACTCCTCGCTGTCGGACCCGCTGCTCGACGTGATGAACTTCCTCAACGAGGTGACGCTGCGTCACCCCGAGGCGATCTCATTCGGTCCGGGCCGCCCCTACGACGGGTTCTTCGAGGTGGACCGGATCGGCGACTACCTCACGGCTTACACCCGGCACCTGGAGGCGGACCTCGGCCGCACGCCCGGGGAGATCCGCACCGCGCTCTTCCAGTACGGCCGGACCAACGGCCAGATCAACGAGCTGGTCGCCCGGACGATCGCCAATGACGAGGGCATCCACGCCGATCCGTCGCACATCGTCGTCACCGTCGGCTGCCAGGAGGCGATGCTCCTCGTGCTCCGGGCGCTCATCGCCGGACCGGACGACGTACTGCTGGTGACCGACCCGGGGTACGTCGGCATCACCGGCGCGGCGCGGCTGCTGGACGCCGAGACAGTGCCGGTACCCGAGGACGACGCGGGCCTGGACCTCGACGCACTGCGCGCGGTGATCCGGGAGGTGCGTGCCCGGGGCAAGCGACCGCGCGCCGTCTATGTGATCCCGGACTTCGCCAACCCCTCCGGCGCGTCGATGTCCCTCGACCGGCGGCTTCAGCTCCTCGACCTCGCCGCCGAGGAGGACCTTCTGCTGCTGGAGGACAACCCGTACGGGTTCTTCAGCAGCACCGGGGAGCACCGGCCCACCCTGAAATCGCTCGACACCCGACACCGGGTGATCTACTTCGGTTCGTTCGCCAAGACCTGCTTCCCCGGCGCCAGGGTCGGCTATGTCATCGCGGACCAGCCGGTCGTCGTCGGCAGCGGCGCACGCACGGTCCTCGCGGAAGAGCTGTCGAAGATCAAGAGCATGGTCACGGTCAACACACCTGCACTCGCCCAGGCCGTGGTCGGCGGGATGCTCGTCGCGCACGGCTGCCGGCTACGGGAAGCCGACAAGGACCTCATCGACTTCTACCGCGGCAACATGAACGCACTGCTGGAGGCGCTCGCGCGGCATCTGCCCCAGGACCGGTGGCAGGTGCGGTGGAACGTACCCGACGGCGGGTTCTTCCTCGTGGTGACCCTGCCGATCGCCGCCGACAACGAGTTTCTGGAGGAGTCGGCCCGCGATCACGGTGTGATCTGGACACCGATGAGCTACTTCCATCTGCGAAGCGGCGGCGAGCGGCAGATCCGGCTGTCCGCCAGCTATCTGACGCCCGATGAGATCGATGAGGGAGTACGGCGCCTCGCGGCGCACGTCACACAGCGGATCATCCGGGGCAGCTGATGGCCGTGACAGAGCTGCGCACGGCCGCCGTCGTCGGCACCGGCCTCATCGGTACCTCCGTGGCCCTCGCGCTGGCGGAGCGGGGCGTCACCACCTATTTGATCGACAGGGACCGCTCCGTGGCCCGCACCGCCGCCGCGCTCGGTGCCGGCACGGCGAGGATGCCCGACGCCCCCGTGGATCTGGCCGTGCTGGCGGTGCCGCCGGGGAGCGTTGCGGCCGTTCTGGAGGAGCACCAGAAAGGCCGGCTCGCCCGGACCTACACCGATGTGGCAAGTGTGAAGAGCCCGCCGCAGGCCGACATGGAGGCCCGCGGTTGCGATCTGGCCTCCTTCGTCGGTGGCCATCCCCTGGCGGGGCGGGAACGCTCGGGGCCGCTGGCCGGGCGGGCGGACCTCTTCGGTGGCCGGCCCTGGGTGCTGACACCCGGCCCGGCGACCGAACAGGTCGCGCTGGGCCGTGCCCTGGAACTGGTCAGACTGTGTGGCGGTGTGCCGGTCGTGCTCAGTCCCGAGGACCACGACCACGCCGTCGCGCTCGTCTCCCACGTCCCGCACCTGCTGGCCAGTCTGATGGCCGCACGGTTGCAGGACGGCGCGGAGCTCTCGGTCCGGCTCGCCGGCCAGGGGCTGAGGGACGTCACCCGCATCGCCGCGGGCGACGCCGCCCTGTGGACGGACATCCTGGCGACCAACGCGCCGGCTGTGGCGGAGGTCCTGGGCGATGTCGCCGACGACCTGGCGGAGGTGCTCCGCGCACTGCGCGCGCTGGCTTCGGTGGACGCCGTCACGGCACGGTCCCATCCGGCCGCGACGGAGCTGGCCAAGCTGCTCGCGCGCGGCAACGCGGGACATGCCAGGATCCCCGGCAAACACGGCGGAACTCCCGTAACGTACTCATCAGTTCGGGTCGTCCTGCGCGACCGGGCGGGTGAGCTGGCCCGGGTGCTGGCGGACGCTTCGGGTACGGGAGTCAACATCGAGGACATCCGTCTGGACCATGCGACGGACGGGAACACCGGGCTCGTGGAGCTCTTGGTGGCGGGCGGGTCGGCCGACGCGCTCACGGCCGGACTCCGGCGCCACGGCTGGCTCATCCACGCGTAGCTTCGCAGGCGGCACCTGAGCGATATCGGGCCGACCGGCCTTGGCGAGCGATTTCGGAGGAGTACGACCGTGCGGGCAGCAGTGATGTTCGGGGCAGGAGACGTCCAGGTGAAGGAGGTGCCCGATGCCCGGATTGCTCAGCAGACCGATGCCGTGGTGCGGGTCACCCACGCCGCCATCTGCGGCAGCGACCTCTGGCGCTACCAGAAGCTCCAGCCGACACCGGACGGCGTCAGGGTCGGGCACGAATTCATCGGCGTGGTCGAGGAGGTCGGGGCACAGGTCACCTCCGTGCGGCGCGGCGACCTGGTGCTCGCACCGTTCAAGTGGTCCGACGGGACCTGCGAGTTCTGCCGTGCGGGGCTGCACTCCTCGTGTCTGAACGGCGGGTTCTGGGGCGGGGAGCTGGACGGCGGTCAGGGCGAGGCGGTGCGGGTGCCGCAGGCGGACGGCACGCTGGTACCGCTCCCGCTGGAGCCGGCGGATCCACGGCTGCCGGCGGTGCTGGCGCTGTCCGACGTGCTGTGCACGGGGCACCACGCCGCCAGGGCTGCGGGAGTGGGACCAGGCGCCACCGTCGTCGTGGTCGGTGACGGCGCGGTCGGGCTGTGTGCGGTTCTGGCCTCCGCCCGGCTGGGCGCGGAGCGCATCGTCATCCTGGGACGGCATGCCCGGCGTACGGACCTGGCGCGCCGCTACGGTGCGGTCGAGGTGGTGCCGGAGCGCGGCGCGGACGCCGTCGAGCGGGTCCGGGCGCTGACCGGCGGGCACGGCGCGCATGCCGTGCTGGAGTGCGTCGGGACCGGCGCGGCGCTGCGCGACGCACTGGACATGGCCCGTCCCGGTGGCGCGGTCGGCTACGTGGGAGTGCCCCAGGACGGCGAAGGCGTCGACGTACGACGGTTCTACCGCCGCAACGTCACCCTCGCCGGCGGTGTCACCCCGGCGCGCGCCTATGTGCCGGTGCTCCTGCCCGACGTGCTGTCCGGACGGCTCGACGCCTCCGCGGTCTTCGACCGCACCGTGGAGGTCGACGGCATCCCGGACGGCTACAAGGCCATGGCGGAGCGCGAGGCCCTCAAGGTCCTGATCCGCCCCTGAGCCCCGCCGTGAGCGTGGTCGAGCCCGGTGGCCCGACCACGCTCACGGCATCCCGCACGCATCACGGCCTCAGCTCGCCTTCGAGCACGGTCACCGCCTGCCCCAGCAGGGCGACCCGGTCACCGTGCAGGGTGACCCCCACCCGCCCGCCCCGTGGGGACAGTTGCACCCCGATGAGTTCGGTGCGGCCCAGCCGCCCGGCCCAGTGGGGCGCGAGGACGCAGTGGGCGGCGCCGGTGACGGGGTCCTCGGGGATGCCGGCGGCGGGTGCGAAGACCCGGGAGACGAAGTCGTGGTCGGCGCCGCCGGGTCCGCCGGCGGTCACGATGACCGCCCGACCGCTGAACTCCGCCAGCGCGGCGATGTCCGGGGACAGATCGCCCACCGCCGCCGCGTCCGGCAGTTCCACGACGAGATCGTGGCTCGCCCGGCCGGTCCACACCGGCTCGGCGCCCAGCACCTTGGCGAGCCGCTGCGGCACGGGGGCGGTGGTGGGCGGATCCGCGGGGAAGTCCAGGGTGATGCCACGGTGTCCCTGCGGGCGGGCGGCCAGCACTCCGCTCAGGGTCTCGAACCGGAGGGTCGAGTCGCGGGCCGCGCCGTGCGCCGTGTAGAGGACGTGCGCGGTGGCCAAGGTGGCGTGGCCGCACAGATCGACCTCCACGGTCGGCGTGAACCACCGCAGTCCGTAGGTGTCTTCCCCGACCGGGTGCACGAACGCGGTTTCCGACAGGTTGAATTCGGCGGCCACCTGCTGCATCCAGGCCGCGTCGGCCGGCGTGTCCAGCAAGCACACACCGGCGGGGTTGCCGGCGAACGGCCGGTCGGTGAACGCATCGACGATGAAGGCGCGCATGCTCCCGAGGCTACGGACAGCTGGGTGACCTGGCGGAAGAAGGCGCGTGATCGGCGCTCTTCGGACCACTGTCGGGAGCCCAATGGGGAGGGGGGAACGGTCCGAGAGGAGGCTGTGTCAGTACCCGACCGATCACTAGCATTCATGAGCGATCGCTCGGCGTACCGCTGGCAATCACCACATGCCCGTCGCAGCGGCGGCGGGTGCAGGGCGCACCCACGTCCGGAAGGGCAGGCATGCAAACAACGGAAGCCAAGGTCCCGCCGTTACTGCTCGCGGTGCTCATCTCCCTGAGTGTCGGCGGACTGATGTCCTCGGACATCAACCTCCCCGGACTGCACCAGACCGCCCACGCCCTCGGCAGCTCCGTCTCCTCTGTCCAAGCGACGTTCAGCCCCTACCTCGTGGGGCTCCTGGTGGCTCAGCTGCTCTACGGACCCTGGTCCGACGCCGTCGGTCGGCGCCGCCTTGTCATCGGTGGCTTCTCGCTCTACGCCGCGGCCTCGCTGGCCTGCGCGCTGTCGCCGAACATCGCGGTCTTCGCCGCGGCCCGGCTGCTCCAGGCGCTGGGCGCGGGCGCGGGCCTCGTACTGGCCCGGGCCATCGTCGGCGATCTGTACGGGCAGCAGACCGCGGCCCGGGTCTTCACCACGATCATGCCGGTGGTCGGCGCATCGCCGGCCGTCTCACCGCTCATGGGCGGTTATCTGACCACGTACCTGTCATGGCGCGCCCCCTTCTTCCTGACGGCAGCGATCGCACTGGTCACCGTCCTCGCCGTGGTCCTCAAAGTGCCCGAGTCGCTGCCCCGGCAACGGCGCGCACCGCGGCTGCGTACGACGGTGGGGAACTATCGGAAGCTGCTGCTGAGCCCCAAGTTCTGGGGCTACGGGCTCAACCTCGGCGTGGGGTACGCGGTGTACACCGGCTATCTGGTCGCCTCCCCGGTGATCTTCCAGCGTCTGGGCATGAGCACCGAGGTCAACGGATACTGCTACATCAGCATCGCTGCCGCCTACATCTCGGGAAACCTCATATCGCGCCGCCTGGTCACACGGCACTCGATCGACCGGTTGCTGGCCCGGGGCCATCTGATCTTCTCCAGCGGTGCGCTGCTCCTGCTCGCCGTGGGGCTGACCGGTCCGCACACCCCCTGGCCGTTGCTGATCCTCATGACCGTCGTGACCATAGGCAACGGCTTTCTCTTCCCGATGTCCGTGACCGGCGGGGTGACCTCGTTCCCCACGATGGCGGGAGCGGCCTCCGGCCTGCTGGGGGCGGTGCAGATGGCCGGCGGCAGCCTGTCGTCGCTTCTGGTGAGCAGAATCCCGTCCGACACCCGGTCGTTCGCGATTCTGGTGGCCGTCTTCGCGCTGATCGGCATCACCGCGTTCCACAGCCTGCGGGCTGTCGCAAACCGTTCCGCCACCGCGTCCGGCGTGCCGCGGGCGACGACACCTGTCGCACCCGGGGCATCCGCAACTCCGAACGAAGAATGAGGAGAAACACCGATGGGCCAGGTCTCCCGCCGTCTGCAAGAACTGGGGCTGACGCTTCCACCTCTGCTGCCGAAGCTGGCGAACTATGTGCCGACGAAGACGGTTGGCGAACTCGTCTTCGTATCCGGCCACGGACCCCTCAACCCGGACGGATCGGTGAAGTACCGGGGTCGTCTCGGGGCGGACTTCACCGTGGACGAGGGCAAGGAAGCTGCCCGCCTGGTCACGTTGAACATCCTCTCGGCCCTCCAGGCCGAACTCGGTGACCTGGACCGGATACGGGAGTTCGTCAAACTTCTGGTCATGGTGCAGTCCGCCCCCGAGTTCCAGGAACAGCACGTGGTCGCGGAAGGCGCCTCCGATCTCCTCGTCGACGTCTTCGGCCCCGAACGTGGCTCTCACGCCCGATCCGCTGTCGGAATGATCAGCTTGCCGTTCGGTATCGCGGTCGAAATCGAGGCCGTCGTACGCATCGCTCCCTGACCGCCTCAGACCCGCTACCTACGCCGCGGGCCCAGAGAGGGCCCGCGGCGTAGGTAGCGGGTCGCACGCTGTCCGACTCGACGTTGCTCAGCGCTGCTTGTGGAACCAGGCAGTAGAAGTACGGCAACTCGACACCACCCCTTCCTCGGGAAGCGGCACAGGGGTGCGCGGTCTCCGGGATCCTGTTCAACCATGAGTCCCCGCGGCGGGGCGCCGAGTTCGTCACTCGGAAGATCTCCCTGGCGGTCGCGCAGATCAAGCTCGGGCTTGTAGGACAAGCTCAGCCTCGGCAACCTAGACGCCGTACGCGACTGGGGGATTCGCCGGTGGCTCGGAGCGGCCCCGGTAGCGGTACCGGACGGTCGTCGCGGGCGGTACGAGGCTGACCCGGCCGGGTCGGATGATGTGGGGCGTGCCGTCGACGGTGAGGTCGGTCTCGTACCGGTACAGGTGCAGCTGCCACAGGTCGGGCAGGCGGAAGACGTCGGTGTGCCCGGCCGGGCCGTGGATGCCGACACCGACGTTCGCCACGACCGGCGGCTCGTCCAGGCACACCACGGCCTCAAGCACGGTGAAAATCTACCAGCGGTGGTGAGCCGGGCCCACGCGCCGGACGCGATGCCTTCCCTAGCGTGGTGCACATGACGACAACCAGAGAGCATCTGCTCAGCTCGGTGCGGATGGCGCACTTCGTCGCCCACGGATCTCTGCGCCTGGACGCCGTGGTGCCTTCGGAGTTGAACACCGAGGCCATGGAGGTGTTCGGCGCAGGCATTCCTGCGGTGCCGTACGGCACGCCGGTCACCAAGGCCTGTCCCGAGGGTTCCTTCATGCGCCGGCTCGTCGACCTGCCCGAGGTCGCGGGCGCGTTGCACAGTCTCGTCGGCCCCGATCCGAACATCGACCACCACTTCGTACACGTCCGGGAGCCGCACGAGGGCCGGGCACAGCCGCTGCACGCGGACGCGATCATCGACGCACGGACCGACGCGTTCGACGTGCAGTTCATGTACTACCCGCAGGATGTGACGCTGGAGATGGGCGGCACACTGAGCGTGCCCGGCAGCCATCTGACCTGGCGGAACCGGGCGTGGCGTCGGAACTGAACACCGTCTTCCCCTGGTACGAGCCGGCGACCGGCCGTCTGGAGCTGTACAACCGCGTCCTGCTGTGGCGGGCGCTGACCGGCGACGCGGACTTCGACCTGGACCACTGGGTCACCCGCGTCTCGAACCGACCGCAGGAGGTGCCCGCATGACCGCGATCAACCCCGCCCCCACCCCGACCGCCAGCAACTTCTGGTGCTGTACCTGGGCACGTCCGCACTGGACTCCGACGTCATCGGCTGGGCACTCTACGACGGTACCGGCCGCACATGCCCCACCACGGGCGACAGCGACGAACCTCCCTACGCGACGGGCGTGGCCGCCCTGCGCGACGGCTGGCGCCTGATCCAGGCGTCCCAGCTGATCCCGCCGTATCCGGGGCACGAGTACGACGTGTCGTTTCTGAAACACGAGTTCTTCTTCGAGAAGTTCGTCGACCTCCAGAACGTCTGACGGCTCCCGCGCCGGACGGTTCGTGGCCGGACCGGCCGGGTCTTCGGGGGTGTCAGCCATCCACGCACCGCGCGCTCCTGGGCGACGATGCCGCGGGCCCACCAGGCCACAGAGGGCAACGCCAGAACGGCCGGTGGTAGCTGCGGGTCGACATCCTCGCGCAACTCTTCCGGACAAGGCTTGGGCACAGCGGCATCCATCCCACCCGCCCTACAGGGCAAGCCAGTTCAGCGCGCCCGACCCCGCGCCTTGAGCGGCACCGCCGGCAGCTCCGGCGCAGGCAGCGGATCCCCGTCGTACCCCTTCACTTCCCCAAATCTCGACCCGCTCATCCAGTCCTTCCGGGCCTGCTCGATCTCGGCCTGGGTGCGTCCGACGAAGTTCCACCACATGATCAGCTCCTCGGCGAACGGCTCGCCGCCCAGCAGCATGATCCCGGCGTCCGACTCGGCGCGCAGCGGCAGTTCGGACCGTCCGCAGCCGAGGTAGAGCATCGAGCCGGGCAGTACGGGTACACCGTCCACACGGACCTCGCCCGACATGGCCAGTACGCCGTACTCGAAGTCGGGCTCCAGCGGCAGCCGTACGTCGGCGCCCCGGGTCAGGGCCAGGTCGGCGCCGACGATCGGGGTGAACGTCGTACCGGGTGAGGCGGAGCCGTCGAGGTCGCCGAGGATCACCGTGGCCGTCAGGCCGGGCGCGGTGACCGTGGGCAGGTCCGGGTGGTACTCGAACATCGGGTCGGTGTGGCGGTGTTCGTCGGGCAGCGCGACCCACAGCTGGGCGCCGTGCAGCAGGCGCGCGTGCGGACGCGGGCTCTCCTCGGAGTGGCTGATCGCGCGACCGGAGGTCATCAGGCCGAGTTGCCTGGGACCGATCGTCTGCAGGCTGCCGGTCGAGTCGCGGTGCAGCACCTCGCCCTCGTGCAGCCAGCTGACCGTCTGCAGCCCGATGTGCGGATGCGGCGGGACCTGCATGCCGGGCTCGTCGGCGATGTCGTCCGGGCCGTAGTGGTCGACGAAGGCCCACGCGCCGATCATGCGACGGCCGAGGTTGGGCAGCAGCCGGCGCACCTCGGTCGACTCGCCCAGCTTCACCTGGCGGGGGCTCAGCAGTTCGCGGACGGGCTCGGCCACGACGAATCCGCGGCCGCCGCAGACACTGGGCACGGGCGCGCGGTCTAGGTTGCTCATGGCGCCCAACTTAGCGGGGCGGACAGGCTACCGGTGAGTGCGGAAACGCCGATTTTCCTCGGGTAGGTCAATCAACCGACGTACATGCGGGGACCACGGCCTTCGGCACGACACGGCTGCCCTCGGAGGACGGAGTCAAGGTGGTCATGGCCGACGGCTCCGGCGCCGATACCGGGACGTACGTCCTCATCGCCGCCGCCCGCAGGCCATCACCGTCGCCGTCGGCACCCACCTCGAACTGCGGCCCGGCGCCCGGGTGCGCGGCACCGTTCGAGGGGCGGCCGGACCGCTCGGCGGCGACCGGGCGTACGCCTTCTCGGACCTGCGCGGATGTCGGCCACCACGACGTCGAACTCACCCACCCGGGCGCGTGGTTCGGGCCCGCCCGCCCCCTCGGGAAACGGCCGGCTCAGGGCTGCGGCGCGTACGGGGACGGCTCCGCCGTGGACGACGGCACCGCGCTCGGCACCGGGGTCGGCGTGCCGATCGTCGGGCGCGGGGGACGGGCCGGCTCGGCCGGTCGGTCCGGGCGGCCGCGCACCGTGAAGAACACCAGCGCGGCCACCGCGGCCAGGGCGAGCACGCCGACCACGGCCCGGCGCAGCACCAGCCG
This sequence comes from Streptomyces yokosukanensis, assembly GCF_001514035.1. GTDB lineage: Bacteria > Actinomycetota > Actinomycetes > Streptomycetales > Streptomycetaceae > Streptomyces > Streptomyces yokosukanensis. Next base: position 132,249 of record NZ_KQ948226.1, on the reverse strand, counting down.
CCGGGGCCGTGCCGCTTCCGTCGGCGGGCGCAGGGGCCGCAGGTCGGCGGGCCCGACGGAGTGCGCCCGGGCGGCCAGCGCGGCTCGCAGCCGCTCTTCCAGCAGCGCTTCTTCGATCCCCGTGCCGGACCCGTTCATCGCAGTCCTTCCAGACGTCGGCCGAGCGCGTCCAGGGCCCGGCTGGCCGTGGACTTGACGGCACCGCGCGACAGACCGAGCGTCTCGGCGATCTCGGCCTCGCTCAGATGCGACCAGTAGCGCAGCACCAGCACCTCCCGCTGCCGCCGGGTCAGTGTGCGCAACGCCGCCAGCACCTCCCGATGGTCCTCGTGCAGCAGCACGTCCTCCTCCGGGGCGGGCGCGTGCTGCTCGGGCGCGGGGGTGTGCGCCCGTACGGTCCTTCGCCGGCGCAGCACCGAGCGGGCCCCGTTGACCACGCTGGTCCGCAGATACGCCTCCGGGTCGTCGAGCGAGTCGAGCCGGTGACCGTGGCGGCGCCAGAGCGCGGTGAAGGCGTCCTGGACGACGTCCTCGGCCGTGGGCAGGTCGTCCACCAGCAGCACCGCCAGCCGGACCAGCGAGAGCCGGCGGTGGTGGTACAACTCCTCGATCCGGGGCGGCTGTTCGGGTGCCGTGAGGGCGACCGCGCCGGACCCGGCGCCGGCACCGGGAGCGGCCGGATCGGGGGAGCTGTGCGTGCGGGCACGGGCGAGGACACGGGTGCGCAGCGCGCGGGTGACGCGCCGCCAGGGCGCGGGGCGCCGCTCGCTGCCGGCCACCCGGCCCCAGGGCAGGGCCGCCGCCGGTGGTGGTGCTGTCGTCATGGGTCTCCCGGAGCCGGAAGCGGGGCGTCGCCGAGCGACGGCCCGCTTCCGACCCCTGACTCGGGGGTGGTGCCGGGTGGTGCTGCTCAGCCGTGCCGCGGAACCGGAACCGGCGCGGGCGTGGCGGGACCGTGGTGCGCGAGATGCCCGGCCCGCGCCGGTGCGGGTGCGGGCTGCGGGGCCGCGTGCGCGGGCGTCGACGGTACGGGGCTCGGTGTCGCACGCGTCGGGGCAGGTACCGGCACCGGTGTGGCCGGCACGGGCCGCGGGGTGGCAGGCACGGGTGACGGGGTCGCCGTACGAACGGGCGAGGGGACGGGTGACGGGGTCGCCGTACGGACCGGCGAGGGGACGGGTGACGGGGTCGCGTGGCTGCCGCTCTGGGCCGCCTCGGCGGTCATGGTGCCGGCGAGCGCCAGGGCCGCGCCCACGGCGGAGACCCCCAGGACGGCACGGAGCCGGCGGCCACGGCTGGGGCGGAATGCACGGTGTATGGACATGGGTTCCTTCGGTCGTTCGGGGTCGGACATCTGCTCGAAGTGGAGGCCTCCACCCCGACAGACGTCCGACCCCGCCCGAGGTTGCAGGCGACGACCGAAGAATTTTCCGCGCCCGCCGGGCCGGTCAGCCCAGCTTCTTCAGCAGTGCCTCGGCGACCGGGCCCGCGGAGGCCGGGTTCTGGCCGGTGATCAGGCCGCGGTCGGTCACCACGTGCGCCGCCCACGGCTCGCCCGCCCGGATGTCCACGCCCGCCTCGGTCAGCCGGTCCTCGAGCAGCCACTCGGCCCGCTCGGCGAATCCGGCCTGGCCCTCCTCCACGTTGGTGAACGCGGTCGCCCGGTAGCCGGCGAAGGCGTTCGTGCCGTCGGGGCGGACCGCGGCGAGCAGCGCGGCCGGCCCATGGCAGACGATGGCCAGCGGCTTGCCCGAGTCGAGGGCCGCGACGAGCAGCCGGCCCGAGTCGGCGTCCACGGCGAGGTCCTCCATCGGGCCGTGCCCGCCGGGGTAGAACACGGCGGCGAAGTCGGCGAGGTCCACCTCGGCGAGCTTGACCGGAGTGCGCAGTTCGGTCATCTCCCGCAGACCGCGCTCGACCGCCTCGACGTTCTCCTGGCCGCCGTTGACCTCGGGGGCCAGGCTCGCCCGGTCGACCTGCGGCACCACACCGCCCGGCGTGGCGACCACGATCTCGTGACCGGCGGCCTTCAGGGCGCGGTACGGGACCACGGCCTCGTCGGCCCAGAAGCCGGTCGGGTGCGCGGTGCCGTCGGCGAGCGTCCAGTGGTCGGCACCGGTCAGCACGAAGAGGATCTTGGACATGGGTTCCTTCTCCCGGAAGCTGGGGTATCCGCCATCGAACGTAGGTGAAGCGCACCTTGGGCGACCGGTGAAACGCCGAATGCCTGTACGGGTTGCCCGGTGTGCGAACGGGGCGCCAGCTGCCGGAGGGCACCGCGCGCCGACGTCATCCCTCGAACGCGGTCGCCCCCTCCTCCGCGAACGCGACGGCGTCCGGGTGGCCGAACAGACCGGGCAGTCCGCCGGTGTGGACGAAGACCGTCCGCTCGCCCGGACGGATGTCGCCGTCGGCGACCGCCGCGCGCAGCCCGGCCAGGGCACGGCCGGTGTACACGGGGTCGAGGACGAGCCCCTCGGCGCGGGCGGCGAGCCGCAGCGCCTCGGACGCCGGGCCGGTCAGCGTCGCGTACCCGGCGCCCACCTGGTCCCGGCGCACCCGCAGCCCCTCGGCCGTGACCTGCTGCGTCGTGAGCGGCGCCGCGAACTCCACCACGGCGGCGGCCGGATCGGCCAGGGCGCCCACGTCGACGCCGAGCACCGCGTCGGTGCCGAGCGCTGCGACCAGTCCGGCCATGGTGCCGCCCGAGCCGAGCGCGACCACCACCGTCCGCAACCGGGGCACCTGCTCGTCCAGTTCCTCGCCGCAGCGCACATATCCCCGGGCGCCCGGCACGCCCGAACCGCCGAACGGGATCAGTGCGGGCCGGGCACCGCCCGCCCGCAGCCGCCCGCACACCTCGGCCGCGGCGGCGTCCAGCCCCGCCCGGTCCACGTCGCCCGCCCAGGCGAGCCGCGCCCCGAACAGCCCGTCCAGCGCGAGGTTCCCGGACCGGGAGGTGCCCGGGGCGCCGCGCAGCACGAGGACGGCGGACAGGCCCAGCCGGGCCGCCGCGGCGGCGGTCAGCCGGGCGTGGTTGCTCTGCGGGGCGCCCGTGGTCACCAGGGTGTCCGCGCCCTCGGCGAGCGCCGCGCCGACCGTCCACTCCAGCTTGCGGATCTTGTTCCCGCCGCCGCCCGGACCGGTCAGGTCGTCCCGCTTGATCCACAGGTCCTCGGGACCGAGCCCGAGCGCGGCGGCCAGCCTGGGCGCCGGTTCGACGGGGGTGGGGAAGGTGCCGAGCGAGACGGGGGAGCAGCCCATGGCGTACGTCCTTCGGTGCGGGTCGCGGTCGTTCCAGGTCAGTCGATCACACCGGCAGCAGCCGGGCGATCAGCGCGCCGAGCTGACGGGCCGTACGGCACTCGTGCATCTCGACCAGGCCGGCGTAGTCGGGCGCCGCCGAGTCGCCGGTGCCCCACTGCCCGCGCGGTTCGGGGTTCAGCCAGTACACGCGGCGGGCCCGCCGGGCGACCTCGCGCACGGCGGCCAGGTTCGGGTCGCTCATGTTCGTCCGGGCGTCCCCGAGGACGAACACCGTCGTGCGCGGGCCCACCGCGTCGCCGTAGCGCTCGGCGAACTCGCCCAGCGCGACGCCGTAGTCGCTGCTGCCGTGCCAGCCGGTGAGCGTGGCCTCGGCGCGGATCCGGGCGCTCAGCCCGTCGGGGTCGGCGCGCCCGTGGTCGAGCAGGCCGGTCACCTCGTCCAACCGGTTGACGAAGGCGAACACCCGGATCTTGCTGAACTGGTCGTGCAGCGCCTGCACCAGGAGCATCGTGAAGTCCGAGAAGCCGGACACCGAGCCGGACACGTCGCACAGCAGCACCAGTTCGGGACGGACCGGGCGGCGTCGGCGCAGCACCGGGCGCATCGGCACGCCACCCGTGGACAGCGAGGAGCGCAGTGTGCGGCGCAGATCGACGGTGCCGCGCGCGGCACGGCGCCGGCGCGCGGCCAGCCGGGTGGCCAGCTTCCGGGCGAGCGGTTGAACCGCCCTGCGCAGCTCGGCCAGTTGGTCCCGGCCCGCGAACAGGAAGTCCACCCGGTCCGCGGTCGGTACGACCCCGCGCCGGGCGATCTCCTCGCGCCCGCGCCGCTCGGCGACCCTGCGCCGCGCCTCCGTCCCGACCATCCGCCGGAACGCCTCGATTCGGCGCCGGATCTCGTCGTCCAGCAGCCGGTCCGCGAAGCCCTCCCCGCCGCCGTCCCGGCCCCGCACGTCCGCCCGCACCCGCGCCAACAGGGTCTGCGGACGCAGCCGGTCCAGTGTCTGGTACGCCGACCAGCCGTCCGCGCCCGGTGAACTGCCGTATCCGCCCAGGCCGTCGACCGCCTCCGCCGCCAACCGGGCCAGCAGCGCGCCGTCGTCGGCCGCGAGGGCCTCGGCCAGCCGCTCGCGCAGCGCCTCGCGGCCGGCGCGCTCGCCGTCCGGGCCGCCGACCCCGCGCGGGAAGTACAGGTCGAAGACCGGATCGAACACCGCCCGCTGGCCCGCGCCGTGCAGCAGCGTCGCCGCCAGCCCCTCGCGCAGCCGCTCCCGGTCCGCGAGCCCCAGCGCCTCCACCGCACGCGCGGCGTCCACGCTCTCGCCGGTGCCGATCCGCACCCCGTGCGCGCGCAGCGCCCCGACCAGCCCGGTGATCCGCTCGGCGACAGCGGTCACAGCGCGTCCAGGTCGAGCTTGGCCGCCGCCTTCTGGATGTCGTCCTGATGCTTGAGGATCACCCCGAGGCTGTCCCGTACGACGGTCTCGTCCAGGGTGTCGGCGCCGAGCGCCAGCAGGGTGTGCGCCCAGTCGACGGTCTCGGCGACGGACGGCGCCTTGCGCAGGTCCATCGCGCGCAGCGCCCCGACGACCCGGACCACCGACTCGGTCAGCGCGGCGCCGAGGCCCGGCACCTTGAGCCCGACGATCCGCCGCTCCAGTTCCTCCTCGGGGAAGCCGATGTGCAGGAACAGGCAGCGGCGGCGCAGCGCCTCGGACAGCTCCCGGCCGGCGTTGGAGGTGAGGACGACGAACGGGCGGCGGGTCGCGGTGACCGTGCCCAGCTCCGGGACCGTGATCTGGAAGTCGCTGAGCACCTCCAGCAGCAGTCCCTCCATCTCGATGTCGGCCTTGTCCGTCTCGTCGATCAGCAGCACCGTCGGCTCGTCGCCGCGGATGGCGGTCAGCAGCGGGCGGGGAAGCAGGAACTCCTCGCTGAAGATGTCGGTGCGGGTCTCGTCCCAGCTCTCGTCGCGGCCGGCGCTGATCCGCAGCAGCTGCTTGGCGTGGTTCCACTCGTACAGCGCGCGGGACTCGTCCACGCCCTCGTAGCACTGCAGCCGTACCAGCCGGGCCCCGGCCATCTGGGCGACCGCCTTGGCCAGCTCGGTCTTGCCGACCCCGGCGGGGCCCTCGACCAGCAGCGGCTTTCCCAGCCGGCCGGCGAGGAACACGGTCGTGGCGACGGCGGGCGAGGCGAGGTAGCCGGTCTCGGCGAGGCGGGCGGAGACGTCGTCGACGGACGTGAACAACGGGGCCTCCGGCGGGTCGGGAGCGGATGTCCGATCTCCTATCTAAGCGCTTGTTCAGCCTCTCTGTCACGTGATTACACCGATCGGTTTCCCCATCGGGCGCGCCGAGGTAACCTCGCCGTATGCCCACCACCGACAAGGCGTCCTCCCGCGACCGGCTGCTCGGCGCCGCCGCCCGGCTCACCTACCGTGACGGCGTCGGCGTCGGCATCGAGGCGCTGTGCCGGGAGGCGGGCGTCTCCAAGCGGTCCATGTACCAGCTCTTCGACGGCAAGGACGCGATGCTGGCCGCGAGCCTGGAGCAGCGGATTCCGCGGTACGAGGCCCTCCTCGCGCACCCCGAAGCGGAGCACGCCACCCCGCGCGAGCGCATCCTGCACGTCTTCGAGCAGATGACGAAGGCCGCCGCGGACGCCGACTACCGCGGCTGCCCCTACCTGGCCGTCCTGGTCGAGCTGAAGGACCCCGAGCACCCGGCGAGCGTGGTGGCGCGCGGGGTCAAGGAGCGCCTGACCGAGACCTTCCGCGCCGAGGCGGAGCGCGGCGGCGCCCAGGATCCCCACCTGCTCGCCCGCCAGCTCGTGCTGGTCTTCGACGGCGCCAGCGCCCGGGCCGGCGCGCAGGTGGAACACCTGGACGACGGACTGGCCACGACCACGGTGACGGCGCTGCTGGACGCGGCCGGGATGGAGTAGCCACGCCGAAGCGGCGCGCCGCCATGCCCCGTACGGGCCAGCACAACGCGCCGACCGGCTTCCGCGGCCGGTCCAATGAAACCGTGACCGCGCCCCCGGACGACTGCCTCGCGCGCAACGAATGGATCTGCGGCGCTTATCTGAGCAGCCGCCGCCAGATCCTGCTCGACGCGGTCGTCCAGCACCTCCAGCTCACCGCGCTGTCGGTCCTCATCGGCCTCGTCATCGCCCTGCCGCTCGCGGTGCTGGCCCGCCGCTGGGGCTGGGCGGCCGGCCCGGTCCTCGCCCTGACGACGATCCTCTACACCATCCCGTCCCTGGCGATGTTCTCCCTGCTCCTGCCCCTGTACGGCCTCTCGGCCGCGCTCGTCGTCGCCGGTCTCGTGCTGTACTCGCTCACCCTGCTCGTCCGGAACGTGCTCGCGGGCCTGCGCGCCGTCCCCGAGGAGACCCGGCAGGCCGCGCGCGGCCTCGGCTACGGCCCGATCCGCCTGCTGCTCACCGTGGAACTGCCCCTCGCCCTGCCCGCCGCGATGGCCGGGCTGCGCATCGCCACCGTCTCCGCGGTCTCCCTGGTCACGGTCGGCGCGATCGTCGGCTTCGGCGGCCTCGGAAACCTCATCTACGCGGGCATGAACACCTACTTCAAGGCCCAGGTGCTCACCGCGTCCGTGCTGTGCGTGCTGATCGCCGTCGCCGCCGACCTGCTCCTGCTGGGTGTGCAATGGCTGATCACGCCGTGGACCAGGGCGGGGCGCGCACGTGTGCCGCCCCGGCGGGGCCGGGCGCGCGGCACGGCCGTGGAGACGAAGGCGGGCCGGGCATGAGCGGTCACCGGCGCCGGGCAGACCCTGGCGCGAGGGCCGCGGGGTGCCCATGAACACGCTCGGCGCGTCCTGGCACTGGCTCACCGACCCCGCGCACTGGTCCGGTGACGACGGCATCGGGCACCGGCTGCTGCAGCACGTGGTGCTCACCGTCGTCTGCCTGGTCCTCAGCTGCCTGATCGCATTGCCCGTCGCCCTGGTCCTCGGCCACCTCGGCAAGGGCGGCGCGCTCGCCGTCAACATCTCCAACGTCGGCCGCGCCGTGCCCACCTTCGCCGTCCTGGTCCTGCTGCTCCTGACCCCGGTCGGCGCCTGGAGCGAAGGCCCCACCGTGGTGGCCCTGGTGCTGTTCGCCGTCCCGCCGCTGCTCACCAACGCCTACGTCGGCATGCGCGAGGTCGACCGCGGCGTCGTCCGGGCGGCCCGGGGCATGGGGATGACCGGACGGCAGATGCTGCTGCGCGTGGAACTGCCCCTCGCCCTGCCACTGGTCCTGAACGGGGTGCGGATCGCCGCCGTCCAGCTCGTCGCCACCGCCACCATCGCCGCGCTCGCGGGCGGCGGCGGGCTCGGCCGGATCATCACCGCCGGCTTCAACCTCGCCAGTACGCCCCAGGTGGTCGCGGGCGCCCTGCTCGTCGCCGTGTTCGCGCTCGTCGTCGAGGGCGTCTTCGAGATCGCCGAGCGGCTGGCACCGGTGTGGGCGCGGGGCGGGCGATGAGACGAGCCCTGCCGGCCCTCGCGCTCCTCGCCCTCACCGCCTGCTCGACCGGGCCCTCCCTGGAGCACCGCGGCCAGGTCACCGCACCGCCCGGCGACAGCCACCGTCTCACCATCGGCTCGGCCGGGTTCACCGAGAGCGACCTGCTCGCCCAGATGTACGCCCAGCTGCTGAACCAGGCCGGCTACAAGACCTCGATCCTCACCGTCGCCAACCGCGAGCTGTACGAACCGGCACTGGAGTCCGGCCAGATCGACGTCGTGCCCGAGTACGCGGCCACCTTCGCCGACTGGCTGAACGCCAAGACCCACGGCGCCGACGCGAGACCCGTCGGCTCACCCGACCTCGACGCCACGATGAAGGCCCTGCGCGCGCTCGCCGCACCGCGCGGTCTCACCGTGCTGCCACCCGGCCGGGCCGTCGACCAGAACGCCTTCGCGGTCAGCGCCTCCTACGCCCGGCAGCACCACCTCGAAACACTCAGCGACCTCGGCGCCTCGAAGCTGAGGGTGCGGATCGCGGCGGGCGACGAATGCGTCCAACGCCCGTACTGCGAACCGGGGTTGAAGAAGGTGTACGGCATCGACGTCATCGGCGTCGACCCCAAGGGCGTCGGCACCACCCAGGCCAAGCGGGCGGTGCAGGAGGGCCGGGACCAGATGGTGCTGACCACCACCACCGACGCCACCCTGGACCAGTTCGGGCTGGTGCTCCTCGCCGACGACAAGCACCTGCAGAACGCCGACTACGTGGTACCGGTCGTCAACCGCTCCCGCGCGGGCAGCGAGCGCGTGGCGAAGGCGTTGGGCAAGCTCAACGACGTCCTCACCACCGAGGACCTGGCGCGGCTGAACCAGCAGGTGGACAGCTGGCGCCGGCTGCCCGCCGACGTGACCCGGACCTGGCTGAAGGACAAGGGCCTGCTGAAGTGACCGGGGCCCGCCCGGCCGACTCCGCTCAGGCGTCGGACACCGAGTCGAAGCTGACCTGCCCCCGCGCCACGCCCCGCGCGTCCGCGTCCACCGAACGGCGCAGCGCCTCGTGCAGCTTCGCCGGGGTGAGCACGCCGAGGAAGCGGGCGCCGTCCACCACCGCGACCCAGCCCGCGTCGTACTGCAGCATCACCCCGAACGCCTGCTTCAGCGGTGCGCCCACCGGCACCCACGCGGTCATCCGGTGGGTCAGCTCCCCCACCGTGCCGCCCGCCGTCAGCTCGTCGATGCCGACCCAGCCGCGCAGATCACCGTCCGCGTCGAGGACGACGGCCCAGCGGGCGCGCTCGGCCCGCAGCCGCTCGACAGCTCGCGCCGCGGGCTCGTCCAGCCGGGCCACCGGCGGCTGCTCCAGGTCGTCCGGCTCGATCGTGGTGACCGACAGCCGCTTCAGGCCCCGGTCGGCGCCCACGAACCCCGCGACATACGGGGTCGCGGGCGCCCCGAGCACCGTGCCCGGCGTGTCGAACTGCTCGATCCGGCCCTGCCCGTACACGGCGATCCGGTCGCCGAGCCGGACGGCCTCCTCGATGTCGTGCGTGACCAGCAGCACGGTCTTGCGCACCGCGGCCTGCATCCGCAGGAACTCGTCCTGCAACTGCTCGCGCACCACCGGGTCGACCGCGCCGAACGGCTCGTCCATCAGCAGCACCGGCGGATCCGCCGCGAGCGCCCGCGCCACCCCCACCCGCTGCCGCTGCCCGCCGGACAGCTGCTCGGGATAGCGCGGCCCGTACGTCTTCGGGTCGAGCCCCACCAGATCCAGCAGCTCGGCGGCGCGCGCCCGCGCCTTCGGCCGCTTCCAGCCGAGCAGCGCGGGCACGGTCGCGGTGTTGTCGAGGACCGTGCGGTGCGGGAAGAGGCCGACCTGCTGGATGACGTACCCGATGCGGCGGCGCAGCCGCACCGGATCGACGGCGGCGACGTCCTCACCCTCCACGAAGATCCGTCCCGAGGTCGGCTCGATCAGCCGGTTGACCATCATCATGGTCGTGGTCTTGCCGCAGCCGGACGGGCCGACGAGGGTGACCAGCTCACCCTCGGCCACCTCGAAGGACAGGTCGTCCACGGCCGTCGTACCGTCCGGGTAGCGCTTGGTGACCTGCTCGAACCGGATCATTCCCTCACGCTAACGGCGCCGCCCGCGGCATGCCCGCCGACGAGGTGAAACGGGTCACCGCGCGGAATCGGGCCGGGACGTTCCGTCAGCCGAGCAGGATCACCTCCAGCGTGCGCGGGCCGTGCACGCCCTCCACCCGGTCGAGTTCGATGTCGCTGGTGGCCGACGGGCCCGAGATCCAGGTCAACGGGCGCACCGGATCGAGGCGTTCGAGGGCCTGCGGGACCGAGGAGACCACCTGCTCCGGGACGCGGACGACACAGATGTGATGGTCGGGGACGAGCGAGATGCGGCGCCGGCCCTGGTCGGGGGAGCCGTCCAGGACGATCGTGCCGGTCTCGGCGATCGCCGCGGCACAGCCCGTCACCACACTGTCGACCCGGTCGAGCCGCTGCGGGGTGCTCTCCGCCAGGTCCTGGACCCGCACCACGTCCGCGGCAGACAGCCACCCGGGCGGCAGACCGGGCGGCACCAGCACCTCCCGGGAGCCGCGCCCGGCCAGCAGCCGCGCCACGAGGTCCGGCAGCTCCTCGGCGCCGGCGCGGTGCACGATCGCCCGGTAGTCCGCCAGGTTCTCGGCCAGCAGCTCCACGGTCCGCCCGGTCGTACGCTCCCCGTGCTCGCGCAGATAGTCCCGGCCCACGGCCTCCTCGTACGGCCCGTCGTGCGGGGTCACATCGGCGAGTGCCCGCCGCACCCGGCCCAGGACCCGGTCCCTGCTGCTCACTTGCCCGCCCCCTGCTCGCCGCTCTCGCCCTGTGTGCGCTGCCACCAGTCCCGGAACGGCTCCGCCGGTACGGCCGGCAGGTCCCGGGTGCCGCTCCACGCCCGGCCCGGACCCGGCAGCGCACGAGGGTGCAGCCGGCGGGTGCGGGAGGCGAGCCGCTGCCCGGCGCGCAGGGCACCGGGGTGGGTGAACGCCCAGCGCGCCGCACGCATGGCCGCCCGTTCGGCCGCATGACCCTTGGCCGGCTTCAGCACCACCTTGTCGCCCCGCCGCACCGCGGGGCCGCCCTGCACGACCCGCTCCCGCAGATGCACCAGCACCTCGGGGATGTCGATCGCGACCGGGCAGACCTCGTAGCAGGCGCCGCACAGAGTCGACGCGTACGGCAGCGAGGCATCGATCTCGCTTGCCGTGCCCCGGAGTTGGGGACTGAGGATCGCGCCGATCGGGCCCGGGTACACCGAGCCGTAGGCGTGCCCGCCGGCCCGCTCGTAGACGGGGCAGACGTTGAGGCAGGCCGAGCAGCGGATGCAGCGCAGGGCCTGGCGGCCGACCCGGTCGGCGAGGGTGTCGGTGCGGCCGTTGTCGAGCAGCACCAGATGGAAGGTGCGGGGCCCGTCGCCGTCCGTCGTCCCGGTCCACATGCTCGTGTACGGGTTCATGCGCTCGGCGGTGGAGGAGCGGGGCAGCGTCTGCAGGAAGACCTCCAGGTCCCGCCAGGTCGGCACCACCTTCTCGATGCCCACGACCGAGATCAGCGTCTCGGGCAGGGTCAGGCACATCCGGCCGTTGCCCTCGGACTCCACCACCACCAGCGTGCCGGTCTCGGCGACCATGAAGTTGGCCCCCGAGATGCCGACCTTGGCCCGCAGGAACTTCTCCCGCAGATGCAGCCGGGCGGCCTCGGCGAGTTCGGCGGGCGTGTCGCTGAGCCCCTCGGGGGCCGGACGGCCCCACGCGCCCATCTCCGCGCGGAAGATGTCCCGGATCTCACCGCGGTTGCGGTGGATCGCCGGTACCAGGATGTGCGAGGGACGGTCCTTGCCCAACTGCACGATCAGCTCGGCGAGATCGGTCTCGTAGGCGCGGATGCCCTCGGCCTCCAGGGCCTCGTTCAGCCCGATCTCCTGCGTGGCCATCGACTTGACCTTGACGACCTCCGACTCGCCGGTCTCCTTGACCAGGGCGGCGACGATCCGGTTGGCCTCCTCGGCGTCGGCGGCCCAGTGGACCGTGCCGCCCGCCGCCGTGACCGACTCCTCCAACTGCTCCAGATAGCGGTCGAGATGGTGCAGCGTGTGGTCCTTGATCCGGCGCCCCGCCTCGCGCAGCCCGGCCCAGTCGGACAACTCCGCGACGGCCTTGGCCCGTTTGGCGCGGATGGTATGGGTCGCGTGGCGCAGGTTTTCCCGCAGCGTGGGATTGCGAACGGCATCGCGTGCCGCCTTCGGGAACGCCGGGTGGGCGGGTGGGGGAGATGCGGGCATGCCGACGAACGTTCTGCTCATACCGCCGGTTCCTCCTCCGTGCTCGCCAGGATCTCCGCGATGTGCACCGGCCGCATGGTGCTGCCCGACCGGCTCATCGTGCCGCCGATGTGCATCAGACACGAGTTGTCGGCCGCGCACAGCACCTGCGCGCCCGTCGACTCGGCACTGCGCACCTTGTCCGCGCCCATCGCCGCCGACACCTCCGCGTTCTTCAGCGCGAACGTGCCCCCGAAGCCGCAGCACTCCTCGGCCCCCGGCAGCTCGACCAGCTCCAGATCCCGCACCGCCCGCAGCAGCCGCCGCGGCCGGTCGCCCAGACCGAGGGAGCGCAGGCCGTGGCAGGTCGGATGGTAGGTGACCTTGTGCGGGTATCGGGCGCCGACGTCCGTCACCCCGAGCACATCCACCAGGAACTCCGTCAGCTCGTACGTCTTCGGCACCACCGGCGCCAGCGTCCGTGCAAGCGCGTCCCCGCGGCCCTCGGCACGGGCCCGTTCACCCATCCGCGGATACAGCTCCCGCACCATCGCCCCGCAGGACCCGGACGGGGTCACGATCGCGTCGTAGCCGCCGAAGACATCGGAGAAGTGCCGGGCGAGCGGCTCGGCCTCATGGCGATAGCCGGTGTTGTAGTGCGCCTGCCCGCAACAGCTCTGGCCGCTCGGGAAGTCGACGTCGACACCCAGTCTGGTCAGCAGTTTCACCGTGGCGCGGCCGGTATCCGGATAGAGCGTGTCGTTGACACAGGTCAGGAACAGAGCGACACGCATCGCGGCTCCTCGGGATCGGTCATCGGACGAGTGCAGGGTAGTCGGCGGAGATCGCCGTGGGGAGAGTGCCGCTATCGCGGGGCGAGCCGCGCCTCGGCCGCCCGCCAGCGCGCGTCGTCGCCGCGGGGCTCGTACCGGACCGGCGGCTGGGTACGGGAGATCAGCCGGCGCATCTCGGCGAGGTCGCCGACCAGCCCGTGGGCCCGGGCCTGGACCAGCACATTGCCGAGGGCGGCCGCCTCGGCCGGACCGGCCATCACGGGCAGCCCGCAGGCGTCCGCGGTCAGCTGGCACAGCAGCGCGTTCCGGGTGCCGCCCCCGACGAGATGCACCACGTCCACCGGTCGGTCGGCCAGCCGCCGCGCGTCCTCGACCGCCCGCCGGTGGGCGAGGGCTAGTGAGTCCAGGATGCACCGGGTGACCTCCGCCCGCGTCGTCGGCACCGGCTGCCCGGACGCCCGGCACGCGGCGGCGATCCGCTCCGGCATCCGTCCCGGCGCCAGGAACGCCGCGTCCCCCGCGTCCACCACCGAGCGCAGCGACGGCACGGCTCCGGCCTCGCGCAGCAGCGTCTCCAAGTCCGGCCCGCCCCAGACCCGTTGGCACTCCTGGAGCAGCCACAGTCCCATGATGTTGCGCAGATACCGGACCGTGCCGTCGAGCCCCAGCTCGTTGGTGAAGTTCGCGGCCCGGCTCTCCTCGGTGAGCACGGGAGCGGCCAGCTCCAGCCCGGCCAGGGACCAGGTGCCGGTGCAGATGTACGCGAAACGCTCACCGGTCGCGGGGACGGCGGCCACCGCCGAGGCGGTGTCGTGCGAGCCGACGGCCGTCACCGGCACCGGACCGGCCAGCCCCGTCTCCCGGAGCACCTCGGGCCGCAGCACCCCGGCCGGATCACCGGGCCGCCGCAGCGGCCCGAACAGGCCGAGGTCGACACCGAGCCGCTCGGCGAGGGCGTACGACCAGGTCCGGGTCCGCGGGTCGATCAGCTGGGTGGTGGAGGCGTTGGTCAGCTCGGTGCCCTGCTCGCCGGTCAGCCAGTACGACAGCAGGTCCGGGATCAGCAACAGCCTCCGTGCCTGCGCCAGTTGAACGCTCGAACGGGCGGCGACCAGCTGGTACAGCGTGTTGAACGGCGCGTACTGGACGCCCGTCGCCGCGTACAGCCGCGCGGCCGGCACGGTCGCCCACACCTTCTCAGCGACGCCCTCCGTGCGGGCGTCGCGATAGTGCACCGGGTTGCCCAGCAGGGCTCCGTCGGCGTCCAGCAGCCCGTAGTCGACGCCCCAGCCGTCGAGGCCGACGGAGTCCACCGGGCCCGCCGCCCGCAGCCCGTCCAGGACGCCGCCGTACAGCGCGAGCACGTCCCAGCGCAGCCCCTCCGCAAGACGCACCGGCCGGTTGGGGAACCGGTGCGCCTCGCCCAGCTCCAGCGAGTCCGCGCCCACCCGGCCGACCATCACCCGCCCGCTGGACGCGCCCAGATCGACCGCGGCGTACGTGTGCACGCCCGTGCTCATCGCAGGAACGCGGCCGCCACACCCGCGTCGACGGGGATGTGCAGCCCCGTGGTGTGGGTGAGGTCGCCGCCCGTGAGCGCGAAGACGGCACCGGCGACATGCTCGGGCAGCACCTCCCGCTTCAGGATCGTCCGCTGTGCGTAGAACTCCCCCAGCTTCTCCTCCGGCACCCCGTACACCGCGGCCCGCTGCGCACCCCAGCCGCCCGCGAAGATGCCCGAGCCGCGCACCACACCGTCCGGGTTGACCCCGTTGACCCGGATCCCGTGCTCCCCCAACTCGGCCGCCAGCAGCCGCACTTGATGTGCCTGGTCGGCCTTGGCCGCGGAGTACGCGATGTTGTTCGGCCCGGCGAACACGGCGTTCTTGGAGGCGATGTACACGATGTCACCGCCCAGCCCCTGCGCGATCATCACCCGGGCCGCCTCCCGCGACACGAGGAAGGACCCGCGAGCCATGACGGCGTGCTGGAGGTCCCAGTCCCGCGCCGAGGTCTCCAGCAGCGGCCTGGAGACGGAGATCCCGGCGTTGTTCACGACGAGGTCGACCCCGCCGAAGGCGAGCGCGGCGGCCCGGAACGCACCGGCGACCTGCTTCTCGTCGGTGACGTCCACGGTGACGGCGACGGCCCGGTCCGGCCCGCCCAGCTCCGCGGCGACGGCCGCGGCGCTCTCGCCGTTCACATCGGTGACCACGACACACGCCCCCTCGGCGACCAGCCGGTGCGCGATCGCCTTCCCTATCCCGCTGCCGGCCCCGGTGACGACGGCGACCCGCGTCGCCAGCGGCCGGGGCCGCGGCATCCGCCGCAGCTTGGCCTCCTCGAGGGCCCAGTACTCGATGCGGAACTTCTCGGCCTCCTCGATCGGCGCGTACGTCGACACGGCTTCCGCGCCGCGCATCACGTTGATGGCGTTGACGTAGAACTCACCGGCCACGCGGGCGGTCTGCCCGTCATTGCCGAAGGAGAACATGCCGACCCCGGGGATCAGCACGATCGTCGGATCGGCGCCGCGCAGGGCGGGGGAGTTGGGCAGCGCGTGCCGCGCGTAGTAGGCGGCGTACTCCTCGCGGTACCCGGCGTGCAGCTCCTTCAGCCGGGCCACGGCCTGCTCCGGTGGCGCGGTCGGCGGCAGGTCCAGCACCAGCGGCCGTACCTTCGTGCGCAGGAAGTGGTCGGGGCAGGAGGTGCCGAGCGCGGCAAGGCGCGGATGCCCGGCCCGGGAGAGGAAGTCCAGCACCACGTCGGCGTCCTCGAAGTGCCCGACCTGCGGCCGGTCCTGGGACGCGAGGGCGCGCACATACGGTGCGAGGGCGGCCGCCCGCTCCCTCCGCTCGGCCTCGGGCAGCGCCTCGTACCCCTCGACGACCGGTCCGAAGGGCTCCTGCTTCCCGCGCCGGGCGAGGAACTCCTCGGCCGTGCGGATGATGTACAGGGAGTTGCGCTCGCACTCCTCGGAGGTCTCGCCCCAGGCGGTGATCCCGTGTCCGCCGAGAACGCACCCGACGGCTCGCGGACGGGCGGCCCTGACCGCGGCGATGTCGAGCCCCAGCTGGAACCCGGGCCGCCGCCACGGCACCCACACCACCCGGTCCCCGAAGCACTCGGCGGTCAGCTTCTCCCCGTCCGCCGCGCAGGCGAGCGCGATACCGGAGTCCGGATGCAGATGATCGACGTGCGGGGCGTCAACCAGCGCGTGCATGGCGGTGTCGATGGACGGCGCGGCCCCGCCCTTCCCGTGCAGGCAGTAGTCGAACGCGCCGACCATCCGGTCCTCGTGCTCGACTCCGGGATAGACGTCCACGAGGGCCCGCAGCCGGTCCAGCCGCAGCACGGCGAGTCCGGCCTCGGTGAGGGTGCCGAGATCGCCTCCGGACCCCTTGACCCACATCAGCTCGACGTCGCCACCGGTCACGGGATCGGTCGCGAGGCCTTTCGCGGAGGCGTTCCCGCCGGCGTAGTTGGTGTTGCGGGGATCGGCGCCGAGCCGATGGGCACGGTCCAGGAGGGCAGAGGTTTCGGGACGGGTGGTCATGGCTTCCGGTTCCTTTTCAGAAGGGGGCAGGTGTCGAAGGGCCGCGGGGATCGGAGCGCACCGCCACGGACGGCCCGCACCCCGCCGACGGGAGAACCCGGCGGACGCTCAGGCCCCCCAGCCGGCCTGCCGCCCCCCGACGCGCTCGGCGACGATCCTCCGGCCCCACCCGGAGCGCGCGTACGCGGCCAGCGGCTCGGGATCCAGTCCCATCTCCTCGCGCACCTCGCGCAGCACCGGCCGCACATCGGTCCCGTAGGCGTCCATCAGCACACCGTTGGCCCCCAGCACGTCCCCGCAGACCTGAGCCTCGGCCAACGCCTCGCGGTCGACCGACAGCGCCTTGGCCGTGGCCTCCTGGACGTTCATCACCGACCGGATGATCGCCGGAATCTTCGCCTCGATGTTGTGGCACTGGTCGAGCATGAAGGCGACCTCGGACGTGAACCCGCCCCCGTGCACCACTTCGCACATGATCCGGAACAACTGGAAGGGATCGGCCGCTCCCACCATCAGGTCGTCGTCCGCGTAGAACCGCGAGTTGAAGTCGAACCCTCCGAGCCTGCCCTCCCGCAGCAGCGTGGCCACGATGAACTCGATGTTGGTCCCCGGCGCGTGATGCCCGGTGTCGACCACGACCCGCGCCTTCGGTCCCAGCTTCAGACAGTGGGCGTAGGCGGTGCCCCAGTCCGGCACGTCGGTCGTGTAGAAGGCCGGCTCGAACAACTTGTACTCCAGCAGCATCCGCTGCCCCTCGCCGAGCCGTCCGTACACCTCGGCCAGCCCCTCCGCCAGCCGGTCCTGGCGTTCGCGGATGTCGTCCTGGCCGGGGTAGTTCGTGCCGTCGGCGAACCACAGCTTCAGATCCCGCGACCCGGTCGCGTCCATGATGTCGACGCACTCCAGCAGATGATCGAGGGCCTTGCGCCGTACCGCCGCGTCCGGATGGCAGATGCTGCCCAGCCTGTAGTCGTCGTCCTGGAAGGTGTTGGCGTTGATCGCGCCCAGCCGCAGCCCGCGCTCCTCGGCGTACTTCGCCAATTCCGCGTATCCGTCGTGGCCGTCGACCCGGTCCCAGGGGATGTGCAGCGCGACGGTCGGGGCCACGCCGGTGAACTCGTGGACCTTCGCCGCGTCCTGCAGCTTCTCCCACGGATCGCGGGGCACACCTGCCTGGGTGAACACCTTGAAGCGGGTCCCGGAGTTCCCGTACGCCCACGACGGCGTCTCGACGGCCTGGGTCTTGAGCGCGGCCTTCACCGCGGCGCGGTCGGTCACTGCAGTGCTCCTGGTGGTGTCGGTTGGCGACGGAGTCATGAAACGATTCAGGACGGCAAGCTAGGGGCCCTCCGAAGGGGTGTCAAGCGCTCCGGCCGACACCGTCGGCCGTGACTCCGCCGTAACCTTTAGCCATCGAAACCTTTTCGATACGGACCCATTGACGCGCCCCGGCCGCGGTGCCTACGGTCCCGGCAATCCAGTTGAAACCTTTCACGACGGGGTGGAGCCCTCGCGGTGCTCCCGCCGGTGTCGTCGAGGAGCCTGACATGACCCACCCGCCTGACCCGGGGCCGGCGCCGGTGCTCGCGCTGAAGGGTGTCTCCAAGTCCTTCGGCGCCGTGCACGCCCTCAGGGACGTCTGCCTGGAGCTGCTGCCCGGCGAGGTGCACGCGCTGGCCGGCGAGAACGGCGCGGGCAAGTCGACGCTGATCAAGACCCTCGCCGGGGTGCACCGGCCGGACGCCGGCCAGGTGCTGCTCGACGGCGAGCCCGTCGTCTTCCACGGCCCCGGCGACGCGCGCGACGCCGGGATCGCCGTCATCTACCAGGAACCCACTCTCTTCCCGGACCTGTCCATCGCCGAGAACATCTTCATGGGCCGCCAGCCCAAGCGGGCCCTCGGCCGCATCGACCACAGGGCCACCCGCGCGGCCACGGCCGCCCTGATGAAACGGCTCGGCGTCGGACTGGACCCCGGCCGCCCCGCCCGGGGACTGTCGATCGCCGACCAGCAGATCGTGGAGATCGCCAAGGCGCTCTCGTTCGACGCCCGGGTCCTGATCATGGACGAGCCGACGGCCGCCCTCACCGGCAGCGAGGTCGCCCGGCTCTTCGGTGTCGTGCGCACGCTGAGCGCGCAGGGCGCCGCCGTGCTGTTCGTCTCGCACCGGCTCGACGAGATCTTCCAGATCTGCCGGCGTGTCACCACACTGCGGGACGGCGCCCGGATCGCCGACGAGCCGCTCGCCGGCATGACCGAGGACGACCTGGTCCGCCGGATGGTGGGCCGCGACCTGGCCGCGCTGTATCCGAAGCAGGACGCCACCCCGGGCGAGGTCGCGCTCAGTGTGCGCCGGCTGACCCGCGAAGGCGTCTTCACCGACGTGTCCTTCGAGGTGCGGCGCGGTGAGATCGTCGGTCTCGCGGGGCTGGTCGGCGCGGGCCGTACCGAGGTGGCCCGTGCGGTGTTCGGCGTCGACCGGTGGGACGCGGGGGAGGTCGAGGTCGTCGGACGCCGGCTTCCGCGCGGCGCGCCGTCCACGGCCATGGCCGCCGGGCTGGCCCTCGTCCCCGAGGACCGACGCGCCCAGGGCCTGGTGATGGGCATGTCCATCGAGCGGAACATCGGCCTGACCGGGCTGCGGACGACCGTGACGGCCGGACTGGTGGACCGGCGCGCCGAACGCAGCCGCTCGCTCGACTGGGCGGTCCGGCTCCAGGTGAAGTACGCCCGGATCGCCGACGCCGTCTCCACCCTCTCCGGCGGCAACCAGCAGAAGGTCGTCCTCGCCAAGTGGCTCGCCACCGGCCCGAAGGTGCTCATCGTGGACGAGCCGACGCGCGGGATCGACGTCGGTACGAAGGCCGAGGTGCACCGCCTGCTGTCCCGGCTCGCCGCCGAGGGGGTCGCGGTACTGATGATCTCCTCCGACCTGCCGGAGATCCTCGGCATGGCCGACCGGGTGCTGGTGATGCACGAGGGCCGGCTCACCGCCGACATCCCCCGGGCCCGGGCCACCGAGGAGAGCGTGATGGCCGCAGCCACCGGGAGGGCCGCCGTATGACGGTGACGACTCCGAACCCGGCCCCCGTCGCCGAGGCTCCCCGGTCCGGCGGGAGCCGGCTGGTCGAGCGCCTGCTGCGGATGCGCGAACTCGCCATCCTCGTCGTCTTCCTGGTGATGATCGCGATCACCCAGGCGGGCAACAGCCAGTTCCTGTCCGAGCAGGGCGTCAAGGACCTGCTGCTCAACGCGACCATCCTGGTGCTGGTCGCCACCGGTCAGTCCCTCGTCGTCATCACCCGCAACGTCGACCTGTCCGTCGGCTCCACCCTCGGCATCAGCGCCTTCGCCGCAGGCACCTTCCTCCAGGGCGGCGGGAACGCCCTCGTGGCCGTCCTCCTCGCCGTGCTGCTCGGCACCGGTCTCGGGCTGCTCAACGGACTGCTGGTCAGCCTCGGCCAGGTACCCGCGCTGGTCGTCACGCTCGGCACCCTCTACATCATCCGGGGCGTCGACTCCATCTGGGTCGGCTCCCGGCAGATCACCGCGGCCGACCTGCCCGGCGGCTTCGTCGGCTTCGGCTCCGGCGGCCTGTCCGTGCTCCCCTGGCCCGCCCTGATCGCGCTCGCCGTGCTCGTCGCCACCGCCTCCTGCCTCGGACACTTCGGCAGCGGACGGGAGTTGTACGCCCTCGGCTCCAACCCCGAGGCGGCACGGCTCGCCGGCATCCCCGTGCGGCGGCGCATCCTGGCCGCCTACACCTTCTGCGGCGCGCTCGCCGGACTGGCCGGAGCGATGTATCTGGCCCGGTTCGGCAACGTCGACTCCGGCACCGGCAACGGCTACGAACTCACCGTCGTCAGCGCGGTCGTGGTCGGCGGGGTCGTCTTCACCGGCGGCTCGGGAAGCGTGTACGGCGCCGCTCTCGGCGCTCTGCTGCTCACCTCGATCAACAGCGTGCTGCCCGCGCTCGGTGTCAGCTCCGTGTGGGTGCTCGCCGTCAACGGCGTCCTGCTGCTGCTCGCCATCGCCGTCGACCGGATCGTGGCGCTGCGGGTCGCGGCCGCCCTGAAGAAGAAGTCGGACCGCAGGAGGACCGCCGTGACGAAGGAGAACGCCGATGCCTGATTCGCTGACCCGCGCCGTCCGCTGGGACACGGTCGTCGGCGCCCTCCTCCTCGCACTGCTGCTGTCGTTCGGATGCGTGGACGGCTTCGGCAACGCCCTCAATCTGTCCTTCCTCCTCGGCAACACGCTCCCGATCGCGCTGATCGCCCTGCCGATGACCCTGCTGGTGGTCGCCGGCGAGATCGATCTGTCGGTGGCGTCGACGGCCGGGCTGTCCGGGGCGGTGCTGGGCCGGCTCTGGAACGAGGGCCTGGCCATCGAGACGATCATCCCGCTGTGCCTGCTGCTGGGCCTCGCCTGCGGACTGCTCAACGGGCTGCTCGTCACCCGCCTCGGCCTGCCGTCCCTCGCCGTCACCATCGGCACCCTCGCCGCCTACCGGGGCATCGCGCAGATCGTCCTCGGCTCCGACGCGGTCACCGACTTCCCCGCCCGGTACCTGGACTTCGCGTCCGGCCGCGTCGGCGGCTCCTTCCTGCCGCAGGCCTTCCTGCCCTTCCTGGCGCTGCTCGCCCTCGCCGTCGTCGTCCTGCACGCCACCCCGTTCGGCCGGTCGCTGTTCGCGGTCGGGGCGAGCGAGGAGGCGGCGCGGTTCGCGGGGATCCGGGTGAAGCGGACGAAGCTGGCGCTCTTCGCGTGCAGCGGGTTCATGTCGGCGCTCACCGGTGTCTTCTGGGCGCTGCACTACGCCAGCGCGCGGTACGACAACGCCACCGGGCTCGAACTCTCCGTCGTGGCAGCCGTGTTGCTCGGCGGGATCGATTTCGACGGCGGCCGGGGGACGTTGGGCGGTGCGCTCGCCGGCGTGTTCCTCCTGGGCGCGCTGCAGAACGTGATGAGTCTGGTGAACGTCTCCGCGCAGTCCCAGACCGTCGTCACCGGTGTGCTGCTCGTCGTCTCCGTGCTCGGGCCGCGGGCGGCGCGACAGATCGGGGGCGTGCGGCGGTCCGTCTGAACGCCGCGGCCGTGCATGGCAGGCCGCGCAGTTCCCCGCGCCCCTCGGTGGCGCGTCCATCGTCCCTCGTAGAGAAGGCCTCCATGCTCACGTCACCCCTCCGGCGCACCTGCGCCGCCCTGGCCGCCGGTACCTCCCTCGCCCTCTTCCTCACCGCCTGCGGCGGCACCACCAAGAACGACGTCAAGGCCGACAACTCCGCCGCCGCCTCCGCCGGAAAGGCCGATCCGCATGCGGCCACCAAGAAGGGGCTCACCGTCGGTTTCCTGCCCAAGCAGGTCAACAACCCCTACTTCACGACCGCCGACAAGGGCGGGCGCAAGGCGCTCGCCGAACTGGGCTCGACGTACAAGGAGGTGGGTCCTTCCAGCGCCACCGACACCTCCGGGCAGGTCAGTTACGTCAACACGCTCACCCAGCAGCAGGTGGACGGCATGGCCGTCTCCGCCCAGGACCCCGGCGCCCTGTGCACCGCGCTCAAGCAGGCCATGAGCAACGGCATCAAGGTCGTCACCTACGACTCCGACACCGACCCCGGCTGCCGCAACGCCTTCGTCTCGCAGGCGTCCGCCGAGGATCTGGGCCGTACCGAGGTGCAGTTGCTCGCGCGGCAGATCGGCTACAAGGGCGACATCGCGATCCTGTCGGCCGCGCAGACCGCGACGAACCAGAACACCTGGATCGGCTACATGAAGGACGAGCTGAAGGATCCCAAGTACAAGGACGTCAGGCTCGTCAAGATCGCCTACGGCAACGACGACGCCCAGCAGTCCTTCCAGCAGACGCAGGGCCTGCTGCAGGAGCACCCGGACCTGAAGGGGATCATCTCCCCGACCACGGTCGGCATCAAGGCCGCGGCCCAGTACCTGTCCGGCTCCACGTACAAGGGCAAGGTCGCGCTCACCGGCCTCGGCACACCCGACGACATGCGCAAGTACGTCAAGAACGGCACTGTGCAGGCCTTCGAGCTGTGGGACCCGGCGAAGCTCGGCGACCTGGCCGCCCGGACCGTGGTCGCGCTGGCCTCGGGGCAGATCTCCGGCAAGGAGGGCGAGACGTTCAGGGCCGGCGGGACCACGTACACCATCGGCAGGGGCGGCGTGATCAACCTGGGCAGGCCGACCGTGTTCGACGCGAAGAACATCGACGGGTTCGACTTCTAGCAGCACATGGCCGACTTCGCCCTGCCGGCACGACGGTAATGTGAAGGTCAATCCGAAATCCGCCCCGCCGCCCCTCGTCCCCTGGAGGTCTTCGCCCGATGGCCCAGTCGGTGGGTATCAAGGACGTCGCCCGCGCCGCCGGAGTCTCGGTGGGCACGGTGTCGAACGTCATCAACCGTCCGGACACCGTCGCCGGCGAGACCCGGGCCCGGGTGCAGTCCGCGATCGACCGGCTCGGCTATGTCCGCAGCGAGTCCGCGCGCCAGCTGCGCGCGGGCCGCAGCCGGATCATGGGGCTGCTCGTGCTCGACATGGGCAACCCGTTCTTCGTGGACGTGGCGCGGGGCGCGGAGCGGGCGGCCCGTGCGGCGGGGCTCGGCGTGATGGTGTGCAACAGCGCGCAGAACGCCGCCGAGGAAGCCGACTACCTCTCCCTGTTCGCCGAGCAGCGGGTGCGGGGTGTGCTGCTCACCCCGGCCGACGCCACCGGCCGCAACATCGAGGCCTTCCGTCGGCACGCCATCCCGTTCGTGCTCGTCGACCGGGTCTCCGAGGGCACCACCGAGTGTTCGGTGTCCGTGGACGACGAGGCCGGCGGTGCGCTCGCGGTCCGTCATCTGGTGGACGCCGGGCACCGCTCCATCGCCTACGTCAGCGGACCGCCCGGGCTCAACCAGGTCCGGGACCGCCGTACCGGAGCGCTGCACGCCCTGGCCGAAGCGGGACTCGGCCAAGAGGCGCTGCGGGAACTGCCCACCGAACGCCTCGACGTGGCCGCGGGCCGGGACGCGGGCGCCCGGCTGCTGGGCCTCGCCGACCGCCCGACCGCCGTGTTCTGCGCCAACGACCTGCTCGCCCTCGGAGTGCTGCAGGCCATGTACGCGGCCGGCGTCCGCGTGCCGGACGACCTGGCGATCGTCGGCTACGACGACATCGAGTTCGCGGCGGCGGCCGCCGTACCGCTGACCTCCGTACGGCAGCCCGCCGTCACCATGGGCGCCCTCGCCGCCGAACTGCTGCTGGAGGAGACCGAGCAGGAAGAGGGCGAGCGCAGGCATGAGCACCGCCGGGTCGTGCTCCAGCCGGAGCTGGTGGTGCGCCGCTCCAGCCTCGTCGTCCGCTGATCCCGGAACTGACCGGTGGTTCAGTGAAATTCCATGATCCCCGGGGGGTCGGCGCGGCCGCTCATGTGCTGAACTGGGACCCGTCCGTCCCGTCCGTCCCAGGAGACCCGTTGAGCCTCAGCTACCGCCAGCCCGGCGTCATCCTCACCGACCGCCGCTTCACCGTGCCCCTCGACCACGCCGATCCGGACGGCGAGGCCATCGAGCTGTACGCCCGCGAGGCGGTCGCGAGCGACAAGGCCGGGCAGGAGCTGCCGTGGCTGCTGTATCTCCAGGGCGGTCCCGGCTTCGGGGCGAATCGTTTCGTCGGACGTCAGGCCTGGCTCGACCGGGCGCTGAAGGACTATCGCGTCCTGCTGCTCGACCAGCGCGGCACCGGCAGCTCCACCCCCGCCACCCGGCAGACGCTCCCGCTGCGCGGCGGACCCGCCGAACAGGCCGAGTACCTCACCCGGTTCCGTGCCGACTCCATCGTCCGCGACTGCGAGGCGGTCCGCCGCGAGGTCACCGGCGGCGCCCCGTGGACCGTGCTCGGCCAGAGCTTCGGCGGCTTCTGCACGGTGTCGTACCTCTCCCTCGCCCCCGAGGGCCTGGCCACCGCCGTCATCACCGGAGGCCTGCCCTCCCTGCACGCCCACGCCGACGACGTGTACCGCGCGGCCTTCCCGCGCATCGAACGCAAGGTCACCGCGCACTACGCCCGCTACCCGCAGGACGTGGAACGGGCCCGCCGTATCGCCGACCACCTCCTCAGCCACGACGTGGTGCTCCCGAACGGCTACCGGTTCACTGTCGAGGCGTTCCAGTCCCTCGGCCTGATGCTCGGCGCGAGCGAGGGGAGCCACCGTCTGCACCACCTCCTGGAGGACGCCTTCGTCCGCACACCGGGCGGCCCCGAGCTGTCCGACGCCTTCCAGGAGCAGGCCCAGTCCCTGCTGTCGTACGCCGGCCACCCCCTGTACGCGCTGGTCCACGAGTCGATCTACGGCCAGGACGTCCGGCCCACCGCCTGGGCCGCCGAGCGGGTCCGCGCCGAGTTCCCGCAGTTCGACGCGGCGAAGGCGCTGGTGGGCGACGCCCCGGTGCTGTTCACCGGGGAGACCGTCCACCCCTGGATGTTCGAGGCCGACCCCGCGCTGCGCCCGCTGCGCGAGACCGCCGCGCTGCTCGCCGCCCGCACCGACTGGCGGCCCCTGTACGACCCTTCCCGCCTCGCCGCCAACGAGGTTCCGGTGGCCGCCGCGATCTACCACGACGACATGTACGTGGACGCCGCGCACTCCCTGGAGACCGCCCGCGCCGTCCGCGGTCTGCGCACCTGGGTCACCGACGAGTTCGAGCACGACGGCCTGCGCGCGGGCGCACCACGCGTCCTGGACCGGCTGCTGGCCCTGACCCGCGACGAGGTGTGAGGCACGGGACTCGCGACCGGCCGCACCGTGCTGACCTGCGCGATCCCGCACGATCCGATGTGAGGGGGCGCAGTAGGCTGTCCCTTGTGTCAGATCAGATAGGGAGCGCTTCGGAGCTGCGCGGGGACTGTGCGCGCTGCTTCGGACTGTGCTGTGTCGCCCTGCCCTTCGCTGCGTCCGCCGACTTCGCGCTCGACAAGCCCGCCGGGAAGCCGTGCCCGAACCTTCGGCAGGACCACCGCTGCGGCATCCACGCCGACCTGCGCGAGAAGGGCTTCACCGGCTGTACGGTCTACGACTGCTTCGGCGCCGGGCAGAAGGTCTCGCAGCTCACCTTCGGCGGGCAGGACTGGCGTACCGGGTCCAAGGAGCACGCGCGCCGGATGCTCGACGTGTTCCCGGTCGTACGGCAGCTGCACGAGCTGCTGTGGTACCTGAACGAAGCGCTCGCTCTGCCCGCCGCCGGCTCCCTCCGTCCCGACCTGCGGCGGGCGCTGGAGGAGACCGAGCGGCTCACCCGGCAGAGCCCCGGGGAACTCGCCGCGCTGGACGTGGCCGCGCACCGGCAGCAGGTCAATGTGCTGTTGCTGCGGACCAGTGAGCTGGCCCGTGCAGGTGCAGGCGGCGGAAAGCCGGCGAAGGGCGGCAGGAAGGCCGGGAGCAAGGGCAAGGACCGGCGGGGCGCCGATCTCATCGGTGCCCGGCTGCGCGGCGCCGATCTGCGCGGGGCCAGTCTGCGCGGTGCGTATCTCATCGCCGCCGACCTCACCGGCGCCGATCTGCGCGACGCGGACATGATCGGCGCCGATCTGCGCGACGCCGACCTGACCGACGCGGATCTCACCGGTGCCTTCTTCCTCACCCAGCCCCAGCTCAACGCGGCCCGCGGCACCACCGCCACGAAGCTCCCGAGGACGGTGACACATCCGCCGCACTGGTCCACGGCCGGCTGACTCGATGCCATCGGCCGCACCGGCCCGGCGTGCCCTCCTGCTCAGCGCGTCGACCGGTGCGCCGGGCAGGACTCGGGAGCGTGGTCGGTCTTCGCCGGTGTCCGGTCCGCCTCCGCGGTCTGCTCCTGTTCCCGCACCGGCGCCGGCCACCGGCGCAGTCGTAGCCGCAGCCCCTCCGGCATCACCGTCAGCCGTTCGGTGACGGTCAGCCGGTAGCCGGGGTCGCCCGACAGCTCGTAGCGGCGCAGGAGCAGGCCGAGGACCAACGTAGCCTCGTGCAGGGCGAACTGGCGGCCGATGCAGGCCCGCGCACCGGTGCCGAACGGCTTGAAGGTGTGCGGCGGCCGGGAGCGTACGGCCTGCGCGTCGAAGCGGTCCGGGTCGAACCGCTCCGCGTCCTCGCCCCACACCTCGGGGTCGCGGTGCAGCATCGGTGTCAGCACCAGCGCCCACGCGCCGCGCAGCATCGGATGGTCGTCGGCGAGGACGGTGTCGTGCCGGGCCTCGCGGGCGAAGGCCGGGGCGGTCGGCCACAGGCGCAGGGACTCGTCCAGCACCCTGCGCACATAGCGCAGCTTGGCGATCTGGTCGTATCCGGGCTGTGCGGTGTCGCCCCAGACCCGGTCCACCTCCGCGCGGGCCCGGGCGGCGATCTCGGGGTGCCGGGCGAGGTAGTACAGGGCGAAGGAGAGGGCGCCCGAGGTCGTCTCGTGACCCGCGACCAGGAACGTGATCACCTGCCTGCGGACGTTCTCCGCCGACAGCTTCTGGCCCGTCTCCGGGTGGGCCGTCTCCAGCATCCGGTCCAGCAGGTCCCCGTCCCCGCGACCGGACCGGCGCCGCTGTACGACCAGGTCGTCGACCGTGCGGTTGAGGTGAGCCATGTCGGCCGCGTTGCGCCGGGCGGCGGCGCGCAGCACCAGCGGGGCCAGCGGCGCGGGCACGCTGTTCAGGCGCTGGGCGTAGCTGAGCGTGCCGATCATCGCGGTGACGAAGGGGTGCGGCCGCTCCCGCTCGAAGGAGCCGAAGTCGTGCCCGAACCCGGTCCGGGCGATCGTCTCCAGCGTCAGCTTGGTCATGTCCCCGGGCACGTCCACCGTGTGCCCGGCCGCCGCCTCGCGGTCCCAGTGATCGATCAGCCGCCCGGCGACCGCGAGCATCATGCCGTGGTAGCCCTCCATGGCCTCCCGGCTGAAGCCGGGCGCCAGGACGTCGTGCGCCAGCTGCCAGTTGGGCTCGTGGTTGTAGGCGGTGAACAGGCCGTCTCCGGCGATCGGCCGCAGATTGGCCACGCCCAGTCCCACGTGCTTGGCGAACCGGGACTCGTCGGCCAGGTCCGCGGCCTGCGCCGCACCCCACACGAACACGAACTCCTTGCCGAAGGCCCGCCGCCGGAAGATCGGCCCCAGCTCGCGCCCGAACCGCATGGAGTCCTGGAGCGGTTTGCGCCGGTCGACGCCGAGCACATCGCCGAGCAGGGGCAGCCGGCGCGGCGGGTGGGGGATGCGGTGCAGCTCGGGCCATCCCTCTTCGGCGCTCCGGAATCCCTTCGGCCGGCCGGGATCGGTCGTCTGCGTCCTCTGCGTCGTCTCCGCCATGGCGCCGATCTCCCTTGATCCAGCGGCTGAGTGGGTCTGCGATGCGCACGTGTTGTACGTGGGTTCAATAGCCGGTTTCAGTCTGGGCCGCTTGTTGAACCCACGTCAAGTAAAGTGACGCCATGCCCGCGAACCAGGGGGAACGCGCCCGGCGCAGACTCAGCACCGAGGAACGCCGTGAGCAGCTGCTGTCGGTCGGGGCGAAGCTGTTCTCGGAGAGTCCCTACGACGAGGTGTGGATAGAGCAGGTCGCCGAGATCGCCGGGGTCTCCCGTGGGCTGCTGTACCACTACTTCCCGACCAAGCGGGACTTCTTCGCGGCGGTCGTCGAGCGGCAGAGCGAGCGGATGCTGCGCATGACGGCTGCGGTGCCCGGCCTGCCGGTGCGTGAGCAGCTCACCGCCGGCCTCGACGCCTACCTCGGCTACGTCCAGGCCCATGCCCACGGCTTCCGTGCCTTCCACCGCGCCGACGCGGCCGGCGACCAGGCCGTACGCCGGGTCTATCAGCGGGCGCTGGCCGCCCAGGAGCAGCAGATCCTCGCCGCGCTCGCCGCCGACCCCGAATTCGTGCCCGCCTTCGAGAACGCCCCGCAGGTGCGGCTGGCCGTGCGCGGCTGGCTCGCCTTCACCACGGCCGTGTGCCTGGAGTGGCTGCGCGACGGCGAGTTGACCCGTGAGCAGGTGCGCGAGCTGTGCGCGCGGGCGCTGTTGGGTGTCATCGGCTGACCCCCGCCATCGGCGGGGTGTGGTTGGCGCGCGCCCCGATCTCCGATAGGTTAGGCAAGGCTTACCTAAGGAGGTCTGGGGATGGGTGACACACAGGACTGGACGGCCGCACCCGGCGCGGCGGAACGGGCACGGTCGGTGCTGGCCGTCGCCTGGTCGTGCGCGGTGACCGCGGACGGCGCCCGCGAGGAGTACGTCGGCGCGCACACGGTGACCGACGACGGCGCCGTACGGCTGGCGGTGCCCGACGACAGCGCCTTGTTCGCGGCGTCCGTGTGCGCCCCGCGCCAAGAGCCCTCCGCCGTACTGGAGTTCGCCGACGTGGCCCCCGTGCCGGTGCGCGGCCGGATCCGGGCCCGGCTGCACCTCGCCGGCTGGTTCGCCCCGGACCGCGGCACCCTCCTGTTCCGGCCCACGAGGGTGGTGCTGCGGGAGTCCTGCGGAGCCGTGGTCGTCGACCTCGACGAGTTCGCCGCCGCGCGGCCCGACCCCCTCGCCGGCGCCGAGGCCCGGCTGCTCACCCATCTCGCCGACGCCCACCCGGACGCCGTCGAGCGGCTCACCCGACTCGTGCGGCCGGAGAGCCTGCACGCCGCGACGCGCGTACTGCCCCTCGCCGTGGACCGGCACGGACTCACCCTGCGCATCGAGCGCACCCGCGCCCACGGCGACGTACGGCTGCCCTTCCACGCGCCCGCCGACGACGTCACCCAGCTCACCGAGCGCATGCACGCCCTGCTGGCGCAGGCCAGTGCCGCCGCCTGCCCCCGTGCGCTACAGCGGCAGCGCGCAGACGGCGACGGGTGAGGCGAACGGCTCGCCGGCCGACGCGAGTTCACCGCTCGCCCGGTCCACGTGGAAGACGGTGACCGTGCCCGAGCGCTGGTTCGCCGCGAACAGCAGCCCGCCGTCCGGGGAGAGGGCGATCTGCCGCGGGAAGTCCCCGCCCACCGGCACCGTGCCGAGCAGCCGCAACCGGGCGCCGTCGGCCTCGATCGCGTACCGGGCGATGCTGTTGTGGCCCCGGTTGGCCAGGAAGGCGTACCCCCCGTCCGCCGTGACCGCGAACTGCGCCGGATAGTTGGTGCCACCGCCCGAGCCCGTGGACTGCGGCTCGCCGATCGTCAGCCGGCCGGAGGCGGGATCGTAGGCGCATACGGCGACCGTGTCGTCCACCTCGTTGGCCAGATAGGCGTGCCGGCCGCCCGGATGGAAGGTCAGATGGCGTGGCCCCGCCCCGGGCCGGGTGTGCGCCTGCGCCACCTCCGTCAGCGTGCCCTCCGCCCGGTCGAGGCGGTAGCTGTAGACGGTGTCGGTGCCGAGGTCGACCGCGAGGACGTGGTCGCCGTCCGGGCCGGTGATGAACTGGTGCGCGTGCGGCCCGTCCTGGCCCGGACCCGGTGGCGGGGTGCTGTGCGTGACCAGGTCGGTGCGCTCGCCGAGGGCGCCCGAGGCGTCGATCGGATGCACCGCGACACTGCCCGAGACGTAGTTGGCGCTCAGCAGCCAGCGCCCGCCGGGATGCACCGACAGATGACAGGGGCCCGCGCCGCCCGTGCCACGGGTGCCGAGGATCCGCCGGTCGGCGAGGCGTACGGCCGTCACAGCGCCGTCCTGGCGTTCGTCGACCGCGTACAGCGTGCGGCCGTCCGGGTGGACGGCGAGATACGACGGGTCGGGCACTTCGGCGAGCGTCCCGGAGCCGGTGATCCGGCCGGTCCGGGGGTCGTAGGAGGCCGCGGCGATGCCGGTGCCGCCGCCGTCGACCGAGGTGTAGGTGCCGATGTGGAGCGGCCGGGGGCCGGACTCCCGAGGGGGCGGTGCGGCGGCCCGCGGCGCGTCGGCCGGGGATGCGGGATCGGCCGGCGGGGCCGCCGGGGACGGCACCGCCACCACGGCCGCCGCGCCCGCCACGGCTCCCACGAACCGGCGGCGGCTCCAGCGCCGGTCCACCGCCTCCGCTTTCGTGTCCATGCCACACCTCAGGTCGTCGGTCGCCCCGATCGTGACAGCCACCTTGACCCCTGCCGACGGTCAAGGGCAAGTACGGCAACCGGTGTTGCACTCCATGCAACGCGCATCACCACTCGCCGTCCTCGACCGGCTTGCCCGGTGCGTCCTTCAGCGGGGTCACCTGGCCCGCGGACGGCGGCTGCCAAGGGTCCGGGTCGTCCCCGAGCCACTCGCCGACCGGCGCGACCGCCTCCAACGTGTCCGTGGGGGCCAGATCCCGGGCGTCGGCGTCGTAGTAGTCGAACCAGGGCAGTCCCGCGGCCGTGTACGCCGCCCGGTCCACCGGCGACGGCGGGGGTGCCTCACCGGTGATGTGCCGCCACTGCGGCGGCGTGACCAGATGCACGAACACGCGCCCGGCGGGCTGCTCGGACCAGTCCGTCAGCGGCCGGTCGTCCCGGTGGACCTCCTGGCGCATGCTGCCACCGACCCCGAGCCCCATCGCGGCACCGCCGAACCGCGGCGTCCCCGCCGCGCCGGGCGCGCCCGGCGCGGCCGCTGCCATCGGCTCCGGCGCGCCGTACCCGCCCGCGGGCCCGGCCGCGAGGGCCCTGCGTCGGGCCTCCGCCCGCTCCTGCTCGCGGCGCCGCCACTCGGTGCGCAGGGGCTCCGTCAGCGGGAACGACTGCAGCTGCACCCCGCCCCACACCTCCTCGCCGGTGACCTGCCCCTCCACCGTCGCGCCGAGACCCAGCGGGACCGCGACGAACTGGCGGACCGTGCCCTTGCCGGAGTTGATGCCGTCCAGCCAGGGCTGGCGGGGGAGTACCGCGTAGTTCTGCGGATCGCGGGAGAGGCGGTCGCTCCAGGGCCGGCCGGACACCGCGCACACCTTGCCGACCCCGACCTGCAGCGCGGCCGGCTCCGTCGTCCCGGAGAAGCTCAGCCACATCGCCTCGCGCAGATACACGGGCAGCATCACGCCGCCGCGCGCCCGCCACTCCCGCGGAACGCTGTCCGCGTGGTCCGCCACCCGGCGGACCGGGAACTCGCCCAGCCCCGGCGGCAGCGGATGCGTGCCCGTCTCCGGCAGCCGCAGCGTACGGATGAACCGCACCGCCACCCCGCCCGGCAACCACAGTGTGTTCCCGTCGATCCGCACCCCGGAACCGGTCATCCGGCAGCCCCCTCACATCGGTCGTCACACCGGGAACGCCCACCGTCCGTGGAGGCGTTCATCCTCACCGAAAACGCTCACCGAACCCCGTACGGTTCCGCCACAGCTCCTCCTGCACCCCGAGCCGCTCGCGCAGCCGGGTCATCCGGGGCAGCTTCGCCCGCTGCTCGCGCGAGACCCGGTCCAGCTCCTCCAGCAGGCGGTGGGTGCGGTGCTCGGTGTTCAGCTCGTCGATGATCCGGGTCGTCTCGGTCAGCACGGCGCCGAGCAGCTGCCAGTTGGCCCAGTCCTCGGCGATCTCCTCCCGCAGCAGCTCGGCCAGCCGGTCCCGGGTGCCGGCCGCCGTGTGCAGCTCGGCGGACAGCCGGGCCTCCGCCGACTCCGCGTTCTCGCTCAGATGCGTGGTGACCAGGACCGCGAAGCTGACCACCGCGTCGCCGATCTCCGACAGCAGCTGCTCCACGGTCGACCCGACCCGGGGCGGGAACAGGCTCTCGGACCCGCGTGCCTTCGCCAGGTCCGTGACGGACCGGGCCAGCACCCGCAGGACCACCGTGCAGATCTCCAGCGTGTCCAGACCGGTGCGCAGCACCACCCGGTGCAGCAGCCCCTCCTTGACCCGCGGATTGAGCCGCAGGCTGTCCTCGGCCTGCCGCAGCGACGCGTCCACATGGGCGATGTGCTGGTCCAGTCGGCGTGCCTCGTGCAGCCGCTCGGCCGCCCGCTCCCACGGGATCCGGCCGGCGGCCTCCTCGCCCATGCGCAGCATCAACTGCCGCACCCGGCGTGCCAGGTCCTCGATCGAGCGGCCGGCCTCGTCCACCCACACCGGCGGCGGGAGCAGCAGATTGCAGGCCGTCCCGACGACCGCGCCGATGAGCGTCTCCACGATGCGCGCCCAGGCGGTGAACCCGACGGTGGTGACCCCGAGGACCAGCATGGCGCTGATCGCCACCTCGGCCACGTACTCGTCGACCCGCACCAGGTGCCCGACGGCCAGCGAGGCCACGATCAGCAGGGCGAGGCTCCACCAGGTCAGCCCCACCAGCACGCTGAAGGCGATGGCGACCAGCACGCCGGCCACGACCGAGTTCACCCGTCGGATGCCGTTGGTGAGGGTGGCGTAGAAGGTCACCTGGACGACCAGCAGCGCGGTCAGGGGCGCGGTGAGCGGAGCCGGCTCGGGGCTCAGCCGGAGGGCGACGACATAGGCGATCGTCGCCGCCGTCGCCGACCGCAGCGTCTGGACCACCACCGGCTCCCGGCGGCGCTTCAGCAGGCGCGGCAGTCCCTCGGTCCACGTGTGTACCTCGTGCATCCCTTGGCCTGTTCCCGTTCCTCGGGCGCGTCGAACGTGCCCCGTTCAGGACCGGGGCTGTCCGCAAGCGCACGCACGGGAGGCCAGGGGTACGGCTCGGCGGCGAGACCTCAGTCGTACAGCCGGTCGAGGAACGCGGACAGATTGCCCCTCGTACGGGCGATCTGCTCCTCCAGCGTCAGGCTCTCCTCGAGGCGGGCGCCGGAGTCCGGCACCTTCCTGCCCCGCACATACAGCGAACACGCCAGGTCGGTGCACATGTACTGGCCCACCGAGTTGCCCTCGCGGCCCGCCGCCCCCGCCTTCCGTGCCGCCATCAGGGTCACTCCGCCACCGGGATGCGTGGTCAGGCAGAGCGAGCACATGCTGCGGTGCAGAAATCCGCGCTGCGCGGCCTGGAAGCGCAGGGTCACGCCCACGAGCCGGTCGTCGCGTTCGGTGACCAGATAGCTGCGGTCGGGTGCGCCCGGATCCCGCCAGCCCAGGAAGTCCAGGTCGTCCCACGGGCGTTCGTCGAGGTCCCGCGGGACCGTCAGTCGCTTGGCCTCCCCCTTGGAGCAGTTGATGAACGAGGTGCGGACGTCCTGCTCGGTGAGCGCTCTCATGGGGGACCCTTCCGGATTCGGTGCCGTATGCCGTGTACCTAGGGTGTCTAGGTTCACGGCTAGCGTATGTAGTCGCCAAGGGGTGAGCCAACGGATTTTCCGTAGGGTGTTCTCCCGGCGGCTCTCACTCCGACCCGGTCGTCCTCGGCTCCGGTGGCCACACCCCCGGGGCGAGGACCCCCAAGGCGTAGGCGCGGGCAACCAGTTCGGTGCGGGTGGCCGCGTTCCAGCGGGCCGACAGGCGTCGTAGGTGATAGGTCACGCCGTCGCTGCTGAGGCCCAGCTCGCGGGCTGCCCCGGCCGTGGTGGCGCCGCCCGCCAGCAGGGCCAGCACCCGGCCCTCGACCGGCGTGACCCGCACCGGCTCCGGCTCGGCAGGAGCGGACTCCCCGAGCACCCGCAACATCACCAGCAGGGTCGGTGTCTCGTCCACGCTGTCGCTGACCGGGTCCGCCGTCAGCTCCCCGAACCGCTCGGCCCCACCGGGTGCCCGCCAGCGCACCGACACCTGGTAGCGGGAGCGGTGCCGCAGCCGCAGCGCCTGCGCGATCCGCTCCACCTGAGTGGTCTCCTGCGGGCGGAACAACTCCAGCACGTCCTGGCCCCGCAGCCGCCCCGGTGTCGTACCGCACTCCGCGGCCATCGCGGGGTTGGCCAGCATCACCAGGCCGTACACATCGCACACCGCGACCGGCACCGACACCCGGTCGAAGAGCGTCAGGGCCCGGTTGCGCCACACGACCCCGTCGGTCTGCCCCGCGTCCACGGCCACCTCCCGAAGCGTCGAGCCACCCTCTCATCCAAGACGGAGACCCAGGTCAGCGGCAAACCACAGGACCCCGGGAACGCGGCGGTGAAGCCGTGCCCGTGACCGCGCAAGCCCCCGTGCCGAGTTTTGACTGCACGATCGTGTAGTGCACCGGCGCGAATGCACCCGTCGGCTCGCCCACCCTGGAACGCAGTACTCGGTTACCGCGAGTACCCCGTACCGCGAAAGGCAGTTGCCGCGCCATGTCTTCCACCGCAGTGCACCCCGATCCGGCCGGAACCCTCCCCGGCGTCCCCGTCGTCGACATCACCGCCACCGGACCCGGCGCCACCCCGATCCAGCAGGTCATGGAGCTGATGCGCACCCATGGCCCGGTGCTCGTGCGCCGGCTGCACGGCAGGGACGCGCTGTTCGTCGCCGACGCCGACCTGGTCGCGGACCTCGCCGACGAGGAACGGTTCGCCAAGCACATCGGGCCCGCCCTGGAGAACGTGCGGGAATTCGCCGCCGACGGCCTGTTCACGGCGTACAACAACGAGCCCAACTGGGCCAAGGCGCACGACATCCTGATGCCCGCCTTCGCGCTCGGCTCGATGCGCACCTACCACCCCGTGATGCTCAAGGTGGCCCGCCGGCTCATCGACTCCTGGGACCTCGCGGCCCGGGACGGGCAGGCCGTGAACGTGCCCGACGACATGACCCGCATGACCCTCGACACCATCGGGCTCGCCGGGTTCGACTACGACTTCGGCTCCTTCGAGCGCGAGGAGCCGCACCCCTTCGTGGAGTCCATGGTCCGCTGCCTGGAGTGGAGCATGAACCGCCTGGCCCGCACCCCCGGCCAGGACCACTCCGCCGCCGACGCGGCCTTCCGGGCCGACGCCGACCACCTCGCGCAGGTCGTGGACGACGTCATCGCCTCCCGCGCCGGCACCGACCAGAGCGGCGCCGAGGACCTGCTCGGGCTGATGCTCAGCGCCCCGCACCCCGCCGACGGCACCACCCTGGACACCGCCAACATCCGCAACCAGGTCATCACCTTCCTGATCGCCGGCCACGAGACGACCTCCGGGGCGATGTCCTTCGCCCTCTACCACCTCGCGAAGAACCCGGCCGTGCTCCGGCTGGTGCAGCGCGAGGCCGACGCGCTGTGGGGCGACGCCGCCGACCCGGATCCCTCGTACGACGACATCGGCCGGCTCACCTACACCCGCCAGGTCCTCAACGAGGCGCTCCGGCTGTGGCCGACGGCCGCCGCCTTCAGCCGGCACGCCCGCGAGGACACCCTGCTCGGCGGGCGGATCCCGCTCGCCGCCGGACAGGCCGTCACCGTGCTCGCCCCGATGCTGCACCGGCAGCCCGTCTGGGGCGACAACCCGGAGCACTTCGACCCCGAGCGGTTCACCGCCGAGGCGGAGGCGGCCCGCCCGGTGCACGCCTTCAAGCCCTTCGGCACCGGAGAACGCGCCTGCATCGGACGGCAGTTCGCGCTGCACGAGGCCACCATGCTGCTCGCCATGCTGGTCCACCGCTACCGGCTGCACGACCACACCGACTACCGGCTCCACGTCAAGGAGACCCTCACCCTCAAGCCCGAGGGCTTCACCCTCACCCTCACGCCGCGCACCCCCGCCGACCGCGTCCACGCCCCGTTGCCCGGCACCGCACGCCCGCACAAGGACGGCACCCCGGCGCCGGAGACCCTGCCGGCCCGGGTCCGCCCCGGCACGAGCGTCCTCTTCCTGCACGGCAGCAACTACGGCACCTGCCGCGCCTTCGCCGCCCAACTCGCCGACGAGGCCGCCGCCGTGGGCTGCGCCACCGAGGTCGCCGCCCTGGACGCGTACACCGACGCACTGCCCACCGACCGGCCCGTCGTGATCACCGCCGCCTCCTACAACGGCCGCCCCACCGACGACGCCACCGCCTTCACCGCCTGGCTCGACGGCACCCCCGACCTGAGCGGCGTGACCTACGCCGTCCTCGGTGTCGGCGACCGCAACTGGGCCGCCACCTACCAGCAGGTGCCCACCCGCGTCGACGCCCGCCTCGCCGAACTGGGCGCCACCCGGCTGACCGACCGGGCCGCCGCCGACGCCTCCGGCGATCTCACCGGCACCGTCCGGGAGTTCACGGCCCGGCTGCGCACCGCGCTGCTGACGGCGCACGGAGACCCCGACGCCCTGCCCGTCAGCTCCGCCGAACCCGTCCACGCCTACGAGGTGCGCACGCTCGGCGGCGGCCCGCTGGACGCCCTCGCCGCCCGGCACGAACTGGTCCCGATGACCGTGACCGAGGCGTACGACCTGACCGCGCAGGGACACCCGCGCACCAAGCGGTTCCTGCGCATCGCACTGCCCGAGGGCGTCACCTACCGCACCGCGGACCACCTGACCGTACTGCCGGCCAACGCCCCGGACCTGGTGGACCGCGCCGTCGCCGCGTTCGGCCTCGACCCCGACGCCGTCCTGGACATCCGTGCCACCCGCCCGCGAGCCGAGCGCGGGGGAGGCCTCGCCGTGGATCGCCCGCTGTCCGTACGGCACCTCCTCACCCACCATGTCGAGTTGCAGGAGCACCCGACGGCCCGGCAGTTGAGCCTGCTCGCCGAGGCCAACCCGTGCCCGCCGGAGCGTGCCGCCCTCGCCGCCCTCACCGGTGACGATCCGCGCACCCTGGTGGAA
Organism: Streptomyces yokosukanensis; assembly: GCF_001514035.1. GTDB lineage: Bacteria > Actinomycetota > Actinomycetes > Streptomycetales > Streptomycetaceae > Streptomyces > Streptomyces yokosukanensis. The sequence continues at coordinate 95,263 of NZ_KQ948226.1, read as the reverse complement.
CTGGCCGAGGACCACCCCGCGCTGCGCGGCGCGCTCGGCTGGCCGCTGTTGCTCGACCTGCTGACCCCGCTCAGGCCCCGCCACTACTCGATCTCCTCCTCCCCGGCGGCCGACCCGGGCCACGTCGACCTCATGGTCTCCGTCCTGGACGCCCCGGCGCGCTCCGGCCGTGGCCGCTACCGGGGCACCGGCTCCGGCCACCTCGCCGCGCTGAAGCCCGGCGACACCGTCCACGCCCGCGTCCAGCCCTGCCGCGAGGTCTTCCGGATCGACGGCTCGGCACCGGTCGTGATGGTCGCCGCCGGCACCGGGCTCGCCCCGTTCCGCGGTGCCGTCGCCGACCGGGTCGCGGCCCGCGCCGCGGGCACCCGGCTCCTGCCCGCCGTGCTGTACTTCGGCTGCGACGCCCCGGACGCGGACTTCCTGCACGCCGGGGAACTGCGGACCGCCGAGGCCGACGGCGCGGTGGCGCTGCGCCCGGCCTTCAGCGCCGCCCCCGAGAACGGCGCCTGCTTCGTGCAGCACCGCATCGCCGCCGAGGGCGACGAGATCTGGACGCTGCTGGACTCCGGTGCCCGGGTGTACGTCTGCGGCGACGGCGCCCGGATGGCGCCCGGCGTCCGGGAGGCGTTCCGCACGCTGTACCGGGAGCGCACCCAGGGCTGCGACGAGGCCGCGGCCGAGAACTGGCTCGACACGCTCGTGGCGGACGGGCGGTACGTGGAGGACGTGTACGCGGCGGGCTGACCCGGCCCGGCCACCGCCCCGCGCGCCGGCGCGCGGGGCGGGTTCGGCTCCGCTTAGCTCAGATCGTGAACTAAGGGGTGGAGGAATATCGCGTTCCGCCCGTCCGAAGGGGTATGTTGCAGGTCGGGCAGGGTTCGTGAAGGGAGCCGCATGGCGGGGCGCAACGGGCGCACGGTACGCGACCTCAGGCGGGGCAATCGCACGGCCGTGCTGCAGAAGCTGTATTTCGACGGCCCCCTCAGCCGGTTCGAGCTGGGCCCGGCCACCGGCCTCAGCTCCGGCTCGGTCAGCAACGTGGTCGCCGATCTGATCGCGGACGGCCTGGTCGAGGAGGCCGGCAGCGTCGACTCCGACGGCGGCCGGCCCCGTACGCTGCTGCGCGTCGCCCCGGAGAGCGGACAGCTGATCGGTGTCGACGTCGGCGAGACCCGGGTCCGGGTCGAGCTGTTCGATCTCGCCCTGACCGAACTCGCCCGCACCGAACGCCCGCTGACTCCGCAGGGCTACGACGTCGAGGTGATCGCCGGTCACATCCGCGACGGCATCGCGCAGGTCCTCGAGGCCGAGCAGGCCGCGCCCGAGCGGCTGCTCGGTGTCGGGGTCGGCGTCCCGGGCATCGTCGAGCACACCCCGGACCACGGCGCCGTCGTCCATGGGCAGACCATCGGCTGGGACGCCGTCCCGCTGGAGCGGCTGCTCCGCTCGGCCTCCCGACTTCCGGACGAGATCCCGTACTTCATCGACAACGGCGCCAAGACCCTGGGCCAGGCCGAGATGTGGTTCGGCGCGGGACGAGGCGCCCGCAACGCCGTGGTCGTGCTCTTCGGCTCCGGCGTCGGCGCCTGCGTGGTCACCCCGGAGGTGGAGCACGGCCGGGCCGTCGAATGGGGCCATCTGACGGTACGGGTGCGCGGCCGCCGCTGCCGCTGCGGCGCCCCCGGCTGCCTGGAGGCCTACGCAGGCGCCGAGTCGCTGCTGGCCCGCTGGCGCGAGGCGGGCGGACGGCCGCCCGAGGGCACCGACGAGGAGACCGCGCTCACCGCCATGCTCGCCGCCGCCTACCCGCCCGAGGGCGCCGAGCCCGACCCGCTCGCGCTGGCCGTCCTGGAGGAGACCGCCGAGTACCTCGGCGCGGGCCTGTCCGACCTGATCAACCTCTTCCAGCCCGAGCGGATCCTCATCGGCGGGTGGGCCGGGCTCCAGCTGGGCACCCGCTTCCTGCCCGCCGTACGCCACCACGCGACCACGTACGCGCTGCGTCATCCGGCCGACAAGGTCACCATCGACCTCGGCCGGCTCGGCCCGGACGCGGTCACCGTCGGCGCCGCGATCCTGCCGCTGGCCGACTTCTTCGCCAGCGGCGGCCGCCGCCCCGAACCCGTCACCGAGGACCGCCTGCCCGCCTGGCGGGCGGCGCTGCGGCAGCGGGCGCCGCGCTGAGCGGACCGGGCGCCGGCACGGGGCGGGCCGCGCACCCGGCCATGACATGACAGGTAATCGACCCCCGCGCGGGATCCGGGCAACATCGAGGACGTCAGCGCGACCGAGCAGCGTCGCACCTGGTCCGAAGAGCCCGAGGAGACATCCCATGCCGTACTACGAGAGCCCTGTCGACGGCACCCGTCTGCACTACACGGACCACGGCCCCGCGGACGGTCCCGTCGCCGTCTTCATCGCCAGCGCCTACCTGTGCAGCGAGATGTGGGAGTACCAGACGCTGCCGCTCGCGGAGGCCGGATTCCGCTGCGTGGCGCTGGACCGGCGCGGCCACGGACGCTCCGAGGACACCTGGAACGGCTACGACCTCGACACCCTCGCCGACGACGTCCACGCTCTGCTCGACCACCTCGACCTGCGCGGGGTCACCCTCGTGGGGCACTCCGTCGGCACTGCCGAGGTGATCCGCTGCCTGACCCGGCACGGCGGCGCACGCGTGGCCCGCGCCGCCCTCGTCGCCGGGGTCAGCCCCGGCCTGGTCCGCTCGCCGAACCTGCCGGAGGGCATCGACCCGGCGCTCGTGCGCACCGACGAGGAGGCCTTCCGGCGCGACCGGGCCGGATGGTTCACCCACTTCGCGGACGACTTCTTCGCCGTTCAGCAGCCCGGCAACGACGTCTCGCCGGCCTACGTCAGCTACATGATCGACCGCTGCCTGGTCGCCACACCCCGCGCCGCGACCGCCGTCCGGGCCGTCGTCGCCGGCCTGGACCTCACCGCCGAGCTGCCCGACCTGGACCTCCCGGTGCTGGTCGTGCACGGCACCCACGACACCTCCGCGCCCCTGGCGCTGACCGGTGAGCGCCTGGCCCGGCTCATTCCGGGCAGCACCATGAAGGTGTACGAGAACGGCGGTCACGGCCTGTTCGCCACGCACGCGGCACGGCTCACGGCCGACCTGCGGGAGTTCCTGGAGGCCGGCGCGGTGCGGAGCACCGAGTCGGCCGCGGCGTGACACAGGTCACGGAACGGTGTGGAACACCCAGGTGTGGTTGCCCGTTGAACCAACCGTGGGTGTGGAGGGGACAAGGTCCCCGGGCCTCACCTTTCGCCTGCAGGGACGATCGTCCGGCTGAAGCCCTGTGGAGCATCTCGCCGAGAGGCGACCGCCCTCCGCGCCCACCACCCGACCGCCCCGGTCGTGATTCCCCCGTCACGGCCGGGGCTTTCCCGTGCCTCGCGCCGCATCCGCGGACGTCCTGCGTCACGCGCGTGTCGCCGGTGCCGGAATCCGGCCCTCTCGGGTCCAGGCCAGCAGCTCCTGTGCGGACCAGGTGGTCACCACGCGCTCGGCGGGCACCCCGCACTCCTCGGCCCGGGCGCAGCCGAGGATCTGCCAGTCCAGCTGGCCGGGCGCGTGCGCGTCGGTGTCCACCGAGAACAGCACCCCCGCCGCCACGGCCCTGCGCAGCAGCCGGCGGGGTGGGTCCAGCCGCTCGGGACGGCTGTTGATCTCCACCGCCGTACCGGACTCGGCGCAGGCGGCGAACACCGCGTCCGCGTCGAACTCCGACTCCGGCCGCCCCCGGCCCGTCACCAGGCGCCCGGTGCAGTGCCCCAGGACGTCCGCGTGCGGATCGCGCACGGCGGCCACCATCCGCCGGGTCATCGAGCGGGCGTCCATCCGCAGCTTGGAGTGCACGGACACCACGACCACGTCCAGCCGGTCCAGCAACTCGGGCTCCTGGTCGAGCGAGCCGTCCTCCAGGATGTCGCACTCGATGCCCGTGAGCAGCCGGAACGGCGCCCACCGCGCATTCAGCCCGGCCACCGCCTCCAGCTGCTCCCGCAGCCGCTGCGGCGACAGGCCGTGGGCCACGGTCAGCCGTGGGGAGTGGTCGGTGAGGGCGGTCCACTCATGGCCGAGCGCGGCCGCCGCCCGCCCCATCTCCTCGATCGGGCTCCCTCCGTCGGACCAGTCCGAATGGGTGTGGCAGTCCCCGCGGATCCGGGCCCGCAGCCCGGCACCGGCGCCGTCGGCGGGCGCGATCCCGGTCCCGGTCTCCTCCTCCAGCCCGCGCAGATAGCCGGGCACCTCCCCGGCCAGCGCCTCTCGCACCACCTGCGCGGTCTTCGGCCCGATGCCCCGCAGCGTCTCCAGGGTCCCGGCCGCCGCCCGCTCGGCGACCTCGGTCCCGGGCAGCGCGGCCAGCGTCCGGGACGCCGTGCGGAAGGCCTTCACCCGATAGGTGGGCGCGAGCGACCGTTCCAGCAGGAAGGCGATCCGGTCGAGGGCGGCGACGGGATCCATGCCATCCAGGTTGCCCCATGCGTCCCGGGGCCGACAACGCTCCGGATCACCCCGGAGCCGGATGCGTTCTACGCTCTATTGCATGACCGAACAAGCAGTGCCCCACATCTCCCATCCGCGGGTCCTGGTGCTCGGAGTGTGCAAGGGCAAACCGGGCGAGCCGCCCTTCCGGATCATGGAGATCGACGGTCAGGTGATCGGTGCGGCCAAGAACGTCACCGACGTACTGGAGACCGCCGCCTCGTTCGGGATCACCATCCACGACATGGACGACCCGGATCTGGTCCGCTGGGTCGGCGGGGACAAGTACACCTGGACGCTGCACTGAGCCACTCGGCCACCGAGTCCGGCGCACCGGACCCGGCCCGGCTCAGCCGACCGTCCACTTCTGGTTCGCGCCGCCGGAGCAGCTCCAGATCTGCAGGCGGGTGCCGTTGGCCGAGTTGTTCCCGGTCGCGTCGAGGCACTTGTTCGCCTGCGTGTTGACGATGTCGTGCGCCCCCGTGACGGACCACTTCTGGTTCGGGCCGCCGGTGCAGTCCCACAACTGGACGGTCGAGCCGTCGGCCGTGCCGTTGTCCGTGACGTCCAGGCACTTGCCGAGCGCCCTGATCGTGCCGTCCGAGCCGACCGTCCAGTTCTGCGCGGCCGTACCGTTGCAGTCGTAGAGCTGCACCGGTGTGCCGTTCGCGGAGTTCGCGCCGGCCGCGTCCACGCATTTGCCGGCCAGGCCGCGTATCGGTACCCCGGCCGCGTTGTCGCTCGTCGTCACCGACACCGAGTCCACCACCAGCGTCTGCGGGAACTGGGTGCTGCCGTCGGGGTCGCCGGGCCAGTAGCCGCCGACGGCCAGGTTCAGGATCAGGAAGAACGGCTTGTTGTCGAAGACCCATGTCTTCCCGCCCAGGTCGGCGGGTGTGCGCCGCTCGTAGACGTTGCCGTCCACGGACCAGGTGATCGAGCCGGGCGCCCAGTCGACGGCGAAGGTGTGGAAGGCGTCCGCGAAGGCCTGTCCGTTCGGCAGCGAGTAGGCGGCGCCGATGCCGCCGGAGCCGGAGTAGCCGGGCCCGTGGATGGTGCCGTGCACGGTCGAGGGCTCGAAGCCGACGTTCTCCATCACATCGATCTCGCCCGAGTCCGGCCAGTTCACGGGTGTGCCGAGCATCCAGAACGCCGGCCACATGCCCTGCCCGCGCGGGATCTTCATCCGCGCCTCGACATGCCCGTACTGGGCGTTGAACTTGCCGGCCGTGTTCAGCCGGGCCGACGTGTACTGGCAGCTGCCGTACCAGCACTGGTAGCCGGCCGGGTTCTCCTTGCGAGCCGTGATCACCAGGTGGCCCTGGCCGTCCAGGGCCGCGTTGTTCGTCCCCGAGGTGTAGTACTCCCGCTCGTGGTTGTTGACGTTGTCCCCGGTCTCCTGCGTCCACTTCGAGGAGTCGACCGCGGAGCCCGCGGGCCCGTCGAAGGTGTCGGAGAAGGTGGTGACGGTCGCCGCCGCCGGGGCGGTGTTCTGGGCTCGCGCCGGGCCGACGGCGGCGGAGCCGACCAGCGCGGCGGACAGGGCGGTGAGCAGACATCTGCGCAGCAGGCGTGGGGAGACCATGACTCTCCGTTCGGTGTGGGGGGTGTGATGCCTCTTGATTTAAGGAGTGAGAAAAGAGGGCGTCAATACTCTGGTACGGACCTGTTGCCGACGAAGCGTCAGACGGTCAGTCGATCCGGACCGGGATGCCGCACGAGCGACGGGTTCCCGCGCCGAGTCGCTCAGGACCCGTGGGAGACGGGGCCCGCGACGGCCAGGGAGTCCAGGGCGCGGGCCGAGGGGGAGCCGGGGTCGGCCGTGACGAGGACGACTTCCTGGTCGTCCTCGGGCACCAGCAGGATGTCGCAGTTCAGCCGCAGCCTGCCCAGCTCCGGATGGTCCAGGGTCTTGGTGCGGTGGCCCGGCGCGTGCACCGGGTGGGTCCGCCAGATCTCCCGGAACTCCTCGCTCCCGGCCCGCAACTCCTGGATCAGCTGGGCGAGTCGGGCATCCTGCGGATAGCGCTCGGCGGCCCGGCGCAGCCGCGCCACCGCGATGTGCCCGAACTCCGGGGCGCCGGACGTCTCGTACGTCCGCCCCTCGCCGAGGAAGCGCCGCCGCGCCAGGTTCGTGGTGTGCCGCGTCAGATCCGCACCGAACAAGGTCCGGGCGGCCGGTGTCCAGGCGACGAGGCCGTAGCCGGCGTCGGTGACGATCGCCGCCGTCCCGGGCAGCCGCTGCAGCATCCGTGCCACGTGCGGGCGTACCCGCCGCACCGGCTGGGCGGCGGGCGGCGCGGCCGAGCCGGCCAGCCCGAACAGATGACTGCGCTCGGCCGGGGAGAGCCGCAGCGCCCCGGCGAGCGCGTCCAGGACCCGGGGGGAGGGGCGGGGGCCGCGGGCCTGTTCGAGCCGGACGTAGTAGTCGACCGAGATGTGCGCCAGCTCCGCCACCTCCTCCCGGCGCAGCCCGGGTGTCCGGCGCGGCGCGCCGTCCGGCAGACCGACGTCCCGGGGGCCGATCCCCGCCCGGCGTTCGCGCAGGAAGCGGGCCAGTTCCTGTCTCGCCATACCGCCGCCTCCTCGCCCTGCCTGGTACAGATGATCCCTGGCAGGACGGCGCCGGCCGGGGAACCGTGGCTGCCATGAACGATCGCACAGCACTCGTCACCGGTGCCAACAAGGGCATCGGCCACCACATCGCCCGTCTGCTCGCCGCCGAGGGGTTCATCGTGTACGTCGGCTCCCGCGACGCCGGCCGCGGCCAGGAGGCGGCGGCGGAGATCGGCTCCGGCGCCCGCCCCCTGGTCCTCGACGTCACGGACGAGGACGGCGTCGCGCGCGCCGCGGCGCGGATCGACCGCCTGGACGTGCTGGTGAACAACGCCGGCATCGCCGTCACCCTCGATTCGCCCACCGAGTCCACACCGGCGGAGTTCCGGCGGACGTACGAGACGAACGTCCTCGGTGTCGTCGCCGTCACCAACGCCTTCCTGCCCGCGCTGCGCCGCTCGGCCCGGCCCCGCATCGTCAACGTCTCCAGCGGCACCGCCTCCCTGGCCTGGAGCACCGGCCCCAACCCCCAGTTCACCCCGGGCAGTGGCTCCGCCGCCGCCTACCGCTCCTCCAAGGCCGCGCTGAACGCGCTCACCGTCCTGTACGCCCAGACGCTCGGCGAGCCCTTCAAGGTCAACGCGCTCGCCCCCGGCGCGCGGGCCACCGATCTCAACCCCCGGGCCAGGGTCCGGGGCGGCGACCCGGAAGAGGGCGCGCGCGGCGCCGTGGGTCTGGCGCTGCTGCCGGACGACGGGCCGAGTGGCGGGTTCTTCTCCTGGGACGGGACGCCGGTGCCCTGGTGACCGGTGTGCCGCCAGTAGCATGACGGCCCGGCCCGTGACGAACAGGCGAGGAGCGGATCGTGCGAGACATCGCCGTCTTCAGCGGCAGCGCCCATCTCGATCTGGCCCGCGAGGTCTGCGCCCACCTCGGCGTGCCGCTCAGTCCGACCCGGATCAGCCGCTTCGCCAACGACTGCCTGGGCGTGCAACTGCAGGCGAACTGCCGGGAACGGGACGTCTTCCTGATCCAGCCGCTGGTCCGGCCGGTGCAGGAGCACCTGGTGGAGCTGCTGCTGATGTGCGACGCGGCCCGGGGCGCCTCCGCCGCGCGGATCACCGTCGTCATGCCGCACTACTCCTACGCCCGCTCCGACAAGAAGGACGCCCCGCGCATCTCCATCGGCGGCCGGCTGGTCGCCGACCTGCTCGTGGCGGCGGGCGCGAGCCGGGTGCTGGCCATGACCCTCCACTCCCCGCAGGTGCACGGCTTCTTCTCGGTGCCGGTGGACCACCTGAACGCGCTGCGCGAACTCGCCGCGCACTTTCGCCGGTACGACCTGACGCACACCACGGTCGTCTCGCCGGACCTCGGCAACGCCAAGGAGGCCGCCGCCTTCGCCCGGCTCATCGGCACGCAGGTGGCGGCCGGTGCCAAGCAGCGGTTCGCGGACGACCGGGTGAGCATCAGCTCCGTCATCGGCAACGTCGCCGACCGGGACGTCATCGTCCTGGACGACGAGATCGCCAAGGGCAGCACGGTGCTGGAACTCCTCGACCGCTTGCGTGAGTCGGGCGTGCGCTCGGTCAGGGTGGCGTGCACCCACGGACTGTTCGCCGCCGGCGCGCTGAAGCGGCTGAGCGAGCAGCCGGACGTGCTGGAGATCGTCTGCACCAACACCGTGCCGGTCCCCGTGGACGGCGAGCGCACCGACAAGCTGCGGGTGCTCTCCATCGCCCCGGCGCTCGCCGAGGCGGTACGGCGCATTCACAACGGTGAGTCCGTGAGCGCCCTGTTCGAGCAGTCGTAGAGCGCCCGGATCGGCCGCCGGCCCGACGCGCGTCGGGCGACGCTCGCCGGGCGCCTCGCCTCACAGCGAACCGGACGCGGCCCCGGACCGGGCCAGGGCCGCGTCCAGGGTGGCGTGGGCGGGCAGCAGCCGGGACAGCCCCGTGACCCGGAAGACGCGCAGCGTCAGCGGGTGCGTGCACACCAGGTGCAGCTGCCCGCCGCCGCCCAGCACCCGGGTGCGGGCCCGGTACAGCAGCCGCAGCCCCGAGCAGTCGAAGAACTCCACGGGCCGCAGGTCGATGACGACCCGTGCGCCGGGCCGGCCGGTGACCCGGTCCAGCGACGGGCTGATCTCCGTCGCCGAGACCAGGTCGATCTCGCCCCGCAACTCCAGCACCGTGTGCGCCCGGTGCTCGTACACACGGAGGTGACGGGTGAGCGGTGCAGGCTCGTCTCGCACGACGGCTTCACCTCCCACCCGCGCCCGGACGTCGGTCTCCCGATCGTCAAGTTACCCTCGATGGAAGGAATTTGAGCATGTTCGATTGACATATGTCTTCGAGTTTGGGGCTTGTCGACCGGTAACCGTGCCTGATCGACCGGTCAGTCGACCAGAAGGACCAGCTTCCCCGTCGTCCGTCCGGTGTCGCCCGCTTCGTGTGCTTTCGCCGCGTCGGCCAGCGCGAACGTCCCGGCGATCGTCGCCCTCAGCTTCCCCGCGTCCGCCAGCCGGGCGATCGACTCCATCCCGGCCCGGTCGGCGTCCACCAGCATGCGCACGGCCCGTACGCCGAGCCGTTCGGCCTCCTCGTGGAACTCCCGCGAGCCCACCGGCAGGATCGACACCACGACACCGCCCGGCCGCAGCACCTTCAGCGACTCGACGGACGTCTCCCCGCCGAGCGTGTCCAGGACCACGTCGACGTCCCGCACCACCTCGGTGACATCGGTCGTCCGGTAGTCGATCGGCTCGTCCACACCGATCTCCCGCAGGAAGTCGTGCTTGCCCGCGCTCGCCGTGCCGATCACATGGGCGCCGCGCGCCTTGGCGATCTGCACCGCCACGTGCCCGACGCCGCCGGCCGCCGCGTGGATCAGCACCCGCTGCCCGGGCCGCAGGTCCGCGTGCTCGGTCAGCGCCTGCCAGGCGGTCAGGGACACCAGGGGCAGTGCGCCCGCCTGGGTGTGGTCGATCGAGGCCGGCTTGTGCGTCAGGGCACGGACCGGGGCGATCACGTACTCGGCGTGCGAGCCGTGGCCGTAGGGGTAGGGCAGCATGCCGAAGACCTCGTCGCCGGGCCGGAAGCCGACCACGCCGATCCCGGTCTCGGCGACCTCGCCGGAGACGTCCCAGCCGAGGACGAACGGCGACGTGCCCAGAAAGCCCCCGGTGGCCCGGTGCTTCCAGTCGGTGGGGTTGACCCCGGCCGCCCGCACCCGGACCAGCACCTGGTTGGGGCCCGGCTTCGGCCGTTCCACCTGTACTTCCCTCAGAACCTCGGGACCGCCGAGGACGTCCTGGCTGATGGCTCGCATGGTGTTCACATCGCTCATGGTCACCCAGCCTGCCGGGCGTCGCGCGCCCGGGAAATGGCATGAATGCCAAGGTTCGATAGGATCGTGCCATGCCCGATGTCCAGATCCGCACCCGGCGCCCCGAGCGGGTGGTCGTCCTGGCGCTCGACGGCGTCTACCCCTTCGAGCTGGGCATCCCCAGCCGGATCCTCGGCGCCGCCGACGGCCACTACGAGATCCTCACCTGCACGGTCGACGGCCGCCCGGTGCGCACCTGCGCCGACTTCACGATCGGTGTCGCGCACGGCCCGGAGATCCTCGACACGGCGGACACGGTGGTGGTCACCTCGATGCCGCCCGCGTACATCCCCGCCGAGCTGCCGGGCGAGGTCGCTTCGGCCCTCGCCCGGATCCGCCCGGACGCCAGGATCGTGTCGATCTGCACGGCCGCGTTCGTGCTCGCCGAGGCCGGCCTGCTCGACGGCCGCCGCGCGACCACCCACTGGCAGGTGGCCGAGCAGTTCCGCCGCCGCTTCCCCCGGGTGGACGTCGACCCGGAGGTCCTCTTCGTCGCCGACGGCCGCATCCTCACCTCGGCCGGAGCCGCCTCCGGCGTCGACATCTGCCTGCACATCGTCCGCACCGACCACGGCAGCGAACTGGCCAACTCCGTCGCCCGCCGCTGCGTCGTCCCACCGTTCCGGGACGGCGGCCAGGCCCAGTACATCGAGCAGCCGGTCCCCGAGAGCGGCGCGGCCAGCACGGCCGCGACCCGTGTCTGGGCCCTGGAGCGCCTGGACGAGCCGCTCACCCTCACCGACCTCGCCGGCCACGCCCGGATGAGCCTGCGCACCTTCGCCCGCCGCTTCAGCGACGAGGTCGGTCAGAGCCCCGGCCGCTGGTTGACCCAGCAGCGCGTCGCCCGCGCCCGGCACCTGCTGGAGTCCAGCGATCTGCCGGTGGACCGGATCGCCGGCGAGGTCGGCTTCGCCACCGGCGCCTCGCTGCGCCAGCATCTGCACGCCACGATCGGGGTGTCTCCCCAGGCGTACCGACGGACGTTCCAGCAGACCCGCTGAAACGCCGCGTCGGCCGCGACCGATCGGCTGCGACCGGGGGAGTCACTCGGCGCCGTACACCCGCTCACCCCCCACATAGGTGAGCGCCACGGCCGTGTTCGCGATCTCCTCCGGCGGTCCGGCGAACGGATCGCGGTCCAGCACCACCAGATCGGCGAGTGCCCCGGCGGCCACCCGGCCGCTGTCGTCCAGATGGTTCACGTACGCCGACCCGGCCGTGTACGCCCGCAGCGCGTCCGCGAGGCCGAGCCGCTCCTTCGGCAGGAACACCGCCGCGGTGCCGCCCGGTTCGACCCGGTTGACCGCGACATGGACGCCCTGCAGCGGATCGGGGCTGCTCACCGGCCAGTCGCTGCCCGCCGCGAGCCGCGCCCCCGAGCGCAGCAGCGCGCCGAACGGGTACTGCCAGGCGGCCCGTTCGGCGCCGAGGAACGGGATCGTCAGCTCGTCCATCTGCGGCTCGTGCGCGGCCCACAGCGGCTGGATGTTGGCCGTGGCGCCGAGCCGGGCGAAGCGCGGAACGTCGTCCGGGTGCACGACCTGCAGGTGCGCCAGGTGCGGCCGGGTGTCGCTCGGCCCGTTCGCGGCGCGGGCCGCCTCGACCGCGTCCAGCGCGTCGCGTACGGCCCGGTCGCCCAGCGCGTGGAAGTGGCACTGGAAGCCGAGGGCGTCCAACTCGGTGACGTACTCGGGCAGTCGGGCCCGGTCGATGAAGCTCTTGCCGCGGTTGGCGGTGGCGCACCCGCACCGGTCCAGATAGGGGTCGAGCAGTGCGGCCGTGTGGTTCTCGGCGACCCCGTCCAGCATCAGCTTCACCGTGCCCGCCCGGAACCGTCCGTGACTGAACGCGGCCCGCTTCTCGACGAGTTCGGGGATCTGCTCGGCCCCGCGCTCCCGGTCCCACCACAGCGCGCCCCGCACCCGCGCGGTCAGCGAGCCGTCAAGTGCCGCCGTGCGATACGCGTCGGCCGGGTCGTCCATGCCGAGGAAGTCGCCGACCAGGGCGTCCTGCCAGGCGGTGATGCCGAGCGCGTGCAGATGCCGCTGGGCGTGCAGCAGGGCGGCCAGCCGGTCGGCCGGGGTGGCCGGCGGGGTGAGCCGGCCGACCAGCCGCATCGCACCCTCCTGCAGCGTGCCGCTCGGCTCCCCGGAGGCGTCCCGCTCGATCCGCCCGTCGGCCGGGTCGGGTGTGTCCCGGTCGATGCCGGCCAGTCGAAGCGCCCGGCTGTTGACCCAGGCCCCGTGATGGTCCCGGTTCGGCAGATACACCGGACGGTCCGGCACCACCGCGTCGAGCAGCTCCTTGGTGGGCGTACCGCCGGCGAACGCCTCCATCGACCAGCCGCCGCCGAGGATCCACTCCCGCTCCGGGTGGGCGTCGGCGTACGCCCGTACGGCGGCGACGCTCTCCTCGGCCGTCACCCGGCCGGACAGATCGCACTGGGCCAGTTCCAGCCCCGCCGGCACGGGATGGACGTGCGCGTCCTGGAAGCCGGGCAGCAGCAGCCGCCCCGCGAGATCGACCACCTCCGTGCCCGGCCCGGCCAGGGCGCGCAGCTCGTCGCCGCCGACAGCGGTGACACGGTCCCCGGTGACGGCGACGGCGCTCGCGGTGCGGCCCTCGGGGGTGAGGACGGGGCCGCCGGTGAACAGCAGATCAGCGTGCATGATGTCTTTCCTGGTCGGTCAGTTGGAGGTGGTGAGCAACTCGGGCGAATCGGCGTCGGTGCCCGTGCCGGTGCGGAAGTACGGCGATCTGCGCACCCACTTGGCCCAGGCGGCGACCGCGAACCCGGAGGCGATCATCGCGAGCGGCATGAGCAGCAGGAACCAGCCGTTGTCCGCCCGGAGTTCCAGATGGTCGGCGGAGTCGTAGAAGGACCAGCCGAGGTAGCCGCCGAGCCCCAGCAGGGCCAGCGCGCTGAGTGTGGGCAGCACCACCGCCCGCACGCCCTGCCGCCAGTCCTCGCGCAGCAGGGCGCGAAAGCGCACGGCGGCCGCCAGCGCGGTGAGCGCGTAGGACAGGGCGACGACGATGCCGACGGCGTTCACGACCGCGTCGATCATGTCGGCGAGCCGCGGGATCACCAGCGCGCCCGCGGCCACCGCGATGGCCAGCGCCCCGATCAGCAGCGTCCCGGCCGCCGGCGTTCCGTACCGGGTACTGATCCTGGACCACACCGGTCCGAGAGTACGGTCCCGGCTCATCGCGAACATGCCGCGCGCCGTCGGGATGACCCCGGCCTGCAGCGAGGCCGTCGCCGAGAACATCAGGGCGACCAGCGGCAGCGCTGCCAGCGGCTGGTCGGCCAGCCGGTCCCCGTAGTACGCGAGCCCCTGCGCGCCGTGTCCCGCCAACTCCTGCTGGGACAGCACTCGTTGGAAGGCCAGTGAGCCGAGCAGGAACAGCCCGAGCATGGTGACCAGGGTGATGGTCCCGGCCCGGGAGGCGTCCCGGGGGTTGCGCACCTCCTCGTTGACGGTGAACGCGGCATCGAAACCCCAGTAGCAGAACACCGACAGCAGCAGGCCCTGCGCCAGCGCGGTCGCCGAGGGGATCGCGAACGGGTCGAACCAGGAGAGGCTGAAGGAGTGCGGTCCGGTGACGACGCCGTAGCCGCAGAACCCGAGCAGCACGACGTACTCGAAGGCCAGCAGCCCGGTCTGCAGCCGGGCCGCCGTACGCACTCCGGTCACGGCGGTCAGGGTGACCGCGACCAGGACGACGATCCCCACCGCCGTCGTCTGCGCGGTCGAGTCCGGATCGAGGCCGAGCGAGCCGATCCGATGCAGGCCCGCCTCCCCGGCCAGCTGCAGCAGCGCCGACCCGGTGACCGCCGTGGTGTACGCGAGGAAGGCCACGCTCGCCACGAAGTTCACCCAGCCGACCATGAAGCCGAGCCAGGGGCTGAGCGAACGGCCAACCCACACATAGCCGTTGCCCGCGTTCGGCTCCACGCGGTTCAGCCGCGAGTAGGCCCCGGCGATGCCGAGGACGGGCAGGAACGCCAGCAGCATGATGGCCGGCAGATGCGGGCCGACCACCCCCGCGGTCACCCCCAGCCCGATGCCGATGCTGGTGGTGGCGGCCGTGCTGGAGGCGGCGACGGCGACGCCGTCCACCACGCCCAGGGACTTGCGCAGCTCGGGCTGCGCGGGGGGATCCACTCCGAAAGGTCTGTCGCTCATGCCGGCTCTCCGCTCGCGCCGCGGGGGCCCCGGTCGGCCCCGATGACCGGACATGAAACTGCCGGGGTACTTAACAGGTCAACGGTGTTGTCGTAAGGTGCCGGGCACGGACCGGGCAGTGGTACGAACCAGGGAGGCCCCATGACCGACCGTGTCGTCCCGGCCGCCGCCCGGCAGCGGCGGCGTCCCACCAAGCAGGGCGTCGTGCTGTCCGAGGAGCTGATCGTCGCCACCGCCCTGCGGCTGATCGAGGAGCACGGCGCCGAAGCGCTCTCGGTGCGCCGCCTCGGCCGGGCGCTCGGTGCCGACCCCAGCTCCCTGTACCGGTACTTCCGGCACACGGACGATCTGATGCTGGCCATCGCCGACGAGCTGATCGGCCGCAACCTGCGCGTCTGGCGGACGACCGGCGACTGGGTGGCCGACCTGCGCGAACTCGGCCTGCGGATGCACGCCGGCGCGCTCGCGCACCCCCGGGCGGCGATGCTCAGTGCCCACCGCGTCACCGGGCGCGTCCATGAGATCCAGGCCGTGGAGAGCATGCTCGGCGTCCTGCGCGGGGCCGGGTTCCCGGATCCGGAGGCGGTGCGGATCTACCACGCGTTCGTCGACCAGGCTCTGGCCTTCGGAGCCCTGGACTCCGCGTGCACCGCCCTGCCGAGGTCCGCGCGCGAGGCCGAGGCGCAGGTGTGGCGCAGCACGTACGGCCGGCTGCCGGCCGGCACCCACCCGCACATCGCGGCCACCGCCCCCCACCTCGTCGCCACCATGCGCTCCAGCTCCTACCCGGCCGCCCTCGACCTGCTCCTGGCGGCCGCCAGGACACGCCTCGACCACCTGCGTGCGGGGATCGTGGAGTGACGGCCACACTGGACGGGATCCGTATCCCGAGGAGGCCTGCGCCATGACCCCACCGCCCGCCCGCAGCACCGCGGAGCGCCAGAAGGACACCCTCCACCGGCTGGAGCACGACGTCGACGTCTGGGTCGCCACCGCCGGCCCCGACGGCGGTGCTCCCTATCTCGTGCCGCTGTCCTTCGTGTGGGACGGCGCCACGCTGCTGATCGCCACCCCGGCCGAAAGCCCCACCGGCCGCAACCTCGTGGCCACCGGCCGGACCCGCCTCGGCCTCGGTCCCACGCGGGACGTCGTCCTGATCGAGGGCACCGTCCAGGCGGTGAGCCCGGAGGACCTCCCCGAGGAGGACGCCGAGGTCTTCGCCGGCCAGACCGGCTTCGACCCCCGCCGACTCGCCACCCGGTACCTGTATTTCAGAGTCCTCCCTCAGCGCGTCCAGGCCTGGCGCGAGGAGAACGAGCTGACCGGCCGGGAACTGATGCGCGACGGCACGTGGCTGCCCACCGGCTGACAACGGCCGTGCTGCCACGGGTTCGCGGGGCCGCGCTCCCGTGCGGCCACGGCCGCGTGGGTGTGCGTTCGGGGCCGACGGTCGACGTGCCGAAACAGCCGGATGTCCGCTTCCCTACGGGTGGAGCCGACCGGAAACCGCTGTCGGGCCGACTGGCCGGCGAGTGTTTCCGGCCGCCGGGAGACGCCTGGGACGGCGGTCGGCGGGCAGCGAAGAGCCCCGCCGCGACGGGGGAACGCGGCGGGGCCTGACGCACGGGTGCCCGCCTCGGGACGGGTTCACACCCGGCCGGCCCGGATTTCTCCGAAAGCCGGCCGGTCCTCGGCGTGAATCAGCTCTCGGCGAGGGGTTCCAGCACGAAGACCGGGATCTGTCGCGAGGTCTTCTCCTGGTACTCGGCGTACGGCGGATACGCGGCGACGGCCCGTTCCCACCACCGGGCCTTCTCCTCGCCGGTGACCTCACGGGCCCTCATGTCCTGTTTGAGCGGCCCGTCCTGCAGCTCGACATGCGGATCGGAGGTCACGTTGAAGTACCACACCGGGTGCTTGGGCGCGCCGCCCTGCGAGGCGACCACCGCGTACGACCCCTCGTGCTCCACCCGCATCAACGGCGTCTTGCGGATCTTTCCGCTCCGCGCGCCCCGCGTGGTCAGCACGACGACCGGCATCCCGGTGTCCAGGAGCGTCGTGCCCTTCGTCCCGCCGGAGTTCTCGTACAGTTCGACCTGCTCGCGCACCCACTGCGCAGGGCTGGGCTCGTACTCGCCCTCAAGTGGCATGGGATCGGTCCCCTTCGTCGGTCCAACACGTGTCCGTCACCGGCATTCAACACCGGAGACTCCACGGATCATCCGTACCCACAACCGGTTGGGTCGACCGGGTGACTCCTGCGTGGTCGTCGTGCGCGGTTCGGTGGCCCGTGTCCGTACCCCTTCGTCGCACAGGGAGCCGACCCGCCCGCGCACGCCGCGCTCCGGCCGGAATTCGTCCCTCCGGACGTACTTCTTCGGCCGGATCGCGAGGTTCACCCAACTGGCCGAACTTGGGGTCGCCCCATAGGTGCCTGAGGCATCTAATGAAGATCGGCACGATGCACTTCTTCGTCTGCGAGGTCTTCCCATGACGGATCTGACGGACATCACCGGCCCGGCGGACCAGGCCGATCCCGTCGCCTTCCCGCAGGACCGCACCTGCCCCTACCACCCGCCCACCGGATACCAGCCCCTGCGCGACGGGCGTCCCCTGTCCCGCGTCACCCTGTTCGACGGCCGCGAGGTCTGGGTCGTCACCGCACACGCCACCGCCCGCGCCCTGCTCTCCGATCCCCGGCTTTCCAGCAACCGCCTCCACCCCGACTTCCCCGTGCCCACCGAACGCTTCGCCGGTGTCCGCGACCGTCAAGTGGCCCTGCTCGGGCAGGACGATCCCGAACACCACCGGCAGCGGCGGATGATGATCCCGTCGTTCACCGTCAAACGCGCGACCGAGCTGCGCCCCTGGATCCAGCGGACCGTGGACGCGCTGCTGGACGCGATGATCGCCCAGGGGCCGCCCGCCGAGCTGGTCTCCGCCTTCGCGCTGCCCGTGCCGTCGATGGTGATCTGCGGCCTGCTCGGAGTGCCGTACGCCGACCACGAGTTCTTCGAGGAGCAGACCCGTCGGCTGCTGCGCGGCCGCACGGCAGCCGAGGCCCGCGGCGCCCGCGACCGCCTGGAGGAGTACCTCGGAGGGCTGATCGACGACAAGGCGCGACAGGGCGACCCGGGCGACGGCATCCTCGACGAGCTGGTCCGCAACCAACTGCGCGACGGCACCCTGGACCGCGCCGAAATCGTGTCGCTGGCCATCATCCTGCTGGTCGCGGGCCATGAGACGACCGCCAACATGATCTCCCTCGGCACCTACACCCTGCTCCGGCACCCCGACCGGCTGGCCGAGCTGCGCGCCGACCCGACGCTGCTGCCCGCCGCCGTCGAGGAGCTGATGCGGATGCTGTCCATCGCGGAGGGCATGCAGCGGGTGGCGCTGGAGGACATCGAGATCGCCGGCGCCACGATCCGGGCCGGCGAGGGCGTGCTCTTCTCGACCTCCGTGATCAACCGCGATCCGGACCGGTACGAGGAACCCGACACCCTGGACTTCCACCGCTCCGCCCGCCACCACGTGGCGTTCGGCTTCGGGATCCACCAGTGCCTCGGGCAGAACCTGGCCCGTGCGGAGCTGGAGATCGCCCTGGGCAGCCTGCTGGCCCGGCTGCCGGGGCTGCGCCTCGCCGTTCCGGCCGACGAGGTGCGCTTCAAACCCGGCGACACGATCCAGGGGATGCTGGAACTCCCCGTGACCTGGTAAGAGGCTCTGCTCATGCACATCGACATCGACAAGGACGTCTGTATCGGCGCGGGCCAGTGCGCCCTGGCCGCGCCGGGCGTCTTCACCCAGGACGACGACGGCTTCAGTGCCCTGCTGCCCGGACGCGAGGACGGCGCGGGCGACCCGATGGTCCGGGAGGCGGCCCGCGCCTGCCCGGTGAGCGCGATCAGGCTGTCGGGGCCGGCCGGCTGAGCCCACCGCGGCCGGCGGCCGCCATCAGTGTCCGCGCCGCCTCGCGGGCCTCGGCCGCCGGCCGGGTGCTCCCGGTGATCCCCGCCGTCACCATGGCTCCCTCGGCGAGCAGGAACAGGGGCCCGGCGAGCGAGGCGGGCAGGCGGGCGTCGTCCACGAGCGCGGCGAGACAGTCCCGGAACGCCTCCTTGTGGGCGCGCACCTGCTCGGTCACCAGGGCCGAGGTGGCCCCCAGTTCGCCATGGGCGTTGATCCAGGCGCAGCCGCGGAAGCCGGCCTCGCCGAACCACTCCTCCAGCCAGTCGAACACGGCCGGGATCCGCTCCCGCGCATCCCGCTGCCGCGCCACGTGCGCGGCGAGACGCCCGCGCCAGCGCTCGTCCCGCCGCGCCAGATAGGCCGCGACCAGCTGCTCCTTGGCGGGGAAGAGCTGGTACAGACGCTTGAGCGAGACGCCCGAGGCGCCGCGCAGTTCGTCCATGCCCACGCACTGGACACCACGGGCGTAGAACAGCTCCTCTGCGGCGTCGAGCGCCCGGTCCCGGGCGGCGGCGCTGTCCATCGGCGACACCATCACTCCTCGATGCGTTCCTTGGCGGATGCGTTCCTTGACGAGAGAACGAGCGTTCTCCTACCGTAGCAGCCGCGTGGAGAACGCTCGTTCTCCGCTGTCGCACGAATCCAGGAGGAGACCATGGCCGACCGCCCGCCCCTGCCGCCGTTCACCCGCGAGAGCGCCGCACAGAAGGTCCAGGCGGCCGAGGACGCCTGGAACACCCGAGACCCCCGCAGGGTGGCGCTCGCCTACTCCGAGGACTCGGTCTGGCGCAACCGCGACACCTTCGTCACCGGCCGCGCCGAGATCGTCGCGTTCCTCACCGGCAAGTGGCAGCGCGAGCTGGAGTACGCCCTGCGCAAGGACCTGTGGGCCTTCGACGGCAACCGCATCGCCGTCCGCTTCCAGTACGAGTCCCGGGACACCGAAGGCCAGTGGTGGCGCTCCTACGGCAACGAGCTGTGGGAGTTCGACGAGCACGGCCTGATGACCCGGCGGGAGGCCTGCATCAACGACGTGCCCATCGAGGAGAAGCAGCGCCGCATCCACGGGCCACGCCCGGAGGCCGAGCGAGGGGCGACCTTCCCTCTTCGGTAGGGATTCCGCTTCAGTAGGGTGCCCGGATGACCGAACAGGCCCAGAAGCCCTTCCTCTACGTCGTCGTGTGCGCGGCCGGGATCGCCGCGGACGTCGGCAGGCTGATCAGTGCCGCCCAGGAACGGCACTGGGACGTCGGCGTCATCGCCACACCGGTCGCCATGGGCGGCTTCTTCGACACCGCGGCCGTGGAGGCGCGGACGGGACGCCCCGTCCGCTCGGCCTGGCGGACACCGGCCGACCCCCGCCCCTTCCCGCCGCCGGACGCCGTCGTGGTGGCGCCCGCCACCTTCAACACCGTCAACAAGTGGGCGGCCGGCATCGCCGACACCCTCGCCCTCGGGACCCTGTGCGAGGCGGCGGGTCTGGACGTGCCGATCGCCGTCCTGCCCTGTGTCGCCGGTGCGCTGGCCGCCCATCCCGCCTACCGGGACAGCCTGGAGCGGCTGCGCGGGATGGGCGTCCGCTTCGGCGACGCGTACACCGGCGAGGACCGACCGGACGGCGGCCGGCCGGACTTCGCGTGGGAGCGGGCGCTCGATCTCCTCTAGCTGCAGGTGAGCGTGGGACCCGCCAGCATGTTCCCGGTGAACATGTCCTGCCCCTTGGGCACCCAGTAGCCGAGCTTGGAGACCACCGTGGAACACTTCGACCCCACGGTGTAGTCGATCTTGAGCTTCTCCGGGTGGCCGGGCTGCAGTTCGGTCACCGTGCAGTCCAGGGAGTGCGCCAGCCGGGCCTTCGCCGGGTACCGGCCCACCAGCGGGTTGACGCAGCGCTTGTCGTCCGTGGCGATCCGCAGACCGGTGCCCTCCTCGCCGATCATCCCCAGCCGCGCGTTGCCGTCGCCGTCCTCGCTGTCCCGGCGGATCGTGTAGGTCACGGTGGTCGTGGCATCGCGGCGCAGCACGGTCCGGTCCACGGTGACGGCGTGCGTGACCTTCGCCTTCGGCGCGGTCAGCGACACGGTGGCCTGCACCGTGCCCTTCAGGTCCAGGCCCGCGGGCGTCGACCGTACATGCACGGTGGCGCTGAGGTCGTAGGTGCCCGGACCCGGGTACAGGCCCGAGCCGGGCAGCGCACCGGTGCCCAGGGTCTTGCCGGACTTGCGGGCCGTCCAGGTGCCCTCGGTGCGACAGGCGTAACGGACCCGGGTGCGGCCGATCCGGCAGGTGGCCGGGGCCGTGATGCTGAATCTCGGGGAGCCGGTGTCCGCGCACAGGCTGACATCGGCCCGCTCACCGTGCGCACCGTGCAGTGTGCCGGCGAGTGCGCACAGCGTGGCCGGAGTCTCCGGCGCCGGCGCGGCAGCGGGTTGTCCCCAGGCGGGGGTGACGAAGGCCAGCGGCAGCAGTGCTGCTCCGGCCAGGGTTCTCAGGGTGGTGGGGCGAGACGGCACCGCGTATCCTCCGGGCGGCCGAGACCGGCCGGACGCCGGTCGTCTGCGCCGAGGATGAGTCGACAGTACGACGATCCGCCGTTCCCACGCCGGTTGGTCACCTGAGGGCAGCAATGCCCAACGCCCGGACGGCAGCGCCCCGACGGGGTGCGAGGCGCCGGCGATACGGGCGGGCGAGAGCGATCAGGCCGACGCGTCGGCCGCCCGGCGGCACCGGGGGCGCGCACGGCCCGGCGCTCAGCGCACGGCGCGGACGTACCCCTTGTCGCCCGGCGTGGACACGTCCCGGTCCCGGCGGACGATGCTCAGCCGGTCGCCCCAGTGGGCGAGCGCCGAGCGCAGACCGGACGCGGTGTACTCGATGTCCACGACCCGGTCGTCGAACGCCTTCGCGTAGACCCCGCACTCGTCGTACTGCCCGCACTCCTCCGTCACCGCGAAGTCCAGCCCGGCCCGCTCGCGTACGCCGGCCAGGTCGGCGGTGTTCTTCTGCGCGATGGCCAGGTGCCGGGCGTGCGCGTGCCGGGACAGCAGGGTCATGAACGCGGTCGCGTCGGCCGCGGTGAGCAGATGGCGGGAGCGGGTGTAGCTGTCGTAGTTGTCCGGCTCGACGGCGTCGAAGCCCTTCTTCGCGCAGCCGTCGATCCATTCGCCGACGTGCCGCGCCACCCGCTCCCGCTTGGCCGGGGTGCCGATGTCCAGCAGGGCCTCGTTCCAGTCCTCGTCGATGACGGCCTTGCCGTGCGCGTCGCGCAGCAGCAGATCGGCCGGCCAGGAGGAACGCTCCTCGGGCTGGGCCTGGAAGGCGTTGACGTAGCAGATGTTGTACAGGCCGGGCGCGGGGGAGTCGGAGCGGTCGCGGCTGACGATCCGCACGCCCTTCGGCGGGGGGTAGGCGCCGCCGATCTGGTAGTCGAAGCCGGCGCCGCGCGGGGGCAGCCGCACCGCGGTGGGCTGCGACGCGCCGGTCCCCTTGCTGTTCCTGCCACCGAGGTCGTCGGAGCCGCCGGAGCCGCCCGAGTCGCAGCCGGCCAGCGCCGAAAGAGTGATGGTCAGGGCCACTGCCAGGGCGCCTGCGGTCCTTCGGGAACCCGCGGCGCGGAGAACACCCTTGGGGGGCAAGTCCGCTCCATCCTGCCCACGCCGGGCGGCGCGGCACGTGTCAGGATCAAACCGTCCAAGCTCTTCGGCCGTCAAGTCGGTGCCGGGCCAGGTCGTAGGCTCGTCGGTGACCATCGTCCCGAAGGCAGGAGCAGCAACGATGCAGTACGTGAAGCTCGGTTCGACGGGCCTGGACGTGTCGCGGATCTGTCTGGGCTGCATGACCTACGGCCTGCCCGACCGCGGCGTCCACGAGTGGACCCTCGACGAGGAGGCGTCCCGGCCGCTCATCCGGCAGGCGCTGGAGGCGGGCATCAACTTCTTCGACACCGCCAACATCTACTCGGACGGCACCAGCGAGGAGATCGTCGGCAAGGCGCTGCGCGACTTCGCCGACCGCGACGAGATCGTGCTGGCCACCAAGCTGAACGGCCGGATGCGGCCGGGACCCAACGGGGCCGGGCTGTCCCGCAAGGCCGTCATGACCGAGATCGACCACAGCCTGCGCCGCCTCGGCACCGACTACGTCGACCTCTACCAGATCCACCGCTACGACCGCACGACCCCCGTCGAGGAGACGATGGAGGCGCTGCACGACCTGGTCAAGGCGGGCAAGGTCCGCTACATCGGGGCGAGTTCGATGTACGCGTGGGAGTTCTCCAAGCTGCAGCACACGGCCGAGCGGCACGGCTGGACCAAGTTCGTGTCCATGCAGAACCACTACAACCTCCTCTACCGCGAGGAGGAGCGGGAGATGCTGCCGCTCTGCGCGGACCAGGGCGTGGGCGCGCTGCCCTGGAGCCCGCTCGCCCGGGGCCGGCTCACCCGCGACTGGGGCACGGTCACCGAGCGCAGTGCCAACGACAACTTCGGCGGCCGTCTGTACCTGGAGGGCGACCGCTCGATCGTCGAAGCCGTCACCCGCATCGCAAGCGACCGGGGCGTGCCCCGCGCCCAGGTGGCCCTCGCCTGGCTGCTGCACAAGGGCACGGTGGCGGCACCGATCGTGGGCGCCGCCAAACCGCACCACATCGAGGACGCGGTGGCCGCGGTCGAACTGGAACTGACCGAGAAGGAGATCGAGGAACTGGAGCAGCCCTACACTCCCCGTGCGGTCAGCGGTCACTAGTAGCGCTTCCGTGCGGTACGAACTCCGTGCCGCACGGCCCCGCCCCCTCGCTGTGCGCCAGGGGCACCCGCTCACCGGACATGCCGAGCGTGCGGTAGTACGCCCCGATCCGCTCGGCCGAACGGCCCACGTAGTGCCCGATGAACGAGCGCCGGAAGCGGTCGGCGGAGCGGTTGGGGCCGGAGCCGTGCACCAGGCTGCCGTTGAAGAACAGCACGTCGCCCGGTGCCAGATCCACCGGCACCGGCACGAGCCCGGGCGGCGGCGGGACGTACTCGCGGGCGAACGACAGCCCCTCGTCGGCGCGTTCGGGGCAGAACAGGTCCATCCGGTGGGTGCCCGGTACGACCTCCAGACCGCCGTTGTCCCGGTCGATCGGCTCGCAGGCCAGCCACGCCGCCACACAGGTGCCCGGTTCGACCCGCAGATAGAAGTTGTCCTGGTGCAGCGCCTGCCCGCGCGCACCCGGCGGCTTGAAGTAGAACATGCTCTGCGCGGCCAGCACCTCCTCGCCGAACAGCACTTCCAGCACCGCCCGCAGTCGGACGTCCAGCAGGAACTCCCGGGCGACGGCGTTGAACTCGTGCGGCTGCATCACCCGGGGGCAGCGGCGCAGCGGGTCGGGGTCGGCCGGGCGCGGCGCGAAGTGCCCCGGCACCGGGCCGGCCGCGAGCAGCGCGGCGAACTCGGCGCACAGCCGCTCGGTCTCGGCCGGGCCGAACAGCCCCCGTACGACGGTGAATCCGTCCTCCTCGAACCCCTGCCGCAGTGCCTCGGGCAGGATGGCGTCAATGTCCCTGGCCGTCATGTTCCGCTCCCGCGCTCGTCGGATCCGCTGCTCACGCACCTGCCACGCTAGGCGGACCCGACCGACGGGAGGATGCCTGTGCGTGCTGACGACCTGCCCGTGACGGCTGCCGCCGACCCGTCCCCGCCGCCCGGACTGGTGGTGACCGGCCGTTACGACCAGCGGCCGGGCTACGGAGTGAACCGGCCCCGGGGCGCGGACAGCTGGCTGTTCACCTTCACTCTGGGCGGATGCGGCCTGCTCCGTCAGGGCGGTGCCCGGGCCCGGGCCGGCGCCGGGGAACTGGTGGTGCTCGCCCCGGGCACCGCCCACCGCTACACCGTCGCGCCCGGCGCCGAGCGCTGGCGGTTCTGGTGGACGCACTGCCAGGCCCGCCCGTCCTGGACCCCCTGGCTCGCCCCCCACGCCGTGTCCGACGGCCTGTACGCCGTGCCGTCCGTGCCGGATGCCCTGCGCGGACGGATCGACGCGGCGTTCGCCCGGATGCTCGCCGATGCCCGCGGACCGGCAAAGGGCGCCCCACGGGCGCCGGACCCGGTGGTCGTGGCGCAGGGCGGCCTGGCGCGGGAACTGGCCCTGTGCGCACTGGAGGAGGTGGTCCTGCTCGCCGCGGGCGGCGCCCGGACACCGTCGGCCGCACCGGACCGGACACGGGTGCCGGCGCCGGATGCCGACGCCCGGGTGCGCCGTGCCGAGGAGCTGATCGCCGCCGACCCCGGTGCCGCGCACACGGTCCGCTCGCTCGCCGAGAGCGTCGCGCTGTCCCCGTCCCGGTTCGCGCACCTGTTCACCCTGTGCACCGGCCGGTCCCCGATGCGCGCCCTGCGCGATGCCCGGCTGCGGCACGCGGCCCGGCTGCTGGAGGCCACCGACCTGACGGTGGAGCGGGTCGCCGCGGCCTCCGGATTCGGCAGCCCTTTCCACTTCGGCCGGGTCTTCCGGGAACGCTACGGAGTGCCGCCCGGCGCCTACCGGGCGGGCGAACGGCGGTCATGGGAAGAAATGGATTCACCTGAATCCGAGTCAATAGCGAAGCCGTCCGCACATGATTGTCGATAATCGAGATTTCTCTTGTTCAGACGTGTGCGGCTGTGCAAAAGTGTGCGCTGTCGGCGCGCAGGAAAATCGCATTTCCCGCTGGGTGCGCCAGGCCGCTCCCCGTACACCCCCCACGCTTCAAAAGAGCCTCCTCAGGTGGACGTTCGAGCAGCCCCACCGCTCTTCCATACTGTTTGGTATGGACTAATTCCGTTATCACGTCTGGAGGAATGCAGCCGTGAATGAGGCAGGCCTGTCGGACGAACAGCTGAGTGCCGAGCTGAAGAAGTGGACGGGAGGAACGCCGGCACTCCATCCCGTCGGTGAACTCCTCGACCGGCACTGGGAAGCGGCCTTCGCCTACGCCCGGTTGTGCACGGACGGGACACGCGCCGCCGGCATGCTCACCACCGCCGCCTTCACCCGGCTCTTCGGCCAATCGCTGCGGCAGGCCGGTCCGACCGCCGCCTGGCGGCCCCAAGTGCTGGTCGCCGTACGCCGTATCGCCGCCGAGTGGGACACCGACGGGCGCCGGGACCTCCTCCACCCCCGGCTGCGGTCCGGCGACGCCGGTGAGCGTGCCGCCGCCCGGCTGCTGCCCCCGCCCGGCCGGCGCCAGCTCTCCCGCGCCTTCCAGCGGGTGCCCCAGACCAGCCGTGCCGTGCTGTGGCACACCGAGGTCGAGGCCGAACCGCTCGCCGTACCCGCCGCCCTGCTCGGCCTGGACGAGGGGGACGCACGTGTCGAGCTGAGCCGGGCCAGGGAACGGCTGCGCGAGGAGTGCCTGCAGGTCCACCGGGAACTCGCCCCCGAGGCCGAGTGCCGACGCTATCTGCGCATGCTCGACGTCACGTTCCGGCGCGGCGGCGCCGACATCGACCCGGATCTGCGCGGGCACCTGGCCGGTTGCGGCCACTGCAGCCGGACCGCGGACCAACTCGCCGCGTTCGGCGCGGGACTCGGGCTCGCGCTCGCCGAGGCCGTCCTCGGCTGGGGCGCCCGCGCCTACCTGGAGTCCCGGGCGAGCCGCGCCGAGCCGTCGGCGGAACCGGCACCGCACGCCCCGACCGCCGCACCCCCGCCCGGCGAGGCCGCGCCCACCGCCGAGACGCCGTACCGGCGCGGCTCCGGCCTGTTCACGCGCCGGACCCGCTCCGCCGGAGCGAACGGCGCGGACCCCGCCGAGACCGTCGCACCCGGCCGCTCGCCCCGCCGGGCCGCCCGCGCCCGCCGAACTGCCCGGCGCCGCCATCTCGCCCTGGCCGTCGCCACGGTGAGCACGCTCGTCGTGGTGCCACTGGTGCTGTGGTCGGCGCTCGGCTCGGGCGACGGCGCGGCCCCGGCAGGCCGCGGCGCGTCCTCGCCGACGCCGGGCAAGGGCACCAGGAGCGCCTCCTGGGCCGGTGCGGGCAAGGCCGCCCAGGGCGCCGTGCGCGGCCGGCTGCACCATCTCGCCTCCGGACTGTGCATCGACGTCGTCGGGAAGAAGGCCGTCGAGGGCGCCGAGACCGAACTCGCGCCCTGCTCCGCGACACCGAGCCAGCAGTGGACGTACGAGACCGACGGACGCCTGCGCAGTTCCGCCGCGCCCGACCTGTGCCTGGACTCCCACCTCGGCTACTCGGTCCGCCTCGCCCCCTGCTCGGCCACCGGAACGGCCGCGAGGGACATCCGCTACGACTTCACCCTCCAGGGCGCCCTGATACCCCGCTGGAACCAGGACCTGGCCCTCACTCCGGCCGCCACCGACGGTTCCGGCGCCCTGGTCCTGAAGAACCGGACCACCGGCGACACCCAGCGCTGGACCGTCGACACCGCCAAGCCCGAGCTGCAGATGCAGAACGTCAACTGGGGCAGCGACAGCACCCCGTCACCGACCACCGGCGCCCACCGGACGCCCCCCGAGGCGCGGGCCACCCCCAGGAAGGCCCGGACCACCCCCGCACCGTCCCCGACACCCACGCACACGGCGCCCGCCCCGACGCCCACGCCGTCCGCCACGTCCGACCCCTGCTCCGCGTACCCGCACTACTGCGCGGACGGCGGCGGCTACGACGGTGGCGGGTACGGCGGCGGGCGCCACCGCCGCTGAGTCAGGGGTGGTGCGGCGGTGGCGGGATCGTGCCGAGTCCCGGCGCCGCCTCCGGCCACACCAGCAGGACCGGGCAGGGCGCATGGTCGACGGCGAACCGGGCCGCCGGGCCGAGGCTCTTCGGCCCGAGCCGCGACCGGTCACCGTCCCGGGCCAGCACCAGCAGATCGGCGCCCTCGGCGGCGGCCACCACCTCCCGCTCGACCCGGCCCGACCGCTCCTCGCGCACACAGGGCCGGCCCAGGCGCTCCGCGGCCGCGGCCAGCAGCTCGGCCGCCGAACTCCCGCCGAGCCTCTCGACAAGGTCACCGGGATCGCGCTCCACGGCCCCGCGCCCGAGGAGCCCCGCGAACGCGCCGTGCGCCAGCCCCGGCACCTGCTCCCCGCCGACATGCAGCAGGACCACCTCCGCGCCGTCCGGCGCGTGGCCGCGCACCGCGTCCACACAGGCGGGCCAGGTGCCCTCGACGAGCCAGGCGATCACCCGCATCCGGTCGGCCTCCCTCGGTGCCCGCGGACCCTCACAGAACCTGCAGAGATCCCCACAGTGCCACCACCGCGACGCCGAGGGAGGACGGCACGGCGAGCAGACCCAGCCGGGTGAACTCCCGCAGATCCACGCCGTGCTCGTGCTGGTGCACGATTCGCCGCCACAGCAGCGTCGCCAGCGATCCGGCGTAGGTCAGGTTGGGGCCGATGTTCACGCCGAGCAGCACCGCCAGTACCGCGCCCGGCCCGGCCGGCGCGGTCAGGGGCAGCAGGACCAGTACCGCGGGCAGGTTGTTGATCAGGTTCGCCAGGACGGCGGCCAGGGCGGCGATCCCGAGCAGCGCCGGCAGCCCGGTGCCTTCCGGCACCACGTGCCCGAGCACGTCCGCGAGCCCGTTGTCGACGACCGCCCGCACCACGATGCCCAGCGCCAGTACGAACGCGAGGAAGGCGGGGGCCGCCGCGCGCACGACGGTCGGCGCGGTCGCCCTGCCCCGCACCAGCGCCCGTCCCGCCAGCACCAGCGCGCCCGCCGCCGCGACCCAGGCCGGCTGCACACCGAACGCCGACGCCACCACGAACCCCGCCAGCGTGCAGGCGACGGTGACCAGCGCGAACGACGGCAGCCCGGGCGCCTCGCCGGGATCCGCGCCCACCGGGGCCGCCGCCGCGAGGTCGTGGACGAAGAACCGGCGGAAGACCACGTACTCGGCGCCGATCGCCACCAGCCACGGCAGCGCCATCAGCGCTGCGAACCGGGTGAAGCTCAGCCCGCTCGCCGCGAACGCGAGCAGGTTCGTCAGGTTGGACACCGGCAGCAGCAGCGACGCGGTGTTCGACAGATGCGTACAGGCGTAGACATGGGGTTTCGGCCGTACGCCGGTGCGCGCCGCCGTGGCGAAGACCACCGGTGTGAGCAGCACGATCGTGGCGTCCAGGCTGAGCACGGCGGTGATGGCGGACGCCAGCGCGAAGACCGCCGTCAGCAGCCGTACCGGCCGGCCCGCCGCCCAGCGGGCCATCCATGCCCCGCAGGCCTGGAACAGCCCCTCCACATCGCAGAAGTGGGCGAGGACCAGCACCGCCGCCAGGAACCCGACCACCGGTCCGAGCCGCTCCGCCTCGGCCCGGGCGTGGTCGAGCGAGATCGCCCCGGTGGCGATCGCGAGCCCGGCAACGGGCACGGCCAGGACCGCCTCCGGCAGGCCGGAGGGCCGTACGACCGCGAAGGCGAGCACGGCGACGAGCAGCAGGGCGGACAGCGCTTCGGCGAGCGGGGCGTTCAGGGCGGGTCCCTCCGGAACGGATCATTCGGTGCCCGCCCATGAAAACAGACCGTCAGGAACCGTTCAGGACGTCCGGCTGCCCGCCGCGCCCAGGAACTCCGCCCAGCCGCCCACAGGGGCCTGGCCGGGCACCAGCGTGCGCAGCTTGCGCAGCACCGCCGGGTCCTGCGCCTCCAGCCAGGCCACGAGCTGCTTGAACGACACGAAGCGCACGTCGTCGCCGTAGGCGGCCATCTTCCCGATGGCCTCCTCGACGGCGTCCATGTAGATGCCGCCGTTCCAGCGCTCGAAGTGGTTGCCGATGAAGAAGGGGGCGCGATTGGACTCGTACGCCCGCCGGAAACCGGCGACATAGGCGTCACGGGCCTGGGAGCGCCAGGCGCCGTACTGGGCGCGGTCGCCGTTCGGATTGCCTGCGGACTGGTTGAACATCATGTTGTAGTCCATCGACAGCACCTGGAAGTTGTGTCCGGGGAACGGCACGGACTGCAGCGGGAAGTCCCATATCTTGCCGCCCTGCACCTTGTTCGGCCAGATCTGCAGTCCGCCGGGGGAGCTGGCGTCGTACTTCCAGCCGAGGGCCGCGGCCGTGGGCAGCAGGTTGGACTGGCCCTCCAGGCAGGGGGTGCGGCCGCCGATCAGCTCCTTCTCGTAGTCGAAGGGAAGCGGCTCCAGGTCGGTGAAGCCGGTGTTGGTCTTCCACTGCTTCACAAAGCTCTTGGCCTGGTCTATCTCACTGCGCCACTCGGCCGGGGACCAGTTGCGCACGCCGTCCGCGCCGCAGAAGTGCCCGTTGAAGTGGGTGCCTATCTCGTGGCCCTCCAGCCAGGCCGAACGGACCTGCTGGAGGGTGGCGTGGATGTGCCGGTCGGCGAGGTAGCCGATGGCGGAGGCGCCGACCGGGTGCTGCGGCGGGTGGTACAGGTGCTTCTTGGACTCGGGCAGGGCGTAGATGTCGCTGAGGAAGAACGTCATCTTGGCGCCGTGGTCGGCGGCCACCCTGCGGAACCGGGAGAACAGACCGTTGCTCAGCTCGCCCGCGCCGTCCCAGGAGAACACCACGAACTGCGGGGGCTTCTGTCCCGGCTTCAGCCGGTCCGGAGTCGGCTGGTGGGGCTGGGCTCCGGTGTCGGCGGTGGAACCGTCGCCTATCGGCTTGGCCGGCCGGGCCTGGGCGGTGCCCTTGCCGTCCGCCGGGTCGGAGCCGCCGACCGAGAGGCCGGTACCGGAGGAGCACGCGGCCAGCGTGCCCAGGGCGCCCGCGGCCGCACCCGCCGTCAGCACTCGCCTGCGTGAGATCCCGCTCATCTTGTCCCCGATTTCCTCGTCGTCGCGTTCAACACGGCCCTGCGGCCTGTTCGGTTCGACGGGTTCGATGACGGGGGTCGGCGGAAAGATCGGGGCCCGGGGTGCCTGTTGCCGTCCTGTGACAGTTGTGGCGCGGTCATGACGAACCCCGCTGCCCGGGGAGCGGGACAGCGGGGTTCGCGGGGGTGTCGGGGCCGGTCAGGGAGCGGTGCCGGGGCTGAGCGCGGAGAGGAAGACGGACGAGGAGTTCCCGGAGACGGGCACCGTTCCGCCCGACCACGCGACCTTCAGCGCGTCCCGCTCGTTCGGCGGTGTGACCAGCAGCGCGGCCGGGGTGGCCGTCTCGGCTCCGCTGACGCCGGGGTTGGAGTAGGTCAGCCCGGCCCAGGCGCTCTGTCCGGGCTTGAGGGTGATCGTCGTCGGGGAGCCCGACTCGCGCCGGGGGTCGGGTCCGAGCTGGCTGCCGGAGCCGTTCACGAACGCCGCGCCCGGATAGCCGTGCAGGGTGCAGGTCCGGCCGGACTTGTTGGTGAGGACGACCGGGAAGTTCTCCTGGCCGGCGCCCGGGTCGTTGCGGCCCACCGAGGCGCTCAGCTCGGAGGTGTGGCAGCGGGAGCTGTCCGGGACCGGGGCCGTACCGCCACCCCCACCGCCGCCGCCGGCCGTGGGGGTCGGCTTCGAGGCGGGGGAGGAGGCGGATGCGCCGGCGGGCGTCGAGGCCGGGGCGGATGTGGTGGACGCCGGGCTCTTCGTGGAGTCCGTCGCCGGGGCGGCCGTGCCCGAGGCCGTGACCGGCGGGTTGCTGTGCACGTCGTGGCTGTTGCCACAGGCGGTCAGGAGGCCCAGCACGGCGACCGTGCCCACGAGCAGGGCCCCGTGCCGCGCGGACCGGGGGGTGTACACCATGTCGCTCAACACTCCTGGTTGTTCATGGCACGCGGCGGACCGCGCGCCTACGGCACCGAGTGCGCCGTCATCACACTCCGATGCGCGCAGCCCCGGAAAAGTTCGGCACACGCTGGATTCTCTTCCCCGTCGCGACCACGGGCAGGCGCCCGTCAGGTCACGCTCAGCGAACGGAGTATGTCTTCGGTCGCATCCTTGTCGCCCCGCTCGCGCACCTGTACGTACACCTGGGGCTGCTCCGCTCCGCCGGCCGGGTCCAGCGCGGACTCCGTGACGGAGCCGCCGTCCGGGCAGCCGCTCCAGGCCCGTACCAGACCGTGCCAGTCGGCGTCGCTGAAACTGCGGCTGCCGGAGAAGCGGCAGCCGGAGTGGGCGAGGGCCTTGACCCTCGCCGTGACGTCGCCGTGCTCGCTCACCCCCACGAACACGCCGTTCACCGCCGCCCGCAGATCGGGCCACCGGGTCAGGTCGTCGGCGACCACCAGCCCCGGTTCGTGCCCCTTGGCGAGCCCCAGGGCGCCCGGGTCCCAGCCGGAGTCGCGCAG
The DNA here is from genome assembly GCF_001514035.1 of Streptomyces yokosukanensis. GTDB lineage: Bacteria > Actinomycetota > Actinomycetes > Streptomycetales > Streptomycetaceae > Streptomyces > Streptomyces yokosukanensis. Next base: position 63,427 of record NZ_KQ948226.1, on the reverse strand, counting down.
CTCATGGCTCCAGCCCGCCGGAACCTTGACGACCACCCGACCCGTCGAGTCCGTCACCCGCGCCTGGTCCGTGGAGCCGCCGCGGTGCAGCACCATGGTCACTCCGGCCGCGGCCGCCGCCGCGGCGAGCAGCGCGGCCAGGGACAGCGTCACCGTGTTCAGCCGGCCGCGCACACCGTCCAGCCGCCGAGTCGGCCGCAGCGCCGGCGGCCCCGCCGCCAGCCGGTCCAGCTCGTCCGCGAACGCCTGCGCGCCGGGCCAGCGCCGCGCCCGGTCCGGCTCCAGCGCGCGCAGCAGGGCCCGTGCCACCTCCTCGCCGAGCCCCGGCCGCAGCCGTCCGGGCGGTACGACCCGGCCCGGCGGGCCCGGCACGCTCCCGGTGACCAGCTCGTAACCGACCGCGCCCAGGCTGTAGACGTCGGCCCGCTCGTCGATGCCCTCGCCGGGCTCGGCCTGCTCCGGCGGCTGGTAGCCCGCCGAGCCCGCGGCCAGCGTGAGCACCGACGCCTGCGCGAGGCTCTTGGCGAGGCCCAGGTCGGCGAGCAGCACCCGCCGGGTGCCGTCGGGGGCGGTGTGCAGCAGTACGTTGGTCGGCTTGATGTCGCGGTGCACGATGCCCGCCTCGTGCAGCGCGGCGGCGGCCCGGGCGGCCTCGGCCGTCAGGGCGAGCGCCTGGCCCACCGGCAGCGCCCCGCCCTCCAGCACATCGGCGAGGGTGCCGCCGTCGGCGTACTCCATCACGAAGTACGGCCTGCCGTCGGGCAGTTCACCGATGTCGTAGACCTGCACCACACGGTTGGAACCGGCCCGGCGCAGCAGCCGGGCCTCGGACAGGAAGCGGTCCCTGATGTCGAGCCGGTGCGCCCAGTTCTCGGCGAGGACCTTCACCGCGACCGGGGCCTGCAGCTCGTCGTCGTGGGCGAGCCATACGGTGGCGAAGGCGCCGCTGCCCAGCGGACGTTCGAGGCGGTAGCGGCCGATCCGCTCCAGGGAGTGCATACGACTATCATGCCTGGCCTGAGATCGACTTGAAGGGGGACCCTTCGTGCAGGACCAGGTGCCGGTGGAAGACCTCGCCCGGTGGGCCGCCACCGGCGACAGCGCGGCTGTGGACCGGCTGCTGCATGAGATCCGGCCGGAGGTGTTGCGCCGGTGCGGACGCTTCCTGCCGTGCCGGGAGGACGCCGAGGAGGCCGCACAGGACGTGCTGCTCCAGGTGGCCCGGCACATCTCCGGCTTCGAGGGCCGCAGCCGCTTCGGCACCTGGCTGTACACGGTGGTCGCCAACTGCTGCAGGCAGAAGTACCGCGAGCTGAAGCGGCGGGCCGCGGAGCAGCCGGCCGCAATCGAGCCCTCGTACGCCGTGGACCCGCGCACCACCAGCGTCATCGCCGGCTCCCGGGTCGATCTGCTGGAGGCGCTGGACCGGCTGGAGCGCACACATCCGCATCTGGTCGCACCGCTGGTCTACCGGGACATCTGCCAGCTGGACTACGCCGAGGTCGCCGAGCGTGTCGGCATCCCGCTCGGCACCCTCAAATCGCGCCTGCACGAGGCCCGCAAGCAGGTGCGGCCCTGGCTGGCGGGCGGCTGACCGGCGCGGCCGTGAGCCGCTACCGGTCCTCCTCGTACAGCGGCAGTTCCGCCCAGATCGTCTTGCCCTCCGGGGTGTGCCGGCTGCCCCAGCGCTGGGTGAGCTGGGCGACCAGCAGCAGGCCCCGGCCGCCCTCGTCGTACGTCTTGGCCCGGCGCAGATGCGGGGCGGTGGAGCTGGTGTCGGACACCTCGCAGATCAGCGTGGCCGCGTCGTGGATCAGCCGCAGCCGGATGGGGTGGGAACCGTAGCGGATGGCGTTGGTGACCAGCTCGCTGACGACCAGTTCCGTCGTGAACGCGACCTCGCCCAGCCCCCAGGTGTCCAACTGCTCGACGGCCTTCTTGCGGAACGGGGCGACCAGGGCCGGATCGGCCGGGATGTCCCAGGTGGTGACCCGGGAGGCGGGCAGGCTCCGGGTGCGGGCCAGCAGCAGCGCCACGTCGTCGGCGGCGCCGCCCGGCGGCAGCAGGGTGTGCAGGACGCGGTCGCAGGTCTCGTCCAGGGAGTCCGGGTGGGCGCCGAGAGCCTCGTACAGCAGCTGCCGGCTCGTCTCCGGTTCCCGCTCCCGGGACCACACCAGCCCGTCCGTGTACAGCGCGAGAACGGTCCCCTCGGGCAGTTCCACCTCGGTGGACTCGAAGGGCAGCCCGCCCAGACCGAGCGGGGGACCCGCGGGCGCGTCCAGTGCCTGCGGCGGCTCGCCCGGCCGCAGCACCACGGGCGGCGGATGCCCGGCGCGGGCCACGGTGCAGCGCCTGGACACCGGGTCGTAGACGGCGTACACGCAGGTCGCGCCGACCTCGCCGGGGCTGGAGCCGCCACCGGACTCCTCCGACAGCCGGACCACCAGGTCGTCCAGATGGGTGAGCAGTTCGTCCGGGGCCAGGTCGATGTCGGCGAGGGTGCGTACGGCGGTGCGCAGCCGGCCCATGGTGGCCGAGGCCTCGACGCCGTGCCCGACCACGTCCCCGACGACCATCGCGACCCGCATCCCGGACAGCGGGATCACATCGAACCAGTCGCCGCCCACCCCGGCCCGCGCGGCCGGCAGATAGCGGGAGGAGGCCTCCAGGGCGGCCGTGCGCGGCAGGGTGCGGGGCAGCAGGCTGCGCTGGAGGGCGAGCGCGGTCTCCCGCTCCCGGGAGTAGCGGCGGGCGTTGTCGATGCAGACGGCGGCCCGGGTGGTGATCTCCTCGGCGAGCAGCCGGTCGTCGCTGGTGAACGGGTCGGGGCGGCGGTGGCGGGTGAAGAGCGCCACGCCGAGGGTGAGTCCACGGGCCTGGACGGGCACCGACATCGAGGAGTGGATGCCGAATCTGCGCACCCGCTCGCCCCGGGGGGTGCTCCAGTCCAGCCAGGGCAGCATGTCCCCGCCGGCGACCGAGGCGATGATCGTGTGGCCCGCGGTCAGCGAGTCCGCCTGGGGGGAGCCCGCCGGGTACTCCTCGGTCTGCCCCGGGTCCAGCACCGCCTCCGGCACCGCGTCGAGGACCGACCGGTGGGCGGCCCGGCGCAGGGTGACCGGCGCCGTCAGACGAGCCGGGGGCTCGCCGCCGTAGTCCTGCGGGTCCAGCAGGTCGATGGTGACGAAGTCGGCGAGCGCGGGCACGCACACCTCCGCCAGCTCCTGGGCCGTACGGATGACGTCGAGGGTGCTGCCGATGCGCACGCTCGCCTCGTTGACCAGCTGCAGCCGCTGCCGGGCCCGGTAGTTGTCGGTGATGTCGTGCGCGGCCAGACAGACACCGCGCACCCGGCCCCGTGCGTCCCTGACCGGGGCCATCCGGGCGAGCCAGGCGTGGGCGCGGTCCTCGCCGCCGGTGCGCATGAAGGTCTGCACGTCCAGGGGGCGGCCGGTGGTCAGCACCCGGAGCAGGCCCTGCTCCAGCTCCTCGCTCTCCGGTCTGCCGCCGATCTCCGCGAGCCGCAGGCCGCGCAGGCGCTCCTGCGGCAGGCCGATGACCTCGGCCATCGCCTCGTTCATCCGGCGCAGCCGCAGCGCGTCGTCGTAGACGGCGACCGCGCACGGTGACTGGACCAGGCCCGCCTCGGCGAGCGGGTCGTGCTCGGCGGACGGCTGCGCGTCGGCCAGTGGGGTGACCAGCAGCCAGCCGCCACCGTGTCCGTCGTGCGGCGGGCGGCGGTGGGCGAGCAGCCAGACCGGGACGGTACGGCCGTCCAGGTGGCGCAATCCGACCGTGCCCTCCCAGCGGGTGCCCGTGGGCAGGTCCGGGGTGTCGGCCCCGGCCAGGAGCCGGGTGGCGGGGCGGCCCAGGACGGCCTGTGCCGGGTGGCCGAGCAGGCGGCGTGCGCCTTCGTTCCACTCGACCAGAGTTCCGTCGTCGTCGATGACAGCCCGAGCCGTCGCCGCGTCGTCGAACGGATAGACCCGGCTCATCGTCGCCGCTCCCAAGCGCACACTCACAGTGAACAGGTGGCACCTCTCGTGCTCCAGCGTAGTGCCTCCCGGACTTCCGTGAACCGCAACCTGTGCCCACCTGGCCGGTGGGTCGAACACGGCCCGGGGGGAGACCCGGTCGATCCGTGGCCGGGGGAGGACGTGTTGTTCCGGACCCTTGACGATTCCATGTGGCAGTCCGTCAGAATCTGTTTGTTCGCGATCAGTTGTGAGTACTTCTGGGCTCTGATGAGGGGGAGTCGCCATGACGGTCACGCGCCGATCGGTTCTGGTCGCCGCCACCGCAACGCCTGCGGCCGGAGCGTTGCTGAGCGGCCCGACGGCCCCGGCCGCCCACGCCGCCGAGCCCGCCGACAGCGCCGGACGCCGGATCGTGCCGCTGCGGGACGGCTGGCGCTTCGCCCTGGCCGACCTGGACGGCGCCACCGACTCCAGCGGCGCCTACGAACGGGCGGCCGACCGCGGCTATGACGACTCCGCCTGGCGCGAGATCGCCGTCCCGCACGACTGGAGCATCGAGCAGACGCCCACCACCGACCACGGCACCACCAGCGGCACCGGCTTCCTGCCGGGCGGCCTCGGCTGGTACCGGCTCGCCTTCACCCTCCCGCCCGAGTGCGCGGGCAAGCGCGTCTCGGTGGAGTTCGACGGCGTCTACATGGACTCGTACGTCTACTGCAACGGCACGGAGGCCGGCCACCACCCCTACGGCTACACCGGCTTCGCCCTCGACCTCACCGATCTCGTGCACACCGACGGCAGCACCGCCAACGTGCTCGCGGTCAAGGTGCGAAACCGGCTGCCGAGCAGCCGCTGGTACTCCGGCAGCGGCATCTACCGCGACGCCCGGCTCGTCATCACCGAACCGGTGCACGTGGCCCGCTGGGGCACCTGGGTCACCACCCCCGAGGTCTCGGCCGACAGCGCCCTGGTCCGGGTGGCGACGACCGTGCTGAACGAGTCCGGCACCGGCACGGACGTACGGATCCTGTCCCGGATCACCGGCCCCGACGGCCGTACGGTCGCCCGTGCGACCACCACGGCCGCCGTCCTCGACCAGGCCACCGAGACCCATGAACTGACCGTCGGCACACCCCTGTTGTGGGACGTCGCGACCCCGGAGCACCGCTACACCCTGCACACCGAACTGCGCGTCGCGGGCCGCACCACGGACACGTATCGGACCCCCTTCGGCATCCGCAGCCACCGCTTCGACCCCGACGAGGGCTTCTCCCTCAACGGCACCCACACCAAGATCAAGGGCGTCGACCTCCACCACGACCAGGGCGCCCTCGGCGCCGCCATCAGCATCGACGCGGTCCGCAGACAGATGCGGATCATGAAGTCGATGGGCGTCAACGCCCTGCGCACCTCCCACAACCCGCCCTCGCCGCAGATGATCCAGGCCTGCGAGGAACTGGGCATCGTGATGATGGTCGAGGCCTTCGACTGCTGGCGCACGGGCAAGACCGCCTACGACTACGGCCGCTTCTTCGACGAGTGGTGCGAGAAGGACGCCACCGAGATGGTGCTGGCCGCCCGGAACTCACCGGCCGTCGTGCTGTGGTCCATCGGCAACGAGATCCCGGACTCCACCTCGACCGCCGGGCTCGCCATGGCGGACCGGATCATCGGTGCGATCAAGGCCGCCGACGCCACCCGCCCGGTGGTCATCGGCTCGAACAAGTACCACGGTGTGCCTGCCGCCGGCTCCCCGGCCGACCGCATGCTCGCCAAGCTCGACGGCCTCGGTCTGAACTACAACACGGCCAAGTCGGTCGACGCCCTGCACGCCGCGTACCCGCATCTGTTCCTCTTCGAGTCCGAGTCCTCCTCCGAGACCTCGACCCGGGGCGCGTACCAGGAGCCGGAGCACCTCAACACCGGGGAGAACCACACCCCCGGCAGACGCGCGACCTCCTCCTACGACAACAACCTCGCCTCCTGGACGATGAGCGGCGAGTACGGGCACAAGAAGGACCGGGACCGGAAGTGGTTCGCGGGGCAGTTCCTGTGGTCCGGCATCGACTACATCGGCGAGCCCACCCCGTACGACGTCTTCCCGGTCAAGGCGTCCTTCTTCGGCGCGGTCGACACGGCCGGCTTCCCGAAGGACATGTACCACCTGTTCAAGAGCCAGTGGACGACCGAGCCCATGGTCCATCTGCTGCCGATGAGCTGGAACCACGACGAGGGCGACACGATCGAGGTCCGGGCGTACGCGAACGTGCCCTCGGTCGAGCTGTTCCTCGACGGAAAGTCGCTCGGGGTCAGGGAGTTCGACGTCAAGAAGACCACCGACGGGCGCTCCTACCTGGAGACGACCGAGGCCACCGGCGACGACAAGACCTTCACCGGCGGTCCCTACCCGGGCAGCTACACGAGCCCGGGCGGCAGCGCGGGCAAGCTCCATCTGACCTGGAAGGTGCCGTTCCGGCCGGGCGAGCTGAAGGCGGTGGCCCGGCGGGACGGGAAGGTGGTCGCCACCGACGTGCTGCGCACGGCCGGCGCCGCGCACGCCGTACGCCTGACGGCCGACCGCACGTCGCTCGCCGCAGACGGCCGTTCCCTGGTCTTCGTCACCGCGGAGATCGTCGACGCGCACGGCGTGGTGGTGCCCGATGCCGAGCACCTGATCGCCTTCGACGTCCGCGGCGGCTCCCTGGCCGGCGTCGACAACGGCCGCGAGGAGAGCGCCGAGCGCTACCGGGCGAGCACCCGCACCGCGTTCCACGGCAAGGCCCTCGCCATCGTCCGCTCCGGTACGCGGTCGGGCGCCCTGAAGGTCACCGCACGGGCGGACGGCCTGCGCACCGGCACGGCGGCCGTACGCACCACCGCGGCGCGCGAGAGCGCCCGCACCCCGGCGGACGAACTCCAGCCGGACCACCCGCAGCCGGTGAACTACCCGTACGCGGACGCCAGTTACTCCGGACGCCCGGACACCCTCCCCGCCGCGATGCTGGACGGCGACCCGGCCACCGGCTGGTCCAACGCCTTCGCCAAGTCGGCCACCGCGCTGCTGCCCGCGTTCGACGGGGCACGCGCGAAGGACTGGGTGTCGGTCGACGCCGGGCGTGAGCGGACCTTCGACCGCGTCGAGGCGTCCTTCACGGTGGACGGCGTCCACGCGCTGCCCGCGCAGGTCGAGGTGGCGGTCTGGGACGGCCGCACCCATGTGCCGGTGACGGGCGCGCAGACGGACTGGGCCACGGTGTCCGACAGCCCGACGGTGATCACCTTCGACGCGGTGCGCGGCTCCCGGCTGCGGCTGACCCTGACCAGCGCCTTCCCCGGCGAGGCGAAGGGGGCGGTCCGGATCAGCCGGCTGGAGACGTAGCACCGGCGCCGGGAGGACCGCTCACGCGGCGTCGTGGAACACCAGCCCCAGGGTCCGCCGTCGCCCGGAGCGTACGGTGCTCACCCCGTGCCGCATCGCCCCGGCCGACCAGCCGCGACGGGTGCGCACGGGGCGCTCCCGGGTGGTGAACACCAGGCCGTGTCCCTGCCGCAGGATGCTCGCCGTGCCCCGGGACTGGGCGCGCGGACGCTGTTCGACCATGAGGAACTCACCGCCGGTGTAGTCGGTGCCGTACGCGTCCAGGGCGATCACCACCTGCAACGGAAAGACGAGTTCGCCGAAGACGTCCCGGTGCAGGGCGTTCCAGTCGCCCGGCCCGTAGCCGAGCAGGATCTGCGCCGAGCGGTCCTGACCGGCGGCATGACAGCGCTCCAGCCATTCCTCCAGCGAGTCGGGCCAGGGCGCCGGGCGGTCCAGGCGGGCCGCCCACTCCCGGGCGACCGGCAGCAGCCGGGGGTAGAGCGCGGCACGCAGCGCGGCGACCGGCGCGGGCAGATCGTGCGTGAAGTACCGGTACTCGCCGGAGCCGAACCGGTGCCGGCCGAGGTCGACCGTCGTACGGAACAGCTCCGGCTTGTCGTAGAGCGCGGCCAGATCGGCGCACTCGGCGGGGGAGAGCAGCGCGCCGGTGGGCGCGCTGCCGTGCTCGTCCAGCTCCGCCGCGAGCGCGGCCCAGTCCATACGGGCCGTGCGGCGGTCGGCCTCGGCCGGGGTGAACGTCATGACGGCCGCCCTCACATCAGGGCCGGCTGCAGCGCGCCCTCGTGCGTGAGGAGCCACAGCTTGCGCTCCACCCCGCCCGCGTACCCGCGCATCGAGCCGTCCGCGCCGATCACCCGGTGGCAGGGGCGGACGAGCAGCAGGGGGTTGTCGCCGAGGGCCCGGCCCACCGCGCGCAGGTCGGCGCGCGGCAGGTCCAGCCGGCTGGCCAGCTCGCCGTACGTGGTGGTCGTGCCGTGGTGGACGTTCTCCAGGGCCTGCCACACCGCCCGCTGGAACGGGGTGCCGGTGGTGTCGAGCGGCAGCTCGAAACGGGTCCGGCGGCCCGCGAAGTAGGCGTCCAGCTGCCGGTGCGCCTCGGCGAACGGCCCGTCGTCGAGGTCCTCCTGACGGACGGCGGGCACGCCGCGCTGCCCGGGCATGCTGAGCGAGGTGAGCGTGAGCCCGGACGGCCCGGCCGTTCCGGTGAGCAGCAGGTCGCCCAGCGGGCTCGGGTGGACGGTGTGGACCGTACGTGTGCGCATCGGGGTGCTCCTTCTGTCCCGCGGCCGACCCCACCTCACGTGCTGTCTTCCGCGTCTTCCGCGTCTTCCGCGTCTTCCGCTTCTTCCGTGCTGTCGAGTCTGCTGCGTGCGGCGCCGGGTCACCGGCGGGAATCGGACATGGCTCTCGGACCCCTCAGGTACCGGGGAAAAGGGCACTTGACCTGGCGATATTTACGGGTAAGTACCCGCGCGGTACCGTGAGAGGCATGCCAGCTCTCAATGTGGAGTTCAGCGATCGGGAACTCGAGGACCTCCGGCAGATCGCCAAGGAGCGCGGTACGTCGATGAAGGCCCTCGTGCGCGAGGCCGCCGCCGCCGACATAGCCCGGCACCGGGCCCTTCAGGAGGGCGCCGCAGCCTTCCGGCAGTTCTTCGCCACGCACGCCGAGGAGTTCGCGGCGGCCTTTCCCGACGACGAACCCCCCGCGAAGGACGAGGCCGCCTGACGCATGCCCTCCGTCATCCACATCGACGTCCCCTGGCTGCTCCAGCGCCACGAGGAGGTCCTGCCCGACCAGCCCGCGGTCGACGACTTCTCCGCGCTGGTCGCCGCCGTCGCCCGGCACCGCGTCGATCCGCCCCGCCTCGGCGTGGACTCCGACCCCGCCTGGCGGGCCGCCGCCCTGCTGCACACCCTGGCCCTGCTCAAGCCGCTGCCCGCGGCCAACGCCCGTTTCGCCTGCGCGACCGCCGTGGCCTACATGTTCGTCAGCGGTGTCGGCATCGACCCGCCCTACGGCGCCCTCGTCGACCTCACCCGCGACCTGATCTCCGGCAAGACCGATGTGTACGGCGCGGCCGACCGGCTGCGCTCCTGGCAGATCTGAGCCGCCCCCGGATCAGGGCGCACGGGGCCGCCGGCCGAGAGCGAAGCGTGCGGACCCCCGCCGCTGTGTGCGTACGCTTCGCGCGGAGCGCATGAAATGCCGAATGCGGCCGCATGCGAGCAGGGCGGGAACCCGCTTTCTGACTTTCTTTCAATAGCGCCGATGTCGTGCGGGCGCCTTGTTGCTCGTGTGGAAGTTGTGCAAGGGTTGCAATGCCCGTGCGGGGGGTAAAATCCCGGGTTCTTACGGCAGTTGCGGAACTTCACCGGCCGAACGCCGGTCCATTCCCCTCCCCGCGCGCCGCAGAGGTACGCATCGACGCAATACGCACCAAAGGAATCCGCTCTGTGCCCACCCCCCACCCCCCTCGCCCTCCCTATCCGCCGCCCGGCGGCGATCCCGGGGAGCCCGACGAATCGCTCGCCGGCCCGCTGCGGGCCGGATCCGACGCGGAGGCCTCCCGGTCCGCCGCCCTGCTCATGGCCCGGCACTGGCAGCCGGCGCAGGACTACGCGGTGGTCTGCCTGGCCCTTTCCGGGCCGCTCGCGCACATGGTCACCGCCACCGCCTTCCACCAGGTCCTCGGTCGGCTCGCGCTCGGCGAAGCAGCCGAGGCGCTGCGGCCCCGGCTGCTCGTGGCAGTCCGGGACACGGTCGTCAACTGGTCCGGCGCCGACCACGTCACCGCCGTACTGCCCGGACTCGCGAAACCGGCCGGCGGTCGCGGCATGCGCGCGGCGAAGACCCTGATACCGGAAAACCGATCCCTCTCCGACCGCTCATTTCACGCCCTTCCCCGACTGGAACAGGCACTGCTCTGGCACATCGAGGTCGAGGCAGAACCGATAACCGTTCCCGCCGGGCTGCTTGGTGTCGACGTCGACAGCGCGGCGGTCGCGCTGGAACAGGCGCGGGAGAAATTCCGGGAGGGCCTGGTGCGCGCCCACCGGGAACTCGCGCCCGGCAAGGAATGCCGTTACTACAACCGTCTGCTCGACGCGCCGATCCGCCGCGGCGGCTCCGGCGCCCTGCTGCCCGACGTCCAGCAGCATCTGTCGGCCTGCTCCTACTGCCGGCATGCCGCCGAGCAACTGGGCCACGCGGACGCCGCGTTGGGCGTGCTGCTCGCCGAGGCGGTGCTCGGCTGGGGCGCCCGCCGCTACCTCGACTCCCGCCCCGGCCGCCGCCCGGGAGCCGCTCGTGGCGGCTCCCGGCGCTCCGGCGGACGTCGGCGCGGCGGCGACAAGCCGGGCCTGTTCGACCGCGCCGTCCTGCCCGGAGTGCGACGACGCGGGGCCGACCGGTCCCGGGCGCGGACCCCGGGGACCCGCGGCCGGCGGCGCGGAGCGGACGAGCCCGGACCGCTCGCCCGGATCCCCGGCACCGCCTGGTCCTCCAGGACGCTGCTCACCGGAGTCGGCGTGGCCTCGGCCGCACTGCTCGCGACCGTCCTCGCGATCAGCCTGTGGCCGGAGGGCGGCGACGGCACCGACCCGGTCGCCTCCACCGGCGCCGGCCCCGGCTCCACCGGCCGGTCCGTGCCCCCCTCCGCCACGGCTCCCGGCACCGCGGCGCTGCCCGCCACCGGCCGCTCCGGCCGACTGCGCAACGCGGCCGCCGACCTGTGCCTCGACGTCAAGGGCACCCCGGACGCCGGGGTGGGCGCGGTCCTCGCCGTCTGCTCCTCGGCACGCACCCAGCAGTGGACGTACGAGGCCGACGGGCTGCTGCGCAGTGCGGCCGACTCCGGTCTGTGCCTGGACTCGCACGCCGACGCGGGCGTGGTGATCCTCGGCACCTGCGCCGACGCCGGTTCGAAGCGGGCCGACGACGTGCGCTACGACCTCACCGTGCAGGGCGAGTTGCTGCCCCGCTGGGACCGCACCCTCGCCGTCGCCACCTCCGCGGGGGCCGCGGGGGCCGACCTCGTCGTCAAGGTCCGGGACGGCTCCGCCGGGCAGCGCTGGGCGACCGACGCGTCCTCGGCGACCCCCGGATCCCTCTCGATCGCCGGCCCGGACGGCCCCGCCGCCCGCCCGGCGAGGCGGTCGGCGAAGAACACCTGAGGCGCCGCCGGCCGTGTCGACGGGGATCCGGGCGGCCGGTCGGCGGGAACCGTCCCCAATGGGGAGGAATCGACCGCCGGCCGAGCCCCGCGCGACCTCGTCGCGGTGATCATTTCATGAACACAATGAGTCATGAGGGGGCTTGAAGGGGTCACAGCCGGAATGTTTCAGGACGATTAACGAAGCGCTGATTTTCGGCCATCTGGCGGAGTCGAGAGGGCGGAACCCGCGTAGTTCCTGGGTCACGGTGTGTGGATTCCGTGACTTCACGCCACTGCTTCAACACGAAAGGTTACCGAAATCCATGTGTGCGATGTGAGTTTCGACGGCGGACTCGGCAGAGTGGCGCTCGCCGCTCCGGTCCCGACCGGGCCCGGGGCGGCACCACGACTGTTTGAGCGGAAGGATGCACACAATGCGGAACACCGCGCGCTGGGCAGCGGCCCTCGGCCTGACGGCCGCCGCCGTCTGCGGACCCCTGACCGGGGCCGCCGTCGCTGCACCGGGCGCCGCCCCGTCGTCGCTCTACGCCCCCTCGGCGCTGGTTCTCACCACCGGCCACGGCGGCGACGCGACCACGGCCACTCCGGAGCGCGCCGTCACCCTGAGCTGCGCGCCCACGGCCTCCGGCACCCACCCGGCGGCGTCCCAGGCCTGCGCCGAACTACGCGGGATCGGCGGCGACTTCACCGCCTTGAAGCCCGCCGGCGGGGTGTGGTGCAACAAGCTGTACGACCCGGTCGTCGTCACCGTGCAGGGCGTCTGGCAGGGCAAGCGCGTCTCCTACGAGAGCACCTTCGGCAACTCGTGCGAGCGGGACTCCATGGGCGGCGGCGTCTTCGCCTTCTAGAGACTGCGGGATCGCAGAGGTCTCCGCGTGTACAGGATCAGGTCCGCAACTGGGGAGTGCGGCCCCTGGAACGGGGTACCTGCGATCTCGCGCCGGGACCGACGGGCGGAGTGGGGCCGCCCGCCGGCTTCCGGGCACACAGCCGCTCCCCGGGGGGCCCGTGGGGGGCCTTCCGGGGAGCGGCGAAAAACAACCGGTTTCATGCGGTGTCCATGGCCTTGGGCCGGTGACTCGTGTCGTGTCCGAGGAACCGGCGACCGTGCGCACGGGTACGGAGAGCGACACATGGAGGGTCCGACGGCCCTCCTCGGAGGCTCTCCGGGGAACGTGCCGGGGCGGCGCCGCGACGACAGGCCGAGGGGCCGCCGTCTCCCTGCTGACGGCGGCTCCTCGGGTTCGGTTTCCGGCTGTCACATGTGGACGACCGGAGCGGCATCCGCGTCCTGCGCCGGCACTCCGCGCCGGTAGAGCAGGAAGGCGATCAGCGTGCCGGCGGCGAAGAGGACCGCCGACCACCAGAAGGCGGTCGTGTAGCTCTCCATCGTCGCCTGGGCCTGCACCGCCTTGCTGGTGGCGTCGCGGCCGGAGAGGTAGTCGGTGGCGGCGCTCGCGGCGAGGGTGTTCAGCAGCGCCGTGCCGATCGAACCGCCCACCTGCTGCATGGCGTTGACGGTCGCGGAGGCCACGCCCGCGTCCTCGGCCGCGACCCCGCCGGTGGCCAGCTGCATGGCCGGCGGCATGACCATGCCGAGACCGACGCCGATCACGATCAGCTGGGGCAGCACCGCGCTCACGTAGTGCGAGCCGAGGCCGATGCCGGTCAGCCAGGCCATGCCGGCCGTGGCGATCGCGAAGCCCAGCGGGATGACCGCCTTGGGACCGATCCGGGGCAGCAGGACCGTGGTGCCGACCTGCGCGGTCACCATCAGCGCGCCGACCATCGGCAGGAACGCCACACCGGTCCTGGTGGGGCTGAAGCCGAGGTTGAGCTGCAGGTAGTAGGTCAGGAAGAGGAACACGCCGAACATGCCCGCGCCGGTGATCAGCACCGCGAGGTAGGAGGCCGCGCGGTTGCGGTCGAGCAGGATGCGCAGCGGCAGCAGCGGGTGCGAGGCCCGGGTCTGCCATACCGCGAAGGCTGCCAGCAGCACACCGCCCGCGATCAGGAAGCCCCAGGTCAGCGGCGAATTCCAGTGGTGGGTCTCGGCGTTGGAGAAGCCGTAGACGAGGGCGAACAGACCGGTGGCGACGAGGACCGTGCCCGGCACGTCCAGCTTGGCGTCGGCCGCGTCGCGGTGGTTGCCGAGCAGGATCCAGCCGCCCGCGAAGGCGACGACCGCGATGGCCACGTTCACGTACAGGGTCCAGCGCCAGTCGAGCGCGTCGGTCAGCACACCGCCGAGCAGCAGGCCCACGGCGCCGCCGGCGCCGGCGATCGCGCCGTACACGCTGAAGGCGCGGGCCCGTTCCCGGGCGTCGGTGAACGTGGTGTTGAGCAGCGACAGCGCGGCGGGCGCGAGGAGCGCGCCGAAGGCGCCCTGCAGGGCACGCGCGAGGACCAGCATGGTGAAGCCGTTCGCGGCGCCGCCGAGCGCGGAGGCCGCGGCGAAGCCGACGACGCCGACGAGGAAGGCGGGCTTGCGGCCGAACAGGTCGGCTATCCGGCCGCCGAGCAGCAGCAGGGAGGCGAAGGCGAGGGCGTACGCCGTCACGATCCACTGCCGGTTCCCGTTGGAGAAGCCGAGGTCCGTCTGGGCCGAGGGCAGTGCGATGTTCACGATCGTGGCGTCGAGGACGACCATCAGCTGGGCGACGGCGACGACCGCGAGGATCCACCAGCGCTTCGGCGAGGCCGCGCTCTGCTCCTTCGCGTCGATCGCGACGGCGTCGGCTCGGGAGCCGTCGGCCAGGGTCTTCTGGGACATGAACCACTCCAGGGAAGTCGTTCGGGTGCGGAAGTAAACGGCACGTAAACGAAACTGTTTCGTACACATTGAGGTTAGAGCACTCTCAGCGAAACGGCAACGTTTCGATGGGTTTTCGGGCCGAATGCGTCTCGTAATGTCTGTCGAGCGACTCGTATTCCTTGACGGGTATATGTCTGTCGAGGCATATTGCCTGCATGTCCGATGCCGCGCTCTGGTCCGCCCTCGCCGACCCCCACCGGCGGGCGATCGTCGCGCTCCTGCTGGAACGCCCCCGGCCCGTCGGGGAGATCGTCGAGGCCTGCGGACTGAGCCAGCCGAGCACGTCCAAGCATCTGAAGGTGCTCAGGGAGGCGGGCCTGGTCCGGGTCAGACAGGACGCGCAGCGTCGCGTCTACGCCCTCGACCCGGCACCGATCGCCGCCCTCGACGCCTGGCTGGAGCCCTACCGCAGCCTGTGGAGCAGCAGCCTGGACGCCCTGGGCCGGCGCCTCGACGCGACGTCGGACGACACCCGGCACCCCCCACCCGCGAAGGACTGAAGCACCATGCCCGTCGACCTCACCGGCACCTATCTGACCCTGGACGACGGCCGACCCGCCGTCCGGTTCAGCCGCACCTACGACCACCCGGTGGACCGCGTCTGGACGTTCGTCACCGATCCCGACGAACTGGAGCAGTGGTTCCCGTTCCGCGCCGAGATGGAGCTGCGTCCCGGTGGCACCGTCCGCTTCACCGGCGACCCGAACATGCCCGACTTCACCGGCCGGATGCTCGCCGTCGACCCGCCCCGCCACCTGTCCTTCGAGTGGGGCGGCGACGAACTCCACTTCGACCTGGAAGCCGTCGGCGAACAGCGCACCCGGTTCACGCTCACCAACGTCCTCGGCGGGACGAACACCGCCGCCCGCAACGGTGCCGGCTGGGAGGTGTGCCTCGCCGCCCTCGACGCCAAGGCGCGCGGCGAACGCTTCGAGGGCGCGCACGCCGGGCCGACCGCGCCCTGGAAGCAGTTCTACGACGGTTACCTCGACGCCGGAGTCCCCTCCGGCGCACCCGTCCCCGGCATGGACTGACGGCCCGACCGGGGGGATGGGCGGCCTCGTCCCGGTACCTCGCATCCCATCGTCGTCCCGGACGCACCACCCGGCGACTCGGGCCCCACCCGTCCCCGTGTGGCGGGCGTTCGTCGGGGGCTCCGCCGTGCACGCTGTTCGAGTGTGTGGCGCCCTGGATACACAGCCAAGGGTCGGCCCCTTCCGTTCGCGAGCCCGTGCCCCCACGTCGCAGTGAGGTCGTGACCATGTCCCACGCCCCGCCCCCCGCAGGACCGTCGAACCGCACCGGGCCGGTCGCGACCTCCGGTCCGGCGGGCTCCGTCCTCCCCTCGGCCGGGAGCCACGCGGGCCGGGGCGGCACCGCCCTCGTGACGGGCGCCTCCTCGGGCATCGGCGCCGCCGTCGCACGCCGGCTGGCCGCCGAGGAGGGCTGGCGGCTGCTGCTGAACGGACGCGACGCCGCCCGCCTGGAGCAGGTGGCCGCCCCGCTCGACGCCCTCGCCCTGACGGCGGATCTGACCCGGCCGGGCGCCGACCGGCTGCTGACCGAGCTGGTCCTCGACCACGCGGGCCGCCTCGACCTGCTGGTGGCGAGCGCCGGCGTGGGCTGGGCCGGCGACTTCACCGGTATGCCCCACGCCCGTATCGACGAGATCGTCGCCGTCGACCTGCTGGCCACCCTGCACCTCGTGCGCGCCCTGCTGCCCCATATGGTCGCGGCCGGGTCGGGGCGCATCGTGCTCATCGGATCCGTCGCGGGCAGCGTCGGCGTGCGCGGCGAGGCCGTGTACTCGGCCGCCAAGGCAGGCCTGGCCGCCTTCGCCGACGCCCTGCGCTACGAACTGCGCCGCACCGGAGTGGGCGTCAGCCATGTGATCCCCGGCGCCGTCGACACACCGTTCTTCGCCCGGCGGGGCGCCCCCTACGCCCGGACCTGGCCGCGGCCGGTGCCGCCCGAGCGGGTGGCCGACGCCGTCTGGACGGCCGTCCTGCGCGGCCAGGACGAGGTGTACGTCCCCGGCTGGCTGCGTTTTCCGGCCCGGGTCCGCGGTGTCGCGCCGGGGCTCTACCGGCGGCTCGCCGCCCGCTTCGGGTGAATGCCCATGACCGCCGTCACGGTGCTGCTCGCCCTGCTCGCTGCCTTCACCAACGCCTCCGCGTCCGTGCTCCAGCGCCGCGCCGCCGTACAGGAGCCGTACGAGGACGGCGAGCCCGGCGGGGCGGGCTCCGCCGTGCGCCGGCTCGGCCGGTTGCTGCGGCGCCCCTACTGGCTGGCGGGGGCGGCGCTGCTGGGTGTCTCCGGACTGCTGCAGGCGGGGGCGCTGGCCGTCGGCAGCCTGTCCCTGGTCCAGCCCCTGCTCGCCACCGAACTGCTGTTCACCCTGGTCGTGGGCGGGGTGGTCTTCCGGCGCCGTCCCGGCCTGCGCACCTGGCTGGCCTTCGCCGCTCTGGCCGCGGGACTGGCCTTCTTCCTGCTGGCCGCCGCCCCGGGCGCGGGCCGCCCGACCGCGCCGCCCCGGGCCTGGCTGCTGGGTGGCGGCGGGGCGCTCGGCGCGGTCGTGCTCCTCGTGGCCGTCGCCCGCCCGACGAAGGGCGCGCCGCGCGCCGCACTGCTCGGCCTGGCCTCCGCCGTCTGCTTCGCCACCACCGCCGCGCTGCTCAAGGAGGCCGTGGGGCGGCTGGAGCGGGGACCCGCGGCGATGTTCGCGCACTGGTCGCCGTACGCCACGGTGGGCGCCGGACTCATCGCCTTCCTGCTGCTGCAGAGCGCGTTCGGCGCGGGTTCGCTCACCGCCTCCCAGCCGGCCCTCACCCTCGGCGACGCGCTCACCAGCGTCGTCCTCGGCTGGGTGCTGTTCGCCGAGACCGTCCACCTCGGGCTGCGGATGCTGCCGGAGGCGATCGGTGTCGCGCTGATCGGGGCGGGCAGCGTCGGGCTGGCCCGGGCGCCGGCCGTCGGACGGGCGTGGGACGCGTCCGCGCGGGACGGCACCGGCACGGGGAGAGCAGGACACCCGGACCGGGTACAGCACCGGAAGCCACCGTGAGCAGCCAGGTAGATCAGGTAGCCAGATGGATCACGTAGCCAGGTAGATCAGGAAGGCAGGTCAGCGATGTCCCCGAAGTCCGGTCGTCCCTGGCGGACGGCGGCCGTCCTCGCGCCGGTCGCCGTCGCCGCCGCACACATCGCGCCGGCGGCCACCTGGCTGCCGGGCGTACGGCTGCCGCTGTTCCCGCGGCTCGCCGGCCTCGGCGGGGGCCGGCACATCGCGCTGACCTTCGACGACGGCCCGGACCCCGAGTCCACGCCGCACTTCCTCGACGCGCTGGACGAACTCGGCGTACGGGCGACCTTCTTCCTGCTCGGAGAGCACATGGTGCGCCATTCCGCGATGGTCCGGGAGACCGCCCGGCGCGGCCACGAGCTCGCGGTGCACGGCTGGACCCACGAGCGCCCCTGGCGCCCCGCACCCGCCCGCGACGCCGAGCAGATCACCCGGACCGTCCGCGCCCTGCGGGACATCTCCGGGCACCGGCCGCACTGGTACCGCCCGCCCTACGGCATCCTCACCTCCGGACGCTGGCTGGCCGCCCGGCGTGCCGGGCTGCGGCCGGTGCTGTGGTCGGCGTGGGGCAGGGACTGGACGGCCGACGCCACCCCGGCCTCCGTACGGGCCCGGATCGCGGCGGACCTGCGCGGCGGCGGCACCGTCCTGCTGCACGACTCCGACCGGCTCGCGGCCCCCGGCTGCTGGCGCGCGGCCCTCGGCGCACTGCCCGGTCTGGTACGGGACTGCCGGGAGGCCGGCCTCTCGGTCGGTCCCCTGCGCGACCACGGCCTGACGCCCCAGGGATGACGGCACGGGGACGGCACGGGGGTGCGCCCCCGTCACAACCGGGCCACGTACGCCATCGGGTCGCCCCGGAACAGCCTGCGCCCCCGGGCCACCCGTTCCGCCCGCTCGCTTCCGCCCTCCGTGAGCCTGCCGAGGGCCGCGAGCAGCCCGGGCCCGTCCGGGGCCGGTGCCGAGACCCCGAGATCGGCCATCCGCCGCACCCCGTCCAGCCCGTGGCCGGGCAGCGGCCGGTACCCGATCACGGGCAGCCCGACGGCCAGGGCCTGTACGGAGGTCTGGCCGGCCGCGTTGTCCACCAGGGCGTACGCGGCCGACAGCAGACCGGGCATGTCCTCGACCCAGTCCAGGGCGAGCGCCCCGGACACCCGCGACACCCGCTCCCGCAGCTGGGCGTTGCGACCGCACAGCACCACCGGCAGCCAGCCGGCCCCCGTCAGCAGCCGGGCGGTGGCGTCCGGGCGGGACGCGGCACCCCAGGCGCCCGCGGACAGCAGGACCGGCGGCCGACCGGGAGCCTGCCCGGCGAAGCGCTCCCGCCACCGGTCCGCCCCGGGCGCCGGCGAGCGGAACGCGGGCGCCACCGCGGGGCCCGTCGTCACGGCCGGTGCGCCGAGCGCCGTCCGCACCTCGGCCGCCGCCGAGTCCGTGAGACACAGGTAGCGGTCGTTGCCCGGGTGCAGCCACTGCCGGTGCACGGCGAAGTCGACGAGGAAGACGGCGCTCGGCACCCGCAGCCGGCCTCGCGCCCGGAGATCGCCGGTGAGCTGTGCGGCCAGATGGAAGACGGACACCACCACATCGGCCTCCAGCCGCTGGACGAGGTCCATGAGCCGGCCGGCGGCGAGCCGGGCCAGCGGCACCCCGCTCGGACGCGGCCCGCCGCCACCGCGCAGGAACGCGGCGTACACAGCGCCGTACGCCCAGGGGACGTGCCGTACCGACGCCTGGTACGAGCGGCGCAGCCCGTCGCCCAGGCCGCAGGGCAGCAGCCCCAGGACGTCGGCCACGTGCGGTTCGGCGCCGGAAGCCGCCGCCCGGCGCGCCAGTTCGGCCGCCACGGTGTCATGACCGGCCCCCATGCTCGCGCTGAGGATCAGCGGGCGCCGTCGGCCGCGCGGCGTGGAGGGCACCTCGGCAGGAGTACGCACGGGTTCCGATTCTCCGGTGCGCGCGGCCGCGAACCCCCTCACCCCGCCGCCGTGTCGCCCGGCCGCCGACATCCGGGACGGCACCGGTGCGAGTTGCCCGCAGCGCCCCGGGGTGGATGAATCGGCTCAGGAGAGCGTGTGGGTGGTGAGCACGGGAGGAGCCGTGAGGTGGTGGCGGCGCGGCCTGCACCGCGCCTGGGAGTGGCTCAGGGCCGGTGCCCTGCTCGAACACGGCCGCGAGCTGGAACTGATGCACCGGGCCATGGGGTTCGCCACGCTGGCGCTGGTGACGCTCGCGCCGCTGCTGATCGTGGTCGCCGCCGCCGATCCGCTGGTGCGGGGCGGTTTCGCCTCCTGGCTCACCGACGGCATGGGCCTGTCCGGCCGCTCCGCCCATGTCCTCACCGACGTCATCAGCCCGCCGCGCAACGTCATCGGCACCACCAGCGTCTGGAGTGCCGTCCTGCTGGCCGTCTTCGGCGTGTCCTTCGGCGGCAGCGTGCAGAACGCCTACGAACGGATCTGGGGCCTGACCTCCGGCCCCTGGCACCGGGTCTGGCGGCAGGCGACCTGGCTGGTGGTGCTCACCGCCTACCTCTACCAGGAGGTGGCGACCAAGGAGGCGCTGCACGGGGGGCAGCGGATCGCGCTGTCCACGGTGAGCGGCATCGTCTTCTTCTGGTGGGGGCAGCGCTTCCTGCTGGGCGGCCAGATCCGCTGGCGCGCCCTGCTGCCGGGCGCGCTCGCCACCATGGTCGGCCTGGTCGGTCTGCGCGCCTTCTCCCATCTGGTCTTCACCCCGCTCATCGTCACCAACGCGCTCAGCTACGGCGCGGTCGGCACCGTGCTCGTGGTCGAGTCCTGGCTCATCGGCGTCGGGTTCGTCATCTACGGCGGCGCCCTGTTCGGCCGCTGGTTCACCGAACACCACTGGACGCCCGGCCACCACGACCGAGCAGACACGGCGCACCGGCCGGGCCGGGGGAAGTACTGAGCATGCCCGGCCCGCCCGCCGCGCCGGATGCTACGTCAGCTGCCGGCGCACCAGCTCGTGCAGACGGCCCGTGGTGTCGGCGAGCAGCTCGGCCGGGCTGCCCTGCTGGACGACCTTGCCGTCCTCCATCACGACCACCCGGTCGGCGTCCAGGACCGTCGACAGGCGGTGCGCGATGACGACGCGGGTGGCGTTCAGCTTGCGGGTGCTGTCGATGACGATGCGCTGGGTGTCGTTGTCCAGGGCGCTGGTGGCCTCGTCGAAGAACAGGATGCGCGGGCGCCGGATCAGGGCCTGGGCGATCATCAGGCGCTGCCGCTGACCGCCGGAGATCGCGCCGCCCGCGGCCACGATCGTGTGCAGGCCCATCGGCATCCGTTTGATGTCCTCCGCGAGCCCCGCCATCTCCGCCGCCGCCATCGCCTCCTCCGGCGTGTACGGCTCGGTGCCGCAGATGACGTCCAGGATGGAGCCGGTGAAGGGCTGCGCGTGCTGCAGCACGACCCCGCACTGGCGCCGGACGGCCGACTGGTCCAGTGCCGCGAGGTCCTGGCCGTCGTACAGGACGCTGCCGGAGACGGCCCTGTCGAAGCCGATGAGCAGCCTCAGCAGCGTGGACTTGCCGCAGCCGCTCGGCCCGACGACCGCCACGAACTCACCGGGCCGCACGGCGAAGGACACGTCGTCCAGGACGAGCGGGCCGTCGTCGGTGTACCGGAACGACAGCCGCCGGGCCTCCAGCGCACCCGTCAGCGGACCCGGCCGGGTGCTCGCCTCCCGCACCTCGGGCGTCGCCTCGAAGACCGGCTTGATCTCCTCGAACAGCGGCAGGGCGGCCACCGCGGAGACGAAGGAGCCGGTCAGCTGGGTGACCGACGTCAGCACCATCGTCACCGAGGTGTTGAAGGTGAGGAAGTCCGCCGCCGACATCGCGCCCTTCGCCGGGCCCGCCAGCAGCATGAACATCAACAGCGTGCACACCGGCAGATAGATCCCGCCGAGCACCGTCGTGAGGTTCTTGATCCGGCCGGCCTTCTGCTGCAGCTCCCGGCTGCGCGCGAACTCCCGCGCCCAGGCCGCGTAGGCGTAGTTCTCGGCCGCCGCCACCCGCAGCTTGGGCAGTCCGCGCAGGGTCTGGAAGGCCTGGTTGTTCAGCTTGTTGCCGAGCACCGTCAGCTTCCGCTGCCAGCGCACCTGCCACAGCCCGAGCCCCAGGAAGACGGCCGCGATGACGACGAGCATGCCGATCGCCGCCGTGGCCATCGTCGGGCTGTACCAGAACAGCAGGCCCAGGTTCATCGCACCGACCGTCACGGACTGCGCGACGACCGGGCCGACCCCCGCCAGCAGCCGGCGCATCGCGCTGATACCCATGGCGGCGCTGGCGAGTTCACCGGTGGAGCGCTGGGTGAAGAACCGGGTGGGCAGCCTGAGCAGCCGGTCCCAGACGGCGGGCTGCAGCGCGGCCTCCATCCTGCCCTCCAGACGCAGGATGGACAGGTTCTCCAGCAGCGTGAACGCCGCCGCCACCACCCCGCTCACCATCACGGCCAGACACACCTGGACGATCAGGCCCTCCTGCGCCCTCGGCACGTACTCGCCGAGCACCTTGCCCGTGGCGATCGGCACCAGCGCGCCGATCGCCACCGTCACCAGGCCCGCGACCAGCAGGCCGAGCAGATCGCCCCGGGTGCCGCGCAGGCTGAACCGCAGCAGGCCGAGCGGCGAGAGCGCCTTGTCGGGCAGCGGCCGGTAGAACATCACCGCGCGCGGCTCGAACTCCTCCGCGTTCGCCTTCTCGATCGGTGTCTCGCGTCCGGTGCCCGGATGGACGGCCACGTACCCGCCGCGCCGCCACAGCAGCGCGACCGGCGCCCCGGACAGCGCCCGGTGCCCGACCAGGGGGCCCACGTTCTCCCGCCACCAGCGGCCCTGCAGCCGTACGGCCCGGGTGCGCACCCGGGAGGCGAGCGCCACCCGTTCGATCGGGTCGAGGCGTTCGCTCTCGGTGCCGCTCTGCGCGGGCTGCGCCAGGGTGATGCCGGCCGCCTCGGCGACCAGTTTGCAGGCCGCGTACCCGGCATCCGCGTCGGCGGCCGTGGTGCGGCGGGCCGAGCGCTTGCCGATGGAGGCGAGCAGCGTCCGGTCGGCCTGGGCGCGGACCTCCTCACCGGCCTTGATCCCGGCCGCCGTACGGGTCTCGTGGGTGCGCTCCAGCTGCTCGATCCAGCGGTCCAGGGCGGTCAGCAGCCGGTACTGCTGGTCGACCATGGACTGCCACAGCGCCGGGTCCATCAGCAGGTCGGCGGCGGCCTCCGCGCCGTACAGCGAGCCGTACTGGACGCTGCCCGGCGGCACCTGCATCCAGAACACGTCGTCGTCCGTGGGCGTCGCCGCGCGCTCCTCGGCCATCGGCGCCTGGAACAGGACGGACAGGCCGCGCCCGACGCCGAGCGCGACCGCGTACTCCAGCGGGCTGGTGGCGGGCGGCACGTACTGGGGGTTGCCGTACTCGTCGTACGACCACGTCTGGGTGTTCGCGGGCTGGTACAGCTCGCGCAGGCTGATGCGGTGCACCACGCAGTCCCGGACCGGGCGGGCCACCAGGGTGTGCTGGGGTCCGGCGACCGGGCCGAGCAGCAGCGCGCCCGCCTCCAGCCGGCCCAGATGGTGCCAGTGGCCCTGCTGGACGGCGTCCACCGCGAACAGGTCCAGGGCACCGGCCGCGACCACCCACAGCACTTGCGGGCCTTCGAGGTCGAGGCGGTTGAAGCCCGCGCAGTCGATACGCGTGCCCATGGACCCCAGCGCACCGAGAACGAGGTCGCCTTCGCCGACGGTCGTCATCTCATCGCTCCCTGACCAGCGCGGCGTACGTGCCGCCGTGCGCCACCAGCTCCTCGTGCCGCCCGCGCTCGACGACCGCGCCGTGCTGGAGCACCACGATCTCGTCGCTGTCGCGGACCGTGCTCAGCCGGTGCGCGATCACCACACAGGCGCAGCCGCGCCGGCGCAGGTTGTCCATCACGACCAGCTCGGTCTCCGCGTCCAGCGCGCTGGTCACCTCGTCCAGCACCAGGATGCTCGGCCGGCGCACCAACGCCCGTGCGATCTCCAGGCGCTGGCGCTGGCCGCCGGAGAAGTTGTGGCCGTCCTGCTCGACCTTGCTGTGGATGCCGCCGGGCCGGCGCATCACCACCTCGTACAGGGCCGCGTCCTTCAGCGCCTCCACCACGGCCTCGTCCGGGACCGACGGATCCCACAGCGCCACGTTGTCGCGGACCGAGCCCTCGAAGAGGAACACGTCCTGGTCGACGAAGGAGACGGAGGCGGCAAGAGCCCCTCGCGGGATGTCCTCCAGGCGGCGGCCGTCGATGCGGATCACCCCGTCCCACGGTGCGTACAGGCCCGAGATCAGCCGGGACACGGTCGACTTGCCGCTGCCGGAGCCGCCGACCAGCGCCACCTGCTGCCCGGGGCCCACGGTCAGGTCGAAGCCGGTCAGCAGCGGCTGGTCCAGCGGGCTGTACCCGAAGGTGACGTTCTCCAGCTCGACATGCCCGTGCAGCCGGCGCGTGGAGTCGCCGCCGCCGGGGCGCGCGTAGAGCGGGTCGGCCTGGAAGTTCTCGACGTCCTTCAGCCGGGCCACGTCGGCCGCGAAGTCCTGGATGCGGCCCGCCACGCCGTTGAGCCGGGTCAGCGGGGCGGTGAAGCGGGTGACCAGCGCCTGGAAGGCGACCAGCAGACCCACCGAGATATGTCCCTCGACCGCGCGCAGGCCGCCGATCCACAGGATCAGCGCGCTGTTGAACGTCGCGAGCGTCGGCGCGACCACCCCGAGCCAGGCGCTCGGCACGCCGAGCCGCTGCTGCTCCTCCAGGGTGGCGGCGTGCTGACCGGCCCACTTGCGGAAGTAGCCGTCCTCACCGCCGGTCGCCTTCATCGTCTCGATCAGCTGAAGGCCCGTGTACGAGGTGTTGGTCAGCCGTGCCGTGTCCGCGCGCAGCTTCGCCGTACGGGTCGCGCGCAGTCGTACGACCAGCCGCATGGCGACGATGTTGAGCAGGGCGACGCCGATGCCGACGAAGGTCAGCTGCGGGTCGTAGGTGTAGAGCAGCACGGCGTAGAGCACGACGACGATCGCGTCCACGCCCGCCGCCGCGAGGTCGCGGGCCAGGGTCTCGGCGACCTGGTCGTTGGACTGCAGGCGCTGCACCAGGTCGGCGGGTGAGCGCTGGGAGAAGAAGGTGACCGGCAGCCGCAGCAGATGGCGCAGGAAGCGGGCGCTGGACAGGGTGGAGGAGATGATCCGGCCGTGCAGCAGATTGGCCTGCTGCAGCCAGGTCAGCACCAGCGTGAGCAGCACACAGGTGGCCATCGAGGCGAAGAGCACGCCCAGCAGGGAGGTCTGGCCGCCGATGAGGAACATGTCGATGTAGGTGCGGCTGAGCGCGGGCACGGCCGCGCCGACCGCGACCAGCAGCAGGCTGGCCAGGACGGCGGCGGGCAGGGTACCGGCGGTGCCGCGCAGCCGGGCCGGCATCGCGCCGAGCACCCCGGGTCTGCGCCCGCCCTTGGTGAAGCCGTCGCCCGGCTCCATCACCAGCACCACACCGGTGAAGCTGCCGTCGAACTCCTCCATCGGCACGAACCGGCGGCCCTTGGCGGGGTCGTTGATGTAGACCCCGCGCCGGCCGAAGCGGCGTCCCATGCCGTCGTAGACGACGTAGTGGTTGAACTCCCAGAACAGGATGGCCGGCGCCCGCACCTCGGCGAGGGCGGCCAGGTCCATCTGCATGCCCTTGGCGGTCAGGCCGTAGCTGCGCGCCGCCTTCAGCAGGTTGGAGGCGCGTGAGCCGTCGCGGGAGACACCGCAGGCGATCCTCAGCTCCTCCAGCGGGATGTGCCGGCCGTAGTGGCCGAGGACCATGCCGAGGGAGGCGGCGCCGCACTCGACGGCCTCCATCTGCAGCACGGTGGGCGTACGGACCGTGCCGCCACGGGGTTTGGGGACCGGCCGCTTGGCGGGGGCGGCGCGTCTGCGGCCGTGGGTACCCCGGGTGCCTTCGGTCTGAACGGTCACGGGAGCAGCCAATCGACGGGATGCTGGTCGGCCAGCTTGATCGAGCCGGAGGCGAGCGTCATGGAGTCGAGCCGGAACGGCGGCCCGTCGGTGGTGGACCAGCGGTAGCCGCTCTTCGTGCGCTGTGCGGTGTCGAGGGCGACGAGCACGGCCACCGGGCGGCCCTTGCGGGTGAACTGCTCGCCGAGCTGGCTGTCGCCGAGGAACGCGGAGATCGACTGGGCGGACTGCGCGGAGCGGTCCACCGACTTCACCTGCCCGCGCAGCACGCCGTACGTCTGTGTCGGCACCGAGGAGACGGTGAGGTCGACGGAGGCGTGCGCAGGGATGGCGGCGGCGTTCTCGGCTGGCACGTACACGGTCGCGTACAGCGGGTCGGAGGCGTGTGCGACCTTCTCCACGGCGGCGACGTTCGTGCCGGTCTGGATGATCTGTCCGATCGTGGCGGCGAGCGCCGTGACGCGGCCCGCGGCGACCGTGCGGACGACCGAATCGCCCTGAGCCGTACGGACCTTGAGCACGGGTGCGTCGGCCGGCAGTCGTTCGCCCTGCCGGGCGAGGACGGCCGTGACCTGGCCGGAGACCGGGCTCTGGAGCAGATAGCTGCCCTGCCCGTGTGTGAGGATGGCCGGTGCGCCCACCGTGGAGGCGACCGAACCGGTCACCGCCCAGACGGAGGCCGCCGCCATGACGACGACGGTGATGCCGAGGGCGAGCCAGCCCTGGGGGCGGGCCAGCCGTACCGGCAGGTCCAGCTCTTCCGGTGACTGGAGCTTGGCGAGGGCCTGTTGGCGGAACTGCACGGAACTTCCCTCACCTGTGGGAGAGACGCTGGTGTTTCAGGGCATCCGAGAGTCCCGGAGCCGGGCTGCGGCTCCGGGACTTCCGTTGCGACGAGGTGCGATCAGAGACCGGCGACCAGGTCGGTGACCGGCTGAACGTTCAGGCCGGTGACGCCCTCGACGGTGCCGATGGCGGTGTTGACCAGACCGGAAACCGGGGCGATGCCGTTGACGGCGCCGGTCACGGTGTTGAGGGCGTTCACGGACAGACCGCCGGAGACGTTGTCCAGCTCGGCGTCCGAGATCTCGACGGTCTCAACCTGGGGGGTGGAGTTCATGATGGAACTTCCCTTCCTATACGGATATTTCACAAGGGGGGAGCGGCCCCCTCTGGGGACAGACGGACGGCCGCGACCGCGGGCGCCGGGCCCCCGTCTCCGGAAGCCCGCCGCGACCCCCGCGGTGCGATGGATCAAAGCACGCAGCGGGCGCGGGCTTCCAATCAAACAGGGCTCTCACCAGGGCACTTGAGTCACGCGGGGGTTCATCCGTGCAGGCGTGCGCACGCCACGTCGGCGACTCCTTCACAGTCCGCACGGCATCGGTGCGTCCGGCCTCTTGTCCGCGGGGCGGCGAATCCGGCACTCCACGCCAAAGGAGTGCCGGGGGGCGCGCGGATGTGCAGATCCCAAGGCGTCAGTGACTTGGTTGAGTATTCAATGTGTAGATTCCCTGAAGCATGGATTCCGCATCATGGTCGGAACGGACCGTTACTGATCGGTAGCGGACCGTGTCAGCCCAGAATCGCGTAGACCGTGCTCGCCCGTGCCGCGAGCGCCCCCGAGTCGGCGTCGCTCAGGGTGATGTCCGCAAAGGCCGTCCGGCGGCCCAGTTTCGTCAGGACCGCTTCGATCCGGACATCCGAACCGGTCACCGCCCGCTGGAACGACGTCGACTGCTGAACCGTCGTCATGGGCACGAAACCGCCCCGCGCGCCGGACACCGCGATCACCGTCGCCGTGTCGGCGGCGGCCATCAGCGCCTGCCCCGACAATCCCCCGCCCTCCCGGGCCAGCCGCTGCGACCAGGGCAGTAGCAGCACCGCCCGGTCCTCGCCCACCGCCTCGACGCGCAGCCCGAGATCGAGCACCCAGGGGGCGAAGCAGTCGGAGAGGATCTTGTCGGCTTCCGCGGGGGTCATCGTCATATGGGGGATTGTTCCCGGCTGCCCCGCGGGACACGCGTGGCGTGGCCGATTCGCCCGCCCGGTACGGCCGTTGCGAAACGGAATTGAACACACCGTCCGGCGGGTGCGTACGTACGGCCAACCAGGCGCCCCGATACGAACTGCCCGTCAGCGGCAGGCCCCCCGTCCCAGGAGGTCGAGAAGTTTGAGTCACAAGCGAATGCCCAAGCGCAAGGCAGCGATAGCGGTGGGCGGTGTCGCGGCGCTCGGAGCGGCGGCCCTCCTGCTGCCGAACGCCAACGCCTCACAGGACAAGAACGACGCGAACGCTGCGGCGACCGGCAGCGCCAGGACGCTGAAGGCCACCCAGGCCTCCGGCGTCGCAGCCCAGGTCCAGAAGATCCTCGGTGACGCCTTCGCCGGGTCGTACTACGACAGTGCCAAGCAGCAACTCGTCGTCAATGTGGTCAGCGGCGACCACAATGTGATCGCCCAGGCGAAGAACGCGGGCGCTGTCGTGCGCCAGGTGAAGAACAGCACCCGCGCCCTCAAGGCCGCGGCCGGGACGCTGAAGACCAAGGCGACGATCCCCGGCACCTCCTGGGCCGTCGACCCGCGCACCAACAAGGTCCTCGTCACCGCCGACTCCACCGTCACCGGCGCCAAGTGGAACAGACTGCAGTCGACCGTTCAGGGCCTCGGCACCGGCATGGCGACCCTGAAGAAGTCCGCCGGCAGCTTCAAGACCTTCGTCTCGGGCGGCGACGCCATCTTCTCCCAGACCCAGCAGGGCGGCGTGCGCTGCTCCCTCGGCTTCAACGTCACCGCCTCCGACGGCAGCCCCGCCTTCCTGACGGCCGGTCACTGCGGGGTCGCCGCCAAGGACTGGTCCGACTCCCAGAACGGCCAGCCCATCGCCACCGTCGACCAGGCCAAGTTCCCCGGCAACGACTTCTCGCTCGTCAAGTACACCGACCCCAACACCCAGGCGCCCAGCGAGGTCAACGCCGGCAACGGCCAGACCGTGCAGATCACCCAGGCCGCCGACGCCACCGTCGGAGAGACCGTGTTCCGCATGGGCTCCACCACCGGGCTGCACAACGGCCAGGTCACCGGCCTCGACGCCACCGTCAACTTCCAGAGCGAGACCAACCCCGGCGGCACCGACACCGTCAACGGCCTCATCCAGACCAACGTCTGCGCCGAGGCCGGCGACAGCGGCGGCTCCCTGTTCACCCAGGACGGCGGCGCCGTCGGCCTCACCTCCGGCGGCAGCGGCGACTGCACCAGCGGCGGAGAGACCTTCTTCCAGCCGGTCACCGCCGCCCTCCAGGCCACCGGCGCGACCCTCGGCAACGGAGGCAACGGAGGCAACGGAGGCAACGGAGGCAACGGAGGCAACGGCGGCAACGGCGGCAACGCGGGCAACGGCGGCAACGCGGGCAACGGAGGCAACGCGGGCAACGGCGCGGGCGACCAGTCGGGATCCGCCGACCCGTCGGCCTCGGCGGGCGACCAGTCCGGCGCGGGCGGCGACCAGATCGGCGGCTCCGCCGACCCGTCCGCCTCGGCCGGTGACCCGTCCGGCAGCGGATCCGGCGCGAGCGACCCGTCCGGCACCGGCTCCGCCGGCGACGGTTCGTCGCTGACCGGCTCGCACTGACCGCTCGGCGCGGAGCGCCGCGATGCGCCGCCGCCGGACCGCGGCGCCGTCGTGGCCGCTCCCGCCCGCGCGACTCCCCGACCGGCCTCTCCCGCGGGGCCGGTCGGCGGCGGGGAACGGTCCGGCCCCCCTGGCGGGAGGGCCGGACCGTCTCACCCCCGGTACCCAGCAGTCTCTCCCCGGGCCCGTTGGCGAAGCCCGTCAGGTGCGCTCACGCGCCCGCAGCAGCAGTACCGCCACGTCGTCCGTCCGCTCCCGGGCCGCCGCGCTCTGCCGGACGACCTCGTCCGCCAGCTGCTCCAGCGGCTGGTCGCCGATCTCCGACAGCAGCCCGCCGAGGCTGACCAGCGCGTCCTCGATGTCGATGGTCGGCGCCTCCACCAGGCCGTCGGTGTACAGCACGAGCACCGATCCGGGCGCGAGGGACACCTCGGTCGTCGGATACACCGCGGCCGCGTCGATCCCGAGCAGCGGGCCGCCGGCCAGGTCCAGCACCCGCACCCGTCCGTCCGGCCGTCTCAGCAGCGGCGGCGGATGCCCCGCCCGCGACATGACGGCTCGCCCGCGCGCCGGGTCCAGCCGCAGATACAGACAGCTCGCGAACAACTCGGTGCCGAGGTCGATCAGCAGCCGGTTGGTGCTGCTCATGACCTCGTGCGGGGCCTGCCCGACCGTGGTGTACGCCCGGACCCCGGTGCGGATCTGCCCCATCAGGCCCGCCGCGGTCACGTTGTGCCCCTGGACGTCCCCGATCACCGCCGCCGTCAGCGGCAGGGTCGGCACCAGGTCGTAGAAGTCGCCGCCGATGTCCATGCCGTGGGTGGCCGGCAGATAGCGGGCGGCCGCCTCGATGCCGGGCGGCGGCGCCAGCGAGTGCGGCAGCAGGGCCTGCTGGAGCCCGTGCGCGAGCCGGTGCTTGGCGTCGTAGAGCTGGGCCCGCTCCAGCGCCTGTGCGATCAGCCCGCCCAGGGAGGTCAGCACGGCCCGCTCGTCGGCCGGGAACACATGCCGTTCGGTGTAGGCCAGCACACAGGTGCCCACCGGCCGCCCGGACGCGATCAACGGCAGATACGCCCAGGCCGCGAAGCCGTCCGGAGTCTCCTCACGGCCCGGATACAGCCGCTCCAGTTCCTCCTGCGAGTCGAAGAACGCCGGCACCCCGCTGTTCAGCACATGGGTGCCCGGCGTCCGCTCGCTCAGCGGCAGCCCGTGGAACCGCTCCACGGTGTGCGGATCGGAGTACCCGCGGTGCCCCAGCACATGCAGCCGCCCGCCCTGCGTGCCGAGGATCGCCAGCGCCCGGCTGCCGACCGCCGCGGCCACCTCGTCCCAGACCAGCTGCACCACGTCCTGCACCCCGACCGCCTCGGTCAGCGCGCCCGCGAGGCCGAGCACCTGCGAGATCGTCACCAACCGGGACGGGGACACGTCCGTCTGCGGCGCCTCGTGGGCGATCTCCGCCACCGCCTTGACCCGGCTGATCCGCATGCTGAGCCCGGTCGTGCTCGGATACATCCGGAACGACAGCCACTCGCCGGGCGGGCGCAGCGCCACGAACGACGTCACCCGCTGGCTGAGCAGCGCCCCCCGGTAGCGGTCCTCGTA
Source organism: Streptomyces yokosukanensis (assembly GCF_001514035.1). GTDB lineage: Bacteria > Actinomycetota > Actinomycetes > Streptomycetales > Streptomycetaceae > Streptomyces > Streptomyces yokosukanensis. The sequence continues at coordinate 32,740 of NZ_KQ948226.1, read as the reverse complement.
CATCGGGTCGTTCAGCCAGGGCACCGACACCCACGGCGGTGTGCCGAGCAGCTCCCCGGTCGATCGGCCGAGCAGCTCGGCCGCGGCCCCGTTGACGAACGCGATCCGGCCGTGCAGATCCAGCGACACCAGCCCGTACGGCAGCCGGGACACCATCCGCGCCGCCTCCACCGAGCCCAGCGTTTCCGCCACGCCCGCCACCGGCGTCGCCACCATGTCGCCCTCGTCGGTCAGCGGTCCGTCCTCCGCCGCGGCCCGCTCCAGCCGCAGCGCGAGCCGCTCGCAGGCCGCCCACAGATGGTCGCGTTCCCCGTCGGACAGCTTCGGCGGATGGGCCCCGGGCCAGGTCACGAACACCGCGCCGTAGACCCGCTCCTGCGTCGCCACGGGCAGCGCGGCCAGCGCGAACGGGTACGGCAGCACCACCGCGATACGCGGATAGCAGCGGGCCATGTCCTCCTCGCCGCCCACCCACACCAGCCGCCGCTCGCGCGCCGCGTCGGCGACCGGGATCGGCGCGCTCAGCCCGACCCGCTCCCACGGCGCCGCGAACGCCCGGGGCATGCCCGCGTGCACTGCCATCTCCAGGACCGATTCGTCGGGCCTGAGCAGATACACGGCGCCCGAGTGCGCGCGCACCTCCTGCATCATCGAGACCAGCGCAAGCGACAGCACCGGCAGGGTTGCGGGTACCTCGTCGCCCGCCGGTGGCGGCTCCGGCCCGGGCCCGTCGGACACGGCGACCACCTCCTCGCGCGGCAGCGTCGCGCCTCCTGGGGACAAGATTCCCTCGCGGGAGCGCGCCGCGCACGGCGAGCGGGCTCGGCCCGGGCGCACGACCCCTCCCGAGGGGACACCTCCCGGTACCCCCGTCCGCCCGCGCCCATGCCCGTGGAACGGAAGCGCGGGTGGCGTACGGGCGCGTCGTGTGCGCCCCCGCGCACCCTGATGGCCGGATCTCCGCGCCCGCAGACGGTGACCGCGCCCAAGAATGGGCACGCGCTTTCCGCGCCCGGGTCAGGGTGCGGGACACGGCGGGCCGCGAGGGGCGACCAGGGCGCGGAACGCCGAAGCGCGAGTGACGACGAGGAACGGGCGTGGGGGGACCATGCGAGGGGGCGGGGCAGTGATCCGGGTGCTTCTGGTGCACGACGCGTGTCTGGTGCGATCGATCTTGGCCGAGTGGCTGCGCAGGGAACCGGGGCTGGACGTGGACGACACGCCCTGGCGCGACGCCGACGCACGGGTGCGGTCGTTCTGCCCCGACGTGTGCGCGGCGGACCTCGACTGGGCCGACGGCCAAGGGGTGCCGCCGCTCGGCGAGCTGTGCCCGCCGGGTACCGGCGGCAGACCGCCGGCGCTCGTGGTGCTGGCCCAGGCGAACCGGCCGGGGCTGCTGAAGCGCGCCGCCGAGGCGGGGGCGCTCGGCTTCGTCGACAAGGCCGGCTCGCCGGACCGGCTGGTGGGCGCCATCCGGTCCGGTGCCAGGAGGGAACGTTTCATCGATGCGTCACTGGGCTTCGGGTTCCTCAAGGCCGCCCAGATGCCGCTGACCAGACGCGAGCTGAGCGTGCTGTCCCTGGCGGCTGCCGGCGCGTCGATCGGGGAGATCGCCGGCAGTCTGCACCTGTCCCACGGCACGGTCCGCAACTACATGGCGTCGATCACCCGCAAGACCGGCGCGCGCAACCGCGTCGACGCGATTCGCATATCGCGGGGCGAGGGGTGGGTGTGAGTGAGGCGAGGTGTGGGTGTGACTAACGGGGCACCGGTGCCGGACGGGCCGTCCAGGCGCCGGCCAGGTCCCGGTACAGCGCCGAGGCGCGCAGCAGCTCCGCGTGGGTGCCGCAGGTGGTGCGCGCGCCGTCCATGACGAGGATCCGGGCGGCGCGGCGGGCGGAGCTGATCCGATGTGCGACGACGATCAGCGTGCCGCCCGGACGCGCCGCGAAGGCCCGCTCGGCGCGCGCTTCCGCCTGCGGGTCGAGATGGCAGGTCGCCTCGTCCAGCAGCGCCAGCGGGGCGGTGCAGAGGTAGGCGCGGGTCAGTGCGATGAGCTGTCGCTCACCTGCGGACAGCTCCGCCGGGGCGACCGTGGCGCCGGGGCCGCCCAGCTTCTCCAGCAGCGGGGTCAGCCCGACCGCGTCGGCGGCGGCCAGGAGTTCTCCCTCCGGAACGGGACGGTCGCGCAGGAGCGCCAGATTCTCGGCCAGGGTGCCTGTGTGGACGTACGCCTCCTGCGGGATGAGCACGGTGGCCCGCGGCGCCGCTGCCTCCGGCGGCCGTACGGGACGCCCGTACGACCGAACCGAGCCGCGCACCGGTGTGAGCAGGCCGGCGACGAGGCCGGTGAGCGTCGACTTGCCGATGCCGCTCGGGCCTACGACGGCCAGGTGGCCGCCTTCGGGGAGGGTGAGGTCGAAGTCGTCGAGGACGGGTTCGCCGGCGGGTCCGTAGGCGAAGGTGACACCGGCGAGGGAGAGGGCGGGTGAGGGCTGGGGCCGTCGTCCCGGCTCGCGCTCGGTGGTCCGTGCGCCCGAGGGGACCTCGGAGGCAGAGGGGAGGGGGGTCGCCGTCTCAGGGCCCTCGGGGCGTCGAACAGTCAGTCGGCGGAGTACGACCGTCAGACGGGAGCCGCTGGTGCCGAGGCCGTGGACGAGGTTGTTCAGGGCCGGGAGCAGGGACTGTGTGACGTAGGCGAGCGCGCCGACGAGGGCGCCCGGGGTGACGCCGTGGCGGAGCAGCCAGGGCGCGGTGACCAGCAGCAGGACCGCCGGCAGTTCGCCGCCCACCGCCAGGGCGGCCACCCGGGCGGTGCCCAGGCGGGCCAGGGCGCGCGCGGTGCGCAGTTCCGCCTCGATGCGTTCCCCTACGGTGTCGGCGACACGCTCCTCGGCGCCGGACGCGGTGACGTCCCGCAGTGCCGGAACCACCGCGCCCAGCTCCTGGGCCAGCGCCTCGTCGGCGGCGAGGAACGCCTCCTGCCGCCGGGCCAGCGCTCGCAGCGTCGCGGCGAACAGGGCCACCCCGGCGAGCAGCGGGGGCACGACGACCGCGAGCAGCAGCGGGGCCAGCGAACACAGACCGATCAGGGCGCCGACGGCGGTGAACAGGAACGAACGGGTCACCATCACCACACCGGCGAGCGTGTCCCGGGCGATCTCCACCTGCTGGGTGAGGCCGGACAGCGCCCCCGCGTCCGCCTCCCGCACCCCGCGCGCGACCACCGCCCGCACCAGCCGGTCCCGGACCGGCTCGACCAGCGCGGCGACCACGCCGTACACCCTCCCGGTCCCGTACGCCGCGGCGCACACGGCGAGCCCCGCGGCCCCCAGCCACAGCAGGCCGGTTCGCGCGTTCCCGGCCAGAAAGCCGGTGTCCAGGGCCCGCGCGAGGGCGTATCCGACGACGAAGGTCTGCCCCGCCTCCAGCACGGACCACGCACCGAGCCGGACCAGCACCCGCCACCGCGCCCGCAGAAACCGGCCCGCCCGCCCGCGCACGTGCATCAGCTCCGCGCCTCCGTCCCGGCCTCGTCCCCGACGCCGGCGTCCGCTGCGGCGTCGCCCGCGAACACCGCCCGGTACTCCGCCTCCCGCCACAGCTCCCGGTGTGTCCCGACCGCCCTGACCCGGCCGGCGTCCAGCCAGGCGACCCGGTCCGCGCGGGCCGCGGTCGTCGCGCGGTGGGCGATCAGCAGGCGGGTACGGCCCGCGTCGGCGGCCAGCAAGGTCTCGGTGATCCGGTGCTCGGTGACCGTGTCGAGGCTGGACAGGGCGTCGTCGAGGATCAGCAGCCGGCCGCCGTGGGCGAAGGCGCGGGCGAGGCCGAGGCGCTGGGACTCGCCGCCGGAGCGGGGCGCGTCGGCGGTGCGGGTGGCGTAACCGTCGGGAAGGCGCCGCACGAAGTCGTCGGCGTGGGCGCGGCGGGCGGCGGCCCGTACGGCGTCCGGCGTGGCAGCCGTGCGTCCGAAGGCGATGGTGTCCTCGATGGTCGTGCCCGGCAGGGCGGGGCGCTCGAAGGCGTAGGCGACGGCGTCGCGCAGCTCGCCGTGGGCGAGGTCGCGCAGCCGGACGCCGTCGAGGAGCACTTCGCCCGCGTCGGGGTCGGCGAGCCGGCCGGCGATCTGTGCGAGCAGGGACTTGCCGGCGCCGGAACGGCCCACGACCGCAAGGGTGGTGCCGCCCGGCACGGTCAGGTCGACCGCGTCCAGGACGGTACGTCCGCCCCGGAGCGCGCCGACCGCCCGCAGCTCCAGCCGGCCGTTGCCGGGCGGCAGCCCGCCGGTGCCGTGGCCGGGGGCGGGCTCGGCCAGCACCTCGGCGAGCCGGCCGGTGGCCGCGCGGGCCCGGCCGAGTACGGCCAGCTGCCCGACGAGCACGCCGACGCCCGTGGCGAGCACCGCGTACCGGGAGGCGGCCAGCACCTCGCCCACCGACAGCCGGTGCCGGGCCAGCAGCAGCCCGGCCACCGCCAGCACACCCAGGTTCAGCAGCGGTGCCACGGTGACCGCCCGCGCCGCGGCCCGGCCCTGCACCCGCCACATGCGGTGCCCGGCACGCGACAGTTCGGGCAGCGGGGCCAGGATCCGGGCCGTCTCGCGGTCCTCGGCGCCCGCGGCCCGGATCGTACGGAAGCCGCCGACCGCCTCCGCGAGCGCGCCGGCGATCCGGCCCTGCACCCGCTGGTAGTCGGCCACGCACGCCGAGGTGTCCCGGGCGAAGGCGCGCAGCAGCAGGGCCAGTACCGGCGCTCCCGCGAGGAGCACGGCCGCCAGCCACGGGTCGATGAGGCCGAGCGCCACCACACCCCCGACGGGCCCGGCGAGGGCGGCGAGCAGCGCGGCCAGCGCGCCCGGCGCCGTCCCGGCCTGCGCGGCGTTGCCGATCAGCCGCGCCACCAGGTCGCCGGCGCCGAACCGGGCCTCGGCGCGCGGGCCCAGCGCCAGGACATGTCCGGTGAGCCGGCCGCGCAGCCATGCGGTGGCCTGTGCGTCGCAGACGCCGCCGAGCACGCTCGCGCAGCCGTCCAGCAGGGCCAGCAGCAGGACGACACCGGCACAGCCGCCGACCCAGCGGGCGACCGGGGCGCCGGCCAGCAGCAGGTCCAGGGTGTGGCCGAGCAGTGCGGGCAGCAGCAGCCCGGCAGCCGTGGCGGCCGTGCTCACGGCGCACAGCGCGGCACAGCGGGCGCCGCCCTGGCGCAGCACCGCGCGTGAGAGGGTACGGCCGGGCGCCGAAGCGGCGCTGTCGTGGCGGGAGTTCATCGGCGGGGGCCTCGCTCGGGTCGGACCGGAACGGGAAGGCTCCGGACGGCCCCTCCCGCACGGGAGGGAGCCGTCCGGAGCCGTTGACTCAGCGGCCCGGTCAGAGACAGAGCAGGACGCTCGCCGCGGAGACGCAGGAGAGCAGGCTCAGCGTGCTCGCGCCGCCGCCGCCGTTGTGCTCGTCGGACTCGAGGGTCTGCAGGTCGAGAAGTGCCATGGTGGTGGTCCTTTCCCTTGGTTCGGGGACGGGGTGGTGTCACGACTCCGTCAGAGCGCGGAGCCGCGTGTGGAGGCCGCCGGTGGCGGCGGGAGGAAGGGCAGGTGTGCCGTGCGGGCGCCGTCGCGGGCCGCGGCGAGTGCGAGCAGACAGCCCGCCGTGCCGGTGGCGAGGTCCATGGAGAGGCGCATCATCTGGTGCCCGGGGAAGGCCAGTTGGCCCTGGTAGTCCATCGCGAACCAGCCGAGCCCCGCGATCTGCTGCTCCAGCCGCTGCGGACCCGCTTCCGGCGCCGAGCTGCGGGCGAGGTGCAGGATCATTCCGGCGCGACCCTGGAAGAGGCCGGGCTGGGCGTAGAAACGGGAGGTGGCGGCGGTCAGGATGGCTGCTCGGGCGCGCTCGAACTCGACGTGCCGCGAGTGCGCCAGATGATCGTCGAGGACCAGGCCGATCCCTACGCTGCCGTCGCCGAGGTAGGGCAGCGTCCGCCAGCCCTCGTCCACCTCCAGGCCGCCGCCCGCCTTCTGGGTGACACAGCAGTCCAGATCCCGGCGCAGCGCCACGCCCGCCGCCTGCAGGCAGCGGCCGTCACCGGTCTGCTCGTACCGCCGCAGCAGGAACAGCGCGGGCCCGCTCGCGCCGCGCAGCAGTCCGGCGCGCCGGCGCGGGGTGTCCGGGACCGGTTCGGCCAGCCGCCGTAGGAGGATGTCGGCGGCCTCGGCGGCGTGTTGGCGCAGGGCGGCCTCGCCGGTCGTGTCCGCGAGCCGGTCCAGGACCAGGCCGAGCCCGGCGAGTCCGCCGTACAGGTCGGCGGCGAGGTTGCGCCAGTTCTCCCGCAGGACGCCGTCGATCAGGTCCAACGCCCGCTGCCGGTGGCCGAGTCGCTCGAGCACCAGGGCGACGCCCGCGAGACCGTCGTACAGGCCGAGCGGGGTGCCGGGCGGGGGCGGTGCGGTGCGGTCCAGCAGCCAGCGCTCGCCCTCGTCGTAGCGGCCGCCCCCGGACGCGTGGAGCGCGTAGAGCACGCCGGCCGCGCCGTGCGCGAGCCCGAGTCCGCCTCCGTCGGAGAACTGGGCGATGTCACCCGGGAAGAGCCGGTCGGTGCGTTCCGGGGTGGCGGAGGCGAGGATCGCCTTCACCATCGAGTCCCGGCTGTAGGGCCAGTCACCGGGGACCACCGGCGGGGCCGGGCGGCTGCGCCGTCCGCCCGAGGCGTCCCGGGTGATCTCCGCGACCGCCTCGTCCAGGAAGGCGCGCGGTACGTCCGGGAACTGCTCGGCGATCACCTCGGCGAGATGCGCGGCCTTGCCGCGGTCCACCACGAACAGCGTGGTCACCGGCAGGAACAGGGCGAGCCTCAGACAGGCCAGGGCATAGCGGTCGACGTCGGTGCCGCGGCGGTCCGGCGGGGCGAAGAAGCCGGGGTGGGCGACGGTCTGCCGGGCATGCTCCTCGGCGGGAGCGGCGGCCTCGAAGTCGATGAGGAAGACCGACTCCTCGTCCTCGGCCACCATGATGTTGAACACGTGCAGGTCGTTGAAGACGAGCCCGCGCGCGTGCACCGCCGCCACCGCCCGCTCCACCGCCGCGTTGATCCGCAGCGCCCACGCCGTGTACGCGGCGATCCGCGCCGGGTCCGGGTCGGGCGTGAGCAGCGGATGCCGTTCGGCGAAGAAGGAGTTGAGCGTACGGCCCGCCAGGTGGTCCATGACCAGGAACCGGTGGTCGCCGAGGGTGAACCAGTCCCGCACCTCGGGCACCGCACCGGTCCCGGCGACCCGCTCCAGCGCCGCCTTCTCGCGTTCCAGCCGGGCCACCGCGTCCGCGCCGTCGGCGGCGAGCCCCGCGTGCGGCCGTGCCTCCTTCAGCACCACCCGCCGCCCGTCCCGGGTGTCGGTACCGGCGTACACCCCGCCGCCGTTGGAGAAGTGCAGCGCCTTGTCGATGCGGTACGGCAGGTCACCGACCGTCGTGGTGTTGCGGGCCTGGAGGTGCGGCCGCAGGAACTCCGGCAGCGTCACCCAGGCCGGCACCTGGAAGGACGGGGCCCGCCGGTCCGGCACCAGCCGGCCTTCGCCGTCGGTGACCGCGGGGACCAGCGAACCGCGCTCGTCGACGACGTACCGGCGGGCGAAGGCGCCGTAGCGGACATAGAGCGGACCGTCGTGCCAGCGCAGGTCGGTGAGGATGTACGGACCCTCGAAACCCTGCAGCAGCGCGCCCAGTTCACTCAGCGTCCGGTGCAGCTGCGCCTCGTCCGCGGGGTAGACCGTGACGAACTTGCCGCTGGTGTCGCGGCCCGCGTACTTGGCGTTGCGCAGGTGCAACAGGTGCGGACCCGGCACGAACTTGAAGGGGATGCGGCGCGGCACGCAGTAGTCCCACACGAGGGCGGCGATCCGTTCCGCGTTCGCGGCGGTCGCCGAGGAGTGGATCTTCCAGCCCTGAGCCGGCGCGTCGAGCGGCGCGCCGTCGGCGGCCGTCGGGGTCAGCGTCAGCCAGTCCCCGGAACGTGCCGCGTGCCAGTTCGCCGGGACGGTGCGACACGCCGTCGCGAACAGCGGTGCCGGATCCCCGCCCGCCCCCGCGAGCCGGTCCGGCGTGTCGTAGAAGTGTCCGTCGGCGAGCGCGTACACCTCGTACCGCTTGTCCATGCGCCTCCGCCCCTCGTCGTGTGACCGGAGAAGACACTGACAGGAGCCGGAAGGTCGCGGACAGTCACGTCTGTCACGAGGGCACCGTGCGGAACGCACGAGTCAAGATGCGTTCGGCGCCTTTCGAACGAACCGGACGTCCCGGAGCATCCGGAGGGTCCACAGGGGCTGCGCGGCAGGCCCGTACGCGCTGTAATGGCGAACGTGGTCAGTGAGGGCGCTGCGGTCAGCGGAACGCGAACGGCGCCGGAGCGTGCCGAAGCCGCCCTGGACACCCTCACCGCGGCACCCGCCACGCCGGACCGGCTGCGCCGGGTCCTCGAACAGGCGCTGGTGTTGGCCGGGGCCGCCTTCGTCGGGGTGTACACGCCGGGCGACGACCCGTCCCAGCTGCTCCTCGCCGAGTCGGCGGGCCTGCCGCGCACCCTGTACGGGCTCCGCGACGGCTATCCGGCGACCGGCGGCTCCCCGGTCGCCGAGACGCACCGCACCGGCCACCCGGTCCGGCTCGGCCCCGCGGAACTGGCCGACTGCCCCGAGGCCCGGCGCACCCCGTCCCCGGACTTCTCCGTGGCCGTGCTCCCGCTCGGCCCGGCGGGCGCCGGCTGCCTGCTGGCCGTCACCGAGCGCCCCGGCGGCTTCGGCCCCGACGACCGCGCCTGCCTGGAGCTGATCGCCCGCGCGGTCGCCGTCCCCGTCCCGGCCGCTCTCGCGGGCGACGGCGGTGAGCTGCCACCGGACGCCTTCAGCCTGGCCATGGACAGCGGCCGGGTCGAGGTCGGCGACGACATCCTGCGGCTGTTCGGGCTCGGCCGGGACGCCTTCGACGGCCGTGTCGAGACCCTGCTCGGGCGCACGGTGCCGGAAGACCTGCCCGCGCTGATGTCCGTCGTCGAGGCCGACCACATGTCCATCGGCGACCGCGAGCTGGAGTTCCGCATCCTGCAGCCCTCCGGCCCGCCCACCTGGCTGCGGCTGCGCGGCCGGCTGCTGCCCGGCGGCGAGGGCCGTGCCGCCCGGCTCGTCGGCACCGTCGCCGACGCCTCCACCCTGCGCTCCGACGTCACCGACGTGGCCCGGGTGCAGCGCCTGGCCGCCGCGCTCGCCACCGCGGGCACCGTCAAGGACGTCGGCAAAGCCGTCGTCGCCGCGCTGCGCGGGCCGCTGCAGGCCGACCGGATCGCGCTCGCCGAACTGGAGAACGACCGGCTGGTCGTCACCGTCCTCGACCCGCCCGGCCCCGAGGCCTGGCCCGAGCTGTGGCGCAGCGAATGGCGCACCGAATGGCCGGACGCGCCGGTGCGCGCGATGCCCACGCTGGCCGCCGCGCTGCGCGAGGGCCGCGCCCGGATCTGGCCGGCCGGCAGCCCGCTGGAACCCGCCCTCGCCGAGGTCGGCCCCGGCGGCCTCGCCGTGCTGCCGCTGCCCGCCGGCGGCCGCATGGCCGGCGCCTGTCTGATCGGCTGGGACCGCCCGCACGACTTCGGCGCCGACGAACGCGCCCTCCTCACCGCCTGCGCGGGCCTCACCGGCCAGGCCCTGCTGCGTGCCCACGCCTTCGACGCCGAGCACGAACTCGTCGGCATGCTCCAGCGCACCCTGTTGCCGCGCCGGCTGCCCCGGCTGCCCGGTGCGGTCGCCGTCGCCCGGTACCTGCCGACCACGGCGGGCCTGGAGGTCGGCGGCGACTGGTACGACGTGATCCCGCTCGCCGACCATCACGTCGCCCTCGTCATCGGCGATGTGCAGGGCCACAACGCGGGCGCCGCCACGCTGATGGGCCAGATGCGCACCGCGCTGCGCGCCTACGCCGCCGAGGGCCACGCGCCGGACGTGGTCGTGGCGCACGCCAACCGGCTGCTGCTGGAGATGGAGACCGACCTGTTCGCCACCTGCACCTATGTCGACGTCGACATCGAGCAGGGCACCGCCTGGGTGGTGCGGGCCGGACATCTGCAGCCCGTGCTGCGCCACCCGGACGGCACCACGGAGATCGTCCGGGCCGAGGGCGGGCCCCCGCTCGGTGTGCTCGGCCAGGCCGACTTCCCGATGACCCCGCTGCGGCTGCTGCCCGGCACGGTGATCGCGCTGACCACCGACGGGCTGGTGGAGTCGCCGGACGCCGACATCGACGTCGGCATGGACCGGTTCGCCGCCGAGCTGGCCGCCGCCGACCCCGCGCACCTCGGGCTGGCCGCCGACGCGCTGCTCACCGGTGCCCGTCGCGCCGACGACGTCGCCCTGCTGCTGATGCGCTACGACGGCATGGCCGTACGCCCGCTGCGCGAGAGCTGGACGGTGTGGCGGGTACCCGAGGCGGTCCGGCACGCCCGCCGCTTCACCCGGCGCACCCTGCGCGGCTGGGACGTCCCGCAGGACACCCTCGACACGGCACTGCTCGTGGTCTCCGAACTCGTCACCAACGCCCTCGTGCACACCGACGGCCAGGTCCGCCTCGACATGAGCCTGATCAACCACCGGCTGCGGCTCGCCGTCGCCGACTCCTCCCCGCGCAGCCCCGTCAAGCCCCCCAGCATCGGCTGGGAGGCCACGGGCGGCCGGGGCATCCTCCTGGTGGAGGCGGTGTCGGCGGCCTGGGGCACGCTCCCGGTCAGCGGCGGCAAACAGGTGTGGGCGGACCTCGCGCTCGCCGAACGGCCGCCCCGCGGCTCCGCCCCGGACGGCTGACCGGCCACGGCCGGTCCCGCGGGGGGCGGCTGACGGCCACTCGGGTGCGTTCGCGGGGGCGTTTCGGCAGGTCGGAAGGGCATGTCAGGGCGGCGGTACCTAGGGTCGATCGGTGTGCCGAACACCTTCGAAGAACTCGTGCAGAAGCAGCGCGCGGCGGACGCGGCCCACACCACGGTCGAGGAACTGCGGGAAGCCTACGGCCCGCCGGCCGAGCGGGGCATGACCGGCGCCCAGTCGGGCACCTACGAGACCGCGCTGCGCGCCTGGCGGGACCTGGAACGGGACGTGCAGACCGCACTGAGCGACTACGCGAAGGAGACCGGCCGGCCGCGCCCCGAGGTCGAGGCCGAGGTGGCCCGCGCGGCGGCGGAGCCCGAGGACGCATGAATCGTGCCGGCCGCCGTGCCGAGCGGCTGGTGGACGCGGCGGACGCCCGGCTGCCCGCGCTCGAGGGCGGCGCACTGCTGCGCAAGGCGTTCCCCGACCACTGGTCCTTCCTGCTCGGCGAACTGGCCCTCTACAGCCTGCTGGTGCTGATCCTGACCGGGGTCTGGCTGACCCTGTTCTTCCAGCCGGAGATGCGCGAGGTCGTCTACGCGGGCCCCTACGCGCCACTGCGCGGCGTGCGCATGTCGGCCGCCTTCGACTCCACCCTGCACATCAGCTTCGACGTGCGCGGCGGACTGCTGATGCGGCAGACCCATCACTGGGCCGCGCTGGTCTTCGTCGCCGCGATCGGCGTACACCTGCTGCGGATCTTCTTCACCGGCGCCTTCCGCCGGCCCCGCGAGCTGAACTGGGTGATCGGTCTGACCCTGTTCGTGGTCTCGCTCGCCGAGGGCTTCGCCGGCTACTCGCTCCCCGACGACCTGCTCTCCGGCACCGGGCTGCGGATCGCGCAGGGCATCATGCTGTCGATCCCGGTGGTCGGCACGTACGCGGCCTTCTTCGTGTTCGGCGGCCAGTATCCGGGCCACGACATCGTCACCCGCCTGTACCCGGCACACGTCCTGCTGCTTCCGGGGGCCCTGATCGCCCTGGTCGCCGTGCACCTGATCCTGGTGGTGCACCTCAAGCACACCCAGTGGCGCGGTCCGGGCCGCACCCAGCGCAACGCCGTCGGCAAGCCGTTCTTCCCGCAGTTCACCGCCTCCTCCGGCGGCCTGGCCGTCATCGCCACCGGCCTGCTGGTGCTCCTCGCCGGCCTCGCCCAGGTCAACCCGGTCTGGAACTACGGCCCCTACCGCCCCGACCAGGCCTCCACCGGCTCCCAGCCGGACTGGTACGTCGGCTTCCTGGAGGGCGCGCTGCGGCTGGTCCCGGCGTGGGAGACGAACGTCGCGGGCCACACCCTCATGTGGAACGTGCTGCTCCCCGCGATCGTCCTGCCGGGCCTGCTGTTCGCCGTGCTGTACGCCTACCCGTTCGTGGAGCAGCGCCTGACGGGGGAGTGGCGCACCGAGTGGCACCTGTGCGACCGCCCCCGCGAGCGGCCCGTGCGCACCGGCCTCGGCGTGGCGGGCACGGTCTTCTACGGCGTGCTGCTGCTGGCCGGCGGCAACGACGTCGTCGCCCAGACCTTCCGCATCTCCGTCAACGGCCTTACCTGGGTGCTGCGCGTCGCCCTGATCGCGGCCCCCCTCCTCGCCTTCCTGGTGACCCGGTGGCTGTGCCGGGCCCTGACGGCGGCCGAGAGCGAGCGGCTGGCCGACGGCGTGCCCACGGGAGAGATCCGGCAGAGCGTCACCGGCGGCTACGAGAGCGACCACGAGCCCGTCGCGGCGTTCCGGCCGGGCGCCCCGCGCAGGGCGCTCATCGGTGCGCGTACTGGAACACCATCCCGTACACCCCGCGCGCCAGAACGCCCAGACCGATGAGGAACAGCCACAGTCCGAAGACCACCCCGGTCGCCGTCACCGCGAAACCGAGCGCGACGACGATCGGCCACGGGCTCTCGTCGGGGAAGAACGCCACCGGCCCGGCCGCGTCCGCCACCTCCGCGTCGGCGCGGTCCTGCGCCCGCGTTCCCCGGCGCACGTACTGGATCAGGCAGAAGAACGCGACCAGTGCGGCCATCGCGCACGCGACGACCAGCGCGACCGTGCCCGTCGCGTCCTGCGACCACACCCCGTACAGCGCCGCGGACCCGCCGAAGAACACCGCGACCCCGCCGAACAGCATCGCCTCCGCCCTCACCGGACGCCCTCCTCGTCGGCCCGGCGCACGATCTCCGGGTGGTGCAGGTCGAAGGCGGGCGACTCCGAGCGCACCCGGGGCAGCGCCAGGAAGTTGTGCCGCGGCGGGGGACAGGACGTCGCCCACTCCAGGCTCCGCCCCCACCCCCATGGGTCGTCCGAGGCGACCCGCACTCCCGTGGCGGCGGTGCGCCAGACGTTGTACAGGAACGGCAGGGTGGAGACGCCCAGGAGGAACGCGCCCGCCGAGGACAGGCTGTTGAGCAGGGTGAAGCCGTCCTCGGGCAGATAGTCCGCGTACCGGCGCGGCATGCCGGCCTCGCCGAGCCAGTGCTGCACCAGGAAGGTCAGCTGGAACGCCGGGAACAGCAGCCAGAAGTGCAGCTTGCCGAGCCGCTCGTCCAGCATCTTCCCGGTGAACTTCGGCCACCAGAAGTAGAACCCGGCGAACATCGCGAACACCACGGTGCCGAACAGCACATAGTGCAGATGGGCCACGATGAAGTAGGTGTCCGTCAGATGGAAGTCCAGCGGCGGCGAGGCGATCAGCACTCCGCTCAGCCCGCCGAGCAGGAAGGACACCAGGAATCCCAGCGACCACAGCATCGGCGTCTCGAACGACACGGAGCCGTGGACCATCGTCCCGATCCAGGCGAAGAACTTGATGCCGGTGGGCACGGCGATCAGGAACGACATGACGGAGAAGAACGGCAGCAGCACCGCGCCGGTGGCGAACATGTGGTGCGCCCACACCACCGCCGACAGCATGGTGATCGCGATCGTGGCCCCGACCATCGGCAGATAGCCGAACAGCGGCTTGCGGGAGAACACCGGGAGGATCTCCGAGACGATCCCGAAGAACGGCAGCGCCACGATGTACACCTCCGGATGCCCGAAGAACCAGAACAGGTGCTGCCACAGCAGCGCGCCGCCGTTCGCCGCGTCGAAGACGTGCGCCCCGAACTTCCGGTCCGCCTCCAGCACCAGCAGCGCCGCCGTGAGCACCGGGAACGCGGGCAGGATCAGGACCGAGGTGAACAGCACGTTCCAGGTGAAGATCGGCATCCGGAACATCGTCATGCCCGGTGCGCGCAGGGACAGGATCGTGGCCACGAAGTTCACCGCGGTCAGCGTCGTCGACACACCCGAGACCACCAGCCCCATCACCCACAGGTCACCGCCCGCGCCGGGGGAGAAGTAGGCGCTGTTCAGCGGCGCGTAGGCGAACCAGCCGAAGGCCGCCGCCCCGCCGGGCACCAGGAAACCGGAGACCACCATCAGGCCGCCGAACAGATACATCCAGTACGACATCGCGTTCAGCCGCGGGAAGGCCAGGTCGGGCGCGCCGATCTGCAGCGGCATCACGGCGTTGGCGAAACCGGCGAACATCGGGGTCGCGAACAGCAGCATCATGATCGTGCCGTGGATCGTGAAGAACTGGTCGTAGCCCTGCTCGCTCAGGAACTGCAGGCCCGGCCGGGCCAGTTCCGCGCGCATGGCGAGGGCGAGCAGCCCGGCGAACAGGAAGAAGCAGAACGCGGTGACCATGTAGAGCCGGCCGATCACCTTGTGGTCGGCGGTGGCGATCCAGCGCAGCAGGGTGCGGCCGGGGCGCGGTGCGGGCGCCGTGTACCGCGCGACAACCTCATCGATTTCCGACATTTCCGATAGTTCCGTCATCGCGCGTCACGCTACCCGGGACTCCCTCCCGACAAACTCCCGCGGGCGGCGCAGCCGTGCCGTCGTGACGCTCCCCGCACAGGGGCAGAGGCCGGATCCGGCCGGTCGCGGTTAGGGTGGCGGCCCGCCGACTCGTCCCCGCAGACCACAGCAAGGTGCACGTCCGTCCATGAAACTCCTCGTCACCGGCGCCGCCGGGTTCATCGGCTCCCGCTACGTCCGTACGCTCCTCGCCGACGACTCGCCCGAGGCGCCCCGCGTCACCGTGCTGGACAGGCTCACCTATGCCGGCACGCTCACCAACCTCCCCTTCGGCCACCCCCGTCTCGACTTCGTGCACGGCGACATCTGTGACACCGGCCTGGTGGACAAGCTGATGGCCGACACCGACCAGGTCGTGCACTTCGCCGCCGAGTCGCACGTCGACCGGTCGATACAGGGCGCGGGGGAGTTCGTGCGCACCAACGTGCTCGGCACCCAGACCCTGCTGGACGCGGCCCTCCGGCACGGCGTCGGGCCGTTCGTGCACATCTCCACGGACGAGGTCTACGGCTCCCTCGACACCGGCTCCTGGCCGGAGACCCACCCGCTGGCCCCCAGCTCGCCGTACTCCGCCTCCAAGGCCTCCGCGGACCTGCTGGCCCTCGCCCACCACCGCACCCACGGCCTGGACGTCCGGGTCACTCGCTGCTCCAACAACTACGGCCCGCACCAGTTCCCCGAGAAGATCGTCCCGCTCTTCGTCACGCACCTGCTCGACGGCCTGAAGGTGCCGCTCTACGGCGACGGGCGCAACGTCCGCGACTGGCTGCACGTCGACGACCACTGCCACGCCATCGACCTCGTGCGCACCGGGGGACGTCCCGGCGAGGTCTACAACATCGGCGGCGGCACCGAGCTGAGCAACAGGGAGCTGACGGGACTGCTCCTCGACGCGTGCGGGGCGGGCTGGGACCGCGTGGCCCACGTCCCCGACCGCAAGGGCCACGACCTGCGCTACTCGGTGGACTGGAGCAAGGCCCGCGACGAACTCGGCTACCGCCCGCGCCGCGACTTCACCACCGGGCTCGCCGAGACCGTCGCCTGGTACCGGGACCACCGCGCCTGGTGGGAGCCGCTGAAGGAGCGGAGCGTGCGCTGAGCCGGCCCCTCGCGCCGGACGTACGGGAATCCCGCGGCAAGGAGCCGGCTCGGCCGGTCGGGTCAGGCGGTGGCGTGGGTCTTGGCGAGCAGCTCCAGGATCTCGGCCGTCGTACCGCTCTCGCCGAGGCGCGGGAAGATCCGCTCGACGCTGTTCGCGTGCGCCTCGGCGGAGGCGTCGGCCATCGCGTCGGTGGCCAGGGTGACGTGGTAGCCGTGGGCGTAGGCGTCGCGCGCGGTGGACTCCACGCCGATGCTGGTCGCGACACCGGTCAGCACGATCTGCGTGATGCCGCGGCGGCGCAGCTGGACCTCCAGGTCGGTGCCGTGGAAGGCGCTCCAGTTGTGCTTGGTGACGTGGATGTCGCCGGCGTGGCCGGACAGTTCGTCGACGATGACGTCCCAGCCCTCGGGGAAGGCGAGGCCGCGGACCTGCTGCTCGGTGCGGCCGGGCAGGACGTCCCCGCCGTCGGCGGCGAAGGAGACGCGGACCAGGACCACGGGCAGGTTCCGGGCGCGGAAGGCGTCCGCGAGTTCGGCCGTGCGCGCGACGACCTCGGGGCCGGTGTACGGCTGGGTCGGCATCGCCGTGATGCCGTTCTGCAGGTCGATCGCGACGAGGGCGGTACGGGGGTCGAGCGTGGTGAGCGACATGAGTCGGTCAGGCCTTTCCAGGGGTGGTGACGGACGAGGGGGTGAGCCGGCCGAGGGAACGGTCCGGCAGGGTCGTCGCCAGCAACAGGACGCAGCCGGCGAGCATGAACAGGGCCAGGCCGTGCAGCCCGGCCGTGTCGGCGCGGTGCGGGTAGAACGCCGCGGTGGCGGCGGACGAGCCCAGCGCGCCGAGGTACATGAAGGTCCGCAGCAGCCCGGCCGAGGAGGCGATCCGCTCCGGATCCGCCTGCCGGTACAGGGCGTTCTGCGTGGCCAGGCCGATGAGGCCCTGCGGGATGCCGAGCAGGGCACCGATCGCGAGCAGCAGCCACAGCGCGCTGTCGGCGCGCACGACGAGCAGTAGCGCGCAGCCCACGATCTGGAGCACTGAGCCGACGAGCAGTTTGGCGCGCACCGCCTCCCGACGTCCGGTGAGCGTCGACACGATCAGCGCGGTCGCCGACAGCGGCAGCAGCGCGAGGCCGGCGGTGGAGGCGCCGAGCCCGCGCCCCTGCTCCAGCCACTGCGTGTAGCCGTACATGAAGGCGTAGGAGGTGGTGTAGGCGAGGAGTTGGCGCAGGTAGGTGGTGAGCAGCGGGCCGTTGCCGCCGAGGACGCGCAGATCGACGAAGGGGTCCGGCACCCGCAGCTCGCGCACCGTGAATCCGGCGGCCGCGGCGGCGGACAGCAACGGCAGGTACCAGCGGTCGGCGCTCGGGTGCATCAGGAACAGCATCAACGCGACCAGTACCAGCGCGAACAGGGCCATGCCGGGCACGTCGACGCTGCGCCGCCGGGTCTCGGACCGGGGCAGCCGCAGCGCGCCGAGCACCAGACAGGCCGCCGAGAGCGGCACGTTGACGGTGAAGACGGCACGCCAGCCGCCCAGGCCGATCAGCAGTCCGCCGAGCGCGGGCCCGACGACGGCCACCGTCTGGTTGGCGACGGCCAGCGCGGCCAGCACGCCCGCGGGGCTGTCCTGCCCGGTGCGTTCGGCCTCGCTGCGGGTCAGCCGCATGGCCGCCGGGTACGCCGCCGACGTCCCGAGACCGAGCAGGACGCGGGCCGCGATCAGCGCGCCCAGCGAGGGGGCGAGGGCGCCGAGCACGCCGGCGATGCCGACCAGGGCCGTACCGGCGAGGTAGAGCCTGCGCGGGCCGTACATGTCCACCAGACGGCCGATGACGGGCTGCCCGACCGCCGTGGCCAGGTAGAGCGCCGAGACCAGCCAGGCGGTCTCGGCGGGTGGGGCTCCGAAGGCGACGCCGATCGGCACGAGAGCCACGGCGATCATCGAGGAGTTGATCGGATTGAGGACCGATCCGAGGACCATCGGCGGGACGAGCCGGCGGTCGAATCCGGTCGGAGCGGGCCGGGTGGCCCGCGCGGCGCGTGCGGTGAGCCTCGGTATCACGTCTGCGACAGCCGTTGCATCAGCTCCAGTGCCCTCAGGACGGTCTCCCGCTCCTCCTCGGTGTAGCGGTCCTGGAAGGCGCGGGCCAGCCACTCCTCACGCACCTGCCGGTTGCCCTCGATGCGCGCCCGGCCCGCGTCGGTCAGCGTCACCAGCTGGCGGCGGCCGTCGTCCGGGTCGGGGGCGCGCCGGATCAGACCGTGCTGGTCCAGCGCGGCCAGTGTGGTCGCCATCGACTGCGGGCGCACGCCCTCGGCGGCGGCGAGCGCGCTGGCCGTGGCGGCCCCGTGCTTGCCGACCAGGGTGAGCGCCGACTCCTGCGACGGGCTGAGGTCGGTGTCCTGCGCGACCTCGCGGATACGACGCCGCAGCCGGCTGAAGACCACGCGCAGATCGCGCGCGGCGCGGGCGGCGGAATCGGAGATGTCAGCCATGCGGCCAGCGTAGGGCCGACAGCCGTGACTGTCCAGCTGGAACTGTTCAGTTTCACCTGATTAATATGTCCGGATGACGCGCCGACCGCCTTCCGCCGCCGGTCGTCCGCCGCCTCGGGTTACGTTGGCCCTGTGCGCGTGCTGATGGTGGCCGACACCCACCTCCCGAAGCGTGCCGCGCGGCTCCCGGACCAGCTGCTGGCCGAACTCCCGCACGCGGACGTCGTGTTCCACGCCGGCGACTGGGTGGACACCGCCACTCTGGACCTCCTGGAGAGCCGAAGCCGGCGGCTCGTCGCGGTCCACGGCAACAACGACGGCCCGCGGCTGCGGGCGCGACTGCCCGAAGTGGCGTACGCCGAGCTGGGCGGCCTGCGCTTCGGCGTCGTGCACGAGACCGGCCCCGCCCAGGGCCGCGAGGCCCGCTGCGCCGCCCGCTTCCCCGACCTCGACGTGCTGGTCTTCGGCCACAGCCACATCCCCTGGGACACCACCGCCCCGACCGGCCTGCGCCTGCTCAATCCCGGTTCCCCGACCGACCGCCGCCGCCAGCCCCGCTGCACCTATATGACGGCGACCGTCGCCGACGGAGTACTGAGCGAGGTGACCCTGCACCGTCTGCCGCAGCGGTAGGGACATGTGGCAGACAGGGTGCGACCCCTTCGATGTCGAGGCGCGCGTGCGAGGCGTCGTCGGCCGGGACGGGACGGTGGACTCGTGGTGCAGCTCCCCGACGTGCCCGACCCGAAGGCGTCAGGCGGCACGCGGGTGGATCGCTCCGGCGGTGGTGGTCAAGGGCGCGCCGCTGCCGCCCCAGCGCAGGGCGACGATCTCGGCGGCCACGGAGACGGCGACCTCCTCGGGGGTACGGGCCCCGAGGTCGAGTCCGAGCGGCGAGCGCAGCCGGGACAGCTCGGCCGTGGTCAGACCGGCTTCGGCCAACTGCTCGCGTCGCTCGTCGTGGGTGCGCCGGCTGCCCATCGCCCCGATGTAGGCGGCCGGGCGGCGCAGGGCCTCCTGGAGCAGCGGCACGTCGAACTTCGGGTCGTGGGTGAGCACGCAGATCACCGTGCGGTCGTCGGTCGCCGTGGCGGCGAGATAGCGGTGCGGCCAGTCGACCACGACCTCGGCGCCCGCCGGGAAGCGCTTGGGGGTCGCGAAGACCGGTCGGGCGTCGCACACGGTGACCCGGTAGCCGAGGAAGTCGCCGATCCGGGCCACCGCGGCCGCGTAGTCGATCGCACCGAAGACCAGCATGCGCGGCGGCGGCGCGAACGACTGCAGGAACACGGTGACGGCGTCCTCGCGGCGCTCGCCGCGCGGCCCGTAGTGCCGCTGGGCCGAGGCACCGAGGGCGAGTTCGCCGCGCGCGTCGGCGGTGACGGCGGCATCGAGGCCGCTCGTGCCGAGCGTGCCCGCCGCCCGGCCCGGCCAGACCGTGAGCGTGGCGCCGCGCGGCGCGGGCCCGTCCACCACCGTGGCCACGGTCACCGGCTCGCCCGCGGCGACCGACGCGGCGACCGCGCCGAACGCCGGGTCCGAGGCGGGGGTCACCGGCCGTACCAGCAGGGTGATCTCACCGCCGCAGGTGAGCCCGACCGCGAACGCGTCCTCGTCGCTGTAGCCGAATGTCGCAAGGCGCGCCTCGCCGCTCGCCACGACCTCCTGCGCCAGCTCGAACACCGCCCCCTCGACACAGCCCCCGGAGACGCTGCCCACGACCTCGTCGTCCGGTCCGACCGCCATCGCGGCACCGGGCCCGCGCGGCGCGCTGCGGCTGACCGCCACGACCGTGGCCAGACCGAACGGAACCCCGGCCGCGTGCCAGCGTGCCAGCGTCGGCAGAATCTCACGCACGATCCGCTCCTCTCACCCGATCCGCAGCTCGCTCTCCAGCCGGTCCGCGTCCGTGACCCCGGCCGCCTCGGCGGCCCTGAGGCGCGGCAGCCGGCGCGGGAAGTCCCAGTCGTACAGGGCCGATGAGGCGTCGATGCCCCCATGGCACCGCAGCCGGATCAACGGCGCGCCGAGCGCGTCGGCGAAGGCGGAGGCGGGCGCGGTCCCGCCCAGCGCTTCGCCGACGAGATGCCCCGCCCCGTCCCACCGGCGGTCGACCTCGCGTGCGACGGCCTGGTCGGTCATGCCGAGACCTCCTCACCGACCTGGTGCGTCCACGTTCACCGAGATGTGGATCATGTGCCCTTCTGGCCGTCCGGGAGAGGGAGCCGGCCACCCGAGGTGATCGAATCAGCCATCTGGCGTGATGTAGGTCACCCTACGGCCGTGCTCCGGTCGCGGCGAGCGCTGTGAGCGGCTTCTGCCGAGCGTTGATCCATCGCCGCTCGACGTCGCCCTCTGCTGCACTGCGCGATACCCGTCGTCACTCATGAGGGGACCAGTGATGCGCGCTGATCGCCGATCGGTATCTGCTCCAAGACGTCCTCGGCCGAGGCGGCATGGGCACGGTCTGGCGTGCCCACGACCGACTGCCGGACCGGCCGGTGGCCGCCAAGGAACTGCACATCCTCACCCATGACGACGCGGATCACCGCACACGGCTGCACCGGCCGATCCGAGAGGCGCGCGCGGTCGCCCGGGTGCCGCACCCGCACGTGGTGGGCGTCCACGATCTGGTCGAGTCCGAGGACCGGCTGTGGATCGTCATGGAACTCGTCGAGGGGCCCTCGCCGGCGCACCGCATCACCGAGACCGGGCCGCTCACACCGCAGCACACCGCCGCGCTGGGCCTGCTGTTGCTCGACGCGTTGGAAGCCGTGCACGCGGCCGGCGCTCTGCATCGCGACGTCAAACCCGCCAACGTCCTGCTGCGCCGCGACGACGACGCCGTCCTCACCGACTTCGGCATCGCGGCCCTCGATGACGGTGACGGTCTCACCGTCACCGGCGAACTGGTCGGCTCCCTGGAGTTCATGGTGCCGGAGCGGGTGACGGGATCGCAGGCCGGACCGGCCTCCTGCCTCTGGTCTGTGGGCGCGCCCCCTGCCACGGTCTGCGGCGGCCGATCCCCGTTCCGCAGACCGGCGGGACCCGCGACGCTGATCCGGCGTCGGTGGCAGCCCGGAGGGTGAGCCGGATCGGATACCGGGCTCTGTGGCCACAAGGAGGCGAATTGGCCGCACGGCGGTTCGGTCAGCCGAGAAGGCGGCGCAGGCACCGAATCTCCGGTGTTCGCAGAGCGTCGCAACTCCGTGATCACGGAACCTGTGCTGTCCCGGTCTGCCGGCCGCCCATCTACGTGGCCTCTTACGCGTCGTTGCCGACCTCCTCGATGAGAGCGGAGCGGGAGACCGGTTCGAAGAGAGTCGGTGGCGCGGGGGGCGTGGCAAGGAGGGCGCCTATCCTCGGAATCTGGTCCGCCACGGCCGCGCTGTGGGCCCTGAACGCCTCGATCGAGGTGAACATCTGGATGACCAGCAGCGGTCCGTCGGCATCACCGCGCGCGCGGTGTACCGAGTAGTGCAGGCAGCCCGGTTCGGCGCGGATCTGCGGGGCGAGTCCGGTCAGCACCTCGACGAGGTCCGCGCGGCGTCCCTTTGCGGGCGCCATCGTGGACACGGCGACGACCGTGCCGGTCCCGGCGGGCCGGCCGGCCCGGAGCAGTGCCAGTGCCTCGTGCACCTCGGCCTGGCTGCGCAGCCGGATCTCCCGGCCACCCGTCGCAACTGCGCCCGAGGCCGCGACGGCTATGGCACCGACCTGGTCGGCACTCACCCAGTCCGGATCGCCGGACTCGACGAGACGGGTCCTGACCGGACCGAGAACCAGGGCGAAGACCCGCTGCTGTCCGTCGAGTTCGGCTTCCAGGACCTGCCGCATCATCAGTAGGGCGGCTTGCTCCATGCTGACCAGGCCGCTGCCCGGCACCGGTGTGGACGACGAAGCCCCGACGATCAGCGTGTAGGCCCCGCGGGTCTTCAGCCGGGGCAGGAAGGCTCGTACGACGGCCATGTGCGCGGCCGCGAGCCCGACGAAGGCGCTCTGCCAGTCGTTCTCGTCGATCTCCCAAAGTCGCTTGCCGGACCACCATCCACCGATCGGGGCCACCACGTCATCGACGCCGCCGAGCCTGCGCTCCATCTCGTCGGCAAGCTGCTCCGCACCGGTGAAGGTCGTGTAGTCGTGCACCACCAGGTGCAGGCGGTCCGTCGCCGAGTCACCGAGCAGGCGCCGGAACTCCTCCGCCCGTTCCTGCGTGCGGGTCGGGACGACGACGTCCGCACCGGCCGCGAGGTAGCCGCGGACGACACCTTCGCCCACAGCGCCAGTGCCGCCCGGAACCACGACCCGGCGACCGGACAGATCAGGAAGTGCAGTGCTGCTGTGCATGAGATCACTCCTAGGGAGCGGTGCGGGGCAGGCGACCGTGCGTCGCCCACCCCGCCATCGTGTTGGCCAGGCCAACGTTGGCTCACCCAACATAGCCGATGCGTGTTGGGATGGCCAACAGTTAGAGTGGGGAAATGGCTGACACGGATCACGCGTTCCAACCCCCGGCCCGGCTGCGTGGGCTCGCCAGCTGGCAGGCGAACAAGGTGTCGACGCTCGGCGCCCGGCTGACCGCGCAACGCATGCCCTTGAGCGCCCGCGCCGACTTCGCCGTCCTGGCAGCGCTGGAGGAGTACGGTGCGCTCAGCCAGGCCGAGATCGGTCGCCGCCTCGGCCTCGACCGCAATGACGTCAGCGGCATCCTCAACCGCCTCGAAAGCGACCGCCAGGTCGACCGCCAGGCCGACCCCGCCAATCGGCGCCGCAACCTTGTCACTGTCACCGCCGCTGGAAGGCGGCATCTCGAAGAACTCCAGCAGCACGCCGATGCCGTCCAGGCCGAGCTGCTCGCCGGCCTCGACACCGCGGAACGGCGACAGCTCCAGTCCCTGCTCGCCAAGCTGCTCGACAGCCACAAGCCGCAACCGGCGTAGGCCCGGAACTCCCGGCCCGGACGTTCCGACGTCGGAGGCGTCGGGTTCGGCCTGGACGCGGGTTGCTGCGGTCAGCCGGCCTTGTGCCGACTTCGCCGGTCGGGAGGAGGAGCGGTCAGTGAGCGGGCACCTCGAAACCAAGGGCGGTCAGGGCCTGCTCGGCGGCCTGCTGGTCCTGCTCGTAGCTGCCGCCGGAGATGCCGAGGCCGCCGACGCACCGGCCGTTGTCGATGATCGGGTAGCCGCCGCCGACCGCCATGAGACGCGGGTGACCGGCCAGCGGCGCGACGCGCGCGTTCGCCAGGTAGTCGTTCCACGTGTGGGTGGGGATGTGGAAGGAGGCAGCGGTCCACGCCTTGTCGAGGGCGACCTCGGCGGTGAGGAAGGGGGCGGCGTCGGCCCGGTCGAACGCCTTCGGATGCCCGCCCGCGTCGGTGACGGCGACGGCCGCCGCGAAGCCGATCCGCGCTGCGGCGGTGTGCACCGCCGCGATGAGTGCGCCGGCGGCTGCCTGGGTGATCGAGGAGGCGGGGGACGACATCTGGAGCCTGTCAGTGTTCATGGACTTCCCTTTGCTGATGCGCGGTCAGTTGTCGACGGTGAGGACGAGCTTGCCGCGGGTGCGGCCGGACTCGCCGCGGGCGTGGGCCGCATCGGCCCGCTCCAGCGGGAAGGTGTCCTCCACCTCGACGGCGACGTGGCCGGCGTCGATCAGGTCGGCGATCGTCGTCAGGGCCGCACCGTCCGGCTCGACCAGGAACGGGGTGACTCGCACGCCGGCCGTCTCGGCGGCCTGTGCCAGCTCCGGGGAGACGCCCGCCGGGATCGCGACCAGCAGGCCGCCGGGGCGCAACACCTTCAGCGAGCGGGTGCTGGTGCTGTCGTGTGCGTCGCCCACCAGGTCGATGACGACGTCGACGTCGGCGGTGGCGTCCTCGAAGCGGGTGGTGGTGTAGTCGATGGTCTCGTAGGCGCCGAGCTCTTCGAGCCAGGTGTGGCGGGCGGCACTGGCGGTGGCGATCACGTGGGCGCCCAGGTGCCTGGCGAACTGGACGGCGAAGTGGCCGACCCCACCGGCGGCGGCGGTGACGAGGACGCGCTGGCCGGCTCGCACGTGGGCGGTGTCGACCAGGGCCTGCCAGGCGGTCAGCGCCGCCAGTGGCACGGCGGCGGCGTGCACGTGGTCGAGGGCGGCGGGCTTGCGGGCGAACTGCCGGGCCGGTGCGGTCACGTACTCGGCGTAGGCGTTCGCCACACGCGGGAACCACGGCATGCCGTACACCTCGTCGCCGGCCTTCAGCGTGGTCACACCGAAGCCGACCTCCTCCACCACACCGGACACGTCCCAGCCGAGGGTGAACGGCGGCTCACCCAGCAGCCCGGCCATGCCGGTGCCACCGCGGGTCTTCCAGTCCACCGGGTTGATCCCGGCCGCGTGCACCCGCACCAGCACCTCGGTGGGCAGCGGCACCGGGCGTGCCACCTGCTGGACCCGCAGCACCTGCGGACCGCCGAAACCGTCCTGGACCACTGCGCGCATCATGTCTGCGGACATGCGTCATCTCCTGAGAAGGCATCCTGAAAAGGCATCCTGAAAAGGGCGTCTTGCGGGGGCCGGTGGCGGCCCCTGCCGACGTCGACGAAGCTATCCCCACGGATATAGTTACCTTCAAGGTCTAGTACTTCCCATTGGGAAGTTACCTGGTGAGGAGAGCGAGCATGACGACCACCTGCCCCAGCGGCCAGCACGCGCACCACGACGTCTACGCCGCGCAGTGCCCCTGCCGCGCCCTGCTCGACCTTCTCGCCAACAAGTGGTCCGCCCTGGCCATCGGCGCCCTCGAGGACGGACCGCAGCGGTTCGGAGAGCTGCAGCGCAAACTCCAGGGCGTCAGCCCCAAGGTGCTCACCCAGACGCTGCGCCGCCTGGAAGACTTCGGCATCCTCGACCGCACGGTCTACCCCGCCGTCCCCCTGCACGTCGAGTACTCCCTCACCCCCCTCGGCCAGAGCGCCGCGATCCCGCTCAACGCGCTCCGCGCCTGGGTCGAGGACAACATCGACAACGCCCTCACCCCTGAGCCGGCCGTGCGGTGACCCGGGCAGGACGCGGATCTGAGAGGGCATCAACACCTGACCCGGCGGCGTGGAACACCCGCTGGCCGGCCAGGAACCGCAACGCGGCCGATGCCGCCAACCGTGCGTGACGGATACCCGGCGCGAACTCGCCACCTTTTCGCGCAGGCCGACACGAGTACTTGAATGGTTGCTTCGGCAACTTCGTTGTGACCGTCGGCCGAAGCTGCCTCAGCGTGCTGCGGGGCGGTCGGCCCCCAACGCTCGTCGCGTGGCAGCGGCGAGGGCCGTGCGGGCATCCGGGGCGGCGTGGGCGGTGCGCCAGGCAATCACCTGGTCGGGGCGGACCAGCAGGGCGCCGTGGTCGCTGATGCCGCAGGTCTCGGGAAGAACGCCACCTGCATCTCGCCGTACCTGACCGAACACATCAACCGGTTCGGCGAGTACAGCACCCACGAACTCGGCATCCAGCCCGAGGCGTACGACCCGAAACTCGACGTCGACTTCACCCCGCTGCGCGAGCAGGACCTGACCGCCGCCGGTCTCGGCCAGGCTGCCTGAGCCGTGAGGGAACTAGCTGGTGACGCCCTTCACGGAAGCGGGCCGGCATACCCCAGAATCCTGCTGCGAGGGTCAGCCTCCAACACCGTGGCCCGGGCAGGTGATCCGATAGCGCTGCTGTGGGGGCGGGGTTTGTGACGGTTCTTGTGGGCCCTCGCCGTATTTCAGAGGGATACCCGCGCTGCTCTGCCAGCGGCAGAACACCGGCCGGACCGGGCCCGACGATCACTACAGTCCAGTCTCATGACGACGATTACGACGCGTACGGTCGAGTATCCGGCCGACGGTTTGACGATGATCGGGCACCTCGCGCTCCCGGCCGGTGTCGACCGCCGGCCCGCGGTGCTGCTCGGACCAGAGGGCATGGGGCTCAGCGACGTCGAGCGCCGCCGGGCCGATGCTCTCGCCGAGCTGGGATATGTAGCGCTGGCCTTCGACCTTCATGGCGGGCGCTATTTGGGCGACCCCGAGGAGATGCTGGCCCGTTGCCTGCCGCTGCTCGCTGATCCCGAGCGGATGCGAGGCATCGGCCATGCGGCGCTCGATGTGTTGCGCACCGAACCGCGGACCGACCCCGACCGGATCGCCGCCTTCGGCTATGGCACGGGGGGTGCCGTCGGGCTGGAACTCGGGCGCGGCGGCGTCAGCCTGCGCGCGATCGGGACAGTCAACGCACTGACCACGGGCCGACCGGGCGAGGCGGCGCGCATTCGCTGCCCGGTGTGGGCCGGGGTCGGGTCGGAAGACCCGATCATGCCGCCCGCGCAACGGAACGCGTTCACCGCTGAGATGCAGGCTGCGGGCGTCGACTGGCGCCTCACGGTCTACGGCGGCGCCTTGCACGCCTTCCACCACCCGCCGGTCGACCACACCGTGCGTCCCGGCGTCGGCTACCACCCACGGCACGCGCAGCGCGCCTGGCGCGACGTCGTCGACCTGCTCGCCGAGTGCCTGCCCGTGACGGAGGATCTGGGGCATGACCCAGGTAAGCATGCTGGCCCCGGGCACTGACAGTCCACTCCCCTCAAGTCCGTACAGCAGAAACGCATTCGGGCGGTTGCTCGATCGCGGAGACGTATTCACAACTACCGCAGCAAATGCATGGTCGCCGCCGGCGCCACCCTGATCAACAAACCGCGGCCCTCGCCGGCCGGCACCGACACCTGCGGCGACCTCGCGCTCCTGCTGCAGGCCTTGGCCGAGCGCGTCGCCGACCGACGGGCCAGCAGCATGCTGCGCGCCCTCAACGCCGAGGCCGCGACCTTCCCCAGGCTGCACAGCCGCTACTGCGAGGAGATCGTCGCTCCCCGCCGGGAAGCCATGAACCGTGTCCTACGACGCGGCGTGCAACGAGGCGAGATCCGCCCCGACGCCGACCCCGACCTGATCTCCGACCTCCTCGTCTCCCCCCCGGCTCCTCGCCCGCATGGCATCGGGCAGTACCGACCAGCTGGACCCGGAACAGGTGAGCCTGCGGATCGTCGACCTCGTCCTCGACGGTGCGGCGCCCGCGCCGAGCTGACGGAAGACGAGCGGACTGGGACACGGTCCCGACACGCCGTCACGGCCCCCAAGGCGCAGCCCGTGACGTCACCCGTCAGGCAGCACCCGCACCGGATCCCCGGCGCCGTCCTCGTTGACACGAGCCTCCCCGATTTCCACAGCGACAGCGAGACCGCCGGCTCGTGTCCGCGAACGCCTACCGCAAGCAGCAGTTGGCGGCGGGCTCAAGCGGGCAGCGGACGGTGCCCGATGACTCGTTCGCCCATGAGCGCGGATGCGCGTACGGCGTCGAATCCGTAGGCGCGCATGGCGTTCTCGTAGTCGCCGACAGCGGACCGCAGGGGTTTGTGGCCGCGGGCCGCGGCGAGCAGTTCGGCGCCGAGGATCTGGGCGTCCCTCAGCGCGGTGTTGGCCCCGAGGCCGAGGGCTGGGCTCATCGCGTGGACGGCGTCGCCCATGACTGTCACGTTCGTCGGCTGCCAGGCAGCGGCGGGGACGTGGCTGCGCAGGGTCAGCGGTTGTACGGTGGCGACGTCCCACAGGCCGATGAGCGTGGTCACGTCGGGGTGCCAGGAGGAGACCCGGTCCAGGGCGTACTTCTTCAGTGCGGCGGGGTCTGTCGTGTACAGGTCGGCGTCCGAGGGCATCCGGGAGGTCGTCGCGCTGAAGATGCCCAGGGCGAAGTCCTTTGCGGCCTCGTCCCGGAACGCCTGGTCCCGGTCGCGGACCAGTGGGGTGTGGGGGTTGCCGCGCTCCAGCGGGGCGAAGGTGACCACGTCGTGGTGCGGGCCGTTGATCAACGTGAACGTCGAGTAGAGCTTTCGCGGGATCTGGACCTTGGTGCGGTCGGTGAGGGGGATCTTCGCGGCGATGTGTCGTGCCCCCAGGTCGACGGCATTGTGGTCGGGCAGACGCCTGGCCCGCACGGCGGAGTTGATGCCGTCCGCGCCGACGAGCACGTCGGCGTCGGCGCGGAGCCCATCGGCGAGGTGCACGGTGACGCCGGCGTCCGCGTCGTGGTGGTAGCCGGTGACCCAGGCGCCGAAGCGCACCACGTCCTCCAGCCCGGTGTACAGGATCCTGCGCAGGGTCGAGCGGTCCACCACGAGGTGTTCGGGGAGGTCCGAGGCCGGGGTGCCGACTCCGCGCGAAGCGCTGAGGTCCCGGGCCGGGCCCGGGGCGAGCTGCTCGTCGAACAGCAGGGCGTCCTGGCGGGGGATGCCTGCGGTGGCCACGAACAGTTCACCGAGTCGCGGGTGCAGCACGCTGCTCAGGGCGGTGGTTCCGGTGGAGTTGACGTGCAGCCGGTAGCCCGGGTTGCGGCTGGTCAGATCGGGATCGCGTTCGTAGACGGTCACGTCCAGGCCGTGGCCGTGAAGGTGGTGGGCCAATGCCAGTCCGGCGAGCCCGGCGCCGGCGATGGCGACACGGAGAGCGGGCACGGCAGTTCCTCCTCGAAGGTGTGCTGGGTACGCGTTCCGGTGACCGCGTGGACCCCGGCCGCGGCGACGCGCCGGACGCCGGGTGCGCGGGCAGCCGGTCTGTTCTGCGGTGGTGTCGCGGACGCTCGGGGTTCACCCCTGGGCCCGGCGTCCCCCGGTGGCGGAGCCAGGGCCTGGGCCCCGCCACCGGTTCGCGCGGTTCGGCGTGCGGTCGGGCGCCGGACCGGCCTGCGCCTGCGCCTATGCCTGTGGGGCGGGCAGCGGGTCCTGGCCCACCAGGCGGTGTCCACGGGCGGCCGAGTCGCGCACGGCGTCGAAGCCGTACCCGAGCATCTCCTCCTCGTAGGCATGCAGGGCCTCGGAGAGAGGCCGACCGCCGGCAGACTGGACGAGGCGGTCGGTCAGGACGCGGGCGTCGCGCAGTGCGGTGTTCGCGCCGACGCCGATGGCGGGACTCATGACGTGGATGGCATCGCCGAGCAGGGTGACCGCGGTGGTCTCCCAGGCGGCGACGGGCACACTGGTGCGCACCGAGACCGGAAAGACCGAGGTGGAGTCCTGGCGGGCCACGGTCTCGATCAGCTGCGGGTGCCAGCCTTCTACCAGGGACAACGTCAGCGCCTGCAGTTCCGCGCCGGTCATGGCGAACAGCTCCGCGTCGCTGCAGGGGAACTGCTCCCGGCGAGCGCCGAAGACGCACGCGAGGTAGTCGCTGTCGTCGCTGAGTCCGACGCCGGGGGCCAGCCGGGCTGTCACCTGGTCCATCGGTTCGCGGTACTGCACGGGGGCGAGTCCGACGAAGCGCCGTTGCGGGCCGACCACGGTGGTCCACAGCCCGAGCAGTTCGGGCGGGAGCAGGGATCGGGCCTCGTCGCCGGCGAAGGGGACCTTGCCGTAGAGCAGCCGCAGTCCGGCGTCGACGACCCGGGCCTTGGGCAGGTACTGCTCGCGGACCGCCGAGTTGACCCCGTCGGCACCGATCAGCACGTCGCCGGAGGCACTGGTGCCGTCAGCGAAGTGCGCGGTCACCGAGCCCGAGGCGTCGACGTCGTAGCGGGTGAGCCGGGCGCCGTAGTGCACTGCTTTGTCCAGGCCGGAAAGCAGGATCTGGCGCAGCGTCATCCGGTTGACCGCCAGGTTCCCGTCGCCGGGCAGGCCTGGGACGGGCGGCAGTTCCTGGGCGTGCAGCAGGTTCAGCTGGTGGTCGAAGGTGTCCATCCGCGACCCGGGGGTTCCGGCGGTGGCGGCGAAGACCTCGTACGTCGGCGGCGTCAGCAACGCCTTGAGAGCGGTGATGCCGTCGGGGTTGATCCGGATGCGGTAGCCCTGGTTGCGGAACGCCGGGCCGGGGTCCTTCTCGTAGACGGCGACGCTGAGCCCCGCCCGGTGGAGCCCCTGAGCGAGGGCCAGGCCACCCAGCCCGCCCCCGGCGATGACGACATGCAGATCCGACACAGTCGTGTCCCTTCTCGATCATGAAACGAAAAGGGACGCACAGGGTGTGCCTCAACGGGCACTGTACGAGCGACTGTTCGCCATCCGGACTACCTACCGGACCGTGACTTTCGTACGTCCGTCAAAAACGCTAGCACAGGTTCCCCGATGAGCCCCAGGGCGTATCGACACCCGCCGGCCCACCGCGAAGCAGGCGGCGAGCTCAGCCGTCCGACCGCGGGTGGTCGAGTGGACGGCCCCGCCCGCGGCCGGAAACGGGTCAGGTCCGGAGGCCGGTGTCGGCGCGGCGGGCGCCCCGCACGTGATCACCACGGCCAGGACGTGCGTTGCGTGAGGTGGCAACTACCGCCTGACCACGGCCGGGCGCGAACTGGAGCGGACCGTTCATGGCGTCTGCCACTGGAAGGCCGACCGGCTCCTGCCTGTTCGCCCGCCAGTTCGCGTACCGCCGGCGCCGCACTTCCTGCTGCACCGGTCGAGCCGGGACTGCTGAGCCGGGATCAGGCATCGCCGGCCTGTGGGGCGCTGAGTGTGTAGGTGGTTCCGACGCTGGTCTGCACCCACGCGTCCGGGAGGGCTGCGGCGAGGGTGTGCTGGGCTCGCCACCCGGTGCAGTGACCGGGGACGATCAGCTCGGGTGCGAGTTCGGTGAGCGCGGCCACCGTCGGGCCGATGACCGGCTCGAAGGCGGGGCCGCTCAGGTGGAAGCCGCCGATGAGAGCCAGCAGTCTGCTGACTCCGGTCAGCCGCATGGCGTGCCGGATGATGTTGACCACTCCGGCGTGGCCGCACCCGGTGATGACGACAAGCCCCCGGCCGCGCACGTTGACGACGAGTGCCTGGTCGTCGATGACGACGGGGTCGTGTCGCCAGTCGTTCCCGTCCCAGGCTTGGTGTGCCTGCGGCATGCCGTGCTCGAACTCGGTGACGCGGTCCACCTCGCCGGTGATCAGGATGCCACCGGCCAGCAGCGACGGCTGCCGCCGCTCGATCACCTCGAACCCTTCGCGTTCCAGTGCACCCCGTGACAGCGTGGGCATCTCCAGACCCTGGCCTGCGGACAGTGCCAGGCGACGGCGGGTCCAGACCGCGGGGTGGACGGTCAGCGGAAGGCCGGAGCGCCCGCGCAGCCGGGCCAGGCCGTCGAAGCCGCCCGCGTGGTCGAAGTGTCCGTGGCTGAGCACGACGCCTTGCAGGTCGCCGACATCGATGCCGAGACGCTCGGCGTTCACCGCCAGTCCGTCCGGCGACGCGCCGGTATCGAACAGCAGCGTGCTGCTCGCGTTCCCGCTGCGGACGGTGACCAGGGCGGAGAAGCCGTGCTCGGCACGCAGCCCCGCGAAGGCCTCGCCGCCGGCGAACTGCCGCGCGGCGGTCCGCCCGGCGCCCGGCGACGCCCGGGTGACGCCTTCGGCGGAGGCCAGCAGGGCGTCGAAGGTGTTGTCGACCATCGTCGTGACCCTGACCTCGTCGACCTCGGGCAGCGTCACCGGGTCGACAGCCGGTCCTTCCGCGAGGCGAGGCGCTGACCATGCCGCCTCGGCCGCCGAGTGCCCGTGATCGTCACACATGCTGGAAAGCGCCTCTCCGCCGATACGACCGGTCAGGGCAGCAGATCCCGGTACAAGCCGCAGGCCCACGGCACTCGCGCCGGCCGGACCGGCCGCGCGCGCCGCGCGGTGTCATGCTTCCACTCGCGCGGGCGGGACGACGACGTCGATGAGCCCGGTGGCCACGTCGTACACGAGCCCTGAGACGAAGACTCCGGTCGGAAGCTTCTGCTTGAGGACGTCGACGTCGACGCGGACGGCGGCGACCGGGTCGGTGACCGCCTCGGCTGGCAGGTCTCCGGCCGGAACTTCGAAGTAACCGGCCAGCAGCTCGGGGAACGCGGCCAGGTCCGTGATCCCGCAGTCGGTGTGGTGCAGGACCGCATAGTGGACGTCACCCGGGCGCGGGCCGCCCGTACGGGCCTGGACGACTTTCGAGAGCATCTCCAGCGTCCGGAGTGTCTCGGGCGTGACCCGCCCTCCGACGTTGCGGATCACCGCTGCCTCGCCGAGCTTGAGCCCGAGCACGTCGGACGGGTCGACACGAGGGTCGACGCATCCGATGACCGCCAGACTGCCACTGGGCATCAGTTTGAGGTCGGCGAATGATCCGCCGTCTGCGAACCCGGCGTTCCGCTTGGTCAGCTCGTCCGTGTCGATCACTGTGACGGTAACCCCTTGTCGCTCTGAGCCTGGACCCCGGTGACGCCGACGGTGACCTCCGGGTGCCCCCAATCCTGGCCTGCCGCCGCCTCCCGTACCACTCGACTTTGCGGCACATCGTGATCACCCAGGTCGACGCCTTGCGTGATCCGACACGGCGCGTCGGCGCCGAGGCGCGAGTCGGGTCCTGCGAGGCCGACGTGCC
>NZ_KQ948225.1 GCF_001514035.1 Streptomyces yokosukanensis | reverse complement strand
ACCCGGCGCGACGCTGCCCGAACTCAAGCCGCGCAGGGTACGGGCCACGGCCTCCGTCGAGGTCGACGAGCGCCCGGAGGAGGGCCACGTCCGCTCCGACGTCGCCGTCGACAACCCGGTACCGGCCCCGCCGTTCTGGGACACCCGGATCGTCAAGGGCATCCAGCTCAAGGAGTACGCGAGCTGGCTGGACGAGGGCGCGCTGTTCAAGGGCCAGTGGGGGCTCAAGCAGGCCCGCACCGGTGAGGGTCCGACGTACGAGGAGCTGGTGGAGACCGAGGGCCGCCCCCGGCTGCGCGGTCTCCTGGACCGTCTCCAGACGGACAACCTCCTGGAAGCCGCCGTCGTCCACGGCTACTTCCCCTGCGTCTCCAAGGACGACGACCTCATCATCCTGGACGAGCAGGGCAACGAGCGCACCCGGTTCACCTTCCCGCGCCAGCGCCGCGGCCGCCGACTGTGCCTGGCCGACTTCTTCCGCCCGGAGGAGTCGGGGGAGACCGACGTCGTCGGCCTCCAGGTCGTCACCGTCGGCTCGCGCATCGGCGAGGAGACCGCGAAGCTCTTCGAGGCCAACTCCTACCGCGACTACCTCGAACTGCACGGCCTGTCCGTCCAGTTGGCCGAGGCGCTCGCCGAGTACTGGCACGCCCGCGTCCGCGCCGAACTCGGCTTCGGCGGCGAGGACCCGGCCGACATCGAGGACATGTTCTCCCTGAAGTACCGGGGTGCCCGCTTCTCCCTCGGCTACGGCGCCTGCCCGAATCTGGAGGACCGCGCCAAGATCGCGGACCTGCTGCGACCGGAGCGGATCGGCGTCCATCTGTCCGAGGAGTTCCAGTTGCACCCCGAGCAGTCCACCGACGCCATCGTGATCCACCACCCGGAGGCGAAGTACTTCAACGCCCGCTGAGCCCTCCGGGGTTTCGGCCGGGCCGCCCACTCGCCGAGTCGCGTCAGACCGTGCGCGAGTGCCGCTGTGTGGGGGAGCCGGTCACCGGTTCCCCCACTGCTCCCAGGGGCCGGAGCGCTGCCGCTGCGGGCATCGCGAAGGCCCTCTGGCCTGCGCCGGGGGTGTTTCATGGGGGTACCCCGGGGCTCGACTGATAAACGAGGCGCTTCGGGCGCCGGAGACGTACACTTGTCGGTCCACTGCAGGCCGGTTCCCTGTCCGGGAACCGGCCTGGTCGTCCCTCAAGGAGGTGCGCCCGGATGACCAGCACGGTCCCCGCGCTCGGAACCCGTACGGCCGAAGGCTCCGCCCTGCAGGCGGTGCTTCTCGACATGGACGGCACCCTGGTGGACACCGAGGGCTTCTGGTGGGACGTCGAGGTCGAGATCTTCGCCGCCCTCGGCCACGCCCTGGACGATTCCTGGCGGCATGTCGTGGTCGGCGGGCCCATGACCCGCAGTGCCGGCTTCCTCATCGAGGCCACCGGCGCCGACATCACCCTCGACGAACTCACCACGCTGCTCAACGAGGGCTTCGAGGACCGCATCGGCCGAACCCTGCCGTTGATGCCGGGCGCCGCCCGCCTGCTCGCCGAACTCCATGAGCACGGCATCCCCACGGCCCTCGTCTCGGCCTCCCACCGGCGCATCATCGACCGTGTGCTCAGGGTGCTCGGCCCGCAGCACTTCGCCCTGTCCATCGCCGGCGACGAGGTCTCGCGCACCAAGCCCTTCCCCGACCCCTATCTGCTCGCCGCCGCCGGGCTCGGCGCACAGCCCGACCGGTGCGCGGTCGTCGAGGACACCGCGACAGGCGTCGCCGCCGCCGAGGCCGCCGGCTGCCGTGTGGTCGCCGTACCCTCCATCGCCCCCATCACCCCGGCCGAGGGGCGCACCGTGGTCAGCTCTCTGGAACAGGTCGACCTGGCATTTCTCCGCGGCCTGATGACGGAAATGCTCTAGCCGTTCACCCAGCGTGAAAACTCCAATGGTCCGGCCGGACAAATTTCCGGGGGAGTACACGGACGTGGAATTCCAGCCGGGGCGTCCGGCTGAATTCCGCTGACTCGTCGCACAGTTGGATGTGTGACGTTCACCACTCCGGCGACTCTCGACAGGTTGCGGCGGGTGTGCTGAACGACCCTTTTCGGGCCGGAACGACGGGCCTTTGTGTCCCGATTGATGGGAGGCTGCACTAATCCTGCCGCTGTCGGGTTTTCGGTGCGTCCACACCCGGTTCCACTGCGTGATGAGGGGTCAACTCACGCGACCGTGAAGCCCCCTGCGGACGCGGACTAATCTCATCGCGAGAACATCGCCGTAACCCCCCGTGATCCGTCGCACCACCCATGCATGCCGGATACACGGACCCGAACAGCTCTGGAGAAACCCCCGCATGAACCGCAAGACTTTGGTGCTGCCGGCGGTGGCCGGCCTGCTCACCCCGGTTCTCGCCGCATGCGGCGGGTCCGGCAGCGGGAGCAAGAGCGGCGACGCCATCGTCGTCGGTACCACGGACCGGTTCACCGCCACCAGCGACGCCCCGGCGCCCCTCGACCCGGCCTACGCCTACGACGTCGGCACCTGGAACATCCTGCGCCAGAGCGTCCAGACCCTGATGGCTCAGCCCAAGGGCGAAGGCGACCCCGTCCCGGACGCCGCCGAGAGCTGCTCCTTCACCGACAGCGGCAGCGAGCGCTACGCCTGCAAGCTCCGCGACGGCCTGAAGTTCGCGAGCGGCGACCCGGTCACCGCCCAGGACGTCAAGTACTCCATCGAGCGCGCCCTGCGCATCAAGTCGAGCAGCGGTGTGTCCTCCCTGCTGAACACCATCGACACCATCGAGACGCAGGGCGACCACGAGGTCATCTTCCACCTCAAGACCGCCGACGCCACGTTCCCGTACAAGCTGTCCACTCCGGTCGCGGGCATCATCAACCCGAAGGACTACCAGAAGGACAAGCTGCGCGACGGCTTCGAGATCGACGGCTCCGGCCCGTACACCTTCCACGCCGACACCGACGGCAAGGCCATCACCACCGCCACCTTCACCAAGAACCCCAACTACAAGGGCTCCGTGAAGGTGAACAACGACAAGGTCGAGCTGCGCTCCTTCACCGACGCCGACGCCATGGGCGCCGCCATCGACAAGGGTGACATCGACGTCATGACCCGCACCATGTCGCCCGCCCAGATCCAGAAGCTGGACGCCGGCGGCGACGACAAGGTCGGCCTCGTCGACATGCCCGGCCTGGAAATCCGCTACCTGGCCTTCGACACCAACGCGCCCACCGTGAAGTCCAAGGCCGTACGCCAGGCCATGGCCCAGATCATCGACCGCGCGGAACTGGTCTCCAAGGTCTACGGCACCCAGGCCGAGGCGCTGTACTCGCTGGTCCCGGCCACCATCACCGGCCACTCCAACTCGTTCTTCAACAAGTACGGCAACCCCAGCGTCGACAAGGCCAAGAGCCTGCTCGGCAAGGCCGGCATCACCGCCCCGGTCAAGCTGACCCTGCACTACACCACCGACCACTACGGCTCCGCCACGAAGAAGGAATTCGAGGTCCTGCAGAAGCAGCTCAACGACAGCGGTCTGTTCTCCGTGTCCATCCAGGGCCACCCCTGGGAGACCTTCCGCCCCGCTGAGCAGAAGGGCCAGTACGACGTCTACGGCATGGGCTGGTTCCCCGACTTCCCCGACGCCGACAACTTCATCGCGCCCTTCCTCGACAAGGACAACTTCCTCGGCTCGCCGTACTCCAACAGCACCATCCAGCGCACCCTGATCCCGGAGTCCCGGCGCGAGGCCGACCGGCTCGCCGCCGCCAAGAGCCTCACCGAGATCCAGGACACCGTCGCCGAGGACGTCCCCGTCCTGCCGCTGTGGCAGGGCAAGCAGTACGTCGCCGCGCGGGACGACATCACGGGTGTCGCCTACGCCCTCAACTCCTCCTCGACGCTTCAGCTGTGGGAGCTCGGCCGCGGTGTGAGCGGCTGACGGCTCTCTCCTCCGGGGGCCAGGGACGGCTGCCCCGGTGACCCGGGGCCAGGACGGCGGCCCCGGGGTGACGAACCGACGAATAAGGCACACGCGAGTGAACATGCGTAACCAGTGGCCAGTTCTGCCCATCGCGGCGGGACTGGCCTCCGGCCTATTGACCGGCTGCGGCTCGGAGAGCGGTGGTTCCGGGGGGACCGGCTCCTCCGTGGTGATGGGGATGTCCGACGACGTCCTCGCCACGGACCCGGCATCCGGCTACGACCCGGGCTCCTGGCTGTTGTTCGACAACGTCTTCCAGTCGCTCCTGAGCTTCCCCAAGGGCGCGACCGAACCCCAGCCCGAACTGGCCAAGGAGTGCTCCTTCAGCGACTCCCGGGCCACGGTCTACAGATGCGTGCTGAAGGACGGCCTGAAGTTCAGCAACGGTGACGACCTCACCTCGAAGGACGTGAAGTTCTCCTTCGACCGCATGATGAAGATCAACGACCCCGCCGGGCCCGCGATCATGTTCCCGCTGCTCGGCGACATCGCCACACCCGACGCGAAGACGGTGGTCTTCCATCTGAACGCCTCCGACGCCACCTTCCCCAGCAAGATCGCCTCCGGCGCCGGCTCCATCGTGGACCACCGCCAGTACGACGCGAGCGGCCTGCGCACCGACCAGCAGGCCGTCGGCTCCGGCCCCTACAAGCTGGACTCCTTCGACAAGGACCGGGCGGTCTTCTCCGTCAACGGCAACTACAAGGGCACCGCCGCGGTCAAGAACTCCGGCGTCACCCTGAAGTTCTTCCACGGCGACCGCAGCGCCCTGAAGAAGGCCCTCCTCGACGGCACCGTCGACATCGCCTACCGAGGCCTGTCCGCCTCCGACATCGCCGGACTCGACGAACAGGACGGCAGCAAGGGCGTCGACGTCATCGAGGGCTCCAGCGCCGAAGTCCAGCACCTGGTCTTCAACATGAGGGACCCGGTCGCCGGAAAGCCCGGTGTCCGCAAGGCCATGGCCTATCTCATCGACCGCGACGCCCTCATCAAGAACGTCTACCAGGGCACCGCCACCCCGCTGTACTCGATCATCCCGGCGGGCATCGCCGGCCACAACACCGCCTTCTTCGACACCTACGGCGCCCGCCCCTCCCGCGCCAAGGCCGCCGAAGCACTGCGCGGCGACGGCATCACGGGCAAGGTCAAGCTCACCCTGTGGTCCACGCCGTCGCGGTACGGCCCCGCCACCGACGAGGAGCTGAAGGCCATCGCCGGCCAGCTCAACGCCAGCGGCCTGTTCGACGCCGACGTCAAGTCGGTCACCTTCGACCAGTACGAGAAGGACATCGCCGGCGGCAAGTACGGCGTCTACGTCAAGGGCTGGGTGCCGGACTACCCGGACGCCGACAACTTCACCGCGCCCTTCTTCGGCAAGGGCAACGTGCTGGACAACAACTACGACAACCGCACCATCACCGGCACGCTCATCCCCGACACGGCCGCGCAGAGCGACCGCGGCGCCACCGACAAGGACTTCGGCCGGCTCCAGAACATCGTCGCCACCGAACTGCCCGTCCTGCCGGTCTGGCAGGCCAAGCAGTACGCGGTCGCCCGCGACGGCGTCTACGGCCTGGAGTACTGCCTGGACGCCTCCACGGTGTTCCGGTTCTGGGAACTCAGCAAGAGCTGACCCCCGTCGACGCGCTGACGCCGTCGACACCAAAGGCGCCCCTCTCCACGCGGGAGGGGCGCCCTTCGGGATCGCACGGGGCCGTACGGCGCCCTGCGGGCCGTACCGGATCCGTCAAGCTCACTGGGCGCCGGGGCGCACCAGGCCGCTCTCGTACGCGTACACCGCGGCCTGCACCCGGTCCCGGAGACCCAGCTTGGTCAGTACATGCCCCACATGGGTCTTCACCGTCGTCTCGCTGACGAACAGGTCGGCCGCGATCTCCGCGTTCGACAACCCGCGCGCCACCAGCTTCAGCACCTCCACCTCACGATCGGTGAGGGTGTTCAGCGTGTCCGGCACCGGCTCGTCGCCCGAGGGCAGATGCGTGGCGTACTTGTCCAGCAGCCGGCGCGTGATGCTCGGCGCCAGCATCGCCTCGCCCGCCGCCACCACCCGGATCGCCTGCACCAGCTCGTTGGCCGGCGCGTCCTTCAACAGGAAGCCGCTGGCGCCCGCGCGCAGCGCCTCCACCACATACTCGTCCAGGTCGAACGTGGTCAGCACCAGCACCTTCGCCGGGCCGGACCGGTCGGGGCCGGTGATCTGCCGGGTCGCCTCCACCCCGTCCATCCGCGGCATACGGATGTCCATCAGTACGACGTCCGGCTGCAGAGCCCGCACCTGATCGAGGGCCTGCAAGCCGTCACCGGCCTCGCCGACGACCGCGAGATCCTGCTCGGCCTCCAGGATCATCCGGAAACCCGTACGCAGCAGGGGCTGGTCGTCGACCAGTAGGACACGGATGGCCACGTGACACTCCTTCGCTAGTCCGGGCCCATTCTGCCCTGCGTGCCGGGACCGGACTCGCCCGCCCTCACCGGCAACGGATAGGGCGGGGGAGTGCCGCCGAACTCCGGGCAGTGCGCCTGGTGGTCGCACCAGCCGCACAGCTTGGTCGGACGGGGCCGCCACTCGCCGGTCTCCGTGGCCTGCCGGATCGCCTCCCACAGCGCGTGCAGCTTGCGCTCCACCCGCTCCAGGTCGGCGACGTCCGGGTCGTACGTCAGCACGTCCCCGCTGCCCAGATACACCAGCTGCAGACGGCGCGGGACCACCCGCTTCAACCGCCACACGACCAAGGCGTAGAACTTCATCTGGAACAGCGCGCCCTCGGAGTACTCCGCTCTCGGCGCCTTCCCCGTCTTGTAGTCGACGATCCGGACCTCGCCGGTCGGCGCCACGTCCACCCGGTCGATGATCCCGCGCAGCCGCAGCCCCGAATCCAGCTCGGCCTCCACGAACAGCTCCCGCTCGGCCGGCTCCAACCGCGTCGGATCCTCCAGCGTGAACCAGCGCTCGACGAGCCGCTCCGCCTCCTGGAGCCACCCGGCCAGCCGCGCCCCGTCAGGGTCGTCGGCGAACAGCTCCGTGACCTCCGGCCTGCTCTCCCGCAGCCGGTCCCACTGGCCCGGGATGAGCGCCTTGGCCCGCGGCGCGGTCCGCTCCGCGGCAGGCGCGTCGAACAGTCGCTCCAGCACCGCGTGCACCAACGTGCCCCGGGTCGCCGCCGCACTCGGCTTCTCCGGCAGCCGGTCGATCACCCGGAACCGGTACAGCAACGGGCACTGCATGAAATCGCCGGCCCGGGACGGAGAGAGCGAACTGGGCGCGACGGCTACCCGCTCGGCATCCGGTGCGGGGGCGGCGTCGGACGTGCGAGGCGCCTCCTCGGACGGGAGGTGTGCCGCGGTCGTCGGCGCCGGTGTCGAGGGACTCTGCGCGGGGGTCGGCGGAGCTGTCGTGGGCGTCGGCCGCGGGGTCCCGGCCGGATCCGTCTGCGCGGTGCCGCCCGCCGCGGCGCCCGCGTCCTCGATGCTGCTGTCCATGTCCACAGACCTTACGGCCCACCACTGACAGTGACCCGGTCGCCGCGGTGTTCGGCCGCGCGACCGCGGGGCAAACACAAGGGGTGCCGGGGCGAAACGCGTTACCACGGCCGCATACCATCGACCACAGACCCTTCCGTCCCACAGGTACGGAAGATGCTTCGAACGAGGGGACACCGTGGACGTGAGCGGCGGGAGCGGGCAACCGCGGTCCGGCAACGACGAGCCGGCCGAGCACCCCGCGGGTCCAACGGCCCCGACGACCGGCCCCACCCCCCAGCCCGGCCCGGAGCCCCGCTCCGACGCGCCCGGCACAGGCCGCCCCGAGGACGCAAGGACCCGGCGCCCGGCCGAGGCCGCGGACACCCAGGACGCGTCCGGCCGACCGGCGGCCGCCTCCTCCACCGAGGCCGCCCCAGACCCCGCCGGGACCCCGCGGCACTCCGACAGCACCGGCACGGGCACCGGCGACGACCCGCACACGCGGACCACCGGTGACGACGGCGCACCGGGCGAGACCACCGGCACCCCTGGCGACGCGGACGCCGAGGACTCCTCCGGCGGCACGGAGCCCGCCGGCGCACACACCGACGACCCCACCGGCGGCCCCCGGCCCGCCGACACCGCCCGCACGACGGGCACCCCCACCGACACCCCCGGCACCGCGCACGACCCCCACTCCGACCACCGCTCCCTCGCGCACGCGGGCATCGCCAAGGGCGAGCCGCCGCAACCGCGGCCCAAGGAACCCGGCGGAGGCATCCTCATGGGCCGGCCCTTCGGCGTGCCGGTGTACGTCGCACCGAGCTGGTTCCTCGTCGCCGCACTGATCACCTGGGTCTTCGGCGGCCAGCTCGACCGCGTGCTGCCCGAACTGGGCGCCGCCCGCTACCTGGTCTCCCTGTTCTTCGCCGTGGCCTTCTACGCCTCCGTCCTCGTCCACGAGCTGGCCCACACGGTCGCCGCGATCCGCTTCAAGCTTCCCGTCCGCCGCATCCAGCTGCAGTTCTTCGGCGGCGTCTCCGAGATCGAGAAAGAGGCCGAGACCCCGGGCCGGGAGTTCGTCCTGGCCTTCGTCGGCCCCCTGCTCTCCCTCGTCCTCGCCGGGCTGTTCTACCTCGCGATGAAGCTCGTCGAACCCGGCACCGTCCCCGGCGTCCTGCTGGCCGGCCTGATGATCTCCAACCTCATCGTCGCGATCTTCAACCTCCTGCCCGGACTGCCCCTCGACGGCGGCCGCATGCTCCGCGCCGTCGTCTGGAAAATCACCGGCAAACCCATGAGCGGCACCGTCGCCGCCGCCTGGGTCGGCCGAGCCCTCGCCGTCACCGTCCTCATCGGCCTGCCCCTGCTCAACCAGTCAGGCGCGCTCGGCGGCGACAACACCGACGCCGGCGGCATGGACACCGTCACCGACGCCCTGCTCGCCGCCATCCTCGCCGCGATCATCTGGACCGGCGCCGGCAACAGCCTGCGCATGGCCCGCCTGCGCGAACACCTCCCCGAACTGCGGGCCCGCACCCTCACCCGCCGCGCCGTACCCGTCGAGACCGACACCCCCCTCTCCGAAGCCCTGCGCCGCGCCAACGCCGCCGGAGCCCGCGCCCTCGTCGTCGTCGACGCCCACGGCAACCCCCTCTCCCTCGTCCGCGAGTCCGCCATCGTCGGCGTACCCGAACACCGCCGCCCCTGGGTCGCCGTCAGCGGACTCGCCCAGGAACTCACCGACGGCATGCGCGTCTCCGCCGAACTCGCCGGAGAAGAACTCCTCGACGTCCTGCGCGCCACCCCCGCCACCGAATACCTCGTGGTCGAGGAGTCGGGCGAGATCTTCGGCGTCCTGTCGGCGGCGGACGTGGAGCGAGCCTTCGTCAGGGCAATGGCAAGACCCGCCTGACCGCACGCCGGGCACGAGCGCCCCCGCACAGGCGCGGGGGCATCCTCGCGACGGTCAGAGACGGCCGCACGGACCCGGTAGGCTGGTCACATGTCCGAACCGACCGGTGCCGCCCGCAGGCGCGGGCCCTTCAAGGTCGGGGACCAGGTACAGCTGACCGACCCCAAGGGCCGCCACTACACGTTCACGCTCGAAGCCGGAAAGAACTTCCACACCCACAAGGGTTCCTTCCCGCACGACGAACTGATCGGCGCTCCCGAGGGCAGCGTTGTCCGCACCACCGGCAACGTCGCCTACCTCGCGCTGCGCCCCCTGCTCCCCGACTACGTCCTGTCCATGCCCCGCGGGGCAGCCGTCGTCTACCCCAAGGACGCGGGGCAGATCCTCGCTTTCGCCGACATCTTCCCCGGCGCCCGCGTCGTGGAGGCAGGCGTCGGCTCCGGCTCGCTCAGCAGCTTCCTGCTGCGCGCCATCGGCGACCAGGGCATGCTGCACTCCTACGAGCGCCGCGAGGACTTCGCCGAGATCGCGCAGGCGAACGTGGAGCGCTACTTCGGCGGCCCCCACCCCGCCTGGCAGCTCACCGTCGGCGACCTCCAGGACAACCTGTCCGACACCGACGTCGACCGCGTCATCCTCGACATGCTCGCCCCCTGGGAATGCCTGGAGGCCGTCTCCAAGGCACTCGTCCCCGGCGGCATCCTGTGCTGCTACGTGGCCACCACCACCCAGCTCGCCCGGACCGTGGAGTCCATCCGCGAGATCGGCTGCTTCAACGAGCCGACCGCCTGGGAAACCATGATCCGCAACTGGCACATCGAGGGTCTCGCCGTCCGCCCCGACCACCGCATGATCGGCCACACCGGCTTCCTGCTCACCGCCCGCCGCCTCGCCGACGGCGTCGAGCCCCCCATGCGCCGCCGCCGCCCCGCCAAGGGCGCCTACGGCGAGGACTACGCCGGCCCCAACGCCGACGGCGGCACCGGCCGCTGACCCACCCCGCACACCACACAACGAAAGGGCGCCGTGCCCGAGTTCCCACCGACCGACGGGAACTCGGGCACGGCGCCCGTCCGTTGACACCACACCAGGAGCCCCGCGCCCCACAGCCCCAACGCCCGCCCACACGTGGGCCCCCGCCTGCGGGAATCCCGGACCCCGCCGTTCCCCCGCACTGTGACGTGTGGCACCATGCTGCCCACCCCCACCGGCACAGCCCTCACAGGAGACACTCCTCGTGCAGCAATCCGCCGTTCCGGAGCTCGCCCACACCCAGACCCGGCCCATCCACTGGGTCGCCACCGCCACAGCCGTCGCCGGTGTGGTGGCCCTCTCCTCCGTCGTACAGCCCGGATCGGCCACGGCCGCCCAGGCCACCACCGCCACCCAGAACAAGTCCGCCGCCACGGCCGTCCAGCCGCCCAGCACCACCGGCGTCGACTTCCCCCTGCAGTGCGGACCCGTCAAAGCCGTCGTCGCCAAGAAAGCCACCGGCGACCTCGACGGCGACGGCCGACCGGAAACCGTCGCTGTCGTGCACTGCGACTCCGGCATGGGCACCCCGCCCGACGGCGTCTACGTCCTCACCCGCTCCGCGGACACCGGCAAACCCCGCATCGTGGCCACGCTCGTCGAACCCAAGGACCGGTTCACCGTCACCGACTTCTCCCTGCGCACGGGCACGGTCGGCGCCACCCTGCTCGGCTACTCCTCCGACGCCGTCCCCAACTGCTGCCCCGACGTCAAAACCCCCGCCAAGTGGCACTGGAACGGCAACGCGTTCATCCGCTCCACACCCGCCGACGCCCACAGCGTCTG
This sequence comes from Streptomyces yokosukanensis, assembly GCF_001514035.1. Classification (GTDB taxonomy): domain Bacteria; phylum Actinomycetota; class Actinomycetes; order Streptomycetales; family Streptomycetaceae; genus Streptomyces; species Streptomyces yokosukanensis. Next base: position 152,608 of record NZ_KQ948225.1, on the reverse strand, counting down.
ACCCGGGCCCGCACCGCACTCACCCCGCGTCGGGCCCGTACACCTCGACCCTGTCCGAAACCCGGCGCACATGAATGCACTCGCCGGGACACTCCTTCGCCGAGTCCACCACATCCACCAGCAACGGCAGCGGCACCGCTGCCGTCGCCCCCACCGCCTGCAGCAGCTCGTCGTCCGGGCCCTTCACATAGGCCAGCCCGTCGATGTCCAGCTCGAACACCTCAGGGGCGTACTGGGCACAGATCCCGTCACCCGTACACAGATCCTGGTCGATCCAGACCTCCAGCGCCTCCCCGCCCGGGGCCTCCTGCTGCACGGTCACCTCTCCTGCCTTCGATACGCCGGGCGGCACCGGCACCCCGAGGGCCAGCCGGGTCCGCTCCAGCGGCTGTTGAACACCCTCGACCCTACCTCCGCCCACACTCCGCCCGGCCTCCACCGCCACCGGGTTTCCACCCCCGTCCGCTCGGGTACCAGCGCCCGACCAGGACACAGGCGCTCCCACCGAGGGAGCGACCACTTCAAGCCGGGCCGACGGTGACACCGACCGCCCATACCGTCGCTCTGCGTAACGATCGCAGGAGCGCACCGCCCGCTGCCCGCATCCGGCCCGCACACCCCGTGGGCGGACAACTCCGCCCACTCCTGAAGGGTTTTGACGACGCGATGCCTGGAACAAGCCGCTTCCACATCACGTTGAGTGGGTATCCCCTCCGTGCGAGGGAGAGCGCACCGGGTGACCGACGACACACCTTGACAGTCTTGGTGATCTAGGGGTTTCAATCGACACCCACCCAGGTAGGGTCTGGAAGCGTCCAGCTCCCCTTGGAGGAGGTGAGGACCGTGGCAGCCCACGACGACGACATGAACCGCGGCATCCGCCCGGGACGAGGGTCCGACGACCCGGCCGGGCAGATCGCCTACCTTGAGCAGGAGATCGCCGTCCTGCGACGCAAGCTCGCCGACTCTCCGCGACACACGAGGATTCTCGAAGAGCGGATCGTCGAGCTGCAGACGAACCTGGCCGGCGTGTCCGCCCAGAACGAAAGGCTGGCCAACACCCTCCGCGAGGCCCGCGACCAGATCGTGGCCCTCAAGGAAGAGGTCGACCGGCTCGCCCAGCCGCCCGCAGGCTTCGGCGTCTTCCTGCAAGCCAACGAAGACGCCACCGCCGACATCTTCACCGGCGGCCGCAAACTGCGGGTGAACGTCAGCCCAAGCGTCGACCTCGACGACCTGCGGCGCGGCCAGGAAGTCATGCTCAACGAAGCGCTCAACGTGGTCGAGGCCATGGAGTACGAGAGCGTCGGCGACATCGTCACCCTCAAGGAGATCCTCGAGGACGGCGAGCGCGCCCTCGTGCTGGGGCACACCGACGAGGAGCGGGTGGTACGGCTCGCCGAACCACTGCTGGACGTCACCATCCGCCCCGGCGACGCCCTCCTGCTCGAACCCCGCTCCGGCTACGTCTACGAGGTCGTCCCCAAGAGCGAGGTCGAAGAACTCGTCCTCGAAGAGGTCCCCGACATCGGCTACGACCAGATCGGCGGACTCGGCAACCAGATCGAAGCCATCCGCGACGCGGTCGAGCTGCCGTACCTCTACCCGGACCTGTTCAAGGAGCACGAGCTGCGCCCGCCCAAGGGCGTCCTGCTCTACGGCCCCCCCGGCTGCGGCAAGACACTCATCGCCAAGGCCGTCGCGAACTCGCTCGCCAAGAAGGTCGCCGAGGTCACCGGCCAGGCGTCCGGCAAGAGCTTCTTCCTGAACATCAAGGGCCCGGAGCTGCTCAACAAGTACGTCGGCGAGACCGAGCGACAGATCCGCCTCGTCTTCCAGCGTGCCCGTGAGAAGGCCAGCGAGGGCACCCCCGTCATCGTCTTCTTCGACGAGATGGAGTCCCTCTTCCGCACCCGTGGCTCCGGCGTCAGCTCGGACGTGGAGAACACCATCGTCCCCCAGCTGCTCGCCGAGATCGACGGTGTCGAAGGCCTGCAGAACGTGGTCGTCATCGGCGCCTCCAACCGCGAGGACATGATCGACCCCGCCATCCTGCGCCCCGGTCGGCTCGACGTGAAGATCAAGATCGAGCGCCCGGACGCCGAAGCCGCCAAGGACATCTTCGGCAAGTACCTCACCGAGCGCCTCCCGCTGCACGCCGACGACCTCGGCGAACACGGCGGCGACAAGACCACCACCGTCCAGAGCATGATCCAGACGGCGGTCGAGCAGATGTACGCCGAATCCGAGGAGAACCGCTTCCTGGAGGTCACCTACGCCAACGGCGACAAGGAAGTCCTCTACTTCAAGGACTTCAACTCCGGCGCCATGATCGAGAACATCGTCGGACGCGCCAAGAAGATGGCGATCAAGGACTTCCTCGAGAAGAACCAGAAGGGCCTCCGCGTCTCCCACCTCCTCCAGGCCTGCGTGGACGAGTTCAAGGAGAACGAAGACCTGCCCAACACCACCAACCCCGACGACTGGGCCCGCATCTCCGGAAAGAAGGGCGAGCGGATCGTCTACATCCGTACCCTCATCACCGGAAAGCAGGGCGCGGACACCGGGCGCTCCATCGACACCGTGGCCAACACCGGCCAGTACCTGTAACAGCAGGGCGGCTGCGGGTCCCCTCCACGGGCACCCGCAGCCCTCTGTTTTTCAGGCCACGACCTGAGCAGGCAATGACGCAAATGATCTCCCCACCAGCGCAAAGGCGTTCTAGGCTCGTTCCTACCGCCGAGTCGCGCAGTGCGGGGACGGGCACCGCACACGCACCGGAGCACCAGCGGTACTTGAGCGGCGCCCACGACCGAGGGTGCCGCCCGGCAAGGAGGGCCGCATGACCGTACGGCGAGTAATGGGCATCGAGACGGAGTACGGGATCTCCGTCCCCGGCCATCCCAACGCCAATGCCATGCTCACCTCGTCCCAGATCGTCAACGCCTACGCAGCGGCGATGCACCGGGCCCGCCGGGCCCGCTGGGACTTCGAGGAAGAGAACCCGCTGCGGGACGCGCGAGGGTTCGACCTCGCCCGGGAGGCCGCCGACTCCAGCCAGCTCACCGACGAGGACATCGGCCTCGCCAACGTGATCCTCACCAACGGCGCGCGACTGTACGTGGACCACGCCCACCCCGAATACAGCGCCCCCGAGGTCACCAACCCCCGCGACGCCGTCCTCTGGGACAAGGCCGGCGAGCGGATCATGGCCGAAGCGGCCGAGCGAGCCGCCCAGCTCCCCGGCGCCCAGCCCATCCACCTCTACAAGAACAACACCGACAACAAGGGCGCCAGCTACGGCACGCACGAGAACTACCTGATGAAGCGGGAAACCCCCTTCTCCGACATCGTGCGCCACCTCACCCCCTTCTTCGTCTCCCGCCAGGTCTTCGCCGGAGCCGGCCGCGTCGGCATCGGCCAGGACGGCCACGAACACGGCTTCCAGATCAGCCAGCGCGCCGACTACTTCGAAGTCGAGGTCGGCCTGGAGACGACGCTGAAGCGCCCGATCATCAACACACGCGACGAGCCGCACGCAGACGCCGAGAAGTACCGCCGCCTCCACGTGATCATCGGCGACGCGAACCTCTCCGAGATCTCGACGTACCTCAAACTGGGCACGACCGCCCTGGTCCTGTCCATGATCGAGGACGGCTTCATCGCGGTAGACCTGGCGGTCGACCAGCCCGTACGGACCCTGCACCAGGTCTCCCACGACCCCTCGCTCAAGCGCCTGGTCACGCTGCGTAGTGGTCGGACTCTGACCGCGGTCCAACTCCAGATGGAGTACTTCGAGCTGTCCCGCAAATACGTCGAGGAACGCTACGGCGCCGACGCCGACGAACAGACCAAGGACGTCCTGACCCGCTGGGAGGACACTCTCGGCCGGCTCGAGAACGACCCCATGAGCCTCGCGGGCGAACTCGACTGGGTCGCCAAACGCGAACTCATGGAGGGCTACCGCCGCCGCGACGGCCTCGACTGGGACGCCGCCCGGCTGCACCTCGTCGACCTCCAGTACGCCGACGTACGCGCCGAGAAGGGCCTGTACAACCGCCTCGCCGCCCGGGGCCGCATGAAGCGGCTCCTGGACGAGACGGACGTCCAGGGGGCCATGACGAAGCCGCCGGAGGACACCCGGGCGTACTTCCGTGGCCGCTGCCTGGAGCAATACGCCGACGACGTCGCCGCGGCCAGCTGGGACTCGGTCATCTTCGATCTCCCCGGCCGCGACTCCCTCCAGCGCGTTCCAACCCTGGAACCGCTACGCGGAACGCGAAATCACGTCAAGGAGCTGCTGGACCGCTGTCGCACCGCGGAAGACCTGGTCAAGGTCCTGTCGGGCGGCTGAGCGAGCCACGCGGGCACCCGGCCCGCCCCGGGCGGACGGGGTGGAAATCCCACCGTCCGGGAATCATCGAGATGGCCCCCGTACGTTGCAGAAACTGCGGGGCCGATGTCGGACCCGGCTTGTAGGGTCTGATCATCACCGATCGGCAGGCGAACTGAGCGGGGTGAGGGTTATGGCAACCAAGGACACCGGCGGCGGACAGCAGAAGGCCACGCGATCCACCGAAGAGGTCGAGGAGCAGACGCAGGACGCGCAGGCCTCCGAAGACCTCAAGGAGCGGCACGAGAAGCTGAGTGATGACGTGGACTCCGTGCTGGACGAGATCGATGACGTCCTGGAGGAGAACGCCGAGGATTTCGTGAGGTCCTTCGTGCAAAAGGGAGGCCAGTAGACCCTTTTCCCTTCGAATTGAAGGCGGTGAGGGGGGCGGTGGGGTGAGCGAAAATCCTCCGGCGAAGCGCTGCTCGCGGTGCAGGGAACACCTGCCGCGAGCAGCGTTCGCCGACAATAGGTCCATGTCAGACGGTCTCCAGGCCTACTGTCGGGAGTGCTCCGCCGAGTACTACCGGCAGCGCCAGGAGGCCAAGGGCAAGAAGGTGCGAGAGAAGGTCTCCGTACCGCCAGACCACAAGCGGTGTCCGCAGTGCGGCGTTGTGAAGCCGTACGCGGAGTGGGAGCGGAACAAGACCTCGTCCGACGGCTGGGCGAGCTACTGCCGGTCCTGCCGCGCGGAGCGGAATCGGGCTAGCTACTTCAAGCGCAAGTATGGCCTCACTGAAGCCGAGCGTGACGCGATGATCGTCGCCCAATGGGCACTGTGTGCGATCTGTCCGGACGCCCCAGCCGCGCATGTGGATCACTGCCACAAGACGGGTAGGGTCCGTGGCGTACTGTGCTTCAACTGCAATTCCGGCCTCGGCCTGTTGAGGGACGACCCCGAAGTCGTACGCCGAGCCGCTGCCTATCTGGAAGGAAACTCGTGGAAGCCAATACTCGTGGCACCGGGCGTCTACCAGCTGCCTTCCTGACGCCTGGGTCGTCTTCGTTCATGGATTTCCTGGCGGAGCACCAGCCGGAGATGCTGCCCGGCAACCGGCAGCTGCCGCCCACGCAGGGCGTGCTCGAGGCGCCGCACGGCACGACGATCGTGGCGGTGACCTTCCCCGGTGGTGTGGTGCTCGCCGGTGACCGCCGGGCGACGATGGGCAATGTCATCGCCCAGCGGGACATCGAGAAGGTGTTCCCGGCCGACGAGTACTCCGCCGTCGGTATCGCCGGCACGGCCGGTCTCGCCGTCGAGATGGTCAAGCTCTTCCAGCTGGAGCTGGAGCACTTCGAGAAGGTCGAAGGCGCGCAGCTGTCGCTGGAGGGCAAGGCGAACCGGCTGTCGACGATGATCCGGTCGAATCTCGGCATGGCGATGCAGGGCCTGGCCGTGGTGCCGCTCTTCGCCGGGTACGACGTGGACCGGGACAGGGGGCGGATCTTCTCCTACGACGTCACGGGCGGTCGTTCCGAGGAGCACAACTTCGCGTCGACGGGTTCCGGCTCGATCTTCGCGCGTGGTGCGATGAAGAAGCTGTTCCGTGACGATCTGTCCGAGGAGCAGGCGACCACGCTGGTGGTGCAGGCCCTCTACGACGCGGCTGACGACGACTCGGCGACCGGTGGTCCTGATGTCGCCCGCCGGATCTACCCGATCATCACCGTGATCACCGAGGACGGTTTCCGCCGGCTCACCGAGGACGAGGCCTCCGAGGTGTCCCGTGCGGTGCTGCAGCGGCGTCTGGAGGAGCCGGACGGCCCCAAGGCCGCCCTGCTCTGAGAGCGGGCCCGCTTTCTCTTATCAAGGTGATCCAGTGACCATGACAGAAAGGGACGGATAACCGGTGTCGACGCCGTTCTATGTCTCACCTCAGCAGGCCATGGCCGACCGGGCGGAGTACGCCCGGAAGGGCATCGCCCGTGGCCGCAGTCTGGTGGTCATGCAGTATGCCGACGGGATCGTGTTCGTCGGTGAGAACCCGTCCCGTGCGCTGCACAAGTTCAGCGAGATCTATGACCGGATCGGTTTCGCGGCCGCCGGCAAGTACAACGAGTACGAGAACCTGCGCATCGGCGGCGTCCGCTACGCCGACCTGCGGGGTTACACCTACGACCGGGATGATGTCACCGCCCGTGGTCTGGCGAACGTGTATGCCCAGACGCTCGGCACGATCTTCTCCTCGGCGGCCGAGAAGCCGTATGAGGTGGAGCTGGTCGTGGCCGAGGTCGGGGAGACTCCGGAGGGCGACCAGATCTATCGGCTGCCGCATGACGGTTCGATCGTGGACGAGCACGGTTCGGTCGCGGTGGGTGGCAACGCGGAGCAGATCAGCAGTTTCCTGGACCAGCGGCATCGTGACGGCATGAGCCTTGCGGAGGCTCTCAAGCTGGCCGTGCAGGCGTTGTCCCGTGACACCAACGGCAGTGAGCGGGAGATTCCCGCGGAGCGCCTCGAGGTGGCGGTGCTGGATCGTACGCGTCCGCAGAAGCGCAAGTTCAAGCGGATCGTCGGGCGTCAGCTGTCGCGTCTGCTGGCTGCGGACGGTGCGGCCACGGAGGCGGAGAGCGCCGAGGAGGACGACTCCGAGGAGGAGTGACCCGCAGCGCTGCCTGTTCGCCTTGCGTGTGCCCCGGCCGTTCTTCCGGCCGGGGCACACGGCGTTCGGGGGTGGCTAGGCGGCCTGTGGCGGGGCGGTGGAGCCTCTGACGACCAGGTGGACGGGGATGTCCCCGCCCTGCGGGCTGCGGCCCTCCAGGACGGCGAGCAGGGCCTGCATGCCGCGTTCGCCGAACAGCTCGGCGTCCAGGCGTACGGTCGTCAGCTCGGGGTCGATGGCGGTGGCGAGGGCGAGGTCGTCGAGGCCGGTGACGGAGATGTCGTCGGGGATGCGCAGGCCGAGTCGGCGCAGGGCCTTGTAGGCGCCGGCGGCGAGTTTGTCGTCGTCGCAGACGACGGCGGTGGGCCGGGGGCCGGGTGCGGTGAGCGCGGCTTCGATGGCGGACAGGGCGCCGTCGATGGCGATGGGGGCGCGGGCGGTGCGCAGTTCTGTGCCGGGTACGGCGGCCAGGCGGGTGGCCAGTTCCTGTGCGCGGATCTCGAAGGTCCATGAGGGGACGTCGGCGGCGAGGTGCAGGATGCGGCGGTGGCCGAGGTCCAGGAGGTGTTCGGTGACCTGGCGGACGCCGTCGGCGATGTCGAGGTTGACAGTGGCGGCGCCGAGGCTGCCTTCGGGGTCGCTGTCCAGCATCACCAGTGGCAGTTGGTCGCCGCGGATGGCGGTCAGCGCGTCGGCGGCCATGGAGGAGGCGATGACGCCGTCGAGGGCCGCTTGTGCGGAGGCGAAGGGGTCGCGGGCGGGGCCGATGCCTTCGGGGGAGGGGTAGAGGACGACGCCGAAGCCGCTCTCGGCGGCCACGCGTGCGGCGCCGGTGTAGACGCCGGCGAAGAATTCCGTGGTCAGGGCGGGTACGACCAGGAGGACGGTGCGGGTGTGGCCGAGGCGGAGGTTGCGGGCGGCGAGGTTGGGGCGGTAGCCGAGTTCGCGTGCGGCGTGGCGGACTCGTTCGGCGGTGGCTTCGGATACGCGGCCGCGCCATTTGTCGCCCAGGACGAGTGAGACGGCGGCTTGGGAGACTCCTGCCGCCTGGGCGACGTCCCGGCTGGTCGGGCGCGTGCTGCTGCGTGCCACCGTGGGCATGCTCCTTCGCGGGGTCGTTCGTCTGGACGTGTGAACAGCGCACATGGTACGTATGGGAGCGGAAGTTATACGTACAACGTCGGATGGTCGCGGCGTTCCGGTCGCGGCGTTCTGGTCGAGCCGCTGGAGGCGAGCACATGTCCACGGGATATCTGGAGATACTCCGGGCGAGGCATGCGCTGCGGCTGCTCACGGGCACTTTGGTGGGCCGGCTGCCCAATGCGACCGCCGCGATCGCGCTGGTGCTGTTCGTCCGTGCCGAGGGCGGGACGTACAGCCTCGCGGGCGGGCTGGCGGCCGTGTACGGGGTTGCCAACGCGGTGGGTCAGCCGGTGCTGGGCCGGCTGGTGGATCTGTACGGGCAGCCGCGCGTCCAGCTGCCCGCGGCCGTGCTCGCGGCCCTGTCCATGACGCTGTTCGCGTTCTGCGGCACCGATCCGCTGCCGCTCGCTTACGCGGCCGTGGCGGCGTCGGGTCTGTTCACGCCGCCTCTGGAGGGGGGCCTGCGCGCCCTGTGGCCGTCGGTGCTGCGCCGTGAGGAGCAGGTGCACACCGCCTACGCCATGGACGCGATCGCGCAGGAGGTGATGTTCACGGTCGGGCCGCTGCTGGTGACGCTGTGCGTGTCGGTGTGGGACGAACGGGCCGCTCTGCTGGTGCTGAACCTCCTCGGGGTGCTGGGTGCGCTGTCGGTGGTGATCTCGCCGCCCTCGCGCGCGTGGCGGTCGGCTCCGCGTGAGGCGCACTGGCTGGGCGCGCTGCGTGCGCCGGGTCTGCTGGCGCTGCTCGGGGCCTTCCTGTTCGTCGGGATCGCGCTGGGTTCGATCACGGTGGCTTCGGTGTCGTACGCCGACGGCCATGGTGGTGACGCGGTCTACGGCTGGATGATGGCGGGGCTCGGTCTGGGTGCGCTCGTGGGCGGCACGGTGTACGGCGCGCGGCAGTGGGCGGGTGTGCCGGAGCGGCGACTGCGGGTTCTGGTGGCGCTTCTGGCGGTGTGTTATCTGCCGTTGACGGCGGTGCCGGGCGCGCCCGCGATGGTGGCGTTGTCGGTGCTGTCCGGGGTGTTCCTGGCGCCGTGTATCGCCTGCGCGTTCATCATCGTGGACCGGCATGCGCCGAGCGGGACGGTCACCGAGGCGTTCTCCTGGCTTGTGACGACGTTCACCGTGGGCGCGTCGGTGGGGACGGGGGTGGCGGGGCCTGTGGTCCAGGCCGGTGGCACGGTGTGGGGTTTCGCGGTGCCGGGTGCGGCGGGGGCCGTGTCGTTGCTGGTCCTGCTCGCCACGGGGCGGGTCCTCGCAGCTCCCGCGCGGGGCGGGGTCGTTGCGGCTTCATCGGAAAATGATCCAAATCGTGCTGTCGAACCCCGTTTCAGCTCGGGGGATCGGGCGTAATGTTCAGTCATGGACCGCCGCATTTTCGGGCTGGAGAACGAGTACGGCGTCACGTGCACGTTCAGGGGACAGCGGCGCCTGTCTCCTGACGAGGTGGCGCGGTACCTCTTCCGCCGTGTCGTGTCATGGGGCCGCAGCAGCAATGTCTTTCTGCGAAACGGCGCCCGGCTCTATCTCGACGTGGGCTCACATCCGGAATACGCGACACCCGAATGTGACAACGTGATCGAACTGGTCACCCACGACAAGGCCGGCGAGCGCATTCTCGAGGGACTCCTGGTGGACGCGGAGCGACGCCTGCACGAGGAGGGAATCGCGGGCGACGTCTACCTGTTCAAGAACAACACCGACTCGGCGGGCAACTCCTACGGCTGCCACGAGAACTACCTGGTGGCTCGGCACGGGGAGTTCTCGCGACTCGCGGACATCCTCATCCCGTTCCTGGTGACCAGGCAGTTGTTGTGCGGTGCCGGCAAGGTGCTGCAGACGCCGCGTGGCGCGGTGTACTGCGTCAGCCAGCGCGCGGAGCACATCTGGGAGGGGGTCTCCTCGGCGACGACCCGTTCGAGGCCCATCATCAACACCCGCGACGAACCGCACGCGGACGCGGAGCGCTACCGCCGGCTGCATGTCATCGTCGGTGACTCGAACATGTCCGAGACGACGATGCTGCTCAAGGTCGGTGCCACGGACCTGGTGCTGCGCATGATCGAGGCGGGCACCGTGATGCGTGATCTGACCCTGGAGAACCCGATCCGGGCGATCCGCGAGGTCAGCCATGACATCACCGGTCGGCGCAAGGTGCGTCTGGCCAGTGGCCGGGAGGCCTCGGCGCTGGAGGTGCAGCGCGAGTACTTCGACAAGGCGGTGGACTTCTGCGACCGCCGCGGTATCCGTACCGGCACGGTCGCCCAGGTTCTCGAGCTGTGGGGTCGTACGCTGGACGCGATCGAGAGCGAGGAGCTTGACCGGATCGCCACCGAGATCGACTGGGTGATGAAGTACAAGCTCATCGAGCGGTACCGGGCCAAGCACAACATGACGATGTCGCATCCGCGGGTCGCTCAGATAGACCTCGCCTACCACGACATCCACCGCCGTCGTGGGCTGTACTACCTGCTGGAGCGCAAGGGCCAAGCGGCGCGGATCTGCAACGACTTGAAGATCTTCGAGGGCAAGTCGGTTCCGCCGCAGACCACTCGTGCGCGGCTGCGCGGCGACTTCATCCGGCGGGCGCAGGAGCAGCGCAGGGACTTCACGGTCGACTGGGTGCATCTGAAGCTCAACGACCAGGCGCAGCGCACCGTGTTGTGCAAGGACCCGTTCCGTTCGGTGGACGACCGGGTGGAGAAGCTGATCGCCGGAATGTAGCGAAAAGCGAGTGAGTCGAGCGTTTCGGGTGCGAAATGCCGGAACGCCACACGGGCGCCGTACGTTTCTCGTACGGCGCCCTTCTCACGCCGTAGAGTTGCGCGCACGTCATCCGCAAGATCGACCGATTACGAGGCTCTTCCGTGCGCCGACGCTCACTTCTCCTCGCCGCTGTTCCCGCAGGACTGGTCACACTCGCCGCGTGTGGTGACGGCAAGTCCGTTTCCAGCAAGGCCAGTGCCTCGCCGTCGCCGTCGGTGCCGTCGGTGCCGCCGCCGAAGATCGTGGACGGGCCGTTGCCGGCGATCACGGCGGGCGTGAAGTTCGGCGAGAAGCCGACGGTGGCCAAGGGGCCGGGGGAGCCGTCGAAGAATCTGGCGGTGAAGACGGTGATCGCGGGCGGTGGTCGCGCGGTCGCGGAGAACGACTTCGTCCAGGCCAACTACCTGGGTCAGATCTGGGACACGGCCAAGGTCTTCGACAACTCCTACGACAAGAAGCGTCCGCTGGTGCTGCAGCTCGCCGAGGGCAGTGTCATCGACGGCTGGCGGTATGCGCTGACGGGCCGGAAGACCGGTAGCCGTATCGCGATCGCGGTGCCGCCCACCTGGGGTTACGGCAAGTCGGGTGAGCCGCAGGCGGGTATCAAGGGCACGGACACGCTGGTGTTCGTGATCGATGTGATCGATTCCTTCAACTCGAAGAGTTCGGCGAAGGGCAAGCCGGTCGCGCAGGGCGACGCCTCCTTGCCGAAGGTGGCCACGAACACGGACGGCAACGCCCCCAAGGTCACGATTCCCAAGACGGACGCGCCGAAGAAGCTCGTGTCGACATATGTCCTGGAGGGCGACGGGCCGGAGCTGACGTCCGACCAGACGGTCCTGTGCCAGTTCCAGGGGCTGGTCTGGGACGGCGGCAAGACGTTCCAGCAGACGTACGGCTCGGGGCGGCTGAGCCAGTTCGCGCTGGAGCAGATGCAGCAGGCGGTCAAGGGCCTGGCGCAGGGTCTGACGGGCAAGAAGGTGGGCAGCCGGGTGCTGATCGTGGTCCCGCCGGAGCTGGGTTACGGCGACACTCCGCCGAGCGGTGGTGTCATCAAGAAGGGCTCGACGCTGGTGTTCACGGTGGACGTCCTCGCGGCGATGTAGCCTCGGGTGCCCGCGGCGGGTATGCGAGCTGCGGAGATGAAAGACTGTTGGCGTTTCGTGTCGTACACAAGCAGGAGCTTTTGACGTGAGCATCGACAAGCCCGAGATCGATTTCCCGGGCGGAGAGCCCCCGAAGGACCTTGAGATCAAGGACATCTGGGAGGGCGACGGCGAGGTCGCGCAGGCCGGCCAGACCGTCACCGTGCACTACGTGGGTGTGACCTTCGAGACGGGTGAGGAGTTCGACGCCAGCTGGAACCGCAACTCCCCGTTCCGCTTCCCGCTGGGCGGCGGCCGGGTCATCAAGGGCTGGGACCAGGGCGTGCAGGGCATGAAGGTCGGTGGCCGGCGCCAGCTGACCATCCCCGCCCACCTCGCCTACGGCGACCAGAGCCCGAGCCCGCTCATCCCGGCCGGCTCGACCCTGATCTTCGTGGTCGACCTCATCGCCGTCTGATCGGATCCGATCATCTGGGGCCCATGCCTGTCCGGGCATGGGCCCTCGGCTTTTGTCACCACACTCCGGAGCGGTACGGTCATCGCCCGGAAGCACCTGAGGAAAGGCGAAGGGCGTCGATGGCCATTGCCAAGGCCGAGCGGCTGATGAATCTGGCGCTGTGTCTGCTCGGCGCACGGCGGCCACTCAGCAAGCGCGAGCTGCGTGCGTCCATCGAGGCCTACCTCGAAGCGGGCAACGACGACTCCTTCAACCGGATGTTCGAGCGGGACAAGGACGACCTGCGCGAGCTGGGCCTGGTCATCGAGACGGTCGAGAACCTGGACGGCGAGGTCGGCTATCTCGCCCGCCGCGACAGCAACCGGCTGCCGCCCATCACCCTGGACGCCGAGGAGGCCGCGGCGCTCGGTCTCGCCGCGAAGGTGTGGCAGCAGGCCCGGCTGGCCGGCGCCGCCAGCGGCGCCCTGCAGAAGCTGCGTGCCGCGGGGCTGCCCGAGGACGTCGACCCGTACGAGGCGCACGGTGCCCTGGAACCCCGTATCCCGGTGCACGAGGCCGCCTTCGAGCCGCTGATGCTGGCCTGCCGCGATCGCCGCCCGGTCGTCTTCGACTACCGCAAGGCCTCCGCCGCCCGCCCCGAGCCCCGGCATGTGGAGCCGTGGGCCCTGGAGTGCTGGCGCGGGCACTGGTATCTGGCCGGTTTCGACCGGGACCGGGGCGCCGAGCGCGTCTTCCGGCTCTCCAGGATCACCGGCCGGGTCCGCTCGCGCGGTACGGGCTTCACCGCGGACGTGCCCGACGTGGTCACGGTGCGCGAGACCGTCGCGAGCTGGGCCGGCGAGATCGCCGACGGCACGGCCCTGATCCGGTTGCGCTCCGGTTCGGGCTACCCCCTTCGGGCGAAGGCCGCCGGAGTCCGGGAACTCGGCGACGGCTGGGACGAGTTGGAGATTCCGTACGGGCACGGCCTGGACGCCTGGCTGGTGGAGTTCGGGCCGGACGTGGTGGTCCTGGAGCCGGCCGAGCTGCGGGCGGACGTGGTCGACCGGCTGCGGGCCGTGGCCAAGGGCTGAGGGGGAGCAGGACTGTGGCAGGCAAACCGGTCAGGCCCGTGAACGCCATCGACCAGACCCGGCGGATGCTCTCGCTGGTGACCTATCTCCGGGAGCGCCCCGGCGCCCGGATCGCCGATGTGGCGCGCGCCTTCGGCATCACCGAGGACGAGCTGGTCGCCGACCTCGATCTGCTGCCCATGTGCGGCACCAGCTTCCGCGGCGGCGATCTGCTGGACATCGACACCGACGGCGAGCGCATCTGGTGGCACAACTCGGCCGCGCTCGGCGAGGAGGCGGCCGAGCCGTTGCGGCTCGCCGCCGACGAGGCCACCGCCCTGCTGGTGGCCGCTCGCGCGGTCGCGACCCTGCCGGGCCTGCGCGAGGGCGACCGGCAGGCGCTGCTGCGGGCCACCGCCAAGGTGGAGGCCGCCGCCGGTGAGGCCGCGGGCGCCAGTTCCCGGCTGTCGGTGACGTTCGAGTCCGAGGGCGGGGTCTTCGCCGACGTCGACCGGGCGATCTCCGAGCGCCGCCGGCTGTGGATCCGCTACTACTCCCCGGCGCGGGACGAGGTCACCGAGCGCGAGATCGACCCCATCCGCCTGGTCAGCGTCGGACACACCTATGTCGAGGCCTGGTGCCGCCGCTCCGAGGCCAGGCGCACCTTCCGGCTCGACCGGGTCGCCGAGATCAGAATCCTGGACGAGCCGTCCGCGCCGCCGGAGATAGAACTGCGTGACCTCTCCGAGGCCCTGGTGCAGCCGGCCGCCGAGGATCCGGAGGTCGTGATCGAGGTCGGCCCGGGCGGTCGCTGGGTGGCCGAGTACTACCCGCACGACAGCGCGGATGAGCTTGCCGACGGCGGGCTGCGTATCACTCTGCGCACCCCCGATCCGGCCTCGCTGCGCCGGCTGGCGCTGCGGCTCGGCCCGGACGGCCGGATCGTCTCTCCGCCCGACCTGGCCGACAGTGCCCGCCGCGCGGCCCGCGAGGCGCTGGCGGCGTACGACACGGCGCAGCCGGCGGGCTCCGGCCGGTGAGGCGAGGCCCCGAAGGGGCGTGGTGCCGGGTCGGACCTGTGGCTCCGCCGCACGGGCGCGTCCGGCCGCGGCGGCGCCGCTGACCGAGGACGGCACATCGCGGCACGTGCGGCGGAGCGTCGGCGCCCCGAGGGCGAACGACCAGAGAATGAGGAGCGAGGGCTTTGAGCGAGTCTCCGGTGTCCGGTGGGGATGAGATGACGGTGGCGGCCGCCTTCGCCGGGATGAGAAGAGTGGTCCCCGTGGTGTTCAAGGCGGGCTGCCCGGACTGCCGGGGCCGCTTCGAGCTCGCTGCGGGCGCGCTGCGCCTCGCCATCGGCGCCAGCAGCCGTACGACGTTCTACTCCTTCACCTGCCCCGACTGTGGCGCCGCCGTCCGCAAGCCCGCGGGGGAGCGCATCGTCGAGCTGCTGACCGGCGGCGGTGTCAGCACACTGCGGCTGCACTCCACGGTGTAGGGCACGACGGCGTCGGCGGAAGCCCCGCCGGGCCGCACGGGGTGTGGGTGGCTGCGGCGCGGGGCCGGGGACGGTCTAGTCTCGACCTCATGTTCTGGCCGATGTTCGCGGTAGCGGTGGGTTTCCTGGGTCTCGCGGTGCTGGGGGTGCTCGCCGTGCGGGTCTTCCTGGAGGCGCGGCGGCTCGGGCGGCAGGTCGCGGACTCCGCCGGCCGTATCAACAGGGCGGCCGAGGACCTGGAGCGTGCCGCCGCCGGCGCGGCCCGCGCCGCGGACGCCCTGTGAGCCTCGCCGGGTGACGTCTGCGGACCCCGCGACGCAAGCGCTTTGTGTCACTTCGCCCTGTCACGCCGCCCATCGGGACAGGTACGCTGCTTGTCGCGGTGTGGAGAACGAGGCCCGTACCGCGGACCGGGAGTACGCACGGGGATTGCCTCACGTTTACCCCTGAGCGTTACGATCGCTGCCAGCACGACCATCGGACACATGTCCGACTGGTCGGACAGCATCCCACCCCAGCCGCCTCGGTGAGAAGGTAAAGACTTATGTTCGGAAGGCTCGGAGCCCCCGAGATCATTCTCATCCTCGTCGTCATCGTGCTGCTGTTCGGCGCGAAGAAGCTTCCGGACATGGCCCGCTCGCTCGGCAAGTCCGCCCGCATCCTGAAGAGCGAGGCCAAGGCGATGAAGGAGGAGGGCAACACCTCCGCCCAGGCGCCCGCCTCCAACGAACAGCCTCCGGCTCAGCGCACCATCCAGGCGTCCCCCGGCGACGTGACCAGCTCGCGGCCGGTCAACGAGCCGACGGACACCAACCAGCGCTGACGCAGGGCCGGAAGTCCCCGGCCTCCCGCACGAGATGAGGACGTGGGTTGCCCAAGTCTGCCCGCAAGAAGGAGAGAGACCCCGAGGGGCGGATGCCCCTCGCGGATCATCTCCGTGAGCTCCGCAACCGGCTCGCGAAGGCGCTGCTGGCCATCGTCGTCGTGACGATCGTCGCCGCCTTCTTCTACAACGACATCATCAACTTCCTGACCAAGCCGATCCTCGACTCGGTCGGTTGCGCTGAGACCTTCGAACAGCTGGCGAAGTCCTCCACCAAGCACCAGTGTGCGGAGATCACGATCAACGGGCTCCTCGCCCCGTTCACGCTGGCGCTCCAGGTCTCCCTGACGGCGGGCGTCGTCGCCGCCTCGCCGATCTGGCTCTACCAGCTGTGGGCGTTCGTCGCGCCGGGTCTGCACCGGCACGAGAAGAAGTACGCCTACGCCTTCGTCTTCACCGGCGCCCCGCTGTTCTTCGCCGGTGCCTTCTTCGCCTACGAGGTGCTGCCCACCACGGCGAAGGTGCTGATCGACTTCACGCCGAACGGCAACATCAAGAACCTGCTGCCGCTGGACGACCTGCTCCAGCTGGTCACCCGCATGGTGATCGTCTTCGGTCTCTCCTTCGAGCTTCCGCTGCTGCTGATCATGCTCAATCTCACCGGGATACTGACCGGCCAGCGCATGCTCGGCTGGTGGCGCGGCATGATCCTCGGCATCACGGTCTTCGCGGCCGTGGCCACGCCCAGCACCGACCCGCTCTCCATGCTGGCCCTCGCCGGACCGATCTGGGTGCTGTACTTCGGCGCGGTGCTCTTCTCGCTGGCGAACGACCGGCGCAAGCGACGGCGCGAGGAAGACGGTCCGGACGACGACGAGGCCTCCGACCTGGACCTCACCCCCGAGGACATCGGTGCGGTCGAGCCGGTCCCGGCCAGCCGGGCCTTGCCCGAGCAGTCGAGCACGGACCGGGTCAACGGCTACGACGACGTGACCTGAGCCCAGGCCCCACCCGGCCGCGCACGATGCCCCCGCCCCACCGGCGGGGGCATCGCCGTGTCGGCACCGGCATCCGGGCGCTCACCTCCGTCGCCACCGTCGTCCCGTGAGGCGCACGATCGGGATAATGATCGTCCGGTTGTCAGTGGGGCCCGGTACGCTCGAAAGCACGATGACAGAGGACCTCTCACCGGCCGAGCGGTATGCGGCAGCCCGCAGGCGGGCAGCCGAGCAGGCCACCGCGCTCGCCTCCTTCCGCGAGATGTACGACTTCGGCCTCGACCCCTTCCAGATCGAGGCCTGCGAGGCGCTCGAGGCGGGGAAGGGCGTGCTGGTGGCCGCCCCCACCGGCTCGGGCAAGACGATCGTGGGCGAGTTCGCCGTCCACCTCGCCCTCCAGCAGGGCAAGAAGTGCTTCTACACGACACCCATCAAGGCGCTGTCGAACCAGAAGTACGCCGACCTGTGCCGGCGCTACGGCACGGACAAGGTCGGCCTCCTCACCGGCGACAACAGCGTGAACTCCGAAGCCCCGGTGGTCGTGATGACCACCGAGGTCCTGAGGAACATGCTCTACGCCGGCTCCCAGACCCTCCTCGGCCTCGGTCATGTGGTCATGGACGAGGTGCACTACCTCTCCGACCGCTTCCGCGGCGCCGTCTGGGAAGAGGTGATCATCCACCTGCCCGCCTCGGTGACCCTGGTGTCACTGTCGGCGACCGTGTCCAACGCCGAGGAGTTCGGTGACTGGCTGGACACCGTCCGCGGCGACACCGAGGTGATCGTCTCCGAGCACCGGCCCGTGCCGCTGTTCCAGCACGTGCTCGCCGGGCGCCGGATGTACGACCTGTTCGAGGAGGGCGAGGGCCACAAGAAGGCCGTCAACCCCGACCTCGTCCGCCTGGCCCGTATGGAGGCCACCAGACCGTCGTACCAGGACCGCAGGCGCGGCCGGGCGATGCGCGAGGCCGACCGGGAGCGCGAGCGCAGACAGCGCTCGCGCGTGTGGACACCGGGCCGGCCCGAGGTCATCGAGCGCCTCGACTCCGAGGGTCTGCTCCCGGCCATCACCTTCATCTTCAGCCGCGCCGCCTGCGAGGCCGCCGTCCAGCAGTGCCTGTACGCGGGCCTCAGGCTCAATGACGAGGAGGCGAGGGAGCGGGTCCGCGCCCTGGTCGAGGAGCGCACCGCCTCCATCCCGACCGAGGACCTGCACGTCCTCGGCTACTACGAATGGCTGGAGGGCCTGGAGCGCGGTATCGCCGCCCACCACGCGGGCATGCTGCCGACCTTCAAGGAGGTCGTCGAGGAGCTGTTCGTCCGCGGCCTGGTCAAGGCGGTGTTCGCCACCGAGACCCTCGCCCTCGGCATCAACATGCCCGCCCGTTCGGTGGTGCTGGAAAAGCTCGTCAAGTGGAACGGCGAGCAGCACGCCGACATCACCCCCGGCGAGTACACCCAGCTGACCGGCCGTGCGGGCCGCCGCGGCATCGACGTCGAGGGCCACGCGGTCGTGCTGTGGCAGCGCGGTATCAGCCCCGAGCACCTGGCGGGTCTCGCGGGCACGCGCACGTACCCGCTGCGCTCCAGCTTCAGGCCGTCGTACAACATGGCGGTCAACCTGGTCGAGCAGTTCGGCCGGCACCGCTCGCGCGAGCTTCTGGAGACCTCCTTCGCGCAGTTCCAGGCCGACAAGTCGGTCGTCGGGATCTCCCGCCAGGTGCAGCGCAACGAAGAGGGCCTGGCCGGCTACAAGGACTCCATGACCTGCCACCTCGGCGACTTCGAGGAGTACGCGCGGCTGCGCCGCGAGCTGAAGGACCGCGAGACCGAGCTGGCCCGGCAGGGCGTCAACCAGCGACGCGCCGAGGCCGTCACCGCCCTGGAGCGGCTCAGGCCCGGCGACGTCATCCACGTCCCCACGGGCAAGTACGCCGGGCTGGCCCTGGTGCTCGACCCCGGCCTGCCCGCGGGCCGTTCCAACGGCCATCGCGGCTTCGACCACCACGACGGCCCGCGTCCGCTGGTGCTCACCGCCGAGCGGCAGGTCAAGCGGCTGGCGTCGATGGACTTCCCCGTGCCGGTCGAGCCGCTGGACCGGATGCGGATCCCGAAGTCGTTCAACCCGCGCTCCCCGCAGTCCCGCCGGGACCTGGCCTCCGCGCTGCGCTCCAAGGCCGGGCACATCCCGCCGGAGCGCGCCCGCAAGAAGCGTTCGCAGGCCGCCGACGACCAGGAGATCGCCCGGCTGCGCACCGAGATCCGGGCCCACCCCTGCCACGGCTGCAACGACCGCGAGGACCACGCCCGTTGGGCCGAGCGCTACCACCGGCTGCTGCGCGACACCTCACAGCTGGAGCGTCGCATCGAGGGCCGTACGAACACCATCGCGCGGACCTTCGACCGGATCGTGGCGCTGCTGACCGAACTCGACTATCTGCGCGCCGACGAGGTCACCGAGCACGGCAGGCGACTCGCCCGGCTGTACGGCGAACTCGACCTGCTGGCCAGCGAATGCCTGCGAGAGGGCGTCTGGGAGGACCTCGGCCCCGCCGAACTCGCCGCGTGCGTGTCGGCGTTGGTGTACGAGGCGCGGGTCGGCGACGACGCGATGGCGCCCAAGCTGCCCTCGGGCAAGGCGAAGGCCGCGCTCGGTGAGATGGTCCGGATCTGGGGCCGGCTCGACGCTCTGGAAGAGGAGTTCCGGATCAACCAGACCGAGGGCGTCGGCCAGCGCGAGCCGGATCTCGGCTTCGCCTGGGCCGCGTACATGTGGGCCTCGGGCAAGGGGCTCGACGAGGTGCTGCGCGAGGCGGAGATGCCCGCGGGGGACTTCGTACGGTGGTGCAAGCAGGTCATCGACGTGCTGGGGCAGATCTCGGCGGCGGCGCCCGTGCAGGGTTCGACCGTGGCCAAGAGCGCGCGGAAGGCCGTCGACCAGTTGCTGCGAGGTGTGGTCGCCTACTCGTCGGTGGGGTGACCTGCTCGGTCCGCGGGTGCGGGTGGGCTGCGGTCGTGTGCGCAGTTCCCCGCGCCCCTCGGGGCAGTTGACCCTCCGCCCACTCGAAGGAGTGGGCGGTTTTCGTATGCCCGCATGCCGTTACCGAACGTGTTCGAATAGCAGCTGAGTGTGTAAATGAAGATGAGCGTACTCCGGCTGCGGGGGCGATTTCAGGTGCTTGCCGAATATGACACGGCGATGATCCGGTCGGACTAAGCTCGCCCGCGGCGCACCGAGTTGAGGTGAATTCGTGCGCCTGTTCCCAAACATGCGATAGATCCCATCAGTTCCATGAATCTTCCCCCCAAAAGCTCTCCCGACACCCAGCCGACTCGTCTCAGAAGGCATCCATGGTGAGTGTTCAGAAGCCTCCCGGTCGCCGTGAACGTCCCTATGCGCGCGTGCTGTTGCCGCCGGCCATATTGATGGCCGGCGCGACCGGGGCCGCTGTCGCCCTGTCGCCGGCTTCGGCCCGGATCGCCATCGGCGCGGTCGGAGCCCTGGCCGTGCTGCTGGTCCTCGCCACGGGCGCCGAGGCCGCCCGCCGTGGGCGCAGGCTCCGCGAGGAACAGGACCAGCACGCCCGGCACGCCGCGTATCTGGAGCACCGGATCGCCGCCCAGGACGAACTGATCGACAAGTTCGCCACCGACATCATCCCCACCGGTCTGCTGCGGCTGCGCGCCGGAGAACCGCTCCGGGACGTCCTGAAGAACATCTACGACGTCGACCCCGAGCTGCGCGCCCTGCCGGACATGTACCGCGAGATGTTCCGGGTCGCCCTGCGCGGCGCCGACCACGAGATCTCGATGCGCGACGCCACCGAGCGCTCCTACGTGAGCATCGCCCGCCGCATCCAGGCCATCGTCCACCAGCAGTCCAACGAACTGCGGGAGATGGAGGAGGACCACGGCCGCAACCCCGAGGTCTTCGACGACCTGCTGCGCCTGGACCACGGCACCTCGCTGATCGGCCGTCTCGCCGACACCATCGGCGTCCTCGGCGGCGGCCGCCCCGGCCGCCAGTGGCCCCTGCCCGTCTCCCTCTACAGCACCATGCGCGGCGCCATGTCGCGCATCCTGGAGTACCGGCGCATCCAGCTGAACTCCATCGTCAACATCAACATCAAGGGCACCTCCGTCGAGCCGGTCATCCACGCCGCCGCGGAACTCCTCGACAACGCCACCCGCTACTCGCCGCCCACGACCAAGGTGCATGTCACCGCGGCCGAGGTGCAGGCCGGTATCGCCATCGAGATCGAGGACGCCGGAGTCAGCCTCAGCGAGGAGTCCCGGGCCCGCATCGAGAAGATGATCGAGGACGCCAAGAACCTCGACGACGCCCACAACCTCGGCGAGAACCCGCGCCTCGGCCTCGCCGTCGTCGGCCGCCTGAGCAAGATGTTCGACATGGAGGTCTCGCTGCGGGCCTCCGCCTACGGCGGCGTCCGCGCGATCCTCATCGTGCCGCGCGTGATGACGACCACCGAGCCCGGCGTCGGCGCCGCCCACGGCATCGGTGCCACCGGTACGCCGATGCCCGAACTCGGCGCCGTGGAGGGCCCCAAGCGCCCGCCCAAGAAGCGCCGCCCCACCAGCCCCAAGATCCCGGCCGGGATCTCCATGGAGGACGACGTCCCCGTCGTCACCGAGTGGACCGCGGGCGGTCTGCCGCAGCGCCGCAGCCGGGTGAAGACCCCGCTGAGCCAGCGCATCGCCGAGCAGGCCGAGATCGAGCGCGCCGAGCGCGAGGGCAGGCCCACCATCTGGTCGCAGCCCAAGCCCGACCCCGAACCCGAGATGGACCCCGAGATCAAGAAGCTCAGGGAGCGGCCGATCGGCCAGGGCATCGAGGACTTCTGGAACGGCCTGCGCAAGGGCATGCCCGAGGGCGCCACCGGGCCCGAACTGACCGACTTCACGCGGCATCCGGAAAAGTACGTGCACCTGCTCAACGACTATGCGGACGAGCCCGGCGAGGGCGAGGCCGAGGCCGACGACGAGAGGGACCTCAAGTGATCCAGCAGCGAGGCAACATCGACTGGATGCTCAAGCAGCTCAATGACGGCGTGCCGGGCATCGAGATGATCGTGGTCCTCTCCGCCGACGGACTGCGTATCGCCCGCTACGGTGGCGACCCCGACGCCGCCGACCGGGTGGCCGCCGCCTGCGCGGGCGTGCAGAGCCTGGCCGGCGCCATCATCCAGGAACTCCCGGGCGCCGGTGACATGCAGGTCGTCGTCTTCGAGATCGACGGCGGCTACTTCTACCTCATGAACGCCGGCGACAACGCCTTCCTCGCCGTACTCGCCGACGTGACCTGCGAGCCCGGCCGGATGAGCGGCATGATGCGCGACCTCGTCGTCCGGATCGGCGCCCATCTCACCAGTCCGCCCCGGCGGAACGGGCAGACCGTATGACTGCTCCGCGACGCAAACGGCGCGAGCCGAAGCCCCCGCCGCCTCCACAGCCACCGCAGCCGCAGCCGCAGCCGCCGGAACAGGCGGACGGCGAGGCCGAACCCAAGAACCCCGAACGGCTGTACACGGTCGCCGGATCCGAGGACGGCGCCCGCGCCGAACTCGACCTCGTGACGCTGATCGTGGCGCGCTCCGCGCCCCAGCCGGCCGCCTCGCCGGAGCAGGGCTCGGTACTGCGGCTGTGCACCAACCCCCTGTCCGTGGCCGAGCTGTCGGCCTATCTGAACCTGCCGTTCAGCGCGATGACCGTCCTGATCACCGAGATGATCACGGCCGAACTGGTGCAGGCCCGCTCCCCGATCGCCCGTCAGTCGGTTCCCGACCGTTCCATCCTCGAAGCGGTGATGCATGGACTTCAACGCCTCTGACGCCATCCCCGGCCCGCGCACCGAGGATCATCTGCCGCACACGGCCCAGGCCGCGGTGAAGATCGTGATCGTGGGCGGTTTCGGCGTCGGCAAGACCACCATGGTCGGTGCCGTCAGCGAGATCCGACCGCTGACCACCGAGGAGACCATGACCCAGGCCGGTATCGGCGTGGACGACAACTACGGCTCCGACTCCAAGACGGCCACCACCGTGGCCATGGACTTCGGCCGCATCAGCATCAGCGACAAACTGGTGCTCTATCTGTTCGGCACCCCCGGCCAGGAGCGCTTCTGGTTCCTGTGGAACGGGCTGTTCGAAGGCGCGCTCGGCGCCGTCGTCCTCGTCGACACCCGGCGTCTGGAGGTCAGCTTCGACGTCATGGGCCGGCTGGAGGAATGCGGTGTGCCCTTCGTCGTCGCCGTCAACACCTTTCCCGACGCGCCCCGTTACCCCGTCGAGGAGCTGCGCACCGCGCTCGATCTGATCCCGGAGATCCCGATCGTCGAGTGCGACGTACGCCGCCGGGCCTCCAGCAGAGACGTGCTGATGACCCTCATGCGCTTCCTGCACTCGATCGCCCTGTCCCGTGCCCTCACCTGATCCGATCCGCAGTCGAACGACCCCCACACCTTCCCGTTCCGGAGCGACACCGTGACGCCTGATTCCCCCTCGCTGACCGACACAGACCCCACCCCCGGCCCGCCGCCCGGCTGCCCCGCGCACGGCCTCGGCGCCGGTGGTCCACAGCGGCTCTACGGCCCCGACGCACAGGACCTGGGCGACCTCTACGAGCGGCTGCGGGCGCAGCACGGCACCGTGGCGCCCGTGCTGCTGCACGAGGACGTACCGATGTGGGTGGTCCTCGGCCACGCCGAGAACCTGCATCTGGTGCGCAGCCCCTCGCTGTACACCCGCGACAGCCGGATCTGGAGCCCGCTGGCGGACGGCACCGTCAAACCCGACCACCCGCTCATGCCGCACATCGCCTGGCAGCCGATCTGCTCGCACGCCGAGGGCGACGAGCACCAGCGGCTGCGCGCGGCGGTCACCTCGGCCATGGCCACCATCGACCAGCGCACCCTGCGCCGCCACATCGGCCGCTACACCCAGGGCCTGGTCAACAGCTTCTGCGAACGCGGCCGGGCCGACCTGGTGTCGCAGTTCGCCGAGCATCTGCCGATGGCCGTCATGTGCGAGATCCTCGGCATGCCCGAGGAGTACAACGACCGGATGGTGCAGGCCGCTCGGGACGCCCTGAAGGGCACCGAGACCGCCATCCAGAGCCACACCTACGTCATGGACGCGCTGAGCCGGCTCACCACCCGGCGCCGCGCCCGGCCCGAGGACGACTTCACCAGTCACCTCGTCACCCACCCGGCCGGACTCAGCGACGACGAGGTCCGCGAACACCTGCGGCTCGTCCTCTTCGCGGCCTACGAGGCCACCGCGAACCTCCTCGCCAACGCGCTGCGCATGGTCCTCACCGAGCCGGGCTTCCGCGCCCAGCTCAGCGGCGGCCAGATGACCGTGCCGGAGGCGATCGAGCAGTCCCTGTGGGACGAGCCGCCGTTCAGCACCGTCTTCGGCTACTACGCCAAGCAGGACACCGAGCTGGGCGGGCAGCGCATCCGCAAGGGCGACGGCTTGCTCTTCGCGCCCGCGCCGGGCAACCTCGACCCGCGCATCCGCCCGGACCTGTCCGCGAGCATGCAGGGCAACCGCTCCCATCTCGCCTTCGGTGGCGGCCCGCACGAATGCCCCGGCCAGGACATCGGCCGTGCCATCGCCGACGTCGGCGTCGACGCGCTGCTGATGCGGCTGTCCGACGTCCAACTCGACTGCCCGGAGGAGGAGTTGCACTGGCGCTCGTCCATCGCCTCCCGGCATCTGGTGGCCCTGCCCGTGCGCTTCGAACCGAAGCCGCAGCAGGACGTCAACCTCCCGCCCCGGCCCGTGGCCGTCCCGGCGCAGCGCTCCACCTGGCAGGTCGGCACCCCGCGCGCCGAGCAGGTCCCGGCCGCCGGGCCGCGGCCCAGCACCCCGCCCCCCGCCGCGGCCGAGCCCTATCCGACGGCACCGCGACCGGCCCGCCGACGGGGCGTCTGGAGGCGCCTGCTCGACTGGTGGCGCGGAGAGTAAGGACCGCGGAGCGTGGCCACAGGCCAGGTCCCCCGCACCTGGATCAGGCCGGGCCTCGGCCCGCGCTCCCGCCCCACCGCGCGGGGGCGCCGCGGTCGCCGACGGGACCGGCCCCCTGGCCCTCGGCCCAGTCCTCGTAGGACGACCACGCCCGGAGCACACGGCCGCTGACGAACGCGTGCGCCCTGCCGGTGACCGGATCGGTGAACTCCAGCCTCCGTGCGAGCAGTTGCAGCGGGCGCCGGAAGTCACCGGCCGGCACCGGGGCGGTCACCTCGGGATACAGCGGATCGCCGAGGATGGGCACGCCGAGCGCGTTCAGATGCACCCGCAGCTGATGGGTCTGCCCGGTCGCCGGAAGGAGCCGGTACCGGCCCAGCACGCCCCGGTGTTCCGTCAGCTCCACGAACGTCTCGGCGTTCGGCTCGCCCTCGACCTCCCGGGCCGCCGGCACCCCGCGCTCCTTCAGGATCCTGCTGCGCACGGTCCGGGGCAGGACCAGCGCGGGGTCGTACGGGGCGACCGCCTCGTACTCCTTGCGCACCCGCCGGTCCCGGAACAGCGTCTGGTACGCCCCGCGCTCCGCCGGCCGTACGGTGAACAGCACCAGACCCGCGGTGAGCCGGTCCAGACGGTGCGCCGCCGTCAGCGTCGGGATGCCCAGCTCGTGACGGAGCCGGGCCAGCGCGGTCTGGGCGACATGGGTGCCGCGCGGGGTCGTGGCGAGGAAGTGCGGCTTGTCCGCCACGACGATGTGCGCGTCCTGGTACATCACCTCCACCGGGTACGGCACCGGCACCTCGGCCGGCAGTTCGCGATGGAACCACACGAACATCCCCGGCTCGTACGGCGCGTCCGGCGCCACCGCCCGTCCGTCGGCGCCGACGACCAGCCCGGCGTCGAACATCGAGGAGACCACTCCTGGACCGGCCCCCGTCAGCCGCTCCACCAGATGCTCCCGCACGGTGGCCCACGTCCCGCCGTACGGCAGCCGCACCCGCACGGGATCGACACCGTCGCGCTGGGGGAGCGGGGCGGGCGGGGGTGGCGTGCGGCGTCTCATCGGGGTCAAGGGTACGAGGCGGCGGAATGCGGGTGCACCGGCGGCCGGGCGCTCGGCAGGATGTGGATCATGCCGTATCTCACCAGCCCGGTCGTACCCGCCGGCACCCTCGCCCGCACCGCCCAGCCCACCCTTCCCACCGGCGACGGCCTGCTGCTGCGCCCCTGGCAGGCGCGGGACGCGCCGGCCGTGCACGCCGCCTTCCAGGATCCCGTCATGCACCAGTGGCACATCAGGGCCGCCGACTCCGAGGAGGAGGTCGCCGGCTGGATCGCGCAGTGGCAGACCTGCTGGAAGGAGGAGAACCAGGCCCAGTGGGCGGTCGTGGGCGCGGACACCGGCGAACTGCTGGGCCGGGTCGCGCTGCGCCAGATCGTGCTCGGCGACGGTGTCGCCGAGGTCGCGTACTGGACGGTCGCGCGGGCGCGCGGCCGGGGTGTCGCGGTGCGGGCCACCACCACCCTGTCGCGCTGGGCGCTGGACGAGATCGGCCTGCACCGCCTCGAACTCTCCCACGCCACCGACAACGAGGCCTCCTGCCGCGTGGCCGTGAAGGCCGGCTTTGCCCCGGAGGGCACCCGGCGCAGCGCCCTGCTGCACCCCGACGGCTGGCACGACATGCATCTGCACGCCCGTGTACGAGGCGACTGACCCTCCCTCCGTACGGCCCGAATAGACGCGATACATCGTGTGTGTTGCCCTCGGGGTCGGAACGCGATATGTTCGGCTACGGATATTCGGGAACGAGGTGATGGCCATGGCCGTGAAGCGACGCAAGCTCGGCAATCCGCTGGCGCTCGCGGTCCTGGCGACCCTCTGGCAGAAGCCCATGCATCCGTACGAGATCGCCCAGACCCTGCGCCGTCAGGGCAAGGACAACAGCACGAAGATCAACTACGGCTCGCTCTACACGGTCGTACAGAGCCTCCAGAAGCACGACCTGGTGGAGGTGACCGACGTCGAGCGGGAGGGCAACCGCCCCGAGCGCACGGTGTACGGACTGACCGACGCCGGACGCCAGGAGCTGACCGAATGGCTGTCGGACCTGATGGCCGTACCGGTCAGGGAGTACCCGATCTTCGACACCGCCCTGTCCGTCATGGGGGTCCTGCACCCCGACGACGTGGTGCGGCTGCTCCAGGAGCGGCTCAGCACCCTGGAGGTGCAGGTGGCCGGCGGGCGCGGCGCGCTGGACAAGCTCTGCGAGACCCTTCCGCGGCTCTTCCTCGTGGAGACGGAGTACCAGCTGCACATGCTCCAGGCGCAGACCGACTGGGTCCGCGGCTTCCTGGAGGAGATCCGCAAGGGCACGCTGCCAGGTGTGGAGGGCTGGCGGCGCTATCACGAGACGGGGGAGCTGCCGGCCGAATTCCTGTGAACCCAGGTGAGAAGTCCGACCCCGGCAGGGCTGTTGCAGCAGCTCCGCCGGGGTCGCGAACCCCGAAACGGATCCGCCGTGCGGCGGCTCCGGGCCATCGAGGTGCGGCACACCCAGGATAGCCCGGCGCTCTTCACGCGGATCTTCCATGATCCGCTCGCTCGGCGGATCTTCCGTCATCCGCTCATTCAGGAGAGCAGTCGCCATGAACACCCGTGCGCCCGCAGTGGAGGCGCGTCAGCTGACCAAGACCTACCCCGGTGACGTCACCGCCCTCGACGGCATGGACATCACCGTGGCACCCGGTATCGTCTTCGGGCTCCTCGGCCCCAACGGCGCCGGCAAGTCCACCACCGTCAAGATCCTCACCACCCTGGCCCGCCCCGACTCCGGCACCGCCACCGTCGCCGGGCACGACGTGCTGCGCGACCCCCGCCGGGTGCGCCGCGCGATCGGCGTGGTCGCCCAGCAGTCCGGCGCCGATCCGGTCGCGACGGGCCGCGAGAACCTGCAACTCCAGGGCCGCCTCTACGGCTTGAGCGGCGCCGCGCTGAACCGCCGGGTGGACGAACTGCTGGAGCGGTTCACCCTCGCCGACGCCGCCCGCAGGCCGGTCAAGGGCTACTCGGGCGGCATGCGGCGCCGCCTGGACGTCGCCCTCGGGCTCGTGCACCGGCCCGAGGTGCTGTTCCTGGACGAGCCGACCACCGGACTGGACCCGGAGGCACGCACCGCGATGTGGGAGGAGATCGGCCGGCTGGCCGGCGAGGAGGGCCTGACGATCCTGCTCACCACGCACTACCTGGAGGAGGCCGACCGGCTCGCCGAGCGCATCGCGATCGTCGACCGCGGCCGGATCGTGGTCGAGGGCACCCCGGACGCCCTGAAGGGCGAACTGCGCGGCGACGCCGTCCACATGGAGCTGGGCGAGCCGGTCGGCGAGGCCGGCCGCACCCGGCTCACCGACGCCCTGACCGCACTGCCCGCCGTGCACGAGGCGCTGTGCGAGGGGCGCCGGATCAGCGTCCGCGTCGACGACGGAGCGGCCGCGGTGCCCGCGCTGCTCGCCGCGCTGGACCGGGCCGGAGCCAGTGTCGCCTCGGCCACCGTCGCCCGGCCCTCGCTGGACGACGTCTACCTCCGCCACGCCGGCCGCCGCTACGCCGAGGTGCAGGCCGGGCCCGAGGCCGTCCTCGCCGGGGGTGTGCGATGAGCGCCGCACTCACCCAGACCTGGTACATGACGCAGCGCCAACTGCGGGTGTTCGCCCGCCAGCCCGCCTATGCGATCGTCACCCTGATCCAGCCGGTGATCTGGCTGTTCCTGTTCGGCAACCTCTTCAAGAAGGTCGTCGAGCTGGGTGGCTTCGGCACCACCTCGTACCTGGACTACCTGGTGCCGGGCGTGGTGGTGATGAGCGCCCTCGGCTCCAACATGTGGGCCGGCATGGGCACGCTGGAGGAGATCCAGCGCGGCACCCTCGACCGCTTCCTGACGACGCCGGTCAGCCGGGCCGCGCTCATGAACGGCAACGTCGTCAACAACGGGCTGGTCACCGCGTTCCAGTCGGTGGTCATCGTCCTGCTGGGCCTGCTCGGCGGAGCCGACTACCCCGGCGGCGTCGGCGGTGTCGCGGTCCTCGTGCTGGCCACCGTGCTGCTCGGCACGGTCTTCGGGGCCCTGTCCAACGCGCTCGGCATGCTGGTGCGCGAGCGAGAGTCGATCATCGGCATCAACACCTTCCTGCTGCTGCCGCTGACCTTCCTCTCCAGCGCCTTCATGGCGCCCGCGCAGATGCCCGGCTGGATGCGGCACATCGCCGACTTCAACCCACTCGACTGGGCGATGGTCGCGGGCCGTTCGGCGCTGTCGGACCATCCCGACCCGGGCGACATCCTCGGCCGCGGCGGCGCGCTGCTCGCCCTGGCGATCGCGGCCGTGTGGCTGTCGATCCGCACCTTCCGCTCCTACCAGCGGTCGGTGTGATGATGTAGCGCATGCCGGCCTATGACCTCGCGGACCGACTCGTCGTCGGTGTCGCCTCCAGTGCCCTGTTCGATCTACGGGAGTCGGACGCGGTCTTCCGCGAGCAGGGCGAGGAGGCCTACCGGGCCTACCAGGAGCAGAAGGTGGACGACACGCTCCGGCCCGGGGTCGCCTTCGCGTTCATCCGCCGGCTGCTGTCGCTGAACGACCTCGGCGAGCCGGGAGACCCGCTCGTCGAGGTCATCATCCTCTCCCGCAACGACCCCGACACCGGCCTGCGGGTCATGCGGTCGATCCAGGCTCATGAACTGCCCATCAGCCGGGCCGTGTTCATGCAGGGCAGATCGCCGTACGCGTTCATCACCGCGCTGAACATGTCCCTGTTCCTGTCCGCGAACGGCGACGACGTGCGCGAGGCGGTCGCCGACGGCCTGCCGGCCGGGCATGTGCTCGGATCGTCGTACGCGGACGACCCCGCCGACCGCGAGCTGCGGATCGCCTTCGACTTCGACGGGGTGCTCGCCGGCGACGCCGCCGAGCGGGTGTACCAGACCGACGGTCTGGAGGAGTTCCGCGCCTACGAGGCCCGCAACGCGGCGACCCCGCACGATCCGGGGCCGCTGCGCGACTTCCTGGCGGGGGTGAACCGGATACAGCGGCGGGAGGAGGAGCGGCGCGCGACCGATCCGGACTACACCAGCAGGGTGCACGTCTCTCTCGTGACCGCGCGCAACGCTCCGGCGCACGAACGGGCCGTGCGCAGCCTCAAGCAGTGGGGCGTGCGGGTCAACGGCGCCTTCTTCCTCGGCGGCATAGAGAAGGGCGCGGTCATGAAGGTCCTCAGACCGCACATCTTCTTCGACGACCAGGTGACCCACCTGCAGAGCACCTCGCGGACCACGCCGAGCGTGCACATCCCCTTCGGCAAGATCAACGAGACGGCACCCTGAGAGCGGACCGCTCTCAGGCGGCCGTCGCGCCGCCCTCCTGCTCGACCTCGATACGGGCGTTCCAGTCCCGCTTGGAGGCCTGCCAGCCGTCCTCGTTGTGCCCCAGGCGCCAGTAGCCGGAGATCGACAGGTCCTCGCGCGGGATGTCCAGCTCGACCCGCAGCAGCCGGCGCAGCTCCTTCACGCTGCCCGCCTCGCCGTGCACGAACGCGTGCACCCGGCCTTCCGGGAACGGCAGCGCGCGCACGGCCTCCACCAGCGCCTCGCCGACCGGCCGGTCCCCGCGGTGCAGCCAGACGACCTCCACATCGGAGTCGATCTTCTGCTCCTCCTCGGGGCCGGACACCTCCACGAAGGCGTGTGCGCGGGCACCGGCGGGCAGCGCCTCCAGGGACCGCGCGATCGCGGGCAGCGCGCTCTCGTCACCCGCGAGCAGATGCCAGTCGGCCGCCGGGTCGGGGGCGTAGGCGCCACCGGGGCCCATGAACCGCACGGTCTCGCCGGGTTGGACGCGGGCGGCCCACGGGCCGGCCAGGCCCTCGTCGCCGTGGACGACGAAGTCCAGGGTGAGCCGGCGCTGTTCGGCGTCCCAGGCTCGCACCGTGTACGTCCGGGTCACCGGCCACTGCTCACGGGGGAACTCCGCGCGGATCCGCTCCAGGTCGAAGGGCTCCGGATAGGTCACGCCCACCGGGCCGAAGAGCAGCTTCACATAGTGGTCGGTGCAGGTGTCCGCCGCGAAGTCGGCGAGGCCCTCGCCGCCGAGCACGACCCGCTGCATGTGCGGGGTCAGTCGCTCGGTGCGGATCACCTGGGCGGTGCGGTGCTTGCGCGGCGCTCGTCCCGGGCGCTCTGCCATCACGACCTCCTGCGAGTCGGTTAGGTTTACCTAAGTTAGCATCTCGCTTCTGGAAAACACCTCTTTCCGAGTTCGGAGGGGCGGCCTTTGCCGGAATATTCCGATCAAGCTCGTGCGGTTGTGGCCGCGGTCGTGGTCATACGGCGAGCGTGGTCAGCAGTCGCTGCAGGGAGCCGCCCAGCCCCCATCGCTCGGCCAGCTTCTCCAGAGCGGCCGGGTCGCGCGGGGTGTGCGGCAGGGCCGTGTCGACATCCGGCAGCGGCACGTCGTCGGCCACCCGCACCACCTTCGGTGCGACCGCGACATACGGCTGGGCCTCGGTGAGCCGCTTGCGCTGCGAGGGCGTGAGCTTGGCCTTCGGGTCGTCCAGCGCCGTCATGATCCCGGCCAGGTCGCCGAACTCGGCCAGCAGCTTGGCGGCCGTCTTCTCGCCGATCCCGGGCACGCCCGGCAGTCCGTCGCTCGGGTCGCCGCGCAGCAGGGCCAGATCCACGTACCCCCGGCCGTCCACGCCGTACTTCTCGCGCAGCACCGCCTCGTCGGTGAGCTGCAGCGTGCCGACGCCCTTCAGCGGGTACAGCACCCGGATTCCGCGCGCGTCGTCCACCAGCTGGTACAGATCGCGGTCGCCGGTGACGATGTCCACCGGGACCTCGGCGCGCGCGGTGAACGTGCCGATCACGTCGTCCGCCTCGTACCCGGCGACGCCGACCCGTGCGATCCCGAGCGCGTCCAGTACGTCCTCGATGACCGGCACCTGCGGGGAGAGGGTGTCGGGCACCTCCTCCTCGTCCGGGGCGCCCTCGTGCTCCTCGGCGACCCGGTGCGCCTTGTAGGTGGGGATGAGGTCCACCCGCCACTGCGGCCGCCAGTCGGCGTCCATGCAGGCCACCAGCTGCTGCGGCCGGTGGTCCTTGACCAGCCGGTCGATGAAGTCCAGCAGCCCGCGCACGGCGTTCACCGGCGTGCCGTCCGGTGCCTTCACCGAGTCCGGGACGCCGAAATAGGCGCGGAAGTACAGCGATGCGGTGTCGAGGAGCATGAGTCGTCCGGTCACGCTCGCATCATGCCGTACGGCACTGACAGGTGCCCTTCGTCCCGGAACGCGTTGCGTGATGCGCATCGCCGTGAGCCCGGCCACTGCTGGGTTTGCCCGCTCTTGACCTGGGCAGGCGCCGCCTCGGAGTGAGAGTGGTTGCTCTTTTCAACCGTCGGCGACTCTTCGTCTCCAGTTCTGTCACCGAGACGAGAGGTACGCGTGCAACCGAGGCTTGAGACCGAGCACCTGTTCAAGGTGTTCGGCAGACGACCGGACGAAGCCGTGCGACGCCTGAGGCAGGGCGCCGACCGGGAGGAACTGCGCGCCGACGGCATCACCGCCGCCGTGATCGACGCCTCCTTCCGCGTCGAGGCGGGCGAGATCTTCGTCGTCATGGGTCTGTCGGGCTCCGGCAAGTCCACTCTGCTGCGCATGCTCAACGGCCTGCTGGAGTCGACCGCGGGCAGCGTCCGCTTCGACGGCCAGGACCTGACCGAGCTGACCGCCCGCGAACTGCGCGAGCTGCGCTCGAAGAAGATCAGCATGGTCTTCCAGCACTTCGCCCTGTTCCCGCATCGCAGCGTCCGCGACAACGCCGCCTACGGCCTGGCCGTGCAGGGCGTGCCCCGCGCCGAGCGCGAGCGCCGCGCCGACGAGGCGCTCGCCCTGTGCGGACTGGCCGGCTGGGAGGACTCCTGGCCCGACGAGCTGTCCGGAGGCATGCAGCAGCGCGTCGGCCTCGCCCGCGCCCTCGCCACCGACGCCGACCTGCTCCTCATGGACGAGTCCTTCAGCGCCCTGGACCCGCTGATCCGCCGCGACATGCAGGACCAGCTGCTGGAGCTGCAGAAGACCCTGAAGAAGACCATCGTCTTCATCACCCACGACCTCAACGAGGCCATGCGCCTCGGCGACCGCATCGCCGTCATGCGCGACGGCCGCATCGTGCAGACCGGCACCGCCGAGGACATCCTGCTGCGCCCCGCGAACGACTACGTCGCCTCCTTCATCCAGGACGTCGACCGCGCGCGCGTGCTGACCGCCGCCGCCGTCATGGACACCGACGTGCGCGGCGACGAGGCCGACTGCGGCTGCGAGACCGCGAGCCCCGACACGCCCTTCACCGAGCTGTGCGCCATCAGCGCCCGGCTGACCCACCCGGTCGCCGTCCTCGGCGAGGGCCGCGCCCTCGTCGGCGTCGTCCCCCGCCGACGCCTCGTCGGCTTCCTCGGCGACGAACAGGGCGAGCCCACGGCATGCGACGACAACGGCGACAAGGGCGGGGAGAAGGTGATCGCCCGTGCCTAGGATCCACCTCGGCGACTGGGTCGACTCCGGCGTCAACTGGCTGGTCGACCACCTCTCCTGGCTCTTCGACGCCGTCAAGGCCGTCGTGGAGGGCATGTACAACGGCATCGATGCCGTGCTCAGCGCGCCCGAGCCGCTGCTGATGGCCGGCATCCTCGCGGTCATCGCCTGGTGGCTGCGCGGCCTCGTCGCCGGTGTCCTCGCCTTCGCCGGATTCGCGCTGGTCGACTCGCTCGACCTGTGGGACCGGGCCATGTCCACGCTCGCCCTGGTCCTCGTGGCGACCGTGATCGCGCTGGTCATCTCCCTGCCGCTCGGCATCTGGGCCGCCCGCTCCAGGGCCGTCAGCGCGGCCGTGCGCCCCGTCCTGGACCTGCTCCAGACGATGCCGTCGATGGTGCTGCTGATCCCGGCCATGCTCTTCTTCGGCCTCGGCACCGCGGCCGGAGTCGTCGCCACCCTGATCTTCGCGCTCGCCCCCGGCGTCCGCATGACCGAGCTGGGCATCCGCCAGGTCGACGCCGAACTGGTCGAGGCCGCCGAGGCGTTCGGCACCACGCCGCGCGACATCCTGTGGCGCGTCCAGCTGCCGCTCGCCCTGCCGACCATCATGGCCGGCGTCAACCAGGTGATCATGCTGGGCCTGTCCATGGTCGTCATCGCCGGCATGGTCGGCACCGGCGGTCTCGGCGGCGCCGTGAACGAGGCCATCGGCCAGCTCGACATCGGCTACGGCTTCGAGGCGGGCGTCGGCATCGTCGTCCTCGCCATCTACCTGGACCGGATCACCGGCGCGCTCGGCACCCAGCTCTCCCCGCTGGGCCGCAGGGCCGCCGCCAAGGCGCCCACGCGCGCGTGGACGTACCGCCCGCGTCCGGCCGTCGCCGTCGTCGGTGTGGTCGTCCTCGCGCTCGTCGCGGGCGGCATGGGCGTCTTCGGCTCCTCCACCGGCACCTCCGAGGCCTCCGGCACGAACGTCGGCAAGGGCAAGGAGATCAAGATCGGCTACATCCCCTGGGACGAGGGCGTCGCCTCGACCTTCCTGTGGAAGGAGATCCTGGAGGAGCGAGGCTTCAAGGTCACCACCACCCAGTACGCGGCCGGCCCGCTCTACACCGGTCTCGCCACCGGCCAGATCGACTTCGAGACCGACTCGTGGCTGCCCACCACCCACGCCGAGTACTGGAAGAAGTACGGCAAGCAGCTCGACGACCTCGGCTCGTGGTTCGGCCCCACCTCCCTGGAGCTGAGCGTCCCCTCGTACGTGAAGGACGTGAACTCCCTCGCGGACCTGAAGGACCACGCCTCCGAGTTCGGCGGCAAGATCGTCGGCATCGAGCCCAGCGCGGGCGAGATGGGCCTGCTCAAGAGCAAGGTCCTCAAGGAGTACGGGCTGCAGGACTCGTACGAGGTGATCGACGGCTCCACCCCGGCGATGCTCGCCGAGCTGAAGCGCGCCTACGCCAAGAAGGAGCCGGTCGTCGTCACCCTGTGGTCCCCGCACTGGGCCTACAACGACTACGACCTGAAGAAGCTCAAGGACCCCGAGGGCGCCTGGGGCAAGGGCGACGGTGTGCACACCCTCGCCCGCAAGGGCTTCACCGGCGACAACCCGCAGGTCGGCCGCTGGCTGAAGGACTTCTCCATGACCGAGAAGCAGCTCACCGGCCTTGAGGCGCAGATCCAGAAGGCCGGCAAGGGCAAGGAGCAGGACGCCGTCCGCACCTGGCTGCGCACGAACCCCGGCCTGGTCGACAAGTGGGCCCCCGTCGCCAAGGAGGACGCCCGCAGTCGGGCGGCCGGGTGACCTGACCCGCTCGGACCGCCACCCGAGGGGCGGCCGCCGCCGGACGCCGCCGAGCGTCCGGCGCGGCCGCCCTTCGCGGCGTCCGCAGCCCGTCCGGGCACGACAAGAATCCGGCCAACCACGTTCCGTGACGGACATTGGCCCTCGCCGGGGTGCCCGGCCCAGCTGGTCGGCATATTCACCCCGGTCCGGGAGCACGTCGCGGGCAGGTCCGGACCCCTGTCACACTGGCGCGAACCGTGAGGTTGGGGGCTCGGCGGCATGTCGGGGATGTGACAGGCGCGTGAAACGGTTTGCCGAACATGCGTAGGGTGCAGAGAAGTCTTCAGTAGGGGTGTGCCCCGGCCCGGGCCCCCGGACAGCGGCACGACGAGCGAGGGAGGGAGCCGGAGCGATGGGCGACCACAAAGAGCAGCCCGTGCGGGTGGGCGCGGCCGTCCGGCGGCGCCGCCGTGCGCTGGAACTGACCCTCGCGGCCGTGGCCGAACGCAGCGGTCTCTCGGTGCCCTTCCTCAGCCAGGTCGAGAACGACCGGGCGCGCCCCAGCAGCACCTCCCTGGAGAAGCTCGCCGACGCCCTGCGCACCACGGCCGTCGAATTGCTCGCCGCCGCCGACCCGGCGGCCAGCGTGGACGTCGTGCGCGCCGACCCGACCGCCGAGGACGACTTCGAGCCCCGCACCCGCTCCCTGGTGCGCGGCCACCACCAGCTGCACGCCTCCGAGATCACCGGTGACCACGACGCCGGCCGCGAGTTCCAGCACCGCAACGACGAACTGATGTACGTCGCCGACGGCGCGGTGGAGATCGAGGCCGAGGGCCGTGCGTACCGGCTCGGCCGCGGAGACACCCTGTACCTGACCGGTGGGGTGCGGCACCGGTGGCGGGCGACGGTGCCGGACACGCGGGTGATCGTGGTGGCGGTGGCCGAACACATCGAGGCGGTTCAGGACCGGTCCCGCTGAGTTCGCCGAGTTCACGGAGTCGCACGGTGCGGGTCGTCTCGCTGGTCCCCTCCCTCACCGAGGCGGTCGCCGTCACGCTGCCCGCGGTCCTCGTCGGTGCCACCGACTGGTGCAGTCACCCGGTGGGGCTGGACGTCACCCGGATCGGTGGCACCAAGAATCCGCGGGTGGACCGGATCGTCGCGCTCGCTCCCGACCTGGTGATCGGCAACGAGGAGGAGAACCGCGGCCCCGATCTCGAGGCGCTGCGCGCGGCGGGTCTTCGGGTGCTGGTCACCGAGGTGCGCAGCGTGCCGCAGGCCTTCGCCGAGCTGGAGCGGGTGCTCGCCGCGTGCGGTGCGCGAGGACGCCCGAGCTGGCTGGGGGAGGCGGCGGCGGCCTGGAACGCGCTGCCGGAGCCCGCGGCGCGTACGACGGCGGTCGTCCCGATCTGGCGGCGGCCCTGGATGGTCCTCGGCCGGGACACCTTCGCGGGCGACGTCCTGGCCCGGCTCGGCATCGACCACGCGTACGCCGACCACCCCGAGCGCTACCCCCGCATCCCGCTGGAGGAGCTGCGCGCGAGCGGCCCGGATCTGGTGGTCCTGCCCGACGAGCCCTACCGCTTCACCGCCGACGACGGCCCGGAGGCCTTCCCCGGGCTGCCGTGCGCCCTGGTCAGCGGGCGGCACCTGACCTGGTACGGACCGTCCTTGCGGGCAGCGCCACGAGTGCTGGCCGAGGCCCTGCGAGCAGCTCGCCGCTGAGCAGGCCGCGTACGGTGCCGGTGGCGGCGGCCAGCCAGGCGGCGGCGAGGACGGCGTACAGCCCGACGGCCAGCCCGTCGTAAGCCTCCAGACCGGTGTGCCGGGCCAGCGCCATGGCGCCGGTGACACAGGTGCCCACCGGGAAGGTGAACGCCCACCAGGTCATCGCGAACCCCATGCCCTGCCGGCGGGCCCGCACCACGTGCGCGGTCGCCAGCGCCAGCCACAGCAGCGCGAACCCCATGACCGGCACCCCGTACAGCACGGCGAAGACGTCGAGGCCGCGGTCGTAGGGGGCCGGTACGACCCCGGGTGCCAGGTCGGCGATCTTGCTGACCGCGGTGGTGGACTGCCCGAGCGGGCCCAGGACCAGGAACAGGGTCGGGGTGAGCGCGAGCGGCAGCGGGCTGGAACCGATCAGCCGGGCGAAGACCAGCGGCAGCATCAGCAGTGTCGCCAGCAGGCTCAGCCCGAACATCGCCAGGCACGCCAGCAGCAGGGTCTCGCGGGGCTGTCCGGGCGGCAGATGCGGCACCAGCAGCGGGCCGAGCGCGGCCGACACCATGGGCGCGACCAGCGGCAGCAGCCACACCGGGGTGGCCTGCGTCGGGTCGACCCGATGCCGTACGGCCATCAGGTACGGCACGGCCACGGCGGCCGCGAGTCCGATCGCCGTACCGGTGGTGAACAGGACGGCGTCCAGGGCGACGGCGGTGCCGGTGCCGATCAGCGGCTGCCCGGCGGTCAGGGCGCTGCCGCCGACCGCGAGCAGAGCCATCGACAGGCAGCCGTAGAAGGGGGCCATGGCCGGGTCGAGGAGGTGGGCGCGGGCCTGGTCGGTGTGGCGGGTCCAGTGCAGGGCACGGGCCGTCAGCAGGACGACCAGCATGACCAGGGAGAGTGCCCAGGCCCCCGCGAAGACATCGCGCAGGGCCTGCGAGTGCGCGGGGAGCGCGGCACCGGCGGAGCCGAGGATGGCGGTGCCCATGACGGAGGCGTACCAGTTGGGGCCGAGGTGCCGGACCTGGGCGGGCCGGGGCACCGAGGTGGCGGACAGGGGGTGGGCTGCGGTGACCATGACTCCACGTTCCCTCCGCCGCCCGCCCCTGACCAGGGAGTTCCCTTCTATGAGGGCATAAGCTGGTCTTATGAGCGAGGTCGAGGGGCAGCGAGAGCACACCGCATCACTGGCGCACCGGGTGCCCGACCTGGCCGCGCTGGAGCTGCTGCTGGCGGTGGCGCGGCTGGGCAGTCTGGGCGCGGCGGCGCGCGAGGTCGGCATCACCCAGCCCGCCGCCAGCAGCCGGATCCGCTCCATGGAACGGCAGCTGGGCGTGGCCCTGGTCGACCGCTCGCCGCGCGGCTCCCGGCTCACGGACGCGGGCGCCCTGGTGACGGACTGGGCCCGCCGGGTCGTGGAGGCCGCGGCGGCCTTCGACGCGGGCGCGCGGGCCCTGCGCGACCGCCGGGACTCGCGTCTGCGGGTCGCGGCGAGCATGACCATCGCCGAGTACCTGCTGCCCGGCTGGCTCCTCGCGCTGCACGCCGCGCGGCCCGACACGGCGGTCTCGCTCCTCGCCGGCAACTCGGCGAAGGTCGCGGAACTGCTGTTGTCCGGCGAGGCGGACCTGGGCTTCGTGGAGGGGCTGTCGGTCCCGACGGGCCTGGACTCCGTCGTCATCGCCCACGACCGGCTGATCGTCGTCACCGCGCCCGGACACCCCTGGGCCCGCCGCCGGCGCCCCCTGGGGGCGGAGGAGCTGGCCGCCACGCCGCTCATCCTCCGTGAGCGCGGCTCCGGCACCCGCCAGGTCCTCGACGCGGCACTCGGCGGCCTCGCCCGCCCGCTGATCGAGCTGTCCTCCACCACGGCGGTCAAGGCGTCGGCGGTCAGCGGCGCGGGGCCCTCCGTCCTCAGCGAACTCGCGGTGGGGGAGGAGCTGTCGATGCGGCGTCTGGTCAGCATCCCGGTGGAGGACGTCTCCCTGCGCCGCGACCTGCGCGCGGTCTGGCCCAAGGGACATCGCCCCACGGGCCCGGCCCGAGAGCTGCTGTCGCTGACGCGCGGGTGAGCAGGGGGGAGGCCGGGATCGCTCGCGGCACGACGGCCCGCAGCGGCTGCGGCGCCACGCGGCCGGTGGCGCCGCAGCCGCTGCGGGCACGCGCGGCGAACCGCACGACCGGCCACCCACCCATCCGCGCCCGGCGCGCGGCCCCGGGTGCCGGCTGCCCACTCACCGGCGCTTGGCGCGTGGCCCGGCCCGCGCCCAGCGCCCAACGGCGTTTCCCGAACGCCCCCCCGCAGCTCAGCCGCGGAGAAAATCCCTGGCCGGCGGCCCGCAGAGCCCGGCACCATGCTCCGCATGACCCTCACCGCCCCGCCCGCCACAGGCGTCCGTGCCCCCTGGGCAGACCTCCCCGCCGCCGTCCGTGACGCCGTCGGCGAGGTGCTCGGCGCGCCGGTCGTGCGGGCCGTGACCCAGAACGGCGGCTTCTCACCCGGCGTCGCCGCCCGCGTGCGCACCGCCGCGGGCGGCACCGGCTTCGTGAAGGCGGTGAGCGCCGAGGCCAACCCGCACAGCCCCGAGCTGCACCGCCGTGAGGCCCGTAACGCCGCCGAGCTCCCGGCCGCCGTACCCGCGCCCCGGCTGCTCGGCACGTACGACGACGGCACCTGGGTGGCGCTGGTCTTCGAGGAGGTGGCAGGGCGTCAGCCGCACGTGCCCTGGCGGGTGGACGAGTTGTGCCGGGTGCTCGACGCCGTGACCGTGCTCGCTCGCACCGGCACGCCGTGCCCGCTCGACGTCCCGTCCGTCGAAGAGGACCTGGCGGACTCCTTCAGCGGCTGGCGCCGGCTGCTCGACGGCGAAGCCGGCGACGTGCGTGACCGGCTCGGCGCCCAGGCCGCCGACCGGCTGCCCGACCTCGCCGCGCTGGAGGCCCGCTGGGCGGAGGGCGCCTCGGGGGACACCTTGGCCCACGCCGATCTGCGCGCGGACAACGTGCTCCTCACGGCGGACGGCGGCGTCGTCCTCGTCGACTGGCCGCACGCCCTGCGCGCCGCGCCCTGGTTCGACCTGCTCGTCCTGCTGCCGTGCGTGCGGGCGCAGGGCGGCCCCGATCCCGAGGAAGTGTTCACCCGGCACCCGCTGGGCCGGGACGCGGACCCGGACGCCGTCACGGCCGCACTGGCCGCCCTCGCCGGCTACTTCCTGCGCAGCTCCCTGGCCCCGCCGCCGCCGGGCCTGCCGACCCTGCGCCCCTTCCAGCGCGCGCAGGGGGACGCGGCCCTGGCCTGGCTCCGACAGCGGCTGTGAGCGGGGACGGGGCCCGGTCGCCGACTCCCGTGCCCCGTCCGCCGTCCCGCCCGCCCGTTCAGCTGCCGGCCGCCGCGACCAGGCCCCGCATCACCCGCAGGTCCTCGCCCATCTCCGGATGCCACTGGACGGCGAGCACCCAGCTGCGGGCCGACGGCAGTTCCACCGCCTCCACCGTGCCGTCGGCCGCGTACGCGGAGGGGACCAGTCCCCGGCCGAGCCGCTCGACCGCCTGGTGGTGGTAGGTCGGCACGGCCGTGTCCTCCGGCACGAGATCGGCGTACAGCGTGCCCGGCACCGGCTCGACCGGATGGTGCCCGAAGACCCCGGCCTTCTCCGCGTGCCCGTCGAGATGCTGGACGAGCGTGCCGCCGAGGGCGACGTTCAGCAGTTGCATGCCCCGGCAGATCCCGAGCAGCGGCACGCCCGCCGCCAGCGCCGCGTCGATCAGGGCCAGCTCCCAGGCGTCCCGCTCGTGCGCGGGCGGCCCCGTGCGCGGCGAGCGCTCGGCGCCGTAGCGGGCCGGGTCCACGTCCGGGCCGCCCGCGATGACCAGCCCGTCCAGCCGGGCCACCGTCTGCGCCGCGTGCTCGGGCGTGTCCGGCGGCACCATGCAGGCCAGCCCGCCGGCCCGCTGCACCAGCCGCGGATAGCCGGCCGGCAGCAGCGCCGCCTCCAGCTCCCACACGCCCCAGCGCGCCACCGACTCCAGATAGGTGCTCACACCGATCAGCGGTCGTGGTCGTACGGTCATCTTGACCTCCCCGGCAGTCAAAGGTTCTCGCCCATACCTTTGCAGAGCCGTCGTGCGCGAGGAAACCCCGCTCACGCCAGAAAGCCCCGCAGCAGCGCCGCCGTGCCCGCGCAGTGCTCGCGCATCATCTCCCGCGCGCCGTCCGCGTCCCCGTCCAGCACCGCCTCCACCAGCGCGGTGTGCTGGCGCTGCGAGTGCTCCAGGTTGCGCACCAGCAGCGGGATGCAGTCGAGCAGATCGTTCACGGTGGCCCGGACCGCCGCGTACTGCGCGGTCAGGGACGGGGAGCCGCACAGCTCGGCCAGCGTCAGATGCAGCAGCGTGTCCAGGCGCCGGTAGTCGGCGAGCGGGGCCTCGTGGGTGCGGTCCAGCGCCTCGCGCAGCCGGTCGGCCTGGGCGGCCGTCAGCCCGTGCGTCGCGCACAGGCCGGCCGCGCCCACCTCCAGGACCTCGCGAAAGCGCAGCACGTCCTCGATGTCGACCTCGGCGATCCGGCGGCGCAGCTCGTCCTCGCCGCCGGCGTCCGCGCGCGGCATGACGAAGGTTCCGCCGTAGCGTCCGCGCCGCGCCTCCACCAACCCCTGGTCGTGCAGCACCTTCAGCACCTCGCGCAGCGTCACCCGGCTGATCCCGAGCCGCTCGGCCAGCTCCCGCTCGGCCGGCAGCCGCTGCCCGCCCGGCACCAGACCGAGCCGCACGACCTGGAGGATCTGCTCCAGCGCCTCCTCGAAGCCGTTGCCGGCCCGCACCGGTCGCAGCACCGGAGCGAGCCGATCGCCCACCCCTTGCGCATCGCTCTCCCAGGACATCCGGCCGTACCCCCTTCCCAAGCAATGGTTCTGAGCAATACCTTATGGCTCCCGGCCCGGCCGAAAAAAGCGCGAAGGCGCCGAAGGAGGCTCTCCCGTGGCAGACCGCACACCCCCGCTCGGCGTCGAGGAACTGCACGCCCTCGTCGCGAGCGGTGAGATCGACACTGTCGTCCTGGCCTTCCCCGATATGCAAGGGCGCCTCCAGGGCAAGCGGTTCGCCGCCCGCTTCTTCCTCGACGAGGTCCTGCACCACGGCACCGAGGGCTGCAACTACCTCCTCGCCGTCGACACCGAGATGAACACCGTCGACGGCTACGCGATGTCCTCCTGGGAGCGCGGCTACGGCGACTTCGCCATGCATCCCGACCTGTCGACCCTGCGCCGTATCCCCTGGCACCCCGGCACCGCCCTCCTCGTCGCCGACCTCGCCTGGAACGACGGCTCCCCGGTCGTCGCCGCGCCCCGCCAGATCCTGCGCCGCCAGCTGGAGCGGCTCGCCGCGCTCGGCTACACCGCCCGGGTCGGCACCGAGCTGGAGTTCATCGTCTTCAAGGACTCCTACGAACAGGCCTGGGACGCCGGCTACCGCGACCTCACCCCGGCCAACCAGTACAACATCGACTACTCCATCCTCGGCACCGGCCGCATCGAGCCCCTGCTGCGCCGGCTGCGCAACGACATGGCGGGCGCCGGTCTCACCGTCGAGTCCGCCAAGGGCGAGTGCAACCCCGGCCAGCACGAGATCGTCTTCCGCTACGACGAGGCCCTCGTCACCTGCGACCAGCACGCCCTGTACAAGACGGGCGCCAAGGAGATCGCCGCCCAGGAGGGCGTCTCGATCACCTTCATGGCCAAGTACAACGAGCGCGAGGGCAACTCCTGCCACATCCATCTCTCGCTCGCCGACGCCGACGGCACAGGCGCGATGGCCGACGACGAGGGAATGTCCGAGGTGATGCGGCACTTCCTCGCCGGACAGCTCGCCGCCCTGCGCGACTTCTCCCTCCTCTACGCCCCGAACATCAACTCCTACAAGCGGTTCCAGCCGGGCTCCTTCGCCCCCACCGCCGTCGCCTGGGGCCACGACAACCGCACCTGCGCCCTGCGTGTGGTCGGCCACGGCCGCTCCCTGCGCTTCGAGAACCGGCTGCCCGGCGGAGACGTCAACCCCCACCTCGCCGTCGCCGGTCTCGTCGCGGCCGGCCTGTACGGCATCGAGCAGAAGCTGGAACTCCCCGAGCCCTGCTCCGGAAACGCCTACACCGCCGGCCTCGCCCACGTCCCGACCACCCTGCGCGAGGCCGCCGAGCTGTGGGAGAACAGCCCCATCGCCAAGGCCGCCTTCGGGGACGAGGTGGTCGCGCACTACCGCAACATGGCGCGCGTCGAGCTGGAGGCCTTCGACGCCGCGGTCACCGACTGGGAGCTGCGCCGCTCCTTCGAACGCCTGTGAGCCGTTCCCGCGACCGCATGTGAACCAGCCCCGGAAAGGTCGATTCGTGTCCGAACCAGACGAGTTGAAGGTCCTCAACCCCGCCACGGAAGAGGTCGTCGCCACCGTCCCCGCCGCGAGCGCGCAGGACGTGGCCGCCGCCGTCGTACGCGCCGCACGCGCCCAGACCCGGTGGGCCGCCCTCGCCCCCGCCGACCGGGCCCGGCTGCTGCGCCGATTCGCCGACACCGTCGACGCGCACGTCGAGGAACTGGCACAGCTGGAGGTCCGCGAGGCCGGCCACACGATCGGCAACGCCCGCTGGGAGGCCGGCAACGCCCGCGACCTGCTGCACTACGCGGCCGGCGGTGCCGAACGCCTCCTCGGCAGCCAGATCCCGGTACCCGGCGGCTGGAACGTCACCTTCCAGGAACCCCTCGGCGTCATCGGCGTGATCGCCCCCTGGAACTTCCCCATGCCGATCGCCGCCTGGGGCTCCTTCCCGGCCCTCGCGGCCGGCAACACGGTCGTCCTCAAGCCCGCCGAGACCACCCCGCTCACCGCGCTGCGCCTCGCCGAACTCGCCCTGGACGCGGGCCTGCCCGAGCATGTCTTCCAGGTCCTGCCCGGCCACGGCCACGTTGCCGGACGCGCCCTGGTCGACCACCCCGACGTCGCCAAGATCGTGTTCACCGGGTCCACCCGCACCGGCCGCGAGGTCATGGAGCGCTGCGCCCGCCTGGTCAAGCCCGTCACCCTCGAACTCGGCGGCAAGAGTCCCAACGTCGTCTTCGCCGACGCCGATCTCACAGCCGCCCTGGACCCCTTCTCCTTCCTGGACAACTCCGGCCAGGACTGCTGCGCCCGCACCCGCATCCTGGTCCAGGAGGCCGTGCTGGAGGAGGCCCGGGACCGCCT
Organism: Streptomyces yokosukanensis; assembly: GCF_001514035.1. GTDB lineage: Bacteria > Actinomycetota > Actinomycetes > Streptomycetales > Streptomycetaceae > Streptomyces > Streptomyces yokosukanensis. The sequence goes on along the minus strand of NZ_KQ948225.1, from coordinate 108,446 downwards.
CGCCGACGCGCTGGCCGCCGTCGTCGTGGGCGACCCCGCCGACGACAAGACGCAGATGGGCCCGCTGATCTCCCGTCAGCAGCTGGACCGCGTACGCTCCTACGTTCCCGAGGACGCCCCCGCCCTGCGCGGCAGCGCCCCCGACGGCCCCGGCTTCTGGTTCCCGCCGACCGTCCTCACGGGGGAGCGGCACGACTCCGGCGCGGCCCGCGAGGAGATCTTCGGACCGGTGGCCGTCCTGCTCCCCTTCACCGACGAGGCCGACGCGATCCGGCTCGCCAACGACACCCCCTACGGCCTCTCCGGCTCCCTGTGGACCCGGGACCTCGGGCGCGCCCTGCGCGTCTCCCAGGCCGTCCGCGCGGGCAACCTGTCCGTCAACTCCCACTCCAGCGTCCGCTACTGGACCCCGTTCGGCGGCTACAAGCAGTCCGGCCTCGGCCGTGAACTGGGCCCCGACGCCCTGACCGCCTTCACCGAAACCAAGAACGTCTTCATCAGCACGGAGGGCCCCGCACAGTGACCGCAGAAACTGTTTGCCGCCGCCTGGTCGGCCGTACCGCCGTCGTCACCGGAGCCGGCAGCGGCATCGGCCTCGCCACCGCCCGCCGGCTCGCCTCCGAGGGCGCCCATGTGGTCTGCGCGGACGTGGACGAGGCTCGCGGCAAGGCCGTCGCCGACGAGGTCGGCGGACTCTTCGTGAAGGTCGACGTCACCGACCCCGAGCAGGTCGAGGCGCTGTTCAAGACCGCGTACGACACCTACGGCAGTGTCGACGTCGCCTTCAACAACGCCGGCATCTCCCCGCCCGACGACGACTCCATCCTGGAGACCGGACTGGAGGCCTGGAAGCGCGTCCAGGAGGTCAACCTGACCTCCGTCTACCTGTGCTGCAAGGCCGCCATCCCCTACATGCGCCGCCAGGGCAGGGGTTCCATCATCAACACCGCGTCCTTCGTGGCCCGGATGGGCGCGGCCACGAGCCAGATCTCGTACACCGCCTCCAAGGGCGGCGTCCTCGCCATGTCCCGCGAACTCGGAGTGCAGTTCGCCCGCGAGGGCATCCGTGTGAACGCCCTGTGCCCGGGGCCGGTCAACACCCCGCTGCTGCAGGAGCTGTTCGCCAAGGACCCCGAGCGGGCCGCCCGCCGCCTCGTGCACATCCCGGTCGGCCGGTTCGCCGAGGCCGAGGAGATCGCCGCCGCCGTCGCCTTCCTGGCCAGCGACGACTCCTCGTTCGTCAACGCCACCGACTTCCTGGTGGACGGCGGTATCGCGGGCGCGTACGTCACGCCCCTGTAGAGAAGGGTCCGAGGCGGCCGGTCAGAGGAAGGTCCGGCCCTCGCCCCGGTAGGTCGGCACGGTCGCCGTGACCGCGTCCCCCTCGATCAGGTGCAGCGCCTCGAACCGCTCGCACAGCTCGCCCGCCTTGGCGTGCCGGAACCACACCTTGTCACCGATGAGGAGGTCGTCGGCGGGCGAGCCCAGCAGCGGGGTCTGCACCTCGCCGGGGCCTTCCTGCGGGTCGTACCGCAGGCCCTCGGGCAGATACGGCACCGGCAGCCGGTCGGGACCGGCGACGCCGGAGGCCGGATACCCGCCGCCGAGCACGGTGACCACCCCGACGCCCGGCCGCCGCACGACGGGCTGGGCGAACAGGGCCGCCGGGCGGCCGGTGAAGGACGTGAAGTTGTCGAAGAGCCGCGGCACATAGAGCCCCGAGCCGGCCGCGATCTCGGTCACGGCGTCCTCGGCGGCGGTGTGCTGCACACTGCCTGTCCCGCCGCCGTTGACGAACTCCAGGTCGGGGACGACGGCCCGTACCGCGCGCACGACCGCGGCCCGCCGCTCGGCCAGCTCCCGGCGGGCCGCCGCCTGCATCAGCCGGACGGCCCGCGACCGCAGCGGCCGCCCGGCCACACAGTCCCCGACCCCCGCGATGTGCCCCTCGTACGCCATGATCCCGACCAGCCGGAAACCCGGCCGCCGGGCCACCGAGCGGGCCAGCTCGGCGAGTTGGGCGGGGGAGTGCAGCGGGGAGCGTCGCGCCCCGACCCGGACCCGGCCGCCCAGCAGCTTCAGCGAGGTGTCCAACTCCAGGCAGACACGCACCACTTCACGTCCGCCGTCGCGGGCGGCGTCGATGAGGTCGAGGTGGGCCGGATCGTCCACCATCACGGTGACCGCACCGGCGAGTTTGGGGTCCGCGGCCAGCTCCGCGAAGCCGCCGCGGTCGGCGGACGGGTAGGCCAGCAGGATGTCGTCGAACCCGGAACGGGCGAGCCACAGCGACTCGGCCAGGGTGAAGGACATGATGCCCCGGAAGCCGTCCATGGCCAGGGTGCGTTCCAGCAGCGTCCGGCAGCGCACGGACTTGCTGGCGACCCGGACCGGCTTGCCCGCGGCCCGGCGGACGAGATCGGCCGCGTTGGCGTCGAAGGCGTCCAGGTCCACGATCGCGCAAGGGGCGTCGAGATGGGCGGTGGCCCGGTCGTAACGGGCCCGATCAGCGGCAGGCGCAGTCATGACGGAAGCCTGCCAGACAGGATTACCGCAGGGTAGGGGGACGTTCCGGGCAGATGCCCCGGAGCCCCGGAGTGGTTCTGTTTCTGGCCCGGACAACCCGTAGAGTGACGCGCACGTACGGCGGAAGGCACCCGACCGCTTCACTTGAACCGGGATGCCCGTCCGGCCGTACGGGTATGCGTGCCCGGACGGAGCCTTCGCACCGGGCGCGGCCGAGCAGCGCAGCGGCCCGCGTCGGTGAAGACGGCCCGGGTCCGAGGAAACGGGGGGTGCATGAGCACGGAAGCGCGCCACGCTCCCATCCCGCCGCGCCCCCAGGCCCCGCCCCGCCCCCAGGCCCCACCGCGTCCCTCCGCTCCACCGCGCCCGGCCACCCCGCCCGACGACGCCGACGACGAGCCGTCGGTCTTCACCCCGCGCACTGCGCGAACCGGCCGCGCGCCGACCGGGGCACCGGCACGGCAGGAAGGGGCTGCCACGGCCGCCGCCGCAGCCCCTGGCCGGCCCTCGACCGGGGACCTCGCCCCCGGAGCCCGGCGCCCGGCCCGGCCGGTCGGGCCCGAGGACCAGGCACCGCCCGCCGCCTCGGACGACAGCGCGTCCGCCGACGACGCCGGCTCCGGGACGCGCGCCGGGCAGCTGCCTCGGTCCGGGAAGCCGTACCCCGTCCTGTCCGAAGCCGGTGCACCGGTGAGTCCGCCTCCGCCGTCCGCTTCGGCCCGGTTCCCGGACGCGCCGCCGAGCACGGGACGCGCGGGGCGCCGGGACGGATCCGGTGCGGGCGGGCCCGAGGGCGGCACCCAGCGCCCCGGCCGGGCGCCCCGGCCGGCACGAGCCCCGGCGGAGACCCCGGCGGAGACGACGACCCGGCTCCGCCCGATCACCGACTTCCCGGCGGCGCACCGCACCGGTGCCACGGCCGGCCGCCCGCCCGCTCCGTCCGCCGCGTCAGGCGCCGAGCGCCGTACGTCCGCCGCGCCGAGCGCCGAGCGCCGTGCGTCCCTCACGCCGGGCGGTGAGTCTCGTACCACCCCTGCCTCCGCCCACGCGGCCCCGGTCTCCGCCCGGCGTACGGAGACGGGTGCCTGGAGTCCCACGGCGCCGGACCGCCTCGCCGGACCACTACCGCCCGCCGCCGCGTACGTGCCGGACCCGGCGCTGTCCTGGACCGCCGCCGCGGTCGTGCGGCCCGTCGTCCCCGGCGGCGAGCCGGCGCGGCACCGGGTGGGGCCCCGCACCGCCGCCGCTGCCGCCTGCCTCGTGCTCGGCCTCGGGCTCATCGGCGGTGCCGTGACCGGGAGTTGGCTCACCGACGACGACGGGGACGACGCCTCCGCCGACCACTTCGCCACCGCCGGCACGCTCTGGCACAACGTGCCCGTCGACCAGCTGTTCCCGCCCACCGTCCAGGGCACGGGCGCCGGACCCGGCGGCGCCGACCGCACCTGGGCCCGGATCGCCGTGGCCCCCGACAGCGGCTGCGCCCACGCCTTCGACCCGCTGCTGGCCAAGGTCCTCGCACCCGTCGGCTGCCAGCGCCTCCTGCGCGCCACCTACACCGACGCCACGCAGAGCTATGTCACCACCGTCGGCCTGCTGTTCACCAAGGGCGACCCCGCCGCCATGTCCGCGCTCGCCCACCGCTTCCGCACCGAGCGCCTGGACCGCCGCGCCGACCTGATGCCCCGCCCGTACGCGGCCCAGGGCACCGTCGCGGCCGGCTTCGGCGACGAGCAGCGCGCCTCCTGGACTGTCTCCGTCCTCACCGACGCCCCCGTCGTCGCCTATGCCGTCTCCGGCTGGGCCGACGGCCGCGGCGTCGACGCGCCCCAGCCCGCCGCCGACGCCGTCAGCGCCGGCGCCACCACCGCCCAGGCCCAGGCCGGACTCGGCAACGAGGCCCAGGGGCTGGCCGACCGCATCGAACGGCGGCTGCGCCAGGACATCGGCACGGCCACGGAGAAACCCTCATGAGGCGATCGATACGCGGCCGGCTCCGGGTGGGCCGCGCCGGAGCCACGGTGAGCGCGCTGCTCGCCGGCACCCTCGCCGTGCTGCCCTCCACCGAGGCCCACGCCGACGGCATCCGCGCCCAGCAGTGGGCCCTGTCCGCGCTCCACCTGGACGAGGCCTGGCGCACCACCAAGGGCCGGGGCGTCACCGTCGCCGTCCTGGACACCGGTGTCGAGGCCGACCACCCCGACCTCGCCGGCAATGTGCTGCCCACCCACGACATGATCGGTTTCGGCGCCAGGCAGGGCGACCGCGCCTGGGCCCGGCACGGCACCGCCATGGCCGGCATCATCGCCGGGCACGGCCACGGCCCCGGCGACTCGGCCGGTGTGATGGGCGTCGCCCCCGCGGCGAGGATCCTGCCCGTGCGGGTGATCCTGGAGGACAACGACCCCGCCCGCGCCAAGGCCCGTACCACCCGCGGCAACGCCCTCGCCGACGGCATCCGCTGGGCCGCCGACCACGGCGCCGACGTCATCAACCTCTCCCTCGGCGACGACTCGGACTCCGCGCACCCCGAGCCGAGCGAGGACGAGGCCGTGCAGTACGCCCTGAAGAAGGGCGTGGTCGTCGTCGCCTCCGCGGGCAACGGCGGCGAGAAGGGCGACCACATCTCCTACCCGGCGGCCTACCCCGGCGTCATCGCCGCGACGGCCGTCGACCGCTTCGACACCCGGGCCTCCTTCTCGACCCGCCGCTGGTACGCCGCGGTCAGCGCGCCCGGCGTCAACGTGGTCATCGCCGACCCCGACCACAAGTACTACGAGGGCTGGGGCACCTCGGCCGCCTCCGCCTTCGTCTCCGGCGCGGCGGCCCTGATCAAGGCCGCCCACCCCGACCTCGCCCCGGCCCAGGTCAAGAAGCTGATCGAGGACACCGCCCAGGACGCGCCGGTCGGCGGCCGGGACGACTCCCGCGGCTTCGGCATGATCGACCCGGCGGCCGCGCTGAAGGCCGCCGACCGGATCCGGCCGGAGAGCCTGCGGGTGACGTCGTACGACAAGAAGTACTTCGGCGCCGGTCCGGACGCCCCCAAGGCCACCGCCCAGGCCGCCGACTGGGCGGGCCCCCTCGCCGGCGGCGCCGGCGGGGTGCTGCTGGTGGCGGGCATCGTCCTGTGGCGGGGCCGCAGACAGACGGGCTGAGAGCACCCGGCGCCGACCGCCGTGAGGTCCGTGCAGGACCCCGGTGCGGCGCCGAGGCGCTCGGCCGGATCGATCGCCGGTTCACACCGTTCACTCACCGGCGAAACGCCGACACCGCCGCCTTCGCCGCCGCCTCCACCAGGGCGATGCCCTTCGTCTGGGTGGCGGTGCCGTTCGACAGGACCGCCACCAGGTAGTCGGTGCCGTCCACCGTCACCCGGCCGATGCTGTTCACGTCCCACAGCCCTGTCGTGCTGCGGGCCAGCCAACCGTTCTTCAGCGCCCAGGAGTTGCCCTCGGCGGCAGCCGACACGCCCCACTGCTGGTCCGGCTCGACCTGTTTCATCAGCGCCTGCACATATGTCCGGGAGGCGGCGCCGAGTCGTGAGTCCTCGCCGAACACCTGGCGCAGCAGGACGAGTTGGTCGGCCGACGTGGTCTGCGTCAGTCCCCACAGCTCGCCCTCGCCGCCGGTGGTCGCGGTCAGCCCGAAGCGTCTGTTCGCCGCGTCCAGGCCGTCCGCCCGCCCGATCGAGTGCCACAGCGCCGTCGCGGACGCGTTGTCGCTGTTCTCGATCATCTTCGTGGCGTACGCCCGCTCGGCCGCCGTCAGCCGCCGGTCCGCGTCCTGCGCCTGGAGCAGCAGCGCGGCCAGGATGTCGACCTTGACGATGCTCGCCGTGTCGAAGGCGGCGTCCCCGTACACGGCGCTCTGCCCGGAGTCCACCGCCAGCACCGCCGCCGACACCTGCGCGCCCGACGGCACGCTCACCGCGGACATCGCGCTGCTCAAGCGCGCGTCCCGGTCCACCACCGGCTCCGTCACGGAGGCCTCCTCACCCGCCCCGGCCGAGGCGGAGACCGAGGGCGCCGCCGACGACGATACGGCCGAGGCCCCCGAGTGCGCCCGCGCCTTCACATACGCCGTACCGCCGGCCGTGGCCCCGCCCACGGCGACCACGGCCAGCGCGGCGTACAGCAGCGGACGGCGCCGGGACGGGCGCGCACGACGGCCACGGCGGGCTCTGGGGGACTCCATGCCCGCGATACTTGGAGCGCGGACTGTGCGGCGCGTTGGACGGACATGAGATCCGCGTCAGCGACGGCTGAGATTCCCGTGAAACCGGCGCCCCCGGCCCTTCGGGACGGCAGCCGGCGGCGCCTTCGGCCCCGCACGAACCCCGCGACGTGCCCCCTATAGGGTCGGTGACCGTGGCGAACAAGAACATTCCCGACCCCGGCTTCTCCGACGACGACGGCTCCGCCGACCCCCGGCTGAGCGCCGCGCTCGCCGCCTGGGCCGCGGACCGCGGCGCCCTCGGTCCCGTGCTGGAGGCGCTGAAGGGCGCCCGGCTGCTCGTCCCGGTCGTCGCCGTGCTGGGCGAGGTCGAGGAGGACGAGAACGGGCTGCGCCGCGAGAAGACGAGCGACATGGCCGTACCCACCCTGAAGGCCGGCCACCGCACCGCCCTGCCCGCCTTCACCTCCACCGACTCCCTCGCCCGCTGGGACCCCGCGGCCCGCCCGGTCGCCGTACCGCTGCACCAGGCGCTGCAGGCCGCCGCCCACGAGAAGGCCGACACGGTCGTGCTGGACCTCGCCGGACCGGTGCCGTTCGAACTGACCGGCCCGGCGCTGCTCGCCCTCGCCGAGGGCCGTACCAGCACCGAACCGATCGCCGACCCGGCCGTTCTCGACGCCGTCCGCGCGGCCGTGGCCGCGGAACCCGCCGTGCTGCGCGCCCACCTGGGGCCCGGACAGGCCGACGGCACCCTCGCCCTCGTCCTCGACCCGGCCGCGGAGCCCGCCCGCGCCGCCCGCGTGGTCGCCGAGCGCCTCGCCGCCGACGAAACGCTGAGGGCCCGCCTGACGCGCGGCCTCGACCTGGCACTGCTGCCGGCCGGGACCACGCCGCCGGGCGAGCCCCTGTACACGAAGGAAGAAGAGGAATAGATCAGCCGTAGACGGGGCCGGTGTACTTCTCGCCCGGCCCCTGGCCCGGCTCGTCCGGGACGATCGACGCCTCGCGGAACGCCAGCTGCAGCGACTTCAGACCGTCGCGCAGCGGAGCCGCGTGGAAGGAGCTGATCTCGGTCGCGCTCGCGTCCAGCAGGCCGGCGAGCCCGGTGATCAGCTTGCGGGCCTCGTCCAGGTCCTTGTACTTGTCACCCTCCTCGCTCAGTCCGAGCTTCACGGCGGCGGCGCTCATCAGGTTGACGGCGACCGTCACGATCACCTCGACGGCGGGGACCTCGGCGATGTCCCGGGTCATCGCGTCGAAGTCGGGATTCTCAGGAGGGGTCTGACTCATGCCCCACACGATAAGCGGTGCGGGCGGGCGTCCTCCGATTAGCCCTTCCCCGACGGTGCTGCTAACCTTGTGTGACGACCGGCCGGACATGCCCTGCCAAGGCAGAGCACCCGGCCCACAAGTGGAGGCTCCGATCTCCCACCTGACCGTCCTTCGGGACGGCGGGTCACCCCGGTCAGGCGGCCACCATCGTTCCGTACGGACGATGGAGCCGCCCGAATCGCGCCCCGCGGCATCGCGGCGGTGCTCCGGTAGTGCTGCGGAGCCTCGCCTGTGATCGTCCGGGGCATTTTTGCTGCTTCGGTGCGGTTAGGTCTAAGGAAAAGACGTACGCGGCTGTCCGCCAGACAACCGTGTGGTGCTACCGAGGAGGATCCATCAGCGCCGAGCCCCGCATCAACGACCGGATTCGCGTTCCCGAGGTGCGACTTGTCGGTCCCAGTGGCGAGCAGGTGGGCATCGTCCCGCTCGCTAAGGCACTGGAGCTTGCGCAGGAGTACGACCTGGACCTGGTCGAGGTCGCGGCGAACGCCCGTCCGCCCGTGTGCAAGCTCATGGACTACGGGAAGTTCAAGTACGAGTCGGCCATGAAGGCCCGTGAGGCGCGCAAGAACCAGGCGCACACGGTCATCAAGGAGATGAAGCTCCGGCCGAAGATCGACCCGCACGACTATGACACCAAGAAGGGTCACGTCGTCCGGTTCCTCAAGCAGGGCGACAAGGTCAAGATCACGATCATGTTCCGTGGTCGCGAGCAGTCCCGGCCCGAGCTGGGCTACCGACTGCTGCAGCGTCTCGCGGAGGACGTCCAGGACCTCGGTTTCGTCGAGTCGAACCCGAAGCAGGACGGCCGGAACATGATCATGGTTCTCGGTCCGCACAAGAAGAAGACCGAGGCCATGGCCGAGGCCCGTCAGGCGCAGGAAGCCCGCAAGGCCGACGCGAAGGCGAACCCCGGTAAGTCGCAGAACCCTGCCGAGGCTGAGGCGCCTTCCGAGGAGCCCGCCGAGGCGTGATCCCGGGGGACAGCAGTCCCCAGTGGATGTAACCGAATGAAGAGCGACGCTCCACCGTGCCCGGTTTCACGACCGGGCACCGGAGCGCCACCGACGAGGAGATAACGGCGCTATGCCGAAGAACAAGTCGCACAGCGGTGCCAGCAAGCGCTTCAAGATCACCGGCTCCGGCAAGGTGCTGCGCGAGCGCGCCGGCAAGCGCCACCTGCTCGAGCACAAGTCGTCCCGCGTCACGCGTCGTCTCACCGGCAACGCCGAGATGGCCCCGGGCGACGCCGCGAAGATCAAGAAGCTTCTCGGCAAGTGACGTACGCGGCGCTCGTACCCCTCTGAGCGCCGTACGTCAGGACCGGGACCCAGTCGTTTCCGGGTCGTGTGAGTACCCCCACGACCCCGCTACAAGGAGTTAACAAGTGGCACGCGTCAAGCGGGCAGTCAACGCCCACAAGAAGCGCCGGGCGATCCTCGAGCAGGCCTCCGGCTACCGCGGTCAGCGTTCGCGCCTGTACCGCAAGGCCAAGGAGCAGGTCACCCACTCGCTGGTCTACAACTACAACGACCGCAAGAAGCGCAAGGGCGACTTCCGTCAGCTGTGGATCCAGCGCATCAACGCCGCTGCCCGCGCCAACGGCATCACCTACAACCGCTTCATCCAGGGTCTGAAGGCCGCGAACGTCGAGGTCGACCGCAAGATCCTGGCCGAGCTGGCCGTGAACGACGCGAGCGCCTTCGCGGCGCTCGTCGAGGTCGCGCAGAAGGCGCTGCCGGCGGACGTCAACGCGCCGAAGGCCGCGTGACGCTGCGCTGGCTGTAGGCCGACGTGACGGTAGGACCCGCAGGCTCCAGGGCTTGCGGGTCCTGTTGTTGGGCCCGCAGCGGATTCGTTCGGCTGCGGGTGCGTGGGGGCTGGTCGCGCAGTTCCCCGCGCCCCTGGGGGGTGCGGGCGCCGTGGCCCAAGAAGTACCCGCGTTGAAATTCTCGTGAAAGTGAAGAGGATGCCCACCCCCGAGCTGATCTCCCCCCGGTCCGCCCGTGTCGTCGCCGCGCGGCGGCTCGGCAAGCGGAATTTCCGGGGCAAGGACCGGCTGTTCCTCGCGGAGGGGCCGCAGGCCGTCAGGGAGGCGGCCGGGCATCGGGTGGACGGCGACCCCACCCTCGTCGAGCTGTTCGCCACCGTGGAGGCCGCGGAGCGGTACGCCGACATCATCGGCGCGGCGCGCGACGCCGGCGCCCGGGTGCACCTGGCCTCCGAGGACGTCATCGCCGACATCTCCACCACCGTGACCCCGCAGGGGCTGGTCGGGGTCTGCCGGTTCCTGGACACCCCGTTCGAGGAGATCCTCGCCGCCCGGCCGAGGCTGGTGGCCGTGCTCGCCCATGTGCGCGACCCCGGCAACGCGGGCACGGTGCTGCGCTGTGCCGACGCCGCCGGCGCCGAGGCCGTGATCCTCACCGACGCCTCCGTCGACCTGTACAACCCCAAGGCCGTGCGCGCCTCCGTCGGCTCCCACTTCCATCTGCCCGTCGCCGTCGGCGTTCCCGTCGAGCGGGCCGTTCAGGGGCTGAAGGACGCCGGGGTGCGCATCCTCGCCGCCGACGGGGCCGGGGACCGCGACCTCGACGAGGAGCTGGACAAGGGGACCATGGGCGGGCCGACCGCCTGGGTGTTCGGCAACGAGGCGTGGGGGCTGCCGGAGGAGACCCGCGCCCTCGCCGACGCCGTCGTCCGCGTGCCCATCCACGGAAGGGCCGAGAGCCTGAACCTGGCCACGGCCGCCGCCGTATGTCTCTACGCCTCGGCCCGTGCGCAGCGCGCCTCCGGAGGGTGCCGCATCGTCACCGAGAGCGAGTAGGGTGACGGGCTCGGGGCCCTGCGCCGTCTGAGAGGTGGGGTACGGGGATGAGTGTGGCCGGCACGAACACCGCACCGGAGGGACGGGGCGCGCGGCGCGCACCCGTGTCCGGGTACGGCGACCAGGCCGGCCTCGACCCCGACCAGCTCCCCGACGGCCTCGTCGTCGCCGACGCACACGGCCGGGTCGTCCGCTTCAACGCCGCCGCCGCCCGTATCACCGCCGTACGCGCCGCCGACGCCCTCGGGCAGCCCCTGGAGAAGGCGCTTCCGCTGGAGGACCTGGAGGGCCGCCGCTGGTGGCAGCTGACCGACCCCTACGGCGGGCTCGCGATCCGGGTGGGCCAGCCCGAGCGCAATCTGCTGCTGCCGGGCGGGCGGGAGGTCCTGGTCTGCGCCCGGTACATCCGGGCCGAACCGCTCGGGCCCGTCCAGCGGGTCGTGGTCTCGCTGCGGGACACGGAGGCCCGTCGTCGTACCGAGCGCAGCCACGCCGAGCTGATCGCGACGGTCGCCCATGAACTGCGCTCGCCCCTCACCTCCGTGAAGGGCTTCACCGCCACGCTCCTCGCCAAGTGGGAACGCTTCACCGACGACCAGAAGCGGCTGATGCTGGAGACCGTCGACGCCGACGCCGACCGCGTGACCCGGCTCATCGCCGAGCTGCTCGACATCTCCCGGATCGACTCCGGGCGGCTGGAGGTGCGCCGGCAGCCCGTCGACATCGGGGCCGCCGTCTCCCGGCACATCCAGGCCTACGTCGCCGCGGGCCAGCCCGCCGACCGCTTCCTGCTCCGCATCGAACAGCCGCTGCCCGCCCTGTGGGCCGACCCCGACAAGATCGACCAGGTCCTCAGCAACCTGATCGAAAATGCCGTGCGGCACGGTGAGGGAACCGTCACCATGGACGTCACGCCCTGCGCATCCCCGCGCGAGGGCGAGGAAACCGGCACGTCGGTCACGGTGAGCGACGAGGGTCCCGGCATCCCGGAGGAATCCATGAACCGCGTCTTCACCCGCTTCTGGCGGGGCAGCAAGCGCGGCGGCACCGGCCTCGGGCTCTACATCGTCAAGGGCATCGTCGAGGCCCACGGCGGCACGATCACGGTCGGCCGCGCCCAGAGCGGTGGCGCCGAGTTCCGATTTACGTTGCCCGTGGCGGCCCCGGCCTACCTGGCCTAGGTGCCCCGCGGGCGCATTCGCGTTCCTTCACCCCGTTAGACTCGGCCTTTGGCACCTTTGTGTCCTTCACGCGGCCCTCGCGAGTCGGTGACGGGGACCATCCGCCAGCCAATCGGAAGCACGGGAAGAAATGTCGGCACCCAATAAGTCGTACGACCCTGTCGAGGTCGAGACGTTGAAACCGGAAGAGATCGAGCGCATGCGGGACGAGGCGCTCGCCGCCTTCGCCGCCGCGGGCTCCCTCGACGCGCTCCACGAGGCCAAGGTCGCCCACACCGGCCCCGCCTCACCGCTGGCCCTCGCCAACCGCGAGATCGGCGCCCTGCCCCCGCACGCCAAGGCCGAGGCCGGCAAGCGCGTCGGCATGGCCCGCGGCGGCGTGAACAAGGCCCTCGCCGCCCGCCAGGCGGAGCTGGAGGCCGAGCGGGACGCGCGCGTGCTCGTCGAGGAGGACGTCGACGTCACGCTGCCCTACGACCGCGTCCGGTCCGGCGCCCGCCACCCCCTGACCACGCTCTCCGAGCGGATCGAGGACATCTTCGTGGCCATGGGCTACGAGGTCGCCGAGGGCCCGCAGGTCGAGGCGGAGTGGTTCAACTTCGACGCCCTCAACATCGGCCCGGACCACCCGGCCCGCGGCGAGGCCGACACGTTCTTCGTGCAGACCGCGTCCGGCGGCGGCTCCGCCGTGCGCGAGGGCGGCACCGAGTCCGGCGTGGTGCTGCGCACCCACACCTCGCCCGTGCAGATCCGCTCCCTGCTGGAGCGCGAGCTGCCGGTCTATGTGATCTGCCCCGGCCGCGTGTACCGCACCGACGAACTCGACGCCACCCACACGCCCGTCTTCCACCAGGTCGAGCTGCTCGCCGTGGACGAGGGCCTGACCATGGCCGACCTCAAGGGCACCCTGGACCACATGGTCCAGTCGCTGTTCGGCGAGGGCATGAAGACCCGGCTGCGGCCGAACTTCTTCCCCTTCACCGAGCCGAGCGCCGAGATGGACATGCTCTGCTACGTCTGCAAGGGCGAGTCCGTCGGCAACCCCGACCGGCCCTGCCGCACCTGCTCCAGCGAGGGCTGGATCGAGCTGGGCGGCTGCGGCATGGTCAACCCGCGGGTGCTCACCGCCTGCGGCGTCGACCCGGAGAAGTACAGCGGTTTCGCCTTCGGGTTCGGCATCGAGCGGATGCTGATGTTCCGCCACAACGTCGAGGACATGCGAGACATGGTCGAGGGTGACGTCCGGTTCACCCGGCCGTTCGGGATGGAGATCTGATGCGGGTCCCGCTTTCTTGGCTGCGGGAGTACGTCGACCTGCCGGCGACGGAAACCGGCCGAGACGTCCAGGAGAAGCTCGTATCGGCCGGCCTGGAGGTCGAGACCGTCGAGCAGCTCGGCGCCGACCTCAAGGGACCGCTGGTCGTCGGGCAGGTGCTGACCATCGAGGAGCTGGAGGGCTTCAAGAAGCCGATCCGCTTCTGCACCGTCGACGTCGGCCGGGCCAACGGCACCGGCGAGCCCCAGGAGATCGTCTGCGGCGCCCGCAACTTCGTGGTCGGCGACAAGGTCGTCGTGGTCCTGCCCGGCGCCACGCTCCCCGGCGGCTTCTCCATCGCCGCGCGCAAGACGTACGGCAGGACGTCCCACGGCATGATCTGCTCCGGCGACGAGCTGGGCATGGGCGACGACGGCAGCCACGGCATCATCGTGCTGCCGCCGGAGACCGAGGTCGGCAGGAACGCCATCGAGCTGCTGGAACTCGTCGACGAGGTTCTGGACATCGCCGTCACCGCCAACCGCGGCGACTGCCTGTCCATCCGCGGCGTCGCCCGGGAGACCGCCATCGCCTACGGCCTGCCGCTGCGCGACCCGGCCCTGATCGACGTACCGGCCCCGAACGCCTACGGCTACCCGGTCCAGGTCTCCGACCCGTTCGGCTGCGACCGGTTCACGGCGCGCACGGTCACCGGACTGCGCCCCGAGGCCCGCTCCCCGATCTGGCTCCAGCGCCGGCTGCAGAAGGTCGGCATGCGCCCGATCTCGCTCGCCGTCGACGTCACCAACTACGTGATGATGGAGCAGGGCCAGCCGCTGCACGCCTACGACCGCTCCCTCGTCCGGGGCACGATCGGCGTGCGCCGCGCCCAGGAGGGCGACAAGCTCGTCACCCTCGACGGCGTCGAGCGCACGCTGCACGCCGAGGACCTGGTCATCACCGACGACCGCGGGCCCATCGGCCTCGCCGGCGTGATGGGCGGCGCCAACACGGAGATCGCCGATCACGAGGTCACCGAGAACGGCGTGAACGGGACCAGCGACGTGGTCATCGAGGCGGCCCACTTCGACGCCGTCGCGATCGCCCGTACGTCCCGCCGCCACAAGCTGCTCTCCGAGGCCTCCCGCCGCTTCGAGCGCGGCGTCGACCCGAACGCCGCCGCGGCCGCCGCCCAGCGCACCGTGGACCTGCTGGTGCTGCTCGCCGGCGGTACGGCGGAGGCCGGCGTCACCGAGGTCGTCGCGCCCTCCGCGCCGCACACCATCACCGTCCCGGCGGACCACCCGGACAAGGTGGCGGGCGTCGAGTACGGCCGTGAGACGGTCGTCCGCCGCCTCCAGGAGGTCGGCTGCGACGTCTACGGGCAGGACGAGCTGATCGTCACCGTCCCGTCCTGGCGGCCCGACCTCGTCGACCCGAACGACCTCGCCGAGGAGGTCATCCGCCTCGAGGGCTACGAGAACCTGCCCTCCACGCTGCCCAAGCTCCCCTCGGGCCGCGGCCTGACCCACCGGCAGCGGCTGCACCGCCGGGTCGGCCGCGCGCTCGCCGGCGCGGGCTACGTCGAGGCGCCGAACTACCCCTTCGTCGGCGAGCAGGTCTTCGACCAGCTCGGCCTGGCGGCCGACGACCCGGCCCGCCGTGTCGTCAAGCTGGTCAACCCGCTCAGCGACGAGGAGCCCGCGCTGCGTACGACGCTGCTGCCGGGCCTGCTCGGCGCGCTGCGGCGCAACGGCGGCCGGGGCGCGCACGACCTGGCGCTGTTCGAGACGGGCCTGGTCTTCCATCCGCGCGAGGAGCAGCGGGCCGCCGTGCACCTGCCCGTCGACCGGCGTCCCACCGACGCGGAGATCGCCACGCTGAACGCCGCGCTGCCCGAGCAGCCGCGCCACGTGGCCGTCGTCCTCACGGGCGCGCGCGAGCAGGCCGGCTGGTGGGGCGAGGGCCGTCCGGCCGGGTGGGCCGACGCGGTCGACGCCGCGCGTGCCGTCGCCCGTGAGGCCGGTGCGGACCTGGTCGTGCGCAAGGGGCAGTACGGGCCCTGGCACCCGGGCCGCTGCGCCGAACTGGTGGTCGTCGCCGACGGCACGGAGCAGGTCGTGGGCCATGCGGGAGAACTGCACCCGCGCGTGGTGAAGGCCCTCGGCCTGCCCGAGCGCACCTGTGCGACGGAGCTGAACCTGGACGCCCTGGAGGCGGCGGGTGACGGTGTCCCGCAGGCGCCGCGGATCTCCACCTTCCCGGTCGCCACGCAGGACGTCGCGCTCGTGGTCGAGCGGCCCGTCCCGGCCGCGGACGTCGAGGCCGCGCTGCGCGAGGGCGCGGGTGAACTCCTCGAGTCCATCCGGCTGTTCGACGTGTACGAGAACGCCGAGCAGCTGGGCGAGGGCAAGAAGTCGCTGGCGTACGCGCTCCGCTTCAGGGCCGGCGACCGGACGCTGACCGTGGACGAGGCGTCGGCCGCGCGGGATGCGGCGATCGCTCTCGCGGGCGAGCGGACCGGGGCCGTGCTGCGGGGCTGATCGCGGCGAGAGGTACCGTGCGCGGCCGGCTGCGGGTGTTCCGCGGCCGGCCGCGCCCGTGCTGCGCAGCCGCGCAAGGGGTGCCGGGAGGGCTCACCCCTTCGGCGAGCTGCATAAATGCGAGTTGACCGACTCGGGCTCACTCGATCGAGTGGGAACTCATGGCGATCTGGTCTTCTCGGGCCATGGCGTCGACAGAATCGGACCGGCCTTTCGGGGTCGGTCCGTCTGCTCTGTCAGGGACTCTCCATGGGGGACCAGAGGCATGATCCGCATCAAGGCACGGGCGCCCACCGCACGGGGAGCCGTACTGCCCACGCTCTGGGGAGCCGTGGCGGTCGCCTACAAGTTCGGCTGTCCGCTCGCCCAGCAGAACGGGCTCGGGGCGCGCATCGTCACCAGCGCCGTGTTCTTCGCCGTCGGCACCGGGCTCATCTTCCACGTCCGCCGCGCGCTGCTGCGGGAGCTGCGCCAGGCCCGCCGGGTGGCGCGGGCCGCGCAGAGCGTCGTACTGCGGCCGCTGCCGCCGCGCCTCGACGGGCTGAACGTCGCCGCGGCCCAGCTGTCCGCCGACCGCGGGGCGAGCGTCGGCGGCGACCTCTACGAGGCGATCGCCACCGAGCACGGGGTGCGGGTGGTGATGGGCGATGTGCGCGGGCACGGCCTGGCCGCCCTCGGCACCGTCGCCGCCGTCCTCGGCAGCTTCCGCGAGGCGGCCCACGACGAACCCGAACTCGGCGGTGTGCTGCGCCGGTTGGAGCGCGCCCTGGCCCGGCACCTGCGCGAGCGGGCCCGCGCCGAGCACCCGGCCCACGGCAACGCGGACCCCGACCATCCGGTGGCCGAGGAGTTCGTCACCCTCCTGCTCCTGGAGATCGGCCGGGACGGCGCGCTGCAGGCCCTCAACTGCGGCCATCCATGGCCGTATCGGCTCAGCGGCGCACAGGTCGAGGCGTTGACGCGCGTCGACCCTCTTCCGCCGCTGGGCCCCTTCCCGCTGCCGACAGCGCTTCAGGCCCACCCCTGCGGACGACTGCTCCCCGGCGACTCCCTGGTCCTGTTCACCGACGGTGTGGAGGACGCCCGGGACGCGCGAGGCCGGTTCTTCTCGCTGCCGGAGGTGCTGCGAGCGGCAGTCGGCGATCACCCCGTGTCGCCCCAGGCGGTCCTGCGCACCGTCTTCACGGCCCTCCTGCACCACACGGCCGGCAGCCCGACGGACGACACGGCGCTGCTGGTCCTGCGCAACGATCGACGAGAGCTGCACATCGCGGGCGCCCGGGACAGGGACACCTGCGGCTCCGCCGCGCGGGTGTGTCCGGCCAAGGACGATCCGCAGCCGACGACGCGCCGTTAGCCGCCCCCGGGCAGTCGCAGGCGGCCAAGCCACCGCTATTCGAGGGGGAGCCGGTGGCTTGGCCAGTCTCTTGCGAGGCTCCCAGTCAACCGGGATCGCCACGCAGCGCAACAGCGCGCGTACGCTGCGGATGCGGGCACTCCGTTCACACCCCGTGTGAAGGCGGAGCCACTACGCTGACCGCACCAGGCCACTCGGGGGGCATCCCATGCAGCCCAACACTCTGCTCGACGCGATCCTGGACGAGGCGGGGATCTCGCACGCCGGTCTCGCCGCCCATGTGAACCAGGCCGGCCGCGGACGGGGCCTCACGCTCCGTTACGAACACACCGCCGTGGCGCGGTGGTTGAAGGGGCAGCGGCCGCGCGGCCAGGTCCCGGACCTGATCTGTGAAGTGCTCGCCGCCCGCCTGCACCGTCCCGTCACCCTCGACGACATCGGCCTCGGCGTGCCCGGCGAGCCCAGCACCCCGCACGTCGGCTCGCTGAACGGCTTCGTGGAGCGGGCGACCGCCCTGTGGCGCTCCGACGAACAGCAGCGGGCCCATGTGCTCGGCGCGCCCGCCGTCACCGGGACCCCGGCCGTCATGCCGGTGTGGGAGTGGGAGAACCCGCCCGAGGACGTCGACGTCTCGCGCGGCGGCCGGCACCGGGTCACCTCGGCCGACATCGAGATGCTGCGGGCCGCGCGGACGCACTACGAGCAGATGTACCGCAAGGCCGGCGGCATCGCGACCCGTACCCGGATCGTCGGCTTCCTCAACGCCGAGGCGGCGCCGCTGCTGCGCGGCAGCTACACCGACGCCACCGGGCGCCAACTGCACCGGGCGACCGGCGGTCTGGTGGCCGTCGCCGGCATCTGCGCGTACGACTCCGACGCGCACGGTCTCGCCCAGCGCTACTTCCACCAGGCCCTCAGACTGGCGAAGGCCAGCGGGGACCGGGGTCTTGGGGCGTATGTCATAGCGCTGCTGGTCAACCAGTCGCTCTACATGCGGGAGTACCGCCAGGCCGTCGCCTTCGCGGAGGCGGCGCTGCGGGCCGCCGGCAAGCACATCACCCCGGCGCTCGCCTCGGATCTGTACGCGATGCAGGCCAAGGCGTACGCCCATCTCGGCGACTCCTCCGCCGCCCTGTCGTGCATCCGGCGCGCGGAGACGGCAGCCGAACGGATCCGGCGCGGCCACGAGCCGGACGAGACCGGCTATGTCCAGCCGGGCCTGGTCAATGTGCAGGTGGCCGAGGCGCTGCTGAGCCTCGGTGAGCTGGCCGCCGCCCGGGAGCATGCCGCGGCCGCGGTCGACAACCCGGCCCACGACCGGGGGCGGGTGCACCGGCTCGCCATGCTCAGCACCATCGAGCTGCGCCAGGGCGACGCCGACAACGCGGTCGCCACCGCCGTGCGGATGGCCGAGCAGGCCCGGGGGATGGAGTCCCAGCGACTGCGCGACAGACTCCGCGCGGTGCGCGAACACCTGGTGCGCTGTGCCTCGGCCGGGACCGCCGAGGCAGCCGAACTCATCGACGGGGCACTGCGCGTACCGCTGTAGACCCCTGTAGCTGCACAGTCCCTGCTGCGATATTGCCACTTACTCGGCGGAAGGTGGCAGAACCGTGCAGTGGACGAAACAGAACGAACAAACTGTGTATGAAAACCGCTGGTTCAGCGTCAATCTCGCTGATGTCGAACTGCCGGACGGCCGGCATCTCGACCACTTCCTGATCCGGCTGCGCCCGGTGGCCGTGGCCACCGTGGTCAACGACGCCAACGAGGTGCTGCTGCTGTGGCGGCACCGCTTCATCACGGACAGCTGGGGGTGGGAACTGGCCGCGGGCGTCGTCGAGGACGGCGAGGACATCGCGAGCGCGGCCGCCAGAGAACTGGAGGAGGAGACCGGCTGGCGGCCGGGGCCCCTGCACCACCTCATGAGCGTGGAGCCGTCCAACGGCCTCACCGACGCCCGGCACCACATCTACTGGTCCGACCGGGGCGAGTACATCGGGCATCCCGTGGACGACTTCGAGTCGGACCGCCGGGAATGGGTCCCCCTCAAACTCGTCCCCGACATGATCGCCCGTGGGGAGGTCCCGGCCGCCAACATGGCGGCCGCGTTACTCCTGCTGCACCACCTCAGGCTCGCCGACGGCTAGCCAGGGGTCCGTCCGAGTGGCCCGGTGGGCTAACGGGCGGCCAGTGCCTGCCAGATCGTCACCACGAGCGCGCCCAGCGCCGTCAGCGCGGCGAGCGAGGGCAGCGGCCAGCGCGCGTGTTCCAGTGAGACCATGCGGGAGTTCAGCTCGTCCAGCTCCTTGGCGGTCTCCTCGGTGCGATGACTGAGCAGCGCCAGCCCTCCCTCGACGCGGGCGTAGGCCACGTCGAGGCGGCGCCGTAACTCTGCGAGTTCTCCGTGGATCACGGGATGCTCCGGTTCGGCGGTCACGAGTCCACTCCTTTCGGTAGTCGGCATGGATGGTTCCGCATCCCTTGCATGCGCATGAGGAGTCAACTCGCCTGGTGGGCGCGTGGGGAGCGTGTGCGAGGGGCATATGCGTGCCCGGCGCGCACACGGTGTGTGAAACGGACGGGCCCGGCACCGAGTGCGGTGCCGGGCCCGTGCGTCGTAGCTCTGTGTGGTCAACCGTAGGTGTAGAAGCCGGAGCCGGTCTTCCGGCCGAGCCGGCCGGCCTCGACCATGCGCTGGAGCAGCGGGGGAGCGGCGTACAGCGGCTCCTTGTACTCGGCGTACATCGAGTTGGCGATGGAGACGATGGTGTCCAGGCCGATCAGGTCGGAGAGCCTGAGCGGGCCCATCGGGTGGGCGCAGCCCATCTCCATGCCGTTGTCGATGTCCTCACGGCTCGCGATGCCCGACTCGAACATCCGGATCGCGGAGAGGAGGTAGGGCACGAGCAGCGCGTTGACCACGAAACCGGAGCGGTCCTGGGCGCGGATGGCGTGCTTGCCGAGCACCTTCTCGGCGAAGACCTGGGCGCGGCTGAGGGTGCCCTCGGAGGTGGTGAGCGCCGGGATCAGCTCGATCAGCTTCTGCACCGGGGCCGGGTTGAAGAAGTGGATGCCGACGACGTGGTCGGGGCGGGAGGTGGCGACGGCCAGCTTCACCAGCGGGATCGAGGAGGTGTTGGAGGCGAGGATCGCGTCCGGGCGGGTCACCACCTGGTCGAGCACCTGGAAGATCTCCGTCTTCACCGCCTCGCTCTCCACGACGGCCTCGATGACCAGGTCGCGGTCGGCGAACTCGCCGAGGTCCGTGGTGAAGCTCAGCCGCGCCTGCGTGGTCTCCCGCTCCTCCTCGGTGATCTTCCCGCGCTCGGCGGCCTTGGCCAGGGAGTTGAACAGCCGGGTGCGGCCGATCTCCAGGGCCTCGCCGGTGGTCTCGGCGACCTTCACGTCCAGTCCCGCGCGGGCGCACACCTCGGCGATGCCCGCGCCCATCTGGCCGCAGCCCACGACTCCGACGCGTGCGATGTCTCCCCCTGGGATGCCTGTCACATCGTCCCCTTCGCTGGTTCTCCGGCTCGCTGGCAGGGCCCCCGGGTTCGGTGCCTGCTCCGATCGTGCACGTTACCGCCAAGTATCGATGATCGATCGCCCGGGTGGGGGCATCCTGGGGCGCGGAACGATCCGTGACGGAGCGGATCCGGAGCGTATGGGGGTGTGCGGAATGGGGCAGCTGGCACGGCGGGCCTTCACCCTGGCCGCGCTGTCGGCGCTGGCCACGGCGCCGGGCGCGGCGGCGGCAGTGGCCGGCCGGCCGCGCGCCGGCGCCGAGATGCGGGGCGTGTGGCTCGCCACGGTGGCCAACCGGGACTGGCCGTCCAGGCGCGGCCTCACCGCCGCCGCTCAGCGCAGGGAGCTGATCGCCCATCTCGACACGGCGCACCGTGACCGGCTCAACACGGTGGTCTTCCAGGTGCGGCCCACCGCCGACGCCCTGTGGCCGTCCCCGTACGAGCCCTGGTCCGAGTACCTCACCGGAACCCAGGGCCGCAGCCCCGGCTGGGATCCGTTGGGGACCGCGGTGCAGGAGGCCCACGCCCGGGGCCTGCAGCTGCACGCCTGGTTCAATCCCTACCGGATCGCCAACCACACCGCCCTCGGCCGGCTCGCCGCCTCGCACCCGGCCCGCAAGCACCCCGACTGGGCGGTGCCCTACGGCGGAAAGCTCTACTACAACCCCGGCCTGCCGCAGGTCCGCGCCTTCGTCCAGAAGGCCATGCTCGACGCGGTCGCCAAGTACCCGGTCGACGCCGTCCACTTCGACGACTACTTCTACCCGTACCCGGTCGCCGGCCAGACCTTCGACGACGACGACGCCTACGACCGCTACGGCGGCGACTTCGGCAACCGGGCCGCCTGGCGGCGGGACAACATCGACAAGCTGGTGAAGGAGATGGCCGCCGGCATCAAGGGCGTGCGGCCCGGCACCCGGTTCGGGGTCAGCCCCTTCGGGGTGTGGCGCAACGCCGCGCGCGACACGCGCGGCTCGGACACGCAGGCGGGCGTGCAGACGTACGACGACCTGTACGCGGACACCCGCACCTGGGTGCGGGGGCACTGGATCGACTACATCGTCCCGCAGCTGTACTGGAACATCGGCTTCGCCGCCGCCGACTACGCGAAGCTCGTCGACTGGTGGGCGGCGGTCGCCAAGGGCAGCAGGACACAGCTCTACATCGGCGAGGCCCTGTACAAGGCCGGGGCGGCCGGGCAGCCCCAGGCCTGGCGCGACCCGGTCGAGCTGTCCCGGCACCTCACCCTCGCCGCCCGGCACCCGCAGGTGCGCGGGCATGTGTTCTTCGCCGCCAAGGACGTGGCGGCCGACCCGATCGGGGCGATGTCACGTGTGATCGCCGACCACTACGGGCGATCGGCGAAGCCGCCCACCTGACTCACTTGTGCTGCTCTTTGCCGTGCTTGACCTGGCAGTCGGGCCCGGGGGACATGATCGCCTCGTGCCCGTCCTCGAACCGGACGCGGTAGGGCGGACTGCCCTCGGTGCCCAGTACTTCCACTACTTCGGTGACCTGGTCCTGTTGGCCGACCACCCTGCCGTGCTGGACAAGCCGGTCGCCCTTGGATGCGCGCATCTGCTGGCCCTCCTCATGATCACGACCGCTGTGTGACGGCGATGCACACGAGCACGGCGACAGCGGTCACCGGAGCGGCCGCCGTGAAGTGCTCGCCCAGCAGCAGCGCCGACCACACCAGTGTGAGCAGCGGCTGAGCCAACTGCAACTGGCTCGCCCGGGGGATGCCGATCGCCGCCATGCCCCGGTACCAGACGACCAGACCGAGGAACTGCGAGCCGAGCGCCACCCACAGCACCCCGACGACGCCGTGCGCGGTGAGATGCACGGGCTCGCGCGCCAGCGCCACCGCGGCGGCCGGCACGCTCAGCGGCAGACACAGCACCAGCGCCCAGGCGATCACCTGCCAGCCCGGCACGACCCGGGCCAGCCGGCCGCCCTCGGTGTAGCCGGCCGCGCACACCAGCAGGGCCGCGAACAGAAAGCCGTCGGCGGCCGTCAGCGCGCCGGCGCTCTGCACGACGGTGAAGGCGACCACGGCCGCCGCGCCCGCCAGCGCGGCCGCCCAGAACCGGCGTGAGGGGCGGCTGCCCATGCGCAGGGCCGACAGCGCGGCGGTGGTCAGCGGCAGCAGCCCCACCACGACGGCGGCATGCGCGGTGGTGGAGGTCCGCAGGGCGAGCGTGGTCAGCATCGGGAAACCGAGCACCACACCGGCGGCGACCACGGCGAGTCCGGGCAGATGCCGGCGCTCGGGCAGCGGAACCCGCAGGAACAGCAGGCAGCCGCCCGCGACGAGCGCGGCGAGCACACAGCGCACGGCCACCAGCGACCAGGGTCCGAAACCCTCCAGACCCCAGGCGGTGGCCGGGAAGGTCAGTGAGAAGGAGGCGACGCCGAGGGCGGCCAGCGCGGTGCCGAGGCCGTGGCGCTCGCGGGGAGCGGTGACCGCTATCGGACTCGATGCAGTAGCGCTACTCTGTACTCTCATGTACCAGAGTAGCAGTGTCAGTGAACTGGCAGAACAGCTTCGACGGGACCTCGACCACTACTCGCCCGGTGGAAAGCTCCCGTCGAGCCGGGCACTGGTCGAGCGGTTCCGTGTGAGTCCGGTGACCGTCTCGCGCGCTCTCGCCCAGCTGGCTGCCGAGGGACTGGTGGTCACCCGGCCCGGCGCCGGCGCCTTCCGGGCCCGGCCGCGTACGACGCGGTCCGCGGCCGGGGACACCTCCTGGCAGGAGGTCACGCTGAGCGCCCAGAGCGCCGCCGAACTCGTGCCGCGCACGGTGGACGCCTCCGGGGTCACCGTCTCGCTGGCCGCGCCGCCGCCCGGAGTGCTGGAGTTCAACGGCGGCTATCTGCACCCCTCCCTGCAGCCGGAGCGGGCCATGGCAGCGGCCCTGGCGCGGGCCGGGCGGCGGCCGGGTGCCTGGGGGCGGCCGCCGCTGGAGGGACTGCCGGAGCTGCGGGAGTGGTTCGCGCGCGGGATCGGCGGGGCCGTCACGGCGGCCGAGGTGCTGATCGCGGCCGGCGGCCAGGCGGCCCTCGCCACCGCCCTGCGCGCACTCGCCCCGCCCGGCGCCCCGGTCCTCGTCGAGTCGCCCACCTACCCCGGCATGCTCGCCCTCGCCCGCGCCGCCGGACTGCGCCCCGTGCCGGTGCCCGTCGACCCCGAAGGCGTACGTCCCGAGCTGCTCGCCGACGCCTTTCGGGCCAGCGGCGCCCGGGTGTTCGTCTGCCAGCCGCTGTTCCAGAACCCGACCGGTGCCGTGCTGGCCCCGAGCCGGCGCGCCGAGGTGCTGCGCATCGCCCGCGAGGCCGGTGCGTTCGTCGTCGAGGACGACTTCGTGCGGCGCCTGGTGCACGCCGACGCGGGCCCGCTGCCGCGACCGCTGGCCGCCGACGACCCGGACGGGGTGGTCGTGCACGTCGGCTCGCTGACCAAGGCGACCTCGCCGAGCTTCCGGGTGAGCGCGCTGGCCGCCCGCGGCCCGGTGCTGGAGCGCCTGCGCGCCATCCAGGTCGTGGACAGCTTCTTCGTGCCCCGGCCGCTGCAGGAGGCCGCCCTGGAGCTGGTCGGCTCCCCGGCCTGGCCCCGCCATCTGCGGGCGCTGTCGGGGGAGTTGAAGGCCCGCCGTGACGCCATGACGGCCGCGCTCGCGACGCACCTGCCCGAGCTGGCCCTGCCGCACATCCCGTCCGGCGGCTACCACCTGTGGCTGCGCCTGCCCGGCGGCGCCGGGGGCGACTCCCGGACCCTCGGGTCCGGGGGAGAGTCCGCGCTCACCGCGGCCGCCCTTCGCGCGGGCGTCGCCGTGACCCCCGGCCGCCCCTACTTCAGCGCCGAACCCCCTGCTGCCCACCTCCGCCTGAGCTTCGCCGCGGTCGCCGGCACCGGGGAGATCGCGGAGGGTGTGCGGCGGCTGCGCGCGGCCTGCGACGAGGTGCTCCCACGGCCTTCGGGCGGAGCCTTGGAGTAAGCAGCCGCTCACCAGCCGTAGCTCACAGGGGGCACCCCTTGACCTGCCCTCACTCGCGGCACACCATCACCGCATGCCACTGAGGGTGACGTTCGTCGCCGCCGCGCGCAGCGCCCCGCTGCTCGCCGAGCGCTTCGAGGACGACCGGCCGCTGGACCAGGCCGGCTGGGAAGAGGTGCAGCGCGTCGCCGGAGACCTGCTGCCGCTGGCGGCCGCCGAGCTGCGCTACTGCTCGCCGACCCCGCGCAGCCGGGCCACCGGTGACGCGCTGGGGTATGCCCCGCTGGTCCAGCCGGCGCTGCGGGACTGCGACATGGGCCGCTGGCGCGGACTGACCCTGGGCGAGGCGATGGCCCGTGAGCCGGACGCGGTGGACGCCTGGCTCGCCGACCCGCGCGCCACTCCGCACGGCGGGGAGTCCCTGCTGGCCTTCGTCTCCCGGGTCGGTGGCTGGCTGGACACCAGGCCTGCGGAGGACGGCGGCCGGATCGTCGCCGTCGCCGAGCCCGCCGTGGTCCGCGCGGCCCTGGTCTACGCCCTGAAGGCGCCGCCCGCGACCTACTGGAACATCGACGTGCGTCCGCTGTCGGTGTGCACGGTCACCGGCCGCGCGGGCCGCTGGAACCTCCGCCTCGACGGCGCCCCGGCTCAGTCCCCGCGCTCGTAGTCC
Source organism: Streptomyces yokosukanensis (assembly GCF_001514035.1). Classification (GTDB taxonomy): domain Bacteria; phylum Actinomycetota; class Actinomycetes; order Streptomycetales; family Streptomycetaceae; genus Streptomyces; species Streptomyces yokosukanensis. The sequence continues at coordinate 83,048 of NZ_KQ948225.1, read as the reverse complement.
GTGGTCAGCACCAGGTCCTTCGCGGGACCGCCGACCCGCCACACCGAGCGCCAGTGGCCCGCGTCCCGGACGGTGAACTCGCCCCGGTACAGGTCGGCCGCGCACGGGTGCTCGGCGACGTACCGCCCCGTGGTCAGGTCCAGCTCGTGGAAGAGCCGCCCGTCCGTGAACCGCACGTCGGCCGTGCCCGGCCGGGATCCGGGCAGAAAGCGCAGCGTCCGGGTGGCCGGCCGGGTCACGCCCTGCCAGGTGAATTCCCCGGACTCCTCGTGCAGCAGCCCGCCGTCGGCCGGTGTGCCGAAGACCGTGACGCCGGCGAAGTGACCCTCGCTCCCGCTCGCCAGATCCCGCACACTCCGCTCGACGCGCCAGCGCCCGGCCAGATAGGCCAGCACATCGGCGACCGGCAGGTACCGCGGCTGCACATCCATGCGTCGAGCTTACGGGCCGGGGGCGGCTTCACCGACGACGAACCTACTGCCCGCCGACCGGCAGCAGCCCGCGCTCGGCGAAGACCTTCTTCGCGACGAAGGTGGCGTTCAGCGCCTTCGGCATGCCGCAGTAGACGGCGGAGTGCAGCAGCGCCTCCGTGATCTCCTCCGGGGTGAGGCCCACGTTCAGGGACGCGTTCACATGCACGTCCAGCTGGGCCTCGCAGCCGCCGAGCGCGGTGAGCATGCCCAGGGTGACCAGCTGCCGGTCGCGCGGGGCGAGTCCGGGCCGGTCGTAGATCTCCCCGAAGGCCCAGGTGACGACCTGGTGCCCCAGCTCGGGGCTGATGTCGGCGAGCGAGTCGACGACCCGCTGCCCGGCCTCGCCGTCGACCTTCTTCAGGACCTCCAGGCCGTGGGCGTAGCGCTCTTCACGGGTGGTGCTCTCGCTCATGTCAGCTCGTCCGTTCCCGGCCGCCGCTCGTCCAGCAGCCGCTCATAGTGCTCGATCTTGTCGTCCAGTGCGGACGCGTTGCGCCGCAGCGCCCGCATGCGGTCGGCCAGTTCGGCGCGGTGCTCGCGGAGCATCGCCAGCCGGTCGGCGACCGTCGCGTCCCCCTCCGCCCGCAGCCGGGCGTAGTGCTGCATGTCGGAGATCGACATGCCGGTCTCGCGCAGCCGCAGCAGGAACTCCAGCCAGAGCAGGTCCGCCGCCTCGTAGCGGCGCTGGTTGCCGGTGGTCCGGCCGACCCGCTCGATCAGGCCGGCCTTCTCGTAGTACCGCAGCGTGTCGTGGCTCAGGCCCGTGCGCTCGGCGACCTGGGCGATGGTCCACGACGGTTCCCGGTCCTGCGGGAGAGGCTGTCCGCTGGTCATGACAAGAACGGTAGAACCTGGAGCGCGCTCCAGGTCAAGCCCCGACGGCGACCGGCGCGGACCGCGGGGCCGGTTCACCCCGAGAACGCCTTCTGGAAATCAGAGGTTTTCCCCTACGTCATCAAATTCATGCGGTGTTTCCCGTATTCGGAGGTTGTGGCGCCATTTTTCGATGCGCGCACAACCAATCGGAAACACCGGCCGTCTACGTCGGCGAAAAGGCGGGCACAGCTTTATGGGGGAGCGACGGATAATGCGCCAGGGTGCGAAACCGATATCCGCTCCGCGGCGGGCCGCCGCGCTGCTCGCCGCCGCCGTCGCACTCACGGCGTTCTGCGCGGGCGACGTCCTCGCGCGCAGCCGTCCCTTCGGCCCGCGCACCCGCAGCGTCAACGACCTCGGCAACCAGTACGTGCCCTTCCACGCCCACCTCTGGGACCTGCTGCACGGACACGCCGACGGCGGCCTCCTCGTCAACTGGCAGTCCGGCTACGGCTCCAGCTTCCTGCCCGACCTCGGCACCTACCTCGGCAGCCCGTTCGCCCTCCTCGTCGCCGTCTTCCCGCGCGACCGCATCGACCTGGCCGTCTACGCCGTCACCGCCCTGAAGACCGCCTGCGCCGCGGCCGCCATGGCCGTCCTGCTGCTCGCCCTGCGTCCCGGGCGCTGGTGGGCCGCCGGCCTGCTCGGAGCCTCGTACGCGCTGTGCGGCTGGACCCTGGCCGACGCCGACTACAACCCCATGTGGCTCGACGGTCTGATCGCCCTGCCGCTGCTGTGCCTGGTCGGGGAATGGGCGATCGCCGGGCGTCGGCGGCTGCCCGGCGTCCTGATCGTCGCCCTCGCCTGGACCGCCAACTTCTACACCGCCTACATGGCCACCCTCGGCGCCGGGCTGGTCCTGCTGCTGCGTCTGCTGCTCGCCCGGCCGCCGCGCCGGCAGGCGCTCGCGGCGGCAGGCCGCGCCGTCCTCACCGTCGTCCTCGGCGTGGGTCTCGCGGCCCCGCTCGTCACGGTGATCTACTTCGGCACCCGGCACGCCTACCCGGGCCACGAACGGCAGTTCAGCCCCGTTCCCACCCAGGACCTGCTGGCCCGGCTGCTGCCGACGACGTACGGCTTCGGCTCCCCGGCCCTCTACGTCGGCATCACGGCCCTGGTCCTCGCCCTCGCGCTGCCCTTCCACCGCGCGGTCCCCGCCCGGGTGCGCGCGGGCTGGACGGCGCTGGTGCTCGCGGTCGCCCTGTCGTTCCAGTGGGCGCCCACCAGCCTGGTCTGGCACGCCTTCGCCACCCCGCAGGGCAGCCCCTACCGGCAGACCTTCGTCCTGTGCGCACTGCTGGTCGTCGCCGCCTGGCACGCGCTGTCGTACGGCCTGCCCGACCGCCGCGCCCTCGCCGCCGCGACCGCGCTGCTCGCCCTGATCACCGCCGCGTCGAGCAGCAGCGCGCTGGTGCGGCCGCACACCTGGCCGGTGCTGCTGCTCGCGGTCGGCGGCACCCTGTGCGGGCTCGCCCTGCTGGGCCGCGCCGGGCCCCGCCCCCGACTGGCCGGCCTGGCCGTCGTCCTCCTGCTCGGGGCGCAGATCGGCGAGACCGCCGCGACCTCCGCCGTCGCGACCGAGCTGCGGCTGAAGCACCTGGACGACTACGCGCCCTGGGGCGAGCAGCAGCGACGGCAGGCGGCGGCGATCGCCGAGGCCGACGGCTGGCCCCGGTACCGCACCGACCCGGGCCGCGAACAGACCGTGGGCAACGACCCGTTGCTGGTCGGCGGGGAGGGCGCCCAGTACTACAGCAGCCTCACCTCGGACGTCCTCAGCCGCACCCTCACCGCCCTCGGCGGCGGCACCACCTCGCGCGGCCGCAGTGTGCAGAGCCTGGACAACGCCGTCACCGACGTCCTCTTCTCCGTCGGCGCCCGGCTGCACAACCCGCCGGACCCGCACCGGACGCCGCCGCCCGAGGCGGGGGCCGCCCCGGTCACCGTCACCCGGCGCGACGTGCCGCCCCTGGTGACCGTGCGGACGGCCCCCGACAGCGCGCCGTTCGGTCCCTCGCCGTACCGCAACCAGGAACTGCTCCTCGGCAGCCGCGTCTACACCGTGCCCCCCGCCGCCGTGCGGGACGATCTCGGCGCGCCCGTCGCGAGCCGCTCGGTGGGCTCGGGGAACGCGACCACCCGGCCCACCGTCACGGCCCGCTGCCCCGCCGGAACCCAGGTGCACCTGTGGGCCCCGTACTTCTCCGGCACCGCCCGGCTCGCCGGCACCGGCACCGGCGTGAACTTCTCGTACAGCCCGGGGCGCAACCGTGCCGCCCTGGCGCCCCTCGGCCGGACCCCGGCCTCCGGGCGCGTGCGGATCGAGCTGACCCCGAAGAGCCCCGGCCGGATCCCGTCCGGCGCGATCGGCTGCCTGGACACCGCGCGGCTGCACACCGCCGCCGCCCGTCTGAAGGCCACCGGCGCCACCGAGGTGAGCGTCGCCGACGGCACCCTGCGCGCCCGACTGCCCGGCGGCAGCAAGGGGATCGCGGTCGTCGCCGCGCCCCGCATCGCCGGCTGGCGATGCGCCACGGGCGCCGGCGCGGCCAGGCCCGCCGGCTCCTACCACGGGCTGATCGCCGTCCCGCCCGACGCCACCCCCACCACCCTGACCTGCACCTTCCACCCACCCGGCCTGCGGCTGGGCACGACCGTCGGGCTCGTCTCGCTCGCGGCCCTCGTCCTGCTCACCGCACGCACCGCCGTCCGCCGCCGGCGCGCCCCCGGGCCGCCCACGACCGCACCACCACGCGAGCGCGTGACCGCCGCACCCTGACCGCGCCCCTGGGGGGATCCACCATGCTGATATCGATCGTCGCACCCTGCTACAACGAGGAAGACGTCGTCGAGCGCTTCCACGAGAAGGTCCAGGCCGTCGCCGAGGACCTGCTGCCGCTCGGCCACGACATGGAGTTCGTCTACGTGGACGACGGCAGTCGCGACCGCACCCTCGCGGCCCTGAAACGCCTCGCGGGCCTCGACGCACGGGTGCGCTATGTCTCGTTCAGCCGCAACTTCGGCAAGGAGGCCGCCCTGCTCGCCGGCCTGCGGCACGCCTCCGGCGACGCGGTGATCGTCATGGACGCCGACCTGCAGCATCCGCCGGAACTGATCCGGCGGATGGTGGAGTTGCGCGAGAAGGGCCACGACCAGGTCATCGCCCGGCGCAGCCGCACCGGCGACCGCCTCACCCGCACGCTCACCGCGCGCCTGTACTACCGGCTGGTCAACCGCCTGGTCGACGTGGAACTCGTGGACGGCGTCGGCGACTTCCGGCTGCTCTCGCGCCGCGTGGTCGACGCCGTGCTGGCCCTCACGGAGTACAACCGGTTCTCCAAGGGCCTGTTCGCCTGGGTGGGCTTCCCCGCCACCACCTTCGAGTACGAGAACGCCGCGCGCGAGGCCGGCCGCAGCTCCTGGAACCTGCGCGGCCTGCTCAACTACGGCATCGACGGACTGCTGTCCTTCAACAACCGCCCCCTGCGCGCCGCCCTCTGGCTCGGCATGGGACTGCTGCTGTGCGCGGGCCTCTACACGGCCTGGATCGTGGGCGCGGCGCTGATCCACGGGGTCCAGACCCCCGGCTATGTGACCATCATCACCGCCGTCACAGCCCTGGCGGGCGTGCAGATGGTCATGCTGGGAGTGATCGGGGAGTACACCGGCCGCATCTACTACGAGGTGAAGGGCCGTCCGCACTTCCTGGTGAAGGCGACCAACGCGGAACGGACGAAAGACCTCATTCCTTGAAACGACAGATCCTCACCTTTGCCGTGGTCGGTGTGATCAACACGGCTACCTATTACTGTCTCTATCTGATGTTCCTCGGCTGGCTGCCGTATCTGGCCGCGCATATTCTCGCCTTTACGCTCAGCATGGTCGGATCCTTTTTCCTGAACGCGCGCTTCACCTACCGGACGCGGCCCACCTGGCGTAAATTCCTGCTGTTCCCCCTGACCAACGTCACCAACTTCCTGATCACGACGGCCGGTGTGTATGTGATCGTCGACGTCCTGCACGCGGGCAGCCGATTCGCCCCGCTGCTCGCCTCGGCGGCGGCGATCCCGGTGACCTTCGTCGTGTCCCGCCGGGTGATGCTCCCCGGGGCGACCGCCCGGCCCGTCGCCCGTCCGACCACGGAGTGATTGCATAAAACTGCGGCGCTACGTATAGTCATGCCATCTAGAGGAGGATGGACATGGCGGTACGTGCGGCGGTGGCCGGAGCGAGCGGATACGCGGGCGGAGAGGTCCTGCGGCTGCTCCTTGCCCACCCCGAGGTCGAGATCGGTGCCCTGACCGGAAACTCCAACGCCGGCCAGCGGCTCGGCGCACTGCAGCCGCATCTGCTCCCGCTGGCCGACCGCGTCCTGGCCGAGACCACGGCCGAGGCGCTCGCCGGGCACGACGTCGTCTTCCTGGCGCTGCCGCACGGCCAGTCCGCCGCTGTCGCCGAGCAGCTCGGGCCGGACGTTCTCGTGATCGACATGGGCGCCGACTTCCGGCTGCGGGACCCGGCCGACTGGGTGCGGTTCTACGGCTCCGAGCACGCCGGCACCTGGCCCTACGGCCTGCCCGAACTTCCCGGTGCCCGCGCCCGGCTCGCGGGGTCCAGGCGCATCGCGGTGCCCGGTTGCTACCCCACCGCCGTCTCCCTCGCCCTGTTCCCGGCCTACGCGGCCCAGCTCGCCGAGCCCGAGGCGGTGATCGTCGCCGCGTCCGGCACCTCCGGCGCGGGCAAGGCGCCCAAGCCGCATCTGCTCGGCAGCGAGGTCATGGGCTCCATGTCGCCGTACGGCGTCGGCGGTGGCCACCGGCACACCCCCGAGATGATCCAGAACCTCAGCGAGGTGGCCGGGCGGCGGGTCGCGGTCTCCTTCACGCCGACCCTGGCACCGATGTCCCGGGGGATCCTCGCCACGTGCAGCGCGGCCGCGCTCGCGGGAGTGACGGCGGACTCCGTGCGCGCCGCGTACGAGAAGGCCTACGCCGACGAGCCCTATGTCCGTCTGCTTCCCGAGGGCCAGTGGCCCGCGACGGCCGCCGTCCACGGTTCGAACGCCGTTCAGGTGCAGGTCGCGTACGACGAGTCCGTGGGCCGCATCATCGCGATCAGCGCCATCGACAACCTGACCAAGGGCACCGCCGGCGGTGCCGTACAGAGCATGAACATCGCCCTGGGCCTCGACGAGACCACCGGGCTTTCCACGATCGGAGTCGCACCGTGAGTGTCACGGCAGCCAAGGGATTCACGGCGGCGGGCATCGCCGCCGGGATCAAGGAGAACGGCAACCCCGACCTGGCCCTCGTGGTCAACGACGGTCCCCGCCGTGCCGCCGCGGGCGTCTTCACCTCCAACCGCGTCAAGGCCGCGCCGGTCCTGTGGTCCGAGCAGGTCCTCAAGGGCGGCGAGCTGACCGCCGTCGTCCTGAACTCCGGCGGTGCCAACGCCTGCACGGGCCCCAAGGGCTTCCAGGACACCCACGCCACCGCCGAGAAGGTCGCCGCCTCGCTCAACGCCGCCGGCCACGACGAGACGGGCGGCCACGCCCCGGGCCATGTCGCCGTCTGCTCCACCGGACTGATCGGTGTGCTGCTGCCGATGGACAGGCTGCTGCCCGGCGTGGACAAGGCGGTGGCCCAGCTCAGCCCGCACGGTGGCGAGAAGGCCGCCATCGCCATCAAGACCACCGACACCGTCCACAAGACGTCCGTGGTCACCTCGGAGTCCGGGGGAGGCTGGACCGTCGGCGGCATGGCCAAGGGCGCGGGCATGCTCGCCCCGGGCCTCGCCACCATGCTGGTCGTCCTCACCACCGACGCCGACCTCGACAGCGAGGTGCTCGACCGGGCCCTGCGCGCCGCGACCGCGGTCACCTTCGACCGCGTCGACTCCGACGGCTGCATGTCCACCAACGACACCGTGCTGCTGCTCGCCTCCGGCGCCTCCGGCATCACCCCGGGGTACGCCGAGTTCGCCGAGGCCGTGACGCGGGTCTGCGACGACCTCGGACAGCAGCTGATCCGTGACGCCGAGGGCGCCAGCAAGGACATCAAGGTCGAGGTCGTCAACGCGGCGAGCGAGCAGGACGCCGTGGAGGTGGGCCGCTCCATCGCCCGCAACAACCTCCTCAAGTGCGCGATCCATGGCGAGGACCCCAACTGGGGACGCGTCCTCTCCGCCATCGGCACCACGCGGGCCGCCTTCGAACCGGACCGGCTGAGCGTCGCCATCAACGGCGTGTGGGTGTGCAAGGACGGCTCCGTCGGCGAGGACCGCGAGCTGGTCGACATGCGCTACCGCGAGGTGCACATCGTCGCCGACCTGGCCGCGGGCACCGAGACCGCGACGATCTGGACCAACGACCTCACCGCCGACTACGTCCACGAGAACAGCGCCTACTCGTCATGAGCACCGGAACCACACGCAAGCACACGGCCCTGCCGAAGGCCCAGATCCTCATCGAGGCGCTGCCCTGGCTGACCCGGCACCACGGCAAGATCGTCGTCATCAAGTTCGGCGGCAACGCCATGGTGAACGAGGAGCTGAAGGCCGCCTTCGCCCAGGACGTCGTCTTCCTGCGGCACGCCGGCCTCAAGCCGGTCGTCGTGCACGGCGGCGGCCCGCAGATCAGCGCCGCCCTCGACCGGCACGGCATCGTCAGCGAGTTCAAGGCAGGCCTGCGCGTCACCACCGAGGACGCCATGGACGTCGTACGGATGGTGCTCGCCGGGCAGGTGCAGCGTGAACTGGTCGGGCTGCTCAACCAGCACGGCCCGCTGGCCGTCGGCCTGACCGGCGAGGACGCCCACACCATCACCGCCACCAGACACCGGCCCGAGATCGACGGCGAACGCATCGACATCGGGCGGGTCGGCGAGATCACCGAGATCGACACGGGCGCCATCGAGGCGCTGCTCGCCGACGGCCGTATCCCGGTCGTGTCGTCGATCGCCCGCTCCCAGGACGACGGACATGTCTACAACGTCAATGCTGATACGGCGGCTGCGGCACTCGCTGCCGCACTGGGTGCCGAAACCCTCATGGTCCTCACCGACGTCGAGGGCCTCTACGAGGACTGGCCGAACTCCGACGAGGTGATCAGCCGACTCACCGCTTCCCAACTGGAGAAGCTGCTGCCGGAGTTGAGTTCCGGCATGGTGCCGAAGATGGAGGGCTGTCTGCACGCCGTGCGCGGCGGTGTGACGACCGCCCGCGTCATCGACGGCCGGGTCCAGCACTCGATCCTGCTGGAGATCTTCACCGACGAAGGCATCGGCACGATGGTCGTGCCCGACGAACTCGAGGGGGACGCGCAGTGACGGGCAACCAGGAACTGACCCAGCGCTGGCAGGGCGCGCTCATGAACAACTACGGCACCCCGAGCCTGGCCCTCGTGCGCGGCGAGGGCGCGAAGCTGTGGGACGCCGAGGGCCGCGAGTACCTCGACTTCGTCGGCGGCATCGCCACCAACGCCCTCGGCCACGCCCACCCGGCGATCGTCGAGGCCGTCACCCGGCAGATCGGCCGGCTGGGCCACGTCTCCAACCTCTTCATGGCCGAGCCCCCCATCGCCCTCGCCGAACGGCTGCTCCAGCTCTTCGACCGGGACGGCCGGGTCTTCTTCTGCAACTCCGGCGCCGAGGCCAACGAGGCCGCCTTCAAGATCGGCCGGCTCACCGGGCGCACCCACATGGTCGCCACCGACGGAGGCTTCCACGGCCGTACGATGGGCGCCCTCGCGCTCACCGGCCAGCCCGCCAAGCAGGCCCCGTTCCGGCCGCTGCCCGCCGATGTCACCCATGTGCCCTACGGCGACGCACAGGCACTCGCGGCGGCCGTCACCGAGGAGACGGCCCTGGTGATCATCGAGCCGGTCCAGGGCGAGAACGGAGTGGTGGTGCCCCCGGCCGGCTATCTGAAGGCCGCCCGCGCGATCACCGCCGCCACCGGCGCCCTGCTGGTCCTGGACGAGGTCCAGACCGGCGTCGGCCGCACCGGCACCTGGTTCGAGTACCAGGCCCACGAAGGCGTGCTCCCCGACGTCGTCACCCTCGCCAAGCAGCTCGGCGGCGGACTGCCGCTCGGCGCCACCGTGGCCTTCGGCCGGGCCGCCGAACTCCTCCACCCCGGCCAGCACGGCACCACCTTCGGCGGCAACCCGGTCGCCTGCGCCGCCGGACTCGCCGTCCTCGACACCATCGCCGGCGAGGGACTGCTGGAGAACGTCAAGCGGCAGGGCGAGAAGCTCCGCGAGGGAATCGAGGGGCTCGGCCACCCGTTGATCGACTATGTGCGGGGTGCCGGTCTGCTCCTGGGTATCGTGCTCACCGGGCCGCGTGCGCCGCAGGTGCAGCAGGCGGCCCAGGAGGCCGGGTTCCTGGTGAACGCGCCCGCTCCCGACGTCGTACGGCTGATGCCGCCGCTGAACCTGACCGACGACGAGGTGGGCGCCTTCCTCCAGGCGCTGCCCGGCATCCTCGACGCAGCGCACCCAGCGGGCGGGGACGGACGATCCGGAGAATGAGACGACGATGAGCCAGGCGCAGGACCACGAGCAGGGCGGACCCGCCGTGCCGCAGACCCGTACCGCGCGGCACCGCCGGATCGTGGACATCCTCAACCGGCAGCCGGTGCGGTCCCAGAGCCAGCTGGCGAAGCTGCTCGCCGACGACGGGCTGAGCGTCACCCAGGCGACGCTCTCCCGGGACCTCGACGAGCTGAACGCGGTGAAGATCCGCAACACCGACGGCGAGCTGATCTACGCGGTGCCGAGCGAGGGCGGCTTCCGCACCCCTCGCGCGCCGCTGGGGGAGTCGGCGAAGGAGGAGCGGATGCGGCGGCTCTCCCAGGAGCTGCTGATCTCCGCGGAGGCCTCCGCCAACCTCGTGGTCCTGCGCACCCCGCCGGGCGCGGCCCAGTTCCTGGCCTCCGCCATCGACCAGGCCGAACTGCACGACATCCTGGGCACCATCGCCGGCGACGACACCTTGATGCTGATCAGCCGGAATCCGACCGGCGGTCAGGCGCTGGCGGACCACATGCTGCGACTGGCGCAGAACGGGCACTGAACGCGCGGTGACGAGCCCGGAGCCCGCATGCGTCGCCCCGCCCGTCGGCGGAGAATGAGAATGTGATCTTCCGCGACGGGCGGGCAGGCGGGCGGGCAGGCGGGCGGGCAATCCCCTGGCGGCCGTCGACCGTATCCAGAGGTGTGCCGGCTCTCCGGTCCCCGGTGGACCGCCTCCCGGACGAGGCTCTGCTGTCCGGGCTGGCCACCGGGGACCCGGAACTCGCGGTCGTCTTCGTACGAAGGTTCCAGCGCCGGGTCTTCGGGGTCGCCATGGCCGTCACCGGGGACGAACAACTCGCCGGGGACGTCGCCCAGTCGACGTTCGAGCGGGCATGGCGCCATGCCCAGATCTACGACTCGCGCCGCGGCTCGGTCACCACCTGGGGTTCGGCGAGGCGGACCGGCGCCTTCGGCCACCGGTCCGCTCAGCCTGGTGTGCGCTCTCAGTAGTGGTCGTGGCCGTGGTGGTCGCCGTGGCCGTGGCCGTGGCGGTGCCCGTGATCGTGGTCGTGGCCGTGGTGGTGGTCGTGACGCCGGCCGTGGTCGTGACGCGAGGTGTCCTTCTCGTGGTCACCGTGGACGGCAGGGAGGAGACTGCTGAAGACAGTCATGGGGTTCCTCCCGAAACTCGCTGTACACGGGATACGTCCCGGGACGGGAACCGGATGGCTCCGCGGCGAAAAGGTCGCTGGAAAATGTGGTCCGCAGGCGTCGCTGTCAGCCGAGCCTCGCCGCCAACCCCCCGGTGCAGCGCACCTCGTCGCCCGCGGTGATCAGCAGGCCCTCCACGTCCGGCAGGGACTCCAGCCAGGCCAGCCCGGCGCGCGAGCCCATCGCGAACGCCGCCGTGGCCCAGCAGTCCACCCATGTCAGCCGCGGCCCCACGACCGTCACGGCGACCAGATCCGTCACCGCCGGCTTCCCCGTCCGCGGATCCACGATGTGCGCACCCCGTTCCGCCGTGCCCGAGGTCGCCACCGACAACTCGGCCGCGCCCGCCGTCGAGATCACCGCCGCCAGTCCGCCCGGCCGGAGCGGGTCGGAGACCCCCACCCGCCACGGCCGCTGCGGCTCCGCGGTGCCCAGCAACTGGACGTCCCCGCCCCCGTTGACGCTCACCCCCCGCACCCCGGCCACCCCCGCCAGCAGCCGCGCCGCCCGCTCGGCGGCCCAGCCCTTGACGATGCCGGTGGGATCCAGCGGGCCCCGATAGCGACTGCTGAACCAGCCCTCGCTCACCCGTTCCGCCTCCGCCGCGAGGTCCAGCACCTCGGCCACCTCGGGCGCGCACCGGTCGACGGTCAGTTCGCCCCGCGCCAGCCGCGCGATCTCGCTGTCCTCGCGGTAGGTGCTGAACACGGCGTCCGCCTCGTGCAGCGCGGCGACCGCCTCGGCCAGGGCCGCGCGCACCGCGCGGGGTTCCCCGCCGCGGACGTCGAAGGAGAAGACGGTCCCCATGACCTCCTCCGCATGACGCACCGCGGCGGGAGCCTTCGCCGGCTCGGCCACCGTGTCAGCCACCGGCCTGGTCCAGCGCCGACTGGAGGGACTGCTGGTAGCCGGTGCTGGTGTAGGTGGCGCCGGAGACGGCGTCGATGTGCGCGTTGCCGGCCGTGACGGCCTCCTGGTTGAGCTTGGGGACGGCCGACGCCGTCTTCTGGTCGCTCAGTCCGCCCTTGGGTGCCTGCACGGCCGAGGCCTGGGTGATCTTGCCCCCGCTGACCGTGATCCGCACCTGGACCGGGCCGTACTGGGTCTGCGCGACCTTCCCGGTGACCGTACGGGCCTGCGCGGCGCCCGAGGAGCCGGAAGCCCCCGAGGAGCCGGATGCACCCGAGGAGCCGGACGACCCCGAGGAGCCTGCAGCCCCCGTCGAGCCGGCCGACGACTTCATCCTGTCCAGCGCCGACTGGAGCGACTTCGTGTAGCCGGTGCTCGTGTACGTCGCCCCGGAGACCGCGTCGATCCGCGCGCTCTGCGCGGCGACGGCCTCCTGGTTGAGCTTGGGGACGGCCAACGCCGTCTTCTGGTCGCTCAGTCCGCCTTTGGGCGCCTGCACCGCCTCCGCCTTGGTGATCTTCCCGCCGGCGACGGTCAGCCGTACCTGCACGGTCCCGTACTGCGTCTGGGCGGCGTCTCCGGTCACCGTGCCGCCCGCCGCGCCGGCCGCCTGCGCGCCGCCCTGCGGTGCCTGCCCGGACGCCGTCGCCTGCGGTGCCGCGCCCGCCGCCGACGCGGCGGCCGGACCGGACGCCGGCTTCAGCGACAGCAGCAGGACGACACCGGACACGGTGGCGGCGGTGGCCAGCACGACCCGTCGAATGGGATGGCTCTTCCTCATCTGTCCGTATCTCTCCGTAGCTCGCGGTCTTTGCGGTGCTCCCGCTCACATCTCGAACGACTCGTGATGGATACGGCGGGCGGGAACCCCCGCGCCGCGCAGTGCTTCGTACACCGACTGCGCGAACCCGGCCGGGCCGCACATGAAGACGTCGTGCCGGTCGATGTCCGGGATCTTCCGCCGGAGGTTCTCCGCGGAGATGTCCGGCCGCTCGCCGTCCGGGCTGTTCACCGCGTACATCAGCCGGGCGCCCCGCTCGTCGGCGATCTTCGCCAGTTCGTCCCACAGCGCCAGGTCCTGGGTGCTGTTGGCCCGGTAGAGCAGGGTGATGTCACCGGCCGCGCCGGGCAGCGTCTCGAACAGCGCCCGCATCGGCGTGATGCCCACCCCGCCCGCGACCAGCAGCACCTTGCCCCGGCTGCGGCGCTGCGCGGTGAGCGCGCCGTACGGGCCCTCGGCCCACACCCGGGTGCCGGGCGTCAGCTCGCGCAGCCGGGCGCTGTGGTCGCCGATCGCCTTCACCGTGATCCGCAGCATGTCCGGGCGGGGCGCCGCTGACAGCGAGTACGGGTGCGAGCTGAAGCGCATCCCGGGAGCGAGGAACCGCCAGCGGAAGAACTGGCCCGCCTCCGCGCCCATCCGGTGCAGCCTGCGCCCGCCGATCAGCACCGACACGATGCCCGGCGTCTCCTCGATCACCGCCTCCACGCGCATCCGGTGCCGCAGGTTCAGCCGGATCGGGGTGAGGATGCGATACCAGACCACGAGCGCGGTGACCGCGCCGTACAGGCCGTACCAGAACATCTTGGCGGCCGGCTCGACCGCGAAGTCGTTGCCGGTGGTGATCTGGTGCCAGAACGTCAGGAACACCGCCGCGTACGTCATCAGATGGACGTGGTACCAGGTGTCGTACGGCATCCGGCGGCGGATCCCGCCGATCGACGTCAGCCCGATCAGCACGAACAGGCCCGTGCCGATCGCCGCCTTGCCCACATCGGGCAGCTGCTCGACGGAGTCGACCGTCTGCTGCACGATGTCACCGAGCGACTTGCCCGCCTGGAGCGCGTACCCCCACATGGTGAGGAAGACGTGCGCCGCGATGAGGCAGAGCGTGTACCGGCCGCTCCTCGCGTGCCAGCGGGCCACCCGGTCCGAGCCGACCCGGCGTTCCAGCGCCGGCACGCGCGCCATCTGGAGCACGACCAGCGCCATCAGATAGCCGGCGAGCAGTCCGGTGATCCGGCCCGCGTTCAGGATCCTGCCGGTGTTGTCGGCGATCGAGGGTGTGTTGTGCCACCAGAGCCACAGCACGGCCGCCGCGCCCGCCCCGACGGCGAGCAGCAGCGGTACGGCCGGGCTGCGGCGCGGGCGGATGCGGCGCATCGTCTGGCGGCGGGCGGCACGTCCGCCTGCGAGCGTGGTGGTCACGGTTCCTCCGTGGGACTCGGCCCTTGGCCCAGAGATACGTGGCGCATGCGCTGAGTGTTCAGAGCCCCGCCGAGTCCAGCGCGGACTGGAGGGACTGCTGGTACCCGGTGCTGGTGTACGTGGCGCCCGAGACCATGTCGATGCGCGCGCTCTGCGCGGCCAGCGCCTCGCGCCGCAGCTGGGGGAGGGCGTAGCTGTTGATCTCCTGGTCGCGCGGGTTGTCCTGCGGATACCGCAGGGCCGTGACGTCGGTCAGCCTGCCGCTCTCGATCGTCACCCGCACCTGGACCGGGCCCCAGCGGGTCTGGACGGTGTCGCCGGTGGCGGTCCTGGTGCCGCTGCCCGGCGATCCGGAACTGCTCGACGACGCGGGCGACTTGGTGCCCGCCGCCACCGCCATGGGGCTCGTGTGCGGCTTGAGCGCCAACAGCAGCACCATCGCGGAGACGGTGGCCGCACTCGCCAGCACGATGCGGCGCAGGGGACGGTTCTTCTTCAACGCGTGCACGTGTACGGCCTCACAGCTCGAACGACTCGTGATGGATACGGCGGTCCGGCACCCCGGCCGCCCGCAGCGCCTCGTACATCTCCTGCGCGAAGCCGTGCGGACCGCACAGATAGACGTCGTGGCCGGGCAGTCCGGGGAAGGTCGCCGACAGGGACCGCGCCGAGATGTCCGGGCGCTGCCCGCCCGGACCGTTCAGCGCGTACAGCACCCGCGCGCCGCGCCGGCGGGCGATCGCCTCCAGCTCCTGGCCGAGCGCCAGGTCCTCGGCGCGCCGGGCCCGGTACAGCAGGGTGACCTCGCCGGGCAGCGTCTCGAACAGGGCCCGCAGCGGGGTGACGCCGACGCCGGCCGCGATGAGCAGCGAGCGGTGGGCGGTGGCCCGGTCGGCGGTCAGCGCGCCGTACGGCCCCTCGGCCCACACCCGGGTGCCGGGCCTGAGCAGGGCCACGGCCGCGCTGTGGTCGCCGAGCGCCTTGACCGTGATCCGCAGGCGGTCCGGGCGCGGCGGCGCCGACAGGGAGTACGGCGTCGACGTCCAGCCCATGCCCGCGCCGAGGAACCGCCAGCGCAGGAACTGCCCCGGCCGTGCCCCCAGCCGCTCCAGGTGCCGCCCGCGCACGACGACCGAGTAGACCCCCGCCGCCTCCGCGTGCACCGACTCCACGCGCAGCCGGTGGCGCCGGTTGAGGCGGACCGGTGCGAGGATCCGGAACCACAGCACCAGAGCGGCGACGCCCAGGTACAGCCCGTACCACAGGGCGGTCGCGACCGGCTTGCCGTTGAACTCGTTCCCGAGGGCCAGCTGGTGGAAGAAGGCCAGGAACACGGCCGCGTACGTCAGCAGGTGGACGTAGTACCAGAACTCGTGGCTCGTACGGCGGCGCACGGCGCGGGCCGAGGTGATGCCGACCGCGAAGAGGATCAGCGTGCCGGCGGTGGCCTTGAGCATGTCCGGGTAGTCCAGGACGACGGTCACCGTCTCGTGCCACAGCGAGGCCCGGTCCTGGGCGGCGTACCCGGCGAGGATCAGCCCGATGTGGGCGGCGAGCAGGCACACCGTGTAGCGGCCGGCCATCGCGTGCCAGCGCGCCACCCGGTCCGAGCCGACCCGGGTCTCCAGCAGCGGCACCCGCGCCATCAGGCCGACGAGCACCGCGCAGGCGTACCCGCACAGCAGCCCGGCGATCCGTCCGGCGCCGGTCAGCCGGCCGGCCGTGCCCACCACGGACGGGGTGTCCGCCCACCACAGCGCGACCACGGCCGCGGCCCCGGCCCACAGCACCGCGAGCACCGGCCCCGCGGGGGAGCGCCGTGCGCTCGCGGGCAGGGGCGGTGCCGCCCGCCGCGCATCCACAGTGGTCATCAGTCGTCGTCCCTTCCTCCGTCGTGCCCGGCCACTGTGCGGGGCGAAGTTCTGAGGTCCCTGTGAACACCCCCGCTGACCAGGCATGTCGAGAGCGGACTCAGAGGGTGTCCGCAGGCGGCGTTCAGGACGTCGGTGAGCGCACTCACAGGAAACTCAGAGCGGAGGCGGTACCTCCCACCCGTCCCGAGGGGTGATGCTGGGAGGCGCGATGAACACCACCCGCTCCGGCCGTCCGGCCCTCACCCGCCCCGACGGCACCCCGCTGCGCGTCCTGGTCGTCGACGACGACCCCGACCTGGCCGAGGTGCTCACCGGCGCCCTGCGCTACGAGGGCTGGCAGGTGCGCGCGGCCGGCGACGGCGGCTCGGCCGTGGCCGCCGCGCGCGAGCTGCTGCCGGACGCCGTCGTGCTCGACGTGCTGCTCCCGGACACCGACGGCTTCGCCGTACTGCGCCGGCTGCACGAGGTGAAGCCGGACGTCTGCGTCCTCTTCCTCACGGCCCGGGACGCGGTCGAGGACCGGATCGCGGGCATCACGGCGGGCGGCGACGACTACGTCACCAAGCCCTTCAGCCTGGAGGAGGTCGTGGCCCGGCTGCGCGGTCTGCTGCGCCGGGCGGGCATGGCCCGGCAGCTGGAGGACGGGCCGCGGCTGACCGTGGGCGAGCTGGTGATGGACGAGGAGGCTCGCGAGGTCACCCGGTCCGGGGACCTGATCGAACTCTCGCCCACCGAGTTCGAGCTGCTCCGCTTCCTCATGCGCAATCCGCGCCGGGTGCTCAGCAAGGCGCAGATTCTCGACCGGGTGTGGTCCTACGACTTCGGCGGCCGGGCCCATGTCGTGGAGCTGTACATCTCCTATCTGCGCAAGAAGGTCGACGCGGGCCGCGAGCCCATGATCCACACGGTGCGCGGGTCGGGCTATGTGCTGAAGCCGGTGACCAGGTGAGCCGCCCGGACATCCGGGCACGCCTGGCCCGGCTGCCCCGGCCCCGCACCCTGCGCGCCCGGCTCACCGCCGGTCTGGTGGTGCTCCTGGCGGTGAGCTGCGCGGCCGTGGGCGTGGCGGCGGTCGTCGAGCTGAACGGCTTCCTCACCCAGCGCCTGGACGAGCAGCTCGCCCAGGTCGGCACCCGGTTCCCGGAGAGCCTGGAGCACAACGGCCGGCTGCCCGACGACCACGACGGGGACGAGTACGGCGACACCCGCCGGACGGCCACCGGGACCTTCGGCGCCCGCCTGCTGAACGGCACGGTCACCAACAAGGGCCTCATCCGCTCCGGCGACCCGGCGGCGGACCTGAACGTCGACCTGACCGCGCGGGACGCCGCCCGGCTGGCCCGGGTGCCGGTCGACGGCCGGCCCCACACCGTCGAGCTGTCCGCGCTGGACGACTACCGGGTCGTCGCCTCCGCCGGCCGGGACGGGGACGTACTGATGGTCGGCCTGCCGCTGGAGCCGGTCCAGGCCACGGTCCACCGGCTGGAGCTGGTCGCCGCGAGCGTCTTCGGCCTGGCCCTGGTGGTGGCCGGCGTGGCCGGGGCCTGCTGGGTGCGCTGGTCGCTGCGGCCGCTCAGCCGGGTCGCCGCCACCGCCACCCGGGTCAGCGAGCTGCCCTTGGCCAGCGGCGAGGTGGCGCTGCCGCCGCGCGCCCCGGACGCCGACCCGGGCGGTGAGGTCGGCCGGGTCGCCGCGGCCTTCAACCGCATGCTCGGCCACGTCGAGGACGCCCTCACCAAGCGGCACGCCGTCGAGGAGCGGCTGCGCCGCTTCGCCGCCGACGCCAGCCACGAGCTGCGCACCCCGGTCGCCTCCGTGCGCGGTCACGCCGAGCTGGCCCTGCTCCACCCCGGCCCGGTGCCACCGGAGGTGACCCGCGCGCTGGAACGCATCACGGCCGAGTCCGCCCGCATGGGCGAGATGGTCGACGACCTGCTGCTGCTGGCCCGCCTCGACGCCGGCCGCCCCCTGGAGCGCCACCCCGTCGACCTGACCCGTCTGGTGCTGGACGCGGTCACCGACGCCCGCGCCACCGGCCCCGGGCACCGCTGGACGCTGGACCTGCCCGAGGAGCCTGTGACGGTCCCGGGCGACACCCACCGCCTCCATCAGGTGCTCGCCAACCTGCTGGCCAACGCGCGTCTGCACACACCCGCGGGCACCAAGGTGACGGTGACCCTGGAGACGGAAGCCGGTGCGGCCGTGGTCTCGGTCCACGACGACGGCCCGGGCGTCCCCGAGGAGGTCCGGCCCGGCGTCTTCGAACGCTTCACCCGGGCCGAGCACCGCCGCCCCACCGACGCCTCCGGCTCCGGCGCGGGCCTCGGCCTGTCCATCGTGGCGGCGGTGGCGGAGGCACACGGGGGGAGCGTGGGGCTGCAGAGCGGACCGGGCTCCACGACGTTCAGGATCAGTCTGCCGAGCTGAGCCCGGTCCGGGCGGGGCCGCGTCCGATCGCGGCTCCGTCGCACGGGGCCCACGGCGAGGTCAGTACCGGGTGAGAGCCGTCGCCCCGTCCACCGTCCCGATCGCGACGTGCGGGTGCTTCGCCGGCTCGGCCCAGGAGAGGATCCGCCGCATCGCGTCCTGGGGCACCGACACACATCCAGCCGTGGCCGCCCGCCCGTTGACATGCAGAAAGATCCCGGCACCGCGCCCACGGACCGGCCGGTCGTAGTTGAACCCGATGACGAGCGCGTACGCGTACTGAGCCGTGTAGGAGACCAGATGCTCGGACTCCGACCCACGGCAGTCGTGCGGCAGCGGCTCGACCCACCGGTTGTACGACCGTGAGTCGTTGTCCTCGCACCACCACGAACCCGCTTTCACCGCACGGTACTTGACCCGTGTCCCGCCCGGCGCCGCCTTGATCCCGAAGCCGAACGGAAGAGCGTACAGCCCGGTCGGTGTCGTGTTCGTCCCCTGCTTTCGCTTCACCCCCTCCACCAGGCCTTTCGCCCCGAACCGCGCCGGTGCGGAGCCGGCCCGCACCCACTGTCCGTGCCGCAGGTCCCACAGGGTGAGGGTCCCGGACGTGGAGTCCGTGCGCGGGGCCTGGGCGGTGATGAGCTGGCTGCCGCCGCCGGTGTCCTTCATGCGCGCGGGCAGCGGCGCGCACACGGAGTCCGGTGCGAGCCCGAGCAGGGCGAGCGAGGACGCGGACACGAGGGCGAGCACGACACCGGGGCGCATGGCTCAGACGGTAGACGGGGGGAGCGGCAACGGCAGCCCGGGTAGTCCGTCCAGGCTCGTCGCGATGTGCTCCTTCTTCGCGAAGTAGGCGCTCAGCGAGGCGTCGTCCTCTCGCGCGAACCGCTTTCCGTGCAGCTCGCGATCGCTCTCGTAGGCCATGTGGGGGACGGCGTACCCGCAGCTGTCCCGGACCAGTTCCGCGTGTACGACGATGATCGCCCGCAGCCCGTGCGGGCTCGGGTCGATGTCCGGGAAGTGGGCGAGCAGTTCCGCGAAGCGCGGGTCGTCCCGGAAGACGGGCTCGCCCCGGCCGTGCACGCGCACGATGTTCGGCGGGCCCTGGAAGGCGCACCACATCAGGGTGATCCGTCCGTTCTCCCTGAGGTGGGCGACGGTCTCGGCGTTGGACCCGGCGAAGTCGAGATACGCCAGGGTCAGCTCGTCGAGCACCGCGAAGGAACCCCTGAGGCCCTTGGGGGAGAGATTGACCGTGCCGTCGCCGGACAGCGGCGCGGTCGCGGTGAAGAAGACGGGCTGCTCCTCGATGAAGGTCCGGAGCCTGCCGTCGATGCGCTCGTAAGTCTTTCCCATGCCTAACGATTATCGACGCAATCCCTTCGCCTGTCTAAGGAAAACGCGAAAGCGCTCACCGTTCGGTCTCGATTGACGAATCATGCAGAGTTCTGCATACTCATGCATGACAGCAGGTGCAGTGTGAGGAGGAACCCGTGACCGAGCGCGTCGTACTCGCCTATTCGGGCGGTCTGGACACCTCCGTCGCCATCGGCTGGATCGCCGAGGAGACGGGCGCCGAGGTCATCGCCGTCGCGGTGGACGTCGGCCAGGGCGGCGAGGACCTGGACGTCATCCGCAAGCGCGCCCTCGCCTGCGGTGCCGTCGAGGCCGAGGTGGCCGACGCGAGGGACGAGTTCGCCGAGGAGTACTGCCTTCCGGCGATCAAGGCCAACGCCCTCTACATGGACCGCTACCCGCTGGTCTCCGCCCTGTCCCGGCCGGTGATCGTCAAGCACCTGGTCGCCGCCGCCGAGAAGCACGGCGCCACCACGGTCGCCCACGGCTGCACCGGCAAGGGCAACGACCAGGTCCGCTTCGAGGCCGGCATCGTCGCCCTCGCCCCCGACCTGAAGTGCATCGCCCCGGTCCGCGACTACGCGATGACCCGGGACAAGGCGATCGCCTTCTGCGAGGCCAAGCGGCTCCCGATCGCCACCACCAGGAAGTCGCCGTACTCCATCGACCAGAACGTCTTCGGACGCGCGGTCGAGACGGGCTTCCTGGAGGACATCTGGAACGCCCCGATCGAGGACATCTACGACTACACGGCCGACCCGGCCGTCTCGCGCGAGCCCGACGAGGTCGTCATCGGCTTCGAGGCGGGCGTCCCGGTCGCCGTCGACGGCCGCCCCGTCACCGTCCTGCAGGCGATCCAGCAGCTCAACGAGCGGGCCGGCGCCCAGGGCGTCGGCCGGATCGACATGGTCGAGGACCGGCTCGTCGGCATCAAGTCCCGCGAGGTGTACGAGGCCCCGGGCGCGATCGCCCTGATCACCGCCCACCAGGAGCTGGAGAACGTCACCGTCGAGCGTGAACTCGCCCGCTACAAGCGCCAGATCGAGCAGCGCTGGGGCGAACTGGTCTACGACGGCCAGTGGTTCTCCCCGCTCAAGCGCGCTCTGGACGGCTTCGTCGCGGAGGCCAACCAGCATGTGAGCGGCGACATCCGGATGACCCTGCACGCCGGACGCGCGGTCGTCACCGGCCGGCGCTCGCAGTCGTCCCTGTACGACTTCAGCCTCGCCACCTACGACACCGGCGACAGCTTCGACCAGTCCGCCGCCAGGGGCTTCATCGACATCCACAGCCTGTCGTCGAAGATCGCCGCCCGGCGTGACCTGGCCTGAGTACGGTTCGCACATCCACCTCTCTCTAGGAGCAACGCAAGTGAGCAGCAGCAGCGGTGACGTACGGCTCTGGGGCGGCCGTTTCGCCGACGGTCCCGCCGAGGCCCTGGCGAAGCTGTCCGCGTCCGTCCACTTCGACTGGCGCCTCGCGCCGTACGACATCGCCGGGTCGCGTGCCCACGCGCGCGTCCTGGGCAAGGCGGGGCTGCTCACCGAGGACGAGCTGACCCGCATGCTCGCCGGTCTCGACCGGCTGGAGGCCGATGTCGCCTCCGGCGCGTTCGTCGGCACCATCGCCGACGAGGACGTGCACACCGCCCTGGAGCGCGGCCTGCTGGAGCGCCTCGGCCCGGACCTCGGCGGCAAGCTGCGCGCGGGCCGGTCGAGGAACGACCAGGTGGCGACCCTCTTCCGGATGTACCTGCGGGACCACGCCCGCACGATCGGCGGTCTGATCGCCGACCTCCAGGACGCTTTGATCGGCCTCGCCGAGGCCCACCCGGACGTCGCGATGCCCGGCCGCACCCATCTGCAGCACGCCCAGCCGGTGCTCTTCGCCCACCATGTCCTCGCCCATGTGCAGTCCCTGTCCCGGGACGCCGAGCGGCTGCGCCAGTGGGACGAGCGGACGGCGGTCTCGCCGTACGGCTCCGGCGCCCTCGCCGGCTCCTCCCTGGGCCTGGACCCGGAGGCGGTCGCCGAGGACCTCGGCTTCGAGCACGGCAGCGTCGGCAACTCCATCGACGGCACGGCCTCCCGCGACTTCGCGGCGGAGTTCGCCTTCATCACCGCGATGATCGGTGTGAACCTCTCCCGGATCGCCGAGGAGGTCATCATCTGGAACACGAAGGAGTTCTCCTTCGTGACCCTGCACGACGCGTTCTCCACCGGCTCGTCGATCATGCCCCAGAAGAAGAACCCGGACATCGCGGAGCTGGCGCGCGGCAAGTCCGGCCGCCTGATCGGCAACCTGACCGGTCTGCTGGCCACCCTCAAGGCCCTCCCGCTCGCCTACAACCGCGACCTCCAGGAGGACAAGGAGCCGGTCTTCGACTCCTGCGACCAGCTGGAGGTGCTGCTGCCCGCCTTCACCGGCATGATGGCCACCCTCACGGTCCACCGCGAGCGCATGCAGGAGCTGGCCCCGGCCGGCTTCTCGCTCGCCACCGACATCGCCGAGTGGCTGGTCAAGCAGGGCGTGCCGTTCCGCGTGGCCCACGAGGTCGCGGGGGAGTGCGTGAAGGTCGCCGAGGCCGAGGGCAAGGAACTGGACGAGCTGACCGACGAGCAGTTCGCGAAGATCTCCGCGCACCTCACCCCCGAGGTCCGCTCCGTCCTCGACGTCCCGGGCGCACTGGCCTCCCGCGACGGCCGCGGCGGCACGGCACCGAGCGCGGTCGCCGTCCAACTGGCCGAGGTCGCGGCGGACGTGGCGGCGCAGCACGCGTGGGCGGACGCAAAGAAGTGACGTGAGGGCGTCGCGGGTTACGTTGGTCGTCAGTCAGCCGACCGAACGGAGCCCGCGATGCCCTTCGCCCGTCTCGCGCACGCGACCACGCCGACCTGCCACATCGGTCTCGGGCTGGCCGCCGTCGGCCGCCCCGGCTACATCAACCTGGGCCGGGAGGACGACCTCGGGGCGAACCGCAGCGTCGAGGCGCTGCGCACCCGCACCTTCGAACTCCTCGACGCCGCCTACGCCCAGGGTGTGCGCTACTTCGACGTGGCCCGCTCCTACGGCCGTTCGGAGGAGTTCCTCGCCGACTGGCTGAACGCCCGCCCCGACATCGACGACGTCGTCGTCGGCAGCAAGTGGGGCTACACCTACACCGCCGGCTGGTCCACCGACGCCGAACGGCACGAGGTCAAGGACCACAGCCCCGCCGCGTACGAGCGGCAGCGCGCCGAGACCGACGCGCTGCTCGGCGACCGGCTCGACCTCTACCAGATCCACTCGGTGACCCCGGACAGCCCGGCCCTCACCGACAAGGACCTGCACGCCCGGCTCGCCGAGGCCGCCGCCCAAGGGCTGACCGTCGGCTTCTCCACCAGCGGCCCCGCCCAGGCCGACGCCGTTCGCGCCGCCCTGGAGATCACCGTCGAGGGCGAACGCCTCTTCCGTACCGTCCAGTCGACGTACAACGCCCTGGAGACCTCGGCGGGCCCCGCGCTCGCCGAGGCGCACGACGCCGGGCTCACGGTGATCGTCAAGGAGGGCATGGCCAACGGCCGGCTGGCCGCGCAACGCGCCCCGCAGGCCCTGCGGGCCGTCGCCGAGGAGACCGCCCTGGGCTGCGACGCGGTGGCCCTCGCCTGGATCCTGCGCCAGCCGTGGGCCGGTGTCGTCCTCTCCGGCGCCGCGACGGTCCCCCAGCTCGTCTCCAACCTCCACGCCCCCGCCGTCGACCTCGACGCGGACCAGCTCACCCGCCTCGCCGCACTCGCGGAGGACCCGCGCGCCTACTGGGAGCGGCGCGCACAGCTGCCCTGGCACTGACCCGCACGTGCGCGCCGGCCGGCGGATCACCTGCGATGACCTGCGGAGATGAGTCATTCATGCCTGTAGTGAGACAAGAATGTCTCACATGCTCTATCATCGTCTCATGGCTCTCGACCGTGACCAGGTGCTGCGCAGCGCTGCCGCCCTGCTGACCCGCAAATCCACCGCGACCATGGACGAGGTCGCCAAGGCAGCCGGAATCAGCCGCGCCACGCTGCACCGCCACTTCGCCGGGCGCGACGCGCTCGTACGGGCGCTGGAGGCGCTCGGCATCGAGGAGTGCGAGGCGGCGCTGGAGGTCGCCCGGCTGGACGAGGGCCCGGCGGCCGAGGCCGTCCACCGCCTGGTCCGCGCCATCGAGCCCGCCGCCGGACTCCTCTCCTTCCTCTACACCGAGAACCAGCTGTTCGAGGGCGAGCAGCAGCACCAGGGCTGGGCCCGCATCGACGAACGACTCACGGCCCTGTTCCGGCGCGGCCAGGAGAGCGGCGAGTTCCGCATCGACCTCACCCCGGCCTGGCTCACCGAGGCGCTCTACGGCCTGCTGGCCTCCGGCGCCTGGGCGGTGGCGGAGGGCCGGGTGGCCGCCAAGGACTTCACCTACATGATCGTCGAGCTGCTGCTCGGCGGCGCACGACGTACGAACGCGTAACGAAGAGAGGAATCATGACCAGCACCCTGCAGCCGGCGCGCGTGGCGGAGGTGGAGAAGCGTCCGGGCCGCTGGCTCGCGCTCTCGGTCCTCGTCCTGGCCGTGCTGCTGGTGGCCGTCGACGCCACCGTTCTCGGTCTGGCAACGCCCTACATCAGCGAAGACCTGAACCCCTCCGGCACCCAGCTCCTGTGGATCGGCGACGTCTACTCCTTCGTCATCGCCGGTCTGCTGGTCTCCATGGGCAGCCTCGGCGACCGCATCGGCCGCAAGCGGATCCTGCTCGGCGGTGCCACGGCGTTCGGCGCGATATCCGTCCTCAACGCCTATGCGACGACTCCCGAACTGATGATCCTGGCGCGGGCGCTGCTCGGCGTCGCGGGCGCGACCCTGATGCCCGCCACCCTCGCCCTGATCCGCAACCTCTTCCACGACCCGCGCGAGCGGAGCTTCGCGATCGGCATCTGGGGCGCCACCGCCTCCGCCGGCACGGCCGTCGGCCCGATCACGGGCGGCTTCCTGCTCGAACACTTCTGGTGGGGCTCGGTCTTCCTCATCAACCTGCCGGTGATGGCGGTCCTGGTCCTCGTCGGCATCCGCACCCTGCCCGAGTCCCGCAACCCCAACCCCGGCCCCTGGGACCTGATCAGCGTCGTCCTGTCGCTGGTCGGCATGATCGGCGTCGTCTACGCGGTCAAGGAGGCGGCCACGCACGGCGTCACCGGCCCCACGCTCGCCGCGGGCCTGCTGGGCGCCGCCGCACTGTACGGCTTCGTCCACCGCCAGCTCACCATGCCGACCCCGCTGCTGGACATGCGGCTGTTTCGCCGGCGCGGCTTCAGCGGGGCGGTCCTCGCCGATCTGCTGACCGTGCTCGGCATGTCCGGCCTGGTGTTCTTCCTCTCCCAGTATCTGCAACTCGTCCAGGGCAGGCGCCCGTTCGAGGCCGGTCTCGCCGAACTGCCCGCCGCCGTGGGCGCGGTGGTGGCCGGTCTGATCGCGGGCCGCGCCGCCCGCCGCTTCTCGGTCCGCGCGGTGGTCTCGGGCGGCCTCGCCGCGGTCGGCCTGGCCCTGGCCGTGCTGACGACGCTCGGCCAGTCCACCGGCTACCCGATCCTCGGCGCCGCGCTCCTGGTCGTGGGCGTCGGCGCGGGCTTCTCCTTCACGGTCACCGCGGACGTGATCCTCTCCAGCGTGCCCAAGGAAGAGGCGGGCGCCGCCTCGGCGGTCTCCGAGACGGCGTACGAACTGGGCGCGGCCCTGGGCATCGCCCTGCTGGGCTCGATCGTGACGGGTGCCTACCGCACCTTCGCGGGCCCGGCGGACACCCCGCCCCAGGCCCATGAGTCACTGGGGGCGGCCGTGGAGGCGTCCACCCACCTGCCCCCGCACACGGCCCAGCAGATGCTCGACGCGGCCCGCGAATCCTTCGTCCACGGCCTGCACCTGGCCTCCGGCGCGGGAGCGGCGGTCCTGCTGGCGACGGCGCTCGCGGCGTGGTTCCTGCTGAAGGGCCAGAAGCTGGAGAGCGCCGGGTGAGGAGAGCGGCCGAAGGGCGCGGGATGTGCGCGAGAGAACACAGTGCGCCCGCGCCCGACCGGCCGCCGGCGCTCAACTCCGGCGGAGTCAGGCCGCCTTGGCCTTGGTCGCGTACATGTCCACGTACTCCTGCCCGGACAGCCGCATGACCTCGGCCATCACGGAGTCGGTGACGGCCCGCAGCACATACCGGTCCCGGTCCATCCCGTCGTAGCGCGAGAACTCCATGGGCTCGCCGAACCGAACGGTCACCCGGCCGGGCCGCGGGATGCCGTTGCCCCCCGGCTGCAGCTTGTCCGTACCGATCATGGCGAAGGGAACGACCGGCGCACCGGTCATCAGCGTCAGCCGCGCGATACCGGTGCGCCCCCGGTAGAGCCGCCCGTCGGGCGAGCGCGTGCCCTCGGGGTAGATCCCGAAGATCCTTCCCTCCTCCAGGATCCGCCGGCCGGTCATCAGCGCGGCCACACCGCCGTTGGCCCCGTCCCGGTCCACCGGGACCATGCCGACGCCCGTGAAGAACCACGCCATCAGCCGGCCCTTGACGCCCTTGCCGGTGACGTACTCGTCCTTGCCGATGAAGTGCACCTGCCGCTTGGTCACCAGCGGCAGCACGATCGAGTCGATGAACGTGAGGTGATTGCCCGCCAGGATGACCGGACCGTCTCCCGGGATGTGCTCCACGCCCTCCACCTGTGGGCGGAACATCAGGCGCATGATCGGTCCGAGCACTGCCTTGATGAGCCGGAAGCGGGACAACGGGTCCTCCGATGTCGAGGGGCGTTATGAGTCTGTGCAGGTGAGGACATTACTCGCGGCAACGGGGCAGGCGCACATCGGGTACGCCCGGTTCACCGAGGTCTTACTAAGTGTTGACACGGGTTTACCTGCAGTGACGCATCGAGAACGGGCCGTGACCGCCTGCGGTGATGTGACGGAGATCGCTCACGGCCCGGCTCCGACAGGACAGCCGGTATCAGCCGCGCGTTCCGGCCCAGGACTCCCTCCGGTCACGTCAACGCCCCTACGATCGGCCCGCACTCACGTTTGGACAGGCAGGAGGCGCTGATGGGCAGCGACCAGGCGAACGAGAAGACGCAGGGCACCGGGCGGCGGGCGATCCTCGGCGCGGCGGTGTTCGGCGCGGCGAGCGGAGCGGTCCTCGGGCTGCCGGGCGCGGCCGCTGCCGCCGAGGCCGGTACGGCCGGACCGGGCGGCCGGGGCCTGAAGGGTCTGCCGAAGCCGACGATCATCGGCCACCGGGGTGCCAGCGGCTACCGCCCCGAGCACACCTTCGGCTCCTACAACCTGGCCCTGGACCTGGGCGCCGACGTGGTCGAGGCCGGCGACCTGGTGCCCACCAAGGACGGCCATCTCGTGTGCCGGCACGAGCCGGAGATAGGCGGCACCACGGACGTCGCCTCGCACCCGGAGTTCGCCGGCCGCAAGACCACCAAGATGCTGGACGGCGTCGCGACCACCGGCTGGTTCACCGAGGACTTCACGCTGGCCGAACTGAAGACGCTGCGTGCGGTGGAGCGCATCCCGGCCAACCGGCCGCACAACACCCTCTACGACGGGCGCTGGGGGATCCCCACCTTCGAAGAGGTCCTGAAGTGGCAGGACGAGCAGACCCGCAAGCGCGGCAAGCAGGTCTGGATCTATCCCGAGACCAAGCACCCCACCTACTTCCGGGGGCTCGGCCTCGGCCTCGAGGAGCGGGTCGCGAAGCTGCTGCGCAAGCACGGCAAGGACGGCCGCAACTCGCCCGTCATCCTGCAGTCCTTCGAGCCCACCAGCATCCAGAAGCTGAACCAGCTGGTCGACAACCCGCTCGTCGTGCTGCTCTCCACGGCGGACAGCCGCCCCTACGACTTCGTCGCATCGGGCGACCCGCGCACGGTCGCCGACCTGATCACGCCCAAGGGCCTGCGGGAGATCGCCGGCTATGCGCAGGGCATCGGCCCGACCCTGGACCTGGTCATCCCCAAGAACGCGGACGGCACCCTGGGCAAGCCGACGTCCCTGGTCTCCGACGCGCACCGGGTGGGCCTGGTCCTGCACCCCTACACCATGCGCAACGAGAACCCGTTCCTCCCGGCCGAGTACCGCAAGGGCAGCGCGACCGACGCCTACGGCGACCCCTTCGGCGCGTTCAGGACGTACTTCGCGACCGGCATCGACGGCGTCTTCACGGACAACGCCGACACCGGCCTGCTCGCCCGCGCCGACTTCCTGGCCGGCTGACACCGTCAACGCACGACCTGGCCGGCACCTCGTTCGGAGTGACTGCGCGCCGCCCCGGAAACCTGCTCCGGGGTCGGCGCGTCGTTCCGCATATGACCGACGACCTGGTAGCCGTCCTGCATCCGCTGCTCACCGCCGAGGCCTCCGCCGAGGCATATGCGGCCGGGAGCGAGCCGGGCGACCTGGAACAGGCCGTCTGGCTCCGCCTGCTGGAGCGCCTGCAGACCGACGGGCCGCCACCGGATCCGCAGGGCTGGCTGCGCAAGGCCGTCCGTGCCGAGGCCCGTCGCAGCCGCCGTACCACCCGCCGCGAACGCCCCTACGGCGCCGAGCCGGCCGCCGACGCCCGCACCGACCCCGAGAGTCATGTCCTTGCGGCCGCCCGGTACGGCGCGCTGCGCGACGCGGTGCGCCGCCTGCCCGGTCGCTGCCCCCGGCTGATCGAGGCCCTGCTCTCCCCGAAGGACCTCACCTACCGGGAGATCGCGGGGGAGTTGGGTATCTCACAGGGCAGTCTCGGCCCGGAACGCTCCAGATGTCTGGGATGTCTGCGGCGTTTGCTCACGCCGGAGGTTGCGGTCCGCGAAGCGCGGGGATAGGAGTGGGAACGACAGGTGATCAGGTGAGCGGGAGGCATGCGCACATGGGCATGAGCGTGACCATCTCGGTGGCGACCGAACAGGACGCGGAGCAGATCTTCAGACTGCAGTACCTCTGCTTCCAGAGCGAGGCGGCGCTGTACGGCAATTACCGCATCGACCCGCTCGTCGAAACCCTGGACTCGGTTCGGGAAGAGGTCGCCTCCGACTGCGTCTACGTCGCCCGGCTCGGCGAAGAGGTGGTCGGCTCCGTACGCGGCAAGGTCACCGAGGACGGCGCGGCCGCCATCGGCAAGCTCTGCGTCCACCCCCGCCTGCAGGGCCACGGCATCGGCGCGCGGCTGCTGCGCGCGGCCGAAGCGGCCCTGGCGAAGGAGCGCGGCGCCACCAAGTTCCGGCTCTTCACCGGCCACCGCAGCGAGGGCAACCTCCGCCTCTACCGCCGCGTGGGCTACGAGGCGGTGGGCCGCTCCAAGGGCACGGACGGCGTGGAGCTGATCATCCTGGAGAAGCAGGCCGGGGCGTACGTGACTACGGCGTGACCGTGGCGGTGCGGGCCTTGCGCAGCCAGTACATCGCGGAGAGCGGCAGCAGCACCGGGATGAAGATGTAGCCCGCCCCGTAGTACGACCAGACGGTCGCGTCCGGGAACGCCGAGCGGTCGACCAGCGTCCAGGTGCCGACGATCAGCACACCCGCCAGCTCGGCGGCACAGCACACCAGTGCCGCCCTGCGGGCCGTCTCCCCGCCCCGGATCAACGTGTACGTGATGAACCCGTACACCAGCCCGGCCACGGCCGACAGCGCATAGGCCAGCGGCGCCCGCCCGAAGTCCGTGCCGATCTGGTACGCGGAGCGTGACACCGCTCCGACCACCATCACGCCGTAGAACCACACGAGCAGCATGCCCGGCCCACTGATCAACCGGGCCGGCTTCTCCTGCACGGCCGTCACCTCAGCCTCCCCAGATGTCATAGAGCCGCACCTCCAGCACGGCAAGCACCACCCCGCCGGCGGCGACCGTCACCGAGCCCCAGCGGGTCCGCTCGGCCAGTGACATGAACCCCGCCGCGGGGACGCACGCGAACGCGCCCAGCAGATACGCCACGAAGATCGTCGTGCCCTGCTCCGGCTTCTCGCCCCGCGCCAGCTGCACGATCCCGACCACCAGCTGGATCACGGCCAGCAGCGACACCACGGCCATGCCGATGAAGTGCCAGTCCTTGGTCGGCTGGTCCCGATGGGCGGCCCAGCCGCACCAGGCGGCGAGCAGCAGCGCGGCGACACCGGTCACCAGCGTCAGGGCATTGAGCATGCCGTGACCTTATTACGGCCGAAACATCCGGCCGCAACGGACCCCGGCCGCCGCCCCCGCCGTACGCCGTAGGGTCTAGACCATGACGATCCATGCGCACGCCCTCCTGTTCGACAACGACGGCACCCTCGTCTCCTCCCTCGACTCCGTCGAGCGCTGCTGGACCCGCTGGGCCCGGGAGTACGGGATCACCGCCGAGGAGTTCGGGCGCGTACCCCTGCACGGGCGGCCCGCCGTCGAGATAGTCGCCGACCTGCTGCCCGCCCACCTCGTGCCGGCGGCGGTCGCCCGGGTCGAGCAGCTGGAGGTGGACGACGTCCCCGAGGGCGGTGTCCGGCTCCTGCCCGGCACGCGGGACCTCCTCGACGCGCTGCCCGCCGACCGCTGGGCCGTCGTCACCTCCGCCACCCGGCGGCTGGCCGAGGCCCGCCTGGACGCGGTCGGCATCCTGCCCAAGACGCTGATCGCCGCCGACGACATCACGCGCGGCAAGCCGGACCCCGAGCCCTATCTGCTCGCCGCCCGGCAGCTCGGCGTCGACCCCGCCCACTGCGTCGTCTTCGAGGACGCTCCGGCCGGACTCCAGGCCGGCCGCGCCGCCGGAATGACCACCGTGGCGTTGACCACAACCCATCGGGCGCAGGAGCTGGACGCCGACCTCGTGGTGAGGGACCTGTCGGCCTTGTCCGCACTGGTCACCGACTCCGGCGTGGAGATCTCCGTCCGCCGCTGAGTCCAGGCCCGGGCTGTCCGCCGCTGTCCAGTATCCGGACAGCGGCGACCGGTCAGGACGGCACGTCTGCTTTACTGATCGCATGACCACGACGAGCTGCCGCACCCTTGCGACCGAGGCGACCATGACGCCCGGTGCTCGTTGTATGTGTCGCCTGATGTGTCGAATGTGCGCCTTCTAGAGGGCCCCCGCATCAGCTGAGCCTCGCGCCCCGAAGCGAGAGCCGTGGCATGTCCGTGCGCCGTAGGCCGTACGAGACGCACAACCACTCTCCATGCCTGACCGCATGCACCCGTGTCCGGGCACACCCACGCCCGCGCACTCGACAGTGACGGAAATCCTGTGATCACCACCTCAGGCCTGACCAAGGTCTACCGCTCGCGCGGCCGTGAGGTCACCGCCCTCGACGGCATCGATCTCCACGTCCGCGAAGGCGAGGTCTACGGCGTCATCGGCCAGTCCGGCGCCGGCAAGTCCTCCCTGATCCGCTGCGTCAACCTGCTGGAGCGCCCCACCTCCGGCACCGTGACCGTCGCCGGACAGGACCTCACCGCCCTCGCCGGCCGCGGCCCGCGCGCCGGCAGGGAGCTGCGCCGGGCGCGCAGCCGCATCGGCATGGTCTTCCAGCACTTCAACCTGCTCTCCTCGCGCACCGTTCAGAACAACATCGAGCTGCCGCTGGAGATCCTCGGCACGTCGGGGAAGGAACGTTCCCGCAAGGCGCTGGAACTGCTCGACCTGGTCGGCCTCGCCGACAAGGCGGGGTCCTACCCCGCCCAGCTCTCCGGCGGCCAGAAGCAGCGTGTCGGCATCGCCCGCGCCCTCGCCGGCGACCCCAAGGTGCTGCTCTCCGACGAGGCCACCAGCGCCCTCGACCCCGAGACCACCCGCTCCGTCCTCCAGCTGCTGCGCGACCTGAACCGGCAGCTGGGCCTGACCGTTCTGCTCATCACCCACGAGATGGACGTCGTGAAGTCGGTCTGCGACTCCGCCGCCCTCATGGAGAGGGGCCGGATCGTGGAGTCCGGCACGGTCAGCGAACTGCTGGCCACCCCGGGCTCCGAACTGGCCGCCGCCCTGTTCCCGGTGAGCGGTGAGCGCACCGGCGCCGACCGGACCGTCCTCGACGTCACCTTCCACGGCGAGGCTGCCACCCAGCCGGTCGTCTCCCAGCTCGCGCGCACCTACAACATCGACATCTCGATCCTCGGCGCCGCCATCGACACCGTCGGCGGCCTGCAGGTCGGCCGGATGCGCATCGAACTGCCCGGCCGCTACGAGGACAACGTGGTGCCGATCGGATTCCTGCGTGAACAGGGCCTGCAGATCGACGTCGTCGGCCAGGAGGGCCAGGCGCCCGTGCTCGTGAAGGATGGTGCCAAGTGACCTGGTCCGAGATGCAGCCGGTGCTGAGCCAGGCGTGTTGGGACACGCTCTACATGGTCGGCTGGTCCACGGTGATCGCCGTCGTCGGCGGGCTTCCGCTCGGCATCCTCCTCGTCCTCACGGACCGGGGCGGACTGCTGCAGAACGTCGTCGTGAACAAGGCCATCGGGCAGATCGTGAACATCGCGCGCTCGATGCCGTTCATCATCCTCATGGTCGCGCTGCTGACCTTCACCCGCTGGGTCACCGGCACCACCATCGGCCGCGAGGCCGCCATCGTGCCGCTCGCCGTCGGCTCCATCCCGTTCTTCGCCCGGCTCGTGGAGATGTCCGTACGGGAAGTGGACGGCGGGCTCGTCGAGGCGGTCCAGTCCATGGGCGGCAGCACCTGGAAGGTCGTCCGCAGCGTCCTCGTGCCCGAGTCGCTCCCGTCGCTCATCTCCGGTGCCACCACCACGATCATCGCCCTCATCGGCTACTCGGCCATGGCGGGCACGGTCGGTGCCGGCGGCCTCGGCGACGTCGCCGTCCGCTACGGCTACCAGCGCTTCGAGACCGGCATGATGTGGATCACCGTGGCCATCCTGGCCGTCGCCATCTCCCTGCTGCAGGTCGTCGGCGACTTCGCCGCCCGCTCCCTGCACCGCCGCAGCGGCGGGTCCGGCGCTCTGCTCCTCTTCCGCCCGCTGAAGGGCGTCTTCCCCGGCACGGCCGCCGCCGAGGCCGTCGAGAAGAGCTGACCCTCTCCCCAGACTCCCCGTTCACCCCCACACGGGGTCGCACCACCCATTCAGGAAAGGCACTTTTCGTGCGTAACACCGCCAAGCTCACCACCGCCGTCCTCGCCGCCGGAGCCCTCGCCTTCGGGCTCACCGCCTGCGGCTCCGGCTCGTCCTCCTCTTCCTCCGCCGACTACAGCGGCCCGCTGGTCGTCGCCGCGAGCCCGACCCCGCACGCCGAGATCCTCGACTTCGTCAAGAAGAACCTGGCGAAGAAGGCCGGCCTCGACCTGGAGGTCAAGGAGTTCACGGACTACATCACGCCCAACACGGCGACCGAGGACGGCTCGGTGGGCGCCAACTACTTCCAGAACCAGCCGTACCTGGACGACTTCAACAACAAGCGTGGCACCCACATCGTGCCCGTCGTCACGGTGCACCTGGAGCCGCTCGGCCTCTACTCCCACAAGGTCAAGAAGGCCGACGCCCTGAAGAGCGGTGCGACCGTCGCCGTCCCGAACGACGCCGTCAACGAGGCCCGCGCCCTGAAGCTGCTCGCCGCGGGCGGGCTCATCACCCTCAAGGACGGCGTCGGCAACGAGGCCACCACCCAGGACATCGCCAAGAACCCCAAGCACCTCCAGTTCAAGGAGGTCGAGGCCGCGCAGACCGCGCGCTCCCTGGACGACGTGGACGCCGCCGTCGTGAACGGCAACTACGCCATCTCCACCGGTCTGAAGCCCGCCAAGGACGCGCTCGTCCTCGAGTCCGCCAAGAACAACCCCTACGCCAACTTCCTGGCGGTCAAGAAGGGCAACGAGAAGGACCCGCGGGTGAAGAAGCTCGCCAAGCTCCTCACCTCGCCCGAGGTCAAGAAGTTCATCGAGGACAAGTACCAGGGCTCGGTCATCCCCTCCTTCTGATCCCTCCGGCATCGCTGCGGCCGCCGAACGGGGACGACGCACGGGGTCCACTCCCTCACCGGGTGTGGACCCCGTCGTGCGGTTCAGTGGTTTCATGCTGCATGCTGGGCAGTTCAGCAGGCCCTGACGGTTCTTCCGAAGTTACGGAGTGGCGCATGACTAGCACCTTCCCCAACATCTCCATCAGCACGGAGCGGTTGGTGCTGCGTCCCCTCGACGAGGACGACGTGCCCGCTCTGGCCGAGATGATGAACGACGAACAGGTCGGCGCCTGGACCGGCGTTCCCCAGCCCTACTCCGAGGACCGGGCCCGCCACTGGATCACCCAGGACGCCCCCGCCCAACGCATCGCGGGCCGCGGCCTCGACCTCGCCGTCGCCGAGTTCCTCACCCAGCGCCTGGTCGGCACCGTCCAGCTCGCCAGGACGAACTGGCGGGTACGGTCCACCGAGATGTCGTACATCATCGCCCCCTGGGCCCGCGGCGAGGGCTACGCCTGCGAGGCCGCCCTCGCCACCGCGCACTGGCTCTTCGGCGCCCAGAGGTTCGAGCGCATAGAAATGCGCACGGCCGCCGACAACACCGCCTCCCAGCAGGTCGCCCAGAAGATCGGCTGCATCAGCGAGGGCGTCCTGCGCAACGCCTGTATAGTCCGCCACCGCGCCGAGGACGGTACCTGGACCGACGCGCGCAGCGACTACATCGTGTGGAGCCTGCTCCCCGAGGACCTGGAGGGCGGCGACGAGCAGCTCGCCGACACCGGCGGCTTCGCGCCCTACTCCGACTGGAACTGACCCCCCGAGCTCCACCAGGTACTCTCACGGAGCCGGGCCATGGGCCCGTACCCCCTGACGACCTGCGAAGACCTGGAGAGACGACGATGGCCGACCGGGTCACGGTGATCGGCTGGGACGGCTCCCCGCTGACCGAGGCGGCACGCGCCGCCCTCGGCGCCGCCACGCTCGTGGCCGGCGCGGCCCACCACCTGGCGCTGTCCGAGATCCCGCCCGCCGCCGAACGCGTCCGCCTGGGCAGCATCACGCTCGCCGCCCGCCGCATCGCCGCCCACCGCGGCACCGCCGTCGTGCTCGCCGACGGCGACCCCGGCTTCTTCGGCGTCGTACGCACCCTGCGCGCACCGGAGTTCGGCCTGGAGGTCGAGGTCGTCCCCGCCGTCTCCTCGGTCGCCGCCGCCTTCGCCCGCGCCGGCATGCCCTGGGACGACGCCCAGGTGGTCGTCGCCCACCCGCGCACCCTGCGCCGGGCCGTGAACGTCTGCCGCGCCCACACCAAGGTCGCCGTCCTCACCGCACCGGGCGCCGGCCCCGCCGAACTCGGGCTCCTGCTGGAGGGCGTCCACCGGACCTTCGTCATCTGCGAGGAACTGGGCACCGAACGCGAACAGGTCACCGTCGTCACCTCCGACAAGGCCCCCGACCACACCTGGCGCGACCCCAACGTCGTCATCGTCATCGGCGGGCCCGCCGCACGAGGGGCCGCGGCGGACGGCGGCGACTGGATCGTCGGCCGCGACCCGGGCGCCGGACCGCGCGGCTGGGTGCAGCCCGACGAGGTCTACCGCGACGGACCCGGCGGCGGCCTCGGCGAGGGCGAGACGGAACTGCTGCGCGCCGCGCAACTCGCCCGCCTCGGCCCCCGGGTCGGCGACCTCGTCTGGGACATCGGCAGCGGCTCCGGCGCGTTCGCCACCGAGGCGGCACGCGCCGGCGCGGCCGTCATCGCCGTCGACCGGGACCCGCGGGCGTGCGCCCGCACCGAGGCGGTCGCCCGCCGGTTCGGCGTCCAGCTCCACGTGGTCCAGGGCACCGCCCCGCACATCCTGGAGAACCTGCCGGAACCGGACGTCGTCCGGGTCGGCGGCGGAGGAGCGGCCGTCGTCTCGGCGGTCGCCGACCGACGCCCGCAGCGCATCGTCACCCACGCGGCGACCCGCGACGCGGCCGAACTCGTCGGGCGCGACCTGACCGAGCACGGATACCGGGTCGAGTGCGCGCTGCTGCAGTCCGTCCAACTCGACACCCGTGCCTGGACCGAGACCGAGCGGAACGTCGCGTTCCTGCTCACAGGAGAATTGCCGCCGCGCTGAGCATCGCGTCGAGGGGCGGCGGGCGGGCCTGCCGGAGCGCGCCCCGTGATCCTGTTGTCGTACTGCGCGCGGTAGGCTGGCCGATCGTTGTACCGCACCGGGCGGCCCGGAACTTCGTTCGCCAATGTCCGGAAAGCACGCCCGTTTTGGGGTGGGTGTGGTACTGCGGAACCGGAGGACGCGCAACGTGGCGCAGTCCACAGCGGGCTGTCCCGGATCATGCTGTCGCGACGGCGCAACGGCCGGGACAATGCCACTGAATGGCTTTGTCGCCTTTTCCGGCGGGTCGTTCGTGCCGCTGGGCATGGACGCTCGTTCTTCACTACGGGCGGTCGGTGCGCCGTTCCGGATGAGCTGGTCGTAGGAGCACTAACCGATGGGCGAGGGGTACGCATGACCGACACCGGCCAGGTCCCGGCCGAGGGGCAGCCGGAGAGCGTAGGCATGGTGGAACAGCCGGGCGTCTCCCCGCACGGTGCGTACGCCTACCTCTCCGAGGCTCCCGCCGAGGACGAAGACCTGCTGCTGCCGGGCGCCCAGGGCGCGTGGGGCAACGAAGTGCCACCACCCGCTCCGGAACCGGTCGTCGAGGCCGTCCACGAGCCGGGCCCGCACGAGACGTCCGGCCGCGACAGCGGCTCCGTCGACCTCAGCGGCGTCCGCCTGCCGAACCCGGCCCCGGCCTCCGTGCCGCCCTCGCCCATCCTCTCGGCCCCGCAGGACCAGTCGGCCGCCCCGCAGCCGCCGCGCCGTCCGCTGCACCTCGGTCCGCCGATCCCCGACGCCTCCGCCAGCCCGGTCCGCTCCCTCGCCGACCGCGGTCCCGCCGGTGCGCCGGTGCGGCAGACCGCGCAGCCCGCGACCGGTCCCGAGTATCTCGACGCCCAGCCGCTGCGGGACATGGCCCCGCAGAGCGCGGCCCCCTGGGGCGCGGCGCCCACCGCCCCCGCGACGGCCGAGGCCGGCGCACCGGCACCGGCACCGGCCGTGGCGGCCCAGGTCGGCGCACCGGCGCCGGCTGCCGAAACGGTTGATCCGCCCGCCGCCCCCGCGGCCACCGCCGCACCGAGCGAACCGTCCGGCGCCGCCCAGGCCGCCGTCGCCCGCCTCACGCACCAGGCGGGCGTGCCCGATCCGGGCCCCGCTCAGGTGGTGCACGGGCACGACGGCATGCAGCCCGCACTGGGCCACGACGGCGTCTACACGGCTTCTGCGGGGGTGCCTTCGGGCGCGGTTCCCGAGGAAGCCCCGGCGTTCGTCGCCGAGCAGGGGGCCGAGAGCGTTCCCCAGCCGTCCGCCGAGAGCGGCCAGGGTGCGCCCGCCGGGCAGCCCGTCGAGGGCACGGCCGCGACGGACGGCGGCCTGGTCGCCGACGGCGCTGTCGCAGGAGTCGCCGTGCCCGCGGCCGAGACGCCGGTGGTGCCTGAGGACGGCCTGCGGGCAGGGGACGCCGTCGAGGCTTCCGAGGCCGGGCCCGCCCTCGCGGCCGAGGCGGAGACGACGGTCCCCGCGCAGGAGACGGCCCCCGCGGAGGACACGGTCGCCGACCCGGTGGAGCCGGCTTCCTTCGCCGCCCAGGAGGCGGTGGCCCAGGCGGTTCCGGCCGAGGTGCGCGACGACGTTGCGGCCGGCACCGCCGCCGAGGCGTTCGAGCCCGGCCGACAGCCAGAGGCGGCCGAGGCCGGTACGGCGGTCCAGCCGGAAGAGGGCGGGAGCGTCCCCACGGCTCAGGACGCGCCGGCAGCCGTCGGCGCCGCGCAGGCTGCCGTGGTCGTCGAGGGTGCCGCAGCCGTCGAGAGCGTGGAGGCCGATCCCGTGCCGCAGACCCCGGACGCCGCCCAGGCCGCCCCGCGGTCCGTTCCGGCCCAGGGCGAGGCCGTCGTCCCCGCGCAGCCCGCGGTGGCGGTCGAGCCGCAGCCCGGCGTGACGGAGGCTCAGCCGGGTGCGGTGGACGCGCAGCTCGTCGCGGTCGCCGGTGAACCGGCCGCCGCGCAGGCCGCGCCCGTCGCCGCAGCCGTGCCGACGGCCGTGCCCGAGTCCGGCACCGTGGCCCCGGCGCCGACGGCCACGGTGACCGAGGCCCCCGCCGCTTCCCCGGCCCCCGCCGTCTCCCCGGCCGAGGACGCCGTACCGGCTCCGGCCGTCGCCGCGTCCGGCCCGCACCCCTACCCGGCCCAGGGCCCCCAGCTGGCCGAACCGGCCCTGCTCGCCGTGCCCGTGCCCGTGCCGGGCGCCCCGGAGGCCCAGGCCGCCGTCGCGCCGCAGGCTCGGCCCGAGCCGGTCGCCCAGGGCGCCGTCCACCTGGCCGCGCCCGCCCCCGTGGCCGAGGCCGCCCCCGTGACCGGGCCCGGCGCCCCCGCCGGCCCGCAGGCGCAGCCCGCCGTGACCACGCCCGCACCGGCCACCGAGGCCGTGCCCGCCATGACGACGGCGGCCTCCGACGCCGTGCCCGCGCCGGACGCCCCCGCCCCGCCCCCCGAGACGATCGCGCACCCGCAGGCCCCCGCGTCCGCGCAGACACCTGGGCACGCGGAGACGTCCGGGCACCCGGCGCTCCCAGCGCAGCACACCCTCGACGCACCGGACGGGCCGCCGCCGTCCGACAGCGCGCAGGAGCCGCACCCGGAGCAGTCGTTCGGACAGTTCGTGCCGGTCGAGGGCCAGGTGCCCACCACCCCGCACCTGGCGCCGACCCCGCCGCAGCCCCTCGTCCTGCCCACGGAGGACGCGCAGCAGCCCGTGGCCATGGTGCCCGCGCCGCGCGAGGGCGAGCCGGCCGTCGCACCCGCGGCTCCGGCCGGGGAGCACGCCCCCGCCGCCGTACCGCAGGTGCCCGATGTCGCACAGCAGGCGGAAGACCTGCAGACCAGGGCCGCCGACCAGGATGAAGAAGAGAGCACGGCCGCAGTGGCGGAACCAGCACAGCCCACCGGCCCCGCCGCGCCCGGCTACGCCGACGCGGAGCGCGAGGCCGTCCTGAAGGTCATGCGCGAGCGCCGCGACATCCGCAACGGCTTCCGCAGCGACCCCATCCCGCACGAGGTGCTGCTGCGCGTCCTGGAGGCCGCCCACACGGCGCCCTCCGTGGGCCACTCGCAGCCCTGGGACTTCGTCGTCATCCGTTCCGCCGACACCCGGCGGACGATGCACGAACTGGCGATGCGACAGCGCGAGGCGTACGCCAAGTCGCTGCCCAAGGGCCGGGCCAAGCAGTTCAAGGAACTGAAGATCGAGGCCATCCTCGACACCCCGGTCAACATCGTCGTCACCGCCGACCCCACCCGCGGCGGCCGTCACACCCTCGGCCGCTACACCCAGCCGCAGATGGCGCCCTACTCCTCGGCGCTCGCGGTGGAGAACCTCTGGCTCGCCGCCCGCGCCGAAGGCCTCGGCGTCGGCTGGGTCAGCTTCTTCGACGAGCGGGAGATGGTCCGCACGCTCGGCCTGCCCGAGCATCTGGAGGTCGTCGCCTACCTGTGTGTCGGGTACGTCGACGAGTTCCCGGACGAGCCCGAGCTGATGCAGGCCGGCTGGTCCAAGCGACGCCCCCTGTCCTGGGTGGTGCACGAGGAGACGTACGGCCGCCGCGCCCTGCCCGGAGAGGAACCCCACGACCTGCTTGCCGAGACCGTCGCACAGATCCGCCCGCTCGACGCCAAGGCCCTCGGCGAGGCGTGGGAGCGTCAGAAACGCATGACCAAGCCGGCCGGCGCGCTCGGCATGCTGGAGATCATCTCCGCCCAGCTGTCCGGGCTGTCCCGGCAGTGCCCGCCGCCGATCCCGGAGCCCGCGGCCGTCGCCATCTTCGCTGGTGACCACGGTGTGCACGCCCAGGGCGTCACCCCCTGGCCGCAGGAGGTCACCGCCCAGATGGTGGCCAACTTCCTCGGCGGGGGAGCGGTCTGCAACGCCTTCGCCGGCCAGGTCGGCGCCGAGGTGTGCGTCGTGGACGTCGGCGTCGCCGCCGACCTGCCCGCCACGCCCGGCCTGCTGCCCCGCAAGATCCGCGGTGGTACGTCCGACATGACCACCGGTCCCGCGATGACCCGCGAGGAGGCCACGGCGGCCATCGAGGTCGGCATCGAGACCGCCCGCGACCTGGTCGCGGCCGGCAACAAGGCGCTGCTGACCGGTGAGATGGGCATCGCCAACACCACCGCGTCCGCCGCGCTGATCTCGGTCTTCACCGGGGCCGACCCGGCGGAGGTGACCGGCCGGGGCACGGGCATCAACGACGAGACGCTCGCCCGCAAGACCGAGGTCGTCCGGCGCGCCCTGGAACTCCACCAGCCGGACCCGGCCGACCCCATCGGCGTCCTCGCGGCCATCGGCGGCTTCGAGCACGCGGCCATGGTCGGCCTGCTCCTCGGCGGCGCCTCTCTGCGTACGCCGGTGATCCTGGACGGCGTCAGCGCCGGCGCGGCCGCTCTCGTGGCCCGCGCGATCGCTCCCGAGGTGCTCGCGGCCTGCATCGCCGGCCACCGCAGCGCCGAACCCGGTCATGTGGCCGCGCTCAACAAGCTCGGCCTGCGCCCCCTGGTCGACCTCGACCTCCGCCTCGGCGAGGGCACGGGCGCCCTGCTGGCACTCCCGCTGGTGCAGAGCACGGCGCGGGCGATGCACGAGGTGGCCACGTTCGATTCGGCGGGCGTGACGGAGAAGTAGCGGCCGGGGCAGGGGTCCTGGGACGACAGCTCCAGGACCCTGAGCGCCGACCCGGTGGGTGCGCCGGCCGCAGGAGCCGCGCACCGCACCCACCGGGCGAGCCCGCCCAGCCACCGGACAGCTGACCCGCCGAAGCCCGGCGCCGCATAAAATCCGCACGTCAGGGCTATTGCACCGCCGCCACACCAGGAGCCGCACCCATGGCCGAACACCCCGCCTACCCCGTAGGCCTCCGCCTCACCGGCCGCCGCGTGGTCGTCCTCGGCGCCGGCCAGGTCGCCCAGCGCCGCCTCCCGGCCCTGATCGCGGCGGGCGCGGACATCGTCCTCGTGTCCCCCGAGGCGACCCCCTCGGTCGAGGCCATGGCGGACGCGGGCGAGATCACCTGGGTCAGGCGGCGGTACGAGGACGGCGACCTCGCCGAGGCCTGGTACGCCCTCATCGCCACCAGCGACCCGGGCGCCAACTCCGCCGCCTCCGCCGAGGCGGAGCGGCACCGCGTCTGGTGCGTCCGCTCCGACGACGCCGACCTCGCGACCGCCTGGACCCCCGCGACCGGCCACAGCGAGGGCGTCACCGTCGCCGTGCTCACCACGGACGCGCGCGGTCGCGACCCCCGCCACACGGCCGCCGTCCGAGACGCGGTGGTGGCGGGGCTGCGGGACGGCACCCTGGTGGCGCCCCATCACCGCACCCGCACAGCGGGTGTCGCCCTGGTCGGCGGCGGCCCCGGCGACCCGGACCTGATCACGGTCCGAGGACGCCGCCTCCTCGCCGAGGCGGACGTCGTCATTGCCGACCGGCTCGGCCCGCGCGACCTGCTCGCGGAACTCCCGCCGCACGTCGAGGTGATCGACGCGGCGAAGATCCCGTACGGCAGGTACATGGCCCAGGAGGCCATCAACAACGCGCTCATCGAACACGCCCGGCAGGGGAAGTCGGTCGTACGACTCAAGGGCGGCGACCCCTTCGTGTTCGGCCGGGGCATGGAGGAGGTGCAGGCGCTCGCCGAGGCCGGCATCCCCTGCACCGTGGTCCCCGGCATCTCCAGCTCGATCTCCGTGCCGGGCGCGGCCGGCATCCCGGTCACCCACCGGGGCGTCGCCCATGAGTTCACGGTCGTGAGCGGCCATGTCGCCCCGGACGACGAGCGCTCCCTGGTCGACTGGCCGTCGCTGGCGAAGCTCACCGGCACGCTGGTGATCCTCATGGGCGTGGACAAGATCGGGAAGATCGCCGAGACGCTCGTCGCACACGGCAAGTCGCCGAAGACCCCCGTCGCGCTGGTCCAGGAGGGCACGACGGCCGCGCAGCGCCGCGTCGACGCCACCCTCGCCACGGTCGCCGAGACCGTGCGCGCGGAGGACGTGAAGCCCCCGGCGGTCATCGTCATCGGCGACGTGGTCACCGTCGGCCCGTAGTCGGCCTCCTGAGCACCCCCGACTTGATCACACGTAACCCGGGGTAACGCACCCGTTCCCAACCGTTGGCACCACACCCAGGACAAGGCAGTATCACCCTGTGGCCGATCTCATCACCGTCGAGGATCCCGACGACCCGCGTCTCTCCGACTACACGGGCCTGACCGACGTAGAGCTGCGCCGCAAGCGCGAGCCCGCGGAAGGCCTGTTCATCGCCGAGGGCGAGAAGGTCATCCGCAGGGCCAAGGAAGCGGGCTACGAGATGCGCTCCATGCTGCTCTCGGCCAAGTGGATCGACGTCATGCGCGACGTCATCGACGAACTCCCCGCCCCGGTCTACGCCGTGAGTCCCGAACTCGCCGAGCAGGTCACCGGCTACCACGTGCACCGCGGCGCGCTCGCCTCCATGCAGCGCAAGCCGCTCCCCACGGCCGGCGAACTGCTGCGCTCCGCCCGCCGGGTCGTGGTCATGGAGTCGGTCAACGACCACACCAACATCGGCACGGTGTTGCCTTTGGGTCTACAGAAGGGTGCAGGTCAGCGCGTTGCCATCTTCGAGGACATCGTTGATCATGCGAACCTGGGAGCCGCCTTCCGTAACGCAGCCGCTTTGGGCCTGGACGCCGTCTTCCTCACGCCACGCTGCGCCGACCCCCTGTACCGGCGCGCCGTGAAGGTGTCGATGGGCGCTGTCTTCCACGTGCCCTGGACCCGGCTGACCTCCTGGCCGAAGGACGTTGAGATCTTCCGCGAGCAGGGCTTTGTGACGGCTGCCCTGTGCCTCGACGAGAAGTCGATCACGATTGACGAACTGGCCGCCCGCCGGTACGAGAAGCTGGTACTCATGCTCGGCACCGAAGGCGACGGACTGTCGGTCGACGCCTTGCGCGCGGCCGATGAATGGGTCAGGATCCCGATGGCTGCTGGCGTGGACTCCCTCAACGTCGCAGCAGCCTCCGCTGTGGCTTTCTATGCGACGAGGCTCTGAGTCCCATCGCTAAGCCACACCTGAAGAGATCGCCGGATGGCATGCGCTGGATGCGGGTTCGCTAGATTTGGCAGCGACCTGCTAGGTCTTGAGGCGGAAGCCATCGTCGGTAGCCGGGCACCGACGGTTGGGCGGGGTTGCCGGAGGGTGGCCGTTGTCGGCGGTCAGCGAAGTGCCCCACCGGCCGACATTGCAGAGGCGGTCGACGTGGCTTTGCTCGGCCTGAGGGATGGCGTGAGCAGTGTCCAGCGCAAGCACTACCGGGCGTATCAGCATCTCGGGAACTTCGCCCGCATCTGCCCGCTACACAAGACCAAGCTCCTCGTCTATCTGAAGGCGGACTCGAGGCAGGTCGAGCTTGTTCCCGGGTTCACCCGGGATGTGACGGGGCTGGGCCACCACGGAACGGATGACCTGGAGGTGCTACGCACCCCACGGGACGTGGAGCGTGCCCAGGACCTGTTCCGCGCGAGCTATACGGTGGACTGAAACGCCAACGTGGGCGTTTCGTGCTCGGGTTGTGGTCATGCTGGCGGTGCCTTTCGACTTACGGGCATATGGTGGCGGTGGATTATCAATGATGCGGAGGATCGTCAGTTTGGCCAAACGGCCATCCTCCGCTATGTTCCCACCGCTCTGATCTGGACCCGACGTCTTGCTGGCCTTGCTTCCGGACTCCAACGGCTTATTGATCGGTGGTGATCCCGG
Source organism: Streptomyces yokosukanensis (assembly GCF_001514035.1). Taxonomy (GTDB): domain Bacteria; phylum Actinomycetota; class Actinomycetes; order Streptomycetales; family Streptomycetaceae; genus Streptomyces; species Streptomyces yokosukanensis. Next base: position 39,365 of record NZ_KQ948225.1, on the reverse strand, counting down.
TCCGCAAGCGGGCGCCACTGCCGGGGTCCGGACCCCAGAGGCAGGGCGTAGGCGCTCGTTGCAGCGCTGCTCCACGGTCTTTCCGTGATGGTGTTGCGACCCCGAACCGCAGAGGTACCACCGGAACCACGGGCGTGAATGCCAGCGATGCTACAGGCCGTGGTGGTGCTGCGGAGCGAGGCTGCAGAAGTAGGTGATTCACGCCGTGTTGTGGTCCGGCAAGTCCTGGCCGCGATGGTGCTGCGGTCAGGGTCGCCGCAGAGATGGAAGGACGGCTCCTGCGTTGGCAGTTTGCGTTCAACCGCCGTGATGGTGCTGTGGTTCGCGACCACGGTGGTAGACCATCATGACCAAGCCGTGGAGCATGGTCGCGCTGCCGCGATGGTGCTGCGATTTGAGACCGCAGAGGTGCGCTCGTTCCGGTAGACCTAGGCAATGACGTTCAGCGTGCCGTGGTGGTGCTGCGGGTAGAGCCGCAGGTACTGACGGGAAGCTGCAATGATATTGATCAGAATATCTGTCCGTGGTGGTGTGTGGCTCGGCAGCCACAGAGATTACCTCAGGCCAAGTATTAGGCCGATGTCGGCGCCATCGCCACAATGAGGCTGCGAATCTGAATCGCAGAGATATGTCGAACCCGTGGCCACGGGGCGCATTGGAAGCAACTGACCGCTTCCAACGTAGATGCCGATCTGGTCGCCGGGGTGGTGCTGCGATATGTGATCGCAGAGTTCTGACCAGGTGTTCGTTGATGAGGCTCACAAGTTCAATCCCAGATGGTGCTGCGGTTCGAATCCGCAGAGGCAGTGCGCACCTTCGGGACGCTGGTGCTGCTGGACATGCAGCCGTGGTGGTGCTGCGGTTCGTGACCACAGAAGCGGCGAGCCGCTGGTGGCCAGGGCGCGGGCTGGAATCGGGCTGTGATGGTGCTGCGGTTCGAGTTCGCAGAGGCAGGGCGTCACGTATGGCACACTGCGCCAGATGACGACGCCGTGATGGTGTTGTGATTCGAGCCCGCAGAGGCAGGACGGCGAGACCCTGGGCGGGGTGGCGGGTAATGGTGCCGTGGTGGTGCTGCGATTCGAGACCGCAGAGGCATGTCGAGGCCGGTGAGATGCTTGAGCGCGGGGTCGTGGCCTTGATGGTGCTGCGGTTCGAGACCGTAGAGGCAGGCGAATTCGGTAACGCGGTCCGGCGCCTGGCGAAGATTCCGTGGTGGTGCTGCGGTTCGAAACCACAGAGGCAAGTCAACCTTGCGTACGGAGGTGGCGGAGGCGCGGACGCTGTGATGGTGCTGCGGCGTGTGGCGGCAGAGCGGATACCCCGGTACTGCTCGACTGAGCCCCAGCCAGCGTTGTCGTGGTCGTGCTGCGATTCGAGACCGCAGAGGCAGGCGACCACGTGGCAGACGGCCTCGGTGATCGCGATGCCGTGATGATGCTGCGGTTCGAAGCCGCAGGGGCAGATCCGCCGGTACGCAATCCACGAGCACGCCTACGAGCCGTGATGATGCTGCGGAGCTGGCCGCAGAAGTGGAGCCGCCCGGCACTGACCAAACCGCCGTAGTCGCCCTTGCCGTGGTGGTGCTGCGGTTCGTGACCGCAGAGGCAGTGCGATGGAGGGGCGTGATGGCCTGTCCAACTACAGGACCGTGATGGTGATGCGGTTCGGGAGCACATAGGTGGTTGCCATTCATCGGCAGGTGGGCCGCGGCTCCAGTCGCCGCGGTAGTGCTGAGGCGCGGAGCCGCAGAGTCAGCCGCTCCCGAGAAGTCGTCCCCATGCTGCACGCGATTCTGTGATGGTGCTGTGGTTCGAGACCGCAGATGCAAGACGCAACCCTGTGACCTGAGAAAAGAACATTTCGTGGCTGTGATGGCGCTGCGGTTTGAGACCGCAGATACAGAAGCTGCTCGGCATCGAGGCCGGCAACGGCTACGAGCCGCTGTGGTGCTGCGGCTTGGTACCGCAGAGCCAGTCGGGCCCTGGTTGTCTCCGGCCTCCGATCCTCCCCAGCCGTGGTGGTGCTGCGCTTCGCAGACGCAGAGGTAGCGGGTGCGGCGGCGCACCACATCGGGCAGGTAGATGCCGCCGCGATGGTGCAGCGATTCGGGGCCGCAGAGGTGGACCTGGGTGGCGATCCACTCCTCGTAGGTCATCTCGCCGTGACGGTCCTGCGGTTCGGAGCCGCAGAGGTAGCTTGACCGGCAGGTACGGCAGGACGTGGTCCAGGATGCCGTGATGGTGCTGCGGTTCGGAGCCGCAGAGGTAGTGGACTCCCTCAGCCCCGTTACCGCAGTCGTACACGTGCCGTGATGGAGCTGCGGTTCGGAGCCGCAGAGGTAGGGCAAATGAGCAGGCGTTACTCCGGAGTGTGAGGAATCGAGTGGGCGGCCCACGGGGATGGATGGGGTGTTTTCCGGCATTCGGCTTCGGTGTGCTGTTGGAATTCTCGGCATGCTCGTGGTTCCGAACTCGGGTTTGGTGGTGATTCATGGGTAGGCGCGGTAGCTGAGTTGGAGAGGTCCGTCAGCTTGTGGGAGGCGTGTGCGGGGGGCGGTGTAGATGGCGGTGACGCCGAGGTTGTGGAGTTTGGCTGGGTCGGCGCTTGGGGTGCGTACGAGGGGGTGTTCGAGGAGGGTGGTGATGCTGGTTGTGGTGAGTGGGGGCTGCCAGATGGGCCAGGTGAGTGCGCCGTTGGGGGTGGTGCGGTCCCAGCTGGTGGTCTGGGCGTAGGCGCTGTCGCCGGTGAGGCGGAAGGTGGCGAAGCCGTGGAGGGCGAGCCAGGTGGCTCCGGGTACGCCTTGTTGGGTGGGTTTGCCTTGGCTGACCATGTGGGCGTCGCCGGTTGAGTGGTGGTCGAGGTTGGCGCCGGCGTAGCCGTCGACGCGGCGCCAGGCGGTGAGCGCGGCGTGGAGGTGGGTGGGGTCTTTTCGGCATTCCTCTGCGGCTTTGATCCAGTTGTTGGCCAGGGTCATTTGTCCGCCGCGGCCGAAGAGCGGGGTGCTCGATGTGTAGAGGGCGGGCTGTTTGCCGTGTGGATGGCGGGCTTTGCCGGGGTTCTTCTCGGTGGGGGTGATGCTCAGTTGGTTGACGAGTGCGGCGAACCAGTGGGCGGTGGGGGTGTTGTGCTCGCGCTCGGCCTGGGCGTGGCTGCGCAGGTGGTGTAGAGCGGTGTCGATGGGCATGCGCAGGGCGTCGCTGGGTCCGGTGCGGGGCAGCGAGAGGATGCCGGGAACCAGTGGCAGGGGCTCCTTGGCGGGGTCGTCGGGTAGTTGGGTGTGGAGCAGGTCGGCGAGGTTTTGGTGGGTGAGGGGCTGGTGGGTGTGGAGGACGGCGGGTGCGTCGGGGCCGCGCCAGGACAGCCGGGCGGGTTGGTCGAGGATGGGGGTGGTGAGCTGGATGATGCCCAGGGCGGCGAGGAAGCCAAGGGGGGAGTTGCTGGCCAGGGCGGGCAGTTCGAGTGCGTGGTGGGTCATACGGGTTAGCTGCCTTCCTCGGAGCAGGCCATGTCGGCCAGGCGTACGACGGCTTCGAGCAGGGCCAGGCCCCAGGGGCCGTAGCGGCGGTTGAGGGCGTGGAAGCGGTCGGGGCCGGTCCAGTCGGTGCCCATGGCGGCGCTGTTCACGGTGATGTGCTGCTGGTCGGGCATGAGGCAGGTGACGTCGATGGGGTCGGGGTCGGTCACCGGCGGCAGGAGCGGCCGGGCGTGGCCGTGGTGGGAGGCCACGAGGTGGAGGATGAGGTCGGTGTCCAGGCCCTTGGTGTGGGCGGGGCTGGTGGTGAGCCATCTTTGTACGGCCAGGGCGCTGAGTGCTTCGTGACGCAGCTCGGGGTGCCAGTTGGCCAGACGGGCGGCGCGGCGGCGGCCGGTGCGGTCGGCCGGGTCCATGCCGGATTTGGCCAGGGGCTCGTCGAGTGATTCGGCGAGGAGACGGTCGCCGGCGCACAGCATGCACTGGAAGCGGGGGTGGTGTTTGCCGCAGTCGTGGGCGTGCGCCCCGGTTTCCACGGCCGCCACTAGGGGAGCGGGCAGTTCCAGCCGTACGGCGAAGTCGGCGGCGCGTGCCGCGACGGCCTTGCTGTGCCGGGTCAGTGTGACGGGGCGGGTGAGGGAACTGCCGTCGGCGTCCTCGTCGTTGACGCCGGCGGTGCGCTCGATGCGGTCGCCCTGTGGGCGGGCGGGGACGAGAAGCAGGCGTGATGGGTCGGTGGAGTCGAGGATGGCGTGGCCCGTGCGGGCCGAGCGGCCGTCGGCGGCGGTGTCCCATGCGGTGATGGTTCGGAGCTGGCTGAGGCGCTGGTGCAGTTCGGGGGCGTACGAGCCGGTCGTCGGCTGAGCACAGGCTGCGGCGGGCAGCAGGCTGAGGAGGCGGTCGAGGAGCTGGTGGACGATGTCGGTGACGGACTCGCCGTCCTCGCCGGCCAGCAGCTTCTTGGACGCACGGGTGATGGCTGCCGTGGCTGCGTGGGTGGTGGCTTCGTCGAATCCGCCGAGCAGTGCCAGGGGCTGGGCATCCAGGCGGGTTGGCTCGCTGTCGGTGCGGGGCGGGAAGTCTGCGAGGTCGACGACGGGGGCGCCGGGGGTTCCCGTCCACCCGTAGGCGTCGTGGCCGCTGTAGTGCGAGGGCAGGACGATGGTGCTGCCGGGGCGGATATCGCGGGGGCCGGTTGCGGGGACCCACTGGTTGTCGCGGTCGTCGTAGCGCAGTGCCGGAGCCATCGCCTGGTGCTTCGTGGACGCGCCGGGTATTTCCCCGTCTGGTGTGCCTTCGAGGTCGCTGGTGGTGTCGTCGGCGGTCGGCTGGGTCAGGAAGCGGCGCAGCTGCCGGGCGGGGATGGCGACGGTTTCGCCGGGATGGTGCGGGATTTGGGCCATGCGCGCGGCCCACTGCTCCCAGTTCGGTTGGCCGTCCACGGTCGGGAGGTCGCTGCGCCACAGGACCTGGACGTCTTCGGGCGTGGTGCTCAGGCCGTGGAGGAAGGGCGCGGTCGGCTGGTCGGGCACCGGGGTGGGGCTGGTGCGGGCCCAGGAGTCCAGCAGGGTGCGGTGGAGGACGGGGATGCGCGGTGCGGGCACGTTCAGCGGCGCAGTCTCGATGCCGTCCAGCAGGCCGGGAAGCGTGGTCGGGTTGATGACCAGCCCGTGGCCCAGGCTGTCCCGGAGGGTATCGCCGTCGTGGTCCGCGGGGTTGGTGAGGGGGGTATGGGAGGAGAGCCATTCCCAGGTCGCGTGGGCGGCCGGGCCATAGACCGGGATGTCCTGCGGATCCGGTGCTGCGGCGCGGATCACGATCGCGGGGGCCCAGGGGAAGGCGCCGGTGCGGTCCAGCCGGCCCAGGCGCTGGATCAGCGGAGCAGCCGCTGCGGTCTCGCTGATGAGTCCCGCGAAGGACACATCGACACCGACTTCGACGGTCTGGGTCGCGACGACCACCAGGGGACGGTCTCGGTCGGCGCTGATGCCCTCGAACAACTCGCGCATGTGGCGGCTGTTCAGCAGACGCTCGCGGTCCTGGCCACGGCAGCGGCCGGTCAGCAGGACCACGTCGATCTCGTCGCGGGCCATCAGACGTTGGAAGGCTGCGCGGGCGCTGCGGATGGTGTTGGCGACGACGCCGAGGACGGGCCGGGCCACGAGCGGCAGCATGGCGTCCACGGCCTGTTCGGCGGCCTGCGCGAAGGCGAGCGAGGGATGCTTGGCGAGGGTGCTCGCGTCCCACAGGGTCAGGCGCCGCTGGGCGTTGAGACGAGCTCCCGCGACGGGGTGCTCGCGGTCCCTTTCGCTGATCTGGTGTGGCGGGCGGGCGGGATCAGCAGTGGCGGTGGCGGAGAGGCTGACGACTTGGACGCCACGGCGGGCAAGGTCCGGGTGGGAAGCGGTCTGCTGGTAGGCGGTGGAGTCGGTGGCGGTCGTGAGCAACGGCAGGGCGATGTGCGCCTCGTCCACCGCCAGCAGCGCGTCGGTGCCACACAGGGCCGCATCGATGGGCCGCATCCTGGGGCTGGTGTGATAGCCGCGGAAGAGCAGGCGGCTGCCGTACTGGTCCACGGTCGAGGTGATCACGGCGGGCTGGACGGGGGAGCGCAGCCAGCGCGAGGCCCAGTCCACGCCGCCGCGCATCCGTACGGCTTGAAGCGCGGTACTCTCCCCACTCAGGGTGCGCAGCGTCTGGGCGACGCGGCCCGTGAGGGACTCCTGCGGGGCGTCGGCCAGAGCCTGCTGGAGAGTGCGGGCGTGCTCGTGCGCCTGGTCGACGACCAGACGGCGGTCGACGACGAAGAACAGCCGTAGCGGGACGCTCCGCTCCTGCCCGGTGACGCACTGCCAGGCCAGCAGGAACAGCCAGATGTCGATCAGGCTGGTTTTGCCCAGACCGGTCGGCACATCCAGGTCCAGCCAGTTCCCCGTCTCCCCAGCCTTGTTGAGGTAGTCGCTCTGCCAGGGGAAGGGGTGGTGGCCGTGTACGGCTTCGACGAAGTCGGGAAAGTCCTCAAGAGTGAGGCTCATGCGTCTGCCTTCCGCGGGGCCGTGGGCACGCACAGGCCCAGGCCGAAGTTCTTCTTGCTGCCCAGCACCACCGGCCCCGTGACGGGCTGGGGGAAGGTCAGACGGACATGCCGGACGGGAAGCGGGCGTTCACCGTCCTTGCGACGTACCGCATCAGACCGCAAGGTGGGGGCACCGGGTACGAAGGCACCGGTGCGCAGGACCTCCACCGCATCGGGCGCAGGAAGGCCGGCCAAGCGGCAGCTGGTGGCCACCGAGCCCTCGATGTCACGCCCCCGGGGGAAGTGATCGAGAACCATGGGCAGCGCCGTCGTCCACTGGCGCGAGGCCCGCGTCCACTGTTCCGCCATCACCGACTTGAGGGAGTTCACCGCCGCGTCGCCGGCGCGGACATAGCTCAGCTGCACGGGCCGCTCAAGGCTGGGCAGTTTGAGCTTGCGCAGGCCACCGCCCATGCGCAGCAACACGGCCAGGAGCGCCCTGCGGTGCGCGGGATCCAGGTCGCTGGGCAGCGCGACCGCTATACCGCGCAGTCGGCCATCGGCGTGCGGATGGCCGACGAACGGCAGCCCCAGGTAGGCACAGAGGCGACGCTCGTCCCCCTTCGGCTTGTGGCCGTGGACGGCGACCATGGCCTCGACGTCGTGCCCCGCCTCCGACAGCAAGCCCATCACCTTCTCCCGAAGAGCGCCGGTCGCCTCAACTGTCAGCGCGGGATCCAGAGAGAACCGCGGAGGGAAGGCAAAAGTCATCAAGTCCTCGAACGGGCCCGCCAGCGGCTCCTCGTCCGCTTCCGGCTCGGCGGCGCCCTGGCGGGTGTAGGGGAACGTCCGGTCCTGCTGCCAGGCCGACTCGCCCTGCTCATGCGCCAGACGCAACCGCTGCAAATAGCCCGGATACGGAGCCCGCAGCGATTGCGCCGCGTCTGTCGTGCAACCTCCCGCGCTGGGCTGCCAGATCTCCCTGTCACCGCCACTGCCCTCCGCCATGGAGTGCGCGGCAACGTCGGCGGTGACGAGGGCGTGGCCACCGGCGCGGCCGATGTAGGGCACCGCCCTGGCCAACTCCTCCAGGACAGCGAACACCCCGCGCGGTGGCTCTGACGGCCATTCGAACTCCAGCCGGGACTGAGCCAATGAACGCTGCGGCCACACCTTCGGCTTGCCGCCGCTCGTCCGTCCGGGCAGCACCGCGTGACCGGGCTTGGTCGCCGAGGCGTTAGTCGGCACCCAGGACATCCGCGGGATCTCGGCCTCCATGGTCCGTGCCGGCACCCGCAGAGCAGGAAGGGGCTGCTGCTCCAGCCAGGACAAAGCGGCATCCTGGACGGGGTCGGCTGGATCAGCCACGGACACTAGGGCGCAGAAGATACGGGAGGGGTGCGGGGGCCATTCGGCCCGGCTGCGGTCTAGCGTGGACGCCTGGTAGGAGGAGTCCAGCAGGTCGACAGTGATGCGAAGCGGCACCGGGTCACTCGCTCTCGGCTGCGCCGACCCCGGCGATCAGATACGACTTGTCGATCGCCTGCTGCAAGCTGGAGTTCGGACGCACGACCATCGGGTCGGACGCCCACTGCAGCCCGGCCTCGCGGGCCCTGCCGACCGCGATCGTGAACAGCTCAAGAGCCTCCTGGGGCGTGGAAAGCTCCAGCGGTTCGAGCACCGGGACCCCATCACGGCCCCGCTGCACCCACTCGATGCGTTCCGAGACCAACAGCAGCTCACACCCCGAGCGCAGGTGCAGGGCAGGAGCCGAGAACGCCAGCCGATCCCCCAGCAGCGCGATGGAGGCCACCAACGCCCGGGCAGCGGCCGTCAGTTCCTCGCTCGCATTGCCGAAGCGCAGCGCCGCCAGTTGCGCCAGGCTCAGTGAGGCACTGCGCTGCACCGAGGTCACCGACACCCCGCCGAGGCCCTCTGAAGGAGGAATCATCCCGTGTCCCAGCTCGGACATGCGCGCCGTCTTCACACCCTTCTTCGGCTTCTCGGAGGCGCTGGGAGCCCACCCGGATTCAGTCAGCTCCACCGTGTCGCCCGCCAGGTTGAGCCGATCGACCCGACCAGCTGCCCGGACACCGACCAGCGGCTTGATACCGATCATCTCGGATCGGTAGGCGCGGGGAATCTTCACCTGGATTCGCCGCTTGCGGTGAGAGTCCCATACCCCGTAGGCCAGATCGCTGGGGACCAGAAGCAGATACGCACTCAGGTCACCGGAGCTTGCATCACGCAGCGCGGCGCCCAGCTCCGTCTCGTCGAACTTCGTCCCCGCCTCATCCACCGAGTCACGGAAATACGCATCTCGCGATCGGTGAGGAGCCTCCAGACTCGTCATCCGGACCGGCATGCCGTGCGACTCGGTCACCATCTCCAGGTGCGGGATGAACATCTCTCGTCGCTTCACCGCGTCGAGCAGGGCAGTCTCACACCGATTGGCCTGGGACTGCGGCTGATCCAGCAGAACCACCTGCGTCTCATTGCCGTCCACATAGCGCGGCTCGACCAAATAGCCGGCGGAGTTCGTCTCCTTCGCCTTCACAGTCGGCGGAAACAGCGGCGTACCAACCCCGGCCACCGGCTCGTACTCCGACACGACGCGTATCGCACCGTCCGTCGACCGCAGGCTCGCAGCGGCCAGCAGCCGCTCGTACATGTCCTTCAAGGCGGGGCCTTCCGCTTCGCATGGTGAATGTCCGCGCCCCAGGCGGACGCGAATTCGGTCAGCCGAGCAGGGCAGGCGCCATGGAAGCAGCAGGGAACAGGTAACGCAAAACCGCCTTGTTGGCTGAAAACATGGAATGTCAGTGGCGCTCGGTAAGGTGCCCGCCCAGCCCTTGCCCACTCGCCGACACCCCTTGGCGACCAGTCACCGAACAGTCCGGTGCGGTGGCCGCCCGAGGGCTGGACAGCGCAGGCCAATGGACGGCCACGCCGGGAAAACTACCGCTCATCAACTGGAGCCAGCCGCCATCATCTTGGCTCTGTTTGTGTAGATCCCGATAGCGACGGAGCGACACAGTGACAGCAAGCTGGATGCTTGGTCATGGCGGCGATTTCCGTGACCTGGCGACCCTGTAGTGCGAAACATGCGATCTAAGGCACTAGCGATTTCCGGCCCTGGTTTCGCGTGAGATGTCACACATCTTCATGCGCGGCGACGTGTCGACCAGAATGTTCGTATTGCTGGGCGAGCCTGCTAGTAGGTATGACTGGAGACGTGCCCAACCTGTGTCCGGGAGCCCCAGGATCAGCTGCGTCAGGGGCTCATGGAATGCCAGCCCTGGCCAAGGCGCCGGATGGCTCCCGGGGGAGTGCGGCCCAAAACCACGGGTTACCAGACGGCATCTCCCACGCTGAACGTCTCGGTGGCGTTCCCATCGGACCATTACCTCCGCTGAATGGGCTCGGGAGTCCGGTTCGCCTGAGAGACGGGAAACGGTGGTGACGGCGGTCTTGTGACGCCCTTCCCGATACACCGTCAGGAACGACGATGTCGTCCTTGCGCAGGATACTTCTCGAGTGGGGGCAGCTTCCCTGTGGTCAGCCAGCGCCTTGGCGTCGGCTTGGCGGGCGGACGTGAAGTCCACGAAACGGCCGTCATGGCTACGGAAATATCCCTGCGTCCGATGCTGTTCTCGTGTGGCACCCGAGAACAAGAAGGGGGAGTGGCGGTCCTGAAGCTGTTCACGACAGTAGGCGGTGTCACGGAGGTCAGCGCGCGTCTTGCTGAGGTCGAGGCGGATGTGCAAGACCTCGTCGAGGCGCACATGGAGACGATGCTGGGGGTCAGGTTCCTGGCGAGCGAGTTCGTCATCGACTGTGTCGACGGTGGGCGGATCGACTCGGTGGGTCTCGACGAGAACGGGGCGCCGGTGATCGTCGAGTACAAGCGCGGTACCGACGCGGGCGTGATAAACCAGGGCCTCTATTACATGGCTTGGCTGATGGCCCATAAGGATGCTTTCCAGAACCTGGTCCGCGACCGGCTCGGGGTGACGGCCGCGTCCCAGATCCTGTGGAGCGCACCGCGGCTGATCTGCGTGGCCGGCGACTTCACGCGCTACGACGTCCACGCCGTACGCGAGCACCGGCGCTCGATCGACCTGGTCCGCTACCGGTACTTCGGCAGCGACCACTTCGGTCTTGAGACCGTGGCCTCGGTCGCGGGGCACGCGGCTGAGGCCAAGCGGGTACGTCACCGTGCCGCCGGGACGCCGCCGGTCCGGAAGCAGGGCGGCGCGATGGCCGAGCTGGCCGACGCGGTCGACGAGGCCCTGGTCGGACTCGGGGAGGGCGTCACGCGGGTGCAGCGCAAGCAGTACCGCGCCTATCGACGGCTGCGAAACTTCGCCAGCGTCTGCCTGCCGCAGCAGGCCAAGCTGCTCGTCTACCTCAAGGCCGACCCGAAGGAGGTCGATCTTGTCCCCGGTTTCACCCGGGACGTGACGGGGCTCGGTCACCACGGCACGGGTGACCTGGAGCTGCAGCTGCGTTCGGAGCGGGACCTGGAGCGTGCTGGAGACCTGCTCCGCCTCAGCTACGCCGCGGCATAGAGACCTCTCGCTGGCGCACTGGCCCCGGCTGCATGTGGAGTTGTGGACTGTCGTGGTGATGCTGCCTTTCGACGTGGCGGGCAGGGGATGGCGGTGGACCACTAATGGTGCGGAGGATCCCCGGTTTCGGTGACCGGGGATCCTCCGCTACCTTGCCGCCCCACGTGTGAAGGGCCGGACTGCTGCGGCTCGGGCTTGGTACGTTCTGGGGCATGACGCTGCGTTCGGTGGATCTGCGTAAAGAGCCTGTGGAAGCCGTACTGGACCGTGTCGAGCGAATGCTGCGGGTGCGCCTTGACCGCGAGACTGTGGTGCGTAAGCGCCGGTCTGTGGGGGCGCGTACCGACCGCGATACGTGGGTGCGCATCGAGCGGCGTGGGCTCGACCGGATCGGGGTTCAGGGCGGAGACGGCACCGCGTCCGCGGAGGCCCTGCGGGGGATCGCGAAGCCGGCCTGGCTCGCCGGCGTTGCGTGGCGGGACGAGGCGGAGCCGGTGATGTGGCGGGCGGACGAGACGGGACTGCTGCCGGGTGCACCAGTGGGGAGCGCCGTGGTGGCGGAGGACCCGAGACTGACCGAGGAGTGGTGGGCTTCGCTGAGCGCTTCACTGGAGGCCCTCGCCGCGCAGCACACGAACCGGATCGCGACACCGGATACCGAGACCCTCACACAGGAACTGATCACGGGAACGATCCACAGTGTCTTCCCCGGCGTGGATACGGCGGTGGCCGATTGGCGCCCGGCTCATGCGGATCTCAACTGGGCGAATGTGACCGCGCCGGTGTTCTGCGTGTTCGACTGGGAGGACTGGGGCATGGCGCCGCGCGGCCTGGATGCGGCAAATCTGTGGGGGGCCTCTCTTGCTGTCCCGGCTCTGGCCGACCGCGTCCGCCGGGAGCGGTGCAGCGATCTGGCGAGCCGGGATGGCAAGCTGATGTCCCTGTTCGTCGCCGCGAAGATCCTTGGTCCCTACTCTGATCCGGAGGACCCTCGCCTCGTCCCTGCGCGGAAGACGGCGGAGCAGTTGCTGCAGGAGCTTCAGGCTAGCTGACGGGCTTTGAGGAGCTGCCTGTACTCATGGACGACGTACTCGTCGACCTCGTACGCCACGGCTTCAGTCAGCTCGCGCAGGTGGCCGACGTTGTCCGTGCCGACCGCGACCGCGTCAACCCGGGGCAGGCCGTAGGCGGAGCGGAACGCTGCCTGGATCTTCGTGACCGGCGCGGCTTTCCGCAGGAAGACCCCTGGATCGAACCGCTCCCACACCTCCTGGGCTGTATTTCCGCCGAAAGGGCTCATGCCCCAGACCTGCGACGGTCGCCACCGCGTTGCCAGGGCCTCGGCTGCTTCGAGGACGTCGACTCCGACCAGTAGCCCCGCCCGGACCATGAGGACATCAGGGCACGGCACGTCGGAGTCCATGAGCGGGCGTGGATCCCAGGTTGAGACGCCCCAGGAACGGCAGAGCCCCGCTCGTGCAGTGTCGGCAAGGGCTGCGCACGCCGGTCCAAGCCTTCCGGTGTCGGATGTCGAGTGCTCCGGGTTGTGGAGGAACACCAGATCAGGCTCGTGTCCGAGGTCCTTGACTGCCTGCTCGACGGCGATCCGCAGTCGGGTGGGATCGAGGCTGTGCCCCTCGGGGAAGAAACCGACCTTGGTGGAGACCGAAAATCTTGGCAGCAGGTCGCCGGCCGTGGTCTTCAGGATCTCGTGGGAGCGATGGCGAAGGTAGTTGGACGCGGTGTCGAGGTGTGTTATGCCGAGGTCGGCGGCTGCTTCGAGAAGGTCACGGGTGTGACCAGATCGGTGTAGCCCGAGGACGATTCGCCCGTCAGAGGTTCGCACAGCCCCTCCGTGATCAGTAGGTCGGTCAGAGTGGTGATGTCCTCGGATGCTCCGGCGAGGAAGACCGGGTGGCCCGACAGGAGCGTCCGGAGGCCCGGTTCTGCGCGCTCGTGGAAGGTCAGTCGCTTGCCGCCACCGCAGACTTGGACCGTGTCACCGGATCGGACGATGGATGGCGCGAACTCGGTGACGGCCGCGACTCGATCCGGCCGGCCGAAGGCGGCCACGTGAGGCAGGTGGCGTGCGGGTGGGGTACTGGACCTCAGTTCGTCCAGGTACCGCTCGGGGCTGTAGCTGGTGGCCAGGGCGCTGAGCTTGCCGGTCAGCACCTTGTGCGTGGCTCCTTCCACGCCCTCCAGATTCTGGCGGAATGCCTCATCGGCGCGGACCGCGTCGGAGAGGAAGTTGGCCCACGTGACGCCGGTCCGTCTGGTGAACCCGAACGTCACATGCAGCGAGTGGCCACCGCTTCCGGAGCCGAGGCGGGTGGCGGTGTGCCAGAAGCCGCGGGGGATGTGCATGACGTCGCCGGCCCGCATGGTGCCCTTCCACAGAACTTCCTCCGAGGGCGTCCGGTTGCGTTCCGCGTCGCGGTACATCGGTGCCCGCCGGGACGGGCCGCGCACCTCCCATGATTTCTCGCCCGAGATCTGTACGGCGATGACCTCGTGATCATCCCAGTGCAGATGGAATCCGTCGGTTTCCCCGACGGCGAGGTAGGCGTTCGCGGAGGTCAGTTCGCCCGACCACCAGCCCAGGGCTCGGCAGGCGACTTCCAGTGTCGGGTCGAAGAAGTCCACATGGTCCAGGACAACGGTGCCGCCCTCGTTGAGGATCCGTCCGAGAGCCGCCATGTCGGCCTGGCTCACGGCCTGCCTGCGTCGGTTGACGTTGGTGGACAGGAACGTGGACGGGTGTATTTCGTCGCCCTGGGCGTAGCAGCGCAGCTGCGGATTCGCCAGGTGGCGATGCTTGATCAGATCCAGCAGCTTGTGAGGGGTCAACAGCCGTGCGGGCAGCTCCGGGTCCGTGAGACGGCCGCGTGCGAACGCGGTCCCCACGGAACCCGGCCCGTCCCAGCCGAGAGCCTTCTCGATGTGGGCGACGAGCCGGTGCTCCATGGATTCCCCTTACTCCTTCGGGAGGTTCAGGTCGCGGTTGTCGCCGTCATCGCCAGCACTGTTCTGCGAGCTGGTGATGTCGGACCGCTCGGACTCGCTGCGGTCGTGCGCGGTCGCCAGCTCCTCCACGGCGATCAGAAGCGCGGGGCTGGTCCAGAGCGAGATTCGGACGGGTGTGCGATGGCGTGGTGATGTGGTCTCGCTTGCCGGTGGCACAGCAGGTTGGCCGTGCAGCACAGTCGCTCTGCGGCTCTCGGGGCCTGCGAAGGGGTCGTGTCCCTCGTCGTGGTGTAGTCGATCACGGGCTGTCGGCTCCGCTTCGGAGCCGTCCTGTACCTGCTACTGACGGCCTGCCTGGCGATCGCCGCTGGTCCGGGGCCCGGTAGGCCCCAACAGCGCTTCCGGTAAGGGAAATTCGAGCCGAGACCTGGGAATGCCGCTGCCTTGATCGGCTACACCACGAGCAGGGACACTGCTCTGCGAAGATGGTTGGGCCGCAGGCAAACCATGCTGCCCGGGTCGGTGCGCGACTGCTGGAACGGGTCACCGTCCCCTCGCCGAACCGGCGCGTGGTGTCGGCTGCGCGCGGATGTCGGTACGGCACGCGGCGTTCAGCCCCCTGGGCCGGGCCGCAACCGGCTTCGGCGCGAACCCATTGGCCACCTCGAAGGCCACGTCCTGCAGCACGGAGGCTGCGGCGCGGGGCGAGAAGTGGAGCGCCCATCCGGGAGTGCCGGCGTCGTCGCCTCCCCAGAACGTCCAGGTGGGCAGAGCGCTGTGATGGGAGTGGGCGGCGAAGGCGTCGAACTGGACACCAGCGGGGAGGTCTCCTGGGGCCTGCCAGCGGATCCAGCGGCCTTCGACGGTGTGCTCCCAGCCCGCGTCCGCCAACGGGCGGGTGGCCTCGCCGATGGCCGCTTCCGAGACCTGGCTGCCTGCCGCAATCTCTGCTGCGTCGGCGGAGGCGAGACTGTCGAGGAGTACGCGCATGATCTCGACGGGGACCGTGGTGGTCGCGGTGGCGTGCCACAGGCGCTCGCCGACCGGGCTTTCGTACGCGGCGATCCTCCACTGGGGTTCGTCGGGGTCGGCCTCGTGGATGAACTCGGCGCGCAGGACGAGGGATTCGTGGACGGCGTGGGTGGTCTCGTCCGACCAGGTGCGCCACCTTCCCCACTCTCTGTGCGACTCGAGGAAGTCGTTCAGGAGTGCTTCGTGGTCGTCGGTCACGGCAGCGTGCACCTCTACGGGCTCGGCCGCCGGCAGGGCCGGGTTGGCGTCGGCTGTATCCGGCGACGAGGTGCGTGCTTGCTCGGCGTAGCGTTCGGTGCTGGTGGCCGGGGCGGGGCCGGGGCGTACGGCGCCACCGTAGAGGCGCTCGAACTCGGCGATGGCCGCAACGGGGTTGTCGTACCGGGCCGTCTCCGTGCGCAGATGGTTTTCACCGTGGAGGTGGATGCTCGGGCCGTCGCGGTAGGTGCCGACCGCGACGGTGGTCCACTCGTCGTGGGCGTGAGCGTGGATGATCAGACGGCCGTGACGGATGGCGTCGTAGATCCGCTGGGCGTCGTTGGAAACCTCGCGGATCTCCTCGCGTGAGCACCAGGGCATGGGGTAGTTGGCCCAGGTCCATTCGGTGTCGATCTCTTCGCGCAGCTTGGGCGTGATGTCCACGGCGATGCCCTCGGCACGCAGGGCGCGTGCGGCCAGGCCGGCGTAGTGCGGTTCCTCGCAGTCGATGCGTGCCATGACCATCGTCGTGGCGTCGACAGGCTCAAAGCCGTGGATGGCCAGCAGGGCTTGCACGATGCGGTTGTTGGTGCCCGTGATGGTGGCGGTGACGGCACCGGGGCGACCGTGGAGCAGGTCGAGGCGAAGGCGCAGGTCTTCTTCGGGGTGCGGCAATCTGTTCTCGTTTCGCGGCTCCGGCCGACACAGGGCCGGCCGGAGCAGGTGGGTCTACCGGAGGGCTCGTGCGCCGGCTGCGACGGCTCGCGGTGGTGGGCCGGCGCGGGAGACTGCCGGGCTGTGTCCTGCGCGAGGTGCCGGCAGCGTAGGGGCAGTGCTGCGCTGCCATCGGGTTCGCAGTGCAGTGAGGCCGGCCAGGGCACGACGGCTGCCGGTGATCAGCTGGTGCGGCGTGTTGGCCGGGTCCTGGGCATAGGCGGTGATTCGAGTGGCGACGTCGAATGCGCGGGCCAGCAGGGCGCGTTGAAGGACGCGTTCACCCCAGTGTTCGGGGGAGCCTGCGGGTGTGGAGACCAGGGCGATGAGGTCGCTGGGGGCGAGGCTGCCGGTGAGCAGTCCGCGGTGTTGGGCTTCCCAGAGCACGGTGACAGGGTCCACCGGCTCCCCGTTGTGGACCAGGGCGGTCAGGCACTGCCACACCGTGACGTGCAGGGGCAGCGTGAAGTCGTCGGGCTGCAGCCAGCGCATGTTCTTCAGCTCTGCCGGGTGCGCGGTGGCCGTGGCCAGTAGGAGTCGCTCCTCGTCGAGGGCTTCCTCGCTGCCCTGCTGGGCCGCGACGGGAGCGGTCGGCGTGCGGGGCAGGGAGCCGGGGTGTGGGGCGAACTGGCTGGCGAGGTCGTCCAGGACGCGGCCGAGGGCGTCGGCTTGGACGAGGGTGGCGGCAGCGGGGTCTGGTCGGGTGGTGTCGGTGGCGGTGAGTGCGAGGCGTTCGGCGTGCAGCCGCAGGGTGCGGCGGGCGTGGTCGGCGCGGATCATCCGGGCGTACGCGGCGACGTGCTTTGACTGCGGGCAGAACTGGATGAGGCCGTGGACGTAGGAGGCGCTCAGGCCCCGGGCGTGGGGCTGGGAGTGTTCCAGCACCTTGTTGAGCCAGGCGGTGTCCTTCGCGTGATCGGCGGGGTCGGGCGCCGGGAGGGTGCGGATCGCGGTGAACAGGGCCGCGTGGTTGTGGTTGTCGAAGTGGCCGGCGGTCAGGGTGCCGGTGTCGGCCAGACCCCGGGGCTCGAGGAGGAGAGCACCGAGGAGGGCTTGTTCGGCGTAATACACGGGCTGGGGAGCCTGCACACGGTCCAGATCGTCGTCCTCGGGGGTATCGGGTGTGTGGGGCATCAGGCGGCGAGGGCGAAGTCCCCGGGATTGAAGGGCTTGTTGAGGTGCGGGGCGAGCAGGTGGGCGGCCAGACGTGGAGGCACGGCGTTGCCGATCTGGGAGAAGACCTGGCTCTTGTTCCCCTGCCAGGGGTAGTCGGCGGGGAAACTCTGGAGGATGCCTGCCTCCCTGGCGGTGATCCGGATCGGCTCTGGCACCGCCGGCTGCTCGCCCTCCATGTTGTCGGCGGTGGCATTGGCGACCCAGGTGCATTCGTTGGCCCGGTGGCCGAAGAACAGCGTCCCGGCCGGCTCGGACAACGGTCGGACGGTGGCGTTGGTCTGGTTGTTGCTGCGCAGCGACCACATCCAGCGGGGCGTATCGGGGGTGAACGCCGTTGCCGCATCGCTTGGCGGGCGTATCTCGCGGGTGCCGTGGCGCGCGGCTGGGCCGGAGCTGTCACGGCGCAAGGCCGGGACGCCGTCGGTGTCGTTGCGTGGCGACCAGGTGCCGCGGGTGCGGGCGTCGGAGAGGGTCTTGCGGGAGCCGGAGGGGAAGGGTTCGGGGCCGCCGCCCGGTCCTCCGCCGGCGCACACGGTGGGCACGGGCCGGTCGGTGGCGCCCCAGCCGAGGGCTTCGGCCATGGACACCCACCGGGCGCGGCCCGGCCCGAACAGGCTCTCCGGCTCGGCGACTTGGGCATGTGTGGGCGACGGGGGTGCGGCGGTGCGTACGCGGGAGGCGAGCAGGATCGCCCGCCGCCGGGTCTGCGGAACGCCGTAGTCGGCCGCGTTGAGGACGCCGGTCCACACCGAGAAGCCCCAGGCGCGCAGGATGGCCGCGTACTGCCGCCACAGGGGCAGGACGTCGGGTACCTCTTCCATGGCCACCCACTCGGGCTCGCCGACTGTGTTCAGGGCGTGCAGGTAGCGCATGGGCTCGGCCGCCAGCAGGGACCGTACGTCGCGGCAGGCCGTCAGCAGTGCTTCGCGGGTGTCGTGGCCGGCGGCGAGGTCGGCGACGGCCTGGTGGACGAGTGGCTGGTCGACCAGCCCGAGGCGCTTGCCGGCTATGCTCCACGCTTGGCAGGGGGGACTGGCGATGAATCCGCGGGTCCTGCCGATGAACGGCCGGACTGGGTACATCGCCACATCGGTCCGAATCGTCAACTGGCCTTGTGCGGCACGGGTCTTGCAGGCCCACTCGTCCCATTCCAGGCCGATGTCCCGCACGCCGAGCACGGCCAGTGCGTGGCTCCAGCCACCGGGACCCGCGAACAGATCCAGCGTAATCAGGAGGCGAGTCCAAAATCGTCCTGCGCCAGCAGGACGTCACCGCGGCAGGCCCAGGGAGAGCAGCCGTCCGCCACACCGCCCTCCAGCTCCTCCACCGTGGTGGTGCCGTCGTTGAATTCTTCCTGGCGTGCAGCCCATTCGGCGGCCGTGACATGGTCGATGGGGGCCTGGCCGAGGGGGACACGGGAGCGGTGCAGGAACGCCTGCCCGAGCAGCCGGTTCCCGGCAGCGTTCGCGCGGGCGTTGCCCTGCCGGATCGCCGCATCGAACGCGACCACGTCCACCCATTCCTGCGGGCTCGTGTCCCGGATATGCCGCCACTGGGCGTTCCCGTGAAATGGGCAGCCCAGGCAACTTGATTTCGGCGTATCCGCCAGGCCGATAGAAGTCAGGTAGCGTACGCAGTCAGCACGGGACCAGTCGAGATCGATGAGAGGGTGCCGGTTGCGCATGTACTTGACGTCTGCATCCTTGGCCCGATGGAATTCATCGGTAGAGATCCCCACCCACTGCTCGACGAACACCCCCTTCGGGATGCGCGACGGGTAGGGGTATCCGAGGAGTTCCCGAACCTTCTTTTTGATCGGCTTAATTTTATACTCCCCGGTACACTGACGCCTGGTCATGCCCTGTTTCCCGTCCCTATTCAGGACGTAGAGAGGCATGGACGCGAAGCGGTGATCGGGGTCAAGCGCGTCGTTTCTGATGTTGCCTGCAGACACGCGTAGCACGGGTATGCCGGCCGGTTTGGCTATTTCCTCTTCGAGGCGGTCGAGATGGGTATAGACGGCGGCCGGTTCCCAGCCGGTGTCAGCGAAAATGGCGTAGTCGACCTTCGGGAGTATTCCCTCGGCGGACAATGCCAGCATGGCGCTGGACTGAATACCGGCGCCTAGCGAAATACATTTAAGCGTGGGTGGGGCGGGAATGTCGCTTCCTTGTGTGAGCAGGGTACGGGAGGGCGGCTTCGACGGCCCTGTGGCGCTGTCAGCGCCGTGCGCGAGGGGCGCTGGCAGCGCTGGGGGCGGAGCCGGCTGTTCTGGGCAACAGGCTGATCTGCGGGGGCGGTTCGATGAGGGCGCCGACGGTGGAGATGCCGTGGGCGGTCAGGCGGGCGCGGGCGCGTGGCAGGCCACCGCGGTACGCGGGCGGCGCGGACGAGGGCTCGCGGGTGATGAGGTCCTGGGCTTCCAGCCGGCGCAGCCTTTCGATTCCTACGACCACGGTGTGCCAGTAGACGTGTTCCCTGCCGAGGTCCTCGGCGACGGTGATGTGCCCGCGGGCGACTTCGAGCAGGGCACCGCACAGGGCGGGGTCGAGGTCGTGCGTGGGGGCGCGGGTGCCACTTCGGCAGCGCATCTCGCCGGCGATGTGGCTGGCGCAGTCGACGGCTGCGCCGGGAGCGAGTCCGGTGAGTTCACGGGCCACCTGTACGTACTGGCCGACACCGCGATGAGGATCCAGGTGTTCGGGCTCCGCGCCGGTTCCGGGCAGGGCTTCCTGCGCGGCGGCGAGGTAGCGGGTGGCGCCGCCGCTGAGGTAGGCGAGCTGTTTCAGGCGCACGACGGTGTTGGCCACCGTGTCGCAGGGGCGCAGGCGTTGGGCCTTGACCGCGTTGACGGCCGTGAGAGTCTCGCGCTCCAGCCGCTGGGCCGACGTGGTGTGCGCGCTGGGGTCGGCGTACGGGCGGCGGCCGATGAGAAGAGCGTCGAGCTGGTCATTGTGCCGGGTGTAGAGGTCGGCGAGGGCCAGGAGCCGTTCCACGGGCGTCGGCGGCGCGGGCACGTCCACCTCGAACAGGAGGGCGTCGTCGGGCGGTGTCGTCATCGGCAGGAGACTTCGCAATGAAGCGAACGGGTCGAAAGCTTGCGGACACCTACGGCGTGCCGGCCCGTGGCCGGTGTGAAGCCGGAGGTGAGGCTGTGACGGGCACTGCCCGGCACGAGGCGGCCCCTCGTATCGTCGTGCTCGTGGTGCAGGCCGAATGGGTGGATCAGCCCTGCGGGCACGTCACCGGGACGGTCGAGTCCGCTGCCGGCCAGGTGGCGCGGCAGGGTGAGGGGGCGGTCGGCGGGGGCGAAGCTGGTCATCGCCTGTGTCCCGCCGGCTGCTGTGCTGCGAGGGGTACCGCCGATGGTGCGCGGGCGGAGACTTTGGCCGGTTTGTGCTGGGCCAGGGCGCGTCGGCCTTCGGCGGTGGCCTCAAGGCGTTGGCCCACGAGCTGGGGCGTCGTGGCGTCCACCGTGACCAGTCCCCGTTTGATCAGAGCGTTGAGGGTGGCGAGGTTGATGCTGGCTCCGACATTGTCCGAGGCCGATTGCGATCCCCTGCGGAGGGATTGGTAGAGAGCGCCGCCACCGGTGGACAGCCGTGCGAGAACGGCTGCCTGGCTGTCTGTGATTTTCGGCGTTGCGACGGTCTGGCTGCGTTCGGCGTGCTGTTCCATGTCGCGGGTGATGCCGCTGGCGAGGTAGTAGCAGCCGGTGTAGGCGAGGTCGAGCTGGTGGATCGCGTCGGCGAGGTGCCCCGCCATCACAGGTGCCGCCTCTTTGTGCCGTGCCGCACGCACTGCGTCGTCGTCGGCGGGCGGGCCGGGGAACGCGGCGCCCTCCAGTGGGTTGGCCTCCAGCGCGGCGGACAGGTCGCAGGAGGCGATGCTGGCGGAGTAGACGACGGAGGCGAGGAGTTCCAGGGCGGGGCGGCTGCCGGGGACGGCGGTGTACTGGCTGCCGTCGAGCGCGGCCAGGCGCTCCATCGCCTGCCCGGCCAGGCCGTTGACCGCCGTGATCTGGGGCACGAGCTGCCGGAGGGCGTCTGTGCCGGGGCTGAGGGTGAGCGAGCGGGCGGTGCTGTGCGCATCCTGGAAGTCGCTGCCGAGCTGTCGCAGGCGGGCGACCTCGGCCTTCAGGTCGATCTGATGCATGGTGCTGTTCCGGGTGAAGGGGGAAGCGGTGGTCAGCGGCGGCGCCGTTGCGTCTGCTCCGGGGAGGGCGGGGCGGGCGCGGAAGAGCTGCGGGATGGCGCTGGTGGAATGTCCCGGAGGGTGGGGATGCCGAGGTTGACGCGGACCCTGACACCGAGCGTGTAGAGGTGGGTCTCGGCACGGACCACCGCGTTCACGGCGTCGGCTTCGCCGAGCCCGGCAGGCAGTGCGTACTCCCGCGTCGTTCCGGTGGGGGTGAAGCCGTGCTGGACGAGGACGGCGCCAGCGCGGTCTGTGACCGCGGCGGCGGTGACCGTGCTGTTGTGGAAGCGGATGGTCGCTTCGGGCTCGGAGGTTGTGGTGCTGGGGTGGAGCGTGCTCCAGGCGAGGTCGACGAGGTCCATGGTGTGGGCCATGAGTCCGTAGACGGCGATGCCGGCGCATTCGTGAGCGTCCTGGGCGGTCTCGGGCGGGAGGAGGTAGAGGGTGCGCCCCTGATGCCGGTGGACGGTGAATCCGGCGCCGGTAAGGATGCGGTGGGCGCCGCGGATGGAGCGGTTGAGGAGGACGAAGGTGAATCCGTCGTCGGTCGAGCCGACGAAGACATCGTGGTGGTCGGTGACGGCCATGGCGTTCCGGGAGGTCGGGTCAGCGGCGGGCAGAGGCTTGCGCGATCAGGCTGATCTTGCGATGGGTGTCAGGGTCTAGATCGATGGACGGGGCAGCGGGTGGACGTGATGCCATATCGAGTTGGACTTCCGTTAGGTAGTGGGGGAGGAGTCGGGGCCGGGAGCGGCGAGCGGGCCGTCAGCGCCTGGCAGGAGCGGGAGGCTTCGGCGCTGGCCCTGCCACTGCCGTGGTGGCCGGCGGGGCCGTTGAGGCAGCGGACGTCTTCTCCGAGTCGCCGGACAGGGCACGGGCGATGAGCTGCTGGCCCTCGGTTCGTGCCGCGGCTGAAGCCAGCCGGCGAGAGAGCTGGTGTGCCAGAGCGCGGTACGTCGTGGCGGCCCGTCTCATTCCGTCACCGGCCCGCCGGAGCTGGTCACGGCTGGTCTCGGGTGTGGGGCGGGCGTCCGTACGCAGCAGGAACTGGGTGTGGTGGTGCATGGTGGTGCATGGCCAGGCTGCACAACGTGGCAGCCAGCGAGACCTGGGAACAGGCGCAGGCGAGGTGAGCCAGGTTTTGCCGGCCGTTCGTCATGATGGCGTACTGGCTGGCGGACAGCTCGTGGAACTGATGTGTGGGCTGCATCGTCAGCTGCTGCACACGCAGGCCGACGGGCGCGATCTCGCGGACCGGCTTGGCGATGTCGCCCTCCCGGACCCGCTCCACGTCCTCGCACACATGGTGCAACTCGGGGACACCTTGGCCGAGGAGACGGGTGTGCTCGGCCAAGTCGATGGTCTGCAATGCAACTCCGAACCAGGCGATCAGACATGGGCGTGCGAGATCCTTCGCCGGCGCTCACGCGGCCTTGCCGAAGTCGGACTGGCCGGGCATGTGCTTGGCGATGGCACGGGCGGTGATCGCCTTGGAGGCCCGGGCGGAGGCGGCGGCTAGTTCGTCGGCACCGGGCTCGAGATACCAGGGGCGCAGGTCGAGCATGGCCACGCGCATGCCGGTGGCGAAGCACAGGGCGGTGCCCTTGGGCAGGGCGCGGATGTCATCGGCGGGCATGATCCTCTGTTGACGCATGCTGACGGAGGTGGATTTGCCGGACTCGGATGTCGAGGTGGAGGTGGTTTCGACGTCGTGGTCACCGATGAGCCGGCTGAGCTTGTCCGCGAAATCGGGATCGTCGATACCACTGCCGATCACCTTGACGGTCGCAGCGCTCCACATGGCGTCCATGCCCGGCTCGCCCCAGACTTTCTGGCCCTGTCGGTAGGACTGCAGGATCGTGATCGGGATGATCCCGCGCGATCCCAAGTGCGAGTACAGGTCCGGGAGATCAGAGATCTTGCACACGTTGGCGGCCTCGTCCAAGATCGCGAGCATGGGCGGGTCGAGGCGCCCGCCGGCACGCTCGGCCTGGGCGGTCGCGGCCCGCATGACGGAGTCGGCGCACGCCGCGATCAAGGCCGAGGCTCCGCCGCCGCCGTCCTTCGACAGCAGGTACAGGGTGTCAGTGGAGGTGACGAACTCGCTGGGCCGGAACTCGGGGATGTCCTTCTGCGGGGTGACCCAGGCGGCGATCTCGCTGTTCAGCAGGGCGGCGGCGTACTGGCGGGCCGTCTCGTAGATGCCGTCGCGGGTTTCGGGCGGCCCTTCAACCGTGCCCTTGAGCTGGGCGGCGACGGCGGTGAACTGGTGGTCGCGGAGGATGTCCAGCGGGGTGCGGTCGGCGGGGAAGGCGAGCCATTGCATCACGTCGGTGATGGGCCGCTCGTCGAGTGCGGCGGCGAGGAACAGCTGGGACAGGATGTTGGATCCGGCCTTGGACCAGAAGTCTCCCTGCTGGGAGGCGTCCACGCTCGCGGCGAGGAAGTGGCCGGCCAGCCGTCCCGCGCCGTCGAGGGTCTTGGCGTCGGCGAGCGGGTTCCACCACATCTGTCGTTGGACGTGGGCGATCTGCTGCGGGTCCATCGACCACACCCGCCCCGCCGCCGCTCGCGCGTCGAGGGTGGCGGTGTAGGCGTCGCCGGCTGCCTTGTTGCTGGTGAGCAGGACCGGGCCCGGCGCGTTGAGGATGGACGGGATGGCCAGCGAGGTGGTCTTGCCGGAGCGCGGTGCCATGATCGCGACGGCGACGTCCTCGTACCCCATGCGGACCTCGTGCTTGGTGCCCTGGAGGTTGCCGAGGAGGATGCCGGTGTCGCGGGCGTCGATGTGCGTGGCGTTCTTCAGGCTGGGGCGCAGGGAGCGTGCCTTGACGGTGATCGCCTTGGCCATCAGTGGCTCGATGTCCTTGGCCTTGGCCATCCCGGTGATCTTCTTCCGGCCGTTGCCGGAGTTCTTGTGCCGCACCCACCAGATTGCGGCGGTGAGTGCGAGGGCGGTCATCGCGGTGACGGGGATGATGCGGGCACCGATGAGCAGGGACGTTTCTCCGGCTTTGGGCCAGAGCCGGGCGGGGTGCAGGAGTGCTTCGGTGGGCTGATACGGCGCCCAGCGGCCGGAGTCGGTGGCCCAGGCGGTGAGATTTCCGCACAGCCAGGCGAGGTTGGACAGGGGGACGGCGACGGCGAGGGCGCCGAGGAGAGCCTTGAAGGCGATGTCGTAGAAGCCGTCGCTGCTGGAGGAGGCGGGGGAGGAAGGGGGCAAGGGCAGGAACCAGGGGAGAGCAGGGCGCGGTCAGCGAGAGCGGCGGTGCGGTGGCTGTGGCTGGCTCGGCGGTGCAGGCGTTGGGCCTTGACCGCCTTTGACGGCGGCGAGGTTCTGGACGCGCTCTTCCAGCGGCTTCAGCACGTTGCCCGCGTCGGGGACGGGAGTGGTGCGCAGGCGCGGTCGGGCCCGGCCGGGAAGGGCGAGGGGAGCGCGGCGCAGCGGTATGGGGTCGCCGTGTCCGGCCGGGTGCCAGGCGCAGGTGGTCAGGGTGTGACCGGTGGGTCTACGGGGCTGGACGCGAGGTCGCGCAGGCGCTGTACGTCCCAGTGCAGGACATGCCAGTCGGTGGCTTCCTGAGCGGCGTCACGGAGGCTGTCGATGCTCCGCCGCATCGTGTCGTTCACGGGCTGGTCGGTCTGCTGGGACACGGAGCGGGCGGCAGCGCGCAGGATGTCGCCGAGCAGGATGGGGACGCCGGTGTCCTCATCCAGGAGCAGGGCGAGCAACGGCAGCACGTCGGGGACGGGTGGGTAGGTGCGCAGGTAGTCCTTGACGTGGGCCAGCGTGGCGGTGGCCTGGGCGACCTGGTTGGGGCTGGGGCCGGGGGTGTGAGGCATCAACGTCCTTGTGCGGGTGGGGAGTGAGGTGATCGGGCAGGGGGGTGCGGTCGGCGGTCGGCGGTCGGCGCCGGGTGCGCCTGGCAGCCGGTTGGCTGGCGGTGGGGAGGACGGCGCCGGATTCCGGACGGGCGAGGGCGGTCACTTTCCCGCCGAGGCGGTCCGGCCGGGCGCCCGGACTGCGGTCGGAGGCGGGGCCAGCAGCGAGGGGGCGTGTCGTGCGGCGGAGTTGATCTCACCGAGGGCATCTCCGTGGGAGGCCCAGTCGTCGAGATAGGTCCAGCATTCGGCGTGGTGCTCGGCGAGGGCGTCGTCGAAGACCGGGGTGCCGGGCCGGGCATCGGCGGGCAGAGAGTCGCGCGTGCGCTCCCACTGCTCGTGCAGGGCGTCGAGGCGGTCGAGCGCGGTGGCGAGGACGCCGAGTTGGAATCCCCAGCGGTTCTGCACCAGGCGGGTGGGTAGGTGGGCGAGTTGCGTGTGGGCGGTGGCCAGGAGGTGACGGGCGCCGGATCGGACGGTCTCGAACGCCTGGGCGGTGTCGGCGTCGCGCTGGCTCTGGCGCAGTGCGTAGGCGTGGTCGTCGTAGGGCCAGCCGTCAAGGTCGGTGTGCTCGTCGGAGTAGACGGCCCAGGAGGTGAGGATCTGTTCGCTGTCCTGGAGGAAACCGTCGAGGCGGCACAGGAGTTCGCGGTGAGAGGTGGGACGGGAGGCGATGGTGAGAGGTCCTGTCGGGATCAGCGGTGAGCGGCTGGCCGGGCGGCACCGGCGTGCGCCGGGGCTGTGGCGGGTTTCGGCTGCCGGCGGCGGGCGGCGGTACGGGTCTGCGCGCGGACGGCGTCGAGCCGGGCGGTGTGCGCTGCGACGACCTGCTCGGGTGTGAGCGGGCTGGGCTGCTGCACGACGCTGTGGTGGGCGGTGCGGTCGTACATGCCGCGCTGGAGCGGGGCAGGGTCGGCGAGCGCGGTGACGAAGGCGTTCACCAGGTGGATGGGGGTGCGGCTGTCGAAAACGGCGTGCCAGAGGCGTCTGCCCCTCGGGGTGCTGTGTCCGGGCTCGCAGGTCTCGACGGCCCAGAACCTGGCGCCGTTGTCGTTGCGTGCGGGCCGCCGTTCGATGTGGCACATGCCGTCGGGCGAGTGAGCCGTGTTCTGCGCGTCGGTCTGCCAGTTCGCTGATCGCAGCTTCTGGAAGAGATCTGTGTGCTGGTCCGGCGAGGGTGCGGTCAGGGCATCGGTGAGGGCGGCGAGGAGTTCGGCAGGTACGAGTTCGCCGAACTCGGCGTACCAGCCCGGCTCGGTGCGGGTGGGCTCGGCCCGCAGCCGCCACCAGGCGGAGGTGACGGACTGCGGGTCGAACTGGAGGCTGTGGCGGCCCTCGGGGCTGGTGAGGACGATCTCGGGGCTGAGCGGATCGGAAATGCGCTGCCATCCGGCGGCGGCCAGGCCGTGGGTGACGTGGCGTCCGTCGCCGGGGCCGGCGAGGTGGCGGGGGCTGGTGTCGAAGGGGATCCGCCAGGCGTGCGTGTTGGCGAAGGCGGCGAGCTGCCGTTCGCTCACTGGCACCGGCCGCACCCCGGTGTCCTCGCCTGCGGGGTCGCGTACAGGGCGCGCAGGTCGTCCAGGACGTAGTGGAGGGTGTGCTGGTCGGCCTGCTCCCGCGCGGCGGTGCGCAGCTCCTCGATGAGGAGGTCGACGTCGGTGGTGCGCGGGGTGGCCGGGTGTTCCTTTACGGTGCGGGCGAGGGCGCGCAGGGTGTCGGCGAGCTGGACGGGTATGCCGGTGTACTCGTCCAGCAGCGGCTCGACGAGTGCGAGCGCGACGGCGGGATCGGGGTCCTCGCGCAGGTAGTCGGTGAGGTCGGCGAGGGTTTCGGCGGCGGCGTGGATGGTGTCCGGAGTGAGTGCGGGCAACGGTGCTCCTCGGTGGTCGGCTTCGGGTTTCAGCGGCGGGCGCGGGCGCCGCCGGCGGGGGCGTGGGGCGGGACCGTGGTGCGGGGCCGGGGTCGTCTCACCGAGTTGCGGGCCCAGGTGGCGGCCCGGGCGGCGGTGATCCGGGCCTGCTGCCAGGCTCTGAGTTCGGAGGGAAGAACGGAGACGGACGTGGCGCGGATCTTCGCGCTGTGCGGGAGGCGTCCGCGCGGGCGCATCACGGGCTCGGGGCTGGCCAGTGCGGCCGAGAAGGCTTGCACGAGGTGCATCGGGGTGGTGGAGGTGAACTGGGCGGTCCAGGCGCTGCCCTGCTGGTCCTTCGCGCCGGACCACCACACGGCGTTGCCGCTGCCGTCCTGGCGGAAGTGCAGCCACGCCGATCCGTCCGGGCTGGTCGCGGTGTAGTGCCTGCCCTCGGACTGGGCCCGCCACTGGTGTTCTTCCAGCGGCGCCCACACGTTGGGGGCGTGCGCGGAGCGCGGCTGGGTCAGGGCATCGGTCAGCCCGGCGAGGATCTCCACCGGCGTCTGCCGGCCCAGAGTCGCCCACCACTCGGCCTGGTCCCCTGCGGCGAGCCCGTGCACCGTCCAACCGCCCGGCTGAACATGGGGGTTGTAGGCGATGCGGACGGTGCGGTCCGGGCTCTGCAGGAGCAGGGGCCCGCCCTTCTCGGAGGTGTCCCGCCAGCCGGAGGCGCGCAGGAACTCACTGATGTGGCGGATGTCGCCGCCCCCGGCGAGCGCACGGGGCTCCACGAGGTAGTGCTGCTCGGCCTGCTCGTGCTGTCCCCAGCCGGTCCACTGTTTCTTCATCGGCGCCGCCTGACCACCAGGGCCGAGGCCACTGGCTGGGGTGCCGGGCTGCCGGCCGGGCGGGGCCGGTGGGCGTGGCTGCGGATGGTGTCGGTGTGCTCGTCGAGGTCCGTGCCGACACGTTCGAGGTCGTTCGCCGCCCGGCCCAGCGCGAGCCATACCTCGGGCGGGAGGAGGCCGCGCTCGGAATGGTCCTTGGCGAAGCGGGAGCCGGTGCCGATCAGTTCCGTCACCTGGGTGAGGACACCGGTCTCGGCGTCGAGGACGGCGCCGAGGAGCTGGGCGGCCTGGTGCGGTGGAGCCTGGGCGAGCAGATGGGCGAGCTGCCCGATCTGGCGGCCGATGTCCTCGGCCAGGCGCGCCGGGTTCGGGGTGGGGTGAGGCATGCTCCTCCAGGACGCGGTGTCGGGATCAGTGGTGATGGCGGTGGCCGGTTCGCTGGGCCTCGGCGAGAACGGCCTCGGGGCGCGCACCGGCCAGCAAGGAAGCGCGGTCGGGGCCGGTGGGGGTACAGGCACGCAGGTAGCGGCGGAACAGAGCGGTCGCCAGGCGGGGCGTGAGGCGCCGGCTGATCGGCGGGGGTGTGCGGGGTGCTACGGGGTTCTCCGGTTGATCGTGCGGGCAGGGGCGGCCCGGCCGGAGCCGGGGCCGTGGTCCGGTCTTACGGCGTGTGCCGGGCGGGTGCGCGACGCCGGGGGCGCCGGCCGGGGGCGATGACCAGGCCGGTGCGGAGGCCGCTGGCGATGCTGAGGTACGTCCCCACCGGAAAGCCGGGCTCCGTGCGGCTCATCGGGCCCTGGCCGCCGGAGACCGGTGGCCGGCCGCGGCCGGAGTGGTGGGCGGGGTGGCGGTGGGGGCGATCCGGCCCGAGGGATGCTGCAGCGCGGTGTCAATGCCGTGCGCTTCGAGCTGCCGACCGGTCTCGCGCACGGCGCGGGCCTGCGCGGTGGTGTCGTCGCCGCTGAGCCGGTAGATACCGGTCTGCGTGTCGTGGACGAAGCCGTTGGCGGCCAGCACGGCCGCCGCCCTGGCGCCGACGGGGGCGGCGGCGAGGCTGCCGTCCGGCTGCCAGGTCAGCACGACCCGGTCCGTATCGGATGGGACGATGCCGGCGGCGGCGTTGTGGCGGACCTGCGCGAGCGCGGTGTCGTAGCGGGCGAGCAGGTCGCCGGCCACCTGCTCGGCACCCAGGAAGGGATCGTCCGCCAGAGCGATGCCGTTGGGCTCGCGCACGCCGCGGTACGCCTCGTCGGGAAGATCACGGGGCGCGACGGCGGCGATGAGGAAGCCGTCGCGGGCGCCCGGACGCTCGAGTACGGCGAGCTGGGCGCCGTCCGCGCGGGTCAGGACGGCCGCCTGCTCCAGCGGGTGTTCGGCAAGGGATTCGGCGATGAGGTCCAGGTCCCAGATCCGGTCGGCCAGTTCGGTGAGGTCCTCCTTGTGCCCGGAGGGGTGGTGGGCGCCGGCCCAGTCGCCGGGGAGTTCGCCGGCGAGGACGTCGGCGTAGGAGGCGAGGCGCTCGGATTCTTCAGGGGTGTGCATGGTGTCCTTGGCGGGGTGGGGCGGTGTCAGCGGCGCGGTGCGGCGGCCACGGGAGGCGGTGGCGGCGCCGGCACGGTGCGCGGCGGGGTCGGGCAGGCGCACACGGCGGAGGCTTCGCGTTCGCCGGCGGGGACTTCCCTCGTGCAGGTGCTGCGGCCGGGGTGCTCGGCGTGCCGGTCGGCGAGGCGGTTGCGGGTGTGGCCCAGGTTGGTGCGGATGACGTGCAGGTACTCGTCGGCGAGGTAGCGAAGGCGCCTGGCCGTGTGGGGGTCGGTGGCGCCGTCGAGAGCGTCGTGGAACTCGGCTGCCGCGGCGAGGACTTGCCCGACAGCGTCGAGGATGCCGTCGTGGGGTCCAGTCAGCTCGGTCAGGACGTCGGCGGCCTCCCCGGTGGTGGTGGCCTGCCGGATACGGTCGGCGAGGTGGACGACCGACGAGCCCAGCGGTTGATAGTGGGCGGGGCGGCGGTCGGTGTCGAAGTCCTCGTCGGCCTCGACGTGGTAGCCGACGGCGCGCAGCCGGGCCACGGCCTCGGTGGCCAGGCCCCTCTCCTCGTCCTGGGGGAGGCCAGTGGGGGCGCGGTGGTAGGTCTCATGGAGGCGGTACACGGGCACGAAACCCGCGCGCTCCAGGACGCTGTGGGCCTCACGGTCACCCCCGCGGGCGAGGACCTCCGTGGAGTGCGGATCGCGGCGGATGGCCAGGAAACGGTCGGCGAGGGCCAAAGAGACGTTTCTCCTACGGCGACGGACGCGGTGCGGGCCGGACCGCGGACCGGGCCGGCGCCGGTGCGGGAGTCGTGGCCGGTGGTGTGGGGCGGGGCAGGGGGTTCATACGGGCGGCCGTGGTGTCGAGGTCCTGCTGGATGCCGTGGAGCCGGCGGGCGATCAGCTCCAGGCGGTGCGCGGTGTCGGGGCCGGCTCCCTGCCATTCCCCCCAGCTGCTGACGCCGACTGGCAGGTCATAGGGCGGGTTGGGTTCGTAGTCCTCGGCATCGGGAGCGTCGTGATCGTTGTCGTGCGAGCGGGTCATGACGGCTTCCTGCTTCGGCCGGTCCTGCGCACGGGCCGCTGCCGGCCGGGTGCCGGGCTGGCGGGCGACGCGGTGGGCGGTGTGCTCGATCAGGCCGCGCACGGTGGCCAGCGGCCCGGAGTGCTCGTCGGCGAGCTGAGTGAGGAGCGCCGCGAGCTGGGCAGGTCCGGTCGGCACGGACTCGGCGAGACCGTGGCGGTCACGTGCGATCCCGGCAGGCGGCCTCAGCCGCAGGTCCTGCTCGATCCGGCGGGCCTCGTCCGCCAGCCGCCTGGGGAGGTGGGCGGGCTGGCGCTGCCAGGTGCCGTCGAGGCGGACGAGGTTGGCGATCAGGTCGATGCGGCCGGGCTTGGCCTGGACGGCGATCCACCGGCAGCCGTCCTGGTCGCCGGGGATCTCGATGCCGGCGGCGCGGGCGAGGCGGTGGGCGACCTCGGCCCACTCGGCACCGCTGAGGTCACGGTCGTCGGGGTGGAACCGGGCGCCGATGTGGACGAATGCCTTCCGGCCGCCGGCGGGGCTGGAGGTGAACGGGTTGTTGAAGAGCGGGTCTTGGAGGTGTTCGGCCCACTGGGCGGCGCTCCAGGTGGCCTGTTCGCCGTCGAGGTAGGAGTTAAGGCCCGGCCAGTGGGCGACGACGGCGTGCTCGGTCAGGCTTCCTTCCGGTCTCACGGCACGCCCGAGTGCTTCGCCGAGCGGGGCGTGGGGGGTGTCGGTGCGTTCGTTGACGCGGGGGATCACGTCGGTGTGCTCTTTCCGGTGGGTGGGGTGTCGCGGTGTGAAGGTCCCGGGCAGCCGGCCGCCGCAGCGATCGCGTACGAGGGCGGGGAGGCGATTTGGCTTCCTGGGCCCAGGGGCCGGCGCGGGCCGCGGAGGGTGTGGTGGGACCGGGATGTTCGTAGGCGGCGGCATCGTGTCGATGAATGCCCCGACCGGCGCATTTGCGGGGTGTCGTCGCGAAACGTCGGCACCGTGAATGCCGGAGCCATCTGCATGTCGAGTGCCGGGCGGCAGCGTGCACGGCCGCTGGCACCGGCGGCCGGCCTCAGCCGGCTTGCTGGCGCCTCTGTGGAGTTCGCGCGGCCTGCCGGCCCGAGCATGGCGCGAGCTTGGCAAGGGCGGCGGAAGGAGGGAGAGTCACCGGCCGCCGTGGACGTCAGCGATGTGCACGAGCTGGCCCACGGCCGTGGTGGTGTACCAGCCGCAGTCGATGACCGTGTTGTCGGCTCCGGCGTGCCTGGGCAGGAGGTGGTCCCCCATGGCGCGCAGGTAGATCATGCAGTCCGGGCACGGGCGCGAGAGGTGGACGAGGTAGCGGGGATGGGCGGTGATGAAGGTCTGCGCGCCGCCGTCCGCGTCGCGCAGCCGCCATCCGTCCTCCTCGGTCAGGGTGTGCCAGGACGGGGCGACGACACGCATCGCGTCCCCCCACAGCTCCCCGTCGGCGACGCCCTTGATGACGACGATCTCGTCGCCGGCCTGGAAGTGCTGATGGGTGATGTCTCGGGCAGGCGTGAGCGGGTCGGGCGTCGGGACGAAGGCCGAGGCTGGCGGAGACGTCCAGGAGGGCGGGAGCATGCGGGTCCTTCCACGCGGAAGTTGGGGAAGCGGCGGGAACATCTATGCTCCGCAGGATCGGTCGTTTGGCCAACTGCCGATCCTCGGCTATGTTCCCCCCCGCCTCAGCGGAACGGATTCTCCGTCCCGTGGTCCGCCTCCGACG
This sequence comes from Streptomyces yokosukanensis, assembly GCF_001514035.1. Classification (GTDB taxonomy): domain Bacteria; phylum Actinomycetota; class Actinomycetes; order Streptomycetales; family Streptomycetaceae; genus Streptomyces; species Streptomyces yokosukanensis. The sequence goes on along the minus strand of NZ_KQ948225.1, from coordinate 7,140 downwards.
CCGCGTCGAGGAGTTCGAGCAGGTCAGAGCCGTCCGCGTCGCGCTGGTCGATCCACCATCCAGCCGCGGTGACGGTGCGGGCCTTCTCCTCCAGCACGGCCCAGTCCGCCTCGTCCCAGGTGCCCTCGACGACGAGCGCGGTGTGTGCGGCGGTTACCAGCTGATGGCGGGAACGCTCACCCCAGGCAAGTGCCTTGCCGGGTCCTTCGAGCGGCGGCATGTCGAACCTGGCGGCCCACTCGGAGGCTGCCTGCTGCTCCTCGGCGCGCTTGGCGGCAAGCCACTGCTGCGTGGACGCGGTGTCGCTGTCGCGGGCGGCTTTCCAGCACTCGGAGCAGTCCCGGCCTGCGAGCCAGCGGGCGAAGCCGGCGCGCCGGTCGGCGGGACGGCCGGACAGATCATGGACGGCCTCGTGGCCGCAAGCGTGCGTGACGGTCCACTGTGTACGAACGGCCATACAGTAACGATTCTCCTTATGTGCAGGTGAGTTGGTTGGGGTGTGCCGGCTGGTCGGTGGGAGCCGCTTGCGGGCGCTAGGGGCGGCGCGCAGGGGCCGTACTGCGCGGCAGCGTGGCCGCAGGCGCGGTGGTCACGGCGGGGCGCGGCCGGACCCGTGGGGGTGCGGGGGTTCGGTGCGGGGGCAGGACGGCGACGGTGGCACCGAGGTCGTCGGCCGCCGCATGGACTTCGCGGACGAGGAAGGCGAGCTGCCGGCCGAGTGCTTCGAGGCGGGCGCCGGTCTGCCGACCCTGCACGGTGTCCAGGGCGTGGGAGAACTCGGCCGCGGTCTCCAGCAGTTGCTCCAGCCTGACCATCGGGCCAGCGTCGTAGCCGCTCTGCGTGGCGCTGAGCAGGGCCTCAGAGACGTCGCCGGCGCCCCGGGCCTCGATGACGTCCCGCAGCAGTTCCTGGAGGGGCAGTTCGGGCGGAGGCTCGGGGCGGTTGAACCGGGACGAGCCGTCCGCGCGCAGGACGCCCGGAGGCACCGGCCCGGGCAGCGCCTGTCCGGCCGCGTATACGTTGTCGTACTGTCCGATCACTTCCCAGCCCGGCGCGCCCGGGTCACCGGTGAGAGCGACAACGGTGTCGGTGTCGTCCTCGACCAGATAGGCGAGAGTGACCAGGCGGCCGTCCACCGCGTACCAGGATTCGATCAGATCCAACTCGCCACGCCGTTGGGCGGCTTGGGCCATCTCGGTCCACATCTGCCGTTCCTCGGCGGTCAGCTCGCTGGTGTGAGACGGGTGGTGCTGGTCGGCGAGGTCGGCGGCGAGGCAACCGTTCTCTGCCCAGAAGGCGAGGTGCGGCCACACGGCCGTGTGCTGCTCGCGCTTGGCCGGCGTCCCGGGTGCGGCGGGGCGGTCCAGTGCGCGGGTGACCTCGGTGTGGGAGGCGGCGAGTGCGTCGAGCAGTTCGCACCAGGCGCTCGTGTGCCGGGCCGGGGGCAGTGCGTCGAGGGCGCTGCGGGCGGCGTCCAGCAACTGGCCGGCGTGCGGGACGAGATGAGTGGCGTACGTGGCGAGGGCTGCCTGGTTGCGGCGGGCCCGTGCGGCTGCCTCGGCGTGATGGTGGACGGTGCGGCCGTAGCGGTCACGGGCGGCGTCGAACGCGGTCTGTGTCTCGCGGTCGATGACGCCCATCCGCAGTCTGAAATCGCGTGCCCGGGAGGCGAGGTCCGAGATGGCCAGGGTAGGTGAGTCGGGGATGGGGATGCTCCTGGAGATGTGAGGTCAGGGCCGGGAGGGACGATGGGGCGGGGCCTGCGATGTCATGGCCGGCGGGCGTGCCGGCCCGCCGGGAGCTGCCCGCCCGTCGGTGCGTGGGCGCAGGTCGGGGGCGAGGTCGACGGCGTAGCGGGCCGCGGTAAGCATCTGCGCGGCCCAGGTGGCGTGTTCGTTCTCCCAGGTGCGGCCGAGGTCGAACGGCAGGCGGATCCACACGCCCCGCAGTTGTGGGTAGGTGACGAATCCGGCGCGGTCCAGGATGCTCGCGGCGAAGGCGTCGACGGGTCCGTCGACATCGACCTCGCCGCCCTGGCCGCGGGTGATGCGGATGGTCGCGTCGTTGGAGTTCACCGGGTCCGCCCGCTTCCGGCCGACTGGGTGTACCCGGCTGCGGGCACGGCTACGGCCTGGGGCAGGGGTCGGCCGGGTATGGCGGCGGGGGCGGATGTCCGCTGCGGGGAGCGGGTGGCGGCGGCCTGCGCGATACGGCTGCGGACCTTCGGTGGCGCGGGGGGTGAGGTCAGGGCGGGGGCGAGGGCGTAGTCGGCTCCGACCGTGTAGCCGTGACGGCGCAGTACGACCCGCAGGTCTTGCACGGCCTGACGGGTGCGGCGCAGGCCGTCCTGCTCGGGGTTGGCCAGCCGGTACAGGCCCGGGGTGTCGGGGACGGGCTCGAACTGGGTGCGCTCCAGATACCAGTGGGCCAGGTGCGCGGGGATGTTCGCGTGGGCGGCGGCTACGAAGCCGTGTTCGGGATGGGCGCCGAAGTGGAAGTGGTCGGACAGGTGGGGGCCTTTCTTCTGCTCACCGGCGCGGGGGTGGTGTGCCGGGTAGTGCGGGCAGGGCCGGCGGGAGCGCCGGGGCGCCTTGGGCTGGTCCGGGAAGTGGGCGTGGCGGGGTGGGGGCGGCGGCCCTCGCCTGACGGAGGAAGGTTTCCCCGTCGGCGATCCAGATCTCGATCACCGGCCGCAGCCTGGCATCCCGCCGGGTCTTTGCCTGCGCCTTGGCCTCGTCCGACGCCGTCGCGAGGAGGCCGGGCGGGACGAACAGGCGCCACTCGACGAACGCGTCCTGCCACTGCGATATGGCGTTTCGGATGCGGTCCAGTGCGACGGCGTCTTCGGGCCAGGGTGTCTGGTCCGGTCGGCACTGCTCCAGCAGATGCGGTGCGTGGATGAGGTGGTTGCGGAGCTTGTACTGGGCCAGGTCGGCGAACTGCTTCTCCAGGTGAGGGAGTTCGGCCGGGTCGAGAAGGGTGGCGTCGCTGTAGCGGCCGGACTCCTCCATCGTCGCCAAGGTCTCGTACTCCTCGCGGAGCGTGTCGAGTGCGTACGCGACGGTGTCCAGCCGCCGGGCGTGCAGGGCCTGGTGGTAGGCGGGCAGGAACCGCTCCGCGATGGCCGCTGCCACCAGCTGGTGATCGCCGGGGATGGCGATGCTGCGGGGCACGATCGGCTCGTTGGTGTTGTCGTCGAACCCCTCCGAGGCGAAGGCGCCGACCAGGTAGTCGCTCGGGTGGCCGGGCCGCTCCACGAGGAGCAGTTCGACGCCCTCGCCGTTGCTGAGGACCGCGGCGTAGGGAGCGCGCTGGTCCTCAACGGCGCGGAGCAGTTCACCGTCGTCCCACAGCAGGGGGATCAGGTCGTGCTGCCAGGCCGGGTGACTGTGGATGCTGATTTCGGCGCTCCAGCTCCCGGGCAGGTGCGCGGCGATCTCTTCGGCGACGTCACCGAGGTAGCGGCGGGGGGTGATCGTGACGCTGGTCTGGTGGCGGTGGGCGGTGCGGATCAGGTTTCGAAGCGTGTGGTGAGCTGCTTCCCGGCTGCCGACGGACACAGAGGATGTCCCGTCGCCGCGGCGCTGGAAGCCGCAGAGGTCCAGGACGGTCTGCGCCCAGGGGTACTTCTCACCATGAGCGACGGCGACGAGGCCGGTGGTGGTGCTGGTCGACAGCGTGATGTGTGCGGGAGAGTGCGGGGGCGTTTCGGGTCCTGTGGGGTGTCGCTGGCGGAGGGGTCAGTGTGTCCGCGGGGACCGGCTGGTGCCGGGTCCGCCCGGCAGGCCGTGGGCGGGCCGGGGCTGCGCGGTGGGGTGTCGCGGGGCCGGAGGGGTCCACCGTGCGGACACCAGCGGTGCCAGGGCCTCGGGCAGGACGGAGGTGGTGGGCCGGTGGATCGGTGCGGTGCTGAGTGTCTGGGCCAGGACCACGTTGACGACGAACGGCGGGGTCTTCTCGGTGAAGGAGACGGCCCACAGCGGTCCCAGGTCGTCGGGGTAGGCGCCGATGTGCCAGATGATCGCTTCGTCGTCCTGGAGCGGCGGCCCCAGGGAGCCCGGCGGGCGGCCGAGCACGGCGGCGTGTCCGTCGTGGGACTGGAACCCGGTCAGCCCCAGGTCCTCGATGTAGTCCCAGTGGCTGGGGTCCACGTGCAGCTCGATCAGGTCGGGCTCGGTGCCGATGCCGTAGATGGCGTGGTCGGGGTCGGCTTTGAGTCCGGTGGCGACAGTGTTGATGAGGGAGGCGACGAACTCGACGGGTACGAGGCCCGCGACGTCGGCTCTCCAGCGTTCGGGCGCGTCCTTGTCCGTGCGGGCCGTGATTACCAGGTGGGGGCCGTTGCCCTCGGTGGTGCGGTCGTGGCGGATGGTGAGGCGCTCGCAGGGACTGGTGACGCTGAAGGACGACTCACCGAGGGAGGCGGACCAGGCGGCCTCGTCGGCGAAGGCTGCCAGCAGAGCGTGGTGTTCTTCGGGGTAGCTGGCTGCCAGGTAGCGGGGGCTGAGAAGGATCTCCCCGTCCGCTGCGGGGGCATGGTCGTGGGGCATGGAGCCTTCGATGGTGGAGGAAACGGGCGAGGAACGTGCGCGCCGTCTGCCTATGCGGCTGCGGGCGACGCGGCATCACGCAGGGCAAGGGAGGCGGAGCGCAGGCTGGAACCGAAACGGTGGGCGAAGCGGCGCACCTGGGGCTCCAGGGCGTTGTAGGAGTCCTGGGCGGTCATCTGACCTGTGTGTTTGCGGTACCGGTAGACCGGTACCGGCAGCAGGATTCCTGGCGCGAGGCAGGTGACCGCGAGCGTGCAGTAGTCCTCGCCCTGGACGAGTCCGCCCATGGGAGCCGCGCGCACCAGGTCGGTGCGGGCGAGGATCGTGGTGGGGCCGAGCGGGATCGTGTCCCCCGGGTCCTTCCAGTACGACCACACGTCCCCCGCCTCGTGCCGGCCGGGCGGCGTCGGACATCGCCACAGATCCCTGGCGCCGTCGGCATACAGATCCTCACTCCACCCCGCGCACCAGCCCACCCCGGTCTCCTCCAGGGTGCGCAGCCGCAGCGCCATGGCCCCGTCGGTGAACTCGTCGTCGTCATCGGCCCAGTTCACATATTGGGTGCGGACTTCGGTGAGGGCGAGGTTGCGGGCGCAGGCCGCGCCGACCGCGCGCGGGAGCGCGAGGACGTGCACGCGTGGGTCCGTGGCGAGGGCGGCAGGAAGCCGGGCGGGGTCGGCCCCGTCGATCGCTACGACCGCCTTCCAAGGGACTGTTTGGCGGTCGAGGCTGGCGTGCATCGCCGTGAGATAGGCCAGACGGTCGGGCTGCAGCCGGGTGGCGATGACGACCGTGATCTTCGGGTCGGTGTGCGAGGACAGGAAGTTCTCCAGGAGCGGGAGGCGGGGCGATGGCTCAGCGGCGGGCGACGGGACGTGCGCGGGTAGCGGGTGCAGAGGCCGGCATGACGGGTGTGGCGCGGGGCGGCAAGGTAGTCGGCGGCGGGTGGCCGAGGTGCCAGCGCCAGTCGCCGCCGAACCGCGCTTGCGGGTCGGTCTCCCATGTCACGATCGGCCCGCGAGCGAATGCTTCGAGATGGATGACCTCGATGCCCTCCGGACGCAGGACGTATCCCCACGTCAGATGGCCGGCTGACGTTTCGGTGACACTCCACCGCTCGGATGGGCCTGCACCGGCCGCGTCGAGTGCGTCGTACGGCTCGCTGGGATGCTCATCGCCGTCGACGATCGCGGCACGCAACGGTTCGGGAGTGCCGTCGAGGAGGTCGGTGCCCAACTGCGACCAGCCTGCGGGTGCATCGTCGATCAGGTACCGGGACAGGGCATCGAGGCTGCTGGCGAAGCGGTACTGGTAGGCGCCGAGCAGCAGAGGGAGATGGTGGCTGGGGTAGCCGCCCGAGCCGGCGCAGACGCCGCGATACCCGGTGGCGGTGGGCCGGGCGATGAAGGAGCGGGCGGACAGAGGGACTCCAGGGATGTGGGGTTCGGCGGTCGTTCACGCCGCTGCTCTCAGGTGCGTCGGCGCGAGGGGTGCGTGCCGCCGGCATCGGGAGCCCGGCGGTGCTCGACGGCCGGCTCGGGCAGAGCGCCGGAGCCGGACTCGGGCTCGGCGGGCCGGCGGGTGACGGCTTGCAGCGCGCGGTTGAGGCTGCGCAGGGCGGCGGCGTGCCCGAGCGTGACGGCCAGCTCGCTCTCCACCGGCGCTCTGCTGCCGGTGCCGGCGGTGACCCGGTGGGCATCGGCCAGTCCGATCGCGGCGGTGCTGAGGTGTGTGGCGGCGCGGCTGCCGTGGGCGAGCGCGGTGGCCAGCTGGGACAGGTACTGACGGCCGGCGTCGGTGCTGGCGAGGGAGCCCTCCGCGGACTGGCGCAGGTCGGCGACGAGACCGGACGTCAGATTGTGCACGGCGACGAGCTGGTCGAATACGGGCATCATGCCCGCCACGGGAGTGGCGTCCTGTGCCAGGACCAGGAAGTCGGCGGTTTCATGGATGCGGCGCTGCCACAGACCCAGGCGCGCGCGGACGAAATCGGCGTGCGGGCGGCTCATCGAATCGAGCCCTTCGGCGGGTTCGCCCGCGTCATGGGCGGGTGCGAGGGAGCGGGCGGGGTGCCGGGCGGCTCTGGGGGAAGACCGGGCGCCGTGCGTGCCTGGGGAGGGGGCGGCGGGGGCGGTGCCGGGTCGTATTCGGCGCGTAGGATCGCCAGGTCCGCCTGGTGGGCGATGGCTATCACGGACAGGCTGCGGCTGGCCGCTGTCATCAGCATCTTGGGCGGGGAGTCCAGTTCCGCTCCGCGGTTCTGGCCGCGCCACCGGGCGGCGGCCACGAGGTAGTCGCTGACCGCCTGAAGCACGGGTTCCGCGGCGTCCAGTAGGTGCCTGGTGACCGCGCTGGCCTGCAGGGGTGTCTCGGCGGCGGCGAGCGCGTCCAGGTACGGGGCCAGGTCGGGGCTCGGCAGCGGTTTGTCCGGCAGCGGGTGCTCGGTCAGGAACGGTGTGGTGTCGCGCTTCGCCCAGCGGAGCAGGTCGCGGTTGGTGGCGATGCCGTAGCGGGCGGCGGCGATCTGGTCGGTGTCGCGGCCGACGTTGTCGTACAGCTCGAAGTCGGGATCTCGCAAGACCGGCGCCTA
>NZ_KQ948224.1:65545-175455 GCF_001514035.1 Streptomyces yokosukanensis | reverse complement strand
GGTCGGCTCGCTGCCGCACGCCCGCGGTTCATCGCCGGTCGGGCCGGCCCGCGCGTCGCGGACGCCGATTCCGCGCACGCGGTGCCGGTCTCACAGCCCCAGGCTGCCACCGTCTCCTGAAGGAATCAGCCATGTCGAACTTCACCCCGTACCTGGAGAGCAACCAGGCTTTCGCGGTCTCCGGCGCCCAGGCCGACGTCCCCGAGATCCCGTTCGTCCCCTTCAAGCAGCTGTACCTGATCACCTGCATCGACCCGCGCGTGGAGCCCGCGGCTGTGCTGGGCGTCCGGCTCGGCGAAGCGATCGTCGCGCGTAACGTCGGCGGCCGTGTGACGCCGGCGCTCATCAAGGACCTCGCCTGGATCGTGCACCTGCATGAGAACAAGACTCCTGACGTGGGCTGGTTCGAGATCGCCGTCATCCACCACACCGACTGCGGCTCGGGACTGCTCGCCGACGACGATCTGCGCGCCGGCTACGCCGCCCGCGGCGGCTGGGACGAACAGACCTCCCTGGAGATGGCCGTCCTGGAGCCGTCCAAGACGGTCCCGCTGGACATCGCCAAGCTCCGCTCGGCACCCGAGCTCGCGCCGGGCATCGGCGACATCAAGATCGGCGGCTACGTCTACGACCTCGGGACGGGGAAGATCACCACCGTCGTGCAGCCCGGCTGAGCGGGACGCGGTCGGCATCGACGGCCCAGCCGATCAGCCGCCTGCGGGCGGTCTTGCAGGGGGCGCCATCAGCCGCCGACCAGGCCGAAGGCCTCCTGGACCGAACAACTCAAACGAGTGCTTGACAAGGTCTCCAGGCGTCGGCATATTTCTAATCAAGCATTTGATTACTTTCGTGGAAGTTGGGCGTCCAACCGGACTTCACCTCCGCCGTCACGGAAGGCGCGCACCCTACTCGTCCCGCCCCTCACTCAGCAGCCCGCGGTGCGGACGGACACGCCCCACGGGCTGTCCGAGCCGGCGGTTTCCGGCGAACCCAACCCCACCTCGACTCGGAAGGACGGACGCATGGGCACCACACCCGCTCCGCTCATCGATGTCCACCGGTCCGACGACCGGTCGGAGACCAACCTGACATGGCTTCGCGGCAGGCATTCATTCTGGGTCGGCGGCAGGCCCTACGATCCGGGCAACACCCACCACGGCCTGCTGCTGGTCCACAACGAGGACACCATCCGACCGGGCACCGGCTTCGACACCCATCCCCACCAGGACATGGAGATCGTCACGTGGGTCCTGGAGGGAGCACTGGTACATCAGGATTCGGCCGGCAACTCCGGAGTCATCTATCCGGGACTTGCCCAGAGGATGAGCGCCGGCACCGGGATCCTGCACTCGGAGAAGAACGACTCCCGGCGTCTCGGCCGAGAGCGCCCCACGATCCCGGTGCGCCTGATCCAGATGTGGGTGGTGCCCGACGAGCCGGGCGTGACGCCTGGCTATGAACAGCTGGAAATCCACAACGACCTGTTGTCCGGCGGCCTGGTGACAGTCGCCTCCGGTATGACCCGGCACGGCGGCGAAGCCGCCATCCGCATCCAAAACCGCCACGCGGCACTGCACGCGGCCCGGCTGATGCCCGGTCGTCCGGTGGAGCTGCCCGCGGCTCCCTACCTGCACCTGTTCGTCACCTGCGGATCGGTCGAACTCGAAGGCACCGGCGCGCTGTCCGAGGGGGACGCGGTCCGCCTCACCTCGAGCGGCGGCCAGCGGATCAGTGCCTCCGCGCCCGCTGAAGTCCTCGTCTGGGAGATGCACGCGAATCTCGCGAACTGACCCCGCCAAGGCATGGCGGCGCCGGGCACCGGCCCCGCACGGACGCGGCAGGGCGCCGCGAGCCGCAGGCTGCGGGGTACCCAGCCCCGGTCAGCCAGGTCCCCGGCCGCGTGTCCTCGCGGGGAGTTCTGCGGCCGCCCACCAGGCCGGGGCGCATGCCAGAGTGGCGGCGACCAGATCGTCCTTGGTGGTGGACGGATCACTGAGCCAGGCCTTGATCGCTCCGGCGAAGCCGTGGGCGAGGAACTGGGCGATCACCCGGTGGTCGGCGTCGGGGATGTCGGCACTGGTGGCGCGGGTGAGGTGGTCGAGGGCGTAGCCGTCGAAATGGCGGATCAGCGCGTCGTAGACACCACGGTCCGCCGGGTCGTCGAGGGCGTGCCGGTAGACGCCTGCGAACCGTTCGACGTGGTCAGCGACCTCCGTGACGGCCAGCCGCAGCAGCTCCGGGCCCGGGCATCCCTCGGCGCGGCGCCGGTCCTCCAGCCGGTGTCCCGTCTCCAAGCCCGCGTGGAGGGCCGCGATGAGCGGATCGAGAGGGGTGCTGTAGCGGTTGCAGAAGGTCGCCCGCGTGACCCCGGCACGTTCGGCCAGCTCGGCGACGGTGATCCGGGAGACCGGTTGCCGCGAGGCGAGTTCCACGACGGCCCGTTGCCGGGCAGCGACCGTACAGGTGACGCGGGGATCGGCGCTCTCGCTCGCAGAGTCCACAGGGGACACCTCCGGCCCTCCGCCCGGTTGCAGACCGTCACGAACCAGTGCTCTTATGCATATGTCAGACAGTCCAAGGGAGTCGACATGTCCTCCCGGGTTGCTCTCGCACCGCCGACGTTTCCCACACAGGTCAGGCATCGGCCGTGGTCACCGCCCCGTGCGCACGGCGGGCCAGGGCGCGACCGCCGTGCCACCGGCGCCTCGCAGGTCTCCGGCCCCGCATCGGATCGATGGTCGGGGTGGAGGCGATCAGACGTCTGCCGTCCCGACGACGCCCGCCGCCTCATCCGACAGCAAGAAGGGCCGGTAGCAGCCATGTCTGAGCGAACCACCGTCCGCAGCGTGACCTACGACCTGCTGCGCACGCTCGAACTCACCACCGTCTTCGGCAACCCCGGCTCCACCGAGCAGCCGTTCCTCCAGGACTTCCCCGAAGACTTCACCTATGTCCTGGCACTGCAGGAGGCGTCCGTCATCGCGATGGCCGACTCCTTCGCCCAGGTCACCGGCCGCCCCGCTCTGGTCAACCTGCACTCGTCGGCCGGGATGGGCAACGCGGTGGGCAACCTGGTGGCGGCCTACCACGGAAACACGCCGCTGATCGTCACCTCCGGACAGCAGCACCGGGAGCTGGTGATCGGGGAACCCTATCTCGGCAACCGTGAGGCCACCGAGCTGCCGAAGCCCTGGGTGAAATGGTCCTACGAGCCGGCCCGCGCCGAGGACGTCCCCGAGGCCTTCATGCGCGCCTACGCGATGGCCCTGCAGCCGCCGGCCGGTCCGGTCTACCTCTCCGTCCCCATGGACGACTGGAAGCGGCCCCTGGCAGGCTTCACCCGAGTGCGCACGGTGAGCGACCGCGTGGCCCCCGACGAGGGACGGCTGCGCGCCTTCGCCGACCGCATCTCCGCCAGCAGCTGTCCCGCACTGGTCTTCGGGCCCGAGGTCGACCGCGCCGGCGGCTGGGACGGAGCCGTCGCCCTCGCGGAAGGCTGCGGGCGGCCGTCTACGGTGCCCCCCTGCTGGATCGCGCTTCCTTCCCCGAGGACCACCCCCTGTTCGGCGGCCCGCTGGGGATGTCGGTGAAAACCATCGGTGACCGGCTCACCGGCCACGACCTGGTGATCGTGATCGGCGGAGAGGTGTTCCGCTACTACCCCTACGTGCCCGGCCCCTACCTGCCGGACGGCACCGAACTCCTCCAGATCACGGGCAACCCCGACGTGGCCGCGTCCGCACGTGTGGGCGACAGCCTGCTGGGCGACACCAAGCTGGCCATCGACCTGCTCCTGGACATGGTCGAGGACGGCCGCACGCGGGCCGCTCCGGACCCGATGCCGCGGCCCCGCACGCTGCCGCCCACGCCGAACATGCCGCTCACCCCGCCCGAGGTCTACGCCACCCTGAACAAGGTCCGCCCGCCGGACGCGGTCATCGTCAACGAGTCGACCTCGACGATGGCGCAGCAGATCGAGTGGCTGCCGACCACCCGGTCGGGATCGTTCTTCGCCACGGCCAGCGGAGGCATCGGCTGGGGCACCCCGGCCGCCGTAGGCGTCGCGCTCGGCGACCGGGACCGGGGCGTGGAGCGGCCGGTGGTCGGTCTGATCGGCGACGGCTCCTTCCAGTACTCCGTGCAGGCCATCTACACGGCGGCCCAACACCGCCTCCCGATCGTGTATGTGGTCATGCGCAATCAGGAGTACTCGATCCTCAAATCCTTCGCGGTGCTGGAGGAGACACCGGGCGTCCCCGGCCTCGACCTGCCCGGACTCGACATCGCCTCCGTGGCCCGCGGCTTCGGATGCCGGGCCGTCGACGTGGAGACCGCGGAGGATCTGGAGCAGGAGTTCAAGACGGCGCTGACCGCCGGTACCACCACCGTCGTCGTCGTGTCCACACAGCCCCAGAGGGCCATGCTGTAGGGAGCGCACGGCGTGCGCCACACGGACCGGGGGCACATCGTCACCGGTGATGCCCGGAAACCGGGCAGGGCCCCCGCGCTCGTCACCGTCCCTGAGCGGAGCAGTCCGTCCCCGCCGTTTCGTGGTCGACTGCCGAGAGACGATAGAAAGGAGATATGAGTGGGGTACCGGGTCGATCCGGGCACGATCCACCTGATGTGACCGCGAGGGCTCGCCGGTCCGGTCCGCCGCGTCAGGCGGGAGAGGCGTGGCGGTCGGGTTCGCTGCTGAACGTGCACAGCCTCGCGGGCCAGGTCTTCCTGCTCCAGCTGGCGGTTGTGATGTTGCTCGTCGCCGCCGCCCTGGTGGCGCTCGTTGTGCAGGCTCAACGCGACGTCATGGCGGACGCCCGCCACCGGACACTCGCCGTGGCGCAGACGTTCGCGAACTCCCCGGGGATCGTGGCGGCGCTGAACAGCGCGGACCCGACCGCGGAGCTGCAGCCGCACGTCGAGGCGGCCCGCAAGGCCACAGGCGTCGACGCCGTCATCGTGTACGGGCTGAACGGGATCACCCTCGCCAACAGCGACCCGCGCCAGATCGGGAAACGTGTCATCGGGCCCTACGCGGCGGCGGCGAACGGCAAGCCGTTCACGAGTACGTTCAAGGGCTCGCTGGGGCTCTCCGTGGTCTCGGCGGTGCCCGTCAAGAATCCCGCTGGTTCGGTCATCGCCATCGTCTCCGTGCCCGTCACGGTCGAGAGGGTGCAGCACCGGGTGAACAGCCAGCTGCCGGTCCTCCTCGGCGGCGCCGCCTCGGCCCTGGTCCTCGCCGCGGGCGGATCGGCCCTGGTGGGCCGACGGCTGCGGCGGCAGACGCACGGCCTGGGGCCGACTGAGATGGCCCGGATGTACGAGCACCACGACGCGGTGCTGCACGCGGTGCGGGAAGGAGTGCTGATCGTCGGCGGTGACGGCCGACTGCTGCTGGCCAACGACGAGGCACGACGGCTTCTGGACCTGCCGGCGGACGCGGAGCGGCGGCACATCACCGATCTGGGGCTGGACGAGGGCCTCGCGGAGCTGCTGGCCTCCGACCGCGCCGCCACCGACGAGGTGTGCCTGGCGGCCGACCGGCTGCTCGCGGTCAGCAAGCGCCTCACCGCACCGCACGGACCGGCCGGCAGCGTGGTCACCCTCCGGGACACCACCGAGCTGCGGGTCCTGACCGGCCGGGCGGAGGTGGCGGGCGAACGGCTGCAGTCGCTCTACGACGCCGGACTGCGGATCGGTACCTCGCTCGACGTGAAGCACACGGCCGAGGAACTGGCCGAGGTGGCGGTGATCCGGTTCGCCGATATCGTGACCGTCGATCTGCTGGAACCGGTCCTGCGCGGCGAGGAGATCTCCGGTGCGCCCGACGGGATCGGCGAGTTGCGCAGCACCGCCGTCGCGGGTCTCGACGCGGGCCATCCCCTCCACCCCGTCCGCGAGCTGATCCGGCTCCTCCCGGCCCAGCCCGTGTCCACGGCGATGACCGAGGGCCGCCCGGTCCTGGTCGCGGACCTGAGTGCCTCGGACGTCCGGCCGCCCGAGCAGCCCGACAGTGCCCGGCGGATCCTCGACGACGGCATCCACTCCCTGCTCGTCGTGCCGCTGCGCGCCCGCGGTGTGGTGCTGGGCGTGGTGATCTTCTGGCGCGCGACGGGTTCCCCGTCGTTCGAGGACGAGGACATCTCCTTCGCCGAGGAACTGGCCGCCCGGGCAGCGGTGTGCATCGACAACGCCTGCCGCTACACCCGCGAACACGACATGGCCGTCACTCTGCAGCGCAGCCTGCTTCCCCGTGCGCTGCCCAGGCAGTCCGCCCTCGAGGTCGCCTACCGCTATCTGCCGGCCGAGGCCGGGGTGGGCGGGGACTGGTTCGACGTCATCCCGCTGTCCGGTACCCGGGTGGCGCTGGTCGTGGGCGACGTCGTCGGCCACGGTCTGCACGCCGCGGCGACGATGGGCCGGCTGCGCACCGCCGTGCACAATTTCGCCAGCCTGGACATGCCCGTGGAGGAGTTGCTGGGCCGGCTGGACGAGCTGGTGGCGCAGATCGACGCCGAGGAGGTCACCGCAGTGGAGCACGGGCAGGGGGTGGTCACGGGAGCGACCTGCCAGTACGCCGTCTACGACCCCACATCCGGGCAACTGGTCATCGCCACGGCCGGCCACCCGGGACCGGCGGTGGTCCAGCCCGACGGAACCGTCGACTTCCCCCAGCTGCCGGTCTCCCCGCCACTGGGCCTCGGAGCCGGACTGCCGGTCGAGACCACCGAGCTGACCGTGCCCGACGATTCCCGACTGGTGCTCTACACGGACGGGCTGATCGAGGACCGCACCCGGGACCTGGATGTCGGTCTGGAGGCCCTGCGCGACGCCCTGAGGGGGCCCGCCCGCACGCCGGAGGCCACCTGCGCGGCGGTGATGGAGGCCATGCTGTCCGACCGGCCCCGGGATGACATCGCGCTGCTGGTGGCCCGCACGCGCCGGCTCGGACCGGATCAGGTCGCCGAGTGGGAGGTGCCCCGCGACCCCGCGGCGGTGGCGCCCGTGCGCACCGCCTGCGCCCGTCGACTTGCGGAGTGGGGACTGGAGCGGGTCGGGTTCACCGCCGAACTCATCCTCAGCGAGCTGATCACCAACGCCATCCGCTACGGGGCCGAGCCCATCGCCGTACGGCTGCTGCGCACGGAGCCGATGGGCAGCCCCGACGCGGGCACCCTGATCCTCGAGGTCGCCGACGGCAGCAGCACCTCGCCGCACCTGCGCCGGGCGAAGCTGACCGACGAAGGCGGCCGTGGGCTCTTTCTGGTCGCCCGCTTCTCCGAACGCTGGGGAACCCGCTACACGGCCACCGGCAAGGTCATCTGGGCCGAACAGTCCCTGCGCAACGACGCCACGCCGGAGGCGGACGACCTCGGCGAACTCCTGCTCGACCAATGGGACGACACCGCGCTGTGAGGTGCGGCGGGTAGCCGCCGTCCCCCGGCCTCGACGCCGCGCTGACGTCGGTGACCTCGGGCTTTCCGTGCGGCATTCCGCCGTCGACGCGGCCGGGTACCCTGACCTCGATGACCCCTTTGTCGGTGCCGTGGAGCCGAGGAAGCCGGGAGGCGCAGCGCGAGGGCCCGCCGCTCGGGAGCCGGTGGCACTGCGGGCAGTCGGTCGAGGTGACCATCTCGTCCCCGTACGTCCGGGAGCAGCCGTGACTACAGCGAGTGCCCGAGCAGCGGCGGTCTTCGGCTGTTTCACTCTTGTGGCACTGGGCCTGAGCGCTTGTGAGAAGACACCGCCCGCCGGCCCCGCGAAGCCGTCGGCGGCCACGTCCGCCGAGAGCATGGGCGGCATGCACGCGCTGATCACCGCGGCGAAGCGAGAGGGCACGCTCAGAGCGATCGCGCTGCCGCGTGACTGGGCCAACTACGGCGCCCTGATGAACGGCTTCGAGAAGAAGTACGGGATCAAGGTCACGGTCGAGAACCCGCTGGGCCACAGCGAGGACGAGATCGACGCCCTCAGCAAGAGGGGGAACCGGCCGACAGCACCCGACGTGATCGACGTCGGCGACACGTTCGCACGAAAGGCGGCGGCGCAGAATCTTCTCGCGCCGTACAAAGTAGCCGCTTACGATTCGATCCCCGGCAATCAAAAGGACCCGGAGGCCCGCTGGTCCAACAACTACGGGGGCTACATCTCCATCGGCTGCGACGCCGGCCGGGTCAAACCCTGTCCGGAGACCTTTGCCGATCTGCTGAAACCCGGCCACAAGGGCGACGTCGCGCTCGAAGGCGATCCACCCCGTTCGGCCACCGCCTTCGCCAGTGTCTACGCGGCCGCGCTGGCGAACAACGGGTCGTTCGGCAATGTCCAGCCAGGTCTCGACTTCTTCGCCGAACTCGACAGGCGCGGCAACTTCAACCCTGTCCATTCCAACTGGACGACAGTCGCGAGCGGCCGGACCCCGATCAGCATCAACTGGGACTACATCAACCTCCAGTACGCCGACCAGCTTCGCGACAAGGGTGTGAACTGGCAGGTCGCGATCCCCTTCGACGGCAGCTTCGCCCAGTACTACGCGCTGGCCGTCAACAAGAACGCCCCGCACCCGGCGACCGCCCGCCTGTGGCAGGAGTACCTCTTCAGCCCGGAGGGCCAGAACCTCCGGCTGCGCGCCTATGCCCGCCCGGTACTCATGGACGCCATGAGGCAGGACGGCACTCTCGACAAGGCCGCCGCCGCACGGCTGCCGACGGTCGAGGGAACGCCGCACTTCCCGACGGACGCGCAGCTGGAGAAGGCGAGGCAGACGGTCGCCCAGGGCTGGGCGAAGGCCGTCCCCGACCGGCAGGGGTGATCCGCCCTCGCCCATCGGCTGTGCGGCGAACGGGCACCGGCAGGGACCCTCGGGCTGCGGAAGAAGTACGGAGACACCCGCTTGGCAGCCGCCCACGCAAGGGAAATATCGGACGTACGTTCGCTTTCCATGCCCGCCGGAGCGGCGCGGAACAGGTGCGACGCCGACGGGGCCGGCGAGTCGGTCCGGGGACGGGTGGCGGCCGACTCGGATCCGTCAGGGCGCTATGCCCTCATTACGTAGATATTGTGTGTGATGTGATCGAGTCAGGACGGCCACGGCTCCGTCGTCGCCACGGCCGGGGGATGCTTGTGCGGCTGTCGCCGGTCATCCTGACCGTCGTCATCGCCAGCCTGGCGTACTCCACTCCCCCGCAAATGGCCTTCAGCCGCCTCCTGCCCGCGGCTCCGGCCCTCGCCGCCTCCATGTGGCCGGTGCTCCCCACGGTTCTGCTGGGGACCGTCTGCCTCTTTCTGATGATCGGCCTCAGCATCGTGTTCCCCGGTCTGGGGACATGGTGGACGGCTGCCGGGATCATCGCGGTCACCGTGGCGGCCGCCTACGGCAGTCACGTACGGCTCCAGCGGGAGCGGACCCTCTTCCAGGTGCGGCTCGTCGCCGACGCGGCGCAACAGGTGGTGCTGAGTCCTCTGCCACGCCGCTTCGGGAGCGTCGAAATCGAGTCGCTGTATCTCGCGGCCGCGGCGGAGGCCCGCATCGGCGGGGACTTCTACGAGGTGGTCGACACGGGATACGGGGTCAGGCTGCTCATCGGTGACGTGCGGGGCAAAGGCCTGCCGGCCGTGGGGGCGGCCGCGGCGATCGTCAACGCCTTCCGGGAGGCGGCCTACGACGAGGCCGACATGGTCAGCGTCGCACGCCGACTGGACGCCAGCAGCACCCGCTACAACGCCGCCTTTCCCGTTGAGAGGACGATGGAGCGCTTCGCCACCGCCCTTCTCGTCGAGATCCCGCACGGGGGCGGGCGCATCGAGATCCTCAACTGCGGGCACCCCCCGCCGCTGCTGCTGAACCGCGGGGAACTCCGTGCCCTGGAGCCCACCACTCCCTCGCCCTTGCTCAACCTCGCGGAGCTGATCGGCGATCACTACAACGTCGACACCTTCGACTTCGCCGCCGGCGACCTGCTGCTTCTCTATACCGACGGGGTCGCCGAAGCCCGCGCCCGCGACGGCGAGTTCTTCCCGCTGGCGGCCTGGATGCGCCAACAGCCCCCGACACCGCCCCACGAGTTGCTCACCGCTCTTCACCGCGACCTCCTCCACTACAGCGGAGGACGCCTCGACGACGACATCGCCGCCCTCGCCGTGCGCCTGCGTGAACCCTCGGAGTAGGCCCGGCCCGGATCCCGGCCACGTGGCGCCTCTGCACACGGAATCTCCCTGACTTTCGGTCAGCCCGGCCGACGGGCGCGCGGAAGTCCGTGATAGAACCCGTGAGTTGGATGGCGACTCTGGTGCGCGGCCAGGCAAACGGCGACGGCGCAGAGCGGAGGTGTGCGTACATGACCGGCGCTGAGCGTTCGGCTCCCGCGGGACCTGATGGGCGTGTCGTCGGGCGGAGGCGGTTCCTCGGTTATGTGCTGGCGGCGCCGATCCTGGTCGCCGCCGCCGAGCTCGGTACGGCACCGCGGGCCGCAGCCGGTATCCCGTCACCGGAGCCCACGGCGCTGCTCGACCTCAACGACGTGATGACCGCGGCGGCGCTGCCGACCTCGGGTCTGATCACGGTCGAGGTCCACGCGGACGGCACTGTGTCGTTCGCGCTGCCGCGGGCCGAGGTCGGTCAGGGGATCACCACCTCGACGGCCGTGCTGATCGCCGAGGAACTGGACGTACCGTTGGAGCGGATACGCGTGTCCCTGGCCGACGCACGCCCGGAACTGCTGTTCAACCAGCTCACCGGCGCGTCGAACACGACCGTCTCCACGTACCACCCGATCCGGGTCGCCGCCGCGGTCGCCCGGGGCCGGCTGCTGCGGGCCGCCGCGATCGAACTCGGCGCGGCGGTCACCGATCTCACGCTGAAGGCCGGTGTCGTCACCGATCTCGTGGGTCGGAGCATCGGTATCGGCGCACTCGCCGAGAAGGCCGCGAGCATGACGACACAACAGGTCTCGGTGGAGCTCAAGCCGCGGGAGAAGTTCACCGTCATCGGCGCCCCGCACGGCCGGGTCGACGCGCTGGCGGCGGTCACCGGGCGCAAGAAGTTCGCGATGGACCTCGACGTGCCGGACGCCAGGCCGACCATGGTGTGCCGGCCGCCCACCATCAACGGCAAGGTCGGATCGGTGGCCAACGCGGACGAGGTCCGCGGCATGCCGGGCGTGACCGACGTCGCCGTGATCGCGACCGGGGTGGCGGTGCGGGCGCAGACCTTCGGCCAGTGCATCGACGCCGTGCGTGCCCTGCGCGTCGACTGGCGGCCCGGTACCGCGGAAGGCCAGTCGGACGAGTCCGTGCTGGCGCAGCTGAAGGCCGCCGAGCCTCCCCTGGGGCTTCCGCCGCTCACCCCGTACGTGGAGGAGAAGTTCACGTTCCACTTCCGCGGGAACAGCGCGCTGGAGCCCAACTGCGCGGTGGCCGACGTGCGCTCGGACCGCGCGGAGATCTGGGCGTCGCTGAAGTCACCGATCGTCGCGAAGGAGACCATCGCCGCCACGCTGGGACTTCCTCCGCAGGCGGTCACCGTGCACGTCACGGAAGGCGGCGGCTCCTTCGGCCGCAAGCTCTTCTTCGACGCCGCGCTGGAGGCGGCGGAGGCGTCCCAGAAGATGGGCAAGCCGGTCAAGCTCATGTGGCACCGCGCCGACGACTGCCGCCAGGGGCGAGCCCACCCCATGGCCACCTCACGCG
This sequence comes from Streptomyces yokosukanensis, assembly GCF_001514035.1. GTDB lineage: Bacteria > Actinomycetota > Actinomycetes > Streptomycetales > Streptomycetaceae > Streptomyces > Streptomyces yokosukanensis. Next base: position 163,770 of record NZ_KQ948224.1, on the reverse strand, counting down.
TGCGCATCGACTACCTCGGCGGCACGGTGCTCGGCTACAAGCAGCGGCACACCAGTGTCGCCACCGACCTGAGCCACGGGCTCGGCGAGGTCTTCACCGCGCTGGCCGCGAAACTGCCGGTCGGTGACATCGGATTCTCCGAGACGTTCTTCCAGCTCTCCCAGTCGACGCCCTACGAGTTCGGTGTCAGCACCCGGCTCCTGAACGAGACCAACAAGGGCTTCAACACCGGCAGCATGCGCAACGTCTACTCCCCCGACGTCACCTGTGCCCGGGAACTCATGGTCGACCGGCTCGCGGCCACGATGGGCAAGGATCCCCGCCGGTTCCGGCACGACTTCCTGCACGAGGACCGCTCCCGTGCGGTGCTGGACAAGGTCGCCGAGGCCGGCGACTGGGGCCGGGCGATGCCGGCCGGCACCGCACAGGGCATCGCCTTCCACTCCGAGTACCACTCCGTCAGCGCCGCGCTGGTGGAGATCGACTGCCGGCCCGAGACCGTGAACCGTCCCATCCGCGACGGCGTGGCCGGGCCCCGCGTCACCAAGGCCGTCTTCGCCGTGGACGTCGGCCTCGCCGTCAACCCCCGCGGCCTGGAAGCGCAGATGATGGGCTGTGTCATGGACGGCATCGCCCAGGCCCTGACGTCCAGTCTGCACCTGCGCGACGGCTACTTCCTCGAGGCCAGCTGGGACAACTACTTCTACACCCGGCAATGGAACTCCCCGCCCGACCTGCGGATCATCGTCATGCCGACCACCACCGGGGAGCCCGGTGGCGCCGGTGAGCTGGGCGTCGCCGCGTCGATGGCCGCGGTCGCCTGCGCCTACGGCCGTGCCACCGGCACGATGCCCACCACGTTCCCGATCAACCACGGCACGCTCTCGTTCACGCCCAAACCGACCGTCCCGCCCGTACCGCAGTCACCGACCGACGGCCTGAACCACGCCTACTGACGTACGTCCGAGCAAGGAACTCCCGTGCCTGAACACACATTCCGCCTCAACGGCGAGCAGGTCACCGTCGATGTCGCCGACGACGTACGGCTGTTGTGGGTGCTGCGTGACGTGCTGGGCGTCACCGGCCCCAAGTACGGCTGCGGCATCAACGTCTGCAAGGCGTGCACCAGTCACCTCAACGGCAGGGCGGTCAACCCCTGTGCGATCCCCGTCAAGAACCTGAAGCCGAGCGACGAGGTCACCACGATCGAGGGCCTGGCGGCCACGGTGGGCGCAGACCTCCACCCCATGCAGCAGGCCTGGCTCGACGAGGACGTGGCCCAGTGCGGCTACTGCCAGCCGGGCCAGATCATGGCCGCCGTCGCGCTGGTCCGCAAGATCGCGGAGGAGAACCGCGAGATCACGGACACCGACCTCGACACGATCCGAAACGTCTGCCGCTGCGGCACGTACTTCCGCATCCGGGAGGCCATCAAGGCCGGCGCCGAGAAGATGTGAGGGCGGACATCCTCCCCTCCCCGCCCCGTTCGGGGAGCGGGAGGCCCGCGATCCCGATCGGACAGCCGAAACTGCGACGCCCTGTTCTTTGCGGTCGGATGGGGCGCGTTATGAGCCAATCGACGCGCCTGACACGGCGACCGGATGCGGCGGAGGCCGCATGGTTCACCGGTATATGACCGAGCGGACACACCGGTGCCCACTCCATGTCCACGGCCCGGTGGTTTCGCGGCGCAACGCTGCGAAAGGACGGCTCGGCATCAGTTTGCCGTCCGTACGGTGCGGGCTGGGGCACCGCCTGCGGCAGGCTCGTACACGGCCGCGAACGGCTGCATCGGCCCGCCCCGGGCGGCGACAGCCAGGATGTGTCGCATAGGTCCATCGACTCCCATCGGACCAGACCCCTGTCGGCCATTCGGGGTCCGGGCCACGGGCGACGAGAGCGCGTCGGGCCCTTGTTCCCGCCGCCGCGCGGTGATTAGGCTCCGGCACGCTTTCACGTGTCCCACACATTTTCCGCACACGGTGACCGGAATCTCCGGTTCATCAGCCGTTCCGGCATGCCCACTCCGGGGATCCCGCAAGGGGTCCGCCGGGCACCGAGGGAGGGGTGGAGCACATCAGCGGGTCTCGCTCACCGCGGCGCTCCGGCGGGGCGCCGAACACAGCCGGCACCGCGCCTCCCGCGACGGCCACCGGGGTCCCCGCGGCGGGCCGCCGTGACCTGGCCGTTCTCTGGGGGGTCAACTTCGTCGACGGGCTCGGCAGCCAGGCCTCCGGTCTCGTGTTCCCGCTCCTCCTCCTCGATCTGGGTCACAGCCGCGGGGCCACCGGCGCGTTCGCCAGTGCCGCCGCCCTCGCCGGGCTGGTGCTGAGCCCGCTCGTCGCTCTGCCCGCCGACCGAGGGCGCCGGCGCCCCCTCATGACCGGCGCGTCGGTGTCGGCTTCCCTGGCGATGGCGGGGCTGGCCGTCTGCTGCCTCGGGCATCCGCCCCTGTGGGTCCTGCTGGGCCTCGCCCTGACCGAGCGTCTGTGCGCGACGGCGTACGAGGCAGCGGCGCGTGGGGCCCTGTCCCGGCTGGCGGGCGCCGCCGATCTGCCACGGGCCGTGGCCGGTGTCCAGGCGGGTGATCAGGCCGCGTTGGTGCTGGGTCCGACGCTCGGCGGGGTCCTGTTCAGCCTGAGCCCTCTCCTGCCGTTCGCCGTGGACGCCCTCTCCTACGCGGCGGCGGCATGCGGGGTACGAGCCATACGTACCCCCCTTGACGACGACGCGCCTGCCGGCCGCCCCAGCCGACCGGACGCACACGACGCCCCCGACACACCTTCGGGCCCACCCGTCGGCGGAGCCGGGTCCGGCAGGGCCCGTACCGGCGCGCTGCGCGCCGGTGTTGCGACGGTGGTCCGCTCCCCCGTGCTGCGGCTGGTCCTGCTCTGGTCGTCCGCGGCCGGCGGAGCGGTAGCCCTCCTGTTCTACAACGCGCTGTTCGTCCTCGGCCCCGAGGCGGGCAGCACGGCCACCGGCGGGGTGCTCGCGGCCTCCGGTGCGGCGGGCCTGGCCGGTTCGCTGGTGGCGGCGCGCGCAGTGCGCCGGCTCGGTGCCCACCGGTCGCTGACCTTGGCGACCTGGCTGCTCCTTCCGCCATGTGCCGCGCTGTCCGTGGCCCATGGACCGTGGTTGTGGACGGTGTGCTTCTGCGGACTCTGCCTCGTGCTGCCCGTGGTCACCACCGTCCTGGGTGCGGCGACGGTGTGCGCGGTGCCCGCGGAGCTGCAGTCCCGGGCCGGTGCCGTCCTGGGGTCGGCGGGCGCCCTGGCCGCCGCCGGTGCGCCGGCAGGTGCGGCCCTCTTGATGACCTGGGGCGGCCCAGGGGCTCCCGCCGTGGTCTGCACCGCCGTTCTGGCTCTGCTGGCCGTACACACACAGCGCACGGCGCGTGCCGTACTGCGCCCCCTGACAGCCGCTCACGGCGACCAGGGCACCGGCACGGACAACGGCCCTGCCCCTGCTGGGAGTACACGATGACCAACGCCTATCGCGTGTACGTGACCACGCTGCCCGACGTGTGCCCTGCGGACCCCCGGCGCATGGTTTTCACGGCGGACTCCGAAGGCCGCTGCGAGGTGTTCACCTGGGACGCGGGAGCCCGGCGGGCCCGGCAGGTCACCGACAGCTCCGAGGGCACGGTGCACCGGGCGATCGACGCCGACGGGTACGTGTGGTGGTTCGAGGCGGACGCGGCCGAAAGCGGCCACTGGTGGTTCCAGCACTTCGACGGCGGCCCCCGGCTGCCGGGCCTGCCCGGAGCACCGGGCGGACAACCGCGGGGTCTGGCCGTGACCGCGGACGGGACCGTCGCCGCGGCCGTCGCCCGAGCCGACCGGACCGTGGTCGTGGTGGGCCGGCGCGGTCGGGCGCCGCGAGAGGTGCTGAGCACCCCGAAGCCGCTCCGGTTGGGCGGCATCACGCCGGACGGCACGCTCATCGCCCTGGCGTCCTCCGCCGACGACCCTGCCGCCGTGACGGTCGTGTCATGTGACGGCCGAACGGTGCTCACCCTTCCCGGTCGGCCCGCCGCACCCGGTGCCGACAGCGGCGCCGCCCAGGACCCGCCGGACCCGGCGGGCCCGACACCGGGCGGCACCAGGCTGTGGTGTCAGGGCTTCTCGCCCCGGTCCGGACGGCGCGAGTTGCTCCTGGTACGCGCCCTGGGGGACGGATACGTCCTCGAGACGTGGGCACCGGAGGAGGGCCTGCGCACCCATGACTGGTGCACCTTCGACTCGGAGATCAGCGCCCGCTGGTACCCGGAGACGCGCACGGTCCTGGTGCGTCAGGACCGGCGGAGCCGCTCTCTGCTGTACCGCGTGGATCTGGACTCGCGCCGGCGGGTCCTCGTACCCACACCCGCGGGCAGCGTGCTGGACGCCGCGCCCCGGGCCGCCGGAGCCGTCGACTACCTGTGGACCGACACCGCCCATGCGCCGGTTCTGCGCACCACGAACGGTGTCGGCCTGCCTCCGTGCGGTTCCGCGACCGTGGTGCCAGGGCGCCACACCGACCTGTGGACACGGTCGTACTCGGGGCGGGTGCACACCCTGCTGAGCCTGCCGGAGCGGCCGGGGTCGGAGCCCCCGCCCGCCGTCTTCCTGATCCACGGCGGACCTGCCGATCACGACCGAGACGCCTACGACGCAACGGTGCACTCACTGGTGGCCTCCGGTTACGCCGTCGCCCGCGTCAACTACCGCGGCTCCACCGGTTACGGGCCGCGCTGGCAACGGGAGTTCCCCGCCGGTGTCGGCCACACGCAGGTCGAGGACCTGGCCGCAGTCCGGGCCGACCTCGTCGCGCGGGGCCTCGTCGCGCAGGACGCGAGCGCCCTGTGGGGCGTGTCGTGGGGCGCCTATCTGGTCCTGCTGGCCCTGGGCAGCCGCCCCGGGCTGTGGCAGGCAGGCATCGCCGTCAAGCCGGTCGCCGACTGGGTCGCCGCCCACCGCGCCACCACCCCGGCCCTGCGCGCCCTGGACGTCCGGCTGTTCGGCGGCACCCCGGACGAGGTACCGGAACGGTACGCCGCCAGTTCGCCCCTCACCTGTGCGGCGGCGGTCACGGCACCGCTCCTCGTCGTCGGCGCGACCCGCGACGCCAAGTGCCCGCCCGGGCAGATCCGTACCTATCTCGCCGCGCTGGCCGCAGCGGACGTACCGCACGAGGCCATGTGGCTGGAGACGGGACACGACGGATACGACGGCGCGGCGCACGTCGCCGTCCTGCGTCGGTCCCTGCGCTTCCTGCGCGACCGGCTGCCCGCCCCGGCACCCGGCGCCCTCACACGTCCTCCCGCGCCGCCGGGAGGACCCCGGTCCCGCTGAGGCAACAGCGGGACCGGGCAGGCACAGCTCCATCCCACTCGCACAAGGAGGAACACCGTGCAGAAGGACATCATCCACAACGACCCGCTCGCGGGCGACGAGGAGAACCGCAAGCCGGGCATCGGCATCACCATCACCGTGCCGTTCCGCAACGCCGACGAGGGCGGCGACGAGGAGTGACCGACGGCCCGGCCGGCCCGCCGAACACGCGGGCCGGCCGGGCTCCCCGCCCTTCCACGTCCTCGCCCCGCAGCGCCACAAGGAGCCGACCGTGCGCGTTCTCCTGCTCAACATGCCCTGGTCGCCGATCGACCTGCCCTCCCTGGCCCTGGGCATCCTCAAACGCAGCGTCGAGGAGCACGTCGCGGGGGCGACGTGCGAAGTGCTGCACGCCAACCTGGACTTCACCGACTGGATCACCCGGCGCACCGAGTTCTCCGCCGAGGACTACGAGTACTACGCGCTCTCGTCCTACTTCCTCGGCTGCGGCGACTGGGTGTTCTCCAGTGCCCTGTACGACGATCCGGCCTGGAAGGAGGCCGAGTTCACCCGGGTGATGACCGGCAAGCTGCGCTCCAAGCGGATGCGCGTGACCCGTCAACTGCACGCTGTCGTACCGGAGTTCGTCGAGAACGTCGCCAGACGGGTGGTCGACCTGGCACCCGATGTCGTGGGATTGACGTCCACCTTCCAGCAGAACGCCGCCGCCCTGGCCGCTGCCCGGCACATCAAGCGGCTCGCCCCGCACATCGTGACGGTCATGGGCGGTGCCAACTGCGATGCCGAGCAGGGGGCAGCCGTCCACCGCAACTTCCCCTTCGTCGACTTCGTGATCCGCGGTGAGGGCGAGGCCGCCTTTCCCCGTCTGCTCGAAGCCCTGCGGGACGGGCCGGCGACCACTGCCCTCGCGGACATCCCCGGGCTGTGCCACCGCGCCGACGAGGCCTCCTCCGTGGCGAACCCGATGCCGACCGGTCCGCTGCCTCCGGCCGCCATCCTGCCGCCCGACTACAGCGGCTACTTCGAACGCCTCGCCGGTTCCGTGGCGCGCAACTGGGTGGAGCCGAAACTGGTCGTCGAGGGCGCCCGCGGCTGTTGGTGGGGGGAGAAGCACCACTGCACGTTCTGCGGGCTGAACGGCTCGTTCATGGAGTTCCGCAGCAAGAGCCCCGACACCTTCTACCGGGAGATCATGGACCTGGCGGAACGTCACCGCGTCCTGGACATGTACGTGGTCGACAACATCCTCGACATGCGTTACCTGTCCACCGTGCTGCCGCGGATCATCGACAGCGGATACGACCTGCGCATGCACATAGAGATCAAGGCGAACATGCGCCGCCCACAGCTGCAGATCCTCGCGGACGCCGGTCTGATCTACGTCCAGCCCGGTATCGAAAGCCTCAACAGCCGGGTGCTCGATCTCATGGACAAGGGCGTCAGCGGATGCCAGAACGTGCGGATGCTGCGGGACGCCGCCGAGACGGGACTGTCCGTCTCCTGGAACTACCTGCACGGCTTTCCCGGCGAGACCGCCGACGACTACGACCCCGTGATCCGCCAACTGCCCGCACTGGAGCACCTCAACCCGCCGGTCGACCTGTCCGCCCGGATCGCCATCGAGCGCTTCAGCCCGTATTTCAACCGGCCTGAACTGGGCTTCACGGGCCTGCGCCCCGAGGAGCACTATCTGTTCACCTACGATCTGCCCGAGAGGGAACTCCACGACCTGGCCTACGTCTTCCAAGCGCCCGAACGCGGCATCGGCGAGCCCACGGTGACCCGGCTGAACGAGGGCATCGCCGCGTGGAAGAAGAACCACACCGACGCCAGGCTCACCCACACCGACCTCGGTGACAGCATCACGCTGGTCAGCCGACGCCGCTCGTTCGACTGGCACACCCTGCGCCTGACCGATCCCTTCGCCGTCGCCGTCTTCCGTCTCCTGGACCAGCCGCACTCCCCCGCGGCGCTGCACCGCAAGGCGGCCGCCAAGGAGGCATCGGCCCACCACACCCTTCAGGATGTGCTGGCCCTGCTGGACGAATGGACCGCGCTGGGCGTCACGTTCACCGACGCCGGCCAGTACGTCCACATCGCGCCGGCCGCGGTCAACCAGGAGCTGCTGCGCCTGGACTACATGCGCCACGCGCACACCCGGCCCGAGCCCGCCTCCGCCTCCGCCGGTGAACCCGTCCCCGAGGGCCGGGCCGTACCGGCTCCCGCGCTGTCCTGACCCCCCGGCCCCGCGATCCGGCTCCGGCCACCGACAAGGAACCGACCATGCCCTTCAGCACCCCTCGTCCGACCGTCCTGGCCTGGCGTGATCATGACGTGCAGACCCGGGCGCTGCCCGGCATGTCCCTGGGCCGCATCCCGCTCACGTCCGATTCCGGTGACGCCCCGCGGCTGTGGGCCCTGGGCGTACGACGGGTCGAGCTCGACGCTCCGGTCGACCTCACCACGCCGGGACAAGCCGCCGCCAGATCGGCGATCGACCGGCTCTGCCTGGTCCGCGATCTGACGGCACGAGCCGTCCAGGTCGACTGGGACCTGCTTCTGCCGCCGGACCGGGCCGAGCATCTGTGGAAGGTGCTGTCGCATCTGCACCCTCCCCGGACCGTCACCGGCCTCGCCGACGCCGACACCGCCCTCCACGCCTGGCGCACCCGCCACTACCTGTGCAAACTGATCTGGCGTCAGGGGCCGGGCTTCCTGCAGATCCGCGACCGGCGCTGGGGCGATCTGCGCCGCTTCACGGCGGACGACCCGCGCTACCCCGCGGCCGTCGCCCGGCTCGACCGGGGCGCCCGCCCCGCCGACATCCCCCACGACATCCTCGACGAACTCACCACCGAACACCTCGTCCTGCGGACGGACGACGTCGTCTGGTGGCTGCCCTATCACGTGGCCCGTTGGCTGCAGGAGGCCATGGCCGTGTAGGCACCCGCCGAACGTCCACCGCGGCATCCCGGCGCTTCCGCACAGCCGCCGTACTACTCCTCGGCCGCTGCCCGGTGTTCCTCGTCCGGAGGCAGGCCCTCCGGGCGGCGGCCCGGTGGCTGCTGGGGCTCGGGGCGGGCCGACACAGCGGGCATCGGGCAGTCCGCCGGAGCGTCGGTGGTCACGGTCACCGGATCCCCGTGATGCAGCAGTGACAGCGGCTCGCCCTCCGTCAGGTGGTACCGCGCATGCGACGGACTGATGTCCACCGTCAGCCTGCGGCCCCGTACCAGCACCCTGAAGGTCACCCGGGACAGCGCCTCGGGCAAGCGCGGTGCGAACGACAACTGATCCGGCACACCCCCGTCGCCAAGGTACCGGCGCATGCCCCCGAACCCGCCGACCAGGGCGATCCAGGTACCCGCGAGCGAGGCGATGTGCAAACCGTCACGCGTGTTGTGCTCCAGATCGTCCAGATCCATCAACGCGGCCTCGCCCAGGTACGCGTAGGCCAGCCGCAGGTGCCCGGTCTCGGCGGCGAGTACCGCCTGGACGCACGCCGACAGGGAGGAGTCCCGGACGGTCAACGGCTCGTAGTAGGCGAAGTTGTTCGCCTTCTGCTCAGCGGAGAAGAGGTGCGGGCACTCCATCATCGCCATGACGAGATCGGCCTGCTTGATCACCTGCCTGCGATACAGATCGAAGTAGGGGTAGTGCAGCAGCAGGGGGTAGTTCTCGGGTGGGGTCGCCTCGAAGTCCCAGCGCTGGAAGGTCGTGAACCCGGCCGACTGTTCGTGTACGTCCAAAGACGCGTTGTGCGGCACCGCCATACGGGCCGCGGCGTCCCGCCACGCCGCCGCCTCCTCGTCGTCGACCCCGAGTTCCTCGGCCCGCTCCGGATGGCGCGTGGCCACATTCGCGGCGGCGAGCAGGTTCAGCCGGGCCATCAGGTTGGTGTACACGTTGTCGCGGGCGACGGCGCTGTACTCGTCGGGCCCGGTGACCCCGTCGATGTGGAAGACACCTTCCGCGTCATGATGTCCGAGGGAGCGCCACAGACGGGCGGTGTCCACGAGGAGGTCGAGCCCCTCACCGCGTTCGAAGTCCTCGTCCCCGGTCACCATGACGTATCGGAGGACGGCGGCGGCGATGTCGGCGTTGATGTGGAAGGCAGCCGTTCCGGCCGGCCAGTAGGCGGAGCACTCGGCGCCGTCGATCGTCCGCCAGGGGAACGTCGCACCCGACAGGCCGAGTTGGCGCGCGCGTTCACGCGCCGCGGGCAGGGTCCGGTGCCGCCATCTCAACTCCGACGCCACGGTCTCCGGTGCCGTGAACGTCAAGAGGGGCAGCACGTAGGACTCGGTGTCCCAGAAGGAGTGCCCGTCGTAACCGGTTCCGGTCAGGCCCTTCGCCGGAATCGCCCGGTTCTCGCCGCGGGCCGCCGCCTGCAGCACATGGAAGAGAGCGAATCGCACCGCCTGCTGGATCTGCGCGTCGCCCTCCACCTCGACGTCCGCGCCGTCCCAGAAGCGGTCCAGGTAGTCCCGCTGCGCCGCGACGAGCCCGTCCCAGCCGGTACTGACCGCCGCCGCCACCGCTCCGTCCACCTGATCGTGCACGGCCGGCAGCGAACGCTCCCCCGACCAGCCGTACGCCACGAACTTGACCAGTCGCAGCGGCTGTCCCGGCACGAGATCCGCGGTGACCGTCAGCCGACTGACGTCGGGCTCGCTCTGCGCCGTCCAGCTCGTGCTCGGCGGTCCCTCCACGAGATGGTCGGCTGCCGCCGCCACCCGCAGTGCGGTGCGCTCGGTGCAGTGCACGAGTCGCAGCCGGGTCTCCTGGGCGAAGTGCTCCTCGGGCACCAGTGGCGAGTCGGTCGCCGCGGCGACACGCGGGTCGCCCTCCAAGTGGGGCAGCTGTTCGTTGGCGACGAGTTCGGACTGTACGGCCACCGTGGCCGGCCCGTCGACCGGCTCCACCTCGTACACGATCGCGGCCACCGCTCGCTGGGTGAACGACACGAGCCGGTGTGAGGTGATCCGGACCGTGCGGCCGCCCGGAGAGGTCCACTGCGCGGTGCGGCTGAGCACACCGGAGCGGAAGTCCAGAACGCGTTCGTGTGCGAGCAGGCGACCGTAGCGCAGATCGCACGGATGGTCGTCGACCAGCAGCCGGATGACCTTGCCGTTGGTGACGTTGATCATCGTCTGGCCGGACTCGGGATATCCGTATCCCGCTTCCGCGTACGGCAGGGGATGCCGCTCGTAGACGCCGTTGAGATACGCGCCGGGCAGCCCGTGGGGTTCCCCCTCGTCGAGATTCCCGCGCCACCCGATGTGCCCGTTGGACAGGGCGAACACCGACTCGCTCTGGGCGAGGACGTCCAGGTTCAGCTCGGTCTCGCGCAGGCACCACGGCTCGACCGTGAAGCTCGGATGGGTGATCACGCCGACTCCAGGTGGGTGCCCGCGCGGCGCAGGCCGGCCTCCCGGGCCGCGTGGACGAAGCGGGCGGAGCCCTCGTACGGTTCCACCCCGTCCTCGCGGATCCGCCGCAGCACCGGCTCGCTCTTCCGCTCGCCGAGTCCGGTCACCGTCTCCGCATCCGCATCCGTCTCCGGCGGGTCCTCGGGCGATCCCTCGGGCAGGCGAATCCGGCGTGCCGCCGCATGTACTTTCGCGGTCTGAGTGAGCACTCCGTCGAGATCGAACAGGCAGACACGGACATGAGCAGGAAACCCCAGCATGCCGCCGAGGCTAGGAGCCGACCGCGGACCCCGGCGCCAGGTGACGGTCCGGCACGCCGCAAGGCACCCGCTCGGTCGAGGCCCGCGCAGCGCCGGGGGTGCCGCCCGGAGCCGGCCACCGCCGATGGGGCTCCAGGTGTGGGGCAAATCCGGCGGGCTGAGGTGGGGTCCACCCGGCGGGGCCGGCTCCCGTGGCTCGCGCCCTTCGGGAACCGGCCCGCCGTCGTCAGTGCCTGACGGGCCTCACTGGCCGAAGCCGTAGGCGAACAGGTGGTCGGAGCCCGTCGAGCCGGTCACGGGCAGGGTGATCGACGCCACCTGCTTGGATGCGTCGAGCGGGACCTTCGTGGCGAAGACGTAGGTCTTCACTCCGTCCCGGCCGCCGCTGCCGGTGTTCCGGTAGCCCGTCGTGACGGCCGTGGTGTCACCCGCGAGCGGCTTGCTCGAACCACCGTTGAGCGTCCAGTCCGAGAAGCCGACCGTCGCCTTCGCGGTGGTGCCGTCGGTGTAGGAGACGGTCACCGTGCCCGAGACCCCGCTGCCGTCGGTCGGTGCGTTGGTCGCCGTGCCCAGCAGGCCGAGCGACGCGCCCGACGTACCGGCGGGCATCGCGATGCTCTGGCCGGCCATTTCCAGGTTGTCCAGGTGACCGGACGTCACCGTCGGCCAGGTGTAGGAGATGCCGTCGACCGTCACAGGGGAGCCGCTCGTGACGCCGGCCGCCGACAGCGCGTTCTGCGAGAACGACCAGCCGCCGCCGTCGAAACCGCCCGAGAACTTCGTACCGTCGGGGTAGATGCCTTCGTTGGTGTTGTACGGCCACAGCTCGCCGGCCTTGGCCACGGCGACGCGGAGGGCCGCTCCGCTCAGTGCCGCCCCGGTGCCGTGGTCGCTCAGCGCGAAGGTGACCGGGAACGTCCCTTCGTCCGCACCCGCTGTCACGTGAAGTTTCACCTCGGCGCTCCCCGAGGCGGGCACCGTCACCGAGCCGGACGCGGCGTCGAGTGCCACGCCGGAGGGCGCTGTCGCCTTCCAGTCCACGGTGACGTCCTTGGTGCCGAGGTTGGTGAGGTCCAGGGTGCCGTCACCGGACCCGTTCGGCTGGAGCACCAGGCCGTCGCTGGAGGGGCCGGTCGCGGCCAGGACGCGGTCGCCGCCCGTGGTGTCCGACGGCGGCACCGCCGACGGACCGGACGCCCAGGACGTGTCGGGCTGGGTGCCGAGGGTGAAGTCGACCGTGCCCGCGCCCTTGAACTGCTGGTACGTCAGCCAGGAGGCGGTCCACTCCTTGCCCTTGACGTCGAGGGACTGCACGTACGGGGCATCCGGTGCGGCCTGCGGCGCGTCGATCCGCACCGCCTTCCCGCCCGCGAAGGTCACCTGGGCCACCGGGAACGCGGGGCTGCCGAGCGCCAGGGTGTCCGTCCCCGGGGTCTCGGGGTACATGCCCAGCTCGGACCAGACGTACCAGGAACTCATCGCGCCGAGGTCGTCGTTGCCGAACGAGCCGACCGGGGCGTTGAAGTACAGCTTCTGCTGGGCCGCGCGGACGGCCTCCTGGGTCTTCCACGGCTGGCCCGTGTAGTCGTACTCCCAAGGGATCTCCACGCTGGGCTCATTGCTGAGGTCGGCGTTGGTGTTGCCGGGACCGGTGATGTTGTCGAGCAGGGTGTCCAGGTACGACGAGTAGGCCTTGTCGCCGCCGCGCGCCTGGATGAGCTGCCGCAGGTTGAACGGCACCATCGGCGTGTACTGGGCCGACGTGCCCTCGACGAAGCCGTTGGAGGTGCCCGGGGTGAAACCGCCCGCGAACTGGCCGTCCCTGTTCTTCGCCTGCATGTAGCCGGTCTGCGGGTTGAAGACGTTCATCCAGTCCTGGGCGCGGGTGGCGAACTTCTGGTAGACAGCCGTCCTGCCCAGCGACTTCGCGAAGGCGGCGAGGGCGTAGTCGGCGGAGTCGTACTCCAGCTGTGTGGAGACGGGGCCGTAGAAGTTGCAGCAACCGAAGTCGTTCTCGTCCAGCGGGAGGTAGCCCTTGGTGTCCCGCACCGACTCGCCGGGGCGGTCGTTGTTCGGGGTGGTGGCCTCGTGCTGCAGCGCGGCGAGCGCCTTGTCCGTGTCGAAGCTCCGGGCACCGAAGGCGTACGCGTCGGCGATGATGCCGGCGGCCGGGTCACCGACCATGACGTAGCTCTCACCGTTGTTCGAGGCCCACTTGGGCAGCAGGCCCGTCTGGTCGTATCCGTTGAGCATCGAGGTGACGACGTCGCTGGTGACCTTGGGCTCGACCATGGCCATCAGCTGGGTCTGGGAGCGGTAGGTGTCCCAGCCCGAGTAGTTGGCGTACTGGGCCTGCTGCCCCTTGGCCAGCTTGTGGATCTGGTTGTCCATGCCCATGTACTGGCCGTTGTCGTCCGAGAAGACGTTCGGGTGCAGCAGCGCGTGGTACAGCGCGGTGTAGAACTGCACCTGCTGGTCCGAGGAGCCGCCGCCGATCTGGATCTTGTTCAGCACCCCGTTCCAGGCGTCGTGGTTCGCCTGCGCGACAGCGTCGAGGTTCCAGTTCCTGATCTCGTTGGCGAGGTTGTCCGCGGCATTGGCGTCACTGGTGTAGGAGATGCCGACCTTTGCTCTCACCGTCGGGGTGGAGGAGGTGTCGAACGTCAGATACATGCCGTTCGCACCCGTGGTGGGGGGCTCGGCGGACTTGTCGGCGGTGGTCTTGCCCGCGGCCGACGTCCGAGGCGCTGCGCCCCCGCTCGGGGCGGGTGACGGCGTGCCGGAGGACGTGCCGACGCTCCCGTGCACGGTCGGCGACGGGGCCGCGGGAACCGTGAAGTGCTTTTCCTTCAGCGGTTTTGACGGGTGTGCCTGCAGGTCCTGCCGGGCCTTGCCGGCTTTCAGCGATGTCGCGCTACGGTTGATGGTGCCGCCGACCCAAGTGCCGCTGGTGGTGAACGGCTGGTCGAACTTGATGTCGAAGTGCAGGGTGTACCGGTTGTTCGCGCCGCAGAAGTGACCGCTGTCGATCGAGCCGCTGATCTCCTTCTTGTTCACCACCTGGACGCGGGTGCCGTCCACCTGCGTGGCGCCGCCGCTGAGCTTGAACAGCAGGTTCGCCTGCCTGCCCGCCGGGAACGTGAAGGCGCCCAGCCCGGCACGTGTGGTGTCGGTCAGCTGGGTGGTGACGCCGTCCGCGTCGGTGACCTTGTAGCGCCCGACGCCGGTCTGCTCGTCGTCGTGGCTGAAGCCGACGGACGTGTCACCGAGGTTGCCCGACAGCGCGCCGGTCACCGGCAGAATGGGCAGGTCGCCCGCGACACCGCAGCCGGGTCCCGAGACGTGAGTGAGGCTGAAACCCGATATTTTGTTGTCGTTGTACTCGTAACCGCCGCCGGAGGGGCGGTCGGGGGTGGTGTCGGGACCCCACTGCACCATGCCGGCCGGCATGTCGGGGCCGGGGAAGGTGTCCACCGCCCCGGAGGTACCGATCAGGGGGTTGACGAGGGACGCGGGGTCACTTACCAACGCCGGTGCGGCGGCGGCGCTCGCGGCGCTCCCGCCCCCCATCGACGGGAGCGGGAGTGCCGCGATCCCCAGGACGGAGATCACGGCCAGGCGTTGACGAAGTCTCTTTCGGTTGCGTGGCGCAGTTGAACGTCGGGGTCGGACCATCGGTTGCCTCCGCAGCGGTTCGTGCTTCGCACAGTGCTGACGTGCCGAAGGACGGGGACGTCAGGGACGGGAACGTCAAGGACGGGGACCTCAGTGACAGGCAACGGTGCCGGTGGCCTCGGGCGGCCTGACAACGTTGCCATACACGAGTGTCGAGTGAAACGCGTGGGCTTGCGGCATGTCAACGAGGCCAACAGCACTTTCTGAGCGCGAAGTTCGCAGCCGGTGCGGTCGGCACCACGCAGCTGCGGCCGATCGGCGGTTCCCGGCCCCGTGGCGGATCCGGAACCAACTCCGAACGAACCTCGCGCCGACCGCTGCGGTCGAGGAGAACGGACCGACTCCCTCGACCGGACGAGCCGGAATGCGGGGTGAGTTGAGGGCCGCTCAGCGGGAGACTCCGTCCGCATCACCGCCGCGGGCGTACAACATCAGCAAACAGGCGAGCGAACGTCGGGGTCCGACTGTCGCAGCGGGGAACGATCAGTCAGTCCCACTCCCAGGTGATGCCCAGGACTCCCGGCCGTATCTGCTGCTCCACGAGGTGGACCGAACCGTGGGCGTTCAGTGTCAGATCGGCGACCGACTCGGGAGGGGCCGTCGCCGAGGGACGGGCGAAGCGGCGGCAGTGGACCGGCAGGGCGGCGCGGTCGAAGCCGACCTGGAGGACGTACTGGCCGCCGCCGTAGGTGAAGCCGCGAACGTACTCGTGGCTGGACGCGCCGGTTCCGTCCTCGAAGCGGTACCCCAGGACGGCGGTCTCCCCGGCTCTCAACTGGCCGTCGAAGAGCAGCTCGACGACGATCACCCCCGAAGCGCCGTGCCGTCGGATCCGCCCGACCCGGCAGTTGCCGAGACCGCGTACCCGTACCTGGTCCGTGTCGCAGCCCGGGTCGCCGTGATGGATGGCGAGATAGCGGTCGACGCCGTCGCGGTGGGCCCGTACGACGTGTTGCGAGTCGCGGGCGGTGAGTTCTCGACGGGCGCCGATGTGAACGTGCTCGTAGTGGATCACGGTGTGCAGCCCGCCGTCCGCGGGAGCCGCCAGACTCGACAGCAGCGATTCGAGCGCGGCGGCGGGTTCGAGAAGGGTGCGATACGTGCGGGCCGGGGGACGGTCGCTGGTGGCACGTGGGCCCAGGAGACGGGTGAGGGCGTGCGGGGGAAGCTTCAGGACCTCTTCGAGCGCGGTGACTGCACGAAGCGACTCGGGCCGCTCGGGCCGTCGCACACCGCGCTGCCAGTAGCTGAGGCTGGTCACACCGACACGTATGCCGCGCTGGGCGAGCCGATGCTGCACACGATGCAGAGCCAGCCCGCGTGCGGCGAGCGCGGCCCGCAGCGCGGCGGAGAACGGGCCGGTGCGCAGGGCATCGGCGAGTTCGGCCTCGGGGGTGGTGGGGCGGCGGGATGAGCCGAGGGCTGGGGCGGCGGGGCGTGGGGTGGCGCGGCGATCGGCGCTGTGTGCTGTCATTGGGCCCCTCCCCTCCCCCCACCCCCTCTGATCGCTTACCTGTGAACGTTCACTTCCCCGTCCCGGAACGAGGCGCCTCTTCCGCTGCCACTTGCTGGTACCTGCCGTGGCGTTCACAACCGTACGGGTGGAGTTCACTTTGCCGCCAGCCCTGTGGATAACTTCATTGACCGGGACCCGACAGAAGATCGATGCTGCTGTCGCAGCGTCCGGACGCGCTCCTCCACCCCCACCCTGACTGGGAGGAACGCCATGTCCATTCACACCCGGGGCCGTAGACGGCTGGCGTCAACGGTCCTCGCGGCCGTCGCCGTCCTGACGGCCGTCCTCGTGCCAACGGCAACCGCACACGCCGCTCCCCATTCCGCTCCTCGGTCCGCTGCCGCCGTCCACCCCGCCGATCCCGCCACCAAGCGCCTCAACATCACCATGCAGGCGCAGCAGAGCAGCAACTGGTGCTGGGCGGCGAGCGGCAACACCATCGCATCATGGTTCGGGCGCAACTACACCCAGAACCAGTTCTGCGACGCCGCGTTCAATCGGCCCCAGGGCAGCTCCTGCGGCAACTGGCAGGCAGCGCTGGACGATGTGCAGAACGCCCTCGACTGGATGGGCATCAACCCCGGTACGTACGTGAGCGGTTATCTGCGCTACGGCACCGTGCAGAAGGAGATCAACGCCGACCGCCCCGTCGAGACGCGCATCGAGTGGAACTCAGGGGGCGGGCACATGCACGTGCTGTACGGCTACGACACCTCCGACAACCAGGTCTACTGGGGTGACCCCTGGCCCTCCAACTACCGCTACAACTGGGGGGATTACGACTACTACGTGAACAACAACTCGTTCACGTGGACCCACTCGCTCTACGGGATCGGAGCGTGACCCCATGACCCCGATCCGCACGTCACCGTTCCGCACGTCACTGATCCGCACATCACCGGACCGGCACACAACCGCCGACCGCAATCCCGTCCACAATCCCCTCCGCAATCCCCGCCGCAAGAGCGCGGCGCTCGTGGTGCTCGCGGCCACCGCGGCTCTCGGCGCGCTCGTCCCGGCCACCGCCCACGCGGCGACCGCCGGCGACTTCCCCGCGCCCTTCACCGCCGCCGACACCGCTCAGGCACGTGAGGCGGCGTCAACCCCGGCCACCCTTCTCACTCTCTCGCGCTTCTTCGCCCGCGATGGCGCGATCGCGCAGAGCGCGGCACGGCCGCACCTGGTCGGGCCGTCGGCAACCGTCTACTTCCTCGACCCGGGGTTCGTCGCCGGACGCCCGGGCGCCCCTGTCGCCGACCCGCAGTTCGTCGCGAGCAAGGCAGTCTCCGCGGACCGCCAGGTCGCCTCGGTGTGGACCGTACGGACCGCGAAGGGGTGGAAGGTCGTCAACATCGCGACCGGCGGTGACGAGACCGACTACGTCAGCGCGGCGCACGGCCGCGGAACCGTCTTCCGGGAACCGCAGATCGACGCCTGGTACGTGGTGCGTGACAGCCGTGTTCTGCCGCTCGACCCCGACGCACGGCGCGCCGTGGGGAAGGGTGGCATGACTCTGGCCGCCTACCAGCGTTTGGTCCACGCGAAATACGGCGACAAGCTCCCGGGGTCCGTGTACGACCGGGCCGGCGAGGGTGGCGGTTACGGCGGTACGGCCGCTCCTCCGCACGCGTCGGCCGCGCCCTCGACGACCGATGCGCCCGACACGGCTATCACGGCGGGCGCCGCCGCCGCGGCCGCCGCCGCCTTGCTCGGCGCCGGCTTAGGCGTCCGCCACATGCGGCGGACGCACCGCACCAGCTGAGCCGCCTCCCCGGTCCAGCGCCCCCAGGCCCCGTGCCCCAGGCCCGACCGGTCTGGGGCACGAGGTCGTACGCGACTCGGCTGCCGTGGTCCTCCACTCCTGGAAAACGGTTCGATGGCTTCGCAGAGGCCTGGCACAGTGGCGCCTCATGGATGACTCCGAGCACGTGACCGCCGCGGACGTGCGGCTCATGCAGGGCTTGGCTCAGCGGGTCACTGCCGTCCGTCCCGACCTGGTGAACAGCGACGCGACGTACGGAGAGCTGGCCTGGAACTGGGGCAAGGGACATGCAAGCGACGGGGCGAGCTGGCTGCGTCGGCTGTGGTTCTCCGGTGACGATCTGGTCGCGTGGGGTTGGGCCCGTCTGCCACACCGGGTGAGGCGGAGCGACGGGTCGGTGAAGGACGTCACCAACGCCTATCTGACGTATCAGGTCCATCCCGACCACACGCTGCTGGTGGACGAGGTGATCGACTGGTACGACGGTGTGGCGGTCGGCATCGAGCGCACGGTGATGCCGGGAGCCACCGATGGGTTCGCCTTGGAGCGATGGGCGGCGCACGGCTATGCGACCGATCAGGCTTCGCTCGGCGACACCGGATCCTGGACTCAACTCAATGAACGGGACCTCCATGACGTGGAACGGCCGGTGCTGCCCGACGGATTCGGATTCCGCACCGCCGACGAGGCCGGGCCGCAGGCCGCGGTCCGGGCGCATGTGGACGCCTGGGCTCCGACCACATATACAGCCGAGGCCTACGAGGGCGTCCGGGGGACACCGCCGTACCGCGGCGATCTGCACGTCCTGGTGGAGGCGCCGGACGGAACGATGGCCGCGTCGACCATCATGTGGCTCGACGAGGCGAACAAGTCCGCCGAGTTCGAGCCGGTGGGAACGCATCCGGACTACCGGCGACTGGGGCTGGGCAGGGCGATGCTGTTGCACGGAATGCACCTGGCGCGTGCGGCCGGGGCCCGTCACATGACGGTCGCCTGCCTGGGTGCGTCTGGGCATCCCAAGGCGCGCGGTCTGTACTACAGCGTCGGGTTCCGGGAGTTCACGCGAGACGCGCCGCTCATCAAGACCGGACGCCAGGGAGGCTGACCAGCAGCCCGTACGGCTCACCGTGCGCGGGGGCTGTCGGGTGTGGTTCGGCGGCCATCGCGTGCAGCCGGGACTCCAGCGACCGCGCCTCGGCTTCGGTGAGCCAGAGGTGGCGCGGCACGGTGTGCGAGGCCTGTCCGGGCCGGCTCGGAAGCATCTCGCCGGGTGCGGCGTTGATCAGGAGCTCCGGGCCTGCCGCCGCGTCCTGGTGCCTCGTGAAGCCGTGGCTGACCAGCGCGAAGTACTGCACGGTGCCGCCGCGCGCCGGGCCCACGGCACCTACACCTACCGGCAACGCCTGTCACTCATGTCCTTGCTCGGCCGGACACCGGCGTCGGCGGAGTCTGTTCCAGATTCTGGGGGGCGTTGCCGGGACCATGGCCTCGGCAGAGCACTGCACATTCCCGGAACTGTGGCCTCCGCCACGGCGAACGTGATCCAATCCTGGTGAGATCACCGGGTGCTCGGTTTCCTCATCCGTCTTCTGCCCTTCTGGGTCCGCGAGCCCCTGCTCATCGCGATCGGATCCGTTCTCGGCGTACGCATCGCGTATCTCGCCGTCCGCGATCACGACCGGGTCGCGGCCGGTCTCGCTGTGGTGTTCCTCGTGTTCACCGCGGTCCGTGTCCATGTGGTGGTCCGAGCGCTGCGCGCACGCCGGAACCCGAGTCCGGCGGCGGCTTCCGCTGACAGGGCAGCGGTCGATGCCGCCACCTGGGCCCAGGCCCAAGCCCCAGGTCAAACCCAAGGTCAAGCCCACAGCCAAGGCCACGTCGGAGCCGTGCCGCGTCCCGCCCCGGAGACTCAGCAGACTCCGGAGAAGGAGCCCAACGCGTGGGGCCAGGCCGTCGCGGCCGTGGCTGTGTTCGGGGCGCTCGCGGGTGTGCTGTGGCTGGCCCCGCACATACTGCCGTCCGACGACAGCACGCCGCAGCCCGCCTCGTGTGCGGACGGGGAACACGACGCGCTGCCGAAGGCCTACGAGAAGACACCCCATGCGGTGACCGGTGACGAGCTGTGCAAGGCGCTCAACCGGCCTGACCTGGCCCAGCTCCTCGGAACGCCCGGAGAGACCGCGACCTCGGCCTCCGGTACCAGCAACACCTCTCCTCTGACCGATGGGAAAGTCGCCCAGCCTGAGGCCGAGGTCGCGTTCGACACATACACCGTGAACTTCTCGGCCACTTACAACCATCTGTCGACCGCCCAGTACGTGAAGCTGATGAAGATGGGGGGTGAGAAGGACGTCAAGACGCGTACGGTTCTCGGCCGACCCGCGGTCTTCTCCTCGGACCACACCATGAAGCTCGAGATCAGTCTCGGCAGCGGCGGATCCGGCGGACCGGTCGAACAAGGGCCCCTGGCCAGGACGTTGTCCGTGGCCCTGGACCAGAAGGACCGGGGCGGCTACTACGACATCACCGTGTGGAGCAAGTCCGGGGCCCTCCCGGACGACAGCGCTCTCGTCGACATCGCTGAGAAGGTTCTTCCGACGGTGCCCGGACGGGGTGCTCGATAGGACGCCTTGCCACCGGGCTCGGCCGAGCCGTTCGAGACCTGAGCCGGCCGTGCTCCGGATCGTCCCTGCGCACGAATCCGCTCCGTCATCGCGATCCCAGGAGCCGCGGTCGGCTCGTCTCGAAGGTCGACCGCGTGGGACGATGACGGGCATGTCAGGTCAGGTGTGGGTGTCCCTCATATCCATGGGTGGCGTCGCCCTCGGCGGCATGCTGTCCTACCTCGTCCAGCACCGGACTCAGCTCTCGGCGGAACGCGCTGAACGGCAACGGCAGCAGGTCGCCCTGTCGGAGGCTCGGCGAGCGGAACGGCTGACGCTGCTGGAGCGGTTCGTCGAGGTGGGGGCCGAAGCCGAACGTGCCGCGTTCAGCCGGCCTGCCGAGTGGGACGACACGCACGACTGGTACCTGACGACCCGGGACGTCATGAACCGACTGTGGGTCGCGGAGCGGCTCATCCGTATCCAGTTCCCCCTGCCCGTGCATGACGCCGCACGTGCGTACTTCCTCGACCTCAACCGGACCGTGTGGGAAAGCCTGCCCGACGGCGAGAGCGTGCGGGACTACCTGGAGGACAACCGGCTGGCGTTCCTCGACGCGGCTCGTGCGGTCATGGGGTAGCAACGGGGGCGACGTCCAGCAGGGACGGCAGCGGGATCGGCACGTCGTGGGCGGTCGTTGACGGCAGGCAGCACCCGGATCCCGTGCCTGCGCCGCGGCTACCGGTCAGACCCTGTCCAGGGGGCGGTGCGGTCCGCTGGGAAGCTCCGCTTCGATCGTGTGGCCGGGGCGCACCACGCCGCCTTCCTTCACGATGCTCATGATTCCGGCTCTGCGCACGATGTTCCCCGCCGCGTCGCGGCCGACGACCTGTTTCAGCAGCCCGTCCTGGAAGTGGTCGATCTGCAGACAGGGATTGCGCAGGCCGGTGACTTCCAGGACCACGGAGTCGCCGATACGCAGCAGTGTGCCGACGGGCAGGCCGAGCAGGCCGATGCCGCGCGTGGTGATGTTCTCGCCCAGTTCGCCGGGCGCCACCGTGAATCCCGCTTCGCCGACCTCGGTGAACAGTTCTTCATGGATGAGGTGGACCTGGCGCAGGTTCGGCTGGGTGGGATCCTGTGCGACACGCGAGCGGTGTTTGACCGTCACACCAGCGTGCACGTCCCCCTCCACGCCGAGCCCGGCGAGCAGTCTGATGGTGTCCCGGTTCGGTTTGGTGAACGAATACTCCCCGTTGCTGCTGACCGCCGTCACTGTCCCGCTGATCCCCCCGGAACCCTCTCCTCAGTACGATTGCCGGCCACGAGCCTAACTCTCGCTCCTCAAGGGCGCAGTAGCCACGCTTGTCCATCACCGGCTCACCACTCAGCTCGTCACGCACCAAAGCTCCTTGATTTCACAGCAGTTGATGGTCCAAGGCTATTCATGGCTGACAGCTCCGGTCTTTTCACGACGTTTCAGTCGCGGCGCGGTCGAGTTCGGTCCGCCAGTGCTGGTTGAGGTCTGCTCGTCCGCCACTGTCCGGCGGTGCGTACCGAGTTTTGAGACATACTTTACGAAACACACGCAACTGCAGCCCATGCCTTCGCTGTCCGACAGAAGGAGTCGGGCCCGTCAGGGCCGAAGAGCGAGAGAGCGGGGCAGGTCGTGGGACGGCGCAAGGGCGGAATAGGGATCGCACTCGTCATGGGTGCGGTGCTGGTGGGTGCGAGTGCCTGCGGCGGGGGCAGCAGTGACAAGGCGAGCGGGGACGACGCGAAGGCGTCGGGCAAGCCTAGTGCGGGCGCCTCCGCGTCACCGACGAAGCCCGCGGGCCCGCCGATGCTGCTCGACACGATCACCCCGCAGTCCGGAACCACGGTCGGCGTGGCCATGCCGATCTCGGTGGTCTTCACGAACCCGGTGGCGGCAAAGGCACGGGCGGCGGTGGAGAAGCACATGAAGGTGAGCGCCTCGCAGCCGGTGGCCGGTGCCTGGCACTGGTTCGGCGACAAGCGCGCCGACTGGCGACCGAAGGCGTACTGGCCCTCCGGTACGAAGGTGAAGATCGACGCCGACATGCAGGGCGTGTCCAACGGCAACGGACGCTACGGCGTGCGCGACTACACGCACACCTTCACCGTCGGCGACGACGTGCGCGCGGATGTGTCGGTGGTCGGCCACACCATGAAGGTGACCCGGAACGGCAAGGCGGTACGCACCCTGTCGATCAATGCCGGCAGCGCTCAGTACCCGACGTGGAACGGCACGATGGCTGTCATCGACAAGCAGGAGAAGGTCCACATGACCTCCTGCAGCGTCGGCATCAGCTGCCAGAAGGGCAGCCCCAACTACTACGACCTGACGCTGCCCTGGGACATCCACCTGACTCAGTCCGGCACGTACGTGCACTACTCGACCGGCGACCCCACTCCGGGCAGCGGCAGCGCCCGCGGCTCGCACGGCTGTGTCCACCTGTCGATGTCGGACGCCAAGTGGTTCTACGGCCAGGTCAAGCAGGGCGACCCCGTCACCATCACCGGCTCGCCCCGTGCCAAGGCTCCGGCCGACAACGGCTATGCCGACTTCAACCTGGGATGGGCTGAGTGGCTCACGGGCAGCGCGTCCGGGGAGGGGACGACCGCGACGCTGTGATGTGCTGCGGTGGCAGCGCCGGTCGGCATGCGATCATGCCGACCGGCGCTGCCGCCGTCGTAGTCCCCCGTCAGTCGGCCGACGTGATCACAACCGCGGTGCCTCGCGCACAAGCCCCGCCGTACAGCGTGATCCGACCCTGCTCACTGCACTACTGAGGCGTCGCCTGTTCGCGGAGGGCTTGGATGAACGCCGTGACGTGCGGGTGGTCGCGACGGCGGCCGATCGTGACGACGCCGATGTGCCGGGTCGGAGCCGGCGGCTCGACCGGGACGGCGTGCAGACCCGGCACCGCCGGGACGAGCGCGATGGAAGGGATGAGGGAGATTCCCATTCCCGCGGCGACGAGCGAGCGGGCGAAGAAGTAGTCGGTGGTGGTGCCGCGCACTTCCGGTTCGAAGCCTGCGCGCTCGGCGTAACGGCGCAGGTACGCCCCGGTCTTGAGGCATCCGAGCACCCAGGGCTCGGCTGCCAGTTCGGCGATGTCGAGCGATTCGCGGCCGGCGAGTCGATGCCCCTCCGGCATGACGACGTGCAAGGGATCTTCCAGGAGCGCGGTCCACTGCAGGCCGGAGCTCGGGCCCGGCCCGAGGGGCAGCGGGCCGTCGAAGTGGTAGGCGAGAGCGAGGTCGACAGCGCCTTGGCGGACGAGCGGCAGGGTGTCCTCGGGCTCGCCCTCCCTGACGTGGAGCAGGACGCTGGGATGGGTGGCCGTGAACCGAGGCAGAGTGCCGGGCAGCAGGTGCCGGCCGCCGCTGGTGAAGGTGGCGACGGTGAGCTGTACACGGCCCGTGCTGAGCCGCTCGACCTGCTGCTTCGCCTGTTCGAGTTCGGCTACGACGGACTCGGCGGCCCCGACCATGATCCGGCCGGCTTGCGTGAGGGTGGCCCCGCGCGTGCTGCGTGCCACGACCTGCGCACCCAGGCTGCGTTCCAGTACCGCTACGTGCTGGGAGACGGCGGACGGGGTGAGACGGAGAGCCGCGGCCGCCTTGCTGAAGCTGCCGTGGTCCGCCACCGCCCGCAGGACGCGGAGCCGCTGCACATCGATCAACAGTATTCCTTAACACGCTTCCAGTAAGCCGCCACTTCTGCTGATGACGATAGGTCTGCAGGGTAGGGGCATGCAAAGGATCTGCGTCATCGGCGGAAGCCGGTACTTCGGAAAGCTCCTGGTCGAGCGCCTGCGGGCCACCGGTCACCAGGTGACCGTGATCAACCGCGGCTCCACCCGGCCGCCCGCCGGTGTCGAGCACCTGGTCGCCGACCGCGACGACGAGGCGTCTCTCATCGCCGCGCTCGGCTCCCGCACCTTCGACGTGGTCGTCGATCAGGTCTGCTACACCCCCGTGCAAGCCGCGATCGCCGCTCGCGCGTTCGGCGGCCGCACCCGGCGCTATGTCATGACCTCCACGATCGAGGTCTACGACCCTGCGACCGCCGCGCTGCCGACTGCGCCGACGGGCACCCCGGTGCCGGAGGACGGCGTGGACCCGGCCACCTGGCTCGTGGCCATGGACCTGCCCTGGCACGACGAGGCATACCTGGAGGCGCACTACGCCGAGGGCAAGCGCCAGGCTGAGGCCGTCTTCACCCGGACCGGCGGCTTCGCGTTCGCCTCAGTGCGCAGCGCGCACGTACTCGGCGGCGGTGCACAGGAGTTCACCGGCCGGCTGGCGTACTACACCGAGCGCATCCGCCGGGGCGAAGAGATCCCTGTGCACGCGCAAGCGCTGCCGACGGTGTTCATCCACTACGAGGAGCTGGCGCGCCTGCTGCTGTGGGCGGCCACCGCTGCCGACTTCACCGGTGCGGTCAATGCCTGCTCCGACGGCCTGCTCGAGGTACGCGACCTTGCCGCGACGGTCGCCGCACAGGTCGGCCGAAAGCCCGTCTACCGGGTGGTCTCTGCCGGTGAGACGGCTTCGCCCTTCTCCTGTGACCGCCACTACGCCATGAGCAACACCCGTGCGAAGGAACTGGGTTTCACCTTTTCCCGCGCCGTCGACTGGCTTCCCGGGGCCGTCGCCGAAGCTCTCACCGCATCCGCCACCCCCACCACCTGAGGAACGCCGAACGCCATGCAGTACCGCACCATCGGGGACGTCACCGTCAGCGCCGTCGGCCTGGGTGCCATGCCGCTGTCCATCGAGCACCGCCCGGACGAGAGGCAGGCGATCGCCACCGTCCACGCCGCCCTCGACGCCGGCGTCACGCTCATCGACACCGCCGACAGCTACCACTGGCACGCCGACGAGGTGGGCCACAACGAGCTGCTGATCGCCCGCGCCCTGGGCTGTTGCGGCGGCGACACCTCCGGCGTCCTGATCGCCACCAAGGGCGGCCGTGGCCGGCCCGGCGACGGCAGCTGGACGGTCACCGGCGCCCCCGAACATCTCAAGCACGCCGCCGAAGCCTCCGCCGGGCGGCTGGGTGTCGACGCGATCGGCCTGTACCAGTTGCACAAGCCGGACCCGGCTGTGCCGTGGGCGGACTCCGTCGGCGCCCTGCGTGAACTCCTCGACGCCGGCACGATCCGCGCCGCCGGGATCTCCAACGTCACCACCGCCCAGATCCGCCAGGCGCACGCAATCCTCGGCGACGGACTCGTCTCCGTCCAGAACCAGTACTCGTTCGCCGTCCGCGACAGCGAGCCCCAGCTCCGGCTGAGCGCCGAGCTGGGCCTGGCGTTCCTCCCCTGGAGTCCCCTCGGCGGTATCTCCCGCAGCTCCCTCGACGGACCCTCGGGCCCGACCTCCATGGGCACCGCTTTCCACCGCATCGCGGCCGAGCGCGGCGTCAGCCCCCAGCAGATCGCGTTGGCCTGGCTGCTCACCCGCTCCCCAGCCGTGATCCCGGTGCCGGGGGCCAGTCGGCCGGCCTCCATCACCGACTCGGCCCAGGCCACGGAACTCGAGCTGAGCGAAGCAGAGCTGACGCGGCTCGACCACGAACTGCCGGGCTGAATCAGGTGCACCCTCGGATGTCCCAGGTTCACTCCCGAGTGCCGATGGTCTTCACTGATCGCAGGAAGAGAGCAACTCGACCTCACGGGGGTACACATGCACAGCAGGAAGCGCATCCTTGCAGCGAGCCTGGCCACCGCGGTCTCCGCAGTGGGCCTCACCGTCGCCGGTGTGGCGGTTCCGGCGCAGGCCGCCGGCCCGGGGACCGTCGACTGCGACGGCTGGGTGCACAACAACGATCCGGACGTGGGCATCGCGGGCTGCCAGAACAACACCGACCACACCGTCACGTTCCGCGCCGAGATCGTCTGCGGCTGGGCTCCGGACGTCTCCGGCAACTGGGTGACGCTGAACCCGGGGCAGTACAGCGAGTCCACCGGTTCCTGCGCGTTCTACAGCACGGGAGTTGGCAGCGTGGGCTGGACGATCCAGTGACGCACGGGGGTTAGCCGTCGCCGGACAGCACCAGACAGTGCGGCCGACATGAACGCCCCCACCGATCGCGCTGCGGACGGTGGGGGCGAAGGGTCATCCCAGCCCTGACATTGGGGGGTTATCCCCAGTGGGGGCGGGAGTGTGGCTGCGTATGATCGCGGTGAATGATCAACGCTTCAACTCGCCGCACCCGGGGGACTTTCATGCAACGCCCACAGAGGCGCACCTTTACTGCGACAGCTCTGGCCGCTCTCACAGCCAGTGGGCTGTCCGCGTGCTCAACCCTCAGCCAGAAGACCTTCGAGGACGACGCCAAGGTGCCTCAGAAAGTCACTTCGATCCGTCTGGACAACAGGGACGGAGGTGTGAAGGTGGACGCCTCGGCCGATGCCGCCACGATCTCCGTGCACCGCAAGGTCGACTACCACGGTGACAAGCCGAGTGGCACGTCCTTCCACGTCAGGGACGGCGTCCTGCTGCTCTCCGGCTGCGGCGACAACTGCGGCGTCGACTACGTCGTCACCGTGCCTGCCGGTCTTCCGGTGACGGGAGGCACGTCCAACGGTGGACTCGCGCTGACCGGTGTCGGGGCGGTCGACGTGCACACAAGCAATGGCGAGATCGCGGTGACCAACGCGACAGGCCCGGTGAAACTGCGCACGTCCAATGGAGACGTAGACGTCAAGGGCGTCAAGGGCGGCGGCATCGACACGCAGACATCGAACGGCGAGGTGACGGTGCGGACGGCCACTCCGCAGAACATCAAGGTCCGTACGACCAGCGGCAGTCTCACGGTCACGGCGCCACCGGCCAAGTACCAGATCACCGCGAACGACTCCAACGGCGACAAGAACGTGGCGTTCAAGAACGACCCGTCAGGCAGGTACCGCCTGGATCTGTCGACAAAGAACGGTGACTTGACTGTGAAGTCGGCAGACAAGTCCGTGACCGGATAGGTCTGCCTGGCCACTTCGAAATCGGCATGCTCCAGGGAGCCCGTCTCTCCGGGGCGCGCGGCCCTCCTGCCGATCGCACGGCAGGGGCAGGGCAGGAAGTCTGCCCAGCTGTTACCCCCGGGGATCTTCCGCTGTGCCCCGCGATCCGTGATCCTGGAGCGCGGATCTCGCCGTCGGAGCCGTCGGAACCATCGGAGAAGCCATGCGCGTTCAGCAACCCGGCCGGGATCGCCGTGAACCGGAGCGGTCGACGCGACGCTCCGCGTCCGCCGTCCCCGAACGCCCGGCTCAGATCTCGTCGGAGAGTGCAGGCCCCGTGCCCTTCCCCGGGGCGTTCTCTCCGCAGCGGCTCCTCTCACTGCAGCGAGCCGTCGGGAACCGGGCCGTTTCCGCGATGCTCGCCGAACGGCAGGGCCAGGACCAGGCGCACGCTCACGCTCACGCTCACGCGGGGGAGCATGCCCATCAGGAGCCGGTGCAGCGTGCCGCCGCGGGCGACGGCAGCCATGAGGAACCCGTACAGCGTGCCGCCGCGCATGCCGTGCTCCGCTCGCCGGGCCGCCCGCTGGAGGCACCGCTGCGCACCGAGATGGAGGCACGCCTCGGCGCCGACTTCTCCCGCGTACGTCTGCACACAGGCGCCGCCGCCCGGCGCTCGGCGCAGGAGCTGGGTGCGCGCGCGTACACATCGGGAGAGAACGTCGTCATCGGTTCGGGGGGCGCCGACAAGCACACCCTCGCCCACGAGTTGACGCATGTCATCCAGCAGCGGCAAGGCCCGGTCGCCGGCACCGACAGCGGTGACGGACTGCGTGTGAGCGATCCCTCCGACCGCTTCGAGCGGGCGGCCGAAGCGAACGCGAAGCGGGTCATGACGGCGCCGCTACCGTCCGCGCAGCGCAGAGGGGACGACGCGCACACGGACCCGGTCGGCCAGATGTCCCGTTCCCCTCGGGAGGCGGGCGCGGCCGGGACACATGCCGTGCAGCGCGCCGTCGGCTTCGAGTTCGAGGCGCAGTGGAACGTGCGCAGGATGGAGGCGGACTCCGAGGCGGTCCGCGCACAGCGGTCCCAGGGACGGCAGGAGCTGATCGATGCAAAGATCCTGCAGATCTTCCTGTCCCCGTACTCTCCGTACCACACACGGCTCACGACGCAGGAGCAGGCGCAGGTGGCCGGGGGCGCCGCTGCGGCGCTGCGGGCGCAGTGGTTCGACCAGGACGACCTGTTGACCTCGGCCGGTGCGCAACGTCTCCAGGACCTCGAGGTGACCGCCACCGAGCGGCAGAGCCTGATCGCGACTCTGATGGTCAGAGGGGAGGTGTCCGAGGAGCCCCTGGCGGGCGAGAACCTCGGCAAGGGACGCGTCGACGGACTCGTCGTGGCGGGCGACAAGTTCGATCTCACCGCGGATGCCAGTCCCACCGGCGGCTCCAATCTGGAGTGGATCACCGATCCGCTCACCTCGCTCGCGGACGTCGGGACGGTCATGGACAACGTGACCGCCATGGCCCGCTCCCTCGACGACCGCCGTGCAGATGAGTACATCCCCTCCGAGGAGGTGACCGCGGGCGGCGGGACGCCGCGGCCGAACCTGCGGATCTACCCGGACGGAAACGCGCTGAGCTTCGCTCCGCAGGCGACGCTCGGGGCGCGCCTGGAGCGGCTGCCGAAACTGATCGACTACCTCGGCAACCGCAAGCCGATGAGCGTGATGGAGCGGGTGCCCCTGCTGGGGTCGTCGCGGGTCAAGGGGCGCGGGCAGGCGTCCGCCGACCTGTCGGCGGGCGGTCTCGGTGAGCTCCCGGCGGCGCGGGCGGGCGCCGACACCGCGATCAGGGCATTGCTGCCCCAGCTGGGTTTCCGGGCGTCGAAGTCGGACACCAATGCGCTCACCGGCCTGGTCATGCACCTTGCCGCGTATCTGATCCAGGGGCAGAACCTCCAGCCGGGTGCCAACGCCAAGTCGATCGCGGGGGCCCTGATGGCCCGTACGGACTTCGCCCGCTCCTTCAGCCTGCTGCCGCAGAACCTGAAGGGGCACTTCCAGGCGAATCCCGAGACGTTCGTCGCGCTCGTGCTGCAGGCGGCGGACATGTCCGGCCGCGGCGACGAGCGGGTCTTCGGCAATCAGGTCGAGCGAGGTCTGGCCAACGACCGCACCCGGACCACCGTCGAACTGACCCGCGCCGCCTGGCTGGGCGCCCTGACGTCCGGCTCCGATCTGCTCAAGAACTGGGACCACTTGGCCCCGGCCGAGCGGACCATGCTGGACGACGAGCCCGGCACGCGAGCCGTCCACAAGTCCCTCGGCGCCCTCGGCGACCAGCAGAACCTCGTCGGCCCGCAGGGCGACCAGGAGGCGATCGTCGCCGAACTGCGCCGTATGAAGGACAACATACCGACGGCGAACCTCAAGCCGCTGGCCATGGCGGTCTTCACGCTCGTCGAACAGCTCAACGCCCAGCAGACGCTGCGCTACGAGAAGGGTCGGTGAGCCGGGGCGGCACGCGACGACGGCGCGCCGGCCCATCGGCGCAGGACGGCCTCGAGGCCGGTGACGGCGGCGACGTCGCTGGTGTCGGTGGTGTCGCAGGCCCAGGCGACCACTCCGTCGGGGCGAACCAGCACCCCCGTCGGTGCCGCACGGTCGTCGGTCACGGTGCTCACTCGCCCGGCCCAGGTCGCGGCGAGGCGGGCGAACGCGCCGTCCGGGGAGCGGTCGAGCAGCAGGAATCCGCCTCCGTGACCGTGGTCGACCAGGCGCGAGCCGTCACTCAGCCACAGGTCGGGGACGTAGCGCCCGACCC
This sequence comes from Streptomyces yokosukanensis, assembly GCF_001514035.1. Lineage (GTDB taxonomy): Bacteria > Actinomycetota > Actinomycetes > Streptomycetales > Streptomycetaceae > Streptomyces > Streptomyces yokosukanensis. The sequence continues at coordinate 133,366 of NZ_KQ948224.1, read as the reverse complement.
ACGGGTGGTCGCCGGGAAGGTCGATGCGCTGGGTGACACCGGAGATCTTCTTGACCGCGTAGGTCGTGCCCGCCCGCGTGCTCAGCAGCTCGGCGACGACCTCCCGGAGCGCGGCCGACTTGGCGTCCCCGCGCATCACCCCGATCTGGGCCCGCGTCCAGTCCAGCACCCAGGCGCCCAGGGGACGGCGCTCGGCGTCGTAGGTGTCGAGCAGCCCTTCGGGTGCCCACCCGGTGACCACGGCACCGAGCTTCCAGCCGAGGTTCATCGCGTCGCCGACCCCGAGGTTGAGTCCCTGGCCGCCGAACGGCGAGTGCACGTGCGCGGCGTCACCCGCCAGCAGCACCCGTCCCGACCGGTAGGTCGCGGCCTGGCGGGCGTTGTCGGTCCAGCGGGTCGCGGCCCCGCGCAACGCGGTCAGTGTGACGTCGGTGCCCGAGATCCGGCGCAGACTGGTCTGCAGTTCCTCCAGGGTCACCGGGGCCATGGGGGTACCCCCGCGCAGGCGAGGCCGAGCGCGGGAGAGGCCGGCGGGATCGCCGTCGACGTCGAACTCCACGGTGACCACCCGCCCGGGTTGCGGTCCGTACCGGTACGCCCCGCGGGGCGACCAGGCCCATCCGTTCGCGAGCTTCTCGGGGTCGGCGATGTCGACGACCGCCAGGTGTCCGGTGAGTTCGGGGTCGGTGCCGGGGAAGTCGATGCCCGCGAGGCGGCGCACGGTGCTGCGTCCGCCGTCGCATCCGACCAGCCACCCGGTGCGTACCGTGCCGGCGGTGGTGCCGACGAGCACGCCGTCGCCGGTGTCCTCGAGCGCGGTGACCTCCACCCCGCGACGCAGCTGTACGCCGAGCCGCGCGGCATGGTCGGCCAGTAGCTCTTCCAGTTCTCGTTGCGGCACCATCCTCGCGCCGGCGGCCGCGGTGTGCGCGGCGAGGTCGTCATCGGCCCAGTCCACGAGATCGGCGTCGAGGATCATGCCTGCGAAATGCCCGGTGAACCGCGTCTCGGGCGCTCGTCGGCCGCCCCCGGGCGGTCGGTCGTCGGGTCTGCGGGCGAACGAGCCCACCCGCTCGAGCGTCTCTCGCTGCACCTGTTCGGCGGCGGGCAGCAGGCCGCGGCGGTCGAGTGCCTCGGCCGTCGGCATGTTGATCGAACCCGCCTTCATCGCCTCGCTCGGCTCGGCCAGCCGCTCGATCACCTGCACCGTCGCCCCGGAGAGCGCCAGTTCCGCGGCGAGCACGAGGCCCACGGGCCCGGCTCCGACCACGGTCACGTCCACATCCTGGTTCATGTTCATTGACACGAACAGCGTTCTATCTACGAACACTGTTCGTGTCAAGCTATGATGGTCGGGTGAACCCGAGAGAGCGACGCGCGGCACGCCACCAGCCGCCCAATCCCGAGGTCGGCGCGAGGCCACGGCGCCGCAAGGCCCCCATCACCGTGGAGCAGGTCGTCGACACCGCGCTGGGCGTCGTCGCCACAGAGGGTTACGAGGCGCTGACCATGCGCCGACTGGCGGGCGTGCTCGACACCGGACCCGCCTCGCTCTACGCCCACGTGGTCAACAAGGCCGACCTCGACGAACTGCTCATCGGGCGGCTGTGCGCCGAGCTCGTACTGCCCGAGCCCGACCCCGCGGCCTGGCGGGAGCAGATCCGCGGCGTGTGCGTCCAGATCCGCGACCAGTACCTGAAGTACCCCGGCATCTCCCGCGCCGCGCTCGCCATGGCCCCCACCGACCTCGAGACCCTGCGCGTCAGCGAAGGAATGCTGGCGATCCTGCTCGCGGGCGGTGTCGCCCCGCAGGCCGCCGCCTGGGCCATGGACGCCCTCCTGCTGTACGTGGCCGCCTACTGCCTGGAGGCGTCGATCGTGCGCCAACGATCGGCGCAGGAGGACGCGGTCTGGGTCCTGGACCGCGACGAACTTCTGCGCCGGTTCGCCGACCTGCCCCCCGAAGCCTTCCCCCACATCACCCGTCACGCCGCCGAGCTCACGGCCGGCGAGGGCCACGACCGTTTCGACTTCACCCTCGCCCTGATGATCGACGGCGCCTCACGCCACCGATAGGTCGTGCCGAGCACCTGACCTCACCATGCCGGGGACCGACCGCCGCAAGGAGGGGATGCTGGACGGCCTCCGGGAACGCCGGTCCCGCCCCGGCGGTCGTGCGGGCCGGCACCCTCGCCGTGGCCGCCCTCGCCGCCCGCTGCCCGGTGGTCGGGGAACGTCCGTCGCAGGCGTGGCGGAGCGTCAGGTCGGCAGGAGGCCTGCCCGGTTCGCCCGACAGGTCCAGCCCCCCGTCTCACAGCGCGGCGACGCAGCGGGCATGTGCCGCCAAGAGGGCCGGCATCGGCAGCAGCGGACCGTCCGGATCCTTGGCCGCGTCGTCCCAGCGGCGCAGTGCCACGGCGTCCGCGGCCAGCGGATGCGCCGCGAACCGCGCCGCCTCGCGCTCGTCCATCGCACCGCCCTGGACCTTCAGGGACGCGACCGACACCGGGCTGAGCAGGGCGTGGTACACCGGGTCCGTGGCGACCAGATACCGCTTGGCCGGCACATGCTGGGCGATGACCCACGCCGCCCGTTCGCCCACCCGGCGCCGGGCGAACGCGGCGCCCGCGAGTTCGTGCGGCAGGCCCGGGTGCTCGGCCCGCACCGGCCGGGCGCGGCCGATGTCGTGCAGTGCGGCGGCCACCACCAGCTCGTCATCCGCGCCCGCGTCCGCCGCCAGCCACGCCGTCTGCAGCGCATGGGTGCGCTGGTCGACGGCCTCGCCGCCGTACGGCAGACCCGCGAGGCCGTCGACGAGCGCGGTCAGTTCCTCGTCCGTGAGGGGGGTCGGCGCGCTCACGACCGCTCCGTTCCCCGGATGGCGTCCGCCAGTTGCTCCGCGAGTGCCGGTGTCGCGGCGACCACACCCGACCAGCGGCGGGTGAGGTCGGGGTCGATCTCCAGCGGGCGGCCGTGCACATCGATCACCGCGCCGCCGGCCGCGGGGACGGTGACCATCGCGGCGGCCAGGTCGACGATCCGGTGGGTGTCGGAGCCCGCGTCGGCGAACGCGTCCGTCGACCCCTCGGCCACCAGCACCGCCTCCAGGCAACTCGTCGACAGGATCCGGATCCTGGCCGCCCGGGTCGCCACCCGCCACCACGCGTCGGCGATGTGCTGCTGGGGGCGCAGGAGACTGACCGCCGCGCCGTTCAGCTCCGTACGGCCGCTCGTGCGGTACGGCGACGGCTGCCCCGCCACCGTGTGCCAGCAGCGCCCGGTGTCCAGCCAGCAGGTCAGCGCCTCGGCCGGCACGCCGTCCACCGCGATGACGCCCGTGAAGGCGGACAGCGGGACGCCCGAGGCGGCGTTCGCGGTGCCGTCCACCGGGTCGGTGACGAGGGTGACGGCGGAGCCGTTGTCGATGCTGCCCAGCTCCTCGCTGAGCAGGTTGATCCCGTGGGCGTCCACGACCTCGGCGATCGCGGTGTCCACCAGGATGTCCAGCCGCATCGTCGGCGTGCCGTCCGCGCCCACCTGGACCTTCTCGGCCAGCTGGGCCCGGTCGTACTTCTCGCGCGCGGCCCGGAAGGCGCGCACGGCGGCCCGGGTCGCGTCGGCCAGCGCCGGGTGGACGCCGGACGGAAGGTGCGGTTCCGGCACCGGCCAGGGGATGAGGCCGCTCATGCCGCGTCACCTCCGGTGCCGGCCCGCAGGACCGCAGCGACCACGGGCCAGGGCCGACCGGGCTCGGCCAGCACCAGGTCGGCGCGCAGCCCCGGCGCCAGCCGGCCGCGGTCCGTCAGCCCCGCCACGTCCGCGGCTCCGCCGGTGACCAGACCGACCGCATCGGGCAGCGGCGCGAGCCCCTCCTCGGCGAGCAGCAGGGCCGCGCCGAGGAGCCCCGACGGCAGGTAGTCGGAGGCGAGCGCGGTGACCAGGCCGCGGGCGACCAGCTCGCGGCCTGAGGCGTTGCCGTTGTGCGAGTGGCCGCGCAGGACGTTCGGCGCGCCCATCACGACGGGCATACTGTGCTCGCGTGCGGCTTTCGCGGCCGTCACCGTGGTGGGGAACTCCGCGACCGCACCGCCCCGTTCGCACAGTTCCTCGATCTCGTGCGGCGAGCTGGGGTCGTGGCCGAGCAGCCGGATCCGGCCCGCGCGGGCCTGCTCGCCGAGCCAGTCCAGGGCCTCCTCGCGGACGTCGAGCCGGCCGTCGCGGTCCACGATCAGCCGGTCGACGTAGGCGCGGGCCTCGTCCTCGGTGACCCCGCGGGTGCCGACGAGATACCGCTCGTAGTAGGCGCGGTCCGTGTACTGGCCCTGGCCCGGGGTGTGGTCCTCGTGCGACACCAGGACCGGGCCGCGGCCGGTGCCGCCGATGTCCGCCAGCCGTTGCCGGAGTCCGGCCAGGCCCTCCGGGCAGCGGACGTCCAGCCGGTGCAGGATCCGGTGGTCCACCAGGCCGTCGGCGCCGCGGCTCGCCACGGCCGCGCAGATGCGCCGTGCGTTGTCCAGCGTGCGGCGGACGCCGCGCCCGCCGCTCTCCTCGAACGCCGCGCCGTGGAACGCCGTCGTGACGCCGGCCGCGCGCAGCTTGCCCTCGAAGGACAACAGCGCGAACTCCATGGGCAGTTCGGCTCCGGGCCTCGGCAGCAGCTCCTTCTCCAGTCCGTCGCTGTGCACGTCCACGAGGCCGGGCAGGCACAGCAGCCCCTGCCCGTCGACGTCGGCCTCCAGACCGGCCGGGTGCGGTTCGACGGCGGCGATCCGGCCGTCGCGCACGGCGACGAGGGCGTCGTCCAGCACCCGGTTCGCAAGGACCGCCCGTACGTGCCCGAGCACGTAGTCCGAGGGCGGGACGCCCAGGGTCCAGCCCGGTGCCGGCGCCTGTCCCCCGCTGATCACTCCCGTGCTCATGCCACCGCCTCCAGCAGCTCCGCGGGCGCGCCCTGCCGAGCGATCCGGCCGTCGGCGACGAACACCACCCGGGACGCCAACTGCCGGATGGCGTCCATGTCGTGGAAGACGGCGAGGACGGCGACGCCCTGCCCCGCCAGCGAGTCGATCAGCGCCAGCGCGGCCTCCCGGTTGGCCGGGTCCAGCGCGGAGACCGGCTCGTCCAGGAGCAGCAGACGGGGCGGCTCCACCGTGCCCGCGGCGAGGTTCACGCGCTGGCGCTCACCGCCGGACAGGACGCCGCAGTCGACGTCCCAGAGCGTCTCGTCGAGGTTGAGCCGGTGCAGCGCGGCCGCCGCGGCCTCGCGCGCCTCGGCCCGGTCGAGCCCGCGCCGCCGGCCGGTCGCGGCGACCACTTCCAGCGGGCCGGTGCGCGGCGGGGCGGCGAGGAACTGCGAGACGTAGCCGAACTCCCGGCCGCGCAGCCGGGCCATCTCCCGGTCGCCCAGCGTGGTCAGCTCGACCGGTCCGGCCGCGGTGCGCAGTCGTACCGAACCGGAGTCCGGCAGGTAGGTGCGGTAGATGCAGCGCAGCAGCGAGGACTTGCCGGCGCCGCTCGGGCCCGCGAGGGCGACGTGCTCGCCGGTGTGCACATCGAGGTCGACGCCGTGCAGCGAGGGCACGATCCGGCCGTCGATGCTGTGCAGGGTGAAGGACTTGTGCAGGGCGCGTACCGAGAGGACGGCGTCCTGCGTCCGGGACGAGGGGTGGGTGGTGGTCACCGGGCTCACCTCCGTGCCGCGGCGACGAGCCGCTGGGTGTAGGGGTGGTGGGGATCGTGGAAGAGCTGGTCGGTCAGGCCCCGTTCGACGACCCGGCCCGTCTGCATGACGAGCGTGCGGTCGGTGAGGGCCTCGATCACGGAGAAGTCGTGGCTGACGACCACGGCGGCGACGTCCCGCTCGGCGAGCAGGCTGCGCAGCAGGTCGAGCACGCCGGCGGCGACGGAGGCGTCGAGACCGGTGGTGGGTTCGTCGAGCAGCAGCACGGGCGGCTCGGTGGCCAGTGCCTTGGCGATCTGCACGCGTTGCCGCATGCCGCCGGAGAAGGTGTGCACCGGGTCGTCCATGCGGGACAGCGGGACCTCGACCCGGTCCAGCAGTTCGCCCGCGCGGCGCCGGATGGCGTGGTAGCCGCGCCAGCCCGCCGCCGTGAGCCGCTCGGCGATGTTGCCGCCGGCGGAGACGCGCAGGTCCAGTCCGGCGGCCGGGTCCTGGTAGACCACGGCCATCGAGTCGATGCGCAGCCGTCGCCGTACGGCCGGGGGCAGCGCGAGCACCTCGGACGCGCCGCCGTCCACCGAGGCGAGGTGGACCCGGCCGGCCGTGGCCGGTTCGTCGCCGATGACGCAGCGCAGCACGGTGGACTTGCCGGAGCCCGACTCGCCGATGAGGCCCAGGGCCTCGCCCGGCGCGACGTCGAAGGAGACGTCCCAGGCGGCCACCACGGCGCCGGTGGACGGGCTGATGGCGGTGCCGTGCTCGGGGCCCGTGCCGGGTACGGCGGCCGCGCCGCCCGCGCCGTGCACCTTGCCGATGCCGTCGACGCGCAGGGCCCACTCGGGACCGCCGGCCGCCGGCCTGCGCACGGGCTCGGGAGCATCGTCGGCAGCGGCGGCACGCAGCGCGGGCGCGCCGCGGCGCCCCGCGCGGGCCGTGGGATCGGGCAGCAGCGCCAGCGGGGCGCGTTCCCGGTGGGCGGCGGTGTCGGCGTCCCCCGCCTGGACCCGGGCGCACCACTCGGTGTCGCTGCAGGCGAAGGCGCCTTCGGTACCGGCGTTGACGAGGTAGACGTCGTCGCTGCCGCAGAACTTGCAGCGCCCGCCCGGCTCGTGCTCGACCTCGAAGGGCACGTCGTCGAAGGTGAGGGGCCGGACCTCGGTGTGCGGGGGCACCGCGTAGATGCGCTTCTCACGGCCGGCGCCGAAGAGATTGAGGTGCTCGGCCTGGTGGAGCCGGGGCACGTCCCAGCGCGGGATGGGGCTCGTCGCCATCACATAGCGGCCGCCGACCAGCACCGGGTAGCCGGTGCTCGCCGTGATCATGCCGTTGCGGACGATGTCCTCGTAGAGGCTGACCCACATCGCGGAGTAGTCGCCCTCGGCGTGCATCCGCGCGCACTCGGCCACCGACTTCTGCACACCGCGCAGCGGTTCGGGCACCGGCACCTGGTAGACGAGCACGTGCCGGTCGTCCAGGGCCTCCTCGGGGACGCGGTGCCGGGTCTGTACGACCGTGGCCTCGCGGGTGTCGGCGGACTCGCCGCATCCGGTGGTCTGCGCGATCATGCGGCGCAGGTTGGTGGCGTTGACCCCGGCGTCGTCGCCCTGGTCGATCACCTTCACCGTGTCGTCGGTGCCGATCACGCCCAGGGTGACCTGCAGTCCGCCCGAGCCCCAGCCGCGCGCCACCGGCATCTCCCTGGAGCCGAAGGGGACTTGGTAGCCGGGCACGCACACCGCGGCGAGGCAGGCCCTGCGGATCTCGCGCTTGGCGTCCTCGTCGAGGAGCCCGGCGGCCGGGCCGCCCGCGTCCGCCGCGGCGACGAGCGCGCCGACGCGGGACGCCTGCGGAGACTGCGGGGTGTCGTACGTCGTGGTGTTCATCGGCAGTCCTTTCCGGCGGGCTCGGCGACACGTGCCGGCGGGTCCTCGCCCGCCTCGGCGGCCGCCCGCATCGCCTGCTTGCGCTCGACCATCGAGCGGAAGGTGACGTAGTGAGGGAGCTTCAGGTGCTCCAGGAAGCCGCCCGAGTCGAGGCCGTCGATGGTGAGCAGCAGCAGCTGTTCCAGGGGCCCGCTGCGCCCGAAGCGTCGGTTGGCGATGTCCAGGTTGGCCATGGCGATGGCCTTGCGTTCGTTGTGGCCGAAGCACAGGCCGTAGCCCACGTCGAAGCGCGTGCGGTCCTCGTCCGCGCCGTCCAGGTCCTCGACGGCCTCGGCCTCGGTGACCCGGAACTCGCCGACGGCCACGGGGTTTCCGGTGTGCGGGTGGCGTACGCGCAGCGGCAGGCGGCCGTGCCGCAGCTCGCCCAGGGTGATCTCGTGCACGTCGCCGTCAGGACCGAGGACCGAGCGGTACCACAGGGCCACCAGCGCCCCGGACTCGGCGCGGGCCATGGCGGCCAGGACGGCGGAGCGCTCGGCGGGCGGCCGGGCGGGCTTGCGGGTGATGTCGTACGGCTCCGGGTCGTCCGCCGTCCGCCCCTCGACGGCCAGGTCGTTCTTGCGCAGCAGGTCCAGGAACCGGCCCGGCCTGCGTTGCGCCTCGGTGCGCTCCGCGGGGCCGGCGGCTGCCCCGGGTGCGGCGGTCTCGGGCGGCGGCTGCGGCGGGCCCTCGGGCCGCTCCAGCAGCCGGCCGGTGTAGTCCGAGGTGCGGCCCAGCAATTGCGGGCCGTCGGGCTCGCGGAACGCCGGCACGATGCGGCGCAGTACGGTCATCTCGTCCGGGTCGACGGGCTCGCTCACCGCAAGCCTCGGGAGGGTGGAGCGCTGGGCGCGCAGCAGGTGCGAGGCCTCCAGGGTGTCGCCCTCGGCCTGCCGGAAGGCGGCGGCCGCGGTCGGCTCGTCGTAGAGGCCGGCCTCGCCCATCACCCGGTCGACGGCGAGCCGGAAACGGGCGGTGATTTGCTCGGTGGACGCCCATGGCGCGGGCGCGTGGTCACGCTTGCGGCGGACCAGATCCTCGGCGGCGAGGATCGCCTCCAGTCCTCCGCGTGCTCCCGAGTACCCCATCAGTTCTCCTCCTCGGACGCGACGGGGATCGCTCCCCCGGCATCGGCTTCGGCTTCGGCTTCGGCTTCGGCTTCGGCCACGACGGTGAGGGCGGTACTGCGCGGCAGGCCCATGACACGGCCGTCGGGTGTGATCAGCAGCAGATCGACCCCCGCGGGAAAGCCGCCGACGGCTTCGGCGCGTGCCTCGACGAAACCGTCCGGCACACCCCGCGGGGCGACGTCCCGTTCACCCGGCACGCCGGGCCCGGACAGCCGCCAGGCGTGCGGCCCGCCCTCCAGCGCGGCCACCGGCAGGCACAGCAGCGCGCCGTCCTCCGGCGCGTCGGCCGCGCCCCGGGCGAGCCGCAGGATCTCCTGCGGTGCGACAGGTCGTACGGCGGCGGCGAGCCGGGCCTTCTCCAACGGCGCGGCGGGGGCGTTGGCGGCCACGCCCACCACGTCCGACCAGCGCCGTGAACCGTCCTCCTCCAGGACGCAGACCCCGGTGCCGAGGTCGGCCAGTGCGAGGACCGGCAGCAGTGCCGACGGCACGACGCCGCCGGTGCCCGCGGGGAACCGGCTCACGGTGCCCGGTCGCGCCAGCGCGTCGAGCACGGCGCGGAAGACTCCGTGCGCCTGGGCGGGGTCCAGCTTGGCCGCCGTCACCCGCGTCGCGGTACCGGAGGCGTCCCCGGCGGGTGCCGGTGCCATCTCGACAGCGGTCACGTCAACTCCTCGAACTCGACGACGGTCGGGGCGAGTTCCGCCCACTCCCGGCTCTCCCGCAGCTCCCGGCGGCTCGCGACCCGCTCGCACAGCAGGTCGACGTCGGCGGCCAGCGGGCGGCCGGACTGCGCCTCGGCGTCCAGCACGGCGGCGGCCAGCACCGCCGCGCGGTCGTCACCGAGGCGCATGGCCCAGCCACGGTGGCCGGCGAACTCCACCTCGGCCCGGCAGGCCAGGACGTCACCGAGGAGAAACCGCTGCGCCAGGACCGGTTCGCGCACCTGAGCGGTCACACAGCCGACCTCGGGCCCCACCAGGAGCCGTACCTGAGCGCCGTCGGCGAGGCATGCGTCGGCCAGTTCCATCAGTTCGGCCCTCTGGGCCTCGGCCAGCAGGGCGCAGCGACGCTCCCTGCTCAACTCGTTTGTCACCACTACTCCCTATTTCTTACGGTATGTCTGCTTGGCTCAGCCCTTTTGCGATGCCGCCGGCCGGCCCGCTCACGCCCTCGTCACCGAGGGCCCGTTCGTCCAGTTCGACCACGACACGCAGGGCGTCGGCTCGGGTCCAGGTACGGCTGCACATCAGGACGTTGCCGGCCGCCTCGTCGCGGCTGACGCTCTCCACCAGCCACGCGGGCAGGCTGCTCTCCATGCGCAGGGCGCGCAGGACCTCCGCCGGCGGGACGTCGATGCTGACCCGGCACCAGGCCCGGGTCGGCCGCACCCGCACCATCTGGCGCAGCACCAGGTCGACGGAGTCGACGGCGTGCAGGGCCAGGTCCAGGTCGGGCACCTCCGCCACCGGGATCCACTCGTGGCTCCAGGAGGCGAGCAGGTCGTCGATGTAGAACTCGCGCACCACCTCGTGCACGGGCGAGCCGGCGGGCCGCTCGAACCGGTCCGCGAGATCGGCGGGCAGCGGGATCGTGCGCACCGACTTGACCAGGGCGCGCGGTGTGGCACCCGCCGCCGAGATCGTGGCGGACCACGACGGCGGGGCACTGCGCGAGATGACGTAGTCGATGCGCCGGTTGACGAACGTGCCCGCCCCCTGGGTCCGGCGGACGACGAACCTGCGCTCCAGTTCCTGCACCGCCGCCCGTGCGGCGGCCCGGCCCACGCCGAACCGTCGGGCGATCTCGGCCTCGCTGGCGACCCGTGTGCCACGGGGGCACTCGGCCAGCTCGGCGGACAGCTGCTCCGCGATCTCGAGATACCTGGTCGCACTCACACGACGAACTCTGCTCGGCCAACTCGTCCGGACAACCTGCTGCCGACCAACGAGCACGGCCGAGAACATGAACAGCCGTGACAGTTGTTTCACGATTCGAACCGGCCCTCGGCCTTGGAATCCATGGTGGAGAGCCCCGTACGCAACGACGTGCATGAAGGCGTGCGGGGGGGGCGGAGCGCCGTCAGCGGACGACGCGACGCAGCCACACCGCGAGCAGCTCCACGGCGAGCACGGTGGCGAACACCAGGACCAGCACAGTGGTGACGACCCCGAAGTCCAGCACCCGCGAGGCGTTGAGCAGATCGAACCCGATGCCGCCCGCCCCGACGATGCCCAGCAGTGTGGCGGAGCGGATGTTGACGTCGAGCTGGTAGAGGACATGCCCGACGAGCGCGGGCGCGGCCTGCGGCAGGGTCGCCGAGCAGAACACCTGCCAGCGCCCCGCACCGGTCGCCCGCAGCGCCGCCTCGACCCCCGGGTCGACCTCCTCCAGGGAGTCGGCGACGAGCTTGCCCAGCAGCCCGACCGCGCCGATGCCGAGCGCCAGCGCGCCGGCCACCGGGCCGAGGCCGGTGATCACCACGAAGACGATGGCGAGGACCAGCTCGGGGATGCCGCGGACCAGCACCACCACGACCCGGAAGACCGCGGCCGTCGCGGGCGAGGGCGCGACGTTGCGGGCGGCCAGCGCGCCGACGGGCAGGGCCAGCACGAGTCCGATCAGGGTCGCGGCGAAGGCGATCTCGACCGTGTCGAAGAGGTCGGACAGCAGGTCCGGCAGGATGCCGCCGGTCTTCGGCGGCCAGAACAGCCCGAGCGTACGGCCGATGTTGCCGAGCGCCCCGAAGAACTGCCCCGGTGCGAGACCGGCGCCCCACACGGAGGCGGCCAGCGCCAGCAGGGTCATGGCCGCGTAGGCGGTACGGCGCACGCGGCGGGCGTTCCACGGCGGGCTGACACGGGTGGCGGCGGCACGGGCAGCGGCGGCCGGAGCGGCGGCGATCGGCGCAGGGACCGTACGGACAAGGCCGGTCCTGCCCCCTGCCGTACGGGCTCCCCCGCCGCGGACACCCCTCGCCCGCCCGCCCGCTGCGGCGTTTCGCAGCAGGGCCCGCCGTATCGTCCCGGAGAGCAGTTCCACCAGCACGCACAGCAGCAGCACGATCAGCGCGAGTGCCATGCCGCGCCGGTAGTTCAGGGCGTTGAGGGCGCCGGCGATCTCGTAGCCGAGGCCGTTCACGCCGACGAAGCCCAGCAGCACCGAGATCCGCAGGTTGATGTCCAGCCGGTGGAGGGCGTTGGCCACCAGGGAGGGCAGCACCTGCGGCAGCACACCGGAGACCAGCTGCTGGAGGCGGCCCGCGCCGGTGGCGCGGACGGCGGTGCGCGGCCCCTCGTCGATCTGCTCGATCGCGTCGGCGTACATCTTGCCGACCATGCCGACCGAGTGAAGGCCCATGGCCAGCACGCCGGTCAGGGCGCCGAGACCGAAGACGCGGAAGAAGACGATCGCGAGCACCACGTCCGGTACGGCCCTCGCCAGCACGATGACGGCGCGCGCGGCGAACCGGGCGCTCGGGTGCGGGGTGGTGTTGCCGGCGGCCAGTACCGCCACCGGAACGCTGAGCAGCACCGACAGCAGCGTCGCGCACACCACGACGGCCATGGTCTGTCCGCACAGCCGCAGTACCTCGGCGACGGGCGGGAAGTCGAGCGGGACCATCCGCCGCGTGAAGTCCACCGCGTTCGAGGCACTGTCGACGAGGGTGGCGGCGTTGATGCGCAGGTCGGCGAAGGCCCAGCAGGCGAACCCGGCCAGCGCGGTCATGACGAGCACCGCGGCGACGCCGCCCGCTCGGGGCCTGGGCAGGGTCCGGGGAGCGGTGGCGGGGTCCGCCGGCGGGGGCGGGGAAGGCGGCGTGGGAGCCACCGCGGTCGCAACGGTCACGGGTTCACCCGGCCTTGGCCGTGAGGACCGCCGGGGTCGCGACTCCCAGCCGCGCGTAGACGGACATCACGTCGTCCCGTGTCAGAGCGGACACCGGGCTGTCCATCAGCACCCGTCCGGCGCGCAGGCCGATGATCCGGTGCCCCCAGGACAACGCCAGGTCGACCTGGTGCAGGCTGCACAACACGGTGAGCCCCTCTTCCTCGCCGATCTCCTTGATGAGCCGCATGATCTGCGCCGAGGACTCGGGGTCGAGGGAGGCCACGGGCTCGTCGGCGAGCAGGATCTGCGGCCGCTGCATCAGTGCGCGCGCCACGGCGACCCGCTGCTGCTGACCGCCGGAGAGGGTGTCCGCCCGCTGGAACGCCTGGCTCAGCAGGCCCACCCGGTCGAGGTGACGCAGCGCCTCGTGCCGCACCGTCCGCGGATAGCTCAGCAGCCCGAGGCGCGGGCCGCGCAGGCGGCCGAGCGCACCGGTGCACACGTTCTCCAGCACCGTGAGGCTGCCGACGAGGTGGAACTGCTGGAAGACGAAGCCGATACGGTGGCGCAGCCGGCGCAGTCCGGCCCCGCGGGCACGGCCCACATCGGTGCCGAGGACGGTGACCGTTCCGCTGGTGGCTCGCTGCAGCCCGTCGACATGGCGCAGCAGGGTCGACTTGCCGGAGCCGGAGAGCCCCAGCAGCACGACCATTTCCCCGGCCCGAACGCTCAGTGAGACATCGTCGAGGGCGAGCACCTCGGAATCGAATTGCTTGCTGACGCCGTCGAACCGCACAACGGTGTCGGGTGGATGCTCCGTGGCCATGGGTCGCTCCGCTTCTTCCGGTGAACTCAACTGCCGTCGGGACAACCGGAATTGCGGGACGGTGAACTCCGCAATCCCGGTTGTCCGAGAAATTCCGCGTCATCCGGCCACGCTGGTCAGGACTTCACGCACTGCTTGTCCTTGGTGACCGCGCAGACCTTGCGGACACCGTCGTAGTCGGCGTCGTCCACCTTTGCGAAACCCCAGTCGCCGGCGTCGTCGACCTCGCACTTCCCGCTGCCGGAGCAGAACCCGTGGGCCTTCAGATAGTCGGTATTGGCCTTGCTCTGGAAGGCGTCGGCGATCTTCTGCTTCAGGGCGGTGTCGAGGTCGTCACTGATCGCGACCGGGGAGCCGGGGATGATCTCGGACTTCCACACCGTGGTGATCTCGCCCTTCTTGAGCTGCCCCTTCTCGATCAGCTGCTTGTCGACCATGGTGTCGTAGGCGAATCCGGCGTCGCACTGGCCGCTCTTCACTGCGAGCACGGAGGCGTCGTGGCCGCCGGCCATCACCGAGGTGATGCCCTTGTCCACGTCCACCCCGGCATCCATCAGTCCTGCGTGCGGGTAGAGGTAGCCGGAGGTGGAGTTCGGGTCGACGAAGCAGACCTTCTTGCCCTTGAAGCCCTTGAGGTCCTTGATCGGCGAGCCCGTCCTGACGATGCCGTAGGAACGGTATCCGGGGGCCGCGCCCTTCGTCTCGACACCGGCTGCGACCGGGGTCGCCTGCACACCGGAGCTCTTCGCCTGGACATAGGAGAACGGCCCGTACGCGGCAATCTGGATCTTGCCCGAACGCTGTCCCTCGATGACGGCTGCGTAGTTCGTCGCCTTCTGGAAGACGATCTTCTTGCCGGTCTCCTTCTCCAGCAATTTGATCACGGCCCCGTAGGAGGCCTGAAGGTCCGTGGAGTTCTCGGCGGGAACGGCGGCCATGACGAGGCTACCTGCTCCCTTTCCGTCCGACGACGTGGCAGACTTCGAGGCGGCACTCGAACCGCAGCCTGCCAGAACAAGAACAGAGGCGGCACCAAGGGCGAATACGCCGAGATTGCGCCGGTTCACAGGAAACATCGTTTTCGCTTCTCCTCAAACGGCCCACGCGGGGCGCCGCCGATACGGCTTTTGAACGGCACCAAGGCTGAATCCAAGCCATGCCGGTGCAGAGAAGCGATGGTTACGTCCCGTCGAACGGGGCGGGTCTCTTACGGCTACCCGACCGGACGACTCGAGCCGTACGGTCCCGCGGCGCAACGCCACCTAATGCTGTACGGGCGGGCAGTAGCCGGTCCGCTCGCCGATGGTGTTGATCTCAGCGTTGGACCTCGCGTCACCCGCGTAGTCGATCTGGTTGGTGCAACTCACGCCAGGTTTCTTGGGGGTGCCCGACGGCTTGGCGTGCGGGGAGCCGTGGCTGGTCCTGGCGGTGGCGGTGGCGGGCCGCGCGGTGCCCGTGGAGGCGGACGAACTGGACGAGGGTGAGGGTGAGGCGCTGTCGCCGCCCTTGCCGCAGGCCGTGAGCGACAGGCCGACAGCCACAGCGGCAAGGGTGAGTGCCGAGATCCGCCGAACGCGCATGTTCTCTCCTCCGGCCGGGTTCCGCTCCTGGTGTGCGGACTCCTGACGGTTCAGACTGAACCACCGTCAGTCCCGTTGCGGGGCAAGGGGCGTCAGGACAGACCTGTGACATGGATGGCGTGTACACACTCACCGTGTCGCCGCACCCGACCGACAGCAGGACGGCATCGGCGACCTGCGCGGACCCCTCACGAGGGCTTGCCGGACAGCACCTCCACCTTGCCTGTGTCGAGTGAGTAGTACGCGCCGACCACCGCCAGGGAGCCCTTGCGTACCAGAGGGGCGAGGTCCGCGTTGGCGCGGAGTTCGGTGGCGGTCAGCTTGACCTGGGCTCGGGTCATCGTCTCGACGGGGTCGGCGCCGCCTTCCTTCACCGCCTGCTCGTACGCCGGCCGCAGAGCCTTGACAATCGCCTGCAGGTTGCCGGGCAGCGGTTTGCTGTCGTGCAGGGACTGGTACGCCGCCTTGATGGCGCCGCAGCGTTGATGCCCGAGGACGACGATGAGCGGGGTGGCACTCGTCATGGGGCCGTACTCGACGGAACCGGTGACCACCGGACCGACCGCCTGCCCGCCCGTGCGCATCACATAGAGGTCACCCAGTCCGGTGTCGAAGAGAAGTTCCGGCGGTACCCGGGAATCGATGCACGAGAGAACCGACCCGAAGGGCTCCTGCTCCTGAGCCACGAGCTGACGCCGGTCCGGGTCCCGGTCGGGGTGCTGAAGTCTTCCGCTCACCCAGCGTTCATTGCCGTCCATCAGTCTCGCGAACGCGGTGGCGGGCGTCGTCGGGCGCGGCGAGGGCGCAGGGCGGGTCGTCGACGTGGCGGTGGCGGCGCTCGTCGATGCGCATCCCGCGAGGGCGACCGTGGCGCCCGCCAGTGAGCCGACCAGCACAGCTCTACGGTCCGGACGCCTTGCTGTGTCCATGCCGTCAGGTCCCCTCTGCGTCGTACGAACCTGTGCCTGCCTGCAGATCAGGGCCATTCTTCCGTGAGGTGGGGCGGCACACGCGGCAGCCACAGGCAGGCGCGGACCGCGTTCCCTCCGATGGCGCACGGAAGCGGGCCCGGGCGGCAGCCGGTGCCCTCAACCGCCGGACGGAGTGAGGACGGTGCGGTGGAACGGCCCGCCATGCGCGGCGGCGTGCTCGACGGCGTCGTTGACGGCATCGAGGGGGAAGGTCCGCACTCGTTCGGCACCGAGATCGAGTGCACCCGACGCCAGGAGGCGGATCATGCCGGTGTTCGCCGAGCGGGGGTACATCCACTGCCCTCGCACGGTGACCGAGTTGCGCATGATCCACGGGTACGGGAGGGCGAGGTCCGCGCCGCCGAGCATGCCGACACCGCCCATGAGGACGACGCGGCCGTACTCCCGGACGGTCATGGCCGCCGTGCGCGCCGCCGAACTGGGCGCGGCGGGCGGGAGCAGGTCGATCACCATGTCGATGGGGCCCTCGGCGGCAGCGGACATCGCCGCGACGTCGGCAGCCTGGTCACCGGTCAGTTCGACCGGGCGCACGCGCGAGCCGAACCGGTCGGCGAGGAGGTCGAGGACGATGCGGTTGCGGCCCGGCGTGATCACCCGACCGGCTCCCATCGCGAGCGCCACGGCGACCGCGGCGCTGCCCAGATTTCCGGTGGCCCCGCTGACGAGCAGCGTCTCGCCGGCTTCGAGCCCGCCCGCCAGTAGTCCTCCGTAGGGGATGACGTACACGCCGAGCGCGGACCAGAGTGTCAGGTCTTGCTCCGCTTCTGCGGGCAGCGGGTGGACGTTCTCCGTGGGGGCCCGCATGAGTTCGGCGAACGACCCGTCGTGCAGGTGCCGGGCGAGCCTGGCGCCGCCCTCGCCGCGGGAGCTCCAGCCCTGCAGTGTGATGTCAGGGGTCAGGGTGTCGTCACGGGAGCGCACCGTCGGGTCGACCCACACCAGGTCGCCGATGCGCAGCCGGGTGGCGTCCGGGCCGACACCGACGACCCGGCCCACTCCGCCGGGGCCGGGGACGACGGGGGGTTCGAGCGGATAGTTCCGCCTGCCGCCGAAGACCTCATCGGCGTACGGGGGGACACAGGCCGCCAGGACCTCGACCACCGCCTCGCCGCCGCCCGCCAAGGGCTCGGGTACCTCCTGCACGGTGAGCGGGGCACCGAACTTGTTCAGGACTGCTGCTCGCATCTGCCTGCCTCCTCGATGGTTCGACTTGAGGCTAGGAGGGCGGAGGGCATGCGCCAAGCGACGATCTCGCATCTGTGGTATGCGTAGTGCGCATGGACTTCTCCAGTACCGCTCTACGGGTTCTGCGGCAGGTCGCCGAGTCGGGGAGCTTCACCGCGGCGGCCTCCCAGCTCGGCTACACCCAGTCGGCGGTCTCACGTCAGGCGGCGGCCCTGGAACGCAGCGCGGGCGCCGTCCTGTTCGAGCGCCGCTTCGACGGGGTGCACCTCACACCAGCCGGCCTGACCCTGCTGCGACATGCCCGCACCATCCTCGACTCCGTCGCGGAGGCCGAGCAGGAACTCACGGGCACCTCCTCACAGACGGAACAGGTACGGCTGGGGATGTTCCCCAGCGCCGGGGCGGTGATCCTGCCCCCTGTGCTCACACGGCTCGCGGCGGCCGGCCCGCACATCACGGTCACGACGCGCGAGGGCACCACACCCGCACTGATCCGGGCCCTGCGGGCGGGCTCGATCGACCTCGCCGTACTGACGTCCCGCCCGCCGCACCGGCCGTCGGACGGCGAGTCCCCCCGGCTGCACGTCGAAACGGTGGAGGACACCGAACTGCTCGTAGCGGCGCCGACCCTCGGCATGTTCGCCGGCCGCACGACGGTGCACGTCGACGAGCTGGTCGACGCCCCCTGGATCGCCACCCCGTCATCGAGCGCCGAACCCCTGCTCGGCGTCTGGCCCGGCCTGCCCGGACGGCCACGCATCGTCCACACCGCGAGCGACTGGCTGACGAAGCTGCACCTGGTAGCCGGCGGCTTCGGCGTGACGACCGTCCCGTCCCGCATGTCGGCGGTGCTGCCGCACGGCGTGAGCCTGCTGCGCGTGGACGGAGTACCCCCGGAGGTCCGCCGGATTCTCCTGGCGCGCCTTCCCGGCCGCCCTGCCCCCGGAATCTCGTCCGTCATCCGAGCGATCACCTCGGCCGCGTGATCCGATCCGTCGTCCGCGCCCGCAGACGCCCTACGAGTCAGGTCGGACGGGGCGCCACCGCGGGTGCCGCGCGCGGTGCCGGTGGGAGGGGAAAGTCGCTCAGGCCGTCGTGGCCAGTTCGACGAGGTGCCGGGCCGTGCCGGCGGGATCGATGATCTGATGGAGGTGTGCGCCGGGCAGATGCGCCACGCGCCATCCGCGTTCACGCGCCTCGGCGGCGAGGTCGTCGTAGGGAGGGCCGAACAGCAGGTAGGAACAGGGATGGTCGTCCCAAGCCTCGGGGACCGGGATGTGCTGCTCGTAGTAGGACAGCGGCAGGGTGGGCTGCTCCTCGACGACTGTCTGCCGCATCGCCGGATCGGAGAACATGGGTGCGACGTCTACCTCGTCCCACCAGTCGGTCCAGCGCGGCAGCCTGCCGTTCACAGCCATCGGGCGGAGGAACTCCAGCAACTCGGGTGCGGCGACAGGGGTCGGTCCGATGCGGGCCGGCAGTGCCGCATCCACGAAGATCGAGCTGGTCACCGGATGGTCGAGGCCCGTACGAATCGCCGGGAGAAACAAGCCTGCGTTGCTGTGTACCACCAACGTGACGGGGACGTCGGCCGGGACATGTCGCAGATCGGCGCGGACGGCGTCCACCACGCGGGGCCAGAAGGGCGGAGCACCGGCGCCTACGTGCAGCAGCGACGGCACCCGTACCTGGTGTCCCGCCGCCGTCAGATGTTCGGCCACAGGGTGCCAGGTCGAGGGGCCCACGGACGGACTGTGCACGAGAACGAAGATCGGTCGCATGTGGTGATCGTGCCGCCCATGTCGCGGGAGACGCGACCGTCTTGGCCGACAGCAGAAGAGCACATGGATCACGGGGCGCGGCGAACGCTTCTTCGAGTTCGGCCAAGGGCACCCGGTGACGACATAAACGTGTTCGAAATGCTGTGCGCCCCCCTCTAGAGTGAAGCCCGATGACGCTTCTGAATGTTCATGACTACGGGGGCGACGGCCCTCAACTGGTTCTCCTGCACGGTTACGGACGGTCGCTCACCGACTGGGACGCCTCGGCGGCCCAGCTCACCTCCGGGCACCGCGTCCTCGCCGTCGACCTTCCCGGACACGGCCGCTCTCCCGGCATCTCCCACTGGACGCTCCCCGACGTAGTACGGCACATCGCGGACACGCTCGACGCGCACGGTGTGCCGGAGGCCGTCGTGGTGGGTCATTCCCTCGGCGGAATGGTCGCGGTCGAGTACGCCCGCGCGAACCCCGAACGTGCCCGTGCGCGCGCCGCCGTGAATCTCGACGGCTTCTGGTGGGGGCGCGATCACCCCGGCGCTGAACGGGTGAGCAAGGGGCTGCTGGCGTCGGCCGGGACCATCGCGCCACCCGAGTACATCGAGGAGGAGATCACCACCTGCGCCCGGTTCGGGATTCCCGCCGACCGTGCGGAGGCCGCTGCCCGCGCGGCCGCACGCCCGTTGCCCGACGGCACGTGGCAGAGGCTGCCGGCACGGGCCGAGGCCCTGGAGATCCGTGACGAACTCGACAGGCTCGGCGCGCTCGGTGTCACCACCTGGCTGGAGAAGGTCGACCGCCCGTTGCTGGTGGTACAGGCCGGCCGACAGTTGCCGCCTGCGCCTGGCATGGAATGGTTCGCCGAGTTCAGCGCCCGGTTAGCGGCCAGGGTCTCCGACGAACTGGCCGCGCTCTCCCGCACCCGGCCGACGATCAGCGTCCACCGGATCGACGCCACCCACCCCATGAACATGGAGGCTCCGGAGGCGGTTGCGGCGCTGGTCGCCGGGTTCGTTCGAGGACTGCCCGACTGAGCTGCTGGGGCCCCGCCTACCGACGAGCGCGGGCCGTTCGTGCGACTCGAAGTTCTGTGAGGTAGCGCTTGGTGACCCGGCCGCCGTACCGCCTGTCGATGAGTCCGGCGATGCACTCCAGCAGTCCCTCCCTGGCTTTCGGCGACAGCGCCCGATGGCCGGAGTAGGTCCGCAGCACCGCCAGGTACTCCGCGGTGGTGTACGTCAGGTCCCATGCGTAACGCCGAAAGGCGACAGGGCCGAATCGGCCGCTTCGTGCGACCTCATGCGCGTGATCCGAGCTGTCGACGTCGTGCGCGGCTGGAAGCCGCAGCCCCGGAGGGGCGGACGGATCGAAACGCTCGTAGCAGTCCTGGACCTCGGCGAAGAAGCTTTCGGTGCCGCCCGCCACATGCTGCGTGGCCACCACCGCGAGTGCGCCACGGGGCCGCAGTGCGTCAGCGGCTTTCGCCATGCGCACCGCCGGGTCGATCCAGTGGAAGGCCGTCGCCGAGACGACCGCGTCGAACGGCTCCGCCGGGAGTGGCCAGGTCTCGAAATCCGCGGTCACGATCTCCACCGCCTCGAACCCTGCCAGGTTGCGCCGGGCAACGGCGGCCATGTTCGCGCCCAGTTCGACGGCGGTGATCCGGCAGCCGCGCTCGGCGAGCGGCAAGGTCGCCTTGCCCGTACCCGCCCCCACCTCAAGGACCCGAGGACCGGGGCCGATGCCGGCCGTCTCGATGAGGTCGTCGAACAGCTTTGGCGGATACCCGGGCCTGGCCCGGTCGTACAGCTCCGCGTCCTCGTCGAAGATCTGCCCCAGGTGGGCACGGTTCGCTTCGTCAGGCTTGTCGTCGCGCATGCTCCCGTATTGCATCACCTCGGTCCGCGTCTACCTCGACGACGTCGACAGGGCACGTGCGCGAACAGTGCGGCCCAGTTGCTCCGCATGCGCGCGGCCGGTGAAGCTCCGCCCCGGGTGGAGTGGCACAGTCACTGACTTCTCCCTGTGGTCGAAGGACATGGCACCAACGATGCCCGCCGTTCGTGCTCGGCGTGCCGCAGTCCAGCACCCTGATCGGGGCGGACGGTCTGGCCCCGGTCGGGGCAGCGGCGCACGCGGGAAGCCGTGACGGCTCATGACGCGGCTCGCGCCGACGGGCCTGACACGGCACGTCCCGTGATGATAGGAACGTCCATGCAGGGCAAGGGCGTTCGGACTGCCGAGGCGGGAGCGATCTGATGCACGCGCGGGGTACGACCGACCGGGGCAGGGCTACCACCGCCCCCGTGAAGCCGGCCAAACGGGCGGTGGCCGCGCCCACGGCACGGGCGGTCGCCGGTCACCATGGGCATCCGCACACCGCCGTCCAACTGGCGGCATTGCAGGGCTCGATAGGCAATGCCGCGGTGTCCGAGGCGGTACGGCGCGGCCTGACCGCCGTCCGGGACTCGACGGCCCTCGGCGGCTCACCGGCGCCGGCGGCCCCGGCCGTCCAGCTCGCCCCCGCGACGGACCAGACCGAGGACACGGACCAGCCCACCTTCACGTTCGACCCGAACATGGCCGCCAACCCGGTGCTGTACACGGACTTCGCCGAGCACTACTGGGTGGGCTCGGCGGGGAGCGAGCCCGAGGGCTACTACCAAATCGAGCAGCACTGCGCCTACCTGGCGGCGTACTGGCTGACGCACGGTCACAGCCCCAGTGGACTGCGGTTCCTGAACCTGCCGGACCAGGACCGGCTGGACGGATCCAACATGGTGCGCGAGTGGGCCTCGCAAGGCGGGCTTGCGGCGCAGACCCAGTACGCCGAGGCACGGCTCGGCGGCCATGTCGTGACCAAGGCTCAGCTGACCTCCGACGCCGCTTCGGGCGAGCTTCCCCCGGGCACTCTCATCTGGTTCGGCAGCGACACGCACGCCGAGGCAGCCGTGGCGACCGGCAAGAACCAGTTCCTCATGTACGACCCCAACACGGGCAAGGCAACCACACGCGACGGGAAGGGCTTCATCGCGTACATCGCGACGAAGAACGCCTTCGTGGTGAAGCTCGGGCAGGGCGCCGATCCAGAGACCTGCAAGTGCTGCGTCATCATGTGACGCACGCCCGGCGCGTACGCCGGGTGGGTGGCTGGGCACGGGGGATGCCCTCGTAGTCTCCCGCGGGCAGGCCTCGTCGGCTGTAGACCGCGACCACCACAGGCGTCCGGCCACGGGAGGCCCAAACCCTGTGGAGCCCACCTGCGTGGCGTGAAATGCTCTTGGGTGACTGCTGGCGGAAGAGAAAGTTGAAAAGGTGTACGTCCCTTCATCTGCACGACCTCTCGATGATGACGAGCGTGAGCTCGTGGAGCTGGCACGCCGCACCGTGGACGCGCACACCGACGCCGGGCCCGACGAAGACGGGATCCACACGGTGGGCGCCGCGGTCATGGCCGCCGACTACCGGATGTTCGCCGGCGTGAACCTCTACCACTACACCGGCGGGCCCTGCGCCGAACTCGTGGCTCTGGGAGCCGCGCGAGCCCAGGGTGCCCGCCAGATGCGCTGCGTCGTCGCCGTGGGAAACCACGGACGCGGGGTCATCGGCCCGTGCGGGCGCGATCGGCAGGTCTTTGTGGACTACTACCCCGCCATGCGCGTCATCGTGCCCACGCCCGCGGGGCTCAGGTCCGTCCTCGCCGCCGACCTGATGCCGTTGGCCCAGCGATGGACCCCGGAGGCGGGTACGCAAGGTCTCGACCCATCGCTCTACCAAGACCCCGAGACGGCCGGTCCCCCGATCATTCGGTTCAACGCCCGCTACCTCGACGTCGTCCGTTCCGGCGCCAAGACCAAGACCACCCGCCTCCGGGACCCTGCCCGGCTGGGGCCGGCCCGGCTGGTGTTCGAAAGCGACCCCGAAGTCGTCCTGTCGGCAGAGGTGACCGACATCAGGCACTGCCTGGTCAGCGACCTCACCGACCAGGACGCCCAAGCCGAGGGCCTGGCGACCGCAGCCGAACTCCAAGCAGTCCTCAAGGGCCACTACCCAGAGCTGGCGGGTACCGGCGAAGTCGACGTCATCACCTTCCAGCTCAACGACAAGACGGGCTCCGCTTGAGCCGCTGATGCGTCAATCCTTTCCGGTTCACCTCAAGGCGATCCGGTCGGCGATGAGGTGGTCCGCGAGTGCGGTCAGCTCGGCGGAGGCGCGTCCGAGTCGTGTCCTTGCGTGTGCGGTGAGGATGACCCGGCGATGCAGGGCGGGCTGTTGCTGTCGCCGGTCTCTGTCATGGTGGCCCATCGGTGCGCGAGGCGTCGGCCGGCCTGGACGAGTTCGCGTGGGCGAACGTCGGTGAGTTCGGCATCGAAGGTGGCCAGGATGCCGGCGATCCCAGCCCAGGACCAGGCACCGAGGGTGAGACGACAGTGGTCGGCATCGAGGTGTTCGACCACCGAGCCGCCTGGCGCCCAGCGGGCGACGACGCCGGCTGGCAGGTTGAGTCGGGCGCTGCCAGTGCATGTCCAGGCTGCGGGGGTGTCGCCGCGGTCGTGGCTGCGCATGACGAACTGGGCAAGATCCTCCCCGGGAAGCTCGCGCGCGGTGAAGCGGTGCGTTGTCGGGCGGAGGTGGAGCCGGTCGACGCGGCGCACCCGCCACTCGTGGTCTGCGAGGTCGTAGGCGACCAGGTACCACCGACCGGCCCAGACGACCAGGTGGTGCGGCTCGATGCGGTGGGCGGGCAGGAAGTCGTCGTCGCCGGGGTCCGGGCGTGAGCCGTCGATGCGCAGCGTTTCGGTGACGAGCACGTGGCGGTGGCGCACCGCGGCCCCCACGGCGGTGAGCACGGTCGAGTCGATGGGTGGTGCCGGGAACTCCCAGTAGTTCTGCAGCCTGGTCAGACGCAGGGATTCCATGGATGCCCGCAGCGGAGCGGGCATCACCTGTTCCAGGGCGGCCAGCGCCCTCGCCGCGTCGTCTCCCAGGCCGAATACCGTGCTGGGCGCAGTCTGCAGGGCCACCGCGACCGCGAGGGCCTGATCGTCGTCAAACAGCAGTGGCGGGAGGGTGTGTCCGGCACCGAGCCGGTAGCCGCCGTCGGGGCCGTGGAGGGTGGTGATCGGGTAGTCGAGCCGGCGCAAGGTCTCGATGTCGCGGCGGACGGTGCGCTCACTGACTCCGAGCCTGGTGGCCAGTTCATGCAGCGGCCACTGCCGGCGCGATCCGAGGAGGGACAACAACCGCAATGCCCGTCGCGAAGTGCTCGCCATCGCCCCATCATGGCCGGTCCTGGCCACTCGGTGTCCACTACTGGTGTCATCGTCGGTCCGCGAAGGCAACTGGCAGTGAAAGGGAACGATATGCGTGTCGTTGTGGTGGGTGGCGGAATCGGTGGGGTCGCGCTGGCGGCGGGGTTGCGTCGTCGGGGTTTCGAGGTGACGGCGTTCGACCGCGACACCGAGGTCGCGGCGACGGGCGGCTACCACATCACCCTGGACGAGCGGGCGCAGTCGGCGCTGCGGGAACTGGTGGCACCGGAGATCATGGAGCGTCTGCTGGCGTCGGCCTCGGCGCTGCGGCTGCGCGACCGCGATGCGTTCTGGGACCACCGAGGCCGGGTCCTCGGCCACGGTCCGGACCTCAGCAGTGATGCCGGCGTCGACATCGACCGCATCACCCTGCGCACGCTGCTGGCCGAGGCGGTCGGCGATGACCTGTTCCTGGGGCAGACCGTGTCCGGCGTCGGCCATGACGAAGACGGCAGACCGCAGGTCCGGTTCACCGATGCCGCACCCGTCACGGCTGATCTGGTGGTGGGCGCGGACGGCACCCACTCCCTCGTGGCCCGGCATCTGGCTGGAGGCCCGACCAACAGCCCGGCGGGCATCATCGGGTTCTCCGGCCGTACCTCCCGCGGAGACCTGAGCCCTCGTGAACAGCATCGGCTCGGACCACGATCGGGACTGGCCATAGGCCCCCGGGGTGCGGCGCTCTACGTCGGCTTCCTCGACCCGGTCGGCAACGCCGTGCTCGATGCACCCGAGCTGCGGATGTCCGTCACCACCGGACCCACCTACATCTGGGGCGGCATGTTCCCCGAATCCGCCGCCACCGACGCCCTGCGTGGTCTGCGTGACGGCGAGAATGCCGACGGTGCCCAGCTTCCAGACCTGACTGATGTCCGGTCTGCCCGGGTAGAGGGCGCGGCCGGTCAGCACGGATCCTCCTCGCACGGCGATGGTGACGGCGAAGGTGGCGAGCGTGGCGGTGGCTTGGTTTCCCAGCAACGCCGTACCGAAACGCCTCGTACAGGCTGCCCCGGCGAAGGAACGGTCTGGCGTCCCGCCGCCGTGCGCGGAGCCCCCGGTCGAGGCATGGGCCGAAGGGCCCCAGGTCAGGCCCTGATGGCCCGTGGTACCGGGCAGCGAGCGCGCCCAGGCTGGAGACACACCCCAGGAAGGGAGCCGGTGCGATGACCTCCGCCACCACCTTGACCTCGGCCCTTGAGCCCCAGCACCGCGAAAGGCTGATGCACCTCGCCCGCGAGGCCTCCTTCGAGGCCGGGACCCGCCTGTTCGAGGAGGGTCGGCGCGCCGATCGCTTCTGGATCGTGCGGACCGGCACCGTCTCCCTCGATCTGCACGTGCCCGGCCGCCGCCCCGCCGTGATCGAGACCCTCGGGCACGGCGAACTCGTCGGCTGGTCCTGGCACTTCCCGCCGCATCTCTGGCATCTCGGCGCCGAGGCGATGAGCCCGCTGCGGGCCTGGGAGTTCGACGCCGAGACGGTCCGGAAGATGTGCGCCGAGGACTCCGAGTTCGGCCGGGTGATCGCGGTCTGGGTCGGGCAAGTGGTCGCCCAGCGACTGCACGCTTCCCGGGTCCGCCTGCTCGATCTGTACGCCCCCTACGGCAGCGGAGTCCTGACATGACCGCCCGGTCCGGTGGGGAGGAGACCACGCGGAGCGGCCCGCACCGGGTCGGCGACGTGATGACACGTGCCGTCGTCGCCGTGGGCCGGAAGGCACCGTTCAAGGACTTGGTCGAACGGATGACGCAGTGGGAGGTCAGCGCGCTTCCCGTGCTGGAGGGCGACGGCCGGGTGATCGGGCTGGTGTCCGAGGCCGATCTGCTGCCCAAGGAGGAGTTCCGGGACAGCGATCCGGACCGGTTCACCCAGCTGCGCCGGCTGTCCGATCTCGCCAAGGCCGGCGCGGTGGCCGCCGATGAGCTGATGAGTACGCCGGCCGTCACAGTGCACTGCGACGCCACGCTCGCCGAGGCCGCCCGCGTCATGGCGTTGCGGCACGTCAAGCGGCTGCCCGTGGTGAACGCCGAGGGGGTGCTCGAAGGCATGGTCAGCAGAGGTGATCTGCTGAAGGTGTTCCTGCGCCCGGACAAGGACCTCGCCGACGAGATCCGCAGAGACGTCGTCGACGTACTGTTCCCTGCTCCGGTCGAGCCCGTGCACATCACGGTCGTCAAGGGGGTGGCGACGCTGACCGGACGGGTCCGGGACGCCGCACACATACCACTCGCCGTCCGGCTGGTGCGCGGCGTCGAGGGCGTGGTGGGCGTGGACTGCCGGCTCACCGCGGCCGACGGGGAGTGAACTCGCGGGCGGTCCGGTCCCCCGCCGCACCGCCCGTGTCGGCCCTACCCCTGCGGGGCGAGCGCCTATTTCGCGGGGAGCGGTACCTGCCACACCAGCACGGCGCCGCCGCTCCCAGGGGTGGTGATCTCCAGTCGGCCGCCGAGTTGTTCCGCCCGCTCGGCCATGTTGTGCAGGCCGCTGCGGCGGCCGTCGGGCGGGATGCCCACGCCGTTGTCCGACACTGTCAGGCGTACCTCTCGGCCGTCGGTCGCCAGCGCGACGTCCGCCCGGCCGGCGTGTGCGTGCCGGGCGATGTTGGTCAGAGCCTCCGAGAGCACGGCCACGACATGGTCGGCGATCTCGCGCGGCACATCGGTGTCGAGCAGGCCTTCCATGCGCACGCCGGGCGGGAAGCCCAGCACGCGCGCGGCCTCGCCGGCCACCTGGACGGCGCGTGCCCGCAGCCCGCTGCCGACGGCGTTGTCGCGGGTCCGCAGGCCGAAGATCGTCGAACGGATGATCTTGATGGTCTCGTCCAGGTCGTCCACGGCCCTCAGCACCCGCTCGGAGGCCTCGGGGTGCTCGACGAATCGGCCTGCGCTCTGCAGTGTCATCCCGGTGGCGAACAGCCGCTGGATGGCCAGATCGTGCAGATCACGGGCGATCCGGTCGCGGTCCTGGAGCACGGCGATCCGCTGGGCGTCCTGTCGGCGCTCGGTCAGCTCCATCGCGATCGCGGCCTGTGCGGCGTAGCCGAGCAGCAGCTCGGTCTCCTTGCCGGTGTAGATCGGCCGACCGCGCGGACGGGCCAGGAGCACCACGCCTCGCGTGCCGTCCTCGCCGGTGCCGATGGGGATGGCCACGGCGGGGCCGAGCCCTTGGAAGCGCGGCGGGTCGGCCGCGATCCGCTCGTCGTGGGTGACGTCGTCGCTGGTCACGGGGGCGGCGGCGGAGAATGCCAGCCCCATCAGGGTTCGGTCCAAAGGCAGCACCAGTCCCCTGTGCGCCTCCGCGTCGACGCCGACGGCGATCTCCACGCTGAGCGCCCCGCCGCCCTCCAGGGGCATCGCGACGGCGGCGAGGGCGGAGCCGGAGATCTCCCGGGCGCGTTCGGCGATGAGGCCCAGCGCTTCGGCGGGATCGCCGCGGGACATCAGGCTCTGGGTGATCTCCGCGTTCGCCCTCAGCAAGCGCTCGCGCAGCCTGGAGTCCTCGTACAGGCGGGCGTTGTCGATGGCGACGCCGGCGGCGACGGCGAGCGTGGACAGGACCGACTCGTCCTCCTCGTCGAACTCCAGGCCACCGCGCTTCTCGGTCAGGTACAGATTGCCGAAGACCTGGTCGCGGACCCGGATCGGGACGCCGAGGAAGCTGTTCATCGGCGGATGGTGAGCCGGGAAGCCGTACGAGGCCGGGTGCTGGGAGAGCTTTTCGAGCCGCAGGGGTTCCGGGTGGCGGATCAGCTCGCCGAGGATGCCGTGTCCCTCGGGCAGTGCGCCGATCGCGGCGATCTGCCGCTCGGTGACCCCTACGGTGTGGAAGCCCGACAGGGTCGTGCCGTCGGGGCCGATGACGCCCAGGGCCGCGTACTCGGCGTCCACCAAGGTCACGGCCGCTTCGACGATGGAGCGCAGGACGTGTTCCAGGTCCAGTTCCCGGCCGACGGCGAGGACCGCTCCGAGCAGGCCGTGCACACGGTCCCGGGTGCTGCGGACAGCGTCGATCCGGGCCTGCAGCTCTTCCAGCAGTTCGTCGAGTTTCAGCTGGGGCAGCAGGTCACGGGGCACTTCGGGAGTTCCCACCGTGCTCCTCCCGGTCCCTCGGCTCTCTCACCCGGCACGACGGGTCGCCTCCACCGTATCCCGCCCGGACGGGCCCGGGAATGCGGCCGAGCGGCAACCGGCCACCCGGCCGGAAGGGCCCCGGCGGACCCGCCCCGGCACGGGGCCGGTCGGCCCGGTCGGCCCGGTCGGGTGAGGCTCGCCGCCTGATGTCGCCTCAGGCCGTCGGCACGACCACTTCGTACCGCTCCCCGCCGAGCACGACCTTGAGCGCGCCTGTCTCTGCGGCCTTGGCGAAGACGTCGTACGCCTCTTCCAGTTGCTCCAGCGGGAAGGTGTGGGTGACCAGTTGTCCGGTGGGCAACCGGCCGGCGGCGGCCATCCGCAGCAGGGTCGGCGTGGAGTAGGTGTCCACCAGTCCGGTCGTGATGGTCACGTTCTTGATCCACAGCTCTTCGAGGTGCAGCGTGGCAGGCCTGCCGTGTACGCCGATGTTGGCCACATGCCCGCCGGGGCGGACCATGCGGGTGCACAGCTCGAAGCTCTCGGGGACGCCGACCGCCTCCATGACCACGTCCGCGCCGAGCCCGTCGGTCAGATCGGCGACCAGCTGGTCGGGAGCCTCCCGGGCGTCCGCGACCGCGTCGGCGCCGAGCCGGTGGGCCGCCTCCAGCCGGGCCGGGGCCAGATCCACGGCGATGATCCGCTCGGGCGAGAAGAGCCGGGCGGTGGCGATCGCGGCGAGCCCGATGGGACCGGCGCCGACGATGGCCACGGTGTCGCCGGGACGTACGCCCCCGTTGAGGACGCCCACCTCGTAGGAGGTCGGGAAGATGTCCGCGAGCAGCACGGCGTCCTCGCTGCGGACGGCGCCGGGCAGCAGGTGGACGGACAGGTCGGCGTAGGGGACGCGGACGTACTCGGCCTGGGTGCCGTCGATCAGACGGCCGAGGATCCACCCTCCGCCGCCCCGGCACTGACCGTAGCTGCGCTCCCGGCAGAAGCGGCACCGGCCGCACGAGGTGATGCAGGACATCAGGACCCGGTCGCCGGGCCGTACGGTGCGCACATCGCCGCCGACCTCGACGATCTCACCGACCGCCTCGTGGCCGAGCACCGTGCCGGGGTGCACCTCGGGCACATCGCCCTTGAGGATGTGCAGGTCCGTCCCGCAGATCGTCACGACGCCGACCTTCACGATCGCGTCGGTCGGCTCCTTGATGCCGGGGTCCGGGACGTCCTGCCAGGAGGCCTGTCCGGGACCATGGAAGACGAAGCCCTTCATGGCTTTCCTCACCCTCTTCCGTCGATGCGTCGTGGGTTCGGCGGTTTCCGGCGCAGGGCCGGAAACCGCCCCGCACGTTCAGCTTCGCCGGTGCGGGAACCGTTCGCTTGGGCCGTCCGGCTCTCGTGGCCGGGTCTGACACACTCACCGCGAACCCGCATCTCGACGTCGTACTGGATCCATGTCCGGTCGCCTGCGTCGACCGCGCCGGGCTGGGCGCCGTCCAGGTCCTGATGTGACGGTCGGGCGAGATCGGCGGGCACGCGGAGTGCCGGGCGCCGATTGGTGACACTGGGCCAAAGACGCTGGTACGGCGGCTGATTCGGTACTCGCCCGGGGGGGCGGCAGGTCTGGTGCGCGCACCCAATCATCCCCCCGAGGAGCACCGACTGATTTCCCCAGGCGGGACTGGGCCATATGAGTGACGATGGAGGTGTCCTGATCTGTCCGCGTTGTTCCACGAGAGGGGTGGGCAGCATGACGGTCCCCTCGGAATCCTCGGGCAGCGGCCCGCCGCCCGAAGCCCAGCCCCAGTCCTCCATGTCGGGGAGCGAAGCCCTGGGCGCCCTGGCGAACTTCGGTTGGCAGGCCCTGTTCACCATCGGTCTGGCATCGATAGCCCTGGGTGTGGTCATCCTGGCGTGGCCGGGTGAGACGCTGCGGGTAGTCGGCGTGCTCTTCGGTGCATTTCTGCTGGTCAGCGGGATCTTCCAGTTGGCCGCCGCCTTCGGTGCGCACGTACCCGGGCATCTGCGGGCACTGCACTTCATCACGGGCGCGCTGTGTGTGCTGCTCGGACTGGTCTGCTTCCGGGGCACCCTGGAATCGGTCCTGCTGCTCGCCCTCTGGATCGGCTTCGGCTGGCTGCTTCGCGGCATCATGATGACGACGGCCGCGGCGTCGTCCCCGGACATGCCGGCCCGGGGTTGGCTGCTGTTCCTGGGCATCATCACGCTGCTCGCAGGCATCGTGCTGATCGTCCTGCCGTTCGGCTCGATCGCCGCGCTCACTCTGGTGGCGGGCATCATGGCGATGGTCCTGGGAGTGGTCGAGGTGTTCCACGCGATACAGCTGCGTGTCGAAGCCGGTCGGCTGTCCGAGGGCACCGCACCGAAGCAACGGCGGTCCCTGTTCCACGCTCACCCCCACCCTCAGCACTGAGCGCCCGCTCACCTCCTCTCGCCCGCCCGGCTGTTCACGGCCGTTCGTGCGGGCGTGACTGTGTCGGCGTTGGCCGACCGCTTCCCGGGGAAGCGGTCGGCCATCTGCTCGCACGGGTGTTGTCGCTCCGTGCGCCCCCGGAGGGCCGAGTGGCCCATGGTCACCTCTTCTGCACCGGCCCAGGCTGGAAGGGGGCAGGAGCGACCCAGATCTCACGGAGGTCACCATGTACGGCACCCCGCACATCGTCAGCGATGTCATGACCCAGACGGTCGCCGCCGTCGGCCGGCGGGCCCCCTTCAAGGAGCTCGTGCAGCTCATGCAGGACTGGCAGGTCAGCGCCCTGCCGGTGATCGAGGGCGAAGGCCGGGTGGTCGGCGTGGTCTCGGAGGCCGACCTGCTGCCCAAGGAAGAGCTGAGGGACGACCCCGACGCGGCGTACCTTCAGCTGCGCAGAGCCGTGGACGTCGCGAAGGCCGGAGCGACGACCGCGGGCGATCTCATGACCTGCCCCGCCCTCACCGTCCGGGCCGACGCCACCGTCGCCGAGGCGGCGCGGTTCATGGCGCAGGGCGGAGTGAAGCGGCTGCCCGTCGTCGACGAGACCGGCCTGCTCCGGGGGGTCGTCAGCCGGGCGGACCTCCTCAAGGTCTTTCTGCGCGACGACGAGGACATCGCCCAGGAAGTCCGGCGCGAGATCGTGTCGTACCTCTTCCCCCTGTCCTCCGCGACCCTCCAGGTCGAGGTGGACGGCGGAGTCGTCACGTTGACGGGCCGTATCCGCGACAGGGCTCTGGTACCGGTGGCCGCGCGCCTGGTGCGCGCCGTGGAGGGCGTGGTGGACGTGCGGTTCGACCTCGTGCACGACGAGCATGGAGTGAGTGGGGCCGGTCGGCCCTAGTCCGTACGGCGTCCACAGGTCATGATCGTCCCCATGGACGGTCCGCAGTCTGTCCGTCGCCGGGGAACGAGGGGTCGCCATGACCGAGCCACGCACCTTCACCGAGCAGGATCCGATCCGTGTGTTCCTGCTGGACGACCATGAAGTCGTCCGGCGTGGACTGGCCGATCTGCTCGACGCCGAACCGGACATCCACGTGGTCGGCGACGCGGACACCGCCGAGCACGCGCTCACCCGGGGCCCCGCGCTGCGCCCGCATGTCGCTGTGCTCGACGTCCGCCTGCCCGACGGCGACGGCATCACCGTATGCCGCGAACTGCGCAGCAGGATGCCCGAGTTGGCCTGTCTGATGCTGACCTCCTTCGACGACGAGGAGGCCCTGCTGGACGCGATCATGGCTGGAGCCTCCGGTTACGTCCTGAAACAGATCAAGGGCTCCGATCTCGTCTCGGCGATCCGTACCGTCGCCGCGGGACAGTCGATGCTCGACCCCGCGACCACGGCGCGCCTGATGCACTCCCTGCGGGGTCCGGCCGCGCCTCCCTCGGTGCCGCCGGAGCTGGCGGGCCTGTCGCCCCGGGAACGGGACATCCTCGCTCTGATCGGCGAAGGCCTCACCAACCGGGAGATCGGCAAGGAGCTGTACCTGTCGGAGAAGACCGTCAAGAACCACATCTCGCGGATGCTGTCCAAACTGGGCGTCCAGCGCCGGGTCCAGGCGGCGGTCCTCGCCTCCCACGTGGAGCCGCAGGGCTCGATGGGCCACACGGCTCACTGAGTCGCGGGCGGGCCGGAGAAGGTGCAGCGGACGGAACCACGCCCGCTCCTGGCACTGGGCGGTGACGGACACGCCCACGCGCCGACGGCACGGTGCGGCACGTCATCGACGAAACGCTCGCCTTCCCGTACCCGCAGGGGAGAACCACCCTGCCGATGTGCCTGCCTGAGCACGGTCAGAGCCCTCCGGTGCGAAATCCACGGGCCATACGATCGAGATCCGAGCAGGATGGGTCCGTGAACCATGTGTTGTGCGGGCTCGCCGCAAATCCGTCGCTGCCCTCCGAGCTGGTCGACCGGCTGATCGCGCTCGGGGACGCCGACGTCTGCTGGGAGCTTGCCGCTCGTGCGGACCTCGGTCGAGCGCAGGTGGCTGCGCTGGCCGCGTGCGGAGAGGAGATCGCCGTACGACTGGCGCGCGAGGGCCGGCTGTCCGCCGCGGACGTCGATCCCCTGACACAGCCGTACGCCGCGCTCGCTCTGCTCGACGAGGGGGTCTGCCGACCGGAGTGGGCGCGTCTCCTCGCAGGCCGTCCGATCACCGAGTACCGGGAGAAGCTGGCCGCCTGCCCCGCCCTGCCGCCGGATGTGACGGAGACGCTCGCCGCCGACCCGGACGTGCGCGTGGTCGCGGAACTCGCGCTGTGGACCACGCCGGAGACGGCCGCCCGGCTCGCGAGACATCCGCATGCCGAGGTCCGCCGCGCGGTGGCGGCGAACGAGGCGACTCCACCGGCCGTACTGGCGATGCTGCTCAACGGCGAGGGGATTGCTCCGGCGCGGCGGTGCCTGGTCTGCGACCGCGAACCGACACCGTTCGTGCACAACCCCAACTGCCCACGGCCCGACTGCGATCTGCCCCGCGGCGCCGCCTGCGACGGCTCCCACCAGTCCACCGTGTTCGAGACGCGGCACGTGGCTCTGCTCAACCCCGCCACGCCGATCGACGCCGCCGTCCAACTCGCCGACCACGCCTCGATGCTGCTGCGGTGCGCACTGGCGGCCCGGCCCGACCTGCCGCCGTCGACCGCCGCACGACTCGCCGGGGATCCGCTTCCCGCAGTCCGCGCCGAGCTGGCCGGAAATCCCGCGATCGACGGTGCCCTGATGCGTGCGTTGGCCTCCGACCAGGGCCACGACGTGCAGCGCGCGCTGGCGCACAACCCGAAGGTGCCGCTCGACGTGCTCACCCGTCTGACGGGCGTCACCAAGATCGGCCCGACGCTGCTGCCACGGATCGCCGCCGCCTCTGCGGCTGAGGTCGCGGACCTCGCACAGTCGCCGTATCCGACCGTGCGCATGCTCGTGGCGCACCGAGGCACATTGCCGGCCCAGGTCCGCGACGCGCTGGCCGCCGACCCCGACGCCAAGGTCGTCAAGTCCGTCGCGCCGCACCCGGGCCTTTCCGAAGCACAGCTGCGTGACATGGTCGCCCGGCACGGGGTCCGGGTCGTGGCCAAGGTGGCGGCCAACCCGGACGCGTCCCCCGTTCTGCTGGCGGAACTGACCCGGCACGAACCACCGGTGCAGAAAGTCTTCCGCGAGGTCGCCCGGCACCGCAACGCCACGGCCCCGGCTCTGCTCGCCTGCCTCGCGGACGCACGAGCAAGGCCCGTGGCCGCCGCTCACCCGGCCCTGCCTCCGTCGGCCGTCACCGGACTGCTCACCGACGACGACTGGCGAGTGGTGGAGGCAGCCGCCGGCAACCCGTCGCTACCGCCCGCCGTGATGGCCGAGTTGACGCCCTGACAGGTCGCCGTCCCGATCGGGCTGCCCGGTCACGGCCGGTGTCACAGGGTGGCCGGCGTACCGATGCCGTGGAGCAGGGTGCTGACGACGCGGGTGGCGAGGGCGTCCACGGTGCCGTCGGTGTCCGGCGCCTCGGCCGCCGCCTCGTGGATGAGGGCGTAGGAGACGCGCCGCGCCCATTCCAGATCGGTGTCAGGCCGTAGGAGTCCGGTGTCGCAGAGGCGGGTGAACAGCCGCTCGCACTGGGCCAGTACGTCGGCGTGCTCGCGCGCGACGGCGGGCGGGGCGGTGTCCGGCCGGGCGGCTTGGACGGCATCGTGAAACCGCCGGGTCGCCCATGCCGCCAGCGCGGCGATCAGGGCCTCCCGTGAGGCGAACCGCCGGTGCACGGTGGTCCGGGCGACCCTGCGGCCTCCGCGATCTGTTCCATCGACGCTGCCGGATTCGCGGACTGCGGCAGAGCCCCACCGGCTACGGCGCCGAACTGGCCGCGTCCATGGGCGTCCCGCACACCGACCTCCTGGCCGGACTCCCGGCGGCGGGCATGCTCATCGACCGGCTCATCGACCCGGACGAGGTCGCGGCGCTCGTCACCTACCTCGCCTCACCGCTCGCCGCCGCGACCACCGAAGCCGACCACATCATCGACGGCGGAGCGGTGAAGACCGCCTAGCCGCACGGCCCCGGGGGGAGGAGGGAGGAGGGAATCGGCCGACTCACCCGAGCGGCCCGGTCATCCCTTCGGGGGGTTTGACGCGGCAATGGCCGTCGCTCACAGACATGCCGAGCGAGCATCGGCTGCGTCGTGGCTTCGAGAAGGGGACGAGAAGGGGAGATGCCGTGAGGTCACCGCGTGCGCGACTGGCACTGGTCGTCGCCGGGCTGCTGACGGCCCTGGTGGCCGGGGCACCGGGCTCCGGTGCGTCGACCAGGGTCGCAGACCCCGCGCTTCGGGCCGGCGTGGGCCCGTTTCGGGTCAGGAACCAGGGCACGGGGCGGTGCATCGGCTTCCCTGCGGGAGACGACCGTACGCGTACGTGGGACTGCACGACGGAGGCGTACCAGCTCTGGGATCTGGTCGCGGACGGACTGGGCCGGTACCAGATGGTGAACAGGAGAGACGGTCGCTGCCTTGCGGGCTGGGCGCAGGGGCCGGAGCGCTGGGCCACTTGGCTGAGCACATGCGACCGCACTTTCCGCGACGTGGACCAACTCTGGTACGTCTATCCGGCCAGCTCCGCCGATCCGGCCCCGATCGCCAATCTCTACGGGCGAGTCCTGGAACCCGACCGCGGTCGGGGCGGAGCCAACGAAGCGCCGGCCGTCATCTACGACAACCAGGGACTGCCCGATCAGCAGTGGACACTGAAGTACGTCATGTGACGTCGTGACGGTGGGTCAAGGGCGGGTCAGGCTCCGACCGTGCCGTCCACGCCCTCGCGGAGGAAGTCCGCGTGGCCGTTGTGGCGGCCGTACTCCAGGATCATGTGGAGCATCACCATCCGCAGGGACACGTCCTCGCCCCAGCGCGGCTGGTGTCCGGCGAGGTCCAGGGACTCGGCCTCACGCTCGATGCGGCGCGAGTGCTCGACCTCGGCCTGCCACACCGAGAACGCCTCCTCGGCCCGCGCGCCCGTGGTGTCGTACGCCGCCTGGAAGTCGAACTCCTTCTCCGACCAGAGCATCGGGGCCGCGTTGTCGTCGAACACCCTGCGGAACCAGGCGCGTTCGGCCTCCGCCAGGTGGCGGACCAGGGCCAGCAGGGAGAGCGTCGACGGCGGGCTCGACCGCTCCTTGAGCTGCTCCTCCGTCAGACCCTCGCACTTCATCGCCAGGGTCGCCCGGTGGAACTCCAGGAAGGCCCGCAACGTCTCGCGCTCGGTGCCGAAGTGAGGCGGGCCAATGCGTTCGACGGTCACGGCGGGTTCCTCTCAGAGGCGAGCTGGGGCGTCGAACATACCCCGTCCCTCCGGTCCCGGGGGACGAGGGTGTGGTGGAGTGAGCGCCATGACCGACATCGAGACGATCACGGTGCCCGGCCATCTGCGGGGGTACCCCGGGGTGGCGTTCGGCGGATACGTAGCGGGGGTGCTCGCGAGCCGGGTGGCGGCCAAGGCCGTGCGGGTGGACTTCCGGCGGCCGACCCCGGTGGAGGTACCGGTGGGGCTCGCCGAGACCGCGGACGGCGGGGCCGTACTGACCGGCGCGGACGGGGTGCTCGCGGTGGCCACGCCCGACGAGCTGGACCTCGAAGCCCCCGAACCGCCCTCCTGGGACGAGGCGTCGGCGGCCGCCGAGGCGTACCGCGCGGCTCCGCCGCAGGGAAGCGTGGACTGCTTCGGGTGCGGCCTGGACCGCACACCCGACACCGGGCTGCGCCAGCACTGCGGGGTCGTGCCAGGACGGGACCTGGTGGCCGCCGCGTGGACGGCCGGGCCCGCGCTCGCGGACACCGAGGGGATGCTGCGGGCGGAGTTCGTGTGGGGTGCGCTCGACTGCCCCGGGAACGCGGCAGGGCGGCTGCGGGGAGGGCTGACGCAGGGCGCGGTGACCGCCTCGCTCACGGCTCGCCTGATCCGACCGGTGCCGGTTTCCTCACGGCTGGTGTCGTACGCGTGGGTCCTCGCGGAGGAAGGGCGCAAGCACCGGGTGGGTGTTGCCCTGGCCACGGCGGACGGCGACCCTTGCGCGATCGCCTCGGCGCTGTGGGTGGACCTCCGATAGCACCTGCGGCGTTGGCCGCAGGCCGCCGAAATCGGCCTCTGCGGCCCAAGGGAGGGCATGTCCTGGCCGATGAACGGCAGTTCACGGTGACAAGTGCCGCGACAGTCCGCTGAGGGAGGAGACCGGCCGGGTGTCCGCACCGGCCGGGCGAGCGTTGAGGAGCGAGCCCCGGCCCGCCCGCTCCCGCCGGGCACGAACTCATTCGGGCAGCGCGGCCTGGCTGGTGGGAAGTGGGATGCGCACCGCCGGAACGCCCGGCGGCTTGCCCCCTCCTCAGTCCTCTCCGCGCACCGCTGCGAGGCACTGGTCGTAGAGGTCCGCCAGGTCGAGTCGTCCGTCGTGTCCGGCCCAGAGTTCGGTCGCCGTGTCGACGCAGGCGAAGGCCGTCGCGACGATCGCCTTGGCGCGCGGGTCGGGGGAGGACGGGTCGGTGGTGGTGCCCAGGCGGGCCTGGATGACGGGGACGAGTTCGGTCTGCCAGCGCAGTCGCTTCTCGATGTAGCGGGCGTGCAGCGAGGGCGTGGCGAAAATGAGGCGGGACAGCTCCAGCACCCGCTCCGGGGTGTGGTTGGCGGTCAGGATGACCTCGAATCCGGCGCGCAGGGCGTCCCAGGCGGAGACCTCGGCCGGCTGCTGCTCGACGGTCCGCCTGAGCAGCTCGCCCAGCGCCTCCTGGTCTCCACAGACCAGGTCCTCCTTGGTGCCGAAGTACCGGAAGAGGGAGCGCTGCGAGATCCCCGCTTCCCGAGCGATCTGAGCGATCGTCGTCTGCTCATAGCCCTGCTCCGCGAACAGGCGAACCGCGGTGTCCAGGATCGCCTGAACGGCGACCTGCCGCGAACGGTCCCACAAGGTCGTCATGAACATCAGACTACCCCTCTAGACAGCAGCCGCCCACTTGGCATTAACTGCCAGAAAGGCAGTAGCTGAAAGAAGGGCAACCATGACCGCCGTCGACTACCGCGGACAGACCACACTGATCACCGGCGCCAGCGCGGGCCTGGGCGCCGAGTTCGCTCGCCAGCTCGCCGCACGAGGCTCCGATCTGGTGCTGGTCGCCCGCCGCAAGGAACGCCTGGAGGCGCTGGCCGCCGAGCTGCGCGCACAGCACCGCATCCAGGTCGACGTGGTGGAGATGGACCTGGCCACGGGTGATCCCGGGCAGGCGCTGGCCACGCACACGGAGCGACTCGGTCTGCACGTCACCAGCGTGATCAACAACGCCGGATTCGCCTCCTTCGGCCCCTTCCACCAGGCGGATCCGGTACGGCTGCGTCAGGAGATCGCCGTCGACGTCACCGCGGTGGCCGACATCAGCCGGGCCTTCGTCGAGCAGCTGCGCACGGCGGGGCGCGGGGTGCTGGTCAACGTGGCGAGCATGGCCGCCTACCAGCCCAACCCGCGCATGGCCCTCTACGGGGCGACGAAGGCGTTCGTACTGAGCCTCACCGAGGCGTTGTGGGAGGAGTCGCGCGGTACCGGGTTGAGGGTGCTGGCCCTGTCGCCCGGCGCCACCCGCACCGAGTTCTTCGACGTCGTGGGAACCGACCGGGCCGCCGGAGGCACCAGGCTCGCCTCTCCCGTCGAGGTCGTAGGCACCGCGCTGGACGCCCTGGACCGCAGGAACCCGCCGCCCAGCGTCATCGTGGGACGCATGAACCGGGTGATGGCCTCCCTCGCGCGCCGCCTGGCCACTCGGCGGCAGGTCATCCGGGCCATCGGCCGACTCACCGCCAAGGAGGCATGACGGGGGGGCGGACGGCGGGTCGGGCTTCGCCGGCTCGCGCGGCCGGCGCCGACGGCAGCAGACGCTGAAGTGCCGCCCGTCCGCCCGGCGGTCGGCTCGCCCGGTGGGGTCAGCCGCGGGTGACGTTCTCGGTGAGCAGGCGGAGCAGGTGCTTGGCGATGGCGTCCTGCTCGGGGGTGAGACCCATGGCCTCGCCGATGGCCAGGGGGACGGTGCGGGCCTTCTCGCGGAGATCCGCACCGGCCCGGGTGAGGCGTACGGCGACGGAGCGTTCGTCGTCGGCGCGTCGCTCGCGGTGGATCAGGCCTCCGGCTTCCAGGCGCTTGAGCAGAGGCGAGAGCGTGCTGGATTCCAGCTGGAGCGCGGTGCCCAGCTCGCGGACGGAGACCGAGCCCTCCTCCCACAGCACCAGCATGACCAGGTACTGCGGATAGGTCAGTCCCAGCTCTTGCAGCAGCGGCCGGTAGCGCGTGGTGACCGACCGCGAGGCGGCATAGAGGGCGAAGCAGAGCTGGTCCTGCAGCAGGAGCGAGCCCTGTTCTCCGGCGTGGTGCGCTTCCTGGTCCATGACTCCGGCCCTGACATCGAGTGATCGCGAGGCTCCACCTTACCATTCCGGGTCCCCACGACTACATAATCTCCGATTTAGTTGTGCACGACTTAATCGCACAGTATCTTTCTTCTCGTACCCGCCGGTCGGCCGTCCTGACCGCCGGCACGACCCACGAGGAGCGCCCCATGTCCGAGACCGCCACCCGCCCGGTGCTGGAGCCGGCCGCCGCCGCCTTCGCCGAGGCCACCGCGAACCCGCCGTACCTCTTCGACCTCGGTCCGGCCGAGGGCCGCAAGGCCGTCGACGAGGTGCAGTCGGGCGCGATCGCCAAGCCGGAGGTCGCCGAGGAATGGGTGACCGTCCAGGGCGGCCCCACCGGATCGGTCCGGGCCCGCATCGTCCGGCCGGCCGGCGCCGAGGGCACACTGCCGGTGATCGTCTACATCCACGGTGCCGGCTGGGTCTTCGGCAATGCCCACACCCACGACCGGCTGGTGCGCGAACTGGCCGTCGGCGCCCGAGCGGCCGTCGTCTTCCCCGAGTACGACCTCTCCCCCGAGGCCCGCTACCCGGTCGCCATCGAGCAGAACTACGCCGTCGCCCAATGGGTCGTCCGCGAGGGCGCGGCCAACGGCCTGGACGCCACCCGGATCGCGGTGGCCGGCGACTCCGTCGGCGGAAACATGTCCGCCGCGCTGACCCTGATGGCCAAGGAGCGCGGGGACGTCCCGCTGGTGCAGCAGGTGCTGTTCTACCCGGTGACCGACGCCGCCTTCGACACCGATTCCTACCACCAGTTCGCGGAGGGCTACTTCCTGCGCCGCGACGCCATGCACTGGTTCTGGGATCAGTACACCACCGACGAGAGCGAGCGCGGCCGGATCACCGCCTCGCCGCTGCGCGCCACCGTCGACCAACTGCGCGACCTGCCCCCGGCCCTGGTCATCACCGCGGAGGCCGACGTGCTGCGCGACGAGGGCGAGGCCTACGCCGACAAGCTCCGTCAGGCCGGTGTCCCGGTCACCGCCGTGCGCTACCAGGGCGTCATCCACGACTTCGTCATGCTCAACGCCCTGCGCGAGACCCACGCCGCGGAAGCCGCGATCAGCCAGGCCGTGGCCACCCTGCGGACGGCTCTCGGTACCGCGTAGCGCGGCTCCTCCAGTCTGCGGTCCGGGCGGTGCGGCCGCCCGGACCGCGGCATCTCCGGCTCACCGAGCCGGACTTGCTCCGGTGCTCCCCCTGCACCCGGCGGCGTCCGCGGTCCCGCCACTTCGGACTCGGCCAGGGCAACGCGGGGCCTCGTTCGGGTGATTGAAGATCGGCGGGGTTGTCGCAGGGCGGTACCGTCCGCACCCTGAAATGGACGAATGCCCGCGCACCGGAGGTTTCGCAGTGGCCGCACGATCAGCCGTCCTCAACGCCGCGTTCGCCTCGATTCTGGCGTTCGGCGCCGCCGGGACTGCCATGGCAGCCGGCCACGAAGCCTCGAACGGCTCGGAGGTGATCCTTTCCCGTGGTGGGGCGTACCACCACTGCGGAGGATCCATCATCAGTGAGGAATGGGTGCTGTGCGCAGCGCACTACGCCCAGGGATCCGTCGGCGACTACCGGCTCGTCGCCGGGAATCACCGCACCGGACGGCACGAAGGGAACGAGCGGCGCCGCTGAACCACCCGGGAAGGCGGTACGGGAGGGCCCGGCCATTCTCCGGGCCGTCGGCCGCGCGATGGTTCCGAGGTGTGGGGTCCGCGCTCCGCCGCCAAGATGGAGGAGTGGCACGGGAAAGCGGCCGATCGGTCCCGCGGGGGCCGGCGAGGCCGGGATTCAGCTCCACCAGCCGGTTCCGGGTCGGGTTCTGGGGCCGGGGACCGGCGACACCGTCGTGACCGGGGCGCCCGCACCTGCCGCCGAGCCTGCCGTACGCCCCGGCCGGAGTTCTGCGGCACCGCTGCTGGCGGTGTGCACGGGGTACTTCATGGTGATCCTCGACGTGACGATCATCAACGTCGCCGTGCCCGTGGTGGGCCGGGACCTGTCGGCCTCGCTCACCGGCGTGCAGTGGATCACGGACGGTTACACCCTGGTCCTCGCCGGATTCCTGATGACCGGCGGCGCGCTCGGCGACCGGCTGGGCAACCGGCTCGTCTTCTGCTGCGGCGTGGTGGTGTTCACACTGGCCTCGGCCGCGTGCGCGTTCGCCCCCACCGCTTCGGCTCTGGTGGCGGCCCGGCTGGTGGAGGGGCTCGGTGCGGCGCTGATCGTGCCCGGTTCGCTCGCCCTGATCCAGCAGTCCTTTCCGGCGCCCGCCGCCCGCTCGTGGGCCTTCGGCCTGTGGGGCTCGATGGCGGGCGTCGCCGCCTCCGTCGGACCGTTGCTCGGCGGGCTTCTGGTCACCACCGTGGGCTGGCGGTGGGTGTTCCTCATCAACCTGCCCGTCGGGACGGCATGTCTGCTGCTCACGCTGCGGCATGTGGACACCTCCCCGCGGCGCGCCGACCGCGCCCTGGACTGGCCGGCACAGTGCGCGGTGGTCGTGTCGGTGGCCCTGCTCACTGCCGCGCTCAACGAGGCGGGCCGCCGCAGCTGGTCCGATCCCGCCGTCCTTGCCGGGCTGGCGCTGGCGGTCGTAGCGGCAGCCGCGTTCGTCGTGCGCGAGCGGTGGGCACGCTCACCCGCCCTGCCCCTGAGCGTGCTGCGCTCCAGGACGATGAGTGGCGGAGCCGCCATCGGGCTGCTGTTCAACTTCGGCTTCTACGGGATGGTGTTCACCGCCAGCCTGTACTTCCAGCACCAACGCGGCTTCAGCGCCCTGGCGACAGGTGCGGCGCTGTTCCCCGCGGTGGCGACGACCATGTTCGCGTCCGTCCTGTCCGGACGGCTGTCCCGCCGTACCGGGGACCGCCCGCTGGTCGTCTCGGGGATGCTGCTGGCGGCGCTGGGGCTGGCCGGGTGGGCGGCGGCTGGGGCCGATGCCGCCTACGCGGCGTTGGTGGCTCCGATGATGGCGGCGGGTTTCGGCACCTCGTTCGCCCTCACCGGGTCGACCGCGACCGTGATGGCGGCGGCACCCCCGGAGTACTCGGGTGCCGCTTCCGCCTTGTTCAACACCACCCGCCAGATCGGCAGCGCGACCGGCGTGGCCCTGGGCGGCAGCCTTCTCGCCACGGGCAGCGACTACGGCACCGGCCTGCGCATCGCCATGGCCGTGGGGGCCCTCGCCTACCTGACCGCAGCGGGCCTCGCCCTGAGATGCGTGCCGGCGAAGCCCGACCCGTAGGGGGAACGGGCACGACACGGGGACATGCCGAGCGTTCCTCGCGGGGCGGGACCGGCACGCGGGTACTCCTGGGCACGAGGGCGCCCATCAGCCGTGCAGGAACGTCCGGACCTGCTGCGAGACGGTGTGATCGGTGAGCAGGTCGTTGTGGGCCAGGCAGCCCGCCGCGTGATTGTCGGCCCCGTTCAGGAGCACGCTGCTGTCCGGGTTGACGACCTCGTCGCAGTTCGACCACCAGGTGCCGTAGCGGACCTCGCCGGGCGTCTCGTCGCCCTGGGCCAGCTGGGTCTGCACGTACGACCCGGGCGTCATGTCCCTGCACGCCTGGGACCACAGTGCGCAGGCCCAGGCGGTGCTGGTCCCGTGGTTGGGGCCGCCCAGCGAGACCCAGTGGTCCACGGTCGCGGTGCCGCCGCCGTACTTGACGTACCAACGGGTGACGAGACTGCCGAAGGAGTGGGCCACGATGTCGACCTTCTGGGCACCGGTCTGCGCCCGGACCTGATCGACGTACGCGCCGAAGCGGCCGGAGAGGGTCTCGTTCACGGACTGGCTGGTGTCGTAGCCCCAGGCGAACACGTCCTTCTCGCTGTACCCGGACGCGAGCAGGTCGGCTCGGAACGAACCCCACACTCCGGGGTCCGCGTTGTAACCGTGAACGAGGATGACCGGTGTGACCTCGGGGTCCGTGTCCTTGTCCTGCACGGCCGCTGACACGGGTGCCGCCGAGCAGAGCAGTACGGCGACGGCACAGAAGAGAACTCGCGCACGGGCGAACGGGCGTAGCACAGGGCCTCCTGGCGTCTCGTCAGCTGGAGCGATGCAGCGTGGCCACACGATGAGGGTCGACGGCGAAAAGTACACCAATTCCAAGTGACTTGACACTCCGTCAGACAGCCCGCCTTTCCTCGTCGCAGCCGTCGGCGCGGCGCCGGGCCGGCGCGGCTCGCGCCGCCCCGGCCACCTTTGACGCACTTTGTGCGACACTCGACACGTGATCATCGAACATGCGTACGCACACGTGGCCTCGTACGAACAGGACGAGTGGCCGTGGTCCGTACCTTGTGTACGCGGGTTGCTGGAGGACGGGCTGCGGTTCACAGCGCCGGTGACCTTTCTCGTCGGTGAGAACGGCTCGGGCAAGTCCACTCTGGTCGAGGCCCTCGCCGAGGGCTTCGGCCTGGACTCCTGGGGCGGCTCCCACGACTGGCGCTACGCCAGCCACCGGCCCAAATCGGTGCTGGGTGAGCACATCCGCTTCGACGCGGCGCCACGCGGCCGGCGCATGCTGGGCAGCTGGTCCGCCCGCAAGGGCTTCTTCCTGCGCGCCGAGACGGCGCTGGGCGCCCTGGACCGGGAAGGGTTCGCACCGGATTCGGTCAGTCACGGGGAAGGCTTTCTCGCCGCGTTCCGGGGCAAGTTCCTCCAGCCGGGGCTGTACGTGATGGACGAGCCCGAAGCCGCTCTGTCCTTCTCCTCCTGCCTGGAGCTGCTCGGCCATGTCGACCAGCTGGTGAAGAACGGCGGGCAGGTCATCTGCGCCACCCACTCTCCCCTGCTGACCGCCCTGCCCGGTGCGGACATCATCGAGGTCGGCGCGCACGGCATGCGCCGGGTGGTCTGGCGCGAACTCGCCCTGGTCGACCATTGGCGCCGCTATCTCGCCGACCCGCAGTCCTATCTGCGACACGTCCTCGACTGAGCGTCCCTGCCCGTCGACCTCGGCAACGGCGTGACGCTCGACCGCTACGAGACGAGGGGCGAGCCGGTCGAGTCGTAGCGCTCCGCCTTTCTCGTGCCCGACGCGGAGTTCGACACCATGGCCGCCCGCCGGGAGGCGGTCGCGGCGCCTACTTCGACGCCCCGGACGGCACCGGCTGCTGTCACCACGGCACGGGACGGTCCTCGTAGTTGAGGAATTTCAGGCCCGGTTCGCCGCTGTGGCGGTCGATCGTGTCCCGCACGCCCGGGACGGATTGGTCCACGGTCCGCACGGCGCCCGGTCCGCCGAGTTCGGTGCGGACATGGCCGGGGCAGATGAGCAGCAGGGTGTGCGCGGCATCGGCGTACCGGGCGGCGTAGCTGCGCATCAGCTGGTTCAGCGCGGACTTGCTGGCCCGGTAGACGTCCTGGCCTCCCTCGGTGTTGAAGCCGACGCTCCCCTGGCGGGATGACA
Source organism: Streptomyces yokosukanensis (assembly GCF_001514035.1). Lineage (GTDB taxonomy): Bacteria > Actinomycetota > Actinomycetes > Streptomycetales > Streptomycetaceae > Streptomyces > Streptomyces yokosukanensis. The sequence continues at coordinate 88,712 of NZ_KQ948224.1, read as the reverse complement.
TCACGCCGATGGTCCCGGTCGGCGCGACCAGCGAGCGGAACGATTCGACCACGCGCATCGGGCTGAGCGCGTTCGTGACCATGACCTCGACGAACATGTCCGTCGGGACGTCGCCGATCGGAATGTCCCCCCGCGTGATGGCGGCGTTGACGAAGAGCAGGTCCAGCGTGCGCTTCGCCAGGCGGTCGCGCAGTGCGGCGACCTGCTCCTGCTCCGTCATGTCCAGCGACTCGACCGTGACTCGGCCGCCGGACGTCTCGGCCAGGTCGTGGAGGCCGGTGCGTCGATCGCCCCGGACGGTGCCGATGACGTCCCAGCCGTGGTGCGCGTACTCGGTGGCGAGGCCGAGCCCGAGGCCGCGGGACGCCCCGACGACGAGTGCGGTCCTGGCGTTCATGCCTGCACCGCCGGCTTGAGGACTTCCTCGCACCATGTGCGGAAGGTCGTCGGGCTTGCGGCGTCCGGGGTGCGCCGCACACCGTCATCGAGGCCGTCTTCCTTGGAGCGCATCATGTCGATGTACCCGTCCACCAGCGCGTCCCCGAAGCCGCGTCCGGAGAGTGCGGCACGGAGGTCGTCGAGGGACTGGCGCTCGTAGCGGATCGGGCGGCCCAGCACGTCGGACATGATGCGGGCCATGTCGCCGACTGAAAGGTCCTCGGGGCCCAGCACGGCTACCTCGTCCGTCCCCGTCCACGAGCGGTCGAGCAGCAGGGCGGCGGCCGCCGCGGCGATGTCCCGGGTGGCGGCCAGGGGTGCTCTGCGGTCCGTCGCGAAGGTGTAGGTGAACATGCCGTCGTCGCGGATCGAAGCCACCTGCCGCAGCAGATTGTCCATGAAGGTGGGGTTCGCGAGAGCCCGGTAGGCCACACCCGTGCTCGCGATCAGGTCGTCCATGGCCAGCGACGCCGTGACCAGCCCGGCGCGGTCGGCGACGGGAGTACCACGGCCGAGCGCGGAGACGCCGACGACGTGTCCGACCCCATGGGTCGTGAGCGCCTTCGCGGCCGGCCGAGTGAACCCCGCGTAGGCGGCGTCCAGGCTCGGCGTCCGCGGGGGCGCCGGCGGGGCCAGCCAGAAGACGGCGTCCGCGTCGGCGAAGGCCCGGTCGACGGTCTCGACGTCGCCGTGCGAGCCGGTGACGACGTCGACGCGGGCGCGGGCGGCGTCGGGGAGCTTCTCCGGGTCGCGCACGATGACGCGCAGTTCCTCGCCGTGCGCGGGTGCCTCGTCGAGCAGGATGTCCAGGAGCCGGCCGCCGATCTGGCCGGTGGGAGCGGTGATGACGATCATGTTTCGAGTCTCGAGGCGGTCAGCTGCGGCGTCCAATACCCTTCCCGGCAGATAGATACCCTGTGGGCATGGATCTCGATCTCCGCAAGCTTCGCTACTTCGCCGCGGTGGCCGAGCACCGGCACTTCGGCCGAGCGGCGGAGCAGCTCTACATCGCCCAGCCCGTTCTCAGTCGCCAGATCAAGTCTTTCGAGCAGGAGTTGCAGTGCACTCTGCTCGTGCGGACCACCCGCAGCGTGGAGCTGACGGCCGCCGGGAAGCAGCTCTACGAGGAGGCGCAGGGGATCCTCGCGGCCGTCGCCGCGGCGGTGCGGCGCGTGCACGACGTGGACCGGCGCGTCCAACGGCTCGTCGTCGCCTTCTCCCCCGGCCTGCATGTCTCGGACGCGATCCGGGCGTTCACGTCGCGCCACCCCGATGTCGAGACAGACGTCGTCCCCGCGCGCTGGTGGGAGCAGGACGCACCGCTCCGCGACGGCCGGGCCCAGGTCGGGTACCTGCGGCGGCCGTTCGACGAAGCGGGGCTGCACATCATCCCCATCGGCCACGAGCCCAGGGTCGCCTGCATGCCCGCCGAGCACCCGCTGGCGTGCCGTGGGCAGCTCACCTCCGCCGACCTCGACGGCGAGCGGATGCTCGACGCACCGACCCGACGGACGTCCTCCCTCGAAGAGAAGTTTGAACTCATCGCCTCCGGTCACGGCATCGCGCTCGTCCCGCTGAGCGTCGCGCAGTCCTACGCCCGGCCCGACCTGGCCCGTCTCCCCGTCACGGACGCCCCCGGAATCGACACGTGCCTGGCCGTCCTCGCGGACCGACGCGAGAAGCTGCTGCGCGACTTCCTGGAGATCGCCACCGCGACGCTGCGGCCCGCGTGAAGGGGGCAGCGGGAGGGGCCACGGTCGACGCGGCCAGCCGGCCGAGCCGCCGACCGCCGACCGCCGACCGCCGGATGCCGACCGACCAGCCCTCAGGTCAGGGCCCGATTAACGATGAGACCCTCGCCTTCGGCAGGATGGGTGCATGACCGAGATCCGCACACCCCGCCTCCTCCTCCGTAGCTGGCACGACGACGACCTCCTGCCGATGGCGGAGATCAACGCGGACCCACGGGTCATGCACTGGATCGACGACGGCTCGGTGCGCGACCTGGACCACACGGCCGAGGACATCGAGCGGTGGGAGGAGGAGTGGGACGAGGAGGGCTTCGGACTCTTCGCCGTCGAGCTGCTGGCCTCGGGCGAGCTGATCGGCTTCACGGGACTGTCCGTGCCCGAGTTCCTGCCGGAGGTGATGCCCGCCGTGGCGATCAGCTGGCGGATCGGCTCACAGTTCTGGGGCCAGGGATACGCGTCCGAAGCCGCCCACGCCACACTGGAGTTCGGGCTCCAGGACCGCGGCCTGGACCGCGTCATCAGCATCAACCGGGTGGGGGACAACGCTTCCGAGAACGTCATCCGCAAGCTCGGCATGGTGCCCGAGCGGGACACGGCACACCCGGTGTACGGCTACCCGCTGCGCGTTCACGCCATCGATCTCACCGAGTTCCAGGCGTGAACCGGCCGGCCGTCGATCATCGCAGGACAGCCGGCCACGCCACGGCCCCTACGTCCCCGAGCACAGCGGCGTGCTGAGCCCCTCACCATTGACCGCCGGCTCGCACCGGCACCGCGAACGGTCGTCGTCGCGATCGCGTTGCGTCAGTGGCACGTCGGACGGCTCTTGGGGTGCTTCACCATCAGGTCCACGTGTTCCGTCGCGGTGGCGTGCGCGCGCATGACGGTCACCGTGACCCGTCCGCTGTTCATCTTGAAATCAGGAAGATTGCACATCACCGACAGGGCGGTCTCGCGGTCTGCGCCGATCACATGGTTCTCGCCGCCGATCGCCACGGTGGCGACGAGGGGAACGAGCCTGGGCCGGGCGGAGAAGGCCGTGTCGGCGGGGGACGCGGTGCAGACCGTCACGACGAACCGCCGCAGCAATCGCCTTGTCGTGGGCGGCTGTTGTGGCCTGCGGCGACGCTGTGCGGGTCGACGCGGACGGCGTGGGCGGCACGGGTGCCTTTGCACGGGGTGAGTGGCCACCACTGGTATACACGCCGCCGCCGAGAGAAGAACGGCGCCGGTCAGAGCGGACGCAAGAAGCCTGTTCATGATCCCCCGTTGCCCCGGACAACGCCCTCGGCGCATCGCTGCTCGGCCGGTCCTGGGCATGGCGAACAGGCGACGCGCATCCGCCGGGGCGCACACCCGGACTAGAACGTTCCGGTTTTGAACTGTTTCAATTCACCAGCGGCGATGGTCGCTTCTATCGGATTCTTTCGCATGTTCCCGCTGCCAACTCCATAGACAGCTGCCACATCCCCCACTAGCTTCATCGGCCGACCGAGCTGAATCGATACAAACCAAGCTGCCGAAGGGATACGGCATGAGCGACGGGGTCGACGGCACGACGGGCAAGGGCGTACGGCGCAGAACCGTTCTGGCCACCGCACTGGGTTCGGTGCCGGTGGTCGCGGCGGGAGGCGTCGGCGGGGCCGGTACGGCGCGGGCGGCCGTACCGACCGCCGGAGGCACGGGGGTGGAAGGGCTGACGGTCGAACACCGCACGAACCCGCTGGGCGTGGACGCCGACGCGCCACGCTTCGGCTGGCGCATGGTCTCCTCGGCCCGCGGCCGCCGGCAGAGCGCCTACCGACTGCTGGTGGCCACCACGGCCCAGCGACTGCACGACAGCCGGGCCGATGTGTGGGACAGCGGCCGCGTCGCCACCGCGGACTCGGTCGCCGTACGGTACGCGGGCCGCGCCCTGCGCCCCTCGACCCGGTACTTCTGGACGGTCCTGGTCTGGGACGAGGACGGCCGGGCCGTGTCCGACGCCCCCGTGGCCTTCTTCGAGACCGGTCTGCTCAGCAGGGACGGCGAGGACGGCTGGGACGGCGCCCGCTGGATCACCATGGCCGGAAAGAAGCCGAACTCCCCCGGCGCCCCGCTGCTGCGTCGCGAGACGGGGCTTCGGGGTCGGGTGCGCACGGCCCGGCTGTACGTCTCGGCGCTCGGCGTGTACGAGGCGTACGTCAACGGCCGTCGCGTCGCCGTACCGCACGACGGCTCCACCGGCGGTCTCACCGAGGAACTGCTCACCCCGGGGTGGACGAACTACGACACCACCGTCGGCTACTTCACCTACGACGTCACCGAACTGCTCGCCGGCGACACCGAGGTCACACTCGCCGCCGTACTCGGCAACGGCTGGTACAACGGCCGTGTCTCCGACGGCAGCGTCTACTACGCGCAGGACGGCAACCCGCTCGCCCTGAAGGCCAAGCTGTCGCTGCGCTACGCCGACGGCTCGTCGCAGAGCCTGGTCACCGCCACGGGCTCCGGATGGAAGGCCACGGACACCGGGCCCTACCGCGCCGACGACATCTACGACGGCCAGACCTACGACGCCCGCGAGGAGCTGCCCGGCTGGACGGCGAACGGCTACGACACCTCCGCCTGGGCGGAGGTCATCGAGCACCCCTACGCCGCCCGCTTCCCCGATGCCGAACTCGTCGCCCACCCCGGCGAGAGCGCCCGGCTGACGCCCGAGTGGGACCGCAGAGCGCGGTCCGTCACCGTCTGCACCGGTGTCGCGGGCCAGGACGGCAGCCCCAACGGCAAGGGTCATGTCGTCGTCGACACCTCGCGCACGGTCACCGATCCCGCGAAGGCCGCCACCGCGCACGTGACGCTCGCCGAGGGCGACACGGCGGTGTACGACCTGGGGCAGAACATGGTCGGCGTACCCCGCTACACCCTGCGCGGCCCCGCCGGCACCCAGGTCACCCTCCGCTTCGGCGAGATGCTCAACGACGCGAGCAACGGCGCCGACGGTCCCGAAGGCTCCGTCTACCGCGCCAACCTGCGCGGCGCACAGGCCACCAGCACCTACATCCTCAAGGGCGACCCGCGGGGCGAGACCCACCAGGACTCGTTCACCTTCTACGGCTTCCGGTACGCCTCCGTCACCGTGACCGGCGGCCCCGTCACCGTCACCGGCCTCACGGGCAAGGTCGCGACCTCGGCTCTCCGCCGAGTCGGGTCGATCACGACCGACGACGCCGCAGTCAACCAGCTGATCAGCAACGTCCATTGGGGCCAGCGCGGCAACTACCTGTGGATACCGACCGACTGCCCGCAGCGCGACGAACGCCTCGGCTGGACCGGCGACACCCAGCTGTTCTCCAACACCGGCCTGTACAACGTCGACGCCGTCGCCTTCCTGAGCCACTTCGAGGACATCCTCATCGACTCGCAGCGGACCTATGGCGCGGACCGCGCCCAGTTCACCCATGTCGCGCCGGGCAACCGGTACAACTCGCCTGTGCCCGCCAGCGGTTGGGCGGACTGCGGCGTCGTCGTCCCCTGGACGGTGTGGCAGATGTCCGGCGACACCACCGTCGTGGAGCGCAGTTGGGCGGCGATGACGACGTACATGGACTGGATCCACCGGCGCACCGGAGACAGCTGTGCCGGGCAGGGCGCGGTCTACGGCGACTGGCTCGCCTTCCAGCAGACCAGCGCCCAGCTCATGAGCGACGCCTACTACGGCTACAGCGCACGGCTCATGGCGGACATGGCCGCAGCCACCGGGCGCTCCGCCGAGGCCCGCGCCTACCAGGACCTCTTCTCGCGCATCAGGCGGGCCTTCATCACCAAGTACCTGAGCACAGAGGGCGGCCGGCTCACCGTGCGCTCCAGCCTCGGCGACGCCTCGTCCGTGGCACCGGGCGGTACCACCAAGACCGAGGACGACTCCCAGACCGCACTGCTGTGGGTGCTCAAGCTCGGCTTCTACGACACCGAGGCCCAGCGCCGCCAACTGGTCGCGCTGCTCAGCGACAACATCGGCAACGACGCCGCCTACAAGGCGGCCCATCCCGACAGCACACGCGTGCGGTACGCCGAGAACACCCTCGCCGTCGGCTTCCTGGGCGTCAACGTGCTCGCCCCCGTCCTCACCGACGAGGGCCGCGCCGACCTGGCCTACCGACTGCTCCACCAGAACGCCATGCCGTCCTGGCTGTACTCCGTCGACAACGGCGCCACCACGGTCTGGGAGCGCTGGAACTCCTACTCCCGGCAGGACGGCTTCGGCCCGGTCGAGATGAACTCCTTCAACCACTACTCCTACGGCGCGATCATGGAGTGGATGTACGAGAGCATGGCCGGGATCGCCAAGGACCCGGCCCATCCGGGTTTCCGCCACTTCTTCCTCCGGCCGCACCTCGACCCGACCGGGAGGATCAGCCATGTCTCCGGCTCACATCTGTCGCCCTACGGCCGGATCGTCAGCGAGTGGCGGGCCGAGGGCCGGGTCCTCACCTATCGGGCGACTGTCCCCGCGAACAGCACGGCGACCCTGTCCCTGCCCGCCTCCGCCCCCACCACCGTGCGCGAAGGCAGGACTCCCCTGTCCCGCGTCCCGGGCGTCCAGTACCTGGGCTTCGCCGACGGCACCGCCTCGTACCGACTGCCCTCAGGGCACTACGAGTTGACGGCGTCGCTCGTCCGACGCAGCCGCCGAGGGCGCGTTTGACGTTTCGTTCACCTGGATCTCACCGTGCCGTTCACCGGCGCCCGGCAAGAATCGGAGGCCATGAACACTCCTGACTCTGTTGTCCGTTCAGGTCCCAGCAGACGAGCGTTGCTGGCGGGTGCGTCGGGAGCCGGGCTGGCCGGTGCCGTGGGACTGGCGGGTGCGACGCCCGCCGCGGCGAGCCCGGTGTTGTGGCAGAAGCCGGGTGCGCTCGGGGCACCGCGGGTCGCGGGGCTGCATCTGCAGTTCGGCTCCGACGCCTCCCGCGAGGTCGTCATCTCCTGGCACTCCACCGCGTCCGTGTCCCGGCCCCGCGTCCTGCTCGGCACCCCGGCCGGCGGCCTCGGCCGTACCGTCGCCGCGCAGACCACGACGTACCGCGACGCCAAGTCGGGCACCGAGGTCCAGGTGCACCACGCCCGGGTTCGCGGTCTCAGGGCGGACACCGACTACGTCTACGCCGCCGTGCACGACGGCGCGCAGGCCGAGTTCGGCACCGTACGCACCGCCCCGCGCGGCCGGTCGCCGTTCACCTTCACGAGCTTCGGCGACCAGGGCACACCGACCCTCGGTCAGAAGAACGCCGCCGGCATCTACGTCAACGACAACCTCGGCTCCCCGGCCGCCGGCGACACCACCGCGGGCGTCGAACGGATCGCCCCGCTCTTCCACCTGGTCAACGGCGACCTCTGCTACGCCAACCTCGCCACGAACCGGGTGCGCACCTGGTCCGACTGGTTCGAGAACAACTCCCGTTCGGCCCGCCACCGCCCCTGGATGCCGGCCGCCGGAAACCACGAGAACGAACTCGGCAACGGCCCCATCGGCTACGGCGCCTACCAGACCTACTTCAGCCTGCCCGACGCCGGAGCGGACACCGAACTCCAGGGCCTGTGGTACGCGTTCACCGCGGGATCGGTACGCGTGATCAGTCTCAACAACGACGATGTGGCCCTCCAGGACGGCGGCAACAGCTATGTCCACGGCTACTCCGGCGGCGCCCAGAAGCGCTGGCTGGAAACCGAACTCGCCGCCGCCCGCGCGCACCCGGACATCGACTGGATCGTCGTGTGCATGCACCAGGTGGTGATCTCCACCGCCGACAAGTTCAACGGCGCCGATCTCGGCGTCCGCGAGGAGTGGGTGCCACTGTTCGACCGCTACGGCGTCGACCTGGTCGTCTGCGGCCACGAACACCACTACGAGCGCTCACATCCCGTCCGAGGCCAGCAGGCCAACGACACCCGCACCCCGGTCCCGGCCGCCACCGACACCCACACCGTCGACACCACGCAAGGCACCGTCCACATGGTCATCGGCGGAGGCGGCACCTCCGCCCCCTCCAACCAGCTCCTCTTCCCCACCCCGCAGTGCCGGGTCATCACCAAGGTCGGCCCCGCCGACCCCGCGACCGGCAAACGCCCGCCGGTCTACGTCATCGAGGACGCACCCTGGTCCGCGGTCCGTGACGCCGAACACCCCTACGGCTTCGCCGCCTTCGACGTCGACCCCGGCCGGCCCGGCGGCACCACCTCCATCCACGTCACCTACTACGCCGTCGACGGCCCCTACGGCGACCTCACCGCCATCGACCGCTTCACCCTCACCCGCCCCCGCGGTCACCGCTGAGGCCGGACCGCCCCGGCGCACAGCACGCGGCGCCGGGGCGGTGCCGGGCACCCGAGCGCCGGGCCGCTCGCCCGACGGCCATTCGGCGGACACCGCCGCCCGTCGCCCATGCGCACGGCGCAGGCACCCCGACACTGAGGGAGCGCCGAAGCCCGACGGCCGGCAGGTGCGGGCACCGCTACGCGAGGGGCACGATGGGAATCATCACGCAGGACATGCGCAGGATCGTCGACAGCGCGAAGCTCGCGTTCGTGGCGACGGTCTGCGAGGACGGCTCCCCGAACCTGTCCCCGAAGGGCTCGCTGCTCGTCTACGACGACGATCACCTCGTCTTCATGAACATGGCCTCCCCCACGACGGTGGCGAACCTCAGGCGGGATCCCCGTCTGGAGGTGAACGTGATCGACTTCCTCCTGCGGCGTGGCTTCCGGTTCAAGGGGACCGCCGAACTCCGTGGCGAGGGCGACCCCGTGTACGCCTGGGCCCGTCAGTGGGTGCTGGACACACACGGCTCCGCCTATCCGTGCCACGAAGCGGTACTGATCCGAGTGGAACGGGCACTGCCGGTGGATTCACCCGCCTACGCCTTCGGCCACTGGAACGAAGCCGACCTCAAGCACGCCTGGGCCGACATCTACGGCGTGACCCACGAGTGAGGACGCCGGGCGGCCCTGCCCCGGCGGTCACCGGGACGGCACACGGGGACCGGGTTCGCCTCGGTCACCCGGCCGCGGTGCGGAGCAGCAGGCCCCTGATCGACAGCGTGCCGCCGCACTGCGCGACCTGCGTAGCGGTCGCCGCGGCGAAGGTGATCGTGCGGGCAGGGGTGACCGGGTGCGCGAGCCAGTCGGGTACGGCGTCGGGGGTGAGGGTGACGGCGCGGTCGGGCGGGAGCGGGCCGCCGCCGAGGCCCACGACCGTCCCGGACAGCCGACGGACGTAGAGGGTCACCGTGCCTGCGGCGCCCCGGCCCTTGAGGGTGGCCGTCGTCGCGGGACCGGCCCGAAGGCGCATCGCGGCACGGCCGCGGCCCGCGGTGACGTCGAGGTCGACCGCGTTCAGTGATCGTACGGTGAACTTCAGTGCCCGCACCGTCCCGGCCGCGGTGCGCACCCTGACCACCCCGTCGAACCTGGCGCCGCGGAGGGCGAGTCGGTCGGCGCGCAGCACCCAGGGGGCGCCGGCGGGGCGGACCGGTGGTGCGTCCAGCGGTGCGTCGGAGGGCGCTGCGGAGGCGCTCGGGGTCGCTCGCGCGGTGCTCTCCGCCGGTTTCGGGACGTGCGTGGCCGTGGGCCCCGGGGCGGAGTGGGCCGGCGAAGGACTGGCCGGATCCGAGGCCGTGCTCGTGGGCGTCGGCATGCCGCTCGTCGGTGTCGGGGTGATGTCCTCGGGTGTCGGCGAGGCGTACGCCGTTGCCGTGGGGTCGGCCGCCGCACCGGAGCCGGTCGGCGTGCCGACTGCCCACGGTGCGGCGAGGTGCAGTGCCAGGGGCACACAGGCCACGGCCAGCGCGCAGGCAAGGGGCCGGGGCACACGGCCGAGCGCGGAACCGGGCGCTCTCGTACGGTCCGGGTGACGGCGCTCGGGCTCGTGCGCGCGGGAGTGCGCGGTCCGGCCGGAGCGGTTGTCAGGTGCCACCACCGCCCTCTCCCGCCGTAGCCGCCGTGGTCGTGCGGTCGTTCGCCGGCGTCGACGGCTCTTCGGCCGCGGGCGGCATCCAGGCGCAGGCCAGGGAGCCACCGAGCAGGCCGGACACGACACCGAGGAAGAGGCCGCCGAAGTTCGCGACGGGGAAGGAGATCAGGGAGAGCAGGAGGGTGGCGCACCCGGCGAACACACGGAAGTGGGGGCGGTACCAGAGGGTGGCGCCCAGAGCCAGGAGCAGAATTCCGATCGCCAGGGATCCGACGCCGGATGTGGTCGACAGGGCGAGCGGAACCCCGCCCAGGTCGATGTTCGCGTAGGGCCAGTAGAGGATGGGCAGACCGGCGGTGCACGTGAACAGCCCGGCCCAGAAGGGGCGTTCGCCACGCCAGGTTCGCAAGCCGCGCCGGAAGTCGAGCGCCATCGTGAGGAGTTCACGTCGTCTGCCGAAGGGGTTGGTGGTCACGCGTCCTGTCCTGATCAGTGATGCTGCGGTCCCGTGCGGAGGAGGCGAGCCCCGGGGCGTGCGGCCCCGTACCGGGCCACCCGGGTCAGAAGCATGCGTGGTTGCCCGGCTGGACCTGCTCGCGCAGGCCTGGAACGTTGAACGTGCCGGCGGAGATCGCCACCGCGGTCACCTTCACGTCGGTCAGGGTGGCCGACACCGCCTGCTGGCCGACGCCGTTCGGATCGAAGAACTTCGAGTCCCTGTCTCCGGGCCTGACCTTGCCCTTGGTGATGGCGCCCTGGGCGACACCGATGTCGAGGCCGGTGAAATCGACGTTTCCGGCGGTCTCGGTCGTCGTGTCGAAGAACATGTCCGTCGCCTCGGCCGGCCGCTTCTCGCCACCGGTGAGGCGCAGCGTCTGCGTGCCCAGGAAGGGGACGTCGACCTGCACCGACTGGCAGAACCCGCGGACCGAGGCGTGCCGGGCGCCGGTGACCAGGACGGGTACGAGTTGATGTCTCCTGGTCACGTCGACCATGCCGTAGACGCTGATGCCACGGGCGGTCAGCGAGTCGGCGCTGACCTGGAATCTCTGGCCCGAGATGAAGAACGAGGCGGCGAGCACTCCCTGCGCCATGGCGATACCGACCGCGGCACAGGCCGCGACGCTGGGCACCAGGACCAGCGCGAAACGCCTCCAGCGGGTTCTCCCGGCGCGGTGCGGCATCCCGTCTCCTTCGGTCGTGAGGTGCACCCGCCAGGGCCAGACAACGCGGAAGATGCCCTATTTGTCCGGTGCTGGATCCTAGGCTTCGGGGCGCGGCAACCGACCGCGCGCCAGGTCCGCCATTCGGGTGATGCAACGTGTGCTGGGCCCATCAGGTGACGGCACAACGGGGCCCGGTCGGCACGGCGGCGGCTGCCCGCCGCCCGTGATCCAGCGTTGAAGCGGACCCTGCCGCGGGTCGCCCTCGGCGAGGGGCGGGTACCGGCGGGTCAGCGTCTCGCGGTGTCCGGTTCGTAGGCGGCGAGCGCCCAGATGACGAACACGTCGATGGCCATCATGATCACGGACCACAGCGGCGAGTACGGCAGGAACAGGAACTGGGCCAGCAGACTCAGCGAGGCCAGCGCGATGCCGACCACGCGGGCCCATGCGGCGCCGGAGAGGATGCCCCAGCCGGCGAAGGCCGCGATGACGCCGAGGACCAGCAGGATCCAGCCCCAGCCGGTGAGATTGATCTTGTACACGTAGTGGTCGATACGGGCGTAGACGTCGTCCGCGGCGATCGCCGAGATGCCCTGGAAGATGGCCAGGATGCCGTTGAGCAGCATCAGCACGCCGGCGAAGGTGGCGCCGCCGGTGGCCCACGGGCTGTTCCGGGTGGGCGGCGGGCTGTAGCCGCCGGAGGGCGCTGCGGAGTGGGGCTGCGTCGTCATGGTGACACTCCGTTCTCGCGTTCTCGTGCGGCAGACGGTGTCGGGGGACGTCCGCCTGACTGTTTCGACCCTGCGGCCGGACAGGTGAACCGGCCACAGGCGTTACGCCGCCCGGGTGATGGACGGCGGGCGAGGGGACGGGGGGGCGGGGTACGACGGTCGCCGCACTCCCGGCGTCCGTGGGCTCCCGGGGGGTCAGGCGGGAGCCTGGGCCGAGGACCGTTCACCGGCGGCCGACGGTGGTGTCGCCGCCAGGAACTCCAGAGCGGCCAGCGCGAACAGCAGGCACAGGGCGATGCCCACCACCACCCAGCCGGTGGGGTACGACCACAGCAGGTAGACCAGCAGCGACACGGCCACCAGGATCCAGGTGATCCAGGTGCGGTGGCGGCGTGCGAAGGGACCGACCGGCCCGGTGCGCAGACCGGCGCGGTCGGCGGTGGCGCGGACCGCGCCGATCCCGGAGGTCCACAGCCGCCGAACCAGCCCGGCGTACCGGCCGGGGCCGGTGAGCCAGGCGCCCAGGGCGATGACGACGCCGAGCGCCACGACCATCCGTACGGTGGTCTGGAGGAAGTGGGTCAGCGTGTCGTACACGGCGGCGGCCGCGTCCTGGGAGACGTCTGCGGGCAGCCGGTCGAGGTAGATCACGCGGAACACGCGCAGCCCGACGCCGAGAATCCCGGTGGCGACGGCAGCGCCGAGACAGCCCGCGACCAGGGCCCGGCGCCGCCGCACCGAGAGCAGTACACCGACGGCGATCAGTACGACGGCCAGCACCGGCAGCCAGTTCCCGGCGAGTTGCAGCAGCCGTACGTAGGTCCTGACCTTGCCCACCTGATCGGATGTGGCGAGGGTGAAGTCCGTGTGCACGGCGGGGATGTGCGCGGCGACGGACATCCCGGCGTCGACGAGACGCTGCTTGACCCGGTCCACGAGGGGGCCGAGGTCGAGGGTGACGGTGTCGTTCTTCAGCTGCACCGCGCCGCCGCCGCTGCCGGTGAGGGCCTTGTCGAGGGAGCTGTGGATCCGGCGGTTGGCGTCGGTCCAGACGGTCTTGAAGGCGTGCGACGCGGCGACCTCCCGCGCCTTGTCGTGGACGAAGCTGCGTACGGCGCCTTCGACGGCGTCACCCAGCCTGCCGCCCAGCGCCTTCTGCAGAAGGGGCCGGTCCTGCGGTGCCGCGTCCGCGAGCAGGGCGGGCAGATCGAGGTGGGACATGAGCGCGTCGGTGGCCCGGTCGGCGACGGCGTCCTGCACGGCGGGGTCGGAGGCGAGCGGGGCGACCGTGGCCACATAGCGGTCGGTGTCGCCCACCTGGTCGGCCGCCCATGCGGCGACGACCGAGAGCGGAGCGAGGACGCATCCGATGACGATGAGCACGGCGGCGACGAAGGACTTGACGTGGTGCCGGGGCGGCCGGGTCCGTTCGCTCTCCAGGGCGCCCACCCGGGCCCGCAGTGCCTGCAGTTCGGACCGTTCCGCGTCACCGTCCGCATGCGAGCTGCCGTCCGCCACCCGTCCTCCTCCTCGCTTCCCCCGCTGCCTGCCAGCCGACCCGCAACGGAGCGGACGCGCGAGCAGGCGCGGGCCATTCGGGTCACCGGCACGGACGATCGCCCGACAGCCACGCCCGGTCCCCCTGCCGATTGCCGAAGGCACGGACCCACGGACACCGGTGACCGCTGCGCGCCCGATCGGTGCAGCCCCGCTCGCGTCCCGCGCGGTGGACGGCATTGACTGTCGTACGACGGGACGGCACGCGGTCGGGAGTCGGTATGTCGTGGACGGCGCGGCTGCGGCGTCTGCGTGCCGAGGCCGAACGGCGTCTCCCGGTCCTCACCGAGGTGACGAGCCGCCTGCTGTCCGCGAACCTGCTGGATGCCGCGACCCGGCTGGCCGCCCAGGCGTTCCTGGCCTGCGTACCGCTGCTGTTCGCCCTCGCGGCGTTCACCCCGCAGAGCGTGCGCGACCAACTCGGCGCCTCGTTGCGCGCCCTGTTCGGCCTGACCGGCCCTGCCGACCAGCAGGTGCAACAGGTCCTCAGCGCGTCCACCGACTCCGCCCTGCGGGAGACCAGCGGGATCGTCGGCGTGCTGATCACCCTGCTCTCCGCGACCAGTTTCAGCCGCGCCATGGCTCGGGTCTGCGAGCGTGCCTGGCGACTGCCGAGGGCCGGCACCCGGATCGCCGCATGGCGCTGGGTGGTCTGGCTGCTCACGCTGCTGCTGGTCGTCCTCCTGCAAGGCCCGGTACGGAACGGTTTCGGCGCCGGGCTCTGGCTCGGCACACCCCTCGTCTTCGTGGTGAGCACCGGTGTCTGGCTGTGGACACAGCACCTGCTGCTGGCCGCCCGCGTGCCCTGGCCGCCACTCCTGCCGGGCGCGCTGCTGGCCTCGGCGGCCACCACCACCCTCAGTCTGACCGCCCGCCTGTACATGCCCGGTGCCCTCAACCGGTCCCTGGCGGAGTACGGCTCCCTCGGCCTGGTCCTCGCCCTGCTCTCGTGGCTGATCGTCCTGTGCGCCGCCGTCACCTTCGCGGTGACCATCGGGGCGGTGCTGGCCCAGCAGCCGCCTTTGAGCCGGTACCTGCCGGCGGAACGCGAGCCGTAGGGCGGGCCTGTTCCCGACCGTTCCGGAGTTCCTGGTGGGTCGTGTCCACGTCATCATCGGCGATCACCCTGTGTGAGCGGAGGGCGTCGCGTGTGCGGTTGTCGTCCGTCGTGCGGCACGGGATGCTGAGGGAGCACGAAGGGAAGCGGCGTCATGGATCGTTTTCCGAATGCGGCCAATGTCGAATTCCACAGTCCTTTGGACCTCTCCAAGGCCGCGGTGGCGGTACTGGACGCCGAGGGCCGGGTTTCCGGGTGGGGATCCTCGGCTCAGCGCCTCCTCGGACATTCGCCCGAGGACGTGCTCGGACAGTCCGCCACCCGGCTGCTTGCGTCCCCCGGGCAACGGCTGTCCGCCCTCTGCAAGGCGCACAAGCCCCGCAGCACGGTCCTGGACCTCCGCTGCCGGGACGGACATACGCTGCGGGCGGCCGTGACGTTCAGCCCGCTCGCGCACCAGGGCGTCGCCGCGACGGTCGTGGTCGCGGCGGAGCTGGCGCAGCTGCGCAGCTGGGAGGCGCAGCTGGCGATGCTGCAGGGGCTCACGACCGAGTCCTCCGTGGGCCTGACGATCTTCGACACCGACATGCGCGTGGTGTGGGGCAACGTCTCCACCGATCTGGAACTCGGGGGGATCGCCCAGTACGTCGGCCGACCGGCCGCGGATCTCTTTCCTGAAGGCGAATTCATCTCCCGTCATCACCCCCCGGACGAAGACCAGATCATGGAGCACGTCCTGACGACGGGGGAACCGATCATGGGCATGCACTATCGCGGGCGGGCCCCCGCCGACCCGGTGCGCGAGCACGTCTGGTCCTGCTCGTACCACCGGCTGGTGGACGCCCGGGGCGAACCGCTGGGGCTGTTCGAGGAGTCCCTGGACATCACCGACCGCTACCGCGCACAGGAACGGCTGTCACTGCTCGTACGGGCGGGAAAGCGCATCGGTGCCTCGCTGGACGTGCGTCGTACCGCGGCGGAGCTGGCCGACGTGGCGGTACCCCAGCTGGCCGACGAGGTGCTGGTCGACCTGCCGCCGGCGGTCATCGAGGGGCGGCAGCCGCCGACGGGCTCGGCACCGGGGCACAGTCTGCTGCGGATGCACGGCCGGACCCCGGAAGAGTTCCGGACCAGTCCCGTCTCCTATTCGGCATCGTCACCGCAGGCTCTGAGCCTGGCCACCGGCCGCCCCGTCGTCGACGCCGCCCCGCCCGAGACGCCGGGCGGGACGAGATCGGCCCCCTCGCACTCCTCCCTCTTCGTCCCGCTGCTCACCCGCGATGCGGTCCTGGGCCTGGCCACCTTCCGGCGCAGCAACAACCCCGACCCCTTCGGGCCCGAGGAGCAGACGCTCGCCGTGGAACTGGCCGAGCGTGCCGCCGTCGGCATCGACAACGCCCGCCGCTACACCAGCCAGCATGCGGCAGCCCTGGTACTGCAGCGGAGCCTGCTGCCACAGCGCCTGCCCGAGCAGAGCGCGGTCGACGTGGCGTACCGCTACCTGCCCGCCGACAGCCGCGTGGGCGTGGGCGGTGACTGGTTCGACTTGATCCCGCTGTCCGGTGCCCGAGTGGGCCTGACCGTCGGCGACGTGGTCGGCCGCGGCGTACACGCGGCCGCGACCATGGGCCGGCTGCGCGCGACCGTACGGACCCTGGCCCTGCTGGATCTGGATCCGGCCGAACTCCTCACCCGGCTGGACGGCCTGGTCGCGCAGGACTCGGAATCCTACGCGGACGACGGGCTGAGCGACGAGGCGCTCGGGGTGACCTGCCTGTACGCGATCTACGACCCGGTCAACGGCCGATGTGTCTGGGCGAGCGCGGGTCATCCCCCACCGATCGTGGCCGACGCGAGCGGCTCGGTGGCCCTGTCCGCCCTGGCGCCGGGACCGCCCCTGGGGCTGGGCGGCCTGCCGTACGAGAACGTCGAGCTGATCCTGTCCAGCGGCAGCGTCGTCGCGTTCTTCACCGACGGCGTCGTGGAGGACCGGCGTACCGACATCGACAGCGGAATCGACCGACTCGCCCATGTGCTCACGTGGCAACGGTGCCCGTTGGAGGAGCTGTGCGACCGGGCGCTGTCGTCACTGCCGCCCGGACCACAGGCGGACGACGCCACGCTGCTGCTCGTCCGCACCCGGCGGCTCGGCGCCGACCGTGTGGCGGACCTGGAGCTGCCGCCCGACCCGGCCATGGTGGCTCAGGCCCGCACCGTCACCGAGCGCCAGTTGGAGGCCTGGGACCTGTCCGAACTGTCCTTCACCGCCGCACTCGTGGTGAGCGAGCTGGTCACCAACAGCATCCGGTACACCACCGGGCCCGTCACGCTGAGGCTGATCAGGGACCGCTGTCTGCTGTGCGAGGTCTCCGACAACGCGCACACCGCACCGCACCTGCGGCGAGCGCGTCGGGACGACGAGGGGGGCCGCGGCCTGTTCCTCGTCGCCCAGATGTCCCAGCGTTGGGGTACGCGCTACACCTCGTCCGGCAAGACCATCTGGGCCGAACTGGTCATCCCTCAGAGGCCTTAGACGCTCGCCGATGGCCATGTCCGGTCGGCCGGGATCAGTCGGCCGGGATCAGTCGCCTGGGATCGGGCGCCCGGGGTCGGGCGGCCGGGGTCAGTCGACGGGCTTGCCGGGCTGGTCGTGCGTGGAGCAGTGGATGCCACCGCCGCCGGAGGCGATCGTGTCGATCGCGACCTGCACGACATCGCGCTTGGGGAAGTGCTCCTGCAGAATGCCGCGTGCGCGGTCGTCAGCCTTCCTGTCACCGAAACGGGGCATGAAGACCGAGTCGTTGGCGACGTAGAAGTTCGCGTAGCTCGACACGAAGTCGTCGCCCTCCCCCGTGATCTTGTCCAGGTCGGGCTGCGGAAGGTCGACGATCTCGAAGCGCCGGCCCCGGGCGTCCGTCGCCCCGCTCAGCACGGAACGGGCCTGATCGGAGGCGCGCGACCAGGAGTCGGCGGGCGTGCCGGGCTGCGCCTTGTCGAGGAGGACCACGCCCGGGGCGACGAACCGTACGAGGCTGTCGACGTGTGCGTCGGTGATGTCCTGACCTCGCACGCCCTTCAGCCACACCACCTTCTGGATGCCCAGGGTCTGCTTGAGTTCCGCCTCGATCCGGTCACGGCTCTTGCCGGGGTTGCGGTTGTCGTTGACGACCGAGCTCTCCGTGACGAGAAGCGTGCCTTCTCCGTCGGTCTCGAAGGCGCCGCCCTCGGCGACCAGGGGAGCCTTGGTCCGGCGGACGCCGTACTTCTGCAGCAAGGTGCTGCCGACGCGGGCGTCGTCGGTGTGCTGCTGCTTGTTGCCCCAGCCGTTGAAGTTGAAGTCGACGCCCATGACGCGGCCCTCGTCATGGACGAACACCGGGACGGTGTCCCGGGCCCAGAGGTCGTCGACAGTGAGGGGGATGACCTCGACCTGGGAGCCGCACGCCTTCTGCGCGGCCTTCTGCTGGTCGGGCCTGGCCATCAGGACCACGTACTCGTACCCGGCGACGGCTCGGGCGACCCGGGCGATGTCCTGCCGGACGTAGGGCAGGTCCTCGCCCCACACCGACTCCAGCGCGGGCCACGACATGAAGGTGCGGGCGTGGCTCTCCCACTCGGCGCCGAACCGGCGCCCGCCGGCCGTGGCGGTGTCCGTGCCGGTACCGGACCCACCTGTCCGCGTCATGTCGTCCGGTCCGCACGCCGTCGCGCCGAGGGCGAGGCCACCGATTCCGGCGATGGCGTGCAGGACACTGCGCCGAGAGGGGGGAAGGGGGGACACGGTGTGCTCCGATCGTGGGACAACAACGCTATCCGGCGGCGCTGGAACAAGCGCGTCAAGGCGCACTGCGCGAATTCCCGGGGCCGGGGCTCGCCCGGCCGGGAGGTTTGGTTCGGGATGCCGATGTCGCCATGACCGCGACGGTGGGGGCGCCCGCCGTGCCCCCACTGTGGCACTGACTGGATTTTCAGTCAAATCACCGCCTCGCCCTCCCACCCCAGGTGCGCGATCTCCACGGCGATCGCCTCGCGCATGCGGGAGCGGGCCTGATCCAGCTGCAGGACACCGCTCAGCCAGCGACTGCTGAGGCCTTCCAGCAGCGAGGTCAGCCGCTCCGCGGACGCGACGAGGGTCGATTCCGGTGCGGTCGGCAGCACACGACCGAGGAGGTCCGCCACCTCACGGGTCCAGATCAGGCTCGCGAGTGCGAGTTCGTCCCGCAGCGTCGGGTCGAACACGGCACTCGCGCGCAGCTCTCCCCACGCGGTGCTGTTCTCCCGGACCTCCGGTACGTCCTGCAACTCCAGCAGCAACGACCGCTCCAGCCCCTCCCGAGGGCTGTCGCCTTCCGCGCCTTCGGCGTCCCCGGCGGTGTAGCGCTCGGCCCGGTCGCTGATGAAGACCAGAGTGCGGCGGAGAAGGCCGGCGCGATCGCCGAAGTGGTAGTAGACCAGAGCTTTCGAGATCCCCGCCTCGGCTGCCAGCTCCTCCACCCGCAGCCCTCGCACTCCCCTGCGGGCGATGACTCTGGCCGCCGCTTCGAGGATGACTGTTCTGCGGTCGCTCACTCTGTCTCCCTGCACTTGCGCCTGTCGGTGTGACTCCGGGCGACCACTGTGCCACATTGACTGAAAATTTAGTTAGATGCACCATCGTCATCGCGCCGGCTCCGTGGCCTGCGCTCCGCACCGCCGAAAGAGTCACCACATGTCCGTTCAGCCTCCCCGGACGTCTCCCTCGCACGAGGCACTGTCCGCAGACGACCCGCACGAGATCGGCGGATACCGCGTCCACGCCCGGCTGGGCTCGGGCGGGATGGGCGTGGTCTATCTCGCCTACACCCGTGGTGGGCGGCCCATAGCCCTGAAGGCGGTGCGGGAGGACTTCGCCGCGGATCCCGCGTTCCGCAGGAGGTTCGCCGACGAGGTCGCAAGCGCACGGCGCATCCACGGGCTGTTCACCGCGCAGGTGATCGACTCAGGGGTCGACGACCCGGTTCCGTGGCTCGCCACGGCCTATGTGCCAGGCCCCTCCCTCGCCCAGGTGGTCGAGCGCCACGGCCCACTACCGGTGCGCACGGTGCTGCTGCTCGTGGCCGGCATCGCCGAGGCGCTGCAGGCCATTCACCGGGCAGGCGTCGTCCACCGGGACCTCAAGCCGGCGAACGTGCTGATCGCCGAGGACGGTCCTCGGGTCATCGACTTCGGCATCGCCCGCGCAGCCGACGCGGCGAGCCTCACCGGCACCGGCCTGCGGATCGGCACGGCCGCGTACATGGCGCCCGAGCAGGCCATGGGACGTCCGGTGAGCGCCGCGACCGATGTCTTCGCGCTCGGTGCCCTGGCGGCCCACGTGGCCGGCGGTGTGCCTCCCTTCGGGCAGGGCCCGGAGTCCGCCGCGCTGTACCGGGTGGTCCACGAACCGGCCGACCTCTCCCGGGTGCCGCGGGACCTGCACGACCTGCTGGGGCGCTGCCTCGACAAGGACGCCAGGGCACGGCCCTCCTCGGACGAAGTCATCGCGGCGGCGCACGCCCATCCGGCCGTCGGCCCTTCCCTGGAGTTCACCGACGGCTGGCTCCCGGCCGCCGTCCGGAACGAGATCAGGGGGCGGGGTCGGCAGCAGGCGGACCTCCACGCCCAGCCCACGCTCTCTGCCGCCGCCGACGCGGGTGAGCACACGGATCCTCCGGCGCCCGGAGGCCGCCGCAGCGGTGAACGCCGCCGTCGCCGCGGGGCGACAGCCGCGGTCGTCGCCGTCGCCGCGGTACTGGCGGCCGGAGCCGCGCTCCACTACGCCGGCCCCCTGAAGAAGTTCGAGAAGCGCGCCTTCGGCACGGACAAGGGGGCCCGGCCCTCGCACACGCCGTCGGCGTCCTCCTCGCCCTCCTCACCGGCCTCCGGCGTCTACGTGCCCGGCTACGCCGACGCCGAACTGACCGCCCCCGACTCCGGTTACGAGTTCGATCTCAAGGCCGGGAAGGTGGTCCCCGCCGAGACCTCGACGTGGTTCCTGGCGCGCGACGGGAACGGGTTCGCGGTGCCCGGGGACAGCGACGCCTTCATCGCATCCGGGTATGCCCTGAGCCCGGCGGACTGCGTACGGGGCATCGAGACGGAGCCGGTCGCGTCCCTCGCACTCGAGGATCTCGCGGACGAGCGCCCGTTCTGTGTCCGCAGCCCCGACCAGAAGCAGCTCGTCGTCGCCCGGCTGATCGAGGCCGAACCGGACGACGGGGCGGTCACGGTGGCCCTGAGCCGCTACGACAGGAGGGGCTGAGAAACCGGATAGGGTTCATGGTCATGGCGTCTCGCACAACACAGATCCTCGAAGCGGCGGCACGGGTGATCGCCCGGCGCGGAGTCCGCGGGCTCCGCGTGGAGGAACTGGCTGCCGAGGCCGGTGTGTCCACGGGTCTGATCTACTACCACTTCAAGGACCGCACCGGAGTTCTGCGCCACACGCTGGAGTTCATCAACGACCGGGCGGAGCGCTACACCACGGCCCGCGACCCCGACGCGGAACCGCTCGGGCCGCGCGAAGAACTCGAACAGATCCTCCTGCTGGAACTGCAGGACACCCAGGAGGTACGGGAGAACAGCTCGGCATGGGGCGAGCTGCGGGCGAGTGCCGTGTTCGATCCGGTACTGCGCGAGGATCTCGCCAGGGCGACACTGGTGTGGGTGCAGGAGGTCGCCGCCCTGCTGGGGCAGGTGCAGCCGATGGCACCCGCGTCCGCCCTGGCCTCCGCCGCCGAGCGGCTCACCGCTCTTCTGGAGGGGCTGAGCATGCGCTGGCTCAGCGGCGGCATCCAGGTCGATCACGCCAGGGCCCTGATGCAGGGCGCCGTCGAGGCCGAACTCGCAGGCCTGAAGCCGCGGTAGCGCGGCCGGCGGCGCAGCGCCTCGGACTCGCGCATCGACCCGACCGACGTCGCCCCTTGGCGCCTGTAACTCCATCCCAAGTATTGACTGAATTTTCAGGCAGTGCCACAGTGGCTTCACTTCAGGGCCACAGGGGCCCGATCTGCGCGGCCATCGTGCCGCTCGAACTGCCTGCCGTACCAGAGGTCCATTGCGGCTCCCGCTGACATCCCGGTCCCCGGCGGGGATCGGAGCCGGCGCCGTACTCGAAGAGGCCCCGCGCCCGGCACATTCGTTCCGTCAGTTCCGCCTCCGGAGGAAGACCTTGTTCTCACCCCCCGCCAGCTGGCTCACCGCCGTCGTCCGGATCGTCCGTCAGGGGCAGTCGTGCCGCTGACACCCACCGAACGCGACCGGCTGCTGCTGTTCACCGCCGCGGAACTCGCTCGCACCCGGCACACGCGCGGTCTGCGCCTCAACGTCCCGGAAGCGACCGCACTGATCGCGGACACGGTCTGCGAGGCGGCCCGAGACGGTCTGCGCCTGGCCGCGGCTCTTGAACGAGGACGCTCCGTCCTGGGACCCGACGATGTGCTGCCGGGCGTCACGGACGTGGTCACCGAGATCCAGGTCGAGGCCGTGTTCGAGGACGGCACTCGGCTTGCCGTGATCACCGACCCGTTCGGCCCTCCGGAGCCGCATCCGAGCGACGCTGCCCCTGGAGGCGTGATCCCGGGCTCCGAAGTGATCGCGGCACCGGAGCCGGCCGTCCGGCTGACCGTCCGCAACACGGCATCCGTGCCGATCAGCGTGACCTCGCACTTCCACTTCTTCGAGGCGAACCCACGCCTGGAGTTCGACCGGGCGGCCGCCTACGGAATGCGGCTCGCCGCCCCGGCGGGCTCCTCGACACGGTTCGACGCCGGTCGCACGGCCGAGGCCGGACTCGTGGCCATGGGCGGAGCGCGCGTCGCGGTCGGCTTCGCCGGACTCGTCGACGGGCCACTCGACGCCCCCGGCGCCAAGGAAGCCGCCTTGCTCAAGGCGGCGGCCTGCGGCTATCTCGGCGCCGTCGACGCCCTCACCAGCACGGAAAGCAGCACGGAAGGCAGCACGCCATGAGCAGGCCGACCCGGCACATCGACCACCGCACGCCCGGCGAGGGGCACATCGACCCGCACGAGTACGCGGCGGTCCACGGCCCCCGTGCCGGTGACCGGATCCGCCTCGGCGACTCCGGGCTCGTCGTCCGGGTCCAGTCCGACGCACAGCGCCCCGGTGACGAGTTCCTGGCCGGGTTCGGCAAGACCGCCCGCGACGGACTGCACCTGAAGGCGGCGGCCGTCCGCGACACCTGCGACGTGGTCATCAGCAATGTCGTGGTGATCGACCCGGTGCAGGGCATCCGCAAGGTCTCCATCGGCATCCGCGAAGGCCGCATCCACGCCATCGGCCGCGCCGGCAACCCGGACACCCTCGACGGTGTGGACGTCGTCGTGGGCACCGGCACGACCATCGTCTCAGGAGAGGGGCTGATCGCCACCGCCGGGGCCGTCGACACCCATGTGCACCTGCTGTCGCCGCGCATCATGGAGGCGTCGCTGGCGAGCGGGGTCACGACCGTCATCGGGCAGGAGATCGGACCGAGT
>NZ_KQ948224.1:0-64762 GCF_001514035.1 Streptomyces yokosukanensis | reverse complement strand
CCCTGCCCTTCGGCCGGGACGCGGTCGCCGAGCACTACGGCATGATCGTCTCCGTCCACGACCTCAAGCCCGACCTGCCCGGCGACGCGGCCATGGCCCGCGACCGGATCCGGGCGGGCACGATGGGCGCCGAGGACGTGCTGCACGACCTGGGCGCGATCGGCATCACCTCCTCCGACGCCCAGGGCATGGGCCGGGCCGGCGAGACCGTGCGCCGCACGTTCGCCATGGCCGGCAAGATGAAGGCCGAGCTGGGCCCGATGCAGGGCGACGGCGAGGGCGACGACAACGCGCGCGTCCTGCGCTACATGGCCAAGCTGACCATCAACCCGGCCATCGCCCACGGACTCTCCCACGAGGTCGGCTCCATCGAGACCGGCAAGCTGGCGGACATCGTGCTCTGGCGCCCGGAGTACTTCGGCGCCAAACCGCAGCTCGTCCTCAAGTCCGGCTTCCCGGCCTACGGCGTGGTCGGCGACCCCAACGCCGCCACCGACACCTGCGAACCCCTCGTCCTCGGACCGCTGTTCGGAGCGCACGGGGCCACTCCCGCCGATCTGTCGGTCGCCTTCGTCAGCGGTGCCGCCGCGCAGTCGGGTGCGGACGGACGGCCCTACGACAGCTTGACGACCCGGCGCCGCAGGGTCGCCGTGCGCGGGACCCGGGGGATCGGCCCCGCGGATCTGATCGCCAACAGCCGCCTCGGATCCGTAGAGGTCGACGCCCGCGACGGTCTGGTCACGCTGGACGGGGAGCCACTGCGTTCGGAACCGGCGCAGTCCGTGTCCCTGGGACGCCTGTACTTCCTCTGATTCCGTCCTTTTGCTGTCACAGATACTGACCACAATTTCAGTCAATATCTTCAGTCAGCGTTAGAGCAAGGGAGATTCATCATGTCTGTCGGCCGTATGCCCGCCGAGTGGTCCGAGCACGAAGGCTGCCTGATGGCCTGGCCCACGCGCGCGGACCTGTGGGGGCACGTCCTGGACACCGTGAAGCGCGAGTACGCGAACGTCGCGCGGGCCATCGCGCAGTTCGAGCCCGTCACCATGGTGGCGCCCCCGGGCTTCGCCGACGACGCCCGCGCGTGGTGCGGTGAGGGCCTCACCGTCGTCGAGTTGCCACTCGACGACTCGTGGTTCCGTGACAGCGCCCCGTTGTTCGTCCTCGACGACCGCGGTCGGCGCAGGGGCGTCGACTTCCGCTTCAACGCCTGGGGCGGCAAGCACTCCCCGTACGACGCCGACGACCGGATCAGCGCCCTGCTGCTCGACCGTCTCGGCATCGAGCGTGTCCCTTCCTCCATGACTCTCGAAGGCGGTGCGATCACCGTCGACGGCGAGGGCACGCTGATCACCACCGAGCAGTGCCTTCTGCACCCGAACCGCAATCCGGGCATGCGGCGCGACGGCATCGAAGCCGAACTGAAGGCGAAGCTCGGCGTCGAGAAGGTGATCTGGCTTCCCTACGGCGGGCTGCTGGACACGGAGACGGACGGGCACGTCGACGGGGTGTGCGCGTTCGCGGCCCCGGGGAAGGTGGTCGTCTCCCTTCCCGACGACCCCGCACACCCCGACTACGCCCGCATGCGCGCCAACCGCGCGGTGCTGGAGTCCACCCGGGACGCCCGTGGTCGCTCACTGGAGATCGTCGACCTTCCGCAGACCGCCTTCACCGACATCGCGGGCCACGAGGTCGAGGTGTCGTACCTGAACTACTACATAGCGAACGGCGGCGTCGTCGTACCGGTGGCCGGTGTGCCGCAGGACGAGGCGGCCCTGCGCGTGATCGCGGCAGCGCACCCCGAGCGCAAGGTCGTCGGCGTGGCCGCGCCCGCGATCGCCCACGGCGGCGGCGGTGTCCACTGCATCACCCAGCAGCTCCCAGCCCTGCGCCCTGCGCCATGAAGCCGTCCCCCGTCCCGCGCCCACCGTCCTCCATCCCCCGTCCGCCAAAGGGGGGTGCCCGCCCGAACGCACGCCGCACAGCGC
Organism: Streptomyces yokosukanensis; assembly: GCF_001514035.1. Taxonomy (GTDB): domain Bacteria; phylum Actinomycetota; class Actinomycetes; order Streptomycetales; family Streptomycetaceae; genus Streptomyces; species Streptomyces yokosukanensis. Next base: position 62,771 of record NZ_KQ948224.1, on the reverse strand, counting down.
CCGGAGAGAGCACGACGATGACCGCACCTCCCCCGCCCCGCACCGGCGGCCCCCGCCGCCGCACACGTCGCCGCCGCAGTGCCGCGACGGCTGCCCTGTCGTCCCTGGCTCTCCTCGCGGCCTGCGCCGGGCCGCCTCGCGATGCCGCCTCCGCGTCCTTCTCCCTCTCTGCGGCCACCCCGCGGCCCGCGGGCCGCATCGCCTCCTTCACCTGGGCCCTGTACGCCGAGCCGCCCACCCTCGACTACGTCGCGGCCTTCGACTACCCGCAGAACATGATCCTGTCCAACGTCTGTGAAAGCCTGATGCGCTGGAGTCCGCGGCTTGCGATCGAGCCGGGGCTGGCTCGAAAGGCGTCGAACCCGGATCCCAGAACATGGGTCTACGATCTGCGGCCGGGCGTGCGCTTCCACGACGGCGGGACCCTGACCGCCGATGACGTGGTCTTCAGCCTCGACCGCCAGCGCGATCCCAGGAACGCGGCCGCCTGGGCCCAGGTCTTCCAGAACGTCGCCCGCGTCGCCAAGACCGGCCCTCTCCAGGTCACGGTCAGACTGAAGCGCCCCGACTCGCAGTTCCCGCAGTACATGGCTACGGCCGCCGGGGTCGTGGCCTCCAAGGCCGGCATCGAGAAGGCGGGCCGGAACTACGGCACGTCCGGCGGCCTCGCGTGCACGGGTCCGTTCCGACTCGGCACCTGGCGCAAGGGGCAGTCGATCGAGCTCGACCGCTTCGCGGGCTACTGGGGCACCGCGGCGAAGTCGGGCAAGGTCGTCTTCCGCTTCCTGACCGACCCGTCCGCCCGTACCAACGCCCTGCTCAGCGGTGAGGTCGACGGCAGCTACCTCATCCCCACCGAGAGCTACTCCCGCCTCAGACGCAGCGGCAGGGGCACCCTGTACTTCGGTGAGGGGCTGAGCACGGTCAACGTCGACATCACGAACATGCACGGCCCGCTCGGCGACGTCCGGGTGCGGCGTGCCCTCTCGCTGGCGCTGGACCGTTCCGGTTTCGTGCGGGCGGGACTCGGCGGAGCGGGCGGCGTGACCACCTCCCTCACCACGCGCGCCGCGTGGGCGGCGGCCCCGGCCGGAACACGGCGGGCGGCCTTCACGGGTCTGCCGCCCGCGCACCGGGACATCGAGCGGGCCAAGGCGCTGATCAAGGCGGCAGGAGCCGTCGGCAAGACACTGACGGTGGCGACCAGCCCCATCGGCCAGGACGTCTCCCTGCTGGCGACGGCGGTGCAGGCGGCGGGTACGCAGATCGGCCTGAACATACGTCTGCGGTCCGTCGCGCCCAACGCGTTCACCGCGCTGTTCACCGATCCCGGCGCCCGCCAGGGCATCGACATGTTCCCCCTCACCTACTACGAGTCGATCACCGATCCACTGGATCTGCTGGTCAACTTCCGGACCGGTGCCTACCTCAACTTCGCCGGCTACAGCGACCGGCACTACGACCGGCTCGTGGACGAGGCCACCGGCGCCTACTCCCTCGCACGCCGTACGGAGATCGAAGGCGCGCTGCAGAGGCGCGCCGCCCAGCAGCTGCTGTGGATCCCGGTCGCCGAGTGGCCCACCAGCCTGTACCTGAACAAGAGGATCACCGGCGCGCCCACGACCATCGCCTACATGTACTACCCGTGGGCCGCCGACGTGGGGGCCGCGCGGTGAACGTCCTGAGATTCGTCGTACGGCGGCTGGCGGAGATGGCCCTCACCCTCCTCGCCGCGTCGTTCGTCGTCTTCGGTGCCCTGTATCTGGCGCCCGGCAGCCCGGCGAGCTTCCTCCTGTCGGGTCGATCGGCCTCTCCCGCGGCCATCGCCGCGATCAATGCGCAGTACCACCTCGACGATCCCTTCGCCGTGCGCTACCTGCGCTGGCTGGGCGACGTGCTGCGCGGCGACTTCGGACGGTCCATCACCTACCGCACCGATGTCTCCGCGCTGCTCACGGACCGTCTGCCCACCACGCTCCTGCTGGTCGCGATGACGCTGACCGTGGTCATGGTCATCGGTCTGCTCCTGGGCCGGCTCGCCGCCGTACGCGGCGGGGTCACCGACTCCGCCGTGCTCGTCGGCACCACCTTCGCGGTCGGGACGCCGTCGTTCGTCGCCGCCGTGCTGCTCCAGGGCCTGTTCGCGGTCAGGCTGGGCTGGTTCCCGAGCAGCGGTGACGGTGACGGCATCGCCGACATGCTGTGGCATCTCACCCTGCCGGCCGTCGCGCTGGCGCTGTATCTGGTCGGGATGCTCGCCCGGGTCACCCGCTCCGCCATGCTCGACGCACTGGCCGGGGAGCACGTGACGGTCGCCCGCAGCCGGGGCGTGCCCGAGCGGCAGGTGATCCGGCGGCACGTGCTGCGCAACGCGCTCGGCACCGTGCTCACCACCGCCGGGCTGATCGTCTCGACCTTGCTGGTCAGCACGATCCTCGTGGAGAGCGCGTTCAGCGTGGGCGGTGTCGGGCAGCTCCTCGAACTCGCCACCACGACCAAGGACTTCCCGACCGTGCAGGCCATCTCCCTGATCATCGTGGCGCTGTTCATGGCGGTGAACCTCGTCGTCGACCTGTTGCTGCCCCTGGTCGATCCGAGGATCGCCCTCACCTCCGGGAGGTCCTCGGCATGAGCACCGTACTCGTCCGCCGGCCGGGACTGGCCAGGCTGCGATCCACCGATCCCCGGTCACCGCTGCACGTGCTGTGTGTGGGCTTCGTCGGCGTACTGACGCTCGCCGCACTGCTCGCCCCGTGGCTTGCGCCGCACGATCCGAACGCCGTCGACCTCGGCAACGCTCTCGCGGGCACGTCGGCCCACCACCCGCTCGGGGCCGACGCCGCCGGACGCGACACCCTCTCGCGGCTGCTGGTCGGAGCCCGAACCTCGCTGCTCGGCCCGCTCGGTGTGGTCACCTTCTCCACGGTCACGGGCGTCGCCGTCGGCATGGCGGCAGCCTGGCGCGGCGGCTGGCTGGACTCCGTTCTCTCGCGCAGCGCCGAACTCGTCTTCGCCTTCCCGGGCCTGTTGCTGGCGATCCTCATCATCTCCGTGTACGGAGAGGGGCTCGTCGCCCCGGTCGTCGCCCTCGCCGTCGCCTATTTCCCCTACGTCAGCCGCCTGACCCGCTCCCTGGTGCTGGCCGAACGCGAACGCCCTTACGTCAGCGCCTACGTGGTCCAGGGCAACGGCGCTCTGCAGATCTGTCTGCGCCACGTCCTGCCCAACATCGCGCCCGTCGTCCTCGCCCAGGCCACCATCAGCTTCGGGTACGCCCTCATGGATCTCGCGGGCCTGTCCTTCCTCGGTCTCGGCGTACCGGCGCTCACCCCGGACTGGGGCCGCATGGTCTTCGACGGGCAGAGCGCCGTCCAGCAGGGCTACCCGCTCTCCGCGGTCCTGCCCTGCGTCCTCATCGTGCTCACCGTCGTCGCGTTCAACGTCGCAGGCGAGGGCTGGGCCGACCGGGTCGCCAGGAGAGACCGATGAACGTCCTCGACATCACCGACCTGCGGATCATCCTGCCCGGCAGCGCACGCCCCGTGGTCGACGGGGTCGGTCTCACCGTCGCCGCCGGGGAGACCGTCGCCCTCGTCGGCGAGTCCGGCTCCGGGAAGACGCTGACGTCGCGCAGTGTGCTCGGGCTGCTGCCGCCCGGCGCACGCGCCGAAGGCAGCATCCGGGTGGCCGGCGACGACGTCGTGACCATGGACTCCGCACGGCTGCGCGCGCTCCGCACCTCGACCGCCGCGATGATCTTCCAAGACCCGCGGGCGGCCATCAATCCCCTGCGGCGCATCGGTGACTTCCTCACCGAAGGCGTCGTATCGAACAAGACCCTGAAGCGGGCCACCGCGACCGCTCGGGCGAGCGAACTCCTGCGGGCCGTCGGCGTGGACGAGGGCGCCCTGCGCAGATACCCCGGCCAGGTGTCGGGCGGCATGCTCCAGCGGGTGATGATCGCGGCCGCACTCATGGGCGACCCCGCGCTGCTGCTCGCCGACGAGCCGACCACCGCCCTCGACGTCACCACCCAGGCCGAGGTCATCGCCCTGCTCACGCGGCTGCGGGAGCGCTTCGGCACGGGAATGCTCTTCGTCACCCACGACCTGGACCTGGCCGCGGCCATCAGTGACCGGGTCTACGTCATGTACGCCGGACGCATCGCCGAAACCGGCCCCGCGACCGAGCTGTTCGCTCGGCCCGGCCACCCCTACACGGCGGGCCTGCTCGCCTCGACCCCCCGGCTCGACGCGCCCGGCCGCCGCCTCACCGCCATAGACGGCCGGCCCCCGGACCTGCGCACGGCGTTGACGGGCTGCCCGTTCGCCCCTCGTTGCCCGTCCTCGACCGAGATCTGCGGCGAGCGAGCGCCCCTGCCGACAGCCGCCCCCGGCCGTCCTGACCACCGTTTCGCCTGCCACCACGGCCGGCGGCTCGCCGAAGGGAGCCCGGCCGATGCCTGAGCCCGTACTGGAGGCCGTCAACCTCACTCGCGCGTTCGGTGCCGTACGGGCCGTGGACGGGGTGTCCTTCACCCTGCCCAAGGGAGGCTCCCTCGGCATCGTGGGCGAATCGGGCTCCGGCAAGACCACCACGGCCCGCATCGTCGTCGGGCTGGAGCAGGCCGACGACGGCCAGATCCTGGTCGACGGGCGACCCAGGACCGCCCGCGTGCGTGGACGCGCGGCCCGGCTCGCCCGCGCCCGCGAGGTACAGATGGTCTTCCAGGACCCCTTCCTCTCGCTCGACCCGAGGCTCAGTGTCGAGGCGGTCCTGCGCGAGACCCTGCGCCTGCACTTCCCCGGGGCCGACCACGCACCTCGCATACGCCAACTCCTCGACCAGGTGGGACTGGGCACCCGTGCCGCCGACGCGCTGCCCCGCCGGCTCTCGGGCGGCCAGCGTCAGCGCGTGGCCATCGCGCGCGCCCTCGCCGTCGAGCCCGCGGTCCTCGTGCTGGACGAAGCGGTCGCCGCCCTCGACGTGTCGGTGCAGGCGCAGATCCTCAATCTGCTCGCCGACATTCGCGAGCAGACCTCCATCGGCTATCTGTTCATCACCCACGACCTCGCGGTGGTGGGATGCGTCACCGATGACGTGATCGTCATGCGGCGGGGAGCCGTCGTCGAGGCGGGAGCCACCGCCGAGGTGCTCAACGCGCCCCGCCACCCGTACACCCGCCTGCTCCTGGCCTCCGTGCCGCGGCCCGGCTGGAACCCCGGGCGCATCGCGGCAGAGCGCCGCGCTCTGTGACGCGTTGTCGGCACCTCATCCGGAGCACCCCTCTACTTCCCGCGGACCGTCCGCGGGACCGCACCACAGGAGGCACACACGTGAACAGAGGCATCATGGGCAAGCCTTCCGGAACGGCTTCGAGCAGGCGCGGATTCCTCGCCGCCGCCGGGCTCACCGCGGCAGGCGCCGCCCTCGCGCTGACGCAGGGAAGCGCCGGCGCCGCCCCGTCGCGCCGCACCGCGGCCACGGCGAGCCGCGTGCCCGCCGAGGACGTCCGCCACGCCCGCACCTGGATGGCGTGGCCGGACAGCACCTCCATCTGGGGCCGAGGCACACTCGGCGGGGTCCAGTCGGACATCGCCCTGATCGCCCGCACCATAGCCCGGTACGAACCGGTCGTGATGTGCGCCAACTCGGGGAGCGCGGCCACGGCGCGCTCCCTGTGCGGCTCGGCGGTCACCGTCATCACCTCCATCCCCGTGGACGACTGCTGGATGCGGGACACCGGCCCCGTCTTCCGGACGGACGGTGCGGGCGGCCTCGACGCGGTCGGCCTCAACTTCAACGGCTGGGGGAACAAGCAGACCCACGCCAAGGACGCGCGCGTCGCCGAACGCGTCGCCGACTACGCGGGCATGCCCTTCGCCTACGCCGACTTCACCGGCGAGGGCGGTGCCATCGAGCAGGACGGTTCCGGGACCCTGATGGCGACCCGCAGCAGTCTGCTCAACCGCAACCGCAACTCCGGCCTGTCGCAGCAGCAGCTCGAGGCCGCCATGTGCGACGCCTACGGCGCGAGCGAGGTCATCTGGTTCGACGGGGTGAAGGGGCAGGACATCACCGACGACCACGTCGACGCCACCTCGCGCTTCCTCGCCCCGGGCGGGGCACTGGTGCAGATGCCCCTCGCGTCGGACAACGACGCCTTCGCGAAGGACGCGCGCAAGCAGTACCAGGCGCTGACGCAGGCGACGACCGCCTCCGGTCGCCCGATGGGCGTGCAGACCCTCCAGGGACCGGACTACGGAAGGATCCGCTCCACCAACCCCGACTTCCTCGCCTCCTACGCCAACTTCTACGTGTGCAACGACGCGGTCGTCTGCGGCCAGTTCGGCGACACGCGGGCCGACGCGGCGGCCAAGGCGGCCCTGGCCGGCCTGTACCCCGGCCGAGTCGTCGAACAGCTCGACATCGACCGTCTGGGCACGGGCGGCGGCGGAATCCACTGCGTCACCCAACAGCAGCCGCTCCCCTGAGAAGCGGGCTGACCATCTGCGGTGAATGATCGCGCGGTGGCGCGCGGTGGCTGCCGACCAGCCCCCGCGCGCCTCATGCGTCCTATTTGATGTGCCGGGCGGGCCGGGTGGCGATGTGGACCAGGTGCTCGAACGGGCCGCGCCGGAAATGACGGGTCCACACGGTCGCCAGCAGCGTGGCGGCCGCCATGAAGCCGAAGAGCACCAGGAGCGCGCTCATGGTGTCGCTGTGGATCGCGGGCACGTACCAGAGGGCGACGAAGAACCAGAGCGCGACGATGTGCAGGACGTAGGCCGTCAGGGCCATCATGCCGACCGCGGCGACGGGTGCGGCCAGGCGTGTGAGCCGGGGCATCCGGTCGGCCACGGTCAGACAGCCGGCGAGCACCGCCAGGGCGACGCCCGTGTTGCCGAGGATGGAGAAGGTCGTCTGGCTGTGCGGTGCGGCCACCAGCAGCCAGGCGGCCGGGACCGCGCGCTGTGGGTCGCCGACGGTGTCCGACCACCACGCCGACGAAGCCGCACCACCGTCCGTGGCGGCGGCGACGGCGGACAGGGCGTGCGGCACCATGCGCAGCGCCACCCATGATCCGCCGTAGCCGAGCAGGGCGAGCGCCCCGCCTGCGGCCGCGAGCCGGGACCGGACACCCGGCCGACCGAGATCGAGCCGGGCCACGGCCATGCCCGCGACCAGGAACGGCATCCAGGTGAGGGCCGGATACTCTCCGGTGAACAGTAGTTCGACAATGCCGTCGGTGCCGCTGAGCCGGGCCAGCGGGTCCCAGGCAGTCACGGTGTCCGCCCAGGTACCGGCCTCGATCGACGCCCGAATCGCGTACAGCGCCTGCGGCAGGACCAGCGCGCCCGCGGCCGCGACGATTGCGAGCGTGCCCGCCCGCAATCGGTACAGCGGCAGGACGGCCAGGAAGAGCAGCCCGTAGAAGCTGAGGATGACGTCCACCTCGGTGCCCAGGGCCGTCAGGGCGTAGCCGAGCACCATGAGGACGAGCGCCCGGATCACCATCCTGCCCACGGCCTGACGGCCGGCGCGTCCGGTGCGAGGTTGCGGTCGGCCCGTGATGATGACCAACGAGAAGCCCGCGAGCAGCGCGAAGAGGGCGGAGGACCGGCCCCGCGCCGCCTCCAGCAGGAACCCCACCGGCCCGCCCACGGACACATCGGGGCCGACATGGACGGAGTACATGCCGAAGACCGCGAGTCCGCGGGCCAGGTCGATGCCGATGAGCCGCCCGGTCGACGGCGCGGCAGCGGGCTCGGAAAGGCGGGGCGTCTGAAGCTCACGCCGCGCCTGTGTCGGCACGGCCGAGGTCGTGTTCTTCGTCATGTCCTCAGGTTTTGCCGAACCCCCGAGCCGGATCACCCAGCACGTTTCCGAAACCGGCCCGCCGATCGGCCGAAGCCATCCCGGCCGACTGGCCAAAGTACGCCAACGGGTGGAATCGCCCACCGGCCGCCAGTGACGGCTTCCGCGGTGGTACGGATCGAGCGGGGGCATGCGACGAGTGGAGTGCACGTGATCCGGGTCCTTGTGGTCGACGACGAAGCCCTGGTCCGTACGGGCTTCACACACATCCTCAACGCGGCCGACGGCATCGAGGTTGTGGCGGCGGTCCCCGGCAGCCAGGCCATGCGGACGGTCCGCGAGTCACCCCCTGACATCGTGCTGCTGGACATCCGCATGCCGGACGTGGACGGCCTCACCGTCCTGGCCGAGCTGCGCCGCATGCCCGCCCCGCCGGTGGTGGCCATGCTCACGACGTTCGACACCGACGAATACGTGACGGCGGCCCTGCGCTCCGGCGCCGCCGGGTTTCTGCTCAAGGACACCGACCCGGAGCAGTTGCCCCACCTCGTGCGCGCCCTGGCCGAGGGCGGCACGGTGCTGTCGTCCAAGGTCACCCGCACGGTGGTGGACGGCTATCTCGACAAGGACCTGCACGAACCCGCCTTCCGTCTCACGGCCAGGCTGACCGAACGCGAGCGTGCCGTCCTCGTGCTCCTGGCCGAGGGACTCGCCAACACCGACATCGGCGAACGGATGCACCTGAGCACCGGCACCGTCAAAGGCCACGTCAGCGCCGTCCTCAACAAACTGCAGGTCAGCAGCCGGGTGCAGGCGGCTCTGATCGCCGAGCGCGCGGGCCTTCTGGCGCCGTCGCGCGACGAGGCCACCGGATGAGGCGCCGTGGGATGCCGGCTCCCCTGCTGGACACCGTGCTCGTCCTCGTCTCGCTGGCGGACGCGTGGGGGCATCTGGACGTCGAGACGCCGGCGGCCCTGGCATGGGCGGTGCTGGCCTCCCTCGCCCTCACGCTGCGTCGTCGCCTGCCGCTGGTCGGCTTCGTCCTCACGCTCCCCAGCACGCTGGTCTCCGACGCGGTGTTCGCCACGACGGTCGCGCTCTACACCCTCTCCTCGCTCAACCGGCACCGCGCCCTGCTCGCCGGCTGCGCCCTGACCTACGCGGTCATCGACTTTCTCCCGTGGCCCTGGTCATCCCTGGAGACCGCCGGATTCAATCAGACCAACAACCTCATGCACGTCACCTACACGCTGGCCACCGCGGCGGCTCCCGTCTTCCTGGGACAGCTCGTCCAGGCTCGGCGCGACCTGTCCCAGCGTCTCGCCGAGATCTCCGAGGCCCGCGAGCAGGAACGGATGATGACCGCACAGAGCGTCCTCGCGCGGGAGCGGGCGCAGCTCGCACGGGAGATGCACGACGTGGTCTCACACCAGGTCAGCCTCATCGCCGTACAGGCGGGAGCCCTCCAGGTGGGCAGTCAGGACGCCGAAACGAGAAAGGCGGCGGCCACGATCCGGCGTCTGAGTGTGCAGACCCTGGAGGAACTGCGGCACATGGTCAGCGTGCTGCGCGCCTCCGGCAGCCGCCCCACGGAACTCACCCCCCAGCCGTCCCTGGCCGACCTGCGGCGGCTGGTCGACAGCAGCGGCATCGAGGCAGAACTCCAGACCGAGCTGCCCGAGGACCTTCCTCCCACCGTCCAACGCGCCATCTACCGCACCGTGCAGGAGGCGCTGACCAACGTCCGCAAACACGCGCCCGGCGCCACGGCGACCGTACACATCCGCCACATGGACGGCACCATCCGCACCGCCGTCACGAACACGGCGCCCACCCTGCCCCCTCTCCCCCTGCCCGGCGCCCATCACGGCCTCGTCGGTCTCAGGCAACGCGCCGAACTCCTCGGCGGAACCATCAGATCCAGACGCACCCTCGACGGCGGCTACGAACTCCTCCTGGAACTGCCGGCCACGAAGTCGCCCTGACCGTGCCACGGCATGACGGGCCGATCACCGGCACGGGAGGAGTCGGGACGGGAGGAGTCGGGACGGGGTCAGCCGAGGAAGTCCGGGAAGGCCGGCTCGGTGGAGTCGGTGTCGGGCATCAGGGCCGAAAGAATGGCCGCGGCGGTGCCCGCCTGCTCGGCAGAGCGAGCCAGCATGACGTCCTCGTACGCGGCCACCGCGTCGTCCACGCCGGGCCGGTCGATGACGGCCTGGGCGAGTTCGGCGCCGTCGAGCATGGCGAGGTTGGCGCCGACGCCCACGGGGGGCATCAGATGGGCGGCGTCGCCGAGCAGCGTGACGCCCGGGACGCGCTGCCAGGTGTGCGGGACCGGGAGGACGAAGACGGGGTGGTTGACGAAGGCCCCGTCGTTCTGACGCATCAGGTCGAGCAGGCTCTCGTCGAAGCCCTCGTACATGCCCAGCAGACAGGCGCGCACGGCTTCGGTGTCGGCCGGATCGATGCCCGAATGCCAGTCGAGCGGCCCCCGGAAGGCGATGTAGGCGCGGATGTGGGAGCCCGCGTTGCGCTGGGCGATCAGGCTCAAGCGCCCGGCCTTGGCCCACATGGTGCCCTGGCCGACTCGTTCGGCGATGGCGGGGAAGCGGCGGTCGACGTCGTCGAAGTGGACTTCGACGAACGTGACACCGCTGTACGCGGGTTGGGCGTCCGAGAGTGCGGGGCGCACCCGCGACCAGGCGCCGTCCGCGCCGACGACCAGGTCGAACTCCTCGGCGGTGCCGCGGGTGAATTCCAGTCGGACGGTGCCGTCGGGCAGCGGAACGGTCTTTTCGACCGAGTGGTCCCAGCGCACGGTGCCCGGGGTGAGGGAGTCGAGCAGGAGGGTACGCAGCTGTCCTCGGTCGATTTCCGGGGCACCGGTGTCGCCGGGCTCGGGCTGATGGTGGCGCACCAGGGCGGCCGACCGGTCGATGAGCCGCATTTCCTGGCCCTCGGGCCGGGAGAGCGCAAGGAACTCGTCGAGGAGTCCGGCGGCGCGCAGACCCACCTGGCCGGTGTCCTCACGGATGTCGAGGGTGCCGCCCTGCGAACGGGAGTCGGGGGTGGCCTCGCGTTCGAGGACCGTGACGGGGATGCCGTGCCGCTGAAGGACGCGGGCGCAGACAAGGCCTCCGGGGCCGCTGCCGACGATCGCGATGCGGGGGGTGGCGGGCATGGTGAGGATCCGATCACAGAGAGGCTGTGCGGGGGGCTGCTGCTTGCCCTGCCGCTGGTTCATGGATGGTGAGGTTAGTGATCAGGTAGATGCCGGGGCCACTCGTTTTCCACTCACCGACGGCCACGACCATCCCCCTGGCCAGGAGGCCCTGTTGGGCGGTCCCTGGAGCAGATCTCCGAAAACGTGCCGGCTGATGTCACGCAGTGAGCTGCCCAGGGTCTCGTCGAGGGCGACCGCCTTGAGGACGGTCGCTTCCTGACCGGGGTACGGGGTGCACACCATCCCGTTACACGTGCAACAGGATGGTGGCGATGCCGTGGCGCCTCTTCGCCCCGTCGCCGTCCCGGGAGCGTGGGTCAGGACGACTGGCGGGGCACCAGGACGGCGTCCGTCGGCGGCACCTCGGGGGCGTCGGTTCCCCTCAGGAGAGCGTCGATGGTGTCCGCGACCAGAGCGGGTGACGGCAGGTCCAGACGTACGGTGGTGAGCGGCGGACGCTGCAGGGCGGAGGGCACGAGGTCGTCGGCGCCGACGACCGCCACCTGGTCGGGCACGGTGATGCCCTGGTCCTGCAAGGCGTGCAGCAGCAGGGTGGCGTACTCGTCGTTGTAGGCGAACACCGCGTCGAGGCCGAGGCCGGGCCACGACTGCGCCACCTCGGCGGCGGAGTCCCGGCTGTAGCTCATCGGTACGGCGGTGACGGTCGCCCTGCTCCGGGAGGCGACGCCCTGGGCACCCGCCAGGCGCGGCTGTGCGAAGGCGTCCAGACCGCGTTCGCTCGGCATGATCACGCCGATCCGCTCGCGTCCCCGCGCGACGAGGTGCTGCGCGGCCACCGCACCGACCTCGGTGTGGTCGAAGGAGAAGGTGTGGACCCCTGCCACGGAGTGTGAGGCGAAGGCGAGCAGGGCGGACACACCGGCCCGCCGGAGCACGTCGGCCGCCGTCGCGGTCAGCCGGTCGCCGTCCAGCGCCAGGACCGCGGCCGGGCGCAGCTCGGCCCAGGCACGGGCGCCGGCCGTGGCGTCGCCGTACCGGCCGGCGTGGAGCACCGCGATGTATCCGTGCCGCTCGAGTTCGCTGTGCAGGTCGTCGAGCCAGCTGCTGACCAGGCCGCCGATCGCGGACGCGGAGGCGGGGATCAGCACGAGATTGCTGCGGCCGGCCCGCAAGGACCGCGCCGCGGCGTGCGGGACGTAACCCAGTTGTCGGGCCGCGGCCAGCACCCGTGCCCGTGTCGCCTCGCTCACGCGGTGCGCCTGCGTGTTGTTGAGGACGAACGACACCGTGGCCCGCGACACCCCCGCCAGACGAGCCACGTCCGCGCTCGTGATCGACGCCGACGCGTTCGGCACCTGGGCCATGGCGTGCATCACCTTGTCTGCCTGCGGTTTCTTCCTCCCGCCCAGGTTACACGCGTTACAGAAGGCCGCGTCCGGGAGGTGGTGGCTGTGGACCACCTCCGGCAACTGGGTGACCGTGCGCTCGAAGGCGACCGCGTCCGCCCGCGTGTGCCGCATCAGCCGGACACCGGCGAACACCCGCAGGCCGCGGCCGACCGCGGCGGGATCGCGGAGGCCGCGGCGGGCCGGCGGAGTTGCTGGACCGGACCTGGGACACCGCCGTGCTCACCGGTGCCGTGCTCGGTACCTTCGATGCGTGGTTGCTGCTGCGCAGCCTGCGCACCCTGCCGTTGCGCATGCCCCGGCACGACGCCGACGGTCAGGCGCTCGCGGAGGCGCGGGCAGACCATCCGGCCGTGGCGAGGGTGCACTTCCCGGGGCTGGTGCCCCATCCCCAACACGCTTTGGCGGCCCGTCAGATGAGCAGATCGCCGTGCCAGGCGTTCCGCCGGGGCCTCGCTCTCCGCCCGAGACGTCGTGATCAACAACCCACCAGTGACGGACAATCGGATGCTTTCGTGAAGGAGTTCATCCCATGAAGACCCTGCTCACCGGCGGCACCGTGGTCAGCATGGACCCGGCTGTCGGCGATCTCGACCGTGGCGACGTGCTGATCGAGGACGGCGTGATCGTCGAGGTGGCCGAGCGGATCGACGTACCTGACGCCGAGGTGATCGACGCGACCGACCGCATCGTGCTGCCCGGCTTCGTCGACACCCATCGGCACACCTGGCAGACGGCGTTCCGAGGTGTCGGCGCGGACTGGACGTTCGCCGACTATCTGGCCGCGATCCACGGCACGTTGAGGCCCTGCTACCAGCCCGAGGACGTCTATCTGGGCAACCTGCTCGGCCGCTTGGAGGCCCTGCACTCGGGCGTGACCACGATGCTGGACTGGTTCCACTGTCCGCAGAGCCCCGAGCACGCCGACGCGGCCGTCGCGGCACTGCGGGACGCGCCGGGCCGGTCGATCTTCTGTTACGGCGCGGGATGGGGCACCGACGACCCGATCGACGCCGAGGTCCGCCGTGTCCGTCGCGAACTGCCCGGGGACGGCCTGGTCACCATGGCACTGGGGCTGCGCGGTGCGCGGGAAACCGGTAGGGACACCGTCGCCGACGAGCTGAAGCTGGCGACCGAACTCGGGCTGCGGACAAGCCTGCACGTCGCCTCCGACGGGACCCAGCGCCCGATCGCCGACCTGCACGGGCACGGCCTGCTGCGGGGGACCACGACATTCGTGCACGCCAACGGGGTCGGCGACGACGAGCTGCGGATGCTCGCGGACGCCGGCAGTTCGGTGTCGATCAGCCCGGACGTGGAGCTGAAGATGGGGTTCGGCCGGCCCATGACCGGCCGGATGCTCGCGGCCGGTCTGCGTCCGACGCTGTCCGTCGACGACGTCCCGGCGGCCGGCGGCGACATGTTCTCCACCATGCGCACCGCCTACGCGGTGCAGCGCGGACTGGACGGCGGTCTGCGCTCCCGGGACCTGCTGGAGTTCGCCACCGTCGACGGCGCCCAGGCGTGCGGGCTCGACGCCCGGACGGGCAGCATCACGCCCGGAAAGGACGCCGACGTGATCCTGTTGCGCGCCGACGACCTGACCGTCTTCCCGGTCACCGACCCGGCCGCCACGCTCGTCACCGCCGGCCACCCCGGCCTGGTCGACACGGTTCTCGTCGCAGGCCGCGTGGTCAAACGCGACGGCGCGCTGGTGGACGTGGACCTGCCGCGGCTGAGGACCCGGCTGCGGGAGTCGCGCGACCGGATCGCGGCGGCCGCCGGCATTCCGCTCGACGGCACCTGGCGTCCACGACCGGAATCCGCGTGACGGCATCGGGGAGGCGCAGGAACGGTCAGCTCTGTGCCGTGGGGCGGATCACGACCTCGTTCACGTCGACGTCGCCCGGCTGCTCGATCGCGAAGGCGATCGCCCGGGCCACGGCGTCGGGCGCGATCGCGGTCCGGTCCCGCAGCCGTGTGATCTCGTCCCTGACCCGCTGGTTGGTCGAGGCCTCGGCGAAGTCCGTCGCGATGAAACCGGGCGAAACGACGGTCACCCGCACCGAGTCACCGGCCTCCTGACGCAGGCCTTCGCAGACGGCGCGGACCGCCGCCTTCGTCCCGGCGTAGACCGCCATCGACGGCACGATGCGATAGGCGGCCGTGGAGGCGACGGTGACGAAGTGACCGCAACCCTGGGCCCGGAAGACCGGGAGCGCGGCGCCGATGCCGTACAGCACTCCCTTGAGGTTCACGTCCACCATCTCGTCCCACTCGTCGACGCGCAGATCGTCGAGCGGGGAGATGGCCCCGGACCCGGCGTTGCCGACCAGCACGTCCAGCCGGCCGAAGCGCTCCTGGGCGAGCCCGACCAGCGCGAGCAGGTCCCCTCGTCGGGTCACATCCGTGCGCTGCTGCACGGCGGTTCCCCCGGCCGCCTCGATCCGCGCCGCCAGGTCCGCGAGCCGCTCGGTGCGGCGTGCGCCGAGGACCAGGCGCGCACCCCTTGCGGCGAGCGCCCACGCGGTCGCCTCCCCGATCCCGCCGCTGGCTCCGGTGATCGCCACGACCTTGTTCTCGATTCCCGACACGATTCCTCAGATCTCCCCACCGACCGGGCCGGTTGCCCGGTCGGGAACCAGTCTGGGGAGGATTTAGCCTGGTATACAGAGCCAGTTCATTCTGGAACCAGGAGTGCCATTCACCGTGTCGAAGAATCCCGATCAACGCCGTGAGCTGGGCGCCTTCCTTCGCACCCGGAGAGAGCGGATCACTCCGGAGCAGGTCGGCCTGCCCGGCAGCCTCCGGCGCCGCACGCCGGGCCTGCGCCGCGAGGAACTGGCGCTGCTCGCCGGCATCAGCGCCACCTGGTACACGTACCTGGAACAGGGCCGGGACATCCGCGTCTCCGAACAGGTGCTGGACGCCCTCGCGAGGACCCTGCGGCTCGACCGGCACGAGCGCACACACCTGTTCCGACTCGCCGGCCGTGCCCCGGTCGCCGAGGTCGAGCGGCCCGCCGGACTCGGCGCCGCGGTCGCGGCCGTTCCGCTGATGCTCGAACCCCACCCGGCGTACATCATCGACGGCACCTATGACGTGCTCAGTCACAACAGGGCTGCCGCGGAACTGTTCCCCTGCCTGTCCGCCACCGGGAACCGGCCGGCGAACTTCGCCCGCTGGGTGTTCCTCGATCCGGCGGCGCGGGACGTCCTGGTGGACTGGGAGCTGGAAGCGCGCGGCCTGCTCGCCCGACTGCGCTCACTGGCCGGACGCCATGCGGACGACCCCCGCTACACCCGGCTGATCGAGGACCTGGCCGCGGGCAGCGTCGAGGCCGACACCTGGTGGCCGCGCCACGACGTCCAGGACCAGCACAACGGCCGCAAACGGCTGCGGCGCCCGGAAGGCGGCGTCACCACCTTCTCGTACACCGCCTTCCACCTGGCCGAACGACCGGAGCACACCCTGGTGGTCTACTCCGAGGAGGCGGAGGCTGCCACCTGAGCGGCAGCCGACGCGGGCCGGCAGGTGCGCCGCCTGGAGGAATGCGGCCTCCTCGACCGACCGGATCGTCTCCGCGCCGCGGGTCAGCGGAGGGCGCTCCCCCGCGCCGCGGCGGCGAGGCCGGGCTGGAGGCGGCGTGCGACGTCCACATGGTCGCCGGTCCAGATGATGCGTACGGCGGTGGCGGTGGCCTGGCCTCCGCCGTCGACCAGGTCGGTGCGCACGGATTCCACGAGCCGGGCCGCGGCCTCGGCTTGGAGCCGGACGGGGGCCGGGACGGGCGTGCCGCCGCCGAGGCTCGCCGCGAGACCGCGGTACCAGTCGGTGACCTGGGACGCGGCGCCGAGGATGGCGCGGTGGGCCTCGGTCTGATCGGCTGCCGTTCGCACCGGACCGGTGGCCCGCCACAGGGACATGACGGCGTCGGCGGCCAGGCGCAGGGCGGCCACCCCGGTGACCAGCGTGGTCATGTCCGCCAGCGAGACGGGTTTGGCGCCGCGCTCGGCCAGATAGGTCCGGTAGGCGTCGTCGAGGCGGCGGGCCGAGGCGGCTGCCTCGCGGTTCTGCCGCACGGGTTCGGCGGTGCGGGGCGCGGCGGTGCAGCAGCCGACGGCGTAGCCCACGGCACCGGAGAGGTAGCCGGCGCTGGCGTCGTACGCCTCGGCAAGTGCCTTGTGGACGGCGGCCGAGGCGCCGCGGGGCCAGAAGAACAGCGCGACGAGGCTGCTGACCGCGCAGCCGAGGGCGATGTCCTGCACCCGGAACAGGACGATGTGCCAGTCGGGACTGTGTCCGATGTTGAACAGCACGACGAGGGTCACGGTGAAGGCGGCCTGCCCCGTGGCGAAGGAGACGGCGGCGGGGGCGATGCCGGCCACCAGGACGGCGAGCGGGAGCAGGAACCACAGCGCGGTTCCGTGATGGCCGATCAGCTGCAGCAGTCCGGCGCCCACGACGGAGCCGACCACGGTGCCGAGCACGGCACGCAGGGCGTTCTGGCCCGTGTTCAGCGCATTGGAGCGCAGCACGGACAGGGTGCCGAGCAGCACCCAGAAGGAGTGCTGCACCCCGGTCAGGTCGGCCAGCAGCACCGCGATGGCGAGTCCGACGGCGCCGCGCAGGCTGTTGTGCAGCCACACCGAGCGGAGTCCGAGATGCGCGGCGGCCCGTTCGCGGGCCGAGGCCAGTGGTTCGGTGAGTGTGCCGGGGTCACGGCCGAGGAGTCGGTCGGCCCACCGGCGCTGCCATGCGGTGGCGGCCAGTTCGACGTTGCCGGCGATCTGCAGGACGGCGAACCCGAGTTCCTGGGCACGGAAGGAGAGGTCGAGCGTGGCGATGAACCCGAAGGTCTCCGCCGTGCTGTCGCCGACCTGGTGGTCGGCGGGCAGGCGGACCGTGGAACTCCTCTCCATCGCCGTCATGGTCGTCCGCAGTTCCGCCATGGCGGCACGCAGCGGACCGGTGTCCCGGCGCGGGTCCGTGAGCAGGTCGGCGGCGTCCTCGAGGACGTCGGCGGCGGCGAGTCGCGCCGTGCGCGCGGCCGGGTCGCAGGCCGGGGGGTCGTCGGTGTAGGCGGGCCGGTCGGCCAGGATCGTGCTCAGCCAGGTCAGCTCGTCGACCAGGCGGACCAGGGCGCGGGACGACAGGGACAGCCCCGTGGGGCGGTAGGGGGTGGTGTCGAAGGCGTGCCGCAGCTCCGCGCTCGCGGCAGCGGTGCGCTCGGCCGCGGCCCGGCGCTGCCCGGGCTCGGCCGCCGGGCCCAGTCCGCCCAGGCCGGAGGCGTCCGTACGCAGGTAGCCGGCGGCGGCCCGGCACACCTGGGCCGCGGGCTCGCTGAGCGGATCGGCGACGGGACGCGGCCACAACAGGCATACGGCGGGCAAGGCGACCGCCGCCGCGAGTCCGGCGCCCGCGAGCCGGTCGGGCAACTGCGACAGCGGCACCGGTGTCGTGACCGGAAGGACGAAGGCCAGCAGGAGCGCGGTCGCACTGCCCGCCAGGACCGAGCTGACGACGCCGGAGAACAGGATCACGAAGGCGACCAGGAGCATCGTGACGACGGCGAGCCAGGTCACGCCCGCGACCAGTGTCCCCAGACAGATCAGCACCGCCCAGGCCACCGCGAGCCCCGCCTGTGCCCGGAGCCGCTGCGCCACGGGGCCGCTGAAATCGACCAGGAGCAGCATCGAGAAGGACCCGAACGCGGCGAAGGTCGCCATCGTCGGCGAATGGAGCACCTGACCGCACAGCGCGAACAGGGCGGGCATCACCAGCGCGGTCCGCCCGGCCCTCCTCGTCGCCGCCAGATCCGGATCGCGGTCGCGCAACCACGCCGCCCAGCGTGCCGCGGGCTGCACCCGGCCTGGATTCCGCACGGACATGCACGCCTCCCGCCGACGCGGTCACGTTCGCGGTCACGTTCGCGTTCGCACCACGACACGGCCGCCACACGCCCCATATGCGGACACATGGCGGGCCTCCGCAACCCCGAGCCGGAGCCTGCGGCCGGAAGAGGGCAGGTTCCCGAATCTTGTCGGAGCCTCATTCCAGGAGCGACTGCGCGCCGAGCACGGCCTGTCGTCACTCCACCCGAGGTGTTCGACCAGCCGGACGAGGGCGGCGTCCTCGTCCTGGTCAGGCGCGGTCCGTCAGTTCCTCCGCGAACACCTGGGACAGGGGCTGGGGTCCCACGTACTGCTGGCAGTTGCACTCGCCGGCCTCGTAGCGCAGCGGCTTCCGGTTCTCGTCCCAGGCCGTTGGGACTTCGACGCGTTCGTGGCAGCGGCCCTGCTTGTCGTGCTTGGCGAGATGATGCGTGCATCCGCACACGGGCTCCGGCGGCCTCTGCGCCGCTTCGACGGCCAAGCGTTCCTGCTTCGCCACTTCCAGCAACTGCACCTTGCGGTCATGTCGATTGCGCAGTGCGGTGCGGACGTTGTCGGCCGCCCACCCGAAACCGCCCATCCAGAACACGACAAGAACCCACCAGTACCAAGCCACCAGCCTGTTCCTTCCCCCTGCGTCCCTGCGGGCCAGCATAGACGGTCCCTCCGAAACGCCCGCGCCTTTCCAAGCGGGCAGACACGCCTCCGCGCGCCCACGACACGACACTTCCCACCCGCCTCTCGGGTCGGCGGCGCCGACGGCCTGGCCTGGCCCCCTCAGGCGCGCTGCCGCGGTGTCGGACTTGGTGCGGCTCCCCCGATTGAAAAACGGACCCGGGGTCCGTATCGTCGAACTGGACCAAGGGTCCGGATTTCACGGATGGAGGCCACCCATGCCCGCAGGCCGAATCGCCCGCCCCGCGCAGCCCGTCGCGGCCCGGCCCGCACGCGCCTTGCGCGCCCTCCCGGAGAGGGAGGATCGATGAGGCAGCTGATGTTCCAGGACGATCAGCAGTTCTGGTTCGAGACCCTGCGCAATCTCGGCTTGGCCGTCTACGGCGGCTCGGACGTCGGCGAAGTCGTCGCAACCGCCTCCCGCGTCACCTCCGGCGACTACGACAGCTGGCACGACGCCTGGCTGTCCACCGCCGAGCGGCTGGAGGCCGAGGCCCGCGCGAGCCACCCCGTCAGCGCGCGCGACGGACTCCTGCGCGCCTCCACCTACTACCGGGCGGCCGAGTTCTTCCTGCACGGCGACCCCGGCGACCCGCGCATCGACCACGCCTACGAACGCGGAGTCGCCTGCTTCCGCAACGCCGTCGTCCAGCTGCCCGGCATCACCCCCGTGGAGATCCCGTACGAAGGCACCGTGCTGCACGGCTACTTCTACCAGGCGGCGGGCGCGGGCCCGAAGCCGACGCTGGTGATGCACAGCGGATTCGACGGCGCCGCCGAGGAACTGCACTTCTTCGGCGCCACCGGCGGACAGGAGCGCGGCTACCACGTGCTGACCTTCGACGGCCCCGGGCAACCCGCCGCCATCCACCGGGACGGGCTCACCTTCCGGCCGGACTGGGAGAACGTGGTGGGTCCCGTCCTGGACTTCCTCACCGGGCTGCCGGGCGTCGACCCGGCTCGCATCGCACTCCTCGGCGTCAGCCTCGGCGGCTACCTGGCGCCCCGCGCCGCGGCCTACGAGTCGCGCCTCGCGGCCGTCGTCGCCCTCGACGGCGTCTTCGACGCCGTCTCCGCCCTGACCGCACATCTCCCGATACCTCATGACGAGGTGGTCCGGCGCGCGGCGGCCGAGCACGACGAGGAACTGGACCGGATGATCGCCAAGGCCCGCGAGCAGAGCCCGACCCTGCGCTGGGCCTGCGACCACGGCCGCTACGTCACGGGAGCCTCGACCGACAGACGGTTCCTGGCCGAGTACGCCCGCTACAACCTCCACGACGGCAGCGCGGAGAAGATCAGCTGCCCCGTGCTCGTGTGCGAGGCGACCGCCGACCTGTTCTACTCCGCCACCGAGGAGTCCGATCCTCGCAGGCTGTACCGGCACGTCAGGGCGCCGAAGAAGCTCGTGAGCTTCACCGAGGAGGAAGGCGGCGACGCCCACTGCCACCCCGGCGCGGTCCGTCTGGCGGTGGCCCGCGTCTTCGACTGGCTCGACGACACCCTCTGACACACGGTTTCACCTGCGCTGTTCTGCTCGGTCACGGCGACCGGCGGGTGTCGCGGGCAGCGCCGCGTGTCGGCGGGATGTCGGCCGCCGGGCGCGGCTGTCGGTGATCCATAGGCGATGTGTCGCCGGCCGCGTGGACCGTGGGTGGCACGCCGCGCCGCCGGGCGCGGCGCGCCCGTCCCGTCCCTCCGGATC
The DNA here is from genome assembly GCF_001514035.1 of Streptomyces yokosukanensis. Taxonomy (GTDB): domain Bacteria; phylum Actinomycetota; class Actinomycetes; order Streptomycetales; family Streptomycetaceae; genus Streptomyces; species Streptomyces yokosukanensis. Next base: position 42,089 of record NZ_KQ948224.1, on the reverse strand, counting down.
AAGGGAGCCTGCCGTCATGTCGTCCTCGTCCTCCACTCCACCGTGGGATGTTCGCCGGCCGCCGCGCGCCGACGGCCGCGTCTTCCTCGTCACCGGCGGCAACGCGGGCATCGGGTACTTCATCGCGGAGCAGCTCTGCGCGAGTGGCGCCACCGTCGTGCTGGGCAGTCGCGACCCGGCGAAGGCCGAGGCCGCCATGGTCTGCCTCCGCTCGCAGGTGCCCGGCGCGCGGGTTCGCGCGGTGCGGCTGGACCTCGCCGACCTGTCGTCGCTCGGCACCACGGCGGAGTCACTGGCGGTGCCCCGCCTCGATGCGGTGGTGCACAACGCCGGCGTCGCGCTCGACGACCCGCCGCGCCGCGAGACCCGGGACGGTCATGAACTCATGTTCGGCACCCATCACCTCGGGCACTTCGCCCTGACGGGCCATCTGATGCCGCTGCTGTCGGCCGCACCGGCGGCACGCGTCGTGACCGTGGGCAGTTTCGCGGCGAAGTCGGAACGGCTGGACCTGGACGACCTCCAGTCCCTGCGGGACTACCGGCCCAAGCGCACCTACGGCCGGTCCAAGCTGGCGCAGATGTACTTCGGGCTCGAACTCGACCGCCGCCTGCGCTCCGTCCACAGCCCCGTCACCAGCGTCGTGGTGCATCCCGGCGGGGCCCTGGACTCCCTCACCCCGTCACGGCCGCCGGTCCATGTGCGCACCGCCGGCGAGCGGCTGCGCGCCGCACCCGCCGCTCTTCTCGTCCAGGGCAAGCACGCCGGCGCATGGCCCGCGGTCCGAGCGGTGCTCGACCCGGCCGTGAGCGGAGGGCAGTTGTGGGGACCGCAGCTTTTCGGCCTGCGCGGGGTGCCTCGGCAGGAAGCAGTATGGAGTCAGCTCGCCGACACCTCTGTGGCGGCGCGGGTGTGGGAGGCCGGCCGCGACCTGACCGGCGTCGACCTCGACACCACCGTGCCAGGACACAGGTGAGTCCGCCGGTGGCTTCCTCGGTCGGCTTCTGCGGTCATGAGGGTCGGCCGGGCTGCCCTCGCTGCCGGGCTACCCTTGCTGTACGGGGACGACGACCAGCTCGGCCACGTTGACGTGGGCGGGCGCGGACACCGAGAAGGCGATGGCCTCGGCGATGTCCTCGGCCGTCAGCGGGTGCAGGCCGGTCCGCATGCGTTCCAGCGTCGTCCGCATGTCGGCGTTGTGCATGTCCGACCCCAACTCCGTTTCGGTGACGCCGGGTTCGATGTTCCGCACACGCACGCCGCGTGGTCCCAGCTCGGCGCGGAGATTGCGGGTCAGATGGGCCACCGCGGACTTGGTGGCGCAGTAGACGGACCAGTTGGGGTAGAGGGAGTGGCCGGCCACGGACCCGACGTGCACGAGGTCCGCGGGACGGCCCTGGGCCGCGGCGGCGAGGAGGTCGTCGGTGAAGGCACGTGCCGTGCGCAGCAGTCCGCGCAGGTTGACGTCGATCATGCGGTCCCATTCGTCGGTCCGAGCGGTCTCGAAGGGGGCGCCGAGCATCGCTCCGGCATTGGCCACGACGAGGTCGACGGGCCCCAGGGCCGAAGTGATGGCGCGGGCGGCGGTGTCGGCGGCATCGGGGTGCGCCAGGTCGGCGGCCACCGGCAGAACGTCCCCGGGGGACGTGTGGCGAAGCTGGTCGGCCAGCGCTGTCAGCCGGTCTTCGCGACGGCCCACAAGGGCGACGGCGGCACCGCCCGCGGCCAGTCGGCGGGCGGTGGCGGCGCCGATGCCGCTGGAGGCTCCGGTGACCACCGCCACCCGGCCGGTGAGGTCGCGGACGTGGCGGCCGCCATCGGTGCCCGTGACGTGCGAGAAGGAATTCATGCCGTGATCGTGGCGGCAGGCGCTCGGTGGTCACCAGGCAGCGCTTCTCCGTGGAGGGCGGTTCATAGGAGTTCTACGGCCACCTTGCGGGCTGCCGTGTGCCTGTGACGCGTGCCAGGGTTGCGGGCATGGACAGCGTGAACCCGCTCGGGGACCTCCTGCGCGCCCGCCGCGCCCTCGTCAGGCCCGAGGACTCAGGCCTGACGACCACCGGCCGACGCCGGGTGGCGGGCCTGCGCCGGGAAGAGGTCGCGATGCTGGCCGGGGTCAGCACCGACTACTACGTACGCTTGGAACAGGGCCGTGAACGGCATCCGTCCGCGCAGGTGGTCGACGCCCTCGGCCGGGCGCTGAAGCTGGACGGGGACGCGGTGGAGCATCTGCACCGGCTCGCGCGCCCGGCTCCGGCCCGCGATCGCTCCCGGCGGGGATCGGAGCAGGTCGGTCCCGTTCTGCTGCGGATGATGGAGAGCTGGCACCACACTCCGGCCGTGATCTTGGGACGCTGTCTGACCGTGCTGGCTCACAACGTTCTGGGGCGGGCGCTGTTCGCCGGCCACACCTACAGCGACGATCTGGTGCGCCTTGTCTTCCTGGACCCTGATGCGCGTGTGTTCTACCCGGACTGGGAACAAGTGGCGGTCAACACGGTGGCTGGACTGCGCGCGTCGGCGGGCATCGACCATGCCGACCCCCATGTGGTCCGCACGGTCGGCGAACTGTCCTTGAACAGCGCGGAGTTCAGCCGGCTGTGGGCCCGTCACGACATCCGCCGGAAGACCCGTGAGACCAAACGCTTCCGGCATCCGCTGGTCGGGGAACTGACCCTGGACTACGAGTCGCTGGCGGTCAACGGCGCCCCCGGCCAGCAGCTGGTCGTCTACCAGGCCGCCCCCGACAGCCCTTCGCAGCAAGCCCTCGGCCTGCTCGGAAGCCTGACCGCCGACGCACCGCCCGCCCCGGATCCGGCGCGGTCCGAGAAGGCATCGCCCGCCGATCAGTGAGCGCCGGGCAGGCGGGCCGAGCGGCAGGTGTGCCGCCCCAGGCCCCTCCGCCCATGTCCACACAGGTCCGCCCAGGTCCACCCCTTTTCGGCCCGATCCCATGCGAACCCCTCCGCCTGGAGTCCTCTTCATGGGCCTCACCCCGTCTCCGGTCCGGTTCATCACCGGCTGCTCCACCGGCCTGGGCCGCGCGCCGGCGACCGCCGTCCTCGAACACGGCCACCGGGCGGTCGTCACCGCCCGTGATCCGCGAACGATCACCGATGTCGCCGCCGTCGAGGAGGGCGAGGACATCGTCGAGCCGGCCGCGTTCCGAACCAACTGGTCCGGCCCGTCCATGCGGCAGTCCGCGATCCACCTGGACGACTACGCCACGACCGCGGGCGCGCGGCGTGCCGGCACGCCGGCCACCTACGGCCACCAGCCGGGTGCCCCCGTCCGCGCGGCCGCGGCGATCATCCGCACCGTCGAGGCCGAGGAGAGCCTCCCCTGCGCCTGCTGCTGGGCAAGCTCGCCCTCGATGTCGTAGAGGCCCGTCCCGACCCCTTCAGGGCCGCCGTCGACGCCTGGCGGCACCTCACCCTCAGCGCCGACCATCCGGCGTGACCGACGGTCCCCCGCCGCGTCACGGTGCGAGCCGCGTGGGCACCCCGTCTGGTCACAGCGAACCCATGACCAGGGTTGACACGGGAAAAATCCGGTTCATTAGTATGCAAATCGATCACTGGATCGGTGTAATGGGCACAGCCGCCGGGCCTCGGGAGGATCTAGCGTCCGAGATGTACGTGGGTCGCACACGGACCAGAAAGGCATCCCCGCTCCCATGGCCATCCCGCATATCGACGTCATGCCGGAAACAGAGCACGACGCCCCGATCGCATCCTCACACCCCCTCCGACAGACCGACGACGACCTCCTCCTGCCGGCCGGCGAACTGCCCCGCTCGGCATCCTGCCCCGATGCCGTCAGCCGTCGCGTGCGCGACGAGCTGATGCTCGACGGCAACGCACGGCTCAACCTCGCCACCTTCGTGACGACGTGGATGGAACCCCAGGCACGGCAGCTCATGGCCGAGACCGCCGAGAAGAACCTCGCGGACCGCGCCGAGTACCCGCAGATCGCCGCGATGGAGGAGCGCTGCGTGCGGATGCTGGCCGGGCTCTGGCGCGCGCCGTATCCGGAACAGGTGCGCGGCTGCTCCACCACCGGGTCGAGCGAGGCGGCCATGCTCGCCGGCCTCGCGCTCAAGCGCCGCTGGCAGGCCCGCCGCCGCGCACAGGGCAAGGACACCGGACACCCGAACCTGGTCATGGGCGCGAACGTCCAGGTGTGCTGGAAGAAGTTCGCCAACTACTTCGAGGTGGAACCCCGTTACGTCCCCATGGAACCGGGCCGCTACCACCTCACCGCCGACACGCTGACCGCCTACTGCGACGACAACACCATCGGCGTCGTGGCCGTCCTCGGGTCCACCCTCGACGGCTCCTACGATCCCGTCGCGGACATCTGCATGGCGCTGGACGGGTACCAGGCCGCCACCGGAACCGACATCCCCGTGCATGTCGACGGCGCTTCCGGCGCCCTGGTGGCTCCCTTCCTCGACCCCGGTCTCATGTGGGACTTCCAGCTCGAACGCGTCGCGTCCATCAACGCCTCGGGGCACAAGTACGGCCATGTCTTCCCCGGCCTGGGCTGGGCCCTGTGGCGCAACGCCGAAGCCCTCCCCGACGACCTGGTCTTCGAGGTCGACTACCTCGGCGGCCGGTCCCCCACCTTCACCCTCAACTTCTCCCGTCCCGGCGCCCACGTCGTCGCCCAGTACTACAACTTCCTGCGCTACGGATTCGAAGGGCTCAGGGAGCTGGCGGTCCAGTGCCGTACGACGGCCCGCACGCTCGCCGCACAGATCCGCGGCATGCCGCCGTACGAGCTGATCACGGACGGCTCCGAGCTGCCCGCCTTCGCGTTCCGTCTCGCCGCCGGCACACCGGACTTCACGGTCTTCGACGTGTCCCACGCGATGCGCGAACGGAGCTGGCACCTGCCCGCCTACTCCTTCCCCGCACCGTGTCAGGACGTCTCCGTCCTGCGCCTGGTCGTACGCACCGGCTTCACCACCGACCTCGCGCGGCTCTTCCTCTCCGACCTCGCCCAGGTCACCGGGCAACTGCGCACCCGCGCTCCTCGGGTCCTGCCGCCCTTTCTCCACCCCTCCCCGGCGACCTGAGCCCAGCTCCCGGCAACGCCCGGCCGACCCGCTCTCACCCGTCGGCGCACACCCTCACCAGATCCCGCATCGCGGAAATATAATGCCGCGAAGTGAAAGATTTACTGGGGGGTGGGTATGCGAGGGGGTCTCGCGTTCGGGGTGCGTGTGCTGCGCGGTCTCGCCCAGGTCATGCTGCTGGACGATGCCCGTGCGGGCGCCGTCTTCGGCCTCGCGCTGCTCGCGGCCGACTGGCGGTACGGCGTCTACGCACTGGGCGGCGCCGCACTCGGGACCGGCGCCGCATCCGTGCTGGGCGTGGCCCGTGGCCGGATCCGGACGGGGCTGGAGGGCTTCAACTCCTGTCTGACGGCGCTCGGCTTCGCCGTGTTCCTCGACGCGAGCAGGCCGGCCACGATGCTGCTCGCCGTCGCGGCCTGCCTGGTGGTCACCGTCGTCACGGCGACGGTGGTGCGGCTGCTGCAGGTGTGGGAGCTGCCGACGCTGACGCTGCCCTACTGCGTGCTGGCCTGCGCCGTCCTCGTCGCCGCGCCCGCGTTCCGACGGATCCGGCCACCCGGCCCGAGCATCGCCGCGCTGCCCCGCGTGGCCTCCGGACCCACGGTTCTGCGACCGCAGGACGTGGGGGGAGCGTTCTTCCGCAACCTGTCGCAGGTCTTCTTCCTGGACGAGTGGTACGCGGGGGCCCTCCTGCTCGTGGGGCTCTTCCTGGCCAGCAGGGTGGCGGGGTGGATGGCCTGTTCCGGCAGCGCGACCGGCATAGTGACGGCGTGGGCGCTCGAGGCGCCCGCAGCACGGATCGCCGACGGCACGATGGGGTACAACGCGGTGCTCGTCGCGCTGGCCCTGTGCGGGGTGTTCCTGTCCGCCACCCCGGCGACGCTGACGTACGCGCTGCTCGGCGCCGCCACCGCGACCGCTCTCACACCGGCCGCAGCCGCCCTGCTCTCCCCCTCCGGTGGCCGCCCCCTCACCTGGCCGTTCGTGCTGACGACCCTGGCCTTCCTGGCCGCCGCCCGCGCCTTCCCCCGCATCACCGGCGCCCGGACACCCGCCGCACCCCGGCCCGGCCCGCCGGCCCCCACCTAGGGCCTGTTCCGTTCGTGGTCACTGGAAGTAGACGAGAATGCGTCCGGTGTTGCCCGAGTCGACCTCGCGCCGGACGTACAGCCTTCTGATGTGCTTCTGGTCCAGGAACGCGAGGACCCGGGCCTTCAGTCGCCCCGAGCCCTTGCCCGGAATGATCTCCACGACGGGTTCGCCCGCGTGGTTGGCCCTGAAGAGGAACTGACGCAGCGCCAGTTCGATGTCGCGGTTGTTCCGGAAGATCGGGTGGAGATCGAGCGACATCATGCGGAGCCTCCCAGGGACCGTTTCGAGGATCACGGCGGGCTTCAGTGTCACACGGGGGACGCCTGCCCCGACGTGCCAGGTTTCGCGAGGGCTGGGCCGGGCGGCTCGGGCCCGACGCCACCCGAACGGACGCCTGCGACGAGTTCGCCGCGGTCCGCCGGTCGTTAATGAGGGAGGAGAGGAGGGTGACGCACATGCCCGCACAGCACCCAAGGACCGAGCTGGACACCCGCTACAGTTCCGCGCTCAACCCCCGCCCCGGCGCCCAGGAGGTCACCGCGACGGAGTGGGAGCACGCACGACGGCAGCTCGAAACCGCCGAGATCTTCTGGCTGTCCACGGTCCGCTCCGACGGCCGGATGCACGTCACGCCGGTGATCGCCGCCTGGCACGACGACGTGCTGTACTTCTCCACCGGACCGAACGAGCAGAAGGCGAAGAACCTGGCGCACCAGGCGCACTGCGCGCTGACCACCGGGCGGAACTCGCTCACCGACGGGCTCGACCTCGTGGTCGAGGGCACGGCGGCGCGGGTGACGGAACCGGCCGTCCTGGAGCAGGCCATCGCCGCCTACGAAGCCAAGTACGGGCCGCACATCACCTCGCCGGAAGGCACCTTCCACGGCATCGGGGACGCGTTCCGCAAGGGCGACGCGGCGCTCTTCGCCGTGACACCGGCGACGGCCTACGGCTTCGGCAGGAACGACGGGGTGTACAGCCACACGCGCTGGACGTTCGCATGAGTCCGTATGAGCTGAGGGCGCGCCGCCTCACCTTCCTCAGAGACTGCCCGGCCGGACGAGACCCGTCCGCTTGACGCTGGTCAGGATGGGCGTGACGTCGATGCCGGTGATGTGCGCGAGGGCCCCGACCGTGTCCGTGAGGAAGAGGTACAGCGCGTTCAGGTCGGCCGCCGCGACGGCCACGAGAAGATGGGCCGGGCCGGTGGTGGCCGCGGTGAAGCGGACCTGCGCATGTCGGCTGAGTCGCCGCCCCGTCTCTTCCAGCGCGCCGGGCGCGACGGTGATCCACAAGAACGCCTCGGCGTGTACGCCGAGAACGGCGAGGTCGATCTCGGTCGCGAGCCTGATGACATGGCCGTCGGCCAGCGCCTCCAGGCGGCGCCGGGCGGTCAGGGCGGTCGTACCGGCGCGGCGTGCCAGTTCGGTGTAGGAGGCCCGCCCGTCCTCGACCAGCGCGGCGATCAGCTGCTGGTCGACGGGGAGCGGGGAGACGGGGAGCGGCTCCGCGCCCGGGCCGGTCCGCAGACCGGTCAGCTCGGCCGGGGTCAGCAGGCCGGCGCTCCAGTCGAAGCCGGCGGGGAAGACCCGCAGAAGCACGTGGGAGGTCCAGGACCGCACCGCGGGGGTGGCCGGCAGGTCGCGCAGGAGCAGGGCGTTGCGGGCCGCCGGTCCGTCCAGGAACAGGACGGCGGAGATTTCGTCCCCGCCGCCGAGCACGTCCACCCAGACGGTGTCCGGGCGGCGAGCGAGGGTGGCGGCGATGGCGGCGATCCGGTCGGGCCGACACCTGATCCGCAGGGCGACCGGGATCAGGTCGGGGAAGGAGGCCGGATTGCGCACCGCCGTGGCCCGCAGGGTGCCGTCGTGGAAGAGCGGCGCCGCGCGGCGTACGACGGTGCGCTCCGAGATGCCGAGGACGCGGCCGACCGTACGCCACGAGGCACGCGGGGCGGCCAGCATCGCGGCGGCGATCCGACTGTCGGTCTCATTGAGGCGATGACGCACTTCCTCCATATCCAGAGATCGTATGTCCTTCATTCATGCTGTGGGGCGTTCCTTCTGGCTCAGATGCGTTCATCCGGATACAACGTTCATGCTCAGACACGCCCGAGAGGAAAGGGGTGCTCCATGGTGGGTGTCGAAGGCCGGCTCGTGGCCACGAGCCGGGGCAGGGTCCGGGGAGCCGTGGGCGGGGACGTGGTGTCGTTCCGGGGAATCCCCTACGCCGCCTCACCGATCGGCGCGTTGCGTTTCGCGCCGCCGCGGCGGCCGGCGGGGTGGTCCGGGGTGCGGGAGGCCGCACAGGCCGGACCGGCGGTTCCCCAGGCGGCCTCACGGCTGGAGCTGGTGATGGGGCGCCGTTCCCCGGACTGGAACGAGGACGGCTGTCTGACCGTCAACGTCTGGAGTCCGCTGCGGGCGCTGGAGGACGAGACGCCCCGTCCCGTGCTGGTCTGGTTCCACGGGGGCGGGTTCAGCAGCGGCTCCGGCGGCTGGGACTGGTACGACGGAGCCCGCCTCGCCGCGCTGGGCGACATGGTGGTGGTGACCGCCAACTACCGCCTCGGAGCGCTGGGTTACCTGTATCTGCCGGAGATCGGTGCCGAGAACCTCGGTTCCCAGGACCAGGGCGCGGTACTGCGCTGGGTGCGGGAGAACATCGCCGCGTTCGGCGGCGACCCGCGGGCCGTCACGGTCGGTGGCCAGTCGGCCGGAGCGTACTCGGCGCTGGCGCTGGCGGTCGACCCGCGGACGGCGGGACTCGTCGACCGGGTGGTCTTGCAGAGCGGTCCGTGGGGGCTGCAGCCACAGGCCCCTGACAAGGCGGCCGAGATCACCGAGGCCTACCTGCGCCTGCTCGATGTGCCGACCGGCGCGGACGCCGGAAGGGCGCTGCGCGCGCTGCCCGTCGAACGGCTGCTCGACGCCTCCGGTCGGCTGGGGGCGCAGCTCGCCCGGCCGGGCGACGCGACGCCGCCGATGTATCCGGTGCTCGGCGGCGCCGGTCTCCCCACCGACTGGCAGCGCGCGCTGGCGGACGGCGCCCTGGAAGGAAAGCCGCTGCTGCTCGGCACCACGCGGGACGAGATGACGGCGTTCTTCGCCTTCGACCCGCGTATCCGGTCCCTCACCGCCACCGGTGCGCAGGACGTCCTGAGCCACATGCTCGGCGCTCAGTCGGCACAGACGGCACAGTCGGCACAGGCCGGCGAGGTCTATCAGCGGTACGCCGCTCGGCTTCCGGAGGCCACACCGGCGCAGGTCCTCACCGACGTGGCGACAGACGCGCTGTTCCGCGAGGGCGCGCTGAAGATGGCCGACCACCATGCCGCCGGCAAGAACGCGACCTACGTCTACCGGTTCGACCGCCGTCCCGCCGAGGACGAGCACGCCCTGGGCGCCACGCACTGCTGCGAACTGCCCTTCCTCTTCCGCACTTTCGACAGCTATCGGGACAGCCCGATGCTGGGACGCCCGGGAGACGGCGAGCGGGCCCTCGGGCGTACCTTCGCCACCGCGATCGCCGAGTTCGTCACGACCGGATCGCCGAGCGACTGGCAGCCGTACGCGCCGGCGGCGCCGGCGCGCGTCCGGCACTTCGGCTGAGAGGCATGCAGCAGCGGGTGGCGCCGTACGACGCTACCCGCGCGGGCCGGAAATGCCGGTAGACGGCGAGGCAGGGCTCTCGGGTTCGGACCAGAGGTCGGGCGGGACGACACCCACCGATCGGCCGTGTGCGTCGAGGAGACGGCCCAGCAGCTTCTCGTGCCGCAGGGTGATCACCCGCTCGGCGATGTCCACTGCGGGATGCACGGCGGCGAGCCGGGTCTCGAAGCGCGGCACGTCGGCCAGTGCGTGCAGACTCGCCTGCACCACCAGGTTGTTCGGGCCGCTGACCGCCGCGCAGTTCCTCGTCTGCGGCAGGCGCATCACGGCGTGGCCGATGTCCGGCAGATCGGCCGGTGGAACCTTGGCCCAGAAGGTCACGGCGACCGGCCAGCCGCCGAGCGGGCGCGCGAAGTCGCAGCGCAGGCGCAGCAGGCCGAGTCCGACGAGCCGGTCGACGCGCCGCTTCACGGTGGAGGCGCTGGTGTCCAGGGCGGCTGCCAACGCTCGATAGGACGCTCTGCCGTCGTGAGCCAAGCGGTCGAGGATCGCCCGGTCGGCCGCAGTGGTCGGGACGGTCCGGCGCTGCCGCTCGCCCGTGGCGGGGGGTGCGGTGGTCGCGGTCAGCTGGGCGCGCTGTCCGGGGGCGAGCGCGTCGATGCGCCAGCGCCCGCCCTCAGTGAACATGTGGGTCACGATCCGGGCCCGGACCGCGCTGACGCCGGGGACGGTCGGCAGGACGTCGAGGGTGAGGCGGGACATGGCGGCCAGGTCCGCCGTGGCCACGGTCGCGAGCAGGTCGTACCCGCCGGCCGCACGCTCGATCGTGAGCAGGTGCGGACGATCGTTCAGGGCACGGACGACCTGTGGGGCGTCGCCGAGCGGGCAGTCGATCTCGACGAAGGCGACACAGACCCGCTCGAACAGACGGGGCCCCGGTGAGAGGGCCACCCAGGCCTCGCCGCGCGCGGACAGCCGGCTCCAGCGCCTGGCCACGGTGACGGGATCCACGCCCAGCGTGGCGCCCAGCACGCTCCATGAGGCGCGCGGGTGGAGCTGGAGGGCGTTGATCAGAGCCAGGTCCTGCTCGTCCAGCCATCTGACGCCATCCTGCATCACGGGCTCCTTGATGCGAGTTTCCTGCGCTTTTGGCTCATCGGCTGGATGATACTGCACCCTGCCGGAGAAGGGCTGGGCGATCGGCGGCGCCCACGGACGGAAGGGCGGAGCAGATGGGCCAGGCGTTCGGTTCCTACCAGAACGAGATCTACTTCAATGGGCTCGGCGGCGTGATGCCGCGTTTCCCGATGACCCACGCGGAACTCGAGGCCCGCGCTCGACAGGCGCTCGCGCCGTCGGTGTGGTCCTACGTCGCCGGGGGCGCCGGGGACGAGCGGACCCAGCGAGCCAACGTCGAGGCGTTCGAGCGCTGGGGGCTGATTCCCCGGATGTTCGTCGGTGCCACCGAACGCGACCTGTCCGTCGAGTTGTTCGGGACGACGCTGCCCTCGCCGGTGTTCATGGCGCCGGTCGGTGTGATCGGCCTGTGCGCGCAGGACGGACACGGCGACCTGGCCACGGCCCGCGCCGCGGCCCGCACCGGGGTGCCGATGATCGCCTCCACGCTCTCGGTGGACCCGATGGAGGAGGTCGCCGCGGAGTTCGGCGACACTCCGGGCTTCTTCCAGCTCTACACCCCCACCGACCGTGATCTGGCCGCGAGCCTGGTCGACCGTGCGCAGGCGGCGGGCTTCAAGGGGATCGTGGTCACGCTGGACACCTGGGTCACCGGTTGGCGGCCGCGCGATCTGTCGACGGGCAACTTCCCCCAACTGCGCGGTCACTGTCTGGCCAACTACACCTCGGACCCCGTCTTCCGCTCCCGTCTGCGGCGCACTCCCGAGGAGGATCCGCAGGCCGCCGTCCTCACCTGGACCCAGGTCTTCGGGAACCCGCTCACCTGGGCGGACCTTCCCTGGCTGCGCTCCCTGACCGACCTTCCGCTGATCGTCAAGGGCATCTGCCACCCCGAGGACGTCCGCCGTGCCAAGGACGGCGGCGTGGACGGCGTCTACTGCTCCAACCACGGGGGCCGGCAGGCCAACGGCGGGCTGCCCGCGCTCGACATGCTCCCCGCCGTGGTGGAGGCCGCCGACGGACTGCCGGTCCTGTTCGACTCCGGCGTCCGCAGCGGAGCCGACATCGTCAAGGCCATCGCCCTGGGCGCCACCGCCGTCGGCATCGGACGCCCCTACGCCTACGGCCTCGCCCTCGGTGGCGCCGACGGCATCGTCCACGTGCTCCGCTCGCTCCTGGCCGAAGCCGACCTGATCATGGCCGTCGACGGCTACCCCGCTCTGGAACACCTCACCCCGCAGGCCCTGCGGCCCGTCATGTGACGGACGGGCACCCACGCGCACCCGAAGGCCGCGGGATCAGGTGACCGGGCCGGTCCGGGGCGGTTCGGGATCGTAGGCCGACTCCTGCATGATCTCCTGCAAGTGGCGGGCCGCGGTGAGCAGTTGGCGGTGCGTGGTGTAGAGGGCGTTGACGCCGAAGCGGAGAAGGTCCGGGGCGCGCATGTCGATGATCACGCCTCGCTGCGCCAGGGCATGGGTCAGGCCGAGGGCGTGGGGGTGGCGCAGGGCGATGTGGCTGCCGCGACGGCTGGGGTCGGGCGGGGTCACGGATTCGATGCCGAGGGGGGTGAGGAGTTCGGTGGCGCAGCGCAGGAAGAACTCCGTCAGGGACATGCTCTTGGCGCGGACCTGGGCGAGGTCGACGTCCTCGAAGACGGTGAGCGCCGCCTCCAGGGCGAGCAGGGAGAGGATGGGCGGGGTGCCGATGCGGGCACGGGCGATGCCCGGCGCGGGGCTGTAGTCCCGGTCCGCGCCGAAGGGGTTCGCGTGACCGTTCCAGCCGGTCACGGGGGTTTCGAAGGAGGTGTGGTGGCGGTGGGCGACGTAGAGGTAGGCGGGCGCGCCCGGCCCGCCGTTGAGGAACTTGTAGCCGCAGCCGACGGCGAAGTCCACTTCCTGGGCGTCGAGGTGCAGCGGCATGGCACCGGCGGCGTGGCACAGGTCCCAGACGGCGAGCGCCCCGGCGCGGTGCGCGGCCTCGGTCGTCGCGGCCATGTCGTACAGCTCCCCGGTGCGGAAGTCGACCGGCGCGTAGCTGACCACGGCGACCTGGTCGCCCTCCTCGGCGAGGAAGGCGTCGAGATCGGGCGGGGCTATGCGGCGCACTTCCAGTCGGTCCTGGCGGCGGGCGACCGCCTCGGCCAGGTAGCGGTCCGTCGGGAAGTGGCCGGGGTCCGTGACCAGGAACCGGCGGTCGGGGCGCAGCGCGGCGGCCGCGGTGAGCGCGGTGAACAGATGCACGCTGGTGGAGTCGCCCGCCACCGTCTGGCCCGGCGCGGCTCCGACGAGGCGGCCGATGGTGTCGCCGATCCGGAGCGGCGCGTCCCACCAGCCGTTGTCGTTCCAGGAACCGATCAGGTCGGTGCCCCACTGCCGGGTGACGACGTCCGTCACGGCCGGGGGCACCGCGGCCGGCAGGGGGCCGAGGGAGTTGCCGTCGAGGTAGATGACGCCGTCCGGGAGCACGAACCGCTCCGCGAGCGGCGCCAGGGCGTCGTCGGCGTCGGCTCGCGCGGCACGTTCGTCGAGTGCGAGGGGGGCCGTCGTCACGGTCGGGTGGCCTTCCCGGAGTCGGTGTCGGTGTCGGTGTCGGCGTCGCTGCCGGGTCGCCGGGCGCCGAAGGAGGCCGACATCTCCCACAGAGTGCGGGCGACGGCGCGGGCGCCGGGCGCGCCCGGTTCGATGAGCGTGTAGTGGCCCGTCCCGGGCAGTACGACAGTGCGCAGGTCGTCGTGCACGGCCGCGTAGTCGGCGAACTGCGTGAGCGGTACCTCCTCGTCCACGGCGCCGTGCAGCAGCACCGTCGGGACGCCTGTCGTACGTGCGTCGCGCAGCAGCGTGAGCGGGTCGACGGAGGGCAGCCGTTCCTCGAACAGTGCCTCGCCGCCGAGGAGTTGGAGGGCCGCGCCGTCGCTGAGGCCGTCGCGGCGGGTGGCGGTGAGATCCGTGATCGGGGCGAGTGCCAGCACGCTGGTCGGCAGGGCACGGGTGTGCCAGGGCGAGCCGGCGGGCAGCAGCGCGCGGGCCGCGCACCACAGGGCCAGATGGCCGCCGGAGCAGTGGCCCGCCAGGACGTACGGCCGTCCCTCGGGCAGGGTGTCCACGATCCGGGCGACGTCGTCGAAGGTCTCCGGATAGCCGCCCGCGCCGCCGGACCGGCGGAAGCCGGGCAGCAGCACATCGAGGCCCTGCTGGGAGAGGTAGGCCGCGAAGGGGGTCAGATGCATGCGGTCGTAGCGCCAGTAACCGCCGTGCAGCAGGATGACCAGCGGGGCGTCGGGATCCTCGGCCGGCCAGGCGTCGTAGACCTGGTGCGGGTGGTCGCCGTAGCGGCCGTGCACCGGTGCCAGCACCGGCTTCAGGCTGAGCACCCGCTGCTCCTCCTCGGCCGCGAATGCGGAGATGACCCTAGATGTCACCGCGCACCTCCCACAGTTCGGGGAAGACCGGGCGGGCCGCGCGCTGTTCGAGCCAGGCGAGCCCCGTGGAGCCGGCGCTTCCGCTCTTGGCGCCCATGGCGCGGCGGACGACCATGACGTGGTCGTGGCGCCAGCGCTGGACGAGTTCGGCGATGTCGGTGAGCAGTTCACCGAGGGCGAGCAGCGGGTGGTGCTGCGGGCCGCGGTAGATCCGCCGCCATACGCCCACGACGCCTGGGTCGCAGCAGTAGGGGGCGGTCACGTCCCGTTCCCGGACGTGTTCGGGAACGGGCAGGCCCTGCCGGTGCAGGTAGCCCAGCACCTGGTCGTACAGGGACGGTTCGCGGTGTGTGTCGCTGAGCGCCTCGTGCACGGCGGGGTCGCCCCGGTGCATGCGGAGCATCGAGTCGGACTTGTCGCCGAGGAGGAACTCGATGTGCCGGTACATCGCCGACTGGAAGCCGGACGCGGTGCCGAAGGCCGCGCGGAATCCGTTGAACTGAGCGGGTGTCAGGGCGGCGAGCGGCCCCCAGGTCGCGTTGAGTGCGGTCAGGGCCCGCCGGCTGCGCACCAGGGCGTCCACGGCGGCGTTCAGGTCGTCCTTGGCGAAGGCCGTTGCGGCCATCCGCCACTCGTGGACGATCAGGGTGAACCACAGCTCCATCACCTGCGTCGTGACGACGAACCCCATCTCGTCGGGGGCCTCGGTGAGGGGGTGCTGCAGGCTGTTGAGGACGGACGCGTGCACATAGGCGTCGTACGGGCTGGTCCCCGCGAAGGGCTGTGTCAGGGCGTCCTCGGCGCCCTGCTGGGCGAGTGCGCACGTGCTGTCATTCATGGTGTGTGTCTCCTCGTGCGACCGGCCACCGGGGCGTCGGCCGGCGGGCGGCGCGGCGGTAGGGGCTCGGTGGCTCACACGCCGAGATGGGCGCCGCCGGACGCGTCGATCCACTGGCCGGTCACCCAGCGGGCGTCGTCGCTCGCCACGAAGGACACGACGTCGGCGATGTCCGCGGGGACACCCAGTCGTTCGAACACGGAGGCCTGCGCGTACTTCTGGCGGATCTCCGGGATGCTGAGCGTGGGGTTGATCCCCGTGTCGGTGTAGCCGGGGGCGACACTGTTGACCGTGATGCCCCGCGGGCCCAGTTCGTGTGCGAGGGCCAGGGTGAGGTACTCCAGGGCGGCCTTGGTCATGGTGTAGGCGATGATCGGCGGGAAGGCGACGCGGGTGGCCACCGAGGAGACGTTGATGATCCGGCCGCCGTCGCGCAGCCGCTCGAGTCCGCGCTGGACGATGAAGAAGGGCGCCTTGGTGTTGACGGCGAACACCCTGTCGTAGTCGGCTTCCGTCACCTCCGCGAGCCGCCGCGGGAGGGTGATGCCCGCGTTGTTGACGAGGATGTCCAGCCCGGGTTCGGCGCCCTGGCCGGCCAGGGCGCCGTCGAAGGCCGCCCACAGGGTGTCGGCGTCGCCGGGCACGCCCAGTTCGGCGTGGACGGCGAAGGCGCGCCCGCCGTCGGCCTCGATCTCCTTGACGGTGCGCTCGGCGGACTGCGCGTCGTGCCCGTAGTGGACGGCCACCAGGGCGCCGTCGCGGGCCAGACGACGGCTGACGGCCCGGCCGATGCCGCGGCTGCCTCCGGTGACCAGGGCGGTTCTGCCGTCGTGCCGCTGGGGGGTGGTCATCGTCTTCTCCTTCAGCTGGGCGTGGTGTGGCCGGGCAGGGGGCGGTGGGTGCGCCGCCTCATGCGTCGAAGTCGAGGGTGACCTCGGGGGTGAGGGGCCGGGCGCGGCAGGTGAGCGTGTAGCCGGCGGCCAGTTCGGTGGCGTCGAGGGCGTGTTGGGGCCCGGTGGTGACCTGGCCGGCGCGGACCTTGGCCCGGCAGCTGCCGCAGATGCCCTCGCGGCACGCGTAGGGCACGTCGGGATGGTCGCGGAGCAGCGAGTCGAGGAGGGCGGCGTCCTGCGGCTGCGCGGTGACGACACGGTGGCGGCCGTCGTAGAGCGCGGTGACGCGGGTGCCGTGCGGGGACGTCCTCGCCGGACGAGCCGGTGGGGGCGTCGGGTCGGGGCTGTCGCCGAGGGTGAACAGCTCCGAGCGGATGAGCGCCGGGTCGGCGCCGCGGTCCGTCAGCGCCTGCCGCACCGCGGCGACCAGGCCGCCCGGACCGCACAGGGCGAAGGTGGTGCCGGGGCCGGGAGCGGCATGGAGCGCGGCGAGCAGGCGCGGCAGGTTCGCGGCGTCGATGCGCCCGTCCACCGGGCCGTTGTCCTGGGCCTCGCGGGTGAGGACGTACAGGACGGTGAACCGGTCGACGAACGCGTCCTTCACCATGGCCAGTTCGTCGCAGAGCAGGGCGTCCACGGCCCTCGGCACGGAGTGGACCAGGGAGACGCGGCACTCCGGGTCCTCGCGCAGCGCGGTCACGGCCATGGCGGCGAGCGGGGTGATGCCGGAGCCGCCCGCGATCAGGACGTGGTGGGCGCCGGGGCGCTCCGGGAGGGCGAAGGCACCGGTGGGCGGGGAGAGTTCGAGGACGTCGCCGGGTGCGAGGCCCGTCATGGCGTAGGCGCCGAAGCCGTCGGGGGCGCCACGTTTGATCACCAGGCGCAGGGCGTCGGGTTCGTCGGGCGCGGGGCACACGGAGTAGCTGCGGCGCAGCTCCGCGCCGGCGTGGCGATGCCGTACGACGACGTGCTCGCCGGGCCGGTGGGCGAAGGCGTCGCGCAGGGCGTCGGGCACGTCCAGGGTGACGGCGACGGCGTTCTCGGACAGGTGCCGGACGGCGGCGACCGCGAGCCGGTGCCGCCCGGTGCGCCCGCCCGCCGCGGCTCGGGGCAGGGCGGTGGGCCGGGTCGTCTCGGTGGGCGCGGCCTCGTCCTGGAGTGGGGTCCCGCCGGGGGGCGGGGGCACGTCGGGGGAGGGTGTGGCGGCGGGGTTCACGCGGGGCCTCATAGCGCGGTCAGGTGGGGGAACAGCTCGTGGCAGGCCGTGCACCGCAGCATCGACTGGCAGCGGGAGGGGCCGAACGCGCTGTGCGGCCGGGTGGCCCGGGATCCGCAGTGCGGGCAGGGCACCTTGCCGAGCTGGACCAGGACCGGGCCGTCCGCCCCCGCCGGAGCGGGCGGGGCGATGCCGTGGGCGGCAAGCTCGGCCCGGCCGGCCGCCGTGATGCGGTCCGTCGTCCACGCCGGTGCCAGCACCTGGCGTACCCGACCGTCCGGGTGACCACCGGCCGCGAGCACCTCCTCGATCGCGGCCACGATGGCGGGCAGCGCCGGACAGCCCAGGTATGTGGGCATGACCTCCACTTCGAGGTTTCCGTCGGCGCCGGGCGCGACCGAGCCGATCACACCGAGGTCGCCGAGGCCGATCATCGGCAGCTCTGGATCCGGCAGGGCCTCCACCCGTGCCCTGATCTCCTGCTCCGAGAGCGCGGTGCGGCCGGGTCCGGGCCGCCTCGCCGGGGCCGTACGGCCGTTCACCAGGTGCCTCCCGGGAACTGGCGGTGCACCGACTGCAGTTCGGCGACCAAGGACGCGAACTCCTCGGAGTGCAGGCCCGCGCGCCCGCCACGGGCCTGCCAGCGCGGGGTGGGCACGGTGAGTCCGCAGCGGCCGACGACCTCGGCCGTGCGGCGCTCCCACAGCGGGCGCACCGATGCCGGTGAGGGGACCGTGCCCGCGGCGACGAGGGGGCGCAACACCTCGTCCTCGTCGAAGAGTTCGGCCGCATAGGGCCAGACTCGGACCAGGCCCCGCTGCATTCGGCGGGCGCTCTCGGGGGTGCCGAGGCCCAGCCGTTCGGTCCAGGTGTCGGCGTGCAGCCGGTGGAAGGCGACCTCCTTGGCGGCCCGTTGCCCGAACGCGGCGAGTTCGGGGTCCGCGCAGCCGCCCAGCGCCTCGTAGTACAGGGCCGCGTAGTGGGTGTAGACGAGTTGCCGGGCGACGGTCGCGGCGAAGTCGCCGTTCGGCAGCTCGGTCAGCAGCGCGTTGGTGAACTCGCGGTCGGACCGGGTGAAGGCGAGGTCGTCCTCGCTGCGCTCCGTGCCGTCGATGCGCCCGCTCAGCGTGAGCAGCGTCCGGGCGTGGCCGATGAGGTCGAGCGCGATGTTGGACAGCGCGAGGTCCTCCTCGATGTCCGGTGCCCTCGTGATCCACTGGCACAGCCGCTGTCCGAGGACGAGGGCGTCGTCGCCGAGGCGCAGCAGGTGCACGGCGAGGTGGACGTCGACACGGACGCCGCCCTCGGCACGGGGTGCCGGGTCAGTGGTCGTGGTCACCGTCGGGGCCTTTCTCGGTCAGGGGCGCGAACTGCTGGGGGTACCGGTAGGGCTTGTGCAGGGCGTTGGCGAAGTAGGGGTCGCGCTCGTCCGGGGAGGCGGTGTGCACGGAGTCGGAGCGGACCACCCACAGCGACAGCGGTTCGCCGCGGCGGGTGTACAGGTCGCGGGCCCTGAGCAGGGCCGTGTCCGCGTCGCAGGCGCGCACCGAGCCCACGTGCTGGTGCGCGAGTCCGCGCCGGGGACGCAGGAAGACCTCCCAGGAGGCGGGTGCGCCCTCTCGTTCCCGGCTCATGCGCTCCTCGGCTCCCTGGTTCATGCGCGCTCCTCCGTCCGGCCGGGACCGCTTGCGCCGGCCGCCTGGGCGACGGGCGGTTCACCGGCCTGCGCACGGGCGGCGTACGCGGCGGCGGCCTCCCGCACCCAGGCGCCCTCCTCGTGCGCCGCCAGCCGGTGGGCGATGCGCTGCCTGGCCCAGTGGGTCTCCTCGCCGAGCGCCTGCCGGTAGACGTCCCAGTCGACGGGCGTGAAGTCGTAGTGGCCGCGTTCCTCGTTCCACCGGATCGCCGGGTCGGGCAGGGTCAGCCCGAGGCGTTCGGCCTGCGGGACGCACGCGTCGACGAAGCGCCCGCGCAGCTCGTCGTTGGTGTGGCGTTTGATGCCCCAGGCCATGGCGCGGCGCGAGACCGCGGCGCCGAGTGCCGCGGTGCGGGCGTCGGCGCCACCGGCCTCGGTGTCGGGCGGCCCGAACATCAGGGCCACGGCCGGCAGCCACCAGCGGTTCACCGCGTCCTGGGCCATGGCCTTCTGCTCCGGGGTTCCCTCGCACAGGGCGCGCATCAGGTCGTAGCCCTGGCGCACATGGAAGGCCTCCTCCTGGCAGACGCGGCGCATCGCCCGTGCGTACGGCCCGTACGAGGTGCGGCACAGCGGCGCCTGGTTGATCACGGCCGCGCCGTCCGTGAGCCAGGCGATGGTGCCGGTGTCCGCCCAGGTCAGCGCGGGGTGGTTGAAGGTGGCCGAGGCGCGTTGCTGGCCCCGGTGCAGGGCGTCCAGCAGTTCGGCGCGGTCCACGCCGAGGGTCTCCGCCGCCGAGTATAGGTACAGGCCGTGTCCGGCCTCGTCCTGGACCTTGGCGATGAGCACCGACTTGCGGTGCAGGGACGGCGCCCGGGTGAGCCAGGCGCCCTCCGGCTGCATGCCGATGATCTCGGAGTGGGCGTGCTGGGCGATCTGGCGGATCATCATCCGGCGGTATCCGTCGGGCATCCAGTCACGGGGTTCGACGGCCTCCCCGGCGGCGACGAGCGCCTCGAACCGGTCGAGCGGCTCCCCCGGGCCCGACTCCTGCGGCCCCGGCTCCCCGTGCCCGGCCGCAGCGGCGCCGGCCGGCTGTGCGCTCATGCTCCGCCTCCCCGGCAGGTCTGCGCCGCCACCGGGACGCACACGCCCTCGACCGGGCCCCCTCGCCTGGGCACTGGCATCACTCCTTCGCCACCTCTTCGGCACTTCTCGGGCGTCCACGCGCCCCTGTGGCCCGGCAGGCCGGGCGCAGCGTCCATCCCGGAAAGAGGCGGGGCGGCGGGCTCGCAATCCCCCGGGCGGCGCCAAGGGTGCGTGACAAAGGTCACGAGGTGTCGCGGGGATTGCGATGCGGCGCGGCCGCCTCTTGTTCGGGTGACAGGCGACAGACGCGACGCGCGGCGGCTGACGCGACCCGCTCGGCGGTCGGCTCACCGCGGCGAAAGGGGAATCCATGAGCACCATCAGGGAGTTGCTGGTCGAACTCACCGGCACGCAGGAGTTCGCCGACAGCGAGCGGGTCGGTGACGACGTCGACCTCGCCGCGAGCGGCATCGACTCCGGGGACCTGGTGCGTCTCGTTCTGCTGGTCGAGCAGCGGGCCGGTGTGGAGATCACCGCCGAGGACATGGAGACGCTGCGCACGATCGCCGACTACGAGCGTTTCGTGGCCGCGCGCGCCGCGGCCGGTGCCGGCGGCGATGCGTGATGTGGCTGACGCAGCTGCTGGAACGCAATCGTCAGTGCTACCCCGAGCGGACGGCCCTGGTCGACGAGCAGCGCGCGGTCAGCTGGTCGGAGTTGGCCGACCGCACGCTCGAACTGGCCCACGGTCTGACCGAGTTGGGTATCGAGCGCGGTGATCGGGTCGCCGTCCTGTCCAAGGACCGCGTCGAGGTCCTGGAGAGCTACTTCGCGCTGGCCCGGCTGGGCGCGCTGTTCGTCCCGCTGAACCACAGCCTGGCCGTGCCCGAGGTGGCGGACATCATCGAACGGGTCGGCGCGGTGGCCGTGCTCGGCGAGTCGGAGCTGCTCGACCGGCACCCCGAGCTTCCGGCGTCGGTGCGGATCAGGGTGGCGCTCGACAAGCCCGTGTTCGAGGCGCTGGGCACGGTGGCCGCCCAGGGCGCGCTGCCGGCCGTGGCGGACACCGATCCGGTCGCCGTGCTGCACACCTCGGCGACCACGGGGCGGGCCAAGGGCGTCACCGTCGACAGCGCCTCGTTCCGCGCCATCGCCCTGGGCTGGCTCGTCCTGGCCCGGCCCACCGACGACATCGTCATGGTCAACTGCTGCCCGCTGTACCACGGCAGCATGGTGGTGTCGCTCACCTACATGGCCGCGGGCGCCACCGTCGTGCTCATGCCGGGCTTCACCCCGCAGCGGGCGCTGGCCGCGGTGGAGCGGCACCGCGCGACGCACATGTGGATGGTCCCGCAGATGCTCCGCTTCATGCTGCAGGCCAAGGGCGCGGACCGGACCGACCTGTCGACGCTCCGGGAGATCCTCTACGGCGCCGCGCCCATGCCGCTCGACGTCTACGACGAGGCGGTCCGGCGGCTCGGCTGCGGCTTCCGGCAGGTCTACGGCATGACCGAGGTGGGCGGGCCCTTCGTCACCCTCGGCCCCGACGAGCACCCCGCCCCCGGGGACGTCACCGCGCGCATCCCCTGCGGACGCGTCGTGCCCGGCATGTCCGCCCGCGCGGTCGACCCGGCCGGCGGGGAGCGGCCCCGCGGTGAGATCGGCGAGATCGTCGTACGCGGGCCCGGCGTCATGCGGGGCTACTGGAACGACCCCGAGGCCACTCGCGAGATCGACCTCGACGGGTGGATCCGCACGGGTGACCTGGGGTTCGTGGACGAGGCCGGCCGTATCCACCTCGTGGACCGCACCAAGGACGTCATCATCCGGGCCGGTCAGAACGTCTACCCCTCGGAGATCGAGCGTGCCCTGATGTCGCACCCCGCGGTGCGGGACGTGGCGGTCGTCGGCATGCCCGACGAGGACTACGGCGAGGTGCCGCTGGCGTACGTGGTGGCCGAGCCGGACACCGGGGCGGTGGAGCTGCTCGGGCATGTCTCACAGCTGCTGGCGCCCTACAAGCGCCCGCGGCGGGTCCAGTTCGTCGAGCAGGTGCCTCGCAACCCCGCAGGGAAGATCATCAAGAAGCTGTTGCGGGCCTGACGGCGTGCCCCACGCGATGCACCCGACTGCTCCGACCGGCGCGCCCGTTCAGACGGCTCCGACCGTCCAGGCGGCTCCGACCGGCAGCGAGCAGCCCGGCCGCCGCTGCACCGAGGTGGCCGGGCTCGGGGCGTTCGTCGCCGCCCGACTACGCCTGCTGGAGCGGGAGTTGACGGTCGCCGGGCTCGGCGCGGGCCTCGCCGTCCACGACGAACCGCGCCTCGCGCCCGCCGGGCCCGGCGAGGCGGACGCGGTCGCGTCGATGCCGTGGCAGCGCCGTCTGGAGTTCCTGGCCGGCCGGCTCGCCGCGCGTCGCGCGCTGGGTGCCGTGGGGCTGGACTGCGGGGAGATACCGCGTGCCGGCCGGCTGCCGGTGTTCCCGCCCGGGCGGGCCGCGTCGATCTCGCACAGTTCGGGCGTCGCGGTCGCCGTGGCCCGTGCGCCGGGCCGCGACACCCCGCTCGGCTGCGATCTGGAACTGCGTCCGCTGCCCGCCGCCGCGGCCCGGCTGGTACTGCGCGAGGACGAGGAGGAACTGCTGCGCGGCACCGGACCGAAGGCCGTGCCGTGGTCGGTGACGTCGCTGTTCTCCGCGAAGGAGGCCGCGTGGAAGGCCCTGCACGGCAGCGGGGCCGCAGACGGGCTGAGCGGTCTGCGCGATCTGCGGGCGGCACGGCACCCGAACGGGCTGCGGGTCGAGGCACGCAGCGCCGCGGCACCCGCCCTGCGCGTCCGGGTGATCGAGGCCGGGCCCGGCTTCTTCAGTACGGTCCTCGGCTGGGCCGACGGCTGACCCCGTGGCCGCGCCGCACCACGTGCACCGGGGCCGGCGGCACCAGCCGCCGGCCCCGTGGCCACTCGCCCGCTACGCGGACGCGTTGACCAGCACCGCCATGTTTCCCGCCGGATGACGGTTGTCATGGATCAGCTGGTGCGCCAGGCCGATCTCCTCGAAGGAGAACGTCCGGGACAGACACGGGTCGACCACGCCCTGGTCGATCAGCCGGGTCACCTCGCGGGCCTCGCGGGCGCTCGCCACGTGCGAGCCCTGCAGCCGCTTCTGCCGCATCCACAAAAAGCGCAGGTCCACATCGCCGTTGTAGCCGGTGGTGCCCCCGCAGATGACGACCATGCCCGCGTTGTCGCACAGGTAGATGGAGGTGGGGATGGTGTCGGCTCCCGAGTGTTCCAGCACGATGCGCGGGCTGCGGCGCTCGCCGAGCACCTCCCAGAACCGCCGCCCGAAGGCGCGGGCCCCGGACAGCCAGCGGCTCATCGCCTCCTCGTCCGACGTGTCCGGCATCCGGCCCCAGTGGTCGAACTCCCGGCGGTCGATCCATCCCTTGGCGCCGAGCTTCACACAGAACTCACCGCGTTCCTCGCTGGAGACGACCGCGACCGGGATGCCGCCGACGTGCCGGACGAGCTGGATGGCGATGCTGCCGAGGCCGCCGGCGCCGCCCCAGACCAGCACCGGGTCGCCGGGCCGGACGGTGTGCGGATCCCAGCCGAACAGCTGGCGGTAGGCGGTGGCCGCCGTCGCCATGTAGCAGGAGGCCGCCGCCCAGGACAGCCGCTTCGGCTTCGGGTGGCACATGTAGTCGTCGACGACGGCGAACTGGGCGAAGGAGCCGTAGTTCTCCTCGTACCCCCACACCCGCTGGGTGGCGGAGGCGGCCGGGTCGCCGCCGAGGCGGATGTCCTCGGCCGACTCGTCCCAGCGGCTGGCGAGCACGACGACCTCGTCGCCGAGCCGTACGCCCCGCACGTCCTCGCCGACGGCCCAGACGACACCGGACAGGTCGGAGCCGCCGATGTGGAAGTCCTCGGTGGCGCCGGCCTTCTGACGGGCGGCGATCACGTCGAGCGGGTGTCCCAGCGCCGCCCAGACGTTGTTGTAGTTGACGCCGGCCGCCATCACCTTGACGAGCACCTGCCCGCGCCGCACCGGCGGCACGTCGACGACCTCGGTGCGGAAGGCGTCGACAGGCTGCCCGTAGCGTTCTTGGCGGATCAGCGAGGCGTACATCTTCTTGGGTACGGTGCCGAGTTCGGGCGCGTCACCGAGTTCGTAGAGGTCCTGGGTCGCGGTCACGGTCGCGGTCATGCGGGGTCTCCTGGGGGCGGGACGGGTACGGCACGGGTGGTGCGGTCGGCGGCCTGGCGCAGCGCCTCGGCGACGGCGGCGCCGATCAGCGCGACGGGTTCGGGTTCGGTCATCTCGTAGTGGCCGCAGGGCACCTGGTGGTGGTGCAGGGTGCCGGTGATGTGCGGCTGCCAGGCGTCGGCCTTGCCGGGCAGGACGGCGAGGTCGCCGGGGAAGTCCGTGGCCTGCTCCTGGGCGGCGCTGAAGAACAGCACGTCGCCGTGGAAGACACCGGGCGCGAACTGGGGTGCGAGGCGCAGGTTGTTGTGCATGACCTCGGCGATGGCCGCGGCCTCGGCACGGGTGACGGGCGAACTGGCCGCATCGGCAAGCAGGTTCGCCTCGATGCGGTCCAGGACGGCCGCCACGTCGGGCGGTCCGGCCGTGTCCGTGACCGCGTCCGTGTCCGGGGACAGGCCGGCCACCCGCATCAGCAGGGCCGCCACCTGGCGTTCGGCCTCGGCGGCGTCGTACGCGGTGCCGTACGGCTGCGGGGCGTCCAGCATCGCCAGCAACTCCACCTGCTCGCCCCGCTCCTGCAGGGCGCACGCCATCGCGTGGGCCACGAAGCCGCCGTACGACCAGCCGAGGAGCCGGTAGGGGCCGTGCGGTCGCACCTCGCGGACGAGGTCGACATAGGCGGACACCATGGCGGCGGCGTCGGGCGCGGGCGGCCGGGTGCCGTCGAGACCGAAGGCCTGGATGCCGTGGACCGGCTGGTCGCCGCCGAGGTGGGGCAGCAGGCCGGTGTAGCGCCAGGAGACACCGGCCCCGGGGTGGACGCAGAACAGCGGTGCGGCGCCGCCCTCGGGGCGCAGCGGCAGCAGCGGCGCGAGCGCGTTCGCCCCGCCGTCCGCCGGCCGGCCGCCGGTGCCGTCGTCGGCCGCGAGGACGCCCGCGACGGTGGGCGCGGCGAGCAGGGCGGCGGCGGGCACGTCGAGCACGCCGCTCCGGCGCAGCCGGCCCGCGAGCAGGACGGCGCGCATGGAGTCGCCGCCCAGGTCGAAGAAGTTGTCGTGGACGCCGATGCCGCCGATGCCGAGGGTCTCCTCCCACAGCCGGGTGACGGCCTGTTCGCGTGCGGTGCGCGGGGGCACGTGCTCGGTCGTGAGCCGGGGCCGAGGGCCGAGGGCCGCGCCGAGGGCGGCCGCATCCGGGGTGTCCGGCGCGCCGGGCTCCGTGCGGGCGCCGGGCGCGTCGATCCAGTGGCGGTGTCGTTCGAAGGCGTAGGGGGGCAGCGGTACCGGCCTGGCCGTGCCCGGCACCGGCGGGAGCGCGGAGTCCACGCCCGCGCTCCACAGCCGGCCCAGCGCCTCGGCGAGGACGAAGCCGTCGCGGGCGTCGGCCTTGCCGTGCCGCATGGTGGTCACCGTCACCGGTGCCTCCCGCGCCGACCGGGCCGCGGCCAGCTTGGTCAGGGTGTCGGCCGGTCCGATCTCCACCAGGATCGGGCGTCCGCGTTCCCACAGCGCGCCGACGCCGTCGGCGAACCGTACGGTGCCGCGGGTGTGGTCGATCCAGTGCCGCACGGAGGTCGCCTGCTCGTCGGTGATCCAGGTGCCGGTGACGTTGGTGACGAACGGGATCCGCGGCGGCCGCAGCGTGACGCCGAGCAGGTGCTTCTCGTACGTCTCCAGCACCGGGTCCAGCACATGGGAGTGAGCGGCGGCGGGGATGCGTACCCGGCGGAACGGCATGTCCCGGCGGGCGAGTTCGGCCTCGAAGCGTGCGACGGCCTCGTCGTACCCGGCGACGGTGCAGGCGGCGGGACCGTTGACCGCGGCCAGGGACAGCTCGGCGTCCAGCAGCGGCAGTACGTCCTCGACCGGTGCCGCCACCCCGACGGTCGCCCCGCCCGCGGCGCTGATCAGCCGGATCCGTTCGGTGACCAGCGGCAGCATGTCGTCCAGGCCGATGACGCCGGCCAGGCAGGCCGCCGTGTACTCGCCCAGCGAGTGGCCGATGAGCGCGTCCGGGCGGACCCCGGCCGCCATGAGGGTGCGGGCGAGGGCGTATTCGGTGACCACCAGGCCGAGGAAGGTGCTGGTGTCGTCGGCCGTGCCGGGTTCGAACAGCGAGGTGCGCACGTCGGCGCCCAGGGCGGGGCGCAGGATGCGGGCGCACTCGTCCACGGTGTCCCGGTAGACGTCGTGGTCGCGGTACAACTCAGCGCCCATGCCCGGGTACTGGGTGCCGCCGCCCGGCAGCAGGAACGCCACCTGGGCGGGCTCGTCCGGGCGGGGCGGGGTGGCGGGTGCGGCGGTGCGCAGCGCCGCGAGGGCCTCGTCGCGGGAGGCGGCGGTCACCGTCAGACGGTGGCGCAGTGCGGGCCGGTCGGTGCGCAGGGAGTGCGCGACGTCGTCCAGGCGCAGGTCCGGCCGGCGTTCGAGGTGGCGGGCGAGCGCCTCGGCCTGGCTGCGCAGGGCGCCGGCGGTGCGTGCGGACAGCGGCAGCACCAGTCGGCTGCCGTCCTCGGGCGCGCGCGGCGGGGCGGGCGCGGGGGCCGGTGCTTCCTCCAGGATCAGGTGGGCGTTGGTGCCGCCGATACCGAAGGCGTTGAGCGCGGCCCGCCGCGGGTGGCCGGCGGCGGGCCAGTCCTCCAGGGCGGTGGGCACCCGGAAGGGGCCGCCGGCGAAGTCGATCAGCGGGTTGGGCCGTTCGAAGTGGAGGCTGGGCGGGATCTGCCGGTGTTCGAGGGCGAGGACGGCCTTGATGAGCCCGGCGATGCCCGCGGCCGCGCCCAGGTGGCCGATGTTGGTCTTCACCGAGCCGAGGGCGCAGTAGCCGCGCCGCTCGGTGGACTGGCGGAAGGCCTCGGTGAGCGCGGCCACTTCGATGGGGTCGCCGAGCCGGGTGGCGGTGCCGTGCGCCTCGACCAGGCCGATGGTGCCGGCGTCGACCATGGCCTGGGCCTGCGCGGCGAGGACGACCTCGGTCTGTCCGGCGGCACTGGGCGCGCTGAAGCCGACCTTGCGGCGGCCGTCGTTGTTGACGGCGCTGCCCCGGACGACGGCCCGAATGCGGTCGCCGTCGGCCAGGGCGTCCTCCAGCCGCTTGAGGACGACGGCGCCGACGCCGTCGCCGGACGCGGTGCCGGCGGCGTCGGCGGCGAAGGCGCGGCAGTGGCCGTCGGGTGAGAAGGGCCCGTCGGGTACGTAGCGGTAGCCGAGGAGTGCGGAGGGGTTGAGGGAGACGGCGGCGGCGAGCGCGGTGTCGCAGCGGTGGTCGAGGAGGTCCTGGCAGGCGGTGTGCACCGCGACGAGCGCCGTGGAGCAGGCGGTCTGCAGCGAGACGCTCGGGCCGGTGAGCCCCAGTTCGTAGGAGACGCGGGTGGCGAGCGTGCCGAGGGAGTTGGCGGTGGCCGCGTGCACCAGCTCCACCGATCCGGGCTGTCCGGCGTAGCGGGGATGCACATGGGCGGGGTAGTAGCGGCTGTCGCCGCTGCCCGCGTAGACGCCGAAGGTCCCGGTGTCGGCGGCGGGGCCGAGACAGCCGGCGTCCTCGAGGGCGTGATAGGCCGTCTCCAGCAGGAGCCGCTGCTGCGGGTCGACGACGGCCGCCTCGGCGGGGTTGTAGGCGAAGAAGCCGGAGTCGAAGCGGTCGATGCCCTCGACGACCGAGGCCATGCGGATCAGTGACGGGTCGTCGAGGTCGCGCGGTTCGCCGCCGGCGGCGAGGAACTCCTCGTCGGTGACGGGCCGCGCCGATGCGCGGCCTGCGGCCAGGTTGTCCCAGAACGCGTCCAGGTCGTCGGCGCCGGGGAACCGGCCGGCCATGCCGATCACGGCGACGGCGGGCGCCTGTTCGTCCGGCGAGTCCGGTGAGCCCAGGGAGCCTTGTGGGTGCTGTGAGTGCTGTGAGTGCTGTGGTGCGGTGATGTCATGCATGGCCCTGGCCCTTTCCGTGCCGTGCGGAGCGGCGGGCGCGGGCCGCACGCTGTCGCTGTGCCTGTTCCTTGGCTCGGTCCAGTGCGCTCGGCGGGGCCGGGGCGCCCTCGGGCGGGGTCTGCGGATCCGCCGTCCGTGCAGCCGCCGCGGTGCCCGGCCCGGTCCGGGCCGCGAGGTGGCGGGCCAGGTCGCGCACGGTGGGGTGCGCGAACAGGTCGACCACGGAGAGATCGCAGTCGAAGGCCTCGTTGACGGCGTTCTGCGCGGTGACCAGGAGCAGTGAGTTGCCGCCTAGGTCGAAGAAGTTCTCGTCCCTGCCCACCTGTTCGCGGCGCAGGACGTCGCGCCACAGCCGGGCCAGCCGGTTCTCCAGATCGAGGAGCCGCTCCTGCGCCTCGGAGGCCGCTGCGGGCTGCTCGGCGCTGCCGGCGGCGCGCAGGACCCAGGGGGCGCTGCCTGCGGCGTCGGCCGCCGCCCGGTGCAGCGCGCCGAGGTCGGCCCCCTCCTCCAGCACGACGCGTCCGGCCAGTCGCCGTACCTGCCGGGCCGGTTCGCGGACGTGGCTGCGGACCCAGGGGGCGGTGCGGTCGGCGCCGATCAGCAGGTGGGGTTCGTCCAGGGTGCGGGCGAGGTCGAAGGAGCGCAGTGCGGCGGCGGTGTCCAGCACGCGGTAACCGCGGGCCTCGGTGAGCGGGGCGAGCGCGTAGCCGCTGCTCATGCCGCGCTCGTGCCACATGCTCCAGGCCAGGCTCTGCGCGGGCAGGCCGAGGGTACGGCGGTGCAGGGCGAGGGCGTCGAGGTAGGCGTTGGCCGCGGCGTAGGCGGTGTTCATGGCTCCGCCGAAGTAGCCGTTGACCGAGGAGAACAGGACGAAGGAGGCGACCGGGTGGTCCGCGGTGACGCGGTGCAGGGTCCAGGCGCCGTGCGCCTTCGCGTCCAGGGCCTCGTGCCAGGCGGCGGCGTCCAGTTCGCCGACGGGCCGCTCGACGAGGGCTCCGGCCAGGTGCAGCACCGACACCAGGGGGACGCCGAATGCCTCGGTGGCCGCGTCCACCGCTGCCCTCACCTGGTCTTCGTCGGTGACGTCGGCGCAGGTGTACCGGACGTCGCCGAGTTCCCTCAGCCGCCGGTACGCCTCGATGCGGGCGGCGTCCCGGGACGCGTCGGCGAGGTGCCGTTCCCAGGTCTCCTCGGCGGGCAGCGGGGTGCGTCCGAGGAGCAGCAGCCGGGTGCCGGGGGTCTGCAGGAGGTGGGCGGCGAGTGCGGTGCCGATCCCGCCCAGTCCCCCGCTGATCAGGTGGTAGCCCTCGGCGTCGGGCGCTTCCGTACGGGCCGGCTGTTCGGGTGGCGGGGCGAGCCGGCGGACGTAGCGCCGTCCGCCGCGGTGGGCGACCTCCGGGTCGACGGGCGCCTGCGCGGCTTCCGCCGTGAGGAGCGGTACGAGGTCGGTGTCCCGTTCGACGTCCAGGTGGACGCACCGCAGGCGCCCGAACTCCTCCGGCAGCGACTTCAGGACCGCACCGGCCATCGCCTGCGCCGAGGAGGGCAGGTCGTCGTCGGTGACCGCCTGGGCGCCCGCCGTCACGTACAGCACGTCCACCGGTCGGGCGCCGAGCGCCCGCCCAAGTGCCAGCAGGGACAGGGGAATTGCCTGGTCCGGGGATGCTGCCTCGCCCGCGTGCAGGGCGCCGAGGTGGACGACCGTGTCGAGCGGGCGCCGGTCGGCGTCCAGGCCCCGCAGCAGCGCCGCGTGGTCGGCGTCCTCGGCAGGCCGGATCCGGTAGCGGGCGGCGTCCAGTCGTTCGTACGACGCCGCGTCCGTGACCACGGTGCACAGGCCGCCGTCGGCGCGCAGCGACCGGGCCAGGCGCTCGGCGAGGGCGTGGGCTCCGGGGTCGGCGCCGGCGAGCACGAGGGTGTGCCGCCCGGCCGCCGTGGGGCGCGGGTGGTGGCGTTCGGCCCGCTGCCACACGGGCCGCAGGAACCAGTCGGGCAGGGTCGCCGCGGTGCCCAGCAGCAGTTGGGCCTCGCGGACGGCGGCGTCGAAGTCGCCCGCTTCGAAGCTCTTGCGCAGCTTCGTCCGCTGGATCTTGCCGATCTCGGTCTTCGGGATGTCGTCGGTGCCGACCGGGACGAGGAAGGCGGGGCTGACGCCGATCTCCCGGGTCACCTTGCCGGCGATCTCCCGCAGCGCGGCGGCGCGGTCGGGTCCGGGGGCGAGGTGGAAGAACAGGGCGAGTTCGTCGGTGGTGGCGGACGGGCCGGAGCGGACCGCACAGGCCGCGGTGAAGCTGCGGACGACGCTGGGCAGTTCCTCGACGCAGGCCTCGATCTCGTGGCTGTAGTGGTTGACGCCGTTGACGATGATGACGTCCTTGGCCCGGCCGGTGATGTACAGCTCGCCGTCGCGCAGGAACGCCAGGTCGCCGGTGTCGAACCAGCCGTCGGCGGTGAACGCCTCGGCGTCGGCGGCCGGGTTGTCGTGGTAGCCGCCGGTCACGGAGGTGCCGCGGACCTGGAGCCGGCCCACCTCCCCCTCGGCGCGCGGTTCGGTGTCCTCGCCGATGATCCGCATGGCGAAGCCGGGGTAGGGCAGGCCGCAGCTGACGAAGGTCTCGTCGGTGTCCGGCGCCTCGGCCGGGAGCACCGAGTCGGTCACCACCGAGCAGGTCTCCGACATGCCCCAGCCGGGGTGCATCACGTCCTGGGGGAGCCCGAAGGGCCGCAGGGCGTGCAGGAAGCCGCGGGCGGCGGCGGCCACGACGACCTCGCCGGCGTTCATCACCAGCCGCATCGGTGTCAGGTCCCAGTCCCGGTCCTGGAAGCGATCGGCCTGTTCGGCGAGGAGTCCGAAGGCGAAGTTGGGGGCCCACGTGACGCTGACCCGGTGCCGGTGGGCGAGGTCCATCCAGCGCCGGGGGTCCTGGAGGATCCAGGAGGTGGGCGCGTGGATCTGACGGCAGCCCAGGTACACGTCCCGCAGGTGGAACATGACGACGCCGGTGACGTGGTCGAGCGGGATCCAGTTGAGGGTGACGTCCCGTTCGCCGAGTCCGTTCATGGCCTCGGTCGCGGCGGACCGGGTCAGCACGTTGCGGTGGGTCAGCCGCACGGCCTTGGGCAGACCGGTGCTGCCGGAGGTCATGAGCATCAGGACGAGGTCGTCCGGCCGGGCGGCGTACCAGTCGCGGTCCTCGGGTGCGTCCCTGAGCGCGTCGGCCGTCGTGAGCCGCAGGCCGGGCCAGTCCTGCCGGTCCGCCAGCTCGCGCAGACCGGCCTCGAGCGCGGGCGAGCACGCGATCCAGGGCCTGCCGAGCATCCGCCAGATGCCCTCCAGTTTGGTGAGCGCCGCCGAGGGCGTGCCGTAGGAGGCGGGCACGGTCAGCGGGACGGCGACGAATCCGCCGAGGATGCAGCCCCACAGCACGGCGAGGAAGTCCTCGCCGGCGTCGCACTGCAGGATCACCTGGTCGCCGGGGCGCAGTCCGGCCCGCCTGAGCCCGGCCAGCACGCGGGAGGCCTCGGGGATGAGGGAGGCGTAGTCGCGCCGTGTCTCGCTGCCGTCGGGGTGCACGTGCACGATGTCGCCCTGGGCGCGTTCGGCCGCACGGAGCAGGGCCTCGGCCCAGCCGGACACGGACGGTTCGGTCAGCTCCGGGCCCTCGCTGAGGGCGGGTCGGGTGCCCACGGCCGTGCGGGTGTCGCCGTCGGGCGCGGGCCGGGTGGTGCGACGGGCGGGTCCGGCGTGTCGGCGGTCCAGCTCCTCCGGTGCGTTCTCGACGAGGACTTCCGCGGCGCCGACGCCGGCGATGCGGGTCAGGCGCTGCTGCCAGGACTCGGCGGCGGTCCGGTCGACCGGGGGCAGCGCGGTGAGGGCGGCCGTGTCGAGGGTCCCGTCGGCGGTGCGGGGCAGGGTGCTGACCGCGGTGACGCGGACGGTGCCGGCCCCGGTGCGTTCCAGTTGCCGTTCGACGCCCTCGACGGCGTCCGCCCGGCCCGGCACAACGAACAGCCGGGGCGTGGCCTCGTCGGCCGCGGGCAGGGCGACGGCGTCGCGGATGCCGGGCACGGACAGCGCCGCCTGCACCAATGCGGCGGTGTCGGCCGGGCGTGGTGCGGCCGGGGTGCGGGGTCCCGGCGCCGGGAGTTCGCCGAGCCGCACGTCCGGGTCGGCGGACACGGTGTGCAGCAGGCGGCCGAGGGCGCGGGCGAACTCCTCGGCGGTGGCGGCGTCGTAGAGGTCGGTGGCGTACTCCACGTGCAGGTCGAGGCCGTCGGGGGTGCCGTCCGGGGTGTGCCGTTCGAGGACGTCGACGAAGAGGTCGAATTTGGCGGTGCCGGTGGCGGTGGGCCGCAGCGGCACCCGTCGCCCGTCGAGGCGGAGTACGGCGGGCTCGTTGTTCTGCAGGGCCAGCATGACCTGGAACAGCGGGTGCCGGCCGGCCAGGCGGGGCGGGTTGAGTTCGTCCACCAGCCGGTCGAAGGGCAGTTCCTGGTGGTCCAGCGCGGCCAGGTCGCGGCGGCGCACCTGGCCGAGCAGGTCGCGGAAGGCGGGGTCGCCGGAGGTGTCGGCGCGCAGCACGAGGGTGTTGGTGAGCAGGCCGATCAGGTCGTCGAGGCCGGGTTCGGAGCGGCCGGCGACAGGGGTGCCGAGGACGATGTCCCCTCCGGCGCCGCAGCGGGTGAGCAGGGCGCTGACGGCGGCGTGCAGCACCATGAACAGGCTGGCGCCCTCGCGCTCGGCGAGGCCGACGAGGCCGTGGTGGAGGGCGGCGTCCACGTGCCGGGTGACGTGGGCGCCGCCGCGCGGTGCGGCGGGCCGCGGCCGGTCGCCGGGCAGGGTGCACTCCTCGGGCAGGCCGGCCAGGGCCGCGCGCCAGTGCGCGGTCAGCCGCTCGACGTGTCCGGTGCCGTCCGGCGCGGCGGCGAGCAGGGCGCGCTGCCAGAGCGCGTGGTCCGCGTACTGCGCGGGCAGCGCGTCCCACGTCGGGGCGGTGCCCGCGCCGCGCGCGGCGTAGGCGGTGTTCAGGTCGTCGGCGAGGGGGCGCAGCGACCAGCCGTCGGCCGCGCTGTGGTGCAGGACGAGCAGCAGCGTCCGGTCGTCGCCGGTCCCGAACAGCCAGGCCTGCAGGGGGCTTTCGGCGCTGAGGTCGAAGCGGTGCCGGGAGGCGGCCGCCACGTGGGCGCCGATCTCGTCGGGCGGGCAGTCGACCCGGCGCAGCCCGGGACGCAGTGCTCCGTGCGGCAGGATCCGCTGGTACGGCGCGCCGTCGTGCTCGGCGAACACGGTGCGCAGGCTCTCGTGGCGGTCGGCGAGGTCGCCCAGCGCGGCCCGCAGCGCCTCGGCGTCGACGGCGGCGCCGACCGGCACGACCAGCGGGATGTTGTACGTGGCCGTCGAGTCGTCGAGCCGGTTCAGGAACCACATGCGTTCCTGGGCGTACGACAGCGGAACGCGTTCCGGGCGGTGCGCCGCGCCGAGGACGGGCCGCCCGGGAGCGGTGCCGGGCCCGTCGGCCAGCAGCGAGGCGAGGGCGGCGGGCGTCGGTCCCTCGAACAGGGCGGTGATGGGCACCTCGGCACCGGTCCGGTGCCGCAGGCGGGCCAGCAGCCGGGTGGCGAGCAGCGAATCGCCGCCCAGGTCGAAGAAGCCGGCGTCCACCCCGACCGTGTCCCGGGGCAGCTTCAGCACGTCCTCGAACAGGCCGCACACCAGGGCCTGTTCGGCGCTGACGGGCCGTGTGCCCGCCGCGGACTCGGTGAAGTCGGGGGCGGGCAGCGCGTCGGTGTCCAGCTTGCCGTTGGCGGTCAGCGGGAGGGTGTCGACGGGGACGCAGGCCGCGGGGACCATGTGCTCGGGCAGCTGGGCGGCGGCGTGGGCGCGCAGCTCGGCCGGGCTCGGGGCGGATTCGCCGGCGGCGACGGTGTAGGCGACGAGCTGCTGGGCGCCGTTGTCGGCGCGGCGTACGACGACGGCGGCCCGGGAGACGCCCGGGTGCCGGGCGAGGACGGTCTCGATCTCGCCGGGCTCGACGCGGAAGCCGCGCAACTGCACCTGCTGGTCGGCCCGGCCGAGGTAGTCGAGTCCGCCGTCGGCGCGGCGCCGGGCCAGGTCTCCGGAGCGGTACATGCGGCTGCCCGGCGGGCCGAAGGGGTCGTCGAGGAACCGCTCGGCGGTCAGCTCGGGGCGGTGCAGATAGCCGGGGGCGACGCCCGCGCCGGCCACGTGCATCTCGCCGACGGCGCCCGGCGGCACGGGGCGGCCGGCCGCGTCCAGCAGGTACACCCGCAGGTCGGCCAGTGGCGCGCCGATCACGCTGCCGCGGCGCGGGTCCTGAAGATCCGCCCGGGTGATGCGGTGGTGGGTGACGTGGACGGTGGTCTCGGTGATGCCGTACATGTTGACCAGGGCCGGGCGGTCCAGGCCGTGCCGGTCCGCCCACGGGCGCAGCCGCTGCGGGTGCAGGGCCTCACCGCCGAAGACCACGTACCGCAGCGCGCCCGCCGGGACCGGTGCGGCCTCGGTGGGCTGCGTCTCGTCGGCGTCCGTCAGCTGCTCGAAGGCGGACGGTGTCTGGTTGAG
The DNA here is from genome assembly GCF_001514035.1 of Streptomyces yokosukanensis. Taxonomy (GTDB): domain Bacteria; phylum Actinomycetota; class Actinomycetes; order Streptomycetales; family Streptomycetaceae; genus Streptomyces; species Streptomyces yokosukanensis. The sequence goes on along the minus strand of NZ_KQ948224.1, from coordinate 7,357 downwards.
GACGGTCACGCCGTCGTCGTGCAGGAGCCGCAGGAAGTCCCGGGGGGAGCGGCTGACGGCGTACGGTACGACGACGAGCCGGCCGCCGTGCAGGAGGGCGCCCCAGATCTCCCACACGGAGAAGTCGAAGGCGTAGGAGTGGAACAGGGTCCAGACGTCGTCGGCGCCGAAGTCGAAGTGCTCGGCGGCCGCCGTGAAGAGCCGGACCACGTTCGCGTGCGGCACGGGCACGCCCTTGGGCCGGCCGGTGGAGCCGGACGTGTGGATGATGTAGGCGATGTCCTCGGGGCTCGTGGGGCCCGTGCGGTCGGCGTCGGTCAGGGCGCCGGCCGGCCGTGCGGCCAGGTCGGCCTGGACGGCGGGGTCGTCCAGGAGGACGGCGGGGACGTCGCCGTGGAGCTGTTCGGCGAGGCCGGTCTCGGTGACGAGGAGGGCGGGGGCCGCGTCCGCCATGACCAGCCGCAGGCGTTCGGCGGGGTGGCCGGGGTCCATGGGCAGATAGGCGGCGCCGGTCTTGAGGACCGCCAGCAGGGCGGGCACCAGCCTCGGGCCCCGGTGCAGCGCCAGCGCCACCATCCGGCCCGGTCCCGCGCCGCGCTCGGCCAGCAGCCGCGCCAGCCGGTTGGCCTCGGCGTCGAGTTCGGCGTAGGTGAGCCGTTCGCCCTCGTACGTCACGGCGACCCGGTCGGGTCGGGCGTGCGCCTGACGCTCGAACAGCTCGGTGAGGGTCGCGTCGACAGGGAAGTCCCGCACCGGCGTCTCGCGCGGGTGCTCGCCGGGGAGCAGCAGGTCCAGCTCGCCGAGCGGCGTCGTGGGCGCGGCCTGGGTGAGGTGCCGCAGCAGGGTCAGGAACCGGTCGCGGTGGAGGGTGAGTTCGTCCTCGTCGTACAGGGCGGGGTTGGCGTCGAGGGCCAGCCAGAGCCCGCCGGGCCGGGTGCCGGGCCGGACGCTGATCTGCAGGTCGTCGACGGCGCCGCCGCTGAGGTGGTGCCAAGTGGCCGGGTGGCCGCCGAAGTTCAGGTCCTCGGTGAACGGGACGATGTTCAGCACCGGTCCGTACAGCCGGCGTCCGGTGCCCAGCAGTCCCAGGTCGCGGCGGATGAACTCGCCCCGGTACTGCTGGTGCCGGCGCAGCGCCGCCAGTTCGGCGGCCACGGTGCCCGCGAAGTCGGCGACGGTGGTGCCGGGTCCGGCGGTCACGCGCAGCGGCAGGACGTCGGAGGCGGTGCCGGGAGTGCGCAGGGCGGCGCTGCCGAGCCGGCTCATCGTGGCCATGCCCAGCACGAGGTCGTCGGCGCCGGTCATGCGGTGAAGGTAGGCGGCGACCGCGGCGGTCAGCAGGTCGGTGCGTGTGACGTCCAGGCGGGCGGCGGCTGCGGCAAGGGCCTCTGCCGTGGGGGCGTCGACTTCCGCGGTGCGGCGCAGGAACGGCGTGTGCGGTGCGGCGGCACGGTGGGTGAGCCGGGCCGGTTCGGGCAGTGCGGCCAGCTGGTCCGCCCAGTGCGCGCGGTCGCGGGCGCGGCGTTCGGAGGCGAGGTAGGCCGCCTCCTCGGTCTGGAGCCGGCTCACCGGTGCGAAGCCGGTGGGGCCGGGCTCGCGTCCCTCGGCCAGCGCGTTGTAGGTGTCGGCGAGGCGGCGGCCGAGGAGCTTGTAGCTGTAGCCGTCGAGCAGGATGTGATGGGCCCTCAGCAGCCAGATGTGCCGGTCGTTTGCGAGGGAGAGCAGGGTGTGTGCGAACAGCGGGCCCTTGTCGGTGTCCACCGGGGTCGCGAGGTCGGCGCGGATGCGTTCCCAGGCGGCGGCGTCCGGGTCGGCGGCGTCGCTGACGTCGACCCGGTGCAGCGGCCAGTCGGCCGCGTCCTCGGCGGGGTGGCAGCGAGGGCCGTCGTCCGTGTCGAGGAAGCGCAGCGCGAAGGTGCCCGCCTCGCCGACGGTGCTGCGCAACGCGCTCTCGAACAGACCCGTGTCGAGGGCACCGTGGATCTCCACCGCCTCCGCGGTGTTGTACGCGGCGCTGTCGGGTGCCAGCCGCTGTGCGTACCAGAGGCCCTCCTGGGCTCCGGACAGCGGTCGACGTTCGTCCTCGAAGAGTGACTCCTCGTGGAGTGACATAGCACAACCCTCACGTGGCAAGCCGTAATGTCCGGGCGGGATGCGCCCGACCGGTCGGACAGGGGTGCGATCCCGGCCCGCGGGGCGGGCACGGTCGCATGCCGGGGGCGCGGCCGTTTCGCGGCCCGCCGCCGGTTCACAAGGTCAACACGGTGGGGTCGCGGCGGGAACCCGGTCAAGCCCGATCCGGTCTCCCGGAGGGGAATTCAAGTGTTTCCCTGAAGAGCGCGGGCGCCGGGATAGCAAAGAACTCAACAAGCTTTAGGGAAAATACGCGAGTTGCCCCGGGTGCCCCGCCGCAGGTGGATTCACACCCGCCCAACAATGCACTCTCGAAAGGACGTTGAGCCGAACCGGCGCCGTTGACCATCGGTCAGTGGACGTGGGTTCCGGAAATGAGCCGACGGAATGAGGGCCGAGGTCATGCACCGTGCGTTGTGTCCGGTGGAGACGATGTATGTGGGGCAGCGAAGCCGAGCGGTGCTCTCCAGCACCCTGCGAGGTCGTGTCGACATCGGGGCGCTGTCCGCGGCGTTCGACGGGCTCGCGCAGGCGCATCCCTCGCTGCGGACCCGCATCGAGCCGGACGGCGAGGGCTTCGCGCTGTGCCTGCTGGACGAGGCCGAGCGGCCGCGGCTGATCACCCGGACCGGCGGTGAGGAGGACGCCCACGCGACGGAGCTGAACACTCCTCTGCCGGTCGGCGGGCCGTTGAGCCGGGCCGTCCTGGTCAGCTCGCCGGAGGGCGACGGTCATGTGTTCGTCCTCTCTGTGGACCACACCATCACGGACGGGCACAGCAGCATCGCGCTGCACAACGAACTGTGGGACCGCTACCGGACCCTCGTCGAAGGCGGCGCGGATCCGGGCGCCCCGGCCTGGGCGCCGGGCGAGACACCCGAGTGGCCCGAGCCCGTCAGCCGGCTGCTGCCCGACGCCGACCGGGCGGAGACCGCCGAGTACCTCGACCGGCGGATCGAGGAGGCAGGCCGGCACCCGGTGGAGCTGGTCGCCTACGACGTTGCCGATCCCTCGGCCGTCCAGGGCCGGATCGAGGTGTCCCGGCTGACGCTCGACACGGAGCGCACCGCCCGGCTGCGGCATGCCGCGCGCCGGGCGGGTGTGTCGGTGCACGCCCTGATCAGTGCGGCGCTGCTCGCCGCGGCACGCCGACACCTCGCCGGCGACGGCCCGCGCACCCTCGGCTGTCTGTCTCCCGTGGACCTGCGGTCCCGGTTGGCACCGCCGCTGTCCGCCCTGGTCATGGTGCCGGCAGTGACCACACATCTGCAGACCGTGGACGTCGCGCCGGACGCGGACCCCATCTCGCTGGCCCGCACCGTCCACGCCCGGCTGAGCGACTTCGTCTCGGGCACGGGCCCGCACCACGAGATGCGCATCACGCCCGAGATCCCGCGCCATCCGGCGCTGCAGCTGGCGACGGTGATCGCGACGAACATGGGCGTCGCGCCCGGCCCACGGCTGCCGGCGGGACTGGAGGCCACCGATGTACGGCTGGTACCGGCCCGTGAGCAGTACTTCCCGCAGGCGGGCCGCAGCCCCGTCATGGCGTGCATCGTCTCGTTCGAGGGGCGGCTCGCCGTCGAGTTCCCGCACTTCACCGCCTGCTTCAGCACGTCGTTCGTGCAGGCGCTGCGCGACGACGTCCTCAAGGCGCTCGAAGCGTTGGCCGACAACACCCCCGGGCCCGCCGCCCTGCAGGCGGGCTGAGTCCGCCCCCGGACGCACCGCACCAGCCACTGTAAGGAGCCTCCGCCGCCATGCGAACCGTCGGCGACATCCCCACTCCCCTGACGCTGCTGCCCCGAGCCCAGGCGGGCGACGAGCAGGCCATGAACCAGCTGCTGACCGCGATCACCCCCTACGTGGCCCGGCTGTGCCGGTCCGTCACCCACGACGACGGTGCCGATGCCACGCAGGAGGCCCTCCTCGCCGTCTACCGCGGGCTGCGCACCCTGCGCGAGCCGACCGCGTTCTTCGGGTGGGTACGGTCGGTGACGGTTCGCGAGGCCGTCCGGACCGTCAAGCGCACCGGTGAGGAAGGGCCGTATCTGCGGGTCGAGTCGGGCCAGGAGGAGAACCCGCTGGACGCCGTGCACATCAGTGATGTGCTCGACCGGTTGTCCACGTCCCACCGGCAGGTCCTCACCCTGCGCGCCTACGGGCTCAACGAGGAGGAGATGGCCGAGGTCCTCGCGCTGCCGGTGGGCACGGTGCGATCCCGGCTGCACCGTGCCCGCCTCCGGTTCCGGGAGGCCTGGCAGCCTTCGGCGGCCTAGGGTCTGGCCGATGGGTCCTGCCGGGCACGCGGGGTCTGGCACGCACGCTCGCCGCGGTTCGCGCCGCCGGTCGGCGCGCCGACCGCGACGGCCACCGGCGGGTAGCCGCCGCCGGTGGCCGTCGTCGGTGGCCGTCGTCGGAAAGGAGGAGCCGGGAGCCGCTATGCGATGAAGTCCGGTAGCACCTGCGGGGGCCACTGGCCCGGCGCGAACAGACCCATCGCATGAGCACGTGCCACGAGGGCGGGACGGTTGGGGGCCTCGAAGCGGCGCAGCAGCTGCCCCACCCGGTATTCGACTCCCTGGCGACTGAGGTAGACGCGGGCGGCCAGCTGCACGGTCGACGCGCCGCCCGCCACGCCTTCCAGGACGCGTGCGTCGAGTTCGCTGAGCGTCGGTTCGCACGGGCGTGGCACGGGCGCCTCGCCGAGGGGACGGAGCAGGATGACCAGTCCGGCGGGCCCGGCCGGGCCGGTGACCGCCGTGGCGGTCATGACCGCGGAGAAGTCACGGCCGTTGCCGTCCCGGCCGGTCACCCGCTCCGTGAACCAGTTGGTACGGCCTTCGGAAAGGTCTGTGAACCGGTGCCGCAGTCGTACGGGCGGGCTCGCCTGGAGCAGATCGCACAGCGCCCGGCCGCATATCTCGCCGGGGCTCGAACCGAACTGCCCGGCGAATTCCGCTTCCGCGGCCGTGATGGTGACGTCCGGGGAGGTGTGGGCCGTGTAGGTGCGGCGGCGGCCGGCGGCGGCACCCGTGCGCACGGACCGGGATGCCGGACCGGCGCCTGTCCTCGCGGCGGCGGTGGATGAGGCGGTGATGCTGGTGGTCACCACGGACATACCGTCTTTCCCTTTGTACATGGGGGGTGTGATGCACCGCTCCGTATCCGTGCCATCGGCACGCCGGACCGGAGTAAGCGCCTGGTCATACCGGATCGGCGGACGACTGCAGCCATTGATTTTCGGCCAGAACAACGTTGTCGACCCTTTCCGATCCCGAAGCCTCCATGGGTCGATTCAGCCATCGACGCCGTACTCACGGTCGACGAACTCCGAGGCGCACACTGAGGGGCACCAAGGCGCACGAAAACCTCCGGCGGACGAGGGCGTAATTCGTAACACGTCGACACCTCGGAGGCTAAGGGCGGACAAGCCGACTGGCAAGTGTTTGCCTACCCGGGCGAGCCGCGCGCCAACTCTTTTGGCCAGGAGCCCTTTTCGGCCATCCGAGCACGCCGTGCGGCGCAACCGAATGTCAACGCCCCCCCGAAACCACGGCAAATGACAGGGGAAATCTCGCACACACAACTGTGTTGCCGCCCTTGTCAGGGCTTTCTAAAGTATGGGCAACTTCCGGACTGCCTCTCGGGAACAGGCGGCACACGGAAGACTCAAAAGGACCTGAGAGGATCAGAGGGCGAAATGCTCGAGCAGCCGCACTTCGGCCGGCAGCTGAGGAAGCTCAGGACGGAGCGAGGCCTGAGCCAGGTGGCAGTCGTCGGCGAGGGCATGTCCACGGGGCACCTCTCGCGCCTGGAGTCGGGGGAACGACGGCCCACCGCACGCGTCGTCGGCTACCTCGCCCGGCAACTCGGTGTCGAGGAGAGCGCGTTGACGCAGCCGCGCTCTCCCGACTGCCTGAGCGGTGCGCTCGCCGTCGCCGCGTCGGCACCTGCCGGCACGGACAGCGCCGAAGCCCTGCTCCGGGCGGTACGCGACGACGAGCACGAGGACCCGGCCGGCCGCTGGCAGGCACTGTGGCTGCTCGGCCGCATCAGCAACAGCCACGGAGACTACGAACAGGAGCGCGGCCATCTGCTGGAGCTGATCGAGCTGAGCGAGGTGATCGCGGCGCCGGAACTGCGGGTGCGGTCCCACGTCCAGTACGCGCGCTGCCTGTGCGCCCTGGGCCAGACGCCGGCGGCGGAACCGGTCGCGGTCACCGCGCTCACCGTCGCGCGCGGTGCGCGCCTTCCGGTGGCGGACACCATGGCCGCGCTGACGGTGATGATCGGCGTCGAGGCCGAGCTGGGCCGGCTGGACGCGGCCGAGCAGCATGTCGGGGAGATGGAGCGGGACTTGTTGCCCGATGCCGCTCCCCCGCAGGCGGCCGAGGCGCTGTGGACCGCGGCCGTGGTCAGTGACCGCCGTGGAGATCACGCCACCGCGCAGTCCCGGCTGGAGGCCGCGCTCGCCCTGCTCCGGGACGGCGACGATCTCACCCTGTGGACCCGGCTGCGTACGGCCGCGGCGACCGCCGCGCTCCGGATGTCACCCCCGCGCGTCGAGGCGGCCGAGCGTTGGCTGAACGAGCTGGCGGTGGTCCTGGAAGTGATCGGCACTGCGCCGCAGTTGCGGGAACTGACCGCCCTGCGCGCGCGTCTCGCCTTCCACCAGGGCGGTTCGCACGAAGCGATCGGGCCCCGGCATGATGCGGACGAACCCTGATCACACGCCGTGGTATGCCCACAGAATGAGGCGACATGAAGTCACTGCTGCTGTACCTGACCGGCGTGGCGGGCCCGATGTTCTTGATGGTCGCCGGGTTGGAGGTCCGCAACCAGCGAAGGCTGCGACGTGAGGGAAGCCGGATCTCCGGGACGGTCGTGCGCCATGAACAGGATTTCACCGAGGACGACGCCTACTACCCCGTCGTGGCCTTCACCGCTGCCGACGGGCAGCGGTACGAATGCCGCAGCGCCTACTCCGGCCGACGGCACTATCCGGTCGGCCGTGTCGTGCCGGTGCTCTACCTGCCCGGGTCGCCGAGCAACTCTGTCATCGACATGAGGGCCCAGCGTTGGTCGAGGTTCATCGTTCTCGTACTGGTCGGCGGGGCCTTCACCGCGACCTTCGTGAAGTACGTCCTGCTTCGGTAGGCCGACTCCGTGTGCTGATCGAGGCCGGCCCGGCCCCACGTCATCCGTGATCCGATGCGCGGTT
>NZ_KQ948223.1:184023-187487 GCF_001514035.1 Streptomyces yokosukanensis | reverse complement strand
CGAACACCCCCGCTCCGCGGAGATGTTCCGCTTCCGCTCCGCGGAAGCGTAAGCGTAGAGCTCCGCTCCCCGCTTCAACGGGCCTGCTGCGCAGGCCCGTTGGTGTTCCCTTCGCTTCGCTTCGGGAACATGGGGGTGCCCTTCTTCGAGGGGTGATCGGCCCGTGGCCGGCCTTGCAGTTTCGGAGTGGCTTCCGCTGCGCTCCAGCCCCTTTGTGACGCTCCGCGTCACAAAGGCCGGCGAGAGAAAGTGACGGGATGTCAGGGTGTGCATCATTTTCAGTAATGGATAGATTCTGGAGTTTTCATGGTCCCCCCACGAGGGGAGCCAGGTCGGTCGACTGCGCCCGCCGGGCCGGTGGGTGACGGGGACTCACCACACCGGCCGGGCAGACACATGATGTTCCCCCGGCCCACGGCAGAAGGGCAGGATCACAGGCTGCGGGCGGTGATGTCACCGTGGGAGGTCGTGGCACGGATGTCGAGACCGGGCTTACCGTCGTTCTTCAGAGCATTGCTGACACGCCCGTAGGCCGTGCCCGCGTCCAGGACCGCCGAGACACCGGGAGCAGCACCGACCGTGATGTCACCGGAATCGGTGCGCAGCACCACGGTGCCAGCCACCGCCTCGACGATCCGGATGTCACCCCGGGTGGTCCTGACATCGGCAGGACCACCCAGACGGCCGACCTCGACATCACCATCAACCGCACTCAGGCGCAGGCCCGCGGTCTCGTCCAGCTTGATCCGGCGGTAGGCGCCCTCGAAGACGACGTCACCGAGACGGCCCACCGTCCGCAGCTCCGCACCGCCCGTCCTGCCCTCGACACGGGAACCGGCGGGCAGTTTCACCGTCACCTCGACAGACCCCGTCGGGCCGACATACCGGTTCTGCGCCTCCGGGGACCCGATCCGGAGAACACCGTCGGCGAACCCGACCGTCACCTGCTCTGCGGCCTTCACATCACGCCCCCTCGAAGCATTCGCCGGCAACACCTCAACCACCGTGTCCACCCGCTCCGCCGCAATCAACTGAATACGTCCGGCAGGAACATCCACCACCACAGAGACCGGCACCGGAGACTCGAACTTCTGCATCACACTCACCCTCCACACACTCGCTGTTTCCTGACAACAGAAACGCTACGTTGCTTTCCATCGAAGAGCAACAACACCTTTGCGATCAAACAATGTTTGCGCAGCTCAGAGCAGTGCAATCATTGCAACACCCCTAAAGTTAACGCAACAAAAGAACCGTCGATCATTGCAATACACAGCAAGCAAACGCTACGATGAAGACACCGAACAACACCGCACAGCCCCACGGCACCCCCGTGGGGCACGAAAGGAGGTCGTGATGCCGGGAGGCAGACTCACTCAGCAGGAACGCCAGCAGATCGCCGCCGGACTGGCTGACGGCTTGGCCTACGCCGAAATCGCCCGCCGACTCGACCGCCCGACCTCCACCATCACCCGCGAGGTAATGCGCAACAGCAGCCCCACCGGCTACCGCGCCGACCTCGCCCACCGCGCCACCCAGCAACGCACCCACCGGCGCAGGCAGACCACACCCCAGGGGCCGCAGGCACTCGCACAACCGCATGGACGCGACGCCGAGATCGTGCGCGACTACCAGGAGACCCTCACCACCGTCTTCATCACCTCCGGCGTGCCCAAGATGATGGCCCGAGTACTGGGCTGTCTCTACACCACCGACGAAGGCAGCCTCACCGCCTCCGAACTCGCTCAACGCCTGGCGGTCAGCCCCGCGTCCATCTCCAAAGCGATCACGTTCCTCGAGAGCATGGACCTCGTCCGCCGGGAACGCGACGAACGCCGCCGCGAACGCTACGTCGTCGACGACGATCTCTGGTACCAGTCCATGATCCGCAGCGCCCGAGCCAACGACCAGTTCATCGAAACCGCACGACAAGGCGTCACTGTCCTCGGCCGCAACACCCCTGCCGGCGCCCGCCTGGAAAACGCCGCCCGTTTCCTCGACTTCGTCAGCGAAGCCCTCATCCGCGCCGCGGAACAGGGCCGCGAAGTCCTCTACACCAGAACCCCGACGACCCCCCACAGCACCACCGAGCCCAACCCTGGCAACACACCCACAACCGCGCCGACAACCACGGCATGAAGCAGAACCCACCCCAGCGTCCCGTGCCGCGCCGCACGGCTGTCCGCGGCGGCGGGCACATTGCCCGGCATCACGGCCTCCTTCACGGCCCCTGGTGCCTTCGCCAATAGCGTTCACTCTCAAAGCATTGCAACGAACAGAGCGGGGGACGTTGCATTAGATTCAAGTCCATTGCAACGATTTCCCTGACCTTCACCTGCAATTATGGCGATTGAGAGCAACAAGGGTGTTGCCTGATTGATGAACGCAACGTAGCGTTTCTGGCATCGGAAACCACGGACACGAATCCGGAGAGCACACGATGCACAAGAACCAGAACGCCACGCAGACGTTCGACACCCCCGCCCCTGTCACCGCCCGCCTCGACATCCCCGCCGGACAGATCCGGCTCATCGCCGCCGACCGGGTCGACACCACCGTCGAGGTCCTGCCCACGAACGCCGCCAAGAGCCGCGACATCAAGGCAGCCGAGGAGATCACCGTCACCTACGGCGACGGCATCCTGCGGATCGAGACCCCGGAAGCGAAGAACCGCATCCTCGGAAACTCCGGATCCGTCCAGGTCACCGTCCAACTGCCCGTCGGCTCCCGGGTCGAGGCCAAGACCGCCGCCGCCGAACTCCGCAGCACCGGACGCCTCGGCGACGTCACCTTCGAAGGCGCACAGGCCACCGTCGACCTCGACGAGTCCGCCGACACCCGCCTCACCCTCCAGGCCGGCGACGTCTCGGTCGGCCGCCTCACCGGCCCCGCAGAGGTCAGCACCCAGAACGGCGACATCCGCATCACCCAGGCCCTACAGGGCACCGTCACCCTGCGCACCCAGCACGGAAACATCACCATCGGCGCCGCACACTCAGTCTCCGCCACCCTCGACGCCGACACCGCATACGGCCGCATCCACAACACCCTCAACAACAGCGCAGGCGCCGCCGCCGGCCTGAACATCCACGCGACCACTTCCCACGGCGACATCACCGCCCAGAGCCTCTGAGAAGGGAGCAACTCTCATGACCGACATGGCCATCGCGGCGCACGGGCTGCGCAAGACCTACAACGACAAGACCGTCCTCGACGGCATCGACCTCACCGTCGCGCAAGGAACGATCTTCTCCCTGCTCGGGCCGAACGGCGCCGGCAAGACCACCGCGGTCAACATCCTGTCGACCCTCATCTCCCCCGACCCCACCTCCGGGTCGATCCGCGTCGCCGGGCACGACATCACCGCCGAGGCCCAGGCGGTGCGGGCCGCGATCGGCGTCACCGGTCAGTTCTCCGCCGTGGACGGGCTGATCACCGGCGAGGAGAACATGCTGCTGATGGCA
>NZ_KQ948223.1:164594-183309 GCF_001514035.1 Streptomyces yokosukanensis | reverse complement strand
TTCGCCCACCAGTCCGCCGCCCTCGCACTGCACGAGGCGACCCGCGACGACCAGTCGCTCTCACTCCAGATCCACAGCGACGGCAGCCAGCGTGACCTGCGCGCCATCCTCGACCGGCTCGACGCCGCCGACATCCAGGCCGACGAACTGACCGTGCACACCCCCGACCTGGACGACGTCTTCTTCGCCCTCACCGACACCGCCCCCCAGCCCGGCCGGCCCACCCTGCCCGGTCTGCCCAGCCAGCCCGAGGAGGCTGTCCGATGAGCTCCCTCTCTCTCGCCGTACGCGACTCCTCCACCATGCTGCGGCGCAACCTCCTGCACGCCCGCCGCTACCCCTCCCTCACCCTGAACCTCCTGCTCACCCCCGTCATGCTGCTCCTGCTGTTCGTCTACATCTTCGGCGACACCATGAGCGCAGGGATCAGCGGCGGCACAGGCCGCTCCGCCTACATCGCCTACATCGTGCCCGGCATCCTCCTCATGACCATCGGCTCCACGACGATCGGCACCGCCGTCTCCGTCTCGACCGACATGAACGAAGGCATCATCGCCCGGTTCCGCACCATGGCCATCCACCGCGGCTCCGTCCTCTTCGGACATGTCGCCGGCAGCGTTCTGCAGTCTCTCACCAGCGTCATCCTCGTCGGCGCCATCGCCACGGCAATCGGCTTCCGCACCACCGACGCCACCCCCCTGGAATGGATCGCAGCAATCGGCCTGCTCGCGCTCGTCGCCCTGGCATTCACCTGGATCGCTGTTGGCATGGGCATGAGCAGCCCGAACGCCGAAGCCGCCAGCAACAACGCCATGCCGCTCATCCTCCTCCCCCTCATCTCCAGTGCTTTCGTCCCCCTCCACACCATGCCCGGCTGGTTCCAACCCATCGCGCAGTACCAGCCCTTCACCCCCGCCATCGAAACCCTCCGGGGACTCCTCCTCGGCACCCACATCGGCAACAACTGGTGGATCGCCATCGCCTGGTGCCTCGCCCTCACCGCACTCGGCTACCGCTGGTCCAAGGCACAGTTCAACCGCGACCCCAAATAGGCGACACGAGCACACGGACAACCACCTGCAACACCCCCCGCCCCGCGAAGGCCCGCCGCTGCCAACACCCCCGGTGACAGCGACGGGCCTTCGCCAGGTCCGGGACCGGGGCTTGCAGCCACCTGCACCAGTGCGATTGCGTGGAGCAGGTGCGGGTTCCCGGTGCCGCGGGTTGCCCGTGGCTAGGATGAGGCCCCTCCGAGCGCACTGGTGCGGAGGGGTGTCGGTGGGCGAGCAGGCGGGATCACGGTACGGCCGGATCGTCGTCGAAAGGCAGATGGAACGGCCGTGAAGGAACTCCGTCCCCACCAGCGAGAAGCCGTGGACGCGGTACTGCGTGCGCTCGAACTGCCCGCACGCTCCACCGTTCCCGAGCGCGGGCTGCGCACCCAGGTCGTCATGGCGACCGGCTCCGGGAAGACCCTCGTCGCCGTACGAAGCGCCCAGGAACTGCGGGCGGGCCGGGTGCTGGTGCTCGTACCCTCCCTGGACCTGCTCGCCCAGACCGAGGCCGCATGGCGCGAAGGGGGCCGCAGCGGCCCGATGATCGGGGTGTCGTCGCTGCGAGGTGAGGAGGCGTCCTTCCCCAACACCACGGACGTGGGCGAACTGGTCGCGTGGGTACGGCCCTTCGACCGCGCCACGGCGTTCGCCACGTACGCCTCGCTCGGGCTGGGCACGCTCGAACGCGCCCATGCCGCCGGTCTTCCCGGCTGGGACCTCGTGGTCGTGGACGAGGCACACCGGACATCGGGGCGGATCGGCAAGCCCTGGGCGGTCGTCCACGACAACACCCGGATCCCGTCCCTGCGGCGCCTGTACATGACCGCCACGCCCCGGTTGTGGCAGCTGGACGACTCAGAACAGGGCGTTCCGGGTGAGCCGGTCGCCTCGATGGACGACGAGCCTGGCGGGACATTCGGCAGCAGGTGCTACACACTCACCCTGTCCGAGGCGATCGACCGGGGGATCTGCGCGCCGTACCAAGTGGTGTGCCTGGACATCACCGACACACATCTCCAAGCCGCACAGCTCCTGGGCGCCGAGGGACGCTCGGACCAAGTGCGCGGAGCACGGCTCGCAGCCCTGCAGACAGCGCTGGTCAAGGCCTCGGCCGAAGAGGACTTCCGCAGGACACTCGTCTTCCACCACCTGGTGAAGGAAGCCGAGGCCTTCGCGGCCGGTCTTGCGGACGTGGCCGGCCGTCTGCACGCCGATGATCCCCCGTCGTACCCGCGCACGATCTGGGCCGACTGGCTGTGCGGCGAGCACGAGGCCGCACACCGCCGACAGATCCTCACCCAGTTCGCCGACGGCGTCACCGCAAACGGCACCATCGTGGAGAAGGCCTTCCTCGGCTCGGTCAAGGTCCTGGGCGAAGGCATCGACACCCGCAACTGCGACTCCGTCTACTGGGCCGACGTACGCGGCTCCATGCCCGACCTCGTCCAGGCCGTCGGCCGGGCGCTGCGCATGCAGCCCGGGGAGGGCAAGATCGCCTCCCTCGTCGTACCGGTCCTGCTCGAGCCCGGGGAGACCGCGGACAACATGCTCACCTCCCGCGCCTACGGCGGACTGGCCAAGCTCCTGGAGGCCCTCAGAGCGCACGACGCACGCGTCGTAGAGGCGTTGGCCCAACCGCAGGCCAAAAGCCGCTCCAAAGGCGTACAGAGCCGCTCTGCGGGCCAAGACGACCAGAGCGGCGGCTTCGGACTGTCGGTACCCGCCCGGGCCCTGCTGAAGTTCAGCACCCCGCGCGACCCCGCGCAGCTGTCGGCCTTCATCAACCTGCGCGTCCTCCACCCCGAGCACCAGCACTGGCGGCGCGGAGTGGAGGCCGCCGTCATCTACGCCCGCGAGCACGGCGACCTCAAAGTGCCGTTCACGTATCGCGTCCCTGCTGGCAGCGGCCGGGACGCGGAGGCCGAGGAGTGGCCCGCCTCGCTCCAACGGTTTCCGCTCGGGCAGTGGATCGCCGACGCCCGGCGCTCTCACGCCCGCGGCCGACTGGACACCGAACGTGTCACCCAGCTCCAGAAGCTGGGCATGGTCTGGTCGCACCATGACGTCGCCTGGGAAGAAGGACTCGCCGCCGCGCGGGGATGGGCGGCCGAGCAGGGGCATCTGCTGGCACCGCTCGACGCCACCTACCAGAGCTACAAGATCGGCATCTGGCTGAAGAACCAGCGAGCCGCCAGCCGTAGGGCGGCGGAGGCCGAACAACGCCGCACCCAGGGCCTCAGCAGGAAGGCGACGATCGGCGAACTCACAGCCGAACGCCGGGAACAGCTGGAGGACATCGACCCCTCATGGTGTCCGGTATGGCCCGTGGACTGGCAACGCGCCTTCCACCTCGTCCGACTGCACCTCGAAACCGGCCGGACTCTCCCCCACGCGCCGGGCGACGTCGTCCACCAGGGCGAGGACCTCGGACGATGGGTACGGCAACAGCGACTCGGCTTCGACGCACTCACCACCGTCCAGCAATGGATGTGTGAGCACATCCTCGGAATCCAGCCCGCCGCAGCGGACGAGAAGCCGCGCCCGCGGCGCACACAGGCCGACAGATGGGCACTCAACTACAACGCCGCCCGCCAGTTCTACGAGCGCGAAGGACACCTCCACGTACCACGCAAACACGTGGAGACAATCGCCGGTGGCGAAGACCCTGAGGAGCAGCGGTTCCGGCTCGGGGCGTGGGTCAGCAACCAGCGCAGCAGAGCCGCCACACTGTCGCCGGAGCGGGTGGAACAACTCTCTGCCATCGGCATGCGCTGGACATAGCCATTCCGATGCTGCGGGCAAATGCTCTTGCGACTGCTGAGTCCTCGTAGGCAGGGAGAGGCAGCGTCGTCGGCACGGCTCAACCGGAAGCCGGCTTCCGCCGCCCGGACCAATGGTCGCTGCCGCGGACGGTCGTTGAGCAGATCATGACTGTCAGGTACCTCCAATACCTCCAAGGACTCGCTGTGCACCGATCCGCTGCCCCGGCCATCACGGAGATCCCCGTATCGGACAAGCAGGCCGGGCCTTACGGCATCGCGGCCGGGCCGGACGGTGCCCTATGGCTCACCTATGTACACAGCGGTCGTATCGCGCGTCTCACCGTCGGCGGTGAACTCACCGACTATCCGCTGGATTCGGCTGCGTGTCGTCCTACGGTCATCACCGCCGGGCCGGACGGCGCTCTGTGGTTCACCCGGTCCCAGGACCACCGGATCGGCCGCATCACGCCTGAGGGCGCAGCGGCCTCCTATCCCCTGCCGACGCCCGGCAGCGGGCCCTTCGGTATCACCGCCGGGCCGGACGACGCGATGTGGTTCACGCAGATGAACACCGATCGCATCGGGCGTATCACCGGCACCGGCGACATCACCGAGTTCAGCCTTCCCACCCCGGGCGGCTTTCCGTCGGCAATCACCGCAGGTCCTGACGGAGCCCTGTGGTTCACCCTCAACCAGGCGAACGCGATCGGCCGCATCACCGTCGACGGTCACATCGCCATCCATTCCCTGCCCACTCCCGACGCCGCGCCCGTGGGCATCACGAGTGACGGTACGGCTTTGTGGTTCGTCGAGATCGCAGTGGGCCAGATCGGCAGGATCGACGTGAACGGTCGCATCGCAGAGTTTCCGCTTCCCGACCGCGCGGCCAGGCCCCACGCCATCGTCGCGGCCTCCACCGCCGACTGCTGGTTCACCGAGTGGGGGGCCAACCGCATCGGGCACATCACGGTGAGCGGTGAGATCGCCGAGTACGACCTGCCGTCACCGTCCTGCGAGCCACATGGCATCACTCTGGGCCCTGATGGCGCCCTCTGGGCGGCTCTTGAGACAGGGTGCGTCGCGCGCTTGGTGCCGTAGGGCCGGTCGCGCAGAAGTCTCTTGCCGGTGCACGCGGTGCCCACCTGCGGGTTCAGGCGCCAAGGTCGGGGAGGGTGACGGCCGTTCATGGGACGTGCCAGCCGGGGACTGCTACCGGGACGGGGCCGGGCAGCGTGGTACCAGGGGCCTTCGCCGGCCCCTGGACCCCGCTGCCCCACCACTTCCCAGCGCGAATCCGTTTCGTCGTGGTACCGACCGTGCGCGCTGGGAAGCGGCGGGGTCGTGGGCGGCGGAGGGGCGCTTGGTAGCCGGTCGAGACGTGGTCCGGCAGTGGTCGGCGTTCGGTGGAGGCGGGCGCGCGGTCGTGGGTCGGGGTTTGTTCGGTGGGCTGTCGAGTGCTGCTTCGGTGTCAGGGCGGGTGACTGCAGCGGGGGCTGACGGGGAAGGGCTGGGTAGCCGCCGGTGCTTGTGCGGTGGTGCGTACGGCGCGGTTCCTGTCAGGGGAAGAGAGCGCAGCAGCCAAATGGGCTCTGACCTGCGAAAACAGCTCGAACAACCACGACTGGGAGAACTGCCAGGCAGTTCCGTCGACAGCGGACCACGATCGAGGGAACTGGGTACCCAGTTCCCTCGGACGTACTACTCGGTTCCTGGGGACTGCCACCACGTCCACAGGATCTTTGGCCCACGATCCTGTGGACGTACCAGATTGACGTGACGTACATGAGCGTGGGCCTGATCGGGCGGAACGGGGCGGCGCGATCCCTGACGCCGTTCCTGAGCGGAGCGGCAGCCGACACGGCCGACAGGCGGAGTTGATTGACTTCCTGCTCATGTACGTTAGGTTCATCAGGTCGGCCTCAGAGCCGTCCTCGTGAACCACCCGTCAACTCCTGACACGGAGGGCCCGTTGGGAGCAGTACGCAGACTGGTTGATGCCGACACAGGCGAGCCGGTCCCCTATGCGCCATACGCCTTCTCGGGCAGACATACACAGGTCGACAAGGCGCGGGTGGAGGCGATCACCGAGTCGAAGGCGTTCACGCCCAGTCAGAAGTTCCTCGTCCTGTGGTGGATCGGGGTCTCGCCCGAAGGCATGGAGCCGCTGAGGGCTACGGGAGCGGACATTGGCAAGCGGGTAGGCATGTCCACCGATGCCGTAGGGAAGATCAACAGGAAGCTGGCCAAACACCGCATCCTGGTCGTTCGAGGGCGCATCGGTAACTACAATTTCTACCGAATCAGCCCGTACATCGCGTTTCACGGTACGGGGCTTGAGCAGCGTGAAGCGGTGAAGACGTGCAACCCGCCGGACATCCCCGGCTTCGACGAGAACGCCCCTGCGCGGTGGGAGGCCCAGTGATCAGCAGCGACGACAAGCAGAAGAACCTCGAACTGCTGCAGAAGACGGCCGGCATGACCGCCAACCAGCGTCTCGTTGTCATGCTGTACGCCCTGCATCCGACCGACCGGTCCGGTGCCGTGCTGGAGACGGCCGCCAATCTGGCCAAGCTGGTCGGCATGGCGCCTCCGGTCTTCTCACGCACCCGCAAGCAGGTCATCGAGGCGGGCTGGCTCGAGGAGACCGAGAGGATCGGGCACATCAAGTACTACCGGCTCGACCCCAAGCGCATGGGCGAGAACGTCGTCGTCCCTCTCCGACGCGCGACATGACGTCCCACAGAGCGCTCCTCATGTACGTCACGTCAATGAGGAGCGCTCTGCAGGACGTTCTCCTTGACCTCAGAGCAAGTTCTTTCAGCCCCCTGGCACGGCCTGCCGGGGGGCTGAGTGCTGTGCCGGTGAGGGCTCGCCCGGCGTAGGAGCCCGCGCAGAGTGCCGTCCTATTACGGCGTAATAGCGGGCGTGGTGGGCCGCCGAGCCGCCACTGATGGCCTATCAATACCTGTAACTAACGTGTCGGTGCTTCCAAAGATCTTGCGCGTTAGTAAGGTGTCATCCATGAGTTCGCCAGCCACTTCCAGCGACCGCGAGAAGGTCGTCTCCAAACTGCCGGGATGGCTCCGGCAGAACCTCAAGGTCAGAGCCGCTCAGCGCGGCATCGAGATCCAGGCAGCCGTCGAGCAGGGCATCCGCGACTGGTGTGCCCTTGCCTCCACGCCTGCGGCCATCGACACCTCGGGTGCCGACTCGTTCTCCACCTTCCTGCCGCCCGGTCAGTGGGACGAGTTCCGTCAGATCGCCACCGAGCGCCGTGTCTCCCTCATCCAGGGTCTGGCACAGTCCGTGCAGCTGTGGCTGGACTCCAACCCCGCGCCGGACCTTGAACGGCCCGAGATCACCCGCCGTGTCATCGTCTGCAATCAGAAGGGCGGTGTCGGCAAAACCGCGATCACCGCCGGTCTGGGTGAGGCACTCGCCGAGGACCCCAACCGGCTCCACGCCGTCCGGGTGGCCAAGGCACTCGCCGAAGCCCTGCGCGCGAGCGACATCGAGTCCGGTGATGTGCCGGTCGGTGACGACCCGCTGGACGTGGAGAACCTGCCGGGGATCGGACTGCGTGTCCTGCTCGTCGACTTCGACCCCCAGTGCCATCTCACCAACCAGCTCGGGGGCGCGCCTCTGCCCATGAACGGGGACAGCCTGACCAACCACATGGCAGGCGACCCCAAGGGTGATCTCCGTGATCTCATCGTCTCCATCGATGAGGAGACCTTCGGCGGCCGCCTCCACCTGCTGCCCGCCTGCAACGATGCCTTCCTTCTCGATGTCCGCCTGTCCGCCGTGCGGGCGAGGGAAGCGGCACTGGAGCGCGCCCTTGCTCCACTCGAAGCCGACTACGACGTGATCCTGGTCGACTGCCCGCCCAGCCTCGGCCTCAGCATGGACGCCGCCGCGTACTACGGCCGTCGCCGCGACGGCGAGAAGCCCGGACAGTCCGGTGCCCTGATCGTCGTACAGGCCGAGGACAGCTCGGCCGACGCCTACGAGCTGCTCACGACGCAGATCGACGACCTGCGCAACGACCTCCAGGTCGACATCCACTATCTGGGCATCGTCGTCAACCTGTATGACTCCCGGAGGGGCTTCATCGCCACCTCCTCGCTCCAGGGGTGGGTCGACATAAAGGATCCACGGGTCGTCGGGCTCATCGGCGATCTCAAAGAACAGAAAGAAGCGGTCCGGATGAAGCGGCCTCTGCTGGCCTACGCACCCAAATCGCAGCAGGCGGTCGGCATGCGCGCACTGGCTCGGGAGATCGCATGAGCAAGGCCGACCAACTGGGAGCTGGCCGCTTCGGTGGGGGAGTGCGGTCTGTGAGCGCACGCCGCCAAGCCGTCGCCGCTGCTACCGGGGTGCCCACCGACGGGGTCGCTCCTCCCACGGAACTGCCCCCGCAGCGCATCAGTCTCAACCCGGACAACCCTCGCTCCAGCCTCGGGGATCTCACCGACCTCGCGGGCAGTCTGAAGACCCATGGCCAGAAGCAGGCGATCACGGTCATGAACCGCGACGCCTACATCAGGGCCAACCCCAAGCGCGAGGCGGACCTCGAAGCCGACACCACCCATGTCGTCATCGATGGCAGCAGCCGTCTCGCCGCGGCCCGCGAAGCGCAGCTCCTCACCATCAAGGTGATGGTCAGCGACGACCAGGGCACCAACTCCGAAGAGCTGCTGGAGTCCGCCCTTGTCGCGAACATTCACCGGCAAGACCTCGGGGAGCTGGACGAGGCCCGAGCGCTCAAGCGTCTGCTGGCCATCCATGGCAGTCAGACCGTGCTGTCCAAGCGGCTCCACCGCTCCCAGGGTTGGGTATCGCAGCGTCTCGCGCTGCTCAACCTGACGCCCGAACTCCAGAGCCGTATCGGCGAAGAGCCCATCGACTTGCTGCGTGCCGTGGCCAACAAGCCGGCCGCGGAGCAAGGGGCAGCGCTCCAGGAACTGAAGGACGAGCGGGCCCGGAAGGAGGAGGAGAAGCGCAACCGGAAGAAGCTCCAGGAGCAGGAGCAGGAACAAGAGCAGCAGCAGGCGAGCGAGGCGCAGGCATCGGCCGCTCCGCGTCCGTCGGGGGAGCCGGAGGGCTATTACGGCGTAATAGGAGACGGCGCATCGAGCGGGCTCCGGACCTCCGTGAACCGGCAGCCGGAGCAGGCGGACAGTACCGAGGAACGGACGGGCAGCGCCGAGGCGGAGCGACGGGGCGAGACGGAGCGACGGGCCGATGTGGCCGACGGCTATTACGGCGTAATAGGGGATGCCGCTCCGGACGCACCGGAACCGGCTGCTTCGTCCGACTCCGCCGTCTCATCGGCTACGGCTGTCTCGTCGGCGCCGGACGCTCCGGCTGTCGCGCCGGTACCGACCGGTGACGAGGCAGCTGCGCAGCAGCCGGTGCCGGAGCCGCGGACCGAGGTGACGGCCTCGCGCGCACAGACGGATGGTGCGACGGGCTCCCATGCGCGCAGGGTGCCGTACGACGAGCCCGGCACCCTTGCCATGCTCCTGGACCGGAACATCGCAAGCGACGACACGTTCTTCGACTTGCTCCGGTTCCTGAGCAAGAAGGGACTGGAGCGGGACCCCGCCCGGCTTGCCGAGCTGGCGCAGTCCTTCGCCGAGCAAGGTGCCGTACAGGGCGAGTGATCTGTACCGAACCAGCGAATGGGCCGGCCCCCCTGTGGGGGCCGGCCCATTCGCGTATGCCGTGTACCGCTATTACGCCGTAATAGGTCGAGCCTGGCGCGAGCCGTGGTGGCTACAGGGAGATCTCGATCTGTTCGACGTCGGTGAACTCCACATCGAGGCCCTGGGCTCGGGTGTCGTCGGCTCGGAAGTACATCTGCCCCAGGCCCTCCGCAGCGATCTGCAGAAGCTGGTTCTCGGTGGCGCCTGCGTCCCTCGCCTGGAAGAGCCGTTCGGCCCACTGCGGGGGCAGGGCCTGGGTGATGTCGCGGATGCGGGCGTCATCGGTGGTGCCCGGGGCGGCGGTGAAGCCGAACCTGGCCCGGGTGGCGAAGACCAGGCCGTCGGTGCTGGCGGCCTTCTGCTTCGCCCGTGCCCGGATCTGCGGCTGCCAGCGGTGGCGTACCTCGCGCTCCAGGCGGGCGGCCAGCTCCCGGCGGGGGTGCTTCAACTGGCCGGTCACATACCGTTCCACGGTGCGCTGGGAGACCCCCAGCAGTTCGGCGGCTCGCCTGGTGCCCTTGAGCTGCTTGACGAGATATCTCATCTGGGCCGGGGCGCTCTTGGGGATGGGGCGGGTGAACGCCTGCTCCAGCGCACGGTCCAGGCTGTCCCCTACCGAGTCCATCGTCGGCTACTCCCCTTCAGCGGTGATGCCGTCGTTCTTGATGTGGTTGGCGATGTTGAACAGACCGCCGTGCTGCTCGAACTGCTCCTCCGCCCACAGCACGGTCTGCGTGCCCTGGTGTTTGACCATGCCGGGGCTCACGCCCAGCCGGAAAGTGCCCGGCGCGGGTTTCCCTTCGGCGGTGTACGGCAGGAAGTCCAGCGGGCCGGGGCCGGGGGAGGGGTAGACGAGGGCATCGGTGCCGATGGCCACGGGGTAGAGGTCGGTGGCAGCCGCCGTCTTCATGATCTTGCGGTGCATGCTGACCCGGACCGTCGCCAGGACGGCCGCCCGGATGTCGGGGCGCCAGGTCGGGCGGGTGAGGGCCGGCCATGGCTCGTAGTACGGCACCTGGCCCCGGTTGCGCTGGCGCAGTTTGCCGATGCCGCCCTTGGCCGTCGCCTTGACGGCCTTCAGCACCAGCGCCAGCGTCGGATCGGTGTGCCGGGAGCGGACCATCGCGTGCAGGAACTCCTCGCCGTCCAGGGCGGTGGTCACCCCGAGGTCGGCCATGGTGGCGATGTAGGCGTCGCGCAGCCGCTTGTACCAGGGGTCCAGATAGCGGCCGGTCCGGGTGCGGACGTACGCCTCGATCGGCGCGACCTCGAAGCCGAGTTCCCGTGCGTACGCCACGGTCGGTGTGGCGTACCAGGCCGGGCCCTCGGGCCGGTTGCCGTTCGGGGTGAACGGGGAGGGGAGCCGGTCGGCGTCCAGCGAGCGGCCGTTGACCACCACCTGGGAGAGGTCGACATGGGTGAGGTCCACCAGCCAGGAGCCGGGCAGTGTGGGGTCGAAGCGCGGGTTGCCGGTGAGGTGGGTCGGTCCGTTCAGTCCGACGGTCAGTCCGTTGGCGGCCGCAGCGAACGCCATGTTGACGTCGATGGCTACCAGGTACGGCTGCATGCACTCGTCGTCGGTGAGCTCCCGGCACCAGTCGTACGGCTCCTCCAGGAGCATCTCGGCCGGGGTCCGCTGGTGGTGGCGGGGGAATCTGCCCTTGAGCAGCGGGTGTTCGTCCGGGACCTCGCACTCGACCACGTCGTACACGTGGGTGAGGGCGTCGGCGTTGAAGGCCTGCTGGAACTCTCCGGTGTCCGCGTCCTTCTCCGCGCGGGTCGGTGGGCGCAGCGCCGTCATCAGCTCCAGGCCGGTGACCGCCGTGGTGCCGCGCGGGGTCATCACCCGCTCCGCGTAGGTGCCGAGGAATCGGGCGAGGTCGGGAGCCGGCATGGTCGGCAGGCGTGGGTTGTTCTTGTCGTCCCACTGCTCCACGGGCAGGGCGCCCCAGGCCGGAATGCACAGCTGTACGCAGCGGCGGCGGGCGCCTTCGGGGGCGCGGTAGAGACGTGCCCATGGTCCCAAGCCGAGTTGGGTCAGCTGCAGTTCTGCCTTCTTGATCTGCTTGACGACCTTGTGGCTGTCCTTCAGCCGTCCGGCGCGCCGTTCCTCCGGTGACAGGGTCAGGGGCAGGCCGTATCGCTCCAGAGCCGCGGGAGTGAGGACCAGTACGGGGTCGGCGTCACGGCCGTTTCGGTGCAGCCGGGACTGGCCGAGACCGGCCTCGGTCAGTGTCCAGTCCACCAGGGCCGGGATGCTCTTGGCAGGGACGTCCAGGACCAGGCCGCCCACGCAGTAGGCCTGTACCTGGTCGTCTTCGAGGTCGATCACGGCGAGGGGGCCGTTTTCGAGGTGGGAGGCGGTCGTGTCGGCCGGGGGACGGGAGGGGGCCGAGGGGCGGGCGGGAGCCGTCGCGGGGGCCGGTTCGCTGCTCGGCCTGCCTGGGGCGGGCCTGCCTGGGGCGGGGGGCTGCCGGGGCCTGGTCGTAGGGCTCGATCCGGTCTTCCGTGTCCCCTGTGCGTCCTGTGCGCCCTGCGTGTCCTGTGTGTTCTCGGGCCTGGGCCTGGCGGGCTCAGGGACGGCGGGGGCTGGGGGAGTGGTCTGTGTCTCCTGGGGCGAGGCGGGGAAGCGCTCGGCCAGCCTTTCCAGGAAGCGGGCGTAGGCGGCTCGTTGGGGTGGGCGGGGTTCGTTCCTGCCCGACTCCCAGCTCGCGACCGTCTCGCGCCGGGTCGCCAGTGCGGCCGCCACCTGAGTCTGGCTCAGCCCGGCGGCCTCCCGCAGACGCCTGCGCTCGGCGGGCGAGGGCAGGTCGTTCTGGGCGACTTCCTCCAGCAGCGCGTCGACTGCGCTGAACAGTTCGTCCTGAGTGGGCACGCAGCTCACCTCCAGCGCACACCCTATCCATGGCGCTCAGTGGATCCATCATTGGATCGCTTGCAGATCGCGCATTGCTTCGTGTGGGTGAGTGCTGCCGGTGAGGGATCGGGAGATCAGGGGCCGGGGACGGCGGGGGGCTGGGGGGTTGAGGGTTGAGGGACCAGGGGAGCGGGGGGGGGAGGGGGCAAGGGCTCAGGGACCGGAGGGCCATGGGGCGGAGGGACTTTGGTCCCTGGAGTGTTTTGCCTGGTCAGATGGGTGGTTGGGTCCAGTGCAGGGACTGTAGGGACTCAACTTCGCCATTATGAAGCGAACTCGGTTGGGTTCGTACGAGTTCGTATGGGTTCGTATGCGCGCGCGTAAGTGAGAACACCGAGACGTCATCAACGATCAACAGTGCCTGTTCGGCTCATAATGGGGCGCTCTCGGTCCCTTCAGTCCCTGCAAGGGGCGGAGAACCCGCGCTGACCTGGAATTTTCCAGGCGGGGACGCAAGGGGCCGAAGGGACTCCGGCAGGGGCCGGCCGTAGGTAGGGACTCAAGGGACCGAGCAGTCCGATACGGCGGCACGCGGAGAGGCGCGCTGCGCCGCCCTGGGACGACGCGGCCCTAAACTCTGCGCGAAAGACAGTCCCTTCGGTCCCTCAGGACGATCCACGTGCCGAGCCCCGGTGAGACCCACGCGCCTGCCCCGCAGGGCAGGGAGGTGACACCGCATGCTGTGGCCCGCTGGTGCGCCGCGCAGGGCTGGCCGGTGCATCCGCTCGCGCCGGGGCGCAAGACGCCCGCCGGGAACTGTCCGGCCTGCAGGGACCGAAGCCATGATCCCCGCACGTGCCCGTGTCCGGTCGCGGGCCGGGCCTGCCACGGTTTTCATGCCGCGACCACCGAACGGAACCGCATCGACGCCTGGTGGGGGCAGAGTCCCGCGGCCGGGGTCGGAGTCGCGTGCGGCCCCGCCGGACTCGTCGTCGTCGATGTCGACGCTCATCCGGCCCCGGTGCCGGATCGCAGCCGGTTGCTCCCCGGCATTCCCATTCACGAGGCCGTGGATCTGGCCGGTCTTGCCTCGGGGTTCGACACGCTGGCTCTGCTGGCGGCGTTCCGCGGACAGCCCGATCCGGCCGGGGACGAGGGCACGCTGCGGGTGCGGACGCCGTCGGGCGGGCTGCACATCTGGTACCGCGTCCCCGGGCCGCATACGCGTTTTCGCTGCTCGACGGGGTCCAGCCCGAAGGTGGCGCTGGCCTGGCAGGTCGACGTGCGTGCCGAGGGCGGCTACATCGTCGCCCCCGCCACCCGGACGGCTCAGGGCGTGTACGAGGTGCAGGGTCCTGCTCGGAGACCGGCGCCGCTGCCTGCGTGGCTGCATGCCGAGCTGGTGCGCACCGGGCATCTCGTCGTTCCTCCCGTGCCACGGCCGCCACGGCCGGGCGGCGGGGGAGTGCGGCACAGGGTGCGGGGCGCGGCCGCGCGCCGGGTCCTCGTCCCGTTGGTGGCGGAGGTCGTGCGGTGCGGGGCCGCGCCCGAGGGCACCGGGTTCACCGAGAAGCTCAACCGGGCCGCCTTCACGGCCGGTGGGCTCGCGGCGGCCGGTCACCTTGAGCGCGGGGAAGCACGTGCGGAGTTGCTGGCCGCGGCGCTCTGCGCGCGTCCCTGGCAGGAACTCCGTAACGAGAAGATCATCGACGACGGGCTCGTCGCAGGGGGCGCGCGCCCATTCCACCTTGAAGGACGTCCATGAGCAGCGCCGAGAGCACGCCGCGGTTCGATCCCCAGGCCGCCGCTCAGCAGATGCTCGAACTCGAGGAGAGCGAGCCGACCACCGCTGTGCTGCCCGCGCAGGTCTCCCAGTCGGCGGTCCAGTCGGCGGTGTCGAGAGCCCACTCGCTGTCGACCTGCCCGCCGCTCAGCACACCGGACAGCGCCCGGCAGGAGCCGGCGCCGCTGCCACCGCATCTGAGCGATCGTGGCAACGCCCGGTTGTTCGTGCAGCTGTACCGCGACCGGTTCCGCCATGTCGAGGGCCTGGGCTGGTTCGCGTGGGACGGCTACCGCTGGAAGCGGACCGGCGGCGAGAAGGCGGCTCTGTGGGCGGCGGGCGAGATGGCCGAGGACCTGCCGGACACCGACCCGCGCGGGGTCTACGGCGACCGGGAACTGGCCGCGCACAAGCGGCGGACGCTGTCCACGACCGGGATGAAGGCGCTGCTGACCCAGGCGAAGGCAGCACCGGATCTGTCGGTCGATCCGGACACGTTGGACGGGGATCCGTACACGCTGTGCACACCGGCCGGGGTGGTCGACCTGCGCACCGGTGGGCTGCGCAAGCCCGATCCGACCCGGGACTTCCATTCCCGCGCCACGAGCGTCGCACCGCAGAGGATGCTCACCCCCCGGTGGGAACGCTTCCTGACCGACACCTTCGGCGACGACGACGAGGGCCGGGAGATGATCGGCTTCCTGCATCTCCTGCTGGGCTACTCGATCACCGGGGACGTCGGCGCCCAGGTGCTGCCCTTCCTTCACGGCGAGGGCAAGAACGGCAAGTCCGTGCTGCTCGACACGATGATCCAGATCCTGGGCGACTACGCGGACGCGGCGCCCCCGGGGTTTCTGATGGACCGTGGCGCGTTCTCCGAGCACTCCACCGAGCTGACGGAGCTGCACGGCCGGCGCCTGGTGGTGTGCAGCGAGCTGAAGCCCAACGACAAGTTCGACGAGGCCCGGGTCCGCCTCCTCACCGGCGGCGACAAGATCAAGGCCCGGCGGATGCGGCAGGACTACTTCTCCTTCACGCCCACCCACCATCTGTGGCTGCTGGGCAACCACCGTCCCGAGGTGTCGACGGGCGGCTTCGCGTTCTGGCGACGTATCCGGCTGATCCCGTTCACCCGGATCGTGCCCGCCGCGCGCCGAATCGACAACCTCGCCTTCGAGCTGGTCCGGGACGAGGGACCCGGCATCCTGCAGTGGCTTGTCGAGGGCGCGTGCCGCTATCTGGCCACCCGGGACCCGCTGGACGGACCCGACCGGGTGCGGATGGCGACCACGGAGTACGCGCAGACCGAGGACCACATCGGACGCTTCCTCAACGAATGCTGCGTCCGGGGTGCCGAGGGCCCGCCCGAACTGCGCGTCGAGCAGGGCCTGCTCTACAGCACGTATCAGGGGTGGTGCACAGCGGGCGAGGGCATCCGGCCCGCCAGCCCCCGCGCCTTCGCCACGCGGGTCCGGCAGGAACTCGGCCTCACCTCTCCCGCCGGGATGATCAAGTCCAACGGCCGTAAGTACTACCCTCGGATCACCCTCACGGGGGCCGAGTGACCACCTCGTCACCGCCCCGGGGCAGACCGGGGAACCTCCGCCCCGCGTGGGGGCCCTTCTACGATGGGAAGCGAGCGGCCGTCACCGCGGCGGCCTCCCGCAGCAAACGCCGTACCACGGCCCGCAGCACGGACCGCGGCACGACATGTACCCACGACATGTACCCGCGCGCCGGACTCCCCGCCGAGGGCCGGCCGACGAAGGAGGGGCTGAAGCCATGAGCTCGCTTATGAACGAGAGCGACCTCATCCACGAAGCGAAGGTGGTGTGGCTGGAGCCCCTGGACGGCCTCGACTACGTACGCCAGGCGCTCGACAAGACCAGACGCCGCAACACCAAGCCGCCGTACGCCCGTGACGGCCGCATGGTCGGCTACGCGGTCCTCGACGACGGAGCCGAGGCCGATCCCGACAGCGGGCTGTACCGGCGGCGGGTGTTCTTCCTGCTGCCGCACGACCGGGACAGCCTTCCCGAGGGGCTGTACCGGGAAGGCGCGCCCGGTGAGGCGGTGGATCCGCGCACCATCGAGCCGAAGAGGCCGGGGAGCAAGACGCCGAGGTCCCAGCGCGGGCCGTCCGCCATAGCCACCGCGGCGTCGTGACGGCCGACGCGGCGTCGAATCGACGCCTGGGTCGCTTCGGTCGCTGACGCCGGATGAGGAAGCGGTCATCCAGGTTCGATCCAGAGTCGCTCGAGTCGCTTCCGGTAGGGCGGGAGAGGCTCAGCGACCGAGCATCAGCGACGGAAGGACAGTGACCCAATGAGGTCGGGTCGCTGGGAGGTGGCTGGGGAAAACCCCAGCTCAGAGGGCTGTTTGGGGCACGGCAGCGACCGAAGCGACCCAAGGCTCGGGTATATGGAGACATTGGTGCGCGCGTGTGTGTGCGCGTATGGGTTTCATATGTAGGGAACTTGAGTCGCTTCAGTCGCTTTTGGCCCGTCGTAGAGCTGTGACCTGCGGGTTTGGCAGCGACTCACGCGGCGACCGAAGCAGCGACCGAAACGGGCTCGGTCGCTGTGCGGGCCTGTCGGTCGCTCCGTCGTCCGGCGGGGTGGAATGGATTCTTCCCTCAGGTGACCCGCCCTTGGCCAGCGCTTCGCTAGTGTGTGCCTGTTGTTGAGTCGCTTCGGTCGCTGACGGGGGAAACACATGACCGATGAGCTGCGGGTTTGGCGCAGCGACTCACCGCGGCTCGCTCCTGCCGGAGCGGGCGCCTCGCAGTCCCAGGCCATCGCCCGATGGTGCGCCGGCCACGGCTGGCCGGTCCATCCGTTGGCCCCGGGACGCAAGACGCCCGCGGGCAACTGCGCGGCCTGCCGTGAGCCCGGGCACACCTACCGGGGATGTCGCTGCCCTGCTGCCGGGCGCTGGTGCCACGGATTCCGGGCCGCCACGCTGGACTTCGCCCGGATCGAGCAGTGGTGGGGAGCCCACCCGGAGTTCGGTGTGGGGGTCGCCTGCGGGCCCGCGGGGCTGGTCGTCGTCGACATCGACGCCCACGCCCGGCAGTTGCCCGGACGTGACCGCCTGCTGCCCGGTATCGGCATCGCCGACACCGTGGATCTGGCCGGGCTCGCCAACGGCTTCCACACGGTCGGCGTGCTGGCCGCCCTGCGCGGGGCCGTGTCTCCCGCCGAGGACGAGACCACCCTGCGGGTGCGCACCCCTTCGGGCGGGCTGCACGTGTGGTACCGGGCCCTGCTGGGGCATCGGTGGCAGTGCTCGTCGGGCTCCGGCGGCGGACGGGCGTTGGCCTGGCAGGTCGACGTAAGGGCGCACGGCGGGTACATCGTCGCCCCGGGCACGGTGACCGAGGCCGGGCGGTACGAGGCGGTGGGCACGGTGCGTGAGCCCGCACCGCTGCCCGACTGGCTGGCGCGGGAGCTGGAGCGCACCGGCCATCTGCCGCCCGCAGGCCTGCCCACGCCCCGTCCTGTGCCCCCACGGGCCCGGCAGGCCGTCCTGGCCGCCGCAGGCGGCCGTGGAGCCGTGGACAGGGTGCTGGGGGCCCTGCTGGCCGAGGTGGCCGCCTGCGGGGCCGTAGCCGAGGGAGCGGGGTTCACCGAGAAGCTCAACCGGGCGGCGTACACGGCCGGCGGCCTCGTCGCCGCGGGGCTGCTGGGAGCCGACGAGGCCGAGCAGGTGCTGCGGGACGCAGCGGAGCGGGCCCGCCCCGGGCAGGAACGGCGTTACGACGCGGTCATCCGCAGCGGACTCGGCGCGGGCCGTGCACGCCCGCTGTCCCCGGGAGGCCGGCGGTGACCCATGGCCAGGAAAGGACTGTCTTCGACGCCGGTGCGGTCGCCGCGCAGATTCTGGCCCGTCCCATCCCCCAGGCACGCGCGGAGGGCCACGGCGGCGTTCCGGCGGTTGGTGGGGCCACGGTTGACGGGTTGTTGCCGGATACGTTGAGTGATCGGGGTAATGCGAAGCTGTTCGTGAGTCTGTATGCGGACGACTATCGGCATGTGCCTGGTCTCGGGTGGTTTCGGTGGGACAGTACGCGGTGGCAGATCGACGAGGACGACACCGTCCTGTGGGCCGCCGGGGACCTCGCCGAATCCCTCGCCAGTGCCGACCCACGCGGTGTCTACAGCACGGCGGCGTTGCAGCGCCACCGCAGGCGTGCGCTGAGCACCAGCGGGATGAACGCGATGTTGACTCAGGCGAAGTCTGCTCCGGGGATGGTGTTGAACGCAGCGCTGCTGGACGCCGACCCCTACGCCCTGTGCACCCCCGGCGGAATCGTCGATCTGCGTACCGGGCTCATGCGCACGCCGGACCCGAACAAGGACTTCCACTCACGGTCCACCACCGCGACACCCGAACCGATGCCGACGCCTCGGTGGGACCGGTTTTTGGTCGATACCTTCGGGGAGGGTGTCGAGGGTGCGGAGATGATCGGCTTCCTGCAGTTGTTGCTGGGGTATTCGATCACCGGTGACGTGGGTGCTCAGGTGATGCCGTTCCTCTTCGGCTCCGGG
>NZ_KQ948223.1:161518-164157 GCF_001514035.1 Streptomyces yokosukanensis | reverse complement strand
CCGGGGCTCGTCGGTACTTAAGCGGAGAGAGGGACCTGCTCGGCCCGGAGCCGGTGCGCATCGCCACCACGGCGTACGCGGAGACCGAGGACCACATCGGTCGCTTCCTCGGCGAGTCCTGCCGGATCGAGCCGGGCCTGAGGGCGGAACAGGCCGGTCTGTACGCGGCCTACAAGAGGTGGTGTCAGAGCGAGGGAGCGCCGGCTGTTTCGTCCCGGGCCTTCGCGGCCCGGGTGCGTGAGGTGATGGGACTGGCGTCGCCCAAGGAGATGATCCTGTCCAACCAGCGGAAGTACTACCCGGGCATCGGACTGGTCGCCGACGAGGAGACAGCATGAGGACCCTCGTCGGACCGGACTTCTATCCGGCGTACTGCAGTCCGTAGGAGGCCAGGCCGCAGTCGGCCGCCAGGTCGGTGGCACGCTCGAGGAACACGGCGCCCGCGGCATCGCCGAGGGCGTCGAGGGCCTGCGCGTAGTCGGCCATGACCCGGGCCAGTTCGATACGGTCCTTGCAGCGGCGTGCCTCGTCGACGGCGCGGGCGAGCGTTCGCAGGCGCCTGCCGGGGGTGTCGGTGGTGGCGAGCAGGCGCAGGGCGACGGCCCGGTGCCGGGGGCCGAGGGCCGGGACGGCGAGTTCCTCGATGAGCAGTGCGCGGGCCTGGCCGCCGCGGCCCGAGCAGAGCAGAGCCTCGGCGATGTCGCTGCGCCAGGGCAGGTGGGGCAGCCGACCGGTTCCGTGCCGACGGGCCAGGCGGGCGGCGGCCGAGAAGACGTCGAGGGCGTCCTGGTGGCGGCCCTCGGCCAGGTGGAGCCGGCCTTGGGCGCGCAGCCAGGGCACACCGGACCAGCCGGATTCCGGTGCGGGCCGGTCGAGATGGGCAGCCGCTTCCTCGTATCGACCCTGGGCGAGGAGGACTTCCCCCCGTACGGCGGCGAGCCACAGCCACAGCGAGGCGGGCCTGGTCCCCATGGCGTCCTGGGCCGCAGCAGCCTCGTGTTCGGCGGTGATGAGGTCGCCGAGCTGGAGGAGAGCCTCGGACCGCAGGGTGCGGAACGCGGTGGCCCAGGAGGGCGTCCGGGCCTGCGAACGGAGTTTGCCGCACCAGGTCGCGGTCCGGTCGGGGGCGCCGTTGTGCAGCAGGACGCGGGCCGCGTGGAGCAGGGCCGGGTATGTGGCGGGGGCCGGGACGACGGAGCGCAGAAGCCGTTCGGCCGCGCGGGCGTTGCCGGGCCGGATGGTGAGATGCCCGGTGTGCCAGTGGGGCGGCACGACGCGCTCGCAGTGCGAGGACCGGGCGGGGTGGGGAGTGCTGTTCTCAGGGCCGTCGGACCGCTGCGGCATGACGGCGCGTCGGGTCGTCGAGGTGGACTCCATCGGGTCAGTGAACTTGAGAGCCATGGTGGGGGACAGGCACTTCAGGGCGGTCTTGAGCGGTTCTCGTGCGAAGGACGAGGCGTGCGTGGCAGCGACTGGGGGGCAGCGACCGGGACGGGGATGGGTCGCTGGTGGGTCGTTTGGTTAAAAGCCCAGGTCAGAGGTGCTTTTGGAGGGATGGCAGCGACTGAAGCGACTCAAGGTCTGGGTATACCAAGACATTCGCGTGTGAGCGCGTATGCGTGTGCCCGCGTGTGAGTGCGTCATATATGGTGAGCTTGAGTCGCTACAGTCGCTGTTCGTTCGCTTGGAAGGCCTGTGACCTGCGGCTTCAACGAGCTGCTGGAGCAGCGACCGAACGCCGTACGGTCGCTCCGGTCCAAGAACAGTCGCTCACGCACCAAGAGGGAACCTGTCGCACAGGTGTCCCTTCCATTTCACAGCTGCTTAGCTAGTCTGTGTCTGTTGTTGGGTCGCTTCGGTCGCTGACGGGGGAAACACATGGCGATGAGCTGCGGGTTCGGGGGGTGTCGCCGTTGACCCGTGGCCACAGTGACGCGCTCTTCGACGCCGGTGCGGTCGCCGCGCAGATCTTGGCCCAGCCCGTGCCCACGTCCCCTACGGAGGACCAGGGTGGTGTTCCGGCGGTTGGTGGGGCCACGGTTGACGGGTTGTTGCCGGATACGTTGAGTGATCGGGGTAATGCGAAGCTGTTCGTGAGTCTGTATGCGGACGACTATCGGCATGTGCCTGGTCTCGGGTGGTTTCGGTGGGACAGTACGCGGTGGCAGATCGACGAGGATGACACTGTCCTGTGGGCCGCCGGAGACCTCGCCGAATCCCTCGCCTGTACTGATCCGCGCGGTGTCTACAGCACGGCAGAACTCCAGCGCCATCGCAGGCGCGCCCTGAGCACGAGCGGGATCAGCGCGATGTTGACTCAGGCGAAGTCTGCTCCGGGGATGGTGTTGAACGCGGCGCTGCTGGACGCCGATCCGTACGCCCTGTGTACGCCGGCGGGGATCGTGGACCTGCGTACCGGGCTGACGCGTAGGCCTGATCCGAACAAGGACTTCCACGCCTGCTCCACCACCGCGGCTCCGGAGCCCATGCCGACGCCTCGGTGGGACCGGTTTTTGGTCGATACCTTCGGGGAGGGTGTCGAGGGTGCGGAGATGATCGGCTTCCTGCAGCTGCTCCTGGGGTATTCGATCACCGGTGACGTGGGTGCTCAGGTGATGCCGTTCCTGTTCGGTTCGGGC
>NZ_KQ948223.1:128396-160782 GCF_001514035.1 Streptomyces yokosukanensis | reverse complement strand
TGGGCGCACGCCGCTACCTGGCGGGTGAGAAGGACCTCACCGGGCCCGAGCGAGTCCGGATCGCCACGACCGCCTATGCGGACACCGAGGACCACACCGGACGGTTCCTGAGTGAAACCTGCCGGATCGAGCCGGGCCTGAGGGCGGAACAAGCACAGCTCTACGCGGCCTACAGGGCATGGTGTCAGAATGAAGGTGCACCGGCTGTTTCGTCCCGGGCCTTCGCGGCCCGGGTCCGTGAGGTGATGGGACTGGCGTCGCCCAAGGAGATGATCCTGTCCAACCAGCGGAAGTACTACCCGGGCATCGGACTGGTCGCCGACGAGGAGACAGCATGAGCGCCCTCATCGCAGAGGCCGAGCTCGTCCATGAGGTCGAGCTCGTCTGGCTGGAGGACACGGACGCGCTCGACTATGTGCGCCAGAGCCTGGACCGGCTGCCGACGCGGCGCGGCAAACCCGCCTACCACCGTGACGGGCGCATGGTCGGCTATGCGCTGCTCGGGCCGGAGGCCAAGCCCTCCCGTTCGTCGGGCACCTTCCGCCGGCGCGTGTTCTGGCTGCTTCCGCACGACCGCGACACCGCCCCCGACGGGCTGTACGCCACCGGGGCGCCCGCTGAGGCCGTCGACCCGCGCACGCTGGCACCGGGCAGCAAGGGCCGTAAGACCGAGCGTTCCGAGGGCGGGCCGCAGTCGCCGGAGATACGGGAGCTGGGCATCACGCTGCCGTTGTGAGCGTGGTCAGCGTCGTGCGTGAGCGCGCCGGCCGGGTGATCCCGGGCCCGGAAGGGAAGCTTCCGACGGCTGCCGGACGCGCCCGGCTTGAGACTACCCACGTTGGTGATGGTCCCGGTCGGCGGTGCGGGTGAGACTGATCGGCACGTGGGCCTGCGGGGGTCGGTGGCGACAGGCTCAGGATCGGGGTCCCCGCAGTCGGGCTCGCCCGTGCAGACGATCACTAGGGAAGAAGAGCTGGGGACGCCATGCGGCAGCTTGAGATAGCACTGATCGGCGCAGGGCTGATAGCACGGATGCATCTGGAGGCGTGGATCGGCGCCGGGGCGTCCGTACGTGTCCACTCCCTCGACGGGCGTGCCGCCGAACTGGCCGCCGAGTTCGGAGCCAAGGCCGTGGACTCCCTGGCCGAGGCGCTGGACGGCGCGGACGCCGTGGACATCTGCTCGCCGACGGGCACCCACCGGGACATCGCCCTGGCCGCCATCGCGAAGAACGTGGCGGTGGTGTGCGAGAAGCCGCTCGCCGCCGACGTCACCGAGGCCGAGGAGATCGTCGGCGCGGCCGAGCGGGCCGGTGTGCCGGTCTATCCGGCGCACGACATCCGCTTCGCCCCCGCCTTCGCCCGGCTCCACGAGCTGGTGGCCGAGGGACGGCTGGGCGCGGGCACGGTCGCCCGTTTCACCGTGGCCGGGTACCATCCCCGGCCCTGGACCGGCCACGCCTCCGTGGAGTCGGGCGGCATCCTGACCGATCAGATGCTGCACGGCGTGGACATCGCCTACTGGCTCTTCGGGGACGTCGTACGCGTGCACGCCCACTACCAGGGGGAGATCGCCGCACCGGCTCCGCAGGGAACCGCCGCGGTCGGCACGGCCGTTCTGACGCACGCCAGTGGTGCGCTCAGCCAGGTGGTGAGCCGGTGGACACCGACGCCGCAGCCGCCCATTCGTGTCACCTACCACGTCTCGGGCACGGGCGGGACGATCGTCCACGACTCCGAGTGGCCCCAGGAGATCCAGGTGTCCGGCGGCCCGGCCGGGACCTTCGGCTACTACGGGGAATCCCCGTTCTCCTCCGAAATCCGTGAATTCGCCCAGGCGTTGAGGGGCGGACCCGAGCCGCGTCTGGTGTCCCACGACGCACTGGCCGCCGTCCGTATCACCCAAGCCGCGGCACGGTCCGCATGGACAGGACGCGCCGTCGAACTGCCCGTGAAGGGGGCCGCCGCATGAAGGTCGCCGTGTTGTCGTTCGCCCATGAGCGCGCCGCGACATACGCCCAGCTGCTGCACGACATGCCGGACGTGGAGCTGCTCGTCGCGGACCCCGACGGCGCGGCGGAGGATCCGGCGCGGGGGAGCGCTACGGCCCGCCGGCTCGGCGCGAGGTACGTCGGCAGCTGGGACGAGCTGTTCGCGCTGCGCCCCGACGCCGTGGTCGTCACCAGCGAGGTCGACCGCCGCCGTGAACTGGTCGAGCGGGCGGCCGGGGCGGGGGCTCAGGTGCTGTGCGAGCACCCGCCGGCGGTCGACGAGGCCGACGCCCGGGCCATGGTGCGTGCCTGCGAGGACGCGGGTGTGCGGCTGAGCTTCGCGTCGCCGGCCTGCTTCGGCCCGGCGTTCGCCGCCGTCCGCAAGGAGATCACCGAAGGTGAGGTCCTCGGCGGCCTCACGGCCGTTCACGGGGCGTACAACAGGCCCCGCCCGGCCGGTGCGGAGGCGGCGCGCAGCGGTGCGCTGGGCACCAACGCGCCCCCTGTGTTCGACATGGTGGACGCGGTGCTCGGCGGGATCCCCGCGGAGCAGGTCTACGCGCAGTCGAACAGCGTCCTCGGCGCGGAGCCGGGCGTGGAGAGCGCGGCACTGGTCACGGTGCGCTACGCGGACGGGACCGTCGTGTCGGTCGACTGCAGCTGGGGCCCGGCCGACAGCGGGCCGGCCGTCGGCGGACCGGCCCTGACCTTCATCGGAGAACGGGCGAGCGTGGAGTTCACCGCCGCCCCGCGGCTGCTCGGCGGATTCGACGCCGCCACGTCCCGCGAACGCTGGGGGACGCGCGGGGACGACCCGTACGCGGTCATGCTCGGCGAGTTCGTCGCCGCGGTCCGTCAGGGGAGCGGGGCCGGCCCGGACGGTGCGGCGGCCCTGCGTACGCTGCGGATCATCCAGGCGGCCCGCGCATCGGCACGCACCGGCCAGCCCGTCGAGTTGGCCGTGCCGGTGACCGTACAGCCGTGACCGCGCGGCAGTGACGTCACTGCCGTGACCTTGCGGCCGTGACCGCGCGGCCGGTGATCGTACGGCCGGTGATCGTACGGCCGTGGTGGCGGGCGTCTGCCTGGCCGGTTCACGCCGTAGGTTCCGGGGGGCTCAGGCACCCTGTTGCCACTGCCACTTGACCTTGATTCTCGCCTTTGACCTCGTACTCGGGAGACGTGCATGACCAGCATCGGCATCATCCTCGGCACCACCCGTCCCGGCCGCGTCGGGCCGCAGATCGCGGAGTGGGTCCAGAAGACGGCCAGTGGGCGCGAGGACGCGGACTTCCAGCTCGTCGACATCGCCGACTACGCGCTGCCGCTGTTCGACGAGTCGCGTTCCCCGCGGATGGGCGACTACGAGCACGACCACACCCGCGCCTGGGCCGCCAAGATCGACGAGCTGGACGGATTCGTCTTCGTCACGCCCGAGTACAACCGGTCGATTCCGGCCGCGCTGAAGAACGCCATCGACTTCGTCTACAACGAGTGGAACAACAAGGCTGCCGGCTTCGTCGGATACGGCAGCCAGGTCAGCGGTGCCCGCGCCGTCGACCACCTGCGGCACATCGCCGGGGCGGTCCAGCTGTCGGCCGTGCCCACCCAGGTCCATGTGTCGCTCGCGACCGACTTCGAGCAGTACACGACGTTCAAGCCGACCGAGCGCCACGGGGTCGCGCTGCAGCAGCTGCTCACCGAGGTGATCACCTGGACCGAGGCGCTCGCCCCGCTCCGCCGGGCCTGACACGGCTCCGCCTGGTCGGCGGCGGGCGGTCCGTCAGCGGTGGACCGCCCGCCGCCGTTCTCGCTACCAGGTGACAGGGAGTTCGATCAGACCCTGGATCGTGCTTCCCGGCTTGAAGGGAATCTCGTGCGGGGGCGCCGCGAGGGCCAGCTTCGGCAGCCGCTGGAACAGCGTCCACAGGGCGATCTCGAGTTCGGCGCGGGCCAGGTTCTGTCCGAGGCACTGGTGGATGCCGAAGCCGAAGGCGACGTGGTGGCGGACGGTGCGGTGCCAGTCGAGCCGATCGGGCTCCTCGTAGACGTCGGCGTCGCGGTTGATGAGGGACAGCGGGAAGACGATGCCGTCACCGGCGCGGATGGTGTGCCCCGCGATCTCGATGTCCGTCGTCGCCATGCGCAGCATGATGTCCGCGATGGAGGTGAAGCGCAGCAACTCGTCGACCACGGACGGCATCAGCGTCTGGTCGGCCAGTAACTCGGCGAGCTTTTGCGGGTGCTGGAGCAGCGTGAACGTACCGAGGGAGATCATGTTGGCCGTGGTCTCGAAGCCTCCGACGAGCAGCACGCTCGCCAGCATGACCAGTTCCTGGCGGTCGCCCGAGCCCGTCGCGCGCTGCTCCCGCACCAGGTCGCCGATCAGGCCGTCCCCGGGATCCTGCCACTGGCTCTCTACCAGCTTGTGGAAGTAGTCGTTCAGCTCGGCCCGGCCCTGCTCGACCTCCTCGGGCCGCTGCCCGAGCGTGAGCCGTCGGGACTGCTCCTCGAAGAAGCCGGCGTCGGCGTAGGGGGCGCCGAGCAGGGCGCAGATCACGATGGCCGGCAGCGGGAAGGCGAACGTGGTCACCAGGTCGGCGGGCGGTCCCTGTTCGGCGAGGGAGTCGAGGAGCTGGTCCACCGTCTGCTGGATCCGGGGGCGCAGCGCGGTG
This sequence comes from Streptomyces yokosukanensis, assembly GCF_001514035.1. Lineage (GTDB taxonomy): Bacteria > Actinomycetota > Actinomycetes > Streptomycetales > Streptomycetaceae > Streptomyces > Streptomyces yokosukanensis. Next base: position 156,117 of record NZ_KQ948223.1, on the reverse strand, counting down.
ATCCGCTTGGACGAGAAGCTGGGGATGAGCTTGCGGCGCTGGGCGTTGTGCTCCGGGTCGTCGACGCCGACGAGGGGGAGGCGCTGGCCGCGGACCGTCGCGCCGCGCGCCGTGGGCGATGGGAAGTCCTTGTGCGTGCGGTCGCTGGACAGACGCGGGTCGGCGAGGAGCCGGCGGGCCACGTCGTGCCCGGTCACCGCCCATGCCGGGCGGCCGTCGAACAGCGTGACACGCGTCAACGGCCGCTCCTCGCGCAGTGGTTCATAGCCTGCGGGAGGGTGGTAGGGGCACGTGCGGTCCTGGGGGAATGCCACTTCGTGCGTCAAGGAGGACCTCGCTCTGCTCGGTAGGGGGTCACCCGCTGAATCGGTGTACGAGCCATGTGGTCGGGGGTCACCGTAGTGGGGCCTTCTCGAGCGCTGATCGAAGGCGGTCGGGCCGAGCCCCGCCGCGCGGTCGCACAGGTTCTGTGTGCGTGTGCGACCGCGCCCGCCTCGCCGCAGCAGGTGCGGGGTGTCCCTCAGCCGAGTTCGCCGGTCGGCACGGACGTGGGCGTCGTGCCGCGTGCCGCCGCCGCTGCTGTCGCTGTCGCCGGTACGTCGTGTGCGGGCCGCTTCCCGCGGCGGCCGAGGCGGCGCATCACCGGCTGCTCGACCAGGCCGTACAGCAGCGCGGCGGCCAGCAGGTTCGCCAGGAACAGGGCGAGGTAGAGCCCGAGAGCGGGGAGGAAGCCGTAGGTGTGCGCGCCCAGCACCTCGCGGCGGCCGTAGAAGACCACCAGGACCTGGACCATGTAGAAGGCGAAGGAGACCTTGCCCAGCCACACCATGGTCCGGCTGCGGAGCCAGCCGCTGCCGCCCCGCAGGTCCGACGAGGCCGCGGCGCAGATGAGCATGGCGATCGGGACGATCGTGGTGGCGCTGAAGTAGTACGGCGGCGGGGTCTCGTTCGCGAGCCAGTACCCACCGGCGAACAGGACGGCCGAGGGCAGCAGGCCGATGCGCGGCCACAGGCCCGCCGCGACGATGCGGGCGAGGATCATGCCGAGGCCGAACTCGAACAGGCGCGGCGGCGGGAACATGTAGCTGAACCAGTACTGGTTGAGGGTCAGGCCGTGCCCGGTGTCGAGCCCGCCGGGGACGAGTTTCGTCACCGCCGCCATGGCCACGACGCCCGCGACCGCACCGGCCGCCCACAGCCACAGCCGGCGCTCCGCGATCCGCCGTACCAGGACGATGAGCAGGGGGAACAGCGCGTAGAAGAGCAGCTCCGAACAGAGCGACCAGGCGGGCCAGTTGACGCTCTGGAGGTTTTCGAGCCGGTTGCTGAAGGCGTGGACCAGGAAGAGGTTCGACAGCCAGGCGTGTACGGGCTGGCTGGAGGCGAACAGCCACATCGCCAGTGCCCAGGTCACGATGTGGTTGGGGTAGATCTTCAGGCCGCGTCGGCGCCAGAAGGCCGTGGGCCTGTCGCCGGGCGTCGCCGACCATGTCAGGACGAAGCCGCTGAGCACGAAGAAGAAGGACACGCCGATGGCCCCCGCCTTGCCGGCGAAGTCGGCCAGGGGCTTGGCGATGTCGTGGTCGGCGAAGAAGCTGACCTGCGCCGTCGGCTGCAGGGGATTGGCGAGCACCGTGCTGTGGGTGAGGAACACCAGCAGTGCCGCGATGAACCTGAGGCCGGTGAGCGAGGGCAGCGAGGCCCGGTGCCGCGGTGGGTCGCCGGCGGACGAAGCGGCGGTTATGTCTGGCATGAGCATGACTGCCTTTCGGTCAGGGGCGGGGCCTGCTGAGCGGCCGGCGCGTGGGCTCAATTACCGCGCCGTGTGCTCGAAGGAGGGATGAGTGCGGATCGACGGTTCCCGGAGTGGCCGGGACGGTGTGGTAGCGCGCGAATACCGATGATCCGCAGGAAAGAAATTCCGAGCGCACTGGAAAGAACTCCGAGCACGGCTGGATTCGAATTCAAGCCTCCGTGGCGCAGCCTCCGGGCGGGCGGAGAAGTGCTTCGCCGTTCGCTCGTGCCCGGCTTGAAGTCGCAGCCCCCTACCAGTCCTGGGGATGTCGTCCCGAAACCGCTCGCTTAATCTCTCCCCAGGAGATACCGGATGGACGGCGTCGTCGCGACGGTGTGAAAGCCACTGCCAGGACGCACATGCCAATCTCAATTCTTGACGGCCAAGCGGGCGTTTCCCTGATTGGGGAAGGATTTCATGAGCGACGCAATCTCCTTCGAGGAGCCCTGGGCGCGTACCCATCAGTTCGATCCCCCGGCGATATTTGACGCGCTGCGCGAGGAACGGCCGCTCGCGAGGATGGTGTATCCCGACGGACACGTCGGCTGGATCGTCTCCAGCTACGAACTGGTGCGCAAAGTCCTCAGCGACCCGAGGTTCAGCCACAGCACCGAGATCGGCCACTTCCCGGTGACGCACCGCGGGCAGGTGATGCCCAACCATCCGAAGATCCCCGGGATGTTCATCCACATGGATCCGCCGGACCACACCCGCTACCGGCGGCTGCTCACCGGCGAGTTCACCGCCCGCCGGGCGAACCTGCTCCTGCCGCGCGCGGAGGCCGTGGCCGCCGAGCAGCTCGACGTCATGCGCGACCACGGCTCGCCCGCGGACCTCGTGACGACCTTCGCCAAGCCGCTGTCCCTGCGCGTCCTGTCCGAGTTCGTCGGCCTGCCCTACAGCGAAGTCGACCGCTACGGCCACGCACCCACGCTGCTGCACGACTCGGACGCGGACCCGCAGGAGGCCGCCGCCGCCATGGGGCAGGCGGTCGCCTTCTTCGCCGAGGTCGTCGAGCGCAGGCACAAGGAGCCCGAGGACGACCTCATCAGCCGGCTCATCGCCGGCGGGCAGCTGACCGACGAAGAGCTGTGCAACATGGTCACGCTGCTCCTCTTCGCGGGCTACGAGACCACCGAGAGCGCCCTCGCCGTCGGCGTGTTCGCGCTCCTGCACCACGCCGACCAGCTGGCGGCGCTCCGCGCGGACCCCTCGAAGCTGGACGCCACGATCGAGGAACTCCTGCGCTACCTCACCGTCAACCAGTACGACACGTACCGCACCGCCCTCGAAGACCTCGAACTGGCAGGTGAGACGGTCAAGAAGGGCGACAGCATCACGGTTTCCCTGCCCGCGGCCAACCGTGACCCGGCGAGATTCGCGTGCCCGGCCGAGCTGAACATCGACCGTGAGACCTCCGGTCACATGGCGTTCGGTTTCGGCATCCACCAGTGCCTCGGCCAGAACCTGGCCCGCGTCGAACTGCGCGCCGGTCTCTCCGCCCTGCTCCGCGCCTTTCCCGACCTCGGCCTCGCCGTCGACTTCGAAGAGGTGCCACTACGGCTCAAGGGGTCCGTCTTCGCGGTGAAGAGTCTGCCCGTCTCCTGGTGAACTCCGTCTTCTCCGAAAGGACCTGCGGCACCGTGCGCACCGACCTCATGAAGCCCCTGCCCGTCGCACTCCTGGAGAACGCGAGCCGATTCCCCGACAAGGTCGCATTCGCGGACGACCGGCGGGCGGTCACCTACGGGGACCTCGAGGCACGGACGCGCCGGCTGGCCGGACATCTGGCGCACCTCGGCGTCGAGCGCGGCGACCGCGTGGCCATCTGCCTCGGCAACACGGTGTCTACCGTGGAGAGCTACCTGGCGATCGTGCGCGCCGGAGGCATCGGGGTGCCGCTCAACCCCGCCTCGGCACCGGCCGAGCTGGAGTACCTCCTCGCCGACAGCGGCGCCACGCTCGTCGTCACCGACGCCGCACGGGCGGAGCGCTTCAGGGGCGCGCCGGGGCCGGCGCCCGCAACCGTGCTCCTCGTGACCGGCGAGGTCCCGGAAGGCCTCCGCGACGGGTCGGCGGTCCACGCGTACGACGAACTCGCCGACACCGAGCCGTCCGCGCCCGCCAGGGACGACCTCGCCCTCGACGACGTGGCCTGGATGTTCTACACGTCCGGGACCACCGGCCGGCCCAAGGGCGTGCTGTCGACGCAGGCCAACTGCCTGTGGTCCGTCGCCTCCTGCTACGTCCCCATCCCGGGGCTCACGGACCGGGACCGGGTGCTGTGGCCGCTGCCGCTCTTCCACAGCCTCTCGCACATCGCCTGCGTGCTGTCCGTCACCGTCGCCGGCGCCACCGCCCGGCTCATGGACGGCAGCTCCGCCGAGGACGTCATACGGGTGCTGCGCGAGGACGGCACGACGTTCCTGGCCGGCGTCCCCACCACCTACCACCACCTGGTGACGGCCGCCCGGCACAGCGGCTTCCGCGCGCCGGACCTGCGCATCGGCCTGGTCGGCGGCGCGGTCACCGGATCCGGTCTGCGCCGCGACTTCGAGGAGACCTTCGGGGTCCCGCTGGTCGATGCCTACGGCAGCACCGAGACCTGCGGCGCCATCACCATGAACCCGCCGGACGGCGCCCGGGTCGACGGCTCCTGCGGACTGCCCGTGCCGGGCGTCGACGTCCGCATCGTCGACCCCACCACGGGCGCCGACGTCCCCACGGGGCAGGAGGGGGAGGTCTGGGTCAGTGGGCCGAACGTCATGGTCGGCTACCACAACAGCCCCGAGGCGACCGCCGCCGCGATCCGGGACGGCTGGTTCCGGACCGGAGACCTGGCCCGGCGCGACGAGGCCGGCTACTTCACCATCCGCGGCCGGATCAAGGAACTCGTCATCCGCGGCGGCGAGAACATCCACCCCGAGGAGATCGAGGCGGTCCTGCGCACCGTCGAGGGCGTCGCGGACGTGGCCGTCGCCGGCGCACCGCACGCGACGCTCGGCGAGGTACCGGTCGCGTACGTGATCCCCGGCCCGACCGGGTTCGACCCCGCCCCGCTGGTCGCCCGCTGCCGCGAGCGGCTCTCCGCCTACAAGGTGCCGGAGCGGATCCACGAGGTCACGGAGATCCCCCGTACCGCGTCCGGCAAGGTCAAGCGACGCCTGCTGGCCGAGCAGCCGGGCCGCCTGCGGTACGCCGCGAGCGGACACCACGACACACTGACGCACGTCGACTGGATCCGGGTACCGGCACCCGACAACACCATGGCCACGATGGGGAGTTGGGCGCTCGCCGGCGCCGGGACGGCCGGGCTCGCCGACGCCCTGGCAGCGGCGGGCGCCCAGGTGCGCCACTACGCGGACCTGGCGGCGGTGCGCGCCGCCGTGGCCGACGGCGAGCCGGTCGCGGACGTGACGGTCCTGCTGCCCGCGGCCACGGCGGCGGGCGGCGCGACGGCCACAGCGACGGGCGACGGGACGGCCGACGGGACGGCCGACGCGGCGGACCGGCACGACACGACCCCGGACGCGATCGGCGTGGGGCGCGGCCGGGCCCGGCGCCTGGCCGAGGACCTGGACGCCTGGCTGGCACGACCGGAACTGGCGGCTGCAAAGCTGGTGATCCTCACGCGCGGCGCCGTCGCGGCCGACGCGGCGGACGGCGTCCAGCAACTCGCCGAGGCTCCGCTCTGGGCCGTCGTGCGCTCCTACCAGCGGGCCCGGCCGCAGGCACCCACCGTCGTGGACGTGCCGGACGACCCGGACACCCTGGCCTCCCCGGGCGCCCTGGTGGCGGCGCTCGCCTCCGGCGAACCCCAGATCGCCGTACGCCCGGCCGGTCTGCTGGTGCCCCGGCTGAAGCACCTGCCGGTCGACGACCGCCCGCAGACGGACTCCTGGCCCGCAGCCACCGGCACCGGCACCGGCACCGTGGTCGTCACCGGAGCGGACACCGAGCACGGCGCGGCACTCGCCCACCGCCTCGCCACCGTCCACCGGGCGAAGAACCTGCTCCTCGTCAGCGCGCCCGGCGCCCCCGGCACGACCCCCGGCACCGCCCCCGGCGACGAACTGGCCTTCGCCGGGACGTGCGTCCTGCGGGTCACCGCCGACGCGGCCCGACCGGAGCCGCTGCGGGACGCCCTGGCCGACCTGCGCCACCCGGTGACCGCGGTGGTGCACGCCGCCGACGCCCCCGAACTGGCCCTGCTGCTCGACCACATGACGGCAGGGGACGACCTCCGCGCCTTCGTCGTGGTGTCGACCGGGGCCGCCGGGCTGCTGGGCTCCCCCGACGACCCGGCCGCGGCCGTCGACGCGCTCCTCGGCGACGCCGTGGCGCACAACCGCCGACTGCGGCACCTGCCCGGCTCGTCCCTCGCCTGGGGCGGACGGCCCGAAGAGGGCGACGGCCACGGACCGGGGAGCGAGGGTGCGGGCGCGCTGCCTCAGGATCTGCTCTCCGCCTTCGACGTCGCCCTGACGACGAACCCCCCGTCACCGCTGGCCGTACTGCCCGGCGCACCGGCACAGAGCGCCCAAGTGCCCGCGATCCTGCGCTCCTTGAGCGAGGAACCCACTCGGTCCGGCGACCCGGACGCGGCCGTCACGGCAGCCCTGCGCGAACGGCTGTGCGCAATGGAGGAGCGCGCGCGGCTGGCCCTGCTCGAAGACCTGGTCCGCACGCAGGCCGCCGACGTACTGCAGCAGCCGGGCTCCGAACCGGTCGCGGCCGACCGCCCCTTCCACGAGCTGGGCTTCACCTCGAAGGGCGTCGTCGCACTGCGCGACCGGCTGACCGAGCAGACCGGACTGCGCCTGCCCACCACGATCGCCTTCGACCACCCCACCCCGTCGGCCCTCGCGGCCTTCCTGCGGTCCGAGATCCTCGAAGGCCCGAGGCCCGCACCGGCCACCGAGACGGTCATGGCCGCCGACCCCGACGAACCCCTCGCCATCGTCGGCATGGCCTGCCGGCTGCCGGGCGGAGTCTCCTCGCCCGAGGAGCTGTGGCAGCTCGTCGCCGACGGCATCGACGCCGTCTCCGACTTCCCCACCGACCGCGGCTGGGACCTGGAGGGCCTGTACCACCCGGACCCGGACCACGCGGGCACCAGCTACACCCGCTCGGGCGGCTTCCTCCACGAGGCGGGCCTGTTCGATCCGGGCTTCTTCGGGATCTCGCCGCGCGAGGCGCTGGCGATGGACCCGCAGCAGCGACTTCTGCTGGAGACCTCCTGGGAGGCGCTGGAGCGGGCGGGCATCGACCCGGACTCGCTGAAGGGCGCCGACGTCGGCGTGTTCACCGGGCTGTTCGGCCAGGGGTACGGGACCGGTGCGGCCACGCCGGAGCTGGAGGGCTTCGCGACCACGGGACTGGCGTCCAGCGTGGCCTCGGGCCGGGTGTCGTACGTGTTCGGCTTCGAGGGCCCGGCCGTGTCGGTGGACACGGCGTGCTCGTCGTCGCTGGTGGCGATGCACCTGGCGGCGCAGGCGCTGCGGCAGGGCGAGTGCTCCATGGCGCTGGCCGGCGGCGTCGCGGTGATGGCGACCCCCGACCATTTCGTGGAGTTCTCGCGTCAGCGCGGCCTGTCCGCCGACGGCCGCTGCAAGGCGTTCGCCGCGGCGGCCGACGGTACGGGCTGGTCCGAGGGCGTGGGTGTCGTGGTCCTGGAGCGCCTGTCGGTGGCGCGGGAACGCGGGCACCGGGTGCTCGCTGTGCTGCGGGGCAGCGCGGTGAACCAGGACGGCGCGTCCAACGGCTTGACCGCGCCCAACGGCCTGTCGCAGCAGCGGGTGATCCGCAGGGCGCTCGCCCATGCGGGCCTGGGGCCTGCGGATGTGGACGTGGTGGAGGCGCACGGTACGGGTACGGCTCTGGGCGACCCGATCGAGGCGCAGGCGCTGCTGGCGACGTACGGGAAGGGCCGTGATCCCCAACAGCCTTTGTGGCTGGGGTCGTTGAAGTCGAACATCGGGCACACGCAGGCCGCTGCTGGTGTGGCTGGTGTGATCAAGATGGTGCAGGCGCTGCGGCACGAGACGCTTCCGGCGACCCTGCACGTGGACGAGCCGACGACACAGGTGGACTGGTCGGCGGGTGCGGTAGAGCTGCTGACCGAGGCGCGGGAGTGGTCGCGTGTGGGTCGTCCGCGCCGTGCGGGCGTGTCCGCGTTCGGCGTCAGCGGGACCAACGCGCATCTGATCCTGGAGGAGGCGCCCGAGGAGGCGGCGACACCTGGCTCGGGCGAGCCGGTGCCGGGTGGTGTGGTGCCGTTGGTGGTGTCGGCGCGCAGCGAGTTGTCCCTGGCGGGCCAGGCGGAGCGGCTCGCCGCGTTCATCGAGGACGCCGGTCGGGTGTCGCTGGCGTCGGTGGCCGGGGCGCTGGTCTCCGGCCGTGCGGTGCTGAGCGAGCGTGCGGTGGTGGTGGCCGGTTCGGACGAGGAGGCGCTGGCGGGGCTGCGGGCGCTCGCCCAGGGCGAGGCCGCCGCCGGTGTGGTCTCCGGTTCGGGGTCGCCGGGCAAGGTGGTGTGGGTGTTCCCGGGCCAGGGCTCGCAGTGGGTGGGCATGGGCCGGGAGTTGCTGGAGTCGTCTCCGGTGTTCGCCGAGCGGATCGCGGAGTGTGCGGCGGCGTTGGAGCCGTGGATCGACTGGTCGCTGGTCGATGTGCTGCGCGGGGAGGCCCAGCCGGAGCTGTTGGAGCGGGTGGATGTGGTGCAGCCCGCCAGTTTCGCGGTGATGGTGGGTCTTGCCGCTGTCTGGTCCTCGGTCGGGGTTCGTCCGGATGCGGTGGTGGGTCATTCGCAGGGTGAGATCGCTGCTGCGTGTGTGTCGGGTGCGTTGTCGTTGGAGGACGCGGCGAAGGTCGTGGCGTTGCGCAGTCAGGCGATCCGTGAGCGGTTGGCCGGGCGTGGCGGCATGGCGTCCGTTGCGCTGAGCGAGGCCGAGGCGCTCGGGCGGCTGGAGTCTTGGTCGGATCGGGTCGAGGTGGCTGCGGTCAACGGCCCGTCGTCGGTGGTGGTCGCGGGTGACGCGCAGGCGCTGGACGAGGCCCTTCAATCGCTCTCGGACGCGGGCGTGCGGGTGCGTCGCGTGGCGGTGGACTACGCCTCGCACACCCGTCATGTGGAGGACATCCGGGAGGCGTTGGCCGACACACTCTCCGGTATCGAGGCCCAGGCGCCGACGATCCCCTTCTTCTCCACGGTCACCGGTTCCTGGGTTCGGGACGCCGGTGTCCTGGACGGCGGCTACTGGTATCGCAACCTGCGTGGTCAGGTCGGGTTCGGCCCGGCCGTCGCCGAGCTGATCCGCCAGGGACATGGCGCCTTCGTCGAGATCAGTGCCCACCCGGTCCTCGTCCAGCCGATCACCGAGACCGTCTACGACGCCGAGGGTGACGTGGACGCGGTGGTGACCGGTTCGCTGCGCCGCCAGGACGGCGGGCTGCGTCGTCTGCTGGCCTCGATGGCCGAGGTGTTCGTGCGCGGTGTCCCCGTGGACTGGTCGGGCGTCCTGCCCGCCGGAACCCCATCGGCGGGCGTGGACCTGCCGACGTACGCCTTCGAGCACAAGCACTACTGGCTCCAGCGGGCCGCGACCGCCACCGACGTGACCTCCCTCGGGCTCGCCGGAACCGATCACCCCCTCCTCGGGGCGGTCGTCAGCATGCCGGGCTCGGGCGGGCTCATGGCCACGTCGCGGTGGTCCCTCACGTCGCATCCCTGGCTCTCCGACCACCTCCTGGCCGATGCGGTCGTCGTGCCGAACGCCGCCCTGGTCGACCTGGCCATCCGGCTCGGCGACCTCGCCTGCGCCCCCGTCCTCGACACACTGACCGTCGACGCGCCTGTCGTGCTGCCGCAGCTCGGCAGCCGTGGCGTCCAGGTCGTCGTGGGCGAGCCCGACGAGGCGCTGCGGCGGCCGGTGGAGATCTACTCCCGCGCCGGGGACGCACCGTTGGACGCGGAGTGGACGCGGCACGCGCACGGCACGCTGGTGCCCGCAGCTCCCCGCGAACTGCCCGCGCCGGACACCGAGGGCAGCAAGGTCACCGAGGTGACCGAGGTCGCCCTGGACGGTGCCGCCGAGCGTGACGCGGAGCGCTACGGGGTCCACCCGGCGCTCCTCGACGCCGCCGTCCGTACGGTCGTACCGGACGGCATGCTCCCGTCCGTGTGGACCGGTGTGTCCCTCCTCGCGTCGGGCGCCGCCGCACTGCGGGTGCGCCGGGGCGCTGCGTCGGCGCAGGGCGGTACGCCCCTGCTGCTGAGCGACCCCACGGGGCAGCCCGTCATGACGGTGGAGGGCGTGCGCGGAACACCGTTCTCGCCCGAACAGGCCGGAATCGTCGGGGCGTTGCCGCACGACTCCCTGTTCCGCGTCGACTGGACGCGGGTGCCGCTTCCCGCCGTGGACGGGGCTCTCGCCATGGTGTCGGTCGCGAGCGGCGAGGACGTCGCCGCCTCGGCCGGGACGGACGGACCCGCCCCCGAGATCCTGCTGTACGACGCCCAGGCCGCGCCCATCCAGGGCGACCCCCGTGCGGCGGTCGGCGCGGCGCTCGCCGTCCTCCGGGCGTGGCTGACGGAGCCCGCCCTGGCGGAGACCCGGCTGGTCGTGGTCACCGGGGACGGTGACCGGCTCGACGCGGCCGCGGTGTGGGGTCTGGTGCGCTCGGCGCAGTCGGAGCACCCGGACCGGATCGTCCTCGTGGACCTCGACGACGAGTCCCGCTCCGCCCTGCCGGCCGTCGTCCTGAGCGGCGAACCGCAGGTGAGGGTGCGTGACGGTGTCGCCGAGGTGCCGCGCCTCGCACGCGTGGCGGCCGTGGTCCCCGAAGCCGGGCCGCACCCGCGTCCCCTCGATCCCGAGGGCACCGTACTGATCACCGGCGGCACCGGAACGCTCGGTGCGCTGACGGCGCGGCACCTGGTCACCGCGCACGGCGTCCGCCGTCTGGTCCTGGCCGGCCGCCGCGGCGGCGCCCCCCGGCTGCGCGAGGAGCTGACCGCGCTCGGCGCGACCGTCACCGTCGCCGCCTGCGACACCTCGGACCGGGCCCAACTGGAGGCGCTGCTGCGGGAGATACCGGCCGAGCATCCGCTGACCGCCGTCGTGCACTCCGCCGGGGTCCTGGACGACGGGGTGCTCACCGAGCTGACCCCGGAGCGCGTCGACACCGTACTGCGGCCCAAGCTGGACGCGGCCCTGCATCTGCACGAGCTGACCCGGGACCTGGACCTCGCCGCGTTCGTGCTCTTCTCCTCGGCGGCGGGCGTCCTCGGCAACCCCGGGCAGGGCAACTACGCAGCCGCCAACGCCTGCCTGGACGCCCTGGCGCGGCAGCGGCACCGGCTCGGCCTGCCGGCCGTGTCCCTCGCCTGGGGCTACTGGTCGACGGTCAGCGCCATGACCGGGCACCTGGGCGCCGCGGACCTGCGGCGCAACCAGCGCATCGGCATGGCCGGGCTCACCGCCGCCGAGGGCATGGCCCTCCTGGACGCCGCCCTGACCGGCGAACCGGGCACGGACGGCACGCTGGTCGCCGCGAAGTTCGACGTGACGGCCCTGCGGCGGTCGGCGGCCGACGCTCCCGTACCGGCCCTGCTGCGCGCTCTCGCGCCCGCCCCGCGGCCGACGGCCCGGGTGGCCGGCGCCTCGTCCGGGGCCGCGTCCCTGGCCGAGCGCCTCGCCCCGCTGAGCCGCACCGAGCAGACCGAGGCCCTGCTCGGCCTGGTGCGGCGGCACGCCGCCGAGGTCCTGGGACACAGCTCCGCCGACGCCGTACGCGCCGACCGGTCCTTCAAGTACGCCGGGTTCGACTCGCTGACCGCGGTGGAACTGCGCAACCGGCTCGCCGCCGCGACCGGTGTCACCCTCTCCCCGGCGGTCGCCTTCGACTATCCGAAGCCGGAGCTGCTCGCCGAGGAACTGCGCACCAGGCTCCTCGGCGAGGCGCCGCGGCACACGGACGAGCCCGCCGCCCCCGCCCCCGCCGCCGGTTCCGGGACGGACGACGAGCCGATCGCCATCGTGGCGATGGCCTGCCGCTTCCCCGCCGGGGTGCACAGCCCGGAGGACCTGTGGCGCGTGGTGGCCGACGGCGTCGACGCCGTCACCGAGTTCCCCGACGACCGCGGCTGGGACACCGACCGGCTCTTCGACCCGGACCCCGACCACGTCGGCACCACCTATGTGCGCCACGGCGCCTTCCTCGACGACGCCGCCGGATTCGACGCCGCCTTCTTCGGGATCTCGCCCAACGAGGCGCTCGCGATGGACCCGCAGCAGCGACTGCTCCTGGAGACCTCGTGGGAGGCCTTCGAGCGGGCCGCGATCGACCCGACGACCCTGGCCGGACAGGACGTCGGCGTGTTCGTCGGCGTCAACAGCCACGACTACAGCCTGCGCATGCACCAGGCGTCCGGCGTCGAGGGGTTCCGCCTCACCGGCGGCTCGGCCAGCGTCACCTCCGGCCGCATCGCCTACCACCTCGGCCTCGAAGGCCCCGCCATCACGGTCGACACGGCCTGCTCCTCCTCGCTGGTGGCCCTGCACATGGCGGCGCAGGCCCTCAACCGCGGCGAATGCACCATGGCCCTGGCCGGCGGTGTGATGGTGATGGGCACCGTGGAGACGTTCGTCGAGTTCTCCCGGCAGCGCGGCCTCGCGCCCGACGGCCGCTGCAAGGCGTTCGCGGACGGCGCGGACGGCACCGGCTGGTCCGAGGGTGCCGGGCTGCTCCTGGTGGAGCGGCTCTCGGACGCCCGCCGGCACGGGCACAAGGTCCTGGCGGTCGTCCGCGGCAGCGCGGTGAACCAGGACGGCGCGTCCAACGGCCTCACGGCTCCGAACGGGCCCTCGCAGCAGCGGGTGATCCGCAAGGCCCTGGCCCACGCCGGACTGTCGACGGCGGACGTGGACGCCGTGGAGGCGCACGGCACGGGCACGACGCTCGGCGACCCGATCGAGGCGGAGGCGCTGCTCGCGACCTACGGACAGGGCCGGGACCCGCAGCGGCCGCTGTGGCTCGGCTCGGTGAAGTCGAACCTCGGCCACACCCAGGCCGCCGCGGGTGTCGCCGGTGTGATCAAGATGGTCATGGCGATGCGGCACGGCGTCCTGCCCCGGACCCTGCACGTCGACCGGCCCTCCACCCACGTCGACTGGTCGGCCGGAGCCGTCGAGCTGCTGACCGAGGCGCGCGAGTGGTCGCGCGACGGCCGTCCGCGCCGCGCCGGAGTGTCCTCCTTCGGCATCGGCGGCACCAACGCGCACGTCATCGTCGAAGAAGCACCCGACGAACCGGCGCCCACCGCGCCGGAGCCCGCGCCGCGGCCGTCGGACGCCTCCGTGCCCGTGCCCGACCCTGAGCCCGTACCCGTGCCTGTGTCTGTGCCCGTGCCCGTGCCGGTGTCCGCGCGGACGGCGGCCGGACTGCGCGGCCAGGCCGACCGACTCGCCCGCTTCCTCGACGACCGGCCCGACGTCCCCCTCCCCGACACCGCCCACGCCCTCGCCACCGCCCGCGCCCAACTCGACCACCGCACCGTCGTCCTGGCCTCCGACCGGGACCGGCTGCGCGCCGATCTCACCGCCTGCGCGCAGGGAGCGGCGAGCCCCACGGTCGTCACCGGCACCCCGACCACGGGCAGACTGGCCGTCCTCTTCACCGGCCAGGGCAGCCAGTGGGCGGGCATGGGCCGCGGACTCGCCGAGGCCTTCCCGGTCTTCCGGGACGCCTTCGCCGCCGCGTGCTCGGCCGTGGACACACACCTGCGCGGGCACGCGGAGCGCCCGCTGCGCGACGTCGTCCTCGCCGCGCCGGGATCGCCCGACGGCGAGCTGCTCGACCGCACCATGTACACCCAGGGCGCCCTGTTCGCGCTGGAGACCGCGCTGTTCCGGCTCTTCGCATCCTGGGGCGTGCGACCGGACGTGCTCGCCGGGCACTCGATCGGTGAGATCACCGCCGCGCACGTCTGCGGAGTCCTCGACCTGGACCAGGCCGCCGAACTCGTCGCCGCACGCGGCCGGTTGATGCAGGCCCTGCCCGAAGGCGGCGCCATGGTCGCCGTCCAGGCCACCGAGGCCGAACTCGCGCCCTTGCTCGCGACGGCGCCGGGAACGGTCTGCGTCGCGGCGGTCAACGGCCCCGACGCGCTGGTCCTGTCCGGCGCCGAGGACGCCGTGCTCGCCGTCGCCGCCGAACTCGCCGAACGGGGCCGCAAGACGCGCAGGCTGACCGTCAGCCACGCCTTCCACTCGCCGCTGATGGAGCCCGTGCTGGAGGAGTTCCGCACGGTCGCGGAGCGCCTGTCGTACCGGCCGGGCACCGTCCCCGTCGTCTCCACCCTGACCGGTGAGGCCGCCCGGGACGGACAGCTCGCCACCCCCGGCTACTGGGTCGACCAGGCACGCCACGCGGTGCGGTTCGGCGACGCCCTCACCGCGCTCGTCGAGCAGGGCGTGACGACCTTCCTGGAGGTGGGCCCCGGCGGCGTCCTCGCCGCCATGGCGCTCGGCACGCCCGGCGTCCGGGAGGACGGCTGCGTCGCCACCCTCCGCAAGGACGGCACCGAGCCCGCCGACGTCCTTGCGGCACTCGCGCAACTGCACGTACGCGGAGTGGACCTGGACTGGCCGGCCGTCCTCGGCCGCCCGGCCACCGCGACCGGGCCCGCGACCGGGACCGAGCTGCCCACCTACGCCTTCCAGCACCAGCGGTACTGGGTCGAGACCGACGCCGCCTCGGCGGGCGGTGCCGAAGCCCTCGGTACCGCCGGCGCCCGGCACCCGCTGCTCGGCACCGTCGTCGAGGTGCCCGGCGACGACGGCACCGGCGGCGTCGTCCTCACCGGACGCCTGTCGCCGCGCGGCCGGGGCCTGCTCGGCGCGGCCACGGCGGCCGACGGCACCACCGGGGTCCCGGCCGCCGCCCTGCTGGAGATGATCCTCAGGGCCGGCGACGAGGTGGGCTGCGGAGGCCTCGAACGGATCGTGGTCGAGGAGCCGTTGACGGTCCCCGAGCACGGCCACACCCAGATACGGGTCACGGTCGACGGCTCGGACCCGGACGGGCGCCGCCGCGCGGCCGTCCACGGCCGCCCCCTCGACCCGGAGCAGGGGCCCTGGACGTGCCACGCCCGTGCAGTCCTCGCCCCCGGAATGCCACAGCCGGCCTTCGACCTGCGGACCTGGGCGCCGCCCACGGACGGTGCCGCGGCCCTGCCAGGCGCGCACCGCGTGTGGCAGCAGGACGGACGGACCTTCGCCGAGATCGCGCTGCCGGACGAACTCGCCGACGAGGCAGCCGAGTTCACCCTGCACCCGCTGCTCCTCGACACCGCGCTGGGCGTCCTGCGCACCCACACGGAGGCGGAGCCCACCGATCCCGGGACCGAGCCCACCGGTCCCGGGACCGAGCCCACGGGTTCCGGGACGGAGCCCATCCGCGCCGGGCGGCACGCCCGTGACCTTTCCGACTGCGCCGCGCTGGCGGTGTACGCGCAGGGCGCCACAGCGCTGCGGCTGCGGATCACTCCGGTGGAGGGCGAGCGCCACCTCGTCGAACTGGCGGACTCCTCCGGCGAACCCGTCGCCGTCCTCGGCCCGCTGAGCCTGGACACCGCTCCCGGAGGCGCCGCGCACCAGCACGTACCGCCGTCCGCGTACGACGCCGCCGCCGACACCCGGATCGCGCCCGCGAGCGACGCGCCGGAGCCGACCGGCGGCGTCCTGACCCGGCGCGTGGTGGCCAGGAGCGAGGGCGCGGGCGAGGCGTACGCCGGACGCCTGACCGGGCTCCCGGCCGAGGAACAGCACCGGCTGCTGATGGCGCTCGTCAAGGAGAGCGTCGCGATCGTGCTCGGCCACCGCGAGACGGACGCCTTCGACTTCGCCCCGGAGCAGCCCTTCAAGAGCCTCGGTTTCGACTCGCTCGGCGCGGTCAAGCTGCGCAACCGGCTGCACGACTTCACCGGCATCGAGCTGCCCGCCACGCTGGTCTTCGACTACCCCACCCCTCAGGTGCTGGTCCGCCACCTGCGCGCCGAACTGCTCGGCGAACAGGAGGAGGTGTCCGTCGCGGCCCCGGCCGTGGTGGCCTCCGAGGAGCCGATCGCGATCGTCGCCATGAGCACACGGCTGCCGGGCGGGGCGGACAGCCCCGAGGAGCTGTGGCAGCTCGTGACGGAGCGCCGGGACGCGGTGTCCGGCTTCCCGGTCGACCGGGACTGGGACCTGGAGGGCCTGTACCACCCGGACCCGGACCACGCGGGCACCAGCTACACCCGCTCGGGCGGCTTCCTCCACGAGGCGGGCCTGTTCGACGCGGGCTTCTTCGGGATCTCGCCGCGCGAGGCGCTGGCGATGGACCCGCAGCAGCGGCTGCTCCTGGAGACCTCCTGGGAGGCGCTGGAGCGGGCCGGCGTCGACCCGCTGTCCACCCGGGGCAGCGACATCGGCGTCTTCACCGGGATCGTCCACCACGACTACGTGACCCGGCTCCACCATGTGCCCGAGGACGCCCAGGGCTACCTCATGACTGGTACGGCGGCGAGCGTGGCCTCGGGCCGGGTGTCGTACGTCTTCGGCTTCGAGGGCCCGGCGGTCACCGTGGACACGGCGTGCTCCTCGTCGCTGGTGGCGATGCACCTGGCGGCGCAGGCGCTGCGGCAGGGCGAGTGCTCCATGGCGCTCGCCGGCGGCGCGACGGTCATGGCCAGCCCGGACGCCTTCCTGGAGTTCTCGCGTCAGCGGGGCCTGTCCGCCGACGGCCGCTGCAAGGCGTTCGCCGCGGCGGCCGACGGTACGGGCTGGTCCGAGGGCGTGGGTGTCGTGGTCCTGGAGCGCCTGTCCGTGGCGCGGGAACGCGGCCACAAGGTCCTGGCCGTGCTGCGCGGCAGCGCCGTCAACCAGGACGGCGCGTCCAACGGTCTCACGGCTCCGAACGGGCCCTCGCAGCAGCGGGTGATCCGCAGGGCGCTCGCCCATGCGGGCCTGGGGCCTGCGGACGTGGACGTGGTGGAGGCGCACGGTACGGGTACGGCTCTGGGCGACCCGATCGAGGCGCAGGCGCTGCTGGCGACGTACGGGCAGGGCCGGGACCCGCAGAAGCCGTTGTGGCTGGGCTCGTTGAAGTCGAACATCGGGCACACGCAGGCCGCTGCCGGCGTGGCCGGTGTGATCAAGATGGTGCAGGCGCTGCGGCACGAGACGCTTCCGGCGACCCTGCACGTGGACGAGCCGACGACACAGGTGGACTGGTCGGCGGGCGCGGTTCAGCTGCTGACCGAGGCCCGGCACTGGCCGCGCGACGGTCGGCCGCGCCGGGCAGGCGTCTCCTCGTTCGGCGCGAGCGGGACCAACGCGCATCTGATCCTGGAGGAGGCGCCCGAGGAGGAGGCGACACCTGGCTCGGACGAGCCGGTGCCGGGTGGTGCGGTGCCGCTGGTGGTGTCGGCGCGCAGCGCCGGTTCGCTGGCGGGCCAGGCCGGTCGTCTGGCCGCGTTCATGGAGGACGCGGGTCGGGTGTCGCTGGCGTCGGTGGCCGGGGCGCTGGTCTCCGACCGGGCGCTGCTGAGCGAGCGTGCGGTGGTGGTCGCCGACTCGGACGCGGACGCGCTCGCCGGCCTCCAGGCGCTGGCCCGCGGCGACAGCGCGTCCAACCTGGTGGTCGGCGGTGCCGGTTCTGGCGCGCCGGGCAAGGTGGTGTGGGTGTTCCCGGGCCAGGGTTCCCAGTGGGTGGGTATGGGCCGGGAGTTGATTGATTCGTCTCCGGTGTTCGCGGAGCGGATCGTGGAGTGTGCGGCGGCGTTGGAGCCGTGGATCGACTGGTCGCTGGTCGATGTGTTGCGCGGGGAGGCCGGGCCGGAGCTGCTGGAGCGGGTGGATGTGGTGCAGCCCGCCAGTTTCGCGGTGATGGTGGGTCTTGCCGCTGTCTGGTCCTCGGTCGGGGTTCGTCCGGATGCGGTGGTGGGTCATTCGCAGGGTGAGATCGCTGCTGCGTGTGTGTCGGGTGCGTTGTCGTTGGAGGACGCGGCCCGGGTGGTGGCGTTGCGCAGTCAGGCGATCCGTGAGCGGTTGGCCGGGCGTGGCGGCATGGCGTCCGTTGCGCTGAGCGAGGCCGAGGCGCTCGGACGGCTGGAGTCTTGGTCGGATCGGGTCGAGGTGGCTGCGGTCAACGGCCCGTCGTCGGTGGTGGTCGCGGGTGACGCGCAGGCGCTGGACGAGGCCCTTCAATCGCTCTCGGACGCGGGCGTGCGGGTGCGTCGCGTGGCGGTGGACTACGCCTCGCACACGCGTCACGTGGGGGACATCCGGGAGGCGCTGGCCGACACACTCTCCGGCATCGAGGCCCAGGCGCCGACGATCCCCTTCTACTCGACGGTGACGGGTGGTTGGGTGCAGGACGCCGGGGTTCTGGACGGCGGCTACTGGTATCGGAACCTGCGTGGTCAGGTCGGTTTCGGCCCGGCCGTGGCGGAGCTGATCCGGCAGGGCCACAAGGCTTTCGTGGAGATCAGTGCCCACCCGGTCCTCGTCCAGCCGATCACCGAGACCGTCTACGACGCCGAGGGTGACGTGGACGCGGTGGTGACCGGTTCGCTGCGCCGCCAGGACGGCGGGCTGCGCCGTCTGCTGGCCTCGATGGCCGAGGTGTTCGTGCGCGGTGTCCCCGTGGACTGGTCGGGCGTCCTGCCCGCCGGAACCGCGTCGGCGGGCGTGGACCTGCCGACGTACGCCTTCGACCGCCAGCGCTACTGGCTCAAGGAGGCGGACGTGGCCGACGCGGCCGCCGAGGCCTCCGAGGGCGCGGACTCCGACTTCTGGCAGGCGGTCGAGCACGCCGATCTGGACTCGCTCACCGAACTGTTGGAGACGGCGTCGGCCGACGAGCGCACCGCGCTGAGCACGGTCGTGCCCGTCCTCGCCCAGTGGCGCGGCAAACGACGTGAGCAGTCGACCGCGGAGAAGCTGCGCTATCACATCACCTGGCAGCCGCTGGAACGCGAAGCCGCCGGGGTGCCGAGCGGGCGGTGGCTGGTCGTCGTACCGTCCGAGCGCGCGGACGACACCGCGATCGACGCTCTCCTTCAGGAACTGAGCGGTCAGGGGCTCGGCATGGTCCGGCTCGAGGTCGGCGAGGACGACCGTACGCGGCAGCGGCTCGCCGAGCGGCTGGCCGGTGTCCTCGCCGAACACGACGTGAGCGGAGTGCTCTCGCTGCTCGCCCTCCAGGCGGCCGGCGGCCCGCAGGACCCGCTCGCGGTCACGGCGTCGGCACTCGCACTGGTCCAGGCCCTGGCGGACGGCAATGTCACCGTGCCCCTGTGGTGCCTGACCAGGGGCGCGGTGAACATCGGCATCCACGACACCCTCACCTCGCCCGCCCAGGCGGGGCTGTGGGGCCTCGGCCGGGCCGCAGCGCTCGAACGCCTCGACCGATGGGGCGGGTTGGTCGACCTGCCCGCGAGGACGGACGCGCGTACGGCCCAGTATCTGCTCGGCGTGCTCAACGGCGCCGCGGGCGACGACCAGCTCGCGGTACGGCGCTCGGGCGTCTACAGCCGTCGGCTGGTCCGCAAGCCCGTGCCGGAGGCGACGTCCGTCGACACCCGCTGGCAGCCCCGGGGCACCGTCCTCGTGACCGGCGGCGCCGAAGGACTCGGCAGGCATGTCGCGGTGTGGCTCGCGCTCGCCGGTGCCGAGCGGCTCGTCATCACCACCACCGCGCACGCCCCCGACGAGGCCGTGCCCGCGCTGCGGGCCGAGCTGGCAGCGCTCGGCGTCGACACGGCGGTGGAGTCCTGTGCGGACGCGGACCGGGACGCCGTCGCGGCCCTGCTGTCCGCGGCGGAACAGCCGTTCACCGCGGTGGTGCACGCCGCCGACATCACCCAGAGCAGCACCATCGACGACACCGAAGTGGCCGATCTCGTCGAGGTGTTCGCGGCCAAGGTGGACACCGCCCTGTGGCTGGACGAGCAGTTCGAGGACACGCCGCTCGACGCGTTCGTGGTGTTCTCCTCGATCGCCGGTGTGTGGGGCGGCGGCGGGCAGGGTCCGTCCGCGGCGGCCAACGCCGTCCTGGACGCCCTCGTCGAGTGGCGCCGCGCCCGAGGGCTGAGGGCGACGTCGCTCGCCTGGGGCGCCCTCGACCAGATCGGCGTGGGCATGGACGAGGCGGCCCTCGCCCAGCTGCGCCGCCGCGGCGTGCTGCCCATGGCCCCGCAGCTGGCGGTCACCGCGCTGGTGCAGGCGGTGCGGGGCAACGAGAAGTTCGTGACGGTGGCCGACATGGACTGGGGTGCCTTCATCCCCGCGTTCACCTCGGTCCGCACCAGCCCGCTCTTCGCCGACCTGCCCGAGGCGAAGGCGGTGCTCCAGGCGGCACAGCGCGACAGCGAGAACAGCGACGCCGCCTCGTCCCTCGCGGACTCCCTGCGGGCGGTCTCCGAAGCCGAGCAGAACCGCATCCTGCTGCGCCTGGTGCGCGGCCACGCCTCGACGGTCCTCGGCCACGGCGGTGCGGAGGGCATCGGTGCGCGCCAGGCGTTCCAGGAGGTCGGTTTCGACTCGCTGGCCGCGGTGAACCTGCGCAACAGCCTGGGCGCGGCCACCGGACTGCGGCTGCCCGCCACGCTGATCTTCGACTACCCCACCCCGGAGGCGCTGGTCGGCCTGTTGCGCGCAGAGCTCCTGCGGGAGCCCGACGACGGTCCGGACGCGCGTGAGGACGACCTCAGGAGGGTCCTGGCCTCCGTTCCGTTCGCCCGGTTCAAGGAGGCCGGTGTCCTGGAGACCCTGCTGGGCCTCGCCGACGAGGGCGAGGGCCGGGACGAGGGCGACGAGAAGCCGGACGCGGACGCGTCGGCTGCCGGGGCGTCGGCGACCGCCGACGCCGAGGAACTGATCGATGCGATGGACCTGGCCGGCCTGGTGCAACGGGCCCTGGGCAAGGCGAGCTGACCACTGATGGCGAAGGAATCGTGGAGGATGGGTATGTCCGCGCCGGACGAGCAGGTTGTCGAGGCACTGCGGGCCTCGCTGAAGGAGAACGCTCGGCTTCAGCAGGAGAACAGCGATCTCGCGGCTGCGGCCACGGAGCCCATCGCGATCGTCTCCATGGCCTGCCGGTACGCCGGCGGGATCCGCAGCCCGGAGGATCTGTGGCGGGTGGTGTCCGAGGGCGCCGACGTCTACACCTCCTTCCCCGAGGACCGGGGCTGGGACCTGGAGGGCCTCTACCACCCGGACCCCGACAACCCCGGCACCACGTATGTGCGCGAGGGCGCCTTCCTGCATGACGCGGGCCAGTTCGACGCCGCGTTCTTCGGGATCTCCCCCCGCGAGGCCCTGGCGATGGACCCCCAGCAGCGCCAGCTGCTCGAAGTGTCCTGGGAAGCCCTCGAACGGGCCGGCATCGACCCGCACTCGGTGCGCGGCAGTGACGTCGGGGTGTTCGCCGGCATGGTGCACCAGGACTACGCCCCCGACCTGAGCGGCCACGAGGACTTCCTCAGCCTGGAACGCGCCCTCGGCACCTCGGGCGGCGTCGCCTCCGGACGCGTCGCCTACACCCTCGGACTGGAGGGCCCCGCGGTCACCGTCGACACCATGTGCTCCTCCTCGCTGGTCGCGACGCATCTCGCAGCGCAGGCGCTGCGCCGCGGCGAGTGCTCGATGGCGCTGGTGGGCGGCTCCACGGTGATGGCGACGCCGGGCGGGTTCGTCGGCTTCGCCCGGCAGCGGGCCCTCGCCTTCGACGGGCGCTGCAAGTCGTACGCCGCCGGCGCCGACGGCTCCGGCTGGGCCGAGGGCGTGGGCGTCCTGCTCCTGGAGCGGCTGTCGGTGGCCAAGGAGCGCGGTCACCGGATCCTCGCGGTGATCCGTGGCAGCGCCGTCAACCAGGACGGCGCGTCCAACGGACTGACCGCCCCGAACGGCCCCGCCCAGCAGCGCGTGATCCGCAAGGCCCTGACCGGTGCCGGGCTCTCCCCGGCCGACGTCGACGCGGTGGAGGGCCACGGCACGGGCACGGTCCTCGGCGACCCGATCGAGGCACAGGCGCTGCTCGCGACGTACGGGCAGGGCCGGGACCCGCAGAAGCCGCTGTGGCTCGGCTCGGTCAAGTCCGTCATCGGGCACACCCAGGCGGCTTCCGGCGTGGCCGGTGTCATCAAGACGGTCCAGGCGCTGCGCCACGGAGTGCTCCCGGCGACCCTGCACCTGGACGCGCCGACCCCCCAGGTGGACTGGTCCGCGGGCGCGGTCCGGCTGCTGGCCGAGTCCCGTGAGTGGCCGCGCGACGGCCGGCCGCGCCGGGCCGGTGTCTCCTCGTTCGGTGCCAGCGGGACGAACGCGCACCTGATCCTGGAGGAGGCGCCGCAGGACGAGCAGCAGCCGCCCGCCGCACCGCAGGCCGCGCCCGCCGGCGCCGTACCGCTGGTGGTCTCGGCGGAGACCGCCGCGTCCCTGGCGACCCAGGCGGAGCGGCTGGCCGCGTACGTCGAAGGCGCCGAGGCGGTGCCGCTGACGGACGTCGCCCGCGCCCTGGTGACGGGCCGCGCGGTGCTGGGCGAGCGTGCGGTGGTGGTGGCCGGTTCGCACGAGGAGGCGCAGGCCGGGCTGCGGGCGCTCGCACAGGGCGAGAGCGCGGCCGGTGTGGTCTCCGGCTCGGGGACGCCGGGCAAGCTGGTGTGGGTGTTCCCGGGCCAGGGTTCCCAATGGGTCGGCATGGGCCGGGAGTTGCTGGAGTCGTCCCCGGTGTTCGCCGAGCGGATCGTGGAGTGCGCGGCCGCCCTCGACCGATGGGTGGACTGGTCGCTCGTCGATGTCCTGCGCGGGGAGGCCGAGCCGGAACTGCTGGAGCGGGTGGACGTGGTCCAGCCCGCCAGCTTCGCCGTGATGGTCGGCCTTGCCGCTGTGTGGGCGTCCGCGGGGGTCGAGCCCGACGCGGTGGTCGGCCACTCGCAGGGCGAGATCGCCGCCGCCTGCGTGTCCGGCGCGCTGTCGCTTCAGGACGCGGCGAAGGTGGTGGCGCTGCGCAGCCAGGCCATCGGCCGGCAGCTCGCCGGACGCGGCGGCATGGCCTCGGTCGCGCTGAGCGAGGACGAGGCCGTCGCGCGTCTGGAGCGCTGGGCGGACCGGGTCGAGGTGGCCGCGGTCAACGGCCCCTCCTCCGTGGTGATCGCCGGAGACGCGCAGGCGCTGGACGAGGCGCTGGACACCCTGGAGGACCAGGGCGTACGGGTGCGGCGGATCGCCGTGGACTACGCCTCGCACTCCCGGCACGTGGAGCGGATCCGCGACGCCCTCGCCGAGACGCTGGCCGGTATCACCGCCCAGGCACCGGCGATCCCCTTCTACTCGACCGTCACCGGCGCCTGGGTGGAGGAGGCCGGTGTCCTCGACGGCGGCTACTGGTACCGCAACCTGCGCGGCCAGGTCGGGTTCGGCCCGGCCGTCGCCGAGCTGATCCGCCAGGGACACGGCGCCTTCGTCGAGATCAGCGCCCACCCGGTCCTCGTCCAGCCGATCACGGAGATCGTGTACGACGCCGAGGGTGACGTGGACGCGGTGGTGACCGGTTCGCTGCGCCGCCAGGAGGGCGGCCCGCGCCGCCTGTTCGCCTCGATGGCGGAGCTGTTCGTGCGCGGTGTCCCCGTGGAGTGGGCCAAGGTGCTGCCCGCCACGGCCGGCTCGGCCCCGGTGGACCTGCCGACGTACGCCTTCGACCACCAGCACTACTGGCTGCGGATGGGCGACTCGGCCACGGACTCGGCCTCGCTGGGACTGGCCGCGACCGACCACCCGCTGCTCGGCGCGGTGGTGCAACTGCCGCAGTCCGACGGCCTGGTCTTCACCTCGCGCCTCTCGCTGCAGTCGCACCCCTGGCTCGCCGGGCACGCGATCGGCGGCGTCGTCATCGTCCCTGGCACGGCGTACGTCGACCTCGCCGTCCGCGCCGGCGACGAGTTCGGCTACGGCGTCCTGGAAGAGCTGGTGATCGAGGCGCCGCTGGCGCTGCCCGAGCGCGGCGGGGTACGCGTCCAGGTCGCCGTGAGCGGAGCGGGCACGACCGGCACACGCACCGTGGACGTGTACTCCCTGCGCGAGGACGACGCGAGCGAGGACGGTACGGGCGCCTGGACGCGGCACGCCACCGGACTCCTGTCGTCCGCGCCGAAGGACCCGCGGGCCGACGTCGACTTCGCCGCGTGGCCGCCGCCGGGCGCACAGCCCGTCGACGTCGACAACTTCTACGGCGACCTCGTCGAGCGCGGCTACGCCTACGGGCCCGCGTTCCAGGGCATGCGCGCGGTGTGGCGGCGCGGCGAGGAGGTCTTCGCCGAGGTCGCCCTGCCCGACGAACAGCGCGAGGAAGCGGGCCGGTTCGGCATCCACCCGGCCCTCCTCGACGCCGCACTCCACACGAACGCCCTCGCCAACCCGGACGACGACCGCAAGGTGCTGCCGTTCGCGTGGAACGGCCTCGTCCTGCACGCCGCCGGAGCCTCGGCGCTGCGGGTGCGGGTCGCGCCGTGCGGCCCGGACGCGCTGTCGTTCCAGGCCGCCGACGAGACCGGTGGCCTGGTCGTGACGATGGACTCGCTGGTGTCGCTGCCGGTCTCCACCGACCAGCTCGACGCGGCGGCGGCGGACGAGAGCCGCGACGCGCTGTTCGGCGTGGAGTGGACCGAGCTGCCCCCGGCGCAGGGCGCCGTGCCCGCGGCGGCGTGGGCGCCGGTGGCCACGGCCGAGGACGTCACGACCCTGGCCGGCACCGCCGCGGCACCGCCGGTCGCGGTTCTCACCGCCGTCGGCGGCGACGGCGAGAGCGCCGTACTCGCCCTGTCCACACGGGTGTTGAGCGTGCTCCAGGCGTGGCTGGCCACGGACGGACTCGACCAGTCGCGGCTCGTGGTGCACACCCGGGGCGCGGTGCCCGCCGGGGACGGCGTGGTGACCGACCCGGCCGGAGCGGCGGTGTGGGGTCTGGTGCGCGCCGCGCAGGCCGAGAACCCGGACCGGGTCGTCCTCCTCGACACCGACCCGGCCACCGTCGAAGGACCGGCAGCCGTCCTGGGCGCGGTCCTCGCCTGCGGCGAACCGCAGGTCGCGGTGCGCGCTGCGGCGCTGTCGGCGCCCCGCCTCGCCCGTGTCACCGGCCAAGTCCCGGACACCCCCGGGGTGTTCGGACCGGAAGGCACGGTCCTGCTCACCGGTGGCACCGGCTCCCTGGGCGGCCTCGTGGCCCGGCACCTCGTCACCCGCTACGGCGTACGCCACCTCGTCCTCGCCGGCCGGCGCGGCCCCGCCGCCGAGGGCGTGCCGGAGCTGGTCGCCGAGCTGACCGGGCTGGGTGCGGAGGTCTCCGTCGCGGCCTGCGACGTCTCCGAGCGCCGTGCCGTCGAGGCACTGCTGGCATCCGTGCCCGAGGAGCACCCGCTGACCGGCGTGGTGCACCTGGCCGGTGTGCTGGACGACGGCGTGATCGCGGCACTCACCCCGCAGCGCCTCGCCGCGGTGTTCGCACCCAAGGTGGACGCGGTGCGCCACCTCGACGAGCTGACCCGGGACCTGGACCTCGACGCGTTCGTCGTGTTCTCCTCCGCCGCCGCCCTCATGGGATCGGCAGGCCAGGGCAACTACGCCGCCGCCAACGCCTTCCTCGACGGACTGATGGCGGGCCGCCGCGCGGCCGGCCTGCCCGGCCTCTCCCTGGCCTGGGGCCTGTGGGAGCAGAGCGACGGCCTGACCGCGCACCTCAGCGCCGTCGACCAGGCCCGCATGAGCCGCGGCGGTGTCCTCGCACTGACCCAGGCCGAGGGCCTGCGCATCTTCGACACCGGCCTGCACATGGGCCAGGCACTCCTCGTGCCGATCAAGCTGGACCTGAAGACGCTGCGCGGCCAGGCCACGGCCGACGGGGGAGTCCCGCACCTGCTGCGCGGCCTGGTACGCGCCGGTCGGCGCACGGCGCGGGCGGCGGCCGGGGACAGCAGCGCGCTGGTCCGCCGGCTCGCCGGGCTCTCCCCGGACGAGCAGGAGAGCGTCCTGCTGTCCGTGGTCCAGGCCGAGGCGGGCGCCGTACTCGGCTTCACCAGCCCCGATCTGGCCCAGGGCGCCAAGAGGTTCAGCGACATCGGCTTCGACTCCCTGACCGCCGTCGAACTGCGCAACCGGCTGAGCGCGGCGACCGGAGTGAAGCTGCCCGCCACACTCATCTTCGACTACCCGACCCCGCAGGCCCTGGCCCGCTATCTGCGCGAGGAACTGGGCGACACGGCGGCGGCCGACGCACCTGCCGCGACCGCCGCCGCGGGTACGGACCCCGACGAGCCGATCGCGATCGTCGGCATGTCGTGCCGGCTGCCCGGCGGGGTGACGAGCCCCGAGTCCCTGTGGCGGCTGGTGCAGGAGGGCCGCGAGGGCATGTCCACCTTCCCGGACGACCGCGGCTGGGACCTGGAGAGCCTGTTCGACGACGACCCGGACCACGCGGGCACCTCGTACTCCACCAAGGGCGGCTTCCTCAAGGGCGCGGGCCTGTTCGACGCGGGCTTCTTCGGGATCTCGCCGCGCGAGGCGCTGGCGATGGACCCGCAGCAGCGGCTCCTCCTCGAAGCCTCCTGGGAGGCCCTGGAGCGGGCGGGCGTCGACCCGACCACGGCCCGGGGCGACAACATCGGCGTGTTCTCCGGCGTCTCCATCCACGACTACGTCGAGTCCCTGACCAGCATGCCCGCCGAACTCGAAGGCTTCGCCACGACCGCCACCGCGGGAAGCGTGGCCTCGGGCCGCATCTCGTACGTGTTCGGCTTCGAGGGCCCGGCGGTCACCGTGGACACGGCGTGCTCGTCGTCGCTGGTGGCGATGCACCTGGCGGCGCAGGCGCTGCGGCAGGGCGAGTGCTCCATGGCGCTCGCGGGCGGCGTCGCCGTGATGGGATCGCCGATCGGCGTCCTCGGCATGTCGCGCCAGCGTGGCCTGGCCGCCGACGGCCGCTGCAAGGCGTACGCGGACGACGCCGACGGCACCGTGCTCTCCGAGGGCGTGGCCCTGGTCGTGCTGGAGCGTCTGTCGGTGGCGCGGGAGCGCGGCCACAAGGTTCTGGCCGTGCTGCGGGGCAGCGCGGTGAACCAGGACGGTGCGTCCAACGGCCTGACGGCTCCGAACGGTCCTTCGCAGCAGCGGGTGATCCGGGGTGCCCTGGCCAACGCGGGTCTGGGTCCGGCGGATGTGGACGTGGTCGAGGGGCATGGCACGGGTACGGTCCTCGGCGACCCGATCGAGGCGCAGGCCCTGCTCGCGACGTACGGGAAGGGCCGTGATCCCCAACAGCCTTTGTGGCTGGGGTCGTTGAAGTCGAACATCGGGCACACGCAGGCCGCTGCCGGCGTGGCCGGTGTGATCAAGATGGTGCAGGCGCTGCGGCACGGTGTGCTCCCCCCGACGCTCCACGCGCAGCAGCGCACGACGAAGGTGGAATGGACGGACGGCGCCGTCGAGCTGCTGACCGAGGCGCGCGAGTGGTCGCGCGACGGTCGTCCGCGCCGCGCCGGGGTGTCCTCGTTCGGCATCAGCGGGACGAACGCGCACCTGATCCTGGAGGAGGCGCCCGAGGAGCCGGCGAAGTCCGGCTCGGACGAGCCGGTCCCGGGTGGTGTGGTGCCGTTGGTGGTGTCGGCGCGCAGTGCCGGTTCGCTGGCGGGCCAGGCGGAGCGTCTTGCCGCGTTCATCGAGGACGCCGGGCAGGTGCCGCTCGCGTCGGTGGCCGGGGCACTCGTCTCCGATCGGGCGCTGCTGAGCGAGCGTGCGGTGGTGGTCGCCGGTTCGGACGAGGAGGCGCTGGCGGGGCTGCGTGCGCTCGCCCAGGGCGAGGCCGCCGCCGGTGTGGTCTCCGGTTCGGGGA
>NZ_KQ948223.1:125343-127683 GCF_001514035.1 Streptomyces yokosukanensis | reverse complement strand
TGCGGGTGATGCGCAGGCGCTGGACGAGGCCCTTCAATCGCTCTCGGACGCGGGCGTGCGGGTGCGTCGGGTGGCGGTGGACTACGCCTCGCACACCCGTCATGTGGAGGACATCCGCGAGACTCTGGCCGACACACTCTCCGGTGTCGAGGCTCAGGCGCCGATGATCCCCTTCTACTCGACGGTGACGGGTGGTTGGGTGCAGGACGCCGGGGCTCTGGACGGCGGCTACTGGTACCGGAATCTGCGAGGTCAGGTCGGTTTCGGCCCGGCCGTGGCGGAGCTGATCCGGCAGGGTCACAGGGCTTTCGTCGAGGTCAGTGCTCATCCGGTGCTGGTTCAGCCGGTCACCGAGATCCTCGATGACGCCGAGTCCGGTGCTGCGACGGTGGTGACCGGTTCGCTGCGGCGTGAGGAGGGTGGGCTGCGTCGTCTGCTGGCCTCGATGGCCGAGCTGTTCGTGCGTGGCGTCCCCGTGGACTGGAGCGGTGTACTCCCGGCGGACGCGGCCAAGTCGACTCCGGTCGAGCTGCCGACGTACGCCTTCGACCACCAGCACTACTGGCTCCACACGGCGCCGACCGCCACCGACGCGGCGTCGCTCGGACAGACGGCGGTCGATCACCCGCTGCTCGGCGCGGTGGTGCGGCTGCCGCAGTCCGACGGGCTGGTGCTCACCTCGCGCCTGTCGCTGAAGTCGCACCCCTGGCTCGGCGATCACCTCGTCGGTGGCGTCGTCGTCCTTCCCGGCACGGTCCTGGCCGAGCTGGCCGTACGCGCCGGTGACGAGGCCGGGTGCGGTGTCCTGGAGGAGCTGGTGATCGAGGCGCCGCTGGTGGTGCCCGAGCACGGGGGAGTGCGGGTCCAGGTCGCCGTGGGCGGGCCGAGTGAGAACGGCTCGCGCACCGTGGAGATCCATGCGCAGCGCGAGGGCACACCCGGTGACGGGGAGACGTGGACGCGGCACGCCACCGGCGCGCTGTCGGACTCGGCTGCCGACCGGGGATCGGAGTACGACTTCGCCGCCTGGCCGCCGCTCGGCGCAAAGCCCGTCGAGGCCGGCGACTTCTACGGTGGACTGGCCGAGCGGGGTTATGAGTACGGTCCCGCGTTCCAGGGCGTGCGCGCGGTGTGGCGGCGCGGCGAGGAGGTCTTCGCCGAGGTCGCCCTGCCCGAGGAGCAGCGCAAGGACGCCGTGAAGTTCGGCATCCACCCCGCGCTGCTCGACGCCGCCCTGCACGCCCACACGCTCAGCGGTACGACGGCGGACGGCGACACGGTGCGTCAACCGCTCGACTGGAACGGCCTGGTGCTGCACGCCGCCGGGGCCTCGGCACTGCGGGTGCGGCTGCTGCTCGACGGTTCCGACGTCCTCTCGCTGGAGGCGGCGGACGAGACCGGCGGTCTGGTGGTGTCGGCGGACTCACTGGTGATGCGGGCGCTGTCCGCCGAGCAGCTGACGCCGTCCGGTGACACCGTGATCGCCGACTCGCTGTTCCGGGTGGAGTGGACCGAGCTGCCCACGGACCGGGGCCCCGTGCCCGCGCCGTCGTGGGCGCCGGTGGCCTCGGCCGAGGACGTGGCGGCGCTGGCCGGTACGGCCGAGGTTCCCGCGGTGGCCGTCCTGGAAGCCGTCGGTGGTGACGGCGAGGACTCCGTGCTCGCCCTGACCTCCCGGGTCCTGGAAGTGGTCCAGGCGTGGCTGAGTGCCTCCGGACTGGAGGAGTCGCGCCTGGTCGTGGCCACGCGGGGCGCGGTCCCCGCCGGCAGCGAGGCGGCGGTGTCGGACCCGGCCGGAGCGGCGGTGTGGGGCCTGGTGCGCGCCGCCCAGTCCGAGAACCCGGACCGCATCGTCCTCCTCGACACCGACCCCGCGGCTCCGGCTTCGGCTCCGGCTTCCGGCGACGCGGTGGCGCCCGTCCTGGGCGCCGCGCTGGCCGGCGGCGAACCGCAGCTCGCGGTGCGCGGTACGGCTCTCTCCGTGCCCCGCCTCGCCCGCGCCACCGTTCAAGTCCCCGACGCGGCACCGGTGTTCGGACCGGAAGGGACGGTTCTGATCACCGGTGGCACCGGATCGCTGGGCGCGCTGGCCGCCCGGCACCTGGTCTCCCGGTACGGCGTACGCCGCCTCGTCCTCGCCGGCCGTCGTGGCCCGGCCGCCGAGGGCGCGCGGGAGCTGGTCGCCGAGCTGACCGAGCTGGGCGCGGAGGTCTCCGTCGTCGCCTGTGACGTCTCCGACCGCGCCCAGGCCGAGGCGCTGCTCGCCTCGGTGCCCGACGAGCACCCCCTGCGCGGTGTGGTGCACACGGCCGGAGTCCTGGATGCCGGTGTGATCGGGGC
>NZ_KQ948223.1:116970-124721 GCF_001514035.1 Streptomyces yokosukanensis | reverse complement strand
AACACCGACGACCTCACCCGGTCCCGGATGACCCGCCGAGGCGGCCTCCAGATCATGACCCTGGCGGAGGGCATGGAACTGTTCGACGCCGCGCTCGGGTCCGAACAGTCGCTCCTCGTGCCCGCCAAGCTGGATCTGCGGGCCGTACGGGCCGACGCGGCGGCGAGCGGCGGTGTCCCGCACCTGCTGCGCGGCCTGGTCCGCGCCGGCCGGCAGCAGGCACGGACGGGATCCGCCAGGGACGGCGAGCTGATGCGCCGCCTCGCGGGGCTTCCCGCCGCCGACCAGGAGAAGGCTCTTGTCGACCTGGTGCGTACCCAGGCCGCGGTCGTGCTCGGGCACGCCGGTCCGGACGGGGTCCGGCCGGACACGGCGTTCAAGGACACCGGGTTCGACTCGCTCACGGCCGTGGAACTGCGCAACCGGCTGCGCGAGGCGACGGGCCTGAAACTGCCCGCCACCCTGGTCTTCGACTACCCGAACCCGCAGGCCCTGGCCCGTCACGTCCACACCGAACTGTTCCCGGACGGCGGCGCGGCCGACCCGGACGTGGACGAGGCCCGGCTGCGGCACGCACTCGCATCCCTCCCGCTCGCCCGGTTCCGGGCAGCCGGGCTGATGGACGCCCTGGTCAAGCTGGTCGCCCTCGACGACGGCGACCCGGCGATCGGCGTGCTGGAGGACGCCGATGACGAGAAGGCGATCGCCGACCTGAACGTCGACGATCTCGTGCAGATGGCGCTCGGCGACAACTAACTCCGCGGGACCGCTGAAGGATTGGGGAAATCAAGTGAGTGCGTCGTATGAAAAAGTCGTCGAGGCGCTCCGGGCATCGCTCGAAGAGGTCGGCTCGCTGAAGAAGCAGAACCGCCGGCTCATCGACGCCTCCCGGGAGCCGGTGGCCGTGGTGGGCATGGCCTGCCGGCTGCCCGGCGGGGTGGCGGGTCCGGAGGACCTGTGGCGACTGGTGCGTGACGGCCGCGACGCCGTGACGGGGTTCCCCGAGGACCGTGGCTGGGACCTTGAGGGCCTGTTCGATCCGGACCCGGAGCGCGCGGGCACCACGTACACCAGCCAGGGCGGCTTCCTCCACGAGGCGGGCCTGTTCGACGCGGGCTTCTTCGGGATCTCGCCGCGCGAGGCGCTGGCGATGGACCCGCAGCAGCGACTGCTCCTGGAGACGTCCTGGGAGGCCCTGGAGGGCGCCGGCATCGACCCGGTCTCCCTGAAGGGCGCCGATGTCGGCGTGTTCTCCGGTGTGTTCGGCCAGGGCTATGTGGCGCCCGGCGCCAGCGTGGTCACCCCGGAGCTGGAGGGTTTCGCGGGCACGGGCGGGTCGACGAGCGTGGCCTCGGGCCGGGTGTCGTACGTGTTCGGCTTCGAGGGCCCGGCGGTCACCATCGACTCGGCCTGCTCGTCGTCGCTGGTGGCGATGCACCTGGCGGCGCAGGCGCTGCGGCAGGGCGAGTGCTCCATGGCGCTCGCCGGCGGTGCCACGGTCATGGCCAACCCCGGTGCCTTCGTCGAGTTCTCGCGCCAGCGCGGCCTGGCCGCCGACGGCCGCTGCAAGGCCTTCGCGGACGGCGCGGACGGCACGGGCTGGGCCGAGGGCGTCGGTGTGGTCGTGCTGGAGCGTCTGTCGGTGGCGCGCGAGCGCGGTCACAAGGTTCTGGCCGTGCTGCGGGGCAGCGCGGTGAACCAGGACGGTGCGTCCAACGGCCTGACGGCTCCGAACGGTCCTTCGCAGCAGCGGGTGATCCGGGGTGCCCTGGCCAACGCGGGTCTGGGTCCGGCGGATGTGGACGTGGTCGAGGGGCATGGCACGGGTACGGTCCTCGGTGACCCGATCGAGGCGCAGGCGCTGCTGGCGACGTACGGGCAGGGCCGGGACCCGCAGAAGCCGTTGTGGCTGGGGTCGTTGAAGTCGAACATCGGGCACACGCAGGCCGCCGCCGGCGTGGCTGGTGTGATCAAGATGGTGCAGGCGCTGCGGCACGGTGTGCTCCCCCCGACGCTCCACGTGGACGCGCCTTCGTCCAAGGTGGACTGGTCGGCGGGTGCGGTGGAGCTGCTGACCGAGGCGCGGGAGTGGTCGCGTGTGGGTCGTCCGCGCCGTGCGGGCGTGTCCGCGTTCGGCGTCAGCGGGACGAACGCGCACCTGATCCTGGAGGAGGCGCCCGAGGAGGCGGCGATACCTGGCTCGGACGTGCCGGTGCCGGGTGGTGTGGTGCCGTTGGTGGTGTCGGCGCGCAGCGAGTTGTCCCTCGCGGGCCAGGCGGAGCGGCTCGCCGCGTTCATCGAGGACGCCGGCCGGGTGCCGCTGGCGTCGGTGGCCGGGGCGCTGGTCTCCGGCCGTGCGGTGCTGAGCGAGCGTGCGGTGGTCGTGGCCGACTCCGACGAGGAGGCGCTGGCGGGGCTGCGGGCGCTCGCCCAGGGCGAGGCCGCTGCCGGTGTGGTCTCCGGTTCGGGGACGCCGGGCAAGGTGGTGTGGGTGTTCCCGGGCCAGGGTTCCCAGTGGGTGGGCATGGGCCGGGAGTTGCTGGAGTCGTCCCCGGTGTTCGCAGAGCGGATTGCGGAGTGCGCGGCGGCGTTGGAGCCGTGGATCGACTGGTCGCTCGTGGGCGTGCTGCGGGGCGAGGAGCCGGAGCTGTTGGAGCGGGTGGATGTGGTGCAGCCCGCCAGTTTCGCGGTGATGGTGGGTCTTGCCGCTGTCTGGTCCTCGGCCGGGGTTCGTCCGGATGCGGTGGTGGGCCATTCGCAGGGTGAGATCGCGGCTGCGTGTGTGTCGGGTGCGTTGTCGTTGGAGGACGCGGCGCGGGTGGTGGCGTTGCGCAGTCAGGCGATCCGTGAGCGGTTGGCCGGGCGTGGCGGCATGGCGTCCGTTGCGTTGAGCGAGGCCGAGGCGCTCGGACGTCTGGAGTCTTGGTCGGATCGGGTCGAGGTCGCGGCTGTCAACGGCCCGTCGTCGGTGGTGGTCGCGGGTGACGCGCAGGCGCTGGACGAGGCCCTTCAGGCCCTTTCCGCCGATGGTGTCCGCGTGCGTCGGGTGGCGGTGGACTACGCCTCGCACACGCGCCATGTGGAGGACATCCGGGAGACTCTGGCCGACACACTCTCCGGTATCGAGGCCCAGGCGCCAGCGATCCCCTTCTACTCGACCGTGACGGGTGGTTGGGTGCAGGACGCCGGGGTTCTGGACGGCGGTTACTGGTATCGGAACCTGCGCGGTCAGGTCGGGTTCGGCCCGGCCGTGGCGGAGCTGATCCGGCAGGGCCACCAGGCTTTCGTGGAGATCAGTGCCCACCCGGTCCTCGTCCAGCCGATCACCGAGATCTTCGACGAGAGCGACACCGGTGCGGACGCGGTGGTGACCGGTTCGCTGCGGCGTGACGAGGGTGGGCTGCGCCGTCTGCTGGCCTCGATGGCCGAGGTGTTCGTGCGCGGTGTCCCCGTGGACTGGTCGGGCGTCCTGCCCGCCGGAACCGCATCGGCGGGCGTGGACCTGCCGACGTACGCCTTCGAGCACAAGCACTACTGGCTGCACGAGACCGGATCGGCGACGGACGCGGCGTCCCTGGGGCAGACGGCGGCCGAGCACCCGCTGCTCGGCGCCGTCGTGCCGCTGCCGCAGTCCGACGGGCTGGTGTTCACCTCGCGCCTGTCGCTCAAGTCCCATGCCTGGCTGGCCGACCACGCTGTCGGCGGAGTCGTCATCCTTCCCGGCAGTGGCTTGGTCGAGCTGGCCGTACGCGCCGGTGACGAGGCCGGCTGCGGTGCCCTGGACGAGCTGGTCATCGAGGCGCCGCTCGTGGTGCCGTCGCAGGGCGGCGTACGCGTCCAGGTCGCCGTGGACGCGCCGAACGAGAACGGCTCGCGCTCCGTGGCCGTCTACTCGCGGCGCGAGGACGCCCCCGACGACGGGGAGGCGTGGACGCGGCACGC
The DNA here is from genome assembly GCF_001514035.1 of Streptomyces yokosukanensis. Lineage (GTDB taxonomy): Bacteria > Actinomycetota > Actinomycetes > Streptomycetales > Streptomycetaceae > Streptomyces > Streptomyces yokosukanensis. The sequence goes on along the minus strand of NZ_KQ948223.1, from coordinate 120,779 downwards.
CACCGGCACGCTGTCGGCCGCGCCGTCGGCGCAGGAGACCGAGGTCGACCTCGCCACCTGGCCGCCCCAGGACGCCCGCCCCGTCGAGGTCGGCGACTTCTACGGCGACCTGGTGGAGCGCGGCTACGGCTACGGGCCCGCCTTCCAAGGCGTACGGGCGGTGTGGCGGCGCGGCGAGGAGGTCTTCGCCGAGGTCGCCCTGCCCGAGGAGTACCGCAAGGAAGCCGGTCGGTTCGGTATCCATCCCGCGCTGCTCGACGCCGCCCTGCAGGCCGCCACGATCGGGAACGCGGCGGACGCGGCGGCGGACGACTCCGGGGCGCCGGTGCTGGCGTTCGCCTGGAACGGCCTGGTGCTGCACGCCTCGGGCGCCTCGGCGTTGCGCGTGCGGATCGCGCCGAACGGTGCGGACGCGCTGACGGTGCAGGCGGCCGACGAGGCCGGTGGCCTGGTGGTGACGCTGGAGTCGCTGGTGTCCCGGGCCGTGTCCGCCGAGCAGCTGGAGGTGCCCGTCGACGCGGCGGTCGCCAACGCGCTGTTCCGGCTGGAGTGGAGTGAACTTCCCCCGGTTCCCGGGTCGGAGCTTCCGCCGTCGTGGGTGCCGGTGACCACGGCCGACGACGTGGCGGCCGTGGCCGCGAGCGGTGCCGCACCGACGGCCGTGGTCCTGGAGGCCGTCGGCGGCGACGAGGACGCCGTGTCGGCCCTCGCCTCCCGTGTGCTCGGCGTGCTGCAGACGTGGCTGACCTCGGACGGCCTCGACGAGTCGCAGCTGGTCGTGGCGACCCGGGGCGCGGTGCCCGCCGGTACCGAGGGCGCGGTGACGGACCCGGCCGGGGCGGCGGTGTGGGGACTGGTGCGCGCCGCCCAGTCCGAGAACCCGGACCGCTTCGTCCTGCTGGACACCGACCCCGCCGACGAAGGCGGCGTGGACACGGTCCTGGACTCCGTGCTGGGCCCGGTGCTGGCCGGTGCGGAGCCCCAGGTCGCCGTCCGCGGCACCGGCATGTCGATTCCCCGGCTCGCCCGAACCACCGGTCATGTCGCGGACACCGCCGCGACGTTCGGACCCGAGGGGACCGTCCTGATCTCGGGCGGCGGCTCGCTGGGCGCCCTGGCGGCCCGGCATCTGGTCGCCCGGCACGGGGTGCGGCACCTGGTACTCGCCAGCCGCCGTGGCCCGGACGCCGAGGGCGTACGAGAGCTGGTGGCCGAACTCGCCGAACAGGGCGCGGAGGTCTCCGTCGCGGCCTGCGACGTCTCCGACCGCGAGCAGATCGAGGCGCTGCTGGCCTCGCTGCCGGACGGACAGCCCCTGCGCGGTGTGGTCCACACGGCCGGTGTGTTCGACGACGGGCTGATCGGGGCGCTGACCCCGGAGCGGCTGGCCACGGTGTTCGCGCCGAAGGTCGACGCCGTACGCCATCTCGACCGGCTCACACGCGACCTGGAGCTGGACGCGTTCGTCGTCTACTCCTCCGTGGCGGGCCTGTCCGGAGGCGCCGGACAGGGCAACTACTCGGCGGCCAACGCCTTCCTGGACGGCTTGATGAGCAACCGCCGGGCGGCGGGCCTGCCCGGTCTGTCCCTGGCCTGGGGCCTGTGGGAGCAGTCCCTCGGCATGGCCGGCCACCTCAGCGCCGTCGACCAGGCGCGCGCCAGTCGCAGCGGTGTGCAGGAGATATCGGCGGCCGAGGGCATGGAGCTGTTCGACGCCGCTCTCGGCGCCGGGCAGGCGCTCCTCGTGCCGGTCAAACTGGACCTGCGGAGCGTGCGGGCCGACGCCACGGCGGGTGCGGCGGTGCCGCACCTGCTGCGCGGTCTCGTACGGACCGGCCGCCAGCAGGCCCGCGCGGCGAGCACCGGCGGCGACGACAAGCAGCTGTCCGACCGGCTGGCCGGGCTCACGGCCGCCGAACAGGAAGCGCTGCTCCTCGATCTGGTGCGGGCCCAGGCCGCCGTCGTGCTCGGCCACAGCGAGGCGGAAGGCGTCCGGGCGGACACCGCGTTCAAGTACCTCGGCTTCGACTCGCTCACCTCGGTGGAGCTGCGCAACCGGCTCCGTGAGGCGACCGGCCTGAAACTTCCCCCCACGCTCGTCTTCGACTACCCCACCCCGCTGGCCCTCGCCCGCCATCTGCTCGGGGAGTTCGGCGACGTCGCGGCGCCGGAGTCGACGGCGGTGGCCGTGACTCCGGTGGCCGTGGCCGCCGACCCCGACGAACCGCTCGCCATCGTCGGCATGGCCTGCCGGCTGCCGGGCGGCGTCTCCTCGCCCGAGGAGCTGTGGAAGCTGGTCGTCGACGGCGTCGACGCCGTCTCGGACTTCCCCGAGGACCGCGGCTGGGACCTTGAGGGCCTGTTCGACGACGACCCGGACCACGCGGGCACCTCGTACACCAGCCAGGGCGGCTTCCTCCAGGGTGCCGGCCTGTTCGATCCGGGCTTCTTCGGGATCTCGCCGCGCGAGGCGCTGGCGATGGACCCGCAGCAGCGACTGCTCCTGGAGGCCTCCTGGGAGGCCCTGGAGGGCGGCGGCATCGACCCGACCACGCTGAAGGGATCGGACGTCGGCGTGTTCTCCGGCGTCTCCGGCCAGGGCTACGGGACCGGTGCGATCGCACCGGAGGTCGAGGGCTTCGCGGGCACGGGACTGGCGTCCAGCGTGGCGTCGGGCCGGGTGTCGTACGTCTTCGGCTTCGAGGGCCCGGCCGTGTCGGTCGACACGGCCTGCTCCTCCTCGCTGGTGGCGATGCACCTGGCGGCCCAGTCGCTGCGGCAGGGCGAGTGCTCCATGGCGCTCGCCGGCGGCGCGATGGTGATGGCCACGCCCGCCACCTTCATGGCCTTCTCGCGGCAGCGGGGTCTGGCCGCCGACGGCCGGAGCAAGGCGTTCGCCGAGGGCGCGGACGGCATGGGCCTGTCGGAGGGCGTCGGTGTCCTGGTCCTGGAGCGTCTGTCGGTGGCGCGCGAGCGCGGCCACAAGGTCCTGGCGGTGCTGCGGGGCAGCGCCGTCAACCAGGACGGTGCGTCCAACGGCCTCACGGCCCCGAACGGCCCCTCGCAGCAGCGTGTCATCCGCAAGGCCCTCGCCAGTGCCGGACTTTCCCCCGCGGACGTGGACATCGTCGAGGGCCATGGCACGGGTACCGCTCTCGGCGACCCGATCGAGGCGCAGGCCCTGCTCGCGACCTACGGAAAGAACCGCGATCCCGAGAAGCCGCTGTGGCTCGGGTCGTTGAAGTCCAACATCGGCCATGCGCAGGCGGCCGCGGGCGTGGCCAGTGTCATCAAGATGGTGCAGGCGCTGCGGCACGGCGTGCTGCCCCCGACGCTGCACGCACAGCAGCCCTCGTCCCAGGTGGACTGGTCCGTGGGCGCGGTGGAGCTGCTGACCGAGGCGAGGGAGTGGACGCGTGAGGGCACCCCGCGTCGCGCGGGTGTGTCGTCCTTCGGCGTCAGCGGGACGAACGCGCACCTGATCCTGGAGGAGGCGCCCGAGCAGGACGAGGCATCTGCCGCGGAGGCACAGCAACCGTTGGTGTCCGCGGATGTGGTGCCGTTGGTGGTGTCGGCGCGCAGTGCCGGTTCGCTGGCGGGCCAGGCGGGGCGGCTCGCCGCGTTCATCGAGGACGCCGGTCAGGTGCCGCTGCCGGGTGTCGCCGGGGCGCTGGTCGCCGACCGTGCGGTGCTGGGTGAGCGTGCGGTGGTGGTCGCCGGTTCGGACGCGGAGGCACTGGCCGGACTGCGGGCGCTGGCGCGTGGCGAGAGTGCGCCCGGTGTGGTGGTCGGCGGTGCCGGTTCGGGGT
>NZ_KQ948223.1:97233-116223 GCF_001514035.1 Streptomyces yokosukanensis | reverse complement strand
CGCGGGTGACGCGCAGGCGCTGGACGAGGCCCTTGAGGCTCTCTCCGCCGATGGTGTCCGCGTGCGTCGGGTGGCGGTGGACTACGCCTCGCACACCCGTCATGTCGAGGACATCCGGGAGGCGCTGGCCGAGGCGTTGACCGGTGTCGAGGCCCAGGCGCCGATGATCCCCTTCTACTCGACGGTGACGGGTGGTTGGGTGCAGGACGCCGGGGTTCTGGACGGCGGCTACTGGTATCGGAATCTGCGCGGTCAGGTCGGGTTCGGCCCGGCCGTGGCGGAGCTGATCCGGCAGGGTCACAGGGCTTTCGTCGAGGTCAGTGCTCATCCGGTGCTGGTGCAGCCGGTCACCGAGATCCTCGACGACGCCGAGTCCGGTGCGGACGCGGTGGTGACCGGTTCGCTGCGGCGTGAGGAGGGTGGGCTGCGCCGTCTGCTGGCCTCGATGGCCGAGTTGTTCGTGCGTGGCGTGCCGGTGGACTGGTCGGGCATCCTGCCCGCCGGAACCGGGTCGGTGGGCGTGGATCTGCCGACGTACGCCTTCGACCACCAGCACTTCTGGCTCCACACGGCGCCGACCGCGACCGACGCGGCTTCCCTCGGTCTGGCCGGGACCGATCACCCGCTGCTCGGTGCGGTGGTGGAACTGCCGCAGTCCGACGGGCTGGTGTTCACCTCGCGCCTGTCGCTCAAGTCGCACCCCTGGCTCGGCGATCACGTGGTAGGCGGCCTGGTGCTCATCCCGGCCACCGGGCTTCTCGAACTGGCCGTGCGCGCCGGTGACGAGGCCGGCTGCGGCGTCCTGGACGAGCTGGTGACGGAGGCGCCGCTGGTGGTGCCCGAGCACGGGGGAGTGCGGGTCCAGGTCGCCGTGGGCGCGCCGGGCGAGAACGGCTCGCGCACCGTGGAGATCTATTCGCAGCGAGAGGACGCGCCGGGTGACGGGGAGCCGTGGACGCGGCACGCCACCGGACTCCTGTCCGCCTCGGCCGCGGCCCGCGGCACCGACTTCGACTTCGCCGCCTGGCCGCCGTCCGGCGCCGAGCAGGTGGATCTGGACACCGGCGAGCTGTACGAGGGTCTGCTGGAGCGCGGCTACGCGTACGGCCCCGTCTTCCAGGGCGTGCGCGCGGTGTGGCGGCGCGGTGCGGAACTCTTCGCCGAGGTCGCCCTGCCCGACGAGGCGCGTACGGACGCCGGGAGCTTCGGCCTCCACCCGGCGCTGCTCGACGCGGCCCTCCAGGCCGGGACGTTCGCCGCCGCGGCGGACACCGCGGAGGAGGAAGCCGGGCGGCCGGTGATGCCGTTCTCCTGGAACGGTCTGGTGCTGCATGCCGCGGGCGCCTCGGCACTGCGGGTGCGGGTCGCACCGAACGGTCCGGACTCGCTGTCGGTCGCGGCGGCCGACCAGACCGGCAGCCCGGTCCTGACGATGGATTCGCTGGTCATGCGGGCGGTGGACATCGAGCAGCTGGGTGCCTCCGCGGTCGAGGACAGCCGCGACGCGCTGTTCGCGGTGGACTGGAGCGAACTGCCCACGGTCTGGGGGGCGGAGCCCGCGCCCGCGTGGGTGCCGGTGGCCACGTCCGACGACGTGGCGGCCGTGGCCGCGAGCGGTGCCGTACCGACGGCCGTGGTCCTGGAGGCCGTCGGCGACGACGCCGAGGACGCCGTGCTCGCCCTGACCTCCAGGGTCCTGGACGTGGTCCAGGCGTGGCTGAGCGCCTCCGTCCCCGAGGAGTCGCGCCTTGTGGTGCTGACCCGGGGCGCCGTACCCGCCGGTACCGAGGGCGCGGTGACGGACCCGGCCGGGGCGGCGGTGTGGGGACTGGTGCGCGCCGCCCAGTCCGAGAACCCGGACCGCATCGTCCTCCTCGACACCGACCCCGGCGCCGAGGGCGGCGTGGAATCGGTGCTGGACTCCGTGCTGGCCACGGTGGTGGCCGGTGGCGAACCGCAGCTCGCGGTGCGCGGTACGACTCTCTCCGTGCCCCGGCTCGCCCGCGCCACCGCCCAAGTCACGGACACCTCGGCGCTGTTCGGGCCGGAGGGGACCGTGCTGGTCTCGGGCGGTGGGTCGCTGGGCGCGCTGGCGGCCCGGCATCTCGTCGCCCGCAACGGCGTACGCCACCTCGTCCTCGCCAGCCGTCGAGGCCCGGACGCCGACGGTGTGCGGGAACTGGTCGCCGAACTCACCGAACAGGGCGCGACGGTCTCCGCCGTGGCCTGTGACGTGTCGGATCGCGACCAGGTCGAGGCGCTCCTCGCCTCGGTGCCGCAGGCGCACCCCCTGCGCGGTGTGGTGCACACGGCCGGAGTGTTCGACCCGGGTGTGATCGGGGCGCTGACCCCGGAGCGGCTGGCCACGGTGTTCGCGCCGAAGGTCGACGCCGTACGCCACCTCGACCGGCTCACGCGCGGCCTGGAACTGGACGCGTTCGTCGTCTACTCTTCCGCCTCCTCCGTCTTCATGGGCGCGGGCAGCGGTGGCTACGCGGCGGCCAACGCCTTCCTGGACGGTCTGATGGCCACGCGCCGGGCTGCGGGCCTGCCCGGACTCTCGCTGTCCTGGGGCCCGTGGGAGCAGGTCACCGGCATGGCCGGGAACATCGACGACCTGACCAGGACCCGGATGAGCCGACGTGAGGGGCGCGGCGGAGTACTCGCGCTCCGGTCCGCCGAGGGCATGGAGCTGTTCGACGCCGCGCTCGGGTCCGGGCACGCGCTCCTCGTGCCGGTCCGGCTGGACCTGCGGGCCGTACGTGCCGACGCGGCGGCCGGCGGCGGAGTGCCGCACCTGCTGCGCGGCCTGGTCCGCGCGGGCCGGCAGCAGGCGCGGGCGGCCGGCAGCGGTGGCGAGCAGGGCCGACTGGCCGACCGGCTGGCCGGACTGCCCGCGGCGAAGCAGGAGGCGCTGCTGCTGGACATGGTGCGTGCGCAGGCCGCGGTCGTGCTCGGGCACAGCGGGCCGGAGGGCGTTCGGGTGGACACGGCGTTCAACGAGGCCGGGTTCGACTCGCTCACCTCGGTGGAGCTGCGCAACCGGCTGCGTGAGGCGACCGGTCTGAAGCTCCCCGCCACGCTGGTCTTCGACCACCCGACCCCGCAGGCGCTCGCCCGCTTCCTGCGGGCCGAGCTGGCCGTGGACGAGGGGTCGCCCGCCGACACGGTGCTGGCCGGTCTCGCCGGTCTGGAAGCGGTCATCGAGTCCGCGGGACCCGACGAGGAGGCCCGCGACCGGATCACCGTACGCCTGCGGGAGCTGCTGCGAGTGGCCGAGGCGGCGGGCACCGCCGGCACCGGCACGGGGGACGCGGACACGTCCGACGACCTTGAGAACGCCAGCGACGAGGAGCTGTTCGCGCTGTTCGAGCAGCTCGACTGAGCCGCGTGCGTGCGTGCGGGTCGGGTCCGTCAGGGTCCGGCCCGCACGGTCCGCACGGCTCGCACGGCCCCGCACAGATGGTGCGGACACCCACCCACGGCAATCGCACACATCCACCACCTGGGGGTTGAATCAAGTGGCTGACGAGGCAGAACTCCGCGACTATCTCAAGAGGGCCATCGCAGACGCCCGCAACGCACGCAAGCGGCTGCGCGAGGTCCAGGACCAGGCGCGCGAGCCGATCGCCATCGTCTCCATGGCGTGCCGGTACCCGGGTGGTGTCTCCTCGCCCGAGCAGCTGTGGCAGCTCGTCGCCGACGGCGCCGACGCCGTCGGCGGCTTCCCCGAGGACCGTGGCTGGGACCTTGAGGCCCTGTTCGACGCCGACCCGGACCACGCGGGTACGTCGTACGTCACCCAGGGCGGCTTCCTCAAGGGCGCGGGCCTGTTCGACGCGGGCTTCTTCGGGATCTCGCCGCGCGAGGCGCTGGCGATGGACCCGCAGCAGCGGCTCCTGCTGGAGACCTCCTGGGAGGCGCTGGAGCGGGCGGGCATCGATCCGGTCTCGCTGAAGGGCACCGACGTCGGCGTGTTCTCCGGCCTGTCCGGCCAGGGCTACGGCGCCGGTGCGGGTGTGGTGACCCCGGAGTCGGAGGGTTTCGCGGGTACCGGCGCGTCGACCAGCGTGGCCTCGGGGCGCGTCTCGTACGTACTGGGCTTCGAGGGCCCGGCGGTGTCCCTTGACACGGCGTGCTCGTCGTCACTGGTGGCCATTCACCTGGCGGCGCAGGCGCTGCGGCAGGGCGAGTGCTCCATGGCGCTCGCCGGTGGCGCGATGGTGATGGCGACGCCCGGCAACTTCGTGGCGTTCTCGCGCCAGCGCGGCCTGGCCGCCGACGGCCGGTGCAAGGCGTTCGCGGACGGCGCGGACGGAATGGGCCTGGCCGAGGGCGTGGGTGTCGTACTCCTGGAGCGGCTTTCCGTGGCGCGGGAGCGCGGGCACAAGGTCCTGGCCGTACTGCGCGGCAGCGCGGTGAACCAGGACGGCGCGTCCAACGGCCTCACGGCTCCGAACGGGCCCTCGCAGCAGCGGGTGATCCGCAAGGCACTGTCCAGCGCGGGGCTCGCCCCGGCGGACGTGGACGTCGTCGAGGCGCACGGTACGGGTACGGCTCTGGGCGACCCGATCGAGGCGCAGGCGCTGCTCGCGACCTACGGAAAGGACCGCGATCCCGAGAAGCCGCTGTGGCTCGGGTCGTTGAAGTCGAACATCGGCCACACACAGGCGGCCGCGGGCGTGGGCAGCGTCATCAAGATGGTGCAGGCGCTGCGGTACGGCACGCTGCCGTCCACGCTGCACGTGGACGAGCCGACGACCGAGGTGGACTGGTCGGCGGGCGCGGTTCAGCTGCTGACCGAGGCGCGTCAGTGGCCGCGCGAGGGCCGGCCGCGCCGGGCGGGTGTCTCCTCGTTCGGCGTCAGCGGGACGAACGCGCACCTGATCCTGGAGGAGGCGCCCGCCGCCGAGTCGGCTGCTGAAGGGACGGCGCCCGCGGGTGTGGTCCCGCTGGTGGTGTCGGCGCACCATGCCGGCTCGCTGGCGGGGCAGGCCGAGCGGCTCGTCGCGTTCCTGGAGTCCGGTGTCGGCGGGGCGTCGCTGACGGACGTCGCCCGCACGCTGGTGACGGGGCGTGCGGTGCTGGGTGAGCGTGCGGTGGTCGTGGCCGACTCCGACGAGGAGGCGCTCTCGGGACTGCGCGCCCTGGCGCGCGGCGAAAGCGGTGCCAACTTGCTTGCCGGCAGCGCTGGTTCGAGCGGTCCGGGCAGAGTGGTGTGGGTGTTCCCGGGCCAGGGCTCGCAGTGGGTGGGTATGGGCCGGGAGTTGCTGGAGTCGTCCCCGGTGTTCGCCGAGCGGATCGCGGAGTGCGCTGCCGCGTTGGAGCCGTGGATCGACTGGTCCCTCGTGGGCGTACTGCGGGGCGAGGAGCCGGAGCTGCTGGAGCGGGTGGACGTGGTGCAGCCCGCCAGTTTCGCGGTGATGGTGGGTCTTGCCGCCGTGTGGGCGTCCGTGGGGGTCGAGCCCGACGCGGTGGTCGGCCACTCGCAGGGTGAGATCGCTGCTGCGTGTGTGTCGGGTGCGCTGTCGTTGGAGGACGCGGCGAAGGTCGTGGCGCTGCGCAGTCAGGCGATCCGTGAGCGGTTGGCCGGGCGTGGCGGCATGGCGTCCGTTGCGCTGAGCGAGGCCGAGGCGGTCGCGCGGCTGGAGTCCTGGTCGGATCGGGTCGAGGTGGCTGCGGTCAACGGCCCGTCGTCGGTGGTGGTCGCGGGTGACGCGCAGGCGCTGGACGAGGCCCTTCAATCGCTCTCGGACGCGGGCGTGCGCGTGCGTCGCGTGGCGGTGGACTACGCCTCGCACACCCGTCATGTGGAGGACATCCGGGAGGCGCTGGCCGAGACGCTGACCGGTATCGAGGCCCAGGCGCCGACGATCCCCTTCTACTCGACGGTGACGGGTGGTTGGGTGCAGGACGCCGGGGTTCTGGACGGCGGCTACTGGTATCGGAATCTGCGCGGTCAGGTCGGGTTCGGCCCGGCCGTGGCGGAGTTGATCCGGCAGGGTCACAGGGCTTTCGTCGAGGTCAGTGCTCATCCGGTGCTGGTGCAGCCGGTCACCGAGATCCTCGACGACGCCGAGTCCGGTGCTGCGACGGTGGTGACCGGTTCGCTGCGGCGTGAGGAGGGTGGGCTGCGTCGTCTGCTGGCCTCGATGGCCGAGCTGTTCGTGCGTGGCGTGCCGGTGGACTGGTCGGGCGTCCTGCCCGCCGGAACCGCATCGGCGGGCGTGGACCTGCCGACGTACGCCTTCGACCACCAGCTCTACTGGCTCCAGCCCACCGGGACCGGCGGCGACGCCACCTCCCTCGGGCTCGCCGCGGCCGATCATCCGCTCCTCGGTGCCATGGTCCGGCTCCCCCACTCCGACGGGCTGGTGTTCACCTCGCGCCTGTCGCTCAAGTCGCACCCCTGGCTGGCCGATCACGCGATCGGCGGCCTGGCGCTCCTCCCCGGCACGGGCCTGGTCGAGCTGGCCGTACGCGCCGGTGACGAGGCCGGGTGCAGTGTCCTGGAGGAACTGGTCATCGAGGCGCCGCTCGTGGTGCCCGAGCACGGCGGCGTACGGATGCAGGTCGTCCTGGGCGCACCCGCCGAGAACGGCTCGCGGACGGTGGAGGTGTACTCCCAGCGCGAGGACGCGCCCGACGACGGGGAGGTGTGGACGCGGCACGCCACCGGCACGCTGTCGGCCTCGGCCCCCACCCCCGGCACGGACTTCGACTTCGCCGCCTGGCCGCCGCCGGGGGCGCAGCAGGTCGAGGTGGACGCCGTCGGCTTCTACGACGAACTGCGTGAGCGCGGAGTCGGCTACGGTCCCGCGTTCCAGGGCGTGCGCGCCGTGTGGCGGCGCGGTGAGGAACTGTTCGCCGAGGTCGCCCTGCCCGAGGAACTGCGCAAGGACGCCGCCGGGTTCGGCATCCACCCGGCGCTGCTCGACGCCGCCCTGCAGACCGGGACGTTCCGCGCCATGGCGGACGCGCAGCCGCAGGAGGGAGGCGGGCAGCCGCTGCTGGCGTTCTCCTGGAACGGCCTGGTGCTGCACGCCTCGGGCGCCTCGGCGCTGCGCGTGCGGGTCGCCCCGAGCGGCCCGGACGCGCTGTCCGTCGACGCGGCGGACGAGACCGGCGCCCTGGTCGTGACGATGGACTCGCTGGTGTCCCGGGCCGTCTCCGCCGAGCAGTTGGAGACGGCGGCGGACTCGGCGGTCGCCGACTCGCTGTTCCGCGTGGACTGGAGCGAACTGCCCACGGTCTGGGGGGCGGAGCCCGCGCCCGCGTGGGTGCCGGTGGCCACCGCGGCCGAGATCGAGACGTTGGCCCGGAGCGCCGATGCTCCTGCGGTCGCGGTCCTGGAGGCCGTCGGCGGTGCGGGCGAGGCCGCCGTGCTCGCGCTGACCACCCGGGTCCTCGAGGTCGTACAGGCGTGGCTGGCGACGGACGGACTCGACCAGTCGCGGCTCGTGGTGCACACCCGGGGCGCGGTGCCCGCCGGGGACGGTGCGGTGACCGATCCGGCGGGAGCGGCGGTGTGGGGCCTGGTGCGCGCCGCGCAGGCCGAGAACCCGGACCGCTTCGTGCTGCTCGACACCGACGCCGATACCGATACCGATACCGATACCGGCATCGACGCAGCCGCCGGCATCGACGCCGACGGGCTGGGAGACGTCCTGGGGGCGGCGCTGGCCACTGGCGAGCCGCAGATCGCGGCGCGCGGCACGGTCCTCTCCCTGCCGCGGCTCGCCCGGGTGCCCGCCCAAGACACCGATGCGGAAACGGTGTTCGCGGCGGGCGGGACCGTCCTGGTCTCGGGCGGCGGCTCGCTGGGCGAACTCGCGGCCCGGCACCTGGTCGTGCGGCACGGCGTACGCCACCTCGTGCTGGCCAGCCGTCGCGGCCCGGCAGCCGAGGGCGTGCGGGAGCTGGTCGCCGAGCTGACCGAGCAGGGCGCGGCCGTGTCGGTCGTGGCCTGTGACGTCTCCGACCGCGAACAGGTCGAGGCGCTGCTCGCCGCGGTGCCCGACGAGCACCCCCTCACCGGCGTGGTCCACACGGCCGGTGTGTTCGAGGCCGGGCTCGTCGAGACCCTGACCCCCGAGCGCCTGGCGCGGGTGTTCGCGCCCAAGGTGGACGCGGTACGGCACCTCGACGAGCTGACCCGTGGCCTGGAACTGGACGCGTTCGTCGTCTACTCCTCCGCCTCGTCCGTCTTCCTCGGCGCCGGCAGCAGCGGCTACGCGGCGGCCAACGCCTTCCTCGACGGGCTGATGGCCCACCGCCGCGCGGCGGGCCTGCCCGGGCTCGCGCTGTCCTGGGGCACCTGGGCGTACGCCACCAACATGACCACCCACCTGGGCGCCGACGACCAGGCGAGCATGAGCAGGCGGACGAGCCGCGACGGCGTCGTCGCGCTCACGCCCGCCGAGGGCATGCAGCTGTTCGACGCCGCCGTCGCATCCGCCCAGTCGCTCCTCGTGCCGGTCAAGCTGGACCTGCGCGGAGTACGGGCCGCAGCGGCGGCCGGGGGCACGGTGCCGCATCTGCTGCGCGGCCTCGTACCGACGGGGCGGCAACAGGCGCGGGCGGCGGCCGCGAAGGACGGCGACCTGCTGCGCCGCCTGTCCTCCGTCTCCGAGCCGGAGCAGGAAGCCATGCTCCTCGACCTGGTGCGCACCCAGGCCGCGGTCGTGCTCGGGCACAGCGGGCCGGACGGCATCCGGCCGGACACCGCCTTCAAGGACGTCGGGTTCGACTCGCTCACCTCGGTGGAGCTGCGCAACCGGCTGCGTGAGGCGACCGGTCTGAAACTGCCCGCCACGCTGGTCTTCGACCAGCCGACCCCGCTCGTGCTCACCGGCTATCTGCGCGGTGAACTCGGCATCAGTGACGACGTGTTGTCCCGGGTGAACGCGAGGATCGAGGACGTCGAGTCGCTCATCGCTGCAGTGACCCTCGACGAATCCATGAGGGCGAGTATCGCGCTCCGTCTTCAGGGCCTGGTGGCCAAGTGTAATGGGGTCGTCGAGCAGACGGACGGCTCCACGGTGGCCGAGAAACTGGAATCCGCGTCGGCCGACGAAGTCCTCGACTTCATTCATGAGGAACTCGGGCTCGTGTGAGACCGGTTCAGGGTATTCGGCTCCATCAACATTCTCGTGAGGACTGACGAATGGCCACGGACGAACAACTCCTCAAAACCCTCAAGCGCGTCACCACCGAGTTGCACAACCTGCGCAAGCAGGGCGCGTCGCACGCGGGAGAGCCGATCGCCGTCGTGGGCATGGGGTGCCGGCTGCCCGGCGGTGTGACGGGCGCCGAGGATCTGTGGCAGTTGGTGCGCGAGGGCCGCGACGCCGTGTCCGGGTTCCCCGACGACCGGGGCTGGGAGCTGGACGGCCTGTTCGACCCGGACCCCGACAACCCCGGTACCTCCTACACCGACCAGGGCGGCTTCCTGCAAGGGGCCGGCCTGTTCGATCCGGGCTTCTTCGGGATCTCGCCGCGCGAGGCGCTGGCGATGGACCCGCAGCAGCGGCTCCTGCTGGAGACCTCCTGGGAGGCGCTGGAGCAGGCGGGCATCGACCCGGTCTCGCTGAAGGGCACCGACGTCGGCGTGTTCGCGGGGGTGTCCAGCCAGGGATACGGATCAGGGGGCGGCGGGGTCGCGCCGGAGCTGGAGAGCTTCACCGGCACCGGCGTGGCGTCGAGCGTGGCGTCGGGCCGGGTGTCGTACGTCTTCGGCTTCGAGGGCCCCGCCGTGTCCGTGGACACGGCCTGTTCGTCGTCGCTGGTCGCCATCCACCTGGCCGCGCAGGCGCTGCGGCAGGGCGAGTGCTCGCTCGCCCTCGCCGGCGGCGCCATGGTGATGGCCACCCCCGGCACCTTCGTCGTCTTCTCCCGGCAGCAGGGCATGGCCGCCGACGGCCGGTGCAAGGCGTTCGCGGACGGCGCGGACGGCATGGGCCTGTCCGAGGGCGCGGGCGTGGTGGTCCTCGAACGGCTCTCCGAGGCGCGGGAGCGCGGCCACCGGGTGCTCGCGGTCATCCGCGGCAGCGCCGTCAACCAGGACGGCGCGTCCAACGGGCTCACGGCCCCCAACGGCCCCTCCCAGCAGCGCGTCATCCGCAAGGCCCTGGCCGGCGCCGGACTGGTCTCGGCGGACGTGGACGTCGTGGAGGCGCACGGTACGGGTACGGCCCTCGGCGACCCGATCGAGGCGCAGGCGCTCCTCGCGACGTACGGACAGGGCCGGGATCCGCAGAAGCCGCTGTGGCTCGGCTCGCTGAAGTCGAACATCGGGCACACGCAGGCCGCCGCGGGCGTCTCCAGCGTCATCAAGATGGTGCAGGCGCTGCGGCACGGCGTGCTTCCCCCGACCCTGCACGCACAGGTGCCGACGACCGAGGTCGACTGGTCCGCGGGCGCGGTGCGGCTGCTCGGCGAGGCCCGGGACTGGCCGCGCGACGGGCATCCGCGCCGCGCCGGGGTGTCCTCGTTCGGCATCAGCGGGACGAACGCGCACCTGATCCTGGAGGAGGCGCCCGACGAGGCGCAGCCGGAGCAGGCCGTCGAGGAGGCGGCACCGGCGGGCGTGGTCCCGCTGGTGGTGTCGGCGCGCAGCGAGGGCTCCCTGGCGGGGCAGGCGGAGCGACTGGCCGCACACCTTCGGTCCACCGGCGCGGCGCCGCTGCCGCGCGTGGCCGACGCACTCCTGTCGCAGCGGGCGCTGCTGCCCGAGCGCGCGGTGGTCCTGGCCGGTTCGGACCAGGAGGCCCTGGCCGGGCTCGGGGCGGTGGCCCGGGGCGAGCACGCGGCCGGTGTCGTCACCGGCAGGGCGGCCGGCTCGGGCGGACCGGGCAAGCTCGTCTGGGTGTTCCCGGGCCAGGGCTCGCAGCGCGCGGGGACGGGCCGGGAGCTGTACGAGCGCCACCCCGTGTTCGCCCGGGCCCTGGACGAGGCCTGCGAGCAACTGGACGCGTGCCTCGCCGGGGCGGTCGACCACCCGGTGCGCGACGTGATCCTGGACAGGGTGCCGGGCGGCGACGAACTGCTCAACCGGACGGTGTTCACCCAGGCGGCCCTGTTCGCGGTCGAGAGCGCCCTGTTCCGGCTCGTGGAGTCCTGGGGCGTACGACCGGACGCGGTCATCGGCCACTCGATCGGTGAGATCGCCGCCGCCCACGCGGCGGGTGTGCTGTCGCTGCCGGACGCGGCGCGGCTCGTCGCGGCCCGGGGCCGGCTGATGCAGGCCCTGCCGCCGGGCGGCGCGATGGTCGCGGTGGCCGCGAGCGAGGCGCAGGTCGCCGGCCTGCTCGGCGACGACGTGGAGGTCGCGGCGGTCAACGGCCCGTCCGCGGTGGTCCTCTCCGGCGACGAGGACGCGGTCCTCGCGGCGGCCGACCGGCTGCGGGAGCAGGGGCACAAGACGAAGCGCCTCGTGGTCTCGCACGCCTTCCACTCCCGGCGGATGGAGCCGATGCTGGCCGAGTTCGCCGCCCGACTGGCCGAGGTGGAGTGGCGGTCGCCGCAGATCCCGGTGATCTCGAACGTGACCGGGCGGCTCGCCGCACCCGGCGAGCTGGCCGACCCGGAGTACTGGGCCGGCCATGTGCGCCGGCCGGTGCGGTTCGCCGACGGGATCGCAGCCGCCGTCGGGCACGGCGGCACGCTGTTCGTGGAGCTGGGCCCGGGCGCTGCCCTGACCGGCCTCGTCGAGGAGACGGCCACCGCCGCGGGCGCCCGGCCGACCTGCGTGGCGGCCCTGCGCGACGGCCGCCCCGAGGAGCAGACCCTGCTGGCCGCGCTGGCCGAACTGTTCGTACGCGGCGTGCCCGTGGACTGGCGCGGCCTGCTCCCGCGCGGCGGTGCCCCGACGGGACGCGTGGACCTGCCGACGTACGCCTTCGACCACCAGCACTACTGGCTCCGGACGGCCGACGCGGCGACGGACGCGGCCTCCCTGGGGCAGGCGGCGGCCGACCACCCGCTGCTCGGCGCGGTGGTGCGGCTGCCGCAGTCCGACGGGCTGGTGCTCACCTCGCGCCTGTCGCTGAAGTCCCATCCCTGGCTGGCCGACCACGCCGTCGGCGGTGCGGTGCTCCTGCCCGGCACGGGCCTCGTGGAGCTGGCCGTGCGCGCCGGTGACGAGGCCGGCTGCGGCGTCCTGGACGAGCTGGTCATCGAGGCGCCCCTCGTGGTGCCGCCGCAGGGCGGCGTACGCGTCCTGGTCGCCGTGGCCGCACCGGACGGGACCGGCGCGCGCCCCGTCGAGGTCTACTCCCTGCGCGAGGACGCGCCCGGTGACGGGGACGCGTGGACGCGGCACGCCACCGGCACGCTCTCGGCCTCGGCCACGGCCCGCGGCACGGACTTCGACTTCGCCGCCTGGCCGCCGCCCGGCGCCCGGCCGATCGGGATCGACGACTTCTACGCCGGCCTCACCGAGCGCGGCTACGGCTACGGCCCGGCGTTCCAGGGCCTGCGCGCCGTGTGGCGGCGCGGCGACGAGGTGTTCGCCGAGGCGGCCCTGCCCGAGGAACAGCGGGAGAGCGCCGACCGGTTCGGCATCCACCCGGCGCTCCTGGACGCCGCCCTGCACGCCGGGATGTTCGGCACCGAGGCGGACGCGACGGCCGAGGAGCCCGGCACGCCGGTCCTGCCGTTCGCGTGGAACGGCCTGTCGCTGCACGCCGCGGGCGCCCCCGCACTGCGGATCCGCCTGACCTCCGCTGGACCCGGCGCCGTGTCGCTGGAGGCGGCCGACGAGACCGGCGGCCCGGTGGTGACGCTGGACTCCCTGGTGTCCCGGCCGGTCTCCGCCGAGCAGCTCCGGACGGCGACGGACTCCCCGGTCGCCGACTCGCTGTTCCAGGTGGACTGGACCCGGCTGCCCCTGGCCCAGGGCACTGCGCCCACACCCTCGTGGGCGCCGGTCACCACGGCCGAGGACGTGACGGCGCTGGCCGGTACGGGCACGGCTCCGGCGATCGCCGTCCTCACGGCCGTCGGCGGGGACGGCGACGACGCCGTACTGGCCCTGTCCGCACGGGTGTTGAGCGTGGTGCAGGCATGGCTGGCCGCGGACGACCTCGACGACTCACGGCTCGTGGTGGCGACCCGCGGCGCGGTCCCCGCCGGGGACGGCGCCGTCACCGACCCGGCCGGAGCGGCGGTGTGGGGTCTGGTGCGCGCCGCGCAGGCCGAGAACCCGGACCGGATCGTACTGATCGACGCCGACCCGGCCGCCGACGACGGTGTGCTGCCCGTGCTGGGCCTGGTGTCGGCGGCCGGGGAGCCCCAGGTCGCCGTGCGCGGTACGGCACTTTCGGTGCCCCGCCTCGCCCGCGCCGCCGGCCAAGTCCCGGACCTCTCCGAGGTGTTCGACCCGGAGGGTACGGTCCTGGTCACGGGCGGCACCGGATCGCTGGGCGCGCTGCTGGCCCGTCATCTGGTCACCGGGTACGGCGTACGCCACCTGCTCCTGGTGAGCCGGCGCGGCCCGGCCGCCGAGGGCGCGCGGGAGCTGGTCGCCGAGCTGACCGGGCTGGGCGCGGAGGTCTCCGTCGCGGCCTGCGACGTCTCCGACCGCGACCAGGCGCGGGCCCTGCTGGCCTCGATACCCGGGCAGCACCCCCTCACCGGTGTGGTGCACACGGCGGGCGTGCTGGACGACGGCGTGATCGGGGCGCTCACCCCGCAGCGGCTGGCCGCGGTGTTCGCGCCGAAGGTCGACGCGGTGCGCCACCTCGACGAGCTGACCCGGGACCTGGACCTCGACGCGTTCGCCGTGTTCTCGTCCGCCTCGGGCGTGTTCGGGTCGGCGGGCCAGGGCAACTACGCGGCGGCCAACGCCTTCCTCGACGGGCTGATGGCGAGCCGCCGCGCGGCTGGCCTGCCCGGCCTCTCCCTGGCCTGGGGCCTGTGGGAGCAGGACGCCGGAATGACCGCCCACCTGGGCGACGCGGACCAGGCGCGGGCCGACCGCGGCGGTGTCCTCGCGATCACGGCGACCGAGGGCATGGAGCTGTTCGACGCCGCCCTCGCCTCCGGGCAGGCGCTGCTCGTACCGATCAAGATGGACCTGCGCGGGGCCCGCTCCGGCGCGGCGGCCGGCGGCGCGGTACCGCATCTGCTGCGCGGCCTCGTACCGACGGGACGGCAGCAGGCACGGGCGGCGGCCGCGAAGGACGGCGACCTGCCCCGCCGGCTCGCCGGACTCGACCCGGCGGCACAAGAGGCGCTGCTCCTCGACCTGGTGCGGACCCAGGCCGCCGTCGTGCTCGGCCACAGCGGAGCCGACAGCGTCCGGGCGGACACCGCGTTCAACGAAGCCGGGTTCGACTCGCTCACCTCGGTGGAGCTGCGCAACCGGCTGCGCGAGGCGACCGGCCTGAAGCTGCCCGCCACACTCGTCTTCGACTACCCGGCCCCGCAGGCCCTGGCCCGCTATCTGCGCGAGGAGCTGGGCGACACGGCGGCGGCCGACGCACCTGCCGCGACCGCCGCCGCGGGTACGGACCCCGACGAGCCGATCGCGATCGTCGGCATGTCGTGCCGGCTGCCCGGCGGGGTGACGAGCCCCGAGTCCCTGTGGCGGCTGGTGCAGGAGGGCCGCGAGGGGATGTCCGACTTCCCCGAGGACCGTGGCTGGGACCTTGAGGGCCTGTTCGACGACGACCCGGACAGCGCGGGCACCTCGTACACCAGCCAGGGCGGCTTCGTACCCGGCGCGGGCCTGTTCGACGCGGGCTTCTTCGGGATCTCGCCGCGCGAGGCGCTGGCGATGGACCCGCAGCAGCGACTGCTCCTGGAGACGTCCTGGGAGGCCATGGAGAGCGCCGGAGTCGACCCCACGTCCCTGAAGGGCACGGACGTCGGCGTGTTCTCCGGGGTGTCCAACCAGGGGTACGGGGCCGGAGTGGTCGCACCGGAGCTGGAGGGCTTCGCGAGCACGGGCACCGCGGGAAGCGTGGCCTCGGGCCGCATCTCGTACGTGTTCGGCTTCGAGGGCCCGGCGGTCACCGTGGACACGGCGTGCTCGTCGTCGCTGGTGGCGATGCACCTGGCGGCGCAGGCGCTGCGGCAGGGCGAGTGCTCCATGGCGCTCGCGGGCGGCGTGACGGTGATGGCGACACCCGTCAGCTTCGTGGAGTTCTCCCGCCAGCGCGGCCTCGCCGGCGACGGCCGCTGCAAGGCGTACGCGGAGGGCGCGGACGGCACGGGCTGGGCCGAGGGCGTGGGCCTGGTCGTGCTGGAGCGTCTGTCGGTGGCGCGGGAGCGCGGCCACAAGGTCCTGGCGGTGCTGCGGGGCAGCGCGGTGAACCAGGACGGCGCGTCCAACGGCCTGACGGCCCCGAACGGCCCCTCGCAGCAGCGCGTCATCCGCAAGGCGCTGGCCGGGGCCGGGCTCTCCGCCGCGGACGTGGACGTGGTGGAGGGGCACGGGACCGGTACGGCTCTGGGCGACCCGATCGAGGCGCAGGCACTCCTCGCGACGTACGGGAAGGGCCGGGATCCCCAACAGCCCTTGTGGCTGGGCTCGTTGAAGTCGAACATCGGCCACACGCAGGCCGCCGCGGGCGTGGCCAGTGTGATCAAGATGGTGCAGGCGCTGCGGCACGGCATGCTGCCCCCGACCCTGCACGTGGACGCGCCCTCGTCCCAGGTGGACTGGTCCGAGGGCGCGGTGGAACTGCTGACGGAAGGCCGTGACTGGCCACGCGACGGTCGTCCGCGCCGCGCCGGGGTGTCCTCGTTCGGCATCAGCGGGACGAACGCGCATCTGATCCTGGAGGAGGCGCCCGAGGAGCCGGCGAAGTCCGGCTCGGACGAGCCGGTGCCGGGTGGTGTGGTGCCGTTGGTGGTGTCGGCGCGCAGTGCCGGTTCGCTGGCGGGCCAGGCGGAGCGTCTTGCCGCGTTCATCGAGGACGCCGGTCAGGTGCCGCTCGCGTCGGTGGCCGGGGCACTCGTCTCCGACCGTGCGGTGCTGGGTGAGCGTGCGGTGGTGATCGCAGACTCGGACGAGGACGCACTGGCTGGACTGCGGGCGCTGGCTCGCGGAGAGAGCCCGGCCGGTCTGATCACCGGCAGGGTCGGCGTCTCGGGTGGACCGGGCAAGGTGGTGTGGGTCTTCCCGGGCCAGGGCTCGCAATGGGTGGGCATGGGCCGGGAGCTGCTGGAGTCGTCCCCGGTGTTCGCCGAGCGGATCGCGGAGTGCGCGGCGGCGTTGGAGCCGTGGATCGACTGGTCGCTCGTGGGCGTGCTGCGGGGCGAGGAGCCGGAGCTGTTGGAGCGGGTGGATGTGGTGCAGCCCGCCAGTTTCGCGGTGATGGTGGGTCTGGCTGCGGTGTGGTCGTCGGTGGGTGTGCTGGCGGATGCGGTGGTGGGTCATTCGCAGGGTGAGATCGCTGCTGCGTGTGTGTCGGGTGCGTTGTCGTTGGAGGACGCGGCGAGGGTCGTGGCGTTGCGCAGTCAGGCGATCCGTGAGCGGTTGGCCGGGCGTGGTGGCATGGCGTCCGTTGCGCTGAGCGAGGCCGAGGCGGTCGCGCGTCTGGAGCGTTGGTCGGATCGGGTCGAGGTGGCGGCCGTGAACGGCCCGTCGTCGGTGGTGGTCGCGGGTGATGCGCAGGCGCTGGACGAGGCCCTTGAGGCCCTTTCCGCCGATGGTGTCCGCGTGCGTCGGGTGGCGGTGGACTACGCCTCGCACACGCGTCATGTGGAGGACATCCGGGAGGCGCTGGCCGAGGCGCTGACCGGTATCGAGGCTCAGGCGCCGATGATCCCCTTCTACTCGACGGTGACGGGTGGTTGGGTGCAGGACGCCGGGGCTCTGGACGGCGGCTACTGGTACCGGAACCTGCGCGGTCAGGTCGGGTTCGGCCCGGCCGTGGCGGAGCTGATCCGGCAGGGTCACAGGGCTTTCGTCGAGGTCAGTGCTCATCCGGTGCTGGTTCAGCCGATCACCGAGATCCTCGATGACGCCGAGTCCGGTGCTGCGACGGTGGTGACCGGTTCGCTGCGGCGTGAGGAGGGTGGGCTGCGTCGTCTGCTGGCCTCGTTGGCCGAGCTGTTCGTGCGTGGCGTCCCCGTGGACTGGAGTGGTGTACTCCCGGCGGACGCGGCGAAGTCGACTCCGGTCGAGCTGCCGACGTACGCCTTCGACCACCAGCACTACTGGCTCCACACGGCGCCGACCGCCACCGACGCGGCTTCCCTCGGCCTGGCCGGGACCGATCACCCGCTGCTCGGCGCGGTGGTGGAACTGCCGCAGTCCGACGGGCTGGTGTTCACCTCGCGCCTGTCCCTGAAGTCGCACCCCTGGCTGGCCGATCACCGGGTCGGCGGTGTGGTGCTCGTCCCCGGCACGGGCCTGGTCGAGCTGGCCGTGCGCGCCGGTGACGAGGCCGGCTGCAGTGTCCTGGAGGAGCTGGTGATCGAGGCGCCGCTGGTGGTGCCCGAGCACGGCGGGGTGCGGGTCCAGGTCGCCGTGGGCGGGCCGACCGGGAACGGCTCGCGCACCGTGGAGGTGTACTCGCGGCGGGAGGACGCCGACGGTCCGAGCGGCGCGGACGCATGGACGCGGCACGCCAGCGGCATGCTGGCAGCCACCGGGCAACCGGGGGGCGGCACAACGGAGTTCGACTTCGCCGCCTGGCCGCCGCCCGGTGCGCAGCCGGTGGACATCAGCGGTGGCTACGGCCTGCTCACCGAGGTGGGATACGGCTACGGCCCCGCGTTCCAGGGGGTGCGCGCGCTGTGGCGGCGCGGCGACGAGACCTTCGCCGAGGTCGCCCTGCCCGAGGAACACCGCGGACAGGCCGCCGGGTTCGGCATCCACCCCGCGCTGCTGGACGCCGCCCTGCACTCGCCGCTGCTGCAGATCGCGGGAGCGGCCGTGGCCGACGACGGCCCCGAGACAGGGCCGGGCGGTACGGAGCTGAGGCTGCCGTTCGCGTGGAACGGGCTGGTGCTGCATGCCGCGGGCGCCTCGGTGCTGCGGGTGCGCCTTGCGCGGCGCGAACGCGACGCGCTGTCCCTGGCGGCGGCGGACGAGGCCGGCGCCCTGGTCGTGACGATGGACTCGCTGGTGTCCCGGGTCGTCTCCGCCGAGCAGTTGGAGACGGCGGCGGACACACCGCGCGCCGACTCGCTGTTCCGGGTGGAGTGGACCGAGCTGCCGCCGCTGGAGGAGACGGAGCCCGTGCCGTCGTGGGCGCCGGTGGCCACCGCCGAGGAGGTGGCGACCCTGGCCGACGACATCGAGTCGGGTGCCGTATGCCCGGCCCTGGCGGTCCTGGAGGCCTTCGGCGGTGCGGGCGAGACCGCCGTCCTCGCGCTGACCACCCGAGTCCTCGAAGCCGTGCAGTGCTGGCTGGACGGGCCCGGTCTGGAGGCGGCACGGCTCGCCGTGGTGACCCGGGGCGCGGTGCCCGCCGGTGGCGAGGACACGGTGACCGATCCGGCGGGAGCGGCGGTGTGGGGTCTGGTGCGGGCCGCTCAGGCCGAGAACCCGGACCGCATCATCCTGGTCGACACCGATCCGGCGGACCCGGTCTCCGGTGACGCGGCGGCACGCGTCCTGGGCGCGGCGCTGGCCGGCGGCGAGCCGCAGGCCGCGGTGCGCGGCAACGTCCTCTCCGTACCCCGCCTCGCCCGCGTCACCGCTCACGTTCCCGACGAGCCGACCGTGTTCCGGTCGCAGGGGACCGTCCTGGTCTCGGGTGCCGGGGCGTTGGGCGGCCTGGTGGCCCGGCACCTGGTCGTGCGGCACGGCGTACGCCACCTCGTGCTGGCCAGCCGTCGCGGCCCGGCAGCCGAGGGCGTACGGGAGCTGGTCGCCGAGCTGACCGAGCTGGGCGCGGCCGTGTCGGTCGTGGCCTGTGACGTCTCCGACCGCGCCCAGGCCGAGGCGCTGCTCGCCTCGGTGCCCGACGAGCACCCCCTCACCGGTGTGGTGCACACGGCGGGCGTGACCGACGACGGCGTCATCGGGAT
>NZ_KQ948223.1:0-96828 GCF_001514035.1 Streptomyces yokosukanensis | reverse complement strand
GACACCGACGACCTCACCAAGGCGCGGATGAACCGGCGCGGTGGCCTCCAGGCGATCACGCCCGCGGAGGGCATGGAGCTGTTCGACGCCGCCGTGGTGTCGGGGCGGGCGCAACTGGTCCCGGCCAAGCTGGACCTGCGGTCGCTGCGTACCCGGGCCGTGGCCGGCGGGGGAGTGCCGCACCTGCTGCGCGGCCTGGTCCGCGCCGGCCGGCAGCAGGCACACGCGGCCGGCCCCGGCGAGACCGGACAGGCGCTGGCCGAGCGGCTGGCGGGGCTCTCGGGTGCCGAGCAGGCGAAGGTGCTGCTCGACCTGGTGCAGGCCCAGGTGGCCGCGGTGCTGGGCCACGGCGCCACGTACCGGATCGACGCGGACCAGGGGCTGTTCGAGGTCGGCTTCGACTCCCTCACCTCCATCGAACTGCGCAACCGGCTCCGCGACATCACCGAGCGGAAACTCTCGCCCAACCTCGTCTTCGACTATCCGACGGCAGGAATGCTCGCCACGCATCTGCACGGGCTGCTGTGCGGCGAACAGGCGGCACAGCCCGTGGCGCTCTCCGTGTGAAGCACCGATCCCCCTGTGAAAGAAGGTGATGAAACGTGTTCGACGTGGACGGATATCTCGAACGGATCGGCTGCGCCGGAGAAACCGGTGTCGACATCGCGACGCTGCGCAAGCTGCACAAGAAGCACCTCATGGCGATTCCGTACAACGGCGCCACCCAGGACTTCAGCGACGGGGTGCGGCTCGTCGACCTCGACGAGGACGCCACGTTCGAGACGAGCGTCGTCCAAGGGCGGGGCGGCACCTGCTTCCAGCTGAACCGGCTGTTCGCCCGGCTGCTGACGGAGCTGGGCTACGACGTCACCGTGCTGGCGGCCAGCACCGCCGAGGGCTGGGAGGCGTCCGGGATCGACGTGGAGCACATGTTCAACCTCGTCACCCTGGACGGCGAGCAGTGGCTCGTGGACGTCGGCTACCCCGGCCCCTCCTACATCGAGCCGCTGTCGGCCTCCGGCGCGGTGCAGAGCCAGTACGGATGCCAGTACCGCCTTGTCGACCGCGGATCCAGGATCGCTCTACAGCGCCGCGGCAGGATCACCCGGTGGAGCGTCGTCTACACCTTCACGATGCAACCCCGGGAGTGGAGCGACTGGAAGGCCATGGAGGACTTCCTTGTCCGGGAGATCACCGCGGACACCGGGCCGCAGGACGGCCGGAAGATCCTCTGCGGCCGGACTTTCGAGAACGGACAGGTCGTCCTCAAAGGACGACGACATCTGACGGTCCGTGACGGCCGCGAGGAAATACGCACCATCACGGACGACGACGAGCATGCGCAGCTGGTCTCACACATGCTCTCCGACGAATTCCGGTGAATCGCACTCCGATCACCCAGCGCTCCGGTCAGACGAGTTGGCACCAGAAAGGGAAAGCGATGGCGAAGGAAACAACCGATGTGGTTGTGATCGGCGCAGGGCCGGCCGGTGCGGTCAGCGCCTATGTGCTCGCCAAGCAGGGGCACTCCGTGGTGCTCCTGGAGAAGGAGACCGACCCCCGGTTCCACATCGGCGAGTCCCTGCTGCCGTACATGATGGGCCTGTTCGAGCGGATCGGCCTGCGTGACGTGGTGGCGTCCCAGGGCTATGTGCCCAAGTTCGGCGGCGAGTTCATCGACCCGACCGAGAAGAAGTTCTTCGAGGGCGTCTTCCGCGCGGACTTCACCAAGCAGGGCCCGGGGCGGCACGACAACGCGTTCCAGGTCGAGCGGCGCCGGTTCGACCGGATGCTCGCCGAGCAGGCCGAGGCCGCCGGTGCGCAGGTCGTCTTCGGTGCCCATGTGAACGAGCTGCTCATGGAGGGCGACCGCATGGTCGGCGTCCGCTACGAGCGCGACGGCGAGTCGCACGAGGTGCGCTCCACGTACGTGATCGACGCCAGCGGTCGCACGGGCAAGATCGCCCATCGCTTCGGGCTGCGCAAGACCCTCGAGAAGCTCCGCATGGTCGCCGTGTTCCGCCACTACACCGGGCTCGACGAGAGCCACAACCTCGGTGTCGAGGGCGACATCCAGGTCGCCGCCCACGACGACGGCTGGGTGTGGGCGATCCCGCTGTCCAAGGACACCATCAGCGTGGGCACGGTCATGCCGCGCGACGTGCTGCGCGCATCGACTCCGGAGAAGGTGTTCGAGGAGCACCTGGCCCGGGTGCCGCGCATCGTCTCCCGGCTGACCGGGACGCAGCCCTCCATGGACTTCAAGATCGAGACCGACTACTGCTACCACACGGACACGGTCACCGGCCCCGGCTGGCTCATGGTCGGCGACGCCGGCTGCTTCGGCGACCCCATGTTCTCCGGGGGCGTCCTGGTGGCGACGGCCACCGCCGTCCGCGCGGCCGAGACCCTCGGGGAAGCCCTGGCCGACCCGTCGGCCGAGGAACGCCTGCTCGACCGGTACGCCGGCTACTTCAAGACCGGTTACGACACCTACATCCGGCTCATCCACGCCTACTACGACGGCGAGCTGGTCGCCATGGCCGCCGACGCCGCCCGCTCCACCGACCGGGACACCCTGGAGAAGTACCTCATCCGGCTGATCGGGGGCGACTTCTGGAGCGAGCACAACTCGGTGGCCCAGGAGATGCGGCGCCGCAAGGAGTGGGACACCTTCGAGCCGTTCCAGCGGGTCTACGGCTGCCCGTCCTATCCGCACCTGGACGAGGTGGACCGCAAGGAGCGGTCCGAGTCGCGTGTCCGCCGGGTGACGGCGGGCCGGTAGAGACGTCATGGCATCCGTTCCGCTGCGTCTGAGAGATCATTCGTACGACGTGCTCATCGGCCCCGGGGTCCGTACGTCGCTGGCCGAGGTCGTCGGGCGGCTGGGCGCCGCGCGAGCCGTCGTCGTGTCGGCCCGCCCGGCGGAATGGGTGCCCGACACCGGTGTGGAGACCCTGCTGCTGCCGGCCCGCGACGGAGAGCAGGACAAGACCCTCACCACGGTGGAGGCGCTGTGCCGCGAGTTCGTGCGCTTCGGACTCACCCGGTCCGACGTCGTCGTCTCCTGCGGCGGCGGAACGACCACCGACGTGGTCGGACTCGCCGCCGCCCTGTACCACCGGGGCGTCGCCGTGGTGCATCTGCCCACGACACTGCTGGCCCAGGTGGACGCCGCCGTCGGCGGGAAGACGGCGGTGAACCTGCCCGCAGGCAAGAACCTGGTCGGCGCCTACTGGCAGCCGAGCGCGGTCCTGTGCGACACGGACTACCTGTCCACCCTGCCCCGGCGGGAGATGCGTAACGGCTACGGCGAGATCGCCCGCTGCCACTTCATCGGCGCGCCGGACCTGCGCCCGCTCCCGCTGGCGGACCAGATCGCCGCCAGTGTGGCCCTCAAGGCCCGCGT
The DNA here is from genome assembly GCF_001514035.1 of Streptomyces yokosukanensis. Lineage (GTDB taxonomy): Bacteria > Actinomycetota > Actinomycetes > Streptomycetales > Streptomycetaceae > Streptomyces > Streptomyces yokosukanensis. The sequence goes on along the minus strand of NZ_KQ948223.1, from coordinate 93,419 downwards.
CGTGGAGGCCGACGAGCGGGACGCCGGACTGCGGCACGTCCTCAACTACGGCCACACGCTGGGCCACGCGCTGGAGAAGGCGACCGGTTTCGCCCTGCGCCACGGTGAGGCGGTGGCCATCGGTACGGTCTTCGCGGGCCGGCTCGCCGGTGCCCTCGGCCGTGTCGACCGGGCGCGGGTGACCGAGCACCAGGACGTCGTCAGCTCCTACGGGCTGCCCACCGCGCTGCCCGCCGAGACCGAACCCGCGGCCCTGCTGCCGCTGATGCGGCACGACAAGAAGGCGATCGGCGGACTCGCGTTCGTCCTCGACGGGCCGCAGGGCGCGGAACTGGTGGACGACGTACCGCACGACGTGGTCGCGCGCGTCCTCGACGAGATGCCCCGGGCGCCCCTGGCCGACCTCGTCGACGTCGTCGACGTCGCCGCGCCCGCCGCCACGACCGCCGCGGCACGCTCATGAGGCAGCTCCAGTGGCCGGCCGACACCGACCAACCGGCCGACACCGACCAGCCGGCCGGCGCCGCCGAAACGGTCGACGCGCTGCTCGCCGGCAGGCTGGCGCAGGCGCTGGACCGGCCCGCCCCCCAGCAGCCGGTCTGGCCGGACCCGGACCGGGCCCGGGAGGTCGGGGCGCTGCTGCGCCGTGCCGCGCCGATCGTGACAGCGGCCGAGACGGCACGACTGCGCCGTGAACTCGCCGCGGTCGCCGGTGGGCAGGCGTTCCTCCTCCAGGGCGGCGACTGCGCCGAATCCTTCGCCGAGAACACCGAGGCCCACCGGCGCGCCAATCTGCGCACGCTCACGGGGATGGCCGACGTCCTCACCCGCCGCACCGCGGTACCGGTCGTCAAGGTCGCCCGGATGGCCGGCCAGTACGCCAAGCCCCGCTCGCGGGCCGTCGACGCCCAGGGGCTGCCCGCGTACCGCGGCGACATGGTCAACTCCGCCGAGCCCACACGGGCGGCCCGCACCCCCGACCCCGACCGGATGCTGCGCGCCCACGCCGCCGCCGTCGACACGATGGCGCTGATCCGGCGGCTCGGCCGCGGCGGCGGGCCCGAGGCGCGGGCGGCGGCCGGCGGCGACATCTACGTCAGCCATGAGGCGCTGCTGCTCGACTACGAGCAGTGCTCGCTGCGCACCGACCTCGGCGGGCCCGAACCGCGTCTGTCCAGCGGGCTCGGGCACTTCCTGTGGATCGGCGAGCGCACCCGCCGACTCGACGGCGCGCACATCGCGTTCGCCCGGCTGCTGTCCAATCCCATCGGCCTCAAGCTGGGCCCGGACACCACCCCGGAGGAGGCCGTCACCTATGTGCGCCGGCTCGACCCGCACGCCGAACCCGGGCGGCTCACGCTGATCAGCCGTATGGGACACACCCGGGTCCGCGAGGTGCTGCCGCCGATCGTGGAGAAGGTCACCGCCTCGGGCCACCAGGTCGTGTGGAGTTGCGATCCGATGCACGGCAACACCTACACGTCGGCGAACGGATACAAGACCCGGCACTGGAGCGCGATGGCCGACGAGATCACCGGCTTCTTCGACGTGCACCGGGCGCTCGGCACCCACCCCGGCGGCGTGCACCTGGAGGTCACCGGCGACCACGTCACCGAATGCGTCGGGGGCACCGGGGGGCCGGCCGAGGCCGAGCTGCCCGCCCGCTACCGCACGGCCTGCGACCCCCGTCTCAACGCCGAGCAGGCACGGGAACTCGCCCATGTCGTAGCGGAGTTGGCGGCCCGCAGCGTCAGGGACCGGAAGGGCGGGCCGCGATGACCGGACGACCTCCCGTCGTACCCGTGCAGGGCACCACCCGGCTGTACGCCGTCCTGGGGGACCCGGTCGCCCAGGTCCAGGCGCCCGCGCTGATGAACCCGGTCTTCGTGGAACTGGGCATCGACGCGCTGGTCGTCCCGGTGCACGCCCGGCCGCACCACCTCGAAACCGTCGTACGCGGCCTGCAGCGGGTGGAGAACCTCGACGGCATGTTCGTCACCGTGCCGCACAAGGCCGCCGTCCGCGGCCTCGCCGACCGGTGCGGACCGGCCGTGGCCATCGCCGGCAGCGCGAACGTGCTGCGCCGCGAGGCCGACGGCAGCTGGCTCGCGGAGAACTTCGACGGCTCGGGCTTCGTGACGGGCCTCGTCGGGGCCGGACTCGACCCCCGGGGCAGCCGGGCGGCGCTCGTCGGCGCGGGCGGTGCGGGCAGCGCCATCGCCGCCGCGCTCCTCGCGGCCGGCGTCGACCGGCTCTCCCTGTACGACACGGACACCGCGAAACTCACCGCGCTGGCCGCCCGGCTCGACGGGCACTGGCCGGGCCGGGTGCACACGCTGAGCGGGCCTCGGCTGCGGGACGCCGACCTCGCCGTCAACGCCACACCGCTCGGGCTGCGCGCCGACGACCCGCTGCCGTTCCCGCTCCAGGACCTGGCGCCGGGCTGTGCCGTGGCCGACATCATCATGAAACCCCGCGAGACACGACTTCTGCGCGAGGCCGCCGCACGGGGGCACCGCATTCATCACGGCATTCACATGCTCGAGGGGCAACTGAATTCCTATAGGGCCTTCTTCGACCTTCGCTGAATACCGCCGACCACTACCGGACCAAGGGATGTAGCCGAGTCCGCAAGCACCTACTTTGGACCTGCTGTTCAGCTGTTCTGTGCCTTGCATCGAGCCACATCCAGTTCTTTGGAGAATCATGAACGTGCGACAGGCACCGGAATTCCCCCAGTGGCCGCAGTACGACGAGAACGAGCGGGAAGGCCTCATCCGCGCGCTTGAGCAGGGCCAGTGGTGGCGCATGGGCGGAAACGAAGTCGACTCCTTCGAGCGAGAGTTCGCCGAATTCCACGGTGCCGCTCACGCGCTGGCCGTCACCAACGGAACCCACGCGCTGGAACTCGCCCTGCAGTGCATGGGCGTCGGCCCGGGCACCGAAGTCGTCGTCCCGGCCTTCACCTTCATCTCCTCCTCGCAGGCGGCGCAGCGGCTCGGCGCGGTCGCGGTCCCGGTGGACGTCGACCCGCACACCTACAACATCGACGTGGCGGCGGCCGCGGCGGCCGTGACACCGCGCACCCGGGCCATCATGCCCGTGCACATGGCGGGCTTCCTGGCCGACATGGACGCCCTGTCCAAGCTCTCCGCCGACACGGGCGTCCCGCTGCTCCAGGATGCCGCGCACGCCCACGGCGCCCGCTGGCAGGGAAAGCGCGTCGGCGAGCTGGGCACGGTCGCCGCGTTCAGCTTCCAGAACGGCAAGCTGATGACCGCGGGCGAGGGCGGCGCCGTCCTGTTCCCGGACACGGAGATGTACGAGACGGCGTTCCTGCGGCACAGCTGCGGACGCCCCCGCACCGACCGCCGCTACCTGCACCAGATCGCCGGCAGCAACCTGCGGCTGAACGAGTTCTCCGCGGCGGTCCTGCGGGCCCAGCTCGGCCGGGTGGAAGAGCAGATCACCACCCGTCAGCAGCGTTGGGCCGTGCTCTCCCCGCTGCTCGACGCGATCGACGGCGTCGTCCCGCAGCGCGCCGACGAGCGCACCGACTTCCCCTCGCACTACATGGCGATGTTCCGGGTGCCCGGCATCGGCGAGGAGGACCGCAACGCCCTGGTCGACCGGCTCGTGGCGGCCGGTGTGCCGGCGTTCGCGGCCTTCCGCGCCATCTACCGCACCGACGCCTTCTGGGAGGTCGGTGCCCCCGACGAGACCCCGGACCAGATCGCCGAGCGCTGCCCCCACACGGAAGCCATCAGCAAGGACTGCGTCTGGCTGCACCACCGCGTGCTGCTCGCCGGCGAGCAGGACATGCACCGCACGGCCGAGATCATCGCGGACGTCGTGGCCGCCGTATGAGCGTCAGGGCAGCCGTCGTCGGGCTCGGCTGGGCGGGGCGGGAGCTGTGGCTGCCCCGGCTGAGCGAGCACGCCGACTTCGACGTGGTCGCCGTCGTCGACCCCGCGCCGACGGCGCGGGCCGCACTCGACGCGGCACCGGGCGTACCCGTGCACCAGACCCTGGACGCGCTGACCCCCGGCGCGGTCGACCTCGCCGTCGTCGCCGTACCCAACCATCTGCACGCCGAGGTCGCCGCGCGACTGCTCGGCCGGGGCATCTCCGCCTTCCTGGAGAAGCCGGTGTGCCTGACCCGGGACGAGGCCGACACCCTGGCCGCCGCCGAACGCGCCGGCGGCGCCACGCTGCTCGCCGGCAGCGCCGCCCCGCACCGCGCCGACGTGGCCGCCCTGGCGCGCCTGCTGCCGGAACTCGGCCGCATCCGCCATGTCGACCTGTCCTGGGTGCGGGCCCGCGGCATCCCGCAGGCCGGCGGCTGGTTCACCCAGCGCAGCAAGGCCGGCGGCGGCGTCCTGTTCGACCTCGGCTGGCATCTGCTCGACACCCTCGCCGCCCTGCTCGGCCCGGCCCGCTTCACCCAGGTCGTCGGCGTGACCTCGAACGACTTCGTGGGCACCGGCGCCTGGAGCGCGGCCTGGCGGCAGGACGAGCCCACCGCCGCCGACCACGCTGACGTCGAGGACACCGCCCGGGGCTTCCTCGTCCGCGACGACGGCGTCTCGGTCGGCCTGAGCGCCGGCTGGGCGTCGCACGAGGCGCGGGACGTGACCCGGATCCAGGTGGTGGGCAGTGCCGCGACCGCCGAACTGCGATGCACCTTCGGCTTCAGCCCCAACCGCCACCCGCACTCCCGGCTGACGCTGACCCGCGAGGGCACCACGACGTCCCTGCCGGTACCGGACGAGCCCATCGGCACCGAGTACCGGCGGCAGCTGGACGGCCTCGCCGACATCCTCGCCGACCCCGGCCGACGCGGCAGGGCCGTCGACGAGGCCCGTACGACGGTCCGTGTCATCGAGGACTTCTACGCGTCGGCCCGTTGCGCGCACGAGCAGACCGCCGTGCCCGCCCATCAGTAGGAGGTGAAGGAACCAGTGGGATCACCCGCTTCGACCGAACGGACCGATGTCCCGGGCCGGCCGGCCACGGCGACGCTCCAGCCGGTGCGACGCGCCGTGATATTCGACCTGGACGGGGTCCTCGTCGACAGCTTCGCGGTGATGTACGAGGCGTTCGCCGTCGCCTACAAGGAGGTCGTCGGCGACGGCCCGGCGCCCTTCGACGAGTACCGGCGCCACCTGGGGCGCTACTTCCCGGACATCATGCGGATCATGGGCCTGCCCCTGGAGATGGAGGAGCCCTTCGTCCGTGAGAGCTACCGCCTCGCGTCCCAGGTGCCGGTCTTCGACGGCGTCCCGGAACTGCTCACCACGCTGCGGGCGCGCGGATTCAGGCTCGCCGTGGCCACCGGCAAGAGCGGGCCGCGGGCGCGCTCGCTGCTCGGCCGGCTGGGGCTGCTGCCCTTCTTCGACCATGTGATCGGCTCGGACGAGGTCGCCCGCCCGAAGCCGGCCCCGGACATCGTGGAACACGCCCTGGACCTGCTGGGCTTCTCGCCCGAGCAGGCCGTCATGGTCGGTGACGCACCGACCGACATCGCCAGTGCCCACGGCGCCGGTGTGACCTCGGCCGGCGCGCTGTGGGCGCTGTCCGAGACCGACGAACTGCTCGCCGCCGAACCGGCCGTCCTCCTGAACCGCCCCGCCGACCTGCTGGCCCTGTGCCCGTCGGTGCCCGGCGACTGAGGATCGGCCGGGCGGCATGGAGAGGGCACATCACCTCGGTGTCGACATCGGGGGCACCAAGGTCGCGTTGCGGGTGGAAGCCGGCACGCGTTGCGTGGACGAGACCGTCTTCGCCTGGCGACCACGGCACAGCGTCGACCGGGACCTCGCCCAACTCGCCGAACACATAGGAGAGTTGCGCGCGAAACTGGCCGCGCCGCCGAGCGCGGTGGGCGTCGCGGTGCCGGCGACCGTCGGACCCGACGAGCGGATCACCGCCTGGCCGAGCCGGCCCGAATGGGCCGGCACGGACCTCGGCGCGGCATTGCGCGCCCTGTTCCCCGGCACCGCCGTCGCCTGGGCGGACGACGGCGACCTGGGCGCCCTCGCCGAGGCACAGGCCGCCGACTGCCCGGACCTCCTCTACCTGGGGGTCGGCACGGGCATCGGCGGCGGCCTCGTCCTGCGCGGCGAACTCTGCCCCGGCCCGGGCCGCGGATCCTTCGAGATCGGACACACCGTCGTCGAGCTGGACGGTCCGGATTGCGTGTGCGGACGCCGGGGATGCCTCCAGGCGATCGCCTCGGGCCCGGCCACGCTGCGCCACGCGGCCCGGCTGCGCGGGAGCGAGGTCACCTTCGACGTCCTGCGACAGGCCTGGCGCGACGGACAGCCCTGGGCGGTCACCGCGCTGCGCCGCACCTGCCGCGCCCTGGCCGCCGCCGCGGTCAGCGTCCAGGAACTGCTCCATCCGCGACTCCTGCTGCTCGGCGGCGGCTTCGCGAGCGGCATCCCGGGCTTCGACACCCTCGTCAGCGCCCAGCTCGCCCAGCTGTCCCGCCCCGGCCTGCCCCAACTCGACGTGCGCCCGGCCGCACTGGGCGCACTGTCCTCCCTGCGGGGCGCCCTCGCGCTGGCCCGCACGATCCGGCCGTGACCACCCGTGTGCGAGCAGGGCCTACGCGGACCCCGCGGACTCCTGCACACTGCGCCGACCGGTTGGTAGGTGCGCCGGACGGCGTGCGGGGCGTCCCCTAGGGCCTGTCAGCCCGCCTGGCGCGGACCCCCGGCCGGCACCGGCGTCTTCAGCCCCGCGCGCAGGGCGTCGACCAGCGGGGCGATGTCCTCGGGGCCGTGCGCGGAGCCGAAGACGTGGTAGTCCGGCCGGACGAGCACGGCGGTCGCCCGGTGCTCGGCCAGGTACGCCCGGTAGAAGCCGTCCACATCGATCGCCTCGGTCAGGCCCTGCCCGGTGTCCCCGGTGGCCTCGGCCGCCCCGGGCGGCAACAGGCGCACCACATGGGTGTCGAGGGCCGAGAGGTAGGACCACCGCTCCTCGCCGAGCGCGGGGCGAGGATCGTCCGTGCAGAGCAGGACGAAACCACGGCCCACGACCTCGTCGAACAGGCCTGTGCCGCCCTGTGCGCTCACCCGCCCCTGCGGCACCACCGAACCGGGCAGCGGCCCGGCCCCCTGCTCGCCCGGCAGATGCAGCAGCCCGCCCGACAGCGGCTTCGCCGGCTCCGGTTGCCCAGGCCCCTTGCGACCGCGCCGGCCCGCGAGGACCGTGGCGTCGCGCTCCGCGGCGGCCGCCGGGTCCGTCACACAGATCACCCTGCCCAGCTGCACCGACGACAGGATCGAGTCCTTCACGTGCTGTCGGCGTTCCTCGGCATAGGTGTCGAGGACACCGGCGTCGGCCAGACCGCGCAGCGTCAGATCCAGCTTCCAGGCCAGATTGGCCGCGTCCCGGATCCCCGAACACATGCCCTGGCCGGCGAAGGGCGGCATCAGATGCGCCGCGTCACCGGCGAGCAGCACCCGGCCCGCCCGCCACTGCTCGGCCCAGGTGGCCCGGAAGATGTAGGTGGTGCTGCGCAGCAGCGTGGCGGTGTCCGGGGTGACGCCGTACGGCCCCAGCAGGCGCCAGGCCGTCTCCTCCTTGTTCAGCTCGGCGCTGCTCTCGCCCGGCAGCCGCATGAACTCCCAGCGGCGGTGCCCCGGGCCGCTGCCCACCAGCGTCGTGGGCCGTGCCGGATCGCAGACCTGGACGTTGGTCGGGGTGAACTCGCGCGGCTCGTGCAGCTCGACGTCGCACAGCAGCCACTCGTAGGAGAACCCGAGATCGGTCATGGGGACGCCGAGGTGCTCGCGCACGAAGCTGTTGGCGCCGTCGCAGCCGACGACCCAGTGCGCGACGACACTGCGGCTCGATCCGTCGTCGCTCTCGACGGTCAGCGCCACCCGGTCGTCGTGCTCGGTGAGGTCCACGACCCGGTGCCCGCGCAGCACCGTGATGCCGGGCAGCGCCGCCGCACGGGCCGCGATCAGCTCCTCCAGCGCGGGCTGGTGCATGGTGTTGGCGTCCGGCCAGCCGTAACGCCCCATGGGGGAGAAGGCGATGTCCAGCAGCGTCTCTCCCGCCGCGGTACGCCACTGGTAGCCGGTGGCCGGCTCCGTGATCCGGCCGATCCCGTCCTCGTCCCCGATCCCGGTGCCCGCGAGCAGCCGGGCGGTCTCCCCGTCGAAGCTGGTCGCCCGCGGCAGCAGATACGGCCGGGGGCGGCGCTCGAGGACGGTGACGCGCAGGCCGCGCCGGGCGAGCAGCACCGACAGGGCGGCGCCGATCGGCCCGTTGCCGACAATGGCCACGTCCGTGTCCGCCGGGGACTCGTACAGGTCGTTCGGGCGCATGGTGGACATCGTCATCCCAACTCGCAAGGCGTCGGAAAAACCGCGAGGGCATGGAAAAGGGCGCGGAAAGCGGCGTACGGAATAACGACCCCCGAACCCCCGGGTATTCGGCGAGATTAGCATCCCGTTGTTCGGGGCGGAGCCCCGTGCGCGGCGGCCTATCAGATCGGGGGATGTATGGCCCACCGCGCCTGATCTACTGTGTGGAACTGCCATGCATGTCGCGGCATGGGCAGGGAACTTGTCCTCGACCGACGGTCAAGTCGCGATCGAGGGGAATTCCGGCCGGAATTCATGGACGCCGGGACACCTGGACGCCTGGACGCTGAAGAGGGAGACGTATGACCGTCACCGCCGAGAACACGGCCGCCCCGGTCGAGCTGCTCTCGCCGGAGCTGGTGGCCGACCCGTTCGCCGGATACGCACGGCTGCGCGAGCAGGCACCGACGCTCGTCGGCACGATGCTGGGCGGACCGCCGATGTGGCTGGTCACCCGCTACGACGACGTACGCCGGGTGCTCACCGACCCGAGATTCCTCAACAACCCGGCATCGGTGCCGGACGCCCCCGCCGTCCGTACCACGATCATGAAGCGGCTGGGCATCCCCTCCGATCTCGTCGACTACCTCGACGACAAGCTCATGCAGATCGACGGCGACCACCACCGCCGACTGCGCAGCCTGGTCTCGCGGGCGTTCACCGCACGCCGGGTGGCCGAACTGCGCCCGCGGGTCGAGAAGATCACCGCGGAGCTGCTCGACCGGCTGGCCGAGCAGGCACGCGAGGGCGAACCGGTCGACCTCATGGACTCGTTCTGCTTCCCGCTGCCGTTCACCGTGATCTGCGAGCTGGTCGGCATCGACGAGGCCGAGCGCGAGCCGTGGCACGAGTGGGGGATCAGCCTGGGCTCGCCCACGGAGCACCGGGAGCGCATCCCGGTCGTCATGCGCGAGTGCGTCGACCAACTGCTGGAGGTGATCGCCCGCCGGCGTGTCGAGCCGCGCGACGACCTGATCACCGGACTCGTGCAGGCCCAGGAGGACGACGGCGACCGCCTGACCGAACGGGAAATGGTCACCCTGGTCTTCACGCTGGTGATCACCGGTCACGAGACGACGACACAGCTGCTCGCCACCTCCGTCCTCGCCCTGCTGGACAACCCCGGCCAGCTCGCCCTGCTGCGCGAGGACCCGTCCCGCTGGCCGCAGGCGGTGCACGAACTGATGCGCCTCGGGCCCACCCAGTGGGGGGTGCCCCGGTACCCGTCGGAGGACGTCGTGCTGGGCGGCACGAGGATCCCGGCCGGCGCCACGATCCTGCCGCTGATCCTGCCCGCGAACACCGACCCGCGTCAGTTCGAGGACCCCGAGCGTCTCGACATCGGCCGGGACCACGGAGGCGGCGAACGCCACCTCGGGTTCGGGCGCGGGGCGCACTACTGCCTCGGCAGGCCGCTCGCCCTCCAGGAGGCCGAGGTGGCCCTGCACGCGCTGTTCACCCGATTCCCGGACCTGTCCCTCGCGGTGGAGCGCGAGCAGATCCCCTGGGTCCTGCGGCCCGGGGTCTCCCGGGTCGAGCGGATCCCGCTGCGACTCCTCTGATGGACTTCCCGACACAGACAGGACTTCGCCGATGACCGACACCAACACATGGGTCGCCGAGGAGTACGTGAAGGTGAACTCGCCTCACGTCAAGACGGCACTGGCCGCGCTCTCGCTCGCGGGCGACGCCCTGGAGCGGGGCGGCACCTTCGCCGAGATCGGCTGCGGCGCCGGTGAGATCGCGCGCACCGTCGCGGAGCGGGGCTTCGAGGTCTGGGCCAGCGACGCCTCACCGTCCATGGTGGACGCCACCCGCCAGCTGTGCGCCGGGCTCCCCGTGCACACCGAGGTCCGCACCGTCGAGGAACTGGACCTGCCCGAGGGCCGGTTCGACGTCGTCCACTCCTCCTGGGTGCTGCACTGGGTCGCCGAGGCCCACGAGCCGCTGCGCCGCATGGCCCGCGCGCTCCGACCGGGCGGCCACCTCGTGCTGCAGTGGACCGGCGCCCAGCCGCGCAGCGAGGGCACCGGCCTCTTCGGGATCCTGCGCGCACTCGCCGACAGCCCGAAGTGGAACGACCTGTTCGCCGCGGTGCCGCCGGCGATGCGCGACTACCCGGCCGACGACGTGGCCGACCTGCTCAAGGACGCCGGCCTCGAACTCACCCACTACGAGCCCGAACTTCCCCACCCGTTCAGCAGGAAGAAGGGCACGGCCCTGACGCCCGAGGAACTGGCCGAGATGCGCCTGCGGTTCAGGCGCACCTGGTTCGCCTCCCAGGCCGAGGTCCTCGGCGACCGGGTCGACGAGTTCCTCGACGAGGCGCTGGGGACGCTGGTCGAGGCGGGCAAGACCGACCCGCACCACGCCCGGATCGTCGCCCGCCGTCCCGTGTGAGCCGAGACCGGACCGGGCCCCGGCGCCCCGTCCGGACCGGTGACGAAGCGGGCCCCCGCCGGTGTGGCGGGGGCCCGCTCCCGTGCGCCGCCGCCCGGCGGCGTCAGATCAGCCGACCAGGGAGAGCGCCCGGGCCGGACACAGCTCGACGGCCTCCCCGGCCGCCGCCCGGAACGAGTCCCCGGGCTCGGCGTCCAGCACGACGACCACGCCGTCGTCCTCGCTCTGGTCGAACAGCTCCGGTGCGTTGAGCACGCACTGACCGGCGCCGACGCATTTGTCGGTGTCCGCGACTATCTTCACGGCGATCGCCTCCTCACGGGATGAACGGCAGGTCGTCGGTCATGATGCCCGAGGCGTACGAAATCGAGTCCGCCGCGCCAGCGAAACTGCCGGTGCCACTCCACCGAAATTCAAGTCCGCGCGGTCGAAGGCGAGTCGGGAAATGAGGCCGCCCGCGGCGGAACCACGGCGATGGGCTATCAGGTCGAGGGATACCGGACCGGCGGCACCGTTCCTAGCCTGTGAAACTACCCTGCTGATTCCTGAAAGGAATTCCTGGCTGTGCCTCAAGCACCGGAGCAATTCGGAACATGGGTCCGCCGATTCCACCCGGCGCCCGACAGCGGGGTCCGCCTCGTGTGCCTGCCGCACGCCGGCGGGTCCGCGAGCTTCTACTTCCCGCTGTCCCGGGCGCTCACGCCCGAGGTGGACGTACTGGCGGTCCAGTACCCGGGACGGCAGGACCGGCGCCACGAGCCGAACACCGGCAGCCTTCCCGAACTGGCCGACCGGATCTTCGAGGTGGTGCGCCACCTCGACGACCGGCCCCTCGCGCTGTTCGGACACAGCATGGGCGCGGTCCTCGCCTACGAGATCGCGCTGCGGATGCAGGACGCCGGCCTCCCCGCGCCCGTACGGCTCTTCGCCTCCGGCCGGCGCGCCCCGTCCCGCGACCGCTACGAACGGCTCCACCTGGGGTCGGACGAGCAGCTGCTGGCCGAGGTGCGCAGGCTGGGCGGCCCCCACGCGGCGCTGCTCGCCGACCCGGAGATGCTGGAAGTGGTCATGCCGGCCATCCGCGGCGACTACAGCGCCGTCGAGAACTACCGCTACGAGCCCGGCCGCACACTTCACTGCCCGGTGTCGGTGCTCACCGGGGACAACGACCCCCGGGTCTCGATCGACGAGGCGGCGGCCTGGGAGGAGCACACCACCGGCCTGACGGAGCTGCAGGTCTTCCCCGGGGGCCACTTCTTCCCCGTCGACCAGAACGAGGGCGTCTGCGCGCTCCTCGCGGACCGCCTCGCCCGCCGGGACGTCGGCACGCGTCACGAAATGGTGCCCTGACATGATCGAGTCGAGCTCGGCCCCCGTCCCGACCCTTCCCCCTCACTCGCTGCTGGTGTTCCTGCTCCAGCTGGCGGTCCTGCTGCTGCTGACCCTGGCCCTCGGGCAGTTGGCGGCGCGGTTCAAGATGCCCGCGATCGTCGGGGAACTGCTCGCCGGCGTGATCGTCGGCCCCTCGGTCCTCAGCCACGTCTGGCCCGGCCTCGCCGACTGGCTGCTGCCCAAGGACCCCGGCCAGATGCACCTGCTCGACGCGGTCGGGCAGATCGGTGTCGTACTGCTCGTCGGCGTCACCGGCATGGAGCTGAAGTTCGACCTCGTCAGGCGGCGCCGGCTCACCGCGGTCCGGGTGAGCCTGTGCGGGCTGCTGCTGCCCCTGGGGCTCGGCATCGGCGTGGGCTACCTGCTCCCTTCCTCGCTCATGCCGGGCCGCACGAGCCCGACGGTCTTCGCACTCTTCCTCGGTGTGGCGATGTGCGTCACAGCGATCCCGGTGATCGCCAAGACACTCATCGACATGGACCTGCTGCACCGCGACGTCGGGCAGCTGACCCTGGCCGCCGGAGTGATCGACGACGTCGTCGGCTGGTTCCTGCTCTCCATCGTGTCGGCGATGGCGACGGCCGGGCTGAGCTCCGGGACCATCGCCACGTCCCTGCTCTACCCCGTGGGCATCGTCCTGGCCGCCTGGCTGGTGGGCCGCCCCCTGGTGAAGGCGGCGCTGCGCGCGGCGGGCCGGTCCCCGTCGCCGGCGCCCACCGTCGCGGTGGCCACGCTGATCGTGCTGCTCGGCGCGGCGGCCTCACAGGCGATGCACCTCGAGGCGGTCTTCGGCGCGTTCGTGTGCGGCGTCCTGATCGGCACGAGCGGCGAGCTGGACCGGGAGAAGCTGGCGCCGCTGCGCACGACGGTCCTCGCCTTCCTCGCGCCGGTCTTCTTCGCCACGGCCGGCATCCGGATGGATCTGACCGCGCTGGTCAGGCCCACCGTCCTGGCCACGGCCTGCGTGGTGCTCGCCGTGGCGATCCTCGGCAAGTTCGCCGGTGCCTTCGCCGGCGCGAAGATGAGCGGCCTCGGCCGCTGGGAGGCCCTCGCGCTCGGCGCCGGCATGAACTCCCGCGGGGTGATCGAGGTCGTCGTGGCGACGGTGGGCCTGCACCTCGGGGTCCTCGGCGCCGAGACGTACACCGTCATCATCCTCGTCGCGATCGTGACCTCGCTGATGGCACCGCCCGTCCTCCGCGTCGCCATGGCCCGGATCGACGAGCACGCCGAGGCGGAGATGGGCCTGGCCGGCCCGAACACGCGCGACCTGGCGTCCTCGCCGTCCGCCTCGGTGTGAGGGCGGGGCGCGGGCAGCCGGCGCGCGGGTGCGCGGGAGGGGCCGACGGACCCGGCCCCCCGAGGAACCACCTCACTCGGCCTGCGCACCCCGGCCGGCCCTGGCCGGCACCTGGCTCCACGCCCGCGTCAGCTCCACGCGCGAGGCCACGTTCATCTTTCGGAAGATCTTCTTCAGATGGAAGGCCACGGTGTGACCGGAGATGAACAGGCGCTCTCCGACCTGGGAGTTGGTGAACCCCTGACTCACCAGCTCGGCCACGGCGGCCTCCGTTCTGGTGAGCGCGCTCGTGTTCACGCCGGTCTGGCCGGTGTACTGCGGATAACGGCCCCGCCGTACTCCGAGCGAGCGCAGCCGGCTCACCACCCTGCGGGCATCGCGCGGAGCTGCGGTGTTCGCATAGCCGTCCGCCGCCGACTCAAGGGCCTCGACCGCCCGTTCGCGCTCGGCGGGCCTGGCGGCGAAGAGCTTGCCGGCGTCCTCGCCCGCGGACGCGGCGGCCCACGGGTCCAGGTGCAGGTCGGCCGCGGCGACGACCTGCTCCGGGTTCCTCTCCAGGAGGCCGGCGGCGTGCATCGCCGCCGCCGCCACGGAACGCAGCCCGCCGTTGCGTGCCGCCAGCGCGGAGGCCACCGAGACCACCCGCCGGGCGAGCGCCTCGTCGCCCAGCTGCCGGGTGGCCCGCACGAGCCAGGCGGCAGCGGCGGGCTGGGACGCCAGCAGTTCCAGGAGCAGTTGGTCGTCCAGGACGATGCCCACGATGAGCTGGGCCGCGCTCGTCGCGCCGCCCTGCACCTCGAGCAGCTGGGCCGCGGCCCAGGCACACTGACTCGGCTGGTGGGCCGTCTGGCCGAGCAGCGCGCAGTCGCGCAGCTGATTGGCGAACTCCATGCTCACGCCCATGTCGCCCTGCCGCAGGGCGCTCAGCGCCATCACGGTGTGCGCATCGGGCAGAAAGCGGTGCAGGCCGGTTCGCTGCGCCTGGTCGACCCCCTTGCGCGCGAGGTCGACGGCGGTGGGGACGTCCCCTTCGGCGAACGCGAGATCCGCCGCGCAGAGCAGTGAGGCCGCGACGAGTTCGCCGCCGGCCTCGGGCCGCTCCGCCGTCAGCTCGTCCACGTCGGCCAGCACCCGCGCCGCGGAGGAGAAATCACGGACCCGGACCAGCAGTGCGGCGTGCCAGACCCGTGCTGAACCCTCGCAGTCGACGGTGTCCTCGGGTTCCGTGCGACCGGCGGTCCTCGCCAGGCGGATGCCCTCCTCCAGATCACCGCGGGACCAGGCGGAGAAGGAGGACTCGCACAGCCGGGCGGTCTCACAGGAGCTGTTCCGGCAGACGGGTACGACGGAGAAGACGGGGGGCAGCCGCAAGCGAAACGGAGAATCTAGCATCACATCTCCTTCTGGGGTGCCGCGCCGTCCGAGTGGGGGCCCGTGCGCGGACCAGGGTAGGTCGGGGCTGTGACGGCGGCGGTGTGGGCCGATGCGGTGTATGGGGGGTCTCGACCCGTGCACGAGCGGCCCCTGAGCCCCGCGGCCGGGCGCACGGCAACGGTGCAGGTCCGCACGCCGGATGAACTATCGGCCCGGATGAACTATCAGCTCTGAGAGTGGTGCACCGCGGACGGCGGCGACAGCATGGAGGCAATCCGCAGTCGTGCGGCCGGAGTTCGCGGAACGGTGAGTACCGAGGTGGCCCCTTGAGTGTCGTGCTTCTCTTGAACGGACCCAATCTGGGCATCCTGGGGCGGCGGGAGCCCGAGATATACGGCACCGACACGCTGGCCGACATCGAGGCGGCCGTCGCCGAGGAAGTGAGCGTGCGGGGCTGGGAAGTGGTCTCCGTCCAGCACGACTCGGAAGGAGAACTCGTCTCGGCCGTCCACCGGCACAGCGACACCACCGTCGGCGCGATCGTCAACCCCGGTGCCCTGATGATCGCCGGCTGGAGCCTGCGCGACGCGCTCGCCAGCTACGCGCCGCCGTGGATCGAGGTGCACCTGAGCAACGTATGGGCCCGCGAGCAGTTCCGGCACGAGTCGGTGATCGCCCCGCTCGCGAGCGGTGTCGTGGTCGGCCTGGGCTCCTTCGGCTACCGCCTTGCGGCCCAGGCGTTGATGCACCTCGACGGCGAGGCGCCTCGCACCGGTTGAGCGAGGCGCCAGGAGAGCAGCGAGGGGCTTACAGGCCGGTGCCGCCGGACGCGTCGATGCACTGGCCCGTGATCCACCGCGAGTCGTCCGAGGCGAGGAAGGCCACGATGTCTGCGATGTCCGTCGGCTGTCCCATGCGGCCGAAGACGGAGAGCGCGGCATGCGCGGCCTCGTTCTCGGGTGTGCACCAGCGCCGCTTGTTCATGTCTGTCTTGACGAAGCCCGGCGCCACGGAGTTCACCGTGATCTGGCGGTCCCCCAACTCCCGGGCGAGCGTGTGCGTCAGGGCGTCGAGCGCGCTCTTGGCCATGGAGTAGGCGAGGGACGAGGGCAGGCTCACCCGGGTGGCCGCCGAACTGATGTTGATGATGCGGCCTCCCTCCCGCAGCCGCCGCAGCCCCTGCTGCACCAGGAACAGGGGTGCCTTGGCGTGCACGGTCATGAGCCGGTCGAAGTCCTGCGGGGTCACCTCCGCCACGCCGCCGCGGATGTTGAAGCCCGCGTTGTTGACCAGGATGTCCAGCGCGGCTGGTTCGCCCAGCTCCTGCAGGGCGGAGTCGAACCGCTCGTACAACGTCCGGATGTCGTCGGGCACCCCGAGCGGGGCGTGCACCGTGAAGGCGCGTCCGCCGCACTCGGTGATCAGCTCGACGGTCCGCCGGGCCGAGGCCTCGTCGCTTCCGTAGTGCACCGCGACGAGGGCACCGTCCGCGGCGAGGCGGCAGGCGATGGCCTGGCCGATTCCCCGTCCCGCTCCCGTGACGAGCGCCGTTCTGTCCTCCAGCGCAGTCATCGTCATTCTCCACTCCCCCTGTGGCACCGATATGAGACCGGACTCGCGAGCAAGTCTGCCGAACCCCGTCGGGTTCCGAGGCTACCATTGAAAAAACCGCCTATCCGGTTTAGTGTTGCCGTGATGTTCTGCGGACGATTGATCGGCGCAGCGCATCACCCGACATCACCCGGCATCGTCGGACGCCGCACCCGGTGTTCGTACGCTCGACGCGAGGCGGTCCCATGGCCTTTCGGCAGGTACGTCTGATTGCGGTGAACATCGACGGAGTGCTGTTGAACGACACCTTCAGCCCCGTCATCCACCGGTTCGTGGTCCGTCGCGGCGGCGTCTACACCGCCGAACTGGAGCGGGCGGTGCTCTCGCAGACCCAGCTGCGGGCCGCCGCGGCGATGGGCGTGCCGGGCACGCCCGAGGAGGTCGTCTCGGCGTACTTCGTGGAGCGCGACGAGTACCTCAGGGAGCACCCGGTGCGGGTGCTCGACGGCGCCCGCGCGCTGCTGGAGCGGCTCCGCGCCACCGGGGCGTCCCTGGTGTGCTACGGCGGGCTCGCACGCCCCCACTTCGACCGCTATCTGGCCCCGCTCGCCGCGTACTTCGACGGGCCCGGGTACGTGTGCACCGACAGCTTCCGCCCCGGGGTCCGGGAGATCGCCGAGGACGTCTTCTCGCTCCGCTGCGACCAGACGCTGTTCATCGACGACGTGGCGCGCGTGGGCGAGGCCGCCCAGGACCTGGGAGCGGCGTTCATCGGGCATCCGACCAGCTACGAGCACAGCTTCCAGCGGCAGTGGATGGGCCGGGCGGGAGTGCGGCACATCGTGGGGTCCCTCGACGAGATCGACGAGAGGCTGCTGGGGGTCGTCGACGCCGAGGCCGCCGCCGGCAGGTGTCCGGCGACGGCCGCACACGCCGGTGAGCGTGTGCACGCGACCACCTGAGCCGGCCGGGTGCCCGGCCCACGACCAGGAGCGGAAACCAGCGCTCCGGATCATTTTGCCTGCTCCAGGGCTGTTCATGACCGAGTCCGCGTGCCACGGCCCTGAGGGGAGAACGGGCGAACCCGCAGG
This sequence comes from Streptomyces yokosukanensis, assembly GCF_001514035.1. Classification (GTDB taxonomy): domain Bacteria; phylum Actinomycetota; class Actinomycetes; order Streptomycetales; family Streptomycetaceae; genus Streptomyces; species Streptomyces yokosukanensis. The sequence goes on along the minus strand of NZ_KQ948223.1, from coordinate 75,927 downwards.
GAAGAGGGGCGAAAGCACCGGCAACTCTGGTGTGGTCGCGCTCTCAATGGGTAAGGTACCTTCTACGCGGTTTTTTTCATTTGCTGATCCGTGCCCTGCAGCGGAGTGCGGTTGACAAGGAGGAGGTCCAGTGGCCCAGCAAGAGCGAGCGGTCAGGACCCGCCGTGCCGTGCTGGAGGCGGCCGCAACGGTCTTCGCGGAGCACGGGTACACGGCGGCGACGATCGCCGACATCCTCAAGACCGCCGGTGTCACCAAGGGCGCGCTCTACTTCCACTTCGACTCCAAGGAAGCGCTCGCCCGGGGTGTCCTGGAGATCCAGGCGGACGGGCGGGTGCCGGAGCAGGAGATCAAGCTCCAGGAGGTGGTGGACGTGACCATGACGGTCGCGCACCGGCTGGTGCACGATCCGGTCCTGCGGGCCGGCGCCCGGCTCTCCGCGGACCCCATCGGCCGGGGCCATTACGGCAGCGCCTGGCCGCTGTGGGTCGACGTACTGACGGAGATCGTGGCCGAGTCCCACCGACGTGGGGAGACCCTGTCGCACGTGGTGCCGCGTGAGGTCGCCGAGCTGGTGGTCAGCGCGTTCAACGGCGTGCAGCTCTACGCCCAGTTGGAGACCAATCTGGCGGACGTGGAGCACCGGGTCTCGGTTCTCATGCAGCACCTGCTGCCCTCCATCGCCTCTCCCGCGGTCCTGATGCGCCTGGACGTGGCCGAGGACCGCGGTGCCCGCCTGGTCCGTGAGGCGGGCCTCGTGCCCGCCTCGGCCTGACGCGGGCGGCCGAGACCTCCCACCGGCCGGCCGAGCGGCCCCCGCCCCGTGGCGCAGCCGATGCCGGTCACCAGCGCTTCAGAGGCCCTCGCGGAACCGGCGCCACGGCGGATGCCGTGGCGCCGTGGGACGTCCGCGCAGTGCCGGCGTGCACACCGTTCCCGGTGCCGGCGGACGACCGCCGCTCAGCGCACGACGGGCGCCACGGTCACCGTGGAGGTGAAGACGGGTTCACCGTCCTGACGGCCGGTCACGATCACGCGCTCCGTGCCGTCCGCCTGCGGGGGCAGGGCATGCGCCGCGATGAGGCAGGGCGTGTCCAGCTCCGCGTAGCGGGCGAATTCGCTGGTGATGCCGATCGGCAGGCAGGCGCGCCCCAGCAGTGCGGCCGCTGTCTGGCGGGCGGCCTCCAGCAGCACCATGCCCGGCACATGGTCGACGGGATGGTCGAAGAGCACGGGATGCCGGGTGTCCACCCGCAGCTGCCAGCAGTCCGGCTCCGGCACGGGGGACAGGACGACGTCCGTGGGGGAGAGGCGTCCGACCTCGTGCGGGGCGATCGGGCTGGTCAGCGGAAGCGGCGGGGAGGCGCCGTCCGCGGTCCGGGCGGCCCGCAGGCGCCGGTAGACGCTCGGCGAGACACAGGTGTACGTGGCGGACCCGGTCGCGGCGACCCTCCCGTCGCGGCGGATCACGGCCTCGTAGTGCAGTCCCGCGAGGTTCGATCCCCGGCGCTTGATGTCCGTGCAGGCGATCGAGATGTCGAGGGATGCCGGGGAGGCCTCGACGCGCATGTGCTCCGGCTCCATGTCGACCCTCATGTCCCACATGAGGAACTGGTGGTCGAGCGGGACCCCGAACTCCGCGTGCGACAGCAGGATCCCGGCCTGGCGGATCGTTTCCGCGATGAGGAGCGGGTCATGGCAGTCGTCGATCGTGGCGAAGAAGCCGTGCCGTCGGGGCAGCTGGGCGGACACGGTGAAGTGACTGTCGTCCACGCGCTCCCAGCCGGTGAGCATCACCTCGGCGATGCCGGCGCGGTGGACGTACTCCTTCGGGACTGTGGTGGTCAGTGCCGGGTAGTGCGGGACCCTGATGTGCGACGGCGCTGCGGTGCCACCTCGGGCGGGCAGCGTGCCGGGTATCGGGTGGTCCATGACGAAAGTGCTGGCAGACATCTCTGGCATCCCCCTGAGCCGCGTTGGCGTGAAAGACCATCTGTGTGGTCGCTCGGATCACAAAGATACATACCACCCGGTTTAGTTTCTAGAGGTAGGGCGCACTCCGGCTGCCATCACATGTGGAGCGGTTTGTTCCAGACACAGATGCCGAGGTGGGGGCGGATCCGAGGCACTCCCTTCGCCGAGGGCTGCTTCGAGCCGATCTGGAGCCGCCCTCGAGTGTCCCGGTCGGCCGCTCCGGGGCTCCGCGCGGAGATGACGGGGTGTGGAGCCCTCCGCGTTCGCCTCGGCCTCACCTGTCGCTGAAGCGTTTCTCGAGTGGTCCGGCGGATCGTGAGGGCAAGTCGAAGGAGAGGGGGTCGGGTGAGCAGTCGGGCGAGCACCGATGTGGTGGTCCGTGTGGAGCGTGGCGGCGCCGACGAGGAGGAACTGGCCGCCGTCTGCGCATTGCTGTCGATCCTCGCCAGTCGTGCGGAACGGCAGGAGCCCAGCCCAGCGCCCCCCGCGGTGCGGGGCTGGTGGCATCAGGGGAGGCCCTCCTACCGGGCCCCGCTCAGTTGGCGCTGATCAGGCGGTGTTTTCTGGTCTAGGATAGCTAAACCGCATAAGCGGTTTGTTAGATTGGGCGGGTGGTCGGTGCACATGGCATCCGCAGCGACGAGAGGAAGGGGGCGAGATGACGGATCCCTCTTCGGCCGGTGTGGAGCCGAACGAGGCGCGCGCGAGAGCGGCGGCGCTGCACTCCCTGCGTGAGCAGGCCCAGCGCGGCCCCAGCGAGAAGGCGACCGAGGCTCAGCACGCGAAGGGCAAGCTGACGGCGCGGGAGCGGATCGAGCTGCTCCTCGACCCCGGGTCCTTCCAGGAGGTCGAGCAGCTGCGTCGGCACCGCGCCCAGGGTTTCGGCCTGGAGGCGAAGAAGCCGTACACCGACGGTGTGATCACCGGTTGGGGCACGGTGGAGGGCCGTACGGTCTTCGTCTACGCGCACGACTTCCGGATCTTCGGCGGCGCGCTGGGCGAGGCCCACGCGACGAAGATCCACAAGATCATGGACATGGCCATCGCGGCCGGTGCGCCTCTCGTGTCGCTGAACGACGGCGCGGGCGCCCGGATCCAGGAGGGCGTCAGCGCGCTGGCCGGCTACGGCGGCATCTTCCAGCGCAATGCCAAGGCGTCCGGTGTCATCCCGCAGATCAGCGTGATGCTCGGCCCGTGCGCGGGCGGCGCGGCCTACAGCCCCGCCCTGACGGACTTCGTGTTCATGGTCCGCGAGACCTCGCAGATGTTCATCACGGGACCTGACGTGGTCAAGGCGGTCACCGGCGAGGAGATCACCCAGAACGGTCTGGGCGGCGCCGACGTGCACGCCGAGACCAGCGGTGTGTGCCACTTCGCGTACGACGACGAGGAGACCTGCATCGCGGAGGTGCGCTACCTCCTCTCCCTGCTCCCGCAGAACAACCGCGAGCCCGCGCCGCAGGTGGTGTGCGCCGATCCGGCCGACCGGCGCGGCGAGACGCTGCTCGACCTGGTCCCGGTGGACGGCAACCGGCCGTACGACATGGCCAAGGTCGTCGAGGAGATCGTCGACGACGGCGAGTACCTGGAGGTCCACGAGTGGTGGGCGCGCAACATCATCTGCGCCCTGGGCCGCCTGGACGGGCGTGTGGTCGGCATCGTGGCGAGCCAACCGCTGGTCCTGGCAGGGGTGTTGGACATCGAGGCCTCCCAGAAGGCGGCGCGGTTCGTCCAGCTCTGCGACGCCTTCAACATCCCGATCGTGACGCTCCTCGACGTGCCGGGCTTCCTGCCCGGGGTCGACCAGGAGCACGGCGGGATCATCCGCCACGGTGCGAAGCTGCTGTACGCGTACTGCAACGCGACCGTGCCGAGGATCTCGCTGATCCTGCGCAAGGCGTACGGAGGTGCGTACATCGTCATGGACTCCCAGTCGATCGGCGCCGACCTCACCTACGCCTGGCCGACCAACGAGATCGCGGTGATGGGCGCCGAGGGCGCCGCGAACGTCATCTTCCGCCGGCAGATCGCCGCGGCCGAAGACCCCGAGGCCATGCGTCAGAAGATGGTCAAGGAGTACAAGGCCGAGCTGATGCATCCGTACTACGCGGCCGAGCGCGGCCTGGTGGACGACGTCATCGACCCGGCCGAGACCCGCGAGGTGCTCATCCGTTCCCTGGCGATGCTGCGCACGAAACACGCCGACCTGCCCTCCCGCAAACACGGCAACCCGCCCCAATGACCCACGCCCCCGGCACGCATCACCACGGCGGTCATGCCTCGTCGTCCGTCGTCGGCCGCAGGAGACCTTGAATGGCCATGCAGGAACGTGCGCTGCGCACAAGGAAGTCGCTGATCCATGCCGCAGCCGCGGTGTTCGCGGAAGAGGGCTATGTGCCTTCGTCGCTCGGGACGATCAGCAAACGGGCAGGTGTCAGCAACGGGGCGCTGCACTTCCACTTCGAGAACAAGAGGGCGCTCGCCCAGGCGGTCGAGGACGAGGCCGCCGACGCGGTCCGCGGGCTCGTCCGGAGAGCGGACCGCACCGGCGCGAGCGCGCTGCAGGCACTCGTCGACACGACGTGCGGGCTGGTGGACAGCCTCCTGGACGACATCGTCGTCCGGGCCGGCTTCCAGCTCAGCGCCGAACGCGCCCTCGGCCCCGAGGCCCGGCTGCTGCGCACCTGGCACGAGTGGGTCGAGCAGGCGCTGCTGGGCGCCGAGGCCGAAGGCCAACTGGCGCCCGGCGTCTCGCCGGACGACACCGCGGCGGCGATCGTGGCGGTGACCGTGGGTCTGGAGGTGCTCGCCGGGGTCGATCCGCAGTGGCTCGCCGAGCGGCGGATCGCCGGATTCTGGGAGCTGCTGCTGCCCGGCATCGCCACCGAGCAGGTCCTGGCCTCCGCCCTGCCCGAAGCGCACGAGGGCAGGCGCTCCGAGGCCGAGGAGGCGTGAGCGGCGCACGGCGTCGCGGAGCCGGCGGGCGTGTCGTCCGCCACGGGCGGGATCGTCCGCGCGCCCGACACGGCGCGCGAGGCCGAACACACCACTGACGCCGTAGCCCCCCGGGGCGTCGGCGCCGAGGTCATGGCCGTCCTCCGAAGCATCGGTCCCTCACCGGGCCGCCAGCCGGGCCGCTCACCTGGCCCCTGACATGGTCCCTCACCTGGTCCCTGACATGGTCCCTCGCCCGGTCCTTCACCGGGCCGTTCACCGGGCCGTTCGCCTGGTCCTTCGCCCAGTTCGTCGCCGGGCCGTTCGCCGGGCCCTTCGCCCGGCCTCTCACCTGGTCCCTCGCCTGGTCTCTCGCCCGGTCCCTGGCCGGGCCGTTCGCCTGGTCGCTTGCCCGGTTCCTGACCTGGCCCCTTGCCCGGTTCCTCACTGGGCCGTTCGCCCGGTCCTTCACCCGGCCGCTCACCAGGCCCCTCACCGGGCCGTTCGCCCGGCCCCACGCCCGGCCCCTGGCCTGCTCCCTCGCCTGGTTCTTGGCTGGGCCGTTCAACCGGTCCTTCACCGGGCTCCTCAACCGGTCCTTCACCGGGCCCCTCACCCGGTCCTTCGCCCCGTTCCTCGCCGGGCCGTTCGCCTGGTCCTTCACCGGGCTCCTCGCCGGGCGGTTCGCCCGGCCGCTCACCGGGCTCCTCGTCCCGGCTCCTCGTCCCGGCTCCTCGTCCCGGCTCCTCGCCCCAGCCCCTCGCCTCCTCGTCCGGTCGGCTTCGTCGGCCCCTACCGACCCGGCCGTACCCGAGGCGACCACAAGGTGGCCGGATCCGCCCCGTCGACGGGGCGTGCGGCTGAGCGCTGTTGGGGGGGCGCTCCAGGGACGCTGGAGGAATCGGGCGCCTCGCCCGCGCAGCGCTACCGTGCTGAGCAGGGAGAAACCGTTTCGCTCCGAAGAGTTTTCGCAGGGTAGGAGGGGGAGGGGCCTCGCCCCGGAATGCCGATGACCGACGGCCGTGCCACCGCCGAGCGCCGCACCGATGCGTCGATGACCGTCGTCGTCGCCCCCGGACGGCCGCCCTACGACGTCCCGCCCGTGCTGGAGATCCGGGGCCCGCTCGGCGTCGGCCGCGTGGCGGCGGCGCTCGACCACGCCGCCACCCGCAACCCCGGCGGTCGGCCATGGCGCCACACACTGCGACGGCTCGGACCCGACCATCACCTGCTGCACGTCGAGCCGGGCACCGCCGCCTCCCCCGGCGGCCCGCACGAGTACCCCGACGCCTTCCCGGCCGGTCTCGTCGCGGACCTGCTCACCGCCCACGACCGGCCGACCGTGCCGCTCGCACCGGCCCAGCTCGACCTGGTCCGGCGGGCCGAGGACGCCCCGGGCAACCACCCCGTGCGGGCACTGAACGCGGCCGAGCCGCTGGACCCGGCCGCGGTGGACACCGCCCTGCGGGCCCTGGTCAGGGCCCATCCGCTGCTCGGTGCCCGGATCGACACCACGACGGGCGGTGGCCTGCACGCGATGCCGCTCGTGTACGCGCTCGAGTGCGCGGACCTCGGTGACGTCCCGCGCGCCCGGGAGCGGGAGGCCGTCGCCGACGCGGCCCGCCGCCTGGACCCCGCCACCGGCAGCACGCTGTGCGCCCTGCTGCTGCGCAGGCGCCGCAGGCTCGTGCTGGTGGCCCACGAACTCGTCGCCGACGAGGTGTCGTCGGACATCCTCATGGCCGACCTGCGGGCCGCGCTGGCCCGGCCGGAGGAGGAACTGGCGGTCGAGGACGTGCAGTACCCGGACTGGGCCGCGGCGCTGCCCGCGGTGGCCACCGACCTCCGGGAGACCGAGCGCTGGCGCACCGTCGCCGAGGGCCGCGCCGCCACCCGCGCGCTGCGCCCCCGCGCCCCGCTGCCGGACGTCGCCCCGCACCACCACGCCGGCTTCGCCCTGGGCCGTGCCGCCACCCGGCGGCTGACCGGTGCCGTGCCCCGCCGCTTCGGCCTCACCCCGGCCCAACTGCTCACCGGCGCCATGGGGTTGGCCCTGATCCGGTGGCGCGGCACCGAGCGCGCCTCCTTCGACGTGTGCGTCGACGGACGCCAGGGCGGCCCGGCGCTCGCCCGGACGGTCGGACCGCTCGTCGAGACCGAGCCCGTGCTGCTGGACGGCGGGCGCGAGGAGAGCGCGCGTCAGTTCATCGACCGGGTCGCCGCGAGCCTCGCCGACGTGGGCCGCGGCGCGTTCGGCGCGTGCCGCGAGCACGCGCCCGATGCGGCGCTCCGGCTCGCACTGCGCGAACCCGTGCCGGTCCTGGTGCGTTTCACCCCGGACGCCGACGTCCGCGCGGTCGAGCCCTCGCAGCGGACCGCCACCGCGTACGCGCTGGACGCCGACGCGCGCGTACGCGGCGGCCGGCTGTGCGTCCGGCTCGACTGGCTGCCCGCCGCCCGCGACGGCGTCACCGAGGACTCCGCCGGCCGGCTCCTGGCCGTCCTGGAGGAGGTCCTGGACGAACTCGCCGGGAGCACGAGCGTGCTGCCCGCCACCACCAGCAGCGTCGCGGCCAGCCCGCTGCAGCGCGAGATCCTGGCCGACGCCGACGCGCATCCCGGGACCGGACGGCAGATCGAGCAGCTCAGCTGGGTCTGGCACGGGCCGCTGGACATCGCCCGGTTCACGGCGGCATGGCAGTCCGTCTTCGACCGGGAAGCCGTGCTGCGGGCCGCCTTCGACCACGGTCCCGACCCCGCGATCACCATCCACGACCGGGTCGTGCCGCAGGTGGTGCGGATGCCGCACCCGGGTGCCGACCGCCCCGACGCCCTGGTCGGCGACCGGCGGCGCGGGCTCGATCCGCGCTCCCCGGGACCGCTGCGGATCACGCTGCTGGAGGGTCCGCGGCACGACGGCACGAGTGCGCGGACCACGCGGGTGCTGCTCACCTACCACCTGGCGCTGCTCGACACCTGGAGCGTGCGCCTGCTCGTGGCGGAGTTCTGCCGCGCCTATCTGACGGACGGCGCGCTGCCGGGCGGCGACCGGCGGCCCGACGTACGCGACTACGCGCACTGGATCGAGGCCCAGGACCTCGCCCCCGCGCGGGACTACTGGCAGCGGTCCGCGCCCCGGCCCGCGATCGCGGCGTCGGTGTCGGCCTACGCCACCGCCTCGCCCGTCGCCCGCGGGACGGGTACCGGGCGGGCGCGGGTGCGGCTCACCTCCTCCGAGGCCGCCCGCCTCGACGCGTGGGCCGCCCGGTGGGGCGCCACCGAGTGCGGGGCCCTGCAGGCCGCCTGGGCGCTGCTGCTGTACCGGGCCACCGGGGCGGACGGCTCGATGCCGGTGCGGTTCAGTGTCGCGGTCTCCGGGCGGGGCATCCCGCTGGAGGGCGTGGAGCGCCTGCCCGGTGCCCTGCGCAATCCGCTGCCCGTCTCGGTCGAGGTCGACCCCACGGCCACGGTGCCCGACCTGCTGGCCGCCCTGCGCGACCAGGCCATCGACCTGTCGTCGTACGAGTGGGTCTCGGCCGGTCAGATCCACGGCTGGACCGGCGCGGTGCCGAACGGACCCGCCGGGCCCGAGCGCACCGCCGAGAGCCTGCTCGTCTTCGAGAGCGGGCTGGACCCGCTGCAGCGGCTCGAGCCCCAGTTCGCCGCGCACGGCATCCGCATCGACTTCCCCGAGACGACGGGCGCCGCGAACGCCTTCCCGGTCACGCTCGTCGCCCACCGCGACGAGGCCGGCGGCCTGGTGCTGTCCGTGATCCACGACCGCGCCCGCCTCGCGGACGGCACCGGACTGCTCGCCGACTGCGCCGACCTGCTGCGTGAACTGCCCTACGAGGCCGACGAGACGACGCCCATCGCCGAACTCCTCGACGAGTTGTCGGTCACGGCGGCCGCCCGGCCGTCCTTCATGACCCTGCGTCAGGGAACGGAAGGTGTCATCTGCCTGGTGCCGTCACCGGGCGTCCCCCGGTCCTGGTACGCCCGGCTGTCCCTGCAGTACGTGGGGCCGGAGACGGTGATCCTGCTGTGCCTGACGCCGAAGGGGTCCCGAGCCTGGCACACGGTGCTGCGCTCGCTGGCCGACGCGGGACGGCGGCTGCTGCTCGTCGCCTTCTCGGGCGGGGGAGCCGCCGCCTACGAGACGGCCCGTCTCCTCGCGGCGGACGGGTGCCGCCCCGCGACGGTCGTGCTGACGGCCGACACCGGTACCGAGCAGGCGGTGGGCGATCTGGCCCGGCTGCTGGCGGAAGCCGCCCGGCGGCCCGGCTCGAAGGATTCCGGAAGCCCGCACCACGGCCACTTGTGAGGAACTCGAGTGCGGTTCGTCTCGGTTCCGTGAGCGGCTCTCCCCACGGACCGACACCTTGACAGACCGTCCCGGCTGTTTTCGTGCGGCTTTGAAGTGACGGACGTGCCAAGTCCTCTGCGGCTGCCGAAGCTTATGCCCCGCTTCTTCCCCTTTCGCGCCCTCTTGTTTCTGCGCAACGCCAGCGGGTACACGCTCGCTATATAAAACGGCCGGGTCGGTTTGATATTGACAAACCGCGTGTCCTGTTTTTAACTCAAGTCACCGAGACGTGGCTCTGGATGCGGCCTTGGGCGATGGATGACTCTTGCACCAAGAGGGGGAAACGGCGTGGACATCGAAGTACTGGGCACGTTGGCCGTCAGGGAGAACGACGTCTCGGTGACGCCGCGGGCGCCGAAGCCGCGACAGGTGCTGGCCCTGCTGGCCCTGCACGCGGACCACGTCGTGCCGATCGCCTCGCTCGTCGAGGAACTCTGGGGCGACCGGCCGCCGCGCAGCGCGCGGACCACCCTGCAGACCTACATACTCCAACTGCGCGAGATGATCGCGAAGGCCCTGGAGCAGGACCCGGAGGGCACCTTGCCGCGCACGCCCAAGGACGTGCTCGCCACCGCTCCGGGCGGCTATGTGCTCCACACCTTCGGCGGCACCAGCGACGTCCGCGAGTTCGAACGGCTCTCCGGGCTCGGCTACCGGGCCATGGACGCGGGCGACTTCCCCCGCGCGGCCCGCGAACTGGGCGAAGCCCTCGCCCTGTGGAGCGACTCCGCACTCGCCGACGTACACGCCGGGCCGCAGCTGGCGATGCAGGCCAGGCGTCTGGAGGAGACCCGGCTGTGCGCGCTCGACCAGCGCATCGAGGCCGATCTGCGCATCGGCCGGCACCGGGAACTGCTCGGCGAACTCACCGTCCTGGTCAGCCGCTACCGCACGCACGAGAACCTGCACGCCCAGTTCATGCTCGCGCTGTACCGCTCGGGGCGCCGCAGCGAGGCGCTCGACGTGTACCAGCGGCTGCGGGCGACTCTCGTACGGGAAATGGGACTTGAGCCGTCCGCCAGTGTGCGCCGACTCCAGCAGTCGATGCTCATGGCCCACCCTGAGCCCGGCATCGCGAACGGACAGCAGGCCGCGACCGATCGCGAGCGGCTGACCCGGGTGGGCTGACGGCCGTATCGGCGGTCCACGGGCCCTCAGACATCGGGAATCGGGAATCGGAAATCGGGAGAGGTGAACGGCGATGCAGGCCAGATCGGAACGGACCCGGCGCAAACTGATCCAGGCGGGCGCGCGCCAGTTCAACGAGCACGGATACGCCAGCGCCACCCTGGGGCGGATCGCGGCGGACACGGGCCTGACGAAGGGGGCGCTGTACTTCCACTTCGCGTCCAAGGAAGTACTCGCCGACGCGGTGCAGCAGGAAGGCAGCGCGCGGCTCGTCGAATTCCTGCGCAGGCGGGAGGAGTCCGGCGCCCCGCCCGTGCAGGTGCTCATCGACATGACGCACTGGCTGTCCCGCGCGCTGCGCGAGGATCCGATGGTCGGCGCCGGACTGCGGATCGCGCACGAGTGCGCCGACCGGGAACCCCCGGTCACCGACTTCTACCGGGCGTGGGACCGCGAGGTGCTACGGCTGCTCCGGCGGGCCGGCGAGGCGGACGCGCTGCGGGCCGCCGGCCGGGGCGAGGGAGCGGCGACACTGCTGTGGGCGATGGTGTGCGGGCTCGCCGCCGTGGCCAAGGCGCTGCCGGCCGAGGAACTCAACCAGCGGCTCGCCGCCTCGTGGGATCTCCTGCTCACCGTGCTCGTACCGCAGGACGAGGCGGCCCGGTACCGCACCCACGCACCTGACGTACTCGGCGACCTGGCCGAAGCCGCGTGATCCGCGCGCCTTTCGCGTGACGGCCGCATCCGCACAGCGCAGCCGACGAGGGCACGGCCCTCACCACACTCAGGACCATTGGAGCCCCACCATGCCCGGTGAACGACAGATTTCCCTCACAACGGCGTCCTCCGCCCCCGACGCCGACGTGCTCACCCAGGTCGTGCGCATGCTCGCCGACGTACTGGGTCTTCGGCCCGAGAAGATCGACCCCGAACAGACGTTCCGCACGTGCGGGGTCGACTCGCTGCTCTCCGTGGAGTACGTGGCCACCGTCAACGCGTACTACGGCACCGCGATCAAGCCCGCCACGCTCATCGACCACCCCACACCGCAGGACTTCGCCCGGTACGTGGCGGTCGAGACGGGGGCGGCCCCGGTCGGCGCGACACCCACGCCCGCCCCCGCGGCGATGCCGCCCGCGCAGACGTCCGCGATGCTCGCGCCCCCTGTCTCCGTGCCCGCACCGCCCGTCCTGGACGTCCTGCGCGAGGAGATCGCCCGCATCCTGTGCTGCGACCCGTGGGACATCGACGCCGACGCGTCCTTCTCCACCCTCGGTGTGGACACCGGGCTGGCCGCGGAGTTCGTCTCCGTCGTCAACCTCGTGTACGGGCTGCACGAGCGCTCGGGTGTGCTGTACGACCACCCGAACCTCACGGCGCTGGCCTCCCACATCAGCGCACAGCTGCCCGTGGGCCCCGACCCGGCCGCCGTGCTGCGGGCCCAGGCCGACGGGCCGATGCCGCTGGAGGAACTGCTCGACGCGGTGCGCGACGGCCGGGTCACCGTGGACCAGGCCCTCACCCTGCTGCCCCGACAGGACTGAGACGGCGGACGGACATGGACCGCGACGACATACGCATACGAATCAAGGGCGGCGTCCACGGCCGCGGGAGAGAGCCGGCCGCATGACCTCTCCCGCACCGGGGAGCCTGGCCGAGCGGGCGCCGCGCACCATGGCGCCCGTCAAGCTGTGGTTCTGCCCCAACGAAGCACTCGCCCCCGGGCTCGCCGCCGTTCTCGCGACGCACTGGCTGGACGATCAGGAGCAGCAGACCGCCGGGCGCTTCCTGTTCGACCGCGACCGGCGCCAGTACCTGGTCGCCCACGCGCTCGTGCGCCGGGTCCTGGCCCTGGAGAGCGGCATCCCCGAGGCGGAGGCCGTGCTCTGGCGCTCCTCGCGGGGCAGGCCGTTCCTGCGCAAGCCCGTGGAAGGGCTGCCGCGCGGCGGCCGGGAGCTGGACTTCAACCTGTCGCACGCCGACGGGTACAACCTGCTCGGCGTGGTGCGCCGCCATCGCATCGGCGTCGACGTGGAACGGCTCGACCGCGACGACCGGGGCCTGGACTCGATCGTGGAGAGCTTCGCGCCCGAGGAGATCGCCTGGGTGACCGAGGCCGCCCGGGGCCGGGACCGCGACCGCAGGACCCTGCGGCTGTGGACGCTGAAGGAGGCGTACGCCAAGGGACGCGGCCTCGGCCTCGGACTGCCCTTCGACTCCTTCGCGTTCACGCTCGCGACGGACCGCGGCGTGCTCGCCTTCCGGCCGCCCGACGACGAACTCCCGGGGCTGTGGCGCTTCACGGAGCTGGAGCCCGAGCCCGGCGTGCTCGTCGCCGTCGCCGTCATGACGGGCCCCGACGAGGAGGCCGAACTGGACCTGCACCACGGCTTCCCCTGGAACCGGCAGGAACCCCGACGGCTGTCCCTGCCGCAGCCGGTGGGAGCACCCGTCTAGGTCCCCTAGGTCCCCTAGGTCCATGAGCCCGCCCGGATGCGTTCCGGGCGGGCTCATGGCCGTCTGCCGGTGCGCTGTGCGCACCCCCGTGGAGCGCCCCGCACGGCCCTTTCCCGGTCCCCAAGGGCCGCCCGGCCGCCCGCCGACGCCCGCCCGCATCCGAGCCGGCCCACGCGGCCGGCCGCTCCGTCGCGCCACGCGTGTGCCACCGCCGCGCCACCCTCGTGCCGGCGCCGTACCGGCGGCGACCCGCGCCGATCCTCGCGTGCCACCCACCGATCCGGCGGGCATGCCACCGCACAGTCAATTGATCTTATTGGAGCGGCACTTGAGCGACGGTCGAGATACCGGAGGCGGATCACGGAACGCGGCTACCGTGCAGACGCGCCGGTGGTTTCGCGCCACCGCGGACTCGACCGGGTATGGGGAGGTAGCCGTGAAGATCCAGGTTCTGGGCCCGTTGAGCGCCGACGTCAACGGGGTGTCCATCGTTCCGACCGCCGGCAAGCCGAGGCAGATCCTCGCGCTGTTGTCGTTCTATCCGGGCCGGGTCGTACCCGTGCCCACGCTCATGGAGGAGATCTGGGGCAGCAGCATGCCCCGCAGCGCGATGACCACGCTGCAGACGTACATCCTGCAGCTGCGCAGGCGCCTCGGCACCGCGATGGGCCCCGACGCCCCCGGCGGCGCCAAGGAGATCCTCGCCACCCGGCACGGCGGCTATCTGCTGCAGGTGCCCCCCGAGTGCGTCGACGTGCATCTGTACGAGCAGCGGGCCGCCTCGGGGCAGGCGTCGTTCGAGCAGGGCGACGACGAACGGGCCGCGGCGCAGTTCCGCGACGCGCTCGCCATGTGGGAGGGCACCGCCCTGGTGGACGTGAGCACCGGGCCGATCCTGGAGATCGAGGTGATGCGCCTGGAGGAGAGCCGCCTCGTCACCGTCGAGCGCCGTATCGACGCCGACCTGCGCCTCGGCCGGCACACCGAGCTGATAGCGGAACTCACCGACCTGGTGGCCCGTCACCCCCATCACGAGGGGCTGCACTCGCAGGCGATGGTGGCCCTGTACCGCTCGGGGCGCCAGGCCACCGCCCTCGACGTCTACCGCAAGCTGCGCCTCAGGCTCGTCGAGGAACTCGGCGTCGAGCCCTCGCCGCAGCTGCAGCGCCTGCACCAGGCGATGCTCGCCGTCGACCCGGCCCTCGACGTCATCGGCGGAGCGCGCCGCGGCTCCACCTTCAACCTGTACGCGGCCTGAGCCCGAGCACCCTTCGAGACGCGCCTGTCAGTCTCGCGGACGACGAGTCCCGGCGAGCCGAGCCCGCGCAGTCCCGGCGGCTGTCACCGGTGCGTTCCGCACGATTCCCGAGGAGGACGCCGTATGCCCGACGAACGACCCCTGCGGGTCCACTGCTTCGCCCACGCCGGGGCGGGCGTCTCCTCCTTCGCGGGCTGGAACCGCGCCCTCGGCCCCGGCACACGGACCGAGCTGCATCTGCTGCCCGGCCGCGACAGCCGGCGCCGCGAGCCGCGCGTCACCGGACGCGAGGCCCTGCTCGCCGACGTGATGGGCCACTTCACCGAGGACGGCGACGCCGGATCCGCCCCGTACCTGATCTACGGACACAGCCTCGGCGCCCTGGTGGCCTACACGCTCACCCGGGCCCTGCGCGAAGCAGGACGGCGCGGCCCCGCACTGCTCGTCGTCGGCGCCTGCCCGCCGCCCGACGCGGCCCTGGCCCTGACGAACGAATGCCGGGCCTCGGACGAGGAGCTGCTGCGCCACCTCGGTGGCCTCGGAGACCTTCCGGGGGGTGCGGAGCCCGGCGGACTGTGGCACCGGCTGGTGATGCCCGTGCTCCGCGACGATCTGCTGCTCGCCGAGGCCCTGCGCGCCGCCGCCCGCCGCCCGTCGCCCCTCGGCCCGCTCGACGTGCCGATGCTGGCCGTCGCGGGCGGCAGCGACCCGCTGGCCCCGGCCGAGTCGATGGCCCGGTGGCGGCACTGGACCACCGGCCCCTTCGCGCTGCGCACGGTGCCGGGCGACCACTTCTTCGTACGAGGCCGCGAGCTGCCGCGTCTGGTCGGACGGGCGAGCCGGGTCGTGCGGCGCCTCGCGCCCGTCCCGGCCGGCCGCTGACCGCCGGATCCGCCCGGCCCAGCAACAGCACAGGAGTCGACTGACATGAGGGGCAACCGATGAGACGAGTCGTCATCACCGGGATCGGGGTGGTCGCGCCGGGCGGCGTGGGCACCGCGCAATTCTGGTCACTGCTGACCGAGGGGCGAAGCGCCACCCGCCGCATCACCCT
Source organism: Streptomyces yokosukanensis (assembly GCF_001514035.1). Taxonomy (GTDB): domain Bacteria; phylum Actinomycetota; class Actinomycetes; order Streptomycetales; family Streptomycetaceae; genus Streptomyces; species Streptomyces yokosukanensis. Next base: position 60,756 of record NZ_KQ948223.1, on the reverse strand, counting down.
CTTCGACGCCTCCTCGTTCCGCTCGCGGATCGCCGCCGAGGCCGACTTCGACCCGGCCGAGCACGGCTTCGCCCCGAACGAGGCGCGCCGCCTGGACCGCGTCGCACAGTTCGCCCTGGTCGCGGCCCGCGAGGCCGTCGCGGACAGCGGGCTCGCACTCGGAGCGGAGGGGGAGCGCACCGGGGTGACGCTGGGCACCGCGGTCGGCTGCAGCAGCGGCCTCGACGAGGTCTACGCGCACGTCAGCGAGTCGGGCAGCCGGTGGCTGCTGGACCACGCGCGGGCCGAGGCCCGGCTCGGCGACTACCTCGTGCCCAGCTCGGTCGCGGCCGAAGTGGCCCGCGATCGCGGCGCGTTGGGGCCGGTCGCCGTCGTCTCCACCGGCTGCACCTCCGGGCTCGACGCGCTCGGCCACGCCGTCGAGCTGATCCGAGAGGGCAGCGCCGACATCATGCTGGCGGGCGGCTCGGAGGCACCCATCACCCCCATCACCCTCGCCTCGTTCGACGCGATCCGCGCCACCTCGGCACGCAACGACGAACCCGGCACCGCGTCCCGCCCCTACGACCGCACCCGCGACGGGTTCGTGCTCGGCGAGGGCAGCGCGGTGCTCGTCCTGGAGGAGCACGACCGCGCGGTGCGGCGCGGCGCCCGCATCTACGCCGAGGTCGGTGGATTCGCCACCCGCTCCAACGCGTACCACATGACCGGACTGCGCCTGGACGGCGGCGAGATGGCCGAGGCCATCCGGCTCGCCCTCGACGAGGCCCGCCTGGACGCCACCCACGTCGACTACGTCAACGCCCACGGCTCGGGCACCAAGCAGAACGACAAGCACGAGACGGCCGCCTTCAAGGCGAGCCTCGGCCCGCACGCGCACCGGGTGCCGGTCAGCTCCATCAAGTCGATGATCGGGCACTCGCTCGGCGCGATCGGCGCACTGGAGATCGCCGCCAGCGCGCTGGCCATCGCCCACGACACGGTGCCGCCCACCGCCAACCTGCACGAACCCGACCCGGCCTGCGACCTCGACTACACACCGCTGACCGCGCGCGAGCAGCGCACCGACACCGTGCTCAGCGTCGGCAGCGGCTTCGGCGGGTTCCAGAGCGCGATGGTCCTCACCACCCGGCACCTGGGGGTGGCCGCATGACCGCCGTGACAGTCGCGCCCAGCGCCCCGGCACAGCGGCCCGCGCTCGGCGTGCGGGCGGCCGTCACCGGGCTCGGCGTCGTCGCCCCCGGCGGCATCGGCGTGCGGACCTGGTGGGAGACGACGCTGCGCGGCGAGCCGGTCATCGCTCCCGTCACCCGCTTCGACGCCTCCGGCTACCCGGCGACGCTCGCCGGCGAGGTCGCGGGCTTCGTCGACGAGGACCACGTACCGGCGAAGCTGCTGCCGCAGACGGACCGGGTGACGCGGCTCTCGCTGGCCGCTGCCGCCGAGGCGCTCGGCGACGCGCACCTGGATCCGCAGAGCCTGCCCGACTACGCCATGGGCGTCGTCACCGCCAACTCCACGGGCGGCTTCGAGTTCGGCCAGCGCGAACTGCAGGCGCTGTGGAGCAAGGGCCGCCGGCACGTCGGCGCCTACCAGTCCTTCGCCTGGTTCTACGCCGCCAACTCCGGCCAGATCTCCATCCGGCACGGCCTGCGCGGGCCGAGCGGTGTCGTCGTCAGCGAGCAGGCGGGCGGCCTGGACGCCGTGGCACAGGCCCGCCGCCGGCTGCGCACGGGCGTGTGCGCCGTCCTCACCGGCGGTTTCGACTCCGCCCTGTGCCCGTGGGGCTGGACCGCACAGCTGGCCGCGGGCGGCATGAGCACCCGGGGCGACGCCGATCGCGCCTATCTGCCGTTCGACGCCGACGCGTCGGGACATGTGGCCGGTGAGGGCGGCGCCCTGCTCGTGCTGGAGGACGCCGATGTGGCCTACGCCCGCGGCGCCACCGTGCTCGGCACCGTCGAGGGCTGCGCCGCCACGTTCGACCCGGCACCCGGCACCGGCGCCCCGCGCCTGATCGCCGCGGCCCGGCTCGCCCTCGCCGACGCCCGGATCGACCCCGCCGACGTGGACGTGGTGTTCGCCGACGCGGCCGGCGAGCGGGACGCCGACCGGGCCGAGGCCGCGGCGCTCGCCGAGCTGTTCGGCCCGTACGGGGTGGCGGTCACCGCGCCCAAGTCACTGACCGGGCGCCTGGGTTCGGGCGGTTCCGCGCTCGACCTGGCGGCCGCCCTGTGCGCCCTGCGCGAGCAGGTGATCCCGCCGACGTCCGGCGCCGTGCGGGTCGCCGACGACTGCCCCGTGGACCTGGTGACCGGTGCGCCGCGCCCGGCCCGGCTGCGCCACGCCCTGGTCCTGGCCAGGGGCCGCGGCGGCTTCAACGCGGCGACGGTCGTGCGCGGCGCGAGCTGAGGCACGTACCGCTGAGACCCGCACGACTTCAGGTGACGCGACCGAGAGATGAGGAACACCATGGAACGGCTCGAGCTGACCGTACTCGCCGACCTGCTGCGCGAGGCCGCGGGCGACGACGAGGGGGCCGTGCTGGACGAGGGCACGCTGGACACCTCGTTCCTGGACCTGGGCTACGACTCCCTGGCGCTGCTGCAGGTCACCGGCGTCATCGAGCGCGACCACGACGTGCTGCTCGACGAGGAGGCGCTGGCCGAGGCGCAGACACCGCGCCAGTACCTCGACCTCGTCAACGGGGCACTGGCCGCGCGCGCCGCGGCCTGACCCGCCCGCCCACGTGAGCCGATCCACCGAGGAGTCCACCGTGACAAGCGCGTCGCCGGGTCCGCGGCCGCCGGCGGGCGCCGCCGCGCCGGACCACGACCCCACCGCAGGCCGGTTCAGCGAGGTCGCCGACGGCGTCCACGCCTATGTGCAGCCCGACGGCGGCTGGTGCCTGAACAACGCCGGGCTCCTCGTGGCGGACGGCGAGTGCCTCCTGATCGACACCGTGGCCACCGAGGCGCGGGCCCGCAGGCTCAGGGAGCATGTCCTGAGCCTGGCGGGACGGCCGCCGCGGTGGGTCGTCAACACGCACTTCCACGGCGACCACACCTTCGGCAACTTCGTGTTCCCCGAGGCCCTCGTCGTCGGCCACGAGCGGGCCCGCGAGGAGGCCGCCGCGGCCGGGACACATCTGACAGGCCTGTGGCCCGACGTGTGCTGGGGTGATCTGGAGATCGTCGTGCCCGGCGTCACCTACCGGGACCGGATGACCCTCCACGTGGGTGCCCGGCAGGCCCGGCTGCTGCATCCGGGACCCGCCCACACCACCGGTGACACCGCCGTGTGGCTGCCCGAGCAACGGGTCGTGTTCGCCGGCGACCTGGTGATGTCCGGCGTCACGCCGTTCTGCCCGATGGGGTCCGTGTCCGGCTCGATCGAGGCCCTCGCGCGGCTGCGCGCGCTGGACGCCGTCACCGTCGTGCCCGGGCACGGCCCGGTCGGCGGCCCGGAGCTGCTCGACGTCAACGAGGCCTATCTGCGTCGGCTCCAGCGCCTCGCGGCCGACGGCATCGCGGCCGGCCTCACCCCGCTGCAGACCGTGCGGGAGGCCGGACCGGGTCCGTACGCGGACCTGCTCGACGCCGAGCGCCTCGTGCCCAATCTGCACCGCGCCTACGCCGAGGCGCTCGGCGCGGCGCCCGGCGACCCGCTGGACATCCCCGCCCTGTTCCGCGAGATGGCCGCCCACCACGGCGGCCTGCCGCTCTGCCGGGCCTGAGCGCGGCGGGTGCGCCCGCTTCCCGGGTCGGTCCCAGATCGTTCAGTCCCAGATCATGAGGTCAGTCCCACACCATGGAGCCGCTGGCGATGGCCACGGCGGTGCCGCCCGAGTGCGCGGGTGCGCCGGCCGAAGAGGCCTGGACGACCAGGACCGGGAGGCAGGCGACCGCGGCGAGGATGAGGCCGGTACGGAGAGCGGCTCTGGCACGGAACATGGTGGGCTCCTCGAAAATCACTCGGTATCGCGTCCGAGTCTTGTCGAGGCGGCATCGAATCGGAAGGGATTTCGGGCGGACGGAAACGGCAGCTGCCGTTTCCGTCCTCGGTGCCGGTGCCGGTGCCGGTGCCGGTGCCGGTGCCGCTGCGGGTCAGGAGGTGCTGGTGGCGGCCTTCTGGACGATGAAGCCCTCGATGTAGAGACGGTCCAGGGACGTGCGCAGGAAGGTGTCGATCGCGGTGCGGGGATCCATGATGAGCGGCTGACCCTTGACATTGAAGGAGGTGTTGACGACACAGCCCGTGCCGGTCTGCCTCTTGACCGCTTTCAGCAGCGCCCAGAAGCCGGGGTTGTACTCCTCGCGGACGTCCTGGATGCGGGCGGATCCGTCCGCGTGGACGATTCCGGCCACGGCGGCGCGCTGGTCCTCGCGCACGCGGGCGGTGCACAGCATGTAGCGGGTGGGTGCGAAGGCTCGGGTCTCGAAGAGCCGGTCGCGGTCCTCGTCCAGGACCGCCGGGGCGAAGGGGCGAAACGGCTCGCGGAACTTCACCAGGCTGTTGATGCGTTCCTTGATCCGATCGCCCTTGGGAAGGCCGAGGATGGACCGGTTGCCCAGCGCGCGCGGGCCGAACTCCATGCGGCCGTGGAACCAGGAGATGATCCGGTCCTCGGCGAGGTCCCGGGCGGCCGCTGTGTAGTAGTCGTCGCCGAGGCCGACGTACGTCCAGTCGATGCCGCCGTGCTCGGAGCGCTCCTGCAGGGCCTGACGTACCTCGTCGGTGGTGTAGGACGGGCCCGTGTAAGGCTGGAAGCCTTCGGGCCGGCCGACGTACGGGGCACCCAGCTCCTGCGTGATGTGCAGGGCTGCTCCCAGCGCGGTCCCGTCGTCGCCCGAGGCGGGCTGGACGAAGGCGCGCTCGACGGCCGGCAGGTCGCAAAGGGCCTGGTTGGCCTTGCAGTTGAGGAACGTGCCGCCCGCCAGGCACAGGGAGGTCTCCCCGGTGCGCCGCAGCCAGTGGTTCGTGAGGGAGGTGAGCACGGCGGTGAGGCGGGCCTGCAGGGCTGCGGCGAAGTCGGCCTGCTCGGTGACGACCTCGCCGTTCTGGGCGGGCGACGGGAAGGCGACGCTCTCCAGGTACTGCATGGCCTTCGGATACCCGAGTTCCGGGTTGCCGAGGGCGCCGCTCGGCCAGTTGACCTGGATGGCGCCGTCGGTGTCGTCGAACGTGACGAGTGTGTCGAACAACTCCCGGAAGGGTACCGGGTCTCCGTATGCGGCCAGGCCCATGACCTTGTACTCGTCGGAGTTGGACGCGAAGCCCAGAAAGCGGGTGCAGATGGAGTACAGCAGGCCCAGGGACTGGGAGATCGGCTGGGAGTGCAGCTTCTCCAGGTGCCCGTCGCGCGCCCGGAAGACCGACAGGGACTCCGTTTCCCCCATGCCGTCGGAGACGATGCACAACGCGGAGGCGAAACCGCTCGGGTAGTAGGCGGACGCGGCGTGGGCGAGGTGGTGGTCCACGGCGTGGAAGCGCTCCTGAACGTTGCCCCAGCCCGCGTCGTGCAGCGACTCCAGCATCGTCGCGCTGCTCAGGACGGCGTCGAAGTAGTCCTGTGAGCCCGCGAAAAGGCGCCGGTGACGGTCGTAGTTGAACCCGTGCGCGATCGCCTGGACGTCGTCCTTGTCGATACCGGCCTCGCGCAGGACGTAGTCGACGGCGTTCGCGGGGAACCGTCCGGTTCCCTTGTCGCCGTCGAAGCGCTCCTCGGCGGCCGCGGCGATTACCCGGCCGTCGACGACGAGACAGGCCGCACTGTCCAGACCCTGGACGTTGCGCTCGTCCAGGGGGTGCGGGTCGGTGGTGTTCTTGAGCAGGTGATCCTGCGCGTAGGGAAGACCGCTCAGGCCCAGTACGATCATCGGTTTCCATCCTTTGCGTATGGCGGTTGGCGGCAGCATGGCGGGGTGCCCTGTCGGGGCACGAACGGTTCAGGGACGGTTCAGGGACGGTCGGTGGCCCAGTCGTGGGTGATGACGCGATAGGGGCGGCGGTGTGCGAGGGCGACGGCGCCGACGCCGACGGGCGGGTCGAGGTCCTGGATGTGCCAGGTGCCCCGCATCCGTGGATGGGTCGCCCGCACCACCGCCGTGTCGCCGGTCGCGCCGACCTGCTGGCGCACTCCCACGGCTATGCCCGCTCCCGCGGCTTTGACCAGTGCTTCCTTGCGAGTCCACAGGGTGAGGAAGAGGCGCTGACGCTCCCCGCGGGGTGCGCCGAGCACCAAGTCGCGTTCCACAGGGGGAAAGTAGCGGCAGGCGAAGGCTTCCAGCGGGAAACCGTTCCTGGGCTGGTCGAGGTCGACACCGACCTCTCGGCCGACCGACACCGCCGCAACGGCGTGGCCGCGGGTGTGGGAGAGGCTGAAGTGGACGGGCGGACCGTCCGGCGGCAGCGCGGGCTTGCCCAGCGGGCCGCACCGCATGCGCACCTCGGCGGCCGGTATGCCGAGGAAGTGGCCCAGCAGGATACGCAGGGCGCCGTGGGCCGCGGTGAAACGGGCGCGGCTGCGGGGGTCGGGGTACGTGGCACGGCGGTCGCGCTCTTCGGGGCCGAGTGCCCTGTTCAGGTGCCGGTCAGCGCCGCAGGACAGTGCGTCGAGAGCGATGTACCACAGATGTACGGCATCTGTGCGCCCCTCGATGTCCATGACGGTGTCCTCCTCCCCGGGCCCCGGGTGAGTCGGCCGGTTCACCGAAGCGCGGTGTCGGTGCGGGCGAGGGCGCTGAACACGGTCATCGCCTGGACGTGGGAGGTGCCCTCCATGCACTCGATGCCGAAGGCGTCGCGGGCCCACTTGTCGAGCAGCGGATGCTCCAGCCGGGCTGCGGGGCCCAGCAGACGCAGCGCGGTGGACGTGGCCTCGACGGCCAGTCCGGCGGCGGCGGTCTTGGCCGCTGCGGGCAGATGGGCGTTCGCGGGGTCGGCATCGACGGCTGTCGCGGCGTGCCTGGTCAGACTCTGCACGCCCCGGATGCGGGCACCGAGCGTGTCGAGGCGTCGCCGAAGAGCGTCATGGCGCTGCGGCAGGTGCTGCCGGGCGTAGGAATGGGCGGCGCGGGCGATGCCCACGCCCATGGCCGCCGCCACGCAGCGCAGGGGGTTGAAGGCGTGCAGCCAGCCCCACATCCCGCGGCGTGTGGGGGAGAGGTGCCGGCCCAGCAGATGCGCTTCCGGCACGGGGACGTCGCGGAAGTCCAGGGTGCCCAGCGCCCCCCGCATGCCGAGTGTCGCGAGGGGCCCGGCGCTGCACGTGGGGTGGGAGGTGTCCACGATGGCGCACCGGATACCCAGCGGGCCCGGGCCGGTCCGAGCGGTGACGACCCCGAGCGGGGCACGGTGGGCGTTGCCGATGAAGCGTTTGGTGCCGTTGAGCCGGAAGCCGTCGTCGCAGGGGGTGAGCGTCGTGCGCAGGTTGGCCGCGTCGGAGCCGCCCTGGGGCTCGGTCATGGCGAGGAAGGTCCAGGTGGGACGCGCCCGTACTCGGTCGAAGAACATGCGCTGCTGGGCGTCGTCGCCCAGGGCGGCGACGAGCATGCCCGCGGTCAGCGAGCCGGGTGCCGACAGGAGCAGGGCCGCGTCACCGTGGGCGGAGGCCTCCTCATGGAAGACCACCCGTTCGACGGCGGAGGTGAGGAAGTACTCATGGCCTTCGATCACCAGGGGATCCTGCGCGTACCGGCGTGGGATCTGCAGCGTTGCGAGGCGATCCAGTAGCGGAACCTGCGGGTACAGAGTCGAACCATCGGGGTGTCCATCCAGTTCCTGTGCGGCGGCTCGCAGCGCGGGCGCCTCGTCACGGACGTACTGCTGCAGGACGCGAAGACGGTGTTCGAGGCGGGTCACGCTGCCTCCGGTGAAGGGAGAGGGGGAGCGTAGAGGTCGGCCAGGACCTGGGAGACATAGGCGGTGGCGCCGGGACCGGCGGCGGTCAGCCCGTTCGCGCCGAGCAGTTTCAGCAGCGCTTCGTCCGAGGTGGTCAACTGCCGGTGCAGCAGGCGCAGCGTGGTGTCGTCCGGGCCGTCGGCCGCAGCGTCGCGCAGGCCGCTCTCCGCCTCCAGGAGCGCGACGGCCACCTCGGCCAGTGCGCTCTTGGTCGTGGGCTGCCGGAGGAGCGCCGTGTCGCCGACGGTGCGCTCGCCGAGATGGGCCAGCACAGCCCCCATCAGGTGCTGGGTCAGGCCGAGCCGCAGCCACAGGACGGCATCGTCGGCGCAGCGGTCCGCGTGCTGCGGGTGAGGGAAGTGGAAGGCGGCCAGTCCGAGCCGGGCCAGCAGCGCGGAGGTGAGATCGCGTTCACGGGCCGGGACCCGCGCACTCGTCCGCCCGGCCATAGTGACCTGGGTGGCGTCGGCGACCAGCTCCTGGGGGGCGAGGACATGGCCTGCCGGTCCGCAGACAAGCGTGTGGGGCCCGGCCTGTCGGTGAAAGGCCAGGAGCGCGGAGCGCGGTCCCTCGCACCGGGCGGTGTCGCGCAGGGGGAGCCGTGGGTGCGGCTCGGCCGGGAGCGGGAGCATGCCTTCGCCTTCCTGTGTCGCGGCGGCGGTCAGGCGCCGAAGACCGTGCGTACGTGCGCGGCCAGGCTGTCGACCGTCTCGAAGGCGCTGGTGCCGAACGTGTCGGGGTCGAACTCGATGTCCAGATCGGCTTCCAGACGCATCAGCAGTTCCAGGACGTTGGTGGAGTCGAAGTCCAGGTCCTGGTGGAAGCGGGTCGCCCCGGTGATGTCCTCGGGCCGCCGCCTGGTCATGGCGGCCACCGACCGGATCACCTCACGGGTGATGTCGCGCCCCGCGGTCGCGTCCGGTGTCGTCTCCGAGAGCACCTTGGCACCGTCCATGTGTACCGAGTCCTTCCTCGTTGCGCCGGCGTCGAGATGCGGCGGCGTGCTGAGGAACAGGCTTGCCGTCGGCCGGACGGCGGCCAAGGCGCCAATGGGCGCCCGTTGGGCCCTGGCGCGGCAGGCATACCCGAAGGAGGGGCTGCCGCTGCGGGCGCCGCACGTCGAAGGATGGGGCAGAACCTGCACACCTACCTTCAGGGGCCGCAGGTGTGGCGAGGCAGCTCGCCCACGAGGTTCTCCTCCCGTGTCTCTCGGTTCAGAAGGGCGAACTCCGGCTATGGCACGCAATGCGACCGAACGAAAAGACCCGCACTACACTTGCGTCGGCATCGGCGTCGGTCCGGCCAACCTGAGTCTTGCCTCCCTGCTGCACGGGCACCGTGGGGTGCGCAACATCTTCTTCGAGAAGAAGGCCGAGTTCGGCTGGCACGAGGGACAGCAGATTCCCGGAACGTCCCTTCAGGTGTCGCTGTTCAAGGACCTCGTCACCCTGGCCGAGCCGACGAACCCCTTCTCCTTCCTGGCCTATCTGCACGACCAGGGGAAGATCTACCACTTCCTGAACGCCCAGTTCGACGCGCTGCCCCGGCAGGAGTTCCGCAACTACATGAGGTGGGCGAGCGAGCGGAACCCCAACATCGCCTTCGGTGAAGAGGTCCGATCGGTCGGTTTCGACACCGAGTTCGTGGTGCGCACGAACCGGCGCACGGTTCGCGCCGACAACCTCGCCGTAGGTGTCGGGACGCGGCCTTGGCTGCCTCCCCAAGCCTCCGCCTCGGCGCGCACCCAGTTCCACGTCAACGACTTCGTCCGGCGCGACGGTGCCCTGGGGGGCAAGCGTGTGTGTGTCGTGGGCGGCGGCCAGTCGGGTGCGGAGGCGGTGCTGGACCTGCTGTCCCGTACCGGCACCCAGATGCCCCGCCGGGTGACCTGGGTGTCGCGCCGGGCCAACTTCTTCCCCATCGACGACTCGCCCTTCACCAACGACTTCTACATGCCGTGCCACTCCGAGCACTTCTTCCGGCAGGAGCGCTCGGTGCGCGAGGCCTTCAACCACGACATGGTCCTCTCCAGCGACGGCATCTCCGAGAGCACGCTGCGCGAGATCTACCAGCGGTTGTACGTCCTGCGGTTCGTCCAGGAGGCCACCGACCGCTTCGCGTTGTATCCCAACCGGTCGGTGGAGGCGGTGGCCGGCGCGGACGCCCGGGGATGGGAGCTGTCCCTCGCCCACCACGACCAGCCGGACCAGCAGGAACTCGTCGACGCCGACGTCGTCGTCTGGGCCACCGGGTTCAGGCCCGCCGACATGTCGTTCCTTCATCCCCTCGCCGGCCGGCTGGAGCACGAGGGCGAGGAACTGCGCGTCGACGACGGCTACGCGGTGCGCTGGGACGGGCCGGCCGAACGAAAGATCTTCGTGCAGAATGCCACGCGCGGACAGCGCGGGCTGGCCGACCCCAATCTGAGCCTCAACGCCTACCGCAGCCAGCGCATCGCGGACCGGCTGCGAGGGACCCGCTCCGACGAGCAGCGGCCGTCCTTCATCGAGTGGTCCGCCAAGACCCCTGCGGAGGCGTCATGGGCGGCCTGACGGGGACGGACCGGGCGCGGCGCACGGCGGCGGACCACGTCGACGTCGCCATTGTCGGCGCGGGCATCCTCGGCTGTGTGACGGCGCGCGAGACACTCGCCCGCTTCCCCGGCGCCTCGATCGCCGTCATCGAGCGCGACGCGGTCGCCGCCGGTGCGAGCAGACGGTCGGCGGGCCTGCACTTCCCCCGCGGTTCCTCGGCTGCCGTGCGAGCCATGGCCGAGCACAGCGAGCGCTACTACCGCACGCTGAAGGAGGAGGACCCGGCTCTGCCCATCTTCGGGCTGGACACGACGGTTGTCGCCGCCACCGCCGGGGCCGACCGGCTGGCGGAGCACTATCTGCCCGGCACACTGCACCGCACGGACCGGCTCCCCCACGGACCGGCCGGCCGCGTCCACCTGCCCGAGGGCAGCGGTGCCTGGCAGGTGGACGGCGGCCAGTACGCGGATGTGCACGCCCTGACCCAGTGCCTCGCCGCACAACTGCGCCCCGCGGTGCGGTTCCTGGAGGGCACCCGGGTCGTCACCGTCGACTCCCGCCCCGACGGCGTCGGCCTCGCCCTGAGTTCGGGCGCCACGCTGACGGCGTCCAAGGTGCTCCTCGCGCCCGGTCCCTGGCTGAAGGAGACGGCCTGGCAGCCGTGGACCGCCGGTCTGGGACTGCGGGTCAAGAAGGTCGTGGCGCTCCATGTCGAGCGTCGGCCACGCCCGACGGACGGGGCGGTCGTCTTCGAGGACGACGACGCCTTCCTGCTGCCCGTCCACCACCGCGGCCACTGGCTCTTCAGCTACACGTGCGCACAGTGGGACGTCCGGCCCGACGGGACGGATCACTGTCTGACACCGGTGGAGCTCGCCGAAGCACGGTCCGTACTGGACCGGTTCGCCCCCGAGCTGGTGCCGCTGTGCACCACGGGCCGCGTCTTCTGCGACGCCTACAGCCCCGACCGGGTCCCTGTGGTGCGGCCCGTCGACGACTTCATGAACGTGATCTTCGCCGGGGCGGCCAACGGCTCCGGATACCGGCTCGCACCGGCCATCGCCGCGGACGCGGCCCGGCTGCTGTGCCCTACGACTGTTCCGAGGAGTCACCCGTGATCATCAGCACCTACGACACGGCTGCCCTGCGTGCCGCACTCGGCATCGAGATGGCAGGCATCGAAGGCGCCGGAGTGGGCGCCGGATGGGGCCGCGTCGCCCCCGGCCGGGCGTCGGACCCCGACCGGCACGACGAGACCGAGGTGTTCGTCGTCACCGCCGGCAGCGGCGACGTCGTCGTCGACGGCCGGCGGCGGGAGGTCGCCGCCGGCTCGATGATCGTTTTCGAGCCGTTCGAGACGCACGTCCTGCAGAACACGGGCGAGGAGGATCTGGTCTTCCTCACCCTGTACTGGCGCGACGCCGAACGCGCCGCCGGAGCCTCTACGCGGGCGGACCGGCTCACGGACCGCCCCCAGTTCGTCTTCTCCACACCTCCCACCCCCAACGGCGATCTTCACCTCGGCCACCTGTCCGGGCCCTACCTGGGGGCAGACGCCTACGTCAGGTTCCAGCGGATGAACGGGGCACAGGCCTGGCACCTGACCGGCAGCGACGACTACCAGAGCTATGTCGAGGCGGCCGCCCGCCGTGACGGCCATGAGCCGGCCGACACGGCCGCCCACTACAGCGCGGAGATCGCCGCCACGCTGAGGCTGATGGACATCGAACCGGACCAGTACACGGCGACCCATGCCGAGGGCGACGACTACCGCGACGGCCTTCGGGACTTCTTCTCCCAGCTCGTGGCCTCGGGAGGAATCACCGCCGAGCAGGCGCCGGCGCTGTTCGACGCCTCCGGACGCTATCTGTACGAGGTCGACGTCACCGGTGTGTGCCCGACCTGCTCCAGCGGCACCAGCGGCAACATCTGCGAGGAGTGCGGCGAGCCCAACTCCGTCGTCGACCTGAGCGACCCGGTGGCCGCGACCGACGGCCGCACACCGACGACGGGGACCGTCACGCGGTACATGCTGCCTCTGCACGAGCACCGGGCGGACATCGAGGCCCACCACGGGCTCGGTCGCGTACCGGCGCGACTGCGGGAGCTGGCCCACCGCGTCTTCCGGCGAGGCCGCCACGACGTGGCCGTCACCCACCCCTCCACCTGGGGGGTGCAGCCCTCCCAGACCGATGTGCCGGCGCAGTCGATCTGGGTGTGGCCGGAGATGGCCTACGGGTTCCTGCACGGCATCCAGTCGCTGGGGCGCCGTCTCGACCGCCCCTGGAAGGCACGGACGCCCGAGGACGACTGGAAGATCGTCCACTTCTTCGGTTACGACAACAGCTTCTACCACTCGGTCCTGTACCCCGCGCTGTACAGGCTCGCCCATCCCGGGTGGAAGGCGGACATCGACTACCACGTCAACGAGTTCTACCTGCTCGAGGGCAGCAAGTTCTCCACCAGCCGCCGCCACGCGATCTGGGGCAAGGACATCCTCACCGAGGACTCCGTGGACGCCGTACGGTACTTCCTCGCCCGCACCCGCCCGGAGGGCCGCCGCAGCGACTTCCGGTCCGCCTCCTTCACCGCCCTGGTCGAAGCGGACCTGATCGGCACCTGGCAGCAGTGGCTGAACCAGGTGGGGGAGCGCGTGGCCAAGGAGTACGACGGCACCGCACCCGACGCCGGGATGTGGCGCCCCGAGCACTCGGCGTTCCTGAACCGTCTGGAGACCCGGCGCCGCGCCCTGACCACGGCCCTCGGCCCGGACGGGTTCTCGCTCAACCAGGCCGCCGAGGAACTGCACGGCCTGGTCCAGGACGCCGTTCGCTTCAGCCGCGAGGAAGGCTCTGCCTCGGGCATCGAGCGCTGGAGCAGCGAGGCACGGACCACCATGGCCCTGGAACTGGCCGCGGCGCGGCTGCTGGCCCAGTGCGCCGCACCGGTCGTACCCCGGTTCGCGAAGAAGCTGGCTCTCGCCCTCGGCGACCCCGAGCCGCTCCAGTGGCCCCGGACGGTGCGGCTGCTGGAGCCCGGCACGCCCGTCGACCTGAGTGAGACGGTGTTCTTCACTCCGGTGCGGCTGCAGGGGGCCGACGCGGCATGACACGGTCAGTTCTCAACCGGATCGTCTCCGGGCCCCCCGAGCCCGGACACCACATCTCCTTCCGCGGTGCCGGCCCCACCGAGACCTACGCCCTGGAGGAGCTGTACGACCTGGCGGGCCGCCTCGCCCTGCAGCTGCGGCGCCGGGGTCTTCGACGCGGAGACCGCATCGGCATCCTGGCCCGCAACTCGCTCGAGTGGGTGCTGCTGGACCTGGCGGCCCTGCGGCTCGGAGTGATGACGGCGGGCTTCGAAGCGGGAAAGTTCACCCCGGACCGAAGCCTTCTGGACAACTACGGCCTGAAGCTGCTGTTCAGCGACGAGGACGGCCCCGACCCCAGGGTGCTGCCCATGGCGCAGGCCCGCCGACTGGCCTTCGACGACATCTCGGGTGACCTGCCGCCGGTGTCGTACGGGCCGGACGACGAGACGACGCTCAAGTTCACCTCGGGCAGCACCGGCACGCCCAAGGGACTTGCCGCCACGGCGGGCAGTATCGACAGCTCACTGAACGCGGTCCAGGAGATGTTCGCGCACGGTCACGACGACGAGCTGTTCGTCTTCCTGCCGCTGTCACTCCTGCAGCAGCGCTACTGGCTGTACTCGGCGCTGGGCTTCGGACACGACCTCACCATCAGCTCCTACGGATCGGCCCTGCCGGCGCTGCGGCGCACCCGGCCCACCGTGGTCATGGGCGTACCCGCCTTCTACGAGTTGGCCAAACGGCACATCGAGGCGCAGACGACGGACGTGGCCGAGGAGGAGCGTGCGCAGGCGCTGCGTCAGGCGGCGCGGCGTCTGTTCGGCGGGCGCATCCGCTACCTGTGGACGGGATCGGCCCCGGCCGGTCGCGCCATGCTGCGCTTCTTCACGTCCTGCGCGCTGCCCATCTACGAGGGCTACGGGATGAACGAGACCTGCATCGTCACCAAGAACCGCCCCGGCGCCGCCCGGGAGGGCAGTGTCGGGCAGGTCGTGACCGGGAAGACCGTCCTGCTGGACGAGCACGGCAACATCAGCGTGCGCAGCGACTTCCCCGTCAACCGGCGCTACAGCTATGCCGACCCGGGGGCGTCCGAGCGGGTCTTCGCGCCCGACGCGACGGTCAGAACCGGGGACGTCGGACACCTCGACGCCGACGGGTTCCTGTACATCACCGGCCGTGCCGACGACGTCATCGCGCTCGACAACGGACGCAACGTCGCGGTGCGGCCCATCGAGGACCGGATGCGGCAGAGCCCGGCGATAGACGAGTGCGTGCTCTTCAGCCCCGGCGGCGGCGAACTCGTGGCCGTCGTCTCACCCGCCCCGGGCAGCGCGCACGAAGCAGCCGTGACCGCACACCTCAAGGCGGTCAACGCGCTGGGCGCACGCCATGAGCGCATCAGCCGGGCCGTCGTGGCCCCGGAGCCCTTCTCCGTCGACAACGGTCTGCTGTCCTCCCAGTACAAGCCGCTGCGCCACAAGATCCGCACGGCCTTCGCGGCCGAACTCCAGGACCGCGCGCACGGTCTCACCGCCTGACCACGCCCGAGCCGTCACCACACACCCACAGGGGCCACCGACATGAACTGGAACGATTCCGCGGCCACGACGCTGGAGAACGAGCACGTCCGCCTGCGTCCCGTCACCGAGCAGGACCGCGAGGCGCTGCACGCGGTGGCGCTCGACCCGGACATCTGGCGCTACTTCGTCAGCCGGGTCGACACCAGCGAGGACTACCACGCCTTCTTCGACGCGGCACTCGCCGACCAGCGCGCCGGACGGCGCGTGGTGTTCGTCGTCGTCGACAAGAGCACCGGCCGTGCCGCCGGCAGCATGAGCTTCGGCAACATGGCCGAGGCCGACCGGCGCCTGGAGATCGGCTGGTCCTGGCTCGGCCGGGACTTCCGGGGCAAGGGCGTCAACCGGTGGGCCAAGTACCTTCTGCTGCGGCACGCCATGGAGGTGCTCGGCGCCGAACGCGTCGAATTCAAGACCGACATCCTCAACGAGCAGGCGCGACGCGGACTGCGCAACATCGGCGCCGTCGAAGAGGGCACGCTGCGCAGCTTCAACTTCATGCCCGGCGGCCGTCGCCGCGACGCCATCTTCTACAGCGTCCTGCGCGCCGAGTGGCCCGGCGTCAAGGAACGACTGCTCACGGGCGTCGAGCCCGCCGACGCCCCGGCGGCGTGAACCGTGCCCACGGAGTCGCTCCCCCGGATACGGGCCGAAGGCGCTCCCTTCGACCTCGGCCGGGCGCACGGCCGCGAGCGCGCACCCGCCCTGCGAGCCTTCCTCCACGACGCCCTGTGCCGGCTGAACCACATCCTGCCCAGGCCGGTCACCGCGGCCGAGCTGTCCCCGACGATCGCCGCGTACCGCACGGCGATCGAGGACGCGGTGCCCGACATCGCGCGAGAGATCGAGGGGCTGGCCGAAGGAGCCGGCCTGAGCCTCGCCGAGGCGTATCTGCTGCAGCTGCGCCGCGAAATCATGGGCTACCGCAAGGTGCCGACCATGGGCGACTGCACCACATATGCCCGCTCCGGCACAGCGGCGGGGGGACGGCCCGTGCTGGCTCAGACCGTCGACCTCAACGGCGACCTCGACGACCAGATCACCGTGCTGGACGTCGCCCCCACCGGATCCCGCCGCCGGGTCCTGCTGCTCAGCTTCGGGGGACTGCTCGGCTACCTCGGTCTGAACAGCTCCGGACTGGCCGTCGGGATCAACCTCGTCCTCGGCGGGACCTGGCGGCCCGGAGTACCTCCCTACCTGGCCGTCCGGCACCTGCTCGATCGCGCCGGCACCGTGGACGAGGCTGTCGCGCTGCTGCAGACCCTGCCGCTGGCCAGCTCGCGCTCCCTGACCCTGTGCGACAGCAGTCGGGCCGTCTGGGCCGAGCACCTGGAGGGGCGATGGCGCTTTTGTGACGGCCCGCAGACCTTGCACACCAACCACTTCCTGCACCCGGATCTCGCGCCGCACGACGAGGTCAACGTCTTCGCCCGCCGCTCCTCGGTCAAACGGCTGGAAGCGTGCCGGATGCGGCTGGCCACGCTGCCCGCCGACGCATCGGCGGAAGACCATTTCGGCGTCCTGTCGGCACCACCGCTGTGTGTCGCCGACAACGGCGACATCAGGCGGGAGCGCACGGTCGCCGCCGCCGTGATGTTCCCCTCGCGCGGCGAACTGCACCTGCGACCCGGCGACCCCTCCCGCCATCCCACCCAGGTGTTCGCGCTGCGCTGACCACGACCGGGTCCGTGCCGTCCCCCCTTCCCCGCCCACGTGGAGTACCTCCGTGACCGATGCCAGCAGCTCTCCCACCCCGTCGGACGACCTGGCCGCACTCGCCCGCTTGCACGGTGTCGACACCTCCTACACGACATGGGACGGCCGTCGTGTCTCCGTGCCCGCCACGACTTTGACCGACGTGCTCGCCGCACTGGACGTGGACGCCGGTACCCCGGCGCTCGTGCGCACCGCGCTGGAGCACGCTCGACAGGCGCGGGCACGGCGCCTGCTCCCGCCGTGCGTCGTGGTGAGGCCCGGCCACCGGACGACACTGGACGCCGACGACGCGGCGCAGGTGTGGATCGAGCTGGAGGACGGCGGACGACGTGAGGTCCCCGGCCCCGGAACGGCCCCCGGGAAGCGCACCCTGCCCACCGCGCTCACGCCCGGCTACCACACCCTGCACCTGCGGACGGGGGAGAGGACCGCCACGGCACCGCTCATCTCGGCCCCCGACCGGATCGGTGCCCTGCCCGATCGGACCTGGGGCTTCACCGTGCAGCTGTACTCGGCGCTCTCCGAGCGGTCCTGGGGCATGGGGGACCTCGCCGACCTGGCGGACATCGCCGGGTGGTCGGGGCGAAGCCTCGAAGCGGGGTTCGTACTGGTCAACCCGCTGCACACGATGCTGCCCGCCGCCACGGCCGGCCACTCGCCGTACTGGCCCTCCTCCCGCCGCTACCCCGACCCCGTGCACCTGCGCGTGGAGGCGGTGACGGAGTTCGCCTACCTCCGGGGTGCCGATCGGCTCCGGGCCGCCGAACTGGTCGACGCCGGCGCGGACTTGCGGGCGCGGGTGCTCACCGGCGGCGCCCTGATCGACCGTGACGCGGTGTGGGCCGTCAAACAGGAGGCCCTCGCCCTGATCCATCGCGTACCGCGCGGGCCCGGACGCCAGGCCGCGTACGAGCAGTTCACGCGCAGAGAGGGGCAGCGGCTCATCGACTTCGCGACGTTCTGCGCGCTGGCCGAGCGGCACGGAGCGGACTGGCGCGAGTGGCCCGCGCAGCTCCGCGATCCCCGGGGCGCCGCGGTGGAGAAGGCTCGCCGCGACCTGACGGCCGAGGTGGAGTTCCATCGCTGGCTGGCGTGGGCGGTCGACGAGCAGCTGCGGACGGCGCAGAGCGTGGCGAAGGACGCCGGTATGGGTGTCGGGATCGTGCACGACCTGGCGGTCGGCGCGCACCCCGGCGGCGCCGACACATGGATGTTCCGGGAGTTCTTCGCACCGGACGTCACGGTCGGCGCACCACCGGACGCCTTCACCGCGCAGGGGCAGGACTGGCAACAGCCGCCATGGCGGCCCGACCGCCTCGCCGAGGCCGGCTACGCCCCGTTCGCCGAAATGCTGCGCGGCGTGATGCGGCATGCGGGAGCCGTGCGGATGGACCATGTGCTGGGGCTGTTCCGCCTGTGGTGGGTGCCGCGGGGCCGTCCGCTGAGCGAGGGCGCGTACGTCCGTTACGACCATGAGGCGATGCTCGCCGTACTGGCCCTGGAGGCCCGTCGCGCGGGTGTGCAGGTGATCGGAGAGGACCTGGGCACCGTCGAGGACGGCGTGCGCGAGGAACTGGCCGGTCGTGGCGTGCTGGGAACCTCGGTGCTCTGGTTCGAGAAGGACGCGAGCGGACGCCCGCTGGCAGCGGAGCACTGGCGCGCCGCATGCCTGGCGACCCTCACCACGCACGACCTGCCCAGCACAGCCGCCCGGCTGAGCGGCAGCGACCTGGCACTGCGCCATCGGCTGGGCATGCTGAAGGGGCCCCTTGAGCGGGAGCGGCGCGCCGCCGAGCACGAGATCGCCCAGTGGGGGGAGGAGCTGCAGCGTGCCCGCGTGCGCACGCCCGCATCGGCGGGCGAGGATCCGTGCGCTCTGTCGGACGCCGAGGCCTTGCACGCCTACCTGGCACACACCCCGGCGCGTCTGCTTGGTGTGTGGCTGCCGGACACGGTGGGCGATGTGCGGGCACAGAACCTGCCCGGCACCTTCGACGAGCACCCCAACTGGCAGTACCCGATCGCCGACGGCGACGGCAGACCGGTCCCGCTGGAGGAGGTGGCGGCCGCGGCGGGTGCGGAGCGGCTGGCCGGGCTGCTGCATGGTGATTCGTCCGGCCCGCCGGACCGGGTCGGACGCGACGACTGCTTCGCGCGGCCGCGCGCTCAGGGGTGCGCCGAGCCGGCGGGTGTCACGACTTCCCAGTGATATCGGCCGCGCGGCAAGGCGATCAGCAGGGCCAGACCTTCTGCGGGGGCTTCGCCGGGGTACGTTCCGACGAAGCCGTCGCCGGTGGGCCGCAGGGCATGGGCGAGGGGGGCGGCGTCCGCCGTGTGCCCGGGGACGAACGCCGTCACCCGCCGGGCGTCCGCGGACTGCAGCGAGATGCTCCAGGATCCGGTGTGCACGCCCATGGCCGCCTGGACCGCCGGCGCGGCCTGCGGCCGGGGGAGCGGGTCGGCCCGCCGTGGCGGCGGGGCGGCGTGGGGGGCGATCAACGCGCGGAAGTGCGCACCACGCTGTGCGGCGCTGCGCTCCCAGGTCAACAGGCGTGCGGTGCGCCGCGCATTGCGCGACAGCCGCGCGTATTCCTCCGGTTCGCCGGTGAAGAGATCGATCGCCTGGTTCATGCGGTCGATGAGAGCCTCGGTGAGCAGGGCGTCGTCCTCCTCGAAGGATCGGTCGACGGCGAAGCCGGTCGCGTTCGGCTCACGGATGTCGTAGGCGTGCCCGAAGTGGCTGGTGCCGTACTGGGCCGTGGCGATGGGCACCGCGCCGCAGGCCATGGCTTCGCCTTGGGCGAGGAGGAACGTGTCGAGTTCGTACTTGGAGGGGAAGACGCAGTAGTCGGCGACGCAGGCCTGTTCGAACAGGGTGTCCTCGTCCACCATGTCCCAGGCCAGGTGCAGGTGCCCGGGATAGGCGTCCGCGACCTGCTGGAAGTACGGGTCGGCCCCGGAGGCAGTGACGCAGCGCAGCAGGAAGCTCGCGCGGCGCCCGCTGCTGAGCACGTGCTCGATGGCGCGGACCATCTCCAGCTGGCCCTTGTGGTGCACGTCGTAGCGTGCGGCGTGGTAGAAGACCGGCAGCGCGGGGTCCAGCCCGAGGCTGCTCAGCACCCCTTCGCGGTCGACGGCCCGTTCGTCCCGGGCCAGCCAGGTGTCGGAGACCGCGCATCCGCCCACGAACGCTTTGTGGGCGTTGCGCGCCGTGACACGAGCGACGGTCAGCTGCCGGTACCGGGGTGTGAAGGGGGTGGCTTCGAACCCGGTGTAGAACGCCCGCTGGCCTTCGCACAGGAAGTCGATGCCGTCGGCGTGGTCGCCGACCAGTGAGAAGAAGCTGATGTGCCGGTCGTGGCGGTGCGGGTGGTCCAGCCGTGTGGCGGCCAGGTGGGCCCGCATCGCGGTCTCCAGGACCCCTTCGCCCTCCGGCGGGTCCGTGTACTGGTCGAGATCCAGATCGACCCCCAGGGACTGGAGAGCCGCACTCACCTGAGGCCGGTAGACGCCTGTGTTCACCGGGTGGTTGGTGGCGACCGCACTGACCACGCGCTTGCGGGGGTCGTCGGCGAACGCGGCCGGCAGGAGGTAGTGGAACAGGGGCTCGTGCGCATGGATCACAGCGCGCCGGTCGGGGAAGTGGGCCCGGACGAACCTGATGCCGCCCAGCTGGAAGGCCAGGGGCTTGCAGAACCGAAGGTGCCGGCCTTCGTCGGCCGGGACCGGATAGAACGTGTTCGGATAGGCGTCGAGGTATTCGTCGGACAGGAAGTACAGGTCGATGTCGTCCTTGCGGACGTGCAGCGCTCGCGTGGTGAGCCGGGGGGCCGGGGCGTCAGGGAAGCGGGGCCACATCGCCGGATCGAGGCGCAGCGCGAGCGTGTGGGTGTCGGCATGGCCGGACTCCCTCGCCCCGTACCGCTGCCGCAGGTAGTCCCCGTGCCCGTGAGCGGGGGTGACGATGCTGACGCGGTGTCCTGCGCGGGCCAGGGAGCGTGCGGAGTTCCACACCAGGGAGGCGGTGCCACTGCGCATCAGCCGCGGGTCGAAGGAGCAGGCCTCGTAGGCGAAGCCGATGACGTCGACGGCCGGGTCGAAGGGCTCGGCGTGCAGCGGACCCCTCACGCGACGGCCTCGTAGACACGCCGGACCTGCTCGGCCACGGAAGGCCAGGAGAAGCGGGCGACGACCCGTTCCCGGCCGGCGCTCCCGAGCCGCCTCGCCGTGGCCGGGTCGTCGATCAGGTGGTTCACGCGGGCGGCGATCTCCTTGGCGAACACCTCGGGCACCTCCGGTTCCCCGTTTCCGTCACTGCCCGCTTCCAGGGGAACCAGCAGTCCGGTCTCTCCCTGTACGACGACTTCGGGGATGCCGCCCGTCGCGGTGGCCACGACAGCGGTGCCGCAGGCCATCGCCTCGAGGTTGACGATGCCCATCGGCTCGTAGATGGAAGGGCAGACGAACACCCGGGCCAGCGTCATCAGCTGGCGCAGGGCCTGACGCGGGAAGTCGCCGCCGATCCACGTGACCTGTCTGCCGCTGCCGCGCAGCCGGGCCACCTCCAGACCGAACCGGCGCCGCTGCTCGGGTGTGTCCGACGCCTGGGCGACGATGACGAGCTGGGCGTCGCGGGTGAAGTGCTCGGCTGCCCGCAGCAGATGGCCCAATCCCTTCTGCCTGGTGATGCGGGCGACACAGGCGATGACGGGCCGGTCGGGAGAGATCCCGAACTCTTCGAGGTACGTGGTCTCGTGGTCGGGCGCGAATTCGTCGGCGTCGATGCCGTTGTGCACCACCGAGACACGGCCCGGGTCGACCCGCGGATACGTCTGGACGATGTCGTCGGCCATCGCCTGGGAGACGGCGATGATGCGATCGGCGCCCACGAAGGCCGTCTCCTCCATGAACGAGGACAGCCGGTACCCGCCGGAGAGCTGTTCGGCCTTCCACGGGCGCATGGGCTCCAGGCTGTGCGCGGTGGCCACGTGCGGGACGTCGTGCAGGACCTTGGCCAGGTGCCCGGCGAAGTTCGCGTACCAGGTGTGACTGTGCACCACGGACGTGCCCCGTACCGCGTCGGACATGGACAGATTCACGGCCATGGCCTTCAGCGCGGAGTTGGCGTCCACCAGGCTCTCGGTGACCTGGTGCGTGACGACTCCCGCCTCGGTGTGGCTCTCGCCGTAGCAGTGGACCCGCAGGTCCACCAAGTTCCGCAGGTGTTGGGTGAGTTGACCCACGTGTACGCCGGCTCCGCCGTACACGAAGGGCGGGTACTCACGGGTGAGCAAGTCCACGCGCATCAGGGAAGGACTCCTATGTCGAGAATCCGCTCGAGGACCTCTGCCACGCCGTCGTCGTCATTGGCGGGTGCGATCTCGTCGGCCACGGCCTTCAGATCCGGATGGCCGTTGGCCATCGCCACCGCGTGGCCCGCCCAGCGCAGCAGGGGGATGTCGTTGGGCATGTCACCGAAGGCGATCACGTCGCCGGCGGTGAGTCCGAGGGACCGGGCCACCTGTGCCAGGCCGGTCGCCTTGTCGAAGCCGGCCGGCAGCAGCTCCACGATGCGCGGCCCGGCATGGACCACCGTGAGGCCTGGTTCGGCGCACTCCAGCGCGGCTCGCGTCAGAGCGTTGTCGCTCAGGGTGCGGTGGCGCAGCAGCACCTTGTCGACGGGGCGCTCCCACAGCCGGGCGCGGTCGGCCGTGCGGTACGGGGCGAGCTCACGCTCGTCGCCTCGGCAGAACCCGTCGCAGACGACGAACTCCGCTTCTTCTCCCGAGGTGACCACGGCCAGATCGAGCTGCCCCACGCGGGCCGTCAGGCGGCGCAGGGTGGCCTGAGCCGCCGGCCTGTCGAGGACGGTGCCGCAGAGCAGCCTCCCCCGGCCCGCGTCGTATATCTGGGCGCCCTGGCCGCACACGGCAAGGCCCGTGTAGGCCAGGGCGGTGAAGAAGGGGAGACAGCCGCGAGCCGGGCGGCCCGTGACGATGACATGCTCCGCACCGGCTGCCTTCGCCCGGCGCAGCGCGCCGAGGGTGCGGGGTGACACCGTCGCGTCGCCCCGCAGGAGCGTGCCGTCCAGGTCCGTGGCCACCAGGCGGTAGCGGGGGCCGGGACCGTGCGAGGTGCCACGAGGGGGGACCGTCGTGAGGGGCGCGCCGGCCCGGTGAGTGGTGTCGTACATCGCTGAGCCTTCCTGGCGGGAGCGGCCCCAAGGGCCCGTTCCCCCGCGCGGGGTTCCTACGGGGGAGCGGCTCAGCCGGCCTTGGGTAGCCGGGCGTACAGCTCGGCGTACTCCCGCGCCGTCACGGCCCACGACCAGTCCTGCGCCATGACGCGCCGACGCACCACGCCGAGTTCCTGGGGACGCTCCCGCATCCACCGCAGGGCCTCGAGGACGGTCGTACGGACGGACTGCGCCGTGTGCTCGGGGATCACGAACCCGCCGCCGTCGGGGTGCGCACGCAGGTCGCTGACGGTGTCGCAGAGACCGCCCACGGCACTGGCCACGGGCAGCGTGCCGTACCGGTAGGCGATCAGCTGGTTCAGCCCGCAGGGCTCGGTGCGCGAGGGCATGACCGTCAGATCGGCTCCGGCGTACACCAGCCACGCGGTGTCCTGGTCGAACTGCGGGACGTAGCCCACCATGCCGGGTGCCTGCGTGTGCAGCGCCTCCAGCTGTGCGCGCAGCTCGTCGGTGCTCGGCCCGACCAGGACGAGCTGCACCCGGCGCTCGCGCAGCAGCGGGGTGAGCGCGTCCAGGAGCAGGTCGCTGCCCTTCTCGGGCACCACGCGGGAGCAGACGCCGACGATCGGCACCGAGTCGTTCTCGGCGAGCCGCATGTGCTTCTGGAGCGCCTGCTTGTTGAGGCTTTTGCCTTCGTCGACGGTGGTGCCGTCGTAGGGGACGGTGCACCGGCCGAGCGCCGCCGGGTCCCACAGGGTGCCGTCGACGCCGAAGACGATGCCCGTCGTGTTCCGCTGCGCCAGGGCGTCGCCCACGGGGGTGCCGGCGAACTCCTCCATGAGTTCGTACGCGTAGGTGGGGCTGCAGGTCACCGCGGCGTCGGCGGCGAGCAGGCCGAGGAGGAAGAGGCTGGGGTCGTCCCCGGCGCACTCCGCCAACCGGGCGACCTGTGCTGCGGGAAGTCCGAGGCCACCCGGTTCCAGAAGCTGCAGGCGCCCCTGGTACAGGGCGTTGTGGATGGTGAGGACCTGGGCCAGGTCCGGGAAGCGCTCACGCAGGTGAGCCATGGCGGCGCCGGACTGCCAGTCGTTTCCGTGGATGACGTCGTAGGAGTGGTGGGTCTGTTCCAGCCACTCGGCGACGCACCATCCGAAGAACGCCGCCCGGCGGGTCTCGTCGGTGAACGCGGTGTAATTGGCGTCGCGGTAGATGCTGTGGCGGTCGTACCAGGCGTCGGCGCGGACCAGGTAGATCTCGCAGGTCCCGCCGTGCCGCAGGAGCCGGTGCACCTGGGCGCCGGAGCGGACCCCGCCGATCTCGCGCTCCGGCAGTTCGAGGACGACCTCGGTGGTCAGGCCGCGGGGCTCGACGAGCCAGGGGTAGTACGGCAGGACCAGGTCGTGGCGGATGCCGCGCCGTGTCTGCAGGGTGGCCGGCAGTGCGTTGCTCGTCAGGGCCAGGCCGCCTTCGGCGAACAGCGGAGCGTATTCCTGGGTGATGTAGAGGCACTTCAAGGTCGGTACTCCGATACGCCTTAAGACATGGGGTGGGTGGCGCCGGTGTCGTCCGGCGAGGGGCCGAAGGCTGTGCGGGCCGGTCAGCTTGCGAGGGTGACCCGGGTGTGGTCGCCGAGGACCAGCTGGTGGGTCTCGCCGGGACGTGCGGAGACGACGGACGTGTGGCGGCCGATCAGGGACGCGGCTATCGCCGGGACGTCGCGGACGGTCGAGCCGCACAGCACGATGGAGGACTCGATGTCACTGCCGGTGATCTCGCAGTCCTCCGCGATCGAGGTGTGGGGGCCGATGCGGGAGCCGACGACCACGGCACCGGGGCCGATGACGACCGGGCCCTCGATACGCGAGCGGACGACGCGGGCCCCGGGCGCCACATGGACCCGACCGGTGAGCCGGCTGTCGGCGTCGACATCGCCCGCGACGCGGTGGTCGACGACGGTCGAGTCCAGGACGTGCCGGTTGACGTCCAGCATGTCGGCGACGTTGCCGGTGTCGCGCCAGTAGCCGGTGCTGATGGTGGAGCGCACGTCGCGCCCGTCCTCGATGAGCCACTGGATCGCGTGAGTGATCTCCAGTTCCCCGCGGGCCGAGGGCTTGATCTCGCGGATGGCCTCGTGGATCGCGGAGGTGAACAGGTAGACGCCCATGACCGCCAGGTCGCTCTTCGGTACCCGCGGCTTCTCCTCCAGCGAGACGACACGTCCCTCGGCGTCCAGCTCGGCGACGCCGAACGCCGTGGGGTCGGCCACCGCGGTCAGCAGGATCTGAGCGGCCGGGCGCTGCCGGCGAAATTCGGCCGCGACGTGAGCCACGCCCTCGCCGACGAAGTTGTCGCCGAGATACATCAGGAAGTCGTCGTCTCCCAGGAAGTCCTGGGAAACCTGCACCGCGTGAGCCAGTCCAAGAGGTTCTTCCTGGCGAATGTATGTCACGTCGAGGCCGAAATGCGAGCCGTCGTCGACCGCTTCTCTGATGTCGTCGGCGCTGGGTCCGACAACAATTCCTACGTCGGTGACACGGGCCGCCGCGATGGCTTCCAGCGCGTAGAATAGAACAGGTTTGTTGGCGACCGGGACCAGCTGCTTCGCCCCTGTGTGCGTGACGGGTCGCAGACGGCTTCCCGTGCCCGCGGCGAGTACCAGCGCCTTCACTATTCCCCCATCGCCAAATGAACATCCAGGTGGCCTTCAATGCCCCCGGTCCGCTATGTTGATCATTTTGCTCGACCCCTAGTTTTAGGTCAATTTTAAGAACCGTGCAAGCCTTTGTGGTCGGCTTCGAGCCGGCCTGTAGCCGGGTTCGAGACGATCGGTATGGCCTGATGAATTCTCGTCCTGTTAACGTCGAGCCATGCCGATACGCCTTTCTGATGTAGCCGACCGAACGGGTGTGAGCACGGCCACGGTCAGTCGGGTGGTGAACGGCCGTCCAGGTGTGGCGGAGGCGACACGCGCCCTGGTTCTCGGTGCCGTGGAAACCCTGGGGTACAAACCCCCGGCGTCCAGGGCGACGCAGGGCGAGATGGTGGGTGTCGTCGCTCAGGACAGCGGCTCGGGTGCCGACTCCTCGCTGGTCGACAGCGTTCTGACGGCCTTTCACCGTCGTGGGTGGCTACCGGTGCTGTTCTCCCGGACCCACGGTGCGCCGAAGGCGGAGCCGGCTTCCCGCAAGCTCCTGTCGCACGGTGCCGCGGGGCTCGTCCTCATCGGGGGCGACCACACGGATGTCACCGCGGAGCACGATTTCTACCGGTCGTTGCGGGATGAGGACGTTCCGCATGTCCTGGTGGGCGGTGCGGCTTTTCCGAGCCGGTCCGCGTGTGTTTCCCAGGACGAGGCCTGGGGAATGGGAAAGGCCGTCCGCCATCTGACCGAGCTGGGACATGCGCGCATCGGCATGATGTCCGGAGCTCTGCGGTACGTGACGTCACGGCGTAGGCGCGACGGATTTCTGGCGGCCCTCCGGGAAACCGGTGTCCCCGCCGCGGAAGCGTGCGCTCGAATCGAGCATGTCCACTACTCGCAGAGTGCCGGTTTCCGCGCCGCGGAAACGCTCATGGAACGAGGCTGTACGGCTCTCATCTGTGACGGTGATTCCCTGGCTCTGGGTGCGCTGAGAGCCGCGCGGTCACGATCGCTCACCGTGCCGGACGACCTTTCCCTGGTGGTGGTCGGCGATTCCACGACCGCGCGTCACATGGTTCCGTCGCTGACCGTTGTCAGTCCCTTGCAGGAGAAGATGG
Organism: Streptomyces yokosukanensis; assembly: GCF_001514035.1. GTDB lineage: Bacteria > Actinomycetota > Actinomycetes > Streptomycetales > Streptomycetaceae > Streptomyces > Streptomyces yokosukanensis. The sequence continues at coordinate 33,978 of NZ_KQ948223.1, read as the reverse complement.
CGGAGGCCGTGGCCGACGCCCTGATGCTGGCCGTCAGCGGCACTCCGCTCACTTCACTGGAGCTGTTCTTCGCGCCGGATCTCATCACCCGCGAATCGACGGGGAAGGCGCCCTCATTCTGATTCGGCGGGCGCGGGCGACGCCTTCGGGCTGCGGCGCGGCACCGCATTCGCGGCCGCCCGGGGAGCTGCCCCGGGCAGCCACACCGCCGTGGCCACGAGCGCGAGCAGCACGGGCACCGCGGCGGCGGTGATCGCCGTGCGGTAGCCGGCCAGGGCGGCGTCCCCCGCGGCGCCGCCCGCAGCGCCGGTGCCCGCGCCGGCGAGCGTGGTCAGGATGGCCAGACCGAACGAGGCGCCGAGCTTCTGCGCCGTGGTGAGCACGCCGGACGCGGAGCCGGAGTCGTCTTCGTCCAGGCCGCTGGTGCCGCTGACGGTGAAGGTGACGAAGACGAGCCCTCCGCCCAGCCCCACGAGACACTCCGGGCCGAACAGCTCGATCCAGTAGGAGCCGCCGGACATCCGGTGCATCCAGAGCAGGCCTGCCGCGAACAGGACGAGCCCGGTCGTCATGACGGCCCGTTGGCTCATGTGCTTCAGGAGCCATCCCGCCGTCGTGGAGGAGACGGTGACGGTGAGGATGACGGGCACGATGGCCAGACCGGCGGCCAGAGCCGAGTAGCCGAGGATCTGCTGGGTGTAGAGGCTGAGGAAGAAGATCACCGGCCCGATCGCCATGTTGACCAGTGCGGCGACGACGTTGGCGCCGCGCAGTGCCCGGTGCCGGAAGATACGCAGGGGCAGCAGGGGATCGGGGCTCGTCCGCTGGCGCAGGACGAACAGCAGGAGCAGCAGGCCGGCCGCCGCGCCGAGGCCCAGGGTGCGGGCCGACAGCCAGCCGGCGGTGTGGGCGCCCACGAGCACGTAGACCATCAGCGTCATACCGCCACCGACCAGCGCGCCGCTTGCGATGTCGAAGCGTCCTCGGGGGCCGGGGCGTGCACCGGCGGGAAGCAGGCGCGGCGCGGCCAGGGCGGCGAGTGCGGCCAGCGGAACGTTGACGAGAAAGGTGGACTGCCAGCCGAAGGCGTCGGTCAGCAGACCGCCGGTGAAGTACCCGGCCGAGCCGCCGGTGGCGGCGACGGCTCCGAGGACGGCCAGGGCCTTGTGGCGTCCGGCCCGCTCTTCGGGCGTGCGGTCGGGGAAGACCGCCATCAGCAGTGACAGTGCGGTCGGGGAGATGACGGCCGCGGCCAGGCCCTGGGCGGCGCGGGCCGCGATCAGCACCGTGGCCGAGGTGGCCAGACCCCCGGCCAGGGAGGCCGCGGAGAAGACCAGCAGTCCGGCCATGAAGACCGAGCGGCGGCCGAACAGGTCGCCGAGCCGGCCGCCCAGCAGGAGGAACCCGCCGAAGGCCAGTATGTAGGCGTTGGCGATCCAGGAGAGTTCGGAGAGCGTGATCCCGAGGTCGCGCTTGACCGACGGAAGCGCGACCTCCACGATCGCCGAATCCAGGTTGAGAAGGAAGTGGCTGGCGACGAGCAGGGCCAGCGCAGCTGCCGGGCGGAAGGCCGGAGCCGTCGACCGCGGATGCGCATCGATGTGCAGGTCTGTCAGAGTCACGCTTGTCCTAGGCCGGGGCGCGCGGCGGCTGTGATGGGTGACCGGTCAGTGCGGCCGTGCGCCGTGTGCCGCGACCGTGGATGCGTAGTGGGGTACGTGGCGGTCGAGGACAGTCCTGTAGTCCTCGTGATGGTGTTCGCCCATCCCCCTGGGAAGCAGGCTGTGCAGTTTGCGTACCGAGACCTGGTGGTCGCTGCCGAGCTGTACGTACTCGCGGTTCGGCCGGCGGCCGAGTATGGCGGCGATGTGCGTGACGATGTCGTCCACCGGCACGGCGGTGCCGGACGCGAGGTTGATCGTGTCATTGACCACACCCGCTGCCAACAACGAATCCACGATGCCTACGAAATGGCGGATATCGAGCAAATCCCGGCGAGTGTGACGGGATATCCGGGCCGTTCCGCTCTCGACTTGCCGCACCATGACGGGAATGAGTTGGTGACTGGCTTGATGTCGCCCCACCAGATGGCCGAGACGCAGGATGAGCCGCGAGCATCCCGTATCCCGCACCAGGTGTTCCATAGCCAGTTTGTGGTGACCGTAGGGCGAAGTTGGATGCGGGCAGTCCTCGCGCCCGGAACAGTCCGGGCCCCCGTAGAGACCGGCCGACGCGGTGGAGAAGAGGACCAGTGTCCGCCCGGTCCGCCTGCACCGCCGCGCGACGTCGAGGACGAGCCGCGCCTCCCGGGCGAAGGGCTCCTCCTCGCTCAGCCCCACGCGTGATACCCCGGCGGCCAACGCCACGGCGTGGGGGTGCTTGTGGGCGATGGCGTGCAGATGATGGGCCAGGAAGCCGTTGCCGATGATCTCCATCGGGCTCAGACCGCCGCGAGAGCAGGTGCGCGACGCCGCTGCAGCGGCTCCCACCATCGACGATTCGAGGCGTACCAGGCGACCGTCTCCGCCAGGCCTTCCTCGAAATCGCGTCGCGGACGGTACCCGAGCGCCGAGATCCTGCCGCAGTCGACGGAATAGCGCCGGTCGTGGCCCTTACGGTCCTCCACGTGCTCGACCCTGTCCCAGCCGGCACCGCACGCGTCCAGGATCAGACGCGTCAGTTCCCGGTTGCTCAGCTCGGTGCCGCCGCCGATGTTGTACACCTCGCCCGCCACGCCGTGCTCGCGGACCAGTTCGATCCCCTGGACGTGGTCGTCGATGTGCAGCCAGTCGCGGACATGCAGACCGTCGCCGTAGAGGGGGACTCGTCCGCCCCGCAACAGCTGGGTGATGAACAGCGGGACGACCTTCTCCGGGTTCTGGTGATGCCCGTAGTTGTTGGAGCAGCGAGTGACCCTGACGTCGAGTCCGTGGGTGCGGTGGTAGGCAAGGACGAGCAGGTCACTGGCCGCCTTGCTGGCCGCGTACGGGGAGTTGGGCTGCACGGGAGCGGACTCCGGCCAGGACCCGCTCCCGATCGACCCGTACACCTCGTCGGTCGACACATGGACGAAGACCCGGTCGCCGTGGCGCAGGGCGGCGTCCAACAGCGTCTGTGTGCCGAGCACGTTCGTGGACACGAAGGCGGAGGCGTCCCGGATCGACCGGTCGACGTGGGACTCCGCGGCGAAGTGCACCACGACGTCGTGGTCGGCGACGAGCCGGTCCACCAGTGCCGCGTCACGGATGTCGCCGCGCACGAACGAGAAGCGGGGGTCTGATCGAACCGGGTCGAGATTCGCCGGATTTCCGGCGTAGGTGAGCTTGTCCAGCACCGTCAGCCGCGACACCGCTGATCGTCCGGGACCCAGCAGGATCCGTGCGTAGTGCGATCCGATGAATCCGGCACCGCCGGTCACCAGGATCCGGCCGGGGTCATGAGGTCGTGGCATGGCAACACCCTTGTCGTGAGGGTCGATCCGAGCGCCGGCCCTGGCAGGCATCGGCGGAGCATCGGCAATCGTCCCGTCCGACGGTTGTGCCGTCGGCCCCATATGCCCTGATCAAACGGGCAGTCGATGACTGGCCATGGACATCTGGTCATGGCCGAACGAGGCGATTGTCCGCGAGGACCAGCCACTCCTAGGGTCCTGAGCCATCAGTAACCATCACCCCGGGAACCCGCCCCGGGGGCGACCTCGACTCCCGTTCGGCCCACGCATCCCGCGTCTGACGACACGGCCTACCTCTGGGGGTATGGGTGACCCAGGCACCCCTGTTCACCGATTCGAGCTGCTACCACGCAGCGTTCGCGGCCCTGCTGCACGCGGCCGAGCCGCACACCGACCCGTTCCTCGTGCTGGGCAACAACGCGGCGACCGCTGCCCGGCTCGCGGACGACGGCCTCCTCCGGTTCAGCGACCCCTTGGAGCCGCTGACGTCGACCTTCGCACGCCACGGCTACGAACTGCGTCAGCATCCGGTCACCACACGGGAGGACTGGCAAGGCGCTCTGGACGCGCTGCGCCGCGGAACCGCCGTCGCCATCGCCGCGGACGCGTTCCACCTTGAGCACTACTGGGTCGGCTACCGCACCAGCCACGCCCTGCACGTCGTCGTCCTGCGCGACTACGACGAGACCTCCGGCACGGTACGGCTGCTCGACCCCGGCGAGGTCGTCTTCTTCGACGAGCGGGTGGCGGTCGACCAGCTCACGCCCGCCATGTGCGAGGGCCGGGCCGGGCAGGCGTGGATCCAGCTCGTGGCACACCCCGACCGCGGGCCCGCCCGACCGGACTCCATCTCCCTGATGTCCCTCTCCCAGGCCCTTTCGGGCACCGGCTCCGCATGGATGAGCGGGACGAGCCTGGTGGAGGCCCTCCACAGCGACCTGGACCGCTACCTGGAGGCGGTGAGCAGCCGCCCTCGCGCGGCGGACGGCACGCAGCAGGACTGGGGCCTGGGCCCCTGGCTGCTCCTCGGCCTGTGGTGGTACCACCACACCCTGCGATGGCTCGCCGGACACCTCGGCACACTCGCCGCCGACGGCACCCTCCCCGGACGCGCCGACCTCATCGAGGCCGTCGACCGCGCCTCGCGCGACCTGCTGGTGGTACGCAACCTGATGATGCGTCTGGGCGTGATGAGCGCCGACGACAAGCGCTCCGCCACCTTCCGCGGGCAGTTGCGCCCCCGGCTGGAACAGGCCCTGGAGAACCTGAGCACGGCCGGAACGGCCCTGGCGACGCTGGCGGAGGAGAAGCGGTGAGCACCTCGACGATCCCGGCGGATGCCGTGCGGGTGGACCTGGGCCCGCACCGCAACAACGCCGCGTTCCTCGCACCCGGAGTCGAACCGGCCGACGGATTCGACGGGTTCGGCCGCGCCTACCCGGCCTCGGAACTGGGTGGAGCGGCAGACGCGCTGGGCCTGCCCGGCGACCTCGGCCACGGTGTCGCGGACAACGTCGCCTGCGAGGGCCAGGTCCTGGTCCTCGGCGAACCCGTCCTGCTGCGCGGCCTCGACGTGGTGGGCGCCGGATCGGGCGGCACCGTCAGCGAGACCCTGCTGCTCGAACCGGGCCCGGACGGCGGCGGGCCGGCCGCCCGAGCCCGGGTGGAACTGAGCGACTTCCTCTCCCGGCGACCCGTCTTCGACGACACCTGCTTCGCTCACAGCTCCTTCCTCTACGACGTGGGCGGCCGGCCCGAGAGCGGCGCCGAGCCCCGGCTCTGGCGCTGCGCTGTCCGCTTCCCGCAGCCGCTGACCTGCGGACGCATCACCCTGCCCGTCAACCCGGACCTGCACGTCGTGGGCGTCTGGCTGCTGCCGGCACCGGCCGGTCCGGAAGCGGCGACGAACCGATGAGATGCCTGTACCTGACCCAGGAACTCGCCCCGTACTTCTCCGAGGGCGGCCTCGGACAGACCGCTCGTGCCCTGCCGGCCGCGCTGGAGCGCGAGCACGGCATCGTCCACGACCTGATCGTCCCGTACTACCCCTGGCTGGTCGAGCAGCACGCGCTGGAGACCGAATGCGTCTGGCAGGGCCCGGCCCTCGCCGTCGGCGAGGTGAGCGTGCCGGTCCGCGTCGAGCGGCTGCTGTGCAGCCCCGGTGCGGGCGAGGTCTTCCTCGTCCGTGCCGACCACTGGTACGACCGCGCCGGCATCTACCGCGACGCGCAGTACGTGGAGTTCGCCGACGCCGTGGCCCGAGCCGCGTTCTTCGGCGCCGCCGTCGCGCAGTGGCTGACGGCGACCGGCCGCCCGTACGACATCGTGCACGGAAACGACTGGCAGTCCGGCCCCGCACTCGCTCATCTGCGGTCCGTGCGCGGCAGCGCCGGTGGACCGGCTCTGCTGATCAACGTGCACAGCGCCGAATACCTCGGTCGCATCCGCCCCGGAGAACTGCCGCACCTGGGCCTGCCCCTCCTGTGGCAGGAGAAGCTGGCGCAGTACGACGACGCCGCGGCCGGTCTGCTGCTCCTGGGCCTGCTGGCCGCCGACGCCGCCACCACCGGCAGCCCGACGTACGCCAGGGAGCTGCGGACGCAGACAGCGGGCACGGCCCTCGGCTCAGCGCTCGGCACCTTGCCCCTGACGGGCATCGTCGCCGGGATCGACACCCGGCTCTGGCAGCCCGCAGCGCAGGGACGGCCCACCGAGCCCTACGACGAGGCGAGCGTGGGCCGGGGCAAGGCAGCCAACAAGAGGCTGCTGCAGCAACGCCTCGGCCTGGCGGAGGACCCGGACGTCCCCCTCTTCGGCGTGTGCTCGCGGCTGGTGCCGGAAAAGGGCGTCGACCTGCTGATCGAGGCGGCCGCGCCGCTGATCCGCGACGGCTCGGCACAGCTCGTGGTGGTGGGCCAGGGAGACACCGCGACGGTGAGCGCCCTGGAGTCCCTGGTCCGGCAGAACCCGGCCGGGGTGCGCCACATCCCCCGCTTCGCCCAGGACGTGGCCTGGCTGACGTACGCGGGCGCCGACTTCACGATCATGCCCTCCCGGGTCGAACCCTGCGGCCTCAACCAGCTCATCGCCATGACCTACGGATGTGTGCCCCTGGTCAGCGCGGTGGGCGGGCTGAGGGACACCGTCACCGACCTGGCCGCCGACCCGTCCCTCGGCACCGGCTTCGTCGTGCCGCAGCTGTCGGCCGACGCCGTTCGCCGGACCATGCTCTCGGCCGCCCGATGGCTGTCCGGCCCGTCGCAGGAGGTGCACGGCCTACGGCGCCGCATCATGGCGCAGGACTGGTCCTGGGCCCGTTCCGCCCGTGACACGGCCGCCCTCTACGCGCGCACGGCAGCTGCCTCGCGCCGGGCCGTACGGACCTTGATCGAGCTTTCCTCATAGAAGGCACCAGACTACTGAACGGGGTACCTAGCATGTCTGAGCCCACGGACCGCCAGAGCGAGATCTGCGCTTATCTCGGACGGCTGAGCAGAGCCGTCAGCGAGGTGTCCACCACTGACCTGGTGTGGGTGGCGGAGACCCTGGAGCGCGCCTACACGGAGGGCCGCACCCTCTACATCTGCGGCAACGGCGGCAGCGCCGCCACCGCTTCCCACCTGGCCGTCGACCTGTCCAAGAACACCCGGGTGCCCGGCAAGCCCGCCGTCCGGACGGCGTCCCTGGTCGACCACGTTCCCGCGCTGACCGCCTGGGCCAACGACGTCGGCTACGACGAGGTCTTCACCGGGCAGCTCGCCGGACTCGCCGAGCCGGGCGACGTCGTCATCGGCATCAGCACCAGTGGCAACTCGCCCAACGTGCTCAAGGCGCTGCGCTACGGACGCGCCCACGGCATGAGCACGGTCGGGCTCCTGGGACGCGACGGAGGACGGGCACGGGAACTGTGCGACGCCTATGTCCTCGCCCCCGCCGACTCGATCGAGGAGCAGGAGGACGTCCACATGGCGCTCGCCCACATCCTGACCCGGCACATGAGGGCGTTCGTCCGCAGCGACCGGGAAGAGTTGGCCGGCGCGGGCACGGCCGCGGGGAAATGACAGCCCGAGGGGCCGTCTTCCTCGACCGGGACGGCACGGTGACCGAGCCGCGGCACTACCCCGCCGACCCCGGCGACCTGGTGCTGCAGCCCGGGGTGGGCCCGGCACTTCGCCGACTGCAGGACCAGGGCCGGTCCCTCGTCCTCGTCACCAACCAGTCCGGCCTGGCCCGCGGCCTGTTCTCGCCGCGCACTCTCGACGCCATGCACCGGCATCTGCGGACGCTGCTCATGGCGTACGGCGTGCACCTCGACGGCATCTACGTCTGCCCGCACCACCCCGACGGATCCATCGACGGGCTGTCCTTTCGATGCGCATGCCGCAAGCCTCGGGCCGGACTGCTGCTGGCCGCGGCCGAGGAACTGGACATCGACCTCGCCTCGTCGTGGATGGTCGGCGACTTCCGGTCGGACATCGAGGCCGGCCTGCGTGTCGGATGCCGCACCGCCTGGGTCGGCCCGAACTCCGCGACAGGTACCGGCCCGCCCGGCGTCGAGCCGACACTGCGGACCGCAACCGTCGCCGAAGCGCTCCACCACATAGCCCGGCTGCGTAGTTGAGCACCCACCCTCATAAGCGCCAGACCGATCGGATCCCCCATGCCCCTGCCCCACAGAACGAGCACCACGCTCGCGGACGGACGCGAGATCCACTTCTACGACGACGTCGCCGGCCCCGAACGCAAGGTCGTCGACACCCGGGTGCTGCCGCCCGTGGAGTCCGGGGCGGAGCTGCGCTGGGATCCGACCACCGAGGAATGGGTGGTGATGGCGGCCCACCGCAGATCCAGGTCCGCCCACACCGCCGCCCCCTGCCCCCTGTGCCCGTCGACCGACGGATCCGCCACGGAAATACCCACCGGCGACTACGACGTGGCCGTCTTCGAGAACCGCTACCCGGCGCTACGGGGTGCCGACAGCGGACAACGGCACGAGGGCACCTCCCTCACCCTGCCGGCGGGTGGCCGCTGCGAGGTCATGGTCTTCGGGAGCGAACACGACACATCACTGGCGCAGTTGTCCGAGCAGCGGGTGCGCACCGTGATCGAGGCATGGGCCGACCGGACGACAGCCCTGAACGCCCTGCCCGACGTCGAGCAAGTGGTGTGCTTCGAGAACCGCGGCAGTGAGATCGGCGCGACCCTCGCCCATCCGCACGGACAGATCTACGCCTACCCGTTCATGCCCAGTCGCTTCGAGCGGATGCAGCGGGCCTCCCGCCACGCGCACGCGCGCGGCACGGGCTGTGTCTTCTGCTCCGTGCTGGCCACGGAACTGACGGCAGGCCACCGTGTCGTCGCCCGCTCCCCGCACTGGACCGCCTTCGTACCGCACGCCGCGCGGTGGCCGTACGAGGTTCATCTCTATGCCAACCGCCATGTTCCGGATCTGGCGGCCCTGACCGCCGAGGAGCGCGCCGACCTGGCCGCCGCCTACCGGTCCTTGCTGCGCCGCTTCGAAACCGTCGCCGAGGCGCCGCTGCCGTACATGGCGCTGTGGATCCAGGCCCCCGCCCGGGGGGAGAGGACGCACAGCCATCTGCACGCCCAGATCTTCTCCGACCGCGCCACCCCCCTGAAACCCAAGCGGCTGGCCGCAGGAGAACTCGGCGCGGGCACCTTCATCAGCGAGGTGGAGCCCGAGCAGGCGGCCGCCGCCCTGCGCGCCGCGGACACATGGACGCCCGCCACCCCAGTTCCCGACCAGCCGACCACGGCTGCCTGAGCCCCGACCGAGGAAGCCATCGTGTGGATTAGCAGCGCGCCCCTGCGTATCTCTCTGGCCGGCGGCGGCACCGACGTCCCCAGCTACGCCCGTCGGTTCGGCGGCCGGGTGCTGGGCGCCACCATCGATCTGCGGGTGACCGTCGTCGGGCGCCGGGCCACCGCTCACCGGCACATCCGCGCGTGCCTGGACGAGTGCAGCACCACCGCCCGGGGCGATGTCACCAACCCCTTCGCGCGCGAGGCGCTGAACCGCCACTGGGACGGCACTGCGCTGGATCTCGCGTCGTTCGCCGATGTGCCCGGTGGCAGCGGCCTCGGCAGCTCGTCCGCCTTCAGCGTCGCCCTGGTCGCGGGCCTGGAGGGCGGCCGTCTCACGGCCGGTGAGGCCGCCGAGGCAGCCAGCTCGATCGAGATGCACGGCCTGGGCCGCCCTGTGGGCAGACAGGACCAGTACCTGTCCGCGTACGGCGGTTTCCGTGTCCTCGACTTCCACCGCGACGGTGCCGTGACGGTGGAGGAGGTACCCGTCGACGCGGAGTTCGTCCACCGCCTGGACGAGGAACTGCTGCTGTTCTTCACCGGCCGGACCCGGGACGCCGGCGAGGTCCTCGGCGAGCAGAACGCACGGGTCGCCCACAGCGACCGCGACGCAGAGCGCCGCCTCCACGAGATCAAGGCACTGACGCCCCTGGCACTGGACGCGCTGAAGAACAGTGACGCGCCGGCGCTCGGGCAGGTGCTGGGAGCCCACTGGGAGCTGAAGCGGCAACTCGGCTCCAAGGTCTCCCTGCCGTGCGTGGAACGGGCCTACGCGGACGCACTGGACGCCGGTGCCGGCGGCGGCAAGCTGCTCGGCGCGGGCGGCGGAGGCTACTTCCTCCTGCACGCCCCGGCCACCGCCCGCGAGCAGGTCCGCACCGCCATGGCCGCCCACGGCTTCACGGAACAGCCCTTCCGCTTCGACGATCGCGGGGCAAGGGTCCTCGCCGTCGACCCCGCGGGCCTGTCCACCACCCCTTCCCACCTGCCCCCATCGTCCTGACTGGAGTCCCTATGTTCGCCCCGTACCGTCGACTGTTCTCCGCCAGAGGGGCTGTCGGCTTCAGCAGTATGGGCTTCCTGGCACGGCTGGCCCTGTCCATGTCCGGCGTCAGCACCGTTGTGATGATCGCTTCGCTGCGCCACTCCTATGCCCTCGCGGGAGCCGTCAGCGGAGCCTCACTGGCCACCACCCTGCTGACCATCCCCCTGCTGGGCCGGCTCGTCGACCGCTACGGGCAGTCACGCGTGGCCGTCCCGGCCGCGGTCTGGTCGGCCGGGATGTCGGCCGCCCTCCTGGTGTGCCTGTCGCTGGACGCTCCGACCTGGACGCTGTTCGCCACGAACATCCTCTCGGCCACCGCACCCAACGTGGGCGGCATGGCGCGCGCCCGATGGGCCGAGATCTACGACAACGACACCGACTCGATGCACGTGGCCAACTCCTTCGAACAGGTCCTGGACGAGGTCTGCTTCATCCTCGGCCCCATCCTCGCCGTGGCACTGGCCACCGGCGTCTCCCCGGAGGCCGGGCGCCTCGCGGCCCTGGCGCTGACCCTGACCGGTACCGTACTGTTCGCCGCCCAGCGCCGTACGGAGCCGCCGGTGCACCCGGCCGACCCGGCCGGGCAGAAGGCCCCGCTGCGCAACCGGGGCCTCCAGGTCATGATGCTGGTGTTCCTGTTCACCGGCTCCATCTTCGGCTCGCTGGAGATGGTGACGGTCGCCTTCACCGACTCCCTCGGCCACAAGCCCGTGGCCGGAACCGTGCTGGCACTGCAGGCGATAGGCTCCGCGGTCGCGGGCATGCTGTTCGGGATGGTCACCGTCCGCGGCACGAGCGTCACCCGGTTCCTGACGGGGGTCACGGCCATGGCCGTGCTGATGCTGCCGCTGAACCTCGCCGGTGGCCTCTGGTCGCTCGCGCCGCTGATGTTCGTCGCCGGCATGGCCACGTCCCCCACCATGATCACGGGCATGGGGCTGGTGCAGGAACTGATTCCCCGTTCGCAGATCAACGAGGGCATGACACTCGCCGTCACCAGTCTGCTGGGCGGTATCTCTCTCGGCGGCATCGTCGCGGGCTGGGCGGTGGAGCGGTTCGGCGCGGACTCGGGCTACGCACTGCCGGCCGCCGCGGCCGCGCTCGCCGCGCTGGTCGCCGTCTCGGGCTCGGCGTGGCTGCGCCGGGAAGCGGCCGCCCATGCCCCGGCCGGCGCCACCGCGGCATCCGTACCGGAGCCGGTCTCGCTGGGCCAGGAGGCATGACCCTCGGCGGCACCGCTGAGCGGCCCTCGACGAGCCGCTCGGCGGTGCCGCCCGGGTTCACGGCGTGACAACCGACGGCAACCAGCCGTTCTGCACGGCGAGTGCGCCGGCCTGGAAGCGGCTGCGCGCGCCGAGACGTTCCATCATGTCGTTGGCCACCCGGCGCGCGGTGCGCGGCGAAACGCCGAGACGTTTGGCTATGGAGTCGTCGGTCATGCCCCGGTAGAGCGAGTTGAGCACCTCCCGCTCCTGTGCGCTGAGCCCCGACTCGTCGCGCTGCTGCGCCTTGGTCAGATCGACCCCGCAGGCCCAGATGCTGTCGAACAGTGCGCACAGGGCGGTCAGTGTGCCTTGGCCGGTGAGCACCACGGCCGCCTCGCACGCCGCGTCGGCCCGAACCGGAATGACAGCGGTCTCCCGGTCGACGATGACCATACGGACCGGCAGGGACGGCACGGTACGGACCTGCCCCCCGCGCTCCGCGAGCCACTCGGCGTACGCCACGGTGTCCCGGCTGTTGCGTACGCTGTCCAGGTAGACCGTCCGCATCCGTACCCCGCGGTCCAGCAGCTCGGTGTCCAACGGCCTGGCGGCTCGCAGACTCTCCGGAGTGTGAGCACCGTTGGGCGCGAGGGTCATGACCTCCCCGCGCACCCTGTGGGTCAGCATCCCGAGCTTCTCTCTGATCTGCTCGATGCCCGTGAGATGCTCGACGTTGGGCTGCTGAGCCGACTCGCTGTGTTCCGCGAACTGCGCGATCAGCTGCGCCGCGGCGGCACGGGACGCCTCCACGCGCTGCTGCTGGGCGGCCAGTTCCGCCTGCTGCTGGGCAAGGAGGATCTCCATGCCCAGTTCCGGACTGACCGCGTGCAGTGCCTCCTGGGACGAGCGGACCAGCGACAACTCATGGAGCCGGTCGAGTGCCGACCTGATGTCCTGCTCCGGCCTGCCCAGCACATCGGCCAGCTCGGCCACCCCCTTACCCCGGTGCGAGAGCATGGCTCGGTACACCTCTTCAGCCCACGCATCCAACCCCAGCAGACCGAGCATCACAGCCTCCGCGATTCAGACTTGACAACGATCACGGCGGACGGCTGCGACTGCTGCGAGACCTTTTGCGGTCGTTGCCGGATCCGTCCATGAGGGACCTCTTGCTGGCCATGACCAGCTCAAGGATCGTCGCCTCCATGCATCTAGTTCACGTGGAGCTGCGCTCGACGCAGGATCGGGGACATCTTGACGGCGCATCGGCCGCACTCATGGCGTACGCGGAGCCGCACGACGCGTTGGAGCACGTCAGCGTCGCCATGCGCCCGCCCGGGCGTTGCACGCTCGGCCTGTTCTTCTCCTCGACCGCCCTGGCCGACGCGGAGAGCGCGGCCCTGCGGCTGACGTTGCGCGCCCTGCGGTCCGACACCTTCGCGGGTTTTGCCGTCGTGCGCTGCGAAGCGGCCCTCGTTGCCGGACCACTTCTGTGGGGCGACCCCCCAACCGGCCGGTGACCACAATCGGCCAGTGCCGAATCCGTCCGGCCCGGGGCCCTTCCCTCACCCTCCCGCACAGACAAGACTCAAAGATCAATTCCTCTGCCGGTCGACGAGAGCGGTGAAGCCGACGAGGCACCTGCCGAGGCCGGTTCCCGCTCTCTCTTGACGAGAAAGCCATATGAATGCTGGAGACACGCCCCTCACTGTCCGCTGTCCCCGCCGAGCTCCTCCGGGAGGCGGACCAAGCCGCCTTGGACGACAGTCACAGAGACGGAAGACGCAATGTGGCCCTGGTGGTTGCCAGCCCCGTGATCCTCGCCGGACTCGAAGCACTCCTGAGCAGAGCGTCCGGCATCGGCACCGTGCTGCAGCTGGACCCCGACGTGCTGCACACGGTCTACCGGACCGGAAGCTTCGACGTACTGATCGTCACCTCGGATCAGTGGCACCTCCTCAAGGACGCCCAGGACGACAAGGTCTGCCCGCTGCCCCCGGTCCTGGTGGTCGGCGACCCGGTGCAGGACCGCCGCAGCACAGCCCTCGGCGACCTGCCCAGCGACGGCTTCCTGTCCTTGACGGATCTCTCCAAGGACGCACTGGCCAGCGCGGTGGAACGCACGCTCGCCGGCGAGGTGCCGATGCCACCCAAGCTGGCCCGAGAACTCCTCAGCATGCACCGCATCCAGTTGCCCCAGGCCAAGGCGCGCGTCACCACCCTCACGCCCCGGGAGAACGAGACCCTCCAGCTGATGGCAAGCGGCATGAGCAACAAGCAGATAGCCCGTGCCCTCACCATTTCCACGCACGGAGCGAAGCGGCTCGTGGGGTCCGTACTGGCCAAGTTCGACGCGCCCAATCGCACGGCAGCCGTCGTCAGCGCCGTCAATGCCGGTCTGGTCTGACGATGGGCCCGCACCTGCGCACCACCGGGCCCGCCCGCCGGATCAGGCCGCGTTCTCGGTGGTCAGGGCGAGGTCGTCGCGGGTGACCAGGCGGGAGCGGGTGCGCCACTTGCCGCGGGTGCGCACCAGCACGTCCTGGAGGACACACACCCGCGACACCTTCGACTCGCCGCCGCGCGGCGTCACGTACACCAGGGCGTAGGCCCGCGTGTGCAGCGTCCCGTCGGCCTGCGGCTGCACGTCGAGCATGCCGATCCAGTGCCGCAACTGCTCGCCGCTGCGCTCCTGTTGGATCTGGTTGCGACGCACGTTCGCGGCGAGCGCGGCGCGTCCGCGCACCGGTTCGTCCAGGGTGGGCACGACGAAGACCGCGTCCTCGGTGAACGTCCCCGCCCAGCGCTCGGCGTCGTGGTCGTCGAAGAGCTGCATCTGGTGCGCGTAGAACTGCTGGGTGCGCGCGTACAGCGCGCCGAAGTCCTCCTGCGCCGGGGCGAACGCCTCCTGCGATCGGGCCGGTGCGACGGATCTGAGCATCTCGGTGGCCATGGCGGGTCCCTTTCTCGCGTCCACTGTTCTCCATGGGATGCCGACACCTTCTGCGGCGCAGATCGAGCACTGTTCGAAGATTCCTCAAGCGCCGCGACGGACGGTGAGTTCGTCCAGCGGTGTCGACCGCCGAACCGGAGCCGGAGGAGAACGAGCGTTGACGAACTTCGCCCATCCCGACCTCCCCGTGGACGGACTGCTGCGGCGTGCGGCCCGGCGCGACCCGGACGGCGTCGCGATCCGCACCGCGACCCGGTCCGTCGGCTTCGCCGAACTCGACGCGTGGGCCGACCGGATCGCCGGCTTCCTCGGCCGGACGCTCGACGAGGCGGCAGGCGCCCGCGTCGGCGTCGCCCACGTCCTCGATCCCGTCTTCGCCGCCGCCTACTACGGCACGGCCCGCAGCGGCGCCACCGTCGTCCTCGTCAACCCGCTGATCAGCGAGGACGGCCTGCGTCATGTCTTCGCCACGGCCCAGGTGGAGCTGGCCCTCGTGCCCGCGGCCACCGCGGGCCTGCTCGCCAAGGCGCGTGCCGACCTGCCCGCGCTGCGCGCGATCCTCGTCACGGACGCCGCCGACGGCGTGGTCCCCGACGGCACCGTCTCGCTGCACCAGGTCCTGGACGCAGCCCCGGATCAGGCGCCGGACCGTGCGCCGCAGCGGCACACCGCCGCTCCGGCCGACCCGGGCGCCGTCGCCTGCGTGCAGTTCACCACCGGGACCACCGGCCGCCCCAAGGGCGTGCTCCTGACCCACCGCAACCTGGTCGCCAACGCCAAGCAGATCGCCCTGGCGCACCGCCTGAGCGCCGGCTCGGTCACCCTGAACCATCTGCCGCTCTACCACGTGATGCACCTCAACTCCGGTATGTACGCCGGTGCCTGCCAGGTGCTGTGCCAGGACCCCGACCCCGTCGCGTCCCTCGGCGTCGCCGCCGAGGCCGGCGCCACCCACTACTACGGCCTGCCCGCCCGGCTGCACGCCCTGGCCAGGGACGTGCGGCTGGCCGGTGCCGTCCACCCCGGCCCGCAGCTGACCGCCGTGCTGTCCGGCGGCTCGGCGCTCGACCCCGAGGCGGCGGCCACACTGCACGAACGGCTCGGCGTTCCCGTCGTCCAGGGCTACGGCATGGCCGAACTCTCCCCGCTCACCCACAGCCAGCAGCCCGACCGCCACCGGCCCGGCACGGTCGGCGGCGTGGTGCCCGGCACCGAGTGCCGGATCGTCGACCTGACCACGCGCCGCCCCGTGGGCGCCGGGGTGAGCGGTGAGGTCCAGGTCAGGGGGCCGCAGCTGATGGCGGGCTACCTGGAGGGCGGGCACGAGGCGAGGATCGACGCGGACGGCTGGTTCTCCACCGGCGACGTCGGCCGCCTCGACAACGACGGCACGCTGCGCCTGGTGGACCGGCTCACCGACGTCTTCAAGCACGACAACGAGATCGTCGCACCGAGCCGCGTCGAGCAGATCCTGCGCGAGGATCCGCGCGTCGCCGACTGCATCGTGGCCGACTGGCCCGACACCGAGCACGGGGCGGTGGTCTGGGCGGGCGTCGTCCTGACCGACGGCGCACAGGACGAGCCCCGGGCGATCGCGGGCGTCCGGCCGGGACTCGGCATCCTCGACGTCCTCGACTCGATCACCACACGGGCCAACGAACACCTCGCCCTCTTCGAGCGGATCCGGTTCGCCGAGGCGATCGAGACCGTGCCGCGCACCCCCACCGGAAAGCCGCAACGCCGTCTCGTGCGCGCCCAGTTGAGACACCGAGCCGCCGTATGACCCGCCGGTCGCCCACCCCCGTGACCCGACACCGACCCAGGAGCAGACCATGGTGAACGCCGCCGGCCCGCCGTCCGCGCCCCGCCCTTCGATCCAGGTGCTGGTCGTCGGCGCGGGCCCCGTCGGACTGACCGCGGCCCACGAACTCGCCCGCCGGGGCCTTCGGGTGCGGCTGATCGACGCCGCGCCGGGCCCGGCCCGCACCAGCCGCGCCGTCGCCACCCATCCGCGCACCCTGGAGACCTACGACCAGATGGGCATCGTCGACGACGTGCTGCCCCGAGGGCGGCGCAACCAGGCGTTCACCATGTACGCCGGGGGCCGGCGCCGGGTACGCCTGGAGGCCGACTACGCGACGATGCCCACCCGCTACCCCTACACGCTGGTCGTCGAGCAGACCGAGACCGAGGCCGTGCTGCGCGCGGCGGTGGCCCGGCTCGGGGTGCGCGTCGAATGGGGTGTGCGCCTGGCGGACTTCACCCAGGCCGCACAGGAGGTGCACGCCCGTCTGGTCCACGCCGACGGCGGCGAGGAGGAGTGCACCGCGTCCTGGCTGGTGGGCTGCGACGGCGGCCACAGCACCGTGCGCAAGCGCCTCGGCCTCGAACTCCTCGGCGAGAGCAGCGAGACATGGATGCTCGCCGACGCGCCGGTCGACACCGAGGTGGCACCCGACAGCATCTACTGGGCCCACACCGGCGGGCAGGCCCTGATGATGGTGCCCTACGCCCGCGAGGGGCACTGGCGGCTGCTCGACACCGTGCCCGCCGCCTGCGCACAGGAACCCGGCCGCGCCGAGGAGCAGTTCTCCCGCAAGCTCAGCGCGGGCCTCGGCCACCCGGTACGGGTCGGCGAGGCCTCCTGGACGTCCGTGTTCACCTTCCAGCAGCGCATGGTGGAGCGCATGCAGGACGGCCGCGTCCTCGTGGCCGGCGACGCCGCGCACGTGCACAGCCCCGCCTCGGGACAGGGCATGAACACCGGCATCCAGGAGGCCTACAACCTCGCCTGGAAGCTCGCCATGGTCGAGCAGGGCCACGCCGGACGCGAGCTGCTGGAGACGTACAGCGAGGAGCGCGTCCCCCTCGGCGCGGCCCTGCTGGGCTCCACGCGCACCGCCACCACCCTGGTGCAGCTGAAGAACGCGCTCGCGGGCGTGGTCCTGCCCCTCGCCCTGAGCGTGGTGCAGGCGGTACGGCCGCTGCGCCGGGCCGTGCAGCGCAAGGTGCTCGGCGGCATGTCCGGCCTGAAGGTCGCCTACGACACGTCCTCGCTGACCGGCACGGACCACTACTACCGCCTCGCGGACGCCGGGTGCGTCCAGATGAGCGCGCGGGAACCGGGCCGGGAACCCGGCCCCGGCGCCCGCGTCACCGCCGCCCGGGTGCACGACGGGGACGACCCGGCCGCCTCGGCCTTCCGCGCCGAACTGCGCGACCCGCGCTGGACGCTGCTGCTGGCAGCAGGCGGCCACGGGCCGGGCGACGTGCCCGTCGGCGTGGCCGTCACCGCTGCCGCCCAGTACGGCGAGTGGCTCTCGGTCCGCACCGTCGGCGGCACCGGGCCCGACGGCCCCGCCCCGCTCGCCGACCCGGATCTGCGGCTGCGCACCGCGCTCGGCCTCGGCCCCGGCGCCTGGATCCTCGTACGCCCCGACGGCTATGTCGCGGCCCGCGGCACCCTGCTGACCCGGCCGTCCCTGCGCCGGGCACTGGCCCCGCTGCAGACCCCCGTCCCGCTCGCCGACGAAGCACGGCGCGAACCGGGTCCCACCGTGCCCGTCGCCGTCCACGACCTGGAGGAACACTGACATGCCCGACAACCACCCCGTCGCCCTGGTGACCGGCGCCACGAGCGGCATCGGCCTCGAGACGGTCCGGCAGCTGGGCCGCGCCGGGCACCGCGTCTTCCTGTGCGCCCGCACCGAGCAGGACGTGAAGCAGACCGTCGCCGATCTGCGCGCCGAGGGCCTCGACGTCGAGGGGCAGGCCGCCGACGTCCGCTCCCGCGAGTCCGTGGCCGCCCTCGTCGCCGAGGCGGTGCGGACGTACGGACCCGTCAACGTGCTCGTCAACAACGCCGGCCGCAGTGGTGGCGGCGTCACCGCCGACCTCACCGACGACCTCTGGTACGACGTCATCGACACCAACCTCAACAGTGTGTTCCTGGTGACGCGCGAGGTGCTCAAGAACGGCGGCCTCGCCGACGCCGGGTACGGGCGGATCATCAACATCGCCTCCACCGCCGGCAAGCAGGGTGTCCTGCTCGGCGCCCCCTACAGCGCCTCGAAGCACGGCGTCGTCGGCTTCACCAAGGCGCTCGGCCGGGAACTCGCCCCCCGCGGCATCACCGTCAACGCGGTCTGCCCCGGCTATGTCGAGACCCCGATGGCCCAGCGGGTGCGCCAGGGGTACGCGGCCGCCTGGGACACCACCGAGCAGGACGTGCAGACGCAGTTCGAGGCGAAGATCCCGCTCGGCCGCTACTCCACGCCCGAGGAGGTGGCGGCCCTCGTCGCCTACCTGGCCTCCGAGCCCGCCGCCTCGATCACCGCGCAGGCGCTCAACGTCTGCGGCGGCCTGGGCAACTACTGACCTTCGTCAAGGAAGCGAGAAGAGACGTGTACGTGGTGTCGAGTGAGCGGGTGCACCGTACGGCGCACTCCGTCGAGGTGGACGCGGCGGCCGGAGTCGTCTACGGGCTGATCTCGGACGCGGTGCAGTGGCCGCTGTTCTTCCCGCCGAACGTGTACGTGGAGCGCCTGGAGTTCGACGGGACGGACGAGCGCCTGCGGATGTGGGCCACGGCCAACGGCGAGATCCGCTCATGGATCTCGCAGCGGGTGCAGGACCCCCAGGAGCGGCGGATCGAGTTCCACCAGACCCGGCCGCAGGCACCGGTCGAGACCATGCACGGGACCTGGATCGTCGAGGAGCGGCCGGGCGGCACCAGCCGGCTCACGCTGCTGCACGAGTTCACGGTCGTCGGCGACCGCCCGGCCGACGTGGAGTGGGTCGAGCGCGCCTGCGACACCAACTCCCGCGCCGAACTGGACAACCTCAGGCATCTCGCCGAACGCTGGACGCGCCTGGACGAACTCGTCCTGTCCTTCGAGGACTCCGTGCGCGTCAAGGGCCCGGCCGAGCTGGTCTACGACTTCCTGTACCGGGTGGGCGACTGGCCCGACCTGATCCCGCACGTCTCCCGCCTGGACCTTACCGAGGACAGCCCCGGCGTCCAGATCATGTCCATGGACACGCGGACGGCCGACGGCAGTACGCACACCACCGAGTCGGTGCGGATCTGCTTCCCGCACGCCGGACGCATCGTCTACAAGCAGACGGCCACGCCCGCCCTGATGGAGGCGCACACCGGAGAGTGGTCGGTCGTGCCCGACGAGACGGGCGTGACGGTCGTCTCGCAGCACAGCGTGGTGCTGCGCGAGGAGGCGGTGGAGCGGGTCCTCGGCCCGGGCACCGACCTGGCCGCGGCCCGCCGGTACGTGCGCCAGGCGCTCGGGCGCAACTCCACCGCCACCCTCGAACTGGCCAAGCGGCACGCGGAGTCGGCTATCCGCATGCTGTGACATCCGGGCCGTCACGGCCGGCCCGGTGGTTCGCGAGCGCCGTGCGGCGGGAACGGATGTGCCTGCACGGCTGCTCGAGCAGGTCTCCAGACCGCGGCGAGAGCCTGGTATGTCCGGGTCACACGCGGTCCTGGCCTGCCGGTCCGGTTCGACGAGCATCGAGGAGGCGCAGATGAGCCCGGCCCAGAAGAACAGCGACGCCGCCCCCCGTCGGCCGTCCGCCGACGCGATCGGCAGGCAGCTGCGCGAGGCGGTCGCCGGGCTGCTCACCGTACCGCCCGACGCGGTGCCGGTCGACCGCCCGCTGAGCGAACTCGGCCTGGAACCGGAGCAGTTGACCGCGCTCGTCGGGCGGTTGTCCGGGTGGCTGCGGCGGCCCGTGCCCGCCTGGACCGTATGGCAGTACCCCACGCCCGCCGCGCTCGCCGCGCACCTCGCCGGTGACGAGCGTGCCGCACGGGCGGCCGCCGCGACGCCCGCGGGCGGGCGCGCGGGCGCCCACGCGCCGGTCGCGATCGTCGGCATGGGCTGCCGGCTGCCGGGTGGTGTCGAGACCCCCGAGGCACTGTGGCAGAGCCTGCTCGACGGCGTCGAGGGCGTCGGCGAGGTCGGCGAGGCACCGGGCGGCCGGGGCGGCTTCCTCGACGACGCCGCCGGCTTCGACGCGGACCTGCTCCGCATCACGCCCGCCGAGGCCCGGCAGCTGGACCCCCGCCGGCGCATCGCCCTGGAGACCGCGTGGGCCGCGCTGGAGGACGCCCGCATCGTCCACGACAAGCTCCCCGGAAACCGCACCGGCATGTTCATGGGAACCGGGGCCCAGGACCACCACCCGGCGACCGGCGCGCGCACCGCGGACAGCTGCGGCCCGTGCGCCGCGGACGGCTGGGGCGATGCGGCCGGTCGTGGGCGGATCGCGCGGGCCCTCGGTCTGGACGGTCCCGCTCTCGCTGTCGCCACCGCGTGCGGCTCCGCGCTCGCCGCCGCCCATCTCGCCGTACGCAGCCTGCGCGACGGGCAGGTCGACCTGGCGCTCGCCGGCGGTGTCCACGTGAGGCCGGGCCCGCACACCCCCACCTCCGCCGAGCACCTGGACGGCGAGGGCTGCGGCGTCCTCGTGCTGCGCCGCCTGTCCGACGCACTCGCCGCCGGTGACCGCGTCTACGCCGTGATCCGCGGCAGCGCCGCCCACCACGACGGCGTCGCCGACCACGACGGCGTCGCCGACCGCGGCAGCGTCGCCGACCACGACGGCGTCGCCCACCACCACGACGGCGTCGCCCACCACCACGACGGCGTCGCCGACCGCGACGGCGCCGACGACCGGATGGCGCCCCCCGCCCCCGGGGCCCGCGCGGACGTGCTGCGCGCCGCCTGGCAGGACGCCGGCATCAGCCCCCGGCACGTCTCCTACGTCTGCGTCGAGGCCCACGGCGCCGGCACACCGCTGGGCGAGCGCGCCGAGGCGGAGGCCCTCGGCACCGTCTTCGCCGGCGGCCGTGCCGAGGCGCTGCGCGTCGGCTCCGCCGGGACCGGCCTGTGCCACCCCCAGGCCGCCGCGGGCGCCGTCGGCCTCATGAAGACCGCGCTCGCCCTGCACCACGGCGAGATCCCCGCCGGCCTCCGCCCCACCACCCCCGGCCCGTTCACCGACGGCGCCGTGGACCGCCTCGAAGTCGTCACCGAGCGCACACCGTGGCCGGGCACCGGCCGCCGCTACGCGGGCGTGAGCGGCTTCGGCCGCGGCGGTGCCGACGCCCACCTGGCCCTGGAGGAAGCCCCGCACCGGCGACGGCTGCTCGTGCCGCTCGCCGCCGACAACGCGGGCGACCTGTGCACGGCCGCCGACGTGCTCACCGACCGGGTCCGCACGGGCGGCTCCTGGTACGCGCCCGAAGTCCTCGGCCGCGCCGCGGGCACCCATCGCGTGGTCGCCGCCGTCGACCACCCCGGCGACCTGGCCGGCGCGCTGGGCGCCCGCATCGCGGCCCGCTCCCAGGGCCCCGCCGCCCGGCCCGACGCGCTCGCCTTCTGCTTCTCCGGCCCCGGCTCGCAGTGGCTCGGCATGGGCCGCGACCTGCTGGGCGACCCCGCCTTCCGGACCGCCTTCGAGGCGTGCGACCGGGCCCTTGAGCCATTCACCGGCTGGTCGGTCACCGAGGAACTCCTCGCGGACCCGGCCGCCTCGCGCCTGGAGCGCTCCGATGTCGTCCAGCCCGTCCTGTTCGCCCTGCAGACGGCCCTCGCCCGCACCCTGAGCGCCTGGGGCGTGGAACCCACGGTCGTCTTCGGGCAGAGCGTCGGAGAGGTGGCCGCCGCCGTCTTCGCGGGCGCGCTGCCGCTCGACGAGGGCGCCCGGCTGATCACCACCTGGTCCCGGCTCGTCGCCGAACGCGCCGCCGGCCACGGTGCCCTGACCGTGTGCGAACTCTCCCTGGAGGACGCCGAGTCGCTGCCCCAGGTCCGCGCGGGACGGCTCTCCCTCGCCGGGCACCTCGCCCCCGGGCAGGTGTGTCTGTCCGGGCCGCGCGAGGCCGTCGAGACCCTGGAGCGCGACCTGGACGTCCGGGGCGTACGCGCCGTCCGCGTCAACATCGACCACGCCGCGCACAGCGCCCGGATCGCCCGGCTGACACCCGAGTTGGAGCAGCGCCTGGGCGCGCTGCGCACCCGCACCACCACGGTGCCGTTCTGGTCCACCGTCCTCGGCGGGTACGCCGACGGCACGGACCTCGACGCCGCGTACTGGGGGCGTGCCATGTGCACGCCCATGCGGCTGGCCGAGGCCACCCGCGCGCTCGCCGACGGACGCGGAGTGCGCGTCGTCGAGATCACACCGCATCCCGTGGCGAGCCACGCGCTGCAGCGCAGCCTCGACGCCGTCGACGGCGACCAGCCGCGCACCCTGAGCACGGGCCGCCGCGGCCAGAGCGCCCGCCAGGCCCTGGAGGACCTGGCCGCCGCGCTGTGGTGCGACGGCTCCGACGTGGACTGGGGGGCCGTCACCGGCCGCCGCCGGCGTCGCGCGCGCCCCACCCCGGTCGCCCTCACCGTCTCGGGCCGCACCGCGCGGGCCCGCGCCGAGAACGCGGCCCGCCTCGCCGGCCTCCTCGACGGCACACCCGACACCGCCCTCGTCGACGTGGCGTACACCGCCGCCCGGCACCGCCCCCATCTGGAGCACCGCGCGAGCGTCGTCGCCGCGTCGTCCGCGGAGGCGGCCGAGGCCCTGCGCGCCCTCGCGGACGACCGGCCCCACCCCGGCCTCGTCGAGGGGGCGGCCGCGACAGGCACGGATCTCGCGGTGCTGTTCACCGGCCAGGGCAGTGAGCGCATCGGCATGGGACGGGAGTGGTACGCGGCGTTCCCCGCGTTCCGGCGGGCGCTGGACGAGGTGTGCGCCGCGCTCGATCCGCATCTGCGGCTGCCGCTCGCGGCGGTGCTGTTCGCGGCGCAGGACGGCCCCGACGCGGCGCTGATCCATGAGGCGGAGTTCTCGCAGCCGGGGCTGTTCGCCCTGGAGGTGGCGCTGTTCCGGCTGTGGCAGTCCTGGGGTGTGACACCGGCAGCGGTGGCCGGTCACTCGGTGGGCGAGATCGCGGCGGCCCATGTGGCGGGGGTGCTGGACCTGGCCGACGCGGCACGGCTGGTGGCGGCGCGGGGCCGGCTGCTGCAGGCCTGCGAACCGGGCGGGGCGACGGCATGCGTGCGGGCCGGCGAGGCCGAGACGGCCGAGGTGCCGGCGCACACGTCGCCCTCCCCGCACAGGGAGGCGCTGTCGGGGGAGTTCGGGCGGGTCGCGGCGGAGTGTGTGTTCCGCGAACCGTCACTCGCGTGGGTGTCGACGGTGACCGGTGGTCTCATGTCGGCCGATCAGGTGTCGGATCCGGGCCACTGGGTGCGGCACACGCGCGCTCCGGTGCGGTTCGCGGACGCGGTGCGCACGCTGGAGAGCAGGGGGGTGGGCCGGTATGTGGAGTGCGGTCCGGCCGGGGTGCTGTCCGCGCTCGGTGCCTCGTGCGTGGCCGAGCCCGCGGTGTTCGTGGCCTCGCACCGGGGCGCGGACGAACCGGGAGGCGAAGTGCGGTCACTGGTACGGGCACTGGGCGCGCTGCATGTGGCCGGGCAGGACATCAGCTGGCAGCGGGTCTTCGCCGGCGGTGTCCCGGTCGATCTGCCGATCTATGCTTTCCAGCGCGGGTCCGAAGCGCTTCGACCCGCCCGAGGCCTGGCGGCGGTGTCCGAGAGTCGCTAGGCGGGTTTGGTTCTCGACCGGTCCTTGAGTGAGGATCCAGATCCGGTCGTGAAAGTGGTGATGCAATTCCGGCACGGCTGTTGACTGCGGCAAGGAGGCCCGTATGACCGAAACTCCGAAGAGCAACCCCGGCGAGGACGAGGTGCGCGCGAAGTTCAAGGAGGCGCTGGAGCGCAAGTCCCAGGCCTCGCGGGCCAAGCAGGTGCACGAAGAGGCACGCGGCAAGGTCAAGAACCTGAGCGGTCGCGCGGGTCAGAAGCGGAACTTCCGCCGCAAGGCCGGCTGACCGAGCACCTCTTCGCGAACAAAGGCTGCCGCACCCCGTTCTCGGGGTGCCGCAGCCTTTTTGTGCCCCGGGGGACCGGGCCCGGAGGATCGCCCGGAGGATCGCTCGGAAACTGCCCGGTGGATCGCCCGGAGGATCACTCGAAAAGGGGCGGACAAACGCTTCCGATGCGCCATCACGGCGCCACAGGGGCACCGGAACCTCCGTCGAGAGCCCTTCCACCCGGACTCGAGGTGAGACGGCCAGGCTCTGGGTACGGGTGCGCACGCAGCGTCCCGTGTGGTGACGAGGGAGGTGACCAGCGCCGCCATGACCATCACGGCCATGACCATCGACGCCGAGACCGTCCATCCCCAGGGCACGCCGTCCGCACGGACGGAGCAGGCCGCCCTCGACAGGGCCGCACGGCTCGAAGCCCTGCTGGGAGACCCGTACGATCCGGCCAACCCGCACGGACTGCGGGCCCTGTTCGCCGCCGACGACCGGCGCGTGCCGCCCGCCGAGACCGAGGCGCTGCTCGCCGAGGCGGGGCTCGGCGCCGAGTTCGTTCCCGTCGCCCACGGCGGCCGGCTCACCCGGGCCGATCTGCTGGCGCGCGCCCTGCGCCCCGTCTTCCGACGCGACGTGGCACTCGGCTTCGGCTACGGCATCACGTCCCTGTTCGCCGCCGGCGCCGTCTGGGCGGCGGGCACCGCGCGGCAGCGGCAGGACGTCGCCGACCTGCTGCTCGGCGGCGGACGGGCCACGATCCTGCATCATGAGCTCGCGCACGCCAACGCGATCCTGCGCCACGAGTTCAGCGCCCGCGCCACCGAGGGCGGTTACCGGCTCGACGGCCGCAAAGACGTGATCATCAACGCCTCCCGCGCCGACCTGCAAGTCGTCTACGCCCGCACCGACACCGCGCGCGGACCGCGCAGCCACTCCGTGCTCCTCCTCGACCCCGCCCAGGTCCCGCCGGGCCGCGTCCGGCACCTGCCGCGCGTCGAGCTGCCCGGCATGCGCGGAGCGCTCTTCTGCGGCCTTCAGTTCACCGACGCGCTCGTGCCCGCCGACGCGCTGGTCGGCAGCGAAGGGGACGGAGTGGGCCTGGCGCTCCAGGTGTTCCAGGTCAACCGCAGTGTGATCTGCGGCGTGGTCACCGCGGCAGCCGGCACGGTGCTGCACTCGGCCGTGCGGGCCGCGACCGACGGCCGCACCGGCCCCATCGCCAAGCGCTGGCAGAAGCCGCTCGCGGGTGTCTTCGCCGACCTGCTCGCCGGCGACGCCATGGCCACGGTCGTACTGCGGGCACTGAGCCTGCTGCCCGCCCAGGCCCATCTGTTCGCCGCCGCCGTCAAGTACCTGGTGCCCGACCTGCTGCGCGAGGACCTGCAGGAGCTGGCCACCGTGCTCGGCGCACGCGGCTACGACCACGCCGGCCCCGAGTTCGGGGCGCTCGACAAGCTCGTGCGCGACCTGCCCGTGGCCGGACTCGGCCATGCGGGCAGCGCCTCCTGCCAGGCGGTGCTCGTGCCCCAGCTGCGCGCTCTGGCCGAACGGTCCTGGTTCAGCGAGGACGAGCCGCCGTCCGAGCTGTTCCGCACCGGCTGCGAACTGCCCGACCTCGACTACCGGTTGCTCGGCATCGCCGGGGGCGGCGACTTCATGGCCGCCTCGCTCGTGGGCAGCGCCGCCCGGCTCGCCGCCTCGCGCGGCACCCGGGGCACGCGCGGCGCGCTCGCCGACCTCGCCGAGGCGTTCGTCACCGAACTGCGCGCCCTGCGGGAGCAGTGCCGCCGCCTGCCGGCGTCCGGCGCCGCGCTCGTCGACCCGGCGGTGATCGTGCTCAGCGACCGCTACAGCGGTGTCGTCGGCGCCGCCGCGGTCCTCGGCGTCTGGGAGAGCCAGGACGGCGCCGACCCGTTCCTCGCCGACCCGGCCTGGGCCGTCCTCGCCCTGTCCCGGCTCGCCGAACGGCTCGGCGTCCCGGTGCCCGACCTGCCCGACGGCGTCCAGGCGCAGGTGCTGGAAGAACTGGTCCGCCGCTACCGGGAGGGCCTCGGCTACGACCTCGACGCGCTCGCCCAGGCGCCGTGACCTGCCGCAGACACCCCAGGGAGGGCCCCTTGACGACCACCGTCCCCACCGGCGCGGAGCACATCAGCGTGCCGTTCCACGTCAGCGGACCGAGCGCCCCCTGGCACCGGGTGCGCGAGGCCATGGACCGCTACGGCAACGCCGTCGTCACCACCACCTGGGGCGAATGGCTCGGCGCCGTCGTCGCGGAGCCCGCGCTGCGCCCGCTGCTCGGCCGCGACTGGCAGCGCTACCGCCGCACCGCCGACCCCACCGTCCGCTACCGCTTCGTCGCCTCCCGCCTCGCCACCAAGTACACGGCCGCCGCCGCGCTGCACACCGAGCCGGCGGAGCTGGACCTCGCGTACAAGATCGGTGGACGCCCGTATCTGCGCGGCCTCGACCAGATCGACGTGAGCCTCACCCACACCGACGATCTGATCGCCGTCGCCATCAGCCGCGACGGCCGTATCGGGGTCGACGTCGAACCGGCCGACCGCCGTATGTCGTACGAGCTGCTGAGCGGCCATGTGCTCACCCCCGCCGAACAGGCCGACATCGAGGGCCTCCCCGAGGCCGAGCGCACGGCGGCCATGCTGCGCGTGTGGACCCTGAAGGAGGCCTACACCAAGGCGCTGGGGCAGGGACTCCAGCTCGGTTTCACCGAGTTCGGCTTCGACGTGGGCGGCAGCGGCCTGCTCGCCCCGGACGGCAGGCCCGCCGCCCGTGGCGAATGGGCCTTCGCCACGCACCGCGTCCTCGGCCGCTACCTGCTCAGCGTGGCCCGCCACGACGCGGGCCTCGGCAGTTCCCGCGACATGGCGGCGCACACCATGCTCGACGAGGGGTTCATGGGCGCCGTCACCGAACTCCTGAACTGAGGATCCGTCACCTTCGGCTCGGCGCCGGAGCGTCCCTCGACTCGAGCCCTCGTCCAGCACGGATACGGTCCGCATGGTGTTCCGATTGACAAACCGACTGTGCTGTTTTTTACTCGGAGTGTCAGAGCCCGCAGTTCTTCCTGTCCGATGCGGAAGCGATGGCCCTGCTGCGCGCCGACCTGATGCGGACCAACGAGGGGGATCACGATGGACATCGACGTACTGGGCGCACTCGCCGCGCACGAGAACGGCATCTCGGTCACACCCACCGCTCCCAAGCCGCGCCGAGTGCTCGCGCTTCTCGCCCTCCACGCCGACCACATGGTCTCCGTGGCCGCCCTCACCGAGGAGCTGTGGGGCGCGAACCCGCCGCGCAGCGCGCGCACCACGCTGCAGACGTACGTGCTGCAGCTGCGCGACCTGATCGGCGCGGCCCTCGCCCGGGGCGAGGACGCGGGGACCGTCACCGCCAAGGACGTGCTCGTGACCCTTCCGGGTGGCTACCGGCTCGACCTTCGCGGTGGCCGGCTCGACTTCCGCGAGTTCGAGCGGCGCGCGGGCGAGGGCTACCGGGCCATGGACGCCGGGGACCACAGCTCGGCCGCCAAGCGGCTGGGCGAGGCCCTCTCCCTGTGGAACGGCGGCGCACTCGCCGACGTCCAGGCGGGCGACCGGATCGCCCTGGAGGTCAAGCGCATGGAAGAGGCCCGCCTGTGCGCCCTCGACCAGCGCATCGAAGCCGACCTGCGGCTCGGCCGCCACCGCGAGCTGCTCTCCGAACTGACGGTCCTGGTCAACCAGTACCGGATGCACGAGAGCCTGCACGGCCAGTTCATGCTCGCGCTGCACCGCTCCGGCCGCCGGGGCGAGGCTCTCAGCGTCTACCAGCGCCTGCACACCACGATGGTGCAGGAACTGGGCCTCGAACCGTCGCCGGTGCTGAGCCGCCTGCAGCGCTCGATCTTGACCGCGCACCCCGAGACGCAGGTCGGGGCCCTCGCCGAGGTCCCGGCCCGGCGCCCCGCGCGGGGCGTCACCGGAGCACCGGCACGCGCCGGCCACCTGGCCGCCCACGCGAGCTGACCACAGCCCCCCCGCCTCACCCAACGGCTCCCCGCCCCACACGCCCCGCCCGGAGGCCCGCCACCCGGACACGTGCCGGGCGCGGCCCGTCGCCGGTGTCCGCTACCGCGTCGCCAGTGTCAGCGCCGACATCAGGCAACGGGCCTGCACGTTCAGATAGTTGCCGTGCCGCAGCAACGCCTGCGCCTGTGGCACCGAGACCCAGCAGAAGTCCGGTGGCAGATCGCGCGTGTCCGACTCGTCCAGCTCGACGATCAGATTGCGGGTCAGCGCGTGGTGGAAGCGTCCGCCCTCCTCGGACTGCCCGGTGTCGAACAGCACCCGCCCGGCGCCCGGCGCGAGCAGCGTGTCCAGGAACTCGGGGCGATGCGCGCCCCGCTCGGTCAGATGACGCGTCGAGCACTGCACCGTCGGCCCGAACTCGGCCACGTTCAGGGAGCCCGCCTCCACCTGGGCCCGCAGCAGCACATGCGGCACCCCCTCGACCCGCCGCACGAGCAGCCCGGCGACCCCCGGCACCGGGGCGAGCAGCGGCTGGGACCAGCGGGCCACCTCCCGTGCCTCTGCCTCCACGGTCACGCCGAGCACCGTGAAGTGCCGGCCGTCGGGCCGCCCGATGCCGTCCCGCGTCCGCCGCCACGGGCTGGTGGCGTTCTCCAGGACCTCGCGCAACGGAAGCGGCTCCTGGGTGAGTTCGTACCCGAACCGGGCCTCGGCCAGGACCGAGAGCACCTCGGTGAAGGAGTGCAGGGCATCGTCCTGACCCGCCGAGCCCGGCAGGCCGCAACCGTCCGCGAGCACCTGGACCGGCAGCGTCGACAGGACCGTACGGCTGTCCATGTTCACCAGGTGGTCGCGGCGCAGCAGCGCGCCGATCTGACGCAGCGACAGCCAGCGGAACCCGTCGAGCGCGGGGACGTCCTCGTCCGTCATGACGACCACGTTGCGGTTGCGCTTGTGCAGGAACCACCAGCCCTGCTCGGACTGGAGCGAGTCGGCGAGCACCCGCCCGCCGCGCCGGTCCCCGGTGAAGTACTCCGTGTACGGCACGGGGCGGCCCCGGTGCACGCCCGTGAAGTTGCTGCGGGTGGCCTGCACGGTCGGCGACAGCTGCAGCCCGTTGACGTTGCCCGGCTCCATCTTGGCCTGCAGCAGGCAGTGCACCTCGCCGCGGTGCTCCTTGAGCAGGATGCCGAGCAGCCCGACCTCGCGCTGCACGATGACTGGCTGCGTCCAACTGCGTGGCGGCTGCCCCGCGGCTGCGTGGTCGGTGGTGACGCGCAGCCCGCAGACGGAGAAGAAGCGGCCTGAGGAGTGCACCAGATCTCCGGTGTCCCGGCTGAAGCTCCACCCCGGCAGTGCATCGAGCGGCGCGCGCCGCACCGCGTAGTGGTGTCTGCGGCGCTGCTCGTCCAGCCACCGGTCGAAGGAGACGTCCCCTGCCGCGGCGGGAGTCGGTGCGGTCGACGATGAGGCCATGCGGGCATGCTCCGGGTTCCCGCTCGAGGACCGGTTGACGACCGCCGGTCAGTCCCTTGAGTCCGGCAGGGCCCGGCACCGCCTACGACCTCCTGCTCCGGGCCGCTTCAAGTTCTCCTTGAGGAACTGTCTGCAGACTTACGAAACATGAAGGCGCTCATACTGTCAGGGGGGACCGGGTCCCGGCTACGCCCCTTCACCCACTCGACCGCCAAACAACTGCTGCCTGTGGCCAACAAGCCCGTGCTCGTGCACTGTCTGGAGAACATCCGCGACGCGGGCGTCACCGAGGCGGCCGTCGTCGTCGGCACACACGCCGCGGAGATCTCCCAGGTGGTCGGTGACGGTTCCGCGTTCGGGCTCGACCTCACCTATCTGCACCAGGACCGCCCGCTGGGGCTCGCCCACTGCGTCCAGCTCGCGAGCGACTTCCTCGGCGACGACGACTTCGTCATGTACCTGGCCGACAACGTTCTCGCGGACGGCATCGTGGACGCCGCCGATGCCTTCGCCGCCGACCGCGCCGACGCGCTGCTGCTCGTACAGCCGGTGGCCGATCCGCGTGCCTACGGGGTGGCCGAGATCGGCGCCGACGGCCGGGTACACCGCCTGGTCGAGAAGCCGGCCGACCCCGCCAGCGACCTCGCCGCGCTGGGCGTCTACTTCTTCACCTCCCGCATCCATCGGGCGGTCGCCGGACTGCGCCCCAGCGCGCGCGGCGAACTGGAGATCACCGACGCCATCCAGCGTCTCGCCGACGAGGGCGCGTTGGTGCGCGCCGAGCGCTACGACGGCTACTGGAAAGACACCGGCAAGGCCGAGGACCTGCTCGACTGCAACCGGGAACTGCTCGGACGGCTGACCGGGCCCGCCGTGCACGGAGAGGTCGACGCCGCCAGCACCCTGAGCGGCCCGGTCGTGATCGAGCCGGGAGCCCGGGTGCGCGGCAGTCGCCTGGTGGGACCGCTGGTGATCGCCGCCGGAACCACCGTGACCGACTGCACCGTCGGACCGTACGTCTCCGTCGGACGCGACTGCGTCCTGCGGGACGCCGCCGTCGCCGACTCGATCCTCCTGGAGGGTGCCGTCGTCGACGGCGTACCCGCTCTCGACCGGTCGATCATCGGCCGTTGGGCCAGGATCGGCCGCTCCACCGCCGCCCGGCATCAACTGTTCGTCGGAGACCATGCCAACGCGGAGGTGGCCGCGTGAAGCCGCTGACGACCGGCACCGCCGCAGGCGTCGGCCCGCGCTCGGCGCGGACCGTCCGCGACGGTGGGTAGCCCGAGCGGCGCCGGGCGGCGGCGCCGGGGACACGACGGCGTGCCCCGCGCCGGCTTCCACGTGTCCGCTCCGGCCCGCCTCGACCGCGGCTCGTGCCGCGCCCCGGTGCGCCACTGCCCGGACTCCACTGGTCCACGTGCCCGGCCCGACGGAACTTCCGACGAGGCACGAGTGAGGGGCGAGCCGTCCCGGCAAAAGTGGCCGATGAGCCGAGTTCGTCCGCCAGGGCGGCACGCTCCCCGAGGACCCGGGCACTGCCGTGCCCCAGCAGGCTGAGGCAGGAGTTCCCGCATGACCGCGACCTCGACCTCGACCGAAATGACGTCCGGCGCGCCCGGACACCGCGGTGCTCGGGGCCCAGTCGCCGAAGCCCCTCGTTCCCCCGCCGCCGCGGCCGGCGCCCGCTGTACCGCCTGTACCCCCTACAAGGAACCTGGAGAGCCATGTCCCGTCGTCTGTTCACCTCGGAGTCCGTGACCGAGGGTCATCCCGACAAGATCGCCGACCAGATCAGCGACGCCATCCTCGACGCGCTGCTGCGCGAGGACCCGGCCTCCCGCGTCGCCGTCGAGACACTCATCACCACCGGCCAGGTGCACGTGGCGGGCGAGGTCACGACCAAGACGTACGCGGACATCCCGGCTCTCGTGCGCGAGAAGATCCTGGAGATCGGCTACGACTCCTCCAAGAAAGGCTTCGACGGCGCCTCCTGCGGTGTGTCCGTGTCGATCGGCGCGCAGTCCCCGGACATCGCGCAGGGCGTCGACACGGCGTACGAGACGCGCATCGAGGGCGCCGCCGCCGAAGGGGAGACGGACGAGCTGGACCGTCAGGGCGCGGGCGACCAGGGCCTGATGTTCGGCTACGCCAGCAACGAGACCCCGAACCTGATGCCGCTCCCGGTCGAGCTGGCCCACCGCCTCTCTCGCCGCCTGGCCGAGGTCCGCAAGGACGGCACGATCCCCTACCTGCGCCCCGACGGCAAGACCCAGGTCACCATCGAGTACCAGGGCAGCCGCCCGGTCCGGCTCGACACGGTCGTGGTCTCCACACAGCATGCGAGCGACATCGACCTGGGATCGCTGCTCACGCCCGACATCCAGGAGCATGTCGTGGGCCATGTCCTCGACCAGCTCGCGCTGGACGGCATCAAGCTGGAGACCGAGGGCTACCGGCTGCTGGTCAACCCGACCGGCCGGTTCGAGATCGGCGGCCCGATGGGTGACGCCGGTCTGACCGGCCGCAAGATCATCATCGACACCTACGGCGGCATGGCCCGCCACGGCGGCGGCGCCTTCTCCGGCAAGGACCCGTCCAAGGTGGACCGTTCGGCCGCCTACGCGATGCGCTGGGTCGCCAAGAACGTCGTCGCGGCCGGGCTCGCCTCCCGGTGCGAGGTCCAGGTCGCCTACGCGATCGGCAAGGCCGAGCCGGTCGGTCTGTTCGTCGAGACCTTCGGCACGGCGACCGTCCCGCAAGCCGCCATCGAGCGGGCCATCTCCGAGGTCTTCGACCTGCGCCCGGCCGCCATCATCCGCGACCTCGACCTGCTGCGCCCGATCTACTCCCAGACCGCCGCCTACGGCCACTTCGGCCGCGAACTGCCCGACTTCACCTGGGAGAAGACCGACCGCGCCGAGCGGCTCAAGGCCGCCGCGGGACTCTGACCCGCACCCCACCGACCGACGACCGGCCCGGACGGGGGCCGGTCGACCGAACGGCCTCTGCCCCGGCCCACGCACCCAACAGGAGTGCTCACGTGCGTATCGCGGTGTCCGGCTCGATCGCCACGGACCATCTGACGGTGTTCCCCGGCAGGTTCAAGGACCAGCTCATCCCCGGTCAACTGGACCATGTCTCCCTGTCGTTCCTCGTCGACGACCTCGAAGTACGGCACGGCGGGGTCGCCGCCAACATCGCCTTCGGGCTCGGCGGCCTCGGCCTCGGACCGCTCCTGATCGGTGCCGTCGGCGCCGACTTCGGGCCCTACGAGGTGTGGCTCAAGGAGCACGGCGTCGACACCGGCGGCGTCGCGGTCTCCGCCGAGCGGCAGACCGCCCGGTTCATGTGCACCACCGACCAGGACGCCAACCAGATCGCCGCGTTCTACACCGGTGCCATGGCCGAGGCGCGCGACATCGACCTGACGGCCCTGTTCGACGAGGCCGGCTCGGCCGGCCGAACCGGCCGGCCGGACCTGGTCCTGATCGCGCCCAACGATCCCGAGGCGATGCTCCGCCACACCCGGCAGTGCCGGGAGCTCGGCATCCCGTTCGCCGCCGACCCCTCGCAGCAGCTCGCCCGCCTCGACGGCGCGCAGGTGCGCGACCTCGTGGACGGCGCCCGCTGGCTCTTCACCAACGAGTACGAGTCCGCGCTGCTGCTCGAACGCACCGGCTGGACCTGCGACGAGGTGCTCGACCGGGTCGGCACCTGGATCGTCACGCTCGGCGAGCACGGCGCCCGCGCCCAGCGCGCGGACGGCACCGCCCTGCACGTCCCGGCCGTACCCCACGTCCCGGTCGCCGATCCGACCGGCGTCGGCGACGCGTTCCGGGCCGGTTTCCTCGCCGCCACCGTCCGGGGCCTGGCCCTGACCGCCGCGACCCGGCTCGGCTGCGCGGTCGCGGCCGAGGCGATCCGCACCGTCGGCTCCCAGACCTACGAGGCCACGCTCGCCCGGCTCCTCGCCAACCTCACGGCCGCGTACGGTGCCGAAGCCGCCGCCGAGATCGCACCCCACCTGGCGGCCGCCGCCGCGGGCGAGGGCGGCGAGGTCTCGTGACGGCGGCTCCCGAAACCC
>NZ_KQ948222.1:95868-187868 GCF_001514035.1 Streptomyces yokosukanensis | reverse complement strand
AATTCTTCAAAGGTCGGATCCTGAACTTCGGTTCAGGGTCCGACCTTTTTACGTTCCTCTTAACGTGTCGTTCACGTTGCGCGCCGAGCATCCACCACATGGGTACTGCTGCAATGCTCAGGGCCGCCGGCGTCGGAGTCGGTGACGAGGTCGTCGTACCGGCCTTCGGGAACGTCGAAGTTGCCGAGGCCGTGACCCTGGCGGGTGCACTCCCGGTGTTCGCCGACATAGACCCGGTGACGTACTGCCTTGCCCCCGAAGCTGTCGAGTCAGTCGTAACTCCCCGTACAGCCGCGGTCGTTGTCGTACACCGCTTTGGACGGTGGGCCGATCTCGGGCGGCTGCGCGCGCTCGGGCAGCGGCACGAGCTGCTGGTGCTGGAGCAGGGCGAGTCCGAGGCGCCGTACGACGAGATAGCCCAGCGTAGAGAGCGCGCCGCCTATCTCGACACCAAGCTCAAGGGCGTCGGCACGCCGGACGGCGGTGACGGGCACACGTATCAGCAGTACGTCGTGCGGGTGCCGGGGAACGGTCGGCCGGACCGGGACGCCTTCGCCATGGCTTTGCGGGCCAAGGGAGTTGACTGCCGGGTGCCGGTCAAGACACCCGTGCACCGGCTGCCGGAGTTCCGCCGATGCGTGTCCCTGCCGGAGACCGAGCGTGCCGCCGACCAGACGCTGGCGCTGCCCGTGGACGCCTCGCTCACCAAGCGGGAGATGCAGCGGATCGTCTCCGCGTGCAACGCGCTCGGGGGACTGCTGCAGCCCGCCTACTGAGCGGGCTCCGAACGAATTTGGGAACTCCGCCCTGCACGGGGTACAGTTTCTTTGTCGCCGCGAGGGAAACTTCGAAAGCGACAGGCCCCTATAGCTCAGTCGGTAGAGCGTCTCCATGGTAAGGAGAAGGTCAACGGTTCGATTCCGTTTGGGGGCTCCAGCAAAAAGGCCTCACCCTTTCGGGTGGGGCCTTTTTCGTTGTCTCACGCCTCCTTGTGGATGCCCGGGACGCGCATCGCCAGGATCGCCATGTCGTCCGACGGGGCGTCCGAGGCGAAGCGTTCCACGGCGCGCATGATGCGCGCGGCGACCGCTCCGGCGGTCAGCCCCGTGCAGGTGGTGAGGACGTCGGCGAGGCCGTCGTCGCCCAGCATGCGCGTGCCCTCGCGGCGTTCGGTGACACCGTCCGTGACGCACAGCAGTACGTCACCGGGATCGAGGGTGACCGTCTCCTCGTGCAGTTCCAGGTCCTCGATCACGCCCAGCAGCGGCTGCGGTTCGGCCGCGGGTGTCACCGTGCCGTCCTGGCGCAGGCGCAGCGGGAGCGGGTGGCCGGCGCAGACCACCTTCAGCTCGGCGCTGCCGTCCTCCTGCGGGCGCATCTCGCCGTAGAGGAGGGTCAGGAAGCGGCTGCGGTCGCCCTCGTCGAGGATCGCGGAGTTCAGGCGCTGCAGGACCGCGGGTCCGGGCAGGCCCTCGCGGGCCAGCAGGCGCAGGGCGTGCCGGGCGAGGCCGGTGACCGCCGCCGCGTTCGGGCCCGTACCGCAGACGTCGCCGATGGCGAAGCCGTAGGCGCCGTTGCCGATGGGGAAGAGGTCGTAGAAGTCGCCACCCACCTCGTTGCCCTCGCCGGCCGCGCGGTAGATGACCTCCACCTCGACGCCGTCGATGTGCGGGGTGCCGGGTGGGAGCAGGCTGCGCTGGAGGGCCTGGCTGATGGCCGTGCGCTCCGAGTACAGGCGGGCGTTGTCCAGGGCGAGGGCGGCCCGGCGGGACAAGTCTTCGGCCAGTTCCAGAATCTCCTGGCGGAAGTGTTCGTCGGTGGGCTTGCCGAGGACGAGCATGCCGATGACGCGGTTGCGGGCGACGAGCGGCAGGACGACCGTCTCGCCGCCGACCGCGGAGGCCGTGGCGAGGGTGGGGCCGATGCCCGCGGCGACCCGGTGCGTGGGGCCGCCGGCGAGGCCGAGGCTGCGCATGGAGGTGCGCAGGGCCGCCTGGTGGGCCACCTCGGCGGGGACGGTCCACACACGGGCGCCGGGGGTGGGTACCGGGTCCGGCGGGGCGATCTTCGAGAGCAACGACTTGATGCCGTCGATGAGTTCCTCGTCCTCGTGCAGGACGTAGGACAGATACGGCTCGGAGGCCTGGTCGGCGATCGTGTAGACGGCGCACCAGGTGGCGAGGGTCGGGACCGTCATCTGGGCCATCAGGGCCAGGGTCTGGTCGCGGTCCAGGGTGCCGGCCAGCAGGTCGGAGGCCTCGACCAGGAAGCTCAGGGAGCCGCGGCGCAGGCGCTCCAGCTCGCCCAGGCGGGCCGATTCGACGGCGAGCGCGATGCGGTCGGCGGCGAACTGCAGGCGCAGCGCCTCCTCGTTGGAGTACCGGCCGGGTGCCTCGGCCGCGACGCCGAGGGAGCCGGTGAGCCTCCCCTCGACCTTCAGCGGGACCGTGACGACCGAGCGCATGCCGGTGCCGGACAGCAGCGGTACGGCTCCGGGTACGGCGGTGAGGTCGTCGTGGACAGCGGGCATGCGCGCGGAGCCGTAGCGGCCGGGGCCGGCCTCGACGGGCACGCGCGCGAAGCGCTGGCGGGCGGAGGGCAGGCCGGTGGAGGCGCGGACCTCCAGCTCGGTCTCGTCGTCGGTGGCCAGCAGCAGGAACGCGGAGTCGGCGTCGAGCATGTCGCGGGCGCGCTCCACCGTGCGCTGCAGCAGGCCGTCGAGGTCGTCGGGGGCGGGGGAGCCGATGAACACCTCGAAGGGGTCGGTGTTCGGCCCGTCGGTGCTCTGGGCCTGGTCGCCGGCCGGGACGCGCGGCGGGCTCTGGAGCACGGCGCGCTCGTGGTCGCGGACCAGGAGGCAGACGGTGGAGGGTTCGCCGCCGGTGTCGCGGACCCTGAGGTGGGAGGCGTACACCGGGGCCACCCGGCCGTCGGCGCCGCGGATGCCGTAGCTGCCCTCCCAGCGGGAGAGCTGGAGGGCCTCGGCCACACCGGTGCTGGTGCCCGGGGTGTGCGGCCAGGCCGCCAGTTCGGTGAGGGGCCGGCCGATGATTTCGGCGGCGGCGTAGCCGAAGAGTTCCTCGGCGTCCTCGTTCCAGGAGATGAGGGCGCCCTTGCGGTCGACCTGGAGCACCGCGACGCGGACCCGGCCGTCGGCGACCGGGAGCAGGTCGGCGGGGAGGGACGGGCCGGCGGTGCGGGTGCCGACCGGGCGTTCGGGGAGGTTGAGCTGGAACCAGACGTTCTTGTGGGTGGGTGTGTAGTCGACACCCCAGCGGGTGGCCAGGGCCGCGCACAGCTGCAGCCCGCGCCCGCCCTCGCGGTCGGGGCTGCCCATCGTGGCGGTGGAGTTCTGCAGGGGCACCTCGCGCTCGGGGTAGCGGTCGGCGACCTCGATGCGCACGCCGTCCTCGGCGCGCAGGCAGAGCACGTCCGCGTGGGTGCCCGCGTGTACGACCGCGTTGGTCACCAGTTCGCTGGTGAGGACGACGGCGTCGTCGACGACGTCGGCGAATCCCCAGCCCTGAAGGGTGTCGCGGACGAAGGACCGGGCGGTCGCGACCGATCGCCCGACAGGTTCGAAGGTGGCGGCCGCGCGCGGTGATCACAGAACTCCTCGGCCGGTTGTCGACGTGCAGGGCTGCGTGGCCGGCCGGGTCGTGCCGCTGCTGTGGCATCAGCTCGCCCGTCGGCTGTGGCTCCGGGGTGGGTCCCCCGGGGATGACTCCGGTGGTCATGGTCTGCGGCTGCCCCTCCGATGCCCGCTCGTTCTCGTGCCACCGCCCAGGCCGGTCGGACCGGTGCGGCTGGACAGCCGCATGCAAGGTTACTTACCTTCGCCGTCCGAGCGGATGCCGGTCGCCGGTGTTTACCCCCCAGGGTGTGCGGACGATGTGCGAAGCTGCCGAACTGTTATGGCCTGGTTCGGGCAGGGTGAAACACTGGGCAGGCTTCTGATGAAGGTCGGGTCGGGTTGCGTGTGTTCCGTGTACGGCGGGCAGCAACCCCTGGTGTGGCCGGATCTCGTCTGGCAGAAATACGCAGCAGTAACGGGTACGCGGAAGTATCCGGTATGCCGGTGATCGGCAGGCCGGACCGAAGCGGCCGAGCACGGCAGTAGCGGTCTACCCCTCCGGGAGGGACACAGTGGAGTCTGGCGCGGCGACGCGTGGTACGAAGACGCGCGCGAAAGGCGGACCGTCCCTGGGCAGGCGCGGGAGTACCACCGCCGTGGACACGGCTGCCCTGAACCGGCTGCTGGCGGCTCTCGTGGCGATGCGCGACGGGAACTTCCGCAAGCGGCTGACGGTCTCCGGGGACGGCGTGATGTCGGAGATCGCGGCCGTCTTCAACGAGGTGGCCGACCGGAACCTGCATCTGACGGGCGAGCTGTCCCGGGTGCGGCGCATGGTGGGACGTGAGGGAAAGCTCACGGAACGGCTGGAGGCGGGGGCCTGCGAGGGCTCCTGGGCGTCCGCGATCGACGCCTCCAACGCGCTGGTCGACGATCTCGTCTGGCCGGTCTCGGAGGTCGGCCGGGT
Organism: Streptomyces yokosukanensis; assembly: GCF_001514035.1. GTDB lineage: Bacteria > Actinomycetota > Actinomycetes > Streptomycetales > Streptomycetaceae > Streptomyces > Streptomyces yokosukanensis. The sequence goes on along the minus strand of NZ_KQ948222.1, from coordinate 183,327 downwards.
GCTCACGGCGGTCGCCGAGGGCGATCTGTCGCCGCGGATGGAGCTGCGGACGCAGGCGCCGGACGAGGGCACCGGGCATCCCTTGCGGGGCGAGTTCCTGAAGGTCGGCCGTACCGTCAACAACCTGGTCGACCAGTTGTCGACGTTCACGGACGAGGTCACGCGCGTGGCCAGCGAGGTCGGCACCGAGGGCAAGCTCGGCGGGCAGGCCAGGGTGCGCGGTATGTCGGGTTCGTGGAAGGACCTGACCGACTCCGTCAACACCATGGCGAATCGGCTGACGGCGCAGGTGCGCGACATCGCGCTGGTGACGACCGCGGTCGCGCGCGGTGATCTGTCACGCAAGGTCACCGTGCATGTGGCCGGCGAGATGCTGGAGCTGAAGAACACCGTCAACACGATGGTGGAGCAGTTGTCGTCCTTCTCCGTCGAGGTCACGCGGGTGGCCCGGGAGGTGGGCACCGAGGGCATCCTGGGCGGTCAGGCCCAGGTGCCTGGTGTGGCCGGTGTGTGGAAGGAGCTGACCGACTCCGTCAACACGATGGCGGGCAACCTGACCGCACAGGTGCGCGGGATCTCGCAGGTCACGACAGCTGTGGCCAACGGTGACCTGTCGCAGAAGGTGACGGTGCCGGCGCGCGGCGAGGTGGCGCAGCTGGCCGAGACGATCAATCAGATGACCGAGACGCTGCGGATCTTCGCGGACGAGGTCACGCGTGTCGCGAACGAGGTCGGCGCGGAGGGGCGGCTCGGCGGCCAGGCGAACGTGCCCGGGGCCGCCGGTACGTGGAAGGACCTGACGGACTCCGTCAACACGGTGTTCAGGAACCTGACCATTCAGGTGCGTGACATCGCCACCGTGACGACCGCGGTGGCGAGCGGTGACCTGTCGCAGAAGGTCACGGTCGACGTGGCGGGCGAGATGCTGGAGCTGAAGAACACCGTCAACGGGATGGTGGACCAGCTGTCGGCGTTCGGTGCCGAGGTGACGCGGGTCGCGCGGGAGATCGGTGTCGAGGGTGAGCTGGGCGGCCAGGCGCAGGTGCCGGGCGCGGCCGGGGCCTGGAAGGACCTGACGGACTCCGTCAACACCGCGTTCCGCAACCTGACGGGGCAGGTGCGCAACATCGCCCAGGTGACCACGGCGGTGGCCAACGGCGACCTCTCCCAGAAGGTCACCGTGGACGTCTCCGGCGAGATGCTCCAGCTGAAGAACACCGTGAACACGATGGTGGACCAGCTGTCGAGCTTCGCCGACCAGGTCACGCGGATGGCCAGGGACGTGGGTACGGAGGGCCGGCTGGGCGGTCAGGCCCGGGTGGACGGTGTGTCGGGCACATGGAAGGAGTTGACGGACTCCGTCAACTTCATGGCCGGCAACCTGACGTCCCAGGTGCGGCAGATCGCCCAGGTGACGACGGCCGTGGCGCGCGGTGACCTGTCGCAGAAGATCGACGTCGATGCGCGCGGCGAGATCCTCGAACTGAAGAACACCATCAACACGATGGTCGATCAGCTGTCCGCCTTCGCCGACCAGGTGACCCGGGTCGCGCGTGACGTGGGTACGGAAGGCCGGCTCGGCGGTCAGGCGCAGGTGCCGGGTGTGGCGGGTGTGTGGCGCGACCTGACGGACTCCGTGAACGGCATGGCCGGCAACCTCACCGCGCAGGTCCGCAACATCGCGCAGGTCGCCACCGCGGTGGCGCGCGGTGACCTCTCCCAGAAGATCACCGTGGATGCGCGCGGGGAGATCCTGGAGCTGAAGAACACGCTGAACACGATGGTGGACCAGCTGTCGTCGTTCGCCCAGGAGGTCACGCGTGTGGCCCGTGAGGTGGGCACGGAGGGCATCCTCGGCGGTCAGGCCGAGGTCCAGGGTGTCTCGGGCACCTGGAAGGACCTCACGCAGTCCGTGAACTTCATGGCGAACAACCTGACCATCCAGGTGCGCAACATCGCCGAGGTGACGACGGCGGTCGCCAAGGGCGATCTGTCGAAGAAGATCACCGTTGACGCGAAGGGCGAGATCCTCGAGCTGGTCACGACGGTCAACACGATGGTCGACCAGCTGTCCAGCTTCGCCGAGCAGGTGACCCGGGTGGCCCGCGAGGTGGGCACCGAGGGCATCCTGGGCGGCCAGGCGCACGTGACGGGCGCCACCGGCATCTGGAAGGACCTCAGCGACAACGTCAACCTGATGGCCAACAACCTGACCCTGCAGGTGCGGAACATCTCCCAGGTGGCCGCGGCCGTCGCCAACGGTGACCTGACCCGGCAGGTGACGATCGAGGCGCGCGGTGAGGTCGCGCAGCTCGCCGACACGATCAACATCATGGTGAAGACGCTGAGTTCGTTCGCCGACCAGGTCACCAAGGTGGCCCGTGAGGTGGGCACGGACGGCATCCTGGGCGGTCAGGCGCACGTGCCGGGTGTGGCCGGCACCTGGAAGGACCTCACCGAGTCCGTGAACCAGATGGCGTCCAACCTGACCGGCCAGGTGCGCAACATCGCCATGGTCACCACGGCCATCGCCAAGGGCGACTTGACGAAGAAGATCGACATCGACGCCCGCGGTGAGATCCTCGAGCTGAAGACGACGATCAACACGATGGTCGATCAGCTGTCCAGTTTTGCCGAGGAGGTCACCCGCGTGGCCCGCGAGGTGGGCACCGAGGGGCAGCTGGGCGGCCAGGCACGCGTGCGTGACGTCGACGGCACATGGCGGGACCTCACCGAGTCCGTGAACGAGATGGCCGGGAACCTGACCCGGCAGGTGCGTGCCATCGCGCGCGTGGCGACCGCGGTGACCCGTGGCGACCTGAACCTGAAGATCGACGTGGACGCGTCCGGCGAGATCCAGGAACTGCAGGACTACATCAACAAGATGATCGCCAACCTGCGTGACACCACGATCGCCAACGAGGAGCAGGACTGGCTCAAGGGCAATCTCGCCCGTATCTCGGCGCTGATGCAGGGACGCCGGGACCTGGAGGACGTGGCCTCGCTGATCATGAGCGAGCTGACGCCGGTGGTCACCGCGCAGCACGGCGCGTTCTTCGTGGCGATGCCCCTCATGGAGGGCAAGGACGCCGGCCGCGGCGAGGAGAACTACGAACTGCGCATGCTGGGTTCGTACGGCTACTCCATGGGCTCCATGCCGACGTCGTTCCGGCCCGGTGAGGCGCTGATCGGCACGGCCGCCGAGGAGAAGCGCACGATCCTCGTGGAGCGGGCGCCCAGCGGCTATCTGAAGATCTCCTCCGGGCTCGGCGAGGCTCCGCCCGCGCAGGTGATCGTGCTGCCGGTGCTGTTCGAGGGCAAGGTGCTCGGTGTGATCGAGCTGGCCTCCTTCACGCCGTTCACGCAGATCCAGAAGGACTTCCTCAACCAGATCGCCGAGATGATCGCGACCAGCGTCAACACCATCTCGGTCAACACCAAGACCGAGCAGCTGCTGAAGCAGTCGCAGGAGCTGACCGAGCAACTGCGGGAGCGGTCGGCCGAGTTGGAGAACCGGCAGAAGGCGCTGCAGGCCTCCAACGCGGAACTGGAGGACAAGGCCGAGCTGCTGGCCCGACAGAACCGGGACATCGAGGTCAAGAACACCGAGATCGAGGAGGCCCGACAGGTCCTGGAGGAGCGCGCCGAGCAGCTCGCGGTGTCGATGCGCTACAAGAGCGAGTTCCTCGCCAACATGTCGCACGAGCTGCGTACACCGCTGAACTCGCTGCTGATCCTGGCCAAGCTGCTCGCCGACAACGCCGAGGGCAATCTCTCGCCGAAGCAGGTCGAGTTCGCCGAGACCATCCACGGCGCCGGCTCGGACCTGCTTCAGCTGATCAACGACATCCTCGATCTGTCGAAGGTCGAGGCGGGCAAGATGGACGTCTCGCCGACGCGTATCGCGCTCGTGCAGCTCGTGGACTACGTGGAGGCCACGTTCCGGCCGCTGACCGCGGAGAAGGGCCTGGACCTGTCCGTACGGGTCTCTCCGGAGCTGCCCGCGACCCTGCACACCGACGAGCAGCGGCTGCTGCAGGTGCTGCGCAACCTGCTGTCGAACGCGGTGAAGTTCACGGACTCCGGCTCGGTGGAGCTGGTGATCAGGCCGTCCGGCGTGGACGTACCGGTGCGCATCCGGGAGCAGCTGCTGGAGGCCGGCTCGCTGACCGATCCGGAGGCGCCGCTGATCGCGTTCTCGGTGACGGACACCGGTATCGGCATCGCGGCCAGCAAGATGCGGGTGATCTTCGAGGCGTTCAAGCAGGCGGACGGCACGACCAGTCGCAAGTACGGCGGCACCGGCCTCGGTCTGTCGATCTCCCGGGAGATCGCGCAGCTGCTCGGCGGCGAGATCCACGCACAGAGCGAACCCGGCCGGGGCTCGACGTTCACGCTCTACCTGCCGCTGCACCCGAGCGAACTGCCCCCGCAGGGCTATCAGCAGTCCGTGCCCCAGCTGGGCGCGGGTGAGCTGCTGGCCTCCGAGGCGCAGGAGTCCCTGGAGCTGTCCGCCGTGGAGATCGAGACCCCGGCCGAGGTGAAGTCGTACCGGGAGACGCAGAACGGTCCCGCGGCGCTCTTCCGGCGCCGTCGGCGGGCGCTGCCGCGCGCCGAGCAGCGGTCCGAGCAGTGGGCGGCCGTCCCCGAGCAGGACGAGGCGCCGCAGCCCGCGCGCGCGGTGCGGTTCGGCGGCGAGAAGGTGCTGATCGTCGACGACGACATCCGCAATGTGTTCGCGCTGACCAGCGTCCTGGAGCAGCACGGTCTTTCGGTGCTGTACGCCGAGAACGGCCGGGAGGGCATCGAGGTGCTGGAGCAGCACGACGACGTGGCGGTCGTGCTGATGGACATCATGATGCCGGAGATGGACGGGTACGCGACGACCACGGCGATCCGCAGGATGCCGCAGTTCGCCGGGCTGCCGATCATCGCGCTGACGGCGAAGGCGATGAAGGGCGACCGGGAGAAGGCGATCGAGTCCGGTGCCTCGGACTATGTGACGAAGCCGGTCGACCCGGATCACCTGCTGGCCGTGATGCAGCAGTGGATGGGTGGGCAGTGACGGGATCGGCGAACCGGGATGTGAACACCTGGGGAACCCTCGGCGTGTGTCGGGAGTTGCCCACTTGAGGTGACTGCGAACGTACGACTTAAGGTGGCTGCGCACGTATGGGAATGCCGGATTCCGGGAACCATCCCGGCCCCCGCCGCGTTTCTGCTACGTGCACAGTGACATCGCGGTGACAGGGTGTGGCGACGGGCGGGGTGCGGCTACGATGACCGGCACAAGGACGGGCGGCGAAAGGGAGTCGTCCCCTGGGGCGGCGCCCGGTGTACCGCCGGGGCGAGGAGGGCGGGCCATGGTGCAGAAGGCCAAGATCCTCCTGGTCGATGACCGGCCGGAGAATCTGCTGGCGCTGGAGGCGATCCTCTCTGCGCTCGATCAGACGCTGGTGCGGGCATCGTCCGGGGAGGAAGCACTCAAGGCACTGCTCACGGACGATTTCGCGGTCATTCTGCTCGACGTCCAGATGCCTGGCATGGACGGTTTCGAGACTGCCGCGCACATCAAACGGCGTGAGCGGACTCGGGACATTCCGATCATCTTCCTCACGGCGATCAACCACGGACCGCACCACACCTTCCGGGGCTATGCGGCGGGCGCGGTCGACTACATCTCCAAGCCGTTCGACCCGTGGGTGCTGCGCGCGAAGGTCTCGGTGTTCGTCGAGCTGTACATGAAGAACTGCCAGCTGCGGGAGCAGGCGGCGCTGCTGCGGCTGCAGTTGGAGGGCGGCGGCAAGGGCGCGGTCGGCGGCAAGGAGTCCGCCGGGCTGCTCGCCGAGCTGTCCGCTCGGCTCGCCGCCGTCGAGGAGCAGGCCGAGGCGCTGTCCAAGCAGCTGGACGACGACTCGGCGGACGCGGCCGCGGTGGCCACTGCGGCTCATCTGGAGCGCAAACTCACCGGGTTGCGGCGCGCGCTCGACGCGCTGGAGCCCGGCTCCGGCCCCGGCGGCTCGACGGTGCCGGCGCAGAACTGACGCAACTGACGTAGGCCCACACGGCGGTTGCCCATGAGCGTGCGTCAGTTCCGGTCTCCGTCAGGGGCGACACGAACGGGTGAAGCTGTGGGCACACGTGTCCGTCGTCGTCTCCCCCGGTAACCTCACACCCATGGCCTCACGTCCCTCCGCAGCCAAGAAGCAGCCGGCGAAGAAGGCGGCCGCTCCCGCGAAGGCTCCGGCGAAGAAGGCCGCAGCGAAGAAGGCGGCGGCCAAGAAGGCGCCCGCCAGGAAGGCTCCGGCCAAGAAGGCGCCGCCGAAGCCGGCACCCAGCCCGACCGGGGGCGTGTACCGGCTTGCGCGCGCCCTCTGGCTCGGTCTCGCGCACGCCGTCGGCGCCGTCTTCCGTGGCATAGGGCAGGGCGCGAAGAACCTCGACCCGGCCCACCGCAAGGACGGCATCGCACTGCTGCTGTTCGGCATCGCGCTGATCGTCGCCGCCGGTACCTGGGCCGACCTGAGGGGTCCCGTCGGCGACCTGGTGGAGATCCTCGTCACCGGCGCCTTCGGCCGGCTCGACCTGCTGGTCCCGATACTGCTCGCGGTGATCGCCGTACGGTTCATCCGGCACCCGGAGAAGCCGGAGGCCAACGGCCGGATCGTGATCGGCCTGTCCGCGCTCGTCATCGGCGTGCTCGGCCAGGTCCACATCGCCTGCGGCTCGCCCGCGCGCAGCGACGGCATGCAGGCGATAAGGGACGCCGGCGGCCTCATCGGCTGGGCGGCGGCCACCCCGCTGAACTACGCCATGACCGAGGTCCTCGCCGTACCCCTGCTCGTGCTGCTGACGATCTTCGGGCTGCTCGTGGTGACCGCGACCCCGGTCAACGCCATCCCGCAGCGACTGCGCGCGCTCGGCGTGCGCCTGGGCGTGCTGCACGACCACGAGGCGCAGGAGTACGCCGAGGACGACGCGCGCTACGACGATCAGTGGCGCGAGGCGCTGCCCGCGCGCCCCCGCAAGCGCTCGTCCGCCCCCCGGGCGTACGACCCCGACGGCGCCGAGGAGGAGGCCCTCTCGCAGCGCCGCGGCCGTCCCAGGCGCTCCGCGGTGCCCCAGCCGGATCCGCAGCGCCCCATGGACGCCGTGGACGTCGCGGCGGCCGCCGCGGCGGCGCTGGACGGGGCGGTGCTGCACGGCATGCCGCCGTCCCCGCTGGTCGCCGATCTCACCCAGGGCGTCAGTGTCGGCGACCGTGAGGAGACCACTCCGGTACCGACCCCCGCGCCGGCTCCCGCGCCGGTGCCTGTGCCGGCCGCGCGCCCCAAGCAGGAGAAGCTCCAGGCCGGGATGGTCCCCGACCTGACCAAGAAGGCCCCCGAGGAGCCGCGCGACCTGCCCCCGCGCGCGGAGCAGCTCCAGCTCTCCGGGGACGTCACTTACGCACTGCCGTCGCTGGACCTCCTCACGCGCGGCGGTCCCGGCAAGGCGCGCAGCGAGGCCAACGACGCGGTCGTCGCCTCGCTCACCCAGGTCTTCACGGAGTTCAAGGTCGACGCCGCCGTCACCGGCTTCACCCGCGGCCCGACGGTCACCCGCTACGAGGTCGAACTGGGCCCCGCCGTGAAGGTCGAGCGGATCACCGCGCTGACCAAGAACATCGCGTACGCCGTCGCCAGCCCGGACGTGCGGATCATCAGCCCCATCCCCGGCAAGTCCGCGGTCGGCATCGAGATCCCCAACACCGACCGGGAGATGGTCAACCTCGGCGACGTGCTGCGGCTCGCGGAGTCCGCCGAGGACGACGATCCGATGCTGGTCGCCTTCGGCAAGGACGTCGAGGGCGGATACGTGATGCACTCGCTGGCGAAGATGCCGCACATGCTGGTCGCCGGTGCGACCGGCTCCGGCAAGTCGTCCTGCATCAACTGCCTGATCACCTCGGTCATGATCCGGGCGACCCCGGAGGACGTCCGGATGATCCTGGTCGACCCCAAGCGCGTCGAGCTGACCGCGTACGAGGGCATCCCGCATCTGATCACGCCGATCATCACCAACCCCAAGCGGGCCGCCGAGGCCCTGCAGTGGGTCGTCCGCGAGATGGACCTGCGCTACGACGACCTCGCGGCCTACGGCTACCGGCACATCGACGACTTCAACCAGGCCGTCCGCGACGGCAAGGTCAAGCCGCCGGAGGGCAGCGAGCGGGAACTGCATCCCTACCCGTATCTGCTGGTGATCGTCGACGAGCTGGCCGACCTGATGATGGTCGCCCCCCGCGATGTCGAGGACTCGATCGTGCGCATCACGCAGCTCGCGCGCGCGGCCGGCATCCACCTGGTCCTCGCCACCCAGCGCCCCTCGGTCGACGTGGTCACCGGTCTGATCAAGGCCAACGTCCCCTCCCGGCTGGCCTTCGCCACCTCCTCGCTCGCCGACTCCCGGGTCATCCTCGACCAGCCCGGCGCCGAGAAGCTGATCGGCAAGGGCGACGGCCTGTTCCTGCCGATGGGCGCGAACAAGCCCACCCGTATGCAGGGCGCGTTCGTCACGGAGGCCGAGGTCGCGGCCGTCGTACAGCACTGCAAGGATCAGATGACGCCGGTCTTCCGGGACGACGTCACGGTCGGCACCAAGCAGAAGAAGGAGATCGACGAGGACATCGGCGACGACCTCGACCTGCTGTGCCAGGCGGCCGAGCTGGTCGTCTCCACCCAGTTCGGGTCGACCTCCATGCTGCAGCGCAAGCTGCGCGTCGGCTTCGCCAAGGCGGGGCGGCTCATGGACCTCATGGAGTCCCGCAACATCGTGGGTCCGAGCGAGGGCTCCAAGGCGCGTGACGTGCTGGTGAAGCCCGACGAGCTGGACGGCGTGCTGGCCGTGATGCGCGGGGAGTCCGAGGTGTAGGGCGAAGGGCCGTCCGGCCGATGCCGGTTACGCCGGGTGGCGTCATCGTCGTGATCCACCCGTTAGAGATCGGCGGGCAACCGTTTCCCTTTCTTGTACGTCAAGTTGAGCGAGAGGACAGGCAGACATCTCATGCTGGGGTACCTCCTGTCCAGCCCTCAGGACGTCCGGCCGTTCGGATGGCGTACAAAGTCCCACCGCCCGGTTGCCCCACCCTTTCGCACCACCCCTAGACTGAGCTTCCAGCACAGGTGGCTACACGCTCGAAAGGCGCCCCCGTGTCCATCGGTAACTCCCCTGAAGACGAGCGTCCGTTCCGAGACGAGTCCCAGGAAGCCCGTGTCCCCGTGGGCCGCGCCCTGCAGCAGGCGCGGATCGCGGCCGGGCTCACCGTGGACGACGTCAGCAGTGCCACTCGTGTCCGCATCGCCATCGTGCACGCCATCGAAGCGGACGACTTCAGCCCGTGCGGCGGCGATGTGTACGCGCGCGGGCACATCCGAACGCTGGCCAAGGCCGTCAACCTCGATCCCGCACCCCTGATCGCCCAGTACGACGCCGAGCACGGCGGTCGGCCCGCCCCCACCCCGGCGGCCCCCATGTTCGAGGCCGAGCGGATCAGGCCCGAGCGCCGCGGGCCGAACTGGACCGCGGCCATGGTCGCCGCCATCGTCGTCGTGATCGGTTTCGTCGGCTTCACCGTGGTGAAGGGCGGCGGCTCCGGAAACGACGCGAAGTCGCAGGTGGCCGAGGGCAGCACGCCCGCCGCGAGCAAGTCCGCCTCGGCCACGCCGAAGAAGGACAAGCCCGCCCCGCCGAGCAGCGAGCCCTCCGACAGCGCCATCGCCGCCGCGCCCCAGGACAAGGTGACCGTGCAGGTCAGCGCACCGAACGGGCGCAGCTGGATCTCGGCCAAGGACCACAACGGCCGGATGCTCTTCGACGGGCTGCTGAAGAAGGGCGAGTCCAAGACCTTCCAGGACACCTCCAAGATCAACCTGATCCTCGGCGACGCCGGCGCGATCGAGCTGTACGTCAACGGCAAGAAGATCGACGACAACTTCCAGCCGGGCGCCGTGGAGCGCCTCACCTACACCAAGGGCGACCCGGTCGCGGGCTGACCGGTCCCTGCGGAAGCCCTTGTGCGACGGGTGCGGCCAAGATCGGCGGGGCTGGGGGCACTCCCTCTGGGGGAGTGTGTGCCCAGCCCCCGCCACGACCGAGGCATGGTCCGTCGGGGCCGCCCTGACCCCGTCGACGTGGGCTGTCGGTGAGACGAAGTACTCTAGAGCCCATGCCTGAACGCCGTACCGTCGCACTCGTCACTCTCGGCTGCGCCCGTAACGAGGTGGACTCGGAGGAGCTCGCAGGCCGCTTGGAGGCGGACGGCTGGCAGCTCGTCGAGGACGCCGCGGACGCCGATGTCGCCGTGGTGAACACGTGTGGCTTCGTGGAAGCCGCGAAGAAGGACTCCGTCGACGCCCTCCTCGAGGCCAATGACCTCAAGGACCATGGGAGAACCCAGGCCGTCGTGGCGGTGGGCTGCATGGCCGAGCGGTACGGCAAGGAGCTGGCCGAAGCGCTGCCCGAGGCCGACGGCGTGCTGGGCTTCGACGACTACGCGGACATCTCCGACCGCCTGCAGACCATCCTGTCCGGCGGCATCCACGCCTCGCACACCCCGCGCGATCGCCGCAAGCTGCTCCCGGTCAGCCCGGCAGAGCGACAGGAGTCGGCCGTCTCCGTCGCGCTGCCCGGGCACGGCCCGGCCGACCTCCCGGAGGGCGTGGCGCCCGCCTCGGGCCCGCGCGCGCCGCTGCGCCGCCGACTGGACGGCACCCCGGTCGCCTCGGTCAAGCTGGCCTCCGGCTGCGACCGCCGCTGCTCCTTCTGCGCCATCCCCTCCTTCCGCGGCTCCTTCATCTCGCGCCGCCCCAGCGACGTGCTGAACGAGACGCGGTGGCTGGCCGAACAGGGTGTGAAGGAGATCATGCTGGTCTCCGAGAACAACACCTCCTACGGCAAGGACCTGGGCGACATCCGCCTGCTGGAGTCCCTGCTGCCGGAGCTGGCCGAGGTCGACGGCCTCGAGCGGGTGCGGGTGAGCTACCTCCAGCCGGCCGAGATGCGACCCGGCCTGATCGACGTGCTGACCTCCACCCCGAAGGTCGCCCCGTACTTCGACCTGTCCTTCCAGCACTCCGCGCCCGACGTGCTGCGCGCCATGCGCCGCTTCGGCGACACCGACCGCTTCCTGGAGCTGCTCGACACCATCCGCTCCAAGGCCCCCGAGGCGGGCGTGCGCTCCAACTTCATCGTCGGCTTCCCCGGCGAGAGCGAGGCGGACCTGGCCGAGCTGGAGCGCTTCCTGAACGGCGCCCGCCTGGACGCCATCGGTGTCTTCGGCTACTCCGACGAGGAGGGCACGGAGGCCGCCACCTACGGCGACAAGCTCGACGAGGACCTCGTCGCCGAGCGTCTGGCACGCGTGTCCCGGCTGGCCGAGGACCTCGTCTCGCAGCGCGCCGAGGAGCGCCTCGGCGAAACCGTGCGCGTGCTCGTGGAGTCCGTCGACGAGGAAGAGGGCGTCTACGGCCGTGCCGCGCACCAGGCGCCGGAGACGGACGGCCAGGTGCTGCTCACGAGCGGCGCGGGACTCGGCGTCGGACGTATGGTCGAGGCGAAGGTGGTCGGTACGGAAGGTGTCGACCTGGTGGCCGAGCCGCTGACCGGCTCGCTCGCGTGTAGTGAGGAGGCGGGCAGATGACCGGAGTCCCGGCATCCGCCGCGGGCGGCTCCTCCGGCGCGCACGGCGCCCGGAGTCCCGCCGACGGCGCCCGGTCCGAGGTCTCCGGTTCTGCTCCCGCTACTGGCTCCGACGCCACGGCCGACGCGAAGGCGGTGCGCGGCGGGAAGATCGCGGCCGCGGCCGTCAACCAGGCGAGCGTCTGGAACGTAGCCAATCTGCTGACCATGCTCCGGCTGGTCCTGGTGCCCGGCTTCGTGGCGCTGATGCTGGCGAACGGCGGCTACGACCCGGCCTGGCGCTCGCTGGCCTGGGCGGCCTTCGCCATCGCCATGATCACCGATCTGTTCGACGGGCATCTGGCGCGCACCTACAACCTGGTCACGGACTTCGGGAAGATCGCCGACCCCATCGCCGACAAGGCGATCATGGGGGCGGCGCTCATCTGTCTGTCGGGCCTGGGCGATCTGCCCTGGTGGGTGACGGTCGTGATCCTCGGCCGGGAACTCGGCATCACACTGCTGCGGTTTCTGGTCATTCGCTACGGCGTGATCCCGGCCAGCCGTGGCGGCAAGCTCAAGACCCTCACCCAGGGCGTGGCGGTCGGGATGTACGTCCTGGCGCTGACGGGGTGGCTGGCCACTTTGAGGTTCTGGGTGATGGCCGCGGCGGTCGTGCTCACCGTCGTCACAGGCCTGGACTACGTAAGACAAGCCATTGTGCTGCGCCGGCGGGGAATCGCCGAGCGCGCGGCGGCGTTGGAGGGGAAGGAATCGTGAGCTCACAGGCCACCGAACTGGTGCGACTACTGACGGTGAGGGGCGAGAGCCTCGCCGTCGCCGAGTCGCTCACCGGTGGTCTGGTGGCGGCGGAGATCACCTCGGTCCCCGGAGCGTCCAAGGTGTTCCGGGGTTCGGTCACCGCCTACGCCACCGAGCTGAAGCACGAGCTGCTGGGCGTCGACGCCATGCTGCTGGCACAGCGAGGTGCGGTGGATCCGCAGGTCGCGGCCCAGATGGCAGCCGGCGTACGGAAGGCGCTGGGCGCCGACTGGGGCATCGCGACCACCGGAGTCGCCGGTCCCGAGCCGCAGGACGGCCGGCCCGTGGGGACGGTTTTCGTGGCCGTCGACGGCCCGCTCACGGACCGCCCCGGTTCCGCCGGTGGCGGAAAAGTGGAGGCCCTGAGGTTGAACGGCAGCCGTGCGGAAATTCGTATGGAGAGTGTACGGAGCGTACTCGCAAGTCTCCTGGCGCAGCTTGCGGGCGAACAGACCGGGAATGAGCGGGCACAGGATACGGAACGGAACGGGGGGTTTTGATGTTTGCAGCCCTGAGTGAACACGACATCGCTCCCCGCACGGCCGCGGCGCGAGGCGGTACGGTGGGGCGAGAAGGATGCGGCTACGCGGTCCGAGGAGGGAGCCACCGATGATTCTGCTCCGTCGCCTGCTGGGTGACGTGCTGCGTCGGCAGCGCCAACGCCAGGGCCGTACTCTGCGCGAAGTCTCCTCGTCCGCCCGAGTCTCACTCGGCTATCTCTCCGAGGTGGAGCGGGGGCAGAAGGAGGCTTCCTCCGAGCTGCTCTCCGCCATCTGCGACGCGCTGGACGTACGGATGTCGGAACTGATGCGAGAAGTGAGCGACGAGTTGGCGCTCGCCGAACTGGCCCAGTCCGCCGCGGCCACCGAGCCCGTACCCACGCCGGTCCGTCCGATGCTGGGATCGGTGTCGGTGGCCGGTGTGCCACCGGAACGGGTGACCATCAAGGCGCCCGCCGAGGCAGTGGACGTGGTCGCCGCGTGACGTACGCGTACGCGGCCCAGTAACCCGAATACGACTGAAGCCCCGACCGGCTGCTCCAGGGAGACCTGGAGGCAGTCGGACGGGGCTTGTCCGCATGCGCTCCCGTTTGCCCGGTTCGGGTGGTGCGGTCATGGTGGAGGAATGTGACGGCGCCGAACCACCGGAGGAACCGGATGTACGTCGTGAAGAGCCCGTTGGCCGACGCCGACCTGAAGACCGTGGCCGAGGCGCTGCAGGGTGCCCTGGTGGACCTGGTGGACCTCTCACTGGTCGCCAAGCAGATCCACTGGAATGTCGTCGGACCCCGCTTCCGCTCCATCCATCTCCAGCTCGACGAGGTCGTCGCCTCCGCGCGCATCCACTCCGACACCGTGGCCGAGCGGGCCTCGGCCCTGGGAGTCCCGCCCGACGGGCGCGCCACCACGGTGGCCACCGCCAGCGGCATCAAGGCCACTCCGGCGGGCTGGATCAAGGACACGGACGCCGTCGGGACCATGGTGGACGCGCTCGGTGCCGTGATCATTCGGATGCGGGAGCGGGTGGAGGCCACAGGGGAGCCGGATCCGGTGTCCCAGGACATCTTCATCTCGATCACGGCGGATCTGGAGAAGCATCACTGGATGTTCCAGGCGGAGAACGCGTAGGCGATGCGGCCGGGGTCGGTGCCCTGTGGCGGTCGGTCGCCCTGTGCCGTGCGTGCCGTCCGGGAGCTGGGCCGCAGGGCCCCCGCTGGTCGGCCCTCGGCTCATGCCTTCCATCTCCCTGGAGGAGGCACCCCCGGGCGGGTTGTCGTGGTGCTGCATCTGTGAGCCCTCGGTGCGCCTTCCGCGCCGGGCGGGCGGCGGTCTAGCGTCCCGCAGGAGGTGATGGCGGGCATGGTGGCGCGGATACTGCGCGGGGCGGTCGGGCTGGGGCTCGGAGCCGTGTGGTGGTGGGCTGTGCTGCGGATCACCCTCGGGCACGGTGCGGGCGTCGTGGAGGGCGCGGTCGCGGTCGGCGGGTGGGGGCTGAGCCTGCTGCCGGTGCACTGTGTGCCCAAGGGGCGGGCGGCCGGGGCGTTGCCGAGGGGGCGCTGGGTGGCCGCCTGGCGGGCGGGGGACGCTACCAGGGCATCGCCACACCCCCGTTCGGGCGAAGTATCTGACCTGTGGTGAACGCCGACGCGTCCGAGGCCAGATAGAGCACCGCGTGAGCGACGTCGTCCGGCTCGCCGACCCGGCCCAGGGGCGCCATCCGGGACATCATGCCCTCGGTGTGCGCCTGCGCCTGCTGATCGTGGCGCTCGGTCATCGGGGTGCGGATCCAGCCCGGCGCGATCGAGTTGACCCGGATGCCGTGCCGGCCCACCTCGTTGGCCAGCGTCTTGGTCAGCTGGACCACGGCCGCCTTGGCCGCGCCGTAGCAGAGCAGCCCGGGGCCGCCGGTGTCGACCGCGCCGGACGCCATGGTGACGATGCTGCCCCGGACGTCCCGGGCCAGCATCAGCCGGGCCGCCTCCTGGCAGGCGTACAGCACGCCCTTGAAGTTGACGTTCAGTACGCGGTCGAGGTCCTCGTCGCGGGTCTCCAGCACGGGGCTGCTGTGCATGATCCCGGCGATCGCCGCCATCACGTCCAGGCGCTCGCAGGAGCGGATCGCCTCGGCCAGCGCCGCCCGGTCGGTGACGTCCAGGACATGGGTACGGGCCGTGCCGCCCCGTTTCTCGATCAGCTCCGCCGTGCCGTGCAGGCCGTCCGCGTCCCGGTCGGCGCAATGCACGCGCGCGCCCGCCTCGGCGAGCAGAACGGCGGAGGCGCGGCCGATGCCGGCGGCGGCTCCGGTGACGAATGCGGTGCGTCCGGTGAGGTCGTACGCCGTGAGGGGCATGAGCCGACGGTACGAGCGTTTCTGACGGGTCGTCAATTAGTGGGAAACGGTAAAGGGATTGGGGGCCCGGGGTTGGGGGGGTGACTTTGACGGCAGTGGTTCGTGCCCGGACGGGCTCGGGCGGCGGCGGCCGGGCGGGCACAGGGCGTGCCGTGGGGTGCCGGAGCGGTGTCAGGCCGTACGGCGGGGGTGGCGGTCACGCCGGTTCCGCGGTGTGTCGGGGGAGGGCGCGGGACCCGTCTGGCAGGTGGGGCACCAGTAGGTGGGGCGGTCCTGGGAGCCGTCGCCCTGGTCGGCCAGGCGGACGGAGGTGTGGCACCGCAGGCAGGGGCGGGGTGCGCGGCCGTAGACGAACAGGTCGTGCCGGTGCAGGCCCGTGGTCTGGCGGACCGGGCGGTCGCGGTTCGCCTCCAGGAGCCTCTTGGCGAGGACGGGCAGCTGCTCGGCGCGGTCCGCGGGCAGCGCGCCGGCCGGCAGCCACGGGGTGACACCGAGCAGAAAGCACAGCTCGCTCTTGTAGATGTTGCCGATACCGGCCAGATTGCGCTGGTCGAGCAGGGCCTCGCCGAGCGGACGGGCGGGGTCGGCGAGGACATTGGCGAGGGCACGCGCGGGGTCCCAGTCCGGGCCGAGCAGGTCGGGACCCAGATGGCCGACGACCCGCTCCTCCTCGCTCGTGCGCAGCAGCTCCAGGACCTGGAGGCGATAGCCCACGGCCGTGCGGTCGGTGGTGGCGAGGACCGCGCGGATCTGGTGCGCCGGGCCGCCGCGCCAGCGCTCGCCCGTCCCGTACACCTTCCACGCGCCCTCCATCCGCAGATGGGTGTGGAGGGTCAGGCCGCCCTCGAACCGGGTGAGCAGGTGCTTGCCGCGCGGGACCGTGCCGATCACCCCGCGGCCGCGGAGGTCGACCGTCGCGTACCTCGGCACCCGGAAGTCGCTGCGGGTCAGCGGCTTGCCCGCGAGGGCCTCGTGCAGCCGCTTCGCGGCCTGCCAGACCGTGTCACCTTCGGGCATGCGTCAAGGGTGCCACGGTCGGGTGACGCGGGCGGTCCGCGGCGATCACGCTCTCAGGCGCAGGCCGCGCGGCGTGGCCACGAATCCCGCGGCTTCCAGAACGGTGCCGATCGGTGAGGTCAGAGCCTGGGCGCCGTTGATCCGCTCGACCGTGACCGTACCGAGCGAGCCCGCGCGAGCCGCCGCGGCCAGCGCTTCGGCGGCCGTACGGAGACGGTGATCGTCCGGGGGCGCGGTGTCCGGGGCGGCGGGCCAGGCCAGCAGGGTCTTGCCGCCACGCTCCATGTACAGCGTCAGCTCGCCCTCCACCAGGACGACCAGCGAGCCCGCCTTGCGGCCCGGCTTGTGCCCGGCACCGGTCGGTGGCTCGGGCCAGGCGAGGGCCGCGCCATAGGCGTTGGCGGGGTCGGCCGCGGCGAGGACCACGGCACGGGGGTCGGACGCGGGCGCGCCCGAGCGCCCGCTGCCGTATCCCCGGTGCGCACGTGAGCCGTGGGCGCCGGCTCCGCCCCCTCGGGGGCCGTCGTGGCCGGGGGAGGCGAAGGGGTCGGCGAGGTCGCGGGGGGAGACGTGGTCGCCGGGGGCGGACGGGGAGTCCGTCGGGGGCCAGGTGAAGTCGCCGTCGAGACCGGGATGGGCGAGTCCGCCGTCGTTTCCGTCGAAGGCACCGGGGAGCGCGTGGTCGTGCGGTGTGTTGTCGGGCATGCCGAAGCCGTTCGGGAAGGCCGCGTCGGGGAAGCCGGGCGGGAAGGCCGATTCGGTGGGGCCGGGCGGGAAGCCGAGGGCGGGGAAGCCGTCCGGGCGGGCCGCGGTGGTCAGGTTCTCGCCGCGCTCGCGGGCGTTCGCCACCGCGCGGAGTCGGTCCACGGCGCCGTCCATGGCGAACTGGGCCGCGCCCAGGCCCTCGACCACATAGCCGCGCCGGGCCTGACCGCTGTCCTCGAACGCGGACAGCACGCGGTACACCGCCGAGAAGCCGCCCTCGATCCCCTCCGCGCCGACCGCACCCCGGGTGACCACGCCGTGCCGGTCCAGAAGGGTGCGGGCCAGCGCGTGGGCGCGCACGGTCGCCTCCGGCTCGGCAGCGGGCAGCAGAGACCAGCGGCCGGCGACGGTCGGGGGCCCCGAACGGGAGGCGGTGCGCGCGGCGGCCGTCAGGGAGCCGTAGCGCCCGCGCGGGACGGTGCGCTTGGCGCGGTGGGCCGTGGAGCCCGCCGTACGGCCGGATCCCAGCAGCGAGCGCATCGGGGCGAGGGTGTCGTTGGTGAGCCGGCCCGACCAGGCCAGGTCCCAGAGCGCGTCGGCCAGTTGGGGGTCGGTGGTGTCGGGGTGGGTGGTGGCGCGGACCTGGTCGGCGATCTGACGGAAGAACAGGCCGTAGCCGCCGCGGAGCGCGTCCAGGACGGACTGGTGGAGCGCGGTCGGCTCCAGGGGGTGGGGCGGCGGGAGCAGCAAGGGGGCAGCGTCCGCCAGATACAGGGAGACCCAGCCGTCCTTGCCGGGCAGGGCGCCCGCGCCGGCCCACACCACTTCACCGGCCGAGGTCAGCTCGTCGAGCATCGAGGGCGTGTAGTTCGCCACGCGGGAGGGCAGGACCAGCTTCTCCAGCGCGGAGGCCGGCACCGAGGCGCCCTGCAACTGCTCCACGGCGCGCACCAGTCCGTCGACGCCGCGCAGCCCGTGGCCCTTGCCGATGTGCTGCCACTGCGGCAGGAACTGGGCGAGCGCGGCCGGTGGCACCGGCTCCAGTTCATGGCGCAGGGCCGCCAGGGAGCGGCGGCGCAGACGGCGCAGCACGGCCGCGTCGCACCACTCCTGGCCGATGCCCGCCGGGTGGAACTCGCCCTGGACGACCCGGCCGCTCGCGGCGAGCCGCTGCAGGGCGCCCTCGGTGACGGCCACGCCGAGGCCGAAGCGGGCCGCCGCCGTGGCCGACGTGAACGGGCCGTGGGTGCGGGCGTGACGGGCGAGGAGATCGCCCAGAGGGTCCTTCACCGGCTCGGTGAAAGCCTCGGGCACACCGACCGGCAGTGCCGTGCCGAGCGCGTCGCGCAGCCGGCCCGCGTCCTCGATCGCCGCCCAGTGGTCCGCTCCGGCGATCCGCACCTTGATGGCCCGGCGCGCGCCCGCCAGCTCACGCGCCCACTGCGGGTCCGCGCCCCGCGCGACCAACTCGGCGTCGGTCAAGGGGCCGAGCAGCCGGAGCACATCGGCGGCACCCTCCACGTCCTTGACCCGGCGGTCCTCGGCGAGCCACTGCAGCTCGCGCTCCAGCTCGGTCAGCACCTCGGCGTCGAGCAGCTCGCGCAGCTCCGCCTGGCCGAGCAGCTCGGCCAGCAGACGCGAGTCCAAGGACAGCGCGGCGGCCCGGCGTTCGGCGAGCGGGGAGTCGCCCTCGTACAGGAACTGGGCGACGTACCCGAACAGCAGGGAGCGGGCGAACGGGGACGGCTCCGGGGTGGTGACCTCGACCAGGCGCACCTTGCGGGACTCGATGTCGCCCATCAGCTCGACGAGCCCGGGGACGTCGAAGACGTCCTGGAGGCATTCTCGGATCGCCTCCAGGACGATCGGGAACGAGCCGAACTCACTCGCCACCTGCAGCAGTTGGGCCGCCCGCTGGCGCTGCTGCCACAGGGGGGTGCGCTTGCCGGGATTGCGGCGCGGCAGCAGCAGCGCGCGCGCCGCGCACTCGCGGAAGCGGGAGGCGAACAGGGCGGAGCCCCCGACCTGGTCGGTGACGATCTGGTCGACCTCGCCCTTGTCGAAGGCGACGTCCGCCGCGCCGACCGGCGCCTGCTCGGCGTCGTACTCCGTGCCGGCCTTCGTCGGCGCCTGGTCGAGCAGGTCCAGGCCCATCAGGTCGGCGTCGGGCAGGCGCAGCACGATGCCGTCGTCGGCGTGCATGACCTGCGCGTCCATGCCGTACCGCTCGGACAGCCGGGCGCCGAGCGCGAGAGCCCAGGGGGCGTGGACCTGGGCGCCGAAGGGGGAATGGACGACGACCCGCCAGTCGCCCAGCTCGTCGCGGAAGCGCTCCACGACGATCGTGCGGTCGTCCGGGACGTGGCCGCAGGCCTCGCGCTGCTCGTCCAGGTACGACAGCACATTGTCCGCCGCCCAGGCGTCCAGGCCCGCCGCCAGCAGCCTCAGCCGGGCGTCGTCCTTGGGCTGCGAGCCGACCTCGCGCAGGAACGCGCCCACCGCGCGGCCCAGTTCGAGCGGGCGGCCCAGCTGGTCGCCCTTCCAGAACGGCAGCCTGCCCGGCACGCCGGGGGCGGGGGAGACCAGGACCCGGTCGCGGGTGATGTCCTCGATGCGCCAGGAACTCGTGCCCAGCGTGAAGACGTCGCCGACCCGGGATTCGTAGACCATCTCCTCGTCCAGCTCGCCGACCCGGCCTCCCGCCCGTCGCCCACCACTGCCCTCGGCGGGGGAACCGGCGAGAAAGACCCCGAACAGGCCCCGGTCGGGGATCGTGCCGCCGGAGGTGACGGCGAGGCGCTGGGCGCCAGGGCGTCCGGTGATCTCGCCGGTCACGCGGTCCCACACCACGCGCGGACGCAGCTCCGCGAACGCGTCCGACGGATAGCGGCCCGCGAGCATGTCGAGGACCGCCGTGAACGCCGAGTCGGGCAGCGAAGCGAAGGGGGCCGCCCGTCGGACCATGGCGAGCAGGTCGTCGAACTGCCAGGTGTCCAGCGCCGTCATGGCGACCAGCTGCTGCGCGAGGACGTCCAGCGGGTTCGCCGGGACTTTCAGGGACTCGATCGAGCCCGTGCGCATCCGTTCGGTGACCACGGCCGCCTGCACGAGGTCGCCGCGGTACTTGGGGAAGACGACACCGGTGGAGATCGCGCCCACCTGATGTCCGGCGCGGCCGACGCGCTGGAGCCCGGAGGCGACCGAGGGCGGGGACTCGACCTGGACGACCAGGTCGACGGCGCCCATGTCGATACCCAGCTCCAGACTGGACGTGGCGACCACCGCGGGCAGCCGGCCCGCCTTCAGGTCCTCCTCGACCAGGGCACGCTGCTCCTTGGAGACCGAGCCGTGGTGCGCGCGGGCGATCACCGGGGGCGCGCCCTGGGCCGCGCCCGAGCCGCCCATCAGCTGGGCCGGGGAGTGATGCTCCTCCAGGGTCTCGCCCGTCGCCCGCTCGTACGCGATCTCGTTGAGCCGGTTGCACAGGCGCTCGGCCAGGCGCCGGGAGTTGGCGAACACGATCGTGGAGCGGTGGGACTGGACCAGGTCGGCGATCCGCTCCTCCACAGGCGGCCAGATCGACGGCCGCTCCGCGCCCCCGCCCGCGTCCGCCGCCGGGGCGCCCGCCAGCTCGCCCATGTCCTCGACCGGGACGACCACGGACAGGTCGAACTCCTTGCCGGACTCCGGCTGGACGATCTCCACCTTGCGGCGCGGCGAGAGATACCGGGCGATCTCGTCCACCGGGCGGACGGTGGCCGAAAGGCCGATCCGGCGGGCCGGCTTGGGCAGCAGCTCGTCCAACCGCTCGAGGGAGAGCGCGAGATGGGCGCCGCGCTTGGTGCCCGCGACCGCGTGCACCTCGTCCAGGATCACCGTCTCCACGCCAGCCAGAGCGTCGCGCGTGGCCGAGGTCAGCATCAGGAACAGCGACTCGGGGGTGGTGATCAGGATGTCCGGCGGGCGCGTGGACAGCGCGCGCCGCTCCGCCGCGGGGGTGTCGCCGGAGCGGATGCCGACCTTGACCTCGGGCTCGGGCAGGCCCAGGCGCACGGACTCCTGGCGGATGCCGGTCAGCGGGCTGCGCAGGTTGCGCTCGACGTCGACGGCGAGGGCCTTCAGCGGCGACACGTACAGAACCCGGCAGCGCTTCTTCGGGTCGGCCGGGTGCGGGGTCGAGGCGAGCTGGTCCAGGGCGGCGAGGAACGCGGCCAGCGTCTTGCCCGAGCCGGTCGGGGCCACGACCAGCACGTCCGAGCCCGCACCGATGGCCTGCCACGCGCCGGCCTGGGCCGCGGTGGGCGCGGAGAACGCCCCCGTGAACCAGCCGCGGGTCGCGGGTGAGAAGCCGTCGAGGGCTCGGAGTGCGGAGCTGACCATGCGTCCATCCTGCACCCGGCCACTGACAATCGCGCTGACCTGGGGAAACGCCGTGCGCGGGAAACCGGCGGGAAGCTGGCGGGAACCAGCGGGAGGTCGGCGGAAGTCGGCGGAAGTCGGCGGGGGGTCGGTCGCGGGCGGTGGGGCGGAGAATGGGCGCATGGCGGGCACGACTGGGTGGGGCGAGGAACGGACGGGCGGGGAGACGGGCAGGCAACGGCCGGTGGAGCGTGCGCGGCACTGGCGGTACGACGAGCTGCCCGGCGTGGACCTGCTGCGGGCCCGGTACGTCCGAAAGACCTTCGTCCGGCACACCCACGAGCATTTCGTGATCGCGGCGATAGCCGACGGCGTCGAGATCTTCCACCACCACGGCTCCGACGTGTCCGCGGGCGCGGGAGCCCTCGCCCTCGTCAACCCGGACACCGCCCACACCGGCCGCGCCGGTGTCCCCGAGGGCTGGCGGTACGGCGCGGTCTACCCCTCGCCCGAGGTGGTCGCCGAGATCGCGGCCGAGACCACCAGCATCCGGGGCACCCCGGGCTTCGTCGGCCCCGTCCTCGACGACCCCCGCACCGTCCGGCTGGTCCACCAGGTGCTGCGCGCCGCCGAGGAGGGCAACGCGCTGGCCGCCGACACCCTGCTCCGTGTCGCCGTCACCAGGCTGCTGCGGCTGAACGGGGGCCCGCTGCCACAGCGGCGGATCCGCACGGCGGGCGCCGGCATCGCGGCACGCGCGCGGGCGGTGCTCGACGAGCGGATGGCCGAGCCGCCGACCCTGGAACGGCTGGCCGGCGACCTCGGGACCAGCCCGTTCGCGCTGCTGCGCGCGTTCCGTGACACCTACGGCATGCCACCGCACACCTGGCTGACCGACGCCCGCGTGCGCCGGGCGCGGCTCCTGCTGGACGCGGGTCGGCCCCCTGCCGAGGCGGCCGTGGCCGTCGGCTTTACCGACCAGCCCCATCTGAACCGGCACTTCGCCCGGATCGTCGGCGTGCCTCCGGGCGCCTACCAGCGCGAGCACAGGACGGACCGCCGGCGCCGGCGCAAGAACGTACAAGACCCGGACTGACACACACCCGTACCGTCCGGGACGTGGCACAGCAGACAGCTCTCGCGGACATGACGGCCGGCGACGCGGACAAGCCCGACCGGGCCGTCGTACGCGACGCCCTCGGAGTCGGGATCGCCGTGGGCCTTTCCGGCTTCGCCTTCGGGGTGACCTCGGCCGGCAGCGGGCTCGGACTGCTCCAGACCTGCGTGCTCAGCCTGCTGGTCTTCACCGGCGCCTCCCAGTTCGCCCTGGTCGGAGCGCTCGCCGCCGGGGGCAGTCCGTTCACGGCGGCCGCCGGAGCCTTCTTCCTCGGCGTGCGCAACGCGTTCTACGGGCTGCGGCTGTCGCAACTGCTCGCCCTTCCGCGCGCCCTACGGCCGCTCGCCGCCCAGTGGGTGATCGACGAGACCACGGCGGTCACCCTGGCGCAGCCGACCCGGCGTGCCCGGCGGATCGGCTTCACCGTCACCGGGCTCACGCTGTACACGCTCTGGAACCTGACCACGCTGCTCGGCGTGCTCGGAGCCAAGGCCATCGGCGACACGCGCGCGTGGGGTCTGGACGCGGCCGGACCCGCCGTGTTCCTCGCCCTGCTCATGCCGATGCTGAAGACGGCCGCCGAGCGCGCGGTCGCCGGCCTGGCGGTCCTGCTGGGCCTCGGCCTGCTGCCCGTGCTGCCGGCCGGCGTCCCGGTCCTGGCGGCGGCCCTCGCGGCGCCGGTCGTCCTGGCCGCCCAGGACCGCCGCGCCCGTGTGCGGCGGGGCCGTCCGGGCGCACGCGCCGCGGCGGACCGGGGCGCGCCGCGCGAGCCCCGCGCCGGGTCGGGACCGACGGCACCCGAGACGCCAGAGCCCGAGACGCCAGAGGAGGACCAGTGAACACCTGGATAGCGATCGGCTTGACCGTCCTCGGTTGCTACGCCGTCAAGCTCGCCGGTCTGCTCGTGCCCGCGGGCGTCCTGGAGCGCGCGTTCGTGCGGCGGCTCGCGACCCTGCTGCCCGTCGCCCTCCTCGCCGCGCTCACGGCCCAGCAGACGTTCGCCGACGGGCACGCGCTCGTCCTGGACGCGCGGGTCGCAGGGCTCGGCGCGGCCGCCGTGGCGCTGGCGCTGCGCGCGCCGTTCCTGCTGGTCGTCGCGGCGGCCGTGGTGGTGACGGCGGGCGTACGCGCTGTCGGAGGGTGACGCGCGAGCGCGCCCGCGGCTCAGCCCACGAACCGGCCGTACGCTCGCAGTGTGCGCAGTGCCTCGATCGTCACCACAGGGCGTGACTCCAGCGCGGGGGCCGCGGCCCAGGGGCGCCGCCGGAGCGGCCAGCCGCCGTCGTCCTGCTGCTCGGCGGCCAGGTGGTCCAGGGAGCGTGCCATCTCGTCGTCCGTGAACCACGCGCGCGCGAGTGACTCCGGACTCCTGGCGAAGTCGTGCGGGAAGTGGTGCTCGCCCGGGGCGTAACCGCAGGCGATGGGATACGCGTCGAGCCGGTGCGGGTCCAGGGCCGCGAGCCGCTGCTCGCGGACCAGGCGGCCGAGCCGGTCCGCGGCGGCCTGCGCGCGTGGGCGGTCGGGGGCGGAGTCCAGAAAGGCCACGGCAGCCTCCACCTCGTACGGGTGGGACTTGTCCAGCGACTCCACGGCCTGCCAGCAGAAGTCGGTGGCCCGGAACAGCCAGGCGTGCCACACCTCGTTGCGGTGCAGCAGCCCGACCACCGGTCCGGTGGCGAGCAGCTCGCTGGGAGGGTCGTCGACGACCGGGACGAACGGTGCCGTCGGGTACCCGCGCTGGCTGGGACGGACCATCGGCAGGGCGCCGTCCGCGGTGGAGACCGACGTCAGATAGCGGCACACCCGCTCGACCCGTTGCCCGCCGCAGCGCCCGACGGCGTCCAGGACGCGCAGCGCGTACGCGGTGTGCAGCGGCTGGCTCACGGGGCCGCGCAGATCGGGCTCCAGCCCGTGCCCGTAGCCGCCGTCCTCGTTGCGGTAGGCGTCCAGTGCCGCTTCCACCGCGTCCAGGGTGCCGTTCAGGAAGTGGTGAGCGAAGAGGCGCTGCTCCAGCACGCGCGCGGTGAGCCACACGAACTGCTCGGCGCGGAAGAGCGGGGACCGCGCCGGGTGCGTGGTGGGGAGTGGGGAAGCTCCTGTTTCGGACATGGGTCAGACCGTAGGGCGGAAAGCGGTCTCGGCAAGGGCTCCCGGCCGGGGCCCACCCCCAGGGGCGGGATACCGGTGTCATGCGGTTGACGGTTTTCTGGAGCGGAAGACCCGCCGACCTGCGGAGACTTCGTCAATGAGGGCTATGACCTGCACTGTTGTGCGGAATCGCAAGCCCTCCCCGCCGTCAAGCCCTCAATCAGCGCTGAAGGGCCCACCAACTGGAATCAGTACACGGCATCACCCATGGATGCCATGCGGAAGGCGGGTGTGGGACTCGCTGCAGCGGCTCTCCTGGGCACAGGTTTTACGAGCGGGCGCGGCGGCTCAGTGCTTGTCGCGCCCGGGTCCGTAGGTTTCTGCTTCCGCCTCCGCAGGGTTTTCCCAGGCGCGTCATGAATACACCACAGGAATTGATAAACCCACTTCCGGTCGAGTCGCTTTGTTCCTTGAATGCTCTCATTCCGTGACTGAGAGCCTTCCGGTGAACAGTCTCCTTGCATGAGAGGAATGCGCATCATGAATCTCCGCGGACAAAACATGCGTCGGCGGCCCGATCGGAGCAGGCGTGCGGTCGTCCGGGGCACCGCCGTCGCAGCTCTCATGGCCGGCCTGGCCGGCTGCGCTGTAAGCGCCGCGCCAGCCGCGTCTGCCGCCTGCAATCCGGGCTTCGGAGGGTACCTGGGACGTTGCGAGACGACGGCCCAACAGCAGCAGAGGGAACAGCAGGAGGCTCAGGAGTTCGCCCAGAATCACGCTCGTACCTGCGAGGGGCTCGCCAGCATGGCCAACGGTGCCACTGACGCTGACACGTTCTTCGGCAGCGCCATCGCCCAGGAGGTGGGCGACTGCCCGGAAAGCTTCCGGGCGCAACTCGGGGGATAAAGGCACCGCAGGGTGTTTCACCCAGTGTGAGCGAATGAACGATGAGAGGCACGGTCATTCCGTGACGAAAGCACAAACGCCTCCTCGTGCTCAGGCGGGTACGAGGAAGCGGTTTTCATTCAAGGGGCATTCCAGACTCCATCCCGTATTTGTCGGCGTACGACGAACTCGATGGGCTTTCAGGGGAGGCGCCGGTGTGCTGGCGGTCATCCGTGTGATGACCTGCGTGCGTTCGCGATGGAACTCGCCTTGCGGCTCCGGGACTGCCACGGCATCCGACCCTGAACCCGGCCTGGGGACAGCGCGTTTACGATGGGGCGCATGGCGTCTGTGTTCAGACACGAGCAAGGCGAGCGCACGCTGGAAGCGCCCGCAGTGCCGGCTGAGGCTGCGCGCGCACTCGATTCTGCCTCTGCCTCCTGGGTGCGGGACCTGTCGTCGACAGGAGCGGCCTACGAGCAGGCTTGTGCCCGGCTGCACGGCGATCTGCTGCGGATCGCGAGGCGAGAACTGGCGAGGCGGCGATCCCGGTACGACTTCGACGGCCCCGAGGTCGACGACCTCGCTCATCAGGCCGCCGCGGACGCCCTCCTCGCCATCACCAAGAAGGCCGGCGTTTTCCGGGGGGGAGAGCCGGTTCACCACCTGGGCCTACAAGTTCGTCGTCCTCGAAGTCTCGGCGAAGGTCGGCCGCCACTTCTGGCGCACGCAGCGGGTGGAACTCGACGGGGGGGACTGGGATCGTCTGCCCGACCGGCTGGGCGCCGATCCCGTGGACGTGTCCGAGGCGCGCGCCCTGGCCGCCGCCGTGCGCTCGGCGGCGGACGAGGTGCTGACGCGTCATCAGCGCAGAGTCTTCGTGTCTCTCGTGCTCGACGCCGTACCACTGGACGCGCTGGTCCTGGAGCTCGGAAGCAGCCGCAACGCCGTCTACAAGACGATGTTCGATGCCCGGTGCAGACTGCGGGACCATCTCGTGGCTCAGGGCTATGTGGACGCGATCCCCGGGAGGCGGTCATGACGAAGCCGGACCGGCTCGCCGTGCAGGCGTCGTTGGAGCGGTTCCTGAACACGGATCCGAGGGACGTGGGATGCGACGAGGCCCTGCGCCTGCTCCACGTGTACGCGGACCTCAAGGCAGCGGGAGGCGATCCCGAGCGGCACTGGCCAGGTGTCTCGGCGCACCTGCTCTCCTGCGGTCCCTGTGACGAGGACTACCACGGGCTGCTCGCCGCCGTCATGGGGACCTGAGCCGGGCATCGGAGCGCCGCGTATGCCTGTGCGAGGCTTTCGACGGGATGCGATTCCCGGACGTTTCCCCGGTGCGGTGGGAACGGTGAGCCCCCACCGCACCGAAGTCTGCGGTGTTGCCGTCAGGAGGCGGCGATTCCCTCGCCGCCGACGGCGTCCGGGACGACGACCGAACCCACGTGGGTCAGCGAGCCGTCACCGTTGACACGGTACTCGTCGACGCCGCCCGCCCTGCCGGTCTGTACGTACAGGAAGCGACCGTCGGAGGAGACGTCGGCGTCCACTGTTCCGGGGCCGGTCGTGGTGGTGCCGATCGAGTGCAACGTGCCGTCCCTGCTCACGTGCAGGCCGGACAGGGTGCCACTGCCCGCGTTGGAGGCGTAGACGTGCGCGCCGTCGCGGACGATCCAGCACGTTGCCACCTGCCCGGTTGCCACCTGCGCGACCTTGGTGAGCTTGAGGTCCCCGCGGATCGTGAACGTGGCGACCGAGTTGGTTCCCGCTTCGGTCACCACCAGACGCCCGTGGGCGTCGAAGGTGAAACCGAAGGGAACCGCGCCGGGGGTGGCGGTGACCACGGGGCTCGCCGCGATGCCGTTCCGGCTCACCGCGAACACGTCTATGGTGTTGGCGCCGGCCTTCGTGGTCACCACCAGCGCGCGGCCGTTCGGATTGAAGGCGAGCTGCCCGGGTGTGTGCGTGAACTGGGGCGTGGCGGCCGGGTCCAGGCCGAGGGAGCGGTGCCACGAGGGCACCTTCACCAGTGAGCCGTGTACGTTGCGGAACCCCTGCACCGAGCCGCCGCCCAAGGCGTTGAGTACATAGACCAGGTCACCGTGCACGGCCACGCTGACCGGGAAGTCGCCTCCCGACGACACGATCTGACGTCGGACCGGCTTGTCCCCGTCGACCGAGAAGACCGTAACGGTGTCGCTGCCGGCGTTCACGGCGTACAGCAGGCCGTGTGTCCGGTCGTACGTCAGCGATCCTTGCGAGGCGAGGTGGTCGACCGCCGAGCCGTCGAGGACGCCGCCCGACCCGCCGGTCGGGTACACGCCGCTCCGGTGCAGCTGTCCGTCCGCGGTACGCCTGTAAGCCACCACGGCGTTGCCGTTCACCCCGTCGGTCTGGACGAACACGGCAGCTTGAGTACCGCCAGGCTGCGCTGACGCCGGGGCATGGGTACCGCCGGAGCGCGCTGACGCCGGGCCGGCGCTCAGTGTGAGAGACGCCGCGGCGGCCACGATCACGGCGGCCAGCGACGCGGCCTTCGACTTCTTGCCCATCGTCATTTCTCTTGCGCTCCTGTCGACTTGGCGGCATGGGCCGCCGGCGGCGATGCAAGACCCGGTTCGGTCTCACACTGGATCTGCGTCGCCGCCGTCGCCGTCCTTTCCTCGCCCGGCCGTCACGAAAGATCTCTGTAAGAACTTGCCGGCCTCTGCTCCGGCCGCGGTCCTCGTCAGTGAACGTCGGCTCCTCGACGAAGGGCTTGAAGACAAGAGCCGGACGGGCCAACACGCGACAGTTGAATGTGCGAGCCAACCAGCGCTCAGGTCGCCCGAGTGATCGTCTCCCTCGCCCGCCGGCCCGGTCACGCCGACGCTGGCTCTACCCTGCGTACATACACGCACCTCATGCCCGACGCAGGCACGCGACGTCGCGCCGCCATGGATGCTTGGTTCAGTGGGGAGGGGGACTTCCTGAAAACCCCCTGACGGTCGGGCGGGGGCGTGAGAGGCGGTAAACATGCAGGTCATGGCGGGTACGGAGCGGAATTCATGCGGTTGACGATCTTCTGGCAGCGGATGGCGGAGTACTTCGGTCCCGGGTACGCCGACACCTTCGCGAACGATCACGTCATGTCGGAGCTGGGCGGGCGCACCGTGAACGAGGCGCTGGACGCGGGCTGGGACGCGAAGGACGTGTGGCGTGTGGTCTGCACGGTCATGGACGTGCCGGGCGAGCGGCGCTGAAGCGCCCGGACATCGACACGTCGCTCGATATGTGCCGAATGTCGCTTTAGGGGTCGGTCCTACGGCACTGATCGGTCACGAAGATCGCAGGTGGGCGCCGGTTGTCGGTGGCGTCGGCGACACTTGGCGCGTGGCACCCACCGACGACGACAACGCGCCGCTGACCCGGCCTGCGGCAGCTACCGACACGACACCGTCCGACCGGCCCCCGGCCTCCGGCAGCGTCGCGCCGGGCGGCCGCATGCCGCGCTGGCTGCCACGCGCCATGGTGCTCGCGCTTGCGCTGATCGCCGCGTTCCAGCTCGGCAGCTGGGCCTTCCACCAGCTGACCGGGCTCTTGATCAACATATTGATCGCGTTCTTCCTGGCTCTCGCGATAGAGCCCGCGGTGAGCCGGATGGCCGCCCGCGGCATGCGCCGGGGCCTCGCGACCTTCCTGGTCTTCCTGGCATTGACGATCGCCGTCGCCGGGTTCATCACCTTGCTCGGCTCCATGCTGGCCGGCCAGATCATCAAGATGGTCGAGGGCTTCCCGGAGTACCTCGACTCGCTCATCCGCTGGATCAACGACTCCTTCCACACGGACCTCCGGCGCGTGGACGTCCAGGAGGGCCTGCTCCACTCCGACTGGCTGCGCAAGTACGCGCAGAACAGCGCCGCCGGTGTCCTCGACGTCTCCGCGCAGGTGCTCGGCGGTTTGTTCCAGCTGCTGACGGTCGGGCTGTTCTCGTTCTACTTCGCCGCCGACGGTCCCCGGCTGCGCCGCGCCCTGTGCTCCGTCCTGCCGCCCGCACGCCAGGCCGAGGTGCTGCGTGCCTGGGAGATCGCCGTCGACAAGACGGGCGGCTATCTCTACTCGCGCGGCCTGATGGCGCTGATCTCCGGCATCGCCCACTACATCCTGCTCCAAGCCCTGGGCGTGCCGTACGCGCCGGTGCTCGGCGTCTGGGTGGGTCTGGTCTCGCAGTTCATCCCGACCATCGGCACGTACCTCGCGGGCGCGCTGCCGATGCTGATCGCCTTCACCGTCGATCCCTGGTACGCGGTGTGGGTGCTGGTCTTCGTCGTGGTCTACCAGCAAATCGAAAGGCTGCTAAACATGCCCTCACCTGCGGAAACGTACCGTGAGCTAGCTGCCCGGGTCCTCAAGCTGAGTGCGGAGGAGCGTAGTCATCTTCTCCACCAGCTAGGGGACGGACCGCGACAAAGCGACACCCCGAGACCTCGTACAAGTACCCCCCTCCCCGTGCCCAGGACGGCTATGCCTGTGCGTGTCGTCCGAACCGCATGAGCGCGTCCTAAGAGACGAGACGGACAAATGGAAGCCCCCTTGTCCCGACCTGAAGGGGGGCAAGGGGGCTTGTGCACCTACTTCACGAGCTGATGTACCCGGGCCGGCGGTCAGACTGCGCCGAACTCTCCGGCGGCCTTGATGCCTGCCACGAAGGATGAGAACGCGTCGGCGGGGAACTCCAGAACCGGACCGCTAGGGGCCTTGGAGTCACGGACAGGGACCACGTCGCGCGCGGCGACGAGGTTTGCGGCGACCTGGATGCACTGGCCGCCGTTGTTGCTGTACGAGGACGTGAACCACTGCGGGGATTCGGTCGTCACGGGGTGCCCTTTCGCAACTGGTTGATCATGGCCACAGACTGCGCCTGCGAGCAGGCTTCGGCCTGTAGTTGATGGTAGGCCGTCAGAATGGGCAGTACGAACCTGCTATCCCGTTCGAGATGGCCTCGTTGAGCAGATTCGGCGTACGACATGAGCGAGCGGTCTGTCATCGTGAGAACGGTGACCGGCAGGTCAAACGGCCGGCGCGTGCCCATATCGAACGGAGCGACCTGGAGCACACTGTTCGGCAGCTCGGCGAACTCGATCAGCCGCGCCAACTGGGCTTCCATGACGGTGGGTTCACCGATGGGGCGACGGATGCAGCTCTCGTCCAGCATGACGAAAACCAGCGGCGGGGGCGTGCGGACAAGCGCTGCTTGCCGTTCCGCGACAAGTGTCACCCGCTCGTGCGCCTGCTCGGCGGTGATCGCTCCCCGCTTGACGGCGCCGTCCGCCAAGGTCGTTGCGTACTCCAGTGTCTGAAGCAGACCAGGGATGACACCCACTTCATACAGCCGGATCTCTGTCGCACGCCTCTCGTGGTCAACGAACTGCGGGAACCCTTCCAGCAGGCTGCCGTGATTGATCTCGCGGTACTCGCGCTCGAACGCGTCCGCCGTGCCCTCGATGCCGAAGGCGCGGTCAGCGCTACGCGAGAAGCGGAGGGTTGGAGGTTTCCGACTATTTTCGACGGCTGAAATATGCACGCTGGAATATTCCGTGCGTTCGGCGAGGTCCTCCTGAGTCCAGCCGCGAGCCTCTCGCAGACTGCGTAAGCGCGCTCCATAGGCCGCTTCGGGAGAGGCGTCCGGGTTCAACTCGTTCTTGTTCACGGTTCGTTCGCCAACCTTCCATCCAGTTCCGACACGTTGAACGCTTCCCAGGTGTGGGCCACGCTGAACCTCCCAGTAGTCGTAGCACTACGGAGAGGATCAGCCGTGTCCGGTAGGCGCTATCTCGCGGAACCGCACGAATCCTCAGCGCCCCAGCCCCCGGCGGACGACGTGGCGGAGTTGGAAGCACTCATAGCCGCTGGCGGGTTCTGGCGTCTGGCCCCGGACTGGGTACCGCGCGGTGGGTACAGCATGCCGACCCTCGCCGTGCTGAGGGTCGCTGAGAACGGGCTTACGAGGTGGTTGAGCGATGAGCAGTAGCACGCCGGCCCTCCGCGTACCGGAGCTTGAGCCTGTACCCGTGGAGGGCTGCTCGCTCTGCGCTGCCGCCGCACGACAGCGGGAAGCAGCTCATCGGCTCGGCTGCGTGGTGAGCGCCCGCAGCGCCAACGAGGCGATCCGACAGCATCCGCACCGCCGAGCAGCGGACGTGAGGGAAGGAGCGGCGTGAACGCCGACCTCCCCGATCACGGTGAGCCCGCGATCCGGTCGGCGCTGAACTGGCCACCTTGCAAGTGCGGCCATCCGAAGTGCCCCGACGCTCCCCCGAAGTACCAGCGGGGTGACGACCGGTCCGACAGCCCCGCCATGCAACGGCTACGGCCCCTTGTGCAGCGGGCGAACCGGCGTGAGCGCTGAGGGCTGGTGGAGGCGCTACGGCGGGCGGTTCGACCCGGTGTCCGGTGTGATCGCGTTCCCGCGCGGCACGCTCCCTCCATGCCGTGTCCCCGAGTGCAAGCGATGCAGAGAAAGGAGAGCGATGAAATGTGACAGGACGCTGGACGTGCCGCACGGTATGCGGGCGGCAGCGCTGGAGTTCGCGAGCGAACTGCCTTACGGAGATGACCCGTTGCCGGATGACGTGACGTGCGAAATCGACAGGCACGAATACGGCGAACACGCTGCGCAGCTCCGGGACTTGGGCAAAGGGTCCGCTGTGTGGATCACGTGGGGGAAAAGTGGCGACGTCGCCCACGACATCAAGGTGCAGTGCCTTGCCATCTGCAATTCGGCAAGCCCGTCAGAGGAAAACCACTGCTGGCTTCCCGAAGCGCATCGGGGCGGCCACTCCTGGGGGCGGTACGAGTGACCGACATCGAATGCAGCGCGGAAGGCCCCAAGCTGGATGACAGCAGCTGGGAGTACTTCAAAGCCCGGTACCCCGCCAAGGTGGAGGATCTGAGGGCGCCACGATTGGGACCGGTTGACCCCGAGCGGTGCCCCGTGTGCGGAGGCTTGCGACGGGCGCTCAAGGAGTCGCTGGAGACCAAGAACGCCACAGCGGGAAAGGCGGTCTTGTACGCCATGCGTGACCACATGGTTTACGGCCATCCGAAGGACTCACGGACGCTGGGGCGGGCCGATGGCTGACGCGACGTTGCCTGGAATAACGGTTGGCATGATCGTCTACGACAACCGCCGTGACATGGTCGCGAGGGTCACGGGGATGCGA
This sequence comes from Streptomyces yokosukanensis, assembly GCF_001514035.1. Classification (GTDB taxonomy): domain Bacteria; phylum Actinomycetota; class Actinomycetes; order Streptomycetales; family Streptomycetaceae; genus Streptomyces; species Streptomyces yokosukanensis. The sequence continues at coordinate 150,618 of NZ_KQ948222.1, read as the reverse complement.
GCGGCCATGGTCGTCCTTGTCCGCCCCATGGGTCGTCCATGGTGCTCGCGCTGGGCGTCCGTCCGCCCGGCAACGGAACGGGAGCAGAGACAGCTCCAGGCGCTGGCGAGGCTCCACATTCAGCGCCGCAAGGGTCTGCGGATCCCCACCTAGCCCCCGCCCTGACCGGATGAGTCCTTTCCCCTGCACTCCGGTCAGGGCGGGCACCACCTTCTCTGTCGCTTTCCCTGAGCTGGGCGATCCTCAGGCGGGGGAACAGCGAGTGCGCGACAGAGCGCCCGTGAGACACAGCCGAATCGCGAATATCAACGGCCGCGTCGGCTGATATCCGGTCCGACCCCGGACACGGGCACAACTCCTTGTAGCTCAGTGGGAAGGCAGCACTTCAGCGCGGCCCAGGTGGCTTGGCGCTGGTGCAGACCCCGGTTCGATTCCGGGCAAGGGGACTGCTCGACCCGGGTTCCTCAAACCTGGACAGGTCGAGCGGCCCGGGGCGGGCCATCCCCCCATCGCCAGGAGGACAGCACACCATGACTGCTGTACTGGAAACACCGGCCAACACCGCGTCCAGCGGTATCACGTTCCTTGAGCTGGAGATCACCAGGCGGTGCCAGCTCACGTGCTCGTCGCACTGCTACGCCGAGGCAGGGCCCGCCAAGGGACACGGCAGCATGACAGGAGAGGACTGGCGACGCGTCATCGACGAGGCTTCCGCAATCGGCGTGGAAACCGTCCAGTTCATCGGCGGCGAACCCACCTTGCACCCCGAGTTCGCCAGCCTCGTCCGGTACGCCCTTCACGCCGGTCTGCGGGTCCAGGTATTCAGCAACCTCTACCGGGTACGCACAGAACACTGGAAGCTGTTCTCTCACCCGCACGTGAGCCTGGGGACGTCGTACTACTCCGACGACGCCGAGGAGCACGACCGGATCACGGGCCGTAAGGGTTCCCACGACTCCACCCGCGCGAACATCATCGAGGCCGTACGGCGGGGCATTCACGTGAAGGTCGGCGTGATCCACATGCGCGACGGCCAGCGCTCCGAGGAAGCCCGCGCTGAGATGGCCGCGTTGGGTGTGGCCAAGGTGCACGTGGACAGGGTGCGGGGAGTCGGCAACGCGGCGAAGACGCTCCTCCCGTCGACGTCGGAGTTGTGCGGGCGGTGCGCGGACGGCAAGGCCGCCGTTCTCCCGGACGGCACCGTGACGCCCTGCGTGCTGGGCCGATTCCTGCCCGCCGGTTCCGTGAAGACAGCCGGGTTGAAGGCGGTGTTCGCCGGTCAGCAGTGGGCGCAGGTCGCGGCATCGATTCCGCGCAGTCGGGGAAACTGTGCACCGGACACCTGCACACCGAAAGAGGACTCGTGCACGCCCTCCTCTGACGCTGACCGTGTGCTGACGGCCTGCAACCCTGACAACGACAGCTCCGACTGTTCGCCGGCGGAGACTCCGGCCTGTGAACCCTCGTTCGACTAGGAGGCACACCCGATGGATTGGGAGACGCACGCCCGGCGCCTGGCTGCCGATGTCGTCCGTCCGGAATCACGCTGGTATGAACCGCTTGCCAGCGTGCCCCGGCATGTGTTTGTGCCCCGCTGGTGGGCTCGTGGGGCCCAGGGGTGGGAGTTGCGCGACGGTCCTGCAGACACCGAAGCGTGGATGCGGGCTGCGTACTCGAACAGGAGTCTCCTCACGAGGGTGGGACCGCATCATGCGGACGACGCAGAGCCGGGTGCCGTAGTCGGCTCGGGGCTGCCCACATCGTCCAGCACGCTGCCCAGTCTGGTGATCGGCCTGTACCGGCACGCAGTGATCACGGACAACGTGGACGTGTTGGTCACTACCGGATCCGGGTACGGAACTGACCTCCTGTGCAGGCGTCTCGGGGACAAGCACGTCACGAGTGTGGATGTTGACCCGGGCCTTGTGGAGAAGGCCAGTGACCGCCTCGGAGCCGTGGGCCGGCACCCGCACACGGCCGTCTGCGACATCACCGGCCCCTTGCCCGGTGAGTACGACCGGATCGTGTCGACAGTGTCCGTGCGACCCGTACCGGCTTCGTGGCTGTGCGCCCTGCGGCCGGGCGGACGGCTCGTTACCACGATCACCGGAACCGGGATGATCATCACTGCCGACAAGACCGACGACGGTGGAGCGGTCGGCCAGGTGGAGTGGGATCGGGCAGCGTTCATGGCCACTCGGACTGGCGCCGACTATCCGGCCGGTCTCGCCGACCGGTTCGAGGAGATCCGGGACCGGGAGGGCGACGAGGTGACTACTGGCCGGTACCCCGTGCTTGACGTCCAGGAGACGTGGGACGTGTGGTCGATGCTCAGCGTCATCGCACCCGGAATCGAACATCGATTCGAGGAAGGTCCAGGCCGGCGCCGTACGGCATGGATGGTCCACTCCGATGGGTCCTGGGCTCGCGCGGCGGGCCGCTGGACCGACGCACCCACCGTGCACCAGGGCGGCCCACGGCGGCTGTGGGCCGAGCTGGAGCGCATCCGCAATCGACTGAACACCGAGGGCGGATTGCCTGTGTACGGGGCTCGGGTCCGGATCGATCCGGACGGCGTGGCCACTCTGTCGCGCGGTGAATGGAAGGCAACCCTGTGACCTGACCGCCATGCCCCGCTTGTGTGCACTGCGGTGCGCACTGGCGGGGCTTTGTCGTGCCTGTGCGCCAGTTGCTCATCGCCTCGACCAGTAACTCATCCGAATAAGTGGTTGACCGTACTGGAGCTGGCAGTGGATGCTAGCCACTCATCCGGATGAGTGGCTAGCTTGAGGCATGCTGGCGGCTGCTCGTCCTCTTCTGAATCGAAGGGATTTCGATCATGGGACGTAAGGCACTGCGGGCGCTGGTGGTGTCGGGCGCGCTGGTGGCCGGTGTCGGGCTGGTGGGCGTCTCGGCGGCATCGGCCATGCCGGCGGATCCGGGGTATTCGTCGAGTGGCTCCGGCGGGGCTGGTGCGTCGTATCCGGCGGACCGGTCGGTGTTCAAGTCGGCGACGGTGGACGGGCTGCGGGTGCGTACGGGTCCGGGAACGGACCGGGCGATACTCGGCCTGATCTACGAGGGTGAGCCGGTGCAGGTGATCACCTCTTCCTATGACGACACGGGGCAGGTGTGGGACGAGGTGATGTTGCAGTCCGCTTCGGCGGGTGGCTTGCCGGGTGGCTACGTCGGGTGGGTCACGGAGGAATACCTGTACTGAGTCTCTGCTGCGGAGGATTGAAGTGAACGGGTGGCTCCCTCTCTGCCCCGATGGCAGGGAGGGGGCCACCCCTGTGTTTCCGCGTCGCTTGTGCTGAAGAAGTGGCAGGAGTGTGCGGACTGCGTGTTGTTTAAAGAGGTTTTACATTTTGACGGCGTGTAGCCGTTTGATCGCAGTGAGCAGCGGCATAGGCTGCTGGCCTATTTCGGAACTGTGTTCGATCTCGAACGGGGCGGCCTCCGGTAGGAATGACGGCGGCGAGGGGGCCGGAAAGGTGTGCGATGGTGAACGCTCCGGGGGAGGGGTACGGCGGCCCTGACGATGGTGTGTTCGTGCCGGGAGTTGACTACCTGTCAGGCTGGCGTGCGGCGGACGAGGCGGCTCGGGACCTGAACGGCAGGCTAGATGAGCTGGGCATGGTCGCGCGGACGGTGCGGGCGGTGCCTCACGCGGGGCCGAACGGTGAGCCGGTGGTGTGGCTGTGTCCGGAGGGTGCCCGCTTGCTCGCGCGAGCGCTGGAACGAGAGGGAAGGGAAGACGGGATGAGGCGGGATGACTGGCGTACGGCGGCGGGTTCGCGCGTGTGGATAGAGACGGATCGGCGCGGGGAGTTCATACGGTGCGAAGGGTGCCGACGACCGATCCTGATCACGGGTGCGGGTCCTGCACGGTTCGCCGCTGAGCGGCACGCGCGGACCTGCCGGAACTAGCGGGTATGGCTGTCTCGGCGTGCTGGCGCTGGCTGATTGCGGGTCTCCGGTTGCAGCACCTCACGACGGCAGCAAGTTGAGGCTACGTGCGTGGTGACCTCACGCGCGCGCGGATCTGGACCACGATGAAACCTCTTCGCGCGTGAGGTTGCCACGCGTGGGCGGGGTCCAGGGGTGCGCTGTAGCGCCCCTGGTACCACCGTCCGCAACCACGTTCGTCACGGTGCTGTGTGCCTCGGTGAGCGGCGTTGGCCTCCTTGGTGAACCCGCTTGTGAACGGGTCGAGTTGGCGCCCGTGATGGGGGAGTGCAGGCTTCACCGATTGTGCGGCTCGCCTTCCCGGTGGTCGACAGAGCAGACGACTGAGCCCCCTGCGACGATTTCGCGGGGGGCTTCTCTGCTCGATCGGGGTGGCCGGGGGTGTCGGGCGGCTGCCGACCGGACGGGACCGGCCGAAGGCCGCACGCCCGGCCGAGGCGGCAGGGCCGCCCGGCGCGCCGACGGCGCGCCCTTGAGCAAGTAAAGAGAAGTTACGCCGATTCGGGTCGGCGGCGGGCGGCGCGCTTGGCGGCCGGCTTGGTCGGGGTCACGGGGTAGGTGAGCTGGCATGTGGCAGCGGGGGCCTTCAGCTCCTCGCACAGCAACGGGCGGTCCTGGTCCGTGTCGGTGGTCACGCGGTAGGTGATCAGGAGGGGGCTGGCGTCGCTGAGTCCGAGTGCGGTCCGCTCGTCGGGGTAGGGGGCGCGGGCGGTGACGTGCTCGGTGAACGACAGGGTCAGTCCGGCTTCGGCAAGCTGCCGGTACAGGTCGGTGATCTCGGCGTCTGGCTGCTCGGCCAAAGTGGGCACGTCGGCGGCGGTGGCAAACGGGATGAGGACGCGATGGGCCATGCGGGCGCCGGTCTTTCGATCGTGAAGCATGCGGTCCACGCTGATGGCGTCCTGGTCCTGCTGGTCCAACAGCAGTGCCGGGGGGCCGTCCAGCGCGGTCCTGGTGACGGCGGGCGGCTCGGTCTCCGCCATGTCGGGTAGGCGCCAACTGCCCTTGGTGGTGCGCTCGATGGACCGGTCCACACGGGTGGCCGGCAGGACTCCCCCGGAGGGAAGGACGATGCTGCCTTTGCCCTGCTGTGATTCAACCAGTCCCATGCGGCGCAGTTCGGCGACGGCCGCACGGGCGGTGTGCTTGCCGATGCCGTACATGTTCACCATTTCCGTCTCGGACGGCAGGAGATCGCCGGCTTGGTAGCGGCCTCGTTTGATGTCGGTGGCCATGCGCTGAGCTACCTGCAAGTACATGGACGGGGCGCGTTCGATGTGCTCTCGGGCTGCCATGGCTCGGTGTCCTTCTCGGGTCGGGGGTGTGGGCATCCGGACGGGATTCGGTCGGAGTTGCTGGTCAGTGGTCCGTGTCAGCGGTGCGTGGTATACGCGCACTCATGAGGATAAGTGGTTGCCCCTCTGCCGCACACCCCCACCCCACCCATCCGGATAAGTGGTTGACCCCGCTCCGGCGGCGAGTCAGGATGGTCGTCCAACTCATCCGGATAAGTGGCTGGGCTGGTAGTGAGAGAGGTGAACTTTCGATGCCTTTGGACAACAAGCCGATTGACGTCAACCGGCTGGGGCGGCTCCGTGTGGAGATCGCTCCGGAACCGCGCACGACGCAGGAGGGCGAGCAGCGTCGAGACCGTGAGGGCAACCCGCTGTGGATCACGTCCCTGTCCGTGCGACAGCCGGAGGGGCGCAGGGTCGACACGATCGACGTGACCACCAGCGGTCAGCCGCAAGGCCTCACGGAGGGCGGTGAGGTCAAGGTCACGAACCTGTGGGCCAACGACTGGGCGTTTGAGGGCCGGTCCGGGACGACCTACCGGGCCGATGCCATCACCCCCGTGCAGGGCTCGGTCCCTGGCTCCGCGCCGGCTGCTCCGGCGGCTGCTCCGCGCGGGAAGTCGGCGGGTGGTGACGCCTGATGGAGCGCTATTTCTGGCACCTGAACGCCCAGCAGGCGGACGGCATGGCCTGCGTGGTGTGCAACGCAGACTTCCTCAACAACAAGATCGCATCCGTTCCGGTGGGGCGGTCGCCTGCGGATGAGTCACAGGTGTTCGCGTGCAAGGACCCATGCGCGGCCGTGATCGCTGACGAGGCTGCCCGCATGGCCAAGGAGATGCGGGCAGCGGTCGGCGCTGAGGACGCGGACGGCGGAGACGTTGCGGACTGTGAGAACGGCGTGTTCTGCGTCGACGGGCATTTCGGCTCGCTGCTGCGGGACCTTCGGGCGCTGGCCGGTGCGGAGGCGTTGTTGGCCACGTCCGACGACATCTCCACCCTTCGGTTCCTCCTCGGTCTGACGGCTCGTCATGCCGAGACGGCCATGATGCGCGCCCGGCTCGTACTGGCGCGGACCAAGGAAGGGGACGGCTGATGCCTGCCTCTCTCGTGGTCTGGGTCCTGACGGCGCTGCTCCTGGTCGGCGTGCTGACACAGCGCTGGTGGGAACCGCGTCTTGCGGCACGGGGGATCCCGGTGAGGCGGTGGCCGTGGCGGTGGTGGCTGGTCGGCTACCCCGGAACCACGCTGCGGATCTTCTCGACCTGGCGGCGCCTGGCGCATCTCAACGGGTTGTCGGTGAGCACGTCGCCGGACCGCAGGGTGATCGGCCGTGATCTCGTGGTGCAGGGGCAGGCGCTGCGACCCAAGCCTCCTCGGCTGTCCTGGCCAGCACCGACGAAGAACGGGCTGACGCTGCGGGTGCTGCTGCATCCTGGGCAGACTCCGGCGCCGTACTTCACGGCGGCCCGCGCCATGGAACACGCCTGGCATGTGCACGGGGTGCGGGTCACCTCCCCTCGCCGGGGCCAGGTGCTCATCCACGTCACGGCACTTGATCCACTGACCGGTGACGTCCCCCCTGTCCGTGCGCCAGCTGAGGCGCTGCTGTCGGCGGACGTGGGCCGGATCGAGGACGGCGACTCGTGGGTGATCGACCTGCGGCGCATACCGCACTGGCTGATCACGGGGGCCACACAGTCCGGCAAGTCGTCGTTGCTGGCCGCTCTGGTGCTCGCGCTGGCTCCTCAGCCGGTCGGCCTGGTCGGCATCGACTGCAAGGGCGGCATGGAACTGGGCCTGTTCAGCGGGCGGTTCTCCGCGCTGGCCATCGACCGGACACAGGCGGCCGGCCTCCTGGCCGATGTGGTCGAGGAGATTCAGGCGCGCATGCGGGTCTGCCGTGCGGCGGGCAAACGGTCCGTCTGGGACCTGTCCGAACATCTGCGGCCGGTGCCCCTGGTCGTGATCGTGGACGAGCTGGCTGAGCTGTATCTCACCGACGGCTCTCGGGAGTCGAAGGACGAGGCAGAGCAGTGCGGAACGCTGCTGCTGCGGGTCGCCCAGCTCGGCGCGGCGCTCGGCGTCCACCTGGTTATCGCCGGACAACGGGTCGGCTCCGACATCGGCCCCCGCGTGACCGCGCTGCGCGCTCAACTCGGCGGACGCGTCGCGCACCGTGCACATGACGAGGCGTCAGCCGAGATGACCTTGGGCGACATCAACCCGGACGCCGTGATCACCGCGCAGAACATCACCGAGGACGAACAGGGCGTGGCAGTGGTCGCCATGGGCGGCCGGTGGATGCGCGCCCGCTCCCACCTCGTCGCTACCGCCGATGTGACCGAGATCGCCCGGACCGACCCCCCGGCCAACCCGTTCCTGACACAGCCCGACCCCGTGACCTTCGAGAAAGGAGGTGCAGCAGCATGACGCAAAACGAAATGTGGGTCATCGACACATTCCTGTTCCTGTACGTGGTCTTGATCGCACGGTCACGGGAAATCAAGTGGTATCAGGCAACCCTGATTTCCCTCTTCGGATTCCTGCTGGCCGGAACGCCCTTCTCGTACCCCGCATGGGAAGTCGTCAAGATCCTCGGAAGCCTATTTTTCGGCTGACATCCCTGAAATAAGAGCCGGAGCTGATTCATGAACGCCGCGCCTATTCCTCACGAAAGGGGGCCTCCTGTGTTTCCGATATCAGATGAGGCGCGGCGCTCAGTTCTCAACGAGGCTGAGCGCCTGCGCCTTCTCTCTCCCACCGAACGTGACCTTATACGGCTCGTCCACGAACCCGGATACGCGCGCTGGCTCGACCAGATCAAGTCCATTGGCGGGTGCGCTCACCCGATCTACCTCGCCGGTCACACCACAATCCGAGACGCGGTCACGGGGGAAGTGCTGCGGCACTACGACACCAGCGACGAACCCGGCGGCCGGATGCCGGTGCGCTGCCGCAACCGGCGCGAGACGCGCTGCGAGCCCTGTTCCTACCTGCACGCGGGCGACACGTTCCAACTGGTCCGCTCCGGCCTGCTCGGCGGTAAGGGCGTCACGGACGACGTCCGGCGCCACCCCCGGCTCTTCGTCACCCTGACCGCCCCTTCCTTCGGCGCAGTTCACCGTGCACGCGACGGCGGGGTGTGCCGTCCTCGTCGGGGCGGCGGAGTCTGCGAACACGGGCGGCCCTCCGGGTGCGGCCAACGGCACGCGGATACCGATCCGATGGTGGGCCAACCCCTGTGCCGGGACTGTTACGACTACGCCGGACACGTCCTCTGGCATGCCTCGGCCGGAAGGCTGTGGAACCGCTATTGCCACATGCTCAGGCGGCATTTGGCAACAGCTGCTGAAATTACACAAACCCGTCTGCGGGAACACCTGACCCTCTCTTTTGCCAAGGTCGCCGAATATCAGAAGCGGGGTGCCGTTCACTTCCATGCGGTTATCCGGCTCGACGGGCCTGACGGTCCCTCTTCACCTCCGCCCTTGTGGGCTACAACTGACCTACTGTCAGATGCTGTGCGGTCGGCTGCGGTCCAAGTTGAGGTACACACCCCGTATTCCCCTGCGACCGGTGAGCGGGTCATCAAGTGGGGCGAACAACTCGACGTACACCCGATTCGCAGCGACGCATTCACAGAATCGGCGGTGACCGACAGCGCGGTTGCGGCCTACGTCGCCAAATATGTGTCCAAAAGCGTCGGTGACTCGGGCGGTATCGACTACCGGATACAGGACTTTGACAGCATCCGCCTTGCCCCCGTGAATATCCACCTGCGAGCAATCATGGTCACCTGCTGGCGCCTGGGCGCCATGCCAGAGCTGGAGGCGCTGAACCTGCGGGCCTGGGCTCACACGCTCGGCTACCGGGGTCACGTGCTCACCAAATCACGCCAGTACTCCACCACTTACGGAACGCTCCGCGCGGTGCGGGCGGAATACCAGGGCGGCGGCCTGCTCGCGCTGGAGGACCGAGAGACCGCCACGGAATCAGCCTGGCGCTATGTCGGCTCAGGACACTCGCCGGCAGAAGCAGACATTGCATACGGCATAGCCGAAGACCTAGCGAACCAACGAGAAATTAGACGAGAAATGATCGCCGAGGGATGGAAATACGTCCTGTAAAGAATTCGGCTGGGAATTACTCGTTCGATTCTCTGGGGGGGAGGTTTCATGCGTGTGATTACTGTTCGCGTCGATGCGGCGGGTAATGAGACCGTTGTGCGGGACAAGGTTTACGGACCTCGCAGCCCTCCTATACGCAAAAGTGATTGTAAGGCTCGACCCCCGCCATCCCTGGGGGGAAGGGGTAGCGGGGGTTTTGTGTGCTCACACTGCTGTGGTTACCTTGTCCCGAAGTCGACCTTCGGAGAAATAGTCATCGCGTAGGACCAACCTCTTCTGCACGTCGTCCGGGATCACCAGCTTCGCAAGGTCGTCATAGACCAGGAACTGAATTCCGCCGCGCTTAAGATCTTCCTCCATGCATTCTGTGTCACCCATGAGCCAGCGTTGGCGGTACGTGCCTTCGAGTTTTTTGTAGCTCCATCTGTCTGTAGACGCTTCCTCTGGCAGTCCCGACAACTCCGCGTTGTGCTTCTGTAGTGCCTCTTCTGCCGTCTTTTGAAGGAAGCCACCAACCGCGAACTGTCCACTAGGGGCCAGGCCGGCCACGTAGAACTGGATCGACTCTTCCAGTTTTTTCCGGCGCTTAGTCGTTTCCTCTCCCTTGTGGTAGACCCGCTCAATCACCTCGTAGTCGCCGATCTCGTCCAAGACCGCTTGTACGAGCGAGCCGTATGCGTCGTCTGGCTTGGCCGATGGCCTGTGGTCGCATGGCTTGCTTACTGTGGAGAAGCAACGGACGTACTCATTGATCCTCTCTTCTCCATTCTTGAGCTTCCTCTTGTTCGCTTGGTAGATCATGTTTCCCTTGCAGTAGCCGCACTTGATTACATCCAAGAAGCTCGTGGACTTCTTTTGCTTTGGCGGATGTACCTGTGTCTTGGTCATGTCGAACTCAATAAGCTCCGTGTACTCAAGTTCCGTATAGATGGGTTCGGCCACCTGTACAGGGTTACCATCGGCCCCATAGAAGATCCGAGGCGGGTTGTAGCGACCGGGTTTTCCATCAGAGATGACCCTCACGCCCGTGAGGGCAGGGTTCCTCATGATGCGAACTAGACTGGTAACCCTCCACAGTTTTCCTTGCGCTGTTCGGAATCCGGCTAGGTTCAGTGTCTTGCAGATGAACCCGTAAGACCTCTTTCTCTTTACTCGCATAAGTCGTGCCCACCGAAGCATTAGGGCCCTGTCTGGGGTGATGGCTAGAGATACTTCCTTGGTCTTCGAGTCCTTCACTGTGTGGTAGCCGAACACCGGATTACCGACAACCCACCTTTCCGTAGTGCGGGCGTATTGCCATAGGGAGGTGAGTCGGATTCCGAGGTTCTCGGCCTCAATCCTCGCCATGCCGGCAATCATGGTCACCATCATTTGACCGAAGGTGGACTTAAAGTCCAGCTCTTCAATCTTGGAGATCATGTTTTTGCCGAAGTCCTTACACCATTCAATCATCAGGTGAAGGTCATAGATGCGGCGGATGAAGCGGTCCAGCTTCCAGAAGAGAATTACGTCGAACTCGGGAGCTTTCTCGTGAAGCCAATACCCGAGAACCTTCCGCTTCCACGGCGGAATCTTGGTGGCCGACTGGTTCAAGTCGGATGCGACTCCCACAACCCTGACGCCCTTCTGGGTCGCCAGGGCCCAGAGGTCTAGTTCCTGTCGTATGGGGGATGTCGTCTCGTCCGTGAAGACGGACAAGCGGACTGAGATGAGCCCTCGGGGTGCGTCGCTGGGCAGGGCGGCCTGTATCTCCCGCCAACGGTCCAGCTCCGCCAGTTCGGCAGGTGCCCAACTGGACCTGTTCGGTTCGAGTGTTGTCGGTGCGTCAGAAGCCATGCGGGGTAGTTAAGCAGCCTTTCACTCTGGCAGCAGTTCGAGAACTACATGCTCCAGCCCAAGCTGACGGCGAAGTCGGTCGACATCCACCCCGCGGTGGCCTTCGGTTCGGTCATCGTCGGCACCGCGCTGCTGGGCGCGGTCGGCGCGCTGATCGCCATCCCGGCGGTGGCCACCTTGCAGGCCTTCCTGGGGGCGTACGTGAAGCGGTACGCCGTCACGGACGACCCCAGGGTGCACGGGCATCGCAGCCGGGGGTCGGGTGGCCCCGGGCTGCTGGCGCGCATACGCGGGCCGAGGGTCCCGCGGCCGGAGCCGGAGGAGTCGTCGTAGGGCAGGTGCCGGTCACCAGGGCGCGGCGGCCGGTGTCGCCCGGTTCGGTCCCGCCGTGCTGGTCCGTCGCGCCTGGCTCTCCTGCCCGTCGCCTCTGCCGTGCCCGTCTTCAGTACGTGAGCACTGCCCGTCTTCCGTGCATCAGCACCGCCCACATTCAGTACGTCAGTACCGCCCACACCCCCGCGCCCGCGACGGCCGCCGCGTAACAGCCGACCGCCGTGGCCACGATCCGTCGGCGGGTCCGTTCGTCCCAGGGTGATCGGGACAGCAGCCGGGCCAGCGCGGGCAGGACGAGCACGGCGTGCAGGCTCACACCGTGCAGCGGCTTGAGCGGGGCCGTCGAGTGGTAGGCGGCCTCCTGGTGGCCGGTCCTGGTCAGCACGACCCCGCGCGCGATCATCGCTGCCCCCGAGGCCAGCGCGACCAGCAGGATCGCGAACCCGGAGCGGACCGCGAGCGCCATACCGGTAGGACCGGTCGGCCGGTGCCGGAAGGAGGCGACGGCGAAGAGCGTGAGCAGGACGACCAGGACACCACCGCCGACCGCGAGCGTCATGGACACAGCCGTGTCGAAGGGGGTCTCCATGTTCAGGTGCGACGGCACCCTGCGCCACGCCTGGAGGGTGATCCCGCCGACCTCCACCACGCAGTCGGCGGCGAGGACGAGCAGCAGCGTCGAGCGCAGCCGCGGGCCGGTGCGCAGGTACGACGTGACCCAGGTGAGCGCGATCAGGGTCAGCCCGAAGGAGAGTCCGAAGGTGATGGGCTTGCGCCAGGAGACGGGGCCGTCCCAGGGGCCGCCGTCGACCGCGAACACCCCCAGGTGCACGAGACCGGACAGGACGAGCAGCAGCCCGGTCGTATGACAGAGGCGGTCGACGACGCGCGGATTCTCCATGGGCCAAGGCTCCCGGGGAGCGGCCCCCGCGGTCGTCGTCCGGCCGAAGGCACCCGCCGTACGCCATGGGGAGTAACGGCAGCCCTGCCCGGGACTACCGGGAGAGCGTGGCGGAGGGTGGGGTCCAGCGCCTGGTGCGGGGCACGGTGCCGGTGACGCCGTAGTCCTTCTTGAGCTGCTCGGGGATCGCGTAGTGCATCACGCGTCCCCGGGTCAGGGACGACAGCTCGAAGACCGTCGTGAGGTGGCCGAGCCGGTCCAGGGCCCAAGCGCCGAACGGGGAGCGGTCCTCGATGGTCTCCAGCACCCCGAGCAGGTGCGGGACGGCCTTGACCAGGGTGTCCCAGCGGGTACGGGGCACCTGAAGCCAGTCGGCGCACGTGTCGCCGATCAGATGACGCACGAGAGCGGAGACGATCGGATCGAAGAGAGTGCCGGGCACGACCTCCTCGTAGAGGTCGATGAGCTGCCGCGTCAGCTCCGCGCCCTCCTCCGAGGGGCCCATGTGACGCACCATGTACAGGTCGAGGAAGCTCCGAGCCTCCTCGAGGGTCTGCGGTACGGCCTCCTGGTCGACGCCGAGCATGGCGCCGACCACCCGCCAGGCGTAGTAGTAGGCCTCCGCTCCCTCCGTGGTCATGTGGATGCCCAGCCGGTGCAGGCTGTCGAGGACGAGCAGCGAGAACAGCATCTGCCCGCCGATCATGTCCTCCTGGCAGATCGGCGTGCCGAGGGCCGCCGTGTCCCAGCGGCCCTCGCGCCCCAGGTGGTGGCGGATGGACGCGTGCAGCAGGCGGACCTTCTGGGCGGCGGGGACGAAGCGGCCGCCGGCCTCGAAGGCGTCGGGCTGCATCAGATAGACGGTGAACTGGCCGGTCTCCGCCATGCGCTTGGAGGGGTACTGCAGCGAGTGCGTGGCCGACAGCAGCTTCGCCACATGCGGGACCACGTAACAGGCGGGCATGGAGGCGAAGGACAACGCCGTGGAGATGTGCACGTTGTTGTCGATGAAGAACAGGCGCGCCTTCTCCATCTCGCCCCAGTCCACCCAGGACGGCGGGACACTCGTCTCCCTCAGGTACTCGCGGGCCACGTCGGGCAGGCCCTCCGGCAGCGGAGCGCCGGCCGTGGAGACGTACCGCATCAGGGTGTTGAAGACGCCGACCTCCCCGCGCTCGAAGAGCGTGGCGACGGTGGCGTCGGCGAGTTCGTCGCCGGCCTCCCGCAGGGCGTCCATCGATGCCTCGGTGAAGGTCATGGCAGGGGGCTCCTTGTCCAGGCGGTCACGGGGTCCAGCACGTATCGGGCTCGGGTCGTGGACGGGATGGCGGGGTGGCGGGGTGGACGGTGGCGGGGGCCCGCGCGGTGCGGACATCCGGGCGGTGCGGACATCCGCGCGGTGCGGTCAGAAGGGCCGTACCGTCGCCGCGTGTGCCAGTGCGGCCAGGGCGTCGGCGGCGGGCGCGGACACGTCCAGGTCGTGGAGCGCCTCGAGCGCCTCCGCCACGCGTGCGGAGATCATGTCTTCGACGCGGTCCGGAGCCCCGACCCGACGCATCACCTCCCGTACGGCGTCCAGGTCCGGCCGGTCCGGCTCGTCCTCGCCCAGCAGGGCCCGCAGCCGCTCCCGCTCGTCCGCGCCGGCGATGCGCCAGGTCTCCGCCAGCAGCGCGGTGGGGCGACGGCCGCGTACGTCGTCCGTGTCGGCCTTGCCCGTGCGTCTCGGGTCCCCGAAGAGACCGAGCAGGTCGTCGCGGAGCTGGAAGGCCTCGCCGAGCGGCAGGCCGTACGCGGAGTAGCCCGACCGCAGCCGCTCACCGGCCCCGGCCAGGGTGCCGCCGATCAACAGGGGCTGCTCGACGGTGTACTTGGCGGTCTTGTACCGGATCACCTTCAGCGACGCCGTGGTGTCCGGGACCGCCCCGGTGTGCAGGATCTCCAGGCACTCGCCCGCGATCAGCTCCCGGGCCAGCAGCGACCACAGCGGGCGGGCACGGGCCAGATACGCGGCGGGCAGACCGCAGGTGGCGAACAACTGCCCCGCCAGCGACATCAGCAGATCCCCGACCAGCATCGCCAGCGACCGCGCGGCGGCGCCGGGACGCGGATGCCCGGACACGGCGTCGCGCAGCGCCAGATGGGCGGTGGGGCGGCCATGCCGCAGCGGGCTGTCGTCGATCAGGTCGTCGTGGACGACCGCGGCGGCGTGCACCAGCTCCATGGAGGCCGCGGCCCGCAGCAGCGCGTCGCTGTCCGGCTGGCCGGCCGCGCGCCAGCCCCAGTAGCAGAACGCCGCCCGCAACCGTTTGCCGTCCGCGACCGCCGACTCCAGCTGATCGGCCACCGGTCCCAGTGCCGGATCCACCTCGGCCAGCAGATCGGCCTCCCGGGCGACGAAATCGTGCAGCACCTGGTCGATGCGGCGCCGGAACACGGCCGCGTCCCAACGCTCAGCCGCCATCGGCACCCCGGCGGGCGAGCGCGGCCCGGGCGAGGATCTCCAGATGGGCCGGGGGCACGGTCGCACACCGGTCCAGTGCCAGCCGGCCCCGGGCCATCAGGTCCTGCTCGGCCGCCGACGCCAGGTCGGCGGTGTCCGAGCGGCGCAGCAGTCCCCGTACGGTCGTCAGGGCCGAACCCAGGGTGCTCACCGCCAGATCCGCCACTCCCGCCACCAGCAGTACGGCCTGCTCGTCCAGGCCGCCACGGCGGCCTGCTCCCTCCGCCATGCCTTCGTGTGTCATGCCCTCTCCCCACCAGCACGCCCGGCTCCCCGCGGGCACCCCCGGGCGGTGACGATCACGCACCGTCCTTACATGAGCATGGCGGCCCGGAGCGCGCGGACGGGGCGGAATCGTCGCCGGGCGCACCATCGGGTGACCGGTTCGCCAGGTCGTGCGGTTCCCGGCCCGGGCGTGGGGCCCCACGCCGTCTGCGTCCAGGATGTCCCGTGCCACTGGATCTTGACCGTTTGCCATCGGACTTTGACGGACGCGAGTTTGTGTCATCGGAGTTTGATCACCGCAGGTCAGCGACTCAGCGCATCTTCGGTGCGCGCCGAGGGCGTGGTGAAACCCGTGGCGCGCTGGAGGTGCTTCTGTCTGCCCTGACGGCCATCTGCACGGGTGCAGCCTGTCGTCACCGTTCCGTCACAAGTAGTCGCCGCACGGAACCCTGCCGCTCTGCCGCCTGTCTGCACTCACGTACCACGACCACGCGTACCGCGGGGCAACAACCGACGACCGAAACCCGCGGACGAGACGACTCAGGGGGACGACAGCATGCGGCACAGCAACGGCATTCGCAGGGCGGCTCTGGCGACGACGGCGGTCACGGCCGTCGCGGCGGCGGTGACCGGCATCCTGCCCGGCACCGCCATGGCGGCGAGCACCACCGCCTCCACCCCGCCGCCCGCCTGCCCGGCCTCCGCCCTCCAGGTCAGCGCCTGGCAGGCCGTCCACCGGCCCGTCGGGACCGGGACCGGGGCGGCGGTCGTGCAGTTCACCAACGTCTCCCGGAGGACGTGCGTCCTGAAGGGCCATCCGACGGTCGCGGGCGCCGGCAACGGCTCCCCCGCCCACAACACCCCGCTCAAGGTCACCCCCACCGGCAGGGCGGCCACCGTGACGGTCCGGCCGCACGGCAAGGCGTGGGTGAAGCTGACCTTCGTCCAGGTCCAGGGGGAGGGCGACGGCTACTGCGTGTCGGGCAAGGACCCGGTGACGTATCCGACGATGGTCATCGGGCTGCCGCATTCCGGGAAGCACCAGGTCGCCCTGAACGACGGGGTGTGGGCCGAGTGCGACAACAAGGTGACCGTCACCCCGGTCTCGGCGGTCAAGCCTTCCTGACCCCACCGTCCCCACAAATCGAGCAGCCTGCACGACGATCGCAACGCTCTGACCTGCACGTTTACGAGGCACTGCACATAAGTACAGGTCAGCGACTCAGCGTACCTTCGGTGCGCTGAGTCGCTGACCTGCGGTGATCAAACTCCGATGACGCAAACTCGCGTCCGTCAAAGTCCGATGGCAAACGGTCAAGATCCAGTGGCACGGGACACAGGAGACCGGCCGTCGTCCCCGCGGTCTGCTTGACACAAAAATCGAACATCCATTCTCATGGAGGCTCAGGCGAAGCTTTCGGCAGTGGATTTCGTCCCGTTTTGCGGGAGGAAGTCCCCCGGTTATCCACAGGCTGGGCCTGCGTCGGGGCGCATTGTCAGTGGCAGGCGTTAGCGTCTTTGACGTGAAGCGATCGACTCAAGCAAACCGGGTGGAACCCATGGCAGGAACCGACCGCGAGAAGGCGCTCGACGCCGCGCTCGCGCAGATTGAACGGCAATTCGGCAAGGGCGCGGTCATGCGCATGGGCGAGCGGTCGAGGGAGCCCATCGAGGTCATCCCGACCGGGTCGACCGCACTCGACGTCGCCCTCGGCGTCGGTGGCCTGCCGCGCGGCCGTGTCGTGGAGATCTATGGACCGGAGTCCTCCGGTAAGACGACCCTGACCCTGCACGCCGTGGCCAACGCCCAGAAGGCCGGCGGCCAGGTCGCGTTCGTGGACGCGGAGCACGCCCTCGACCCCGAGTACGCGCGCAAGCTCGGCGTCGACATCGACAACCTGATCCTCTCCCAGCCGGACAACGGCGAGCAGGCCCTGGAGATCGTGGACATGCTGGTCCGCTCCGGCGCCCTCGACCTCATCGTCATCGACTCCGTCGCCGCGCTCGTCCCGCGCGCGGAGATCGAGGGCGAGATGGGCGACAGCCACGTCGGTCTCCAGGCCCGGTTGATGAGTCAGGCCCTGCGGAAGATCACCAGCGCGCTCAACCAGTCCAAGACCACTGCGATCTTCATCAACCAGCTCCGCGAGAAGATCGGCGTGATGTTCGGCTCCCCGGAGACCACGACCGGTGGCCGCGCGCTGAAGTTCTACGCCTCGGTGCGTATCGACATCCGCCGCATCGAGACCCTGAAGGACGGCACCGAGGCGGTCGGCAACCGCACCCGCTGCAAGGTCGTCAAGAACAAGGTCGCCCCGCCCTTCAAGCAGGCCGAGTTCGACATCCTCTACGGCCAGGGCATCAGCCGCGAGGGCGGTCTGATCGACATGGGCGTGGAGCACGGCTTCGTCCGCAAGGCCGGCGCCTGGTACACGTACGAGGGCGACCAGCTCGGCCAGGGCAAGGAGAACGCGCGCAACTTCCTCAAGGACAACCCCGACCTGGCCAACGAGATCGAGAAGAAGATCAAGGAGAAGCTGGGCGTCGGTGTCCGGCCGGAGGAGCCCGCCGTCGAGCCCGGGGCGGACGCCGCGGTCGCCTCCACGGCCGCCGACGACGCCAAGACGGCGTCCGCCCCGGCAGCCGCCAAGGCCGCCAAGCCCAAGGCCGCCGCAGCCAAGAGCTGACCGTGACACGACGAACCGACTGGGCCGAGTACGAGTACGCCACCCCCGGTGCCCCACGGGGGAGGGGCACCGGGGACCACCCGGACTCCGTCCCGGGCGGTGACGACGGATACCGGCACGACGGTTTCGAGGAGTACGACGCCCACGACGAGCCCCGCGGAACCGGAGGACGCGGGGACGACGGCGGTGCCCGCCCGAGCGACACGGGCGACGGGCCGTACGGGGGCGGGTCGCCCGGCAGGGGTTCGGGCCATGGTTCGATTCGTGGCTCAGGCCGTGGATCCGACAGCGGCGGCGGCCCGCGGGGCGGGCGGGGGCGCGGCCGGCGCAGGCGCGGCTTCGGGGACGCGCCCGGTGAGGACGAAGACGCCCCTTCCTCGTCGAGGGCCGAGCGGGGGGAGTCTTCAGGGGACCCGGCTGAGCGGGCGCGAGCGATCTGCCTGCGCCTGCTCACCGGGACCCCGCGCACCCGCAAGCAGCTCGCGGACGCCTTGCGTAAACGGGAGATCCCCGAGGACGTGGCCGAGGAGGTGCTGTCGCGGTTCGAGGAGGTCGGGCTGATCGACGACAGCGCGTTCGCGGACGCCTGGGTGGAGTCCCGGCATCACGGCCGGGGACTCGCGCGCCGGGCACTCGCCCAGGAACTGCGCACCAAGGGCGTCGACTCGACGCTGATCGACGAGGCCGTCTCCCAGCTCGACTCCGAGCAGGAGGAGGCGACAGCCCGCGAACTCGTGGCCCGCAAGCTGCGCGCAACCCGCGGCCTCGACCGCGACAAACGGCTCCGCCGCCTCGCCGGCATGCTCGCCCGCAAGGGCTACCCCGAGGGCATGGCCCTCCGGGTCGTGCGTCAGGCCCTGGAGGAAGAGGGCGAGGACTCGGAGTTCCTCGACGAAGGGGACTTCTGAGTCCTCGGTGTGGGGCGCTCTCCGGGTGGGGCGAGGGCGCCGGGTTTCTCCGAACTCCAAGGCACCGCAAGGGGGTTAACCCCCGCCGAAGACGCCGGGCCACCGCAGTGATCTCCCTGTCGCGAGCGGCGACTCTGTACGCACGCCCCGGACCGCGGCGCACACCCGCCGAGGCCGGCCGCGTACGACCCAGCCGCCGCGTACAACAGAAGAGAGCCCGCCCGATGATGCTGCGATACGCCCTCAGGACAGTCCGCGACCGCAAGGCGGGATTTCTCGGCGCCTTCCTCGCGCTGATGTGCGCGGCCGCCCTCATCACCGCCTGCGGCACCCTCCTCGACACCGGCCTGCGCGGCACCATCCGCACCGAGCGCTACGCCGCCGCTCCCGTCGTCGTCTCCGGCGACCAGTACGTCCACCAGACCACGGTCAAGCACAAGAAGGGCAAGACCAAGGTCAAGCACAAGGCGAAGCCCATCGCCGAGCGCGCCTGGCTCTCCGAGCGGCTGCGCACCAGACTCGCCCGGCTCCCCGGGGTTGCCCGGGTCGTGCCCGAACTGACCTTTCTCGCCCAGCCGTTGGCCCCGGCCGGCACCGGCGGTCGTACCGCCTACGGGCACGCCTGGGACTCCGCCGCGCTGACGCCGTACCGGCTGGTCACGGGCAGCGCGCCCAGGGCCGACGGTGATCTGGTCATCGACGGCGACCTCGCCGCACGGGCCCGGCTGCGGCCCGGTGACCGGCTCACCGTGCAGTCCACGCAGGCCCCGCGCAGCTACCGCATCACCGGTATCGCCGCCCCGGCCGCCGTCGTACGCCACCAGACGTCTCTCTTCTTCACCGCCGCCGAGGCCCGTCGGCTGGCCGCGCATCCGGGGCAGGTCAGCGCGTTCGGCGTGCTGCCTGCGAGAGGGGTGGATCCCGAGCGGGTGCGGGACGCCGTGGCGCAGGCGCTGCGCGGCACCACCGCGCAGGTCAGCACCGGTGCCGCGCGCGGGCCCGTCGAGTTCCTGGACGCGGCCGCCGCCCGCACCCGGCTGGTCAGCATGGGCGGCGCCATGGGCGGGACCTCGCTGCTGGTGGCGGTGCTCGTGGTCGTCGGCACCTTCGCGCTCACCGTGCAGCAGCGCCATCGTGAACTCGCCCTGCTCCGCGCTCTCGCCGCCACACCCGGCCAGATCCGTGCGCTGCTCGGCAGGGAGGCACTGATCATCGGCGTGGCGGCGGGCACCGCGGGTGCGCTGCTCGGGTTGCCGCTGGGCGGCTGGCTGCACTCCAGGTTCGTCGCCCTGGGCGCTCTGCCCGCCACTCTCGAGCACACCGTCAGTGTCTTCCCGCCGCTCGCCGCCCTTGCCGCCACCCTGCTCGGCGCCTGGGCCGCCGCCCGGATCGCCTCCCGCAGGATCGCCCGGATCCGCCCGACCGAGGCCCTGGCGGAAGCCAGGACCGAGCGGACCCGTCCCGCCTGGGGCCGGATCGCCGCCGGACTGCTGCTACTCGCCGGCGGAGTCGTCCTCGTCGTCGTCCTCACCTCCCTGCGGACCGAGCCCGCCTCGACTCCCGTGACCTTCCTCGCCGTCGTCGTACTGTCCACCTCCGTCGCCCTGCTCGGTCCCTTGCTGGTCAAGACGGCCGCGCTGCTGCTCGCCGGCCCGCTCCGGCTCACCGGTCACGGCGGCCGCCTCGCCACCGCCAACCTGCGCGGCAACGCCGCCCGTATGGCCTCCGTCGTCACTCCCCTCACTCTGCTCGTCGGCATGACCTGCACGGTCCTGTTCGTCCAGTCCACCCTCGGCGACGCTGCCCGCAGCCAGGCCCGCGCCGGTGTCCGGGCGGACTGGGTCGTCGCCGCGCAGGAGCCCGGTGTCCCCGGCGAGGCGGCAGGGCGGCTTCGCGCGCGGCACGACACCGTCACCGAAGTCGTCCGTACGACCGTCCACGTCGGCCTCGACAAGTACCCCGCGCAGGGCGTCACCCCGGCAGGCCTGACGCACACCTGGGACCCGCAGGTCACCGCCGGCTCCCTCGACCGGCTCGGTCTCCATACGATCGCCGTGAGCCAACTGGCAGCGGATCAGCACCACTTGAAGCCAGGCAGCACCCTGAAACTCACCCTCGGCGACGGGACGCCCGCCACGCTCACCGTCGCCGCCGTCTATGCCCGGGGTCTTGGCTTCGGCGACTTCACCTTCGCCCACGACCTCATCGCCCACCATGTCGACAACCCGCTCGCCTCCTCCGTCCTCGTCAGCACGACTCGTACACAGACACAACTCGCGACTACGCTCCGTGAGTTCCCGGGGCTGCGGATTCTTTCACCGGCCGATGCCGATGCCCTGCAGGCCGACCGGCAGCAGATGAACGCCGAGGTCAACTACCTCGCCATGGGGCTCGTGCTGGCCTTCACCGCCATCGCGGTCGTCAACACGCTGGCCATGTCGGTCGCGGAGCGTGTCCGGGAGTTCGCACTGCTCCGCCTCGCCGGTGCGACCCGCCGTCAGGTGCTGCGCATGCTGCGCACCGAGGCGCTGTCCGTGCTGTTCCTCGCCACGTCGCTCGGCAGCGGGATCGCGCTCGCCGTGCTCACCGCGTTCAGCGTCGGCATGACGGGCCGGGCCGCACCCTCGGTCACGCCCCTGCTCTACGTCACCGTCGTCGGGGTCGCCGGCCTCCTCGCGCTCGTGGCCAGTTCGGTGCCCGGGCGGGCGGCGCTTCGGGTGCGGGCGGTGACGGTGGCCACGGCGAAGGAGTGACAGGAGGGCCGGGGAGAGCGGGCGGCGGGAAGGCCGTCGGTGTCGTCACCCGTTGCCGGGGTGTCCGGATCCCGTTCGGCTCAGGCCGTCGCCGTCGGCTCCACCGGCAGTCCCTCCGCTCGCCATGCCTGGAACCCGCCCACCAGATCCGTCGCCCGATGCAGGCCCAGTTGATGGAGGGAGGCCGCGGCGAGGCTGGAGGCGTAGCCCTCGTTGCAGAACACCACGACACGCAGGTCGTGGCCCGTGGCTTCGGGGAGGCGGTGGCTGCCCTGGGGGTCGAGGCGCCACTCCAGTTCGTTGCGCTCGACGACGAGCGCCCCGGGGATCAGCCCGTCCCGCTCACGCAGGGCCGCGTAGCGGATGTCGACCAGCAGCGCCTCGCCCTCCCGCGCCGCCCTGTGCGCCTCCCGGGCCTCGACGCGCCGGTAGCCCGCGCGCACCCGCTCCAGCAACTCGTCGATGCCGACCGGCCGTTCACCCGTGCCGACGGCGACCGCTGTGCCGCTCGCCGTCACCGCGGTGCCATTCGCCGGTGCCTTCTCCGCGCCGCTCACGGCCGTCACGGCCCCGTTCGCCGGGGTCTCCTGCCTCCCGCTCACTGCCAGTCCTCCGGGCGTTCGACCTGATCGAGGCGGAGCACATGGCCGGTGCGACTGTAGCGGCGGATGCGGGGCAGGGGAGGGTAGTAGGCGTGCACGGAGACCGCGTGCTCGTCGCGGGAGGTGTTGAGGACCTCATGAACGTGATGGCGGCCGAAGGCGCGGCCCTTGCCGGCCGGGAGCCGGCGTTCGCGGTCCACTCCGTCGGTCAGTTCCAGGGTCTTCCAGCCGTCGGTCGGCAGCCGGGCGGCCAGCGAGTTCTCCGTGAGAACACCGGAGGCCGTGAGGAACGCGCCGACCGAGTCGGCGTGGTCGTGCCAGCCGGTGCCGGTGCCGGGCGGCCAGCCGATCAGCCATGCCTCGCTGCCGCCCGGCCCTTCCAGCCGCACCCAGGTACGGCCCTCCGGGTCGAGAGGCAGGGAGGCGATCAGCTCGGTGTCGGCGGCCGTCCGCCGTACGAAGTCGAGGAGGTCCGCCTGGGCGGGTGCCGAGCCGACGGCAGGGGACACGGGAGCAGGTGAGACAGACACGTACACCGTCCTGAGGAACGTTCGCGGGACGGGCGCATGACGGCGCCCGGAAGAAAGAGGAATGCGAATTCAGCAGGACGGGCGACACACGCAGCCCGCGTAGCGGACGAGGTCCATGTGGACCCTCCGCCACAGGCGCACACAGGTGTCGGTCATGGTCCGGAGTACAGCATGCGCGTGCACATCGGTCAACTCACCGTCACCATGTGGACAGACAGTGATGTGCCCGTGGGTCAGTGTGCGGCGGCGGCCGCCTGTGCCTCCTCCTTCGCCGGGCCGCCCACCGCCGCCTCCGCCGCCGTGTACAGGTCGGCCGGGCGGACACCGCTCAGCGCGACGACCAGGTGGCCGTCGGGGCGCACGAGCAGCACGCTGTGCGCCGGCGCACCCGGGTAGCTCTCGGCGACCAGTAGTTCGGCGGGGTACGGCAGCGCCGTCACGGCCGCCGCGAGCCGGGGCATGACCCCGGCGGACGCCCAGTGCTTGCGGTCCCACACACCCGTGCCCGGCGCGATCAGGACGACGAGCAGCGCGCCGCGGCCGAACCGGTCGCGCAGTTGGACGAAGGAACCGTCCTCCGCGGTGACCCGTACATCGGTGACCGGCGCGCCGGGCGGGGTGTCGACCGGGACATCGCCCTCCAGCTGCCGGGGTGCGAGGGGGGAGTCGGCGTACGCCGCCGGCGCGCCCAGCGAACCGCGTCCCAGGTGGCCGTCCGTGAGCAGCGCGTCGTGCCCCCGTGCCGTACCCGGGACGATGTGGCGCAGCCCGCCGGTGCCCCGCAGCACCGGCAGCACCTGGTCGGCGGCGCGCAGCCGGGCCGCGACCACCGCGCGCCGCTCGGCCTGATAGCTGTCCAGCAGGGCCTCGTGCGGGCCGTGGTGCCAGGCCGCGGCCAGCTTCCAGGAGAGGTTGTCGACGTCCCTGAGGCCCTCGTCCAGGCCCTGGGCGCCGAGTGCGCCGAGCAGATGCGCCGCGTCCCCGGCGAGGAAGACCCGGCCGGCACGCCACCGGCGGGCCAGACGGTGGTGCACCGTGTGGACACCGGTGTCGAGCAGGTCGTACGGCGGTGTGGAGCCGTCCGTCCAGCCCGCGAGCGTCTCGCGGATCCGGGCCACCAGGGTCTCGGGCGTGACCAGGTCCTTGCCCGGTGGCAGCAGCCAGTCCAGGCGCCACACGCCGTCCGGGAGGGGGCGGGCGGTCACCTCCCCGGCCGAGGGCCCGGACTGCCGCCACGGCGGCATCCGATGAAGCAACGCCCGGCCCTCCCACGGAAGTTCCGTGTGCAGCGCGGCGACCGCGTGTCGCTCCACCGCCGTACGGCCCGGGAAGCGGATGTCCTGGAGTTTGCGCACGACGGAGCGTGCTCCGTCGCAGCCGACCAGATAACTGCCCCGCCACCAGGTGCCGTTCGCGCCGCGGGTGTGCGCGGTGACGCCGGAACGCTCCTGCTCGATGGAGTCCAGACGGCTGTCCACGACCGTCTTCACCAGCGGTTCGCCGGTGAGAGCCCCGCGCAGGGCGGCCGTGAGGACATGTTGGGCGATGTGCAGCGGGGCGCCGGGATCCGCCTCGTCGAAGGTGATCTCGCTCATCACCTGACGGCGCCGCAGGGACCGCCATCCGGCCCAGCGCACGCCGTGCTCACCGAGCGCCACTCCGGTCAGCCGCTCCAGCAGGACGGCCGTGCTCTCGCGCAGCACGACGGTGCGCGCCGGGCGGGGCTCGTCCTTGCCGGGGCCCTCGTCCAGGACGACGGTCGGCACCTCCTGGCGGGCGAGCGCCAGGGCGAGCGCGAGCCCGACGGGCCCCGCTCCGACGATGATCACCGGGTCCACGGCGTGCTTCCCCCTGCCCGCGGCGGTGCCTCGACGGATGACGGTGAACAAGAAGGTGAAGCGGGGTGCACGATCACACAACGTATGCAACCCATTGGCAGAGTTTGCGTCAAGTGACCGGGGGCAGTGGCGATCATGCCACTGCCCCCGGGGGCCGTATGGGTGAGTGACGAGCCGTCAGGCGTAGGTGCCGGTCCCGAGGGTGCCGTTCACCGCCGCCGGGTTCATCTCCTCCAGATCGTCCGCGCCGAGAACCGCGCCCGTGCTGCGCTTGCTGCGCCGCAGCCGGCGTTCCAGCCAGCTCGCGAAGGAGGTCAGGGCGAAGTTGAGCACGACGTAGATGGCCGCGACGACGATGAAGCTGGCGATGACGTCGGCGTAGTTGGCCGCGAGGGTGCCGCGCTCGCTGAGCAGCTCCGCGTAGCCGATCATCGCGCCGCCCAGCGCCGTGTCCTTCACGATGACCACGAGCTGGCTGACGATGGCCGGCAGCATGGCGGTGACCGCCTGCGGAAGCAGGATGCTGGACATCGTCTGCCCCTTGCGGAGGCCGATCGCGTACGCGGCCTCCGTCTGGCCCCTGGGCAGGGCCAGGATGCCGGCCCGGACGACCTCGGCGAGCACCGAGGCGTTGTAGAGCACCAGGGCGGTGACCACCGCGTACAAAGGCCGGTCATCACTGCTGACCTGCGAGTACTGGTTGTAGAACTCGTTGGCGAACAGCATGAGCAGCAGCACCGGGATCGCCCGGAAGAACTCGACCACCACACCCGCCGCGATGCGCACCCATCGGTGGTCCGAGAGGCGGGCTATGCCGAAGACGGCGCCCAGCGGGAGGGCGATGACCATGGACAGCGCCGCTGCCTTCAGGGTGTTGACGAGTCCCGGCAGGAGGTACGTCGTCCAGGCCTCGGAGGTGGTGAACGGCTGCCACAGGGCCCAGCGCAGCTGCTGTTTGTCGTCCATCGTCTTCCAGACCCACCAGGCCAGGGCGGCCAGCAGGACGAGGAAGACGACGGAGAGGACCGCGTTGCGCCGTTTGGCGCGGGGGCCGGGGGTGTCGTACAGGACGGAGCTCATCGCTTCACCGCCAGTCGCTTGCCGAGCCAGCCCAGGAGGAGGCCGACCGGCAGGGTCAGGATCACGAACCCGAGGGCGAAGACGGCGCCGATGGCCAGGGTCTGAGCCTCGTTCTCGATCATGGTCTTCATCAGGGCCGCGGCCTCGGCGACGCCGATGGCGGACGCGACGGTGGTGTTCTTCGTCAGGGCGATCAGGACGTTGGCCAGCGGGCCGATGACCGAGCGGAAGGCCTGGGGCAGCACGATCAGGCGCAGCGTCTGGCTGAAGTTCAGCCCGATCGCACGGGCGGCCTCGGCCTGGCCGACCGGCACCGTGTTGATGCCGGAGCGGATCGCCTCGCAGACGAAGGCGGACGTGTAGGCGATGAGACCGAGGATCGCCAGTCGGAAGCCCTGGACCTTGAAGTCGGAGGCGCCCAGCGTCACTCGGAAGATGTCGGCGAGCCCGAGCGAGGTGAACAGGATGATGATCGTCAGCGGGATGTTGCGGACGATGTTCACATAGAGGGTGCCGAACCCGCGCATGACCGGGACCGGGCTGACCCGCATCGCGGCCAGCAGGGTGCCCC
Source organism: Streptomyces yokosukanensis (assembly GCF_001514035.1). Taxonomy (GTDB): domain Bacteria; phylum Actinomycetota; class Actinomycetes; order Streptomycetales; family Streptomycetaceae; genus Streptomyces; species Streptomyces yokosukanensis. The sequence goes on along the minus strand of NZ_KQ948222.1, from coordinate 124,460 downwards.
AGACCAGGGAGCCGACCGCGGAGAGGACGGTGAGTTTCACCGTCATCCAGAACGCCCCTAGGACGTCGTAACCATGAAGAAAGTCGAACACGATCTCCCGCGCTTCCGGGTGTGTGGCGTACGTGGAGGGCGGGGCGCGCCGCCGGGAGAGCGGCGGCGGCGCGCCTTGGGGACCCTGCGTCACCCGCCGGAATGAGCGCCGGCGGAGTTCCGCGTTACTTGACGATCTGGCCGATCTTCGGCGCGGGCTCGTACTTGTAGTTCGCCGGACCGAAGTTCTTCTTCACCGCGGCGTCCCAGGAGCCGTCGCCGACCATCTTCTCCAGCGCCTTGTTGATCTTGTCGACGGTCGCGGAGTCGCCCTTCTTGACGCCGATGCCGTAGTTCTCGTTGCTCATCTTCAGCCCGAGGAGCTTGAACTGGCCCTTGTACTTGTCCTGCGCGGCGTAGCCCGCGAGGATCGAGTCGTCGGTGGTCAGCGCGTCCACCGCGCCGCTCTGGAGGCTCGCCATGCACTCCGAGTAGGAGCTGAGCTCCTTCAGGTTGGCCTTCGGCGCGATCGTCTGCTGGATGTGCTGCGCCGGGGTGGAGCCGGTCACGGAACACAGGTTCTTCTTGTTGAGATCCGTGCCCTTGGCGATCTTCGAGTCCTTCTTGACCAGCAGGTCCTGGTGGGCCAGCAGGTACGGACCGGCGAAGTCGACCTTCTGCTTGCGCTCGTCGGTGATCGAGTAGGTGGCGGCGATGAACTTCACGTCGCCGCGCTGCAGCGCGCTCTCGCGGTCGGCGCTCTTGGTCTCCACCCACTGGATGTCGCTCGGCTTGTAGCCGAGCTGCTTGGCGACGTACGTCGCCACGTCCACGTCGAAGCCCGCGTAGGTGCCGTCGGGCTGCTTCAGGCCCAGACCCGGCTGGTCGAACTTGATACCGATCTTGATCTTGCCGCTGCCTCCGCCCGAGCCGCTGTTCGAGCTGTTGCCACCACACGCGGTGGCGCCCACGGCGAGGGCGAGTACGGCGGCCGAGGCGGCGGTGACCTTGCGGAGCTTCATCGTGAACATCCTTTGGGTGGTGAGAAAACGAGGTCCGCGGCCGGACGCGTGGTCGTGGCCGTAGCGGGACGGGCGATCGAGGCCGTCGCGGTGCTGTGCCGTCAGTGGTGCAGGATCTTGGACAGGAAGTCCTTGGCCCGGTCGCTGCGCGGGTTGCTGAAGAACTGGTCCGGCGCGGCCTGTTCGACGATCCGGCCGTCGGCCATGAAGACGACGCGGTTCGCGGCCGATCGTGCGAAGCCCATCTCATGCGTGACGACGACCATCGTCATGCCCTCGCGGGCGAGTTGCTGCATGACCTCGAGGACCTCGTTGATCATCTCGGGGTCGAGGGCGGAGGTCGGCTCGTCGAAGAGCATGACCTTCGGGCCCATCGCCAGCGCCCGCGCGATGGCGACGCGCTGCTGCTGGCCGCCCGAGAGCTGGGCGGGGTACTTGTCGGCCTGGGTGCCCACGCCGACCCGGTCGAGCAGGGACCGCGCGGTCTCCTCGGCCTGCTTCTTCTCCGTCCTGCGGACCTTGAGCTGCCCCAGCATCACGTTCTCGAGCACGGTCTTGTGCGCGAACAGGTTGAAGGACTGGAAGACCATCCCGACGTCGGCCCGCAGCCGGGCCAGCTCCTTGCCCTCCTGGGGCAGCGCCTTTCCGTCGATCGTGATGGTGCCCGAGTCGATCGTCTCCAGGCGGTTGATGGTGCGGCACAGGGTCGACTTTCCGGACCCGGAGGGCCCGATGACCACGACGACCTCGCCGCGGGCGATCGTCAGGTCGATGTCCTGGAGCACGTGCAACGCGCCGAAGTGCTTGTTGACGCTCTTCAGGACGACCAGTTCGTCGGACGTGACCACGTCTTCCTTGGTCACCGATACTTCGGTCATCGCTCTCGGGCTCCGTCCTCCTCGGTTTCGGAGGACAGTAGTGAGCGGCTGTGACCTGCGTCATCACATCTGAGGGAGATCTGAGCATCACGATCCGATAGCAAACGGACACGTGTCGTAGCACTTGCCACGTGTGCGCGTATCGGCCGGATAACGGAAGCGCCGGGCAACCGGAACCCTCTTGACGCCGTCCTTGTCCATCGGCATCACTTCCATGGTGCACGCGCGCGTGTGAGCTACACGGCTCACGAGAACCCAGACCGTACGACCACTGAACCGGAGGGGGCCGGGATGAGACTGCTGCTCGTCGAGGACGACAACCATGTCGCCGCGGCTCTGTCAGCCGTGCTCGCACGACACGGTTTCGACGTCACGCACGCGCGCAGCGGCGAGGAGGCACTCCAGGCGCTCGTCCCCGAAAGCGACGGTTTCGGTGTGGTCCTGCTCGACCTCGGCCTGCCCGACCAGGACGGATACGAGGTCTGCGGCAAGATCCGCAAGCGCACCAGCACTCCGGTGATCATGGTCACCGCCCGCTCCGACGTGCGCTCCCGCATCCACGGCCTCAACCTCGGAGCCGACGACTACGTGGTGAAGCCGTACGACACCGGGGAACTGCTCGCCCGTATCCACGCCGTCAGCCGGCGCACCGTCCACGAGGACGCGGGCTCCGGTGGTGACGACTCCCTGCTGCTCGGACCGGTCCGTATCGAACTGCCCACCCGACAGGTCACGGTGGACGGTTCGATCGTCCAACTGACCCGCAAGGAGTTCGATCTGCTCGCCCTGCTCGCGCAGCGCCCCGGTGTCGTCTTCCGGCGCGAGCAGATCATCAGCGAGGTCTGGCGCACCAGTTGGGAGGGAACCGGCCGCACCCTGGAGGTGCACGTCGCCTCCCTGCGCGCCAAGCTGCGCATGCCCGCGCTGATCGAGACCGTACGCGGCGTCGGCTACCGGCTCGTCGCCCCGGCCGCCTAGCGGGGACGGGTGCGCGCACGCCTGCTGCCGCTGCTCATCGTCCTGATGGCGGCCGTCCTCCTCGCCCTCGGGGTCCCGCTCGCCGTCAGCCTGGCCGCCGCCCAGCAGCAGAAGGTCGTCGTCGACCGCATCGACGACACGGCCCGCTTCGCGGCGCTCGCCCAGTTCGTCACCGACGGACCCAGCGGATCCCGCCGTACGAGCACGGACGAGCGCCTGGAGGCCCTGCGTAGCGAACTCGACAGCTACTACGGCGTCTACGGCATCCGCGCGGGTGTCTTCTACCGCAACGGCTCGGCCATGGCCAATGCGCCCGGCGACTGGTTCGTACCGCCCATGGGGGAGGTGCGGGACGCCTTCGACGAGGCGCTGCTCAGCCGGCGCAGCCACGACCCGAAGCAGGTGTGGCCCTGGCAGCGCAGCCGGCTGATCGTCGCCTCGCCGGTGATCCGGGACGGGGACGTCGTGGCGGTCGTGGTCACCGACTCGCCCACCGGACAGATGCGTTCGAGGACGGTGCGCGGCTGGCTGCTCATCGGGGCCGGGGAGAGCGCGGCCATGCTGCTGGCCGTCGGCGCGGCGCTACGGCTGACCGGCTGGGTGCTCCGGCCGGTGCGGGTCCTGGACGCCACCACCCACGACATCGCCACCGGGCGACTGAAGTCCCGGGTCGCGGCCGCCGGCGGGCCACCGGAACTCAGACGGCTGGCCCGGTCGTTCAACGAGATGGCGGACAACGTCGAGGACGTGCTGGAGCAGCAGCGCGCCTTCGTCGCCGACGCCTCGCACCAGCTGCGCAACCCGCTCTCGGCGCTGCTGCTGCGCATCGAACTCCTCGCCCTCGAACTCCCCGAGGGCAACGAGGAGATCGCCTCGGTCCGCACCGAGGGCAAGCGCCTCGCGCAGGTCCTGGACGACCTGCTCGACCTGGCGCTGGCCGAGCACGCCGAGGCGGACCTGAGCCTGACCGACATCGGCACGCTCGCCGAGGAGCGCGTCGCCGCCTGGTCCCCGACCGCCGTGGCCAAGGGCGTCCGGCTGACCGGGGACTGCCCGCCCACCACCGCCTGGGCGGACCCGGTCACCCTGTCCAGCGCCCTGGACGCGGTGATCGACAACGCCGTGAAGTTCACCCCCGACGGCGGCACGGTGGAGGTCGTCGTCGCCTCGAACGGCGACATGTCCACGGTCGTCGTCACCGACACAGGGCCCGGCCTCACCGACGAGGAACTCGCGCGCGTGGGCGACCGGTTCTGGCGCAGCGGCCGGCACCAGAACGTCAAGGGCTCCGGCCTCGGCCTGTCCATCTCCCGTGCCCTGCTCACGGCGGGCGGCGGCGCGATCACCTACGCCCACCACGAGCCGCGGGGCCTGCGGGTGACGGTGACGGTGCCGCGACACGGGGAGTCCTGACCGAGGGGCAGGGGCTGTTCGCCTCTGTGCCGCTCGCCGGTTCCGGCGCGCTCGGGCTAAGGCTTCATCGAGCGGTAGTAGCGGCGGGCGCCCTCCTGGAGGGGCAGGGGGTCGGTGTAGATGGCGGTGCGCAGGTCGACGAGCTGGGCGGAGTGGACGTGGGCGCCGATGCCGTCGCGGCTCTTGATCACCGTGCGGGTCACCCATTCCGTCAGCCGGGGGTCGACGTCCGTGCGGGTCATCAGGATGTTGGACACGGAGATCGTCGGCACCTCGTTGCCCTGCTGTACGGCGGGGTAGGCCGACTCGGGGATGTTGGTGGCCCGGTAGTAGCGCGCCTCCTGGCCCCCGTCGTGCAGCTTGGTGACGAGGTCGCCCTCGATCGGCACGAACGTGAAGGCGGACTTCTTCGCGAGCGCGACCAGTCCCTTGGTGGGCAGACCGCCCGACCAGAAGAAGGCGTCGATCTTGCGGTGCTCCAGCTGGTCCGGCCCGGTGTCGATGCCGTCCGCGGCCGGGGTGATGTCCTTGCGCGGGTCGATGCCGGCGGCCTTGAGCACCCGGTCGGCTATCAGCCGCACCCCGGAGTCGGGCAGTCCGATCGCCACCCGCTTGTGCCGCAGGTCCGCGACGCTCCGGATGTCCGAGTCGCTGCGCACGATGAGATGGACGTAGTCGTCGTAGAGGCGCGCCACCCCGCGCAGCCGCTCGGCGCCGCTGCCGTGCTCCAGTTCGTACGCCTCCACCGCGTCAGCCGCCGCGATGGTGAAGTCGGCCTTGCCGGTCGCCACTCGCTGCACGTTCTCCTGCGAACCGGCGCTGTTGAGCAGCTTCACCGTCAGGTCGGGCATGTCCTTGGCGAACTCGGCGCGCAGCCGCTCGCCGTACTCCTGGTACACCCCTTTGGGAGTGCCCGTGCTGAAGACGATCGTGCCGCTCGGCGGCTTCTCGCCCAGCGGCAGCAGCCACCACAGCAGCAGCCCGAGCACCACGGCTCCGGCGGCCGCGGCCGGCAGCGCCAGGCCTCTGCGGGTCAGGGAGAACACCTTGGACATGCGGCGATCCTGCCAGGCCGGGCGCCGCGCTGACCAGGGGCGAGGTCACTCCGGGGCCGGGAGGCGGACCGCCGGCGCTGTCAGTGGCGGCCGTTAGAGTCGACGCATGAGCACTTCACCTGTCGATCTCGTCCGGGAGTTCCACCGCGCCTTCGGCCTCGACGCCCGCAGCACGCCGACGGAGGTGGAGCCCGAACTGGCCGCGCACCGTGGGGAACTGCTCGCCGAGGAGGCGGCGGAGGTCGCCGAGGTCGCGGTCGACGGCCCGCTGGACAAGCTCGCGCACGAACTGGCGGACGTGGTCTACGTGGCGTACGGCACCGCACTGGTCCACGGCATCGACCTCGATCAGGTGATCGCCGAGATCCACCGGGCCAACATGAGCAAGCTCGGCCCGGACGGGCAGGTCGCCCGCCGGGCCGACGGCAAGGTCCTCAAGGGGGAGCACTACCGCGCACCGGACGTGTCGTCCGTACTGCGCCGCCAGGGCTGGATACCGGCGGTACGGCACGGCGCCTCGGACCCGAGCGTCTAGAAGGTTCCGCTCGCCAGCTTCCACTCGCGGTTCAACGTGCCCAGCGGGATGCTCCGTTGGACGATCGGTGTGCCGAAGACGGACAGCTGCAGGCGCAGGGTTCCGGACAGATCGACCCCGCCGTACACACCCCAGGCGCCCGCGCTCTTCGCCCCGGTGCCCTTGGCCGTCGCCCCGGTGCCGCCCGAGGAGGTGGTGACGGTGCCGGAGGCCTCGCCGCGCAGATACGGAGCCAGGTCGGCGGTGACGCCGACGGCGCCGTAGAGGCCGACCGAGGCCTCCGCGCCGAGCGCCGTCTTCACGGACCCGGCGGTCGTGACGGCGGCGTGCACGGGTGTGCTCGTCATGGCGGAGGAGCTGACCGGCGTCCAGCCCTTGGCCGGGCCGAAGGTGCCGCCCGCCTTGAAGTCGCCCTTGAGGCTCTGCTCGACATCGACGGTGACCCGCCCGTCACCGCTGATCTGTACGTAGCAGGTCAGATCGAGGTTCACCACGACGGGGACCGGGCCGACCTGGAGGACGGGGTCGGCGTGCAGCTTGGCGAACGGGATCCGCAGCGCAGTGCCGGTGGTGGCGGCGGCCCGCCCCTTGACCGCCCAGCCGGAGGTCCAGTCGCCGGAGACTCCGAGGTAGGCGGAGCCGGGCGGCGCGTCGGTGCCGGTGCCGCCGTAGGCGAAGTCGACCTTCGGGGCGACCTGGACGAAGCCCTTCACCGAGGCGTCGGCGGAGACCGGGGCGCCCTGGGCCGTCGGTATGCCCGCGCTCACATCGAGCCGGAGGCTGCCGAGCGGCACGGTCGCGCCCTTCGGGCCGACGTGCACGTCACCGGTCTTCGCCCAGGACACCTTCACATCGGGCAGCAGCTTGTCGACGGCGAAGGACGACGGGTCGACCGGTACGGCACCCTTCGCCGTCTCGTCGGCGAGCAGCGCGTTGAGCGTGGCGGGTTCCGTCTGCACCTCGGTGCCGGCGCCGGTCTCGCCGATCACCTTGGTCACCTTGGCGAGCAGCCCGTGCGGTGCCCCGGGCGCCGGGGCACTGGCGATCACATCGCCGACGGCGGCCTGGTGCGGGGCGCCGGTGGCCGTGGGGGAGGGTGACACCGTCGGGGATCCGGACGAACTCCCCCGGCGGGCAGGCTTGTCGGACAGGACGGCCCGCCGGGTGTGGCTGTCGTAGGCGCTGATGGCGAGCGCCGTTCGGTGCGCGCGTCGCCCGGAGCCGGTCGGTCCCGCCGTGGCGGTCGCGGTGGTGGCGGGCGCCGCGGCGACGGCGAGCGAGTGGTCCGGGGCGTCGGCGGGCCGGTCGGTGACCTCGACCTGCCGGTCGTGCCCGGCGGCCGCCGACGGTTCGGCGTGCGGTGCGCTCGAGGAGCAGGCCGCGGTGAGGAAGAGGGCGGTGACGGCGAAGGCGGGCAGCAGGGCACGTCCGTGCCGCTTGCGTCTGTGCAAGGTCGGTCCTGTGTGGAGTGGGGGGTGGCAGAGAGGTACCGGGCGAACGGGCTGCTTGGAGGCAGTACCGGCCGGTAACTCGTGGTGAGCCATGAGCATGCCACGCCCTTGCGCATGATTCCCTCACAAAGCAGCCACACCCCAACGTGAGCTGTACCACGGCTGGTTCGGGTCACGGGAGGCCGAAAACCGTGTGTGCGGGGGCGGGGTGGGGACCGGCCGTCGTCGCGCCCTGGGCGGCGGCCGATCCGGAGGGCGGTGCGGTGCGGTGGAGGGGGCGGCCGGCGCGGTGGGACGGATTGGCCGGTGCGGCGGAGGCAGTCGGCCGGGCCCTGTGGAGATTCCGCGACCGGCCGGGCCCCCGGCGGCTCAGCGGTCGGCCAGGCCGGTGCCGCCGAGGCGGGTCAGCAGGGCCGAGAGCAGCCCGGTGTCCTCGGTGCTCCATGCCGGTGCGGCGAAGATCTCGGTGGCGGTCTCCTCGGCCGTGGCGCGCATCTCCTTCAGCCGCTGTCTGCCCGTCGAGGTGAGCGACGCGTAGGCCACGCGCGCGTCCCGGGCGTCCGCTTCGCGGGTCACCAGCCCGATCCGCTCCAGCGGAGCCAGCCCGCGTGTGACCCCGGAGGCCGTCAGGCCCAGTGCCTCGGCGAGGTCCACCCGGCGCATACGGCCGCCGGGCGCCTCTCCCAGCCGGAGCAGCAGGGTGAAGTCGGCGAGGCTGACGCCGTGCAGGCCACTCAGCCGCGAGTCGAAACGCCGTACGAGCGAGGCCTGGGCCCGTACCAGCCGCAGTGCCGCGTCGAGGGTGTCACTCATCGCCGTCGCTCACCGCCCGGTCCCGGCGTTCCTCGCCGGTTTCATTGTTCATTGCCATCTCCTTGAGTGCTCAAGTTTATGGGCTGTTGGAAGGCGTCGCTTCAGAAGCCGCTGGAGCGGGCCTCGCGCCGCTGTCGCTTGCCCATGGGTGCCTGGGAGAGGTCCTCGGCGGTGGAGCGGAGGTTCTTGAAGCCGTAGCCGTGCCCGGTGAGCCAGGCTTGCGCCGACGCCTCGGCCTGCTGGGTCGCCTCCAGGATGTCCTCCTCTTCCTCGCCGGTGGCGGAGAAGCGGAAGACGAAGGCCGGCCGGGCGGCGATGTCGTAGGTGAGGGTGCCTTCGGGCGTGAACCTGGCGCGCAGCACGTCGTGCTCGGCGGCCTCGGCCAGCAGCGTGGCCCGCTGTGCGTCGGTGAGGCCGTCGAAGGCGCCGCGGACGGTGATCCGGAAAGTGCGAGTACTCATGGCGCGACCCTAGGCACAGCGGACCCGGCGTCTCCACCGGGTTTCCGCAGGCCCCGCGCGCGAGCCGGTGCGCACGCCGGAAGACTGGCGCGCGGGGCACTTTGCGGATCGCCCACCCCTGGGCCGTGCCCCTCAGCCGCGTCCGCTCCGGCCTTCTGGCCAGGGGTGATGGCCGGGTCTGGCGTTCGTGGGCCGCAGGCAGGTGGTTCCGATGCGGCTCAGTGGGCGACCGGTTCCGCGTCGGTCGGTCGGGGCGGCCGGTTCAGTCGAGGACCGCGGTGGCTTCGATCTCGACCAGATGCTCGGGGACGTCCAGTGCCGCAACACCCAGCAGCGTGGCAGGTGGGACCGGAGTGACGCCCAGCTTCGCGGCCGCCCGGGAGACCCCCTCCAGGACCAGGGGCATCTTGTCGGGGGTCCAGTCGACGACGTAGAGAGTCAGTTTCGCCACGTCGTCGAAGGAGCCGCCGACCTCGTCCAGAGCGATCCCGATGTTGAGGTAGCAGCGCTCCACCTGCGCGGCGAGGTCGCCTTCGCCGACCGTGCCCTCCTCGCCGCCCGAGGCGACCTGCCCGGCGATGAAGACCAGCTTCGTTCCTGATGCGATCGACACCTGCCGGTAGACATCGATCGTGGGCAATCCGCTGGGGTTCACCAGGGTGATGGCCATGCTGCCTGTCTCCTTGTCCTTGCCGGGGCGCCCGTGGGCCCACATCCGTCGCACCGAGACACTCGTGGTCTCTTGTGGTTACTCAGGAACCGTAGGAGAGTGGCGGCTGACATGGAAGAACGCACTTTTCAGTGACTGGGGAACCTGATGGTGACCAAGCAGTTCAGGGGATCGTCACCCGAGGAAGCGGACCTGAGGCGCGCGGACTCCCTGGCGCGCGAGATCTTCTCGGATGTCGCCAACAAGTGGGCGTTCCTCATCATCGAGACGCTCGGTGAGCGCACCTTGCGCTTCAGTGAGCTGCGCGATGAGGTCGAGGGCATCAGCCACAAGATGCTCACCCAGAATCTGCGCATGCTGGAGCACAACGGCCTGGTCGACCGAAAGGTGCACCCCACCGTGCCGCCGCGGGTCGAGTACACCCTCACCGAGCCGGGCCGAGCCCTGCGGGCGACGGTGGATGGGATGTGCCAGTGGACTCAGCGGTACCTCGGTCACATCGAGGCCGCCCGCCGCCGCGTCGACCCCGGCGCCGACGCGTCCGCTCGACGGTGACCCGCGGCTGCCCGCCCCGCTCGGCTCACCCGCGGTGCCGGCCCCGTACCGGCCGTGGCGCTCGGACCGGACGCCGAACGCCGGGCCGGGCATCTTCCGGGAGCACCTACCCTTGAGCCATGACCACCAGCAGCGACCGGAGCCCGGCAGTGGACGTTCGATCATCTAAGACCTACGAGATCCGCACCTACGGGTGCCAGATGAACGTCCACGATTCCGAGCGATTGGCCGGGCTGCTCGAAGACGCCGGATATCAGCGAGCCCCCGAGGGCTCCGACGGGGATGCGGACGTCGTCGTCTTCAACACCTGCGCCGTCCGGGAGAACGCCGACAACCGGCTGTACGGCAACCTCGGCCGGCTCGCGCCGAGGAAGGCCTCGCGCCCCGGCATGCAGATCGCGGTCGGCGGCTGCCTCGCGCAGAAGGACCGCGACACCATCGTGAAGAAGGCGCCCTGGGTGGACGTCGTCTTCGGCACGCACAACATCGGCAAGCTGCCCGTCCTGCTGGAGCGCGCCCGCGTGCAGGAGGAGGCGCAGGTCGAGATCGCCGAGTCGCTGGAGGCGTTCCCGTCCACCCTGCCGACCCGGCGCGAGAGCGCCTACGCGGCCTGGGTGTCGATTTCCGTCGGCTGCAACAACACCTGCACCTTCTGCATCGTCCCCGCCCTGCGCGGCAAGGAGAAGGACCGCCGCCCCGGCGACATCCTCGCCGAGGTCGAGGCACTGGTCGCCGAGGGCGTCTGCGAGATCACGCTGCTCGGGCAGAACGTCAACGCCTACGGCTCCGACATCGGCGACCGCGAGGCGTTCAGCAAGCTGCTGCGGGCCTGCGGGAACGTCGACGGCCTGGAGCGCGTCCGGTTCACCTCCCCGCACCCGCGCGACTTCACGGACGACGTCATCGCCGCCATGGCCGAGACCCCGAACGTGATGCCGCAGCTGCACATGCCGCTGCAGTCCGGCTCGGACACCGTGCTGAAGGCGATGCGCCGCTCCTACCGGCAGGAGCGCTACCTCGGGATCATCGAGGAGGTCCGGGCCGCCATCCCGCACGCGGCGATCACCACCGACATCATCGTGGGCTTCCCCGGCGAGACCGAGGAGGACTTCGAGCAGACCCTGCACGTGGTCCGCGAGGCGCGCTTCGCCCAGGCCTTCACCTTCCAGTACTCCAAGCGGCCCGGAACCCCGGCCGCGACCATGGAGGACCAGATCCCCAAGGAGGTCGTCCAGGCCCGCTACGAGCGTCTGGTCGCCCTCCAGGAGGAGATCTCCTGGGAGGAGAACAAGAAGCAGGTCGGCCGCACCCTGGAGCTGATGGTCGCCGAGGGCGAGGGCCGCAAGGACGGCGCCACCCACCGTCTCTCCGGCCGCGCCCCCGACAACCGCCTGGTCCACTTCACCAAGCCGGAGCAGGAGGTCCGCCCCGGCGACGTGGTCACCGTCGAGATCACCTACGCCGCCCCGCACCACCTCCTCGCCGAAGGCTCCGTCCTCGGCGTGCGCCGTACGCGCGCGGGCGATGCCTGGGAGAAGCGCACCGCCGCCGAGGCCGCCAAGCCGGCGGGTGTGATGCTGGGCCTGCCGAGGATCGGCGTCCCGGAGCCGCTCCCGGCGGTGGCGAGCGGCTGCGGTTGCGACTGACGGACGAGGAGCGAGAACAGGACCCCCGTCAGGACCCACGAGAACAAGGCCCACGAGAACAGGACCCCGTCCAGGCCCCGGACGGGCTCCTTCGGGTGATCGATCCGACCGACCTGCTCGCAGGGGGCTGAGTCCGGCGCCGTACGGCGTTACCCTGCCGGTCGTGCTTGTAGCCGCCGCTGCCTGCCCCTGCCCTCCGCTGCTCGTGCCCGAGGTCGCCGCGGGCGCCGCACCGGAGCTGGACGCCGCGCGCGCGGCGTGCGCCGACGCGCTCGGTGTGCTTGCCGCCGCCCGCCCGGACCTCCTGATGGTGCTCGGGCCCGCCGAGCAGGGCGGGTGCGGAGCGTTTCCGCAGGGCGCCCGGGGTTCCTTCCGGGGGTTCGGGGTCGATGTCGACGTACGCCTCGGGCCCGCGACCGACACCGCCGGCGAGCGCGAGCTGCCGTCGTCGCTCGCTGTCGGCGCATGGCTGCTGGAGCGGACCGGCTGGGCGGATGCCCCGATCGAGGGGCTCGGGATCGGGGAACCGCTGGCGCCCGAGCGGTGTGCCGAGGCCGGAAGGGAGATCGGTGCCCGGACCGGACGGACGGCGCTGCTGGTGATGGGAGACGCCAGCGCGTGCCGCACGCTCAAGGCGCCCGGTTACCTCGACGAGCGGGCGGCACCCTTCGACGCGGAGGTCGCGCGGGCGCTGGGCGCGGCCGACGTGGCGGCCGTCCAGGCGCTGGACGCCGATCTGGCCCGCGAACTGAAGGCCTCCGGCCGGGCCCCTTGGCAGGTCCTGGCCGGCGCCGCCGAGAACGCGAACCTCAGCGGCTCGCTGCTGTACGAGTCCGCGCCGTACGGCGTCGGGTACGTGGTGGCCACCTGGACGTGACGGGTTGTGGCCACGACAAGCCGCGCGCTCCGGCGCGGGGCGCACACCGAGGCGCGCACCCGCAGCGCACACGCCGGCGCACACACCCGCAGACGCACCCCTCACATGCGCGCACGCGCGCGTACGGCGGACGGCCGGGAGCCGGTGTGTTCCGCGACCGTCTCCGCCCGTCCGCCGATCCGCACGCCGCTGAGGAGCCTCAGGAAGCCGGTGGCCGGTCCTCCGGCCGGGTGGGGGTCGTCGGATCGACACCGGCCGTCTCCGGACCGCCACCTTCCTTGTGCGCGAGGCGGTCCATCGCCTCCTTGGCCTTCCCGGTGCCCGCCTGGATCTTGTCGCTGTACTTGCCCTTGGTCCGCTCGTCCACGACGTGCGCGGCCTTGTCGAGGCCGTGCTGGACCTTGTCCCCGTGCTGCCGCGCGAGGTCCGACACCTTGTCCCTGGCCGGGCCGAGCTTGGCCTTCATGTTGTCCAACAGACCCATGGTCCACCTTCCCTCGCGGGGCAGTTACCTGCGGGCGCCCTCGCCGGCCTCGTTGTCGGCGGCCTCCTCGGCGGACTGCTGCTTGGGGATGCCGGAGCCCTCGGACGCGTCGTCCGCGGCGGTCTCCGACCGCGCGGCAGCGTCCTCGCTCTCGTCCCCGGCCGAACCCTTCGCCTCCGCCGACCCGGTCGCCTTCGCCGTCGCCTCCGCCGACTCCGCTTCCTCGGCCTCGACCTCGACCGCCTCCGGCTCCTCGCCGGCCTGCGCCTCGGTGGCCGACGTCTCCGGAGTCGCCTTCGACTTGCGGAGGAGTCGTGCAAAAACGCCCATATCTACTCCATACGGTACTCGTGCGGGCGAATTCCCGCGTTACCCGGTGCGTACAGTTGCGCCGCCCGGGTCACCGCGTCCGGCGTGCCGAACGGCGGCATCTCGCCACGGGCAACGACCCGGAACCCCATGCGTCACGTAACTCGTTCGAGACGCGGCCTGGAGGTTTGCGAGACTGGTGCGGTGAGCAGCACACCCTCCACCCCCCGCGTCATCGCCGTTGTCGGACCCACCGCGGCCGGAAAGTCCGATCTCGGCGTCTTCCTGGCCCAGCAGCTCGGTGGGGAGGTCGTCAACGCCGACTCCATGCAGCTCTACCGAGGGATGGACATCGGCACCGCGAAGCTGACGCCGCAGGAACGCGGCGGCATCCCGCACCACCTCCTCGACATCTGGGACGTGACGGTCACCGCCTCCGTCGCCGAGTACCAGAAGCTGGCCCGCGCCCGGATCGACGCCCTGCTCGCCGAGGGCCGCTGGCCGATCCTGGTCGGCGGCTCCGGCCTGTACGTCCGAGGGGCCGTCGACAACCTGGAGTTTCCCGGCACCGACCCCGAGGTCCGGGCCCGTCTGGAGGACGAGCTGGCCCTGCGCGGCTCGGGCGCGCTGCACGCCCGTCTGGCCGCCGCCGACCCCGAGGCAGCCCGCGCGATCCTGCCGAGCAACGGCCGTCGTATCGTCCGGGCGCTCGAAGTGATCGAGATCACCGGCCGGCCCTTCACCGCGAACCTCCCGGGCCACGACTCCGTCTACGACACCGTCCAGATCGGAGTCGACGTGGCTCGCCCGGAGCTGGACGAGCGCATCGCGCTGCGCGTCGACCGGATGTGGGAGGCGGGCCTCGTGGACGAGGTGCGCGCACTGGAGGCGGAGGGGTTGCGCGAGGGGCGCACGGCGTCGCGTGCGCTGGGTTACCAGCAGATGCTCGCCGCGCTCGCCGGGGAGTGCACCGAAGCGGAAGCGCGGGCCGAGACCGTGCGCGCCACCAAACGCTTCGCGCGCCGTCAGGATTCATGGTTCCGACGCGACCCCCGGGTGCACTGGCTGAGTGGGGCCGTGGCGGATCGGGGGGAACTTCCGCACCAGGCCCTGGCGTTGGTCGAACGACCGGTTACAGCCTGATCACGTCATGGCATCGGGATGCGCCGCCGGTCATCTCGGCCTTCGACGCCGTGCCATCATCGAGCTTCGATCGACCAAGTGGAGCCTAGTTGGGAGGGCGCGTGGCGATGGAGGCCGGCCCTCGCGACACCGCACAAAGTGCCGAGCACGTCACCACCGACGGTGACGAACCGGACCCGCGCGCGGACCGTTCGATCGAGGGCTGCCCGGGCGAGGACCGCCCGGTCGAGGGCCGTCTCATGGAGGGCCTGCCGGTCCAGGACCGCCCGGCCGAGGACCGACTGGGCGGGCAGCTGCTGCCCGAAAGCCACCTTGCGGAAGACCTCCTGGTCGAGGACCCGCTCACCGAGGCCCGGCTGACCGACGACGGCCCGGAGGAGACACCCGACGGCGTCACCGCCGACGGGCCGGAGCCCGAGGAGATGTACCCGGGCGGTCCGGAGGTCGAGGTCGAGCTGCGCCCGCAGCGCCGGCTGCGCATCTGGCAGCTCGCCCCCATCGTGGGACTGTCCGCCGTCGGCTCGCTGATGTTCGCCTTCCCGCTCGCCTTCGACTTCGGTGACAGCGGCGCCGTCATCGCCATGCTGGGCCTGCTGATCTGCTCCTGCGCCGCCGGCTGGGGCATGACGGCCGCCCGCCGGGTGGGCTACACCTGGCCCGGCCTCCCGGCGCGGGGTTCGGGCCGCCGCCCCGACTGGAGGGTCGTACTCGGGTACGTCCTCCTGGTCGCCGTGGTCGCGGTCCTCGCCGTGTGGCGCGTGGCAAGGCTCCGCTGAGACCTCCTGAGGGGGCGCGCGGGAGCGCGGGGAGCCGCGCGATCGGCCGCGCACGCCCCGCACCGACCACGACCCGCACCGCCCCTCACCTCCTCGGCCCCCGAGCGGAGCGCTCCCGTACGATCGAGGAATGAGCACACGGATCGCCTTCCTCAAGGGACACGGCACCGAGAACGACTTCGTGATCGTCCCGGACCCGGAGAACGCCCTCGACCTGAGCCCGGCCGCCGTTGCCGCCCTGTGCGACCGCCGAGCCGGCATCGGCGGCGACGGAGTGCTGCACGTGGTGCGATCCGCCGCCCATCCGGAGACCAGGTCGATGGCGCCCGAGGCCGAGTGGTTCATGGACTACCGCAACGGCGACGGCTCGGTCGCCGAGATGTGCGGCAACGGAGTTCGTGTGTTCGCGCGCTACCTCCAGCACGCCGGACATGTGGGCGAAGGTGACCTCGCGATCGCCACGCGCGGGGGCGTGAAGACCGTCCACCTTGCGAAGGACGGTGACATCACCGTCGGCATGGGCCGCGCCCGGCTGCCGGAGGGCGAGGTCACGGTGAGCGTCGGCGAGCACAACTGGCCCGCGCGCAACGTCAACATGGGCAACCCGCACGCGGTCGCCTTCGTCGACGACCTCGCGCACGCCGGCAACCTGTACTCCGCGCCGCCCGTCAGCCCGGCGGACGCCTACCCGCACGGGGTGAACGTCGAGTTCGTCGTCGACCGCGGCCCCCGCCACGTCGCCATGCGCGTGCACGAGCGCGGCTCCGGCGAGACCCGTTCGTGCGGCACGGGCGCGTGCGCCGTCGCCGTGGCCACCGCCCGGCGGGACGGCGCCGACCCTGCCGTCACCGGGACCCCGGCCACGTACACCGTCGACCTGCCTGGCGGCCGGCTGGTCATCACCGAGCGGCCCGACGGCGAGATCGAGATGACCGGACCCGCCGTGATCGTTGCCGAGGGCGAGATCGACGGCGAATGGCTGGAAAACGCCGTCAACTGACCCTGCAAAACCGCGAGGATGACGCCCCGCACCGCCCGGATCAGCGGTTTCCGGTAACCCGGGGCGTTCGACACCGTGGACGCCCCCAGGGCACGTGGCGCAAACCCTAAACCTCTTTTCCGTCGCTCGAATGGGTGATCCGTTTCACGCTCGGCGAGAGGCGGTCTGTCGCACGTGATGGGCTCGATAGCATCAAGCACCGGCACGGACGGGGGAACGTCGCCATCCCTGAGCCTCGTACGCCCTGGGGCCCCGTCCGCCGGTCCACGAGCCGGAGGTGCCCATGAGTGCGGAGGCCACGAACCCTGCGTCCCCTGGCCCGGTGGCGCCCGCGGTGTCCGCGGCGGCCACCGCCCCCGCGGCGCCGAGGGCGGACCGCAGGAAGTCCCGGCCCCGGATCGATCTGCGCAGGCTCGGCCGGGCCGCACTGCTCGGCCCCGCCGTCCGCGGGAAGTTGCCCGACGCGATCAGCCACGTAGTGGAGGCGCACCGCGCCCACCACCCCGACGCCGACCTCGACCCGCTGCGCCGCGCCTACGTCCTCGCGGAGTCCTCGCACCGCGGTCAGATGCGCAAGAGCGGCGAGCCGTACATCACCCATCCGCTCGCGGTGACCCTGATCCTCGCCGAACTCGGCGCGGAGACCACGACGTTGACCGCCTCGCTGCTCCACGACACCGTCGAGGACACCGATGTGACGCTCGATCAGGTGCGGGAACAGTTCGGCGAGGAGGTTCGTTATCTCGTCGACGGGGTGACGAAACTGGAGAAGGTCGACTACGGAGCCGCCGCCGAACCGGAGACCTTCCGCAAGATGCTCGTCGCCACCGGCAGCGACGTGCGCGTGATGTCGATCAAACTCGCCGACCGCCTGCACAACATGCGCACCCTCGGCGTCATGCGCCCGGAGAAGCAGGCGCGGATCGCCAAGGTCACCCGCGACGTCCTCATCCCGCTCGCCGAGCGCCTCGGCGTGCAGGCCCTGAAGACCGAGATGGAGGACCTGGTCTTCGCCATCCTCCACCGCGAGGAGTACGAGCACACCCGCGAGCTGATCGCCGAGAACGCGGCCCGCCCCGACGACCCGCTCGCCGTCGTCGCCGAGGAGATGCGCGGGGTGCTGCGCGAGGCCGGCATCCCGGCCGAAGTGCTCATCCGCCCCCGGCACTTCGTCTCGGTCCACCGCGTGGCCCGCAAACGCGGACAACTGCGCGGCACCGACTTCGGCCGCCTGCTCGTGCTGGTGAACGAGGACGCCGACTGCTACGGCGTCCTCGGCGAACTGCACACCTGCATGACGCCGGTCGTCTCGGAGTTCAAGGACTTCATCGCCGTACCGAAGTTCAATCTGTACCAGTCGCTGCACACCGCCGTCGCACGCCCCCAGGCCCGAGCCGAATCGCCCGGGGGGACCCCCATCGCCGTCCAGGTCGTCGAAGTCCTCATCCGCACCCACCAGATGCACAAGGTCGCCGAGGCCGGCGTCGTCGCCCTCGGCAACCCGTACGCGCCCGCGTCCGACGACCCCGCCGACGGCGAGCGCGCCGACCCCACCCGCCCCGGCTGGCTCTCCCGGCTCCTCGACTGGCAGCAGGCCGCGCCCGACCCCGACACGTTCTGGTCCACCCTGCGCGAAGACCTCGCCCAGGACCGCGAGATCACCGTCTTCCGCCCGGACGGCGGTACGCTCGGCCTGCCCGAGGGCGCCAGCTGTGTGGACGCCGCCTACGCCCAGTACGGCGAGGACGCCCACGCCTGCATCGGCGCGCGTGTCAACGGCCGGCTGGCCACCCTCAGCACCGTCCTGCAGGACGGTGACACCGTCCAGCTCCTCATGGGCCAGGACCCCGCCTCCGAGCCCTCCCGCGAATGGCTGGAGCACGCCCACACCCCGGCCGCCCGCATCGCGATCCAGCGCTGGCTGGCCACGCATCCCGGCGGCGGCAACGGGACGGAGGACGCGGGCGGCACCCGCCGCGCACCCGCCGGGGCCACCGCCCCCGCGCGCCCCACGGGTGGCTCCCGCGCCGAGGCCGCCGCGGGAGTCACCCCCGCCGAGGGCGCCCCCGCAGTCCGCTCCAGAGACGCCGACGTCCTCGTGGACCGGCCCGGCGCCACCGTACGGCTCGCCCGATGTTGTACGCCCGTGCCGCCGGACGAGATCACCGGCTTCGCGGTGCGCGGGGGAGTGGTGACCGTGCACAGGGTGGAGTGTGCCGCGGTGGCGCACATGAAGGGCCGGGGGCGCACGGAGGTCGGCGTGCGCTGGGGAGACACCGCCGAGTGCCGGGTCACCCTGGTCGCTGAATCGTTCGGCCGCCCCCATCTGCTCGCCGATCTCACCGAGGCGATCTCCTCGACCGGCGTCGACATCGTCTCCGCCACCGTCGAACCGCCCAGCCAGCAGCGGGTCCGGCACACGTACACCCTCCAACTCCCGGACGCGGCCCGCCTCCCGGCCCTCATGCGCGCCATGCGGGACGTCCCGGGCGTGTACGACGTCTCCCGCGCCCAGCACCAGGCCCCCTCCTCCTGAGCGGCGCCGGGCGTGACCGCCGGGCGTGATCACGGGGCGCCGGTCCACGACGGAGCGCCTGACAGGCCGCCGCAGGACGGCCGCGCCCCCCCCGCGCGAGCAGAGTCGCTCGATCCGAACCGATCAGTAAGCGCGCATGATCGCAACCGTTTGATCAGAAGGCCACCCGACCGCGTGCAGAAGGCCTCCGGACCCAACCCGTTCGGGTGGGACGGGCGCGCGTCGCCGTCGTCGCCCGGGAGCGCACTGGTAGCGGTGGTCCATGCTGCTCACCCCCCGCGTCCCCCGCCGTATCCCCTCACAGCCCGGGACCCGGTCCCGGCCCCGGCCCCGGATCTCCCGGCACCGGGCGGGGGCCCTCCTCGCCTCCGCCGTCGCCGTCTGTCTGCTCGCCGCCGCGGCCCCGGCCGAGCCCCTCGGCGTCGGTGACCGGCTCTTCCCGTACCTGGGCAACCCGGGCTACGACGTGGCGTCGTACGACCTGTCCTTCACCTACCCCGGCGCCAACGACAAGCCGCTGCAGGCCGTCACCACCATCGACGCCTGGACCACCGCGGACCTGGACCGGATCAACCTCGACTTCGCGCGCGGCACCGTCACGTCCGTCGAGGTCGACGGGCGTCCCGCGGAGTTCACCAGCGCCGGCGAGGACCTGGTCGTCACCCCGGACCACCTCCTCACCGAGGGCAGCTGGACCCGGATCACGGTCAAGCACACCAGCGATCCCGTCGCCGGCAAGGACCAGGACGGCGGCTGGGTGCGCACCAGCGACGGCCTCGCCATGGCCAATCAGGCCGACGCGGCGCACCTGGTCTTCCCGTGCAACGACCACCCGTCCGACAAGGCGCTGTTCACCTTCCACGTCACCGCCCCGAACGGCTACACCGTCGTGGCCAACGGTATGCCCGTCGGAGCGGACCAGGTCGGCTCCTCCACCACCTGGACCTACCGCACCCGGCACCCCATGGCCACCGAACTCGCCCAGATCTCCATCGGCCGCTCCACCGTGCTGCACCGCGACGGCCCGCGCGGACTGCAGGTCCGCGACGTCGTGCCCAGCGCCGACGCCAAGGCCCTGCAGCCGTGGCTCGACAAGACGCCCGAGCAGATCGCCTGGCTGGAGAGCAAGGTCGGACCGTACCCGTTCGAGACGTACGGCGTGCTCATGGCGCAGGCCGACACCGGGTTCGAACTGGAGACACAGACCCTCTCGCTCTTCGAGAAGGACCTGTTCACGCAGCCCGCCTACCCCAAGTGGTACGTCGAGTCGATCATGGTGCACGAGCTGTCGCACCAGTGGTTCGGTGACAGCGTCAGCCCCCGCACCTGGTCCGACGTCTGGCTGAACGAGGGGCACGCCACCTGGTACGAGGCCCTCTACGCCGAGGAGACGGCGCACAAGCCGATGGAGGACCGGATGAAGGCCGCCTACGCCAACTCCGACCGGTGGCGTGAGGCCGGCGGACCGCCCGCCCTGCCCAAGGGGCCCGCGCCCGGCCAGAAGATCAGCATCTTCCGCCCCAACGTCTACGACGGCGCGGCCCTGGCGCTGTACGCCCTGCGCCAGGAGATCGGCAAGCCGGCCTTCGAACGCCTGGAGCGGATGTGGGTCCAGGAGCACCGGGACTCCACCGCCGGCACCGCCGACTTCGTCCGCCTCGCCTCGACCGTCGCCGGCCGCGATCTGACGGGCTTCTTCAAGGGCTGGCTCTACGGCGAGAAGACTCCGCCGATGCCCGGCCACCCGGACTGGAAGGCCGCGGCATCGCCCAAGGCCGCCAAGGGCCGGACCCGGAAATAAGGCGGTGACGCGCCGTGCCGCGCCGTGCGACCATCGTCGGGTCGGCGCGGCACGGCCCGCGGGAATCTCCCGGGGCGCTCGCGCGTTCTAACCTAAGACCGTGCTCCTCGGGCACCCCCATCGACGTAAGGATCCAATGACCTCCTCTTCCTCCCCTTCCCAGGACACCCAGCGCCTCGCGCACGCCTACCCCGAAGGTCTTCGGGCCGATGCCCTGATGGAAGAGGACGTCGCCTGGAGCTACGAGATCGACGGCGATCGGGACGGCGACCAGTTCGACCGCTCCGAGCGCGCGGCCCTGCGCCGCGTGGTGGGGCTGTCCACCGAGCTGGAGGACGTCACCGAGGTCGAGTACCGACAGCTCCGCCTGGAGCGGGTCGTGCTCGTCGGGGTGTGGACCACCGGCACGGCACAGGACGCCGACAACTCCCTCGCGGAGCTGGCCGCCCTCGCGGAGACCGCAGGCGCGCTGGTGCTCGACGGCGTCGTCCAGCGCCGCGACAAGCCCGACGCGGCCACCTATATCGGCTCCGGCAAGGCCTTGGAGCTGCGCGACATCGTCGTCGAGTCGGGCGCGGACACCGTCATCTGCGACGGTGAGCTGAGCCCCGGCCAGCTGATCCAGCTGGAGGACGTCGTCAAGGTCAAGGTCATCGACCGTACGGCCCTGATCCTGGACATCTTCGCCCAGCACGCCAAGTCCCGAGAGGGCAAGGCGCAGGTCGCGCTCGCGCAGATGCAGTACATGCTGCCGCGGCTGCGAGGCTGGGGTCAGTCGCTGTCCCGTCAGATGGGCGGCGGCAAGGGCGGCGGCCTCGCCACCCGTGGTCCCGGTGAGACCAAGATCGAGACGGACCGGCGCCGGATCCGCGAGAAGATGGCGAAGATGCGCCGGGAGATCGCGGAGATGAAGACCGGCCGCGAGATCAAGCGCCAGGAGCGCCGGCGCAACAAGGTGCCGTCCGTCGCCATCGCGGGCTACACCAACGCCGGCAAGTCCTCCCTGCTCAACCGTCTGACGGGCGCGGGCGTCCTGGTCGAGAACGCCCTGTTCGCGACCCTGGACCCGACCGTCCGCCGCGCGGAGACCCCGAGCGGCCGCCTGTACACCCTGGCCGACACGGTCGGCTTCGTCCGACACCTGCCGCACCACCTGGTCGAGGCGTTCCGCTCCACGATGGAGGAGGTCGGTGACGCCGACCTGATCGTGCACGTGGTGGACGGCTCGCATCCGGTACCGGAGGAGCAGCTGGCCGCCGTGCGCGAGGTGATCAGGGACGTCGGCGCCACCGACGTGCCCGAGATCGTCGTGATCAACAAGGCGGACGCGGCCGACCCGCTGGTCCTCCAGCGGCTGCTGCGGGTCGAGAAGCGCTCCATCGTGGTCTCCGCCCGCACCGGCCAGGGCATCGACGAACTGCTCGCGCTGATCGACAACGAGCTGCCCCGCCCCTCGGTCGAGATCGAGGCGCTCGTCCCGTACACGCACGGCAGGCTCGTCGCCCGCGCCCACACCGAGGGCGAGGTGATCTCCGAGGAGCACACCGCGGAGGGCACCCTGCTCAAGGTCCGGGTGCACGAGGAACTGGCGGTCGACCTGGCACCGTACACACCGGTGCCGGCCGTCTGACCCTGCCGCGCGGAAGGCCCGCCCCCTGTCCAGGAGGCGGGCCTTCGAGCGTCCCGGGAGGGCGACGTGCCCCCTTACTGCCCGGCGAACTTCTTGCTGACGGACTGGTACACACCCTTGGCCACGTCACCCAGCCGAGGACCGGCCAGCCACCCCGAAGTCACCGGGCCGATCGAGGTGTTGGAAACGAGCGCCGGCTTGCCGTCCGCGCCCGTCTCCACCCAGCCGCCGCCGGAGGAACCCGCGGTCATCGTGCAGCCGATCCGGTACATGGTCGGCGCCGACTGGTTGATGGACAGCCGACCCGGCTTGTCCTTGCACTGGTAGAGCAGCTGACCGTCGAACGGAGCCGCCTCCGGGTAGCCGGACGCGGTGATGCCGTTCACCTTCGGCACCGCCGGGGCGTCGAAGTTCACCGGCAGCGCCCCGCCGACCGTCTCCTCCAGCGACTTGCCGCCGTTGCCCTGCTCCGGCGTCACATGGATCACCGCGAAGTCGTACGGCGCGCCGTTGCCGCCGGTCTCACCGCCCTGGTCGATCCACTGCTGCGAGGTCTGCGCCGCATCGGCCCACCAGACGCCGTAGGGGGCGATCTCGGACCTGCTGGCGTTCTGCAGCTGGGCGGCGGGCTTGCCGGAGTTGTTGTACGACGGCACGAAGGCCATGTTCCGGTACCAGCCGCCGCTCTTGCCGGCGTGCACACAGTGACCCGCCGTCCAGACCAGGTTGGATTTGCCCGGATGCGCGGGGTCCTCCACGACCGTGCCCGAGCACACCATGTGGCCCTCGGGGGAGTCGAAGAACACCTTGCCCGAGGCGGCCGCGTTGACGTGGTACGGCGTCGCCACCGACTGCGCCTTCACCGGCTGCGGGGTCGGGTCCGTGACGCCCTGGTCACCCGAGATGTCGTTGTCGTTGACACCCTTGTTCGGGTCGTTGGCGTGGCGCATCCGGTCCGGGTCCCACAGGCCCTTGATGATCGGGTTGATGAAGTCGTTGGCCTCGCGCAGCCAGTCCTGCTTGTTCCAGTTCTTCCAGGCGCCGTTCTTCCACTTGTCGACGTCGATCCCGTGGTCCTTGAGCTTCTGCTTGAGGTCGTCCGGGATCTTGATCTTTCCGTCGCCGGCCGCGGCCGCGGAGGCGGTCGGCTTGCCGTCGGCGGTGTCGTCGCCGTTGCAGGCGGTGGCGGTCAGCGCCAGCGCCGAGGCGAGGGTGACCGCCGCGAGCGAGGTGGAGGTGCGGCGGGTGCCCCTCCCTCGCCGATCAGTGAACGACGGTCGAATGGATCGCATGCTCTTGACTCCCCCTGCTGTGAAGGTACTCGGCGCTTCGGGTGTGGCACCGGCCGTGAACTCATGGGAAGTTCGCGCCGGTCTCACGACCGTTCGGGAAACGGCGTCCCAGACTATGCGCTCGCTGTGGGGGACTTCCGGCGGAACGGCAACGGTTCGGCTACAAGCCGTCTGACCTGGCCAATCATCCACGGATCTACCGGTTTGACGTCCATTCACCACTCCTGTCCTTGATTCAATGGGCGTTCCCCGGTGTTCCGGCCGACCGCCCGGCCGCCTGCCTGCGGCCCCGCGCGAAGAGCGCCGTCCTCCGGCCCCGGCAATGATCTTGCGGATACCCGTAACCCGTCGAACGGTCCGCGGTTGTAGCTGTGGGGGGCCAGCTGCCTGCACTCGGTCCCCACGGATCAACTCGCCTCTGAACAGCGGGGAGGACAGCGACCGGTGGCCGTTACGGAGTCGATGGCTGGAGGTACGACCGGGGGAGCGCCCGCTGTGCACGAGGGGATCCTCAGACGCCAGTCGGCGCGTGAATCCTCCGCGCGCACCTATGCCCGAGCCCTGCCCATCGTCCCGGTCCGGGCACGTGGGCTCACCATCGAGGGCGCCGACGGCCGTCGCTATCTCGACTGCCTCTCCGGCGCGGGCACACTCGCCCTCGGCCACAACCATCCAGTCGTGCTGGAAGCCATCCGCAGGGTCCTCGACTCCGGCGCTCCCCTCTCCGTCCTCGACCTGGCGACCCCCGTCAAGGACGCCTTCATCACCGAGCTGTTCCGCACTCTTCCGCCCGGCCTCGCCGGCCGCGCGCGTGTCCAGTTCTGCGGGCCGGCCGGGACGGACGCCGTCGAGGCCGCCCTCAAACTGGTCCGGGCCGCGACGGGCCGCACCGGCATCCTCGCCTTCACCGGCGCCTACCACGGCATGACCGCCGGAGCCCTGGCCGCCTCCGGTGGCGCCCGGGACGTCCAGGTCGCCCGCCTGCCCTATCCGCAGGACTACCGCTGCCCCTTCGGCGTCGGCGGGTCGCGCGGCGCCGAACTCGCCGCCCGCTGGACCGAGTCCCTCCTCGACGATCCCAAGTCGGGCGTGCCCCTGCCGGCCGGGATGATCCTCGAACCTGTCCAGGGCGAGGGCGGGGTGATCCCCGCACCGGACGCCTGGCTGCGCCGTATGCGGCAGCTCACCACCGCCCGGTCGATCCCGCTGATCGCCGACGAGGTCCAGACCGGGGTCGGCCGAACGGGCGCCTTCTGGGCCGTCGACCACAGCGGGGTCACCCCCGACGTCATGGTTCTGTCCAAGGCCATCGGCGGCAGCCTCCCGCTGGCCGTCATCGTCTACCGCGACGATCTCGACGTCTGGCAACCGGGCGCCCACGCCGGAACCTTCCGAGGCAACCAGCTCGCCATGGCCGCGGGCACCGCGACCCTCGCCCATGTGCGCGAGAACGGCCTCGCCGAGCGCGCCGCCGACCTCGGTTCCCGCATGCTGGGTCAACTCGGGGAGTTGGCCGACAGGTTCGCGTGCGTCGGGGAGGTCCGGGGGCGTGGACTGATGATGGGGGTCGAGCTGGTGGACCCGGACGGCGCCGGAGCCGAACCCGCCGACCGCCACCCCACACCTCCCGGCCAGGAGCCCCGCTGCACGCCACGTCCGGCCGCGCCCGAACTCGCCGCCGCCGTCCAGCGGGAGTGCCTCCAGCGCGGACTGATCGTCGAACTCGGCGGCCGTCACGCGGCCGTGGTCAGGCTGCTCCCCCCGCTCACGATCAGCGACGAGCAGGCGGCGGCCGTTCTGGACCGACTGGCGGACGCGGTGGCGGCGGTGGCCCGCACACATGAGGAACACGGCCCGCACGACAGCCCACACCACGGCCCCGCCCAGCGCGCGGGTTGAGAGTCGCACCCTCACCGCCCCGCCCTCGCGGCCGCCAACGGTCCTCGGAACCACTCGCTTCCGCATCCCGACTGCCCCCACTTCCAAGGACACTCCGGCCGAACCGGCCTCCCTCGACACACCCACAGCTCTCTCGCTCCCGCTCTCTCCGCCGACCCGGTCCACCGCAGCAGTAGGGGCGCCCCGACCCCACCCCACCGAGACAACCGCAGGCGACGCGGGAACCGGGACCGAGCGAAAGCAGCACCCCGCACCTCCCAGCCAGCTACGAGGAGCCGTCATGAACGACACCCCGACACCCGACGGCAGCTCCGGTGCTCCCGACGAACAGGGAGACGCCGGGGCTCCGGCCTCTCCCGTGCCGCTCGCCGAGTCGGTGCCCCAGCAGAAGAGGCGCACCGCGGACCTCACCCGAGTGACCGAGCCCGGCTCCGAGCTGCTGGAACATCCCGACCCGCGCACCGCCGCCCAGGCCGCCGCTGTGGAGAACCTGTTGCGGTGCTGGGTGCGCGAGACCGACCTCGCCGCCCCCACCAACGGCACCCTCCACCTCCCGCTCCCGGCCAGCGGCACCTCCCTGCTCGTGCCGGTCCGCTACTGGTCGCCGACCGGCTGGCACCGCTTCGGCCCGCCGCGCCTGGCCGGCGTCCCCGACGCCGCCCCTGCCGTCGACGCCGTCACCCTGGCAGCGCTGCTCACCCGAGAGACGGCCGGAGCCACCGGCAACAGCCCCCGCCCCCAGGACCCCACCGCCGGCAACGTTCACGGCCAGGGCCAGGGCCAGGGCCAGGGCCAGAGCCAGGGCCACGGCGACGGCGGCGCCGATGGCGGCCTGGTGGCCAGGGTGGCCGACTCCGTCCGCCGCACGGCGACCTTCATCCGCGACCGGCGCGAGCACCCCACCGACGGCCCCGATCTCTTCCTCTCCGCCGAGCAGGCCCTTCTCCTCGGACACCCCCTGCACCCGACCCCCAAGAGCCGGGAAGGCCTGACCGAGGCCGAAATCCCCGTGTACTCGCCGGAGTTGCGCGGCTCCTTCCCCCTTCACTGGATCGCTGTCGCCCCCTCCCTCCTCGCCACCGACTCGGCCTGGACCGAGCGCGGCCGACCCGTCCCCGCCGACCACCTCACCCTGCGCCTCGCCGATACCGGTCTCCCGCTGCGCGACGGTTGCGCCGCCCTCCCGCTGCACCCGTGGCAGGCCCGCGAACTGCGCCACCGCGCACCCGTCGCCGCCCTGCTCGACTCCGGCCTCCTCCGCGACCTCGGCCCCCTCGGGCCCCGCTGGCATCCCACCTCCTCCGTGCGCACGGTCCACCGGTCCGGTGCCCCCGCGATGCTCAAACTCTCGCTCGGCCTGCGCATCACCAACTCCCGCCGGGAGAACCTCCGCAAGGAACTCCATCGGGGCGTCGAGGTGCACCGGCTGCTGCGCACCGGCCTGTCCAAGCAATGGCAGGCCGCACATCCCTCCTTCGACATCGTCCGCGACCCGGCCTGGCTCGCCGTCGACGACCCCGACGGTCGGCCCGTCCCCGGACTCGACGTGCTGATCAGGCACAACCCGTTCGCGCCGACCGACGACGTCGGCTGTGTCGCCGCGCTTGCCGCGCCCCGACCCGCTTCCGCCTCCGGCAGCGACTCCCCGCCCCGGCAGAGCGCCTGGCCCATGCGCTCCCGGCTGGCCGGGCTCGTCGCACGGCTCGCCGCACACACCGGCCGACCTCTCGCCGCCGTCGCCACGGAGTGGTTTCTGCGGTACCTGGAACAGGTCGTCCGTCCCGTGCTCTGGCTGGACGGCGAGGCCGGCATCGCCCTCGAAGCCCACCAGCAGAACACCCTGCTCCTGCTCGACCGCGACGGCTGGCCCGCCGGTGGCCGCTACCGCGACAACCAGGGCTACTACTTCCGTGAGTCCCGGCGCGACGAACTGGATGCCCGGCTGCCCGGTGTCGGAGAGCGCGGCGACACCTTCGTCTCCGACGAGGTCACCGACGAACGCTTCGCCTACTACCTCGCCATCAACAATGTGCTGGGCCTGATCGGCGCCTTCGGCTCCCAGCGCCTTGCCGACGAAAGACTTCTCCTCGCCGCCTTCCGCCGCTTCCTCACCGGCGTCGCCACAGGGCCCGACGCACCGCGCACCCCTCTGCCGCACCGCCTGCTCGACTCCCCCGTACTGCGCTGCAAGGCCAACCTGCTGACCCGGCTGCACGGCCTGGACGAACTCGTCGGCCCGGTCGACACCCAGTCCGTCTACGTCACCATCGCCAACCCCCTTCATTCCTGAGCGAACCGACTCGTCTCCCCGCGCTCGCGAGGAACATGCCCCACCTCGTCTCCTGAGAGGAGCGCACCTTGCCTCCCACCGACTCGAACGCCGGCCTCGGCGCGCGCCCCGCCCATTCCGGCGCCCCTGTCCCCCCGAGTGCCCCTGTGCCTCGGGGCGCCGCGCCCCGAGCGGACGGCGCGGGCAGCATGCGGGCCGTCCCCTTCGCCGGGTTCGCCATCGAGGACGACGACGCGGACTGCGAGGACACGCTGGATCTGCAGCTGCCCGCAGAGTTCCTCGCCCTCTTCGCCGGAGGAACGGCCCACCTCCTCGACCAACTCCCCACGTGGGGCACGGTGGTCACCCCTGTCGGCTCCTTCCGGCTCCACCCCGTGCGCATCGATCAAGACCTCCCGCTCATCCATCGGTGGATGAACGACCCCGCCGTCGCCCCCTTCTGGGAGCTGTCCGGGCCCCAGAAGCAGACGGAGGACCATCTACGCGCCCAACTCGAAGGCGACGGACGCAGCGTGCCGTGTCTCGGCGTACTGGACGGCACACCGATGAGCTACTGGGAGATCTACCGGGCGGACCTCGATCCGCTGGCCCGCCACTATCCGGCCCGCCCCCACGACACCGGGATCCACCTCCTCGTCGGTGGGGCCTCGGATCGAGGGCGGGGACTGGGATCCGCCCTGATCCGAGCCGTGGCCGACCTGATCCTCGACCGGCGCCCGACATGCGCACGGGTCGTAGCGGAACCCGATCTTCGCAACACCCCCTCCGTCGCGGCGTTCCTCAGCGCCGGATTCCGGTTCGCCGACGAGGTCGACCTGCCCGGCAAGCGAGCCGCCCTCATGATCCGGGACCGGGTCCTGCGCGATGTTCTGTAGCGTCACGTGATGACGCCGTCACAAGTGGTAACTCGAATCGGGCCGGTCGAGTTCCCACTCGATCCGAGAACTCGGGATCCCATTCGATCCGGGAAATACGGGTGCCCGGGAAATACGGGTGCCCCCGCACCCTCTCTCCTCACGTCGGCCCCCCGCCCCCCCCCCCCCCCCCC
>NZ_KQ948222.1:0-95843 GCF_001514035.1 Streptomyces yokosukanensis | reverse complement strand
CCCGCCCCCCGCACCCCTTTGAGCCCGCACCCCCTCCGCCTCCGTCCGCCCACCTCACCCAGGAGCCCGGCCGTGATCCCGCCGCCCGTCCCCGCCTTGATCGCCCCTTTGTCAGTGCCGGGCCGTAGGGTGGTCGGGCTATGACGAAGCCCTCACTCCCCGAACTCCTGCACGCCGCCGTCGCCGCCGTCGGCGGCACGGAGCGCCCCGGCCAGGTGACCATGGCCGAAGCGGTCGCCGAGGCGATCGACGACGGATCCCACCTGCTGGTCCAGGCCGGCACCGGCACCGGAAAGTCGCTCGGCTACCTCGTGCCGGCGCTCGCGCACGGGGAACGGGTGGTCGTCGCGACAGCCACCCTCGCGTTGCAGCGGCAGCTCGTGGAGCGCGATCTGCCGCGCACGGTCGACGCCCTGCACCCGCTGCTGCGCCGCCGCCCGGAGTTCGCGATGCTCAAGGGCCGGTCGAACTACCTCTGCCTGCACCGACTGCACGAGGGCATTCCGCAGGACGAGGAGGACGGACTCTTCGACCAGTTCGAGGCCGCCGCGCCCACGAGCAAGCTGGGGCAGGACCTCCTGCGGCTGCGGGACTGGTCGGACGAGACCGAGACCGGCGACCGGGATGATCTCACTCCGGGCGTGTCGGACCGAGCCTGGGCGCAGGTGTCGGTGTCGTCGCGGGAGTGCCTGGGCGCATCGAAGTGCGCCTACGGCGCCGAGTGCTTCGCCGAGATGGCCCGCGAGCGTGCCAAGCTCGCCGAGGTCGTGGTCACGAACCACGCGCTGCTCGCCATCGACGCCATCGAGGGCGCTCCGGTGCTGCCGCAGCACGAGGTGCTGATCGTGGACGAAGCCCATGAACTCGTCTCGCGGGTCACCGGTGTCGCGACCGGCGAGCTCACGCCCGGCCAGGTCAACCGCGCGGTACGCCGCGCAGCCAAGCTGGCGAACGAGAAGGCCGCAGATCAGCTCCAGACCGCCGCCGAGGGCTTCGAGCGGCTGATGGAGCTGGCCCTGCCGGGCCGCCTGGAGGAGATCCCGGAGGACCTCGGCTACGCCCTGGCGGCCCTGCGGGACGCCGCCCGCACGGTCATCTCCGCGATCGGGTCGACGCGCGACAAGTCGGTGCAGGACGAGGACGCGGTCCGCAAGCAGGCGCTGGCCTCGGTGGAGACGGTGCACGACGTGGCGGAGCGGGTCCTGAACGGCTCGGAGTGGGACGTCGTCTGGTACGAGCGCCACGACCGTTTCGGTGCGTCCCTGCGCGTCGCTCCGATGTCGGTCTCGGGTCTGCTGAGGGAGAAGCTCTTCGCGGACCGCTCGGTCGTCCTCACCTCGGCGACCCTCAAGCTGGGAGGCGACTTCAACGGCGTCGGGGCCTCGCTGGGGCTCGGCCCGGAGGGCACGGAGGGCGAGGATCTGCCGCAGTGGAAGGGCGCCGACGTCGGCTCCCCCTTCGACTACCGCAAGCAGGGCATCCTCTACGTCGCCAAGCATCTCTCGCGCCCCGCGCGGGACGGCGAGCGCTCCGACATGCTCGATGAGCTGACCGAACTGATCCAGGCGGCGGGGGGCCGCACGCTCGGGCTGTTCTCGTCCATGCGGGCGGCGCAGCTCGCGGCGGAGGAACTGCGCTCCCGGATCCCCGAGTTCCCGATCCTGCTCCAGGGGGAGGAGACCCTCGGCGAGCTGATCAAGAATTTCGCGGCGGATCCGAAGACCTGCCTGTTCGGCACCCTGTCCCTGTGGCAGGGCGTCGACGTCCCCGGCCCGAGCTGCCAGCTGGTCGTCATGGACAAGATCCCGTTCCCGCGTCCCGACGATCCGCTGATGAGCGCTCGGCAGAAGGCGGTGGAGGACGCCGGTGGCAACGGCTTCATGGCGGTGGCCGCCACACATGCGGCCCTGCTCATGGCCCAGGGCGCCGGTCGGCTCGTCCGCGCGTCGGGGGACCGGGGCGTGGTGGCCGTACTGGATCAGCGACTGGCCACCGCTCGGTACGGCGGTTACCTGAAGACGTCACTGCCGGATTTCTGGTACACCACGGACCGTAACCAGGTCCGCAGGTCGCTGGCCGCGATCGACGAGGCGGCGACGCGGACGGAGGCACAGCAGGCGGAGGCGGAGTGATCGCGGGGTAGCCTGACCGGCGCCGGTCAGGCTACCCCGCGATGGGCAAGCGCCGGGGCCACCCTGGACACTGCGGGGCGCTGGATCGGGACACGGCAGGGCCCCGGAACCGGCGCAGGGGTTCCGGGGCCCGGTCAGGGAGCGAGCAGCCGTGCGGCACGCCCGCCGCAGGCGTCAGACGCGCCGCAGCACCGCGACGACCTTGCCGAGGATGGTCGCGTCGTCACCGGGGATGGGTTCGTAGGCCGCGTTGTGCGGGAGGAGCCAGACGTGGCCGTCCTCGCGCTTGAAGCGCTTGACGGTGGCTTCGCCGTCGAGCATGGCCGCCACGATGTCGCCGTTCTCGGCGACGGGCTGACGACGCACGGTGACCCAGTCGCCGTCGCAGATCGCGGCCTCGATCATGGAGTCGCCGACGACCTTGAGGACGAACAGCTCACCGTCGCCGACGAGCTGGCGGGGGAGGGGGAAGACGTCCTCGACGGACTCCTCCGCGAGGATGGGGCCACCGGCGGCGATGCGGCCGACCAGCGGGACGTACGACGCGGCGGGCTTGCCGGCGGTGTCCGTGGGCTGCACGGTCACCGCCTGGTCTGAGCCGCGCACCTCGTACGCGCGCGGGCGGTGCGGGTCACGGCGGAGGAAGCCCTTGCGCTCCAGCGCCATCAGCTGGTGCGCCACCGAGGACGTGCTCGAGAGCCCGACGGCCTGGCCGATCTCGCGCATCGACGGCGGATAGCCGCGCCGCTGCACCGAATCCCGGATGACCTCGATCACGCGGCGCTGCCGGTCGGTGAGTCCGGAGCTGTCCGCCCGGATCCCTGGAGGTCGGCCCGGTAGGGAGCGCTTGTGCCCCTCGGGATTCGTGGCTTCGTTCATCACGTGTACCGGCTCGACTCGGCCCTGGGAGCGGTCCTGGGCGGTGATGGTGGCACTGTCTGCGGTGGTGGTCACGTCGGCCCCTCTCGATGGTCTCCCTGCTGGACAACGGTAGTTGCTTTCGAAAGGTTGCGCCAAACACACGTTCGAGTGAAAAAGTGCGATTCGCCTGACGCGATCATGTGTCTGGGTGTATTGCTGACGCCCCACCTGGCGGACAAAAGCGCCCATTGTTGTACTCTTCACCGCCGGGGTTGCCGACCTCGTGAGTCGCCACCCCAGTCTGCCATCCGGAATCCGCACGTCCGGGCTCCGGGTCTCTTCTGTGCCGGAGCCCCACGCGTCCTCCGTGCGGCGCCCACGGTATCTCCGTAAGTGCCACAGGGGTACGGCTCTGCGCCCGCGTGTCTCCGGACGGCCGCCCGTGTCGGGTGTTCGCCGCCGTTTCCCTGCGACACGCGTGACTGCCTGGGTGTATGAGCCAATCCCTACATCTAGTGGTTGGATGGCTACAGCAGCCCAGAAGTTGTGGTCCCCCGGGTCTGACGAGGCTCCGCGATCGCCTATGCTTAGGGCTGCTTCGCGGGGCCCATGGGTCCGGTGAGGTTGTTGAGTCTGCTGTGAGGAGGGTTGGAGATCATGCACTGCCCCTTCTGCAGGCACCCCGACAGCCGTGTGGTCGACAGTCGTACGACCGACGACGGCACGTCGATCCGCAGGCGCCGCCAATGCCCGGACTGCTCCCGTCGTTTCACGACCGTGGAGACGTGCTCGCTCATGGTGATCAAGCGGTCCGGGGTCACCGAGCCGTTCAGCCGTACCAAGGTCATCAACGGCGTGCGCAAGGCGTGCCAGGGACGGCCTGTCACCGAGGACGCACTCGCCCAGCTCGGCCAGCGGGTCGAGGAGGCGCTGCGGGCCACCGGAAGCGCCGAGCTGTCCACCCACGACGTGGGGCTGGCCATACTCGGCCCGTTGCAGGAACTCGACCTCGTCGCCTATCTGCGATTCGCCTCCGTCTACCGGGCGTTCGATTCGCTCGAGGACTTCGAGGCCGCCATCGCGGAGCTGAGGGAGGCGACGCGAGGCCCCGCCGCGGACGAGGACGACGCGGGAGCGGGGAGCCAGGAAGACGACCGCGGGCCCGGCGGGACCACTCAGGTTCCCGTGCCCGCCCACGCCGCCGACTGATCGGCGGGCCGGGAACCGGGGGGAGGCCCGGGTTCCGGCCGGACGGCGGCGACCAAGACCTGTTGCGGGCGGCAGCTGAGGGTGCCCGCAACACATGACAGAACACCGTGCCACGGGAACAAACGGGGCACTTCTGGGCGTTTTTGCCCGTACCAGGGAGGCGGCATGACAGAGACGGCGAGCGGTCCGGCGCGAGGTTCCCGAGCGAAGGGCACCAAGGCCACCAAGGGGCTGCGTATCGAGCGCATCCACACCACCCCCGGCGTGCACCCGTACGACGAGGTCGAGTGGGTGAGCCGTGACGTCGTCATGACCAACTGGCGCGACGGCTCGGTCAACTTCGAGCAGCGTGGCGTCGAGTTCCCCGACTTCTGGTCGGTGAACGCGGTCAACATCGTCACCAGCAAGTACTTCCGCGGTGCCGTCGGCACCCCGCAGCGCGAGACCGGCCTCAAGCAGCTGATCGACCGCATCGTGAAGACGTACCGGAAGGCCGGCGAGGACCACAGGTACTTCGCCTCGCCCGCCGACGCCGAGATCTTCGAGCACGAGCTGGCGTACGCCCTCCTGCACCAGATCTTCAGCTTCAACAGCCCCGTGTGGTTCAACGTGGGCACCGCACAGCCCCAGCAGGTCTCCGCCTGCTTCATCCTGTCCGTCGACGACTCCATGGAGTCGATCCTCGACTGGTACAAGGAAGAGGGCATGATCTTCAAGGGCGGTTCCGGCGCCGGCCTGAACCTCTCCCGCATCCGCTCCTCCAAGGAGCTGCTCTCCTCCGGCGGCAACGCCTCCGGTCCGGTCTCCTTCATGCGCGGCGCCGACGCCTCCGCCGGCACCATCAAGTCCGGCGGTGCCACCCGCCGCGCCGCCAAGATGGTCGTGCTCGACGTCGACCACCCCGACATCGAGGACTTCATCGAGACCAAGGTCAAGGAGGAGGAGAAGATCCGCGTCCTGCGCGACGCGGGCTTCGACATGGACCTGGGCGGCGACGACATCACGTCCGTCCAGTACCAGAACGCCAACAACTCGGTCCGTGTGAACGACGAGTTCATGAAGGCGGTCGAGGACGGCGGCAACTTCGGCCTGCGCGCCCGGATGACCGGCGAGGTCATCGAGGAGGTCGACGCCAAGGCGCTCTTCCGCAAGATCGCCGAGGCCGCCTGGGCCTGCGCCGACCCCGGCATCCAGTACGACGACACCATCAACAACTGGCACACCTGCCCCGAGTCCGGCCGGATCACCGCGTCGAACCCGTGCAGCGAGTACATGCACCTGGACAACACGTCCTGCAACCTGGCCTCGCTGAACCTGATGAAGTTCCTGCAGGACGACGGCGAGGGCCACCAGTCCTTCGAGGCCGAGCGCTTCCAGAAGGTCGTCGAGCTGGTCATCACCGCGATGGACATCTCGATCTGCTTCGCGGACTTCCCGACGCAGAAGATCGGCGAGAACACGCGCGCGTTCCGCCAGCTCGGCATCGGCTACGCCAACCTCGGCGCCCTGCTCATGGCCACCGGCCACGCATACGACTCCGACGGCGGCCGCGCTCTCGCCGGCGCCATCACCTCCCTGATGACGGGTACGGCCTACCGCCGCTCCGCCGAGCTGGCCTCGGTCGTCGGCACGTACGACGGCTACGCCCGCAACGCCGACGCCCACCAGCGCGTCATGAAGCAGCACGCCGACGCCAACGGCCAGGCCGTGCGCATGGACGACCTGGACACCCCGGTGTGGGCCGCCGCCACGGAGGCCTGGCAGGACGTGCTGCGTCTTGGTGAGAAGAACGGTTTCCGTAACTCCCAGGCGTCCGTCCTCGCCCCGACCGGCACCATCGGTCTCGCGATGTCCTGCGACACCACCGGCGTCGAGCCCGACCTGGCGCTCGTGAAGTTCAAGAAGCTGGTCGGCGGCGGCTCGATGCAGATCGTCAACGGCACCGTCCCGCAGGCCCTGCGCCGCCTGGGCTACCAGGAGGAGCAGATCGAGGCGATCGTCGCCCACATCGCCGAACACGGCAATGTGATCGACGCCCCCGGCCTCAGGCACGAGCACTACGAGGTGTTCGACTGCGCCATGGGCGAGCGCGCCATCTCCCCGATGGGCCACGTCCGCATGATGGCCGCGATCCAGCCGTGGATCTCCGGCGCCATCTCCAAGACGGTCAACATGCCGGAGACGGCGACCGTCGAGGAGGTCGAGGAGATCTACTACGAGGCCTGGAAGCTGGGCGTCAAGGCGCTCGCGATCTACCGCGACAACTGCAAGGTGGGCCAGCCTCTCTCCGCCAAGAAGAAGGACGACAAGGGCGCCGAGAAGGCCGAGATCACCGAGAAGGCCGAGGCCGCGATCCGCACCGCGGTCGAGAAGGTGATCGAGTACCGCCCGGTCCGCAAGCGTCTCCCCAAGGGGCGTCCCGGCATCACGACGTCCTTCACGGTCGGCGGTGCCGAGGGCTACATGACCGCCAACTCCTACCCGGACGACGGTCTCGGCGAGGTCTTCCTGAAGATGTCCAAGCAGGGCTCGACTCTCGCGGGCATGATGGACGCCTTCTCCATCGCGGTCTCCGTCGGCCTCCAGTACGGCGTGCCGCTGGAGACGTACGTCTCGAAGTTCACCAACATGCGCTTCGAGCCGGCCGGCATGACGGACGACCCGGACGTGCGGATGGCGCAGTCGATCGTCGACTACATCTTCCGCCGCCTGGCGCTGGACTTCCTGCCCTTCGAGACCCGCTCCGCGCTCGGCATCCACTCCGCCGAGGAGCGTCAGCGGCACCTGGAGACCGGTTCCTACGAGCCGGCCGACGACGAGGTCGACGTCGAGGGCCTGGCCCAGTCGGCGCCGCGCGCCCAGGAACTGAAGGCGGTCGCCGCGCCGAAGCCCGTCTCCCAGGCGGTCGAGCCCGCCCAGAAGCAGGCTCACACCAGCGCCGAGCTGGTGGAGATGCAGCTGGGCATCCAGGCCGACGCCCCGCTGTGCTTCTCCTGCGGTACGAAGATGCAGCGGGCCGGTTCCTGCTACATCTGCGAGGGCTGCGGCTCGACCAGCGGCTGCAGCTGATGACACGCGGTTGCTGAGGTGAGGTAAGGGGCGCCGACCCATGGTCGGCGCCCCTTACCTCTGCCGGGCCGCGCCCAGAACGTTGTCACCGCCTACTGCCCAGGACCCGCATGAAGGTCGCCGGGTCCTCCTGGAAACCGTGCACGCCAGGACGGAACGTCCACTCCCCGGCGTCGTCCCGCGCGAACTCGGCGATCGTGGCCGCCGTCGCCCCGAGCACCGAGCCGAAGTCGTCCTCGGCGAGCACGGTGTAGCCCTCCCGGACGCGCATGGCCGGATTCAGCACATCGGCGAACGGCTTGTGTCCGGGCCGCTGTTGGATGACGACGCCGACCACCACGCGCGCGTACCGGCCGTCGAGCCGGTCCATCTCCAGCGTCATGACCTCGTCCCAGCCGAAGCCCCGGCCGTCCGTGCTGTCCCGGTTGAGGAAAATCGTGCCGTCCGGTGAGCGGCTGTCGAAGTGCACCACATAGGCCGGCGCACCGTACGCGTCGTTCGCCGCGAACGTAGCGGCGACGATGTCGAGGTCGGTGGGCGGCTGACCCGCCGGACTGGGGTCCCACTTGAGCGCGACCTCGACCTTGCGGATTCCCTTGCTGAAGCCGGTCAACAGGCTTCCCCTTCCCCCCTGGTGGTTCCCACGCCCCCAACTGCCGTGGAGTCGGGGTGCCTTGTCCATCGTGCCACGCGGGCGGGGGCATGTGCGCGGGTGATCTCCGCCGGAGCGTGACCGGCGCCACGCCCGGTGGCCTTACGATGGCGCGGTGCTGGTCAAGTGGATTCGCTGCACC
Organism: Streptomyces yokosukanensis; assembly: GCF_001514035.1. Taxonomy (GTDB): domain Bacteria; phylum Actinomycetota; class Actinomycetes; order Streptomycetales; family Streptomycetaceae; genus Streptomyces; species Streptomyces yokosukanensis. The sequence goes on along the minus strand of NZ_KQ948222.1, from coordinate 87,778 downwards.
GTGGTGGACCGCCGCGGCTTCGAGCGGGGGCAGCGGAAATGGGCGGGGCTTCTGGGGGAGCCGGGGTTTCGGGGGCAGGGTGGGGGCTGGAGCAGGCAGCGGTCGGGCGTGGTGCACACCTTCGCGTTCTGGGAGAGCCGCGCCTTCTACGACTCCTTCATGGCACGCTCGCACGACCGCCTGGCGTCCGCCCAGTCCGGCACGTTCAAGGACGCGCAGGTCAAGCTCTTCGAGTACCGCTTCGATGTGAAGACGGGCTTCGAGCCGCGCTTCACCGACGCCGATCTGGTCCGGGTGGCCCTGTGCCGGATCCACGAGGAGCGCGTCGAGCACTTCACCCTCATGCAGGAGAAGGTGTGGAACCCCGCGATGGCCGGTTCGCCCGGCATGATCCGCGGCATGTTCGCCGAGGCACCCGAGCAGGAGTTCCTGATCATGTCCATGTGGCGGTCGGCGGCCGAACACGGCAAGTACCGCACCGAGCGAGTGGAACGCCTCGCGCTGCGCGCCCAGACCGAGGCAGACGTCGCGGCGCTCTCGGGCGACATCGTGGAGCTGGAGCCGTCCTGGACGGTCTGACGCACCGCGCGTGCATGCGGATGTCCGACTCACCGCTTCTGGGTGGCATCGAGGGTCCTGGGACCGGCTCACGACGCGGGATTCGTGTGACCTACGCCGTATGGGGCCCCTACGAGTCCTCGACCTTCCCTCGTTCCATCTAGGGTTTTGGCATGGCACGACCACGGCGCATCGTCCTTGTCCGGCACGGCGAGTCCACGGGCAACGTCGACGACTCCGTGTACGAGCGCGAGCCCGACCACGCTCTCGCGCTGACCGAGCGCGGCTGGAGGCAGGCGGAGCGGACCGGCAAGGACCTGCGGCAAGTCTTCGGTCGGGAACAGGTGAGCGTGTACGTCTCCCCGTACCGCCGGACGCACGAGACGCTCCGCGCCTTCCACCTCGACCCGGATCTCATACGCGTCCGGGAGGAGCCCCGCCTTCGCGAGCAGGACTGGGGCAACTGGCAGGACCGCGACGACGTGCGTCTGCAGAAGACCTACCGGGACGCGTACGGCCACTTCTTCTTCCGGTTCCCGCAGGGCGAGTCCGGTGCCGATGTGTACGACCGGGTCGGCGGCTTCCTGGAGAGCCTGTACCGGAGCTTCGAGGCACCGGACCATCCGCCGAACGTCCTCCTGGTGACGCACGGACTCGCGATGCGGCTGTTCTGCATGCGCTGGTTCCACTGGACGGTCGCGGAATTCGAGTCGCTGTCGAACCCCGGGAACGCCGAGGTGCGCATGCTCGTTCTCGGGGAGGACGGCAAGTACACGCTCGACCGGCCCTTCGAGCGCTGGCGGGAACCGGCCCCGTACTGGGTGAACGGATAGAGTGGCAGAGCGATGACCGCTGACTCCTCTTCCTCCGGGCGCCTGGAGCGCTCCCTGGCGAGCCTGCGCGGACTGGCCGTGGGGGACGCCCTGGGCTCCCAGTTCTTCGTCCCGGCGAACTACCCCCTGCTGAAGCGGCAGGCGCTGCCCGCAGGCCCCTGGCAGTGGACGGACGACACCGAGATGGCCTGCTCCGTGGTCGCCGTCCTCGCCGTCCACCACCGCATCGACCAGGACGCGCTGGCCCGCTCCTTCGCCGAGCGCCACGACTTCGACCGGGGCTACGGCCCCGCGGTGAACCGCCTGCTGAGACTCGTCCGAGAGGGCGGGGACTGGCGTGAGCTGGCCGCCGGGCTGTTCAACGGACGGGGGTCCTGGGGCAACGGAGCGGCGATGCGCATCGCCCCTCTCGGCGCCTGGTACGCGGACGACCCGGAGCAGGCGACCCACCAGGCGGAGATCTCGGCCTACCCCACCCATCAGCACCGTGAGGCCGTCGTCGGCGCCATGGCCGTGGCCGCCGCGGCGGCACTGGCCGGTTCCCCCGACGGTCCGCCCGGCCCCGAGGCCCTCCTCGACGGCGTCATCGCCCTGGTGCCCAAGAGCGCCGTCGGCCAGGGACTCCGGCGGGCCCGGGACATGCTCGACTACGGCGACGCGGGCACCGTCGCGGCGGTGCTGGGCTGTGGACGGCGTACGACCGCCCACGACACCGTTCCCTTCGCCCTCTGGTCCGCCGCGCGCAGCCTCGGTGACTACGAGGCGGCCTTCTGGACGACGGCCGGCGTGGGCGGTGATGTGGACACGACCTGCTCGATCGTGGGTGGTGTGCTCGCCGCCGGCAAGGCGGGGGCTCCGCCCGCGGTGTGGGCGGAACACGTCGAGGCGCTGCCGGAGTGGGTGCCGACGGGGCTCTGACGGGCTCTGGCGGGGCTCCGAGGGGTCCGAAGACCGAGGTCGGAGCCGTCTTTCGGCCTCCCCTCCCGCCCCCGGTCCGATGTGGGGAGCCCTCGGTGGACAACTCCGAAACTCTCCGTGCCCGCCGGGAACTCTCCGTGACCGCCGCCCGTTCTTCCCGTATCCACCGCAGGTCGTGGCCTTCGGTGACGGGATCGACGGAGAGTCGCGGGGCGGCGGTCGGACGGAGGGAGTGACGATGGCGGGCGCGGTGTCGCTTCTGGTGCTGGTCTGCGTCCTGGCGCTGGCGCTGGCGCTGACGCGGGCGCGGTCGTCTGCGGCGCAGACGGAATCAGCCGATGCCCGGTCCCGCCGTGCCGGCGAGCGACTCGAGATCGCTCTTGCGGACCCTGATCACCAGCCAGGCGGTGAGGAAGGCGACCCCGGCCATCGCCGCGGCCGGCACGAACGCGGTGGAGATGCCATGGGCGAGCACGTCGTGCCCCCAGGGCGCGGGCAACTGGTGCGTCTTGGCGAACTGGGCCTTCTGCTCCGGCGACCCACCGGCGAGGAACTTCGGCAGTTGCTTCTTCGTCTCGTCCTTGGCGGCCGAGCCGAACACGGTCGTCAGGATGGACAGTCCGAGCGAACCGCCCACCTGCTGCATGGCGTTGAGGAGTCCGGAAGCCGCGCCCGCCTCGTGCGGGGCGACGCCGGACACCGCCGTGACGGTGGCTGTCACGAAGTTCAGTCCCATGCCCAGGCCGAACACCAGCATCGGTCCGAGCACCCCGCCGAGGTAGGAGCTGTCCGGCCGGATGAAGGTCTGCCAGATCAGGCCGATCGCCACGAGCCCGGTGCCGACCATCATGAACGGCCGCGGGCCGAACGCCGGAAGGAAGCGCTGCGACAGGCCCGCGCCGACCGCGATCGCGACCGTCACGGGGAGGAAGGCCAGGCCGGCCTCGATGGCGCTGTAGCCGAGCACGTCCTGCACGAACAGCACGATGTAGAAGAACATGCCGAACATCGCCGCGGCGAGGCTCAGCATGATCACGTACGTGCCCCAGCGGTTGCGGTCCGCGAACATCCTGAGCGGGGTGATCGGCTCCTTGGCCCGCGTCTCGATGAAGGCGAAGGCGATCAGCAGCACCAGGGCCGCACCGAAGGAGCCGAGGGTGAGGCCGTCCCGCCAGCCGTTCTCCGAGGCGCGGATGAACCCGTAGACAAGCGAGGCCATGCCCGTCGTGGAGGTCAGCGCGCCCGAGATGTCGAAGCGCCCCGGGTGCCGCTCGGACTCGTTGATGTACAGCGGTGCGAGCGACGCTATGAGCACGCCGATCGGCACGTTGACGAACAGCACCCACCGCCAGTCCAGCCAGTCGGTGAGCATGCCGCCCGCCAGCAGTCCGATGGCGCCACCGCCCGCCGACACGGCCGCGAACACGCCGAAGGCCCGATTGCGTTCGGGCCCTTCGGGAAACGTGGTGGTGATCAGAGCCAGCGATGTGGGCGAGGCGATCGCGCCGCCCACGCCCTGCAGGGCTCGTGCGGCGAGCAGTTGCCAGGGTTCCTGGGCCAGGCCTCCCAGCAGCGAGGCGAAGGTGAACAGCAGGATGCCGGCCATGAACACGCGGCGACGGCCGAGGATGTCACCGGCTCGCGCACCGAGCAGCAGCAGACCGCCGAAGGTGAGTGTGTAGGCGCTGACCACCCATGTCAGGTCCGTGGTGCTGAACTTGAGTGCGTCTTGAATGTGCGGGAGTGCGATGTTCACAATCGTCGCGTCCGGTGGCGTTCCAACGCGCGTTATCAGGTTTTGGTTGGGAGCGACGTTGTGACGGCGGGGACAGCCGGGTGAGCGGACGCCGTGATCGGCGTTGCACGGGTTGGTTACACGGCCGGGGTGGCATTAGGTCCCGGGAGATGAACCGGCTCACTGGGCTGGTCTCCAACACTAGTCGGGGGTGCGGTAGGACGAAGGCATGGCGGTGCTCGGAGCGCCGCCGAAGGCCGAGCGCATGGCGTACGTTCTGCACGTCGCCGAGGCGTTCGGTGTGCCGGTGGAACAGACCCCTCCGGCGGCGCCGGGAGCGGCTCTGCGCGTGGTGGGCCGCGGCTCCCGCCGCACCGGCGGCGAGCGGGCCGTCCCGCTCGCGGTGTGGTTGTCCGAGCGCCTCCAGAGGTGGTACGCCACCCGCCGGGCGGCGAGCCGTCGGCTGCTTGACGCATCGGGTGGAGTGTACGAGCGGGCCGCAGCCCTTCCGGGAGGCCCGGCCTGGCTGCTGACCGTCACAGTCGCGCCGGGAGACGGGACCGTCCCGTCCGTGTGCCGCCTGCTGTCTACTCAGGGGCAGGGCATGCTCATGTAGAGAGCCTGCTCGCCCTCGGAGGGGGTGCCTGCCGTAGTAGAGGGCGGTGTCCAGGCATAATGCTGGCCGCGGGCAAGCCAACCCATTCGATGCGAGCATGGCCATCAGCAAGCCGCAGCTCTCTCGGACCACGGTGCGCGCCCACCCGATTATGTATGGGTAGCTGGCATCCCGGATCGCCCCCGTCCGCGCGGAGAGCAGGCCTTGGCTCTCGAAGTCCGTACTGAAGAAGCCGGATCACCTCCGCTGGTGCGGAGAACAGTACTGCTCGCGGGTCCCCTGGACATCCTGGAACGGTTCACCTCCGCTCGCGCGGAGAGCAGAGCCGAAGGACTGCAGCACCGCCTCAGCACTGCGGTTCACCTCCGCTCGCGCGGAGAGCAGTTCAACAAGTTCGACGCCGCGGACTACACGCTCGGTTCACCTCCGCTCGCGCGGAGAGCAGCGTAGCCACTCATGCTGGCCCCGCTCGTCTGCCGGTTCACCTCCGCTCGCGCGGAGAGCAGCGTAGCCACTCATGCTGGCCCCGCTCGTCTGCCGGTTCACCTCCGCTCGCGCGGAGAGCAGGCCGACGGCGCGGTGGCCGGCGAGCGTGAAGGCGGTTCACCTCCGCTCGCGCGGAGAGCAGGCACTGTGGGACTCCCGGCCGTGCCTGCACCCCGGTTCACCTCCGCTCGCGCGGAGAGCAGACGTGCCGTTCGTAGCAGCGGGTGCAGTAGCCCGGTTCACCTCCGCTCGCGCGGAGAGCAGGTCCGGGGAGCGGAAGGTTCGTTGGGGATGAGCGGTTCACCTCCGCTCGCGCGGAGAGCAGCCCACCCGGATCTGGTGGGTCGGCTGGATGATCGGTTCACCTCCGCTCGCGCGGAGAGCAGCCAACCCGGAGGCGGAGCATGACGCGTACGCCGGTTCACCTCCGCTCGCGCGGAGAGCAGCATCTCGGCGCCGGGTTTCGTGTACCAGGAGGCGGTTCACCTCCGCTCGCGCGGAGAGCAGGCGGGCGGCGGGTACCTGACGACGTTCAGCAACGGTTCACCTCCGCTCGCGCGGAGAGCAGTCGGCCGCAAAGCTCGCGTGTCCGTTGTTCTGAGGTTCACCTCCGCTCGCGCGGAGAGCAGATCGTCATCCGGCCGTCCGGGTCGCCGATCGGCGGTTCACCTCCGCTCGCGCGGAGAGCAGTCCTTGAGCTGGATCCAGGCGCCGGAGGGCAGCGGTTCACCTCCGCTCGCGCGGAGAGCAGGGTTCAAGGCCCGGTCCCGAATGGCTCCGTGCCGGTTCACCTCCGCTCGCGCGGAGAGCAGGACGTAGTCGTACTCGGCGACGGCCGGCATGGCGGTTCACCTCCGCTCGCGCGGAGAGCAGCGGAAGGTGCGCTCGGACTTGTCGTAACCAGCCGGTTCACCTCCGCTCGCGCGGAGAGCAGGACCCCAAGCTGTCTCGCACCAAGTTCGGCACCGGTTCACCTCCGCTCGCGCGGAGAGCAGCACGCAGCGCGCCGTCAAGGCCGAGGTGAAGGGGTTCACCTCCGCTCGCGCGGAGAGCAGGTCGGCGAGTTCGCGGGCCGGCTCCACGGAGGCGGGTTCACCTCCGCTCGCGCGGAGAGCAGCAGATCCGCATCGCGTCCTCGGATCCGGCGCACGGTTCACCTCCGCTCGCGCGGAGAGCAGGTCACCGGGCTGAGCGCATCCACGAAGTACAGCGGTTCACCTCCGCTCGCGCGGAGAGCAGGGCGGAGGGCAACCCGCCCCCGCCGGGCCCACCGGTTCATCTCCGCTCGCGCGGAGAGCAGGAGCTGTCCGAGGCGTCGTCCTGGAGCTGGATCGGTTCACCTCCGCTCGCGCGGAGAGCAGAACCCCGGTCGGCCACAACCCGACCGGGGTTTCGGTTCACCTCCGCTCGCGCGGAGAGCAGAAGACCCTCGCCGTCATCGCCGCCTTCCTGCTCGGTTCACCTCCGCTCGCGCGGAGAGCAGGACGACCCGGAACGGCTGTGCCATGTCTCCCCCGGTTCACCTCCGCTCGCGCGGAGAGCAGCGGGTCAGGTTGTGGACCAGGACGAATTCCCGCGGTTCACCTCCGCTCGCGCGGAGAGCAGATCTGGGCCATCCGTTCGGCGTCGTCCTCGTCCGGTTCACCTCCGCTCGCGCGGAGAGCAGCCAAGCTGGGCCCTGCGCCCGTGACTGCCAGTCGGTTCACCTCCGCTCGCGCGGAGAGCAGCTGATCAGAGCCTTGCCGACGCTGGTGAGGTGCGGTTCACCTCCGCTCGCGCGGAGAGCAGTGGCCGCACTCAGGCGGCCCGACCCATTTCCTCGGTTCACCTCCGCTCGCGCGGAGAGCAGTCCTTATGAACCGGTGGAAGAACCCGTCCTTCCGGTTCACCTCCGCTCGCGCGGAGAGCAGGCCCTCCACATCGAGGGCCGGCTACCGGACCGCGGTTCACCTCCGCTCGCGCGGAGAGCAGCACTCGAAGTACGCCCACTCCGGGGTCAGGTACGGTTCACCTCCGCTCGCGCGGAGAGCAGCAGGGTTCCGCCGGAGGACTGGTAGCCGGCCACGGTTCACCTCCGCTCGCGCGGAGAGCAGCCGGTAGTTGCTCGAGCTGGAGCCCTTGAGGGCGGTTCACCTCCGCTCGCGCGGAGAGCAGGCCAACGCCGCGCTGACGACGACCGGCAAGAACGGTTCACCTCCGCTCGCGCGGAGAGCAGAGCAGATCGAGGAGATCTGCAAAGACCTCGGCCGGTTCACCTCCGCTCGCGCGGAGAGCAGCTCTCCCGCACCCTCCGTGAAGTCCTCGATGCCGGTTCACCTCCGCTCGCGCGGAGAGCAGTTCTCTCGCTGCTCGGCAGTCATCTGCTCATTCGGTTCACCTCCGCTCGCGCGGAGAGCAGCCCCACGGCTACTCCGGATCGAACATAAGCGGCGGTTCACCTCCGCTCGCGCGGAGAGCAGCCCATCCCAAGCCGTCCACCCCCGAGGAGGCGCGGTTCACCTCCGCTCGCGCGGAGAGCAGCCGCGACCGCCTGAAGGAGGCACCGTGCAGTCCGGTTCACCTCCGCTCGCGCGGAGAGCAGCACCTGCCGCTCACGGTCCGGGAGGCCGGCCGCGGTTCACCTCCGCTCGCGCGGAGAGCAGAACTCCGTCCAGCCGGCGTCCTGGTGGAACGACGGTTCACCTCCGCTCGCGCGGAGAGCAGCGGTCCCGCGCTCTGGGCGGCTCCCGTTAGGACGGTTCACCTCCGCTCGCGCGGAGAGCAGGACGCATCGGGGAGCCCGGTCGCCTCGTTGATCGGTTCACCTCCGCTCGCGCGGAGAGCAGTGGACCACGTCTGGCACGATCGTCATCAACAGCGGTTCACCTCCGCTCGCGCGGAGAGCAGGCTTTCTGACCTGGGGCGTTAGATCGGGTTTGCTGTTTCTTTACGGGCCGCCTCGAAGCTGACCATCGTCAAGCCGTCGAAGTCGACTGGGCGGCGACGTCGTGATCCAGCGGTGCGGAGTTCGAAGCCCTGCTCGTTGTCGCTGGGGTAGACCAGGACGGACATGCCATCGCCGGTGCATGCTGCTACCGATGCCCAGAGTTCGTCGCGAACTCGTGCGGAGACTGTGCCCACATACAGGTCGGGCGTGACTTCGAGGAGCCAGCGGGTGAGGGCTCCGCGGAGGTGGGCGGGGACGGCGGTTGCCGAGATGGTGATCATGGAGGGCATGGTGGTGGTCTCATGCTCCTTGAGTGTTCTTGCTGTTATATGTCGATTGCGTGGTTGATTCCGCCAGGGACGGGGCCGGTTACCGGATCCCAGAGATCGACGAGTTGTTCCTCCGGGTCAGGGACGTTGGAGTCTGTTTCGGGGGCGAGGAGTTCCTGGATGTCCGCGACGATCCGCGGGAGGAGTTTGAACAGGCGCAGACCGTCACGGAAGGAACGCCGCGCTTCGGCTTCAGGGTTGGTGGAATTGTGGAGGGAGAAGGCGAGGGGGATGGTCAGGTCGGCTTTGTACAGGTCGGCGATGTCGTAGACGAATGCCTGTTGGTTGCCGTTGTGGACGTATCCCAGGGCCGGTGAGCAGCCGAGGGCAAGGATGGCAGCGTGGACGATTCCGTACAGGCACGTGTTGGCGGATGAGAGTGCCAGGTTGACCGGGTCCTGGGTGTCCCAGGATGCGGGGTCGTAGGCGCGGCGGAATCGGCCGATGCGGTACTGCTGGGCGAGGAGGCGGTAGTGGGCCTTGACCCGCTGGCCTTCGAGTCCGCGCAGTTGGGCGAGGCTCGTGCCGGCCGGGACGGTGCCTGTTCCGAACCGTTTCTCGTACATGGCGGTGGCTACGGCGAGCCGCTGCTTGTCGTCGGCCCAGGTCCGGGTCTGGCGTTCGAGCCAGGTTGTCGTGAGTGAATCGGGCAGGGCTGCGGCGTAGGTGCGGACCCCTCCTGCCCCGGTGATGACGACGGTTGTGCCGTGTCGGGCGAAGGTGGCAAGGGCGCGGGCGGTAATGGAGGTGCCGGGGCCGAGGAGGACGCAGCTCAAGGCGGCAGTGGGTAAGTAGACGGTCTCGATGCCGCGTTGCTCGCTTGTCACTTCGGCACGGACTCCGGTGTCGTCCTGGTGGATGCGCACGATGTCCAGGTAGAGGAAGGACAGCGAGTCGGCGATGCGAGGGAGCATGGCGACGGTGGGTGCCGCGAGTCTGCGTCGTGCCTCGCTGGGGGATCGTTCGGGGCCCGGTGCGGCGGTGGGGCGCTTCATGGAGTGTTCCTTGCGGGGGCGATGCTCAGGAGACCACAGCCGTAGGCCTTGCCGCGGCCGATGCCTTCGGTGATTTTCTGGCGAAGGAGGTCGGGGTCGGTGACGGTGGCGGTGCCGTCGAAGCGGGTTCGGGTGTGTCGGATGCGTTCCGGGGCGGCGCTCCGGCCTGGGGAGCGGGTCGCCTGGGCGGCGTCGAGGGGGTGGGAGTGGAGGGTGAGGGGTGTGAGGCCGGCTGTGTGGGCTTGGCGGGTCCACCATTCGTCGGCATGGGCACCGGTGAGAGGAACAGCGGCGGGGAGGTTGTACAGGGCGCGGGTGGTGGCTCCGGGTTTACGGACGGGGCTCGCGGCGCAGCGGTAGCGGATGGTCAGGCCGGGTTTGAGGGCGTCGAGCAGGGCGTCGAGAGGGCGGCTGTGGGCAGTGCCGTAGTCGGCGGGGAGTTCGGTGAGGTCGGGCTGGTGGGTGCTTTGCAGGAGGATGTGAGGTCCTGTGGGGGTGTCATCGGTGCGGAAGAGCACGCCGAAGCGGGCGCGGGGGTCGGGGCCGGCTTCGGTGGGATAGAGGGACATGAGGCGGCGGTGGAGGTTCATGGCCGTGTGGCGTCCGGTGAGGTCGCGGCGGGCTTCCGGGGAGCGGGGGTCGGGGATGATGCGGGTCAGCCAGACACTCAACGGGTGCTCCCTTCGGCCTGGTGCCGGGTGAGGTAGGTGGCGAGGGTGTTGAGGTGGTCGGTGCCCAGGCCAGTGTGCTGGTCGGCCGGCAGGTGGATGGTGCGCCGGTAAAGGGGGCGGGCCTGGTAGGCGCGGTGGCGGGGGTGGAAGGTGAGCGGCTGGTCGTTGACTTGGCCGACCGGGTGGGCGCCGGATGTGCTGTCGGCCTGTGCGCCGTCGGGCGGGCGCAGGCTGTGGAGGGGCTGATCGGCAAGGAAGGCCACGCCGCGCGTGCTCGTTCGGGGGCGAGGTGCGGCGAGGGGAAGGTGGGTCAGGTGGTGCAGGACGTCGTCGAAGTGCCCGAGGAGGAGGGGGCCCTCGGGCGGGCAGGAGCGCCGGCCCAGGTAGGGCGGCCAGTGCGGGGCGGCCAGGGCCACAGCCACCTTTTCGAGGAGAGTGGCGTTGCCGTGCGGGGTGGTGAGGGCGAGGGTGAAGGCCGCGTCGGCGAGGTAGGTGCGGTGAGTGAGCAGTGTGGTGGTGTCGCCGCTGCGTTTCTTTCCTTCGGCGGTGGTGACGGTGTCTTTGGGGGGTAGGCCGCCGCCGACGGTGTGAAGGTCGCGCAGGAGCAGGCCGGGCCGGTCGGCGCGGATGACGATCGACAACTGGGTGATGTCGTCAAGGGGTTGGCCGCGGTGGCGGCCCATGGCGGCGGCGATCAGGCCGATGACGCCGGAGCGGGTGGGAAAGGCCGCGGTGTCGCGTTCGTTGAAGTGGCTGCGCTCGCCCCAGGACTGCAGGGGTCCGCTCAGCCGCAGCAGCAGCCCGGGCTGCGGGGTGGAGGTCATCGGGTCGTGGCCTCGACGGGGCGGTGGGCGGCGTTCAGGGTGATGGTGATCAGGTCGTCGAAGGAGTCGCGGCGTTCGCCGAGCCCTGTGAGGTCCTTGGTCTCCAGGCCGGCCCAGCCGGAGGCGAGGATGCCGCTCGTGCCCAGCAGGGTGTTGGCAGCGTTGGCGTAAGCGGCGAGTTGGGTGCGGGAAGGGTCGGCGAAGCCGCCCTGCGGGCTGGCGTGGACGGGCTTTTCGAAGGCGGCTGCATACGACAGGGGCCGGTCGGTGCGTACGGCGATGTGGACCAGGTCGGGGATGGTGTGTGGGGCCGTGGAGTTCTTCTTGGCCTGGGGTAGTGCGGTGATGAACGAGGCCAGGAAGGCCACGGTGAGTTCCTGGGCGGCGGCTGGGTCGTCGCCGATGTTGGCGCTCAGGTCACGCAGGTCGAGGGTGGCGTAGCGGTAGAAGGTGCCGGCGCTGAATTCTGCGTGGCCCATGTGGCCACTGCCGCTGGAGTCGTCCCACAGAGCGGTGACGTCGTCGACGGCGGAGAAGTAGTCCAGTTCGACGTCGGTGGTGTGGGTGGTCAGGGCGTGGGCGACCTGGACGGCGCCGTCCACGCCCGCGTCGTCGATCTCGGCGAGCATACGTCCGAACAGGTTGATGACACCATTGCGTGAGCGCAGTACTGCGGTCACATCGTCGGTGGGCAAAACGCTTTTGTCAGCGGGCTTCTTGATGTCCTTGGCCTGTTCCAGCGTGCCGCGGTGCTGGTCGGCGAGATCGGCCAGTTCGCTGACGGCGGCTTCGGGCAGGTAGATCAGGGCGTTGGTGAGAACCTTGTTGGGCACGGTCTGCTTGGCGTCGCCTGGAGCCTTGGCCAATTCGAACTTGATTCCGCTGGCCGCTGCCGCGTGGCCTCCGGCGCGCTGGGCCAGTTCAGTGGGCCAGCCGCGCATTTCCAACTCCTTGCTGACGCGTTCGCCGATGCGGCGGGTGCGCAAGGCAGCTTCACCGATGTGGTCTTCGAAGACGGTGCGGATGGCGCGCTTCCAGCACTGGCTGCTGACGCGGGTGCGCAGGGCGTTGCCGTACTGGACCGTCTTGACGGAATTGGTGTCGTCGCGGTTGAGGTTGGCGAAGGGGACGGACTGAAGGACGTGGATGTCGATGAAACGGGCGGCGTGGCGCATACGTAGCTCCTTGTCGTTGAGGGCGTGGACGGGGCTGTGCCATGGGGCGGATGGTCGGTGGGTCAGGTGACGGGAGCGGGGTTTTCAACTTTGTCCTGGTCGGCCTGGTCGGCCTGCTCACGCAGGGTCTGGGTGCGTTGGCGGTAGTAGTCCTGCAGCCAGCGGCGGGAGATTCGGCCGGAGTGGGTGGGCCAGGCGATCAGGTCGGCGAGCAATTGGGGCCAGTCGACGGGCACGTCCACATCGCGCAGATAGCCGACGGCGGCGGGCAGGTGCCGGTGCAGGCCGTTGATGCTCTGCCGGGTGAGCAGGTTCAGGCGCGACTCGGCGGTGGATTCCCGCATCTCGCGTTCACGACCCGGGCTTTCGGTCACCGCGAGTGCGAAGGCCAGGCCGAGGCTCGTTCCATAGCCCATGGTGGGGGCGGCATCTCCTGCCGACGGGGCCTGGTCCTGCTGGCCGGATTCGGGGGCGGTGAGGGGACTTCGAGACTGGGCGGCGATCATCGCTGCCACCGCGTAGTACGCGCGCTCCTCGCTGTCGGGGGCCCGCCGGTCCTGGGGCAACCAGGGCGAGACAAATCGGTGCATGCGGGGAACGTCGTCCAGTCCGCGGCGCAGACCACTGCGCAGCGCGGTGCGCGCGCCAGGGTCCTCCCGGCAGAGTTCCTCGATCCAACGGGTGTAGGCGACCAGACGGCGGCGCCGCCCGGTCGCTGAATCATTGGTGTCGGTCTCAGGGGGCATCTTTGGCCTTCTTCGGGCAAAGGGGCTGGGCGGGGTGCGGCCGGTTACGCGGCCTCAGCAGGTGCGGTCTTCTTGGGCGGGCCGCCGTAGAGTTCGATCCGGGCGTTGGCGACGGCTTTCGCACCGCGCTGCGTGCGGGTGATGGAGGCGGTCACCATCTCGTAGGCATCGGTAGCCAGGCGCAGGAAGGCCATCCGGGCGGCGGACGGGTCCAAGCCGGCGTGCGGCTGGCGGCCGGTGGGATCGAGTTCACGGAAGCGGTGCCAGAACTCTGCCTCCGCGCTCGGCCAGTAGTGGGCTGCGGCCTCGGCCGCCCAGGTGTCGCCATTCGCCTTCGAGTCGTTGGTGTACTCGGCCCAGGCACGCTTGACCGCCCTTTCCAGGCGGCGTCCGTACAATTCGCCGAGCCGCCGCAGCCGCCCCACGGCCGGTGCGGTCGCGGGCGCCTGCTGTTCTGCGAATCCGAGGACGGGGGGTGTGGCGGCATCAACGAACTGGGTGTCCTTCGCCTGGCCTTCCTGCTCGAAGCCGAGCGCCCGTACCCGCAAGTCTTCGGAGATTTCGGCGGCGTATGTGAAGACTTCGGGACGCTGGGGCTGGGCGGTGCCGGGGGGTTCTTTCAGCAGCAGGGCGTCCAGGTCCCGCCACAGGGCGCGTCGGGAGTCGGCGGGGCGCGGGTAGCGGTTGCCCTGTTGGCTGATCTGCCAGATCAGGTAGTTGTCGTCGCGGGGGATGCGGCCCTTGCGGTAGGCCCACGTGATGTAGGCATCCCGGACCAGGTGGGGGTTCGCCTCGTCGGGGACGAGCAGCAGGGCATGCTGAGAGCATGCTGTCAGCCGTGAACACGGACCAGAGGGCACAGGCGGGACGTCATCGGGGTCGGGCAGCTCCTCCCATTCCCATGGACATGGATCGTCCTGCCGCCGTACGGTCTGCGCGGGCGGGACGAGGCCGGCCAGCAGCGTCTCCAGCAGGTTGGCGCCTTCAGGGTGGTAGGACAGGGCGGTGCGCAGCGGGCCGGCAGTGGCGCTGGCAGTCTTGATGCCGTTTACCTCGCGGGCCGAACAGCGGCCGGAGGGCCCGTAGTAGTGCCACACCAGCAGATTCAGCGTCGCCTCTGCCGCGGTGGGAAGGTCGGGGCGGGCGTCGCTGCCGTGTCGGAACCAGGCGTGGGTGTTGCCTGCGGGGCGTGTCACGATCAGCTTGTTCACCCCGGCGGTCTTGTCCGCATCACACTGCTCGGCCAGCCGGGCGTCCTGCATCCACGGGCGGTGCCCGTCGGAGTCGTAGAGAAAGAATCGGTGTCGGTAGCGGCTGGCGTAGGCGTCGATCCCCTCTCGGGGGAGCTGGCCGGCGTCCAGGATGTCCAGACGCCGTTCTCCCCAGTCGCCGGGGGCGGCCTCGTCCAGTTCGGTTACCCGGGCGGTGAGCGCGTACAGGACCCGCAGCAGTGCAGAGTGCGCGGGAGGGTCGGTGATCGTGAGGGTTGCGATGTCGCCGCTGCGGAGCAGAAGCTCCAGCAGTCCTACCCGTTCAGGGTGGGGAGAGGGCGCAGTGTCGGTCCAGCGGACCGGGATCCATGGTTCGTCGCACAAGTTGTGCGTGTTGGTCGGCATCAGGCTCCTCTCGCCAGGGTGCCGGTCACAATGGGTTCGGGGTCTTCGCAGGCGCGGAGGTGAGCCGTGCGTGGCTCATGGAGCGTTACGACGCTCGTCCCCCTGCCCGTGCAAGCGGGCTGACGCTGTCCCGGCCGTGGCCCCGGAGAACAGCCCCTGCCGGGACGGCTGTTGAGCACCGTAGCCAAGTGTGTAGCTCAAGGACGCCGGTTCGCCGGTTCTGGTCGCCCGGAATGATTAACCGGCTTCCAGGCCGACGGGGGAGGTCCGGATCGTGCGGGTGCCCAGGTGGCCACTCCACACCGCACCGATCTCCTCGCGGCCGGCCGGCGCCACCCGGAGCAGGGCTACCTCACGCAGCACCGGATGGTTGTCCCAGGCCGGCGGCGCCGGGTGGACCTCGGCGCCGCGCAGCCAGCTGCCGGGCACCGGTGCCACGTGTGCCATGACCTGCCTCAGCTCCGCATGCGTGAGGCCGTTTCCACCAGCGGGGGGCAGGGCCAGCCTGCCCACCTCATCGAGGGTGACTGCGCCGTCCGGTTGTTCGTACAGGCACAGCACGCGTCCGCTGTCCGCGCCCAGCCGGGTAGTCAGGAGTTCCTCGCTGACGCCCGCTTCCCGACGGCTGAGCCGGTGAAGGTCCCCGGCCACATCGGCCGGAGCAGGGATGGCGACAATCTCGGCCAGGTGCGCTTGTGCCGCCTCTTCGGCCTGCCGGACGGCATCCTTCTGGCGCAGCTCCCGCCGAGCGGCCCCGTCCAGCTGGTCCACGAAGTCCTCGGCATACACGGTGTTGATGAGTTCCTGCACCGCCTCGGGCACGGCGATGCCGGCTTCCTCCCGCTCGTGCAACACATGGGAGGTGCGCTGGAGCAGTCCCGCGTCGTACACGCTGCCCCAGGTCTTGGGTACGAGGGTGCGGCCGTCGTCGCCGACTGGCTCGAGCACGACCAGACGTGGCTCCTCCTCTGGCAGGGCCCATACAGGACGGCCGGCACTGCCACGGGCGTGGCGGCGCCCCCGGCCGGCACGTTGCAGCACCTGGGCCAATGGGGCGAGATCCGTGACGACCAGGTCGAAGTCGAGGTCAAGGGACTGCTCCACCACCTGGGTGGCCACCAGGATCGACGCCGGACGCGGCCTGGCCACGTCCTCAGGTGAGCGCGGCTTGCCGTAGGCGACCTCGCACTCGGCTGTGATGCGCTGGCGAAGGTGGGCCGGGTACCGCGAGTGCAGCAGCCGTACCCCGCCCGCCCGTGCAGCAAGATCAGGGAAGCCGGCGCGCAGATCCCGGAAAGTCTGCTGCGCCTCGGCCACCGTGGTACAGCACACCAGCGCGGTCCCACCGTGCGTGACGACCGGTTCCAGTACTTGGCGCAGGGCAGCACGTCGGTCCCCGGCGAGCACTGGACTGCCGGCCGTGTCCTTGGTGTCCCACACCACAGGCCGCACCTGCACGTCGAGCCGACGGGCCCGCCCGCTGCCCACCTCCCGCGGGATTGACACCTCCCCTGTTGCGGCATCGGTGAACACCCAGCCCGGATAGCAGGGTTTCACCATGGACGGCTCCAGGAATCCGGCTCCGCGACGGTAGGCGTCCACCAGCGAGGAGGCCGTCCGCCCGGACAACGTCGCCGACAACAACACCACCGGAGCACCAAACGCGCCCATCCATTCCAGAAGCCGCGTCATCAGCTGGTGCATCCACGGCCCGTACGCGTGCGCCTCATCGACCACGAATACCTTGTCGCAGAGCCCGAACAACCGCAGTGCGTTATGGGTCAGCGGTAGCACGGCACTCAGCGCCTGGTCGACCGTGCCTACGCCGAGCGGGGCCAGGAGCCCTCGCTTCGATCCGCGCAGCCAGTTCCCGGCCTCCGTAGCAGTGCCCTCATCTGCGCTGACCACCCCGGATCCCGTCTGGTCGGAGAACGCGGCGGCGTCGTAGGCGGGGCTGAGCCAGGCCATCGAATGCAGCAGTGTCAACGCCCGCTCGCCACACAGCGCCCGCCCTGCGAAATCGCCTACCCGCGGATACATCGCATCAGCCGTGGCCATCGTCGGCAGTGCGAAGAACAGCCCCCGCGCCTCCGCAGCACGCCCCAGCACCGACGCCGCATACAAGGCCGCCTCAGTCTTACCGTCCCCAGTAGGCGCTGTGACCAGTAACAATCCCGTCCCCTTCGCTGCGACCAGCTGCGGCAGATGCGCTGCCAGATCACTCTGCAGGCCGTTGGGCGAGAAGGGGAACATTTCCTTGAACCCCATGGCGGTGAACCGGGCGCGACCCAGGCGAGCCGTGGAAACCAGCCCTGCGGCCGCCTTCCGGGAGCGGGCCCAATGAGCGTCGATCTCCTCGGGCGTGGCCTGCCAGCCAGGCGGAGGCAGCAGCGGCACGATCGCCTCGGTCTGGCTCGCCAGCCAGTCCGCGACGACCACCAGCCCGCTCACGATCACAGCCAGCTCCGCCGGCAATTGCTGCGTCGGCACCTCCCAGGCACCGGTGACCCGCCGCACCTCATTGAAATGCGCCCGCCGCTGAGCCGCCCAGCCCTCCCCGCCGAGCCCGGGCTGATAGGCGTCAGTATGCATCACTTCCCTGGGCCGCAGGGCCACCCCGAAACAGCCGTGATGACCGCCCAACAGTTGCGCGACCTGATGACTCACCGCCCGCCGCGTCATCCGCTCATTGCCCGGATACCCCGCCTCGGCCAGCAGCTGCGCCAACGCCCAGTGCGTGGCCATCTCATGACGAAACGCCCGCTCCCGATCGGCTCCGGCAGCGAACGCAAACGCCGGGTCACTCCGCAGCATGGCGAACGCCGCCGGCACCTGCGCCTGGAACGGCGGCGTGATCTTCCCCAGATCATGCAGACCCGCCCAGAACGACAGCACCCCCCGTGCCTCACCTGCCGACAACCCCAACGCCTGCGCGATCCTCACACGCAGCTGATCACTCAGGAGGACATCCCACAGCGCCTGGAACACCCCCGCTGTATCAAGCAGATGGCAGATCACGGGGTAGGGGCGCGGCAGACCATGCTCCTTCCCCCATAACCAAACCTCGACCCGATCCTGCTCTGTGGCAACCGACTTGCGCTTCATCATGGCGCCAATCCATAACAGAACCCACTGACAACGCGTCCCCACCTGCGTAAAAGCCTTAACCGGAACACAGACGAGCCGTACGATCCAAGGCGTGGAACCTCACCAAGCACAACAGGCCGCCGTGACAGGGCCAGCCCGCTCGTCCAAGGCAACGAAATTGCAAAGCGGCTGAAGAAGCCCAGGTCGGGAAGCCTGCTCTCCGCGAGAGCGGAGGTGAACCGCGGGTGTTGATCACCTGCTCCAGTACGGCGCGCTGCTCTCCGCGAGAGCGGAGGTGAACCTGCCGGCCTCGGCCTGGTCCTGGTCCTCCTTGGCTGCTCTCCGCGAGAGCGGAGGTGAACCGACCAAGCGGGGAGGAAACTGACCATGGGTCACCTGCTCTCCGCGAGAGCGGAGGTGAACCGGCGCGTGTGGACGGCGGACGTTCGCCCTGTGTCTGCTCTCCGCGAGAGCGGAGGTGAACCGGAGCTGGAGAAGACCAAGGAGACCCGGGGCCGCTGCTCTCCGCGAGAGCGGAGGTGAACCGGACCAGGCGGAGCCGGACGCCGTCACCGAGTGCTGCTCTCCGCGAGAGCGGAGGTGAACCGCAGGGTTGGCCGGTCTCGAACGTGAACGCGGTCTGCTCTCCGCGAGAGCGGAGGTGAACCGCCCCCCGAGGATCTGTACCGAGTGTTAGCAGCCTGCTCTCCGCGAGAGCGGAGGTGAACCGCGATACAGATACAGGCGCGCGCCATCAGTCTCCTGCTCTCCGCGAGAGCGGAGGTGAACCGTACAACCGGAGGGCGTGACATGGCGTCATGGTCTGCTCTCCGCGAGAGCGGAGGTGAACCGAAGACCACCGAGGAGACCCACATGAACAGCAACTGCTCTCCGCGAGAGCGGAGGTGAACCGTCCGCGCCATCGTCATCGAACGCACGCTCATGCTGCTCTCCGCGAGAGCGGAGGTGAACCGATCGCCCTGTGTGTAACCAGGGGTCTGCGGATCTGCTCTCCGCGCGAGCGGAGGTGAACCGCCGCACCATCACACCGCCCGGCCGCGGGTACTCTGCTCTCCGCGCGAGCGGAGGTGAACCGGCCCTTCGTGCACTCCGCTGACCCCATCGTGACTGCTCTCCGCGCGAGCGGAGGTGCACCGGAGTGCGCCGCCGACAACGCGCCGAAGACCCACTGCTCTCCGCGAGAGCGGAGGTGAACCGGGCGAATCGTGGCTGGGCACCACCAACGCCACCTGCTCTCCGCGCGAGCGGAGGTGAACCGCCGAGCAGCATGTCACGCGGCCCTGTCATGCCCTGCTCTCCGCGCGAGCGGAGGTGAACCGCAGGTGAAGGCGCCCGAGGGCTATGAGATCTACTGCTCTCTGCGCGAGCGGAGGTGAACCGCGCCGTTCTGGGGGAGCGACGATGCGGCGGCACTGCTCTCCGCGCGCGCGGAGGTGAACCCTGGTCCGGGTAGCGGGCCTCGGTGGCGCCGCTCTACTCTCCACGCGAGCGGACGTGACCCCGGGCAGTTGTCCGGGGCATGGTCGAACAGCTCGGGTTCTCCGAGGCGGCTGCTCTGGAGGAGTTCATCAGCACCCAGCGTCAGACGGAAGACCAACGGCTCACCGATACGTAGCGGATTGAAGGAGGTCGTCGCACGCGAGAAGGCAGCTCCGGCTCGTGAAGCCGCTGCGTTCGCTAGTGAGCGAGAAGCCAGGTTCCGGTAGTCGCACCGGAGTCCTCGGCCGGCCACTGGACCGTAGCAGAGCAGGCCACAAGCCCTTCACTGACTTACCTCACTTGCTGGCACTGGGGCTTCCCGGACGCCGCCAATGACGAGAGCGGGGCACAGCAACCGGAACCCCGAGATCGTGTTGCTCCTCCATCGCAAGCCGGAAGGTTCCGTAGGGGTTGATGTTCGACCAGAACGGTCCGGTCAGCCCGCGCCGGTCCTCATCCGTGAGCCTCGACAGCCGGAACCCCCACACCTCACGGATCTGCTTCCGGTGCCGCTTCGAGTCCGCCAGGTCGTACTTCGCGAGTTCCATTGCCGGCAACTTGGCCAGACCGGCGACGTAAGTGGCAGCGGGCTGCGAGAACTCCACAATGAACTCCAGGAAATGGCCCTCGGGGGGGCCTACCGATGCGTTACTTGCTCCCTGGTGTCGGGGCTAGGACCACCGGGCCGAGACGTCTGGTCAGAGGGCGGCGCACGGCGTCCGTAGGCCCATGTACTCGTGGTGGGCGGGGCGATCGGTTACGGACGCCGTGATCGGGGGACGCGCGGGGTCACACGGCCGGGGCGCCGCCCGCGCCGCTGAGGGCTTCCAAGTCGCTCTTGCGGACGCGTATGACGACCGTAGCGACGACGAACGCGAGGACGGCCATGGCGGCGGCCGGGATGAAGGCTGTGGAGATCCCCTGGGCGAGGACTTCGTGGCTCCACGGGGCGGGCAGCTGGTGGGACTTGGCGAACGCGGCCTTCTGCTCCGGCGTAGCCCGAGTCATGAACGACGCGACTTGCTTGGTCGCCTCGTCGCGGCTGGCCGAGCCGAAGACGGTGGTGAGGATGGACAGGCCGAGCGAACCACCCACCTGCTGTGTCGCGTTGAGGAGCGCGGAGGCCGCGCCCGCCTCGTGGGGGGCGACGCCGGATACAGCGGTGACGGTGACGGTGACGAAGTTGAGCCCCATGCCGAAGCCGAAGACCAGCATCGGGCCGAGCACCCCGCCGACGTACGAGCTGCCCGAGCCGACCAAAGACTGCCAGGCGAGGCCGATGGCGACGAGGGTGGTACCGGTCATCAGGAACGGCTTGGGGCCGAGCACTGGCAGCAGCCGCTGCGATATCCCCGCGCCCACCGCGATGACCACGGTGACCGGCAGGAAGGCCAGGCCGGCGCGGGTGGGGGAGTACCCCAGCACGTTCTGTACGAACAGCACAATGTAGAAGAACATGCCGAACATCGCCGCCGCGAGGCTGATCATGATCACGTACGTGCCCGAGCGGTTGCGGTCGGCGAACATCCGCAGAGGGGTGATCGGTTCCTTGGCGCGGCTCTCGACGAACATGAAGGCGACGAGCAGTACCACCGCCGCGCCGAACGCGCCGAGCGTCAGCGAGTCCCGCCAGCCGTCGGATGCCGCCCTGATGAACCCGTAGACCAGCGCGACCATGCCGAGCGTCGAGGTGAGTGCGCCGGTCACGTCGAAGCGGCCGGGGTGGCGCTCAGACTCGTTGATGTAGCGCGGAGCGAGTGCGGCGATGAGGATGCCGATGGGTACGTTGACGAAGAGCACCCAGCGCCAGTCGAGCCAGTCGGTGAGCAGCCCGCCAGCCAGGAGTCCGATGGCGCCGCCTCCCGCGGAGACGGCCGCGAAGATACCGAAGGCCCTGTTGCGCTCAGGGCCTTCGGGAAACGTGGTGGTGATGAGCGCGAGTGAGGTGGGTGATGCGATCGCGCCGCCCATTCCCTGGAGGACTCGTGCGGCCAGCAGCTGCCAGGGTTCCTGGGCGAGTCCGCCGAGCAGCGAGGCGAAGGTGAACAGCAGGATGCCGGCGATGAAGACCCTGCGGCGCCCGAGGATGTCTCCGACCCGCCCGCCGAGCAGCAGCAGGCCGCCGAAGGTGAGGGTGTAGGCGCTGACCACCCACGTCAGGTTGGTCGTGGAGAAGTTCAGCGCGGTCTGGATGTGGGGCAGGGCAATGTTGACGATCGTGGAGTCGAGTACCACCATCAGCTGGCACGCGGCAATGACCACGAGAGCGATGCCCGGGTGTGACGGGCGTGAGGCAGGCCTCGGCGGCGCGGGCACGGGTGGCTGCGTCTGTATCTGGTCGTGCGTCACAGAAGGTCCCCCAGAGACGAAGTAGTGAACGTATGCGTTCACTACTCGGGACGATAGCGAGTCGGCCTTCGTGAACACAAGCGTTCTCTAAGGGGGTTGGCCTCGAAGTGGCGCGGTGGGTTGAGAAGGTCGGCGGACCCAACTGCAGTGCTGTCAGGCCGGGCATGCGCTGGCGGGGAGGTGATCCCGCAGAGGCGGGAGTGGCCGTCGCGCTCTCGCGGAGGGCTCCCACGCGAGTGTGCAACGGCGTGAAATTTGGGGAGCGGTAGGTGGGGTGTGAGTTGGCTCGGCAGTCAGGGTGTCGAGGGGGTGCTGTGGAGAGGTTCGAGTCCCGGGTGGGGACTGGAAACCGGGAGCGCCATTGGCCGGCTACCGCTGCGTGGCACGCACCCGAGGATTGGTGTCCCGTCGAGGGGTGTAACGGCGACCTCCGTATAGCCCCTGGTCATGGGGCGGTTGCCGCGCAACTCTGCGAGTGGAGAGGCTCGTTCAATGAGAGGACGCGCGATGGCCTTGTTCCAGCCTGACTTACTCCGGCTGATGGAGTCACTGCGTACGGCGGACGAAGTCGAGTTGATCCGTGGCCTGGCCCAATGGGTCCTGTGTGAACTAATCGAGGCCGAGGCCACCGCCCACATCGGTGCCGCACCGCGGGAGCGCAGGTAGACGCGCACGGCGATGCTCAACGGGCACCGCGAGAAGGTGCTGACCACGTAGGCCGGGGGCCTGGACCTGGCAATTCCCAAGGTCTGCACCAGGTCTCATTCCGTCACTGCTTGAGCGCCGGCGCCGAATCGACCAGGCCCTCTACACCGTGATCATGGAGGCACATGTGTACGGGGTGTCCCCCGCGGCGTGGACGACCTGGCCAAGGCCCTGGGCGCGGACAGTGGCATCTCCAAGAGCGCGGTCTCCCGCATCTGCAGTGCCCTGGACACCGAACTGAACGTGTTCTGTACCCGGCCCCTCAGTGCGCCGAGGCCGTAGGGTTCAAGCCCCTTTCCTTCTCATCGATCCGCTGGATCACCATGCGCGTCACTGCCGACAGACGGTCGGCCGGCACATGCGTTCCCGGCTTCCATGCGTACTCGATCCTGCCGATGACCGTGCCCTGCCGGAAGGTCGTGCCTCTACCCGTCCAGAGCAAATAGTCCCTCGGTGCAACGAGGTCGAGCGTATACACAGGCTCACCGGCCGGACCCGGATAGCGCCCCATGTCATCTGATTTGTCCCTCGTTTTGAAGGCTTGCGCCGCCGACTGTTCGTCAGGGAAGGAGACCAGGTGAATCCCGAGTTCCTGATCGGCAAGATTGGTGAACGCAGAAAGGCCCACTGCGCCAGCCCTGGCGCACCAGCCATCGGGCCACTCCTCGTCCTGACACTGGGAAGGTTCCTTCGTCAAGTCCCAGGCGTGGACCGTTCGTTCCTCGGACAAGTCCGCGGGCATGTTGAGACCTGTGGGCAAAACGGGCTGCAGTTGTGTGGCGTCCGCGACCGGTACTCGGCTGCTGGACGGGCCGGCAGCGGACGAGCCGGCAGCGCCCCCGGCGGTCGGCTCCGTGGAAGTCCCACCGCACCCGACCGCTGTGATGCAGCAAACCGCCGACACGAGTACGACACGCACCAAGCCGGGAAGCCGACCTGCCAACGCGCTACCCACCAAAGTCGATTCCCCCTTGATCATGGATGCCGATTTTGCCGCAGAGGCACCCACCACTCAAGATCCGGATTCAGCCCCGGCGGGCTCCATGCATCAAGGAATGGACTCGATCTGCCCGACGGCCGAAGATACTCCGACGCGGTTGCCCACCACAGGGGACATGACCTGCACGGCAGAGTCTGTGTTCAGCGAGAGTCGTCTGCCATTGGGCCCTGGCCACGGTCCAGCGTCGGTCCCCAGCGCGCTATGTGCGGGTTTCTTCCTCCGGCGTGCCGGCCTTGAGGTGTGTGGTGAGGGTCTGGAGCGCTGTCCAGGCGTCGGAGTCGGATCCGTCGCCGAGGGGGTAGTGCAGGGCCGGGGCTGTGGTTGTGCCGAGTTGTACGGGCTTCATCGCGAGTGGGGGTCGGCGGGCGTGGGTGAGTCCTGTGGATCGGACATCTCTGGTGCCGAGGGTGAATGTGATGGGGATGGGCGGGGAGGTGAGGTGGGGAGTCAGAGTCAGGTCGGCGCTGGCCTTTGTCAGGGTGGTCAGCATGGTCGTCAGACCATGGGTGTCGACGAGTTCGGCGGCCAGTGGCTCGATGGCGTCCAGGGGGACCTGCTCGGTCGTCGGGTATCCGATGGTGAGCGTGACATCCTCGGCGATCCCGGCCGTGGTACGTGACGTGCGATGGGTCGCGACAGCCGGTCGGTCAGGGGTTCCGATGGCCAAGGCGTGGGTGGGCTTGGGGGAGCGGTTGCGGGCCAGATCGGTCAGCTGGCGTGGCGACCAGGGGAGGTTGATCGGCTCGGCTGTGCCCCATCCGGCGGGTGGGGCGCCGGTCAGGCGGCGCCAGGCTGTTTCCAGGGCGGTGCCGAGGACGAGGTCGGCGTCGGGGGAGCGGACGGTGCGGAGTGCCACGGTGAGCCGGCGTTCGTCGCTGGGTTTCGTGCCTTTCGTGAAGGCGTCCGCGACCTTCGCGGGCATTTCGGTCGGCGCGAAGGTGCCGTCCTTCCAGACGAGTTCGGCGCCGGACAGGCCGTCGTAGTACCCGCCTGCCGGATCCTTGATGACCCAGCGGTTCGGTGCGCCTACGAGGGCTGTTCGCAGCGGGACGGTGAGGCGAACATGGGGCGGAGTGACGATGTGCAGGGCACGGTCGGACGCTGCCGTAGCGCGCAGGACGTCGGACAACCAGGTGGTGAGCGGAAGGACTGGGCGGTCGGCGAGTACCACTGCGGTGGACCCGGTGAGGACGTCGACGGCGGGCAGGGCTCCGTCCGGCAGCCGGGTCGCAGTGACGTCGTCGCTGTCCTGAGGAGTCTCCACGACCGTCGTGCCGCCCGCCTTGCGTGGCCAGGTCGTTCCCCCCAACAGCATCGCCAGGCGTCCGCAGACCGATCCGGCAAGAGGTTCGGCCTCGGGGATCGCGTTGGAGGCTCGTGTCTCGGTCCACCAATACGGCGGCTGAGGCGGGGTGACGTCCGGGCCGAGGAGACGTTCGGCCTCGCCCGGCACGTGGATCAGAATGGGAGATTCGACGGAGACCAGGGGGCGGCCGGCAGCCGTGCACAGCTGGATGACCGCCCCGTCGTCCGTGGCGGTCAGACTCAGGTCGGGGCCGCCGGCGTGCAGGGCGGCGAGCAGCGTAGTCGGGTCGGGCATCTTCTCGGTGAGCGCGATGATGTCGTTGGTCATGCCGGGGCCTCCGTGGGCTCGGCCTCGGGTGCGAGGGCGGTCTGGATCAGCTGATGGTGGCCGCGGCGGACCAGGGTGCCGCGGCCGGGCGGCCGGGCGGAGGCGTACACACCAGGGAACAGCTGCCCTTCGGTACGGTCGCCCGTCATCACCAGTGCCGTGGCGCCAGTCTCGCGCAGTGCCGTCAGGAACGGCTCGTACAGCGCCCTTGAAGCCCCGGCGACACGGCGCGTGACGACGAAATGCAGGCCGATGTCCCTCGCCGAGGAGATGTAGGGCAGGAACGAGGTCAGCGGCTGCTGTCCGGCAGTGGTGAGGATGTCGTAGTCGTCGACGAGGATCACGATCCGCGGGCCTGTGAAGGACGGCTCGTCGGTGAGGGTGTCGGGGTCTGCAGTTTCCGGCAGGCGTTTGGCCAGTTCGGTGGCGATGCCGGTGGCGAGCGCGTGGGAGAGGGCGGCGTTGTGCGCGTAGCCGCCGCGATACGGCTCCGGGATGACCTTCCGCAGGCCGCGCCGAGGGTCGAACACGCCGAAGACCAGGTCGTCCTTGTCGTGGCGGTCGATGAGGGAGCGGGAGATCAGCTTGAGCAGGTTTGTCTTGCCGCACTCGCTGTCGCCGAGGACCAGCAGGTGCTGGTCGCTGCCGAGCAGGTTGAGGACGGTGGTGGAGAGCGTCTCCTGGTCGACACCGATCGGGACCGCACGCGGCTGCGCCACGGTGGAGGGCAGGCGTCCGGCCGGCAGTCTGGTCGGCAGCACCCGTACGGGCGCGGCGAGTCCGCCGTGCCAGGTGGCGCGCACTGTGGCCACGGCCTGTTCGAGGGCTGGGCCGAGGTCGTCCGTGGTGGTGTGCGTGTCTATGCGGGGTAGTGCCGCCTGGGCGAATAGCTTGCCGTTCGTCAGAGCCCGCCCCGGAGGGTCCGACGACAGGGTCGCGGAGAGCTTGCGGTCGACACAGGAGTCGGCCGGGTCGTTCAGGCGTAGCTCGATGCGGCTGCCGAACAGCGACTGGGTGGCGATGCGTACGTCGTTCCAGCGGAGCATGCCCGCCACGACATGGATGCCGTAGCCGCTGCCGCGCTTGAGGAGGTGGGCCACGTCGTCGTCGAGGTGCGCGAACTCGTCTCGCAGAGCGCCGAATCCGTCGATGAGCAGCACCACATCGGTGGAACCGAGCCGGGGCAGCTCGCCCCTGGCGCGCAGGGCCCGCAGCTGGTCGACGGAGTCGATGCTCCGCTCGCGGAAGATCTCCTCGCGGTCGGCGAGCATGGCGCGCACTTCGGCGACGGTACGGGCGGCGCGCTCATGGTCGATACGGGTCGCGATGCCGCCGACGTGCGGCAGGTCCGCCAGTGCGCTCAGCCCGCCGCCGACCAGGTCCAGGCCGTAGACGGCGACGTCACGTGGGGTGTGGGTGAGAGCGAGGGAAAGCGCCAGCGTGCGCAGCAGCGCTGTCTTGCCGGAGGCCGGGCCGCCGATGACGGCGGTGTGCCCACCTGCCGTGTTCAGGTCGTGCATCCATGAGCCCTGCCACTGCCGGGCCGGATCGTCGAGGACACCCAGCGGTACCCGCAATGTGCCACCGGTTTGGGTGAGACGGAGACCGTCGGCGGACGCCTGTACGGGGCCCGCGGCCGTCTCCAAGGTGAGTGCTTCGGGCAGCGGCGGCAGCCAGATCCGGCGTACCGGCTGTGCGGCGTCGGTGAGCCGGTCGACCGCGACGCCCAGGACCGTCGGTCCCGTCTCGCGCTCGCGCGGCAGGGGGGCGTCTTCGTCCGACGCGGCTGTCTGCGCGGCGGCGGGTGCGTTGAACGTCGGATACGGCAGGGCGAGAGGTGCGGCGGCGGCTTCGCAGTCTCGTTCGACGGGACCGCGGTATGCACCTGAGACGAAGCCAGCCTTGAAGCGGGTGTAGGTGGAGGTGTCGACCTTCAGGTAGCCGAAGCCGGGCAGCGGCGGGAGATGGAAGGCATCGGTGGTCTCCAGGACCGTACGCGACTCGTCCGCCGAGAACGTGCGCAGACCGAGCCGGTACGACAGATATGTCTCCAGGCCCCTGAGCTTGCCGGCTTCGATGCGCTGGCTGGACAGCAGCAGGTGGACGCCGATGGAACGGCCGATGCGTCCGATGGTCAGGAAGAGGTCGATGAAGTCCGGTTTCGCAGTGAGGAGTTCACCGAACTCGTCGATGACGACGAACAGATGCGGCAGCGGTCCGAGATCAGGCCGGTCCGTGGCGCGCAGCGCGCGGTAGTGTCCGATGTCAGTGACGTTGCCCGCATCCTTGAGGACCTGCTGGCGGCGCTTGATCTCACCGGCCAGGGAGGCGTGCACGCGCTCGACCAGACCGGCCTGGTTCTCCAGGTTCGTGATGACGCCCGCCACGTGTGGCAGAGGGGCGAACGGGGCGAACGTGGCACCACCCTTGTAGTCCACGAGGACCATCGCCAGATCATCCGGCGTGTGCGTCGTCGCCAGCGCCAGAACTAGGGTGCGCAGCAGTTCGCTCTTGCCGGAACCTGTCGCGCCGACACACAGCCCATGCGGGCCCATGCCGAGTTCGGAGGACTCCTTCAAGTCGAGAAGCACCGGCTGGTGCCGGTCGTCCAGACCGATCGGCACGCGCAGGAAGTCCCGCTCGCCGCGTGGCGCCCACTGCCGGGCCGCATCGAGGGTGGCCATGTCGTCGATGCCCAGCAGCTGCGGGAAGTCGATGGGCCCGGAGACGGAGGTGCCTTCCGCGGCCGACTCGGCGGACAGTCGCAGCGGCGCAAGCTCCCTGGCGAGGGCCTCGGCCTGGGGGTGGCTGGTGCGGTCGGCCACGCCATGCGTCGCTGTGATCTGCTGTCCGCGCAGGTCCTCCATCGTGACCTGGTCGCCGTCGACGGTGATGCGGACGGAGACGTGATCGGGTTCGTGGACTTGTTCGGCGAGCAGGTGCAGGACTGTGACCCCCATGTCGTCCAGGGCGACGGCAGTGTCCGGACGCGGAAGTTCCACGGCGTTCTCGCCGTGCTCGTCGCTGAGCACGAGCAGCCGGTCGGTCAGATCGAGCGCCTTCTTGTCGGACAGCCCGCGGCGCACTTCGGCCGCGTACGAGGCGCGCCGCCCCAGATCCGTGCCGACCACCTGAGCCAGCTGGGCCAGGCTGGGGGCGATGCGCCGAGTGGCGAAGGTGCCGTCGTGGTTCTGCGGGTCGAGGGCGTGTGGGAGCCATTTCGCCCACTTCCACTCCTCGATACGATCCCCGGGTACGGCGAGTGCGATGGCCAGGTCGTCCGGTGCGTGGGTCACCGCGGCCTGCACCAGCAGGGACCGGGCGACGCGCAGCACGTCCGCGCGGTCGCCGATGATGCTGACGTTGCCGGCCCGGTCCAGCGGCGCGGTCAGGGGATGGTCGGACACGGTGGTGTAGCGGGCCTGCAGAGCACGCGCCTCATTGAGCATGAACGGATCGGGCGGAGTGAGTACTCCCCCTGCCGAGTGCCGGCCGATGGCCAGCTCCTGCACCGGTACCTCACCGACACCCACCCGCACCTGAAGGAAGTCCGCATCCGTTCGGCGCCGC
This sequence comes from Streptomyces yokosukanensis, assembly GCF_001514035.1. Taxonomy (GTDB): domain Bacteria; phylum Actinomycetota; class Actinomycetes; order Streptomycetales; family Streptomycetaceae; genus Streptomyces; species Streptomyces yokosukanensis. The sequence goes on along the minus strand of NZ_KQ948222.1, from coordinate 59,506 downwards.
TCCCACAGACGAGCGGGGTCACGCAGGACGTCGTACAAGGCCCCGGGAGCAGGGTGGAGGAACCGTGCGGCACGCCGTCGCTCGCGCTGCGCCTCGCCCAACTCGGCGCGCAGCTCCTCCAGGTATTCCAGGTACCGCTCGCGCTGGATGCGGCGCAGCCGCTGGGTCTTCCCGCGCTGTGACAGGAAAAGTGTGACCGCACCGAGCAGCGCGATGACCAGTACGACGGCGCCCAGGCCTGCGAACTGGCTGGAGCGGATCACGGTCATCATCACGACCGAGCTCATGACGCCAGCCATGGGCAGCAGAGCGGTTGCCGGGCTGCCGGTCTTGCCTTCGGGCAGGTTCGGCGGGGGCTCGATCGTGCGAGCTTTGGGTGGGAGCAGAGGGTGTGTCGAGCGGGCGGGACGGTGGACCTGTTGCTGGGTCAACGGACGCGCACCGCCCGCTGGAGTGCCTCGGCGGCGAGCTGGGTGGCCGCGCGGCGGGTGGCCTCGCCGAGCCGGTCGGGCATGATCGGTCCGCCACCGGCCAGGTGCCGGTCGTAGGGCAGATGCACGGGGGTGACTCCGGATTCCCGCAGATGTGCTGTGGCAGCCTTCAGATCGAGGTTCGCGTCGGGCGTGTTCGAGGTGAGTGCCACGACGGTGGAGGCGAGCGCGGCATGCGGCAATTGGCCGAGCCAGTCGAGGACGATCCGGGTTCCGCCCACCCCTTCCGCGGTGAGTGGGGCGACCACCACACGCGCGTGCGCGGTGTCCATCGCGGTACGAGCCACCTCGCCAGGAAGTGTTTCGCAGTCCACGACTGTGACGGCGAAGTAGCGACGTAGAGCGAGCATGACGGTGCGGTAGGTGGGAACGTCCAACGGAGCGCCGACCCGCCCCTGGCCGGCGGGCAGCAGCCAGCCGCCGTCCGCCACTGGCACCAAGTACCCCGTCACATCGGTCAGTTGCATCGACGGAGTGAGGATGCGGGCGAGTTCGAGACACGACCAGCGTACGGACTGTGCTCCCATCCGCACCGGTAGCGTGCCCAGGGCGGCGTCGGCTTCAAGGGCGAGCACCGGGTCGTGCCGGTAGTGGCTGAACGTTTTCGCCAGCAACGCGGCGGTCGTGGTCTTGCCGACGCCACCGCGGATCGACGTCACAGCGATCGCCCGGCCTGTGGTCACCGGCTGTTGCAGCAGGCTGCCGAGCCGGCTCTCCTCGGTGACCTCCTGCGCGGCTGAAGAGGTCAGCCTGCGTAGCGACCGGCCTGAACGCCGGGCGAGTGAGTCGCCATTACGGGGGGAACCGAGCGCTATGGCAAGGCGCGGGTCGAGCGTCGGTACGGGCTCGGGTGTCGCCATCGGCAGACGGGCCTGGCGGCGCGGGCGCACGGCGGAGGAGGCGTCCGGCGGCGTCGTTCGGGTCTGTGGTGCTGCCCCGGCGCCGGGAACGGGGGAGCCGGTGTCGAGGTGAGCCTGGGCCTGCGGTGCTGGTAGAGCGTCGTTCGCACGGTGCGGTGGCGCTGCCTGAGCCGGGGTGTGAGGGACCGACGGTGCGTTGCACGTATGCGGGTCAGGGACCGTGGTGTGCAGGTTGGCCGGCTGCCCGAGCTGGAGACCATCCTCGTCCGGGCGGTGTTCGGGCAGGTGTGGTTGCGCTTCTGCCGGGGAGTGCTGCTCGCGCACTTCGCCGGCAGAGCCAGCGTGCAGCTCGCGCAGTACGGCGTCCTGCCAACGGCCGGAATTCGTCATCACCGCCACCTCACGCGAAGGTGCCGAGCAGCCGTGCGTACACGCCGAACACTCCGAGCACCAACGGGAGCAGCGCGATCACACCTACTGATTCCAGTACGTCGCCGGCCCTGCGTAGCCGTATCCGAGCATGTTCGGCGGGCTGCACGGCCAGCACACCCAAGGACAGGATGACCAACGTGCCGAGAACGGCGAGCGGAGCCGCCGCTCCGGAGCGCTCCAGCCACAACCAGGCCAGTCGCAGCGCTACCGTCATGGACGCCGCGAGCAGCGCGACGACCTCCCCGACCAGCGGGTAGGCCCGCGCCCGCAGCGCAAGGACGCACGTGACGGCGACAGCCACCAGCACCGTCCACACCGTCACGGTACGCACCGTCAACACTGCGGCGACGGCACCGGAGATCGCGGTGACGACTGTCGCCAGCACCAGCCCCCGATGCGTGGCGGCCAAGGCGGCCGTCACCTCATAACGACTGACCGTCGACCCCGCAGAGCGCCGATCGTCCAATGCGGACAGTCCCGCCGCCGCCAGCGCCAACCGGGGCAGCACGCCCAGTGCCACCACGGACACCACGGCGAGCAGTGCCCCGGCACGTGCCGACCCGACCGTGCTCGTTCCGCCGGATTGGACCGCGAAAGCGACCTCCCAGCACACTCCGGCCCCGGCCAGTGCTCCGGCCCCGACCAGAGCACCCCGCCCGAACGGCGAGAACGAGCCGAGCAGTGACAGCGCCACGATCACGACCGCGAGCACCACTGCCAGCCGGACAGGCCCCGCCCATGCTTGAGCGTCGGCAACCGACCAGGCGCCCTGCACACCCACAGCAGCGCTCAGGACAACCAGGGCGGCGGCAAGCCCCTTACGCCCCGCACGCCCAAGCAGAGCACCGGCTACGGTAGCCACCGCCGCACTCGCAAGGAGCGCCGACCCGGCGGTCTTGGCGCCGAACCCCTCGCGCGCGACGAACCCGGCGGCGAGCGCCCACACGACACCGGCGCCCGCAGCAACGATCCGCCGCGTCCGGGCGTTCCACCGCCAGGCCCGCACATCCAGATCGCCGGCTGCCTCATCACTCACGTCATGGACCGCAGGAGCGGACGGCGCGTCCTCGACTCGCACCAGGCGCAGCACGGCACCGTCAGGCACTCCTGCCGACTCGAGAGTCGCCTCCGGCTCCAGGGCAGTGCCGTCGGCTGTCACCAGATGCCGGTCCTCGGGACGATGGCCCACCCGGTCGCCGAGAAGCCGCATCACTTCAGGCAACAACAGCCCGACCGGCTCCTGGGACGGCAGCACCAGATCCACCCGACGCTGCTCACCGACCAACGTGACTCGACTCAGTGCCGTACGGCTCACAGTGTCCCGGGATATCACTCGTTTGAACCTATCATCGGGCCGAATCCGCACAGGATGCAGTGTTCCCATACTAATGTCGAACCATCGTTCCTCTCATGGAGCCGAATCCTCTGCGATTCTCAGTGGCCACCAACGATTCACGGGAGGCTTCAAATTCATCAAGTACGGATTGCGCCGATCCACCTACGCTCCAAGAGGTACTTGGGGAGGTACTCGGACTCGATTTCGACCGGGATATCCGCATCAAAAGCCATACAGGCGATGGCTAGTGGACCCAACGCCACAAGTCCCTCGCTGCTCTTGGCCCGTGCCTCATCACTGGTCCAGTACTCGCGGTGCCAGGTGAGTGCTTCTGCCAGGGCGGCGTTGAACCGTTCCGGCTCTTGACGCTGGTAGCGATGGAACACTTCCAGTGGTGGATAGAGGATCTTCAGCATGAGTTCGGCACTGGCGATGTGGGGCGCCGCTGGATCTGTGCCGTTGACGGCGGTCACCAGGGTGTCCCAGGTCTCCTGGCGGCCGAACCAGGCGTTCTGCAGGGTCTCCACCCATGCGTAGATGTATTCGTCGAACTCCGCTCCGGACGCGCGAAGGAACGAGACGGGAACACGGGCAAGTTGGTCGAGACGCTCATTTTCGCGGCAGATTACGGCCAGATAGTATGAGGTGAGCCAATTACTCGCGTGCAGGTATTCCTGAGGGCCGGTTGCGGGGAGGTTCTTAATCTCACCCTTGTGCCCAATCCGGCACGGGACAGGGCCTTCCTTGGCAGCTCCCGAGATGAACAGGCCCGAACCAACCTGCATTGCCGTGGCCCATGCCTCCCATGTTGGGAGTTCCCCTACCATCGGATCTGTTAGACAGGCCCACTTGGCGACGGTCAGTGAGTAATCCAGAGCGTCGAAGCGGTCGAACTCTGACGTCTCAAGTTCCGAGAGTACCTCTTCAGTGCTCTGGACGATCGGCGCCATGGCCTCGTCCACGTTGTCCACGGGGAAGTCGTGGCGGGGAATGTGGATGACCACGTGCTCCCTCTCTCAGTAGATCTTCAATTCTTCCACTACGGCGCCAGCATAGAGGGAACCGTCGGGCTCCATGGCCTTTACCAGGACATATCTCAACTTCTTCGCCTTCAGTGCGTTCCGGAACTCACGTGCAAGCTCGGCATCATGACCCCCGCGCTTCGCCATCTCGCCGAAGATGGTCCGCAGGTACAGGAGTGTGCCCTGCTTCACTCGCATGCCCGCTGCGCCACCGTCGTCACCGGTGTTCGGATTCGCGGGATCCTCGGGATCGGCACGCCCCTGCCGCCAGTCGAGGTCGTTCCCCGGAGCCTTGTCCTCGGCGATCAGGATTTCGTCGTCCTTGATCCTGTAGGCCCCGTCGAACATGTTGGCCCCATTGGCCGTCTTCGGGAGGTGGATGACTTCGACCACCTTGAAGGTGCGTGGAATCGCATGGAGTCTCGATGCGTCCTCGCCCAGCTTCTCCGAGATCTTGCTGTTGGGGGGCACGTCACCGAGCTGTTTGTCGTATGTCTCTTGTGCGGTGGTGAGGGCGTCGTGGTGCGGTGTGGATGGCGTTTCGCCAAACGCCTTCTGTGCGTTCATGAGGTCCCGATAGGCCTGACGGTCCGCAGCTCTCTTGTCGAGGGTCGGCAGAACATCGTCGGGTGTGGTGCCTCGCGGGAGCGGCTTCGAGCCGAACCGGATTTCGGATGGGCCGCTCGGCAAATCATGCTTGGCGATGAAGTGTCCCTGAGCATCCTTTGCTAGCTGAGGGAGTTGGACTCCGTCCACAAGCCCGATATTGGGCCTTCTGCGTCCGAGAGTGTCGTAGTGGGCCTTTCGCCACTCAGGATCTCCGTTGGCCTTCCGGACATGCTCGTCTTGGATGGCTTTGCGCTCGGCAGCAGTCAGTTCTTGGTGCCGCTCATCGTGGGCGCCGTCGCCGTGTCCCCTCCCGGGAGAGCCGTGCCCCCCTCTTCCGCTACCGCCTCCCGGCCGGTCAATTGATTGTGCACCAGCCGTTCGGTTGGACGAGCCTGCGTGTGAAGCCGCGTGACCGCCGTCGCCTCTGCCTGTCTGACTTGGTGTCCGCTCTCCAGTATGGGCGCCGCCAGCGGTGTGCTCGGCTCGTGCGCCGGCCCCGACCAGGCCATGCGAGTGATCTCTGTTCCCCTCCGCACCAAGGACCTCATGGTCGTTCGCGGAAAGTTCGTGAGGTGCTTCGCTGGCGCGCTGGTGGAGGCTTCCGTCGGCGTTGAGGACGTGACCCTTGGTCGTGAGGTAGACGAGCTCGCCCGTCTTCGCGTCGACGTACGGGATCGCGTTGTCCGGGATCTTGGGGGAGCGGAGAGCGTCGGCCTGTTTGAGCAGGTCGGCTGTCACGCCGGTGTGCAGGTTCTTGAGTGCGGTGAAGGTTTCGCCGACTTTGACGAAGGCGAACTTTCCTGCCTTGCCGACATACGTCATGGGGTCGACGGCCCGGCCGACCTTGCCGACGGCTGAAATGGTGCGGCCTGCCGCACCGGCCTTCCCGGCGCCGGAGGCTGATGCGCCGGCTCCCTCGGTACCCACGACGGTCAGTAGGTTGAAGCCGAAGGCGCCCGCGGCCCTGCCCGGGTTGGTCTTCCACTGGTCCCAGGCAACGAAGCCCTTGGCGGTCTGGTTGAGGACGTGGCGGGAGTCCCGCAGCCAGGACGGGAGGTCCTTGTCGGGCACCCACCCCCAGGTGCCCAAGGTCCCGAAGGTCATGGCGATGCCGGTGCCGAGCTTGGCCAGGTTCTTCCACGCTTCTCCGGCGGCGTCGGCGCCGTCCCAGCCGACCAGGGTACCCAGGCCGTGGACGGTGCCCACCACGCCGTCGTACCAGAAACCGTCCCATACCTGCTTGCCCTGGTGGGCCAGCCAGGACCAGCCCTCGTACTCCTTCTCTGCGGGTGCGCCCCACGGAGTTTCCTTCGCGTGGTCGAGGTCGGCGGCCTTGAAGCCGTACATGTTGCAGCTGTGGGAGCCGTCGTCGGCTGTCAGCGGGGTGCCGCTGATCAGAGCCATGATCTTGTTGTAGGCCTTGCGTTCCGCGGCCTCGAAGGCGGCGACCGTGTGGTTGACGTCGTGCCACAGGTCGTTGTTGTGGTCGACCTTGTCGTGGTCCTTGCGCCAGTCGTCGTCCCCGGAAACCGAGTTCACAAAGGCGGTTGCCTCCGCCTTCAGCGTGTCCAGCTTCTTCACCAGAGGCTGGACTTCGAGACCGTAGTCCGACAGTGTGTTCGCGACCTTCTCCAGATCGCCGGCGAAGACGTCGGACTTCTTCTGCACCGGACGCGTGGTGCTGAACAACTGCTCTGCCTCAGGAGCCGAGTAGAAGGAGGACAGATGCTGGAAAGTGGTGTGCACGTCCGAGCCGGACGCACGGAACTGGCCCGCGTCCGCTGTCAGCAGCATCACATCGGTGTCCAGGGTGGCCAGGTCACCGATGAAGTGCGGTATGCCGGACGGGTCGATCAGCTTCGCCTCGTCGCCCATCGTCAGCGGCCCTTCGTGCGGTGGCTCGTCTGACCCCTGCCGGGCATGTCCACCTTCGGTTCCTTGGCCGCCTCACCCTGCGCGTTCGCGGCGTGCTCGAGGTCACCGGCCATGTAGTAGCGGGTGGCCTGGTCCGCCCCGTGCAGAGAACTGGAGGTGCGCTTGGCGATGTACACCAGGTCACGGCTCCAGTGCTGCATGAACTGGCCGAGGGCCGAGCCGACCAGCCCGGCCGTGCTGGTGTACGGCCCGAACTGGCTGGTCAGCGTGCCAGCCGCGGAAGCGGCCTCCTCCAGGTTCTTCTGCATCGCGCTGCCCGCGTCCGACATGTCCTTCGCAGCGGTGCCGCAGTCGGTCAGCACCTTGTACACCCCGGCCGGGTGAATGTCCCACCCCGTCAAGACAATCCCCTCGTCCCCGTATGCGTCTACTGGGTGCTTCGCCCGCCTAGCCCAGGCGTGTCGTCGATGTTGTCGACAGCTGCCGGGCCTTGGCGAGGGTGGCCTGAGCGGAGCCGTTGAACTTCATCCACCCACCCGTAAGCGTGTTGTGCGCTGAGAGCGCCAGAGCTTCATCTCGCAGCGTTCAGCATGCACAACGCATCGAACATCCTCTCGTACCTGCGTTGCAGACGCAATGTGAGTGATATCGAGTTGGCGTGATCTGGCTCATGAGATGGGCGGGCGGCAGAGCGAGTTGGTCAGCCGGCATGGGGTCGTGCTGCGCCTCACGCTCAGCGTCCACACAGTTGACCGAGTGAGTTCCCGGGTGCCGACGCTGGGCGCAGTAATGGGCGGTGTCCGGAAATGAAGCCGTGCGGAAGTCAGGAGAGGTCGGCCTCCGTGAAATCGGGGCAGTTCGCTCCAGTGTTGCGTCTCGACCGGGTGATGAGTCACCTCCGCTCAGCTCACCAAGGGCCCGGCCAGCGCCTCTGCGGCGAGCCGCTGGAAGGCGCCGCGTGACGTGAGGCTCTGCTCCCGGGCCTTTGCTCAGGGCTCACCGATGAGCCCGCGGGCGATCCCGCCGATCAGCGTGCGCAGGGCCACGTTCGAGACCAGCAGTGGCCGGCGGCCGATGTCCTTGGAGTCGCGTACTGCGGCGCATTGGCCCAGCTGTGCAACTTCCACGCAGTCGTTGGCGCCCCCGCTGTACGAGCTCTTTCGCCACTGCGCGTACGCGAGATCGACGTCGTACGGAGCTGCCGTGACTTCGTGCGGGGCGGCCATGCTGGACGTGCTCACTCTTCGAGCTCCTTGCTTATGCGTGCGATGCCGGTGCGCGTCTCCGATGGGTCGAGGGCGCTGCCTTTCAACTCGTCGAAGACATCGGTGTAGTTGTCGACGTCCTCTCGGGACTCGAGGTACACGGAGTTCTTTGGGTTCTCCAGCCACACCAGGTCAGGCGTGGGGGCCGGGAAGGTCAGGATGACGAACGGTCCGTACAGTCCGGGATGCGCCCCTAGGGAGAACGGCAGTAGTTGCACGGTCACGTTGGGCTGCTCGCTCGCCTCCACGAGCTTGCGCATCTGGTTGCGCATCACTTCGACGGAGCCGACCGTCCTGCGCAGCACTGCTTCGTCGAGGACCGCCCAGAGCCTGGCCGGGGCCTCACCGCCCAGGCGGCTCTTCTGTCGCTCCATGCGGACCCTGACCAGGGCCTCGACCTGCGGCGGGGACAGGTCCTTCCGCATCTGGGAGATCACTGCACGGGCGTAGTCCTCGGTCTGGAGCAGCCCCGGCACGAGCATCGGCTGGTAGCTGGCGAGGTGTGTCGCGCCGGCCTCCAGCGCAAGGTAGCCGTCGTAGCGGGTCGGGGTGAGGACCGTCGAGTACTTCCGCCACCAGGGCTTCTGCTGCTCCTTGTCCGCCCGGACGAGGTCGAGTACGTCGGCACGCCGGTCCTCGTCCTCGACGCCATACAGGTCCAGCAGAGCCCGGACGAGGACCGGGGTCGTACCGCGTTCGCCGTTCTCGATCCGGCTCAGTGACCCCTGGTTCACCTCCAGTTGATCGGCGACCTCGGTGAGGGTGAGCCCAGTTGCGTCGCGCAGCTCCTTCAGCCGTGCCGCGAGCTGTCTCCGGTACACGGACTGAGGGACCAGGCTTCTCTTCAAGGCCATGCCGGAAGTCTCTCCGCACCGACGACGCCTCTACAACCCATACGGGTCAACATCTCCAGACATATTGCCTAGTTGGTGGTTGCGTCGGCATGCTGTCAGGAGTCAGAGCGCGCGTTCGTATGGGCGTGCGCCATGGCCGACCGATGGGCAACGTATCGCCACCACCCCACTGTCGGCACGCGCCTTTGCGTCGGTCCCGCACATCGCACCGGGAGGGTGGGCCATGCCACGGACAACGCTGCTCCGGCAGCTGCTCCAGCAACGGCACCTGACTACGCACGAGGCCTTCGCCGCCCAGTACGAGCGGGCCGCCGCCAGGCTGGCGGAGCTCGACCGTGACCCCCGCCTGGAGTCCCTCCAGGTCTCTCCACGCCAGTTCGACCGCTGGTACGGCGGGGAGTTACTCACTCTGCCCCGCCCTGATGCCTGCCGGGTGCTGGAGCACATGTTGGGCAGTGCCGTGTCCGAGCTGTTCTCCACGGCGTACGCCGACTGTGCGCGTGATCGTGTGGAAGAGCCGCTCACACGCCGGCAGCCGCCGAGTCCCTCTCCGCCGCGCCAAGACGACGAGAACCCACTGGACATCGTCACCCGGACCCGGCAGCTGATGGCCAGCAACGCAGACGACGCGACGCTCGCGTTCCTCGATGCCTCCCTGGAAGGCATCACCAGCCGGTACGAACAGGACGGACCGTACGTCCTCCGCCCCCAGGCCCGCCAAGCGCGGCAGCTCACCCACACCCTCCTCGACGGCTGCCAGCCCCCTCGTGTGCGCAAGGAACTCTTCCGCCTCGCCGCCCGCGCCTCGGGCCTGCTCGGCTACATGGCGGTGAACATGGGCGACTTCGCGCTTGCGGAGGCGTACTGCGCCGAAGCCCGGGAACTCGGCCATGAGATCGGAGACCTGGACACAGAGCTCTGGGCGTGCGGCACCCTCTCCTTCAGCCTCTACTACGCCGGCCGGTACGGGGCGGCGGACGCCTGCGCCGCCGCGGCCGTCGAGCGGGCGCCACGCCACGCTCAGTCCATCCGTCTGCTCGCCAACGGCCGAGCCCGAGCCCTCGGCAAGACGGGCGACCGACGGGCCGTCGAGCGGGTCGTCGGGCAGGCCCTCCACCTCTCCGACCTCCACGAAGTACCCGTCGGGCTGACCTCCTGCATCTCCTTCGAGCCGTACGGACGGGCCCGCACGCTGGCCAACGCCGTCACGTCACACGTGGCCCTGAGCAACACGGTGCTGGTTCTGCGCGATGCCGAGCACATCGACGATCTTGTGGAGCACTCATCCTCCTCCTGGAGTCGTTCGCTCGTACGCCTCGACGTGGCTACGGCGCTGCTGCAGCAACGCCTGCCCGACATCGCCCAGGCGATGGCGCTGGGCCGCGAGGCTCTGCGGCTGTGCGGAGACACGCCGATCAGCTCCGTTTACCAACGCTCACGCGACCTGCACGAACAGGCCGGGCCGTGGCGCGATCACCCTGCGGTACGCGATTATGGCGACGAGTTCCGGACCTGGAGCTCGCAGCCAGCGGCCCTGGCCATGGCGTCATCCGCGTCGTAGGTGCCGTCGGGTGGGGTCGCACTCCGGGCCCGTGTGAACCCGAAGGAGTACGCCGCGTGCCGCTGCTCAGCGCCGACCCCGCCGCGTTCCCTGCCGACCCACCCGCCGACACGCACGACCCGGCGGTCACAGCGGCCCACGACTGGGCGGCTTTCAGGGCGCTCGATGAGATGACCGATCACTGGGCACGTCCCGGCTGGGCGGACGGCAGCCGGGCGTACTACTGGATGCTGACCTTCCCGGACGATGAGCGGCTCGCGGCTCTCGCTGGGCACTGCCAGGAGGAGCTGGCGCCCCTCGGCCTCGATCCGGTGCCGACGGACGGACTGCACATCACCCTCGCCCGAGTGGGAACGCCGGGCACCGTTACCCTCAGCCAACTGGGAGGCCTGGCCCTGGACGCTGAGGATTTGCTTCCCTCCGCGTTTTCCATACACGCCATGCCGCTGGCCGGTTCCCGAGGCGCCGTCCGCCTGTCCCTCGGTCCCTGGGAGCCGCTGCTCTGGCTGCACCACGAACTGGCCGAAGCGGGGAGCGGCGTCGGTCTGGCCCCGAAGAAGCCGACGTCCGTCTTCCGGCCGCACCTGAGCATTGCGTACAACAACCGTCGCCGCCCCGCCGCCCCCGTCGTGGAGGCGGTTTCAAGACTCCGCGCTCGGCCGGCCGTCGAACTCTCCGTTTCTGCCGTCCAGTTGGTGGAACTTCGCCGTGAGGGGCGGACGTACCGCTGGGATGTACGCAAGAACGTCCCACTCGGATAGCCCACCTGCACCCAGGGCGAGGACCACGACCACTTCCTTGCCGATCGCGGTCGACAGAACCGACCAGCCGGAGGCCAACTCCCCGACGAGCAGCAGCCCGAGACCACTGTCCGTCAGCTCATCCAGCGACACCCCTGCGGACCGTGCCCGGACCCTGGACGCATCCCGTCCCGCGTCGTGGACCCGCAGTACCGCCGCGTCGCTGTAGACCTCCACGCACATGCAGTCCGGACCGCCGGCTGTGTGCCTGAGCGCGTTGCCCACGAGCTCCGAGGCGACCAGAACGGCGTCGTCGACCCGCTCTGGCGAGGCACGTCCCTCGAGAGCCTCGCGTACGTGCCTGCGCGCGATGCCCGACGGCTCGGCGCAGTCGGTCAATTTCACCCAATGACGCCGCACTGGCGTCCGCCTGCAGAGGCGTTCCTCGTCCACCACGTCCATCGCCGCTTCTCGTTTCCGGTAGGCACTGGACCGACCAGCCTCGCCACGCGTGAGGCGCGGCGGTACGCCGCGCCTCTGCCTCTTCGCGCGCCGACAGACGGCGGACGAACGGCGTACTGACGGCGTACCGCCGCCGACTGCTTCCGGCGAGGCTCTTCGTCGAGGCGCCGGCCCTTGGCGCCTTGGCCACCGGCTGGAGGTAACGCGGAATGAGCAGTGTGAGGCGGACCGCACTACGGTGCTGGGCCGTCTGGAAGAGCACGGGACACACCGCATTGCCTGGCAGGCCCGGACAGGGGCGCTGATCACGGTGCCGCGAGCGGTCGTCAACGCCGCCGGCTCCACCGTCTTAGGGAGGCTGGTGGCGCGGCGACCACCATGTGGCAACGGTCTTTCCGGCAGCTGCTGGGCCGGGTCGGATGGGTCCCGCGACACCCGACAAAGTACGTCCGCCGGTCTCGCTTCGGCGCCTTCCAGCTGCTGCTCCTGCCCGTCCTGGTGACCGGCACGACGCTGACCACGCTCTACGCGGGCCAGCTGCGTAGCGCCGCCCGTGTCCTTGGCTCCCCTCTCCGGCTGCTTCGAATCCACGTCCCCCACGGAATCCGTTCAGCCGGAGAGGGGCCGCACCGCAGGGTGCGAACGCAGGGCCCCGCCCGGATGTGCGGCACCACCGCACACCGGCCAGGCAGCACGACGAACCGCTCGGATTCACTGACAGGAGAGGAAGTGCGATGACCACGACCACGCTTGCCCCGTACACGAGGGCTAACGCCGAGGCGTTCGGCGCGACGGCCGTCCCCGAGGCGCCCGCCGACCCGTTCGACATCGACCTGACCATCGTCACGGAGGTCGGCGCCGACCTGCTTCCCAAGGCGTGCGGCAGCGGTGACGGGTGTGCGCCCTCCTGCGCCTCGTCCTGCGCGAGCGCCGTCTGACGGCTCTCGCGCATGGGGCCGGGGGCGCTGCAGCCCCCGGTCCCGTCCGTTCACAGCACTGATGGCGGAGGCACTGGGATGGGAAGCGACGGAAAGCTCTACCAGCACACGGGCACGGCCCTGCTCCGGGCCGCCGCGATGCCGCTGACGAGTCTGCCGGAATGGTGGCCGGATCCGTTCGACACGGACGCGTGCGGCAGGTGGCTGAAGCAGGTGTGGACCGATGCACGGTTCGCCGATGCCGTTCGGCAGGCGAGCGGCGATCTCGCGTCGCGGGTCGACGTGATCTGCGCCGGGCGGCCGGCACGACCCAAGCAGGTCCGGCGCGCGGCCATGGCCACGGTCCGCTACGTACTGCGGGCCACCGGGCGGCCGACCCCGTTCGGCCTCTTCGCTGGGGTGGCCCTGGTCCGCATGGGTTCCACGCCGTACGCGAGATGGGGAGACGCACACCGGGCCGTGGCGCGAGTGGACACCGAGTGGCTGGACGACGTCATCGTCCGCTTGGAGGCGTGCCCCGCGCTGCTGGAGCGCCTGGACGTCGTCCTGAACAACCTGGCGGCGCGCCGAGGTGGACGCCTGCACGTCCCGCATGGCGGACCGATGGGAGCCACCGTCCGGCGAACCAGCGCGGTACGCACGATCGAGGACCTCGCGCGCGGGCCGGTCCGCTTCGCTGCCCTCGCCGAGCAGTTGGCCGCCTCCTTTCCCCGAACCGAGCCGCGGAACATCAGCACACTGCTCGGCACGCTGGTGCAGGAGAAGTTTCTGGTCACCAGCTTGCGCGCGCCGATGACAGACACTGATCCGCTGTCCCACCTGATCGGGCGGCTGCGCGGCACGGGCGAGGGCATGGTCCCCGAGGCCGCACAGATTTTGCACGAATTGGAAGCGGTGCAACGCGCTGTGCGCGAGCACAACCGGCGCCCTGCGAGCGTCCAAGGGCCGACTCGGAACGAACTCACGCGTCGGCTGCGTCGAGTCTCCGATGTGGGCAGAAGCCCGCTGGCCGTCGACCTGCGGCTGGACGTGGAGGTGCAGATCCCCGAAGGCGTCGCGCAGGGATCTTGAACAGCGCCCAGAACAGGGCCACTCCGGCGAGCATCGTGCCCAGCTGGTCGGACTTGGGGATGCCCAGGGCGGTGGCGCCGGGAGCGAAGAACAGCTTCAAAGCCAGGACGAACGTCATCGACTGGGCGATCTGGATGACGAGGCATCCGGCCAGACCTCGCCACCAGAGGCGGGCGACTGGTTCGGTCAGCGGATGGGCGTGACACGCCAACATCAGGGGCGCGAACGCGGCCAGCAGCGCAATCACCGCGACGCGTACCAAGAAGCCGATCAGTACCGCCAAGACCAACGCCGTCGTCACGATCGCCAGGATGAGCAGGTACAGCTGCAGTCCCAGGGCGCCGAACAGGGCGAACGGCAGGATGCGCTCGACCATGCCCTGACCGGCGTCCGCCATGTCAGTGGCCATGATCGCGTGGGCGAGGGCGTTGGACAGGCTGATCGCCTTGCCCATCACCGTCAGAGAGGCAACCGCCGCCACCATGCCCAGCAGCAGGCGCGGGGCGATCTGCTGTAGGGCGTAGCGGTTCTGGACGGTCTCGTAGCCCATCACTGTGATGCCGCCCGCGGTCACGAACAGCACGTAGACCCCTGCTGTGATACTCAGCATCCAGGTCCACAGCCGCTTGACGTCGGCGTGCTTGGTGACGTCGGGGGTGGCCAGCAGGGTGTCGGCGAGGAACTCGCGGGCAGGCTTCATGATCTGCTCGATCAGCGTGCCGAGGAACGAGGTGATCGCGTTCATGATCATGCCGGGGATGTCGAGGAAGCCCCAGCCGGTCGCCTTGTCACATCCGACGCCTGCGGCCTCGCACGCCGAAGGGCTGGCGCCTGGCGTCGGCTCGGGGGAGGACGGCCGTTCCGGTTTCGGCGCGGGGCGGCCCGGAGATGGTGTGGTGCCTGGTGTGGGATCCGGCCTAGGTCCGGGCTCTGGCCCTGGGGAAGAAGCTGCGGGGCCGGGCGCGGGCTGTGGTTCCGGTTGAGGCGGATCAGGGGCGGCCGGGGCGAAGGCAACCGTACTCACGGCGTAGGCGGAGTACGGCTGGGCGAGCGGAACCACCAAGAGAGCAGTCAGCAACAGGGGCGGCAGAGCACGGCCCAGACGCCTGGTGCGCATCACCGCTTGCCCCCGCCGGCGCCGACGATGCTCTGCAGCACCGTTACGATCACCGGGGCCAGGATCGCCAGCCCGTAGCCGATGGCCGCAGCTTTCAACCCCCTTTTGGAGGCCTCTACTTCGCCGGGATCGCCGCCCGCCATCAGGTAGCGCACCCCGCCGAAGGTCAGGAACAGGGTGGCGAGCCCGGCGAGCATGCCGACGATCCAGTTCCGCAGATTCGTGATGACGGTCGGGATGTCCGCGACCGCCCATACGTAAGGTGGGTCCGCCAGCAACACCGAAGTGGAGCAGGCCGCGACGAATCCCAACCGGATGAGCCAGTGGCCGAGCGCCCGGACCACCGGCCGGTACGACCGACGGAGCCTCGCGAACATGGCAGCAAAACCTCCATCGAACACGCAGTCGGGCAGGGTGGAAGAGGGAGCAGGACGCGAGGGCGCCCGAGGTGCAGGGGAGAGACAGGCGCGGGGTGAACAGAGCCCTGGACCCGGGGCCGACCTCCTCATGGGGTGCGGCAGGGCGGGTTTCTCGGGTGTCAGCACGAGACGGTCGTGCTCACCCCGCACCGTGCGGAACTCGGTTCGGGGCGCCGGCCGCCGCCCCGAACCAGAACGGCCGGCCCGCAGCCGAAGCCGGGCAGGGCCGCCGTCATGGTGAATAGAGACTCTGCCGACGAGAACTGACATTCCGCCACCGAGGATCACTCGGCTGGGTGTCCTACAGGTCCTGGAGTCGGCGTCGCAGATGTGCGACCAAGTGCTGTTCGGCGGCGCTGCGGTGACGGTAGAGCTGACGCACACTCACCCCTCGCTCGGCCGCAAGGCGGCTCATGGGCTCGCCTTCGAGGCGCGTACGGGCGATCAGCCGCGCCTCGGCCACGTCAACAACCCGCGCCTGCACGGCACGGGCCAGCACCATCAGCTCATCCACCGACTCACCGTGGTCTGCCTGCGACGTGCAGCACAGATGGTCGAGAGAGGCTGCGTTCGCACCGATTTCACGGAGGGCGTGGCGACGCGCCGCATACACCAGCCGGTGCACGGCCCGGTCGGCTGTACGGAACAGCTCCCGGTCCAGCCGCTCTGTCCCCAGGTCCACCGTGCACAAGGCCATGGCGACGGCGGCCAAGGCCTCCTGCTCGACCTCGGCACGCTCCAGATGGGCGGGCCGGGCCAGCCGAGCCAGCATCCGGCGCAGTACCGGCACGGTCATGGCCACGGCGACCACATCCCACGGCTCGCCCAGCTCGCGGGCGCGCCGGACAACCTCACGCCAGGTCCGCTCGCGCAACTCGGCGCGGGTGGACGGATGAGCGAGATGAGTGCGGACCCGGTCGACCGGCCACGCTGCACGGTCGGGTTCGTCGGACACCATGTGCGCGGGGAAGGAGAGCGGCTCCGCGCCGTAGGCGAGGGCCAGGAACTCCTGTTCCAGCTCCCCGAGCGGAGAACGAAGGGTGCTCTGCAGGCGGGCGTCGGGACGGTGGGGTTGGTGACGGTGGTGCATGGCGCATCTCCCATGAGGACGTGGACTACTTCCGCCGCCACCCCTCCCAGGCCTCCGTGTCACCGCCGACCCACCTACAGACCAG
Organism: Streptomyces yokosukanensis; assembly: GCF_001514035.1. GTDB lineage: Bacteria > Actinomycetota > Actinomycetes > Streptomycetales > Streptomycetaceae > Streptomyces > Streptomyces yokosukanensis. The sequence continues at coordinate 43,279 of NZ_KQ948222.1, read as the reverse complement.
TGCCGAGTCACCGCCGGTCGCATGGACCGGCATGTGCGATGGCCCGGCCCGGGCTCTCTCGCGACGGCCTGGAGTGACGCCTCAGACGGACCAACGCGAATCGAACAAAGAAATTCTCAACCTTGATCCGAGCCTCTGTTCAGAGGCGGATCTCACCGGTTCGGTGGTGGCTCGCAGATGGCACGCGACTGGCTCGCATACAAGATGAACTGCGTAAATGCGCTACACGCTGAGGCAAAGCAGGGAGCCTGCAACGATCGCGGTACGACTGCCCGGGAGATCGAACACATGTGAAGCGGTGGCAAAGATCAGCCACCGACTCCCTATTACTCACGTCAGCACGAGCACGGCCGGATCCTGCTTCCGGGTGCCGCTCAGCCCATGGCAAACTCCATCACTCCCCGTCCACGTACCGGCCATCCCCTGCCCACGACCGTCTGGCTCCCTGGCCCGGACGAGCCCAACGCCGCTCCCATCCCCGGCGCGGTGCTGCCGGCCTGGGCCATCGACAAGATCCGCACCGACTTCGTCGGACGTCCCGGCCACCGGCCCGTTCCGCTCCTCAAGATCGCGATCCGGGACACGGCACCGGGTATGGACGCCCGTATCCCGACCACTCCCTTCACGGCCACGGCCGACGACGAGGACGGCACGGAAAGGCTGTCCGTCCTTCTCGCCGAACTTCACCCCGACGCCCTCCCCGCCCAAAGCGACGACCTGGCGGCTGGCGGAACCGAGATGGCCGACGCCCTGGAGGACGGCTGGCACGGCTTCTTCCACCGTGGCCACCGGCTCCTCCCCGCAGGCGGGCTTCTGTTCTTGGCCACCCGCCAGCGCCGGGAGGCCGGACGCCTCACCGACCCGCTCGGCACGCTGATCGCGTCCGCCCGCACCGCCGGCTTCCGCTACCTCCAGCACATCGTCGTCGCCTACGCCCACCCCGTTGGCGACCGCCTCGTACCCGCCCTTCCCGCGGACACCTCCCGCGGGGTTGCCCATTGCGACTTGATCGCCCTCTCGGCGATCCGTCACGGGTAAGCCAAGGCAGAGGAGAACGCCCATGCCCTCCCCGCTCTCGGTGTGGAACACCGCCCCCACCTCGGCCCCAGCGCAGCGCAAAGGCCGCTACGTGCCGGGCTCGGCGGCTCATCCCGCCAAGATGCTTCCGCGGATCGCCGCCCATGCCATCTCCACCTACACCTGCCCCGGCGACCTCGTCCTCGACCCGATGTGCGGCATCGGTACCACCCTCGTCGAGGCCGTCCACCTCGGCCGCAGCGCCTTCGGCGTCGAGTACGAACCCGAGTGGGCCAGACTGGCCCGCCTCAACGCCGCCTCCGCCAGCCGGGAGGGCGGGTCCGGTACCAGCACCGTGCACTGCGGAGACGCCAGACAGCTCTCCCAGATCCTGCCCGCCGCCCTCCACGGCGAGGTGGACCTCGTGGTCACCTCACCGCCTTACGGCAACTCCGTACACGGACAGGTCCGCTCCACCCGTGAGACCGGCGAACGCGGCGTGGTGAAAAGGGACTATCGCTATAGCCATGACCCCTCCAACCTTGCCCACGTCTCCACCGACCGGCTCCTGGAAGCCTTCACCCAGATCCTTGCCCAGTGCCGACACGTCGTGCGCCCCGGGGGGACCGTCGTCGTCACCACGCGCCCGTGGCGCGAGCGCGGCGAACTCATCGACCTGCCCTCCGCCGTCCTCGCCGCCGGCCAGGCCGCCGGACTCATCCCCGCCGAACGCTGCGTCGCGCTACTCGCCGGCATCCGCGACAGCCGCGTGATCACACGCCCGTCGTTCTTCCAGATGAAGAACGTCAGCGACGCACGCCGCCAGGGCATCCCGCTCGCGGTGATCCAGCACGAGGACGTCTTGGTCTTCGCCCGGCCAGGAATCAACCGACCGTGCTTCAGCCACGGCGACCGCGGAGCTGGTCCTGCACGGTGCACGGCAGGATCCATGAGCAAGCCCCACACACGCCGCGCTATCCGTTCGCGCACCTGCGCCGTCGGATCCCGCCATGGCCGCCGGTGATCTGCTGATCGGTTCGCTGTGCTCCGGCGCGGGCGGCCTGGACTTTGGTGTCCAGGCCGCACTCGGAGGCCATATCGCCTGGCACATCGAAGCTGACCCCCGCGCAGCTCAGGTCGTCGCCCGGCACTGGCCCCGCAGTCTCAGCTGGGGCGACATCCGGACCATCGACGGGTCGCAGACCGAACTCGTGTGTGTACTCACAGCTGGATTTCCCTGCCCGGGCCTCTCCGTGGTAAGCCCTCGGACCGCGCTCGCCCGCGGCACCCGCTCTGGCCTGTGGCACCACATCGCCAGCACCATCAGGGTCCTCGGCCCCTACCTGGTGATCGCGCATGTCCGGGGCCTGCTCTCCACTCCGGCTGGAACCCGCAGTCCTCGCCCCGTGGAACCTTGCCCGCGGTCTACGGGAGGCTCACCCGATCAAACCCGCATACGGGCGCTGAGCGTGCTACTGGCGGACCTGACCGGTCTCGGGAACGAGTGGTGGGCCGAGTGTCTCTCCGCCATCCGACGCTGGAGAAGCGTCATCGGCGGCCCCGCCCTCAGCCGTACCGTCTCCGGAACCCGATGTCTGTCCCCCGAGCTCGGCGAATGGATGCTTCTGCCGCAGCGATGGGTGACCGGCGGCACTGGCCTGTCCCGCGTCACCCAACTCCCCGTGTTCGGTGGCGCTGTTGTCCCCGCTCAAGCAGCGCACCCCCTGGACATCCTTCTCCATGGCGGCTGGGCGCCAGACTCGCATGCGGAGCTTGACGGTGCCCTGGACGGTGGATGCTGATGGAGCAACGCCCGGCGCCAAGCCGAGTGCACAACATGGAACACGGCCCGCGCGTCGATCTGGAGCACCCCACTGCTCCGACAGATCGCGAGCTCGATTCGCCCAAGGCCCCGGCCGGCCCGGTGAAGCCCGGCCCGGAGGACCGCTTCCCAGACATGGGAGCGGGACGCATCACGGTCCGGTGGTGTGCGGGCCGCTGGAGCAGGACCGAACGACTCCGCTTCGCGCGGATCCTGTTCGGCAACGCTCTGCGCGAAGACTGCGACGACGACCACGAGCCCGAATAGTGGTAAACAGCCTGGTCAGAGTGTACCGGCGCTCTTGCGAGAACAGAGCTACGCTGCCTGTCCGCATGCGATCCCGGGCGCGGTTACAGCTCTCCGGGATCCCGTCACGCCCTGAGTATCTGGGACGAAGATGACAGAACTTGTCACGGACAGCGTCGGCACCGATCGGCGTGCAACCTCCGCTCCTCAACTGCGAGCCGTGGACTACCTGCGCGTGTCCACCGAGGATCAGGCAAAGGGATACGGCATTGCCTATACGGGCAAGAAGACGGCCAAGTACATCGAGGCGAAGGGCTGGTCGCACGCAGGCACGTACGCCGACGAGGGCTTCAGCGGGAGCCTGGAGGCGCACAAACGGAAGGACCTCAGCCGGCTGATGCGGGACGCCCGCACCGAGCCCCGCCCATTCGATGTCGTCGTGGTCTACGAGGAGCGGGCCATCGGCCGCCGAGGACGGGCGTTCTGGCCGTGGGTGTGGGAGCTGGAAGACCTCGGTGTCTTCGTGGCCGTCGTCAAGGACGACTACGACAACACCTCCCCGACGGGTCGCTCGAAGATGCGCAAGGGCGCCGACTATGCGGAGGACGAGCGCGAGAAGATCCGGGACCGCACACAGGGAGGCCTTCAGGAGAAGGCGGAGGAGGGCGGCTACACCGGTGGCACGGTGCCGTTCGGCTGGCGGATTCAGGACCAGGGAAAGAAGGGCGAGAGCCGATTGGTCCTGGACGTCTACCAGGAGCAGGACGTTCCGAAGGGTGAAGCGATCACTTTGCGGCGCGCCCGGTACCTTCTCGTGCACGAGCTGAAGAACTGGACCCAGGCGGCGGTCGCCCTGAACGCGGAGGGCATGCTGACACTCTCGGGAGTCCCCTGGTCCCGGGAGAACCTCCGGGCGCGCGTGATGTCCCGCGCGGTACTCGAAGGAGTGCAGGTGTTCAGGGACCCGCGCTCCAAGGACGCGCGATCCGGGCGCGGCACCAAGGTCGACAGGAACGGCAACCCCGTCTTCGGGGCCACCGTGGTCATCGAGCTGGACGAAGTCTTCACGAAGGAGGAAGTCCAGGAGCTCAAGGAAGCGGCCGCCCGGATCGGTGCGCAGCGAGCACTGCGTCGACGCTCGCATGTATACCCGCTCTCCAAGCGCATCGTCAGCCGATGCGGAGCCCACTACGTCGGGCAGCTCCAGACCACCACAGACAGGCGGAAGTACACCTGCTCGGGCAAACAAGTCCGTCACCCGGGGAGCCCGGCGTGCGGCTGTAGCCAGATCGATGCCCAACGGATCGAGGAGGAGGTGTGGCGGCGGATCAGCAAGCTCCTCAAGAATCGGAAGGCGTTGATGGAGCTGGCCCGGGAGTGGGCCGATGTCACGCTCGGCGCGCGCAGCGGGCAGGCTGACCGTATCGAGGAACTCGACTCCCAGATCGTGGTCCAGGAGAAGGCGATCGCCACGGTGATGTCCGTCACGGCAGTCCAAGCCGCACGGCAAGGGCTGGATCAAGACGCCGCGGTCCAACTGGTGACCCAGGCCACCGCGCCCATGAACGCCGAACTTGGCCAGCTGAGCAAACTCCGCGAGGAGGCCGTCGCATGGCAGCGCGAGACGGGAGCCGCGGAGCGCCGGGCCAGGGATCTTTGTGCCCTCGCCGAACGAGCCCGTGCCCAGATGCCGTTGATGAGTGACGAGGACCGGGCGGATGTGATCGATCTCATCGACGTCAAGGTGACCCTCCAGAGCCCCGTCCCGGTACGCAAGGGACGCTCGGGCTGTGCCGTGGGCGCGTGGTTCAAAGAGCGCCGTCTGCGCATTCCGGCTGAGGTGTCCGATCAGGCGTGGGTGTTGATCCAACCAATCGTCACGAGGACCGGCCGAGGATCGGGGAAGTCCACCGAGCTACCAGTTCGTGACGCGGTCGAGGCGATCCTCTGGAAAGCGCGGTCAGCGAAGCAGTGGAGTGAGGCCGCTTCCCGCATGAATCATGGCGTGGGCAAGTCCCTCATGAGCCGCTGGACCCGTTGGAACGCGGACGGCACGTGGGAGCGAGTGGTGGAGGTGCTGGCGGGGTTCCAGACGATTCCGGTCGTTCCGGTGCCCGAACCGTCGAAAGAGCCGCCGCTGCCTGACATGCTGGTCGAGGGCGTGGTCGAACCCCGCTTGTTCCTCACGGACGACGACGAAGACGGGGACGGTGAAACGCGCGATGGAACGGTCGCGTCGAGTACCACCATGAGTTGGCACGCTGCGATGACGGTGAGTGCGATGCCGGGATGCCCCTCCCGGCGGGCCACGCCCGGTTTCGGGTCCTTGAGCAGCTGAGAGGTTGTCACTATGGGTCCCCCACGAAGACGTTAGTGAACGATCACGTTCACTGTCGCGTCCACGGTAGTGAGTCCTCGACAGTGAACGCAAGCGTTCACTTAATCCCGTGCCCCGCCTCGCGTCCCCTGCTGCTGCGTCGCGGTGCACTCGCCCCGGATTCCCCGCTCACCTTGCATGTTGGAGATACACGGATGGTTACCTCGCGCTGGACGGCCGCTTCTGCCCGGGCGGCTTCCCCTCGTCGGCGCGGCGTGGTGCTGGAGCGCGCGATCCTGGACGCCGCACTGGAACAGCTCGGCGAGGTCGGCTGGAAAGGGCTGACCATGGAAGGGGTCGCGGCCGGCGCCCAGACCGGCAAGGCCGCTGTGTACCGCCGCTGGACATCCAAGGAGGACCTCGTCGCGGACGCGCTGGTGGCCGGACTGCCTCGGGTGGAGATGGCCCCGGACCTCGGCAGCGTGCGCGAGGACCTCCTGGCTCTGTGTCGGCAGGTGCGACAGATCATGTACTCGCTGCCCGGCGTGGCGCTGCGCTCGGTGATTCACGAGTGCGATCAAGTTCAGGCGGAGCGCTTCCAGGAAGTGATCGTCGGAGGTGTGGTGGAGCCGACCGTCAGGCTCCTCGGCGAGGTCATCACCCGTGGAATAGGGCGGGGAGAGGTTCGTTCGGACGCCTTCAACGGCTATGTGCTCGACGCCGTTCCGGCCATGATGATGTACCGCTCGAAGATGTGCGCCAGCGAATGGAGTGATCAGGATCTGGAAGAGATGATCGACGCGCTGATGCTCCCGCTGCTCCGGCCCTACGGACGCTGAGCCCGCGCGCCGGTGATCTGTGCGGCGGTCGGGCGACCGGGGTGTCGGGTGATGATCCGGGCGGCGTACGCTAAGGGCGCCATGTCGTACGAACCGCCTACTCACACCGTCGAGCGCTCCCTGCGCGCCACGACCGGAGCAAAGGTCATTGCCGGTGTCGACGAGGTGGGGCGCGGCGCCTGGGCCGGACCTGTCACCGTCTGCGCCGCGGTCACCGGACTTCGTCGTCCGCCCGAGGGGCTGACCGACTCCAAGTTGCTGACGATCAAGCGGCGCACGCAACTGGCCGAGGTCCTGCGGACATGGGTGACGGCCTATGCGCTGGGGCATGCTTCTCCCGAGGAGATCGACGACCTGGGGATGACGGCGGCACTGCGGCTCGCCGCGGTCCGTGCGCTGGACGCCCTGCCGGTCCGCCCCGACGCCGTGATCCTCGACGGGAAGCACGACTACCTCGGCGCCCCCTGGAAGGTTCGCACGGTGATCAAGGGCGATCGATCGTGCGTGGCCGTGGCCGCGGCGTCGGTGATAGCCAAGGTTCAGCGCGACAAAATGATGGCCGAACTGGGTGTCGACCATGCAGACTTCGGGTTCGCGGACAACGCCGGGTACCCGTCGCCCGTGCACAAAGCCGCACTGGAGGAGTGGGGGCCCACCCCGCACCACCGCTTGTCGTGGGCGTATCTTGATGCGTTGCCTCAGTGGCGGCACCTCAAGAAGGTTCGCAGCGGGGCGGACGGAAGCGTTCCGGAGATCGAGGGCCAGCTCGGCTTCGATTTCTGACGTTTCTGGTCGCACTGATGTGCCACCCGGTCACCCGCGCCGCACCAATGTTTGATAAATATCAGCTCATGCCTCTCATTCCCGAGGAGCCTCAGATTCACGAGAGTGCCCAGGGTCCCCGCGCTACTCCGGCCAGTGGCCGTACCGCGCCGACCCCCCGCCCCGTACCCGGCCCCCGCCCCGCGGCCACCCGCCCCGGTCGTCCCGGCCCTCCGCGGCCGGCACCGCCGGTGCAGCGTGCGCCGCGTGACGTGGCTCCGGCCAAGCCGGTCCCCTCGGGCCCGGCCGCTCCCGCCGCCACGGCGGCCGTCCCGCAGATCCAGCTGATCCCGGCCTCGCCCGGTGGCGCGCTCGACGCCGCCGACGAGGCGGTGGACCTGCTCCTGGACTCGGGCCGCGCCCCGGGCGACGTGCTCGTCGTCACCACTGGTGCCCAGCATCCGTGGGCGGAGCACGAGCTGTCCTTCGGTGAAGCTTCCTACTGGGCGCAGCACGACGCCGGTGACGACGTCTTCTGCGCGGACGCAGCCATCGTCTCCCGTGCCGCCTCCCGCCCCGTGGTCGTCGTGGCCGTCAACGGGGGCCCGGCTTCCGCTGCCGCCTCGGCCCTTCCGCTGGCCCACGCCCGGGCCGGTGCCCTGCTGATCGTCTGCGGCGATCCGCAGCAGATCAACGCGGTGCTGGGCGCCGGCCTCTGAGCCGGGTCCGGCGCCTCGGGGCACCGGGGTGACGAGAGTGCCGCTTCGGCGGTGTGCGCACGGCGTGGCCTTTGGCATGCCCGGACGACCGGCGGCCGTTCCGGTCATGGAGCGGCTCCCCGGCCGCAGGCCAAGACGTCCTGAGTGGAGTCACGGTCGCCGGGCGGGAGCCGGACCGGGCCCCGGCTGACGTCACACTGTCTGCCGGGGCCGGCCGCTCGGTGACCGAGGCCGTGCAGCCGTGCCGGGGGCGACGTGGCCGGCGGATCGTGTACGGCGCGTACGACCGCTGTGGGCGGCGTATGAGTCGGCCTGCTTCTCGGCAGTGGCGCGACCCTCCGCTTTCTCGGCCCCGGGGCTCCCGCTGTCCCTGGCGAGGGAGGGAAGAGAAGCGGGCGCAGGACGGACTTGCGTGCCCGCTGCGGCCCCTGGCGGCGGCCCGGGCTGAGACCGTCGCGTCCTTCAGCGAGCCGCCGCGCGGCGCAGCACCTCGGAGACCGGGCCTCCGGTGCGTGGTGTGAGAGCCGGGGCCTCCGCCACGGCGAAGGGCTCCGGCGTGGAGTCGGCGCTGGGACGGCGTCCACTGCGCCCCTCGCCCAGCACATGCCAGCCGTCGTGGGTCAGCGTGATGTACGCCCCGCACCGCAGCCCGTGCAGCGTGCAGGCGTCACGCAGGCCCCACATCCAGGCACCGTCCTCCTCCGTCCAACGTGCGTCGCCCTCACGGCAGTAGACGAGGATGGCCGTGCGCACCGGGGTCCGGCGCCGAAGGTCGTGCGGAATCACCCGGCGCAGCTGCGCGAGCAATGCGTTGCGGAACATCCAGCCGTCGGCCGGGGCCGGTCGGCGCGTGAACGAAGCGCTGGCGCACAGCCGCTCCTCCGGATCGAGCACCGCCACGATCGCCGTGGAGATTCTCGGCCGATGGCGGGCATGCAGCCCGCTGACGATCTCTCGGGGGTTGCGAAGCAGAGGGATTCCGGCGGCGGCCCATTCGGCCGGCTCGAGCAGGCGACTGGCGGAAGCGGTGGACGCGGACGTCGACAACGTGCCCGCCGAGGACGAGGCGAATCCGAAGGTCACGTTCCTCCCTTCGGCTACGCGCCCACACTGCGGGCGAGGTCGGATGCGAGGGACCGCGCACCGCAGCAGAGCCCAACCGGATCACGGACGAGCCGTGCGGGGAGCGGACCTCAATTCTTCCTGTCGAACTTGGATGCGGCAACGAGCAATTGGGGCCACCGAGTGGTATCTGCTCGTGCGTGGCTTATATCCCTACCCAAAGGCTAGCCCGGCGACGCCTGAGGCGTCGGTTCGTGCCTCGTACGGTTGCCGGGACAGGGCACCCGATCGGCCAGGACCGGCCACAGCCGGCGGCGACACCGCCCGTGCGCCGTCGTGGGCTTTCAACCGCCGCACGCTGGGCCGCGCGGCACCCGCGGCGTGTCCTCGGCGTACTCCATCGAGCCGAACAGCGGGAGCCCGCGCGATCGGCACGACCGTGTCCGGCGCCCGATAGACGAGGCGCGGAGACGGACAATATGCCCCGGCCGATGTCCGACACTCGCCCCGGAGCCTGCCCGGGGTGGCCTGTTCACCGGCCGGAATGCCTCCCTCCGAGATCGATTCCGACGCCGTGGCGCCCGCCGCCCGGCGCAGGGGCAGGACTTGCCGTCCGGTGAAAGAAGGAGAAGGGACGGCGAAGGAGACGGACAGGGAGGAGCCGGGAGGCGACGGCATGAGCACGGCATACGAAACCCAGTCGGGACCGAGGCTCTGACCTGGGTAAACGCGTCAACGGAGGATCCTTGTGGCGGGGCGCAGGCGTTCGGGACGAGTCCATCGGCGCCGGGCGGATGGCTAGTCCGCGCGATGCCCTCACGCCGAGTGAATTGGCCGACGGCCCTCGGAATCGGGTTGCATGGGGCTCATGGACACCGTGGAGCTGCGTGCCGAAGCCGATGCCGTCCTTGCCGAGCTTGTCGGTGCCCCGGAGGGCTCGGCGCGGTTGCGGGAGGATCAGTGGCGGGCGGTGGCGGCCTTGGTCGAGGAGCGTCGGCGTGCGCTGGTGGTGCAGCGCACGGGCTGGGGCAAGTCGGCGGTGTACTTCGTCGCCACCGCGCTGCTGCGGCGGCGCGGCGCGGGCCCGACGGTGATCGTCTCTCCGCTGCTGGCACTCATGCGCAACCAGGTCGACTCCGCGGCACGGGCCGGTATCCGGGCGCGGACGATCAACTCGGCCAATCCGGAGGAGTGGGACGCGATCCATGAGGAGGTCGAGCGCGGCGAGACCGACGTCCTCCTCGTCAGTCCGGAGCGCCTGAATTCCGTGGACTTCCGGGAACACATGCTGCCCCGGCTGGCGGCCACGACCGGACTGCTGGTGGTGGACGAGGCGCACTGCATCTCCGACTGGGGCCACGACTTCCGCCCCGACTACCGCAGGCTGCGCGCGATGCTGGCCGCGCTCGGCCCCGGCGTGCCGGTGCTGGCCACCACCGCGACCGCCAACGCCCGGGTCACCGCGGATGTGGCCGAACAGCTGGGGACCGGCGCCGGTGAGGCCCTGGTGCTGCGCGGCCCGCTGGACCGGGAGAGTCTGCGGCTGGGAGTGGTCCAATTGCCGGACGCCGCACACCGCCTGGCCTGGCTCGCCGAGCACCTCGGCGAGCTGCCGGGCTCCGGGATCGTCTACACGCTGACCGTGGCCGCCGCCGAGGAAGCCACCGCCTATCTGCGGCAGCGGGGTTACGAGGTGGCCTCGTACACGGGCCGCACGGAGAACGCCGACCGGCTGCAGGCCGAGGCGGACCTGCTGGAGAACCGGGTCAAGGCGCTGGTTGCCACATCGGCGCTCGGCATGGGCTTCGACAAGCCGGACCTGGGCTTCGTCGTCCATCTCGGTTCACCGTCCTCGCCGATCGCCTACTACCAGCAGGTGGGCCGCGCCGGCCGCGGGGTGAAGCACGCCGACGTCCTCATGCTGCCGGGCACGGAGGACGAGGCGATTTGGCGCTACTTCGCCGATACGGCCTTCCCGCCCGAGGCGCAGGTCCGCCAGACCCTTTCGACCCTCGCCGACGCGGGACGTCCGCTGTCCGTACCGGCCCTGGAGGCCGCGGTGGATCTGCGGCGCACCCGGCTCGAGACGATGCTGAAGGTCCTCGACGTGGACGGCGCGGTCAAGCGGGTGAAGGGCGGCTGGGAGAGCACCGGCCTGCCCTGGGTGTACGACACGGAGCGGTACGCCTGGGTGGCGCGGCAGCGGGCGGCCGAGCAGCAGTCCATGCGCGAGTACGTTCGTACATCCGGGTGTCGGATGGAGTTCCTGCGTCGGCAACTGGACGACGAGGGAGCGGCCCCGTGCGGCCGCTGCGACAACTGCGCCGGCTCGTGGATCGGCTCCGCCGTCTCGGCCGAGGCGTTGAAGGGCGCCACGAAGGAGTTGGATCGCCCGGGCGTGGAGGTCGAGCCGCGCCGGATGTGGCCGACGGGGATGCCCGCCCTGGGCATCGACCTCAAGGGCCGTATCCCGGCCGGCGAGCAGTGCTCCACCGGGCGCGCCCTGGGCCGGCTCTCGGACATCGGCTGGGGCAACCGACTGCGTCCGCTGCTGGCGGAGAACACCCCCGACGGCCCGGTCCCCGACGATGTGCTGCAGGCCGCGGTGGCCGTCCTCGCCGACTGGGCTCGCTCTGCGGGCGGCTGGGCGCCGAACGTCCCGGACGCCTCGGCCCGGCCGGTCGGAGTCGTGTCCGTACCGTCGATGACCCGCCCGCACCTGGTCGATTCCCTCGCCAGGGGAGTCGCGACCGTCGGCCGCCTTCCCTACCTCGGCGCCCTGACGTACACCGGGCCGAACGGCACGCACGCGGCGCGCCGCAGCAACTCGGCCCAACGCCTCAGGGCGCTGTCGGGCACTTTCGCCGTCCCGGACGACTTGGCCGCCGCTCTGGCCGACTCGCCCGGCCCCGTCCTGCTCGTGGACGACTACACCGAATCCGGCTGGACGCTCGCGGTCGCGGCCCGCCTGCTCCGCCGGGCCGGCAGCGGGCAGGTGCTGCCGCTCGTGCTCGCCGCAGCGGGCTGAGCACGGCGACGGCTCTCGTCCGACGCCGCCGTGGGGGGGGCGGGATTCCCCCAGCGCGTCGTGCTGGGCCGGCACCGGTCCCTCTCTCCGCCGGATGCCGGCGCGCATGCGTCCGGCAGCCGCCGCGGCGGCTGCCGGCGGGTGTGGGACGTGTCCGACACAACTCGTGTGCTCCATGCGCTCGATGCAACAGGACGGGACTGACAATCGGGCGGGCTCCGGCCGGGGCTGTGGAAAACCCGGGCAGGCTTGTCGTGTCCCTGATTCGACTTGTCCACAGGCTCAAGCGGAGTAACAGGATCCGCGAGATCGTCGGCGCATGACGAATCACAGCGAAACCACCGGACCGCTCGAAAACGGCGACATCTCGGGGCCGCAGCCCTGCTCCGGACCGCCCCCGCACGACGCCCAGGTCACACTGCGCACCCCCGCCGAGCTGGCCGACGCCCTGCCCTATCTCCTCGGCTACCGCCCGGAGGACAGCATGGTGCTGGTGGCCCTGCACGACCGTGAGAGCCGGGGCAGGTTCGGCGGCCGGGCGCGGCTCGGCATCCCCGCGCAGGAGGAGGACTGGGAGGCGGCCGCACGCCAGCTGGCCCACGGACTGGTGACCGGCAGCCGACGGCGTGGCGCCCGCCCCGAGCAGATGGTTGCCTACGTCTGCCAGGAACCGTCCCCGGGAGAGTCCGGCCACGACGTCAAACGACGGCTCGCACGGTTGGCCCACCTGCTGCGCACCCAGTGCGGCGACCTCGACGTACCGGTCATCGAGGCGTTGTGCATCTCCGACGGCCGCTTCTGGTCGTACTGCTGCCCGACCGAAGGCTGCTGCCCCGCGGACGGCACACCGATGGGCATTCCCGGCACGTCCGTGCTGGCCGCCGCGGCCACCTACGCCGGCATCCAAGTGCGTGGCACGCTCAGGGAGCTGCGTGCCAGGCTGCAGCCCTGGGAGACGGCCGCGGCCCTGGAGCAGGAGATCGCCCTGGACGCGGCCGGTATGACCCTGGTGCCCCGCATGCTCGACGCGGCGTCCCGTACGGATGTGGCGGAGGAGACCCTGGGCCTCGCCGAGCTGATCTTCCGCCGCTTCGCCGCCGCTGCCCCGGTGACGGGCACGCATCCGGCGGACATGCGCGACGACGCCCTGCTCGCCCACGACGAGGCGGCCATGCTGATCCTCGGACTCCAGGACCGCACGACCCGTGACCGGGCGGCCGCCTGGATGGAGGGCGACGAGGCCGGTCCGGCCCTCCGGCTCTGGCGCGCTCTGGCCCGCCGCTGCGTCGGACCCTACGGCGAACACGCCGCGGCTCCGCTGACCCTGGCCGGCTGGGTCGCCTGGTCGGCAGGCGACGACCTGGAGGCCCGCGAGGCGCTGGCCATGGCGCTGGGCGCCGATCCCGACTATCTGTTCGCCCGGCTGCTGCACCAGGCCTGCAACGACGGCCTCGACCCGGAAGCGGTCCGTCGCTGCCTGCGCGCGGGCCGCGAGGGTCGCGAGGCGGGATCGGGGCGCATGGACGGTGCGGACCCTGCGAGGCGCCCGGGACGGGCACCGGCTGAGATCGGCGCTCAGCAGCATGCGGAGGAGGAACCGGCCAGGGCCGCGCTCTCGGCACCCGAAGACGCGACGCCTCCCGCGGTGGGCGGGCGGACGGATGATCAGGGCATCGATGCGCGCCGAGGGTCGGGCACTCGCCGCCGGCGCCGAGTGCGACCGGCTGATGGCGCAGAGGCGCCTTGTGCGGCTCGGAACGCTCGGAACACGGGCGGACGGCTCAGGCCGGCCGGCTCCCGCCCCGACCCGTCGCAGGCCCAACCCTCCCGTCCTGGCGGCCGCGGCACGGGTGGTAGGCGCACGCGCCCGGCCGAGGCGCGCGACACCACGACCGGTGCGGATCTGCAGGGGCACGACGCCCGCGAGCCCGAGGCGGACAGGTGACCGTCGGCGTGGGGAGCGCGGGCCGGTACCGCTTCGAGGAGGTGGAGGTCTGCGAACGCACGATGCACGGTGCCTCAGGGCAGACCACAGAGTGCGTCACCTGCCCCAGGAGTTCACTGCGGTCCCGGTCGCGTGCCCGCCGGTGGGCCTGCCGCCGCAGCGTCGCTCTGTTGAGACGCCTTGCCCACCGGGCAAGTCCGACTGCTCGCCGCCGACGCCTCGGTCCGCCGCGCGCACGCTGGTGGCACCGGTTCGTCGGCCGCTCGAGCAGCGGCGGCGCTGTCTCGTCCCACCGCCGTTCGACCGGCTTCCCGGAGGCGAGCCGTGACCCGGACGAGTTCTGCTCCGTTCACCTGAGTGGCGGAACGCCTGGACGGGCCCTGCCGCCGTACGAACCTCGTCCGCCAGGGCGTCCCACTGTTCGCCCAGCACGTCCGAGGCGCACCGAGCGCGGAGGAAGCCACCCCATGCACCAGCAGCCGACCACGTCCTCAGCTGCCGACGGCGAACGTCCGCCCTGGGACAGGCGCGAGTGGTTCCCGCCGGACGGTGTCGCCGGCATCACACGGCAGACCATCGGCATTCCGCCATCGACCAAAGCCCCAGGGGCGAGCCCGTCGGCAGGCCGCCCAAGGCCGTTGACTCCGGCACCGGGACGCGGGCGTCGACCCATCACCGCCCCGGCGGCACGGGCGCCGGAGGGCGGCAGCGCGGCGCCCGAGCTGCCGCCCACGCACGCCGCCCTGGTCTGTGTCGCCCTGCCGGGCCTCGCGATCTCCGGTGAGGGGCAGCTGACCGGTCGGGGACTGGACGGGTTCTACCGTGGTGGCAGGCGCCTGCTGTCACGCTGTCAGCTTCGGGTCGCCGGCCGCGAACCGCTGCCCGTGCAGGCCAGGATGACGAGCGCCGACAGTGCCCGATTCGTGGGAACACTGCGTGTCTCCCCGGCGGCGGGCCCCGATCCGGATGTCGTGGTCGAGCGCACCCGCCGTGCCGACGGAACCGAACGGATCACCCTGCGCAACGCCGCCGTGCGAGCGCTGAGACTGCCCGTCGAGGTGGCCCTCGGTACGGACCTCGCCGAACTCGCCGTCATCGCCTCCGGCAGGGCAGGCCCCGAACTCCCCGCCACTGTCCACGACTCGGGCCTGCGCTGGGCCATGGCCGGTGCCGCCGCCTGCGTCATCGCCGACCCGCCGCCCTCCGACGCCCTCGCGTCAGCCGGACTGCTCCGCTGGGAGGTGGAACTGCCGCCCGGCGGTACGGCAGCCGTCGAACTCCGCGTGCGGCTCGACGGCGCGGGACCGCTGCGGCCGGCGGGACATACCACCACCAGCCCGCTCGCCCCGGCCCGGGCGAGCGGCGACGACCCCCGGGTGGCCCCGCTGCTGCAGGCGGCGGTCGCCGACCTCCAGGCCCTGCTTCTGCGTGACCCCGCCCACCCCTCCGACATCCACCTCGCCGCGGGCGCTCCCTGGCGGTGCGGACTGGCCCCCGCCGAGGCCCTGGCGGCGGCCCGGATGGCCCTGCCGCTCGGTACCCGGCTGGCCGCGGGCACCCTGCGCGCTCTGGCCCGCACCCAGCTCGCCGACCGGAGCCCACGAGCCGGCCTGATCCCCGGGCCGCGACGAGACGCCGGCCCGCTCCTCCCACCGGGCTGCACGGGCACCGAGGCCACCCTGCTCTTCCCCGTCCTGCTCGCCGAGGCCCGACGCTGGGGACTTCCGGAGCAGGAGACGAGAGAGCTGCTGCCCGCCGCGGAACGCTGTCTGACCTGGCTGCGGACCACCGCCGGTGACGGCCCCTACCTCCCCGACCCCCAGCCCGGGGGCCCGGCCCGCTGTGACACACAGGCCCACGCGCACCGGGCGGCGCTGCTCGGCGCCGATCTCCTCGACGCCTTCGACCGGCCCGGCGCCATCGAATTGCGCCAGTGGGCCCAGGCCTTGCAAGCCGCCTTCCGAGCCGACTTCTGGATCGAGGACCACGGCGGCGGACGCCCTGCCGCGGCCCTGACGCCGGACGGTCGACCCGTGTCGCACCTGGGCTCGACCGCCGTCCACCTCCTCGACACGGGTCTGCTCGGTTCCGGTCGGCTCGCCCCCGGCCTTCTCGATCCCGTTCAGACCGAACAGCTCGCCAGGCTGCTCGGCACCCCCGTCCTGGACGCGGGTTGGGGGCTGAGAGGACTCGGCGCCAAGGAGTGCGGGCACAACCCGTTCGGCCATCGGACCGGAGCAGTCCGGGTCCACGACACCGCACTCGCGGTCGCCGGACTGGCCGCCGCCGGCTTCGAGAAAGAAGCGAGCGGCCTGCTGAGAGGACTGCTGGACGCGGCGGAACACTTCGGCCACCGGCTGCCGGACATGTTCGCCGGAGAACAGCGCTTCAGCGGGAGCGCTCCCCTCCCGCACCCCGCGGCCTGCCGGCCGGCGGCCACCGCAGCGGCCTCCGCGATCGCGATGCTCACCTCACTCGCGGGAATCCGCCCCGACACCCCCGCCGGTACGGTCACCCTGTCGCCCATACGGAGCGCGCCGCTCGGTGAACTGGGTCTGACCGGGCTGCGCGTCGCCGGGGCTCCGTTCGCCGTGCGGGTGAGCCGGCTGGGCCTCGCCATGGTCGAAGAGGCGGCGGACGGCCTGCAACTGGGAGTCTGACCTCGTACGACGCCACCAGGACGAAGATCAGGAGCCGGTCCTGCGCCTCATATAGGAACGAAGCGGACCGCCACCGATGCGAACGGCGGAGGGAGTGTTTATCGTCAGGCAGACGACTATGATCGCGACATGCCCTACGACCCGTCAGCCTTTCCCCCCTTCGCCGTGACCGTGGACCTGGTCGTGCTGACCGTGCGCCGCCATGCCCTGTGCTCGCTGGCGATCCGCAGGGGCGAGGCCCCGTTCCAAGGGCGCTGGGCGCTGCCTGGCGGTTTCGTGCGGGCCGACGAGGACCTTTCCCAGGCGGCGGCTCGTGAGCTGGTCGAGGAGACCGGGCTGTGCGCACATGATCCCGCGGCCCCGGCCCAGGACAACGGAGCCCACCTCGAACAGCTCGCCACCTACGGGGACCCCAAGCGTGACCCGCGCATGCGTGTGGTGAGCGTTGCGCATCTCGCCCTCGCACCCGATCTGCCCGCTCCGCGCGCGGGAGGCGACGCGAGCAACGCACGCTGGGCGCCGGTCGAGGAACTGCTCCAACAGGGTGGTTACGGCCGCGACGGCGAGCCCGTGGCCCCGCTCGCCTTCGACCACGCGCAGATCCTCGCCGACGGTGTGGAGCGGGCCCGGTCCAAGATCGAATACTCGTCGCTCGCCACCGCGTTCTGTCCGAGCGAGTTCACCGTCGGCGAGCTGCGCCGGGTCTACGAAGCGGTGTGGGGAGTGGTTCTCGACCCGCGGAACTTCCACCGCAAGGTCACCGGGACCCCCGGATTCCTTGTCCCCACCGGAGGGACCACCACGCGCCAGGGCGGCCGGCCGGCACAGCTCTTCCGAGCCGGCGGCGCCACTCTGCTCAACCCTCCGATGCTGCGCCCGGAGGTCTGACGCGGGCGCTGCGCACGGAGGTCTGACGCGTTCGCGGTCGGCCCGCATGGACGACCGGGCGGGCAGGCCCGATGGCCCAACGGGCTTCGCCGAACCGGGCACGCGCGGCGCACGGAGCGCATCGCACACGGCAGTAGATCGGGATATACCAGAAAAACTGGACATTGCGCGCTATCTTGCTGCAGGTGATCCAGGCCTTCGGACTGACCAGCATTTCCCGCAAGGCGCACCGGCCCGCCGTCGACGACGTGTCGTTCGAAGCGCGCGCGGGACATGTCACCGTGCTCCTCGGAGGCGCCGGTGCGGGCAAGACGACGGCGCTCAGGCTGATGCTCGAACTGCAACAGGGGCGTGGCATCGCCTACTTCAGAGGGCGCCCCCTGCACCGGATCGCCCATCCGTCGCGAGAAGTCGGCGTACTCCTCGGCGACGTCCCCGGGCATCCGAGCCGCTCGGTCCGTGGCCATCTGCGTATGTTGTGCGCGGCCTCGGGAGTTCGCGCGCGCCGGGCCGACGAGGTCCTCGAAGCGGTCGGCCTCGTCAGCCTCCGCGACGAGCGCCTCGGCACCCTCTCGCGCGGAATGGACCGCAGATTGGGCCTGGCCTGCGCCCTGCTGCCCGACCCGCACACGCTCGTCCTGGACGAACCCGCCGACGGTCTCTCCCGCCGTGAAGCGCAATGGCTCCACAGCATGCTGCGGGCCCACGCCGACCAGGGCGGCACGGTGCTGTGCACCACCGCCGACCCCAAGGAGGCCGCGCGCGCCGCCGACCGGGTCGTCACCCTCGAAGACGGCAGTCTCGTGGCCGACCAGGCGGGAAGGGAGTTCGCCCGTACCCGGCTGCGCCCGCGTGTGGCTGTCCGCAGTCCGCACGCGGCCCGCCTCGCGACCCTGCTCACCAAAGAGGCCCGTACCGCGCGCCGCTCCGTCGAGGTCGTACGCGAGGGCGGCAACCGCCTCTCGGTGTACGGCTCCACGACCGCTGATGTCGGCGAGACCGCGTTCCGGCACGGCATCCTCGTCCACCAACTCGCCGACGAAGTCGGTGACATGGGACCGGGAGCCGGTGCCGGACCTGAAGATGTCTCGCTGGCGGCGGCGGAGGCAGGGGCGGGCGCGGAGGTCGAGAACGAGGCGTCCGCGGACCGGGGCCGTGCCGTGCCCGGCTCGTCGTCGGCGGACCCGCAGGCGGCGGTACGCAGTCTGCTGGGGCGGAAGTCGCAGAAGTCCGTGCGTGGTCTGCCGGCGACGGAGTCGGAAGCGACGGTGGGCGGCTTGCCAGCGGTGGAACCTGCGGCGACCGCGCGCGGCTTGACCACGACGGAGCCGGGGGGCTCGGGACTCGGTGTGGCGGCGTCGGCGACGGGCGCCTCGGCGCCCGGCCTGTCGGCTGCGGAGGCCGGCCCGTCCGCGAATGACTCGCCGGCGCCGGAACATGCCGCCGCGGCGTCCGACCGACCGTCAGAAGAGCCTGGTGGCAAGGCGTCCGATCCTTCCGCGCAAGAACGGCGCACCTTGCCGTTCGGCTTCTCGGCACAGGACCGCGAGAGCGCCGCACGGGACACTCCGGGGCCGCGGCGGGCCGCGTCCGGCGAGCCCTTGGGTGAGAAGCATCCGGCGGGGGAGCGGCCGCGAACCGTCGGTGGCGAGAACTCGGCGCACCAACAGGCGTCCGGGGCCGGGCGGGGGACCGGGCACACGCAGACCACCCCGCGGGTACCGTCCGCGGGCGCGTCGCCGGTCGGCGCGGAATCGGAAACCGGCAGGACGGCGGGCGGGCCGGCGCACGACGGCGTCGAGCCCGGCGGCCGCGAGGACGCGCCCGGAGCGGGCGCCGACTCGGTCCGTCGCCTTCGACTCGCCGGACCGGGAGACGGCGGCCCGGAGCCCGGGCATCCCGAGCACGGGGACGCGCTCGGCGCCGATGCCGAAGCGGTTCCCGCCGAGGTGCTCGCAGGCGCCGACGGCAGCCGGAACGCCGACGCGACGGCCGACGCGAATGCCGGGCGTCGTGCGGTTCCGGCCGTCCAGGAGCGGCGGACCGGCAGCGCGAACACCACGGCCTCGGGCGACTCCGCGCCCCGTACCCGCCTCCCCGGCGCCAGGAAATCCGGCGCCCGTCAGCCGCAGGACGACCGTGTCGGCCGGACCGACGGCCCCCGCTCCTTCGATGCCATGTCCCCCCTTCCGCCTCCCATCTCCGTCCGCCCTGCCCCCCGCCCCCTCCGTCCCCTGCGCTACGAGATCCGGCGCGCGGCCGGAATCGGCGTGGGCTTCCTCACCTGCGGCGCCGTACTGCTGGTGTCCGCGCTCACCGCCGTACTGCTCGCCCGGCTCGGCCACACCCCGCAGGAGCGGTTGTTCGCCGCGTGGCCCCGGGAGCTGCCGCTGCCGCCCGCGGCCCTGGCGGCGGGACTGCTCGGAGCGCTGGCCTTCGGGGACGAGTTCCGCCACCCCGCCCTCGCGGCGGACCGCGGCACCGTGCCCCGCCGACTGGGGCTGCTCACCGCGAAACTGCTCGTCTCCGGAGCCACCGCGGTGCTGCTGGCCTTCCTCACCATGGGCTGCGACGCCGAAGTGCTCTACCTCGTCTACGGGCGGAAGCTGGCACAAGTTCCCGCCGACTGGCTTTCGTTGAGCACGAGTTGGTTCGCTCTCATGGTGGGCTGCGCCTGGGCCGGTGTGCTGGCGGCCGGGGTGTTCCGGTCCACCGCGGGCGGCATGGCCGCCGTACTCGCCGTACCCGTAGCCGTCGTCCCCCTCGTGCACAAGGCGATGCAGGGGCCGTCGCTGCGCGTGGCCGCCGGACTCCCCGGGCGAATGCGCGAGGTGCTCCTGCTGCAGTGGCCCTTCGGAGGCGAGCGCTACCTGCTCGGGATGGTGCGGGTGCTCGCCCAACCCGTGGGCAGCGCCATGGTGTTGTCGCTGGCGGCGCTGCTGTGCGCGTACGTGTGCACCACGCTGCACACCCGGTTCCGGTGACCGTCATACGCGCACTTCCGATCTCGCCATGCACACAACTCCCCGTCGGAACGCCCATTTCTTTCCGATAAGGCGTCAATTGCGACGGGGTGAGCGATCACCCTTTCGTGTGCTTTTCACCAAAGACCTCAAGGGAGTTGGAGGCGGAGCCGACAAAGGATCCGTGAGTACCCTTGCGCACACCATGATGACCGCCGCCCGCTCCACCGACTCCGGTCTGGCCGGCCCGGGCGAACTCGACCGCTACCCCTACGCGGAGCCCCAGGTGCCCGATCGCGTCGGAGTGCCCTCCTGGGAAGGCGCGGACCCCGACCTCGGCCGCGTCGGCCGACGTGCCGCGGGCAGCCGCGGACGCGGACTGCACGGCCAACTCGTTCAGCAGCTGGGACAGATGATCGTCTCGGGCGACCTGGGCGCGGACCGCCCGCTGGTGCCCGAGGAGATCGGCCAGCGCTTCGAGGTCTCCCGTACCGTCGTCCGCGAGTCCCTCCGTGTCCTCGAGGCCAAGGGCCTCGTCAGCGCCCGCCCGAACGTCGGCACGCGCGTGCGTCCCGTCAGCGACTGGAACCTGCTCGATCCGGACATCATCGAGTGGCGGGCCTTCGGCCCCCAGCGCGACGACCAGCGCCGCGAGCTGAGCGAACTGCGGTGGACGATCGAGCCGCTCGCCGCCCGCCTCGCCGCCGGCCACGGACGTGAGGAGGTGCAGCAGCGCCTCTGCGACATGGTCGAGATCATGAGCCACTCCATGGCCCAGGGCGACGCGCTGACCTACTCGCGCGCCGACAGCGAGTTCCACGGCCTGCTCATCCAGACCGCCGGCAACCGCATGCTGGAGCACCTCTCCGGGATCGTCTCGGCGGCCCTCCAGGTCTCCGGCGGCCCCGTCACGGGTTGTGACCGGGCGAACGAGACGTCACTCGCGCAGCACGCGCGGATCGTCGACGCGCTCGGCACCGGCGACGGCGCGGCGGCCGAGGCGGCCATGCGTCAACTGCTCACGGTCCACCCCGAGGTCGAGCGTGTGGTGCCCGCCCCGCGCGAGCACTGACGCGCGGCCAAGGCGGTGCGGTCGCCGGTGTGCGGCGTCCTCGTGGTGCTCGTGGCGGTGCGGGGCTCGTGCCGGCCGTCGCCGGACCCCGCCGGACCCCGCCGGACCCTGTGCGGTCCGGCGGGGTCCGGCGGTGCGACGGGCCACCGCAGCTCATGTGCGTGACCGGGCATGACGACATCGGTGATCTCCTCTGTCCGTGTCTGACTGCTTTTGACCGCTTACGGGGTGTGACTCGGGCCACGCAGATTGGGCGTAACGCTTGTGGAAACAGCGCGATGACCTAAGAGGTGACAGCCGCGGAGGGAATACGGACGCCATAAAAGGCGCTGTGCATCTTCCCGGCCCCGCCCGCACCGTCGGCCCATCCCCAGGCCGGTGGTCGGCTGCCGTCCGCAGTGGACGGTGCCGGAAGCCGTTTTCCAACGTTCCGAGAGGTTGTTCGTGTCGGCCAGCACATCCCGTACGCTCCCGCCGGAGATCGCCGAGTCCGTCTCTGTCATGGCGCTCATTGAGCGGGGAAAGGCTGAGGGGCAGATCGCCGGCGACGATGTGCGTCGGGCCTTCGAAGCTGACCAGATTCCGGCCACTCAGTGGAAGAACGTACTGCGCAGCCTCAACCAGATTCTTGAGGAAGAGGGTGTGACGCTGATGGTCAGTGCCGCAGAGCCCAAGCGCACCCGCAAGAGCGTCGCAGCGAAGAGTCCGGCGAAGCGCACCGCCACCAAGACGGTCGCGGCGAAGACGGTGACGACCAGGAAGGCCACCGCCACCACGGCCGCCTCCGCGGCGCCCACCGCTGCGGCCGCAGTCGATTCCGCCGAGGAAGTCGCACCCGCCAAGAAGGTCGCCGCCAAGAAGACGACCGCCAAGAAGGCGGCGGCGAAGAAGACCGTCGCGAAGAAGACGGTCGCCAAGAAGACCACGGGCAAGAAGGACGACGGCGAGATTCTCGAGGAAGAGGTCCTCGAGGACACCAAGGTCGCCGAGGAGCCCGAGGGCGCCGAGAACGCCGGCTTCGTCCTGTCCGACGAGGACGAGGACGACGCGCCCGCGCAGCAGGTCGCCGCGGCCGGCGCCACCGCAGACCCGGTCAAGGACTACCTGAAGCAGATCGGCAAGGTCCCCCTGCTCAACGCCGAGCAGGAGGTCGAGCTGGCCAAGCGCATCGAGGCGGGTCTGTTCGCCGAGGACAAGCTGGCCAACGCCGACAAGCTGGCGCCGAAGCTGAAGCGCGAGCTGGAGATCATCGCCGAGGACGGCCGCCGCGCCAAGAACCACCTCCTGGAGGCCAACCTCCGTCTGGTGGTCTCCCTGGCCAAGCGCTACACCGGCCGCGGCATGCTCTTCCTGGACCTCATCCAGGAGGGCAACCTCGGTCTGATCCGCGCGGTCGAGAAGTTCGACTACACCAAGGGCTACAAGTTCTCCACGTACGCCACCTGGTGGATCCGTCAGGCCATCACCCGCGCCATGGCCGACCAGGCCCGCACCATCCGTATCCCGGTGCACATGGTCGAGGTCATCAACAAGCTCGCGCGCGTGCAGCGCCAGATGCTCCAGGACCTGGGCCGTGAGCCCACCCCGGAGGAGCTGGCCAAGGAGCTCGACATGACCCCGGAGAAGGTCATCGAGGTCCAGAAGTACGGCCGCGAGCCCATCTCGCTGCACACCCCGCTGGGTGAGGACGGCGACAGCGAGTTCGGTGACCTGATCGAGGACTCCGAAGCCGTCGTCCCCGCCGACGCCGTCAGCTTCACGCTTCTGCAGGAGCAGCTGCACTCCGTTCTGGACACCCTGTCCGAGCGCGAGGCCGGCGTCGTCTCCATGCGGTTCGGTCTCACCGACGGTCAGCCGAAGACCCTCGACGAGATCGGCAAGGTGTACGGCGTGACGCGTGAGCGCATCCGCCAGATCGAGTCCAAGACCATGTCGAAGCTGCGTCACCCGTCGCGCTCCCAGGTGCTGCGCGACTACCTCGACTAGGTCGCGGTCCCACGACGGCGAAGGCCCGGTTCCCCCTCGCGGGAGCCGGGCCTTCGTGCTGCGCGCCGAGCCGACATGGCTGACTCTGGGGTTTCCGGTGGAAACACAGAGTGAGGAGCATGCATGCGCCCTTCCCTTGCCCGCGCACTGATCCGGCCGCTGGTCCTGGCGGCCACCCTGACCGCCATAC
The DNA here is from genome assembly GCF_001514035.1 of Streptomyces yokosukanensis. Taxonomy (GTDB): domain Bacteria; phylum Actinomycetota; class Actinomycetes; order Streptomycetales; family Streptomycetaceae; genus Streptomyces; species Streptomyces yokosukanensis. The sequence continues at coordinate 19,763 of NZ_KQ948222.1, read as the reverse complement.
CCCTGGTCGGCGCGGCCCCCGTGGCCGCCGACAGCGTGGTGGTGGGAGGCTTCCCGATCGACGTTTCCCAGGCCCCCTGGACCGTGGCGCTGTCCAGCCGTGACCGATTCGGCGGTACACGCGCAGGCCAGTTCTGCGGCGGTGTGGCGGTTGCCCGCACCACCGTGATCACCGCGGCCCACTGCCTGGCCGAGGGGGTCCTCGGGGCACCCCCGAACCGTGTGCGCGACCTCAAGGTCATCGCGGGCCGCACCCATCTGCTGTCGAGCGAGGGCCAGGAGATAGCCGTGCAGGACGCCCGGGTCAATCCTGGGTACGACAGCCGGACCAACACCGGCGACTTCGCCGTACTCACCCTGGCCAAGCCGCTGCCGCAGAGCGCGGTCGTGGCCATGGCGGGCGCCGGCGACCCGGCCTACAAGCCGGGCACGCAGGCCCTCGTCTCCGGGTGGGGGGACACGACCGGCGAGGGTGCCTACGCGCGCAGGCTGTACGCGGCACATGTGAGCGTGCTCCCCGACGACCAGTGTGCCCGCGCCTACCCGGGCGGTCCCGACGGCACCTTCCAGGCGGGGAGCATGCTCTGCGCGGGAGAGGCCGCCGGCGGCCCGGACGCCTGTCAGGGAGACAGTGGCGGCCCTTTGGTCGCGGCCGGGCGTCTGATCGGGCTCGTGTCCTGGGGGAGCGGCTGCGGCAGGCAGGGCAGCCCTGGTGTGTACACGCGTGTGTCTGAGGTCGTCCGGGGCCTGGACGCGGCCTCAGCGGGCCGGAAACTGCCCCACAAGGGGTCTTGAAGGCCCGCTCGGAGACATGAGCATGGGCGGTCGCTCCCGCAGAGGAAGCGGCCGCCCGTTCACCGGTCTGTGCCGGGGCTGGCTCGTCGTGTGTGCGAGGTTCAGCGCTCTTCTTCGGAAGCGATGCCGGGAACGGTAGTCAGTCGTTCCGTCTCGTCCTGTATCTCAGCGGCGATCTTCTTGAGTTCCGGCTCGAACTTGCGACCGTGGTGGGCGCAGAAGAGCAGTTCTCCGCCGCTCAGCAGGACGACGCGCAGGTATGCCTGGGCGCCGCAGCGGTCGCAGCGATCGGCGGCCGTCAGCGGGCTCGCGGGGGTCAGAACAGTAGTCACGTCGCCTCTTCTCTAGCTCGACGAGCTGTCGTACCAGGGTCAACATCCAACCAGCCCGAAAACGTTCCCGCTCGTGGCTTTTCCTCGAAAAATCTTCCGGGGCGGCTGTCTGCTGCCGGTTGGCGGCGAATGTGCCGTAGTGCGTCTCTTATGGTGCTTACGGTTTCGCGCAGTGTTGTGTCTCGGTCCTCCAGGCCGGGTTGCCTGTTGTTCATGAGGACGTGCCCGGAGCCTAAATGGTTCATGCCTCCAAGGGAACGTGATATGTACTTCACTCCATCGAGGGATCGAACATGTATGCGAGCCTGGACTAGTCTGAGTTCTGGACGAGGGTGGCGTTACACCGGCTCTACCAGGCCTCGGTACCCTCTGAGCGGCGACCGAAGCCGTCCCCTTACCCAGTAGGGGGTCAACTGAAATTCAGCGAGGAGCGAACCGCGTGACCGCCGATACGTCCGTGCCGTCCACAGCGCTGCTGGCAGGAGCAGACCGGGACGGTTCCAACTACACCGCGCGGCACCTGCTCGTCCTCGAGGGCCTCGAGGCCGTGCGCAAGCGTCCGGGCATGTACATCGGTTCGACCGACAGCCGCGGTCTGATGCACTGCCTGTGGGAGATCATCGACAACTCCGTGGACGAGGCCCTCGCGGGCGTCTGCGACCGCATCGAGGTGATCCTGCACGACGACGGTTCCGTCGAGGTGCGCGACAACGGCCGGGGCATCCCCGTGGACGTCGAGCCCAGGACCGGCCTGTCAGGCGTCGAGGTCGTGATGACCAAGCTGCATGCGGGCGGCAAGTTCGGTGGCGGCTCGTACGCCGCCTCCGGCGGTCTGCACGGCGTCGGTGCCTCTGTGGTCAACGCCCTCTCCGCCCGTCTCGACGTCGAGGTGGACCGCAGCGGCCAGACCCACGTCATCAGCTTCCGCCGCGGTGTGCCCGGTGCCTTCGCCACCGACGGCGCCGACGGGAAGTTCGAGGCCAAGAGCGGTCTGCGCAAGACCAAGAAGATCCCCAAGACCCGCACCGGCACGCGCGTGCGGTACTGGGCCGACCGGCAGATCTTCCTCAAGGACGCCAAGCTCTCCCTGGACACGCTGCACCAGCGCGCCCGGCAGACCGCCTTCCTGGTGCCGGGCCTGACGATCGTCGTGCGCGACGAACTCGGCCTCGGTGAGGGCGGCAGCAAGGGCGAGGAGTCCTTCCGCTTCGACGGCGGCATCAGCGAGTTCTGCGAGTACCTGGCCAACGACAAGCCGGTCTGCGATGTCGTCCGCTTCTCGGGCAAGGGCACTTTCAAGGAGACCGTCCCCGTCCTGGACGAGCACGGGCAGATGACCCCCACCGAGGTCACCCGTGAGCTGGGCGTGGACATCGCGATGCGCTGGGGCACTGGGTACGACACGACCGTCCGGTCCTTCGTCAACATCATCGCCACCCCCAAGGGCGGTACGCACGTCTCCGGCTTCGAGCAGTCCGTGACCGGGGTCTTCAACGATGTGCTGCGAGCCAAGAAGCTGCTGCGGGTGGCCGAGGACAACATCGTCAAGGACGACGCCCTCGAAGGGCTCACCGCCGTCGTGACCGTGCGCCTGGCCGAGCCGCAGTTCGAGGGCCAGACCAAGGAGGTCCTGGGCACCTCGGCGGCGCGCCGCATCGTGAACAACGTGGTCACCAAGGAACTGAAGGCGTTCCTGACCAGCACGAAGCGGGACGCCGCCGCCCAGGCCCGGGTCGTCATGGAGAAGGTGGTCGCCGCCGCCCGTACGCGCGTCGCGGCCCGCCAGCACAAGGACGCCCAGCGCAGGAAGACCGCTCTGGAGTCCTCGTCGCTGCCGGCCAAGCTCGCCGACTGCCGCAGCGACGACGTGGACCGCAGCGAGCTGTTCATCGTCGAGGGTGACTCCGCGCTCGGTACGGCCAAGCTGGCCAGGAACTCCGAGTTCCAGGCTCTGCTGCCGATCCGAGGCAAGATCCTCAACGTGCAGCGGTCGTCGGTGACCGACATGCTCAAGAACGTCGAGTGCGGCGCGATCATCCAGGTCATAGGAGCGGGCTCGGGCCGGACCTTCGACATCGACCAGGCTCGCTACGGCAAGATCATCATGATGACCGACGCCGATGTGGACGGCTCCCACATCCGCTGCCTGCTGCTCACGCTGTTCCAGCGCTACATGCGGCCGATGGTCGAGGCCGGCCGGGTCTTCGCCGCGGTGCCGCCGCTGCACCGCGTCGAGATCGTCCAGCCGAGGAAGGGCCAGGACAAGTACGTCTACACCTACTCGGACCGCGAGCTGCGCGACAAGCTCATGGAGTTCCAGAGCAAGGGCATCCGCTACAAGGACTCCATCCAGCGCTACAAGGGTCTTGGTGAGATGGACGCCGACCAGCTGGCGGAGACCACGATGGACCCGCGTCACCGCACGCTGCGCAGGATCAACCTCTCCGACCTGGAGGCCGCGGAACAGGTCTTCGACCTGCTGATGGGCAACGACGTGGCGCCCCGCAAGGAGTTCATCTCCAGCTCGGCCGCGACGCTGGACCGGTCGCGCATCGACGCGTAGTCCCTGCGCTGGGCCATGGCCGACGCGCACTGCCCGAGGCGGGGCGCGGGGCCTGCAGGGATGGGTCCGACGGGACCTGGTGACCGACGGGACCTGGGACCGGCGGAGGGCGAGGGTGGGTCGTCCTGCGCCGGTCGGTCATGCAGTACTGCCTCGACTCACGTCCGCTTCCGCGTCTGCCCGGTATATGCGGCTGTGGGATCCGCGTCGTGGGGTTCGCACTCATGGGATCTACACCCGTGGGTGGAGAGGAGCCGCTTTCGGTTTCCACCCGCGATCCACCCCGGCTCCGATCTCCCGACCTGCGCCTTTCCGTAGCTTCGTAGGTGTCGGCGGCGCCCGCTCCCGGCACCGTCTTCTCGCTCACGGAGGCTCTGATGTCCGGGCTCGTCAACGCGTTGGTGATCGTGGCCGTCGCCGCCATAGTGATCGCGCGACAGTTTCGCGCCCGCGCGATCAACACAGACCGGCGCTGGTGGCTGCTCCCTGTGATCCTCGCCGTGGTGGCACTGCGCGAGCCCGGCATCCTCGACAGCCATCACCGCACGGAATCCGCCGTGCTCCTTGTGGTGGAGCTGCTCGTCGGTCTGGCCACCGGCGCCGGATGGGCCTGGACGACCCGTATCTGGACGGAACCGGACGGCGTCGTATGGACCAGGAGCACCAAGGCCAGCATCGCCGTATGGGTCGTGGGCATCGGCGCGCGGATCGCTCTCTTCGCCATCGGCCGCGCTTTCGGCCTTCACCAGGACAGCTCCGCCCTGATGCTCGGCCTCGCCGCCACCCTGCTGGTCCGCAGCGGGATCCTGGTCTGGCGGGCACAGCCCCTCGGCGCCGCGAGCCGTCCCGCCCCGGCGTACGGTGACGACATGCGGTCGGTCAGGAGGGAGCGCGCGTGACGGAGAACGCCTGGACCCGCTGGCCGTCGCCGGAAGCGCTCGGCCGCGTGGGCATCTCACGGCCCCGGCGCATGCTCGCCTGGGCCGTGAGGGCCCTGGTGATCGCCCTACTGCTGTGGGGCGCGTTCAACCAGAGACATCTCGGCGTCTGGAGCGGACTCGCCGCGGCGGCAGGGGTCGTCGCCGCGGCCGGGCTGGCGTGGGGTTTCTTCCGGGCCACCTACCAGCATCGGATGGTCCCCTCCCTGTCGATGCTGGCCGCGCTCATGGGCATCGCGGTCGCCGCTGAGGCCACGGGATTCAGAGCACTGGCGCTGGTGCTCTGGTGCGGCTGCGGGATCACCGCCCTGGAGCGGCTGCCGCTCGCGGCCGCCACCCCGGTGACCGCGGTCGGCCTGGCCGCCTACTCCGCTTTCAACAACGACGTCTGGCTGACCACGGCCGCCTCGGTGACGGGCATGGCTCTCGCCGGATACGTCCTGCGGCTGGACGCGGAAGCCCGCGGCAACGCGCAGCGGCTGCTCGCCCAGGAGCGTGCCGCACGGGCGGCCGAGGCCGAGTCCGCGGCGCTGGCCGAGCGGGCCCGTATCGCACGGGAGATCCACGACGTGCTGGCCCACAGCCTCTCGGCCCAGCTGGTGCACCTGGAGGCGGCGCGTCTGCTGATCGAGAACGGCGCGGACCGCCAGAAGATCCTGGAGCGGGTGGTGGCCGCCCGGGGCATGGCGCGCGACGGACTGGCGGAGACCCGGCAGGCCCTGTCGGCGCTGCGGGGCGAGCTGACCCCGCTGGAGGACTTCCTGAGCGAACTCGTCAGCGGGGCCGACGGAGCCGAGGTCACCGTGACGGGTGAGCGCAGACCTCTGCCGGCCGAGGCCTCCCAGGCGGTGCGCAGGGTCGCGCAGGAGGCGCTGACGAACGTCCGCAAGCACGCCCATGGCGCCAAGGTGCACCTGCGACTCGACTACAGCGAGCACGAAGTCAAGCTGGACGTACGGGACTCGGGCGGTCGGCCGGGCGAACTCACCGGCTCAGGGGGCGGGTACGGTCTGCTGGGGATGCGCGAGCGTGCCGAGCTGCTGGGCGGCTCACTGGACGCGGGGCCGGGCGAGGAGGGGTTCGTGGTGACGCTGAAGGTGCCTGTATGACCCAGGTGGAAGGGGAGAAGAAGCCCGCACGAGTGGTGGTCGCCGACGACCAGACAGTGGTCCGGGAGGGCATCGTCATGCTGCTCGGGCTGCTGCCCGGTGTGGAGGTCGTGGGTGCCGCGGGAGACGGCGAGGAGGCGGTGCAACTCGTGGGGGAACTGTCCCCGGACGTCGTCCTGATGGATCTCAGGATGCCCCGGTGCGACGGAGTGGAAGCCACCCGGCGGATCCGGACGCAGTACCCGGACACCCAGGTCGTCGTGCTCACCACGTACGCGGACGACGAGTCGCTGTTCCCCGCGCTGCGGGCAGGTGCCCGGGGCTATCTGACGAAGGACGCGGGGGGTGACGAGATCGTGCGTGCCGTGGAGAGCGTGCTGTCGGGGGACGCCGGTTTGTCTCCGAGCGTCCAACGCCGGCTGCTGGAGCGGCTGTCGCAGCCCGAGCCCAGCCCGCAGGCGACCACCGAGGCGACTCCCGACGGACTGACCGCGCGCGAGACCGAGGTCCTGCGGCTGATCGCCGAAGGTCTCAGCAATCAGGAGATCGCCCGCAAGCTGCATGTGTCGACCGCGACGGTGAAGACGCACATCAACAATCTCTTCGCCAAGACGGGCCTCAAGGACCGGGCGCAGGCGGTGCGTTACGCCTACAGCAAAGGACTGGTGCGGCCGCCCACGCAGTGAATCACCTGATGGGGTGAAGAGCCGGAGGAAGAAGAGTCAGGGATCTTCCCGATCTGTCCATCCTTGGGCATGCAGTCAAGCAACGGCCGGGCCTTTGGAGCCGGGGACGGTTCCGAGCGTTCGGCCGAGAACCATCCAGACCCCGGCGTCCCCTCCCGCGACGTGCCGTACGAGGACCCCTGGTACGACGCGATGGCCTCCGGCTGGGGCGAAGTGGACGGCACCGGAGCGCGGGCACCGGCGGTGCCGCCCGCTCGTGGGGAGCACGGCACACAGGCGGTTCGCGCCCGCGATGTGTACATCGAGGTGCAGCGTAGCGCGGCCTTCCAGGAAGTGCGGACCAGGTACCGGAGGTTCGTCGTACCCGGAGTCGTCGTCTTCCTCGCCTGGTACGTGGGCTATCTGATCACGGCCACGACCGCCCCCGGGCTCATGGCCCGGTCCGTGGCGGGAGCGGTGAACGTGGGGATGCTGGCCGGACTCGGACAGTTCCTCACCACGTTCCTGCTCACCTGGGCCTACGCCCGGCACGCACGGCTGCGCAGGGACCGGGCGGCGCTGGAGCTGCGCTGGGACACCCAGGAGCTGACCCGCGGGGTGCGGGGAGACGTCTCGTGACCGGACAGCATCAGACGCTGGCGCTGGTGCTGTTCAGCGGCTTTGTGGCCGTCACCCTCGGGATCACGACGTGGGTGAGCCGTCGTCGGCAGGGCTCCGCGGAGGAGTTCTACGCCGGAGGGCGGCTGTTCTCCCCCATGGAGAATGGTTTTGCCATCGCGGGTGACTACATGTCGGCCGCCTCGTTCCTGGGGGTCACCGGACTCATCGCGCTGTACGGGTACGACGGGATGCTGTACGTCGTGGGCTTCCTCGTGGCCTGGCTGGTCGTGCTGTTCCTGGCCGCCGAACTGGTGCGCAACTGCGGGCGGTTCACGTTGGCCGACGTGGTGGCGGCGCGGATGAGCGAGCGGCCGCTGCGGATCGCCGTGGGCACGTCCTCGGTCACGGTCTCCGTTCTGTATCTGGTGGCGCAGATGGTCGGCGCGGGCAGTCTCGTGGCCCTGCTGCTGGGGCGGACGAGCACGGCGGACCAGGCCTGGGCGGTCGTCGGGGTCGGCGCGCTCATGGTGATCTACGTATCGCTCGGAGGGATGCGGGCCACCACCTGGATCCAGATCGTGAAGGCGGTGCTGCTGCTGAGCGGCACGATCGCGCTGACCGTGCTTCTCCTGCTGCGCTTCCATGGAGACTTCGACCGCCTGCTGCTCACGGCCGCGGACCGCAGCGGTCATGGAAGGGCGTACCTCGCGCCGGGCCTGAAGTACGGCGGGACCTGGACCGCGCGCCTCGACTTCATCAGCCTGGGTCTCGCCCTCGTGCTGGGTACTGCGGGACTGCCGCACATCCTGTCCCGCTTCTACACCGTGCCCACCGCGCGGGCCGCCCGCCGTTCCGCGGTGTGGTCCATCGGGCTGATCGGCGGCTTCTACCTGATGACGATCGTCCTGGGCTTCGGGGCGGCCGCAGTGGTGGGCACGGAGGCGGTACGCGGTTCGAACGCGGCCGGGAACACGGCGGTACCGCTGCTCGCCCTGCACCTGGGCGGCGGCGCAGGCTCCACCGGTGGCACGGTCCTGTTCGCGATCGTCGCCGCCGTCGCCTTCGCCACGATCCTCGCCGTCGTCGCCGGCATCACCCTCGCCTCGTCGGCGTCGGTCGCGCACGATCTGTACGCGTCGCTGCGGCGATCGCGGGGCACGGCCCGCAGCGAGGTGGCCGTGGCACGGTGGGCGGCGGTCGGCATCGGCGCCGTGGCGATCGCGCTCGGTCTGCTGGCCCGTGATCTCAACGTCGCCTTCCTGGTCGGCCTCGCCTTCGCCGTCGCCGCGTCGGCAAACCTTCCGGTGCTGCTCTACTCGCTGTTCTGGCGCGGCTTCACCACCCGAGGCGCGGTCTGGGCCGTATACGGCGGGCTGATTCCGGCGCTCGGGCTGGTCCTGCTGTCCCCGGTGGTGTCCGGCAGCCCGGCCTCGCTCTTCCCGGACGTGGACTTCCAGTATTTCCCGCTGCAGAACCCGGGCATCGTCTCCATCCCGCTCGGCTTCCTCGCCGGCTGGCTGGGCACGATCACCTCGGACGAGGTCGCGGACGAGGCCAAGTACGCCGAGACGGAGGTACGCTCACTGACCGGCGCGGGAGCGGTCTAGGGGGTGTCGTCGAACTCCCTCCCCCCAGAGGGGACCCCCAGCCGCGCGACACCATGCACGCTCTCCTGCTGCATCGAGGGCGCGGGAGGTGTCCCCGTTCGCCGCTCCTCGACAGGTAAGCGTTGCCCCGGGAGGGGGACACCGGCGCCGGCCGCCGGCGGTGTCGTACGGGCCGCTACGGCGCCACCCACGCGTACCGGTGCTCCGGGCGGCCGGTGTCGCCGTACTTCAGGGAGAGCCGAAGACGGCCGACCTGCTCCAGGTGGCGGAGATAGCGCTGGGCCGTGGAGCGGCTCAGACCGGTTCTGGAGGCCACCTCGTGGGCCGACAGCGGCTGGCCGGCGTGGTGCAGGACGCCACAGATCAGATCGGTCGTGGGCGCCGATTGGCCGCTCGGCAGGCCGGCTGCGGAGGGTGCGGGGGCCGTGCGGAGCGCGCCGAACATCCGATCGACCTGGTCCTGCCCCGTCAGACCTCGGCCGCCGACCCGGTCCACCGTGCGGCGCAGGGCGGCGTAGGAGTCGAGGCGGGCGCGCAGGGCGGCGAAGGTGAAGGGCTTGACCAGGTAGTGCAGGGCGCCCAGGCGCATGGCCTGCTGGACGGTGGTCACATCACTGGCCGCGGTGATCATGATGACGTCTGTGCCGTGGCCCTGTTCCCGCATGCGGTGGACGAGGTCGAGGCCGGTCTGGTCCGGCAGATAGTGGTCGAGCAGGACCAGATCGATGGTGCCGCGTTCCACGACGGCCAAGGCCTGGGCGGCGCTGTGTGCGCGGGCGGCCACCCGGAAGCCGGGAACCTTTCCCACGTACTTGGCGTTTATCTCAGCGACGCGGAAGTCGTCGTCCACGACCAGGACGTCAATCATCAGGCCTCTCCTTCAAGGCCGACGAGCGTTGAGCCCGTGTTTCGGCTCCGCAGTTGTAGCGCGAGCAAAATGAGCACAACAGGCTCTCGCGAGCAAAAGAACGGCTTGTGCTCACAAGACTCCTGCCGTGTCCGGGCCCCACCTACCGTCCCGGCCCATGAGCGCACACACCAGCCCCGCCATCGAGTTGCGGGGCGCGAGCAAGACCTTCAGAACCCCGTCCGGGGGACTGCACACGGCCGTGCGCGGTCTGGACCTCACGGTCGGGCGCGGCGAGTTCGTGGCCGTCGTAGGGCCGACCGGCTGCGGCAAGTCCACCACCCTGACCCTGGTCAGCGGTCTGGAGGAGCCCACCGAGGGCGAGGTGCTGGTGGCCGGCGAGCCGGTCGACGGCGTCGGCGACAAGGTCGGCTTCGTCTTCCAGCAGGACGCCACCTTCCCCTGGCGCACGGTCCTGTCCAACGTCATGGCCGGCCCGCGCTTTCGGGGCGTACCGAAGGCCGAGGCCAGGCAGAGCGCACGGGAGTGGCTGGCCCGGGTGGGGCTCGCCGCCTTCGAGGACCGCTATCCGCACCAGCTCTCCGGTGGTCAGCGCAAGCGCGTCGCGCTCGCCGCCACCTTCGTGAACGACCCCGAGATCCTGCTGATGGACGAGCCGTTCTCGGCGCTGGACGTGCAGACCCGGGCCCTGATGTCGGACGAACTGCTGGAGCTGTGGGAGGGCACGGGCGCGTCCGTCGTCTTCGTCACCCACGACCTGGAGGAGTCCATCGCGCTCGCCGACAAGGTCGTCGTGATGACCGCCGGACCCGCGACCGTGAAGCAGATCTTCGACATCGACCTGCCCCGGCCGCGCAAGGTCGAGTCGGTGCGCCTTGAGCCGCGGTTCATCGAGATCTACCGCGAGATCTGGGAGTCCCTCGGCGAAGAGGTCCGCATCACCCGCGAAAGAGGTGCCGCCCATGTCGCCTGACGTCATGCCCGAGGCCCAGGCCGCACTGAACAAGACCAAGCCCACCGACAAGCCGAGCCGCGCCCAGACCCGTGCCCAGGCCGCCCGCCGTCGCAGGGCCCTTGTCACGGCCGCGCGCGTGTTGCTGCTGGTGGCTGTCCTCGGCCTGTGGGAGGGGCTTTCCCGCGCGAAGATCATCGATCCGTTCAACTTCTCGATGCCCTCGAAGATCTGGGACCAGATCTGGACCTGGGTGACGCACGGGACCGCGCTCGGCTCGCTGGGCGAGCAGATCTGGTACACGTTGTACGAAGCACTGCTCGGCTGGGTCATCGGTGTGGTCGCCGGTGTGCTCCTGGGTATCGCGCTCGGGCGGATCAGATTGCTCGCCGAGGTCCTTGGTCCATACATCAAGGTGCTCAACTCGATCCCCAGGATCGTCCTGGCGCCGATCTTCCTGATCTGGTTCGGGCTCGGGCCGTCCTCCAAGGTCGCCTCCGCCGTCGTGCTGGTCTTCTTCCCGGTGTTCTTCAACGCCTTCCAGGGCGCCCGGGAGGTGGACCGCAACCTGGTGGCCAACGCCCGCATCCTGGGCGCCGGCGACCGCAGGGTGACACTTCAGGTGGTCATCCCGTCGGCCACCTCCTGGATCTTCACCAGCCTCCACGTCAGCTTCGGCTTCGCGCTCATCGGCGCCATCGTCGGCGAGTACATCGGCGCGACCAAGGGCATCGGCCTGCTCGTCGCCCAGTCGCAGAACACCTTCAACTCGGCTGGCGTCTATGCCGCGATGGTCATCCTCGCCGTCGTCGCCCTGGCCGCCGAGGGGCTGCTGACCTTCGCCGAGCGCCGCATCTTCCGCTGGAGGCCCGCCGGTTCCGACAGCTGACCGGCATCCGACAGCTGACCGGCACCCGACGGCCGACCGCTACCTGTCCGGGCCGGCCCCCACACCGCTCCGGACGGTCACCCGCGCCTCTCCGGACCGGCCTCCACGCCTCCACGCCCCCCGCACGCCCCCAACGCCCGCCCCGCACCGCCCTCTCACAAGGACGTGAACCCCATGCGCAACCCCGCCAGATACGCTTCCCTGGCCGCCGTCGGCCTGCTCGCGCTCTCCTCGCTCACCGCCTGCGCCAACGACGCGGCCGGCTCCACGGCCGACACCGGCAGCGGCGGCAAGGGCGAGACCGTCAAGATCATGGTCGGTGGCCTGGACAAGGTCATCTATCTGCCCGCGATGCTCACCCAGCGCCTCGGCTACTTCGGGGCAGAGGGGTTGAATGTCCAGCTCCTCAGCGAGCCCGCCGGTGTGCAGGCCGAGACCGCGCTCGTCTCCGGCCAGGTGCAGGGAGCGGTCGGCTTCTACGACCACACGCTCGACCTCCAGGTGAAGGGCAAGTCGGTCGAGTCGGTCGTGCAGTTCTCGCACGCGCCCGGTGAGGTCGAAGTGGTCTCCGCCAAGGCGGCGGGCAGTCTGACGTCGCCCAAGGACTTCAAGGGCCGCAAGCTGGGTGTGACCGGACTCGGTTCGTCCACCGACTTCCTCACCAAGTACCTGGCGGTCAAGAACGGCGTGAACGTCAGCGAGTTCACGCCCGTCGCCGTGGGGGCCGGACCGACGTTCGTCGCGGCCCTCCAGAAGGGGGCGATCGACGGCGGTATGACCACCGACCCGACCGTCGCGACCATCCTCGACAAGAAGGCGGGGAAGGTCCTGCTCGACATGCGCACTCCCGAGGGCTCACAGGAGGCGCTGGGCGGGCCGTACCCGTCGTCAAGTCTGTACATGCAGACGGACTGGGTGAATGGACACAAGGACACTGTCCAGAAATTGGTCAATGCATTCGTCAAGACGCTCGCGTGGATGTCCACCCACAGCGCCGACGAGATCGCCGCCAAGATGCCCGCCGACTACTCCCAGGGGAACAAGGCGCTCTACGCGCAGGCGGTCAAGAGCACCCTGCCGATGTTCACCGACGACGGAGTGATGCCCAAGGGAGGCCCGGAGACTGTTGAGAAGGTCCTCAAGGCGTTCAACCCCGTCATCAAGAACGCGAACGTCGACCTGAGCAAGACGTACACGACCGAGTTCGTCAAGGCGGCCAAGTGACCGCGGTGTGACACTCGCTCAGCCGCGGGTCGCCCACACGTAACGGTGTTCCGGGCGGCCCGCGTCGCCGTACTTGAGAGTCAGCCGCGCCCGCCCGGTGCGCTCCAGCAGCTTCAGATACCGCTGGGCCGTCTGCCGGCTCACCCCCGTCCGCTCGGCGATCTCCTGGGCGGACAGCGGTCCTTCGGCACTCATGAGCGCCTGGCGCACCAGCTCGGCCGTCGTGGGGGAGTGGCCCTTGGGCAGTTCGGGCGCGGAGGACGCGGACAGGGCGCCGAAGATGCGGTCCACCTGCGCCTGTTCGGCCTCGCCGCCGCCGTCCAGGGTGCGCCGCAGTTCGGCGTACGCCTCCAGCTTGGCGCGCAGGCCGGCGAAGGCGAACGGTTTCACCAGGTACTGCAGCGCGCCCTGTCGCATCGCGGCCTGGACTGTCGACACGTCCCGCGCCGCCGTCACCATGATCACGTCGGTCTGGTGGCCGCGTCGGCGCATCTCCCGGACGACCGCGAGACCGGTGTCGTCGGGCAGGTAGTGGTCCATCAGGACCAGGTCCAGCCGCGGCAGCGTCTGCACCAGGCGCAGCGCCTCCGCCGCGCTGTGCGCCTCGCCGGCCACGTGGAATCCCGGCACCTTCTCCACGTACGCGGCGTTGACCTGGGCGACACGGGTGTCGTCGTCCACCACCAGGACCTCGATCATCGCGTCTCCTCCTCGGCGACGGCAGTGGGTGCGGGGGACTCTTCGGGTGCCGCCGGCTGCGGTGCGGCCTCCGTCAGTGCTTCCGGCAGGACCACGGTGAACTCGGCGCCACCGCCGTGCGCCGCGCTCACCGTCGCGCCCCCGCCCTGCCGTTCGGCGAGCCGGCGGACCAGCGAGAGCCCGATGCCGCGCTTGCCGTGCGCGGGCGGCTTCTTGGTGGACCACCCCTCGGTGAAGATCAACTCCCGTTGGTCGGCCGGGATCCCGGGGCCCGTGTCGCGCACCCTGAGCACGACCGTACGGCCCTCGGAGCGCAACTCGACCTCCACGCGCGCGTGGAGGGTGCCGGCGACCGCGTCGAGGGCGTTGTCCACCAGGTTGCCCACCACTGTCACCAGACCCCGGGGATCGATCAGCCGGTCCGGCAGCCAGGTGCGCTCCGACACCCACAGCGCGACCCCGCGCTCGGCCGCGACGGTCGCCTTGCCGACCAGCAGCGCGGCCAGCAGCGGATCCTGGATCTTCTCGGTGACCTGCTCTGCGGTGGCCCGGTGGTCGCCGACCACCTCGCCGACGAACTCCACGGCGTCGTCGTACATCTCCAGCTCCAGCAGGCCGAGCAGGGTGTGCATGCGATTGGCGTGCTCGTGGTCCTGGGCGCGCAGCGCGTCGATCAGACCGCGCGTGGAATCGAGTTCGCGCCCCAACTGCTCCAGTTCGGTGCGGTCGCGCAGGGTCGCGACGGCACCGCCGTCGTCGGTGGGCATACGGTTGGCGACCAGCACGCGCTGGCCGCGCACGGTGAGCAGATCGGTGCCGGTCACCCGGCCGGCCAGGACGTCCGTCGTACGGCCCGCGCCGAGCGCCTCGTCGGGGGTCTGCCCGACGGCCGCGTCGTCGATGCCAAGCAACCGGCGCGCCTCGTCGTTGAACAGGCGGACGCGGCCTTCGCCGTCGAGTGCGACCACGCCCTCCCGGATGCCGTGCAGCATCGCCTCGCGCTCCGCGAGCAGCGCCGAGATGTCGGAGAAGGCCAGGTCCCGGGTCTGTCGCTGGACCCGGCGGGAGATCAGCCAGGCGGCCAGCGCACCCACCGCGAGAGCGCCCCCGGCGTAGGCGAACAGGCCCGGGATCGCGCTGATCAGCCGCGCCCGGACGCTGTCGTAGGCGATACCGACCGATACCGCCCCCACGATGCGGTGCTCGGCGTCGTACAACGGCACCTTGCCGCGAGCCGAGCGCGCCAGGGTGCCCTTGTCGATCTCCATGACCTCCTTGCCGCCCAGGGCGTCGCGGGGGTCGGTGGAGACCGGCCGGCCGATCTGCGAGGGCGTGGGGTGCGACCAGCGCACCCAGTTCCGGTCGAGCACCACGACGTATTCGGCGTGCGTGGCCTTCCGGATCCGTTCGGCCTCCTTCTGCACCGGACCGTCCCTGGTCGGCGGGGTGGCCCGGATGCCCTCGGCGATCTGCGGGTCCTGTGCCGTGGTCTGCGCGATGGCCAGCGCCCTGCGCATCGCCTCGTGGTCCAGCTGCTTGCTGAGCGGGGCGAGGAACAGCCCGGTCGCGAGCACCGCGACCCCCGCGGCGATCGCCACCTGCATCAGCAGCACCTGCGAGAACACCCGCCGTGGCAGGCCGAGGCGCAGACGGCGCGCGGGGGGAGTGGAGCTCATGGCCACGACGGTACGTGGGAACGCCCGACAGGCCCCAGGGGGTGTGGTGGGGATCTCTTGACCAGTTCTTGAAAGAAGCGGCCGCTCAGCTCGCCAGCGCCGTCGGGCGCAGCTCGCGCACGGACACGACGTCCATCCGCGCGGGTGCGCCCAACGCCGTCGCACCGCAGCTCTCCGGGCGGGGCGGCAGCGACGCGCCCCGCGCCACGGTCACCCGCCAGCGGCGACCGTCGGCGTGTGCGACGGTGATCTCCCAGTGCGGCGCCGCGCCCTCGGTCCCTACGACGCTCAGCACGCCGGCCCGGTACTCGTCCGCGGCCGAGCGGACGGCCAGCTCGGCCGCCTGGCCAGGCCGTTCCCAGGCCGAGCAGCCGCGGCACCCCTCGACCACCACGCGCCCCTCCTGGACACCGTGCAGGGCCTCCTTGACGGTGTGTGCCTCGGCGCGGCCGTAGGCGTAGCCGTACGGCAGGACGAGCACCGTCGGCGAGAAGCGATGTCCACCCAGATGGGTGACCTCCCAGACGCCGCGCACTCCCGAGGCGGCCAGTTCGGTGGCGAGCGGGCGGCCGAGGAGAGCGCAGCAGCGGTCGCGCTTGCCGTTGGTGCACACGAGCGCGAGCGGGTCGCCGTGGTGCGGGCGCCCGCCGAGCGCGGCGCCGAAGGAACGGTGGTCACCGGCGCCGAGTGCGGCGAAGTCGAGGCCGAGCAGCTGCTCTGGATCGCGGGTCGTGGCGCTGTGCAGCCATACGCGGCCCGGCACGGTGTGGGCGGCGTACACCTGCCGGACGGCGGCCCTGCCGGGGTCGGCGTGGCGCCCGGGGCGCCGGATGAGCGCCACGCGTACGCCGGTCCCCTCCGCGGCCGCCTCCAGCGCCCGGCCGAGCGCGGGGTCCAGGTGGCTCGAAGTGAGCGCCTTCACGCCCCATGGGCCGGGCTGTTCCAGCAGCAGCCACGTCGTCGCCGTGGCCGCCGTACCGGAAACGGGCTCGTCGAGGCTCCGGGAGACGGTCGCGCACCTACTCACAGAGGTGAGCCTAACCTGACTCTCTCCGGGGCGACTTCCGGCCGTAGCCGGTCCTGCTCCAGGAGGGAGGTGTGTCCTACTCCGGCAGGGAATGGGGGTACGGACCGCTCTCCGCTGCCGGGAGCGGCTCATCCGCCTCCGGGAGCGGCCGGGGAGGCCGTGCGCCGACGTAGTGGCCGACGGGGCGCATGCGCAGGGGGCGCTCGCCGTACTCCTCCAGGGCGTGTGCGATCCAGCCCGCCGTCCGGGCGACGGCGAAGATCGTCTCGCCGGCGGTGGCGGGCATGCCGCTGGACGCGGTGAACACCGCCAGCGCCAGGTCGACGTTGGCGTGCAGGGGGGTGTGCCGGGCGGTTGTGGCGACGATGTCCCGGGCGGCCAGCAGGGCCGGCTCCGCGCGCGGGACCTGCTCCAACAGGTCGAACAGCACGCTCGCACGGGGATCCTCGCCGGTGTACAGCCGGTGGCCGAGCCCGGGGACGCGGCGGCCCGCGCGCAGCTCGTCGGCGATCACCGGGACCGCCGTGCCCTGGTCGAGCACATCGAGCAGCATGCGGTGGGCCAAACCGCTCGCGGCACCGTGCAGGGGGCCTTCCAGGACGCCCAGCCCGGCCGAGACGGCCGCGTAGGCGTGCGCGCGGGCCGAGGCCGCGACCCGGACCGCGAGCGTGGAGGCGGCCAGGTCGTGGTCGGCGAGCAGGGCGAGCGCGGTGTCGAGGACCCGCAGGGACGCCTCGTCGGCGGGGTGCCCGGTCAGCCTGCTCCACAGCCGGTGGGCGAGCGGACCGTCGTCCTGGTGGGCGTACAGGACCGGTGGCAGCGCGGAGACGAGTGTGGGGATGAGGATCCGCGCGGTGTTCAGCACGGCCCCCTCCGCCAGGTCGAAGCGCAGCGGGTCCTCGGCCGCCGCGGCGATCGCTGCCACGCGCAGCCGGTCGGTGGGGGAGGCATGCTCGGACAGGGCGTTCACCGCGCGGCGGGCGACCTCGACGGTGGGGCCGGGCACGGAGAAGGTCACGCCCGGGGTCAGCCGGCCCGTCCACAGCCACTCCGCGACCTCTTCGTAGGAGTGCCGCAGGGCCAGTTCGACGGCGTCCACGCCCCGGAAGTAGTACCGGTCCCGGTCGATCAGCGTGATGCGGGTGCGGACGGACAGGTCCCCGCCGGAGCCGGGGCTTCCCGCCGCCTCGCGCCGGTGGCGCCGGGCGAGGGCCTCGACCTCCTTCGCCTCGAAGGTGCTGGCGCGGCCGCCGGGCTCGCGTCTGCTGCTGAGCAGGCCCCGGCTCACGTACGCATACACCGTCTCCGGCTTCACGCCGAGCAGTTCGGCGGTCTCCTTGGTGGTCAGCCTTCGGCCGGGACGGCCGGGAGCGGGTTCGTGATCACGCATGGGTGTCACCGTAGCCGTCTCTCCGCATCTTGATCGCAGGGTTGATCGAATCAATATTTACAAGAAATCAGTCAAGCATGGACAGTCGGATCAAGTCCAGGGAGGAGAACCATGGCCATCAACAGGACCGCAACCCCGCTCATCGACGCACCGCGCGGTCTCGCCGGAGTCGTCGTCACCGAGACGGAGATCGGCGACGTCCGGGGACGGGAAGGCTTCTACCACTACCGCCAGTACTCGGCCGTCGAGCTCGCGCAGACCCGTGGGTTCGAGGACGTCTGGCATCTCCTCGTCCACGGCACGCTGCCGGACGCGCCGCGCCGCGCCGCCTTCACGGCCGAGACCTCGGCGCTGCGGCGGCTGCCCGAGGGGGTACGTGCGGCGCTGCCCGCGATCGCCTCGGCGAGCCGGCTCTCGGGCCCGCTGTCCGGGCTGCGCACGGCGCTGTCGTTGCTGGGCTCGGCGCGCGAACTGCGACCGGTCTACGACATCGACCCGGACCGGCGTCGCGCCGACACCGTGGCCGTCTGCGCGGCCGTGCCCACGCTGCTCACCGCGCTGTACCGGCTCGGGCAGGGCCTCGACCCGGTCGAGCCGCGCGAGGATCTCCCGTACGCGGCCAACTACCTGTACATGCTGGACGGCCGGGAACCCGATCCGCGGCGGGCCCGTGCGGTCGAGCAGTACCTGATCTCAACCATTGATCATGGATTCAATGCATCAACCTTCACCGCCCGCGTCATCGCCTCCACCGGCGCCGATGTGGCGGCCTGTCTGACCGGAGCCGTGGGCGCCCTGTCGGGACCGCTGCACGGAGGCGCGCCCAGCCGGGCCCTGGACACCCTGGACGCCATCGGCACGCCGGACCGGATCGACGCCTGGATCCGCGAGCGCGTGCTCGCCGGCGAGCGGATCATGGGCTTCGGGCACGCCGTCTACCGCACGGAGGACCCCCGTTCGCGGATGCTGCGTGAGATCGCCCTCGGCTTCGGCGGTCCGCGCGTGGACTTCGCGGTGGAGGTCGAGCGCCGGGTCGAGGCGATCCTCACCGAGCTGAAACCCGGCCGTGAACTCCACACCAACGTCGAGTTCTACGCCGGTGTGGTCATGGAACTCTGCGGTCTGCCCCGCGAGATGTTCACCCCTACCTTCGCCGCCGCACGCGTGGTCGGCTGGAGCGCCAACATCCTGGAGCAGGCGGCCGACTCGAAGATCATCCGACCGGTGGCGCGGTATGTGGGACCGGAGCCGGCGGCGGCGGTGCCCGCTCTGCGGTGAGCCCGCCCCTGGCGCCCCTCTTATCCTGGTCCGGCAGTCGGTCCACGGAAGAGAGGGCGCCCGTTGGGCAGCAGTCGCACCCCGCAGCAGATCCCCGTCGTCGTACTCGCCGGATTCCTCGGATCCGGGAAGACGACGCTCCTCAACCACCTCCTGCACCGCAGCGGAGGCAGTCGCATCGGAGCGATCGTCAACGACTTCGGGGCCATCGAGATCGATGCGATGGCCGTCGCCGGAGCCCTCGGCGACTCGACCGTCTCGCTCGGCAACGGCTGCCTGTGCTGTGCCGTCGACGCGAGCGAACTCGACCTCTACCTGGACCGGCTCGCCGCGCCCGCCGCAGGCATCGACGTCATCGTGATCGAGGCCAGCGGGCTCGCCGAGCCGCAGGAACTCGTGCGGATGGTGCTCGCCAGCGAGCATCCCGGCATCGTCTACGGGGGTCTCGTCGAGGTCGTCGACGCCGCCGAGTTCGACGACACGCGTGCCCGGCACCCCGAGATCGACCGGCACCTCGCCCTCGCCGACCTCGTCGTCGTGAACAAGCTCGACCGGGCACCGGACGCCGACCGCGTCCTCGGCCTCGTCGGCTCCCTCACCGACCGCGCCGCCGTCGTCCCCGCCACCTACGGCCGCATCGAGCCGGAGTTCCTCTTCGACTGCAGGCCGAGCCGGGAGCGGATCGGCCAGCTGTCCTTCGACGACCTTCACGAGCACGGCGACGACGACCACGACCACGCCGGTCATCTGCACGCCGGCTACGACAGCCTGTCCTTCGTCGCCGACCTGCCGATGGAACCCCGCGGGCTGATGCGGTTCCTGGACAGCCGCCCGGAGGGGCTGTACCGGGTCAAGGGCTACGTCGACTTCGGACCCCACGACACCGTCAACCGGTACGCCGTCCATGCCGTCGGCCGGTTCCTGCGCTTCTACCCCGAGCCCTGGCCGCCCGCCACCGCCCGCCTCACCCAGCTCGTCCTGATCGGCTCCGGCATCGACGCGCGAGCCCTCGGCAAGGAACTGGAGGCGTGCAAGAACGACGCCCCACACGCCGACGAGCACGGCATGTGGGGCGTCCTGCGCTACGTGCAGGGCCCGAACGGGGCGGACCTGGAAGATCCGCCCGCCTAG
>NZ_KQ948221.1 GCF_001514035.1 Streptomyces yokosukanensis | reverse complement strand
GCGCGGACGCACGGGTCCGGCTGTCGGCGGAAGGGGACGGTGGCAACGAGGCCATGAAAGGACTCCCTAGATGCGACGGCTGTCGGCTATGCGGGTGTCCCGGGACGGGCCCGGATACCGCACGGCGCCAGGGTAGCCGGGAGTCGGCTTGGATGGGCAGCGGCGTCCACGAGGCGGACGCCGGTGGCCCTGGTGCCACGACCGGGCCACGTGTGATGTAACAGGTGCCGTCCGACCATTAGCGGGAGGTCGGTATGGACCGGTAGTGTTCGACATTGCCGAACAGCGGGTAACGAGACGTACGACGGTGCACGACAGTGGTCGACACCGGCCGGCGGTGCGCCCGGGGTTCGGCGTCAGGCGAAGGGGACGGAGGCGGAACGGCGATGGCACGGAACATCCAGTCGCTCGAACGGGCGGCCGCGATGCTGCGGCTGCTCGCGGGCGGCGAGCGGCGGCTCGGCCTGTCGGACATCGCCTCGTCGCTGGGCCTCGCCAAAGGCACTGCCCACGGCATTCTGCGCACGCTGCAGCAGGAGGGGTTCGTGGAGCAGGACGACACTTCCGGGCGCTATCAGCTGGGCGCGGAGCTGCTGCGCCTGGGCACCACCTATCTCGACGTGCACGAGCTGCGGGCCAGGGCCCTGGTGTGGACCGACGATCTGGCCCGCTCCAGCGGGGAGAGCGTCTACCTGGGGGTGCTGCACCAGCAGGGCGTGCTGATCGTGCACCACGTCTTCCGGCCCGACGACAGCCGGCAGGTGCTGGAGATCGGCGCCATGCAGCCGCTGCACTCCACCGCGCTCGGCAAGGTGCTGTCGGCCTACGACCCGGTGGCGCACAGCGAGGCGCTGGACACCGAACGAAAGCCCTTCACCGATCGGACCGTGTGCGACGCCGAGGACTTCGAGCACCTTCTCGCCGTCACGCGCGCGCGTGGGTACGCCGCGGACGTGGAGGAGACCTGGGAGGGCGTGGCGTCCGTCGCCGCCCCCATCCACGACCGGCGCCGCATGCCCGTGGGCGCGGTCGGCATCACCGGCGCCGTGGAACGGCTGCGCCCGGACGGCGAGCTGCGCCCCGAGCTGATCGCCGCGGTGCGCGACTGCGCCCGTGCGGTGTCCAGGGACCTGGGCGCGGGACGGTTCTGAGCGCACCGCGCCGTCCGGGCCCGACAGCGGGCCGCCGGACCGCCTCTTGGGAGTCGACCGGGACGCCGGGCGACGTCTGGGATCTCGCCCTACCCTGAAATGGACATATGGGGTCAATGCCTATGTCAATGTGCGAAGAGTGATAGCCCGCAGCGATCAATAACGATCCTGTTTTCAATAACAGAACCCTTGACGCATGCGTAACGCCGAAGCAGACTCCCGTCCATCGGTCGGCATTGTCGAACACCTACCGGCAATACGCGCTAGAGTGTGACAACGCCAAGGGCCGGCATCGCTCTCACCCCCGAGGGCGCCAGAACCCCCGGCGGGACCCGGGGTTCGGCTATCCCCTGGACGAAGGACAAAGGAGTCGCGGGTGTCCAGCTCCGACATCTTCATCGGCGAGACCATCGGTACCGCCATACTCATCCTGCTCGGCGGCGGCGTGTGCGCGGCCGTCACGCTGAAGGCCTCCAAGGCCCGTAACGCCGGTTGGCTCGCCATCGCCTTCGGGTGGGGCTTCGCCGTCATGACGGCCGTCTACATCTCCGGACCGCTCTCCGGCGCGCACCTCAACCCGGCCGTCACCGTCGCCCTGGCCATCAAGGACGGCGACTGGAGCAACGTTCCGACCTACTTCGCCGGCCAGCTGCTCGGCGCGATGATCGGCGCGACCCTGGTGTGGGTCGCCTACTACGGCCAGTTCCACGCCCACCTCACCGACAAGGAGATCGTCGGCGGTCCCGGCGCGCAGGCCACCACGGCCAAGGCGGTCGAGGCCCAGGAGAAGGGCGCCGGCCCGGTCCTCGGCATCTTCTCCACCGGTCCGGAGATCCGCAACGCGGCGCAGAACCTCGCCACGGAGATCATCGGCACGGTCGTGCTGATCCTCGCGGTCCTCACGCAGGGCCTGAACGACAAGGGCAACGGTCTGGGCATCCTCGGCGGCCTGATCACCGCGTTCGTCGTGGTCTCGATCGGTCTCTCCCTCGGCGGCCCGACGGGCTACGCGATCAACCCGGCCCGTGACCTCGGCCCGCGCATCGTGCACGCCCTGCTGCCGCTTCCCAACAAGGGCGGTTCCGACTGGGCCTACGCCTGGATCCCGGTGGTCGGTCCGCTGATCGGCGGCGCAATCGCTGCAGGCATCTACAACGTCGCCTTCGCTTAAGAAGCGAACACGCTGACACAGCAGACAAGCGCCGTACGTACAGCCCCCTCTCCACGGACCTTTCAGGAGCACACAGTGACCGACGCCCACACCGCAGGCCCGTTCATCGCCGCGATCGACCAGGGCACGACCTCCTCGCGCTGCATCGTCTTCGACAAGGACGGCCGGATCGTCTCCGTCGACCAGAAGGAGCACGAGCAGATCTTCCCGAAGCCGGGCTGGGTCGAGCACAACGCCAACGAGATCTGGACCAACGTCCAGGAGGTCGTCGCCGGCGCCGTCGCCAAGGCCGGCATCACCCGTGACGACATCAAGGCCATCGGCATCACCAACCAGCGCGAGACCACCGTGCTGTGGGACAAGAACACCGGCGAGCCCGTCCACAACGCGATCGTCTGGCAGGACACCCGCACCGACGCCCTCTGCCGGGAGCTGGGCCGCAACGTCGGCCAGGACCGCTTCCGCCGCGAGACCGGCCTGCCGCTGGCCTCGTACTTCGCCGGGCCCAAGGCCCGCTGGCTGCTGGACAACGTCGAGGGCCTGAAGGAGCGCGCCGAGGCCGGCGACATCCTCTTCGGCACCATGGACACCTGGGTCATCTGGAACCTGACCGGTGGTGCCAACGGCGGCAAGCACGTCACCGACGTCACCAACGCCTCCCGCACGCTTCTCATGAACCTGCACACGATGCGGTGGGACGAGAAGATCGCCGAGTCCATCGGCGTGCCGCTGCAGATCCTGCCCGAGATCCGCTCCTCCGCCGAGGTCTACGGCGAGGTCACCGGCGGCAAGCTCGGCGACCTGCTCGGCGGCATCCCGGTCGCCTCCGCGCTCGGCGACCAGCAGGCGGCCCTGTTCGGCCAGACCTGCTTCGCCGAGGGCGAGACCAAGTCCACCTACGGCACCGGCACGTTCATGGTGATGAACACCGGCGACAAGATCATCAACTCCTACGCCGGTCTGCTGACCACGGTCGGCTACAAGATCGGTGACCAGCCGACGGTCTACGCCCTGGAGGGCTCGATCGCCGTCACCGGCTCGCTGGTGCAGTGGATGCGCGACCAGATGGGCCTGATCTCCACCGCCGCCGAGATCGAGACGCTCGCGCTCTCCGTCGAGGACAACGGCGGTGCCTACTTCGTGCCGGCCTTCTCCGGTCTGTTCGCCCCGCACTGGCGTTCCGACGCCCGCGGTGTGATCGCCGGTCTGACCCGGTACGTCACCAAGGCGCACCTCGCGCGCGCCGTCCTGGAGGCCACCGCCTGGCAGACCCGGGAGATCGCCGACGCCATGGTCAAGGACTCCGGCGACGAACTGGTGGCGCTCAAGGTCGACGGTGGCATGACCGCGAACAATCTGCTGATGCAGACGCTCTCCGACGTCCTGGACGCGCCCGTGGTGCGCCCGATGGTCGCGGAGACCACCTGCCTCGGCGCCGCCTACGCCGCCGGTCTCGCCGTCGGCTTCTGGTCCAGCACCGACGAGCTGCGCGCCAACTGGCGCCGGGCCGCCGAGTGGACCCCCCGCATGGACGCGGAGACCCGCGACCGTGAGTACAAGAACTGGCTCAAGGCCGTCGACCGGTCCATGGGCTGGATCGAGGACGAGAGCTGAGCTGACCTCCGACAGCTCTGACGAGGAGTAAGTACCCGACATGACCAGTCAGTCCACCCTGCAGTCCGTGCCTGCCCTGGGGACGCACCCGGCCTCCGGCTCCAACCCGAGCCGCGCCGAGACCCGGGAGCAGCTCTCCAAGGCGTCGTACGACCTTCTGGTGATCGGCGGCGGCATCCTGGGCATCTCCACCGCCTGGCACGCCGCGCAGTCCGGCCTGAGGGTGGCTCTGGTCGACGCCGGCGACTTCGCCGGCGCCACCTCCTCCGCCTCCTCCAAGCTGCTCCACGGCGGTCTGCGCTATCTGCAGACCGGCGCGGTGAAGCTGGTGGCGGAGAACCACTTCGAGCGCCGTGCGGTCTCCCGCCAGGTGGCCCCCCACCTGGCGAACCCGCTCACCTTCTACCTCCCCGTGTACAAGGGCGGGCCGCACGGCGCGGCGAAGCTCGGCGCGGGCGTCTTCGCCTACTCCGCGCTCTCCGCGTTCGGTGACGGCGTCGGCCACCTGCTCTCCCCGTCCCGGGCGGCGCAGGACGTGCCGGAGCTGCGCACCGAGAACCTCAAGGCCGTGGCCGTGTACGGCGACGACCAGATGAACGACGCGCGCATGGCGCTGATGACGGTCCGGGCGGCCGTCGAGGCGGGCGCGGTCGTCCTCAACCACGCCGAGGTCACCGGCCTGCGCTTCACCAAGGGCCGGGTCACCGGTGCCGAGCTGAAGGACCGGCTGTCCGGCGAGGAGTTCGGCGTCGACGCCCGCCTGGTGCTGAACGCGACCGGCCCCTGGGTGGACCACCTGCGCACGATGGAGGACCCGAACGCGGCGCCGTCCATCCGCCTGTCCAAGGGCGCGCACCTGGTCCTCAAGCGCACCTCCCCGTGGAAGGCCGCGCTCGCGACCCCGATCGACAAGTACCGCATCACCTTCGCCCTCCCGTGGGAGGACATGCTGCTGCTCGGCACCACCGACGAGGAGTACGAGGGCGACCCGGCGGACGTGTCCGTCAACGACAAGGACATAGCCCAGATCCTGGACGAGGCCGCGTTCTCCGTGCGCGACCAGCAGCTCCAGCGCGACCTCATCACCTACGCCTTCGCCGGTCTGCGGGTGCTGCCGGGCGGCCCCGGCGACACCTCCAAGGCCAAGCGCGAGACCGTGGTGACCGAGGGCAAGGGCGGCATGCTGTCCGTGGCGGGCGGCAAGTGGACGACGTTCCGCCACATCGGCCGCACGGTGATGAAGAAGCTGGAGTCGCTGCCGGGCCACCCCCTCGGCGACGACTTCGAACCGATCTCCTCGCTGCCCAAGCGGCTGCCGCTGCCCGGTGTCGCCAACCCGCGCGCGGTCGCGCACCGGCTGCTGGTCGACCACCCGGCGCCCGGTCCGCGGATGGCCGCCGACACCGCCAAGCACCTGGCGACCCACTACGGTTCGCTGGCCTTCGACATCGCCCGCCTGGCGAACGAGAACCCGGACCTGGCCGGGCGCGTCCACCCCGACGCGCCGGAGATCTGGGCGCAGGTCGTCTGGGCCCGTGACCACGAGTGGGCCGAGACGGCGGACGACGTGCTGCGCCGCCGTACGACGTTGACCATCCGCGGCCTGGCCACGGACGAGGTCCGCGCGAAGGTGCAGGACGTGCTCGACAAGAAGTAGCCCGGCACGCCGAGAGGGGCGGCTCCACTGCGGTGGGGCCGCCCCTCTCGCATGCGGCGTCCGCCCGCGGCGAGGGCGTTGTCGGTGCCGGGTGCTTCCATGGGGGCATGAACGACGATCAGGCGGATCCGGTGGAACTGGCCGCCCTGCGCGAGGCGTTCGGCGTCGACGGCTGCGGTGCGTCGGCGCTGGGCTGGGAGCGGGTGCGGGCCTTCGAGGCGGAGCACGGGGTGGTCCTGCCGGAGCCGTACCGGACGTTCGTCGCCACGGTGACGGACGGATCCTTCCAGGGACCACCGGAGTACGGACTGCTGGCCCTCGCCGAGGGCGGCGGCGGACAGCGGCTGGGCGAGCCGTTCCCGCTCACCCGGATGTGGCTGTGGGAGCAGGACGACGGCCCCTACGAGGATCCGGACGCCGTCATCGAGCAGGTGGCCCGCGACGGCTCGATCGTGCTGGGCACGGACGGCTGCGGCATGGACTGGCATCTGATCGTGAGCGGCCCCCACCGGGGTCACATATGGCAGATCACCGGTGAGGGCGCGGTCCCGTTCGGCGCGCGGTTCGGTCACACCACGGCCGAGGCTGGCTTCGCGGGCTGGGTGCGGCACTGGGCGGACGGCAGGGAGTGGTTCGACGGTCCGGCCGCATGACGGGCGCCGCATAATGTGCTGAGACATCCGATGTCTGAGGCATGGGGCGGGCGACAGGAGGCCGGACATGGCAGTCACCGACGAGGCGATCGAGAAGATCAAGGACATGATCGTCTCCGGTGCGCTGCGCCCCGGAGACCGGCTGCCCAAGGAGAGTGAGCTGGCGGCCGAGCTGGGGCTGTCCCGCAACTCGCTGCGGGAGGCCGTACGGGCCCTGTCGCTGATCCGGATCCTGGACGTGCGCCAGGGCGACGGCACCTACGTGACCAGCCTCGATCCGCAACTGCTGCTGGAGGCGATGAGTTTCGTCGTGGACTT
Organism: Streptomyces yokosukanensis; assembly: GCF_001514035.1. GTDB lineage: Bacteria > Actinomycetota > Actinomycetes > Streptomycetales > Streptomycetaceae > Streptomyces > Streptomyces yokosukanensis. The sequence continues at coordinate 181,957 of NZ_KQ948221.1, read as the reverse complement.
CCACCGCGACGACACCGTGCTGGAGTTCCTGGCGGTGCGCCGGATCCTGGAGCCGGCCGCGACGGCGATGGCGGCCTTCCGGATCGGCGAGCGGCAACTGGACGCCCTGTCCGCCCAGTTGGACGCGCTGGGCGAGGAGCCCTCGGTGGAGGAGCTGGTCGCGGCCGATCTGGAGTTCCATCGCGGCATCGTGCGCGGCGCCGGCAACTCGGTGCTGTGCTCGCTGCTGGACGGGCTGTCGGGGCCGACGACACGGGCCCGGATCTGGCGGGGCCTGACGCAGGAGGACGCGGTGGGCCGCACCCTGCGTGAGCACCGGGCGATCCTGGCCGCGCTGCGCGACCGGGACGCGGAGGCGGCCCGCTCCTGGGCGACCGTGCACATCGCGAGCGTGGAGCAGTGGCTTCGCAGCACACTGTGAACGTCCGTGCGCAGCCCGCGCGCTCCCGGTTGACACGGGGTGTTCGACGGCGGCGAACGGGGCAGTGATCCGGTCACTGCCCCACGCAAGGGGGCTGCGGGCGCCCCCGCCGGACGCCGTAAGGTTGGTGAGTCAAGCGAGGGCACGTCGGAAGGAGGCACTGGGTGATCGAGCTGGAGGGGGTTCCCGAGCTGATCGACCCAGTCATGGTGGCCGCGTTCGAGGGCTGGAACGATGCCGGCGACGCCGCCTCCACGGCGGTCGCGCATCTGGAACGCGAATGGAAGGGCGAGGTGTTCGCGGCGCTGGACGCCGAGGACTACTACGACTTCCAGGTGAACCGCCCCACGGTGTTCATGGACGGCGGAGTGCGCAAGATCACCTGGCCGACGACAAGGTTGTCGGTGGTGCGGGTCGGCGGCGAGAAGCCGCGCGATCTGGTGCTGGTCCGCGGCATCGAACCGTCCATGCGCTGGCGCTCGTTCTGCAACGAGCTGCTCGGCTTCGCGCACGAGCTGGGCGTGGAGCTGGTGGTCATCCTGGGCGCGCTGCTCGGAGACACCCCGCACACGCGTCCGGTGCCGGTCAGCGGGGTCACGTCCGATCCGGACCTGGCGCAGCGGATGGACCTGGAGGAGACCAAGTACGAAGGCCCGACGGGCATCGTCGGCGTCCTGCAGGAGGCGTGCACGCACGCCGGGGTCCCGGCGGTGTCGCTGTGGGCGGCCGTCCCGCACTACGTCTCCCAGCCGCCCAACCCCAAGGCCACGCTGGCGCTCCTCAACCGCCTGGAGGACCTGCTGGACCTGCGCATCCCGCAGGGCGAGCTGCCGGAGGACGCGCGTGCCTGGCAGGTCGGCGTGGACCAGCTGGCCGCCGAGGACAGCGAGGTCGCCGAGTACGTCCAGACGCTGGAGGAGGCCCGGGACACCGCGGAGCTGCCGGAGGCCTCGGGCGAGGCGATCGCCCGCGAGTTCGAGCGGTATCTGCGGCGGCGGGACGTCGGTTCGCCGGGCGGCCACGCGACCGCGGACGGCGCGGACGGCGGCTCCTGGCTGCGGGACACCCCCAGTGGGAAGAACCGGGCGCCGAAGCCCCCCAAGCCGGACAGCTCCGACAGCCCCGACGGTTCCGAGGGCGACGACGAGGACAGCCCGGAGAACTGAGGAAAGCCCGGAGGGCTGAGGTACGCGAGAGGGGCGGTTCCCGGCCGGGAACCGCCCCTGTGGCTTGAGGGTGTCTAGAGCGCCACGCCCAGCAGCGCGTCCACCGCCCGGGTCACGAGACCGGGGGCGCCGATGTCGCCGCCGCCCTCCTGCTGCTGCCGGGCCGCCCAGCGGTCCACGGCGGCCAGCGCGGCGGGCGCGTCCAGGTCGTCGGCGAGGGCCTCGCGGACCTCCTCGACGAGCGCGTCGGCGGACGGGCCGTCGGGCCGGGAGACGGCGGCGCGCCAGCGGCCGAGGCGGGCCACGGCGTCCTGGAGGACCTGGTCGGTCCACTCCCAGTCGGCGCGGTAGTGGTGGGCGAGCAGCGCCAGCCGGATGGCGGCCGGGTCGACGCCGTCCCGGCGCAGCCGCGAGACGAAGACGAGGTTGCCCTTGGACTTGGACATCTTCTCGCCGTGCAGGGCCACCATGCCGGCGTGCACATAAGCCTTGGCCATGGGGAACTCGCCGGTGAGCACCTGGGCGTGCGAGGCGCCCATCTCGTGGTGCGGGAAGGCGAGGTCGGAGCCGCCGCCCTGGACGTCGAAGCCCATGCCGAGGTGGTCGAGGGCGATGGCGACGCACTCGATGTGCCAGCCCGGCCGGCCCCGGCCGAGCGAGCGGCCGTCCCAGCTGGGCTCGCCCTCGCGGGCGGCCATCCACAGCATCGGGTCGAGGGGGTTCTTCTTGCCCGGGCGGTCCGGGTCGCCGCCGCGCTCGGCGGACAGCAGCCGCATGGCGGCCGCGTCGAGGTTCGAGACCTGGCCGAAGTGCGGGTCGGACTCGACGGAGAAGTAGATGTCGCCTTCCAGCTCGTAGGCCGCGCCGAGTTCGCGCAGTCGCTCCACGAGCGGGACGATGCCGGGTATCGCCTCGACGGCGCCGATGTAGTGCTGGGGCGGAAGCATCCTCAGTGCGGTCATGTCCTCGCGGAAGAGAACCGTTTCCTTCTCGGCGAGGGCGACCCAGTCGACACCGTCCCGCTCCGCGCGCTGCAGCAGCGGATCGTCGACGTCGGTGACGTTCTGGACGTAGTGGACCTGCCGCTTGGTGTCGAGCCACACGCGCTGAACGAGGTCGAACGCGTTGTAGGTCGCCGCGTGCCCCATGTGGGTGGCGTCGTACGGCGTGATGCCGCAGACGTAGATACGGGCGACGGGACCGGGGTCGAGGGTGACGAGGCCGCCGGTCGCGGTGTCGTGGATCCTCAGGTCGCGGCCCTGACCAGGCAGGGCGGGGACCTCGGAAGCGGGCCAGGCATGCATGTACATGAGCCTAACCGGCCGTCGGCCGCGTATACGAACGGGATCGGGCCGGACGGCCGGTTAGGCGCTCTTGCACATCGGCGCACGATGTGCTCACGGTGCCCGACCGATGGCCGCCGACCGGGCTCACACCGGTGGCCAGGGGATGGCCGGCCACTCCCCACCGGGTTCGGGGTGCACTCCCGCGGAGAGGAGATCGCCGACACGCGCGCGTGTGGCGTCGATCTCGGCGGCGGTGATCAGTCCGGTCAGGCGCTCGCCCAGTGCCCCCGTGAGGGCCCCGTGCAGGCCCGTGAGGACGTCGACGGCCTCCGCGGTCAGCGGCTCGCCGGCCCAGCCCCACAGCAGCGTGCGCAGCTTGTTCTCGACGTTGAAGGTGACGCCGTGGTCGATGCCGTAGAGCCGGCCGTCGGGGGTGGGCAGCAGATGGCCGCCCTTGCGGTCGGCGTTGTTGATGACCGCGTCGAGGACGGCGAGCCGGCGCAGCCGCTCGTCGTCGGCGTGCACGAGGAGCGCGGTACGGCCCTCGGCGACCTCGGCGAGACCGATCGCCTTCCAGCCCGGCTCCGGTTCCTCGGCGTCGACCAGGGCCAGCAGTTCCGACTCTGCCTGGACGTCGACCCACTGCTGGCACATGCCCTCGCCGTACGGCCCGTCGCGCAGCACGGTCGGCGGGACGAGCCCCCAGCCCGTGGCCTCGGAGACCTCGTAGGCGGCCACCTCGCGACCGGCCAGGGTGCCGTCGGGGAAGTCCCACAGCGGGCGCTCCCCGGCCACCGGCTTGTAGATGCAGGAGGCTTCCCGGCCGTCGAGGGCGACCGTGCAGAACAGCGCGGCGTTGGACGCCTCGCGGATCCGGCCGCGCACGGTCAGCTCACCCTGCGCGAGCAACGCGGCCGCGGCCGCGTCGGCCCCCGTGTCGGCGGCCGTCACGCTCCGCGGCGGTATCCGTTCTGGCGCGGACATACGTGTCCTTCCGGATCGAGCGGGAGGCTGCACAGCGGACACGGCGGCCGCCCGGCGTTGACGACGTCGAGGGCACGCTTGGCGAAGGCCCTGGCCTGCGCGCCGGTCAGCCGGACCCGCAGCATCGGGGGCCCGTTCTCCTCGTCCTGGAGCAGCCGCTCCTCGGCCTCGGCGAGGTCCTCCTCGGTGTCGGCGTCCAGCTCCACGAGGGCCTGCGCCTCGACGATCATGCGCTGTTCCTCGCCGTCCCAGGCCAGTGCCATGGTGCCGACGCGGAACTCCTCCTCGACGGGGCTCTCCAGCGGGGCGGTGTCGGCGACCTCGGTGGGTGCCATGGCGGGCACGGCGGCGCTGCCGCCGCTACGCCGTACGACCTCGTCGAGCAGTTCGTCCATGCGCTCGGCGAGGGCGGCCACCTGGGTCTTCTCCAGAGCCACGCTGGTCACCCGGGCGCCTGCGATGGCTTGGAGGAAGAACGTACGGCGTCCGGGCAGTCCGACCGTGCCGGCCACGAAGCGGTCCGGCGGGTCGTAGAGGAACACCTGACGGGACACGTCCTGTCTCCATTGGATTCGAGAGTTTCAGCGGGGCGGGAGTCTCAGCGGGCCGGTCCGCGACGGTGCGGACCGCTTCACCCTACTGCGGCCGACGATCACGGTGCGCCCGCACCACCCCCGACCGGTGCGTCGCTCTCACCGGGCTCCTCGCGCGGGGCGAGCGAAGCGAAATCCCCGGTGTCGCCGAGGCGAACGAGAAACGGCCGCAGGCGGGTGTAGCGGATCGCGGTGACGGAACACGGCTCCACGGAGATCCGCTGGAACAGGTCGAGATGGAGGCCGAGGGCGTCGGCGACCAGTGATTTGATGATGTCACCGTGGGAGCACATGAGGTACACGGCGTCGGCGCCGTGATCGCGCTCCACGCGCGCGTTCCACTCGCGTACGGCTTCGGCGGCGCGGGTCTGCATGGCGCGCAGGGACTCGCCACCGGGGAACGCGGCGGCCGACGGGTGGGCCTGGACGATCTCCATCAGCGGCTCGTCCATCAGCTCGGCGAGCTTGCGGCCGGACCAGTCGCCGTAGTGGCACTCCCCGATCCGGTCGTCGGTGTGGGCGCGCAGCTCGGGTCGGGCCTCCAGCAGTGGCCGTACGGTCTCCTGGCAGCGCTCGAGGGGGCTCGTGACGACTTCGGAGATCGGCAGCCCGGCGAGCCGGGCGGGCAGGGCGGCGGCCTGTGCGGCGCCGCGCTCGTCCAGTGCGACGCCTGGCGTCCAGCCGGCGAGCAGACCGGAGGTGTTGGCGGTGGAACGTCCGTGCCTGACGAGGATCAGCGTGGGCATGCGGCCCAGGGTAGGCGCATCATCACATGCATCGGGGACCGGGCGAAGGGAGAATGCGCAGCGTGATCGTCGATTGCGCCATCTACCGGCACGGGCACCGCACGGAGGGCCCGGAGGACCTGTCCGACGCGCTCGCCGAGGCCCGGGCGGCGGGCGGGTTCGTGTGGATCGGCCTGTACGAGCCGTCCGAGCGCGAGTTCGACCTGGTCACCCAGGAGTTCGCGCTGCATCCGCTGGCGGTCGAGGACGCCCTGAACGCGCATCAGCGGCCGAAGCTGGAGGTGTACGACGACTCGCTGTTCATGGTGCTGAAGCCGGTTCTGTACGACGCGGACAGCGACACCGTCTCGGCCGGCGAGATCATGGTCTTCATCGGTGACTGCTTCGTGGTCACCGTCCGTCACGGCGAGCACTCGCCGCTCGCCGCCGTACGGCACCGGCTCGAGGAGGAGCCGGAGATGCTCGACAAGGGCCCGACGGCCGTGCTGTACGCGATCTCCGACGCTGTCGTCGACCACTATCTGGTGGTGGCGACGGAGCTGGGCACCGATCTGGAGGAGCTGGAGGCGGAGGTGTTCCGGCCGGAGGGCGGCGGTTCGCGCCACACCGCCTCACGGATCTACGGCTTCAAACGGCAGATCCTGGAGTTCCGCCGGGCCACCGGACCGCTGTCGCCGCCGCTGACCCGGCTGGCGGGCACCGGGCCGTTCGGGGGCACGGTGCCCTTCGTGCACGACAAGGCGCGCCCGTTCTTCCGGGACGTCGGCGACCACCTGCTGCGGGTCAACGAGTCCGTGGAGGCCCTGGACCGGCTGGTGTCGGACGTCCTCGCGGCGCATCTGGCGCAGATGAGCGTGCGGCAGAACGACGACATGCGGAAGATCTCCGCGTGGGCGGCGATGGCCGCGGTCCCCACGATGATCGCGGGAATCTACGGCATGAACTTCGACCACATGCCGGAGCTGCACTGGCTGTGGGGGTATCCGGCGGTGATCCTGCTCATGGCCGCGCTGGAGGTGCTGCTGTACCGGCTGTTCAAGCAGCGCGGCTGGCTGTGAGGCCCGCAGCGCGGCTCAGGCGAACTCGTGGGCGGGGGCGGCGGGGCCGCCGAGGGCGTCCAGGCGCTCGGGCATGCTGAGGCCGACCATGCGGTGCCAGCCGGCGAGGCGCTCGTAGGCGTACGTCGCGTGGATGCCGGCCGCGAGCAGCGCGTACTTGGACCTGGGCCAGCCGAGGATGCGGCCCATGTGGGCCATCACGGCGAGGCTGACGTCGCGGTGGACGCGGATCTCGGTGAGGGCGCACCGGCGCAGGGTGTGCTGGATGAGCCGGCCGTGCCCGGCGGCGGCGAACCGCAGCAGTTCCTCGTGGGTGTAGGCGAGGTGGTCGCCCTCGTCGCTCGCGATCATGCGTACGGCCCTGCCGATCCCGGGATGATCGGCGAAGTGCCGCAGGAGCAGGTCCATCTGCTCGGCGGCGCGCTGCTCGGCGACGCGGCTGTGGGAGAGGTAGACGATGATGTCCCGCACGGTGAGCGGCTTGTCCCGCCGCAGCTTGTCGTGGGCGAGGCCGATGCCGCTGCGCTCCAGGAGCATCGTGTAGTCGGTGTCGGGCGGTACGGCGACGGGGATGAGACCGCGCTTCCTCATCAGCGCCTCGAAGATGCGTCCGTGCTTGTCCTCGTCGGCGCCGTGGCGGGCGATCTTCGGGGCCAGCGCGCGTTCGCTGCTCGGTACCAGGGAGGCGATCCGGCCGTTCTCCCAGCCGCCCTGAGACTCCCCGCCGGCGGCGATGGAGCAGAAGAGCCGGAACAACTCGTCGTTGTCGAGGATCTCCTGGAACAGATTCCGGGCCGACAGCATGGGCGTCACCTCTCCGCAAGACTCCGCAGCGTCCACGGAATTCCGCAGAATCCCTCCGCATTCCGCCGCATTTCACTGCATTCCGCGATATTCCGCAAAGAAAGAGTCAAATGCGGGCGAAGCGGAATCGCAACACGGGTGTCGGACGACTCGGCCGAAAGAAGGAACACCGGGGTCGTAACCGGGCGGCGCCCGGCGCGTTGTTCCCGATGACGGCCGTGGCGGGGAAGACCCCCGAGCCCCCACCACGGCCGCTGGAATCCCCTACGACAGGCCCTAGGCCAGCCCGGCGCGCTCCAGGGCCTCGCTGCCGGCGCGCAGGGAGGCGATCCGCTCCTCCAGGGTGAAGCCGGCCGGGGCCAGGCTGAGCGTGGTGACACCGGCGGCGGCGTAGGCCTTCATCCGGTCGGCGATCCGGTCGACGGACCCGAGCAGGGTCGTCTTGTCGATGAGGTCCTGCGGAATCGCGGCCGCGGCACCGGCCTTGTCCCCGGACAGGTACTTCTGCTGGATCTCGGCGGCTTCCTTCTCATATCCCATGCGCTGGGCGAGCTGGTTGTAGAAGTTCTGCTTGGCGCTGCCCATGCCGCCGACGTACAGCGCGGTGTAGGGGCGGAAGGTGTCGGCGAGACGGGCGACGTCCTTGTCGTCGCCGACGGCCAGCGGCAGGGTCGGGCAGATGTCGAACCCGTCGAGGGCCTTGCCGGCCTTCTCCCGCCCCGCGCGCAGATACGTGACGGTGGTGTCCTCGAGGTGCTCGGCGGACGGGAAGATCACCAGCGCCCCGTCGGCGATCTCACCGGTCTGCTCCAGGTTCTTCGGGCCGATCGCGGCGATGTAGAGCGGGATGTGCTCGCGCTGCGGGTGGACGGTCAGCTTGATCGGCTTGCCCGGTCCGCCCGGCAGCGGCAGCGTCCAGTGCTCGCCCTCGTACGTCAGCCGCTCGCGCGTCATGGCCTTGCGTACGATCTCGACGTACTCACGCGTGCGAGCCAGCGGCTTGTCGAACCTGACGCCGTACCAGCCCTCGGAGACCTGCGGGCCGGAGACGCCGAGGCCGAGCCGGAAGCGCCCGCCGGAGAGCGAGTCCAAGGTGGCCGCGGTCATCGCCGTCATCGCGGGCTGGCGCGCCGGGATCTGGAAGATGGCGGAGCCGACGTCGATGCGCTCGGTCTGCGCGGCGACCCAGGACAGCACCGTGGCCGCGTCGGAGCCGTACGCCTCGGCGGCCCAGCACACGGAGAAGCCCAGCCGGTCGGCCTCCTGCGCGACGGCCAGATTGTCCCCGTCCATTCCGGCACCCCAGTAGCCGAGGTTGAGCCCGAGCTGCATGCCGATTCCCCTTACCCATGAGTAATGTCCCTGTGGGGGCGACCTTAGCGCGGGGGTGGGGGTCGGCGGCAGAGGCATCGGGCCGGGAGCCGGGGCAACGCACCCGCACAGCCGCGCCCCCGCCCGGCTCCGGCCAGGGAACCCGCGCGAAACCGGTTGTCCACAGGCCACCCACCGCACGGGTTCTGGCCAGTAATCTCGCCCGCATGGAGCAGAGGCATCTCGGCCGTACCGGCCTGCGCGTGTCCCGGATCGGACTCGGCACCCTCACCTGGGGCCGGGACACCGACGAGCACGACGCCGCGGACATGCTGAAGGCGTTCTGGGAAGCCGGCGGCACACTCGTCGACACCGCGGACGTGTACGGCGACGGGGAGGCCGAGTACCTGCTCGGACAGCTGATGGACGGCCTGGTGCCACGCCGGGACCTGGTGATCTCCACCAAGGCGGGCAGCGTCCCCGACCCCGACCGCCGCTTCGACGGCTCCCGCGGCCACCTGCTCGCCGCACTCGACGCCTCACTCGCCCGCCTGGGCACGGAGTACGTCGACCTGTGGCACATCCACGCCTACGACCCCGAGACCCCGCTGGAGGAGACGCTCCAGGCCCTCGACATAGCGGTGAGCAGCGGCCGCGCCCGCTACGCCGGCGTCTCCAACTTCTGCGGCTGGCAACTCGCCAAGGCGGCCACGTGGCAGCTCGCGGCGCCCGGCGTCCGGACCCGGCTGGCCGGCACGCAGTTGGAGTACTCGCTGCTGCAGCGGGGCGTGGAGCGCGAGGTGCTGCCCGCGGCGCTGGATCTCGGCGTCGGCCTGCTGCCCTCCTCGCCGCTCGGCCGGGGCGTCCTGACGGGAAAGTACCGGCACACCACTCCCCCGGACTCGCGCGGCGCCTCCGAGCATCTGGCGCCCTTCGTCGAGCCGTATCTCGACGACACCGCGACGCGCATCGTGGACGCGGTGACGACGGCCGCCGACGGGCTCGCCGTCACCCCGCTCCAGGTGGCACTCGCCTGGGTGCGGGACCGGCCGGGCGTGGCCGCGCCGATCGTCGGCGCGCGCAACGCGCAGCAGCTCACGGCGGCGTTGTCAGTGGAGGCCCTTAGTCTTCCTGACGAGATCTGCAGAGCGCTGGACGATGTGTCGGCGCCCCTGCACCGCTATCCCGATCACGACTGGAGCACGCTGTGAGCACGGAGCCGGAGACCACGGAGGAAGCCGGGCCGGGGACGCCGGACACACCTGGGACGGGCGACGGGGGGACGAGCGGAGCCGAGGACGCGGGCGGCGTCGGCGCGGGCGCCGGCGCGGATCCAGCCGGCTCGGACGACGCGTCCGGCGAGGAAGCCGGCGCCGATGGAGCCGGCGGCGGTGACGGCGCAGCCGGCCAGGTGTCCGAGGCGGAAGCCGAATTGGCGGCGCAGCGGGTTGAGCGGGAGCGGATCGAGCGGCGCAAGGCGGAGAAGAAGAGCCCGATCGAGAGCGGCACCAAGCTCAGCGGCACGGCGGCCGATCTGCTCGCGGCGGTGCGGGCGGTGGAGACCGGTGAGAAGCCGGTGGCCACGGTGTTCGCCGAGCCGGCTCCGGAACCGCGCCGCCCGGCTCCGGAACCCGTGCACCGGCCGCAGCCCGCGCCCGCCGCCGTCGCCGCGGCCCCCGCCCAAGAGACGGTGGAGGGCGTCCGCGGGGTGCTTGCCGAGGGCGGCGCGCCCGAGTCCCTGGCCCCCCAGGTGGCCGCGGCTCTCGGCGAGGCAGCCGGGGCGGCGCTCCGCGAGGACCCCTGGCAGCTGCTGCGGGTCGGCGGCGTACGGCCCGACCAGGCCGACGGGTTCGCGCGGGCGCTGCTCGGCGAGGCCCGCGGCCCGGACGACGAGCGGCGGGACCGCGCGGTCACCGTCTGGCTTCTGGAGCAGGCGGCCCTGGCCGGGCACACCGCGCTGGAACTGCCCACGCTCACCGCGGCATTGGGCCGGCAGAGCGTGCCGGACCCGGACGCGGCGGTGCAGAGCACACTCGCGGAGGGCGAGGCCCTGGCGTTCCAGGACGCCCTGGAGGAGCCGGGAGCCGCCGCCCCGCAGAAGCCGGACGAGGGAGAGGCTGAGAGCGAGGAGGAACGCCCGGTCCGGGTCCTCGTCGGCCTGGAGCGGTACGCGCTGGCCGAGGAGAGCCTCGCCGACGGTCTGGCCCGGCTGGTCAACTCGCTGTCCAAGGAGAGCGATCAGGCCTGGCAGGCGGCCGCGGGCGCCGTCACCGGCGGGGCGGCCGAGCTGGTCCGGGCGGTGGCCGGGCACGGTCTGGTGCTGCACACCGGCGCGGAGGCGGCGCGCACCGAACCGGCCGCGCTGCTCGGTGCCGCGCGCGCCGCGGGCCTGCGGGCGTTCGCCGTCTGCCACACGCCCGACGGACGCCACCGCCTGACCGGTCTGCCCGGAGCGGCCCCGGCGGAGCGGGGCGTGGGTACGGTCGCCGGTCTGCTGTCCGGGGCCGAGGGACCGGGCCGGGACGCGGACGGCGCGCTGGAACTGGATCTGCTGATCGTGCTGGACGCGCCGCAGCTCGATGTGGAGAGCGCCGCGATGCTGGTGGAGTCGCTGCCCGACGGGGCCCGGCTGGTGCTCAGCGGCGACCCGGCGGTGCTGTGGTCGGCCGGGCCGGGGCGGGTCTTCGCCGATCTGCTCGCCGCCCGCGTGTGCCCGCAGATCGCCTCCCGCGTCCCCGACCCGGGCCCGATCGGCGAGTTGGTCTCGGGCATCGGCGTCGGCGAGCTGAACCAGGTCGAGGCTCCGGGCAAGGAGATCGTCATCGTCCCGGTGCGGGACGCGGCCGAGGCCGTGCACCGCACGGTCCAGCTGGTCGCGGACTCGGTGCCGCGGGCGATCGGGGTGCCGGCCGACCAGACCGTGGTGATCACCCCGGGGCACGGCGGCGCCGCGGGCACCCGCGCCCTCAACTCCGCGCTGAAGGAACGCGTCAACCCCGGCCCCGGCCGGTTCGGCGGCTTCGACCCCGGCGACCGGATCGCCTACTCCCCCGCCCCGGGCCGTACGGTGCCGGGCGTGGTGGTGAAGGCCGATGCGCAGGGGTTGCACCTGTCGTGCGCGGACGCCCCGGTGATCGTGCCGCGCGAGCGGGTGGAGGGCGCCGTGCGGCACGGCTGGGCGCTGACCGCGCACCAGGCGGTGGGCGCCCGCTGGCCCGCGGTGGTCGTGGTGCTGCCCGGCGATGCGGCGCAGACGCTCAGCAGACCCTGGGTGTACACGGCCTTCGGCCGGGCGGAGCGGCATCTGTCCGTCGTCCACGGAGTGGAGCAGGCCCTGCCGAAGGCGGTGGCGCAGACGCAGGCCAAGCCTCGCACGACCCGCTTGCAGACGCTGTTGCGTACACAGGTCCCGGCGTAGTCCTTCGCCCGACCGGACCGCGCCCGGTCGAGACGGCGCGGTCCGGCGGGACCGAACCGGCCGCGGGCCGCTCGGCCCCGCCGGACTCGGTGCCGCCGGACGTCGCTCACTTCTCGGCGTCGAGCGGCTCCAGATCCTCGTCCTCGACGAACTCGAGATCGTCCTCCTCGTCGCCCTCGGAGACGTCGTCGTCGAACACCGCGCTCACATCGAAACGGCACACCACCCGCTGCGCATCGACGTGGTCGAACGGCGCCTCCAGCCACTCGCCCGCCTCGGGTGCCTCGTCCGCCGCGGTGACCCAGAGCGTGGAGTCGCCCTCCTCCAGGCCGAACTCCTTGTGCCGGGAGGCGATCTCGTCCGGTTCGAACTCACCGAACAGGACGCCCAGCGCCCCGGGAACCGTACCGGCGGCATCCTCGGCCAGGCCGCCGGCGGCGTCGTACTCCGCCGCCTCGACCCGCTGGGCCTGCGCCAGCAGCCGCTGTGGTTCCGCCACGGCGTAGTCGCGGCGGATCAGCACACTGATCGCGTTCGGCTCCTCGGGGCCCGCGTAAGGCGGCAGCTCCTCGGACCCGGGGATCTCGAAGGGCGTGACCTCGTCGTAGCGGTCGTAGAGCAGCTCGTCGTACACCTCGGCGGCCGCGGCCAGCTGGTTGAACGCCTCAAAGACAGCCGGGTCGTCCTCCCCCGACCTGCGTTCGACGGCCGCCAGATGACGATCGAGCGCGGTCTTGACCGCCTCGGCGGCGGCGCGTACCTCGGCAGCGGTGGGCTGCGCAGCATCAGACATAGTGCAGACGCTATCCGTACCGGGCCCCAGCCCGCACAATAGATGCGATGCCGGAATACGAATTTGTCGACGTGTATGTGCCTCGCGGGGTGTCCCGCAAGGAGGCCACACGTCTGCTGACGGACCATGCCGAGTACGGACACTGGGAGTTGGACCGACTGAGCCTGCTGCGTGACGGCAGCCGCAGGGTGCGGTTGCGCCGACGGATCATCCGCCAGGTGCGTGCCACATGGTGAGCCCGGAGAGCTGAACGGAGCGGGCCCGCCGTCATGGCAGGGCCCGCTCCGATGTGCCGCACGTCACGGCTCACCGCGCGATGCCGGTCTCTCCGGACGCGGTGTGTTCGGCGTGGACGGTCAGGCCGTGGCCCGCGCCTTGCGGTAGAGCACCGCGCCCGCGAGCAGCGCGCCCGCGCCGACCGGCAGCGCGAGACCGACCGGCAGATCGCTGCCGGTGTGGGCGAGCTGGCCGTTGGTCAGGGGCTGGGTGGAGTGGCCGCCCTGCTGCCCGACCGGCGTGGACCCCTGGGGGCTGTGGGGCGTGTGGCCACCGTTGCCGGGCGGGGTCGTCGGGTGGCCCGGATGGCCCGGCTGACCGGGGTGCCCAGGATGACCCGGGTGTCCCGGCTGGCCCGGGTGGCCGGGGTGTCCCGGCTGACCGGGATGGCCCGGGTGGCCAGGATGACCCGGGTGGCCCGGGTGACCGGGGTGGCCCGGCTTCCCGGGCGGGTTTCCGTGGCCGCCGCCCGGCGGCTGGGTGTGGTGGCCGCCGCCGTTGGTGCAGTCGTTGCCCGTCGTGCCGTTGCCGACACCGATGACGTCCACGCTGTTGCCGCAGACGTTCACCGGCACATCGATCGGCGCCTGCACGGTGTTGCCGGAACCGACGCCCGGCGAGCCGCCGGTGCGCCCGCCCGCGTGCGACCCGCCGGAGCCGCCGTGGCTCCCCGAAGTGCCGCCGTGGTTGGTGCAGCTGTTGCCCACCGACGGGTTGAGCAGCCCGACGACGTTCACGGTGTTGCCGCACACGTTCACCGGCACGTGCACCGGCGCCTGCACCGTGTTGCCGGACAGTACGCCGGGCGAGCCGGCGGCGGCGCCGGACGCGCCCGCGTCGGCGTGGGCATAGCCGCTCGCGGCGGCGATCACACCGGTGGCCGCCGCCATCGTCATCAGGCCCTTGCGGGTGCCCTGTCGCATGTTCTGATTTCCCCTGCCTTCGATCCTGCTGTGCCTCGCGATATGCGAACCGCGCGGATCGTGACTCCGCGCAAGAGGCCGGTCGGCCCCGGAGCGCAAGGCACGCGCTCCGGGGCCGACGGCTCGAAAATGACGCCCCCCTCAGGAGGTCGGCGTCACTTGTTGACGCAGGTGTTGCCGAAGGCGGGGTTCAGGAGCCCGATCACGTTGACCGTGTTGCCACAGACGTTCACCGGGACGTGGATGGGCGCCTGAATGACGTTGCCGGAGACAACGCCCGGGGAGTGCACAGCGGCACCCTGGGCTCCGGAGTCTGCGACGGCGAGGCCCGCGCCCGCGAGAACCAGCCCACCGGTGGCAGCCGCAGCAGCGACGACCTTCTTGATCATTATTCCTCCTTGTTGGCAATACGACTCCAAGGCGCGGAGTCACATCACCTGTAACGAGGAGGAACTAATGAAGCTACGAACCGATCGTCGCATTCACTCGTTCCAGTCGATCCCGTACGCGCGCCCGAATATCCAGGCCCAGAACCTCACGACGCGTCGATGAACCGGTCCAGCACCCGCACCCCGAACCGCAGCCCGTCGACCGGCACCCGTTCGTCCACGCCGTGGAACATGCCCGCGAAGTCCAGCTCCGGCGGCAGCTTCAGCGGGGCGAAGCCGAAGCCCCGGATGCCGAGGTCGTCGAAGGACTTGGCGTCGGTGCCGCCGGAGAGCATGTAGGGGATCGCCTTGGCGGTGGGGTCCTCGGCGAGCAGCGCGGACTGCATGGCCTCCACCAGCGCCCCGTCGAAGCCGGTCTCCACGGCCTTGTCGGCGTGCACGTCCTCGCGCCGGACGTTCGGGCCGAGCAGCCGGTCGAGATCGGTAAGGAACTCGTCCTCGTAGCCGGGCAGGAAGCGGCCGTCGATGTGCGCGGTGGCCTCGCCCGGGATGACGTTGACCTTGTAGCCGGCGTTCAGCTGGGTCGGGTTGGCGGTGTTGCTGAGGGTCGCGCCGATGAGCTTGGCGATGCCGCCGAGCTTGGCGAGGGTGGACTCCATGTCCTCCGGGTCCAGCTCGGTGCCGAGCGCGTCGCCGAGTTCGTCGAGGAAGGCCCGGGTCGTCTTGGTGACCCGCACCGGGAACTTGTGCCGGCCGACGCGGGCCACGGCCTCGGACAGTTCGGTGATGGCGTTGTCCCGGTGGATCATGGAGCCGTGCCCGGCGGTGCCGGCCACGGTCAGCTTCATCCAGTGCATGCCCTTCTCGGCCGTCTGGATCAGATAGAGCCGACGCTGCTCGTTCACGGTGAACGAGAAGCCGCCGACCTCGCTGATCGCCTCGGTGACGCCCTCGAAGAGGTCCGGGTGGCGGTCGACCAGGTGGCGGGCGCCGTAGGTGCCGCCGGCCTCCTCGTCGGCGAGGAAGGCGACCACGATGTCGCGCGGGGGCCGCCGGCCGCTGCGCAGCCGGTCGCGCACGACCGCGAGGGTCATCGCGTCCATGTCCTTCATGTCGACGGCGCCGCGCCCCCACACGCACCCGTCGGCCACCTCGCCGGAGAACGGGTGGTGGGTCCAGTCGTCGGCGTTGGCCGGTACGACGTCCAGGTGGCCGTGGATCAGCAGCGCGGGCCTGGACGGGTCCTCCCCCTCGATGCGGGCCACGGTCGAGGCGCGGCCCGGGTGCGACTCGTAGATCTGCGGTTCCAGCCCGACCTCGGCCAGCTTCTCGGCGGCCCACTCGGCGGCCTGCCGCTCGCCGGGGCCCGAGTGGTCGCCGTAGTTGCTGGTGTCGAACCGGATCAGCTCGCGGCAGAGGTCCACGACCTCGTCCTCGCCGGTGACGCTCCTGGCCGTGTCCGTCTCGCTCACGTGCTTCCTCCCGCTGTCACTGCTGCTGTCGCGTCGGCCGCGTTCGCCCGGCGTGCCGGCCGGGCCGGCGCGCCGGTGGTCCTTTCATCCTCTCTCCGCCCCGCCCGCCGCCCAAGACCGGTCCCGGCCCGTCACACACCGTTCACGCGCCACCGGCCGGCGTCGGCGGGGGGTGATCAGCCACCCCGGAAAGCCTGGTAATGTTTCCTTCGTCGCCGCGAGGGAAACCCCGCCGAAAGGGAATCCTCCGCATGACACACACCTTGTCCGGGTGGCGGAATGGCAGACGCGCTAGCTTGAGGTGCTAGTGCCCTTTATCGGGCGTGGGGGTTCAAGTCCCCCCTCGGACACCAGTGAGGGCCCCTGTTGATCAGGGGCCCTCAGTCGTGTGTGTGGGCCATCTCTCCTCCGGCCTCAAGATCAGCAGGTCAGCGACGCGAGACGGCCCGTACCACTCAGCCGGACAGCCCTCCTGAGCTGCAGGTCGAAGCGGTGGACCCTAGCGTCGTACTAAAATATCCGGCTTGTCACTTCAGCCGGCCGACGTGAGGACCCGATGGCAGCCATAGACGAGAGCAGCGCTCTCGGCCTGCTCGACGAAGAGATCCGCACGCACTTCGGTGACCGGGCGCGCTTTTCCGCCGGGCCCGCCGCCTCGCCGCGCACCCTGGTCGACGTCTTCGACGCGACCGTGCGGTCCCATCCGGACGAGCCCGCCCTGGACGACGGTACGAGGTGTCTCACCTACCGTGCGCTGGCCGTCGAGGTGGAGCGGCTGAGGCGACGGCTCGCGGGCGCGGGGGTCGGGCGCGGGGACCGGGTCGGGGTGCGGGTTCCCTCGGGGACCAACGAGCTGTACGTCGCGATCCTCGCCGTCCTCGCCGCCGGTGCCGCCTATGTGCCTGTCGACGCCGAGGACCCGGACGAGCGGGCCGAGCTGGTGTTCGGGGAGGCGGAGGTACGGGCCGTCGTCGGCGCCGGGCACACCATCACCGCCCAGGGCACGCCCGACTCCCCTGAGCCGGGCGCGTCCGACTCCGGCTCCGGCGCCGCACGGCCCGGCACCGAGCACGACGCCTGGATCATCTTCACGTCCGGGTCCACCGGGAAGCCCAAGGGCGTCGCCGTCACGCACCGCAGCGCCGCCGCGTTCGTGGACGCCGAGGCGGCCCTGTTCCTCGCGGAGGAGCCGATCGGGCCCGGCGACCGGGTCATGGCGGGCCTGTCCGTCGCCTTCGACGCGTCCTGCGAGGAGATGTGGCTGGCCTGGCGGTACGGCGCCTGTCTGGTGCCGGTGCCGCGGTCGCAGGTCAGGAGCGGTGCCGATCTCGGTCCCTGGCTGGTCGAGCAGGAGATCACCGTCGTCTCGACCGTGCCGACGCTGGCCGCGCTGTGGGAGCCCGAGACGCTCAACGACGTACGCCTGCTGATCTTCGGCGGCGAGGCCTGCCCGCCGGAGCTGGCTCAGCGGCTGGTCACCGAGGGGCGCGAGGTGTGGAACACCTACGGGCCGACCGAGGCGACCGTCGTGGCCTGTGCGGCGCTGCTCACCGGCGAGGAGCCGATCCGGATCGGGCTGCCGCTGAACGGCTGGGAGCTGGCCGTCGTCGACGAGGCCGGTGAGCCCGTGGCGATGGGAGGCAGCGGTCAGCTGGTGATCGGCGGGGTCGGGCTCGCACGGTATCTGGACGCCGAGAAGGACGCGGAGAAGTACGCGCCGCTGAAGTCGCTGGGCTGGGAGCGGGCGTACCGCAGCGGCGACCTGGTCAAGGCCGACCCGGAGGGGCTGATCTTCCTCGGCCGGGCCGACGAGCAGATCAAGCTCGGCGGGCGGCGGATCGAGCTGGGCGAGGTGGACGCCGCGCTGCAGGCACTGCCGGGTGTGGCGGGGGCCGCGGCCGCCGTGCGCACCGCGCGCAGCGGGAACCAGCTGCTCGTCGGCTATGTCGTCACCCAGGACGGCTGGGACCAGGCGACGGCCGTCGAGAAGCTGCGGGCCGCGCTGCCCGCCGCCCTGGTCCCGCTGCTCGCGCCCGTCGCCGAGCTGCCGACCCGGACGTCCGGGAAGGTCGACCGGGCCGCCCTGCCCTGGCCCCTGGAGGGCGTGGCGACCCCCAAGGCCGACCTGTACGGCACCGAGGCGTGGCTCGCCGAGCAGTGGGCGGAGGTCCTGGGCATCCCGGTGACGAGCGCCACCGACGACTTCTTCGCGATCGGCGGCGGCAGCCTGGCCGCCGCCCAGCTCACCACCCGGCTGCGCACCCGCTACCCGAGCGCCGCCGTCCTCGACATCTACCAGCAGCCCGTGCTGCGCAAGCTGGCCCGGCGGCTGGAGGCCTCGGCCCCGGACGACGCCGCCGAGCGGACGATCGTGCCGGTCCCGGTCCGTGCCCAAGCCCTTCAGCTCCTGCTGCTCGTCCCGCTGGTCACGCTGCTCGGGCTGCGCTGGACGCTGGTCCTGGCCGCCGCCGGAAATCTGCTGCCCGGCTACGCCTGGCTGCCGACCGCCCCCTGGTGGCTGCTCGCGCCCGGTGCCCTGCTGTTCTTCGCGCCGCCCGGCCGGATCGCGGTGGCGGCGGGCGGGGCACGACTGCTGCTGCGAGGCCTCGCACCCGGGCGGTATCCGCGCGGCGGAAGCGTGCATCTGCGGCTGTGGACGGCCGAGCGGCTCGCCGAGTTCAGCGGGGCCACCACCCTGACCGGATCCTGGCTGGAGCGCTATGCGCGGGCGCTGGGCGCCAAGGTCGGGCCCGAGGTGGACCTGCACTCGCTGCCGCCGGTCACCGGCATGCTCAAGCTGGGCCGGGGCGCGGCCGTCGAGTCCGAGGTCGATCTGTCCGGGTACTGGTTGGACGGTGACCGGCTGGAGGTCGGCACGGTCAAGGTCGGCGCGCACGCCGTCGTCGGCACCCGCAGCATGCTCTTCCCGGGCGCCCGCGTCGGCAAGCGGGCCGAGGTGGCTCCCGGCTCGGCGGTGAGCGGGCAGGTCCCGACCGGCCAGCGGTGGGCGGGCGCGCCCGCGGTCAAGCTGGGCAAGGCCAAGCGCAACTGGCCCAAGGAGCGCCCGCAGCGGGGCACGTACTGGCGGGTCATGTACGGCATCACCGGTCTCGCGCTGAGTGCTCTGCCGCTGGTCGCGGGCCTGGCCGCGCTGCTGGTCGCCCGGCAGTTCGTGGCCCCCGGCGCCTCTCTCGGCGAGGCGCTGCGCGGGGCCGCGCTCGGGCTGGTCCCGGCCACGCTGGCCTTCGGGCTGGCGTACGCGCTGCTGATCCTGGTCGCCGTACGCGCGCTCAGCCTGGGGCTGAGCGAGGGGACGCATCCCACGCACAGCCGGGTCGGCTGGCAGGCGTGGACCGTGACCCAGCTGATGGACCGGGCCCGCGAGACCCTGTTCCCGCTGTACGCCGGACTGGTCACGCCGGTGTGGCTGCGGCTGCTGGGGATGCGGATCGGGCGGGGCGCCGAGGTGTCGACCGTGCTCGCGCTGCCGAGCCTGACCACCGTCGGCGAGGGGGCCTTCCTCGCGGACGACACCCTGACCGCGCCGTACGAGCTGGGCGGCGGCTGGGTGCGGATCGGGCACGCGCGGATCGGACGGCGGGCCTTCCTCGGGAACTCCGGGATGACCGCGCCGGGCCGGCGGGTGCCCGACGGCGGTCTGGTCGGGGTGCTGTCGGCGACGCCGAAGAAGGCGAAGAAGGGCACCTCGTATCTGGGGCTGCCGCCGGTGAAGCTGCCGCGCAGTGCCGCCGACGCGGATCAGAGCCGTACCTACGACCCGCCGGCCCGGCTGCTGTGGGCGCGCGGTCTGGTGGAGCTGTGCCGGATCGTGCCGGTGCTGTGCTCGGCCGCGCTGGCCGGGCTGACGGTGGCGGCGCTGAGTGCGCTGGGGCCGTGGGCCTGGGCGCTGTCGGGTCTCGTGCTGCTCGGGGCGGGTGCCGCCGCGGCGGTCGTGTCGGTCGTCGCGAAGTGGCTGCTCGTGGGGCGGCACCGGACCGGGGAGCATCCGCTGTGGAGCTCCTTCGTGTGGCGCAACGAGCTGGCGGACACGTTCGTCGAGGTGCTGGCCGTGCCGTGGCTGGCCGGTGCCGTGCCCGGCACGCCGGTGATGACGGCGTGGCTGCGTGGGCTCGGCGCGCGCATCGGCAAGGGCGTCTGGGTGGAGAGCTACTGGCTGCCGGAGACGGATCTGGTGACCCTGGAGGACGCCGCCACCGTCAATCGGGGCTGCGTTCTGCAGACGCACCTCTTCCACGACCGGATCTTGCGGACGGATACTGTGGTTCTCCGTGAGGGCGCCACGCTGGGCCCTGGCGGAATCGTGCTGCCCGGCAGCACGATCGGGGCCCGTACGACCCTGGGTCCCGCGTCGCTCGTCATGGCCGCGGAGTCCGTCCCGGACGACACTCGCTGGCTCGGCAACCCGATCGAGGCATGGCGTCCCTGAGCGCGGGCCATTCGAGAAGTGTCTCGGGCGTCGGTGCACCGGATGGTTCGAGCAAGGCGCAGGGAGCGAACGCGGAAGTGGCAGTGCAGCAGTCGGCGGGTCCGGACCCGTACTTCCCGGACAACGGCGATCCCCGGTACCGGGTGCATCGCTATGAACTCACGCTGGACTACCGGCCCGGCCCCAACCGGCTGGCCGGCAGTGCCCGGATCAACGCCATCGCCGGGCGGTCGCCGCTGGCCGAGTTCCAGCTCAACCTGGCCGACTTCAGGATCGGCCGGATCAGGGTGGACGGCCGGCAGCCGCACTACACCCATCGGGGCGGCCGGCTGCGGGTGAAGCCGGCCAAGCCGATCCGCGCCGGGGCGGCCTTCACCGTCGAGGTGCACTGGTCCGGCAATCCGAAGCCGGTGGCCAGTCCCTGGGGCGGGCTCGGCTGGGAGGAGCTGTCGGACGGGGCGCTGGTGGCGAGCCAGCCGATCGGGGCGCCGTCGTGGTACCCGTGCAACGACCGGCCCGCCGACAAGGCGTCGTATCTGATCTCGGTCACCACGCCGTCGGCGTACGCGGTGGTCTCGGGCGGGCGCCTGCTGACCCGGACGACGAAGGCCTCGACGACCACATGGGTGTACGAGCAGTCGGCGCCCACGTCCAGCTATCTCGTCGGCCTCGCGATCGGCAAGTTCCAGACGGTGCTGCTGGGCGACCCGGGGCCGGGCGGGGTGGCGCAGCACGGGCACATTCCGGCGCATCTGCTGCCCGAGTTCTCCCGGGACTTCGCGCGGCAGCCCCAGATGATGGAGCTGTTCCAGGAGCTGTTCGGGCCGTACCCGTTCGAGGAGTACGCGGTCGCGGTGACCGAGGAGGAGCTGGATGTGCCGGTCGAGGCACAGGGGCTGTCGCTGTTCGGCTCCAACCACGTGGACGGTGCGCGGGGCTCGGAGCGGCTGGTGGCGCACGAGCTGGCGCACCAGTGGTTCGGCAACTGCGTCTCCATCGCCGACTGGCGGCACATCTGGCTGAACGAGGGCTTCGCCAAGTACGCGGAGTGGCTGTGGTCGGAGCGTTCGGGCGGCCGCAGCGCCCAGCAACTGGCCGCCGCCGCACACCGGTTGCTGGCCGGGCAGCCGCAGGATCTGCGGCTGGCGGATCCGGGGCGCAGGTCGATGTTCGACGACCGGCTCTACGAGCGCGGCGGGCTGACCCTGCACGCGCTGCGCTGTGCGCTGGGCGACGAGGCGTTCTTCCGGATGCTGCGCGGCTGGGTGCGGCTGCACCGGAACGGGTCGGTGACGACGGCGGTGTTCACCGAGCATGCCGCCCGGTTCGCGGACGAGCCGCTGCAGGGGCTGTTCGACGCCTGGGTGTACGGGGCCCTGCTGCCGCCGCTGCCGGTGCTCAGGGAGGTTCCCTAGACTTGAGGGGTGGCCCGGCCCAATGACGAGGTCGAGGCGCTCCTGCGGGAGTACGCGGACCTCATCGCGATCACGGGAGGCGACGCCTTCAAGGCACGCGCCTACGAGAAGGCGGCGCGTGCGATCGGCGGGTATCCGGCGGACATCGCCGGGCTGGACGAGGACGGTCTGAAGGAGATCCCGAACGTGGGGCGGTCGATCGCCGACAAGGTGGTCGAGTATCTGCGCACGGGGAGGATGGCGGTCCTGGAGGAGCGCCGGGCGAAGATCCCCGCCGGGGTCCGGGAGCTGATCGCCGTCCCCGGCCTGGGCCCGAAGAAGGCGCTGCGGCTCTACGAGGACCTGCACATCTCGTCAGTGCAGCAGCTGTCCGCGGCACTCGACGCGGATGCGCTGGCCGATCTGAGGGGCTTCGGCGAGAAGAGCCGGGAGAACATCCGGCACGGCATCGAGCTGCTGCGGCGGGCGGGCGCCCGGGTGCCCCTGTCGACGGCCCTGGACACGGCGGAGGAGATCGTCGCCGAGCTGTCCCGGGTGACCGGGTGCCGGCGCTGCGCCTGTGCGGGCTCGCTGCGCCGGATGCGGGAGACCGTCGGGGATCTCGACATCCTGGTCGCGGCGAGGCGGTCGGATCCCTTCATGGCGGCGCTGTGCGAGCTGCCCGCCACCGCGGAGGTCGTCGCGCGGGGCACGAAGAAGACGTCGGTGCGTACCGCCGAGGGGCTCCAGGTCGATCTTCGGGTGCTGCCGCAGGAGTCGTGGGGTGCCGGGATGCAGTACTTCACCGGCTCCAAGGGGCACAACATCCGGACCCGCACCATCGCCGTGCACCAGGGGCTGAAGCTCTCCGAGTACGGCCTGTTCGACGCCGGGAGCGGTCAGTCGCTGGCCTCGCGCACCGAGGAGGAGGTGTACGCCCGGCTCGGGCTGCCCTGGATCCCGCCGACGCTGCGCGAGGACCGCGGCGAGATCGAGGCGGCCCTGCACGGCGAGCTGCCCGAGGTGGTGACCGAGCGGGACATCCGCGGTGATCTGCACACCCACACCGATCTCACGGACGGCCTCGCCCCGCTGGAGGAAATGGTGGCGGCCGCCTCGAAGCGCGGTTACGCGTACTACGCGGTCACCGACCACGCGCCCCGTCTGTACATGCAGCGCATGACCGACGAGAAGGTCCTCGCCCAGCGGGAGCGGCTGCGGGAGCTGGCGGGCACGCTGGGGCGGATGCGGCTGCTGCACGGTACGGAGCTGAACATCGACCCGGACGGCGAGGTGGACTGGCCGGCCGGGTTCCTCGCCGGTTTCGACGTGTGCGTGGCCTCCGTGCACTCGCACTTCGGCCTGGGCCGCGGGGCGATGACCCGGCGGCTGGTGCGGGCCTGCGAGAACCCGTACGTCAACATCATCGGGCACCCGACGACCCGGCTGATCGGCAGGCGGGCGGGGGTCGACGCCGACTGGGACGAGGTGTTCGCGGCCTGCGCGCGCACCGGCACCGCGCTGGAGGTCAACGCCCAGCCGGACCGTCTCGACCTGTGCGACGTGGACATCCTGCGCGCCCGGGAGCACGGTGTGAAGTTCGCCGTGAACACCGACGCCCACGCCGTGGCGCACCTCGCGCAACTGCGGTACGGCGTCGGCACCGCTCAGCGCGGCTGGCTGACCCGCGACGACGTGATCAACACCTGGCCGCTGACCCGGCTGCGGCGCTTTCTGCGCAAGGGGGGATGAGCCTCACTCGCGGTCCATCCACAGCGGCGACGGGTCGTCCGTCTCGTTCGAGCCCACCGCCTTCATGTCCCCGTCGGCGGCCCGCAGCAGGACGCGGCCCATGGCGATCAGGGCGCGTCCGGCCGCGAGTTCGTCGCCGATCTCCGGTACGTCGGGGTCGTACGGGCTGCGACGGGCCTCGGCGCAGCTCTCCAGGACGTTGTCGCCGGTGTCCAGGACGATCCGGGCGGTGGTGTCCGGGTCGTGCTCGGAGAGGTACAGGTTCAACCGCCACTCCTTGACGGCCGGAGGACGGCTGCTCACGGGTCGGGTCATGGTCCGTCACTCCTTAACTGTGCTGCGCTGCCCTTCCACTGTGCATCCGGGCCGACGCGGGCGCCTCCCCTGCCGCGGGCAGAATGGGCCCATGACCTCGCGCACCTGCCCCTGCGGACTCCCCGAGTCCTACGACGCCTGCTGTGGCCGCTTCCACGCCGGACCGGCCGCCGCGCCGACCGCCGAGCTGCTCATGCGCTCGCGCTACTGCGCGTTCGTCAGGGGGGACGCGGGATATCTGCTGCGCACCTGGCATCCGCGGACCCGGCCCGAGCAGTTGGACCTCGACCCGCGGATGACGTGGACGGGCCTGGAGATCCTCGGCAGCACCGGCGGATCCGCCTTCCACACCACGGGCACGGTGACCTTCCGCGCCTCATACCGGGGCGGCTCGCTGCACGAGCGCAGCCGCTTCGAGCGGGTGGACGGGGCGTGGGTGTACGTGGACGGGGACTTCCTGGACTGAGCCGGTCGGTAGGGCGCCCTAGGGCGCCAGGATGTCCAGTTCCTGGAGCGCGCCCACGGTGATCTCCCTGGTCAGCTGCTCGGCGCGGACGGCGTCGCCGGCGCGGACCGCCTCCGCGACCTGTACGTGCAGGGTGACCGCGGCCGGGTCGGGGTCCTCGAACATGACCTCGTGATGGGTGCGGCCGGCCAGGACCTCGGCGACGACGTCGCCGAGCCGGGCGAACATCTCGTTGCCGGAGGCGGTGAGGACGGCGCGATGGAAGGCCACGTCGTGGATCAGGTACCCCTCCAGCTTGTGGCCGCGTGAGTTGGCCACCATGCCGAGTGCGCACTCGGTGAGTTCGGCGCACTGCTCGGCGGTGGCGTGCTTGGCGGCGAGGCCGGCCGCGACCGGCTCGACCGCCGAGCGCAGCACGGTCAGCGAGCGCAGTTGCCGCGGGCGGTCGGCGCCCGCGAGGCGCCAGCGGATGACCTGCGGGTCGTAGACGTTCCACTCGGCCTTCGGGCGGACGGTCACGCCCACCCGGCGGCGGGATTCGACCAGGTGCATGGACTCCAGCACACGGACCGCCTCACGCATCACGGAACGTGACACTTCGAACCGCTGCGCGAGTTCGTCGGTGCGCAGAACACTGCCCGGCGGGTACTCGCCCGCGGTGATCGCGGGGCCGAGGGTGTCCAGTACATGGCCGTGCAGCCCCCGGCCCGGTGTGCTCATGCACTCAGCGTACGGTGTGGATCACCGAGGGCAAAAGTCAGACTTATATGTCACACACTCTTGAATTCGTCATACCTAATGGGTTTCAGTGTGGCGACGCCGATGTGGCGTCGGATGTCGAGGAAGACAGCGAGGCAGTCATGCGAACCCCCCAGGTCGTCGTCGTGATGGGCGTCGCGGGGACGGGCAAGACCACGATCGGTCCCCTGCTCGCCGCGCGGCTGGGCATCCCGTACGCCGAGGGCGACGACTTCCACCCGCAGGCCAACATCGACAAGATGTCGGCCGGCGTCCCGCTCGACGACGCCGATCGATGGCCCTGGCTGGACGCCATCGGCCGATGGGCGCACGGGCGGGCCGGACTGGGCGGGGTGGTCAGCAGCTCGGCGCTGAAGCGGTCGTACCGCGACCGGCTCAGGGCCGCCGCTCCCGGAATCGTGTTCGTGCACCTCACGGGCGACCGGAAGCTGATCGAGGACCGGATGACACAGCGCCAGGGGCACTTCATGCCGACCGCGCTGCTGGACTCCCAGTTCGCCACGCTGCAACCGCTGGAGCCGGACGAGGCGGGAGTTGCCGTGGACGTCGGCGGCGGCCCCGAGGAGATCGCCGAGCGTGCCGTCAGAGCGCTGGACGCGCTGCCCGCCGCATCCGCCTGACCCCCGCGACCGCCTCCGACCACCTCCGCGCATCCCCCACCTCCGCGTGACACCCCCGAAAAAGTCCCCGTAACCGCAAGGGAACCCCCGTGACCAGACTCAGCGTCGAGATGCTGGCAGCGGACGCGCCTCCGCCGATCACCTCCGCAGTCCACGCCCAGCTGGGCATCGCCGTCCTGGTGGGCATCGCCGTGATCGTCCTGCTCATCACCAAGTTCAAGCTCCACGCCTTCCTGGCGCTGACCGTCGGGTCACTCGTGCTCGGGGCGGTCGCCGGGGCTCCGCTCGACAAGACGATCACCAGCTTCACCACCGGGCTCGGCTCGACGGTGGCCGGCGTCGGCGTCCTGATCGCGCTCGGGGCGATCCTGGGCAAGCTGCTCGCCGACTCCGGCGGCGCCGACCAGATCGTGGACACGATCCTCGCCAAGGCCGGTGGCCGTGCGATGCCGTGGGCGATGGTGCTCATCGCCTCCGTGATCGGCCTGCCGCTGTTCTTCGAGGTCGGCATCGTGCTGCTGATCCCGGTCGTGCTGATGGTCGCCAAGCGCGGCAACTACTCCCTGATGCGCATCGGCATCCCGGCGCTCGCCGGCCTGTCCGTGATGCACGGGCTGATCCCGCCGCACCCCGGCCCGCTGGTCGCGATCGACGCGGTCAAGGCCAACCTGGGCGTGACCCTGGCGCTCGGCATCCTGGTCGCCGTACCGACCGTGATCATCGCCGGCCCGCTGTTCTCGAAGGTCGCCGCCCGCTGGGTGGACGTCCAGGCGCCCGACCGGATGCTCCCGCAGCGCGCCTCGGACACGCTCGAACGCCGTCCGGGCTTCGGCGCGACGCTCGCCACGGTGCTGCTGCCGGTGGTGCTGATGCTGGCCAAGGCGCTGGTGGACATCGTCGTCGACGACCCGGCGGACAGGACCCAGCGGGTCTTCGACGTCATCGGCTCCCCGCTGATCGCCCTGCTCGCCGCCGTGCTCGTCGGCTTCTTCACACTGGGCCGGCCCGCCGGGTTCACCAAGGACCGGCTCCAGCAGACCGTCGAGAAGGGCCTGATGCCCATCGCCGGCATCCTGCTGATCGTCGGCGCGGGCGGCGGCTTCAAGCAGACGCTGATCGACTGCGGCGTGGGCCAGATGATCCTGGACGTCTCCAAGGACTGGTCGATCCCGGCGCTGCTGCTGGCCTGGCTGATCGCGGTCGTGATCCGGCTGGCCACGGGTTCGGCGACGGTGGCGACGGTCTCGGCGGCGGGCCTGGTGGCACCGCTCGCGGCCGACATGTCGACCACCCACACCGCCCTGCTCGTCCTCGCCATCGGCGCCGGCTCGCTGTTCTTCAGCCATGTCAACGACGCCGGCTTCTGGCTGGTGAAGGAGTACTTCGGGCTGAGCGTCGGACAGACCGTCAAGACCTGGTCGGTGATGGAGACGATCATCTCGGTGGTCGCCGGCGGTCTGGTCCTGCTCCTCTCACTGATCATCTAGGGGTACGGCGATGACGGCTCACCCGCTCTTCGACATCGGCGGCCGTACGGCCCTGGTCACCGGCTCCAGCCGGGGCATCGGCCACGCGCTGGCCCTGGGCCTGGCCGAGGCGGGCTGCACGGTGGTGCTCAACGGGCGCGACGCCGACCGACTGTCCGAGGCGGCGGCGCGGCTCCCCGGGGACCGGATCCGCACGGCGGTGTTCGACGTGACCGACGGCGCCTCGGTGGCCGCCGGGATCGCGGACGTCGAGGAGCGGGTGGGCCCGCTGGACATCCTCGTGAACAACGCCGGCATGCAACTGCGGGCGCCCTTGCTGGAGTTCACCGACGCCGCCTGGCACCGGATCCTGGACACCAACCTGACCAGCGCGTTCCTGGTGGGCCGGGAGGCGGCCCGGCGGATGACCGGGCGCGGCCACGGCAAGATCGTCAACATCTGCTCGCTGCAGAGCGAGGTCGCCCGGCCGGGCATCGCGCCCTACGCCGCCACCAAGGGCGCGCTGAAGATGCTGACGAAGGGCATGTGCGCGGACTGGGGTCCCTCGGGCGTCCAGGTCAACGGTCTCGGCCCCGGGTACATCGAGACCGAGCTGACCCGGCCGCTCATGGCGGACGAGGAGTTCAGCGCCTGGGTCCGCCGGCGCACCCCCGCCGGCCGCTGGGGCCGCACCGAGGACCTGGTCGGCGGGCTGCTCTTCCTCGCGTCGCCCGCCGCGGACTTCGTGAACGGGCAGATCCTGTACGTCGACGGCGGCATGACGAGCGTCCTTTAGGAAGGGGCCGCGGCAATGCTGGGTTGTGTGATCCACGGCGCGGGCGATCTGCGCGTGACGGAACTGCCGGTACCCGTACCCGGGCCCGGCGAGGCCCTGGTGGCCGTCCGCTACGGCGGGGTCTGCGGGTCCGATCTGCACTACTGGCGGCACGGCGGGGTCGGCGACTTCCGGCTCCGCGAGCCGATGGTGCTCGGGCACGAGGTGGTGGGCACGGTGGTGTCCTACGGCGCCGGGGCCACGGGTCCCGCGCCCGGTACGGCGGTCGCCGTGCACCCCGCCACCCCGTGCGGGCACTGCCCGGAGTGCGCCGACGGCCGGCCCCACGTGTGCCGGGACACCCGCTATCTCGGCAGCGCGGCCCGCTTCCCGCACGTCCAGGGCGGGTTCGCCGAGCGGATCGCCGTACCGGCCGGGCAGGTGCGGGCGCTGCCCGGCGGGCTCGCGCCGCGCCGGGCCGCGCTCGCCGAACCGCTGTCGGTGGCGCTGCACGCGGTGCGGCGGGCCGGCGAGGTGTCCGGCCGGCATGTGCTGGTGACCGGGGCGGGGCCGATCGGGTGCCTGGTGGTCGCGGCGGCGAAGACGGCCGGCGCCGCGCGGGTGACGGCGACCGATCCGGTGCCCGAGGCGCTCGGGTACGCGGCCGTGGGCGGGGCCGACACGCTCGTACGGGCCGACGATCCGGACGACGCCGGGTGGCCCGAGGAGGTCGACGTGGCCGTCGAGGCGTCGGGGACCGCGGCCGGGCTGGACACCTGCCTGCGGCTGGTGCGGCGCGGTGGTGTGGTCGTCCAGCTCGGGATGCTGCCGCCGGGGCAGAGTCCGTTCGCCGGAAATCTGCTGGTGAGCCGGGAGATCGAGCTGCGGGGGGCGTTCCGGTTCGGCGCCGAGTTCGACGACGCGCTGCACCTGCTCGCCGCGAAGGGCGAGTTCGACGGGCTGATCAGCGCGGTCGTTCCGGTGTCGGGCGCCGAGGAGGCGTTCGCCCTGGCCGCCGATCGGGTGCGCTCCTGCAAGGTGCTGCTGGAGTTCTGACCGGGATCAGGGACGCCACAAGGGGTGTTCCCGCTTCGCCCACTCCCGGCTCACCATCCCCGTGCGCAGGCCCCTTCTCGCCTCCGGGTCGCCCAGGGCCATGCCGATGTGACCGGCCAGCACCACGCCGATGGTGAGGGCGAGCCAGTCGTGGACGAAGGTCGCCGAGGTGCGCCACATCAGCGGGGTGAGGTGCGTGAACCACATCATGAGGCCGGTGCCGAGCATGACCAGCGTGGCGCCGGCGATCCAGGCGGCGTAGACCTTCTGGCCGGCGTTGAACTTGCCCGCGGGGCGCGAGGAGCGGCGCTTGTCCCGCACCAGCGCGGCGCGCAGCCAGGTGCGGTCGTGCGGGCCGAAGCGGTTGAGGAAGCGCAGGTCGGCGCGGAAGGCGCGGGAGGCGAGGCCCAGCAGGACCGGCGCCGGGAGGGCGAGGCCCGCGCACTCGTGGACACGGACGACCAGTTCCCGGCGGCCGACCATGATCGCCAGCTGGGGGATGTAGAGGACGGCCGCCGTGAGCACGCAGACGCCCATCAGAACGGCCGTGGTGCGGTGCACCCAGCGTTCGGCCCGGCTGAAGCGGTGGATCCGGGCGCCCGGCGGCGCCGGGGTGTCAGTTCGTAGGCTCATCGGTCCGTCCGTTCGAGCGGCCGACCCAGGCGTCGACGTCATAGCCGAGGTGCTCCCAGTAGCCGGGCTCGACCCGGTCGGTGACGGTGATCCCGGAGAGCCATTTGGCGGACTTGTAGAAGTACATGGGGGCGACATAGAGGCGGACCGGGCCGCCGTGGTCGTGGCCGATGTCCTTGTTCTGCATGCGCAGGGCCACCAGGACGTCCGGGCGGCGGGCCTGGTCGAGGGTGAGGCTCTCGCTGTAGGTTCCGTCGAAGCAGGTGAAGCGGATCGCCTTCGCGGTGGCGCCCACCCCGGCCGCGTCCAGCAGGTGGGAGAGGCGTACGCCCTCGAAGGGGGTGCCGGGGACCCGCCAGCCGGTCACGCACTGGACGTCCTTGACCAGCCGGGTCTGCGGCAGGGCGCGCAGGTCGGCGAGGGTGTAGGTGCGCGGGTGGTCGACCAGTCCGTCGATCTTCAGCTGGTAGTTCGCGGCGTTCTTGTGCGGGACCGACGCGGCGACCGAGTAGTAGCGGAAGCCACCGCCGTTGGGCAGCAGACCGGTCAGGCCCGTCGGGTCCTGGCCGGCGACGGCGCCCAGGAAGCCCTCCAGGCCGCGTTGCAGCACCGGCGCGGTGACGACGCCGAGCGCGCCCAGGCCGAGGGTGCCGAGGAAGACACGGCGGCCGAGGGGCCTGCCGTCCCGTTCCTCGGATTGTTCAGAGTTCACGCAATCATTCGAGCACTCGGGGCCCGTCGGGGCCAGGGGATCCGGTCCGCGGTCAGACTTCCGTAATCACTTCTTACGCGGACCGAGCGCGCGGGCTCGGGCCGCCCGGAAGGCCGCGCGGGGGTCGCGGTGCGCGTAGGACCAGGGGGCCGCGGTGGCGTGCGGGCCGATGCGCTGGAACAGGGGCGCCGCCTCGGCCGGGCGCCCGGCGCAGGACAGGGCGTGGGCGAGGTGGTTGAGGTCGATGTGGCGGCGGGGGTGTTCGTCGTGCTCCCACTCCAGCCACCAGTCGAATCCGGCGCGCAGGATCCGCCGGGCCCGCGGTCCGGACCAGTGCCCGGAGGCGGCCGGGTCGGCGGCGGCCAGGCCGGTGGCGGCGAGGACCCGGTAGCGCTCGGCATAGGCCACGACCGGCAGCACGGCGAGCGGGGAGTCGGCCGGGGCCTCGGCGGCGGCCAGCTCGGCGAGGTCGTACACCTCGTGGTCCTCGGCCGCCCGGCCGCCGGAGGGACGTTCGGCGAGACGGGCCAGGAGCAGATGGTGGGCATGGTGGTGTTCGGGGTGCCGGCGGCGCAGTTCGGCGAAGGTGCCGAGGACTTCGTGCTCGGGGCCGAGGGTGCGGGCGAGCCGGAGCCGGCCGAGCCAGGGGGTGGGGTCGGCCGGGGCGCGCGCGGCGGCGGTGGCGCAGGCCTCGCGGGCCACGTCGGGGTCCTCCTTGCCGCGCAGGGCGCGCCGCACCTGGGCGAGGGCGTACAGCGTGGCGGCCTCGGCGGAGCCGGGTTCGGCGACCAGCCAGTCACTCGCCCAGGCGACGGCGTACGGCTCCCGGGCGAGCGCGGTGAGGCGGTGGCCGCGGCGGTCCCAGTCGTCACCCGTGTGCAGCAGCAGGGAGCGGGCGGCCTGCCGACGGCCCTGGGCCAACGCGGCCCGCGCGGTGCGCAGTTCGGCGTCGTCGAGGGCGTCGTCGAAGCCGCCGGAGTCGTCCGGGGCGGTGTCGCCGGACTGCTCCATGGCGGCCAGGCGTGCGCCGAGCAGGGGTGGGAGAGGGGGCACCGCGGGACTTCCTGTTTCTCGGGCTGCCATCGACCGATCACGCACAGCAAACCCCCAGCCATGGTTTGCGTCAAGCCGAACGATGCTCATACTGGCTTCAACTACCGCTTCCCACGGGGCACTTGGGGCACGCGGCGCAGGTGGGACGGGCACGGGCGGGGATGCCCGGTGGGCATCTGTGGCGTACGCCATGGCGCCGGGCGGCCGGGCCGCGGACCATGGCGAGTCAACTGCCCTGTTCCGCGTACTTCCGGGTCAATGTGGTCCCGGGAGCGCTACAGTCGGCCACTACGCGCCCGTGGTCCGGCCGGATGATCGAGGTACGCAGCGTGTCCGTTCTGGTTCTCCTTCTCGCCGTGAGCGCGGCCTGCTGTCTGGGCTTCGGGTTCGTACTCCAGCAGAACGCCGCCCAGAAGGCACCGCTCAGCGACTTCCTGTCCTTCCGGCTGCTGCTGGACCTGATGCGGGTGCCGCGCTGGCTGGGCGGGCTCGGGCTGATGGTGGCCGGCATGGTGCTCGGCGCGATCGCCCTCGCCAAGGGTGAGATCTCCCTGGTCGAACCGCTGCTCGCGACCAATCTGCTGTTCGCGCTCGCCCTCTCCCGGTACCAGACCGGACAGCCCCTGGGCCGTCAGGGCTGGGCGGGGCTGCTGCTGCTCGCGGGCGGGGTGAGCGCGTTCATCACGGCGGGCGAGCCGCGCGCCGGCCACGCCGTCTCCGATCCGCTGCGGCACTGGCTGATCATCGGCGCGATGGTCGGCGCGGCCCTGGTGCTCACGACGTACGGCAAGCGCTCCCGGCTGAGCTGGGGCCCGGTGCTGCTGGCCACCGCGGCCGGGCTGCTGTACGGCGTGCAGGACGCGCTGACCCGGGTGAGCGGCATCCGGTTCTCCGAGGGCGGCCTCGCCGAGCTGTTCACCGGCTGGCAGCCGTACGGCGTGCTGGCGTGCGGGGTCACCGGGCTGGTCCTGGTGCAGAGCGCGTTCGAGACGGCCCCGCTGCGCATGTCGCTGCCGGCGCTCACGGCCGCCGAGCCGCTCGCCGGGATCCTGTGCGGCGTCGGTTTCCTCGGTGACCGGCTGCGCACCGACACCGGGGCGCTGGCCTGGGAGGCGGCCGGGCTCGCGGCGGTGGTCGCGGGCATCGTGCTGCTCGGGCTCCACCCGGCGATGCCGTGCGGCCCTGCCGAGGAGGAACCCTCGGCCCGCGACCTCCAGCGCCGCTGAAGCCGACTGTCCCTGCGTCGGCGAGGCCCGTGCCCCCGCGAGGCGGCTGCTTGGATGGGCGCATGAACCCAGCTGACGAGATCCTCGACATCGTCGACGAGAACGACCAGGTCGTCGCCCGGTGTCCGCGCGGCGAGGCGTACGCGCGCGGACTGCGCCACCGCTGCGTGTTCGTCCTGGCCCGGGACGCGACCGGCCGGCTCTTCGTCCACCGGCGCACGGCCACCAAGCTGGTCTTCCCGGCCCTGTACGACATGTTCGTCGGCGGGGTCGTCGGGGCGGGCGAGTCCTACGACGAGGCCGCGCTGCGGGAGGCCGAGGAGGAGCTGGGCGTCAGCGGGCTGCCGCAGCCCGAGTTCCGCCTCAAGTTCCTGTACGACGACGGGGCCGGGAACAGCTGGTGGTCGGCGGTGTACGAGGTGCGCTGCGAGCTGCCCGTACGGCCTCAGGTCGAGGAGGTCCAATGGCACGCCTTCCTGCCCGAGGACGAGGTCGAGCGGCGGCTGGGCAGCTGGGAGTGGGTGCCGGACGGGCTGGCGGCGTACGAGCGGCTGAAAGCCTTCCGGGAGGGCCGGTGAGACGCCGGTAGGGTCGGCGGCGTGAGCGAATTCGTGCGGAACATCCGGCTGTGGTTCGCGCCGGAGCAGGTGCGCGGCGAGGGGCCCACGCCCGACTACCGGTTCTCGCTGGCCAACGAGCGCACCTTCCTCGCCTGGCTGCGCACGGCGCTCGCGCTGATCGGCGGCGGCTTCGCGGTGGACCAGTTCCTGCCGCACCTGCACCGGGCGTGGCGGGTGGGGCTCGCGCTGGCGCTGCTCGGCGCCGGGGTGCTGTGCTCGCTGCGCGCGCTGAACCACTGGGTGCGCTGCGAGCGGGCGATCCGGCGCGGCGAGGACCTGCCCGCGTCCCGGTTCCCGGCGCTGCTGAGCCTGGTGGTCGCGGTGGTGGCGGTGGCGATGGTCGTGGTGGTGCTGGCCGGATGGGCGGGGTGAGCCGGGCCGGGCGCGACCCGGGCCTGCAACCGGAGCGCACACGACTGGCCTGGCGGCGTACGACCCTCTCGGCCGCCGTGGCCGCCGTACTCGCCGTCCGGACCACCCTGCGCGGCGGCGCCTCGGCGACCGCGGTGACCGTCGGCGCCCTGTGCTGTGTGCTCTTCCTCGGCTTCCTCTGGGTGGCCCACCAGCGCATCCGCGTCCTCGCCGCCGAGTCCCGCCCGCCCGCGCTCGCTCCCCGACAGGCGACGGCGGCGGTGCTGTGCGCGGTGGCGCTGGCCGGGTGCGCCGCGGTGGTGCTCGTGGCGTAGTCGCACAGAACCCGCGGCCAGGTCCTGTCGTTGACGACAGGACCTAGAGGGTGCCCTCCTGGCTCTTGCTGTAGAGGGTGCCCTCTTCGCCCGTGGTCCAGACGGTGTCCTGCGGGGGCTCTCGATCCACCGTCACCACGATCTTCCCGCGGGTACGGCCCTCCTGGTTCAGCCGGTGCGCGTCCGCCGTCCGCTCCAGCGGGAACGTCTCCTGGACGTGCACCGAGACGACGCCCTGCTCGGCCAGCCGGGAGAGCGCGGTCAGGTCCTCGGCGTCCGGGCGGGCGAAGCAGTAGCGGCCGCCGTACCCGAGCACGTCCGGGTCGGCGATCGACGCCAGCCGGCCCTCCGGAGCGAGCAGGTTCGCCGAGGTCTTCAGCGTGTCGCCGCCCACGGTGTCGAAGACCGCGTCCACGCCCTCCGGGACGAGCGCGCGCACCCGCCCGGCCAGACCCTCGCCGTAGGCCACGGGCTCGCCGCCGAGGTCGCGCACGTAGGCGTGGTTGCGCTCGCTCGCCGTACCGATGACCCGGGCGCCGAGGTGGACGGCGATCTGGACGGCGAGGGAGCCGACCCCGCCGGCCGCCGCGTGCACCAGCACCGTCTCGCCGCGGTTGACGCCCAACGCCCCGGCGAGCACCTGGTAGGCGGTGAGACCGGCGAGCGGGAGTCCGGCGGCCTCCTCGAAGGAGAGGGTGCGCGGTTTGCGGGCGAGGGCGCGCAC
The DNA here is from genome assembly GCF_001514035.1 of Streptomyces yokosukanensis. GTDB lineage: Bacteria > Actinomycetota > Actinomycetes > Streptomycetales > Streptomycetaceae > Streptomyces > Streptomyces yokosukanensis. The sequence continues at coordinate 147,613 of NZ_KQ948221.1, read as the reverse complement.
GGGCGCGGCGACGTACTCGGCGAAGGTGCCGCGGGAGAGGAAGTCCTCACGGCAGTAGCCGATGACCTCGTCGCCGGCGGCGAACTCCGTGACCGCGGCGCCGGGCCGGACGACCACGCCGCTGACGTCCCAGCCGGGGATCACCGGGAAGACGGCGTCGAGGAGCGCGTCCAGACGGCCCTCGCGGCACTTCCAGTCGACCGGGTTGACGGCCGCCGCCCGGACCTTGACCAGCACCTGGTCGGGACCGACCGTCGGGTCGCGCACCTCGCCGTACTCCAGCACCTCGGGTCCGCCGTAGCGGCGGTAGCTGATGGCTTTCATGCCGTCGACCCTCCGGGGTACTCGAACGCCACGCAAGTGGTATGCGCCGATATGTCCCTGTTCGCGCGTAGCCTGTCCGCCGTCAGACCCCCGCACCCCCCGAAGGTGAGCACCATGACCACCCTTCACCAGGAACACTCCGCACACGGCGCGCACCGTCACGGTCCGGGCTGCGGGCACGACGCCGTGCGGCACGGCGACCACCTGGACTACGCCCACGACGGGCATCTGCACCGCGAGCACGACGGCCACTGGGACGAGTGCGAGCCCGGCGGACACACCGTCCACGAGGGCCATGAGCATGTGCACTACGACGAGTGCGGGCATGCCCAGGTGCGGCACGGCGACCACATCGACTACCTGCACGACGGGCACCGGCACGCCGAGCACGACGGCCACTGGGACGACCACTGACACCGGCGGGCAGGGGGCCGGCGGCTCCCCGGGCAGCGCGGAGGGGGGCCGTCGGCCTATCGTGGCTCCGGTCACGTTTGCCCTTGTGTTCGTCGTGCGCACTGGACGGCATACCGACCGGTCGGCATCATGAACGGGTCCTGTTCACCCGTTCGTAGGAGTGATGTATGAGCGCCGACCACCCGCCCGGACTCGACCTGGACCGGCTGCGCGCCCTGCTCGACCGCGAGCGCCCAGGTCTGGTGACCGGCCCCCTGACCGGCCGGTTGATCGAGGGCGGCCGGTCGAATCTCACCTACGCACTCTCCGACGGCACCACCAGGTGGGTCGTACGACGGCCCCCGCTCGGCCATGTCCTCGCCACCGCGCACGACATGAAGCGCGAGCACCGCGTGATCAGCGCCCTGCACCCGACCCGGGTGCCCGTGCCGCGCCCGGTGCTGCTGTGCGAGGACGAGGAGGTGCTCGGGGCGCCGTTCTACGTCATGGAGTTCGTCGAGGGCACCCCGTACCGCACCGCCGACCAGCTCGCCCCGCTGGGCGCCGAGCGCACCCGGAACGCGGTGCTGTCCCTGGTGGACACGCTGGTCGAGCTGCACTCGGTGGATCCCGTCGAGGTGGGCCTCGCGGACTTCGGCCGGCCCGAGGGCTTCCTGGACCGGCAGCTGCGCCGCTGGGGCAAGCAGCTGGACGCCTCCCGCAATCGCGAGCTGGCCGGCATCGACGAGCTGCACGCGGCGCTGGGCCGGGAGCTGCCGCACTCCCCCGCGCCGACCGTCGTCCACGGCGACTACCGTCTGGACAACGTTCTCATCGGGGACGACGACGAGATCAAGGCGATCCTCGACTGGGAGATGTCCACCCTCGGCGACCCGCTCACCGACCTCGGTCTGCTCGTGATGTACAGCCGGCCGCTGGAGCTGCCCGACTCCCCCATCTCCACGACCGCCACGGCGGCGGGACACCCCTCCCCCGCCGAGTTGATCGAGCGGTACGCCGCGCGCTCGGGGCGCGACGTCTCCGCCGTCTCCTGGTACACGGCGTTCGCCTGGTTCAAGCTCGCCGTGATCCTCGAGGGCATCCACTACCGCTACACGCTGGGCCAGACGGTCGGGCGCGGCTTCGACCGGATCGGCGATCTCGTGCCCGTCTTCATCGACCACGGACTGACCACTCTTCAGGAAGGCTGACCGGTCATGGACTTCGCGTTCGACGCGCGCACCGAGGAGCTGCGCGCCAAGCTGCTCGCCTTCATGGACGAGTACGTCCACCCGGCCGAGCCGGTCGCCGAGGAGCAGCGGGCGCAGCTGGCCTCCCCGTGGGACACCCCGGCCGTGGTCGAGGAGCTGAAGGCCGAGGCCCGTCGGCAGGGCCTGTGGAATCTCTTCCTCCCCGACGCCGAGTACGGCGCCGGGCTGACGAACCTGCAGTACGCGCCGCTCGCCGAGATCACCGGCCGCTCCCCGCACCTCGCGCCCACCGCGACGAACTGCGCCGCACCCGACACCGGGAACATGGAGGTGCTGGCCCAGTTCGGCAACGAGCAGCAGCGCAAGCAGTGGCTCGAGCCGCTGCTGGCCGGTGAGATCCGCTCGGCGTTCGCGATGACCGAGCCGGAGGTGGCCTCCTCGGACGCCACCAACATCACCACGCACATCGAGCGGGACGGCGACGACTACGTCATCACCGGCCGCAAGTGGTACATCTCCGGCGCGATGAACCCGGACTGCAAGATCTTCATCGTGATGGGCAAGACGGACCCGGACGGCGCCGACATCCGCCGGCAGCAGTCGATGATCCTGGTGCCGCGCGACACGCCGGGCGTGACCGTCAAGCGGGCGATGCAGGTCTTCGGCTACGAGGACCACTCGCACGGCGGCCACGCCGAGGTGGTCTTCGACCAGGCGCGTGTGCCGGTCGCCAACCTGATCGGCGAGGAGGGCGGCGGCTTCGCCATCGCACAGGCGCGGCTCGGTCCGGGCCGGATCCACCACTGCATGCGGCTGATCGGCATGGCCGAGCGGGCGATCGAGCTGATGTGCCGCCGGGCCGTCGGCCGTACCGCGTTCGGCAAGGCGCTGGCCCAGCAGGGTGTCGTCCAGAACTGGATCGCCGACGCGCGGGTCACCGTCGAGCAGCTGCGGCTGCTGGTGCTGAAGACGGCCTGGCTGATGGACACCGTCGGCAACAAGGGCGCCCACGCGGAGATCCAGGCCATCAAGATCGCGACCCCGCGCGCGGTGGTCGGGATCCTGGACCGGGCCATCCAGCTGCACGGCGCGGGCGGGGTGAGCCAGGACTTCCCGCTGGCCGAGCTGTACGCGAGCGCCCGCACCCTGATGCTGGCCGACGGGCCGGACGAGGTGCACCAGCGGTCACTGGCGCGCCGGGAGTTGAAGAAGTACCTGTGAGACGGCACGGGTGAGGGGCGCTCGCGCGGGCGAGGCGCCCCTCACCCGTGTCGCCGAGAGGTCCTACGGGCGCAACGCCCGCAGCAGCAGATCGGCGAGGTGGTCGGCGACCTGCTGCGGGGTGAGGGGGCCGTCGGGGCGGTACCAGGTCGACAGATGGTGGACGGAGCCGAAGTGGTAGTCCACGACCAGGTCGGCCGGGGTCGCCGTGGAGAAGACGCCCTCCTTCTGGCCCTCCTCGATCAGCGCACGGAACCGCTCGTGGTAGCGCCGGCGCTCGGCGCGGACCTGCTTGTTCTTCTCCGGGCTCAGATGGTGCATCGAGCGGAAGAAGATCGACGCGTCGTCGAGGTTCTCGATGGTCGTGACGACCACGTCCGCCGCGGCGCCCCTGAGCCGCTGCTCCACCGGCGCGTCCATGTCGGCGAAGTGGTCCAGACGTTCCTGCTGGACGCGCAGCACGCGCGCGTACACCTCGTGCAGGAGGTCGTCCTTGGAGCCGAAGTAGTGGTACAGCGCTCCCTTGGTGACACCGGCCGCCTCCACGATCTCCTGCACGGAGGTGCGGTCGTACCCCTGCTCGGCGAAGAGCCGGGTGGCGGCGGCCAGCAGCCGCTGCGGAACGGGTGTCCCGTCCCCCTCCGTCGTCCTGGCCACTGCCGCCACCTGCCTTTCCCTGGTGCTTATCGAACGTCGTGCGCGCGGGAACGCAGTTCCCGACGGAGGATCTTCCCACTCGCCGTCTTGGGCAGGTCGGGCAGGATCTCCACCTGTCGCGGGTATTTGTAGGCGGCCAGTCTCTCCTTGCAGTAGACCGCCAGTTCGTCGGGGGCCGCGTCGGCGCCCGGACGAAGGCTGATATAAGCCTTGACGGTCTCGCCTCGGTAGCCGTCGGGGACGCCGACGACGGCCGCCTCGCGCACCGCCGGGTGGGTGTACAGCACGTCCTCGACCTCGCGGGGCCACACCTTGAAGCCGGACGCGTTGATCATGTCCTTCTTGCGGTCGACGACGTACAGCCAGCCCTGCGCGTCCATGAAGCCGATGTCACCGGTGCGCAGCTCGCCGTCGGGGAAGGTCTCGGCGGTGGCGTCCGGGCGCCGCCAGTAGCCGGGGATCACCTGCGGGCCGCGTACGGCGATCTCGCCCTGCTCCCCGAACGGCACCTCAGCGCCCTGCTCGTCCACGATCCGCACGAGCGTGTCGGCGCCGGGCACGCCCACCGACAGCGTCCCGGAGACGGGGTCCACGGGCGCCTCCAGGCCGGGCGGGACGGCGGCGCAGGGGGCGGTGCACTCGGTGAGGCCGTAGCCGACCCGGATGTAGGGCCCGAAGCGCTCCCGGAACCCCTCCACCAGGGCCGGTGGCACGGGGGCGCCGCCCGAGGAGATGTTCACGAAGGAGGCGAAGTGCTCGGGGGTGGCGTCCGGGTGCGCGGCGAGTGCCATGAAGGCGGTGGACGGGCCGACCGTGTAGTGCGGGCGGTGCTCGGCGAAGGCCTCCAGGACCAGGCCGGGCTCGAAGCGGTAGGCGAGCACCAGGGTGCCGGCGCTGTTCAGGCAGGCGCCGAACTGGCAGACCATGCCGGTGATGTGGAACAGCGGCGCGAGCGCGTAGTAGACCGGCCCCTCGGGCAGTGCGAGCCCGGTCCGCTGCCGCTCGGCGTTGTGCATGATGTTGCCGTGCGTGTTGACGGCGCCCTTGGGCGTGCCGCTCGTACCCGAGGTGTAGCTGATCAGCGCGATGTCGTCCGGGCGCGGGGCGCGGTCCTTCGGCGCCTTGCCGCCCTGCCGGGCGACGGTCACGAGGTCGTCGGCGTCCGGCGCCTGCGGCAGCCGCTCGAAGGCGAGCACGCGCGCGTCGCCCCGCGTCTGGAAGTCCAGCTCGCACGCGGTGAGCACGATCCGCACCGGCGAGTCGGCGGCCGTGTCCCGCAGATACGACTCCCAGGCCCCCGCGGAGCAGACCAGCGCGGTCACCTCGCCGTCCCGCAGGACGTGCCCCACCTCGGCCGACTTGTACATGGGGTTGACCGGGACGACGGTCGCGCCCGCCTTCCAGGCACCGAGGACGGCGAGCACGAAGTGCGGGGAGTTCTGCAGCAGCACGGCCACCCGGTCGCCGCGCTCCAGTCCGCGCTCGGCGAGACGGGCGGCGACGCCGTCGCTCAGCTCGTCGACCTCGCGGTAGCTCAGCCGGGCGTCGAAGTAGGCGAGGAAGGTGCGCTCGGGCGCCTCGGCGACGGCGGCGCGCAGCGCGTGCACCAGGGAGTCGGCGGGCTCGATCGGACCGCGCTGGGCGTCGTCGAGCAGCGCCAGCCAGGGCCGGTCCGCGTACCGGGATGCGCTCACCGGGTCTCCTCCCACTTGCGCTGGATGTGGTTCATGCCGCTCAGCCAGCGGTCCGGATCGGTGGCCCGCGCCTGGTAGTACTCGGCCACCTCAGGATGCGGCAGGATCAGGAAACGGTCCTCCGCGATACCCCGGAACAGGGCGTCGGCGACGGCGTCCGGTTCGATCGCGGTCGGCTGGAGCACCAGGTCCCCGGCGCTGCCGGTCGCGGCCAGCATGTCCGTGCGCACGCCCTGCGGACAGATCGCGTGCACCTTCAGACCCCGGTGGCGGTACGTCAGCGACAGCCACTCGGCGAAGGCGTGGGCGCCGTGCTTGGTGACGCTGTAGGAGGGGGCGCCGACCATGGTGAGGAGCCCGGCGGCGGACACGGTGGCCACGAACCGCCCGGCGCCCCGCTCCAGCCAGTCCGGGAGCAGCTCATGGGCCGCACGCACGTGTGCCATGACGTTCACGTCCCAGGACAGCGCCCAGGACCTCTCGTCGAGCGGCCCGCCCGCGCCCGCGTCCCCGAAGGCGACCCCGGCGTTCGCGCAGTAGACGTCCACGGCGCCGCCGAGCGCGTCCCGGGCGTCGCCGATGATCGCGGAGGCGTCACCGGGCACGGCGATCCCGCCGATCTCCTCGGCCACCGCCTTCGCCTTCTCGGCGTCCAGGTCGTTGACGACGACCCGCGCCCCTTCGGCGGCGAACCGCCGGGCCAACGCGGCTCCGATCCCCCCGCCCGCCCCCGTGACGACCACTCCCGCATCCTGCACGGCTTCCACCATCGGTCTCCTTCGACGCGACTTCGCGCGGCGCGCATCGGCTCTGATCCAGGCCAGACTAACCAGTCGGTATGTGTGAGGGAAGGGCAACCGTCCCAACCTCTAGGGGCGCGGGGAACTGCGCGACGGGCCGCACACGGCCCGTACGTCACCACCCACCGGAGGACCCCCATGCGCCTGTCCCGACGGAGCCTTCTCGCATCGGCGCCCCTGGCCGCCGTTCCCATGGCGCCCCGACACCGCGAAGAACTCCGCACCGGCTTCGAGAGACTCGCGGCCGACGGTTACGCGCTGCTGAAGGGCCGGCGCGTCGGAATCGTCACCAACCCCACCGGCATCACCCGCGACGCCCAGCACATCGTCGACGTCATGCACCAGGACCCCCGCGTCCGGCTGACCGCGGTCTTCGGCCCGGAGCACGGCTTCCGAGGCACCGCGCAGGCGGGCGGCTCCGAGGGCCGCTCCACCGACCCGGCCACCGGACTGCCCGTCTACGACACCTACCTCAAGAGCGGCAAGGCCCTCGCCGACGTCTTCACCGCCTCGGCGGTCGACACGGTGGTCTTCGACATCCAGGACGTCGGTGCCCGCTTCTACACGTACATCTGGACGCTCTACGACTGCATGGAGGCCGCGCAGCTCGCGGGCAAGCGGTTCGTCGTCCTCGACCGGCCCAACCCGGTCACCGGCGGCGAGGCCCGAGGACCCGTTCTGCACAAGGAGTTCGCCACGTTCGTCGGCCGCGAGCCCATCGCGCAGGCGCACGGGATGACCGTCGCGGAGCTGGCGCGGCTGTTCAACGGGGTGTTCCTGAGCAAGCCCGTGCCGCTGGAGACCGTGCTGATGACGGGCTGGAGGCGCAGCCAGTTCTTCGACGCCTCCGGGCTGCCGTGGGTGCCGCCGAGCCCGAACATGCCGACCCTCGACACGGCTCTCGTCTACTCCGGCACCTGCATGTTCGAGGGCACCAACGTCTCCGAGGGCCGGGGCACGACCCGCCCCTTCGAACTGCTCGGCGCCGAGGGCGTCGACGGTCGCTGGGCCGCCGCCGTGAACGCGCTCGCGCTGCCCGGGGTGCGGTTCAGGGAGGCGTACTTCGCGCCCACGTTCTCCAAGTTCGAGGGCAGGACGGTCGGCGGGGTGCAGATCCATGTGCTCGACCGGGCCGCCTACGACCCCGTACGCACCGGGATCGCGCTGCTGGTGACGGCGAAGAAGGTCTGGCACGGGTTCGCGTGGCGGTCGGACGACTGGATCGACAAGCTCACCGGCTCCGCGCGGGTGCGCACGATGATCGACGCGGGGGCGGGCACCGACGAGGTGACCGGCGCCTGGCAGGAGGAGCTGGCCGCGTTCCGGCGGATTCGAAAGGAATATCTCCTCTACGGGTGAGGCGCGACCTATGGCCAAGGCGGCCCCGGAGCAGGACGATGCGTGCGCAACGCATCGTTTCCGGGGGGACGAGGGAGCCTGGCATGGCGGATCCTGGGATGAGCGTGACTCCCTACTGGGAGCTGACCTTCGACGCGGACGGGGATGTGGACGGCGCCGAACGCGACCGTCTGGTGGCGCAGGTCGGGGAGCACGGCGTCCGTGACCTGATCGTCTTCGCACACGGCTGGAACAACGACCGCTCGGGCGCGACCGCGCTGTACCGCCGCTTCTTCGCCCCGATCCCGGGGCTCGCCCCTCGGGCCCGCATCGGATACGTGGGGGTGATCTGGCCGTCGATGCAGTTCAGCGACGAGCCGATCCCCGACTTCCCAAAGGCGGTGGCGGCAACGGCGCCCCCGACGCCAGCGCTGGACCCGGACACCCGGCGGGCACTGGCCGCGGTCTTCCCGGACCGGGCGGACCTGATCGACCGGCTGGCCCGGACACTGGACGAACGGCCGGACGGCGCCCAGGGGTTGGCGGAGTTCGGGCGGCTGGTCCGGGAGCTGGTCGACGCGGGGCCGGGGCCCGGCACGGCCGACACCGAGGAGGAGGGCGAGCCGCGCGTGTTCACCGAGGACGCGGCAACCGCGTGCGGGGAGTTCGCCGAGGCGCTCGCGGCAGTGCGCTCCCCCGGTGCGCCGTCGCAGGGGTTCAGCATCCCGAACCCGTGGGAAGGCGCCAAGGAGCTGCTGCGGCAGGCGACGTACTACAGGATGAAGGGGCGGGCCGGGACGGTCGGTGAGCGGGGGCTCGGGCCGGTGCTCGGCGCGCTGGCCGGCGCGGCGCCCGGGGTGCGGGTGCATCTGGCGGGGCACAGCTTCGGCGGGCGGCTGGTGTCGTTCGCGCTGCGCGGGCTGCCGGACGGGGTGCGCTCGGTGAAGTCCGTGACCCTGCTCCAGGGCGCCTTCTCGCACTACGCGTTCGCGGACCGGGTGCCACAGGCCCCGGACAAGGCGGGGGCGCTCAAGGGCCGGCAGCGGCGGATCGACGGGCCGCTGGTGTGCTGCCACTCGCACTTCGACGCGGCGCTCGGCACGTTCTATCCGCTGGCCTCCCGGCTGGCCGGGGACGACCGCTCGTGCGTGGGCGGCGAGATCGCGGCCGTGCTGGGGCCGCAGTGGGGCGCGATGGGGCACGACGGGGTGCAGGCGGTGCCGGGGACGGCGCAACTGGATCTCGCGGCGGCCCTGAACGGACCGCTGCCCGCGTCCGGATGCGTGAACGTCGACGCGGCGGCCGTGGTCCGGCGCGGGGGCCCGCCGACCGGGGCGCACAGCGACATCGTGCACCCCGAACTGGCGCGGCTGGTGCTGGCGGCGGGCCGGATCACCTGATCCCGACCCGCCGCCGACACCGGTCCGCACTCACCGGCTCACTGGCTCACCGGTGTGATGTGTACTCGACGACCTGCTGGAAGGTCGGCCGGTTCTGCCAGCTGATCTTGCCGTGCTTGATGCCGCCCAGGGCGCGCTGGTTGATCGAGTCGGCGCACCACTGGTCGCCGGCCGAGCACTGGTCGTCGCCCGGGTAGACCTGGGCGGCGGTCATCCCGGCCGCCTGGTCGAGCGTGCTGATCAGGGCGTCCCGGCAACCGCTGAGGCTGCCGCCGCCGCAGTACTTCTCGGCGAGCCCGCCCTGCACGTTCTCGCCGAGCACGGCCCGGATGTCCTTGTCGACATAGCTCCACCAGCCGTACTGGAAGGAGCTTCCGGCGTGCGAGCCGGTCGGGCCGTGTCCGGCGGACGGGGCCTCGTCGATCGACAGGTTGTCGGTGAGGGCGGTGTACAGGTCGCTGCCGAGGCCCGGTTCGAACTCGGCCTTGACCAGCAGCGGCCACCACGCGTCCAGGATGCGGATCGCGTCGGCGTCGGCATAGGTCTTCGACCCGGCGGACGTCTCCGTGCGCTGGGCGCCCGCGTCCAGCCACGCCTGGAGCTTCTTCACCGCGCCGGCGGCCGTGGTGTCGGTCACCGGCGAGGAGTTGACGACCTTGAGCAGCTTGGGCAGCACGTCCTCGGCGCGCAGATCGGCGAGGGCCGCGTCGGCCATGGCCTGCACCAGCTTGGCGCGGGTCACCCCGCCGGCCGCGACCAGCTTCTTCACCCGGTCCTGAAGCAGGTTCCCGCGGTGCACGGAGCCGTCGCCCCAGGAGGCGGTCGTGTAGTCCTTGGCCTGCTTGTTGTTCCAGGAGACGTAGTAGTCCTGGTCGATGGAGTTGGGGTGGGCGGAGGCCGGGGTGTAGGCGGCGGTGTTGGTCGCCGGGTCCCAGTTCTGCCACTCGTAGGCGGGCTGCGCCCAGACCGGGAACTCGGAGTCGACGCCGGACGCCCGGACCGGGTTGTCGCCGCTGTTGTAGTACGCGGTGTGCTGGGAGTCGGCGTAGAACCAGTTGAAGGTGTAGTTGATGTGCTGGGCCGCGCTCTGGAAGTCCTTCGGGCCCTTGACGTAGTCGGGGTCGTTCAGCATCTGGAAGCCGATGATCGAGTCGGCCTCGTGCAGATACGAGGAGCGCAGCGTGGTGTAGGCGACCTTCTTGCCGCCGACGGTCGCGCGGTACTCCACGGGGCCGTACTTCGTCCGCCACACCCGCATGGTGTACGACCCCGCCGGCGTGCCGTCGGCCGTCGTCGGTGACCAGGCGTTCTTCTGCTCGACCTTGTCCATGGCCGTACAGGTGCCGTGGTACAGGTAGTGGTAGTCGTCCTGGCACAGCTCGACGGCGTAGGTGTCGATGATGTCCTGGCCCGAGGTGGTCGCGGACCACGAGTAGTCCTGGCCGCGGCCGAGTTCGACGTACATGCTCAGCCCCGCGAAGGAGGCGCCGCGCGCGCTGATCCCGGGGCCCTGGATCTCCTGGAGCATGAGCAGCTGCGGGGCGAAGTACCCGGTCTGCGGCCCGAAGACGGCGATCGGATGGCCGCTGGCGGTGTACTTGCCGCTCACGACGAGCGCGTTGGACATCCCGCGCCTGGCCGAGCCGAGCGTGGTCTTGGCGGCACTGGCGGAGGTGCTCCTGGCGGCCGTGGTGGCCGCGCTGCCCGTGCGGTCGTAGACGAGCGGTTCCTGGGTGACCGTGCCCGGGTCGGGCAGGGCCTGGCCCTTGGCGTCGGCGGGCTTGGAGCCGTACGGGAAGCTCTCGCCGTCGTGGACGGTCAGGACCGCCTCGGGGTCGTTGCGCTCGCGGAAGGACTCCCAGACCTTGGTGCCCTCCTCGACGCCGTACTTCTGCTGGGCGGCCAGCAGGGAGACGGCGTTGTCGACCTCGCCTCCTCCGCCCGAGCCGAACAGCGAGCCGATCACGGAGGCCAGCGCCACGAGGTCGGTGATCTTGAAGTGGTCGATGGTGCCGGCGTTGGTGATGGGGTCCTTGTGGCCGGTCAGGTCGTACTCGCCGGGGAAGTAGCGGCCGCTGTCGGAGGCGTCGATATAGGCGTTGATGCCGGCGAGGTAGGCATTGGCGTCGGCGAGGGCCTGCTGGCCGCGGGCGCCGTTGTGGGCCACCGCGTTGTCGATCTGCGCCTGCAGGTCGGCCTCGGTGTACGGCGCGTTGCGGTAGAACTCCTGCTCCAGGCCCTGGTTGGCGGAGGCGCCGCCGGCGAAGGAGGTCAACTGGCCGCGGCCGACGTGCCGGAAGACGTCCATCAGCCAGAGCCGGTCCTCGGCCGCGGCGTAGCCGGCGCCGTACTCGGTGCCGTACCGAGTGGTGCCGGTGATGTGCGGCACACCGGTCTTCTTGTCCCGGACGATCGTCACGTCGCTGCGCCCACTCGGCTTCTCGGTGGAGGCGACCTGGTCGGACGGGACGCCGAAGGAGGCGTCGTTGAAGAAGTTGTTGATGGTCGAATCGGTCAGGCCCGCATGGCCGGTGGCCAGGTTGGCGTACGGGCCGAGCTGGTCCTCGGCGTGCGAGGGCTGGGTGCCGAAGGCCTGGTTGAGCAGGATCTGCGCCAGCGTCGCATTGCCGTTCTCGCCGGGCGGCAGGATGTCCGAGCACTGGCCGCCGCAGTAGTCGTTCGAGGCGGTGGCCTCGGCGGCGGCGGCCTGCTGGGTGAGAGGGGAGAGAAGTCCGCCGACGAGCACGCATATCGAGGCGGTCTTCAGGAACCCGGTGAAGCGGCGGGACGTTCTCAGTCTGTCAAGGGCGGTACGTGGGGTTCGCCGTGGCATGGCAACAGCTCCTAGCGACAGGGGTGGCCGAACGTTACCGCCGGTATCCCCAGCTTTAAAGATGAACATGCGTCACTTTCTGGAGTCAGCAAGCAGAACCACGAGATGAGATGGAGCCGAATCGCCTGTCGATACGTCTATTCGGCGACGTCCGCGCGACGACGCCGAAGTGACCGAAGTACAGGTGCAGGTGTGACGGAGGTGCAAGGCGATGGCCGGTTTCCGGAGTCTGGCGAGACAGGTACGCGATCCGGGCTGCGATCTGGCACTGCGGCGCTACTCACTGCGCAAGTGCCTGGAGAAGTTCGCCCCTTACGGGCATCGGGCGACCTGGGACCATCTCTGCTCCCGGGCGGGCTTCGGCCCCGAGGACCGCTCCCCCGAACCGGCGCGGCTCGTGGCCGCGCTGGAGGAGCTGGAGGAGGCGCGGTCCGTCTGGCTCGCCTATGAGACGGACTTCACCGAGCGGCGCAGGAAGGAGAAGCACGACGGACTGCGCCGGCCGGGCAGTGTGGACGACTGGCACCGGCTGACCTGGGGTGGCTTCGGGGTCGCCTGGTGCGACGACCCGCGCATCCATCCCGGCGATCCGCTGGCCGAGGTGCTGCGCCTGCTGATCACCGCTCTGGAGCGGGACCCGGGCTCGGACTGCCCGGTGTGCGGCGGGGGCCGCCTGATCTGGCGGTACGGCCTGGACCACGCGCCGTCGTCCGGCCCGGTCTGCACGGACTGCGGCATACTCGTCCCGCGCCCCGTGCTCACACCGCAGGCACTGGCATCGGCCAGGCGGGGGCAACTGCTGATGTCGGCCTGAGCGTCGGGGGGATTCCTGGGGGGTGCGTAGGGGGATGCCGCACCCCTGTGGGGCGGGCCGGGACCCGAAGGACGCCGCAGCGGACGACCGACGGCGCAGCGCGGCACGACGACATCACGGCACTACCAGCGGAGCATCATGCAGGCTTGCCTGAACGGCCGGCGATCGCCGGCGGACAGCGCATCCGTGCCGATGTCGCCCGAGGACATGGCGCGTTCCGCGGCGGAGGCGGTCGAGGCCGGGGCGACCGCGGTGCATGTCCATCCGAAGACGCCCTGCGGGCACGACAGCCTCTCCCCGCGCGTGCTCGCCCCGACCCTGGAGGCGATCCGGGCGCGGGTGACCGTGCCGGTCGGGGTGACGACCGGGGCCTGGGCGGAGCCCGATCCCGCGGCCCGGCTCGCCCGGGTGCGGACGTGGACGGTGCTGCCCGACTTCGCCTCGGTCAACTGGCATGAACCGGGCGCCGAAGCGGTCGCCGCACAGCTGCTGGCCCTGGGCGTGGGCGTCGAGGCGGGCATCTGGTCCGGCACCGGCGGCGCGGCCCGGTTCGCGGCCTCGGCGCTCGGACCGAGGGTGCTGCGGGTGCTGGCGGAGGTGACGGACCCGGACCCGGCCACCGCCGAGGCCTCGGCGCGGTCCCTGCTCGCCGACCTCGGCGGGGCGTTCGCTCGCCCGATCCTGCTGCACGGCGAGGAGGGCGGCACCTGGCCGGTGCTGCGGCTGGCCGGCCGGCTGGGCCTCGCGACCCGGATCGGCCTGGAGGACACCCTGTTCCTGCCGGACGGCGAACGAGCCGCGGACAACGCCCGGTTGGTGACCGAGGGACTGGCCCAGTACGGGGCGCTCCCGGGCCGGCCGTAGGGATGACCTCCCGTCCGGGCGCGTGACGTTAACAGACCCGAATCCGGTCGCTCCACCCCTTTCCCGTGCGGACAGTTGGAGGCGATGAAACACATCTGACGGGCATCTATGTGCCCGCACACCCGAGGAGTCGTGATGTCGACGCTGCGCGTCACCGCCGAAGTGCTGACCGTCCACGCGCATCCGAACGCCGACGCGCTCGAGCTGGCCCAGGTGGGCCTGTACCGAGCCGTCGTGGCCAAGGACGCGTATCGCACCGGTGAGGCCGCCCTGTACATCCCGGAGCAGTCCGTGCTCCCGCCGGATCTGATCGAGGAGCTGGGGCTGACCGGACGGCTGGCGGGCGGCGGGGCCGACCGGGTCAAGGCGGTGCGGCTGCGCGGCGAGCTGTCCCAGGGCATCGTGTGCCGGCCGCGGGCGCTCGCGGAGATCGACCTGGCGCGGGCGGCGGCCGAGGGCACGGACTTCGCCGAGCGGCTGGGCATCACCAAGTGGGTGCCGCCGATCCCGCCGACCATGAACGGCGAGGTGGAGTCCGCTCCCGGCCTGCTGCCCTGGGTCGACATCGAGAACATCCAGCGCTACCCGGACATCTTCACCCCGGGCGAGCCGGTCGTCCTGACGGAGAAGCTCCATGGCTCGGCCTGCCTGCTGACGTACGTGGCCGGCGAGGGACGGGTGTACGTGTCCTCCAAGGGGTTCGGTGCCAAGTCCCTGGCGCTGAAGGAGGATCCGCGGAACCTGTACTGGCGGGCGGTGCACGGGCACGGCGTCGCCGAGGCGGCGGCCCGGCTGGCCGAGCGGCTCGGGGCGAGCCGGGTCGGCATCTTCGGGGAGGTCTACGGCGCGGGAGTGCAGGACCTGCCGTACGGCGCCGACGGACGGCGGGACACGCTGGGGTACGCGGCGTTCGACGTCTCGGCGGAGGTGGACGGCACCGTGCGCTGGCTGGACGCGGCGGAACTGCTGGCGAAGGAGCTGCCGGTGGTGCCCCGGCTGTACACGGGGCCGTACGACATCGAGCGGGTGCTGGAGTTCGCGAGCGGCCGCGAGACGGTGTCCGGGCGGGGGCTGCATCTGCGGGAGGGTGTGGTCGTACGGCCTGCGGTCGAGCGGTACAGCGCGGTGACCGGGGGGCGAGCGATCGCCAAGGCGGTCAGCCCGGCGTATCTGACCCGCAAGGGCGGCACCGAGTACGAGTGAGGCGCCGCCGCGTGTGCCCGAGGGGCGCGGAGCCGTGTCGCTGCTCTCAGCGCCCCTCGGCGAGCAGCCGAGAGCCCGTGAGCCGTTCGCCGAACACGTCGTCCGGGTTGGACAGGACGCAGTTCTCCAGGGACAGGCATCCGCAGCCGATGCAGTCGGTCAGGTGATCGCGCAAACGGTTCAGCTGACGGATGCGCTCGTCCAGCTCCGCGCGCCACTTCTGCGACAGCCCCGCCCAGTCCTCCCGCGTCGGCGTGCGTTCCTCCGGCAGCTCCGCCAGGGCGTCCCGGATCGTGGCCAGCGGAATGCCCACCCGCTGTGCCGCGCGGACGAAGGCGACCCGTCGCAGGGTGTCACGGCTGTAGCGGCGCTGGTTGCCGGTCGTGCGGCGGCTGCTGATCAGGCCCTTGGACTCGTAGAAGTGCAGGGCGGAGACGGCGGCGCCGCTGCGCGCGGACAACTGGCCGACGGTCAGCTCATGGACCGTCTCGGGAATCTGGGGCACTCCTCAGAGCCTACGGCCTCTCCTTCGGATCGCCGCCCGCCGCTCGTCGCGGTCCGTTGACAGGCGCCCCGCACCCGACCATGCTAAGCAGTTGCTTAGAGAAGCGAGCGAGAGGCCGGGATCATGGCAGAACCGAGGACCTTCACCTCCCCCGACGAGCTGAAGGCGGCAGTCGGCGAGCAGTTGGGGTACACCGACTGGCTGGACGTCGACCAGAAGCGCATCGACCTGTTCGCCGAGGCCACCGGCGACCACCAGTGGATCCATGTGGACCCGGAGAAGGCCGCGTCGGGGCCGTTCGGGGCCACCATCGCGCACGGCTATCTCACGCTCTCCCTGCTCCCGCTCTTCGGCCCGCAGCTGATGCGGGTCGAAGGCGTGAAGATGGGCGTGAACTACGGCACGAACAAGGTCCGCTTCCCCTCCCCCGTCCCCGTCGGCTCCCGGCTGCGCGCCACCGCGAAGATCACCGGGGTGGAGGATGTCACCGGCGGTGTCCAGGTGGCCGTCGCCTTCACCGTGGAGCGCGAGGGCGGCGACAAGCCGGTGTGCGTCGCGGAGTCGGTGTCCCGGTACTACCTCTGAGCCAGGGGCCTTTCGCCTCCCGGACCCGGGGCCGGGCTACTCGGCCCCGACCATCCGGAGCACGAGGTCGGCGTAGAGCGCGCCGACCTCCTCGGGGGTGCGCGGGCCGTTCACGGTGAACCAGCGGGCCACGTCGATGCAGAGCGACAGCACGGCGAGAGTGGTGCCCTGGACGTCCGGCACGTCGAACTCGCCCGAGGCCACGCCGTCCTCGATGATCCCGCGCACCTCGGCGTCGACCTGGCGGCGCAGCGCGACGATCTCGGCGCGGGCCTCGGGGCCGAGGGCGTCGAGTTCGTACTGCACGACCCGCGCGGTGGTGCGCCGCCCCGCGTGCCAGCGCACGAAGGAGCCGACGGCGTCGGCCAGCCGCGCCTTCGCCGGGCCCTCGCGCCGCGCCGCCGTGCGCAGGATGTCGAGGGCCTTGTCGTGGCCGATCCGGCTGATCCGGTGGAGCAGCTCTTCCTTGGTCTTGTAGTGGATGTAGAGCGCGGCCGGGCTCATGCCGGCCCGGCCCGCGATGTCGCGCGTGGTCGTCGCGTGGTAGCCGCGCTCGGCGAAGGCCTCCACGGCGGCGACCAGCAGTCGCCGGGCCGCGTCAGGGGTGACCTCTTCCCACGGCTCCACTTCGCCGCCGGTCGTCTCCTCCGCCGTACTCATCGCTCGCTCGCCCCTCTCGGTGACAGGAGCACCACCATACCGCCCCAGGTGAGCGAGCGCTTAGTGCTGCCGCCGAGCGCTTTCGGACCTTCTCGCGGCCGTGTGCGCGGGATCGGGGCTCAGAACGCCGAGACCCCGGTCAGGGAGCGCCCGATCAGCAGCTTCTGGATCTGGCTGGTGCCCTCGTAGAGGGTCATCACGCGGGCGTCGCGCAGGAGCTTGCCGACCGGGTACTCGTCGATGTAGCCGTAGCCGCCGAAGACCTGAAGGGCGTTGTTGGCGGCGCGGACGGCGGCCTCGGAGGCGAACAGCTTGGCCTTGGAGGACTGGACGGCGAACGGCCGCCCGCGGTCGATCAGGTCGGCGACCCGCCAGGTGAGCAGCCGGGCGGCGTCGACGTCGACGGCGATGTCGCTGATCAGCTCCTGCACCAGCTGGTGGCGGGCGATCGGCTTGCCGAACTGCTCGCGTTCACCGACGTATCCGACGGCCGCGTCCAGCGCGGCCTGGGCTATGCCGACACAGCCGGCCGCGACCGACATCCGCCCCTTGGCCAGCGCGGACATGGCCACCGAGAAGCCCTGGCCCTCCTCCCCGAGCATCGCCGAGGCGGGGACGCGGACGTCCTCCAGCACGAGTTCGGCCGTGGCCTGTCCGCGCAGGCCGAGCTTGCCGTGGATGGTGCGGCGGGTCAGGCCGGGCGTGTCGGTGGGCACGAGGAAGGCGCTGACGCCCTTGTGGCCGGGGGCGTCGGTGGAGCGGGCGAACAGCAGGACGACGTCCGCCCAGGTTCCGTTCGTGATGAACATCTTGGTGCCGTTGAGGACATGGCCTCCCGCGCCGTCGCGGACGGCGCGGGTGGTGAGGTTGCCCGCGTCGGAGCCGGTGCCGGGTTCGGTGAGGCCGAAGCAGCCGACGTACTCCCCCGAGGTCAGGCCCGGCAGCCAGCGGCGCTTGTGCTCCTCGTCGCCCCAGGCGGCGATCGTCTTGGCGACGAGCCCGAGGGAGACGGAGACGATGCCGCGCACGGAGGAGTCGCCGCGTCCCAGCTCCTCGGTGACCAGGCAGTACGCGAGATGGTCGCCGCCACAGCCGCCGTACTCCTCGTCGACGGTCAGCCCGAGGAAGCCGACCTCGCCGAGCTTCTTCACGATCGCCCGGTCGACCTCCTCGCCCCGGTCCCAGGCCACGACGTGCGGGGCGATCTCGCGCTCCACGAAGTCCCGGGCGAGCTGCCGTACGGCGGCCTGCTCCTCGCTCAGCTCCAGGTTCACCACGCGATCACCCCACAGAAGACGACACCGACGGCGGATCTTGAAAGCCGTACATTTAAATTAGCACTGCTAGTTTCCATCCGCAGCCCTACTATGTGCGCCATGGCCCGACCGCGCAAGCCCCTCCTCAGCACCGACCGGATCGTCGCCGCGGCCCGGGAACTCGTGGACCGGGAGGGTCTGGCGGCCGTGTCCACCCGCCGGCTCGCCGCCGAACTGGGGGTGAGCGGACCCTCGCTCTACAACCACTTCCGCACCAAGGACGACATCCTGGAGGCGGTCGCCGACTCGGTCAGCGGGCTGGTCGACCTGTCGATGTTCGAGGACGGCCGCGACTGGCGGACCGCGCTGCACGACTGGGCCGTCTCCTACCGGGCCGCGCTGCGCGCCCACCCGAACATCGTCCCCGTCCTCGCCCGCGGTCCCGGCCGCCGCCCCGCGGCCCTGCGGCTCGCCGACGCGGTCTACGGCGCCATGGTCGACGCCGGCTGGCCGCCCGCCCAGGCCACCTCCATCGGCGCGCTGATGCGGTACTTCATCATGGGCTCCGCGCTCGGTTCGTTCGCCCGCGGCTTCGTGGACGACGCGAGCGCGTACGACCCCGCCGACTATCCCCACCTCGGCCAGGCCCATCTGCTCGCCGAGCAGCAGGAGAAGATCGACGAGCGGGCCTTCGAGACGGGACTCACGGCGCTGCTGGACGGGCTGGCGCAGCAGTACGAGCAGCTGCCGCAGAGCGTTCGCCCGTAGTTCGAGCGTGCGTCCATGGTTTCGAGCGTGCGTCCATGGTTCGGTGAGGGCCGAAGCATGTCTGCCGCATGCTGGGACACATGACCGCCAAGGACCCCCGGGCCGCCGCTCTCGCCGCGCTCGCCGCACTGCTCGCCGACGAGACACGGGCCGCGTGTCTGCTGGCGCTGCTCGACGGGCGGGCCTGGACCGCCGGTGAGCTGGCCCGGCACGCCGGGGTCGCCGCGTCGACGCTCAGCGAGCACCTGGGCAAGCTGGTGGCCGGGGGCCTGCTCGCGGAGGAACGCCAGGGACGCCATCGCTATGTGCGGCTGGCCGACGCGCGTGCGGCGGGGCTCGTGGAGAGTCTCGCCGCGCAGACGCCCGCGCCGGCCGGGCCTCCGGGTTCGCTGCGGGAGTCGAGCACCAGATCCGCGATGGCGCGGGGCCGCACCTGCTACGACCATCTCGCCGGGCGGCTCGGGACGGCGGTCACGGACGCGCTGACCCTGCGGGGGTTGCTGCGGCAGGACACGGGGTTCGCGCTCACGGAGGCGGGGGTGGAGTGGTTCGCCACGGCGGGCATCCCCCTCGACCTGTCGAGTCGGCGCCCGCTGGCCCGTGCCTGCCTGGACTGGACCGAACGCCGGCCCCATCTCGCGGGGGCGGCGGGCGCCGCGCTGTGCCGGCATGCGCTGGACGCGGGGTGGTGCGTGCGGATCGGGTCGGAGCGGGCGGTGAAGGTGACTGCGGCGGGGGAGCGGGAGTTGGCGGCGCGGTTGGGTGTCCCACCCGATGCGTTGCGGTGAGATTCGGCTACGGGAGTGCTCCGCCGCGACGGCGGCGTCCGATATCCGCTGGCCCTCGACAAAACCCACTGCCTAGCCTCGGGAGCATGATGAACGCCACCAGGAATCGGCCCGAAGTACTCGCCACCGGCGCCGCCGTCGTCACCGTCCTCCTCTGGGCCTCCGCCTTCGTGGCCATCCGCAGGGCCGGGGAGGCCTACTCCCCCGGTGCGCTCGCGCTCGGGCGGCTGGCGTCGGGTGCCCTCGCGCTCGGGGTCATCTGGGCGATACGCCGGGAAGGGCTGCCCCCGAGGGAAGCCTGGCGCGGGATCCTGTTGTCCGGGGTGCTGTGGTTCGGGTTCTACATGGTCGTCCTGAACTGGGGCGAGCAGCAGGTGGACGCGGGCACGGCGGCCCTCGTCGTGAACGTCGGCCCGCTGCTGATCGCCCTGCTCGGTACCCGGCTGCTCGGCGACCCGATGCCGCCGCGGCTGCTGGCGGGCATGGCCGTGTCGTTCGCCGGAGCGGTGACCGTCGGACTGTCGATGTCCGGCGGCGGGGGCAACTCCTTGCTCGGCGTGGTCCTGTGCCTGCTGGCCGCCGTGGCGTACGCCGGCGGGGTCGTCGCGCAGAAGCCCGCTCTGGGGCACGGGAGCCCGCTGCAGGTGACGACGTTCGGTTGCCTCGTCGGTGCCGTGGGCTGTCTGCCGTTCGCCGGGCAGTTGGTCCACCAGGCCGCCCACGCTCCCCTGCCGGCCACCCTGGACATGCTCTACCTGGGCGTCTTCCCGACCGCGCTCGCCTTCACGACCTGGGCATACGCCCTCGCCCGCAGGACCGCGAGCCGGATGGGCGCGACGACGTACGCCGTACCCGGGCTGGTGGTGCTGATGTCGTGGCTGGTGCTCGGCGAGGTGCCGGGCGTGCTCACGCTGGCCGGCGGTGTGCTGTGTCTCGCGGGTGTCGCCGTCTCGCGCTCCCAGGCGGGCGGGAGCCGCGTCGTGCGGGTCGCGGCCGGCGAGCGGCCGCGATCCGAGAAGGCCGGCTGAGCGTCAGAAGACCACCAGGGCCCGGCCGCCCTTGCCGGCGAGCATGTTCTCGAAGGCGGCCGGGATGCCCTCGAGGGCGATCCGCTCGGTGACGAGCGCGGAGAGGTCCAGCCGGCCCTCCCGGACGTGCTCGGCGAGCACCGGCACATCGCGGGCCGGGTCGCTGTTGCCGTAGACGCAGCCCGACAGGGTGCGGCCCCAGTGGAAGATCTCCAGGGCGTTGAAGGTGACCTCCTGGTCCTTGCCGCCGATGCCGACGACCGTCGTACGGCCGCCCCGGCGGGTGGAGTCCCAGGCCGCGCGGATGCTGACCGCGCGGCCCACGCACTCCACGGAGACGTCGACGCCCTGCTTGCCGGTGAGGGCGCGGATCTCCCGGGGGGTGGTCTCGGAGGCGAGCACGTAGTCGGTGGCGCCGGCCGCGCGGGCCAGTTCCTCCTTCTCGGGGGAGACGTCGACGGCGATGATCCGGGACGCGCCCGCGATGCGGGCCGACTGGAGGGTGGCGAGGCCGACGCCGCCCGCGCCGAACACCGCGACCGTCTCGCCGGGGCGGACCTTCGCCGAGTGGTGGACGGCGCCGTAGCCGGTGAGGACGGCGCAGCCGAGGAGGGCCGCGTCCTCCAGCGGCACCCCCTTCGGCAGGGGCAGCACACAGGACGCGGAGACGACCGTCTCCTCGGCGAACGCGGCCACGTTGAGTCCGGGGTGGAGATCGGTGCCGTCGGCGGTGCGGGCGTAGACGTCGGCGGCGCCGCTGAGGGCATGGGCGCACAGCCAGACCTCGCCGAGCCCGCAGGCGTGGCAACGCCCGCAGGACGGGGCCCAGTTGAGGACGACGGGGTCGCCCTCGGCGACATGCGTGACGCTCTCGCCGACGGCCACGACCGTGCCGGCGCCCTCGTGGCCGAGGACGGCCGGGACCGGTACGCGCATGGTGCCGTCGGACAGGGACAGATCGGAGTGGCAGACGCCCGCGGCGGCGAGGCGGACCCGGACCTGCCCCGGGCCCGGGTCGGGCAGTTCGACGGCGGTGATCTCCAGGGGGGCGCCGATGGCGGGCAGGACGGCGGCTCGTACGGCCATGGGTCGCGTACTTCCTTAGAACTGGAGGGACTTGGTCTGGAGGTACTCGGTCAGTCCGTGCGCGCCGAGTTCCCGGCCGACTCCGGACTGCTTGTATCCGCCGAAGGGGGCGAGCGGATTGAACCGGCCGCCGTTGATGTCCACCTGACCGGTGTCCATCCGCCGGGCGAAGGCCTCGGCCTCGGCCGCGTCCCCGGCCCAGACGGCGCCCGCGAGGCCGTAGACCGTGCCGTTGGCGATGCGCAGCGCGTCGTCCTCGTCGTCGTAGCGCAGGATCGACAGGACCGGCCCGAAGATCTCCTCCTGGGCGATGGTCATCGCGGGTGTCACGTCGGCGAAGACGGTGGGGCTGACGAAGTAGCCCTTCTCGCACGGGGATTCGGGGCCGCCGGCGACCAGTCGGGCGCCCTCGGCGATGCCCTTCTCGATGTAGCCGCGCACCCGGGTCCGCTGCCCCGCGTTGACGAGGGGGCCGATGCGGTCGGCGTACTTGGCGGCGGCCGTCCGGGCCAGCCCGACGGCCTCGTCGTACCGGTCGCGGTGGACCAGCATGCGCGTCCAGGCGCTGCACGTCTGGCCGGAGTTGGACATCACGTTGGCGACGCCGACGTGCACCGCCCTGGCGAGGTCGGCGCTCGGCAGGATGACATTGGCGGACTTGCCGCCGAGTTCCAGGGCGACCCGCTTCACGGCCGCTCCGGCCGCCGCGCCGATCTGCCTGCCGACCGCCGTGGAGCCGGTGAAGGAGACCAGGTCCACGCCGGGGTGCTCGGCGAGGGCCTGCCCGGCGACCGGGCCGAGGCCGGTGACCAGGTTGAACACACCGGCCGGTACGCCTGCCTCGTGCACCGCCTCGGCGAAGAGCTGGGCGGTGAGCGGGGTGTCCTCGGCGGGCTTGAGGACGATCGTGCAGCCCGCGGCGAGCGCCGGGGCGGCCTTGGCGACGATCTGGTGCAGCGGGTAGTTCCAGGGGGTGATCGCGGCGACCACGCCGACGGGCTCGTGCAGGACGGTGGAATTGCCGACCTTCTCCTCGAAGGAGTGGGTGGCGGCCAGTTCGGCGTAGGAGCCGGCGACCGCGATCGGTACGGCGGCGTGGACGGCCTGGGAGAACTGCAGCGGGGAGCCCAGTTCGGCGGTGACCGTCTCGGCGATCTCGTCCTTGCGGGCCACGAGGGCGTCCCGGAGGGCGGCGAGGCGGGCCGCGCGCTCGGCCGGCGGGGTGGCCGCCCAGGCGGGAAGGGCGGCGCGGGCCGCGCGGACCGCGGCGTCGACGTCCGGGGCGCCGGCCGCCGGGACGTGGGCGATGACCTGCTCGTCGGCCGGGTTCACCACCTCGATGACTTCCGTGGTCGCGGCGGGGCGCCAGGCGCCGTCGATGTACAGGCCGTCGTGTGCCTTCATGCTGCTTCCTCCCGGCGGGGCTGCGTCGTCCGGCACACAAACTAGCGGCGTTAGTTTTTCAGCGCCAGACGTGCCGCCGGACGTACCAGGACATCATCGCCGGGGCGGCAGCCGCCCATTCGTCCGGGTGCGGCGGAACTCGTCACTTGATCGCGGTCAGGTGGGCGAAGACCACCACGTTGCTGGTGTAGCCCGTGCGCCGGCTGTAGAGGCCGCCGCAGGTCAGCACGCGCAGTTCGGGCCGCTGGGCGGGGCCGTAGACCTCCTTGTCCGGGAAGCCCGCCTTGTCGTAGACCTTCATCCGGTCCACGGTGTAGACGGCGGTGCGGCCGTCGGCGCGCTTGACCTCGATGGGCTTGCAGGGTCTGACCTGGGCGAGCGCGGCGAAGACGGCCGGACCGGTCGCCGTGTCCCGGTGGCCGACGGCGATCGCGGTACCGGCCTCGCCCGGCGTGGGGCCGTCCTGGTACCAGCCGACCAGCTTGGGCCTGTCGACGGGCGGACTCTCCAACTGCCGCTCGCCGTCCAGCCGCAGGGCCGTGATCGGGGCGTCGACACCCAGGGACGGGATGCGGAAGGACGTCGGCCGGGACCGGGGCAGCGGCGGAGGCGAGTCGGGAGGGGCCTTGCAGGACCGCTCTTCGCCGGCGCCCTCTCCGCCGGCGGCCGCCACCGCGTCCGGGCCGCCGGCCCGGCCAGGCCCGGTCTGTCCCCCCTCGCACCGGTGCCCCACCGTCACCAGGACGGTCACCAGCAGGGCCGTCCTGGTGAGGCGATAGGCACGGGTGCGGTACCAGGGCCTGCGTCTGCGCCTACGCGGCGCCATGAGGACGTCGCCGGCCGCGCCGGATGTACAGGGCGCCGCCGACCGCGATCAGGCCCACGGCTCCCGCGGCGGCCACCGGCGCGTACGCGGCGGCCGTGTCGATGAGACCGCCCCCGCCCGCGTGCACACTGCCCCTCGGCGGATCGTCGTGGTCCCCCCTGCTCCAGCCCGAGCCGTCCTCCCGGTCATGGTCGCGCTGGTCCTGACGGTCGTCGTGGTCCCGCTGGTCCTGGCGGTCGTCGTGGTCCCGGTGGTCCTGGTGGTCCTCGATCTGGCCGCCTGGACCGTTCCCCCCGTCGTGCCGGCCGTCATGGCAGTTGACGCGGAAGAGCTTCTCCTTGACGGCGCCCGCGGCGACCCAGGTGAGCTTGTACTGCCCGTCGGTCAGCCCGATCGCGTCGGTGTGCCCGGCGCCGCTCGCGAACTGGATGACGCCGGTGATGGTGGCGGAGGTCGGCAGCGGAGGCTGCGCCTGGATGATGTAGGCGACATTGGGCAGGATGTCGAAGTTGACGGCGTCGAGGTAGAACTTGCAGACCGTCGGCTCGTCCTTCGTCACACCGTAGGGCACGCCCACACTGTGCACCCTGATGTCGCCGTTCTCCCCCTGGGCCGCCGCGGTCGGTGCCGCCACCCACGACGCACCCGCCACCAGGGCGGTGAGGACGACGGTGGCGCGCGCACGGGGGCCGAAGGCACGTGGTGAGGTGAGGGTGACCATGCACATTCCTCCGAGTCAGACGATTTTCATACAAATCGTTCTTTCGAATGGACTGTGCTTGATACACGCCGCTCCTGACGAAACGACACCCGGCGCGTCGTCAGAGATCGCTCATGCGGCGCAATCCGGAACGCCGCGCCCCCTGCCGCCCGGCACGCTCCCGCCCGCCGGGCCGCTCGGGCGAGCGCAGCGCGACCCCCGAGGACAGCAGCAGCAACGCCCCGAGCATCACGAACGGAGCAGCCACCCCCGCCACGCCCGCGACCAGGCCGGCGGCGGCCGGGGCGGCCACCTGGCCCAGCCGGTTGCCGGTCAGGCGCAGCGCGAGCGCCGTCGAGCGCGCCGCGTCGGGCGCCGCCTGCACCACCGTCGTCATCGACAGCGGCTGGCCCACGCCCAGACAGAAGCCCAGGACGGTGAGCATCGCGCCCAGCGCCCACAGCGGCACCGGCAGCGCGACTCCCGCGCACAACAGGGCCGCCAGGAAGCAGGTCAGCGTGAGCAGCGCGGGGCGGCCGAGCAGCCGGAGCAGCGGGGTGAGGACGAGCCGGCAGGCGATGGTGGCACCGGCGCGGAGGCTGAGCAGCACCCCGACCACCGAGGGGGCGATGCCCCGGTGTTCACCGACCACGGGGAGGTAGGCGGTGAGGATGTCGGTGGCGGACAGCACGGAGAGGCTGACGAGCATGCCCGCGGGCACGCCCCGGGCGCGCAGGATCCCGGCCACCGGCACCCGGTCGCCTCGCGGGCCGCGGGAGCCTGGAGCCGTACGGTCCTCGATGTGCCACAGCGAGGTGAAGGCGACCGCGGCACCGGCCCCCGCGACCACGAGGGCCAGCGCGCTGCTGCCCGCCATGTCGGGGCCGCCGATCAGGGCGCCGGCCGCCATCGGGCCGATGAGCTGGCCGAGGGAGGCGCCGATGGTGAAGTGGGCGAAGTTGCGGTCCTGCTCGTGCGGCGCCGACCGGCGGGCGACCAGCGACTGGGCGCCGATCACGAAGCAGAGGTGGCCGAGGCCCATCACCCCGCTCCACAGGGCCATCGCCCACAGGGAGTCGGCCAGTCCGCTCAGGGCGCAGCCGCCGGAGATCAGGACCACACCGGCCGGGAGCAGGGGTGCGCAGCGGCCGTGGTCGGTGCGCCGGCCGAGCGGTACGGCGGCGAAGAGCGGCAGCAGGGCGTAGACCCCGGCGATGACGCCGACGGCCCGTTCGTCGGCGCCCAGCGCGAGCGCCCGGTAGGAGACGGCGGGGCGGGCCATCGACACCGCCCCCTGCGCGAAGCCGAAGGCGAGGACGAGGCGGAGCAGCCAGCCGCGGTTCCCACCGGGCGCCATGGGTCGGTCCCTCTCCGGAGGTTCAGATGATGCCGAACAAGGCGGCCGCGCCGAGCACGACCAGTGAGGTGAGCGCGGCCCACTTGACCACGAACCGGGTGTGGTCGCCGAACTCCACCTTGGCCATGCCGACCAGGACGTACACGGCGGGGACGAGCGGGCTGGACATGTGCAGCGGCTGGCCGACGATCGAGGCGCGGGCGATCTCCAGCGAGGAGACTCCGTGCGCCTGGCCCGCCTCGGCGAGCACCGGCAGGATGCCGAAGTAGAAGCCGTCGTTGGACATGAAGTACGTCAGCGGGATGCTCAGCACGCCCGTGACGAGGGCCATGTGCGGGCCCATCCCGTCGGGGATGTTGTTCACCAGCCAGTCGGCCATGTGGTCGACCATGCCGGTGCCCTGGAGCACACCGGTGAAGACGGCGGCGGCGAAGACCATGCCGGAGACGTTGAGGACGTTCTCGGCGTGGGCGGCGATCCGGGCCTTCTGGTCCGGCATGTGCGGGAAGTTGACGGTCAGCGCGAGGGCCGCGCCGAGCAGGAACAGCACCGGGATCGGCAGCCACTCCATGATCATGGCGGTGAGCAGGGTGACCGTCAGCAGCGCGTTGAACCAGTACAGCCGGGGGCGCAGGGTGGCCCGGTGCGGGTCGAGGCCCTGGAAGCCGTCGTCCTCGGGCTCCTCGGGGGCGGCGTCCGTGCCGGCTCCCGCACCGCCCCCGGCCTGGGTGCCCGTGCCGGCCCCGGCGCCCACCAGGACCGTCTCCTGCTCCTCCACCAGCACCTCGTCCAGCGTGAGCACGCCGAGCCGCGTGCGCTCGCGGCGGCCGAGGACGTAGGAGAGGACCAGGACGAACAGCAGACCCGTCGCCAGGGCCGGGATCATCGGCACGAAGATGTCGCTCGCGTCGACCTTCAGCGCGGTCGCGGCCCGTGCGGTCGGGCCGCCCCAGGGCAGCGTGTTCATCACGCCGTTGGCCATCGCGGCCACACCGGTCATGACCACCAGGGACATCTTCAGGCGCTTGTACAGCGGGTACATCGCCGAGACGGTGATCATGAAGGTGGTGGAGCCGTCGCCGTCCAGGGACACGATCGCGGCGAGGACCGCCGTACCGACGACGATGCGCAGCGGGTCGGCCTTGCAGAACCGGAGAATGCCCCGCACGATCGGGTCGAAGAGGCCGACGTCGATCATCACACCGAAGTAGACGATCGCGAACATGAGCATCGCCGCGGTGGGCGCGAGGCCGGTGACGCCGTCGATGACGTAGTCGCCGAGCTTGGCGCCCTTGCCCACGAACACACAGAAGAGTGCGGGGATCAGCACGAGCGCCGCGATCGGCGACATCTTCTTCAGCATGATCAGGACCAGGAAGGTCGCGATCATGGCGAAGCCGAGGATGGTCAGCATGAATGGATACCTAACGTTCGCCCTTGAACATCCCACCTGGGGGTCGGCGGTGCGATGACGTTAGGTCCCGTCTCCCGGCGTTAACAAGATGTTGACGTGTGAGCAATAAGCGCGAAAGTCCAGGTCACAGGCTTGCGGCGAGTTGGACGGGGACGCCGTTGAGGACCGCGTTGCCCGAGAGCGGGTCCAGCAGGGTGCCGTCGAGGAGCTGGTTGACGTTGACTCCGGGTGCCGTGCCGGCGTGGCCGAGGCGGGTGCCGGGGCGGTCGTGTCCCCAGCCGTGCGGCAGGCTCACCACACCGGGCCGTACGGCGTCGGTGACCTCGGCGGGCGCCACCACCTCTCCCCCCGCGCCCTTCACCCGTACGTCCGCCCCGTCCCGCACGCCGAGCCGGACCGCGTCCTCGGGATGGATGTGCAGGGTGCAGCGGTTGGAGCCGCCGGTGAGGGCGGGCACGTTGTGCATCCAGCTGTTGTTGGAGCGCAGATGGCGGCGGCCGACGAGGACCAGTCCCGCGGGGCGTTCGCGCAGCGCCGCGCGGAGCCGGGGCAGGTCGCCGGCGAGGGGCTCGGGCAGCAGCTCGATCCTGCCGCTGACGGTCTTCAGCGGCTGCGGCAGGCGCGGGCGCAGCGGGCCGAGGTCGATGCCGTGCGGGTGGGCGAGCAGCCGGGCCAGGGTCAGCCCGCCCGGCCGGGCGCCGAAGCCGTCGCCGTAGGGGCCGAGGCGCAGCATCAGGTCCAGCCGCCGCTCGGGGCCGCTCTCGCCGGTGAGCTGTGCGGCCGGCTCACGCGGGTCGCGGCCGTACACCGGCGAGTGCCGCTCCCGCACGGCCTTGCCGAGGGTCTGGTCGATGACCATCGTGTCCACGGTGGCCGGGTCGGCGCCGTGCATACCGGTGGCCGCGAGGATCAGCCGGGCGAGGATCTCGCTCTCGGCCATCCGGCCGGGCTCCAGCGGGACGGCGGGGCGGGTGTAGCGGACCTGGTTGCGCACGGCGAGGGTGTTGAAGGCGAAGTCGTGGTGCGGGCTCTGCGAGGGCGGCGGCGGGGGCAGCACGACATGGGCGTGGCGCGAGGTCTCGTTGAGGTACGGGTCGACGCTGACCATGAAGTCCAGGGAGTCCAGGGCCTTGTCGAGGCGGTCGCCGTCGGGCGCGGACAGCACCGGGTTGGCGGCCACGGCGATCAGCGCGCGGACCGGTGCGCCCCCGTCGGTGGCGGTGTCGATCTCCTCGGCGAGCGCGGAGAGCGGCAACTCTCCCTTGGCCTCGGGCAGTTGCCGCACCCGGGAGTGCCAGCGGCCGAGCGCGAAGCCGCGTCCGGGGCCCGCCGGTCGGGGCGTCCGGTCGGTGGCGGCCTGCGGGAAGAGGGCGCCGCCGGGCCGGTCCAGGTTGCCGGTGAGGACGTTGAGGACGTCGACCAGCCAGCTGGCGAGGGTGCCGTGCGGGACGGTGCAGCTGCCGATGCGGGCGTAGACGGCGGCGGTGGGGGCGGCGGCGAGTTCACGGGCGAGGGCGCGGATGACCGGCGCGTCGATGTCGCAGGCCTCGGCCACGGCCTCGGGGGTGAAGTCGCCCATGGCGGCACGGAGTTCGTCGAGCCCCCGGACATGCGGGGCGAGGTGGGCGAGGTCGACCAGGTCCTCCGTGAAGAGGGTGTGGGCCATCGCCGCGAGCAGCAGGGCGTCGGTGCCGGGGCGGATCGCCAGGTGCCGGTCGGCGAGCTTCGCGGTGCGGGTGCGGCGCGGGTCCACCACGGTCAGATGTCCGCCGCGGGCCTTGAGTGCCTTGAGCTTGCCGGGGAAGTCGGGGGCGGTGCACAGACTGCCGTTGGACTCCAGGGGGTTGGCGCCGATGAGGAGCAGATGGTCGGTGTGGTCCAGGTCCGGCACGGGGATGGCGTTCGCGTCGCCGAAGAGCAGCCCGCTGGAGACGTGCTTGGGCATCTGGTCGACCGTGGAGGCGGTGAACAGGCTGCGGGTGCCCAGGCCGGCGAGGAGGACCTGCGGGTAGAGGGCGCCGGCCACGGTGTGCACGTTGGGGTTGCCGAGGACCACCCCGACGGAGTGGGGGCCGTGGCTCTCCACGACCGGGCGCAGACCGGCGGCGACCGCGTCGAAGGCCTCCTCCCAGGTGGCCTCGCGCAGTTCGCCGTCCCTGCGCACGAGCGGGGTGCGCAGCCGGTCGGGATCGGAGTCGACGGCCGCGAAGGAGGCGCCCTTGGGGCAGATGAACCCCTTGCTGAAGACGTCCTCGCGGTCACCGCGGGCGCCGGTGACACGGGTGCCCTCGACGGTGAGGGTCAGCCCGCAGGTGGCCTCGCACAGGGGACAGATTCGCAGGGCGGTGCGGGACACGGGTCCTCCCGGGGGGCGGCGGCGATGCCGGGCGAGCACGGAGGGCTCGGGGCGAGCATACCGACCGGTACGCATGGAGGGGAGCCCCTTGGACGACCGTTCGCACTCCACCGGGCGCGGATGTGGCCGAGCACGTCACCCCGGCGGTCCCGGCCGCCTCAGTCGAGCACGCGTCCCAAGTACGCCCGCAGCAGTTCCCGGGTCTCCGTGATGATCGCCTCGTCTCCGTCCGGGTCGGTCCGGAAGGCCAGTTGGACGAGGCCGTCCGCGGCTTCCACGGCGACCAGGAAGACCCGGCGCAGTTCGTCGTCCGGCGTGCGGCCGAGGTAGCCGGAGAGCAGCCCGGTGAGCCGGTCGGCGACACGGGTGTTGGGCTCGGTGTGGCGCGCGCCGACCGGTATCTGGTTGCCGAAGTCGACCAGGGAGAAGCCGGGTGCGGTGCGCTTCATGGCCAGGTACTCGTCGAGGACGGCGTCCATCGCCTCCCGCCAGTCCCCCCTCCGCGCCCGCTTCAGCCGCTCGGTGACGCGCTCGGTGTACCGCTCCAGGTTGCGCTGGGCCAGGGCGTCGGCCATCTGCCGTTTGTTGCCGAAGAACCGGTAGACGGAGCCGATGGGGACACCGGCGCGCAGGGCGACGGCGCGGGTGCTCAGGGCGTCGTAGCCGACCTCGTCGAGGAGTTCGGCGCAGGCGTCGAGGATCCTGGTCAGCCGTTCGGCGCTGCGCCGCTGAACGGGCGCGCGGCGGAGCGTTGTCGCATGGGGCACGGGTTTCATGATGCCTCTCCGCCGGGGTCCGGTGAACCTCGCCCTCCCGTACGGAGAAGAGTGGCTGACGCACTCATTTCCCGACGACCGGGGCCGCCGTGCCGGTCGAGGGCTCGGCCGTCGCCGTCTGCGCACCGGACGCCGTGATGTCGGCGGTGCTCTGCACCGGCTTGTGCCGTACGGCCCACACGGTGCCGTCGTCGGCGTACAGGCGCGCGGTGACGTGGTGGGTGCCCTGCGGGACGAGCCGGTCGGGCAGGCGGTACGCGCGGGTGCGCAGCCGCGTGACCTCGCGGCCGTCGACGAGGAGGTGCACGAGCCCGCGCCCGGTCACCGCCGTCCGCCCCGCGCCGGGTGCCGAGCAGTGGAAGTGCCGGAAGGTCAGCCGGACGTCCCAGCCGCCGCCGAGGTACGGGGTCACCTCGACCCCGACCTCGGGCGCGTCCTTCCGGTCGACCTCGCGCAGATGCCGGCCGGTCTCGTCGGTGTCGTCCAGGACCTTGCCGACCGGTGAGGGCGAGTCCGCGCCGTCGTGCGCATGGCCGCTCGTGCAGCCCGCCACGCCGAGCGGCAGCAGGACGCACACCGCGAGCGCGGCGGGCGTCCTGCGGATCCACGACGTCATGGGCATGTCCGGGAGAGTAGAACAGCCCTCCGGTCCCCCGAATCCGTCTGAAGTCGGGTTCCGGCCACCTTTCGCAGTCCCTCCGACGGAGTTCCCCGAGCCCTCTTGCGCCGGCCGCGCGCTATTCCTACGGTGATACATAGGAATCGGGAGCGCATCAGGCGCGCGACAAGAGCGCAAGGGAGCGATCATGAGCGACGGGGGCACCTCCCGCGCGAGGGAATTCGAGCGCGGGGAAGCGCGGAAGACCGCCGCGGGACTGTCGTATCTGACCGGGTTCGGCAATGAACACACCTCCGAGGCGGTGCCGGGCGCCCTGCCCGAGGGCCGCAACTCGCCCCAGCGGGCACCCCTCGGGCTGTACGCGGAGCAGTTGAGCGGTACGGCGTTCACCGAGCCGCGCGCCCACAACCGCCGCTCCTGGCTCTACCGCATCCGCCCGTCGGCCGCGCACCCGGCGTTCACCCGCGCCGACAACGGTGCGATCCGTACGGCCCCGTTCACCGAGACCGTGCCCGACCCCAACCGGCTGCGCTGGAACCCGCTGCCCGAGCCGCCGGCCGGCACGGACTTCCTCGCCGGGCTGTGGACGCTCGGCGGCAACGGCGACGCCACCCAGCGCACCGGCATGGCCGTCCACCTCTACCACGCCGACGCCTCGATGGAGCGGGTGTTCTCCGACGCCGACGGCGAGCTGCTGATCGTGCCGGAGCATGGCGGACTGCTGCTGCACACCGAGTTCGGTCGACTCCATGTGGAGCCCGCCCATGTGGCGTTGATCCCGCGTGGGGTGCGCTTCCGTGTGGAGCTACTGGACGAGTCCGCCCGAGGCTATGTGTGCGAGAACTACGGGGCCCCGTTCCAACTGCCCGACCTCGGCCCGATCGGCGCCAACGGGCTCGCCCACGCCCGGGACTTCCGCGCACCGGTCGCCGCGTACGAGGACGTGTCCGGACCGGTGGAGGTGGTCAACAAGTTCTGCGGCAACCTCTGGACGGCCGTCTACGACCACTCCCCCCTGGACGTCGTCGCCTGGCACGGCAACCATGTGCCCTACGTCTATGACCTGCGCCGTTTCAATGTGATCGGCACGATCTCCTACGACCACCCGGACCCGTCGATCTTCACGGTCCTGACCTCCCCGTCGGACACCCCCGGCCTGGCCGGCGTCGACTTCGTCGTCTTCGCCCCGCGTTGGCTGGTGGGCGAGGACACGTTCCGGCCGCCGTACTTCCACCGGAACGTGATGAGCGAGTACATGGGCCTGATCGAGGGCGCCTACGACGCCAAGGCGGAGGGCTTCGTGCCGGGCGGCGGCTCGCTGCACAACATGATGTCGGCGCACGGCCCGGACCGGGAGACCTTCGACAGGGCGAGCGCGGCGCAGCTGCGGCCGCAGAAGATCGACGACGGGCTGGCGTTCATGTTCGAGACCCGCTGGCCGGTCACGCTCACCGGGCACGCGGCCGGCGCGGACCACCTCCAGCGGCGTTACGACGACGTGTGGCAGGGGCTCCAGCGCCATTTCCGCGCATGACGCCTCGGTTGCGCCTCACGTTCATCGACAGGTACGGATAGCCGCGTGACCTCCTTCGCCCCGGATTCGATCGTCCTGAACCGCAAGCTGCCGCTGTGGTACCAGGTGTCGCAGTCGCTGCGCGCCTCGATACTCGGCCGCTCCCCCGAGGACCCGCTCCGGCTGCCCACGGAGGAGCAGCTGGCCGAGCACTACGGCGTGAGCGTGCTGACGATGCGGCAGGCGCTGAAGGAGCTGGAGGACGAGGGGCTGATCAGCCGTCACCGGCGGCGCGGCACGTTCATCGAGCCCGGGGTGCGGCGCGGGGCGCCCGTGCGGCTGCTGGGCTCGGTGGACGCGATCGTGGCCCAGCAGTCCGGGATGACGACCGAGCTGCTGGACCACGGCAGCGTGCCCGTCCCGGGCGGGCTCGCCGAGTACTTCCCGGACCTCACCGAGGTGGCGGCGTACCACCGGCTGCGCCGCGACGAGAAGACGGGCGAGCCGACCAACCACGCCGTCAACCACATCCGCCCCGAACTCGCCGCGCTGATCGACCTGGACGACCTGGTCCGCTGGCCGATGACCAAGGTGCTGCGGGACGTCGTCAAAGCGGACATCAGCCGTATCACGGACACGGTGGAGGCGAGGCTGGCCGACCCGGAGACCGCCCGTCTCCTCCAAGTGCCGCTGCTCAGCCCGATCCTGCACTACACCGGTGTGACGTACGACGCCGGGAACCGGGTGCTGGACGTGGCGGTGATCCACTACCGCGGCGACCGCTTCTCGTTCACGGTGACCCTGGACGCCACCTGACCCGGCCCCGGGGTCAGCCCGTACCATGCCCTGCGTGACGTACGACGACGCTCCGCCGCTGGCGGACCTCATGCCGTGGTCCGTCGCACCGCTGCGCCCGGGCCGCGCCTGGCCGACGGCGCCCGACCCCGGCTCCCTGAAGGCCCGCTGGGACGCCCTGCTGAAGGCCGAGGGCCCGGACCGCCGGGCCCTGTTCGAGCCGACCCGCGCCCGCACCCTCGACTCGGCGGTGGGCCAGCTCCCGGGCCGGCCGAGCGGCACGGAGCGGCTGGCCCGCGCCGAGAGCCCCTGCGCGGAGCCGGTCCGGGTGCTGGCAGCGCCCTTCGACGCGCAGTGGCTGATCCCGGACCACCGGCTGATCGACACCGCCCGGCCGGAGCTGTGGCGGGTGGCGGACGAACGGCAGGTGTTCGTCCTGGAGACGGCCGACGAGACCGTCCCCCTGCTGGCGACCTCGCTCCTGCCGACCCTGCGCACGCCTCGCATCCGCCCGCTGTACCGCCGCCCTCGCGGCACGGAACCGAACCTCGCCCCCGGTCTGCTGGACCACCTGGCGGACCGCCTCGGCACCCGCCCCGCGCCGGTGGACATGCTGGCGTGGATCCTGGCGGCGACCCGCCCGGACCTCACCGTCCCGCTCGCCGAGGACCCCGAGGTGTGGGACGGGGGCGTGGAGCTGGGCCGGCGCATGCTGTGGCTGATGCGCCGCGACGGCGAGCGCCCCAAGCTGCCCGGGGGCCGCCGCCCCTACGTCCGCTCGCCCCTCCCGAGCCGCCCCGCGACCCTCGACTACGACCCCGAGGGGGAAGCCCTCCTGCTGGACGAGGGCCGCATCTCCCCGGTCCCCCCGCAGGCCTGGGAGTACGAGGTGGCCGGAGTCCGGGTCCTGGAGTCCTGGTTCACGGCCCGTACGGCTCCGGCCGAGCCGGGCACCCTCGCCGCGATCCGCCCGGCGACCTGGTCGCAGACCTGGACGTCCGAGCTGCTGGAACTGATCACGGTGCTGGCCCTGCTGGCCGAACTGCACCCTCGGCGGCACGAGTCGAAGCCGGACTCGGCCATCACGGCGACCGAGCTGCGGGCGGCGGGCGTGCTGCCCGCCCCGGAGGCGGCCCGGCGCCCCGCCTCGGTCCTGGACCACCACGAGGAGGGCCCGGAAGGCCAGTTCGCGCTCCTCTAGCGCTCCGCACGCCGCACTCGCCGCGGCGGCCGCCCGGCTAGCGGGGCGCGAACGCGTCCAGGACCCGCCCCAGCGCGCGTGCGAAGACCGCCTCCAGATCGATCGGTCCCGCGTCCTCCCCGAACGCTGCCGCCATCCTCGGATACGCGCCGGAGGCGACCTGACGGCCCAGGTAGGCCCCGCGCACCGCGTTCTCCTCGGCCTCGGACCACGGCAGCGCCCGCACCCGCTCCGCCGTGTCGAGTTCGTTGCGGACGTACGTGGTGACGACGCCGTTCAGCATCGCGATCAGCTCCAGTTTGGTGCCGTGGCTCGCCGCCAGCGGATCCAGGCAGGCCAGGCAGTGCTCCAGATAGCGCAGCGCGTGCGGACTGAAGCCGTAGACCGGGGACATCAGGCGCGGCACCCACGGGTGCCGGTGCATCAGCGCGCGCGTCTCGCCCGCCACCTTGAGCATGTCGGCCCGCCAGTCACCGCTCGCGTCCCACGGGACGTGCTCCGCGCTGACCGCGTCCACCATCAGCTCGTACAGGTCCTCCTTGCGGGGGACGTAGTTGTACAGCGACATGGTGCCGCACCCCAGCTCCGCCGCGACATGCCGCATGGACACCGCGTCGAGCCCGCGCTCGTCGGCGACGCGCACGGCGGCGGCCGCGACGTCGTCGCGGGTGTACGCCGGTCTCGGGCCCCGTCCGGTGCGCTCGGGGCGCGCCCAGATCACTTCGGGGACGGCCCCTCGGACTGCCATCGGTCATCACCTCGACCACCATCCTAGTTACGTACAGCGTACGCAGTGCGGTACGGTCGTCGCATGACAATTACGTACGCTGTACTTAGTGAGGGTCTGGAGAAGCGCTTCGGCGCCGTCCACGCCCTGCGCGGGCTCGATCTGGCCGTGCCGCAGGGAACCGTCTGCGGACTGCTCGGCCCGAACGGCGCCGGCAAGACGACGGCCGTACGGCTGCTGGCCACGCTGCTGCGGCCGGACGCCGGTTCGGCCCGGATCGCCGGGCACGACCTGGTGCGGGAGGCCGCCGCCGTACGGAGCCGGATCGGGGTCACCGGGCAGTACGCCTCGGTCGACGGCGACCTCACCGGCCGCGAGAACCTGCGGCTGTTCGCCCGGCTGCACCGGGTGCGCTCCCCCGCCGCACGCGCCGACGACCTGCTCGAACGCTTCGGCCTGACCGAGGCCGCCGGCCGCAAGGCCGCCACCTACTCGGGCGGTATGCGGCGCCGGCTGGACCTCGCGGCGAGTCTCGTCCGCAGCCCCGACGTGCTCTTCCTCGACGAACCGACCACCGGACTCGACCCGGCCAGCCGCGCCGGCATCCGGCAGGCGGTGCTCGATCTGCGGGCGGGCGGTACGACCGTGCTGCTGACCACCCAGTACCTGGAGGAGGCCGACCAACTCGCGGACGACATCGCCCTGATGGACCGGGGCCGGGTCGCGCACACCGGCTCACCGGCGGAACTCAAGTCGCTCATCGGCTCGTACGCGGAGGCGGTGGTCGCGGACGGCGCCGCGCTGCCCAGGGCGGCCGCCGTGCTCGACCAACTCACGGGCAACGAGCCGGTGTTCGACCGGGAGCGCCATGCCGTGGGCGCCGCCTCCACCGATCCGACGCTGACGCTGCCTCGCCTGGTGCGCGAACTCGACGCGGCGGGCGTGCCGTTGCTGGACGCGAGCCTGCGCCCACCCACACTCGACGACGTCTTCCTGCGACTCACGGGAGAGCCGGCGCAGGACAAGGAGCGTGCCGCATGAGCGCATGGGCGTACGACGGCCTGGCGATGACCGGCCGGCAGCTGCGGCGGGTCCGCAACAGCCCGGGGCTGGCGATCCTGACCCAGATGATGCCGATCAACATGCTGCTGTTCTTCGGCTATGTGTTCGGCAGCGCGCTGGCGACACCCGGCCGCGAGTACCGCGCCTTCCTGCTGCCGGGGCTCCTGGTCGCGACCGCGGCGGGCGGAGTGATGACCGGCATGTTCCAGGCCGCCGCCGACACGCACCGGGGCGTGATGGACCGGTTCCGCACGCTGCCGGTGAGCCGGGCCGCCGTACCCCTCGGACAGGCGGTCGCCGACCTCGTCGTCACGGCCGTGGGTACGGTGCCGCTGCTGCTGGTGGGGCTCGCGGTGGGCTGGCGGATCGAGGGGTCCGCGCTCGACGCGGCCGGTGCGGTGGGGCTGCTGCTGCTCTTCCGGTTCGCCTGCACCTGCGCCGGGATCTTCCTGGGGCTGCTGACCCGCAGCGAGGACGCCGCCGGCCAGCTCGGCGCCTCCTCGTTCGTGCTGCCGCTGCTGTCCGACGCCTACATCCCGACGGACCGCCTGCCGGGCTGGCTGCGCACACTCGCCGAGTGGAACCCGATCAGCGCGGTCACGACCGCCCTGCGGGACCTCTTCGGCAACGCGCCCGTGCCGCGGGGTGCCGCCTGGCCGGTGGCGCATCCGATCGCCGGGGCGCTCGCCTGGAGCCTCGCCCTGGTCGCCGTGTTCCTGCCGCTGGCCGTGCGCCGGTACAGCCGCGGCGAGTGACGCAACGCGGCGGGGAGGCCGGAGCGCTCTCGCGCCATGCGATGCACAGGGGTGAGCCCCCGGCGCGCACCGGCCTCGCGCACGCCGCGTCGCGGCGTACGGCGCCTGCCCGATGAGCGGGTCGTGCGGCGCCCGGAATTCCGGGCGGAGGGACCCCGTCGGTGCCGGGCGGGGACGAGGCGCGGAAAGGTGATGCGCCCGTGCTCGGACAGCACACCGGAGCACCGCTGCGTGCCGTGGGGATGACGGACGACGAGAGCGCAGCGATACGCCGGAGAGTGTGCCGACCTGAGCACGGGCACCCCGGAAGGGCTCAGAGGGCCGACTGCTCGGTCAGTGGCGGCTCGAGGGCCGCCCACGGGCCGCTCAGTGGCCGCCGAACAGCGAGCGCCGCAGTCGGCGCAGCGGTGCGAAGAGGGAGACGCGGCTGACCCGCTTGCCCCGGTCGCTGCGCTGGTGTGCGGTGTCACGCGCGGTCAGCTCGAGCATCAGCGAGGTGGCCTCGACCGTCTCGCGCTGCGGTATGGCGGGGCCCGCCAGCACCGACAGATGGCGGTCCAGGCGCGAACTGGTCGCGCTGCTCCCGCAGGTGATCGCAGGGACCCTGGCCCTGCTGCGCACTGTTATCTGATCCATGTCACTCCCCACCCGTACGAGTCCACCCGGCCCGGGCAGGGTAACCCTATCGCCCCACCGGGGCACGCGTGTATCTCGGCCACAGGATTCACCTTCCCTGCAAGGCTGTTGACCATCCCACTTTGACTACTCTCCGAATCCGACCGATTTCAGGGTGAGTTGGACAAGGGGCTGGCTGGTGGGTTGCGCTGAGCCGCCATCAGGCTCGACGGTCACCGCGAGTGACGTCGAGGAGGCGTCAAGGCCTTTCGCGGTCAAGGGCGTGTCGCCCGCGAAGAGCCCGAGGGAGCGCGGTTGCGCACGGGGGCGCATGAGCCAGAGCTGGCGGACGCGGCCGTCGGGCGGGCTGTCGTATCCGCTGAGGGTGACGACGGCTTCCCCGGCCGAGGCGGAAGCGATCACTCCGATACCACGGCCCCGAGCGTCCTTGCCGGTGACGGCGCGGGCGTCGGGCGCGGCCAGAACGTGGGCGATCTCACGTGCCCGGGACCGCTCCGCGTCGAGCCGGTCCTGAGTGCGATGCGCCTGAACCGCGAAGAGAGAGGCGACGACGAGGGCCCCCGCCGCGGTGGCCGTGGCGAACGGCACGAAGAGCGGGCGCGTGCGGGGCGTACGGGTGCGTCCCGGCGGAGGCTGGGTGCCCCAGACGTGCGGCGGCAGCCGGGGCATGCGCCCCCGCGCCGGCGCCTGGTCCGCGGTCTGCTCCTGCGCGCGGGCGTGCACGGCTTCCTGCGGGGTGGTGCGTACGGCGGCCAGTACCCGCTCGCGCAGGGCGGCGGGCGCCGGGGCCGCTGTGGACCAGGCGAGGCGCACGGCGTCCTCGGCCAGCCCCCGCACCTCGGCGGCGCAGCGCTCACAGCCCCGCAGGTGTGTGGCGAACCGGCGCCGCTCGCCGGGTTCCAGGGCGTCGAGCGCGTAGGGCGCGGCGAGGGAGTGCAGGTCCTCCCGGCGCAGCAGCTTGCCGAGGATGCTCATGCCGCGCCTCCCAGGCACTCGCGGAGCCGGGTGAGCCCGTCGCGCATCCGTGTCTTGACCGTGCCGAGCGGCAGCGAGAGGCGCTCGGCCACCTCACGGTAGGTGTAGCCGTCGTAGTAGGCGAGGGTCACGGACTGGCGTTGCAGGGCCGTCAGCCGGTTCAGACAGCGGCGTACCCATTCGCGTTCCAGCCCGGCCTCGACCTCCTCGGCGACCTGGTCGAAGGCGGGCTCCCCGGCGCGCAGGGCCTCCCGCTGCTCGCGTTCGCCGGCCGCGCGGGCGCTGCGCACCCGGTCCACGGCCCGGCGGTGGGCGAGGGTGAGGATCCAGGACAGCGCGCTGCCCCGGCCGGGGTCGAACCGGGCGGCCGAGCGCCACATCTCCAGCAGCACCTCCTGGGCCACCTCCTCGGACTGGGCGGGGTCGCGCACCACCCGTCGGACAAGTCCGTACACCGGCCCGGACACCAGTGCGTACAGATCCTCGAACGCTCTCTGGTCGCCGCCCGCGACGAGCAGCAGCAGCTCGTCCGCCTCCACGCGGGCCCCCTCTCGACGGCCGCAGCCGGCTCTCTTGCGCACTCCACGCATCCGCACGAACGCACACCTCCGGCGGGTGATACGGATCGGCGGGCCGAAAACGCGGGTCGGGACGGGGCCGAAAGATTTTCCCCGGCCGACCAATCCGGTCGGCGAGCCGGCTCCGAAGACCCGTCCGTCAAAGGCAAGTCGGCACTGAGGACGGACGGCATGACACCTCTCTTCTCCAGGCGCGGCTCGGGACGTACCGGCCTGGCCACGCTGATCTGCGGTGCGCTGGCCGCCGGAGGGCTCACCGCCGCCGGCGTCGCCGCGCTGGCGCCCGGGGCGGCCTCGGCCTCCTCCCACCGGGAGGCCCCGCTGATCTCGGGGACCCCGCAGTACGACAACACCGACCTGTACGCGTTCGTCAGCCCGGACAAGCCCGACACGACGACGATCGTGGCCGACTGGATCCCCTTCGAGGAGCCGGCGGGCGGGCCGAACTTCTACACGTTCGCCGACGACGC
The DNA here is from genome assembly GCF_001514035.1 of Streptomyces yokosukanensis. Lineage (GTDB taxonomy): Bacteria > Actinomycetota > Actinomycetes > Streptomycetales > Streptomycetaceae > Streptomyces > Streptomyces yokosukanensis. The sequence continues at coordinate 108,021 of NZ_KQ948221.1, read as the reverse complement.
CCAGTACGACATCCATGTCGACAACAACGGCGACGCCCAGGGCGAGCTGCTCTTCCGCTACACCTTCAAGACGCACACGAAGAACGGCAACACGTTCCTCTACAACACCGGTCCCGTCACCAGCCTGGACGACCCCGACCTCAACGTCACGCAGACGTACGACATCGATCTGATCCGGCTGAAGAACCAGCACGTGGTGTCGGACACGAAGCTCGCGGACGACGTACCGGTGGCGCCCTCGGACGTCGGCAAGGCGTCCATGCCGGACTACGGCAAGCTGCGCGCCCAGGCCGTGTACAGGACGGCGGGCGGCGCCGCGACCTTCGCCGGGCAGGCCGACGACCCGTTCTTCGCCGACCTGCGCGTCTTCGACCTGCTGTACGGCGGCAACCTCAGCGAGGTCGGCCGGGACACGCTCAAGGGCTACAACGTCAACACGATCGCCCTGCAGGTGCCGAACGACCTGATCCGGGAGTCCGCCGGCCAGCCGGTCGTCGGCGTCTGGTCGACCACCCAGCGCCGCAACGCGCAGGGCTCCTGGACACAGGTCTCGCGGCTGGGCAACCCGCTGGTCAACGAGGTCGTCAACCCGCAGAAGGACAAGGACAGGTTCAACGCGTCGCAGCCTTGGTACGACGCCCAGTTCCTGAAGAACGTCACCAACCCCGAACTGCCGAAGCTCATCGAGTCGATCTACAAGATCAAGGCGCCCGCCGAGCCGCGCAACGACTTGGTCGACGTGTTCCTGAAGGGCGTGAAGGGCCTCAACCAGCCGCCGAACGTGCGCCCTTCGGAGGAACTGCGCCTGAACACCTCCGTCAAGCCGAGCGCGCATCCCAAGCGGCTGGGCGTCCTGGACGGCGACAACGCGGGCTTCCCGAACGGGCGCCGGCTCACCGACGACGTGATCGACGAGGCGTTGCAGGTCGTCGAGGGCGAACTGGTCGGCTCGAAGAACGACCTGGGCGACGCGGTGGACAAGAACGACAAGGGCTTCGAGAAGTACTTCCCGTACGTCGCCGAGCCCGCCTCCGGTTCCCGCGGCCCGCTCGCCAGGGGGACGACGGCGGGTACGGACGTGCGCAGCCAGCTGGGCGACGCCCTGCGCCCGGCCGACTCCTCCGGCGGCTCCGGTTCCGGCGACACGGTGCTGATCGCCGCGTCGGCGGCCTCGGGCGCGGCCGGGATCCTGCTGATCGGCACCGCCGTCGGCTGGTGGCGCCGCCGCATCCGGCGCCCGTACTGACCCCGCACCCACCCCAGACCGGCGCGGCCCGTATCCCTTCCCCCACGGCGGGCCGCGCCTTCCCCTTCGATTCCCACCAGCACCAGGCGACCGAGGAGAGCCCATGTCTCCGCGCACGAACGACGACGAGACCGGCGGACGGGACGAGAGCGGCCGACGGCAGGGGACCACGGACCCGGAGACATCGCCACGGCCGCCTGCTCGCGCACCCGCCGCCGAGGCGGACCTGCCGGCCTCCGGTCCCGAGGAGCCCCCTGCCTCCGGCCCCGGCCCCGAGGACCGTGTGGCCGCGGGGCGGCGGTTCGGCGCCGCGGGGCGGCGCGGGCGGGCGCTGCGCCTCGCAGGGTGTGCGGGGCTGCTGGCCGTCGCGCTCACCGGTGGGGCGATCGCCGTCGGCGCGGGGCGGGCGCCGGGCCCGGTGCCGGTCGCCTCCAGCGCCGTGGATCCCGGTGCCCTGGGCGGCGGCGACCTGGACACCTCCGTCGCCGCGCTCCAGACGCATCTGCGCACCCAGCCCAAGGACGCCGACAGCTGGGCCACACTGGGCCTCGCCTATGTCGAGCAGGCGCGGACCAAGGGCGACCCCGCCCGGTACCCGCAGGCGCAGCGGGCGCTGGAGCGGTCCCTGTCACTGGCCCCGGACGACGACCAGGCCCTGGCCGGCCGCGCCGCCCTCGCCGCCGCCCGCCACGACTTCGCGGACGCCCTGACCTACGCGGACGCGGCACTGCGCCAGAACCCGTACAGCGAACGCGCGCTGTCCTCCCGTATCGACGCCCTGGTCGAACTCGGCCGGTACGCCGAGGCGTCCAAGGCCGCCGAGACCGCCGACGACCGCAAGCCGGGCGTACCCGTCTTCACGCGGTACGCCTATGTGCACGAACTGCGCGGCGACGTGGCCACGGCACGCCGGGTCCTCGCGCAGGCCCTGGCGAGCGCCACGTCGCCCGGCGACATCGCGTACGTGTCCACCCAGCTCGGCCAACTCGCCTGGAACCAGGGCGACTACAAGGCCGCGCTCGCCCGCTACGCCCGTGCCCTCGCCGCCGACGACACCTACCTCCCGGCGCTGGAGGGCCGGGCGCGGGCGCAGGCGGCGAGCGGCGACCGCGCGGCGGCGGTCAAGGGAATGGAGACGGTGGTGTCCCGCTGGCCGCTGCCCGGCCCGCTGGTCGAACTGGGTGAGCTGTACGAGGCCCGGGGCGCGGCCGGCGACCGGGACAGGGCCAGGCGGCAGTACGCCCTCGTGAACACCTGGATCGCGCTCGCCCGCGCGGGCGGCGTCGACGTCGATCTCGACACCGCGCTGGCCGCCGCCGACCACGGCGACAGGAGCGCCGCCCTGCGCGCGGCCCGCGCGGAATGGGGCCGTCGGCACACCGTGCACACCGCGGACGCGCTGGCCTGGGCGCTGCATGTCAACGGCCGTGACACGCAGGCCCTGCCGTACGCCCGCCGGGCCACCGCCACCGGCTACCGCAACGCCGTCCTCCTGTACCACCGAGGCATGATCGAGCTGGCCACGGGCCACCGGACCGACGGACGCGCCTCGCTCGCCTCCGCCCTGCGGCTGAACCCCGGCTTCTCCCCGCTCGGCGCGGCCGCGGCCCGCACGGCCCTGGAGGGCGCGAAGTGAGGCTCCGTCTCCCGTCCGTCCTGCTCGCCACGGGCGCCCTGGTCCTCCTCGCCGGCGGCACGGCGGGCGCGCACCCGCTCGGCAACTTCACCGTCAACCGCTACGACGGCCTGGTCGCCGCCCCCGGCCGGCTCCGCGTCGACCACGTGGAGGACCTCGCCGAGATCCCGGCGACCCAGGCCGAGCCCGATCTGCGGCGGCTCGGCGCGACGCGGTGGGCCCGGCAGCGGTGTGCGCGGGCCGCCGAGGGCAGCAGGCTCACGGTCGACGGCCGCACCACCGCGCTGACCGCTGTCGGCGGGGTGGCACGGCTGCGTCCCGGTCAGGCCGGGCTGCACACCCTCCGCGTGGAGTGCCGGCTGACCGCCCCGCTCCCGCGCGGCGCCACCGTGACCGTCGGCTTCCGCAGCGCGGGCGCCGCCGACGGGACCGGCTGGCGCGAGATCACCGCGCGCGGCGACCGTATGACGCTCACCGCGACGGACGTACCGAAGACGTCGGCATCCGACGAACTGACCGCGTATCCGAAGGACTTGCTGACCTCTCCGGCCGACACCACCGCCGCCTCCGTACGGCTGCGCCCCGGCGGCCCGGCCCTCGCAGAGGAGCCGGCGGCGCGGCCGGGGGCCGCCGTCCTGCCACGGGGCGCCGACCGCTGGACGCGCGCACTGGAGGACCTCGTGGCCCGCCGCGACCTCACCGTCGGCTTCGCCGCGCTCGCGCTGCTCGTCGCGGTCGTCCTCGGCGCACTGCACGCGCTCGCGCCGGGCCACGGCAAGACCCTGATGGCCGCGGCCGCGGCGGCACGCGGAAGCCGGGCCCGGCCGCGCGACGTGCTGCCGCTGGCGGCCTCGGTCACGGTGACCCACACGCTCGGCGTGGTCGCTCTGGGCATGCTCGTCACGGCCGGATCCGCCGCCACGCCCTCGGTGATCGCCTGGCTGGGCATCGCCGGCGGCGCGCTGGTCCTCGCGACCGGCGCCGGCCTCGTACGGAAGGTGTGGTCCGCCCGCCACCATCACCTTCCTCACCATGTCGACCACACCCATGGAGGCCACACCCATGGGGGACACGCCCACAGCCACACCCACGGGGGCCACACCCACACGCATCCCACGGCCCCCACCCTCCGCGGCACGATCCTGCTCGGCTTCGCGGGTGGGCTCGTGCCCAGTCCGTCCGCCGTGGTGGTCCTCGTCGGCGCCGCCGCGCTCGGGAAGGCCTGGTTCGGGCTGCTGCTCGTCGTGGCCTACGGCGCCGGACTCGCCCTGACGCTCACGGCGGCCGGGTTCGCCGTGGTCCGGCTGGGCTCGGGGATGACCCGGGTGCTGGAGCGGCGTCCACGCTGGACCGCCCACCCGGTGGCCACGCTCCTACGGCGCTCGGTGCCCCTCGCGTCCGCGCTGGTCGTCATGGCCCTGGGCGCCGGATTGGTGCTCAAGGGGGCCGCATCCGCGTGGGGCTGAGCTACTTTTGTGGAGGAATCACGCGACATGCCTTGGGGGCGCCCGTGTCCGAAGAACCGGGCCGTGAACGTGTGATCGCGGGCCGCTACCGCCTGTTGTCCCCGCTGGGCGAGGGCGGCATGGGCACCGTGTGGCGCGCCCGGGACGAGGTGCTGCACCGCGAGGTGGCCGTCAAGGAGGTGCGGGCCCCGGCCGGGCTGCCGGCCGCCGAGATGGAGCGCATGTACGCGCGCCTGGAGCGCGAGGCATGGGCGGCGGCCCGGGTGGCGCACCCCAATGTGGTCACGGTGTACGACGTGGCGCTGGAGGGCGGGCGGCCCTGGATCGTGATGGAGCTGGTGCGCGGGCTGTCGCTCGCCGACGAGGTGGAGGCGCAGGGCCCGCTCCCGCCCCGGCGGGCGGCGCACATCGGTGCCGAGGTGCTGTCCGCGCTGCGCGCCGCGCACACCGCCGGAGTACTGCACAGGGATGTGAAGCCGGCCAATGTGCTGCTCGCGAACGACGGCCGGGTGGTGCTGACGGACTTCGGGATCGCCTCGGTCGAGGGCAGTGCCACGCTGACCATGACCGGCGAGGTGGTGGGTTCACCGGAATTCCTCGCGCCGGAACGGGCGCTGGGGCGGACGCCGGGGCCGGAGTCCGATCTGTGGTCGCTCGGCGTACTGCTCTACGCGGCCGTGGAGGGCACCTCGCCGTTCCGGTACGACACCCCGCTGTCCACCCTGCGGGCCGTCGTGGACGAGGAGTTGCCGCCGCCGTACCGGGCCGGGCCGCTCGCCGTGGTCATCGCGGGGCTGCTGCGCAAGGACCCCGTCGAGCGGCTGGACGCCGAGCGGGCGGAACGCGAGCTGCGGATCGTCGCCGCCGGGGGTGACCCCTCCGAGGGAGGAACGCCGCGTGCCGCCACGGCGCCGCCACGGCCGTACACCGCCCCGGCGGCCGTGGACCGGCAGCGACCCGCCCCGTACCCGCGCCCCTCCCCCACCCCGCCGGCGGCGCAGCCCGGCACCACGACGTCCGCGGCGCCACCGCGCACCCGGCGGGCCGGTGCGGTGCTGGTGGCGGGCCTGCTCGCGCTCGTGCTCGCGGTGGCGGGGCTGACGTACGCGCTGCTGCACCGCGGCAGCGGCGGCGCGGGGAACGCGGGCGGCGCCTCGGCGAGCGGCCGGGCGCGGACGCCGACCGGGCACGGAGGCACCGGCGCGGGCACCGGGACACCGCCGGCCACCGGCGCCGGCACGTCGTCGAGCCCGCTGCCGGCGCAGTCGGTGCAGGTCACCGTGGTCGGCGCGGACACGGCGTACACGGGGACCTGTCCTCCGCCGGCCGGGCAGGCGCCCGCCTTCACGGCGACGTTCACGGTGGGGCGGCTGCCGGCGCGGGTGGAGTACCGGTGGGTGGCGACGCGCGGGTCGGTGTCGGATCCGGGGTGGCGGACGCTGTCCTTCCCGGACGGCGGAGGGAAGGTCCGCAGGGCGCGGGTGACCCTGACGGTGGATTCCGGCAGCGGGACGGCACAGGACCGGATGAGCGTGCAGGTGCGCGCTCCCGTGGAGTCCGTGTCGAACGCCGTGGCGTTCGCGCTGAGTTGCTCGGGGACGGCGTCGGGGACGCCGACGGAGACCCCGTCGGACGGGGCCTCCGCTTCGGCGTCGGGCTCACCGGGAAGTTCACCCTGAGGGGCGAGCCCCTCCGGGTCATGCGTTGTTCGTGAACACCGGCAGATAGCCGCCGGACTGGCCGGCCGCGGTGGGGTGGTACGACTCACCGATGTCGAGCCAGTTGACGCTGTGCAGCCAGGAGTCGCTGGAGCAGATCTCGTGACTGGAGAACGCGGAACGGATGTCGCCGAAGACGAAGCCGTGGGCCTGCACGCGCTTCTGGATGGCGGCGTCCATGTAGTCGGCCGCGCCGTTGATCGCGGACCGCTTGGTGTCGGAGAGGCCGAGGCAGCTCTGGCCCAGCAGGTAGAAGCGGGGGTAGCTGAGGACGACCACCTTGGCATTGGGGGCCTTGGCGCTGATCGCGTTGTAGACGGTGTCCAGCTTGCCGGGGAGCGTGGAGTCGACGTACGCCTTGGCGGTGTTGATCCGGTTGACGCAGTCGCTGTCGGACTGCAGCACACAGGTCGTCATGACGTCGGAGAAGCCGGCGTCGTTGCCGCCGATGGTGAGGGACACCAGTGAGGTGGAGGAGTTCAGCGAGCCGAGCTGATTGGCCATCACATCGTCCGTCGTGGCGCCGGAGCAGGCGTTGAAGGCGAACGAGGACGGGCCGTGGGCGGCGTTCCACAGGTACGGGTACGCCTTCGTGCTGCGGTCGCAGTTGCCGCTGGAGCTGATGTAGCTGCCCGAGCCGACTCCCGACGAGTAGGAGTCGCCGAGCGCGACGTAGCCGCCGGTCGCGGCCGTCGAGGAGGCCTGCGCCGACGCGGCTCCGGTGAGACCGAGGCCGGTGGCGAGGAGGAGCGAGGTGATGAGTCCGGTAAGTCGGGAACGTCTCATGGAACCTCCCTTTAGCAGGATCTCTGCCGCAACTGTCGTAGCAACTACGCGTGTTGACGGGAAGTGTTCATGCCAAGACTTTTGTGGTCTCAACAGGATCAACCAGAAACATTCACCGTTCATCTATTGCGCGTACATGCCAAGCAAGTTGACGCCACCCCGGTCCTGACCGTTGGGCACTGGCGTTCGACGCGAGGTCGCCGTCTTGACGCCCTCCCCGGGCCTGCGCCACATTGAAGCCCGGCATCCGGCGCGTCGGGGGGCAAAGTCGCCAATGCAGACCTTGCGTATCAAGACACCTTCGTCAGACGGCTCGTCAGCGGACGCCGAGGGAGCGCGAACAGGTCCGGGGAGGGGCCTGTCGCCGCTGCTCGCGGGGGCCGCGACCGCCGTGGCGGCGGTCGGCGCGCTGCTCGCGCTCACCGACTCCGCCTCTCCGCTGCGCGGTCCGTGCACCCTGCTCTTCCTGCTCTCGGCACCGGCCGTGGCATTCGCCGCGGCACTGCGCGGGCTGGAACCCTACGGCCGCGCGCTGTCCGCACTTGCGGGCTCGGTCGTCGTCAACATGCTGGTGGCCCAGGGAATGCTCGCGGTCCACCGCTGGTCGGTCCACGGCGGAGTCGTCGTGGTGACCCTGTTGAGTCTGCTGCTGCTGATTCCGGTGATACTCCGGGAACAAATTTCCGGAAAATGCACTCAACGCTGAGCAACAGCGGCCAAAGTTGTGTAACGGCCAAACCAACAAAAGTGTGAGGCAGCCTTACAGGGCTTGCCATTCGGGTTCAATCGTCAATACCGTCGTACATCTCACCCGCACCGGCACGTCGGCACACGGCTCCAGGGGAGGGCTCAGGGCCGCGGCGTCCACCGGCGCGGGGCGCGGTAGGGGGGTGCCGTGCTCGGTGACCACAACTGTGACCGAGCCGTGCCGCGCGACCGGCTGCCGTCTCTCTCTGGCAGACCGGCCAGCTTTGCCAGCTCATCGGCGTGCACGGAGATCGATGCGCAGATCGATTTCCCGTGCCGAAGATGAGAAACCCCCCTTTCGAACCGGACACAGAGCCGGGCCGCCCGGGGGTGGGCGGTCCACCGGACGAGAGGGAAAAGACTCATGAGTTCTGTTCTGCGCCCGCCGAGTTCGGGACAAGATCCTTTGATCGCCACGCACTATCGGCCGATCTCCTCTCATCTGGCGATCACTCCGCCGGTGAGCGTGGTGATTCCCGCCATGAATGAGGCGGAGAATCTTCCCTACGTCTTCAAGACACTTCCGGGCTGGATACACGAAGTCGTTCTGGTGGACGGCAATTCCACCGACGACACCGTCGAGGTGGCCCGTTCCCTGTGGCCGGGCGTCAAGGTCGTCGATCAGCACGGCAAGGGCAAGGGGGATGCCCTGATCACCGGGTTCGAGGCGTGCAGCGGCGACATCATCGTGATGGTCGACGCGGACGGCTCGGCCGACGGCGGCGAGATCGTCAGCTATGTCTCCGCGCTGGTCTCCGGCGCCGACTTCGCCAAGGGCTCGCGCTTCGCCAACGGTGGCGGCACGGACGACATGACCTTCATACGCAAGCTCGGCAACTGGGCGCTGTGCACCATCGTCAACCGCAAGTTCGGCGCCCGCTACACCGACCTGTGCTACGGCTACAACGCCTTCTGGCGGCACTGCCTCGACAAGATCGACCTCGACTGCACCGGCTTCGAGGTCGAGACACTGATGAACATCAGAGTGGTCAAGGCCGGTCTGAAGGTCCAGGAGATCCCGAGTCACGAGTACCTCCGCATCCACGGCACCAGCAATCTGCGGGCCGTGCGCGACGGGATCCGGGTGCTCAAGGTCATCCTCAAGGAACGCTCCAACCGGCGCGCACTGCGCCGTCAGGAACACCACTCGCCGATGCTCGACACGTTCCGGGGAGAGGTGTCTTGACAGATCCCGGCATCTCCGTCGTGATCTGCGTGTACACCGAGGACCGCTGGGAGGACATCCTCGCGGCGGTCTCCTCGGTGCGCGCGCAGTCGTACCCGGCGCTGGAGACGCTCCTGGTCGTGGACCACAACCCGGCCCTCAAAGACCGGCTGGCCCGCGAGTACAAGGAGACCGAGGGCATCCGGGTGCTGCCCAACGCGGGCCCGCGCGGCCTGTCCGCCGGCCGCAACACCGGCATCACCGCCTCCCACGGCGAGGTCATCGCCTTCCTCGACGACGATGCCGTGGCCGAACGCGACTGGCTGCGCCGCTTCGCCGAGGGGTACGCCGACCCGCGCGTCATGGCGGTCGGCGGCCGTACGGAGCCCGTCTGGGCGTCGGGCCGGCGGCCGGCCTGGTTCCCGGAGGAGTTCGACTGGGTGGTCGGCTGCACCTACCGCGGGCTGCCGCCGGGCCGGGTCAGGGTCCGCAACGTGCTCGGCGGAAACGCCTCCTTCCGGCGTACGGCGTTCGAGGCGGCGGGCGGCTTCGCGACCGGCATCGGCCGCGACGGCGACCGCCGCCCGCTGGGCTGCGAGGAGACGGAGCTGTGCATCCGGCTCACCCGGGCCCGCCCCGACGCCCTGCTGCTCATCGACGACCGCGCGGTCATCCACCACCGGGTGCCGGCGCCCCGCGAGCACTTCGCCTACTTCCGCACCCGCACCTACGCCGAGGGACTGTCCAAGGCGCTGGTCGCCCGGAGCGTCGGCGCGAGCCAGGGGCTCGAGTCCGAACGCCGGTACACCACTCGCGTCCTGCCCGCCGGGGTCGCCCGCGGCCTGCGGGACGCACTGCTGGCCCGGCCCGGCGGCGCGGGACGCGCGGGCGCCATCGTCGCCGGGGTGCTCACCGCGGCGGGCGGCTACGTGGTGGGCAGTGTGCGGGCGCGACGGGGCGGTAGGACGTTCTCGGCGGCGCCGATCCAGCCGGCCCCCGAGGCCCGACCGGGTTCCGGAGGGGGCAGCCATGAGTGACGCACCCGTGCCCATCCTCATGTACCACTCCGTGGCCACCGCGCCCAACGACGCCACCCGTGCCCTGTCGGTCGCGCCGGAGGCGTTCGCGGAGCAGATGGCGGTGATCGGCGACCAGGGGCTGACCCCGGTCACCACCGCCGACCTCGCGACCCGCTGGCGCACCGGCCGACCGCTGCCCGCCCGGCCGGTGCTGATCACCTTCGACGACGGCTACGAGGGGGTGCACCGGCACGCGCTGCCCGTGCTCGCCAGGCACGGCTTCCCCGCCACGCTGTTCGTCTCCACCGGCTGGCTCAGGGGCGCCGAGGACACCGGAGGCGGCCTCGACACCATGCTCGACTGGCGGCAGGTGCGCGAACTGGCCGCCGCGGGCGTCGAGATCGGCGGGCACAGCCACACCCATCCGCAGCTCGACCAGCTCGGCGACGGCGTGCTGCGCACGGAACTGGCCCGCTGCACGGAGATCGTCGGGGACGAACTCGGCACCCGCCCGGTGTCGTTCGCCTACCCCTACGGCTACTCCAGCCGCCGGGTCCGGCAGGCCGTGCGCGCGGACGGGTACGCCCAGGCCCTCGCCGTCGGCAACGCCCTCGCCCGGCGATGCCAGGGGCCGTACGCCCTGCACCGCGTCACGGTGCGCCGCAGCACGGGCGTGGAGGAGTTCGAGCGGCTGCTCCACGGCCGTGCCATCGCCCGCGCCTTCGCCAGGGACCGTGCCCTGACCAAGGGGTACGCCCTCGTCCGCAGAGCCCGCCAGGTCCGCCGGAAGGCCATCCGTTCCCGTGTCTGACACGACCACCACCACCGAGGCCGCCACGACCGACGCCGCGGCGCCCGAGAAGTCCGGGCGCCGTCTGCGGCTGCCCGGCACGGGCCGGTCCTCCGACGGCAGCCCGCTGTTCCGCAACGCCTACGCGCTGATGCTCAACACCGGCATCTCCGCCGTCCTCGGGCTCGGCTTCTGGCTGGCCGCGGCGCGCTACTACTCCGAATCGGCGGTCGGGCAGGGCTCGGCCGCCATCGCCGCGATGAAGTTCCTCGCCGGGCTGACCGCGGTGACCCTGACCGGCGCCCTGGCCCGCTTCATCCCGGTCTCCGGCAAACGCACCGGCAAGCTCATCTTCCGCACCTACGCGGGCAGTTCGCTGGTGGTGGCGCTCGCCGCGGGCGTCTTCCTGCTGACCCTGGACGTCTGGGGGCCGTCGTACCGGTTCCTGCACGGGGCGGCGACCGGCCTCGGCTTCGTCGTGGCCGTCATCGCCTGGAACCTGCTCACCCTGCAGGACGGGGTGCTGACCGGGCTGCGCAGCGCGACCTGGGTGCCGGTGGGCAACACCGTGTTCTCGGCCGTGAAGCTCGCCCTGCTGGTCGCGTTCGCCGCCGCCGTCCCCACCCTTGGCGTCTTCGTCTCCTGGGTGGCCGCGATCGCCACCTCGGTGGTGCCGCTGGGCTGGCTGGTGTTCCGGCGGCTGGTGCCCCGGCACGTCGAGGCGACTAAGGACCGTGCGGTGGCGCCGACGCTGAAGCAGGTCAGCAGGTTCCTGGCCGGGGACTACACCGGCTCGCTGTTCTCGCTCGCCGTGATCTACCTCGTGCCGGTGATCGTCGCCGCCCAGGTCAGCTCCGCCGAGAACGCGTACTTCTACATCGCCAGCACCATCGGCGGCACGACCGACCTCCTCGCCATCAACATGGGCGCGTCCCTCACGGTCGAGGGCTCGCACGACCCCGACCGCCTGGCCGCCCACACCCGCGCCGCGCTGAAGCGGATGGCCCGGATCATGCTGCCGATCGCGGGCCTGCTGATCATCGGCGCGCCCTGGATCCTCGGTGTGTTCGGCGCGGGCTACGCGCACGCGGCGACCCCGCTGCTGCGCTGGCTCGCGGTCGGCTCGGTGCTGCGGGTCGTCATCGAGACGTACTTCGCGGTGCTGCGCGCCCGCAGCCGCACCGGCGGACTCGCCCTGTTCCAGGGCATGTTGTGCGTACTGGTACTGAGCCTGACCCTGCTGCTCCTGCCCCGGACGGGGCTGACCGGCGCGGGTGTCGCCCAGGCCGGCAGCCTCGCGGTGATCGCGGCGATCGCCGCGCCGAGGCTGTGGCGGACGATCCGGAACGCGCCCGCCGCCCTGCCCGAGGCGGCGGCTCCCGACGGGGACCTCGCCGACCTGGGGACGCCCTCCCGCTCCCGGCGCCTTCCCCACGCCCGGCCCCACTCGGGCGTCGGGACCCCCGTGGGCGACGCCGCCCCGGTCCGCCGGCACGGCCCGGCCTGGGCACTGGACTCCGACACGCTCGCCCTCGGGATCCACGTCGACTTCGACCACGCGGAGCGCCGCCCGGACGTCCGCCCGGGCCCCGGCACCCCGCCGGCCGGTACACCGCTGCCCCCGCTCGGGCTCGCGGTGCCGCTCCCGGTGGAGGAGCGGGAGCCCGGAGCCGAGGCCTCGCTGGGCCCGGCCGAGGCCGAACTGCTGCGCGAGGCGGAGGCGGCCGAGGTCGACGCCCCGTTCTCGCAGGAGGAACTGGAGGCGTCCTTCGGCAGGATCGCCGACGCGCCGTCGTCCGGGGCCGACGCGCCGGTCCCCGTACCCGACGCGCCGCCGGCGCGGGCGCGGGCCGGCGCCTCGCTCGCGCGGGCCGAGGCCCCGCTCGCGCAGGCCGCTTTCGACACCGCCGTACCGGACGGGACCGTGCCCGACGAACCACCGCCGCCCGAGTCGCTCAGGAGGCGGCTGCCGCCCACCCGTTCCGGTGTCGTCCTCGGCTGTCTGCTGATCGCCGCGCTGCTGCTGTACTGGGTGCCCGCGCTGCGGCTCGGCGAGAGCGATCTGGACCGGATGGGCGGCCTCGGGCTGGTCTCCGTGCTGCCGCTGCCGACCCTCGTCGGAGCGGCCCTGCTGGTGGTCGTCTTCGCCGCGCTGCTCTGGCTGCGCCGCGAGCACCGGGCGCTGCTGCTGCTCACGCTGGTGGCGACCGTGGTGTCACTGCACGCGCTGCCCGCCGTGATCGAGACCGAGCCACGGTTCCCGACGGCCTGGCAGCATCTGGGGTTCATCGACTACATCGACCGCACCGGGTCGGCCGTACCGGGCCTGGACGCCCGCTGGAGCTGGCCCGGCTTCTTCGCGGTGGCCGCGTTCGTCGGCCGGGCCTGCGGGGTCACCGACTTCACCGAGGTCATCCGCTGGTGGCCGACGGCCGTCCAGCTCGCCTATCTGGCACCGATGTTCCTGCTCACCCGGTCGCTGCGGGCGAGCTGGCGGGCGAAGTGGACCGGGGTCTGGCTCTTCGTGCTGTGCGGCTGGGTCGGCCAGGACTACTTCTCGCCGCAGGGCTTCACCTATCTGCTGTATCTGATGTTCGTGGCGATCCTGCTGGTCTGGTTCCGCCCGTCGCGCGTGATCTGGACGAGGTTCCGGCCGGGCGAGGCCGAGGTGGAACCGGCCGACCGCCGCCAACGGGCGGTCCTGCTGCTGGTGTTGATCGGTCTGTACGCGGCGAGCGTGCCCGCGCACCAGCTCACCCCGTTCATCATGCTCGGAGTGCTCACCGCCCTGGTCCTGCTCGGCCGGTCCGAGCCGCGCGGGCTGCCGCTGCTGTTCGCGGTAGTGGTCGCGGTGTGGGTCGGCTTCATGGCCGAGCCGTACTGGTCCGGGCACTTCAACGACCTGTTCGGCGGGGTCGGCGGGGTCGGCAGCAATGTCTCCACCTCCGTCTCCGGCCGGATCCAGGGCGGCAGTTCGACCCACAAGCTGGTGCTGTACACCCGGGTGCTGCTGGCCGGCTCGGTGCTGGCGTTCGCCTGCTGGGGCTGGTGGCGGCGCCGCTTCCACCGCTACCGCGAACGCTCGCTGCTGGTACTGACCTTCGTGCCGTTCTTCGGCTTCGGCATGCAGTCGTACGGCGGTGAGATGGCACTGCGCGTCTTCATGTTCGCGGTGCCGGGCGCGGCCCTGCTCGGCGCGCTCGCCCTCTTCCCGCGCACCGGTGCCACCGCGAAGGAACGCGCGAAGGACCGCGCGAGCCTCGCCCCGCTGGCCGCGCTGCTCGCCGGGCTGTTCCTGATGGGCGGCTTCCTGGTGGCCCGCTGGGGCAACGAGCCGTTCGAGCGGACCCGGCCCGGCGAGGTCGCCGCCATGAACTGGGTGTACGCCCACGACAAGCCGACGGTACGGCTGCTGTGGCTGACCCAGGATCCGGTGAACGACGTGACCCCGGCGATGCCGTGGGGGTCGAGGGACATGGAGCGGGTGGACTATGTGCCCACTCTGGCCCCGACCGACCCGGTGCTGGTGTCCGGGCTGGTCAAGGCGTTGAAGGACGCCGGTCCGAACTCGTATCTGATGATCAACCGGAGTCAGGTGACGTATCTGCGGCTGGACGCGGGCTACTCCGCGACCTGGGAGCCCCGGCTGGTCGAGAACCTGGACGACCGGCAGGAGCTGACGAAGGTCCTCGTCAACGACGACGTCACGGTGTTCGGCTTGCGGAGGCAGCCGGCGGGCGCCGTGCCGAAGCCGCACCCGGGCCCGATCGGGCCGCAGGTGACCTGGACCCCGTGGTCGGTGGTCGGCGCGCTGGCCGCCGTCGTCCTGATCCTGCTGCTGGCCGCCCGGGAGGTGGTCCGGGTCGCCGCCCGTCCCGGGGTACGCCAACAGCGGCTGCTCCAGGGCACGTTCTGGTTCGCGCTGCCGCTGCTGGCAGTGGTGCTGGCCTCGCTGGTGCAACGGTTTCTGACCATGAAGTGACGGGCGTGGGGTGGCTCAGCGGTCGAGCCACTTCACCTCGTACGGCCGCATGTCGAACCGCTTGCCGTCGACCTGAGCGCTGATCGTCCGGTCGAGGGTGTTGACCACGAGCACCGTCCTGGCGCCGGCCAGGACGCGGACGTTGGGCACGTCGTCCGGCGCGACCTGGACCGTCTCGTAGGCGGTGCCGGGCGGGAACGCCCGGGCGAACCGGGACACCAGGTCGTACATGGGCAGGGCCTTGCCGCCGCCGGCGCTGTCGGTCGGCGTCCACAGGCAGCCGGCGCAGTCGGTGCCGGTCCTGTCCTCCGGGTTCCAGTAGAAGCCGGAGGACGCGCCGCCCTCGACCATGGCGATCATGCCGGTGGCCTGCACGGCGACGCGGTGCGGCTCGGTCCAGCCGGTGCGGTTGCCGTTGCCGTCGCCGGGCTCCACGTAGTACTCGGCCCACCACAGCGGCAGGTCGTGGGTCTGCCGTCGCAGCCACTCGCCGACCGCCGTCAGCTTGTCGGTGGCCGCGAACTCGTTCGGCAGCAGGTCGTCGTCGCGGGTGTAGCTGGAGCCGTCGACGACGGTGAAGTCGGCGCCGGCCTTGTGGGCGTTCCAGTAGGAGAACGCGTCGAGCACCCGCTGGTCCATGGCGCCCCAGGGCCCCTTCAGCGCGGTGGAGGCGTTCTCGTCGCGCGGGTCGACACTGTCCATGACCAGGTAGGGGCCGCCCACCATGATGTCCTTGTCGACCTTCTTCAGCGCCCTGTACACGAGGTTGTACAGCTTCGTGTATCCCTCGTAGTCCCAGCGGGACTCGGCGTCGTTCCAGAAGCCCTTGAACTCGTTCCAGACGATGAAGTGCTTCACGTCCGGGTAGCGGCGGGCGACGGTCGCGGCCAGGTCGGCGAAGTCCTGGTAGTGGTCGGGGGCGGGGGCCTTCTCCAGGGACGCCCGGCTCCAGTCCGTGCGGTCGGCCCCGGCCCTGCCGCCCTTCATCCAGTCCGGCGAGCAGCACAGGGTGATCACGGGGGTGCCCCCGGAGGCGCGCATGAAGTCGATACGGCGGTCGAGGGCGCCGAAGTCGTAGTGCCCCTCGACCGGTTCGGGATTGTCGGCGCCCCAGCCCATGATGTGCTGGTT
This sequence comes from Streptomyces yokosukanensis, assembly GCF_001514035.1. Classification (GTDB taxonomy): domain Bacteria; phylum Actinomycetota; class Actinomycetes; order Streptomycetales; family Streptomycetaceae; genus Streptomyces; species Streptomyces yokosukanensis. The sequence continues at coordinate 92,335 of NZ_KQ948221.1, read as the reverse complement.
CTGCGCCAGCCCGCCGTTCTGCCCCAGCAGCCGTTCCGCGCTCCTGTCGGCCGTGTCGGCGCCTTCGTCGGCGCTGTACTGGGTGTGGGTGAAGCCCCAGCCCACGTTCGGCTCCGGTGTCCCGCCGGGGCTCGCGGGGGTGCCGTGCACCTTGTCTCCGTCGCGGGTGGTGCCGACCGTGCTGGGCCCGCCGGACAGCGTGCTGAACAGGGTCACCACCAGGGCCAGCGCGGCCGCGCCGACGCCGAGCAGGGCGGTGAGCCGCCACCGCCGAGTATCCGAATCCCACCCATGTCGTCCCATCAAGGGCAACATTAACGGCGGAGGCGGCGCGTCCGGCAGCTATTGGGAAGACCCGGAACAGTCTTGGAACACCCGGAACAAGCGACGGAAATGCCGTGCACGTGGACCGCCCTTGCCCGATCATGGCGGCATGTCTGCTAACCCACACGACGCTCTGCCGATCCGGCTCCACGTCGACGACTCCGACTCGCCGTCCGACGTCGTCGACGCGCTGTTCCTCGGCCGCTTCGCGACGGGCGAGCAGCCGTACTCGCACGCGGCGAACATCGACCGTGTCCGCTCCGGCGCCACCCTGCTGCCCGACGGCGCCCGCGTGCTGCGGGTCGCCCGCGACGACGACCGCAGCGCGACCCTCGCCGAGGGCGACGGCTGGACCGTACTGATCTCCCGCTGGAACCGCGGCGCGGACGTCACCGTGACCGCGACCAGCGCCGAACTGGCCAAGACGGTCCTCGACGAGGCCACCGACGGCGCGACCGACGAGCCCGAGCCGCAGCCCGAGAACGTGACGATGGGCTTCTGGTACGTCTCCCCCAGGCGCGGCCCGCACCGCACCACCCGGCAGATCTCCGCCGGGACCTGGGAGGATGTCCGGGCCAACTACACGGCACCGGTGGCGGACGCCATGGACCGCCTGATGGGGACGACCCCGCAGGACATCGCCGGCCGGCTGCTCCTGCTGCACGGCCCGCCCGGCACCGGCAAGACCTCCGCCCTGCGCACACTGGCCCGCTCCTGGCGCGACTGGTGCCAGGTGGACTGCGTCCTGGACCCCGAGCGCCTCTTCTCCGACGTCGGTTATCTGATGGACATCGCGATCGGTGAGGAGGACAGCGCCGGCAAGGGCCGCTGGCGCCTTCTCCTGCTGGAGGACTGCGACGAACTGATCCGCGGCGAGGCCAAGCACACGGCGGGCCAGGCCCTGTCCCGGCTGCTGAACCTCACCGACGGCCTGCTCGGCCAGGGCCGCAACGTCCTGGTCGGGGTCACCACCAACGAGGACCTGGAGCGCCTGCACCCGGCCGTGGTCCGCCCCGGCCGCTGTCTGGCCCGTATCGAGGTGGGCCCGCTGACCCGCCGCGAGGCGGTGGACTGGCTGGGCAGCGAGGAGGGCGTCGGCCGCGAGGGCGCGACACTGGCCGAGCTGTACGCGCTGCGCCGGGGCACCGCCCCGACCTCGGTGCCGGGGGCGCGCGACGGCGCGGACGCGGGCCTGTATCTGTAGTGCTTTGATGGTGTCGTGACCTTGTTCGTCGGCACCTCGGGGTGGCAGTACAAGGACTGGCGGGACCTCGTCTACCCGACCGGGGTCCCGACGCGGCTGTGGCTGGAGGAGTACACCCGGCTCTTCGTGACGGTGGAGATCAACAACGCGTTCTACCGGCTGCCGTCCCGCGAGAACTTCGCCGCGTGGCGGGACCGGGTCCCGGCGGACTTCGTGGTCGCGGTCAAGGCCAGCCGCTATCTGACCCACATCAAGCGTCTGAAGGACCCCGAAGAGCCGGTCCATCGCCTGATGAGTCACGCGGCGGGCCTCGGCGACCGCCTGGGCCCGGTCCTCCTCCAGCTCCCGCCGACCCTGCGCGCCGACCCCGCCCTCCTCGACACCTGCCTGGCCTGCTTCCCGCCCGGTACGCGGGTCGCCGTGGAGCCCCGCCACGACTCCTGGTGGACGCCCGGGGTCCGCGAGGTGCTGGCGGCCCGCGGCGCGGCCCTGTGCTGGGCGGACGTCCGGGCCCGCCCGGTCACCCCGCTGTGGCGCACCACCGACTGGGGCTACGTCCGCTTCCACGAGGGCCGCGCCGAGCCCTGGCCCCGCTACGGCCGGCGCTCCCTGGAGACCTGGGTGGACCGCATCGCGACGACATGGCGGGAGGGGGAGGACGTGTACGCGTACTTCAACAACGATCCGGGCGGTGCGGCGGTCCAGGACGCGGTGACGTTCGGGCGGACGGCGCAGCGGGCGGCACTGCCGGTGACACGATTCCCTGAGCCGCTGAAACGGTCTTGACGACGGCGTTGCCCGGGAGTTCCCCACACCTTCGAGGCAGCGGGGCGGTGCCGAACCCCCCAAACCCCCATCGGCCGAGACGCGGCAACCCGCTATCCCCCGTAGGCCGCCCGCAGGGCGTCCCGAACGGCCGCCAACGCCTCGTCCTCGGTGAGCCCGAGCCGCCTGACACGCTCGCCGTACGCCTGAGCGGCCAACGAAGCCTCACGTTCCGCGGCCGAGCCGGCGGCGGCCACGAACGTGCCGTTGCGCCCCCGCGTCTCGATCACCCCGTCACCCTCCAGCGCCCGGTATGCCTTGGCCACCGTGTTCACCGCGAGACCGAGGGCCTCGGCCAGCCCCCGCACGGTCGGCAGCCGGTACCCGACCGGCAGCGTCCCGGACCGTGCCTGCTCGGAAATCTGCGCCCGCACCTGCTCGTACGGGGGTGCGCTGTCATCGATGCGGATCTTCAGGCTCACGGGCCGATTGTCCCGCACCCGAAGGAAAATGAGAGGCACCCCCTGCACGGATCACCGTACGGTCCATGCCCATGACTGTGATCGTGCGGGATCTCCGCCCCGACGTCCCGGCTGACACCGAGGGCTTCGCCCGGGTACGCCGGCTCGCCCTGCCGTACATCCTGTTCACGTCGGACTCGGTCCGCCACGCCGCCCTCCACATGCCGCCCGAGGCGCGCTACCGCCCGCTGATCGCGGAGGAGGACGGCGAGGTGATCGGCACGGCCCAGGTCCATCTGGCCCACGACAGCGCCGAGCCGGGCCAGGGCCTGCTGAACATCTACGTCCGGCCGGACCGGACCGGTCGCGGTGCCGGCGGGCTGCTGCTGCGGACGGCCGAGGAGCACCTCGCCGCCCAGGGCGCGACCAGGCTGCTCAGCTGGGTGCTCGACGAACCGGCCAGCCACGCCTTCGCGGAACGGCACGGCTATCGAGGCAGCCGCTGCGCCCACTTCCTGCGCCTGGACCTCGCGGGCTCGGCCCTCCCGCCCGTCCCGAAGGCCCCACCGGGCATCGAACTGCGTACGGCCGCGGACTTCGCGGACGACCCGCGCCCGCTGTTCGAGCTGGACGCCGAGACGATGCTGGACGAACCGGGCGACGTCGACTACGAGTTGACCGACTACGAGGCCTGGGTCGAGCAGTACTGGAAGCATCCGCTGCTGGACCGCGACCTGACGGTGGCCGCGTGTGTCGAGGGCCGTCCCGTCGCCTTCAGCGTGGCCTACACCGACGGCGGCACCCTCCCGCACGCTCGAACGCACTCGCGCGAAGGGACCCGTATGGCCACGGCGATGACCGGCACCGCCCAGGCCCACCGCGGGCGCGGCCTGGCCAAGCTCACCAAGATCCACTCCCTGCACCGGGCCCGCGCGGCCGGCGTCACCGAGGCGTTCACGGGCAACGACGCCGAGAACGCCCCGATGCTCGCGATCAACAAGTGGCTCGGGTACGAGATCTGCGCGACGGAGGTACGCCATGTCCGTGAACTCGTCTGACGCACCGCGGATGGTGGAGGTCGTCCTGGTCAAGGCCGGCCGGACGAAGATCCGTTATCCGGCCGAGCTGCTCCAGGACGACGGCACCCGCATCGCCGTGCGCGCGCCCTGGGCGGGCGCCGGCGTCCGCGACTTCGGTTTCGTCCGCTTCGAGCCGGGTGACCTCTTCACCGAGTACTACTGGCGGGACCGCTGGTACTCGGTGAAGGAGGTCCGCGGCATCGACGGCACCGTGAAGGGCTGGTACTGCGACATCGCCCGCCCGGCGGTGCGCAGCGGTGCCGAGCTGGTCGTGGAGGACCTCGACCTGGACCTGTGGCGCTCCGCCGACGGCACGGACGTACGGCGGCTGGACGAGGACGAGTTCGCCGAGAGCGGGCTGGCGGAGACGGATCCCGAGGCCGCGTCGGCCGCCCTGGCCGCCCTCGCGGAGCTGGAGGGACTGGCCCGCGCCGACGACGGCTTCACGCACTTGCTGACCTGACGCCCCGCGCCCCTCACACGCTCGCCACCACGGCATACCGCTCGTCCTCCACCGCCTTGCCCCACAACACCGGGTCGTCGGACAGTCGCTCCACGCGTACGTCCGCGCTCAGCGGTGCCAGCAGGGCGGTGAGGCGGCCGGCGGGTATGCCGACGGGGTGGAGGGTGCCCCAGACGCCCTCCACCAGGACGAAACGGCCTCCGGGGCGCAGCAGGTCCCGCCAGTGCCGCAGCACCCGGCCCGGATCCGGCAGGGTCCAGAGCACATGCCGTACGAGGACGACGTCGAAGCGCCGCTCCCCCACCGGCGGCTCCGCGGCCTGCCCGCACAGGACCGCCGCGTCGCGCCCGGCGAGCTTGGCGCGGGCCCGGTCGACCATCGCCGGGGAGGAGTCGACGCCGGTGACACGGTGTCCCTGTTCGGCCGCGAGGAGCGAGAGGCTGCCGGTGCCGCAGCCGAGGTCGAGGACGTCGGCGGGGGACCCGGGCAGCCAGGAACGGAGCCTGTCCGCCCAGGCCGCGCGGGTCTCGGGGTCGCGCAGGCCGTGGTCCGGCTCGTCGTCGAAACCGTCGGCCGCGGCGTTCCAGTCGATGTCCGCCCCGGCCGGGGCGACCGTGTGATCGTTCGCGTGCGTCATTCCCACAGAGTGACACCCGCCACTGACAACCCGGCTCCGATGAGGAACTCTCCCCCCAAGCGTCTACCTCCGTGACACCGCGGGATCCGGTAGGCACTGAAGGAGGCAGCCATGCGCCGCGTGACCGTGCACAAGCCCCTGAAGAAGACGGACAGCCGCAGGATCCGCGAAGAGGCGGAGGAACGCCCCGCGGCCCGCCCCGAGGTGCGCAAGGACATCGCACGCACCTGGTGGCCCGACGGCTGATCCCGCCGGTCGGTCGGTCCAGCCGCTTGCGGTGGTGAATCCGGTCGTAGGGGCCGTCGGTACGGATCAACCTCCGGCGATGTCCGACGCCTCGTACCGTCAACCGCATGGACGCACGGTTATGGGACCGGCGCCGGGCGGGATGCACTGCTCCATGACTGCCGGTTGGACTGGGTGGTGTTGATCAGGTCGATGGTCCAGCTTGGATTCCGATGGCTGTACTCGAAGGCCAGAACCGTCGCTGAAGCCGCCTTCCTCAGCGATCAGTTGGCTCGGCCTTAACAGCAGATCCACCGGCTGTCCGACGCGCCGGAATCGCTCCACCGGCCTTGGGACCGTCCAAGACGCCGGGAGGCCAGCTTTCGGTCAGCTAAGGCCACCTTCCAGCCGTATGCGAGCAGGAACTCACCACGCCCTCATACACACATTCGAACTGAAGCATATGATCTTCGATCGCGTGATTTTCTGTGCTCCGCCAGTGGACCAGCACTGAGGCATCTGTGGTGTGCCCGCGCCGCCGCCGGTGCGGATGGCTTCCACGACGGCGTGGCTGAACATGCTCGGGGCGCTACGCGGAGTGCCCCGAGCATGTGGTGTCAGTTCTGGCAGGCGCATCCCCATGGCGGTCTTCCCCCCGGTGTCGGCCAGGGCGGGAGCGCGGGAGTTCTCCACCGAGGTGTCAGAGGCATCGGCGGCCAGTGGTACCGATCGGTCCTCAGATGACGTCGATGGCGGTGGACTGTGAGATGCGGTCGCCGACCGTGAACTGAACGCTGGTGGTGCCGTGGGGTGTGTCGTCGGAGGCGCTCACGCAGACCCACATGACCGACTGTGATCCGTCCTCGGGGATGGCGAGGTCGACGTCGGAGAAGGACAGGGTCTGGCCGTCGTCGGAGATGCTTCCCACGTAGAAGGTCTCGTTTCCGTCGGCGCCCCAGACGGTGAGCTGGTGGTCGGGGCTGTCCGGCGTGCCGAACCGCAGGGCGGCGTCGGCCGGCAGCACTGCGGTGACCGTTTGCAGCGGGATGGACTGTGATCCGTTGCTGCGCACCTCCACACCCGGGTACACGACCGCGCCTGCCCGCTCGGCGGTCACCGGGCTGCCGCCGGGCGAGACGGTGAAGTCCGGTGTGACGACGATTGGGGTGGAGGCAGTGGACTTCGCTCCCACGGTGAAGGTGAGGCTCGTGGTACCGAGCGAGGCGTCGTGGTCGGCACTGACCGCGACCCACATCACCTTCTCCTGGCCGGGCGCCTTGTCCAAGTCGACGTCGTCAAACGTGAGCGTCATCCGGTCCGCGGAGAGCTGCCCTTGGTACACGTCGCCGCCGAGCACCGTCAGCTGGTAGTCCGGCATGCCCTCGGTGCCCCACCGCAAGCCCTGACCTGCTGGCAGGCGCACCTCGACCTTCTGCAGTCCGATGGGGCCCGTGCTGTTGGTGGCCCGGACCCGGACCCCGGGGTAGCCGACGTCCGCGCCCTGGACCAGTCGCACATCCGGCGGACCGCCCGGCCCTACCTCGAACGCCGGTGTCACCTTCAGTGAGTACACCGCCCGTACGCCACCCGCCTGAGCGGTCACCTTCACCGGGCCCTGGCCTGCCCCGGCCGTCAGTGCCGGTGCCGTGGCCAGTCCGTTGCCGTTCGCTGTCACCGACACCGACCGGCCACCGCCGGGGAACGAAGCGTCCCCCTCGGTCACCGTGAACGTGACCACCGTGCCCGCAATAGGTGTCTTCCCGTCGGCCGAGCACGCCTTTACCACAAGCGGATCGGCGAACTTCTCACTCGGTTCGGTCGTCTGGCCGTCACCCGACACCACCTGCAGCAGCCCGACAGTCACCTGCCACTGCAACACCACCAGCCCGTGGCCGCCGTTGTGGGAACCGCCGCCGTTGCCCACGCCGGGCTGGTAGTCCGGATTGTCGTTTCCGGCGGCGAGACCGCCGGTGGACTTGGCGGGAGCGGCCTGACCGGCGGTGGTGACTCCCCCGCTGACGGCGGAGGCTAGGTAGCCGGATCCCCCGCCTCCGACGCCGGGGATCTGATGGGCGTCGTTGGAATTGGCTTGGCTCACTCCTCCACCGCCACCCCAGTAGCCGCCACCGCCACCGCCACCGCTCATGGTGAATTTGCCGGCGTTCTGGCCCGCGTTGCCTCCCCACAGCGCGGCGCCGGCCACACCGGGTGCCACACCCCCGGTGCCGCCCACGCCCCCTGCAGTCTGCGTTCCCGGGCTGCCGTCACGGGCGTCGCGTCCGGCCGTGGAGCCGGACAGACCGCCCCCGCCGCCGGCACCCACGCCGGGATTGCGAGTCCCGGTGGCCCCACCGCCGCCACCGGCGATCACCAGTGCTTGGGCCTGCGCGAGAGAGTCCCTGAACACGCCCGACAAGCCGCCCCCGGAGCCACCCGGGTAGTCCGAGCGGCTGCCCGCCCCGCCCTGGCCGTACGTGCGCGCGGCTGACCCGGCCTGTCCGCCCTGGCCCACCACGACCAGCAGCCTCTGCCCGGGCGCCACGGCAACGGTCCCGGTGCTGAAACCACCGCCTCCGCCGCCGCGCCCAGAATTTCCGGGGTCCCCTGCACCGCCGCCACCGGCGCCCCAGACTTTGATCTCGACATGGGTCACGCCCGCGGGCACGGTGGCGAACTGGTCGGCGCCGGTGTAGGTGAAGCGCTGGGTGGCGAGATTTGCCTTACTCATGACGTACGTCCTTTCGTTGACGTGCGATCGATAGGAGCAGCCGCGGGCCGCCGGTGTACCGGTGCACCGCGACGGTCAGGGGCGCGGTTCGGCCCTCGCGCCCGCCGCGTCGTCGCCGGGAACACAGCCCGTCTCACCGGCATCGATCCGGCCTGCGGACTCCCGGGCGGAGGGAAAGATGTCCAGGCTTATGACGTGGCGTTCTTTCGCTGCGGACCGAGGTGATTTCCAGTGGTGTGCATTGCAGGCAGGTCGTTTTGCTGGGGGGCAACTACCCAGAGTGCGCTGGGAGTTCTTGCCGGGCTGGTGCAGCGAAGGTGATGCCGTTGCCCGCAGCAGCGACGTCGTGATCCGGGTCCGCCGCCCCGGACCGTCAGGGACATGTGCGTCGTTCGGCTTCGGTGGCCACGACGTCGACAGAGCTGCGGCTCATCTCGCCGGCGTCGACGAGCGTGCCGAGCGCGCGCCGGCGCAGGCTGGTGCGTGGGCTGGTCCTGCTCAGGGATTCGACGGCGTCGCACCACAGGTCGAGGTCGGGCGCCGCGCTCAGTTCGATGGAGCGGGCCCTGGCCCGGCGGGAGGCCCGCTCCCAGGTGCCCGGGTCCCGCAGGGACGCCAACGCGTGGATCCAGGCGTTCAGGTCGTCGCGGTAGGCGAAGATCCCGGCCTCGCCGAGGGACTCGACCAGGCCCGGGGTGGGATGGGCGATGACCGGGATGCCGGAGGCGAACGCCTCCACCGCCACCCGCCCCCACGACTCGTACAGGCTCGGCATGAGCATCACGCGCGAGCGGCTGTAGACGTGCTCGCGCATCTGCTGTCCCGGCACACCGTCGGCCACTTCGCAGTTGGGCAGCCGCGGTGGCGGCATGATCTGCTGCCCGTAGGCGCCGCGCACCCCGAGGAAGTTCCATTCCGGGGTCCAGGCGGCGATCTGCCAGAACACCTCGCCACCCTTGTCCGGGTTGAGATTGACGAGGGTCGCGCGGTCGCCGGGCTGGGTGCGGTATTCCTCGGCGAGCACCGGTGGGCGGACGACGATGCTGTGCCGGGGCAGGAACTCGCGTGGGTAGCGGGCGTAGAAGATCTCACCGTCCCGCCGGATCCACTCGCTGTTGTAGACGACGAGGTCAGCGCCCGCCGCGTTGTGAAAGCTGGTGGCGAAGTTGTCGTGACAGATCACGGCCAGGGGAATCCGCCGGTCCCGCGCGAGCCCCGCCAGCAGGGGCACGTTCTCGAAGTGGGACAGCAGCACGTCCGCCTTCTGCGCGCGGGCAGCGAAGTCCATGCCTTCCTGATACGGGACGACCTGCACCCCGTCGATCTCGTAGCTCTTCTCGGTCCCTCCGGGGTGCGAGAGCCAGACCTCCACCTGGTGACCGCGCCCGGCCAGAGGGCGGAGCATCGAGTGCAGCATCCACTCCGAGCCCGCGTTGTGGTCCGGCGGATACCCGTACACCCGGGCCACGATGGACATGCTCCGCCCCGGAGATGCCACGGCCAGCCGGTACGGGCGGGATGCCACTGAGTCCACCTGCAAAAAACTCCCTCCCCACGGGTCGAAACGACAGCGTCGGCGCACCAGGCGCAACAGGGCTGGCTACGCCCCGCATCGACTTCGAGCCGGGCGACACCCATACCGTCGGCGAGAACGCCAACACCTCCATGCAACTACCCTTCGCACTCAGCTGAATACACTGCGTGTCCGCCGTGTGGGTCAGCGTACGGAAGTACTCAACGGCGCTGCCACGTACGTCACTTGACCGCGCGAGCGGCTCGCGTGCGCCTCGCATCAGCCCTGTTCATCACCCCCAGGGCCGCTACGCGGGTTCTGCCTGGCGGGCTATCTACAAAGCCAGAGCCGAAGGGCTGCGGTAGTCACGGTGCCGTGAAAGACATACGCCCTCTTGTCGAAGCGCGTGGCCACCGCCCGGTTCATCTTCAATCGGGCGATCAGTCGCTCGACTTCGTTCCTGCGGACATAGCGTGCTCGGTCGAAGCCGACGGGCCGGCCGCCGTTGCTGCCGCGACGCCTACGGTGGGCCTGCTGGTCACGGCGTTCGGGGATGGTGTGCTTGATCTGTCGACGCCGTAGGTAACGGCGGTTTCGGCGTGACGAGTACGCTTTGTCGCCGCTCACATGGTCCGGTCGGCTGCGCGGACGGCCACCGGTCGGCCGGGGCACGCGAATGCGTTCCAGGACCGGGATCATCTGCGGGCCATCGCCCCACTGTCCTGGGGTGAGCAGCATGGCCAACGGCCGCCGTCCGCCCTCACCCGCCAAGTGAATCTTTGCCGTCAGACCGCCACGTGAACGGCCGAGGGCTTCATCCGGTCGGTGCTCAACGGGCCGGGAACGCCTGCCGGGCCATTGCGGCGCTTGCTTGCGTGCGCCGGCGGCGTGCTGATGAGCACGGCACACGGTGGAGTCCACGCTCACCATGGACCAGTCGACAAGGCCGGCCGCGTCGGCATCAGCTTGGACAACCCGGAAGATCCTCTCCCATGTGCCGTCTGCGGACCAGCGCCGGTGCCGGTCATAACAGGTCTGCCAGCTTCCGAACCTCTGTGGAAGATCCCGCCACGGAATGCCGGTCCGTATGCGGAAAAGGATCCCGTTAATGATCTTCCGGTGGTCCTTCCACCGCCTGCCTCGACCAGCGTTCTTCGGTAAGTACGGCTTCAACTGCGTCCATTCAGAATCGCTCAGATCGCCCCGTCCCACACCGCCCTGAACGATCGGCATCCCTGCTCGTCACTGACCTATCAGACAGGCCCTAGGAGAACTCTTTCAACTGGGGGGATCAGTGAAGAGAAACGCGAGATCGGCGTTGGCGGCTGGCTCGGCTGGCGTGGCACTACTTGCCATGACGTCGACCGACGCAAACGCCGAACCCGCTCACGTCAGGTACTCCGCAACACAGATCACAACAATGGATCCGATACAGCAGGCGAAGCTACTGGATCCGCTTCGTCGAATCGCCAACGCCGTCGACCGGGTGGGCAAGGGCGGGCAAGGGCGGGCAGTCGGGTATCTACGCGGGTCTGCGCATCGATGCCCCGCAGGACAAAGTGCATGTGTATGTGACCAATCCGTCCGACGCGCCCGAACTCATTGCGGCAGCCCGGAAGGCGGACGCCACCATTGATCCGGCGAGGATCGTCGTAGAGAAGGTCCGATACCCACTCGACGCGCTCCACGACGCTCGCAGCAAGCTACTTTCCGAGGCCAACGCCAAGCGTCTCCCGTACAAGATCTACTCCGTGGCGGTCGACGCCGAAACATCCTCGCTGGACGTGGCCGTCGATACGCCGACCAAAGCCAACGCCAGCATTGCCCAGACGCTCGCCACCACCGAAGTCCCGCTGCATTTCACCCAGGGACAGAGGATCACACGCTCCAATTGGGCTGAAGCGAAGTGGCACGATCACTCTCCCTTCATCGGCGGAGACGTGATCACAGACGGGAACTCGTACTGTTCAGCCGGCCTTCCCGCTGTCCGCATGAGCGACAACACCCGCGTCATGGTGACCGCAGGACACTGCTTCTCCCAGCCCGAGAGGGTCTACACCGGAGCGGGATCCACTCCTTCCTTCGGCAAGTTCTATGACGGACTGAACGGCACCAAGGGCAACTACGTCGGAACCGTAAGTGGAGTCTCCTCCGGCTGGGATGCAGAAGAGCTCATCGGCGCTGACATCAACGCTGACGCCAGCGAATCCAGCGGCTATGTTCCCGTCACGAGTGTGGCCTACTCACACAAAGGCGACTACGTCTGCCAGGATGGCGCCGCGTCGTACTTCATGAAGCAGGGCACCGTCTGCGGCATCGAAGTCATCAACGACGACATCACCTTCAAAGAAGACAACGGCTGGACCGTGAGAAGCGTCGAAGGTACCAGGCTTCCATCCAACCCTTGGACCCGGCCGCGCAAGCTGGCCGACGCCGTGCTCGCCAACATGGCCTTGGAGGTCACCGAGCCCGAGCTTCCGTCGCCGGACCTCGAACACATCACGGGACACCCGCCCCGTCCGTTCCGCGCCTGGGTGGCGGACCACGCCGACGCGTTCCGCCAGGAGGTCGCGCAGCCAGGTGGTCGATCATGTTCGGCGGCGGGGGCGTGTGACCCTGCGGTGGGTGGTCCAGGCTCGGCGGATGAGATTGCGGACGGTGATGATCGTGTCGGTGAGGTCGAAGGAGGCTTCGATGACGTTGATCCGGCGTTCGCAGCAGCGTGCGAGTCGGTGGAAGGCGTTCCGCCACGTTGCTGCGGGACGCGGAGGTCTCCGTGCCGCAGCCGCGCCAGATGCAGGGGTCAACAGCGGTCAACAAGGGCGGCCGACAGGTACCTCCATGCCCGCCACCGGCCGGCGAACCAGCAAGTCACTGGCCAGACGCCCCGCCCTCTCTCCTGAAGAAGTGGTCGACGGCAGCCGCGTTGACGTCAACGCCAGCGGACAGGGGCAGACAGTGACGGCCCGGTACTACTGAGGTCACCGGCTAGTGGCCTCCCTCGCCAGGGCACCTGTCACCGTGATGACAATGGGGTGGTGGCAAACCCTGTGGATCAGGGGCCGCCGCCGAAGTGACGCCTGCGGGCTGGATTGTTGACTCCAGCCCTGATACATCACTTGTCATGGCCATGAGCGCGATTGAACTGCACAGTATCAATCGTTGGGAGACGTCCTTCCTGCGCGAGGAGGTGGGCGGCTACTTCACGCACGGCGTCGAGTGCACGCCGGGCGCGACAGTACTCGACGTGGGCGCCAACATCGGCGTGTTCTCGGCGGCCGTCTACGAGCGGCTGGACGGGGACGTGCGGATCTACGCCTTCGAGCCGGTGCCGCCACTCCACGCGACACTCGAACGCAATGCCCGCGAATTCTTCAACGGACGTCTGATCGCGCTCCCTTACGGCCTGGCGTCCCGTGACGACGAGCTCGATTTCAGCTACGTTCCGGCCGCCACGATCTTCTCGTCCTCATCGCGGGATCAGGGGAACATCGAGGCCGAGCGGCGGCGGGTCACCGCCAGCATTGTCGAAATGATCCGCCGGGGCGGCCTGGGACCGGCCCTGCGCCGCGTACCCGCCCCCGTCCTCACCCTTCTCGTCAGCCGCAAGCTGCGGGTGATGCGGCAGCTCGAGACGCACCGGGTCACGGTCAAGCCCCTGTCATCAGTACTCGACGAGCAGGGCATCGACCACATCGACCTGCTCAAGGTCGATGTGGAAGGCGCCGAACTCGATGTGCTCAGAGGCATCGAGGAGCGGCATTGGCCGCTGGTCCGCCAGACGGTCGTCGAGGTGGAGCGCTGGCAGCAGAACCGCGACGCGGTCCGCGACCTCCTCCTCACGCGCGGCTTCACGGTCGTCACCGAGCAGGACCCGGTGCAGCAGGCCGGCGACATCGGCATGGTGTTCGCGGTCAGGCCCTGACCACGCGCAGCACCCCCGGCCGGGCGCAGCTGGGCAGGACTGTCCCTCCCCCTCTTCCTGAGTCCCCGGTTAGTCCGGTCGGCGAGCAACGACTCGGCGAGGGGATAGGCCCACTCCGTCAGCTTCGACAAGCTACGAACGCTCCTCTAGCATTCGGCACAGCACGGACCGTCCGCACCTTGCCCTGCCCGCCTGCGGACAGCCATCCAGCGGCTTCCAGCTTCTCCAGCCCCTTGGTCACGGTGGGCCGCGAGACGCCGAACCTTACGGACAGCGCGGAAGCACTGGGGAAGGCTGCCCCCACCACCAAGCCGTCATCCACGAACACATCGACAAGCCGTTCTGCCAGTGGCCTACGGTCCGTCGGCTGCCCCGTCCGGATCACGCGCCAGCGCCCACCCGGCACCGACTCGGCAGCCCCCTCCTTGCGCAGCACGCCGAACGCTCGGAGGAAGACACCACGGGAGACTTCGTACTTGTCGATGAGTTCCGCGACCGACGGCAGCTCCGCCATCGCCGGATCCGCATCGATCTCCGCTTTCAGCTGCTCCGCGATCCTCTGAAAGGTCCCCCGCGGGCTCGCCTCCTGCGACACTCGCTCTCCCTCCCTCAACCCGTCGCCGGCCTCAAGCCTCCCACGCCGTGTCTGCATCTGAGGCGTCCCACGTGTCCGGCTGTCCGGTTGAGGCCCTGACCTGCATCAGCACGCCGGAGACCACAAAACACCAGTCTCCGAGTGTTCGGCTGAGAGAACCTTCCCTACTCCCATCAAGGCGGCTCGCTCCGCTCACCGCGCGCGGCCCGGCCCCCGGCCGGGTCTGCGCTCCTGTCTGCGCCCCGCTCCAACCCGGCCGCCACCCGAGCCGCGCACGGTACTCAGCCAGAGGAGGGCGCATCGGGCAGCAACCTACCCTCCAAAGCTTTGGAATCCCTACTCGACAGTTCCCTCGTACGACCAGGTCAGGGGGCCTTGCCTGCCACCACGAGCCCCAGATCGTACTCGTACGCAGGGACACCACAGCCCGAGCCCTACGTGCCTCATTAGCCAGATCCCCCAGCCTGCGTAGCACTTTCTCGGTACGCTGCTTGGAGAGGTGCTCATCCACATGAGCCAGGGCAGATCAGCTCGGGGGTCGCATGCAGCAGGGGGACGAGCGAAACCATCTCCGGATATCAGACCACGCGTCTGTCGACAAAGCCGTAGTGATTGAACATGCTGGCCACGTATCGCTTTCCGGTGGAGAGCTCAAGCAGCGACGACGACCGCTTCAGGCTCCGCGCGATATTCCAGAATTCACGGGCCGCCAGGCGATAATCAAACAGGTCGAAGCGTCACTACTCAGCGATCGGGGCGCGCCCGCAGTTTGGGTTCTATCCGGTATGGCCGGTGTAGGGAAATCTTCAATAGCGATCAGAATAGCGAATAAGTTTCCCAATAATTTCCCAGACGGCATCCTCTATGCCAACCTAGCCGGAGCTAGCGCTAAGCCCACTGATGCCACGGAGATATTGCATCGCTTCCTCAAAGATCTTGGGGTCTCCGTCGGAGAACTTCCCAGTGGTTACGAAAGTTTAGTAACTGCCTACAGGACATTGATCGCCACTAAGGCGATCCTCGTCGTGCTCGATGACGCGGCCGACACGGCGCAAGTAAACGACCTCATCCCCACGTCGCCACTGAGTGCAGCCCTAATTACCAGCCGCCGACCACTCGCGACCCTTCCAGGATCACAGAGTATCCCCATTGATGTTTGGACAGCGGACGAGTGCATCAAATTCCTCCAAGTCCTACTCGGAGCTTCACGGGTACAAAGCGCAAGCGACGAGGCAATTAAACTCGCGGAGATTTGCGGGCGCCTTCCAATTGCTCTGCGGATCATCGGAGCTCAACTGATACGAAGGCCCCTATGGCCCCTCGCTCGCATGGTGTCCCGGCTTCGCGATGAACAGCGAAGGCTCGAAGTCCTAAGGGCAGACGACATTGCGATTCGCTCTGTTTTTGCCACGGCCTATGAATCTCTCACACCTGATCAAGCACACCTATTCCGTATAGTGGGACTAACCCTCGGTTCGACTTTCAGCATAGAATCGGTCGCTATAATGGCCGATGAGGACGAGTATACGGTCGAGGATCTTCTGGAAGACCTTGCGGATCGCCACCTGATTAGCCCAGACGAGGTTCCTGGCCGATATCAACTTCACGACCTTATGCGACTTTTCGCAAAAGAGAGAGCGTACGACGAGGAGCCGTCCGAAGAAAGAATTGCCACCCTGCGGCGCCTCCTAGAGTGGCATTTGCGAGTGCTGGAGGGTGACAGTCCATCAATCCGCACGTGGGTGCGCCTAGAAAGGCGGAGTCTCGTGACTGGCGTGCTCATTGCCGGTGAAAATGGATGGGACGAGATCTGCTGGCGAACGGCCAACGAGTTGGCCACCTACAATTCATTGGACAGCGACTACGTCGACTGGATTACCTGCAATCAAGCCGGATTAAAAGCTGCACAGAATTGCCGGTCACGCGAGGGTCAAGCCCTTATGGCCGGCGGGCTGGGTCAGGCTTCAAGAGCACTCGACAAACTCAACGACGCGCGATCCTATCTTGAACAGTCTTTGCAAGCTTTCCGTGAAATAGATGACCAGCACCGTTGCGCTGAGATTCTCTGGGAAATAGGGAAAACTGCAAGCGAGCAGTGGGATATCGCACGAGCCATTTCCGCTTACACTGAGTCGATAGACATTTTCGAAGCAATCAAACGTCCGTCTTACGTCGCGCGCGCCTTCCATGCTCTAGGGCATCTGTATAGCGGCATCGGTCGTCACGATGAAGCTTTAGCGTGGTACGAGAAAGAATTGCAACTTGCTGCAGAGAATGGCGCTAACGCTCACCGCCGCGGCGTCGCTTACCAAGGAATGGCCGCCTGCCTAGATTCCAGTGGCATGGCTGAGCAATCGGTCGATTCCTACGAGAAATCGATCACGCTAGCAAGAGAGACTGGCGACACTAAAGGATTGCGCATTCGGCTTGTCCGAAAAGCTAAGGTGCTTGAGAATTTGGGGCGCATAGCGGAAGCTAATGCGGCATATCAAGAGGCTCTAGAAAAAGCTCGCGAGGAACAGAACGACAACGCGATCACCTGGGCTAAGCACTCATTGGCTGATGCGCTCGCGCGGCAGAATGAAATCGAGAAGGCCGACGCGCTCTACGCCGAAGCGCTTACAGCTGCGGAGTTGGAAGATGATCCAGAAGGGCTCATCAGCACACTTCACTGCTGGGGAGATTCGTACACGAAACGCGGAGATTTTGATCACGCTATTGAGCTACTCGAGCAAGCGGCGCTAGCTGCTCGCCGGACCGAAAAGGAGCAGGATCTAATGCAGATTTTGCTCTGTCGGAGCCGGGTCGGGGAAAAGAAGGCCGATATTCCTTCCGCTCTCTTCCATGTACAAGAGGCAGTGAAAGTAGCACGCTCTTATGGCTCAGCAAGAATTTTGGCAGATTGCCTCAGGAATGAGGGAAGGGTGCTCAAAAAACTTGAAAATTTCAGAGTCGCTGCAGACGTCTACGATGAACAACTTCGCCTAGAGGTTCTCATGCAGCAGTGGGGATCAGCCCGCAAGGCCGCTAACGAGCTTTCGTTGACTTGGGTCGAATTGGGGGATGTAGTCAAGGCGGAAAAATATGACACTATCGCATCAGAGTATTCTGCGAGAGAAGAAACAGAAAAGTAGTCCACCCTTTCATCAAGCGTGATAGCTCAAAGAAAGTGGGGCACCACAATGACTGAACCTATTTCCCTGACAGTAGTAAGTCTCATTGCCGGGGGGTTCCTAGCCGAGGCTGGCAGCGGGACCTGGCGAACTGCGACCCACGTAGCTGACTTTTTGAGGCGGAAATTCGGGAGGGATCAGGGGGCCATTGAGGCTCTGCAGGAGTGCGAAGAAGCACCCTCTGACGAGTCAGTAAGAAACAATCTTCGCGCGGTGCTTGACCGTTACCTGGATGGTGATAGCCAGTTCCAGGAGGCTTTGTTGTCAACTCTCGAAGCTGAAGGGTACAGCCGCGATGAGGTGCAAAACAATCGCATCGCAGTATCCGACAACGCTAACGTGGGCAAGATTGTCCAGATAAAGAGCGTCCGGGGCGACGTCAGTTTCTGACGGTGTGCAGGGGGCGCAGAAACGCGCGGAGTTATTGCAACCAGGTCGGGCAGGGTAATCACGATGACAGCGGTCGGGCCCAATAATGAAACGGAGACCGTTCACCCACCTCGCTTTGGGCTCTGGTCGACGACACAAGCCAGTAACGTGGCTGAGGCCAGTGGGGGTACAGCGAGGCATACGCGTGCCTGGTCGGCCGGCGCACCCGCCGTCGTGGCTGGCTGTCGTTGGCTGAGGTTCGTGCCACTGCCGTGCCAGATGCAGCGGTCAGTTACGGTCAACGAAGGTGTCTGGCAGTCGAGTTGCTGGGCATCTCACCAGTTTTGGAAGCCCCTGGTCAGCGGCAGGACAGCCCAGCCTCTCTCCTAAGGCGGTGCTCCTCGTATGGGATCCCGCACGGGACCCGCTGAACTACCTGCACGGCACAACGCAGTCGTGGAGAACGGACCTGTCCCATGTGTCCAACTGTCCGGTCATGGCTCTGACCTGGGTAGATAGGCCGGACACCCTCGCAATGTCAGTGTCCGGTTGTTCGGGTCTGGGCTGTAACACTGCGGGGGCAGCCAGCCTCTCCGCCCATCAAGGCACGGACCACGTCGCTCCCCGCGTGCCCAGCATCGGTCGGCCCGTGCGTGAGTGGCGCGTGAGATGAGCGGGTGGAACCACCCAGAAGAGTGTTTCAGCAGCTCAGAGGTATCTCGGAGGTGCGATCTCGCTTGGCCTCCGGAGCCATGTGCGTAGTTTCCCGACGCAAGATACCCAGGTGCAGCCGGGAGCCAATCCGGGAGCCAACCAAGGCGTCCGGCTGCGGACGAACACGGACCGCCACGGACAGTAGCCCTGCTCGGACGCAGGTCGGCTAAAGGGTCCCTCCCCCTCTTCCTGAGCCCCCGGTTAGTCCGGTCTTAACGGCACCATAAGGATCTCCTCCCCCCGTCTCCAGCAGGCGATTTCGCGGTTTCCCGGGGCTAGGTTCTGAACACCCCCACGGGATCCAGCCCCGCCGAAGATCCGTCTTTCGAGGAGTTCCGCATGCCCGCTCGTGCCCGCCGCACGGCCGCCGTCGGCGCCGTGCTCGGTCTGCCGTCGCTCGCCCTGACCGTGCTCGCCGCGGCGCCCGCGTCCGCGCACGGCTCGATGGGGGATCCGGTCAGCCGTGTCTCGCAGTGCTACGCGGAGGGGCCGGAGAGCCCGAAGTCGGCCGCGTGCAAGGCGGCCGTGGCGGCCGGCGGCACGCAGGCGCTGTACGACTGGAACGGCATCCGGATCGGCGATGCCGCCGGACAGCACCAGAAGCTGATCCCGGACGGCAAGCTGTGCAGTGCGAACAGCGAGGAGTTCAAGGGCCTGGACCTGGCCCGCGCCGACTGGCCGGCGACGAGTGTGCACAGCGGGTCGTACACCTTCAAGTACCGGGTGACCGCGCAGCACAAGGGGACGTTCAACGTCTATGTCACGAAGCCCGGTTACGACCCGGCCGAGCCGCTGTCCTGGTCCGAGCTGGATCTGGCGCACCCGGTGGCGACGGCCACCGACCCGGTCGCCTCGGGCGGCTTCTACACGTTCTCCGGCACGCTTCCGCAGCGGTCGGGCAAGCAGCTGCTGTATGCGATCTGGCAGCGCTCGGACAGCCCGGAGGCGTTCTACTCCTGCTCGGACGTGGACTTCGGCGGCGCCGGCTCGGCCGGCACGGGCAACAGCCCGGCACCGACGGCCTCCGCGCCCTCGGACCGGCAGATCGCGGACGGTGCCGACAAGTCGACGATGCAGCACCACGGCCACGGCGGCGACGACGCGAGCACGCCGCCGGCCCAGGAACCCGCACAGCAGCCCGCACAGCGGCCGAGCGGCGCGCCCAACGCCCCGAAGGCGGCCGGTACCGCGAAGAATCTCGCGGAGACCGGCGCCTCCTCCGGCACCTCGTACCTCGCGATGGGCGGCGCCGCGGCGCTGGCGCTCGGTTCGACGGCGCTGTTCCTGTCGGTGCGGCGACGCGCGGCGGGCGGCGCCCACCGCCGCTGAGGGGTGCGGGGTCTGTCCGGCGGCTCAGGTCGGACAGGCCCCGGCGGCACGTCAGCTGAAGGCCGACGCGCAGGTGGTGTCGGTGGCGTGGGCGGGGTCGAGCGCATTGGCCACCTCGTGGAAGGCGATGCGGTCGAACAGGCCGATCGCGACGTGCTCGGAGAGGTCGAGCGGGCACAGGTCCTGCAGCAGCACGTTGTGGACGTCCGCGCCGCTCAGGTACTGGCTCTGCCACGGCGTGGCCACCTCGTCGTACTTGGTGGCGATGACCGTGTAGTGCACCCCGGGGACGGTGTCGCCGCCCGCGTTGAGCTTGGCGAGGAAGGCCGAGCCGGGGATCTGGTCGGCGAGGCCGGGGGTGGTGGCCTTGATCAGGTCCGCGGCGCCGGGGAAGTACGGCAGCAGGTTGGTGAGGCCGCTCAGGGTGGCGCCGTGGTTGTCGGGGGCGAGGCCCACGAGGGCGTTCACCTTGGCGGCTCCGCCGAGGAACTTCAGGTAGTAGCGGGGCATCATGCCGCCCTGGGAGTGCCCGACCAGGTCGGCCCGGGCGGCTCCGGTCGCGGCGAGCACCTTGTCCACGAAGGCCGACAGCTGCTCGGCCGACTTGTCGATGGGGCCGAGGCCGTAGAAGAGGGGGACGCCGGGCAGCTGACCGTAGTCGAGGGAGAAGACGCAGTATCCGCGGTCCTTCAGATACGGGGCGAGGGACAGCCAGTTGTCGACCGAGTTGCCCAGGGTGCCGTGCACCAGGACGACCGGACGGGGGTGGGCGGCGGAGGGCTTGCAGGAGAAGTCGTTCCAGCCGCTCTGCGGAGCAGCGTCGGCGGCATGCGCCGCGGCGGCGGGAACGGTGGCGACGGCGGCGGTGAGGAGCAGCGCGGCGAGGGGTCTGAGCACTCGCTTCCAGGGCAGCATCGGGTGATCTCCTTGCGGCTCAAGGGAGGTACGACGGCCTTACCCTGTGATCCGGATCACGAGGATGCTGTTCACTCGTCAAGTTACGGGCGAGTAGTGCAAGTGTGAAGTTACGCGTCAGTAAAAACTTCCAGTGATAACCACGGCATCACTGGACCCCATGGAACCCTGACAGACCGTCACCAGGCGGGCCGGATCGGTCCATGCGGAGCGATCCTCGCCAACCGCTCCCCCCACAGGCGCACTTCGCCTTCACCCAGCAGATCGCCCCACGCCCGCACCACCCCGGCCGCCGCCTCCTCCGCCGCCCGGGTGCAGGCCCAGCCGCGCTCGGTCAGCACGACCAGCCGGGCCCGCGCGTCCTGCGGATGCGGCCGGCGCTCGACGTACCCCTTGCGCACCATCTCGTCCACCAGCTGACTCGCGGCCTGCTTGGTCACCCCGAGATGCGCGGCGAGATCGGTGACCGTGGCCCCGCCCGGGGCGAGCCTCGTGAAGGCGAAGCCGTGCACCGGCCGGAGATCGGCGAACCCCCGCGCGACGACCCCCTCATGGATGCGTTGCGTGAGGTCACCGGCGACGGCGAGCAGGGCGGCGGACAGGGCCATGGCTTCGGAGTTCTGCACGGAGGCATTGAAACACCCTTGACATGATGGTCAAGCAGCTTGACTATATAGTCAATCCACTTGACCACTTGATCGGAGACCACCGCCATGCCCGTCGTCCGCGCAGCACAGGCCACGACCCATGAGCTCCACGGCGCCCGCTTCGTCTCGTACGCCACCCCGCGCACCGGCAGCAAGGAGCTGTGCGCCTGGCGCGGGGAGATCCCGGCGGGCACCAAGGCGCCCGCCCACACCGTCAACCGCGAGGAGATCTTCCATCTGCTGGTGGGCGAGCTGCTGATCACCCTCGACGGCCGGACCGACCGCATCGGGGCGGGCGACACCGTGATCGTCACCCCCGGTACGCCCTTCGCCGTGGAGAACCCGACCGATCACACCGCGCTCTCCTGGGTCACCACCTCCGTCGGCCTCGAGGCGGAGCTGGCGGACGGCACCCGTATCACCCCGCCCTGGGCGAGCTGACGCCCGTCCGAAGGCATCCCCGCCCCGGGCCGGCCGGCGCCCGTCCGAGTGCGGTCACGCCGCCAGGGCGCCCGGCATCACCGCCCTCGGTCCGAATTTCGCCCGCGCGCGGTCCGCGACCTCCTCGATCCGGCGGACCTTCTCGTCCACGGGGTCGAAGGTGAGCTGGTAGGAGGCCTGGTCGGCGGAGGCCAGGCCCTCGGCGCGCAGGGCGAGGGCGCGAACCCGGGCACGCTGCAGGCCGAGCGCCTCGTACATGCCGTAGGCCGCCTTCGTCAGGGCCGCCGAGTGCGCGGTCGGCTCCCGCAGAGTGCGGCTGCGGGTGGTCGAGGAGCCGTCGGCGTAGCGCACGGTGAGGGTCAGGGTGCGGCAGATCTCCTCCACCGCGCGCAGGCACCCGCCGATCTCCTCGGCGGCGGACAGCAGCGCCCTGCGGTGCCGGTCGGGGTCCAGCTCGTCGACGTCGAAGGCCCGCTCCGTCATCAGCGACCGTGAGACGGCGTTCGGCACGACCCGGCCCCGGTCGATGCCGCTCGCCTTCTCGCGCAGCTCGCGGCCCGCCCGCGCGCCGATCAGCCGCTGGAGCGTGGACAGCGGCGCACCGGCGACCAGACCCAGGGTGTCCAGGCCGTACTCGCCCAGGGTCCGGGCGGTCGCCGCGCCGACGCCGGGCAGCGCGGACACGGGCCGCGCGGCGAGGAACTCCGCGCTGCCGCCCGGGCCCTCGGGCACGGCACATGTCACCCCGGGCCGGGCGTCGCGCAGCGCCACGCGAGCCAGCATCGGCCCCGGACCGGCACCGATCATGCAGTCGACGCCGTACCGCGCGAGCGCCCGCACCCGGATCACCGAGGCCAGCTCCACCGCGCTGCGCCCGAAGTACCGCTCGGCACCGCGCAGATCGGCCAGCGCCCCGTCCGGAGGCAGCGCCTCGACGACCGGGGTGAAGTCCTCCAGCAACCCGAGCAGTCCCGGCAGGGCCGCCTCGTACATCGGCGGCAGCTGGAAACGTACGCAGAGAATGGTCATCCCGCACTCCCCGGACTCTGGTGCCACAACTTCCGTACGGCAGCAGGCCCTTGTGCGGCCTCCTGCCCCGCGGGCCGCAGATCGGCCCACGGATGCATCTCGTATCCGGTCGACAGCCGGATCCGCCGCCCACCGGTGGGATCGCCGTCCGCGTCCTCGGGCACCGGCTCCGCGAGCCGCGCCGCCACCTCGTCGAGACCGCCCTCGGCACGCAGCTCCACCAGCTCGGCGAGATTCCAGGCGGCGGACCCCACCACGCTCAGACTGCGCGGACCGCGCCGCTGCACCACTCCCCGCACCAGCAGCAGCCACGAATGGAAGACGGTATGGGCGCAGGCGTCGTGCGAGTCGTCGAAGAACGCCAGGTCGACCAGGCCCGTGCCGTCGTCCAGGGTGGAGAAGATGACCCGCTTGCCGGAGCGGATCGGCGGGGTCTGGGTGGCCGCCTTGGCGCCCGCGACCAGCACGGTCTCACCGTGCCGCGCCTCGCGCAGCCGGCGCGCGGAGACCACGCCCAGCTCTTCCAGGAACTCCCGGTGGTCGTCCATCAGATTGCGTGAGGTGTCCATGGACAGCACACCCAGCTCGGCGCTGAGCCGTTCCGCCGACGTCAGGTCCGGCAGTCCCGCCGACGCGGTCTTCCCGCCGTCCGCCGGGGGCGCCTCCCACGCGTCGAGCAGCGGGGGAGGAAGCCGGTCACCGCCACCGCCCCGCAGACCCCGGTGCAGCTCGGTCAGATGCAGCTGCAGATCCCGCCGGTTGGCACCGAAGGCGTCCAGGGCCCCCACCTGAGCGAGCCGTCCCGCCACCGGCCGGCTCGGCCGCCCCCGCTCCCAGAAGTCCACCAGGGAGGAATACGGCTGCCCGTCCGCGATCCGCTCCGCCTCCGCCCCGCTGATCCCATGCACATCGGAAAGGGCGAGCCGCAGCCCCCACGCCCCGGACTCGGACACCAGTTCGATCCGATGGGCGACCCCGGACGCGTTCACGTCCAACGGCAGGATCGGCACCCCGCGCCGCCGCGCGTCGGCGAGCAGCAGCCGCTTCGGATACATCCCCGGATCGTGCGTGAGCAGCCCGGCGTAGAAGGCGGCCGGATGATGGGCCTTCAGCCAGGCCGACTGATACGTCGGCACGGCGAAGGCGACGGCATGCGCCTTGCAGAACCCGTACGACCCGAAGGCCGCCACGATCTCCCAGGTCCGCTGAATCGTTTCCGCGCCATACCCCCGGACCGCGGCCTGCTGCGCGAACCACACCTTGATCCGCCCCTGCGACTCCGGGTCGGACAGCCCTCGTCGCACCCGGTCGGCCTCGCCCCGTCCGCACCCGGTCATGATGGCGACGATGTCGATGATCTGCTCGTGGAAGACGACGACGCCGTACGTCCCTTTCAGCGGCTCCTCCAGATCCGGATGGGGACAGCGCACCGGCGCCCGCCCGTGCCGCGCCTCGATGAACGGCCGCACCATGTCGGCGGCGACGGGTCCGGGCCGGAACAACGAGATGTCCACGACGAGATCGTCAAAAGTGCTCGGCTGCAGCCGCCCCACCAGGTCCCGCTGCCCGGGCGACTCGATCTGGAAGCACCCGAGCGTCTCGGTGGACCGGATCAACCGGTACGTCTCCGGATCGCCCGCCGGCACCGCGTCCAGATCGACCCGCTCCCCGGTCACCCGCTCCACCTCGGCAACGGCGTGCGCCATCGCCGACTGCATCCGCACCCCCAGCACATCGAGCTTGAGCAGCCCGAGGTCCTCCACGTCCTCCTTGTCGAACTGCGACATGGGGAACCCCTCGCCACTGGTCGGCACGACCGGCGTACGGGAGAGCAGGGAGGCGTCGGAGAGGAGCACCCCGCACGGATGCATGGCGACTCCGCGCGGCAGCGCGTCCAGCCCCTCGACCAGCTCCCACAGCTTCCCGTACTTCTCCTTCTCCCCCGCGAGCCGCTTGAGCTCGGGCAGTTCCTCCAGCGCCGCACGGGCGTCGCGCGCCCGGATGTGCGGGAAGGACTTGGCGATGCGGTCGATGTCGGCCGGGTCCATGGACAGGGCGGCACCCACGTCCCGGACGGCGTGCCGGACCCGGTAGGTCTCCGGCATGGAGACGGTCGCGACCCGCTCCTGCCCGAACCGCCCGATGATCGCCCGGTACACCTCCAGCCGCCGCGCGGACTCCACATCGATGTCGATGTCGGGCAGCACGACCCGCTCCTTGGACAGGAACCGCTCCATCAGCAGCCCGTGCTCGACCGGGTCGGCGTTCGCGATGCCCAGCAGATGGTTCACCAACGACCCGGCGCCGGAGCCACGGGCGGCGACGCGGATTCCCATCGCCTTCACGTCGTCCACGACGTGGGCGACGGTCAAGAAGTAGGAGGCGAAGCCGTGATGGCCGATGATGTCCAGCTCGTGGTGCATCCGCTCCCAGTACGCACGCCTGCCGCCGTACCCGAGCCGCACCATCCCCGCCACCGCCCGCGAGGCGAGCGCCCGCTGGGCGGTGCGGCGGCCGGCGCCGACGAGATGCGCCTCGGGAAAGCGCACCGTCCCGATGCCGAGGTCGCCCTCGGGGTCGACCAGGCACTCGGCGGCCGTCGCCCGGGTCTGCTCCAGCAGCCGGTGGGCGGTGTCCCGCCGATACCCGGCAGCCTCCACGATCCGCTCGGCCGCCCGGAACATGGCGGTCGCGTCCTTGAGCCAGGCCTCGTCGGAGTCCAGCTCCTTCGTCGGGTCGATCGGGACCAGCCGGCGGGCCGCGTCCAGCACGTCGGCGACCGGCCCCTGGCCGGGGTCGGCGTACCGGACGGCGTTGCTGAGCACGGGCCGCACCCCCTGCTCGGCGGCGAAGCCGACGGTACGGGCGGCCAGCCGCAGGGAACCGGGCCCCGTACCCGTACGACCGTGCCAGACGGCCTCCAGGCGCAGCGCGTCGCCGTAGACCTCACGCCAGGGGGCGAGCAGCCCGGCCGCGCGGTCGGGGCGGCCGGCGGCCAGGGCCCGGCCGACGTCGGAGCCGGGGCCGAGCAGGACGGTCAGGCCGGCGCCGTGAGCGTCGGGCCAGGGCAGCCGGCAGGCGGCCCCGCTCCGGTGCGCCGCCGTGACGATCCGGCACAGGTCGGCCCAGCCCCGGGCGCCGTCCCGGGCGAGGAAGGTGACCCGGGGTACCGACTCGTCCACGAAGGCACCCCCGCGGACCGGGGTGCGGCGCTTCTCCCGCTGCGGCGCCTGCGCCGGGGTCACCGCGAGGTTCACCCCGAAGAGGGGCCGGATGCCCGCCTTCGCGCTGGCCTTGGCGAAGCGGACCGCGCCGGCCAGAGTGTCACGGTCGGTGAGGGCGAGGGCGTCCATACCCCGCTCGGAGGCGCGCTCGGCCAGCCGCTCCGGGTGCGAGGCGCCGTAGCGCAGGGAGTACCCGGAGGCGGTGTGCAGATGCGTGAAGCCCGGCATCCGCACCTCCCGCACTCATGACCCCGAGGGGTATCGAACATCAGTTCCCAATCTCCCCACCCCCACCATACTCCTTTCTCGAACGCATGTGCGACCCGTTGTTCGGTCGCTCCTCGCCCGCCCGGACTCCCGGCAGCCGCCGTACGCACGAAGTCCCGCCCCCCGCACACGCCGGGGACGGGACTCCATGGAACGAGTGAATTCAGCCGATCTGCGTCCCCGTGGCGGACAGCGCGGCAGCGACCGGCTGGAAGAACGTCTCCCCACCGGAGGTGCAGTCGCCGCTGCCCCCGGACGTCAGCCCGACGGCGTTGCTCCCCGAGAACAGCGAGCCCCCGCTGTCACCGGGCTCGGCACACACATCGGTCTGGATGAGACCGCTGACGGTGCCCTCCTGGTAGTTCACCGTGGCGTTCAGCCCGGTGACCGTGCCGTCGTGCACCTTGGTCGTCGACCCGCTGCGCGTCACCTTCATCCCCACCGTCGCCTCGGCGGCACCGGTGATCTTCTGGGTGGACCCGTCGTACAGATCGACCTCGCTCGGGTGGTCCACCTGCGCCGTGTACTTGACCAGTCCGAAGTCGGTCCCCGGGAAGTGGGACTCCGCGTTCTGCCCGATCTCCTTGCCGCTGGAGTCCGACCAGGTGGAGATCGCCGCGGTGCAGTGCCCGGCGGTCAGGAAGTACGGCTGCCCGTCCTTGACCACGTTGAAGCCGAGCGAGCAGCGCCCACCGGAACCGCTGATCGCGTCGCCTCCGGCGATGAAGGGCTTGAACTCCCCCTTCGATCGCTTCAGTTCGGCCTTGCCGCCAAGCCCGTCGACCACCTTGCTCAGCTTGGTCCACTCCGCGCCGGAGATCGTCTTGTCGGCGGTCACGACGACCTTGTTGCTCACCGGATCGGTCGCCCAGGACGTCCCCGCGATGGTCGCGTCCTTCTTCAGCGTCGTCCGCGCGCCGTCCAGCGCGGCGAGCGAGTTGGCGACGAGTCTCGCCTTGGCCCCGGCCGTCTCGACGGTGTTCACCGCGCTCTGATCGAGCACGTTGACGACGAGGCTCTTGGCCTGGGCGTCGTAGTAGCTGCCGGCGGCATTCGAGCCGAGGTTCTTCAGCAGCGTGGAAGCGAGGTTTCCGGCCGCCGGAGCGGATAGGACCTTCAGTTGCGGAGCGGACTTCACCGGCTCGCTGGCGTTCGCATTCTGCAAGGTGACACCCGCGGCGACCAGTGCGGCGATTCCCGCACCGGCCACGGCGACCCGCCGCCGGGATATGCGTCGGTGCTTCAACTCACGTCCTCCTGTGGGGGGATGGTCCGCGAGTTGTGGGGACCCGACGGACCGGAAGGCTGGTTGACGGGGGCCCACTCTTCCGAACGACACAGGGAGCACACAAGGTTGACTTCAGGACGCGCGCGCGGAGGCTTCGCACCCCCCTCCGCACGTGACTGACCACGGTCACGCCAGGAAATTCGCACTGCAAATACAACGTGCAAGTAGCCCTCAGCGGAACGTGACGACAGCTCTTGGCTTGTTTTCGCCTGCCCCGGCCAACAAAGAGCCCCCGCACACCCAAAGGCGTACGGGGGCCGAACCGCAATCGAGTGCCGCGGCGGGAGCCGTCAGGGCAGCGTGACCCCGTAGTAGCTCAACGCCTCGGTGACCGGCTGGAAGAACGTCGTACCACCGGAGGTGCAGTCACCGCTGCCGCCGGAGGTCAGGCCGTAGGCCACGGACCCCGCGTACAGCGAACCGCCGCTGTCGCCGCCCTCGGCGCACACGGAAGTCTGGATCAGGCCACTGACGGTCTCACCGCTGTCGTAGTGGACGGTGGCGTTCAGCGCCGTGACCCGCCCGCTGTGCGTACCGGTGGTCGAGCCGCGCCGGTAGACGGTCTGGCCCACGCTGGGCGTGCCCGCGCTGCTGATGCTCTGGTTGCCGACCGCGCTCGGGTGCGCGATCGAGGAGTTGGTGTACCGCACGAGCGCGAAGTCGTTGCCCGGGAAGCTGTAGCCGACGTTGGTGCCCAGCACCGTGGTGTGGCCGGAGTTGCTGTACCAGGTGGAGGCGACCTGGCCGCAGTGACCGGCGGTGAGGAAGTAGTACGTGCTGCCGCTGTGCACGTTGAAGCCGAGGGAGCAGCGGTACTGGCCACCGTAGATGGCGTCGCCGCCGCTGATGAGCTTGCTGAACCTGCCGGAGGTGTGCTTGATGGTCAGCGCGTCCGCGTTCGCGCCGGCCTGCCGCTTGATCCTGGCGATCTCGGCCTTGGACACCGTGCTGTCGACGGTGACGACGACGCGGTTGGACTTGCCGTCCACCGCCCAGGCCGTACCGGGCACATCGGCCTTGCCGACGGACTTGCTCGCCGTGCCGAGCTGGGCCGCGCTGAAGGTGTGGTTGTCGCTGGCGTTCGCGGTGGGGGCGGCGAACGCGGCCGCGGCCAGGAAGCCGGTGGCCACGGCGATCAGCCGGGTCCGTCTCGCGTTGCCGTTGCGGGGAGTGGTGCGCTTGTTCCTCACTTTTCGTTCCCTCCCAGGGGAAGTCGGGGGCCCGCGTGGGGTCGGGGCCGGTGAGGCGCAGCCAGGGGAACGGCCGGGTTCCGAACACGCATGCCCCCTGACAAGCGCTGAGGGGGAGTATTCGGCCGAACGACCGGTCGCCACAAGGGGGCCTTTCGGCCGTAGGACTTTAAACCACCCTTACGCATCAGCCCTTGACACCGGCCCGACACACGCCTTCCCCATCGGCCACCCAAGTCCCGGGAGTGTCCGGAAGTCGCCCCCGTCGTTCCTCTCATCTGTGATCAGCCTTCCCCCACCGGGTGGGACAGCGCGAGATGGGAGCGGAGAGTGGCGCCCTCGTACTCCGTGCGGAACACGCCACGGACCTGCAGCAGCGGCACCACCCGGTCCACGAACTCCTCCAGCCCGTCGGCCGCCAGCAGGAATCCGTCGGCGGCTCCCTCGCGGACATGGGCGTGCAGCTCGGCGGCGACCGAGTCGGGCGTGCCGACGAAGGACGGCCTGCCGCTCGCCTCGATCACGGTCTCCCGGCTGGTCAGCCCCTTCTCCTGGGCCAGCGCCCGCCATCTCGCGACGCGCGCCAGGGTGTCCGCGTCCCGGCCTCGAGGGGCGATCGCGGGCAGCGGGCCGTCGGGGTCGTGCCCGGAGAGGTCCACGCCCCACAGCCGCTCCAGCACGTACAACGCGTACCGCGGAGTGACCCGTTGCCGTCGGATCCCGGCGGCCCGCTCCTGCGCCTCGGCGGCGGTGTCCCCGAGCGCGACGGTGACGCCGGGCATGATTCTCAAGCCCTCGGGTGCGCGGCCGTACGCGGCGAGCCGCCGTTGGGCGCGGGCGTAGCGCAGGCGGGCCGCCTCCAGCGGGCCGGGCCGGGTCAGGAGCACATCGGCCGTGGCCGCGGCCAGCTCCCCGATCTCCTCGGACTCGCCCGTGTGGATCACCACGGGCCGCCCCTGCGGTGAACGCGGAAGCCCGAACTCGCCCGCGATGTCGAAGTGCCGGCCCCGGTGCGCGAACGGCCGGGGCGTCCCGTCAGCTGTCCAGGAGTCCCACAGCAGCCTCGCCACGGTGACGAATTCGGCGGTCCGCGCGGAGTGCTCCGAGTCTGCGCCGGGGCGGAAGTTCTCGGCGGCGTCCGGCGTGGCCGTCACCCGCCACGCCGCCCGCCCCCCGCTCAGGTGGTCCAACGTGGCTATCCTGCGGGCGAGTTCGTACGGTTCGCCGAAGGCGGTGTCCGCCGTGGCGGCGAGCCCCAGCCGTGCGGTGCTCCCGGCGAGCGCGTTCAGCAGCGCGGCAGGTTCCGGCCGGCCCACCGGTTCGAGGTCGTGGATGCGGCCTCGGTGCTCGGGCAGCCGCAGCCCCTCGTCGAGCAGCAGGAAGTCGAACAGTCCGCGCTCGGCGACCTGGGCCAGGCGCTCGAAGGAGGCGAACGAGGTCCACGGGTCCGTGCGGGGGTCCGCCCATCCGGTGGTCTCGTCGGTGCCCGGGGCGAGGACCGCGAGATGCACCTGCCGCCGTGGGCTCATGACGCTCCCCCGGTCCCGGCGTACCGGTTGGCGGGCCGGGCGAGGCCCAGGTGCTCGCGCAGGGTGCTGCCCGGGTAGAAGGTGCGGAACAGCGCGCGGTGCTGGAGCAGCGCCACCGTGCCGTTGACCAGCCGCTCCAGGTCACGGCGCGGCTCGACGGGCACGAGGTGGAAGCCGTCGGTGACACCGTCGGCGTGCCAGCCGGCGATCAGTTCGGCGAGATCGACCGGGCCGCCCCGGTACAGCGGCCCGCGCGCGGTGGGCCGCGGTCCCCCGCCACCGTGTCCGGGCTCGGCGGCGCGCTCTCCGTCGCCGAGGTCGACCAGCAGGCTCACCAGGACCCGCACACCGTCCGGGTCCCGTCCGGCCCCGGCGGCCAGAGCGCGCAGTTCGTCGCGTACGGCGGTGGCCTGTGCCGGGGTCGCGGCGCGGACCAGGGCCACGTCCGCGTACCGGGCGGCGACGGAACGGGCCTGGCTTCCGGTGGCGTCGGCCACGCGGACGGGGTGGCCCTGCGGCGGCCGGGGTGCGGTCGAGGGGCCCCGCACCGAGAAGGCGGTCCCGGTGAAGTCGACGTGGTGCAGCCTGTCCCGGTCCAGGAAGCGTCCGCCCGGCGCGTCCCGCAGTTCGGCGTCGTCCTCCCAGCTGTCCCACAACTTCGCGGCCACGTCGGCGACCTCCCCCGCCTCCTGCCACAGCGCCCTGAGCGGTGCCGCGGGACGGCGGCCGAAGAGCCGGGCCTCGTCCTCGCCGGTGGACACCTCGATCCGCCAGCCGGCCCGGCCATGGCTGACCCGGTCCAGCGTCGCGACGGCGGCCTGCACCCGGAAGGGCTCGGTGTAGGTGGTGGTGACGGTCGGGACCAGACCGATGCGCCGGGTCGCGGGCGCGGCCCGGGACAGCACGCCGAGGGCGTCGGGCCCGGGCCGGCCGAAGGAGTCGTCCAGCGTCACGAAGTCCAGCCCGCCGCGCTCGGCGAGCCGGACCAGCTCGACGTACGGCTCGGCGTCGAAGCAGCCCGGCAGATCGACGGCGGCGGCCAGATGCAGCAGACCGCTCATGTCCGACGCCTCCCCGGCCGCGCTCCCCGTCCCCGCCGCGCCGGCGAGCGGCCACGGCGCCGCGGACCGGCGGTGCCGAGCACTGCGCGACCGGCCTCCGTGCCCACGCTCACAGCACCTTCGCCAGGAACGCCCGCGTCCGCTCCTCGCGCGGAGCGCCCAGCACCTCGGCCGGCGGGCCCTGTTCGACGATCCTGCCGTCGGCCATGAACACCACCGTGTCGGCGACCTCACGGGCGAACGCGATCTCGTGCGTGACGACGATCATCGTCGTGCCCCGGGCGGCCAGGTCCCGGATGACGTCGAGGACTTCGCCGACCAGCTCGGGGTCGAGTGCCGAGGTCGGCTCGTCGAACAGCAGCAGCTTCGGCTCCAGTGCGAGGGCCCGCGCGATGGCCACCCGTTGCTGCTGCCCGCCCGACAACTGCCGTGGATAGGCCTCGGCCCTGTCGCCCAGCCCGACCCGCTCCAGCAGCCTGCGCGCGTCCGCCACCGCTTGCTTCCGGGGCCGTTTCAGCGCGGACACCGGCGCCTCGACGACGTTGTCCAGGACCGTGAGATGCGGAAAGAGACGGAAGTTCTGGAAGACGAACCCGATCCGGGTGCGCTGGCGGAGCACCTCGCGCTCGGGCAGCTCGTACAGCCTGTTCCCGACGCGCCGGTACCCCATCAGCGCACCGTCCACGCTGACCTCGCCCCGGTCCGCCTTCTCCAGATGGTTGACGGTGCGCAGCAGGGTCGACTTGCCGGAGCCGGAGGGGCCGAGCACGACGGTCACCTCTGCGGTGCGCACCCGCAGGTCGACGCCCTTGAGGACGTGCAGCGAGCCGAAGCTCTTGTGCACCGATCTGATGTCGACCATGACGCTCATCGCGCGAGTTCCTTTACGAGTGAGGTGCCGAGGAAGGCCAGTACCGCCCGGGCGGTGGCGTCGTTCTGCCGGAACGCGGCCCCGCCGGTGCGTGGCCGGGTGAAGGCGCCGGGGGTGCGGGCGTCGGTGTAGGGGCCGAGCGCGAAGAGCCGGGGATGCGGCCGTCCGCGGCCGTCGAGGATCCGGCCGTCGGCGGGGTCGGTCCGCAGCAGTCCGTCGGGGGTCTCGGCGGCGCCGTCGGCGTGCAGTTCGCGCAGCAGGCGGTCGCGGGCCCGGCCGAGGGTGGGTTCGGGCAGCCGGGCCTCGACCAGCGCACGCGCCTCGACGAAGAAGCCCGGCACGGTGGGGCTGGCGGCCCGGAACACCCCGTTCTCGGCGCTGACGGTCATGTCGGCGCCGACGAACCGGAGCAGTCCGGCCCGGGAGAGCGCGAGCATCTGCCGCAGCCTGGGGCCGGGCGGCCCGGACGCCAGGTAGCTGAAGAAGCCGTGCCACCAGGGGCCGATGTTCCCCAGCCGCACGAGCTGTCCGTAGACGGAGAGCAGCCCGAGGAAGACGCTCAGGTCCGCGCTGCGGGAGGGGTCGTGGCGGCGGCTCAGGTCGGCCTCGATGTACCCCCGCAGCTCCTCCTGGAACGCCTCGGGTGAGGTGTGGCGCACACCGTCCAGCGGGTGGTCGAGCGCGTCGAGGTCGAGGCGGTCGGCCGGGTCGGGTACGGCGGCGAGGACGAGCGCCCGCAGCTCTGCGGGGTCGCCGGCGGCGGCGTACTTCGCCTCGAAGTCGGCCCGGTCCATCGCCGTACGCTCGGGGTGGGCGGTGAACAGCCGGTGGTAGTGGGCGAAGCCCAGTTCCTTCGCCACCAGCGGCCACACGTCGCGCCGGAAGTCGACGCGGTCCGGCCGGGCCGACAGGCGCTCGATCTCGGCCGGCCCGAGGAAGCGGGGCAGCGGGGGCCGCTCGCCGGTCCAGCCGTAGCCGATCTTCGAGTGGTACGGCACTCCGCGCCGCGAGCCGACGTGGAGCACCGGTTCCCGCCCCGAGGGGTGGTAGGTGTCGCCCTCGTACCGCCCGCCGCGCCCCTCGGTGAGCAGCACCATCAGGTCGACGAAGGCCAGCCCGAAGCCCCGGACGAGCACGGGTTCACCGGGTCCGAGCGGTGACAGGTCGCTGTCGGCGGTGAAGTCGGGCGGCAGGTGCACCAGGTCGTGCTCGCGGGCGTAGGCGGCCAACGCGCGCTGCTCCGGGTCGAGTTCGGAGTCGAGATGGCCGAGGGCGAGGATGACCAGGTCGGCCAGGAGGGGGCGCGGGCGGCCCTCCAGCCACACCTGCTGGCGGCCCTCGCGCGGGCCGCTGACGCGCAGGGCGCGCTGGGGATGGTGGTGGACGGTGACCTCCGGCGGCAGGTCGGCGCGGGCCCGTTCGTACACCCAGCGCAGATAGCGGCCCTGGAGCTGCCGGTCGGCGAAGGTGCCGGCGTCCAGCGCGGCCCACTCGTGCAGGGTGGGGCCCTCACGCACCGGGCCGGCCATGGTCACGGTCTCGTCGGTGAACATGGTGACGTCCTCGGCGTGCGAGTTCATCCACAGCAGCGGCGACTGCGCCTGGCGCCAGATCCGGCCGCCGCCCGGCGGATACGGGTCGACCAGATGGATGTCGAGGCCCGAACCGGCGTACAGCTCGGGCGCGTTGGCGGCGATCCGCTCCAGCAGTCCGGTCCCCCGCGGCCCGGCTCCCACGATCACCAGCTGCGGCCTCATCGGGCGTGCTCCGTGCCGCGCGCGTAGTACTTCTCGACGAAGTGCTGGCCGAGGCCGAGCAGCGAGGTGACGGCCGCGTACCAGAGGGTCGCGACCATCAGCAGCGGGATGACCTGGTAGGTGCGGTGGTAGATCAGCTGGGCGGAGAACAGCAGGTCGTTGACGGCGATGACGCTGACGATCGAGGTGCCCTTGAGGGTGCCGATGAGCATGTTGCCGGCGGGCGGCACGATGGAGCGCATGGCCTGCGGCAGCACGATCCGCCACCAGCGCCGCGACCGGCTCAGGCCCAGCGCCTGGGCGGCCTCGATCTGCCCCCGGTCCACGGAGAGGATGCCGGCCCGGACGACCTCGGCGGCGAAGGCGGCCTCGTGCAGGGTGAGCCCGACGATCGCGACGGCGATCGGGGTGAGCAGGTCGACGGTCCGCACGCCGAACACCTGCGGGTACAGCGCCCCGATGTTGAACCACAGCAGCAGCTGCACCAGGATCGGGATGGACCGGAACAGCCACACGTAACCCCAACTGACCGCCCGCAGCACCGGGTTGGCGGAGAGCCGGAAGGCGGCCAGCAGGGTGCCGAGGGCGAAGCCGAGGACCATCACGACCGCGGTCAGCCACAGCGTGAGCCAGAGTCCGCGCAGGACGGCGTCGGAGGTGAAGTAGTCGGCGACGACGCCCCATTGGAACGCCTTGTTGCGCAGGACGGAGTCGGCGGCGAGGGCGAGCAGCGCGAGGACGGCGACGGCTGCCGCCCACTGGCCGTACCGGCGCCGCGGGACGATCCGCGGGGTGTCCGCGGGCCCGGGAGTCTGCGGTGCGGTGGGGACTTTGGCGAGGGTGTCGGATGACATGCGAAGGCTCCGTGACGCGTTGAAGTCGTCAGAACGAAGGTGGTGCCTTCACACGGGCGCGCCCTGGGGCGCGGTACGGCCGAGCCCCTCAGCAGGGCCGTCCGTCGAGAGTACGTGGGCGTTTCCCGTACCTGTCAAGGCTGTCCGGACTGTGAGCCGTGCGTCTCGGCTCGGTTGACGCGGAACCGGATGCCTGTTCCACTTGGCCCATGCATCCACAGCAGTGGCTGGTCACCCGCTCCCACATCGACTTCGGTCGCGTGTGGTCCTGTTCCTGTTGAGCTGACCCCCTGCGCGCGCCTGCCGGAAGCAGGCGTACTCGCGTTCTCCCCCGCCTGTCCGGCGCTCTTCGCCACGCCTTCACACGCGCACCCCTCCCCTCGCGCCTTGGCACCCTGATGCCACCGCTGCCTCCCACTGCTCACCGCTGCCCACAGGAGACCGCTTTCCGATGCGCCCGCGTCATTTGCTGCCGTTCGCCCTGATCACGTCGGCCACCCTGCTCCTGACCGCCTGCGGCTCGGGTTCCGGTGGTCCGGGCGCGGCGGACGCCGCCGGGGCGGCGGCCGGATCCGGCGAAGTGCCCACCACGGACGTCTTCTCGGCCGAGCGGAAGGACGAGGCGGCGGCGAAGCTGCTGCCCGCCGGCACGACACACCTCACGGTCGCGATCAGCGTCGGCGGCACCCCGCCCGGCACCACCTATCTCTCCGACGGCAGGACGCTGACCGGCCAGGACGTCGACTTCACCAAGGCGGTCGCCAAGGTGCTCGGCGTCAAGCTCACGGTGGAACAGGCGAGCTTCGAGGCGATCCTGCCCGCGCTGGACAGCGGCAAGTACGACTTCGGCGCCAGCAATTTCGGCGTCACGGACGAGCGCCGCAAGACCATCGACTTCGTCACCTACATCAACGACGGCCAGGGCTTCGCCACCCGCGGGGACAGCAAGCTCTCCAAGATCACCGACCTCGGGCAGCTGTGCGGCCTGAACGTCGCGACCGGCGCCGGCACGACCTTCGAGGCCACGCTGGAGGAGAACAGGCACGTCTGCACCGACGCGGGCAAGAAGCCGTACGAGGTGCAGGCGTACGCCGAGCCGAGCGCGATCTGGTCGTCCGTCCAGCAGGGCCGCAGCGACATCGTGATGTCCACGATCAACGGCCTGCGCTACGCCGTCGCCCACCAGCCGGGGCTGAGGTTCCTGAACGAATACCACCGCCTGGACGTGGGCTTCGCCTTCAAGAAGGGGACCGCGCTGGCCCCCGCCTTCCAGGCGGCGGTGAACAGGCTGCTGGCCGACGGCACGTACACCAGGATCCTGCGGAAGTGGGGGACGACGGGCTCGGCGATCGCCTCCTCGCGGATCTCGCCGCCCGAGGTGAAGAGCTGAGCGGCGCCGGGCGACGCCGTCTCAGCGCCCGGTCACAGCCCGCAGTCGCAGCAGGAGCAGCATTCACAGCACTCGCAGCACTGGCAGGCCTCGCAGCAGGACCAGTCGCAGTTGCAGTCGCACGTGGCGCACGCGCCCTCGCGCCTCTTCCGCGACCAGGGCCCCTCGAACTCGTCGGCGCAGCACACCTTGCAGGTGCAGCACAGGCCGAGGGCGGCCGCGCAGCCGGCCCAGAAGCCCCGCTTGTCCGGGCGCGGCGGCTGCCCGCCGAAGGGATCGCCGTACGGGTGCCCCGGAGCGCCGGGGGCGTGCGGACCCGGTGGCGGTCCGAAGGAGGCCTCGGGCGGGTGGCCGCACGACGACGTGCCGAACGCCCGGTCCACCGACCGCCCCAGCTCGTGCACGAGCAGCAGATGGACGAGCTTGCCGTCGGCGAACTCGGCCTCCCGCAGGGCGAGCCGGATGCCGTGCACGGCGTCGTCGGCGAGTCGGCGGGCCTCGGCCCGGGAAGTGCCCGTGGCCGTCAGCGGGTTCCAGGCGCCCGAGGCCGCGTCGGCGTGCTGGTCCTCCACGGCGTCCAGCAGATGCGCGAGCCGCCCGAAGAGCCGTCCGGCCTCCGCGAGAGCCGTCGCGTTGCCCGGCCGTCCGGCCAGCGTCGCGGTGTGGGCGAAGGCGGCGGCGGTCGCGGTCTCGGTCGGCTCGGTGACGGTCAGGATCGCGGTGCCGTGTCCGGCGAGGGTCTCCAGCCCGATCTGCCGCTCGACGGCATCGACAAGGACACCGGTGTCGAAGCCGACCGCGGCGCCACTGTGGGCGCCGGCCCGGCCCCAGCCCGCGGCGACCCGGCGCGCGGCGGCGGCGACGGGTCTGCGGGCCAGCAGCCCGTCCCCGTCGGCGACATGGTCGCGGACCTTCGCCGCGGCGAGCACCAGTGAGACGGCCGCGGCGAGCCGTGCGCCCTCGCCCTGGGCGACGGACGCGGTGCGCATCCCGCGCAGTGCGCACGGCCCGGCCGTACGGCGGCCGTCGGCGCTCGGTCCGATCTGAGCCTCCGTCAGGACTGAGACGAGGAGCCCGTCATAGTTCGTCACGACCCGTGCGAACTGCCCGTGATCGCGGCGCAGTGCGAGACAGAGTCCGCACAAATGCGCCATCCACGCGGTCTTGAGACTTTCACCGAGCCGATGAGAGCACGGTCTGACGATTCCGAACACGACGATCCCCCGTGGTGTGGTACGACGTTGACGTTCACCCGAACGCGCTGGGCATCACCCGTCCGCCGCCGACAATCATATTTCACTCTCAGTCAGCAGCCGTACGAGTCGGGACCCTTGGGACACAAGGACTCTCGACGGATCGGCTGTGCACCAGTACCGTCACAAACCCCCCGTGCGGCGCCTATCCGCTTGGCGCGCCGTCCGCATCATGGATGACCATAGGGATGCGGAAGCAAGAAGGACCGGTGTGAGAGGAGGCGTCCATGGGATCGGTACGCAAGGCGAGTGCGTGGCTCGGCCTCGTCGACGACAACGATGACGAGCGTTACTACGACGACGAGTACTCCGAGGGCTCCGAATCCGGGGGCGCCTGGGTCACGGACCCCCGAGTGAAGGTGGCGACGGATACCGCCGAGGAGAAGGGGCGCCGGATCGGCACGGTCACGCCCGACAGCTTCCGGGACGCGCGCGCCATCGGCGAGCTGTTCCGGGACGGCGTCCCGGTCATCATGAACCTCACGGCGATGGAGCCCTCCGACGCCAAGCGCGTGGTGGACTTCGCCGCGGGTCTCATCTTCGGTCTGCGCGGCTCGATCGACCGCGTCTCCAACCGGGTGTTCCTGCTGACGCCCGCCGACACCGAGATCATCAGCGGCGAGGGGTCCGGCCAACGCGACGACGGCTTCTTCAACCAGAGCTGAGGCAGGGCCGCTCGCCGGCCCTGCCTCCGACGGGGCTCACCGGAAGGCGTCGAACCCGGTGAGCGCCTTGCCCAGCACGAGCTGGTGCATCTCGACGGTGCCCTCGTAGGTGAGCACCGACTCGAGGTTGGTCGCGTGCCGCATCACGGGGTACTCCAGGGAGATCCCGTTGGCACCGAGGATCGTCCGCGCCGTGCGGCAGATCTCGATGGCCTCGCGGACGTTGTTGAGCTTGCCGAAGCTGACCTGCTCGGGGCGCAGCCGGCCGGCGTCCATCCGCCGCCCCAGATGGTGGGCGAGCAGGATGCCCTTGTGCAGTTCGACCGCCATGTCGGCGAGCTTGGCCTGGGTGAGCTGGAAACCACCGATGGGCCGCCCGAACTGCTCCCGTGTCCTCGCGTAGTCCAGCGCCGCCTCGAAGCTGCTGCGGGCCGCGCCCATCGCGCCCCAGACGATGCCGTACCGGGCGTGGGACAGGCAGCTGAGCGGTCCGCGCAGGCCGGTGACCTCCGGCAGGACGGCCGTCGCGGGCAGTCGTACGTCGTCCAGGACGAGTTCGCTGGTGACGGAGGCGCGCAGGGACCACTTGTGCTTGATCTCGGGCGCGGAGAAGCCGGGGCTGTCGGTGGGGACGACGAAGCCGCGGATCCCTTCCTCCGTCTGCGCCCAGACGACCGCCACCCCGGCGACCGATCCGTTGGTGATCCACATCTTGCGGCCGTTGAGCACCCAGTCCCCCCCGCCGTCGCGCTTGGCGCGGGTGCGCATGGCGGCGGGATCGGAGCCGTGGTCGGGCTCGGTCAGTCCGAAGCAGCCGATCACCTCGCCGGCCGCCATGCGCGGCAGCCACTGCTGCTTCTGCTCCTCGCTGCCGAACCGGTGGATCGCGTACATGGCGAGGGAGCCCTGCACGGAGACGAGGGACCGGATGCCCGAGTCGGCCGCCTCCAGCTCCAGGCAGGCCAGGCCGTACTGCACGGCGGTGGCGCCCGCGCAGCCGTATCCGGTCAGGGACATGCCGAGGGCACCGATGGAGCCGAGTTCACGGGCGAGGTCCCGGATGCCGGGCAGCTCCCCCTTCTCGTACCAGTCGGCGACATGCGGCAGCACACGGTCGGCGGCCCAGCTGCGGACGGTGTCCCGGACGGCCAGGTCTTCCGGTTCCAGCAGGTCGTCGATCCCGAGCGGGTCGGTGGGATCGAAGGGGGGCAACTTCGAGGACGCGGACATGGGACACCCTCCGGCACGCAAGAAAACTAGCACCGCTAGTAAGATTTTGCCGCCGACGTTACGGCGCGATGTCCCCCGCGTCCAGTACGTCAGGCCGAGACGCGGGACTCCGCCACTTCCCTCGGCGCGGGCAGCTCCACCGCCGCCACGGGCTCCGCACACTGCATGACCCGCGGCAGGCGCAGCGCCATCACCGCGCCCAGCAGCAACAGGCCCGCGCTCACCAGCAGCGTCACATGCAGCCCGTGCACGAAGGAGTCCCGCGCGGCCCGGCGCAGCGCGGCCCCGGCGGGTCCGCCGAGGCGTCCGGCCACGTCGTAGGCCTCGCCGAGCGAGTGCCCCGCCGCGTCCGAGGCCGACCGCGGGACGCCCGGCACGGAGCGCAGATTGGGGGCGTAGGCCACGTTCATCACGCTGCCGAGCAGCGCGATGCCGATGCCGGCGCCGAGCTGGTACGACGTCTCGCCGATCGCCGCCGCGCCGCCGGCCTGCTCGGCCGGGGCCTCGCTGAGCATCGACTCGTACGCCCCGAAGAGCGTGGTCTCCAGGCCGAAGCCGAGCAGTACGAAACCGGACAGCAGCAGCGGCGCGTTGTCAGCGGTGCCCATCGCGGTGAGCGTGAGGACCGCGGCGGCGGTGAGGCAGAAGCCGACGAACACCATCCGGCGCGGTCCGAAGAGGCGCAGCATCCGCGCGCCCGCCAGGCCGGCCGCCATCGCCGCGATGGTCAGGGGCAGCAGCCTCGTGCCGGTCTGCAGCGGGGAGAGCCCGAGGACGAGTTGCAGATACTGGGCGGCGATCAGCTCCAGGCCGACGAGCGCGAGCATCGCCAGCACGATGCAGCCCACCGAGGTGCTGAACGCGGGCCGGCGGAACATCCGCAGGTCGACCAGCGGATGCGGGTGGCGCCGCTGCCGCCGTACGAAAAGGAGGAGCAGGGCTGCGCCGGCCGACAGCGGCAGCACGGTGAAGGGGCTCGCCGGGCCCACCGAGCCGCCCAGTTGCTTCACCCCGAGGACGACGCCGAAGAGACCGCCGGCCGCCATCAGGGCGCCGACGACGTCCCAGGGGCCGCCCTGCCCGCCGCGGGACTCGGGCAGCAGGATCCGGCCGACCGGCAGACTGACCAGCATCAGCGGGATGTTGACGAGGAAGACCGCGCCCCACCAGAAGTGCTCCAGCAGAAAACCGCCGAGCAGCGGGCCGACGGCCGCGCCGACGGCGGCCACCGCGCTCCAGATGCCGATGGCGAGCGCCCGCTCGCGCCGGTCGGGGAAGACCTGGCGCAGGATCGACAGAGTCGCCGGCATGATCATGGCGCCGCCGACACCGAGCAGGGCGCGGGCGAGGATCAGCGTCTCGGCCGTGGGCGCGAAGGCGGCCGCGCCGGAGGCGATGCCGAACAGGCCGTAGCCGAGCAGGAGAACGCGTCTGCGGCCGATCCGGTCGCCCAGGGTGCCGAAGAGGATCAGCAGGGAGGCGCAGACCAGCGGATAGACGTCCACGATCCAGAGCAGTTCCACGGCACCGGGCTTGAGGTCCTCGGTCACGGCGGGGACCGCCACGTGCAGCACGGTCGCGTCGACGGCGACGAGCAGCAGGCTGACGCAGAGGACGACGAGGACGACCCAGCGGCTCGCACCGGCCCCGGCCGCCCGACGGCGCGGCCGAACGGCTGCCGCGGTCGTCCCGGACATGTACGTACCTCCCAGATGTGCCGCGCGTGGGGCGGGCCGACGGGGTGGGGACTCCCTGTCGTACGGCCGGAGAGGAGCGGGGTCTCCGGCCCGCGCGAACCCACGCGGGTGACTCGTCAGCGTACGCGAGTTCGCCACCGGGGCACGTGGCGGACCTCTCACACGCGGGACGGAACCCTTGTGGCGTAGGCCACACCGCTCCCTCTTGACCGCGCCCCGGGGACCGGCCCGGTTCCACCGCCGGTCGATAATCGAGTCCGTGACCGATCTTGAAACGCGCGTGACCCCCTCTCGCGCCCCACTTCTGCGCCGGGCGGCTCCGGCCCTTCTGGGCTATGCGGCGATCCGCGCCCTGGGGCTGGTCGCGCTGGCGGTGTGGAGCGCCACGCGCGGCAAGAGCGCGTACACCGTGCTGACGGCCCGCTGGGACTCGCTGTGGTACGCCCGGGTCGCCGAGCTGGGGTACGGCTACGAGGTCCGGCTGCCGAACGGCGACGTCCACTCCAATCTGGCGTTCTTCCCGCTGCTGCCGTGGCTGGAACGGCTGCTGCACGCGATCACGCCGCTGTCGTACGCGGACGCCGGTTTCGCCGTCAGCCTCCTCGCCTCCCTCGCCGCGGCCTGCGGGATCTTCGCGGTCGCCGACCGGGTGTACGGCCCCCGGGTGGGCATCTGCGCCGTCGCCCTGTGGGCCGTACTGCCGGTCGGGATCGTGCAGTCGATGGCGTACAGCGAGTCGCTGTTCACGGCACTGGCCGCCTGGTCGCTGTACGCGCTGCTGACCGGCCGGTGGATCTGCGCCGGCACGCTGGCCGCGCTGGCCGGGCTGACCCGGCCGGTGGGGGCGGCGGTGGTCGCCGCGGTGTGGGTGGCGGGCGTGCTCTCGTTCGTGCGTGACCGAAGCACGACGTGTACGCCCAGCGCACACCACGACACACACGCCCCGGCGCACACGCTCGGCGCACCGGACGACATGGATGCCTCGACTCGCGCTCCCGGCGCACCGGACGCCACGCACGCCTCGGCTCCCACCCCCGGCACACCCGGCAGCACACACGCCCCGGCCCCCACTCCCGGCGCGGGCGCCCCCCGCACACCGTTCGCCCCACCCGCCCCGGCCCTGCGCCGCGCTCTCGGCATGGTCCTCGCACCGCTCGGGGCCGCCGGATACGTGCTCTGGGTCGGACGGCGCACCGGCGAGGGACTCCTCGGGTACCTGGACGTACAGGCCGGATGGCGCAACGGCTTCGACGGCGGCTATGCGTTCGCACGCTTCGTGGCCGACAAGTTCACGTCATTTC
Organism: Streptomyces yokosukanensis; assembly: GCF_001514035.1. Classification (GTDB taxonomy): domain Bacteria; phylum Actinomycetota; class Actinomycetes; order Streptomycetales; family Streptomycetaceae; genus Streptomyces; species Streptomyces yokosukanensis. The sequence goes on along the minus strand of NZ_KQ948221.1, from coordinate 50,222 downwards.
CGTCCGCGCTCGCCGGCGTCGGCCTGATCGTCGGCGTCGCCCTGCTGCTGTGGCTGTACGTGACCGGTATCCGCCGACGCCAGCCCGTCGAACTGCTGGTGTACACGGGGGTCGTCCTCGCGCTCGCCCTGTGCGCCTCGAGCTACTTCGGTTCCAAGCCGCGGCTGCTGCTGCCCGCGTTCCCGGTGCTGCTGCCGCTCGCCTGCGCCCTCGCCCGGCTGCGCACGAGTCGATCCGTGCTGGTCACGACCGTGCTGGCGATCGCCTCGGCGATCTATGGAGCGTTCTGGCTGAACGGATCCGGTCCTCCATGATCAACATCGACGGCCCGATGACGCTCCGGAAAATTCCGCGCCAGGAGCGGGTTAACACATCTATAAGCGCTATATAAACAACGCCCGGCATGATCAAAGGAATTGAACGGATCGGCCTCACAAGATTGCGGAATCCCTGGAATTCGGACCGCCCTTGAGAGGTTTGCCACATCACATCGTCATCACAAAGCCGCTGTTTCGACAGGGTTCACAGCTCACTCGCTGTAACGTCGATTGGGTGCGTACCGAACGAAACCTCACCCGGCGTCTGGACCGGGTGTTCGCCAGACTCGACCGTGAACCGGAACGACCGGCCCACATCGACGTGCCAAGGATGAGCCGGCACCGGGTCGTTCTCTTCACCGCGACCCTGGCTTTCTACCTGGCGATCGTGTGGGCCGTGGTGATCACGTCCTGGCTGGTCCGGCTCGACTGGCAGGTCATGTTCTTCCGGCCGTACCAGCAGTGGCCGCAGATCCACGCCTTCCTCGACTACTACGTGGTGCTCGGCCAGCGCGGCCCCACCGCGGTGATGGTCGCGGCCTGGCTCGGCTGGCGCTCCTGGCGGCAGCACACACTGCGCCCGCTGCTCACCCTGGCCACCTCCCTGCTCCTGCTGAACATCACGGTCGGCGCCGCCAAACTCGGGATGGGGCGCCTCGGTCCGCACTACGCGACCGTGATCGGCTCGAACGAGATGGCTCTGGGCGGCGATATATTTCCCAGCGGCCACACCGCCAACGCGGTCGTGACCTGGGGCATCCTGGCCTATCTGGCCTCGACCCCGAGAGCGCGCCGCTGGCTGTCGGCGCTGTCCGCGATCACGGCGCTGGGCGTCGGCCTCACCACCGTCTACCTCGGTACGCACTGGCTGAGCGACGTCCTGCTGGGCTGGGCCGCGGGCGTGCTGATCCTGCTCGCCCTGCCGTGGTTCGAGCCGCTGATCGCCAAGACCGAGACCGCGCTGTTCGATCTGCGCGACCGCTGGCGCGACCGCCGTGGCCTGCCCGTGCCCGAACCGGCCGTCCCGGTGGCTCCGGTGGTGCTCCGGCCGCGCGGCGCACCGGCCGAGCAGCCGACCCCGGCCCGCGAGCCGGCCGCCTCGACCCGCGCCTCCCGAGGGATGGCGCATCTGGCCCCGGGACCGCACACGACCCGTTCGGAACGCACCCCGGTCACCCCGGCGGGCAGCCGCCGCCCGCCGCACGCCGACCGCCTCCCGCGCGGCACCGCCCAGCCGGCCCGCCCCGTGACCGGCGGCTGACGGCTCGCACGGCGCCGGGGCCCGGTACGCACAACCGCCCGCGCCACGGCGAAGGCCCCGCTTCCCTCTATCGGGAAGCGGGGCCTTCGCCGTGGGCGGGACGGACCGGCCCTCAGCCCTCAGCCCTTCCAGGCGCGAGCCACCCGACCCTCGCTCACCTCGAAGTTCAGCCGTCCCGCCCGGTACTCCATGGTGATGATCTCGCCCGGCGGAAGCGACCGCACCGTCGACCATCCTCGCTGCCGGGCGAGCCGCTCGGCGTGCGCGGCGTCGAGGCCGACGTACCCTTCCGGGCTGTCCTGGGGCTCCGCTGGCGGAGCGGGAATCGGTGCCATGCCGCCACGCTAGGCCGTGGCCCGCAGTGACGGAAGCCGGGCACGGCCGGGTAAGAGCCGTATCCGACTCCGGTCACACTTCTGTCACAGCTTCCGGGCCCCCGTTTCCCTCGAACTCCGTCACACGTACGGGGGTTTCCGTTGGGCCCACCGGGGCAATCGAGCGAAATTCAAGCTCCGCACGGCGCCCCTTCGAATTACCCGGCGGAATGGCCTGCGGCCGGCGATCCGGAAGGGCCCCGGGAAGCGGGATTCCCCGTGCAATCCGGGGCGATGCCGGGGCAGCTGACATCGCATAGGAAATTCACCGATTCCGCACACAGGGGTCGTCGCCCCCGGCCGGTGTGCGCGGACCGGGGGCCGCCGCCCGCCCCAGCGCCGCATCGAGCCGGTCCCGGAGCGTCCTGATCGCCTCGGTCAGCTCGACGGGCTCGATCACCTCGAACGGGAAGCCCAGCATCATGATGTGAACGACCATCACCTCCAGGTTCGCCGCACCGGAGCGCAGGACGCACGCGTCCGCGCCGTCGGCCTGCAGCGTCCCCGCGGACGGCGAGATCCGCTCGGCGGCCTCGTCCAGCGGCACCAGCAGCCGTACGACGGAGTGCATGGCGTACGCGTGTGTGGAGACGCCCTTCGAGACATAGGCGGCCAGATCCTCGGCGGGCGGCTCGCGCGGGGTGAAGCGGGGCCCGTGCGGCGGCCTGGGGGTGATGCGGTCGACGCGGAAGGTGCGCCAGTCGGCCCGGTCGACGTCCCAGGCGACCAGGTACCAGCGCCGCTCGGTGCACACCAGCCGGTACGGCTCGACGGTCCGACGGCTGTCCACGCCCTCGTGCGTGCGGTACTCGAACCGCAGCCGCTCGGCGTCCCGGCACAGGTGGGCGAGTTCGGTGAGCAGCGCGGGGTCGACGGCGGCGGCCGGCGGACCGCCGCGCAGCATCGGCACGGTGAAGGCGCCGAGGGCGCTCACCCGGCGGCGCAGCCGGCTCGGCAGCACCTGTTCGAGCTTGGCGAGGGCGCGTACGGAGGTCTCGCCGATGCCCTCGATGCCCTGGCCCGCGGCGGTGCGCAGCCCCACGGCCACCGCCACGGCCTCGTCGTCGTCCAGCAGCAGCGGCGGGAGTTCGGCGCCCGCGCCCAGCTGGTAGCCGCCGCCGGTGCCCGGGCTGGCGTCGACCGGGTAGCCCAGCTCGCGCAGCCGGTCCACGTCCCGGCGGACGGTGCGCGCGGTGACGCCCAGCTTCTCGGCGAGTTCGGCGCCGGACCACTCGCGGTGGGCCTGGAGCAGCGAGAGCAGACGCAGCAGACGTGCCGAGGTCTCCAACATGGGGCCGAGTCTGCCAGGGGGACGCGGACAGCCGCTGTCCTCGATGGGGACAGCGGCTGTCGCGGGCGGACCGGGCGGGGCTCAGAGCGCGAGGCGCTGGCCGGGCACGATCAGGTTCGGGTCGTCGCCGACGACCTTCTTGTTGGCGGCGTAGATCCGCTGCCAGGTGGTCCCGTGCCGGGCGGCGATGGCGCTCAGGGTGTCGCCCTCGCGGACGGTGTAGTCACCGCGGGAGTCGCTGCGGCCGGTGTGGGCCGCCGGGCGCTGCGCCGGCGTCGTCGGGGCGGAGTCCGTCCCGGCGGACCGCGTGGGCGCGGACGTCTTCGGGGCGGACGTCTTCGGGGCGGACTTCGTCGTCTCGCCGCCGTTCGAGGCCGTCGTGCCGGAGGAACCCGTGCGGTCCGCCGCGGGGGCGGCGCCGGCGGCTTCGGCGCGGGCCGAGCAGACCGGCCAGGCGCCCCAGCCCTGCGCCTGCTGAACCTTGGTGGCGACGGCGATCTGCGCGCTCCTGGAGGCCTGGTCGGCCGTCGGGGCGTAGGCGGTGCCGCCGTACGCGCGCCAGGTGCCGGCGGAGAACTGAAGCCCGCCGTAGTAGCCGTTGCCGGTGTTGATGTGCCAGTTGCCGCCGCTCTCGCACCGGGCGATGCGGTCCCACACCCCGTTGTCCGCCGCGGCTGCGTTGCCGGTGGCGGCGAGCAGCCCCAGCGGGGCGAGCAGCGCGGCTCCGGTGAGCGCGGCCGTCGTACGGCCCTTGCGGGCGCCGTCCTGACGGGCGGTGTTGCGGGTGGTATCGGCACACTCGGACATGTAATTCCCTCTCCACGAACCCGGGTTCCCCCGGGCGGAGCGCGCCTTGCCGCGGATGACCGCGGTTCCTCGCGCCCGCCCCGTCCCCTGTGCCCGGTGCCGGCGATCGTGCTGCCGGTGCCGGGCGGTGGACGAACCCGAGCGGTGCTCGTTGCACACGGCGGAGGAATGTAGGGAGAAGGAGCGTCCCGAATCAACCAACTCCCTGTCATTCCAGGCCAGTTGCCCGTTACCGCGGGTATCGGCGATTTTCAGCCACCCACTACATCCCGTGATTTCCTGATTTTTCGACCAGGCACCCATGTCATCTGTGAGCCACTTCACCCCTTCAAGTTCCTTGACTCGGCGACGAGTTGACCGAGAGTGGCGAATTCCGCACATGATGTGACCGTGTGCGCCGGTTGGTGCGAACCGGTTGCCCTCCGAGCGTGACTCCCACCACAGGACGCCCGTTGTCTTCTTCATGAGCCCGGAACCCCGGGACTCATCGGCAGGGAGCCACCCGGCCGACCCAGCACCGCATCCCGAGGGAGCCACCGTGCCGCGCATGCTCGACGTCAGTGACGCCGTACGCGCCGAGATCGGCGACGAAGAAGCCGACCGGCTGCTCGCCGGCGAGAACACCCCGGGCAGTTACGACTGCACCGCCTGCCGCACCCCGGGCGACTCCGAGCAGGAGCGCACCAGCACCGTCCTGTTCGTCGGCGAAGAGACCGCCGTGCTCGCCTTCGCCCACGCCGGCTGCCTGCCCTCGCAGGTCGTCGAGGTCACCGAGGCGCAGTTGCAGGGCGCCGTCCGGTCCATCAGCGGCGTGGCCCGCGACGCCGCGGCGGGCACGGCGCACTCGACCGCCCCCGAGCAGGCGGTGCTCGGCGTGACCAGCGGACTCGTCCTGATCGAGGGCGAGTTGCACCCCGCGCTCGTCGTCGAGCCGACCTCGCCGATCGTGCGCCCGGGTTCCACCGGCACCGGCGACGACTTCCTTCCGCTCCTCATCGAGCAGGGATTCATGCCGCTGACCGAGCTGACGTCCGTGCCGTCGGTGCTGCACGGCTGGTCGGTGCTGCTGGTCATGGGGCAGCTGCACGCGGTGCTGCAGCCCTCGGTGAGCGGCGGGCAGCCGGTGGCCTGGTGGCAGGCGCATCAGCCGCTGCAGGTGACGGACGGCTGGCGGGCCGCCGCGAACAAGCACCAGCAGGTGCTGATGTTCGCGGCGCCCGTGGGGTCGATCGGCCGGCAGCCGCGTGAGGACCTGTTGCGGGACTCTCTCGACAAGGCGGCCAAGCGGGGGAAGCTCGTCGGGGCGGCGCTTCCTCTCGCGGGTACGTGATCTCTTCACCCCGAAGAGGCGGAAGCCGCCGCGCATCGGCGCCCGCGGGCGCGTCGCGGCGTGTCGCGCGGCTCCCCGCGCCCGCGATCCCGTGACCGCATCCCTTTGGGGCCCGGGTCGTTTGGACATACGTGCACGCATACGACACTCCCCCCCGCCGGTCATCGTTCTCCCCCATCACAACCCCCATCCCGTCCGCACGGACGGGGCACGAAGGGGCCGGTGTGGCCTCACCCACGCCGATCTACGACATGCTCTACACGGAATGGGTCAAGGCCTTCCGTACGCTGCCGGGTGACCGGAGCGGGGAGGAGGGGCTGCGATTCAGCCCGTTCGGGCAGCTTCCGGACCGCACGGGCTCCTACGGCGGCCACCGGGCGGGGTCGTTCAGCAGCTCGTACAGCGCCTACAGCGCGGGAGCGTACAACGCGCGACAGCAGTCGCAGTGGCAGCGGGTCGGCACGCTGGGGCGGCACCACGAGGACACCGGTATGCACCACGTTCCGGCGGCGCTGCCCCCGGGACCGCGCCGGGGCGTGTGACAGGCGAACGGTGAAGGGCGGCCCCTGGACTCCAGGGGCCGCCCTTCACGTCGTACGGCCGCTACTTCTTCTACTGCCTCTTCTCCTACTTCTTCTTCGTGCCGCGCTTCTCGCGCACCCGCACCGAGATGTGGATCGGGGTGCCCTCGAAGCCGAACTCCTCGCGCAGCCGGCGCTCGATGAAGCGGCGGTAGCCGGCCTCGATGAAGCCGGAGGCGAAGAGGACGAACCGCGGGGGCTTGGTGCCGGCCTGCGTGCCGAACAGGATGCGCGGCTGCTTGCCGCCCCGGACCGGGTGCGGGTGGGCGGAGACCAGCTCGCCGAGGAAGGCGTTGAGACGGCCGGTGGGGACACGGGTCTCCCAGCCGGCGAGGGCGGTCTCGATCGCCGGGACCAGCTTCTCCATGTGGCGGCCGGTGGACGCCGAGACGTTCACCCGCGGGGCCCAGGTGACCTGGCCCAGCTCGGTCTCGATCTCCCGCTCCAGGTAGTAGCGGCGCTCCTCGTCGAGGGTGTCCCACTTGTTGTAGGCGATGACCATCGCACGGCCGGCGTCGACGGCCATGGTGATGATCCGCTGGTCCTGCACGGAGATGTTCTCGGAGGCGTCGATCAGGACGACGGCGACCTCGGCCTTCTCCACGGCGGCGGCCGTGCGCAGGGAGGCGTAGTAGTCGGCGCCCTGCTGGAGGTGGACGCGCTTGCGGATGCCGGCGGTGTCCACGAACTTCCAGGTCTTGCCGCCCAGTTCGATCATCTCGTCGACCGGGTCGCGGGTGGTGCCCGCCAGCTCGTTGACGACGACGCGCTCCTCGCCGGCGACCTTGTTCAGCAGGGAGGACTTGCCGACGTTCGGGCGGCCGATGAGCGCGATGCGGCGCGGGCCGCCGACGGCGGTGCCGAAGCCCTGCGCGGGCGCGTTCGGCAGGACCTCCAGGACGGCGTCCAGCATGTCGCCGGTGCCACGGCCGTGCAGCGCCGAGACCGGGTGCGGCTCGCCGAGGCCGAGGTTCCACAGGTAGGCCGCGTCGGCCTCGCCGCTCGGGCCGTCGACCTTGTTGGCGGCCAGCACGACCGGCTTGCCGGCCTTGCGCAGCAGCCGGACGACCGCCTCGTCGGTGTCGGTGGCGCCGACCTTGGCGTCCACGACGAAGACGACCGCGTCGGCCGCCTCGATCGCGTACTCGGCCTGGGCGGCCACGGAGGCGTCGATGCCGAGGACGTCCTGCTCCCAGCCGCCGGTGTCGACGACCTTGAAGCGGCGGCCGGCCCATTCGGCCTCGTAGGTGACACGGTCACGGGTGACGCCCGGCCGGTCCTCGACGACCGCCTCACGGCGGCCGATCATCCGGTTCACCAGAGTCGACTTGCCGACATTGGGGCGGCCGACGACCGCGAGCACGGGCAGCGGACCGTGGCCCGCCGCCTCGATGGCGCCCTCGACGTCCTCGACGTCGAAGCCCTCTACCGCGGCGAGCTCCATGAACTCCGCGTACTCGGCGTCGCCGAGCGCCCCGTGGTCGTACTCGTGCGCACCCTCGTGCGCACCCGAGCCGTCGGGCTGGATCTGGTCGTTCATGAAGTCCGTACCTCGTCGTTCATTCGTGGTGATCGGTGGAGGAGCCCCGCGGGGGCCGATCCACTACTCGAAGTGTCGCCCGGGCCTGTCCTGCGGATCAGGTCGGAGGAATTCAACGGTATCCGACCGGGCCCCGCGTCTCCGGCATGATCCGCTGGGCGGGCGCTAGAGCCCGGTCAGGCGTCTGGCGCTTTCCAAGTGGCTGGTGAGCTGCTTCTGGATGCGCTCGGTCGCCTCGTCGAGCGCCCGGCGCGTACGACGCCCGGTTCCGTCACCCGCGTCGAAGGGGTCGCCGAAGACGACGTCGATCCGGGAGCGCAGCGGGGGCAGCGCCTTGACCAGCCGTCCCCGCTTCGCGGAGCTTCCCAGGACGGCGATGGGCACGATCGGCGCACCGCTGCGCACCGCGAAGTAGGCGAGTCCGGCGCGCAGCGAGGCGAAGTCGCCCTCGCCGCGGGTGCCCTCCGGGAAGATGCCCAGCACTCCCCCGGCCTCCAGCACGCCGAGCGCCCGGGTGATCGCCGTGCGGTCGGCGCCGGTGCGGTCCACCTTCACCTGGCCGATGCCGGTCAGGAAGGGGTCGAGGGGGCCGATGAAGGCTTCCTTCTTGATCAGGAAGTGTGTCGGCCGGGGTGCCACGCCCATGACCATCGGGCCGTCGACGTTGTGGGAGTGGTTCACCGCGAAGATCACCGGGCCGGTCGCGGGCACCTTCCAGGCGCCCAGCACGCGCGGCTTGAACAGCCCGTACATCAGGCCGACGCCGATGCGCCGCCCGACCTCGGCACCCCGCCCCGAAGGGAGCTTCTGCGCAGCAGCTGACGGAAGGCTCACTGCCCGGCCCGCTTCTCCTCGACCAGGGTGACGACGCACTCGATGACCTGGGCGAGAGTCAGTTCGGTGGTGTCCACCTCGACCGCGTCGTCGGCCTTGGCGAGGGGCGAGGTCTTGCGGGAGGAGTCGGCCGCGTCCCGCTTGATCAGCGCCTCGCGGGTGGCGTGGACGTCGGCGCCCTTCAGCTCGCCGCTGCGGCGGGCCGCGCGGGCCTCCGGGGAGGCGGTGAGGAAGATCTTCAGGTCGGCGTCCGGCAGGACGGTGGTGCCGATGTCGCGGCCCTCGACCACGATGCCGTACTCCGCGCCGGCGGCGATCGAGCGCTGCAGCTCGGTGATCAGGGAGCGCACCTCGGGCACCGCGCTGACCGCGCTGACCTTCGAGGTGACCTCCTGGGTACGGATCGGGCCGGCCACGTCGGTGCCGTCGACCGTGATGGTCGGGTGCGCCGGGTCGGTGCCGGAGACGATCTCCGCCTTGCCGGCGACGGCCGCGACGGCGCTCGGGTCCTCCAGGTCGATGCCGTTGGTCACCATCCACCAGGTGATCGCCCGGTACTGGGCGCCGGTGTCCAGGTAGCTCAAGCCGAGCTGTGCGGCGACGGCCTTCGACGTGCTCGACTTGCCCGTGCCGGAGGGGCCGTCGATCGCGACGATCACGGGCTGGGCGGTCGGGGCGGCGCCGTTTTCCACGGAGGGACACCTTCCTGGTGCGGTGTGGGCGGGTACGGGGAGCGAGAGCGCCCTGCACAAGGTTACTGGGTGCGGGTCACTCGTCCGGACGCCCGTGGGTGCTCTACTGCCGCAGCGCCCAGCCCCGCTCCCGCAGCGCCTCCTTCAGGGCGGCCGCGGCCTTCGGCTCGACCATGAGCTGGACCAGGCCGGCCTGCTGCCCCGTCGCGTGCTCGATGCGCACGTCCTCGATGTTGACCCCGGCCCGTCCCGCGTCGGCGAAGATGCGGGCCAGCTGGCCGGGCTGGTCGTCGATGAGGACCACGACGGTCTCGTACCGGCGCGGCGCGCTGCCGTGCTTGCCCGGTACCCGCACCTGGCCCGCGTTCCCGCGGCGCAGCACGTCCTCGACGCCCGCGGTGCCCGCCCGGCGCTCGACCTCGTCCACGGACTGCAGGGCGCGCAGCGCCCCGACGGTCTCGCCCAGGTCGGCGGCGACGTCGGCGAGCAGGTCGGCGACCGGGCCCGGGTTCGCGGACAGGATGTCGATCCACATGCGCGGATCGGAGGCGGCGATCCGGGTCACGTCCCGGATGCCCTGCCCGCACAGCCGTACGGCGGCCTCCTCGGCGTGCTCCAGGCGCGCGGCGACCAGGCTGGAGACCAGGTGGGGCATGTGGGAGACGAGGGCGACGGCGCGGTCGTGGGCGTCGGCGTCCATGACGACCGGTACGGCCCGGCAGTGCGAGACCAGCTCCAGGGCGAGGTTCAGCACCTCGGTGTCGGTGTCCCGGGTCGGGGTGAGCACCCAGGGGCGGCCCTCGAAGAGGTCGGCGGTCGCGGCCAGCGGGCCGGACTTCTCCCGGCCGGACATGGGGTGGGTGCCGATGTACGCCGACAGGTCCAGGCCGAGCGCCTCCAGCTCGCGGCGCGGGCCGCCCTTGACGCTGGCCACGTCGACATAGCCGCGGGCCACGCCCTTGCGCATGGCGTCGGCGAGCACGCCTGCCACGTGTGCGGGCGGGGCGGCCACGATCACGAGGTCGACGGGGCCCTCGGGGCTCTCGTCGGTGCCGGCGCCCAGCGCGGCGGCCGTACGGGCCTGCCCGGGGTCGTGGTCGGCGAGATGGACGGTGACGCCGCGCTGGGCGAGGGCCAGGGCGGCGGAGGTCCCGATGAGGCCGGTTCCGATGACGAGTGCGGTTCTCACTGGGCGATGTCCTTGCGCAGGGCGGCCGCGGTGCCGAGGTAGACGTGGTTGATCTCGGAGCGGCGCTTGTCCGTCTCGATGTGCGCGAGGATCCGGACGACCCGGGGCATGGCGCCCTCGATGTCCAGTTCCTGCGCGCAGATCAGCGGCACGTCGACGATGCCGAGCTTGCGGGCGGCGGCGGCCGGGAAGTCGCTGTGCAGATCGGGCGTGGCCGTGAACCAGATGCTGATCAGGTCCTCGGCGCTCAGCCCGTTCCGCTCCAGGACGGCCGCGAGCAGGGCTGCGACCTGCTCGTCCATGTGCCTGGCCTCGTCCCGCTCCAGTTGGACGGCCCCCCGGACCGCTCGTACCGCCACGGCGCTGCTCCCTGCTGACATGCGGATCTGTTCTTGGTCCGTCCAGCGTAGTCAGCCCGCGCGCGCGAGGTGCGGGGCGCCCGATCGCTGAGACGATGCGGGGAGTCCGTTATCCACCTGTTTCGACATTTGTGCGGAGGCTGGCATGACCGAGGGCGCGACCCGGCGCACGGTTCTGGCGACAGGCGCGGCGGCGCTCGTCGCACCCGTCGCGGCATGCGGCGGCGGCAGCAGTGGCACCGGCGAGGATCTGGGCAGCACCAGTGACGTCCCGGAGGGCGGCGGCAAGGTCTTCAAGGAGCAGAAGGTCGTCGTCACCCAGCCGAAGAAGGACGACTTCAAGGCCTTCTCGGCGATCTGCACGCACGAGGGCTGCACGGTGAACGTCGTCGCGAACGGCACGATCGACTGCCCGTGCCACGGCAGCAAGTTCCACATCGCCGACGGCTCGGTGGCCCACGGCCCCGCGACCAGACCGCTTCCCACGAAGTCGATCAAGGTGGAGAAGAATTCGATCCGTCTGACGTGACAGGTCCGCGTACGCTCCGGGCATGCAGCCCGAGACCCTGGTACGCGACCACACCGTCTACGCCTGCGTCATGGGTTCCCGGGCCTTCGGTCTGGCGACGGACACGAGCGACACCGACCGGCGGGGGGTGTTCCTCGCCCCCACGCCCCTGTTCTGGCGGTTCGAGAAGCCACCGACGCATGTCGAGGGGCCGGGCGAGGAGCAGTTCTCCTGGGAGCTGGAGCGGTTCTGCGAGCTGGCGCTGCGCGGCAATCCGAACATCCTGGAGTGCCTGCACTCCCCGCTGGTGGAGCACTTGGACGACGTCGGCCGGGAACTGCTGTCCCTGCGCGGCGCCTTCCTGTCCCGCCGGGCCTACGACACCTTCACCCGCTACGCCCTCGGCCAGCGCAGGAAGCTCGACGCCGACGTCCGTACGACGGGCGCACCGCGCTGGAAGCACGCCATGCATCTGCTGCGCCTGCTGATGAGCGCCCGCGATCTGCTGCGCACCGGGGAGCTGCGGATCGACGTGGGCGACCGGCGCGGGGCGCTGCTCGCGGTGAAGCGGGGCGAGGTCCCCTGGACCGAGGTCGAGGCGTGGATGGCCCGGCTGGGGGCGGAGACGGAGCAGGCCCTGCACGGCACCCCGCTCCCGGCCGAACCGGACCACACCCGGGTGGCCGACTTCCTGTACCGGGTACGCCGGGGCTCAGCCCTGCAGACGTACGCGTATCACGAAGTCGTTCAGGGCGTCGTGGGCGGTGGGGGCGTCGGGCAGGGCTGAGCCGGACTGGGCCTCGTCCAGCACGGCGTGCAGGCGCTCCACGTCGTCCCCCACGCGCGCGTGGGGGACATGGGCGGTGCCGTGCTCCCGCTCGGCCTTGGCGGCTATCAGCTCGGGCAGATAGCCGGGTGCGTCGATCTGCCCCAGGAGCGTGGGCAGATGGGCCTGGACCTCGCCGCTGCGCATGAGGTGGATGCCGGTGAGCAGCACCCGGAACGTGTAGAGCAGCGGCTTGAGTTCACCGGTCTTCTCGAACAGCCGCCACTGGGTCACCGCGAACCCCCGGTAGTGGTGGGCGTGGTGGCTGGTGAGGACGCCGGGGGCGAGCGCGGCCAGCTCCCGGTGGGTGTCGCCGGTGTGCACGACCAGCGGTGAGAGCAGCTGTTCCAGCACATAGCCGTTGCGGCGCAGCATCAGCCGGACGAACTTGCGCAGGTCGTGGGTGACGAGGTCCAGCTCGACGCCGTAGCGCACCCAGGCCCGCGAGCGGGTCTCCTGCGGCTCGTCGAGCCCGAGGAGTTCGGCCGCCGGGAGCAGATGGACGCCGCGCAGATCCACGTCCGAGTCCTGCGAGGGGAAGCCGTACAGATGGGCTCCGGAGACGGTCGCGAACAGCAGCGGGTCGGGCTGTTCGGCGACCACGGGCGCGAGGTCGAGGTCTTCGATCATGGTCCTAAGCGTCCCAGAGCGCCCCCGGGGCCAAAAGGTCGCCTCGGTACTCGATCCGCCCGGCGCAGGAGCACGCGGCGGCTCAGCGCTCCGGCGGCAACGCGCCCGGACATGACACCAGCCCTCCGTCGTCACATTGACGACAAAGGGCCGGTGATCAGCGCACGGCATGTCCCGGAAGGCGGCTCCCGGAAGCGTCCTAGAGGTCGACTTCCTTCATCAGCATCCCGACCTCGGTGTTGGACAGGCGGCGCAGCCAGCCCGACTTCTGGTCGCCGAGCGTGATGGGGCCGAAGGCGGTGCGGACCAGCTTTTCGACCGGGAACCCGGCCTCCGCCAGCATGCGCCGCACGATGTGCTTGCGGCCCTCGTGCAGGGTGACCTCGACCAGGTAGTTCTTGCCGGTCTGCTCGACGACGCGGAAGTGGTCCGCGCGCGCGTAGCCGTCCTCCAGCTGGATGCCGTCCTTCAGGCGCTTGCCGAGGTCGCGCGGGATCGGACCCACGATGGCGGCGAGGTAGGTCTTCTTCACGCCGTACTTCGGGTGGGTCAGCCGGTGCGCCAGCTCGCCGTGGTTGGTGAGCAGGATGACGCCCTCGGTCTCGGTGTCGAGCCGGCCGACGTGGAAGAGCCGGGTCTCGCGGTTGGTGACGTAGTCACCGAGGCACTGCCGCCCCTCGGGGTCCTCCATGGTGGAGACGACGCCGGCGGGCTTGTTCAGCGAGAAGAACTGGTACGACTGCGTCGCGACCGTCAGGCCGTCGACCTTGACCTCGTCCTTCTCCGGGTCGACCCGGCGGCCCTGCTCCAGCACGATCTCGCCGTTGATCTCGACGCGGGCCTGCTCGATCAGCTCCTCGCAGGCGCGCCGGGAGCCGTAGCCCGCGCGCGCGAGCACCTTCTGGAGCCGCTCGCCCTCCTGCTCGGCACCGGGGAAGGTCTTCGGCAGCTTGATGTCCTTCTTGCCGGCGTAGCGCTCCCGGTTGCGCTCCTCGACGCGCGTCTCGTACTCGCGCGAGCGGGCCGGGGCCGTACGGCCCTGCCCGCCGCCCTGCTGGGACTGCTTGGGGCCGCCCTTGGCGCCGCCGCGCGCCGCTCCGCCGCGGCCCGACTTGGGGCCGTCCTGGGAGGCGCCGGGGCCCACGTCGTAGCGGCGCTCCTCGGGGCGGGGCTTGCGGGGACGACCCTGCCCCTGCCGCTCGTCCCGGTTGTTGCCGGCGCCGCGGTGGTTACCGCGCCCGCCACTCTTGCCGCTGCCGCTGCTTCGCATCAAAGTTCCGTCTTAGTCGTCTGCGTCCTCTACGCCGGGCGCGTCGGGCGCGTCCGGGTCGAACGACGGGACCCCTTCCTGGGTCTCGGCCTCGATCGCCTCCGCCTCGGGGAGGAAGGGCGCCAGCTCGGGAAGCTCGTCCAGGCCGCGCAGGCCCATCCGCTCCAGGAAGTAGTTCGTCGTCCTGTACAGGATCGCACCTGTTTCGGGTTCCGTGCCCGCCTCCTCGACCAGACCGCGCTGGAGCAGGGTGCGCATCACACCGTCGCAGTTGACCCCGCGTACGGCGGAGACGCGGCTGCGACTGACCGGCTGGCGGTAGGCGACCACCGCGAGGGTCTCCAGTGCCGCCTGGGTGAGCCGGGCCGTCTGGCCGTCCAGGACGAGGCGCTCGACGGCCGGTGCGTAGGCGGCCCGGGTGTAGTACCGCCAGCCGCCGGCGACGAACCGCAGCTCGAAGCCGCGGCCCTGCACCGTGTACTCGTCGGCCAGCTCCCGCAGCGCGTCAGCGATCTGCCGCTTCGGCCGCTCCAGCAGCTTCGCCAGGCGCTCCTCGGTCGCGGGCTCGTCCACGACCATGAGCACCGCCTCCAGGGCGCCCTTGAGGTCGAGGTCGGCCACGGCCCGCAGCCCGGCCGGGACCTCGGCGGTCTCCTCGCTCATGCCTTCTTCTCCTCCTTGGGCTGCTCAGGCGGCCGGTCGAACTCGTCGGTGACCATCGGCGCCGCGTCCGTCTCCCCGCCGGTCCAGCGCACCAGCAGCTCCCCGAGCGCGTCCTCCTGCTCCAGGGCGACGGCCTTCTCGCGGTACAGCTCCAGCAGGGCGAGGAAGCGGGCCACGACGGTGAGCGTGTCGTCGGTGTCCTCGACCAGGGCCCGGAAGCTGGCCTCGCCCAGCTCCCTGAGCCGGGCGACCACGATCCCGGCCTGCTCCTGCACGCTGACCAGCGGGGCGTGGATGTGGTCGACGTAGACCTGCGGCCGGGGCTTGGGCTGCATCGCCTTGACCGCGAGCCTGGCGAACCCTTCGGGGCCGATGCTGATGACGACCTCGGGCAGCAGCTCGGCGTGGTGCGGTTCCAGGCCGACGGTACGGGGCCAGCGGCGGGCCTCCTCGTCGAGGCGCCGGTTGAAGATGTCCGCGATCTGCTTGTACGCGCGGTACTGCAGCAGCCGCGCGAACAGCAGGTCCCTCGCCTCCAGCAGCGCCAGGTCCGCCTCGTCCTCGACCTCGGCGGCGGGCAGCAGCCGGGCGGCCTTCAGATCGAGCAGCGTGGCCGCCACGACGAGGAACTCGGTCGTCTGATCCAGGTCCCAGTCGGGTCCCATGGCCCGGATGTGCGCCATGAACTCGTCCGTGACCTTCGACAGGGCGACCTCGGTGACGTCCAGCTTGTGCCTGGAGATCAGTTGGAGGAGGAGGTCGAAGGGGCCCTCGAAGTTCGAGAGGCGGACTTTGAAGATGCCGTCACGAGGCTCTTCGGGCAACGGCCCACCCGGCTCGGCCGGAACCCCGGCCTGTGCCACCGGCTCGGTCTTCGCGCCGGCCGGAGCCTCGGCCCCTGCCACCGGCTCGACCGGAACCTCGTCCTCGGCCACCGGCTCGACCGGCGCAGCCCCCGGCCCCCGCCCCAGCGCACGCCGACGTCCGGCACCGGCGCCAGGGAGGGAAACGTCGTTCGAGGTCATAGCCTTCGCAGGCTACCCCTACCGCCCTCGCAGCCGTCGTACGAGGATGCTCGCGTCCCCGCGGGACTCCAGGTCGGCCAGGACCACGGCCACCGCCTCGCGGACGATCCGTCCGCGGTCCACCGCCAGCCCGTGCTCGCCCCGGAGCACCAGGCGGGCGTGCTCCAGGTCCATCAGCTCCTCGGCGGAGACGTACACCGTGATCTTCTCGTCGTGCCGTTCACGCCCGCTGGGCCGCCGCGACGCCGCCCGTCCGCGCTTGCGCGGCTGCGCGGCCGCAGATGAACCTTCCTGCGTCGTCTGGCTCCGTGCCGGGCGGGTGCGGGACTCGCCGGCGTCGGCCTGGTCGGCCTCCGCCGCGACGTGCTCCGCGCCCTCTCCGTCACCGCCCTGGACCGGCACCGACTGCGGCGCGTCCTCGGCGGCGGCCGCGTCGTCGCTCTCCCCCGCGGGAGCCGGCACCCGGGCCTCACCGCCTGCCCCGCGCCGGGGACTCGACGGCTGAAGCGCCGTCCCCCCTGTCGTACGGAAGAGTTCGTCGGCCCCCGGCAGACTCACTCGGCGTGACACCGGGCGAGCACCTCCCTGGCGAGCTGGCGATAGGCGGCGGCGCCGACGGAGTTGGACGCGTACGTGGTGATCGGCTCACCGGCGACCGTGGTCTCCGGGAAGCGGACCGTGCGGCCGATGACCGTGTGGTAGACGTGGTCGTCGAACGCCTCGACCACACGGGCCAGGACCTCGCGGCTGTGGACCGTGCGCGAGTCGTACATCGTGGCGAGGATGCCGTCGAGTTCCAGCTCTGGGTTGAGCCGCTCCTGGACCTTCTCGATGGTCTCGGTCAGCAGGGCCACACCACGCAGCGCGAAGAACTCGCACTCCAGCGGCACGATCACCTTGTGAGCCGCCGTCAGGGCGTTGACGGTGAGCAGGCCGAGCGAGGGCTGACAGTCGATCACGATGTAGTCGTAGTCGGGCATCAGCGGCTTCAGGGCGCGCTGCAGCGTCGACTCGCGGGCGACCTCGGAGACCAGCTGGACCTCGGCGGCCGACAGGTCGATGTTGGAGGGCAGCAGGTCCATGTTGGGGACCGCCGTCTTCAGAAGGACCTCGTCCGCGGACATGCCCCGCTCCATGAGCAGGTTGTAGACCGTCAGATCGAGTTCCATCGGGTTGACGCCGAGACCCACCGACAGCGCGCCCTGCGGGTCGAAGTCCACGAGCAGCACGCGCCGGCCGTACTCCGCGAGCGCGGCACCCAGGTTGATGGTCGACGTCGTCTTGCCGACGCCGCCCTTCTGGTTGCACATCGCGATGATCTTCGCGGGGCCGTGGTCGGTCAGCGGGCCCGGGATCGGGAAGTACGGCAGCGGGCGTCCGGTCGGGCCGACGCGCTCGCGGCGCTGGCGGGCCGCGTCGGGCGCGAGCGTGGCCGCGTACTCCGGATCGGGCTCGTACTCGGCGTCGGGGTCGTAGAAGTGCCCCTGGGGCAGTTCGTCGTAGTCGGCGAATTGGTTGTGGGGCGCGCCACTTCCGTCGCCGGCCATGGCGTTCACGTGATGGCCATCCATGCTCTGGTGTGCTGTCCGGGCGGTCTGCGGACCCGGACTCTGGTGGGCTGCGAAGGTGCGCACAGCTACGGAGCCGACAGCCTCGAATCCCGCGGAGCCCTGGCTCCGTACCGGCATTCCTGGTTGACCACCCCCGGGAGAAAATGTCGACTCATTCACAAGTCGTCTTACCTCCTTGGTGACCAGGAAACTTCTAGACAAGGTCAGCGTGGCACCATGCCGACGGTTGGCGACTCTATGGCGTGTCGGCGGTCCGCAGCAACACAATCCGCCGGACCCGGCAGGATGTGTCGGCAATGAAACATCCCGCTGTCAAGGGCGTACGGCCGTCGCACAGCAGGTTTCACCGGTGTGCGAATCGGTCGAAGGGTTACGTTCGAGGCGAGTTGACCGAGAGCCGCAAAGTGACCATACACACATCCGGCCGGACCTTGTCGGGCAAGGTCCGGCCGGGCGCGCGGTGTTGACGATGCGTGTTGACGAATCGCCTTTTACCTGATGGTGACTTAGCGACCCACCAGGTCACAGGGTCGGTCGGGGTCAGCCGAGCAGGGTCTCCAGCTCGACGTGCTCCAGGCCGTGGGCCTCGGCGACCTCCTTGTAAGCGACCTTGCCGTCGTGGGTGTTGAGACCCTTGGCGAGCGAGGCGTCGCGGCGCAGCGCCTCGACCCAGCCGTTGTTGGCGAGGGAGACGATGTAGGGCATCGTCGCGTTGGTGAGGGCGTTGGTGGAGGTGTTGGGCACCGCGCCGGGCATGTTGGCGACGCAGTAGAAGACCGAGTTGTGCACCTTGAAGGTCGGCTCGGCGTGCGTCGTCGGGTGGGAGTCCTCGAAGCAGCCGCCCTGGTCGATCGCGATGTCGACAAGGACACTGCCGGGCTTCATGCGGGCCACCAGCTCGTTGGTGACCAGCTTCGGGGCCTTGGCGCCCGGGATGAGGACCGCGCCGATGACGAGGTCCGCCTCGAGGACGGCCTTCTCCAGCTCGAAGGAGTTGGACATGATCGCCTTGACCTTCGTGCCGAAGATCTTGTCGGCCTCGCGCAGCTTGTTGATGTCGCGGTCGAGCAGGGTCACCTCGAAGCCCATGCCGACGGCGACCTGGGTGGCGTTCCAGCCGGAGACGCCGCCGCCGATGACCACGCACTTGGCCGGGGTCACGCCCGGGACGCCGCCCGGCAGCACGCCACGGCCGCCGGCCGCGCGCATCAGGTGGTAGGCGCCGACCTGCGGGGCGAGGCGGCCCGCGACCTCGGACATCGGGGCGAGCAGCGGCAGCGCGCGGTTCGGCAGCTCGACGGTCTCGTAGGCGATGGCCGTGGTGCCGGACTCGATGAGCGCGTCCGTGCACTCCTTGGAGGCGGCCAGGTGCAGGTAGGTGAAGAGGATCTGGTCCTTGCGGAGGCGGTGGTACTCCTCCGCGATGGGCTCCTTGACCTTCAGCAGCAGGTCGGCGGTGGCCCAGACCTCGTCGGCGGTGTCCAGGATCTGGGCACCGGCGGCCACGTACTCGTCGTCCGTGATCGAGGAGCCGACGCCGGCGGCCCGCTCGATGACGACCTGGTGGCCGTTGCGCACCAGCTCGTGCACACCGGCGGGGGTGATGGCCACCCGGAACTCGTTGTTCTTGACCTCGCGGGGGATGCCGACCTTCACGTCGATCACGGTCCTTGGCTCAGAGGGTATGGGGGGTGCATTACATGACATACCCAGGCATGCAGAGCACACCGGGAGACACCGCAGGAGAACGTGCGGCAGAGCCAGTCTAATGAAGGTGTTCCGAGTGTCTAGCCTTTCATTGCATCAATCTTCACTCGATGTACTACGGATTTCGCAGGCATTCGCGTCCTGTTTGGGGCTTGCGTCGTCCTTCGGGGCCTCCTGGTCCAGCATGCGCTCGGCCGCACTGCGGTGCAGACGGGCGGCGGCGGGGTCACCGAGGCGCTCCAGCGTGTCGGCCAGCCTGAGCTGCAGCGCGGCCTGCAGCCGGACGTCGTCGGCGCGCCGCGCCCACTCCACCGCGTCCTGGCACGTGTGCAGCGACTCCGCGAACCGTCCCGCGTACTCCTGCACCCGGGCCAGCTCGCTCAACGCCCGCGCACGGGCGGCGACATCGCCGCTCCTGCGGTAACCGGCGACGGCGGCCCGCCAGTTCCTGAGGCCCTCGCCGTAACGGCCCGCATAGGTGTGGGCGGTGGCGATCCGGCCGTAGAGCCGGGCGGCCGGCTCGCGCTCGCCCCGGGCCAGCCGCTCGGCCAGGGCCCGGCCGAACCAGTCGGCGGCCCGGTCGTGGTCGCCCAGCTCCTGATACGCGCCACCTACGGATTCCATTGCGCGACCGGCTGCATACGGGTCATTTGCTCTGCGTCCGGCCTCCAAAGCCAATCGATATCGTGCCAGCGCGTCCTGTGTACGGCCGGTCTGCGCGTCCACGTCGCCCAGGTTGAGCAGGGCCGCGGCCTCCTCCCGGGGCAGGCCCCGCCGCCTCGCGACATCGAGGACCAGGCTGTGCACGTCGTACAGGTCGGGGGCCGCGGCCTGTGTGCCCTCGTGCGCCACCATGGCCCTGACCAGCTGGGACATCAGCCGGCGGGCGAGCGTGTCCAGCTCGCCGTCGGCGACCGCGAGCCGGGCGGACGCCAGCAGCGCGGGCCGCCGGATGCGCAGCCAGTCGGCGGCCGCCCGGGGGCTCGGGAAGCGCACCTCGCGGGGCATCGCGTTCAGCTTCTCCCGGGCCTGCTGGTTGTCCGTCTCGGTGATCGCCCGGCAGGACTGCAGCAGCCGTACGGTCCGCTCCAGCATCCGGGCCCGGGCCAGCTGCAGCTCACCGGGCCGCTCCTGGCTGTCGGCGCAGGCGCGCAGCAGCGGGTGCAGACAGCCGGGGACGTCGTACTGGGGCAGTGGGGAGTCCACCGCGCGCAGCAGGCCGAGGGCGACGAACTCGTCCAGGGCGGCGCGGGCGGCGCTCACCGAGCAGCCGGCGAGGGACGAGGCGGTGTGCGGGTCGATCAGGCCGGCGGGAGCGAGCGGGAGCAGGCGCAGGATCCGGGCGGCGAGGACGGGCAGCTCGTCGTGGGTATGGCGGAAGATGCGGGCGAGCGGGGTGGGGTCCGTGCCGTCGTCCGCGACGGTGCGCAGCCGCTTGGCGAGATCGGAGACGGCGGCCTGGGGGCGGGCGGCGAGCCAGCCGCCGGCCAGGACGAGCGCGGCCGGGTGGCCGTGGCAGGCCTCGACCAGACTCTCGGCGGCGCGCGGGTCGACCGTGATGCGCACCGCGCCGGTGAAGCGGGTCAGCAGTTCCACCGCCGACTTGGTGTCCAGGCCGCCCAGGGTGCAGGGGCGGACGTCCGCGATACCGGTGAGCGGGCCCGAGGAGACGGCCACCACCAGGCAGTCCGGGGCATCCGGCAGCAGCGCGTCGACCTGCTCGGCGCCGGCCGCGTCGTCCAGCAGCAGCAGCGTGCGCCGGTCGGCGAGGGCGGCGCGCACCGCCTCGGTCAGCTCGTCCTCGGCGGCGCCGGCCGGGGCCGGCAGCTCCAGCGCGGCGAGCAGCTCACGCGCGGCGCGCCCGACCGGGACGGGGGTGCCGTCGGGCTCGCTGAGCCGGACCCGCAGGACCCCGTCGGGGTAGCGGTCCTCGACCTGGCGCACGAGTTCCTCGGCGAGGGCGGTCCGCCCTGAGCCGGGACGGCCCGCGATGAGCAGCACACGCGCGCGTGGCGCCTTGCGGCCGGAGAGGGTGTCCAGACCCGCGCGCTCGATGTCGGCGCGCAGCTCCTTCAACTCCCGCGTACGGCCCAGGAATTGGTCATCCGGGCCCTCGTGTGCCGGTAGCCGTACCCCGCCTGTGTCCACCACCTGATCCGTCACGGGCCACACTCCCGTCCCACCGCACGCGCAAGCCCGCCGGATCTTCCGCTACGGGCGTCCAAGAGCCTAGTTCACGCTCTGCGACGTGCCGTGAGGAGCACGGCGGACGAATCCCCTGATCGGATCAGGCGATCGTCACACCAGTACGCCGAACGGGTGCGTTCTCAGGACGCGAAGGGGCGGGCCGGCCAGGGGGCGTCGGCGGGGCGCAGCGCGTCGAGGCCGTCGCCGCCGCGCGCGGCCACCAGGGACAGGACGCCGACGACCAGGCAGTTGTTGTGCACATCACCGGCCAGGACCCGGCGCACCAGCTCCTCGACCGGCACACGCGCGTACTGCATGTCGGTCTCCTCGTGCTCCGCCGCGAACCGCTCCCCCTCGGCCTCGGACAGACCCCGGGCGAGGAAGATCCGTACGGCCTCGTCGCAGCCGCCGGGCGTGGTGTAGACGTCGGTCAGCACCCGCCACTGCTCGGCCTTGACGTGCGCCTCCTCGTACAGCTCGCGCTGGGCGGCGTGCAGCGGGTTCTCACCGGGGATGTCGAGCAGACCGGCCGGGATCTCCCAGAGCTTCTGCCGCACCGGGTGGCGGTACTGCTTGATGAGCAGGACCCGGTCCTCCTCGTCCAGGGCGAGGACGGCGACCGAGCCGGGGTGGACCTGGTAGTCGCGGCGGGCCACCGAGCCGTCGGGCATGACCACCTCGTCCGTGCGGACGGAGGTCTTGTTGCCCACGAAGGGGGTCTCCGTCGCCCGGATCTCCCACTCCTCGGGGTTGTCCTTGATCGTCATGCCCTGTCCCTCCACACGTGCACCGGCGGCCGGGGCGCGATGCTCCCGCATCCGCGCGCCCCGGCCACCGTACAGCTCTTGTACTACTTCGCGATCTTCCGCTCGACGGCGGCCTTCACCAGGCCGGCGAACAGCGGGTGCGGACGCGTCGGCCGCGAGCGCAGCTCGGGGTGCGCCTGCGTGGCGACGAGGTAGGGGTGGACCTCACGCGGGTACTCCACGTACTCCACGAGCTTGCCGTCCGGCGAGGTGCCCGAGAAGCGGATGCCGGCCTTCTTCTCCAGCTCGGCGCGGTAGGCGTTGTTGACCTCGTAGCGGTGGCGGTGGCGCTCCTCGACGTACTCCTTGCCGTCGTAGACCTCGCGCACGATGGAGCCCTCGGCCAGCTTCGCCGGGTACATGCCGAGCCGCATGGTGCCGCCCATGTCGCCCTCACCGGCGACGATGTCCATCTGCTCGGCCATGGTGGAGATCACCGGATGGGCGGTCGCCGGGTCGAACTCGGTGGAGTTGGCGTCCGGGACGTCGGCCAGGTTCCGCGCGGCCTCGACCACGATGCACTGCAGGCCCAGGCAGAGGCCGAGCAGCGGGATCTTGTTCTCGCGGGCGTACTTGATCGCGCCGACCTTGCCGAGCACACCGCGGTCGCCGAAGCCGCCCGGGATGCAGATGCCGTCGACGTCGCCGAGCGCCGCCTTGGCGCCCGCCGCGGTCTTGCAGTCGTCCGAGGTGACCCACTTGATCTTCACGCGGGCCTTGTTGGCGAAGCCGCCCGCACGCATCGCCTCGGTGACCGAGAGATAGGCGTCGGGCAGGTCGATGTACTTGCCGACCAGCGCGAGGGTGATCTCGTGGTCGGGGTTGTGGACGCGGTCGAGCAGGTCGTCCCAGGTCGTCCAGTCGACGTCGCGGAAGGGCAGGTCGAGCTTGCGCACCACGTAGGCGTCCAGGCCCTCGGTGTGCACGACCTTCGGGATGTCGTAGATCGAGCGGGCGTCGGGGCAGGCGACGACGGCGGCCTCGTCGACGTCGCACATCAGCGAGATCTTCCGCTTGATCGCGGTCGGGACCTCGCGGTCGCAGCGCAGCACGATCGCGTCGGGCTGGATGCCGATGTTGCGCAGGGCGGCGACGGAGTGCTGGGTCGGCTTGGTCTTCAGCTCGCCGGAGGGGCCGATGTACGGCAGGAGCGAGATGTGGACGACGAAGACGTTGTCCCGGCCGACCTCGTGGCGCACCTGGCGGACGGTCTCCAGGAACGGCAGCGACTCGATGTCGCCGACCGTGCCGCCGACCTCGGTGATGACGACGTCCACCTCGTCCGTCGCCATGCGCCGGATGCGGTGCTTGATCTCGTTGGTGATGTGCGGGATGACCTGCACGGTGTCGCCCAGGTACTCGCCGCGCCGCTCCTTGGCGATCACGGTCGAGTACACCTGGCCTGTGGTGACATTGGCACTGCCGTCCAAGTCACGGTCGAGGAAGCGCTCGTAGTGTCCGATGTCCAGATCGGTCTCGGCGCCGTCGTTGGTGACGAAGACCTCACCGTGCTGGAAGGGGTTCATCGTGCCCGGATCGACGTTGAGGTACGGATCCAGCTTCTGCATCACGACGCGCAGGCCGCGGGCCTTGAGCAGCATGCCCAGGCTGGAGGCGGTCAGGCCCTTGCCGAGCGAGGAGGCGACGCCCCCGGTGACGAAGATGTGCTTGGTCGTCGTGGCTGTGCTCGATCGAAAAGCACTGGGCGGCATGGCCAAGAGGGGGCTCCCGTGGTCGCTGTCTGTGATGCGGTGCGGCTGCCCGCCCGGAGGGCTCCGGGGGTGCCGTCGCTGCGGTTCGGGGGTTTCACGCCCACCGGTCCACGGGCTACCAGGGTATCAGCGCCTGGAGGGGATGGCTTCCGGCCACGCTCCGTACTCGTCCGGGCACGGAGTCCGGGCGGAGCCGGACACCGGATCCGGGCAGAGAACGGCTCGCCTCATGTGTCACCACAGGCACGCACAGGTCACACGGATATCACCCGCTGCTCACCCGTTCGGCCTACACGGGTTGCCCGGAGCGGCACGCAGATCATCTACGTGCGTCGTATCCTGCTCGGACATTCGCTGCCGTGCCCGGCCGGAACGAGGGCACACCCCCGCCTGCATCACCCGGAACAACGAGAGCGCGGCAGTTCGTTGAGCAAAGACTGTCGTTTTGCCTCAGGACTCGGCGGGCTGCTTTGCTTCACCGCTCAACGACGCACAACAACGACCCCTTGACCGCACTAGCGACAGCCCCCTGCGCGGGGGTGACGTGGCCGTTCGACTGGAGTTGCACGTGGCCGGGCGCATCGAAGACTACGCACTCATCGGAGACATGCAGACCGCCGCACTGGTCTGCCGGGACGGCACAGTGGACTGGCTGTGCCTGCCCCGCTTCGACTCGCATGCCATCTTCGCCGGGCTGCTGGGCTCCGAGGAACACGGCTTCTGGCGGCTCGGCCCGGCCCACGCGGCCGACGCCCAGCCGCCGACGGCCGCCCGGCGCGGCTACCGCGGCGACTCGCTGGTCCTGGAGTCGGAGTGGGACACCCCGCGCGGCACGGTCCGCGTGACCGACTTCATGCCCCCGCGCGAGGGCGCGCCGCAGCTGATCCGGATCGTGGAGGGCGTCACCGGCCGGGTGCCGATGCGCTCGGCCCTGCGGATGCGGTTCTCCTACGGCCGGGTCGTGCCCTGGGTGCACAAGCACGAGGGCCGCACGGTGGCCGTCGCCGGGCCGGACTCGGTGTGGTTCGACACCGAGGCGGAGACCTACGGAAAGTCGCTGACGACGTACGCCGACTTCACGGTCGCCCCCGGCGACCGGATCGCCTTCACCATCTCGTGGCAGCCCTCGCACAAGGAGCCGCCGGCGCTGCCGGAGCCGGAGGCCTCGCTGGAGGCGACGGAGGACTTCTGGCGCGAGTGGGTCGAGCACTGCACGTACCACGGGCCGTACCGGGAGGCCGTGGTCCGCTCGCTGATCACCCTCAAGGCCCTCACCTACGCCCCCACCGGCGGCATCGTCGCCGCCCCGACGACCTCCCTGCCGGAGGACATCGGCGGGGTGCGCAACTGGGACTACCGCTACACCTGGCTGCGCGACGCCGCGATCACCCTGTCGTCCCTGCTGCGCACCGGCTACCGCGAGGAGGCCCGCGCCTGGCGCGAGTGGCTGCTGCGCGCGGTCGCCGGCGACCCGGAGAACCTGCAGATCATGTACGGCATCGCCGGCGAGCGCGAGCTGGGCGAGGCCGAGCTGGACTGGCTGCCCGGCTACGAGAACTCCGCCCCGGTCCGGGTCGGCAACGGCGCCGCCCACCAGCTCCAGCTCGACGTCTACGGCGAGGTCACCGAGGCCCTGCACCTGGCCCACATGACGGGCCTGGCCCGCAACGACTACGCCTCCCTGCTCCAGCTCAAGCTCATCCGCTACCTCGAGGACCACTGGCAGGAGCCGGACGAGGGCATCTGGGAGGTGCGCGGCCCGCGCCGGCACTTCGTCCACTCCAAGGTGATGGCCTGGGTCGCCGTGGACCGCACCATCAAGCTCATCGAGTCCGGAGACGCCGACGGCCCGCTGGAGCGCTGGAAGGAACTGCGCGACGACATCCACCGGGACGTCTGCGAGAAGGGCTACGACAAGGAGCGCAACACCTTCACCCAGTCCTACGGCTCCCAGGAGCTGGACGCCTCGCTCCTGCTGATTCCGCAGATGGGCTTCCTGCCGCCGGACGACAAGCGTGTCATCGGCACGATCGAGGCGATCCAGCGCGAGCTGTCCACCCCGGACGGGTTCATCCTGCGCTACCCGACCTCGGGCGGCGACGAGGGCGTCGACGGCCTGCCGGGCGACGAGGGCGCGTTCCTGGCCTGCTCCTTCTGGATGGCGGACGACCTGGCGATGATCGGCCGGGTGGACGAGGCCCGCAAGCTGTTCGAGAAGCTCCTCGCGCTGCGCAACGACCTCGGTCTGCTCGCCGAGGAGTGGGACCCGCGGCTGCAGCGCCAGGTCGGCAACTTCCCGCAGGCCTTCAGCCACGTGCCGCTGATCGACACGGCCCTGCGCCTGACGGCTTCGGGGGCTTACGGCGGCTGAGCCCGCGGGGTCGGCCGCTGTCGCGGGCACGCCTCGTCCGTCTTCACGACACGTACGGTGACCAGAGTGGTCAGGCTGTGGCGCGCGGGCGCCGGCCGCTGTGAGCACACCGTCCAGTTCGTGCTCAGCAGCGGGACGCGGTGGCGGCCGAGCGCGCCCTCGGCGGCGATCTGACGGAACCCCGCGCTTCGGGCCGCCAGTTGCGCCCCGCGCAGGGTCATCCCGCGCAGGTCGGGAAGCCCGGCCGTCTGCTGCCGGGCATGCCGCGACAGGAGCAGCAGGGCGACGACCGCCGCGACGACGAGGACCGGGCCTTTGCGCATGGATTCCCTCCCGGGGGTTCGTCGGGGTTTCGTGGCCCCTTGCGGCGATGCGCCCGCACACGCGTGCGGGCGCATCGATCGGCTCAGCGAACGCCGGTGACCCCGGCTTCCGTCACCACGGGTTCGCGGGCCGCGGGTGCGGCGGGGGCGAGTCCCTCGCCCTCGACGTCGACATGGGGCAGCCTGCGGTCGATCCAGCCGGGAAGTGTCCAGGCGCGAGTGCCGAGCAGGGCGAGGACGGCGGGGACGATCGTCATACGGACGACGAAGGCGTCGAAGACGACGGCGGCGGCCAGACCGAGACCGAGCGACTTGAGCATGGCGTCGTCGCCGGTCATGAAACCGGCGAAGACGCCGGTCATGATGAGCGCGGCGGCGGTGACGACCCTGGCGCTGTGCCGGAACCCCTCGGTGATCGCCTCGCGGGGGCCGGCGCCGTGGACGTAAGCCTCGCGGATGCGGGTGACGAGGAAG
This sequence comes from Streptomyces yokosukanensis, assembly GCF_001514035.1. Classification (GTDB taxonomy): domain Bacteria; phylum Actinomycetota; class Actinomycetes; order Streptomycetales; family Streptomycetaceae; genus Streptomyces; species Streptomyces yokosukanensis. The sequence goes on along the minus strand of NZ_KQ948221.1, from coordinate 23,574 downwards.
ACCTGGTAGTCCATGGCGAGGCCGAAGACGATGCCGACCGTGAAGATCGGCACGAGGCTCATGATCGGCCCCGTGGTCTGCACGCCGAGCAGGCCCTTGAACCAGCCCCACTGGAAGACCGCCACCATGGCCCCGAAGGCGGCCAGTACGGACAGCAGAAAGCCGAGCGCCGCCTTGAGCGGTACGAGGACGGAGCGGAAGACGAGCATCAGGACGAGGAAGGCCAGGCCGACGACGACCAGCAGGTAGGGGACGATCGCGTTGCCGAACTTCTGGGCGATGTCGATGTTCATCGCGGTGGCGCCGGTCACCAGGCTTTCGGCGCCGGTGGCGGCGCGGGTGTCCGCGGCCCGGGCGCGGATGTCGCGGACGAGGTCCTTGGTCGCACCGCTCGCGGGCGCGCTCTTGGGGACGACGGTGACCATCGCCGTGTCACCGGCCGGGTTGTACGTGGCCGGGGCGACGGTGGCCACGTCCTTCATTCCGGTGATGCCGGCGGTGAGTTCGCCGACGGCTTGCTCGGCCACCGCCGGGTCGGTGTCGCTGACGACGACGGTGAGCGGTCCGTTGAAGCCGGGGCCGAACGACTGGGCGAGCATGTCGTAGGCCTTGCGCTCGGTGCTGGAGGTGGGCTTGGACCCGTCGTCGGGCAGACCCAGTTGGATCTTGGCGGTGGGCAGGGCCATCACGACCAGGCCCGCGACCGAGACGAGCAGGACCTTCCACGGCCGACGCAGGACGAAGGCCGCCCAGCGCTCTCCACGAGGCGGCTTCGCGCTCGTGCGCGGGGTGCCGGCGGTCCGCTTGCGACCGGCACGGCCGAGGGCTCGTTCGGGTGCGAAGGCGAGCAGCGCGGGGACCAGGGTGACGGCGACCAGGACGGCCACGACGACGGCACCGGCGGCGCCCAGGCCCATGGCGGTGAGGACGGGCAGGTCGACCACGCCCAGGCCGACCAGGGCGATGACGACGGTCAGCCCGGCGAAGACCACGGCGGAGCCCGCGGTGCCGTTGGCGCGTGCGGCGGCCTCTCGGGCGTCGTGGCCGGCCGCTCGTTCGGAGCGGTAGCGCGAGACGATGAACAGGGCGTAGTCGATGCCCACCGCGATGCCGAGCATGGACGCCAGGCCCGCGGTGCTGCTGTTGAGGTCGAAGGCGCTGGTCAGCGCGGTCACGGCGAGGAGGGTGGTGCCGACGCCGACCAGGGCGGTCACGAGCGGCATGCCGGCCGCGGCGAAGGAGCCGAAGGTGACGACAAGGATCACCGCGGCGAGCACGAACCCGATCGCCTCGGAGGAGCCGGCGGACTTCGCGGGCGCCAGTGCGCTGCCGGACGCCTCGACGGTCAGCCCCTGGTCGCGTGCCGCGCCGAGGGCGTCGTCCAGGTGCCGGTGGTCCGCGTCGGTCAGTTCGGCCGCCTTGGCCGCGTAGGTGACCTGGACGTAGCCGGTGCCGCGGTCGGCGCTGATGGTCTTGGCGGCGAAGGGATCGGTGACCGAGGCGACGCGCGACGAGGAGTGCCGCAACCCCTTCACCAGCGCGGTGACCTCGGCCCGGGGGCCGCCGCCGGTCAGCTTCTCCCCGTGGGGCGCCCTGATGACGACGCGGGCGCTCGCCCCGGCGGCGTTGGCGGCGGGGAACTTCTCGCCGAGCAGGTCGTAGGCCTTCTGTGCCTCGATGCCGGGCAGGGTGATGGTCGAGTTGCCGCTGCCGCTGCTGTTGGCCGCGGCGATGCCCACGACGCCCAGCACGACCGCCCAGAGCAGCAGGACCAGCCGACGGCGGGTGAAGGCGCCCCGGCCGAGCCGGTGCAGGAATGTAGCCATGAGGAAGACAAGCTCCGAAACGTCGACACGTGCGATGAGGGAGGGGAAGGAGCGCATGCATCGGCGAGGTACGGGGGCGGCGCCTGCTCGCGCGGACCCCGTCGCCGTCGACGGGGTCTCGGGGCACCGGCGCCGGGGGAACGCCGATGCCCCGCACCCATGCTGCGTCGACCCGCGCGGCGGCCGCGTCAGACGTGGGTATGGGCTGGGCCGCGCCGTGTCGGTCATCCGGCCGACACCGCGGGGCCAGGCCGCTTTCTACGCTGGCCGGCGTGGACTGGAAGCTTCCGTTTTCGCCGGGGGTACGGCGCCTCATCTCCGCCGCCGCAGTGCTGGCCCTGGTCCTGACCTGGGTGGCCGACCTCGCCGTACTGCGCCAACCCGTGCCTTCGAACGCGCCCACCCGCTGGCTGCCGGTCTTCGTCACCGGTCCGCTGGCCGTGCTGGCGCTGCCCGACACCCGCTGGACGCCCTCGCTCACGATCCGGTCGGTGAGCGTCGCGGTCATGTCCATCGCGCTGACCGGCGTGTGCCTGTTCGTGTCGCCGGACACGACGGACTGGGGCTTCCTGGAGACCCTCGCACTGCTGTTCCTGATCGTCCGGGTGCTCGCCGAGGCGCAGCCCACGCACACCGCGGCATGGACCGGTGCCGTCCTGGCCGCCGGTGTGCTGATGCTGCCGCTGCGCTTTCGTACGCTGTCCTCCTTCGTGGGCGGCGGCTACGTGCTGACGGTCGCGCTCGCGCTGTGCGTCCTCATCGGCTGCTCCCTGCGCGCGCTGGAGGCCCGCAGACAGCGCGCCGTCCAAGACGTCCGGTACGCCGAACGCCTTGCGCTGGCCCGGGATCTGCACGACCTCATCGCCCACCACATGACGGGCATGATCGTGCAGGCCAACGCGGCCCGGACGGTCTGCGCGACGGCGCCCGAGAAGGTCGATCCGGCCCTGGCGGCCATCGCCCGGTCCGGCACGGAGACCCTGGAGTCGATGCGGCGCCTGGTGCGGGTGCTGCGCGAGGAGAGCCACACGGCCCTGCGCCCGGTGGACCTGCTCTCCGAACTCGGGGACCTCGTCGCCGAGTTCTCGCGGCGGCAGCCCGACGCGCCCGCGGCACGGCTGGAAGCCTCCGCGGCGGCCCGTACGAGCAGATTCAGCCCGGAGGTCGAGACGTCGGTGTACCGGGTGGTCCAGGAGGCCCTCACCAACGTGCATCGACACGCTCCGGGCGGGCGGGTGGTCGTGCGGTTGGACGCGGATCCGGAGTGGCTCCACGTCACGGTGACCAACAGCGGGGCGCAGCGGCGTACCGGCAGCCCGGCGGGGGGCCGGAGCGGGCTCGGTCTGATCGGGCTGCGGGAACGTGTCGAGGCGCTCGACGGGACGTTCTCGTCCGGTGCGACGGCAGCAGGCCAGTGGGAGGTCCGGGCGAGTGTGCCCCGCTCCCCCGCGGGCGCCCCTCCGGTCCCCTGACGCACGGCGGCGCCGAACCGGGAGGGCGCGGGCGCCCGCTCAGGACCGCGAGGTGACCACGCCGTGTTCCCACGCCCAGGCCGCGACCTCGACACGGTTGCGGGCATCGGTCTTGGACTGGATCCGGGCCAGGTAGGTCTTCACCGACGACAGCGACAGGAACAGCTCCTCGCCGATCTCCTGGTTGGTGCGGCCCACGGCCACCAGCCGCGCGATCTCCGTCTCCCGGACGCTCAACCCGGCCTCCTCCCGGGGCCGTTCACCGGTGCTGGCGCCCCGCAGCTGCCGCAGCAGCCTGACGGTGACCGCCGGCGACACGAGCGCGTCGCCGCGCGAGGCCGCCCGCACGGCCTCGGCCAGCAGCGCGGGGGACGCGTCCTTGAGCAGGAAGCCGCAGGCGCCGTACCGCAACGCGTCGCGTACGTAGTCGTCCTGGTCGAAGGTGGTGATGACGACCACGTTCAGCGCGCGGTCGCCGGTCCGCTCCCCCATGAGGGTGCGGGTGACCTCCAGGCCGTCCAGCCGGGGCATGCGGATGTCGACCAGCACCACATGGGGCTTCAGCCGGCGGGCCAGGTCGACGCATTCGACACCGTCCCGGGCCACCCCGACGACACGGATGCCCGGCTGGGCGTCGAGGATCATCTCGAAGCCGGCGCGCACCAGTTCCTGATCGTCCGCGATCACCACGTCGATCACGTCGATCACGTCGGTCACGTCGGTCACGTCGTCGGCGGCGGCGGACGTCATGCGCGCACCGGGAGGGGGTTCCCGCTGTCGTGCAGCATTGCCATGACGCGGTCCGCGTAGTCGGCAGGCGTCGTCTCGTCCAGGCTGTCTCGCTCATGGTCGTACGCCATCCCGACGATCATGAGCGTGAGATGCGCGGCGGCGGCGTTCCACAGGTGATCGCGGCCGCTGCGCTCCGCGATCGCGTCCTCCAGCAGCAGCCGCTCCCGGTGCATGAGGTCCCACAACCGCGCCCTCGGCCCCGGCGCGAGGTCCAGCTGCGCGCGCAGCCGGCGGATCCGGGCCAGGTGCTCGGGGCCGATGTCCAGGGCGGCGCGCACGGTCCAGCCGAGGGAGACCGCCGCGTGCTCGTCCTCGGGCCGGGCCCGGAACAGGCCGGCGAGTGCGCCGACGCCGCGCTCGACCGGGTCGAGCAGGATCGCGTCCTTGTTCGCGAAGTACCGGTAGACGGTGGAGATCGCCACTTCAGCCCGCTCGGCCACCTGCTCCAGCGTGGCCGCCTCATAGCCGTCGCGCTCGGCGAGCGTGAGCATCGCGTCGTAGATCGCCTCGCGGACCTTCTGCGCCTTCTTCTCCCGGAGTCCCACCCGGCAACCGTAGCAGAATGAGAACTCTTCCCAATTGGAATGTATTGCCAATCGGTACGGCTTCCGAAGTTCCGCGCGAGGCCGCCCGGTCCACACCTCCGACCGCCCACACCTAGGCTGTAATCGGACGAAAGGTGCTTTCCGGAAAGAGAACGACCATGGCTTCCCCTTCGAAGGCCGGCGCGGCCCTCGCCGGGCTGCGCGAGGACCTGGTCGGCGAGGTGGTCGCGCCGGGGGACCCGGGCTACGACGACGCCCGCGCGGTCTTCAACGCGATGATCGACCGGCGCCCGGCCGTGATCGCCCGGTGCGCGAACGCGGCCGATGTCGTCCGGGCCGTGCGCTTCGCCCGTGATCTCGATCTGCCGATCGCGGTGCGCGGCGGCGGGCACAGCGTGGCCGGGGCGGCGCTCGGTGACGGCGCGCTCGTGGTGGACCTGCGCCGGATGCACGAGGTGACCGTCGACCCGGCGGCCGAGGCGGTCCGGATCGGGGGCGGCGCCACCATGAGCCAGCTGGACCGGGCCACCCAGCCGTACGGCCTCGCGACCACCGGCGGCCGTGTCTCCACCACCGGTGTCGGCGGCTTCGTCCTCGGCGGCGGCACCGGCTGGCTGGACCGCGCCTTCGGCCTCGCCGTGGACAACCTCGTCGGCGTGGAACTGGTGACCGCCGACGCCGAGCGGGTGCACGCGAACGTCGACGAGAACCCCGAACTGTTCTGGGCGCTGCACGGCGGCGGCGGCAACTTCGGCGTCGCCACCGCGCTCACCCTGGAGCTGCACGAGCTGCCGGTGTTCTCCATCGCGCTGCTGATGTACGAACCGCGGCTCGGCCCCGAGGCGGTCCGCGCCTTTCGCGAAGTCGTCCTCGGCGGACCCGACGAGGCCGGCGGCGCCGTGCTGTACGCGGCCGCGCCACCGGAGGCGTTCGTACCCCCGCACCTGGTCGGCACGCTGCTGTGCGGGCTGCTGCTCACCTACGCGGGCGACGAGGCGAGCATGCGAGGGCTCGCCGAACCGCTGCTGGCGCTGCCGCACGAGGTGGAGCTGGCCGGCACCGTGCCGTACGCCGATGCGCAGTGCATGTTCGACCATCCCACGGGGATGCGGAACTACTGGTCGGCGGAGTATCTGACCGGTCTGCCGGACGAGCTGGTGGACGTCTTCTGCGCCCGCGCGGACAGCATGCCGATGCCGAGCCGCAGCCAGCAGATCCTGTTCCCGCAGGGCGGGGCGATCGCCGCCGGTCCGCACACGTACCCGGTGCCGTACCGGGACGCGCCCTGGGCCGCGCACCCGTTCGGGATCTGGGCGGACCCGGCCGATGACGAGCGGGCGATCGCCTGGGTCCGGGACGTCCGCGCCGACGTACGGCCCTGGAGCACCGGGGACGTCTATCTGAACTTCATCGGCGACGAGGGCCCGGAGCGGGTGCGGGCGGGGCTGGGCGAGGCGAACACCCTGCGCCTGGCGAAGGTGAAACGCCACTACGACCCCGACAACGTCTTCCGCTTCAACCACAACATCCGGCCGGTGTGAGCGGCACAGGTTTCCCGGGTGCGCGCCCGGAGCTGTCCTGCGGGCGTTCCCGCAGGTAGCGTCCGCTGCATGGACAGCCGTACGGACCACCGATTCGACACCCAGGGCGCCGGGATCACCGTGCAGCGGGCACTGGAGCTGCCCGGGCTGCGCAGCGGGCTGCCGGAGATCGTGGCGGGTGCCGACCGGCTGGGGCGCACCGTGCGCTGGGTGCACGCGGGCGAGGTGCCGAACATCGCCTCACTGCTCAAGGGCGGCGAACTGCTGCTCACCACCGGCTACGGCCTCGGCACCCGCCCGGCCGAGCAGCGGGCGTTCGTGCGCACCCTCGCCGAGCGCGGCATCGCCGCCCTGGTGGTGGAGCTGGGACCGCGCTTCACCCGGCTGCCAGCCGCCCTGGTGGACACCGCACGCGCGGCGGGGCTGCCGCTGGTCCAGCTGCACCGCGAGGTGCCGTTCGTGACGGTGACCGAGGAGATCCACACCGAGATCGTCAACGGGCACTACGCGCTGCTCCAGCGGGCCGAGGAGGTGCACCGGCGCTGCACCGAGGCGCTGCTGGGCGGCGGCGGGGTGCCTCAGGTGCTCGGCATCCTGGCGGACTTCAGCGGCAACCCGGTGTTCCTGGAGACCGCCGACGGCCGCCTGCTGTACGCCGCCGGGGAGGGGCCGCAGGGGGCGGATCCGCTCCAGGTGTGGGAGGGGCTGCGCGGTCCGCACAAGGACGCGCCGCCGCCCACCGGTTCGGTACTGGTGGACGTGCCCGGCGGCGGCCCCGGTACGGCGGGCTCGGTCCGCGCCCGCCTCGTTCTGCTGCCGGTGCGCGCACCGCTGGCGCCCGTGCACCGGATCGCCGCCGAGCGGGCCGCGGGCATCCTTGCCGTGGTGCTGATGCAGGCCCGCCAGGAGGAGGAGCTGGCGGCCCGCGGACGCGGTGACTTCCTCACCGATCTCGCCGAGGGCCGGATCACCGCGGAGGACGCCCCGGCGCAGGCCCGGGTCCTCGGCTTCAAGCCCGGTGACAGCCCGCTGCTGCCGGTGGTGATGCGGATCGGCGACTCCCTCTCCCCCGGCGGGGGTTGGGCCGTGCTGGCGCGGGCGGTGTCCGAGGAGCTGGCGGCGGTGGGGGTGCCGGTGCTGCTGGGGGTTCGGCCGGTGGAGGGCCGGGTGCTGGTGCTGCTCGGACTGCGTTCGGAGTCGGAGCGCTCGGCGGTCGCCGACCGGGTCGCGGCGGCGCTGCGGGCGGGCGTGGAGCGAGCCGGGATGCGCCGGCCGGGCTCGCCGCCGCCGGTCGTGGTCGTCGGCGTGGCGGGCGGCTGGGCCGCCGCCTCGGCCGGGCTGCGGCACGCGGCGGAGACGGCGACCGCCGCACAGGGCCTGACCGACCGGCCCTGGTACGACGCCCGCCGCCTCGACATCGACCTGCTGCTGTGGCGGCTGCGCGACCATCCGGACCTCGCCGCGTTCGTGGACCGCGCCATCGGCCCGCTGCGCGACCACGACCACCGCTCCAAGCCGCCGCTGCTGCCGACCCTGGAGACCTATCTGGCCCACGCCGGGCGCAAGGCGGAGACGGCCCGCGAACTGCATCTGAACCGGCAGACCCTCTACAACCGGCTCGCCCGCATCGGTGAGTTGCTCGGCACGGACCTCGACGACCCGCAGACGGTCCTGGCACTGAGCCTGGCCCTCCGGGCCCGCCGTCACGTGCTCTAGGCGAGCGGGCGGGGCTGGGTCAACTCGTCGTACACGCTGAGCACTTGGGCGACCGTCTCGTCCTCGGTCGGCCAGCCGGCGGTCTGCCGTACCCCCGACTCGCGCAGCGCCTCCCGGCGCGCGGAATCCGCGAGGAGCCGTACGACGGTGTCCGCGAGCGCCTCCGGGTCGCCGTACGGCACGAGTTCGGCGGCGTCGCCCACGAGGTCGGGGATGCCGCCGACCCGGGTGGCGACCAGCGGCACGCGTGCGTACATCGCCTCCTGGGCGAGGACGGAGCGCGACTCCCAACTGCTCGTCAGCAGCGCCAGATCGGCGGCGGCGAGCAGTTCGGGCACGTCCTCGCGGCGGCCGATGAGCCGCACCGGCAGCCCCTCGTCCTCGATCCGCCGCTGTATGACCGGCCGCTGCGGTCCCTCCCCGGCGATGACGACCAGCGGCGCCGGATCGAGGTCCCGCCAGGCGCGGGCCGCGTCGAGCAGGACGTCGTAGCCGCGGTGCCGGTCGAGGGAGCCGACCGCGATGAGCAACGGACGCCCGGTGGCGCCGAGTTCGGCCCGGACCTTGGGGCGCAGCCGGTCGGGGTCGTCGAGGGGGACGGGCCGCCGGTACCCCGGCAGGCCGACGGCGGCGAGCCGGGCGTCCCGCGCCCCCGTGCTCCGGGCCCGGTCCACCAGATCCGAGCTGGCGCCGAGGACCACGGCCGCCGTGCGCACCACCCGCCGCTCCAGCAACCGCAGGAACTGCGCCCGCGCGCCCTGCGCCTGGGCCCGGTCGTGCCAGGTGACCACCAGCGGGGTGCGCCGGCCGCTGAGCGCCAGCACGGCCCGGAAGGAGGCGTGCAGTCCGTGCGCGTGCACCAGGTCGGCGTGGGTGCAGGCCGCCCGCAGCGCGGCCACGGAGGCCGGGTCGCTGCTGCGCGGCACATGCACGTGCTCGGCACCGGCGCCGGTGAAGTCGTAGGCGCGATCCGCCTCGACGGGGGCGCACACCGTGACCCGTACGCCCCTTGCCACGAGCCCCTCGGCCAGCGAGCGCACATGCGCGCTGCTGCCGGCGTTGCCTCCGCCCAGCACCTGCACGGTGCGCAGCGTCGACTGGCCGTGCGGCGCGTTGCTGCTCAGGGGGCTCACGGGGCCGGGGCTCCTGGTTCGACGTGGGCGGTCACGAGGAAACGTACAGAAGGTAGCGGGCTCACGGGGGCGGACGGGCGTACCCCGCGCGCCTCCTGCGCGGACCGTGGTCCCTCAAGCATGCCAGGGCGACGGGCCGTTACGGGAAATCCGGAGGGCGCACAGTGCGGCGGGCCGGGGCAATGCGCCGGAGCACGTCACCCACACGGGTGAGTCGAAACGGCCCGGCCGAACCCCGTACGACCGCGTCCCGCGAGGTCAGACGGTCACAGCGAGCGCGCAAAGGCGGTCACCCGGTCGCCGTACACGGCGGCGGCCACCACCGCGACGGCGTGCACCAGCAGGCCGGGGCGCCGGTTTCCGGCCACGACGGCCGCCCCCAGCGCCGCGCCGAGCGCGTGCGCCCCCGTGTCCCCGATCATCATGCGCTCCGCGAGATCCTCGGGCAGGACGGCCGCGGCGGCACCCATCGCGGCGGCCGACAGCTCGGCCCCGGGCCCCTTGCGCAGCAGTCCCGGCGCGCCGAGCGCGAGCACCGCGCCGACGGCCCGTCCGGGCCGTACGTCGACGAGGTTGACGAAGTGCGCCCCACCGGCGATCACGATCCCGGCGAGGAGCTTGTCGAGCGGGCGCTCCTTCATGAGCGCTCCCGCGACCAGCCCGGCGGCCGAGATCCCGAACAACTTCACGGCGCCGCTGGTGACTTCGCCGTTCCTCAGCGCCCCGAGATGCGCCCGGAAGCCGCGCCGGGTGTCCCCGCGGACATGCCCGGCGACGTCGTCGTAGGCCCCGCAGGCGCCGGCGGCCAGCACGGCGGCGCCGGCGGCGGGATGCACCCGGGCGGCGGAGAGCGCCACGCCGACGGCGGATGCGGGCCCGGCGTACAGCTCGACGGTCCGCCCGGCGTGGTTCTTCCGCTCCCAATCCGCCCGCGAACCGGGCGCGTTGCGGCGCAGGGCGGCCAGGCCCGCGCCGGTGACGGCGGCGGCCAGCACGAAGGCGCCCGCCCTGCTCCTCCCCCTCACCCGTCCGCCCGTGCCGTCGCCAGCAGTTCCTCCGCGTGCGCGCGGGCCGTCTCGGAGTCCTCCTGGCCGGCCAGCATCCGCGACAGCTCGCGGATCCGCTCCTCGCCCTCCAGCACCTTCACGCCGGACCGGGTGACCGAGCCGTCGTTGGTCTTCTCGACCAGCAGCTGCCGGTCGGCGAACGCGGCGACCTGGGGCAGATGGGTGACGACCACGACCTGCGCGGTCCTGGCGAGCTTCGCCAGCCGCCGCCCGATCTCGACCGCGGCCTTGCCGCCCACACCTGCGTCGACCTCGTCGAAGAGGTAGGTCGGCACAGGGTCCGTGCCCGCGAACACGACCTCGACGGCGAGCATCACGCGGGACAGCTCACCGCCGGAGGCACCCTTGGCGATGGGCCGGGGCGGGGCGCCCGGGTGCGGGGCGAGCAGCAGCTCGACCTCGTCCACGCCCGACGGCCCGTACGCGACGGCCCGGCCGCCGACCTCGACGCCCTCCGGGTCCTCGGTCTGCCGGAGGTCGAAGGACACGCGCGCGTGGGGCATCGCCAGCGAGGCCAGCTCGGCCGTCACGGCGGCGGCGAACCGCGCGGCCGCCTCGGTCCGCGCGTCCGTCAACGCCTGGGCGAGTGCGCCCAGTTCGGTACGGAGCGCGTCCCGCTCCGCGGTCAGCTCCCCGAGCCGCTCGTCGTCGCCGTCCAGCTCGGTGAGCCGGGCGGCGCTGTGCTCGGCCCACGCCAGCACGGCGTTGACGTCGTCCCCGTACTTGCGGGTGAGGGCGGTCAGGGCCGCCCTGCGCTCCTCCACGGCGGCCAGCCGCAGCGGATCGGCGTCGAGATCGTCGGCGTACCCGGCCAGCTCCCCGGCGACGTCGCCGAGCAGGATCCCGATCTCGCCGATCCGGTCGGCGAGGGAGGCCAGCGCCGGATCGTGCGAGCGCACGGCCTCCAGGGCCCGATGGGCACCGGCGACGAGGGTCGAGGCGTCGATCCCCTCGGGGTCCTCGGGATTGCCCGCGAGGGCGGCGTGCCCGGCCGTGGCGGCCGACGACAGCGCCTCGGCGTGCCCGAGCCGCTCGGCCTCCTCGGCCAGCTCGACGTCCTCGCCGGCCCGTGGCTCGACGGCGGCGATCTCATCGAGCCCGTACCGCAGCATGTCGGCTTCCTGCGCCCGCTCACGCGCGCGCGTGGTGATCTCCTCCAGCTCGGCGGAGACGGCGCGCAGCCGACGGTAGGCCTCGGTGTACTTGGTGAGGGGCACGGCGACGGTGTCGCCCGCGTACCGGTCCAGCGCCTGCCGCTGCCGGGACAGCTTCAGCAGGCCCTGCTGGTCGGTCTGCCCGTGCACGGCCGCCAGGTCGTCGGCCAGCTCGGCGAGCAGCCCGACCGGCACCGACCGCCCGCCCAGATGTGCCCGGGACCGTCCCTCGGCGGAAACGGTACGGCTGATCAGCAGGGTCCCGTCGTCCAGCTCCGCCCCGGCCTCCTCGGCGCGTACGACGGCGCCGGCGTCCGCGGGAAGGGTGACCCGTCCCTCCACGACCGCCTTCTCGGCCCCGATCCGCACGAGCGCCGGGTCCGCCCGCCCGCCGAGCAGCAGCCCGAGGCTGGTGACCACCATGGTCTTGCCCGCACCCGTCTCACCGGTGACGGCGGTGAACCCGGGTGACAGCTCGACGACGGCATCGTCGATGACCCCGAGCGACCGTATCCGCATCTCCTCCAACACGGACAAGACCTTACGAGGTCTTGGGCCGGGAGTGCGACGGGCCCCGGCCCGGTTGTGTGAAGAAGCAGGTGACGCAGGCGTCCGGGCCGCGCGGTGTCACCCGGGCGAGTGCAGGGCCGTCCGCACGATGCTCCTGCGCGGCGCCCTCAGTGCGGTGCCCTCAGTGCAGCCCCTTGAGCAGGGCGACACCGTCGCACACGCCGTACCCGGTGACCGCGTCGTACCCCGCCTTGACCGGGTAGCCCACCGCCGGCGGGTGGGAGCCGTTGTCGTGGCCGACCGCGATGTCACGGCAGGCGACCTCGCCGAGCGGGCGGCCGTTGGTGCCGCTGTCGTAGAGCAGCGGTGTGAGGAAACGCTGGCGCTTGTCCGAGGGCAGCAAGGCGTTGATCCGGGCGATCAGGGCGCCCCACAACGGCGCGGAGGCGCTGGTGCCGCCGTTGGGCGCCGGCCTGCCGAGGAGCGTCAGGTCGTAGAACGGCGGCCCGGCGAGCGCCGCGACGTCCGGCAGGACCCGCCCCTTGATACTGCCCGGGTTCAGGGAGTCGATGTTGATGTTCCGCTGGTAGGCCGGGCGGTCGAACGTCGTGGAGACTCCGCCGCCGCTGGCGCCGCCCCCGTGCCGGGTGCGGTGCCCGGGCGCCTGCCACCAGGCGACTTCCTGGCCGGACTCGTCGATCATCGTGCCGCCGGCGCTCAGTACGAAGGGGCTGGAGCTGGGGAAGTCGACATGCGCCCGGCCGTCCGGGATCTGGTCGCCCGAGCCGTCGTCGCCGGAGGCGACACAGACCGTGATGCCCGCGTCCGCCGCCCCTCGAGGCGCTTGTTGATCTCCCGGAGCGCGTTGGCCGACCAGCTGGGGTGGTCCTCGGTCAGGCCCCAGCTGATGGGCACGCTCACCGGCCGGTCGGCGATGACCCGGTCGAGCAGCTCGATCCAGCCTCGTTGGTCGAACATGGCGAAGTAGACGGAGATCCGGGCCGCCGGGCAGAGGCCGGCGACGATCTGCACGTCCATCATCACCTCGCCGCCCGCCTCGGCCGCGAACTGCTGCTGGTCGGGTGGCAGCTGCTGGAGTTCCTGCACCGACCTCGGCGGGTCGTAGCTCAGGGGCACCACCGCGACCTGCGGCGTCGGCCGGTTGTGCGCGCTGCAGAAGGCCTGCAGGTCCTCCTGGAAGTAGAAGCCGCCGAACTCGGCGACGCCGATGCCCTGCCCGTCCCCGTCACCGGCCGGGAAGTTGTACAGCCGCTCCAGGTCGTCCGGTGTCATCGCCCCCTGGAAGCCGGAGCCCCGGCCCGACTTGCGCCGGGCCATCTGCCGCTCGTCCAGGCCGAAGACGCCGGTCACGATGCCCTCGAGGTCGGCGGGGATCTGCAGTTCGCCCTCGCGGCCGCGGAAGTCGCCCTGGGTGGCGCTGTGGTAGATGCCGAGGTTCGCCTTGAAGGCGGCGTCCATGGCGGCGACGGGGCCGCTGACCACGATGCTGCCGGGTGAGAGCCGGACCTGGTCGACGGTGAGGCCGTACCGTTCGAGGACCGCCTTCGTCGTCTCGGCGTCCTGGCGCCGCTCGACCGGGATCTGGTCGGCGGGGGCCACCTTGCCACGGAGGGTGATGGTCACGTTCACCCGGTGCTGGGGGTCGGCGTCCCGCAGCCGGGTCGCGTCGGCCTTGGCCGGGCGTGTGCTGCCGGCCAAGGCCACGTGCTGCTGATTCATCGGCGTCTCCTTGGTGCCGGCCTGCCGCACAGCCGGGCCTGCCAGCTCGGGTCGGAACTGCGATGCACAGCGAGATATATCCGGTCTATGCCGGAAAAATATGCCAAGCCGACTCCGTCCACCCGGACAGGGCACGGCCTGCCCGGGATGGAGTACGCGCGAAGGCCGTCACCGACGGCTCAGTGCGGCGCCCCGCGCCATCCGGTGGTCGGCAGCGCGAACTTGGCCACGAGCCGGTCCGTGAAGGACGAGTGGTGCAACCGGGCCAGCCGCACCGGGACCGCCCCCCGCCGCACCTCCACCCGCGCCCCCGGCGGCAGCTCGATGGTCCGCCGCCCGTCGCACCACAGCACGCCCGGCGGAATGTGCGGCAGCACCTCCACCGCGAGCACCGAGTCCGGCGAGGTGACCAGCGGCTTGGCGAACAGCGCGTGCGCGCTGATCGGCACCATCAGCAGCGCCTCGACCTCGGGCCACACCACGGGCCCGCCCGCGGAGAACGCGTACGCCGTCGACCCGGTGGGGGTCGACAGGACGACCCCGTCGCACCCGAACCCCGTCACCGGCCGCCCGTCGATCTCCAGCACGACTTCCAGCAGCTTCTCGGCGCCCGCCTTCTGCACGGCCGCCTCGTTCAGCGCCCAGTCCGTGTGCACGATGTCGCCGTTGCGATGCACGACGACATCGACGGTCATCCGCTCCTCGACCTCGTACGACCGTGCCACCACCCGGTCGACCACCCGGTCGAGGTCGTCCCGCTCGGCCTCCGCGAGGAACCCGACCCGGCCGAGGTTGACGCCGAGCATCGGCACCCCGGAGGCCCGTGCGAACTCCGCCCCCCGCAGCAGCGTGCCGTCGCCGCCGAGCACGATCAGCAGCTCGCATCCGTCGAGGCACTGCGGAGTCGCCTCCTTGACCAGCCCCACCTCGTCGGGCAACGGCAGGTCGCGCGCTTCCTCCTCCAGCACCCGCACCCCGATGCCATGCCGCAGCAGGCCCTTGACGACGAGTTCCGCACTGCGGATCGCCGCGGGCCGCCCGGTGTGGGCGAGCAGGAAAACAGTACGCGCCAGGTTCTGTGTCAACGCGGCCCCTCCGCCACTGCACGGTCGACTTCGGCCGGGTCCACCTGGGGTGCCCCCGCCCGCAGCCAGAGAAAGTACTCGACGTTCCCCGAGGGCCCGGGCAGCGGACTGGCGGTGACCGAACGCACCCCGAGCCCCAGCTCCCAGGCCTTCTCGGCCACTGCCCGCACGGCCTCCGCCCGCAGCTGCGGACTCCGTACGACACCCCCGCTGCCGAGCCGCTCCTTCCCCACCTCGAACTGCGGCTTGACCATCATCACCAGGTCGGCGTCGGGCTTCACGCACCGCTTCAGGGCCGGCAGCACCAGCCCGAGCGGGATGAAGGACAGATCGCCCACGACAAGATCCACAGGTTCCCCGTCGATCGCTTCGAGCGTCAACTCGCGTACGTTCGTACGGTCCTTGACGGTGACGCGTTCATCGCTCTGCAGAGACCAGGCGAGCTGTCCGTACCCGACGTCCACCGCGACGACACGGGTGGCGCCCGCACGCAGCAGGACATCGGTGAAGCCGCCGGTGGAAGCCCCGGCGTCCAGCGCTCGCCGGCCCTCGACCACGAGCCCCTGCGGCACGAAGACCTCGAGCGCGCCGGCCAGCTTGTGGCCGCCCCGGGAGACGTAGTCGGGATCGCCGTCGTCGGCCTGGACCACGATCGCGACGGCGGTCTCCACCTGGGTGGCCGGCTTGGTCGCCACGGTCTTGCCGACGGTGACCCGTCCGGCGGCGATCAGCTGGCTGGCGTGCTCACGCGAGCGCGCCAGCTTCCGGCGGACCAGCTCCGTGTCCAGACGGCGGCGTGCGACTCCTGCCACGTTCGGTTCAGCTCCTGCTTCGGTGGTACGAGGGTGTGGGGGCCGGGGGTCCCGGGCGGGCGTCGAGCGCGGTGAGCGCGTCACGCAACCCCCGGTGTACATCCTCGTACACCTCGACGTGTCCGTCGGCGGCGAGGTGGTCGGCGTCGGCCAGCCGCTCCAGCTGGGCGTCGACGTCGGCGTTGCCGGTGGGGGTGCGAGGGACGTCCAGGGGGGCGGGCGCGGCGGGGTCGTAGGCCTCCGCGGCCTGTGCCGCCTCCGCCTGGACGGCCGTCTGCGGAACCGAGTCGCTCATGCCCCGACGCTACCCCGAACCGCTGGGGTACCGTCGTGGGCGATGGCCACGATCGAGGAGTGCCGCGCCGCACTGGGAAAGCTTTCGGACAATATGCAGGGGGCCGATGGCGACGTCGGCGCGGCCGCCGCCCTGGACCGGTCGGTGAGCTGTCACATCACCGATCTGGACATCACCTTCGCCGGCCGGATGACGGGCGGGCGGATCGACGTCGACGACACGCACCCCGGTCCGCCGCGGGAGAAGGCGCAGATCAGGCTCGCCATGGCCGGGGACGACCTGGTGGCCCTGGTGGGCGGAGAGCTGAACTTCGCGACCGCCTGGGGCACGGGCCGGGTGAAGCTGGAGGCGAGCCTGCTGGATCTGTTCCGGCTCCGGAAGCTGCTGTGACCCTCCTCAGGAAGCCGTGGTGAGCCGCTGCCGCTCGGCGCGTGCCTTGCGCGCGGCCGGCACCACCAGCGGCGTACCGGTCTCCGGGTCGTCGATGACCTGACAGCGGAGCCCGAACACCTGCTCCACCAGCTCGGCGGTGACGATGTCGTTCGGGGCGCCCTCGGCGATCACCTCGCCGCCGCGCAGCGCGATGAGGTGGGTGGCGTAGCGGGCGGCGTGGTTGAGGTCGTGCAGTACGGCGACCAGGGTGCGGCCCTGGGTCTCGTGCAACTCGGCGCACAGGTCGAGGACGTCGATCTGGTGCTGGATGTCCAGGTAGGTGGTCGGCTCGTCCAGCAGGAGCAGCGGCGTCTGCTGGGCGAGCGCCATGGCGATCCACACCCGCTGCCGCTGTCCGCCGGACAACTCGTCCACGTACCGGTCGGCCAGCTCGGCGACGCCGGTCTGCCGCATCGACTCCTGGACGACCCGCTCGTCCTCGGCCGACCACTGGCGCAGCAGCCCCTGATGCGGGTAGCGGCCCCGGCCGACGAGGTCGGCGACGGTGATGCCGTCGGGCGCGATGGACGACTGCGGCAGCAGGCCGAGGGTGCGCGCGACCTTCTTGGCGGGCATCGACTGGATGACCTGCCCGTCGAGCAGCACCCGGCCCTCGCTCGGCCTGAGCATCCGCGACAGCGCCCGCAGCAGCGTCGACTTGCCGCACGCGTTCGGGCCGACGATCACCGTGAAGGAGTTGTCGGGGATCTCCACCGACAACTGCTCGGCGATGACGCGCTGGTCGTAGGCGAGGGTGACGTTCTCGGCGGACAGGCGGTTCACAGTGCTCCTCTTGCTGACTGACTCGGCGACGGCGCTCATATCCGGCCCGCCCTGCGCTCGGTGACCAGCAGCCACAGCAGATAGCCGCCGCCGAGGACGCCGGTGACCACGCCGACGGGCAGCTGGTCGGCGCCGAAGGCGCGCTGGGAGGCCCAGTCGGCGGCGACCAGCAGGGCGGCGCCCATGCACAGCGAGGGCACCAGGTTGGGGCCCGGCGAGCGGGTCAGGCGCCGGGCGAGCTGGGGCGCGGTGAGCGCGACGAAGGAGACGGGCCCGGCGGCGGCCGTAGCGGCCGCGACGAGCAGGACGGCACACACCATCAGCACCAGCCGCACCCGCTGCACCGGCACCCCGAGGGCGTTCGCGACGTCGTCGCCCATCTCCGTCATCCGCAGGCCGCGGGCGCCCGCGAGGACCACCGGGACGAGGACGGCGCACAGCGCGAGCAGCGGCCAGACCTGGTCCCAGTCACGGCCGTCGAGGGAGCCGGTCATCCACACGACGGCCCGCGCCGCGTCGACCATGTCGGCCTTGGTGAGCAGATAGCCGTTGACGGCGGTGGCGATCGCGGAGACTCCGATGCCGACCAGGACCAGCCGGTATCCGTGCACGCCCTGCTTCCACGCGAGCAGATAGATGGCGAGGCCGGTCGCGAGGCCGCCGATCAGGGCGCCGACGGTGACCTGCGTCGTGCTGCCGGACATCAGCACGATCACGACCAGCGCGCCGGCGGTCGACCCCTGGGAGAGGCCGAGGACGTCCGGGCTGCCGAGCGGATTGCGCGAGACCGACTGGAACAGGGCGCCGCCGAGGCCGAGCGAGGCACCGACCAGCAGCCCGACCAGGACCCGCGGCAGCCGCAGCTCGTTGACGATGAAGTCCTGGTAGGCGGTGCCGTGCCCGGCGAGGGTCCGGAGCACGTCGGCCGCCGGGATCTTCGCGTCGCCGGTGCCGATCAGCGCCACGCCGGCCGCGCAGGCGGCGACCAGCAGCAAGGCGACGACGATCAGGGCCCGCAGGTCCAGGCGCAGGGAGAGCCCGCCGGGAGCGCGTACGGCCCGGTTCATGGATCGGGTCTTCACAGTTGGGCCGTCCTCCGCCGTCGTACGAGAAAGATGAAGACCGGGCCCCCGATGATCGCGGTGACGATGCCGACCTGAAGCTCCGAGGGGCGGGCCACGACCCGGCCGGCGACATCGGCGCCGAGCAGCAGCACGGGCGACAGGACCGTGGCGTACGGCAGGATCCAGCGCAGGTCGGGGCCGGTGAAGGAGCGCACGACGTGCGGGACCATCAGGCCGACGAACACGATCGGTCCGCAGGCGGCGGTGGCGGCACCGCACAGCACGGTGGCGGCCAGCATGGCGAGCGCCCGGGTGCGGCCCAGGTTGGCGCCGAGGGCGCGGGCGGTGTCGTCGCCCATCGCGACGGCGTTCAGCGGCCGGGCCAGCCCGAGCGCCAAGGCCGTGCCGACCGCGAGGAACGGCAGCACCTGAAGGATGGTCGAGTTCGTGGCCGAGGCCAGCGAACCCACCGTCCAGAAGCGCATCGTGCCCAGCGCCGCGTCATCCGTGATCATCACGGCCTGGAGATAGCCGTACAGGGCGGCGCTGATCGCCGTGCCGGCGAGCGCGAGCCGCACCGGGGTGGCGCCTCTGCTGCCGCCGAGGAGCCACACCAGCGCGCCGACCGCCGCCGCCCCGAAGAAGGCGAACCACACATAGCCGGTGAGGCTGGTGACACCGAAGTAGGTGATGGCGGTGACGACGGCGGCGGAGGCTCCGGCGTTGATCCCGAGCAGCCCGGGGTCGGCCAGCGGATTGCGGGTGAGCGCCTGCAGCACCGCGCCCGAGAGGCCGAGCGCGGCACCGGCGAGCAGGCCGAGGACCGTGCGCGCGAGCCGCTCGTCGACGACGACGTCGCCGTAGGTGCCCGTGCCGTGGAACAGGCCGTGCCAGACCTGGTCCAGCGACAGCGATTTCGCCCCGATCGCGATGCTCGCCAGAGCGACGAGCACCAGGATCGCGGCGGAGAGCAGGAGCCCAAAGGCCCTTGCCGCCCGGCGGGTTGGGGGCGCGGGGGCGGTCTCCGCGCACTGTTCCGGAGGACTGTCGACCAACACGAGGTTAGGTTAGCCTACCCTCGCTCTTGAATTCGATCCCTGGGGGTCCCGGTCCGCCTCACAGTCCGAGACGCGCCAGCGCCTTCCCCCCGTCCAGCTCGCAGGAGCCCTCCCCGGCCGCCGTCCAGGCCGCCGCGCACAGCGCCCGCAGCCCGTCCAGCGCCTCCCCGTCGCCCTCCAACTCCACACGGTCCGCCCCGGCCGTCGCCGTGAACCCGCCGCAGCGGAAACCGCCACCCTGCCGGACGACCTCCGGCTGCCCGGTGAGCAGGCCGCGCAGATCCGCGTCCACATACGTCGGCCGGTGCCGCGGCGGCGCCGCGAGCAGCTGGGCGCCGTCGGTGACGCCGGTGAGCACCAGCAGCGAGTCCACCCCGCCGTTGCCGGCACCCTCGATGTCCGTGTCCAGCCGGTCCCCGACCACCAGGGGCCGCTCGGCACCGGTACGGATGATCGTCTCCTTGTGCATCGGCGGCAACGGCTTGCCCGCCACCTGCGGCTCCGCACCGGTCGCGATCCGAACGACCTGAACGGCCGCGCCGTTGCCCGGCGCGATGCCCCGCCCGCTCGGAATCGTCAGATCGGTGTTGGAGGCGAACCACGGCACCCCACGCGCCACCGCGTACGACGCCTCCGCGAACCGCCCCCAGGTCAGATCGGGCCCGCCGTACCCCTGCACGACCGCGGCCGGATCGTCGTCCGCCGAGTCCACGGGGGTCAGCCCCCGCTCGCGCAGCGCCACCCGCAGCCCCTCGCCACCGATGACCAGCACCCGCGCCCCGGCCGGCACCTGCTCGCTGATCAGCCGCGCGACCGCCTGCGCGGAGGTGATGACGTCATCGGCGCCCGTCGGTATGCCCAGCTCCGTCAGATGGTCGGCCACCGTGTCCGGGGTCCGCAGCGCGTTGTTCGTGACGTACGCCAGACGCATGCCGCCGGAGCGCGCCAGGGCCAGCGAGTCGACCGCGTGCGCGATGGCGTCACCGCCCGCGTACACCACCCCGTCCAGATCGAGCAGCGCCGTGTCGTACGCCTCGCTCAGGGGCTGCCCACTGCCCTCGGGACTCGTCCTGACCGCCTGGCTCATTCCACATCGCTCCTCGTTCGAAGGCCTTTCCCCCGATCATCCCGCACAGCACTGACACACGTACGATGCCGGGATGAACACTGCAGGTCACTCGGAAGCAACGGCGCCCCGAGGCCTGGAACTCACCACGTTCCGCGGCCTTCGCTACGACCCCGACCGGGTCGGCAGCCTCGCCGCCGTCACCTCTCCGCCGTACGACGTCGTCGTACGCCCCGACGGAGTACACCACCTCCAGTCTGCCGACCCGCACAACATCGTCCGCCTGATCCTCCCCCAGGCCGGCACCCCGAGCGCCGGCACCGAGCAGGCCGCCGACACCCTGCGCCGCTGGCTGGACGAGGGCATCCTCGCCGCGGACCCGGAGCCCGGCCTGTACGTCTACGAGCAGCGGGACGGGGGCGGCATGCTCCAGCGCGGAATCATCGGCGCGCTGCGGGTCTCGGAGCCCGCCGAGGGCGTGGTGCTGCCGCACGAGGACGTCATGCCGCCCGTGGTCGCCGACCGTGCCGCCCTGATGCGCGCCACGCGCGCGAACCTGGAGCCCCTGCTGCTGACCTACCGCGGCGACGGAACGGCGGCCGAGGTCGTCGAACGCACCACGGAGAAGCCCCCGCTCCTGGCCACGACCACCGAGGACGGCTTCCACCACCAGCTCTGGTCCATCACCGACCCCACCGACCTGGCCCGCATCCACTCCGACCTCGCCCATCAGCAGGCCCTGATCGCCGACGGCCACCACCGCTGGGCCACCTACCTGCGACTGCGCGCCGAGCACCCCTCCCCCAGCCCCTGGGACCACGGCCTGGTCCTGCTCGTCGACACCGTCCGCTACCCGTTGCGGGTGCGCGCCATCCACCGCCTGCTGCACGGCCTGCCCGTCGCGGACGCCCTCACGGCGGTGCGGGGCCTGTTCCGGGTACGGCGCCTGGACACGCCGCTCGCCGAGGCCCTGGCGGTGCTGGCGGACGCGTCCTGCGCGGGCAACGCCTTCCTGCTGGCCGGCGACGGCGCCTTCCATCTGCTCGACCACCCGGACCCGGACCTGCTGGCCCGGACGATCCCGGCCGACCGCCCGGCCGCCTGGCGCTCCCTGGACGCCACGGTCCTGCACGCCGCGCTCCTGGAGCACGTCTGGCACATCCCCGAGGACTCCCCGGCCCATATCGCCTACATCCACGACACGGCCGCGACGGTCGCCAAGGCGGAACGCGACGGCGGTACGGCGGTCCTGATGCACCCCGTCCGCGAGGAGGTCGTACGCGACCTGGCCCGCCAGGGCGTGATGATGCCGCGCAAGTCGACCTCGTTCGGCCCGAAGCCGGCGTCCGGACTTGTGCTGCGGGCCCTGGAGATCTGAGCCGTCCCGCTCCCCGGAACGCGAAAGAGGGCAGGCGCCGCAAGGCGCCTGCCCTCTTCATCATCCCGCCGATCGCCCGATCGACCAGGCGTCAGCCCTTGTCGCCGTCCCGGTCCCCTTCGCCGCCCCTGTCGGCTTCGCCGTCACCGTCGATGTCGGCGTCGGCGTCGATGTCGGCGTCACCGTCGATGTCGCCGTCGATGTCGTCGTCACCGTCGATGTCGTCCTGCGGCGCGTCCTGCGACGAGCTGCGCTCGGCCGCACCCTCGCTCTCGTCCAGCGCGTCGACGAACTCCACGCCGTCCAGCTCGGCGAGCCGGTCGGAGGCGTCGGTGCTGCCGTCCCGGTCGGCCTCCACGGCCTTGGCGAACCACTCCCGCGCCTCGCCCTCCCGGCCGACGGCCAGCAGGGCGTCCGCGTAGGCGTACCGCAGGCGCGCGGTCCACGGCTGAACGGAGTTGGAGGCCAGCTCCGGGCTCTGCAGGGTCACGATGGCGGCGTCCAGCTGGCCCATGTCACGCCGGGCACCGGCCGCGACGAGCCGCATCTCGACCTGACCGGCCTTGTCCAGCTTGTGCACCTCCGGGGCACCGGCCATGTCCAGCGCCTTCTCCGGCCGGCCGAGCCCACGCTCGCAGTCGGCCATCACCGGCCACAGCTCCACGGTGCCGGTCATCCGCCGCGCGGCCCGGAACTCCGCGAGGGCCTCGCTGTACTTCTGGCTGGCGTACGCCGCGAACCCGGCGGCCTCGCGTACGGCGGCCACGCGGGACGCCAGACGCAGGGCCACCTTGGAGTAGCCGTAGGCGCCCTCCGGGTCCTCGTCGATGAGTCGGGCGACCATCACCAGGTTCTTGGCGACGTCCTCCGCGAGCGTCTTGGGCAGGCTCAGCAGCTCCTGCCGGACGTCACTGTCGATCTCGTCACCGGTGACGTCCTCCGGGATCGGCAGCCGCTTGATCGGCTCGCGGTCGCGGTCCCTGTCCCGCTCGTCACGGAAGCGGCCACCGCCACGCCGGTCGTCCCGCCGGTCGTCACGACGGTCGTCGCGCCCCCGGAAGCCGCCGGGCCTGCCACCGCGGTCGTCGCGGCGCGGCCCGCGGTCGCGGTCGTCCCTGCGGCCGTAGCCACCACGGTCGTCCCGGCCGCGGAACCCACCGCGCTCGCCCCGGTTGTCGTCACGACGGTCGTCACGCCTGTCATCGCGGCGGTCGTCCCGGCGGAAGCCACCCCGATCGTCACGGCGGTCGTCACGACGCTCGCCGTAGCCACCGCCACGGTTGTCGTCACGACGGCCGTAGCCACCACGGTCGTCGTCGCGGCGGAAGGCAGGACGGTCCCCACCACGGTCGTCACGACGGAACGGGGGACGGTCGCCACCACGGTCGTCACGCCGGAAACCACGATCGTCCCGACGGTCGTCGCGGCGCGGCCCACGGTCGCGGTCGTCCCGCTGGAACGCCGGACGCGGACCCCGATCGCCCTCACGGCGGTCGTCACGGCGGCCGAAACCGCCGCGCTCACCACGGTCGCCGTAACCGGCACCACGGCGGTCGTCACGCCGGTCGTCGCGGCGGTCGTCCCGGCGGAAGCCACCCCGATCGTCACGACGGTCATCGCGGCGGTCATCGCGGCGGTCGTCACGACGCTCGCCGTAGCCACCGCCACGGTTGTCGTCACGACGGCCGTAGCCACCACGGTCGTTGTCACGGCGGAAGCCGCCACGGTCGCCTCGGTAGCCGCCGCCACGTTCACCGCGGTCACCACTGTCCCGTCGCCGCTGGTCGCGCTCCGGTCGCTCGTCGGGAGAGTTGGTGGACATGGTGACTCCTGTCTTCGGTACCTCAAGCATTGTAAAAACAAAAGGACCCCTGGTCCCAGCTGAACGCTGGGACCAGGGGTCCTCCAAAGATTGTTCGGCGGCTTCCTACTCTCCCACAGGGTCCCCCCTGCAGTACCATCGGCGCTGTGAGGCTTAGCTTCCGGGTTCGGAATGTAACCGGGCGTTTCCCTCACGCTATGACCACCGAAACCCTAATGGTTTCGAGCGAACAAGCACACTTTGTAGTTATGCGTTCTGCTCTGAACCGGCAACGGTCGTTGCC
>NZ_KQ948220.1:181977-215479 GCF_001514035.1 Streptomyces yokosukanensis | reverse complement strand
TAGGGAGTGTCGTTCGGATCATCCCCTAACGGCCGGCGGCGACCCGCTCCGCGACCGGTCGCCACGACTCCAGCGGAGCCACCGCCAGGCCCACCACCTTGCCCGCGTCGTCGGCACGGCGCAGGGCGATCGCCCCCGGGAAGTCGGGGTCCGCCTCGAAGGCCGCCATTTCCTGTGCGGTCATGGGGCCGCCCTGGCAGCCGAGTGTGCGGGCGCTCTCGGCGGACAGCACAAGCTCCGGATCGGCGGCCGCGAGATAGCGCTTGGCCGGGATGTGCGCGGCGACGAGACGGGCGACCCTCGGCCCCAGCAACGCCTCGACCGCCTCCGCCGCGTGGCTGCCGTGTCCCGCTTCGTCGGCGGGCACCAGATGGTGGCCGATGTCGTGGACGAGCCCGGCCAACTGCAGTTCCTCGTCGCCCGGGTGGCTCACGGCGAGCAGGGCGGCCACCTGGAGGCCGTGGTCCAGGATGTCCACCGGGTCACCGGAGCGGTCCGGCGTGTCCCAGACGTCCTCGCAGTCGGCCAGCAGGGCCATGAGCGCGTCCACGGACTGTATACGGTCGTACGTCATGGGGCCACGCTGCAGCACTGAGGCGTACGGAAGGTGACGGCAACCTGTACGGACTGCGCCACAGGCCCTAGGTGCAGGTGGTCCTGGCCGCGGGTGTGCCCGGGCTCAGCCGGAGGTGTGCGTGTGTCCGGCCGGAGACGGCGGACGGTTCAGCCGCTGAGCACCCCGCTCATGCCGGTGAGCGGGACCGTGACGGCCGGCCGGGGCGTCTTCACCGGCACCGGTGCACCGAGCTTCGACAGCCCCATCGTCACCTTCACCCCGCCGGCCGCCAGGTTCAGGGTCGTACGGATCTGCACGAGCCGCCCGCGGCCGTCGACCCAGGCATCGGCGAAGACGGGCAGGTCGTATCCCAGGATGTCCCGGGCCTGGTCCATCTTCGAGCGCACCTCGTCGGCCATCCTGAGCGTGAGGGTCTTGTGGTCGAGCATGCCTCGGTAGTGCACGGCACGGACGCCGTGGACGCTCTCCTCGCCCTCGACGGAGACGCGGCGCATCGCGGAGATCTGGCGCAGGACGTGCTCCGGGTCGTTGGCCGGGGCCCGCAGGGCGTAGTGCGCCTGGGTCCTGTCCCGGGGCACGACTCCCCACGCCTGGTCGTCGAGGTTGGCGATGCCCCGGACGTAGACCTTGCCGTTCGCGAAGGTCTCGTCGATGTGCGAGATGCCGCCGTCCGGGAAGTCGACGGCGAGGGAGCCCCGGTCATGGCCGAAGTCGAACCCTCCGGCGACGGTGAGTGCGTACGTCTGCCCCGCGCCCGTGATCTCGATGCGCTCGCGCAGCCGGGCGGTGCCGGTACCGGTCCTGGCGACGGCCGCGCGCACGGCGGCGCCGGGGGCGGGGGCGGACGAGGCGGCCTTCGGCTTCGCCTCACCGGCGCTGCCGTCCGTCGCGGCACAGCCCGCACACAGCAGGGCGGCAACGGCGGCCAGGGACAGGGCACAACGCATCGGCTCTCCATGAAGAAGTCGCGAATGAGCACGGCGTCAGATGCGTCGTTCGATGCGTTCTGCGTGGCTCGGCATGGGGGCGCCGCCGGTGATCGGCCGACGCACCTCGCGAGATGACTTTACTATGATCTTACTGTGTGATTGCTGTGCTGTTGCCCCGGGCCATGGTCACGGCCGCGGACCAGGCGCCGATGCGCAACGTGTCGGCGGAAGGGGATCCGATGACACTCCTCGACAGCGACGTCTGGAGCAAGAAGCTCTTCGGTGACGGCTGGACGGACGCCGCCCATGAGCAGCCGGTGACCGAGCCGGCGACCGGGGCCCGGCTCGGCACCGTCGGGCTCGCCACGGCCGAGGACGTGCGCCGCGCCGCCGCCCGCGCCGCCGAGGCGCAGGAGTCCTGGGCGGCCGTCGCTCCGCAGGAGCGGGCGGCCGTACTGCGCCGCGCGGGCGAGCTGTTCACCGAGCACGCCGGCGAGATCGAGGAGTGGCTGGTGCGCGAGGCGGGTTCCGTACGGGCCAAGGCGGGTTTCGAGGTGCAGCTGGCGCTGGGCGAGTGCTTCGAGTGCGCGGCGCTGCCCACGCATCCGCAGGGCGAGGTGCTGGCCTCCGGCGACGCGCGCTGGTCGCTCGCCCGACGCCGCCCGGCCGGCGTGGTGAGCGTGATCGCGCCGTTCAACTTCCCGCTCGTCCTCGCTCTGCGCTCGGTGGCGCCCGCGCTGGCGCTGGGCAACGCGGTGCTGCTCAAGCCCGATCCGCGCACCGCGGTCGGCGGCGGTGTCGTCGTGGCGCGGGTCTTCGAGGAGGCCGGACTGCCCGCCGGTGTGCTCCATCTGCTGCCCGGCGACGGCTCGGTCGGCCAGGCGGTCGTCGAGGCGCCCGAGGTGCGCGTCGTCTCCTTCACCGGATCCACGCCGGTCGGACGGGCGATCGGCGAGCGGGCCGGCCGTCTGCTCAAGCGGGCCCACCTCGAACTCGGCGGGAACAACGCCCTGGTGGTGCTGCCCGGGGCGGACGCGGGGAAGGCCGCCTCGGCCGGGGCGTTCGGTTCGTGTCTGCACCAGGGGCAGATCTGCATGACGACCGGCCGCCACCTCGTGCACGAGTCGCTCCTGGACGCGTACACGGCCGCGCTCACGGCGAAGGCCGAGGCGCTGGCCGTGGGCGACCCCGCCCGGGAGGACGTGGCGCTCGGGCCGCTCATCGACCGGCTCCAGTTGGAGCGGGTGCACGGCATCGTCACCGACAGTGTCGCGGCGGGTGCCACGCTGGCCGCGGGCGGCGAGATCGTGGGCGCCGGGTACCGCGCCACCGTACTGACCGGACTCACCGCGGACATGCCGGCGTGGCGCGAGGAGATCTTCGGGCCCGTCGCGCCCGTCCTCGGCTTCTCCACGCCGGAGGAGGCCGCGCGGATCGTCAACGACTGCGAGTTCGGGCTGTCCGTCGGCATCCTCGGTGACGTCGGCGAGGCGATGAGGCTCGCCGACCGGATCCACTCCGGCAAGATCCACATCAATGAGCAGACGGTCGGCGACGAGCCCAACGCCCCCTTCGGCGGGGTCAAGGCGTCCGGCACCGGGTCCCGATTCGGCGGAGCCGCCGCCAACATCGAGGCCTTCACGGAAACACAGTGGGTCACCGTGCGGCCGGACATCGCCGACTATCCGTTCTGAACCGCCCGTTCCGAACCGCCCGTTCTGAATCACTCGCACTGAACCACCCGTTCTGAATTATTTCGCCCGAACACCCGCTCCGCGCCCCTTCCCCCCAACACACACGCGTCCGGGCTCGGCCCGTGCCACCACCGCCGTGGAGGCTCGACTGTGCACAGCACGGCTTGAGTTGGCGTCACCTGTGAAGGGTCCCGAAGCCTCCGGGAGCACGCCACGGAAGTACACGGTCCGGTTGCCTCCGCGGGGTGCGGCGGGGTGCGGATATCCAGAATTCTTGCTGGTCAGCCGACATTTCGAGAGCGAAGACCGGTCGCGCCGCACGCGCTGGGCACTCTCAGATTTCCGTATCCGGTCCAGCGGACGGCCACCCCTCGTTCACGGGGAAGTCGCCGGGGGACGGCTTGCTTGGAGCACAAGTTATCTAGACAACTTTGCTCATCCGGGTGCCGCCACGGTGGTGCTCGGGGCGGAGAGGACCCAACCCCCGTGTCATCCCTCTCACAAGCCGCCGCGTCCGGGAACACCCTCGCGATCGCCTCCCCGGCGCACCCCCAGCGCGGTGACAAGCTGACCTTCACCTGGACGACGGACGCACCCGACCCCAAGAACTGGATCGGCGTCTACGCGGGCGACAAGCAGCCCGGCAGCGGCACCAGCTCCCTGGTGTGGACGTACGTGGCGGACGCCACCGGGCAGACGACCCTCGACACCTCCGGCCTGGGCGACGGGCCGTACACCGCCTATCTGCTGGCCAAGGACGGCTACGGCGTCCTCGCCAGGACGGAGCCGTTCAGCTTCGCCGGCGCACCCACCGGCGACTCGGTCACGCTGACGACGCCCGCCCCGCACGAGGGCGACAAGGTCTCCTTCCACTGGACGACGGACTCGCCCGACGCGAAGAACTGGATCGGCGTCTACGACGGCGACCGGCAGCCCGGACACGGCTCGTCCCTCGCCTGGCAGTACACGGCCGGTGCCGCCGGCGACATCACCATCGACACCTCCGGGCTCAGCGGCGGCCCGTTCACCGCCTATCTGCTGGCCAAGGACGGTTACGGCGTCCTCGCCAAGACGCAGCCGTTCTCCTTCCTGGTCCGCCCCGTGATCCCGCGCCCGCACGCGGTGGTGGACGCCGTCACCACCGCGCCGCAGACCGCGGGCGAGGGCTTCTCGGCGAAGCTGGGCGGGCTGTGGATGCGGCCCGAGGGCAACGCGGCGGGCACCGCGGCCTTCAAGCGGGTCGCGGGCGACTCATGGCTGTCGGTCGCCGCGGACGGCACGGTCAGCGGCAAGGCCCCGCTCTTCGCCCCGCGCACGCCCGGCCGGATCGTGGTCGCCGTCACCGACAGCGCCGTCGGCTCCGACACCGTCACGGTCCAGGTGCCCGTGCGCGCCTCCCGGGACCGGCTGCGGCTGAAGGTCGCCACGCTGAACCTCTGGGACGCCGGTACGCACGTCGACGGTTTCCTGGAGAAGCAGCTTCGGCTGGTGCTGACGCAGGGGCTGGACGTCGTAGCGCTCCAGGAGTGCGGCGACAGCGGCGCGCAGAAGCTCGCCGCGGCGCTCGGCTGGCAGGTGCACCAGGCCGGCGGGCTGGGCATCGTCAGCCGCTACCCGCTCAGCGACGTCGTCGCCCCGACCGAGGCGCTGCCGGCCGCCGCGGCGACGTTGCAGCTGCCCGGCGACCGGCCGGTGCGGCTGTGGACGGCTCAGCTGGACGAGGCCGACTACGGGCCGTACGCGCTGCTGGCGGGCCGCACGCCCGCACAGGTCGAGGCGGCGGAGAAGGACACGAAGCGCTACCGGCAGGCGCAGGCGCTGGTGGCCGCGCTGCGGCCCGAACTCGCCACCCGCACCCCCCTCGTGCTGGCGGCGGGCCTCGCCTCGCCCTCGCAACACGACTGGACGAGCCGTACGGCGTCCGCGCACGCGGGCGTGGGCCGGGTCCGCTGGCCCGTCACCGAGGCCCTGGAGAAGGCCGGCCTGGTCGACGCCTTCCGCGAGGACCGTCCCAACCCGGTGAAGGAGCCCGGCAACACCTGGTCGCCCGTCAGGCCGCAGCGCGAGAACGGCGGCGCGGAGCCGCAGGACCGGATCGACCAGATCCAGTTCGCGGGGCGGCTGAAGGTCATCGAGGCGCACACCCTGTGCACCGGCTGGCCCCGCCCGGTGCCGAACACGGGCGACAACGCCTGGCCCTCCGACCACGCGGCCGCCGTCGTCACCTTCTCCCTGCCCGCCCGCGGCTGACCCCCGACGAACCGAAGGACCTCTCTCCCATGACCCCCCTGCCCGAGATCAGTCGCCGCTCCTTCATCGGCACCGCCGCGGCCGGCGCCGCCATCGCCGCCGGCATACCCGGCACCGCCGAGGCCGCGGGCGCCCGCCACGGCAGCATCGCCGACGTCAAGCACGTCGTCATCCTGATGCAGGAGAACCGCAGCTTCGACCACTACTTCGGCACCCTGAGCGGCGTCCGCGGCTTCGGCGACCGTCAGGCGACGGTCCTCTCCAACGGCGACTCCGTGTTCCGCCAGCCGGACAGCGGCCGCAAGGAGGGCTACCTGCTGCCCTTCCGCATGGACACCACCAAGTACAACGCGCAGAACGCGGCCGGCCTCCCGCACGACTGGGACACCGGTCACACGGCCGTCAACGGCGGCGCCATGGACAAGTGGGTGCAGGCCAAGGGCGAGCACACCATGGGCTACTTCACCCGCGAGGACATCCCCTACCAGTACGCCCTCGCCGACGCGTTCACCCTCTGCGACGGCTACCACTGCTCGCTGAACGGCCCCACCGACCCCAACCGGCTCTACCTGTGGACCGGCACCGCCGGCCCCGGTGTCGACGGCACCACCGGTCCCTGGACCGACAACACGCCGGTCACGAACAATCCGGTGGCCGACTGGACGACGTACGCCGAGCGCCTGGAGAAGGCCGGCATCACCTGGCGCGTCTACCACAACCCGGACGGCTCCGA
The DNA here is from genome assembly GCF_001514035.1 of Streptomyces yokosukanensis. Lineage (GTDB taxonomy): Bacteria > Actinomycetota > Actinomycetes > Streptomycetales > Streptomycetaceae > Streptomyces > Streptomyces yokosukanensis. The sequence goes on along the minus strand of NZ_KQ948220.1, from coordinate 209,296 downwards.
CGACCGGAACGGCGACTACGACGACAACGCGCTGTCGTACTTCAAGCAGTTCCACGCGTTCCCCAAGGACGACCCGCGGTACATCAACGCCATGACGAAGTGGGACCTCACGGCGTTCGACAAGCACTGCAAGGACGGCACCCTGCCCACGGTCTCCTGGCTGGTGGCGCCGTACCTGTTCTGCGAGCACCCGAACGCGAGCCCCGACTACGGCGCCCACTGGGTCGACACCGCCCTGCAGTCGCTGTTCTCCAACCCCGACGTGTGGAAGCACACCGTCTTCCTGCTCATGTACGACGAGAACGACGGCTACTTCGACCACGTCATCCCGCCGTCCCCCGAGCCGGGCACCAAGGACGAGTTCGCGAACGGCAAGCCCATCGGCCTCGGCAGCCGGGTGCCGCTGTGGGTCGTCTCGCCGTGGTCGCGCGGCGGCTGGGTCAACTCCCAGGTCTTCGACCACACCTCGGTGCTGCGCTTCCTGGAGCGCGTCACCGGCGTGCAGGAGCCCAACATCTCGGACTGGCGGCGCACCGTCTGCGGCGACCTCACCAGCTGCTTCGACTTCACCAAGCCCGACTACAGCGTTCCCGGACTGCCCGACACGGTCGCGCTGATGGCCAAGGCGGACGCCGGCGACTCGCTGCCGGCGGTGAAGATCCCGGACCAGCAGTCGATGCCCGAGCAGGAGAAGGGCACACGTCCGCACCGCGCGCTGCCGTACCGGCCGTGGGCCGATGTGCGGGTCGACCGGGCCACCGGCAAGGTCACCTGCACCCTCACCAACGACGGCAGCGTCGGCTACCACTTCACCGTGCTGCCGAACGTCGCCCAGCCCTTCACCGGCACGCCGTTCACCGTCGCGGCGCGCTCGTCGCGCACCTACGTGTGGGACGCCGCCGACACCGACGGCCGCTACGACTTCTCCGTGTACGGCGCCGACGGGTTCGTCCGCCGCTTCTCCGGCACGGTCGTCCGCGAGGGCCAGGACGACGTGGCGGTGCCGTCGGTGACGGCGGCCCTGCGGCAGTCCGGGCGGCCCGAGCAGGCGTCGGTGGAGCTGGAGCTGCGCAACGCCGGCGGTTCCGAGGTGGCCTTCACGATCACGCCGAACGACTTCGCGGGCAAGGAACGCACCGTGTGGGTCCGGGCCGGCGAGCGCACGCGGCTGACGTGGCGCACCGACGAGGGCCGGTACGACCTCACGGTCACCGCGGGCACCGGCACGCGCTTCGCCCAGCGGTACGCGGGCACCGTACACGCGGGCTGAGCCGCGCCGGGCGGGACCGTGCGGTGCCTCGCACGGTCCCCCTGTCATGCGCCCGGTCAGCCCTGCCGGGCGTCCAGCCACTCCAGGACGTCGGGGGTCACGCCGTCGGTGATGTCGGCGAACTCCTCGTGCTTCTTCAGGAACTTGGCCACGTACGGGCAGACGGGCACGATCCGCTTGCCCGACCGGCGTACGTCGGTCAGGGCCTCCTGAACCAGGTGGGAGGCCAGGCCCTGGCCGGCGAAGGCGTCGTCGATCTCGGTGTGGTAGAAGACGCGCTGTTCGCCGCGGTCACGGTAGGCGGTCAGTCCGGCGCGCTCGCCGTCGACCAGGATCTCGTACCGGTGCTTGTCGTCGTTGCGCTCGACGGTCGGAGCGGAGGAAGGCTGGGTCATCGGATGCCTTTCGGATGAGGGTCTCTCAGGTGCCGGACGGATGGCCTGCGACGCATCGTCCGGCGGCCGGTGGAGCGTCGGGCGATCGGTGGAGCGTCGGGCGGATCAGCGGCGCGGGGGATTCCCGCGCGGTGTGATGACGGCGTTGGGCAGGGCGGGGGCGGGCAGCCGCTCCCCCGGATACCCTTCGACGGCGCCGAACCGGTCGGAGGCGTTCTGCCAGTCGTCCCGGGCCTTGGCGATGTCCTCGTGGCTGCGACCGATGAAGTTCCACCACATGACGATCTCCTCGTCGAACGGGGTTCCGCCGAGCAGCACCGTCCGTGCGACGTCGTCCGACTCGTTCGTCACCGTCAGGGTGTCGACGCCCGGGGGTACGTACCCCAACTCCGCCGGGGCGAGCGGGGCGTCGGCGAGACGCACCCGCCCCTGGTCGACCAGAAGGCCGTGTTCGAAGCCGGGGTCCACGGCGAGCGTGAGGCTCGCGCGCGGCCCGAGGACTATTTCCGCGCCGAGCAGGGGCGTGAAGGTGCGCACCGGGGAGACGCTGCCGGCGAGGGAGCCGAGGAAGACCCTGATCTCGGCGCCGTCGATCGACACGGGTTCGGGTGCGTGGTGCTGGAAGTCCCGCTCCGCGGCGCGGTGTTCCTCGGGCAGCGCCACCCACAGCTGCACACCGTGCAGGACGGTGGTCCGCGGGGTGGAGACCTCGGAGTGGCTGATGCCGTGTCCGCCCGTCATGAGGTTCAGCTCGCCGGGGCGTACGTAGGCATGGCTGCCCATGCTGTCGCGGTGCTCGATCTCCCCGGTGAACAGCCAGCTCACCGTCTGCAGCCCGGTGTGCGGATGCGGGGCGACGTCCATGCCGCCCGTCTCCGAGACGTCGTCGGGGCCGTAGTGGTCGGCGAAGCACCAGGCGCCGATCAGGGTGCGGGAGCGCTGCGGCAGGGTCCGTCGCACGGTCATCGCCCGAGGGCCGCCCAGGGGCACCTCGCGCGCGGTCAGGACCTCGACCGGCGCCGTCCCGGCCGGCCGGTCGCCGTCCGTCTCGCCACCGCACCGCAGTTGCGCGGGCTTCGTCTCGACGTTGCTCACGGTGAACCGCCTCCCCAAAAGATTGTTCTAGGTTCAACTATCACTCGATGACCGTAGATCGTCAACTGAAGCTTCCCACGGCGATCTGCCGGAGAGATGACTGATATCCGTGACCATCGCCGTGGAGAGGGAAGCAGCGGGGCCGGGCCGTTGCTTGTGCCTGGTGAGAGCGGCAAGGACGCCGCTCGATCGTCGACTGGCTTTTCCGCCGAGCCGGACCGTCCGGCTCCCCGCTCCGAAGAAGGTCCCCGTGCCCCAGTCATCCGAACTCCGGACCTCCTCCCAGGGTGCGACCGGCGCCGCGCCCGCACACGGTGTGCCGGGCCGGCTGATCGTGCTGCTGGCCGTCGCCTGCGGCATGACGGTCGCCAACCTGTACTACGCCCAGCCGCTGCTCTCCTCGCTGCGCGACGTCTTCCACCTCAGCACGGCGGCCGCGGGCTCACTGATCACGCTCACCCAGGTCGGCTATGTGATCGGCATGCTCTTCCTGGTCCCGCTCGGCGACCGGCTGGAGAAGCGGAGCCTGGTCATGGCCCTGCTGACGGTCACCACGGCCGCCCTGGTGGCGGCCGGACTCGCCACGAACTTCCCCATGCTGCTGATCGCGTCCCTGGTCAGCGGCGCCACCTCGGTCGTCGCCCAGATCCTCGTCCCGTTCGCCGCGAGCCTCGCCCCCGACCACGCCCGCGGCCGGATCGTGGGCCGGGTGATGAGCGGCCTGCTCACCGGGATCCTGCTCTCGCGCACCCTCAGCAGTCTGGTCTCCGACCTCGCCGGCTGGCGCGTGGTCTACCTGGGCTCCGCCTTCCTCATGGCCGCACTCGCCCTCACCCTGCGCTCGACGCTGCCCCGCCAGGCACCCACCACGACCATCCCCTACCTCCGCGTGCTGCACTCCACGCTCCAGCTGATACGCGTCCATCCCGCGCTGCTGCGCCGCGGCCTGTACCAGGCGGCGATGTTCGGCGCCTTCAGCGCCTTCTGGACCACCATCTCCTATGTCCTCACCGGCCCAGGGTTTCACTACTCCCCCATCGGCGTCGGTGTCTTCGCCCTCGTCGGAGCCGCCGGCGCGGCCGTGGCCCCGTTCGCCGGGCAGTGGGCCGACCGCAAGCTGACCCGGCCCATGACCGGCGCCGCGTTCGTCCTCGCCGCGCTCGCCTTCGCCCTCGCCGGGCTCGGCCGGCACCACATCGTGCTGCTCGCCCTCGCCGCCGTCCTGCTCGACATGGCCGTCCAGGCCACCCTCATCCTCGGCCAGCACACGGTCTACCAGCTCGATCCGCACGCCCGCGCCCGTCTCAACAGCGCCTTCATCGCCACCTTCTTCCTCGGCGGCGCCCTGGGCTCCCAGCTCGGCTCGCTGACCTTCCACTCCGGCGGCTGGACGGCGGTCACGGCCCTCGGCGCGGCCCTGCCCGTCCTCGCCTTCCTGTACTGGCTCACCGAGCATCGCAAGGCGGACCGCGGCCTCGCCCGCGCCTCGGGGTGAGGCCGCGGCGGCGCGCGCGGCTCCGGGTGAAGGCGCCTCCCGGCCGCCGGCCCCCATACCATGCAGCGGAGATCACTGTCCTTCGCACGGACGCTGCGTCATCGGGAGCGGATGATGGACCTGCGGCAGATGGAAGTCGTCGTCGCCGTGGCGGACGCGGGCGGGTTCACGGCGGCGGCACGACGGCTGCACCTGGTCCAGTCCGCCGTCTCCGGCACGGTCCGCGCGCTCGAACGCGAGCTGGGCACCCCGCTGTTCACCCGGACCACCCACCGGGTGGCGCTCACCCCGGCCGGGGAAGCGTTCGTCCCCGCGGCCCGCGCGGCACTGCGCGCCGCCGAGCTGGCCCGCGAGGCGGTCGACGCGGCCAAGGGAGAACTGCGCGGGCGGGTGACCGTCGGCATCATGCAGGGCGTCTGGGCGGGACTGCACCACGCCCTGGCCGCGCTGCGCTCGGAGCACCCGGGGGTGGTGGTCCAGCTGCGCCAGGCCGCGGTGACCGACATCCGGCAGGCCCTGCGGGAGGGCACGGTGGACCTGGCGGTGGTCGCGCTGGACCGCCAGCAGCAGCGCGGGCTCGTGACCCGGCTGCTGTCCCGCGAGGAGCTGGTCCTGGTCGCCTCGCCGCGCCGGCACCTGGCCACGATCACGGCCGAGGGCACCGTCGAACCGGACGCGGTCGCCGGGTTGCCCCTGGTCGACTTCACCCCGGGCTGGGCCATCCGCCACGCCGTCGACCGGGCCTTCCGCGCGGCCGGCGTCGAGCACACCACGACCTTCGAGGTGAACGACATCGTGGCCGCGTCCGAGCTGGTCCGCAACGACCTGGGCGTCTGCGTCATGCCCCCGTCCATCGCCGACCGCTTCCCCGACCTGGCGACCTATCGATTCGCCCGGCACGCTCCGACCTGGAAGGTGATGGTGGTACGACCGCACGGCGAGCCGCCCGCCGCCGTCGCGGCGCTGCTGCGGCACATCACCTGAGGAGCGACCGCGCCGTCACATCGCCCGACGAACGCCTCGCGCCGTCGGCGCCCTGTGCCGGGCGACGAGGCGAGTGCCTCGACGTGCGGCGCCGGCGCCGGCCGACGTGCGCATCCACGCCGGTCCGGTCGCGGCCCGCCTCCGGTTCACCGCGGTCCTTCGGCCAGCGGTGCGCGGTCCGTGCGCAGGACGGCGCGCCGTCCGCGCAGTTCGCCCCGCTCGATCCGGGCGTGCACGTCGGCCGCCGCGCTCAGCGGCAGGACCTCGATGCTGCGTGCGCGCAGAGCGCCCTGGGCGACCAGGTCGTTGAGGCAGGCGGCGGCCTCGGCGAGTTCGCCGGACGTCGCGTGGGAGATCACGAAGCCCACGACGGACCGGTCGTTCATGTAGAGGGCCCCGGCGGGCAGCACGGGACGGGTCCCGGCGCCGGCCATCAGCACCACCCGGCCCCTGCGGGCGAGGAGTCCGACCGTGCTCTGCAGGTCGTTGACGCCCGCCGTGTCCAGGTGCAGGTCGATCCCCGAGGGGGCGGCCCCGCGGATCTTCCCGGTCAGGTCCGGATCCCGGTAGTCGAACACCTCGGCGGCGCCCAGCCGCACACAGTACGGTGCGTCCTGCGAGCCGGCCGTCGCGAGGACCCGGGCGCCGGCCCGTACCGCCATCGTCACGAGGGCGCTGCCGACATGGCCCGCGGCACCGGCGACGAGCACGGTCTCACCCATGCGGAGCCGGCCGTGGACGAACAGCGCCAGGTAGGCGGTCGCCGCCGGATGGACCACGGCCACCGCGGCGTACGGGTCGACTCCCGCGGGCAGGCGATACAGCCGGTCGGCCGCCACCACCGCCTGCTCCGCCGCCGCGCCCTGGCGCCCTCCGTGCCCGAGGCTGTTGCACCAGACCCGGTCGCCGGCACGGAAGCCGGTGGCGCCGGGCCCCGCCTCGGCGACCGTGCCGACCAGGTCACGGCCCACGACGAAGGGGAAGTCGACCGGGGTGGGGAACAGCCCCGACCGGACGAAGGTGTCCACCGGATTGACCGTGGTGGCCAGGACGTCGACCAGCACATCGGTGGGACCGGGCCGGGGAGCGGCGATCTCGCCGTACCGGATGACGTCCGCGGCCCCCAGCTCTTCGATGTAGGCGGCACGCATGGGCTCACCTGCCTCCGGACGCACCCGCACCGCCGCCGGCTTCCGGCGGGCCCGAAGGCGGCCGGGACCACGCCGTCACCAGCGGACCGCGGTGAAGTCGATGGACCGGGGCCGCAGTTCGCGGGTGCGTGCCGTCAGCCGGCGCAGGCGTCGGGCCATGTCGTCGGCGGGCAGGCGCCGGCGGTCGCCGTGGCCCGGCAGCAGCCACTCGAAGCGCAGCCGCCCGGCGGTCCGCGACAAGGAGGAGGCCAGTTCGGTGATGGAGTACCAGGTGACGCTCTCGGCCACCTCGATGTCCTGCGTCGCGCGGGACCAGTAGAAGCTGTCGCCGCTGAAGCAGTACCGCTCGTCGGCGACATAGAGCACGCTGCCCCGGGTGTGACCGGGCAGGGGGTGGGCGATCACGCCGTCCGCGATCCGCGTCGGGTCGGTGCCGCGCAGGACGCGGTCGGCTCCCGGGGCGGCGTCGAGGTCGCCCTCGTGGATCCACAGCCGGGCGCCGAAGCGGTCGGCGTAGCGGCGTCCGTGCGCGGCATGGTCGCGGTGGGTGAGCAGGACGTCGGTGACGGCGCCCAGCGTCTCGTGGTGGGCGGCCAGCGCGGTGCTCCAGCGCGGGGTGTCGATCATCATCATGGTGCCGTCGGGGCGACGTAACAGGTAGGAGTTGGCGCCCGCGGTGTGCGTGGAGTTGTGCCCGCACAGGTACACGGTGTCGTCCAGGGCCATCGGGAAGGGGTCCTGCGCCGTGTCCAGCCGTCCGTCCGGGGGACGGATCGACCGGGTGGGGCAGGCGTGTGCGGCGGCCTGGACCAGCCGCTCCTCGGCGGGGTCGCGCGGCTGCCGCAGGACGGCCGAGCGGCCCTCGACCTCACCGATCAGGCCGGGCGCGAGCTGCCGCGCGACATCGCAGTTCGTGCATCGCTCGTCCACGTACCAGCCGTCCTGGAACCGTTCCTCGCTCATGGCTCGTTCCTCTCCCGATCGCGTCCGCCCCACGGCTTCCCACCTCTAGGGGTATCCGCGCCCCTCCGATAACGGAAGAGGGCCAGGATCTGGCGTCTTGGGCGGCGCCCTGCTCTCAGCAGCCGGTTCGAGGCGGACATCCGCTTCCGGTCGAGACGGTGCCCCGACGGCGCCGCCCGGCGAAGCGGACGACCCGGCCAGGCGGCCCGGCGGTGCGCGGACGCGGATCCACGCACCGCACAGGAGGTGCCCGGGTGCCTACCGCCTCGGCGGGGTCATCGCCTCGGCTCGCCGGCGCCCTCGACGCCCAGGGCCCAGGCGCCGTAGGCCGCTCCGACGGGTTCGAAGGAGAAGATCACGTGGGACGCCGCGGTGTTGACGTCCCGCCAGAAGCGCTGGACGGGGTCGAACTCGAAATGGCCCGTCGTCCCCGTGCCGCGGAAGACCCGTTCGACGGCCGACACCGACAGTTCGACCGCCATCGCGAAGTCCCTCGGGCCGCGGACCGCCGCCTCGCCGTCCGTGGTCCCCTCGACACCGTCGGCGACCCGGGCGGCCCGCTGGACGAGGAGTTCGGCGGCGTCCACCTCTGCGGCCGAGCGAGCCAGGTCGACCTGCACCGACAGCTTCTCGCGCAGCGGGGCACCCCGCCGGTCCACCCGGCGGGTGTTCTGGTCGGCCGCGACGAGCAACGTACCGCGGGCGGCGCCCACCACGGGGACGGTGAGCGGCAGGGCGTTCACCGCGCTCACGGGCACCGTGTGGCACCGGGCCTCGGAGGCCGTCGCCCGCCCCGCGTTGAGGTCGAACCTCGACAGCGTCAGATGCTCGGGCACGAAGACGTCGTCGAGGACCATGGTGTCGCTGCCGGTCCCGCGCATGCCCAGGGTGAACCAGGTGTCCTTCACGGTGATGTCCGCCTGCGGCACCGCGAAGAACCGCACCTCGCCGCGCCCGTCGGGGCCCACCTTGCCGGGTACGGCGGAGCAGGCGAAGACCCAGTCGGCGAAGCGCACCCCGCTGATGTACTTCCACTCACCGCTGAGCCGCCAGCCGCCGGAGACGGGCTCCGCCGTCCCGGCCGGCATCAGCGCGCCCGCCATCAGGGCGTCCGGCCCGTCGCCCCAGAGCACCGCCTGCCCCTCCAGCGGCAGGTACGCCCCGTACCTGGCCGCGTGCCCGGACAGTGAGGCGGCCCAGGCCGCCGAGGCGCAGCCTTCGCCGACCAGGGCCACCGCCTTGGTCATGTCCAGGAAACCGCCTTCCTTGCCGCCGAAGGCCGCGGGGACGAAGTGCCGGGCGAATCCGGCCTCCCGCACCGCCTCGACCACCTCGGGCGCAAGCCGCCGGGCGGCCTCCGTCTCGTCGCTGCACCGCGCCGCGATCTGGGCCACGCGCGGAGCGGCGGCGACGACCTCCGCCACGCCCGGCCTCTCGGCCAGGATCGTCGCCGTGCTGTCGCTGAGCATATGTTCGCCACCTCCACTGGGATGGCCGCAGTCTCTCCGGCCGAGCCCGCGACGGGCCGCTCCCAAGCCGGGAGGGGCCCGTCTATCACCCGACCGGCTTCAACGACGTGTCCCACCTCACCTTCCGAATACCGGACGCACTCCACCACACCCCTAGGACGGCCCCTTAGGCTGGCTCCCGCAGCTGGTTCGCCCCGTCAGCCAGGCGGGATGCGTCGCAAGAGGGAACCCGGTGGAAATCCGGGACTGCCCCGCAGCGGTGAGTGGGAACGACCGCCGTCATCCGCACTGGGTCCGAGGAGGGCCTGGGAAGCGACGGCCATTAGGTGTCCACGCCTTGGCAAAGGCATGGATGTGCCCGCGAGTCCGAAGACCTGCCAACTGCCCGCGTACGGGACGACTCGTGCGCGGACATTCCGGTGACCTCGAGGGCGGGTCGGCGCAGACAACCGAGCGGGCGGCCGTGGGCCGCCGCCGTCCGGTCCGTCGCCCCTTCGCGTTCTCGTCCCGTCTCCGGGATCTCAGGGATTCATCTCGCGAAGGAGATTTCCGTGACCAGCACGTCCGCAGCGGCGCAAGCACGGGCCACCGTGTACGGCTACCCCCGCCAGGGTCCGAACCGGGAACTGAAGAAGGCGATCGAGGGTTACTGGAAGGGCCGCGTCGGCGCCGAAGCGCTCCGGACCACCGCCGCCGAACTGCGCCGCGCCACCTGGCAGCAGCTGGCGGACGCCGACGTGGACGAGGTGCCGACCGGCGACTTCTCGTACTACGACCATGTGCTCGACGCCACCGTCATGCTCGGTGCCGTCCCCGCACGCCATCGGGAGGCGGTCGCCGCGGATCCCCTCGCCGGGTACTTCGCCATGGCGCGCGGCACCCAGGACGTCGCACCGCTGGAGATGACCAAGTGGTTCGACACCAACTACCACTACCTCGTGCCCGAGTTGGGCCCGGACACGGTGTTCACGGCCGACTCCGCCAAGCAGGTCGCGGAGCTGCGGGAGGCGCTGGCCCTGGGCCTGGCCGCCCGGCCCGTCCTCGTGGGGCCCGTCACCTATCTGCTGCTGGCCAAGCCCGCCCCCGGCGTGGCCGGCGACTTCGATCCGCTCACCCTGCTGGACCGTCTGCTGCCGGTGTACGGCGAGATCCTCGCCGACCTGCGCGCGGCCGGCGCCGAGTGGATCCAGCTCGACGAACCCGCGCTCGTGCAGGACCGTACGCCCGCGGAACTGAACGCCGCCGCCCGTGCCTACCGCGACCTAGGAGCCCTCACCGACCGGCCCAAGCTGCTGGTGGCCTCCTATTTCGACCGGCTCGGCGACGCACTGCCCGTCCTGGCCAAGGCTCCGGTCGAGGGCCTGGCCCTGGACTTCACCGAGGGGGCCGCCGCCAATCTGGACGCCCTCGCCGCCGTCGGCGGGCTGCCCGGCAAGCGCCTGGTCGCCGGTGTCGTCGACGGCCGCAACATCTGGGTCAACGACCTGCAGCGCTCCCTCACCACGCTCGGCACCCTGCTCGGCCTCGCGGACCGGGTCGATGTGTCCGCGTCCTGCTCCCTCCTGCACGTGCCGCTCGACGCCGCCGTGGAACGGGACATCGACCCGCAGATCCTGCGCTGGCTCGCCTTCGCCCGGCAGAAGACGACCGAGGTCGTCACCCTCGCCAAGGGTCTCGACCGCGGCCTCGACACGATCACCGCCGAACTGGCCGCGAACCGGGCCGACCTGGCCTCCCGCGCACAGTCCCCGATCACCCGCGACCCGGCCGTACGCGCCCGGGCCGCCGCCGCCACCGAGGCCGACGCGCGCCGTTCCCAGCCGTACGCCGAGCGTGCGTCGGCCCAACGCACCCGCCTCGGTCTGCCTCTGTTGCCCACGACCACCATCGGTTCGTTCCCGCAGACCGGTGAACTGCGTGCCGCCCGAGCCGACTTGCGCGCCGGCCGCATCGGCACGGCCGGCTACGAGGAGCGCATCGAGGCGGAGATCCGCGAGGTGATCTCCTTCCAGGAGAAGACCGGACTGGACGTCCTGGTCCACGGTGAGCCCGAACGCAACGACATGGTCCAGTACTTCGCGGAACAGCTCACCGGCTACCTCGCCACCCAGCACGGCTGGGTCCAGTCCTACGGCACCCGTTACGTCCGCCCGCCGATCCTCGCCGGTGACATCGCGCGCCCGGCGCCGATGACCGTGCGCTGGACGACCTTCGCCCAGTCGCTCACGGACCGTCCTGTCAAGGGCATGCTCACCGGCCCCGTCACGATGCTCGCCTGGTCCTTCGTCCGCGACGACCAGCCCCTGGCCGAGACCGCCCGGCAGGTCGCCCTCGCCCTGCGCGACGAGGTGAACGACCTGGAGGAGGCCGGGACTTCGGTGATCCAGGTCGACGAGCCCGCGCTGCGCGAGACCCTGCCGCTGCGCGCCGCCGACCGTGCCGCCTATCTCGCCTGGGCCACCGAGGCGTTCCGGCTCACCACCGGTGGTGTACGCCCGGACACCCAGATCCACACGCACATGTGCTACGCCGAGTTCGGTGACATCGTCCAGGCCATCGACGACCTGGACGCCGACGTCATCAGCCTGGAAGCCGCCCGCTCCCATATGCAGGTCGCCCGGGAGCTGGCCTCCCACGGCTATCCGCGCGAGGCCGGACCCGGTGTCTACGACATCCACTCTCCGCGCGTCCCCGGCGCCGAGGAGGCGGCCGAACTCCTGCGCACCGGCCTGCGGGCGATCCCCGCCGAACGGCTGTGGGTCAACCCCGACTGCGGCCTGAAGACCCGCGGCTGGCCGGAGACCCGCGCCTCCCTGGAGAACCTGGTGGCAGCCGCGCAGGCGGTACGGGCAGAGCTGTAACGGCCCCGCAGCCCCATCCGGCCCGGTCCGGGAGCGAGCCCACCTCGACTCCCGGACCGGGCCGCTCCACGGGCGGCGACACTCCGAGGACGCCTCGCACGGCTACGGCTGCGGAGCGGACGGCCCCGCGGGGTGACCGCCGCTGTCAGTCACCGCGCTGGGCGGGAGCGAGCAGCCGGTGGAAAGTCGGTGCTCCGCTCGTGGGAGCCGGTGTCGAATCCTTCCTCCGTTTCGTCCTCGCCCTGTCGGACCGTGCGTCGGGGCCTACTTCTTCTTCCACTCCTTGACCGTCAGCCCGCCGGGCACCTTCAGTTCGAAGGCGCCGCCGATCGCGGTGTCCAGGGCGCCGGCCGGGTCGTTGCCGCTGCCGAAGGCGCTGACCGCCAGCAGCTCCTTGAGCTGCGATCCGCTGCCGCGGAACGCCTTGGCGGACTTCATCGCCTCGCGGGCCCCGTCGGCGTCCATGGACTTGTTCATCTTCTCCAGCAGGTCCGCGGAGACCCAGCAGTCCGGGATCTCGTCGAGGTCCCACTCCGCGTACCAGTGCGTGTTGTTGAGCCAGTTGCGCTGGGGCACCTTGCCGTCCACGGCCACGAGGTAGAACGTGAACTTGATGTTGCCGAGCGAGCGCCAGTCGGCGACGTTCGTGTGCGCGCTCGCCCGGCCGGCGGCGGCGTTGTCGTACGTCGACGCGATCTCCGAGAAGCCCGGAGCGTTCTTCGGGTCGCTGCCGGTGTAGTGGCGGATCGTCCACCGCTTGCTCAGCAGCTCCGCGGCCTGCCTCTTGCGGACCGCGGCGATCCGCACCGCCGAGGCCTGCTTGATGCCGTCGAGCATGCCGAACTCGCTCTGCCCCTCGCCGGGCCGGAACTGCTGGGAGGTCATGTACTGCATCAACTGCCAGGCGTCGTCCTCCGAATGCCCCGACTTCTTCAGAGCGGCGAGGATCTCGTCGGGGGTCTTGGCGTTGCGCAGGTCCTCGTCCTCGGTCCGCTGGATGTGCGGGTCCGCGCCGGCCTGGTGGGCGCCGGTGCGGTGGCCGGCCGCTTCCGCCCCGGTCGCCCGCGCGCCCTCTGCGGCCGTGCGTGTCTCCTCTTCGGCCGCCCGCGTGTCCTCTCGGGCCGTGCGCTGCACCGGCGCGCTGCCGGTCATCACCTTTCGCGCGTTGTTCACCGCGTGCCGCTCGCCCGCGTCGGAGGGGTGCGAGACGCGCAGGCCCGAGCCGTTGTCCGTGCCGGGGACCGGGCCGCTTCGCTGGTCCAGGTAGTGGGTCAGCTCGTGCGCCCAGTCCTCCTTGGTCATCCGGCCGCCGTCGACCACATGCGGCCCCGAGGTGTACGCCTTGGCCTGGATCTCCACGGCCGACCGGCGGGCGACCTCGTCCGAGTGGACGCGCACACCGCTGAAGTCGGCACCGCCGAACCGGCCCTCCATCTCCTCGCGCAGCCCCGTGTCCATGGGCCTGCCGGGAGAGCGCAGCACATCGTGCACCAGGGAACGCCGCTGCACCTGCTGCTCCCGCTCACGCTCGACGGCCCGCGTCACGGCCGCGTTGCCCACCGCGCGCTGCAGCGCCTCCAGCCCGGTGGACGCCGGTCCGGCCGGCCGACGCGGCGCGGACCGCGTGTCGCTCTGCTCGTTCTCCCTGTCGTGCGCGCGCACGGGCGCTCCCCTCGAAGCCGGACACACCTCAAACACCGCAGTCTGCCCGGATCCACCGATCCGCGGAATGAACCCGAGGGCAGCCGTGCGGGCAACGGGATTGCCGTCACCGGTCCGGGTGCGTCCGACCAAGCGGAGGGCACGGCGCTGCCGGCCGACGCCTCCGCGGCGAATTGCGTTGCATGCAGGCGGTGTTGCCCTTCAGGAGGCCGTGCGGTCGAGGTGGGCGCCCGGCGCCGTGTCCGGCGTGACACGCCGCGGGCGGCATGGTGGCATGTGGGGATGGAACTGCGGGAGCTGCGGGCGTTCGTGGCGGTGGTGGAGGAGGGCGGGCTGTCCGCCGCGGCGCGCCGACTGCACGTGAGTCAGCCGGCGCTGTCCCAGACCGTCAGCGGCCTGGAGCGCCGACTGGGCGTGCGGCTGCTGGTCCGCGGCAGCACCGGGGTGCGTGCCACCGAGGCGGGAACGGCCCTGGTGGCGGAGGCGCGCGCCGTGCTCGCCCGGCATGAGCAGGCCCTTCGGGTGATGGCCCGGTACACCGGCCCGGGTGGTGGCGCCCTGCGGATCGGCATTCCGCTCGAACTGCCCGCAGGGCTCCTCGATCCCGCGCTCGCCGACCTCACCGAGGCCTGTCCGGACACCCGGGTGCAGGCCCGCCATCTGTCCACGGCCCAGCAGTTGACGGCCCTGCGGGCCGGTGAGCTGGATGTCGGACTCCTGCGGGAGCGTCCGTCGGGGCCGGAGTTCGACGCGCTGCTCGTCGTGCGGGAGAGGCTGGGCGTGCTGCTGGCCGCGGAGCGGGCCGCCGAACTCGCCGGCCCGGACGGCATCGCCCTCGACGCGCTCGTGGATCTGCAGTGGGTCGGGTTCCCTCGCTCGGGCAGCCCCGCCTGGTACGACGAGCTGACCGCGATCCTGCGCGGTCACGGCCTGGACCTGGGGCCGGCGGTGCCCGAGGGACAGGCGCTGATCGCGGACGTGAAGCTGGCGGCGGTCGCGTCCGGACAGGCCTTCACCCTGGCTCCGCCCGACTGGCAGCAGCCCCTGCCCGACCGTGTGACCTGGTCGCCGCTGGTCGGGCATCCTCTGGTGCGGCGCACCTGGGCGGTCTGGCCTGCCGATTCCCGCCGCCGCGATCTCGGCCGGTTCATCGCCGCGCTCGACCGGACGGTGCGGAGCTGACGGGGCGCGGCTGCCCGGGGCGTCGGGGCTCTCGCAGTCCGTGCATCGCGCCCCTACGGCGACTGCGCGGGCACCGCGGACAGACTCCCCGCCCCACGGCTGCGTATGCGTACGCGTAGAAGACCTCTCGCGAAGCGGCCTGGAGCCTCCTCGGGTGGCGGCTTCGGGTGGCCCGGGGCGCCGGGCACGCGATGCACCCGGCGCGCCCGGGACAGTGCCACGGGCAGCTGTGGGTCAGACGGCCGTACGGCCGCCGTCGACGGGCAGCACGGCGCCCTGGACGAAGCTCGCCGCGTCGCCCGCCAGGTAGGCGATCGCCTCGGCGATCTCCCGGGCCTCGGCGGGCCGCCCGGCGGGGGCCTGTGCGGCGAGGGCGTCGAGGTTCTCGCCCATGGCGGCGGTGCCCTCCGTGCGGGTGGGACCGGGCTCCACGGCGTTGACCCGCACCCCGTGCGGGCCGAACTCGGCGGCCCACGCCTTGGTCAGCAGGTTCACCGCGGCCTTGCTGGAGCCGTACAGCGCCATCCCCGCGACGCCGTACTCGGCGACCATGGTGCTGACGTTGACGATCGTCCCCCGGCCGCGCTCGGCCATCGCCGGGGCCAGCTGCGCCACCAGGTGGAACGGCACCTTCACATTCAGGTCGTAGACGGCGTCCACGTCCTCGGGAGACGCCTGTGCCGTCGGGCCGAACGGGAAGATGCCCGCGCTGTTGACCAGGATGTCCACACGGCCGCCGCCCAGCTCGGTGGCCTGCCTGGCCAGCTGCCGGGCCGACGCCGCGTCCCGCAGGTCGGCGGCGAGGAAGTCCGCCTTGCCGCCGTGCGCCCGGATGCCGGCGACGACGCTCGCGCCGCGGGACGCGTCGCGCCCCGCGACCAGCACATGTGCGCCGCGCTCGGCGAGCAGCGTCGCGGTCGCGGCGCCGATTCCGCTGGTCGCCCCGGTCACCAGGGCCACCCGCCCGGCAAGATCGACAGTGGTCATGAGGGTCGTCCTTCGTGTCGAAAGGTCGGGGGTCGAACGGGGTGCGGATGGTCCGCGCTCCGTCGACCCGTCACCTCGTCCGCGAGGTGACGGAAGTCCAAAGGGCCGACGCCGTCCGGGGATTCCGGTCCGGCCATAGGCCGCGCCTGTGGCGGTCATCAGGGTGGAGCCGACCGGGCCGTGCGAGTCGCCGCGCGGCCGACGTCCGGCCGACGCCGCTGGTCAGGGCAGACACGGGGGGCATAGGCGCTCCTTATGGCCACTCTCGGTGAGCCGTATGGCAAGGGGTCCCGCGCCGGGCACGTATCCCGGTTTCATGGTGCCCGGATCTGTCCATGGGCGGATGGCGGTCGTCACCGCGCGGTACGACAATGGCGAGTGCTGCCCGTCCGCCCCGCCCCCGCGCGGGGGACACATCTCCATGGTCGACGCAGGGGACCGCAGCCGCACAGCCGACCGCCCCGGCCCGGCTGCCGGCGGCGCGCGGCCCGCCGCACCGGCAGTGTGCGGTCCGGGGTCCGGCTCGGCCGACGCGAGGTCGCTCCTCGCCGAGCGATCCTCGAACAGCTCGCCCACAGCCCCGAGAACGGCTCACCAGCAGCAGCGATCGTGATGCGAGGAAGAGATGAGCGAACCGCACGGAACCAAGGAAGCCGCCTACGACGTGATCGTGCTCGGCGCCGGTCCGGTCGGACAGAACGTCGCCGACCGCGCCCGGGCCGCCGGCCTCTCCGTGGCCGTCGTGGAACGGGAACTCGTCGGCGGCGAATGCTCCTACTGGGCCTGTGTCCCCAGCAAGGCGCTGCTGCGGCCGGTCATCGCGGTCGCCGACGCCCGCCGGGTGGACGGCGCCCGCCAGGCCGTCACCGGACCGCTCGACACCGAGGGCGTCTTCGCGCGCCGCGATCGCTATGTCACCGACTGGGACGACACGGGCCAGGCCCAGGGGGTCAAGTCCATCGGAGCCGATCTGTTTCGCGGGCACGGCCGCCTCGACGGACCCCGCCGGGTCACGGTCACCCGGGACGACGGCTCCCGCCAGGTCCTCACCGCCCGGCACGCGGTGGCCGTCGCCACCGGCAGCCGGCCGGTGCTCCCCGACATCCCCGGCATCGACGAGGCCCGGCCCTGGACCAACCGGCACGGCACGGACTCCAGCACCGTGCCCGCGCGGCTCGCCGTGGTCGGTGGCGGCGGAGTCGGCGTCGAGATGGCCACCCTCTGGCAGGGTCTCGGCTCCCGGGTCACGCTGCTGGCACGCCGCCGCCTGCTGCCCCGGATGGAGCCCTTCGTCGGGGACCTGGTCGCCCAGGGCTTGACCGGGGCGGGCGTGGACGTACGGATCGGCGTGCAGGTGAGGGCTCTGCGGCGCCCCGACCCCACCGGTCCCGTCACCCTCACGCTCGACGACGGCGGCGAGCTGGAGGCCGAGGAGGTGCTGTTCGCCACCGGCCGCACCCCCGCCACCGACGACATCGGGCTGGACTCGGTCGGTCTCACCCCCGGCTCCTGGCTGGACGTGGACACCACCTGCCTGGTCCATGGCGTCGACGGCGACTGGCTGTACGCCCTCGGCGACGTCAACCACCGCGCGCTGCTGACCCACCAGGGCAAGTACCAGGCCCGCACCGCGGGCGACGCGATCGGTGCGCGCGCCGCCGGCCGCCCGCTGGACGACGCGGCGTGGGGAGACCACGCCACCACCGCCGACCAGCACGCCGTACCGCAGGTCTTCTTCACCGATCCCGAAGCCGGCTCCGTCGGCCTGACCGCGGACCAGGCGGCCGCCGCCGGGCACCGGATCCGGACCGTCGACCTCGACTTCAACGCCGCCCAGGGCGCCAATCTGTACGCCGACGGCTACCGGGGCCATGGCCGGCTGGTGGTGGACCTGGACCGGGAAGTGCTGCTCGGAGTGACCTTCGTCGGCCCCGGCGTCAGCGAGCTGCTGCACTCGGCGACCGTCGCGGTCGCGGGCGAGGTCCCGCTCAAGCGGCTCCGGCACGCGATCGCCTGCTTCCCCACGGTCAGCGAGATCTGGCTCTTCCTGCTCGCCGCCTACCAGCGAGACCGGGACACACCGCAGACCGCGTCCGCCTGAGCGACGGGCACGATCCGGGGCCCGGTCACGGGGAGCCTTGTCGTGTCGGCTGCCGTGACCGGCAGGAACTCCACCTGGCGGAGCGTCCGCCGGCTATCGGCGTTCCGCCGATGCCCTGTCAGCCGAAAGCCGTTCCCGCAGCACCTCCTCCAGGGTGCGGGGTGCGCGGCCGATGAGCGTGGCCAGTGTCCGGTCCACGGCCGCGAACTCGTCGGCGCGGGCGGCGGCGAAGATGCCCAGCAGATGGTCGGCCGTCTCGGCGGGGACGCCGTGTCCCATCATCTGTTCCGCGAACCGGCCGTCGGGCACGGTGATCCTCTTGACGGCGCGGCCCGTGAGCGCACCGGTGAGGGCGGCGATGTCGTCGAAGGTGAGCGCCTCGGCGGCGGTGAGGGGTGGGGTGGGGCCGTCGAAGCGGCCCTCGTCGGCCAGGACGGCGGCCGCCGCGTCGGCGAGGTCGTCGTGCGCGGTCCAGGAGACCGGTCCGTCGGCGGGGAGGACGATCTCACCGGTCTCCGGGCCGGAGCCGAGGAACTGCAGCGCGCTCGCGGCGTAGAAGCCGTTGCGCAGCGCGGTGTACGGCACTCCGCAGGCGCGCAGCGCCTCCTCCGTGGCGGCATGGTCGCGGCAGGCTTGGAAGTGTGAGGTGGGGGCCGCACCCATGTGGCTCGTGTAGAGGACGCGGCGCGCACCTGCCGCGACGGCGGCGTCGATGGCGGCCCGGTGCTGTCGTACGGCCTCTTCGCCGAGCTTGTCGACGGAGACGACGAGCACCTGCGTGGCGCCCTCGAAGGCATGGGCGAGGCTCGCGGGTTCACCGAAGCCGCCCTGCCGCACCCGCACCCCCCGGTCGGCCAGGGGCTGCGCCTTGTGGGGGTCGCGGACGCTCACGCCGATCCGCTGTGCGGGTACGCGCGTGAGCAGGCTGTCGACGATGCGACGCCCGAGCTGTCCGGTGGCTCCGGTCACGATGATCACGGTGTCCTCCTGGTCAGGGTGTTCTCCGGGGAATCGGAGCGCGATTCCGCCGATATCAGCGATACCAATTGAACGATAACATCGATACTAACGACGGAATCAACAGTCCGCTACCATCGGTACATGCCATCGCGCTCACCAGGCCGCAGCGGCAACCCGGCCGCCGACCCCGACATCGCGCCCCCGGTCCGCGAGCAGACCCGGCAGCGGGTCATCGAGGCCACCGTCGACCTGCTGGAGCGCGAGGGCCGCGACGCGGTCACGACGCGCGCGGTCGCCGACGCGGCAGGGGTGCAACCCCCGGCCATCTACCGGCTGTTCGGCGACAAGGACGGGCTGCTGGAAGCGGTGGCCGAGCATGGCTTCGCCACGTACCTCGCGAGCAAGCGGGTCGACCCCGACCCGAAGGACCTCGTCGAGGACCTGCGGGCGGGCTGGGACCTGAGCGTCGAGTTCGGCCTCGACCACCCCGCGCTCTACACGCTGATGTACAGCGAGCCCACGAGATCCGCGTCGCCCGCCTTCCAGGCCGGCATGCAGATCCTGAGGGGCCGTGTCCGTCGGCTCGCCGCCGGTGGCTGGCTGCGCGTGGACGAGGACCTCGCGATCGCGATCATCCATGCCACGGCGCGCGGTGCGGTGCTCACCTGGCTCTCCCTGCCCGAGGACGGCCGCCCCGCGGCCCTGCTGACCGCCCTCCGGGAGGCCATGGTCGCCGCCGTCACCCGCCAGGAGCCCGCGGTACTGGACTCCGGCCCGGCCGGCGCCGCCCGCGCCCTGCGCGCCGCGCTGCCCGGTCAGACGGCGCTCAGCGGCGCCGAGCGGCATCTGCTCCGCGAGTGGCTCGACCGTCTGGCCGCCGACGACTGAGACCGGCCGCCGACTCGCGATGCGATTCGGATCCTGGACGGGATCGTGCTGGTCGTGGCGGTCGCGGTGAGCGCGGTGGGCGCGGTGGGCGGCTGACGCGCTCCCCCGGGGTCGCAGCCGTGCCATGGCCA
This sequence comes from Streptomyces yokosukanensis, assembly GCF_001514035.1. Lineage (GTDB taxonomy): Bacteria > Actinomycetota > Actinomycetes > Streptomycetales > Streptomycetaceae > Streptomyces > Streptomyces yokosukanensis. The sequence goes on along the minus strand of NZ_KQ948220.1, from coordinate 189,702 downwards.
GATCTGTGGGAAGTACGTCGAGATCGACATGGCCTGTGCCGGTTGCGGCGACGATGCTGAGAACGAGCCACCGAGACCGACGGCCCACCGTCCTCGGCAACCCCACCGTCCCCACCCACCCCTCCGAGCGGACAGGCGGAATCCCATGACCATGACCGGAACGACCGAGGCACATCTGCCGAACACCACGCTCACCCACGAGGCGACCCAGCTCGTCCGCGACACCACCAGCGACCTGATCTACCACCACTCGCGGCGGGTCTTCTTCTTCGGCAGCATCCAGGGGCACCAGCGGGGCCTGCGCTTCGATCCCGAACTCCTCTACGTCGGCGCGATGTTCCACGACCTCGGCCTCGACGAGGAGTTCCACGGCAGCGGACGCCGCTTCGAGGTCGACGGCGCGGACGAGGCCGCGAAGTTCCTGCGGGCCCACGGTGTACCGGCCGAGAGCATCCGGCGCGTGTGGACGGCGATCGCGCTGCACACCACCCCCGGCATCCCTGAGTTCATGGAACCGGAAGTCGCCCTGGTCACAGCGGGTGTCGAGTACGACGTTCTGGGCATCGGCTACGACACGGTCAGCGACGAGGACCGCGCCGCGATCGTGGCCCTGCACCCGCGCCCCGACTTCAAACGGAGGATCCTCGCCGCCTTCACCGAGGGCATCCGGCCCAAGCCCGAGACCACCTTCGGCAATGTGAAGGCCGACGTGCTCGAACGGTTCGTTCCCGGCTTCGAGCGCGGCAACTTCGTGGACACGATCCTGGAATCGCCGTGGAAGGAATGACGAGCGGCCGCACGCCAACCCGCCCGGCCGTCGGCACGGCCACCGGCGCACCGGGCCGGCCCGTCGTCGCCGTCCTCGCCTTCGACGACGTACAGCTCCTCGACGTCACCGGCCCGGCCGAAGTCCTCACGACGGCCGACTCCTTCGGCGCCCACTACGACGTACGCATCGTCTCCGCCACCGGCGAGGACGTCCGCACCTCCGCGGGCGTCCGGCTCGGCGTCGACGGGACGCCGTCCGTCCTGCCGCGACGACTCGACACGCTGATCGTCCCGGGCCGCCGCGACTGGCGACGCGCGGTCGCGGTCCCGGAACTGGTCGGACTCACCGGGGAGTTGGCGGCGCGGGCCCGGCGGACGGCCTCGGTGTGCGCGGGCGCGTTCGTGCTCGCCGCGGCCGGGCTGCTGGACGGCCGCCGCGCCGCCACCCACTGGGAACTGGCCGCGGACCTGGCCGCGGCCTTCCCGCGGGTGGACGTGCAGGCCGATCCGCTGTTCGTGCGGGACGGTCCCGTGGTGACGTCGGCGGGCGTGACCGCCGGCATCGACCTCGCCCTCTGCCTGGTCGAAGAGGACCACGGCCCCGGCACCGCTCGCGATGTGGCGAGGCGGCTCGTCGTGTTCATGGCGCGGCCGGGAGGGCAGTCGCAGTTCAGCGCGCGGCTCACGGCCAAGCGAGCCGACGACGCGGCCGTGCGGCGGGTGATGGACGTCGTGACGAGCGATCCCGCCGCCGACCACGACCTGGACTCCCTCGCCCGAAGCGCCGGCCTCAGCGCCCGGCACCTCGGACGCCTGTTCCGCAGCCAGATCGGGATGACACCGGGCCAGTACGTCGAGGCGGTCCGCACCGAGGCCGCCCAGGTACTGCTGGAAGGGGGCGGGCACAGCGTCGAGGAGGTCGCGCGCCTGGCCGGGTTCGGCTCGTCCGAGACCCTCCGCCGGGTCTTCCAGCACCGCCTCGGCATCGCCCCGACGACCTACCGCGCCCGCTTCCGCTCCACGCTCACGACACCCACCTCGACGTAGGGGCCGATGCGGCCGGGCCGATCGGATCGAAGGTGAACGTCGACTCCACGGTCCGCCGTGCCGGACGAGGGCGACCAGGGGGTCGTCCCCCGCGACGCCGACCGGCGGGAACACGACGTCGGCGTCGGGGCCGCTGTCGGTCACGTCGCGGGACCGCCCGCGCCTTCCCCGACACGCCCTGGGGCCTGTCCGGCGGATCGTGCCGAAGACGCGGGGCTTGGCACGCCCATCTGCGGCGTTGTCGTCACTCGCCGACGCTCCCCCACGCTCGACCGCGCTCGCGCGGGGGGGACCCCCACCGCCGACTCCCTCCTCCGCCTTGCAGCTGCGCGCACCAAGCCCCACTCACGTGGCCGACCAGGCACCGCAGCCTTCCTCCGGCCTGATCCGCCGGACAGGCCCCAGCCGTCGACGTCCAGGGCCGTGCCGTACGGGTCTCGGCGAGGCCGGGATCGCCGAGCGGGAGGGTCGGCGCGGCGGCGGTGGCGAGGCCTGTGGGCGGAGCGAGGAGGGCCAGCAGGGCGGTCACCGTGACGGCCGCAGCACGTGCCGGTCCTGGTCCGTACGAGGTCGATGCCATGCAGGCGAGCGTGCTCGCCGTGTCGGACCCCCACCCGTGCGGCGGTTGATGCGGCGGCCCCGGTTGGGCGAACTGCCGGTGGGCTGCGCCAAGTTGGTCGGTCCGGGACCCCGCGCTGCCGGAGAGCGAGCGGCCGGCGGTTCGTACGTGATCGCCAGGCCGGGATCGTGGAGCGCGTGACGAGGTGTCGGTCGCCGGGCGAACGGCAGTGCAAAGAGGGGGAGTCCTGCCCGGCCGTCGCGGCCGGGCAGGACTCCCCCGTCATGCCGGCGTCAGCCGCGGCGCCCCGCGGTGTCGTAGGCCGACGCGGAATCGGTCGGTGCGGTGCCCGCGCCGGCCGTCGTCGCCTCGCCCCGGTCGCCGTGCCCCGGCCACCACGCGGCGTGGCCGATGAGCGCCGTGAGGCTCGGGGTGAAGAACATCGCCATGACGAACGCGGCGACGATGATGCCGAAGGAGACCGCGAAACCCATCTCCGTGAGCAGCGAGTTGCCCGCCAGCATCATCGTGGCGAAGGTCGCCGCCAGGATGAAGCCGGCCGCGGCGACCGTCGGTCCGGCGTACCGCAGCGCCATGCCGGCCGCCTCGCGCGGGGAGCGGCCCTCGCGGGCCTCCTCGCGGAGCCGGGCGATCATGAGGATGTTGTAGTCGGTGCCGATGGCGACCACGAAGAGATACATGATCACCGGGAGCATGAACATCAGACCCGAGTGGCCCTCGCCCTTCTGGAAGATCCAGACGGTGGCACCGAGGGTGGCGCCGAACCCGAGGCCCACGGAGGCCATCAGGTACAGGGGAGCGACGACACTGCGCAGCAGCAGGCCGAGGATCACCATGATGAGGAGGGCGGCCACCGGGAACACCGTCCGGTAGTCGTGGTTCACCGCGGTGTCGATGTCCTTGTAGATCGAGGACATGCCACCGACGACCGCCTCGGTGCCTGCGGGGGCGTCCGAGTGGGCGACGTCGCGCACCCTGCCGACGGCATCGATCGCCTTGTCCGTCGACGCCTCGTACTTGAGCGTGACGGTGAAGTCCGCGGTGGTGCGATCCGCGTTCAGCTGGGTCATGCGGGCACTGGCGACCCCGTCCACGGCCCCGAGCTTCTGCGCGTACGCACCGAACGCGGCCTGGTCCAGCGGCTTGCCGCCGGTGGTGGACAGGTAGACGTCGGTCGGTGCCGCGGCGCCCGCCGAGTACGCCTTCTGCATCTGGTCCTGGACGACCATGGACTCCTTGGTCTTCGGCATGGAGCCCGAAGCCAGGTCGAACGTGGCCTTGAAGCCGAGGGTGCCGAGCGACAGCGCGACCAGGATGAGGCCGGACACCGCGGCGGTCAGCCCCGGGCGGCGCTGCACACCGCGGCCGAGCGCGGCGAACCGGGCGTTCTCCGGCTCCTTCTTCCAGGACTTGGAGGGCCAGAAGACCTTCGGTCCAATGAGCGAGACCACGGCCGGGATCAGGGTGAGACCCGCGACCAGGGTGACGCCGACCGCGATGGCGAGCGCCGGGCCCATCTGCTTGAGGAAGCCGAGCGTGGAGAGCACCAGCGCGAGGAAGGCGATGATGACGGCACCGGCCGCCGAGGCGATGGCCTCACCGACCCGGCCGACCGCGTTGATCATGGCCTGCTTGGGTTCGTCGCCGAGGCGCAGGCGTTCACGGTAGCGGAACATCAGGAAGAGGAAGTAGTCCGTCCCCACGCCGAAGAGCACGACGATCAGGATCGACGAGATCGAGCTGTTGGCCTGGAGGTCGAACAGCTTGGTGGCGTAGGCGATCAGTCCATTGGCGATGGCCGACACCAGGCCGATCAGCACCAGGGGCAGGATGGCCAGGATCGGTGCCCGGAAGATGATCAGCAGGGTCACCAGGATGATCGCGAAGGTGCCGATGCCGATCAGCGCCTGTCCCCGCTTGGACGAGTCCTGCTGGTCGAGGGCCTGGGCGGCGGAACCGCCGAGCTTCACGTCGAGATGTGTGCCCTTGGCCAGTTGTTTGATGTCGTCGCGCAACAGCTTGGCCGCGTCGGCCTGTTTGGGCTGACCGGCGTTCTTGCTGTCCATCTGGACCAGGGTCAGGTCGTACCTGCCGTCCTTGGACGGCTGGCCGGGGACGACCTTCTGGACCTGGTCGATGTGCTTGTCGCCCAGTTCGGTGGTGATCCGGGCGACGTCCTTCTTGTCGGCGGCGGTCAGCTTGCCGCCGTCCGTGCGCTGGTACAGCGCGATCGCGGACGGGGTGAAGGCACTGGGGAACGCCCTCTCCTGGAGATCCGCCGCTTTGATGGATTCATAACTCTTGGGCAGGAAGCTGCTCTCGTCACTGTTCGAGGGCAGAGTCGGTGCGGTTGCGACGATCGCGACCGCGGCGATCAGCCATGCCACGATCGTCCACACGGGATGACGGACGACTGTGTTGCCAATTCGTCGGAACATGCGGAAGGTCCTCCAGTACAGGAAGATCACCGCAGCCCGGGGAGCGGTCCCTGGCATCGGCGACCTCGAACCGGCACGTGTGTCACGGGCCGGCAGAACCGTTGTGTCGGGGCCACATGGTAGTGACCGAATACGAAGATAATCTCGTCGGACGGTCCCGGCTCGAGCCGACCTCAAGCACTGACGGGACGTGAGCACATGGGGAGTTGGGAGCGCACAGGGGATGTGTGAGCGCCCGGCCGACGAGGAAGGACGGTCCGCTCGCTCAGCCGAGAACGAACGGGAGCCGTGCGGCGACGTCGCCCAGGGCGGCCTCCTCCACGTCGGTCGGCATCCGGCGCCCGGTGCCGATCAGCAGCGCGTCCCTGTCCGAGAACGCGGCGGGGAAGGCGATCCCGGCGATCTTCTCCAGCGACGCACGCGCCGCCGCGAGGGCCTCGGCGGGCGGCTCGGCGGCCGCCGGCAGAGGGGCGATCAGGTCGAGGTGGTGCAGGGTCCACTCGACCACGTACGCCGACAGGTAGTCACCGACGGTCAGCACCTCGTCACGGGTGCCGACGCGGGCGGCCGGGTCGGCGAGTTCGGCGGCGCGCCCCGCCGCCGAACCGACGTCGTCCAGGTGGAACTTCAGCAACCGGGGCTCGCCGTAGGCGGCGGCCAGTCGAGGGATCAGCGCGTCGAGCGGATCCTCGCCGGTCGGGGGTTCGACGAGCTTCCAGTAGGTGACCGCGTCCGCGGTCGGTTCGGTGTCGGCGGGTGTGACGAGGGTGATCAGGACGTCCTGGGCGTCGATGACCAGGTGGCACACCAGGTCCCGTATCAGCCAGCCGCCGCAGCCCGAAGGCCGCTCGAAGTCCTCGTCCGGGAGTTCGGCGACCGCTGTGCGCAGCGCCGTCCAGGAACGCGAGAAGAGATCCACTGCGGCAACGTAGTGCGGGAGCGACACCGAGGACAATCGATATTCGAACGGGCCCGATCGCCGTACCGCCGTGACCGGTGACCAGTGACCGTTGACCGCATCGCCGCTACGGACCGCCGCATCGGACCGCCGTGGCGCCCTGCCGTCGCGACCCGCCTCCGGGCCGCCGTGTCCCTTTCCGGCCCGGCGGCTCAGCGCACGGACGGCGAGAGCCGGTAGGAGCCGGCCAGATCACGTACCTCGACCGAGACGACCGCCTGGCCCTCCGTGCCGCCACCCCCCGGCACGTGCCGGGCCAGCAGGGCCAGCACCCTCTCGGACAGGCGCGCCTTGCGTGCCTCGGAGCGGCCGGGCATCAGGCCGATCTCCACGTGGACGAAGAATGCCTCCGTGTGCGGCACCTCCCCGGCATAGGTCTCCACCGGCCGGACCAGCGTCTTGCACACGCCCGACGAACCGGACTCCTCGATCACGAGCGGATGCAGCTCCTTCACCAGAGCGCAGGCGTCGAAGGCTCCGGCCGGGCGGGAGGAGTGGTCGATGGTGAGGTGCGGCATGACGGGCCTTTCACACGGTCCCCGTAGTTTCTCCAGGCAACCATTTTCCCCCATCTCGCGACCGGATCTCACCACACCCCCCGGATTCCGCGCGGCGACCGCACTGCGGACCGATCGGCGGGTTTGGCGACAAGACGCCCGGCCGCGCCAACTCCCTTTCCTCATGGCTTACTTCACTCCTTGACGCAAATGGTCTGGACCTCTACTTTCACAGTTCAGTCACACCTCGCGCGCCATGCTCACCGTTCGACCACAACTTCTCGAGGTGAACGTGGCCCGCTGCCCACCCCCCCCATGCGAAAGGGCCACCTCTTTCATGGTCAGGTCCCTCCCTGCCGCCGTCCTCGCAGCCGCGCTGGGCGTCTCCGCATGCCTGCTCGGCGCTTCCCCCGCCCATGCCAAGTGGACCGCGCCCACCGCGCAGGCTTCCGACCAGTGCTGGGCGACCCACTACGGCCCCCAGCCGCCCGGCGCCCTGACGGCCAGCGGTGAACTCTTCGACAACAACGCCGACACCGCGGCGACGTCGCTGAGCCGTCGGCCTCAGCTGCCCTTCGGCACCAGGGTGCAGGTGACCAATGCCGCCAACGGCGCGTCCCTGGTGGTCCGCATCAACGACCGGGGCACGTTCGCGTCGACTCCGCAGGAGCCGAAGTGCCTGGACCTGACCGACGGCGCCTTCGGCCGGCTCGGCGGAAGCCTCGATCCGGACGCCGGTCACATCGTCGTCACGGAGACCGTCCTCGACTGACCTCCGCGTCGTCCCGCCGCAAGCGCCCCGGTGCGCCCACGCCGCCGGTCGGCGGCCCGGCACGCCCGTCGGCACCGGCCCGAACCCATCCGCCCCGACCGCGACAGGAGCCCCTCTCGATGCACCTCCGCCTCGCCGAACTCCCGCACGCGCTCCCGCGTCCGAGACGTCTCGGGCGCCTCCTGGCCGGCGCCGTCGCCGCCACCCTCCTCACCGCCCTGTTCACGGCCACACCCGCACAGGCCGCGGACGGCCAGATCACCGGACTGGCCGGCAAGTGCGTCGACGTGGCCGGCGCCGACAGCACCAACGGCACCGCCGTACAGCTTTACGACTGCAATGGAACCAACGCCCAGGTCTGGTCGAACCCGGGCGACGGGACCCTGCGGGCGCTCGGCAAGTGCCTCGACGTCGTGGACCGCGGCACGGCCGACGGCGCGGCCGTCCAGCTGTGGGACTGCAGCGGTGGCGCCAACCAGCAGTGGGTGGTCACCGCGGCCCACGACATCGTCAACCCGGCCGCCGACAAGTGCCTGGACGTGCGGGACAACAACAGCGCCAACGCCACGCGGCTGCAGATCTGGACCTGTACGGGCGGCGCGAACCAGAAGTGGAACGCCCCGGCCGGCGGCGGGAGCGGCAGTCCCTCGGGATTCGCCGTCTCC
>NZ_KQ948220.1:0-181280 GCF_001514035.1 Streptomyces yokosukanensis | reverse complement strand
CCCCCGGCAGCAACCTGTACTGCTGACCGCAGCCGACGACCGATGCCCTGCCGGAGCACACGGCAGGGCATCGACCCTTGAGTCTGCTACGACGGAAAGCCCCGTCCCATGGAACGACGTGCTGGGGTGTCGGTACGGGCTGCGTGGTCGGGTTCCGGGATCACCACGAGCGGTGTGTGCAGACGACGCGGGACCGGAGGATGTCCGCGTACGCGCCGCGCGGCGTCGCCATGCCGCACACCTATGGCCCGTACCCAACGGCTGAGCGGCGGACGTCCCGTGCGAAGAGCGCCCGCACGGCTCGGCCGAGGCACGCCGCCCAGAGGTGCGGCGGGCCCCGGCCGTTGGGTCGTGGTCAGGGTGCGCCCGGTCCGCTCCCGGTGGGCACGGGGGCGGGCCGGGACTCCTGATCGGTGGGGCCGGGGGCTGCTGCCAGGCGCTCTCCTTCGATGTCGAGGTCGGGCAGGAGCCGGTCGAGCCACTTCGGCAGCCACCACCCGGCGCGGCCGACGAGCGCGAGGACGGCCGGGACCAGGGTCATACGGACGGCGAAGGCGTCGATGAGCACACCGACGGCCAGAGCGAAGGCGATCGGCTTGAGGATGGAGCTGCCGCCCGGGACGAAGCTCGCGAACACCGCGAACATGATCAGTGCGGCGGCCGTGACCACGCGGGAGGCGTGGCGGGAGCCGGCCAGCACCGCCTCGCGGGGTTCGGCGCCCCGGACGTACGCCTCGCGCATCCGGCTGACCATGAACACCTCGTAGTCCATGGCGAGTCCGAACAGCACCGCCATCACCAGGATGGGCAGGATGCTGACGACCGGACCGGTCTCCGCGACACCGAGCGCGCTCGCGAGCCAGCCCCACTGGAACACGGCCACGACCGCGCCGAAGGTGGCGGCCACCGACAGCAGGAAGCCGAGGCCGGCCTTCAACGGCACGACCACCGAGCGGAAGACGAGCAGCAACAGCAGCAGCGACAGGCCGACGACGACCAGGGCGAAGGGGACGAGCGAGCCGGCCAGCCGGTCGGAGACGTCGATGTTCACGGCCGTCGTCCCGGTGACGGACACCTGCGCCCCCGTCCGTTCGCGCCAGTCGGGCGCCTGGTCGCGGATGTGCTCGACGAGATCCTTGGTCCGCTCGTCCGCGGGCCCGGTCTTCGGGACGACCTGGATGACGGCCGCGTCCTGGTGCGGGACGGTCTGCGGCCTGCCGACCTCGGCGACGCCGTCGGTGGCCTTCAGGTCCTGCACGAGGGCGGCGGTGGCCTGTTGCGCGCTGTCGGCGCGGGAGGTGTCGGCGAGCAGCAGCAGCGGGCCGTTGAAGCCGGGGCCGAACTTCTCGGAGACGGTGTCGTACGTCTGCCGCTGCCCGCTGCCCGCCGGTGCGGAGCCGTTGTCGGGCAGGGCAAGTCGGAGGTCCCGGGCGGGCAGCGCGACGGTGAGCAGGCCGATGAGGACGGCCAGCAGGGTGAGCAGCGGGCGGCGCAGGGCGATCCTGCCCCAGCGTTCGCCCAGCGGCCCGCGCCCGCCGTACCCGGCGCTGTGGGCGGCCTGCTCACGGCGGGCGGCGCGCGAGCCCGGCTTCGGGCGCAGCCGCTCACCGGCGAGTCCCATCAGGGCCGGCAGGAGCGTGGTGGAGACACCGATCGCGATCAGTACGGCGGCGGCCCCGGCCAGGCCCATGACGGTGAGGAACGGGATGCGTACGACGGCCAGCCCGCACAGCGCGATGATCACGGTCAGGCCGGCGAAGACGACCGCGCTGCCCGCGGTGGCGGTGGCGCGGGCCGCCGACTCCTCGGTGTCCATGCCCGCGGCGAGCTGGGAGCGGTGGCGCGAGAGTATGAACAGGGCGTAGTCGATGCCGACCGCCAGGCCCAGCATGGACGCGAGGGACGGCGCGGTGCTGGAGATGGTCAGCACGCCGGTCAGCGCCGACAGACCCAGCAGGGTCACGGCCACGGCGGTGATCGCCGTCACCAGGGGCATGCCCGCGGCGAACAGCGAGCCGAAGGTGATCGTGAGCACGACGAGGGCGACGGCCACCCCCATCAGTTCCTTGGTGTGCCCGGTGCTCTTGCCGCTGCCGTACGCGGATCCGCCGACCTCGACCGTGAGTCCGGCGTCCTTCGCGGGCCGGGTGGTCTTCTCCAGCGCCGTCAGGCTGTCGCCGTGCAGGCCGGCCCGGGTGACCTGGTAGCGGACCTGGCCGAGTGCGGCGGTGCGGTCGGGGGACATGACCTTGCTGTGCACCGGGTCGGTCACGGCGACGACCTGTGGGGCGGTGTCCGCCGCGGCCATGCTGGAGCTGATCGCGTGGGCGTATTGCGGCTCGGTGACGGTGTGGCCGTGGGGCGCGACGAAGACGATCTGGGCACTGGTCCCGGCCGCCGAGGGCAGCTCCCGTCCGAGGGTGTCCATCGCGGTCTGGGCAGGTGAGCCCGGCACGGTGAACTCGTCGTCGGTGGTGCCGCCGAAAGTGATCACGCAGGCGACGACGGCGGTCAGCACCAGCAGCCAGGCGGCCGACACCGCACGGCGGTGCCGGAAGGCACCACGGCCGAGCCGATAGAGCAGGGAAGCCATGAAGGGCGCTCCTTGAGGGGTCTTGCCGGGAGAGAGCGGTACATGCGGGGAGGGCTTCAGTGCCCGCGGCACAAGCAGTCACCGAAAAATGTCACGACTGACACAATACATAAAGTGTCATGACTGACACTTGGCCTGCTCATGTCATATTCGAGCGGGTCGGAGCGTGGCAGGATGATCCCGTGAGCACGCAGGGGACACAGGAGCCTGAGCCGGGACGGCGGGACCGGAAGAAGGCCGCCACGCGCCGCACCCTGCTCCAGACGGCCACCCGCATGTTCGCCGAGCGCGGCTTCCAGGAGACGACGGTCAAGGACATCGCCACGGAGGCCGGTGTCACCGAGCGCACGTTCTTCCGGTACTTCCCCTCGAAGGAAGACCTCGTTTTCGCCGAGATCCTCGACTTCGTCCCCCTGGTCGCCCAGGAGATCCTCCGGCGGCCGGCCGGCGAACCGCCCCTCGCCGCCGTACACAACAGCCTGCTGGCGGCCGCGGGCCGGCTCGACGGCGGGCTCGCCATCCTCTTCGTGGGCGCACCGCCCCGCGCACTGACGGGCCAGACCCGGCGCACCCATGTCCTGACCGAGTTCGAGGACGGCATCGGGGCGGCGCTGGCGGAGCGTTTCGCGGAGCACGATCCCGAAGAGCCGGCCCGCCGACGGGCCCTGCGCGCCTCCGTCCTGGCCAGGGGCGCCGTCGGCGCCGTGCGCGGCGCCCTGCTCACCCACACACGCGGCTACGAAGCCACGGGGTCACGCAGGGTCGAGGACTTCGCCGCACTGCTGGACGAGGCGTTCACCGTCCTGCGAACGGCGGATGACGCGTAGCGCCGTTCCGGCGTGTCACCTTGACGTCTCCCCGCGATGACTTCGCGGCTGCAAGGCATGTCGGCAGCGGCGATAACCAGCCACTGCGGTCCGGCAGCTGCCCCTCTTCGGATCCGTCGGACATGGCGAAGGGGCCCGGGATTCCGGGCCCCTGACGCGTTTTCAAAAATGCCGTTTACAATCGACACTCTGTCGTTTTCCGGACGGAGTTAGACTCTCCTCTTCCGTTCGCAGCTCACGGGGCGAACGATGTTCGAGGGAACGACGTCACCGGGTGATGTCGCTGAGTACGCCACTGACATTCAGGACTTCATGACACTGCTGCGCCTGCCGGCCCGTCGCCGGCGTACCGGGCTTCGCGCATGTCACGTTGACGGTCACCTTGGCGTCCTCGGGGATCTTGATGGGGGTGACCCAGTGGTAGTCCTGATTGCGGAAGGTCTCCAGGGCGATGGTGGTGACCTTGCGGTCGCCGAAGGTGATGGTCATGACGCCTTCGTCGCCCTGGAAGTTGGCGACGACGATGTCCGTGATCCCGAACACCTTGCCCTTGGGCACCACATAGGTACCGGTGTTGTCCTGCCCGCCGGACGTCTGTACGTCGATCGTGGCCGAACTCTGCTGGCCGCCGCCGCTCCCGCCGCCGTTCCCGCCGCCGCCGGTGTCACCACCGGTGCCCGGCGACGCACCCTGGCCGCCCGGCTGGGATCCCTTGCCGGAACCGGTCCCCGGAGACTGCCCGTTCTGCGATCCGCCGGGCGTGGGACGCGGCTGGACCACCTCGTCGGCGGCCTGCTTGGCGGCGCTCCGCACAGCCGGTCGGACCAGGGCGAACCACGCGACCAGCAACGCGATCAGGGCCGCGAGCAGGGCCAGCAGCCACTTGGGGAAGATCGGGATCTGGACGAACTCGGCTTCCAGCGGCGGCCGTACGAGGGCCCCGGGCCGTTCGACACGCTCCGCGGCCGCGGCGTCCGTGGTCCGCACGGCGAACGGCCAGACCACGGGCTTGCCGAACCAGACCGGCTTGCCGATGCGCACCCGCAGCCGGGTCTCCGCCGACTCACCGGGCTCAAGAGCGAACTCGGCGGGCGCGAACGTGAACCGCAGCTCCTCGCCCGGCTGTTCCGGCGTCAGGGCGATACGGGCCGGGGCGTTGCCCTCGTTGCGCACCGCCAGCCGGTAGCGGCCCCGCAGCCAGCCGCGCCTGCGGCGCGGGAGGATCTCGGTGCGCAGCTCGTGGAACTCCTCGATGTGCACCGTCGTCTCGGGAACCGTGACGGCTTCGGGGTGCTCGGCCGGCAGTACGCGCACAGCCAGCGGCACATCACCCGCGCGGACCTCCGGCGAGCGGGGCGGGTCCAGCCGGATGGTCACCGTCTCGGAGGTGCCGGGGTACAACGAGACTCGTTCGGGCTCGACTGTGGCCCAGGCTTTGCAGTCGCCGACGACCTCCAAGGTGTACGCCTCGACGATGTCGCTGTCGTTGCGGACGGTCAGACGGGTCGAGGCGGTGCCACCAGGCGTCACCGTCACGGCGGGCATGTCGAGCCCGGGCAGTCCAGGCCCGGAAGAGGCTGCAGAAGGCGTCACCGGACGACCGTAAATCCGCGCTCGGACGGCCACGAGAGGTGCGAGGGCAACATCCGGGCAGTCGACATGCCCCGAACGGTCAACGACAACTCCTCTGATCGGCAGGCCCGTTGATCGCGCCACGACCCGCCCGCGAACCTCCGCGGGCCCCGCCACCGTCCCCTTTGTCGGCTCCCTTGCCCCTCCGCTCGCCTTCGCTCCACCAACTGAATCAGGAACCTGCATGTCCCTCTCCACGACAGAGCAACAGGCCGTACCCACCAGTCGGCCGCGCCGGGTCTCCGTCGCCGTCTACGCCCAGGACCTCGTCCTGCGCATCGGTGTCGTCCACCAGCTCCGCCAGCGCCCCGAGGTGGAGCTGCTCGACGACGCCGACGCGGACCGGGCGCACACGGCTCTCGTGGTCGTCGACTCCGTGGACGACGAAGTCATAGCCCTGCTGCAGCGGTTGCAGCGCAACGCCGGTACCCGGACCGGGCTCGTGGTCGGCACGTTCGAGTCCGCGGCGCTGCAGCGGGTCATCGAGTGCGGTGTCGCGGCGGTGCTGCGGCGCACCGAGGCCGACCAGGACCGGCTGCTGCATCTGGTGCTCGCGCTGGCCAACGGCGAAGGGGTGCTCCCCGGAGACCTGCTGGGCAAGCTGCTGAGCCATGTCGGCAGCCTGCAGCGCGCGGCACTCGATCCACGCGGTCTGACCCTGTCCACGCTGACCGCGCGCGAGGCGGACATGCTGCGCCTGGTGGCGGACGGTTTCGACACCACGGAGATCGCGCAGAAGACGTCGTACTCGGAACGGACCGTCAAGAACGTGCTGCACGAGATCACCACGCGTCTGCAGCTGCGCAACCGGGCGCACGCCGTCGGTTACGCACTGCGCAACGGCCTGATCTGAGGTCACGCCACTGGCGGTCCGGCACCACGGTGTTGCCCGAAAGCGCATCCGGTGCTTCCCCCGGACACGGCCCCGCCGCCCTGCCGCGCGACGCTCGCGCGGGTGCAAAGTGGCGGGGCAACCCTGGTGTTCTGAGACTGCGAGGTGGACCGTGAACGGCACCGCTGGCCCCGGCGAGCAGCGTCGGCTGGGGAGATTCGGCGCGTCGTTGCTCCTGCTGGTCCCGCTGCTCGCGGTGACGGCGGCCTCCGGGCCGGGCAGCGCCGAGGCCCAGCCGAAGGCGACCACGCCCTCCGCCACCCGGATCGCGTACGCGGGCACCGGCCACCGCAGCCTCGGCAAGGTGGTCAGCGACAGCGACAGCGAACCGCTGTTCGGCACGGGCCCGGCGCACTTCGACGTCCAGCCGTCCGCGCTGGGCGACACGGTGGTGTTCGCGAGCCGCCGCGACGAGCGCAATCCGCAGATCTATCTGCGCGCCCCCGACGGCTCGGTGAGCAAGCTGACCAGCGGACGGGACGCGGCACATCCGCGGCTGACGCCGGACGGCAAGTCGGTGGTCTTCGACTCGGCCGAGCCCGGCGGCCCGAACGGCAAGAAGCAGCGCGACCTGTGGCTGGTCCACACCGACGGAACCGGCCTGACCCGGCTGACCGACACCCCGTCGAACGAGGAGTGCCCGACGGTGTCGTCGGACGGGCAGCGCCTGGCCTACTCCTCCAACAGTGACCCGGTGCTGGGGAGTCAGATCTACGTGCAGCCGCTGGCCGGCGGCGCCGCGACCCGGGTGACCAACACGCTCGGCAACACGGCGACGGAGCCCGTGTGGAACCCGGTGAACGACGACGCGCACCGGGACCTCATCGCGTACACCTCCACCCCCGCCGACCACTCGGCCGGCCCACGGCTGCGGGTGACCGGCGGCCCGGCCGGGGACCAGCCGCTGCTGACGGGCACGCCGACCGACTGGCGGACCCATGGGGCAGCCTGGTTGCCCGATGGGGCCGGGGTGCTGTTCCTCAGCCCGGACCGCACCTGTGGCTGCAAGGGCGACTGGGACCACGTGTACCGGGTGGACAACCCCGCCGCCGGGCCGACCCTGGTGCTCAGCGAGGACCGCCAGGTCGGCGTGCCGACCTGGGTCGGCCCGCAGAACGGCGGTTACGTCGTGGTGGACCGCACCACGGCGAAGGGCAGCGAAGACCCGAACGGGTTTCACGGAGAGCACGTGGTGAGCCTCCAGGACGTCCGGATGGACGGTGCCGACCCGCGCGACCTCGGCGTGACCATCCTGAACGAGGACCCGGCCGCCGACTCCAACACCGATCCGACCAAGGATCCGCTGTTCAACCCCGCGCCCGGGTCCGACCCGTGGACCGAGCGGCAGAACTACACCCCGGACGGCCGCCGCATCGTGGTGACCCGCTTCGAGGGCGACAAGGACAACCGGATCGAGCGGATCTGGACGGTGGACGCCGACGGCACCAACCCGGCGCCGATGCCGCTGGCCGGTCGCGGCCCGAAGGACTGGGACACCGACCCCACGTTCTCGCCCGACGGCAAGTTCATCGCCTTCACACGGACTTCGCCGGGCGGAGTCGGCTCCGCGTCGGGTCCGGGCCGGATCCTCGTCGCCGACGCGACGACCGGTGCGATCGTGCACGAGATCGTTCCGCCGGCCGGGCAGCAGACGGGCGGCGACGCCCAGCCCACCTGGTCCTCCGACGGCACCACCCTCGCCTTCACCCGCAACATGACGATCGACGGGGGCGGCGGCAACAAGCACATATGGACCGTGCCGGTCAACAACCTCGGCCAGCAGCGTGACCTGAGTGCGTCCGTGTGCCCGGGCAACTGCGCGGTCATCGACGACAGCCCCGCGTTCTCCCCGGACGGCACGCAGATCGCCTTCAACCGGAAGGACGGCGGCGGCGGCCAGGTCAACGAGCGCAACGGACTTCTGGTCACCTCGCTGTCCGGCGACAGCTGCCGGGTGCTGCTGCCCGAGTCGGCGCGGAACACCGCGGACGCCTGCCACCAGGAGCTGCCCGACACCACGGTCACCGGCCCGCACCAGCCGCGCGACGCGGCCTGGACGGCGGACGGCAACGGAATCGTGTACAGCTCCCGCACCGACGCGCCCGTCAACTGCCCGGAGAAACTGCACCTGTTGAACGTCGCCACCGGCGGCGACACACCGCTCACCCTGGAGCTGCCCGGGCGCCAGAAGGAGCCCGGCGTCCAGCAGTCGGTGGACCTGGCCGTGCACGCCCCGGGAACGGCGCCCGACGTCACCGTCGGCCACTCCACCGACGTCCGCGTCGACGTGGTCAACAACGGCCCGGCCGCCTCGCCCGGCACCCGGCTGACCATCGCACCGCCGGCCGGGGTGAGCGTGACCGGGATCCGCCGACCGGGCGGCACCTGTGACGCCGCATCCCTGCAGTGCGACATCGGGGTCGTACCGCCCGGCACGACCGTGCCGGTGACCGTGACGCTGACCGGTCTCACCGTCGGTGACCAGCCGGTGGACTGGTCGGTCACCGGGAGCGTGATCGACCCGCAGCCCGACGACAACAGCGCCCGGACCGTGGTGCCGGTGCAGAAGGCCACCCCGCCGACGCCCCCGCCGACTCCGACCCCGCCGACTCCGACGCCCAAGCCCACCCCCAAGCCGACGCCGACTCCGACACCGCCCGCCCCGAAGGCAGGCCCCGGCGTCCGGGTCACCGCCCAGCCCAACCCGGGCTATGTCGGGGGCCGGGTCGTGGTGACGTACACCGTGCGCAACGGCCGTAACGCGCTGGCCACCGGACTGCGGCTGCGGATCGGGCTGCCCGCCGGGATCCCGAACGGCGGGCCGCCGCCCGGCTGCGACGGCCACTGGGTGTGCGCGCTGCCCGACCTCGGACGCGGTGACTCCACCGTCGTACGGGTGGTGCTCTCCCCCGACCACGCGCTGACCGGCCGCGTCACCGGCGTGCTCACCACCACCGGCACGGACGCCGACCGGCGCGACAACAAGACGCACACGACACTGCGGATCCTGCAGCCGCGGATCGTCGCCGTCCCGCCGATCGGCAAGCCCGGCTTCGTCACCTCGGTGCGCGGCAAGGACTTCCCGCCGGGCGTCCCGGTGCGCTTCACCTGGAAGCCGGGGATCACCGCCGCGGCGGCACCCACCGTGCCCAAGCCCGACGGCACGTTCATCGGCCAGCTGCTCATCCTCACCAAGGACCAGACCGGTCCGCGGACGATCACCGCGCGCGGGCCCGGATTCTCCCCGGTGAAGACCGACTTCCTCGTGGTGAACGGCAGTGTGCAGCCGCCGGACGAGGTGACCCGCCGGTGATCCACGAGGTCGACGAGGGCCTGCGCGGCCTGCTCGCCGGGTCCGGGCTGGAGGCGTCCGGAGTCGAGATCGTCTTCGACGCGCCGACCCGCGAGTGGGCCGCACGCCGCAACGCCCCCACCGTCTGCGTGTTCCTGTACGACATCCGGGAGGACGCGAGCCGGCGCGGCAGCGGGGCCGGAGAGGTGTACGACGCGGAGGGGTACGTGGTGGCACGGCGCACCCCGCCCCGCTGGTTCGAGCTGACGTACCTCGTCACCGCGTGGGCGAGCCGCCCGCAGGACGAGCACCGGCTGCTGTCGCAGGTGCTGGCCACGCTGGTGGCCGTCGACGCGCTGCCGGAGCGGCTGCTCACGGGCTCGCTGGCCGAACTGGGTCTGACCGTGGCGCTGGACACCGCGGGATCCGGTCCCGACGGCCCGGCCGCCTCCGATGTGTGGTCGGCGCTGGGCGGCGAGTTGAAGGCGTCGCTCGGGCTGCGGGTGCGCGCGCCGCTCGCCGGGGTGAGCAGGGCCGCCGCGCCGCCGGTCACCGAGGGGCTCGTGGTGCGTGCCACGGACCACCGGCAGGACGGGGATCCGGTGCCGGGGCGCCGACTGCGCTACGACGGCGTCGAGGACCCGGGTCCGGACGGCTTCGCCGGTCCGCGCGAACGGCGCCCGGCGCCCGCCCGGCGCCGCAGAGGGGACCGCCAGCCGTGACGTACCCCGCCGATGTCGTCGCCGTGGTCGGCACGGATCCGCTGTGGGCTCGGCTGCGGCTGGTCGAGGAGCGGGTCCGCCGCGCGGTGGCGGCCCGCCGAGCCGTCGACCCCGATCCCGACGACCCCTACCGCGGCCAGTACCTCTCCCCCGAGGCCGTGGAGCGCATCCTGAACGAGCCGGGCGGGCTCGACGTACCCGGGCACGATCCGCTGCCGCTGCCGGCCGAATCCGTGCTCGGCGCGCTCGCCGCGCGGTTCGGCCTGTCACCGCTGGACGCCGATCTGCTGCTGGTCGCGCTGGCCCCGGATCTGGACGCCCGTTTCGAGCGGCTCTACGGCTACCTCAACGACGATCTGACCCGCCGTCGGCCCACCGTCGCACTCGCGCTGGAGCTGTGCGGGCTGCCGTCGGCGTCGGCCGCCCGGTTCTGCCTCTCCCCGGGCGCACCGCTGCTCGCGGGCGGACTGGTGGAGGTCGCCGAGCCGGACCGGCCGCCGCTGTCGCGGGTGCTCACGGTGCCGGACCGGGTGACCGCCCATCTGCTGGGCGGTACGGAGCCGGACGCCCGGCTCGCCGGGGTGCTCACCGAGGCCGCCGACGACCCGACGGCCGACGCGGACGAGGTGCACCGCGCGGCGCGGGCCGCCCGCTCCGGAACGGGGCTGGTGCATCTGCTCGACCGGGGCGGTGACGCGCCGGGGCTCGCCACGGCCGCCCTGCACGCGGCAGGGCTGGGCGCGCTGGTCCTCGACGCCGCCGCACTCGCCCGGCGCTCCGGCGATGTGCCCGCGCTCGCCCGGGTCGCGGCGCTGGAAGCCCGCCTCACCGGTTCCGGTGTCGTGCTGGGCCCGCTGGAGGCGCTGCCCGCGGCTCCGGCCGAACGGACCCGCACGCTGTACGCGTTGTGCACGGCACTGCGCGGCATCCCGCTGCTCACCCATGGCGGGGAAGGCTGGGACCCGGCATGGGCGGTCGACACCCCGGTCGTGCTGCCGGTGACCCCGCCCTCCCCCGAGCGGCAGGCCGTGCGCTGGCGGCACGCCCTGGCCCTGGCGGACACCGACGGCCGCGTGGAGGGCGACACCGACGCCCTCGCCCAGGCGGTGGCCGCGCACCGGCTCGACGGCGGACAGCTGCGGCGCGCGGCGGGCGCGGCGGTGCGCTCCGCCGCGCTCGCGGGCCGCCCGGTCTCGCCCGACGACCTCAGAGCCGCCGTACGCGCGCAGAACGGCGCGGGGCTGGCGCGGCTGGCCCGCCGGGTGGAGCCGGCGGTCGGCTGGGACGACCTGGTGCTGCCTGCGCCGGCCCACCGCCGGCTGCGTGAACTCGCGGTGCGTGCCCGCCATCGCGAGCAGGTGCTCGGCCAGTGGCGGATGCGGCCCGGCGGCGGCCGGGGACGCGGTGTGATCGCCTTGTTCGCGGGCGAGTCGGGCACGGGCAAGACGATGTCCGCCGAGGTGGTCGCCGCCGACCTCGGCATGGACCTGTACGTGGTCGACCTGTCCACGGTCGTCGACAAGTACGTCGGCGAGACCGAGAAGAACCTGGAGCGGATCTTCACCGAGGCGTCCGCGGTCAACGCGGTCCTGCTCTTCGACGAGGCCGACGCGATCTTCGGCAAGCGCTCGGAGGTGAAGGACGCGCACGACCGGCACGCCAACATCGAGTCGGCGTATCTGCTGCAGCGCATGGAGTCCTTCGACGGGATCGCCGTGCTGACGACCAATCTGAGGGCCAACCTGGACGAGGCGTTCACCCGCCGGCTCGACGTGGTGGCGGAGTTCCCGATGCCCGACGCGACACAGCGGCTGGCCCTGTGGGACCGGTGTCTGGGCAGTCGGCTGCCTCGCGCCGACGACCTGGACCTCGGCTTCTGCGCGGACCGCTTCGAGCTGGCCGGCGGCTCCATCCGGGCCTGTGCGGTCAGCGCCGCCTATCTGGCCGCCGAGTCCGAAGGACCGCTCACCATGCGGCAGTTGGTGACGGCGGTGGTGCAGGAGTACCGCAAGCTGGGCCGGCTGGTCCTGGAAAGCGAGTTCGGGCCGTATCTGGCGGACGTCCTCGACGCCTGAGCACCCTGGCCGGCCGGCGGCGCGCCGGACCGGCCCGGCCCGGCTCGGGGGTTCCTTCCCCTGCGGCCCGCGCGGGCGTCCGGAAAGGCAGTGCGATTGCCCCCGGCAAGGTACCCGTGCCCCTGTCGCCGGGTGGGACCCGCCTCGGAGACTCGGCATCGACGCAGGTGACCTATGGAACGTGAAGGAGCGAGCATGCCGACGTACCTCACCCCAGGCGTGTATGTGGAGGAGGTGCAGTCCGGTGCCCGCCCGATCGAAGGGGTTGGCACCGCCGTCGCCGCATTCGTCGGGTTCGCCCAGAGCGGCCCCTTCCACGAGCCGACCCTGGTCACCAACTGGGACCAGTACACCCAGCTGTTCGGCGGCTTCACCGAGGGGACCTACCTCGCGCACGCCGTGTACGGCTACTTCTCCAACGGTGGCGGTGCGGCCTACGTGGTGCGCATCGGCGGCTCCGCCGCCGGCGCCTCCGCCTCGGCGGCGAACGGCGGCCGGGGCAACCGGGAGGCCAAGCCGGTCGAGCCGGTGATGCTGGGCGGGTTCCAGATCACGGCCAGGCCCGGTGCCTCCGGAGTGTCGGTGGAGGTCGCCGACGCGGAGGGCGAGAACCCGCCGGAGGACCGCTTCAAGCTGCTGGTCCGCCAGGGCGACCAGGTGGTCGAGACGTACGACGTCTCCACCCGCAAGAACGTCAAGGGCTATGTGGTCACCCAGCTCCGCGCCTCCAAGCTCGTCGAGGTCACCGAGCAGCGTGACGCCGGCCAGACCCGGCCGGCCAGCCAGACGGTGGCCGTGCCCGACGCGCAGGCCGCGCCCGCGGTGCCCGGCTCCGGCTCGGTGTCCCGGCTGGACCCGGCCGAGTATGTGGGCGACTCCTCCGCCCGGACCGGTTTCGCCGGGCTGGAGTCGATCGACGAGATCACCATGGTCGCGGTCCCCGACCTGATGGGCGCCTACCAGCGGGGCGACATCGATGCCGAGGGTGTGCGCACCGTCCAGCTCGCGGTCATCTCGCACTGCGAGCAGATGGGTGACCGGGTCGCCGTCCTGGACTCCCCGCCCGGGCTCACCGCCCAGCAGGTCCGCCACTGGCGCAACGAGGAGGCGGGCTACGACTCCCGGTACGCCACCCTCTACTACCCGTGGGTGCGGGTCTTCGACCCGGCGGCCGGCCGCAACACCACGGTTCCGCCGAGCGGTCACATCGCGGGCGTGTGGGCGCGCAGCGACGCCGAGCGCGGCGTGCACAAGGCGCCCGCCAACGAGGTGATCCGCGGCGCGGTCGACCTGGACGTCCGGCTCAGCAAGGGCGAGCAGGACCTGCTCAACCCGATCGGCGTGAACTGCATCCGCGCCTTCCCCGGCCGCGGCATCCGGATCTGGGGCGCTCGCACCCTGTCCTCCGACCCGGCCTGGCGCTACCTGAACGTGCGCCGTCTGTTCAACTACCTCGAGGAGTCCATCCTGCTGGGTACCCAGTGGGTGGTCTTCGAGCCGAACGACGACCGGTTGTGGTCGAGCATCCGGCGCAACGTCACGGCCTTCCTCACCGAGGAATGGCGCCGGGGCGCGCTCTTCGGACGTACCGCCGAAGAGGCGTTCTACGTCAAGTGCGACCGTGACAACAACCCGCAGACCTCCATCGACCAGGGTCGGGTCGTCTGCGAGATCGGCGTCTCGCCCGTCAAGCCCGCCGAGTTCGTGGTGTTCCGGCTGGCCCAGTTCTCCGACAGCACCAGCCTCATCGACGAGTGACCCGCGGGTCAGCCAAGGAAAGGTGACAGACAGTCATGGCAGAGGGCGATGCTCTTTCCACTCACGTCTTCGGCGTGCAACTCGGCGGATACATGGTCGAGTCGATCCAGGAGATCAGCGGGTTCTCCGTCGAGGAGGAGGTCGTCGAGGTAAAGCAGGTCACGTCGACGGGCAAGCAGATCATCCGGAAGCAGCCCGGAGCGCGGCAGGCCGGTGAGATCACGATCACGCGGGGACTCGACAAGAGCAGCGAGTTCACCAAGTGGATCAAGGAGACGCTCAACAACGGCGCCGTCGACACCGCCCGGCAGAACCTGACGATCGAGATCAAGGACACCAAGGGCGAGACGGTCCGCCGTATCCAGCTGATGAACGGCTGGGCCTCCAAGTGGGAGGGCCCCTCCCTCAAGGCCGGCGAGTCCTCCGCGGCAACCGAGACCGTCACGATCGTGTTCGAGGAGATCGTCGTCGAATGAGGCGCCGTACCGTCACGGCGGGCAATCTGGAGGAGTTCCTGGAGGCGACGGCGCCGGCCGGCCAAGCGGCCGAGCAGCCCGAGCCCCAGGCTCCGCCGGCCCGCCCCGCTCCGCCTCGGGACCACGGGCTGCGCACGGAGTTCGAGTTCGAACTGCCGCGCGGGTACGTAGACGAGGCGGGCACGCTCCACCGGCACGGCGCGATGCGTCTGGCCACCGCCCGGGACGAACTGCGCCCGCAGATCGATCTGCGGGTCAAGGAGAACCCGGCGTATCTGAGCGTGGTGCTGCTGAGCCAGGTGATCACCCGGCTCGGCACCATCACCGATGTGCACGCGGGGATCGTGGAGCGGATGTACGCCACCGATGTCGCGTTCCTCCAGGACTTCTACCGCCGTGTCAACAGCGAGGGTCACACCCGCGCGGCGGTGACCTGCCCGCACTGCGAGGGCGGCTTCGAGGTCGACCTCTCGGGTGGGCGCCTGGGGGAATCGTGACGTACGCACTCCCCCGGCTGCGGGAGGAGATCGCGTACATCGCCTATCACTTCCACTGGCAGCGCGAGGAGGTCCTCGGCCTCACCCACGCCGAGCGTCGGCAGTGGGTGGCCGAGATCGCCCGTATCAACACCCGCGTGAACGAAGGTGGTTGAGCTCATGGCATGGCGGGACAGACTGCGCCGCCGGGCCACGGCACCGGGTGCCGGCGGCACCCCGGCCGGTCCCGGCTCCGCGCAGCCGGCCGCGCCGGGTGCCATGAGCACACCCGCGCCCGCGTCGGCCGGTCCGTCCGTGCCACGCGACTGGGACGGCGGGTGGCGCCGTACGCAGCCGCCGACGCTGACGGTGGCCCGCAGCACGCTCGGGGTCAGTGACGGTCTCGCCTTCCGCTCGGGTCTCGCGTCCTGGCAGAACCCGTCGTTCGACGCGGGCCTCGGCCATGCGCTGCTGCCCTCCGCCCCGGTCGGCCTGGTCCGCGGTGTCACCGGCCCCGCCACCCCGCGCACCACCCGCACCGACGGCGGCCCCCTGCTCCTGCGTGCCCCGCGCCCGCAGGCCGAGGAGGCCGGCCCGCACACCGAGGGACCCGTCGAGACCCGTCCTGACACGGCCGGCACACGACGGCCCGCCACGCCGAACGCCCCTCAGGTGTCCCGCAGGACACGACCGGGGGCGGGGCCCCGCGACACCGGGAAGCGGGACGACTCCGGGGCCCGGCAGCGGACGGGCGGCGACACGCCCGGCGCCACCGGAACGCCGCACACGGACCCCGGTCCGGCACAGCGCGGCACCGCGAGCGACGAAGGCCACGGCGCGACGGCTTCGCCGTCCTCCGCCCAGGGCGGGCAGTCCGGCTCGGCCGCCGCCCCTTCCCTCCAGCGGTCTACCGAGCCGGCGCCCAGCCGTGCCATGGTCGCCGCCGACCCGCTCGGGACCGTCACCGCACCGGAGACATCCGTTCAGCGGTCCGCCGCCGCTCCCGGTACCCCGGCAACCCCCGGGCCGGACCTCCCGGTCGTACGACGCATCGCGGTGGTGCCCCACTCCACGGGCGAGGCCACCGCACCCCGCACTCCGTCCGGCGCCGGTTCGACTGCGAACGCCGGGCGCACCGCGCCGCGCCGTCAGGACGCCGGCGGCACGGCGGCGCACGACGCCTCCGCTCCCCCGGCGCATGCCGGATCCACCGCCCGGGCGGGCGCGTCGGGGACCGCCGGCACCCGGTCCGTGCACCCTCGGGCACTGGGCCCCGCACTGACCGTCGCCCGACGGCCCTCGACCCCCGCGCGCCGGATCGCGGCCCTTCGGCCCGCGCCCGCCGCCCCTACCGCCCCTCGCCCCGCCGCGGGCCCTGACGCGGCGCCGACCGGCACCGCGGCGCAGGCGCCGAACGCCACGCCGCCCGTACAGGACACGGCGAAGGCCGCGCCTTCCGGACGGGCGGCGACGAACCCCGCGCCTGCCGTGCAGCGCGCCGCCGACCCGGTGCGCCCGGGCAGCCGGGCGCCGCTGGGTGCACCCGTGCCGGAACTGCCCGCCACTGCCAGGCCACTCACGGGCACCGGACCCGAGACGGCCGGTCCGGCCGCCGACGCACACCCGACGGCCGGACCGTCGCTCCCGATCGTGCAGCGCCTGGCAGGCGCCCCTGCGGCCGGTGCGACGCCAGGGCCGTCCGGGGCGGACACCGCGACGCCCCGGAACCAGACGGCCGGAGCGAACGGCCCCGCCCCGGCCGCTCCCGAGCAGCCCGGCCGCGGCACCCGGTCCCAGCCGTCCGGCGCCCGAGTCCGTGGTGGGCTCGGGGCGCCGCTGTCCGCGCTGCCGCCGACCGCGGACCTGCCGCGCCCGCACGGCGCCGCCCGCGCCGGTGGCGGCCCGGGGGCACCGTCGCCGTCGATGCCGCAGGCCTCGGACGCGTCCCGTCCGGCCGGCCCCGGCGGCGCGGCGGACCGCCCGGCCCGGGGTGGCGGCGCGGCCCTCCCCGACGTCCAGCGCGCCCCGGTGCGCCCGGACCGGCCCGCCGTGGACGCGCCTGCGAGCGCCTCTGACACCCGGACGCCTTCCGCGCCCCTGCTGGGCGCGACGGGCGCCGAGGTCACGACGTCCGACTCGGCTGCCCCGCAAGGGATTTCGGCTGCGGCGCCGAACACCGCCGACGGTCCTTCCACCCCGCTCGTCGCTCCCGCCACGCCGCTCGTCGCTCCGGTCGGCCCGCGGTCGGAGCCTTCCGCCGCGGCCGGACCCGGTCCGGTGCAACGGGCCGTCACGCCGGAGCATCCGGCGGCCTCGTCCGGCGCGGTGACGACCACCGGCACGGGCGGACCCGGGCCGGTGGTCGTCACCCGGGTCGCCTCCTCCGAGACCGACTCCGTGCAACGCGCGGCCACGTCGCAGACTCGGTCGGCGTCGCCACGGGGCGAGGGGCCGGCGCCCGTCGAGGCGTCGGGCCGGGCCCGTACGGCGGCGCCGGGCACGACTGCGACCGGCGCCGGAGGGCCGTCCCGCGGTGCGACGCCATCGCGCGGCGCGGGCGCACCGGGGCCGCTGGTCGTCGCCCGGTCGGTCCCGCCGTCCCGTCCGGGGCCCGACGCCGCCGGGGCGCGGACGCCCGCTGCGGTCCAGCGCCTGCCGCTCACGGCGCCGGGGCAGCGGACCGCGCCCCGCACCCTGGCGCTGCTCGCCGCGCGTCCGCTCACCGTCAACACCCGTGCGCCGGAAGGCTTCACGCCGCCCGCGGCAACCGGCGGGGCCGGGCGTCCCGTCGTGGCCGCGTCCTGGCGCCGCGACGCGGACCCCGTCGCGGGCACGGCCACGCCGTCGCCCGGGCCGCGTCCCGGGGTACCGCACGTGCAGCGGACCGCTGCCGGTCCCGCGCCGTCGGGGCCGGGGGCGGGGTCGGTCGACTCGCCGTCCGGTACGGCCGGTTCGCCGCAGCGGCAGGCCGCCGGGCCCGCCGCGCGGCCGGGTCCGCCCGTCCGGCGGGCGGTACCCGTGGTCCGGCCGCATGCGCCTGTCCAACGGACCGCTGCCGGCGGCGACATGGCGGTCCGCCCGCTCACGCTGCCGGTCTCCGATCCGCAGGCACCGGCGCTCCAGGACCGGCCGAACGACCCGGGTTCCGTCAGCCCGCCCGTACCGGTGGTCCGTGCCACCCGCACGGCACCGGCGTCATCGACGTCGGCAGCGGGGCGGACCGGCGGCTCCACGGGGCCGGCGGTGCAGCGCGAGGTGACACGGGGCGGCGGTGGCGCCGTACCCGCCGGGGTGCCGGTGACGGCCGTACCCCCACGGGGTCGCCAACGGTCGGCATCCGCGCCGCCGGCGCCCGGATCGGCCGGCGCCACAGGGACCGGGTCGGCGGGGGCGCGGCAGGAGCCCGTGGTCGATCTGGACGAGCTGGCACGGCGGCTGGTGGACCCGCTGGCCCGGCTGCTCCGGGCCGACCTGAGGCGTGGGCGCGAACGTGCGGGCCGTCCCTACGACGGACGCCGCTGAGGACTGGGAACGGATGACCAACGGATGACGGACAACATCTTCGCGACGAGCGTGTTCTTCCGGCTCTCGATCGGCGGCAACGACCTCGGCGCGTTCCACACCTGCTCCGGCATGGGCGCGGAGGTGGAGATGGAGAGCTACGCCGAGGGCGGGAACAACGGCTTCACCTGGCAGCTGCCCGGCCGCGTCACCTGGTCGAACATCACGCTCACCCGGCCGGTCACCGCCGACACGGCGAAGATCGCACGCTGGCTGGACCAGACGCTGCGGCGCGTGGAGCCCAAGGACGGCGAGATCGTGGCGCTGAAGCCGAATCTGAGCCGGATCATCAGCTGGCAGGTGCTCGGCATCGTGCCGGTGCGCTGGCAGGGGCCGTCGTTCGACCCGTCCTCCTCGCAGGCGGCGGTGGAGACACTGGAGATCGCCCACGAGGGCCTGCGCCCCTCCTGACAGTCCGTCCCGTACCGCCACCCGTCAGCCGTCCCTGTGCGTGAGGAAGGAGCCCCCCGGTATGTCCCCTGCGGTCCGCACCAGCCGGGCCAGGGCCCAGTTGACCCTGAAAGAACCCCCGGCCACGGTCGGCGCGAAGCCCGGAGGGACGATCGCGCGACTGAACCTCCAGTTCAACCCCAACAGCCTCCAGCTGAGCAAGACCACCGAGTGGCGGCGCACCCCGTCGCGGATGGCCGGGCAGTCGGCGCTGCCGGAATTCGTGGGCAGCGGGCCGCGGCAGCTGAGCCTGGAGGTCTTCCTCGATGCGACCTCCACCCATGACAACTCGGTGGAGCAGGCGGTCGAGACGCTGATGAAGGCGTGCGTACCGAGCCCGGCGAGCCTCGCGCGCAAGAAGCCGGCCAGCCCCTGGGTGCGGTTCGAGTGGGGCACCGCCCGCACGACGTCGTTCGACGGGGTGCTGTCGAGCCTGTCGGTGACGTACACGCTGTTCGACGTGGACGGCAAGCCGCTGCGGGCGACCTGTGCGCTGTCGGTCGAGGAGGCGAGCGTCGACCCGCCGGGGCAGAACCCCACCTCCGGGGCACGCACCGCGCGCAGCACGCACACGGTGGTGGCCGGGGACAGTCTGGCGATGCTGGCCTGGCGTGAGTACGGCGACGCGACGGCCTGGCGGGCCATCGCGGAGGCGAACGGGATCGACGACCCGATGGCCCTGGCGCCCGGCACCGAACTGATGGTGCCGGCGCTCGGGGACGCGGGCGGTGAGGAGGAGCGGTGACCACACCCGAGGCCCGGGGCGGGCGGTCCTTCGCGGCGGACCCCGTCGTGGAGGCGCCCGGCGAGCTGCCGCCGATCTGGGCGGCACAGCTGGTGAGCTGTGTGGTGGACGAGAACGTGGGTCTGCCGGACACCGCCGTGCTGACGTACCGCGATCCCGATCACGAGTTCCTGAAGTCGACCGGTGTCACCCTCGGCACACCGCTCAAGGTGTCGGTGGTGACGGTAGCCGGGCAGGCGCGCGAGCGGCTGTTCAACGGCGAGGTCACGGCGGTGGAGATCGACCGGGACTCCACCGGTTCGTTCACCGTCGTGCGCGCCTACTCCGTCGCCCACCGGCTGCAGCGCGGCCGGAAGGTGGTGGCGTTCCGGAACATGACGACGGCGGCCATCGTCCGCAAGGTGGCCGCCGGTGCGGGGTTGCCGGTCGGGAAGGTGGAGGCCGCTCCGGTCACGTACAAGCAGCTGTCGCAGGCCAATGTCTCCGACTGGGACTTCCTGCAGTTCCTGGCGGGCGAGAGCGGAGCGCAGGTACGCGTCGACGACAAGGGCGTGCTGCAGTTCACCAGGCCCGAGCAGGCCTCCGGTGCGCCCGCCCCGTCGACTCCGGCCACGCAGAACCCGATGGTGCTGGAGTACGGGCGGAACCTGCTGGCGCTGCGGGCCGCGCTGTCGGGTGCGGACGGGGCGTCGCAGGTCGAGGTGCGCGGCTGGAACGTCACCACCAAGACGCCGCTGGTGGCCCGGCAGCCGTCGGTGACCAGCGACACCGTGCGGCCGGGTCTGGCGCCGGCATCCGCCGCCCGGTTCGGGAAGTCGGCCAAGGTGACGGTGACGGACACGCCGTACCGTACGCAGGCCGAGACGACGGCGGTGGCGAAGGCGATGGCCGCCCAGGTCAGCTCAGCTTTCGGCGAGTTGGAGGCGGTGGCCGAGGGCAATCCGCGGCTGCGCGCGGGCAAGCCGGTCGCGCTCGGCAACGTGGGGCCCGCGTTCTCCGGCCGCTACACGGCCACGGCGGTGCAGCACACCCTGGAGCCGCACGGCGGCTACCGGACCACGGTGTGGGTGAGCGCCAGCCCGGACCGGTCCCTGGCGGGGCTCGTGACCGGCGCCAACGCACCCGGGCGCGGACCGCGCATACCGGGCCTCGCGATCGGCGTGGTGACGGACGTGCGCGAACCGGGCGGCGCGCAGAGCGGCGGCGTCCGGCTCAAGTTCCCGTGGCTGGACGACACCTATGTGACCGACTGGGTGCGTACGGTGCAGTGGGGCGGCAAGGGCGGCGGCGGCGTGGTGAGCCCCGAGGTCAACGACGAGGTCCTGGTCGGCTTCGAACAGGGCCTGCTGGACAGCCCGTACGTCATCGGCGGTCTGTACAACGGCGTCGACCGGCCCTCGAAGCACGACGTCCCACTGATCGACAAGACCAGCGGCAAGGTCAACCGCCGTTCGGTGGTGTCGCGTTCCGGTCATCGGGTGGAACTTCTCGACGCCCGGGCCCCCGGACCGTCCGGGGTGCGGTTGCGCACCGCGGACGAGCGGCTGGAAGTGCTGCTGGACGACCGCAACAACCGGATCGAGCTGACGGTCTACGCGGCCGGGGGCCGACGGGCGCTGTCCTTCGTACGACTGGACAACCGGGGCATCACGCTCGACGCGAAGACCGGCAAGGTCACCGTGAAGGGCGCCACCGTGGACATCGACGCCACCAACTCGGTCAAGGTCGGCGGCCGGTCGGTGAGCGTCAACGGCCAGACGGACCTCACGCTCGACGGCGGCCTGCTCGGCGTACTGAAGGCGGATCTCGTGCGCATCAACTGACGTTCGGTCATTGTCCTTCCCATCCAGGCCCCTTGAGGGCCGTGATCCGCTTCGAGGAGCCCGTAGCATGCCCGCCGCAGCCCGTACCGGCGACCCCACCAACCACGGCGGTGTGATCGCCACCCCGCCGCCCGGCGCCGCAGCGACGGTGGCGCGTGTGCTGATCGGCGGCCGTCCCGCCGCCGTCGTGGGCAGCCTGCACACCTGTGTGGTACCCCCGCACGCCGCCCTGGGCCCCGCCAACGTGATCATGCCCAACCCGGCCGGGCTCGTCTCGGGCGAGGTGCTCATCGGCGGGTTGCCGGCCGCGCGGGCGCGCGACCAGACCACGTGTGGCGCGATGATCGTGATGGGTGCCCCGAACGTCCTGATCGGGGGCGTGTGATGAGCGAGCGGTTCATCGGGCGCGGCTGGGCGTTCCCGCTGCGGGTCGGGCCGACCGGCGGGATCGCCATGGTGGAGCGGGAACGGGAGATCGAGGAGGCGATCCGGCTGGTGCTCGGCACCGCGCCCGGAGAGCGTCCGATGCGCCCGGAGTTCGGCTGCGGCATCCACGACTACGTCTTCGCACCCGGCAACAGTGCCACCGCGGGGCGGATCGCCCAGCAGGTGCGCGAGGCGCTGGAGCGCTGGGAGCCGCGGATCACCGTGGACGACGTGGTCGTGGCCTTCGACGCGGTGGACGACGGAACCCTCTACATCGACGTGCGCTACACGGTGCGTTCCACCAACGACCGGCGCAATCTGGTGTTTCCCTTCTACACGATCCCCTCCGAGGAGGGGGCCGAGGAAGCGGTCGTGGACTGATGGCCCTGCCCTCCCCCAACCTGGACGACCGGCGGTTCCAGCAACTCGTCGACGAGGCGAAGCGCTATGTGCAGCAGCGTGCACCGGAGTGGACCGACCACAACGTCTCCGACCCCGGTGTCACGCTGATCGAGACCTTCGCGTACATCGTCGACCAGCTGCTGTACCGGCTGAACCGGGTGCCCGACAAGAACTACACCGCCTTCCTCGACCTGTTGGGCATCCAGCTGTTCCCGCCGGCGGCGGCCGGCGCCGAGGTCGACTTCTGGCTGTCCGCGCCACAGCCCGACGCGGTGACGCTGCCCGCCGGTACCGAGGTGACGACGGCGGACAGCGAGGCGGAGGAGCCCGTGGTGTTCGCGACCACGGACGAACTGCGCATCGTGCCCAGCGAGTTGGGCCGACTGGTGACCGCTCCCCGGTCCGGTGACCAGACCGACCGGACACGTGAGCTGGCCGAGGGCCGCGACGTACGCTGCTTCCAGGCGGCGCCCGAGCCCGGCGACGCCCTGCTCTTCGGGTTGCCCACGGCCGTGCCCCGGTGCATCGTCGCCGTACAGCTGGACAGCCGGGTGGAGGGCGTCGGCGTGGACCCGCGCCAGCCGCCGCTGGTGTGGGAGGCGTGGGACGGCGCGCGCTGGCAGGAGTGCGAGACCGGCTCGGACTCCACCGGCGGTCTGAACCGGCCCGGCGAGGTGATCGTGTACGTCCCCGCCGGGCACACGGCCTCGGTGATCGGCGGGACGCGCGCGGGCTGGCTGCGCTGCCGGGTCACCGAGGCGGAGCCCGGCCAGCCGTTCTACTCGGAGTCCCCGACGGTGCGCGAGGCGTCCGTGTTCACGGTCGGCGGCACCATCGCCGTCGAGCACGCCGAGACCGTCACGGACGTCGCGCTCGGCACCTCGGAGGGGGTACCGGGCCAGACGTTCCGGCTCGGCCGACCGCCGGTGCTGCTGGACGGGGAACCGCCGGTGGTGGAGGTGTCCTCGGCCGACGGCTGGCAGCGCTGGAGCGTCGTGGAGCACTTCGGCCGCTCCGGTCCCGAGGACCGGCATGTGCGGGTGGACGCGACCGCCGGCGACTTCGTCTTCCCGCCGGCGCTGCGCGAGCCGGACGGCATGCTCCGGCTGTGCGGCGCGGTGCCCGAGAAGGGCGCCCAGATCCGGGTGGCGCGCTACCGCACGGGCGGGGGCCCGGCCGGCAATGTGGCGCGGGGCGCGATCTCGGTGCTGCGCAGTTCCGTGCCGTACATCGCGCGGGTCACCAACCGGGAGGCCGCGCGCGGCGGCGTGGAGGGCGAGACCATCGCCAACGCCAAGCTGCGGGCGCCGGACGCGCTGCGCATGCAGGAGCGCGCGGTGACCGCGGAGGACTACGAGATCATCAGCCGGCAGGCGGCCCCCTCGGTGCGCCGGGTGCGCTGCCTGCCGGCGGCGGACGGAGCGGGCGCGGTACGCGTGCTGGTGGTACCGGACGCCGTGGCGGACGACGGGGACCGGCTCCGCTTCGAGCAGCTGATCCCCTCGGACCAGGTGCTCGCCGCGATCACCGAGAGCCTGGAGGAGCGACGGCTGCTCGGCACCCGGCTGGTGGTGGAACCCCCGGTGTACCAGGGCGTCACGGTCGTCGCCCGGCTCGCGGCCGCGCCCGAGGACACCGACCGGGTCCGCGAGGCGGCCCTCGCCGCGCTGTTCCGGTACCTCAACCCGCTGAACGGCGGTCCGGACGGCACCGGGTGGCCCTTCGGGCGGGCGCTGCAGTACGGCGAGATATTCGGCCTGCTGCAGCGCGCCACCGGCAACGCGCTGGTGGAGGAGATCAGGCTGTTCGCGGCCGACCCGATCACCGGGCGGCGCGGAGCGCCGGTGGACCGCATCGATGTGGGCGGCGGCGCGCTGGTGTTCTCGTACCAGCACCAGGTCGTCGTACAGCCCCTGGAGCCGGGAGGGCAGGCATGAGCCGCGCCGCCGTACCCGGCCTGCCGAGTCGGCATCCGATCGGCGGGCTGCTGCCCGCGCTCTACGCCGACGACGACTTCGCCCAGCGGTTCACGGCCGGCCTGGACACCGTCCTCGCGCCGGTGTTCGCGACCCTCGACAATCTGCCCGCGTATCTCGACCCGCGTGTGGCGCCGCTGGACTTCGTCGCCTGGCTGGCGTCGTGGGTGGGCGCCGACGACGACGCCGAGTGGCCCGCGGAGCTGCGCCGCGAGGCGGTGGTGCGGGCGGTGGAGCTGCACCGGTGGCGCGGCACCCGGCGCGGCCTGGTCGAGCGGCTGCGGCTCACCCTCGGGGTGAACGCCGATGTCGTCGGTGACGGCGGTGCGGTGTGGTCCCGTACCGCGGGCACCGAGCTGCCGCCGGAGCCGTCCGCCGAGATGGTCGTCCGGGTGTGGCCGGGCCGCGATCCGGAGGTGGACGCGGGCCGGGTCCGTGAGGTCGTCCGGTCCCTGTGCCCGGTGCATGTCTCGTGCCGGGTGGAGATCCTGCCCGGTCCGCCCGCCGACGAAGGGAAGTGACGTCATGCGCGCCTGTCCCGTGTGCGGGGCGTCCAACGATCCCGCTGAGGACTTCTGCAGCAACTGCGGTTCCTATCTGGGATGGTCCGAGGAGGGCTCGCGCGGTACGTCCGCGTCGTCGGCCACACCGTCGACCGCGCCGCCCGCCGCCCCGGAGCCGACGCCCGAGCCGGCGCCCGAGCCGAGGCCCGAGCCGTCAGGCGGACCGACGGCGGACGACGGACCGGAGGCGGAGGCGGAAGCCGACGCGACGCCTGCGCCTGCGCCTGCCGCAACAACGGCACCGGCACCGGCACCGGCATCGGCGCCGACATCCGCAGCGGCATCCACATCCGCAGTGGGCGGTGAGGCTCCCGCCGGCACCGGCAGTGATGCCCGGAGCCGCGACCGCAGCAGCGACCGGAGCGGCACCCGCGGCGACGGGGGCGCCGTGGACCGCTCCTCCGCGGCCACGGCGCCCCCGGACCGCTCCCGTCGCGAGCCCTCTCCGGCGGCACCGCCGCACACCTCCGCGCAACCGCCCGGCCCGCCACCGGCCCCCGCGCAACCGCCCGCCTCGTCCTCGGCTCCGGCACAGTCACGGTCCACGCCGCCCGCGCCCGCGCAGCCCCGTGCCGCGCAGCCGGCCCCGGCACAGCCGCGTGCGGCGCAGCCCGCCCCGACCCAGCCGCGTGCCCCGCAGCCCGACCCGGCGCAGCCCGCGCCCGTGCAGCCCGCGAAGCCGGTCGCGCCGCGTCCGGTCGTGCGGCAGGTGGCCGCGCCGGAGGAGACGTCCGGGGTGCCGTGCCCGGCGTGCGGCACGCCCAATCCGCCGGACCGCCGGTTCTGCCGCCGCTGCGCCAGCCCGCTGACCCCGGCGACGGACCGTGCCGCGCTGCCCTGGTGGCGGACGATCTGGCCGTTCCGGCGCCGGGTGCGGGCGGGGTCCGGGGGGTGGATCCGGGTACTGGTGTGGCTCGTGGTGATCCTGGCGCTGTGCGTGGGCGGGTTCTTCCTGCTGCCCGCCGGGCGCGCCCTGTTCGAGGACACCCGGGACAAACTCGGTGGCACCAAGGCGATCACCCCGGTCTCCGTCCACGCCAGTGGCGCGGTGCCCGGGCATCCCGCGAAGGACACCACGGACGGGCTCAGCAACCGCTACTGGGGCGCACCCGGCGCGGGCGCCTCGATCACGTACACCTTCGGCAAGCCGTTCCGGATGGTCGACGTCATCGTCACGAACGGCGCGTCGAAGGAGCCCCAGGAGTACGACCGTCAGGCGCGGGCGCTGCGGATGGACATGGAGGTCACCTCGGCCGACGGCTCGGTGCACCGCAAGGAGATCGACCTCAGCGACAAGGCGGGAGACCAGACCATCGCGACCGGGATCAGCGACGTCGTGAAGGTACGGCTGGTGCTGGGCTCGGTCACGGGACTCACCGGGCAGCGTGTCGTCGCGCTCGCCGAGGTGGAGTTCTTCCAGCGGAGCTGACCCACCGGGCGGGGCGGGGTCAGCGGGGAGCGTCCATGCGCTGCGTGCCGATGACCGACAGCAGCCGCAGCGCCTCCTCGGAGGGCGAGCCGGGGACGGCGGTGTAGATGACGACCTGCTGGTCGCGGTCGGTGAGGTCGAGGGCGTCGCAGTTGACGGTGACCGGTCCGACCAGCGGGTGCTGGAAGGTCTTGCGCAGGGTGGGTGCCGTGTCCACGTCGTGGGAGGCCCACAGCCGGGCGAACTCCGCGCTGCCGTCGAGGAGTTCGCGGATCAGCGCGCCCACCTCCGGATCGTCCGGGTAGCGGGCGACGGCGGTGCGCAGCCGCCGGGCTGCGTGGCGGGCGAACGCCTCGACGTCGGACACGCCGTACAGCCGCCGCCCCTGCGGGCACGGGCCGAGGAAGGCCAGGCGGGCCAGGTTGCGTTCGCGCCGGGGCAGGGCGGAGAAGTCCTCCATGAGGGCGGCCGCCAGCTCGTTCCAGGCGAGCACCTCCAGCGTGGCCGAGGTGACGAAGGCGGCGGACTGCGGCAGCCGGTGCACCAGGTCGAGGATGCTCCGGCGCACCTCGCGCGAGGGTCCGGGCGGCGGGCCCGGCGGGGCGCCGGCCAGGAGGTGGAGGTGGTCGCGCTCGGCGTCCGTCAGCCGTAGGGCGCGGGCCAGCGCGGTGAGCACCTCGCGCGACGGGCGCGGGCCCCGGGCCTGCTCCAGGCGGGTGTAGTACTCGGTCGAGATGAACGCCAGCTGCGCCACCTCCTCGCGGCGCAGCCCCGGTGTGCGTCGGCGCGGCCCCGCGGGCAGGCCCACGTCCGCCGGTTCGATCCGCTCTCGTCTGCTGCGCAGGAAGGCCGCCAGTTCCGCTCTGTCCACCCCTCCAGAGTGCACGGGTGCCGCAGGGCCGGTCCAGGTACTGCCGGTGCCTGGATACGCCCTGCTCACGGGCGCAGGCTCGGCGCCATGGAGAACACACGACACATCGAGACGCCCCGGGCGGCCGACTCCGGTCTGCTGGCGGGCAAGGTCGCCCTCGTCACGGGTGCCGGGCGCGGGATCGGCGCCGCCGCGGCGCGGCTCTTCGCCCGGGAGGGGGCCCGGGTGCTGCTCGCGGCCCGTACGCAGGCGCAGTTGAAGGCGGTGACCGACGAGATCCGGGCGGCGGGCGGCACCGCGGACCACGTGGTGTGCGATCTGGCCGAGGCGCGGAGCGTGCGGGCCGCCGTCGACCGTGCGGTCGAGCTGTACGGCCGGCTCGACGTCGCGTTCAACAACGGTGGGACGATCCAGCGGCCCGGACCCATGGACGAGCTGCCGGAGGCCGACTTCGACCGTGTCTACGCGGTGAACCTCAAAGGCGTCTGGCTGGCCATGGCCGCCGAGGTCGCCGCCATCAGGGCGACCGCCGGGGCGGGTGCCGTCGTCAACAACTCGTCCGTCGGGAGTCTGCGGGGCAATCCCGAACTGCCCGC
This sequence comes from Streptomyces yokosukanensis, assembly GCF_001514035.1. Lineage (GTDB taxonomy): Bacteria > Actinomycetota > Actinomycetes > Streptomycetales > Streptomycetaceae > Streptomyces > Streptomyces yokosukanensis. Next base: position 153,695 of record NZ_KQ948220.1, on the reverse strand, counting down.
GTACGCCGCGATGAAGCGGGCGGTGAACAGCCTGACGGAGTCGGCGGCCGTGACGTACGGCCCCGAGGGGATCCGGGTCAACGCGATCGCCCCGGGCAACACGCTCACGGAGATGATCCGGACGTGGGAGGAGCAGTCCCCCGGTCTCCAGGAACGGCTGACGGCCGGCACCCCGCTGCGTCGGGCGGCCGTCCCGGAGGAGATCGCCGAAGCCGCCGCGTGGCTGCTGAGCGACCGTTCCTCCTTCGTCACCGGCACGGTGCTGCGGGTGGACGGCGGGGCGCGGGCCTGACCCGCGGCCCCGCCCGTCCCGGGAGTCAGCCGAGGCCGAGGGCGCTCATGGTGCGCTCGGCCATGCGCTGTTCGCCGAGCGCGTTGGGGTGGACGGGCACGATGTTCGTCCCGAACAGGAGCGGCTCGATCCACCGGGTGCCGATGGGCCGGCACGCGTCGTGCCCCGCGGACGCCTGCGAGAAGTCCACGTAGGTGGCCCCGCTCTCCTCGGCGGCACGCTGCACGACGGCGTTGAGGTGGGCCTGCAGGGCGTGCAGGTACGGTATGTCACCGGTGGCGACCGGCAGTTGGGCGAAGCAGGACGGCTCGGCCTCGGCCGGTGTGATCCACGGGTAGCCGAGCACCGCCACACGGGCGCCGGGCGCCTTGGCCCGTACGGCGTGCAGTGCGCTCTTCAGCGCGGGGTAGGTGTTCGCGTCGATCGCGTCGTCGAAGGAGCTGCCGTACGTGTCCTTGCAGGGGCTGCCCTTGCCTGCGCTGAGGACGCCGGCGGTGCCGCAGGCGAGCATGGCGTTGACGAAGGTGCCGTTGTCGTTGCCGCCGATGGTCAGCGTCACCAGGTCGGTGTCCGTGGTGACGGCGTCCGCCTGCGGGGCGAGACCGGGGTACTGGGACGAGGTGAAGTCCTTGGTCTGGGCGGCTCCGCAGGTGACGTCGGTCAGCCGGGCGCCGGTGCGGGCGGCGATGACGTGGGGGTAGTCGGCCGTCGAGCGCAGGCAGATCAGGTTGCTCGCGTCGACGGGCAGGACGCCCGAGGCGGCGCTGTAACTGTCGCCGAGGGCTGCGTAGTTCAGGGGGGTGGCGGCCTGGGCGGGGGCGGCGGTGAGGCCGAGGGCCAGTGCGCCGGCGAGTGCGGAGGTCGCGGCGATGGCACGGCGCAGGGCAGACATGGGCATGTGCGTGTGCTCCCTCTTCTCGGGATGGGGTCGCCGAGCGGGCGGGCATGACGGTGCCCGCCCGTGTGCTCGGTGCACGAGAATGCGGCGGCTCAGAGCGTGGGGAAGTGCCGGCCGCCGGGGCGTGGACGCATGGGCGCACGCGGGACGACGGCCGTGAAGTGCCTGTTCGCGGGATTACCGCTGGGTTCTACTGATAGGTAATGTGCGGGTGCGGCACCACGGAGTCAACGTTGTTGACAGAAATTCTTGAAACACCCACGATCGACGTCTTACGGAGTAGTGACGCGACGGTCGTGTCATCCGTGTGCGGCGCCGTCCGCGTCTAGCGTGGCCGTATGCGTGTACTGGTCACCGGCGGTGCCGGGTTCATCGGGTCCCATGTCGTCGAGGCGCTGCGCGCGAGCGGGCACGAACCGCTCGTGTACGACGTCCGCGAGGATCTGGGCGCGGACGTGCGCAATCCGGCGGCGATCGCGCGGGCGTTGGCCGGGGTGGACGCGGTCTGCCATCAGGCGGCGATGGTCGGCCTCGGCAACGGCGTCGCCGACGCCGCCGAGTACGTCTCGCGCAACGACCTGGGCACGGCCGTGCTGGTCGCGGCCATGGCGCAGGCGGGCGTTCGGCGGCTCGTGCTCGCGGGGTCGATGGTCGTGTACGGCGAGGGGCGTTACGCGTGCCCGCGGCACGGGGTCGTACGTCCAGGTCCCCGCAGCGTCGCGGACCTCGACGCGGGACGGTTCGAGCCGGTGTGCCCGCGCTGCGGGGTAGAGCTGAGCCCCGGGCTCGTCGACGAGGACGCTCCGGCCGATCCGCGCAACGTGTACGCGGCGACCAAGCTGGCCCAGGAGCATCTGGCCGCCGCCTGGGCCCGCAGCACGGGCGGATCGGCGGTGTCCCTGCGCTACCACAACGTGTACGGGCCCCGGATGCCGCGGGACACCCCGTACGCCGGGGTCGCGTCCTTCTTCCGCTCGGCGCTCGCCCGCGGGCAGGCTCCCCGGGTGTTCGAGGACGGGCGGCAGCGGCGGGACTTCGTCCATGTGCGGGACGTGGCGGAGGCCAACGTGGCGGCGCTCGAGGCGGATGCGGCCGCGGGCGCGCTCGCCGCGTACAACACCGGCAGCGGTGAGCCTCGTACCGTCGGCGAGCTGGCGCGGGCGCTGGCGACGGCGTGCGGCGGACCGGAGCCCGTGGTCACCGGGGAGTACCGGCTGGGCGACGTACGGCACATCACCGCGGACTCCTCCCGGCTGCGCTCGGAGCTGGGGTGGAAGCCGCAGGTCGGGTTCGCGGAGGGGATGCGGGAATTCGCGCGGGCCGAACCCCGCGAGGGCTGAACCGGGGCCCTCGCGCGGCCGGCACGCTCACCTCGGAATCGGGAACGACTCCCGTGGCTCACGGCGCCGGATGAGGCAGAGTCACCTCGAAACGGCAGCCGCCGGGGATGTTGCGGACGCTCGCCCGCCCCTGGTGGGCCTCCACGATGCCGCGGACGATCGCCAGGCCGAGGCCCGCGCCCGCCGGGGGTGTGCGGGCGTCGGTGCCGCGCCAGCCGGTGTCGAAGACACGCGGCAGATCCTCCTCGGGGATGCCGCCGCAGCCGTCGGTGACCGAGAGGACCACCCCGTCGTCGGTGCGTTCGGCGGCGATCGCGACCGTGCCGTCGGGCGGGGTCCGGCGGATGGCGTTGACCAGGAGGTTGCCGAGGACGCGGGTCATCTCCTTGGCGTCCACCTCCACCGGTACGCGTTCGACGCCGTCGCCCACCAGCCGTACGCCGTGTTCCCGGGCGAGCGGGTCGGCGCCCGCCAGCGCGTCGCCGATCAGGTCGTACAGGGAGATCCGGGAGGGGCTCAGCGGAAGGGTGCCCGCGTGTATGCGGGAGAGTTCGAAGAGGTCGCCGACCATGTCGTTGAGGCGTTCGACCTCGGTGCGGATCTGTTTGAGGTAGCGGTCGGGGTCCGTCGCCACGCCGTCCTCCAGCGCCTCCGACATCGCCCGCAGTCCGGCCAGCGGAGTGCGCAGGTCGTGCGAGATCCAGGCGACCAGTTCACGCCGGGACTTCTCCAACGCCCGCTCCCGTTCACGGGATTCGGCGAGCCGGGCGCTGGTCGTGGCCAACTCGCGGCTGAGGGCGTCCAGTTCGGCGGTGGCAGGGCCGTGCGGGGCGGCGAAGGCGCCGGCGTCGCCGAAGGAGCGGGCGGCGTCGGTGAGCGCCCGGCTGCGGGCGACCACCCAGCGGCCGAGCAGCAGTGCGGAGGCCAGGGAGACCACGGCCGCCATCGCGACGACGGTGGTGACCACGGTCAGGTCGTGCGAGGAGAGGAACATCGCCCAGGCCACGGCGAGCGTGCCGGCCAGCATCGCGACGACGCCGACCGCCGCGACCACGGCGACGGAGGCGGTGAGCGAGCGCCGCCGGACCAGGCGCAGCACGCCCGCTCCCGCCACGCCCGCGGCGGCGGCGCCGGCGAAGGCGTAGAGGGCGATGAGGAGGGTGTCGCGCATGGTCAGGACACCGCCCCGGTGGGCTCGAAGCGGTAGCCGACGCCCCAGACCGTCTGGATCAGACGGGGCCGGGCCGGGTCGTCCTCGACCTTGCCGCGCAGCCGGCGGACATGGACGGTGACGGTCGACAGATCGCCGAAGTCCCAGCCCCACACCTCGCGCATCAGATCCTCACGGCTGTAGGCCCGGCCCGGGTGCCGCAGGAAGAAGGCGAGCAGGTCGAACTCCCTGAGGGTGAGCGCGAGTTCGCCGCCGTTCTTGGTCGCCCTGCGGGCGTCGGGGTCGACGCGGAGCCCGGCGGCGGCCAGCCGGTGCCCCGTGGTGACGGGGCGGCTGCGGCGCAGTACCGACTCCACGCGCAGGACCAGTTCGCGGGGGCTGAAGGGCTTGGTGACGTAGTCGTCGGCGCCGACCTCCAGACCCAGGATGCGGTCGTCCTCGTCGCCGCGGGCGGTCAGCATGATGACCGGCACGGGCCCGCGGGCCCTCAACCGCCGGCACACCTCCAGGCCGTCCATGCCGGGCAGCATCAGGTCGAGCACCACGAGGTCGGGCCGGTGTGCGGCGGCGCGGGTGAGGGCGGTGGGGCCGTCGTCGGCGCGGTCGACCACATAGCCGGCGCGGTGCAGGTATCCGGTGACGACCTCGGCGACGGTCGGGTCGTCGTCCACGACCAGGATGCGGGCCGCCCCGCCTGCGGCTTCGGTCTCGTTGGGCTCGTACAGCGATTGCATGCCTCCAGCCTCGCACCGTGTGCGAGGCGTCGGTGCACCGTGGGCCGGGCGTCCGCGTTTCGTAAGGACCAAGAATCCGATATGCCCGTTTGGCGTTCGTAGGGTGAGAGCGTGACGACCACTTCCACGGACGTCGACGTGGTGCTGCCCTGCCTGGACGAGGCCGAGGCCCTGCCCTGGGTGCTCGGCCGGATTCCGGCCGGCTGGCGCGCCCTCGTCGTCGACAACGGTTCCACCGACGGCTCGCCCGACATCGCCCGCGCGCTCGGCGCGACGGTGGTGCACGAGCCTCGGCGCGGCTTCGGTGCCGCCTGCCACGCGGGGCTGACCGCGGCCACGAGCGACATCGTGTGCTTCTGCGACTGCGACGCCTCCCTCGATCCCGCGCTGCTCGTTCCCTTCGTGCGGGAGATCCGGGACGGCGCGGCCGACCTGGTGCTCGGCCGGCGCCGCCCCGAGGGCCGGGGCGCCTGGCCGGCGCACGCCCGCGCCGGCAATCTGGCGCTGGCCCGGATGCTGCGCCGCCGAACCGGGCTGCGCCTGCACGACCTGGGCCCGCTGCGCGCCGCCCGCCGCGAGCAGCTGCTCGCGCTGGACCTCTCCGACCGGCGCAGCGGCTATCCGCTGCAGATGGTCGTCCGCGCGGCCGACGCCGGCTGGCGCATCGCCGAGCACGACGTGCCCTACCGGCCGCGCACCGGCGCATCCAAGGTGACGGGCACCTGGCGCGGCACCTGGCAAGCGGTGCGGGACATGAGCCGCGTGCTGGCCGAGACCCCGGCCGAGCGGGGGCTCGTACGGTGACCACGCTTCTCGTCATCGCCAAGGAACCGCTCCCGGGGCGGGTGAAGACCCGGCTCACCCCGCCGTTCACCCCGCTGCAGGCGGCCCGCCTCGCCCAGGCCTCGCTCACCGACACCCTGCACGCGGTGGCCGCGGCTCCCGCGACCCGGCGGGTGCTCGTCCTGGACGGGTCGCCCGGACCGTGGCTGCCGCCCGGCTTCGAGGTGCTGCCGCAGTGCGCGGGCGGCCTGGACGAGCGGCTGGCGGACGCCTTCGCGCACTGCTCGGGTCCTGCCCTGCTCATCGGCATGGACACCCCGCAGGTCACTCCGGAGCTGCTCGCCGTGGACTTCGCGGGCTGCGACGCGTATTTCGGGCCGGCCGAGGACGGCGGCTTCTGGGCCCTGGGCCTGGCCGAGCCCGATCCCGCGCTGCTGCGAGGCGTGCCCATGTCGAGGCCCGAGACCGGGGCGGTGCAGCGGGCGCGCCTGCTGGACGCCGGGCTGCGGGTGCGCGAGCTGCCCCGGCTGCGGGACGTCGACACCGCCGCCGACGCCCACGCCGTCGCCGCGCTGGCCCCGCACGGGCGGTTCGCCGCCCGGCTGGCCCGCTGTACGCCGGTCACCCGGTGATGGCCGGCTCCGTCGCCTGGGCGACCGCCGACCCCTACGCGGCCGCGCTGCGCACCGGCCGCGGCCCGCTGTTCCTGCGCCGCGCCGACGGCTGGCTGCTGCCGCTGGAGGTGGAGCGCTGGTGCGCCCGCGCGGACACCGTGGACCGGATGGTGCTGGACCGCTGCGAGGGCGCCGTCCTGGACGTCGGCTGCGGTCCCGGCCGGCTGGTGGCGGAACTCGCCGCCCGTGGCCGTACCGTGCTCGGCGTCGACGTCAGCGAGGCCGCCGTGGACCATACGGTCGGGCTCGGCGGACAGGCGCTGCGGCGCTCGGTGTTCGAGCCGCTGCCGGGCGAGGGCCGCTGGGACACCGTGCTGCTCATGGACGGCAACATCGGCATCGGCGGGGAGCCGTCCGCCCTGCTGGAGCGGGTGGCGGCGCTGCTGCGCCCGGGTGGTCTGCTGATCGCCGAGACGGTGCCGGGGCAGGTGGACGAGCGGGCCCGGGTCCAGGTCGTCGACACCGTCGGCACCCCCATGGCCACCGGTGCCCCCTTCCCCTGGGCGCGCGTCGGCACCCCGGCCCTGCTGCGGTACGCGCGCAGGGCCGGCTGGCGGCCCGTCGCTCAGTGGGGCGCGGGCGGCCGCTGCTTCGCCGCCCTGCGCAGCCTCCCCAGGACCAGCAGCAGCGCCGAGCCGCCGAAGAGCACGGCGCTGATCAGCAGCCAGCGGGTGAGGAAGCCGTCCGGGGAGAGTCCGGTCGCCGACCGGTAGGGCTGGTCCACCAGGCCGCTGATCAGCGGGAACCAGACGAGCAGGAGCAGGCCGGACAGCATCGCCGGGACGCGCACGTACAGCGTCCAGCCGCGCCGTCCGGCCGCTCCGAGACCGCGTTGGACCGCCTGGTCGGCCACCGTGTACAGCGGCAGCAGGACGAGGTCGTGCAGCAGCGCGGCGCCCACGATCCACAGCGCCACCCCGAACCAGTCACCGGCGAGCAGCCGGATCCCGGCGTATGCGGCGAGCGCGAACGAGCAGGCGAGCAGCAGCAGTTGGAGCGGGCTGCCCAAGGGGACGCGGCGCAGCGGCCGGCGGGGGACGCCGAGCGGCAGGCGGTGCGGCATCACAGGTCTCCGAAGGTCAGTCGGGCCACCCACTTGGTGTTGAGCACACCGGGGGCCGCGGGCACGATGATCCGCGCCGGGTGGCCGTGGTCGGGGGACAGTTCCTCGCCGTTGACGGCGAGGGCGAGCAGGGAGCGCTCGTCGGCCGCCTGGTTGGCGCGCAGGGCCGCGCGGCGGAAGGCGCCGTGCCGTTGCAGGGACTCCACGAAGACGTCCGGCGGATCGCCGTCGTACCCGACGAGCGCCGCGAGGTCGCGCAGCCGCACGCCGCGCCACCACTGGTCGGCGGTCGACCAGCCCTCCACGCAGGCGATGGGCAACGACGCGCTGTACTGCGGCATCCGGAGCAGCTGGGCGCGGCTGAGCCGGACGGTTCCGGTGCGGCCGGTGACGACGAGCCGCCAGGCGTCCTCGTGGGTGTCGGCCGGGGTGATGCCGGCGTAGGCGGCGGTCTTGTTGATCTGGAAGCCGTTCGGGCCGCCGCCGGGATCGGCCGCGCCGTGCGGCGCGAGCAGGGCCGTACGCCGGAAGGGTCCGCCGAGGCTCTGCCCCACCGTGGTCAGGAACAGCAGCAGGGACCCGCCGCCGACCAGCCACAGCGCTCCGCGCCGCGAGACGGTGGGCGGGGCGGGGCGCGGGGAGACCAGATCGCTCGGCTCACGCAGTCGTCCCCGTACGGCGCGCAGCGCGGTCGGTGTCTTCAGCGCGGCATGGGCGAGGAAGGCGGCGAAGAACACCCAGGCGCCGTAGAAGTGCAGCGGGTAGAACGAGCCGGGGAAGACATAGTCCAGCTGGACGTTGAGCACCCCGGTGGTGAACTCGAACAGCCCGCCGCCGACCAGCAGCAACAGCGAGACCCGCTCCAGTGCGTGGGTCACCGAGCGGGCCGGCGGCAGGGTGAACAGCCTCGGCACCACCGACCACAGCTTGGCCAGCAGGACGGGGATCAGAGTGATGCCGAGCGTCACATGGACGCCCTGGGTGAGCCGGTACAGCCACACCGGGTCGGTGGGCCAGGCGAACAGGTAGAAGCCCAGGATTCCCTTGTCCGGTGTCTGGTCGTTCACCGGGGCCAGGCCCGGGTTGTAGGCGGCGTACGACACCAGTCCGGTCACGAACAGCACGGTGATGCCGACGAGCAGGACGAGGCCGAGCACCGAGGTGAACCAGGGGCCGCGCAGCGGGCTGCGCCAGAAACCTGGGGAAGTGGGAAGACGGGGATGATCGCGCATGTCCCGACCGTAGGCCGGGGCGCCCCCGGGAAACGGGCTGCGACCGGTGACGAAACGCTGACATCCTGCCCGGACGGCGGCCCCCAGCCGATCTCCGGGCCTAGCGTTCCGGTGTGACCCGATCTCTCCGCCGCGACCTGTACGCCGCCGGTGCCGCCGCCCTCCTCGTGACGGTGGCCGTCTTCGTCGGCCGGCACATCCAGGACGCCCACCACACCCTGTTCGTGCACTGGCCACCGGTGTTCGCCGACTGGGACCCGCATGTCGGGCCCGGCACTCCGGCGGCCCTGGCGGTGGCGGCGGCCGTCGTGGCGTACGGCCCCGCCGTCGCGGCCCGGCTGCCGTGGCGGGCGCTGCCGGCGGTGGCCTGGGCGAGCGCCCTGGCCTGGATCCTCTCCCTCGCCCTGATCGACGGCTGGCACCAGGGCATCGCGGTCCGGCTGACCACCCGCAACGAGTACCTCAGTGTCATCGGCCGCTTCCACGACATCCCGGCCACCCTGCGTGACTTCACGCACCACATCGTCAGCGGCACCCCCGATCCCTGGCCCGCCCACATCGCCGGCCATCCCCCGGCCGCCACGCTCACGTTCGTCCTGCTGGACCGGATCGGGCTGCGGGGCGGCGGCTGGGCCGGGATGTGGTGCATCGTCGTCGGCGCCACCGGATGCGTGGCCGTGCTGATCGCGCTCCGCGCCGTGGCCGACGAGGCCCTCGCCCGCCGGGCCGCGCCGTTCCTGGTGCTGGCCCCGGCCGCGGTGTGGCAGGGCGTCTCCGCCGACGGCTACTTCGCCGCCGTGGCGGCCTGGTCCGTGGCCCTGCTCGCCCTCGCCGTGACGCGCCGCTCCCTGTGGTGCTCGGCCGCCTCGGGCCTGCTGTTCGGTCTGACCTGCTACCTCTCCTACGGCCTGACGCTCTTCGTCGTGATCGGGGCGGCGGCGGTGGTGCTCGGCCGGGCCGAGCGCGGTGGCCGACTCGCCCTGCTGCCGCCGCTGCTCGCCGGACTCGCCGTGTTCCCGGTGGTGTTCACGCTCGCCGGGTTCAACTGGTGGGAGGCCTACCACCTGCTCGTCACGCGCTACTACCAGGGCGTCGGCGGCACCCGCCCCTACGGCTACTGGGTCTGGGCCAACCTCGCCTGCGCCGCGATCATCACCGGGCCGGCCACGGCGGCGGGCCTGCGGCGGACGTTCGCGGCGCTGCTGCACGGCGGCAGCCCTCGACGGGCCGGCTCCGCTCCCCCGCAGACCCGCCTCGCACTCCTCGTCTGCGCCGCGCTGCTCGCCCTGCTGGTCGCCGACCTGTCCGGCATGAGCAAGGCCGAGACGGAACGCATCTGGCTGCCCTTCGCGCTGTGGCTCCTCCCGGCGTGCGCCCTGCTGCCCCGCCCCCGCGCCTGGCTCGCCGCCCAGGCGACGCTGGCCCTGCTCCTCAACCATCTGCTGCTGACGGGCTGGTGAGCCGGGCAGCCGCCCAAGAGTGACCCCGCGTGACCCCGCGTGACCCCCCGTCGGTCCGGACGTTGCCCTGGGCGTGCGAGGGGCGGAAGCGGCTAGGAGGCACAGGGGATGGACGGCGGCAGGTTCTCGGAATGGCGGCGGCGGGGCTGGTCGCCGGCGCCCGCGCCCGCGCACAGGCAACGACGGACGCGGCCGTGCCGGACGGGTCCGGTGTGCGTGCAGCCCGCACGGGGCGGGTCCTGACCTACACCCGGACGACCGGGGGTTCGGTGACGGGCTGCCGGGGCGGCGGCGCGCTGATCGCCGAGGTGCAGGAGGTGCTGTGGCGGGTGCCCCGGGCCGGAGGGCGGGCCGTACAGGTGACGGGCTGGGAGCTGGAGGCGACCCGTCCCGCCCTGTCCCCGGACGGGACGTCACTGGCCGTGTGCGGCTGTCGCGGGGGCGGTTTCCACCTGTGGACGCTGCGGCCGGACGGCAGTGGACCGCGGCGGCTGACCGACGGGCCCTGGGACGACCGCGGGGTCGCCTGGTCACCGGACGGCACCCGCCTGGCCTTCTCCTCCGAACGCGGCGGCGACGCCGTCGCCGGTGCCTGCTACGGGCTGTGGGTGCTGGATCGGGCCGGCGGCCGGCCGCGCCGGGTCACCGGCGGGGACCACGAGGACTTCGATCCGGCCTGGTCGGCGGACGGGCGGTCGCTGGTGTGCGTGCGCGCCGCCCACACACCGGGCGGCGGCAACGACGGCGGCCGGTCGCTGGTCCGGGTGCCGCTCTCGGGAGGCCCGGCAGAGGTGCTGCGCACGGTCGCCGGGGGCCGGCTGACGGGCCCGTCCGTGTCGCCCTCGGGGCGCATCGCGTATGTGCATCTGACCGGTACGGGCGCCCCGGGCTCCGCCGTGCTGTACGTCGGCGACGTCCGGATCCGCGTCCGCTCGGTCTCCTCGACAGCCACACCCACCCCTGCACGCCCACCTACGGCGCCCGGCAGAGCCTCACCGCGCTCGCGTACGGCATCAACCACCTCGGCCTGTCTCGGGCGGTCCGCTGTACGACGCGGTCCGCCTCTGGGAGGCGGCCGGCTCCGGGGAGCTGCGCGGCCCCCGGCAGCTCGCCTGCGCCGAACTCGTCGACGGCGCGCGCCGCGTACAGCATGGGCCGCGCCCATCGCACCCGCGACAGTGTCCGGCGTACGCTCCGGCGCGCCGCCGCCCTGGACGTCGACTTCGTGAAGACGTACGTGCGTGCCCCGGGCGAGGGCATGGCCGAGGCCGCCGAGGCCGCCCGCGCGCTCGGGGTGCCGAGCGGCAGCCATCTGTGCGCGCCCGGCCGGGCGGCGGGCCAGAGCCTGACCACCCATCTGCAGGCCACCCAGCGCCTGGAGTTCGGGCATGCCACCACTCCGCTCGGACGCATCGGCCAGGATCTGGCGCAGCAGTACGCCGACGGGTCCTTCGCGTTGATCGTCACGCCGTTCACCGCGCAGATCCTGCTCGCCGCCGACCCCCGGCTGGCCGACGATCCGCGGGTGACGCGGGTCATGCCGCCGAGCGGGACGACCTGGCTGGAGGTGGCCGATCACCTGCGGCGCGGATCGTGCTGCCGTCCCGGCACGGACGGCGGGTAGGACGGCGCCTCCCGGCCGGGGAGCCGACCCGGGAGCCCGGCCGGGGCCGACCCGGTCTCCCGCGGCGGTCACGGCATCGGCGCGGTGATCTCCCGCTTCAGGATCTTGCCGCTCGGGCCCATCGGCAGGGCGTCCGTCAGCCAGAGCCGGCGCGGGTACTTGTAGGCGGCGACCCGGTCCCGGACGAACTGCTGCAACTCCTCGGTGCCCGCGTCGGCTCCGGGGCGCAGGACCACGGCGGCGGCCACCTCCTCGCCGAGCCGCTCGTCGGGCAGTCCGACGACCGCGGCGAGGGCGACGGCCGGATGCTCGTGCAGCACTTCCTCGATCTCGCGCGGGTAGACGTTGTAGCCGCCGCGGATGATGAGGTCCTTCTTGCGGTCGACGATGTACAGATAGCCGTCCTCGTCCCTGCGCGCCATGTCGCCGGTGCGCAGCCAGCCGTCGCGGACGGTGGCGGCCGTCTCCTCGGGGCGGTGCCAGTACTCCTTCATCAGGTTCGGCCCGCGCACGGCCAGTTCACCGACCTCGCCCGGTGCGACGTCGCGGCCGGACTCGTCGAGCAGCCGGACCTCGACGTCGCGGATGGGGGTGCCGACCGAGCCGGGCTTGCGCGGGCGGCCGGGGTGGTTGAAGGAGACGACCGGACTGGTCTCGGACATGCCGAAGCCCTCCAGCACCATGCAGCCGAAGCGCCGCTCGAAGCCGTGCAGGACCTCCACCGGCAGGGAGGCGCCGCCCGAGATGCACATCCGCAGGCTGGACACGTCGGCCGCGGCGGCGCCCGAGTGCTGCAGCAGCGCCGCGTACATCGTGGGGACGCCTTCGAAGACGGTGGCCCGGTCCCGGGCGATGGCGTCGAGGACCGTCTGCGGTTCGAAGCGGGGGACGAGGGTGAGGGACGCCCCGCTGTGCACGGCGACGTTCATCGTGCAGGTCTGCCCGAAGATGTGGAACAGCGGCAGGCAGCCCACGATCACGTCCTCGGCGGTCAGCCGCTGCACCTCGCTGACGTTGACCTCGGTGTTGTGGCGGAGCCCGGCGTGGGTGAGCGCGGCGCCCTTGGGGCGGCCGGTGGTGCCGGAGGTGTAGAGCAGGACGGCGATGTCGTCCCCGGCGGCGGCGTGCACCTCGTACTGCGGCTCCAGGCGGGCCAGTTCGGCGGCGAAGGCGGCCGGCTCGACCGCCAGGTGCCGTACCCCGGCGGCGGTCGCGCCCGCGGCGCCCTCGCCGGGCGCCCGATGCCACTCGAAGAGCAGCACCGCGCCGGAGTCCCGCAGGTGGTACTCGGTCTCGCGCTGCTTCAGCAGCGGGTTCATCGGCACCACGATGCCGCCGGCGCGCAGGACGGCGTAGTACAGGACGACGAACTCGGGCACGTTCGGGAGCATCAGCGCGACCCGGTCGCCGGCGCGCAGGCCCTCGGTGCGCAGCAGTGCGGCGGCCTGGGCACTCAGCCGGTCCAGCTCGGTGTACGTGGTGGTCGCCGTGCCCAGGCGCAGCGCCGGGCTGTCGGGCCGGCGTCGCGCCGTGTCCACCAGAAAGTCCGCCAGATTGGCCATGATGCCTCCTCGCACCCCTGCTCACGGCACTCGCGGGTCCCACCGCGAGCGCTCCCGGCATGGTCGCCCGCGGGTGCGCGGGCGTCCATGGCCGCGCCCACAGTCCGCGTCCGCTCACATTGTTCCCAGGACCAAACAGGCCGTCGTACGCTGCGTGTATGGGTCTGCAGAATGTGGGCGCGGCCTTGCGGCTGCGCCTTCCGGAGCTGGGTGAGCGGATGACCGAACGCATCCGTGCGGAGGTCGAGTCGTACGCGGACGAGTCGCTCATCCCCTTCGCGTCGCTCAGGGAGTCCTGCGAGGACAACGCCGATCTGCTGTTGGGGCGTTTCGCCTATGGCGCCGAGCCCGATGTGGGAGCCGCTCAGCAGACCGGGCGCCTCCGCGCCGAGCAGGGCGTCCCGCTCGCGGACACGCTGCACGCCTATCGCGTCGGCTTCGAGCTGCTGTGGTCGGAGATGGTGGAGGAGGCGCGCAGGCATCCGGAGGTGACGGACGCCGAGCTGGTGGGCGGTTCCTCGGAGATCTGGGCTCTGTTCGGCCGGTACGCGGAGGCCGTGGCGGCCGCCTATCGCGAGGCCAGCGCGGAGTTGGCGCTGCAGCGCGAGGCCCGTCGCTCGGCCCTGGCCGAGGCCCTGTTCACGGGCGCGCTCGCGGACCGTACGACGCCGTGGGAGGCGGCCCGGCAGCTCGGTCTGCCGGAGCGCGGGCCGTACGCGGTCGTGGCCGCGTCGGTGCCGGATCCCGGCCAGGAGCCGCTGCCCGGCATCGAGGCCGCGCTGCGCCGCTTCGGGGTGGCGTCGGTGTGGCGACTGCTGCCGGACCAGCAGATCGGGCTGGTCTCGCTGCAGCACCGGGACGCGGAGAAGGTGAGCCTGCGGGCGCTGCGCCGGCGGCGTGCCCGGGTCGGGGTCAGCCCGCGGTTCGACTCGCTGCGCGACACCCCGCAGGCGCTGCGATTCGCCCGGCTGGCCCTGGCCGGACTGCCGGGCGACGGGCCGGGGGTCACCCGGTTCGACGACAGTCCGCTGGCGATGCTGGTGGCGGCGGCTCCGGCCGAGGCGAGCCGGCTGGTGGAGGTGTCCCTGGGGCCGCTCCTCGCGCTGCCCGCGGCGGAGCGGGCCCGGCTGCTGCAGACCCTGGGGCACTGGTTCACCTCGGGCGGGGTGGCCGCCGAGGCCGCGGAACGGCTCTTCGTCCATCCCAACACCGTGCGCTACCGGCTGCGTCGTATCGAGGAGGTGACGGGGCGCGCGCTCGCCGATCCGCTCGCCGTCGCCGATCTGGGCGCGGCGTTGTACGCCCTGCGGGTGCTGCCGTCCTGAGCGCTCGGGCGCGCCGTCCCTCGGCTACGGCTCCGACGGGAGCCGGTAGACCGAGACATGGGAACGGGATTCGGCGGTGAACTCGGTGCCCTGCCAGTCGGCGTGCCGGGACTCCCGCTCGAATCCGGCCAGTTGGGCCATGAGGTCGAGTTCGGCGGGCCAGATGTAGCGGTGGGGGCTGCGGTGCAGCCGGGCCTCCTCGCCCCCGTCGAAGTGGAAGTGGTGCGACACGACACGCTGAGTGAGGACGTCGTAGGTGTCCAGGCCGATGTACTCGGCGTCGGTGTGCCACACCGTGGCCGAGGCGCCCGGGGGCAGGGTGCGCAGCTCGGGCACCCACAGCTCGATCACGAACCGGCCGCCGGGTGCGAGGTGGCGGGCGGCGTTGCGGAAGCACTCCACCTGCTCGGCCTGGGTGAGCAGGTTGGAGATCGTGTTGTAGACGAGGTAGACGAGGCGGTACGCCCCCGGGGCGAGGGTGGTCGCCATGTCGCCCATGACCACGGGGACGGTGGCCTCGTCGGCCTTGGTCCGCAGTTGCTCCACCATCAGGCCGGACAGCTCGATTCCGGTGACGGGGACGCCTCGCTCGGCGAGCGGGACGGCGACCCGGCCGGTGCCGATGGCGAACTCCAGTGCCGCTCCGCCCTCCGCCAGCTCGGCGAGGCGCTCGACGGTGGGGGTCAGCACCTCGGGCGCGAACATGCCGCTGCCGGGTGTGTCGTAGCGCCGGGCGACGGCGGCGTCCCAGAGGTTCGTCTGCTGCACGGCATCAACGCTGGTTCACGGCACGGGAGTTGTCCACCGGGTTTCCCTCCGGCGGCAACCGCGTCCGGCGCCCGTCGACGGTTTCCGCGTCCACCCTTGTTTTGAACGCGTTCAAATCTGTGGCTACGCTGTACGCATCAAACCGAGGGGGCTCGATGAAGGTAGTTCTGCCCGGGGGAACGGGTCAGGTCGGCACCGTTCTCGATCGTGCGCTGACGGCCGCCGGCCATGAGGTCACCGTGCTGACCCGGCATCCGGCGCACGCACGGCAGGTCGGCTGGGACGGGGCCACGCTCGGCCGCTGGGCCGAGGTCGTCGACGGCAGCGATGTCGTGATCAACCTGGCCGGACGCAGCGTCTCCTGCCGCTACACCGCCGGGAACCTGCGCGCCATGATGGATTCACGGGTGGACTCGGCGCGGGTGGTCGGGGAGGCGATCGCCGCTGCCGCGCGGCCGCCGCGCGTATGGCTGCAGATGAGTACGGCGACGGTCTACGCCCACCGCTTCGACGCCGCGAACGACGAGGCGACGGGACTGATCGGCGGCTCGGAGGCCGGAGTTCCGGACTACTGGGCCTACAGCGTCGACATCGCGAGGAACTGGGAGCGGGCTCAGGCCGAGGCGCCGACACCGGCGACCCGGAAGGTGGCGCTGCGCTCGGCGATGGTGATGAGCCCCGACCGGGGCGGGGTCCTCGACGTCCTGCTGGGTCTGGCCCGGTGGGGGCTGGGCGGGCCGGTCGCGGGCGGCGCGCAGTTCGTCTCCTGGATCCACGACGAGGACTTCGTGCGCGCGGTGGAGTTCCTGATCGGCCGGGACGACATCGCGGGGCCGGTGAACCTCGCCTCCCCCGGCCCGCTCCCGCAGCGGGACTTCATGCGGATGCTGCGCGCGGCCTGGGGCGTCCCCGTGGGTCTGCCGGCGACACGCTGGATGGCCGAAGCGGGCGCGTTCGCCCTGCGCACGGACACGGAACTGCTGCTCAAGAGCCGCCGGGTGATCCCCGGCCTACTCCGCGAGGCCGGGTTCGCCTTCACCTACGACGCCTGGCAGCCGGCCGCTGCGGATCTCGTACGACGGATCCGGTCGTCGCGCGCGGGCCACCGCGGTCGGGTGGGGCCGGTCGAGGGAGCGGCGTCCGGGCGGCGGACCTGATCCCCCGCGCCTCGCGCGTTCGGCGACGCCACGGGTGCCGGACTT
Source organism: Streptomyces yokosukanensis (assembly GCF_001514035.1). Taxonomy (GTDB): domain Bacteria; phylum Actinomycetota; class Actinomycetes; order Streptomycetales; family Streptomycetaceae; genus Streptomyces; species Streptomyces yokosukanensis. The sequence continues at coordinate 137,567 of NZ_KQ948220.1, read as the reverse complement.
CGACGGCAGACCGGTTCACCCCTGATGGAAGTGGCTCGGTCTGCCGTCGACCGTCCGGCGCGTCCAGGAGGCGGATGCCGAACTTCGCGGTGCCGACCGGCTGGGGGGTGGATGGACAGCCGCACCGCGGCCGGATGGTGCTCGGCGATCAGGGCGCCCCAGGCGCGGCTGCGCTGCAGGACACCGTACGCCCGCTGCCGGCACGCGCGTTGGAGTGCGGAGCGGGTGCCGGGGAAGTCGGCGGTGTCCTCGACGAGGAAGCGGGTGATCCCCCGGTACAGGGCGCGTACCTGGTCGTCCGCGTGCACCTCGGCTCGCAGGGCGTCGACGCCGGGCGCGTGGTGCCGGTGGATGTGGGCGCGTTTCCTGTCGTAGGGCAGGTCGCCGAGCACGTCGCGCAGGTCGAAGACGGACAGCCGGGTGAGGCCCAGGCCGCTGATGAGGCCGCGCAGTTCGTCGGCGTACGCGTCAATGTGGGCGTCGGGGACGTGGACGACGTCGCCGAAGACATGCCCGTCGGAGCAGATGACGATGCGGGCGCCGGGCGGGTGGATCCGCTCCATGTCCGTGCAGAGCCGGTGCAGGAAGGTGAGAGAGAAGTTCCCCCTGGTCGGGGAGGCGCCCGAGCACCTTGGCCGGGTTGGGGGACTTGCACGGGAAGCCGGGGAGGGTGAAGACGACGGGGCGTCGCGGCGTACGAAGTCGGCGATGCGGCGCAGCTGGTGCGGGAACGCGGCCAGGGGCGCGGGGGCCGGGTCGGTGGTGCGGTGGTGCGGCAGGATCAGGTTCAGGATGGCGGTGCTGACGCTCGTGGAGTGCGTGTCCGTCGCGGGCGTCAGGGGCATACGGGTCTCAGGGGCATGAGGATGTGGGTAAGGGCGATGGCGCCGAGCGAGGCGCCGTTGGAAATGCCCAGCAGGTAGGGATCGGCGAGCGGGTTGCGCACCAGCGCCTGCACCGCCGTGCCCACGAGGCCGAGCCCCGTGCCGACGAGCGCGGCCAGCAGGGCGCGGGGCACGCGGAGCTGCCAGACGATCAGGTCGTCGGTGCCGGGGCGCGGCGCCGCGCCGGAGAGGCGGCGCCCCACCACGTGCCACACCTCGGCGGGCGGGACGGACGTCGATCCGCAGGCCACGGCCGCCGTCAGGGCCGCGAGCAGCACGGCACCCAGGACCAGCAGCAACGGCTCGGCGGGCAGGGTGCGCGCATCGTCGCAGGCGGCCGCGCCCCTGCGCTGCGACGGCGAGGAACGCACGGTCAGGCGACCTTGCCGGGGTAGAGGGTGCGGGCGATCTCCCGTACGGTGTCGGCGTTCTCGACCCCGGCGATGGTGGTCCGCTCGGAGCCGATCCGCAGGAGGTGACCCGCCTTGACGGCCTTGAGGCCATTGGTGGCCGGGTTGCCCTCGAGCCACTGCGCGGCCTCGTCGAAGGCCTTCTCGTTCGCCGCCGCGCCGCCCCGGTCGCGCACGGCCAGCTGGATCCAGTCGGGGCGGCGACCCGTTGGACGCCGCGACGATTCAGGAGTCGGGGCGAGGAGCACGCGAGTTCCGGGTGCCGCGTGGGGCTCCGGTCACTCGGCGGACGCCCGGACGGGACTGGGCACGGGGCCCAGAACGATGGGTTGCGCCGGGTGCGGGAACGGCCGCCGCGCGGGACGATGGTCGTCCGGGAGCCCGGGACGGGGCCCGGCGGAAGACGGGTGACGAGGAGGCTGCCGTGTGCCGGCTGTTCGGACTGATCAGCTCCCCGCTCCGCACGCGCGCCACGTTCTGGCTGCTGGACGCCCCCGACAGCCTGACCGCGCAGAGCCACCGCGAACCGGACGGTACCGGGCTCGGGTACTTCGACGCGGACGGCACCGCGGAGGTGCACAAGGCACCGATCGCCGCCTATGAGGACCGCGCGTTCGCCCAGGAGGCGCGCGAGGTCGAGTCCGCCACCTTCCTCGCACACATCCGGTACGCCTCCACCGGCGGGCTGGATGTGCGCAACACGCACCCCTTCGAGGAGGACGGTCGGCTGTTCGCCCACAACGGTGTGATCGAGGGGCTCGACGAACTCGACCGGCACCTGGGCGAGGACCGCTCGGCGGTGCGCGGCGACACCGACTCCGAGCGCTTCTTCGCCCTGGTCACGCGGGAGACCGCGGCGCACGGCGGGGACGTGTCCGCGGGCATCGTGACGGCTGCTCGCTGGGTCGCCGCGCACCTGCCCCTGTACGCCCTGAACATCATCCTCATCACCCCCCGGGAACTGTGGGCCCTGCGCTATCCCGACACCCACGAGCTGTATGCCCTGCGGCGCCCGGCCGGCGGCCACCAGGGGGCACGGCATCTGGACCACACCGGCCGCAACGGTCGTCTGCGCGTGCGCTCGGCGCATCTGGGCGACGCCCCGTCCGTCGTCGTGGCCAGCGAGCCCATGGACGAGAGCCCGCACTGGCAGCTCATGGAGCCCGGCGAGCTGCTCCATGTGGGGCCCGAGTTGGAGGTGACCTCCCGCGTCGCCCTCCCCGACCCCCCGGCCCATCCGCTCACGCTGTCCGACCTCCGCCCCGCCGCGGCAGCCTCCCAACGGCCGTCGTAGCCGGGCGATCCGAGCGACGGTCCACTCGTCGTCCGCGAAGAGGTACGCCCGACAGCGTCGGCGCTCCCGCCGTCCGCACCTATGACCGGCCTCACGGTCTCATCACTTGCGCAAGCCTTAAAATTTCAGGCGTGGAGACTAGCGAAGTGACGGGTTGGGAGACCGCCGTGCTCGGTGGCGGGCCGGCGGACGGGCTGCGAATGAAGGTCCCCGGCCGACCGCGCGTGATCCAGGTGACGTACCCCTGCCCGATCGAGGCCGCACCGCCCGGCGGCGTGCGCGCCGAGGCGGTGTACCTGTACCGCCGGGACTACAGCGTCACCACCGAGCCCCTGCGGTACGGCTTCGACATCGCCAGCCCCTGACCGACACGGACACCCGCACCGGCGCGGCGGCCACGGTTCAGCCGAGAGGTGCGCCCTGGACCGTCTCGGCCGGGCGGCTCTCGACCGTGGGCGCGGCGGCCGGCGGGGCCGCGGCGTCGTCCTTCATGGCCTTGGCCTCGCTCTTGAGGATGCGCATGGACTTGCCCAGTCCACGGGCGGCCTCGGGCAGCTTCTTCGAGCCGAACAGCACGATGACGACGATCGCCACTACCAGCAGGTGCCAGGGTTCCAGTCCGTTGCGGAGCATCGCGCCCACCCCTCTCTCATTTGCGGTATTGCGCAACTGTACAGGCGGCGCATCGGGTCGGCCGCCCTCGGTCAGGCGTCGGAGTCGGGCGTGCCACGCGCCGCCGCGTACGCCTGGGACGGTGTCATGGAGACGCCGTCGATGGTGACCGTCTTGTAGGGACTGACCTTGGCGCAGGTCTTGGACTGATCGGCCGTGGAGGCGTGCGCGCCGCCGACCGCGGCCTGGGTGTCGGCGGGCGCCGGCGAGGAGCTGCCGCCCGGGAAGCTGGTGCCGCTCGGCCAGTCGCTGCCGATCACCAGGGTCAGTGCCGCACCGGTGCCCTGCTTCAGATGCGAGGACGCCAGACCGAGCGTCTTGGCGACCGTCTGCGCCTCGTCCTTCTCGCCGGTGCCATAGGTGAGGGTGGTGGTCGCCGAGGGGCTCGGCGCGTTGGCCGTGGTCGTCGCGGAGCTGAAGCCCTGATCGGTCAGCGTGGCGGCGATGTCCGAGGCACGGCCGGTGACCGCGGTGCCGTTCTCGACCGTGACGGCGATCCGCGATGCCGGCACGGCCGGGGCCGTGGGCTTCGCCGTCGCCGAGGCCGCCGCGGACTTCTTGCCGGAGCCGGTGGTCAGCGACTGGTCGTGGGCGATCGTGGCGAACAGGGTCTTGGCGCCCGGACCCACGACCACCCGGTCCTTGTTGCCCGGGTCGGCGGCCGTCTGCATCGTGGTGAACGTCATCCGCTTCGTCGGCACCTTGTTCACGTCCGACGCCAGCGAGATCAGCTTCTTCACGGTGCCCAGGCCGTCGTCCACGGTCAGCGCCTTCGTGGCGGCGTCGGCCAGGCCGTAGACCGCGGTGGGGTCGGTGAGCGTGCCCGCGCTCTTGAACTTGCGGATCATCGAGCTGAGGAAGATGTGCTGGGTCGTCGTACGACCGAGGTCGCTGCCGTCGCCGAACCCGTGCCGGGAACGGACGAACTCCAGTGCCGCGTCTCCCTTGAGGGTGTGCGAGCCCTTGGACAGCTTCAGGTGCGAGTACGTGTCGTACACGTCGTCGCTGACACAGACGGAGACACCGCCGATCGCGTCGGACATCTTCACGACGCCGGAGAAGTCGAGCTTGACGAAGTGGTCGATCGGGATGCCGGTGAGCTGGTGGACGGTGGCCACCTGGCAGGCGGGACCGTACTGCAGCGCGCTGTTGATCTGGCCGTAGTAGCCGGACGTGGACTGGTTCGATTCACTGTCCTGGCAGGCCGGGACCTTGGTCATGGTGTCGCGGGGGATGCTCATCACCGTCGCGTTGGAGCGGTCGGCGGATATGTGCAGAACCATCTCCACGTCCGCGTTGCTGCCGGTCTGCACGCCGGTCTTCGAACAGCCGCCGCCGAGCTTGCAGTCGGCCTCGCTGGTGCGGCCGTCCGAGCCCATGACCAGGATGTTGATCGGGGTGCGACCGAAGGCGTCGGCCTTCTCGGTGCCGCCCTTGCCGTCGAGCGAGACGCTGTGGATGTTGCCGTTGAGGTGCTCGTAGAACCACCAGCCCGCGCCGGCCGTGACCACGATGATGACCGACAGGCCTATCGCGAGGTTCTTCAGCACCTTCCGGCCGCGGCCCGCCGTACGGGACCGGTGTCCCCGCTTGCCGCCGTGCCCGCGGGCCGCCGCCCGGGCCGCCGCCCGGCCGCCGGTCGGACGCGCTCCGTCGGGCTCGGCCGCTCGCTGTCCGGGTACCCGCGCGCCTCGGTTGCGCGTGGCCTGCCCGGAAGGCCCGTCCCACGGGTCGCTCATCTCCCACTCCCATGAACGGTCGGGCCCGCAGAGCCGGGCGCTTCGCCTTTGCTTGCGCAGTTGCGCAATCTAACAAACCTGCTGCCCGAACAGCACAGATGCACACACGATCCACAGGTGAGGCATCTCATGGAACCGCCGTGCGGCCCGGGTCGTAATGGAGCGGGAGTCTACGCGCCGTATATAAGAACGGATATAAGAATGCTCACGGCCCGGTCGGCACCGAGTGCGGCCCGCGCGCCGCACTCAGCCACCCCTGCGACGCAGGCCGGGGAGCAGGGTGGAGGCGTGCCGGGAGCGCGCGGTCAGCTGGCCCACCATGACACGGACCAGGGTCACGACGTCGGGGTCGTCGATGTAGTACACCTGCCGCCGGCCCTCGCGGCGGGAGCGGACGAGGCCGGCCAGCTTCAGCTTCGCGAGGTGCTGGCTCACGGCGGGCAGCGCACCGCCCACCCGGTCGGCGAGATGCGTCACATCGCTCTCCCCCTGCGACAGAGCCCACATCAGGTGCAGCCGGGCAGGGGCGGCGAGCAGACCGAACGCCGCGGCGGCCTCCGCCAGCACCTCGGCAGGCGGGTCCTCGAAACCCGCGGCGTTCTCCGTCACCCTCTTCTCCCGCCCCCCGCCCTCGTCACTCGTCACTCGTCACAGCAGACACATGTGCGCGCACCCAGTGTAGGCGGCCGGCTCCGGCGGCCGGGCGGAGTGCGGGGCGGTCCGCGCCGCAACTCCGGGCAGGGCACGGGAGTTTCGGGAGCGGGCTCAGTCCTCGTAATAGTTGTTGACCACGACGTCCGGCTCGTCGTCGTCGAACGCCTCGTTCAGCAGCGCACCGCCGATGAGGCCGGCCGCGCCGGCGCCGATGAGCGCACCCGTGCCGAAGCGCCGGCCGCCGCCCTGCTGCTGGTGGTGGTCGTGGTCCGCGTACGGCTGTCCGTACTCCTGCTGCGGGTACCCCTGCTGGGGATAGCCCTGCTGGGGGTAGCCCTGCGGGACGGGCTGCGGGTAGCCCTGCTGGGGCGGGGTGTAGAACGGCGGCGCCGTGGTCTGCACGCGCTGCGCGCAGGCGCCGCAGACCTGGACGGGGCGGGGTACGCCCCACTGCGGGGACCACGTCACGGTCGTGGCACCCGGGCCGTGGTTGGGGTCGAAGAAGCAGGTCACGGTCGTACTCCCGGTGGTGGGTTGCGGGGATGCGGGGAACGCCGGGGCCGGCGGGGCGACGACCGGCGGCTTCAACGGGACGGGCGGCACGGTCCCGCCGGCGCTCGTCCGCTCGGTGGCGGTCGGAGCGGGGCTCGGGGGCGGGTTCGGCGCCTCGGGTGCCTCCCGGAGCACGGAGACCCCGTAGTCCGTGGCGATGCCGGCGAGCCCCGAGGCATAACCCTGGCCCACCGCACGGAACTTCCACTCCGCGCCATTGCGGTACAGCTCGCCGAAGACCAGCGCCGTCTCCGTGGACAGGCTGCCCGACGCGAGGCCGTAGCGGGCCAGTTCGGCGCCGCCGTCCTGGTCGAGGACGCGGATGTGCGCCCGGAGCACCTGGCCGAAGGCCTGGCCGCGGCTCGCACCGTCGTAGAGGGACACCAGGAAGACGATCTTCTCGACCTGGTCAGGGACCCTGGTCAGATCGATCAGGATCCGCTGGTCGTCTCCGTCGACCGGACCGCCGCCGCCCGCGTGGCGGACCGAACCGTCGGGGCTGCTCAGGTTGTTGAAGAACACGAAGTGCTCGTCGGAGAGCACCTTGCCCGACCGGTCGCACAGCAGCGCACTGGCGTCCGGTTCGTACCCGGTGTTCGTCTGCCAGCCCAGCCCCACCGTCACCGCAGTCAGGCCCGGGGCCTGCTTGCTCAGCGACACATTGCCGCCCTTGGTCAGGGACACACTCATCCACGTCCTCCGCAGCGGCTCGCCCTCAGCGCGTTCATCATGATCGACGCTCCTGGGCCACCTTAAGTTCCACACTTGCGCAATGTCTTAATCATGTAGCAGAACCTCTACGGGTCGTCACCGGGGGTCGGACCCCTTGCCCGGAACACCTCAACGCCCTCTAGGGTTGCGCACACACGCAAACCACAGTGTCGGCGTCCGGCGCACCCGGCGCGGATCCCGACCCGACTGGAGGACAACACCGTGGGCATCATCGGCTGGATCATCCTCGGCCTGCTCGCCGGAGCCATCGCCAAGGTGCTGCTGCCCGGCCGCGACCCGGGCGGCCTGATCGGCACCACCCTGATCGGCGTCGCCGGCGCCTTCGTCGGAGGCTGGCTCTCCGCCCGCTTCCTCGACCGCCCGGTGGAGAACCACTTCTTCGACCTCTACACCTGGGGCGCGGCGATCGGCGGTTCCCTGGTGCTGCTCATCGGCTACCGCATCCTGTTCGGCAACTCCCGCGACTGACCCCGCTCCCGGGGCCGGGCGCTCACAGGTGGGCGGCGACGGCGGGCAGCAGGTCCTGGAACGTCCGCCCCGCGGCCGGTTCGCCCAGGGCGGTCAACTGCCAGCCCGAGCCGCTCCGCTGGAGCTTCGCCATGATCTGCGCCGTGTACGCGCCGCCCCCGCTGAGGGTGTAGCGGGCGAGTTCCCGGCCGCTGCGCTCGTCCACCAGACGGCAGAAGGCGTCCTGCACCTCGGCGAAGGTCTGGCCGGTGAAGGAGTTGACCGTGAAGACGATCTGGTCGACGTGGCCGGGGACGCGCGCGAGGTCCACCAGGATGACCTCGTCGTCGTCCCCGGCGCCCGCACCACCGGTGAGGTTGTCGCCGAGGTGGCGCACCGAGCCGTCATCGCTGACCAGGTGCTGGAAGAAGACGACGTCCACAGGCTGCCCGCCGGCGAACAGCAGGGCGGAGGCGTCCAGGTCGATCTCACGGGCGCCGGCCAGCTTGGCCAGGAACCCCTTGCGCTGCGCGGCCCGCCAGCCGAGCCCCATGCGGACGGCGGTCAGCGCCGCGCCGTCGGACTTGCTCAGACTGATCTGCTGGCCCTTGCTCAGGTTGACCGACACCGGTCGCCTCGCTCTCTCTCGCCCTCTTGGTGCCGTACCGCGTCAGACGCTGACGCCGAAGTCGCCCGCGATGCCCGCGAGTCCGGAGGCGTAGCCCTGGCCGACGGCACGGAACTTCCACTCGGCACCGCTGCGGTACAGCTCACCGAAGACCATCGCCGTCTCGGTGGAGGCGTCCTCCGACAGGTCGTAGCGGGCGAGTTCGGCGCCGCCGGACTGGTTGACGACGCGGATGAACGCGTTGCGCACCTGGCCGAAGCTCTGGCCGCGCGCGTCGGCGTCGTGGATGGACACCGGGAAGACGATCCGGTCGACCTCGGCGGGTACGGCGGCGAGGTCGACCTTGAGGGACTCGTCGTCCCCCTCACCCTCGCCGGTGAGGTTGTCGCCGGTGTGCTCGACCGAACCGTCCGGGCTGGTGAGGTTGTTGTAGAAGACGAAGTGACGGTCGGAGACGACCTTGCCCGAGTCGTTCAGCAGCAGGGCGGAGGCGTCGAGGTCGAAGTCGGCGCCCGTGGTGGTCCGCACGTCCCAGCCCAGCCCCACGACCACCGCGCTCAGTCCCGGCGCCTCCTTGCTCAGCGACACGTTTCCGCCCTTGGACAGGGAAACACCCATGGTTCGTCCCTTCACGCACATGATCGGTTCGGGTCCGTGTCCCGGACCCCGAATTCGAATCTACAACACTGTAGAAGTTACGGGCCGTGCGGCACGGCGGACACCGCCGCGAGCAGCGGAAACCGGTCATGGGCGAGCGCTCTGTACGATGTGACGTTCCTCCGGCACGAGGAGGCGGGGCGGGGACCGGCAGAAGGGAGACAGCGGTGACGGAGCCCGACGCACGGCGCCCGCGCAGGGCGCACGGGGCACTGGAGACACGGGTCCTCGCGGCGCTGCACGAGGCGGGGGCGCCGGTGACCGCGGGCTGGGTTCAGCAGCACCTGGCGTCCGACCTCGCCTACACGACCGTGATGACGGTCCTCGCGCGCCTGCTGGCGAAGAACGCCGTCACCCGAAGGCGTGAGGGCCGGTCGTTCGTGTGGCTGCCCGCCGCGGACGAGGCGGGTCTCGCCGCGCTGAAGATGCGCAAGGTCCTGGACGGCGAGCAGGACCGCCGGGCGGTGCTGGCGAGTTTCATCACCGCGCTGCCGGAGGGCGACGAGCGACTCCTGCGCGAACTGCTGGACCAGGCCGCCGACGAGGACTGAGCACGCATGGGAATCTTCGTCTTCCTCCCCCTGGTCCTGCCCCTCACGGCCTGGCCGATCGCGCGCCTGGCCGAACAGCGTCTGCATCCGCGCACCGCCACCGTGCTGCTGACCGGCGTCGCCACGGTGATGGCGCTGTGCAGCACGGTGTGCCTGGTCCTGCTGATGGTCGTCGGCACGGCCCAACTGCCCGGCAATCCGCTGCCGGACGGCTGGTCGGACCCCGAGGTGCGCGAGAGCGTGCCCCGGCACGAGGTCGCCGGAAAGGCCGCGATCCCCGCGCTGCTCGCGGTCGTGGCGGCCGGTGGCCGCGCCCTGCTGCGGCACCACCGGGTACGGCGACGCGCCCACGCGGCGCTGCGCGGGCTGCCGTCCACCCAGGTGGCGGTGTTGCCGGACGCCGCGCCGTACGCCTACGCCCTGCCGGGTGGCCCCCGCCACGCCCTGCCGGGTGGCGCCCGCGACCGGATCGTGGTGTCCACCGCGATGCTCGACTGCCTCGCGTCCCGCGAGCGCCGCGCGCTGTTCGCGCACGAGCGCGCCCATCTCACCGCCCGGCACCACCGGCATCTGCTGCTCGTCCAACTCGCCGCCTGCGCCAACCCGTTCCTGCGTCCCCTGCGGACGGCGGTCGCCTACACGGCGGAGCGCTGGGCGGACGAGGAGGCGGCGCGGGCCGTCGGCAGTCGCAAGGCCGTGGCCCGCGCGATCGGCACCGCCGCGCTCGTCTCGCGTGCCACGCCCGCTCCGACGCTCCCCGCGCTGGCCGCGCCCGGACCGCTCCCCCGGCGGGTCGCGGCGCTCCTCGCGCCGGCGCCGAGCACACGCGCCTGGCCGTCCGTCTTCACGACGGTGGGCCTGGCGCTGTGGACCGCGGCCACCGGTGCCGTCCTGTCCGCGATGTTCTCGGCCAACTCCGCCGTCACTCTGCTGCTCCTGCTGGGCGCGGCGACCCCCCTGTGAGCCGGCCGGTGCCGGGGAACCGGCCGGCGAGGGCCTCCTGGGTCGCCCGGTCGGCCGGCAGGAACGCCTCCAGCTTCAGCTCGGCGAGGGTCACGTCGACCGCGGTGGCGAAGGTGGTCACGGTCGTCATCAGCCGCAGCTCGCCGGACGACGAGCGCAGACGCAGCGGGACGGCGAAGCCGAGATGGTCGCCGGACGGCTCCGACTCCGGTACGTAGCCGGTCAGTTCGTCCCTCAGCTCGGGCAGGTGGCCGAGGCGGGCCAGGACGTGCCCGGCCCACTCGGCGAGATTGCCGATCCGGGGAGCCAGCCCCCGCGGGTGCAGGGCCAGCCGGTAGACGTTCTTGCCGGTGCCGACCAGCTCCGGCGCCGCGCCCTCGGTGATCACGTCGAACGCCTCGTTCGCGGCGACCAGATCACCGCCCCGGTCCGCGATCAGCGCCGGATACGGCAGATGTCCGCGCAGGATGTGATCGAGCGCGGTGCGCACCGGAGCCAGCTCGGGATCGTCGAGGGAACTCTCGGGATACACGGGCGCGAACCCGGCGGCCAGCAGCAGCTCGTTGCGTTCGCGCAGCGGCAGTTCCAGCGACTCGGCCAGACGTACGACCATGGTGCGGCCGGGGACGGATCGGCCGGACTCCATGAAGCTCAGATGGCGCTGGGTGGTGCCCGCCCGCAGGGCCAGTTCGAGCTGGCTGAGACGGCGGCCGGTCCGGCGGGCGCGCAGGGCGCGGGGGAAGTCCACGGGCCTGTTCTAGCCGCCGGCGCGGTACGCGGCCATTCCCTGCGGGGAATTGCCGCGCCACGGCCGGGGCCGGAGCATCGTCGGCATGGACATCGGCGTACTCCTTCCCACCGGCACCGCGCAGTGGGGCCCGGGCGACGACCCGCGTGAGCTGGTCGCCTTCGGCCGACAGGCCGAACGCTCGGGCTTCTCCTCCCTCTTCGTCAACGACTCGCTGATCAGCCCGCGCGTCGAGGCGCTGACCATGCTGGCCGCGCTGGCCCCGGCGACCGAGACCGTGCGGCTGGGGACGGCGGCGCTGCTGCCGTTCCTGCGCCGGCCGGTGCAGGCCGCGCAGACCCTTGCCTCCGTCGACCTGCTGTCCGGCGGGCGGCTCACCGTGGCCGTCGGCGCGGGCTTCCCCGGCCGCTTCGGACAGCCCCTCTACGACCTGTCCGAGGTGCCGTGGGAACGCCGGTTCGCCCGGCTGGACGAGACCGTCGCGCTGTGGCGGGCCCTGTGGAGCGGTGCGGACTCCTTCCACGGCGAGATCCTCCGGTTCGACGGCATCCCGCCGGCGATCCGGCCCCACCGCCTCGGCGGTCCGCCGGTCTGGCTGGGCGGCGCGACCCCGGCCGCACTGGAGCGGACCGGCCGGTCGTACGACGGCTGGCTGCCGTACCCGCCCGACCCGGCCGACTACGCCGCAGGCCTGCGCACCGTGCGCGCGGCGGCGCTCGGGGCCGGACGCCGGGCTCAGGACATCGCGCCCGCGTTCTTCGTCTCGGTGCGGATCGACGAGGACGCCGACCGCGGCCGGCGCGACCTGGACGCCTACGCACGGGCCGTCTACGGGATGCCGCTGGCCGAGCTGGAACGGATCCAGGCGGTCGTCACCGGCTCCGCCGACCAGGTGCGCACCGGCCTCGCGCGGTACGTCGAGGCCGGCGCCCGCCACTTCGTCGTGCGCCTCGGCGCCCTGGACCTCACCACGCAGCGCGCACAGCTGGAACGGGTCGCCGGCGTCATCCCCGCGCTGAAGGCGTCCGCGTCGGTCCCCGCTCAGGCCGCCGCACGCTCCCGGGAAGGCGCGCGTCCGGTGCTCTGAGCGGGTCACGGCCGAGCGCCCGGGTCACTCCCCGGCCCGGCGGCGGCGTACGGCCACCAGCACCAGCCCGCCGACCGCCGTCGCGGCCACCGCCCCGGCGGCCAGCAGCGGCATGCCGTCGCTGCCCGTGGCGGCGAGGCTGTCACCGGTGCCGCCGGTCGCGGACGCGCCGTCCGACGCCGAGCCCGCACCGCCCGAGGTACCCGAGGCACTCGCGCCGCCGGAGGCGCCCGACGTACCGGACGTACCCGAGGTGCCCGTCGTGCCGGAACCGCCGGTCGACTGGCCGTGCGGGTCGTTCCCCTGGCCTGCCGTGCCCGTGCCCGTACTCGTGCCCGTGCTCGTGCCCGTGCTCGTGCCGCCGTTGCCGGAGTCCCCGCCGTTCGAGGTGCCGCCGGAGGTGCTCGTGCCCGGATCGCCGTCGCGGGTCACGTTCACGTTCAGGAACGCCGTGTCGTTGGCCGCGTTCGGGTCGAACGCCGGGTGGATGCCGTAGACCGAACTGGCCGTCACCTCGCCCTGGGTGTCCTGCGCCGTCTTACCGATCTTGAGGACGAAGGTGTAGTCGAGGGACTGGTCGACCTCGATGGTGTGGTCGCCGGGCGCGCACACATAGGCGGTGTGGCCCGGCTCCGAGGGGCCGGTCGGGCCGTCGGTCCCGAACGGCTCGCACTCCTCGGGCACTTCGACGGCCGTCGTGCCCTTCGGGATCCGCACCATCAGGGCCGGCTGGTCGTCGCTGTCCTGGTTCTGGATCCAGCCGGGGCCGTCGTTGCGCAGCGTCGCGGTGAGGGTCACCCGGCTGCCGGGGGCTCCCTCGGCCAGGTCTCCCTGCGCCACGAGGTCGGCGGTGCTGTCCGCGGTCAGGGCCAGCCGCCGGTAGCTCTCGTCGAAGCCCTCCCCCGGTGCCGCACCGGTGGGGCCCGTGCCGTACTCGACGGCCTCCATCAGGGCCTTGGGCCGTGCCGTGAACCGTACGGGCGTACTGACGGAGGCGCCCGGCGCGACGACCGTGTCCAGCCGGCACAGCGCCTGGCGGACCTGGTCGTCGCCGGTCGAGTAGGTGCACCCGTCGACGTGGGACGGGAAGTCGAGCCCACGGGTCAGCCGGATCCGGAAGGTCACTCCGTCCGCGGGCGCCGTGCCCTTGTTGGTGATCGTGACGGAGTGGTCGTACACGTCGCCCGGCTTGGGAGCGGCGGTGGGCAGCGTCGAGACCACCAGGTCCGGGGCGGCGTCATCGGCCTGCGCCACGGGTGCGGCGAGCACGGGGAAGCCGATGCCGATCGCGGCGGCGGCCACGCAGGTCGCCGCGGGACGGAGGGCTGAGCGCACGATGGGTCTCTCCTCGGAAGCCACAGAACATGTCCGGCACATCGGCCGGCTGATCATGTACTGGACACCCGGAGCGCCCCGGAGGTTGTACGGAACACCGACATCCGACGACGGCGATCTGCCGGGCCTGGTGGGACGGCGGTTTCCGTGGTGTCCTGGTAGTGGCGGGAAGGACCGAGAACAGACGCGGGGAAGCGGTCGGAGTGCCGCGCACCGCGCAATCCGGATCCGCGAGAAGCGGGTGGCCCTTCCCGCCCTGGCGTGTCCGCCGCCCCGGGCCGTGTCCGCCCCGGGCATCCGTCCCTCCTCAGCCGCGACCGCCGCTGAGATTCCCCCACCGGGGCCCGATCTGCTTCCACTCCTCGTCCCACTCGGCCATGCGGCGCCGGATCAGCCGGTTGCGGACCAGCCAGCCCGCGCTCCAGACCGCGGCGCCCACAGAGGGGCCGACGAGGGTGCCGGTGAGGGCCGCCTGCAGGTCGGCCGCGGCACCGGTGACGGGCGGGGAGACCACATGTCCGGCGGGGTTGGTCCACACCGTCACCCGGGATCCCGCGGTGGCGCCCGGCTCGACCTTGGCCCGGTCGGTGTGCACGGCGCCGTGCGCGTCCGTCCAGCGCACGGTGGCCCAGACGCGGCCGTCGTCGTAACCGCCGCCGGAGGTCGGGTCGTTCGCCACGCCGCCGGTGAGCGCGGCGGAGACGGGGTGCACCCGGGCCTGTCGGGCGGAGAAGGCCGCGTCGGCGCTGTGGGCCGCCAGCAGTCCGCCGACGGCGCCGCCGAGGACGGCGAGCACCCAGGTCGCGAGGACGATCCAGGCCTCGACGACGTCGCTGTGCCGCCTGAGCGGATTACGTCGCCAGCGCCACAGTCGTACGCGGGTGACCGTCGTGGGAGGTGTCCGGGTCATCGTCACCGCCTCCTCTCGCGCACCGGCGGCTCGGCCGCACACTCCACGTCCGCCGCGCCGGGCGGGAACGCGCCGGACGGGCGGCGAGCGGCTTCGGGGCGGCCGCCCGAACCCGTCCGTCGAGTGTCACCACTCCATCGTGCACCTCAATCGGGAAGGCGGCGGTGCGAGCGCCCGAGCGGCGTCCGAGTACCTCGCCCCGGACGGCGCTGTACGGCCCCGCCGAGCGGCGGGACCGGGCCGTCCGGCCCTGCGGGCGAGGGCCGAAGGGCACGGGGCACAGAGCCGAAGGGCACTGGGCGCGGAGCCGGGGATCCGCGACAGTGGGGGGCAGGAGCGGCACCGGTCCCCCGCGGTGCCGCTCCTGCCCCCGGCACCGCACCGCGCGCGCAGGGCGGCCGGAGCCGGCGAGGAGACCGTCACGCACCCGCGAAGAAGCCAGCCATGATCCGTAACGACGAGCCGGCGCACCGGCGCATCGACCTGGACCCCGTCGAGGCACTGCGGCTGCTGGGCACCGTGTCGCTGGGGAGGATCGTCTTCACCCGGCAGGCGCTGCCCACCGTCCGCCCCGTCAACCACGTCCTGGACCACGGCGACATCGTCATCCGCACCCACGAGGGCGCGGCGCTGACCGCGCACGCGCAGCAGGGCGGCGGTGAGGGCGTGGTGGTCGCCTACGAGGCCGACGCGATCGATCCGGACACCCATCTCGGCTGGAGCGTGGTCGTCACGGGCTGCGCCCGGCTCGTCACGGACCCCGCCGACCTGGCCCGGGTCCGGACGCTGCTCGCGCCCTGGGCGCCGCAGGACGACCTGGACCACGCCGTGCGCATCCTCCCCCGCCTGGTCACGGGCGTGCTCCTCACGGACGAGGCCGGCTTCGGCACGACGGCTGGGACGGCTGGGACGGCTAGGACGGCGTGAGCGGCAGGTCGTCGGTGTAGGCGTTCACCGGCTGGGCGATGGGGCGGGCGTTCTGGACGTCGAGGGCCGCCTGCGCGGTCCTGGTGCCGAGGACGCCCCGGGGGTGCCAGGTGCCCGTCACCGCGAGCCAGGTGTTCGCGGGCGGCGCGTCGGTGCCGTACACCCGGATCTTGACGGTCTGTGAGTCCGCCGCGCAGCACGTGAAGATGATGCGGGTCAGGTACCAGCCGTCGTGGTCCTCGGCCGGGGTGACGAAGCCGGTGAGCCGCACGGTCCGGCCGTCGACGGCCCGGGTGCGGTCCTGCTGGACGCGCTGGGTGAACTCGGTGAGCGTCAGGGGCAGCGGTGAGGTCGCGGGCAGCGGGGCGAACCCGGTCCTGTGCGCCGTCACCGGCTTGGTGCCCGAGCGGGCCGCCGTGTACGCGCCCAGGGCGGGCGGCGCGTAGAACAGCAGGCTGATCGCCGGGAGGAACAGCAGCCAGGCGATGCGCGGGGCTCCGGAGTGGCCGTGGCTGTGCCCGTGGTCGTCCGCGGCTGCGGCTGTGTCTGCGTGTGCGTGTGCGTGTGCGTGTGCTTCAGCGTCCGTGGGTTCGTCGCCGTGCTGGTGGTGGTCGTGCGGCTGTCCGTCGCGGACGGCCGCGGCGGCGAGGCCGAGCAGGAGCAGGACGACGCCGGAGGCGATCAGAACCGGTCGCAGACCGGTCTTGACGTAGCGCAGGTACGTGTCGGTGAACAGCGCCGAGTGCAGCAGGCCGATGCCGGTCAGGGTCAGCAGCAGGGTCTGGACGGGGCGTCTCACAGCAGGGCGCCTCCGATCAGGACGCTCGCGGCGACCGCCACGACGGTGGTGGCCGCGGAGAACCTCCAGGCGAAGGCCCGTCCGAAGGTGCCCGCCTGAAGGGCGATCAGCTTCAGGTCGACCATCGGGCCGACCACCATGAACGCGAGCCGCGCGGTCGGGGAGAACCCGGTGAGCGAGGCGGCGACGAAGGCGTCGGCCTCCGAGCAGACCGCGAGCAGCACGGCGAGGCCGGCCAGGAAGAGCACCGAGAGCCACGGCGAGCCGGAGAAGGTGTCGAGGACGGAGCGCGGCACGGCGACGTTGAAGGTGGCGGCGGCCATGGCGCCGAGGACGAGGAATCCGCCGGCGTGCAGGAAGTCGTGCTGGAAGCCGAGCCGGAACTCGTTCCAGCGGCTGTGGCCGTGCCGGTGGCCGGTGTGCCGCTGCCGCAGGATGGGCCGCAGCCACTTCTCCTTGCCGAGCCAGAGCCAGAGCCAGCCCATCACGGCCGCCGTGGCGAGGGAGGCGACCAGCCGGGCGGCGACCATCGCGGGGTTGCCCGGGAAGGCGACGGCGGTCGCGGTCAGCACGACGGGGTTGATCGCGGGCGCGGAGAGCAGGAAGGCGAAGGCGGCGGCCGGGGTGACGCCCCGGCGGATCAGGCTGCCCGCGACCGGGACGGAGGCGCACTCGCAGCCCGGCAGTACCGCTCCGGCGACACCGGCGACCGGCACGGCGAGAGCGGCCCGCTTCGGCAGGACCCTCGCGAACAGGTCGGCCGGCACGAAGGCGTTGATGGCGCCGGACAGGGAAGTGCCGAGCAGGAGGAACGGGAGCGCCTGGACGGTGATGGCCAGGCAGACGGTGCGCCAGGCCTGTACGGCCGGCTGGTTCAGCCACCGCGTGCCGCCGAGCAGGAGGACGGCCGCGACACCGGCCGTGAGCGCGAGGCCGGCGCCGAGAGGCCACGACCGGAGGCGGCGCACGGGCGGTGAACCGACGGGCGCGACCGCCGCGCTCCCGGCCACGCCGACCATTTCATCCGTTCTTTCCATGATCGCTCCGGATGTCGGTGTCTGGCCGACGATAGGCGAGCCACCTGTTCCGGCCGCGCGTACACGCCGCCGCACGGCCAACCCGTGCCGCGCAATGCGCCCCATGGGTGGCGTCGGTGGCTCTTCTCACAATTCGCCACGAACACCCGCGAAGGTGACGGCTGCCACTTCGCCCGGCGCACGTTTTGTCTACGTTCGGGGCCATGTCCTCTCGCCCCTCCCCCACCGCCGCACGCACCCGGACCGGCGTCCTGCTGGCCTCGGTCGCGGCCCTCGCCGCCGGCGCGCTGCTCCCGGCATCGGCCGCAGCCGCCACCCCGGTCGCGGATCCCCACGCCACGGCCGCCGTCCTCGACCTGGACGGTGCCGGCCGCACCCCCGCGGTGCACGGAGCGGACGGCGCGTACGACACCGCCAGCATCGTCAAGGTCGACATCCTCGCCGCGCTGCTGCTGCAGGCCCAGGACGCGGGACGGCAGCTCACCGACGAGGAGCGCGGCCACGCCGAGCCGATGATCAAGCGCAGCGACAACAAGGCCGCCAACGCCCTCTGGCGGCAGATCGGCCAGGCCTCCGGCCTGGAGGCGGCGAACAAGCGACTCGGGCTGACCTCGACCGCGGGCGGGCCCGGCCTGATGTGGGGGCTGACCCGGACGACCGCGAGCGACCAGGTTCGGCTGCTCAGGGCCGTGTTCGACGACGCTGCGACGACGTCGTCGCCGTCCGGCGCCACCGCGCTGAACGCACAGTCCCGGGCCTATGTCCGCACCCTCATGGGCCAGGTCGTCCCCGAGCAGACCTGGGGAGTCTCGGCCGCCGGCGTCGCCGGCGCCCCGAACGCGCTGAAGAACGGCTGGCTGCAGCGCACCACCTCAGGTCTCTGGGACATCAACAGCGTCGGCCAGGTCACCGTGAAGGGACACCGGTACCTCGTCGCGGTGCTGTCGAACGGCAGCGCCTCGATGAGCGACGGGGTCGCCCTGGTGGAGCGGACGGCACGCCAGGCCGTCGCCTGAGCCACCCGCCCTGTCGTCACCGGCCCAGCGGGCGCCGGGGACGGACCAGGGCGGTCGCGGTGAGCGCCGCGAGCGCGGCCAGGCAGAGCCAGGCGAAGGTGTCGCCGACGCGGTCGTAGACCGTGGTGCCGCCCCGCACGGGCACCTGGGCGACCATGGTCTGCCGGCCGGTCGTGAAGTAGTCGGCCCTGGCGAGGACATGACCCTCGGCGTCGTACGCGGCCGAGACGCCCTCCGCGTCCTGCCGGATCAGCGAGTAGCCGCCCTCCACTGCGGCCAGGACCGCCTTGTCGGTGTGCGCGCCGCCGTACTCCTTCCAGTCGTGCGCGGGCACCAGCATGATGTCGGCCCGCGTGCGCATCAGGGCCGGGAAGTCGGCGTCGTAGCAGATGACGTCGGCCAGCCGGCCGTACGGGGTGCGGACGACCGGCACCTGGCCGTCACCGGGCGTGTACCGCTCCGAACCGGGGATGGGGTGGGCCTTCTGGTAGGTCCACAGCACGGTGCCGCGGGGGTCGACGAGGAGCGCCTCGTCCCGGCCGTAGGCGGGCGCGGCGGTGCTGTAGACGCGGATCCCGATCTCCAGGTAGACGCCCGAGCGGCGGGCCTCGGCCCGGGCGGCGGCGAGGGCGGCGGACTCCTGCGACTCCTGGGTCCGCACGGCCTCCTCCGGCCAGATCACGATCTTCGCACCGGCGGCGGCCTCGCGGCGGGTCGCGGCCAGCAGGTCGTTCTCGACCGCGGTCATCGCGGGCCGCACCGCCGTGGCGGGCGCCGCCGCGACACCGCCCCGTCCGTCGGCGAAACGGGCGAGCGTGGTCCGCAGCCGCTCGGTCACGGTACGGGACGGGCTGACGCCCGCGATCCGTACGGTCGTGCCCTGGGGCGGGAAGAAGGCCTGCCGGGCGCCGCCGGCGAGCAGGACGCTCAGCAGCACGGCCATGCAGACCAGGGCGCCGCGCCGGGCGGGGCGGTCCGTACGCTCCCAGAGACGGTTGACCGTGCTCGCGGCGTAGCCGACGAGGAAGCCGATGCCCCAGGGGCCGGTGACCGAGACGACCTGGAGGAGGGGCAGGTCCGCGTGCTGGGTGACGGCCAGGGAGCCGTAGGCCGTGCCGAACGGGGACAGCAGCGTGATCAGGAACTCGGCGGCGGCGACCGCCACGGGGAAGACGAGGTCCGCCGCAGCCGGTGGCAGCCGCTGCGCCAGCAGCCTGTCGGCCAGGAAGGGCAGCGTCTGCAGGCCGGCCAGGGCGAGGGCGCCGGCGAGCACCACCGCGTTGAGGCCGATCGCCGACTCCTGCACCCAGAACACGGCGGCCCCGAGGTGCGCGAGCCAGATGCACGGCGCTCCGGACCAGGCACAGCTGAGCCGGGTGAAGCGCAGGAGCAGTACGGGGAAGATCCAGGCGGCGACCGCGACGTCCCACCGGCCGCCGACGGCGAAGAGCATCACCCCGGTGCCGAGCAGCAGCAGGGGCCAGGCACGCCGGCGGGCGCGGGTCGGCGGGAAGGGCGGGGGTGGCGTCGGGTGCGGCGGTGCCGGTGCGGTGGTGTTCGTCATGGCCGGGACGCTAGGGCGGCCCGCCCCGGCGGCGCGTCGGGCCCGGTGCCGATCCTCGGCGCGACGACGCATCTTTCGATGCGCGCCCGGCGGAGGATCCGTCCCGCCCGCCGTGTCGTCTAGCCTGACGGACCGAGATGACCGCCCAGGTGAACGCCCTGCCCCGAGCCGTCCGCCGGCTCGCCGACCGACCGCGTCTGACGGACGCGCTGTGGGTCGGCGGCCTCACCCTGCTCGACGTCGTGACGGAGCTGGACCGGACACCGCGGCCGGTGGGCTGGGGCGTGGCGCTGTGGGGCGCGCAGACCGTGCCGCTGCTGTGGCGGCGGACGTTTCCACGCGCCGTCCTCGTCGCGATGACCGCGCTGTACGTCCTCTTCCAGGCGCTCGGCCCGATCCCGGGGAAGGTCCCCGGGCCGTTCCTGCTGATGCTCGGCGTCTACGCCGTGGCCCGGCACGCGCCGACGCCGTCGAGCGGGCCGCTCACCCTGCTCGTCCTCGCCACCGCCGCCGTGACGGATGCCCTGACCGGACACTGGCAGCCGCCCCGGCTCGGCTCGCTGGAGCCGATCAGCGTCACGACGTTCGCGTTCTTCTTCGCGCTGGCCTGGCTGCTGGGGTGCGGACGGCGCAGGATCGACGCCGACGCGCTGCGCCTGCGCGAACTCAATCGGCGGCTCGCGGCCGAGCAGGAGCTGAACGCCCGGCAGGCCGTGCTGACCGAGCGGGCCCGGATCGCCCGCGACCTGCACGATGTCGTCGCCCACCACGTCAGCGCGATCGCCCTGCAGGCACGCGCCGCCGAGGACGTGCTGACCTGCCGTCCGCCCGACCCGGGCGAGGCCGCGCACGGTGTCGGTCTCATCGCGCGGACCGCCGACACGGCACTCGCCGAGATGCGGCGGCTGCTCGGACTGCTGTCCTTCGGCGAACGCGACCTCGCGCCCGAGCCGTCCCTGGACCATCTCGACCGGCTCGTCGCCGTCGCGTCCTCGGCGGGATGCCGCGTCGTCTGCTCCTTCGAGACGCCCGCCCGCGCCGCACTGCCGGTCGGGATGCAGGTCTCCGCCTACCGGGTCGTCCAGGAGGCGCTGACCAACGCGGTCAAGCACGCCGGTGCGGTCGGCGTGCGGGTCGCCGTACGCGGGGACGAGACGCGCCTGACGATCGAGGTGGAGAACGACGCGCCGGCGCCGGGCCACCGGCCGGTCCCCGGTGCCGGTCGCGGACTCGTCGGCATGCGGGAACGGGTCGCGGCCTTCGACGGCGAGCTGCACGCCGGGCCGCGCCCGGACGGCGGCTGGCACCTGCGCGCCGTCCTGACCGCGCGGGATCCCGGATCGGCGCAGGGGGACCGATGACCGTAGGTGTGCTCGTCGTGGACGACCAGGAGATCGTGCGGACCGCTCTGCGTCTCGTCATCGAGCGCAGGGAAGGCCTGTCGGTCGTCGGGGAGGCGGCCGACGGCGAGCAGGCCGTCGCCCGGGCCGTGGCGCTGCGGCCGGACGTGGTGCTCATGGACGTACGGATGCCGGGCACGACCGGGGTCGAGGCGACCCGGCGGATCGTCCAGGACTGGCCCGGCCCGGGACCGGTGCCGCGGGTCCTGGTGCTGACCACCTTCGACCTCGACGAGTACGTGCACGCGGCGCTGCGTGCCGGGGCCGTCGGTTTCCTGCTGAAGAACAGCCGGCCCGACCAGCTCGCCGAGGCTCTCCGCGCCGCGGCCGACGGCGAGTCCGTGCTCGCCCCGAGCGTCACCCGACGGCTGATCGACACGGTCACCGCGCTGCCGCCGGCCCTCCTCGCCCCCGCGCCCGCCCCGGCGCCGGACCTCGGCCTGCTCACCGAGCGCGAGATCCAGGTCCTCGTACTGGTCGCGCGGGGTCTGTCCAACGCGCGGATCGCCTCGGAACTCGGGCTCAGCGAGGCGACCGTGAAGAGCCGGGTCAATCGCGTCCTGACCCGGCTCGGCCTCGAAAACCGCGTGCAGGCCGCCCTGTTCGCCCACCGGGCCGGTCTCGCGGGCCCCGGACCGGGAAGGCCCTGAACCGTCCCGATGCGACGGGCGGCCGGGGGCATCGAGCGACCGGGCCGGACCGCCGGGCGAGGACTTCGCGCACGGACAACGGGCCCACGCAGCTGTCCGCATGGGGACGGCGGCGGAACCAGCCGGTCACGGGGTGGGGCCCCGTGGGCCGCTCCGCCGGGCGGCAGCGCGTGGGCCCGGTGTCCGTCGCGTACGGTCAGCCGACGGTCACGGAGAACGGTCCGGCCAGGACCGAGTAGCCGTCGTCGGCGAGGTAGTACACGTCGTACGTCCCCGCGCCGCCCAGCTTGCCGGTGGGGAAGGTGAGGGCGCCGCTGGCGTTCGGGGCGTAGGACCAGGCGAGCGAGGACTGCTGGCCGGGCGTGACACCCGCCGGGTAGATGCCGATCCAGTTCTTGGCGTTCGCCTGGGACGGCGTCGGCACCGAGTAGCGGAAGGTGACGTTGCCGCCGTTCGCCACCGCGTTCAGGTCGCCGGTGAGCGTCGGCTTCGTCGACGTGGACGGCGCGAACGCGGCGTTGAGCGGCGTGGCGTAGGTGTCGTTGGCCGTGAGGCCGGGCAGGCCGAGGGCCGATTCGATGGTGCGGCCGATGCCGTAGTGGTCGTAGTGGAGCGGGCTGCTGGTGCCGGCCGGGACCGTGCCCTGGGAGCCGACGACCGTGGTGGCGATGTGGTTGTACGCCTCGCCGTCGCTCTCGTCCCAGGTCAGGATGAGCAGCGAGCGCTGCTGGGTCCAGGCCGGGGAGGCGAGGACCGGGGCGAGAGTCTGCTTCAGCCAGCCGTCCTGTGTCTTCAGGCTGGTGGCGTTGCCGTTGCCGGAGGCCTCGCCGTCGTAGTAGTCGTCGGCGGCGATCCAGGAGAAGTTCGGGGTGGTGGCCGCGGACTTCAGGTCGGTGGTCAGCTGGGTGGTGTCGAACAGGTGGGCCGCGCAGCGGGAGGCGTTGCCGCTGATGTCGGTGTAGTTGATGAAGGGCGCGTCGTCGGGCTCGTAGTAGCTGTCGTTGTTGTTCTTGGTGTTGCAGGGGGTGCCCATGCCCTGCTCGTAGGCCTTCCAGCTCTTGCCGGCGTCCTCCAGGGTGTCGCCGAGGTTGCGCTCGGGTGAGTTGATGTTCGGGAAGTACGTGGCGCCCTTGGCGTAGGTGTCACCGCCCGCGACGGCGAGGTAGTTCTCGTCGCTCGGGTGGTAGACGCCGTGGAAGTCGGTGAGCGTGGCGCCCTGGCCCATGAGGCTGTGCATGTACGGCGTGTCCGCCGGGTCGTTCATGACCTGGGAGTAGTCGGTGTTCTCCATCATGACGGTGAACACGTGGTCGTAGCCCGGGACCTTGGAGACCGGCGGGGCGAGCGGGGCGGGCGCGGTGACCGGGGTGTCCAGGCCGAGGGAGAGGTTGTCGAGGTAGCCGGTCTCGCTGCTCGTGGACAGGAACTGCACCTCGACCTGGATGGACCGGGTGCCGGCCGGGACCGCGCCGGTGGCGCTGCGCGAGAGGAACTTGGTGGCCTGGCCCCGGTCGCTCGCGGACACGGTGGGCAGCTTGGCGGTGGCGCCGAGGGGGCGTCCGCCGCCGTCGTGGAAGTGGAGGCTGACGGCGACATTGCCGCTGTAGGTGGTCCAGCCGCCGAGCCAGCCGGAGAGGTTGTAGTGCACGCCGCCGCCGTCGATGGCCGTGGCCGCGGAGGAGACGTCCACGGTCTGGGTCATCGCGCCGTCGCCGAAGTTGCCGGGCGCGAAGAAGGCCTTGCCGGGCGTCCTGCCGTCGCCGGGCAGCCCGAAGGAGGCGACGGAGTGGCACATGACGTTCGGACCGCCGGCCTCGGTGGTCCAGCCGGGGACCGTGGTGGCGGCGGCCCAGTCGCCGGTGCAGTAACCGCCGCTCTCCGCATCGCCGTTGACGATCAGGTTGCCGCTGTTCCCGGCCGCCTGGGCGGAGCCGGGC
This sequence comes from Streptomyces yokosukanensis, assembly GCF_001514035.1. Classification (GTDB taxonomy): domain Bacteria; phylum Actinomycetota; class Actinomycetes; order Streptomycetales; family Streptomycetaceae; genus Streptomyces; species Streptomyces yokosukanensis. The sequence continues at coordinate 113,974 of NZ_KQ948220.1, read as the reverse complement.
GCGGCGACGAGCAGGGCGCCGTGGAGGGCGAGAAGCCCGCCGAGGGATCTCCAGCGCAGTCGCATACGTGGTACCTCGTCCCGTTGGTGAGGATGCCGTGAGGAGCGAGGACCTCACGGCCTGACTGTGCGCAACGAACGGGACATGAGTAGTGGCCGCCGCTGTCGAGCGGAAGAACCGCGACCAAACTTGACCAGACAAGTTCAGGGCGCACGGGCCTGAACGCGACGGTCGGGGCTCCTCGGCCGGCGTTCCGGCGAGCGCTTCGGGCAGGCAGGGACGGAACACCGGCCTGCTTGTTGAGAATTGAAGAGGTTACGCAGCGCGCACACGACCACCATTCATACAAATTCCTTATTTGCCATTTGGCCTATTTGTCCGTTTATCCTGGGCGGTCTTGCTCGACCGAAGAGATCAGCCGTGAGAGGGGACGAACGAGACATGCGCAGCGCACGATGGACCGCTCTCCTGGCGCGGATCAGACGGGCCGGCGGCGCCGAGGCCGCGCGAGCCACGGTGGCGGCCGCGCTGACCTGGCAGACCTGCGCGCTGCTGCTGCACGTCACCGACCCCTACGCGGGCGCCATCGCGGCCGTCCTCATCGTCGAGACCACGGTGGTGGCCACGGTCTCCGCCGCCACCCGGTACGCCGCCGGATGCCTGCTCGGGGTTCTCGTCGCCGTACCCGGCGCGCTGTACGCCGAGCCGGGCATGGTGGGACTGGGCGTCGTGGTCTTCGCGGCGGCGCTGCTCGCCCGGCGCGGATTCCTCGGTCACTACGGCCTGCACGTCCCGACGACCGCGCTGATCACCTTCGCCCTGGTCCGTGGCCGCCACCCCGGTGAGCTGGCCACCCACCTCGCGGAGATCGTGGTGGGCATCGCCTTCGGGCTGGCGTGCACCATGCTGCTGTTTCCCACCGTGCGGGTACGGTCCGCCGAGCGGGCGCTGGAGGAGCTGCGGCTGCTGATCGCCCGGCACCTCGACGGCCTGGCCGACGCGGTCGTACGGCACGAACAGCCGCGGAAGGTCCTCGGCCCGGCCTGGGAGGACGACCTCGGCACGGCGCTGACCCGCGCCCGGGCCGCCATGGACGAGGCGCACGAGAGCGTGCGCTGGAATCCCCGGCCGACCGCCCGGCGCCGCCGCTCGCACCTGGACCACCGGGTGCTGCGCACGCTGAGCGACGTGGCCGGGCAGGTGAGCACGACGGGCCGGCTCCTCGACACCCACCCGGACGCGGCCGAGACCTCCCGCCCGGCCTCCGCGTTCGCCCAGCCGTACGCCCGCCTGCTGCGGACGACCGCCCTGTGCGCCTATTCCTGCCGCGGCGGCCGCCCGCACCCGGCGCTGCCCGCCGCACGGCAGGCCCTCGCCCGGCTCGGCGCCCCCCGCAGCGATCCCCCGGAGAGGGCCGCCCCGGACCAGCGCCTCCTGCGCCCCTTGGAATCGGCCCTGACCTGTCTGTCGGCGCCCGCGCCCGCACCGCCCGCCCCCTCCCACCGGATCCTCGACCCGCTACGGCCCTCACCAAGACGATGACCTCTCACACCACCGATCTCCAGGACCCCACCGCCGGGCACACCGCCGCACCCGCGCGCCGGAAGCGGACGCGGCGGCTCGCGGCGCTCCGGGACCGCCGCACCGCCCCCCGCGCGCTCTTGGCCGCGGCCCCCGCGCTGCTCGTGCTGGTCGTCGCCGGCACCGACCTGCTCACCCCGGACTGGCTGCACGTCTCACCGGTCATGGCCGCCGTCCCGGTGCTGGCCGCCGCGCTGCTGCCGTGGCGGGCGACGGCGGTGCTCGCCCTCGGCGTGCTCGTGGTCACGGCACTGCTCCAGTGGGAGGCGGGCAGCTGGGGACACCCGGACTCGAACGTCGCCCTGGTCAGCGTCTTCGTGGTGGGCCTCACCTCCCTGGCCGCCTGCTCCCTGCGGCAGCGCCGGGAACGGCAGCTGCACCGCATCCGCTCCGTCGCCGAGACCGCGCAGTGCGCCCTGATGCACCCCCTCCCCGGGCGGATCGGCCCGCTCGCCCTCAGCGGTGTGTATCTGCCGGCCGAGTCGGAGGCACGGATCGGCGGCGACTTCTACGAGGCGCTGCGCACGCCGTACGGCACCCGGATCGTGATCGGCGACGTACGGGGCAAGGGGCTTCAGGCCGTCGGCGCCTCGGCGACCCTGCTCGGCGCGTTCCGCGATCTGGCGCACCGGGAGCAGTCGTTGACCAAGGTGGCGGAGCAGCTCGACGAGCGGGCGCGCCGGCACATCGCCGCGCTCGACGGCGATCCGGATGCCGAGGACCCGGGCGACCGGGGCGCCGGCGCCCTGTTCACGGAACGGTTCGCCACGGCATTGCTGATGGAGTTCCCACCCGGTGAGCCCGTGGTCCGCATCGTGCACTGCGGTCACCCGGAGCCGTACGTCGTCCACGCGGGCGAGGTGCGGTCGTACGAGCCCGACCAGCCCGGTGCACCGCTCGGCCTGGGCGATCTCCTGGCGGCGCGCCCCGCCGCCCAGACCGTGCCGTTCGTGCCGGGCGACCGGCTCGTGCTGTACACCGACGGGTTCATCGAGGCCCGCGACCGCCGGGGCCGCTTCCACGACCTGGCCGCGCAGGTGAGCGCGCACGCCGGGCGGCCCCTGGAGGCGATGGTGGCCGCGCTCCGCCGCGACCTCGTGCGCCATGTGCGCGGCGACCTCGACGACGACGCGGCTCTCGTCGCCCTGGAGCGCCTGCCCTGAGCGGATCCGGGTCCGGGCTCTCTCCCGCTCCCCGGAGCACCGCCGGGGCCAGGGCGCTGCGTCAGGCGGCCTGGACGGACCCGGGCGCGGCGGTCAGTGCTTCGCGCCGTTCTCGCCCAGCTTCTCGACGAGGTCCCGTGCCTTGTCCACGGCCGTGTCGATCGTGTCGCTGTGCTTGCCCCCGGTCCGGTCGTCGATGACGTCGCCGGCCTTCTCCAGACCCTCGGCGATCTTGTCCCCGTGCGCTTCGGCGATGTCCTCTGCCTTGTCCTTCAGGTTCTGAAGGGTGTCCTTGTCCTTCAGGTTCTTCAGGGCGTCGAACATGTCCGGTTCCTCTCCCTCGCCTGCCTTGCGCGGACCCGCCCCACGATCCCACGCGTGCGGGGGCGGGGAGGGCGGCTTCGGGAGGTGCTCCGAAGCACTGGGGGGTGGCGCCGGGAGCGCGCGAAACCGGCTCGGTGTCCCCTGGCCGGCCCAATCGAGGTGCGCCGGAGGAGCGAGGTGCCGTGACGGGTGTGACGGTGGTGGAAGGAGTGTGCCAATGGCCCGGTGACGAGGAGGCGGTATGTCGGATGGAGCCGGCGCGGGCGGCGCGGCGCAGGCCGCCGTGCTGGACGGTGACGGCGGCCTGGCGTACGGCGGTGCGTCCCGCGGCGACTTCGAGCAGGTCGGTGCCGTGGCGGACGCGGTGCTCTACGAGGGGTACCTGCTCTACCCGTACCGCCGGTCCTCGACGAAGAACCGGGTCCGCTGGCAGTTCGGTGTGCTCCTGCCCCGCGACTGGGTGGAGCGCGACGGACCCCTCGCGCCGGGGCTCTCCGGCTCCGCGGACTCCTGGTACCAGCGGACCGAGTGCCTGGTGCGGGCCGCGCGCGCCGACGCGGTCGTACGCGTGCGCGTCCGGTATCTGCAGGTGCAGGACAAGCAGGTCGAGGCGGCCGACCCCGAGGGCCGGTACCGCCCGGTCGAGTCGTTGCGGACGGCCGACGGCGCCACGCATCTGACGTTCGAGGAGGCGGTGCCGCGCGAGAGCGAGCTGGTGCTGCCGCTGGCGGAGCTGGTGCGCGCCGGTCGTACCGCCGCGGTGGGTGCGGCCGCAGGTGCCGAGTCCGAGCCGCTGGCGGGCGGCGCGGGCCGGACGGTGCGGCGGCGCCTGGAGGTACGGGCCGTCACCACGGTCGAGGCCGAACCGCTCGCGCCCCAGCTGTACCGGCTGCGGGTGCGCACCGAGAACACCGGCGAAGCGGCGGACCCGCGCGCCCCCCGCGACACGGCACTGCGGCAGGCGCTCATCGCCACGCACACCCTCGTCGGCGGGGACGGCGTGGAGTTCGTGTCCCTGATCGACCCGCCGAAGGAGCTGGCGGAGCAGGCGCGGCAGTGCCGCAACGCGTTCACGTTTCCCGTTCTCGGCGGCGCTCCCGAGGACCGCCCGACGGGCCCGGTCGTGCTCTCCGCCCCGATCATCCTCCCGGACCGGCCGCAGGTGGCGCCGGAGAGTCCGGGCGATCTGCACGACGCGGCGGAGATCGACGAGATCCTCACCCTGCGCACGATGCTGCTGACGGACGAGGAGAAGGCGGAGGCCCGCGCCACCGATCCGCGGGCCGCGCGGATCGTCGACCGGGTGGACTCGATGCCCCGGGAGGTGTTCGAGCGGTTGCACGGCGCGATCCGCTCCCTGACCCCGGTGCCCGCGCCCGGGGCCCCGGCCGCCCAGCGGCCCGCCTGGTGGCAGGAGGGCGGCGACGACGGACTGTCCCCGACGACCGACACCGTGCTCGTGGACGGGGTGTGCGTCGGTGCCGGAAGCCCGGTGCGGCTGCGTCCGCCGCTGCGCGGCGCCGACGCCCAGGACATGTTCCTCGACGGGCGGACCGCGCGGGTCGCCGCGGTCTTCCACGACGTCGACGGCAGCGTGCGGCTCGCCGTCACGGTCGACGACGATCCGGCCGCCGAACTGCACGGCTGGTACGGCCGTTTCCACTACTTCCGGCCCGACGAGGTCGAGCCCCTCGCGCCCCAGGGCCCCCCGGCTCCCGCCGGCCAGGCCCACGACCGACTGCGACGGAGGCCGCAGACATGACCACACAGAGCGGTACCACCGAGGCCAAGGCATCGAACGGCTTCGACGAGATCACCATCCTCTGGATCTCGGAGGGCATGAGCTGCGACGGCGACACCGTGTCGCTGACCGCGGCCGGGCAACCGTCCATCGAGGACGTGGTCCTCGGCCTCATCCCCGGCCTGCCGAAGGTGAACCTCGTCAACAAGGTGCTCTCGCCGAGTCTGGGCGGCGAGGACTTCCTGGCCCCGTACCGGGCGGCGGCCCGCGGCGAGCTGGAACCGTTCATCCTCGTGATCGAGGGGTCGATCCCGAACCAGAACATCATCGAGGGCGACGGCTACTGGACGTCGTTCGGCAACGACCCCGAGACCGGCCAGCCGCAGACCCTCAACACGTGGATCGACCAGCTCGCGCCCAAGGCGTGGGCGGTGGTGGCCGCCGGGACCTGTGCGACGTTCGGCGGCATCCACGCGATGGCCGGCAACCCGACCGGCTGCATGGGCCTCGCGGACTACCTGGGCTGGGAGTTCAAGGCACGCTCGGGGCTGCCGGTGGTCAACGTGCCCGGCTGCCCCATCCAGCCGGAGAACTTCATGGAGACCCTGGTCTGGGTGCTGCAGCACGCGGCCGGTGCCGCTCCCCCGCCGCCGCTGGACCACATGCTGCGTCCGCAGTGGCTGTTCGGCAAGACCGTCCACGAGGGCTGCGACCGGGCCGCGTACTACGAGCAGGCCGACTTCTCCAAGGACTACAACTCCCCCAAGTGCCAGGTGAAGGTGGGATGTTGGGGTCCGGTCGTCAACTGCAACGTGCCCAAGCGCGGCTGGATGGCCGGCATCGGCGGCTGCCCGAACGTCGGCGGCATCTGCATCGGCTGCACGATGCCCAGCTTCCCCGACGCCTTCATGCCGTTCATGGACGAACCGCCGGGCGGCACGCTGTCGTCGATGGTGATCCGGCCCTACGGGGCGGTCATCCGCCGGCTGCGCGGCCTGACCAACGACATGGTCAACCACGAGCCCAAGTGGCGCCACAACAAGCAGAAGCTCACGAGCGGTTACGACCCGCACTGGCGCGCCTGACGCCGTCCTTGCCCACCCCGTCTCCGATTCGCCCGACCCGAACAGCGAGGGGCAGTACCGCAGATGACGACCACCGACTCCCGGTCCAGCAAACGCAAGCCCGCCCAGCTCGTCGACATGTCATGGGATCCGATCACCCGGATCATCGGCAACCTGGGCATCTACACGAAGATCGACTTCGCCAACCGGGAAGTCGTCGAATGCCACAGCACCTCGTCGCTGTTCCGTGGCTATTCGGTGTTCATGAAGGGCAAGGACCCGCGTGACGCCGGGTTCATCACCTCGCGCATCTGCGGCATCTGCGGCGACAACCACACCACCTGCTCCAACTACGCCCAGCAGATGGCGTACGGCGTCAAGCCGCCGAAGCTGGCCGAGCACATCACCAACCTCGGCGAGGCGGCCGAGTACATCTTCGACCACACGCTCTTCCAGGACAACCTGGTCTTCGTGGACTTCTGCGAGGCGATGGTCAAGGCCACCAACCCCGGTCTCCTGGCCCGTGCCGAGCGCACGGACGCGCCGCGCGGGGACGTGCACGGCTACCGCACCATCGCCGAGATCATGCAGGCCTTCAACCCCTTCGAGGGCGAGGTCTACAAGGAGGCGCTGAAGGTCAGCCGGATCACCCGGGAGATGTTCTGCCTGATGGAGGGGCGCCATGTGCACCCCTCCACGCTGTACCCGGGCGGCGTCGGCACGATGCCGCAGCCGAACACCTTCACCGACTACCTCAGCCGCCTGATGCGCGTCATCGACTTCATCAAGAAGGCGGTGGCGATGAACGACGACGTCTTCGACTTCTTCTACGAGGCGCTGCCGGGCTACGAGGAGGTCGGCAAGCGCCGCATCCTGCTGGGCTGCTGGGGCGCCTTCCAGAACCCGGACGTGGTCGACTACCGCTACGCCTCGATGAACGAGTGGGGCAAGGCGATGTACGTCACCCCGGGCGTCGTCGTGGACGGCAAGCTGGTCACCAACAACCTGATCGACATCAACCTCGGGCTGCGCATCATGCTGGGCAGCTCGTTCTACGAGGACTGGGTCAACGAGGAGCCGTTCGTCACCCACGACCCGCTCGGCAACCTCGTCGACATGCGCCACCCGTGGAACCAGACCACGGTACCGGTGCCGCAGAAGCGGGACTTCGACGGCAACTACAGCTGGGTGATGAGCCCGCGCTGGTACCACCCGGACACCGGCGAGCACCTCGCCCTGGACACCGGTGGCGGCCCGCTGGCCCGGCTGTGGTCGACCGCGCTGAGCGGCCTGGTCGACACGCCGTACGTCAAGGCGACCGGCGGCACCGTCCGCATCACCCTGCCCAAGGGCGAGAAGCTCCCGGAGACGACCCTGGAGTGGAAGATCCCGAAGTGGAGCAACACCCTCGAACGGGACCGCGCCCGGCCGTACTTCATCGCCTACGCCGCCGCCATGGCCCTGCAGTTCCTGGAGGAGGCCATGGGGATGATGCGCAGCGGCGACACCAAGGTGTTCGAGAACTTCGAGGTGCCGGACGAGTCGATCGGCTGCGGCTTCCACGAGGCGGTGCGCGGTGTCCTCTCCCACCATCTGGTGATCAGGGACAAGAAGATCGCCAACTACCATCCGTACCCGCCCACCCCGTGGAACGCCAGCCCGCGCGACATCTACGGCACCCCGGGCCCGTACGAGGACGCCGTGCAGGGCCAGCCGATCTTCGAGGAGAACGGCCCGGACGACTTCAAGGGCGTCGACATCATGCGTACGGTGCGCAGCTTCGACCCGTGTCTGCCCTGCGGTGTGCACATGTACGTCGGCAAGGGCAGGACGCTGTCCACGGTGCACTCGCCCACCTACGGGGCGAACCATGGCTGACGCCGTCCGGCTGTCCGACCCGGCGGTGGAGGCACGGCTCGCCCGGCTCGACCAGGTGCTGGCGGAGCTGGAGTCCGCGCCCGGCCCGGCGCTGGAGGCGGTGTCCCTGCTGACCGAGGTCTACGGCGAGGCGCTGGCCCGGATCCTGGACGGCGCGGACTCACCCCTGCGGGAGCGGCTCGCCGGGGACGAGCTGCTCGCCCATCTGCTGGTGCTGCACGCGATCCATCCCGAGCCGCCCGAGCGCCGGGCCGCCCGTGCGGTGGAACGGCTGCGGCCGGCGGTGCGCGAGCGCGGCGGTGACCTGGAGTGGGCCGGTGTGGAGGGCCGGGTGGCCCGGGTGCGGCTGAGCACGGGCGGCGGATGCGGGGCCGGGTGCGGCGGCGGGAGCGCGGACACGATGACGGCCGTCCGGGCGGCGGTGCTGGCCGTGGCGCCCGAGCTGACGGCGGTGGAGCAGGTGGCACAGGCGGCAGAGCGCCGTGCGGCACCGGCGTTCGTACCGCTGACCACACTCACCCACCGGGCCGCCGCACAGCCCCGAGGGACGCGGTGACCGTGGACGGGGCACTGGCCCGGGTCATCCGCTCCGCGGCGGACCGCGCGGCGACGGCAGGGACCGAGCGCTGCGACCTGTGCGCCGCCGTCCTCGCGGACGGGCACCCGCACCTCTACGACACCGATGCCGCCGAGCTGCGGTGTGTGTGCCGGGCGTGCTCGGTGCTGTTCGCCTCCGAGGAGGCGGGCCGGTACCGGCTGGTGCCGCGGCGCCGGCTGCGGCTGCCGCCGGTGGACACCGCGGTGCTGGGCGTGCCGGTGGGGCTGGTGTTCTTCGTGCCGCACCGGGACGGCTCGGTCAGCGCCCAGGGCCCGAGCCCCGCGGGCGCCATGCGCTGGGAGGTGGACGCGGCGGCCTGGCGACAGCTGGCCGGCACGGTCGAGCAGCTGGCGTCCATGGCACCCGACGTGGAGGCGCTGCTGGTGAACACCGTGCGCGGCCTCGACGAGCACTGGATCGTGCCGGTCGACGACTGCTACCGGATGATCGCCCTGGTCCGCCGCGAGTGGCGGGGGCTGTCCGGTGGCGGATACGTCTGGTCGGCCGTAGAACAGTTCTTCAAGGAGCTGACCGAGCGGTCGTGAGACCCGGAAGGAGAACCGACATGGGCAGCATCCGCGTGGGCCGCCCCCAGGCGAAGCCCGACACGCCGTCCCACGTGCGGGGACTGCATCAGGGCAACCAGGGCCCCTACCAGCATCAGCCCGGACACCACACGGACGGCACCTCCGACGCGCGCCGTTCCACCGGTATCCACTCCACACGCCACGACGCCCTGGTGCAGGGCATGCCGAACATCTCACCGGGATGACAGAGCAGGAAGTGACGCCATGAAGATGGGCAGGAGAAGCAGGACAGAGCGGGCGGGGATGTCGGGACGGCAGCTGCTGGTGGCGCAGGCCGTGCTCGTCGGCACCCTGTGCGCGGCCCTGTTCGTCAAGGAACTCCCCGGCATCGTGCGGGAGTTGCGCATCTACCGGATGACCGGTGGGCTGCGCGCCGACCGCCGCTACCCGTGAGCCGCCAGTGCACGAGTTGTCGATCGCGACCGCGATCGTGGAACAGGCCGAGGAGATCGCCCGCGCCGACGGGACGGACCGTGTCACCACGGTGACCGTCCGGGTCGGCGAGCTGGCCGGTGTCGTGCCGGACGCGCTGCACTTCGCCTTCGAGGTGGCGCGCGAGGGCACGGCGCTGGCCGGGGCCCGGCTGGTCGTGGAGCAGGTGACCGCGCGGGCCTGGTGCGGCGGGTGCGCCGCGGAGTTCGACGTCGGCATGCCGCCGTTCTTCTGGTGCCCGTCCTGCGACCGGGCCTCGCAGGACCTGCGCTACGGCCGGGAGCTGGAGATCTCGGCCGTCGAGGGGTGACCCGGCCCCGACCTGAGGGCGGGGCCGGGTGGCCACTCAGCAGATGCGGGGCAGTTGCTCCCCGAGCGGAAGGTCCACCACCCGGGTGCCACCGAGGCCGGTGGCCATGACCACCATGCCCGGGTGGTCCTCGACGCACTCCCCGACGAGCACGGCGCCGCCGCCGTGCGGGTGGGCGCGCATCGCCGCGAGGACGGCCTCGGCGTGCGGCGCGGGCACGAAGGCGACGAGCCGGCCCTCGTTTGCGACGTACAGCGGGTCCAGGCCGAGGAAGCCGCAGGCGTTCGCGACCTCGTCCGGGACCGGGACGGCCCGCTCGCGCAGCCGGACTCCGGTGCCGGAGGCGCGGGCGATCTCGTTCAGGGACGCCCCGAGCCCGCCCCGGGTCGGATCCCGCAGCACGTGGATGTCCTTCGTGACCGCCAGCATGGCCGCCACGAGGTCCGCCAGGGGCGCGGTGTCGGAGGCGATCTCGACACCGAACTCCAGGCCCTCGCGGACGCTCATGATGGCCACGCCGTGCAGTCCGATGGGTCCGCTGACGATGACGGCGTCGCCCGGCCGGGCGCGCTGCGGGCGGATGTCGACACCGTCCGGTACGAGGCCGACACCGGCGGTGGTGACGTAGACGCCGTCTCCGTGCCCGGACTCCACGACCTTGGTGTCGCCGGTGGCGATGGTGACGCCCGCGGCCTTCGCCGCCGCGCCCATGGCCTGGGCGACCCGGCCGACGACGTCCAGTCCCACGCCCTCTTCCAGGACGAAGGCGGTGGACAGGTAGGCGGGCCGGGCGCCGCTCATCGCCAGGTCGTTCACGGTGCCGTTGACGGCGAGGTCGCCGAGGCTGCCGCCGGGGAAGAACAGCGGGCGTACGACGTAGGAGTCGGTGGAGAAGGCCAGCCGGGCGCCGCCCAGGTCGAGGACGGCCGAGTCGGCGAGGGCGGCCAGGGTGGGGTTGCCGTAGGCGGGGGCGAAGATCTGCTCGATCAGTTCCGCGGACAGGGCGCCGCCCCCGCCGTGGCCCATGACGACGACCGGCTGGTCGCGCAGGGGGGCGGGGCAGGTCCAGTTCGCGGGGTCCACGGCCGCTTCGGTTGCGAGGTCAGCCAACGGTGTTCAGCTCCTCCCGTGGGATGCGCGATCCCTGTTGTGCGGGACCGTCGGTCATCCGGCGGTACAGGTGGTAGGCCGCGCAGGCGCCCTCGTTGGAGACCATGGTGGCGCCGAGCGGGGTGCGCGGGGTGCAGGCCGTGCCGAAGGCTTCGCACTCGGTCGGCTTGATCAGCCCCTGCAGCACCTCGCCGGCGCGGCACACGGCGGGCTCCTCGGTGCGGATGCCGGTGACGTCGAAGCGGATCTCGGCGTCGTAGGCCCGGTAGGCCTCGGACAGCCGCCAGCCGCTGTCGGGGATGGGGCCGATGCCGCGCCAGTTGCGGTCGGTGACCTCGAAGACCTCCCGCAGCATGCGCAGGGCCGCCGGGTTGCCCTGCTCGCGCACGGCGCGCGGGTAGGCGTTCTCCACCCGGTGCTCGCCGCGCTCCAACTGGTGGACGGCGCGGCGGATGCCCTCGAGGATGTCCAGCGGCTCGAAGCCGGTCACGACGACGGGCACGCGGTGCCGCTCGGCCAGCTCCGGGTACTCGGCCGTGCCCATCACGCTGCACACGTGCCCGGCGGCGAGGAAGCCCTGCACCCGGCACTCGGGGGCGGTCATGATGGCCGCGATCGCGGGTGGGACCCGGACGTGGGAGACCAGCAGGCTGAAGTTGTCCAGGCCCAGACGGCGGGCCTGGTGGACGGCCATGGCGTTGGCGGGGGCGGTCGTCTCGAAGCCGATGGCGAAGAACACGACCTGCCGGTCGGGGTGCTTGCGGGCGAGGTCGAGCGCGTCCAGCGGTGAGTACACCACGCGTACGTCACCGCCCTCGCCCTTGACCCGGAACAGGTCCCGGTCGGTGCCGGGCACCCGCAGCATGTCGCCGAAGGAGCAGAACATCACCCCGGGGCGGGCGGCGATCTCCAGGGCCTGGTCGATGACGTCGAGCGGTGTGACGCACACGGGGCAGCCGGGTCCGTGGATCAACTCGACCTCCTCCGGGAGGAGTTGGTCGATGCCGTGGCGGATGATGGAGTGGGTCTGGCCGCCGCACACCTCCATCAGCGCCCAGGGGCGGGTGACCGTGGCGCGGATCTCGTCCAGCAGCCGGCGCGCCAGGTCCGGGTCGTTGAACTCGTCGATGTACTTCACCGGGTCTCACTCCCGCTCTCCTGCCGGGCCGCCTGCTCCCAGGCGTCTCCGAACTCCTCCTCCAGCAGCCCAAGTTGCTGGAACAGCTCCAGGGACGCGCGGGCCGACTCCTCGTCCAGCCGCTGCAGGGCGAAGCCGACGTGGACGATGACGTACTCCCCCACCCGGACGTCGGGCAGATACTCCAGGCACGCCTGTTTGCGCACTCCGCCGAAGTCGATCAGCCCGGTCCTGGGGTCGGCGCGATGGTCGATGGACACGACCTTGCCGGGCATCGCCAGACACATGGGTCACTCCGTCTCGTGATGGTTCGCTGTTCCCGCGACCATGAGCTGGCCGAGCGCCAGTCCACCGTCGTTCGGGGGGACTTCACGGTGGCGGAGGACCGCGAACCCCGAGCCGGTGAGCAGCGTCGTGGTCTCCTCCTCCAGCAGGGCGTTGGCGAAGACACCTCCGGAGAGGGCGACGACGGTCAGACCGGTCTCCGCGCGGGCGCGCCGGCAGATCTCGGCGACGGCCCGCGCGACGCCCCGGTGGAAGCGGGCCGCCAGGACCGGTGCGGGGGTGCCGCGCCGCCGGTCCGCGAGCAGGGCGCTCAGCATCGCCGCGGGGTCGCAGCGCAAAGGGCCCGCGCCGGTCAGGTCGAAGGGGTACGCCACGGCGTCCGCGTCCCTGGCCTCCAGCGCCGCCGCCTCCAGTTCCATCGCGGCCTGTGCCTCGTACCCGGCGCGGTGGCAGACCCCGGCCAGGGACGACACGGCGTCGAAGAGGCGTCCCATGCTGGAGGTCGGGACGCAGGCCACGTCCTGGGTCAACTGGCGGTGCAGCACGGCGCGTTCCGTCTGCGTGCACGCGAGGAAGCTCGGCAGATCCGGCTCCCACGGCAGCCCGGCCGCCCACAGGCGGGCCAGCGCCAGCCGGCAGGGGTTGGCCACTCCGGCGTCCGCGCCGGGCAGCGGGGCGGGGGCGAGGTGGGAGAAGCGCCGGTAGCCGGTGTAGTCGGCGAGCAGGATCTCGCCGCCCCACACGGTGGCGTCGTCGCCGAATCCGGTGCCGTCGAAGGCGACGCCGATCACCGGGGTGGTGCCGTCGAGGCCGTGCTCGGCCATCGCGGAGGCGATGTGGGCATGGTGGTGCTGGACCGACGTCGGTGCCGGGCAGCCGAGTCGGCGGGAGCGGTGGCGGGCCCGGCGCGTCGAGTGGTAGCCGGGGTGCCGGTCGGCGGCGACGCGGGCCGGGACGACTCCGGTCAGGCGGATCAGGTGCCGCTCGGCCCGTTCCGCGGCCTCAAGGGTCGCCAGGTCTCCCATGTCGCCGATGTGCGGCCCGAGCCAGGCGTGGTCGCCCTCGCCCAGGCACAGCGCGTTCTTCAGGTCGCCGCCGACCGCGAGGGTGGCGCGGACCGGAACCGGAAGGCGCAGCGGACGCGGCACATAGCCGCGCGAGCGCCTGAGGACCTGTTCGGTGCCGTCCGGACGGACCCGCAGGAGGGAGTCGTCGCACGGCGAGGCGATGGGCCGGTCGTGGGCGAGCCAGGCGTCGGCCAGTCCGGCCAGCCGGGTCAGCGCCTCGGCGTCGTCGGTGACGATGGGCTCGCCGGAGCGGTTGCCGCTCGTCATCACCAGCACCCGGGGGCCGGGCGGATCGCCGGGCAGCCCGAACAGCAGGGTGTGGACGGGGGTGTAGGGCAGCATCACCCCCACGTACGGGCTGCCCGGGCAGACCTGGTCGGCCAGGCGCAGGCCGTCCGCCGGGGTGCGCCGGCGAAGCAGGACGACGGGGCGCCGGGGGCCGGTCAGCGCGCTCCGTTCGGCGGCGGAGAGGACGGCGAGCCGCTCCGCGGTGGCCAGATCCGCGCACATCACCGCGAAGGCCTTGCCGCCGCGTTCCTTGCGGCCGCGCAGCGTGGCCACGGCCCGCTCGTCGGTGGCGTCGCAGGCCAGGTGGTAGCCGCCGACGCCCTTGACGGCGACGATCCGGCCGGCGGCCAGCAGCGCCCGGCCCGTGGCGAGGGCGTTCGCGTCCCGCGCCGGGCGAAGGCCGCCCAGGGCCGCGGTGAGGGTGAGCCGGGGCCCGCAGTCGGCGCAGGCGACGGGCTGGGCGTGGAAGCGCCGGTCGGCGGGCTCGCCGTACTCGCGCGCGCAGGACGGACACATCGGGAAGCCGGCCATGGTGGTGACGGCGCGGTCGTACGGCATCCCGGTGGCGATGGTGAAGCGGGGGCCGCAGTGGGTGCAGGTGATGAACGGGTGCCGGTGCCGGCGGTCGGCCGGATCGGCCAGTTCGCGCAGGCAGTCGGCGCAGGTCGCGGTGTCGGGCGGCAACTGGGTGCGGCCGCCGGCCCGCTGGGTGGAGCGGATCGCGAAGGGCCCGGTGTCGCCGGTGGTGGGCAGGTCCTCGCCGGCGATGCCGCTCACGGTGGCCAGCGGCGGCGGCTCCTCGGCCACGGTGGCGCAGAAGCGGTCGACCTCGTCCGCCGGTCCCTCGACCTCGACGATCACGCCGTCGCCGGTGTTGCCGACGAACCCGGCCAGGCCCAGCCCGGCGGCGAGACGGTGCACGTACGGCCGGAAGCCCACGCCCTGCACGGTTCCGCGCACGGTGAGCCGACGGCGCACGGGGCCGGTGGCGGGGGCGGTCATACGGCGGGAGCGGCAGCGGAGTGGTGATGGCCGTGCGGACGCGGCGCGAGCGGCGGCCGGTGCAGGGGGCCGGCGCCGGCGGCGAGGGCGCGGTCCAGGAGGGTGTCGACACCGGTGCCGGTGCGGGCGCAGGACCGTACGATCTCCACGTCCGGATTGACCCGGTGCACGTTCGTCCGGAAGGCGGTCTCGTCGAAGCCGGCCGGTTCGGCGAGGTCCGTCTTGGTGATCACGACCAGGTGGGCGGAGCCGAACGCGGTCGGGTACTTCAGCGGTTTGTCCTCGCCCTCGGTGACCGCCATGAGCACGATCCGCAGGGTCTCGCCGAGGTCGTAGGCGGCCGGGCAGACGAGATTGCCGACGTTCTCCACGAAGAGCACCGAGGTGTCGGCCGGCAGCCAGCCGGTCAGCCGGGTGCGGACCTGACGGGCCTCCAGATGGCACAGCCCGTCGGTGAGCACCTGCTGGACGGGGGCGCCGGAGCGGGCCAGCCGTACGGCGTCGTTCTCGGTGGCCAGGTCGGCGGTCAGCGCGGCCACCGCGACGCCCTGCTCCATCGCGCGGGCCAGGACCCGGCCGAGGAGCTCGGTCTTGCCGCTGCCGGGGCTGGACAGCAGGTTGACGACGGTCACGCCCTGCCGGGCGAGGTCGCCGCGCAGCTCCGCGGCCAGGTCGTCGTTCTTGGCCAGAACGGCCTGCTTGACGTCGGACCGGCACATGGGCGCTGCTCCTCGGATGCGGCGGTTGAGGCCCGGGTCGCGTCCGTGCGGGCCGGGCCTCACCGATCTTCCGCTCAGCCGCCCGCCGTGCGGGGCAGCGCAGCCGGGTGCCGGGGCCCGGATTCCATCGGGTGGCCCAACGGGGGTGCGGGCGCGGCGGGGTCGGCGAGCAGCGCCGGGACGAGTGTGTGCAGGGCGTCCACGGCCCGGCCGACGGCTTCCCGCACCGGCGCGGTGAGTCCCGGCAGGAGGTCCTCGTCGGCGGCCGGCAGCACCTCGGGCTCGCAGGCGAGGACGAGGACGCGGGGCAGGGGCTCGTCGCCGAGGTGGGTGGCCAGCGCCAGCACCTTGGCCGGGTCCATGCCGTGGGCCTCGGGCACGACGGTGCCGTCCGGCGGTTCGGCCTCGATCAGGCAGAGGGTGCCGGGGTGGTGGCCGCGGCGGGCGGTGTCGACCAGGACGGCGGTGGCGTACCCGTCGAGCAGGTCGTAGGCGAGGTCCATGCCCCGGATGCCGTAGTCGCGCACGCGCACCTCGGGCGGCAGCGGGCGCTCGTCGAGGGCGCGGATCACTTCGGGGCCGAAGGCGTCGTCGGCGAGGAAGATGTTGCCGATGCCCGCCACGAGCAGGCGCGGCGTCATCGGGCGTCTCCCGCCGGTGCGCTCAGGGGCCGGGGCGAGCCGGACGGTGTCTTGCGCACGAACGCCGAGCGCAGGGCGTGGTAGGGGGCCCCGGGGTCGAAGAAGATGGCGTGCATGCGGGCCAGTTCGGCCTCGCGGTGGGCGGCGAGGGGGCGTTCGCGTTCGTCGGCGGCGCGGGCCGCGGCCTTGTCGGCGATCCGCAGGTCGAGGCCGGGGGCGGCGGCGAGTCCGGCCGCGAGGCGCTCGACCTCGGGGGCGAAGTCGCCGGGAGCGGCTGCGACGAGCCGGTCCACCAGGCCCGTCCGTTCGGCGGACGCGGCGCTGACGGGCAGGGCCTCGGTGGTCAGCCGCCGAGCGTGCTCGGGTCCGACGCGGCGGGGCAGGCTGTACGTCCAGAACTCCGAGCCGTACAGGCCCATGCGCCGGTAGTGCGGGTTGAGGACGGCTCCGGTGCGGCACCACACCTCGTCGGCGGCGAGGGCCAGCATGACGCCGCCGGCCGCCGCGTTGCCGGCGAGCGCGGCCACGACCAGCCGGTCGGTGGTGCGCAGGACCGCCTCGACCAGGTCGTCCATGGCGAGGAGGTTGGTCCAGGACTCCTCGGCCGGGTCGGGGGCCGCCTCGACGACGTTCAGGTGGATGCCGTTGGAGAAGAAGCCGCGGGCTCCGCCGAGCACGAGGACGCGGGTGGGGCGGGAGAGCGCGAACCGGTACGCGGCGAGCAGTCGGCGGCACTGATCGGTGCTCATGGCTCCGCCGGGGAAGGAGAAGGCGAGGAAGCCGACGTCACCGCGCTGCCGGTAGCGGATGTCGGTCCAGGTGCGGCGCTCGGGCGGCAGCTCCAACGGGGCATCGGACTCCGGGAGTCGCAGACCGGGTTCCCAGGCGGCGAGCACCGAGGCGGCCGGGCGGCGGAAGGGGGCGGGGTCGCCGGAGTTCTTGCGGGGGCGCAGTTCCGGGATCCAGACGGCGCCGTCGCGGGTGGCCCGGCACACGCCGCCCGCCCGCCGGGCGAGGAGGTCGCCGGGACGGCCGCGCAGCAGGTCCTCGGGGTGGCCGCCGTGCAGGAACACCTCCCGGCCGAGGAGTTCGTCGCGGACGCCCGGCTGCGAGTCGGCGCCGCGGAGCTTGCGCAGGACCGTTTCGGTGTCGTCCCGCTCCCAGTCGATGCGCCGGCGCTCCTGCCGGAAGACGTCGCGCCAGACCACGCTGATCGACGCGTCGGTCTGCGGCCGGGGCTTGTAGGCGCCTTCGGCGTAGCGGCGTACGGCGGTGCGCACGGCGGTGACGGCGGCGTCGGAGACCTCGCCCCGGTACAGGTCGCTCTTGCCGACGGGCGTCACGGGGAACGGCTCCGCCGCCCAGACCGCGCCCGCGTCCATCGCCGCCTCCGCCTGCAGGACCGTCACGCCCCACTGCGCGGCCCGCTCGGCGACGGCCCAGTCCAGAGAGGACGGGCCACGGTCGCCGGGCGGCCCCGGATGCACGATCAGGCAGGTGTGTTCGCGCCACACGTCCTCGGGCAGGGCCGTCCTGAGCATCGGCGCGACGACCAGTTCCGGACGCAGCTCGTGCGCGGCGGCCCGGACCTGGTCGTCGCCCTGCGAGGCGAGTACGACGTCCACGCGGTGCCCGAGGTCGGACAGTTCGGCGTACACGCGCTGGGTGAGGCTGTTGAACGCACTGGCGACGAGCAAAATGTTCATGACATGGCATGGTCGTCCCTGACCGGGGTGGCGTGAAGCACCGCCGCGCGGTTTCGGCCGCCGCCGTGCGGCCGTGTCCTCCGTCCGGATCGCGCACCGACGAAACGTCGCCGTCCGTGGGAAGCCGGGGGCGGACGCGCTCCGCGCGCCCCGGGTGCGGCATGCGCTTACGGTTCTTCCATGTGACCGACCGTCATCAGGGGTGACGGAGAGGAGCTGTACGCGGTGGTGGGCGATGCGGGCCGGCGGGCGGCCGGGCCGGGCGGCGGACGCCGCCGGGGTCGGGTGCCGGGCGGCCGGGCGGCGTACGCGGTACGGCGCACGGCCGCCCCGCGCCCCAAGCCGGTGCCGGCGTCCGTGGTCGAACCGACGGTGCCCTGGCTGCGCGCGGGAGCCGCCTACTCCTGGCGGCTCATCCTCGTCGGGATCGTCGTATACGGCGCCTTCAGCGTCCTCGGCAGCTTCCAGCTCATCGCCGTGGCGCTCTTCCTCGCGCTCGTCGTCACCTCCGTACTGCGCCCGCTGACCGACCTGCTCAGCCGCGTCCTGCCGCGACCGCTGTCCGTCGCCGTGGCACTCGTCGGCAGTCTGCTGCTCCTGTCCGCTCTGCTCGCCCTGATGGGCAACGCGGTGGCCGGCGAGTCGACCCGGCTGGCGGGCGAGTTCCGCGGCGGGGTGCACCGCATCGAGGAGTGGCTGCGGCGACCACCGTTCCGGCTGAGTCCGGGCCGGCTGTCCGAGCTGGAGAACCAGGTGACGCACTACCTCTCCACGCACCGGTCCAGCCTGCTCAGCCGCGCCGTCAGCGGGCTGGGCCGGGTCGTGGAGGTGGCCACCGGGGCCGCGCTCGCGCTGTTCTCCTCGGTGTTCTTCATCCACTCCGGCGAGCGCCTGTGGGCCTGGATCCGCGACAACCTGTTGCCGAGCGGCGCCCGTACGGCGTGGGACCGCGCGGGGCGGGCGGCCTGGCGAGCCTTCGCCGGGTACACGCGCGGCATCATCATCGTGGCCGCCACCAATGCCGTGCTCGTCGGTGTCGCCCTGCTCCTGCTGCGGGTGCCGCTCGCGCTGCCGCTGACGCTGCTGGAGTTCTTCGCCGCGTTCGTGCCGCTGGTGGGCTCGCCGGTCGCGCTCGGCGTCGCCACGGTCGTGGCACTGGCCGGACGCGGACCGATCACGGCGCTGGCCGTGCTGGCGTTGATCGTCGTGATCGGCCAGCTGGAGGGCCATGTGCTGCATCCGCTGGTGATGAGCTGGGCGGTGCGGCTGCATCCGCTCGTCGTCGCGATCTCGGTGATCGCGGGCAGCATCATCGCGGGGGTGATCGGCGCCGTGGTCGCCGTGCCGCTGGTCTCGGTCGTCTGGGCGGTGCTACGGACCCTGCGCGCGGTGCCGCCATGACGGGTTGACGGTCCGACGGACCGACAGGTCCCCGCGTCCACCTCAATTCCCCTGCCCCATACGGGAATTGACGGATATCCGAACAGGGGATCAGTTGTTCCCTGGAACAGGTGATCGTCGCCCGGAAGAGCGACGGGACGGGAGTGACGGGACCATACTTACGGTGTGCGAGCGACGGGCTGCAGACCGTGGTCGACGCACAGGTCCCACTCAAAGACACACCGCAAGGAGCAGTACGACCATGAACGTCCTCACCGACATCCTCGCCGGACTCGTCCACTTCATCGGGTGGCTGGTCTGACGCCACGGGGCGTGTGAAGAAGGGCGGCGTCGTCTCCTCGTCCCAAGGAGGCGGCGCCGCCGTCGTCGTACGCTCCTGCGCGTCGAGCGCCGGCACGCGCCGGCCCGGCACTCCCCGGCCGTCATGTTCCGCCGCGCGCCTCGGCCACCGCTCGGGCTACCGCGAGTCCGGCGGGGTTGCTGGTGCTGATCCGGGTCAGCGGAGTGCCGTCCGGGCGCTTCAGGTACAGCCAGTGGACCGTCGACCCATGGCTGTGCTGCCCGTGCGTCGTGGACTCGGTCTTCTCGGTGAGCCTGACCTCCGGCCAGGTCAGGACATGGGTCCGGGCCGGACCCTCGGTCACGACGATGCCTCGCTCGTACACATAGAGCCGTCGGTCGCGGTGGGTGAGCCGGCTCTCGATCCGGAAGCCGGCGACCGGGAGGGCGACGACCAGGACGAGCAGACAGACGGCGAAGCCCTTCACGCCGACGCCGTACGAGCCGCCCAGCAGGCCCGCACCGACGATCCCGCAGAACAGCGCCGGCATCAGCGACACGCAGCCCAGGCCGGTGAGCCGGCTGCCCATCCACTGCGCATGGGAGCGCTGCCCCAACCCACGTGCCACCGCGGCCCGTTCGGCCCTGTCCAGGGACTCCTCGTCCGCATCCGCGCGCCGTGTGCCCCAGCCCATCGCTCGCCTCCCCGCCTCATGACGACCTCTCGACCAGTTCCTCTCCAGCACGCCCGCGGCCCAACCGGGGCCCGCCGCCGGCGGGCCGGCACGCGGCCGGGGACTGCCCCATGCCCACGACGGACGCGGAGGGCTGCCCCAGGGCCGGTGGAGGCGCGAGCACCGCCGGCGGCGCGCGACGAGCCCGGCGGCTGCCCGGCCGGCGGTGGCACGGGAGCCACCGCTCGGATCACTCCAGGCCGGGGCCACCCGCGGCGTACGCCGCCGTTCAGCCGGTGCCCCGCATCGCCTCGCCCGGTCCTGTGCTCGACCGGAGCAGGAGCCGTCCGCTCGCGCCGGCCGCCAGCAGGCCGGCCACCATGGCGATCAGGCCCAGGCCGGGGCCGGAGGACCAGTGGACGTGGGGGGCGCGGGCGGCCAGGACGACCGTCAGGGCGAGGGCCGCGCCGGGCAGGGACAGCAGGGCCGGGCGGGTGCGGTCGAGGTCGTCCTCGGCGAGCGAACCGAGAACGCCCACACCGAGCGCCAGGGCCCAGACACCGAGTGCCTGCGCATCCACGCGATTGCTCTCGTCAGTCGATAGTTACACGTGTAACATCTCGCTGCACCGACGGCTCCGCGCCGTCGGTCCACCGCCTCGGCCGACGACGGAAGGCCCTGCCATGACCTCCCCCTCTCCCGAACCCGCCCGGTCCGACACGGGCTGGCCGCCGCCCCCGTTCCGTGCCCCCACCCCCGCCGAGACCGGCACCGACGGCGTGCGGCGCTTCCACGGGCTGACCTATGCCACGTCGCCCGGCTACCGGCCGCGCCTGCTGGACGTCCACGTTCCGCCCGCGGACGGACCCGTGCCGGCCGTCGTATGGATCCACGGCGGCGGCTGGCTGGAGGGCGACCGGCGCTATCCGCCGCCCACCGTGCCGGTGGAACTGCTGCACGGAGCCGTCCTCGGCGCGGGCCTGGCCCTGGTCAGCGTGGACTACCGGCACAGCCTGGAGGCGCCGTTCCCCGCCCAGCTGCACGACGTGAAGGCCGCCGTCCGCTACGTCCGGCACCACGCCGAGGACCTCGGCATCGACCCCGAACGGATCGGCGCCTGGGGCGAGTCGGCCGGCGGCCACCTCGCGGCACTGGCCGGCCTGGTCCGCGCCGACGCGCACGGCGCCGGCCTCGAAGGGGTGGAGGGCGTACGGGAGGGAGACAGCTCGGTACGGGCCGTCGTCGACTGGTACGGCGTGTCCGACATCGAGGCGGTCCTCGGTCAGCCCCTGCCGTCCGTGCCGGGCGAGTCCCCGTACCCGAACCCCTTCGACGCCCTGCTCGGCGGACCGGAGAGCGAACGCCGGGAGCGGGCACGCGCGGCCAGTCCCGTGACCTACGCGGCGGGCAGTGGGGCCCCTCCGTTCCTGCTGATCCACGGCCGCGAGGACCGGCTCGTCCCCCACAGCCAGAGCGAAGCGCTGGCCGGGGCGTTGAAGGACGCGGGCGGTGACGTCACGCTGCGGTCCGTCGAGGGGGCCGACCACATCTTCCTCGGCTCCGCCGAGGTGCCCGACATAGTGGCGCACAGCGTGGAGTTCCTGCACGGCCACCTGACGGCCTGAGCGAGGCACGTCGAAAGACGGCGGCCGGCCGACGCAGAGCGCGACTGTCGCGCCGACCGCCCTCGCGCGACTTGCGCCGGCGCGGGCCACGGCCGCAGCACCGACCGCGCCCGCCTGACCGCCGTGGGCTCGGCGCGCCGCACGCCGCCGTCACCCGGCCGCCGCACCCGGCGACGGCGACGCCGCCCGAGACCTCGGCGCCCGCACCCCAGAACATGTGCGCCGGCGGCGCCGCGTACGCGTCGTCGTGGGCGAAGACGCCGTCCGTCCGCGTTCCACCCAGCCGCTCGCCACCTCGCCGACTCGCCGCGCCTCCCCGCCTCCCCGCCTGGACGCCGGACGCGCGTACAGCCCGTCTCCGGCGGGCTCACCCTCGCCCGTGCGCCGCCGCCGCTGCGGGACCAGACATTCGGCCGAGAGCGCACCCACGCGCCGGTCGCCGAAGGGCCACCGCGCGCATTCTCCCGGCCGGCTGCGGCGCGTACGTCTTCAGGGCCCGGACGCCGGCCACCGCGGCACGCCCGCGCCGCCCCCGCGGCTTCGGCGCTCGTGGCGGCCGCTTCCGCATCGCTCGCCCTCCCGCGACTCCCAGGTTCCCGTGGCCGTCGCAACACCCCGGTTCCCGGGATCGCCGCCATCCGGGGGACGGGCGGACCGACCGCCCTTCGCCTCGGCGGGCCGAGCGACAGGTGACACGAGTCAGCAACGAACCGTCCCCCCTGACGCAGACCTCTGTTCAACCGGGCAACCGGGTGCTACACAAGGACCCCACCGCTGGTTACTCGTGTAAGTAGCGCAGTCCACGGAACCGGCCCCTCCCCCACTCGGCTCCGTTCTCCCCCCTCCCCTCATCTCTTCCTCCCAGGAGTCGCCATGCCCCTGCCGACCGAAGATCTCCGGTCCGCCACCGCGCCGGCCGCGCCCGAGTCCCGGCAGCGGGGGCTGATGACACTGCTGCTCGTCGCGAACGCGTCGATGTACGCGGTGTACATGGGGGTCGGATCCGTCCTGCTGCCCACTCAGATCGCCGCGATCGACCCGCACCACAAGGTGGCCGTGCTGGGTCTGATCGGCGGCGTCAGCTCGGTGTTCGCGACCGCCTGCAATCCGGTCGCCGGCGCGCTGTCCGATCGTTCGGGGCGCCGCAACCCCTGGGTGCTCGGTGGCGCGCTGGCCTCACTGGCCGGTCTCGCCGTCCTGGGCAGCGTGCGTACGGCGCTGCTGGTGGGCATCGCCTGGTGCCTGGTCCAGGCGACCATGAACGTCTACCAGGCGGCCGTCACCGCCCTCGTGCCCGACCGGATCCCGCCGGCCCGCCGTGGCACGGCCTCCGCACTGGTGGGTCTCGCCCTGCCGGTGGGCGGCACGCTGGGCGTCCTCATCGCCTCCAGATGCACCGACCGCCTCTCCGCGGGGTACCTGACGTTGGGGCTGGTGGCAGCGGCGGCGGCGGTCCTGCTGACGGCGCTGTGCCGGGACGTTCCGCGCACGGAGGCCGGCGCCGCACCGGCCCCGGCCCTGCCCTGGCGCCGGCGCGTCGCGGCGTCCCTGTCCGCGCTGAACAGCCGCGACTTCCGCTGGGCGTTCATCGGCCGCGCCCTGATGGTGCTGGGCTACTTCTCGGTGGTCGGCTACCAGCTCTACATCCTCGACGACCACGTCTCGCTGCCGAAAGGGCTGCGGGCGGCGGATGCCATGGCCGTCCTCACGCCGGTGTCGATGACGGCGATGGCCCTCTCCACGCTGGTCGGCGGGCTGTTGTCGGACCGGTGGAACCGGCGCAAGGTGTTCGTCGGTGTCTCGGCGGCGCTCGCGGGTGTGGTCATGGTGGTGCCCGTGGTCGCGCCGACCTGGCCGGGCATGCTCGTCTTCAGCGCGCTCAACGGGCTGGCGTTCGGCTGCTTCATGGCCGTGGACACCGCCGTCGTCACCCTCGTGCTCCCCCGCGCGGAGGACGCCGCACGCGATCTGGGTGTGCTGAACATCGCCAACGCGGGCCCGCAGATCGTGGCGCCGTTCGTCGCCTCGGCCGTGGTCACCGCGCTCGGCGGCTACACGCCGCTGTTCCTGTTCGGCGGTGCGCTGTCGCTGCTCGGCGCGCTGGCGATCCTGCCCATCCGTGGCGTGCGCTGAGCCCGCGCCGTCACTCCTGCGCAGGAGCGTGCCGGGCCGGCCGGGAGGGAGTTGAGTACCCGTACTCATGTTCCCGTGCCGCCGGCCCGGCAAGGTGACGGGCATGAACCTCCCCGTCGCGCCACCCGCGTTCGACGCCACCGGCGGCCCGCGGCGGCGCGACCGCGCCGACACCGGTGCGGACATCGGAGCCGGATGCGGCCTGGCGTTCCTGGAACTGGCCGTGCTGGTCGTCGACTTCGGGCTCTGGTTCCTGTCCGGGGTCAGCCTCGACACGGCCGAGCCCGCCCAGACCGACTCGCTGTGGGGCTATCTCACCGCCGCGGCGGGAGTCGCCGCCTTCGCCTTCGCGGCGGCGCTGGTCGCGGCCCGCGCCCGTGCGGTCGTGACCGTCGTCAGCCAGGTCGTGACGGCCGTCCTGGTCACCCTCGTGATCTCGGCCGGCGCCCTGGCGCAGGCTCACGAGGACGGCTCGGCCGGTCGCGACGGGCACTCCTGCCACGCCGTGCCGGCCCGGCCGCGCTGCGGCTGAGGCGAGCCGGGAAGGCTCGACCGTCGTCTCAGCGCGGCGTCGGCCACCGCCGCCGTCCCGGTCCGGACCGTCTCCCTGCCGCGGGGCGTGCCCTGCGGCGGGTCAGCCGGTGGCCAGGGCCTGCAGCCGGTCCTGGACGCCGTTGAACCGGTCGTGGTCCCCGACCGCCTTGCCGGACGAGGTGTACTGCCACATCGTGTACAGCGACCAGCCCGCCGGCAGGGTCCCGACGGTCGCCGCGAAGCGGGCGATCCACAGCGGATTGGTCTTGCCGAAACCGGAGTAGTTGCCGGTGCAGTCGGTCCACCAGCTGGTCGCCGTGTAGATGACCGCGTCGCGGCCGGTGCGGTCCTTGTACCGGTTCAGGAAGTCCCGGACCCAGTCGACCATCCCGCTCTTGGACTTGCCGTAGCAGCTGTCGCCGTACGGATTCCACTCGATGTCGAGCACGCCGGGCAGGGTCTTGCCGTCCTTCGTCCAGCCGCCGCCGTGCGCCAGGAAGTAGTCGGCCTGGGCCGAGCCGCTGGACGCGTCCGGGGTCGCGAAGTGGTACGCGCCGCGGACCATGCCCACCTTGTACGAGCCGTCGTACTGCTGGGTGAAGTAGGGGTTCGTGTAGGACGTGCCCTCGGTGGCCTTCGTGTACGCCCACTTGATGGCGTCGCCCCACAGCGTCGACCAGCCGACGTTGCCCTGGTGGCTGGCGACGTCGACGCCTTCGAGCTGGTTCGCACGGGTGGGCGGGGCCGTGTCCGCACCGACGGCTCGACCGTCGTGAGCGAGGACGCCCATGCCCATGTAGGCGCTGCCGCGCCGCGGTACGGGCGGGGGCGAGGCGGGCTGGGCCACAGGGCTGGACAGGGTGATGAGGAGGCCGGTCAGGACGCCCGTGACAGCCAGGCGTGCGCGGCCGCGCTGGAGGGTTGGTGATCTTCGCACAAGACCATCTGACACGTCGTCGTGCGCTACCGCATCCCAGGCTGCGCCCAACGAGGCCGTGTCAGGCCGTTCTTGGTCCGTATGGGTGGCCCCGGACGGCGTACGGGCCGGCCGGGTCAGCGCCCACGGGCGCCTTCCCCGGCCGGCCCGCCCGGGTCAGCCGTCGATGCGGTGCTGCGTCCAGAAGGAGGTGAGGTCGGTGCTCGTGGCGGCCTGGGCGGCGGCCTTGAACTCGGCCGTGGTCGACACGCCGTACCAGTGCGCGGTCGCGTAGTCCTTCATCACCTTGGCCATGGCGGTGTCACCGAGGACGCGGCGCAGGTCGTGCAGGGCGCACTTGCCGTAGTCGTAGACGACGGTGGAGTAGCGGGAGGAGTGCGCGTCCCAGTAGGCCATGGAGTTGGTGATCTTCTCGCCGCTGGAGGCCCAGGAGACGCTGCTCCAGCAGTTGGCGCCGGTCTTGCCGAGGGCCAGGTCGGTGGCGTAGTCGGTGAACGCCTCGTCCAGCCAGGGGCTGTTGTACTCGTCGTCGCCGACGATGCCGTACCACCACTGGTGGCCGATCTCATGGGTGAGGGCGGAGGTGCTGACCACGTCCAGGACGAAGCCCGGGTACTCCATGCCGCCGAACCAGTAGTTGTCGTCGATCACGGCGTCCAGCTCGCCGTAGGGATAGGCGCCGAAGCGGGACGCGTGGGCGTCCACCGCGGTCTTGGCGGTGCTCAGCATGGACTGGGCGCTGGAGGAGCTGATCCCCGAGACGGAGTAGACGTTCACCGCGACTCCGGCGGAGGAGGTGCCGGAGATCTTGGTGAAGGGGCCGGCGGCCCAGGCGAAGTCACGGACCTTGGACGCCGTCGCCGTCGTCACCGTGCGGCCGCTGGAGCCGGGGGTGTCGGTGGAGGTGCCGGTGGCCGGGACCAGCAGGCTGCTGGGGTGGTCGAGGGTCACCTTGAAGTCGGCGGCCAGGGAGTAGAACGCCTCGCCGTTGTTGGTGTAGGGGTCGAGGTGCCAGCCGGCACCGTCGTGGACCGCGAGGACGGGCAGGGCGTTGCCGATGAAGCTGTAGGCGCCGTCGTGGCCGAAGCGGTCGGCGCCGCTGGGCACGGTGATGCCGAGGTCGAAGCCGATGGTGGCGCTCTGGCCCTGGGCGAGCGGGGCCGGCAGGTCGACCTTCAGGGCGGTGCAGGCCACGGTGGGCGCCTCGGCCGTGCCGCCGGTGACGCCCGTGACCCGGATCGGCATGGCGTCGCAGGTGCCGTGGTAGTTGTCCCACAGCCTGAGGTAGACCTCGTTCAGCGCGGTGGCGGAGGCGTTGGTGAAGGTCACGCTCTCGTGCCCGGTCCACTCGGTGCCGCTGGTGTCGCTGCTGAGGTTCACGGTGTACGAGGGCGCGTCCGGGGTGCGGGTGGAGTCGCCCGGCGGTGGCGCGGTGCCGCCGGAGGTGTCGAGCGCGATGTCGTCGAGCACGAAGCTCGTCTGCAGGCTGGAGTCCTCGGTCCCGGCGAAGGAGAGGCTGACGGTCCGACCCGCGTACGCCGAGACGTCGATGGACTTCCGTACGTACCCGGTGTTCTTGTCGAGGTTCGAGTAGGTGGCCAGCGTCGTGCCGCCGATCTTCGCCGTGAGCTTGTCGTAGGCGGTGGACGAGGTCGTCTCGGCGGTGTCGATGTGCAGCCAGAAGGTGAGGGTGGCCGCGTCGCACCCGGCCGGGATGGTGACGCTCTGGCTCAGGGTGTCGGAGTGGGTGCTGCCGACTCCGTCGAGCCAGGCGTAGGAGCTGCCGCCGTGGGCGGTCTGGCCCTGGCGGCTGGTGACGACGGTGGAGGAGGACGTCGACCAGGACGATGTCCCGTTCTCGAAGCCGCCGTTGCCGACGACCTGCACCGGGGTGCAGGCGGCGGGTGCCGTGGCCGGGCGGGCCGCGGCGGGCGTGCCGGGGAGCACGAGGGCGGCCACCGCGGCGACGGTGAGGGCACCGGCGCCGAGGGCCTTGTGGGGGGTCGATCTCACACGCTTCTCCTTTGCGGCGGCCGGGATTCCCGGCCTGCTCGATGGCCGTGGGCCGACTGGGGTGAGCCGGGGCGGCCGGGGTGGGGCTTGCGCGATCGCTGCAACCGGACGGTGCGCCGCGTCCTCGCGGGGGCGGGCGCGACCTGCCGGACTGTCGAGAGGGTGCCAGATTTGACCGGACCATGCCAGACGGCATGCTGTTGCCCGGCTCCGGCTGCCGCACCGTCCGCCCCTGGGCTCCCCGTTCGTGGGCGGCCGTCGGCCGCGCCCGGCCGGTCGCGGGAACGTACCCGGTCAGGCGGTGCGCAGCGTCACGAGGACCGCCGTCAACGGGTTGCCCCGCGGGTCCTGCCAGGCGCGTGCCACATGGCCGCTCGCTCCCTCGGGGCACGGCGGCGGGTTCTCGGGGACAGGGGTGAGGACCCGGTGGAAGTGGAGGACGGTGCCGTGCGGCGTGGGGACTCGAGTGCCCTGCGGGTCGTCGGCCGGCTCGGGGGTGAAGCCGACCGGGGTGAAGGGGCCGCCGGTGCAGGACAGGACCACCTCGGGGTCGAGCGCGCCGTCGATGCTCTGGGCGTGCGCCTGGACCCTCCCCCCGATCAGGGCCAGCAGCTCGGCGACCAGCACCGGGTCGTGGCAGCCGTCGTAGACCCAGCGCCTGCCCAGCACGCCGTGCTCCATCGTGCCGACCAGCGCGTGCTCCGCTCCCTGCGCCGGAGCGCCGCGGTAGGTCAACGGAACGAGATAGGCGCTCGGTTCGGGGGTGGAGGTGTCCGTGGCCACCATGAACTCGATGCCGACCTCACCGGCCGGGTCCTCCAGCCGGAAGCCGCCGGACTTGGTCAGCACGGGCGCGTCCGGGCCACCTCGGTACCAGGGGCGGGTGGGCAGCCAGCCGGCGAGCAGCTCCAGCTTCGTGGGCTTGAGGGTGGTGTGGTGGATGACGGCCATGCCGGCGCTTCTCCTCCGTCGTACGGACGCTGACCCCCGCAGCTTCGCACACGGATCGCGCCGGTCATCCGCTCGACCCGGCCAGCGCCGGGGTCAACTCGGACCAGGGGTTGGGCGGTTCACCCGTCACCGGGCCGCACACCGCCGCGCCGCGCTCGTGCGCGGTGCGTACGGCGAGCGGGACGAGGGCCTCGGGGACGCCGTAGACGAGATGGCAGAACCGGTCGGGTGGCTGCCGTGCCGTCCAGGGCGGCCGGGTGAACGCCGAGACGTATGTGGACCAGTGCCCCTCGAAGGTGACGGTCAGGTCGGCGAGGCGGGCGTATCCCGGCGCCGGGTGGACGCCCGGGTTGAGCACGACCGTGGCCGCGCCCGTCCGCCGTGTCTCGCGGACCAGGCGGCGGCAGGCCGGCAGGCCGTGCGCGGTCGCGGTCACGCGGTCCAGGAAGCATCCGTCGGTCCGGTACCAGGCCTGGTGACGGCGCACGTCCTCGGTGATGTCGGCCTGGTCCCGGACGCCGTAGTCGGTGTCGACGTAGCCGAGCAGCCGGGCCCCGGCGGTGTGCAGCGCCCGGGCGGCCGCGGTGAAGGCGGGGTCCGGGGCGGTGCCGGGTCCGCTCGCCGGGTTGAGGACGACCGCGAAGGTGCGGTCGGCCGCCGTGATCAGCCGGTGCCAGGCGCCGGGGTCCTCGGCCGGGTGCACGTACAGCGGAATCAGCAGGCTCACGGCACGCGCTCCCCGGCGGCCGACCACAGCGCGGTGAGCGCGTCGTCGAGGGTGCGGGCCGGCCGCCACCCGAGGGACCGGGCCGCGACGGAGATGTCCGAGCACTGCCACGACACCTGGGCGGAGCGCGCCGAGCCGCAGGCACTCTCCTCCAACCGTCCGCGAAACCCGGCCAGTCGGGCGAGTGAGTTCACCAACTCCCGTACGGCGACGGCCCTTCCTGCCCCGATGTTGAGAACGGGCGGCAGCTGTCCGGGGGCTGCGACGGCGAGGGCCACCGCCTCGGCGACATCGCGTACGTCGACGAGGTCGCGGTGCGCGGAGAGGTCCCCGAGCCGCAGGACCGCCCCCGGATCGCGCCCGGCCGAGCGGAGCAGCGCGGCCATCCGGCCGGGCAGGCTCGCCATGGGGGCGCCCGGACCCACCGGATTGCCGACGCGCAGCACCACCCCGTCCAGCGCGGAGGTGGTGATCGCGAGGGTGCCCGCGAGCTTGGTCGCGCCGTACAGGGTGACCGGGCGGGCGGGCGCCGACTCGGTGACCGGGGTGCCGGGCACTCCCGGACCGTACTCGGCGGCCGAGCCCAGGTGCACCAGGCGCGCGGTGGGCGCCGCCTCGCGCAGCGCGGCGCACAGTGCGGCGGGGCCACGGGCGTTGGCCTCGGCCAGCGTCACCGGTGCCCCGCCGGTCGCGCCCGCGCAGTTGACCACGGCGTCGGGTGCGGCCGCCGCCAGGGTCTTCGCGAGCCGTTCGACCGGGTCCGCGGCGAGGTCGACGCCGAACTCGGCGGTGGGCGAACGGCCCGCGGCGAGGATCCGCGCGCCCGGCAGGGCGCCCAGCCGGGCGGCCACGTGACGGCCCAGATATCCGGTGGCGCCCAGGACGAGAATGCGCATGCGGTCCTCAGGCTCCCTTGAGCAGCAGGGACTTGCGGCTGGTGAACTCGGCGTTGGCCCGGTCGTAGTCGTCGGGGCGGCCGATGTCCAGCCAGTAGCCCTCGAACTCGTAGGCGTGCGGCGGGTTCTGGCCGCGCAGCAGGTCGAGGACGAGTTCGTCGAAGCCCAGCGGCAGGCCCGCCGTGTAGCCGTCGAGGGTGGCGCGGCTGAGGCCGTAGACGCCCATGGAGACGTGGTAGTCCATGCTGGGCTTCTCGGTGAAGGCGACGACCCGGCTGGCGTCGGTGGTGAGGACGCCGAAGTCGATGTGGACCTTGCGGGCGTAGGTGGCGATGGTCAGCGGCGCCGCGGTCCGCCGGTGCCGGCGCAGTACGTCGGCGAAGTCGAGGTCGGTGAGGACGTCGCCGTTCATCACGAGGAAGGTGTCGGGCAACCGGTCTCTGAGGCCCAGCAGCGGGCCCAGGGTGCCCAGTGGGCTGTCCTCGGTGGCGTAGTCGACCGCCATGCCCCACTGGGAGCCGTCGCCGACGTAGGCGCGGATGATCTCGCCGAGGTGGCCTATCGCGAGGGTGCAGCGGGTGAAGCCGGCGGCCGACAGCTGGCGCAGCACGATCTCCAGGATGGCGTGCTGGTCGCCGATGGGGACGAGCGGCTTGGGCAGGGCGGTGGTGTAGGGCCTGAGCCGGACGCCCTTGCCTCCCGCCAGGATCACTGCGTGCATGGGCTTCTCCTTCGAAGAGGATCTGACGTGCCGGACGGGTCAGATGTTGTAGATGCCGGTCTTGTAGCGGGCCAGGTTGGCCGGGTCGCGGAAGAACTCCACGGTGTGCGCGAGGCCCTGCTCCAGGCTGTGGGCGGGCTGCCAGCCGGTGGCCGCGGCCAGCCGCGAGGCGTCGGCGACGAGCCGCATCACCTCGGAGTTCGCGGGCCGCACGCGGGCCGGGTCCGCGCGGACGTCGAGGGCGGTGTCCATGACCTTGCCGATCAGCGCGACCAGGTCGCCGACCGAGATCTCGCCGCCCGTACCGGCGTTGAAGGTGCGTCCGAGGACCTGTTCGGCGGGCGCGGTGCCGACCGCGAGGAACGCCTGCGCGGTGTCCTTGACGAAGGTGAAGTCGCGGGTGGGGCGCAGGTCGCCGAGAGTGAGGGTGCGCTCCCCCGCCGCGATCTGGCCGATGACGGTGGGGATGACCGCGCGCATGGACTGGCGCGGTCCGAAGGTGTTGAACGGCCTGAGCGTGACGACCGGGGTGGCGAAGCTCGCGTGGTAGCTGTCGGCCAGCCGGTCCCCGCCGGCCTTCGAAGCGGCGTACGGGGACTGGGTGTTGACGGGATGGTCCTCGGTGATCGGCACGGTCCGCGCGGTGCCGTAGGTCTCGCTGGTGGAGGTGTGCACGAGGCGGGGCGTGCGAAGCGCCCGTACGGCTTCGAGCACGTTGAGGGTGCCGGTGACGTTGGTCTCCACGTAGCTGTGCGGGGCCCGGTAGGAGTACGGGATCGCGATGAGGGCCGCCAGGTGGTAGGCCACGTCGGCGCCTTCGAGCAGGGCGCGGACCGAGCCGGGGTCTCGGACGTCGCCCAGCACGATCTCCACGTGGTCCAGGACGTCCGGGGCGAGGGTCTCCAGCCAGCCGTAGGAGGAGAAGGAGTTGTACTGGGCCATGGCCCTGACCCGGTGCCCCGAGGCCACGAGGGCCTCGGTGAGGTGGGAGCCGATGAATCCCTCGGCTCCGGTGACGGCGGCGAGCGGTGCGGAGGTCAACTGGTCAGTCCTTCCGGTGGATCGGTCGGGTCAGGCGTGCCGGGCGGGTCGGCCGAGCAGCCGCAGCGCGCAGATGACGAGAGCCAGGGCCGCGGCACCGCAGGACAGCGGCAGTGCGGCCGGGCCCGGTGGCAGATGCAGCAGGGTGAGCGCGCCGGCGAGGCCCGCCGCGGTCAGGCAGATCGCGGCCGGTGGCCAGGCTTCGCCGAACGCCTGGAGCAGCAGCGCGGTCCACAGCGTGGCCGCGAGCGGGAGCAGCGTGTCCGGTGCGGCGCCGGTGAGCCGGGCGGCGGGCAGCAGCGGGAGAAGGTAGCCGAGCAGGCA
This sequence comes from Streptomyces yokosukanensis, assembly GCF_001514035.1. Lineage (GTDB taxonomy): Bacteria > Actinomycetota > Actinomycetes > Streptomycetales > Streptomycetaceae > Streptomyces > Streptomyces yokosukanensis. The sequence goes on along the minus strand of NZ_KQ948220.1, from coordinate 82,084 downwards.
CAGGCCGAGGACGGCGGCCGAGCGCAGCCGGAATCCGGCGGGTGTGGCGGTGGCGCGCAGCGCGGCGACGGACAGGCTCCGGTAGCGGTACAGCAGCCATTCGGCGGGGCCCATGCTGATCGTCAGCACGATCACCGCGTACGGCTCGCGTCTGCCCTCCAGTAGCACGAGCAGGCCCGCGGCCAGCCCGAACAGGCCGTACGGCAGGGAGGACGGCAGCGGCGGCCGCCCGCCGCCGGCCGCGGCGGGGACGGCGAGGGCGCCGCGCAGGGCGTGGGCGGTGACGGCGAGCGTGGCCAGCAGCGCGAGCAGCGGCAGCCCGAGCCGCAGCGGGGTGCCGGGATCACGCCAGGGCAGGGCGGCGGCGCCCGCGAGCAGCGGGGTGAGCGCGGCGAGCAGCAGCCGTTCCCGGGCCAGGACGAGCAGGACGCCCGCCGCCGCGAGGTACAGCGACTGGGCGGCCGCCGCCGCGAGCACTGCGGCGCCGCCGGCCAAGGGCACGGCGGCGGCCGTGGCGAGGGCCGCGCCCAGGGGGGCGCCGGTCAGGAGGGTGCGGGCCGCCTCGCGGCGACCGGTCGCCAGCCGTACGTGCGCACGGTGGCCGAGTGCCTGGCCCCATGCCCAGGAGAGCAGTCCGGCGACGATCAGCCCGGCGGCGTGCCCGCCGGGGTGCCACAGGGGTGCGGTGAGCAGGTAGGCCAGTCCCGGCAGGGCGAAGAGCACCCCGCGCAGCAGGGAGCGCACCGGGTCGGGGCGCCACGGGTCGGCCGTGGCCGGCGGTTCCGGGAAGGTCCGGGGGACCTGCGCGTAGAGGGCGGTGGCGAGGGAGAAGAGGTCCGGATGGCCGTACTGCTCCTTGATCTGCTCCGCGGTCAGGCCTTCGGCCTCCAGGAGGGCGGCCACCTCGTAGGGGTGGACGGCGGGGCCGACGCGGTCGGCGAGTTCGGCGGCGAGCCGGCTGACGGCCTCTGGCGCGGGTGTGTGGTCGTCACGGGCGGGGGCGGGCGGGACGGCGAGGCGAAGGGCGAGCGTGTCCCGTTCGGTGCCGCCCGGTTCGAGGGCCATGGGTCCGCTCATCCGGCCAGGCTCCCGGCACCGGCCGGCTGCGGCCGTGGTGTCAACCGCGTTCCCGGCGTGGGGAGTTCGAGGTAGATGGAGCGGAAGGTGTCGACGGTCTGGCGCAGTGTGAACTGGTCGATCACACGCAGCCGGGCCGCCTGGCCCATCGTGCCGCGGCGCTCGGGGTCGGCCAGCAGTTCCAGCGCCGCCGCCGCCATCCTGCCGGGGTCGCGCGGCGGGACCACGAGTCCGGTGCCGCCGACGGCCTCGCGGACGCCGCCGACGTCGGTGGAGACGGTGGCCCGGCCGCAGGACATGGCCTCGATGAGGGTGAACGGGAAGCCTTCGCTGATGCTAGAGAGCATCACGACGTTCCCGGCCGCGTAGGCGTCCTTGATGTCGTCCACCCGGCCCTCGAACGTGACGGCGTCCCCGTGCCCCAGCTCGGCCGCCAGCGCCTCGCAGCGCTCCCGGTACGCCTCTCCGCCGCGCGGTGTGCCGCCGAAGAGCCGCAGCCGGGCCTCGGGTATCTCCGCCCGGACCAGGGCGAAGGCGCGGATCAGGGTCTCCAGGTCCTTGATGGGGTCCACCCGGCCGGCCCAGCTGAGCGTCGGGGCAGCCGGCTCGGGTCCGGCCGGTGGGAAGGCGGCGGGATCCACGCCGTTGTAGACGGTGCGGATGGCCGCCGGATCGGCCCCGCCCCGCTCCTCCCACAGCCGGTTGTAGCGGTTGCCCGGGGTGATCAGCGCGGCGCGGCGGTAGCTCTCCTCGGCGAGCAGCCGGAAGAAGCCGAGGACGACGGCCTTCACCGGCCAGCGGTAGGGGGCGGTGCGATAGCCGAGGTAGCGCTCGCGCAGATAGACGCCGTGCTCGGTGAGCAGCAGCGGTACGTCGTGGCGGGCCAGACCGGCGAGTCCGGGCAGCACGGCGACGCCGCCGCTGACCGCGTGGGCCACGCCGTGCCGGGGCGGCGGTGCGGCGAGCGGGCGCAGGGCGTGCTCCAGCAGGGCGGTGGCGGTGACCGCGTCGTGCAGGGTGGGCCGGGCCTCGCGGACGGCGAGACCGGGACGGTTCCAGACCGCGGCGAGGATGGCGATGGCGCGGTCGCCGCGCAGGAACGGGCTCAGCGTGCCGTCCCCGGCCGCCCCGGCCATCGTGTACAGCCCGGGTGCGAACTGGTCCTCGGCGTGCGGGTCGAGCAGAGCGGTCAGGAAGCGTTCGTAGGCGGCGGCGAGCCGGCGCAGGGCGCGGCCCCGGGGTGCGGAGCCTGCCGGCGGGTCTCCCCACATGGGTACGGAGAGCACCTGGTGGACGTGGGCGGGCAGGTCCCAGACGACGGGTTCGCGTCCGGTGCCGGTGACGGCGACGACCTCGAAGTCGAGGTCGGGCATGCCCTGGACGAGCTGGTCGCACCAGACGCTGACGCCGCCGTGGCTGTGCGGGTAGGTGCCTTCGGTGAGCAGGGTGACGTGCGCCGCGCCGGGGCGGCGCACACCGTGGTGAACGTGCATCGATGCGGCTCCACGGCCGAGGTGTGGGGTGGTCGTGCGGGCTCCGGCCGGCGATGGGCGCCGGGACCCGGGGTCCGTCCGGCGGCGGGTGCGGACGGACCCCTGGTGCGGTGCGCCGTTCAGTTGTCCGGGGCGAAGGGGACCTGTTCGGTCACACCGGCCGGGACCTCGGTGGGCGGGGCCGGGGCGGTGGCCGCCCGGGTGGTGTCCGCGCCGGCGGCCGGGGCGGCGGCGGAGCGCGATGCAGCGGCGGAGGGCGGCAGGGCGAAGGTGAGCGTGTCGCCGGCGGAGGGCGTCCAGCCGGACGTCTCGCCCGCGTAGGCCGTGCCGAAGGCGGTGCCGCCCAGGGTGGTGCCGGTGGGCAGGGTCGCGGTGACGTCGGTGCCGCGCGGCGCCTGGACGGTCACGGTGTCGCCGATGCGGTAGGCGGAGACCCGGCCGGCGTGCAGGGCTGCGGCCCAGGCGGCACGGCGCCGCAGTTCGGTGCCGATGTCCTTCATCCGCAGGTTCACCAGCGGGGTGTTGTCGGCGAACAGGGCGTCGTAGCCGTCGAGCACGCCGTCCAGCACCGGGTAGGCGATGCGGTCCTCGGCGAGGTTGGACTGGTGGATGAAGTGCGGCTTGGGGTCGCCCGAGAGCACATGCCCGAGGGCGATCCGGGTCTCCAGCGGCACGATGTAGTCGTGGTACCCGGTCCCGGTGTCCAGCGGAGCGGGAAGGCAGGTGGTGGTCGCGGGGCTGTCCTCGCAGACGCCGCTGCCGCCCTGGGCGCGGCTGGTGTAGAGCCAGTTGTACTCGTCGACCTCTTCGGAGGCCCTGCCCGCGTTGTAGAAGACGTTCATCGGATAGCGGGCGACGGTGGCGGCGGGTCCGACCTGGCGCTGTGCGGGGTCGCGGGAGTTGTCCGAGGCGAGCCATCCGACCCCGTTGTCGTTCAGTGCGGGGGCCAGGTTGGGGTTGTCCTCGGGCTGCTGGGGCAGGATGCGCAGTCCGGAGTGCTCGCCGGTCACCAACTCGCTGTTGTCCAGCGGGAGTCCGTTGAGCTGCCCCCAGGCGCGGTTGGTGGCGATCTCGTCGTCGATGGTGTTCCGGGAGACCCACTCGGTGCTTCCGTCGGCGTTGGTCTCGCAGGTCCACGGCACCACGGTGGTGTTCTGCGCGCAGCCGAGGAAGGCGTGCGTGTAGGTGTGGTTGACCCAGCGGAACCGGTCGCGGTCGGCGATGAGCCTGTCGGCGAGCTGGTCGACGCCGCCGTTGTCCTCCCGCTGGTCGACGCTGCCCGCGCCGTTGTAGACGAGATCGAAGGTGAAGTGGTGGCTGTCCTGCCAGGCGGTGGCGTGGTCGACGTCGGCCGGGGTCATCCGGATCGGGCTCGGCACCCCCGCGCCATTGGTGCAGTCCACGTCACCGGGTGTGCAGTTGAGCTGGGAGTCCCAGCGGTCGTCGGCGGCGAAGACGTCGTCCACGTGCACGGCGAAGTAGTTGCGGGAGGCGCCGAGGCGGACGCCGCCGGTCATCCACTCCACGATGCCGCGGGCCAGCAGCCGGAACTGCTGCTGGTACCGGTTGTAGACGAAGGTGACGACCAGTTCGCGCCGCCCGTCGTGCCGGTACTCGCCGACCAGCGAGCCCTGCCGGGTGCTGCCGGGTATGGGGGCCTGGACGTACGGCGTGAAGTCGGCGCCGGGCGCGGGCGTCGACAGATAGGCGTAACTCTCGCCCACCGAAGGCGAGTTGTCCTCGAACGGGACGGCGCCGTCGAGGTAGCCGAACGGCCCGGCCCTGCCGGCGGCGGTCACCTGGGCCTGCACGCCGTCGATGCTGCCCGAGTAGCCACCGGACGTGGGGACCTGCAGACCGGCCTGCGGGCGGGCGTAGGTGTAGGCGTCGACCTGGGGAATCGCGTAGCTCTGCTCGTACGCGGCGAGCGCGGTCGTCTCGGCGCTGCCGGCCGCGAACGGGTTGTCGTTCGGCAGGACGACGGCTTGGAACTTGGCGCGTGGCCGCCCGCCGACGGTGTCGGCGAGGAAGGCGGCGTCGATGGTCGGCCGCGTGGAGCTGGTGAGGTCGACCTCGGTGTACGGCGTTCCGGCGGCGTCCAGTTCGGCGGCGATGGCGTCGGTGGCCGGGCCGCCGTCGCTCACCACGAGCACTCTGAGGTCGATGCGCGGTGCGGTGGCGTCGGCGCGGGCCGGGCCGGCCTGGAGGCCGAGCGCGGCGGTCAGCGCGCCGACGGTCAGCGCGGTGGTGCGGATGGTCCGCTTCATGCGGTGAAGTCCCCTCCCCGGGCAGGGGTGAGCACGGCTCCATGGAGCGGACGCACCCCCTTGCGTGACGCCGGGCATCCCCCTCAGAAGCCGGTCGTCGACGCATCCGTCGCGTCACATGGTGATGGCTCTGTGTAGCTTTTGTGGTGGCGTTGCGAAACGTGACGGAAAATCACAGGTCCCCAACCGCCCTCACAGGCAACCCGGGAGACCCCTTTCACGTCCTCGCCCCGAGGGGCCCCGCCGATCGGACGACTCCGTTCCGCCGGTACGGCCCTCGTACGACGCACCGGCGGACCGCGATGGTCCGCCGGGCGAGATATGGAGGGTCCGGGTCGCGCGAGACATCGGGCGGGGAGGCCGAATCATGTCCCCCGGGCCGCGGAACCGGGGCGTCCGTCAGGCGCAGAGCACGCGCGTCTCGGGCGTGTAGACGGGCCCGCCGCTGATGTTGGTGCTGTCACTGAACTCGGCGTAGTAGTACGAGTAGAACCCGATGTTGCCGTTGCAGCCGGAGTCGGCGGCGATCCGCAGGGTCAGCGTGACGGTACGGCTCTGACCGGGCGGGACGGTGGCGCCGTAGTTGCCGCCGAGGTTGCTCGGGCCGGTGCCGGAGCAGGGCGTGTCACCGGCGGCGGTGGCCAGACTGCAGCCGGCGAAGCTGTACTTCAGGTCCGGGCGCTGCGTGGTCAGCCAGGTCGGGTCGATGGTCTGGTAGACGAACCAGATGTCGTAGGTCTTGTTGTTGGTGATCGTCATCGACAGTTTCACGGTGCCACCGGGGGTGGTGGTCGCACTGTCGGTGGCGAAGGCCAGGGAGGCCGGCGCGGGATCGGCGGCGCTGGCGCCCGGGGCGAACCCGAAGACGGCGAGAACGAAGGCGAGGACGGCGGTGAGACCGAGGCGTCTCAGCAGAGGTGATCGCATGGCCCGGGAGGCTAGGCACGCGACCGACGCGGCGTCTGCCCTGCCGCAGCGACCGCGCACACCGATCGGCCGAAAGCGTTCGCCGCGTGAAGATTCCGTGAGGAGCGTGTGACGAAGGCTTGTGAGCCGTGTCTGCGCACCCTGCGGGCAGGTGGCGGGAGGGAGGGGCCGGGCGCGCCGGACGGGTGGTACGGCGGTCCGGGTATTGGCGGGGACGAGACGCCTGACCTCCTACGGAACGCGGCCCACCGGTTGTGAACTGAGCCTGTTCTCGGCCAATCGCCGCTTTCCGGCCGGGTGTTGCGTTGACGGCGGCGTTCCCTCCCACCCCGGAAAGCGCACTGGGCCGCCCCTCGACGGGGCGGCCCAGCCGTCTCTCACGGTGTTTCGGATTCCCTCAGCCGGTCGCGGTCACCGCCCTTCACTCACCTCGCAACCCACGCCCCGGCCCCGGCCCGGGGTGCTGTGGATACCCCGGCTTCCCGGGGTGCTGCGGAATCTCGGGCTTCGCCGGGTGCTGAGGAATTTCAGGCTTCACCGGGTGCTGGGGAAGCTCGGGCCTCGCCGGGTGCTGAGGCAGCTCGGGCTTCACAGGCCGTTGCGGCAACTCCGGCTTCACCGGACGCTGAGGGTAAGCCGGCTTCATCGGCCGCTGCGGAAGCTCGGGCTTCGCCGGACGCTGAGGCAGCTCGGGCTTCACAGGCCGTTGCGGCAGCTCAGGCTTCACCGGCCGCTGAGGGTAAGCCGGCTTCATCGGCCGCTGCGGAAGCTCAGGCTTCGCCGGCCGCTGCGGAAGCTCGGGCTTCATAGGCCGCTGCGGCATCTCAGGCTTCACCGGACGCTGCGGAAGCTCCGGCTTGACCGGACGCTGAGGCAACTCAGGCTTCACCGGGCGCTGGGGCAGCTCCGGCTTCGCTGGGTACGCAGGCTTTGCCGGACGCTGCGGGAGTTCGGGCTTCACCGGACGCTGAGGCAACTCGGGCTTCACCGGACGCTGCGGAAGCTGAGGCTTCACCGGAAGCTCCGGATACGCAGGCTTCACAGGCCGCTGCGGCAACTCAGGCTTCACCGGAAGCTGAGGCTTCACCGGAAGCTGAGGCTTCACCGGAAGCTGAGGCTTCACCGGAAGCTGAGGCTTCACCGGACGCTGCGGGAGTTCAGGCTTCACCGGATACGCAGGCCTCACCGGACGCTGAGGCAACTCGGGCTTCACCGGACGCTGCGGAAGCTGAGGCTTCACCGGAAGCTCCGGATACGCAGGCTTCACAGGCCGCTGCGGCAACTCCGGCTTCACCGGACGCTGAGGAAGCTCCGGCTTCACCGGATACACAGGCCTCACCGGACGCTGAGGCAACTCCGGCTTCACCGGACGCTGCGGAAGCTCCGGCTTCACCGGATACACAGGCCTCACCGGATGCTGCGGAAGTTCCGGCTTCACGGGACGCCGCGGCAGCTCAGGCTTGACCGGATACACAGGCTTCACCGGGCGCTGAGGCAACTCCGGCTTCACCGGACGCTGCGGAAGCTCAGGTCTCACCGGACGCTCCGGATAGACAGGCTTCACCGGGTGCGCCGGGTGCGCCGGTCTCACGGGATGAATCGGGTACTCGGGCTTCACCGGCCGCTGAGGCAATTCAGGCTTCACCGGGTGAACCGGAAAGACCGGCTTCACCGGAATGGCGGGCTTCTCAGGGTGAATCGGGTACGCGGGCCGCACCGGAACAGCGGGCCTCACCGCATGACGCGGGTGCGCGGGTTGGTTGGGATACGGCTGCGGGGTGGTGCGGTCCTGCGCGTAGGCCGCTCCCGCGCTCGCCAGCGTGGCTGCGGCGAGCGCGGCCACGGTGGCGGCCGACGCCAGAACGGATCGCCGACGCGGCGATGTCGTCATTCTCTCCACTCTCCTCGACTTGGGTCAGAGCTCTATGACGGCTGGTCAGTCCCAAGGGCTCGATAGTGGAATGATCAGGAAATCGGCGACTCGAATAACGCTGCGGCGGCCATAAGCCACCGGATGGGGTAGCGCGGAACACCGGTTGGCCTGATAATCCGCGCCGCGCGGGGCCGCTCGCACCCTCCTCCGAAGTCGTTGCGTCCCGCTTCTGGTCCGAGAGACCTACCGGGCGGTATACAGACCCAGTCGAACGCGCGTGGCACTCTCCGGTGCCGTCATCGCGCGATGTGGTGGCCCCAGGGGGAGGACTCATGGCGAACGAGACACGTTCGGCGGGCGGTGCGAGAGGCCGGCGGCGAGCCGCCGCCGTGGGCGCGGCGCTGGGGGGTTGCGCCCTGGTCGCGGCCTCCACGACACCGGCCGCCGCGCATCCCGCCGGACACGGCCGCGGCATCCGCTATGTGGCCCTCGGCGACTCCTACACCTCGGGCCCCGGCATCCCGACCCAGGTGGACGCCAACTGCGCACGCTCCGACCACAATTACCCGACGCTGGTGGCCACTCGGCGGCAGGTCGCCGCCTTCACCGACGCCAGCTGCTCCGGGGCGACGACCGCCGAGATGTGGCAGGCGCAGGGCACCAACAAGCCCCAACTCGACGCCCTGGGGCGGGACACGGATCTGGTGAGCGTCCAGATCGGCGGCAACGACGTCGGGTTCGGCCCGATCATCGGCACCTGCGCCCGTCTCGCCGCCCAGGACCCGACGGGCAACCCCTGCGAGCGCTCGTACCAGGCGTCCGGCTACGACCAGCTCGTCCTCGCGATCGTACGGACCGCGCCGAAGGTCGAACGGGTGCTGCGGGCCGTACACACCCGGGCGCCGCACGCGCGCGTGGTCGTCGTCGGCTACCCGGACCTGCTGCCCGACGACGGCAGCGGCTGCTTCCCGCAGGTCCCCTTCGCGCAGAAGGACTTCGCCTATCTGCGCGACACCGAGAAGCGGCTCAATCTGATGCTGCGTGTGGTGGCCGGCCTCAACCGGGCGGACTACGTCGACACCTACGGGCCCACGGTCGGCCACGACATGTGCAAGGCACCCGCGGACCGCTGGATCGAGCCCCTGCAGCCGGCCGCGCCCGCGGCCCCGGCGCACCCCAACGCCAAGGGGGAGCAGGCCATGGCACAGGCGGTCCTGGACCGGCTGGACAGGCGGCACCCGCACGGCTGAGCCTGCGGCGGCCTGCGGCACGCGATGCCCGAGGCCGCCGCACGCCGCCTCCGTCGCGGGGCGCCGCCTCAGTCGCCGAGCGCGGCCAGGACCACGGCCTGGGCCTCCTGCTGCACCCGGGCGAGATGGTCGGCGCCGAGGAAGGACTCGGCGTAGACCTTGTAGACGTCCTCGGTGCCCGAAGGACGGGCGGCGAACCAGGCGTTCTCGGTGGTGACCTTGATGCCGCCGACGGCGGCGCCGTTGCCGGGCGCCTCGGTGAGGACGGCCGTGACGGCCTCGCCGGCGAGCGTGTCGGCCGTGACCTGCGCCGGGGACAACTTGCCGAGCAGTGCCTTCTGTTCGCGGGTCGCGGGGGCGTCGATGCGGGCGTAGGCGGGCGCACCGAAGCGGGCGGTCAGGTCGGCGTAGTGCTCCGACGGCGTCCGGTCGGTGACCGCCGTGATCTCGGAGGCGAGGAGGGCCAGGATGATGCCGTCCTTGTCGGTGGTCCACACCGAGCCGTCGCGGCGCAGGAAGGACGCGCCGGCCGACTCCTCGCCGCCGAATCCGAGGGTGCCGCCGACCAGTCCGTCCACGAACCACTTGAACCCGACCGGGACCTCGACCAGTCGGCGGCCGAGGTCGGCCGCGACGCGGTCGATCATCGACGAGGAGACCAGCGTCTTGCCGATGCCCGCGCCGGCGGGCCACTGGTCGCGGTGCCGGTAGAGGTGGGAGATGGCGACCGCGAGGTAGTGGTTGGGGTTCATCAGGCCGGCGTCCGGGGTGACGATGCCGTGCCGGTCGGCGTCGGCGTCGTTGCCGGTGGCGATGCGGAAGCGGTCGCGCTGCTCGATGAGGGAGGCCATCGCGTACGGCGAGGAGCAGTCCATGCGGATCTGGCCGTCCCAGTCCAGCGTCATGAACCGCCAGGTGGGGTCGGTGTGCGGGTTGACCACGGTGAGGTCGAGGCCGTGCTGTTCGGCGATGCGCCCCCAGTAGGCGACGGAGGCTCCGCCGAGCGGGTCGGCACCGATCCGCACGCCGGCCGCGCGGACGGCGTCCAGGTCGAGCACGCCCGGCAGATCACCGACGTAGGTGCCGAGGAAGTCGTACCGCCCGGTCGTCTCCGCGGCGAGCGCCCGGGTCCAGGGCATTCTGCGTACGTCCTTCAGGCCGCCCGTGATGATCTCGTTGGCCCGGTCCTGGATCCAGGAGGTGGCGTCGGAGGCCGCCGGTCCGCCGCTCGGCGGGTTGTACTTGAAGCCGCCGTCGGCGGGCGGGTTGTGGGAGGGGGTGACGACGATGCCGTCGGCGAGGCCTCGGGTGCGGCCGCGGTTGTGGCTGAGGATCGCGTGCGAGACGGCGGGGGTGGGCGTGTAGCCGTCGGCGCCGTCCAGGAGCACGGTCACGCCGTTGGCTGCCAGCACTTCCAGTGCGGTGACCTTCGCGGGCTCGGACAGGGCGTGGGTGTCGGCGCCGAGGAAGAGGGGGCCGTCGGTGCCCTGGGCCGAGCGGTACTCGCAGATGGCCTGGCTGGTGGCGGCGATGTGGTCCTCGTTGAAGGCGCTCGCCAGGGACGAGCCCCGGTGCCCGGAGGTGCCGAAGGCCACCCGCTGTGCCGGATCGGCCGGGTCCGGGTGCAGTGCGTAGTACGCCGTGACCAGCCGGGCCACGTCGACAAGGTCCTCGGGACCGGCCGGCCGGCCGGCTCGCTCGTGCGGCATGGGTCCGTTCCTCCGCATCGTCGGATCGATCGCTCACCGCCCATCTTTCCTCGTCAGGGTCCTGACACGCGAGTGCGCGCCACCTGGTGATCCGGTGCTTCCGATCTTCGCACCGTGCCGCCGTGCGGGGCGCCCTGCCCGACAGGGGTCCACCGTGACCGGATCCACCGTCAGAGCGCCCTGGTTCCTCGCTCGTTGCGTCTGGGCGGCGGCACCTCGCTGCCGGTGCTCGCGGTGACGGAGGCGAGCTGCGTCCTGGCCGCCGCCCTGGCGGTCTGCGTCATCCGGCGCATCACCACGCGTCAGGCCGCCGGGCCGCGCCCCGGTGCCCCGGTGCCCCGGTGCCCCGGGAACCGTGCCCGAGGGCCCGACGGCCTGACGGCTTCAAGGTCCGATGGTCCAACGGCCTGACGGCCTGACGCGGCTTGCCGGCCGACCCCGGGATCAGCCGATGTGGTAGCTGTCCCCGTACACCTTCCAGTCCAGCGGGGTGTTCAGGTCCAGGTTGCCCTTGCGCAGGAACACCCGCTGCTCGGTGTCGACGCGCGTGGTGTCGCTGTGCGCCTCCTCCTGCTTCATGGCCCACACCCGGGCGTCGAGGAAGGCGTTGAGGTACGTCGTCTCGTTGCCGCCCTGCGCCGGGGGCTTGGCGCTGCGCAGGGCGCGCTTGCGGATGTTGCCGAAGCTGGTGGGGTCGTCGCCGTCGCCGTGCATCACGATGGCGTCGTAGTAGCAGAACTGGCCGAGGGTGCGCAGGCCGTCCGTCTTGCCCTGGGCGACCGCGGGGTTGAAGTAGACGCGGTCGCGTTCGTCGTTCTGGCACTGCTGGAACACGGTGTCCTTGGCGGCCGTGCGCCAGTCCTTGGGGAAGTTGGGGTCGAGACCGGCGTGCGAATCGGTGCCGTTGACCTTGCGCAGGGCGGGCAGGTACTTGGCGAGGACGTTGCCGGGCTCGCGGTCGGCGTAGAGCTGGATGAGGTCGAGCATGTCGCCGGTGCCGGAACAGAAGCCTATGATGCCGGCGGTGTAGCCGCGGCCGTCGCCGATGTCCTCGATGTACTTGTACTGGGCCTTCCAGTCGAGCGAGGAGTTCTCCGCGCTCGACACGAGCTTCATGGCGATCTCCTTCTTCGCCGGGTCGTCGAGACCCGTCGACGCCGCCCGTGCGGTGGGTGCCGCCATCGCGCGCTCGGTGCCGAGCAGGGCACCGGAGGCGACGGCGGCGCCGAGCACGGCGACGAGCGTGCGGCGGGAGACGGTGCGGGGGGCTGTTTCGCGGTCTTCGTGCACCACAGGGACTCCAAGTCGAGGCGGGGGGTGGGGAGTTGGTCCGGACCGGCACTGGTAGGAAAGTTTCCTATCAAAGCCTGAGGCCGCCCGGAACCCGGCCCGCGCGAAGTTCGTAGGATCGGACAACCGCATCCGGTGGCACAGAACGGCGGCGCTCGATTCAGAAACGGAAGCGCTCAATCCCATCCGGTACGGCGGTTGGACTTGTGCGGCGCGCGCACGCAGGGTGGACGAACCCGTCCGTACACGGAGGGGCACCCCTACGGCACCACCCGGAGAAGACCCGATGACCCACGTCGCGGACCCCGCACGCTACGACGGCACCATGCGCTACCGGCGCACCGGCCGCTCGGGACTGGACCTGCCCGTCCTGTCCCTCGGCTACTGGCACAACTTCGGCGACGACCGCGCCTTCGAGACCCAGCGCGAGATCGCCCTGCGCGCCTTCGACCTCGGGATCACCCACCACGACCTGGCCAACAACTACGGCCCGCCGTACGGGGCGGCCGAGCAGAACTTCGGCCGGCTGCTGAAGCGGGACCTCGCGCCCTACCGGGACGAGCTGGTGATCTCCACCAAGGCCGGCTGGGACATGTGGCCCGGCCCCTACGGGCAGGGCGGCGGCTCCCGCAAGTACGTGCTGGCCTCGCTGGACCAGTCGCTGCGCCGGATGGGCGTGGACTACGTGGACATCTTCTACTCCCACCGGCTGGACGCCAGCACGCCGCTCGAGGAGACGATGGGCGCGCTCGACACGGCCGTACGCCAGGGCAAGGCCCTCTATGTCGGCATCTCCTCCTACGACGCCGAGCGCACCCGGCAGGCGGCGGCGATCCTCCGGGACCTGGGCACCCCGCTGCTGATCCACCAGCCGTCGTACAGCATGCTCAACCGCTGGATCGAGACGGACGGCCTGCTGCGGGCGGCCGAGGAGGAAGGCTTCGGGGTCATCGGCTTCACGGCGCTCGCCCAGGGCCTGCTGACCGGCCGCTACCTGGACGGCGTGCCGGGAGACTCGCGGGCGGCGCAGGGTACGTCCTTCGACGCGTCCTGGCTGACCGACGACATGCTGCGGCGGCTGCGCGCCCTCGACGACATCGCGGCGCGGCGCGGGCAGACGCTGGCACAGCTGGCGCTGGCCTGGGCGCTGCGCGACGAGCGGGTGACGTCGCTCGTCATCGGCGCCTCCCGCACCGAGCAGCTGGAGCAGAACGTCGCCGCGCTGGAGAACCTGGACTTCACGCCGGACGAGCTGGCCGAGATCGACACGTACGCGACCGAGGGCGGCGTGGACCTGTGGCAGGAGGCCCGACTGGGCCGGCTCGGCTGATTCGCCGGGCCACCGCGGAGAAGTGGGCCCAGAGTGACGTTCGTCACAGACAGATGGGGCATGTCGGACATAATTAAGGCACCAGACAGCGTTGTCATCACCCAAGACAACCCCCCTGACCCCCCGCGATCTCCAAGGAGCCGGCACCACATGGCGCACGGAGCCCACCGCACCCCTCTCCTGCCTCCCCGCCCCGACCTGGGCCTCGCCCGCGACTGCGAGGTGTGCCTCGGCTGGGGCACCGTCGTCACCCGCGACGGGGACCACGAGCTGTGCCACGCATGCCAGGCGGCCCCGGCCGACGACCGGGACGCGATCCCCTCGGACTGACGGCCCGGCGCACCCTCTGCCCGACCGGGGCCCTTCCGGCGACCGCACACCGCCGGGTTAAGCTCCGAGTAATCGTTTCACCAAGAAACGTTCAAGTCGGGCAGGGGGGCAGCCATGGGCGCCGTACGCACGAGCAGGACGCCGTTGCCGGGCATCGGCGTCCGGTACGACCTGACGACCCGCGAACAGCGCAGGCTGTCGGTGGTCGCCCACCGGGACGGGTCGAGAACGCTGAACGCCTATCAGGGCGAGGACCCCGACGCCTGCGCGCTGTCGGTCCGGCTGTCGGGCCAGGAGGCCGAAGCCCTGGCGGACACGCTGAAGCCGACGCACCACAGCCCCGGCCTGCTGTCGACGACGGAACTGGGCCTGGTCGCCGAGCGGATCGCGCTGTCCGGGTCGTCGTACTGGAACGGCCGACTGCTCGGTGACACCCGGATGCGCACCGAGACCGGCGTGTCGATCGTGGCCGTCCTGCGGCGCGCCGAGGCGATCCCCTCCCCCGGCCCCGGCTTCCGGCTGGCCGGCGGGGACGCACTGATCGTGATCGGCACCCGCGAGGGCGTCGACGCGGCCGCCGCGATACTCGGCCGGGCGTGATCGCGATGCACTCCTCCGCCGTCTTCCTGATCGAGTTCGGCGCCATCATCCTGGGCCTCGGACTGCTCGGCCGGCTCGCCGCGCGCCTGCGGTTCTCCCCGATCCCGCTCTATCTGCTGGCCGGTCTGGCCTTCGGCGAGGGCGGACTGCTGCCGCTCGGCGCCAGCGAGGAGTTCGTGGCGATCGGCGCCGAGATCGGCGTCGTCCTGCTGCTGCTCATGCTGGGCCTGGAGTACACGGCCGGCGATCTCGTCTCCAACCTCAAGACCCAGTACCCGGCAGGCATCCTCGACGCCGCCCTGAACGCGCTGCCGGGCGCCGCCATGGCGCTGCTGCTGGGCTGGGGCCCGATCGCCGCCGTCGTACTCGCCGGCATCACCTGGATCTCCTCGTCCGGGGTCATCGCCAAGGTGCTCGGCGACCTCGGCCGCCTCGGCAACCGGGAGACCCCGGTGATCCTCAGCATCCTGGTGCTGGAGGACCTGTCCATGGCGGTCTATCTGCCGGTCGTCACCGCGCTGCTGGCCGGCACCGGCTTCGCCGCCGGCAGTGTCACCCTGGCCGTCGCGCTCGGGGTGGCGGGCCTGGTGCTGCTGCTGGCGGTGCGCTACGGCCGGCACATCTCCCGCTTCGTCTCCACCGACGACCCCGAGAAGCTGCTGCTGGTGGTGCTCGGGCTGACGCTGCTCGTCGCCGGAGTCGCACAGCAACTGCAGGTCTCGGCGGCCGTCGGCGCGTTCCTCGTCGGGATCGCCCTGTCCGGGGAGGTCGCCGAGGGCGCGCACCATCTCCTCGCACCGCTGCGGGATCTGTTCGCGGCGGTGTTCTTCGTCTTCTTCGGCCTGCACACCGACCCGGCGAGCATCCCGCCCGTGCTGCTGCCCGCGCTGGCCCTCGCCGTCGTGACCACCCTCACCAAGATCGCGACCGGCTACTGGGCGGCCCGGCGCGCGGGCATCTCGGCCAGGGGCCGCTGGCGGGCCGGCGGCACCCTGGTCGCGCGCGGCGAGTTCTCCATCGTCATCGCCGGACTCGCCGTCACCGCCGGAATCGACTCCGACCTCGGTCCGCTGGCCACGGCCTACGTGCTGATCCTCGTCGTCCTCGGCCCGCTGACGGCCCGTTGCACCGAGCCGCTCGCCCTGCGGCTGACCGGCCGGACGGCCCGCCGTACGGCAGTGGAGGCGGCGGGCGAGGCCCCGGCGGCCGAGGACTCGGGCGCCGTGCTGCGCGACCCGGACACCGTCGGGCGGCCCTGAGGCGCGCGGCCGCCGGGCAACGGCCCGCTGATCGCGGCGTCGTACCGTGGAGGCATGGCCGCCCCTCCGCTTCCGGGTCCGCTGGCGCATCTGGCGCCCCTGCTCGGCCACTACGGCTACTGGGCGGTGGGGGCCGTGGTCCTGGTGGAGGACTTCGGAGTGCCCGCGCCCGGCGAGACGATCCTGCTGGCCGCGGGGGTGTACGCGGGCGCGGGGCGGCTGAACGTCTGGGCCGTGGCGCTCATCGCGTTCGCCGCGGCCGTCGTCGGGGACAACATCGGCTATCTGGTCGGCCGGGTCGGCGGTCGGGTCCTCGTGCACCGGTGGGGACGGTACGTCTTCCTGACGCCGAAGCGGTTCACGGCCGCCGAGGAGTTCTTCGGCCGGCACGGTGGCAAGGTCGTGACCGTGGCCCGGTTCATCGAGGGCCTGCGCCAGGCCAACGGCGTCATCGCCGGCACCACGGGCATGCACTGGCGCCGCTTCCTCGCCTTCAACGCGCTCGGCGCGGCCCTGTGGGTCGGTCTCTGGACGACTCTGGCCTACCTGGTCGGCACCCACATCACGACCGTCTACGACGAGGTCTCGCGCTATCAGCTGTACGTCCTCGTCGCCGCCGGCGTGCTGGTCGCCGCCTTCGTCGTACGGCACCTCGTACGGCGGCGCCGCGCGCACTGACCGATCACCCTCGCCGTCCACGGACTCGGGCCGAAGGGCCGGTGGCCGGTGGCCGTGAGACGGCCCGGTGTCCGGACGGTCCCCGTGACGACCTCGACCACCTCCTCGCCCGGTCCGGTCAGGAACGGTACGCGGCGAGGTCCTTGGCCCACTCGGCGACGGACAGTACGGCCGCCTGGCGCGGGAAGACCTTGCCGGTGAGGACGTCGTGCACCTCCGGGTCGCTGTCCAGGCAGCCGTCGGCCAGCACGGTCAGCCGGTAGTCGAGGTCGGCGGCCTGGCGCAGGGTGGACAGGACGACCCCGCTGGTGGCGATGCCGCTGAGCACCAGATGGTCGATCCCGCCCGCCCGCAGCACCATGTCGAGGTCGCTGCCCGCGAACGCGCTCACGCGCCGCTTGGTGACCACCACCTCGTCCGGGCGCGGAGCCACGTCCGGATGGATCTCCGCCCCGGGGTCGCCCCCGGTGAACCGGCCGGAACCGGCGAGCGTGTTGAACACCTGGTTGCGCGGGCTGACTTCGGGGTGCCCGGGGCGGAAGCCGACGACCACGTGGATCACCGGCAGCCCGACCGAGCGGGCGGCCCCGACCGCCTCGGCGAGGCGCGGCAGAAGGCCGCCGTCGTCGTCGAAGCGGTCCACGATGGAGCGCTGGACGTCCATCACGAGGAGCGCGCTGTGCGCCATGTCGGGTGTCCTTTCGTGCCGTGGTCCGGCCCGCCGGGCCCGGACGTGTCGTCGTCGGCGCGTTCGTGTCCGCCCCGCAGGGCGGAGGCGAGCGCGGAGACCAGGGCCATGCCGGCGGCCACGCTGAAGACGATGGTGAGGCCGTGGTGGAAGGGTCCGGAGACCAGCTCCGGGAAGAAGGTGTGGCCGGTCAGGGTGGCGCGCTGGGCGGCGGCGAGGTGGTCCAGGGTGCCGCTGCCGCCGAGCAGGTGGCCGATCGGGTTGTTGCCGAGAAACGTGGCGAACAAGGTGCTGACCGGCGGCAGCGAGGCCGCCTCGTGCGCGGTCCCGGCGGGCACGCCGTGCGCCTGGAGTCCGCTGCTGAGCGTGTTCGGCAGAGTGCTCGCGAGACCGGAGACCATCAGCGAGAAGAACACCCCGATGGACAGGGCCGTACCCGAGTTCTGGAAGGTGGAGCGCATCCCGGAGGCCACGCCCCGGTAGCGCGACGGCACGCTGCCCATGATGGAGGAGGTGTTGGGCGCGGAGAACATGCCCTGGCCCAGGCCGTTGAGCAGCAGCAGCCCCGCGAAGACGCCGTAGTCGAAGTTCACGGGCACGGCCAGCAGGCCGAGGAAGGACCCGGCGACGACGAGCAGTCCGGCGGTGGAGAAGACGCGGGCACCGAACCGGTCGGACAGATAGCCGGACACCGGCCCGGCGACGAGGAAGCCGAGGGTGAGCGGCAGCATGAAGATGCCGGCCCACAGCGGGGTGTCCTCGAAGGCGTAGCCGTGCAGCGGCAGCCAGATGCCCTGCAGCCAGATGATCAGCATGAACTGGAGTCCGCCGCGGGCGATCGCGGTCAGCAGGGCGGCCAGGTTGCCGGCGGCGAACGCCCGCACCTTGAACAACGACAGCCGGAACATCGGCTCGGCGACCCGTGCCTCGACGACGCAGAACACCAGCAGCAGGAAGAGCCCGCCGATCAGGCCCGTGAGCACCCAGGGGTTGGTCCAGCCGGTGGCATGGCCGCCGTAGGGCTGGATGCCGTAGGTGATACCGGCCAGCAGAATGCCGGCGCCCGAGGCGAAGGTGAGGTTGCCGAGCCAGTCGATACGGCCGCGCGCGCCGGCCGAGGTCTCGCGCAGGCTCAGATACGACCAGACGGTGCCGGTGATGCTGACCGGGACGCTCACCCAGAACACCGCGCGCCAGTCGACCGCGGCGAGCAGACCGCCGGCGAGCAGTCCGAGGAACTGCCCGGCGAGCGCGGTGATCTGGTTGATGCCGAGAGCCATGCCGCGCTGCCGGGACGGGAAGGCGTCGGTGAGGATGGCGGCCGAGTTGGCGGTGAGCATGGAGCCGCCGAAGGCCTGCACGATGCGCCACAGGATCAGCCACAACGCGCCCGCGCCCGCCCGGAAGGGGTCGAGCGACAGGGCGACAGAGGCGCATGCGAAGACCAGGAAGCCGAGGTTGTAGATCCGGACGCGGCCGAACATGTCGCCGAGCCGGCCGAGGACGACCACGAGGACGGCCGAGACCAGCAGATAGCCGAGGATCATCCACAGCAGGTAGCCGATGTTTCCGGCCGCGAGCGGGTCGAGGCCGATCCCGCGGAAGATCGCCGGCAGCGAGATGATCACGATGGAGGCGTCCATGGTGGCGATCAGGACGCCGAGCGTGGTGTTGGAGAGCGCGACCCACTTGTAGCCGGGGCCCGGGGGCGTGTCCCGCAGCCGGGCGGAGCGGGCGAGCAGCCGGGCGCGTATGCCGCTGTCGGCGGGGCCGCCCGGGGCGGGTGCGGAGCCTGTCACAGTCGTTCCGCCAGTCGGTCGAGCAGGGGCAGGACGTCGTGCAGGGCCTGCCGTTCCTGCGGGGTGAACTCGTCCAGTGCGTGGGCGAGGCGGCCCACGGACTCGGAGCGGCGCTGCTCCAGCACGCTGCGGCCCTCGTCGGTGAGGGAGACGATGGACCGGCGGCCGTCGGCCGTGTCGGGGCTGCGGCTGACCAGGGCGCGTTGTTCGAGTCCGGCGAGCGTGCTGGCCATCGCCTGCGGCCGGACGCGTTCCGACTCGGCGAGCGAGCCGGGCGAGTCCGGGCCGGTACGGGCCAGCCGGGCCAGCACCGAGACGCCGGACAGCGTGATGTCCCCGACCGCGTGCGCCTGGCGCAGTCGGCGGACGATCCGGCCCATGGCCAGTTTCAGCTCGGCGGCGAGTACGACGGTGTCCATGGTTACTCACCATAGGTTTATCAGTCTGAACTGTTCAACCAAGGATAAGCAATCCGGGCGGCGAGGGCGTCTCGACGGCGAAGAGGCCTGACGGCGTGCCGCCGTCAGGCCTCTTCTGTCATGGTCGGGAAGGGCTCAGGGGTTGACGTGGATCCGGTAGGCGAGCGCGGTGACGCTGAGGTCGCCGTTGTCGACCCACTGCGGGAACGCGAGCGTCTTGTGGCCGGTGGCCGCGGGCGGCGTGACCTCGAGATAGGCGGCGTGGACGGCGTCGGAGGTGCCGGTGTTGGCGTGCGTCCACGAGACGACCGCCTCCACGCTCTGCCCCGTGCGGAGCGTCAGGGTGGACTTGGCAGGGCTCTTCGCGTACCAGGTGTCGCCCCGGTGGGTGGTCGAGTGGAGCGTGCGGTGCGCGGCGTTCTCCAGGCCGAGGCCCGGGTACCCCCGCAGCAGGCAGGTGTGAGCGCCGGTGTTCTTGAGCCTGAGCACCACACCCTGATGGTTCATGCCGCCGGCCAGCCCCTCGCCGAAGGAGGCGCTCAGCGCGGAGACGGCGCAGGTGGGCGTCGCCGTCGCGGCACCCGCCCCGGCGGCCTGGGCCGCTCCCGCGCCGGCGATCCCCAGCGCGGCGACGCCGGCCGCGGCGAGCGTCGCGCGCACGAGCCGGCGCCGCCGGTCGGAGCGGGGAAGCAGGGCGGGCCGAGGCGTGTCGATCCGGTGCTGGTGAGTCATGGTGTGCGTTCTCCCGTTCGTCCAGGAATCGGTAATGGGCCTTGCCTCAGGTGTGATGCCGGATGTGCGGGAAAAGTTCGCCTCGCGGTGAGGTCGGATTCCGGGGTGGGTGGACGTGACCCTGCCTTTGCTCCGGGAGGGTCGCGGGAGCAGGCTGGTCTGTGTCGGCGCCCGGGTGGGGGAACGTGGTTCGCCCGGGCTGCGGCGGACCGGGTGCGCCCTTGGTGAGAGGAGCCCACGTGACAGCGGCGGCGTCAGCGGCGGAAGGCGGCGCGAAGGGCGCTCAGGAGACCGGGTACGAGCCGGATCCGCGCCGGTGGCGGGCCCTGTGGGTGACCCTGGTGGCCGGTTTCATGAGCCTGCTGGACGTGACGATCGTGGCGGTCGCCCTGCCCACCGTCCAGCGGGATCTGCACGCTTCTCCCGCGCAGGTGCAGTGGGTGGTGTCCGGATACGCGCTCGCCTTCGCCCTCGCCCTCGTCACCGCGGGCCGGCTCGGCGACGCCCTGGACCGGCGCCGTATCTTCCTGCTCGCCCTCGGCTGCTTCGTCGTGTGCAGCGCGGCCTGCGGGGCGGCGCCCGACATCACGCTGCTGGTGGTGGCCCGCCTCGCCCAGGGGCTGGCGGCCGGCTTCATGGCACCGCAGAACTCCGCGCTCATCCAGCAGATGTTCCGTGGCGCCGAACGCGGCCGCGCCTTCGGTCTCTTCGGCTCCACCGTCGGCATATCGTCCGCCGTCGGCCCCCTCACCGGCGGCGCCATCCTCGCCCTCGCCTCCGGCGCCCAGGGCTGGCGGTGGATCTTCTACGTCAACGTCCCCATCGGCATCCTCGCCGTCCTGCTCGGCCGCCGGCTGCTGCCCAGCACCCGGCGTTCCGGTCGGGGGCAGGTGGACGTGCCCGGCGTGCTCCTCCTCGGCGCGGGCGTCCTCGCGCTGATGTTCCCGCTGGTCCAGGCGGACTCCGGCGGACTCGGCCGGCTGTGGTGGCTGTTCCCGGCGGGCGCCATGGTCCTCACCGGCTTCGTCCGGTGGCAGCGCCGCCTTCTCGCCCGGGGCGCCCCGCCGCTGCTCGACCCGCGTCTGTTCACCACTGTGCGCGGCTACGCCGTCGGTGCCGGCGTGGGCACGCTGTACTTCATCGGATTCAGTGGCGTGTGGCTGGTCTTCGCGCTCTTCTTCCAGCACGGCCTGGGTTTCTCCCCGCTGCGCTCCGGTCTCGCCGTGACCCCCTTCGCCCTGGGCTCGGCGAGCGCGGCCGTGGTCGCGGGCCGGCTGGTGGACCGGTTCGGCCGGCTGCTCACCGTGTGCGGCCTCTCGGGCGTGATCCTCGGTCTGGGCGGTACCGCGCTGCTGCTGCGTTTCGCCCCCCTCGGCCTCGCGACCTGGGTCGCGGCCCCCGTCCTGTTCCTCGGCGGCGTCGGCAGCGGCTTCGTGGTCTCGCCCAACATCACCATGACGCTGCGGGACGTACCCGTGCACATGGCGGGCGCGGCGGGCGGCGCCCTGCAGACCGGACAGCGGCTCGGCGCCGCGGTGGGGACCGCCGCCCTGCCCGGCCTGTTCTATCTGGTGCTCGGCAGGAGCCACGACTACCGGGGCGCTCTCGTCACCGCACTGGGCACCGCCCTCGTCGGCATGCTGGCGGCGCTGGCGCTCGCGACCCTCGACTGGCGGCGCGACCGGCGGACGCACGGATCGCGCCGCGGGCGCCCGGACGAGGTGGCTCACGACCCGACGCACGCCCGGCAGACCTGAAGGGGCGGGATCGTCGCCCCACCGCAGCTCGCTCAGGCCGCCGGAACGGGCAGGATCCGGTAGGCGTCCCCGTGCGCGACCACGCGGCCGGCGGTGGGCGGGGCGAAGTGGGTGCCGAGCAGCAGGGTGTCCGTACCCGCGACCGACCGGAGCAGTGCGCGGCGCGAGGCCTCCGACTGCCCCGGGTCGATGTCGACGCAGGCGCCGATGGCGGGGTGGGCGAGCTGGACCGGATGGTGGATGCAGTCACCGGTGATCAGGGCCCGCTCACCCCGGCTGGTCAGCTCGACGGCGACATGGCCGGGGGTGTGTCCGGGCGTGGGCACGAGACGGAGTCCGGGGGCGATCTCGGCACCCTCGGCCGGGACGTCGACGAGGTCCAGCAGCCCCGCCCGCTCGACCGGGACCACGGAGTCGTCGAACATCTGCCGGCGCGCCTCCTCCATGTCGTACCCGGCCCAGAAGTCCCGCTCGGCGCGTGAGGTGAGGTAGCGGGCGCGCGGAAAGGTGGGGACCCAGGCGCCGTTCTCCTCGCGGGTGTTCCAGCCGACGTGGTCGGCGTGCAGATGAGTGAGGATCACCAGGTCGACGGAGTCCGGGGGGAACCCGGCGGCCGTGAGGCGCTCCAGGTACGGGGTGTCCAGATCGTGCCAGGCCGGGTTGGCCCGCTGCTTGCCGTTGCCGATGCCGGTGTCGACGAGGACGCGCAGCCCGTCCACGACGAACGCGAAGCTGTGGCTGTCGATGTGCAGGGTGCCCTCCGGGTCGGCGAAGTGCGGGTGCAGCCAGTCCTGGGCGGTGACCACGTCGGGGCGAGCGTCGGGCAGGAGCCACTCGCCGGTCGCGGGCGGCAGCGGCACCTCGTCGACGCGGTGGACCGTGACGTCGCCCACGGACCAGGACGGCAGGGGGGCGGCGGGCGAGGACTGCATGATCAAGCTCCTCCTTCAACTAAAGGCAATCGGTTTGCCTTTAGTTAGACTAGGGCCATGCATGCACCAAACGCAAACGGTTAGCTTTAGGCGTCCGTGACGCTGGCAGCGGCGGGCGACCCGACAAACGCAAGGATTGGGCTTTAAGGTGGGGTGCATGACTCGCAAGCAGATGGTGCGTCCCGGCGGGCGCAGCGCCCGGGTCCAGGCATCGGTGCACACGGCTGTCCGCGAACTCACGGCGGAGGTGGGACGCGACGCGCTGACGGTGCCCCTGGTCGCCCAGCGCGCGGGGGTCACGCCGTCGACGATCTACCGCCGCTGGGGCGACTTGCAGGAGCTGCTGTCCGACGTCGCCGTGGAGCGCCTGCGCCCCGAGACGGAGCCCCACGACCACGGAGACCTGCGGGCCGATCTGACGGCCTGGGCCGAGCAGTTCCTCGAGGAGATGGCCTCCCCCGCGGGCCGGGCGTACATCCGCGACGCCCTGCTCGGCAGCCCGGACGGCGGCAACGCCGGCCAGTGCTCGGCCTACGCGGCCGAGCAGGTCGACGCCATCGTCGCCCGTGCGGCCGACCGCACACAGCGCGCCCCCGGCATCGAGACGGTCCTGGACCGCGTCGTCGCCCCCCTGATGTACCGGATCCTGTTCCGCCCGGACGGGCTGGACGCCGCGTACGCGCGACAGCTCGTGACGGAGTTGCTGGACACGGGGGCTCCGTCGGGCCGGTGACGGGGGCGGAAGACGGGCACTCTTCCCTCAGCGGGGCCCGGCGGGCCGGGGCCCCTCGTCCATGCCGGTGGTGTCGCCGGTGTCCGGTTGCGGCCGGGGCGGTGGGGCGTCGCCCGCGTTCAGGTGCTCCAGCACCTCGACCAGTTCCTGGCAGGCCTTCTCCACCGAGCTACGGGTGTTGCGCTGCTCGGTGATCAGCGCGGAGAGCAGGAGCGCGGTCAGGGCCATCGAGCCGTTGAACGTCTGGAGCTTCGCCATGACCTCGATCCGGCCCAGGCCCGCGAAGGCGCCGGACCCGTCCGTCGCCGCGACGGCGGCCACCACGGACGTCAGCAGCGCGCACAGCACGCTGCCCAGGAGCTGGAAGCGCAGGGCGGCCCAGATGAGGAGCGGGTAGACGAGGTAGAGCAGGCTGAGCGAGCTGTGGACGGCCACCGGCACCACACAGCAGGCGACGACGGCCAGCGCTGTCGCCTCCTTCCAGCGGGCGAGGTGCGGCGGCCAGCGCGCACCGTGCAGCAACAGCAGCAGCGGGGTGACGAGCAGGACGCCCATGGCGTCGCCCACCCACCAGGCCAGCCAGACGGGGCAGAAGCTCTGCGGATCGAGCTTGTCGGTGAGGACGAGGAGGCCCGCGCCGGCGGTCGAGCTGATCAGCATGGCGGCCAGCGCGCCGAGGAACACCAGCGCGACGCCGTCCCGCAACCGGCCGAGGTCGGTGTGGAACCCGGCCCGCCGCAGCATGAGCACCGCGGCCACCGGTGCGGCGGTCTGGGCGGCGATCGTACCGAGCACGTCGAAGTGCGGGGTGGTGATGGACATCACCACGAACAGCGCGCCGATCGTGATGCCGGGCCAGCAGCCCAGGCCGAGGATCAGCAGGGCGGCGACGGCGACGCCGGTCGGCGGCCAGATGGGGGTGACGACGGCGCCCTCGACGGAGAGTTCCCGCAGGAGCCCGAGGCGGCCGGCGCCGTAGTAGCAGGCCGCGACGGCCAGCACCTGGACGGCGTAGCCGCCCGGCCGGCGCAGATCCTCGGTACCCACCACAGCAGCAATCTCACACCGACGGCTGCGGGTCGGCGAGGCGAGGGCCGGTGGCGTCCAGCCCTACGGCTGAATCCCCGGCGGCGTGAGCGGCGCCCGCCCCGGGCGGCCACGGCCTGCTCCCCGACCGCTCTTCCGGCGCCCGGCCGGGGTGGTCAGAGCCGCACGGGACCGTCCAGGCCGACGACGAGGACGGCCGCGTCGTCCTCGTGCCCGACGCTCTCGGCGCCCTTGATCACGGCGGCGGCCAGCGCATGGGGCTGCAGGCCGGCGACGGCGGCGATGCCGGCGAGGCGTACCACCTGGTCGAGGCCCTCCTCGATGTTCAGCGAGGGGCCCTCCACCACACCGTCGGTGACCATGACGAAGACTCCGCCCGTGGTGAGCCGGTGCCGGCTCACGGGGAACTCCATGTCCTTGTCGATGCCGAGCGGCGGCCCGCCCTCGTCGTCGACGACGCCGGACTTGCCGTCCGCCGTGGCCCACACGAACGGGATGTGGCCGGCCCGTGCGCTCTCCAGCACCCCGGTGGCCGGGTCGAGGCGCATGAAGGTGCAGGTGGCGAAGAGATCGCTGCCCAGCGAGAGCAGCAGGTCGTTGGTGCGGGTGAGCAGTTCGCCCGGCTCGCCGGTAACGGAGGCGAGGGCACGCAGTCCGGCCCGTACCTGGCCCATGAAGGCGGCGGCCTCGATGTTGTGCCCCTGCACGTCGCCGATGGACAGCCCGATCCGCCCGTCGGGCAGGGCGAACGCGTCGTACCAGTCGCCACCCACGTTGAGACCGAGGTTGGCCGGTGCGTAGCGGACGGCGATGTGCAGGCCTGGTGCGGTGGGCAGGTCCCGGGGCAGCATGCCGCGCTGCAGTGCGATGGCCAGTTCGACCTGGGTGCGCTGCAGTTCCGCGCGCTCGCGTGCCTGGGCGGTGAGCGAACCGAGTCTGGCCAGCAGCTCGTCGCCGTCGTCCATGGAGCGCTTGCGGGGCATCGATCACTTCCGGCGCGGCGGTGGCCTTCGGCGGCCTTCCGCCTGAATCTTCGGCAAACGCCTAGATTTTACCTATACCTACCGATCACGCCGCATCGGCGCCCGAACCAGGTCAGATCTCCCTTTCCGAACTCTCACCCCTCTCGTACCGCCGGCCACGGGCCTGACCGCCGGCTCACAGCGGCGAGCGGGCCACCACCGCCACATAGGCACCGAAGAGCAGGGACACGACGGTGAGGCCGCAGTAGACGACCACGACGTGCGCCGGGCGGACCCGCCAGGTCCGGGTGAGGGCGCGGGCCATGGGGATGAGGAGCGGGAAGGCCGGCAGCAGGAACCGCGGCTTGGAGGAGAAGGAGCCGGAGCCGCCGACCACGAGCAGGATCAGGACGCCCGCGAAGACCACCAGGGCCAGCGGAGCGCGTTCCAGGCAGAGCAGCGCGAACAGCAGGACACCGGCCGCGACTATCACCAGGGCCGCCGGGTAGACGACGCCTCCGCCGTGCAGCAGCAGGCCCTTCAGGAAGCGCGCCGAGCCGACACCGAGGTCGAACCGGGAGTCCCAGGCGCTCTGCACCTTGAAGTAGCCGCCGAGCACGTCGCCCGTCTGTCCGCCGACCCACAGCACATAGCCGAGCCAGCCCAACGGGGCGATCACGGCACCGGCCCACAGGCTCGCCGGGACCCGGCCGCGTTGCCGCAGCGCCTCATGGGCGGCGGCGAGCGAGACGGCCACCGCCACCGCGAAACCGCTCGGCCGGGACAGTCCCGCGAGCACGGCCAGGGTCCCGGCCCACAGCCAGCGGCCCTTGAGCACGCAGTACAGGGCCCACACGGCGAGCGCGGCGAACAGCGACTCGGTGTAGGCGATCGTCAGTTCGACCGCGTGCGGCAGAGCGGCCCACAGGGCGACCAGCGCGGTGGCGACCCCGCGCCCGTAGAGATGGTGGCCGATGACGTACACGCCGTACGCCGCCACGCCGGCGGCGATCCAGGCGATGAGCAGGGCGGCCTGGCCCGGGCTGAACGGCAGCACGGTGGTCAGGGCCCTGATGAGCCCGGGGTACAGGGGGAAGAACGCCCAGTCGCTCTGGACGGCGCCCTGCGGGGTGATCCAGATCCGGTGGCCGTACCCCTGGGCGGCGATGTGCAGGTACCAGCGGGAGTCCCAGGAGTGAGCGAAGCTCCTGATCAGCGGATGCCCCCGGACGGCGTTCGTGACGATCACCATGACGATCCCGGCGAGCCGCACGGCCGCGAACAGGGCGAGGGCCGCCAGCGCCCCCTCCGGGATCCCGCGCCGGGCGATCCAGGGCAGGGTCGGGGGGCGGAGGGGACGGGACGGGGCGGCCGATTCGGGCCGCGGTACGGAGGAGGTGCTCACTCTGTTGACCTTGGGCACGCCAGGTAAGACGTGCAATCCGCGACTCGGGTTTCTTACGCACTTCCACCCTGATTCAGGAATCAGTCAAGGAATGGGTGCAAATCCCTTACTCCACCCCTGCTGGAGAAGCACTTGAGAGGCCTGGTTAGCATATGAGCGCTGCCTAGCTCGAAAGATGGATCCGTGACTGTCAACGACGACTCGTTCACCAACTGGAAGACCCGCGAGGAGATCGCGGAGTCGATGATCCCGCTCATCGGGAAGCTGCACCGCGAGCGGGACGTGACCGTCCTGCTGCACAGCCGCTCCCTGGTGAACAAGTCGGTGGTCAGCATCCTCAAGACCCACCGCTTCGCCCGGCAGATCGCGGGCGCCGAGCTGTCGGTCATCGAGACGATGCCGTTCCTTCAGGCTCTGACCGCGCTCGACCTCGGTCCCTCCCAGATCGACCTCGGCATGCTGGTCACCACCTACAAGGCCGACGACCGCGGTCTGAGCGTGGCGGAGTTCACCGCCGAGGCCGTCGCCGGGGCCACGGGCGCCAACAAGATCGAGCGCGGCGAGGGGCGCGACGTCGTGCTCTACGGCTTCGGCCGTATCGGCCGCCTCGTCGCCCGTCTGCTGATCGAGAAGTCCGGCTCCGGCAACGGTCTGCGGCTGCGCGCCATCGTCGTCCGCGGCGGCGGCGAGCAGGACATCGTCAAGCGCGCCTCCCTGCTGCGTCGCGACTCCATCCACGGCCAGTTCCAGGGCACGATCACGGTCGACGAGGCCGAGAGCACCATCGTGGCCAACGGCAACGCCATCAAGGTGATCTACGCCGACGACCCCAGCGTCGTCGACTACACCGAGTACGGCATCCGCGACGCCATCCTCATCGACAACACCGGCAAGTGGCGCGACCGCGAGGGCCTCTCGAAGCATCTGCGCCCCGGCATCGAGAAGGTCGTCCTCACCGCGCCGGGCAAGGGCGACGTCCCGAACATCGTGCACGGCGTCAACCACGACACGATCAAGCCGGACGAGCAGATCCTGTCCTGCGCCTCCTGCACCACCAACGCCATCGTCCCGCCGCTGAAGGCGATGGACGACGAGTACGGCGTGCTGCGCGGCCACGTGGAGACCGTCCACTCGTTCACCAACGACCAGAACCTGCTGGACAACTACCACAAGTCCGAGCGCCGCGGCCGCTCCGCGCCGCTCAACATGGTGATCACCGAGACGGGTGCCGCCTCCGCCGTCGCCAAGGCCCTGCCGGACCTCAAGGCGAAGATCAGCGGCAGCTCGATCCGCGTCCCCGTGCCGGACGTCTCGATCGCCATCCTCAATCTGCAGCTGTCCCGCGAGGCCACCCGCGAGGAGGTCCACGACTACCTGCGTGAGGTGTCGCTGACCTCTCCGCTCAAGCGCCAGATCGACTTCATCACGGCGCCCGACGCGGTCTCCAGCGACTTCATCGGCTCGCGCCACGCCTCGATCGTGGACGCCGGCGCGCTCAAGGTCGACGGCGACAACGCGATCCTCTACCTCTGGTACGACAACGAGTTCGGCTACTCCTGCCAGGTCGTCCGGGTCGTCCAGCACGTGTCGGGCGTCGAGTACCCGACGTACCCGGCCACGGCGGTCTGACGCCTGCTCGCCGTACGGCCACGGCCGCCGACCGGGCATCCGGTCGGCGGCCGTCGTACTGCGGCGCGTGCGCTCAGGCCTTGGCGGGCTTGGCGCAGGCGCCCGCGGCACACGCCGTGAGCCACTGGTCGAAGTCGGCGTCGTAACGGGTGCCGATGCCGTCGTGGTAGACGGCGTATCCGCCGGCGTAGTCACCGACGCGGAAGCGGGCGAGCATCTGCTGGATGTCGTCCGGGTGGTTCTCTGCCATGTAGCGCACGGCGAGATAGCCCCACGGATAGGTGCGGATGGTGTCGCTGTTGTCGTAGGTGTTCTCGAAGAGGGTGCTCAGCCGGTACGTGTGCTCGGCCGCCTCCTGGATCGCCTGGTCGTCGGCGAGGCTGCGGTAGCCGTAGGACACGTACTCCGCGAGGCCCTCGATCCACCACACGTCGGGCACCGAGATCTGCTGGTCGAAAGCGCCCTTCATGTCGTCGCGGCCGTCGAGGAAGTGCGTGTACTCGTGGTTGAGGTTCCAGATCCGGGCCGTGAAGCCGTCGTCGGAATCCTTCTGGTACATGATCGACGTGGTGTGGTTGTTCGGGTCGGACGGGTCGCCGTCGAGCGTGATGCCGCCGTTGTCGGTGCTGACGCCGTAGATCGCGCCGGCGTAGGTCTGGTAGTCGGCGCGGCTGGCGAAGACCACGAGCTGGATGGTGGAGGCGTACTGGCCGGGTATCGCGCCGTCGGCCTTCACGAGTCCGCGGAAGTAGGCGTCCTGGTGCAGCACGCTGGCGCAGACCGCGTCGAGGTCGGTGGCGGCGAGGGACTCGGCGCGGATGGTGTGGTCCGCGTCGCAGGAGTGGGTGATCGGCAGGGCGGCGTCGGTGAGCTTGGCCGGCAGGTCGCAGACGTCGTAGTAGGAGCAGTCGGTGCCGTCGTACGCGTTGGCCTGTGTGGCGACGGCGACCCACAGCGCGGCGGTCGGGCCGGTGATCGCGGACTGGTCCAGCAGGCCCTTGGCCAGGGGCCGTACGGTCGCCTGGAGTTCCGGGTGCTCGACGTAACGGGCCAGGTTCATCCCGGCGTTGGAGTCCAGGAAGGCCTGGTCGGTGCCGAGCAGCTCGGTGTGCTCCAGCGCGAAGTCGTACAGGGTGTCGGTGATCGACGGATCCGCGGCGACCGCCGCGACGTAGTCGGGGTTCCAGTTGCCGCGCCACAGCGGGGTGTAGACGTCGTTGACCGCCCTGACCATGCTGTCCACGGAGTCGTAGGAGCTGTCGTAGTCGTTCAGCAGCCGCTGGTAGACGGGGAGATAGCGGCCCTGCTGGTCGGCGCTGTCGGTGAGGATGACGGTCTCGCCGAGGATGTCGCCGTTGACCGCCGTCACATCGCGCGAGTGGGACCGGGCGAAGAAGGCGTCCAGGCCGGCCGTGACGGCCGTGGTCAGGCGACTGCTGTACGAGCCGACGTCCCCGGGGTGGTTGAACTGCGCGTAGTATCCGGCCCGCAGGAACAGGACGAGCTGTTCCAGACCGCCGGAGTCGTCGCCGCGGTACTGTCCGGCCGTGCGGGTGAACGCCGCCGCCACGCTGAGCATCTGGGACTGCTGGAAGACGTCGTGCGCGTCCTTGCCGGTCACCGAGAAGAGGGTGTTGACACACTCCGTCGTCGACGCCTTCACGAAGGACACGAGGGCGGCCCCGCTGCGGCTGCCGAAGTCGGCCGGGGTGCAGGAGGCCGCCTTGGCGGCTCTGCGGGTCGAAGAAGCCGATGGAGCCGACAGCGGCTGCAGCGGCGGGAGTTGGGCCGGGCTGAGCCGCCGGGACCGGCTCTCGGAGCGCTCGGTGACGGCGGTGGTCGCACCGGTCGGCGACGGCACCGACGCGTGCGCGCGGGGCGACGGGGCGGGGCCGGTGTGCGGCTGCGGTGCCGCCAGCGCGGGCGTGGACAGCAGCCCGGCCAGGGTGACGCAGACGGCCGCGGCGCCGGCCACGCGTCCGGCCGTACGGGGGTGCGCACGGCCGGGCAGACGTCTGGGCGGCGCGAAGCGATAGCGCATCTGGATTCCTCCACGAAAGGATGCGCCTCGGTGGGGTGTTGAGGCGTGTGAGGCACTGTCTCAGCGGGCCCTCGACCCCAACAATGCCGTGTGACATAGCACATGCCACTGATGGTCCATAACATCGCGGCAGGGCGGGGGCTGGTCGGGGGGCCGCTCGGGGACCGGTCGGAGCACTACGCCCCGGTGGCGCTCCAGGTGCGCGAGGCCCAGGCCCGCAGGTGGGGCGCCTGCGCGACGAGTTCGCGGTAGGCGGCCGTGGCGGACTGGGACAGGGCCTCCACGACCTCCGCGGTGACGGTGTCGGGCCGCCAGGCCAGCACATAACGGCACCACAGCGGGGAGCCGACCAGCGGCCTGACCACGACGTGCGGGATCGGCCGCAGCGTCGGCTGGACGAGAGACACACCGAGGCCGTCGGCGATCATGCTCTGCAGCTGGGTCTGGTCACCGAGGAACTCATGGACGGTGACCGGCGTGAACCCGGCCGCCGCACAGGCGTCGTAGAACACGCCGGGCCAGCCTGCCCCGTCGTCCGGGGTCACGAACCACGCGTCCTCGGCCAGATCGGCGAGCTGGACCTGGGCACACTGGCGCAGCCGGTGCCGCGAGGGCAGGGCGACGAACGTGGGCTCCGTGACGATGCCGCGGTGCCGCACCGC
The DNA here is from genome assembly GCF_001514035.1 of Streptomyces yokosukanensis. GTDB lineage: Bacteria > Actinomycetota > Actinomycetes > Streptomycetales > Streptomycetaceae > Streptomyces > Streptomyces yokosukanensis. The sequence continues at coordinate 51,195 of NZ_KQ948220.1, read as the reverse complement.
GTCCGAGTGGCGCAGCTCCATGCCCGGATAGTCGGCGGCGATGGCCGCGTCCACCGCGCCCTCCTCCAGCAGCTCCACGATCCGCGAGGAGGCGTACACGCTGGTGAGCGCGACGGACAGTTCCGGCAGCCGGGCACGGACGCGCGAGACCGTGCCGGACAGCATGGGCGAGTTGGTCGCCGCCACGCGCAGGGTACGGCTCTCGCACAGGGCGGGAGGACGGTGGCCTATCGCATCGGCGCGGGTCAGCACGTCGCGGGCCTGGGCGACGACCTCGGCGCCGTAGCGGGTCGGCCGGACCCCGCTCGTGCCGCGTTCGAAGAGCGGCTCGCCCAGGTGGCGCTCGATGCGGCGCAGTTGGGTGCTCACGGCGGGCTGCGAGTAGCCGAGCTGTGCCGCGGCGCGCCCCACACTGCCGGCGTCGGCGATCGCACACAGCACCCGCAGATGCCGCAGCTCCAGCTCCATCGCGCCACTCCCCGATTCCGTCCACGGCCGGTCCCTGGACATCCGTTCGTCCCTGCGGGAAAACCGGTGCTCACCTGCACCGCCGACCGTGGTCGCGGTCGGCGGACCGAAGCGTCGCACTGTGCCGCGTCCGGCACAAGTCGCAGGTCCGCCGACCTCGGGACCCCGCCGCCGTGCGGATCGGCCCCTGGCCCGAGCACGGCGACCGAACACGTCGGTGCGCGGCCCCGTGGCCCGGCCGGGCCGGTTGGGCTCAGTGGCGGCCCAGGACCTCCGCGACCCGGATGAAGCCGTCCGTGCCGTGGCCGAGGCCGATGCTGCGCCGGGCCATGCCCTCCACCGCACGCATCACGCCCGCGTCGATCCCGTGGGCCTCGGAGACGTCGACGACATGAGCCATGGTCGAGGCGGCAGAGGTGAGGGGATTGATCGCCCCGGAGTAGGTGCCGTCGTCGGCGTCCCGCGCGAACTGTGCGAAGAGCGGAGGCAGGATCGCGCCGATGCCCTGCGCGAAAGGCGCGAGTTCCCCCGCGGTGACCCCCTCGGCCCGTGCGACGGCCACGGCGTGCGCATAGCCGGCCATGGCCGTCCAGAAGAGGTCGAGCAGCGCGATGTCGAAGGTCGCGGCGCGCCCGATCTCCTCGCCGAGGTGCGTGTGCCGACCGCCCAGCTCCTCCAGCACGGGCCGGTGCTCCTCGTACAGGGCCCGCGGTCCGCTGTGCAGGAAGACGGCCTGCGGTGTGCCGATGCTGGGCGCCGGGGTCATGATCGCGCCGTCCAGGTAGCGGATGCCGTGGTCGGCCGCCCACTGCGCGGTGCGCCGGGCCCGGTCCGGGGTGTCGGCGGTCAGGTTCACGACGGTACGGCCCTTGAGCGCGCGGGCGACGGGCTCGGTGCGCAGAAGGGCGTCGGCCGCGTCGTAGTTCACCACGCAGACCACGGTCAGATCACCGGCCGCGACGGCCTCCTCGGCCGATCCCGCTCCGTGCGCTCCCGCTTCGATCAGTTCCCGGTCCTTGCCCGGTGTGCGGTTCCAGACCGTGGTCCGCAGGCCCGCCGTCAGGAACGCGCCGGCCAGCGCGCGACCCATCGGGCCGAGACCGAGCACGGTGACGGCAGGAAGATTCGTGGACATGGACATGTTTCAACTCCCGTGGGGATACGTGTACGTGAATGTGGCCGTACGGCCTGCTGGGAAACAGGAGGAGGACGCCGATGACACGCGGCCGCGCCCAGGATCCGAACGTCTGCGGAGTGACCGCCGCGATCGCCGTGATCGACGGCAAATGGAAGACGTCCCTGCTGTGGCTGCTGGAGTCCGGCCCGCACCGGCCCGCCGAACTGCGGCGCCTGCTGCCCGGGTTGAGCGAGAAGGTGCTGACTCAGGCGCTGCGCGAGATGGAGGAGGACGGCCTGGTGCACCGGGAGGTGTACGACGTGCTGCCGCCGAAGACGGAGTACACGCTGACCGGTTTCGGCCGCGACCTGTCCGAGGCCCTGGGGCCCGTGTCCGACTGGGGACACCGCCGCCTGGACCGCCTGCGCGAACGCGACCACGACCACGAGGCGGCATCCTGACGCACCACCGAAAACACCTCCTCGCGCGCCGTCGCCCTAGCCCCCTGACCTCGTGGAACAGCCTCTCCCGGCCGGGTGGCGGCTGCCAAGTACGCACAAAAAAGTGGGTATGGGCGAGGAGGGTTCTGTCATTTGCCTAATAGCTTTAGGAAGCTGCATAATCAGTTTCGGCAGGTGAGGGAGCTGAGGGGAGAGAGAACATGGTGCGCGCGGGCCTGACCACCGAACGCCTCGTCCACGCCGGCGCCGAGCTGGCCGACGAGGTCGGCTTCGAGCAGGTGACCGTGTCCGCGCTGGCCCGGCGGTTCGACGTCAAGGTCGCGAGCCTGTACTCGCACCTGAAGAACTCCCAGGACCTCAAGACCCGGATCGCCCTGCTGGCGCTGGAGGAACTGGCCGACCGCGCCGCCGACGCGCTCGCCGGGCGGGCCGGCAAGGACGCCCTCACCGCGTTCGCCGACGTGTACCGCGACTACGCCCGCACCCACCCCGGCCGGTACGCGGCCACCCGCCACCCGCTGGACCCCGAGGCGGCGGCCGCGAGCGCGGGCAGGCGGCACTCCCAGATGACCCGGGCCATCCTGCGCGGCTACGACCTGGCGGAGCCCGACGAGACCCACGCGGTGCGGCTCCTCGGCAGCGTCTTCCACGGCTACGTCGGCCTGGAGCTGGCCGGCGGCTTCAGCCACAGCGCCCCCGACTCCCAGGAGTCCTGGACGCGCATCCTGGACGCCCTCGACTCCACACTGCGCAACTGGCCCGGCGACTGACCCCGTCCGCGCCCCTCCCACGCCCTCGCCGCATCCCCCGACCTCTTCGAATCGCAGGCCGACACCATGCAGACCACCCCGATCACACCCGAACTCGTGCGCGGCGCCCTCGAACTGGAACGCACCGCCCACGGGCTGCTGCCGCACCGGCTGCCGGCCCGCGCCCGCGCACAGTGCGCCGATCCCCAGCTGGCCATGGTGGAGTCCCAGCCCTCCGGCGTACGGCTCGTCTTCCGCACCCGCGCCACCACCGTCGAGTTGGACACCCTGCCCACCAAACGGGTCTACCTCGGCGCACCGCCCCGCCCGCAGGGCCTGTACGACCTGCTCGTCGACGGACGTCCGGCCGGCAGCGGCCATGTCACCGGCGGCCACACGCTCACCGTCGACCTGGCCGACGGCACCGCCGAACACCGACCGGGCCCCGTGGGCACGCTGCGCTTCACCGGGTTGCCCGACACCGTGAAGGTCGTGGAGATCTGGCTGCCGTACGACGAGACGACCGAGCTGGTCGCGCTGCGCACCGACGCGCCCGTCGAGCACGTACCGGACCCGCGCGGCAGGGTGTGGCTGCACCACGGCAGTTCCATCAGCCACGGCTCGGTCGCCGCGAGCCCGACCACCACCTGGCCGGCGCTCGCCGCGTCCCTCGGCGGGGTGGAACTGATCAATCTGGGGCTGGGCGGGAGCGCCCTGCTCGACCCGTTCACGGCTCGCACGCTGCGCGACACGCCCGCCGACCTGCTCAGCGTCAAGCTGGGCATCAACGTGGTCAACACCGATCTGATGCGGCTGCGCGCGTTCGGTCCGGCGGTCCACGGCTTCCTCGACACCATCCGCGACGGGCATCCCGGCACCCCGCTGCTCGTCGTCTCGCCGATCCTGTGCCCCATGCACGAGGACACGCCGGGCCCCAGCCTCATGGACGCCTCCGCCCTGAGCGAGGGACGGCTGCGGTTCCAGGCGGCCGGGGATCCGGCGGAGACGGCGAGCGGGAAACTCACCCTCGGGGTCATCCGGGAGGAGCTGGCCCGGATCGTGCGCGATCGGTCGGCGGAGGACCCGCATCTGCACTACCTCGACGGCCGTGATCTGTACGGTGCGGCCGACGTCGACGAACTGCCGTTGCCCGACGGCCTCCACCCGGACGCCGCCGCGCACCGCCGCATCGGCGAGCGGTTCGCGGCGCTGGCGTTCACTCCTGGCGGGCCCTTCGGGAAGGGCACCGTCTGACCCGTACGGGACCGCTCGCACCGTGTCCCGTACGGACCCGGCTCACACCAGGTGGGCGAAGACCACCAGGTTGTCGGTGTAGTCCCTCGCCCCCGTGTCGTAGGCCCCCGCGCAGGTGATCAGCCGGACCTCGGGGCGGTCGGCGTCGGCGTAGACACGATTGCTGGGGAAGTTGTCCTTGGCGAACGTCTCGCTGTCGTCCACGACGAACTCGGCGTCGCGCCCGTCGGCACGCTGCACGGTGAACTCGTCGCCGGGCTCCAGGTCGCCGAGATTGGCGAAGACGGCCGCGGAGGTCGTCGTGTCGACGTGCCCGGCGATGATCGCGGTGCCGTTCTCGCCGGGCGCGGCACCTTTGGAGTACCAGCCGACGAGGTTGGTGTCACCGGCCGGCGGCGGCTCGAGCTGACCCGCGTCGCCGATGGCCAGGGTGGTGAAGGGGGCGTCCACGGAGATCTCGGGGATGAGCAGGCGGGTCGGTTCGGATCTGGGCAGGTCGGTGCGGTCCTCGGGCTCGGACCGGGACTCGGGCTCAGGAGTGTCGACCTTGGACGGAGCGTGCACGCCAGAAGGTTGCGGGGCGTGCGAAGCGCCGGCACGGGGGTGGTGCGACGATCCGGTGTGAGTGGCCTGTGGCGCGTCGTCCGAACCGTGGTGGCCGCCGAACACACTGACGACGAGGAGGACGATCGCCACGCCCCACAGGGTCAGCCACCGGCCGGAACTCCGCCCGCCCCCCGGCGATTCCGCGGGGGTCGGGGAGGAGGGTTCTGCTGCCATCGAAAACCACCTCACTCGGGCACGGCAGCACGGGGATCAGAACAAGTGCGCCGGTCACGCGGCCGGCGCGCAGAGCAGGGATGTGGACGACGGCCTCGGCGGACCGTCCGCCCGGGGCGCGGGCCGCCGACGCGGTGGACGCGTCGGCGGCTGCCGCAGCCTCTGGAAGGAGTGTCAGATCAGTTCGACGGCCGGCCCGCCTTCCTGCGGCGCAGCATGTACATCCCGCCTGCGCCTACGGCCAGCACGGCCAGTCCGCCTGCGGTGACACTCGGCGTGGCGAGGGCGCCGCCACCCGTGTGCATTCCACCGTGCGGCCGCTCGTTGTCGTCGCCACCGCCACGGCCGTTGTCGCCACCGCGGCCGTTCTCGTCGCCACCGCCACGGCCGTTGTCGCCACCGCGGCCGTTCTCGTCGCCACCGCCGCGGCCGTTGTCGCCACCGCGGCCGTTCTCGTCGCCACCGCCGCGGCCGTTGTCGCCGCCACGGCCGTTCTCGTCGTCCCGGTCCGAGCCCCAGTCGCCACCACGCACCGCGGCGAGCGCGCCGCCGCCGGTGTGCATGCCGCCGCGCGGCCCGTCGTGTCCGCGGCCGCGGCCGTGGTCGCCACCGCCGTGGTCGTCGTCGTCGCCACCGCGGCCGTGGTCGCCACCGCCGTGGTCCTCATCGCCCCCTCCGTGGTCGTCGCCGCCGCGGCCCCCGTCATCGCCGCCGCGGCCTTCGTTGCCCTTGCCCTGGCCTTCGTTGCCCTTGCCCTGGCCGTTGCCTCCCTTGCTCTGGTCGTTGCCGCCACGGCCGCCGTCATCGCCGCCGTTGTCGTTGCCGTTGCCGTTGCTGTTGCCGTCACGGCCGCCGTTGTCGTTGCCGTTGCCGTTGCCGTTGCCGCCACGGCCGCCGTTGTCGTTGCCGTTGCCGTTGCCGTTGCCGCCACGGCCGCCGTCATCGCTGCCCCGGTCGTCGTCGGAACCCCCGGCGTTGACTCTCAGCATGGCCAGCGCGCCGCCGCCGGTGTGCATACCGCCACGCGGCCCGCCGTGTCCACGGCCGTGGTCGTCGTCACCACCACGGCCGTGGTCGTCGTCACCACCGCGGCCGTGATCGCCACCGCCGTGGTCGTCGTCGCCCCCGCGGCCGTGGTCGCCACCGCCGCGGTCGTTGTCGCCCTTTCCGTGGTCGTTTCCGCCACGGCCGCCGTCATTGCCGCCGTCATTGCCGCCGTGGCTGTTGGTACCCCCGTCGGCACGGACCATGGCCAGCGCTCCGCCACCCGTGTGCATTCCACCGTGCGGTCCGCCGTGTCGGTGGCCGTTGCCGTGGTCGCCACCGCGACCATTGTCGTGATCGCGGCCGGAGTCGTCGTCACCCTTGCCCTGGTCGTTGCCGCCCTTTCCGTGGCCGTCGCCGCCACGGCCGCTGTCATTGCTGCCGTGGTCGTCGCCGGAACCTCGGTCCTGGCTGTAGGAAGAGTCGTCGCGGCCGCTGTCGTCACCCGCGGTAACGGCGAGCGCGGCACTGGGTACTGCGAAGGCGAGGGCGGCAGTGGCGGCCGCCGTAGCCAGAAGCATGCGGGCAGATCGCATAGCGATGTCCTTCCGCCGTGACCGGGCAGCGGATACCTCATCAGCTGGATGGACCCGGCCTCGACATGAACCACCGTCAGTGAGTACGCAAGCTCCCACCATTCGAGCCGCCCAGCCGGGTCACCAAGCCACCCATCTGACCCAAAGATCGCGCTCCGCGTGCCCTCTTCCGGGGGAATCCCAGCGTGGCGCACCCCTCCCGGTCGGCCCAGCGCCCCCTTCCCCGCCCTCCCGCACCCCGGCCACCCGCTCGGCGGGCACCGCGCCCGCGTCCACGACCCGGCCAACGTCCCTCCTGGAAGGCTCAGTTGCCATCGGCACCCGCGGGCTCACGAGGATGCACGTAACGGGCAAAGGCCCTGGCGTCCCTTACTCACCCTCTCGGGCGTGAAGTCCCGTCACACCTCGACGCCGCCGGCACGGACGCCGGCGCGGGCGGCCCTCTTGTTATGACCGTCGTCATAAAGCAGGCTGGTGCCGGCAGACACGGCAGGCCGACAGAGGGGAGCAGGCGGTGGCGGACACCAGGGCGCGGGATCTGTGGGAACGGTACGAGCCGGTGCACGACCTCGTGTACTTCGCACCGGAGGTCCGCCGGACGGCGGACGCCCTCGGGATGCGCGGGTTCTGGATGGGGTACTTCGCGCTGCGTGCCGCGCCGCTCGGCCCGGTCCCCGCGCCCGTCGTGACGAGCTGTTTCTACGTCTTCCACCCCGCCCGGGTGGCCCGGGCCCTGCCGGACGCCTGGACTCATGCGACCCCCGACGATGTGCTGGCCGCCCGCCTGGACGCCCTGGAAGCGGCGATGACCGGGCTGTTCGGAGCGGACGTCGTCGGCTGCGCGGACTTCGCCGAGGCCGCCGACCTCGCCTGGGAGGCCGCCGCCGGGGCGGACACCGCGGGCCGGGTGCTGGCCGCCGCCAACCGGACGCTGGAGCGACCGGACCGCCCCGCCGCTCGGCTGTGGCAGGGCCTGACGACGCTGCGCGAGCACCGGGGCGACTCGCATGTCGCGGTGCTGGTGGGGCAGGGACTCGGGCCGGTCGAGGCCATGGTGCTCAAGGCGGCGTCGGGCGAGTCCGACGGGGCGCTGCTGCGGGAGACCCGCGCGTGGGAGCGGACGGACTGGGACGCGGCCACGACACTGCTGCGCGAGGGTGGGCTGCTCACGGCCGACGGCTCCCTCACCCCGGCCGGGGCGGCCGTGCGCGCGCGGGTGGAGGCGCTGACGGACGCCGCGGCCGAAGGCCCCTGGACCGTGCTCGGCGCCGAGCGCACCACACGCCTGGCCTCGCTGCTGGAGCCGCTGGCCCGGATCGTCGCGGACTCGGGTCTGCTGCCTGCGGGCAATCCGGTGGGCCTGCCCCGGGGCTCCCACCCGGTCGGCCGCTGAGCGCGCCGCGGGCACGTCCGCCGCGGCGCCCCCCGGAACGCACCCCGTCGACTGCGGGCCGCTCCGGCCCGCCCCGTACGGCCCCCCGCCCGCTGTGCCGGGCCGAGGGTGCCGTACGGGTGACGGGGTCTTCCCGACTACCAGGTCACCGGCAGGCGCTCGGGGATCCGCTTCATGAAACCGGTGCGCCACACCAGTTGCCCGGGCGGTACGGCGAGCGCGAGGTCGGGGAACCGGTCGAGGAGGACCTCCAGGGCGATCCGGGCGTGCGCGCGGCCGAGCGCGGTCGCGGGGCAGTAGTGGGCCCCGCCGCCGAAGGAGAGATGGTCCGCGGTGTTGTCGCGGTGGACGTCGAAGCGGTGCGGATCGGGGAACTTCCGCGGGTCGAGGTTCGCGCCCTCCACCAGCACCAGGACGAGTTCGCCCCGCTTCACGTCGACGTCGCCGAGCCGGACGTCCTCCAGCGCCAGGCGGGGCAACGCGTCGCCGATGGAGAGGTTGACCCGCAGCAGTTCCTCGACACCCGGGCCGATCAGGTCGGGGCGGTCGCGGAGCAGGTCGCGGGCGATGGGGTGGGTGAGCAGGTGGACCAGGGCCATCGCGAGGAAGCCGGAGGTGGAGATGACGCCGGCGCCGAACATGGTGACTCCGACCGTGGCCAGCATCTCGTCGCTGAGGTGCGCGTAGTCGGGATCGTCGCGCAGGGCGGCGAGTTCACCCATCAGGCCGTGCGTCGCCGGGTCGTCCAGCAGGACCGCCATCCGGGCGATGTCCCGCTCCCAGTTGATCTTCGCACCGGTGATCGGGCACGGCGAGTTCATGAAGGCGATGTCCAGGCTGCGCAGGAACGCCGGGGCCTCGGTCTGCGGGATGCCGAGGATGCGGCAGTGCATGCCCGCCGAGTACGGCTCGCAGAACGCGCTGCGCAGATCGGCCGTCGGGCCGTCGGCCGCCATCCGGTCCACCAGGCGGTGCGCCTCCTCGCGCAGCCACTCCATCAGACCGGGCGACTTCGGACTGAGCGCCTTCATCACCGCCCGGCGCAGCCCCGCGCCGGTGATGTTGCCCATGTTGTTCACGACCTCGGGCGGGATCGTGAGCGCGTACTGCCGGGGCACTCCGGGGGCGGAGGTGTCCTTCAGCGAGAACCGGTCGTCCTTCAGCACCTGTGCGCACAGCTCGTACGACGACACGAGCCAGGCCTCGGCGCCGGCGATGGTCCGTACGCGCCGTACGGGGGTGGCGGCGCGCAGGTTCTCGACCTCGGCGGGGACCTGGGTGCCGTCCCAGGAGAACGGGAAATCGAGCAGGGGCGCCTCGGCGGCGCGTATGCCGGGGGCGGCGGTCATGCCACGGCTCCTTCAAGGGCGGCGGGGGTGACGACGGCGTGGCCCTGGTTGCGGGAGGCGCGCAGGCCGGCGCCGCGGGAGTACAGCAGCTCGGCCATCGGCAGCAGCTGGTGGTAGCAGTTGAGCGAGGAGGGAACCTTGAGGATGGCGGGGGTGTCCAGGAACAGCGGGGCCTCGGCGCACACATAGTCCAGGCACACGGCGCGTTGCTGCTCGGTCGGTGTCTCGCCGCGCGCGGTGAGGAAACGATTCACCAGAGCGTCGCAGACGGCCCGGAAGGCGCCGTCCGTACCCAGCCGGTCCTTGAGCTGCCGGTGGATGTCCTGGTAGGCGGGGTTGGTACGGAACTCCGACATCGGGTGCCAGTCCAGTCGAAGTCCCTGCGGATCCGCCGCCGACACCGCGTCACGGACCTTGGCGCGCACACCGCGCAGATTCTTCACCGCCTTGCGCCGCGCCTCGTCCGGCGGATAGCCGGATGCCTCGTACATCTCGGCGACGTACAGGTCGGTGTAGACGAAGTCGACCCTGTCGAAGTGGCCCAGTCCCCAGCGGGCGAGGTCATGGAGGCGACGGGCCGAGAAGTAACTGTTGCCCGGAGACACACCGATCACGGCGTGCGCGCCCTCATCCATGATGACCTCGCAGTGGGAGGTGTACGGCTGGACTTCGAAGACGTCGGCCATCAGCACGGATGCTGTGGTCAAAGGGGAAATCCTCCGCCGCGCGCTAGTCCCGGCGGGGCCCTGTGCCCCCGGTGTGGCTGCGCGGCGCCCTCACGCTAACCGTACGGGATCAGCACGGGCAGTTACTGCCTGGTTTTGGCCGAAAACAGTCGTAGTAATGCTCGAAGTTCCGTGCAACGTGCATCTGTTGAGGGCCGTACCCTGGGGCCGTGGTCAACCGAGACGAGGCTCACGAGGATCCGGGCCGGGCGGCGTCCCGGCTCACCGGACGCCCGGTCACCGGGGCCCCGACGGCCCCCGGATCACCGACCGAGGTCACGCTGGACGGCGGCGCCCGGGTGATGGTCAAGCGCGGCGACGCTCCCGGAGCCGTACGGGCCGAGGTGGCGGGACTGCGCTGGCTGGCCGCCGCGGACGCGGTCCGGGTGCCCGCGGTGCTCGGGCACGACGAGCGCTGGATGGTGACGGAGCGGGTGCCGACCGGTCGGCCGGATCCCGGGGCGGCGCTGCGTTTCGGTCGGGCCCTGGCAGCCCTGCACGCGTCCGGTGCCCCGCACCTCGGGGCGGCGCCGCCCGACGGCCCCGAGGACGCGTTCATCGGCCTCGCGCCCATGCGCAACGCGCCGGGCACCGACTGGCCCCGCTGGTACGCCGAGCACCGCGTGCTGCCGTACGTGCGCGGCGCGGTCGACCGCGGCACGCTCCGGCAGCACGAGGCGGCCGTGTTCGAGCGGGTCTGCACCCGGCTGCCGGAGCTGGCTGGCCCGGCCGAGCCGCCGGCGCGGCTGCACGGCGACCTGTGGAACGGGAACGTCCTGTGGGGCGTCGACGGCGAGGTCCGGCTCATCGACCCGGCCGCGCACGGCGGGCACCGGGAGACCGATCTGGCGATGCTCGAACTGTTCGGCTGCCCTCATCTGGACCGGGTGCTCGCCGGGTACGAGGAGGCGGCACCGCTCGCACCGGGCCGCAGGGAGCGGGTGGGCTTGCACCAACTGTTCCCGCTGCTGGTCCACGCGGTGCTGTTCGGACGCGGGTACGCCGAACAGGCCCTGACCGTGGCCCGGGACGCGCTCGCGGCATGACGCCACCCCGGCCGCCCGTTCGCCGCGGCCGGGCAACGCCATGGGCGCCACAGGCGTCATGAGCCGTGCGGGCACGCCGTCCCGTACGCACGCCAGAGCGGCGTTCTGTCACCTCCACGCCCGAAGAGCCGTCCGGCACCCTCTCCGACCTGCGATTACGCAGAGTGAGGAAACCAATCACCCGTTCGATTCGTATAAGGACGTGAAAGCCGAATCAGGGAGAGACCATGCAACCGTTCACGCTCAACTACGCGCGCCCCGCTGTGCAGTTGGACGTCACCACTCCGTACGCGTACGACTCCGGACTGCAGTTGAACGTCCTCCCGGACGGGCGGATCGCCGCCACCGACCACGCGACCCTGAGAGCTCTGGGGACCACGACGTCGACCGCCGGTTCCAAGACCCACTTCGACGACTGAACCGCGGACCCCGACCTATGACCGTGCTCATCCTGACCAATGAAGAAGATGTGACGGCGGACATGGTGGTGCTCCGGCTCGGCGAAGCCGGTGTGCCCGTCGTCCGGCTCGATCCGGCCGATCTGACCACCGGGGTGGCGCTGTCGGGCGAGTACGTGCAAGGCGCCTGCAGTGGGCACTTGTCCGTCGGCGGGCGCCTTGTGACCATGAGCGGCCTGCGCTCCGTCTGGGTACGCAGGCCCGGAGAGGCGGCCACGCGCGCCGCCCAGCCGTCCGCCTGGCTGACGCAGGAGGCGTCGCAGGCGCTCTACGGCATGCTGCGCATCACCGACGCACGCTGGATGAACCACCCGGACGCGGCCCGGCGCGCACGTCACAAGCCCTGGCAGCTGCACCTCGCACAGCGCAGCACCCTCGCGGTGCCCGCCACGCTGATCACGACGTTTCCGCAGGCGGCGCGGGAGTTCGCGGAGCGTTTCCCGGACCTGGTGGTCAAGCCCGTGTCCGGCGCGCATCCGCAGGAGCCGCCGCGCGCGGTGCCGACCAGCCGGGTCGCACCGGACACCGACTTCTCGGCGGTGGCCTTCGGTCCGACGCTGCTGCAGCGGCGGATCGGCAAGCGGGCCGACATCCGCCTCACCGTCGTCGGCGACACCCTGCTGGCCGCGCGCAAGCCCGCCGACCCGGACGCCGACCCGGACGACGTCGACGTCCGCTTCGCGCCCTCGGTCTCTCCCTGGCTGGCCGTGGACGTGCCCCGGCGCGTCGCCGACGGCGTACGGCGGTACATGAGGGGCGCGGAACTGGCCTACGGCGCGTTCGACTTCGCCGAGGACGCCGACGGAATCTGGTGGTTCCTGGAGTGCAACCAGTCGGGCCAGTTCGGATTCGTCGAGATGGACACAGGTCAGCCCATCGCCGCGACCATCGCCACGTGGCTCGCCGGTGACGGGGATCCCGACGGCAGGTGTGCGCAGGGCGGTCGGGGCGCAGCCTCTTGAGGGTGCGGGGATCGGCTCGGAGAAGGGATCGCTTCATGCGCATCGGACTGCTGGGAACGGGGCCGTGGGCCCAGGCGGCGTACGCCCCCGCCCTCGCCGGGCACCCCGGCGTGGAGTTCGCCGGAGTGTGGGGCCGGCGCCCGGAGGCGGCAACGGCGCTGGCCGAGCAGTACGCCGTGCCCGCCCACGACGACGTGGACGCGCTGCTGGCCGAGGTGGACGCGGTGGCCGTGGCCCTGCCGCCCTCCGTGCAGGCCGAGTTGGCGGTGCGCGCGGCGCGGGCCGGCCGGCATCTGCTGCTGGACAAGCCGCTCGCGGTGACGGTCGCCGAGGGCCGGGCCGTGGTGGCCGCGGCGGAACGGGCCGGGGTGGCCTCGGTCGTCTTCTTCACCGCCCGCTTCCAGAAGGAGCCGGAAGCCTGGATCGAGGAACAGGCCTCCGTGGCGGGCTGGTTCACGGCTCGCGCACAGTGGCTTGGAGCCGTGTTCACCTCCGACAGCCCCTTCGCCGCCTCGCCCTGGCGGCGGGAGAAGGGCGCGCTGTGGGACGTCGGCCCGCACGCGCTGTCCGTGCTGCTGCCGGTCCTCGGCGACGTACGGCAGGTCGTGTCGGCGGCGCACGGTCCCGCCGACACCGTGCATCTGGTCCTCGACCACGCCACCGGTGCGTCGAGCACGCTCACGCTGAGCCTGACGGCGCCGCCCGCGGCGGCCGGCGCCGATGTGGAACTGCGGGGCGAGGCGGGCGTGGCGCTGATGCCGGGGAGTTCCGAGGGCGCGGTCCCGGCACTCGCCCGCGCCCTCGACACCCTCGTGACAGCCGCCCGCACGGGCCGTCCGCACGCCTGCGACGCCGCGTTCGGGCTCCGCGTCACCGAGATCCTGGCAACGGCCCGGGCCCGCCTGACGGCGGACGGGGGTTGACACGCGGTCCCGGCGGACGGGGCCCCCGCGCACCACTGGGCCGGTATGTCACCCGGCACCGGCAGCGGCGTCGGCCCAGAAGTTGATGCGTTCCCGTACGACGGGGTAGCCGGCGGTGGTGAAGTGCGCGGCCATGGGGAAGTTGCTCCGGTCGGTCGCGGCGGCGATGAACTCGGCGCCCTGACCGGCCAGGAAGTGGGTGCAGTCGGCGAGCAGGTCGTAGGCGTAGCCGTGCCCGCGCTGTTCCGGCACGACACCGATGAAGCCGACGCAGGGTCCGGACGGATTGCGCGCGGGGATGTGGATTCCGGCCGTCTCGCCGTCGGGGGTGCGGGCGATCCGCCACCACGCGCGCGGCGACGGAAACCAGTGGAAGACGTCCAGTTCCTGCTGTGCGGCCAGGTCGGGTCCGCCCTGCTCGACGGCGCGGCGGGCGTGGGCGTCGAGGGTCGCGGAGTGGATGCGGCGCAGCAGGCCGAGGAACACGGCGTCGTCCGGCTCGGGGGCGAAGCGGAGGCGGCCGGGGCGCGCGGGCAGGCCCCGGTCCGGGGTCCAGCGGTACAGGAAGCGCTCCACCAACGGCGCGTAGCCGGCCGCGCGCGCGGCGGCGGCCCGAAGGTCCACGGCGGCGCGCAGCCGTGGGTCCGTGCGCCAGCCGGAGGGCAGGTCGAGTTCGAGTTCATCGGTCTGCCAGGGTGCCGTGCGCAGCAGTTCGGCGCCGGCCTCCTCCTCGCCCTCGGCCACGTCGAACCAGTTGATCACGAGCGGTTCGGGGTCCTCGGGCTTGCCCCACCATGCGGCGCGGGCCACGGTGCGGCCGTCGCGCACGGCGATGCGCCGCCAGTCGGCGCGGTAGCGGGTGTGCCGGTGCTTGTCCCGGAACGCCAGCGGGTCGGGCATGGTGTCGAAAAGGTGCGCGCTGCTGTCGTCGAGCGCGCGGACGACCAGGGTGGTCATGGGGTCCTCCGGGGTGCGTGCCGCGTCGCGGCGGGGCTGCGCTCCCGGTCAGGCCCGGCACACCCGGGTGACGGGGAGGTGGGAGCGCGGGATCACAGTGGCCATGACGCTCGCCTCCTTCCGTCCGTCTCGGGTGTGCCGGTCCACGCTATGCGGGCCGCGCCGGGGACGTCCAGCGCATTTCGCCGGCCGCGCGGGCCGCCCGCCGTGCGTCGCCCCCGTCCTCGGCCCGCCCCCGGCGCACGGACGCGGTGTCGTCCCGGGCGAGAGGCCCGGGTGCGGAGGGCGGCGTAGCTTGGGGATGTGAATGCGGTGCGCGGCGGCAGGTGGTCGCGTCGGAACCGGGACGAACGCGGCTGGTTGCGCGGCGCGCCGCCGCCGCGCTGGGTGCGGGTGCTGCCCGTGCTGCTGCTCCTGGCCGTCTGCACGGCCACGCTGCTCACTCCGCACGCCCGTGACCTGGGCTTCCTGCTCGGAGCCATTCCGCCGCTCGCCGTCCTGTCGTACGGTCCGATGGCCACCGCGCTCCTCGGCGTCGGGGTGGTCGTGGCGCTGAACATCCCCGCCACCCATCTCAACCGGCCCGGCAACACCGATCTGCTCACCATCGTGTTCGTGGCGGTGCTGAGTGTGTTCGTGTCGTACGTGCGCAGTCACCGGGACGCCCAGCTGGACACGGAGCGGGCGATCGGCGAGGCCGTGCAGCGGGCCGTGATGCCGCCGCTGCCGGAGCGGGTCGGGATCGTGGGGTGCTCGGGTTTCTACCGGGCCGCGCAGGACGGGACGCTGGTCGGCGGGGACTTCTTCGACGTGCGGGCCGGGCCGTACGGGGTGCGGGCGGTGATGGGGGATGTGCAGGGGCACGGGCTGGCGGCGGTCGCGACGGTGGTGTCGCTGCTGGGCGCGTTTCGCGAGGCGGTGCTGGACCAGCCCGGACTGGAGTCGGTCGCCGCGCGGATGGACCGCAGGCTGACGGTGGACTCGGCGGGCGTGCGGCACGGGGAGCTGTTCGCCACGGGGGTGCTGCTGGAGTTCTCCCCCGACGGGAGCGCGGTGCGGGTGGTGACCTGCGGTCATCCGGTGCCCGTCTTGCTGCACGAGGCGCACGCCCTGGACGTGACGGTCGTGCCGGGACCGCCGCTGGGGCTCGGGCTGGTCGGCGTGGACCCGCCGAAGGAGGTCACCGTGCCGCTCGCGCCGGGCGACCGGCTCTTCCTGGCGTCCGACGGGGTGTGGGAGGCGCGGAACGCCGACGGCGCCTTCTATCCGCTGTCGGTACGGCTGGCCGCCCTGACCGGCGCGGTCTCGGCCGAGCTGCCCGGTGCGGTCTGGGCGGACGTGGCACGGCTGCGCTACGAGGTCAGGGACGACGTCACCATGCTGGTGCTGACGCCCGAACCGCCGACCGCCTGACCGCTCCCTCCGGTCGGCCGGTCCCCAACTGACGAACCCTCAGCCACAGTTCGAACGTCCCGACTCAAACGCCAGGCCTCGCCACCCTTCCGCCACGCAGGAGAATCCACGAGCATGCATATGCCGGGTTGGCGTGCAGGCGCACGAAGTGCCCGGACACGACCGTTCCCCGACGAGCACGGGCGAGCGAGGACACCCGGAGCAGTGCATGACGAACACGATGTGGACGCGGGGCGTGGAGTGGCTGGCCGCCGCGGCGGCCGACCCGCGCTCCTGCACATGGGAGTGGGATCACGGCGAGGGCACCGCGTTGCTGGAGGCGGGCCGCTTCTGGGACGTGCTGAGCGTCCCCGACCGGCTGGGCCTGCTCGCCCTGGACCTGCTGTGGCGGCCCGGACTGCCGCCGCCGGGGCCCACACTGGTCGACACGGCGGCCGGCCGCGTGGGGTTCTTCGTGCCGCCGGACCCGTCCGGGGGCTGCACGGGTGCCGGTGTGCGGTACGCGACCGAGGGGGCCTGGGTCGCCGTACCGCCGCCGTACCGGCCCGCACGCTTCCTGGAGTGGCTGGTGCCGCCCGACGGCACCGGCACGCTCCACTCGCCCGGCGCCCTGAAAGCGGCGCTGCGGCAGGCGGACGGCACCCTCGCCGTGCTCGCGCCGCTGTGCGGGCGGTGACGGTTCAGCCGCGCTCGGGCGTAGCCCGCCGGCCCGTCGCGGGCCCGGGAAAGGCGGCTCGCGGCACGTCCGGTTCCGCGGGCACGGTCCGGCCCTGCGCCCGCCACTCGGCGACGAGCCCGACATAGATCGGCTCCCGGGCCCGATCCTGCTGCACCGGCCGGGCCGCCCGGCGGATCCGCTCCAACCGGTCGGTCCGGTCCGGCCGAGCCGAGCGGTTCGGCGGGGCGTCCGAGCGGTGCATGCCCCGGCAACGCCCGTGCGCCGCCGCGGCCACGCCCTCGCGCCACCGGCTCGCCGGGTCGAGTGAGGCCATCGCTCGAACGGCCCAGCCGTCCATCGGACAACCGTCCCGCAGGCCGCACCACGCTGTGCCGGCGGGAACGCTCCCCGACGGGCCCGCGGGGGCGACTCCTGCCGTCGTACCGGCCGCGCTCAGCGCGGACCCGCCCAGCCCGTCCCCCTCGGAGCCGGGCATGCGTGTGCTCACCCCGCAGGCGGCACGCCGAGGAAGCCGTCTCCACGGCACGGAAGTACGCCGCCGCAATGCCGGAACCGAGGAACGAGCGGCCGTCCGCGTACACGCCTTCGTGCGCCTCGACGGCCCTGACGGACCCGACGAGGAACCCCGGCCTGGGGCATTGTGGACCGGCTCATCAACGCCGTGCACGCCTCCGCCCGGCGAGTCCTGGTCGGCGTGCCGAACGCGCCCACCACGTCGGCCACTTCGATATCAAGGTGGCCGAGTTCCCGACACGGACAGGGCCGAAGAGCGCCGCGCGGCTCGGGCGGCTCCTCGGCCCTGCTTGAAGTACTACTAGCTCGTGGTGAAGCAGAACTCGTGGATGTGGTTGTCGGTGCTGCGATAGACCACGTTCATGCCGTTGTCCAACGCCCAGTAGTAGACGGCGGTCGGGCCGCCGGCCGCTTCCGGAGGCGTGTCCGGCGCGAAGAGGGCGCTGGAGCCGACGTCGCTCCGGTAGAGCACGGTCGGTTCGTCGAAGTCGTTGAGGATGACGCCGATGGGCTCGTCCGTGGAGTCCGGTGGGTCGCCCTGTGCCGTGTCGGTGAGATCGGTGTGATGCCAGGTGTCATCGAACGACAGTTCGTGAATATGGCCGTCCGCACCACGGTGGACCACACGCTCGGTCTTGTCGGCGTCCACGGTGTACCCGGCGGGATTGCCCACCGACGGTGGGCCACCGCCGGCACGAGTGAGGTCGTCGTACTGCCACGTCATGCCGCTTCTCCTCGACTTGAACCGGAAGCCGGGACCGGGTCGGCACGGTCGGCCGACCCGGCCCGCGGCGACAGACGTGTTCAGGTGCTTCCGGTGCGGATGTTCCCGGTGACGTACTGGAAGTACGGGCTGCCGGTATCGCAGGCCTGCCCGGTCTGGTCGGTTCCCGCGGGCGTGTTTCCGGCGAACCAGTCCTCGACGATCTGTGCCTGTGCTTCGATGCCGAACTCGCCGCAGGACGCACCTGCGGGACCGTAGCTGTAGGGATCGCCCCCCCCCGTGGCCTCGCAGACCTTCGTGGCGAAGGCTTCGGCCAGGAACGTGAGATCCATCGGGGTGTGGTGGATCTGCCACGCGTGGACCAGTTCGTGGATGAAGGTCTCACCGTACTTGCGGTCGGGGTACTTGCGCGGGTCGTCGAACGCGCCGGCACCGAGGTTGAGCGTGATCTTCCCATCGAACCTCGGGAAGGTGAAGGCCCGGTCTCCGCCACCGATGGTGTCCGTGAGCACGAGGCGGTCCCGCGGCGGCAGAGACCCCTTGAACACCTGGTCATCGGCCCAGCCGTACTCTTCCTGGGTGAGTTCGCGAGGTGACCGAATCGGACGGGCCATGGCGCGTCCGTACGCACTGGCGAGATGGGCGCGGTCACGGCGCGCCCACATGCCAAATGGCCAAGTCGGTCCAGGGGTTCGGCTTGATGTCCACCCGGTCCGTGTCGAACCCCCTGCCCTTCCTCGTCTGCGGGCGGACGACGACAGCGGCGAACCGGAACCGGTAGATCGCGTTCACGCGCGCACCGTCCTCCTCCTTCTCCAGCCTCCCCCAGTCGGCTTCGGCCTCCGGCCCGGCGATGCCCTCCAGGACGACGATCGGTCGTTCGACGTCTTTCGGCGGCGCTCCTTCATCCGCCTGAGGACGACGGCGCGCATGGCCTGGAACTCGGCGGTCGTGAAGTCGTCACCTGTGAGCCACAGTTGTTTCGGCACGTCCAGCTTCGCCCGGTCCTTCTCGTCGGCGAGGATCGCGTCCGGCGGGCCGCGCAGATGATCCAGCAACTCCCGCGCCGGACACGGCTCCGCCGACGGCCCGGGGGGGGGTGGGACGCCGGCGGAGACCTCGCGTCCGAGGTGGGGGGGCTACCAAGGACGGCTGAGGATCGGATGCCCCCGATTCCCAGAAGTACTCCCCCCGATCTGGAATCCCACAAGTGGTCCCGCGCATTCAGGACAGCACCGGACACGCCTCGGCCGGCTTCCGCCGCCGCACCAGTGCGCAGGGGCGCCACGACGGGGCGGGTGGGCGCGCGTGGGCGCGTGGGACGTCCGGGACGGCATAAGCTCGACGTGTGGCGAAGTACTTCGACGTGCACCCCGACAACCCGCAGCCGCGCAGCATCTCCCAGATCGCCGACGCGGTGCGCTCGGAAGCACTCATCGCATATCCGACCGACTCCTGTTACGCACTGGGCTGCCGGCTGGGCAGCCGGGACGGCATGGACCGGATCCGCTCCATCCGACATCTGGACGACCGGCACCACTTCACACTGATGTGCCGGGACTTCGCGCAGCTCGGCCAGTTCGTACGGGTGGACAACGACGTGTTCCGCGCCGTGAAGGCCTCCACGCCCGGCAGTTACACCTTCATCCTGCCGGCCACCCGCGAAGTGCCGCGCAAGCTGCTGCACCCGAAGAAGAAGACCGTGGGTGTGCGCATCCCCGACCACGTGGTCACCCAGGCCCTGCTGGCGGAGCTGGGCGAGCCGCTGCTCTCCAGCACCCTGCTGCTGCCGGACGAGGCGGAGCCGCTGACCCAGGGCTGGGAGATCAAGGACCGGCTGGACCACGTGGTGGACGCGGTGGTCGACTCGGGCGAGTGCGGCACCGAGCCGACGACGGTCGTGGACTTCTCCGGCGGCGAGCCGGAGATCGTGCGGCGGGGCGCCGGGGACACCACCCGCTTCGAGTGACGGTCCGGCACACCGGGTGCCGGCTCCAAGGATCTTGCGTGACAGCATGGCCCGTAGCCGTGGCGTCGAGGCGCACCCCCCGCCCGACGCCGATTCCCCGAGGGAGGGTCTGCTCACCATGACCGATGTCCAGGGAACCGAAGTCGACATCCGTACCGAGGACGGCGTCGCCGACGCCTATCTCGCCCATCCCGCCGACGGACGCCCCCGTCCCGGCGTGCTGTTCTACCAGGACGCCTTCGGACTGCGTCCGCATCTGAGGTCGATGGCCGACCGGCTGGCCGCCGCCGGCTACACCGTGCTGGTGCCGAACGTGTTCTACCGCCTCGGCCGGACCCCGGTCGTCGAACTGCCCGAGTTCATCGACCCGAGCGTCGATCCGACGATCTGGGAGCGGCTCATGCCGATGGTCTCCTCACTGACGCCGGACCAGATCGAGCCGGACGCGGGCGCCTATCTGCGCTGGCTGGCCGACAGTCCGCTGGTCGCCGACGGTCCGGTCGCGCTGACCGGTTACTGCATGGGTGCCCGGCTGTCCCTGCTGACGGCGGCCGCCTATCCGGACCGGGTCGCGGCGGCGGCCGGGTTCCACGGCGCCGGCCTCGCCACCGACGAGCCGACCAGCCCGCACCTGGGCGCGCCGAACATCACGGCGGAGCTGTACTTCGGCCACGCCGACAAGGACCGGGCGCTGCCCCCGGAGCAGATCGCACGCTTCGAGGAAGCCTTGACCGCGGCTGGGGTACGGCACACCTGCGAGGTCTACCAGGACGCGCAGCACGGCTACACGCAGGCGGACACGCCCGCGTACAACCACGAGGCCGACGAGCGGCACTGGGCGGCGCTGCTGGACCTGCTCAAGCGCACCTTCTGACACCGCGCCCGGCGCCCGCCCGCGCGAGACTCGCGGCGGGCGCCGGGCCGATCCCGCCACCCCATCACGTCCACCTCATTGACATGCTCGCGTCTCGGCACGAGTCTGAGAGCGCTCTCAGACAGGTACGGACCAACATCCGTACGACCCCGACCCCACACGGAGGTAGGAGAGTGCCTCATACCCGCACGCGCCGGGCGCTGCCCCTGGCGGCGGCCGCGGCCCTGGTCGGCGGAGTGCTCGCCGTCGGTGCCCCGGACCGCGCCGACGCAGCCGTACCCGACACCATCCCCCTGCAGATCACCAACGACTCGGGCCGCTCCGAACCGGTCTACGTCTACGACCTCGGCACCCAGCTGTCCTCCGGGCAGCAGGGCTGGGCCGACGCGGACGGCGCCTTCCACGCCTGGCCTGCGGGCGGCAACCCCCCGACGCCCGCTCCGGACGCGGCGATCGACGGCCCGGCTCCCGGACAGTCGAAGACGATCCGGATACCGAAGTTCTCCGGCCGGATCTACTTCTCCTACGGCCGAAAGCTCGACTTCCGGCTGACCACGGGCGGCCTGGTGCAGCCGGCCGTCCAGAATCCCTCCGACCCCAACCGTGACATCCTGTTCAACTGGTCCGAGTACACCCTGAACGACTCCGGGCTGTGGCTGAACAGCACCCAGGTGGACATGTTCTCGGCGCCGTACGCGGTCGGGGTGCAGCGCTCCGACGGCGGTGTGAGCACCACCGGGCACCTGAAGTCCGGGGGCTACACGGGCTTCTTCGACGCGCTGCGCAGCCAGTCGGGCGGCTGGTCGGGGCTGATCCAGACCCGTTCCGACGGCACGGTGCTGCGGGCGCTCTCGCCGCTGTACGGCGTGGAGACCGGCGCCCTGCCGGCGAACGCGATGGACGACTACGTCGACCGGGTCTGGCAGAAGTACACGACGTCGACGCTGACGGTCACACCGTTCGGCGACCGGCCGGACACCAAGTACTACGGCCGTGTCTCGGGTGACGTCATGAACTTCACCGACGGCTCGGGCGCGGTCGTCACCAGCTTCCGAAAGCCGGACGCGGACAGCGTCTTCGGCTGCCACAAGCTGCTCGACGCGCCCAACGACACCGTACGCGGCCCCATCTCCCGCACCCTGTGCGCCGGTTTCAACCGCTCCACGCTGCTGATCAACCCGAACCAGCCGGACACCTCGACGGCCGGCTTCTACGAGGACGCGGTGACCAATCAGTACGCGCGTGCCGTCCATGCACGGATGGCCGACGGCAAGGCGTACGCGTTCGCCTTCGACGACGTCGGGAACCAGGAGTCGCTGGTCCACGACGACAGCCCGCAGCAGGCGTATCTCACGCTGGATCCGCTGAGTTGACATGCCACGGCCCCGCACCGCTCGGGTGCGGGGCCGCGACGGGTGGCTCAGCCGGTCGTCAGGGCGGTGTCGTCCACGACAAAGCTCGTCTGCAGCGAGGAGTCCTCCACGCCGTTGAACTTCAGCGTGACCGTCGAGCCCGCCAGCGAGGACAGGTCGAAGGACTTCTGGCTGTAGCCGGAGGCCTTGTTGAGGTTCGAGTAGGTCGCGAGGGTCTTCGAACCCGCGGTCACCGTCAGCTTGTCGTACTGCGTGCTCGTGGTCGTCTCGGCGCTGTCGATGTGCAGGTAGTAGGTCAGGGTCGCCTTGCAGCCCGCGGGGATCGTCACCGACTGGGACAGGGTGTCGGTGTGCGAGGAGCCGTAGCCGTCCAGCCAGGCCTTGTACGAGCCGCCGTGGGCCGCCTCACCGGTGTCGTTGGTGATGACGCCGCTGGTCGCGGTCCAGCCGGTGCCGCCGGACTCGAAGCCGGGGTTGGCCAGCAGCTGGGTCGAGGTGCAACCGCCCCCGCCGCTGGAGTTGACCGTCCAGCTGAAGGTCGCGGTACCGGTCGCCCCGGTGGAGTCGGTCACCGTCACCGTGGTGTTGGAGGTGCCCGCCGTGGTGGGGGTACCGGTGATCAGGCCGGTGGAGCTGTTGATCGACAGGCCCGCGGGCAGACCGGAGGCGCTGTAGGACAGCGCGCCGCTGTTGGTGCTGCTCGCCTGGACCTGGAGGCTGACGGCGGTACCGACGGTGGAGGTCTGGTTGCCCGGGTTGGTGACCGTCACACCGTTGCCCGGTGGGGTGACGTGGCTGCCGACGTTGATGCCGGCGAAGGCGTTGGCGACTCCGGCGTACTGGGCGGAGTTGGCGCCGTACAGCGCGGTGGCCGCGTTCAGCGCGGCGGTGCGGGCGGCGGCGTAGTCGGTGCTCGACGTCATGTACGTCGTCAGCGCCTTGTACCAGATCTGCAGCGCGGCGGCGCGGCCGATGCCGGTGACGGCGACGCCGTCGGAGGTCGGGCTGTTGTAGGTCACGCCGTTGATGACCTTGGTGCCGCTGCCCTCGGACAGCAGGTAGAACATGTGGTTCGCCGGGCCCGAGGAGTAGTGCACGTCCAGGCCCCCGACGCCGGAGTACCAGCTGTCGGCGGAGCCGCCGTCCTTGCTGGGCTTGTCCATGTAGCGCAGCGGGGTGCCGTCACCGTTGATGTTGATCTTCTCGCCGATGAGGTAGTCACCGGGGTCGGAGCTGTTGTTGGCGTAGAACTCCACGCCGGTGCCCATGATGTCGCTGGTGGCCTCGTTCAGGCCACCGGACTCACCGGTGTACTCCAGGCCCGCGGTGTTGGAGGTGACGCCGTGGCTCATCTCGTGGCCCGCGACGTCGATGGCGGTCAGCGGGTCGTTGTTCCCGGAGCCGTCGCCGTAGGTCATGCAGAAGCAGCTGTCGTCCCAGAAGGCGTTCACGTACGAGTTGCCGTAGTGGACGCGCGAGTAGGCGCCGACGCCGTCGTTCTTGATCCCGCTGCGGCCGAAGGTGTTCTTGTAGAAGTCCCAGGTCTCCTGCGCGCCGTAGTGGGCGTCCGCGCCCGCGGTCGCGGCGTTGGTGTTGGTGCCGTCGCCCCAGGTGTCGTTGTTCTGCGAGAACAGCGTCCCGGTGCCCGAGGAGCCGTGGTTGAGGTTGTACGTCTTGTGGCCGCCGCGCGCCCCGTCGGTCAGCGTGTACGTCGAACCCGACTGGGTCGTGGTCAGGTTCACCTGCCCGCTGTACCGGGTGTTGCCGGTGCCGGTCTTGACCGCCTGGTACCGGTACAGCTCCTTGCCGGTGCCGGCGTCGGTGACGACGTGCAGCTGGCTGGGCGTGCCGTCGTCCTGGAAGCCGCCGATCACCGTCTCCCAGGCGAGCCTCGGGGTACCGCTGCCGGCCCAGATCACCTTGCGGGCGCTGTCGGTGGTCGGCTTCTTCGCGGCGAGGGACTTCGCGGCCTTCAGAGCCGTGCTCTCGGCGGCGGACCTGGTGATGGTCGCGGTGGTGGAGGCGACCTTGATCGTGTGCTTGTTGTTGTAGGTCGTGGTCACCGTGCCCTTGGCCAGGGAGGCGGGCGGGGTGTGCACGACGAGGTCGCCGCCGAGGACGGGGAGGCCCGCGTAGGTGCGCTCGTAGCGGGTGTGCAGGGTGCCGTCGTTGTCCTTGACGACGTCCTTGACGACCAGCTTCTCCTTGGCGCCGAGCCCGAGGGTGCGGGCGGTGGCGTCGGTCTGCTGCCGGGCGGACTTCATCAGAGCCTGGTGCTGGGCCGGGCTGAGCTTGGCCTCCATGCCGCCGGTGCGCAGCGATCCGGGGTGCGCGGCGGCGGGTGTCGCGATCGCCGGGGCGGCCTGCAGGCCGACGGCGAGGAAGGCCGCGGTGGAGAGCAGGGCGACTCCGACCGTGGTCCGCGTCCGACCTGTGCGGGAGCCGGGTCTGTGGGGCATGGATCTGTGGGGTTGGCTTCTCACTCGTACTCCTTCTGCTGCGGCCGCCGGGTCGCGGCCGATGACAGACGGGCAGACGGGTCTGCTGCCCGGGTGAGCTGAGCTGTGCGGAACCGTGATCCGTGAACGCACCGGAGATGCGCGGTGCGTGGAGGAAGGATTCCAGCCTTGACCCGCGCATGTCAGTCGCATGCAAGCCATTCAAGGGTTTTCCCTATGGGGGCCTGCGCTCGAAGGGCGGTGCGGGGCCGCCGGCCCGAACCGGGAATCCGCTCTACGGGGAGTCGGGACTTCGGCGCCTATCTGGACTTCCTCGCCGTCGACTGCGAACGGGCCTGCGGCGCAACCTCCGCCGCGCGGCCCGCCGTCCTCGCGTGGGGCAACCGGACCGTCGACGAGTTCCTCCTGGGCTGGGCCCGGCTGCTCGGCCCCCGGGCCGGCCATGGCATCGCGGTGCCCGAAGAGGCACCCGGCGAACCCGGCTGGCGGGGGCTGGCCAGGCTCGTGGACGCCGCACGCACGGCCTCCCCCGACGACGACCGAGGGCCCACCGGTTCCGGCATCGCCCGGGACGACGTCGTCAGCGCCCAGGACCTGCGCGGATACCTGGGCGCACAGCGCCCTGTGCGACTGGCTGGGCGCCTGGTCGTCGTGGGTCGGGGCCGCCGCGCCGGCCCACGCCCGGCTCGAACCGGTCACCTGGCGCTCCATCGCCTGCAGCTCGGGGCCGCACAGGGCTACGAATAGCGTCCGAGCCGATCAGGTCCACCGCCGATCAGGCCTCGCGAAGGAGATCCACAGGGCAGCGGCACGTCGTGGGCAACTCTCCCCCTCCGTCGCAGAGTCGGGTGTTCCGGTCCGGTACCCGGCCGCCCGCCCTCCGTTCGACACGCCCGGGTGCCGGACCTCCAATCACCGCTGAACGGCGCATTGTTACGGTGAACGGCGTGTCTGACTCCTCACGCGATACCGCACAGGGCGCCGGCTGGGGCTCGGCCGAGCCCGGTGCCTACAAGCAGTTGATGCCGGACCACGTCGAGAAGGTGTCGTGGCTGAACCCGCGGACTCTGTGGGCCGCCCGCAACGGCGTGCTGGCCTCGTGGTTCGGCGATCCGACCGGGCGTACCCGCGGCCGCTGGGTCGCGCGCAGGCAGACGGCCGGGGCGCCCGCCGACAAGGTGATCCGGCGCTCGGACACCGACCGGTTCTCCTTCATGGTCATCGGGGACACCGGCGAGGGCGACGACTCCCAGTACGCCGTCGTACCCGGTTTCCTGAAGGCGAGTCGGGGCACCGACTTCGCGGTGATCGCGAGCGATGTGATCTACCCCGTGGGCAGCGCCCGGGACTACGAAGACAAGTTCTTCCGGCCCTACCAGGACTATCCCGCGCCCATATACGCGATACCGGGCAACCACGACTGGTACGAGGACCTCGGCGCGTTCATGCGTGTCTTCTGCGCGGACACCCCGCCGCTCGCCCCCGAGCCCCGGCCCCGCCCGCTCAGCCGCGCCTGGTGGCGCGCCCTGCTGTGGCACCGGCCGCGCCCGACCGACGAGCAACGACTCGCCACCGCCCGGAAGTTGCGCTCGGCACCCGGTCAACAGGCCGCGCAGCCGGGGCCGTACTGGGCGATCGACGCCGGTCCGGTGCGGATCGTCGGCATCGACACCGGTCTGCTCGGCACGATCGACGCCGAACAGGGCGCCTGGCTGCGCGCGGTGTCCCGCGGGCCGAAGCCGAAGATCCTCATCACCGGGTCACCGCTGTACGTCGACGGCGAGCACCACCCGTGCGCGATCGAGGGCGGCGGGACGGTGGACGAGATCGTGCGGGACCCGGAGCACCACTACGTGGCCGCGATCGGCGGCGACATCCACAACTACCAGCGCTACCCGGTCGACGTGGACGGCCGCACCGTCCAGTACGTGGTCGCGGGCGGCGGCGGGGCGTTCATGCACGCCACGCACACCATTGCCCGGGTGTCGGTCGGCGGCGTCACCGAGCGGGACTTCCGCTGCTATCCGCTGCGCGGCGACTCGCTCGCCTTCTACAGCCGCCTGTACGGCCGTCGGCTGGGGCTGCGGCGCCTGTTCGCGCTGAGCGAGTCCGAGGCGACGGCCGTCGTCGCCGAACGGCTCGGCATCGAGCCGGGCCGCGCGCCCGGTCCTGACACCCGCGTGACCCGGCGCACCCGGCTGGTCGCGAGCCTGCTCGGCACCGGTGGCCGCCCGGACCGCGCGTCCCGTCTCCGGCTGCCCGTACGCAAGCTCTACACCCAGCTGTTCTCGCCCGGCTCGGCCACCTACAGCCCGCCGTTCTTCAAGTGCTTCCTGCGGCTGGACGTCGCCCCGGAGGAGCTGCGGCTGCGCTGCTTCGCCGCGACCGGCAACCGTGCGCAGGAGATCGATCCTCCGGTCGAGGACGAGGTCGTCATCCCACTGAAGTGATCACACGGTTGTCACACTCGCCTGCCAGAATCGGAGGCGGAACCGACGTACGACCGTGGGAGGAACCCGTGCCGTCCACCGACCGTCCGCTGCGCAAGCTGGGCTTCCTCACCATCGGCCTGTTCGACCCGGCGCAGCCGGCCCGGGGACACGAGTCCACGCTGGAGATCATCGAGCTGGGCGAGCGGCTCGGCTTCGACAGCGCGTGGCTGCGCCACCGCCATCTGCAGTACGGCATCTCGTCCCCGGTCGCCGTCCTCGCCGCCGCCTCCCAGCGCACCCGGCGCATCGAGCTGGGCACGGCGGTGACCCCGCTCGGCTGGGAGAATCCGCTGCGCCTCGCCGAGGACCTGGCGACGGTGGACGTCCTGTCCGGCGGCCGGCTGAACCCGGGCGTCAGCGTGGGCCCGCCGATGCACTACGAGCAGGTCAGGGCGGCGCTGTATCCGGACACCGCCGACGAGGAGGACTTCTCCTACGAGCGGGTGCGACGGCTGCTGGACCTGGTGCGCGGCAAGCCCGCGAGCGACTTCAGCGGGACCGAGGGCTTCGAGGAGTTCTCGCAGGTGGTCCAGCCGCACTCCCCCGGTCTCGGCCGACGGCTGTGGTACGGCGGCGCGAGCCTCGGCTCGGCGCGCTGGGCCGGCGAGCACGGGATGAACTTCCTGACCAGCAGCGTGGTCAGGGCGCAACAGCCGGACGGGCCATGGGACTTCGCCGCGATCCAGCTGGCTCTCATCAGGGAGTTCCGGGACCGCCATCCCGACGGTGCGGCGGCCCGGGTCTCGCAGGGGCTGGTGGTGATCCCGACCGACTCCGCGAGCCCGCGGCAGCGCGCGACGTACGAGGCGTACGCGGCACGGCGCCTGCCCCGCACATCCGCCCCGCAGGGACCGGGCCGGCTGCTCTTCGCCCCGGACCTGGTCGGCACCTCGCAGGAGATCGCCGAACGGCTGTACGAGCACGCCGCGTTCCAGGAGGTGGACGAGGTGGCGTTCGCGCTGCCGTTCACGTTCGAGCACGAGGACTACGTACAGATCCTGACGGACATGGCGACAAGACTCGGCCCGGCGCTGGGCTGGAAGCCGGCCGCCTGACCGGGATCGCGGCCCGCCACGGTTCACCAGCGGCCCGCCTCCGTACCGACGACCGGCTCCGACGCCCTGCCGTCCACCCCCACCGGCACATCGCCCTGGAGCATCACCCGGTGCATGATCCGGGGAGAGCCGACGTGGGTGTGGTCGCTCGGGGCCAGGTGGATGGTGGCCCGGTTGTCCCAGAAGGCGACGCTGCCCGGCTCCCAGCGGAAGCGGACGGTGTACTCGGCGCGGACCGCCTGCTCCACCAGCATCTGGAGGATCGCCGTGCTCTCCGGGCGGGAGAGACCGACGATCTCCTCGACGTAGTAGCCGTTGACGAACAGCACCCGCTCTCCCGTCTCCGGGTGCACCCGCACCAGGGGGTGCACAGAGACGACCTGGTGGTCGAGGAGCTGGCGGGCGTACGTGTCGTCACCGGGCCGGGGCTGGTAGCCCACGCCGAGCCGGTGCTCGGCGCGCAGCCCGTCCACGAAGTCCCGCACCGGCGCCGAGAGCCCTGCGTAGGCGGCGGCCAGGTTGGCCCAGGTGGTGTCGCCGCCGTAGGGCGGGACGGCCTCGGCGCGCAGCACGGTCGCGGCCGGCGGGTCGATGCGGGTCCCGTAGTCGCAGTGCCAGCCGCGCAGCAGGGTGTGCCGGCGCCGGTGCAGCCACTCGTCGCGCTCCATGCCGTACCGTCCGGCCAGTTCCAGCCGGTCGGCGGTCGTCTCGATCTCGGGGAAGTCCGGCGGCGAGTGGGGGCCGCGGCGCGGCAGGACGACCGGTACGCCGAAGCGGCGGGCAAAGGCGAGGTGCGCGGCGTGGTCCAGCTCCTGCCCGCGGAAGAACACCACCTTCCAGCGCAGCACGGCCTGCCGGATCAGGGCCACCACGGCGTCGTCCAGCGGCCCGCCGAGATCGACCCCGGTGATCTCGGCTCCGATGTGTCCGGCGACCGGGTTCACCGCCACGCCCTCGACCCGCTCCGGCTGCTCCGCAGAGGCCCTGTGCGTCGTCATGTGCCCTCCGATGCTCGTCGGTACCGGCTTCCCGCAGATCGTGGCATCCCCACGCCCCGCACGGCGAACTCCCGGACAGCCGTCGTCCGGCCGATGCCCTGTCCCCACCCGCCCACTTGATCACCCCTCCCCCCGTCCATGAGGCTGGGGGAGAACACAGTCGAGGGAAGGTCCCATCGTGAACGGCATTCCTGCGCACTCGCTCAACGACGGTACGACGATCCCCGCCATCGGCCTCGGCACCTGGCCGCTCGACGACGCGGCGGCCGAGCGGGCCGTGCGCTGCGCGCTCGACCTGGGCTACCGGCTGGTGGACACCGCGACGAACTACGACAATGAGACCGGAGTCGGGCGGGGCATAGCCGGCAGCGGCGTCCCCCGCGAGGAACTGGTCGTGACCACCAAGCTGCCCGGTCGGCACCACGGCCACGAGGAGACCCTCGCCTCCTTCGAGGAGTCCCGGCGCAGGCTCGGCCTGGAGTACGTGGACCTGTACCTGATCCACTGGCCCAATCCCCGGGTCGGCAGGTTCGTGGACTCCTGGAAGGCGATGATCCGGCTGCGCGAGGACGGGCTGGTCCGCTCGATCGGCGTCTCGAACTTCACCGCCGAGCACATCACGCTGCTGGAGAAGGAGACCGGCGTGCTGCCGTCGGTGAACCAGATCGAGCTGCACCCGCTGTTCCCGCAGGAGGAGCTGCGCGCCTTCCACGCGGACCACGGCATCGTCACCGAGAGCTGGAGCCCGCTGGGCCGGGGCAGCGCGCTGCTGGACGATCCGGCGGTCGCCGAGGTCGCCGAGGCGCACGGGGTGAGCCCGGCGCAGGTGCTGCTGCGCTGGCATGTGCAGCTGGGGGCGCTGCCCATCCCGAAGTCGGCCGATCCTGACCGGCAGCGCGCCAACCTGGACATCTTCGGTTTCGAGCTGGACTCCGACCAGTTGGCGGCCATCGCCCGCCGCGCCCCGCGCCGGCTCGGCGCGGACCCCGAGCGGCACGAGGAGTTCTGAGACCGGCGCCCGGCCCTACGGCTCCTCGATCCGCTCCTGCGCCCCGCGCCGCCGGGATTTCTCACCCGGGGGCGCGGCGAGGCTGCCGAGGATGTCCAGCAGCTCGGCGCTGCGGCTGCCGGGCTCGGCGTGGAAGACGACCAGGGTGAGTCCGTCGGTGCCGTCCACGGACAGCTTGTTCGACTGCAGGTCGAGTTCACCGACCTGCGGATGGGTCAGGCGGCTCAGCCGGCCGCGCCGGGGCCGTACCTCG
The DNA here is from genome assembly GCF_001514035.1 of Streptomyces yokosukanensis. Classification (GTDB taxonomy): domain Bacteria; phylum Actinomycetota; class Actinomycetes; order Streptomycetales; family Streptomycetaceae; genus Streptomyces; species Streptomyces yokosukanensis. The sequence goes on along the minus strand of NZ_KQ948220.1, from coordinate 21,162 downwards.
TGCCGGGCCCACAGCGTGCGAAAGCGTTCGCTGCGCAGGGACAGCTCGCCGACCAGGTCGCGCAGCCGGGGATCGTCGGCGTCCGCACCGGCCTCGGAGCGCAGCACGGCCACGCCCTCCTCGGTGAGGTCCTCCCAGTCCCGGCGCAACTCGCGCTCGGCCGGGTCCAGGAACACGGCCCGCAGGATGTTGACGCCGGGCCGGTAGTTCGAGGTGAGCGCGGTGGCGAGGGCGTTGGCGGCCAGGCAGTCGGTGTACCGGTTCTGGACGTAGGCGGGGTTGCGCGACCAGCTGTCGACGAGCTGGAGCAGGCTCGTCGGCACCTGCCCGGTGCGGCGCCCGGACCGCAGGCCCGGGGCCGGCCGGTCCTGGGCGAGGCCGACGAGGTGGGTCGTGGCGTCGGCGTCGAGCTTGAGCACGCGGGCGATGGCCTCCAGGACCTGCACGGACGGGTTGCGATCCCGGCCCTGCTCCAGCCTCAGGTAGTAGTCGGAGCTGATGCCGGCCAGCATCGCGACCTCCTCGCGGCGCAGGCCCGGCACCCGCCGCAGGCCGCCGCCGGGCAGCCCCACGTCCTCGGGCCGTACCAGGGCCCGGCGGGCGCGCAGGAACTCACCGAGCGCGTTCGATCCGTCCATGGCCCCACCGTACGGCCGCGCTGCCCGCGGTGACTGTCCCCGTCACTCCCAGGATCACGGGGGTACTGCCATTGCGCGGGCGCCGAGCGCAGGGTGGAGAGCGAGGCCGCCGGAAGGGACCGGCGGCCCGGACGTCCCGATCCTCGTCCTGATCTTCATCCCGGTCTTCATCCCGGTCTTCATCTTGAGAGGTACGACATGACCGCACAGCTCGGTGGCACGATCACCCCGGCCGACGGCCTGACCCTGACCCGCATGGGCTACGGCGCCATGCAGCTGGCCGGCCCGAACGTCTTCGGCCCGCCGAAGGACCGTGCGCGGGCCCTGACGGTGCTGCGGGCGGTGGCGGACGCGGGCATCACGCACATCGACACCGCCGACTTCTACGGGCCCGTGGTGGTCAACGAGATCATCAAGGAGGCCCTGTACCCCTACCCCGCGGATCTGCGCATCGTCACCAAGGTCGGCGCCCGCCGAGGAGCCGACGGCAGCTGGATACTGTCGCGGCACCCCGAGGACCTGAAGGCGCAGGTCCACGACAACCTGCGCAGCCTCGGCGTGCAGTGCCTGGACGTCGTCAATCTCCGGCTGGGCGATGTGGACGCCCCGAACGACGACTCCCTGGCCGAGCAGTTCGGCGCGCTGGCCGAGCTGCGGGAACGGGGACTGATCCGGCATCTGGGGCTGAGCACGGTGACCGCCGCGCAGCTGGACGAGGCCCTGGCGATCGCGCCCGTGGTGAGCGTGCAGAACCTGTACAACCTGGCCAACCGGCGGGACGACGCCCTCGTGGAGCGCACGGCCGCCGAGAACATCGCCTTCGTGCCGTACTTCCCGCTCGGCGGCTTCACCCCGCTGCAGTCCGAGACACTGGCGAAGGTGGCGGCCCGGCTGCAGGCGTCGCCGCAGCAGGTGGCGCTGGCCTGGCTGCTGCGCCGGTCGCCGAACATCGCGCTCATCCCCGGCACCTCCTCGCCGGAGCATGTGCGGGAGAACATCGCCGCCGCGAGCCTGGTGCTGCCGGACGACGCGGTCGCCGAGCTGGACGGCATCGGGGACTGAACGGGGGCTCCTGCGGACAGACATCCGGATGCATGGGTTCCGGCCCCGACGCGCCCTCGCCGGCTCTATGTTCACCGCGACACCCGACCGCGTCCCGAAAGGCCCCGCATGCGTACCGCTCTCCGTGCCGCCGTCACCGGCGCGCTGACCGTCGCCGCCGCTCTGGCCGGCACCCCCGCCCACGCGACCCCTCCGGGGCCGGGTATGACGGGCCGGATCATCAGCCGGGCCACCGTCGGCGGTACCGACTACACGCTCCGGGAGATCACCATCCCGCCCGGCCAGAGCACCGGCTGGCACTTCCACGACGGCCCGGTGTACGGCGTGGTGAAGCAGGGCACCCTCAGCCACTTCGACTCCGGCTGCACCACGGACGGCGTGTACCGGACGGGCGCGGTCATCCAGGAACCGGCCGGCCGGGGGTACGTCCACATCGGGCGCAACCTCGGCGACACCCCGCTCGTGCTCGACGTGCTCTACGTGCTGCCGCACGGCTCCCCGTTCTCGGAGGACGCGCCGAACCCGGGCTGCCCGTTCCAGTGATCAGGTGCCGGGCAGCGCCTGCTCGGCCCAGATCGTCTTGCCCCGGCCGGTCTGTCTGCTGCCCCAGCGCTGGGTGAGCTGGGCGACCAGCAGCAGTCCGCGCCCGCCCTCGTCGTAGGCGTGCGCCCGGCGCAGATGCGGTGAGGTGGAACTGGCGTCGGAGACCTCGCAGATGAGCGCGCGGTCGCGGATCAGCCTGAGCTGGATGGGCGGTTCGCCGTAGCGGATGGCGTTGGTGACGAGCTCGCTGACGACGAGTTCGGTGACGAAGGCGGCTTCGTCCAGTCCCCAGGCGGCCAGTTGCTCGCCGGCCGCCTGCCGGAACGCGGCGACCTCGGCGGGGTCGGGCGGCACGTCCCACGTGGCGACCCGGTCGGCGCCGAGGGCGCGGGTGCGCACCAGCAGCAGGGCCACGTCGTCGCTGTGCTGGTCGGGCAGGACGGCCTTCAGGACGCCGTCGCACAGGGCGTCCAGGGAGGCGGCGGGAGCGCCGAGGGCCCGGCGCAGCTCCTCGGTGGCTCCGTCGAGGTCCCGGCCGCGGTCCTCGATCAGGCCGTCGGTGTAGAGCGCCACGACGGAGCCCTCGGGCAGTACCAGTTCCGTCGCCTCGAACGGCAGCCCGCCGACGCCGAGCGGCGGTCCGGCGCTCATGGGGACGGACTCGGCGGCGTTGCCCGGCAGCACGACGGCCGGGGCCGGGTGGCCGGCGGCGGCCAGGTTGAGCCGCCGGGAGACGGGGTCGTACACGGCGTACAGGCAGGTGGCGCCGAGTTCGGCCACCTCCTGGCCGATGTCCTCGGCGCCCAGGTGGGTGACCAGGTCGTCCAGGTGCGTGAGGAGTTCGTCGGGCGGCAGATCGACGTCGGCGAGGGTGCGTACGGCGGTGCGCAGCCGTCCCATGGTGGCCGAGGACTGGATGCCGTGGCCGACGACGTCGCCCACGACCAGGCCGACCCGGCCGCCGGAGAGCGGGATGACATCGAACCAGTCGCCGCCGATGCCGGCCAGTGATCCGCAGGGCAGATAGCGGTGGGCCACCTCGACCGCGGCCTGCCCGGGCAGGCCGCGCGGCAGCAGGCTGTGCTGGAGGGCGAGGGCGGTGGTGCGTTCGCGGGCGAAGCGGCGGGCGTTGTCGATGCTGACGGCGGCGCGGCTGCCCAGCTCCTCGGCGAAGACGGCGTCGTCGGGGCCGTAGTCGTCGGGGTGCGTCGAGCGGACGCAGACCGCGACGCCCAGGGTGGTGCCGCGGGCCCGCAGGGGCACCGCGACCACGGAGTGGACGCCCTGCCGATAGGGGCGGCCCTCCGGCGAGCGTGCGTTGCGCTCCTCCAGCCACTCGACGAACTCGGGTTCGCCGGCCTGGCCGAGTATCGCGTGGCTCTCGCGCAGGGCGCGGGCGGGCGGCGAGTTCGGTGGATACACGTAGGTCTCGCCGATGCGGACGGCCGCGCCGGGGTTGCCCTCGCGGGTCGAGCCGTGGGCGATGCGGTGCAGTACGACACCGGCGTCCGGCATCATCGGCGGCTCGTCCGCGCCGAGCACCCAGTCGAGCAGGTCGACGCTGGCGAAGTCGGCGTAGCGCGGGACGAGGATGTCGACCAGTTCCTCGGCGGTGCGCACCACGTCCAGGGTGGTGCCGATACCGGTGGTCGCCTCGTTGAGCAGGGCGAGGCGGCGCCGGGCCCAGTACTGCTCGCTGTTGTCGAAGGCGGCCATGGCGACGCCGGACAGCTCGCCGTCGGCGGCGTGCAGCGGCCACATCTCGATGCTCCAGAGGTGCTCCCGGTTCAGCGCGGGTGCGCCGGCGAAGCTCTCGTAGCGGACGGGCCGGCCGGTCTCGGCGACCTGTCGGAGGTGGCGCGCAAAGCCCCGGTTGTACTCGGCGTCGGCCACGGTCTCCGGGAAGAACCGGCCGGTCAGCGATGCCTCGGGGACGCCCATGACCTTGCTGGCGGCGTCGTTGACGCGCAGATAGCGCTGCTGGAGGTCGAAGACCGACATGGACATGGAGGCCTGCTCGAAGGCCGCGGCGGCCAGGGTGGTGCCGGGCGGCTCGGCGGTGACGACGAAGCCGACGGGCCGGCCGTCTGGTCCGGCGAGGGGGCAGGCGGTGACGGAGAGGTCGATGCGCCGGCCGTCCCGGTGACGCAGAGCGACCGTGCCGGCGAGCGCGGCGCGCGTGTCCCGCGGGATGCCCTCGGCGAGCAGCTCGGTCGCGGGCCGGCCCACGACCTCCGCGGCGGGACGGCCCGTGAGCCGCCGCGCGCCTTCGCTCCACCCGGTCACCGTACCCAGGGCGTCGATGACCGCCACGGCGGCGCCATGCTTCATATGCCCCAGGATGTTCCGATTGCCTCGGCACATCAAGCGCGGGAGCGCACCGGGGCGTCCGGCGCGGGGCCGGAGCCGTTCAGGCCTTGTGGGCGCGCAGGGCGGCGAGAGCCCGGTCCGCGTGGGTGTTCATGCGCAGTTCGCTGCGGACGATCTCCAGCACCGTGCGGTCCTCGGCGATCACGAACGTGACACGTTTGGTGGGGGCGAGCGAGAACCCGCGCTTGACGCCGAACCGCTCACGGACCGTGCCGTCGGCGTCGGAGAGCAGCGGCATGCCGAGGCCGTGCCGGCCGGTGAACTCCTGCTGCTTGTCGACGCTGTCGCCGCTGATGCCGACGGGCCGGGCTCCGACGGCGTCGAATTCGGCGGCGAGGTCGCGGAAGTGGCAGGCCTCGGCGGTGCAGCCGGGGGAGAGCGCGGCCGGGTAGAAGAAGAGCACCACCGGCCCGTCGGCCAGCAGGTCGCCGAGCCGGCGGGTGGCGCCGGTCTCGTCGGGCAGGGCGAAGTCCTCGGCCTTGTCCCCGACCTCGATGCGTTCCGTCATGACGGTCCTCCTCGTCTCCGGGCGCTTCCCGGGCCCACGGCAGCGGCGGCACCCGGGGGGCGGCCACGCCGGGGCGAGCGCGCGGGCGGGTACCGCGCGGGATATTACTGGACGGTAGGCGCGAGGGTGCCCCCGCCTGCCGCACGGCATCGGCCCGGTGCTCCGCCCGCGCCGGCGGGTGGGCGCCGCGTGTCGCACCGCCCGCCCGTCGCCGTGGGCGTGCTGGAATCGGCGAGTCCACCGTCGTTCCTGACACCGGAGAAACCCCATGGCCTTCGCCGTCGTCGCCCAGTACCAGTGCGCCCCCGCCGACGCGGACACCGTGCGTGACGCGTTGCGCAAGATGCGCGAACTGGTCCCCTCGGAGCCCGCGAACCTCGCCTACGAGGCGCACGAGGTCGTCGACCAGCCGGGGGCGTTCGTACTGTACGAGCGCTACACCGACCGGGCCGGCTTCGAGGCGCACAAGGAGACGGGCCATTTCGCGGAGCTGATCCGGGGCACGGTGTTCCCCCTGCTGAAGGAGCGGTCCGTCACCTTCACCGAGACGCTCTGACACGTCACCCGGACTCCCGCCGGGACGGGCAGGACGCCGGAACGCCGCTGGGCGGGGCGCCGTACGGGTCACGGTTCGCGGCGCTCGTCCCGTGGGACGTCCCGGCCGTCCCCGGGGACGGCGGAACGGCATCCTGACGGCGCGTCACGGAAACGCTGGCTGTCGTGATCACTGCTCGTGGTCACGAGAACGACAGCCGGAGGTTTCCATGATCCGACGGGCTCTCAAGAGCGGCCTGCTGACCGCGGTCGCGGTGCTCGCCCTCCTGCCCACGGCGGCCGGTGCCACGGCGGCGAGCGCCGCCGCCCAGCACCCGGCGCCCAGCGCCGTCGCCCAGTACGACATCCACCACCGCGCCCACCACCGGCACGCCGCACACCGCTTCCACCACCTGCGCAGGCACCACGCCCACCGCGTGTACCGCGGCCACCGGCTCGCGGCCCAGGGCGCGGTGTACCGCTCCTTCGAGCGGGCCATGGCCTACCGGCTCACCCTGCGCACCGCGCCGTACCGCATGCACTACCGGCTCCTGGCGCAGCCGGTGTCGTACCGTCACGTCCGGTCCGTCACCGGCCGGGTCGCCACGCGTCACACCCGGCTGAACGTACGCTCGGGTCCGGGCACCGGCTACCGGGTGATCGGCCACCGGCACACGGGCCGGCACCTGGTGCTCGTCTGCAAGACGCACGGCTCCTGGGTGCACGGCAACCGCACCTGGTACCGGCTGCCGCACCACACGGGCTACGTCACGGCCCACTACGTCCGCGCCAACCGCGCCGCCCTCCCCTGGTGCTGACGGCACAACACCGCCGCACCACCTGACCGCCGAAGGCCCGTTCGACGACCCCCGAACGGGCCTTCGGTACGCCCGCGCACTTCACCTTCCTCATACCTCACAAGGCGTTGCAGGCGCCCCGCCCCTGGGAAGCCATTCCGACAACAGGGGCGAAAACACCCATAGGGGAAGCCCGTGGTGGAAAGGGAGTCGAGGACGCACGATGCGGCACCCCCAAGCGTCGACCACAGCGGACGAGCCACTGGTGGTGGGACTGCGTGATCTGAAGGACCGTACGGGGCTGAGCCTCGCGGCGCTGGCCGCGCGCACCCCGTACAGCAAGTCCGCGTGGCATCGCTATCTGTCCGGCGGCACACCGCCGCCGAGACCCGCCGTGGAGGCGCTGTGCCGGCTCGCCGGCGCCGATCCCGAGGCCGTGCTGGCGCTGTGGGAGGCGGCCGACGTCCCCCCGGCCGCGGACGCCGCGCCCGAGCGGCCGGGCCGCATGCGGCGGCTGTGGCGGCCGCCGTCCTGGCGGGCGCCCTGGCTGCCGCTGTCCGTGCTCGCGCTGTGCGGCGCGGCGACGGCGGTGGCCGCCGCCGTCGCCCTGTGCGCGCGGCCGGGCACCGCGCCCGCCGCACAGCCCGTGTCGGCGGTGCCCCGCTGCCACGGCCGCTCCTGCCAGGGCGAGCTGCCCGACGCATCGGCGTGCGCCAGGGACGCGCAGACCACGAGCACGGTCACCGACCCCGCCTACACCGTCCGGCTGCGCTACTCGCCCGCCTGTGGAACCGCCTGGTCCGAGGTGCGGCTGAGGTCGGCCGAGCCGCACGAGGTGTCGGTGCGGGCCGGGCAGAACGTCCTCTCGGCCGGCTATCCGGCGAACGACCCGGCCGGGGACAGCAGCCCCATGCTCTCGGTGTCCTCGCCCCGGGGCGTGGAGGCGTGCGCCGAGGTGGACGGGGAACTGGCCTGCACCGGCCTCGACGTGGAACCGAACGAGCAGGGGTGAGCACCGGGAAGCGGACGGGGCGCCCGGTCAGGGATTGCGAGCGCAGATCCAGCCACACAGGATCGTCAGCAATGTCGTCTTCAGTTCGTCCGGTACAGCTCGGTGAGCAGTTCGAGGACCGCCTGGAGGGCGGGGTGCGGATCGTCGCGCCACCAGGCGAGCCGTACGGCGACGGGTTCGGCGTCGCGCACCGGCCGGTAGACGATGCCGGGCCGCGGGTACTGGTTCGCGGTCGACTGCGCGGTGACACCGATGCCGCGACCGGCGGCTATGACGGTGAGCCAGTCGTCGACGTCGTGCGTCTCCGCCACGGCGGGGCGGGAGTCCGGCGGCCACAGCTCGGGGGTGGTGGTGCCGGTGCGCCGGTCGACCAGGAGGATGCGGGCGGTGAGGTCGGCAAGGCGCACCGAGCGGCGCCGGGCCAGCGGATCGTCGGCGGCCATCGCGCACAGGCGGCGCTCCAGACCCACGATGGCCGAGTCGAACCGGCGGTCCTCCAGCGGCCGGCGCACCACCGCCAGATCGCAGGCGCCTTCACCGAGACCGGCGGAAGCCGTGTTGACACGGATCAGATGCAGATCGATCCCGGGATGCGCGGCGGTCCAGCGGCGCTGGAAGGCGACGGTGTGGCGGCCGACCGCCGACCACGCGTAGCCGATCCGCAGCCGGGTGTGCCCCGACGTGGCCTCCTGGACCAGGTCGGCGACGTCCGCCAGCACCCGCCGGGCCTGTGCCACCACCCGCGATCCGGTCGCCGTCGGGGTCACCTCGCGCGAGGTGCGCCTCAACAGACGTACCCCCAGGGCCCGTTCGAGACCCGCCAGGGTGCGGGAGACCGCCGCCTGGGACACCCCCAGGGCGATCGCCGCGTCGGTGAAGGTGCCCTCGTCGACGATGGCGACGAGACAGCGCAGCTGCCGAAGCTCGACCTCATCCATACGGCCAGCGTATAGATCGAGACACGCATGCATTTTGCGCAAGGTGCGGGCGGGCGGACGCTCCGTTCATGCGACGAGTCCTCCCCCGTCCCGCGCCGACGACGTCCCCGGCGGGCCGGCGCCTCGCGCCGGCCCGGCCGACCGGGCTGGCGACCATGTTCGGCAGCGGCCTCTCCAACCAGACCGGCGCGGCAATCGGCTCGCTGGCCTTCCCGGTGCTGGGTCCGCTCGGGGTGGTGGCGGTACGCCAGTACGTCGCCGCGCTGGTCCTGGTCGCCGTCGACCGGCCGCGGCTGCGCGCCTTCACCCGGCGGCAGTGGTGGCCGGTGCTGCTGCTCGCCGGGGTCTTCGGCACCATGAACCTGAGCCTGTACAGCGCGATCGACCGGATCGGTCTGGGGCTGGCGGTGACCTTGGAGTTCCTGGGGCCGCTGAGCATCGCGCTGGCCGCCTCGCGGCGCCGGCTGGACGCCGGGTGCGCGGCGCTGGCGGCGGCCGGAGTCGTGGTGCTGATGCGCCCTCAGCCGTCCGCCGACTACCTGGGGATGGGCCTGGGACTCGTGGCGGCCTGCTGCTGGGCGTCGTACATCGTGCTCAACCGGATCGTCGGGCGGCGTGTCCCGGGTGCGCAGGGAACGGCGGCGGCCGCGTGCGCGTCCGCGGTGGCCTTCCTGCCGGCCGGGATCCTCCTCGCCGTACGGCATCCGCCGACGGCCGGGGCCGTGCTGTGCGCGGTGGCGGCGGGCGTGCTGTCGTCGGCCGTGCCCTACCTCGCCGATCTGCTCACCCTGCGCACAGTGCCGGCCCGGACCTTCGGGCTGTTCATGAGCGTCAACCCGGTGCTGGCGGCCGTGGTCGGCCGGGTGGTCCTCGGACAGGGGCTCGGCCTGCCGGAGTGGGCGGGGATCGGGGCCGTGGTCGCCGCGAACGCGGTCAGCATCGCGACGACCCGCACCTGAACCGAGCGGTCATCCGGCCCCCTCACGCGCCCAGGCCCGATCAGGGGAACCGGTGGGCCCGTGCGAGTGAGGGGGCCGGGAGCGGTCGAGAACTTGAGCCGTGACCGCCGTACCCCTGCCGCTCATCGCACCGATGCTCGCCACCGCCGGCACCCTGCCGTCCGCCGCCCAGGACGAGCGGTGGGCGTACGAGACCAAGCAGGACGGGCAGCGGGTGATGGTCTATCTGCCCGGCGACGGCAGCGTGCGGCTGCGCGCCCGCTCGGGCGAGGACATCACCGCGGCCTATCCCGAACTGCGGCCGCTCGCCGACGCGCTGGGCACCACGCCCGCCGTACTGGACGGCGAGGTGCTCGCCCTCGACGAGCAGGGCCGGGCCGACTTCCAGCTGCTGCAGAGCCGGATGGGCCTCGCGCACTCCCCCGCACGGGCGGCACGCCGGGCCGCCCGGGTGCCGGTGCACCTGGTGCTGTTCGACGTGCCCCATCTCGGCGAGTCCCTGGTACGGCAGCCGTACGTACGGCGGCGGGCCCGGCTGACGGAGCTGGGCCTGGCCGGGCCGTACTGGTCGACGCCGGGTGCCGTGACCGGACACGGCGCCGAGGCACTCGCGGCGACCAGGGAGCACGGCCTGGAGGGCCTGGTGTGCAAGCGGCTGGACTCGGTGTACGAGCCCGGAGTGCGCTCCCGCGCCTGGATCAAGATCCGGAACCTGCGCACCGAGGATGTGATCGTCGGCGGCTGGCTGCCGGGCAAGGGGCGGCTGAGCGGGCTGCCCGGCGCTCTGCTGCTCGGTCAGCGTGACGCGCACGGCCGGCTGCGGTACGTCGGCGGGGTGGGCACCGGCTGGAGCGAGGCGGAGCGGGCCGAACTGGCGCGGCTGCTGGCAGCCGCCGCGAGCGCCCGCTGCCCCTTCGAGCCGGCGCCCCGGATCCCGGACGCCCGCTGGGTGCTGCCCCAACTGGTGGGAGAGGTCGGCTACAGCACCCGTACCCGGGCCGGGCTGCTGCGCCAGCCGTCGTGGCTGCGGCTGCGCCCGGATCTGACGCCGCAGGGGTCGGCGGCCGACCTGCCCGAGGGCCTCGGGTGAGACCGGGCTGTCGAGCCCGGCTCAGGCCGCGGGGTCTATCGTGTGCGCATGCCGGTTCCCGAACTGATCCGTATCGTCTCCCGCGACTCCCCCATGGCCCTGGCCCAAGTCGAGCGGGTCCGCGCCGAGTTGGCCGTACTCCACCCGGGTGTGCGCACCGAGGTGGTTCCGGTGAAGACCACCGGCGACAAATGGCTCGGCGATCTGGCCAAGGTCGAGGGCAAGGGGGCGTTCACCAAGGAGGTGGACGCGGCTCTGCTGGCCGGGAAGGCCGATCTCGCGGTGCACTGTGTCAAGGACGTGCCCGCCGACCGGCCGCTGCCCGCCGGGACGGTGTTCGCCGCGTTCCTGAAGCGGGACGACATCCGTGACGCCCTGGTGCACCCGGACGGTCTCACCCTGGACGAACTGCCGGCCGGCACCCGGATCGGCACCTCGTCGGTACGCCGAGTGGCCCAACTGGCCGCGACGCACCCGCACCTGGAGTGCGTGCCCTTCCGCGGCAACGACAACCGCCGGCTGCAGAAGCTGGCCGAGGGCGAAGCGGACGCGCTGCTGCTGGCGGTGGCGGGTCTGGAGCGGATCGGCCGGACGGACGTGATCAGCGAGGTGCTGTCGACGGAGACGATGATGCCGCCGATCGGCGCGGGCATCCTCGCGCTGCAGTGCCGCGAGGACGACACCGATCTGATCGACACCGTCAGCGGGCTCGGCCACCCGGACACCTATCGCGAGGCGACGGCCGAACGGATGTTCCTGCATGTGCTGCAGGGGCACTGCAACAGCCCCATCGCCGGCTACGCGCGCGTGGACGGCGGCGGGGAACTGTCCCTGCGGGCCTGTGTGTTCACTCCGGACGGCAAGACACGGCTGAACGCCCACGAGTGGGCCGGCCGGCTCGACCCGGCCACGCTCGGCACCTCGGTCGCGGTGGCGCTGCTGCGGCAGGGCGCCCGGGAGATCATCGACGGCATCCCGCACTGAGCCGCGTACGGCGGCCCGGTATCGGCCCTACGGCGCGCGGCGCCGCCCGGAACAGGGGCTCGCGCGCCCGAGGCAGGGGCTCGCGCCGCCCGCGTCAGGCGGTGCCGGGCTCCGTCTGGTCCCGCAGGAAGGCGCTGACCTGGTGGGCGAGGCTGCCCTGCCCGGCGGTCGTGGGGGCGGCCGCCGCGGTCGACTCCAGCACACCGATGCCGCCCGCCCACAGCCGGCGGTCGGCCCACTCCTCCTCCACCCGCAGCTGCACCTGCACATCCACGTGCGTCAGGGCGGCCTCGGGGGCGGCGGCGTAGACCACGGCGGTGGCCCGGCGCAGCGGGTAGACGTCGAAGCCCTCGATGAACTGGGAGTTGCGCCAGTCGATGAACGCGCCCTCGCCGTCGGGGCCGACCCGGACGTCGATCTGACCGTCCTCCAGATGGATGCCGTAGTGCCGCGCACCGCGGTTCTCGACCGTCACCCGGACACTGAAGTACGTCAGGCCGACGGCCGCGTCGTCACGTCCGCGCGGCGGCTCGGCCGCCTCCAGACGGTGGACGCGGACCCGCAGACCGGCATGCTCGTCGTACTCGTGCCAGTCCCCGACCACGTTCGGCTCGTACACAGTGCCCCTCTCGACCTTCGAGAGCTGCTGTCTATCTGTGCTCCGAGCGCACTGTCAAATGAGCAGAATGCGCTGTGGCCAGGGGGTTCGCCCGCTTTGATCGGTGATCAAGCGCTGCCCAGGAAGTATGCGCGGGCAGCGCTTTCGACACCCTGCGGGTGCGTGCCGCACATCACGTCCACGGCAAGATCACCGGGCCAGGCGGCCGAGCAGCGAGGAGGCCGCGGCGATGCCGAGCGCGGCGGCCACGACCAGGACGGCGAAGTCGGTGCCGAGATGCGCGGGCGTGCCGAGCAGCAGGCCGCGCAGGGCGTCGACTTGATAGCTCAGCGGGTTGACCTTGCTGACGGCCTGCAGCCAGCCCGGCATCACCGAGACGGGGTACAGCGCGTTGGAGCCGAAGAACAGCGGCATGGTGATCGCCTGCCCGAAGCCCATCAGCCGGTCGCGGCTGAGGACGATGCCCGCGATGGTCATCGACAGACAGGAGAAGAAGACGGAGGCGAGGACCACCGCGACGGCGACGCCGAGCAGCTTCAGCGGGTTCCAGGTGAGGGCCACGCCGAGCAGGGCGGCGATGACGATGACGACGATCGCCTGGATCAGCGACTTCACGCCGGCGGCGAACGCCTTGCCGGTGATCAGTGCCGAGCGCGGGGTCGGGGTGACGAGGAGCTTGTTCAGGATGCCCGCGTCGCGCTCCCAGATGATCTGGATGCCGTAGAAGATCGCGATGAACATCGCCGACTGGGCGATGATGCCGGGCGCCATGAAGTCGATGTACGGGACGCCGCCGGTGGGGATCGCCCGGATCCGGGTGAACGTCTGGCCGAAGATCAGCAGCCACAGGGCGGGCTGGACCGCGCGGGTGTACAGCTCGGTCCGGTCGTGCCGCAGCTTCTGCAGCTCGACGGCGCACATGGCGACGACCCGGGCGGGCAGCAGCCGCCAGCCGGCGCGCGGGACGGGCGGGCGCAGCAGCAGGTCGGTGCCGTCGGCACGGGTGCGGTCAGCCGACGCGGCGCGCGGTGCGGCGGGTGCTGCGGACATCGCGGAAACCTCCCTTGGAGTTGTCGTCGAGACTGCTGCCCGCGACGTCGCGGAAGACGTCCTCCAGCGTGGGCAGGGCGTCGGCGCCCCGGCGCTCCGCCAGGCCCCGGCGCAGCTCGTCCGGGGTGCCGAGGGCGCGGACACGGCCGCGGTGCATCAGGCCGACGCGGTCGCAGTACTGGTCGGCCTCGTCCATGTAGTGGGTGGTGACGAGGACGGTCATGCCGGTGGCCGCGCGGACGGCGTTGATGTGGTCCCAGACGTCGGTGCGGGCGATCGGGTCCAGGCCGATGGTGGGCTCGTCCAGGATCAGCAATCGGGGGGCGCTGACCAGGGCCTGGGCGAGTTCGAGACGGCGGACCATACCGCCGGAGTAGGTGCCGGCGAGCCGGTCGGCGGCGTCGGCGAGACCGACGGCGGACAGCGCCTGGGCGACGCGTGCGGCGCGCTCGCGGCGGGGCACGTCGAAGACGCGGGCGAAGAGCGCGACGTTCTCCCGGCCGGTGAGCCCGCTGTCGGCGGACAACTGCTGCGGGACGTAGCCGAGCAGACGGCGTACCGCCATCCGTTCCTTCGCGGCGTCGTGCCCGAAGACGCGGACCATGCCGGTGGGGACGGGCAGGAGGGTGGTGATGCAGCGGATGGCGGTGGTCTTGCCGGCGCCGTTGGGCCCGAGCAGCCCGAACACCTCGCCCTCGTGGACGGCCAGATCGAGCCCGTCGACGGCACGGGTGTCACCGAAGGCGTAGTCGAGCCGACTACAGCTGACGGCGGCCCGCCCCGCACCGGGCGTACCGTCGGCGGCGGCTTCGGCGGATGCGCCGGACGTCGCCGCCAGGGTGTCTGCGGATACGCCGGGGCCGTCGTCCGCGGTGTCGGCGGGCGTGTCGGTGGTGTCCCTCGTCATGGTGTCTGGACCTCCGTCACGGTGTCTGGACCTCCGTCATGATCGTCGGCCTCCGTCCTCGTCCTCGGCCTCCTCGTGCAGGCCGGCGGCGAGCTTGCGCAGCGCCGGCAGGGCCGCGCGCAGGGCCGCCCGGTCGGCCTCGTCGAGCCCGGACACATGGCGCACGACCAGCTCGGCCCGGCGTCGCTGCCAGTCCCCGAGCCGCTTCTCGGCGGCCTCGGTCAGATGCAGCCGTGCGGCACGCCGGTCGGCGGGGTCGGTCTCGCGGAGCAGGTAGCCGTCCCGGACGAGCTGGTTGACCAGGGTCGACACGGAGTTGCTCGCCAGGTGCAGCGCCCGCGCCGCGTCCGAGATGCCGATGCCGGGCCGGGACTCGACCAGTCGCAACAGCTCCACCTCGGCGCCCCGCAGCCGGGGCACGCTCATGCCGCCCCGCAGCCGTCGCCGGATCAGCCGCTGGATGCGCGTCAGCGCGTCCGCCAGCTCTTCGGGGAAGGTCTCGGACTCCGTCGCCGCCCGCCGGGCCATCTCGGGTTCCACATCAGAATATTATCTCTGTTACAGAGATAATGCCTTCCAAGAGCGGGTCAAGAACGGTCGGACCGCATCCTCATTGCCCTGGTTTGTTTGGTGATGTCCGCGAGAGGGAAAACGGAGGTCAGTGCTTCGGACCGGAGGCACGTCCGTGGGAGCCGGCTCTCGCCCGGCCGCCCCGGTGCCCCTGTCCCGTCGATCCGGTCCGAGCGCGCCTCCCACGGTGTCTGTTCATCCAGCACCTGCTGAGAGAGGTGCGCACCATGCGTGTCACCGGTAGCACGAAACCACACCCTCACGACGACGCCCCCGACACCGCCGAGTCCTTCGCCCGGCTCACACGGCTGCCCGACGGCCCCGAGCGGCGGGCGCTGCGCAACGAACTGGTCCGGCTGTGGCTGCCCATGGCCGAGCGGATCGCCGTACGGTTCCGCGGCCGCGGGGAGGCCCTGGAGGACCTGTACCAGGTGGCCGCCCTCGGCCTGGTGAAGGCCGTCGACCACTACGACCCGGGACGCGGGCGCGCCTTCGAGGCGTACGCCGTCCCCACCGTCACCGGAGAGATCAAGCGCCACTTCCGCGACCACATGTGGACCCTGCATGTGCCCCGTCGGGTGCAGGAGCTGCGCAACCGGGTGCGCTCGGCCGCCAAGGAGCTGACCCAGAGCACCTCGGGCCACCAGCCCACCGTGGCGGAGATCGCCGCCCACACGCGGCTCAGCGAGGACGAGGTGCGCACCGGCATGGAGGCGCTGGAGTGCTTCTCCGCGCTGTCCCTGGACGCCGAGATCGCCGGCACCGAGAGCTACGCCCTCGGGGACTCCCTCGGCGACCCCGACCCCGGCTATGACCTCGTGGTCGACCGGGCCGCCGTCAGGCCATGTCTGCAGGCCCTGCCGGAACGCGAGCGCACCATTCTCTACCTGCGGTTCTTCCGGGGAATGACGCAGACCCGGATCGCCCAGCAGCTCGGCATCTCGCAGATGCACGTCTCCCGGCTGCTCAGCGGCTGCTGCGACCGGCTGCGCGAGGAGCTGCTCGCCGAGGCCCGCTGAACCGGCTCGGCCCCGCCGGTCCCTGCGGCGCGCCGGGGCTCACTCCTCCAGGGCCCCGGGCACCTGTGTGGGGCCGTAGCGGTCGAGGGTGTCCTCCAGGGCGGCGCGCACAGCGGGCGGGATGTCGCCGCGGCGGCCCCAGATGAGGATCAGCTCCGCGATGTTGCGCAGCTTGATGTTGGTGTGCTGGGAGACCTCCTTCAGGACCTCCCACCCCTCGTCCGGCGTCACCCGGCCGAGAGCCACCATCATCCCGATCGCCTGGTCGACGACCGCGTGCGAGGCCACGGCCTCCTTCAACTGGTCGACTTCCGCCTGCAGCTCGGAGATCCTTTCGGGCTCGCTCGCTCCCATGCCCCCATCGTCCTCGGCGACCTGCACCGATGCCAGCCGGGGTGCTCGACAGGCATCCGACCCCTTCGAGGTTGGACACTGGTGCCAGACCGGTGGCCGCCCGGCCCCGAGAGCAGGACGCGACTGCCATGAACCATGACGCCCCCGCCCCCGCCGCCGGCGGACCGCGCAAGCGAGACATCGTCTCCACGCACTCCGTCTTCGGCGCCCCGTGCTGGGTGAGCCTGACCAGCCGTGATCTTCAGGCCACCCAGGAGTTCTACACGGCCGTGCTCGGCTGGCGCTGGCGCGGCGCCAAGCTCGGCGAGCACTTTCGTATCGCGCTGGCGGAGGGCGTGCCGGTGGCGGGGATCGCCGCCGTCGCCGCCATGTGGCAGATGGCGGTGGCGTGGACGCCGTACTTCGCCGTGCCGGACGCCGACGTGGCGGTGGCGCGGGCCCGCGAGCGCGGCGGTACGGCGGCCGTCGGGCCACTGTCCTTCCCGCCGGGCCGGGCCGCGCTGCTCGCCGACCGGGACGGGGCCACCTTCGGGATCTGGCAGGGGGAGCTGGTCTCCAACTGGGAGGCGTGGCGGCGGGCGGCGCCGACCTTCGTGCGGCTGCACACCCGCAACGCCTTCGACTCCGCGATCTTCTACGGCGAGATCCTCGGCTGGGCGTCCGGGCAGCCGGGCTGCTGCGAGGTGGAGTACGAGGGCGGTGAGGTGGTGCTGCGCAGCCGGGGCGACATCGTGGCGCGGATCGACTCGGGCGCGGAGGAAGCCGCGCCGGACCCCTCCGTACGACCGCACTGGCAGATCCACTTCGCCGTCGCGGATGTGATCGACTGCGCCCGGACCGCGGAGAAGCACGGCGGCAGCGTGCTGAGGGAGGACGAGGACGAGGCGATCCTGCGGGACCAGGACGGGGCGCAGTTCACGGTGACCTCGCACCGCGTCCGCTGAGCCGACGGCCCCGCGGACGGGTGCTCAGCGCGAAGAACGCGACGGGCGCGACGGGCGCGACGGGCGCGACGGGCGCGACAGCACAACGAGGCCGCGTGCCTCCACGCGAAGCCTCGTGTCGGCCTTGTGTTCGCGTTCGTCGGGGACGCCGTCGGGGTCCGCGGTGTCGATCAGGGTCGTCCAGCGCTCGCCGAAGGAGGCGTCGGGCAGGCGGAAGTCGACCGGTTCCCAGTAGCCGTTGACGAGCAGCAGGAAGGAGTCGTCGACCATCCGGCGCCCGTAGGAGTCGCGTTCGGCGATGGCGTCGCCGTTGAGGAACGCGCCCACCGAGTGCGCGTCGTCGCGCTGCCAGTCCCGGGCCGTCATCTCGCGGGCGTCGGGTCTGAGCCACATCAGGTCGGGCAGCGGCTGCGCGGCGTTGGTCGCGGTCTCGCCGCGGAAGAAGCGGCGGCGCCGCAGCACGGGGTGCGCGGCGCGCAGGGCGATCAGCCGCCTCGTGAAGTCCATGAGGCGGCGCTGCTCATCGGTCGGCCGCCAGTCGATCCAGGACAGCGCGTCGTCCTGGCAGTAGGCGTTGTTGTTGCCCCGCTGCGTGCGGCCGAGTTCGTCGCCGTGGCAGAGCATCGGGATGCCCTGCGAGAGCAGCAGCGTGGCGAGCAGGTTGCGCTGCTGGCGGGCGCGCAGTTCGAGGACGGCCGGGTCCTCGGTGTCGCCCTCCGCACCGCAGTTCCAGGACCGGTTGTGGCTCTCGCCGTCCCGGTTGTCCTCGCCGTTGGCCTCGTTGTGCTTGTCGTTGTACGACACCAGGTCGCGCAGCGTGAAACCGTCGTGCGCGGTGACGAAGTTGACGCTCGCGCGCGGCCGGCGCCGGCTGTGCTGGTAGAGGTCGGAGGAGCCGGTCAGCCGGGAGGCGAACTCGCCGAGCGAGCCGGGTTCGGCCCGCCAGAAGTCCCGTACGGCGTCCCGGTATCGGCCGTTCCACTCCGACCACAGCGGCGGGAAGTTGCCGACCTGGTAGCCGCCCTCCCCCACGTCCCAGGGCTCGGCGATGAGCTTGACCCGGCTGATCACGGGGTCCTGCTGGATCAGGTCGAAGAACGCCGACAGCCGGTCCACCTCGTGGAACTGCCGGGCCAGGGTCGCCGCGAGGTCGAAGCGGAAGCCGTCGACGTGCATCTCGGTGACCCAGTACCGCAGCGAGTCCATGATCAGCTGGAGCACGTAGGGGTGCCGCATCAGCAGGCTGTTGCCGGTGCCGGTGGTGTCGTAGTAGTGCGCCCAGTCGCCGTCCACCAGCCGGTAGTAGGACGCGTTGTCGATGCCCCGGAAGGACAGGGTCGGACCCTTCTCGTTGCCCTCGGCCGTGTGGTTGTAGACCACGTCGAGGATCACTTCGAGACCGGCCGCGTGCAGCGCCTTCACCATGGCCTTGAACTCGTCGACCTGCCGGCCGCGGGTGCCGAAGGCGGCGTAGGCGTTGTGTGGGGCGAAGAAGCCGATGGTGTTGTAGCCCCAGTAGTTGGACAGGCCCCGGTCCTGCAGCACTCCGTCCTGCACGAACTGGTGCACCGGCATCAGTTCCACCGCGCTCACCCCGAGCGAGGTCAGGTGCTCGATGACGGCGGGGTGGGCGAGGCCCGCGTAGGTGCCGCGCAGCCGGTCGGGGACGTCCGGGTGGGCGCGGGTCAGGCCGCGCACATGGGCCTCGTAGATCACCGAGTCCGCGTAGGGAGTGCGCGGCGGGCGGTCGTCGCCCCAGTCGAAGTACGGATCGGTGACCACGCCCAGCATGGAGTGCCCGGCGCTGTCGGCCGGGGCGGGGCCGTCCGGGGCGCGCTCGTACAGCGAGGGATGGTTGTCGATCTGGCCGTCCACGGCCCGGGCGTACGGGTCGAGCAGCAGCTTCGCCGGGTTGCAGCGGTGGCCGAGCTGGGGCTGCCAGGGGCCGCGCACCCGGTAGCCGTAGCGCTGGCCCGGCACGATGCCCGGCAGATAGGCGTGCCAGACGAATCCGTCCACCTCGTGCAGCCGGACGGGGGTCTCGGTGCCCGCGTCGTCGACGAGGATCAGCTCGACCCGCTCGGCCACCTCGCTGAACAGGGCGAAGTTGGTGCCCTGTCCGTCGAACGCGGCGCCCAAAGGGTAGGGCTGCCCGCTCCACACGGGCAGCCCCTTCCGAGTGGAGCGGGCGGTCACCGGCTGCCCTTCAGGGCGCCGCCCGGAACGGCGCCCCACGCGGCAGGCGCGCCGACCGGAACCGCAGCCCGCGCGGCGACTACGCTGCCCGCGAAGGCGGCCGACGCGGCGAGCGCGTCGTCCACCGCCGCCGCCGGGGCGGCCAGCACCGCCATCGGCATCTCGCGCGGCACCGTCAGCCCGTTTCGCAGCGTGGGCGCGGGGGCGGTCGGCACCAGCGGGACGCGCTGACCGGCGCGGGCACGCTGCGAGAACCAGATGATCTTGCTGCCGCTGTCCGAGGTGCAGCAGCCCCAGCCGTCGCTCATGGCGGCGATGTCGGCGAGAGCGGCGCGCAGGTCCTGATCGGGACGCAGATCCGGATCGTCGTCGCCGAAGGCGGTGATGAGATGCTGGCCGTTCCACCACATCTCGATCGAGGTGCGTTTGTCGGTGACGTGCTGGTCGATCGCCCGCAGCAGCAGTTCCGCGCCGCGGCAGACGGGGACCGCGAGGTTGTCGAGGTCCCAGTAGCGAAGGTGGGCGGCCAGGATGCGGCTGACCTGTCCCACCCGTTCCGAACTGACTTCCACATCGATGTGGTAGTAGCAGGGCACTGCGGTCTTCATCGTCGCTTGCTCCTCACCGGCGAAGCTCTCGCTCCCCTCACCCGTCCGGGAGGGATCCCGGATGCGCGTCCGGAAGGAGTCCCGGAACACTGAGCGTGAGCGTTGATCGCTTCAGAGTCACCTCTTACGGTGCGGGTGCTACGCCATTCGTGCAACACGAGCAGGCGACACCACTCGTCGTTGAAGATCCAACAAGACGCTGCGTCATCGTCCGTGCACCATAAGTGAAAGCCTCGATCGCCGTAACGGTGCCGTGCGCTTCCGTGCGCGAACACCACCCGACCGTCGGGAACGCGCCCAGTCGAGAGCGTGGAAGGTGAAGAGGGCAATGCTGCTACCCGCCAAGGCCGAAGTGGCCCGGGCGTTGCGGCGTTACCGGGCGTGGGAGCGCGTGATGCTCGCCTCGCCCCACGACCGCACGGTCCGGGTCGCCTTCGAGGACTCGGGCTACACGCTGTGCGTACTGATGGGCAAACGCTGCGCCCGCGAGGCCGCGGACGCAGCCGAGCGCTATCTGCGCACCACTCTGGTCAGCTACCTGCGCGAGCAGGACGGACGGCCGCGGTCACGCCGGTCGGCCAGAAGAGCGCCGCCATCGGAGCGGCGTTCCACGGCGCCAAGGCCCTGACCTGGCACCGTACAAGGCGTTCCCCACGGGGGCCGGCATCGGCCGGCCCCCTCTCGGATCGCGAAGCCGGGCCGGGTGCCCGGCTTCGCGCACGGCGGAGGTGAAACACATGCGCAGGACCCCGGCCATCGGCCGTGTACCGGTACGCGACGTCCGGCCGGCCGTGGAGTGCGGCAGGCGCCCGGCGAAAGCGGTGGCCGGGGAGACCGTTCGAGTGACGGCGACCGTGTTCCGCGAGGGGCACGACGCCGTGGGCGCCAATGTCGTCCTGCGCGATCCGAAGGGCCGTCGCGGCCCGTGGACGCCGATGCGGGAGCTGTCGCCCGGCAGTGATCTCTGGGGAGCGGACATCACTGCGGACGCGACGGGACGCTGGACCTTTCGGGTGGAGGCGTGGAGTCATCCGCTGGCGACCTGGCAGCACACCGCCGCGGTCAAGGTGCCGGCCGGGATCGACATCGGGGTGGTGCTGGAGGAGGGCGCCGGGCTGTACGAGCGGGCGGCCGCCGGGGTGCCGAAGGGGCCGGAGCGGGACATCGTCCTCGCCGCCGCTCAGGCGCTCGGCGACGACCGCCTGCCGGTGCACGAGCGCATGAAGGCGGCGCTGGCGCCGGAGGTGGAGGCGTTGCTGGCCCGTCATCCGTTGCGGGAGCTGGTCACGGCCTCCGATGCGATGCCGCTGCTGGTCGAGCGCGAACGCGCCCTGTACGGCTCCTGGTACGAGTTCTTCCCCCGCTCGGAGGGCACCGCCGAGCAGCCGCACGGCACCTTCCGCACGGCCGTGCACCGGCTCGGACCCATCGCGGACATGGGCTTCGACGTCGTCTACCTG
>NZ_KQ948219.1 GCF_001514035.1 Streptomyces yokosukanensis | reverse complement strand
GGGGAACTTTTCACGGCAATTGAAACGCACTTTCCCCGGAGGGGGCGAGCCGGAGCAGATCAGAGCCGGCCCGCCGCCTTCAGGGCCAGATACGCATCGGCCAGCGCCGGCGCCAGATCCTCCGGCGTCGCGTCCACGACCGTCACCCCATGACGACGCAGCTGCTCAGCGGTGCGCTGACGTTCACTCTGCGCCTGAGCCGCCGCCGCGGCCTCGTACACCGCCTCCGTATTTCCTCGGGCCTTGGCCATGCGCGCGATGTGCGGGTCGGCCACCGAGGCGACCAGAAGAGTGTGCCGTTGAGTGAGTTGTGGAAGCACGGGGAGCAGACCCTGTTCCACAGGGGCCGCGTCGAGGGTTGTGAGCAGCACGATCAGGGAACGGCGAGGTGCCGTACGCAGAGCCGCTGCCGTGAGCCCGCGGGCATCGGTCTCGACGAGTTCCGGTTCCAGCGGAGCCATCGCGTTCACCAGGCCGGGCAGTGCGTCTCGTGCCGAGCGGCCCTGCACCAGCGCGCGTACTCGGCGGTCGTACGCGAGCAGGGCCACGCGGTCGCCGGCTCGTGAGGCGAGTGCCGCGAGGAGGAGTGCCGCGTCCATGGAGGCGTCGAGGCGTGGTGCGTCGCCCACGCGGCCGGCGGAGGTGCGGCCGGTGTCGAGGACGAGCAGGATGTGGCGGTCGCGTTCGGGGCGCCAGGTGCGGACGGCGACGGCGGACTGGCGGGCGGTGGCTCGCCAGTCGATCGAGCGGGTGTCGTCGCCGGGGACGTACTCGCGCAGGCTGTCGAACTCCGTCCCCTCGCCACGGGTCAGCACGCTCGTGCGGCCGTCGAGTTCGCGCAGACGGGCGAGTTTCGACGGGAGGTGCTTGCGGCTGGTGAAGGGCGGCAGGACCCGTACCGACCAGGGCAGCCTGTGGGTGCCCTGGCGGGAGAACAGGCCCAGGGGGCCGTAGGAGCGGATGGTCACGCGGTCGGCCTGGCGGTCGCCGCGTCGGGTGGGGCGCAGTCTGGTCGTCACACGTCTGCGTTCGCCCGAGGGCACGGTCAGGCGGTGACGCGAGGCCTCGATCTCGGTGCCGGGCTGCCAGCTGCTGGGCGGCCATGCGTCCCGCAGCTGTGCCCGCAGGGCGCGGCGGGACGGGTTGGTGATCGTGAGGGTGACGTCGGCGTTCTCGCCGAGGCGCGTGGAGGTGTCGCCGGACCGGGACAGGACGAGCTGTCGTACCGGTGCGGCGAGCGCGTAGTCGCAGGCGCAGGCGAGGGCCAGCGGGCCGTTGACCGCGAGGATGCCCGTCCAGCCGGGTTCCAGGATGCCGACGGGGATCGAACCGAGGGCCGCGAGGAGGGCGGCGCGTCCGGTGAGTGCCATCAGCGCGGGACCGGGACGTGCGTGAGGATGGCGTTGATGACGGAGTCTGCCGTCACGCCCTCCATCTCCGCTTCCGGACGCAGCTGGATCCGGTGCCGCAGGGTGGGCAGGGCGAGGGCCTTCACATCGTCGGGGATGACGTAGTCGCGGCCCGTCAGCCATGCCCAGGCGCGGGCGGCGGCCAGCAGAGCGGTGGCGCCGCGCGGGGAGACGCCGAGGGTGAGGGAGGGCGACTCCCGGGTGGCGCGGCAGATGTCCACGACGTAGGCGGTGATCTCGGGGGACACGGCCGTCTTGGCGACCGCGGCGCGGGCCGCTTCCAGGTCGGCGGGGCCGGCGACGGGGCGTACGCCGGCGGCGCGCAGGTCGCGCGGGTTGAAGCCCGAGGCATGGCGGGTCAGGACGTCGATCTCGTCCTGCCGGGAGGGCAGAGGGATCGTCAGTTTGAGGAGGAAGCGGTCCAGTTGGGCTTCGGGGAGGGGGTAGGTGCCCTCGTACTCGACCGGGTTCTGTGTCGCGGCGACCAGGAACGGCTCGGGGAGCGGGCGCGGAGTGCCGTCGACCGTGACCTGGCGCTCCTCCATGGCTTCGAGGAGGGCGGACTGGGTCTTGGGCGGGGTGCGGTTGATCTCGTCCGCGAGAAGGAGGTTGGTGAAGACCGGGCCGGGCTGGAAGGAGAACTCGGCGGTGCGGGTGTCGTAGACGAGGGAGCCGGTGACGTCGCTCGGCATGAGGTCCGGGGTGAACTGGACGCGCTTGGTGTCGAGTTCGAGTGCGGATGCGAGGGTGCGCACGAGCAACGTTTTGGCGACTCCGGGGACTCCTTCAAGGAGAACGTGTCCGCGGCACAGGAGAGCGACGACGAGGCCGGTCACGGTGGGGTCCTGGCCGACCACGGCTTTGGCGATCTCGGCGCGCAGGGACTCCAGGGAGGCGCGGGCGGTGCCCGCGTCCCCGGTGGTCCCGGCGTTGTCAGTGGTCGGGTCCATCATGGACGGCGTACCTCTCTTTCGAGGGCGTCGAGTTGGTCGGTCAGTGCGATGAGGGCCGCGTCGTCGCCGGGCGGCGGTCCGAAGAGGAGGGAGTGAAGGGCCTGTCCGTCGCCGGCGAGGTGAGCGGACAGGGCGGGGAGCACGACCTCGGGCGTGTGCGCCTGGGTGACGGGGACGCCGACGAGGGGGGCGAGCCGGGCGCGAGTGGTGGAGCGAAGAGCGTCGGCCGCGCGGTCGCGGGCGTCGGCCTTGCGGTAGAGGCGGGCGCGGCCTTCGGCGGTCTCGGAGGCGCGGATCGCGACGGGGAGTCTTTCGGGCACGAGGGGGCCGAAGCGGCGTGCCCGCCAGAGGGCGGCGACGGCCGCTGCGATGAACAGCTGCAGGGTGCCCCAGAACCAGCCCGAGGGGATCAGGTCCAGGAAGTTCTTCCGGTCACCGGCGTCGGTGGCCGAGGTGTCGGAGAGCGAGGGGAGGTACCAGACCAGATGGGGGCGGGAGCCGAGGAGTTGGAGGGCGAGCGAGGCGTTGCCCTGCTTGTCGAGCCGATTGTTGAGGAGGATGTCGGGCGAGCCGAGTACGACGGTGTCACCGCCCCCCGATGCCTCGGGGATGCGCAGCAGGGTGGCGAGGCGCTTGCTGGGGTAGCAGGCGTCGGCGTCGAGGTGGGTGGTGGTGTAGCGGATGCCGCCGGTGTCGGCGCTGCCCGCGCGCCTGGCCTCGGGCAGGGCGCAGTCGGGGGCGAGTGTGGTCGAGGTGCTGGTGGCGGGGTCCGCGGTGACTCCCGGGGCGAGTCGCTCGATGGACGGGCTGCCGGCCGCGACGAGCACGGTGCGCCCGCCGGAGGGCGCGGTGGCCATGCGCAGCTGGGCCTGCTGGCGGTCCGTCAGAAGGTCGGGTACGGCGACCAGAAGGGTGGTGTCGGGCCCGGCGGCGGCGCGCGCCGCGCCGAGCGTGGTGACGACCCGCGTGGAGACGCCCCGGTCGGCGAGGAGTTGGGCGACGGCGCGACTGCCGTAGGGGTCGACGGAGCGCGGGTCCAGTTGGCCGTGCCGGGTGGTGGAGCGTACGGCGGCCATGGCGACGGCCGCCGCCAGGATCAGCACGATGGCGAGGGCGATGCCCCGTGCGCGGGTCCAGGCCTGGCGTACCGGGGGCGCGGTGGAGGTCGTCGGCAGCGTGGCCTCGGCGGTCACTCGTCGGTCCCCTGGTGGGTGGTGTGGGCCGTACTGGTGGTGCTGTGGGCGAGTGCGGGCCTGGTGCGTTCGAGGTCGCGGTCGAGTTCGGCGATGCGGTGGTACGACTCCTCGGTCGCTCTGCGTCCGCCGTATGTCACGTCGTCGAACTCGCGGGCCGCGGCGCGCAGTCGGTCGGTGTGCGCGGGCAGGGTCCGGCCGGCCTCGGCCGCTGCCTCGTCCGCGGTGCGGCCCGGGCGGGCGTCGAGCAGGGTCCGCTCCTCCAGGGAGCGGACGATGGCCCGCATGCGTTCCTGTACGGCCTGGTTCCAGTGGCCCTGTGCCGCGTGTGCCTCTGCGGCCGCGCGGTGTTCCGCGGCGCTGCGGGGCCGGTCGTCGAACAGGGTGGCGGTGGAGGAAGGTTGCCGGCGGGGGGTGCCGAGGCGCCACCAGAGGGCGGCCAGGACGGCGACGACGAACAGGACCACGACGATCAGGCCGATCGTGCCGCCCGGTGTCGTCGAGGCGGCCGAGTCGAGCAGCCGGTCGAGCCAGTCCCAGAACGCCTTCAGCGCTCGCTGGAACAGCCCGGGGTCGTTCTCGTGGTACATCTGCTTGGACAGTTCGCGCCGAGCGGCCTCCCGCGCGGGGTCGCGCGGGACGGTCACGGGCGGCCCGTCCCCCGAGTCGGCTGCGGCGCGGACGACTGTGCCGGCCGTCCGCAGCAGGCCTCGTACGGCCGTGCCGCCGGTGCCCGGCGGGGCCGCCGCCGTGAGCACTCCCCCCGTGAGACTCACCGTGTCAGCTCCCCGGGACGGGACCGGGGGCGCCGGAGGTGCTCTGGACACCGGCGGCGCGGGCCAGTTCGAGGTCGAGGGCCTCGCGGCGGATGCGCTGGTCGATGTAGAGGAGCACGGTGACGCCCGCGCTGATCGGCAAGGTGAGCGCGGTACCGATCAGGGCGCCGATTCCCTGGATGATCAGGGCGGCCCAGCCGACGTGTCCGCCACTGGTGCCGAGCAGATTGTCCATGCCGTCGCCGCTCACGGCGGCAGCGATGGCGGTGAAGGGGATGCTGATGAGCGCCTCGACGATCCTGACGATGAGCCCGGTGAGCAGCAGGATGCCGAAGGTGCGCCACCAGGAACCGCGCACCAGCTTCGCGGAGCGGCTCAATGCCTTGACGATGCTCTGCCGTTCCAGCATCAGGGCGGGCGTCGACAGGCAGAAGCGGATCACCAGCCATGCCGAGACGACGGCGGCGGCCAGGATGCCGAGGGCCAGCAGTGCCGCCCCGCCGTTGTCGCTGCCGCCGACGGCCAGGACGAGAATGCCGGGCAGTGCTCCGGCGAACAGCACGCCGACGACGATCAGGCCCAGCAGGATGAGCAGCCCGAACAGCTTCAGGAGCTGCGGGCGGGCGTCTCGCCAGGCCTCGCCGATGCCGACCGGCCTGCCGAGAACGGCACGGCTGGTGATGGTCGTGAGCAGGGCGGTCGCGATGACCACGGCGATGCCGGAGATCAGTGTGACGATGCCGGTGCCGAGCATGACGTCGGGGAGGGCGCGGAACACCTCGTCGGGGTTGGCGTCGGTGCTGTCGACCCGCGTGTGCGCGAGGGCGTCGTTCAGGACGAAGCCTTGCACGAGGACGAGGCTGACGGCCGAGAAAAGGGCGACGACCAGCGAGATGCCGAGCACCGTGCGCCAGTAGGTGCGCATGGTGGAGACGGCGCCGTCGAGGATCTCGCCGACGCCGAGCGGGCGCAGCGGGATGACGCCGGGCTTGGCCGCGGGCGGAGGACCACCCCAGCCGCCGCCCCAGGCTCCGTAGCCGCCGGGGGTGCCGTAACCGCCGTAGCCGGGGGGCGGGCCGCCGTAGCTGCCGGGCCCGGGCCCGCCGGGTGGCCGGGGGCCCCAGCCTGGCCCGGGCGGCGGGGGCGGCGGGGCCTGGTTCGGGCTGGGGGCACCGGTGGGCGCCGACCACTGGCCGGGTGGCGGCTGCTCCTTGGACCACTTCACGCCTGGGTGCTGCGCGTTCTCGTCCGGCTGTGGTGCGGGTGTGCTGTCGCCGGGGCGGTCGGCAGGCTCGGCGGGACCGGACGCGCCGGGTTCCCGCCCCTCGTTCGACGGGGCGGATCCGGGCGAGGCCCAGCCCGGAGTGTCAGTCATCGAAGCTCCTTCTCGGTGCCCGTCCGCGGTCGCGGCGGCAGGTTGGCAGCCATCGTGCCATGGGGTGGTCGTCGGGGGACCGGCCGCGGTCGGGGCTGGATGCCTTCAATTGTCCGCCGGATACGGGGCAGACTGACGGCATGGCTGATCAGCAGGCGCGAACCGACGGGAACAGGCGGTCGACCCAGATACCGGTGATCCGATGGGAGGAACCACCAGAAGGCCCCGTGCTGGTGCTTCTCGATCAGACACGGCTGCCCTCCGAAGAAGTCGAGTTGGTGTGTACGGACGCGCCGGCGCTGGTGGAGGCGATCCGTTCGCTCGCCGTGCGCGGGGCGCCGGTGCTCGGGATCGCGGGCGCGTACGGTGTCGCACTCGCCGCCGTACGCGGCTTCGACGTGGCCGAGGCGGCACACGCGCTCGAGGGAGCCCGGCCCACCGCGGTGAACCTGTCCGTCGGTGTGCGCCGGGCCGAGGCCGCGCACCAGGCCGCGCTGGCGGAGACCGGTGATTCCACCGAGGCGGCCGCGGCGGCGCTGGCCGCTGCGCGGGCTCTCCACCGGGAGGATGCCGAGGCCAGCGCCCGGATGGCGGCCCACGGGCTGGCGCTGCTGGACGAGTTGCTGTCCGGTGGCGGGCACCGGATCCTCACCCACTGCAACACCGGCTCGCTGGTGTCGGGCGGTGAGGGCACGGCCTTCGCGGTGGCGCTCGCGGCGCACCGTGAGGGGCGGTTGCGGCGGCTGTGGGTGGACGAGACGCGTCCGTTGCTGCAGGGCGCCCGTCTGACGGCGTACGAGGCCGCGCGCAGCGGGATGGCGTACACCTTGCTCACCGACAACGCGGCGGGTTCTCTCTTCGCGGCCGGCGAGGTGGACGCGGTGCTGATCGGTGCGGACCGGATCGCGGCCGACGGCTCGGTGGCGAACAAGGTGGGGAGCTATCCGCTCGCCGTGCTGGCG
This sequence comes from Streptomyces yokosukanensis, assembly GCF_001514035.1. Taxonomy (GTDB): domain Bacteria; phylum Actinomycetota; class Actinomycetes; order Streptomycetales; family Streptomycetaceae; genus Streptomyces; species Streptomyces yokosukanensis. The sequence continues at coordinate 303,807 of NZ_KQ948219.1, read as the reverse complement.
CGGTACCACCATGTGCCGTTCATCGTGGTGGCGCCGGTGACCACGGTCGATCCGGGCACTCCTGACGGGGCGTCCATCGAGGTCGAGCAGCGACCCGGCTTCGAGGTGACCGAGGTCATGGCACCCCAGGCGCCGGTGACGGGAGTGGGGGGCGGGATTGCGGTGGCGCCCCTGGGGACGCAGGCGTACAACCCGGCGTTCGACGTGACACCGCCCGAGCTGGTGACGGCCATCGTCACCGAGGAGGGGGTCGTCTCACCGGTGACGGCCGAGGCTCTCACGGAGCTGTGCACGCGCTCACGGGGTGCTGCCGCCGTGCCTCGCGCGGGAGAGCCGTCCTGAGTCCCGCCGGTCCCGCCGGGGCCGGGACCGTTCCTCCGCCGGCATCCGGCAGTGACAGCGATGTCGGCGGACGGGGCGGACGGGGGCAGACAGTGACGGCTCCGTACGACTATCGTCACCGGCCAGTGACCTCGCTCACCAGCGCCTCTGTCACTGTTACGAGAATGGGATGATGTCGTTTATGAAGGGACGAGTCCTTGTCGTCGACGACGACACCGCACTGGCCGAGATGCTCGGCATCGTGCTGCGTGGTGAAGGTTTTGAGCCGTCTTTCGTAGCCGACGGCGACAAGGCGCTGGCCGCTTTTCGGGAGACCAAGCCCGATCTGGTGCTGCTCGACCTGATGCTGCCCGGACGGGACGGCATCGAGGTGTGCAGGCTGATCCGAGCCGAGTCCGGGGTGCCGATCGTGATGCTCACGGCGAAGAGCGACACCGTCGACGTGGTCGTGGGTCTGGAGTCGGGCGCCGACGACTACATCGTCAAGCCGTTCAAGCCCAAGGAACTGGTCGCTCGGATCCGCGCGCGCCTGCGCAGGTCGGAGGAGCCGGCGCCGGAGCAGCTGACCATCGGTGACCTGGTCATCGACGTGGCAGGGCACTCGGTGAAGCGGGACGGGCAGTCGATCGCGCTGACCCCGCTGGAGTTCGACCTGCTGGTCGCGCTCGCCCGTAAACCGTGGCAGGTGTTCACGCGCGAGGTGCTGCTCGAGCAGGTGTGGGGCTACCGGCACGCCGCCGACACGCGGCTCGTCAACGTGCATGTCCAGCGGCTGCGCTCCAAGGTCGAGAAGGACCCGGAGCGGCCGGAGATCGTCGTGACCGTCCGTGGCGTCGGTTACAAGGCCGGGCCGAGCTGACATGTCCGGGGACGGCGCCGCTTCGGCTCCCGGTCGGCCCGGGGCCCGTCCGGGGCGGCCTGTCGGCCGGACGGCAGGTGCGCGGTTCAGGAGTCTCTTCGAGGGCGGGCTGCTTGAGGGCGGGGTTCAGGGCAGCCCGGTCCTCCGGTTGTTCCTGCGCTGGGTGCGCCGTCCGCTGTTGCCGGTGATGCGGCTGTGGCGGCGCAACATCCAGCTGAGGGTCGTCGCCACGACGCTGGTGATGTCACTGGGTGTCGTCCTGCTGCTGGGCTTCGTCGTGATCGGGCAGGTGCGCAACGGCCTGCTGGACGCGAAGGTGAAGGCCTCGCAGAGCCAGGCCACGGGCGGTTTCGCGGTGGCCAAGCAGAAGGCCGACGAGGCGGCCAGCGGCGCCGGTACCGGTGCGGCGGCCGGTAGCGGCACCGCCGACGGCACGTCGGCCACGGACGGCCGCCAGTCGCAGAACGTCATCCAGTGGATGAGCGACCTCGTGGAGTCCCTGTCCAGCGGTGGCGCGGGCGCCTTCGACGTCGTCACGCTGCCCGTCGGTGACGACAGCGGCGGCGGGCGCAGTCCACGCGGCTCCGGGAACGTCAACCCGACCTCCAGCGTGCCCGCCGATCTGCGCGAGCGGGTGAACAGCGGGACGACGGCCGCGCAGAGCTACACCCGGATCGTGTACTCCAACGACAAGGACTCGCAGCCGGCACTGGTCATCGGCAAGCAGGTCAACGACCCCAACGGGCGGCCCTACGAGCTGTACTACCTCTTCCCGCTCACGCAGGAGGAGAAGTCCCTCAGCCTGGTCAAGGGCACACTCGCGACCGCAGGGCTGTTCGTCGTCGTCCTGCTCGGCGCCATCGCCTGGCTGGTGGTGCGCCAGGTCGTCACGCCGGTGCGGATGGCGGCCGGGATCGCCGAGCGGCTGTCCGCCGGGCGGCTGCAGGAGCGGATGAAGGTCACCGGCGAGGACGACATCGCGCGCCTGGGCGAGGCCTTCAACAAGATGGCGCAGAACCTCCAGGTGAAGATCCAGCAGCTGGAGGACCTGTCGCGGATGCAGCGCCGGTTCGTCTCGGACGTCTCGCACGAGCTGCGTACTCCGTTGACGACCGTCCGGATGGCCGCCGACGTCATCCATGAGGCACGCGAGGACTTCGACCCGGTGACCGCGCGGTCCGCGGAACTGCTCGCCGATCAGCTCGACCGGTTCGAGTCGCTGCTCGCGGACCTGCTGGAGATCAGCCGCTTCGACGCGGGCGCGGCGGCGCTGGAGGCCGAGGCGATAGACCTCAGGGAGGTCGTCCGGCGCGTGGTCAGCGGCGCCGAGCCGCTCGCGGAGCGCAAGGGCACGCACATACGCGTGGTCGGCGATCAGCAGCCCGTCGTCGCCGAGGCGGATGCCCGGCGGGTGGAGCGTGTGCTGCGCAACCTCGTCGTCAACGCCGTCGAGCACGGCGAGGGCAAGGACGTCATCGTCAAGCTCGCCTCGGCGGGCGGCGCGGTCGCCGTCGCGGTGCGCGACTACGGTGTGGGACTCAAACCGGGCGAGGCGACGCGCGTCTTCAGCCGCTTCTGGCGGGCGGATCCGGCACGCGCGCGTACCACCGGTGGTACGGGCCTCGGCCTGTCGATCGCGCTGGAGGACGCGCGGCTGCACGGCGGCTGGCTGCAGGCCTGGGGCGAGCCTGGCGGCGGTTCCCAGTTCCGGCTGACGCTGCCCAGGACCGCGGACGAGCCGTTGCGTGGCTCGCCGATACCGCTGGAGCCCAAGGACTCGCGTCGCAATCGCGGCCTCGACGAGGCCGGTCTGCCCGGCGGAGCCGAGGAGAAGCGGGCGACCGTTCCCGTGCAGCAGGGCGGTGCCCAGACGCCCGCGCTGCCGCCGCGCGCCCCGATCGTGCCGCGGCTGACCGGCGTCGCGCCCGCCGCCGATCCTGCCGCGCTGCCCGGAAACGGCAACGGCGCGCGCGTGGTGCCCCGGCCCACCGGTGGCGCACGGCGCGCGGACGACAAGGCCGCCGCGGATCCGGTGTCCGAGGGGGGCGCGGCCCGGCCGGACGTGAGCGGACCGCAGGACTCGACGGAGCCAGGGGAGGCATTTCGTGGGCGCTGACCGCAGGGGGGGCGCCCGGCCCAGCCCGGGACGCGCGGTGGCGTACGCCGCCTTGGGGGCCGTACTGCTGGCCGGTTGCGCCTCGATGCCCGACAGCGGGGACCTGAAGAACGTGGAGTCCACGCCGCGCCAGGACACCGGGGTCCGGGTGTTCGCCATGCCGCCGGCCGAGGGCGCCGGGCCCGCCGAGATCATGCAGGGCTTTCTGGAGGCGCTGACCAGCGACGACCCGGGGTACGACACCGCCCGCAAATACCTGGCGTCCGATGCGGCACGCACATGGCGGCCGGAGCAGTCGACGACGGTTCTCGCGGGCGGGCCGAGCATCGAGCCCGGCTGCCGGGCGGGTGGCAGCCCGGACCTGCCCAGCAGCATCACCTGTGTCCTGGCGGGCAGCCGGGTCGCGACCGTGGACGGACAGCAGGCGTACCAGCCGGTCGGCGGCTCCTACCGCACGAAGGTGCACCTCACGCGGAACCCCAAGGACGGGCAGTGGCGCATCGACAAGCTGCCCGACGGTGTCGTCATGGGCAAGTCTGACTTCCAGCGCAACTACACGTCCGTCGACAAGTACTACTTCGCCTCCGACACGGTGGTCAGGCCGACGGGGCAGCCGGTGGCGGTCGCCGATCCGGTGTTCGTGCGCAGCAAGGTGGACCCGATGACCCAGATGGTCCGTTCGCTGCTGGCCGGCCCCAGCCGCTGGCTCGGGCCGGTCGTCACGTCCAGCTTCCCGACCGGTACGGCCCTGCAGAAGGACGCGTCGGGCCTGGCGCCGGACGACCAGAACAAGCTGACGGTGCCGCTGAACCTGAAGGACTCCCAGGTCACGGGCGCCAGGTGCACACAGATGGCGACGCAGGTGCTGTTCACCCTGCGGAACCTGGCGCCGACGCTGGAGTCCGTCGAACTGCAGGACGCAGGCCGCCACCGGCTGTGCGACCTGAGCGAGGAACGCGCCGAGTCCGCCGCCTGGCACGGCTCGGCCAAGAGCCCTGACAACCTGTACTACCTCGACGGAAAGCACCGGCTGGTTCGGATGCCGACGGGGAGTACGACGACCACCAGCGCCCTCGCGGTGCCGGGGCCGCTGGGCGAGGGCGAGAAGACGCTCGAGTCGGTGGCGGTGTCGCGGGACGAGCACTATGCAGCCGGGGTCGGCGACCAGGGCAGATCGCTGTACGTGACGTCGCTGACGTCGGGTGCTTCGCTCGGGAGCGCGCTGGTGAGCAGCCAGGGCCCGACCGCGGCCGACCGGCTGACGACGCCGAGCTGGGACGCCCGCGGTGACCTGTGGGTGGCCGACCGCGACCCGCGCCGTCCACGGCTCTACGTCCTGGGGCAGGGTGCCTCCAAACCCGAGCAGGTCGCGGTCCCGGATCTGTCCGGTCACATCACGGACGCGCGGGTGGCGGGCGACGGCGCGCGGATCGCGCTGGTCGTGGAGAAGGACGGCAAGCAGTCCCTGCTCATCGGCCGCATCCAGCGCGACGACGGGACCGGGCAGGGGACGTCGGTCGTCGAACTGCGCTCGGCCGCGCCCGACTTGGAGCAGGTCAGCGCCCTGTCGTGGGCGGGGGACAGCAGGCTGCTCGTCGTCGGCCGCGAACAGGGCGGCGTGCTGCAGATGCGGTACGTCCAGGTCGACGGCTCCACGCTCGACGGTCCGGCGCCGGGCGGGCTGCCCGGCGTCAAGGCGATCGCCGCGTCCGAGGACGAGCGGGTGCCGCTGGTGGCCTACTCGGACGACGGGATCGTACGGCTGCCGTCCGGGGCGCAGTGGCAGAAGGTGGACAAGGACGGGACTGCACCGGTCTACCCGGGCTGAGCACCGCGTCGCGTACCCGCGGCTCCCGTGTGGGTGAGGGACGGGTGAGGGACGGTCGCGTGGGTGACCGGCGGTGCGGTGCGCGGTACCCGGCGTTGTCCACAGGGGGTTTTCCACAGGGGTGGCCGGGCCGCTTCGGCATTGGCACAGTGGAGCACATGCGGGGGTGGTGGCGGGACCTCACCGACCTGGTGCTGCCGACCGACTGCGCGGGCTGCGGAGCACCTCGTACGGCGCTCTGCCCGCGGTGCCGGGCCGCGCTGTGCGGGCGGGCGCCGCAGCGGGTGCGGCCGCTGCCGGAGCCGGCCGGGCTGCCGGTGGTGCACGCGGCCGCTCCATACGCGGAGGAGGTGCGCACGCTGCTTCTCGCGCACAAGGAGCGGGGCGCGCTCGCACTCGCGGGAGTGCTGGGTACGGCTCTGGCGGCAGCCGTGAGGGCGGGGCTCGGCGGCAGTGGTGCCGGTGGCGGCCACTGCGGTGCAGCGGGTCTTCGGCCCGTGCTGCTCGTCCCCGTGCCCTCCGCCCGGTGGGCGGTGCGGGCGCGTGGGCACGATCCGGTGCGGCGGATGGCGCTCGCGGCGGCGGGCGAGCTGCGGCGCACCGGCACGCCGGCCCGGGTGGCCGCCGTGCTGCGCCAGCGGCGGACCGTGGCCGACCAGGCAGGGCTCGACGCGCGGCAGCGCCTTGCGAACCTCGCGGGCGCGCTGGAGGTCGTGGCGTCCGGTGCCCGGCTGCTCGGCACCGGACGCGTGGTGCTCGTCGACGACCTGATCACGACGGGCGCCAGCCTCGCGGAGGCGGCGAGAGTCGTACGGGAGGTGGCGGAAGAGCTAACCGGAGTGGGAACAGCCGTGTACGAGGCCGTAACTCGGGAAGGAAGGGATGAACAACGGATCGGAGCACGGCCGGAGAGCGGGAAGTGGATGCATGGTGCACCGGAAAAGGCGGCGGTGAACGCCCCTGTGCTCGCACTTCATGCGGCCGTGATCGCCGCTCCGCGGGATTCCTTTGAAATAAACAGGAACTGACCGCCGACTTGCATCGTTGCAGGTAGTGAGTGCCGCAATCCACCTGAACGGAGGTACGCCGGAGTAGAGGGTGACGACATCCGTCCGGGCGAGATATGTTCGGTTGTGAGGAAAGGCGCAGGCCACACCTCTCATATCCGAATGTCGTGGCGCGGGTTTTCCGCAATCGCCCGCGCTCCTGGGGTGGAGATCTCACCCGTGGGGGAGGAGGAGGTGAAGTCACCGAGTCCGAGGTCCGGGGCTCACCGGACCTGGTGCAAAAGGGAGATGCTCCGCCGATCGAGCGGAGTGATCCGGGAACGGAGTTCTGCGTGGACATCGTCGTCAAAGGCCGCAAGACCGAGGTGCCCGAGCGGTTCCGCAAGCACGTGGCCGAGAAGCTGAAGCTGGAGAAGATCCAGAAGCTCGACGGCAAGGTGATCAGCCTCGACGTCGAGGTGTCCAAGGAGCCCAACCCCCGACAGGCCGACCGTTGTGACCGAGTGGAGATCACCCTTCGCTCCCGCGGTCCGGTGATCCGGGCGGAGGCGGCGGCCAGCGACCCGTACGCGGCACTCGACCTGGCTGCGGAGAAACTGGACGCCCGGCTGCGCAAGCAGCACGACAAGCGGTTCTCGCGCCGTGGCGCACGGCGGATCTCGGCGGCCGAGGTCCCCGACCATGTCCCGGGTGCGGCCACGCTGAACGGCAACGGTCTCCCCGTCCAGGAGGACGAAGCGGACGGAGTGCCGACGAAGAAGATCGGCTCGCTGGAGATCAAGGGGGACGGCCCCCTCGTCGTCCGCGAGAAGACCCACGTCGCCGCGCCGATGAGCCTCGACCAGGCTCTCTACGAGATGGAGCTGGTCGGCCACGACTTCTACTTGTTCGTCGACGCGGAGACGAAGGAACCGAGCGTCGTCTACCGGCGACACGCCTACGACTACGGTGTGATCCACCTCAACACCGACCCGATGGTCGCGCAACTGCCCGAGGCGGGGAGCACGCTGGGCGGCTGACCGACCCGGCCGAAGCCGAGCCAGTGCCCCTGGAAGCGCGTGTGCGCCCCCAGGGGCACCTGCGTGCGACCACTTCACGCCCCACACGTCACCTCGGTGTCGCCTGGGCATGAAATCATGGCCGGACCGGCCCAACCGGTGGGCCGCTGCCTTGGGTTGGCGATGGCACAGGACCACAGGCCACAGCCTTCAGGGGGAGGAACGATGGCGGACACCTTCGGACCGATGCGGGACGACGACGGTGACGACGGTGTCATCGGCATGGGCCCGGACGCGGGCTCCGCACGCGCGGAGCCGATCAGAGTCCTGGTCGTGGACGACCACGCCCTCTTCCGGCGTGGACTGGAGATCGTCCTTGCGGCCGAGGAGGACATCCAGGTCGTCGGCGAGGCCGGAGACGGTGCCGAGGCCGTGGACAAGGCCGCGGATCTGCTGCCCGACATCGTGCTGATGGACGTCCGCATGCCCAAGCGCGGTGGGATCGAGGCCTGCACCTCCATCAAGGAGGTCGCCCCCAGCGCCAAGATCATCATGCTGACGATCAGCGACGAGGAGGCCGACCTCTACGACGCGATCAAGGCGGGCGCCACCGGATACCTCCTCAAGGAGATCTCCACGGACGAGGTGGCGACCGCCATCCGCGCGGTGGCCGACGGGCAGTCGCAGATCAGTCCGTCCATGGCGTCCAAGCTCCTCACCGAGTTCAAGTCGATGATCCAGCGCACCGACGAGCGCCGGCTGGTGCCCGCGCCGCGGCTGACCGACCGGGAGCTGGAGGTCCTCAAGCTCGTCGCGACGGGGATGAACAACCGGGACATCGCCAAGGAGCTGTTCATCTCCGAGAACACCGTGAAGAACCACGTCCGCAACATCCTGGAGAAGCTCCAGCTGCACTCCAGGATGGAAGCCGTGGTCTACGCGATGCGCGAGAAGATCCTCGAGATCCGCTGACGGCCGCAGCTCTGCGGGCGGACCCCTCCGATCGCGGAGATCTAGGCGAGAGCGCGGGCCAGTTCCCTCGTCAGGGGCTCGCGCAGATCGGGGGCGTCCACGCGCTCCACGCGGACGTCCGAGCAGTTCACCCAGGTGGCCGCCTCGATCAGGGCCTGGGCGACCGACGGCACCGCCTTGGGGCCGTCCACGGTGACCTGCTTGGCCACCAGCGTGCGCCCCTCGCGCGCCGGGTCCACGCGCCCCACCAGCCGGCCGCCCGCGAGCACCGGCATGGCGAAGTAGCCGTAGACCCGCTTCGGCTTGGGCACGTACGCCTCCAGGCGGTGGGTGAAGCCGAAGATCCGCTCCGTGCGCGCCCGCTCCCAGATCAGCGAGTCGAACGGCGACAGCAGCGTGGTGCGATGGCGGCCGCGCGGCGGTGCCGCCAGGGCCTCCGGGTCGGCCCAGGCGGGCTTGCCCCAGCCCTCGACCTCGACCGGGACCAGCCCCGAGTCGGCGATGACCGCGTCGACCTGCTCGCCCTTGAGACGGTGGTAGTCGGCGATGTCCGCGCGCGTGCCGACGCCGAGCGACTCACCGGCCAGGCGGACCAGGCGGCGCAGGCACTCGGTGTCGTCCAGCTCGTCGTGCAACAGCGTGTCCGGGACGGCGCGCTCGGCGAGGTCGTACACCCGCTTCCAGCCGCGGCGCTCGACGCACACCACCTCGCCGTACATCAGCGCGCGCTCCACCGCGACCTTGGTGCCGGACCAGTCCCACCACTCGTTGGTCTTCTTCGCGCCGCCCAGTTCCGTGGAGGTCAGCGGGCCCTCCGCGCGCAGCTGCTTGATGACCTGGTCGTAGGCGCCCTCGGGCAGCTCGTGGTTCCAGTGCGGCCGGTCGCGGTAGGCGCGGCGGCGGAAGGCGAAGTGCGGCCACTCCTCGACGGGGAGGATGCACGCCGCGTGCGACCAGTACTCGAAGGCGTGCGGGCGGGCCGACGACGCGCCGGCGGACGAAGGCTCCCAGTAGGCGGCCTCGACCGTCTTGCGGCCGACCGCGCCGAGCCGGGCGTACGGCACCAGTTCATGGGAGCGGGCGAGGACCGAGATCGTGTCGAGCTGGACCGCGCCGAGGTGGCGCAGCACCCCGCGCACCCCGGCCCGCCGGTCGGGCGCGCCGAGGAAGCCCTGGGCGCGCAGGGCGATACGGCGGGCGTCGTCCGCGGTGAGGGTGGTGGTCGGGCGCGGCAGGGTCGTCATGCCCCCGGACGATAGTGGGAGCCACTGACAATCCTCGGTGACCTGGGGAAACGCTCCTGGGTGCGCAGCAGCGGGCAGCAGCGGGCGGTCAGGAGCGGGCGGGCAGATACGGCGCCGTGGACGGCAGGCCCAGGTCCGAGGGGAGCAGGGATCCGACCCAGCAGTCCCGGCGGACACCCTTGTTGTTGATCGCGGAGCGCAGGGTGCCCTCGATGGTGAAACCCGCCCGTTCCGCCACCGCGCGGGAGGCGTGGTTGCCGACCTCGGCGCGCCACTCGACCCGGTCGACGCCGACCTCGGTGAAGATCCACCGGCAGGCGGTGAGGGCGGCCTCGGTGACATAGCCGCGGCCGCGGTGCTCCTTGGTCGCCCAGAAGCCGACCTCCGCCACACCGAGCGAGAGCATGGTGAGACCGAGCATGCCGGCGAGTTCCCCGCCGGCGAGGAAGACGCCGAACGTGAACATCGAACCCTGGGCCCAGCCGTCGGGGACGAGCTGCTCGGTGAAACCGCTCGCGTGTTCGAGTAGATACGGTGAGGGCACTGTGGTCCAGCGCTGGATGTCCGGGTCCTGCGCGGCCTCGTACACCGGCTGGGTGTCGTGCGGGCCGACCGTGCGCAGGACCAGGCGGTCCGTGGTGAGTGTGACGGGTTCCATCGACCGATTGTGCTCGGCCGCACGCGCGTGGGCCATCTGTTTTCGCTGCGCGTGAGCGCGTGATCACATTTCGCGCAATTCCTCGCGTCGATGCGGCACTATCGCCCTGCCCCGTCCGTTGTCCTGGTTGACGCAGCCACCGGGTGGCCAGGCCTCCCGGCCCAGCCCGGTCCTCGCATACGATGGCCGTTGCTCAGTAGGTCAAATGGAAACCGACCGTCCCAGGCCCGACCGGCAAGGAGACAAACCCCCGTGTCCGTCCTCTCGAAGATCATGCGTGCAGGCGAAGGCAAGATCCTGCGCAAGCTGCACCGCATCGCGGACCAGGTCAACTCCATCGAAGAGGACTTCGTCGACCTCTCCGACGCCGAGCTGCGGGCCCTCACCGAGGAGTACAAGCAGCGGTACGCCGATGGTGAGAGCCTGGACGACCTGCTCCCCGAGGCGTTCGCCACCGTCCGTGAGGCTGCCAAGCGCGTGCTCGGCCAGCGGCACTACGACGTGCAGATGATGGGTGGCGCCGCCCTCCACCTCGGCTATGTCGCCGAGATGAAGACCGGCGAGGGCAAGACCCTCGTCGGCACGCTGCCCGCGTACCTGAACGCGCTGTCCGGTGACGGCGTGCACATCGTCACGGTCAACGACTACCTGGCCGAGCGCGACTCCGAGATGATGGGCCGTGTCCACAAGTTCCTGGGCCTGGACGTCGGCTGCATCCTCGCCAACATGACGCCGGCCCAGCGCCGCGAGCAGTACGCGTGCGACATCACCTACGGCACGAACAACGAGTTCGGCTTCGACTACCTGCGCGACAACATGGCGTGGTCGCAGGACGAACTGGTCCAGCGCGGCCACAACTTCGCGATCGTCGACGAGGTCGACTCCATCCTGGTCGACGAGGCCCGTACGCCGCTGATCATCTCCGGCCCGGCCGACCAGGCCACCAAGTGGTACGGCGACTTCGCCAAGCTGGTCCTGCGCCTGAAGAAGGGCGAGGCGGGCAACCCGCTCAAGGGCATCGAGGAGACCGGCGACTACGACGTCGACGAGAAGAAGCGCACGGTCGCCATCCACGAGTCCGGTGTCAGCAAGGTCGAGGACTGGCTGGGCATCGACAACCTCTACGAGTCGGTGAACACCCCGCTCGTGGGTTATCTGAACAATGCCATCAAGGCCAAGGAACTCTTCAAGTGCGACAAGGACTACGTCGTCATCGACGGCGAGGTCATGATCGTCGATGAGCACACCGGCCGTATCCTCGCCGGCCGCCGCTACAACGAGGGCATGCACCAGGCGATCGAGGCGAAGGAAGGGGTGGACATCAAGGACGAGAACCAGACGCTCGCCACGATCACCCTGCAGAACTTCTTCCGCCTCTACGGCAAGCTCTCCGGCATGACCGGTACGGCGATGACCGAGGCCGCCGAGTTCCACCAGATCTACAAGCTCGGCGTGGTCCCGATCCCGACCAACAAGCCGATGGTCCGCAAGGACCAGTCGGACCTGATCTACCGCACCGAGGTCGCCAAGTTCGAGGCCGTCGTCGACGACATCGCCGAGAAGCACGAGAAGGGCCAGCCGATCCTCGTCGGCACGACGTCCGTCGAGAAGTCGGAGTACCTCTCGCAGCAGCTCAGCAAGCGCGGCATCCAGCACGAGGTGCTCAACGCCAAGCAGCACGAGCGTGAGGCGTCGATCGTCGCGCAGGCCGGCCGCAAGGGCGCGGTGACCGTGGCCACCAACATGGCCGGCCGTGGTACGGACATCAAGCTCGGCGGCAACCCCGACGACCTCGCCGAGGCCGAGCTGCGCCAGCACGGCCTCGACCCCGAGGAGCACATCGAGGAGTGGGCGCAGGCACTGCCCGCCGCCCTGGAGAAGGCCGAGCAGGCGGTCAAGGCCGAGTTCGAGGAGGTCAAGGACCTCGGCGGCCTCTACGTGCTGGGCACCGAGCGGCACGAGTCGCGCCGTATCGACAACCAGCTGCGCGGTCGTTCCGGCCGTCAGGGCGACCCCGGCGAGTCCCGCTTCTACCTCTCGCTCGGCGACGACCTGATGCGCCTGTTCAAGGCCCAGATGGTCGAGCGCGTGATGTCCATGGCCAACGTGCCGGACGACGTGCCGATCGAGAACAAGATGGTCACGCGTGCGATCGCGTCCGCGCAGTCGCAGGTCGAGCAGCAGAACTTCGAGACCCGTAAGAACGTTCTGAAGTACGACGAGGTCCTCAACCGGCAGCGCGAGGTCATCTACGGCGAGCGCCGGCGCGTGCTGGAGGGCGAGGATCTGCACGAGCAGGTCCAGCACTTCATGGCCGACACGATCGACGCGTACGTCGGCGCGGAGACCGCCGAGGGCTTCCCCGAGGACTGGGACCTGGACCGGCTGTGGGGCGCCTTCAAGCAGCTCTACCCGGTGAAGGTCACCATCGAGGAGCTGGAGGAGACGGCCGGCGACCGGGCCGGTCTGACCGCCGAGTTCATCTCCGAGTCCATCGAGGACGACATCCGCGAGCAGTACGAGGCGCGTGAGGTCCAGCTCGGCTCCGAGATCATGCGGGAGCTGGAGCGCCGGGTCGTGCTGTCGGTCCTCGACCGCAAGTGGCGCGAGCACCTCTACGAGATGGACTACCTCCAGGAGGGCATCGGCCTGCGCGCGATGGCGCAGAAGGACCCGCTGGTCGAGTACCAGCGCGAGGGCTTCGACATGTTCACCGCGATGATGGAGGGCATCAAGGAGGAGTCCGTCGGCTATCTGTTCAACCTGGAGGTCCAGGTCGAGCAGCAGGTCGAGGAGGTCCCGGTCGAGGCCGCGGAGCCGGTCGGCGAGGGCCAGGAGACGGTTCCGGCGCAGGCCGGGGCGCGTCCGGAGATCCGTGCCAAGGGGCTGGACGTCCCGCAGCGGCGGGACCTGCACTTCTCGGCGCCGACCGTGGACGGCGAGGGCGGCATCGTGGAGCGCGACCTCGAGGACGACGAGCCGGTGCGCTCCGAGTCGGACGGGCTGACGCGGGCGGAGCGGCGGCGGCAGGCCAAGGGCGGGCGTCGTCGTAAGAAGTAGCGCGTAAGAAGTAGCGCGTCAGAAGTGGCGCGTCGCTGCGGTGAGTCGACCGCGGAGAAGGGCCGGTTCCTCATGGGGACCGGCCCTTCCGCGTCGCTCCTTCGCCCCGGCTCGCGGCGCCCTGCGCCGTCAGGCGTCCTGTACCGCGGCGGGCCGGGGGCCGGTTTCCACCGCCGTGCAGCGCCAGCGGAGGTCCTGGCCCAGTTCCAGGCGGAAGGCGAGGGCGCGGAGCCGGTCGCCGGCGGCGATACGGGCGAAGACCTCGAGGGCGCCTTCGCCGGGCACGTAGTAGCCGATGTCGTGGACGACGGGGCGGGAGCCCCGGGTGCGCAGCGGGCTGCGCTCGGCGAGGCGGGCCAGGTCGTCGTAGGCGCGGCCGACGGTGTGCCGGAGCATCCAGTGGACGGGCCGCTGACCGCTCAGGACGGCCAGCAGGCGCTCGGCGAAGAGGTCGGTGGGGCGTACCGGCGGCGGGGCGGTCTGCGGCGCTGTGCGGGCCGTGCTCGCGTTTCGGGGTGCGGCGGCCGGCATCTCCCGCCTGCCCCTGTGCGTCGGCTTCCGGGGCGGGGCGCCGCCCGGGCGGCGGGTGTCGTGGCGGGTCGGCGGGCGGTGGCGAGGGCGGGACTGGGCGGTGCGGTTCATGACCTTGTTCATCGAGGTCCCCGTTCGGCGGGCCCGGTCGGTACCGGGCGGTAACTCGCTGGTGGGGATCTTGTACGGGGGCCGGGAGCGGGGTGGCAAGGACGGCGGGAGGGGCGCGGGAGGGGCAGAGAGGTTCACCTATCCGAGGGAGGAAGGGTGCGCCGGTCCCTGGGAGATGGCGGGTGCACCGGGTGAATTCGCGGCCTGGAGTGGACGGCTTCCCGGGTGTGGGCACAGACCCGAAAGGGGACGGGCGCACGTATCCTGAAGGCCCTCCGGGAGACGCGGCAGCCGGCCTTCCCGGGGCCCAGCGGAGCCTTTGAACAGGAAAGAGCGGCCAGCATGCGCGTCTACGTCCCCCTGACCCTCCCCGGTCTCGCCGAGGCGCACAGGACGGGTGAGCTGGGGAGCGGCCCCTTCGCCGCGTACGCCGTCACGCCCGCTCTGCGCGAGTGGTACGTCTCCGAGGACATTGAGGAACTGGAGTACGCGGCGCTCAGCCGGGCCGCGCTGGCCTCGCTGCGGCTGCTGGCGGCGGAACCGGGTGCGGTACGGCGCCGGGTCGTGGTCGCGGTGGACGTGGCCGACGGCGCCGCGAGCGTCGACACGGACCGCGGGCTCGACCCGGCCGCCCTCGGCGAGGTGACCGTGTCGGCGAGCGTGCCGCTCGCCAAGGCGGCGGCCGTGCATGTCGACGCCGACGACGCGGAGCAGGACATGACCGCGGCGGCGGATGCGCTGGAGGCGGCCGACGGCGGGAACGACGACGCGCAGTTCGTCGTGGACGGCGCCGACGACCACGAGCTGCTGTGGTACGCCACGCAGGAGATCCCCAGCCTGATCGGGCCCGCCTGACCTGGTCCGCAGCGGTCGGCAGCCTTCGTTGTCAGTGGTGGCGGGTACGGTCTTCGGCATGGGGATGCACGGAAACGCGCACATCGTCTGGGACTGGAACGGCACGCTGTTCCACGACACCGACGCGATCATCGGGGCGACGAACGCGGCCTTCGCCGAGCTGGGGCTCGCGCCGATAACGCTGGAGCAGTACCGCTCGCTGTACTGCGTGCCGGTGCCGAAGTTCTACGAGCGGCTGATAGGCCGGCTGCCCACCGACGCCGAGTGGGAGCTGATGGACGGGATCTTCCACCGGCACTACGCCGAGCACCGGGGGCGGTGCGCTCTGACCGAGGGGGCGGCGGAGCTGCTCGCGGGGTGGCGGTCGGCGGGGCACAGCCAGTCGCTGCTCAGCATGTATGTGCACGAGGAGCTGGTGCCGCTCGTGCGGGGGTTCGGGATCGAGACGCACTTTCTGCGGGTCGACGGGCGGACGGGCCCGTCCGGAGGCAGCAAGGCCGAGCACATGGTGCGGCATCTGCAGGCGCTGAGCGGGTCCGTGGAGCCGGCGCGGACCGTGGTGATCGGGGACGCGGCGGACGACGCGGTCGCGGCACGGAGAGCGGGGGCCCAGGCGGTGCTCTACACCGGGGGGTCGCACAGCCGGGCCAGCCTGGAGGAAGCGGGGGTGCCCGTGGTGGACACATTGGCGCAGGCCGTGGAGGAAGCGCAGCGCATAGCCGCGTAGCCGCCCGTGCCGGTGCCACGCGGCCGGCGGCGGCCCGGAAGCGGCACGGTGGCCCGGAAGCGGCCCGGAACCGAGACGCCCACGGGCCTGCCGCGAAGACGGCTCAGTCCGCCGGTGCCGTCGCCCGCAGCACCTTCAGGAACTCGCGCATCCAGGCCGGGTGGTCCGGCCAGGCCCGGGAGGAGACGAGGGTGCCGTCGACCACGGCCTCGGTGTCCTGGAAGCCCGCCCCGGCAGCCTGCATGTCCGGCTCGAGCGCGGGGTACGCCGTGACGCGGCGGCCGCGCAGGCTGTCGATGGCCGCGGTGAGCAGCGGACCGTGGCAGATCTGGGCGACCGGCTTGTCGGAGTCGAAGAAGGCCTTGAGGATCTTGCGCAGTTCGGGATCGTTGCGCAGATACTCGGGGGCCCGGCCGCCGGGGACGACGACGGCGACGTACTCGCCGGGGTCCACGTCGGAGAAGGCCAGGTCGGCGGGCCAGGTGTAGCCCGGTTTCTCGGTGTAGGTGTCGTAACCGGGTTCGAAGTCGTGGACGACGAAGCGCAGGGTCTTGCGGGAGGGGGCGGCGATGTGGACCTCGTAGCCTTCCTCGCGAAGCCGCTGGTAGGGGTAGAGGACTTCGAGGGACTCCGCCGCGTCGCCGGTGACGATCAGGATCTTCGCGGGCATGTCGGCTCCTCCGGGTGCTCCGAGGTGCTCCTGTACTGCGGGGCGGGACGCACGTCCCTCGGCAACGTGCCAAGACCGGGCGTGCCTGCCAAGAGTGCCGCGACGGTTCCGGCCCGCCTCCGGGCGCCGAGGATCCACCCGGGTGTCAGGGCGCCCTGTACTCAGAGTGCGGTCGCGGCACCCCCGGCGCGACCGGACGTCACACCCGCCTCGACGGCATCCGCCTGCGCCGCACCCACCCCACCGCACCCGACTCCACCGGTCGCCCCATGCGCCACCGAAACCCCACCACACCCGCCCGCCACCCTCACCGGATACGTCACCACGCCCCACACCGCCGCTGTGCAGAACGTCAAACTTCACCCCTTGGTTTTGTACACATACGGCTCATGACGGGCCCCGGGTGAGGAGCGATAGCCTTGTGGCGTGATCAGCGCGATATCTCGCGGGGACGATCCTGTCCCCGCCCTGCGCCCGGGTTGCACGGAACACCTCCGTGACCGGGCGGCGGTCGCTGGTCTTCGCGGGCGGGACGGGGCCACAGGAGCCCCCGGGACGCCGAGGACAACCCTGGACACGGCGGCGCTGAGAGCAGCGTCACTCCCGACGGGCGTGTCGAGAATGGCCGAATCCCCCCCGTACATCTCACCTCGCGGCATAGCGTCGACGCGGACCGGACACCCCGGGCCGTGGCGTCGAGCCGGAGGGAAAGAGGCCGTACTTCCTTCTACGTCACGCAATGGCGCGCGACAGGAGTCAGAGGACAATGCAGACCAAGCTGGACGAAGCCAAGGCCGAGCTGCTCGAGAGGGCTGCCCGGGTAGCTGAGAACAGCCCGGTCGGGGGGCACCTACCGACCGGGACCGCGGGCGAGGGCTCCCCGGGCATCCCGGACAGCGAGTCCGTACTCGCGTTCCTCCAGCGCTACTACCTGCACACCGCCCCCGAGGACCTCGCCGACCGCGACCCGGTCGACGTCTTCGGCGCCGCGGTCTCGCACTACCGCCTCGCCGAGAACCGCCCTCAGGGCACGGCGAACGTACGGGTCCACACCCCCACCGTGGAGGAGAACGGGTGGACCTGCAGCCACTCGGTCGTGGAGGTCGTCACCGACGACATGCCCTTCCTCGTCGACTCGGTCACCAATGAGCTGACCCGGCGCGGGCGCGGCATCCACGTCGTCGTCCACCCGCAGTTCGTCGTCCGGCGCGACCTCACCGGCAAGCTGATCGAGGTGCTGCCGGCCGCGTCGACCGAGGACCTCCCGCACGACGCGCACTTCGAGTCCTGGATCCATGTGGAGGTCGACCGGGAGACCGACCGGGCCGACCTGAAGCAGATCACGGCCGATCTGCTGCGCGTGCTCTCCGACGTCCGCGAGGCCGTCGAGGACTGGGAGAAGATGCGGGAGGCGGCGACCCGGATCGCCGCCGACCTGGAGGGCGAGCCCATGCCGGGCGACCTGCCCCGGCCCGAGGTCGAGGAGGCCCGCGAGCTGCTGCGCTGGCTGGCCGACGACCACTTCACCTTCCTCGGCTTCCGCGAGTACGAGCTGCGCGACGACGACACGCTCGCCGCCGTGCCCGGCACCGGTCTCGGCATACTGCGCTCGGACCCGCACCACGCCGAGGACGAGCAGCACCCGGTCAGCCCCTCCTTCGAGCGGCTGCCGGCCGACGCCCGGGCCAAGGCCCGCGAGCACAAGCTGCTCGTGCTGACCAAGGCCAACAGCCGCGCCACCGTGCACCGGCCGTCGTACCTGGACTACATCGGCGTCAAGAAGTTCGACGCGGACGGGAACGTCGTGGGGGAGCGCCGGTTCCTCGGGCTGTTCTCCTCCGCCGCCTACACCGAGTCCGTGCGCCGGGTCCCGGTCATCCGCCGCAAGGTCGAAGAGGTGCTGCACCGCGCCGGCTTCTCGCCCAACAGCCACGACGGCCGCGACCTGCTCCAGATCCTGGAGACCTACCCGCGCGACGAGCTGTTCCAGACGCCCGTCGCCGAACTGCAGTCCATCGTCACGAGCGTTCTCTATCTCCAGGAGCGCCGCCGACTGCGGCTCTACCTGCGGCAGGACGAGTACGGGCGTTACTACTCGGCCCTCGTCTACCTCCCGCGCGACCGCTATACCACCGGTGTCCGGCTGCGGATCATCGACATCCTGAAGGAGGAGCTGGGCGGTGTCAGCGTCGACTTCACCGCCTGGAACACCGAGTCGATCCTCTCCCGGCTGCACTTCGTCGTCCGAGTCCCGCCGGGCACCGAGCTGCCCGAGCTGTCCGACGCCGACAAGGACCGCATCGAGGCCCGCCTGGTCGAGGCGGCCCGCTCCTGGGCCGACGCGTTCGCCGAGGCGCTGACCGCCGAGTGCGGTGAGGAGCACGCGGCCGAGGTGCTGCGCCGCTACAACCAGGCCTTCCCCGAGGGCTACAAGGCCGACCACACCCCGCGCGCGGCGGTCGCCGACCTGGTCCACCTGGAGCAGCTCAGCGAAGACAAGACCTTCAGCCTGAGCCTGTACGAGCCGGTGGGCGCGAGTCCCGAGGAGCGCCGCTTCAAGATCTACCAGAAGGGCGGCTCGGTCTCCCTCTCGCACGTGCTGCCGGTGCTCAGCCGCCTCGGCGTCGAGGTCACCGACGAGCGGCCGTACGAGCTGCGCTGCTCGGACCGCACCACGTCCTGGATCTACGACTTCGGGCTGCGCATGCCGAAGGCGGCGAACAGCGGCGGGGAGTACCTCGGCGACGACGCCCGCGAGCGCTTCCAGGAGGCCTTCGCCGCCACCTGGACCGCCAAGGCCGAGAACGACGGATTCAATTCCCTGGTGCTGAGCGCCGGGCTGTCCTGGCGGCAGGCGATGGTGTTGCGCGCCTACGCCAAGTACCTGCGACAGGCCGGTTCGACCTTCTCGCAGGACTACATGGAGGACACCCTCCGCAACAACGTCCACACCACCCGGCTCCTCGTCTCGCTGTTCGAGGCACGGATGTCGCCGGACCGGCAGAAGGCCGGACTGGAGATCACGGACGCCCTGCTGGAGGAGCTGGACGCGGCCCTGGACCAGGTGGCGAGCCTGGACGAGGACCGGATCCTCAGGTCCTTCCTCACCGTCATCAAGGCGACCCTGCGCACGAACTTCTTCCAGCGGGCGCGCGGCGGCGAGCCGCACGACTACGTCTCCATGAAGTTCGACCCGCAGGCCATCCCGGACCTGCCCGCGCCGCGCCCGGCGTATGAGATCTGGGTGTACTCGCCGCGTGTCGAGGGCGTGCACCTGCGCTTCGGCAAGGTCGCGCGCGGCGGCCTGCGCTGGTCCGACCGGCGTGAGGACTTCCGCACGGAGATCCTCGGCCTGGTCAAGGCGCAGATGGTGAAGAACACGGTCATCGTGCCGGTCGGCGCCAAGGGCGGCTTCGTCGCCAAGCAGCTGCCGGACCCGGGCAAGGACCGCGACGCCTGGCTGGCCGAGGGCATCGCCAGCTACAAGACGTTCATCTCGGCGCTGCTCGACATCACCGACAACATGGTCGCCGGCGAGGTCGTACCGCCGCGGGACGTCGTCCGGCACGACGGGGACGACACCTACCTGGTCGTCGCCGCCGACAAGGGCACCGCGACCTTCTCGGACATCGCCAACGACGTCGCGAACACCTACAACTTCTGGCTCGGCGACGCCTTCGCCTCCGGCGGCAGCGCGGGGTACGACCACAAGGGCATGGGCATCACCGCGCGCGGTGCCTGGGAGTCCGTGAAGCGGCACTTCCGTGAGCTGGGCGTGGACACGCAGTCCGAGGACTTCACGGTCGTCGGCATCGGTGACATGTCCGGTGACGTGTTCGGCAACGGCATGCTGCTCTCCGAGCACATCCGCCTGGTCGCCGCCTTCGACCACCGGCACATCTTCATCGACCCGACCCCGGACGCGGAGACGTCGTACGCCGAGCGCCGCCGCCTGTTCGAGTTGCCCCGCTCCAGCTGGGCCGACTACGACACCGAACTGCTGTCGGCGGGCGGCGGGATCTTCCCGCGCACCGCCAAGTCGATCCCGGTCAACGCCCACATCCGCGAGGCCCTCGGCATCGAGGACAAGGTCACCAAGATGACCCCGGCCGACCTGATGAAGACGATCCTGCACGCGCCGGTCGACCTGCTGTGGAACGGCGGCATCGGCACGTACGTGAAGTCGTCGGCGGAGTCCAACGCGGACGTCGGCGACAAGGCCAACGACGCCATCCGCGTCGACGGCAGGGACCTCAGGGTCAAGGTCGTCGGCGAGGGCGGCAACCTGGGCCTGACCCAGCTGGGCCGGATCGAGTTCGCCACGCACGGCGGCAAGATCAACACCGACGCGATCGACAACAGCGCCGGCGTGGACACCTCCGACCACGAGGTGAACATCAAGATCCTGCTGAACGGCCTGGTCGCGGACGGCGACATGACCGTCAAGCAGCGCAACAAGCTGCTCGCCGAGATGACCGACGAGGTCGGCGCCCTGGTCCTGCGCAACAACTACGCGCAGAACACCGCCCTGGCCAACGCCCTGTCCCAGGCGAACGCGATGCTCCACGCCCAGCAGCGGTTCCTGCGCCACCTGGTGCGCGAGGGCCATCTGGACCGGGCGCTGGAGTTCCTGCCGACCGACCGCCAGATCCGCGACCGCCTCGCCCAGGGCCACGGCCTGACCGGTCCGGAGACGGCCGTCGTGCTGGCGTACACGAAGATCACGGTCTCCGAGGAGCTGCTGCAGACCTCGCTGCCGGACGACCCGTATCTGCGCAGCCTGCTGCACGCGTACTTCCCGACGGCCCTGCGCGAGCGGTTCGCCGACGCGATCGACAACCACCCGCTGCGCCGCGAGATCACCACGACCGTGCTGGTCAACGACACGGTCAACACGGGCGGTACGACGTACCTGCACCGGCTGCGCGAGGAGACCGGAGCCTCCCTGGAGGAGATCGTCCGGGCCCAGACCGCGGCCCGCACGATCTTCCGCTCGGCCCCGGTGTGGGACGCGGTGGAGGCCCTGGACAACAAGGTCGACGCGAGCGTCCAGACCCGGATCCGGCTGCACTCGCGCCGGCTCGTCGAGCGCGGCACACGCTGGTTGCTCAACAACCGGCCGCAGCCGCTGGAGCTGGCCGAGACGGTCGAGTTCTTCGCCGAGCGGGTCGAGCGGGTCTGGCAGGAGCTGCCCAAGCTGCTGCGCGGCGCGGACCTGGAGTGGTACGAGCACGTGTACGACGAGCTGTCCGAGGCCGGCGTCCCGGACGAGACGGCCGCACGCGTGGCCGGGTTCTCCTCCGCCTTCCCGACGCTCGACATCGTGTCGGTGGCCGACCGCATGGGCAGGGAGCCGCTCGACGTCGCCGAGATCTACTACGACCTCGCCGACCGGCTCAACATCACCCAGCTGATGGACCGCATCATCGAGCTGCCCCGCACCGACCGCTGGCAGTCCATGGCCCGCGCCTCCATCCGCGAGGACCTGTACGCGGCGCATGCCGCGCTCACCGCGGACGTCTTCGCGGCCGGCAACGGCACCTCCACGCCCGAGCAGCGCTTCACGTCCTGGGAGCAGAAGAACGCGCCCATCCTGAGCCGGGCGCGCACCACTCTGGAGGAGATCCGCAGTTCGGAGACCTTCGATCTCGCCAACCTCTCGGTGGCGATGCGGACGATGCGGACGCTGCTGCGCACGCATTCGTAGCCGTACGACGGCATTCGCAGCCGTACGACAGTGAGAGCGCCCCGGGCCGACGGGAAATCGGCCCGGGGCGTTCCCTTTCTTGCCGACCCTTAGCAAAAAATGATCAGTGAATTTACCGTTTCCTGCTAATCGGTATCTTTCGGATAGGGTCTGCGCTGTGACTGTTCAACTCACCGAGACCCGCCCGGTCGCGGCACCGCTCGCGCCGGCGCCGGCACCGGCCCGGCCCGTCACGCGCGTCGTGCTGGAGGTCGTGAAATTCGGGATCGTCGGCGGCAGCGGTGTCCTCGTCAATTTCCTGATCTTCAACCTGCTGATGCACGGCCTGGGTTGGCAGGCGATGACCGCGACCGTCCTGGCCAGCTGTGTCGCGATGGCGACCAATTACCTGGGCTTCCGCTATTTCGCCTATCGCGACCGCTCCTCGCGCACGCGCAGCCAGATCATCCTGTTCTTCGCCTTCAGCGGCCTCGGTGTCGTGATGGAAATCGTCCTGTTCTGGGTCGGTTACCACGCTCTCGGCCTGCACAGTGTGCTGGAATCGAATGTGGCGAAGGCCCTGTCGATCGTGCTCGCCTCCGCCTTCCGTTTCCTGGTCTATCGCACATGGGTGTTCCAGCAGGATGCACACCGCACCGTCTGACATCGAGCCCGTGAGCCCCCCGCAGCCCCCGTCCGGCGCCGCGCGGGCCGGCCGGGCCCTGCCGCAGGCAGCAGCCGCGCTCGTCGTCGTCCTTCTGCTCCTGGTGATCGTCCGCCTGCCGTGGGCGGGCGACCTCGGCATGCACGCGGCCACCATCCAGCGGCTGAGTCACAACCTCTTCCATCCCGGCAATCCGCTGGTCGACGCGGACACGCCGAGCCCCTACTACTCGCCGTGGATGCTGGCGCTCGGCGTGGTCGCCAAGGTGAGCGGCCTGTCGGTGTTCGGGGTGCTGCGGATCGCCGCGCTCGTCGGGCTGACGCTGCTGGTCACCGGGGTCTGGCGCTACGTCCGCACCCTGACCGCGGACCGCGTCGCACCGGCGCTGGCCCTGCTGAGCCTGCTCCTGCTGTGGGGCCCGGCCCTGTTCAACTGGTCCGGCTTCCTGGGCCTGAACTCGCTGGCGCTGACGGTGTCGTACCCCAGCATCTTCGCGCTCGGCCTCACCTTCCACTTCTGGGCCTGGCTCACACGGGCGACGCGTGAGGAGGCCACCTGGGGACGGTGGCTGTGGCTCGGCGTGCTCTGGGCCCTGATCCTGCTGTGCCACCAGTTCACGGGCGTCGTGGCGTCCCTCGGGGGACTGGCGATGGTGATCGCGGCCCGGCCGGCCCGCACGGCGCTGCTGCGACCGGCCGCCGCGCTGGTCCTCGGCATGGTCCTGCTGTGGCTGTGGCCGTACTACGACTTCTTCTCGCTCTTCTCCGCCGGCGCGGACCTGGAGGCCATCCACCGGCCGCTGTACGGGCATCTGGCCGAGCGGTTCGGGCTGGTGCTGCTCGGGGTGGCGGCGCTGGTGCTCCGCTTCCGGCGCGACCGCTGGGACCCCTTGGCGCTGTTCTTCGCCCTCGGAGTGCTGATGTTCGCCGCCGGCGGGCTGAGCGGCCACTACTCCTGGGGCCGGGCCCTGCCGGCCGCGCTGATCCCGGCGCAGCTGGCCGCCGCGCTGGAGGTCGTGGCGGCCGGGCGGCGGGCGGTGCGCGTGGCATGGGCGTGTGCGCTGGGCGCCGCGCTGCTCGTCGGGGCGTGGACGCAGGTCGGGACGCTCGGGTATGTGACCGGGAAGGACGCGCTGCCTTCGGTGGTGGCGGCGAAGTACCGGACGCCCTGGGTGGGCTACCACTGGATCACGCCGTGGGTGAAGTACGGGGACGTGGTGATGGCGCGGACGATGCCGGCTCGGCAGATCCCCGCGTACGGGCCGTACACCGTGGCGCCCGGGTATCCGGACGTGTTCCTCGCGGACGCGGGGCGCAGGGAGGCCGCGGTCGCGCGGTACTTCGCCGCGGCGACGCCTGCGGCCGAGCGGGCGGGAATCGTGCGGGAGTACGGCGTGCGCTGGGTCGTGGGGCCGGGGAGCCTGGCCGGTCCGGGGCTGCGGCAGGTGACCGCCGGCCCGGGGGGACAGGTCCTGTACCGAGTCGTGCCCTGAGCCGCGAAGGGCCGGGCGGGTGCGCCGTGGACGACGCCACGGCGCCACCACGGCGACGCCCCGGCCGGAGGCCTCCGGTGCTCAGAGCAGGCCCAGGTCGCCGAGTTCCTTGTAGAGGTCGGCGCGTGGGGCGTCGGTGCGGGTCTGAAGGGTGCTGCCGGTGGCCGTTCGCGGACCACCGGAGGAGCCGTCGTCGGCGCGGGCGTGCCGGTCGCGGAAGAGCCACGCCCCCAGCAGGCCCCCGATCAGCCCTCCGAGGTGTGCGAGCCAGCTCACTCCCGGTGTCCCGGGCACGGCCACCGTGAGCAGATAGGCGAAGGAAGCACCCATGACGATCCCGACCAGCGTGTCGATCAGGTGCCGGTCGAAGAGTCCGCGCACGACGACATAGCCGAAGTACCCGAAGATCAGGCCGCTCGCGCCGACCGTCCCCACACCGCCTCGCTCGAACAGCCAGACCGCGAGACCGCTGGTCACCGTGATCAGCAGCGTCAGCCCGAGGAAGCGCGCCACCCCCCGGTAGGCGGCGAGGAATCCGAAGACGAACAGAGGGCCGGAGTTGCTCTCGATGTGCGCCCAGCTCCAGTGCAGAAGGGGCGCGAGCAGGATGTCGGGCAGCGTGCCGACGTCACCGGACACCACCGCGTGATCCCGTGAGAAGGCGTAGTGGTCGGCGTAGTTGGCCAGTTGCAGCAGCCAGACGACCGCGAGCAGCCCGAACATCACGAAGAAGGCCTTTCGCGCCTCCTCGATCATCTGCTCGGGACTGCTCGACAGCACACCGGTCCGGTCCCTCGTCGGCGTACCCATGGCACGCGCCCCCTCCCCGCGGATTCCGCCCCTCGGCAGGGCGCACTCTACGGGAACCCGGTGGCGGCGCGGCTCCGGTCGGCGTCCTACCGGAGCACGCTGGAGAGCAGCTTCGCCGCCTTGCGGATGCGGGGGCGGGCGACTCGGCGTACCACCGGGCGGACCACACGGGCCGTGACTCCCACCGGTCGCCAGGAGAGCTGCAGTCGGCCGGGGTTGCGGCCTTCCGGCTCTATGGTGACCTCGTGCGGGGCCGCGCCGGAGCGGTAGTCGATGCGGGTCGTCAGGGTGTGGAAGGACAGGGGCGCCAGCAGGAGCCCGGAGTTGGACAGGCCCTGCTGCTGGAGACGGATCAGCGGGTGGCGTACGCCCGCGAAGCCCTGGAGGGGGAGCGAGCCGGTGGTGAGGTCCAGGTGGACCTCGCCCTCGAAGACGCCGGGGCGGATCGGGTTCAGCCGGAAGGGGACCGTCATGCGGCGGGTTCCGGGCGACAGGAGCAGGGCGGCACGCTGCGGGCCGACCGGCAGGCGCAGCCCCGGGTCGTAGGTGCGGATCGCCAGGGTGAGGGTGGCGCCGGGGCCCGGCGTCAGTTCCGTGATCTCGTGGCGGAACTGCGCGCTCGGGAACGGGCGCGTGTCCAACTCCAGGTCGGACAGGTCCAGTTCGCGGCGGGCGCGCTCGGTGGACGGCACGCTGTCGCCCCAGTACGGGACACCGGACGCGTCGGCCGTGACCTGCCTCGGCGCCACCCCGTTCCCGATCCCGCGCGCCGCGAGCTGCGCGTCTTCCAGGCGGCCCGTCCGCAGCAGCTCCAGGACCACCCGCTCCGGGCGCGGCAGCCGGGCGTACGCGCCGGGGGCGAGCGTCTCCAGATAGGGGTTCATGATCTCGGCGAACGCCCGCAGCCAGTCCTCGTCGCGGTAGGGCAGGTCGCCGGCGTACATCCGGAAGTCGTGCTTGAGGAACTTGTAGTCCTTGTCCTCGCGCAGCCCCGCGTGCCCGCTCTCCACCAGGAAGTCGTCGATCAGGCGCTGGACGTGGACCCGGTCGCGGACGTTCGTGACCTTGTGCCGCTGGTTGGAGATGGATGCCGCGGAGGCGGCCGCGAACGGGTCGATGTACCAGACGTACACCGGGTCCGGGATGATCGTGAACGCCTTGGCCAGGCAGTACGCCTGGGCCGAGAACAGCTGGTCCTCGTAGTGGATGCCTTCCGGGAACCGCAGCTGATGCCGGTCCAGGAAGGAGCGGGCGTACATCTTGCTCGTCGACAGGTGCTCGAAGAGCAGCCGCGGGTCGGCCTCGATGCCCTCCACCGTGCGGCGCTCGGACACCAGATGCGGCATCCACGTCGTGCGCCGGCCGTTGTCCACCCGCACTCGCCGTACCGCGCCCATGGTGAAGTCCACCTCGCGCTCGCGGTGCGCGGCGAGCAGTGACTCGACCGCGCGCGGCGGGAGTTCGTCGTCGCTGTCGAGGAACATCAGATACGGCGCCCGGGCGATCTCGACGGCCCGGTTGCGCGGGGCGCTGCAGCCGCCGCTGTTCTCCGGGAGGCGGAGATAGCGGATGCGCTCGTCCTGCGCCTCCAGCCGGCGTGCCACCGCCGGTGTGTCGTCGGTCGAGTGGTCGTCGCTGATGATGATCTCGATGTTCGCGTGCGTCTGTGCGCGCAGCGAGGCGACCGCGCGGGGGAGGCGGGCCGCGTCGTTGTAGACGATGACCGTCACCGTCACGTCGGGGGTCGTCATGCCGTGGCCTCCTCGGGGGTCGGGGCGGGGGTGCGTTCCTCGATCGGGATCACCGGTGGCAGTGAATCCTCCGGCTCGCCCAGGAACACCCGTCGTACGACCCGCTCGGCCGCGCGTCCGTCGTCGAACTCGCAGAACCGGCGCCGGAAGGCGGCCCGTGCCTTGGCCGCGCTCTCGTCGCGCCAGGCGCCGGAGGCGAAGATCTCGGTCAGCTCCTCCTGGGTGCGGGCGACCTGGCCGGGGTGTTCGGCCATCAGGTCGAAGTAGACGCCCCGGGTGGTGCGATAGGTCTCCCAGTCGTCGGCGTAGACGACGATCGGGCGGTCGAGGTTGGCGTAGTCGAACATGATCGACGAGTAGTCGGTGACCAGCGCGTCGGCGGCCAGGCACAGCTCCTCGACGGGGTCGTAGGAGGAGACGTCGATGATCCGGCCGGAGCGGCGCAGTCCGCTCAGCGGGGAGGCCGCGCCGCCGTAGAAGTAGTGGGCGCGGACCAGCAGGACCGTGTCCTCGCCGAGCCGGTCGGTGAGTTCGGCGAGGTCCAGGCGCGGGGTGAAGCCGGCCTCGTAGTCGCGGTGCGTCGGCGCGTACAGGACGGCCGTCTTACCGGGGGCGATGCCGAGGCGGGCGCGGGCCGCGCGGACGGTCTCGGCGTCGCTCGTGTAGAAGACGTCGTTGCGCGGATAGCCGTGGTCCAGCGAGGTGTAGCGGGCCGGGTAGGCGCGTTCCCACATACGGGTCGAGTGGCTGTTGGCGCTGACGCTGTAGTCCCACTTGTCGATACGGGCCAGCAGAGCGGCGAAGTCCAGGCCCTTGGCGGCGGCCGGGTGTTCCATCTGGTCCAGGCCCATCCGCTTGAGCGGGGTGCCGTGGTGGGTCTGGAGGTGGATCGCGTCGGGGCGTTTGACCACCGCGTTGGGGAAGTTGACGTTGCTCGTCAGGTATTTGGCGGTCGCCAGGGTCTCCCAGTAGCGGCGGGTGCCGGGGACGACATGGTCGGTGCCGGGCGGCAGCAGGGCCGCGTTCTGCTTCGACACCGTCCACACCTGGTGGATGTGCGGGGCGAGTTCGGCGAGCTTGGCGGCGATCGCGGCCGGGTTGCAGGCCACCCCGCGCTCCCAGTAGGCGTCGAACACGGCCAGGTTCGGGTCGACCGGGCGGCTCAGGGCGCGGTGGTACTGCTGGTCGCGGAGCTTGGCGCCGACCTGCTTCTTACGGGTGCGTACGGCCTTCTTGGCGGCGCGGCGGGTGCGGTTGGCGGCCTGGAACGCGCGGTACTTCGTGTACGCGCCCTCTTCCAGCAGGGCGTGCCGCACGCCCTCCACGCCCGCGGGACGCTCGTGGTTCTCGGGGCGCCAGCGGACCGCGGCGAGCGAGGCCCGGCGGAAGAACTCGCGGGCCACCGCGTCGGGCAGGTTCTCACCGGCGAAGGTGCGCACGAGGTCGCGCATCATCAGGTCGTACAGCACCGCGCGGGCGGCGCGGCGGTCCTTGACCGGCGCGAGCAGCGTCTCGTGGCGCTCGATCAGCGCGAAGCGGTCCTCGGGGGCGCGCGGCGGCAGGCTCTCGGGGCGCAGCTCGCGGTGCTCGTACGCCACCTGGTTCAGGCAGGCGACGCGGCCGGCGTGCAGCAGGGCGGCCTGGGCGGCTTGCGGTTCGTCGTCGGTGGTGAGCTGCTCCTCGTGCGCCCGCCAGAAGCCGACGCGCAGTGCGCGGTTGCCGAGCAGCGGGGTGAGGCGCAGCAGGTCGGCCGCCGCGTCCAGGGTCAGGCCCTCGCGGCCGACGGCGGCGAGCAGGCGCCCGTCGCGGGAGGGGGTGGCGGCGGTCTGCCAGGTGGTGGCGACGTGGTCGAGGAGGAGGACGTCCACGGCGGCGCCCGCGGCCCCGGCGGTGGCGTGGGCGTCCGCGGCGTCGAGTTCGGCCGTCCGCTCGGCGATCAGCCGGGGGGCGCCGGCCGGGAGGCTGTCCTTGGCGTGCACGAAGTGCAGCCAGCGACCGGTGGCGCGGGCGGCGCCGGCGGACCGGGCCGCCGCGTCACCGGTGCCCTCCGGCAGCGGTACGACGACCGTCTCGGGGGCGTGGCCCTCGGCGGCCTCCCGCGCCCATTCGCCGACCGCCGCGACGATCACCTCGGCGTCGGACAGCGGATGGGCCTCCAGGGAGTCCAACAGCTCTGTCAGATGCCCCTGTGCGTTCGGTCCGTAGACGATGACGCTGAGTTGGGGCATCGCAGTGGACTCCTTCGGCTCGTCGGCTTGAGGATTCTTCATAACATACTGTCACTAAGCGGATGAAAGGGATGACCGCACGCAGGGTAAGGGACAGCTCAAGAAGGAGGACGGAATTCCGCGGCCTGCGGTTTCCCTCCCGGCAACTTATACGTCACCTTCTTACCTTCCGGCTCGGTCAGGCTGCCTTGCCGGCGCCGGCCTTCTTGTCGCTCCTGTCGCCGGTGAAGGCCTCGTACTCCTTCATGACGTCCTCGGTCGGCCCGTCCATGCGCAGTTCGCCGCGCTCCAGCCACAGCACCCGTTCGCAGGTGTCGCGGATGGACTTGTTGTTGTGGCTGACCAGGAAGACCGTGCCCGCCTTCTCGCGCAGTTCGCGGATCCGGTCCTCGGAGCGCATCTGGAACTTGCGGTCGCCGGTGGCCAGGGCCTCGTCGATCAGCAGCACGTCGTGGTCCTTGGCGGCGGCGATGGAGAAGCGCAGCCGGGCGGCCATGCCGGAGGAGTACGTGCGCATCGGAAGGGTGATGAAGTCGCCCTTCTCGTTGATCCCGGAGAACTCGACGATGTCCTCGTAGCGCTCCTTGACCTGCTCGCGGGACATGCCCATGGCGAGACCGCCGAGGTGTACGTTGCGCTCGCCGGTGAGGTCGTTCATCAGGGCCGCGTTGACGCCCAGCAAAGAGGGCTGGCCGTTGGTGTAGATGTGGCCGTTCTCCACCGGCAGCAGGCCGGCGACGGCCTTGAGCAGCGTGGACTTGCCGGAGCCGTTGGTGCCGATGAGGCCGATCGCCTCGCCCTTGTAGGCGATGAACGACACCTTCTTCACCGCGTGGACCCGGCGCACGCCGGCGGCCTTCTCGGCCTGCTTGCGGCGGAGCATGCGGTTGAGGGCGGCGGTGGCGGTGCCACGGCCGGCGCCGGTGCCGTTGACCCGGTAGACGATGTCGACGTCGTCGCAGACGACGGTGGGGATCTTGTCGAGGGAGAACTCGGTGGGGGTCTGCTCAGCCACGGCCGTACGTCTCCTCAGCCTTCCAGAAGTAGATGAAACCGCCGATGCCGGCTACCAGGGCCCAGCCGGTGGCCGCCGCCCACACGTGCGGGGGCAGCTGCTTGCCGTGGAAGCTGTTGATCAGCGCGTACCGCATGAGGTCGATGTAGACCGCGGCCGGGTTGGTCTCCAGCAGCACCGTGACGATGTGCGGCAGGTGGTCCTTCTTCGTGAGCTTGCTGATGCTCCACATCACGCCAGACACGTACATCCAGGTGCGCAGCACGAACGGCATCAGCTGGGCGATGTCCGGGGTCTTGGCGCCCCACCGGGCCATGATCATCGACACGCCCGCGTTGAACAGGGACTGCAGGATCAGCGCGGGGATCGCGAGCAGCCAGCGGGGGGTGACCGGGAGGCCGAAGGACAGGATGATCACGACCAGCGCGGTCATCGAGAACAGCAGCTGCTGGAGCTGCTGGAGGCAGAAGGAGATCGGCAGCGAGGCGCGCGGGAAGTGCAGGGCGCGGACCAGGCCCAGGTTGCCGGAGATCGCGCGGGTGCCGGCCATGATCGAACTCTGCGTGAACGTCCAGACGAACACGCCGGTGACCAGGAACGGGATGTAGTCCGGCACTCCGTGGCTGGTACCCAGCAGCACACCGAAGATGAAGTAGTAGACCGCCGCGTTCAGCAGCGGGTTCATGACCTGCCAGACCTGGCCGAGCTTCGCCTGGCTGTACTGCGCGGTGAGCTTGGCGGTGGCGAAGGCGGTGATGAAGTGGCGCCGGGCCCACAGCTGGCGGACGTACTCCCGCAGGGTGGGGCGGGCACCGCTGACCGTCAGGCCGTGGCGGGCGGCCAGTGCCGCGAGATCGTCGTCGGCCGGGGCCTGGGTGGGGGGCGGTGTGTCGAGGACCTGGCTCACATCCGCTGCTTTCGCTCGGGGGGAGGGGGTGCCGCGCCTGGCCGGGGGCCGGGCGCGTCGGTGGTCCTCGTTCGACGCTTCCTTCGCTTCGCGCGTTTCCTTACGCTTCTCTTCACGTTCTCTTACGTCGGAACGGGACCGTATCGTCGCAACGCGAGCGTAGAACCAATCGACGTCGGAACGCAACCGTTTCGTCGTCACGGCCTATGCTGTGAGTCATGACCACGAACGCCGACGAGCCGCCGACGCGCCCGCGCCGGACCCCCGCCGGGGCCGCCGTACTCCGGGAGGATGTGACCGAGGCCATCCGGGCGGCGGTCTTCGAGGAACTCGCGGCGGTCGGCTACGCCCGGATGTCCATCGAGGGCATCGCGCGGCGGGCGGGCGTCGGCAAGACCGCGGTGTACCGGCGCTGGCGTTCGAAACTGCACCTCGTCCTGGACGTCGTCTCGGCGATGGCGGTGCTGGGCCTGCCGGTCCCCGACACGGGCTCCCTGGAGGGCGATCTGCGCCTGCTCTACGAGGTCACGTCCCGCGCCCTGCGCCACCCGGTCGCCTCGCAGATCATCCCCGACCTGCAGGCGGAGGCGGCCCGCAATCCCGACATCGCCGACGCTTTCCAGAAGGCCCTGCGGGACGGTCAGGAGGGCGTGGCCAGCAAGATCGTGGCGGCGGCGGAGCAGCGGGGCGAGGTGCGGGCGGGCGTGGATCCCGACCTCGCGCTCGATCTGATCTCCGGCCCGCTGTACTGGCGCGCGGTGGTCATCCGGTCCCCGAAGCTGCCGAAGGGCTACCTGGAGAAACTGGCCCGGGCCACGGCGGGCGCGCTGAAGGCGCTGTGAGCCCCGCAGGCGGCGGCCCCGCGGCCCTGTGAGGGCGCGGGGCCGTAGCGACGGCCGCTGCGCCGCGTGGGCGCGAGGGGCCAGGTGCCGGTCCGCGGCCGGAAGCCCTGGGACGCTCCTCGACGGGTCGAGGGCGGCGCCGAGCGCGTGTTCCCGGGATTCCGGCCCGCCGGTCGGTGCGGGCTACGCGCGCGCGGCCTCCGGGTGGTGGCGCACCCAGCCCTCCCAGGCCGAGGTGATCATGTCCTGGACGTCGTACTTGGCCTGCCAGCCCAGTTCGGTGGCGATGCGGTCGGCCGAGGCCACGACGCGCGCGGGGTCTCCGGGGCGGCGCGGGGTGACGGCCGGCGGACGGTCGTAGCCGGTGACC
Organism: Streptomyces yokosukanensis; assembly: GCF_001514035.1. Lineage (GTDB taxonomy): Bacteria > Actinomycetota > Actinomycetes > Streptomycetales > Streptomycetaceae > Streptomyces > Streptomyces yokosukanensis. Next base: position 272,064 of record NZ_KQ948219.1, on the reverse strand, counting down.
GCGTTGATGCGGTCGATCATCTCGCGGACGGACACGCCCTCGCCGCGGCCGATGTTGAGGGTCAGGTCGGTCCCGGGGGAGGAGGCCAGGGCGCGGGCGACGGCCACATGGGCCTCGGCCAGGTCGACCACATGGATGTAGTCGCGGACACAGGTGCCGTCCGGCGTCGGGTAGTCGTCGCCGAAGATGCGCGGCGACGCGCCCTCGGTGAGCTTCTCGAAGACCATCGGGATCAGGTTGAACACGCCCGTGTCGGCGAGTTCCGGGCTCGCCGCGCCGGCCACGTTGAAGTAGCGCAGCGACGCGGTCGACAGGCCGGTCGCCCTGCCCGTCGCGCGGGCCAGCCATTCGCCGGCCAGCTTCGTCTCGCCGTAGGGGGACATCGGGACGCACGGCGTCTCCTCCGTCACCAGGTCGACGTCCGGCATGCCGTAGACCGCCGCCGAGGAGGAGAAGAGGAAGGACGGGACCTCGGCCGCCGTGACCGCTTCCAGCAGGACCCGCAGGCCCTCCACGTTCTCCCGGTAGTAGTGCAGCGGGCGCTCCACCGACTCGCCCACCTGCTTCTTCGCCGCCAGGTGCACGACCCCGCTGATCTCGTGCTCGGCGAGCGCGCGGGCCAGCCGCTCCGCGTCCAGGACGGAGCCCCGCACCAGCGGCACCTCCGCCGGTACGCGGTCGGCGACGCCCGTGGACAGGTCGTCGTAGACGACCGTGCGCTCGCCCGCCTCGGTCATCGCCCGTACGACGTGTGCGCCGATGTATCCGGCACCGCCGGTGATCAGCCAGGTCATATGTGGCCGTCTCCTCCTCGGTTGGCCCCCGTGTGACAGTGAAAGGGGGAGGCTCTCTCAGTGAAACAGGCGGCGGAGCCTACCGCGCGCCACCTGCACGACCCCGCGCACGCCGGTCGCCACACGCACGGCGAGCGTGCCGGAGTGCGTGGCGTACGGCTGCACCAGGAGGACGCCGTACCGGGCGCTCGCGACGGCGCGACGGCGCAGTCGGCCGGCGCCGGTCAGGGCGTGCGCCGTGACGTCCCGCTGCGCGCCGTCCGCGAAGCGCACGGACAGCCGCAGGTCCCAGGTGCCCGCGCCGAGCGCGGCCAGGTCGACGGGCAGCTCGGCCGACCAGCCGGACGCCCCCGCCTCCGTGAGCGGAACCGTCGCGCGCCCGCGCACGCGGTCGTCGGACCGGGAGTGCCACGTCACCTCCACCTCGCGCGGGTCCGCCTCGGCCACCCTGCCGTACAGCTCGTGCAGCCGCAGCAGCAGGTGCGCGCCACGCGCGCGTGGCTGCAGTTCCGCGTCGACGGCGAGCGGGAGGACGGAGACCGGGCGGGTCAGGAACGGCGTGAGGGTGATCTGGGTGAGGTCGTCGGACCAGACGGGGACACCGTCGGGGGTGCGGGCGTAGGGCGGCAGGAGGCGTGCCGGGCGCGCGGCCAGTTCGCGCAGCCGGGGCAGATCGCGGGGCTCGGGCGACTCCAGGACCACCCGTGCGACCAGCCGGCCCGGAGCGCTCGGGTTCAGCTCCCAGTCGGCGGCGTCGTAGCGCGCGAGGTACTCCCGGGTGTGCGCCCACCACGCGCGCCGGTAGTGCGCGTCGCGCAACCCCAGCTCGCGCGTGTACATGCGCACCTCGTGGTCGAGGAACTTGGCCCGCACCGCCCGGGCCAGCTCCTTCTGCCCGGCGCCCAGCAGAATGTCGTACGCCAGCGTGCACGCCTCCACGCGCGCCTTCCAGTTGTCGATGTGCTCCCGGTCCAGCGAGAGCGACAACTGCTCGGCGGACCGGCGCACATGCCACACGTACACGCGGTCCGGCACGAGCGCGAGGCGCGGGCCGGCGGCCAGCACGCGCGCGGTGAAGACGATGTCCTCGTAGAGGAAGCGGCCCTCGGGGAAGCGGATGCCGTGCTCACGCAGGAAGTCGGTGCGGTACAGCTTGTTGACGCACAGCGTGTCGTGGACGAGGCGCGGGCGCTGGGTGGGGCGCGCGAGGACGCTGTGCGCCGTGTAGAGCGGCTCCTGCCAGGGCTGTTCGCGTCCCGACGGCAGCTCCCGGCGCACGCACAGCCCGCTCGCGACCTCGGCGCGCGCCCCCGTGGCCGCCGCCAGCAGCGCGTCCACCGCACCGGGCGGCAGCACGTCGTCGCTGTCCAGGAACATCACGTACGGCGTCGTCAGCGCGTCGGTCCCGGCGTTGCGCGGGCTGCCGCAGCCGCCGCTGTTCTCGTCCAGGCGCACGACGCGCAGCCGGGGCTCCGCGGCGGCCAGCCGCTCCAACAGCTCGGCGCTGCCGTCCGTGGAGCAGTCGTCCACGGCGACGACCTCGGCGACCGCGGGCCCCTGGGCCAGCGCCGAGCGCACGGCGTCGGCCACGTGGGCGCGGTCGTTGTAGCCGATGACGACGACACCCACCTGCGCCGCGCGCGCCGACTCGGCGCCGCCTGCCGTCCTGGCCGGGCCTGCCGTGTCGGCGGTGCGTGCTGTGTCGGGGGTGTCGGACGGTTCTGGTCGTCGCATCGGGTCCACAGGCCGGGAGCGTAGAAATACTCGGTAATACGCCGTTAAGAACGGTCGGTAATAGGCTGTTAAGAGAGAGTCAGAGCTCGATCCGGAAGACGGCCGGAACCGGGTCGGGGTTCCGTTGTTTGCACGCTCTTTCCAACCGGACGCGCCGCCCGCCACAGCCGTACGAACGACAGCACGGCGGCGGCCGCCAGGATCCCGTTGCGGGCGAGCATCAGGACACAGCCGGTCCAGGTGCCGTCGATCACGTCGCCGTAGCGCATCGGGAACACCAGGGTGCTCAGCGCGGTCGCCGCCAGGACGAGCGCCGCGACCGGCCGCTGGCTCGTGTGCCGCGAGGTCAGGCAGACGGCGGCGAGACCGACCAGCCAGATCATGTACTGCGGGCTGATCACCCGGCTGGTGACCGTGAACAGCAGCACCGCGCACAGAGCCGCGTCGAACGGCGTCGCCTCGGTCCAGTGCCGGGCCCGCACCCGCCACAGCACCAGCAGCGCCAGGCAGATCGCGGTCAGCGCCAGGGAGGCGGCGGCGACGGCGTGCACGTGCGGGCCGACCATCTCGACGGCCCCGTACTGGTAGCGCGCCCGGCCCGACCAGCCCGCGTGCCGCGCCAGGTTCAGCGCGGTACCGCCGAGCGACTCGATCTGCACGCCGCGCCCGCCCTGTTCCCGCACGAAGGACAGCGGATGCTCGAACGCCACGGCGAAGACGCCGAGCGTGACGGCCCCGGCGCCCGCCGCCCACCCCCACGCCCCGCGGGTCGCCCGGCCCCGGGGCGTGCCCAGCAGCACGAGCGCCGGCCACACCTTCACCAGGGCGCCCAGCGCCGCGAGCACGCCGCCCGCGCGCGGGGAGCGGCCGAGCGCCAGCAGGGAGAGCACGGCCAGGGCGGTGACCTGGATGTCGTACCGGGCGAGCGGGAGATGGAGCAGCAGCGGCAGGCCGCCGGTCCACACGGCCGCGCCGAGCAGGCTGCGCCCGGGGCGCGTGCCCGCGCGGGTCAGCGCCACCGTGACCAGTGCGTCCATGGCCAGCGTGAGAACCACGAACGCCTGGAAATACGTCCACCAGGGCAGCAGGCCCGGGGCCACCAGGACCGCGCCGGCGCCCGGCGGGTACTGCCACAGGGTGTCGTGCGCCGGGAAGGAGCCGTGCACGAGGACGCCGTACCAATGGAAGTACAGCCGCCACACCTCACGTGTCACCGAACCCCCGCCCAGCAGCGGGGCGCTGTCGTGGACGAGCAGCCACAGCATGAGGCCACGCGTGGTGAGCCAGAGGGCGGCGAGGGCGTGGACCGGACCGGAGGTGGCACGGGGACGGTTCATCGCATGGGAGCCTAAGCCGCGCGGATGGTGTATCCCTTCCGATACGCCGTCATGGTAGTTAAAAGGTTGGTTAATCGTAAAAGATCGGGCCGTGGTGAACGTCGGGCTTCCTCTGAAACCGCAGTCGCGCCGGTCGGCTGCCGCGACAGCCGCCGGGCCGGCCGGTGGGGCGGCGCACGTACCGCAGGGCCGGCGGGCCCGGATACGCCGCCGGGTCGCCGTGGGCGTGCCCGCGCTGGTGATGCTGGCGGTCGGGCTCTGGGGGCTCGACCGGGGCGGGATGTGGCGCGACGAGGCCGTCAGCTTCCAGGCCGGGCGGCGTACGGTGCCGCAGATCTGGCTGCTGCTGCACGACGTGGACGCCGTGCACGGTCTGTACTACCTCCTCATGCACGCCGTCCTCGCCGTCCACCCCGGCGAGGTCGTCTTACGGCTGCCGTCGGTGTGCGCGGCGGCGCTGACGGCGGCACTGGTGGCGGCGCTCGGCACCCGGCTGGTCCGGCCGCGTGTCGGACTGTGGGCCGGGCTGCTCTACGCCGTCGCGCCGATGGCCGGTCACTACGCGCAGGAGGGCCGCTCGTACGCCCTGGTGGCCGCCGGGGCCACCGGCGCGACGCTGCTGTTCGTCCGGGCGGCGCAGGACGGCTCGCGGGGCGGCTGGTGGCCGTACGGCGCGGTCCTCGGCCTCACCTGCTGGCTGCACGAGTTCGCGGTGCTGCTGCTGTGCGCCCACGCGGGGTCGCTGGCGCTGGCCCGGGCCGGGGCGCGGGTGTGGCGGGGCTGGGCGTGCGCGGCGGGCGGGGTCGTGCTCTCGCTGCTGCCGATGGTGTGCGTCTCGCGGCGGCAGTCGGCGCAGGTGGCGTGGCTGCGCACGCCCACGGCGGACACGGCGCAAGGGCTGCTGCGGGCGTTTCTCGGACCTGCGGACGGGGTGTTCGGGGTGTGCCTCGTGCTTGCCCTGATCGGGTTGGCGGGGGTCGTGGGGCGGCGGGGCGAAGTCACCCTTGCGGGTGTGGCGTTGCCGTTGACGGTGGTCCCCCCTGCGGTGCTGATGCTGGCGTCCCAGGTGTCGCCGCTGTACGTGGACCGGTATGTGCTGTACGCGCTCGGCGGGGCGCCGTTGCTGGTGGCCGCGGGGGCCGGGCGGCTGGCGCGCGCGGTGCGGCGGCTGTACGACGGCGTGCGGGACAGGCACGCCCGGCTGCCCTCCCCTCCGCGCCCCCCGCTGCTCACCCTCGCCGGTGTCCTGGCCGTCGCGCTCGCCTTCCTCCAGCAGCTCCCCCTCCTGCGCGCCGACCGCGACCCCGGTGCCCGGCCCGATGACCTGGGGGCCGTTTCCCGGGTGGTGGCGCGGGAGTCGGGGCCGGGGGACCCCGTGGTGTTCCTGCCGGCCGACGCGCGCAACGCGGCCCTCACCTATCCGCGGGCGTTCCGGGGGCTGCGGGACGTGGTGCTCGTGGAGGGGGCCGCCCGGTCGGGGACCCTGTACGGGCGGGAGGCCGGGCCGGGCGAGGTGCGGCGCAGGCTGGCGCGGCTGGACCGGGTGTGGGTCGTGGCGGACCACGATCTGGCCGCCGGGCGCTGGATCCCGCGCACCCCCGTCGAGGAGGCCAAACTCGCCGTCCTGCGGCGGGACTTCACCGGGCAGGAGGAGACCCTGCGCAACGGGACGGCCGTACGGCTGTACGTCCGCAATCCCCTGCCCGTGGCGGTCAGCCCGCCTCGCGCTCCGCTTCCGCCAGTGCCGCCGCGTCCAGCGCGGTCGTGAGCTGGTCGAGGCGTTCGCGCAGGTCGGCGATCTCGCCCAGGTCGAAGCCGGTCGCGCGCATGATGCGGCGCGGCACCTGAAGGGCCCGCTCGCGCAGCGCGTCGCCCTCCTCGGTGAGCATGACCCGCACCGAGCGCTCGTCCTGCGCGCTGCGCTCGCGGCGCACCAGGCCGGCCCCCTCCAGCCGTTTGACCAGCGGGGACAGCGTCCCGGAGTCGAGTCGCAGATGCTCGCCGAGCTTCTTGACGGGCAGGTCGCCCTGTTCCCACAGCACCAGCATGACCAGGTACTGCGGGTAGGTGAGCCCGAGGTCCTTGAGGATCACGCGGTAGACGCCGTTGAAGGCGCGGGACGCGGCGTGCAGGGAGAAGCAGATCTGGCGGTCCAGGTGGAGCCAGTCGGTCTCGGCGGGGGAGGCGGGCGAGGCGGTCATGGATCCAGGGTAGCTCTTGCGACCCATTTAGTTGTGCGCAACTGAATTGTGTGCTCTACTTGTGCTCGCAACGGACACCGCATCGAGAAGATCGAGAAGGACGGGTCGCCATGGAAGCGCTCTACACCGCAGTCGCCACCGCCACCCACGGCCGGGACGGCCGTGCCGTCTCCTCCGACGGCAAGATCGACCTGCAGCTGGCTCCGCCGGTGGAGCTGGGTGGCAACGGTCAGGGCACCAACCCCGAGCAGCTCTTCGCCGCCGGTTACGCGGCCTGCTTCGGCAGCGCCCTCGGCCTCGTCGGCCGGCAGGCGAAGGTCGACGTCAGCGACGCGGCGGTGACCGCCGAGGTCGGCATCGGCAAGCAGGGCGAGGGCTTCGGGCTGAAGGTGACGCTGCGCGTCGAGCTGCCCGACACCGTGGACGAGGAGACCGGCCGCAAGCTGGTCGAGACCGCCCACCAGGTCTGCCCCTACTCCAACGCCACCCGCGGCAACATCGACGTCGACCTCGTCATCGAGTAGTCGTCCGAGCTGCCCGCCCGGGTGCCGGTCCCCGTCGACGGGGACCGGCACCCGGGCGCGTGCGTCCGCGGTACGCCTCCTGGGCCGCCCGCGCCTCCTACGCCGACGTCAGGGTGTCGCGCCCCGCCGCCTGCCCGGGGATCCGTACCGCGCTCGCCTCCTGCATCGGCTCGCCCAGCAGCAGCGTCCGTACGACCCGCTCGGCGGCCCGGCCGTCGTCGAACTCGCAGTACCGGGCCCGGAAGCCCGCCCGCAGCTGCGCCGACTCCTCGTCGCGCCAGGATCCCGAGGCGAACAGCCAGGCCAGCTCCCGGTAGGAGTGCGCGACATGGCCCGGCGGCTCGGCGGTGATGTCGACGTAGGCGCCCCGGCTCGCGGTGTACGCGGGCCAGTCGTCGGCGTGCACCACGATCGGCCGGTCCAGGTTGGCGTAGTCGAACATGACCGACGAGTAGTCGGTGACCAGGACGTCCGTCGCGAGCAGTACGTCCGCCGGGTGCGGCTCGTCGGTGGCGTCGACCACGATCCCGCGTCGGGCCAGCTCCCCGAGGCCCATCCCGCGCGCCGGACCGTTCGCCAGCGACGGATGCAGCCGGACCACGAGGGTGTGGCCCTCGCCCAGGTCGGCCGCGAACCGGGCGAGGTCGATGCGGTCCACGTGCCCGCCGCGGCGGTAGTCCCGGCGGGTCGGCGCGTACAGCACGACCGTGTGCCCGGCCGGGATGCCGTACCGCTCGCGGAAGCCGCCGGAGTCGCCGGAGTCGCCGGCGCCGCTCGGGCCGCCGTTCACCAGCACGTCGTTGCGCGGGCTGCCGGTGCGCAGCGAGGTGAAGTGGCAGGGGTAGGCCCGCTCCCAGACCAGCTCGGCGTGGCGGTTCGCGACCAGGCTGTAGTCCCAGCGGTCGGCCCGGCGCAGCATCTGCGGCACGTCGAGGCCGAGCCGGGCGCCCGGCTTGTCCAGCAGATCGGCGCCCAGGTACTTCAGCGGGGTGCCCTGATGGGTGTGGATGTGCACGCTGCCGGGCCGCTTGGCCAGCGTGCCGGGCCAGTTGACGTCGTTCACGAAGAACTTCGCCCGCGCGGTGACCTCCAGACAGCGCCGGGAGCCCACGATCACGTGCTCCACGTCCGGCGGCAGTCGCGCGGCGGTCTCCGCGTCCCGCACCACCCACACCCCGCGCAGCCGCGGGGCGATCTCCCGGGCCTTCGCGTAGACGGCCGCCGGGTCTCCGAGCACGCCCCGGTGCGAGGACGCCGAGTAGACGACGAGCTGCGCGTCCAGGGGGCGGTGCGCGTGCAGGGACGCCCAGCCGGAGCGGGCCCGCGCGGCGGCCGCGCCGCGGACCAGTTCGGCCCGGCGTACCGCCTCCCGCCCGGCCCGCGCCGCCTGCCGCCGGATCCGGTACCCCGTCCAGGAGCCCTCCAGCGCGCCGACCTCGCCGTCGACCAGGGCGTCCTCCGGTTTGTGCGCACGGAACATCGCCGCCGTACGCCGGAAGAACTCGGCCCTGTCGGCGGGCGGCAGCCGGTCCGGCTTCGCCAGGACGTCCAGGCAGTGCTCGCCCATCTTGCGGTGCAGATACGGCCGCCAGCCCCACAGCTCCTCGCGCTGGGCCACGAAGGCGAAGACCCGCTCGTACTGGTCGTGGATGTCGAAGTGCTTGCGGCTGGTCGTGGACAGGATGTTGCCCTGCCGGCGCTGCCGGTAGTTCAGACAGATCCGGTCCAGCGCGGCGATCCGCCGGGCACTGAGCACGACCGGGAAGGTCCAGGGGGTGTCCTCGTAGTAGCCGGGCGGGAAGGAGAAGCCCTCCGACCGGACGAACTCCCGCCGGTAGACCTTGTTCCACACCACCATCAGCAGGTCCAGGACGCGCGGGTACTCCTCGGCGGTGAAGGTGTCCGGACCGGCCTCGGTGAGCACCTCGGCCAGGACGTTGCGCCGGGTGCCGCCCCACCAGTAGGTGCGCGCGTAGTCGAAGACCAGCACGTCCGGGTCCAGGGTCTCGGCCAGCCGGTCGGCGACGGCCCGCAGCGCGCCCGGGGTGAGGGTGTCGTCGCTGTCCAGGAAGAGCAGGTAGTCGCCGGTGGCGTGCGCCAGCCCGGCGTTGCGGGCCCGGCCGAGGCCCACGTTCTCCGGCAGGTGCAGCACCTGCACCCGCGGGTCGCGTGCGGCGTACTCGTCGAGGATCGCGCCGCAGCCGTCCGGGGAGCGGTCGTCCACGGCGATCAGCTCGAAGTCGCCGAAGGACTGCGTCAGCACCGAGTCCAGGCACTCGCGCAGAAAGCCCTGCACCTTGAAACAGGGCACGATGAGACTGAAGCGGGGCACGGCGGGTCAGCTCCTCACGAGGGTCGCGGCGGCCGGGGCGGGGACGCGCTCGGCGAGCGGGATCACCGGCGGCAGCGCCTTCGGCGGCTCGCCGAGCAGCACCCGCCGTACGACCCGCTCGGCCGCCCGCCCGTCGTCGAACTCGCAGAACCGCTCCCGGAACGCGGCCCTGAACGCCGCGGCCCGCGCACCCGCGTACGAGCCGTCCCGGAAGACGGCGGCCAACTGCTCGGGGGTGCGCGCCACCAGGCCGGGCGGCTCGGCCGGCAGATCGAAGTAGACGCCCCGTGTCTCGCGGTAGACGTCCCAGTCGTCGGCGTACACGACGATCGGGCGGTCCAGGTTGGCGTAGTCGAACATGATCGACGAGTAGTCGGTGACCAGCGCGTCGGCGGCCAGGCACACGTCCTCCGAGGAGCGGTGCGCGGTGACGTCGATGACGCGGTCGGATCCCTGCGCGCGGCCCCGGTCGTAGAAGTAGTGGGCCCGCAGCAGCACCACCACGTCGTCGCCGGCCGCCGCGCAGAACGCCTCCAGATCCAGGCCGGGTTCGAATCCGGTGTGGTGGTCGCGGTGGGTCGGCGCGTACAGCACGGCCGTCATGCCCTCCGGGACACCCAGTTCGCGCCGGATGCGCGCCACGTCCTCGCCGGTCGCCGTGGAGTAGACGTCGTTGCGCGGATAGCCGTACTCCAGATGCTCGTACGCGCCGGGGAAGGCGCGCTCCCACACCTGGGTGGAGTGCCGGTTGGCGGAGAGGTTGAAGTCCCAGCGGTCGACCCGGCCCAGCAGCCTGGTGAAGCTGCCCGACCGGGCGGCCACCACCGGATACGTCGACTGGTCCACGCCCATCGTCTTCAGCGGTGTTCCGTGCTGGGTCTGCAAGTGCACGCTGCCGGGCCGCTTGACGACCCCCTCGGCGAAGTTGGCGTTGTTGACCAGGTACGTCGCGCGGGCCAGCACCTCCCAGTAGCGGCGGGAGCCGATCACCGCGTAGTCCACGTCCTTCGGCATCGCGTGCGCCTGGTCGGCCTCGACCAGGAACACCGAGCGGATGTGCGGGGCGAGTTCGCGGGCCTTGGCGTGGATCGCGGCCGGATTGCAGGCGTAACCGCGGCCCCAGTAGGCGCAGTACACCGCGAGGTCGGGATCGAGCGGGCGGCGCAGGTCGAGGGCGTAGCGCAGCCGGGTGCGCAGCATGCGCGGGCGCGGCAGCCACCCGGTGGCCCTGGTGGTCACCCGGTAGGCGCCGCGCAGCGCGCGGAAGGCGGTGTACGCGCCGCTCGCCAGCAGCCGGTGCTGCACCCCCAGGCTGCCGCCGGGCGGTCGGTGGCCGGCCGGCCGGTGGCGCCGGTAGAGGAGGGTCGCGCGGCGGAAGAACGCCCGGTGCCCGGACGGCAGCCGCTCCGGCCGGGACGCCGTCTTCAGCACCTGGCTGAACAGCTGCTCGAACAGCGGCCGGACCCGCGCGGCGGGCAGCGCGCGCTCGGCGGCCCGGGTCAGCACCAGGTCCACCTGGTCGAGCAGGGCGTGCTGGTGCGGCCCCGGCAGATTCAGCCGACTGCCCTGCCGGCGCAGCCGGTGCCGTACGACGACCCGGCGCAGCACCGCGATCCGCCCGGCCGCGATCGTGGTCAGCCCGCCCCAGCCCAGGTCGGTGAAGTGGCTGTCGGGGAAGGTCAGTTCCTGCTCGACGAGGAAGGACCGGCGGTAGACCGCGCTCCACGCCGGCAGCCGTACGCCGGTCAGCTCCGGCAGCTCGGCCGGGGCGAAGCCGCCCTCGGGGGCCTGGGCCAGCAGGGCGGCGGCCGGATTGGTCGGCTCACCCTCCCACCAGGGGGCGCGCTCGTGCTCGACGTGGAGCACGTCCACGCCGCCGGTCTCGGTCAGCCGGGCGTCGAGCGCCGCGAGCGCGCCCGGCAGCAGCAGGTCGTCGCCGTCGAGGAACAGCACGTACGCGCCGGTCGCCGCCCGCATCCCGGCGTTGCGCGCCCCGCTCGGACCGGCGGACGGCGGTGAGTCGACCGGGGTCACCCGGCAGTCCCGCTCCGCGTGACCGGCGGCCACGGCGCCGGCCGCGGAGTCGGGGGCGTCGCAGACCGGGATCAGCTGCAGATCGCCGAAGGACTGGCCGAGAACCGAGTCCAGCGCCTGGGACAGCCGGGCGGCGACCCCGTGGGACGGGACGATGATGCTGAAGCGGGGCATTCTGTTCTTTCTGTCGTCTCACGAACCCGGCCGGGCACGCGGCCTGGCCGTCCCGCCGGACGCCAGGTGGACGGCCGGCTCGGGGTGGGCCGCGTCGAGCCGAGGAGCAGGGGAACTCCCGGAGAGATCAACGCTGTTCAACGCCTCTCGGTGACGGGGAGGGAGCCGGAAGGTTGCGGCACGGTGGCCAGCGGGGTGCGTGCGCAGGCCGACGGCGCCGGATTGCGCTCCTCGAGCGGCACCACCGACGGCAGCCCGTGCTCGCCGAGCACCACATGCCGTACGACCCGTTCGGCGGCGCGTCCGTCGTCGTACGGGCAGAACCGCTCCCGGAACGCCGCCCGCAGCTGGGCCGAGCGGGAGCCGCGCCAATGGCCGGTCGCGAAGATGTCGATCAGCTCGTCCTCGGTGCGCGCGACCGCGCCCGGCGGGAAGGAGCGCAGGTCGAAGTAGGTCCCCCGGGCCGCCCGGTACGCCTGCCAGTCGCCGGTGTGCACCACGATCGGCCGGTCCAGGTTGATGTAGTCGAACATGATCGACGAGTAGTCGGTGACGAGGGCGTCCGAGGCCAGGCAGAGGGACGCGACACTCGGGTGGTCGCTCACGTCGATGACCCGGGTGCCGCTGCCGAGCGGGCCGCCGTGCACGGGGTGGGAGCGGGCCAGGATCACGAAGCGCGGGCCGAGGCGGCGCGCGATCCGCTCCAGGTCCAGCAGCGGGTGCTGGGTGCGCACATGATCGCGGAACGTCGGCGCGTACAGGATCGCGACCGCGTCCTCGGGGATGCCCAGCAGTCCGCGCAGCCGGGCCACGTCCGCGGAGGTCGCCCGCTGGAAGAGGTCGTTGCGCGGGGCGCCGTACTCCAGCGTGGTGTAGCGGCCCGGGAAGACCCGCTCCCAGACGAGCGTGGAATGCCGGTTGCCGGACAGGACGAGGTCCCACTGGTCGACACCGCGCAGCAGCTCCGCGAAGTCGGTGTCACGGGCCGCCGCCGGTCGCTCCTGCAGGTCCAGGCCCATGTGCTTGAGCGGGGTGCCCTGCCGGGTCTGGATCACCGTCTGCCCGCGCCGCTTGCGCAGGTGCCGGTCCAGCAGGTCGTCGGTGACCAGGTACTTGGAGCGGGCCAGCGCCGTCCAGTAGGCGGCGGTGCCGGGCCGCAGCCGGTGCGGGCCGGGCGGGACCGAGTGCTGGTGCTCGGGGCGGGTGATCCACGCGGTGCGGATGTGCGGGGCGAGGCTGCGGAACGCCTCCTCCAGGGCGCCCGGATCGCCGCTGTGCCCGCGGCCCGATCCGGAGGTGAACACCGCCCGATCGGCGCGCACGGGCAGCCGCAACTGGATCCGGTAGTGCAGCCGCAGCGCCCCGGCGCGCACGGCGCGCGCCAGCTTCACCACCGACTTCAGCGCGCGCCGGCGCACGGCCGAGGCCAGTTGCAGCGCCCGGAACGTGCGGTGCAGGCCGAAGCGGACCAGGGCGTGCCGCAACCGCAGCCGGGCCCCCGGGACGTGATGGCGGCGGCAGTGGGCGCGGGCCCGGCGCAGGAACTCGGCGTGGCTGCCGCGCGGCAGCCGGCCCCGCTTGGTGAACACCGTCGCGCAGTGGTCGACCATGCGGCGGAACAACTCCGGCCGCCACCGGGCCAGTTCGGGATGCTCCTCGACATAGGCGAACACCCGGTCGTACTGCTCGAACAGATCGAAGTGCTTGTGGCTGGTGGTGCCGAGGATGCTGCCCTGCCGGCGCTGCCGGTAGTGCACGCACACCCGGTTCAGCGTGGCGATCGAACCCGCCGTCATCAGCACCGGGAAGGTCCAGGGGGTGTCCTCGTAGTAGCCCGGCGGGAAGGCGAAGCCGTGCTCCTGGACGAACTCCCGCCGGTAGGCCTTGTTCCAGGCCACCATCAGCACGCCGAGCAGCCCCGGCCGGTCCTCCAGGCGGAACGCCGCCGGGCCCTGCTCGGCGAGCTGGGCGGCGAGTTGGTTGCGCACCTGGCGGCCGTCCCAGTACGTGCGCGCGTAGTCGTACACCAAAACGTCGGGCTCGCCGGACTCCTTGATCCGGTCGGCCACGGCCGTGAGCGCGTCCGGGGTGAGCGTGTCATCGCTGTCGAGGAAGACCAGGTAGTCGCCGCTCGCCTCGGCCATCCCCGCGTTCCGGGCCCGGCCGAGCCCCTGGTTCTCGGCCAGGTGCACGGGCCGCACGCGCGCGTCACGAGCCGCGTACTCGTCGATGATCGCTCCGCAGGCGTCCGGTGAGCAGTCGTCCACCGCGATCAGTTCCAGATCGGGCCACGATTGCGAGAGCACCGAGTCCAGGCACTCCGAGAGATACGCCTGGACCTTGTACACGGGGACAATGACACTGAACCTGGGCAAGGGACATCCATGGGTCGTCGGTCGGCGCGGGGGCTTTGACCTGGAACGGCCGATGGGGTGAATCGGTTACGGTTTCGTACGGCATGTGGGGGACACGGCCGTCGCGCCCCCGCGGAACATCCCCGGAAACCGGGGACAGAGGCGGACCGCACACGATGCGCGGCCCGCCCCCGGCGGAGTGTCCCGGTGCGCGGCTACTTGACCGCGCCCGCCATCACCCCGGAGACGAACTGCCGCTGGAACGCGAAGAACACCGCCAGCGGGATCACCATGGAGATGAACGCGCCGGGCGCCAGCACGTCGATGTTGTTGCCGAACTGCCGTACCTGCGTCTGCAGCGCGACCGTGATCGGCTGGGTGCCCGACTTGGTGAACACCAGCGCCACCAGCATGTCGTTCCACACCCACAGGAACTGGAAGATGCCGAGGCTCGCGATCGCCGGCCCGCCGAGCGGCATCACCACCCGGGCGAACAGCCGCAGTTCCCCGGCGCCGTCGAGCCGGGCCGCCTCCAGCAGCTCCCGCGGGATCTCCGCGAAGAAGTTCCGCAGCAGGAACACCGCGAACGGCAGACCGAAGCCGGTGTGGAACAGGATCACCCCGAAAATCGTCCCGAACAGGCCGAGCTTGCCGAACAGCTCGGCGATCGGGATCAGCGCCACCTGCACCGGCACCACCAGCAGGCTCACCACGCCCAGGAACCACCAGTCCCGGCCCGGGAACTCCATCCACGCGAACGCGTAGCCCGCGAGCGCGCCGATCACCACGACCAGCACCGTCGCCGGCACCGTGATCAGCACGGTGTTCAGCAGGGAGTGGGTGATGTCGCCGTTCTCCAGCAGCTTTCGGTAGCTGTCGAAGGTGATCTGGGACGGCTTGGAGAACACCGTCCACCAGCCGCTCGCGCTCATGTCCTCGGGCGCGCGCAGCGAGGAGACGAGCAGACCGATCGTCGGCACCAGCCAGAACAGGCCCACGACGATCAGGAACACCCGGACCAGGCCGCCGCTCAGCTTCTCGGCGATCCTCGAACCGAGCGACCGCCGCGCCCGAACCGCCTGGACGGGACCGACTTCCGTGACGCTCCTGGCGGTCGCCGTCATCGCCGCACCTCCCGCCTCAGCCGACGGATGTTGAACGCCATCACCGGGATCACCAGCACCAGCAGCAGCACCGCGATCGCGCTCGCGACGCCCGGCCGGCCCTCCGCGAAGCCCTTGCGGTACAGCTCCAGGGCGAGCACGTTCGCGTCGTCCTGGGACGAGCCCGGCGCGATGATGTACACGAGGTCGAACACCTTCAGCACATTGATCATCAGCGTGACGGCGACCACCGCGAGGACCGGCGCGAGCAGCGGCACGGTGACCTTGCGGAAGACCTGCCACTCGTTGGCACCGTCCACCCGCGCCGCCTCCAGCAGCTCCCGGGGCACACCCGCGAGCCCCGCCGCGATCAGCACCATCGCGAAGCCCGCCCACATCCACACGTACGCCCCGATGACCGCCGGGGTGACCAGCGCCGGGCCGAGCCACTCGACACCGTTGTACGGCTCCCTGAAGTTGCTTGCCGGAAGCCGCAGTCGAGCCCCGTCGGCGGACGCGGGCAGGGTGAAGGTGCCGTCGCCGGACGCCCGGGTGGAGGCCACCACCTTGCCGTCCTTCACCGCCTCGATCCGCATCCCGGCATAGCCCAGCTCGGACGGATCGGGCGCGCCGAGCCGTCCCACGCCCTTGCCGCGCGTGAAGTCCTGCCAGGTGGTGCCGGTGATCCGCCCCGGCTGCGGCTCGGCCGCCGCGGCCTTCCGCGCGTCGTGCGGCATCTGGTCCGGGGCGACGCCGACGAGCGGGAGGGCGACGGCCCGGCCGGTGTGCACGGCCGCCGCGGTGACGAACCCGCCGTGATCGGGTTCGAGCGGCGACTCGCGGCCCGGATGGGCGCTGGGGAACGCCGACGACTGCGCGAAGGTGTCGTGGACGCCCACCCACACCGCGTTCGCGACGCCCTTGTGCGGATCCTGGTCGTACACCAGCCGGAAGATGATCCCGGCCGCCAGCATCGAGATCGCCATCGGCATGAAGACGACCAGCTTGAACGCCGTTCCCCAGCGCACCCGTTCGG
Organism: Streptomyces yokosukanensis; assembly: GCF_001514035.1. Lineage (GTDB taxonomy): Bacteria > Actinomycetota > Actinomycetes > Streptomycetales > Streptomycetaceae > Streptomyces > Streptomyces yokosukanensis. The sequence goes on along the minus strand of NZ_KQ948219.1, from coordinate 256,441 downwards.
TCAGCACCGCGAAGATCAGCCCGAGCGCGGTGGAGACCGTCGGCGCGAACACCACCCAGATGACGTTGTTCTTCAGAGCGGTGCGGATGCCGTCGTCCGTGAAGAGGGTCTTGTAGTTGTCGACGCCCGCGAAACCGTCGCCGGAGTTGTCGTAGAAGCTGCGGACGATCGAGTACCCGATCGGGTAGACCACGAGCGCGCCGAGCAGCACCAGGGCGGGCAGCAGGAACAGGGCTGCCACGGCCTTGCGGGTGCCGGTCACGCTCTGACGGTTGTGACGACCGCGGGGCGCGGCGGGACCCGGTGGGGCCCCGGCCGCCGCTGCCGACGCCATCGCCGGATCAGCTCCCGCTTCCGTAGGCGGCCGCCGCGTCCTTCTCCAGCTTCGCCTGGGCGCCCGCCACGTCCGTCGGGTTCTTCAGGAAGTCCTGCAGGTCCTTCCACTCGCCCTTGCCCGGGGTGCCGCCGAAGGCCTGCGGGGCCTGGTCGGACATGTCGAAGCGGAAGTCGTCCCCGGATGCGATCAGCGCCCCCGCGATCTTCTGCTGCACCGCGTTCGGGTACGCCGAGACCGGCACGTTCTTGTTCGGCGAGAGATAGCCGCCGAGCTTCGCCTGGATCGTCGCCGCGTCCGGGGAGGCGAGGAAGGTGGCCAGGGCCTGCGCCGCCTTGGAGTCCTTCAGGATCACGGCCGCGTCGCCGCCGGAGACCACGGGCGCGGTGGAGCCGACGGCCGGGAACGGGAACACCTTCGCGTCCGTGCCCACCTTCGCCTTGGTCTCAGCGATGTTGACCTGCACGAAGTCGCCCTCGTAGACCATCGCGGCCTTCGGCTGGTCGCCACCGGTGAAGGTCTGGGTGACCGAGGCCGGGAACTCCGTCTGCAGCGCGCCGTCCTGACCGCCCGCCAGATAGTCCTTCTTGCCCCAGATCTGGGCGAGGGTCGTCAGCGCCTGCTCGACCGAGGGGTCCGTCCACTTGATCTTGTGCTGGGCGAGCTGGTCGTACTTCTCGGGCCCCGCCTGGGACAGATACACGTTCTCGAACCAGTCCGTCAGCGGCCAGCCGTCCGCGCCCGGCACCGAGAACGGGGTGACTCCGGAGTCGTACACCGCGCGCGCCGCCGTCAGCAGGTCCTTCCAGGTCTTCGGCTCCTGGGCGCCCGCGTTGGCGAAGACCTTGGCGTTGTACCAGATCAGCGACTTGTTGGCGGCCTTGTAGTAGACGCCGTACTGCTTGCCGCCGACCTTGCCGATGTCCTGCCAGCCCTGCGAGTAGTTCTGCTGAAGCTCCTTCAGGGCGTCCGGTCCGAGCGGCTTGGCCCAGTTCTTCTGCACAGCCTGCTTGATGGCGCCGGGCTGCGGCAGCATGGCCACGTCCGGCGGCTGGCCGCCCGCGATCTTCGAACCGAGGAAGTTGATGATCGGGTCCTGGGCGGGCACGAAAGTGACGCTCGCGCCGGTGCGCTTCTCGAACTCGGCGAGAACCTTCTTGAAGTTGGCCTGCTCGGCGCCGGTCCAGACGGCGGCCACTTCGAGATGGGCGCCGTTCAGTCGAGGCAGGGTGACGGTGGAGCCGCTCGGGGTCTGATCCCCGCCGCCCTCCCCCTTGTCGTTGCCGTCGCCGCTGGAGCACGCGGTGAGCGCGAGCGCTCCCGCGAGCAGCGCGGCGAGTGTGGTGACGGCCCTGTGTGTCCGGATGGTGCTGCTCTTGCTGCGCATCACTTCCCCGTTCGTCGTTCTCCGTTGAACGTCGGCGGACGTCGTCGAACCTCAGAACTCGGTCCCGTGGGCTCCGGTGTACGCCGGGCCGTTCATGGCGGGCAAGAGCGCCTGCGGTGTCCGACGGGTCATCGTGACCGGCTCGTGACCAGGGGGGTATGCGTCTCTCTTCGGCTACAGCAGGGACGGCACCCGGGCCGCCGACACCTCCCGGGCCGCCCGCTCCACCGCGCTCGCCAACAGGGCCAGGTCGGTGGGGCCGTTGCCCAGCTCCCGCACCGGTCGGCGGGCCGGCGGGTCGCCCATGCGCTGCCAGTCCAGCGGGACGACCGTCGGCCGCTGGGTCGCCGTGCGCGGGATACGGCCCGTCACCCGGCCCCCCTGGAAGCCCGCGGCCCGCCCGTCCGCGAGCGCCAGCTTCCCCCGACCCGGCGCCGGTTCGTCCGGGCCCTGCAGCGGAGCGTCGAGCACGACCCGCAGCGCCGCCCGCCGCGCGGGCTCCGTCTGCGCCGTACGCCCCCCGGGCCCGGACGCCGCCACCAGATGCACCCCGAGCCGCTCGCCGTCCCGGGCGACCGCCTCCAGCGCACGCATCACCGACCCGGCGGCGGGCCGGCCCGGCGAGCCGAGCGAGGGCGAGACCAGGGCGTCCAGATCGTCGACGACGACCACGAGACGCGGCAACGGCGGTGCGGCCTCGGCCTGTTGCCGCGCGGCCGCCCCCGGCCGCAGCCGCAGGGTGGAGCTGGGCGGCGCTTCTATGTCGCCGTTCGAGGAGGTGCGCTGCGCCACGACCCGGCCCGACGCCGTGCGTCCCGCGTGCCACTGCGCGAAGTCCGTCCGGCCCAGCAGCTCGGTCCGCCGCTTCAGCTCGGCGGACAGTGACTGGGCGAACTCCCGCATCCGCACCGGGTCGTTGGCGACGAGATGCGTGGTGACATGCGGTATGTCGGTGCACACCCGCAGGCCCTCGCCGTGCGCCGCGCCCGTCCCGACACCGTCCCGGCCGTCGACCAGCACCACGCCCAGCCGGTCCGGCCGCTCGGCGGCGGCCAGCGAGGCCACCACGGCCCGCAGCAACTCCGTACGACCGCTGCCGGCCGGCCCCTCGATCAGCAGATGAGGCCCGTCGGCCACCAGATCGGCGGTGAGCGGGCCGCGCGGCCCGGCACCCAGCACCGCCCGCGCCCGGCCACCCCGCGCCCGGCTGTCGTCCGCGGCGTCCGCCCAGCGCGCCATCAGCGACGCCGGGGTGGCCCGGGCCAGCCCCAACTCGTCCAGCAGCCGCGCCGACTGCGGCAACGGCGCGGCCACGCGCGTGTCCCGCGCGTCGGCCGGACCGTCCGGCCTGAGCGGCGCGAGCGCCCGCGCGAACCGCTCCGCCCAGGCGGGGGAGACCGCGTCCACGGCGCCGTGTGTGCCCGCGCCGACGGGCCCGCTCGGCGCCACCCGCAGCAGGTGCAGCGCGGTCGCGACATCACCGCTGAGCAGCGCGACGGCGCCGCAGCGCCGGAACGTCGGCGCCACCGCGCACGCGGCCTCGTACGTCAGCGCCACGGGGGAGGCGGGCGAGGCCGGCTCCGTCTCTGCGAGACAGATCACATGGATCCCGGCCCGCGGCCCGGCCACGGCGAGCCGCGCCACGGCGTCCCGCAGCGCGCCGCCGCCGGGATCCCCGTCCACGACGACGACGGTGTACGGCCCGCCGAATCCCCCGCCCGCGCCGGCCTCGGCATCCCCCATGGCCCAGGAGGGCCGACGAGCGGGGGAACCGGCCGGGGCGGAGCCCGGGAGAGCGCCGGGGGCGCCGTGCCCGGCGTGGGCGGCAGCGAGTCCCTCGGACGACGCGGTGGGGGCGCAGGGACGGCCCGGAGTTGGAGTTGGTGTCCGGTCCGGTACGCCGGGGATGCCGGAGGCGTGGGGGGACGTGGGGGAAGGGGCGCCGTGGGCGTGCCCGGACGGGGGGTCGCCGAGGTGGCCGGGGGCGAATCCCTGGGCCGGTACGCCGGGGCTGCCGTGCGCGTGCCCGGACGCGGGGCCGCCGAGGTGCCCGGGGTCGGCCCCCTGGGGCGACGCCCCGGGGGCGCCGGAGGCGTGGGGGGAGCCGTGTGCGGAGGTGCCGGGACGGCCGGAAGCGACTGCCTGGTCGGGTGCGCCCGGGGTGGCGGGGGCGATGCCGCCGCCGTCGGCCGGGGCCGGGAAGGGCGCGGGTGCGTCGGCGGTGCCCTGCGAGGGTGTGCCCGAGGGGAAGGCTTGGGCGACGGCGTCCGGGCGGGAGCCGGGCGCCGTGGCGTCGGCCGGGTCGCCGGGTGCGGGTGCCGTGGCGCGCCCGGGGTGGGCCGCGCTTCTGCCGGTCGCCGCGTGGTCGTCCACCCGGCGCAGCAGCTCCTGCGCGCGGGCCGCCGCCTGTTCGCGGTCGTAGGCCAGCAGCAGTCGGCAGTCCTGGCCGTGGCCCGGCCGGATGTGCGGGAGCCAGCCCAGCCAGGACCACTCGGCCGTGCGCTCTTCCACGGAGCGCGAGCGGTCGGCGCTGATCAGCACGATCTCCAGCTGGTCGGGGGAGTGCAGCGCGGCCAGCTGGGCGAGCACGGCGCGGGCCAGCCCGGACAGCCGGGGGCGCGGACCGGCCAGGCCCAGTGCGCCCGCCTCGCGCAGTGCCGCCGTCACGGGCACCGCGGGCAGCAGGCCGGAGCCGTCCGGTGCGCTCCGGTCGGCGGTGCCGAGCCGCACGGTCAGCGCCTCCGCGTGGCCGGGCCCGCGCTCCCACAGCCGGGGCCCGGGACCGAGCGCCGTGAGCAGGAGTGCGGCGGGATCCGGCCAGATGTCCGGCTGCTGCGGGGCGACGGCCGCCTGGGCGGTGCCGGTGCGGGCCGGGGAGCCGTCGTACGCCTCGGGGCCCACGGGCTGCTGCTCACCGCGTCCGCCGGTCAGCCGGCGCGCCCACGCGCCGAGCCCACGCCGCCGCGCCCCCGGGGACACACCGGTGCCGCTGCCGGTGCCGCCGCCGGGGGTGCCTTCACGGCCGTGCGCCCGCGGATCCTCGCCGGGCTCGGGGGCACCGTGAGCGGGCCCGTGTTCCGCCGCGTCGCCGTACGGCGCCCCGGCGGCCGAGCCCGATCCGCCGACGCCGAAGCGGCCGGCGTGCGTGTCCCCGTCGCCGCGGTTCTCGATGGTCGGCGCCCCGGCCTGCCCCGGCACCACGCCGGGCTCCGCGCGCCGATGCTCCAGCCCGCCGCCCCCGGAGGCCCCCCACCCCGCCGCGTCACGACCGTGCGGGGCCCCCGAGCTCCCCGGCCAGGCATCACCCGCCCCCACCGAGGGCCCTCCACCGCCACGCGGACCACTCACACGGCCCGACACGGCCCCGGCCCCGCGGGGGCCATCCGCGCCCGACGACGATTCGCGCACAGGTGGTGCGGGTGAGGAACCGGGTCCGGCCGGAGGCCGGACCGCGTCGCGGCCGCCCGGCGCAACCCTGACCGCCCCCTCCCCGTCGGCCACGGTCTCCACCCGCGGCCCCCCGCCCGGAGCGACCCGCAGCGCCGACTCCCCGATCCGCAGCAGGCCCCCGGCAGGGACCCGCACCGGACGCTCGCCCACCCGCGTCCCGTCCAGCGTCGTCCCGTTCGTCGAGCCGAGGTCGGCGACCGAGACGCGGCCGTCCGCGCCGACGGTGACCGCGCAGTGCAGCCGGGACACGTCGGGGTCGTCGAGCGGCACGTCCGCGTCGTCCGAGCGGCCCACGGTGATCCGGCCGCCGTGCAGCAGATGGACCCCGCCCGCGTCCGGGCCCGCGACGACATGCAGCTGGGTCGGCGCGTCGTCCAGTTCGGGATGGGGCTCGGCGACGGCCGGGGCACCCAGGGACAGCACGGCGCCGTCGACCAGCGGAGGCTCGCCGAGCGTGCGGCGGCGCGGGTCGAGGCGTTCGGTGCCGGCGTACAGCACCACGGGCGCACCGCCGGTGTCGCGGCCCGCGCCGCCCTCGCCGGTGACCGCCCCGGCCAGCGCGGACGCGACCGCGGCGAGGTCCGTGCCGGTGGGCGCCGTGACCAGCACGTCGCGGCTCGCGGCGCGGCCCCGCGGCGAGGACGGGCCGAGCGGGTCTACGACGGTCAGCCGGATCTGCATCGGCGTCAGCGGTCCCTTCTGCGCGGGTCTGCGCGGGACGGACTTCCCCCCACCCCACACGAGCACGTCGGCCAGTACTGGAAGGCATCCTCGCACCTGCCACCGACAACGCGCCCCGGACCCGGTGACAAGTGATCTTGATTGGTCGGCTCTGCCCCCAAAAGTGCCTGACCGGTGCCGTACCGGGGATCAGTTGAGATCGATCACGTCCGACTTCGGCAACCAGTCGACCGGGTCGTGCGTCTTCCCGTCGAACTCTTCGTTCCGGCCGGTCATGTCGAGTCGTGTCGAGTCATGCCAAAGCTTTCGAACATCTCGAACATGCTCGGTAACGCTTGCGTAGTGCCCAGAAGGGCGGCACTACAGTGGGGCGGAACATCCGGAATGCAGGCAAGCAAGCAGCAGCAAGCAGCAGGGAGCGCGTGACGTGCGGCCAGTCGGCAGCAAGTACCTGCTTGAGGAGCCGCTCGGACGCGGCGCCACAGGCACTGTCTGGCGTGCCCGCCAGCGCGAGACCGCGGGCGCCGAGGCGGCCGTGGCCGGGCAGCCCGGCGAGACGGTCGCGATCAAGGTCCTCAAGGAGGAGCTGGCGAGCGATCCGGACATCGTGATGCGCTTCCTGCGAGAGCGCTCCGTCCTGCTCCGCCTCACCCACCCGAACATCGTCCGGGTCCGCGACCTGGTCGTGGAGGGTGATCTGCTGGCGCTGGTCATGGATCTCGTCGACGGCCCCGACCTGCACCGCTACCTGCGCGAGAACGGCTCCTTCTCGCCGGTCGCCGCCGCGCTGATGACCGCGCAGATCGCCGACGCGCTCGCCGCGAGTCATGCCGACGGCGTCGTCCACCGCGACCTGAAGCCCGCCAACGTGCTGCTCGCGCAGAACGACGGCCGGATGCACCCGATGCTGACCGACTTCGGCATCGCCCGCCTCGCGGACTCCCCGGGTCTGACCCGTACCCAGGAGTTCGTCGGCACGCCCGCGTACGTGGCACCGGAGTCCGCCGAGGGCCGCCCGCAGACCTCCGCGGTCGACATCTACGGCGCCGGCATCCTGCTGTACGAGCTGGTCACCGGCCGCCCGCCGTTCGCCGGCAGCACGGCCCTGGAGGTCCTGCACCAGCACCTGAGCGCCGAGCCGCGCCGCCCCTCCACCGTCCCGGACCCGCTGTGGACCGTCATAGAGCGCTGCCTGCGCAAGGACCCGGCGCAGCGGCCGAGCGCCGAGAACCTCGCCCGCGGCCTGCGGGTCGTCGCCGAGGGCGTCGGTGTGCACGCGAACGCCGCGCAGATCGCGGCCGCCGAGGGGGTCGGCGCGCTGCTCGCCCCCGACCCGGACCCGACCGCCGTCCCGGGCGTGCCCGGCGCCGCCGACCCCACCCAGGTGCTGCCCACGAACGCGCCACAGGGGTCGTACGGCCAGAACGACCCGAACGCGGCGACCAGCGTGCTGCCGCACACCGGCGCGCCCCTCGGTGCCGCCGACCCCACCGCCGTACTGCCGAACACGGGCGCGGCGGACCCGACGGCGGTGCTGCCGAACACGGGCCCGCAGGGGCAGCAGCCCGAGCAGCCGCACCCCTGGCAGACCCAGCTGCGCGCGGCCCGCGACCGCAACGAGCAGACGCAGGTCCAGTACCTGTCCCCGGAGGACGACCCGCTGCACCACCGGCCGCAGCGGCAGGTGACCCGGCCCGCGCAGGCGCCGCGCCAGGCCCCGCAGCCCCGCCCGCAGCAGCCGCAGCCGCGCGGCCGGCAGCAGGGATACCAGCAGGGGTACGGCTACGCCCCGCAGCAGCAGCCCCAGCAGTACGCCCCGCCGCAGCAGCCCCAGCAGTACGCGCCGCCCGCGCCGGAGCCGCAGCGCCCCGCGCGCGAGCCGCGCGCGCCGCGGCAGCGCAGCGCCAACCCCATGAAGATCCCGGGGCTCGGCTGTCTGAAGGGCTGCCTGTTCACGATCGTCATCCTGGTCGTGGCGAGCTGGCTGATCTATGAGCTGACCCCGCTGCACACCTGGATCGGCCAGGGCCGCAGCTACTGGCACGAGGTGACCCACTGGATCCACCAGACGGGCAAGTGGGTCAAGGACCTGGGCGGCTCCTCGGGCGGCGGCAACTGAACCCCGTACTCGCGGTAACTGGCCGCGAGTTTGCGGATTTGTCGACACCTGGCGGGTGATTTCCGCCTCGGCGGTGAAGGTTGGCTCGTCGGACGCGTAGTTTTATCGGCAACACGCGTCCGTAGGAGCAGTCTTGGCACGGAAGATCGGCAGCCGGTACACCGCGAACCAGATCCTGGGGCGGGGCAGCGCCGGCACGGTGTGGCTGGGCGAGGGGCCGGAGGGCCCCGTCGCCGTCAAGCTGCTGCGCGAGGACCTCTCCTGCGACCAGGAGCTGGTCGGACGCTTCGTCCAGGAGCGCACCGCGCTGCTCGGCCTGGAGCACCCGCACATCGTCACGGTGCGCGACCTGGTCGTCGACGGCAACGACCTGGCCCTGGTCATGGACCTCGTGCGCGGCACCGATCTGCGCACCCGCCTGGAGCGCGAGCGGCGGCTCTCCCCCGAGGCGGCCGTGGCGATCGTCGCCGACGTCGCCGACGCGCTGGCGGCGGCCCACGCGGCCGGGGTCGTCCACCGGGACGTCAAGCCCGAGAACGTCCTCCTCGACATGCAGGGCCCGCTCGGGCCCGGCGGCGCCCACCCCGCCCTGCTGACCGACTTCGGTGTCGCCAAGCTGATCGACTCGCCGAAGCGGACCCGCGCCACCAAGATCATCGGTACGCCGGACTACCTGGCCCCCGAGATCGTCGAGGGCCTGCCGCCGCGCGCGGCCGTGGACATCTACGCCCTCGCGACCGTCCTGTACGAGCTGCTGGCCGGCTTCACCCCCTTCGGCGGCGGCCACCCCGGCGCGGTCCTGCGGCGGCATGTGACCGAGACCGTCGTACCGCTGCCCGGTATCCCGGAAGAGCTGTGGCAGCTGATCGTGCAGTGCCTGGCCAAGGCACCCGCGTCCCGGCTGCGCGCCTCGGAGCTGGCGGCTCGGCTGCGCGAGCAGCTGCCGCTGCTGGTCGGGATGCCGCCGCTGGACGTGGACGAGCCGGACCTCTTCGGCGAGGCGGCGGAGGAGTCCGCGCCGGCGGAACCGCCGGCGGGGGAGCCGGAGCGGCGGCGCGGGGCGGTGTCGCTGGTGCCCGGCGCCAAGCCGGACTCCAACCGGGACACGCACACGTCGATGCGGGTGCCGGCGCCGGACGAGCTGGCGGGCGGCGCCCACGGCACGGCGCGCGCCCCGCGGGCCACCGGTGCGCCGAGGCCGGGCTCGGCCCGGCACCGGGCCACGGTGCGGCGGCGCCGGATCACGCTGGGCGTGGCGGGGGTGGCCGTGGCGGCCGTCGTGGGCGTCGGTGCGTATCTGGCCTCCTCCGGCGGCGACGACCAGCCGCCCCAGGACACCCACAGCACATCGGCCCCCTGAGCCCCGTGAGCCGTGAGCGCGGGGGCGGGGGCAGGGCGGCCGAGGTCGGTTGCCACAGCCGTTACGCTTGAAGCGTGGCAGTCGTCGATGTATCCGAAGAGCTGAAGTCCCTCTCCTCGACCATGGAGTCGATCGAGGCCGTCCTGGACCTCGACACGATGAGGGCAGACATCGCCGTGCTCGAGGAGCAGGCGGCCGCGCCGTCCCTGTGGGACAACCCGGACGAGGCGCAGAAGATCACCAGCAAGCTCTCCCACCTCCAGGCCGAGGTCAGGAAGGCGGAGGCGCTGCGCGGCCGGATCGACGATCTCGCCGTCCTCTTCGAGATGGCCGAGGAGGAGGACGACCCGGACACCCGCGCCGAGGCCGAGTCCGAGCTGACCTCGGTGAAGAAGGCGCTGGACGAGATGGAGGTCCGCACCCTGCTGTCCGGCGAGTACGACTCCCGCGAGGCGCTCGTCAACATCCGCGCCGAGGCCGGCGGTGTCGACGCCGCCGACTTCGCGGAGAAGCTGCAGCGCATGTACCTGCGCTGGGCGGAGCAGCGCGGCTACAAGACCGAGGTCTACGAGACGTCGTACGCCGAAGAGGCCGGCATCAAGTCGACCACCTTCGCCGTCCAGGTGCCGTACGCCTACGGCACCCTCTCCGTCGAGCAGGGCACGCACCGCCTCGTGCGCATCTCGCCCTACGACAACCAGGGCCGCCGCCAGACGTCCTTCGCGGGCGTCGAGGTGCTGCCCGTGGTCGAGCAGACCGACCACATCGAGATCGACGAGTCCGAGCTGCGGGTGGACGTCTACCGGTCCTCCGGGCCCGGCGGCCAGGGCGTCAACACCACCGACTCCGCGGTGCGCCTCACCCACATCCCCACCGGCATCGTGGTCTCCTGCCAGAACGAGCGCTCGCAGATCCAGAACAAGGCCACGGCGATGAACGTCCTCCAGGCCAAGCTGCTGGAGCGCCGTCGCCAGGAGGAGCAGGCCAAGATGGACGCCCTCAAGGGCGACGGCGGCAACTCCTGGGGCAACCAGATGCGTTCGTACGTCCTGCACCCGTACCAGATGGTCAAGGACCTGCGCACCGAGCACGAGGTCGGCAACCCCGAGGCCGTGTTCAACGGCGAGATCGACGGCTTCCTGGAGGCCGGCATTCGCTGGCGCAAGCAGCAGGAGAAGTAATTTTGTCGACAAGGTAACTGCCGCCCGAGAGGCGGCAGTTGTCTTTTGTCTGGGTTTTACATCACACTCACAGGCTTCAAGTCACAGCAAACCCCTACCCAAGGGACATCAGGCCCGCAACGGCCTTGACGTTGCTTTGAAAAATCGGAAGGGTGGCACGCGGCATGCGTACTTAAAGGGGCGCATGTGAACCGGGGGAATGAGTTGACGCAGACTTCGTCACCGGCTGCCTCCCGTCGATCACGGCATGCCCCACGCGCCGCTTCATTGACGAACAGCTACTGGGGGTAGCAACCACATGACGAAGAAGACGCGGATCCGGGTCGCGCGGATAGCCGCGGGCGCCGTGATCGCGGCCGGTGCGTCACTGACCGCCGCCGGCGCGGCCTCCGCTCTGGACCTCGGTGTCGAGGCCGGCCCGATCGGTCTGGGCGTGCACACGAACGCCGGGAACGACGACGGCGGCACCGACGGGGGCGACAACGGCGGCTGCCCGATCGCCATCTGCACCACCGACGGCGGCGGCAACGGCGGCACCACGGACGGCGGCACCACGGACGGTGGCTCGACCGACGGCGGCACCACCGACGGTGGCACCACCGACGGTGGCACCACGGACGGCGGCACCACGGACGGCGGCACCACGGACGGCGGCATCGGCGGCACGGTCAGCATCGGCGGCACCACGGACGGTGGCTCCACCGACGGTGGCTCGACCGACGGTGGCACCACCGATGGCGGCACCACGGACGGTGGCAGCACCGATGGTGGCACCACCGATGGTGGCAGCACGAACGGTGGCAGCACGAACGGTGGCACCACCGACGGTGGCAGCACGAACGGTGGCACCACCGACGGCGGCACCAGCACCACCGGTGGCAGCACCACGGGTGGCAGCACCGACGGCGGCTCCAGCACCACCGGCGGTTCCAGCACGTCCGGCGGCAACACCGGCGGCTCCGGTAGCACGGGCGGCTCCGGCAGCACCGGCGGTTCGGGCAGCACCGGCGGCAGCAGCACCGGTGGCTCCAGCACGGGCGGCAACAACGACACGCCCCAGGGCGGCAACAACAACGCCACCCAGGACCAGGGCTCCTCGGCCCTGACCGACACGGGCTCCGACAGCAAGCCCCAGGGCGGCGACAAGCAGCTCGCCGAGACCGGTGCCGGCCAGACCGCGTTCCTGGTCATCGGCGCCGCGACGATGATCGCCGGCGGTATCGGCTTCCGCATCCTGCCGCGGCTGGTCAACGGCCGGGGCGGCGCGGCCGCCTGAGCGTAGCCGTCAGGTCACGCAGCGCACGCGGCGTACAGACCTAGGGCCCGGAGCCAGGCGCTCCGGGCCCTTGCGGCGTTTTCCCGGGAGTTCCTCGGGCTCTTCTTACGCCCCTTGCCGCCTCTGTAGGCGCTTCACGCGCTCTGGTGGGCCAGCAGCGCCACGGTGGCGATCAGCACCGCCAGCAGCGCGATCAGCGCCATCGGGTTCACCCCGCCGAAGAAACCCTCTTGCTGCAGTCGCTCGCGGTTGGCGCGGCACACCGGGCACCGGCCCTCGCTCACGGGCGCCGCGCAGTTCGCGCACACCAAACGGTCGTACGTCATGCGGTCGCCCTCCTTGCGCCGGCCATCACTCCTACAACGCTCACGGGAACGAGAACGTTCCCCCTCCACTGTGCCAGGTTCCCGGGGACCTCGCGCCGGTCGCTCCGAAAGGGAGGGGCGGCAGTCGACGGTACAAAAACGTACATCCCTTACCCAACCTCGACCTGCGACTGCACTTGCACACCCGGTTCGCGTATGGTCACGCTCATCTACCCCCGGCGACCCGTGGTGCATCCGTGATCCGATTCGACAATGTCTCCAAGGTCTACCCCAAGCAGACCCGCCCCGCACTCAGGGATGTCTCCCTGGAGCTGGAGAAGGGCGAGTTCGTCTTCCTCGTGGGGTCCTCCGGCTCCGGAAAGTCCACCTTCCTGCGGCTGATCCTCCGCGAGGAGCGGTGCAGCCACGGACAGGTGCACGTGCTGGGCAAGGACCTCGCACGCCTCTCCAACTGGAAGGTGCCGCAGATGCGCCGCCAGCTGGGGACCGTGTTCCAGGACTTCCGGCTCCTGCCCAACAAGACCGTCGCGGAGAACGTGGCCTTCGCCCAGGAGGTGATCGGCAAGTCCCGCGGCGAGATCCGCAAGTCCGTACCGCAGGTGCTCGACCTCGTCGGGCTCGGCGGCAAGGAGGACCGGATGCCCGGCGAGCTGTCCGGCGGTGAGCAGCAGCGCGTGGCCATCGCGCGTGCCTTCGTCAACCGGCCCAAGCTGCTCATCGCCGACGAGCCCACCGGCAACCTCGACCCGCAGACCTCCGTCGGCATCATGAAGCTGCTCGACCGGATCAACCGGACGGGCACCACCGTCATCATGGCGACGCACGACCAGAACATCGTGGACCAGATGCGCAAGCGCGTCATCGAGCTGGAACAGGGCCGCCTCGTCCGCGACCAGGCCCGCGGCGTCTACGGCTACCAGCACTAAGCAAGTTCACGACCGAAAGGCTCGACAAGACGCCATGCGCGCCCAGTTCGTCCTGTCGGAGATCGGTGTCGGTCTCCGCCGCAATCTGACGATGACCTTCGCCGTCATCGTCTCCGTCGCCCTGTCCCTGGCGCTCTTCGGCGGCTCGCTGCTGATGAGCGACCAGGTGAGCACCATGAAGGGCTACTGGTACGACAAGGTCAACGTCTCGATCTTCCTGTGCAACAAGCACGACGCCGATTCCGACGTCAACTGCGCCAAGGGCGCGGTCACCGAGGACCAGAAGAAGCAGATCCTCTCGGACCTGCACAACATGTCCATCGTCGAGAAGGTGTCCTACGAGTCGCAGGACCAGGCGTACAAGCACTACAAGGAGCAGTTCGGCAACTCCCCGCTGGCCAGCTCGCTGACGCCGGACCAGATGCAGGAGTCGTACCGGATCAAGCTCAAGGACCCGCAGAAGTACCAGGTGGTCGCGTCGGCCTTCAACGGGCGCGCCGGTGTGCAGTCCGTGCAGGACCAGAAGGGCATCCTGGACAACCTCTTCCAGCTGCTGAACCTGATGAACCGGGGCGCGCTCGGTGTGATGGCGATGATGCTGATCGTCGCGCTGCTGCTGATCGTCAACACGGTGCGTGTCTCGGCGTTCAGCCGCCGGCGCGAGACCGGGATCATGCGCCTGGTCGGTGCCTCGGGCTTCTACATCCAGGCACCGTTCATCGCCGAGGCCGCGGTCGCCGGGCTCATCGGCGGCGGCCTCGCCTGCGTGGGCCTGGTGGTCGGCCGGTACTTCACCATCGACCACGGCATGGACCTGTCCCACAAGCTCACGCTCATCAACTTCGTGGGCTGGGACGCCGTGTTGGCCAAGCTGCCGCTGATCCTCGCCACGAGCGTGCTGATGCCGGCGCTCGCGGCGTTCTTCGCGTTGCGCAAGTACCTGAAGGTGTGACGCTTACCAAGAGGGCCGTACGGACATCCGGCCGTACGGCCCTCCGCCGTGTCCTAGACTCACCGCCATGTCAGGCCGAGACCTGTTCTGCCAGCCCCGCCGCTTCCGCCGCGGGGCCGCCCTGACATTGGTCTTCGCCGGCGTCCTGGTCACCGGCGCCGCGACCGGCTCCTTCCCGGAGCCCGACGCCACCGCGCGCAAGGCCGCCGTCGGGCCCGCTCCCGCGGCCACCCGGCACGAGGACGTCGAGAAGGCCGCGGCCGAGGCGATGGCCGACGGCAAGTCCCCGATGGAGGCCGCCGAGCGCGCGGTGAGCCGGAGCGGGGACCGCTGGGGCGCCGTCTACTCCGAGGGCGAGTACCAGGAGTTCCAGGAGGCCCTCGACGGCCGGTACACCGGCGTCGGCCTGTGGGCGGGGCGCGAGCGGGACGGCCGTATCGAGGTGACCAAGGTGCAGCCCGGCTCGCCGGCCGCCGCGGCGGGGATCCACAAGGGCGACCGGCTGCGCAGCGTCGACGGCAGCAAGGTCGACGGACGGCCGGTCACCGAGGTGGTCTCCTTACTGCGCGGCGACGCCGACGACGCGGCCGCCGGTACGACCGTCACCCTGGGCCTGGAGCGCGGTGCGCGCGCGTGGACCGAGAAGCTGCGCCGGGCCAGCCTGTCCACCGACTCCGTCACGGTGCGCAAACAGGCCGGCGGGGTCACCGTCGTCAAGATCGCCGCGTTCACCAAGGGCTCCGGCGACGCCGTGCGCGCCGCGCTGCGGCAGGCCCCGGCCGACGCCGGGATCGTCCTCGACCTGCGCGGCAACTCCGGCGGCCTGGTCGCCGAGGCGGTGGAGACCGCCTCCGCGTTCCTCGACGGTGGCCTGGTCGCCACCTACGACGTCGACGGCGTCCAGCGCTCCCTGCACGCCGATGCCGGCGGCGACACCGCCCGGCCCCTGGTGGTCCTCGTCGACGGCGGCACGATGAGCGCGGCCGAGATGCTCACCGGGGCGCTGCAGGACCGGGGCCGCGCGGTGGTGATCGGCTCGCGCACCTTCGGCAAGGGCTCCATCCAGATGCCGACCGAGCTGCCCGACGGCTCGGTGGCCGAGCTGACCGTCGGCCACTACCGCACCCCCTCGGACCACACGGTCGACGGCCGGGGCATCACCCCGGACCTGGAGGTGGGCCCGGCGGACGCCCTGCAGCGGGCGGAGACGGTGCTCACGGGGCTCGGCGACCCCTCGTAGGTCCCGTAAATGCGCTTCCCCCGCACCCCCTCCGTGGTGCGAAAATGGTCGGCACTATGAGCAAGGGAATGTACGTACCGAAGGAGTCCCAGCCCAAGCAGGGCGGAGGGGCCGCGAAGGCCAGGGACGGCGAGAAGGGCGGCAAGCGCAAGATCGTCGCCCAGAACAAGAAGGCGCGGCACGACTACGCGATCATCGACACCTACGAGGCCGGGATCGTGCTGACCGGCACCGAGGTCAAGTCGCTGCGCGAGGGGCGGAGCTCGCTGACGGACGGCTTCGTCCAGATCGACCGGGGTGAGGCGTGGCTGCACAACGCCCACATCCCCGAGTACCACCAGGGCAGCTGGACCAACCACTCGGCGCGCCGCAAGCGCAAGCTGCTCCTGCACCGCGAGGAGATCGACAAGCTGGAGTCCAAGTCCCAGGAGACGGGTCACACGATCGTGCCCCTCGCCGTGTACTTCAAGGACGGCAGGGCGAAGGCCGAGATCGCCCTCGCGCGGGGAAAGAAGGAGTACGACAAACGTCAGACCCTGCGGGAGAAGCAGGACCGGCGCGAGTCGGACCGCGCGATCGCTGCGGCGAAGCGCAGGCAGCGGAACGCCTAGCCGGGGCAGCCGGGAATAGGCTGGCCCCGTCGTGCGTCGATCACGTAGGATGGCAACGCACTCCACAGCGGGTGCACGCACCCTCCACGGAGGGATTGAAAAAACAACATGGGGATGATCGGTTTCGACAGCGGATGTCGAAGCAGGGGAAGCGTGTCGAGGAAGCGGCAATGATCTCGTAAACCATATGTCGCAAAAAATAATCGCCAACACCAAGCGCGATTCCTTCGCCCTCGCTGCCTAAGTAGCGACTTGCGAAGTGTCAGCCCGGGGCTGTTCCCGACCCGGATCCTGGCATCAGCTAGGGGACTAAACCTTGATCCCGGTCACGGGGTGAAGAGGGAAACCAAACAGTGACTGAGCCCGTCGGCGACTTGTTCGCGTGATCGCCGGGGCTGAGAAAAGCGAAGCGAACTGCACACGGAGAAGCCCTGATTCTGCACCGTTGGACGCGGGTTCGATTCCCGCCATCTCCACGAACCCCTCCGGGGGTACCCCATGTGGCCGAAGGCCCCGCCGCTCCGAGCGGCGGGGCCTTCGTGCTGTCCGCACTCCCGGCCCGCGTGCCCTCACCCACGCCCAGTCAGCGATGCCGCCGCCCCTGCCTCCAGTCGGCGCCGTGTCGGCCGCCATCACTGGTGCAAGGAATTACGGCCCGGGCGAGGCGCAGGTCCTCGCCGACGCGCCCTTCCAGGGTGAGGCGCGGAACCAGTGTCAGCTGGAAGGCCGCGGCACGGCACCAAAGCCCCCCATGGCACTGCCGGTTGCCCCTGTCTGGTCGGCTATGCGCACTCTGTGCCGTGGGAGCGAGGCAATGTGTTCTTTGCGTCAACTCCCCGCCCCGATACCGTATTCGCTGCCTCATAGACCTCGACCGTCCCATCAGGAGCCCACGTGATCCGCCGCCCTCGCCTGCTCACGACAGCCGCCGCCGGTGCGGCAGCCCTGCTCCTGCTCAGCGGGTGCGGGGGAGGTGGCGGTGGGTCGAAGTCGAAGGACAAGATCTCCGGGGCGGACCCGGGTGCTGTGTCGTCGGCCTCGCCGACCGCTTCGGCAACGAGTTCGAGCGGCCGCCCGAAGATCACGTTGCCTTCGGATCTGACGCTGACCTTCGAAGATTCGAACACGGGCGACGCGGTGAAGGACGCGGTGCTGGCCGACAGCGCGGAGCGTTTGCGTGCCGTGGATGCGGCGATCGCGGGGACGGACCCCAAGGGGGAGGCGGTCGCCTACTACAACACGGGCAAAGCCCTTGAAGCGGCCCTTTCCTGGGTGGCTCAGTTCCAGAAGGCCGACGCCACGGTCACGGGTGAGGTCCGCTACTACGACCGCAAGGTGGCGCTGAAGAGCAAGACGTCGGCGACCCTCATCTTCTGCGGCGACGAGAGCAAGGGCTTCAGCAAGGACAAGAAGACTCACAAGATCGCCAAGACTCCCGTCACGAAGAACAGTTACGTCCTGTACAACACCAGGCTGGACAAGAACTCCGACGGGGTCTGGCAGACTTCGCAGATCATTTCGGTCAGGGGGGCGGCTCAGTGTCAGCCATAGTCAGGATTTCGGTCTGCGGCGCGGTGATCGGTGCGGTGCTAGGGGCCTCCGGCCCGATGGCCTGGGCCGATGTTGTTCCAGGCGGTGACGGGACCGGCACCGAGACGCAGGCCAACGTGGACCAGAAAGACCAGAAGGTCCAAGCGATCGCCGGTGCCGTTGTCTATGACACCTCCAGAAACGGCTCGGGGCAGGCTGCCGGGCCGGTGGCGTCCACGACCACGTGGACACCTCCAGCCTGCTATTACGCCCCGAAGTACACGCCTGCCCGGTTGAAGGCGTACCTGGAGCCCATCTGGGGGGCTGATTCAACGGGGTACGAGTGGGACGCCAAGCAGCGGGACCACTACGTCAACGGTCACCCGTACAAGGACTTCAACAAGGACAAGACCGGCAAGGGCTACTGGTGGGACACCTACGTCACGCCGGGAAGAGAGGCGGATCCCGGCGCGCTGGACTGCACGAAGCAGATCTTCTGGGTGGACAAAGGTGCTGCGCCGCCGGCGGACGTCCCGCAAGCGGTCACTCCGAAGATCCTCGCGGAACTCGCCTACAACGAGATCCGTGTGCCCAGTACTCAGGTGACCTTGGCGCCTGAGGGCCCGACGAAGGTGAACCTTCCCACCTGGGCGTGGTTGGACGGTGCGAAGTTCAGACCCGTCGCGGTCACGGCTTCCGTGCCGCTGTTGAACATCTCCGCGACGGCCACCGCGGAGCCGGTCTCTCTGAAGGTCGACCCGGGGACTTCGGACGCGGAGACGTATCCCGCTTCGGGCGTCTGTCAGATCAAGGGTGGGCGGATCGGTGAGCCGTACGCCAAGGGGAAGGCCGATGAGGTGCCGCCGTGTGGGGTGAGGTATCTGCGTTCCTCGGGGGAGGGGTCATATCCGTTGAAGGCCACCATCACTTGGAAGATTCATTGGACCGGCAGCGACGGCGACGGCGGTGATCTGCCGGACGGGACCTTCGGGGCCACGCAGGACGTCGTCGTGCAGGAGATCCAGAGCGTCAACCGGTGACCGTGTGAGGGCGCGAGGCCGCTTGTTCCGGTTGGACGGAGCGGCCAGGGCCCCTGCCGGCGGCTCTCGGGCCCGTGGCCGCTGCGCCCGACCGGGCTCCTGAGAAGGGCGCGGGTCAGTACGATCGACCAGTCAACGAAATGGGAGAACCCATGCGGGCAGTACGCGTTGTGGCGTCGGCGGGCGTCCTCACCGTGGCACTGGCAGGCTGCAGCGGTACGGGTACAGGTCGGAACCCGACCCCCAGCGCCTCGCCGTCCGGGGTGACCCTCCAAGCCGTATCGACATCGCTGTCCGCTGCCGCACCCGGGACGGTGTACCCGCTCATCACCAATCCGTCGCGGTCTCATAGGCAGGTCATCCTGAAGGCGCGGTTCAAGGTGCCCGAGGGTGACGTGGGCAAACTGACGGTCGCGCACGACAGCCCTACGGGCAAGGGATGGACGCCTGTCGCCTTGACCACCGATTCTTCCTCCGCAGCGGCTTCGCGCCGGCCAGAAGACGCGGGCACCGTGACGCTCACCGGTTCCTACGCTCTCACCCTGGCTCCTGGCGAAAACCGCCCGCAGTTGCGTGTCGCTCCAGCATTCCGCACCTCTCCCGACACCCGAGAGTTGCACCTGGAACTGGATCTGCTCGACCCTCGGGGCCACCTGCTCGACCGGACGACCAACGATCTCGGCCTCAACTTGTTGAAGTTCACGACTGTGTCGGCGCCTACCACCCTGTCCCGGGACGGCAAGTGGCGGACAGTGGAATTCAGTGTGACCAACACCGCCACCACCGGCTTCGCCGCGATCACCACTCGGGCGTCTGCCGTTTGCCACGACGTGAACGGCGGCTTTTGCAAGCAGACTCGCACCGGGCCGGGCAGAGTCGCTGTCGAGGGCATCCACGTCCAATGGTCGGCCCCCGACGGCTGGCGCGACCTGCCTACGACCACGCCGACCAGCGATGCTTCAGGCGCTGTGGGCGAACGGGACCCAGACGTAGCCCGTTTCTCGCTGCCTGTAGGCGGGAGCCGGCACGTGCGTCTGCGCGTCGCTGCGTCTCCGCAGGTACGTCAGGGAGCCGAGCTGGAGCTCGGGCTCGGTGCGAGCATCCCGGAGCAGGACGGCAAACCGACCCCGGGACCTGGAGCAGTGGCCAAGATGACCGTGCACTGAGTTCTCAGTCCGGGAGACTCTGGAATTGTTGGGCCGTCTTGAAACCGTCGTGCTGGATCTTGGCCACAACCGCGTAGTCTTCAAGCCACCGTGAGAATGCGCTCAATTGCCGCGGTCTCATCCTGTCCGGATCCATCACGTGCCCTGCCGGAGTGAGAAAATTGTCGGCAGGGCATTTGATGTAGTTTCTCGGGTCTCCCGTGTAGGTCACTCTGCTCTTGTGAACGGGGCCGACGGTGACGGGGAGGGTGATGGTCGGGTCCCACCCGCCCCCCGAGCCGCTACTCGGGTCCGGATCGAGTTGCTGAGCCGCCAGTTTCTGGTAGGTGTCCCGCCACGACGTGTCGAGCTCTGCGTCCGACAGCTCCTTGTACTTCTCCGCAAGCCCGCCCGGCGCCTCCTCGGGCTTGACGCTCCATTGGCCGGCCAACCAGTCGGTGAGCAAGCTCTTGGCGGAATCACCGAGTTCGGTGAGCTGCTCCTTGCCCATGTCGGCGATGGCGGTGGTGCCGCCCGTGGCGCCCGCTTGTACTCCGTCGGCCGCTGTGTCGATCAGGGTCTTGCGGAATTCGTTCACGCTCTCCGACCAGGCTTCGGCGTCCCCCTCGATCGAGCCCTTCGCGTAGGTGAAGGCCGTTCCGTAGGCCTTCATCATCAGCCCGCGTCTCATGCTCAGATACTCGATCGCTGTGTCATCCGAACGCGCTGTGTGCACGACCTGAGCATCGACCCGGTTGCGGTAAGCGTCGAAGAGCGCGCTCAGTTCGCCGGCCGCCCTCGGGTCGCGGGCGGACTCGTTCATCAGGGCCTGCCACATCGGTGCGCCCGCCTCCAGGCCGAAGCGGGACGGGTCCTGGCTGTCGAGGAAGGTCTTCTCGTTCCACTGGGACGCCTTTTCGGTGAAGCCGCCCGTCGTCGCGTCGCCCATCCAGAATTTGTCGGCGACGGGAGAGGTCATCCCGTATTCCATGTCCTTCCAGTACGAAGTGATCAGCTGTGAGTAGAAGTAGTCCACGCCCTCGATCGGGTGGATGTCCTTCTCGTCGCCGTTCATGTGCTTGTAGTTGTCGAACGCGAGGTGCGCGGTCAGATTCTCGGCCAGAGCCTCGTTCGTGGAGCGCAGATCGATGGTCGCCGAGTGCAGCACCTTGACCAGGGCTGCCGAGCGTGCCGTGTTCCATGCCGCGGTGGGGTGGTACAGCATGGTCTGGACGGTCTCGTAGTCATGGCTCATCCATGCGCCGGATGCCTCGGGGTTCCTCGCGATGGCATCGAACAGCTGGGCGTAGTGGTCGGTTTCCCAAGGGCCTTTCCCGCTGCCGTTCATCCACTCGTTCTCGGAGATCTGGTGGTCCTTGGAGAAGACCCGGTCACCGAGCGCGACCAGGAAGTCCTTGTCGTACGTCCCTCCGGCGAGCAGAGGCATCAGGCGGTCCGGTCGGAAGCCGCGCTGCGGGTCCATGGCGAACTTGTCGAACCACTTGTTCCAGTCGGCTTGCTTCTCCTGCGGCGACCGGCCGTCGAAGGCGACCTGGGTGAAGGTGCCGAGTGTCTTGGCGATGAGATCGCGGTCGTGGGTCAGCGCCTTGGGATGCTTGCCGTAGTAGTCGTCGTAGGGGTCGTCGGCCATCTCGTTGGACAGCCATGCCAGGTTGTCCGGTCCGAGGGCGTTGTAGAAGGCCTTGACGAAGTCGCCGTCGTCGGCGTTCGCCTCCAGGGCGGCGAACAGCTGCGCCGACCTGCTGCCGCTGAAGTCCTTCTTGAACCGTTCGGCCAGCGCCTTGCCGTTCCGTTCGGCGGCGGCCTGCCGGCCGACCTCGGCCTCGTCGATCGACACCATGACTGTGCCCTTGGGGGCGTGCACGTACCGCTTGCTGCCGTCGTCGGTGGCGGCCAGGGCAAGGTGGTGGCGGCGGACCAGAAGCGGCACCTGGTCGTCCAGCCAGCCGCAGATGCCGAGCAGTTCGGTCAGGGGCTGCGCGTCGATTCCGTGCTGCTCAAAACTGGACTTGATCCAGGCCGCGCCTCGGCGCAACCGTTCCTTGTCCTTCCTGACCGAGCCGATCATGCCGTTCAACGCCTTCGCGTCGATCCCCGAGAACTCGCCCATGCCTCTCTCCCCCGTCGGTGATGCCTGTGCTGTCCCGGCATCCGCGGCATCACTGTCGCTGCAGGTTCATGTTCATGATCTTGGCCTCGCCCGGCGTGACCTTCTCCGGGCACTTGGCGATCTCCGCGTCCACGGCGGGAATCAACTTCTCCACCAGGACCTTCATCCGCGATCGCCGGCCTTGCAGGTCCTTGGCCCACTCGGTGGCCGCCTTGCCGACCCACACCCGTCTGCTGTCCATGTCCTTGGCCGCGGTCTCGAGCTGTTTCTTCAGTTCCTCGGTCTCGGTCTTGAGACGGTTCTTGAGACTCTTCAGCGAGGCCAGGTACGGGTTGTCGACTTTCGGCCGGCCACTGGTGTCTGCCATGGGCATCCCTCTCAAATCGAGTCCATGCAGGCCGAGTTGCATGATGCCACGTGCGCACCGGTGAGGTGTGAGGCTCTGATCGCTCGGTGCGCCCGCTTCCCCGACCGTGCCCGACCTCCGGACCCTCTCATCCGCGGTCTGCGCACGGTGAGAGCAACGTTCCCTTCCGGTCACTCGTGGCCACAGGGGTGAAACGCGTGCTCCCTACCTTCGGGCTCAGTCAGCCGTATGGCAGACCGAGCAGCCGGAGCACCGTGGAGGAGCGATGACAGCCGCAGTCCCAACCCGTCGCAGTGGCCGCTGGATCGAGCGCTGGGACCCGGAGGACGAGGGGTTCTGGAAGGCGACCGGGGAGCGCATCGCCCATCGGAACCTGTGGTTCTCCGTCCTGTCCGAGCACATCGGCTTCTCGATCTGGACCCTGTGGTCCGTCCTGGTTCTGTTCATGGGCCCGGAGTACGGCCTCACCCCCGCCGACAAGTTCCTGCTGACCTCGATGGTCACCCTCGTCGGCGCCGTCGTGCGCGTCCCCTACACCTTCGCCGTGGCCGTCCTCGGCGGCCGCAACTGGACGATCGTCTCGGCGAGCCTGCTGCTCGTCCCGACGATCGCCGCCTTCGTGGTCATGAAACCGGGAACGTCCTTCACGACGTTCCTCTGGGTCGGTCTGCTGGCCGGCATCGGCGGCGGCAACTTCGCCTCCTCCATGACCAACATCAACGCCTTCTTCCCGCTGAGGAGGAAGGGCTGGGCGCTCGGGCTGAACGCCGGCGGCGGGAACATCGGCGTGCCCGTCATCCAGCTCGTCGCCCTCGCGGTCATCGGCGCGAGCGGCGGCCCGTGCGTCCTGCTGGGCGTCTACATCCCGCTGATCGTCGTGGCCGCCGGGTGCGCCGCCTGCTTCATGGACAACCTGGCGACGGTGAAGAACGACACCGGCGCGGCCATCGACGCCGCCAGGGACGCCCACACCTGGATCATGTCCTTCCTCTACGTCGGGACGTTCGGGTCGTTCATCGGCTACAGCTTCGCCTTCGGGCAGGTGCTGACGATCCAGTTCGGGCGTACGCCGCTGCAGGCCGCCTGTCTCACCTTCATCGGCCCGCTGCTCGGCTCCCTGATCCGGCCGGTCGGCGGCAGGCTCGCCGACCGGTACGGCGGCGCGCGCATCACCCTGTGGAACTACGTCGCCATGGCCGCCGCCACCGCCGTACTGATCCTCGCGAGCCGGGAGAAGTCGCTGCCGCTGTTCGTCAGCGTCTTCGTGGTGCTCTTCGCGCTCAGCGGCCTCGGCAACGGCTCGACCTACAAGATGATCCCCGGCATCTTCCAGGCGAAGGCCCTGGCCAAGGGCCTGGAGGGGGAGGCCGCGACGGCCTGCGGCCGCCGGCTGTCCGGCGCCTCCATGGGCCTCATCGGCGCGGTCGGCGCGCTCGGCGGGGTCGGTATCAACCTGGCCTTCCGCCAGTCCTTCCTCTCCTACGGCTCCGGCACCGGCGCGTTCGTCGCCTTCCTCGCCTTCTACGGCGCATGTTTCGTTCTGACATGGGCCGTATACCTTCGCCGTCCGGCCGGGCAGGCTGCGACCATGGCTACTGCGGAGACAAAACCGCAGCTCAGCTACGCGGAAGTGTGACGTAACACCGGTGACATCACCTTGAACCGAGCCTGTCACGCGCCGTTGACAGGCTCGTTCGGCGTGCCGGTCAGCTAGGAGAGTCCCATGTACGACGAAGAGCAGCACTCCGGAGCCCTTGAGCACGGGCCGCTCGCGGGATTCACCGTGGGTGTCACCGCCGCGCGCCGGGCCGACGAGCTGGGCGCCCTGCTGCAGCGGCGCGGGGCCGCCGTGCTGCACGCACCCGCCCTGCGCATCGTGCCGCTCGCCGACGACGGCGAACTCCTCGCCGCCACAAAGCGGATCATCGCGCAGGTGCCGGACGTGGTCGTGGCCACCACGGCGATCGGCTTCCGGGGCTGGATAGAGGCCGCCGACGGCTGGGGCCTCGGCGAGCAGCTGCTCGGACGGCTGCGCGATGCGGAACTGCTGGCCAGGGGCCCCAAGGTCAAGGGGGCGATCCGCGCGGCCGGTCTGACGGAGGAGTGGTCGCCCTCCTCGGAGTCCCTGGCCGAGGTCCTGGACCGGCTCCTGGAGGAGGGCGTGGACGGCCGCCGTATCGCCGTACAGCTGCACGGCGAACCGCTGCCGGGTTTCGTGGAGTCCCTGCGGGCCGGGGGAGCGGAGGTGGTCCCGGTCCCGGTGTACCGCTGGATGCCCCCGGAGGACATCACCCCCCTGGACCGCCTCCTGGACGCGACGGTCGCCCGCGCGGTGGACGCGCTCACCTTCACCAGCGCCCCGGCGGCCGCCTCCTTGCTCTCGCGGGCAGAGGACAGAGGCCGGCTGCCGGAGCTCGTGGCGGCCCTTTCCCACGACGTCCTGCCGGCCTGTGTGGGCCCGGTGACCGCGCTGCCGCTGCAGGCGCAGGGCGTGGACACGTTCCAGCCGGAGCGCTTCCGCCTGGGCCCTCTGGTCCAGCTGCTGTGTCGGGAACTCCCCGCCCGGGCACGCTCGTTGCCGATCGCCGGGCACCGGGTGGAGATCCGGGGCCACGCGGTCCTGGTCGACGGCGACCTCAAGCCGGTCCCGCCGGCGGGCATGTCGCTGCTGCGCGCCCTGTCGCGCCGCCCGGGCTGGGTGGTCCCTCGGGCGGACCTCCTGAAGGCGCTGCCGGGCGCGGGCCGCGACGAACACGCGGTGGAGACGGCGATGGCCCGCCTGCGCACGGCCCTCGGCGCGCCGAAGCTGATCCAGACGGTGGTGAAGCGCGGATACCGCCTGGCCCTGGACCCGGCGGCGGACGCGAAGTACGCGGACGCGTAGGAGGCGGACGCGTAAAGGGGGAGGGACGGGCGAAGCTACAGGTCGAGCCGGTACCAGGTGCCCGGCCTGCCGCCGAGGTCGGCCGGGTCGGCCGGGCCGTCCGGGACGAACCCGGCTCTGGTCAGCACCTTCCGGGACCCCGCGTTCTCGTGGGCGGCGGCCGCCCGGACCGTGCGCAGCCCGTGCCGGTGCACCGCCAGCCGGCACAGCTCCCGTACGGTCGCGGTGGCCACGCCGCGGCCGGTGACCGCCTGCGCGACCCGGTAGCCGAGCTGCGCACCGCCGTCCTCGATGTCGACCAGGTTGAACCGGCCGAGCACCGAGCCGTCCTCGGCGACCAGCACGTAGAAGGCGCAGGTGCCGGCGTCCTGCTCGGCCAGCAGGGCGTCGTACCGGTCGGTGAAGTGGTCGAAGTAGGCGTCGCCGCGGTCCGAGACCGAGGCGGCGAAGTAGGCGCGGTTGACCCGCTCGAAGGCCAGGACCGCCGTGGCGTGAGCGGCGCTCAGCCGCTGCAGCTCGGGCATGTCCCGACCGTACCCGACCGTGCTGCGCGGCCGAAGCGGCCGTACAGCAGCAGGGTTCGGGTCAACAGGCCGAGCGCCAGCGCCGAGCCCACCGCCCGGACCGCGTTCCATGCCACCCACGGGCCCTCGAAGCGCTCCCGGAGGGCGGACGGGGTGCCCGGGGCCGCGAGGGCGTTGTTCAGCGGGATGTTGAACGCCATCGTGACGAGGAAGACCAGGGCGTACGCCAGCAGGGCGGCCCGGACCCAGCGCCCGCACGGTGTCCTGCGCAGCTGCCACGCCGACAGCGCCGTCAGCAGCAGCGCCCCCATGAAGCCCAGGAGGAACACCGGGTTCTGGATCACGGTGTTGATGTTCCGCATGACCTCGACGTACGTCCGGTCGTCGCTGCGGGCGAGGGCAGGCATCACCGCGCAGGCGAAGATGTAGAAGACCCCGGCGCTCAGGCCCATGGTGATCGTCGCCGCGCTCAGGACGGCGGTCCGGGCGCGGGTGGCCGTGGCCGTCGTGTCCGTCTCGTGTGCGTGCGTCCTGTGCGTCCGCGCCGTGTGCCGTGTGTTCGTCATGCCTTCAGCCAACCCGGGGACCCCCGGCCCCGGACATGGCCGAGGCGCGCGTGCGCATACGCGTGCGTCCAGCCGGTACGAGGGGTTCCGGCGGGGCGTCCGGGCAGGCACTGTGAGGAGAGGAGCACTGAGGGAACGGTTCCCCGCAGTCCCGGCCTAGGCGGTGACAGGCACATGGCACTGGGTACGGCCACGCCCCCGTACGAGCTGCGTTTCGACGCCGGACGGATCTGTCTCGATCTCCTCGCGACCACGCATCCGGTCGAACGGCTGGACTCCCCGAAGGCGTTGTGCGCGTGGATCGGCGGGTCCGGGCTGGTGCCGGAGGGTACGGCGCTCGGCCACGCCGACGCCCCCTGGCTCGTCGGGTTCCGGGAACTGCGTTCGCACATAGGGCAGTTGGTGCGGTGCGGGCGCGCGGGCCTCCCGGCCGTGGACACGGCTCCGTACGTCCGCGCGCTCCGGCTGGTCAACGAGGCCGCCCGCGCCGCGCCCCCGGCCCCGCTCGCCGTTCGTGCCGAGAACGGCTGCCTCGTGCGGGAGCTGGCCGTCCCGCCGACGTGCGCGGGGCTGCTCGCGCTGGTCGCACGGGACGCCGTGGAGCTGCTCACCGATCCCGTCGCACGGGCGGCCGTGCGGGAGTGCGAGGGGGACAACTGCCCTCTGGTGTACCTGGACACGTCCCGAGGGCGCCGCCGCCGCTGGTGCTCCAGCGAGGTCTGCGGGAACCGGGAGCGGGTGGCCCGGCATCGGCGGCGGACCGCCCACGCCCGTGTCTGACCCGTCCGAACCCGAGCCGCCCGGGCGTGATTTGCGTAACACCCGGTTTTCCGCGTGCTCCGGCCGGGCAGCTCGGTCGTCTCGGCGCACCCCCCGGCGATGTGTCGGAAATGCAAAGATCAGGCGGGGGGAATGTGTGCGCATGTCCCTGTCGTCACACCGCTCTTGAGAAAACCGCCGCCTCCGTTTGAACGCCGCGCCGCTCCCTTCCGTACGGGTGGGCGAGCGACCGACTGGGGGAACCCCCGGACACCGGAGGTGGGCGTGCGCAAGGATGCGGCCGTGGCCAATGAACGTGGAACGAGGGCCCGACATCGCATGTCCTCACAGCCCTCGGAACCTGACGAGGAGCTGATGCGTGCGCTGTATCGCGAGCACGCCGGACCTCTGCTCGCGTATGTCCTGCGGCTGGTCGCCGGTGATCGGCAGCGCGCCGAGGACGTCGTGCAGGAAACGCTCATCCGTGCCTGGAAGAACGCCGGTCAGCTCAATCGGGCGACCGGATCGGTACGCCCCTGGCTGGTGACGGTCGCGCGCCGCATCGTCATCGACGGTCACCGCAGCCGGCAGGCCCGGCCGCAGGAGGTCGACCCGTCGCCGCTGGAGGTCATCCCCGCGGAGGACGAGATCGACAAGGCGCTGTGGCTGATGACGCTGTCGGACGCGCTCGACGACCTGACCCCGGCCCACCGGGAGGTGCTCGTCGAGACGTACTTCAAGGGGCGTACGGTCAATGAGGCGGCCGAGACGCTGGGCATTCCCAGCGGCACGGTGCGTTCCCGGGTGTTCTACGCCCTGCGATCGATGAAGCTGGCACTGGAGGAGCGGGGGGTGACGGCGTGATGAGCAGTGGATACGGGGGAATGCAGGGATTCGGCGCAGGTGGTCCGGGTATGTCTGGGCCCATGAGCCCCAATCAGGGATCTCCGGTGCCGAGCGAGCACGAGACCGTCGGCGCCTATGCCCTCGGGATTCTCGACGACGCCGAGGCGACCGCCTTCGAGGCGCACCTCGCCGGCTGCGAGTGGTGCGCCCAGCAACTGGACGAGCTGGCCGGGATGGAGCCGATGCTGGCCGCGCTCGCGGATCTGCCGGGCTCCGGCAGCACCCCCGCGATCGGCGACTCGCTGTCCGCCCAGCCCAGCCCGCGCCTGGTGGAGAAGCTCGTCGACGAGGTCGCCGAGAAGCGCGCCCACAAGCGCCGGCGCAGCTTCTACATGATCGCGGCGGCGGCCGCGCTGATCATCGCCGGACCGCTGGCCGCGGTGGCCGTGAACAGCGGCTCGGGCGGGGGCGGCAGCCAGGTCGCGGCGTCCTCCGCGCAGACCACCTTCGCCTCGATGGCCGACAAGAAGTCGGCCACCGACCCGTCGTCCCATGTCAGCGCGACCGTCGGCATGGAGCAGAAGGACTGGGGCACCCAGGCCGTCCTGGAGCTGAAGAACGCCACGGGCCCCCTGAAGTGCTCGCTGGTGCTCGTCGCCAAGAACGGCCAGCGCGTGACGATGTCCTCCTGGTCCGTCCCGAACTGGGGCTACGGCATCCCGGACGGGAAGACGCCGGAGTCCAGGAAGCCGCTCTACATCGGCGGCGCGGCGGCCTTCAAGCCCAACGAGATCGACCACTTCGAGGTCGTGACCTTCCAGGGCAAGAAGCTCGTACAGGTCCAGGCGTAGCGCCATCGGGGTCGACGCGCTCGACCCCGTAGCTTCTTCGGGCCCCCTTCGCGTACGGTTGACGGCTGCCCAGCACGTCAGAAGGGGGCCCGGTGGCCGCTCAGGTTCAGCAGTCCGCGGTCGGCTCGGTACACGACGCACACGATTCCGTCCGTGACCGGGAGATCAGCGTCGAACAGGAACACCTGGACCGGGTGTACCGGCGGCTCGAGGAGAAGATCCACGAGGCCGAGTTCCTGATGAACGACGCGGCCAAGCGCGGCCAGGTCGGCACGCCGGGTGCGCTGGCCGAGCGGGACGCTCAGGTCTTCCGGGCCGGCATCCACCTGAACCGGCTCAACAACGAGTTCGAGGACTTCCTGTTCGGGCGGATCGACCTGCTCCTCGGCAAGGACGGCAAGAAGGGCCCGGACGGCGCCTACACGGCGGTCGAGCCGGCCGAGGGCGCGGTGCGGGACGACAACACCGCCGACATCGCCGAGACCCTGCACATCGGACGCATCGGCGTCCTCGACGCGGACTACGCGCCGCTGGTCATCGACTGGCGGGCGCCCGCCGCCGCGCCGTTCTACCGGGCCACGCCGGTGGATCCCGGGCGGGTCGTGCGGCGCCGGGTCATCCGGTCCAAGGGGCGCCGGGTCCTCGGTGTCGAGGACGATCTGATGCGGCCCGAGCTGACCGCCCGCCTGGACGGCCGCGTCCTGCCGGTGATCGGCGACGGCGCCCTCATGGCCGCACTCGGCCAGGCCCGCAGTCACACCATGCGGGACATCGTCTCCTCCATCCAGGCCGAGCAGGACCTGGTCATCCGTGCCCCCGCCGCCTCCATCACCTATGTCGAGGGCGGTCCGGGCACGGGCAAGACCGCCGTCGCCCTGCACCGCGCCGCCTATCTGCTGTACCAGGACAGGCGCAGATACGCGGGCGGCATCCTCGTCGTCTCCCCGACCCCGCTGCTCGTCGCCTACACCGAGGGTGTGCTGCCCTCGCTCGGCGAGGAGGGCCAGGTCGCGATCCGCGCGATCGGCTCGCTCGTCGACGGCGCCGAGGCCACGCTGTACGACTCCCCGTCCGTGGCCCGCGCCAAGGGCTCGTACCGGATGCTGAAGGTGCTGCGGAAGGCCGCCCGGGGCGCGCTGGAACTGGGGCCGGCCGGCTCCGCCGCGGCCGGGCAGCTCGCCCTGGACGACGACATCGAGGCGGACGCCGGGCCGCGGGGCATGGACGGGCCGCCGTCCCGCCTGCGCGTCGTCGCCTTCGGGCGCCGCGTGGAGCTGGAGGCCGCCGAGCTGGAGCGTGTCCGGCGCACCGCCCTCGGCGGCACCGCGCCCGTCAACCTGCTGCGCCCGCGCGCCCGCAAGCTGCTCCTGGACGCCCTGTGGGCCAAGTCCGGGGCGGGCTCCCGGCACAGCGACCCCGAGCTGGCCGCCGAGCTGCGCTCCTCCTTCGACGAGGACGTCACGACCGAGGACGCCTTCATCGCCTTCCTCGACGCCTGGTGGCCCGAGCTGACCCCCGAGGCGGTGCTGGCCGCCATGGCCGACGACAAGCGCCTCGGCCGCTGGGCCCGCCGGATCCTCAACCCCGGCGAGGTCCGCAGGGTCGCCCGCTCCCTGCAGCGCGACGGGCACTCCGTGCACGACATCGCCATGCTCGACGAACTCCAGGCGATCCTCGGTGTCCCGGCCCGCCCGCGCAAGAAGCGTGAGCTGGACCCGCTGGACCAGCTCACCGGCCTGGAGGAGCTGATGCCGGTGCGCGAGGAGAGCCAGCGCGAGCGGGCCGAGCGGCTCGCCCAGGAGCGCACCGAGTACGCCCACGTCATCGTGGACGAGGCGCAGGACCTCACGCCGATGCAGTGGCGCATGGTCGGCCGGCGCGGCCGGCACGCCACCTGGACGGTCGTCGGCGACCCGGCCCAGTCCTCCTGGTCCGACCCGGACGAGGCGGCCGAGGCCCGCGACGAGGCCCTCGGCACCCGGCCCCGGCGCCGCTTCCAGCTCACCGTGAACTACCGCAACCCGGCGGAGATCGCCGAGCTGGCCGCCAAGGTGCTCGCGCTCGCCATGCCCGGCTCCGAGTCGCCCCGCGCCGTGCGGTCCACCGGGGTCGCGCCGCGTTTCGTGGCGACGCCCGCGGCGCGCGGCGAGGGCGCGGAGAGGTCGCCGGCGGCCACGGTGCGGGCCGAGGCCGAGCGGCTGCTGGACCTGGTCGACGGCACGGTCGGCGTGGTCGTCGCCATGAACCGGCGCGAGGAGGCCCGGCGCTGGCTGGCCGGGCTCGGCGACCGGGTGGTGGCGCTCGGCAGCCTGGAGGCCAAGGGCCTGGAGTACGACGCGACGGTGGTGGTGTCGCCGGCGGAGATCGCCGACGAGTCACCGGCCGGTCTGCGGGTGCTGTACGTGGCGCTGACCCGGGCCACCCAGCAGCTGACGGTGGTGTCGGGGGAGCGCGACGAGCCGGACCCGGCCGGGGTGCCGGACCTGCTGCGGGACTGACTTTCCTGTGAACATCCCGTAGGGGAATGGCCGTACGGCATCGGTTTGTTAGCCTTGGTGTGGCACCGGCCCGATCCAAGCCCCCGGGCCCAACCTTTGTCCCTGCGAGGGACCACTTGCCGCGAGGCGAGCATGGCGGGTCGGTGTCATGAGCTTGTGAGAGACCCACATCACCGACGTGATGTGGGTCTCTTTCTTTGGTGCGTGCACCCCTTCTCTCACCAGATCACTTCTCGTATGGTGGAAGTGGTTTTCCGAAACCATGCACCGCTCATGAACAAAACGTCCGCAATCCAGGGCGACTACCGCGTACTCCGCGGTAGGTGCGACGATCGGACGGCACAACTCGCGACACGGTGAAAGCAGAGGAAGTCGGCCATGGCAACGGCGCCCAGCGTCTCCTACTCGATGACCATCCGGCTGGAGGTGCCCGCGAGCGGAACCGCCGTCTCGCAGCTCACCACCGCGGTGGAGTCCTCCGGAGGCTCGGTGACCGGCCTCGACGTCACCGCGTCCGGCCACGAGAAGCTCCGTATCGACGTGACCATCGCGGCCACCTCCACGGCCCACGCCGAGGAGATCGTCGAGAAGCTCCGCGGCATCGAGGGCGTCACCCTCGGCAAGGTCTCCGACCGTACGTTCCTGATGCACCTCGGCGGCAAGATCGAGATGCAGTCCAAGCACCCCATCCGCAACCGTGACGACCTGTCCATGGTCTACACGCCGGGTGTGGCCCGCGTCTGCATGGCGATCGCCCAGAACCCCGAGGACGCCCGCCGCCTGACCATCAAGCGCAACTCGGTTGCGGTTGTGACGGACGGTTCCGCCGTGCTGGGCCTCGGCAACATCGGCCCGAAGGCCGCGCTGCCCGTCATGGAGGGCAAGGCGGCCCTCTTCAAGCGCTTCGCCGGCATCGACGCCTGGCCGATCTGCCTGGACACCCAGGACACCGACGCGATCGTGGAGATCGTCAAGGCCATCGCCCCCGGGTTCGCCGGCATCAACCTCGAGGACATCTCCGCGCCGCGCTGCTTCGAGATCGAGGCCCGGCTGCGCGAGGCCCTCGACATCCCCGTCTTCCACGACGACCAGCACGGCACCGCCATCGTCGTCCTCGCCGCCCTGACCAACGCCCTGCGCGTCGCGGGCAAGGCCATCGAGAACATCCGGGTCGTCATGTCCGGCGCCGGCGCGGCCGGTACGGCCATCCTCAAGCTGCTGCTCGCCGCGGGCGTGAAGAACGCCGTCGTCGCCGACATCCACGGCGTCGTGCACTCCGGCCGCGCGGACCTGGTGGACGCCCCGGCCGACTCGGCACTGCGCTGGATCGCCGACAACACCAATCCCGAGGGCCTCACCGGCACCCTGAAGGAGGCCGTGCGCGGCGCGGACGTCTTCATCGGCGTCTCCGCCCCGAACGTCCTCGACGGCGACGACGTGGCCGCCATGGCCGAAGGGGCCATCGTGTTCGCGCTCGCGAACCCCGACCCCGAGGTCGACCCGGCGATCGCCCGTCAGACGGCCGCCGTGGTGGCCACCGGCCGCTCCGACTTCCCGAACCAGATCAACAACGTGCTGGTCTTCCCGGGTGTCTTCCGCGGCCTGCTGGACGCCCAGTCCCGCACCGTCAACACCGAGATGATGCTGGCCGCCGCGCAGGCCCTCGCCGACGTCGTCAGCCAGGACGAGCTGAACCCGAACTACATCATCCCGAGCGTCTTCAACGACAAGGTCGCGGGCGCCGTCGCCGGCGCGGTCCGCGAGGCCGCGAAGGCGGCCGGGGCGACCGTCTAGTCCCCCTGGCCCTCCCCGGCGCCGGGCGCCGCTGAGCCCGGCCGGGTGAAGGGCAGGAGGCGACCGGGCGTCGGCCCGGTGACGGCGTGTCGTACTGTGCAGGGGCTGTGAGGATCACCACGGCGGCCCCCGCACCGGCGCGTCGTGGAACCAGCTGATGCCGGGCGCGCTCTAGGGTGACGCCGAGCGGGCGCTTTTCGTGTGACTCCCCAGGGTGTTCTCACGACTCCTACGGGTGCCGGATTGGCTTTACCGCCGCAGGTAGGGGCAGGATGCGTCCCTGGGCGCGAGCGCATCGGCATCGCAGTGCCTCGGGCGGATCCGCCGCGTGGCACACCCCAACGGCAAGAAAAACACGGGAGTAACAACATGAACCGCAGTGAGCTGGTGGCCGCGCTGGCCGATCGCGCCGAGGTGACCCGCAAGGACGCCGACGCCGTGCTGGCCGCGTTCGCCGAGACCGTCGGCGAGATCGTCGCCAAGGGCGACGAGAAGGTCACCATCCCCGGCTTCCTGACCTTCGAGCGCACCCACCGTGCCGCTCGCACCGCGCGCAACCCGCAGACCGGCGAGCCGATCAACATCCCCGCCGGCTACAGCGTGAAGGTCACCGCGGGCTCCAAGCTCAAGGAAGCCGCCAAGGGCAAGTGACCTCGCCGTTCGCGCACCACGGGACGGTGTGCGAACGTTCTGAGGCGCGATGACGCCGAAGGGGCGGCCCTCCAGCGATGGAGGGCCGCCCCTTCGGCGTGCGGGTGTACGGAGCCGTCAGCCGAGCGCCTTGCCGGGCAGCTCGACCTTCGCGCCGAGTTCGACGAGCTTCTCCATGAAGTTCTCGTAGCCGCGGTTGATGAGGTCGATGCCGTGGACCCGGGAGGTGCCCTCGGCCGCCAGGGCCGCGATCAGATACGAGAAGCCGCCGCGCAGGTCGGGGATGACCAGATCGGCGCCCTGCAGCCTGGTCGGGCCGGAGACGACCGCCGAGTGCAGGAAGTTGCGCTGGCCGAAGCGGCAGTCGGAGCCGCCCAGGCACTCGCGGTAGAGCTGGATGTGCGCGCCCATCTGGTTGAGGGCCGAGGTGAAGCCGAGCCGGGACTCGTACACCGTCTCGTGGATGATGGACAGGCCCGTGGCCTGCGTCAGGGCCACCACCAGCGGCTGCTGCCAGTCGGTCTGGAAGCCGGGGTGCACGTCCGTCTCCAGCGCGATCGACTTCAGCTGGC
The DNA here is from genome assembly GCF_001514035.1 of Streptomyces yokosukanensis. Taxonomy (GTDB): domain Bacteria; phylum Actinomycetota; class Actinomycetes; order Streptomycetales; family Streptomycetaceae; genus Streptomyces; species Streptomyces yokosukanensis. The sequence goes on along the minus strand of NZ_KQ948219.1, from coordinate 222,440 downwards.
CGCCCGGGTGCCAGAAGCGGATGCCCTCGTCGTCGATCTCGAAGGCACCGCCCACCTTGCGGTAGGTGTTCAGGAACGTCATCATCGAGCGCTGCTGGGCGCCGCGGACGTAGATGTTGCCGTTGGTCGCGAGGGCCGCCGAGGCCCAGGACGCGGCCTCCAGGCGGTCCGACAGGGCACGGTGGGTGTAGCCGCCGAGCTTGTCCACACCGGTGATGCGGATCGTCCGGTCGGTGTCCATCGCGATGATCGCGCCCATCTTCTGCAGCACGCAGATGAGGTCCTCGATCTCCGGCTCGACGGCCGCGTTGGACAACTCGGTGACGCCCTCGGCCAGTACGGCCGTCAGCAGCACCTGCTCGGTCGCGCCGACGGACGGGTACGGCAGCCGGATCTTCGTACCGCGCAGGCCCTTCGGGGCCTCCAGGTACTGCCCGTCCTCACGCTTCTCGATGCTCGCGCCGAACTGCCGCAGCACGTCGAAGTGGAAGTCGATGGGCCGGCCGCCGATGTCGCAGCCGCCGAGGCCCGGGATGAACGCGTGGCCGAGACGGTGCAGCAGCGGCCCGCAGAAGAGGATCGGGATACGGCTGGAACCCGCGTGGGCATCGATGTCAGCCACGTTGGCGCTCTCGACGTGCGTCGGGTCGAGCACCAGCTCGCCGGGCTCCTCGCCCGGACGGACCGTCACCCCGTGCAGCTGCAGCAGGCCGCGGACGACCCGCACGTCACGAATGTCGGGGACGTTGCGCAGGCGGCTCGGCGCGCTGCCCAGCAGGGCGGCGACCATGGCCTTCGGTACGAGGTTCTTCGCACCGCGGACACGGATCTCGCCCTCCAGCGGGGTTCCGCCGTGGACAAGCAGGACATCGTCGTTGACGGTCATGTATCTCGCGTTCCGATGAGTTGGGCAGGGGCCGGCCGATCACTGTGCGCAGGGGCCGGGAAGACAGGGTAATCGCCGATTACCCCCCGCCCGTAAGCCCGAGTGCCACCCAGCCACGTCATAGCTGTGTCACAACACGAACCGTTCCCTATCGGGCACATGGGGTCACCGGGCGCGGACGTGCGCCCGGGGCGCTTCCGTGCTCCCTGAGCTGCGTTCACTCCGGCACCCCCGTCGGCTCCCCACCGCGGGGCAAGATGCGGGATCATGTCTGGCATGACCGAGGTGTCCTCGCTCACAGGGCGGCTGCTCGTGGCCACTCCCGCCCTGGCGGACCCGAACTTCGACCGCGCGGTGGTGCTCCTTCTCGACCACGACGAGGAGGGTTCCCTCGGTGTCGTCCTCAACCGCCCCACCCCGGTGGACGTGAAGGACATCCTGGAAGCCTGGGCCGACCTCGCGGGCGAGCCCGGTGTGGTCTTCCAGGGCGGGCCCGTCTCGCTGGACTCGGCGCTCGGCGTCGCGGTCATCCCCGGCGGCGCGAACGGCGGCCTCGCCCCGCTCGGCTGGCGCCGGGTGCACGGCGCGATCGGCCTGGTCGACCTGGAGGCCCCGCCGGAGCTGCTCGCCTCGGCGCTGGGCTCCCTGAGGATCTTCGCCGGATACGCCGGCTGGGGACCCGGCCAGCTGGAGGACGAACTGGTCGAGGGTGCCTGGTACGTGGTCGAGTCGGAGCCCGGCGACGTCTCCTCGCCGGCCCCGGAGAGACTCTGGCGCGAAGTGCTGCGCCGCCAGCGCAACGAGTTGGCGATGGTGGCCACGTATCCGGACGACCCTTCGCTCAACTGAGTGCGGGTCTCCCGGGCCCGCAGCCCCGGGCGGTTGATTACCCTGGCTGGTATGAGCACTCTTGAGCCCGAGCGCGGGACTGGTACGGGGACACTCGTAGAGCCGACACCACAGGTGTCCCACGGCGACGGCGACCACGAGCGCTTCGCCCATTACGTCCAGAAGGACAAGATCATGGCGAGCGCCCTCGACGGCACCCCCGTCGTGGCGCTGTGCGGCAAGGTCTGGGTGCCGGGCCGCGACCCGAAGAAGTACCCCGTGTGTCCCATGTGCAAGGAGATCTACGAGTCCATGGGCAGCGGCGGCGACGACAAGGGCGGAAAGGGCGGCAAGGGCGGCGACAAGTAGGCGCTCCGCACCTGGCCCGACCACTGGGCCCCGGCGCGCTTCGGCGCGCGCCGGGGCCTTTGGTGTGCGCCGGGGCCTTGGGCGTCCTGCCGCCGGGCGGGGGAGCGGCGCGCCGCGCTCCGGCACGCGGGACCACGTGGTCGAGACCTCTTGTCGGCGCTTCCCGGACTCCGTAGCCTCGCCATGGATTGTGCGGAGCGAAACGGTCGTTGCACTCTGTGCAACGCATGTACGGAGGTGTCACCGGCGACATGAGCGACGAGCCCCTTTTCCCGGACCCCGATGTGGCGCTGATCCCCGCGCCGAACCGCGTGTCGGCCTCGCTGCCCGGCGGCGGCACCGGATTCGTCATCGAGGCGGACACCGAGATCGAGGCCACCGAGGGCACCGAGGCGGTCGCGCGCTGGCTGCGGACGACCGTCGGCGCGGCGACCGGGCTGCCGCTGGCCCCGCACCGCAACAGCGGGTCGCGCATCCTGCTGCGGATCCGGCCCTCGCTGGAGGACGAACTGGGCAGCCCCGAGGCCTACCAGCTGTGCGCCGACGGCTATCTCGTCTGCATCGACGGCGCGAGCGAGGCCGGTCTGTTCTGGGGCGCCCAGACCTTCCGTCAACTCCTCGGCCCGGACGCTTTCCGGCGCGCCCCGATCACCGGCCGGACCGAGTGGGAGTTCCCGGCCGTCACCGTTCGCGACGCCCCCCGTTTCCGCTGGCGCGGACTTCTCCTCGACGTGGCCCGGCACTTCATGCCGAAGGAAGGCGTGCTGCGCTATCTCGACCTGATGGCCGCGCACAAACTCAATGTCTTCCACTTCCATCTGACCGATGACCAGGGCTGGCGGATCGAGATCAAGCGGTATCCGAAGCTGGCCGAAACCGCCTCCTGGCGGTCACGGTCGAAATTCGGTCACCGCGCGTCCCCCTTGTGGGAGGAGAAGCCGCACGGCGGCTACTACACCCAGGACGACATCAGGGAGATCGTCGCCTATGCCGCCGAGCGGCATATCACCGTCGTCCCGGAAATCGACGTACCCGGCCATTCGCAGGCCGCCATCGCCGCGTATCCGGAACTCGGCAACACGGACGTCATCGACACCACCGCCCTGGACGTCTGGGACAACTGGGGGATCTCCGCCAACGTACTCGCCCCCACCGACACCACCCTGCGCTTCTACGAGGGGGTGTTCGAGGAGGTCCTGGAGCTGTTCCCCGCGGAGTTCGTCCATGTCGGCGGCGACGAGTGCCGCAAGGAGCAGTGGACCGGGTCGGTGACCGCCAAGACCCGGATCGCGGACCTCGGGCTCGCCGACGAGGACGGGCTGCAGTCGTGGTTCATCGGGCACTTCGACGCGTGGCTCGCCGCGCGCGGGCGCCGGCTCATCGGCTGGGACGAGATCCTGGAGGGCGGGCTGGCCCGGGGCGCCGCCGTGTCGTCCTGGCGCGGCTACGGCGGCGGGATCGCGGCCGCGCGGGCCGGCCACGACGTCGTCATGTGCCCGGAGCAGTACGTCTACCTGGACCACCGTCAGGCCCCGGGCGAGGACGAGCCCGTGCCGATCGGGTTCGTGCGCACCCTGGAGGACGTCTACCGGTTCGAACCGGTCCCGGCTGAACTCACCGAGGCGGAGGCCCGGCATGTGCTGGGTACTCAGGCCAATGTCTGGACCGAGGTGATGGAGGACGCCGCGCGCGTGGACTACCAGACCTTCCCGCGGCTCGCGGCCTTCGCCGAGGTGGCCTGGAGTCGCCTGCCCGCCCCCGCGCAGCGGGACTTCGCCGGCTTCGAACGCCGTATGGCCGCCCATTACGCGCGACTCGACGCCCTCGGGGTCGCCTACCGGCCGCCCACCGGGCCCCGGCCGTGGCAGCGGCGCCCCGGAGTCCCCGGCCGCCCGGTCGAGGGGCCGCCGCCGAACAAGTGACCCTCCCGTCCGGGCGGCTGTCCCGAACAAGTGCTGGAAAACCGCTTCAAGAGTCACCAAAGAGTGTCAATCGCCGTGCACCGGTGATGCCGTGCGAAAACGGACCATCTCTGCGATGAAGTGGGCGAATGCCTCCTAGCGGACCCCCGCGTTCGGGCGTTGCGAAGATGTGCCAGAGTTGCCACGTCCGCCCTGTGAGCACGTACCGTACGGCCACACAGGTGGGACCAGGTGGGGCAGCGGGAAGGGGCAGCCGGTTTGACCACGCACGCACCGCAGGCGGCGCAGGCCGTCACGCTGCCCACGACGCTGGACGAGGCGGTGGCGGCCCTCGCGGCCACGCCCGCCGCCGTGCCCGTCGCGGGCGGCACCGATCTGATGGCGGCCGTCAACTCCGGCCAGCTCAGGCCCGCCGCCCTGGTGGGCCTCGGGCGGATCAGCGAGATCCGCGGCTGGCAGTACCAGGACGGCCACGCCCTGCTCGGCGCGGGCCTCACGCACGCGCGGATGGGCCGCCCCGACTTCGCGGCCCTCATCCCGGCGCTCGCCGCCGCCGCGCGCGCCGCGGGCCCGCCGCACATCCGCAACGCGGGCACCCTGGGCGGCAACATCGCCTCCGCCGCGCCGACGGGTGACGCGCTGCCCGTCCTCGCCGCGCTGGAGGCGACGCTGATCATCGCGGGCGCCGGCGGAGCCCGCCGAGAGGTCCCGGTGTCGCATCTGCTGGCGGGCATGGAGATGCTGCGCGGCGGTGAACTCATCGGCTACGTGCGCGTGCCGCTGCTGCACGCCCCGCAGGTCTTCCTGAAGGCGACCGGACGCACCGGGCCGGGCCGCGCGCTGGCCTCCGTGGCGCTCGTCCTCGACCCCGCCCGGCGCGGAGTGCGGTGCGCCGTCGGCGCCATAGCGCCGATGCCGCTTCGGCCCCTGGAGGCCGAGCAGTGGGTCTCGCAGCTGATCGACTGGGACAACGACCGCGCGCTCGTCCCGGAGGCCCTGAACGCCTTCGGCGAGTACGTCGCCGCGGCCTGCATCCCGGACCCGGCACCGGAGCCCGACGGCTCGGTGCCCCCGCTTCCGCCCGCCGTACTGCACCTGCGGCGCAGCGTCGCCGCACTGGCCCGACGAGCACTGGGGAGGGCACTGTCGTGACCGACGACCAGCACGGAGAGGGCGCGCCCCAGAGCGGCGGGCGCTGGGACCCGCTGCCCCAGGGCGACTACGACGACGGCGCCACCGCCTTCGTGAAGCTCCCCGAGGGCGGCATCGACGCCCTGCTGTCCGGCGACAGCCCGCTGGCCGCGCCCGGACACGGCTACGTGCCGCCGCGCATAACGGTCGCTCCCGGCACCGGGGACCCCGCCGCGACCGGCACCTGGACCGCGCCCACGGGCGCGGTCGAGTGGCCCGATCCGAACGCGCCCCAGACGCAGCCCGCCGACGACCGGTTCACCTACCAGCCCGGCACGACCCAGCAGTGGACCTTCGAGGAGCCCGCGGCCCCGGCCGCGCCCGGACACGACGTCACCGGGCAGTGGTCCATCCCGGTCGCCGGCGGCGACCTGCCGGACGAATCGGGCGAGTTCACCACGTCCTCCCTGGTCGAGCAGTGGGGCGGCACCCCGCCCGCCACACTGCCCGGCGGCGCGCCCGCGCCCTGGGTGACGGAGGAGGCGGGCCGCTCCTGGGACCGGCCCGCGGACACCGGTCGCACCGACCTGCCCGACCACACCGGCGCACACCCCGGGGGCGGTTCGCCCGAGCCGGCACCCGGCGGCCCGGCGGCGCAGGGGTACGCGCAGGACGGGCCGTACACGCCCGGCGAGCGGTACGCGCGGGACGAACGGTTCGGGCCGGACGGGCAGTACGCCCCGGACGAGCAGTACGGGCACGGCCCGGCGGGGCACGAGGAGACCCGGCACGAGGCGGCGGCGCCCGAGGCAGCCGGGCACGAGACGGCCGGGCACGACGACCCCGCCCATGCGCACGCCGAGGCCGGTGGTTCCGGCGAGTCCACCCGGCCGGCGCAGCCGCGAGCCGCGTCGGCGGCGATGCCGGACGCGGACGGCCGAGGCCCCGCCGAGGCCCCTGAGCGCCCCGCTGACGGCCCGGCGGGCCATGACGGCTCCGCGGGCCCCGCGCAGGGTCCGCAGGCCGCCACAGCGCCCGCCACGGCCGAACCGGCGGCCCCTCGGACCCCGGCCGCGGCAGCCGAACCGGAGCCCACCGCCGACACGCCCGTGGCGGCCGTACCGGATCGGGTTACCTCCGAGGCCCTGGAGGCACCGGGGGAGGACGACACGCCCGAGGACGCCGCCGGAACCACCGGCGAGGGCACCGCGCCCCGGCCGGAGGCGGCCGCCGAGGAGCACCCCGCGCCCCAGCCGCCGCACGACGACCACCCGCTCGCGTCCTACGTCCTGCGCGTCAACGGCGCCGACCGGCCCGTCACCGACGCCTGGATCGGCGAGTCGCTGCTGTACGTGCTGCGCGAGCGGCTCGGTCTCGCGGGCGCCAAGGACGGCTGCTCGCAGGGCGAGTGCGGAGCCTGCAACGTCCAGGTCGACGGCCGCCTGGTGGCCTCCTGCCTGGTCCCGGCGGTCACCGCGGCCGGCAGCGAGGTGCGTACGGTCGAGGGCCTGGCCGCCGACGGACAGCCCTCCGACGTGCAGCGCGCGCTCGCCCGGTGCGGCGCCGTGCAGTGCGGCTTCTGCGTGCCCGGCATGGCGATGACCGTGCACGACCTGCTGGAGGGCAACCCCGCGCCGTCCGAGCTGGAGACCCGGCAGGCGCTGTGCGGCAACCTGTGCCGCTGCTCCGGCTACCGGGGCGTCCTCGACGCCGTCAAGGAGGTCGTCGCCGAACGCGAGACCGCCCACGCCACCGGCGACCCCGGGACCGACGGGGACGAGGTCCGCATCCCCCACCAGGCGGGCCCCGGCTCCGGCGGCGTCAACCCGTCGGCGTTCGAGGCGCCGGGCGCGTTCGACACGCCGCCCACCGCTCCCGCGGGCTACGGCGACGCGCAGGATCCCTACGGCGCGCCCGACCCGTACGGCACCCCGGGACCGCACGACCCGAACGGCCCGCACGACCAGCACTACGGCCAGGACGGAGGCCAGGCGTGAGCAACGAAGCCGCCACGGCGACCACCGCCGAGGAGACCGCTGCCGAGACCGAGGCGCCGCCGCACGGCCTCGGCGCCTCCCTGCCGCACGCCGACGCCCGCGCCAAGACCGAGGGCACCTTCCCGTACGCGGCCGACCTGTGGGCCGAGGGCCTGCTCTGGGCGGCCGTGCTGCGCTCCCCGCACGCGCACGCGCGCATCGTCTCCATCGACACCACCCACGCGCGCGAGATGCCCGGCGTCCGCGCGGTCGTCACCCACGAGGACGTGCCCGGCACCCCGCGCCACGGCCGGGGCGTCCCCGACCGGCCGGTGTTCGCCTCCGAGGTCGTACGCCACCACGGCGAGCCCATCGCCGCCGTCGCCGCCGACCACCCGGACACCGCGCGGATGGCCGCCGCCGCCGTCATCGTCGAGTACGAGGTGCTCGACCCCGTCACCGACCCGGAGCGGGCCTTCGAGGCGGAACCCCTGCACCCCGACGGCAATCTGATCCGGCACATCCCGCTGCACCACGGCGATCCCGACGCCGTCGGCGAGGTCGTCGTCGAGGGCCTGTACCGGATAGGGCGCCAGGACCCGGCCCCCATCGGCGCCGAGGCCGGTCTCGCCGTGCCCCGTCCCGACGGCGGCGTGGAGCTGTACCTGGCCTCCACCGACCCGCACGCCGACCGCAACACCGCCGCGGCCTGCTACGGCCTGTCCCCGGATCGGGTGAAGATCGTGGTCACCGGGGTGCCGGGCGCCACCGCGGACCGCGAGGACCAGGGCTTCCAGCTGCCGCTCGGCCTGCTCGCGCTCAGGACCGGCTGCCCGGTGAAGCTCACGGCGACCCGCGAGGAGTCCTTCCTCGGCCACATCCACCGCCACCCCACCCTGCTGCGCTACCGCCACCACGCGGACGCCGAGGGCAAGTTGGTGAAGGTGGAGGCGCAGATCCTGCTCGACGCGGGGGCGTACGCCGACACCTCCTCCGACGCGCTGGCCGCCGCGGTCTCCTTCGCGTGCGGCCCGTACGTCGTCCCGAACGCCTTCATCGAGGGCTGGGCCGTACGCACCAACAACCCGCCCTCCGGCCATGTCCGCGGCGAGGGCGCGATGCAGGTGTGCGCCGCCTACGAGGCGCAGATGGACAAGCTGGCCAAGAAGCTGGGCCTGGACCCGGCCGAGCTGCGTCTGCAGAACGTCCTGGCGACGGGCGACGTCCTGCCGATCGGCCAGACCGTGACCTGCCCGGCCCCGGTCGCCGAACTCCTCCAGGCGGTCCGGGACTTCCCGCTGCCCGCCCTGCCCAAGGACACCCCCGAGGAGGAGTGGCTGCTGCCGGGCGGGCCCGAGGGCGCGGGCGAACCGGGCGCGGTGCGCCGGGGCGTCGGCTACGGCCTCGGCATGGTGCACATGCTCGGCGCGGAGGGCGCCGACGAGGTGTCCACGGCGACGGTCAAGGTCCACGACGGGGTCGCCACCGTGCTGTGCGCGGCCGTGGAGACCGGCCAGGGCTTCACCACCCTCGCCCGGCAGATCGTCCAGGAGACCCTCGGCATCGAGGAAGTCCATGTGGCGCCGGTCGACACCGACCAGCCGCCGGCCGGCGCGGGCTGCCGGGGCCGGCACACGTGGGTGTCCGGCGGCGCGGTGGAACGGGCGGCCAAGATGGTCCGCACCCAGCTTCTGCAGCCCCTCGCGCACAAGTTCGGCATGTCCACCGAGCTGCTGCAGATCACCGACGGCAAGATCACCTCGTACGACGGCGTGCTGTCGACCACCGTCACCGAGGCGCTGGATGGCAAGGAGCTGTGGGCCACCGCCCAGTGCCGCCCGCACCCCACCGAGCCGCTGAACGCCGACGGGCAGGGCGACGCCTTCGTGGGGCTCGCCTTCTGCGCGATCCGCGCGGTGGTGGACGTCGACATCGAGCTGGGCTCGGTCCGCGTGGTGGAGCTGGCGCTCGCCCAGGACGTGGGCCGGATCCTCAACCCGACCCAGCTGGCCGCCCGGATCGAGGCGGGCGTGACCCAGGGTGTGGGCATCGCCCTGACCGAGAACCTCCGTACGCCCCGCGGTCTGATCCGCCACCCCGACCTGACCGGGTACGCCCTGGCGACCGCGCTGGACGCCCCCGACATCCGGATCGTCAAACTGGTCGAGGAGCGTGACGTCGTCGCCCCCTTCGGCGCCAAGTCCGTCAGCGCGGTCCCGGTCGTGACGGCACCGGCCGCGATCGCCTCCGCGGTCCGCGCGGCCACCGGCCGCCCGGTCAACCGGCTCCCGATCCGCCCGCAGGCGGCGGTGGTGACGGACCGGTGACCACGCCTTCCGGTGAGCAGCGCTACGAACCCCCGCCCAGCGTGGGCAAGTTGGGCCTGTGGATCCTGCTGTTCGTCGTGGCGGCGCTGGCCGTGGTGCTGGGCGGGATCTACTTCACCTGATCCCGACGGGTCGGTCCCCCCCCGTGCCCCCGTGCCCCGCGTGACGGTGCGGCCGGTTCACCCCGGCGTGCAACGGGCCCGGGGCGCCAGGCGTCCTTTCCCGTGAGGGCCGTTGTCAGTGGGGCGGCGTAGTGTGCTGAGCGGTGGGGGAAACCGCCCAGGGCCGGGTGCGACGACGCACGCGGTCACGCACGGGAAGATCGCGGGGGAGCGATGAGCACGACCGACGCCGGGGCTCCGGCGATCACGCTGACCGAGGCGGAGCTGGACCGCTATGTCACGCACGCGCCCACGCGCGGCCTGCTCGGCGGCTCCGGACTGCCCGTGGACACCGACCTGCTGACCTTCTCCCCGCTGCGCCGGCACGGCCTGCGCACGCTCGCCGACGCGGCGGACGGCCCGTTCCGCGTGGCGGACGAGCTGCGCGACCGCCTGGTGATAGGCGAACTCCTCAACCCGGTGGGGATGGCGCGCGAGTCCATCCTGCTCGACGGCGGCACCGGCGAGCTGACGACGGCCTACCTCTTCGACCCGTCCGGCGCCCGCCCCTTCGCGCCGTCCTTGGACACGCTGCTGCGCTTCGCCGCGGTCACCGAGGAACTGGCCGGTCTGCGCGGCCGTTTCGGCTCGCTCGCGGGCCGGTACGGCCCGAAGACGGTGGCCGAGGCGACCCGCCGGCTGCTCTCCCTCTTCGAGGAGGGCGCGGGCGGCGCGGTCCCGCCGTACTGGAAGGCGGCGGCCCTCATCCGCCCGCTCGCCCTCGTCGCCGGCCCCGGCACGGCGTCCGGGCTCACCCTGGACGTCCCGGCCCGCCTGCTGGACCAGGAGTTCGGGCACGGCCGGGTGGCCCGCTTCGAGGAGGTCGACTTCCCCGCGACGCTCACGCACGAGCCGACCCGGCGCTTTCTGCGCGAGACCGGACTGCCGGAGGAGGCGGTCCTCTTCCACGCCGACACGGACGTGCCGCTGCCGACGCTCCGGGAGTACTTCGCCGAGGAGTGCGCGGACGGCTTCCCCCTGGACGAACTCCCGGCCCACGCCGACCACTTGATCCGCCTCGGACATCTGGTCGAGGACAACAGCCTGGTGATCGACGGCAGAACGGGCGCGGTCCTGACCTTCAGCGAGCCGGAGGCGACGCTCCACCCCCTCAACACCGACGTCTCCACCCTCGCCTTCACGCTCTGGCTCCTGCACCACGAGCGCACGATCGACGAGCACCTCGCCCACGACCTGACGACCCACGCCTACGACCAATTGGCCGCGGCCATGCTCCACACCCTGACCGCCCTCGACCCCACAGCCACCCTCCCGGACACGCCCTGGCACTACTGGACGGAACAGTTCCGGGACGAATCGGGTGGGGCGCTCTGACGGCGACGCCCGACCTCCTGGCAACTGCCGGGCCGGTGCGTCAGGTACCGTCCGGCTCGTTCGTCTCCTCGGTGGCCGCAGCCCGGCCGCGACGGCGGCCCAGCAAGGTGCACCCCACGATCACCAGGCCGACGGTGGCGACCCTGGCGGCCTGGTAGTAGCCGGATGCCGGCCTCTCCGGGGCGCCGGGCAGCCGGAAGAAGACCCACGCTGCCGCGAGACCCCCGAGGGCGATCAGCGCGACAGCCCCCCACGTCCCGAGCCCCGCCCACCAGGGCCCCGGGGCGTGATCCCGCTCGTCGGTCTGCTCGACGTCCTTGTCGGCCACGGTCTGTTCTCCTGGGAGTGCGGTGGCGGTGGCGGTCGCGGGGGAAGACGCGGGCCGGGCGCGGCAGGTTCACCGGGCGCTCCGCCTCGCGCCGAGCCGCCGGCGACCGAGACGAACGACCAGGAGGGCGGCACCCCTGCGGGGGTGCCGCCCTTTCGTTCTGCATGGTCACGCAATCAGAGGCCGTGGCGGGATTCGAACCCACGTAACTCGCTTTGCAGGCGAGCCCCTGAACCACTCGGGCACACGGCCGTGTTCGTGGAGATGAAGCTACGGGGCGGGGGTGGGGGGCTCAAGGGGAAACGTGGGGCTGCAACGGGACTGCCATATGGCGTTCATGAAAGGGGGGAGAGGGAGATCTACGACCAGCGGCGGAGGCGAGGGACGGACTTTTGACAGGGGTCAAAAGGGATTGCGGGCCTTACTCTGACGAGCATGACCGCCCTGGAGCCGCGCGACGCCGCCGTGTCCGTGTCCGTCGCCGGAGACGACGACGGTGTGCTGAGCCGGGCCTACCGGGCGCTCAGTGTCGGCATCGTCTCCGTCGTCCTGCTGATCGCCTTCGAGGCGACCGCCGTCGGGACCGCCATGCCGGTCGCGGCGCGGGAGCTGGACGGCGTGGCCCTGTACGCGTTCGCGTTCTCCGGGTACTTCACGACCAGCCTGTTCGGCATGGTCCTGTCGGGGCAGTGGTCCGACCGGCGCGGCCCGCTGGGCGCGCTCACCACCGGCATCGGCGCCTTCGCCGCGGGCCTGGTCGTCGCCGGGACCGCGCGGACGATGTGGGTGTTCATCCTCGGCCGCGCCGTACAGGGCCTCGGCGGCGGCCTCGTCATCGTGGCGCTGTACGTCGTCGTCGGCCGCGCCTACCCCGAGCGGCTGCGGCCCGCGATCATGGCGGCCTTCGCGGCGGGCTGGGTCGTCCCCTCGATCGTCGGCCCGCTCGCCTCCGGCGCCGTCACCGAACACCTGGGCTGGCGCTGGGTCTTCCTCGGCATCCCGGCCCTCGTCGTGTTCCCGCTCGCCCTCGCCCTGCCCCAGATACGGCGCAGAGCCGCCGGCCCGGTGGACCGCGAGGCGGGCGCCGACTCCTTCGACCGGCGGCGGATCCGGCTCGCCCTCGGTGTCTCCCTCGGCGCCGGCCTCCTGCAGTACGCCGCCCAGGACCTGCGCCCGCTCTCCCTGCTCCCGGGGCTGGCCGGCGCCGCCCTGCTGGTGCCCGCCGTCCTCGGTCTGCTCCCGCCCGGCACCTACCGCGCGGCCCGCGGACTGCCCTCCGTCGTGCTGCTGCGCGGACTGTCCGCCGGATCCTTCATCGCCGCCGAGTCCTTCGTCCCGCTGATGCTGGTCACCCAGCGCGGGCTGTCCCCGACGCTCGCCGGATTCTCGCTGGCGGCGGGCGGCGGCACCTGGGCGCTGGGCTCGTGGGTGCAGTCCCGGCCGCGGGTGCGGCCGCATCGGGAGCGGCTGATGACCGTCGGGATGGTGCTGGTCGCCGCCGCGATCGTCGCCGCGCCCAGTGTGCTCGCGCACTCCGTGCCCGTGTGGACCGTGGCCGTCGCCTGGGGCTTCGGCTGCTTCGGCATGGGGCTGGTGATCTCCTCCACCAGCGTGCTCCTGCTCCAGCTGTCCGCGCCGAGGGAGGCCGGCGCCAACTCCGCCGCGCTCCAGATCTCCGACGCCCTGTCCAACGTCGTCCTCCTCGCCGCGACCGGCGCCGCCTTTGCGGCCCTGGGCGGCGGCAGCGCGGCGGCCACGACGGCGGCGACCGCCGACGCCGGCCACCCGGCCGCGTTCGCCGCCGTCTTCCTGCCGATGGCGGTGGTGGCGCTGGCGGGGGCGTGGGTGACGACGCGCCTGCGGGCCCGCGGCCCGAGAAAGCCGGACGCCGAACGGCCCGAGGCTCCTTAGCCCTTGCCCGTGCGCGAGTTGTCCCTCTCCCCCGATCCCGCCACCTCCCCCGATCCCGCCACCCGGCAGGCGCTGGACGACCTCGCGGACGCCTTGGGGCGTCGGACCGACGAGGTGGTGCCGGCGGCCGTACACCGGTGTCTGCACGAAGAGCGGGCGCTGGTCCGCGGTCGTGCCGAACGGCTCGCGCGCAGCCAATGCGGACCTGCTGCGGAGGCTCGGCGAACGAGCCGCCGTCTCACCGCGGCCGAGGTCACCGCCGTCGCCGAGATCGCCTTCGGCGGCCGTCCGCCCGAGACGCGCGAGCCCGGGCTGCTGGTCTCCGCCGTGCACCGGACCGGGCCCGGATGTGCAGTACGGACGCCTACGGCGACCTGTACGAGCAGGCCGCCGCGCTGCTGCACGGGCTCGCCGCCAACCACTCCTTCGTCGACGGCGACAAGCGCACCGCCTGGCCGGCCACGGCCACCTTCCTCGCCCTGAACGGCGTGGATCTCGCCGACGTCGACCAGGGCAGGGCATACGACCTGGTCATCGAGGTGGCCTCCGGGGGTGTCGGTGATGTCGCGGTGATCGCGGGGCGGTTGCAGGGGTTGTGACGTCAGTCCCACCCGCGGGCGAGGCGGCCTCGTCCGGGCGTTGACGGCCGGGCGGCGCCGGTAGGGTGGCCCGGTTGTCATACGGAGCCGAGCACCCCGAGCCCCATCACAAGCCGAGCACCCCGAGCCCCACCAAAACGGAGACCGTGACTACCGCCCGCCCGTCACCCGCCACCGCCCTCAACGGAGTGCCCTCCGGGCCCACCCCTATGTCTGCTTCCGCCGCGCACTCGCACCACCTCTCGCCCGCCTTCCCCGGCAGGGCCCCCTGGGGTACCGCCAGCAAACTGCGTGCCTGGCAGCAGGGGGCGATGGAGAGGTACGTACAGGAGCAGCCGCGTGACTTCCTGGCCGTCGCCACGCCCGGCGCCGGCAAGACCACCTTCGCGCTGACGCTCGCCTCCTGGCTGCTGCACCACCACGTCGTCCAGCAGGTGACCGTGGTGGCGCCGACCGAGCATCTGAAGAAGCAGTGGGCGGAGGCCGCGGCCCGGATCGGGATCAAGCTCGACCCCGAGTACAGCGCCGGCCCGCTCGGCAGGGAGTACGACGGCATCGCGGTCACCTACGCCGGTGTCGGCGTGCGCCCCATGCTGCACCGCAACCGCGTCGAGCAGCGCAAGACGCTCGTCATCCTCGACGAGATCCATCACGCCGGTGACTCGAAGTCCTGGGGCGAGGCCTGCCTGGAGGCGTTCGAGCCCGCCACCCGCCGGCTCGCGCTGACCGGTACGCCGTTCCGTTCCGACACCAACCCCATCCCCTTCGTGACGTACGAGGAGGACAACGCCGGCATCCGGCGGTCGGCCGCCGACTACACGTACGGCTACGGCTCCGCGCTCTCCGACGGTGTCGTGCGGCCGGTGATCTTCCTGTCCTACAGCGGCAACATGCGCTGGCGCACGAAGGCCGGTGACGAGATCGCCGCCCGGCTCGGCGAGCCGATGACCAAGGACGCGATCAGCCAGGCCTGGCGTACCGCGCTCGATCCGCGCGGCGACTGGATGCCCAGCGTGCTGCGCGCCGCCGACCAGCGGCTGACCGAGGTCAGGAAGGGCATCCCGGACGCGGGAGCGCTCGTCATCGCCTCCGACCAGGACTCCGCACGCGCCTACGCCAAGCTCATCCGGGAGATCACGGGGACGAAGGCGACGCTGGTGCTCTCCGACGACGCCGGCGCCTCGAACCGGATCGACGAGTTCAGCGCGAGCGAGGACCGCTGGATGGTCGCCGTGCGGATGGTGTCCGAGGGCGTCGACGTCCCCCGGCTCGCGGTCGGGGTGTACGCCACCACCATCTCCACCCCGCTGTTCTTCGCGCAGGCAGTCGGGCGTTTCGTACGGTCCCGGCGGCGCGGCGAGACCGCGTCCGTCTTCCTGCCGACCGTGCCCGACCTGCTGACCTTCGCCAATGAGATGGAGAAGGAACGGGACCACGCCCTCGACAAGCCGAAGAAGCAGGGTGAGGAGGACCCGTACGCCGAGTCCGAGAAGGAGATGGACGAGGCGAACAAGCAGCAGGACGAGGACACCGGCGAGCAGGAGCAGTTCTCCTTCGAGGCGCTGGAGTCCGAGGCCGTCTTCGACCGGGTTCTCTACGACGGTGCCGAGTTCGGCATGCAGGCGCATCCCGGGAGCGACGAGGAGCAGGACTACCTCGGGATTCCGGGCCTGCTGGAGCCGGACCAGGTGCAGCTGCTGCTGCAGAAGCGGCAGGCCCGGCAGATCGCGCACAGCCGGAAGAAGCCGGACACCGAGGCCGACCTGCTGGAGCTGCCGGCCGAGCGGCGGCCGGTGGTCAGCCACAAGGAGATGATGGAGCTGCGCAAGCAGCTCAACACGTTGGTCGGCGCGTACGTCCACCAGAGCGGCAAGCCGCACGGGGTGATCCACACCGAGCTGCGGCGGGTGTGCGGGGGGCCGCCGAGCGCGGAGGCCACGGCGGGGCAGCTGCGGCAGCGGATCGCCAAGGTGCAGGAGTGGGCCACGCGCATGCGGTGACGGTCGCGGGGCCCGGCCCCGGGCGGCCGTCGGGCGGCGGGTCGTATCCGGACGAATGGCGGCAGGCCGGATCTTGTCCTGCCCGGATTCTGGACTGAGACTTCCGCTCAGCGAACCTGCTTCGCTACTGTCCCGCTACGCACACGCCCCGTGGCAGCGCCGCCGCGGAGCGCAGCCGTGAAGCGACACGACCCGGAGCCGCCGGGCCGTCCTGCCGATCGGCGGCCTCTGAAGCGCGTCGCCGACGGGACTCGGTGACGCATCCGTCGCTCAGCGGGCCGTCGACCTCACCGCCGAAGGAGTGGGCGTCGTGACCGCGGAGACTTCCCAGACGCTCGACCGGGGCCTGCGTGTCCTCAAACTGCTGGCCGACACCGACCACGGGCTGACCGTCACCGAGTTGTCCACGAAACTGGGCGTGAACCGCACCGTGGTGTACCGGTTGCTCGCCACCTTGGAGCAACACGCCCTCGTACGCCGTGACTTGGGCGGGCGAGCCCGGGTCGGGCTCGGCGTGCTGCGGCTCGGGCGGCAGGTGCATCCGCTGGTGCGGGAGGCCGCGTTGCCGGCCCTGCGCTCGCTCGCCGAGGACATAGGGGCGACGGCGCACCTGACGCTGGTGGACGGGACGGAGGCGTTGGCCGTCGCCGTGGTCGAGCCGACGTGGACCGACTACCACGTGGCGTACCGGGCCGGCTTCCGTCATCCGCTGGACCGGGGAGCCGCGGGGCGGGCGATCCTGGCGGCCCGGCAGTCGCCGTCCGCGGATCCCGGCTGCACCCTCACGCACGGGGAGCTGGAGGCCGGGGCGAGCGGTGCCGCGGCGCCCTTGGTCGGGGTCACGGGCGTCGAGGGCAGCGTGGGCGTGGTGATGCTGACGGACTCCGTGCCGGAGCGGGTGGGGCCGAGGGTGGTCGAAGCGGCGAGGGAGGTCGCCGAGGCCCTGCGCTGAGCGCGAGGGATGAGGCACAGGTCGTCGTCACGTTAGATTGATGTCGTGCTCTCTCGTCTCACGCGTCTCCAGGCCGTAGCCGTCTGCGCTCTGCCCGTCGTGGCCCTGCTGGCCACGGCGGCGCTCGCGCCGCTGCCGTTCTCGGTGGCCCAGCCCGGGATGACGGCGAACGTGCTCGGCGAGAACCAGGGCACCCAGGTGATCACCGTCTCCGGCGCACCGACCCGGAAGACCAGCGGGCAGCTGCGGATGGTCACGATCGAGGCGACCGGCCCGGACGCCAAGGTCACCTTCGGCGACGTGCTGGGCAACTGGTTCCGCACCGACCGGGCCGTCATGCCGCGCGACGCCGTCTACCCGAGCGGGGACACCGTCAAGGAGATCGAGAAGCACAACGCGGCGCAGATGCTCCAGTCGCAGGACGCGGCGACCCAGGCGGCGCTGAAGTATCTCGGGCTGAGCGCCGGCAAGGTCAAGGTCACGCTGAAGCTCGCCGACGTGGGCGGGCCGAGCGCGGGTCTGCTGTTCACCCTGGGGATCATCGACAAGCTGGAGGGCGACGGCAACGGCGGTGACCTCACGGGCGGCCGCACCGTCGCCGGTACGGGCACGATCGACGCGGACGGCACGGTCGGCGCGGTCGGCGGGGTGGCCCTGAAGACACAGGCCGCCCGCCGGGACGGCGCGAGCGTCTTCCTGGTGCCGAAGGCCGAGTGCACCGACGCCAAGGCAGAACTCCCGAAGGGCCTGCGACTGGTCCCGGTCACCACACTGAAGACCGCGATGACCTCCCTGACCGCGCTGCGCACGGGCAAGGGCTCGATCCCGAGCTGCTAGGCAGGGCCCGGCCCGGGCCGCCGGGGTCGAGGCGGCTACTTCACGAACCCCTCCTGCTTCATCCAGTCCAGCGCCACCTGGTGGGGGTCCTGGCCGTCCACGTCGACCTTGGCGTTCAGGGTCTGTGCCACGGAGTTGTCGAGCTTCTTCGTGACGGGCTCGATGACGGTCGCGATGGCCGGCCACTTCTGCAGGACCTTGGTGTTGATCACGGGCGCCGCGTTGTAGTTGGGGAAGAACCGCTTGTCGTCCTCCATCACCACCAGGTTCATCGACCTGATGCGCCCGTCGGTCGTGAACACCTCCCCGTAGGTGCACTTCCCCTTGTCCACCTGCGTGTAGATGATCCCGGTGTCCATCTGCGTGACGTTCTTGGCCGGCACGCTCATCCCGTAGGCCTTCTCCAGGCCGGGCAGCCCGTCGGCCCGGTTGGCGAACTCGCTCTCCACGCACAGGGTGACGGCGCCCGGGTCCTTCCCGGCCAGCGCGGCCACCTGCGAGAGCGTCCGGGTGCCGTACTTCTTGAACCCGGCCGGGTTCATCGCCAGGGCGTAGGTGTTGTTCAGCCGCGCGGGCGGCAGCCAGGTCAGCCCGTTCTTCCGGTCGGCGTCGGCCACCGCCTGCCACTGCCGCTCCGGGTCCGGGATCGGGTGGCTGTTGCCCAGGTAGGTGATCCAGGCGGTGCCCGTGTACTCGTACATGGCGTCCGCCGCCCCGTTCTTGACCGCCTCCCGCGACCCGATCGACCCCTGGATGCCGGTGCGGTCCAGCACGTCCGCGCCGGCCGCCTGGAAGGCGATCCCCATGATCGCGCCGAGGACCAGCTGCTCGGTGAACTCCTTGGAGGTGACGGTGAGATGGGCCCCCTTCAGCGGCTGGCCCGCGCCGATCGCACCGGGCCTGACGTCGTCGGTCATGGGGGAGCCGCTGGTCAGGCCGCAGCCGGAGGCCAGCACCAGCACCGCCAGGGTCAGGCGCGCGCCGCGTCTCATGCCCCCACCTCCAGGCCGCGCGGCCGCAGCAGCACCTCGGCCAGCGAGGCCAGCCAGTCCACCAGCAGGGCGAGCGCCACGGTGAGGACCGAGCCCAGCACCAGCACCGGCATCCGCTGCGTGGTGATGCCGGTGGTGATCAGCACGCCCAGGCCGCCGCCCCCGCCGAAGGTCGCCAGGGTCGCCGTGCCGACGTTGAGCACCAGGGCGGTTCTGACGCCCGCGAGGATCAGCGGGACCGCCAGCGGGAGTTCGACCCTCGACAGCACGCCGAGCGGGGACATCCCGATGCCGCGGGCCGCCTCCAGCAGCGTCGGATCGTTGGCCTTGAGGCCCGCGATGGTGTTGGAGAGCACCGGCAGGATCGCGTACACGATGATGCCGATCAGCGCGGCCTTCGTCCCCGTGCCGAGCCAGATGACCAGCAGGGCCAGCAGGCCGATCGCCGGGGTCGCCTGGCCCATGTTGGCGAAGGTCATCGCCAGCGGAGTCGCCCTGCGAAAGGCCCGCCGGGTGAGCAGGATGCCCAGCGGGATCGCGATGATCAGCACGAAGAACGTGGAGACCGCCGTCAGCTCCACGTGCTGCCGCAGCGCCTTGGAGACCTGGCCGCCCGACAGCGCGTTCCGCGAGATCGTGTCCAGGTGCGCCTGCCGGAACCACAGCCAGGTCGCAAGGAGCAGGGCCGCCAGGAACGCGGGCAGGACCGTCAGCCGCGGCCAGGACAGGCGCCGCGCGGGCGGGCGCCGGGGCGGGGGCGGGGCCTCCTGCTCCGCCGCGCCCTCGTCGCGGAAGGCGAGCCCCTTGACCTCGTGCTCGCCCTCGGGCCGCTGCTGCAGGTCGCCGCTCACGCCTTCGTCACCCCTCCGGGCCCCTCCTGCTCCAGATGGGTCTGCTGGGTGCGCGCCTCCTCCAGCTCGTGCTGGGCCTCCATGGCCTCCAGCCGGTCGGCCTCCAGCAGTTCGTGCACCGAGTTCATCAGGGTCTCCATGTCGACCACGCCGATGTACTCGCCGCGCCGCCCGGTCACCGCGACCCGGCCCGCGTTGTCCGTCAGCACGGCCTCCAGCGCGTCGCGCAGGGTCGCGTCCCGGGTCACCGTGTCGTGCACCAGCGTGCCCGCGCGGGCCAGCGAGCCCCGGGCCCGCATCAAGTCGCCGCGCCGCAGCCACTTGTAGGGGCGGCGGCGCTTGTCGAGGAGCAGGATCTCGTTCATGCCGCGCCCGCGGATCACGCCGAAGATCTGCTGCAGCGGCGTGTCCACGGTGACCGTCGGGTAGTCCCGCATCTCCACGTCCCGCACCCGGGTCAGGTTCAGCCGTTTCAGGGCCGCGCCGGCGCCGACGAAACCGGAGACGAAGTCGTCGGCCGGGTTGGTGAGGATCGCCTCGGGGGTGTCGAACTGGGCGATGTGCGAGCGTTCGCGCAGTACGGCGATCCGGTCGCCCAGTTTGATCGCCTCGTCGAAGTCGTGGGTGACGAACACGATCGTCTTGTGCAGCTCGTGCTGGAGCCGGATCAGCTCGTCCTGGAGGTGATCGCGGGTGATCGGGTCGACCGCGCCGAACGGTTCGTCCATCAGCAGCACCGGCGGATCGGCGGCCAGGGCGCGGGCCACGCCGACGCGCTGCTGCTGTCCGCCGGAGAGCTGGCGCGGATAGCGGCCGTGGAACTCGCCCGGGTCGAGCCCGACGAGATCGAGCAGCTCCTCGACCCGCGCCCGGATCCGCGCCTTAGGCCAGCCGATCATCTTCGGTACCAGGGCGATGTTCTGGGCGACGGTCATGTGCGGGAAGAGGCCGGCCGACTGGATGGCGTAGCCGACCTTGCGGCGCAGCTTCACCGGGTCGATGTCGGTGACGTCCTCGCCGTTGATCCGGATGCGGCCGCCGGTCGGTTCGATCAGCCGGTTGATCATCTTGAGCGTCGTGGACTTCCCGCAGCCGGACGGGCCGACGAAGATGACCGTCTCGCCCGCCTTGATCTCCATGCTCACGTTGTCCACGGCCGGCTGCTGACTGCCCGGATACCGCTTGGTCAGGTTCTCCAGCTCGATGGCGGCGCCATGGCTCTCCCGGCCGTCGTGGCCCTTGGCGGCGGACGTCTCAGACACGGATCCCCCTGGGAATGGTCAGCCGCCCGATCAGGACGTACGCGGCGTCGAAGAGGAGCGCGAGGACGATGATCCCGAGGGTGCCCGCAAGCACCTGGTTCAGTGCGTTCTTGCTGCCCAGGGAGGCGAGCCCGCGGAAGATCTCGTTGCCGAGGCCCGGACCCGAGGCGTAGGCGGCGATCGCGGCGATGCCCATCAGCATCTGTGTGGAGACCCGGATCCCGGTCAGGATCGGCGGCCAGGCCAGGGGCAGCTCCACCCGCAACAGCCGCAGCGGACGGGACATGCCGATGCCCCGGGCCGCGTCCACCAGCGCCGGGTCCACACCGCGCAGGCCCACGATCGCGTTCCGCACGATCGGCAGCAGTCCGTACAGCGTCAGTGTGATCACCGTGGGCGGCACGCCCAGGCCGACGACCGGGATGAGCAGACCGATCATCGCGAGCGAGGGGATGGTGAGGACGGTGGAGGTGGCGGTGGTGGCCAGGTTGCCCGCCCAGTCGGAGCGGTAGGTGACGACCCCGATCAGCACCCCGACGAGGGTGGCGAGGACCATGCACTGGAAGACGGCGCTGGCGTGCTGATAGGCGTCCGTGAGCAGCTGCTGGTGACGATTGCCCAGGTACTCCCAGAAGTTCACCCGCGCTCACCCCTGATCGGCCTCGGGTCCTTGCGTCGCTACGTCCCTTTCGCGTCCTGGGCGGCCTGTTCCACCAGCGGGATGATCCGCAGCGGAACCGGGTTCTCCATGACGATCGTCGTGGAGGCCCGGACGATGCCATCAAAGCCGACGACCCGGTCGATCACCCGTTGGAGATCGGCGTTGGATCGGGCCACGAGACGGCACAGCATGTCGCCGCTGCCCGTGGTGGTCAGCAGTTCCAGCACTTCCGGCACGGTCGCCAAGTGCGCCCGGACATCGGCTCCTTGGCCCTGCCTGATCTGCAGCGTCGCGAAGGCCGTCACCGGGTATCCGAGGGCCGCCGGATCCACCTGCGGACCGAATCCGCGGATGACTCCATTCGACTGAAGCCGGTCCAGGCGCGCCTGGACCGTGCCTCGCGCGACCCCCAGCCGCCGGGACATCTCCAGCACGCCGATGCGCGGCTCCCGGGCGAGGAGCACGATGATCCGCCCGTCCAGATGATCGATCACCACAGCACCCCCAGGAATGGTCATCCTGTACAGAAAGGCCGTTGACGCCGCCGTACTGCTGGGCAGATTGCCCAGTGAATACACAAACTATTGCGCACCTTGCAGGGCGGAGCCACCCTTCCGCTATGACGCAGACCACACAGCACACTCCCGACACCGCACGGCAGGCCGACCCCTTCCCGGTCAAGGGAATGGACGCGGTCGTCTTCGCCGTGGGCAACGCCAAGCAGGCGGCGCACTACTACTCCACCGCCTTCGGCATGCGGCTGGTCGCCTACTCCGGACCGGAGAACGGCAGCCGCGAGACCGCCAGTTACGTGCTGGAGAACGGCTCCGCCCGGTTCGTCCTCACCTCGGTGATCAAGCCGAGCACGGACTGGGGCCACTTCCTCACCCGGCACGTGGCCGAGCACGGCGACGGCGTCATCGACCTGGCCATCGAGGTCCCGGACGCCCGCGCCGCCCACGCCTACGCCGTCGAGCACGGCGCCCGCTCGCTCGCCGAGCCGTACGAGGTCAAGGACGAGCACGGCACCGTCGTCCTCGCCGTCATCGCCACCTACGGCGAGACCCGCCACACCCTGGTCGACCGCTCCGGCTACGACGGCCCCTACCTGCCCGGCTTCGTCGCCGCCGCGCCGATCGTCGAACCGCCGGCCCGGCGCACCTTCCAGGCCGTCGACCACTGCGTCGGCAACGTCGAACTCGGCAAGATGGACGAGTGGGTGGGCTTCTACAACAAGGTCATGGGCTTCACGAACATGAAGGAGTTCGTGGGCGACGACATCGCCACCGAGTACAGCGCGCTGATGTCGAAGGTCGTCGCGGACGGCACCCTGAAGGTCAAGTTCCCGCTCAACGAGCCCGCGATCGCCAAGAAGAAGTCCCAGATCGACGAGTACCTGGAGTTCTACGGCGGTCCCGGTGTCCAGCACATCGCGCTGAACACCAACGACATCGTGGAGACCGTCCGCACCATGCGCGCGGCCGGCGTCGAGTTCCTCAACACCCCCGACTCCTACTACGACACCCTCGGCGAGTGGGTCGGCGACACCCGCGTGCCCATCGGGACCCTGCGCGAGCTGAAGATCCTCGCCGACCGCGACGAGGACGGCTATCTGCTGCAGATCTTCACCAAGCCGGTCCAGGACCGCCCGACCGTCTTCTTCGAGATCATCGAACGGCACGGCTCCATGGGCTTCGGCAAGGGCAACTTCAAGGCCCTGTTCGAGGCGATCGAGCGGGAGCAGGCCATGCGGGGCAACCTGTAGCCGCGGCGTTCCCGCCGCAGCAGGGCGGCACCGCCTCCGCGACCACGGAGCGGTGTCACCCGCCCGCGCCCGGCACCGCCTCGTCAGCGGGGTCGCCCAGCGCGTCCAGGGCGGCTCGCGCCGCGGGCACCCGCAGGGGAGAGAAGTACGGGTTGAGCCGCAGGGCCTCCTGGAGATGCCTGCGGGCCGGTGCCGACAGATCCAGCCCCTGCTCGATCAGGCCCCGGTGGAACGCGTACGGCGCGCTGCGCACCCCGCCCTTGGACGTGTCCGTCGCGGCCGTGGCGTAGGCCAGCGCCTCCTTGTCGTCGCCGGCCCGGTGCAGCGCCCAGCCGAGCGCGTCGGCCACCTCGATCCCCGGCTGGCGCTCCCACTCCGCCCGCAACCGCACCACGGCCTCGTGCGGGTCCCCGTGGTCGGCCTCGAACCGGCCGATCAGCAGCGCCTCGTCGACCCCGGCCGCCACCTGCCGCCGTACCAGCGCCTTCACCTGCGCGTACTGCGCCAGCGCCGGCGCGGCCATGCCCTGCGCCTCGTACAGCTCGCCCAGTTCATAGGCGTCCTGCGGGCTCGGATACCGGGCGAGCGCCGCCCCGTACGCGGCGAACGCCTGCTGCGTACGGCCCAGCGCGGCCAGCGTCCGGCCCCGCCCGGCCTGCGCCGCCCGCTGGTCGGGATCGAGGCGTACGGCCGCCTCGAAGTGCCGCAGCGCGTCCTGCAGATCGCCGCGCTCCCAGGCCAGCTCCCCGAGCCCGGTCAGACAGGCGGCCTGCTCGACCGGGGTGTCGGCGGCGGCCGCCGCGTCGGTCAGCTGGGCCACCGCGTCCTCGCGCCAGCCCCGGTCCCGGTACACCGCCGACGCCCGCGCCATCACCATGGGCCGGGTCGCCGCGCCGGTGTGCAGCTCCAGCAGGTCGTCCAGGGCGGCCCGCGCCGCCTTGTAGTCGCCGAGCCCGGTGTAGGCGTCGATCAGCGGCGGATACGCCGTCCACCGGTTCGGCGCCGCCTTCAGCGCCTGCTCGCCGTACTCCTTCGCCGTCGGAAAGTCCCGGCGCGCCAGCGCGAGCGCGGCCAGCCCGTCCAGCGCTTCGGCGTTCGCCGCCGCCCGCACCCGCAGGGACGTCCGCAGCGCCCGCTCGGCCCGCGGATAGTCCGCCGGGTCGGCCGTCCGGTCCGCCCGCTCCACGTACGCGCTGCCCAGCACGGCCCACGCCCGCGCGTCCTCGGGCCGTGCCCGCACCCGCCGCTCCTGCTGTCCGATGAGCGCCGTCAGCTGCGGCAGCGCGGCCGGCACCCCCGAGGTCACCGCCGTCGACACCTGTGCCTGTGCCTGCGCACCGGCGGCCGGCGGCGGGACCGCCGTGTGCGGGCGCTCCTCGGGCAGCATCAGCCCCAGACCCGCGACGACACCGCCGGCCAACGCGGCCACGAGCACCCGGCGCAGCCACCGCCGGGCGCGGCGCGGCGTCGGTGGCCCGGCCAGGAGGGACGTACCCGGCACCCACACTCGGTTGTCCATGGCGCTCACTGTGCGTCAATACGACGAGCTGACCCGGGCGGCCCAAGCCGGCCGCAGGCGGGGTTCACACCGATGGCGGCGAGTGCAAAGCTGTGATCATGAGCCGTATCGAAGCGCCCCGCGACGAGGCGACCGGCAACCTCACCGACCGGCTCCTGTCCGGCCTGCCCGCCGAGGCCGTCCTGGCCGACCCCGACGTCACCGCCTCCTACGCCAACGACATGGCGAGCTTCTGCCCGGCCGGTGCCCCGGCCGTCGTCGTGCTGCCCCGCACCGTCGAACAGGTCCAGCACGTCATGCGCGTCGCCACCGAACTGCGCGTGCCGGTGGTCCCGCAGGGCGCCCGCACCGGACTGTCCGGCGGCGCCAACGCCACCGACGGCTGCATCGTGCTGTCCCTGACCAGGATGGACCGCATCCTGGAGATCAGCCCCGTCGACCGGATCGCCGTGGTCGAGCCGGGCGTCGTCAACGCGACCCTCTCCCGCGCGGTCGAGGAGCACGGCCTGTACTACCCGCCGGACCCCTCCAGTTGGGAGATGTGCACGATCGGCGGCAACATCGGCACGGCCTCGGGCGGCCTGTGCTGCGTCAAGTACGGCGTGACCGCCGAGTACGTCCTCGGCCTGGACGTCGTCCTCGCCGACGGCCGCCTGATGTCCACCGGCCGCCGTACGGCGAAGGGCGTCGCGGGCTACGACCTCACCCGTCTCCTCGTCGGCTCCGAGGGCTCGCTCGGCATCGTCGTACGGGCCGTGCTGGCGTTGAGGCCGAAGCCCCCGCAACAGCTGGTGCTGGCGGCCGAGTTCCCCTCCGCGGCCGCCGCCTGCGACGCCGTCTGCCGGATCATGGAGGGCGGTCACGTCCCCTCCCTCCTCGAACTGATGGACCGTACGACCGTCAAGGCGGTCAACGACCTCGCCCACATGGGCCTGCCGGAGACCACCGAGGCGCTGCTGCTCGCCGCCTTCGACACCCCGGCCCCGGCCGCCGATCTCGCCGCCGTCGGCGCCCTGTGCGAGGCGGCCGGCGCCACCCAGGTCGTCCCGGCCGAGGACGCCGCCGAGTCCCGGCTCCTGCTGCAGGCCCGGCGGCTCTCGCTGACCGCGCTGGAGGCGGTCAAGGGCACGACGATGATCGACGACGTGTGCGTGCCCCGCTCGAAGCTCGGCGCGATGCTGGAGGGCGTCGAGGCGATCGCCGCGAAGTACGACCTGACCATCGGCGTCTGCGCACACGCCGGCGACGGAAACACCCACCCCACCGTCTGCTTCGACGCCCGGGACGCGGACGAGTCCCGGCGGGCCCGTGAGTCCTTCGACGAGATCATGGCCCTCGGTCTGGAACTGGGCGGCACCATCACCGGTGAGCACGGCGTGGGCGTGCTGAAGAAGGAGTGGCTGGCCCGGGAGATCGGCCCGGTCGGGATCGAGGTGCAGCGGGCCGTGAAACAGGCCTTCGACCCCCTCGGCATCCTCAACCCGGGCAAGGTCCTCTGAGCGCTCGCCGCGGCCCGTCACGCTCACTGGGCGAGCAGCTGGTCGAGCGCGTCGTCGATGCCCAGCTGCCCGCCCTCCGTCCCCGGCGGCACCGCCCGCAGCGTCCGCTCCAGCCAGGCCGACACCTGCGGGATCGGCGCCTCCAGCAGCGCGTCCCCGTCCGGCGAGCTGAGCGCCATCAGCACGACACTGCGCCCGTCCACCTTCGTCGGCCACACCCGTACGTCCCCGTGCCCGCACGGCCGGAAGACCCCCTCCACCAGCAGGTCGCGGGCGAACGTCCAGTTGACGGGGGATTGGGAGTTGATGTGAAAGGTGATGTGGACGGCGTACGGATCGTCGGAGCGATAGCTCAGCCTGGCCGGTACCGGGATGCCGCGCTCCGGCGACAGGATGAGCCTCAGTTCCAGCTCGCGTTCCACCACGGTGTGCTCCATGACCTGCGTTCCTTTCGTCGTCTGCGCTGGTCGGGGCCGGTCGGAACGGGCCCGCACCAGGAGAGAGGGGGCAGGGGCCGGGCCATTACGCGGGTCCGGGGAAATCTTTTCGCGCACCGGCCGGAGCCCGGTACGGCGTTGCCCGGAAAGGGGTGGGTCCTGCGGGAGTGGCGCTGCGGACTCCCGCGGTCTGATAGATGTGGAGGCCCCTATCCCACCCCCGAGCAGATACGGGACGACGGACCATGAGCGCCCCAACCCCGGCCCCAGGTGACGACAGGCCCCGCGAGGGCTACTACCCGGACCCGTCCATCCCCGGCTACGTCCGGTACTGGAACGGCGCCTCCTGGGTGCCCGGCACCAGCCGGCCGGCGCCGCAGGACGGCGAATCGCTCGCCCCGCCGCCCGGCGTACGCCCCGCGACCCCCGCGGTGGAGGAGACGGGCCCGCACTTCTTCGACGAGGACCCCGGGCCGACGCCCGCCGGGCAGCCCGGTGCCGTCGGCGACGCCGGCGGGCACACCGCCTGGGGCGTCGACCCGAGGGTGCCCGCGGCCCGGCCGGAGGACCGGGCGGGCCGTGCCGCCGGCACGGCGGGGACCGCGCCGGCGGAGGGCGACGGGCCGGACCCCGGCGGCACCTTCATCTTCCGCCGCCCGGTCCCGGGGCCCGCGGCCGTCCAGGACGAGGGCACGATGACCTTCCGCCCGGTGCCGGGCCAGGGTCGGCCGGGCGCGGGGGCGCCGGACCCGCGCTACGCCACCCCGCCCTCGGCCGGCCCGCAGCCCGCCGGCGCGGAAGCCGGTGCGGGCTCCGGCTTCGGACCGCACGGCGCGGGCGGCACGGGCGGCGCTCCAGGAACGTCCGGTGCGTCCGGCGCGCCCGGTGGCTTCGGACCGCAGGGTCCCGTCGGCACGCCCGTCCCGCCCGCCGCCGCGTCCCCCTCGATCCCCTCCCCGCAGTCCGGTGGCCCCGGTTTCGGCGCCGGAAAGGCCGCCGCCGCACGTGCCGCCGCACCGGCACCGCAGTCGGCGCAGGCCGGGCAGGCCGGGTACGCGGCGCACGCACCGCAGGCCCCCCGGGCGGCACAGCCCGCCCCGTCCGCGCCCGCCGGGGCGGTGCCCTCGGTGCCGGCCCAGGGCGGTGCCCCGGTCACCCCGGTGACCAGCGGGATCGGTGGCGGTCAGGCGTCCTGGGCGCAGCAGGTGCACCAGCTCGCCGGGGGCGGCGACGAGCAGCCCGTGGCGCCGTGGAAGCCGGTGGTGGAGGATCCGTTCCAGGCGGCCGCACGCCGCCAGGCCGCCGCCCGTCCCGCGGGACTCGGCAAGCGGTTCGCCGCCCGGCTGATCGACACCCTGGTGCTGGGCGCCGTGACGGCCGCCGCCGCCGTACCGCTCGGGACCGAGGCCGTCGACCACGTCCGGCAGAAGATCGACGCGGCCAAGCTGTCCGGCCACGAGGTCACCGTCTGGCTGCTCGACGGCACGACCGCCACCAGCCTCGGCATCGTGCTCGCCGTCCTGCTGGTCGTCGGCGCCGTGTACGAGGCGCTGCCGACCGCGAAGTGGGGCCGCACCCTCGGCAAGAAGCTGATGGGGCTCCAGGTGCGGGACATCGAGGGGCACGAGCCCCCGGCCTTCGGTGCGGCGCTGCGCCGCTGGCTGGTCTACAGCGTGCCCGGACTGCTCGGCATCGGGGTCCTGGGCGTGCTGTGGTGCCTGTTCGACCGGCCCTGGCACCAGTGCTGGCACGACAAGGCGGCGCACACCTTCGTCGCGGGCTGAGCGAGGCCGGTCAGCGGCCTCCCCGGGACCCGGTACTCCGTACGGCCGCCCGCCGGATGCGGAGCCGGGGCGTTCGGGTTCCACTCGGGCCATGAGCAGCGAACCGCCCCCCGGCTCCGGAGAGCAGCCCCCCGAGGACGACCCGTTCAGGAAACGGCCTCCGTCGGACCCGGGGTCGGGCTCGCCGTACGACACCCCGTACGGCGGCGCCCAGCAGCCCCCACCGCCCGGCGGCGGCGGTCCGCAACCGCCCCCCGGCGGCCAGCCGCCCCCACCGGGCGGCCAGCAGCCGCCCCCGTGGGGCGGGCAGCAGCCACCTCCCCACGGCGGCCAGCAACCGCCCCCGTACGGCGGCCAGCAGCCACCCCCCTACGGCGGCGGGCAGCTGCCTCCTTACGGCGGTGGCCCGTACGGCGGCGGGCCCTACGGCGCCGGAGCCGGTGGCTATCCGGCCGACCCGCTGGCCGGTATGCCCCCGCTGGCCGACAGCGGCCGGCGCACGCTCGCGCGGATCGTCGACATGATCCTCGTCGGTATCGTCGTCTGGCTGCTCACCTGGGCGTTCGGCGTGCACGAGTACAACGTCAACGGTGATCACGTCGAGGTCGGCAAGTCCGTGGGGCAGTCCGTCATCGCGGTCGTGCTCTACATCGCGTACGACACCTTCATGATGAGCAAGTACGGCCAGACCCTCGGCAAGAAGTGGCTCAACATGCGGGTGGCGGACCTGGACGACGGGGCCACGCCCTCGGTGCAGACCAATCTGATCCGCGCCCTGGTCCTCTGGGTGCCGTTCGCCTTCTGCTGCGCCTGCATCTGGACGGCGATCTGCGGCGGCTGGAGCTACTTCGACAAGCCGTACAAACAGGGCCTGCACGACAAGGCGGCCAAGACGGTGGTGGTCAGCACCGGTTGAGCGGCTGCGGCGTACACGAGAGCGGCGGGTCCGTACCGGGTGGCGGACCCGCCGCTCTCGTGTACGCCGCTCAGAGTGTCGTGGACACCGGCTGTTCCTGAGGTGCGGGCTCGGGGGATCCGGCCGGTGCCTCGGCCCCGGGGGCCTGAGGCAGGGGCACCGTCATCGCCACCAGCAGCCCCAGGGCCAGTGCTGCGAGGGCGATGACGGTGATCCCGAGGCCCGAACTCGTCTGGGACAGCAGCAGCATGGCGAGCGTCGAGAAGATCACGGTGCACGAACCGTAAACGAGCTGTGCGGCAGTCGGACGAGGCATGGCAATCGTGTCCTCGGAAGTGTTCGGGGTCGGGGGGTGCCATTCGACTCTCTTCGCGTGCATGCCCGAACGGGACCCCTGGTAAGCGTGACCTAACCCACGGTACAGGTGCATGGGGGGCGCACAAGAAGCACGGTATCCGTAAAGCGGACGCCAACTTCGCTTAGTCCACGGGAAGTGGCCGAGTCAAGGTCTGTCTTTTCTCCTAAACCTCTAGTCAAATTGCGTCACTTGAAACACGCGCTCGATCATGCACACCTGCGTGCAGCGCGGGAGGGGAACTCAAGTGACCAGCAGATCCTGGACGTTCAGAGCGGTCGCGATCGGCGCGACGCTCACGGCGGCCTCCGCCACGTTCGCCACCTTCGCCGTCGCGGAGGCGAGCACCCGCACCCGGCCCGCGGCCGTCGACCGGCACGACCCGGCGCCGGTGAAGCAGCGGGCGCACGACCTCGACGGCCCGCTCAGCAAGACTCAGGACGCCCAGCGCCGGGAGGCGCTCAGCCAGCTCATATCGGGCAGGGCCAAGGCGCAGGACCGCAACGGCTCCAAGGTCGTGGCGCTGGGGAGCCGCAAGGGCAAGAGCAAGTACGTCGAGCTGAGCCGCGAGAAGACCGACAAGATCTTCACGATCCTGGTGGAGTTCGGGGACAAGACCGACCCCAAGTTCGGCGGCACGCCCGGCCCGCTGCACAACAAGATCGCCGCGCCGGACCGCAAGAACGACAACTCCACAGCCTGGCAGAAGGACTACGACCAGAAGCACTACCAGGACCTGTACTTCGGCACCGGCAAGAAGACCGAGTCGCTGAAGAAGTACTACGAGAAGCAGTCCTCGGGCCGCTACTCGGTCGACGGCGAGGTCGCCGACTGGGTCAAGGTGCCCTACAACGAGGCCCGTTACGGCAACAACGCCTGCGGCCAGACCAACTGCCCGAGCGTGTGGAACGTGGTCAGCGACGGCCTGAACGCCTGGGTCGCCCAGCAGAAGGCGGCCGGCAAGTCGGACGCCGACATCAAGAAGGACCTCGCCCGCTACGACCAGTGGGACCGCTACGACTACGACCACGACGGCAACTTCAACGAGCCCGACGGCTACGTCGACCACTTCCAGATCGTGCACGCCGGTGAGGACGAGTCCGCGGGCGGCGGCGCCCAGGGCAAGGACGCGATCTGGGCCCACCGCTGGTACGCCTTCGGCACCGACTCGGGCAGCACCGGCCCCGCGGACAACAAGCTCGGCGGCGCCCAGGTCGGCGACACCGGCGTCTGGGTCGGCGACTACACCATCCAGCCGGAGAACGGCGGCCTCGGTGTCTTCGCCCACGAGTACGGCCACGACCTCGGCCTGCCGGACGAGTACGACACCGCCGGCGGCGACAACTCCACCGGCTTCTGGACCCTGATGTCCTCCGGCTCCTGGCTCGGCACCGGCAAGGAGTCCATCGGAAATCTGCCGGGCGACATGAACGCCTGGGACAAGCTGCAGCTCGGCTGGCTCAACTACGACACCGCCAAGGCCGGTGCGCAGTCCACCCACAAGCTGGGCCTCGCCGAGTACAACACCTGGGACAAGCAGGCCCTCGTGGTCGACCTGCCCGACAAGGCGGTCACCACCACGATCACCGAGCCGGCCCAGGGCGCGACCCAGTGGTGGAGCGGCAGCGGCAACGACCTGAAGAACACGCTGACCCGGTCCGTGGACCTCACCGGCAAGTCCTCCGCGAAGCTGGACCTGGACGGCTGGTGGGCCACCGAGGACGGCTACGACTTCGTCTACACCGAGGTGTCGACCGACGGCGGCGCCAACTGGACCGCTCTGGACGGCACGGCCGACGGCCAGGCCATCCCGCGTGACGCCGGCGGCAAGCCGGCCCTGACCGGCTTCTCGCAGTCGCACAAGAAGCTGTCGTACGCGCTCGACGCCTACGCGGGCAAGAAGATCGACCTGCGCTTCCGCTACGCCACCGACAGCGGAGTCGCCGAGAACGGCTTCACGGCCGACGAGATCGGCGTGAGCGCCGACGGCGCGCCGCTCTTCTCGGACGACGCCGAGACGCAGGACGCCGGTTGGACCTCGAACGGCTTCTCCCGCATCGGCGCGTCCTTCACCAAGGACTACAAGCAGTACTACATCGCCGAGAACCGGCAGTACGTGTCCTACGACAAGCAGCTCAAGACCGGCCCGTACAACTTCGGTTCGGCCGAGCGTCCCGACTGGGTGGAGCACTACCCGTACCAGAACGGCCTGTTGATCTGGAAGTGGGACACCTCCCAGGCGGACAACAACACCAACAGCACCAACGGCCACCCGGGTTCGGGCCTGATCCTGCCGATCGACTCGCACCCGAAGGCGCTGAAGTGGTCCGACGGCACGCTGCTGCGCAACCGCATGCAGGCCTACGACTCCCCGTTCAGCCTGTACGGCACGGACGGCATCACGCTCCACAAGGCGGACGTCCCGACGGTGATCAAGGCGTCGAAGGGGGTGCCGGTCTTCAACGACCACACCAGCACCTACTACGACCAGGCGAACCCCACCGGGGGTGTGAAGATCACTGACACCAACACCAAGATCGCGATCGTCAAGGAGGCCGGGAATGGCTCGACGATCTTGCTCAAGGTGGGTCCCGCGGTGAAGTAGTCCACGTTTTCGCAGGTCAGGCACGTATCGGCGGTAGCCCCTTGGCGGGTTGCCGCCGATCGTGTTTAGGTGCGTCCTGTGGACCGCTTATTGACACCGACCGAAACGGGGATGTGACGGCATGGCCGCAGGAGGCTTCTGCAAACTGCCGCACGGCACGGTCGTAGTGGCGTTGAACCTGCCCTACGACTCCGCCGGCGTGCGGGTACTGGTACACGCCCAGAACCGGGCCCGAGCCCTGACCAGGCTCCGCAACCTGGGGTTGCGCGCGGTGTACCTCAGGGGGAACGCCGCGCCTCCGACACCGGACGAGATCACGGCGGTGCTGCACCATCCGGACGGCCTGATATGGCGTACGGCCCCGGCCGACAACGGTGTCACCGTGAACGAGCTGTGGCACCCCATCCGGGCACTGCTGCGCAGGTCGGCGGTGGTGTAGCCGGCGAGGCGGCGCTAGCCGCCCACCACCGGCTTGCCCGTCAGCTCGACGCCCGCCTCCCGCAGCTCCTCCAGCGCCCGCTCCGTCGTCTGCGGAGCCACCCCGGCCGTGAGGTCCAGCAGGACCTGGGTGCGAAAGCCCTCCCCGGCCGCGTCCAGCGCGGTGGCGCGTACGCAGTGGTCGGTGGCTATGCCCACCACGTCGACCTCGTCGATATGGCGGTCGCGGAGCCAGTCGGCGAGGGTGACGCCGTTCTCGTCGGTGCCCTCGAAGCCGCTGTAGGCGGCCGAGTACGCGCCCTTGTCGAAGACCGCGTCGATCGCGCCGGAGGCGACGGCCGGGGCGAAGTTCGGATGGAAGCCGACGCCCTCCGTGCCCGCGACGCAGTGCGCGGGCCAGGAGCGGACGTAGTCGGGGTTGTCGGCGAAGTGGCCGCCGGGGGCGATGTGGTGGTCCCGGGTGGCCACCACATGGCGGTATCCCGTGCCCGCCGCCTGGCCGATCAGTTCCGTGATCGCGGCGGCCACGTCCGCCCCCCCGGACACCGCGAGGCTGCCCCCCTCGCAGAAGTCGTTCTGCACATCTACGACGATCAAGGCGCGGCGCATGATGGGTGTCCTTCGACTATGGGTCAATCAACTGAGCCTAGAGACTTCCGGGCCCGGGCGGGAGGGGGCGTTCGAAGGTGCGGACGGTGTCCCGCTCTAGCTACCCGAGCGCCCGTGGGCGTACTCCGTCGGAAGGACGGGTTCCCCGCGGGAGAGCTGAGTGGCGGAGAGGGGGAGATTGGCGAGGGCGGCGATGTGCCGGTCGCGCGGCACGTCCAGGGGTTCGCGGGCCAGTACGTCCCCGCCCTTGATCAGCTGCACCAGCAGCTGCCGGTCCTCCAGCTCCGGCGGCACCGGGCCGGTGCCCACGACCTCTGCCTCCGCCACCCCGTCCTCGTCCAGCCGGCGAGCCGCCCACTTGCGGCCGCCGAGCGAGGTCTTGCCGCCGGTGGACTTCTTCGCGACCGGCACCAGCGGCGCCTTGGGGTCGCCGGACTCGGCACGGGCGACCAGCTTGTAGACCATGGAGCAGGTCGGGTGCCCGGAGCCGGTGACCAGCTGGGTGCCGACGCCGTAGGCGTCCACGGGGGCGGCGGCGAGGGAGGCGATCGCATATTCGTCCAGGTCGGACGTGACCACGATCTTCGTCTCGGCGGCGCCCAGCTCGTCCAGCTGCTGCCGCACCCGGTGCGCGACGAGCAGCAGGTCGCCGGAGTCGATGCGGACCGCGCCCAGCTCGGGGCCGGCCACCTCCACCGCCGTACGGACGGCCTGGGCGACGTCGTAGGTGTCCACGAGCAGGGTGGTGCCCCGGCCGAGGGAGTCGACCTGGGCCTGGAAGGCGTCCCGCTCGCGGTCGTGGAGCAGGGTGAAGGCGTGCGCGGAGGTGCCGACCGTCGGGATGCCGTAGCGGAAGCCGGCCGCGAGGTCGGAGGTGGTGGCGAAGCCGCCGACGTACGCCGCCCGGGCCGCGGCCACCGCCGCCAGCTCGTGGGTGCGGCGGGCGCCCATCTCGATCAGCGGGCGGTCACCGGCGGCGGAGGCCATGCGGGAGGCGGCCGCGGCGATCGCGGAGTCGTGGTTGAGGATGGAGAGGACGACCGTCTCCAGGAGCACGCATTCGGCGAAGGTGCCCTCGACCCGCATGATCGGCGAGCCGGGGAAGTAGACCTCGCCCTCGGGGTAGCCCCAGACCTCCCCGCCGAAGCGGTAGTCGGCGAGCCAGGCGAGGGTCTCCTCGTCGACGATCTTCCGCTCGCGCAGGAAGTCGAGGACGCCCGCGTCGAAGCGGAAGTTCTCCACCGCGTCCAGGACGCGTCCGGTGCCGGCCACCACGCCGTAGCGGCGCCCGTCCGGCAGCCGCCGGGTGAAGACCTCGAACACGCTCCGCCGTTCGGCCGTACCGGCCTTCAGGGCGGCCTGCAGCATCGTCAGCTCGTACTGGTCCGTGAAGAGCGCCGTCGAGGGGACATCCACCGGCAGCCCAAGGTCCGCTGTGTTCATGACCAGGATGCTACCCCCATTTCGTCAGTGTGACGATTTTTGCTGAGCGTGGCAGCATGGGCACTGTGACGTCACCCGCGCCCGTAGAGATCGAACGCACCGAGTCGGCGGAGGAGGTCTTCGCCGTACCCGAGCCCGACGTCCCCTGGGTCACGATCGTGCACAACGACCCGGTCAATCTCATGAGCTATGTGACGTACGTCTTCCAGGCGTACTTCGGCTACACCAAGGACAAGGCCACCAAGCTCATGCTCGACGTCCACCACAAGGGCCGGGCGGTCGTCTCCAGCGGGACCCGCGAGGAGATGGAACGCGACGTGCAGGCGATGCACGGTTACGGTCTGTGGGCCACCCTGCAGCAGGACCGGAAGTAGCGAACCCAGCCAGATGCCCGGACACTTCGAACCGCTCCCCGGCGGCGGCGCGGCCGTCGCGCTCGACGACGTCGAGATCTCCATCATCCGGTCGCTGGCCGTCCAGCTCATGGAGCTGATCGGTCCCGGCCCCGGTGCCGACTCCCCGGAGGACCCGCTCGCCGAGCTGTTCGCGGAGGGTCCGACCGAGCCGCCCGCCGATCCGGTGCTCAGAAGGCTCTTCCCGGACGCCTACAGCGACCCGGAGAAGGCCCCGGACTCGCCCGCCGACGCCGAGGAGCGACGGGCCCACTCCGCCGAGTTCCGCCGCTACACCGAGAACGACCTCAGGACCGGCAAGCGCGAGAACGCGCTCGCGGTGGTCCGCACCCTGGACTCGCTCGCCCCGGTGGAGGACGGCGGGGCGGTGCTGAAGCTCGCGCCGCAGGAGTCCCGGCAGTGGCTCGCCGCCCTCAACGACCTGCGGCTCGCGATCGGCACCCGGCTGGACATCACCGACGAGGACGACACCGATCTGCTCTACCGGCTCCCCGACGAGGATCCGCGCAAGCCGATGGTGATGGCCTATCTGTGGCTGGGTGGGCTCCAGGAGACCCTGGTCGCCACGCTCATGCCCTAGTCCGGGCGGTTCGGCGGCCCGAGTGCGTTCGGCGGGTTTTCGCCGTCCGTGAGTGTTCGCTCAGAGGACGCTCAATTCCGGATAACGATCCCGTCACCGTTCCGGCCGGTTCTGCAAGGATTGTTCGCCCTTTGTCCGCTTTTCCCTGTGCGGTGCGTCACAACTCACCCCTGTGATCAGTATTGCGGCCGTGATAAATCTTCACGATCGCCCGGCCGACACCACCCACGTCCGGCCGGGTGCGCCACCGAGCCGACGACCGTCGGCCAGGCAGGGGCGGGTTCGTGAATCCCGCCCGACTCCATCATCCGGGGGGATCGAAACCCGATCCGAGGCCGACGAAAGGCCCGGGTCGGCATGGAGAAAGGCGCACCACACATGACCTCATCGCAGGTCGATCAGCTTCGCGACGGCAATGAGGCCGCGCGGGCCGAGGACAGCGAGGGCGGCGAGGGGTATCAGCGCGGGCTCGGGTCCCGGCAGATCCAGATGATCGCCATCGGCGGTGCCATCGGCACCGGCCTGTTCCTCGGCGCGGGCAAGGGCATCTCCAAGGCCGGTCCCAGCCTGATCCTCGCCTACGCCATCGCCGGCGTCGTCATCTTCCTGATCATGCGGGCGCTCGGCGAGCTGCTGATGTACCGCCCCGTGTCGGGTTCGTTCTCCGAGTACGCGCGCGAGTTCATCGGTCCCTTCGCGGGCTTCGTCACCGGCTGGACGTACTGGCTGTTCTGGGTGGTCACCGGCATCACCGAGGTGACGGCCGCGGCCGCCTACATGACGTACTGGTTCGACATCCCGCAGTGGGTCTCGGCGCTGGTCTTCACGTTCGTCCTGTACGGCGCCAACCTGATCTCCGTGAAGCTCTTCGGTGAGCTGGAGTTCTGGTTCTCCATGGTCAAGGTCACCGCGATCGTCGGCATGATCCTGATCTGCGCCGGCATCCTCACGATCGGCTTCTCCGACGCCGGCGACACCGCCTCCGTCAGCCATCTGTGGGACGACGGCGGCTTCTTCCCGCACGGCGTCGGCAGCACGCTGATGACCCTGCAGATGGTCATGTTCGCCTTCCTCGCCGTCGAGCTGGTCGGTGTCACCGCGGGCGAGTCCAAGGACCCCAAGAAGGTGCTGCCGAAGGCGATCAACACCGTGCCGTGGCGCATCGCCGTCTTCTACGTCGGCGCGCTGATCATGATCCTGTCGGTCGTGCCGTGGACCAACTTCCACCCCGGGGTGAGCCCGTTCGTGGCCGCCTTCCAGAAGATGGGCCTGGCCGCGGGCGCCGGAATCGTGAACTTCGTCGTCCTCACGGCGGCGCTGTCCTCCTGCAACTCCGGCATGTACTCCACCGGCCGCATGCTGCGCGACCTGGCGCTCAACAACCAGGGCCCGAAGTTCTTCACCAAGCTCACGCGCAGCGGCACCCCGCTGGCCGGCACGACGTTCTCCGCCGCGCTGATGCTGGTCGGCGTCTGGATCAACTACCAGTGGCCGGGCAAGGCGTTCGACTACGTGGTGTCCTTCGCGACCATCTCCGGCATGTGGGCCTGGATCGTCATCCTGATCTGCCAGATCCGCTACCGGAGCAAGGCGAACCGCGGGCTGCTGCCGCAGAGCGAGTTCCGCGCGCCGGGTGCGCCGTACACCAGCGTCTTCGCGCTGCTGTTCATCTTCATGGTGATCGTGCTCATGGGTATCGACAAGGATGCCCGGGTCTCGCTGTACTGTGCTCCGCTGTGGGGCGCGATCCTCGGCGTCTCCTACTGGGTGCTCAAGCGCCGCAACCCGGAGGCCGCGGCCTTCCGCAAGCGCTGAGCACCGCGCGGCCACCGGTGTAGCCACCGGAAAAGGGACGTCCGGCCGGCGAGGGTACTCGTGGCATCCTCGTCGGCCGCCGCTCAGGACGTCCAGCATGTGGGCCGTCCCGTACCACACCTCGGTACGGGACGGCCCTCTGCTTATCCTGACCGTCATGCTGACCATCACCCAGGCCCTGTACGACCAGATCGTCGCCCACGCGCGCAGGGACCACCCGGACGAGGCGTGCGGCGTCGTCGCGGGCCCCGCGGGTTCGGACCGCCCCGAGCGCTTCGTACCGATGCTGAACGCGGCCATGTCGCCCACCTTCTACGAGTTCGACTCGGGCGATCTGCTCAAGCTCTACCGCGAGCTGGACGACCGCGACGAGGAGCCGGTGATCATCTACCACTCCCACACCGCGACCGAGGCCCACCCCTCCCGCACCGACATCTCCTACGCGGGTGAGCCCGGCGCCCACTACGTCCTCGTGTCCACCGCCGACACCGACGGCCTCGGTGAGTTCCAGTTCCGTTCGTTCCGCATCGTGGAAGGTGAGGTCACGGAGGAGGAGGTCAAGGTCGTGGAGGCCTACTGATCTCGCAGTCCGGTCAGAATTCATCCAGCATGCGAGATCACACTCGGGAACCGGGGCAGGGAATCGATACGATGAGCCCATGGTTCTGAACGACGTGAGCGAGAAGGCGCAGGGCACGCTGCTCGTGGCGCGGCTGCACGTCGACCTGTGCAGGCTGAACAGCGCCATCTGTTGACGTCCCCCGCCGCCGTACGGCCGTGGCCGCGGCGGTCCCCCGGTCCCGAACGCCCCGGGGGGATCCCCAGTCGTGCGCCCGCAGACCACACCCCTTCCGACAGGAGCCCGCAACCATGGCCATCGAGGTCCGCATCCCGACCATCCTCCGCACGTACACCGACGGTGAAAAGGCGGTGGAGGGCAGCGGCGACACCCTCGCCGAGCTGTTCGCCGACCTCGAGACCCGGCACGCGGGCATCCAGGCCCGCATCGTGGACGAGGGCAAGCTGCGCCGGTTCGTGAACGTGTATCTGAACGACGAGGACGTCCGCTTCCTCAACAGCATCGACACCAAGCTGTCCGACGGCGACACCGTGACGATCCTGCCGGCCGTCGCCGGAGGTTCTGCCGGGCATGCGCTGATCGGCCGCTGAGCAGCGATGCGCTACGACTCCCCGCTCGCCGCGGTGGGCAACACCCCGCTGGTGCGGCTGCCGCGGTTGTCGCCGTCCGACGAGGTCCGGATCTGGGCCAAGCTGGAGGACCGCAACCCCACCGGCTCGGTCAAGGACCGCCCGGCCCTGCACATGATCGAGCAGGCGGAGAAGGACGGCCGGCTGACCCCGGGCTGCACGATCCTCGAACCCACCTCCGGCAACACCGGCATCTCCCTCGCCATGGCGGCCAGGCTCAAGGGCTACCGCATGGTGTGCGTGATGCCGGAGAACACCTCGCGGGAGCGCCGGGACCTGCTCGGCATGTGGGGTGCCGAGATCGTCTCCTCGCCGGCCGCGGGCGGCTCCAACACCGCCGTGCGCGTGGCGAAGGAGC
Organism: Streptomyces yokosukanensis; assembly: GCF_001514035.1. Taxonomy (GTDB): domain Bacteria; phylum Actinomycetota; class Actinomycetes; order Streptomycetales; family Streptomycetaceae; genus Streptomyces; species Streptomyces yokosukanensis. The sequence continues at coordinate 183,367 of NZ_KQ948219.1, read as the reverse complement.
TGGCGGCCGAGCACCCCGACTGGGTGATGCTCTACCAGTACGGCAATCCGGACAACGCGGGTGCCCACTACGCCACCACGGGCCCCGAGATCCTCGCCGACCTGCCCTCGATCACCCACTTCGTCGCGGGTCTCGGCACCACCGGCACCCTGATGGGCGTCGGCCGCTATCTGCGCGAGCACCGGCCGGGCATCCAGATCGTCGCCGCCGAACCGCGTTACGACGACCTGGTGTACGGCCTCAGGAACCTCGACGAGGGCTTCGTACCGGAGCTGTACGACGCCTCCGTGCTGACCTCGCGTTTCTCGGTCGGCTCGGCCGACGCGGTCACCCGCACCCGTGAACTGCTGCAGCAGGAGGGCATCTTCGCGGGCGTCTCGACCGGCGCCGCCCTGCACGCGGCGATCGGTGTGGGGAAGAAGGCGGTGAAGGCGGGGGAGTCCGCCGACATCGTCTTCGTCGTGGCCGACGGCGGCTGGAAGTACCTGTCCACCGGCGTCTACACGGCGGCCACCACCGAGGAGGCCATCCAGACGCTGCAGGGCCAGCTCTGGGCGTAGAACCCCTCCCGAGTGCGCCGAAGCCCCCTCTAATGAGGGGGCTAAGCCATTCCTACGGCAGGGCAAAGAAATCCATCCGGCACTGCCGGTCATGCGCGGGCCAGGGCTACGTTCCTCCCGCACCCTGTCATGTCACGCTCACCCAGCGTCCTGGCAGGTGTCTGCGAATGTCATGCTCATGACTGCGCGGTTCCACCGCCGCTACGCGCGTCACGGGCCTGCCAATCCAGTGCGCATCCCCACGTCAACGGAGGCAGCACCCCATGCGTGAGTCACGCCTGAGCAAGCGGAGACGGAGTCTGCGAAGACTCGTCGCCGTCTCCTTCCCGGCCCTCGCCCTCACCGTCGCCGGACTCGTCGCGGCACCGACGGCCGGGGCCCAGCCCACCGCGGTCCACCCGCACAGCACCAAGGTCGCGCAGAACGACAAGGCGCTGACCGCACCCGCGCGGCAGACCTTCCACTCCACCGGCAAGGCCGGTCAGAAGGTGCCCACGACGCACCTGTGCGCCACCGCGAAGCCGGGCCACGCGTCCTGCTTCGCCCAGCGCCGCACCGACATCAAGCAGCGCCTCGCCTCGGCACTCGCCGCCGCGGCCCCCTCCGGCCTCTCCCCGGCCAACCTGCACAGCGCCTACAACCTGCCCACCACGGCCGGTTCCGGCATGACGGTCGCCATCGTCGACGCCTACAACGACCCCAACGCGGAGTCGGACCTGGCCACCTACCGCTCCACCTACGGCCTGTCCGCCTGCACCAAGGCCAACGGCTGCTTCAAGCAGGTCAGCCAGACCGGCTCCACCACCTCGCTGCCGACCAACGACACCGGCTGGGCCGGTGAAGAGATGCTCGACATCGACATGGTCAGCGCGGTCTGCCCGAACTGCAGCATCGACCTGGTCGAGGCGAACTCCGCGAACGACACCGACCTCGGCATCGCCGAGAACGAGGCCGTCGCGCTCGGCGCCAAGTTCGTCTCCAACAGCTGGGGCGGCTCCGAGGCCTCCTCCCAGACCAGCGAGGACACCCAGTACTTCAAGCACCCGGGCGTCGCGATCACCGTCTCCTCCGGTGACTCCGCCTACGGCGCCGAGTACCCGGCGACCTCCCAGTACGTGACCGCCGTCGGCGGCACCGCGCTCACCACCGCCTCCAACTCCCGAGGCTGGAGCGAGTCCGTCTGGAAGACCAGCTCCACCGAGGGCACCGGCTCCGGCTGCTCCGCGTACGACCCGAAGCCGAGCTGGCAGACCGACACCGGCTGCTCCAAGCGCATGGAGGCCGACGTCTCCGCCGTCGCCGACCCGGCCACCGGCGTCGCGGTTTACGACACCTACGGCGGCTCCGGCTGGGCGGTCTACGGCGGCACCAGCGCCTCCTCGCCGATCATGGCCTCGGTCTACGCCCTCGCCGGCACCCCGGGCGCGAGCGACTACCCGGCGAAGTACCCGTACCAGCACACGAGCAACCTGTACGACGTCACCAGCGGCAACAACGGCAGCTGCTCCCCGTCGTACTTCTGCACCGCGACCGCCGGCTACGACGGCCCGACCGGCTGGGGCACCCCGAACGGCACGGCCGCCTTCACCGCCGGCTCCAGCAGCGGCAACACGGTGACCGTCACCAACCCGGGCAGCCAGTCCACCACCACGGGCAGCTCGGTCAGCCTGCAGATCAGCGCCACCGACAGCGCGGGCGCGGCCCTGACCTACAGCGCGACCGGCCTGCCGACCGGCCTGTCCGTCAACAGCTCCACCGGCCTGATCTCGGGCACGGCGTCCACCGCGGGCACCTACCAGGTCACGGTCACCGCGAAGGACTCCACCGGCGCCTCCGGCTCGACCTCCTTCACCTGGACCGTCGGCTCCGGCGGTGGCGGCTGCACCTCGTCCCAGCTGCTGGCCAACCCCGGCTTCGAGTCGGGCAGCACCGGCTGGACCGCGACCAGCGGTGTCATCACCACCGACTCCGGTGAGGCCGCGCACGGCGGCTCGTACAAGGCCTGGCTCGACGGATACGGCTCCTCGCACACCGACACGCTGTCCCAGTCGGTGACGATCCCGGCCGGCTGCAAGGCCACGCTCACCTTCTACCTGCACATCGACACCGCCGAGACCGGCAGCACCGCGTACGACAAGCTGACGGTGACCGCCGGTTCGACCACCCTGGCGTCGTACTCGAACGTCAACGCGGCCTCCGGGTACGCCCAGAAGACCTTCGACCTGTCCTCGCTGGCGGGCCAGACGGTCACCCTGAAGTTCAACGGCGTGGAGGACTCCTCGCTGCAGACCAGCTTCGTCGTGGACGACACCGCCCTGACGACCAGCTGATCTCCGCACGGCCTGACCAGACGATCCCGCACGCGGAAGCCCTCCGCGTGCGGGATCCGTTCGTGGCTCCGGTACGTCACATCTGCATCAGGCGGCCGAGTCCCCCTCACGGCCCCGGCAGAAAGGCGAACCCCCATGCGCCGTACGACGACATCCCTCGCCCTCGCGGCGGCAGCGCTGCTCCTGGCCGGATGCGGCTCGAACAGCGGCTCGGACTCCGCAGGCGGTGGCAAGGTGTCACCGTCGGCGCCCTCCGCACCGGCCTCGGGCGGCTGCGCCGCGGACGTCCAGCTGAAGGCCGCGGACGGCGGCCGTACCGTCTGCGTGGAAAAGGGCGGCGAGGTCCGGCTGACCCTGGACGGCACCAAGTCCCGCCCGTGGAAGCCGGTCATGGCGAGCGGCACGGCCCTGCGGGGCATCAACGCGGGGTTCGTCATCCAGCCCGGCGACGCCGGCGCCGCGTACCACGCGGTGGCCGACGGGACGGTGAAGCTGACGTCCTCCCGCCCGCTGTGCGCCCAGCCGACGGCTCCCGGCCAGGTCTCGTGCAAGGGGATCCAGGACTGGACGGTCACCGTGACGGTGAAGTGACGGGGCGTTCCGCCCCGAGCGCCGCACATCGACGGAGCCCCGCGCCCCCTTCGGCGCCCGCCTAACCCGCCAGGTGCCGGACCTGGTCCCACAGCACCGGGTCGACCACGCCCACCCGGCGCCGGAAGTCGCCGACCGGCACCTCGCGCAGCTCGTCGGTCTCCAGGAAGCTGGGGCGGCCGCGGGCGTCGCCGACCGCGCCGGGCGGCAGCGGGATCACCCCGGCGCGCTCGTCGTGGTACTTGCTGGTGATCTTCGCGACCGTGGCCCGGTTCCCGCGCACGGCCAGCACCAGACAGGGCCGGTCCTTCACCTCGGCGCGGTCCTCGTAGGGCACGTCCGCCCACCAGATGTCCCCGGGGACCGGGCGGGCGGCCTGCGCAGGGCGCGTTCCCGCACGCCCGAGCGGCCGAAGGCGCCGTCCGCCGGGCCGGCGACCGCGCCCCCAGCCGTCGATGAGCGTGGCGACCAGCGCGAGCAGGACCACCGCAGCGAGCGCCAGCCACCAGGACGTGTCCATACGACGACGTTACCGGCGCGCGCCGAGGATCGCGCGCCCTCTGGTGAACCTTCTGCGCCCCCGGTCCAGCCGAACCGGTGACAGCGCAGGTGAGTTCGCCCACAACGGCCCTTTGCGGAGGAGCGACCCGTGCTTTCGCGCCTTACGCTCGACAAACCGCACGACCCCCGTTCCCCACACCCTTTTGCTCTTTCCCGCCAACGGAGGTTTCTGCTTCATGAAGCTCACCGTCGTCGGCTGCTCGGGGTCGTTCCCGTCCGCGGAATCGGCCTGCTCGAGCTACCTCCTCGAGGCCGACGGCTTCCGGCTGCTCCTCGACATGGGCAACGGCGCCCTGGGCGAGCTGCAGCGCCACTGCGGTCTCTACGACCTCGACGCGATCTTCCTCAGCCATCTGCACGCCGATCACTGCATCGACATGCTCGCGTACTTCGTCGCGCGCTACTACCGCCACGACGGCGGCCGCTGCGACCCCATCCCGGTCTACGGCCCCGAAGGCACCGAACACCGCCTGACCACGGCCTACGCCGACACTCCCTCCGCCTCGTCCATGAGCGAGGTCTTCGACTTCCACACCGTCAAGCCGTCCACGTTCGAGGTGGGCCCGTTCACGGTGCACACCGAGCGGGTCCGCCACCCCGTGGAGGCGTACGCCATCCGTGTCGAGCACGGCGGGCGGTCGCTGACGTACTCCGGCGACACGGGTGTCACCGAGGCGCTGGACGAGCTGGCCCGGGACACCGATCTGTTCCTGTGCGAGGCCGCGTTCACGCACGGCAAGGAGAACGTCCCGGACCTGCACCTCAACGGCCGCGAGGCCGGCGAGACGGCGGCCCGCGCGGGCGCGCGGCGCCTGGTCCTCACCCACATCCCGCCGTGGACCGACCCGCAGGTCAACCTCCGGGACGCGCGCGAGGTCTTCAGCGGCCCGGTGGAGCTGGCCGCACCGAGGGTGACGTACGAGATCTAGCTCTCCCGGAGACGGAAGGCCGAAAGGCCGGAAAGGCCCTGGAACCCGCTCGTCCGGTTCCAGGGCCTTCGCGTGAACGCGGGGGTCAGGCGTCGACCTCGGCCAGCACGCGGGCGAGCATGGCGAAGTCCTCGGTCACGCTGCGGCCGGCACCGCGCTCGGCCGCCTTCCGGTAGGCGGGCAGCACCGTCTCGTAGCGGCCGCTGGCGAGGGCGAGCGTCGACTGCAGCTCGAACAGGCGGGCCATGAGACGGCGGTTCGCCGGCTCCTCGGCCGACTCCACCGAGGCGATGCCGTCGACCAGGGCGGACAGCCGGCCCAGGAGCCTGCCGGCCTCCACGAGCGTGCGGTAATAGGTGGCCTCCACGGTCCGCCCGGCCCCCGCCAGCAGGCCCGTGTACGTCCGCAGGGCCTCGGTGTCGCCGAGCCGGACGGCCAGCTCGCACAGCAGGCTCCAGGAGTCGACGATCCGTTCGGTCCGGTAGCCGGGCTCGTCCGGCACCATGTCGCCCGTGACGGACGCCAGCAGTGCGAACGCCGCGCGCACCTCCTCCTCGGGCGCCGCCGGGTCGAGCCCGTCGCGGACCTCGTAGTACACCCACTTCGGGTTGTCCGGCTCCTCGGCCCGGCCCAGCCGGTCCAGCCTGACGTACAGCTCCCGCTTGCCCCTCTTCTCGATCACCTCCGGCAGATAGCCGAAGTGGTCGAAGCGGACGTCGACCTGGACGCGCGGCGGGGCGAAGTCGCCTGGGGCGTAGGGGTGTTCGTGGACCCGGCCGCGGAAGCGGAAGGAGCCGTCCGCCCGCAGCACCCGCTGGGTGTTGGTGTACACCGAGCCGCCGTGGTCGGCGATCACGGGGGAGACGACGAAGTCGTGTCCGGGCAGCAGATGGTCGAGCACGGACAGGGCGCGGCGCAGCCTGCCCGCGTGCGACGGCACCAGGACCTCGTCGGCGTCCACATGGCACAGCCAGCCCTCGGTGACCTCGCCGAAGGCGAGATTGCGCTGGCGGGAGAAGTCGTCGGCCCACGGCGCGGACAGGATCCGGGTGCCGGGGCGGGCGCGCAGGGCCTGCTCGGCGGTGCCGTCCGAGGAGCCGGAGTCGATCAGCAGACAGCCGTCGACGTCATCGGCGAGTGCGGTCAGGCACGCGGCGATGCGCTCCTCCTCGTTCGCGGTGAGCACCACCGCGGTCACCGGGCGGGGGCGGTGCGCGTCGTACGCCGCCGCCAGGGCCGCGGGGTCCGACGAGGAGAGCGGTGCGGCCGCGAGCTCCGGTGACATGGAGGTGATCAGTGCCAGGTCGGCCGCGAGTGCGGAGGCGGGGACGCCCCCGGGGACATGGAGGAGGTCGAGCAGGTCGGAGAGGTTCATCGCGGCTGAGGGCTTTCCGTGCGCAGGCCGGTGGAGGGGTCGAGGAAGAGCTCCAGGTCGAACGCGGCGTCCTGGACGTGCCCGTGGGACACCACGATCTTGGTGCCCTTGACCGAGCCCAGCTCCTCCCAGATCCGGGCGAAGGTGTCCCGGTCGATGCCGCTGAACGTCTCGTCGAACAGGTACACCCGAGGGGCGTGCAGCACGGCGCGGGCGATGGACAGACGCTGGATCTGACCGCGCGAGAGTCCCGCGCCGCTCTCCTTCACCGGCTCGTCGAGGCCTTCGGGGAGGGTGTCGAGGACGTCCTGGAAGCAGGCGATGCGGCACGCCCGCAGGATGTCGTCCGTGCTGTGCGGGACACCGAGAGTGAGGTTCTCGCGCACGGAGGCGGGCAGCAGGACGGGGTTCTCGGGGACGTAGAGGACATGGCGCGACAACGCGTCGGCGGTGATGCGGCCGATCTCGGCTCCGCCGACGGTGACGCTGCCGGTGTAGCCGGGGTGGGTGCCCGCGAGCAGTGCGAGGAGCGTGCTCTTGCCCGAGCCGTTCCCGCCCCGCAGGAGCGTGCTCGTGCCGTACGGGATGTCGAGGTCGATGCCGGTGAGGGTGTCGTGCCGGGCGCCGGGATGGCGGAAACCCAGGGACCGGACCGCGATGTCGGCCGGTTCCAGCGGGTGGACGATCTGATCGGCCGGCAGCGTGAGCCGGGCGTCCTCGCGCTGCAGCACCACGTCCCGGTAGCGGCCGAGGGCCGCGGAGGTGCGCTGGGCGGTGACCTGGAGGGAGGCCACGGAGTCCATGGCGCCCAGGAAGTAGCCGGCCATGGTCAGAAAGCCGAAGACCTCGCCGACGGTGAGCGAGCCGGAGAGCATCCGGCTCAGCCCGGCCCAGGCCGCCACCACCGTGAAGACCGTCTGACTGGCCGTCTTGATCACGGAGTTGAGATTCTCCAGCCGGCCCAGCCGGGTTTCCGACTCGATTCTGCGGCGCAGCGCGCGGCTCATCCGCTCGAAGACGTATTCACGCTTTCCGTAGCCGGTCAACTCGGTGTGCCCGCGCAGGGAGTTGAGCGTCTCCGACTTCAGTGTGGCATCCCGCTGGAGGGCCTCTTCGGCGGCGTTCCTGATGTGCGGGTACAGGAGCAGCGAGCTGAGTACATTGACCGCCGCGGGCGGAATCAGGAAAAGGAAGAGGGTCGGTCCGGTCGCCAGGAGATAACCGCCGACCGAGAGAACCACACAGATGTCGATGGCCGCCCGGACCGCGGCCGCCGTCACCAGCGCCTGGATTTCCTGTACGTCGTCGATCCGACTGACCAGATCACCGGCTCTGCGGCCTTTGAAGTAATCGGCGGGCAGGCGCAGGAGTTTGTGCAGATATCGCTCCGACAACGTCCGCTGGAGCGACTGGCTGAGCGCCACGATGGCGCGTCCGCGCAGATACTGGACGCCTGCCGCCGCCACCGCGACCCCGATGAACTCGACGGACATCACCGCCAGCGCCCGCCGGGATCCGTCCCGCAGGACGTGGTCGACGGCCAGTTGCACGAAGAGGCTGTTGAGCAGGGCGACCAGCGCCACGACGGCGGTGGCCAGCAGGATGAGCAGGAGGCGTCCGCGGTGGGCGCGGACGGTCTGCCACACCAGGCTCCGCCCCGGCAGGGCCCGCAGCCGGGCACCCCGCGGCAGGCGTGCGCTCGGCCGGTCGGTGACCAGCGCCTCCCCGTGGAACACGGCGGCGAGGACCTCGGGCGCCACGCGCATCGGGCGGTGCAGCAGCGGGTCGCCGATGATGAAGTGGCCGCTGTCGGTGGCCTCGTGGACGACCACGAAGTGGCGGTCCCCGTCCTCGGCCAGCAGGATGATCGCCGGTCCCGCGAGCCGTACGGCCTGCCGCAGCTGGTCGGTGTCCAGCCGGAGGAGTTCGCTGTCGACTCCGTAACCCCGCAGGACCTCCCGGAGCCTGAGCAGGTTGGAGCCGCGTTCGCCCAGGCCCGTGGACTCGCGCAGGATCGCCGCGTCGACCACGGCCCCGTGCCGCATCAGGACGGCACGCACGGACGCCGGTCCGCAGTCGGTGTCCCCCGACTGATGGGTGTGGTATCTCTGCCACTTCACTGAAGAACTCCTGGCGGGAAAGGAACGCGCCCGCCTCGGGACGAGGCGGGCGCTGTCCGCACTACAGCTTGTCGCAGCCCAGCGACTTCCAGAGCTTGTAGTAGTCCCCGTAGCTGCAGGACATGGGATTGCCGATCTGCGCGAAAATCCACTCGCACTGGGCGCGGCTCGGCTTCTTGCCCTCGCCGGACGTGGCGGCGGCTTCTTCGTCGGTCAGCGCGGTGAAGTTCAGTTCACGCAGAGCTTGAAGGCTCATGATTTCCCCAGTTGTTGTCGGTCCCGGCCGTGATCGGCCTGGTGGAGACGATATTCACGGCGCGACGGCGCGATCAAGAAGGGAGGGTCGGTGACGATGGTCACTGGATCGCCGGGGCCGGAAATTCCGTCTGACGAATGAGGAGGACTTTGTCGGCGGTTCGCACATGGGCATGCCGAATTCCCCGATCCGCCTCGCGGATCGGGGAATTCGGCGTCGGCCGGGTTTTCGGAAGGGCCTTACTTGGCCTCGGCCTTCTCCAGTTCGGCGAGTTCCTCGTCGGACTCGCGGCCCGGCGTCGGCAGGTTGAACCTGGTGATGGCGAAGCGGAAGACGACGTAGTAGACGGCGCCGAAGCACAGGCCGATCAGCGCCAGGCCCCACGGGTTGCTCGCGATGCCGAGGTTCAGGGTGAAGTCGACGGCGCCGGCGGAGAAGCCGAAGCCGTCCTTCATGCCCAGCGCCCAGGTCAGCGCCATGGAGACACCGGTGAGCACCGCGTGGATGGCGTACAGGACCGGCGCGATGAACATGAACGTGAACTCGATGGGCTCGGTGACGCCGGTGACGAAGCTGGTCAGGGCGAGCGAGAGCATCATGCCGCCGACCACCTTGCGGCGCTCCGGGCGGGCGCAGTGCACGATCGCGAGGCAGGCGGCCGGCAGGCCGAACATCATGATCGGGAAGAAGCCGGTCATGAACTGCCCCGCGGTCGGGTCGCCGGCCAGGAAGCGCGCGATGTCACCGCTCTTGCCGTGGTAGTCGCCCGCCTGCAGCCAGGGGAAGGAGTTCAGCAGGTGGTGCATGCCGATCGGGATCAGCGCACGGTTGGCCACGCCGAAGATGCCGGCGCCGACGGCGCCCGAATGCACCAGCCACTCACCGAAGTTGTGCAGACCCGTGCCGAGCACCGGCCAGATGTAGCCGAAGACGATGCCGAGGATCAGACCGGCGAGGGCCGACAGGATCGGCACCAGCCGGCGGCCGCCGAAGAAGCCCGCCCAGTCCGGCAGCTTGGTGCGGTAGAACCGCTGGTAGAGCAGGGCGACGGCGAGGCCCATCACCACACCGCCGAGGACCTTGGCGTCCGCCGGGGCGTTCGCCATGACGATCTTGCCGTCGACGACCGTCGCCACCTTCGGCAGGTTCTTGTCGGTGAACGTGCCGAGGACGTTCTTGAAGACCAGGTAGCCGACGACCGCGGCGAGGGCCGTGGACCCGTCCGACTTCTTCGCGAAGCCGATCGCGATGCCCACGGCGAACAGCAGGGCCATGTTGTCGAGGATCGCGTTGCCGCCGGCGGCCATGAACGACGCGATCTTCGTCAGGAACGTCGGGAAGGAGGGGCGTCCCAACATGTCCGTGTTGCCGAGGCGGACCAGGAGGGCGGCGGCCGGCAGTACCGCCACCGGCAGCATCAGGCTGCGGCCTATACGCTGCAGCACGGCCATCACGCCGGGGCCCTTCTTCTTCTCGGCCGCGGGAGCGGCGCTGGCCGTGGTCACAACTTCCTCCTGGGGGTGCCTCCGGCCGGAGGCCGGGGGAGGGCATGCGAGCGCCGCCCGGGGATCCGTGGGAAGGGGACGGCAGCGTCTCTGGTCTACACCACTCAGTGGTGTAGACCTGTTGTAGCACGATGAAGGCGCTGTAAGGAACCACGAAATCCGCTACCGGTACGCTACGCGGCGTGCCGATGCGCCGAAGGGGCCGAAGGGCCCTGGCGCAAGGTCCGGAAGTCCGTCGGGCGGCGGACTCGCGGGGGTCAGGCCTTGGTGATGTCCTCGACCTCGTCCTCCGGCTCCCGGCCCGGTGTCTTCAGGTCGAATCTCGTGATCGCGAACCGGAAGACGGCGTAGTACACCGCCGCGAAGCACAGGCCGATCGGGATGATCCCCCACGGTCTCGTCGCCAGGTTCCAGTTGATCACGTAGTCGATCAGGCCGGCCGAGAAGCTGAAGCCGTCGTGCACCCCGAGCGCCCAGGTCACCGCCATCGAGACACCGGTGAGCACGGCGTGGATGGCGTAGAGCAGGGGTGCGACGAAGAGGAAGGAGTACTCGATCGGCTCGGTGATGCCCGTCACGAACGACGTCAGCGCCACCGACAGCATCAGGCCGCCGACCTCCTTGCGGCGGTGCGGCTTGGCGCAGTGGGTGATCGCCAGTGCGGCCGCCGGCAGCGCGAACATCATGATCGGGAAGAAGCCCGAGGTGAACTGGCCCGCGTTCGGATCGCCCGCCAGGAACATGTTGATGTCGCCGTGCACCACCGTGCCGTCCGGCTTGGTGTAGCTGCCGAACTGGAACCAGATGGGCACGTTGAGGAACTGGTGCAGGCCGATCACGAGCAGCGCCCGGTTGGCGAGGCCGAAGACGCCCGCTCCCCAGGCGCCGACGTCCCGCAGCCAGTGGCTGAAACTCTCCAGGCCGCTGCCGATCGGGGGCCAGATCCACAGGCACAGCGCCGCGAAGACGATCGCGACGAACGCCATGATGATCGGCACCAGGCGCCGGCCGTTGAAGAAGCCCAGCCAGTCCACCAGCCTGGTGCGGTGGAAGCGGGCCCACAGGAAGGCGGCCAGCAGACCGATGACGATGCCGCCGAAGACGCCCGGGTTCTGGAAGGTGAAGGGTGTCACCGAGCCCGTGCCGGTGCCGACGCTCACCTGGCAGCCGATCTGCGGGACCGCCTTGGAGCCGCCGGGGCAGGACTCGGGGAACTGGTGCAGCACGCCGTAGTAGACGAGGAAACCGGCCACCGCCGCGAGCGCCGTGGAGCCGTCCGCCCTCTTCGCCATGCCGATCGCCACGCCCACGCAGAACAGCAGCGGCAGACCGAGCGAGCCGTCGAGCAGGGCGCCGCCCGCGCCGGTCATCACCTTGGAGACGTCCGTCCAGCCCAGCCCGTCCTTGCCGAACACGTCGGGCTGGCCCAGGCGGTTGAGGATGCCCGCCGCCGGCAGCACCGCGATCGGCAGCTGCAGGCTGCGGCCCATCTTCTGCAGGCCCTGGAACAGATGGTTCCAGCGCTCCCGCGCCGGGCCGGCCGTGCTGTCGGCGGGTGCGCTGTCGGCGCTCATGGCGTCCTCCCGGCCACTCGACTCGGTCGCGGTTTGGCGACCGTCCCCCAGGTGGTGTAGACCAGTTGGCGGACGGTTCCGCTGTTGTGATCGCCATCATTCGGCACGTACGGCATGACCGCTCGCAAAGATGGGCCAACTGTGGGTTACTGCGACAAACCGGTACGGAGCAGGGAGAAGGAACATGGCCAGCAAGGCTGAGAAGATCGTCGCCGGGCTCGGGGGCATCGAGAACATCGTGGAGGTCGAGGGCTGCATCACCCGGCTGCGCACCGAGGTCGAGGACGGCTCGCTGGTCGACGAGGCCGCGCTGAAGGCCGCCGGCGCGCACGGCGTCGTCAAGATGGGCACCGCCGTCCAGGTCGTCATCGGCACCGACGCCGACCCGATCGCCTCGGAGATCGAAGACATGATGTGAGCCGCCCGGCCCCCGGGGCCGCGGACTCGCTCTCCAGGGGCTCTTCCCGACACGGGAGGAGCCCCTTGCGCAGGTACGGATAGGCTCCATGCCATGTCTCGCATCGACGGCCGTACCCCCGAACAGCTCCGCCCGGTCACCATCGAACGCGGATGGAGCAAGCACGCCGAGGGCTCCGTCCTCGTCTCCTTCGGCGACACCAAGGTGTTCTGCACCGCCTCCGTGACCGAAGGCGTCCCGCGCTGGCGCAAGGGCAGCGGCGAGGGCTGGGTCACCGCCGAGTACGCCATGCTGCCCCGCGCCACCAACACCCGCGGCGACCGCGAGTCCGTCAAGGGCAAGATCGGCGGCCGCACCCACGAGATCTCCCGGCTCATCGGCCGCTCGCTGCGCGCCGTCATCGACTACAAGGCGCTCGGCGAGAACACCATCGTCCTCGACTGCGACGTCCTCCAGGCCGACGGCGGCACCCGCACGGCCGCCATCACCGGCGCGTACGTCGCCCTCGCCGACGCCGTCGCCTGGGCCCAGGGCAAGAAGCTGATCAAGGCCGGCCGGCAGCCGCTCACCGGCACCGTCTCCGCCGTCTCCGTCGGCATCGTCGGCGGCGTCCCCCTCCTCGACCTCTGCTACGAGGAGGACGTGCGCGCCGAGACCGACATGAACGTCGTCTGCACCGGCGACGGCCGCTTCGTCGAGGTCCAGGGCACCGCCGAGGCCGAGCCCTTCGCCCGCGAGGAACTGAACTCCCTGCTCGACCTCGCCGTCGCCGGCTGCGCCGACCTGGCCGCGATCCAGCGCGCCACGCTGGAAGCGGCACTCGGCGAGTAAAGGGCGGGCCAACGGGAAGCGTGCGCGCGGGCAACCCGCGCGGCCTCCCCGGCGTCCTAGGGGTACGGGCGCACGGCCCCACCACCGCGCGCCCGGTCAGTCGCACCGGGCGCCCAACAGGGGAGGGACCACCACCATGGCCGTCAGCCGACGCCGTCTCACCGCCGTCGCCGCCGTCGTGGCAACCGCCGCGCTCACCGCCGGCCTCACCACCGGCTGCGACGCCGTCGACAAGGCCCTGGACTGCGTGCAGACCGCCGACTCCATCGCCGACAGCGTCACCGACCTGCAGCAGGCCGTGGAGAACGCCGCGAACGACCCCGCCCAGGCCGACACCTCGCTGAACTCCATCGAGAAGAACCTCGACAAGATCGGCGACAAGACCGACAACACCGACGTCAACAAGGCGGTCGACCATCTGCGGCAGGCCGTGTCGAACATCCGCACGGCCATCAAGAACGGCGACAAGACCCCGGACGTGAGCCCGGTGACGGACGCGGCCGGCGAACTGACCAAGGTCTGCACCAAGTAGGGGCGCGGGCCGCATCGGCGCCGACGGCGTTCAGTACCCCCGGTCCCGGCGCCGCTGCTCCCGCTCCTCGCGCCGCTCGCGGTGCAGATCCCGCCGCTCCTCGCGCCGCTCCCGGTACAACTCCTGCCGGTCCTCGCGCCGCCCGCGCGGCAGTTCGTGCCGGGACTGCCGGGACTCCTTGCGCTCCAGCTTCTCCTGGCGGCGCTGCTCCTTCAGCCGCTGCTGCTCGGCGCGGGTGACCTTGCGCGTCACGTCGACACCGCCCCAGAAGGCGAGCCCGCCGATGATCACCCGCGGCGCGCCCGGCTCGGCCGGGCCGTCCTCCCGCGGGTGGTCGAAGCCGCCCATGATGCCGATGCCGCGGACGACGACCTCGACCCCGGGCGGCACGACGACCTGCACACCGCCCATGATCGCCACGCAGTTGATCTCGACCTCGCGGTCCGCGAAGTCCGCCTCGCGCAGGTCGATCTCGCCGCCGCCCCAGAACGCGAAGCAGCTGAACCGCTTCGGCACCGTCCAGCGGCCCTTGCGCTGGAACCCCGACATGATGGCGACCCCACCCGTCGACGACCCCTCGCCGCCGACGATCCGACCGGCCCAACCACCGCGCTGCGCGGGCTCCTTGACGAAGGAGACCGGGACCGGCGGCGCCGCCGCACCGGCCGCCGGCAGATCGCGGGTGATCGGCGTCAGCTCGCCGTAGGTGCGCGCCTTGTACACCGCCTCCAGGCGTTCCTCGAACTCCTCCATGTCGAGCCGTCCCTCGGCGAGGCCGTCCCGCAGGATCTCGGCCACCCGCTCACGATCGGCGTCGGACGCCCGGAGGTCCGCACTAGCGTCGTCGGTCATGGCAGAAGCCTACGAGACGGCCTTCTCCGCGTACATCTTGGCGATGACGGCCTCGATGTCCGGCTCCCGCACCGAGAGGTCCACCAGCGGATACTCCGCCGCGAGACGGGCCACGAGCGGCGCCGCCGACTGCCCCGCCGGGAACGCCAGCCACTGCCGCGGCCCCTCCACCCGCACCACCCGCGCCGACGGCACCACGACCGGCGGCAGCTCCCGCTCCAGGTCCACCACCAGCGTCCGCTCGCTCTCCCCGGCCTCGTGCAGCCCCGCGAGCGGACCGTCGTACATCAGCCGCCCCTGGTCGATCACCATCACCCGGGAGCACAACTGCTCGATGTCCTGCAGATCGTGCGTGGTCAGCAGCACGGTCGTGCTCCGCTCGGCGTTCAACTCCCGCAGGAATCCACGGACCTTGGCCTTCGACACGACGTCCAGGCCGATCGTCGGCTCGTCCAGGTACAGCACCTCCGGGTCGTGCAGCAGCGCCGCCGCGATGTCCCCGCGCATCCGCTGCCCGAGCGAGAGCTGCCGCACCGGGACGTCCAACAAGGCCTGCAGCTCCAGGAGTTCGACGCACCGGTCGAGGTTCTCGCGGTAGCGGGCGTCCGGGATCCGGTACATGCGGTGCGCCAGCCGGTAGGAGTCGATCAGCGGCAGATCCCACCACAGGGTCGTACGCTGCCCGAACACCACCCCGATACGGTGCGCGAGCCGGCGCCGCTCCCGCGACGGGTCGATGCCCGCCACCCGCAACCGCCCCGCGCTCGGCGTCAGGATGCCGGTCAGCATCTTGATCGTGGTCGACTTCCCGGCGCCGTTCGGCCCGATGTACCCGACCATCTCCCCGCGCGCCACGGTGAACGAGAGCCCGTCCACCGCCCGCACCTCGCGCCGCTCCCGCTTCAGGAACCCGGTCTTCCTGCGCACCTCGAAGACCTTCGCCACGTCCTGAAGCGCGATGAAGCCCTCGGCGAGGCTCCCGTCCGCCGTCTCCGCCGTCTTGGCCATCTGTCAGCTCCCTGTGCTCCGGTACGAACGAAGTCCCGCCCGCCAGGCCAGCCCCGCGAGCGCACAGCACGCCACCGCCACCAGCGGCGGAGCGAACGCCACCCACTCGGGCAGTGCCAGCGGATACGGCCGCCCCAGCACATAGGTCGCGGGCAGCCAGTTGACGAAGGCCAGCGGCAGCACGAACGTCACCCCGCGCACCAGCTCCCTCGCGAACACCGTCGGCGGATACTGCAGCAGGGCCCCGCCGCCGTAGGTGAAGGCGTTCTGCACCTCCGAGGCGTCCTGCGCCAGGAACTGGAAGGCCGCGCCCGCCACGAACACCGCGCAGAAGATCCCGCAGCCGCTCACCAGCATCACCGGCATCAGCAGCAGCTTCAGCGGTGTCCAGTCGACGTCCAGCCGGGCCACCGACCAGCCCAGCACCAGCAGGCCCTGCACCACGCGGCCCAGCCGCCGCAGCGCGAACTGGTCGGCCGCCACCTGCGCCAGCACCGGAGCCGGACGCACCAGCAGCGTGTCCAGCGTGCCGTCGCGCACCCGCCGCCCCAGCCGCTCCATCGAGCCGATCACCAGGTCGGCCAGCCCGAAGGACGTACCGGACAGTCCGTACAGGAAGGCGACCTCCGGCAGCGACCAGCCGCCCAGGGCGTCCACCCGCGAGAACATCAGCATGATCCCGACGAAGTCGAAGAACGTCGTCGCGAAGCTGCCGAACGTGGTCATCACGAACGAGGCGCGGTAGGCCATCGTGGACCGCACCCACATCCCGGCGATCATCAGGTAGGCCCGCACCCCCTCCCGCACGGCCTCGCGCACCCGGCCGCGCCCCGGGTGACCCACCTCACCCACCTCACCCACCTCACCCACGTCACCCACCCTGGACCACCACCCGCCGTGTCGCCGCCGACTGCACCAGCCGCCCCGCGCCCAGCAGCGCCACCGCCCACGCCCCCTGGAAGGCGTACGTGCCCAGCGGGTCGGCGTGCCCCAGCAGGATCTGGGCCGGCGCCTGGAGCAGCGCGGACCACGGCAGGGCCCGTACGACCTCGCCGAGCGCGCCCGGGAAGACGTTCAGCGGCAGCAGCATGCCCGAGCAGAAGAAGCCGGCGAGCCAGGCCATCTGCGTCACCCCCATGCCGTCCAGCAGCCAGAACGCGCTCAGCGCCACCAGGTACCGGATCCCGAACCCGACGAGCATCGCCAGCAGCACGGCGACGAAGAAGGCGACCCAGGTGCCCGCGTCCGTCGGCAGGTACACCGGGAAGCACACCGCGCCGAAGACGAACGGGACCACGCCCCGGCCCAGCAGCTGGAAGAACGCCCGGCCCAGGTCGGTCGCCAGCCACCACAGCTGCAGATCGACGGGGCGGTACAGATCGATCGCCACGTCCCCCGTACGGATGCGATCCATCAATTCGTTCTCGACGCCTCCACCGCCGATCGCGAGCGTCGAAAGGAACGCCTGGCCCAGCCACACATAGGTCACGACCTGCGTCTGATCCCATCCGCCGAGGTGCGGCCGCTCGTCCCAGAGGGCGCGATAGGTGGACACGAGGATCAGCCCGAAGACCGTGTTCGTGAACACCCCTGCCGCAGTGGCGGCCCGATACGTCGCGTACCGTCTGAATCCCCCCGCCGCGACGGCCGCGTACAACCGTCCCGCGCCCACGCCAGTCCACCTCCTGGGGCCGCTCGACACCGAAGCGCAGGAGCGTAGTCCGGAGGTCCGGCTGTCGGCCACGCAATTTGTGCCCGAAGCGTGCCGGAATCCGGGAACGGAACGCCAGGTGCGAGAGTCTTCCAACCGGGGGCGCAGAAGCGTACGAGACGTACGGGAACGTACGACGCGAAACAGGAGTCCGTGCACGACATGAGCGACGAGCCGCAGCAGCAGCAGCCGACCGAGGGCGTGCCGCCGACAGAGCCGCTGCGGGCTGAAGGGCCCGGTGAGCCCGCGAGCCGCGACGACACGGCCCCCGCCACGGCCGGGGGGACCGCCGAGCCGACCCGGCCCGAGGGAGCCGGCACACCGTCACGCTCCGAGGGGGCCGAAGCACCGGCACGGCCCGCGGGGTCCGGCGAGCGGGCGGAGCCCGGGCAGACGCCGACGACGCCCGACACGCCGAAGACGACGGACGCGACGCCGGCGACGGAGCCCGAGCGTGCCGACCGGGGTGGGCAGGCCCGTCCGGCCGCCCAGGACCGGACGGCCTCCATGGCCCGCGCCCGCCAGGCCGCCCAGGGCGGCAGGACGGAGCCCGGGGCGCCGGCGCCGAGCGGCGACACGCCATCCGACCGGGGCTCTGCGTCCGGCACGGCCCCGGGCAATGCGGCGACGGGCCCCGGCGCAGCCGGCACGTCGGCCGCTGCCGAGCAGGGGCAGTCGGCCGAGAGCACCCAGGTGCTCCGGCGGGTCACCGCACCCCGGGGAGCCCAGGGGGCCGGGTCCGGCAAGGCGGCCGGGGCGGCTCAGGGCTCCGCCGAGACCGGGGCGCCCGAGAGCACCCAGGTCCTGCGGCGGGTCACCGCACCCCGCGAGGCCGCCGAGCCGGGCGAGGCCGCCAGGACGGCGGCCGCCGCTCCGAACACCACCGGCCGTGCCGCGCGCACCCCCCGGACCCCCGGCCCCGGCGCGAACCGCGCCGCCCAGGCGGCCGGAGCAGCCGCCGCCGGTGCCGCCGGGCTCGCGGGCGCGGCGGGCCAGGCATCCCAGGCGGGCGCCGCGGGCGCCGCGGCGGCGGGCGCGGCCGGAGCGGTCGCCCCCGGCCCCCGCACCGGCAGCAGCTCCCGCACCGCCCCCGGCCCCCGCAGCGCCACCGGCGCCGGCCGTACCGTCGGCCGCGACTCCGCCGGGGCCGCCGAGCCGGAGACCGGTGCCCTCGCCGCCGCCGACGACGGCGGGCCCGGCGCGGCGGAGGGCAAGGGCAAGAAGGCGAAGCGGCCCAAGCGGACCGGGTGGCGGAGGATCATTCCGACCTGGCGCATGGTGCTCGGCGGCTTCGTCGTCGGCGTGCTGCTGGTCATCGGACTCTTCGTCCTCGGCTACTCGATGGTCAACATCCCGCCGGCCAACGCCATGGCCGTCAAGCAGAGCAACGTCTACCTGTACGCCGACGGCTCGCAGATGGCCCGCGACGGCGACATCAACCGTGAGAACGTGAGCCTCGCCCAGGTCTCCAAGGACGCCCAGCACGCCGTACTGGCCGCCGAGGACCGCGACTTCTACTCCGAGTCGGCGATCGACCCCAAGGCGATGCTGCGCGCCGCCTGGAACACCGCGACCGGCAAGGGCAAGCAGTCCGGCTCGACGATCACCCAGCAGTACGTGAAGAACTACTACCTGGCCCAGGAGCAGACGGTCACCCGCAAGGCCAAGGAGTTCTTCATCTCGATCAAGCTGGACCGCAACAAGTCCAAGGACGAGATCCTCGAGGGCTACCTCAACACCAGCTTCTTCGGCCGCAACGCCTACGGCATCCAGGCCGCCGCCCAGGCCTACTACGGCGTGGACGCCAAGGACCTGGACCCGGCCCGCGCCGCCTACCTCGCCGCGCTCGTCAACGCGCCCAGCGAGTACGACGTCGTCGCCCACCCCGAGAACAAGTCCGCGGCCGTCGCCCGCTGGAACTACGTCCTCGACGGCATGGTCAAGAAGGGCTGGCTCAGCGAGTCCAAGCGTGCCGGCATGAAGTTCCCGATGCCGAAGGAGCAGACCGTCTCCACCGGCCTGTCCGGCCAGCGCGGCTATCTCGTGCGGGCGGTCAACGACTACCTGACCAAGAACAACATCGTCGACACCGACCAGCTCGAGGCCGGCGGCTACCGCATCACCACCACCATCCAGAAGACCAGGCAGGACGCCTTCGTCAAGGCGGTCGACGACCAGCTGATCTCCAAGCTGGACAAGAAGAACAACAAGGTCGACAACTACGTCCGCGCGGGCGGCGCCTCCGTCGACCCGAAGACCGGCAAGGTCGTCGCGATGTACGGCGGCATCGACTACGTGAAGCAGTACACCAACGGCGCGACCCGCGGTGACTTCCAGGTCGGCTCGACGTTCAAGCCGTTCGTGTTCACCTCGGCGGTGCAGAACGGCTCGACCACCCAGGACGGCCGCACCATCACCCCGAACACCACGTACGACGGCACCAACGAGCGCCCCGTGCAGGGCTGGAGCGGCAGCGGCTACGCCCCGGAGAACGAGGACCAGAAGTCGTACGGCCAGATCGGCGTCACCAAGGCGACGGACCTGTCCGTGAACGCGGTGTACGCGCAGATGGCCGTCGACGTCGGCCCGTCCAAGGTCAAGCAGACGGCGATCGACCTCGGCATTCCCTCCGGCACCCCGGACCTGCAGCCGTACCCGTCCATCGCCCTCGGCACCGCCACCGCCAGCGTGCTGGACATGGCGGAGGGCTACGCGACGCTCGCCAACCACGGCAAGCACGGCACGTACACCATGATCGAGAAGATCACCAAGGACGGTACGGAGGAGGTCAAGCTGCCCGACGATCAGGTCAAGCAGGCCGTCAGCCGGGAAGCCGCCGACACCACCACGTCGATCCTGCAGAGCGTGGTCGACAACGGCACCGCCACCGCCGCGCAGGCCGCGGACCGTCCGGCGGCCGGCAAGACCGGTACGGCCGAGAACGACACCGCCGCCTGGTTCGCCGGCTACACCCCGGATCTGGCCACGGTGGTCTCGGTCATGGGCCAGGACCCGGTGACGGCCAAGCACGTGGGGCTGTACGGCGCCCTCGGCCAGGCCCGGATGAACGGTGGCGGCCCGCCGACCGAGATCTGGGCCCAGTACACGCGTGACGCGCTGGAGGGCAAGCCGGCCTCCGACTTCGATCTCCAGCTGCAGCAGGGCGCCGACGAGCCGCAGCCGCCGAGCGCGACCGGCCCGGCCCGGCCGGGCACCACCGGAGGCCAGAACACCGGCGGCGCGACCGCCAGCCCGACCGGCGGCGGCGCGACCCAGAGCCCGGCCGGCGGCGCCACCGGCACGCCCACCGACGGCGGTGCGACGACCGGCACAGGCCCCGGCACCACCGGCGGCACCACCACGACCACCGGTGGCACCACCGCCACCGGCGGCGGTGCCACGGGCGGGGGTACGACCACGGGCACCGGCACCACCGGCGGAGTGACCGACGGCGGGGCCGCCACCGGCGGTGATGCGGCCACGGGCGGCGCTGCCGACGGCGGTGGTGGTACGACGGGGACGGCCGCCGGCGACGGCGGCGGCCCCCTCACCTGACGTCTCAGTGGCCGCTGGTCGCCTTCAGTCCCACCACGGCGACCAGCAGCAGACAGACGAAGAAGATCCGGGCGGCGGTGACCGGCTCACCGAGCACCACCATGCCGAGCACCGCCGCACCGGCCGCCCCGATGCCCACCCAGACGCCGTAGGCGGTACCGATGGGCAGGGACTTCGCGGCGTACGAGAGCAGGACCATGCTGGCCACGATGCCGGCGCCGGTGAACAGGCTGGGCACGAGCCGGGTGAAGCCCTCCGTGTACTTCATTCCGATCGACCAGCCGACTTCGAGCAGACCGGCGACGATCAGCAGAACCCAGGCCATGAGGAGCACCTCCGAGACGTGATGCGGACGGGGGTGCGTCGTCTTTGCCTTCGACCCGGTACGGCGCGTCTCGTCGGGTTCACTCTCGAACATAGCAAAGGCAGCGCAAAAGGGGCCGGTGACGATGGTCACCGGCCCCTTGCGCGCTGCCGTGCGGCGGTGGGCCGCCGAACCGCGCCGGACTACAGGTACA
Source organism: Streptomyces yokosukanensis (assembly GCF_001514035.1). Taxonomy (GTDB): domain Bacteria; phylum Actinomycetota; class Actinomycetes; order Streptomycetales; family Streptomycetaceae; genus Streptomyces; species Streptomyces yokosukanensis. The sequence goes on along the minus strand of NZ_KQ948219.1, from coordinate 162,141 downwards.
GCCCCGTGGAGTCCTCCGACCCCTCGAAGCGGTCCGCGGCCACGGCGTGCAGATCCCGCTCGCGCATGAGCACGTACGCCACACCCCGCACCTCGACCTCGGCCCGGTCCTCCGGGTCGTACAGAACGCGGTCGCCGGGCTCCACCGTCCGGACGTTCTGGCCGACGGCGACGACCTCGGCCCAGGCCAGCCGCCGGCCGACCGCCGCGGTGGCGGGAATCAGAATGCCGCCCCCCGACCGTCGCTCGCCCTCGCCGGTGTCCTGCTTGACCAGAACCCGGTCGTGCAGCATCCGGATGGGAAGCTTGTCGTGACGGGGGGTGTTGTGCTCGTCTCTGTTGGGGCTCACGCCTCGAACCTACCTGTCCTCGCCCTGCCCGTACGTGTCCGGGTCAGCCCTTGCGCCGGCGTCTGCCCGCGGCGAGCAGCCCGACGACACCGACGGTGAGCAGCGCGACCGGCACGACCCGCTCCAGCCGTAGGCCGCCCTCCTCGTCGACGAACTGCGCCCTGACGTCACTCACCACTCTATTGACCTGCACATACGCCCGGCCGACGGTGTGGTCGAGGTTGGCGACGACCTTCGCCTTGGCATCCCCGACGATCGTCTTCGGATGCACCCGCACCCCGATCTCGTCGAGCGTCTCGGCCAGCACTTCACGGCGACGCTTGATGTCCGCCTCGATCTGCGCCGGGGTTCTGGTGTCCGACGTGTCCGCCACCGTACGGCCTCCGAAGTCTCCTGATGCTGTTCCGGACAGTTTGTCAGTTGTGGGCCGCACCGCACCGCAAGGCCCCCCGGTTACGCTGGCCCGATGAGCGAGCGACTCCAGCCGGGCGACGCGGCCCCCGCCTTCACCCTCCCCGACGCCGACGGCCATGAAGTGTCCCTGTCGGATCACCGGGGCCGCAAGGTCATCGTCTACTTCTACCCGGCCGCCCTGACCCCCGGCTGCACCAAGCAGGCCTGCGACTTCACGGACAACCTGGAGCTGCTGGCCGGCGCCGGATACGACGTCATCGGCATCTCCCCGGACGCCCCGGAGAAGCTGGCGAAGTTCCGCGAGAAGGAGTCCCTGAAGGTCACCCTCCTCGCGGACCCGGAGAAGAAGGTCACCGAAGCCTACGGCGCCTTCGGCGAGAAGAAGAACTACGGCAAGACGTACCTGGGCGTCATCCGCTCCACGATCGTCGTGGACGAGCAGGGCAAGGTCGAGCGAGCCCTCTACAACGTCCGCGCCACCGGTCACGTGGCCAAGATCATCAAGGATCTGGGTATCTGACCTCCGGGAGCCGCTGCCCGGCCGCTAGCATGGCCGGGCAGCATCACGCGGCCGTGGTGGAATTGGCAGTCACGCTGGGTTTAGGTCCCAGTGGGGTAACTCCCGTGAGGGTTCGAGTCCCTCCGGCCGCACCGGAGTTCGGCCGCGCGGCCCTGCCCGCGTCAGCCGAGCAGTTCCCGTACGACCGGCACCAGCGCGCGGAACGCCTTGCCGCGGTGGCTGATGGCGTTCTTCTCCTCGGAGCTCAGCTCGGCGCACGTGCGGGCCTCGCCCTCCGGCTGCAGGATCGGGTCGTAGCCGAACCCGTTGGTCCCGGCGGGCGTGTGCCGCAGCAGGCCCCGCAGCTGTCCCTCCACCACCCGCTCCGTGCCGTCCGGCAGGGCCAGCGCGGCGGCGCAGGCGAAGTGGGCGCCGCGGTGCTCCTGCGCGATGTCGGAGAGCTGGGCGAGGAGCAGATCGAGGTTGGCCCGGTCGTCGCCGTGCCGGCCGGCCCAGCGGGCCGAGAAGATGCCGGGGGCGCCGTTGAGCACGTCGACGCAGAGGCCCGAGTCGTCGGCGACCGCCGGCAGGCCGGTGGCCCGAGCGAGGGCGTGCGCCTTCAGCAGGGCGTTCTCGGCGAAGGTCACCCCGGTCTCCTTGACGTCCGGGACGTCCGGGTAGGCGTCGGCGCCGACGAGTTCGTGGGGGAGTCCGGCGTCGGCCAGGATGGCCCTCAGCTCGGTGATCTTTCCGGCGTTGCGGGTGGCGAGGATCAAGCGGGTCATGCCCGCCAGTATTCCTCGCCCCGCGACTACAGTTGCGTCTGCCCCGCACCCTTGAGCAGGCTCAGGTCGAACACCTCGGCCATCCTGCGAAAACCCGGGTCGCTGGGGTGCAGATGGTCGCCGGAGTCGTAGTCGGGGCGCAGCCGGCGCGGGTCGTAGGGGTCGCGCAGCGCCTTGTCGAAGTCGACGACCGCGTCGAACACGCCACCGGCCCGGATCTCCGCGTTGACCTGCCGGCGCACCGCCTCCCGGGCCGGGCTGGAGCCGCGGTGGCCCTGGAACGGCATCAGTGTGGCGCCGACGACCTTCAGACCGCGGGCGTGCGCCTCGCGGACGAGCGTGCGCAGGCCCGCGACGATGCGGTTCGGGTCGGCGAGGCGGGGGTTGCGCAGGATGTCGTTGACGCCGAGGTCGATGACGACGACCTCGACGCCCGGGTGCGAGAGCGCGTCCCGGTCGAAACGGCCGAGGCCGCTTCGGTTCTCGGCGGGCCGGCCGAGCCCGTCGGCGAGGATCTGGTTGCCGCTGATGCCCTCGTTCACGACGCTGTAGCGCGGCACCTGCCGCCCGCTCTCGGCCGCGCCGCGCAGCCGGCCGGCGAGGACGTCGGGCCAGCGGTGGTTGGCGCCGGTGGTGGAGGTGATGCCGTCGGTGATGGAGTCGCCGAGGACGACGACCGTGCCGTCGGCCTCGTTGCTGAGCAGGTCCAGGCTCGTCACGTAGCGCCAGTACGGCGTCTGTTCGGTGTACGGCGCGCCCGTCGCGTCCTCGGTGCGGTCGCCGTCGGCGACGTAGGAGACCTGCCGGGCGTGCGGGTGGTAGGTGACCGGGCCGGACGGGGTGGGGGAGTAGGTGGTGACCAGGACGTCGCCGTCGTGCGGCACGGTCAGGAGTACGGCGTCGCTGACGATCTGCCCGCCGGCCGGGACGACGACGCCGGTGGCGCCGCCGAAGGTGAGGCGGCGCATCGATTCCGGGTCGGCCGCGGCGGTGCCGTCGCCCGCGGACAGCGCGATCGAGGCGTGGCTGATGGTCAGCGGAGCCTGGCCGTAGAGATTGGACAGCGTGATCCGGGCGCTCGTGCCGCCGGTGCTCGTGTGCACGACATTGCGCACCGAGCGGCCCGCCAGCCCCTGTGTCTCGGTGCCGGGCTCGCCGCCGACCGGGGCGGTGGACCAGGCGCCGACCCAGGTGCCGGTCGAGGCGGGGGCGGCGGAGCCGCGGTGCGGCCGGTCGTCGCCGAGAGCGTCGCGTGCGATGCCGTGGTCGGTGGCCACGGTGAGGTAGATCGCGGCGGACACGGCCACGACCAGCGCGACGAGCGCACTGAGCACGGCATAGCCCTGTCGCCTGGTCACGCTGTGCTGTTCTCCTCGGGGACGGGAGCCCAAGGCTCCGATCTTGATGAGCCCATCATGCGTCAAGGGTTCGGGAGAGCTGTCAGGGCCCTGCCCAATCCCCCGCTCGAACAGACGCCGGGAACTCTTGTTCCGTTCCGGGAGTCGGTCAGGCAGGGACAATTGTGTGCGGGATCACCGCGGGATCACCGAACGGGGTGGAGCTGATGGAACCGACCGAGACGGCGCCGGCGCCGGCGCGGGGTGTGTCGTACAAGACCATGACGGCCTTCACCCCGGCCGACGAGGAGCGTCGGCGCGGGGTGCGCCGCATGAAGCTCACGGCGACGGGGCTGCTGCTCCTCGTGGCGCTGGTCTACGTCCTGGCCAAGCTCGCCGCTCACGAGGGCGCGGGGCCCTGGGCCGGCTATGTGGCCGCGGCGGCGGAGGCGGGCATGGTCGGCGCGCTGGCCGACTGGTTCGCGGTCACAGCGCTCTTCCGGCACCCGCTCGGTCTGCCCATCCCGCACACCGCGATCATCCCCACCAAGAAGGACCAGCTGGGCGTCTCGCTCGGTGAGTTCGTCGGCGAGAACTTCCTCTCCGAGGACGTCGTGCGCCAGCGACTGCGCGCCGTCGGCATCGGCAGCCGGCTCGGGGCCTGGCTGGCCGAGCCGGAGCACGCGGACCGGGTGACGGCGGAACTGGCCACCGCGCTGCGCGGCGCGCTGACCGTGCTGCGGGACTCGGACGTGCAGGCGGTCGTCACCGAGGCCGTCACCCGGCGGGCGAACACCCAGGAGATCGCCCCGGGCCTCGGCAAGATGCTGGAGGGGATCGTCGCGGACGGCGGGCACCGGCGCGTGGTGGACCTGGTGGTGACCCGCGCGCACGACTGGCTGGTGCTGCACCGGGACGACGTGATGGGCGCCGTGGAGGGCGGCGCGCCCGGCTGGACCCCGCGGTTCGTCGACCGCAAGGTCGGCGAGCGGGTCTACAAGGAACTGCTGCGGTTCGTCACCGAGATGCGGGACATGCCCGCCCATCCGGCGCGCGGCGCGCTGGACCGCTTCCTCACCGACTTCGCCTCCGACCTGCAGTCCGACACCGACACCCGGGCTCGGGTGGAGCGGCTCAAGGGCGAGGTGCTGGGCCGCGGCGAGGTGCAGGACCTGATCGCGTCCGCCTGGACGGCCGTACGATCCATGATCGTCGCGGCGGCCGAGGACGAGCGCAGCGAGCTGCGGCTGCGGGTGCGCTCCGCGCTGCTGTCCCTCGGCACCCGGATGGCGACCGAGCCGAAGGTGCAGGAGAAGGTGGACAGCTGGGTCGAGGGCGCGGCGGTGCACGTCGTGACGACCTACCGCAAGGAGATCACCTCGCTGATCACCGACACCGTGGCGGGCTGGGACGCCGAGCACACCACCCGGAAGATCGAGGCCCACATCGGCCGCGACCTGCAGTTCATCCGGATCAATGGCACGGTGGTGGGATCACTGGCGGGACTGCTGATCTACGTGGTGACGCGCACGCTGGGGGCGTGAGGGAACCGAGAAGGGAGCCCGATGGCCGCAGCCGAGGCGCCGTCGCCCGGTCCGCCGTCGCGCACCGGCGGCCGGACGATCGTCACCGACATCCCGGCCCGGCTGGACCGCCTGCCCTGGTCCCGCTGGCACTGGACGGTCGTGATCGGCCTGGGCACCGTATGGGTCCTCGACGGCCTGGAGGTCACGGTCGTCGGCAACATCGCGGGCCGCCTGGCCGAACCCGGCAGCGGTGTCGCGATCACCTCGGCCCAGATCACGGGCGTGGCCGCGGCCCTGTACGTGGCGGGCGCCTGCTCGGGCGCCCTCTTCTGGGGCCGGCTGACCGACCGCCACGGCCGCAAGAGACTCTTCATGATCACCCTGGCGGTCTATCTGGCGGCGACGGCCCTGACGGCCGTGTCCTGGACGGCCTGGTGGTTCCTCCTGTTCCGCTTCCTGACCGGCTTCGGCATCGGCGGCGAGTACGCGGCGATCAACTCCGCGATCGACGAGCTGATCCCGGCGCAGCACCGCGGCCGGGTCGACCTCATCATCAACGGCAGCTTCTGGCTGGGCGCCGTGGGCGGTGCCCTGCTGTCGATCGTCGCGCTGAACACCGACCTGCTGCCGAAGGACGTGGGCTGGCGCCTGACCTTCGCCCTCGGCGCGGTCCTCGCCCTCGTCATCCTCCTCGTACGGCGGCACGTCCCGGAAAGTCCGCGCTGGCTGCTGATCCACGGCAGGGAGCGGGAGGCGGAGGAGATCGTCTCCGGCATCGAGCACCGGATCGAGGCACACGGCGGCGAGCGGCTGCCGGAGCCGGCGGGCGAGCTGGAGATCCGGCAGCGCGAGAGCGTGACGTTCACGGAGATCGCCCGCACGGTCTTCGGCCGCTACCGCAGGAGGGCGGTGCTCGGCTTCTCCCTGTTCGTGGGCCAGGCGTTCCTGTACAACGCGATCACCTTCGGCTTCGGCGCGATCCTGACCCGGTTCTTCGCCGTGCCCACCGACCGTACGGGGTACTACTTCGCGGCGATCGCGGTCGGCAACTTCTGCGGCCCGCTGCTGCTGGGCAAGCTGTTCGACACCGTCGGCCGCCGGGTGATGATCTCCTCGACCTATCTGCTGTCCGGTCTGCTGCTCTTCGGCACGGCCTGGCTGTTCGACCGGGGTGCGCTGAGCGCGGCCACGCTGACGGCGTGCTGGTGCGCGGTGCTGTTCTTCGCCTCCGCGGGTGCCTCCAGCGCGTATCTGACCGTCTCCGAGATCTTCCCGATGGAGACGAGGGCGATGTCCATCGCCTTCTTCTACGCCCTCGGCACCGCGGCCGGCGGCATCAGCGGCCCCCTGCTCTTCGCCGACCTCACCGGCACCGGCAAGGTCGGCGACACGGTCCTGGCCTTCTCCGTCGGCGCGGCCCTGATGTGCGTCGCCGGCCTGGTCGCGGCGGCACTCGCGGTACCGGCCGAACGCCGCCCCCTGGAGGACATCGCCCGCCCGCTGACGGCGGTGGCCGTCCGCTCCGGGACGTCGACGCGGGGCGCGGGGGGTGCGGGGGGTGCGGAGGGTGATCGGGGTCCGCGGGGCGATCGGGGTCCGCAGGGCGCGCATGGCCCGCCGTCACAGCCGCCACCGCCGTCACCATCATCACCGCCGTCACCACCATCACCGCCGGCCGCGAGCGGGCCGTAACTCGCCCTTCTCAGGCTCCTGTCGTGGATCCGGGCCGCACGATCATCAGGACGGTCACCGTGGCCCACAGCAGGTTGAACATCCCCGTGACCATGGCGAGCCGCGCGGGGTTCGCCCCCCGGCCCTCCACCAGCGCGCTCTGAGCAGGCAGCACCAGCGCGGCGAGGACGACGGCGGCGAGGGCGGTCAACACGATCGACACGATCAGCCACGCACTGCCGAGCACGCCCATCTCGCTCGCGGTGCCGAACCCGAAGACCGGGACGACGACGCCGACGACGGCGTACACCCGGCAGATCCGGTGCAGCAACTGCAGCGTCCCGGCGGCACTCCCGTCGTCCGGCGCGGCGAGAAGGCGGCGTGCGACGGGCGGGAACATGCTGGCGGCGACGGTCACGGGGCCTACGGCGACGATGGCGGCGAGGACGTGGACGGCGAGGAGGAACTTGGTCACGCGCCGACGCTAGGCGCCGACCCGGATCACGCAACAGTGGCGCGAATGCCAGGATCCGACGGATTCCCGCCAGACGCTGGCGAGAACTCCGGGAACTCCCGGAACTCCCGGAACTCTTGGGACTCCCGGAACTCTTGGGACTCCTAGATCCTCTGGGCTCCAGAAGCCCCTGGGACTTCTGGAGCCCCTGGGACTCCTGCGGTACTGATGGGGGCCGTTGGCCGCAATCCGTCGTGCACCTAGGATCCCGCCATGCACACCGTGGCCGTACTGGCGCTGGACGGCGTCGTCCCGTTCGATCTCTCCGCCCCCATCGACACCTTCGGCTGGGCGCGGCTGCCGGACGGCCGGCAGCCGTACCGGGTGCGGGTCTGCTCGGTGCGCGAGGAGGTGAGCGCGGGCGCGTTCACGGTGCGGGCGCCATACGGCCTCCGGGCGCTGGCAGAGGCGGACACGATCATCCTGCCGGGCCTGGCGGAGCTGCCGGAGGAGTTGCCGGAGGGCGTCGCGAAGGCGCTGCGCTCGGCTGCGGCGCGGGGCACCCGGATCGCCTCGATCTGCGTCGGCGCCTTCCTGTTCGCCGAGACCGGCCTGCTGGACGGCCTGCGCGCGACGACGCACTGGTACGCGGCGGACCGGTTGGCGGCGCGGTATCCCGAGGTGACGGTCGACCCGAACGTCCTCTACGTCGACAACGGCCAGTTCCTGACCTCCGCGGGCGCGGCGGCGGCGCTGGACATGTGCCTCCACATGATCCGCAGGGACTTCGGCTCGGCGGTCGCCGCGCACGCGGCCCGGATGTCCGTGATGCCGCTGGAACGGGAGGGCGGGCAGGCCCAGTTCATCGTCCACGACCTGCCCCCGGCGCCCGCGGGCGCCACCTTGGAGCCTCTGCTGCACTGGCTGGAGGACCACTGCGACCGCGACATGACGGTGGACGAGATCGCGGCGCAGGCGCGCATGAGCACCCGCACCCTCAACCGCCGCTTCCGCGAACAGACCGGCACGACGCCACTGCAGTGGCTGCACCGGGCCCGGGTACGCCGGGCTCAACACCTGCTGGAGACCACGCCGTACCCGGTCGAACGCATCGCGACCCAGACGGGCTTCGGCTCCCCGACGGCCTTCCGCGAACGCTTCCGAAGGGTGGTGGGCACGAGCCCGCAGGCGTATCGGAGGGCGTTCCGGGCGGGGGCGCGGTGACGGGGGCGCTGCCGCGGCCGGGGTGTGCTCAGGCCTTGCGGTCGGCGACGGCCCAGGAGGCGAGGGCGACGGCGCCGGCGACGCCGAGGACGGACGGCCAGGCGCCGACCTTCTTCGCCAGCGGGTGGGACCCGGCGAACGCGGCGACGTAGGTGGCCGTCAGCGCACCCGCCGCCTTCCCGCCCGCCTGCTTGCGCCACTGCTGAGCGGCAGCGACTCCCGCGACGGCCAGTACGGCCCCGCCCAGCTGCCGCTTCTTGGTCCAACGGGCGACGCCGTACCCGCCGACCAGTCCGGTGGCGGCAACAACTGCACTGGGAACCCTGGCCACAACTGCCTCCTCTGTCGGCTTTGCCTCCGGCTGAGGCTAACGCGGAGGTCGGCGAACGGCTCGACGTTGAGTCGAGGTGTGTCAAGTCTCCGCCGCGCTCCTACCGGCCCCCTGAAAAGCCGAGAAGCCCCCCGCTGCTGGGGAGCTTCGTCGGCTGCTCTGTCGTTCACCGGGGATGCGGGCCGTACGAGGACGGCGCCCGCATCTCCCGTGTCGGCGGTGGGGCGGCCGGCGGGCCCACCGGATGCCTGGCCGGCCGCCGCCGTCCGCCGTCAGGGAACTGTCGGGCCGGCCCTTCAGAAGGCGCTGCTGTTGCAGCCCATGGTCGAGCCGAGGTGGCTGGCCTGCGCGCCCGGGTCGCCCTCGCCGTTGAGCGCGTTGCCCAGCACGCCGTTGAGGATCCCGACCTCGCCGAGGACGTCGACGTTCAGGTCGTGCGACCGGCAGTTGGCGCTCTGCAGGACGCTGCTGCCCCCGCCCCCCTCGCCACCGGCGTAGGCGGTGCCGGAAGCCAGGAGCCCGACGCTGCCGAGGGCGGCGACCAGGACGGCGGTCTTGCGAAGGTTGTGCATGTCATCTCCAAGATGTGCGTGCGGATACGGTCGGTGACGAATCGACCGCTTGCAGTTATGGAGATTAGTGAGAAAATACCCCGCAATGGACAGAGGCGCGCCGATTTTCTGATCGTGTATTAACGCCACTTCGAAACCACCCCGACCCGCAGCGGGCCGGAATCCCGACGCAAATTCCCCTCCCGGTGGATCAGTTGGCTCCTCGGCGGCGTCATGGTCGGGGCGGTGGCGGGCGCCCTTCTTCACCGGAGCAGCCATTGTCGGTGCAACATCTTCGAGTTGCACATCAACCGTTTGGGTCATTTGCGCGGCAATAGCATCATCTGCAGGCTCGGCCGCCCGACAGATCCACTTGTCATCGGCTCAGAGACTTTCGCAGCGCGTCGACCAGTAACGATGCTCGTACATCGGCAGGCCCCCGATGACGTGGTTCATGACGTAGCCGAAGGCGATTCCGTGATCGGGCGAGTCGAAGTCGATTTCGGGAGGGTCAGTGACCGCGTACGCCCTGTTGCTGAAGGAGAATGGGTCACGCCAGGAGGTGACCAGCTCGCGCAGGTCCTCAGGGACCGATTCGGCAGGCGCCGTCGTCAGGTCGAGATCTGGTTGCCGGTACAGCATCCGGCTGACCCGGGCGCGCTCAGCGGCCGGCAGTCCGATGAAGAAGTCCAACCCGAGGGGAGCGGCGATCTCGTCCATGACAGGAGCCCTGCACTTCCCTCTCCGAGGGTGGCGGACTGCTTCGAGGAGTGTGGACGAGGCCCGCATCTCATCACGAGCCTCGCCATTGACTGGGGTGCAGTTCCCAAGTGCGAGGCCATGATCCGGATGACATCCTCGACCGGGCCCAGACGCACCACGAGGGTGAAGCAGCCGCAGTCTGAGGACGTGTCATGCACGTTGGTGATCACCCGCAGCGGCCCGGAGTAGTGCGCCGGCATCGTCAGAAGCGCCCCGCTTGTGGAGTTCCCAGGTCACTTGCAGGACATCCTGGTCGTGGTGATCACGGCCGTAGATATGGATCACGTTGTCGGCGAGTTCGCTTTGCTGTTGCTGCCGGAGCGCCTGGAGCAGCGCGGCTGTTTCGAGAGGGCTGAGAACCTCCGTACTGTGGCGAAGCAGGCTCAGTGCAGCCTGTTGCCGGCCGTCGCTGTGCAACTCGGCCGCCTGTTGGGCGACACGCTGCGCAGCCGACACATCGATTCTTCTCCGCTGCCGGTCCCCTCTCCAGCGGGGGACCGGCAGCGGAGCGAGCGCCGCCTGGGCGGCGAGACGTGCCTGCAAGCCGGCTCGGGTCTCCCTCAGCTCGGCGGCCGCCTTCTGAAGCTCTGAGACGGTCTCCCTGAGTGACTGCGCGTCCTGCCGAAGTGCTGCCAACTCCGCCGTGTCACGAGCGGCGGCTTGCCGCAGGCCGGTGATCTCGGCCTGTGCACACTCGACCTGTTCGGCCAGTGCATCGCGTTCAGCTCGCAAGGCGACGCAACCGTGACATCGCTCGGCCCACGCCTGCTCACGGAGCCTGGCCAGCTCGCCGAAGCTGATACCGAGGACGTGCTGTCCGCCAGCCTCCACGCAGGCAACCTTGTAGAAGTACTCAAGGTCCCGGTCCCGAGGTACGGACTGCCCGCTCAGGAACTTGGACAGGGAAGTTCCGCCGAATTTCAGGTAGTCAGCGACCTCTGCCTGAGTTGGCCCTGCTTGCGGCGATTTACCCGGAACGGCGGCGGCGATGTGATGGCAGAGTCCCTGCAGGGCCAGAGCCAAAGCGCGCTTGCCCGGAGGAACGTCACTGCGAAACTTCTTGTCTATCCAGCCGCATGTGCGCGTCATGTCTCCACCCCGTGTCATGCCGTTCGGCCTCCAAGCTCGCGGCTGGCGGCCCGCTGGGCCTGCCAGACCCCGCAATTGTGCCTGAATCACGCTGCGCCGGCGCTTGCTATTTCGCGAGCAAGTGCCCTTTCGCTGGACCTTCGTTCGGGGTGTGGTGCCAGACTTGAGAACGCAACCGCTTGAGGAGCGGGGGGCGTAGGTCAGCTATGCGGAGTTCGTTCTGCATGCGTGGCTTATTGCGGTATGTCGGCTATACGACTTCACCGGAGGCGCTAGATGACGCTGCCGTCGTGGCAGGACAAGAAGCTGGGAAGCATGGCGCGGGCTGCGCTTTGGCTTGTGCAGGTGGTGGGGGAGGGGAACGTCTTCACGAAGGCGCAGTTGCGTGCTGCCTTCCCGGACGTGGCCCAGATCGACAGGCGTATCCGGGACCTGCGGGATCACGACTGGCGCATCGACACCAGCCGTGACGACGTTTCGCTGCAACAGCAGGAACAGCGCTTCGTCGCCCGGGGAGCCGATGTCTGGATTCCTGGCAAGTCAAAGGCGCCGAAGCACAAGAGCAGCCTCACCACGGCACAGCGTATGAAGATCTTCCAGGCCGACAACCACCTCTGCCGGTCCTGTGGGATCGCGGGCGGTGAGGCGTACGAGGACGGCGTCACGCTGGCGGTGCTGAACGTTGCCCGCCGGAAGATGCTGCTGCCCAGCGGTGAGATCGAGCACCAGCCGGTGACGGAGTGCAAGCGCTGCGGGGCTGGGGGCGGGGACCACGAGGTTGACCTTGCGGCGATCCTGGACCTCACCGAGGCCCTGTCTTCCATGGAGCGGCGGATCTTCTTGACGTGGATCGCGGCCGATCAGCGGCCTTTGAGCCCGATGGAGAAGATGTGGGGCATTTTCCGGACCCTGCCGGAGGAGTCACGTAAGGCCGTGACCGACGCGCTCAACGACATGGACGACCAGGACGACTAGAGATAGGACGGGGAAGAGCGATGCTGCGGGAACTCCCGCAGCCGCCTCGTGCGGCTGAGTTCAGTGAACTGATCAAGAAGAAGGTCGAGGAGGTCAGGACGGCCGGCGGTACAAGGGAGACGGTCACCGTCGACTGGAACGAACAGCAGGCTCATGTGGAGGTCATCGACCTGCCGCTCAGCGGGCTGTACTTCAACCCCAGCACTCACCGGATCCGGGCGCAGCGCAGCCACGACCCAACCCGTGACGACTTGCTGGACAAGGATCCGTGGAACGCTGAAAGCCAGGACTATCTGAGGTTCCTGCTCCAGGCCTCGCCGACCGATCCGAACATCCGTGATACGGACTTCGACAAGCTCAAGGAAAGCCTGGACCAGTTCGGGCAGAACGATCCTGGGCTCGTGACCCATCACGGCATCCTCGTGAACGGCAACACGCGTGCCGCCGCACTGCGCGAGCTGGGTGCCCAGTCGATGCGCGTCGGGGTACTGCCTGAGTCGTTCACCTGGGCGGACATCAACGCCGTTGAGCTGTCGCTCCAGTTGCGCAAGGACCACCGCCGCGACTACTCGTATATCAACAGGCTTCTGGCCATGGAGGAACAGGCCTCGCTCGGGCGGACGCCGGAGCAGATCGCCAAGGAATTCCGGATCCAGGTAAAGACGTACCACCAGGAGCGCTGGATTCTGAGCACCATCCGGGAACTCATCGACCGCAGTAAGAGTGGCGGCGGAGTGGCTCTGAGGCTGGTGGACTGGGAGGGGGCTCAGGAGCGTCTCAAGGAACTTCACCGTCTGTATGTGAAGCTGGAGTCGGTCGACCGTGATCAGGCCGATGTCTTGAAGGAGTGGCGACTTGCCGCGATCCTTCTGGACTTCTCGAAGACGGACGTGCGCCACATTGACGAAGAGTTCCTGAAGGAGGGGCACCTCGGGCGGACACTGCCGGCGACGTTGTCCGCCGGAGACTCCGGCGTGGCGGGGCAGGAAGCGGTCTCGATCCCGGGCCTTGGCCTCGCAGTGCCGGCGGCCTCTTCCGCCGTGTCCGAGGCACGGGCTCTGAACGACCGGATCCTGCGGGCCAGCGCTGCCGTTCGAAGCGGTACTCACGAACTGCCCGACGGCGACAAGGCACAGGATCAGGCCCTCCTTGATGACGCCAAGAAGGCTTTTGACGAGGCTATCGAATCCGCCGGTCGGAGCGCACGCCTGCGCAAGCGCAAGCAGCTTGCCCCTGCGCGTCTTGCCGAGGCCTGCGCGAGTATCGACCAGTGCGTGATGGATCTCGTCCAGGCCCGTACTTCTCGGAGCCTGGACGAGGAGGTCTTCGACGAGGCGGTACTGAAGCTGCGTGAAAGCCTTCGCAAGCTGGCCCAGCAGGCTGGCCGGGGGCTGCCCAACCCCGGTGACGGAGTGGCCTGGCTCCTTGAGGCCGCAGCTGCGGAGAGTGCTCGGTGACCGGTACCCCGGCTGAGACGTCTCTTCACCTGGGATTCGATGAGACGCGTACCCGAGTTGTCCTGAGGACGACTGATCAGTACCAGCAGGACCTCGTCCAGCTGGCGGCCCGTTTCCGCACGGGCGGCCAGCTGAGCCCGCTGGCTGCCTCGGTTGCCCTTGATGAGCTCCTCGCGGATCTGAGCGTTCTCAACGGGTGGCCGCACCACCAAGGAGTGGAATGGGCGCCCGAGCTGCGGAACCTCGTTGCCGGCGTCGTCCAGGACGCCAATACGGTCAAGGAGCGCTTGGCCGGCACGCAGCCTCAGGGCGAAGTCGCCCGGGACGACGTGTTCGAGCTTCTGGGGGACACCTGGGGGGCGGAGCTGAGTGAATTCCAGCTCCGGGACGTCGCGAAACTGCTGTCGCTCCAGCACGGGGCCAACTTCAGTGTGCCTGGGGCGGGTAAGACGCGCGTGGCTCTGGCAGTTTATGCCGCTCAGAAGGCGCAGGGGCGCGTGAGCCGGGTTCTGGTGGTGTGTCCCAAGTCGGCGTACGAGTCGTGGCGTTACGAGACCGCAGTTTGTTTCGGCTATCCCCTGAGGACTCATGTTCTCGACGGGTCGATGGATCAGTGGGCGGAAGTGCTGATCGTCAACTATGAACGACTGGACCGCTCCCTGCCCACGCTGGCCAGCTGGCTGAAGGCCGGTCCCTCCATGATCATCCTTGATGAAGCGCACAGGATGAAGCTGGGCGCTCGAGGCACGTATGGCGCTGCATGCATGGCCCTGGGCCCTCTCGCCGAGCGGCGCCTGATCCTCACGGGGACCCCTGCGCCCAATGGCTCAAAGGATCTGGAGAACCTTATGGGCTTCGTCTGGCCGGGCCACGGGCAACGCACGGTGGTCCAAGCGGTAGCAGGAGGAGACCTCGGCTACGCCAGCTCGGTCCTCCGGCCTCTGTTCACCCGGACCACGAAGCAGGAGCTGGGTCTTCCGCCGGTCTGGACGAGGGTCCGGTATGTCGACATGCCGCCGTTGCACAACGAGATCTACGGCTCTTTGGTAGGCGGTGCGGACAGTGGAGCCGCCAGAGATGATCTCAGCTCGCTTGGCAAGACGGCCTTGCGCCTGCTGATGGCGGCCACGAGTCCGGCTCTGCTCCTTGAGGGCGGAAGCCGGTATGAGCCGCTGGCTTATCAGCTGCCGCCCCTGGAGATCCCGGAAGGCAGCTCTCTGTACTCACTCATGCAGAACCTGCCGGACTACGAGCTGTCGCCGAAGTACCAGGAAGCGGTGTCGATCATCGCGGAGAACGCCGCGCAGGGGCGTAAGACGCTTGTCTGGACGACCTTTGTCCGGAGCCTGACGACACTGGAGCAGATGCTGGAGAAGTTCAGCCCCGCAGTTGTCTACGGTGGCACGCCTGACCGTGACGAGCAGCTGAGGCGGTTCCGCGAGGATCCGAACTGCATGGTGCTGATCTCCAACCCGGCGACCCTGGGCGAAGGCATCAGCCTGCACCACGTCTGTCATGACGCTGTGTATGTGGACCGTGACTTCATGGCAGGCCGCTTCCTGCAGAGCCTCGACCGGATTCATCGTCTGGGACTGGCTCCGGGAACAGACACCAGGGTCACTGTCCTGGCTGTCCGGAACACGATTGATGAGGTTGTAGCGGCTCGTTTGGAACAGAAACTCGAGTTCATGGGTCGGATCCTTGATGATCCGACGGTGCAGCAGCTCGCTGACCTGCAAGAAGAACCATCCGTCGCAGCGGGGCTGGCGCCGGGCGACATTGAGGCCCTGCTGAGGCACATGGGTAGCCGCTAGCCTCCAGAGATTCAATTTGGGAGACTCCTGGTGCCGAGAGGCAGGCGTGATCGCTGCCTCTCGGGAACCGACGCATGTTTTAAGTCACACCAGGAGGAGCGCCCATGCGCGCCAGCGGCCGGAAGCGCCCGCAGTTCACCCCACCACTGACCTCGATCGAGATCTGTGCTGGGGCCGGCGGGCAAGCCGTTGGACTCCACAACGCCGGCTTTGATCATCTGGCTCTTGTGGAGTGGGACTCGCACGCGGTGCGGACCCTCAGTGCGAACGTGGCCGACTGGCCCGGGTGGAGTAAGGGGCGTGCAAACGCTCTTGAGCCGATGGATGTGAAGGAATTCCTTGGTTCTGACGTGCACAAGAAACTCGGGCTTGAGGAAGGGGAACTGGATCTCCTTGCGGGAGGAGTCCCCTGTCCGCCGTTCTCCTTGGCGGGGAAAAGGCTGGGGAAGGATGACGAGCGTGACCTCTTCCCGGCCGCTCTGGACATTATCGATAATCTCAAGCCTAAGGCTGTGATGATTGAGAATGTTCGAGGGATCCTTGAGCCGCCCGAGGTTTTTATCGAGTATCGCGAGTATATCCTGAGTCGGCTTCGTGAAGCTGGTTATGTCGTTCCGGATATCGAAGATCACTGGCTTCCGGAGAAGCAAGATTTGGCGATGCGCAGTGTTTGGCGCAGGATGGACGCAAGTGATTTTGGCGTCCCGCAACTGCGTCCGAGGGCAATTCTTGTCGCCATTCATGAGAAGTGGATCGGTCAAGGCGGGGCAGGCTTCCAGTGGCCAGTTCAAATTGAAGGCGCCAAGGCATCGGTTGTCAAGCAGCTCGAAAAGGGCATGAAGGCGCGATGCAAGGAATTCTGGGACACGAATTTCGAGGGCAATCCACCGGCTCCGGGGGAGCGGACCGGTAAGGACGTGTATGAGGAATGGCATCGCAAGGCGACAGCTGCTCTGAAGGCGGGAAAGGGAGTTGCCCCGACGCTGGTAGGTGGTTCCAAGAGGCATGGTGGTGCAGATCTCGGGCCCACCAGGGCGAAGCGAGCCTGGGCTGGCCTGGGAGTTGACGCCATGGGTGTCGCGAATGACCCTCGCGAGTGTGTCCCGGAGCGGGATCTATTCCGTGCGGCCGGTCCTATGCTAACTGTGGATCAAGCTGCCATCATTCAGGGCTTTCCGGAACAGTGGAAGTTCCAGGGGCAGAAGACCGCAAAGTATCGGCAGGTTGGAAATGCCTTCCCTCCTCCTGTTGCAGAAGCCGTCGGTCGGGCTATCGCTGCGGTGCTGCGGCCGGAGCAGCGTGAAGAGCTGCTTGAGGGATATGTTATGGATTCTGGTGACGGCCCCTCCGTTCAGCCTGAGTCCGAGGAGATGCTGTTTTCTGTGTCAGATCTCCCTCGGTCCCTCCCGGCGGGAAATGACCGTCGCGGCAATTTTGTCGGCGCAGGCGTTTGATGGCTCGTGCTCCCAGAAGCGGAGCACAAGCCATCCGGCTTTCGTCAGCTTCTGGTCAGTATCCCGATCGCGTTCAACATTGCGCACGACCTTCTCCGACCAGTACCCGGAGTTTGTTTTCGGCGGGACATAGTGTTCCGGGCAGCCGTGCCAGTAGCAGCCGTCAATGAATACGGCAACCTTCGCGGGACGGAACACCATGTCTGCCGTCCGGCGAAGGTCGGGCAGCGGCCGGGCGGCTACGCGATAGCGCAGTCCCTGAGCATGGACAAGTCGGCGGATCAGCCTCTCGGGTTTTGTGTCGCGGCTGCGGATCGCTTGCATATTGCGGCGGCGTGCTGCGGACGAAGCCCAGGAACCCTCTGGCGCTTCCCACGCGGGAACTTCGGACACACCGCAGAGCGTAGCTGCACGGGAGGCTGATGGGCATCGGCTGGCGGTGGTGCATATGGGCAGGAGCTGAGACTGCAGCTCGGCTGCGGTATCGCTTCGGAAGCGGGCGTCCTCAAGGCGACGCTCCGTGCAATGCCAGGCTGCCCGCGTCTCGGCAGTGTGCTGCCCCCGCAGTCCGTCTCAAGGGCGCTCCCGTTCCGCTGCGCTCCACTCCCGCGTTGGCCGGCGCCGATGGCCCTAAGGCTTGCGGGGTGGAGTGCGCGACGGCTCGTGCCTGGTCGCTTCTATGACCCGTGGCACTCCCCATACACCTCCCCCGTCCCGCACCAGCACCCCGCCGCCCCCTGCGGCGGCCAGGCCGCGGCGCGGCCCCGGGCTGCCAGGGTCGTCGCGTACTGGGGGAGCAGGGACGCGTCCGTCGGTGAGGAGCCCTCCGAGGCCGCGAAGGCTTCGTAGGACGGGACCGTGCCCGTCACGATGCCCAGGTTCGCGGTGCCCGAGGAGGACAGCTCGCGCAGGGAGGACTCTATGGTCGTGAGGTGGGTCTCGTGGGACGGGTACTCCGACGACAGGGTGGGGTAGGCCGAGAGGAGTTCGGCCAGTTCGGGGGCCGGCCAGTGCAGGACCGCCACCGGGAAGGGGCGGGAGAGGGCCTCGCGGTAGGCGCCCAGTTCGGCTCGGAGGCGGGAGATCTCCGCCTGGAGTTCGGCCGGGTTGTCCGAGCCCAGGGACCAGACGCGTTTGGGGTCGTGGAGTTCGTCCAGCGACACCGGGGACGTGTGGAGCGTGTCGGCCAGGGTGTCCCAGGCGTCGTGCGGCAGGCCCAGCATGCGGCGGACGCGGTGGCGGCCGGAGAGGAGGGGGTGGGTGGCAGGGGCGGGGGGCGTTCCCGCCTCCGTCTCCTCCGCGGTCGGCAGCAGCAGGTTCGCTCCCTGCGTGAAGGCTTCCGCCGCCGCCTCCAACTCGTCGTGCGACTCCAGGGACTCCGCGATGATCACCCAGGGGGCCGGGTCGCGCGGGGCGGCCGTCCGGATGCCCTCGATGATCGCCCGCGCCTCGGCCTCGTGGCCGTACTCCCAGAGGTTGGACGCCTTCAGGGCTCGTACCAGGGGCGGGTTCTCCAGCCCTTCCGTGGACGACAGCAGGCGGTCGTAGAGCGCGGTGGCCGCGGGGCGGTCGCCGGAGAGTTCGAGGTGGGCCGCGGCGCGCAGCAGCAGGGCCTCGGCGTCCTCGGGGTACAGTCCGGCGGTCCGCTCCAGGCGTGCCGCTTCGGCGGTGTGGTCGACGTTCTCGGCAGGCGTGTCGGGGCGCATGGGTGACACCGTACTGCCGAGCGGCGACAGGAGGGGGTATGGGCTGGTCATCGGCTTCCCTCTCGGGTCCCTCGGTCCCCTCGGTTCCCTGCGCCGCCCTTTCGTCCTGCGCCGTCCTGCGCCGTCCTGTGCCTTCCTGCGCATTCCTACGCCGTCACTCCGTCCACCTGCGGCGTCTGCGCCGATTTCGGTGCGAAGGGGACCGACGCCGTCCTGTCGGACAGAGGGAGGTGCCCCAGCCCTCCCAAGTGCCGTAGTCAGCCGCCGGGTCGACCGACACCCTCGCGTCCGCCCGTGCCGTGCCCGTCGCCAGTCGAGGAAGGGGCCCGCAAGGGATCCTCGGGGGATCTTCTCCCGTGTGGGTATGGCCAGTTGTGCGCGTTGCGCCTATCTTGCGGTCGGCTCCCCCGGAGGCGGGTGCGGAGGTGGGTGCGGATGCGGGTGTCGTCCGGTGTGCGGGTCCTGCGGCACGGCGACCGGCGTCGGCGTGCCCGGCGCAGACGCGCGCTGTGGGGCGGGGCCGAGGTGCTCGTGACCCTCGGGGTGCTGCTCATGCTGCTGGTCGTGCACCAGCTGTGGTGGACCAACCGGGAGGCCCGGCGCGGGGCCGAGCGGCAGGTGGAAGCCCTGGAGCGGGAGTGGGGGACGGGCGGCTCCGGTGCCGGTGCCGGTGCCGGTGCCGGGGGCGGGGTCGTGTCGCCCACGGATCCCGCGTCGCCCTCGGCCTCCTCCGGGGACCCGGGCGCGACCGGGTCCCGTGCGCCGCGGCGGTCGTACGTCCCCGCGGCCGCGCCCCTGCGGTCGCAGGCGTACGCCGTCCTCACCGTCCCCCGGTTGGGGCTGCGCGTCCCCGTCGCCGAGGGCGTGAGCAAGGCGGACGTCCTCGACAAGGGCTATGTCGGCCACTACCGGGGAACCCAACAGCCGGGCCAGGCGGGCAACTTCGCGCTCGCCGGGCACCGGAACACGCACGGTGAGCCCTTCCGGTACCTGCCCCGGCTGCGGCGCGGGGACGACATCGAGGTGGAGACGCGGACGGCGACGTACACCTACGACGTGGACCAGGTGCTGCCGCAGACCTCGGCGACGGACTCGGGGGTCGTCCGGCCCGTCCCGCGCTCCCTCGTCCGGCCGTCCTACGGCTACGACGCACCCGGCTACTACATCACTCTGACCACCTGCACACCCGAGTTCACCTCGCGCTACCGGATGGCGGTCTGGGGGAAGCTCGTCTCTGTGCGGCCCAGGTGAGCCGGCGCATCGGACGATCATCGCTCCCGCAGCACCGCCACGCTCACCGCGCCCACCGCCGCCAGTCCCGCCGACACCAGCAGGGCGATGTTCGCGCCCTGGGTCAGGCTGTGGGCCGAGGTGGCGAGGGCGATGGTCAGGGCCACGCCGGCGCAGGAGCCGATGTAGCGGAAGGTCTGCTGGGCGCCCGAGCCCATCGCGGCGCGCTCGCGCGGCACCGACTCGACGGCCAGCAGCGGCAGCGCGCCGTTGAGCAGGCCACTGCCCACTCCGCCGATGATCAGGCCGGGCAGCAGCCGGGTCCAGGAGCCGGAGGCCATGGCGCCGAGCATGGTCAGCACGGCGACGGTGTGCAGGGCGAAGCCGACGGCGAGCTGGGTGCGCGGGGCGATACGGCCGGCCAGATGCTTGACCTGGAGGGCGACCACGAAGCTCAGCCCGGACCAGAGCAGGAACAGCCAGGCCGTGTCCATCGGGGTCAGCCGGAGCGTCTGCTGGAGCAGGGTCGGCAGGAAGCTGAACGTGCCGATCACCGCGAAGCCCGTGAACAGACCGCCGGCGGCCGAGGCCAGGAAGCGGGCGCGGCGCAGCAGGCCGAGGTCGATCATCGGGGTACGGGTGCGGTGCTCGACCGCGGCGAAGACCGCGATCAGGACGACGGCGGCCGCGAACAGCAGGCCCACCGGCGCGCGCAGCCAGCCGTCGCGGCCCAGGGTCAGGGCCGCGACCAGGGCCACCAGGGCCAGGCCGAAGGCCAGCGCGCCGAGGATGTCCGGACGGCCGCCGCGCGGGGCGCGGGACTCGGTGAGGGCGCGGGTGCCGAGCGCGGCGACCACGAGGGCGGCGGCGCCCAGGACGCCGTACGCCACCCGCCAGCTCGGCAGCGCGCCGGCGACCAGCGGGCCCGCCGCGATGCCGCCGCTGACGAAGGCGCCCCACACGCCGGTCGCGTGCAGCCGGCCGCGTGCCGAGGGGAAGGCCGCCACCAGCAGGCCGAGGCTGCTCGCCAGGATCGCCGCGCTCGCCGCTCCCTGGGCGATGCGGGCGAGGGTGAACTGCCAGGTGGACGTGGTGAAGGCGCCGAGGGCGGTGGTGAGGCCGAGGGCCAGGGTGCCGCCGAGGAAGATCCGGCGGCGGCCGTAGTCGTCGGCGAGGCTGCCGGCCACCAGGAGCAGGGCGGCGAGGCCGAGCGGGGTGCCGTTCAGCAGCCAGGCCTGGCCGGAGAGCGGGGTGTGCAGGGCGGTCGCGGTGTCCGGGAGCGTGACCATCGGGGCCGTGTACGTCATCAGGGTGACGGCGGTGGCCGCGCTGGTCAGGGCGAGGGTGGCCCGGGGGCGTGCGGGGGCGTCCCGGGCTGTCGCGCCGAGTGCGGCCGTGGCGGCGGGGGTGGTGGCGGAGTCGAGCCCGGTCATGGCGTGGTCCTGTCCTTCCGGGGCCTGCGGCGACGTACGGAGGGCCGCCGAGCCGACCTGTTGGTTCGTTCATTGAACTGACCTGACCCGGCCACCGTAGCATTGTCGGTTCGGTCATTGAACCAACCTGTCGGAAAGTGGCTACAGTGGACGGCATGGCACTGGGCAAGGACTACGCGACACAGGAGTGCTCGATCGCCCGCGCGCTCGAGATCGTCGGCGAGCGCTGGACGCTGCTCGTCGTCCGGGACGCGCTGTACGGCGTGCGGCGCTACAACGACTTCCTGGTCCACCTCGGCATCCCGCGCGCCGTTCTGGCCGCCCGGCTGCAGACCCTGACCGGCGAGGGCATCCTCGAAAAGCGCCGCTACCAGCAGTCGCCGCCGCGCGACGAGTACGTCCCCACCGAGCGCGGCATCGCCCTGTGGCCCACCCTGCGCTCCCTCGGCCTGTGGGGGCGCGAGCACTTCACCGAGACGCAGTTGCGCTACTTCCGGCACGTGGACTGCGGCACGGAGATCGGCCCGTACGGCGAGTGCCCCGCCTGCCGGACCGTCGTGCCGATCGAGGACGTCGTCATGGAACCCGGCCCCGGCGCCGACCGCGACCCGGCGGACCCGGTCAGCAGGGCGCTGCTCAGGCCGAAGCGGCTGCTGGAGCCGCTGGAGCCGCTGGAGGCGGAACCCACCTGATCGAAGCGGCGCCCCCGAGTCGCTGACGGCACCCCCGAGTCGCTCAGGAGGCCGGCGAGCGGTCGCCCCTGAGCAGGTCGACGCCCATCCGGTCGGTGCCGTCCGACCGGCCGCCCAGCCGGTGCACGACCACCCAGCGGCCGTCCGCCATGGCCCCGGCGAAGACGGAGGCGTGGCGGGTCGCGCCGTTGTGCCAGTGCAGCGCGCCGGCCCTCTGCCAGGAGGGGGCGGGATCGCCCAGCCGCCGCTCGATCACCAGCCGGACCAGCAGATCGGCGACCGCGCGGGGGGTGGCCCACAGACCGCCCGCGGGCAGGATCGCCCCGTCCATGGTCCAGGGCCTGCGGTCCCTGCCGAGGAGCCCGGGAGCGAGCAGCCGCCGGTCGGCCTCGGGGCGCACGCTCACCTCATGGACGTCCAGCGGCCGCAGGACGTGCTCGGCGAGCAGCTCCTCGTAGGCGGCGCCGGACGCGGCGACCAGCGCCGCGCCCAGCACGGCGTACCCGAGGTTGGAGTACTCCTCCTGCTGCCCCGGCGGCCGGACCACGACGCCGTCCAGCCGGCCGAGCAGCCGGCGCAGCGCGTCGGCGTCGAACGCGGCGTACGGATCGCGGCCGCCGGTGCCGGGTGGCAGGCGGGGCAGCCCCGACGTGTGCTCGGCCAGATGCCGCAGCGTGATGCCGGTGCCCGCGGCGGCGGGCAGCCGGCGTTCGACGGGGTCGTCGACGTCGAGCAGGCCCGCGGCGGCCATCCGCATGAGCGCCGTACCGGTGAGCACCTTGGTGAAGGAGCCGATCTCGACGAACCGGTCCACCGCGTGCCCGTCCTCGGCGCGTGTGGGCGACGTGTCGCCGAGGACACAGGTGGGCGTGCGCGGCACGTGGGGCCCCTTCGGTCGTGGCGGACGGTGGCGGCGGGCCCGCACATTGTCCGTCACCGGCCCGGCGGGGCGAGCGGGTTTCGGTCGTCACGGGCAGCGGCCGTGCCCGAGTTCCCGCTGGTCGGGTATAAAGGGCGGACGGAGATGGACAGTTGTGACCGAGGGGAGGGGAGCCGAGTGGTCCGCAGTCTCACGCGCTCGCGTGCGCTCGCCCCGCTGCTGCTCCTGCTGCTGCCGGTCATGCTGCTCGACGTCGGCAATCTGACCGCGACCGTGGCCCTCGCCGCGACCGCCGCCGTCGGTTCCGCGCTCACCCTCTGCTCCCTTCTCGCCGCCCGCAGCGCGCCCGCCGTCCCGCCCACCCGGGTGCGCACGGCGATCCGCGACCGGGCACGGCGTACGGCCTTCCTGCCGCAGCGCGATCCCGACGCGCCCGGCCGGCGCCGGCCCAGGGCACCCGGACACGCCCTGCCGGCGACCGCCGCGTAGGGCACGTCCCACCGCACTCCTGCGTACGTGACCCCGCGCGGGTCGTCATGCCGCTCTGCACCGCTGCGCCGTTCCGGCGCATCTCGGCACGACGAGACCCCCGGAGGGCTCACCCGCTCATGTCCGTCTTCTCTTCCGTCTTCTCTGTCTTCGCCGGTCTGGTCGAGCACCTCGCCGACCTGCTCCAGCCGCTCTTCCACGCCTCCGCGGCCGCCGCCGCGATCGTCCTGTTCACCGCGCTCGTACGACTCCTCGTCCACCCGCTGTCCCGCGCCGCCGCCCGCGGCCAGCGTGCCCGCGCCGAACTCCAGCCGAGGATCGCCGAGCTGCGCAGGAAGCACGCCGAGGATCCGCAGCGGCTGCAGCGGGCGGTGCTGGATCTGCACGCCGAGGAACAGGTCTCGCCGCTCTCCGGCTGCCTGCCCGGCCTGCTCCAACTGCCCGCCTTCTTCCTGCTCTACCACCTCTTCTCCAGTTCGACGATCGGCGGCGGGGCGGACGGGCTGCTCTCCCATCAGCTGCTCGGGGCGCCGCTCGGCGGGAAGTGGGCCGACGCGCTCGGCGCCGGCGGGCCGTTCGGCGCCGCCGGGCTGGTCTACCTCGGGCTCTTCGCTCTCGTCGCGGCCGTCGCCGCCTTCAACTACCGGCGTACCAAGCGGACGATGGCGGACAGTCCGGTCGCCGTGGGCGCCGGGCAGGCGCCGGGGCTCGGCGTGATCAACAAGGTCATGCCGTTCATGTCGTTCTTCACGCTCGTCACCGTCGCGGTCGTCCCGCTCGCCGCCGCGCTCTACGTCGTGACCAGTACGACCTGGAGCGCGGCGGAGCGGGCCTTCCTCTACCGGTAGGGAGAGCCGCTTGGCAGGTCAGAGCGTGGTTACGGTCCAGTACGTGAACAGGGTCTTGCGGACTGGACTGTGCGATTGGAGGATCGACCAGTCCTCCGATGGCTGCACCCATCGGTCCGGGCGCCCGCGATCGAGGGAGATGGTGACCATGAAGCTGCTGCGAGTCGGTACGGCCGGGGCCGAGCGGCCCGCGCTGCTCGACGCCGAGGGGACCCTTCGGGACCTGTCGGGCATCGTGGACGACATCGACGGCGCGCTCCTCGCCGACGAGGACGCGCTCGGCCGGGTACGGGCGGCGGCCGGGGCCGGCGAGCTGCCCGCGCTCGACGCGACCGGACTGCGGATCGGGCCGCCGCTCGCCCGCATCGGGAAGGTCGTGTGCATCGGGCTGAACTACCACGACCACGCCCGCGAGACGGGTGTCGAGCCGCCCGCCGAGCCGGTCGTCTTCTTCAAGGCGTCGGACACGGTGGTCGGGCCGAACGACACGGTGCTGGTCCCGCGCGGTTCGGTGAAGACCGACTGGGAGGTGGAGCTGGCCGTCGTCATCGGACGTACGGCCCGCTATGTGGACTCGGCCGAGGAGGCGCTCGCGCACGTCGCCGGGTACGCGCTGGCGCACGACGTCTCCGAGCGGGAGTTCCAGATCGAGCGCGGCGGGACCTGGGACAAGGGCAAGAACTGCGAGACGTTCAACCCGCTCGGACCGTGGCTGGTGACGGCCGACGAGATCGCCGACCCGCAGGACCTGTCGCTGAGGCTGTGGGTCAACGGGGAGCTGAAGCAGGACGGTACGACGGCCCAGCAGATCTTCCCCGTGGCGGAGGTCGTGCGGTACGTCAGCCAGTTCATGACGCTCTACCCCGGGGACGTCATCAACACGGGGACGCCGGCGGGGGTGGCGATGGGGCAGCCGGAGCCGAAGCCGTACCTGAAGGCCGGGGACGTGGTCGAGCTGGAGATCTCGGGGCTCGGCCGGCAGCGGCAGGAACTCAAGGACGCGTAGACGCCTGGCCGGGGAGCGCCGGGGAACCGCGGCTCCGTCGTCGGCCGCGGGTGGTCCGCGGCCGCGCGCGCAGTTCCTCGGGCCCCTCGGGCGTCCGCGCTCACCCCAGCAGTGCGGCCAGCCGCCTCCACGCCTTACGGGGCAGGCCCTCGTGGGAACCGGCGTCGATCACCTGGAGGGCCACGTGGTCGGCGCCCGCCTCGTGGAAGGCCTCGATGCGGGAGCGGATCCTGCTCTCGTCGCCCCAGGCGAAGAAGGCGTCGACCAGGCGGTCGCTGCCGCCGTCCTCCAGGTCCTTTTCGGTGAAGCCCAGGCGGAGCCAGGTGTCGGTGTAGTTGGGGAGGGCGAGATACCGGGCGAGGACGTCGCGGGCGGCGGCGCGGGCCTTGCCCGGATCGCTCTCCAGGACGACCTTGAACTCCGGGGCCAGCAGCGCGGAGCCGCCGAGGATCTCGCGGGCCCGGGCCGTGTGCTCGGGGGTGACCAGATACGGGATCGCGCCGGCCGCGCGGGTGCCGGCGAGATCGAGGGTCTTCGGGCCGAGGGCGGCCAGCACCCGGCGGTTCGCGGGCACCCCGGCCTCGTCCAGCGCGTCGAGGTAGGCCACCAGAGCCGAGTACGGGCGCCGGTACTGCTCGTGGAGCTTGGCGTGGCTGATCCCGAGGCCCAGCACGAAGCGGCCGGGGTGGGCGGCCTCGACCTCGGCGAAGGCCGCGGCGCTCTCGGCGGCCTCGTACTGCCAGATGCTCTGGATGCTGGTGCCGACCGCCAGCGTCGACGTCGTCTCCAGGAGCGGTACGGCGTGCCGGGCGGCGGTGCTGCCGCCCAGCCAGACGGCGCCGTAGCCGAGTTGTTCCAGCTCGGCCGCGGTGTCGCCGATCTCGGCACGCAGGGAGGGGTCCTCGTCGCGCAGGCCGTGGCTCCAGATGCCGTACCGGCCGATGGACTCCTTGAGAAGGTTCGGGGTGTCGCTCATGAGCTGGATTCCCTCCGGTCGGGGCGCTGCCGTGACGCATGTGACGTCAGTGCCAACCGGAGGGTGCCTCCTGATAATCCCCGATCAGCCGTCCAGGAACTGCTCCAACGCCTCCACCACGAACCGGTGGTCCTCCAGCTGGGGCAGGCCGGAGACGGTCACCGCGCCGATGACGCCCACGTTCTCGACGCGGATCGGGAACGAGCCGCCGTGGGCCGCATAGGTGTCGGGGTCCAGGCGGGAGGAGTCCTCGAACGTCGTGCCCTTGGCGCGGAAGCGGGCGCCGACCAGGTAGGAGGAGGCGCCGTAGCGCTCCACCACCCGGCGCTTGCGGGCGATCCAGGCGTCGTTGTCCGGGGTGGAGCCCGGCAGGGCCGCGTGGAAGAGCTGCCGGCCGGCGCGGTGGATGCCGATGGCGAGGGGAGCCCGGCGCTCCCGGGCCAGCTCGACCAGGAGCGAGCCGAGGGCCCAGGCGTCGTCGCAGGTGAACCGCCGGAGGACCAGGCGGCGTTCCTGCGCTTCCAACTCCTGCACGGACGGGGCGGGTTCGGGGGCGGTGCCGGGGGCGGTGTCGGGGGCGGTCCGGGACATCAGAGGGTCACCGTCACCTTGTCCCGGGCGGACCGGCGGGCCGCTTCCAGTACGTCGAGGGCGGCGGCCGCCTCCAGCGCGGTCACCGGGTTGGGGCCGGCGCCGGCCAGGGCGCGGGCGACGGCCGCGTAGTAGGCGGGGTAGTCGCCGGGCAGGGTCGGCACGGGGGTGCCCCCGCCGGTCACCGGCGACTGGCCGGATCCGACGCGGCCCCACAGGGACTCGTCCTCCGTGCCCCAGTCGGCGGTGGTGCCGGGGCGGTCGCCCTCGCGCAGGGCCGCCTCCTGCGGGTCCAGGCCGTACTTGACGTAGCCGGCCCGTGAGCCGAGGACCCGGAAGCGGGGGCCGAGCTGGGCGGTGGTCGCGGAGACGTGGAGGTGGGAGCGGACGCCGTTCGCGTGGGTGAGCGCGATGAAGGTGTCGTCGTCGGTCTCGGCGCCGGGGCGGCGGACGTCGGTCTCCGCGTACACCTCGGTGGCCGGGCCGAAGAGCACCAGGGCCTGGTCGACGACATGGCTGCCGAGGTCGTAGAGCAGACCTCCGATCTCTGCCGGGTCGCCGGACTCGCGCCAGCCGCCCTTGGGCTGCGGGCGCCAGCGCTCGAAGCGGGACTCGAAGCGCCAGGCGTCGCCGAGTTCGCCGTCCTGCAGCAGCTTGCGCAGGGTCAGGAAGTCGTTGTCCCAGCGGCGGTTCTGGAAGACGGACAGCAGCAGGCCGCGCTCCTCGGCGAGGGCGGCGAGGGCGCGGGCCTCGGCCGCGGTGCCGGCGACCGGCTTGTCGACGACGACCGGCAGGCCCGCCTCGAGGGCGGCGGTGGCGAGGGGGACGTGCGTCCTGTTCGGAGAGGCGATGACGACCAGGTCCAGTCCGTCCGCGCGGTCGAACAGCTCCTGCGGACCGGCGACGGGCGTCACGTCCGGGAACTCGGCGCGGGCCTGCCGCTGCCGCTCCGGGTCGGAGGTGACCACGGTGTCCAGGGCGAGGCCCTCGGTGGCGGCGATCAGCGGGGCATGGAAGACGGAGCCGGCGAGACCGTAGCCGATCAGTCCGACGCGGAGGGGGGTAGCAGTCATGGGCTCCACTTTCGCAACGCTGTTGCCAAAGTGCAAGTGGTGGGGAGAATGGGTGACGTGAACAGCACGAGGACGGGGACGGGTACGGGCACGGGGATGGGCATGGGATCGGGGGCGGCGTCGGCGCCCGGGGGCGGCGGGCCGACGGGGGCCAATCTCGGCGCCGTGCGCAGCCACAACGCCGCGCTGGTGCTGGGGCTGCTGCGGGACGCCGGGGCGGACGGCATCAGCCGGCTGGAACTGGCCGAGCGGACCGGGCTCACCCCGCAGGCCGTCAGCAAGATCACCGCGCGGCTGCGCGAGGAGGGGTTCGCCGCACAGGCCGGGCTGCGTGCGTCGACGGGGGGCAAGCCGCGGACCGTGCTGCGGCTGGTGCCGGAGGCCGGGCACGCGGTGGGGGTGCATCTCGACCGGGACGAGCTGCGGGTGGTGCTGGTCGATCTGGACGGGGCGGTGGTCGGGGAGCGGCGGGCGGGACTGGACCTGGGGGCCGGGGCCGAATCCGTGCTCGGGACGGTCGCCGGTGCGGTGGAGGGGCTGGTGGGGGACGGACTGGGCCTCGACGACGACGGGCTCGCCGGCGTGGGGACGCTGCTCGGGGTGGGCGTGGCGCTGCCGGGCCCGCTCGATCACACCAGCGGTGTGCTGCACCGGATGACCGGGTTCCCCGAGTGGGACGGGTTCGCGCTGCGGGACGTGCTCGGGGCGCGGTTGGGGGTGCCGGTCGTGGTGGACAAGGACACGAACGCCGCGGCGCTCGGCCTGTCGGCGGGCGGCGAGGGCGGTTCCTTCGCGTATCTGCACCTCGGTACGGGGCTCGGTGCCGGTCTGGTGATCGGTGGGCGTGTGCATCGGGGGCCGCGGACCGGGGCGGGGGAGTTCGGGCACCAGGTGATTCAGCTCGACGGGCCGCCGTGCGAGTGCGGCGACCGGGGCTGTGTGGAGGCGCTGTGCCTGGCGGCGGTGGGGCGGGGGGAGCCGGCGGAGGCGGCGCGTGTGCTGGGGGTGGCGGCGGCGAATCTGGTGGGGCTGCTGGACATCGACGTGGTGCTGCTCGGGGGGCGGACGATCACGGGGGAGCCGGACGTCTTCGTACGGGGGGTCGGCGAGGTGCTCGACGCGCGGGCCCGGCGCGAGGGGGCGCTCGGCGCCGAGGTGCCGGTCCGGGTCGCCGCAGGCGGGGAACGGGCCGTGGCCGAGGGCGCCGCGCAGCTGTTGCTGCGGCCGTTGTTCGGTCGAGGCGATGCGTGACGGCGCTGCGTGACGGCGACGCGTGACGGTGCCCCGCGCCGCGGCCGGGCGGGGCCGAATCGCCCGCCGGGGCGAACTGCGCCGACCGGGCGGAGCCCCGGCGGACCGGCCCGGACCGGCCCCCGGTCCCGGCCGCGGGACCGGGGGCCGTACGAGCAACTCGCCCCCCGTCTGCGACGATCCCTGCGTGGACTACCCGAACGACCAGGCCCCCGGCGCCCCCGTCCGCTCCGGAATTCCCGAGCACGGGCGCATCCCCAAGTACTACGCGGTGAAGGCACGGATCGCCGCGCTGCTGGACGAACTGGGGCAGGACAGTGTCATCCCCACCGAGCGGGATCTCGCCGAGCGGTACGACGTCGCCCGCGAGACCGTGCGGCAGGCCGTGCGCGAGCTGGTGCTGGAGGGCCGGCTGCAGCGAAGAGGGCGCGGGACCGTCGTCGCCGGGCCCAAGCTCGCCCAGCCGCTGTCCCTCGCCAGCTACACCGAGGGCGTGCGCCGCCAGGGCCGCACCCCGGGCCGTACGCTCGTCACCCTCGACCGCTTCCCCTGCCCCGAGCCCCTCGCCGCCGAGACCGGGCTCACCCGGGGCGAGCCCGTCTGGCACCTGGAGCGCGTGCTGCTCGCCGACGACGAGCGGGTCGGCCTGGAGAGCACCTACGTCTCCGTCGAGCGGGTACCGGGTCTGCGCGGCGACTTCGACCCGGACTCCTCCTTCTACGCCTATCTGAAGGCCCAGGGCATCGACTTCGGCGACGCCGACGAGCGCATCGAGACCGTGCTGGCCACCCCCCGGGAGGCGCTGCTCATCGGCACCCCGCCGGCCCTGCCGATGCTGCTGATCCACCGGGTCTCGCGGGACACCGAGGGGCGACCGCTGGAGCGGGTGCGCACCCTGTACCGCGGCGACCGGTTCTCCTTCACGGCGCATCTCGGTGGCTGATCACCGCCCGACCCAAGGGCGGAAAACGGCCTGAAATCACCCATCGACACTCTTCTCGACCGCCCGTGAATATCACGAGAAGATAACGGGTCTAGCCCAAACGTGATGGGTCGTTCACGCTCTCGTTGTCAGCCGGACCCTTCCGGTTACCCGATTCCGAGGAGCGTTGACGTCGTGAGAGTGACAGTCGTCGGAGCAGGCGTAGTGGGCACCATGCACGCCTGGCATGCAGTGAAACGTGGCCATCAGGTCGTCCAGATCGAGCGTGAGGCGGAGGCGCGCGGCGCCTCGCTGCGCAACTTCGGGCAGATCTGGGTCAGTGGCCGCGCGGGCGGAGAAGAACTGGAGACCGCGCTGCGGGCGCGGGAGCTGTGGGAGGAGATCGGCGGGCGCGTGCCGAAGCTGGGCTTCCGGGCCAACGGCTCGCTGACCCCGGTGCGCGGAGACCTCGAGTCCGCCGTCGCCGAGTCCGCCGTGGCCCGCCCGGACGCCGCCGCCCGTGGCTACAAGCTGCTGACCCCCGGCGAGGCACGGGCCCTCAACCCCGCCCTGCGCGGTGAGTTCGACGCCGCCCTGTACTGCGAGCGCGACGCCGCCGTCGAGCCGCGCACGGCCCAGCTCGCCCTGCGCGAGGAACTGCTGAAGTCCCCGAACTACACCTTCCTGCCGGGCCGCGAGGTCCGCGACGTGGTCGGCGCCGGCACGGTGCGCGACGACCACGGGGACGTGCACGAGGCCGACGCCGTCGTGCTGTGCACCGGCGCCTGGCTCGGCGGACTCGTCCGCGAGCTGGCCGGCCCCGACCTGCCGGTGCGCCGGGTCCGGCTGCAGATGATGCAGACCGCCCCGCTGGGCGAGCCGCTGACCACCTCGGTCGCGGACGCCGACAGCTTCCGCTACTACCCGGCCTACGCCTCCCCCGCACTGGACGCGCTCAACGCCGGCCAGCCGCAGGCGCAGACCGCCGCCGACCACAAGATGCAGCTGCTCATGGTGCAGCGCGCCGACGGCGGACTGACCATCGGCGACACCCACGAGTACGAGCACCCCTTCGCCTTCGACACCGTCGAGGACCCCTACGACCACCTCGTCGGGGTCGTCGAGTCCCTCCTCGGCCGGCCGCTGCCGAAGATCCGCCGCCGCTGGGCCGGCGTGTACGCGCAGTGCACCGACAAGAGCCGGGTCGTGCACCGGCAGCAGGTGAGCGACGGCGTGTGGCTGGTCACCGGGCCCGGTGGGCGCGGCATGACCTGCTCGCCGGCGATAGCCGAAAAGACCGCGAACGAACTGGGCTGGTGAGCACCATGACCGACAACACCGTGACCGACATCCGTCTCGTCGTCCTCGACATGGCGGGCACCACCGTCGCCGACGGCGGCCTCGTCGAGCGCGCCTTCGCCGCCGCCGCGGCCGAACTGGGCGTCGAGCCCGGCTCCGCCGAGCACGCCGAGCACCTCGCCTACGTCCGCGCGACCATGGGCGAGTCCAAGATCTCCGTCTTCCGGCACCTGTTCGGCGACGAGGAGCGCGCCCAGCGCGCCAACACCGCCTTCGAGAAGGCGTACGGCGACCTGGTGAACGGCGGTCTGATCGCCCCCGTCCCCGGCGCCCGCGAGGCCATCGAGGAACTCGCCGCGAGCGGCCGCACCGTCGTGCTGACCACCGGCTTCGCCCGCGTCACCCAGGACGCCATCCTCGCCGCCCTCGGCTGGCAGGGCTCCTCGTTCCCCGTCTCGCTCACCCTGTGCCCGGCCGACGCCGGCGGGCGCGGCCGACCGTACCCGGACATGGTCCTCGAGGCCTTCCTGCGCACCAAGGCCGCCGAGGACGTGACCCAGGTCGCCGTCGTCGGGGACACCTCCTACGACGTGCTCAGCGGTGTACGGGCCGGGGCCGCGGTGGTCGCCGGCGTCCGCACCGGCGCCCACGACGACGAGGCGTTCCGCGCCGCCGGCGCCACGCACGTCCTCGACTCCGTCGCCGCGCTGCCCGCCCTGCTGTCGGGAGCGCGCTGAGATGGGCATCCGCTTCGATTCCGTCACCGTCGCCTACGACGGCAACGTCGTCCTCGACTCGCTCGACCTGACCGTCGAGCCCGGCGAGGTCATGGCGCTGCTCGGACCGTCCGGCTCCGGCAAGACCACCGCGCTGCGGGCGGTCGCCGGGTTCGTGCGGCCCGTGTCCGGGCGGGTGCTCCTCGGCGGCCGGGACGTGACGGACCTGCCGCCGTACCAGCGGGGCATCGGTATGGTCGTGCAGCAGTACGCGCTCTTCCCGCACATGCGGGTCGACGAGAACGTGGCCTTCGGGCTCAAGGCCCGCAGGACGGCCAAGAGCGAGACGCGGCAGCGGGTCGCCCAGGCGCTGGAGATGACCGGCATGGCCGCCTACGCCCGCCGCCACCCGCGCGAGCTGTCCGGCGGACAGCAGCAGCGCGTCGCCATCGCCCGCGCGCTGGCCATCCGGCCGGACGTGCTGCTCCTGGACGAGCCGCTGTCCGCGCTCGACGCCCAGCTGCGCTCCGGGATGCTCGCCGAACTCGCCCGGCTGCACCGTGAGTTGCCCGACGTCTCGATGCTGTACGTCACCCACGACCAGGTCGAGGCGCTGACCCTGGCCGACCGGATCGCCGTCATGGACAAGGCGCGGCTGCAGGCCTGCGGCACACCGAAGGAGCTGTACCGCTCCCCGGCCGACGAGTTCACCGCCTCCTTCGTGGGCGGCGCGAACCTGGTGCCGGTGACCGTGGGCCGCGCGGGTGTCTCCTTCGCGGGCGCCGAGCTGAAGGTCGACACGAGCGGGGTGCTCGCCGGCGCGCGGGCCACCCTGTGCGTACGGCCGCACCTGGTCGGGCTCGGCGAAGGCCCCAACCGGCTCGTCGGCACGGTCACCGAGATCCAGTGGCGCGGGGCCACGCACCGGCTGTACGTCGAGGTCGACGGGCACAGCGTGATGGCCGACCTGCGGGAGCTGAAGGACCCGCCGTCGCTCGGGGACGTGGTGGCCCTGCACTTCGCCTCCGACGACGCGGTGCTGCTCCCTGCCGGGGTGAGCCATGGCTGACACCGCCCGGAACACGCGGGTCGTCGGCGGCTGGTCGCGCCCGAGCGGCGGCAGCCACCGATCGGGCACGGCCCCGCGCTCCTCGGGGACGCTCCTGTGGGCGCTTCCCCCCGTCGCCGCCCTCGCCCTCTTCTTCCTCTACCCCCTCGCCCTCGTCGTCCAGCAGTCCTTCCAGCCGGACAGCGGCGGCACCTCGCTGCAGCCGTACACCGACGTGTTCGCCTCCGACGCCTTCCGGCACGCGCTGTGGACGACCGTCTGGCTGGCCGCGGCCTCCACCGTCGGCTGCCTGGTGCTCGGCTTCCTGCTGGCGCTGGTCATCGCGTTCGTGCCGTTCCCCGGGGCGAAGGCGGTGTCGCGGTTCATCGACGTGTTCCTGTCCTTCCCGTCCTTCCTGATCACCCTGTCGCTGCTGTTCATCTACGGCAGCGTCGGCATGGCGAACGGGGCGTGGACGGATCTGACCGGCGCGGCGAGCGGACCGTTCCAGTTCCTCACCACGCCCTGGGGCGTGCTGCTGGCGGAGGTCACCTACTTCACGCCGTTCGTGATGCGACCGCTGCTCGCCGCCTTCTCGCAGCTGGACACCGCACAGCTGGAGGCGGCCAGTTCGCTGGGGGCGCGGGCACCGCGGATCGTGCGGCAGGTGATCCTGCCCGAGGCGCTGCCCGCCCTCGCCGCCGGCGGAAGCCTCGTCCTCGTCCTGTGTCTCAACGAGTTCGGCATCGTGCTCTTCACCGGCGCGAAGGGGGTCACCACCCTGCCGATGCTCGTCTACAGCAAGGCGATCCTGGAGTCCGACTATCCGGGCGCGTGCGTGGTCGCCGTCGTCAACGTCCTGATCTCCGTGGGGCTCTACAGCCTCTACCGGGTGGTGAGCCGTCGTGCTGGTGCATAGCCGGGGGGCCAAGTGGGCCGTATGGGCGGTGTTCCTGCTGCTCTTCGTGCCGCTGTTCGCCCTTCCCCTCCTCGTCGTCCTCGGCGCCTCCTTCGCCACCCACTGGTCCAGCGTCCTGCCCTCGGACCTGACCACGGCCAACTACCGTGCCGCCACCCGCGGCGAGGCCCTGCAGGCGCTCACCACCAGCCTGCTCACCGCCACCGGGGCCAGCCTGCTCGCGCTGGCCGTCGGCACCTGGGCCGCGCTGGCCGGGGCGGCGCTGAAGAAGCGGTACCGGCGGATCATGGACGCGCTGTTCGTGCTGCCGGTCGCCGTGCCCTCCGTCGTCGTCGGGCTGTCGATCCTGGTGGCGTTCTCCAAGCCGCCGATGCTGCTCAACGGCACCCGGTGGATCGTGATCCTCGCGCACACCGTGCTGGTCACGGCCTTCGCCCATCAGTCCGTGTCGGCGGCGATCACCCGCCTCGACCCGGCCTACGAACAGGCCGCCGCCTCCCTCGGCGCCCGGCCCTCCTACGTGCTGTGGCGGGTGCGGCTGCCTCTGCTGCTGCCGTCCCTGACCGCCGCCGCCGGCCTCTGCTTCGCCCTCTCCATGGGCGAGCTGAGCGCCACGATGATGCTCTATCCGCCCGACTGGACCCCACTTCCACTCCTGATCTACGGCGCCACCGACCGCGGCGCCCTGTTCACCGGTTCCGCCGTCGCCGTGGTGCTGATGGCCGCGACCCTGCTCGTCCTGTTCGCCGTCTCCCGGGTCCGCACCCGGGCGTCGTACCGCTGACCCCCCGCATCCCCCCGCACCCCCACGACCCCTGTAATCCCCGTGAGAATGCCAGGAGTTGGCCTCGCCATGCCCAGAACCCGTATCACGCTCGCCGTAGCCCTCGCTCTCCTCGCCACCCCCGCGCTGTCCGCCTGCGGCGGCTCCTCCTCCGCCTCGAACGCCAAGGAAGTCACCGTCTACAGCGCCGACGGCCTGAAGGGCGAGAACGGCGACGGCTGGTACGACAAGGTCTTCGCGGACTTCACCAAGCAGACCGGCATCAAGGTCAAGTACGTCGAGGGCGGTTCCGGCGAGATCGTGCAGCGCGCCGTCCGCGAGAAGAGCAACCCGCAGGCCGACGTGCTGGTCACGCTCCCGCCCTTCATCCAGGAGGCCGACAACAAGGGCCTGCTGGAGAAGTACGACCCCAAGGAAGCCGACCAGGTCAGCGGCGCCGACAAGTCCATCGACGGCACCTGGACCTCCGTCGTCGACAACTACTTCGGCTTCGTCTACAACAAGAAGGAGCTGAAGCAGGCCCCCAAGACCTGGGACGAGCTGCTCGACTCCAAGTACAAGAACAAGCTGCAGTACTCCACCCCGGGTGTCGCCGGTGACGGCACCGCCGTGCTGATCAAGGCCATGCACGACTTCGGCGGCAAGGAGCAGGCCCTCGCCTACCTGAAGAAGCTCCAGGCCAACAACGTCGGCCCGTCCGCCTCCACCGGCAAGCTCGCCCCCAAGGTCGACAAGGGTGAACTGCTCGTCGCCAACGGCGATGTGCAGATGAACTACGCCCAGTCCAAGACCATGCCGAACCTCGGCCTCTGGTTCCCGGCCGGCAAGGACGGCAAGCCCACCACCTTCGCCCTGCCCTACGCGGCCGGCCTGGTCACCAAGGCCCCGCACAGCGAGAACGGCAAGAAGCTGCTCGACTTCATGCTCGCCCAGAAGCAGCAGCAGGAGGTCAGCGAGATCGGCGGCGGCTTCGCCTCCCGCCAGGACGTGAAGGCCACCGACGCCAACGCCATCGCCCTCACCAAGCTCATGGACGGCGTGGACCTCTTCACGCCCGACTGGAACGACATCGACAAGAACCTGACCTCGTACGTCGAGGACTGGAAGTCGGCCACCGGCAGCTGACCCCTGCGGGGGTCCGACCGGCCCGCGTTCACAAAGTACCGCGTATCACCGCAACGCCCCTGGCACCACCGGGGGCGTTGCCATGCCCGCACGCACACGTTCATCCCCTCACCTACGGAGGCCCTCCGTGTCGTCCCGCATGTCCCGCCGTACGTTCCTCGTCTCCGCCGCCGTGGTGGCCGCCTCGGCAGGCCCGCTCGGCGCCGTCGCCCGCGCGGCCACCCGTAAGCCGAAGGTGCTGGTCATCGGCCTGGACGGCTGTCTGCTCAGCCGTGTCGAGGACGCCGACGCGCCGAACCTGGACGCCCTGATGGCGGCCGGTCTCACCGCGCCCAGCAGCATCTACGCGAACCCGCTCGCGCCGACCCTGTCCGGCCCGGGCTGGTCCACGATCATCACCGGCGTCTGGCCGGACAAGCACATGGTCAAGGACAACAACTTCACCGGCGCCCGCTTCGACCTGTACCCCGACTTCCTCACCCGCGCCGAGACCGCGAACTCCGCCCTGCACACCTACGCGGTCTCCTCCTGGGCCCCGATCACCGACACGGTCTTCTCGGCGAAGGTCGACACCCGGGTCTCCACCCCGGGCGCCGAGTACGACACCGGCACCGCCTCCCGCGCGGTCGCCCAGCTGCGGGACGCCGACCCGGACGCGGTCTTCGTCCAGCTCGACAACATCGACCACGCGGGCCACAGCTACGGCGCCGCCTCCCAGCAGTACCTGGACGCCATCCACGGCGCCGACGCCCAGGTCGGGCAGATGGTGGCCGCGGTCAAGGCCCGTCCGTCGTACGGCTCCGAGGACTGGCTGATCATGATCACCGCCGACCACGGCCACACCGACCCCGGCGGCCACGGCGGCTCCACCCTGCAGGAGCGCCAGACCTTCATGATCGCCGTCGGCAGTGCCCTGGCGGCCGGATCGGTCCGCCACGACGTGAAGATGCCCGACGTGGCCGTCTCCGCCCTCGCCCACCTCGGCGTCGCCCTCGACCCCGCCTGGGGCCTCGACGGCCGCCCGGTGCAGCAGCCCACCCCCGACGACTTCGACTCCCTGCGCGGCCGGTTGCAGTCCCGCGTCGACGAGACCGGCATCCCGGCGAGCATCCTGGGCTTCACCCACACCCCGCCCGCCGGCTGGTCCGTGGACAACTCCGCGATGGGCACCGGCGGTGTCACCGAGTGGCGCGGCTGGTCCTTCACCACCGACGAGTTCTGGACCCAGGCCCAGCGCGACCAGAACCGCGAGTGCAACGTCCGCGCCCGAGGCGTCTTCGCGGTCGCCGACGGCGACGAGTGGAGCGACAAGTCCCTCACCGGCAGCTTCGACTCCACCCTGGTCAGCCCCGCCTACCCGGTCACCGGCGGACGCCCGGCGACCCTGGCGTACACCACCTACTACCGGCAGGAGTCCCCGCAGAAGGGCGAGGTGCTCGTCTCCTACGACGGCGCCGCCCCGGTCGGCGTGAAGACGTACACCGCCGACGTGCCCTCCCGCACCGAGACCGTCACCCTCCAGGTCCCGGCCGGCGCGAGCAGCGTCCGGGTCCGCTTCCGTTACACGGGAGGGAACAACTGGTACTGGGTGATCGACGACGTGCGGATCAGCCAGTCCTGACCAGGTCCGCCACAGGGCCGTCCTGACTAGGCTGGGGGCGTCGGTACGCCGTGGTTCCGGCGCCCCCGCTTCTTGACCGTACGCACGCCAGGAGACGCACACCATGCCCGACCGCAAGCCCATAGAGTCATGGCTCACCGACATGGACGGCGTCCTGATCCACGAAGGGGTGCCGATCCCTGGCGCCGACGCCTTCGTGAAGAAGCTGCGCGAGTCCGGGCGGCCCTTCCTGGTACTCACCAACAACTCCATCTACACGGCCCGCGACCTGCACGCCCGGCTCAACCGCATGGGCCTGGAAGTCCCGGTGGAGAACATCTGGACCTCGGCGCTCGCCACCGCCCAGTTCCTCAACGACCAGCGGCCCGGCGGCAGCGCCTACGTCATCGGCGAGGCCGGGCTGACCACGGCGCTGCACGACATCGGCTACATCCTCACCGACCACGAGCCCGACTTCGTGATCCTCGGCGAGACCCGCACCTACTCCTTCGAGGCCCTGACCAAGGCCGTGCGGCTGATCAACGACGGCGCCCGGTTCATCGCCACCAACCCCGACAACGTCGGCCCGTCCACCGAGGGCGACCTGCCCGCCACCGGCTCGGTCGCCGCCCTGATCACCGCCGCCACCCGCAAGAAGCCGTACTTCGTCGGCAAGCCCAACCCGCTGATGATGCGGGCCGGTCTCAACGCCATCGGCGCCCACTCCGAGACCTCCGCGATGATCGGCGACCGCATGGACACCGACGTCCTCGCGGGCCTGGAGGCCGGCATGCGCACCTTCCTGGTGCTCAGCGGTGTCACCCAGCCCGCCGACGTCGACCGCTACCCCTTCCGTCCCTCGCGGGTCGTCGACTCCATCGCCGACCTGGTCGACCTGGTCTGACCTGCCGCTTCCACACCCGGTCCACCCGTTCGGAGCAACGGGGCGCCTCCCGAGGATGCGGGAGCGCCCCAGCCGGGGGAGCCTCCTGATAACTGGAGGTTCACGATGGGCTCACTACGCCTCACTCTCTGTACCGGAATCCTGGCCGTCGCCGCACTCGCCTCGCCCGCCCACGCCGCCGACACCGGCTCGGTCTCCGTGACCCCCGCCTCCCCCGCCCCCGGCACCGATGTGGCCCTGCGGGTCAGCGGCTGCTCAGGGTCCCAGGGCACCGCCGTCTCCAGCGCCTTCGTCAGCGACGCCCGGCTGACCGGAAGCCAGGGTTCCCTGTCCGGCGAGACCCGCGTCCGCTCCTCCCTCGCACCGGGCGCGTACGACGTCCGGGTCACCTGCGCCGACTACGTGATCAGCGGGAGGATCACGGTGGCCGGCAAGGGGACGGGAGGAACGGGGGCGACCGGGGCGACGGGCAGCGGCCGGGGGTCCGGGCAGGACGGGAACGCCGGCCGTGAGCCCGGCGACGACGCCTCGCCCGTCGCCCCCGTCCACGCGGGCGGCGGCGGCACCGCGCACTTCGCCACGGTGGCCACCACCGAGTCCGGGCCCGACACCGCCCGGGCGGTGTCCGGCCTGGCCCTCGCCGGGATCGCGGCGGTGGCCGTCGGGCTGCGCGCCCGTCGGAGCCGCAACACGCGCTGAAGGCGGCCCATGTCCGACGACCACGAGCACCCCACCCTCCCCGGCCGGCTGACCACCGTCCTGGCCTGGGCGCTGCTGCTGCTCGGGCTGTGGCTGTGGGGGCGCGCGCTGACCGGCGTACCGCAGGGCACGGGCGGCCCCGCCACGGGGGACGCGTTCGCCCTCGGGCCCGTGGACCCCGCGCTGCTGCCCCGCGCCGCCGAGCCGCTCGGGGACGCCCTGCCCCGGCGCGTCGACATCCCCCGGCTCGGTGTGCGGGCACCGGTGGTGAGCCGGGGCCTGGACGCCCAGGGCGCCGTGGACCCACCGCCGTTCGACCAGCCGGGCGTGGTCGGCTGGTACGGCGCCGGCACCAAGCCCGGCGCCCGGGGCGCGGCCCTGCTGGTCGGGCACGTCGACACCACGACCCGGCCCGCGGTCTTCTACAAGCTCAGCACGCTCCAGCCCGGCAGCA
Source organism: Streptomyces yokosukanensis (assembly GCF_001514035.1). Taxonomy (GTDB): domain Bacteria; phylum Actinomycetota; class Actinomycetes; order Streptomycetales; family Streptomycetaceae; genus Streptomyces; species Streptomyces yokosukanensis. Next base: position 122,804 of record NZ_KQ948219.1, on the reverse strand, counting down.
CGGTCCGGGTGGTCCGCTCGGACGGCAAGGTCGCCGCGTTCACCGTCGACGACGTCCGCGTCCTGCCCCGCGTCGGCTTCGACGCCCACCAGGCCTACGGCCCCCACCGGGCCGGCCGCGCCGAACTCCGCCTCATCACCTGCGGCGGCACCTTCGACCGGGCCAGCCACAGCTACACGGCCAATGTGGTGGTGTCCGCGTACCTCACCGGAACCACCCGATGACCCCCGTACGCCCCGCCACGCGACCTCGTGACGGACCGGCCGGACATGCCACGATTGCACCCTGACCGGTTCGCCCAGGGGGATCAGGGGGATTCGTATGGACGACAGCAGGGGGGCCCGTTCTTCCGCGCGGGCGTCGGCGGCGGCGGTGCTGGGAGCGCTGCTGCTGCTCGCCGGATGCTCCTCCGGAGGCAGTGACAAGAACGGGGATCCCGGGGGCCGGATCACCCAGCAGTCCAAGGCCGCCGACCCGTTCTGGGTCAACCCGGACGGCACCGCGGCCCGTCAGCTCGCCGCGTACACCACGTCCGGCGACAAGACGAAGGCCGAACAGATCCGGAAGATCGCCGAGCAGCCGGTGGGGGAGTGGGTCGGCCCGGAGAACCCGGAGCAGGAGGCCCGCGGCTTCACCGAGGCCGCCGAGAAGTCCGACCGCACGGCCCTGCTCGTCCTCTACGACATCCCGCACCGCGACTGCGGCCAGTACTCCCAGGGCGGCGCCGCCGACGGCAACGCCTACCGCGCCTGGATCGACGCGGTCGCCCGGGGCATCGAGGACCGTCCCACCATCGTGATCCTCGAACCCGACGCCGTGCTCCACCTCGTCGACGGCTGCACCCCGGCCCAGTTCCAGGAGGAGCGCTACGACCTCCTCAAGGGTGCGGTCGCCAAGCTCAAGTCACTGCAGAACACCAAGGTCTACCTGGACGCGGGCAACGCGGGCTGGGGCCACCCCGACCAGATCTTCCAGCGCCTCGGGCAGGCCGGCATCGACCAGGCCGACGGCTTCTCCGTCAACGTCTCCAACTTCTACTCCACCCAGGACTCCATCGCCTACGGCAAGCAGCTGTCGTCGAAGGTGGGCGGCAAGCACTTCGTGATCGACACCAGCCGCAACGGCAACGGCCCCTACACGGCCGGCGACCCGGCCCAGCGGTGGTGCAACCCACCGGGCCGGGCCCTGGGCGAGACCCCGACGACCAGGACCGCGGACCCGCTGGTCGACGCCTACCTCTGGGTCAAGCGACCGGGAGAGTCCGACGGCACCTGCAAGGGGGGCCCGAAGGCGGGGAACTGGTGGGCGAGTTACGCACTCGCCCTCGCCGAGAGCAGCAGGTGACTCAAGGAACCCTGACCCATTGAGCCTTGGACGGCGTCCCCTGGTCGTCGTCCACGAACACCATGTACCACCCGGACTGCACCAGGTCCCGATTCCTCGGCACCGTCACCGTGATCCTGTCCCCGGACGTCCTGAAGTCCAGCGCGACGGACCGCTGATCCACGTCCGTCACATGCGTCGACGCACTCGGCCGGATCAACCGCACCTTCTTCACGCTCGACGCGTGATCCGACGTGAACGTGCCCGAGGCGCCGCGGGCGATCGTCTGCGGACCACCGCTGAGCGAAGGCCGGGAGTCCCGGTACAGATACGGCGGCGTGTAGATCTCGATCCGCTGCTCGAACTTCCCCGGCTCGGTGTTCGCCTTGTCCCCGTACAGCGAGTCGGACCCGAAGAACATCACCCGCCCGTCCGGCAGCAGGATCGACCCGGAGTGGTAGTTGCGCCCCACCAGCGGATCGGCGACCTGGGTGAAGCTGTTGCTGTCCGGGTGGTACAGCCGCGCCTGAAGGATGTTCGAGTCGCCGCGGCCCCGGTAGTCCTGCGAGCCCCCGCTCACCAGAACCGTGTCGTCGGGCAGGATCGAGGTCTGCGGATAGCGGGTCCCCTTCGCCAGCTCGGGCCCGTCCACGAACTCGGGACTCCGGGCCTTCAGATCGATGAGCCGGGTCTTCCTGCTCGACAGCTTGGACTCACCGACGCCACCGCCGCCGACCACCATGAACTTCTCGTTCTGCGCCGGAGGCAGCAGCACGGTCCCGGACGTCTCCATCATCTTCGGATCGCTCAGTCCGGGCAGCTTGGTGAACCGGTTGGTGTCGACGTCCCAGATGCCGGGATCCCGGCCCACGTCGTCCGGCCCGTACCCCGCGTTCGAACCCGAGTAGAAGATCTTCCCGTTCTGCATCAGGAACAGCGCCGGATACGTCGGGAACTGCCGGATCTTCTTCGTGTACGTCCACTTCCTGGTCTTCGGGTCGAAGATCTCGTTCTTGCCCGGCACCAGCTGACCGATGTCGTCGAGGCCGGAGACGCCGAGGACCCTGCCGTCCGACAGGGTCGTCAGCGTCGGATACCAGCGGGCCTCGTTCATCGGATCGACCTTGATGTACCGCTCGGCGACCGGATCGAACTCGTAGGCGTCGCGGATGCCCTGGAAGTCCTTCTTGTCCAGGGCGAGTTTCTGCGCGATGCCGTACGTGTTGCGTGCGTCGGCGCCGGTCAGGCCCTTGATCGTGTAGTTGTCCTGGGTGCCGGTCTCGTACGCGGTGCCGCTCGCCCGCGCCTCGACGTAGATCCGGCCGAGCCCCGGGTCGTTGCGCAGCCACGCGCCCGTACCCGGGTCGAACACCTTCTTCGCGCGCGGGACCAGCACCGGGTCCTTGGACACGAACGTCCTGCCGTTGGTCCTCCCGGTGAAGCTGGTGCCCGCCGGCAGGGTGATCGGCTTGTCGGGGTTCTCGTTGTGGACGATCATCAGGCCGCCGGCCTTGGTGACATCGCCCTTGAGCTTCTCGTACCGCTTGGTGCCGCCCGCGATCAGCAGATTGCCGTTGGCCAGCTGTGTGTGCCCGGTGCAGAACAGGTCGTTGGGCGTGGGGATCTTCTTGATCGTGCCCTTGACCGGGTCCCAGATCCGGGTGTCGAACTTCTTCTTGTCGAAGTTGGCCTGGTTGTTGCCCGAACCCGCCACCAGCAGCACCTTGCCGGTGTGCAGGAGCGCCGCGTGGATGGTGTCCTGGCGGTACTCCGGAGGGAATTCGATGATGTCCCAGTGGCCGTTCGCGGCCTTGTACTCGGGTCTGTTGATCTTGTACTGGTGGTACTGCGCGGTGCCGAAGCGGTACACCCACGGCCCGTTCATCCCGGCCAGCGCGAGTACCACCGCCGTACCGATCGCGAGCCTGCGGGCACGACGGTGGCCGGCCTGGTCCTTCATTTCTCACGTCCCCCAAGTCCGCCGAGTCCGCCGAGGGCGATCTGCATGGTCTGCTCGTCGTCCCCGCCGCGGTCCGCTCCCCGCTCCCCGTGCCCCGCGCTCGCCCAGGTGGGCCGCTGCTGCGGGACGTGCGGCGCGCGGGCCGCGTACGGCGCGGGCACCGCGGCCGGCGGCTGCGCGGGCGAGGCGGGCGAACCGGCCGAGCGCCGGGTGCTCCTGCGCTCCTGGCGCAGCGTGTACCGCCAGGCGAAGATCGGCGAGGCGGTGATCAGCAGGGCGAAGGACGCCCAGGTGATCATCGCGGGCTGGGAGTGCCCGAGCGCGAAGCCGGCGGCGAGCGAGCCGGCGAAGACCAGGATGAAGAACCAGTGGATGCGGAACGTCCCGAACAACGTGTCGGGGCTCGCCGATTCACCCTTGGGCGTCACCACGAACCTGCTCTTGCGGCGCAGTACGGCGTCCATGAGGGAGCGTGCGTAGATCGGCGCGGACAGGGCCGACATCACCATGCCCGCGACACCGCCGGAGCCCTCCGGCTCGTGCGGGGAGACGTTGTGCCGCCGGTTCCAGATGTACAGGCCGATCTGGAGCGCCGAGGCATTGCCGTACAGCATCAGCCACACGGTCGGGTCGATGTTCACACCCGAGGCGCCCAGGCCCAGGAACAGCGCGCAACTCAGCGCCGCGAGGATCCAGTTGAGGGCGGACATCGGATAGAAGACGATCATCATCGTGTAGTTGAAGAACTTGCCCGGCCCCAGGGTGAAAAGGCCCTTCCAGTACTGCTTGAGGATCGTCTCGTACGTCCCCCGGGACCACCGCAGCTGCTGGGTGAAGAAGTCCGTCCAGGCGTTAGGGCCCTCGCCGACGGCGAGCACGTCCGGGGTGTAGACCGACTTCCACTTCTTCCCCGTCGCCGGGTTCTTCGCGCGGTGCATCTCGAAGCCGGTCGCCATGTCCTCGGTGATCGAGTCGTACAGCCCGCCGATCTGCCGGAGCGCGCTGATCCGCACCGCGTTGGAGGTGCCGACGAACATCGGGGCGCCGTAGCGGTTGCCGGCGCGCTGGATCAGGGCGTGGAAGAGGAACTGCTGGGACTCGGCGGCCTTGGTGACGAACGTGTCGTAGTTGCCGTAGACCTGCGGTCCGATGACGAAGCCGACGTCCGGGTCCCGGAAGTAGCCGAGCATCCGCTCCAGGTAGTTGGGCAGCGGTACGTGGTCGGTGTCCACGGAGGCGAAGAAGTCGTAGCCGTCGCCGTGCGCCGCCAGCCAGGCGTTGTAGTTGCCGTGCTTGGTCCTCGCACGGTGCGGGCCCTTGGCCTGGTTCCAGTGGGCGACGCCCTTGCGGGTGAAGTGATGGACGCCGAGCCGGGCGCAGACCTCCTTGACGGCCGGGTCGTCGCCCTCGTCCAGCAGCCATACGTGCATGAGGCCCCGGTGGCGCAGTCTCACCGCCGCCTCCAGGGTCTTCGTCACCATCTCCAGCGGCTCCTTGCCGGGCACGAAGGAGGTGAGGAAGGCGACGCGGGTGCCGGTCTGCGGGACCACCGGGACCGGGTCGCGGGCGACGAGCGTGGCGTGCGCGTTGGACAGCACGTTCATGCAGCGGAAGAACTCGATCAGGCCGATCGAGACGAGCATGACGGTGTCGAGGGCCGGCAGGAAGTCGTAGGCGGGATAGTCGCGTTGCGTCCAGTGCTCGGGCTGGAGCAGCCAGAACAGCAGCACCAGGGAGAGCAGGGGTGCCGCGCCCAGCATCAGCGCGGCGCGGACCCGGTGCGGCTCCTGCGAGAGCAGCGACCGGTACTGCACCCGGTACGGCTTGGTCGGATCGGGCTGGGTGAGGGGGCCCGCGAGCCGGCTGTAGTGCTCGTAGTCGTATCTCGGCAGGCTCTTCCGTATCCGGCGGAACTGGCCCGTCCGGTGGCTGACAGCCCTGAGCTGTGTGGTCTGTGACGGATCGTCGTGAGCGTGGCTCGGCCCGGCGCCCGTCGGCGTCGACGTCATGAGTCATTCCCCCCACACGCAGGTCACCGCGTGTTTCGTCGGTGCTTGGCCGTGCCCGGCCGGCTCCCCTTAAGCCCGCGCGCACGGTTCAGTGGTAGTCCGCAGCCCTCATGTCTTCCCCACTTCACAGACACAGGACGGCGACCTTCCGGTTGCATGATGCCCCCCTCGGCACCGATTCATGAGCGAGGCCCCCTCCCCGCTGGTCTGCAACCGGTTGCTTCCCCCCCCAACTCCCGCCGAACGGCGGCAGCTTGGACACCCAGGGTTCTATGGTGATCTGCATGATCGCAAGACGCGAAACGCGGTGTTTACCGGTCAAACCCGTTCATTGTGGCGCGCGTGGGGCTCGGGGGGCCGTCGTGCGCCGGTGGTCCCGGGAGGCCGGGGGGTGCCGGTGGTCTCGGGGGGTCGGGGCGCGCCGGTGGTGGAGAGGCGGACACGGATGTTGCCGAAGTGGTCTCTTATGGCCTCCTCCGCCCGTATCGAGTCGCCGGACCGGACCGCGTCCAGGATCTCCCGGTGCTGGCGGCAGGTGACCCTGGGGTCCTGCGGCACGTCCACCAGATCCCGCTGCACCCGGTGGAAGGCGTCCCAGAACGCCTCCAGCACCTCGCTCAGCAGCACGTTGTCCAGCCCCCGGTAGAGGGTGGCGTGAAAGGCCCGGTCGGTCTCGGCGAGGCTCGCCCCCTCGGCGGCCTCCCGTTCCATACGGCTCGCGAGGGCGTCCAGTTCGGCGAGGTCCGCCTCCGGCAGCCGCCCGGCCAGCCGCGAGACCAGCCCTCTCTCCATGGCCTCGCGCAGCTCCAGCAACTGCAGCAGCGAGTCCTCGCCCCGGTAGTGGCCCGCGACGGTACGGAAGGCCAGCCCCTCGACCATCGGCGCGAAGGACATCGAGCCGACGTACGTCCCGAACCCGTGCCGGATCTCCACGATCCCCATCGCCTGCAGCGCCTTCAGGGCCTCGCGCACCGAGTTCCGGCTCGCGCCGAGGTGGTCCATCAGCTCCGGCTCGGTCGGCAGCGGGGCTCCCGAGGGCAGCCGCCGGTCCACGATCAGCTTCTTGATCCGCTCCTGAAGGTCCCGGGCTGCCATGGCCAGAGGGTATCCGGCCAATCGGGGGTACGGCCCTGTTCCGGCCTCCCGATCGCCGGGCACTGCGCCTGGGGGGGTGGGTGGCGGAGCCCTCACGTCGCGCGGCACAGCCACGCAGAAACAGAGATGGCGAGCCGGGTCCGCGATTTCTGCGGACGTGGCTCGCCATCGTCATCGTGCGCCGCCAGGGACTCGAACCCCGGACCCGCTGATTAAGAGTCAGCTGCTCTAACCAACTGAGCTAGCGGCGCCTGCTGACAGGAACAACTCTACCTGAGTCTTCGAGGTGCTCCCGACCACCTCCCGGTCACCCGGCGGTGGCCTGACGGGTGCCCGGAGGGGCCCTGTACATCATTCGGACCGTCAAAGTGGCGATCCGGTGGACAGTTGGGAAACTGACCAACGTGCACACTCGCGGACATATCCCTTCCGAATGTGAGGCAGATCGCATGACGGCTCCGGTGTTCGAGGAATTCGCCCCCGCGAGCGACTGCGACTGTCCCGGCTGCGTACGGGGGCGACGGGCCGGTCTCCGCCTGCCGTCCGGCCGCACCTCCGGCCGACCCGCCGCCACCTGCGCGGTCGTGGCGGTGGCCGCCGCCTCCGCCGTCCTCGGCGCGGTCGCCCCGGCCGCCGCCGTCACCCTCGACCGGCCCACCGGGGAGCGTCCCCACGCCCCCGACGGCGACGAGCCCCAGACCCCCCAGGGCGGCCGGGCTCCACTGCACGGCCCGGGCGGCAAGCCGGCCTCGCCCGCCGTCCCGATCCCCGCGGCCACCCGGACCCAGATCATCAACAGGGCCAAGGTCTGGGTGGCTGCACAGGTGCCGTACAGCATGACCGCCTTCTGGTCAGACGGTTACCGGCAGGACTGCTCGGGCTTCGTCTCCATGGCCTGGGGCCTGCCCGGCAACGAGTGGACGGGCAGCCTCGGCCAGTACGGAGTGAAGATCACCAAGGAGGAGCTGCAGCCCGGCGACATGCTGCTCTACCACAACCCCGACAACCCCGAGCAGGGCTCCCACGTGGTGCTCTTCGGCGGCTGGACGGACTACACGCACACCACCTACATGGTCTACGAGCAGACACCCCCGCACGCCCGCAGTCAGGCCACGCCGTATCCCTACTGGAGCCACGTCGACAAGTACATCCCCTACCGGTACAAGGGCGTGGCCACCGACGCGACGGCCGTGCAGCCGGTCACCGGCACGACGTCGGCCGCCCACCCGGCCACCGGCACGACGACGGCCGTCCATCCGGCGACCGCCACGACGCCGGCCGTCCACCCGGCCGCCGTGCCCTTCCGCTCCGGGGCCGACGGCAAGGGCCTGGGCATGGTCCTGGGGCTGGGGCTCGGCCTGGGGATCGTGCCGGGCGCGGCACGCACGCGCCGGACCGACTCGCACGGGGTGTCCGGATATCCCGGCCGGAACCGCTTCCGTCCGGGCGCGGAGAACGCGTATGTCACGGAGTTGGGCCGCCGACTGGTGGAGAAAGGGTTCGGCAGTTTCTACGCCGCCGGTCCCGGCCCGCGCTGGGGCGACGCGGACCGGCGTGCCGTCGAGGCCTTCCAGCGCGCCCAGGGCTGGCGCGGCGGTGCGGCGGACGGCTATCCGGGGCCGGAGACCTGGCGCCGGCTGTTCGCGGAGGCCGGGCCCGGCGAGGTGAGCGACCTCTGACCGCTCCGGTAACCCCACCCCTGTTCATGACGCATCTGGCGCGGAGGCTGGAGGCACGCATGAGTACGACCACGTCACACACACCACCCGAATCCGAGGGACCGGCGGAGGGCGCCGTGGGGCCGGGCGGGCGGCCGTCCCGGCTGATCCAGAACGAGACGACCACCGAGATCCCCGTCCATCTGCTCTTTCGCGGCGACCCCGACCCGGTGACGGTGCCGCTTCGGCCCGTCGTGGTGGGCCGCCGGCAGAGCACCGGTGAACTGCCGCGCCTCGGGCGCCGGGCACCGGTGCACCGCCGGGCGCTGCCGGAGGTCGACCCGGAGCTGGTGGAGCGAGCCGCGCGCGTGCTGCCGGGCGCCGCCGGGGTGCTCGCCGGGGCGTGCGGGACCACCGGGTGCCTGGCCGTCTCGTGGTGGGCGGGGATGCTTCCGTCCGGCGTGGTGGAGGCGCTGCGGCTGCCCGCGACCGCGGGTGCGGGGTTCGGTCCGGCGCAGTGGGCGATGTACGCCGGGGCCGGGGCACTCGGGTTGTCCGGCTTCGGCGGGCTGGCCCGGGGGCGGACCGGGCGGGCGTGGGTGCTCGGCCTGTTCGGCCGGTACCGGGGGACGGTCCGGCGCACCGGACTGCTCTGGGTGAACCCGCTGGTGCTGCGCCGCCGGGTCGATGTGCGGCTGCGGCACTGGCGCAGCGAGGCGATGCCGGCGGTGGATCCCGACGGGATGGCGCTCAGGGTGGTGGTGCTGGTGGTGTGGAGGGTGCGGGACACCGCGCGGGCCGTGCTCGGCGTCGAGGACCACGAGACCTATCTGACCGAGTGCGTGGAGGCGGCGCTGGCCCGGGTGCCGGTGGAGCCGGCGGGCGGGGTGACGGCGGCCGGGGACGCGCTGACCCCGCTGGTGGCCGAGGAGGCCGCTCCGGTCGGTCTGGAGGTGTTCTCGGTCCAGCCGGTCCGGGTGGACTACGCCCCGGAGGTCGCCGCCGCGATGCACCGGCGCAGCATCGCCGCGCTGGACGCCCAGCGGCGGGCCGGCATGCTCGGCTCGGTCGTGGACTCGGTGGAGGACACGGTGAACCGGCTGACCGTGCGCGGCCTGGTCGAACTCGACGACTACGAACGCAAGGTCCTGGTGCGGGACCTGACGGTGGCCTTCTGCTCGGGGCGCGTGGAGCCGTCGTAGCGGGCTCGCGATTGGTATGGACATGTTCAACAAGCGGCAATAATCTGACACTTGGTCTAGACCTACCTGCACAGCTCACCGAACTCCCCACGTTCTCCAGGAGCGGCAGTATGCGCACCAAGACCAAGTTGTCCGCGGTCGTGCTCGGGGTGGTGACCGCCGGAGCGTTCGCGCTCTCCACCGGCGGCGCCAGCGGGCACGGCTACACCGACCTCCCCATCAGCAGGCAGAAGCTCTGCGCCAACGGCACCGTGCCGGACTGCGGCGACATCCAGTACGAGCCGCAGAGCGTCGAGGGCCCCAAGGGCTTCCCGGCCGCCGGGCCCGCCGACGGTCAGATCTGCAACGGCGGACTGAGCCGGTTCGCCCAGCTCAGCTCGCCGGCCACACCGTCCGGCGGGGCCTGGCCCACCACCAAGGTGACGGGCGGCCAGACCTACACCTTCCGCTGGCAGTTCACCGCGATGCACGCCACGACGGACTTCAAGTACTACGTCACCAAGCTGGGCTGGAACCAGAACCACGCCCTGTCCCGCTCGGACCTCGACCTCACCCCGTTCCTGACGGTCCCGTACAACGGCCAGCGTCCGCCGGCCACCCTCAGCCACAGCGGCACCCTGCCGTCCGGGCTGAGCGGGCACCACGTCATCCTCGCGGTGTGGACGATCGCCGACACCGGCAACGCGTTCTACGCCTGCTCGGACGTCACCTTCTGATCCGTGTGCGCCGGTGCCGGGTGTCCCGGTCACCGGCGCATGTCCCGGTTCCGATACTGAGCTTCTCTTGAGGCGGGCCGCCCCTACCAGCGGGTACGTTCCTCGCACGCCGACCGAGCGGGACGGCGCACCGGACCTCGGGGGACCTCATGGACCTGCTCTTCTACGCCGTGCCCAGCCTCATGATCGCGGGCTTCGGGTACGCCGCCCTTCTGCTGCTGCACCGCGCCCGGCGCATCAACAGGACCTGGTCGCACGGCCTGACCGCCGAGGCGCGCTGCATGCGGATGTTCACGACGACCAGCGGGGGCGGCGGGGACACGTCCGTGCGGACGACCCTGCACCATGTCTACGAGTTCACCACGCGCGAGGGCCGCACCGTCCGGTTCGAGGAGGAGGACGGCCCCGCGACGGTCGTGGAGGGCGACGTCGTCACCGTCCGGTACCTGCCGGAGCAGCCCGAGAGGGCCACCGCCCGCCCGCCGGCGCGCGCCCGGCTCGCCGTCGGCACCGGCTTCGGGCTGGCCTTCCTCGGGGTGTGCATCGCCTTCTGCGTGGGCTTCATCGTCGTCGCCCACTCGATGTTCACGGAGGCGGGCGGCGGCCTGATGCCGTGACCCTCCACATCTGACGTTGCGTCAGTTACCGTGCGCGGTCATGGAGTCCACGACGCGCACGGTCGCCGAACTGGTCGCGGCCCGGTGGGGGGACCACCGGCCGGGGCTCGCTTGCGAGGAACGCACGCTGACGCAGCACCAGTTCGCCGCGGGCGCCGCCGCCCGGGCGGCGCTGCTCGCCGACCTGCTGCCCTCGGGCGCCGTACCCCACATCGGCCTGCTCCTCGACAACACCGAGGAGTTCCCGCTGTGGCTCGGCGCCGCGGCCCTCGCCGGCGCGGCCGTCGCCGGGATCAACCCCACCCGTCGGGGCCCCGAACTGGCCCGGGACATCCTGCACACCGAGTGCCCGCTCCTGATCACCGAGCGAGCCCAGCTGCCCCTGCTCGCCGGCCTGGAGCTGCCATGGGCGTCCGCCCGCGCGAGCGGGGCCGAGCGCGGCCGGGTCCGCGTCCTCGTGACCGACGACGAGGAGTACGGGTCCCTGCTCGCCCCGTACGCCGGTGCCGTGCCCGACCCGTCCCGCGCCGCGCCCGACGACCGGCTGCTGCTGTACTTCACCTCCGGTTCGACCGGCGCCCCGAAGGCGGCGATCTGCTCCCAGGGGCGGCTGGCGGCGGCCGGACAGGCCCTGGTCCGGCAGTTCGGGGTGCGCGCGGACGACGTGCACTACATCTGCATGCCGATGTTCCACGGCAACGCGGTCATCGCCGACTGGGCCCCCGCACTGGCCGCCGGCGCCGGAGTGGCCCTGCGCCGGCGCTTCTCGGCGTCCGGCTTCCTCGCCGACGTGCGCCGCCACCGGGCGACCTACTTCACCTATGTCGGCCGGGCCGTCCAGTACATCCTGGCCACCGAGCCCCGCCCCGACGACCGCGACCATCCGCTGCGGCTCGGCTTCGGCACGGAGGCGGGCGCGGTGGACGCGGCGGCCTTCGAACGGCGCTTCGGGGTGCGGCTGGTGGAGGGATACGGCTCCTCTGAAGGCGGCGCGGCGATCCAGTGGGCGCCGGGCACCCCGACAGGAGCGGTGGGACCGGCCGGGCCGGGGCTGGTGGTGCTGGATCCGGCGACCGGACGCGAGTGCCCGCCGGCCGTCCTCGACTCCGCCGGGCGGCTGTGCAACGGGCAGGAGGCGATCGGCGAGCTGGTGAACCGGGCGCCGAACCCCTTCGAGGGCTACTGGCGCAACCCGGCGGCGGAGGCCGAGCGCCGGCGGGGAGGGGCGTACTGGACGGGTGATCTCTTCTACCGGGACACCCGCGGGTATCTCTACTTCGCCGGCCGTACGGACGACCGCATCCGCGTCGACGGGGAGAACCTCGCCGCCGCGATGATCGAGAACATCGTCGCCCGGTACGAGGGCGCGGCGGCCGTCGCCGTGTACGGGGTGCCGGATCCGGTGACCGGGGACCAGGTGATGGCGACGCTCGCCGGCTCCTTCGACCCGGCGGGCTTCGCCGAGTTCCTGGCGGCCCAGCCCGACCTGGGGACGAAGATGGCGCCCCGGTTCGTGCGAGTGGTGGAGCGGATGCCGGTGACGGCCACGAACAAGATCCACCGGGCGCGGCTCAGACGGGAGGGGTACGCGTGCGCCGATCCGGTGTGGTGGCGCCCACCGGGGGAGGGGACCTACCGGAGGCTCACGCGGGAGGACGCCGAAGGGCCCCTCGCTGCTGCGAAGGGTCCGTCAGTGGGGGGTGTGGGTGGCGGAGCCCCCACTGCGCGCGGCACAGCCGCGCAATAACAGAGATGGCGAGCCAGGTCCGCGCTTTCTGCGGACGTGGCTCGCCATCGTCATCGTGCGCCGCCAGGGACTCGAACCCCGGACCCGCTGATTAAGAGTCAGCTGCTCTAACCAACTGAGCTAGCGGCGCATGACTCTCGCCGTTCGCGGTTTTTCTTCCCGCGGTCGGCGACGAAGAAAATACTACCTGGTCCCGAGGGGTGCTTGTGACCACCCCTGTGATCGCCCCCGTCTCCGCCTAGATCGTCAGGGACAGCAGCACCGGTGTCGCGCTGCGGTTGAGTGCGTCCGCCGCCTGCTTCAGCCGGTGCGCGTGCTCCACCGGGAGGGACAGCGCCAGGCAGCCCACCGAGGAGCCCGCCGTGATCGGGACCGCCGCGCAGACCGTGCCGACCGCGTACTCCTGGAGGTCCAGGACCGGCACGGTCGGCGGCTGGGACTCCAGGCGGGAGAGCAGCAGCTTGTCGCTGGTGATCGTGCGCGAGGTGAGGCGGGCCATCTTGTGCCGGGAGAGGTGGTCGCGACGGGCGTTGTGGTCGAGCTGGGTGAGCAGGCTCTTGCCGACGGCCGTGGCGTGGGCGGAGTAGCGGAAGTCGACCCACTCGTTCACCGCCGGGGTCCCCGGTCCGGCGGCGTACTGGGTCACCTTGACCTCGCCGTCGACGTACCGGCTGATGTAGACCGCCGCCCCGACCGAGTCGCGCAGCCGGTCCAGGGTGTCCTGGAGCTTCTCGCGCACGGCCTGCTCGCGCTCGTGCGCGGAGGTGAGGCGGCGCAGGGTGTCGCCGGTGACGTACGCCCCGTCGGTGATCTGCTCGACGTAGCCCTCGCGGCGCAGCATGCGCAGCAGCGCGGTGAGCCGCTCGGAGTCCAGGCCGGTGTGGCGGGCCAGCTCGGTGTCGGTGACGCCGGCGGAGTGACGGGCCACGGTCTCCAGTACGCGCAGCGCGTCCTGGGCGGAGTGGTAGGGGGCGGTCGGCTCGTGCATCAGCGCCACGGTGGTCTCCCCCTGCGCTCGCCTGTCAGTGGCCGCGACATCCGGTCGGCGGATCGCTTCCCACGATAACGGGCAAACCCGGTGCGGGGAGAGGGGGTTGGCGAGATTCTTGCCTCCGCCGTGCCCCTCCCAACTGCGACGCAGTCTCTTTGGCATATGCCTGTGTCATGACCCAATGGTTGGACCTCGGCATCTGCCGGATCCATGCCGTGACTCACAGCACCGCGCCGAGGAATTCCCGGGTGCGGTCCTGCTCCGGTTCGCTGAAGATCTGCTCCGGGGAACCCGACTCGATCACCCGACCCCCGTCGAACATCAGCACCTTGTCGGAGATGTCACGGGCGAAACCCATCTCATGGGTCACGCAGAGCATCGTGATGTCCGTGCTGCGCGCGATGTCCCGGAGCAGATCGAGCACGCCCGCGACCAGCTCCGGGTCGAGCGCGGAGGTCACCTCGTCCAGCAGCAGCACCTGGGGCCGCATCGCCAGCGCCCGCGCGATCGCCACCCGCTGCTGCTGCCCGCCGGAGAGCCGGGTGGGCCTCGCGTCGCACTTGTCGGCCAGCCCCACCAGCTCCAGCAGCTCCCGGGCCCGAGCCTCGGCCTCGTCCTTGGACATGCCGAGGACCTGCACCGGAGCCTCGGTGACATTGCGCAGCACGCTCATGTTCGGGAACAGGTTGAACTGCTGGAACACCATTCCGATCTTCTTGCGGACCTCCCGGACCTGCTTCTCCGGCGCCGGGAAGAGCCGCTGCCCGTCGACGGTGATCGTGCCCTCGTCCGGCTGGGTGAGGGTCATCAGCAGCCTGAGGATCGTCGTCTTGCCGGAGCCGGACGGGCCGATCAGGGTCACATGCTTGCCGGGATCGATGGTGAAGTCGAGGTCGTCGAGGACGGTGTTCGTGCCGAAGCGCTTGGTGACGCCCTCCAGCCGGATCAGCTCACCGCCGGGCGCGGTCGTGCCGGCGCGCGGCTCGGGGTCTTTCATCAGGGGAGTGTCAGCGGACAAGACGTCGCTCCAGGGCTCGCATCAGAAGGGAGGCCAGGTAGGAGATGAGGATGAAGGCCGCACCGATCACGGTGACCGGCTCGGTGAACTGGAAGTGCTGCTGGGAGTAGAGGCGGGCCTGCCCGAGCATCTCCAGCACCGTGATCACCATGAGCATCGGGGTGTCCTTGAGCATGGCGATCACGTAGTTGCCGAGCGCGGGCACCACCCGGCGGATCGCCTGCGGCAGGATCACCGCGGTCCAGGTCCGCTGCCGGGGCAGGTTCAGCGCCGTCGCGGCCTCCCACTGGCCGACGGGCACGGCCTCGATGCCGGCCCGGTAGACCTGCATGGTGTACGTCGAGTAGTGCAGGCCGATCGCGAAGACACCGGTGGTCAGCGCGGAGAAGGTCAGCCCCCACTCGGGCAGCACGTAGAAGAGGAAGAACAGCTGGACCAGCAGCGGGGTGTTGCGCACGAACTCCGTGACCACCCCGACCGGCCAGCGCACCCACCGGGTGGGCGTCCGCATCAGCAGGGTCCACACCAGGCCGAGGCTGAAGGAGAGCAGCGAACCGAGAGCCACGGCCTCCAGGGTGACCAGCAGGCCGTCCCAGAAGTGCGGCATGAAGTCGCGTACGGCGTTCCAGTCCCACTTCATGCGACCCGCCCCTCCACTCCGGTCGTCCGCGCCCGCTTCAGCTCACGCGCCGCCGAGAACGTCCCGGCGTCCTTGCCGACGCCCGCCTTCAGCCGCTTCTCCAGGGAGCGCATCAACCGGGTGAGCACGAAGGCGATCGCGAAGTAGATCAGCAGGACGTACGTGTAGATCTCCGCGCTCTGCTGCAACGCCAGCCGGACCAGATTCGCGCTGAACGTCAGATCGCCCATGCCCATGGCGGACACCAGCGCGGTGCCCTTGAGCAGTTCGATCAGCAGGTTGCAGAAGGACGGGATCGTCTCCGGCACCGCCTGCGGCAGCACGATCAGCCGCAGCCGCTGCCAGGGCGTGAAGCCGAGCGCGATCCCGCCCTCCTTCTGCGCCGGGTCCACCGCGTTCAGTGCGCCGCGCACGATCTCCGAGCCGTACGCGCCGTACGTCAGGCCGAGCGCCAGCGTGCCCGCCCACATCGGCACCAGCTGCCAGCCGGTGACCAGCGGCAGCACGAAGTACACCCAGAAGATCATCACCAGCGCCGAAGTGCCGCGGAACACCTCGGTGTAGAAGCCGGCCGCGAACCGCACGATCCACAGCCGGTGGGTGCGCGCGACTCCGACGACGAAGGACACCGCCGTGGCCAGCAGCGCGCTGAACACCAGCAACTGGACGGTGGTCCAGACGCCGTCGAGCACGAGTCTCCACAGTCCCGAGGTCATCCGCCGCACAGCTCCTTCGCGGTGAGGTCGGTCATCTCGGCCCTGGTGAAGCCGAACGGCCTCAGGATCCGGAAGAGTTCGCCGCTCTTCTTCAGCTTGTGCAGCTCGACGTTGAAGGCGTCCCGCAGATTCGCCTCGGTCGGCCGGAACGCGAACGCGCCGCCGTCGACCCGCGGTTTGCCCTTGACCAGCGGTGCGAACGGCTGGGTCGCCTCCGTCCCGGCGGACTTCCTCACCACCGCGCGGACGGTGAGCGCCGTACCGGCGAAGACGTCGACCCGGCCCGCCTCGACGGCGTTCAGCCCGGCCACCTGGTCCGGGACGACGAGGATGTCGCTCTGCCGGTAGCCGGCCTCGACGGCGTACTGGATCTCGGCGTACCCGGTGCCGGTGGCGAACTTCGCCTTCTTCGCCACGACGTCCTTGTAGGAGTGCAACCCCAGCGGGTTCCCCTTGCGGACGATGAACGAATCCAGCATCTGGTAGTCCGGGTCGGCGAAGATCACCTGCTGGCAGCGCTCCGGATTGACGTACATCCCGGCGGCCACCACATCGAACTGCTGCGAGTTGAGTCCGGGTATCAGCGAGCCGAACTCGGTCGGCACGGGCTGCACCTTCCTCACCCCGAGCCGTTTGAAGACCACCTCGGCCAGCTCGGGCGCCTCACCGGTGAGCCGCCCGTCCTTGTCGATGTACCCGAAGGGGACCTCACCGGCGATCCCGAGCCGTACGACTCCCTGTGCGCGGAGCCGTTCGAGCAGGTCGCCGCCCTTCTTGCCCGATGCCTCGGCGATCCGTGTGCAGCCCGTCGCGGCCAGCGCACCGAGGGCGGCGGCGCCCCCGAGCACCGAGCGCCGGGTGGGTCTGTGTTCCGACCGAAATGTGTGTACGTCGTTCCCAAGTGGTGGAGCCATGGCGGCGCGGCTACCCAAGCGCAACCCGGCTATGCACCCTGGTTTCATGGCCGATCGATTCGTCACCGTCTCGCTCGACAAGCGGGACGTGCACTGCACGGCACGACTGCTGACCGACCGCGCGCCCCTGACCTGCGCGGCGGTATGGGACGCGCTCCCGCTCGCGGGAGACGTCTATCACGCCAAGTACGCGCGCAACGAGATCTACGCCCTCTTCCCGCCGTTCGCCTCCACGGAACCCCCACTGGAGAACCCGACGGTCACCCCGATTCCCGGCGATCTCTGCTACTTCTCCTTCGCCGGCACCGAGCTGGCCACGCCGGCCTACGGCTACGACCGCGAGGTCCGCCCCGGCGGCACGGTCGTCGACCTGGCCCTGTTCTACGAGCGCAACAACCTCCTCCTCAACGGCGATGTGGGCTGGGTGCCGGGGATCGTGTGGGGCCAGGTGGTGGAGGGCCTCCAGCTCATGGCCGAGGCCTGCAACGACCTGTGGCGGACGGGGGCGGCGGGGGAGGCGCTGTCCTTCCGGCGGGCGTGAGATCCGGGCCGAGGACCGTGGTCGCGGATCCGCAAGGTCAACGGGAGGGCGGCCGGGGAGCCAGGGCCGCCCCGCTCTCGTACAGCGCGTGGGCCGCGCGGAGGACCAGATCGTCCCGGTGCCGGGCGGCCACGAGCTGCATCCCCACCGGGAGGCCGTCCCCGTCCGTGCCCACCGGAACGGTCGCCGCGGGCTGCTGGGTCAGATTGAACGGGTAGGTGAACGGAGTCCACCCCGTCCAGCGCCGGTGCGCCGAGCCCCGCGGCACCTCCACCCCCGCCTCGAACGCCGCCACCGGCACCGTCGGCGTCACCAGCAGGTCGTACCGCTCGTGGAAACGCCCCATGCGCCGGCCCAGGTCCATGCGGACGTCGACGGCGGCCAGATAGTCCAGCGCGCTCATCCGGGCGCCCTGGGTGCAGATCTCGCGCAGGCCGGGGTCGAGGAGCTGCCGCCGGTGCGGGGAGAACCGCTGGGTGAGCCTCGCGGCGCCGCTGAACCACAGGGTGTGGAACGCCTCCACCGGGTCGCTGAAGTCGGGGTCGCTCTCCTCGACGTACGCGCCGAGGCCGGCGAGGGAGGCGACCGCGCGCCGTACGGCCGCCGCGACCGCCGGCTGGACCGCGACCTGGCCGCCCAGGGAGGGCGAGTAGGCCACCCGCAGCCCGCGCACACCGCCCCTGAGGCCCTCGGTGAAGGAGCCCGGCGCGGGCGGCAGACCCGACCAGTCCCGTGCGTCCGGTCCCGCGACGACGTCCAGCAGCAGGGCCGCGTCGGCCGCGTCCCGGGTCATCGGGCCCGTGTGCGACAGCGTGCCGAACGGGCTCGCCGGATAGATCGGCACCCGCCCGTACGTCGGCTTCAGCCCGAAGATCCCGCAGAACGCGGCCGGGATCCGGATGCTGCCGCCGCCGTCCGTGCCCAGCGACAGCGGGCCCGCGCCGAGCGCGACGGCCGCCGCGCTGCCCCCGCTGGAGCCGCCGGCGGTGCGCGAGGGGTCGTGCGGATTGCGGGTGACGCCGGTGAGCGGGCAGTCGGTGACGCCCTTCCAGCCGAACTCGGGGCTCGTGGTCTTGCCGAGGAACACCGCGCCGTGCTCGCGCAGCCGGGCCACCGAGGGCGCGTCCTCGGCCCAACTGCCTTGCTCGGAAAGGGTCTTGGAGCCGCGCAGGGTCGGGTGGCCGCGCATCAGCAGGAGATCCTTGACCGTCACCGGCACTCCGTCGAGCAGTCCCATCGGTTCTCCGCGCCGCCAGCGCTCCGCCGACTCCCGGGCCCGGGCCAGCGCGTCCTGTTCGGTGAGCCGCACGAAGGCGTTCACCTCCGGCTGGATCCGCCGGGCCCGTTCCAGCGCCTGCCCGGTCGCCTCCACCGGACTGAACTCGCCCTTGCGGTACCCGTCGAGGAGTTGGACGGCGGTGAGATCGGTGAGCTGCATGCACCCTCCCAGAGGTCAGTGACCGGGCACGTAACCGCGCTTCTTGTCGACCACGTTCGCCAGTGATCTGCCCGCTGCCCACCGCTCGTACAACTCCACGAACTGCTCGCCCAGTTCATCGCGCCAGCCGACCGTGTCGCCGCTCATGTGCGGGGAGACGATCAGCCCCGGAAGACCCCACAGCGGGCTGTCCTCGGGGAGGGGCTCGGTGCTGAAGACGTCCAGCGCGGCACCCGCGATCCAGCGGTGGGTCAGGGCGTGGGCGAGGGCGTCCTCGTCGACGAGCTGACCGCGGCCGACATTGACGAAGCACGCGGACGGCTGCATCACGCCGAACCGGTGGGCGTCGAACATGTGGTGCGTCTGCTCCGTCAGCGGTGCCGCCGCGATCACCCAGTCCGCGCGGGAGATCAGCCGGTCCAGGTCGGCCGGGCCGTGCACACCGGTCCGCGACACCCGCCCGACCAGCGCCGTCGTCACCCCGAGGGCCTTCAGGGTCCGTACGACGGCCCGGCCGATCGGGCCCGAGCCGACCACGCACGCGCGCGTGCCCGCCAACCGCCGGCCCTCCCGGTGCCGCCAGACCCGGTCCCGCTGCAGCTGAAGCGTCCGCGGCAGGTCCTTGGCGACGGCCAGCACGAGCGCCGCCACGTACTCGGCGATCGGCTGGTCGAAGATCCCGCGCGCGTTGGTCACCACGGTGTCGGACGCGGCGAGCTCCGGGCACATCAGATGGTCCACGCCCGCGCTCGCCGTGTGCACCCAGCGCGGCCGTGCCCCCTCGCCCGGCCAGGCCTCACGCACCGCGTGCGAGGTGAAGTCCCAGACCAGCAGGACGTCCGCGCCGGGGAGCCGCTCGGCCAGGCGAGCGGCGTCGGTGTGCATGATCCGGGCGCGGCCGGTGAGCCGGCCGAGCCGGGGCGGGGGCTCGGCGTCAAGGACGAGAAGCGTGGGGAGGGTCGTCATACGGGGCGGCTCCGGGCGTCTGACGTGCACGGATCATGCGCAATTCATGCGCGGATTGACCACGCTCGCACCCGAATCTACCTTCGTCAACACGGGCGTACTCGCGATCCGTTGCCCACCCGTCCACTCACCGTGAGGCCGGTGTCTGCCATGGACGTATCTTTTCTCGGCGGCCCCCGCCCCCAGCGCGGCGTGGGTGTCGTCGCCCCTTTTGACTTCGCCCTCGACCGGGAGCTGTGGCGCTGGGTGCCCGACGAGGTGTCGCTGCATCTGACCCGCACCCCGTACGTGCCGGTCGAGGTGAGCCTGGACCTGGCCCGGCTGGTCAGCGAGCACGAGACCCTCGGCGAGGCGGTCCGCGCGCTGACCGCCGTGGCGCCCGAGGTCATCGGCTACGCCTGCACCTCCGGCAGCTTCGTCGCCGGGATCGCCGGGGAGCGGTCGATGTGCGCCGCGATGAGCCTCGCAGGCGCACCGGCCTCGGTGACGACCTCCGGGGCGCTGCTGGAGGCCCTCGCCGAGCTGGACGTCCGCCGGGTCGCGCTGGTCACGCCGTACACGGTGTCGGTCACCCGGGCGCTGGAGGAGTTCGTCGCCGAGGCCGGAGTGCAGGTCACCGGGTGCGCGTTCATGGGGCTGACCCGGCACATCTGGCAGGTGCCGTACCGGGACGTCGTCACCATGGCGCGGCAGGCCGTCCGCCCCGGTACCGCCGACGCGCTCTTCATCTCGTGCACCAATCTGCCGACGTACGACGTGATCCCCCAGCTGGAGGCCGAGCTGCGGATCCCGGTGCTGTCTGCCAACCAGGTCACGATGTGGGCGGCGCTGCGCCGACTGGGTACCCGAGCCGTGGGGCCCTATCAGGCACTGCTGGACGAAGCGGCGCGTGCGTGGCCCCCCGTACTGCCGGAAGAGACGCAGGAAGGCTGGACATGACCGCTCTCGGATTCCTCTACCCGGGCCACTCCGCCGAGGACGACTATCCGCGTATCGAGCAGCTTCTGGGCAGCGACGTCCGGCTGGACCTGGTCCACACCGACATCGGTGAGGACGCGCACCGGGTGGACGCGCTGCGTGAGATGGGCTCGGCCGAGCGGCTCGGGGCGGGCATGGAGCGGCTGTGGCTGGCCGGCGCCGAGACGGTGGTGTGGGCGTGCACCAGCGGCGGGTTCGTGCACGGGTGGGAGGGCGCGCAGGAGCAGGTGCGCACGCTCGCCCGGCTGGCCGGGATGCCCGCGTCCTCGACGTCGTTCGCCTTCGTGCGCGCGGCCCGGGAGATCGGGGTGCGGCGGGTCGCCGTCGGGGCGACCTACCCGGACGACATCGCCGCGCTGTTCGCGGACTTCCTGCGGGCCGGCGGACTGGAGGTGGCCGGGATGCGCTCCTCGGGGATCGTCACGGCCGCGGAGGTCGGCACCTGGGGCGAGGAGGACGTGCTGACGCTGGCACGCGCCGCGGACGCCGGCGACGCGGAGGCCGTCCTGCTGCCGGACACCGCGCTGCACACGGCGGCGTGTCTGCCGTTGCTGGAGAAGGCGCTGTCCAAGCCGGTGCTCACGGCCAACCAGGTGTCCGTGTGGGAGGGGCTGCGGCTCGCCGGCCGGCGGGTGAACGCTCCCGTGCTGGGGACGCTGTTCACGAGGGAGCCCATCGTGCAGGTCTGACCGCCCACCGGGAATAACCGGAGACCGCCTCCTGTTAGTGCCGTGCAGACAGCTCACGCTCGCAACCAGGAGGCCCACACCGTGTCGGCAGACGAGATCCGGGGCACGACGCACGGGACCGCCCCCGTCCCCCTCTCCGTACTGGACCTGGTGACCGTCGGCGCGGGCAGTACCGCTGGCGACGCGCTGCGCACCAGCGTGGCGCTGTCCCGGTTCGCCGAGGCGCGCGGTTTCCACCGGTACTGGGTCGCCGAGCACCACTCGATGCCCGGCGTCGCCTCCTCCTCGCCCGCCGTGATCCTCGCCCACCTCGCCGCCCACACCGAGCGCATCCGGCTCGGCTCGGGTGGCGTGATGCTGCCCAACCACGCCCCACTGGTGATCGCCGAGCAGTTCGGCACGCTGGAGGCGATGGCGCCGGGGCGGATCGATCTGGGTCTTGGCCGGGCGCCGGGCACGGACGGGGCCACGGCCGCCGCCCTGCGCCGTACCGACACCCTCGACGAGGGCGCCGACGACTTCCCGCAGCAGCTCGCGGAACTCACCCGGTTCCTGGACGACGACTTCCCCGACGGGCATCCGTACGGCCGTATCCACGCCATACCCGGGCCGGTGCAGGCCACCAGCCCCGGCGGTGTCCAGTCCCCGCACCGCCCGCCGCTCTGGCTGCTCGGCTCCTCCGGCTTCAGCGCCCGGCTGGCCGGCCTGCTGGGCCTGCCCTTCGCCTTCGCGCACCACTTCTCCGCGCAGAACACCGTCCCGGCCCTGGACCTGTACCGGCAGACCTTCCGCCCCTCCGCGGTCCTCGACGCGCCGTACGCCCTCATCGGCGTCTCCGCCCTCGCCACCGACGACCCGGGCGAGGCCCGCCGCCAGACCCGGGCGATGGCCCTGAACATGCTGCGTCTGCGCACCGGCCGGCCCGGCCTCTTCCCCGACCCGGCGGAGGCCGAGAAGCACGAGTTCAGCCCCATGGAGGAGGAGTTCATCACCTCCTGGACGTCCAACATCGTGCACGGCACCGCCGACGAGGTCCGCGCCGGCCTGGACGAACTGCGCAAGCGCACGGGCGCCGACGAGCTGATGCTCGTCTCCCACGCCCACCGCGGCGAACTGCGCCTGCGCTCCTACGAGTTGATCGCGGACGCCTACGGATTGCCGACCGCGTAGGTCTGGGCGCCGAGGAGTTCGGAGATACGATCCGGCGACACCGGGCGGGAGTACAGCCAGCCCTGGCCGGTGTCGCAGCCGATCCGGCGCAGGCGGGTGGCCTGGGCCGAGGTCTCCACGCACTCCGCGGTGACGGTGATGCCGAGCCGGTGGGCGAGCTGGATCATCGCCTCGACGATGACCTCGTCTGCGGGGTTGGGCGCCATCGCCCTCGCGTCGCCCTCGTACTGGAAGCCGCGCACGAAGGAACCGTCGAGTTTGAGCGTCGAGACCGGCAGCCGGCTGAGATAGGCGAGGTTGGAGTAGCCGGTGCCGAAGTCGTCGATGGCGATGCGGACACCCATGTCGCTGAGCGCCTGCAGCGCCTGGAGGGGCCGGCCGGCCGAGCCCATCACCGCGGACTCGGTCAGCTCCAACTGGAGCAGATGCGGGGCGAGTCCGGTCTCGGCGAGGGTCTCCGCCACATCGGCCACCAGGTCGGAGTCCCACACCTGCCGCACGGCCACGTTGACGCTGACGAAGATGGGCGGCTCGCCCGGGTGGTCGAGCTGCCAGCGGCGGGCCTGGCGGCAGGCGGTGGCCAGCGCCCAGCGGCCGAGCTGGACGATCGACCCGTCCTCCTCGGCCAGTCCGATGAACCGATTCGGCGTCAGTGTGCCGAACTGAGGATGATTCCAGCGGATCAACGCCTCCACCCCGCTGAGCGCTCCGTCCTCCATGCCGACCAACGGCTGGTATTCGAGCATGAATTCGCCGCGCTCGATCGCGGGGCGCAGGGTGGACGAAAGGGCCTGACGGGTCATCCGGTGCGCGTTGCGCTCGGGGTCGAACAGGGTCCAGCGCGACTTGCCGTCCGCCTTCGCCCAGTACAGGGTCGTATCGGCCGCCTGCATCAGACCCGTCGCGGTGGTGCCCGCCGCGTGCCGCTCCACGACGCCGATGGAGGCGGACACGGACAGCCGCTGGCCCGCCAGGTCGAAGGGCCGCTGCAGGGCCTCGAGCGCCGACTCGGCCAGTTCGGCGAGCTGTTCCGTGCCGGTGGAGTCCTCCACGAGCAGCGCGAACTCGTCGCCGCCGAGCCGGGCCACCAGCGGGGTGACGGCACGGGCGTAGCCGGCCTCGTCCGCCACCCGGCCCAGGCGCTCGGCGACGGCCGCGAGCAGCCGGTCGCCGACGCGGTGGCCGAGGGTGTCGTTGACGGCCTTGAAGCCGTCGAGGTCCAGGTAGCACAGGCCGATCCGGCCGGTGCCGCTCTGCTCGTACGACTCCGCCTCCAGCGCGGCTGTCAGCCGCTCGAAGAACAGCGTGCGATTGGGCAGCCGGGTCACCGGGTCGTGCATCTGCAAGTGCCGCAGCCGTGCCTGGAGTTCGCGGCGGGCGCTGATGTCGGCGACGGACAGCAGCACCCCGGGTTCCCCGTCGCCGAGCGGGGAGATGGTGACCTGCACCCACACCGAGTGCCCCTCGGGGTGCTTCAGCCGCCGGGTGCAGCGCAGCCGGGCCTGCCGACCGCGCAGGACCTCGCGGTAGGCGTGCCAGCTGCGGGTGTCCGAGGCCAGGTCCACCAGATCGGCGGCGACTCGGCCGGTGAGTGTGTCCGGATCGGTGCCGAGCAACTCGCCGAAGGCCGCGTTGGCGGCGGCGACGTGCCCGGCGCGGTCCACGACGGCCATGGCGAGTGGGGCAGTCGCGAAGACACGATGATAGGTGGAATGGTCACTGTCTGTGACGGCTGACCGGTCGAGGTCTGCCGCGGGCGTCGGCCCTTCGGACGTTCCGCTCACCGCTCGCTCCCGCAGTGCACTCGATCTCTGTCCGTGCCGGAAAGTGTGCCGATCATAGAGGCTGGCCCCGGGCCCTTCCAGCCACTGTCCAGTGTCCCGGATCGGACAAGGTTTCTGACAGATCGTTTCTGCCCGCACGTGGGCGGGTTCTTGAGGCCCCCGACCAGTTGTGACGTTCCGTGAGTGTTTCGGGGTGTCGAGCGCCGGAGCGCGCGGGCGCGCCGAACGGCGCACTCACCCTAGTGGTTCAGATAAACAGGGCATAGCGCAACACATGCCAGCAATCTGGATGAGGGTCCAGAGAACTGCATCCGGAGGTCATGTCCGTGCCCATGCTGCGCAGTGCCGCCGCCGTGTGCACCACGCTGTCGGCGCTCGCCGCTACGTCGATCCTCGGCGGCCCGTCCGTGGCCAAGCCGTTCTCCATCACCCCCTGCGCCCTGCACCGGACCGATGCCCACCACTCCGAGGGTGTGGACACCTGGGACTCGGAGTACACCCGCCCGACCGGCCGGTTCGACGCCGTGCTGGTCTTCCTCTCCTTCCCGGACTCCACCCCGAACGCCACCCCCGCCGAGTTGACGGCCGACCACTTCCCCGCCACCAGCCGCTACTACGAGCAGGCCTCCTACGGCAGGTTCACCCTGCGCCCGCACCCGCTGAAGCACTGGCTGCGGATGCCCCGGCCGTCCACGGCGTACGCGATGAAGCGGGACTGGAGCGTGGAGGACCGGGCCGCCTATCTGCGCGACGCGTTCGCGGTCGCCGACCACGAGGTCGACTTCTCCCGCTACCGGGTCGTGTACTTCGTCGCCGACCCGGATGCGCCCGGCGTCGACTCCGACGCCACGAAGGTCGTGAACCTCGACACGCCCATGCACGTGGACGGCACGGATGTGCGCAGGGTCGTCACCGTGTTCGAGAAGCATCCGCCGGACCGGCTGGTCCTCGCCCACGAGACCGGACACGTCTTCGACCTGCCCGACCTCTACCACCGTCCGGACGACGGCAAGGGCGACTGGGACACCTACGTCGGCGACTGGGACCTGATGGGCAGCCAGTTCGGGCTCTCCCCGGACCTGTTCGCCTGGCACAAGTGGCGGCTGGGCTGGCTGGATCCCCGCCAGGTGGCGTGTGTGCGCAGCGCCCAGCCGACCCGGCTGACCCTGGAACCGCTGGAGGCCGGTCCGGGGGTCCCGGTGCGGGGTGCGGCGGGTGCCCCGGCCTTCGGCCTCGGGCACGGGCTGAAGCTCGCGATCGTGCCCACCGGGCCCGACAGCGCCCTGGCCTTCGAGGCGCGCGGCTCGGCGGGGAACGACCGGGCCGGCTGCCGGCAGGGGGTGCTGGTGTACCGGATCAGGAGCGGGGCGGAGTCCGGCGGCGGCCCCGTGGAGGTCGTCGACGCCCATCCGCACACCGATGCCTGCTGGGAGAACTCGGTCTACCCGCCCCTCGCCGACGCCCCGGTCGCCCTCGGCGAGAGCTTCACCGTGCCCGGGGAGGGCGTGGAGGTGGAGGTGGAGGGGAGGACGGCGTCGGGGGCGTGGACGGTGCGGATCACGCCGGGGGCGCACGACGGCTGAACGCGGCCGTGCGACTGGGCTGGGCGCGTGGGACGGGGCATCGCTGGCATCGCCGGGCGCTGTCGTATACGAAAACGGCGGGCCGGATTCTTTCGAACCGACCCGCCGTTTCCTTCGCGTGCGCCGCCAGGGACTCGAACCCCGGACCCGCTGATTAAGAGTCAGCTGCTCTAACCAACTGAGCTAGCGGCGCCTGCTGACGTCGTAGACCTTAGCATCCTGGTCGGCGGGAGGAAAAATCGATATCCGCACCGCCGTACGGGCCGCGCGTAAGGCGGCCCAGAGCACCACCTCCGGGCCCGGCAGCCACGGGTGGCGGGTGTCCGGGGCGACCAGCCAGCGCGACGTGCCCGCAGCCCCGCCTCCGCCGGGCGCCGGGACGGTCACCGCGTCGCCCGTGCCGTGGCACAGCAGCGGCGGCACGGCCTCCATGCGGTTCGAGCCCCACTCCTCCCACGCCAGCAGCGAGGGCAGCCGCTGGGCCGTGCCCGGTGCGGCGAACAGCAGCACACGGCCGCGGAACACCGCGACCGGGCCCGAGCCCGGACCGTCGTCCCAGAGCCGGTCCAGCATCCGGCGGCCGAAGATCGCCGGCGCGCTCACCACGTCGAAGGCGGTGCCGCAGGGCAGGGCGACCGGGGTGTCCCGGTGCTCCTCCCGGCGGTCCGGCGTGTGACGCGGATACGTTCCTGCCGAGGCGAGCCAGGCGACGCCGGCGCGGGTGACTCGGGTGACGTTCGGTGCGCTGCTCATGACACCAACATGTACCGCGGGTGAGCAGACCGTTCTTCTGAGTTGCCGAAAGACGGGACAACGGCACGCATGGAGGAGTATCTTGCCCGCCCGGCATATGCCAGACGGGATTACATGTACTGGATGCCCGAGCGGCCCGGATCACACAGGGTCTGCGGACGTCCGCCCCTCGGTGTCGCCACGCATCAGATCCCGCCCGAACTCGACCATCTTCTTGGCGTAGTCCTCGGTCCACTCCGCCTGCTCGGCGATGTCCGCCGGGGTCAGCCGGTCGAAGCGGCGCGGGTCGGCGAGCTGGGCCGCCGCGACGGCCTGGAACTCCACCGCCCGGTCGGCGGCCGCGCGGAACGCCTGGGTCAGCTCCGTGGCCCGGGCCAGCAACGCCCTCGGATCCTCGATCGACTCCAGGTCGAAGAAGTGCTCGGGATCGGCGGCCGCCTCCGCGGGCTCGAAGATCAGCGGCGCGGGGCGTAGCCGCGGTTCGTGACGACGCGGCGTGGGCTCCGCCATGTCCTGTCTCCTCCTCGTACGGTTCGCTGGGCACCGCCTTCAGGTGGGCCACCGTCCATTGTCCCGCGTCCCCGCAAGGGCCCCTCGGTCACGGTCGCCAGCCGACCCGGTGTTCCGAGAGCTGGGCCAGGACGGCGTGGTTGGCCTCCCAGCCGTCCGGGCTGTTTCCGTCGGCCGCCTCCGGCGGCGTGCCGAACTCCGTCCGGCGAGGGGGCGGTGTCGGGCTCGGGGCTTGTCGGTCAGGCGCCGGGGAGCCGGTCATGGTCGCCAGCCGACCCTGTGTTCCGAGAGCTGGGCCAGGACGGCGTGGTTCGCCTCCCAGCCGTCCGGGAACTTCACCAGCGTGCCCAGCTGGACCGGTTCCGTGGACGGGTAGTCGTCCAGGAGGTCGCCGACGCCGGCGCGGCAGACCACGATGCAGGCGTGCCGATGGCGGGAGGCCAGGACGCACAGGCGGCCGGTCTCCAGATGGAAGGCGGTGGCGTCGGGGCGGCCGGAGAGCGGGTGCAGGACGACCGTCACGTCGTACTCCCGGCCCTGGAGCCGGTTCGCGGTGTCGACCGTGACGTCCGCGACGCCCAGCTCGGCGAGCGCCGCCCGGACCGCGGCGGCCTGGTCGCGGTGGGCCGTGCCGACCGCGATGCGGTCGGCGGTCAGCGGCAGCGGTGTCCCGGGTGCCCGCTCCGAGGTCGCCGCGCCGCCCCGGTCCAGCAGGCGGCGCACGACGGCGGCGACCGCGCGCACCGCCTCGGGGTCCGTGCGCGGGGTGTGCCGGGCGGGCAGCTCCAGCAGGCCCCAGCCGGATTCCGCCGCCTCGTCGATCACCCGGTCCGGACCGGAGCCGTCCGAGGGCACCGCGAAGGCCAGCCGGCGGTCGCCGTGGCCGGTGCCGCTGCGGAACGGGGTGTACGGGTAGAACGCGCGGGAGACCAGCGGCGCCGCCGAGGCGGGCAGGCGCCAGGAGACCGGGAGGCGATGCTGCGGCAGGGCCGGGTTGTGCGCCAACAACGTGGTCACCGCCGACGCCGACGGGTCGTACGACAGGCCCGCCCACTGCTCGCTGCCGACGATCGCGAACGGGTCCAGCTGCCCCGGGTCGCCGACGAACAGCCCCCGCTCGAACAGGCCCGCCACGGCCAGCAGGGAGTCGGAACGCATCTGGTACGCCTCGTCCACGATCGCGTGCGGCCATGGCTCGTCGACCTTCACGTGCGCCCACTTCGCCGCCGTGGACAGCACCACCGGCAGCCCGCCGAGGTCCGCTGCCCTCGCGGACGTGCGGACCTGCGGCAGGTCGTCCAGGGCCTTGTCGTAGGCGTCGGTGTCGCTGCTGTGCAGGCGGCCGACCGGCAGGTCCGGGTTCTTCTCGGCGAGCCGCAGGACCAGGTCGTCCACCTGGGCGTTCGTCTGCGCCACGATCATCAACGGGCGTCCCGCGTCGGCCAGTTCGAGCGCCGCGCGGACCACGAGCGTCGACTTTCCGGCGCCCGGCGGGGAGTCCACGACCACTCCTCGCTCGGTGCCGTGCAGCGTGTCGTGGAGGATCGCGTCGGTGGCGCGGGCGGCAGCGGCTCCGGGGTCGAAGTCGACCGTCGTCACAGCACGTCCTCCTCGGTCACGGTGTCGGGGGCCTCCGGCGCGGGCTCACCCGGCGGGCCGCCGTGCGTCCACGGCGTGTCCTGCGGATCGGGCAGCTTCGCGCCGCCGCGCTGCTCGTGCTCGAACAGGGTGAAGCAGAGCCGGTCGCCCTTCTCCGGCACCGAACCGGGCTCCGGCTCCCTGCCCCGGCCCATCCTGTCCAGGACGCGAAGGACCAGCACGCCCTCGGCCTCCTGTCCGACCAGCTCCGCCGACTGCGGCTTGCCGCCCAGCGAGCGATACACCCGGGCGCGCTCCGCGAGATGCGGCCGGTCGTCCGTGCGGACCGTCACCAGCGGGCGCGGGCTCGGCCGCTTGCCCTCGCTGTACGCGAGGACGACATCGGTCACCTCGCCCGCGAACGCCTCCCCGGCCAGCCGCCGTCCCGCCATCACCAGCGGGTCGTCCAGCGCCTCCTGCGCCTCCAGCCGGGCCTGCTCGCGCTCGCGCGCGGCCAGCTTGTTCGCCGCCGTCACCGCGTCGTCCCGGCGCGGCTGCGGAGGCTCGCCCGCCAGCACCCGGTCGCGATGGCCGGTGAAGGACCAGCGGTCTCGGGTCCAGCGCTCCTCGGCATGCGCCCCCTGCGGCAGCGCCCGCAGCAGGTCCAGGCCCCGCCACACCGCGTCCCAGGTGGGCCGGGTGCGGCTCTCCACCAGGTCGCGGACCTCCCGCTCGGCCGCCGTGAGCGCGGCCAGCCGGTCGTCGGCGGCCAGGGCGTCCTCGGCCGCGGCCAGCGCGGTGCGCGCGCGGTCGTAGCGCTCGATCGCCGGAGCCAGCAGCTTGTTGTCGAACGCCGGGTCGGTGGCGGGGCCGGCCGGCGGGCACAGCAGCTGGCCCGCGGCGTCCCGGGCCAGCTCGGCGCCGCGCGCGGCCTCGTCGCCGCGGGTGCCGTCCGGGGGGTCGATCCAGGCGAGCAGCGCGCCCAGGTGCTGGTCCTCCAGCCCGGACTGGCCGGTCGCCCA
This sequence comes from Streptomyces yokosukanensis, assembly GCF_001514035.1. Classification (GTDB taxonomy): domain Bacteria; phylum Actinomycetota; class Actinomycetes; order Streptomycetales; family Streptomycetaceae; genus Streptomyces; species Streptomyces yokosukanensis. Next base: position 93,186 of record NZ_KQ948219.1, on the reverse strand, counting down.
GTGCCGGGACAGCACATCGGTCAGTGCCAGCAGCAGGGCGGAGCCGGGGACCCGGGACCGCTCGCCGTAGTGGGTCAGCCAGCGGCCGAGCAGCGGGATCCGGGGCGGCGCCGGATGGGGCGCCTCCGGGTCCTGCTCGGCCGTGCGGCGAAACCGCATCGAGCGGCCGAGGAGCCGTACGAGGTCCAGGCCCGCGCGGCTCGGCACGATCAGCTGGGGAGCGTCCGCGCACAGCTCCACCTCGACCTTGACCCGCTTGCCGGTCTCCGGATCGGTCTCGGTGCGCTCGGCCGCCTCCACGGACTCGGCGTGGGAGTCGAGGTACGGCAGCACGGTGTCGGCCAGGTCGGCGAGGAACGAGAACCGCAGATCGCGGTCGCGCGGCTGCGGTACGACCAGCAGGCGCGGGGCGTCCCGGTCGGTACCGACCAGCGCGCCGAGCGGGGCGCCCGCCTCACCGGCGGTGGTGAGCGGCACGAACACCAGCGGACGCTCGGACAGATGCCGGTGCCGGACGGTCGCGGTGGGCTGGGCGCGCCCGCTGCTGACGGCCTCGAGGCGGGCGAGGGTGGTGATCAGGGACACAGTGCCGCCACCTCCGCGTCCGCACACGCGCGTGCCTCGGCCGTCCGCAGGGCCTCCGCGCGCAGGGCCGCCGCCCGGCGCAGGGCCGCGACCGCCGGGTCGTCCGGGTCGCCCCGCTCGCCGCGGGCCGCCGCGAGGACGTCCTCCACCGTGGTCAGACCGCCCAGCTCCGCCCGCAGGGGCCGGCCGAGACGGGTGACGGCGCCCGCCTCGCGGGAGCGTTCGCGGCAGTGGAAGGCCAGTTCGCAGGCGGACAGGCACTCGGGCGCGTACGTCGCCGGGACCGCCTCCACGGCGGCCGTCAGCTCCTCGGCACCGCGGTCGGGCGCGAAAGTCGCGCCCTTGGGCAGCACCTTCGCGATCTCCTCGATCCGGGTGAGCCGGGCCAGCTGCCGGGCGGTGACCGCGCGCTGCTTGCGGACGTCGACGGCGCAGCCCGCGGCCAGGTTCGAGAAGTCCCTCGGGCACACGAGCAGCACCCGGTGATGGACGCGCGGGACCGGGGCGAGCCGCGCGGCGACCTCCTCCAGGGCCAGTACGTACACCGCCGCCTGCCGGGCCGCGGCGCCGACCTTCGCCGGGTCCGCCGAACCGTCCAGCATCGGGAAGGACTTGATCTCCACCACCGACCAGCTGCCGTCGGGGTGCACCACCACCGCGTCCGGCTCCAGGAAGGCGGGCGAGCCGGCGACGTCCAGCGCCAGCATCGGGTGGTCGAGCAGCGTCCAGCCGCCCGCGCCCGCGGCCTCGCGCAGCGCCAGTGCCGTACGCGCGGTACGCCCCTCGGGGCCGTGTGCGCTCAGGTCGGGCACGGCGGCCCCGGCGGGTGGCTCGGCACCCGGGTCGAGGCGGGCATGGGCGAGCCGCAGCAGCTCAGCGCCGCCGTCGGCCTTCACCCGCGCCTCGAACGCGTTGCCCCGGGTCAGCGCGAACTGCGACTGCCCGAAAGCGGACGGCGCGCCCAGCGCGCTCGCCAGCCGCGCCTTGTCCACCCCGGCGCCGTCCAGGATCGCCCGCCGCGCGCACCCTGGGTTCGCGGCGAGCGCCGCGAGGGCGCGCGCGTCCAGGGCCTTGGCCGGTACGTCGGGACCGCGCAGCTCAGCGAGCCGGTGCCGCAGCCCCTTCGCCCGCGTCGCTCGGGGAGGCGTCCGGTTCGGCCCCGGCGTCGAGCCGGGACTCGCGCTGCCGTGGAATTCGCTCACCCGCGGAAGTCTGGCATCCGCCACTGACAATCGGGGACCCCGTGGCGCCCGCGACGGCTGTGCGGCGCGGGAACAGCCGGGACCGGAGCAGGTCCAGGCCCCGCATCACGTGCGGAGCCAGCAGGAAGCCGACGCCCATCACGGCGACACCGGCGACCGCGTCGAGGAAGTAGTGATTGGCGGTGCCCATGACCACGAGCGCGGTCCCCAGCGGATAGACGACACCGAGGATCTTCGCGAGGCGTGTGCCGCCGTGGCGCCACAGCATCACGCCGCACCACAGCGCCCAGCCGACGTGCAGGCTCGGCATCGCCGCGTACTGGTTGGTCATCCCGCCCATGCCGCGCGGCGCGCTCGCGTCCCCGGCCCACCAGCCGTACGAGCTGTACTGCGCCATGGTGTCCACGAAGCCGTGCCCGGCGGCGAGCAGCCGGGGCGGGCAGGTCGGCATCAGCGTGAAGCCGATCAGGCCGATGAAGGTGGAGGTCATCAGCCAGGTGCGGGCCCGCCGGTAGTGCTCGGCGCGGGCCCGGAACAGCCAGATCAGGATGGCCGGCGTGATCAGGTAGTGCAGCGAGGCGTACCAGAAGTCCGCCGGCACACCGAGCCAGGGCGCACGGGTGAACAGCCGGTTGAGCGGGTGCTCGGCGTTGAGGTGCAGGGCCTTCTCGAGGCGCAGGATCGCCAGGCCGTGGTCGACGGCGCTGTGCACGTCACCGCGCGCGAGGAGGCGGCCGGCCGAGTAGCAGCCGTAGACCAGGAGGATCAGGGGCAGCTCGGTCCACCAGCGCAGCCGGGTACGCGGGACCTCCTCGGTGCCCGGTGGCTCGGTCGGCGGCATCCGATCGCCCTCCCCCTTCTGCTGTGTGGTGCGCCCCGGTGGGCGACCGTGCCACTTTACGGCGTCCGTATCTCGCCCATGCGGGCCCTCCGGCCCACAAAGACGCCGAGATCGGCCACCGGGTTGCCCCGAACGGGTGTGAGCGATGATGGAGAAGTCCTCTCTTCTTGTTCCCGTGGCGTCTGTGTGGCGTCCCGCTCCCGGAAAGGTCCCTCATGGCACCGCGCATCCTGCTGGCCCGGCACGGACAGACGGAATGGTCGCTGTCCGGCAAGCACACGGGCAGGACCGACGTGCCGTTGCTGGAGGAGGGCCGGCGCGGGGCCAAGCTGCTCGGCGAGCGGCTGCACCGCGCCCCGCTGGACGGGCTGGCGGGGGTGGAGGTGCGCACCAGCCCGCTGGCACGCGCGCGTGAGACGTGCGAACTGGCCGGTTTCGGTGACCGGGCCACCACGTGGGACACGCTCATGGAGTGGGACTACGGCGCCTATGAGGGCATGACGCCGGCCGAGATCCAGGCCGTGCGGCCGGGGTGGCTGATCTGGCGGGACGGGGTGCCCGAGGGCGAGAGCGTCGCCGACGTGACCGCGCGTGCCGACGAGGTGGTGGCATGGGCGCGGTCGGCCGACCGGGACGTCCTGGTCTTCGCCCACGGCCACATCCTGCGCTCCATCGGCGCCCGCTGGCTGGGCCTCCCCCTGGACTTCGCCGCCCGCATCCGCCTCAACCCGACGTCACTGTCGGTCCTCGGCTGGGCCTACGGCGATCCGGCGATCGAGAGCTGGAACGACATGGGGCACCTGGCGGGGTAGCAGGGGGTGGGGCAGCCCCTCGGCTCCCCTCGGCCACGGTGCGCCGCGGGCGTGCGGCGACTGCAGTTCCCCAGGGGCGCGGGGAACTGCTCGACCGGTCACGACGCACCCGCAGCCCGAAGCGCACCGGTGCCCCCACCCTCTGACCGCCTATGCCCGCGCAGCTCTCGGCGCGGACGCGTGCCGGTCCAGGAAGTCCGACACCCCCGACGCCCGCCGGTGCGGCAGCAACACGCGTGCCGTCCCCGCCAGCATCGACTGGATCCGGGACGACTGGACCTGGTCCAGCAGGGTCAGCACCCGCAGCCCCGCCTCCGCCGCCTCGTCGGGCCGACCCTCGCGGGCGAGGTCGTCGGCCAGTTCCGCGGTGTACAACGCGATGTTCCGGGTGAAGTGCGGATCCTGCAGATGCGCCGCCCGGCGCGCATGCCGGGACGCGCGCCGCCAGTCGCCCAGCGTGGACCAGCACTGCGCCTCCAGGCCCTCCAGCTCGGCCTCTCCGTAGAAGCTCATCCACTCGGGGTCGGCGTCCGAGCGGCCCCGCCCGAAGAAGGTCTGCGCCCGCACGAGCGCCTGCTCGCAGCCGGTGCGGTCGGCGAGCCCCGCCCAGCCGCCCGCCTCGCGCAGCGCGAGCAGTGACATCAGCCGGTCGGAACCCAGGGAGCGGGCGGCGCGCTGTGCGGCCTGTGCCGCGCGGACCGCCTCCCGGGGGCGGCCGGCGTCCCGCGCCAGGAACGCGGTGTTGCAGAACGCGTGCGCCTCCAGCGCCGGGTCCCCGGTCATCCGGGCCGTGGCCAGCGCTTCCGCGTAGTGCGAGCGTGCGTCGTCGAAGCGACCGGAGTCGTGCGCCAGCCAGCCCACGGAGATGGCGAGTTCACCGGCGCCGGAGTGCAGTCGTTCGGCCGTGGTCTGCCGGGTCGCGCCGGCGTCCAGCAGCGCGTAGGCGGCGCGCAGCGGAGCCGCCGCGCGCCGGTAGAGACCGTCCGCGCCGTGCCGGTCGTCGAGCAGCCGGATCCGGCGGACGGCCTCCTCCAGCGCGGCCGCCTCGGGGCTGCCGGGCCGGCGGGCGGGCCGTACCGGTGCCGTGGCGTCCGTGGTGAGCCCCAGCGGGCTCAGCGTGGCGGCGGCCACTGTGGCGCCTCCGCCGGTCATGAATGCGCGACGCAGCACGTCGCTCTCCTCGTGGTTCAGGTGGTCTTTCGCGTACGGCTCGTGCGGGTCGTGCCGGTCGTGCACACCCGGTGTGTCATACGGTTCGCACGCCCCCGGCGTCTCACCGGCCCCCTGGCGCTCACCGATGACGATGAGTGCCCCGGGCGCGTCCGTCGCCGTACGCGCGGCGCGGCCGCGGACGGTCGAACGGGGCGCGAACCCGAGGTCGGTGAGCGTGCGACCGGGGAACATGTGCAGGAACACCCGTTCGTAGGCGTAGTTGGGGCAGCGGATCTCGCCCGCCTCGACCCTGCCGACGTAACGCGCGTCACAGCTCACCCGCTCACCGATCTCGCGCGCGGCACGCCGTACGAGCGCCGCGAACTCGGCCGGTGAACGCCTGCCGCGCAATTGCCGGAAGGCGAGGTTGGGCCGGGGTGGCCGTTCGGGCTGTGACGAGGTCACGGTTGACGACGCCATGGCCGGGTCCTCTCGTGCGAACCGTCGAACCATGCCGGATCCGGGACGGATTCGGGACGAGTTGTCCGAGTGACGCCCTGGTTCCGGCGGGCATGAACGTACCTGCTGTGAAGGACCCGCCACGCTGTGTTTGGCTACAAACCGGATATCTCATCCACGATCTGCCATGAAGTGCCATCCTTTGCGGCGCACTTGTGCCGTAGCCGTTGACGCGCTCGTGCGTTGGACTCCATGGACCGCAACAGGGCTGTGTGGTGGAGGCCGGCATGGAGACCAGCCAGAGCAACGATCCTTGTACGTCGCCGTCGTCGTCCGTGGTGGACGCGGCGGCCTGCGACCTCGTGACGGTGCCGGCCCGGCAGGGCCTCGAGGCGGTCGACATCCTGCGGCGCGGCGTCGGCGACGCGATGGGACCCGTGCTGCACGACGGCGGCTGCGCCACCCTCGGCTTCCTGGTCCCGGCCGGCACGGCCGCCTGCTGGGACGTGCCGGGCAGCACCTGCACGGAGACGGACGGACGCGGACTGGAACTGAACCCGGAGCCGCCGGTGGAGGGCTCCGACTGGCTGCTGCCGCCCGGCGAGGCCGACCTCGCCACGGACCCGGTCGTGCTGCGCCGGGCCCTCGGCGAGGCGGCCCGGCTGATCGAGGCCGCCGACAGCTGCACCTGAGACACCACCCGCATGCACGTGAGACGCCACCCGCACCGACCCGCCACGGAGCGCCGACGCCCACCGCACGTCGGCACCGGCCCGCGCCGGTCGTGGGGTCCGGCCGGTCGCCGATGCGGCGCGAGCCCGTACGGCCTGCGAGAATGGGCGGATGGGCAGGCCCAGGAACACACGGCAGGCGCGGCGCGGGTCGGCCGTCGCCGAAGCCGTCGTGGAGGCGGTCGACGGCGGGCTCGCACAGCTCGTCCCCGACCCCGACCGCAGCCGGGCGTGGACGCTGCTGATCGACGGCGCGCCCCAGTCGCACGTCGACCTGGACGACCCCGCCCACCTCTCCTTCGAGTACCAGCGCCGCATCGGCCATGTCATCGACCTGGTCGCCCCGCCCGGTAAGCCGGTGCACGCCGTGCACCTCGGCGGCGGCGCGTTCACCCTCGCCCGGTACGTCGCCGCCACCCGCCCCCGCTCCACCCAGCAGGTCGTCGAGCGGGACGCGAGCCTGGTCCAACTGGTCCGCCGGGAGCTTCCGGTGGATCCGAACGCCCGGATCCGGGTCCGCTCGGCGGACGCCCGCGCGGGTCTCGCCAAGGTGCCGGACGGCTGGGCGGACCTGATCATCGCCGATGTCTTCAGCGGTGCCCGCACCCCCGCCCACCTGACCTCCACCGAGTTCCTCGACGAGGTCCGCCGGGCCCTGAAGCCGTCCGGGGTCTACGCCGCCAACCTCGCCGACGGCCCGCCGCTCGCGCATCTGCGCCGCCAGATCGCCACCGCCGCCGCCCGGTTCGCCGAACTCGCGCTGATCGCCGACCCCGCCGTGCTGCGCGGCAAGCGCTTCGGCAACGCGATCCTGGTGGCCTGCGACGCCCCGCTCCCGCTCGCCGAACTCACCCGTCGCGCCGCCTCCGACCCGCACCCGGCCCGGGTCGAGCACGGCAAGCCGCTCACGGACTTCACCGGCGGCGCGCTCCCGGTGACGGACGACACGGCGGCGGCCTCCCCGGCCCCACCCGCCTCGGTGTTCCGCTAGGGACCGGCAACCCGTGGCGAATCGGTACAACTCGCGTCATGGCGGCGCGGTCCGCGTCGTCCGCGCCGCCTGACCGGGCCGTGGCCTCGCGGCGGTCAGTAGGTGCCGATCTCCACATGCGGCGGCCCGTCGTGCCAGGTGCAGATCACCGACACCCGGCCGGTGCCCCGGCTGAACTCCACCCGGATCCATGTCCCGGTCTTCCACACCTGCATCGACCAACCGGCCCCCGGGGTCGCCGAGACCAGCGTGGCGCCGGCCGGACCCAGCTCGAACACCGCCCGCCCGCCATCGGTGTCGTAGGACTTGACCTGGCCGGACGCGGAAGCAGGTGCGGAGGCGGTGGGCGAGTGGCCCGGCGTCCGGGGGGTGTGGGCGGGGGAGGACGGCGTGGCCGGGCCGGTCGACGGCCGTCTCGACGGGGACGGCCGCTGTGTCGGCGAACCCACGGCCTGAGCGCCGTGCGTGGTGGTGTCGGCGTCCGTGATCGGCAGGGCGCGCGGCGGGTCGTACGCCGTCCCGGCCATCACCGTGTGCACACCCCACCACGACAGCGTGACCGCCGCTCCCGTCGCGAGCAGCCACGCCAGTACGTGTACGAGTCCTCTGCGCATCGCGGGCCATACTGCCGCAGAGCAGCGCCGCACGCACCCGCCGCGAGTTGTCCACAGGCGCCCGCCCGGTGTGGTCCGCATGGCGTACGGTGCGGCGCATGGCAAGTGTGCTCGTGGTCGAGGACGACCAGTTCGTACGCTCGGCGCTCATCCGGCATCTGACCGACGCCGCACACACCGTGCGCAGCGTCGGTACGGCACTGGAGGCGCTGCGCGAGGTCGCCCATTTCCGTTTCGACGTGGTCGTCCTCGACCTCGGACTGCCGGACCTGGACGGCTCCGAGGCGCTGAAGATGCTCCGCGGCATCACCGACGTGCCCGTCATCATCGCCACCGCCCGGGACGACGAGACGGAGATCGTCCGGCTGCTCAACGCCGGTGCGGACGACTACCTGACCAAGCCGTTCTCCGTCGAGCACCTCTCGGCGCGGATGGCCGCCGTGCTGCGCCGCGCCCGCTCCGGCGGTGCGGAGCCCCCGCCCTCCTCCGTGCTCCGCGTCGGCGGCCTCACCGTCGACCCGCTGCGCCGCCAGGCCGAACTGGACGGGGTCCGGCTCGACCTCACCCGCCGCGAGTTCGATCTGCTCGCCTTCCTGGCCGGCCGGCCCGGGGTGGTCGTCCCGCGCAAGGAACTCCTCGCGGAGGTCTGGCAGCAGTCCTACGGCGACGACCAGACCATCGACGTCCATCTGTCCTGGTTGCGCCGGAAACTGGGGGAGACGGCCGCTCGGCCCCGCTATCTGCACACGCTCCGGGGGGTCGGCGTGAAGCTGGAGCCGCCCATGGACGGGGAGCCGGCGCGATGAGGTGGGCTCTGGTCAAGGTCTGCCTGGCGGTCACCGTGATGGTCGTGGTCGCCTTCGCCGTGCCGCTCGGCCTGGTCGTCAAGGAGATGGCCCGCGACCGGGCGTTCTCCAATGCCGAGCGGGAGGCCGCCGCGGTCGCGCCCGCCCTGTCCATCACCACCGACCGGGACAAACTGGAGCGGGTCGTGGCCTCCGCCGGAGCCGACTCCGGGATGGCCGTGCATCTGCCCGCCGGTGACGCGCGGTCCGCGCTCGACCTCGGCCGGCAGCGCGCCGCCGACCGCGACATCGAGGCCGTGCGGAGAATGGGCCGGGCCTCCACGACCACCGTGGCCGGCGGTTCGACCCTGCTCCAGCCGGTCGCGCTCGGCTCCGGCGACATCGCCGTCGTCGAGGTCTTCGTGCCCGAGTCCGAGGTGACCAACGGCGTGGGCACGGCCTGGGCGGTGCTCGCGGCCGTCGGCATCGCGCTGATCCTCGGCTCGGTCGCGGTCGCCGACCGGCTCGGGGTGCGCATGGTGCGGCCCGCCCAGCGGCTGGTGAGGGGCGCGCACGAACTGGGCGAGGGGAGGCTGGGCGCCCGGGTGCCGGAGGACGGCCCGACCGAGCTGCGGCTCGCGGCGGTGGCCTTCAACTCCATGGCCGACCAGGTCGTCCAACTCCTCGCGAACGAAAGAGAGCTGGCGGCCGATCTCTCCCACCGGCTGCGCACCCCGCTCACCGTCCTGCGGCTCAACGCGGCCTCCCTCGGCGCCGGACCCGCCGCGGAGCAGACCCGGGCCGCCGTCGCCCAGCTGGAGCGCGAGGTCGACACCATCATCCGTACGGCCCGCGAGGCCAAGCCGCAGACGGTCGCGGCCGGGCCCGGCGCCGGGTGCGACGCGGCCGAAGTGGTGCGCGAGCGCATGGAGTTCTGGTCCGCGCTCGCCGAGGACGAGGGCCGCAAATGGCGGGTGGCCGGCGTCGAGCGGCCGGTACGCATACCCGTGGCCCGCGCGGATCTGGCCGCCGCCCTCGACGCCCTGCTCGGCAATGTCTTCCGGCACACCGCCGAGGGCACCGCCTTCGCACTCGACGTGCACAACGGCGAGGACGCGGTGATCGTGCTGGTCTCCGACGCGGGCCCCGGCATACCCGACCCGGACGCGGCGATGGCCCGCGGCCGCGGCTCCGGGAGCGCCGGTTCGACCGGCCTCGGGCTGGACATCGTGCGCCGGCTCGCCGAGTCCACCGGCGGGGACGTCCGCCTCGGCGCCTCGGTGCTGGGCGGTGCGGAGGTGCGGATCTGGTTCCAGCTGGACGGGCGGGGGCCGGTCGGGCGCGGGCACCGGGGGCGGGTCCGAAGACGCCGATCGGGCAAACCGGTCCCCTCCGGTCTCGACCATTAATCGCCCCCGATGCCTTTCTTAAGCGAACCCTAAGGTCTGCAACGGCCGTCCCGATCAGGCGAATTGCCCGATTCCGGATCGCTAGCGTGCTGTCGCACCTCACCCCCGTGAACAGCGAAGGCAGGCACGCGCATGACCACGCATCGGCGCAGGATCAGCGGCAGGAACAAGGCGATAGGCGGTCTCGTGGCCGCGGCCGTCGTCGGTGGCGGCGCGGTCCTGCTCACCGGCACCGCCAACGCCGCCGGCGTGAACGCCGCGTACACCAGGACCAGCGACTGGTCGACCGGCTACACCGGCCAGTACGTCGTCACCAACAACAGTGGTCAGCAGGAGAAGACCTGGACCCTGGAGTTCGACCTCCCGGCGGGCGCCAAGCTCAGCTCGCTGTGGAACGGCGAGTCGAGCGTCAGCGGTTCGCACGTCACCGTGAAGCCCGCCACGTGGGACACCGCGGGCCTCGCCCCCGGCAAGTCGGTGACCGTCGGCTTCGTGGTCGACGGCGGCGGCGCCCCGACGGGCTGTCGGATCGACAACTCCGCGTGCTCCGCGGACGGTGGCGCCACCCCCGAGCCGAGCGGGAGGCCCACCGAGACCCGGTCGCCGGCCCCGACCGCCACGCCGACCAGGAGCGCCACCCCCACCCCGACCGGGACCGGCACCCCGGCCCCGACCGCCACCCCGACCACCGGCGGCGGCAGCGGCAGCGGGACCAAGGCCGCCGCGGGCTTCGCCCCGTACGTCGACACCTCCCTCTACCCGGCCTTCGACCTGGTCGGCGCGGCCGACGCCACCGGTGTGAAGAACTACAACCTCGCGTTCGTCACCGACGGCGGCGGCTGCACCCCCAAGTGGGGCGGCGTGAGCGACCTGAACGGCGACGCGGTGGCCCAGCAGATCGGCGCCCTGCGCGCCAAGGGCGGTGACGTGCGGGTCTCCTTCGGCGGCGCCTCCGGCTCGGAGCTGGCCACCACCTGCTCCTCCGCCGACGCGCTGGCGGCGGCGTACGGCAAGGCGGTCGACGCGTTCAAGCTCACCAAGGTCGACTTCGACGTCGAGGGCGGGGCGCTGCCGAACACGGCGGCGAACACCCTGCGGGCCAAGGCGATAGCGAAGCTCCAGGCGCTCCACCCGGACCTGGACGTCTCCTTCACCCTCCCGGTGATGCCCGAGGGCCTCACCCAGGACGGCGTGAACCTGCTGTCCGACGCCAAGTCCAACGGCGCGAAGATCTCCACCGTCAACATCATGGCGATGGACTACGGCGCCTCCTACAGCGGCGACATGGGCGACTACGCCCAGCAGGCCGCGACCGCCACCCAGGCCCAGATCAAGGGCGTGCTGGGGCTGTCCGACTCCGCCGCCTGGAAGGCGGTCGCGGTCACCCCGATGATCGGCGTCAACGACGTCTCCTCCGAGGTCTTCAAGGTGGACGACGCCACCCAGCTGGTGAACTTCGCCAAGTCCAAGGGCCTCGGCGGCCTGTCGATGTGGTCCGCCGCCCGCGACAAGCAGTGCGACGGCGGCGCGAAGAACTCCGCCGACCCGACCTGCAGCTCGATCGTCCAGGACAAGAACGCCTTCTCCAAGGCGTTCGGCGCCTTCAACTGACCCGCCCCCCGCGCCCCCCGGTAGCATCGGGGCATCCGGTGCACCAGGGGGCGCAGTGATCGAACTGTCCGACATGATCCGCGAGTTGAGGGCGCAGCTGACGTCTGCCGTGGCGGACGGGGACGGGCAGCTCGTCCGGTTCGAACTGGGGCCGGTGGAGGTCGAGGCGACCGTCGCGGTCACGCGCGAGGCGGGCGCGGACGCCAAGGTGCGGCTGTGGGTGGTCGACGCGGGCGCGAGCGGGAAGTACGCACACGCGCAGACCCAGCGGATCAAGGTCACCCTGGCCCCGAAGGCCGTCCCGGCGGACGGCAGCCCGGTCCGGCCCGTTCTGATCGCGGGCGGCGAGGTTGACGGCGAGCGCTGAACCCGGTCTTCGGCCGGAGCGCGTCGCCGAGATCATCGTCAGCCTGCCGGAGGGCGGGGGCCGGCGCGGGACCGGATACCTCGTCTCGGCGGGTCTGGTCCTGACCGCCGCGCACGTGGTCGAAGGCGCCGCGCGGATCCGGACCCGCTTCCAGGCCGACCGCCCCGAGGAGCGGACCGCGGGGGCGGCGGTGACCTGGCGGCACCAGGGCATCGACATCGCGCTCCTCGCCATGGAACCGGCCGTCCCGCACGAAGGGGTCGCGCCGGTCTCCTACGGCCGCGTCGGCGAGCTGGACGCGGTGCTGACCTGCACCAGCCTCGGTTTCCCCCGCTTCAAGTTCCGTGCGGACGCCGCCGGTTCGCGCTTCCGGGACGCCGAGCACGTACGGGCCACCTGCGCAGGACAGGCTCTGGGCGGACGCGTGGTTCGCGATCGCCGAAGGGCTGGCCCGTGCGGGCAGCGCCGAGCAGGCCTGGGCCGTGCTCGTGGCCTCCCAGGAGGACCAGGAGCCCTTCGACGAGGACGACCGCGCGGCCTCCCGCATCGTCGATCTGCTGACCGGAGCCGGAGCCGCCGATCGGCTGGAGGGATTGCTGTCTGCTTCGACGGGGGCCTCGCCGAGAACGGTCGCCGCGGGGTTCGCCGCCCTGGCCCGCCACTTCGCCGACCGGGACACCGCCCGGTGCCTGCGCCTGCTCGACCAGGCTCAGCAGGTCCGAGACGCCGAGGGCGCGGCCGCCTACAGCAACCGGGACGAGCGGCTCGCCGTCTTCGCCGGAGCGCTTGCCCGCGCGGGCCGGGCCGAGGAGGCCGAGCGGCTCGTGGCGACCATCGGCTCACCGGACGTACGCGCCTGGGCATATGCGGCCGTGTCCGTCGCCTCGGCGGACACCGACGCGCAAGCGGCGCTGCACTGCGTCCGACAGGCGGCCCGTGTGACACGGATGTCGCAGGACGGGTGGGTCCGGGAGAACACGGCGACCGCGATCGTCCAGGCCTGGGCCCGGTCGGCATCGGCGGACCGGCTCGGGGAAGCCGTCGAACAGATCGCGGGAGAGCTGTCGGGCGACTCGATGTCGCATCGTGCGCGTGCTCTGGCGGCAGAAGGACTGTGGGCGCATGCCCCGGAGGCGACGGAGCGGCTCTTCGACGCGTTCCTCGCGCACATGGATCACTCCCTCGTCCCCGAGGCGGCGCACTTCCTCGCCGCCGCCCTGCCCCATGACCCTGTACGCGGCAGTCGGGTCATGGAGTTCCTGCTCGGCCTCTCCTACCCCCGCGGCTTCCAGCCGGACGAGGACAGGGCCCTGTTCTGTCTGCTGACCGCCACGACGGACTCCGCCGCCGCCCGGCACACGCTGGAGCGACTGGTGCAGAAACGGGAGAGCGGGATCGATCGGGGGCCGGCGACCGTACTCGCCCTCGTGTGTGCCGCGCTCCGCGAGTCCGAGGCAGCGCACGCCATGGCGCTGGACAGCACCGCCGGGGAGGAGGAGCGCTCGGAGACGCTCGCCCACCTCGCCGCCTACGCGGCCGGTGCGCCGGGCCCCTCCGTCCCCACCCGGCCCATGGCGGAGCCGAGGGACTGCGCCCACTCCGCCCTCCGCCTCGCCACCCTCCTCTTCCCACCGCCGGCCGGCCCCGACCTCCTCCACGCCAGAGAGCTGCTGGCGCAGGCCCTGACCCGAGACGGCTGGCACCACGCCCTCCCGGTCCTCGCGGCCGTCGACCCCGCGGCGGTCCTGCGCACCCGGGACGTCGTCTTCGCCCACCTCGGGCTCGGCGACTGAGCACGCCGACCGCGCCCCTCGCGCCCCTCACACCTGGGGCAGCACCCCCGACCGCGCCGCCTGCCCGTACCACCGCGCGCTCGACTTCGGCGTGCGCTCCTGGGTCGCGTAGTCCACGTACACCGCGCCGAACCGCTTGCCGTAGCCGTACGCCCACTCGAAGTTGTCCAGCAGCGACCACAGGTAGTAGCCGCGCACGTCGGCGCCGTCCGCGAGGGCACGGCGGACCTCCGAGAGATGGCCGTGCAGGTACGCGATGCGCTCGGGATCGTGGACGCGGCCGTCCGGGTCGGGCTTGTCGTCGTAGGCGGCGCCGTTCTCCGTCACGTACAGCGGCAGGCCGGGCGCCTCCCGCGTGTACCGCATCAGCAGGTCGTACAGGCCCGTCGGATCGATCGTCCAGCCCATCTGCGTGCGCTCGCCCGGCGTCTGGTGGAAACGGACGTCGTCGGCGCCGGGCCAGGGGGAGTGGTCGCTGGCGCCGTGGCCGTCCGCCCGGGGGCCCCTGGCCTCGTGGGACGCGGCCGAGACCAGTGTCGGCGTGTAGTAGTTGAGGCCCAGCGCGTCCAGCGGGACGTTGATCGCGCGCATGTCGCCGTCGAGGACGTACGTCCAGTCGGTGACCGAGGCCGTCGCCGCGAGCAGCGACGACGGGTACGCCCCGCGCAGCATCGGGCCGTGGAAGACGCCGTTGGCCAGGTCGTCGATCCGGCGGGCCGCGGCCAGGTCGGCCGGCTCCGGCGAAAGCGGCCGGACCACCGAGGAGTTGAGGCTGATCGCGATCTCGTTGCGGGCCGGCATCACCGAGCGCAGCGCCGACGCCGCGAGACCGTGGCCGAGGTTGAGGTGATGGGCCGCGCGCAGGGCGGCCTCGGCGTCGGTGCGGCCCGGGGCGTGCACCCCGGAGCCGTAGCCCAGGAAGGCGCTGCACCAGGGCTCGTTGAGGGTGATCCACTGCTCCACCCGGTCGCCGAGCGCCTCGCCGACCAGCATCGCGTACTCGGCGAACCGGAACGCGGTGTCCCGCTGCGGCCAGCCGCCCGCGTCCTCCAACTCCTGCGGCAGGTCCCAGTGGTAGAGGGTGAGCGCGGGCTTGATGCCGTGCGCCAGCAGCTCGTCCACCAGGCGGCGGTAGAAGTCCAGGCCCACCTGCACCGCCGGACCCCGGCCGGTGGGCTGCACCCGGGACCAGGAGACGGAGAAGCGGTAGCCGGTCAGGCCCAGCTCCGCCATGAGCGCGACGTCCTCGCGGTAGCGGTGGTAGTGGTCGACGGCGACGTCACCGGTCTCACCGCCGGCCGTCCGGCCCGGCGTATGGCTGAAGGTGTCCCAGATCGAGGGGGTGCGGCCGCCCTCGCGCACCGCCCCCTCGATCTGGTAGGCGGAGGTCGCGGCGCCCCAGAGGAAGGCGGGGGGAAAGGCTACCGGAGAAGGGGATTCAGGCATGGAAGCGCTCCCATGAGAGTCGTAGGAGACCGGAGAAGGGGATGGCGAGGGGGGCGAGCGGGGGGCCGGGCCGCGCCTGCCCGGCCCCCGGGCAGGACGGTCAGCCCTTGATCGCGCCCTGCATGATCCCGCCCACGATCTGCTTGCCGAACAGCAGGAAGGCGAACAGCAGGGGCAGCGTGCCGAGCAGCGCGCCCGCCATGATCACGGCCTGGTCCGGGACGTACCCGGTGCCGAGCGAGTTCAGGGCCACCTGCACGGTCGGGTTCTGCTGGTTCAGGGCGATGATCGGCCACAGGAAGTCGTTCCAGGCGAACACGAACGTCAGCAGGCCGAGCACCGCCATCGCGGGCCGCGCCGCCGGAAAGACGACGTGCCAGACGATCCGCAGGCTGCTCGCGCCGTCCACCCGGGCCGCCTCGATCAGTTCCGTCGGCAGCGCCTGCAGCAGGTACTGCCGCATGAAGAACGTACCGAACGCGGTGACGAGACTCGGCAGGACCACTGTCTGCAACTGGTTGGACCAGCCGAGGTCCGACATCCACAGGTACAGCGGTACGACGGCCAGCTGCGGCGGGATCATCATCGTGCCGACGGTCAGCAGCAACAGCAGGCCCGAGAAGCGGAACCGCAGCTTGGCGAAGGCGAAACCGGCCAGCGTGGAGAACAGCACCGTGCTCACGGTGATCGTGCCCGCCACGACCACGGAGTTGAACATCGCGGTACCGAGGCCCGCCTGGTCCCAGGCCGTCTGGAGATTCTTGAACAGATTTCCGCCGAACCACAGCGGCGGCGGGGTCTCGGCCAGCCGCCGGTCGGTGCGGGAGGCGGCGATCGCCGTCCACACCAGCGGGGCGAGGGAGACCAGAGCGAAGACGGTGAGTACGACGTACGTCACCGGGCCCGCGTGCAGCTGCTTGCCGGCGCCCGTCCGGCCGCGCCGCCGCTTCGCGCGCACGTTCCGAGGAAGCGTCAGTTCACTGGTGGTCATGAGGACTTCCTCAGCCGTCGGGTGAGCAGCAGATGGACCGCGGCGACGATCAGCAGGAGCAGGAACATCGACCAGGCGATCGCGGACGCCTTGCCGAGGTTGCCGATGATCCAGCCCTGGTCGTACATGTACAGACCGAGCGTCTGGTACTGGTGCTCCGAGCCGCCCTTGGACCCGCTGACCCCGCCGAACAGCAGCGGCTCGCCGAAGAGCTGGGTCGCGCCGATCGTCGAGACGACGACCGTGAACAGGATCGTGGGCCGCAGCTGCGGGACCGTCACATGCCGGAACTGCTGCCAGCGGCTCGCGCCGTCGATCGCCGCCGACTCGTACAGATCGGCCGGGATCGCCTGCATCGCGGCGAGGTAGATCAGCGCGTTGTAGCCGGTCCACCGCCAGATCACGATCGACGACACCGCGAACCGCGAACCCCAGTCGGACTCACGCCAGTTGACCGGGTCCACCCCGAGGAAGTGGAGGACCCAGTTGACCATGCCGCCGTCCCACGAGTACAGCAGCGTGAACACCAGGGTCGCCGCGGCCACCGAGGTGGCGTACGGCGTCAGCATCACCACGCGCCAGGCGGTCGAGCCGCGCAGCCGGTAGTTCAGCAGGTGCGCGAGTCCGAGCGCGGCCAGCAGCTGCGGCACGGTCGAGATGATCCCGATGGCCAGGGTGTTCCTCAGCGCGTTCCAGAAGAAGTCCGAGGACAGAAGGTTCTTGTAGTTGTCCAGGCCCGCCCAGGTCTGGTGGTTCAGCCCGGACAGCTGCACATGGTGCAGCGAGTACCAGGCCGTGTAGAGCAGCGGGACCAGGGTGAACGCCGCGAACAGAACGAAGAACGGCGACACGAACGCGTACGGCGACGCCTTCATGTCCCAGCGGTACAGCCGGCTGCGCCAGGAGCCGGTGCCCGCCGGCGCGAGCCGACCGTGAGCGCCCCGGGCCGCGCCCGGCGAGCTGCCGGACGCGGTGTCGGCGCTCGACGCGGAGTGCGTGAGGGCCTGCTTGGGGCTGCTCACTGGCCGAGCACGTCCTTGATCTCCTTGGCCGCCGCGTCCCAGCCCTGCGACGGCGACTTGCCCTTCTGCTCGACCTGGAGGATGCCGATGTCGCTGATCGCGTTGTCGATCGGCTTGTCCTTGGGGCCGAGGGGCTGTGCGGGGATGGTCTTCGCCGCGTCGGAGAAGATCTGGGTGAGCGGCGCGTTCGAGAAGTACGCCGTGGTGTCGGCCTGCGGCTTCAGGCCCGGGTACGCCGACGGCGTCGACGGGAAGCTGGCCTGCTTGGCGAAGACCTTCGCCTGCTGCTCGGGCGCGGTCAGCCACTTCGCGAGCGCGACGGCCTCCTTCTGGTGCCTGGTCGCGGTCGGCACACCGAGGAAGGAGCCGCCCCAGTTGGACGCCGCCGGCGCCGCCGCCACGTCCCACTTGCCCTTGCCCGAGTCGCCGGACTTCTGCTCGATGTAGCCGACCATCCAGGCCGGGCAGGCGACGCTGGCGAAGGTGCCGTTGGCGAAGCCCTGGTCCCAGGTCGGGTCGAACTGCTTCAGCTTCGCCGACATGTCGCTGGTGGCGACGGCCATGGCGGCGTTCCAGGCCTTCTTCACGCCCTCGGACCTGTCCCAGACGACATTGCCGTCCTTGTCGTAGTACCGCTCGCTCGCGCCGCCCACCGCCGCGTTGTAGACGGAGGAGGCCGAGTCCACGAACTTGGTGCCCTTGGGCGCCTTCTTCATGTACTGCTTGCCGACGTCGACGTACTTGGACCAGTCGCCCTTCCACAGCTCGGCGAGCTTGGTGCGGTCGGTCGGCAGCCCGGCCTTCTGGAACAGATCCTTCCGGTAGCAGACGGCCATCGGCCCGACATCGGTCCCGAGCCCGATGAGCTTGCCGTCCTTGGTGGTGGCCTGGGCGTTCTTCCAGTCCAGCCACTGGGACGTGTCGACGTCCTTGCCGAGGTCCACGAACTTGTCGGCCTGGGTCTGCACGGCCTCGGTGATGTTGCCGATCTCGATGGCCTCGATGTCGTCCGTGCCGGAGCCCGCCTGGAGGCGGGTGAGGACCTTCGGCCAGTACACGTCGGTGCGGGTGGTGACGTTCTCCTTGATGCTGATGTCCGGATGCAGCTTCATGTACTCGTCGTAGAGGCCGGCCTGCTTGTAGCCGAAGACGCCGAAGGTGCCGACGGTCAGCGTGATCTTGCCCTTGTCGCTGCCGTTGCCGCCGCCGGAGTGGTCCGACGAGCCGTCGTCCGAGTCCTTGGCGCAGCCGGCCAGCAGCCCCGTGGCCAGGGCGGCCACGGCCGCGAGGGCCATCAGCCGCTGGGACCGGCGGATGCTCGTGCGCATTGCGTCCTCCTGTTGCCTGACGTGCCGACCCCCCGGCCGACTGCATGGAATCGGGCCCTGTCGTACGCACTGCGGCGCGGGCGGGGAACGTGCGGGATGTGTAGGTGTCAGGTAGTGTGGGAGCGCTCCCATCTGTGATGTGTTGAAGAGTCGTGGGTACGGCGCGGGGTGTCAAGGGAGCGGACGCGGGCAACTGCGTTCAGTTATCGGGCCGTTAGCTTGGCCCTGCCCGAGCCCGTCCGGCGATTGAGGACGAGGCCCGTCCAGGGCCGAGGCGGGGGTCCGGGGGCGCAGCCCCCAGGGCGGCAACCGCGGCGATCGGTGCTGTTAAATTCCAGGCCGGCACCAGGAATCGGTCGAGAGAGGCGGAGCCCATGGCAAGCCACGGAGCGCGGGGCCGCGGCGGGGGCCGGCCCACGCTCGAGGAGGTCGCCGCCCGGGCCGGGGTCGGCCGGGGCACGGTCTCGCGCGTGATCAACGGCTCGCCCCGGGTCAGCGACGCCACGCGCGCCGCGGTCGAGGCAGCGGTCACGGAACTCGGCTACGTCCCCAACACCGCCGCCCGCGCCCTCGCCGCCAACCGCACCGACGCCATCGCGCTCGTCGTCCCCGAGCCGGAGACCCGGTTCTTCGCCGAGCCGTACTTCTCGGACATGCTGCGCGGTGTCGGCTCCCAACTCTCCGACACCGAGCTGCAGTTGCTGCTGATCTTCGCGGGCGGCGACCGGGAGCGGCGGCGCCTCGCCCAGTATCTGGCGGCCCACCGGGTCGACGGCGTCCTGCTGGTCTCGGTGCACGCCGACGACCCCCTGCCCGATCTGCTGGCCCAGCTGGAGATCCCGGCCGTGATCAGCGGCCCCCGCTCGGCCGCCGAGACGCTGACCTCGGTGGACTCGGACAACTACGGCGGCGCGCGCTCGGCCGTCGAGCATCTGCTCCTCGGCGGCCGTACCCGGATCGCGCACATCACCGGCCGCCTCGACGTCTACGGCGCCCAGCGCCGCGTCGACGGCTACCGCGACGCCCTGCGCGACGCGGGCCGGGAGGTGGACGAACTCCTGGTGGAGCCCGGTGACTTCACGGAGGAGGGCGGCCGGCGAGCCATGACGCTGCTGCTTCGGCGCCGCCCGGATCTGGACGCGGTCTTCGCCGGCTCGGACGTGACGGCGGCCGGCGCCCGGCAGGTGCTGCGCGAGGCGGGCCGCCGCATCCCGGACGACGTGGCGCTGATCGGCTACGACGACTCCGCCATCGCCCGCCATATGGACCCGCCCCTGACCAGCGTCCGTCAGCCCATCGAGGAGATGGGCCGCGCGATGATCGACCTGCTCCTCGCGGAGATCGCCGACCGCCGCCCGCCCCTGTCGCGGGGGCCGGCGCGCCGACATGCGGTGCTGGCCACGGAGTTGGTGACGCGGGCGTCGTCGTAGCGCGGTCGCCGGCGGGGCGAGCGGACGCGGGCGGGCGCGGCGGTCGTCCATCTCCGGCGCCACCGGCACCGGCGCGATGTCGAGCACGGCGGGCAGACCAGCCCCACTGCCGGATACGCTGCGAGACGTCGAACGGATCTTCGGAAGGGGGACTCCGTGGCGGGGTCGGCGGTCGGGGCGGACCCGGAGGGGTACTGGTCGTTGCTGTTCTCCATCGCCTACGGGATGACCGGGTCGGTGGGCGACGCCGAGGACCTCGTGCAGGACGCCTATCTGGGCCTGACCCGGGCGCGACGGGCGGGAACCGCGATCGGCAATGTGAAGGCGTATCTCACCACGTCGGTGACGCGGCTGGGCATCAACCACCTGGGTTCGGCGCGCGTGCGCCGGGAGACCTACGTGGGCGACTGGCTGCCGGAACCGGTCGTCGTGCCCGCCGAGCGCACCGGACCGGCCGAGCACGCCGAGCTGTCCGACTTGCTGTCGATGGCGTTCCTCGTGCTGCTGGAGACCCTCGCCCCGGTGGAGCGCGCGGTGTTCGTGCTGCGCGAGGTCTTCGGGTACGGCTACCCGGAGGTGGCGCGGATCGTCGGCAAGTCCGAGGCGAACTGCCGGCAGATCTTCGCCCGGGCCAGAAAGCGCGTCGCCCCCGCCGGACAGCCGGCCGCCGCCGTGGCGCCGCCCCCGGTGCGCCGGGCCGAGGGCGAGGAACTGGCCCGCCGGTTCTTCGAGGCCGCCGAGGGCGGTGACATGGACGCGCTGCTCGGCATGCTCGCCCCGGAGGTGGTGTTCCAGGGCGACGGCGGCGGCAAGGCGCGGGCGCTCGCCAGGTCGGAGACCGAGCCGCGGCGCATCGCCCAGATGCTGGTCGGCGGGTTCCGCCGGGTCCGGATCCTCGGTGCGCGGCTCCGGCCGGCCTGGGTCAACGGCCGTCCGGGCGGTGTGACGTACGACGCCGAGGGCCGGGTGGCCAGCGTGGTCGAACTCGACATCGCCGACGGCATGGTCCGGGCGATCCACGCGGTGTCCAACCCCGACAAGCTCGGTCACCTGGGCCCGGTGTCGGACATCGGCCGCCTGCCGGAGCGGTGACACGGCCCCGCCGTCGCTCGAACCCCCGGTCTCCTGGGCGGCTTACGGCCGGGTCGCCTCCCAGCCCCGCTCCAGCAGGTCGAAGGCCGCGTCGACGGCGGCGGCGCGGTCGGTGGCCGTGGCGGCGAGGGATCGGGCCTCCAGGGCGAGATGGGCCAGGGCGGCGCAGCGGGGGTCGTCGGCGGGGGCACCGCTGTCGGCGGCGATCGCCTCGGCCAGGGCGCGTTCGTGCCGCATCCACATGCGCCGGTAGTACTCCACGAGCGCCGGGGTGGCGGTGACCAGCCGCTGGAACGTGGCGAGCTGCTCGCCGTACTCGGACTTGAAGGCCGAGGCCCGCAGCATGTGCTCGCGCAGGGCCTGGACGAGCGGGGTGCCGGGCGCCCGGTCGCGTACGGCGGCGACCAGGTCCCGTTCCAGGTCCGCGTCCATGTCGAACAGCAGCGCTTCCTTGCTCGGGAAGTGCTTGAAGAGCGTCGTGGTGGAGACGTCGGCCGCCTCCGCGATGTCCCTGATGCTCACCGCGTCGAAGCCGTGCTCCAGGAAGAGCTGCAGTGCCGCGTCCGCCAGTGCCTGGCGGGTCGCGGCCTTCTTGCGTTCGCGGCGCCCCATCGTCTCCGTCATGGCCCCAGCCTACCCGCTCGGTTGTCGCGGATAAAAAGTTGACTCATTGCACTTAGTGAATCGGTGTGCTTTTCTGTGCCGCATGACGCCGTCACCCATGACCACCCCACCCATGACCCCGCCGTCGAAGAACGTCCGCTGGACGCTGCTCGGCGTGATGCTCGCCATGCTGCTGGGCATGCTCGACAACAACGTCGTCGGTACGGCGATGCCGACGATCGTCGGCGACCTGGGCGGCCTCGACCACATCTCCTGGGTTGTCACCGCCTACACACTCGCCACCGCCGTGTCGACTCCCGTCTGGGGCAAGCTCGGTGACCTGTACAACCGCAAGCACGTCTTCCTCGCCTCGGTCGTGGTCTTCCTGCTGGCCTCGCTGCTCGCCGGCGCCGCCCACTCGATGGCCCAGCTGATCGGGTTCCGCGCCCTGCAGGGGATCGGTGCGGGCGGGCTCGGCGCCGGGGCGTTCGCCCTGATCGGCACCCTCGTGCCGCCCCGGGAGCGGGGCCGCTACCAGGGCATGACCGCCTCCGTGATGGCCCTCGGAGTGGTCGGCGGCCCCCTGGTCGGCGGCCTGGTCACCGGCCACCTCGGCTGGCGCTGGGCGTTCTACGTCAATCTGCCCCTCGGGATCGTCGCCCTGGTCTGGGTCCAGCTGATGCTCCGGCTGCCGAACCCGGCGCGCACGGCCCGGCCGCGCATCGACTGGGCGGGCATCGCCGTGCTGGCGGCCACGATCGGCTCGGCGGTCCTCGCGGCGACCTGGGCCGGTACGGCGTACGCCTGGACGTCCTGGCGGATACTCTCCCTGGCCGCGGTGGCCGTCCTCGGCACGGCGGCTTTCGTCGTGCTCCAGCGGCGTGCCCCCGAACCCCTGCTGCCGCCTCGTGTGTTCACCGGACACCGCAACTTCCCGCTCGGTATCGGCCTGTTGGCGGCGGTCGGCGTGGTGATGTTCGGCTCGGCGCTCTATCTGCCGCTGTTCCAGCAGACCGTTCAGGGCGCCACGGCGACCGGCTCCGGGCTGCTCCTGCTGCCGCTGATGATCCCGGTGGTGATCGCCTCCGACATCGCGGGGAAGGTCATGTCCCGCACCGGCCGGTACAAGGTGTTCCCGGTGCTCGGCACCCTGCTGCTGACGGCCGGCGCGCTGGCGCTCGCCACCATGGGCACGGGCACCTCCCGGCTCGCCGCCGGCTGCTGGATGGCCCTCGTCGGCCTCGGCATGGGCTTCACCATGCAGATGGCGGCCACCCTCGCGCAGAACAGCGTGGAGCTCGGGGACATGGGGGCGGCCATGGCGGCGACGAACCTGTTCCGCACCCTCGGCGGCTCGATCGGTGTGGCCGTCTTCGGCTCGCTGTTCACCCGGGCGGTGCCGGGCACGGCGCGGGGCGAGGCGTACCGGCACGCGGTGGCGACCGGCACCCGGCACATCTTTCTGACGGCCGCCGGGGTGTGCGCGGTGGCGTTCGCGCTGGCGCTGGCCGTGCGGGAGGTGCCGCTGCGGGGCGGTCCGGGCACGGCGCAAAAGAAACAGCCGGTGACCCGTCTCGCGACGGAGTCACCGGCTGATCGATGAGGGTGAGTGACGGGACTCGAACCCGCGACATCCTGGACCACAACCAGGTGCTCTACCAGCTGAGCTACACCCACCACGACCGGCGGTGGAACTTGTCGTTTCCCCGACCGGCCGAGAAGAAGTCTACAGGGTCCGAAGGGGTGCTCGCGCACACGTTTTACGGCGTCCTTGCGCGGCCCCCTCGAAGCCCTACTGAGCAGGCAGGACGTGCTTGGCGGCGATCGCCTTCGCGGTGTCGGAATCCGGGCCGGGCTGCGGGACGAAGACGGCCTCGCGGTAGTAGCGCAGCTCGGCGATCGACTCGCGGATGTCGGCGAGGGCCCGGTGGTTGCCGTTCTTCTCCGGGCTGTTGAAGTACGCCCGCGGATACCAGCGGCGGGCCAGCTCCTTGACGGAGGACACGTCGACGATCCGGTAGTGGAGCCAGTCCTCCAGGGTCGGCATGTCCCGCAGCAGGAAGCCGCGGTCGGTGCCGACGGAGTTGCCGCACAGCGGAGCCTTGCCGGGCTCCTTCACGTACTCCTTCACATACGCGAGGACCTGCTCCTCGGCGTCCTTCAGGGTCGTGCCGTTCGGCAGCTCCGCGAGCAGCCCGGACGCGGTGTGCATCTGACGCACCACGTCCGGCATCGTCTCCAGCGCCTGGTCCGGCGGGCGGATGACGATGTCCACCCCCTCGCCGAGTACGTTCAGCTCGGAGTCGGTGACGAGGGCGGCAACCTCGATGAGAGCGTCGTCGGACAGCGAGAGGCCGGTCATCTCGCAGTCGATCCACACCATGCGATCGTTCATGCGACCACCCTAAAGCTGACGTCAGCTTTTGGGATGCCCCGTGCCCGTGCCGCCTTCGCCGGCCCGCACCGATGAAGAAGGAAGAAGGGGGACGAGCATGTGCTCGCCCCCCTTCCCCGGCTGCTCTCAGCTACCGCTGCGCGGCCCCGGCAGCAGACCCACCGCGCCCGCCGCCTGGCGGCGGCTCTGCATCGGGACCCCGTTGTCGCGGTCCGGGTGCAGCATGGCGGGCGGGTGCCCCAGCGGGCCGGGCCCCGCGAGGCCCGGGGGCGGGCCGGACTGGCCCGCCGCGGACAGCGCCGATTCCGTGTCGACCGGCCTGTCGCCCTGCGGCCGGCGAGCCCGGTAGGCGGCCCGGTAGGCGGCGGGGGACGAGCCGAGCTGGCGGCGGAAGTGACCGCGCAGCGCGACGGGGGAGCGGAAGCCGCACCGGCCCGCCACCTCGTCCACGGAGTAGTCCGACGTCTCCAGCAGCCGCTGCGCCTGCAGCACCCGCTGGGTGATCAGCCACTGCAGCGGCGCGCTGCCGGTCAGCGAGCGGAACCGGCGGTCGAACGTACGGCGGCTCATGTAGGCGCGTGCCGCCAGGGTCTCCACGTCGAACTGCTCGTGGAGGTGTTCCAGCGCCCAGGCGACGACCTCGGCGAGCGGGTCGGCGCCGATCTCTTCGGGTAAAGACCTGTCGAGGTAGCGCTCCTGCCCGCCGCTGCGCCGCGGCGGGACGACCAGGCGCCGGGCGAGCGCGCCGGCCGCCTCGTTGCCGTGGTCCGTCCGCACGATGTGCAGACAGAGATCGATTCCGGCCGCGGTGCCCGCCGACGTCAGCACGTCGCCGTCGTCGACGAACAGCTCCCGCGGATCGACGTGGACCGACGGATAGCGCTTGGCCAGCGTCGGTGCGTACATCCAGTGCGTGGTCGCCGGGCGGCCGTCCAGCAGGCCTGCCGCCGCGAGGACGAAGGCCCCGGTGCACAGCCCGACGATACGGGCACCCTCCTCATGCGCTCGGCGCAGCGCGTCGAGCGCCTCTTCCGGCGGTGGCGCGGTGATCGAGCGCCAGGCCGGTACGACGACCGTCCCGGCGCGTGAGATCGCCTCCAGTCCATGCGGCGCGGTGAGTTCCAGCCCCCCTGTGGTCCGCAGCGGGCCCTCCTCGCCGGCGCACACCAGCAGTCGGTAGCGCGGCACGCCGGCGTCCTGGCGGTCGATCCCGAACACCGACAGCGGAATGGAACTCTCGAAGATGGGGCCGCCGCTGAACAGCAGCACCGCGACGATCTCCTTGCGGCGTCGCCCGGAGAGTTTCCGGGCTGCGGCCTCCGGCGTGGCAGTGGAGTCGTGGCTCATACTGCTAAGCCCCCCTCGGTGGTCGCGGCTCCTCGGTTGTGTCGCTCCTGCACGTTTCCCCTCGGTCCTGCACGAGTCCCCCGCCGTAAGACATTCAAGATCGAATCTACTGGCTACCGCGGTCTCACGGTGGCCGGTTCGACACGCCAGAGATTGTCGACATGACAACTTGGCGTGAAGCATTCGATCACGAAGCGTTGCACTCGCGGAGGGCGCAGGGAAGTGCGCCTTGTCGCGGTGGCCGAACCGCGTAGGGTGCGCGACTGCCCGTGGACCCTTTCCGTGCAGGTCGAACGGGGGTTGGGGGGGAGTTCGGACCCCCCTTGGGTCATATTGAGAAGTTGGCTGAAAAGATGCGTTCGAGGGTACGGAAACAGGTCAATCGACCGGTGTACGTCGGCGGCTGTGACGTCCGCCTCTTTGCTCCGCGCAATGCTTTGCGGAACGGTTGTGCCGTACGGCACACCGCTCGGAGCGACGCAGGAGGATCCGGCACACGGCCGTGACGGCGACCAGGCCCAGCGCGGCCCCCGCCGCGCCGGCCAGTGAGGTGCCGTACCAGACGAGCACCACGGGGACGAGAACGCAGCTGAAGGCGGCCCAGCGGATCACATCGCTCACGGTGTCCGGCGCGGGGTGCGGCTCGGAGGTGGATCGGGGACCGGGCATCACTCGTACTCCCTGTGGCGGTGGGTCACCCGGGTTCAACGTCTGTTCGACCCGTCGGTCACCGGCCGTACGTCTGTGAATCCAGTGCAAAGCGCCTGTACGGGGCAGCAACCATTGCGTTACGGGCGTCGCTCGTGCATGCTCCGGTGAACCCCTACGGACATCGGGGGACCGCTTACGGAGCGTGCGCGGGATCTGGGATCAGGAGGCGTGCCGCCGTACCCTTGGGGGTATGGGGTTGGGAAGATGTTTCCCGGACACAGCTCCGCCGCACACTGTCGTCCCTCCCATAAAGGATCACAACGCCGAGACAGCCATGGCCGGTCACGAATTCTCCGAACCCGCGGACCGCAAGCGGCCCGTCGCCGATCCCACGGCGTCCGAGCCCCTGGCGGCGGAAGAGCCACGCCCGTCCTGCGACCCCGCCTTCCGGCACGGAGTCGTCGTCGGCTTCGACGGCTCCACCTCCAGTGAGCGTGCCCTCGCCTACGCCATCGGCATGGCCCACCGCTCCCACGCCGGCCTGATCATCGTCCATGTCGCCAACCGGCTGCCGACCACCGTCTGGGCCGGCTGCGAACCGCCCGTCTTCGTCGACGTGCCGGACCATCGCACCGAGGTCCTCGGGCTGGAGCTGGCGTGTGCGGACTATCTGGCCGAGGTGCCGTGGATCCTGGTCGAGCGGGGCGGGGACATCTGCCACGAACTCGAAGAGGTGGGGCGGGAGTACGAGGCCGACGCGATCGTCGTCGGCTCCACGCACGGCATCGTCGGCCGCATCTTCGGCTCCGTCGCGGGCCGGCTGGCCAAGCGGGCGCAGCGGCCCGTGATCGTCATCCCCTGAGTGCCCCGACTCCCTTTGTGCAGCGCGAAACTACTCGCGCGTAGAGGTGGTTTGTGCCCTTGTGAAGGGCATATATCGGTCACCGCGCAACTGCACAGCATGAAGGGAGCCCGCCGTGGACAACGAAGTCTCTGCGGGAATCGGAAACACTACGGTGGTGGGCCGACTCGCCCTGGGAGTCACCCTGTTGGCGTTCGGCCTCGGTACGACTGGCGTGATCCATGGCGTGGCGGCGTCCGACGCCGTGTCAGTGGCCCACTATGTGGGCGGAGTTGCCCTGTTCCTCGTCGGCCTGCTGGCCTTCCGCGACCGTGACAGCGCCTCCGGTACGGGATTTGTGGCGCTCGGTGCCCTCTGGTTCACCTGGGCCGTCGGCGGTCCCTCGTCGGCCCACGCGGCCGGACTCTTCCTTCTCCTGTTCGCCCTCGTGGCGCTCACGCTGACCCTCGCGGGCGGCGACAGCCTCGGGCAGCTCATGCACGGGCTGCTGTTCCTGGCGATGCTCGTGCTGGCCGTCGCGGCCTTCGCCGACAGCTCCTCGCTGGCCAAGGTCGGGGGCTGGGTCGCGGCCGTCGCCGGCGCGGTGGCGTGGTACGCGGCGACCGCGGCGTTGGCCCACTGGCCGACGACGCTTCCGGGGCGTGCTGCGGGCCGGGGGGTGACGGCCGCCGGCTGATTCGAGCAGCACCGAAGGGACCCCCACGTGTCCGGTGGCGCACGTGGGGGTCCGTTCTGTCGTCCGGGGAGTTACTCCACCGTCACCGACTTCGCGAGGTTCCTCGGCTTGTCGATGTCCCGGCCGAGGGCCTGGGCCGTGTGGTAGGCGAGCAGTTGGAGGGGGATGCCCATCAGGATGGGGTCCAGTTCGTCCTCGTTCTTCGGGACGACGATCGTCTGGTCCGCCTTGTCCTGGTGCTGGTGGGCGACCGCGAGGATCTTGCCGCTGCGGGCCTTGATCTCCTCCAGGGCCGCGCGGTTCTTCTCCAGCAGGTCGTCGTCGGGGACGATCGCCACCGTCGGCAGGGCCGGCTCGATCAGGGCCAGCGGGCCGTGCTTCAGCTCGGAGGCGGGGTAGGCCTCGGCGTGGATGTAGGAGACCTCCTTGAGCTTCAGGGAGGCCTCGCGGGCCACCGGATAGCCCCGCACCCGGCCGATGAAGAGCATCGAGCGGGCGTCGGCGTACAGCTCGGCCAGCTCCTTGACCTTCTCCTCCTGCTTGAGGATCTCGGTGATCTGGTCCGGCAGCTTGCGCAGGCCCTCGATGATCCGCTTGCCGTCGCGCACGGAGAGGTCGCGGGTGCGGCCGAGGTGGAGGGCGAGGAGGGCGAAGGCGACCGTGGTGTTCGTGAAGCACTTCGTGGAGACCACGCAGACCTCGGGGCCCGCGTGGACGTAGATCCCGGCGTCCGCCTCGCGGGCGATCGCCGAGCCGACCACGTTGACGACGCCGAAGACCCGGGCGCCCTTGCGCTTCAGCTCCTGGACGGCGGCGAGGACGTCGTACGTCTCACCGGACTGGGAGACGGCGACGTACAGCGTGTCGGGGTCCACGACCGCGTTGCGGTAGCGGAACTCGGAGGCCGGCTCGGCGTCGGCGGGGATGCGGGCCAGCTCCTCGATCATCTGGGCGCCGATCAGGCCCGCGTGGTACGAGGTGCCGCAGCCGAGGATCTTCACGCGGCGGATCTGCCGGGCCTCGCGGGCGTCCAGGTTGAGGCCGCCGAGGTGCACGGTGGAGAAGCGGTCGTCGATGCGGCCGCGCAGGACGCGGTCCACGGCGTCGGGCTGCTCGAAGATCTCCTTGTGCATGTAGGTGTCGTGGCCGCCCATGTCGTACGACTCGGCCTCCCACTCCACCGTGGTGGGCTCGGCCGTCGTGCGGGTGCCCTCGGTGGTGTAGGTGCGGAAGTCGTCGGCCTTCAGGGTGGCCATCTCGCCGTCGTCGAGGGTCACTATCTGCCGGGTGTGCATGACCAGGGCGGCGATGTCGGAGGCGACGAACATCTCCTTCTCGCCGATGCCGAGCACGACCGGGGAGCCGTTTCGGGCCACCACGATCCGGTCGGGGAAGTCGGCGTGCAGCACGGCGATGCCGTACGTGCCCTCGATCACCCGGACCGCCTGGCGGACCTTGTCCTCCAGCTTCTCTGCGGTGGCGCGGGCGATGAGGTGGGTGAGGACCTCGGTGTCGGTCTCGGAGAGGAACTCGACGCCGTCCGCCTCCAGCTTGCGGCGCAGGTCGGCGGCGTTGTCGATGATGCCGTTGTGGACGACGGCGACCTTGTTGTCGGCCGACATGTGCGGGTGGGCGTTGGTGTCGGAGGGGGCGCCGTGGGTGGCCCAGCGGGTGTGGGCGATACCGGTCGTCCCCTTGAAGCGCGCCGGGACCTTGGCCTCCAGGTCGCGCACCCGGCCCTTGGCCTTGACCATCTTCAGACCGGGAGCCTTCGGGGAGGTGACGACGATGCCCGCGGAGTCGTAGCCGCGGTACTCCAGCCGCTGCAGGCCCTCCAGGAGGAGAGGGGCGACGTCGCGCTTACCGATGTATCCGACAATTCCGCACATATATAGGTATTCCTAGCCGTAGACGATGCGCCGCAGCTGCCTGAGCGTCAGCTCGGGCGGTGCCACCGCGCGGTATTTCAGGTCCGCCCCGATCCGTTCGAAGATCTCCGAGTTCACCAGGCCCTGGGTCTGCAGCTCGCGATGGCGGCGACGGACGTAGTCCTCCGTCGACTCGTCGAAGTAGGCGAGCACGTCCTGGATCACCCGCAGTGCCTCGCCCCGGCTCAGGGGCGTGGACCGCGACAGATGATCAACGAGTTCGTCGTGCACCCGGTAGATCCTGGGGTACCGGCGTCGGTTTCGCAAGAATCCTGCCCGATTTCGGGCAACCTTCCGTGGGAGGGTCTCGTGGATCTTTGTTCGCCGGCTGTCCATCCTGTGTCTTGCGTCTCGTTGGAGATGTGCACCATTTTCAGGCGCCATGGACATTCCTCGTATGGGAGTACCCGAGAAGCTGGCCGAGCGCATGAGCATGGCCGAGCAGCATGAGTACCTGCGCGCCAGATTCTCGCGCCGCACCATGATCCGTGGCGGCGCCGTCACGCTGGGGGCCGTCGCCGGTGGCGCGTTCGTGCCGGGCGCCACCGCCCAGGCCGCCGTGCCGACGCAGGCCACCGCCCCCGCCACCGAGCGGGTCGACGGCGCTCTCGTCGCCCCCTTCGGCCGGCACCTCGCCTTCGGCAACGACCCGCGCACGGAGATGACCGTCTCCTGGCAGGTCCCCGTCGCCGTGAAGAACCCGTTCATCCGCATCGGCGCCCACCCCTGGGACCTCTCCCGCAAGATCGAGGCCGAGGTCCGCAGCCTCTACACCCCGGCCGGCGTCGGCGCGAGCGGCGACCACACGCAGTACTACCTGCACGCCCGGCTCACCCACCTGCGCCCCGGCAGGACGTACTACTACGGCGTCGGCCACGAGGGCTTCGACCCGGCCGAGCGGCACCTGCTGGGCACCCTCGGCACCTTCACCACCGCCCCCGCCCACAAGGCGCCGTTCACCTTCACGGCCTTCGGCGACCAGGGCGTCAGCTACCACGCGCTGGCCAACGACAGCCTGATCCTCGGCCAGAACCCGGCCTTCCATCTGCACGCGGGCGACATCGCCTACGGCGACCCGGCCGGCCAGGGCAAGACCACGGACACGGGCTTCGACTCGCGCACCTGGGACCAGTTCCTGTACCAGACCGAGTCGGTCGCCAAGCAGATCCCGTGGATGGTCTCCTACGGAAACCACGACATGGAGGCCTGGTACTCGCCCAACGGCTACGGCGGCGAAGAGGCCCGCTGGACCCTGCCGGACAACGGCCCGGACGCCGCGAACCTGCCCGGCGTCTACTCCTTCGTCCACGGCAACACCGCGGTCATCTCGCTGGACCCCAACGACGTCTCCTTCGAGATCCCGGCGAACCTGGGTATCTCGGGCGGAACTCAGACGTCGTGGTTCGAGGGGCAGCTGAAGAAGTTCCGGGCCTGCGACGACGTCGACTTCGTCGTCGTCTTCTTCCACCACTGCGCGTACTGCACCTCCACCGCGCACGCCTCGGAGGGGGGCGTGCGCCAGGAGTGGGTGCCGCTGTTCGAGAAGTACCAGGTGGACCTGGTCATCAACGGCCACAACCACCAGTACGAGCGCACCGACGTCATCAAGGCCGGCGCCGTCACCAAGAAGCTCCCGATCGGCGGCACCGCCTACCCCGAGACCGAGGGCGTGGTCTACGTCACGGCCGGCGCGGCGGGCCGCAGCCTGTACGCGTTCAGCGCCCCGGACTCCTACGAGGGCCACGAGAACGAGGTCGACTCGGTCGCGTCCTTCATCAACACCAAGGACGGCAAGGTCGACGAGACCGTCACCTGGTCCCGGGTGCGCTACCTCAACTACTCCTTCCTGCGCGTGGACGTCACCCCCGCGCCGCGCGGCCGGCAGACCACGCTGAAGGTGTCGGGCATCGCCGAGACCGGCGACCGCATCGACCACTTCACGGTGTCGCGCAGGGCGAAGTAGGTCCCTGGACGAGCCTCGTGGGCGGTCCTCGCGCGCACACTCACATGCGCTTGAGGACCGCCTGCTTGGCCAGGGCGAACTCCTCGTCCGTCAGGATCCCGTCGCGGTGCAGCTCGCCCAGCTCGCGCAGCCGGCGCAGCAGGGCGTCATGGTCGATCCCGGCGGGCTCCGGCTCCTCGGTGTGCCGCGGCGGCTCGTCCGCCGCGTCCGCCTCCGCCGCCGGATGCGGCAGCCGCGCCTGTACGGCGGCGGCCACCAGCGCCATCAGCGGGTCCTTCTTGAAGCCCCACAGCTCGACCGCGTTCGGGTCGTACTTGGGCGGGGTCGTGGCCGGGGCGCCCCGCACGAGGAACCGCAGATGGCCGTTGTCCAGTCCGGCCGCCGGCTGCCACTGCACGCCGGTGATCTCCGCGACCGGGATCGTCCGGGGGCCGCCGGTGGCCTTGGCGTCCTCCGTCTTCCAGTTCCACTCCAGCCGCACCCGCTCCCCGTCGAAGCTCGCCGTGCCGTCCCCGGCGGCGGCGGACATCGGCAGCGAGGGCCCCGGCAGCAGATATTCGGCGACCGGGGCCGGTGAGACCCCGTCCAGGAGCAGCGCGCCGCGCACCTCGTCCGCGACGTACTCGGCGACCCCGTAGCGGTCGGACTCCACCGTCAGCTGGTACGGGTCGTCGGAGTCGGCGAGCCGTCCGCCGGTGGCCTGCGTCAGCGGATCGGCGCCGTCGCGCAGCCGCAGCCTGAGCCGCCCCGACCTGCGCCCCTGCTCGAAGGAGACACCGGCCAACGCCCCCAGGGGGACGACGAGTTCGCCCAGTTCGCGGCGGAGCAGGCCCACGTTCTTGTCCCGGCCGGGGGTGAGTCGCAGAGCGTCGCCGTCGAAGGTCCAGGTGCCGTCCTTCTGGATGATTTCTGCCATGGAGGGATTGTTTCACCGGATCTGCGGGACAGTGGTCTCGACCATGTCCGACGGTCACCCCATCTGAAGGGAGCGCATGTGAGACGGAACCACAGCACGACTCCCCGAACCCCCCGCATCCTCGGTTCGTTGCTTCTTCTGGCGGCGGCCGGGGCCTTCACGCTCGGCGCGGCCCCCACCGCGCAGGCGGCCGCCCCCACCCCGCTGGACCGGGTGGTCCCGGCGCCCGCCTCCGTCGAGCCCGGCGGGAGCCCGTACCGCATCACCCGTGCGACCCGCGTCCGCGTCGACGCCGTTGCCGAGGTCCGCCGCGTCGGCAGCTACCTCGCCGGCATCCTGCGGCCCTCCACCGGCTTCTCCCTGCCGCTGACCGACCACGGCACCGGAGGCATCCGACTCCACCTGGCCAAGGGCGACTTCGGGGCCGAGGGCTACCGACTGCACAGCGACGCGGGCGGTGTCACCATCACCGCGGGCGCCCCCGCCGGCCTCTTCCACGGCGTCCAGACGCTGCGTCAGCTCCTCCCGGCGGCCGTGGAGAAGAAGGCCGTGCAGAGCGGACCCTGGCAGATCGCGGGCGGCACCGTCGAGGACCGCCCCCGCTACTCCTACCGGGGCGCCATGCTGGACGTCTCCCGGCACTTCTTCACCGTCGCGCAGGTCGAGCGGTACATCGACCAGCTGGCCCTGTACAAGATCAACGAGCTGCATCTGCACCTCAGCGACGACCAGGGCTGGCGCATCGCCGTCGACTCCTGGCCGCGCCTCGCCGCCTACGGCGGATCCACCGAGGTCGGCGGCGGCAAGGGCGGCTACTACACCAAGGCCGAGTACCGCGAGATCGTCTCCTACGCCGCCTCCCGCTATCTGGAGGTCGTCCCCGAGCTGGACATGCCCGGCCACTCCAACGCGGCCCTCGCCTCCTACGCCCAGCTCAACTGCAACGGCCAGGCACCCCCGCTGTACACCGGCACGGAGGTCGGCTTCAGCTCGCTGTGCGTGAACAAGGAGGTCACCTACGACTTCGTGAACGACGTGGTGCGGGAGCTGGCCGCGCTCACACCCGGCCGCTATCTGCACATCGGCGGGGACGAGGCGCACTCCACCAGTCACACCGACTACGTGACGTTCATGGACCGGGTGCAGCCGATCGTCGCCAAGTACGGCAAGACGGTCGTCGGCTGGCACCAGCTGACCGGCGCCCACCCCGCCAAGGGAGCCCTCGCCCAGTACTGGGGCCTGGACAGCACCAGCGCGGCCGAGAAGGCCCAGGTCGCAGGGGCCGCCCAGAACGGCACCGGCCTGATCCTGTCCCCGGCCGACCGCGTCTACCTCGACATGAAGTACACCAAGGACACCAAGCTGGGCCTGGACTGGGCGGGCCTGGTCGAGGTCAGGCGGTCCTACGACTGGAATCCGGGCGCCTATCTGCCCGGCGCCCCCGCCTCTGCCGTCCGGGGCGTGGAGGCGCCCCTGTGGTCCGAGACCCTGAAGACGAACGCCGACATCGACTACATGGCGTTCCCGCGGCTTCCCGGCGCCGCCGAGCTGGGCTGGTCGCCGGCGGCCACGCACGACTGGGACACGTACAAGGTCCGTCTGGCCGCCCAGGCACCGCGCTGGGAGGCGCTCGGGATCGACTACTACAGGTCGCCGCAGGTGCCGTGGCCTGCGAAGTAGGGTGAACGGACCGACGGGCTCCGCCGAGGACCGTACTCGGGGGAGCCCGTCGGTCCGGGTCAGAACCCCGCGATGGGGTTTTTGAGGGTTCCGACCAGTTGGAGCGCGCCCGACGGGTCCGCCAGGTCCACCATCTGCCTGTTGTCGCGCAGTTGGAGCCGGTTGAGGCAGGACAGGGCGAACTCGGGGGCGAACAGGTCGTACTGTGCGAACCTGTCGGCCAGTTGAGGGTTGGCCTCCTGGTACTCGCGGGTGACCTCGGCGACCGTCCGCCAGAAGTCGTCCTCCGTCAGGACGCCCTCGGTCGCGAGGTTCGCGGCGAGGAAGCGGAAGAAGCAGTCGAAGACGTCCGTGAAGATCGACAGCAGCTTCGTGTCCTCCGGGACCTCCACCCGGATCCGGCGCACCTGCGGCGGCAGCACGGCGTCCGGGTCCATCACCGCGATCTCCTCGGCGATGTCCTTGTAGACGGCCCGCTGCACGGCCCCGTCCTTCAGCACCAGGATCACGTTCTCGCCGTGCGGCATGAACACCAGGTCGTAGGCGTAGAAGCTGTGCAGGAGCGGGGTGTAGTACGCCCGCAGGTAGCGGCGGAGCCACTGCGTCGGGGTGAGTCCGGACCGCTCGATCAGCGCGCCCGCGAAGGAGGCGCCGGCGTGGTCGACGTGCAGCAGGGAGGCCATCGTCGCGAGGGACTCGCCGTCCCGCAGCGAGGGCACCGGGCTCTCCCGCCAGAGCGCGGCCAGCATCTTGCGGTACGCGGAGTAGCGGTCGGTGGCCTGCTCGTACTCCAGGTGCCGGTAGCCGACGGCCGCCCGCTCCCGGATGATCGTCAGGCCCGTCGACTTCAGCACGGGGTCGTTCTCGATCAGCTGGGCCAGCCAGTCGTTGATGGCGGGCGTGGCCTCCATGTAGGCGGCGGACAGCCCGCGCATGAAGCCCATGTTGAGCACGGACAGGGCCGTCTTCACATAGTGCTTCTCGGGATGCGAGGCGTTGAAGAAGGTCCGGATGGACTGCTGGGCCAGATACTCGTCGTCGCCCTCGCCGAGGCAGACCAGGTGCCGGCGGGCCACCTCGGCCGCGAAGGTGACGGAGAGCTTGTTCCACCACTGCCAGGGGTGCACCGGGATGAGCAGGTGGTCGGCGGGGTCCAGGCCCTGGGCGGTCAGGTTCGCGTGGAAGCGCTCGACGGTGTCCGCGCCCAGCTCCTGCCGGATGAAGTCCTCGTACTCGATGCCGACGCCCGCCGTGAACGCGGCCCGGGAGCGGTGCGCGGCCAGCCACACCAGCCGGACCGGGCTCGCGGTCTCCGGGGCGTACGACAGGTACTCGTGGACGCCGAACCCGAGCCGTCCGTTGTTCGCGACGAAACAGGGGTGCCCCTCGGTCATCCCGGTCTCGATCTCCTGGAAGCCGCTGCTCGCCAGCTCCGCGGAGGTGACGCGGGGCTTGGCGAGCTTGTAGCAGGTGCCGGAGAGGGTGGAGGAGATCTCCTCCAGATAGACCGGCAGGATCTCCTCGCTCAGGCCCAGGGAGGTCTTCAGCTCGATGAAGAAGTCCAGGGCGGCGAGCGGGAGTTCCTCGCCCTCGCGGTGCCGGGTGAGCGAGTCGGCGTCGATCTGCCAGTGGTCGAGGGCGCGCCGGATCGCGGAGAACCGGTACGAGGTGAGCCCGTCGTCGCCGCGGACGACGTAGCTCTCGCCCTCCCGCTCGGGAGTGATCAGGCGCTCGTGGGCGAACTCGGCGAGCGCCTTGCGTATGAGCAGCCGGTTGGCGCTCGCCCAGCGCTCGGGCGACAGATGGGCCACGGAGTCGGCGAGGCTCATACGGCCACCCCCGTCGCCGCCAGGAACCGCTCCCGTGTGCAGAAGCTCAGCAGCGCCTTCTTCTCCGGCTTCTGGATCGCGCGCTCGGCCACGAACCCGACGGCCTCGTTCAGCCGCTGCACGGCGGTGTTGGCCACGTCCGGCTCGACGACGACACGGCGCGCCCCGGGGTCCTCGAAGAGGCGGGCCAGCACGGCGGTGATGACGACCTTGGTGAATCCGTGGACCGGGGTGTCGGTGGCCGGGGTCAGGAAGTGCATGCCGACGTCGCCGGGCAGCGGCTCGTAGAGCCCGACCAGTTCGCGGTGGCGGGGGTCGTAGTACTCCATCAGGAAGGACGGTTCCCCGTCCTTCAGCCCGAGCAGTGCGTGATGGTGCTCGTCGGCCGCGATCTCCATGTAGGCGCGCTCGACGTCCACCAGCGTGGCGTCCTGCATCATCCAGAAGGCCGCCTTGGGGTGCGTGACCCAGCCGTGCAGCAGCTCGGCGTCCTCGAGGGCGTCGAGCGGGCGGAAGGTGAAGGTCATACGGCGAACTCCTGGAAGGCGATGCTCTTCTCGACCGGGTAGTACTCGGTGCCGAGCAGCTCACGGATGATGTACGCGTTGCGGTACGCGCCCATGCCGAGGTCGGGGCTGGTGATGCTGTGGGTGTGGACGCCGGCGTTCTGCAGGAAGACGCCGCGGCCGGTGACGTCGACGGCGTAGTTGCGGGCGACGTCGAAGCGGCCGTGGCCGTCGAAGAGCAGGCGGTCGCGGACCGGGTCGAGGAAGGCCGGGGGCTCGTAGTGGTAGCCGGTGGCCAGCAGCAGGCCCTCGGTGCCGATCTCGAAGTCCTTGCCCTGCTCGTCCTGGCGGAAGCCGAGGGTGTAGCCGCCGTTCTCGTCGTAACGGGCGCTCGTCAGGCTGGAGTTGGTGAGCAGACGGGTGGGGACCGGGCGGTCGCCGCTGGTGACGTGCTTCTGGTAGAGCAGGTCGAAGATCGAGTCGATCAGGTCCGAGTTGATGCCCTTGAACAGGCCCTTCTGCTGCTTCTCCAGCCGGTAGCGGGTCTCCTCGGGCAGTGCGCGGAAGTAGTCGATGTAGTCCGGGGACGTCATCTCCAGGGTCAGCTTGGTGTACTCCAGCGGGAAGAACCGCGGGGAGCGGGTGACCCAGTTGAGCTGGTAGCCGTAGGAGTCGATCTCGGAGAGCAGCTCGTGGTAGATCTCGGCCGCGCTCTGCCCGCTGCCGACGATCGTGATGGACTTCTTCGCCTGCAGCTCCGCCTTGCGGTGCATGTACTGGGAGTTGTGCAGGAAGTCGCCGCCGAGGTCCCGGCAGGCCTGCGGGACGAAGGGGACCGTGCCGGTGCCGAGGACCAGATGCCGGCCGCGGAAGGTCTCGCCGGCCCGGGTGCGGACGAGGTACAGCCCGTCCTCGTACGTCACCTCGGTGACGGTCGTGCCGAAGCGGACGCTGCTGAGTCTGCTCGCCGCCCAGCGGCAGTAGTCGTCGTACTCGACCCGCAGCGGATAGAAGTTCTCGCGGATGTAGAACGAGTACAGTCTGCCCTTCTCCTTCAGATAGTTGAGGAAGGAGTACGGCGAGGTCGGGTCGGCGAGGGTGACCAGGTCCGACATGAACGGGGTCTGCAGATGGGCGCCGTCCAGGAACATCCCGGCGTGCCACTCGAAGTCCGGCTTGGAGTCGAGGAAGACGCCGTCCAGTGCGGCGATCGGCTCGGTGAGGCAGGCGAGGCCGAGGTTGAAGGGGCCGAGGCCGATCCCCACGAAGTCATAGGTGCGGCTGGCTTCAGGAAGCGCGGTCAAGGGACTCTCCCAGGTACTGCTCGGCATGGCCGGCGATCAGATCGAGGACGGCGGCGATGTCGGCCGGCGTCGTCTCGGGGTTGAGCAGGGTGAACTTCAGGTAGTGGCGGCCGCCGACCTTGGTGCCCGCGACCACGGCGTCGCCGGAGGCGAACAGGGCTTTGCGGGCGTAGAGGTTGGCGCGGTCGATCTCGGCCGGGTCGGTGACGGCCGCCGGGATGTAGCGGAAGACGAGGGTGGACAGGGTGGGTTCGACGACGACGTCGTAGCGGGGGTCGGCGGCGAGCAGCTTCCAGCCCTCGGCCGCCAGGTCGCAGACCTCGTCGAAGAGTTCGCCGATGCCGTCGGCGCCCATCACGCGCAGGGTCATCCAGAGCTTGAGCGCGTCGAAGCGGCGGGTGGTCTGCAGGGACTTGTCGACCTGGTTGGGGATACGTTCCTGCACCATGCGGCGCGGGTTGAGGTACTCCGCGTGGTAGGTGGCGTGGCGCAGGGTGGCCGCGTCCTTCACCAGGACGGCGGACGAACTCACCGGCTGGAAGAAGGACTTGTGGTAGTCGACCGTGACCGAGTCGGCGCGTTCGATGCCGGTGAGACGGTCCCGGTGCTTCAGGGACGCGAGCAGCCCGCAGCCGTAGGCCGCGTCGACGTGCATCCACACGCCGTACTGCGCGCACAGCTCGGCGATCTCCGGGAGCGGGTCGATGGAGCCGAAGTCGGTGGTGCCGGCGGTGGCCACGACCGCCATCGGGACCAGTCCGCCCTGCCGGCAGCGCTCCAGCTCGCGGGCGAGGGCGACGGTCTGCAGCCGCTTGTCGTGGTCGACGGGGACGGTCACGACGGCCTCCTGTCCCAGCCCGAGCAGTTTGGCGGACTTCTTCACGCTGAAGTGGCTGACCTCGGAGGCGAAGATCCGCAGTTTCGCGGGGGAGTCCGTCTTCGCCTCCTCCCGCGCCAGCAGCAGCGCCTGGAGGTTGGACTGGGTGCCGCCGGAGGTGAACACGCCGTCGGCGGCGGGCCCGAGGCCGATCCGCCCGGTCGTCCAGTCGATGAGCTTGCGCTCGATGAGGGTGCCGCCGGCCGACTGGTCCCAGGTGTCGAGGGAGGAGTTGACCGCGGAGAGCACGGCCTCGCCGAGCACCGCCGGGATGACTACCGGGCAGTTGAGGTGGGCGAGGTAGCGGGGGTGGTGGAAGTAGACCGCGTCCTTGAGGTAGACGTCCTCCAGCTCGTCCAGGACGGCGGCGGTGTCGCCGAGCGGCCGGTCCAGGTCGATGGCGTCGACGCGGGGGGTGAGGGCGTCGACGGTGACGCCGGTGAACGGACGGTCGGTGGTGGCGAGTTTGGCCGCCACCCGCTCGACTCCTTCGGTCACGGAGCTGCGGTAGTGCTCCGCGGTGAGGCCATTGAGCAGGTGCGAGCGCATGTGGGGGTCCTCCGAGGGGACAGTCCGTGCGGGGGTTTCAACTTAGGTTAGCCTAACCTAAGTTCCATGGGTCGAGGCGTGCGTCACCCGTGACCGGTGTCACGCGGGGGGAACTACTCCGCGACCCGCAGTTGCTCCTCGGTCATCCCCTGCCGCCAGTACCCGACGAAGGTCACCCGCCGCCGGTCGACCCCGCGCTCGCCGACGAAGTGCCGTCGCAGCGCCTTCACCTGCCCCGACTCGCCCGCGATCCACACGTACGGCCGCTCTGCGGGCGGCAGGTCCGCGGCCCGTACGGCGTCGACGGCCATGGGGGCACCGTCGTGCCGTACGAGCCACGTGATCTCCGCGTCCGCGACCGTGCGCACGTCCTGGATGTCGGCGGCGTGCGGCACCTCCAGCCAGGCCTGCACGCGGATGCCGGCGGGCAGGGACTCCAGGATCGCGGTCGCGGCCGGTACGGCGGTCTCGTCGCCCCACAGCACGATGAGATCGGTGTCCTCGGGCGGGCGGAAGCGGATCGCCCGGTTGTCGGCGACGGCGGGCCCGAGCAGCAGCACGCGGTCGCCGGCGCCGGCCCGAGAGGCCCAGCGGGAGGCGGGGCCGGCGGCGGTGGCCGCACCCGGCTCGACGCCGTGCAGCGCGAAGTCGATGTCGACCTCGCTCGTGCGGCCCAGGGCGTCCTGGCGCAGGGCGCGGAGCGTGTACGAGCGCATCACCGCCCGTATGTCGTCCGGCAGTTCCCGCCATGCCTGCCACCAGTTGTCGCCCAGGTCCAGCGGGACGACGGGCTCGGGCTGACCCGGATGCGGCAGGAACAGCGACAGGGACTGGTCGCGCCCGTCGGAGTGGAGGGCCTGCAGATCGGCGCCGCCGAAGGTGACCCGGACCAGAGACGGCCCCAGCCGCCTCGTCCGTACGACCTGCAAGGAGAAGAATCGGAACGGGGCGGCTACGGCCGTCGTCATGTGTGGCTCCTGAAGGGGGGTGGGATTCAGGACTTTTTCGGCACTGTCGGGCTGTCTCAGGGTTTCCGGGGGCTTCGCTTCGGGGCGGGCCCGGGCCCGCCCGGGGGTCAGCTGACCTTCTGGGCCTTCTCCAGGGCCTGCGCCAGAGTCGTCAGCAGCGGCACGCACTTGTCGTACGACAGGATCGGCTCGGGGGAGCGGGAGATGACCTGCCCGGCCTTCACCGCGGCCAGCTTCTTCCAGGTCGGCTTGGTGATGTCGGCGGGCTGGACCGCCGAGGACCGGTCGTCCATCATGATGAGGTCGGCCTTGTACTTGTCGACGTTCTCCCAGCTCAGGGACTCGTACCAGCCGCCGCCCTGCTTCTTCGCGCTCTCCGGGGGCTCCACGAAGTTCACGCCGAGGGCCTTGAAGTACTCCAGGTCGACGGAGAGGTTGGTGCCGGAGACGTAGAACAGCTGGTCGCTCGCGCTGCCGGCCATCACCCTGATGTCGGGCTTGGCCTTGGCGGCGGCACGCAGTCGGGCGGCCGCCTGCTCGAAGCGCTTCTTGGCGTCCGTGACCGCGGCGGCCTTCATGTCGCCGCCGAGCGACTGCGCGAGGTCCCACATCCGCTGCAGCGGCTGGGTGAGCTGACGGTCGTAGACGGAGATGCCGACGCTGGGCGCGAGCTGCGCGATCTTCTTCTTCGACTCCTCGGGGACGTACCAGAGCGTCCCGGCGCCGTCGAACACCGTGGTGATCAGCACGTCCGGGGCGAGGGAGGCGTACTTCTCGATGTTGAACTGGCCCCAGGCGTTGCCGAGGACCGTCACCTTGCTGATGTCCATGTCCCCGGCCTGGACATCGGGCTTGCCGTCCTTGGTCTTCGTCGGGCCGAAGACGCCCTTCACCTGCACGCCGTAGTCGTGGAGGGCCGCGCCGACGCCGGTGAAGGCGACGATGTTCCCCGGGACCTCGCCGAGCTTCACGGCCGTACCGCGGTCGTCCTCGAAGGACCAGGGGCCGGACCTCGCGGCCTTCGTCCCGTTGCCCGAGCCGCCGTCTTTGCCCTTGCCGTCCCCGCAAGCGGTGAGTGCGGCACCGAGTCCGGCGGCGCCGCCCGCGACCAGGAGACCGCGGCGAGTGAGGTGGGTGGCACGGGCATGGGGCATGGGTATGACTGCTTTCGAACGGGGCGGAGCGCCCGTCGGACAGGTTCGAAGGTAGGTTAGCCTAACCTCATCTGGTGTCCAGGGTGGGGGCGGATCCCGCGCCCGGCGCCATGGGAGCGGAATCGGCCATTCGCCTCGCCCCCGCCTTTCAACCTCCCTTTCCTCGCCTGGTTGTTGTGATCACGCGCGGTTATGTTGAGCCGCGCGATGGCAGTTGTCCGACGACGACCGAGTGCGGGGCAGGAGTGACCACGACGGTGGGTGGAGATGTGAACGCGGTGGAGGACGTCGTCCGCGCGGACGCCGCGTTGCTGGAGGAGGATCTGACCCGGTTCCTCGGCCTGCTGACGGTCCGACCGCCCGGCGCCGCGGGATCCGGCTCGGCCTATGACGCGGCCCTCGACCGCGCGCTGCGTCTGCCGGTCGCCGACGCGGTCGGCTCCAAGGTCGGCCAGGAGGCACTGCGACCGCGCCCCGGGGCGCCCGGGGGCGGGGCCCCGCTGCGGCCCTCGATGGTGTACTGGGCGTACCGCAACTACCGGGGCTTCGGCGACGCGCCCGGCGGCCCCGTGCCGGAGGGCGGCTTCGCCGCCGTCCGGCGGGCCGCCGTCGCCGTGCGGGTGCTGCTGAAGGCCGCTGTCGTGCTCGACGACGTCCAGGACGACAGCGCCGTCCGCTACGGCGAACCCGCCCTGCACCTCACCCATGGCGTCCCGCTCGCCGTCAACACCGGCTCCTGGCTGATCGCGGCCGCACTGGCGCACGCGGCCGACCCGGCCGTCGTGGAAACCCTGCTCGCGGCGGTGGCGAACGGTTTCACCGGACAGGCCGTCGACCTCGCGACCCGCACGGACCGCACCCGCGCCGAACTGGCCGGCGCCCCGTACGCCGAGCGGATCGCCTTCTGGGAGTCGATGGCCGCGCTCAAGACGGGCACGCTGTTCCGGATGCCGCTCGACGCGGCGCTGGCCGCCCTCCGCGTGGTCCCCGACGAGCGCGCCGCCCTTGAGGAGGCGATGCGTCAACTCGGGCTCGCGAGCCAGCTGTTCAACGACGTCACCGACTTCGTGCCGCAACTCGGCGGCGCCGACACCCACGAGGACTTCGACGCGCTGAGCAACCGCGTCCTGCTGGAACTCCTCGGCGACGCACCGCCCGGCGCCCACCGCGACCCGTCCGGCGAACGGCTGCGCGCGTACGTCCTCGGCCATCCGGAACTCGACCGGACCCTGCTCGCCCTCGCCGCCGAGGCGGTGGAGCGCAAGAGCGCCGCGAAGGAGGCCGTGCACGGTGTGTGCCGCTCGGAGGCGAGCGCGGCCTACTTCGACATCACGATCGAGCGCAAGGGGCACCTCATCGACCGGCTCCACGGCACCCTGCGGCAGCGGAGCGGCACATGACAGCGACGGCCGCCGACTGCCTCCGCACGGGCACCCGGGCCTGGCACGACACCCTGGAGACCACCGGCTTCGCCACCGCGCTGCTCGCCGGGACGCTTCCGCTGGACCGCTATGTGGGCCAGCTGGCCGCCCACAGGATGGTGCTGCGCTCCCTGGAGGCGGAGCTCTCGCGCACCGCCGAACCGGCCGTCGCCGGGCTCTGGGCGGCCGAGGACCTGCGCAAAGTCCCGCTGATCGAGCTGGATTTGCGCCACTTCGCCGCGACCGGCGTCGAGCCGGAACGGTGGCCGGCCGCGGAGGCGGCGGCGTTCGTGCGGGACATCCGCAGGACGGCGGTCGTGGACCCGTCGTCGCTGCTCGGCCAGCTGTACGTCCTGGAGGGATCCACCCTCGGCGCGCTCCACCTGCGCCGCCGCCTCACCCGCGCCTACGATCTGGGCGCGTCCGACGGGACGGCCTACTACGGCTGCGGCGACCGGGCCCGCTGGAGCCGGTTCACCACCCGGCTGAACGAGGCCCTCGCCGACCCGGCCGCCCAGACCCGCGCCCTGGTCGCCGCCGAACGCGCCTACCACCACACGGCCCGCATCACCACCGCCCTCTCCATCGGCCTGGCGGCGACGACCGGGGCAGCCTAGGGCGGACGGTGGCACGGGGCGTCTCAGCGCACTTCGATGGTGGCCTTCCACGGTGTGACGGTGCGGGGGCACATGAAGCCGGGGTCGGGACGGCAGTGGCGGACGGCGGAGACGGTGGTGGTGCCCGGGGTCGCCGCGTGCACGAGCGCGTATGCGTCGCCGGTCGGTGTGATGCCGCCGACGGTCCGAGCCAGGACGTGGGCGTCGCGGGCGCTCGGCATGCTCCATGTGTAGGTCAGGCCCCGCTCGTGCGAGGCCTTCAGCCGGATCTCGGTGTCGTCGCCGACGGAGCGGGTCACGCTGTGGCCGTTGTCGGCGGCGGTGAGGACGACACGGTTGGCCAGGGCGGAGTGGGGTGCGGCGGAAGCGGCTGTGGTGACCAGCGTGGCGGTCACCGCCAGTCCCAGCGTCAGTCCGGTCGCATACGTCACGGCTTTCACGGATACCTCCAGGCAGTTGACGGACACGTGGATCAACGTCCCGCCCGCCCGTCACGCACTGCCGTGCCCGCAGAACCACCTGATTCGCCGAACGGACAAGGACGGC
This sequence comes from Streptomyces yokosukanensis, assembly GCF_001514035.1. GTDB lineage: Bacteria > Actinomycetota > Actinomycetes > Streptomycetales > Streptomycetaceae > Streptomyces > Streptomyces yokosukanensis. Next base: position 49,733 of record NZ_KQ948219.1, on the reverse strand, counting down.
CCCGCCGGACCGACTCGTCCGACGGGGCCGCGTGTCCCCGACTCGGGTCACTGGGGCCGGGGCCCGCGACGCCGGGATGATCCGAACGACACCCCCTAGCTGACCAGCCCCAACTCGCGGGCGATCAGCATCCGCTGGACCTCGCTCGTGCCCTCGCCGATCTCCAGGATCTTGGAGTCGCGCCACATGCGGGCCACCGGATACTCGTTCATGAAGCCGTACCCGCCGTGGATCTGGGTGGCCTCGCGGGCGTTGTCCACGGCGATGGTGGAGGAGTACAGCTTGGCCAGCGCCGCCTCCTTCTTGAACGGCTCGCCCGAGACCAGGCGGGATGCCGCGTCCCGCCAGGCCAGACGGGCCGTGTGGGCCTTCATCTCCATGTCGGCGATCTTGAACTGGATGGCCTGGTTGGCGCCGATCGGCCGGCCGAAGGCGTGGCGCTCCTTGGCGTACTTCACCGACTCGTCGACGCAGCCCTGGGCCAGACCGGTGGCGAGGGCCGCGATGGCGATCCGGCCCTCGTCCAGGATCCGCAGGAACTGGGCGTAGCCCCGGCCCTCCTCGCCCAGGAGGTTGGCGGCGGGGACCCGGACGTCGGCGAACGACAGCTCGCGGGTGTCGGAGGCGTTCCAGCCGACCTTCGAGTAGGGGGCGGCGACCGTGAAGCCCGGGGTGCCCGTGGGGACGATGATCGCCGAGATGCGCGGCCGGCCGTCCGGCTTGCGGCCGGTCACGGCGGTGACCGTGACCAGGCCCGTGATGTCCGTGCCGGAGTTGGTGATGAAGCACTTCGTGCCGTTGATGACCCATTCATCGGTGTCGGGGTCCAGACGGGCCGTCGTACGGGTGGCGCCGGCGTCGCTGCCGCCGTCCGGCTCGGTCAGCCCGAACGCGCCCAGGATCTCGCCCGAGCACAGCCGGGGCAGCCATGTGCGCTTCTGCTCCTCGGTGCCGAAGAGGTGCAGGGGCATGGCGCCGAGGGAGACGCCCGCCTCCAGGGTGATCGCCACCGACGAGTCCACCCGTGCCAGTTCCTCCAGGGCGATGCCGAGCGCCAGATAGTCGCCGCCCATACCGCCGTACTCCTCCGGGAACGGCAGTCCGAACAGGCCCATGCGGCCCATCTCGCGGACGATCTCGTAAGGGAACTCGTGTCGCTCGTAGAAGTCGCCGATCTTCGGTGCCACGACCTCGTGCGCGAACTCCTCCACCGTACGGCGGAGTTCCTCCAACTCGGGGCTGAGACGGTGGTCCATGCTGATCACTGGTCCTTGTGCGAGAGAGCGCGGACGGTACGGGACGGGCTGGGCCGGTCCAGATGGGCGGCCATCCACACGCTGGTGGCGGTCAGGCGGTCGAGGTCGACCCCGGTCTCGATGCCGAGGCCGTGCAGCATCCAGACGAGGTCCTCGGTGGCGAGGTTGCCGGTGGCGGACTTGGCGTAGGGGCAGCCGCCGAGGCCTCCGGCGGATGCGTCGACGGTGGTCACGCCGTGCTCCAGGGCCGCGTAGGTGTTCGCGAGCGCCTGGCCGTAGGTGTCGTGGAAGTGGACGCCGATCATGTTCGTCGGCACGCCCTTCTCGTTCAGCAGGGCGAGCAGTTCGAGCACATGGCCGGGGGTGGCGACCCCGATGGTGTCGCCGAGGCTCAGCTCGTCGCAGCCCATGTCCTTCAGGGCCGTGCACACACGGCTCACCTGGTGCAGCGGGACGGCGCCCTCCCACGGGTCGCCGAAGCACATCGACACATAGCCGCGCACGTGCGCGCCCGCGTCCTTCGCCTGCCGCACCACCGGCTCGAACACGGCGAGCGATTCGTCGAGCGAACGGTTGAGGTTGGCCTTCGCGAAGGACTCGGTGGCGCTGGCGAAGACGGCGACACGGTCCGCGCCGAGCCCCAGCGCCCGCTCCAGGCCGCGCCGGTTGGGCACCAGCACCGGCAGCTCGACCCCCGGAAGATCCTTGATCATCGGGAACAGCTGCTCGGCGTCGGCCAGTTGGGGCACCCAGGCGGGGTGGACGAAGCTGGTCGCCTCGATCGTCGTCAGGCCCGCGGCGGCGAGCCGGCGGATGAACTCCGCCTTGACCTCGGCCGGTACGGCCGTCTTCTCGTTCTGCAGCCCGTCGCGCGCGCCGACCTCGTGGATCCGCACCCGTGCGGGCAGATCGGCGGCCGGTACGACCATGGGCAGCCCCTCGCCGGTCATGGGGCCACCACCCCTTCCACCTCGTTGGGTGCGATCACGGCGAGCACCTGGTCCATGGCGACCGTCGTGCCCGCCGCCACGTCCAGTTCGGCGACCGTGCCGGCGTGCGGGGCGGAGATGACGTGCTCCATCTTCATCGCCTCCACCACCAGCAGGCTCTGTCCGGCGGCCACCTCGTCGCCGACGGCGACCTTGACCACGGTGACCGTGCCGGGCATGGGCGCGGTGAGGGAGTCGGCGCCCGCGTGCGCGGACCTGCCGAGGGAGGCGGCCACCGGGTCGTGGTCGCGCACCTGCCAGGCATCGCCGTCCCGGCCGAGCCAGGAGCCGTCCGGCGCGGCGGCGAAGGTGTGGCAGACGCCGTCCAGCAGGAAGGCGAACCGGTGCTCCGCGCCGGGCCGCGGGGGCGCGCCCGCGGATCCCCGAAGCGGTGTGTCCGCCCCGGGCAGCAGCAGTTCCGTCCCGCCGTCCGGCGTGCTGCGCACCCGGACCGTCACCGGCTCGTGCCCCGGCACCCGCAGATGATGCGGCGTCCAGGCCCGCTCCCCGCCGAGCCGCCAGCCGTCGGCGGCGGCGAACGGGTTCGTCCAGCCGGAGCCGAGGGCGGGCGCGAGCGCGTTGTGCCGCAGCAGCGCCGCGGCCGCGTAGACCTCCGCCGGTACGCCGTCCGGTACGAGCCCGTCCACCTCCCGCTCCACCAGCCCGGTGTCCAGCTCGCCCGCCACGACCGCCGGGTGGGCCAGCAGCCGGCGCAGGAAGCCGGCGTTGGTCGGCACGCCCAGCGTGACCGTCTCGGCGAGCGCGGCGCGGAGCCTGCGCAGCGCCGTCGCGCGGTCGGGGCCGTAGGCGATCACCTTGGACAGCATCGGGTCGTACAGGCTGCCCACCTCGGTGCCCTCGCTGAGCCCGGAGTCGGTGCGGACGCCGTCGCCCTGCGGCTCGTCCAGCAGCAGGACGGTGCCGCCGGAGGGGAGGAAGCCGCGGGCGCCCTCCTTGACCGACACGGTCTCGGCGCAGATCCGGGCCTCGACCGCGTGCCCGGTGAGGGTCACGTCCTGCTGCGCGAAGTCCAGCGCCTCCCCGGCCGCCACCCGCAGCTGCCACTCCACCAGGTCCAGGCCCGTGATCAGTTCGGTGACCGGGTGCTCCACCTGGAGACGGGTGTTCATCTCCATGAAGTAGTACCGGGTGGGGTCGTTGCCCGGCACGATGAACTCCACCGTGCCCGCGCCCCGGTAGCCGCAGGAGCGGGCCGCCTGCACGGCCGCCTCGCCCATCGCCGCGCGTGTGGCCTCGTCGAGGAGCACGCTCGGCGCCTCCTCGACCAGCTTTTGGTGGCGCCGCTGGAGCGAGCACTCGCGCTCGCCGAGGTGGACGACGCCCCCGTGCCCGTCGGCCAGCACCTGGATCTCGATGTGCCGGGGCCGGTCGATCCACCGCTCCACCAGCAGCGTGTCGTCGCCGAAGGAGGCGCGGGCCTCGCGGCGGGCGGCGGCGATCTCCTCCTCCAGGACCGTCAGGTCCCGCACCAGCCGCATGCCCTTGCCGCCACCGCCGGCCGACGGCTTAAGCAGCACGGGCGCCCCCAGCTCACGGGCCGCGGCGGCCAGTTCGGGGTCGCGTCCGCCGGGGACGACCGGCACTCCGGCCGCCTTCACCGTCTCCTTGGCGCGGATCTTGTCGCCCATGAGGGCGATCGCGTCCGCAGGCGGGCCGATGAAGACCAGCCCCGCCTCCTCGCAGGCGCGCGCGAAGCCCGCGTTCTCGGCGAGGAAGCCGTACCCCGGGTGGACGGCCTGGGCGCCGGTGCGGGCGGCGGCCTGAAGCAGCCGCTCCACCGACAGATAGCTCTCGGCGGCCGGCGCCGGGCCGATCCGTACCGCCGTGTCGGCCTCCCGGACGTGCCGCGCGTCCGCGTCGGCGTCGGAGAAGACCGCCACCGAGCGCACGCCCAGCGAGCGGAGCGTACGGATGACGCGTACGGCGATCTCGCCCCGGTTGGCGACCAGCACTGTGTCGAACACGGTTCCCCTCCTCACATCCGGAAGACGCCGAACTGGGGGTCTCCCAGCGGCGCGTTGGCGCAGGCCGTCAGGGCGAGTCCGAGCACCTGACGGGTCTGCAGCGGGTCGATGACGCCGTCGTCCCAGAGCCGGGCGGTGGCGTAGTAGGCGTTGCCCTGGCGCTCGTACTGCGCGCGGATCGGCGCCTTGAAGGACTCCTCGTCCTCGGCCGGCCAGTCCTCGCCGCGGGCCTCCGACTGGTCCCGCTTCACGGTCGCGAGGACGGACGCGGCCTGCTCGCCGCCCATGACGGAGATCTTGGCGTTGGGCCACATCCACAGGAAGCGGGGGGAGTAGGCCCGGCCGCACATCGAGTAGTTGCCCGCGCCGTACGACCCGCCGACCACCACCGTCAGTTTCGGCACGCGCGTGCAGGCGACGGCCGTCACCATCTTGGCGCCGTGCTTGGCGATGCCGCCCGCCTCGTAGTCCTTGCCGACCATGAAGCCGGAGATGTTCTGCAGGAACACCAGCGGGATGCCGCGCTGGTCGCACAGCTCGATGAAGTGGGCGCCCTTCTGGGCGGACTCGGAGAAGAGGATGCCGTTGTTGGCGACGATCCCGACCGGGTGGCCGTGGATCCGGGCGAAGCCGGTGATCAGGGTCTGCCCGAACTCGCTCTTGAACTCGGCGAACCGCGAGCCGTCGACCACGCGCGCGATGATCTCGCGGACGTCGTAGGGCGTGCGGGAGTCGACCGGGACCGCGCCGTACAGCCCGTACGGGTCGGCCTTGGGCTCTGCGGCGGGCGTGACCTCCCAGGGGAGGGACTGCCGGGCCGGGAGCGTGGCGACGATGTTCCGCACGATCCTGAGGGCGTGCGCGTCGTCCTCGGCGAGGTGGTCGGTGACACCGGAGATCCGGGAGTGGACCTCGCCGCCGCCCAGCTCCTCCGCCGTCACGACCTCGCCGGTCGCCGCCTTCACCAGGGGCGGGCCGCCGAGGAAGATCGTCCCCTGGTTGCGGACGATCACCGCCTCGTCGCTCATCGCCGGCACATACGCCCCGCCCGCCGTGCACGAGCCGAGGACGGCCGCGATCTGCGGGATCCCGGCGCCGGACATCCGCGCCTGGTTGTAGAAGATCCGGCCGAAGTGGTCGCGGTCGGGGAAGACCTCGTCCTGCATCGGCAGGAAGGCGCCGCCGGAGTCCACCAGGTAGACGCACGGCAGCCGGTTGTCCAGGGCCACCTCCTGGGCGCGCAGGTGCTTCTTCACGGTCATCGGGTAGTACGTGCCGCCCTTGACCGTGGCGTCATTGGCGACGATCACGCACTCGCGGCCGCTGACCCGGCCGATCCCGGCGATCACCCCGGCGGCCGGTGCCTGTCCGTCGTACATCCCGTCGGCCGCGAGGGGGGCCAGCTCCAGGAACGGCGACCCGGGGTCGAGCAGTGTGTCCACCCGGTCCCTGGGCAGCAGCTTGCCGCGCGCGGTGTGCCGCGCGCGAGCCTTCTCGCCACCGCCGAGGGCCGCCGCGGCCAGCTTGGCCCGCAGCTCCTCGACCAGCGCGAGATGTGCCTGTTCATTGGCCCGCCAGGCCTCCGACGCGGGGTCTGCCGCGCTCTGAAGCTCCGGTGCCTCCTGCATTCTGCGGTCCCCTCACCCGGTGTCCGAACCTGTTAATGAGCGTTAACCATTCCCTTCAGGTTAACGACCGCTAACCTCGCTGTCTAGAATTGCCTGCATGGTCTCCAGAACCGACGCGCCGACCCGCCGCGAGCAGATCCTCAAGGAAGCCGCCCGGCTCTTCGCCGAGCGCGGCTTCCACGGCGTCGGCGTCGACGAGATAGGCGCCGCCGTCGGCATCAGCGGCCCCGGCCTCTACCGGCACTTCCCGGGCAAGGACGCGATGCTCGCGGAGCTGCTGGTCGGCATCAGCGGCCAGCTGCTGACGGGGGCGAGACGGCGCCTGGCGGAGGCGGACGGCCAGGCCGGCGCCTCCTGCGTCCTGGACTCCCTCATCGAGGGCCACATCGACTTCGCGCTGGACGACCGCCCCCTGATCACCCTGCACGACCGCGAGCTGGACCGCCTGCGCGACAGTGACCGCAAACTGGTGCGGCAGCTCCAGCGGCAGTACGTCGAGCTGTGGGTGGAGGTGGTCCGCGAGGTGTATCCGGCGCTCACCGAGCCCGCGGCCCGCTCGGCGGTCCACTCGGTCTTCGGCCTGCTGAACTCCACACCCCACCTGGGCCGCGCGGGCACCCTCCCCGGCCGGGGGGCCACGGCGGCCCTGCTGCACCGGATGGCGCGGGGGGCGTTCGGGGCGGCGGGGGAGCGGGTGGCGGGGGGCGAGTGACCTGCGTCTCTGGACGCATCCGCGTACTGGCCGGTATCTTCGAGTCTGAGCAAGCGCTTAGACATGCCCGATGTCATGCCGAGGTACGTGGAGGTAACCGTGCGCCGTACGGTGTTCAACGAGGATCACGAGGCGTTCCGGGAGACCCTGCGCGCCTTCATCGAGGCCGAGGTCGTCCCGGTCTACGACGAGTGGTTCGCCGCGGGCCAAGCGCCGCGCGACTTCTACCACAAGCTCGGCGAGCTGGGCATCTTCGGCATCAACGTCCCCGAGGAGTTCGGCGGCGCGGGCCTGGACAGCCACAAGTTCGAGGCCGTCCTCTACGAGGAGACCGCGCGCGCGGGCGTCCAGTTCGGCGGCTCCGGCGTGCATGTGCTGCTCGCCCTGCCGTACATCAAGATGCTGGCCACGGACGAGCAGAAGAAGCGGTACCTGCCGAAGTTCGTCACCGGCGAGGAGATGTGGGCCATCGCGATGACGGAGCCGGGCACCGGTTCCGACCTCGCGGGCATGAAGTCCACCGCCAAGCTCTCCGAGGACGGCACGCACTACGTCCTCAACGGCGCCAAGACCTTCATCACCGGCGGCGTCCACGCCGACCGCGTGATCGTGTGCGCCCGCACCTCCGCGCCGACCGCCGAGGACCGCCGCCACGGCATCTCGCTGTTCGCCGTGGACACCAAGTCCGAGGGCTACTCCGTCGGCCGCAAGCTCGACAAGCTCGGCCTGAAGACCTCCGACACCGCCGAGCTGGCCTTCGTCGACGTCAAGGTCCCGGTCGAGGACCTCCTCGGCGAGGAGAACAAGGGCTTCTACTACCTCGGCCACAACCTCGCCTCCGAGCGCTGGGGCATCGCCTTCGGCGCCTACGCGCAGGCCAAGGCCGCCGTCCGGTTCGCCAAGCAGTACGTGCAGGAGCGCACCGTCTTCGGCAAGCCGGTCGCCCACTTCCAGAACACCAAGTTCGAGCTGGCCGCCTGCCAGGCCGAGGTCGACGCCGCCGAGGCCGTCGCCGACCGCGCGACCGAGGCCCTGGACGCCGGCGAGCTGACCCCCGCCGAGGCCGCCTCCGCCAAGCTCTTCTGCACCGAGGTCGCCCACCGCGTCATCGACCGCTGCCTCCAGCTGCACGGCGGCTACGGCTACATGAACGAGTACCCGATCGCCCGCCTGTACGCGGACAACCGCGTCAACCGCATCTACGGCGGCACCAGCGAGATCATGAAGACGATCATCGCCAAGGACATGGGCCTGTAAGGCCACGTGACCGGACGAGATCAACGGCCGGTACAACTGACGCCATGAGCCAGGCACTCCAGGATCTCCTCGATCTGCTCGACCTGGAGCAGATCGAGGAGAACATCTTCCGCGGCCAGTCCCGCTCCGCCGTCGTACCCCGCGTCTTCGGCGGGCAGGTGGCGGCGCAGGCGCTGGTCGCCGCCGGGCGGACGGTCCCCGCGGACCGGCCGGCCCACTCCCTGCACGCGTACTTCCTGCGCCCCGGCGACCCCGGCGCACCGATCGTCTACACCGTGGACCGCATCCGCGACGGCCGTTCCTTCACCACCCGCCGCGTGGTCGCCGTCCAGCACGGCAAGCCGATCTTCCATCTCTCGGCGTCCTTCCAGACGGTCGAGGAGGGCCTGGAGCACCAGACGCCCATGCCCGCCTCGCCCGACCCGGCGACCCTGCCCACCTCGCAGGAGCGGCTGCGTGGTTACGACCACCTCGCCCCGGAGGTCGTGGAGAAGTTCCTCGAGGCCCGCGAGGCGATCGACCTCCGATATGTGGACGAGCCGCCGTACGGGCGGTTCGGCGAGCCGCGCGAGCCGCACAGCCAGGTGTGGTTCCGCACCAACGGCAAGCTGGACGACGACCCGTTGCTCCATGTCGTCCTCGCCACCTATGTCTCCGACATGACCCTTCTCGACTCCGTGCTGCTCGCGCACGGCCGCGGCGGCTGGGCCGTGGGAGACGTCGTGGGCGCCTCCCTGGACCACGCCATGTGGTTCCACCGGCCCTTCCGCGCCGACGAATGGCTGCTGTACGACCAGGAGTCGCCGTCCGCGCACGGTGGCCGCGGCCTCGGCCAGGCCCGGATCTACACACGGGACGGGCAACTCGCCATCACCGTCATCCAGGAGGGCGTGGTCCGCGTTCCGCGCTGACCCGGGCGCGGTTCACAGCAGCCCGGACTCCGCCAGCAGATAGGCGGTCATGGGGTCGTAGTAGCGGGGGCTGACCACATGGTCGTCCAGCGGTACGACGACCTGCACGGTGCCCTCGGACTCGGCGAGGAACAGCGCCGGGTCGTTGCAGTCGGCGTACCCGAGCGAGTCCACGCCGTGCTGCCCGGCGTATCCGGCCCAGCCGTGGTCGGCGACCACCAGGTCCGGCAGCTGGCGCCCCTCGCGCTCAAGTCCCGTCAGAATGGCCCGCATCGGCTCCCCGGAGTGGGTGTGCCACAGCGTCGCCCCGTGCTCCAGCACCGCCACGTCCGCGAACTGCATGACATAGCCCTCGTCCGTCTGCAGTCCGTCCGGGATGACCACGATCTCGCAGCCGGCGGAGCGCAGCGCGGCGGCCGTGGCCCGGTGCACGTCCAGCAGGCCGCCCGGGTGGCCGGTCGCGAACAGCACCCGCTGCCGCCCCTCGGCCGCCTTGCGCAGCCGCGCCGCCATCCGCTCCAGCGCGTCCACGGTCAGCTCGGGGTCGATGGTGTCCTGCCCGTGCCGGTACCCGGGGTCGTCGTTGACCCCCACGCGCTCGGCCATCACCGCGAGCACGTCCTGCTCGTCCGTCCAGCGGTCGCCCAGCTCCAGGCCGAGCCAGAAGTTGCGGACACCGTTGGCCAGCTGGCGGTAGTGGGAGAGGTTGTTCTCGCGAGGCGTGGCGACGTCCCCCGCGATACGGGTCCTCACCAGATGGTCGAGGAGCTGGGCGCGGCTGGGTGTCCCGGATATCGGCATGCCTCCCATTGTGGGGCAGCGCGCCGCGGGCGTCCTCGGCATATCGATCGCTGGGACGGGGGTCACGCGCCACGGCCGGTGCAGGGCCGCGACGCGCCGGTCAGCCGTGCCGCAGGGCGAACCACAGCTCCATGCGCACGTCCGGATCGTCCAGGTCGGCGTCCAACAGGGCGGCGCAGCGGGCGATCCGCTGCCGCACGGTGTTGCGGTGCACGTCCAGCGCCACCGCCGTACGGTCCCAACTGCCGTGCAACGCCAGCCAGTTGCGCAGGGTCTCGGCCAGCTCGGGCCGGGCGGCCAGCGGGGCGAGCAGCGTACGGGCGTGTGCCTCGGCGTCGTCCCGTGCGACCAGGTCCGCGAGGCCGGGGCGGGCGCCGTGCCGGACGAGCGGGGTGCGGGTGGCGCGGGCCCGGGCCAGGGCGCGGGCCGCCTGGGCGTCGCCGGCCGCCCACTCGCGCGGCGCCACGTCGGCGCTCATCCCGAGCGTCCAGCCGGCCTGCGGCGGTGGCACCCGACCGCCCGGCACCAGCACCCGCACCACGTCATGGCCGAGGTCGACCAGCGGCGACCCGAGGGCGGCGCCGAGCGCCGAGGCGGCGACGGCGTCCGGAAGCTGCGCCTCGGGCCGGGCGTGCACCACGACCCAGCTGTCGTCCCCGAGCAGCGGAGCGACCTCCTCGGGCGGCGCGCCCAGCAGCAGCCGTACCAGCGCCGAGGACCGCGCCGCACCGGCTCCGCTGTGATGCTCCCCGGTCAGCAGCGACAGCAGCACCGCGGCGACGGAGGCGATGGTGTGGTCACCGGGTTCGCGACGCGCGGTGGCCACCCCGAGGACGAACCCCTCCCCGGAGCCGAGCGCGTACGCGGCGAGATGGGTGGCCCCGACGGCATCGGTGGCAGAGGCGGGAACCGGCCTCGCGGCAGCGGAGGCCCTGCCGGCGTTGGAAGCGGGCATCGACCGGGCGGAGGCGGAAACGGCGGCCGGAGCCGAGCGGTCTTCGGCCGGCTGCGGTCGTTCCGCGCTCCCCTCGCCCCCCGCGCTCCCCTCGCCCCCCGCGCTCCCCTCGCCCCCCGCGCTCCCCTCGCCCCCCGCGCTCCCCTCGCCCCCCGCGCTCCCCTCGCCGCCCTCGGCCCCGTCGCCCACGGCCGTGGTGGGCGGGAGGGCGGCCGGAGGTTCGGGGGTCGGTGTGGCGGTGGGGCGTACCACTGCCGTGAGGTCGGCCAGTGCGGTGCGGATCTCTTCGGACGGTTCCCGGCCCGCGCCGGCGAGGACCGTGCCGTCGGGGCCGTAGAGCACCGCGAGGCCGGACAGGTGCCGGGCCAGGCGGCGCAGCACCGACGGCACCGGGTCCGGGCGTGCGGCGGCGGAGGCGAGGCTCTGCTGGGCCTCCGTGACACGGCGCAGCTCGGCGAGGCGGGCCTGGGCCATCAGCTGCCACACCGCGCGGGCCACGCCGGAGAAGGTGGTCTGCGGCGGGACCTCCAGCAAGGGCAGGCCATGGGCGTCGCAGGCCGCGACCAGGGCGGGCGGAACCGTGTCGTGCACCGGGGCCACGCCGAAGCCGAGGGCCGCGCCGCCCGCCGCGACGATCCGGGAGACGTAGTCGTCGAAGTATGCGGCCAGTCTCGAATCCGCCGCCGGGACGTGCACCCCGGCCGTCAGCAGCAGCTCGCCGCCCAGCAGATACGGGTACGGGTCGGCCATCTCCGAGGTGTGCGCCCAGTGGATCACCACGGACGGGTCGTCCGGGCCCGCGATCCGGCGCAGGGCGAGATCCTCGCGGGCCAGCAGCGCCGACAGTGGTACGGGTGGGGTCGGTGGGACCGCTGGGGTGATCGACTCCGGCATGGTGTGCGTTCCCTCCACTCCGGCCCCGTTCCTATGGATGAAACGTACACTTCGCAGTCGCTTTCCGGCCACCTAATGTCAAGTCAGCACGGCAGCCGCGGGTACGGGCGGATGTCCCCGCGATCCGCTGCCGGCGCCCCTCACCCCCCATGCATCTGCACGACACGCCACCGACAGTGCGCGAAGGAGGGCCCCACATGGCCGTCGACTACACAGTGATCGTCCTGTATCTCGCCGGGATGCTGGCCATGGGCTGGTGGGGCATGCGCCGCGCCAAGTCGAAGAGCGAGTTCCTGGTGGCGGGCCGGCGCCTGGGGCCCGCCATGTACTCCGGCACCATGGCGGCGATCGTCCTCGGCGGCGCGTCCACCATCGGCGGCGTGGGACTGGGGTACCAGTACGGCCTGTCGGGCGCCTGGATGGTCTTCACCATCGGCCTCGGCCTGCTCGCCCTGTCCGTCTTCTTCTCCGCACGCATCGCCCGGCTGAAGGTCTACACCGTCTCCGAGATGCTGGACCTGCGCTACGGCGGCCGGGCCGGGGTCATCTCCGGCGTGGTCATGTGGGCGTACACGCTGATGCTGGCCGTCACCTCGACCATCGCCTACGCCACGATCTTCGACGTCCTCTTCGACATGAACCGGACGCTCGCGATCGTCATCGGCGGCTCGATCGTCGTCGCCTACTCCACCCTCGGCGGCATGTGGTCGATCACCCTGACCGACATGGTGCAGTTCGTGGTGAAGACCATCGGCGTGCTGCTCCTGCTCCTGCCCATCGCGGTCGTCAAGGCCGGCGGCTTCGGCGAGATGAAGGCCGAGCTGCCGACGTCGTACTTCGACCCGCTGGGCATCGGCGGCGAGACGATCTTCACCTACGTCCTGATCTACACGTTCGGCATGCTGATCGGGCAGGACATCTGGCAGCGGGTGTTCACCGCCCGCAGCGACAGGACCGCCCGGTGGGGCGGGACGGTGGCCGGAACCTACTGTCTGGCCTACGCCCTCGCCGGCGCGGTGATCGGCACGGCCGCCAAGGTGCTCTACCCCAAGCTCGGCAGCCCCGACGACGCCTTCGCCACCATCGTCAAGGACGAACTGCCCGTCGGCGTGCGCGGCCTGGTGCTCGCCGCCGCCCTCGCGGCCGTGATGTCCACCTCCTCCGGCGCCCTGATCGCCTGCGCCACCGTCGCCAACAACGACATCTGGTCGCGGCTGCGCGGTGTCGTACGGCGTGACGGCGATGATCATGACGAGGTCGCGGGCAACCGGGCGTTCATCCTGGTCATGGGCGTGGCCGTGATCGGCACGGCGATCGCGCTGAACAACGTGGTCGAGGCGCTGACCGTGGCGTACAACCTGCTGGTCGCCGGTCTGCTCGTGCCCATCCTCGGCGGCCTGCTGTGGAAGCGCGGCACCGGCCAGGGCGCGCTGGCCTCGGTGATCGTCGGCGGCCTCGCCGTGATCGGCCTGATGGCCGGTTACGGCATCCTCGCCAACGAGCCCGTCTACTACGGTCTGCTCGCCTCCCTCGCCGTCTACGTGGCCGTCTCCCTGGCCACGAAGCCCACCGACGAGGCCGTCCTCAGCACCTGGCGCGAGCGCCTCGCCGGACGGTCCGCCGAACTGAAGTCCGAACCGGTCCCGGCTCACCAGTAGAGTCGTAGGGAAAGCAGTACATGCGCGATGAAGCGCAGGAAAGAAGGCATTTCACCATGAGCAGCAACGAGACGCCCCGCGGCCCCGTCGACTCCTCCCGCATCCCGCGGTACGCCGGCCCCGCGACCTTCGCCCGGCTGCCCCGCCTGGACGAGGTCGGCACCGCCGATGTCGCCGTCGTGGGCGTGCCGTTCGACTCCGGCGTCTCGTACCGGCCGGGCGCCCGCTTCGGCGGCAACGCCATCCGCGAGGCGTCCCGGCTGCTGCGCCCGTACAACCCGGCGCAGGACGCCTCCCCCTTCGCCCTCGCCCAGGTCGCGGACGGCGGCGACATCGCCGTGAACCCGTTCAACATCAACGAGGCCGTCGACACCATCGAGGCCGCCGCCGACGAGCTGCTCGGCACCGGCGCCCGCCTGATGACCCTGGGCGGCGACCACACCATCGCCCTGCCGCTGCTGCGCTCGGTCGCCAAGAAGCACGGCCCGGTCGCCCTGCTCCACTTCGACGCCCACCTGGACACCTGGGACACCTACTTCGGCGCCGAGTACACCCACGGCACCCCGTTCCGCCGCGCCGTCGAGGAAGGCATCCTCGACACCGAGGCGCTCTCCCACGTGGGTACCCGCGGCCCGCTGTACGGCAAGCAGGACCTGACGGACGACGAGAAGATGGGCTTCGGCATCGTCACCTCCGCCGACATCTACCGCCGGGGCGCCGACGAGGTCGCCGACCAGCTGCGCCAGCGCATCGGCGACCGCCCGCTGTACATCTCCATCGACATCGACTGCCTCGACCCGGCGCACGCGCCCGGCACCGGCACGCCGGAGGCGGGCGGCATGACCTCCCGCGAGCTGCTGGAGATCCTGCGCGGCCTGGCCTCCTGCAACCTGGTCTCGGCCGACGTCGTCGAGGTGGCGCCCGCGTACGACCACGCCGAGATCACCTCGGTCGCCGCCTCCCACACGGCCTACGAACTGACCACCATCATGAGCCGCCAGATCGCGGCGGCCCGGAAGGACGCGTAAGCGCAGTGACTCACGACCACGACCTGGTACTCCGCCCGACGCAGGCGCAGATCACCGCGGCCCTCGACCCTCCCTCGGGGCGCAACGGCGGAGACCTGGTCGTGGAGACCCTGGCCGGGCTCGGCGCGACGACCGTCTTCGGCCTGCCCGGCCAGCACGCGCTCGGCATGTTCGACGCCCTGCGCCGCTCCTCCCTGCGCTACATCGGCCTGCGGGTGGAGAACAACGCGGGCTTCGCGGCGGACGCGTACGGCCGTGTCACCGGTGAGGCGGCCCCGCTGCTCCTGTCGACGGGTCCGGGCGCGCTGACCTCGCTGGCCGCGCTGCAGGAAGCCGCCGCCGCCTCCGCCCCGGTCCTCGCGATCGGCAGCCAGATCCCGACGGCGGGCCTGGGCGGCGGCCGCCACGGCTATCTGCACGAACTCCCCGACCAGTCCGCCTCGTTCCGGGGCGTGGTCAAGTCGGTGCACACGGTCCGCGCCGCCTCCCAGATCCCGTCCGCCGTCGCGGCGGCCTGGAAGTCGGCGCTGACGGCCCCGCACGGCCCGGTGTGGGTGGAGATCCCGCAGGACGTACTGCTCGCCGAGACCTCGCTGCCCGTCGTGACGGCGCTGGACGCGACCCCGGACGACCTGGTGCCGCGCCCCGAACTGACCGCGGTGGCGGCCGACCTGCTGTCGCGCGCGGCCCGCCCGGCGATCATCGCGGGTGGCGGAGTCGTCCGCTCGGACGCCTCGGGCAAGCTGAAGGCGCTGGCCGAGAAGCTGGGCGCCCCGGTCGTGACGACCTTCGGCGGCAAGGGCGCCTTCCCCTGGAACCACCCCCTCTCCCTCCAGTCCTGGCTGGAGGACCGCCACACCACGGACTTCCTCCAGGACGCGGACGTACTCCTGGTGGTCGGCTCCGGCCTCGGTGAACTCTCCTCGAACTACCACACGTTCAAGCCGCGCGGCCGCGTCATCCAGATCGAGGCCGACCTCGGCAAGCTGGAGTCCAACCACCCCGCGCTCGGCATCCACGCGGACGCCCGCCTCGCCCTGCAGGCCCTGCTGGAGACGGTTCAGGAGCGCACGGACGCCTCGGCGCCGCAGCGGGTGCGGGAGCTGCTGGAGAAGGTGGCGTCCCGCATCGCGTCCCAGGAACTGACCCTGGAGCAGGACGTGTTGGCCTCGGTCCGGCGCGCCCTGCCCGCCGGCTCCCCCTCCTTCTGGGACATGACGATCCTGGCGTACTGGGCGTGGTCGGCCTTCGACGCCCAGGGCCCCAACACCATGCACTCGGCCCAGGGCGCGGGCGGCCTCGGCTACGGCTTCCCGGCGGCCCTGGGCGCGGCGGCGGCCGACCCCACCCGCCCGGTGCTGGCGGTCTCGGGCGACGGCGGAGCCCTCTACTCCATCGCCGAGCTGGCGACGGCGCGCCAGTACGACCTCCCGGTCACCTGGCTGATCGTCGACGACGGCGGCTACGGCATCCTCCGCGAGTACATGACGGACGCGTTCGGCCAGGCCACCGCGACGGAACTGACCCGCCCGGACTACGTGGCCCTCGCCGAGTCCTTCGGCGTCCCGGGGGTGCGGACGACTCCGGAGTCCTTGGAGGCGGACCTGGCGAAGGCCCTCGCCGCACCGGGCCCGTCGGTGGTCGTACTCCCGGCGGTCCTGCGGATGTTCGCGCCGACGCACCTGGGCTAGGTGGTTCGCGAGCCGGTAGCCGTAACATCATCGGCCCGACCTCCATGGTGACGGCCACCGATCATCGCGCCCGAGCCGGAGTTCCAGGAGACGTGGACCCTGGAGTTCGTGAGGCCGCTCGGCGAGGAGTGGCGAGGAGCAGCCGGCGGCGTATGGAGCAACCCGGCCCGGGCGGCCGGGTCGCTCCGCTCAGCCGGGGGTGGGAGCCTGGCCCTCCTTCAGGGCTTCGACGAAGGGGGCGAAGGCGGCGGCCGGGAAGGTGAGGGTGGCTCGGGCCGGGGCCTTGGAGTCGCGGACGGCGATGTGGGTGGGGGTGTGCGCGATCTCCACGCATTCGTTGCCGTCGCCTTCGCCGGAGTAGGACGATTTTCGCCAGTTGCCGAAGGTGATCATGGGGTGCCTCACAGCTCCTTCGCCAGCTTGTGCATGAAGTTCCGCGAGCGGTCAGGCTCAAGCGATACGGCCTCCACCTTACGGAAGCGCGTGCGATAGCTGGCGAGTTGGGCTTCGGAGTCGATGAGGACCGAGCCGTGGGGTGCATCTCGTACCACCGTGTCCAGCTTGGGCAGGAGGCCGCCCATGTACGTCATCGTGCTGGAGGCTCTGGCGAAGCCGTCCAGGTCGAAGGGGACGACGCGCACGGTGATGTGATCCGCTTCGGAGCCTGCGCGAAATCCCCTCACCTCACCGGAGTTGATGACGCATGCCCGAAATCGAGTCCTGGGACTACACGCTCTACGTGCCCAACGACCTCAGAGCGGTGACGGTGTGCCGCCGCACCTTGCGCCTGATCCTGACCCTGCAGGGGGTGATCGGTGTCGCTGACACGGCGGAGCTGCTGGCGGCGGAGTTGGTCTCCAATGCCGTACGGCACACGAAGGGCCCGGCCGCGCTGAGGGTCCGCCGTACCCCGGAGGGCACGGTGTGGATCGGGGCGTGGGACAGCGACCCGGCGCCGCCGGATCCGCCGCGCCCGCTGGAGCAGGTGGGGGAGTCGGAGGAGGGGCGGGGGTTGGGGCTGGTGCGGGCCTGTGCGGAGTACTGGGGGTGGCGGCCGACGGCTCGGTTCGGGGACCGGGGGAAGTACGTGTGGTGCGAACTTGCGGCGGCGTAGGTCGTTGCCGACAGTGCCGCAGTCTTCGTGCAGTTCGTCGACTCGTGCCTGGCCGACCCCCAGGCGAAGCAGATGGGGAGGGACCCGATGACGGCGATCCAGTACTTCTGGCAGCACCGTTCTCCGCGTCCTGGAATGGCGTGGAATCCCGGTGCCCGACTCCGTCCGTGAGCGTGTGATGCCCTGCACGGATCTGGACCAGCTGGAGGTCTGGGCCCAGCGAGCCGTCCACGCCACCGACGCGGCGGAGCTGTTCGCCGAGGAGTGAGCCGAGGGCGGGCGCGGGGCCCCGCGGCGCGGCGCGCCAAGGCGGTGAAGCCTTGGTGCGCCGCGGTTCGTGAAGGGGCCGTACCGCTGCCTCAGCTCATGTCCGACGGGTCCAGGCGGTAGATCGTGGACGAAGACGACTTGGAGGACGTCGCGCTCGTGCTGTACGCACTCTCCTTCACCACCGTCCCGTGCTTCTTCACCCAGGCCGTGACCTGGGAGGACACACTGTTGGTGGAGCCGCCGGGGCCGCCGCCCATCATGCCGCCGCCCAGCTGGACGTAGTGCAGCTCGCCCTTCTTGACCAGCTCCTCCAGCTTGGCGACGGTCATCGCCCTGTCGGTGCCGGTGAAGCCCCACATGGAGATGACCGGCACCTTCGTGCTCAGCTCGATCGATGCCGCGCTCTGCGAGTTGGAGACCGCCAGCAGCCACGTGGCGCCGTCCCGGTGCTTCTTCAGGTACGCGATCAGTTCGCTGTTCGCGCCGCCCATGCCGCCGGGGCCACCGCCCGTACCGGCACCCGTACGGCCGCCGCCCGTGCGTCCCGACTCGCCGTTCGGGGCGCCGGTGCCGCCCGGGGCCGTGCCACCGGACGCGCCCTGGCCGCCGGGGAGTTCACCGTTCCGACCGCTGCCCGGGAAGCCGCCGCCCGGCCTGTTCCCACCAGGCGCCTCACCGGAAGCACCCCCGGGGAAGCCGCCGTCCGCCCCCGCGTTCCGCCCGCCGCCCGGCATCCCGCCGCCGCCCGGGAAGTCGCCCCGGCCGCCACCGAAACCGCCCCGGCCGCCGCCGAAGCCGCCGCCCGTCGAGGGGCCGGCCGTCGGGTTCACCCCGCTCATCCCGCCGCCCGAACCGGACGGCACCGACCAGGCGTACGCCGCCGGGCCTGCGAGCGCGGCGACGATCGCCGCCGCCACGGATGCCGCGAACAGCCGTACGCGGCCACCGGAGCGGAAGAGGAACAGGCCGGTGATCGCCGCCGCCATGACCACACCGACGGCCGGCCACAGCCAGGTGTTCCAGCCGGAGGCCCGGCGCAGCAGCACGATCGCCCAGAGCGCGGTGACGGCGAGAGCGGCCGGCAGGGCCCATGCCCAGCGCCTGTCGGTGCGGAACGCACGCAGCAGCAGCACGCCGCCGCCTCCGCACAGTGCCGCGATGCCGGGCGCGAGAGCGGTCGTGTAGTAGGGGTGCATCGTGCCCTCGGCGGTCGCGAAGGTCACGTAGTGCAGCACCGTCCAGCCGCCCCACAGGACGAGCGCGGCCCGGGTGGGGTCGGTGCGCGGGGCGCGGCCGCACAGGATCAGGCCGCACACGAGGGCCAGTGCCGAGAACGGGATCAGCCACGAGATCTGGCCGCCGAGGATGTCGTTGAACATCCGGCCGAGGCCCGCGGAACCGGAGAAGCCGCCCCCGCCGCCCGCGCCGCCGCCCCCGCCGTTGCCCTCGCCGCCGAAGATCCGGCCGAGGCCGTTGTAGCCCGTGATCAGGTTCCAGGCGGTGCCGTCCGTCGAGCCGCCGATGTACGGCCGTTCGGAGGCGGGGACCAGGGACACGGCGATCGCCCACCAGAAGCTGGAGACCGCGAGGACCACGCCGGCGATCAGCAGGTTCACGATCCGCTTCACGAGCCTTGGCCGCGCGGCGAGCAGGTAGGCCGCGAGGACGGCGGGCAGCGCGATGTACCCCGCCAGCATCTTCGTGTTGAAGGCGAGGCCGAAGCAGACCGCCGAGCCGAGCAGCGGCAGCAGCCGTCCGTCGCGGGTGGCGCGCAGGGCGAGCGCGGCGCCCCCGACCATCAGCAGGACGAGGATCGTGTCGGGGTTGTTGTCCCGGTTGATGGCCACCGTGATGGGGGTCAGCGCGAGGACGAGCGCGGCCACCGCGGCCGCGGCGTGCCCGAAGGACCGCTTCACGCAGGAGTGCAGGATCCAGATCGCGCCGAGCCCGGCCGCGACCTCCGGCACCATCATCTGCCAGGTGCCGAAGCCGAGGATGCGGCACGACAGACTCATGACCATGTCGGCGAACGGTGGTTTGTCGACGGTGAGGAAGTTCCCGGCGTCGAGCGAGCCGAAGAACCATGCCTTCCAGTTCTGTGTGCCGCTGTAGACGGCCGCGCTGTAGAAGCTGTTGAGGCTGTTGCCCGACAGGTTCCAGGTGTACAGCACGGCGGCCAGCAGCAGGATCGCGAGCAGAGCGGGCAGCGACCAGCGGGGCGCGGGCTCCGGCGGCACGGTGTCCGGTGCCGGCGGGCCGGGGACGGCCGCGGTCGTGGAGTGGGGGAGGGGATCGGTGGCAGATGTCACCAGTGCACCGTGCAGAGCGGCGATGGGTGGGGGCTGTGGTGCACCTGGGCGGAACCTGTGGGTCGGTGAGAGTCGGGTGAGCCGGCCGTGAACTCTCCCGGACGGGAACGTCGTACAACCATTCGGCCGCCTCCGTACGTCAACGATGGCATGGACTCCCGAATATCGAGACGTACCGGCGTGCGCGCCGCCGCCCTCGGCGCCGCACTGCTCGTACCGGCCGTCACCGTCACCGCCGCCGCCGCGCCGGCCGCCGCGGCCGCGCCCACCGTCAGCTGCACGTCCGCCGAGGCGGGCCTCGCCGGCAAGCTGCAGAAGGACATCACGGCCGCCCTCGCGGGCCGCAAGGGCACCGTCGCCATCGGCCTGTACGACCGTGCCACCGGCACCACCTGCACGCTGCGCGCCACCAGCTCCTACGACTCGGCCAGCACCGTCAAGGTCACCGTGCTCGCAACGCTGCTGTGGGACGCCAAGAAGCACAACCGGTATCTGACGGGCACGGAGACCAAGCTCGCCACAGCCATGATCACGAAGTCGGACAACGACGCGACCAGCAAGCTGTGGAAGCAGCTGGGCATGACGAAGATCAAGGGCTTCCTGTCCGCCGCCGGCATGACGAAGACCGTGCCGGGCACGGGCGGTTACTGGGGTCTGACCCAGGAGAACGTCACCGACGAGCAGAAGTTGCTCAAGCTCGTCACCGCCAGGAACGGCGTGCTCAGCGACAACTCCCGCGCCTACATCCTGAAGCTGATGGGCCAGGTCGTCCCCGATCAGCGCTGGGGCACCCCGGCCGGCGCGCCGTCCACCGTCTCCGTGCACGTGAAGAACGGCTGGCTGCAGCGCTCGACGCACGGCTGGCGCGTGCACAGCCTCGGCACCTTCGACGGCGCCGGTCGCGACTACATGATGTCGGTGCTCACGCAGGACAACAGCACCATGAACTACGGCGTCACGACCATCCAGAACGTCGCCAAGGCCATCCACAAGGACCTGGTGCCGACCACCTCCCGGACCGCGCTCTACACCCCGACCGGCAGGCCGAGCGAGGCCTTGGTCCCGGTGCCCTCGCAGGGCTGACGCGCGGGGCGGTTCACGAGGCGGACTCCCGCGGGACACCCGCCCGCCCTACGGTGACGGGCATGCGCCTGAGAACCGTACTCGCCACCCTCACCGCCGGCCTGGCGGCGGCCACCTCGCTGACCGCCGCCGGGCCGGCGAGCGCCAACCCCCCGCCCGGCCACGCCTGTTCGCGGTCCGTCCTTCTCGACCGCTTCTCCGACGTGCTCGACAAGACGACGTACGACGGCACGTTCGTCGGCAACTTCTCCGCGCTCGCCGTGGACCGGGACGGCTCGATCGCCGCACTGGAGGACCGCTCCTCCCTCTTCCGTCTGGACCCGAAGACCCTCCGGCCGAAGTCGGCCGTCCACCTCGCCGACGAGAAGGGCGCCGACCTCGACTCCGAGGGCCTGGTCGTCGACGTCCCGCGCGCCCGGCCCCGCTCGGGCGGGGGGACCTCCACCGGCACCCTGCTGATCACCTCCGAG
The DNA here is from genome assembly GCF_001514035.1 of Streptomyces yokosukanensis. Lineage (GTDB taxonomy): Bacteria > Actinomycetota > Actinomycetes > Streptomycetales > Streptomycetaceae > Streptomyces > Streptomyces yokosukanensis. The sequence continues at coordinate 28,722 of NZ_KQ948219.1, read as the reverse complement.
ACCGAGCCGTCGATCCGCCGCTACTCGCCCGACGGCAGGATCCTCGACCGGCTCCCGGTCCCGCCCGCCCTGCTGGTCGCCCCGGCCGGGCGCGCCACCGCCAACCAGACCTTCGAGGGCCTGACCCTGCTGCCCGGCGGGCGCACGCTCCTCGCGTCCATGGAGGAGCCGATCTCCGGCGACGCCAAGGACCTCGTCCGCTTCCAGACCTGGACCCGCACCAAGGGCGACCACTTCCGGCTCGGAGCGCAGTACGCCTACCGCATCGACGCCGGCCTCGGCGTCCCCGAGGTCCAGGCCACGCCCGACGGCCGCCTCCTCGTGCTGGAACGCGGCTTCACCGCCGGCGTCGGCAACACCGTCCGCCTCTACCTGGCCGACCTCCGCCACGCCACCGACACCAGCGGCATCGAGAACCTCACCGGTCAGCCCGGGGTGCGTCCGATCGAGAAGACCCTCCTGACCGACGTCGCCGCCTGCCCCTCCCTCGGCGCCACGGCGAAGCAGCCCCAGCCGAACCCCCTGCTGGACAACATCGAGGGCATGACGATCACGGGCCGCGACCGCACCGGCCGCCTGAAGGTCCTGCTGGTGAGCGACGACAACCAGAACGCGGCCCAGACGACGAGGTTCTACTACTTGCGGGTACGGGTCTGATCCGTCCCTCCGATTTGTTGCGGAGGGATGAAATCCGCTCACGTGTGCGTTGGTGCCTTCCGGCAGAGCAGTTCAACAGGGAGGCACCGGCGTGGCAGCGCAACGGGGATGGGCACGGAGACTGGCGGGGCACGCCTGGCGTCATCCCAGGGACGTGCTCCTCGCCCTCGGCTCCTCCCTCGTCGGCATGGCCGTCATGGCCGTCGTCCCGCTGATCACCAAGGTGATCATCGACGACGTGATCGGGAACCACACCCGCTCCATGACCCCCTGGGCCGGTGCCCTGGTCGGCGCGGCCCTCCTCGTCTACGTCCTCACCTACGTCCGCCGCTACTACGGCGGCCGGCTCGCCCTCGACGTCCAGCACGACCTGCGGACCGAGATGTACGGCACGATCACCCGCCTCGACGGCCGCCGCCAGGACGAGCTGTCCACCGGGCAGGTCGTCGGCCGGGCCACCAGCGACCTCCAGCTGATCCAGGGCCTGCTCTTCATGCTCCCGATGACCATCGGGAACCTGCTGCTCTTCCTGATGTCCCTGATGATCATGGCGTGGCTGTCGCTGCCGCTGACCCTGGTCGCCCTCGCCGTCGCGCCCGCGCTCGCCCTCATAGCCAAGCGCAGCCGCAGCAAGCTGCACCCCGCCACCTGGTACGCCCAGGCCCAGGCCGCCGCCGTGGCGGGCGTGGTCGACGGCGCCGTGAGCGGCGTCCGTGTGGTGAAGGGCTTCGGGCAGGAGGAGCAGGAGACCGGCAAGCTCAGGGAGGTCGGCCGCAGGCTCTTCGCCGGGCGGCTGCGCACCATACGCCTGAACAGCAAGTACACCCCAGCCCTGCAGGCCGTCCCGGCTCTCGGCCAGGTCGCCATGCTGGCGCTCGGCGGCTGGCTGGCGGTGCGCGGGCACATCACGCTCGGCACGTTCGTCGCCTTCTCCAGCTATCTCGCCCAGCTGGTCGGCCCGGTGCGGATGCTCGCGATGGTCCTCACGGTCGGCCAGCAGGCACGGGCCGGCACCGAGCGCGTCCTGGAACTGATCGACACCGAGCCGACGCTGCACGAGGGCACCAAGACCCTCCCGGCCGACGCGCCCGCGACCGTCGAGTTCGACGACGTGTCCTTCGGCTACGACCACGAGCGCCCGGTCCTCGAAGGGCTCACCTTCGAGATACGCTCCGGCGAGACCCTCGCCGTCGTCGGCTCCTCCGGCTCCGGCAAGTCCACCCTCTCGCTGCTGCTCCCGCGCTTCTACGACGTCACCCACGGCGCCGTCCTGATCGGCGGCCACGATGTGCGCGAGCTGACCCTTCAGTCGCTCAGGGCCGCGATCGGGCTCGTCCCCGAGGACTCCTTCCTCTTCTCGGACACCATCCGCGCCAACATCGCCTACGGCCGCCCGGACGCCACCGAGGAGGAGATCGGGGCCGCCGCCCGCGCCGCCCAGGCGGATCGTTTCATCAGGGAACTCCCCGAGGGATACGACACCAAGGTCGGCGAGCAGGGCCTGACCCTCTCCGGCGGCCAGCGCCAGCGCGTCGCCCTCGCCCGCGCCCTGCTCACCGACCCGAGGCTGCTCGTCCTGGACGACGCCACCTCGGCCGTGGACGCCCGGGTGGAGCACGAGATCCACGAAGCCCTGAAGCAGGTGATGCAGGGCCGTACGACCCTCCTCATCGCGCACCGCCGCTCCACCCTGAACCTCGCCGACCGCATCGCCGTCCTCGACGGCGGCCGGCTCGCCGACCTCGGCACCCACGAGGAACTCCAGCAGCGCTCGGCGCTGTACCGGCGGCTGCTGACCGACCCGGACGAGCTGGGCGGGATCTCCCCGGGCCACGCCGAGCCCGCGGCGCCGGCCGAGGACACCTCCGTCCGCGAGGAACTGGACGCCGAGTTCGACGCCGAGCGGGGCGTGACCCCGAGGCTGTGGACCGGCGACCGGGAGCCCAAGGACCAGGCGCTCTCCGGCACCCCGGCCACCCCGGAGCTGCTCGCCCAGGTGGACGCGCTGCCCCCGGCCACCGAGACCCCGGACATCGACGAGGCCGCGGCCGTCCGGCGCGAGGACTCCTACGGTCTGCGCCGCCTGCTGCGCGGCTTCGGCCCGCCCCTCCTGCTCAGCCTGCTGCTGGTCGCCGTGGACGCGGGCGCGGGCCTGCTGCTGCCGGTGCTGATCCGGCACGGCATCGACGCGGGCGTGACGAAGCTGGCCCTCGGCGCGGTCTGGGCGGCCTCGCTGCTCGGCCTGCTGACCGTGCTGGTGCAGTGGGCCGCGCAGATCGGCGAGACCCGGATGACCGGCCGTACCGGCGAGCGGGTCCTCTACTCCCTGCGGCTGAAGATCTTCGCCCAGCTGCAGCGGCTCGGCCTCGACTACTACGAGCGCGAGCTGACCGGCCGGATCATGACGCGGATGACGACGGACGTCGACGCGCTGTCCACGTTCCTGCAGACCGGTCTCGTCACCGCGTTCGTCTCGGTCGTCACCTTCTTCGGCATCATGGTCGCCCTGCTGGTGATCGACATCCAGCTCGCCCTCGTCGTCTTCGCGACGCTGCCCCCGCTGATCGTCGGGACCTTCTTCTTCCGCCGGGCGAGCGTGAAGGCGTACGAACTCGCCCGCGAACGCGTCTCGACGGTCAACGCCGACCTTCAGGAATCGGTCGCCGGGCTGCGGATCCTGCAGGCCTTCCGGCGCGAGCAGGACGGCGGGCGGCGGTTCGCCGAGCGCAGCGACAGCTACCGGCGGGCCCGGATCCGCGGCCAGTGGCTGATATCCGTCTACTTCCCGTTCGTGCAGCTCCTGTCGTCCGTCGCGGCGGCCTCCGTGCTGATCGCGGGCGCGCATCGGGTGGAGGCGGCGACCCTCACCACGGGCGCCCTGGTCGCCTACCTCCTCTACATCGACCTGTTCTTCGCCCCGGTCCAGCAGCTGTCCCAGGTCTTCGACGGCTACCAGCAGGCGACCGTCTCCCTCGGCCGCATCCAGGAGCTGCTGCGCGAGCCGACGTCCACGAAGTCCGCGCAGGAGCCGCTGGAGGTGCTGTCCCTGCGCGGGGACATCGCCTTCGAGGACGTGCGCTTCGCGTACGGGGCCGCCGACGAGGCCGACGCGGCCCTCGCCGGCGTCGACCTGACGATCCCCGCCGGGCAGACGGTGGCCTTCGTCGGCGAGACGGGCGCCGGCAAGTCCACGCTCGTCAAGCTGGTGGCCCGGTTCTACGACCCCACCGGCGGCCGGGTCACGGTCGACGGCACGGATCTGCGCGCCCTGGACCTGACCTCCTACCGGCACCGCCTCGGGGTCGTCCCGCAGGAGGCCTACCTCTTCCCGGGCACGATCCGGGACGCCATCGCCTACGGCCGTCCGGGCGCCACCGACGCCGAGGTGGAGGCGGCGGCACGGGCGGTCGGCGCCCACGAGATGATCGCCACCCTCGACGGCGGCTATCTGCACGAGGTCGCCGAGCGCGGCCGGAACCTCTCGGCCGGTCAGCGCCAGCTGATCGCGCTCGCCCGCGCCGAACTGGTCGACCCCGACGTCCTGCTCCTCGACGAGGCCACGGCCGCCCTGGACCTGGCCACGGAGGCCCAGGTCAACCAGGCCACCGACCGCCTGGCGGGCCGCCGTACAACCCTGGTGGTCGCCCACCGCCTCACCACGGCGGCCCGCGCGGACCGGGTGGTCGTGATGGACCACGGCCGGGTCGCGGAGGACGGCACCCACGACGAACTCCTCGCCCGCGACGGCCGGTACGCCGAACTGTGGCGCACCTTCGTCGGCCGCCCCGAACCGGAGGAGCCGGTCACCGCGTCCCGCTGACGGCCGTGCAACCATCCGACATACGTCGTGCGTCCGTACATCCGTACGGCCATCGGGGGAGCACGATTGCGGGGACGGGGAGGACAACAGTGGACAGTGGTGGGATGCGCCGGCGTCTGGCGCTCGGTGCGGCCGTACTGGCCGCGACGGGGATGCTCGGGTTCGTGACCGCCGGCACCGCGCAGGCGGGCACGCCCCGCAGCTGCGCCGGGCGCGAGGTGCGGACCCTGTCGTTCAGCGCGGGTGTCACACACGTCTACAAGCAGGACGGCTACGTCTGCGCCACGACCGTCGCCCGGCACCCGGGACGCGCCCAGACGATCTCCGTCAGCGTGCAGGCCCGCGGTGGCCGGCCGGTCGTCGACAAGGGCAGCTATGTGCACCACGCGGGCCCGATCACCGTCCACGCCGGTCACCGCTGCGTGTGGATCAAGGGATCGGTGGGGGACGGACCGGGCGTCGACACGGGCTGGATCCTCTGCTGACGGCCGTGTGAAGGCGGCGGAGCGCCGGACGGCCCGGCCAGGGGGAACCCGGAGCGCCCCGGGGCCGTCCAACGCGCGGGCTGCCGGACCGTTCCTCCGTGCCGTGGTGTCGGCCCCTCGCGCCTGGCCGCGAACGCCGACCCACCCTCTTCGCCGCGGCACGGCCGACAGCCCGCCGTCACCGGCGCGCCCCCTCCAATGCGTCGGTGGCGGCCCCCCGGTGGTTACTGTGCATTCCCTTGACGGAAAGAAACTTCCCGGATATTGGTGACTCCTCGGAAGTTTCCTTCAGCGGTTCTCCTCTGGAAGGAGCGCACGTGCACGACACCAGCACGGGAAGCACGGGAAACACCGCACGGCCGTCCAGACGCGCCGTCATCGCCGCCACCGCGGGCCTCACCGCCGCACTGACCGTACCGACCACCGCCCACGCCGCCGCACCCCCCGACCCCCGCCGGCTGCGCGCCCTCGTCTCCCGGATGACGCTTCAGGAGAAGGTCGGCCAGCTCTTCGTGATGCGGGTCTACGGCCACTCCGCCACCGCCCCCGACCAGGCCGACATCGATGCCAACCTCAAGGAGCTGGGCGTCCGCACGGCCGCCGAGCTGATCGCGAAGTACCGCGTCGGCGGCATCATCTACTTCACCTGGGCGCACAACACCCGTGATCCGCACCAGATCGCGGACCTCTCCGACGGCATCCAGCGGGCTTCCCTGGACCAGCCGCGCGGTCTGCCCGTGCTGATCGCCACCGACCAGGAGCACGGCGCGGTCTGCCGGGTCGGCAAGCCCGCCACCTTGTTCCCCGGCGCCATGGCCGTCGGCGCCGGCGGCTCCCGCGCCGACGCGCACGCGCTCGGCCGGATCTCCGGCGCCGAACTGCGCGCGATGGGCATCAACCAGGACTACTCCCCGGACGCCGACGTCAACGTCAACCCGGCCAACCCCATCATCGGCGTACGGTCGTTCGGCGCCGATCCGGACGCGGTCGGCGCCCTGGTGGCCGCCGAGGTGAAGGGCTATCAGGCGTCCCGGGTCGCGGCGACCGCCAAGCACTTTCCGGGCCACGGCGACACCGCCGTCGACAGCCACACCGGCTTCCCGGTCATCACCCACAGCCGCGAGCTGTGGGAGAAGCTGGACGCCGTGCCCTTCCGGGCGGCGATCGCGGCGGGCATCGACTCGATCATGACCGCCCACATCCAGTTCCCGGCCCTGGACGACTCCGGCGACCCGGCCACCCTCTCGCCCGCCATCCTCAGCGGCATCCTGCGCGGCGAACTCGGCTACGACGGGGTCGTGATCACCGACTCCCTCGGCATGGAGGGCGTGCGCACCAAGTACGGCGACGACCGCGTGCCGGTGCTCGCGCTGAAGGCCGGCGTCGACCAGCTGCTCAACCCGCCGTCGATCGACGTGGCCTGGCACGCCGTGCTGAAGGCCGTACAGGACGGTGAACTGACCGAGTCCCGCCTGGACGAATCGATCCTGCGCATCCTGCGACTGAAGGCACGGCTCGGGCTCTTCGACCACCGGCGCACCGGCCGGGCGGCCATCGAGCGCACGGTGGGCACCAAGGCGCACCTGGCCGCCGCCGACCGGATCGCCGAGCGCACCACGACCCTGCTGGTCAACGAGGACCGCACGCTCCCCTTCGACCCCCGGACCGAGTGCCGGATCCTGGTCGTCGGCGCGGACCCCGACTCCCCCTCCGGCACCACCGGTCCGCCCACCGGCGTGCTGGCCGCCGCCCTCACCGAACTGGGCTTCTCCGCCACCGCCCGGTCCACGGGCACCTCGCCCTCCGACGCGACGATCGCCGAGGCGGTCACGGCCGCGCAGGACGCGGACGCGGTGGTCGTGGCGACGTACGACGTGACGGCGGGCAACGCGCAGCGCACGCTGGTGGCGCACCTGCTCGCCACGGGCAGGCCGCTCGCCGCCCTCGCCGTCCGCAACCCCTACGACGTCGCCCAGTTCCCTTCCGTCAAGGCGTGCCTGACGTCCTACGGCTGGACGGACGTCGAAGTGCGCGCCGCCGCACGGGTGATCGCGGGACGCGTCGCGCCGCGCGGCACGCTGCCGGTGCCGGTGCAGCGGGCCGACGACCCCACGCAGGTGCTGTACCCGATCGGACACGGACTGACGTACCAGCCGTACGCCGCACACCCGGCGTAATACCCCCAACAGGCGGAAACCCTCCCGCATGTCTGGCGTGGCCGCAGGGCCGAGGGCCACGCTGGACCGGGGTGTCAGGGGGGATCGCGATGCGTGGGAAAGGTGCCGTCGGGGCCGTGTGCCTCATGTGCCTGCTGCCGGCCGCCCTGCTCACCGGCTGCCGCGGCCAGTCGGGCGCCCCCGTCGGCGACGCCCGCCCCACCCCCGCCACGACCGGCGGCTACGGCGCCGAGTTCCTCGCGGTCGGCGAGTGCAGTTCCTTCGGCGCGACCAGCTTCACCGAGGTGCCCTGCGCGAGCGAGCGGGCCGCGGCCAAGGTCGTCGCCCGCTACGACGGTGCGGCCACCGACGGCCCCCTGTGCCCGGCGACCACCGACTTCGTGCTGCACATCGGCGCCCAGGCCGCCATCTCCCCGGGGTACGCCTGCATGCGCGACCTGGAGCCCCCGCACCCGGGCGACCCCGGGGGCGGAGGCGGCCCGCGCACGATCCCGGGCGACTGCGTGTACACCTCCGGCGCGGGGGAGGTCCGCGAGACGCGCTGCGACGGCTCGGCCGAGCACCGGCCGCAGTACCGGATCACCGAGGCGGCGTCGACGCGGGGGGAGTGCCCCGCGTCGACGACGCTCTACGTCCACCTGGACGGGGCCCTGCCGGTGGGCTGCGCCAGGCGGCTCTGAGGCCCCTCTACGGCCGCAGCGCGGGCTCGCGCTCGGTGTCCCGGCCGTCCAGCCCGGCGTCGAACCGGGCCAGCGGCTCGGCCCGCGCGACGCCGGCCGACGACACCCCCGCCCACCGCAGGATGCGCTCCGTGGCGAGGGTCTTCTCGTCCGGCACCAGGCTCGCCACGTTCGCGCCGTGGTTCATGCCGGGCGCGGTGAAGACGTAGGAGTCACGGGCGCCCGTGCCGAGCCGGAACCGTTCCGAACCCCAGGGGTCGTTCTGGCCGTACACGAACAGCATGTGCGCGGCGCGGTGCCGTACCCATGTGTCCACGTCCCGCATCGCCCCCGGCCGGAAGCGCATCGGGATGGAGCGCGGCACGAAGTTGCGCGGCGGCTGATAGCCGTACCGGATCAACCCCCGCTCGATGGAGGGGAAGTGGATGGTCGGCGAGCCCAGCTGGGTACCCGCCTGGTAGTAGTACGGGGTGTACTGCGCGAGGCCCTGGTCGGTGTAGGCCTCGAAGCCGGAGACGGTGTCGACCGACTTCCAGATGTCGTCGTCGCTCGCGGTGGCCGCGTCCGCCGGGACGGTGTCGCAGTCCTTCAGCAGGCTGTACTGCCAAAAGCTCCACACGTAGTCGAGGACGACCGCCTCGTACGCCCTGTCCAGGTCGCCGGCGGTGTCGAAGGTGTAGCCGTTGTCGGTGGCGTACTGCGCATACCGCTGCTCCAGCGGCTCGCGGCGCACCAGGGCCTCCCGCTGGACGGCGTTCAGCCGGTCCCGGCACTCCTTGGTGCCGACGGTCGTGAAGAAGCGGTCGTAGGCCGAGTCCTCGTCGTTGACGACGTCGTCGGGGGCGACGTAGGCGACCACGCCGTCCATGTCGCGCGGATAGAAGCGCTCGTAGTACGTCGCCGTCATGCCGCCCTTGGAGCCGCCGGTGGCGATCCAGTGGCCGCCGTAGATCGGCTTCAGGGCCTGGAACACCCGGTGCTGGTCGCTCGCCGCCTGCCAGATGTCGAGCTTGGACCAGTCGGCAGGTTCGGGGCGGGACGGGGTGAAGAAGCGGTACTCCAGGGAGACCTGGTTGCCGTCCACGATCCGGGTGGGCTCGCTGCGCGCCGGGGTCGTGGAGACGTTGTAGCCGCTGGTGTAGAAGACCGTCGGACGGCTGGTGTCCTTGTGCAGCACGGTGATCCGCTGCTGGAAGGTGCCGCGGTCCGGGTGGCGGTGGTCGACCGGCTGGGTGTAGTCAAGGACGAAGTAGCGATAGCCGGGATACGGCTTCTCCTGGATCAGGCTCATGCCCGGTATGGACAGCAGCCGGTCCTTGATGTCGGTGGGCTCGGCCCGGGCGGCGGTGGCCGCTCCCGCCGCCGTGCCGCTCAGCGTGCCGATCAGCACGGCGAGCGCCAGCAGCCATCTGAGCGCCTTGCGCATGCACACTCTCCCCTGTGAGACAGATGTGCGCCGGAAGCTATCGGAGCAACTGATCTCACACCAGAGGGAGTTGTCGGCCGGCCGGCGCGACGGGGGGCGTACGCCCCGCCGTCGGCGCCGGATCCCGCTCCGCGGCCGGCTCCGTGCTCGGGGCCGCGGTCAGGCCGCTTCGCCCAGCAGCCGAAGCAGATGATCCCGCCCCGCACCGAGCAGCCCCGCAAGCGGCGCAGCCGACTCGTACCACCGCTTCTCGTACTCCCAGCACAGCCAGCCGTCCCACCCGTGCCGGCAGAGCACGTCCACGCACTCGGTGAGCGGCAGCACGCCCGAGCCCAGCGGCAGCGGCACCGTGTCCTCGGCCGAGGCGATGTCCTTGACCTGCACATATCCCAGGTACGGGGAGAGCGCCGCATAGGTGTCGGAAGGCTGCTCGCCGCCCAGCCAGGTGTGCATCACGTCCCACAGCGCGCCCACCTGCCGGTGTCCGACCGGACCGAGCACCCGGAGCGCGGCGGCACCGGTGGGGTGCGAGTCGTGCGTCTCCAGCAGGATCCGCACCCCGAGCGCCGCGGCGTCCTCGGCGGCGGTGCCGAGCCGGCCGGCGGCGAGGGCGTCGGACTCCTCGCGGGGGCGGTCCGGGTCGCCTCCGGGGAAGACCCGGACGAACGGCGCGCCCAGATCGTGGGCGAGCCGGAGCAGATCCCGGATCTCCGCCAGTACGGGGGCGTCCGCACCGGCAGCGGCGACGCGCGCGTATCCGGCGATCCCCAGCACCTCGATCCCGGCCTCCTTGAACAGGGCCGCGGTCTCGGTGCGTTCGGCGGGGGAGAGGCCGGGATGCACCGGCTCCTGCGGGTGGGCGCGCAGCTCGACGCCGTGGTAGCCGTGCGCGGTGGCGAGTGCCAGGACCTCCGGGACGGGCAGTCCGGGGACACCGAGGGTGGAGAACGCCAGCTTCATGGCTCGGACCCTACTCGTCATGTGCCCGATTCGTGCAGATCCAGCCGCCAGTCCTGCCCTACGAGATCCTTTCCGAAGGAGCGGTGCGGTCGCTCGGCGACGAGGACGAAGCCGTGCCGCTGGTAGATGCGGCGGGCGCTGCCGAGCACGTCGTTGGTCCACAGCACCAGCTCGCGGTAGCCGACCCCGCGCGCGAAGTCGATCACGGCCCTGACCAGCCGGTCCCCGATGCCGTGCCCGCGTGCCTCGGGCTCGACGAGCAGCAGCCGCAGCCGGGCGGCACCGGGTGCCTCGTCCCGTACGCACATCACACAGCCCGCCGGACGGCCTGCCCGCTCGGCGATCCACACCCGCTCCAGATGCGGGTCGTGGTCCTGCGCGAAGTCGGCGACGATCCGGGCGACCAGCCCCTCGTAGTCGGCGTTCCAGCCGTATTCGGCCGCGTACAGCGCGGCGTTGCGCTGCACGATCCAGCCGAGGTCGCCGGGGCGCGGCTCGCGCAGCACGCCCTCGTGGGATCCGCCGGGCCGGGCGCCGAGGATGTCCTGGATGGCCCGCATGGCCTCGGCCAGCCGTGGCCGGTCGGCCGGGGGCACGGTGTCGAGCAGCGCCCCGACGCTCGCGCGGGCCCGCTCCTCCAGCAGCCCGGCGGCCGCCCGGCCCGGCGCGGTCAGCCGTACGCTGCGCCGGCGAGGATCGCTCCGGGAGGGCCCCCGCTCGACCAGCCCGGCGTTCTCGAACTTGTTCAGGATGCGGCTCAGATACCCGGCGTCCAGGTCGAGCAGGGTGCGCAGATCGACCGCGTCCAGATGCGGCACCTGGGCGAGTTCGTGCAGCACACGGGATTCGGTGAGGGTGTAGGGGGCGTAGAGGCGGCGGCCGTGGTCGAGGGCGCCGATGAGGCCCGTGTAGAAGCGGTTGAAGGCGCGGACGTCCTGGACGGTCATGATCGCCCCCGGTTGCTCGACAGATGCTTGACTCAGTCAGCGATACCGTCCCTCCGAGCCTAGGTCCGCCGGTCTCCCACGTCCACGGCCCGGCCGCGCCGGCACCCCAACTTCCTTTGCCGGATATTTCTTTCCGTGCCCGGCCCTGCCTTTGACATCCCCGCGCCTGCATCGTAGGTTTGAAGCAAACGTCACTTATGTCCGTTTTTATCGGCAGTGACGATCCGCCGCCGGAAGCGCATCGCGAGCGGCGGACGACGCGCAGAGCTACGCGCAGGCTCTGAGAGCGCAGGCGAACGGCCCATCGAGGCCGCCGGAAGATCCATTACACCCTCGGAGAGGGGTCCATCATGCGCGCACACACCTCACGTATCAGGAGAGTGGCCATCGCGGTCTGCTCGGCACCGATCCTGGCCCTGGCGGCCGGAGCCGGAGTCGCGAGCGCTGCCACCACTGCCGCTCCGACCAACGTTGTCGCCGACCACGGCGGCGGCGGCGGTTGGGGAGACCACGGCGGCGGCGGCTGGGGCGACGGCGGCTGGGGCGGCGGCTGGGGTTGGGGAGACCACGGCGGCGGCGGTGGCTGGGGTTGGGGTTGGGGTTGGGGCGGCGGCGGCTGGGGCGGCGACAACTGTGACTGACCGCCGGTCGTGACCTGACCTTCCGCACGACAAAGGATGGATCCGGGTGCCCTGAGGGGCACCCGGATCCATATGACTCCGAACGACCCCGTGGCCATGAAGAGCCGTGAAGGCGGTGACCGGATGAGGATCGTCTGCGTGGGTGGAGGCCCGGCCGGGCTGTACTTCTCGATCTCCGCGAAGCTGCGGGACGCCGGCCACGAGATCATCGTGATCGAGCGGGACCCGCCGGAGGCGACGTACGGCTGGGGCGTCGTGTACTGGAACGATCTGCTGGACATCCTGCACCGCAACGACCCCGAGAGCGCGCGGGTGGTGAGCGCCGGCTCGGTGCTCTGGCAGGGGCAGGACATCCAACTGCACGGCAGCAGGCACGACGGTACGGCGCACTTCGGGGGCTACGGCTACAGCATGGGCCGCGCCGCTCTGCTGGAGGCGCTGACCCGGCGCGCGAAGTCCCTCGGCGTGGACGTCCGGCACGAGAGCCTGGCCGACCCCGCCGACCTCCCGGAGGCCGACCTGGTCGTGGCCGCCGACGGTGCGGGCAGCCGGCTGCGGCAGAGCCGTGCCGAGCGCTTCGGCACCAGGACGGAGACCGGCCGCAACCCCTACATCTGGCTCGGCACGGACCGGCAGTTCGACAGCTTCGTGTTCTGCTTCGAGGAGACCCCCGCGGGCTGGATCTGGTTCCACGCCTATCCGTCGGTCGAGGGACGGATCAGCACCTGCATCGTGGAGTGTTCACCGCAGACCTGGCAGGGGCTCGGCCTCGACACGCTCGACCCCGAGGACGCCGTACCCCTGCTGGAGAAGATCTTCCACCGCGCGCTCGACGGCCACTCCCTGATCAGCAGGTCACGCGGCGAACCGGCGAAGTGGCAGCGCTTCACGCACATCAGCAACAGAACCTGGGTCGACGGCAATGTCGTCCTCGTCGGCGACGCCGCCCACACCACCCACTTCACGCTCGGATCCGGCACCCGGCTGGCGATGATCGACGCGATCGTGCTGGCCCACAGCCTCACGCACCACGCGGACCTCGGGGCGGCGCTGCGCGCCTACGACGAGCACCGCCGCGAGGAACTGCACCCCGTCCAGGCCGGAGCGCGCTCCAGCATGGCCTGGTTCGAGCAGCTGGACGACTATCTGGACCGTGACCCGGTCGCCTTCGCCTACGCCATGTCGGTCCGCACGGGCAAGCAGTCCCCCTGGCGCTACCAGGTCCACCTGGCCACCCAGATCCCCGCCCTGCGCAAGGCCCAGCTGGCCTTCGACACGGGCCGCCGCTGGTACCGCGACCGCCGCAGGGGCGAGGCCCCGCTGCCGCTGCTGGGCCGGTCACGTCCCCACTGACCGGGGCACCCCCGAAGACCCCCGGACCATCAACTCCCCCTGAACGGAGGCGACACCCCCGGGCGGCGCCTCCGCCCGCCCCATGGCGATGCGCCCGGCCCGCGCCCCGGCCTCCGCGAGCGGCAACCGCACCGTCGTCAGCGAGGGCACCGCGTCCACGCTGAAGGGCAGATCGTCGAACCCGGCCACCGAGACGTCCTCGGGAATCCGCAGCCCCGACTCCCGCAGCGCCGCGCACGCTCCGAGCGCGACGGAGTCGTTCGCGGCGACGACCGCCGTCAGCGAGGGGTCGCGGCGCAGCAGCTCCAGCGTGGCCTCGTGACCGGACTGGCGGTCGTAGCGCCCGTGCACCGTCCAGCGCGGGTCGTCCTCGACGCCCGCCGCCCGGAGCGCCGCGCGGTGGCCCTCCAGGCGGTGCCGGGTCGTCGTGCGCTCCTCGGGGCCCGCGATGTAGCCGAGGCGGCGGTGGCCGAGGCCGAGCAGATGCTCGGTGAGCCGGCGCGCGCCGCCCCGGTTGTCGAAGGTGAGGGCCACGGCGTCGGTGCCGGGCGCCGGCGGCCGCCCGCACAGCACCACCCGGGTGCCCGCCTCCGTGAGCTTGCGCAGCTTCGCCGCGACCGCCGCCGCGTGCGGCGCGTACTCCACGGCCCCGCCGGTCAGCACCACGGCCGCCGCCCGCTGCCGCTGCAGCAGCGTGAGGTACGTCAGCTCCCGCTCCGGCGAGCCGCCCGTGTTGCACACGACCGCCAGCCGCTCGCCGCCCGCCCGGCCCCCCGGGCCGCAGATCTCGGCCTGGATCGCGCTCGCCATGATCCCGAAGAACGGGTCGGCGATGTCGTTGACGAGGATGCCGACCAGGTCGGAGGTGGCCGCGGCGAGGGCGCTCGCGGGGCCGTTGAGGACGTAGTCCAGTTCGTCCACCGCCCGCAGCACCCGCTCGCGCGTGGAAGCGGCCACCGGGTAGTTGCCGTTCAGCACGCGCGACACCGTCGCGGGTGAGACCTGGGCGCGGGCCGCCACATCAGCCAGGGTCACCGTCATGTCGTCGTCCTCCGGTCGTGCATCGTGTCGTACGCCCTCGTAGACAGCCAGGCCCAGCTGCTGGTTCCGAGAAACCGTCGAGCAGACCTTAAAGCCATGGCCCCGGCGTGTTCGCCCCCTCGAACGACTCGAAGGGGACACGGTCTTGTACGGACCGGTGTCCTGCGGTTAGCTTCTCGGCAGTAGAAAGCGCTTGCTGAACTCGTCCACGAAAGGGACTGACGTGACACGCAAGACGGTGCGTATCGCCATGAACGGCGTGACCGGGCGGATGGGTTACCGCCAGCACCTCGTCCGGTCGATCCTCGCCCTGCGCGAGGCGGGCGGGCTCGACCTCGGCGACGGCACCGTGCTGTGGCCGGAGCCGATCCTGCTCGGCCGCCGCGAGCACGCCCTGCGGCGGATCGCCGAACGGCACGGCCTGGAGCACGTCTCCACCGACCTCGACGCGGTGCTCGCCGACCCCCGCGTCGACATCTACTTCGACTCCCAGGTCACCTCCGCCCGCGAGGAGGCCGTCACCAAGGCGATCGCCGCCGGAAAGCACATCTACACCGAGAAGCCGACGGCGACGTCACTGGCGGGCGCCCTCGAACTCGCCCGTCTCGCCCGCGAGAAGGGCGTCAAGCACGGAGTGGTCCAGGACAAGATCTTCCTGCCGGGCCTGCTGAAGCTGAAGCGGCTCGTCGACGGCGGCTTCTTCGGACGGATCCTGTCCGTCCGGGGCGAGTTCGGCTACTGGGTCTTCGAGGGCGACTGGCAGCCGGCCCAGCGCCCCTCCTGGAACTACCGCGCCGAGGACGGCGGCGGCATCGTCGTCGACATGTTCCCGCACTGGGAGTACGTCCTGCACGAGCTGTTCGGCCGCGTGACCTCCGTCCAGGCCCTCGCCACCACCCACGTCCCGCAGCGCTGGGACGAGCGGGGCAAGCCCTACGACGCCACTGCCGACGACGCCGCCTACGGCATCTTCGAGCTGGAGGGCGGCGCCGTCGCCCAGATCAACTCCTCCTGGGCCGTGCGCGTCAACCGCGACGAACTGGTCGAGTTCCAGGTCGACGGCACCGAGGGCTCGGCGGTCGCCGGTCTGCGCAGGTGCCGCGCCCAGCACCGCTCCGCGACCCCCAAGCCGGTCTGGAACCCGGACGTCCCGGCGACGGAGGTCTTCCGCGACCAGTGGCAGGAAGTGCCGGACAACGGGGACTTCGACAACGGCTTCAAGGCGCAGTGGGAGCTGTTCCTGAGGCACGTCCACACCGACGCGCCGTACCACTGGGACCTGCTGGCCGGCGCCCGTGGCGTGCAGCTCGCCGAGCTGGGCCTGAAGTCCTCCGCCGAGGGCCGTCGCATCGACGTGCCGGAGATCTCGCTGTGACCCTCCGACTCCCCGCCGCCGACGGCACCCTGCGGACGTACGAGCCCCGCGCCGAGCCTCTTCCCGCCCGGCCCGGCACCTCCTTCACCTCCCGTACGGTCTTCTCGGCGGCCCATGTCGTCGCCGACCCCCGCGCCGACGTCTCGCCCGACTCGCCCGCCGCCGTCGACTGGGACGCCACCCTCGCCTTCCGCCGCCATCTGTGGTCGCACGGGCTCGGTGTCGCCGAGGCGATGGACACCGCCCAGCGCGGTATGGGCCTGGACTGGGCGGGCGCGGCCGAGCTGATCCGCCGCAGCGCCGCCGAGGCGCGCGGCGCGGGCGGCCGGATCGCCTGCGGAGCCGGCACCGACCAGATCACGGGCGGGACGCTCGCCGACATCCGCGCGGCCTACGAGGAGCAGCTCGCGGTCGTCGAGGAGTCGGGCGCCCAGGCGATCCTGATGGCGTCGCGGGCCCTGGCCGCCGTCGCCTCCGGCCCGGAGGACTACCTGGAGATCTACGGCCGCCTGCTCCGCCAGTGCGCCGAGCCCGTGATCCTGCACTGGCTGGGCCCGATGTTCGACCCCGCGCTGGAGGGCTACTGGGGTGCGGCCGACCTGGACGCCGCGACCGAGGTGTTCCTGGAGGTCGTCGCCGCCCACCCGGACAAGGTCGACGGCATCAAGGTGTCCCTGCTGGACGCGCGCAGGGAGATCGAGCTGCGCCGCCGCCTGCCGCGCGGGATCCGCTGCTACACCGGCGACGACTTCCACTACCCCGAGCTGATCGCCGGCGACGACCAGGGCTTCAGCCACGCCCTGCTCGGCGTCTTCGACCCGCTGGGCCCGCTGGCGGCCGAGGCGGTACGGCTCCTGGACACGGGGGACACGGCCGGGTTCCGGCGGCTGCTGGACCCGACCGTCGCCCTCTCCCGCCATCTCTTTCAGCCGCCGACCCGCTACTACAAGACGGGTGTGGTCCTCCTCGCCTGGCTCGCCGGCCACCAGGGGCACTTCACGATGGTCGGCGGTCTCCAGTCGGCCCGCTCCCTCCCGCACCTGGCCCGCGCCTACGAACTCGCCGACGGCCTCGGCCTGTTCCCGGACCCGGGGCTCGCGGAGGAGCGGATGAGGACTCTGCTGTCGCTGTACGGGGTGACCTCATGACGGCCGGTCTCGCGCGCTTCAGCATCAACCAGATGACCGTGAAGCAGCTTTCCATGCCCGAACTCGCGGCAGCGTGTGGCGAGTCGGGTGTCACCCAGGTGGGTCTGTGGCGTGCACCGGTCCAGGAGTACGGCCTTCGGGCAACGGCGAAACTGATGCGCGACGCGGGCCTGACGGTGACGACCCTGTGCCGGGGCGGCTTCCTCACGGCGACCGAGCCGCAGGCGCGTGCCGTCGCCCTCGCCGACAACCGCCGGGCGATCGAGGAGGCGGCCACCCTCGGCACGGACACCCTCGTCCTGGTCTCCGGCGGCCTCCCCGCGGGCTCCAAGGACCTGTACGGGGCCCGGGAGCGGATCGCCGACGCCCTCGCCGAACTGGGCCCCTGCGCCGAGCGGCACGGCGTCCGCCTGGCCGTCGAGCCCCTCCACCCCATGTACGCCTCGGACCGCTGCGTGGTCTCCACCCTCGCCCAGGCCCTGGACCTCGCCGAACGCTTCCCGGCGCACCAGGTCGGGGTCACCGTCGACACCTACCACGTCTGGTGGGACGACCAGGCGCCCGCGCAGATCGGGCGGGCGGGAGCGGGCGGACGTATCCACGCCTTCCAACTGGCCGACTGGATCACCCCGTTGCCGCAGGGCGTTCTCAACGGGCGGGGCCAGATCGGCGACGGTGCGATCGACATGCGCGAGTGGCGCGGTCTTGTGGAGGCGGCCGGGTACACGGGCCCCGTCGAGGTCGAACTCTTCAACGACGAACTGTGGGCCAGGGACGGGCGGGAGGTGCTGGCGGAGACGGTGGAGCGTTTCCACAGCGTATTCCAATGAGCGGGGCTCAATTCTGTGAAAGGGGCGGCTATTCCTGTGGAATACCCGGGCCTCTCGCAATTCAGCCCGCTATGTGACCTACCGTGACGGCGGTGACGAAGGAGGTCCAGCTGTCGGCCGAGAAGAGCAGAGCGGGCCTGGAGATGTCCTTGCTGTCGCGGACGGGAACGGCAACATGGCCACGTGCGACTTCCAGGCATTCGCCCTGGCCGCCGCCGCTGTAGCTGGACTTGTACCACCCGGTGAAGGTGTTCTCACTGCTGACCATGCGTGTGTTCCTTCGCTGCGGCCCTGACAAGGGCCAGTGACTCCTGTTGCGACAAGGCATCGCTCAGAGCCAGAGCGTAAGCGGTCTCACAGTGACCCACCAGGGCCGGATCGTCCATGAGATTTCCGGTCATGAAGCCCTCGACGTAGGCGGCTGGGGCGGAGTCCGCAAAGCTCATGAGCGTGAGCAGGCTCTCCATGAGCGAGTGCGCGCCGACGCCGTAGGGCAGAACGTGCAGGCGTACCCGTCCTGCCTCTGCCAAGTCCGCGACTGCGTTCAACTGTTCCGACATGACCTGAGGGCCGCCGACACATCGCCGGACCACGGCCTCGTCCAGCAGTGTCCATACGACAGGACGCGCAGACCGGTCGAGAAGCTGTCGACGTTTCGTTCGGATGACAACGGCCTCGTCAAGTTCCTCCGTGGTGTGGTTCGGCTGGTAGGCGCGGAAGAGAGCCCGTGCGTAGCCGTCCGTCTGAAGTACGCCCGGCATGAGCGTCAGGGCGAACAGCCGGATCAGAGTGGCCTGTTTCTCCAACTCGGCAGCCGCCGCAAAATGGTCGGCGTACTTCGACTCCAGGTCCTCCAGCCACCGCTCGAAGAACCCGTCCGTCTTCAGCGCCAAGTCGATCCGGCGCGCGTCATCCGGTTTCGGCAGTCGTCTCCCCGCCTCGTAATGGCTGATCAGCGTGGGTGAGCACACGACCAGCTCGCCCAGCTGCTCCTGCGTGAGCCCGGCTGCCACCCGTCGCAACCTCAACTCCTCGCCGTACTTCTCACGCGGGGTCCTCGGCCTGCGGGCAACGCTCATCGGGCCAACTCCCTTGCTGACAGGCGCGGTGTCAGATCTCCATCCCTGGCAGCGTAGCCATCACCGACCCCACTCTGTGAGTGATTCACCACAGAACGCAGTGACCGCAGGTGAGAAAGCAGGTCGGCATGACAGATCTCCTGCCCGTTCGAGGGCGCCTCCTTCCCTGGACCGGTGCGGACGGCAAGCCCTGCTATCTCGTGGGCGACGGCGCGGGGTACGTCTCCCGGCTCGCCGACCGGATCGAGAGCGTGCAGCTCGGCATGGCGGACGATCTGCTGGAGCACGCGGCCCGGCTCCTCGCGGAACAGCGGCTGACGGGCGAGGAGTTGCGCTATCTGGCCCGACGCCTCAGCGAGTCCCTGGCGGACGTCAGGCGGGTCGCGGAGAGCAGGGGCGCCCGGCTCAGGTAGCCGCGAGTGTCCGGGTGCCGAGGACGACGGCGAGTGCGAGGCGCTCGGCGTGCTCGGTGCCGGGCTCGGCGGTGTACACCGTGAGCGCAGGTCGTCACCGGAGGCGGTCAGCCGCAGGTCGGCGACGAGTCTCGCCTCGTGCTCGGCCTGCTCCTGCGCGGTGTGCACGGTGCGGTTCCTCTACTACGCCCACGAACTCCAGCGTCATGCCGGGCCCGGCGTCGACGTGACGGTGTACGAACCCGGCTGGATGCCCGGCACCGACCTGGGCAGAGGAGCGCCCGCGGTGCTCCGGGCGATCGGCCGCGGCATCGCGCACCTGCCCCGGGTGGCCACGCCGGAACGCTCCGGGCCGGCCCTGGCCTCGGTCGCACTCGACGAGAAGTGGGCGCACCTGCGCGACGGCGCGTTCGTGGTGCGGGACAAGGTGACCGAGGTGCGGCCCGTCGCCCAGGACCGCGACCGGGAGCGCCGCCTGTGGCAGGCCACCGCGCAGCTCCTCGCGAACGCGCACGTCTGACCGGCCGGTTCCGCACCGATGCGCGCCGTGCCCGCCTAGAAGAACACCCCGCACCGCAGCAGCACATTGGCGTACGGCCGAGCCTCCCCGGTGCGGACCACCAGCCGGGCGCCCGCCGTGAGCTCCTTCAGCCGCTCGTGCGGGACCAGCTCCAGCCCCGGGAAACGGCCCTCCAGCAGGGCCCGGTTCTGGCCGCTCAGCTCCCGCGCCGCCGTCGCGCCCTCCACCACCAGCTCGGCCAGCAGGCCGTCCAGGACCTCGGCGAAGGACGGGACACCGGCACGGAACGCCAGGTCCACCACGCGCGGCCCGGCCGGGATCGGCATGCCCGCGTCGCACACCAGCACCCCGTCCCCGTGCCCCAACTCGGCCAGCGCGCCGGCCAGATGACGGTTGAGGATCCCCGCCTTCTTCACAGCAGGTCGACCTCCCGAGCCGTCGGATACGACTCCTGCGCGCCCCGCTTCGTCACGGCCGCCGCCCCGACCCGGGCCGCGTGGGCCGCCGCCTCGGCCAGACCCGCCCCCGCCCCCAACCGCCAGGCCAGCGCGGCCGTGAACGCGTCGCCCGCGCCCGTGGTGTCCACCGCGTCCACCTTCACCGACGCCACCCGCGTCACCCCCGAGGAGTCGCACACCAGCGCCCCCTGCGCGCCCAGCGTGACCACCACCGAGCGCGGGCCCTTGGCCAGCAGCAGCCGAGCCCAGTGCGCCGGGTCCTCGCTCACACAGGACTCCCCGAGGATCACCCGCGCCTCGTGCTCGTTGACGATCAGCGGATCGCAGGCCGCGAGCACCTCCGTGGGCAGCGGCTGCGGCGGGGACGGGTTCAGTACGAAACGGCTGTCCGGGGACAGGTGCCGCACCACCTCCACGACCGTCTCCAGCGGGATCTCCAGCTGCGCCGACACCACCTTGGAGGCGAGGAACAGGCTCACGGCCGCCCGGACGTCCGCCGGGGCCAGCCGGGCGTTGGCGCCGGGTGACACGACGATGCTGTTGTCGCCTTCGGGGTCCACGGTGATCAGCGCCACGCCCGTCGGCGCCCCACCCACCAGCACGCCGACCGTGTCGACGCCGGCCGTGCGCAGGGAGTCGAGCAGCAGCCGACCGTGGCCGTCGTCGCCGACCCGGGCCAGCAGGGCCGTGGCCGCGCCGAGCCGGGCGGCGGCGACCGCCTGGTTGGCGCCCTTGCCGCCCGGGTGGACGGCCAGGTCGCCGCCGAGCACCGTCTCACCGGCGGCCGGCCGCCGCTCGACATCGATCACCAGGTCGGCGTTGGCCGAACCCACGACCAACAGGTCGTAGCCGTACATCAGTTGACTCCCCTTGTTCCGCTGAGAGATGGCCCGCCCGGTGTCGGCCGCCGGTGGTCAGCCGCTGAATCCGGCCACGTTGTCCTTCGTGACCACCTTCACCGGTACCTTCACCGTCGACTCCACCTTCTTGCCCTGGACCGCCTTCAGCGCGTTGTCCACGGCAATCCTTCCCAACTGCGTCGGCTGCTGGGCGACCGACGCGTACAACGTGCCGCTCTTCACCGCCGTCAGTCCGTCCGGGGTGCCGTCGAAACCGACCACCTGCACCGAGGTGCCGGCCTTGGAGCCGAGCGCCTTGACCGCGCCGAGTGCCATCTCGTCGTTGGCGGCGATGACGCCCTGCACGTCCGGGTGGGCCTGGAGCAGGTTCGACATCACGTCGAGTCCCTTGGTCCGGTCGAAGTCGGCGGGCTGCTGGGCCAGCACCTGGACACCGGGATAGGCCTTGAGCCCGTTCGCGAAGCCCTGCGCCCGCTCCCGGGCCGCCGACGTACCCGCCTGCCCCTGCAGGATCACGATCCTGCCCTTGCCGCCGAGCTTCTCGGCGATCGTCCGGGCCGCCAGCTCACCGCCCGCCACGTTGTCGGAGGCCACCAGGGCGTCCACGTCCGCCTTGTTGACGCCCCGGTCGACGGCGATCACCGGGATCCGCGCCTTGTCGGCGGCCTTCACCGAGTTGCCCGCCGCGTCCGAGTCCACCGGGTTGACGATGATCGCGCCCAGGCCCGAACTGGTGAAGTTCTGCAGCTGGTTGGCCTGCTGGGAGGCGTCGTTCTGGGCGTCCGTGACGGTCAGGTCCACGCCCAGCTTCTCCGCCTCGGCCTGGGCGCCGGCCCGGATCTGCACGAAGAAGGGGTTGTTGAGCGTGGACAGCGACAGGCCCATCCGCGGGGTCGTGGAGGACGAGGAGCCACCGTGCAGGAAGGAGGTGGCGCCGACGACCGCCACGGTCACGACGGCCGCGAGGGCGTACGTCGCCGCCTGCCTGCCCCTGCCGCCGGGAGCCCCGCCGGTGGTCACCGCAGCCGCCCCGGCCTTGCGGCGCACGGTGTCCAGCAGCACGGCCAGCGCGATGACGACACCGATCACGACCTGCTGCCAGAAGGCCGACACGGACAGGAGGTTGAGGCCGTTCCTGAGCACCGCCAGGATCAGCGCGCCGATCAGCGTGCCGGACGCCTTGCCGGTGCCGCCCGCGAGCGAGGCACCGCCGATCACGACCGCGGCGATCGCGTCCAGCTCGTAGCCGTCGGCGGCCTGCGGCTGCGCCGAGGACAGGCGGGAGGCCAGCACGACACCGGCGACGGCCGCGAACACCCCGGACAGCGCGTAGATCGCGAGCTTCTGCCTGCGCACCCGAAGCCCCGACAGCCGCGCGGCCTCCTCGTTGCCGCCGATGGCGTACATGGAGCGCCCGATGTACGTCCGCCCCAGCACGAGGGCGGCGATCAGCCCCATCACCACCATGACCAGCACGGGCACCGGCAGCCAGCCGCCGAGCGTGTCCCCGAGATGCGAGACCGAGCCGGGGAAGGCGATGGGGGAGCCCTGCGAGATGACGAGCGCGAGACCACGGCCCACCGACAGCATCGCCAGCGTCGCGATGAACGGCGGCAACTTGCCGTAGGCGATGAGGAAACCGTTCACCAGACCGGCCACGACACCCGTGCCGAGCCCGAGGAGCACGGCGACCGCCACCGGCACCCCGGCCTGCGTGGCGCTCCAGGCCAGCACGGTCGCCGACAGCGCGGCCACGGAACCGACCGACAGATCGATACCGGCCGAGACGATCACGAAGGTCACCCCGAAGGCGAGGATCGCCGTGACGGCCGCCTGCACACCGATGTTGAGCAGATTGTCGGTCGTCAGGAAGTCCCCGGACAGCGCCGACAGGGCGATGACCAGGACGATCAGCGCGGTGAGCGCGCCGTTGTCGAGGAGCAGCCGGCGCAGGCCGCCCGGGGCGCCGCTCGCGCCCGCCCGGCTCTTGAGCGTGTCAGTGGCCACGGCTGGCCTCCTTCGCAGTGTTCTTCTCAGCGGTGGGGGTGGAGACGGCGAGCGCCATGACGGCGTCCTGCGTGGCGTCGGCCGCTCGCAGCTCGCCGGCGATCCGGCCCTGGGCCATGACCAGCACCCGGTCGCTCATGCCCAGCACCTCCGGCAGATCGCTGGAGATCATGAGTACGGCGGCGCCGGCGGCGGTCAGCTCATTGATCAACTGGTAGATCTCGACCTTGGCGCCGACGTCGATCCCGCGCGTCGGCTCGTCGAGGATCAGCACCTTGGTGTCGGCCAGCAGCCACTTGCCGATGACGACCTTCTGCTGGTTGCCGCCGGACAGGGTCCGTACCTGCTGCCCGAGCCCGGCCATCCGCACGCCCAGCTGCCCGGCCATCCGCTCGGCGGCCACGTGCTGGGCCTTGCGGTCGACGAACCCGCTCCGGGTGGCCGCGCGCATGGTGACCAGCCCGAGGTTCTCCTCGACGGAGGCGTCGAGCACCAGCCCCTGCCCCTTTCGGTCCTCGGGCACGAGCCCGATCCCGGCGGCCATCGCGGCGTTCACGTCATGCCGCTTGAGCCGGTCGCCGGAGACCTTCACGACCCCGTCGTCGTACGGATCGGCCCCGAACACGGCCCGTACGACCTCTGTCCGCCCGGCACCCACGAGCCCGGCGATCCCGACGACCTCCCCGGCATGCACCTCGAAGTCCACGTCGTGGAACACACCGTCCCGGGTCAGCCCCTCGACGGACAGCAGCGCGGCGCCACGGTCGGCCCGTCGGCGCGGATACTGCTGCTCGATGGACCGCCCGACCATGAGCCGTACGAGTTCGTCCTCGGGAGTCGAAGCCGGGACCTGTCCGACACTGCGGCCGTCCCGGATGACCGTGACCCGGTCCCCCAGGGCGGCGATCTCCTCCAGATGATGGGTGATGAAGACGATCCCCACACCGTCCGCGCGCAGTTGACGCACGATGCCGAAGAGCTTGTCGACCTCCTCCGAGGTGAGCACGGCGGTCGGCTCGTCCATGATGAGCACGCGCGCGTCCAGGCTGAGCGCCTTGGCGATCTCGACCATCTGCAGCCGCGCGATGCCGAGTTCGCGGACACGCGCGCGTGGTGAGACGTGCACCCCCACGCGCGCGAGGAGGATTTCGGCCTCGGCCTCCATCCGCTTCCGGTCGATCATCCCGAAGCGCCGGGGCTGGCGCCCGAGGAAGATGTTCTCGGCGACGGTCAGATCCGGGACGAGATTGAACTCCTGGTAGATGGTGGCGATACCGAGCCGGGCGGCGTCCTGGGCACCATGAACACGCACCTCGCGCCCGTCGACGAGGATCCGCCCGGCATCGGGCGTATGGGCCCCGGAGAGCATCTTGATGAGCGTGCTCTTGCCGGCGCCGTTCTCACCGAGCAGCACATGCACCTCACCCCGGCACAGATCGAAGTCGACGCCGTCGAGCGCGACCACGCCGGGGAAGGTCTTGCGTACGCCCTCGATGCGCAGCAACTCGTCCGGGTTGCTCACGACGTGCTCCTTTGCACTGGGGAGGGGGACAGATCGGCGGAGGGGGCCTGCGCCGGTGCGGCCGGCTCCCCGCACGAGCGCCGCACGACGAGCCGGGCGGGCAGCGTCACCGACCGCGGCGTCCGCCCCTCGATGCGGTCGACGAGGGCCCGTACGGCGGCCCGCCCCAGCTCACCCGTCGGCTGGGCGATCGCGGTGACGGGCGGATCCGTGTGCACGAACCAGGGGATGTCGTCGAACGCGGCGAGCGCGATGTCGTCGGGAACGCGCAGCCCACGCGCGCGTACGGCGTCGAGCGCACCCAGGGCCATGAGGTTGTCGGCCGCGAAGACGACCTGCGGCGGCTCGGGAAGATCCAGGAACCCCTCGGTCACCCGCCGCCCGCTCTCGGCCTGGAAGTCGCCCTGGCCGATGTAGGCGCCGGGGAGCGCGAGCCCGTACTCGGCGAGGGCGTCCCGGAAGGCCTCGACGCGCTCACTGCCGGTCGTGGTGGCGGCGGGCCCGGCGATGATCGCGAGCCGCCGATGCCCGAGCGCGTACAGATGCGCGACCAGATCCCGTACGGCGGCCCGCCCGTCGGCCCGTACGACGGGCACGTCCAGACCGGGGATCCACCGGTCCACGAACACCATGGGCGTCCCGGCGCGAGCGGCGTCGAGCATCAGCGGGGACCCGCCATCGGTGGGCGAGACGAGCAGCCCGTCGATCCGCCGGTCGAGCAGATTGCGCACGTGATGGTCCTGAAGCTCGGGCCGCTCGTCGGCGTTCCCGATGATCACGCTGTACCCGAGCGCCCTGGCCTCCTCCTCCACGGAGCGTGCCAGCTCGGTGAAGTAGGGATTCAGCACGTCACTGATCACGAGCCCGAGGGTGTGGGTCTGATCGGTACGCAGCGACCGGGCCACGGCGTTGGGCCGATACCCCAGCTCCTCGACGGCGGCCAGTACCCGCGCCCGCGCATCGGCACTGACCGACGGATGCGCGTTCAGAACACGCGACACCGTGGCCACGGACACCCCGGCCGCGGCGGCCACGTCCTTGATGCTCGCCATCGACGGGCTCACCTCCTCGTGAGACTCTCCGCCGGCACGGTGCCGTGTAATCGATTCCACGCCGTGCCGCAGAAAGGATTGGAATCGATTACACGGGGAGGAGGCAAGAGCCCGAGGGCCGACCGAAACCCAATCGTGACCAGGGTCGGATGCGGCACCCGGGGGCGGCTTCACCCGGGGTCGGCCGGTACGGGACTGCCGTCGGGGAACGCGGCGAGGGCCGTGGCCTCGGTCTGGCCCTGGAGCGACGGGCAACTTCTTGGAGGCATGGACGTTGCCCCCGCGACCGCACGACACGGCAGCGGTTCGCAAGGGCCGTCCTCCGCCAACACGTGTATCCGCACCGGGAAATGAGCAACAGAGCCCCCTGCTGTGGTGCGCGGACGTCATCGGTCAAGAAGCCAATCGGCAGATCTGGGCCACCCTCACCGCATGCCCGGGCGCTCAGCCCGCGAAGGCACCCGGCGTCCCTCCGTCATCCGTGGCACAAACCTGCCGATCGCCGCCGACACCCTCCGGCATGTCCCCCCCGCGACTCCGCTGGCTCGGCCACGGCAACCACCAGCTCAGGCGCTCGGCGATCGGTCACCTTGTCCCGCCGTATTCCAACAGAGATCAACTACGTCGGCCGTCGCTGCACGGCATCGTGTCCACAATCAGGTGAGAAGCCTTGTGCGTTGCCTCCCCGTGAAACGATCACGGTCCCGCGCCCGGCTGCAGCCCGCAGCCTCGAAAGGACCCGATGCACGCCAACGAACAAGCCCAGACGTCCGATGGCAAGCGCCCCATCCGTGCACCCGCCAACACCTCGCGCGGTGACGTACCCACGGGCCTCCTGGCTCTCCAGGCGAGTGCCGGCAACGCAGCCGTTGTACAGATGCTTCGCCAGGCCGGCCGTTCACGGGCCCAGGAGCAGCATCAGCACAATGCCGACTGTGGCCACCAACAGGCTGAGCAGCCCGCAGTGCAGCGGTCCGCCGTGCATGACGTCCTCCGCTCCAGCGGTCGGCCCTTGGCCGACGCCACCCGCGTCGACATGGAGACCCGCCTCGGGGCTGACTTCTCCGACGTCCGTATCCACACGGACAGCGCGGCCAAAGCCTCGGCGGCCGAGATAGGCGCGCGTGCCTACACCTCCGGCAATCACGTGGTGATCGGCGACGGAGGCAGCGACAGACACACTCTCGCCCATGAACTGACCCACGTGATCCAGCAACGCCAAGGGCCCGTCACCGGCAGTGACAACGGGGCCGGACTCAAGGTCTCGGACCCGTCCGACCGGTTCGAGCGTGAAGCCGAAGCCAACGCGACACGGGTGATGTCGATGGCCGGGCCTCAGCGGACGGCCATGTCGCCGGGTCCGGCAACTGGCCGTGAGGCTCCGCAGGGGCAGGCGCCTCACGGAGCGGCGGTGCAACGTGCGATCAAGGTCACCCCGGACGGTTATGCGAGAGCCAAAGGCGTTGCGGACAGAAGTGCCCTTACTCGTCCACAAGTCATGGAATACCTCAAGGCAGCAGTCTTCGACGACTATCGACTGGCAGTGCAGTACGCGGAGGACGGCGGCAAAGCCCTCAAGGCGAGGTTCAAGGCGACAATCCGATCGGAAGGAAACGGTGCCGCCGAGCTCGACCTTCTGGTTGCGGAAGTCAACAGGGTCATGGCTGCGGATGTCCCCGAAGCGTACCGAGCCAACAAGGACACGCGGTACTCCGTGGACCCGCTGGCGGGATACGAGCACCAATCCGTCGGTGTCGACGCTCCGTGGGCGAACGATGTGGCAATGTGGGATGAGTTCGGGCAAGGCCTGGGAGAGCATGCCCAGGATGCGACGGAGACATTCGGTCGCGTAGGGAATGAGCCGCTCAAGCAGCTCACCTGGGAGCAGGCCAAGCAGCTTTTGCCCAGACCGCTGGTGAACCTGATCTTCGATGTTCGATTCCAGTTGGAGAGCGGAGCCCTCATCGATGAGCGGACACCGAATCAGCTGGCCAGGAGAGATGCAACGCCCAATGAGCCAGGCACGCTGCGAAGCTGGCACCAGGACGACGCAGGCCGGCTCCCCTCCACCAACGCGGACCACCGCCAGGGTGCGGACCAATTCCGTGATCAGGTTCCGCAGGAAAGCCGCAACCTCCACGACCACTACAGTGCCAATTCCCAGTCAGGCACAGGATCCTCGATCCAGAACGCCGCAGGATTCCCGCGAGGATTCGCCGAGTACACCGGGACTGGATCAAACTTCGAGCACAATACCAAGGTTGTGCTCGATTACATCCAGAAGCGTGTCTACCTGACTTTGACACACTATCAATACTGGGGCCTTGCCCAGACGAACGGACGCACATACTTCATACCCTCCGACACTCAGGACACGGCTCAGGCCGGGGGGAACATCACAGCGAAGATGGGAGACCTGAAAATCCCCGCGGACACGCCATATCAACTCATGAATCCCTGGGTCCAAATCCTGGCGTAACTCACCGAGACCTGACAGTAGGTCACAGTGTCGGTTCCCCGGCGGCGTGGCTGCCGGGGACCCCGCTCATCAGGATCGGCACCAGGGAACCGGCTTGCACGACCTGTCGGACACGCAATGGAGCGGATCAGAGCCAGAAGGCGATGGCGAGGCCGACCAGTACGCCGATGCCGACGAGGCCGCCGAAGATGCCGAAGCCGATGGCGACCTTCACGCTGGTGGGCATGAGTTCCCGCCAGCCCAGCTCCCGGGCCACTCCCCGGATCAGGCGATGGCCGTCGGCGGACGAGAAGCGGTACCGGGTGCCGTCCGGGTTCCGGGACGTGACGACGTACAGGCTCCGGCCGGAGGACACCGATCTGCCCACGCGTATGCGACCCGGGTCGGCGTCGTATGTGGTGCCGCGCACGATGTCCGCCATCGTGAACGCCTTCTCCGACGGCCGCAGCGCGACGCGGTAGGTGTGCTCTCGTCGCTCCCGGCCGTGGACGTCCACGACGAGGTCGAACCCCTGCCCGGTACGGCGCATCCGGTACGACGAGCCCGCGACGGCAGCCTCGATACGGTCCTGGAACTCCCCGACGGCGTCTGCCCTGCTGGCTCCCCACATGGGGACGCACAGTAACAGCGCCCGATGTCAGACCCCATGGGTACTGTCGGTCGTGTGGAGGCGCGCGCTCGCGCAGGGACCCTGTGGCGGGGCTGTGACGTCAGGCGGTTGCAGTCGCGATCACCAACTGTGAACATGGCAAGGGCGGAAACGTTTCTTATCAGCCGGTACCGGGGGAGGTC
>NZ_KQ948218.1:122812-326342 GCF_001514035.1 Streptomyces yokosukanensis | reverse complement strand
GGTGCTTTCCAGGTTCCCGCGTCTTTCTCGCGGTTTCCTTTCCGGCGGTTCCGACTTTATCAGAAGTTCTGAGTCGGTTTTCCCACCCGCTTCCAGGCACCTGTGTCCAGTACGTGAAGTGCTGGGGTTCCCGGTTGGGCGGAGCCGTAAACGTACTGGAGCGGGGCGCCCCGATGCAAATCGAGGCGCCCCGCTCCGGGCCGGCGTCGTCCAGGTGCCGACGGGGTGTCAGACCTCCACGACCACAGGCAGGATCATCGGCCTGCGGCGATAGGTGTCCGAAACCCACTTGCCGAGAGTGCGCCGAATGAGTTGCTGCAGCTGGTGAGGCTCCACGACGCCGTCCTGGGCGGAGCGCTCCAGCACCTCCGTGATCTTCGGGATGACGCCGGCGAAGGCCGAGTCCTCGATGCCGGAGCCGCGCGCCTGGACGTGCGGGCCAGCGGTGATCTTGCCGGTGGAGGAGTCGACGACGACGAAGACCGAGATGATGCCCTCGTCGCCGAGGATCTTGCGGTCCTTGAGCGCCGGCTCGCCGACGTCACCGACGGAGAGGCCGTCGACGTAGACATAGCCGGCCTGGACCTTGCCGGAGATCTTGGCCTTGCCCTCGATCAGGTCGACCGCGACGCCGTCCTCGGCGATGACGATGCGGTCGTGCGGGACGCCCGTCATGGCGCCCAGCTCCGCGTTCGCCCGCAAGTGGCGCCACTCCCCGTGCACCGGCATCAGGTTCTTGGGGCGGCAGATGTTGTAGAAGTACAGCAGCTCGCCCGCGGACGCGTGGCCGGAGACATGCACCTTGGCGTTGCCCTTGTGGACGACGTTGGCGCCCCAGCGGGTGAGTCCGTTGATCACGCGGTAGACCGCGTTCTCGTTTCCGGGGATGAGGGAGGACGCCAGGATCACCGTGTCGCCGTCGACGATCCGGATCTGGTGGTCCCTGTTGGCCATGCGGGACAGGGCCGCCATCGGTTCGCCCTGGGAGCCCGTGCAGACCAGGACCACCTCGTGGTCGGGAAGGTCGTCCAGCGTCTTGACGTCGACGACCAGGCCCGGCGGGACCTTCAGGTAGCCGAGGTCCCTCGCGATGCCCATGTTGCGGACCATCGAGCGGCCGACGAAGGCGACCCGGCGGCCGTACTCGTGGGCCGCGTCCAGGATCTGCTGGATGCGGTGGACGTGGCTGGCGAAGCTCGCCACGATGATCCGCTTGCGGGCGCCCGCGAAGACCTGGCGCAGGACGTTGGAGATGTCCCGCTCGGGCGGGACGAAGCCCGGGACCTCGGCGTTCGTGGAGTCGGCGAGAAGGAGGTCGATGCCCTCCTCGCTCAACCGCGCGAAGGCGTGCAGGTCGGTGAGGCGGTTGTCCAGCGGGAGCTGGTCCATCTTGAAGTCACCGGTGTGCACCGCCATGCCGGCGGGGGTGCGGATGGCGACGGCCAACGCGTCCGGGATGGAGTGGTTGACGGCGATGAACTCGCAGTCGAAGGGGCCGATGCGCTCACGGTTCCCCTCGGCCACCTCCAGGGTGTACGGGCGGATCCGGTGCTCCTGGAGCTTGGCCTCGATCAGGGCGAGGGTCAGCTTGGAGCCGATCAGCGGGATGTCCGGCTTCTCGCGGAGCAGGAACGGGACACCACCGATGTGGTCCTCGTGGCCATGGGTGAGGACGATGCCCTCGATGTCGTCGAGGCGGTCCCGGATGGACGAGAAGTCCGGCAGGATCAGGTCGATTCCGGGCTGCTCCTCCTCGGGGAAGAGCACTCCGCAGTCGACGATCAGCAGGCGGCCGCCGTACTCGAAGACCGTCATGTTTCGGCCGATCTCGCCGAGACCGCCCAACGGGGTGACCCGCAGGCCGCCCTCGGGGAGCGGCGGGGGCGAGCCGAGTTCAGGATGCGGATGACTCAAAAGACTCTCCTCACCACACGCGCCACGTACCGGTGGGGCACGTGGCGCGTGAGACGTTCGTGCAGAAGCAGTTGTCGTTGTGGAGTGCGGGCACCGGTGGCCCGCTTCTTCTGTTGTTCTTCAGTTGTGAAGCCCGTGTGGTGCCAAGTCTGTTGTCAGAGCTGTACCCCGCCGGCAGCAAGATCGATCTTGAGCTGGGCGATCTCCTCGGG
The DNA here is from genome assembly GCF_001514035.1 of Streptomyces yokosukanensis. Lineage (GTDB taxonomy): Bacteria > Actinomycetota > Actinomycetes > Streptomycetales > Streptomycetaceae > Streptomyces > Streptomyces yokosukanensis. The sequence goes on along the minus strand of NZ_KQ948218.1, from coordinate 324,216 downwards.
CGAGCACTCGACCATGGGCGAGCGCAGGGGGCCTGCGGGCAGTCCCTGCAGGGCGAGGGCCGCCTTGGTGGTCATGACGCCCTGGGTGCGGAACATGCCGGTGTAGACCGGGAGCAGCTTCTGGTGGATCTCGGTGGCCTTGACGACGTCACCGGAGGTGTAGGCGTCGACCAGGGCGCGCAGGTCGGGGGTGACCAGGTGGCCGACGACCGAGACGAAGCCGACCGCGCCCACGGAGAGCAGCGGGAGGTTCAGCATGTCGTCGCCGGAGTACCAGGCGAGGCCGGACTGGGCGATGGCCCAGCTGGCGCGGCCGAGATCGCCCTTGGCGTCCTTGTTGGCGACGATCCGGGGGTGCTCGGCGAGCCGGACGAGCGTCTCGGTGCTGATCGGGACGCCGCTGCGACCGGGGATGTCGTAGAGCATGACGGGCAGCCCGGTGGCGTCGGCTACGGCCGTGAAGTGCCGGTACAGGCCCTCCTGCGGGGGCTTGTTGTAGTACGGCGTGACGACGAGGAGGCCGTGGGCGCCGATGCGCTCGGCGTCGCGGGCCAGCTCGACGCTGTGGTGGGTGTCGTTGGTGCCGACGCCGGCGACGACGTGGGCACGGTCACCGACCGCGTCCAGTACGGCTCGTACCAGGTCCGATTTCTCCGCGTCGGTCGTGGTGGGGGACTCGCCGGTGGTGCCGTTGATGATCAGGCCGTCGTTGCCTGCGTCCACCAGGTGGGCGGCGAGCCGCTGCGCGCCGTCGAGGTCGAGTGCGCCGTCCGCCGTGAAGGGCGTGACCATGGCGGTGAGGACCCGCCCGAAGGGGGTCTGCGGAGTCGAGGTCGGAGCCATGGGTAACACGCTACTCGGTGCTCCATGCGGGGTCTGCCCATGGGGTGCCGGGAAAGTCAGGACAAATGCGGAGCCCGGCACTGCCTGCTCGGGGGTTCAAGCAGTGCCGGGTCCGTTTGATCAGGCTAGATGAACTTCTCCAAATGCCGCAATACGGACACCTCGCGAGGCTGATCCGTACATCCGTTCCTCGTGGGGGAACAGGGCTTCGTCACGGGGCCACACGCCCGTTCGCGTTGAAGGCGGCGTACGTCAGCGGCATGAGCCGTGCCCACTCCGCCTCCATCTTCTCGCCGACCATCTCGATCTCCCGCTGCGGGAAGGAGGGGACCTTGGCCAGCTCGTGCTGGGTGCGCAGACCGAGGAAGTGCATCAGGGAACGGGCGTTGCAGGTGGCGTACATCGACGAGTAGAGGCCCACCGGGAGGGCGGCGCGGGCGACCTCGCGGGCGACGCCCTCGGCGAGCATCTTCTGGTAGGCGGCGTACGACTGCTCGTACGACTCCTCCAGGGCGCCGCTGACGGCCTCGCGCTGGGCCGGGGTGCCCTCGACGAAGACGTACTTGCCCGGGCGGCCCTCCTGCACGAGCTTGCGGGAGGCGTCCGGGACGTAGAAGACCGGCTCCAGCTCCCGGTAGCGGCCGGACTCCTCGTTGTAGGACCAGCCCACCCGGTGCCGCATGAACTCGCGGAAGACGAAGATCGGGGCGCTGACGAAGAACGTCATCGAGTTGTGCTCGAACGGGCTGCCGTGCCGGTCGCGCATCAGGTAGTTGATCAGGCCCTTGGAGCGCTCGGGGTCCTTCTTCAGCTCGTCCAGGGACTGCTCGCCGGCGGTGGAGACCCGTGCGGCGAAGAGGACGTCGGCGTCCGAAGCGCTGGACTTCACCAGCTCGACGGTGACGTCACTGCGGAACGTGAGCGACTCGGGGGTGGTCACGGAGGTCGGGGTCCTTCCCATCACAGCTGTGGTTCGCGCCCACCTTACGGGGCTGCCCTGCGGGCCATCGCAGTACCTCGCCTCAAAAATCCCAGCATGGATTTTTTCCGACATGGGCACCTTTTGCGTCAATCGAGCGTCTGTACCGATGAGACCCGTTCGTTCGATCCCGAAAGGAGACGTACCCGCGATGTTCCGTCGGCGCGAGCCCGTACCCTTCGCCTTCGTTGCCGAGGCGGAGAGCTTCCGCAGCAATGTCACTCCCCCGCCTCGTCCGCGGGCGTCCTTCGGGGAGATGGCCGGGCGTTGGCTGCTGGGACTCACGCTCGTCGCGGGGCTGGTGGGAGCCTTGATCGTGGCGATGCCGGCGATGTCCACACCGTCCAGTACGCCCACCCAGCAGTCCCAGGCCTCCGAGGGGCACTGACCCTTCCGGCCGCCCTCGGGTGGTGAGCGGGAACAACGGCGGATAGCCTCACCGGGCACAGCCCACGTGAGGATCGAGTGAGGATCGCCGTGCCCCTGTCCTTCCTGTCGGCAGACCGCACCTTCGAGGCCGCTTCCGAGAGCGCGCTGCCCTATGACGACCGGGAGCGCTGGCGGCGCCCCTACCGTCCCGGTCCCTGGCGTGTGGGCGTGGCGGCGCTGGTGCTGCTGCTGGCCGCGTTCGTGCTGTTCGCCGCGGTGCTCATCGCCCTGACCGACTCGGTGTCCGCCGCGGTGACGGTCCTCGTCCTGGCGCTGCTGGTCGTCGCCGCCGCGCTGCGGCTGCTGCGCATGGGCGTGTGGGTGAGCAGCCGCGGGCTGCGTCACGTCGGTCTTCTGATGACGCGTACGGCCCCGTGGGCGGGGGTGCTCTCCGTGCGGACGGTGCAGCAGCCGGTGCGCTGGCTGGGGCTGCCCCGCACAGTGCAGGGGCAGGCGCTGACGATCGTGCGCAGGGACCGGCCGACCGGGGACACCCCGCCGCTGCTGACGACGCACACGCTGGACTTCCTGGGCCGCCCGGCCGCCTTCGACCGGGCCGCGGACACGGTGGAGGCGTGGGCGGCGGAGTACGGGCGAGGCTGACCGAGCCGTGCCCGGCGCCGGCCGGGGGGCCGTGCGGCCGACGGCTCTGCGGCCGTCCAGGGGCGCGGGGAACTGAGCGACCGGCGAGCCGTCCACCCTCGCTCGCGCACGGCCTGGACGGCTCGGCGTGTGAGCGCCCCGGTCCGGCCCGGCCGGGTGTCAGGCCTGGACCGGCCGTCCGTCGTGCAGGGCGATGGCCCGCTGCATCGCCTTGCGGGCGCGCGGGGTGTCGCGGGCGTCGTGGTAGGCGACGGCGAGGCGGAACCAGCAGCGCCAGTCGTCGGGGGACGTCTCGGTCTCGGCCTTGCGCCGGGCGAACACTTCGTCGGCCGAGTCGCGGTCGATACGGCCGCCCGGGGTGCGCCGAAGCTCGTCCACGGGCAGACCGCCCTCGGCGTCGAGTTCGGCGGCGAGCTGGTTGGCCCTGCGGACGAACTGGGTGTTCTTCCACAGGAACCACAGTCCGATGACCGGCAGGATCAGCACCGCCACCCCGAAGGTGACGGTGAGGACCGTGCCGGACTGGATGAGCATGACGCCGCGGGTGCCGACCAGGACGAAGTAGAAGACCAGGACGGCGGCCGTGACGAGATAGGTGATCTTCGCGCGCATGACGTGTTCGGACCCGGGTCTCAGCTCAGGTCCAGGAAGTGCTCCAGGCCGAAGGTCAGGCCCGGAGTCGACACCACCCGGCGGGCACCGAGCAGGATGCCCGGCATGAAGCTGCTGTGGTGCAGGGAGTCGTGGCGGACGGTGAGGGTCTCGCCCTCGCCGCCCAGCAGCACCTCCTGGTGGGCCAGGAGACCGCGCAGCCGGACGGCGTGGACCGGGACGCCGTCGACGTTCGCCCCACGGGCGCCCTCCAGGGCCGTGGCCGTGGCGTCCGGTGCCGGGGCCGTGCCGGCGGCCCGGCGGGCCTCGGCGATGAGCTGAGCGGTACGCGTGGCCGTACCGCTCGGCGCGTCCACCTTGTTCGGGTGGTGCAGCTCGACGACCTCGACCGACTCGAAGTACGGCGCGGCGATCTGCGCGAACTTCATGGTCAGGACGGCGCCGATGGAGAAGTTCGGCGCGATGAGCACACCGGTCTTCGGGGAGTTCGCGAGCCACCCCTTCAGCTGCGCGAGGCGTTCCTCGGTCCAGCCCGTCGTACCGACGACCGCGTGGATGCCGTGGCGCACGCAGAAGTCGAGGTTCTCCATGACGGAGTCCGGGGTGGTCAGCTCCACGACGACCTGGGCACCGGTTTCCGCCAGCGTCTCCAGCTTGTCGCCCCGGCCGAGGGCGGCGACCAGCTCCATGTCCTCGGCGGCCTCCACCGCCCGGACGGCCTCGGACCCGATCCGGCCCTTGGCACCGAGGACCGCCACGCGCAGCTTGCTCATCTCTTGTGCTTCCTTACGGGAGTGATTAGGCGACGGCGTCGTGCAGCCGCGCGGCCTGCTTGTCCTTCAGCGGGCCGATGACCGACAGCGACGGGCGCTGTCCCAGGATGTCGCGGGCGACCGAGCGGACCTCGTCCGGGGTGACCGCCGCTATCCGGTCCAGCATGTCGTCGACGGACATCTGCTCGCCCCAGCACAGCTCGCTCTTGCCGATACGGTTCATCAGCGCGCCGGTGTCCTCCAGGCCGAGCACGGTGGAGCCCTGGAGCTGGCCCACGGCGCGGGCGATCTCGTCGTCGGTCAGGCCGTTGCCGGCGACGTGGTCGAGTTCGTCCCGGCAGATCTGCAGCACGTCGTGCACCTGGCTCGGCCGGCAGCCCGCGTAGACGCCGAACAGGCCGCAGTCGGCGAAGCCCGAGGTGTACGAGTACACGCTGTAGGCGAGGCCGCGCTTCTCCCGGACCTCCTGGAAGAGGCGGGAGGACATGCCACCGCCGAGAGCGGTGTTGAGCACGCCCATGGCCCAGCGGCGGTCGTCGGTGCGGGCGAGGCCCGGCATGCCGAGGACGACGTGTGCCTGTTCGGTCTTGCGGCCGAGCAGCTCGACCTTGCCGGAGGTGCGGATCCTGCGGCTGCCGTCGCGCGGGGCGATGGGTTGCGCGTCGGCGTTCCTGAAGGCGCCCGCCTTCTCGAACGCCGCGCGGACCTGCCGTACGACCTTGGCGTGGTCGATGTTGCCGGCGCAGGCGACCACGAGGTGCGTCGGGTCGTAGTGCTTCTTGTAGAAGCGGCGGATGCGGTCGGCGGACAGGGCGTTGACCGTGTCGACCGTGCCGAGGACGGGGCGGCCGAGGGCGTTGTCGCCGAACATGGTGTGCGCGAACAGGTCGTGCACACAGTCGCCCGGGTCGTCCTCGGTCATCGCGATCTCCTCGAGGATCGCGCCGCGCTCGACGTCGACGTCCTCCTCCAGGATCAGCGAGCCGGTCAGCATGTCGCAGACGACGTCGATGGCGAGCGGCAGGTCGGTGTCGAGCACGCGCGCGTAGTAGCACGTGTACTCCTTCGCCGTGAACGCGTTCATCTCGCCGCCGACGGCGTCGAGGGCGGCGGAGATGTCCAGCGCGCTGCGCTTGTGCGTGCCCTTGAAGAGCAGGTGCTCCAGGTAGTGCGTGGCGCCGTTCAGGGCCGGGGTCTCGTCGCGGGAGCCGACGTGGGCCCAGATGCCGAAGGTCGCGGAGCGGACCGAGGGCAGGGTCTCGGTGACGATGCGCAGGCCGCCCGGGAGGGTGGTCTTGCGGACCGTGCCGATGCCGTTCTGGCCCTTGATGAGAGTTTGGGTACGGGCGACGGCCCGCGCCTCCGAAGAGGGGCGGGCCGTCACCTTGGAGCTACGGGACGTCACTGCTCGGCGTCGTCCTTCGCCTCGTCAGAGCCTTCCTCGCCCTCGATCACCGGAACGAGGGAGAGCTTGCCGCGGGAGTCGATCTCGGCGATCTCGACCTGGACCTTCTGGCCCACGCCGAGGACGTCCTCGACGTTCTCCACGCGCTTGCCGCCGGCGAGCTTGCGGATCTGCGAGATGTGCAGCAGACCGTCCTTGCCGGGCAGCAGGGAGACGAACGCACCGAAGGTGGTCGTCTTGACGACCGTACCGAGGTAGCGCTCGCCGACCTCGGGCATCGTCGGGTTGGCGATGCCGTTGATCGTGGCGCGGGCGGCCTCGGCGGAGGGGCCGTCGGCGGCACCGATGTAGATCGTGCCGTCGTCCTCGATCGTGATCTCGGCGCCCGTGTCCTCCTGGATCTGGTTGATCATCTTGCCCTTGGGGCCGATGACCTCACCGATCTTGTCGACCGGGATCTTGACGGTGATGATCCGCGGGGCGTGCGGGCTCATCTCGTCGGGCCGGTCGATGGCCTCCATCATCACGTCGAGGATGTGCAGGCGGGCGTCGCGGGCCTGCTTGAGGGCCGCGGCCAGGACGGAGGCCGGGATGCCGTCCAGCTTGGTGTCGAGCTGGAGGGCGGTCACGAACTCCTTCGTGCCGGCGACCTTGAAGTCCATGTCGCCGAAGGCGTCCTCCGCACCGAGGATGTCGGTGAGGGTGACGTAGTGCGTCTCGCCGTCGATCTCCTGGGAGATCAGACCCATGGCGATACCGGCGACCGGGGACTTCAGCGGCACACCGGCGTTCAGCAGCGACATGGTGGAGGCGCAGACCGAGCCCATGGACGTCGAGCCGTTGGAGCTCAGGGCCTCGGAGACCTGGCGGATCGCGTAGGGGAACTCCTCGCGCGTCGGCAGGACCGGCACGAGAGCGCGCTCGGCGAGGGCGCCGTGGCCGATCTCGCGGCGCTTCGGGGAGCCGACGCGGCCGGTCTCACCGGTGGAGTACGGCGGGAAGTTGTAGTTGTGCATGTAGCGCTTGCGGGTCACCGGGGAGAGGGTGTCCAGCTGCTGCTCCATGCGGAGCATGTTCAGGGTGGTGACGCCCAGGATCTGGGTCTCGCCACGCTCGAACACCGCGGAACCGTGGACCCGCGGGATGGCCTCGACCTCGGCGGCCAGCGTGCGGATGTCGGTGACACCGCGGCCGTCGATGCGCTTCTTCTCCTTGATCACGCGCTCGCGGACCAGCTGCTTGGTGAGCGAGCGGTACGCGGCGGAGATCTCCTTCTCGCGGCCCTCGAACTCCGGCAGGAGCTTCTCGGCGGCCAGACCCTTGACGCGGTCCAGCTCGGCCTCGCGCTCCTGCTTGCCGGCGATGGTGAGCGCCTGGGCCAGCTCGGGGCGGACGGCGGCCGTCAGCGCCTCGAACACGTCGTCCTGGTAGTCCAGGAAGATCGGGAACTCGCCGGTCGGCTTGGCGGCCTTGGCGGCGAGGTCGGACTGAGCGCGGCACAGCACCTTGATGAAGGGCTTCGCGGCCTCGAGGCCGGCGGCGACGACCTCCTCGGTCGGCGCCTCGGCGCCGCCCTCGACGAGCTTGATGGTGCCCTCGGTGGCCTCGGCCTCGACCATCATGATCGCGACGTCGCCGTCCTCCAGGACGCGACCGGCGACGACCATGTCGAAGACGGCGTCCTCCAGCTCGGTGTGGGTCGGGAAGGCGACCCACTGACCGCGGATCAGCGCGACGCGGACGCCGCCGATCGGGCCGGAGAAGGGCAGGCCGGCCAGCTGCGTGGACGCGGACGCGGCGTTGATCGCCACGACGTCGTACAGGTGGTCGGGGTTGAGCGCCATGATGGTGGCGACGACCTGGATCTCGTTGCGCAGGCCCTTCTTGAAGGACGGGCGCAGCGGGCGGTCGATGAGGCGGCAGGTGAGGATGGCGTCCTCGGAGGGACGGCCCTCACGGCGGAAGAAGCTGCCGGGGATCTTGCCGGCGGCGTACATCCGCTCCTCGACGTCCACCGTCAGCGGGAAGAAGTCGAGCTGGTCCTTGGGGTTCTTGGAGGCGGTGGTGGCCGACAGCACCATGGTGTCGTCGTCCAGATACGCCACGGCGGAGCCGGCGGCCTGCTTGGCCAGGCGGCCCGTCTCGAAGCGGATCGTGCGGGTGCCGAAGGGACCGTTGTCGATGACGGCCTCGGCGTAGTGGGTCTCGTTCTCCACTAGCGTTTTCTCCGTTACATATCGTCTTTCGCCCCTTGGCTGCCCGTGTGGCAGGGGGACGGTGGCGGAGAAGCGCGCCGTCTGGTGCGGGCCGGTCTTCGATCGAAGCACCCGGGGCTCACTTCCCCCCGGGGGCCACTACCGAGGACCGGCGGCGGCGAGGTGCGCTTCTCCTCGTTCGTTGTCGTGCTGTGTCGCACGTACTGCGTTGTGCTACCACACTACAAAGCGTGAGTGACACTCCGCACGTTTCCGCTTGTACGACGAAGGGAGCGGCCCCCGGTTGTGCTACCGGGAACCGCTCCCTTCACGGCGTCCTACTTGGCGCCCGCCGCACCGCGGCGGATGCCGAGGCGGTCGACCAGCGTACGGAAGCGCTGGATGTCCTTCTTCGCCAGGTACTGGAGAAGGCGGCGACGCTGACCGACGAGGATCAGCAGGCCACGACGGGAGTGGTGGTCGTGCTTGTGGGTCTTGAGGTGCTCCGTCAGGTCGGAGATCCGACGGGAGAGCATGGCCACCTGGACCTCGGGGGAGCCGGTGTCACCCTCCTTGGTACCGAACTCGGCGATGATCTGCTTCTTCGTAGCGGCGTCGAGCGACACGCGTACTCCTCATTAGTCTGTTGAGTGCCATCGAGTGCCCCCGGTCCACATCTCGGGGGAGCTTCCGTTACTCGGGAGGCGGGGTCCGTCGGGCGCGGCCACCAGAGCCGGCGGCTCCAGGGGCGCGTACACAGACGGCCGTCACACAGGGTACCAGGGTCGCCGGGCGTCCCTGGTACGTCCCCCTCGCCCCCTCTGCCGCACATACCCAGTCGCACTGATGCGCGAAGGGGTAATGGCGGGCTCCCTGTCGCCCGAACCGCTGATCGGGGGGAACCCTGGCCAGTAGGGTGGGTCGACTGATCGCCGGCACCCAGGGAAGGACCACGCCGCGATGGCCGACGTCGATGACAAGGAACTCAAGGCACGCAAGGAGCGGGAGCGGGACGAGCTGTACGCGCTCGACATCTCGGGCGTCGAGTGGCACTGCGCGCCGGGTACCGAGGAGCACGAGGAGCGGGTCGAGATCGCGTATCTGCCCGACGGAGCCGTGGCGATGCGTTCCTCGCTCGACCCGGACACCGTGCTGCGGTACACGGAGGCCGAGTGGCGGGCGTTCGTGCTGGGGGCGCGGGACGGGGAGTTCGATCTGGAGCCGATGCCGCACAACGGCGGGCTCGACGTGCAGTGACACAGCGTGGTGAAGGGGCGGCACCGCCAGGTGCCGCCCCTTCGCGCGTCAGCGCTTCAGCGCTGCAAGGCCTCAGTACTTCAGTGCATCAGCGCATCAGTGCTTCAGCCCGGCGGTGCCCACTCCGATCACCGAGAGAACCGGGTCCTTCGGGTGGGCGTCGTCGCGACTCAGCTCGCGGCCGGCGAAGAAGACATGGCCCTGCTCATAGACGACGACCGACTGTTCCGGGTCGCTGAGGGCGCCCTCGTCGTCCTCCGGGAGGTGGAACAGGAGGTAAGGGGTCTCCTTGTCGGTGCGGGGGTTCCAGTCGACCACGGCCGCGGGCTGGACGTCGTCCAGGGTGCTGCGGTAGATGATCAGGTCGTCGCCGTTGGCGCGGACGGGGAAGACCGACTGGAAGGGCCGGCCGTCGAAGGTGGCGACCGCGGTGCCCTTCTCGGGGTCGAATGCCGTGATGTGGTTCTCGGGCTTGGCGATGTCGGTCTCGTCCTTGCTCTTGACGAAGATCCGGTCGCGGCTGACCACGATGCCGTAGCACTTGTCGAGGAGGCCGAAGTACATGCCCACGTCGCAGTCGGGCTTGTACTTGCTCATCGAGATGGTGGCCAGCCGCCCGCCGTTCTTGGGGTCCAGCGTGATCAGGTCCGTGACCAGGACGTCTCCCGCCGAGACGGCGATCACGGGCGGGTCGGCGGACGGCAGGTAGACGGCTTGGACGCCCTTGCTGACCGAGTAGCGCCACAGGGTCTTGCCGGTGCGCGGCTCGATCTTCTCCACCCGGTAGGTGGCGTTGTCCCACTCGCCGCACTTGACGAGGCCCAGCAGGGCGCGGCCACCGGCGTAGCCCTCGTCGTGGCACTGGGACGAGGCGAGGGTGTTGTTCCACAGCCGATCGCCGCTGTCCATGTCGTACGCCACCGCCCCGAGGCCCCAGGCGATGGCCACGACACCCTTGGTCAGGGCGATGTTGGTGTTGGTGACGTAGGCGAAATCGGCCGACGGCATCTTCTTCTGCCAGAGCTTCTTGCCGGTGTCGAGGTCGACCATGAGCACCTCGTTGCAGATGCCCGTCTTGCCGGACTTCTGGGCGCGCGCGGGCTGGACCACGACGGCGGTCCGGCCGTCGGCGGTGACGTCGCGGCTGACGGCGCAGACATGGCCGTCGAGCGGCAGGGTCCAGGCCGTGTTGTCGGAGTCCCACTGGGAGCCGATCTTGTAGCCGTCGATCCGGTTGGCGACGGCCCGCGCGACGATCTTGCCCGTGGCCCAGGTGCCGGGCGCGTACCGCGTCTTGTCCGTGAGCTTGGCCTCGTCGTGCTTGACGACGACCTGCCCCTCCGGGGAGACGGAGGGCTTCTCCAGGGTCTCGCGTACGGCGTCCGGGGCCTGCCCGGCCGCCTTGGCGTCGGTCCGTCCCTGGTTGCGACCGTCCGAGTGGTACCAGAACAGGCCCGCGCCGAGGCACGCGAGGACGACCGCCACCGCGACGCCTGCGCCGAGGACGCGTCTACGGCGTCTGGCCCGGGACTCGTCCGCGGCCAGCGCGGACTGGGTGTACATGGACGGGGGTGGTCCGAAGCCCACGGTGAGGCACTCCCCTTCACGAGAGCTGTACGTCGTCTTGAACGACTTCGAGGCCGCTCCGGTCGCCGAAGTCCGGTCGGCCGACGAGGACTTGGCGGGCGGCGGCTAGACGGCTGCGGTGGTGGAGGCGGAGGGTGCGGCTGCCGCGTCGCCGATGGAGCCCTCCTCGGCGAACGGGCGGCCGTGCGCCGGGCCCGCGTCAGGCAACACGTGGCGCCTCCCCCGTTTCGACCCCCTGCCCGAGGCGAGCGCGTCACTCGGGCATTCGATTTCGCAACGCCGTCACTCTAGTCAACGGGACCGACAGCCCCAACTGGCTTGTGCGGCAACTCCACTCCCGCCCGTCGATCCGCGCCGGATGGGCCGAACTGCCCTTGCCTGCCCTCTTTGCTCGTGACACCGGCACTCCCCCTTTTGTCGCTTTCCTGATGTTGCTCACCGATTCCTCCGTCAAGCCGAGTGGCCGGTGGGGCGGTTCGGGGTGTCCGGGCTCGTGCTCAGAGGCGGGCGGGCCTGCCGAGGTACGGCTCGTGGTGATTAGGCTGGGAGCGGGCGCGATGGCACGACCCGTCGACCGGTCGTCGGTGTCCCAGGGGGAGAGCGTCGGATCGGTCTGCCCCGAACGACTACGGACGACTCGGAACCACACGACATGGTCGCCCCGGCACGACACGAGGGTGCTCGACCACACCAGGAGGAATTGTGAGCAGCGATCGGGACGGGATGCGCGGGGGCTGGGCCACACCCGGCGATGACCAGCCCGACGCGGAGGCCCTCGACACCACCGGCGAGTTCACCATCGACTACGCTCCGCCCGCCTGGTACACGCAGAACGCGTCCGACGCGTCCGGCTCCGCCGGCACGGCAGGGGAACCGGGCGGCACGGGCGGTCTCGCCGGGGCGAACGATCCGGGCGACACGGGCGCTCACGCGCCTTCCGCGATGCCGCCCTTCTCGTCGAACACGCCGGTGTCGGGGCCGACTCCGCAGCCGCCCGCCGTCCACCCCTCCGGCACCCCACCGCAGGGCGCTCCCCATGCGCCACCGCAGGGGGCTCCGCACTCTCCACCGCAGGGCTCGCCGTTCACGCCGCCGCAGGGCGCCCCGTTCGTTCCGCAGCAGGGCACTCCTTCCACACCGCCGCAGGGGGCCCCGTTCGCACCGCCGCAGGGGGCCCCGTTCGCACCGCCGCAGGGTGCGCCGTTCGCGCCGCCGCAGGTGACTCCGCCCGTGGCATCGCCGGGGGCTCCCTTCGCACCGCCGCCTCCGTCCCCGCCGGCCCAGGGCGCGCCCTACACCGCGCCCGTGCCGCCCGCGCCCCCCACCGGGAGTCCCGTGTCGATGCCGCAGTTGCCGGACGGGTTCGAACTGCAGCGGCCGCAGCCCGCCCCGCAGGTCCAGCCGGAGGCGTCCGTCCCCCCGGTCGCCCCGGCCGTGCCGGAGACGAGCAACGGGGACCTGGACAGCGGGGCCACCATGCGGTTCTCCGCCGTGGCCCTGAAGCGCGAGATGGCTGAGATCGCCGAGCGAGCACGAGCGGCGGCACAGCAGGCCGCGTCGGACGACGAGGGCTCCGCCGAGGTTTCGGGTACGGATACGGCCGACCGGCCCGCCCTCGGCTCCGACGGTGCCGAAGGCGGCATCTCCGAGGAGTCCGCGGCGGCCGACTCCGCCGTGGCTGCCCAGGAGCGGACCGGCGAGGAGTCCGGGCGCTCCGGCGCCGACGAGGACGCCTCCGGGGCGGCGCACGAGGCTTCCGGTACCGACGAGGGCGAGGACCGGAGCGAGTCCGAAGCCGAAGCCGAGGTGGAGGGCGAGGGCGAGGCAGAGGACAAGGCCCGGGCCGAGGACACCGACGAGAGTGGGGCCGGCTCCGAGGCCGGCGATGCGGCAGGCGCCCAGGAGGGTTCCGTCGCCGACGCCGCGTCCGACCAGGGCGAGTCCGAGGACGCCGGGCCCGGCAACGCCGACTCCGGCGAGGCCACGTCCGCCGTCTCGGAGCCCATGGACGCCGTCGCGGCACAGGCCGGTGCCGAGGACGGCCCGTCCCGGCCGGACTCGCCGCAGGACGCCGTTCCGGCGCAGGGCACCCAGCCGGAGGACTCCGCGCAGGCCGCCGTACCGCCCGCTCCCGAGGACGCCCGGCCGGCCTGGTCGCCGCCGCCCGCACCGCAGAGCGGGCTGCCGCCGCTGCCGCCCTCCTACCAGCCCGCGGCGCCCGTCCCCGCGGCCCAGTGGCCCGGCCAGCCGCAGCCGGTCGCGCCGCAGCAGCCCGGTCCGCTGCCCGGTCAGCCGCAGCCGGCGGCCGCACAGGGGCCCGGCGGTGTGCCCGGACCCGGACAGCAGCCGCCGTTCCAGCCGCAGGCCCCGCAGCCCGCTCCGGCCGCGTGGAACCAGCAGCCGAACCAGCCGAACCAGCCCGGCGTACCCACCGCACCGCAGCCGGGTCAGCCGTATGCGCCCGGACAGCCGGCAGCGCAGGCACCGGGACCGAATCCGCAGGGGCCCGCAGCCGCCGGCGGTTACGGCTTCCCGCAGCAGCACGCACCCCAGCCGCCCGCGCCACAGCCGCCCAACCCCAACGGACCCATCCCGCCGCCCGGCTACGGATTCCCCCAGCCCGGCAACCCCAACACCCAGCCGCAGCCGGGCGGTTACGGCTTCCCGCAGCAGCAGGCACCCCAGCCGCCTGCGCCGCAACCGCCCGCGCCCCAGCCCGCGCCGCAACACCAGGCACCCCAGCCGCCCAACCCCAACGGCCCCACCCCGTCCAGTGGCTACGGATTCCCCCAACCGGGCAACCCCAACGCCCAGCCCCAGCCCGGCGGTTACGGCTTCCCGCAGCAGCCGCAGAGCCCGCAGGCGTCGCCTCAGATCCCGCAGGCGCCTCAGGCTCCCCAGGCGCCGGTCGACCCGCGGTCCGGTGCCGCGTGGCCGCAGCCCCTCCAGCACGACCAGCGGCAGCCGACCAACCCCGGTGTCGCGCCCCTCGGTTACACCGCCGCCGTGGAGCTGTCCTCGGACCGGCTGCTCAACAACAAGAGGCAGAAGGCGAAGAGCACGCGGCCCGCGGCGGGCGGCGGCCGGTTCAAGATCGGTGGCAAGAAGGAGGAGGCCGAGCGGCAGCGCAAGCTGGAACTGATGCGCACGCCGGTGCTCTCCTGCTACCGGATCGCGGTCATCAGCCTCAAGGGCGGCGTGGGCAAGACCACCACGACCACCGCGCTCGGCTCCACCCTCGCCACCGAGCGGCAGGACAAGATCCTCGCGATCGACGCGAACCCGGACGCCGGTACGCTCGGGCGGCGCGTGCGCCGGGAGACCGGTGCCACCATCCGTGACCTCGTCCAGGCGATCCCGTACCTGAACTCCTACATGGACATCCGGCGGTTCACCTCACAGGCGCCCTCCGGTCTGGAGATCATCGCCAACGACGTCGACCCGGCCGTCTCGACCACGTTCAACGACGAGGACTACCGGCGCGCGATCGAAGTGCTCGGCCGGCAGTACCCGGTCATCCTGACCGACTCCGGTACGGGCCTGCTGTACAGCGCCATGCGCGGTGTACTCGACCTCGCCGACCAGCTGATCATCATCTCCACGCCGTCCGTGGACGGCGCGAGCAGCGCCAGCACGACACTGGACTGGCTGTCCGCGCACGGGTACGCCGACCTGGTATCGCGCTCCCTCACCGTGATCTCCGGAGTCCGCGAGACCGGAAAGATGATCAAGGTCGAGGACATCGTGTCCCACTTCGAGACGCGGACCCGGGGCGTCGTGGTCGTGCCCTTCGACGAGCATCTGGCCGCCGGTGCCGAGGTCGACCTCGACATGATGCGGCCGCGGACCCGCGAGGCGTACTTCAACCTCGCCGCCATGATCGCCGAGGACTTCACCCGCCACCAGCAGGCGCACGGTCTGTGGACCAACGACGGCAACCCGCCCCCGGTGGCCGCTCCGCCGATGCCGGGCCAGTCCATGCCGGCGCAGCCCTACCCCCAGGCCCCCGGCCAGGAGCTGTACGGCGGCCCGCCGCAGCAGCCCTATCCGGCGCAGCCCGGGCAGCCGGGACAGCCGCCGTACCCACAGGCCCCGCAGGCCCCGGGGCAGCCCTACCCGCAGCAGGCTCCCGGCCAGCCGTACCCGCCGCAGGCTCCCGGTCAGCCCTACCCGCCGCAGCAGGGCTACCCGCAGGGGCAGCAGCCCCCGCCCCAGCAGTAGGGCGGCATGACGAAGGGCGGCCGGTGCGCATTCCGCACCGGCCGCCCTTCGCTTGCCTTCGGCCGTTCGCCGTTCGGGGTGGGTCCTACGCCTCGGCGGCGATGATCTCCCGGCACCGCTTCACATCCGCGGCGATCTGCTCCAGCAGGGCCTCCAGCGAATCGAACTTTGCCTGGCCGCGCACATAGGCGAGGAAGTCGACAGCGACGTGCAGGCCGTACAGGTCGAGGCCGACGCGGTCGATCGCGTACGCCTCCACCGTGCGCTCGGTGCCGTCGAACTGCGGGTTCGTGCCGACGGAGACCGCGGCCGGCATGGCCTCGCCCTCGACGTGCAGAAAGCCGGCGTACACGCCGTCGGCGGGGATGGCCGTGTGCGGGAGCGTCTCGACGTTGGCCGTCGGGAAGCCCATTTCGCGGCCGCGCTGGGCGCCGCGGACGACCACGCCCTCCACGCGGTGCGGACGGCCGAGGATCTCGCGGGCGCCCTCGACATCGCCCTCGGCGACCAGGCGGCGGGTCAGGGTCGAGGAGAACGGCAGACCGCCGCCCGCCTCACCGGTGACGTACAGGTCGATGACCTCGACCTCGAAGTCGTAGACCTTGCCCTGCTCGACGAGGAAGTCGACGTTGCCGGCGGCCTTGTGGCCGAAGCGGAAGTTCGGGCCCTCCACGACCGCCTTCGCGTGCAGTTTGTCCACCAGGACCTTCACCACGAATTCGGCGGGCGAGAGCTTCGAGAACTCGGTGGTGAACGGGAGGATGAGGACCGCGTCCACACCCAGCTGTGCCATCAGCTCGGCCCGGCGGTGGTGCGGGGCGAGCAGCGGCGGGTGGCTGCCGGGGCGGACGACCTCGCTGGGGTGCGGATCGAAGGTGACGACGACGGCCGGGACGCCCAGCTCGCGGGCGCGGTCCACGGCCTGCTTGATGATCAGCTGGTGGCCGCGGTGGACGCCGTCGTAGGAACCGATGGTGACGACGCTGCGCCCCCAGTCCTGGGGGATGTCCTCCAAGCCACGCCAGCGCTGCACTGTGACCGCTCCTCGAACCCGTGTCCATATCGACGCCTAAGACTTGCGCAGGTCTAAGGGTGCCATGCCGGATGCCCCGGCCCCTCATCGGTGTCGGGGCTGTGACCGGGCGCACGTTCACAGCACCTGCCCGGCACCCCCCGGCACCGCTCATGCCGGTACGCGGACACCGGCGAGGTTCTCCAGCATGCGGCGGGTGCTGGGGCCCACCACGGCGGCCCAGTCCTCCGGGGTCGCGGCCAGCCAGCGGGACATCCGCGCGGCGAATCCGGGCACGTGCCGGCCGAGGTCGACCAGGCCGCGGTCGAAACGGGTGGCGCCTTCGGGGGTGCGCACCAGGAGCAGGCCGGTGCGGTGCACGAGCCCGCGGACCTCCTCCTCGCGGGCGTCGCCGTGCCCGGCCGCCGCGTGCAGGACCGCGTCCAGCACCGACGGATCCTGCTCCCGGGCGAGCAGCAGTTCCAGCAGTTCGCGGCGCAGCGGGCGGCAGAGGGGTGTGCCGGAGGCGGCGAGGACCGCGGCGAGGGCGGCGCGAAGCTGTTGCGGGGCGTCGTCGAGCAGGCCCGTGACCAGGGGCAGCAGCACGGGGCGGGCGGTGGGGCCCTGGGCGAGGCGGTGGTGCACACGGGCGGCGATGTGCCCGGCGGTCTCCGGGCGCAGCCGTACCGCCTCCCGGATCAGCTCCGCCACGCGGCGGGCGAGGGCCGGCGTGGTGATGTCGGTGAGCGAGCGCAGCGCGTCCTCGGCGTCCGGGCCGAGCAGCCGGGCGCGGAAGCACTCCAGGACCGGTTCGGGGTGGGTGACCAGGGCGGGGGCCAGGGCGCTCGGCGGGAACTGCGGATCGCCGTCGGCGACGTGGCGCAGGGCCTCGGCGAGATACCGGTCGCGGGTGTGCGGATCGCGGACCAGCAGGGCGAGGGCGCCGCCGTGCAGGGTGCAGTCGGCGGGGCGGGCGAGCAGGGCGAGGGCGGCGTAGCGCAGCAGCTCGCGATCGGCCTGCGACCGCACATGGGGACCCGCGCGCAGGCCGTACGTCACGGCCGCGACCCGGCGGCCGGGACGCTCGTCGTGCGCCCAGCGGTCCACGGCCCGGCACACGGCCGACGGCTCGTCCTCGGCGAGGGCGGCGAGCAGTTCGTCGGCGCGTCGGTGCGCGCTCGCCACCAGGACCTCGGTGAGGTCGTCCAGCGCGCCCTGCCGGTGGGTGTACAGCAGCGCCTGCGCGGCGGTCGCGACGGTGGCGTTCGGGGTCGCGGGCAGCTGCCGTTCGTCGTCGAACCAGCAGGTCAGCGCGGGTTGTACGACGGCGGGCGCGGCGGCGAGCAGCCGGGCGACGGCGTCGAGACAGCGCTCGCCCGCCGCCGCGGGCGCCTGGTCGGCCGGCATGAGCCGGCGCAGCAGGTCGAGCCGCTCGGTGTCGCAGACCGGCAGCTCGGTCCAGAAGCCGGGGCCGAACTCGCCCGGCACGGACCGCTGAGCGCGGCGCCAGGCGACGACCCGGTCGGCGAGCAGCCGCAACAGCTCGGTGTACGGCGTGGCGTCCGGGACCTGCAGCAGGGTGCGGGCGAGCAGCCGGGCGGCCCACCAGGAGCCGGGGTCCCGGTCCAGGGTGTCGGTCAACTCCCGCAGCCGGAAGGCCAGTTGGTGGGTGCCGTGCTGACGGGCGAGGAGCAGCAGCGCCTGGACGACGGGGCCGATGCGGTGGTGCGGCACGGGCACCGGAGCGTCCTCCCGTGCGGCGCGGGGGCGGTGGACCAGCGCGTGCAGGGCCTCGTCGAGGTCGAGGTGGGTGCCCTGGATCCAGTCGGCCAGCTCCTCGTGCGCGAAGCGGTAGCCGCTGCCGGCCGGGACGAGGAGGCCCTCGGTGAGTACGGCGGACGCCCACCCCGTGCCGCCGCCGAGCCGGGCCGGGGCGGGTCCCCAGGGGAACACGGCCTCGAAGGACGCGCGGTCCAGCTCGCCCTGCCCGGGGCCGAGGCTGCGCCGCGCGGCTTCGTGCACCTGACCGGCCACGCGCGCGGCGAGCCGGCGTACGGCCGTGCCGTGCAGGCCGTTCTCGGCGGCGAGCCGGACCGCGATCCGCAGACACATCAGGTCCAGGTGGGCGGCGAACACCTCGTGCCGGTCGACGGGCCCGGCGGCCGGGGCGTCCGGGGCGGCGGCCCGGAGCTCGGACAGCAGACGGAGAGTGAGCGGATGGCGGGCTTCGCGGTCGTGGAGGAATCCGTCGGGGATGCCGTACCGGGCGCGGGCCGTGCGCGCCTCGTCCGCCGTCAGGTCGGGCAGGTGCAGACAGGGCGGGAGGGGGAGGGAGCCGGAGGAGCCGGCCACGGCGGCGGGAACCCCGGCGGGCGACCGTCCGGCCGGAGCCGCCGGGGCCGCGAAGGCCGTCGGGGTGTGCAGCAGGTCGGCGGGGAACTCGGCCCCCGCGCGCTCCCAGTACTCCTCCCGGCAGGCCACCACCAGGCGCGCCCCTGTCGCGCGCAGCCAGGCAGCCGTTCCGCTGGTCCACTCGGACAGGCGATGGGCGAGGACGGGGGGCATCTCCTCGGGCCCGTCGAGGAGGAGCATCAGCGGGCGGCCGGCCCGTGCGGCGAGGCGGGCCAGGTGTTCGGGGCGCAGGTCGCCGAGGTCCTCGGGGTGGACGGAGCGGGCGGCGGCGAGGATGCGGACGGCCCGTTCCAGGGCGCGGCGGGCCGCGTCGGCCACGGAGTCGTCGGCGTCCTCCAGGTCGGCGCCGCGCAGCCACAGCGTCGGCGCGGGCCGTTCGCCGTGGGCCCGGCGGGCGGCGAGCGCCGCGAGTTCCGTCGTACGGCCGCTGCCCGAGGCGCCGACGAGTGCGAGCACGGGCCGCTCACCGGCCGTGAAGGCGGCCAACTCCCGTGCCGTTCCCTCGCGTTCGACCGGTGGCACGGCGCCCGCGAGGCAGCCCTGCGGGCCGTCCTGGCCGACCGAGGTGGCGGTCACCTGCAGGATGCCGGCCAGGTTGAGGTCGGCGCCGTAGGCGGGCACGGTGGCCGCGTTGCGGGCGAGCAGTTCGGCGAGGGGACCGTCGGCGGGTCGGAGCGACACCGCGAAGCCCGTGTCGCGCTCGGCGGAGTGCAGGGCCGTGCCGAGGACGCCGAGGACCGCGCCGGTCGCCGCGTCGAGCACCGGTCCCCCGGCCGCACCGCCGCCCAGCCGCAGCGCGTCCCGGCCGGCGGTGCCGATGGCCAGGTCCAGTGCGTCCGCCAGGAGGTGGAAGCGGTCGGTGGCGGTGTACGTCACCTCGGTGGCGGCCAGCACCCGCGCCTCCCGCCAGCAGCCCGCGGGGATCCGCACATAGGTACCGGCGTCGATCCGCTCCCGCGCGGTCAGCGGCAGCGGGTCCAGGCCCAGGCCCTCGGTGCGGACCAGGGCCAGGCCGGCGGCGGGCAGCGGGGTGACCGCGTCGGCGGAGACCACGCAGGTGAGGTCGCCCGCGATCTGCAGCACGAGCCGGGTCAGGCCGTCGACGGCCTCGTGGCTGGTGAGCAGGGTGCCCTGGTGGTCGGCGAGGAAACCGACACCTCGGGGGCGGCCGGCGAGGTCCCGGATCTGGACGAGGGTCGGCCCGGGGCCGCCGCTGTCATGAGGTGCGCGGGGAGCCGATACGGCACCGGAGAGACCTGCGCTGCCGACGGTGCCGGTGGTGTAGCCGGTGCCGCCGGCGGCACCGCCGGTGCCGGTGAAGCAGCCGGTGCCGGTGGTGTAGCCGGTGCCACCCGTGGCACCGCCGGTTTCGGCGGCACGGCCCGCACCGGTGGGACGGGGCGTGCCGGCGGCATGGCCTGTGGTGTACCCGGTGGCGTAGCCGGTGTCGGTGGCGCCGCCGGTATCCGCGCGGTCCCGATGGGCTTCCGTACCGTCCCTTCGGGCCTGCGTACCGTCCCGACGGCGCCCTCGGATGCCGTCCGCCGTCTCCTGTCCACCGTCCGCCGCCGCCCGGCCACCGCCTTCGGCGTGCGGGCCCCGTCCCGCCATGGCCGTACCTCCCCGCCCCTGCCGCGTGCCCTGATCCGACGGTAGGCGCGCGATGATCGGCGGGACAGATCGCGCAGCGAAAGCGCCCCCTTCCGCTCCCCCGGTTCACTCCGAGCGCCTGCCCGGACGGGTGAATAGGCGGGTGCCCCTGGATAACCCTAGAGGTGGGGGAACCGAGGGGGGACCGTGGAGCGGCGGCAGGAGCCCACCCCGTGGCCGGCCGCCGCTCCACGGACGACTGCTCGCCCTGGGCCCCGTGCCGGGACGGCTCGGCGGGTGGGCTCAGCCGAAGACGGCCAGGCTCTTGGCCTTGCCCTTGTGCTCCTCGACGAGTGCCAGGAAGCGGTCCTCGGGGTCGAAGACGGCGATGGCACCAGCGCCCGCGTACTCGTCGGGAACCTCCAGCCGGACGCCGTTCAGCAGCAGCCGGGCGCGCCGGTCGTCCACCTGCCAGCGCGGGAACGCGGCCCTGGCCGCCTCCGCGATCGGCATCACGGTCAGCTCCTGCTGGAGCTGGTCCAGCGTCCGCGCCGTGTCGATCTTGTACGGCCCGACCCGCGTCCGGCGCAGCGCGGTGAGGTGGCCGCCGACACCGAGGTCGGCGCCCAGGTCGCGGGCGAGGGCGCGGATGTAGGTGCCGGAGGAGCAGACCACGGAGACGACCAGGTCGAGGACCGGGGTGCCGTCGGCGGCGACCGCGTCCCGGACGTCGTACACCGTGAAGGAGGAGACCTTGACCGGGCGGGCGGGGATCTCGAAGTCCTCGCCCTCGCGGGCCCGCTTGTACGACCGCACGCCGTCGATCTTGATGGCGCTGACCTTGGACGGCACCTGCATGATGTCGCCGGACAGCTTGGCGATCCCGGCGTCGATGGCGTCCCGGGCCACCTTGGACGCGTCGGTGGACGAGGTGATCTCGCCCTCGGCGTCGTCGGTGAGCGTGTTCTGGCCCAGGCGGATGGTGCCCAGGTACTCCTTCTCCGTGAGGGCGAGGTGCCCGAGGAGCTTGGTGGCGCGCTCGACGCCGAGGACCAGTACGCCGGTCGCCATCGGGTCGAGGGTGCCCGCGTGGCCGACGCGGCGGGTCCTCGCGATCCCGCGCATCTTGGCGACCACGTCGTGCGAAGTGAAGCCCGACGGCTTGTCGACGATGACGAGGCCGTCGGGCGTGGTGTGCTTCTGGGTCATTCCGCGGCGTCGCCGTCCGTCTCGGTCGTGTCCTCGTCGGCCGGCTTGCGGTACGGGTCCGCGCCGCCCGCGTACGCCGCCCCCGCGGAGGCCTCGCGGACCTTCGCGTCGGACTGCCGTGCCTTGTCGAGGAGGTCCTCGATGGTCTTGGCGGTGTCCGGCAGGGCGTCCGCGACGAAGGTGAGGGTCGGCGTGAACTTCACACCGGCCGCGCGGCCGACCTCGGAGCGCAGGATGCCCTTGGCGCTCTCCAGGCCCGCTGCGGCGGCCTCCCGCTCCTCCTCGTCGCCGTAGACCGTGTAGAAGACGGTCGCCTCCCGCAGGTCACCCGTGACCCGGGTGTCCGTGATGGTGACGTGTGAGCCGAGCCGCGGGTCCTTGATCCCGCGCTGCAGCTTCTGGGCCACCACCTCCCGGATGAGGTCCGCCAGCCTTTTCGCCCGCGCGTTGTCGGCCACTGGTCCGTCTCCCGTTCTTTCTTCTGCTTGCGTTGTGTGGGTCTGGTCGTCGGTCGTCCGGGCGCCGCCCCGTGGGTCTTGGGTCGGCTCCGGTCGGCTTCGGCCGGCCTCAGTCGTCCTCACCGTGGAAGCGGCGGCGGACGGACAGCAGCTCGACCTCGGGGCGGCCGGCGACCAGCCGTTCGCACCGGTCCAGTACGTCGGTGAGGTGCGCCGCGTCGCCGGACACCATGGCGAGGCCGATGACCGCTCGCCGATGCAGGTCCATGTGGTCCACCTCGGCCGCGCTCACCGCGTACTTGCGCTGGAGTTCGGCGACGATCGGGCGGACGACGGAGCGCTTCTCCTTCAGCGAGTGGACGTCGCCGAGGAGCAGGTCGAAGGACAGAGTCCCCACGTACATGTTGTGTGCCGGTTCACCCGCCGGTACGGGATCGATGGCCCCGGATCCGTGTGGTCGGGGACATCAAGAACGGTACCGCGTACCTGCCGGTGGCTCGACAGGGTTTCGGTGCCGTGGGCCCAGGCCCCGGCAACGGCGCGCTGGCCGACGGAACCGAAGCTCCGTCGGCCAGCACGAACCGGGGGTGTCACACCCGCGGCTTCTCCCGCATCTCGTACGTCGCGATGACGTCGTCGACCTTGATGTCGTTGAAGTTGCCGAGGTTGATACCACCCTCGTAGCCTTCGCGGATCTCGGTGACGTCGTCCTTGAAGCGACGCAGGCCCTCGATGTTGAGGTTCTCCGCGACCACCTTGCCGTCGCGGATGAGGCGCGCCTTGGTGTTGCGCTTGACCTCGCCCGAGCGGATGAGGACACCGGCGATGTTGCCCAGCTTGGACGACTTGAAGACCTCGCGGATCTCCGCCGTACCGAGCTCGAACTCTTCGTACTCCGGCTTGAGCATGCCCTTGAGGGCCGCCTCGATCTCCTCGATCGCCTGGTAGATGACCGAGTAGTACCGGACGTCCACACCCTCGCGCTCGGCCATCTGCGCCGCGCGGCCGGCCGCGCGGACGTTGAAGCCGATCACGATGGCGTCGGAGCCCATGGCCAGGTCGATGTCCGACTCCGTGACCGCACCGACACCGCGGTGCAGGACGCGGATGTCGACCTCTTCGCCGACGTCCAGCTGGAGCAGGGAGGACTCGAGGGCCTCGACGGAACCAGAGGCGTCACCCTTGATGATCAGGTTCAGCTGCTGGACCTCGCCGGCCTTGAGCACCTTGTCCAGGTCCTCCAGCGACACGCGGCGCGTGCGCTTGGCGAACGCCGCGTTGCGCTCGCGGGCGGCGCGCTTCTCGGCGATCTGACGGGCCGTACGGTCCTCGTCGACCACCAGGAAGTTGTCGCCCGCACCCGGGACGTTGGTCAGGCCCAGGACCTGGACCGGCGTCGACGGGCCGGCCTCGGCGACGTTGTTGCCGTTGTCGTCGAGCATGGCGCGCACACGGCCGTAGGCGTCGCCCACGACCATCGTGTCGCCGACCCGCAGCGTGCCTCGCTGGACGAGGACCGTCGCCACGGCACCACGGCCGCGGTCGAGACGGGACTCGATCGAGATGCCCTGCGCGTCCTGGGCCGGGTTGGCCCGCAGGTCGAGCGAGGCGTCGGCCGTGAGGACCACGGCCTCCAGCAGCGAGTCGATGTGCAGACCCTGCTTGGCGGAGATGTCGACGAACATCGTGTCGCCGCCGTACTCCTCGGCCACCAGGCCGTACTCGGTCAGCTGACCGCGCACCTTGGTCGGGTCGGCGCCCTCGACGTCGATCTTGTTGACCGCGACGACGATCGGGACGTCGGCCGCCTTGGCGTGGTTGAGCGCCTCGACCGTCTGCGGCATGACGCCGTCGTTGGCCGCGACGACCAGGATCGCGATGTCGGTCGACTTCGCACCACGGGCACGCATGGCGGTGAACGCCTCGTGACCCGGGGTGTCGATGAAGGTGATCTTGCGCTCTTCGTCGTTGACCTCGGTCGCGACCTGGTAGGCACCGATGTGCTGGGTGATGCCGCCGGCCTCGCCCGCGATGACGTTCGTCTTGCGGATGGCGTCGAGCAGTCGGGTCTTACCGTGGTCGACGTGACCCATGACGGTGACGACCGGCGGACGGACCACCAGGTCCTCCTCGTCGCCCTCGTCCTCGCCGAACTCGATGTCGAAGGACTCGAGCAGCTCGCGGTCCTCCTCCTCGGGGCTGACGATCTGAACCGCGTAGTTCATCTCGCCCGCGAGGAGCTGCAGCGTCTCGTCCGAGACGGACTGCGTGGCCGTGACCATCTCGCCGAGGTTCATCATGACCGCGACGAGGGACGCCGGGTTGGCGTTGATCTTCTCCGCGAAGTCGGTGAGCGACGCGCCGCGGGAGAGACGGATGGTCTCGCCGCCGCCGCGCGGCAGCATCACGCCGCCGACGCTCGGGGCCTGCATGGCCTCGTACTCCTGGCGACGCTGCCGCTTCGACTTGCGGCCACGACGCGCCGGACCGCCGGGACGGCCGAAGGCGCCCTGCGTGCCACCACGGCCACCGGGACCGCCGGGACGACCACCGAAGCCGGGACGGCCACCGCCGCCACCGCCACCGGGACCACCCGGACGACCGGCGAAGCCACCGCCGCCGCCACCGCCACCGGGACCACCGGGACGACCGGCGAAGCCGCCGCCACCGCCGCCACCGGGACGACCGGCGAAGCCGCCGCCGCCACCGGGACGACCGCCGCCGCCACCCGGACGACCGCCGCCGCCACCGGGGCCACGGCCGCCGGGGCCACCGCCACCGGGACGCGGGCCCGCAGCGGGACGCTGCGGCATCATGCCGGGGTTGGGACGCGGACCGGCCGGGCCGGGACGCGGGCCGCCCTGCGGACGGGGCATGCCGGACGGGGACGGACGCCCGGAGGCACCGCCGTGACCGCCCGGAGCCTGCGGACGCGGACCGCCGCCCTGGCCGCCGGGCGCCTGCGGACGGGGACCGCCGCCGGGAGCACCGGGACCGCCCGGACGCGGGCCGCCCTGCGGGCGGGGCGCCTGCGGACGCGCCATGCCGGTGGAGCCACCGGACGTGAAGGGGTTGTTGCCCGGACGCGGACCGGCCGGACGAGCACCGGGACGCGCACCCTGACCACCGGGGCGCGGGGCACCCTGACCCGGACGGCCCTGACCCTGGCCCTGGCCGGGGGCGGCCGGACGGCCACCGGGACGCGGCGCACCGGGACGGGCGCCACCGGGACGCGCGCCCTGGCCCGGACCCTGCGCGGCCGGGGCCTGCGGGGTCTGGGCGGCCGGAGCGGCCGGCGGAGCGGTGAACTCCGGGGCGGCCGGAGCCGGGCGCGGCGCGGGCTTCGGGCCGGGCACCGGGCGCGGGCCCGGGGCCGGCGCGGAGGCCGAGGGAACCGACGGGGCGGCCGGCTGCGGGGCAGCGGGCGCCGTCGGAGGCTTGGGGGCCGCCGGCTTCGGGGCAGCCGGACGTGCCGCCTGCGCCGGGGCGGGCGCGGCGGGCTTGGGGGAAGCCTTGCGCGGGGCGGGCTTGCCGGCGGACTTGCCGTTGCCACCGCCCTGGAAGGCGTCGGTCAGCTTGCGTACAACCGGCGCTTCGATCGTCGAAGACGCCGAACGGACGAATTCACCGAGTTCCTGGAGCTTGGCCATGACGACCTTGCTCTCCACACCGAACTCCTTGGCGAGTTCGTAGACCCGGACCTTAGCCACTTCGCTCCTTTGAGGTCCGGGTTGAAGCCGGACCGTCGCTAGTTCATGGGCGTACTCATCGCGTACTCATCGAGTGCTCATCGCAATCTCGACCTGCTTTCGACTCGCGAGGTACCAGGCCGCACGGGGGGTTCCGTACGACACGTCTTACGGTGTTGCCTGTTCGGCAACTGTCATCTGCTCGACGTGCCGGCGCAACGCCTTTGTGTCGAGCGGCCCCGGGACGCGCAGTGCCCGCGGGAACGCCCGGCGGCGTACCGCCTGGTCGAGACAGACCAGGGCGGGGTGCACATACGCACCCCGGCCGGGCAGCGTACCGCGAGGATCGGGGGCGCACGCGTCCTCGATCATCACGATCCGCAGCAGATCATTCTTGGCCGCCCGCTCCCGGCACCCCACACAGGTGCGCTCAGGGCATGCTCGGGCGTGCGTCCGGCCAGACACAGCTAAGTCTACCTCCCCGTACCGACCTCACCCTTACAGGGGAAAGATCGAACGGCTGTTGTCGTAATCCAAGCCACCCGCGGCTTGGATCTGTTCCCGGCGCCGCCCGGTCACCCGGTGCGGCCACCCGGTCACCCGGTCACTCGGCGGGCTGCTGCTCGGTGTCCGGGCGGATGTCGATGCGCCAGCCGGTGAGCCGGGCGGCGAGGCGGGCGTTCTGCCCCTCCTTGCCGATCGCGAGCGACAGCTGGTAGTCCGGCACGGTCACCCGGGCGGAGCGGGAGGCGAGGTCGACGACCTCCACCTTGCTCACCCGAGCGGGTGACAGGGCGTTCGCCACCATCTCGGCCGGGTCGTCCGACCAGTCGACGATGTCGATCTTCTCGCCGTTCAGCTCGCCCATGACATTGCGCACCCGGCCGCCCATCGGGCCGATGCAGGCGCCCTTGGCGTTCAGACCCGAACGGGTGGAGCGTACGGCGATCTTGGTGCGGTGGCCGGCCTCGCGGGCGATCGCGGCGATCTCCACCGAACCGTCGGCGATCTCCGGCACCTCCAGGGCGAAGAGCTTCTTCACCAGGTTGGGGTGCGTACGGGAGAGCGTGACGGACGGTCCGCGGACGCCCTTGGCGACGCGGACGACGTACGAGCGCAGGCGCATGCCGTGCGGATAGGTCTCGCCGGGCACCTGCTCCTGCACCGGCAGGATGGCCTCCAGCTTGCCGATGTCGACCAGCACGTTCTTCGGGTCGCGGCCCTGCTGGACCACGCCGGTGACGATGTCGCCCTCGCGGCCCGCGTACTCGCCGAGGGTCGCGTCGTCCTCGGCGTCGCGCAGCCGCTGCAGGATCACCTGCTTGGCGGTGGTGGCGGCGATCCGGCCGAAGCCGGAGGGGGTGTCGTCGAACTCGCGGGGCTCCTGGCCCTCCTCGAGGTCCTCGGGATCCTCCTTCGCCCACACGGTCACATGCCCGGTCTCCCGGTTGAGCTCCACGCGCGCGTGTCGGCGGCTTCCCTCGGTGCGATGGTAGGCGATGAGGAGGGCCGATTCGATCGCCTCGACCAGCAGGTCGAAGGAGATCTCCTTCTCCCGAACCAAGCCCCGCAGGGCGCTCATGTCGATGTCCACGGCTACGCCTCCTCCTCTTCCTTCATGTCCTTCTCGTCCTTGCGGTTGAACTCGACCTGCACACGCGCCTTGGCGATCTCCGGGAAGCCGAGTCTGCGGCTGGTCGCCTTGCGGCCCTTGACTCCGGGGACCTCGACGTCGAGACCGTCCTCGTCGGCCTTCAGGATCCGGGCGATCAGCTCGCCGCCCTCGGTGAGCTGGAACTTCACGAGCCGGTCGGTGGCGCGCACGAAGTGCCGGTGCTCGGTGAGGGCGCGCTCGGCGCCGGGGGTTCCGACCTCCAGGTCGTACGCGGCGTCGCCCATCGCGTCGGTCTCGTCGAGCCTCGCCGAGAGCGCACGGCTCACATCGGCGACGGCGTCGAGATCGGCTCCGCTGTCGGAGTCGACGACCACACGCAGCACCCGCTTGCGTCCGACGGAGTCCACGGCGATCTCTTCGAGATCCAGCCCCTGAGAGGTGACGAGCGGTTCCAGCAGCTCTCGCAGCCTCTCGCTCTGGGTGGTGCTCATCCGGGTGACTCCTCGGCCGCGTGTGCTGTTGTGGGATGGGTCGCGTGTCTGGTCAAAGGGTATCCGGTCGCAGGGAGTGTTGCGTCCTGCCTCCGGCGGCGCAGCCGCACATCGACACCGCCCCGCGTCCCTTAGGTGGGTCCACTGAGCCGGTGAGATGAACCGAAGGGGTCCGCGGGTACCGTGATCACGGCGGGCCGCCCTTCCCGCCCGTGTGTTCGTACGAGCCCCCCGAGGACGTCAGCCGTGCCGTACCCCCCACCCCTGCGCACCCCCTCGGGTCCGCGCAGAAGATCCCTGCTCGCCTCGGCCGCGGGCGCGGCCCTGCTGGTGGGCTGCTCGGCCGAACCGGACTCCGGCGGCAGCGGCGTCTCCTCGCAGACGACGCGGGCACGCGCGCGTGCGGCGCGTGACAGCCAGGGGCTGCTGCGGCGGTACGACGCCGTCCTCGCCGCGCACCCGGGGCTCGGGCAGCGGCTGCGCCCGCTGCGCGCCCAGGTCGCGGCCCATGTCCGGGCGTTCACGAGCGGTACGACGCCCACGCCCACGCCCGCGCACTCCTCTGCCTCCCCGTCCGCCGTTCGCGCCGTGCCCGCCACCGCGAAGGACGCGCTGGCCGCGCTCGCCGAGGCCGAGCGCGCCCTCGCCGACTCGCGCGCCAAGGACCTGCTGGAGGTGCCGGGCGAGCTGGCGCGGCTGCTGGCGTCGGTCGCGGCGGCCGGGGCCGCGCACGCGTACCTGCTGACGGAGGGGGCGAAGTGAGCGGCGAGGCGAAGGCGGCCGAGGTGACCGCGCTGCAGGCGGCGCTGGCGGCGGAGCACGCGGCGGTGTACGGGTACGGCGTGGTCGGCGGCCGGATCGGCGCGGCACGCCGGGCCGAGGCGCGGGCGGCGTACGACGCCCACCGGGCGCGCCGGGACACGCTGACCCGCGAGGTGCGCGATCTGGGCGGGCAGCCGGTCGCCGCGGACGCGGCGTACGCGCTCCCGTTCCCGGTGCCGGACCCGGCGGCGGCGGTACGGCTCGCCGCGCAGCTGGAGGAGCGCCTGGCCGCGGTGTACGCCGATCTGGTGCGGGCGGCGACGGGCGCGCGGCGGGGTACGGCCGCCGCGGCGCTCCGGGAGGCCGCGGTGCGCTCGATGCGCTGGAGCGGGCGGAGCGTAGCCTTCCCTGGGCTCGCCGAACGGGCCGACGAGGGGACGGGCGCGGCCGGTGCCACGCCGTCGGCCTCCGCCTCGGCGGCACCGTGACCCGGTGACCCGGCACGCGCCCGTACGGCACGACCCGGGCTGGCCCCGGACTGGAAGGAGACGACTCGCGCATGGCTTTCGAACCGCCGCAGCGCCTGGTACGGGCGCTCGGTGAGACGGCACCGGCCGGGGACGACTGGCTGGCACGGCTGCCGGCGACCGCCGAACAGGCCGTGGCCAGGCGCGAGTTGACGGTGGAGCGGGTCCAGGTGCCGGGCGGGCGCAGCAGCCTGGTGGTGCTGGTGCGCCGGGCGGACGGCACCCCGGCCGTGCTCAAGCTGGCCCCGCCCAGGGCCCGCCCGGAGAGCGAGCGGGCGGCGCTGGCGCACTGGGCCGGGCTGGGCGCCGTACAACTGCTGGAGGCCGGAGCGGAGGACGGGGTGCTGCTGCTGGAACGGCTGCACCCGGACGTGTCGGTGCGGTCGCTGCCGGAGGCGAAGGCGCTGCTGGAGGCGGCGGGGACGCTGCGCCGGCTGTGGGTCGAGCCGCCGGCGGACCATGTCTTCGAGACGGTCGCCGAGCGCACCGGGCGGCAGGCGGCGGCGATGCGGGCGGGCGCGGAGGCCGATCCCGAGGTGGCGCCGCTGGTGGACGCGGCGCTCGCGGCCCGCGAGGAGCTGGTGGCCGCGCCGCTCGAACAGCGGCTGCTGCACGGCACGTTCCGGCAGAGCAAGGTGCTGTCCGGGGAGCGGATGCCGTGGCTGGCGGTGGGTCCCGATCCGGTGCTCGGCGAGTGCGCCTTCGATCTGGCGCGGTTGGTGCGCGACCGGGTGGAGGACCTGATCGCGTCACCGTCCGGATCGGCGATCGTCCGGCGGCGCGTCAAGCGGCTCGCGGAGTCGCTCGAGGTCGATCAGGAGCGGCTGCGGGGATGGACGTTGTTCCGGGCCGTGGAGTCCGGGGTGCGGGCGCTTCGCGTGGGGCGGCCGAAGGACGGGGAGCTGCTGCTGGAGTTCGCCGGCTGGCTGTGAGAGCGAAGGGAGAAGCCCCCTGGGACCTCTGTGGGATCTCAGGGGGCTTCTCTCTGCTCTTTCACCGAGGGGCTTGCCTCGTCACGCCGTCAGGCGGGCGATCGCGTCCTCGACGGACAGCTCCTCGCGCTCGCCGCTCTTGCGGTCCTTCAGCTCCAGGACGCCCTCGCCGGAGCGGCGGCCGGCGACCAGGATCTGGGGGACGCCGATCAGCTCGGCGTCGGTGAACTTCACGCCCGGGGAGACGCCGGCCCGGTCGTCGACCAGGACGCGGACGCCCGCGGCGGCCAGCTTCTCGGCGACGTCGAGGGCCAGCTCGGTCTGCAGGGCCTTGCCGGCGGCGACGACGTGCACATCGGCCGGGGCGACCTCCCTCGGCCACACCAGGCCCTTGTCGTCGGCGGTCTGCTCGGCGAGCGCGGCGACGGCACGGGAGACACCGATGCCGTAGGAGCCCATGGTGACGCGGACGGGCTTGCCGTTCTGGCCGAGCACGTCGAGCTTGAGGGCGTCGGCGTACTTGCGGCCCAGCTGGAAGATGTGGCCGATCTCGATGGCGCGGTCCAGCTTCAGGCCGGTGCCGCACTTCGGGCAGGGGTCGCCCTCCTGCACCACGACGACGTCCACGTACGCGTCGACCTCGAAGTCACGGCCGGCGACGACGTTCTTGGCGTGCGTGTGCTCCTTGTTGGCGCCGGTGATCCAGGAGGTGCCGGGGGCCACGCGCGGGTCGGCGAGGTACGTGACCTTCTCGCCCAGGCCCTGCGGGCCGACGTAGCCGCGGACCAGGTCGGGGCGGGCGGCGAAGTCGGCCTCGGTGACCATCTCGACGGCCGCCGGGGCGAAGTGCGCCTCGACCTTGTCCAGGTCGACCTCACGGTCGCCGGGCACGCCGACGGCGACGATCTCGCCGTCCACCTTCACCAGCAGGTTCTTCAGCGTAGCGGAGGCCGGGACGCCGAGGGAGGCGGCCAGGGTCTCGATGGTCGGGGTGTCGGGGGTCGGGATCTCCTCCAGCACGGGCACGGCCGAGCCGTCCACGGGCTTCAGCGCGTAGGTGATCGCCTCGGTGTTGGCGGCGAAGTCGCAGTTCGGGCAGTCCGCGAAGGTGTCCTCGCCGGCCTCGGCCGGGGCCAGGAACTCCTCCGACTTGGAGCCGCCCATGGCGCCGGCGGTGGCGGCGCAGATGCGGTAGTCGAGGCCGAGCCGCTCGAAGATGCGCTGGTAGGCCTGGCGGTGCAGGGCGTAGGAGTGCGCGAGGCCCTCGTCCTCCAGGTCGAAGGAGTACGAGTCCTTCATCTGGAACTCGCGGCCGCGCAGGATGCCGGCGCGGGGGCGGGCCTCGTCGCGGAACTTGGTCTGGATCTGGTAGAGGATCACCGGCAGGTCCTTGTAGGACGTGCACTGGTCCTTGACGAGGAGGGTGAAGATCTCCTCGTGGGTGGGGCCGAGGAGGTAGTCGCCGCCCTTGCGGTCCTTGAGGCGGAACAGTTCCTGGCCGTACTCGTCCCAGCGGCCGGTGGCGTCGTACGGCTCGCGCGGCAGCAGGGCGGGGAGCAGCACCTCCTGGGCGCCGATGGCGTCCATCTCCTCGCGGACGATCCGCTCCACGTTGGAGAAGACCTTCTTGCCCAGCGGCAGCCAGCTCCAGATGCCGGCGGCGGTGCGGCGGACGTAGCCGGCGCGGACGAGGAGCTTGTGGCTGAGGACCTCGGCGTCCGCCGGGTCGTCGCGCAAGGTCTTCGCCATCAACTGGGACATGCGCTGGACCGGTGCGTTGGCCATGGTTCTCGTGCTCCTGCCGATGGGGGTCCCCCCGCTCGAGCCGAGCCGAGAGTGGGGGAGGGTGATGGCATAGGAGGTTAGCCGGGCTTGCTGTGCCGGTGGAAATCGGTTAACGCCTGCGCAGCGGCAGGGGGGCGCCCATCACCGCGTACGGTCGCGGCGCGCTCGGGAAGTGGACCCGGCGGGCGAGGTCGACATAGCCGAGGGAGTGGTAGAGGCCACGGGCCGGGCTGTCGGTGTCGATCGCGGAGAGGATCGAGCGGGGTTCGGCGGCGGAGTCCGTGATGGTGGTGATCAGCCGGCGCCCGATGCCGCGGTTCTGGTGGTCGGGGTGGACGTGGAGTTCGGTGATCACGAAGGAGTCGTCGAGCCAGAGGTCGTTGCCGCTCACGCGCAGGTACGGCTCCACGACCGTGGACCACCAGTGGGTACGGGAGTTGGGCATGCCGTACACGAATCCGACGAGCCTCCCGCCGGCGATCGCGCCGAGGGCCCTCGCACCCTGGTACTCCATATGGCGCTGGACGATCTGGCGGCGTACGGCCACTTCGTCCGGGCCGAGCCCGAACGCGACGGCTTGGACGGCCAAGGCCTCGTCGACATGGGCGGAGAGGTCCAGGGTGCCGATCACGAGGTCCATGCGGGGAGCGTACAGGGGGCCGACCCCGGCGAGACCGGTGCGAGGAGCGGGGGTGAGGGGCGGAGGTGAGGGGCGGCGCGACGGGGTGGACGATGCCTGTCGGGGCGCTGGAACAGCACGCTCCTAGAACAGCACGCTCATGAACGCGCCGACCTCCTGGAACCCCACGCGCCGGTACGTCCGACGGGCCGCGGTGTTGAAGTCGTTCACGTAGAGGCTGACCGCCGGGGCCACGTCGGCGAGGGCATAGCGCAGGACCGCTGCCATGCCGGGGGCCGCGAGGCCCCTCCCCCGGTACTCGGGGGCCACCCAGACGCCCTGGATCTGGCAGGCCTGGCTGGTGGCCGCGCCGATCTCCGCCTTGAAGACGACCTTGCCGTGCTCGTCGAGGCGGGCGAAGGAGCGGCCGGAGCCGACGAGTTCGGCGACGCGGGCCTGGTACAGCAGGCCGCCGTCCCCGACCAGCGGAGATACGCCGACCTCCTCGGTGAACATCGCCACGCACGCCGGCATGATCGTCTCCATCTCGTCCTTGCGGACGCGACGGACGTAGGGGTCCGGGGCGAGGTCGGCGGGCATGCGGTCGGTGACCATCAGGGGTTGGTGCGCGCGGACCTCGCGGGCGGGGCCCCAGTGCGGCTCCAGCAGGCGCCACAGCGCGGCGGTGGGTTCGGCGGGGCCGACGACGGAGGAGCAGCGGCGGCCGGCCCGGCGGGCGCGGTCGGCGAAGGCGCGGACGGCTCGGGGGGTGGCGCAGACCGGGACCAGGTTGGCGCCCGCGTAGCACAGGGACGTGAGCATGCCGTCCTCGTACCAGCCCCACATCTCGCCGCCGAGGCGCCACGGGTCGAGACCGGCGACCTGCACCCGGGAGGTCACGAAGGCGTTCGCGACCGG
This sequence comes from Streptomyces yokosukanensis, assembly GCF_001514035.1. Taxonomy (GTDB): domain Bacteria; phylum Actinomycetota; class Actinomycetes; order Streptomycetales; family Streptomycetaceae; genus Streptomyces; species Streptomyces yokosukanensis. The sequence goes on along the minus strand of NZ_KQ948218.1, from coordinate 291,293 downwards.
CTCGCGGCCGAGGACGGCGAGCGCGGCGTCTAGGTCGCTCGGTTCGAGCACCCGTGAGGTGGTCTGGGTCAACACGTGCGGGGCCTCACCCTGGGGGTTCTGCTGGTCCCGGCACTATAGCCGCGCTTGACCGGCCGTGCGCCTTCCGGCTCGGGGGCCCTCGGCCCGCGCCGGTGGCTACGGCTCGTGTGCGACCGGTCGCGCGGTTTCCCGCGCCCCTTTCGGGGCGCGCGATCCCCTCGGCGCCGGAAGAATCACTCCGAGACGGCCACCGACGGCTCGCCGGAGGCCACGCCGTCCTTCTCCATCTGCTCGGCCAGCTTCATGGCCTCCTCGATGAGGGTCTCCACGATCTTGGACTCGGGGACGGTCTTGATGACCTCGCCCTTGACGAAGATCTGGCCCTTGCCGTTGCCGGAGGCGACGCCGAGGTCGGCCTCGCGGGCCTCGCCCGGGCCGTTCACCACGCAGCCCATGACGGCGACGCGGAGGGGAACCTCCATGCCGGTCAGGCCGGCGGTGACCTCCTCGGCCAGCTTGTACACGTCGACCTGGGCGCGGCCGCAGGACGGGCAGGAGACGATCTCCAGGCCGCGCTGGCGGAGGTTGAGCGACTCCAGGATCTGGATGCCGACCTTGACCTCCTCGGCCGGCGGGGCCGACAGGGAGACGCGGATGGTGTCGCCGATGCCCTGGGAGAGCAGGGCGCCGAAGGCCACGGCCGACTTGATCGTGCCCTGGAACGCCGGGCCGGCCTCCGTCACACCGAGGTGGAGCGGGTAGTCGCACGCCTCGGCGAGCTGGCGGTAGGCCTCGATCATGACGACCGGGTCGTTGTGCTTGACGGAGATCTTGATGTCGCGGAAGTCGTGCTCCTCGAAGAGGGACGCCTCCCACAGAGCCGACTCGACCAGCGCCTCCGGGGTCGCCTTGCCGTACTTCTGGAGCAGGCGGCGGTCGAGGGAGCCGGCGTTGACGCCGATGCGGATCGGGGTGCCGTGGTCCTTGGCGGCCTTGGCGATCTCCCTGACCTTGTCGTCGAACTGCTTGATGTTGCCGGGGTTGACGCGGACCGCGGCGCAGCCGGCCTCGATGGCGGCGAAGACGTACTTGGGCTGGAAGTGGATGTCGGCGATGACCGGGATCTGGGACTTGCGCGCGATGGTCGCGAGGGCGTCGGCGTCGTCCTGGGTGGGGCAGGCCACGCGGACGATCTGGCAGCCGGACGCGGTCAGCTCGGCGATCTGCTGGAGGGTGGCGCCGATGTCGGACGTACGGGTCGTGGTCATCGACTGGACCGAGACGGGCGCGTCTCCGCCTACCGCCACGCTTCCGACCTGGATCTGCCGGCTCTTCCGGCGCTCGGCGAGCTTGGTCGGAACGGACGGCATGCCGAGAGAAATCGCAGTCATCTGCTGTGCAACCCCAAGTCGTGGATCTAGGTCCGGTCCCGCGGGCGGGCGGGTTCCAGGCTTCGAGATTACGGCACAGGCCTTGGCCCGAGCACACCCAGCCCGTAAACCCACCCGATGGAGGGCGGCCCGCGACACAGGGTCGCGGGCCGCCTCGAACATCGGATGGCTAGGAGATTTTCACCGGGTTAACCACGTCCGCGATCAGCACCAGGATGGTGAAGCAGACGAAGATCCCGGCCACCACGTACGCCACCGGCATCAGCTTCGCCACGTCGAACGGACCGGGGTCCGGGCGGCGCAGCACCCGGGCCACGTTCCGCCGCAGCGCCTCCCACAGGGCGCCCGCGATGTGCCCGCCGTCGAGCGGGAGCAGCGGGAGCATGTTGAACAGGAACAGGGAGAGGTTGAAGCCGGCGAGCAGCATCACGAACATCGCCACCTGCTGGGAGGCGGGGATGTCGAGGGTGGCGATGTCGCCGGTGATGCGGGCCGCGCCGACGATGCCGATCGGGGAGTCCGGCTGGCGCGGGGCGTTGCCGAAGGCCGAGTCCCACAGGGCCGGGATCTTGGCGGGCAGGGCGGCGAGGGAGTCGACGGCGTCGCCGACCCGGTCGGTCATCCAGGTCACTGACTGGCCGAAGTCCTGGTGGACGACGCCGGTGGCGGAGCTGAAGCCGAGGAAGCCGGCCTCGACGTAGCCCGGGACGTACTGCCCGGCGGCGTCCTTCTTGGCGACCTTGTTGGTGGTGATCGTGGGGTGCAGGGTCAGCTCCTGGCCCTTGCGGTCGACGACGATCGCGACCGTCTTGCCGGCGCTGTCCCGGATGAGGTCCGAGAGGGTGTTCCAGTCGGACGTGCGCTTGCCGTCGAAGGAGACGATCTTGTCGCCCGCCTTCAGGCCGGCCTTCTGCGCCGGGGAGACCGGGTCGGACTTCTTGCAGGTGTCCCGGTGCTCGGTCTGCGCGATGGAGCAGGGCGAGACGGAGGCGACCGTGGTGGTCTGCTGCTGGATGCCGAAGCCCATGAGCACGGTGAAGAACAGGGCGATCGCGAGGATCAGGTTCATGAACGGGCCCGCGAACATGACGATGACCCGTTTCCACGGCTTGCGCGTGTAGAACATGCGCGTCTCGTCGCCGGGCTGCAGTTCCTCGAAGGCCGCCGAGCGGGCGTCCTCGATCATGCCGCGCCACGGGGAGGTGGAGCGGGCAGAGACCCGGCCCTGGTCGTCGGGCGGGAACATCCCGATCATGCGGATGTAGCCGCCGAGCGGGACCGCCTTGACGCCGTACTCGGTCTCGCCCTTCTTGCGCGACCAGATGGTCGGGCCGAAGCCGACCATGTACTGCGGGACGCGGATGCCGAAGAGCTTGGCCGTCGACAGGTGCCCCAGCTCGTGCCAGGCGATCGAGACGAGCAGGCCGACCGCGAAGACCACTATGCCGAGGATGAACATCAAGGTCGTCATGCACGCGCCTCCGCGGTCGCCGTCGTGGCAGTCAGTTCACGGGCCCGGGCACGGGCCCAGGTCTCCGCTTCGAGGACGTCCGACACCGTGAGTGAAGTTCCCGTCCGCGGGGTGCCGTGCTCCTCGACGACCCGGGTGACGGTCTCCATGATCCCGTTGAAGGGCAGCGCACCGGCCAGGAAGGCCTCGACGCACTCCTCGTTGGCCGCATTGAACACCGCCGGGGCGGTCCCCGCGAGCTGCCCCACGTGCCGGGCGAGGTTCACCGAGGGGAAGGCCTCGTTGTCCAGCGGGAAGAACTCCCAGGTGGAGGCCTTGTCCCAGGCGAAGGCGGGCGCGGCGTCGGGGACTCGTTCGGGCCAGCCCAGACCGATGGCGATGGGCCCGCGCATGTCGGGGGGCGTCGCCTGGGCGATCGTGGATCCGTCGGTGAACTCGACCATCGAGTGGACATACGACTGGGGATGCACGACCACCTCAATGCGGTCGAAGGGAATGTCGTAGAGGAGGTGTGCCTCGATGACCTCCAGGCCCTTGTTGACGAGGGTCGCGGAGTTGATGGTGATGACCGGGCCCATCGCCCAGGTGGGGTGGGCGAGGGCGTCCTCGACGGTGACGTCCGCCAGCTCGGCCTTGCTCCGGCCGCGGAAGGGGCCGCCGGAGGCGGTGACGACCAGCTTGCGCACATCGGCGCGGGTGCCGGCGGCGAGGGCCTGGAAGAGGGCGGCGTGCTCGGAGTCGACCGGGATGATCTGGCCGGGCTTGGCCAGCTCCTTGACCAGCGGGCCGCCCACGATCAGCGACTCCTTGTTGGCGAGCGCGAGGGTGCGGCCCGCGCCCAGGGCGGCGAGGGTGGGCGCGAGGCCGATGGAGCCGGTGATGCCGTTCAGCACCGTGTGACAGGTGGAGGCGGCGACCTGGGTGGCCGCGTCCGGTCCGGCGAGGATCTCGGGCAGCGCCTCCCCGGATCCGTACTCGGCGGCGAGTGCCTCGCGCAGGGCCGGTACGGCGTCCTCGCGGGCGACCGCCACGGTGCGCGCCCGCAGCCGGTGCGCCTGCTCGGCCAGGAGGGCGACCCGGCCGCCGTTCGCGGACAGGGCGGTGACCCGGAAGCGGTCGGGGTGGCGCAGCACGAGGTCGATGGCCTGGGTGCCGATGGATCCGGTGGAGCCGAGGATCACCACGTCCTTGGGGCCGTCGCCGGCGACGGGATCGTAGACGAGGTGCGGATCGGCGAGGGGTGCCGGATGGGCGGGGCTGTCGGTCATCCCCCCATTGTTGCCGCAAGCGGCGGCCGTCAGGACAGGGCGTCCCCCCGGGCGGGTGCCTCAGCAGGTTTCGTCGCCGAATGGAGCGATTTCCCCGATGTGAAGTATCAGTGAAGATCGTGTGATAGCACTTCAGTCGCAACGCTTCGCCACACTGGACGACATCCTGGGGGGATCTCTCCATGCCTGTTGTGCGCATACGCGCCGCCCTGCCCGCGCTCGCCGGCGCGGCCCTGCTCACCGGCACCCTGCTCGGCACCCCGGCCCAGGCGGCCGGGGGCGTGCAGATCCACCATGTCTGGTTCGACAGCCCGGGCAGCGACAACCGCTCCAACGCGAGCCTCAACGCCGAGTGGGTGCAGATCAGGAACACCGGCGGCTCGGCCGTCCCGCTCAAGGGCTGGGTGCTGAAGGACGCCTCGAACCACAGGTACGTCTTCCCGAACGTCACGATCGGCGCAGGGAAGTACCTGAAGATCCACACCGGCCGCGGCTCGGACACCGCGTCGGACAAGTACCAGGGCCGCAGCGCCTACGTCTGGAACAACGACAAGGACACCGCCACCCTCACCAGGGCGAGCGGCGCCAAGGTCGACTCCTGCTCGTGGACCACGCGGGACCCGAGCGACACGTACTGCTGAGGGCAAGCCACCCTGAGGACAAGTCCTGCGGAAAACGCGCGCTTTCAGCCGCTGCTCATGGCATCCTTCCGTAGGCGCCCGCAAGGAGGGCCACAAATGGGGGAGGAATCACCACTGTGAACCGTATGCGTACGACCGCGACCGTCCTCGCGACGGCCGGTCTTCTGACCGCCGCTCAGCTCGGTCTCGCCGGGGGCGCGTTCGCCGCCACCCAGGCGCCGCAGAGCTCCGGCTGCCCGCTCAACCTGGTCTACCCGAGCAGCTTCTACGTCGACTCGCACGGCTGGGTGACCAACGGCGGCCTCTACTTCGGCATCAAGAACAAGAGCACGACGAAGAGCTTCAAGAAAGTCAGCTTCACCGTCACGGACGTCCAGAACATCCGTTTCGGCTCGGCCAGGGCCACGGGTGGCAAGGTCACCCACAAGACGTCGAAGACGGTGACCGTGTACACGGGCTCGCTGAACAAGAAGGCGAGCCTCGGGGTGAAGGTGCAGACGCATCTGCTCAACACCCACAGCTACAAGGTGAAGTTCACCCTGCACGGCTCGGGCTGGACCTGCGCCGTGAACCAGGGCACCTGGGGCAACTGACCCCAGGCGCCCGGCCGGAGCGGCCTTGAGGGTTCAGTCGCCGAAGGGGCGGCGCTCGTTCTCCCGCGCGGACGGTCCGGGGGTCGCGTCAGCGATCCACGGGCCGTCCCCGGACGGATCGACGATGCCTTCCTCCAGCCAGGTGTAGGACCCGCCCAGAACGCCCTTGACCACCTTCCGGTCGACAGTGTCGGTGTTGGTCCACAGCCGACCGAAGAGTTCCTCGATCCGGACGCGGGCCTGCCGGCAGAAGGCGTCGGCCAGCTGGTAGGCCTCGCGGCCGTGTTCACCCCGGCCGCGCAGCAGTTCGGCCCGGACGCAGGCCGCGCTCATCGCGAACAGCTCGGCGCCGATGTCCACGATCCGCCCGAGGAAGCCCTGCTTGGTCTCCATCCGGCCCTGCCAGCGGGACATGGCGTAGAAGGTGGAGCGGGCCAGCTTGCGGGCGGTGCGCTCGACGTAGCGCAGATGCCCGGACAGATCGACACCGTTCTTGAACGCGCCGTAGGACATGGGCAGTTGACCCGGTCCGGCGACCAGCTTCGGCAGCCACTTGGCGTAGAAGACGCCCGCGCTCGCGCCCGCCTTCGCCTTGTCGGACAGGGACTTGTCGGGGTCGATGAGGTCACCGGCGACCGAGAGGTGGGCGTCGACGGCCTCGCGGGCGATCAGCAGGTGCATGATCTCCGTCGAGCCCTCGAAGATGCGGTTGATGCGCAGATCGCGCAGCATCTGCTCGGCCGGGACGGCCCGTTCGCCGCGCGCCTTCAGCGACTCGGCGGTCTCGTAGCCGCGGCCGCCGCGGATCTGGACCAGTTCGTCGGCCATCTTCCAGGCCATCTCGGAGCCGTAGAGCTTGGCGAGGGCGGCCTCGATACGGATGTCGTTGCGGTCCTCGTCGGCCATCTGGGAGGACAGGTCGAGGACGGCTTCCAGGGCGAAGGTGGTGGCCGCGATGAAGCTGATCTTGGAGCCGACGGCCTCGTGCAGCGCCACCGGCTTGCCCCACTGCTCGCGCTCCGCCGACCATTCACGGGCGATCTTCAGACACCACTTGCCGCTGCCCGCGCACATCGCGGGCAGCGAGAGCCGGCCCGTGTTGAGAGTGGTCAGCGCGATCTTCAGGCCGGCGCCCTCGGGGCCGATGCGGTGGGCGGCGGGCACCCGGACCTGGTGGAAGCGGGTGACGCCGTTCTCGATGCCGCGCAGGCCCATGAAGGCGTTGCGGTGCTCGACGGTGATGCCCTGCGAGGCCGCCTCCACCACGAACGCGGTGATGCCGCCCTTGTGCCCCTCGGACTTCGGCACCCGCGCCATGACGACGAGCAGATCGGCGACCACCCCGTTGGTGGTCCACAGCTTCACCCCGTCGAGGAGGTAGTCCTCCCCGTCCGGTACGGCCGTGGTGGCGAGCCGTGCCGGGTCGGAGCCGACGTCCGGCTCGGTGAGCAGGAAGGCGGAGATGTCGGTGCGGGCGCAGCGCGGCAGGAAGGCGTCCTTCTGCTCCTGGGTGCCGAACATCTTCAGCGGCTGCGGGACACCGATCGACTGGTGGGCGGAGAGCAGCGCGCCGACGGCGGGGCTCACGGAGCCGACCAGGGCGAGGGCCTTGTTGTAGTAGAGCTGGGTGAGGCCGAGACCGCCGTACTTGGGGTCGATCTTCATGCCGAGCGCGCCGAGTTCCTTCAGGCCCGCCACGACCTCGTCCGGGATGCGGGCCTCGCGCTCGATACGGGCCCCGTCGACCGTCGTCTCGCAGAACGCGCGCAGCTCGGCGAGGAACTCCTCACCGCGCTGCACGGACTCGTCGTCGGGGAGCGGGTGGGGATGGATGAGGTCGAGCCGGAAGCGTCCCAGGAACAGTTCCTTGGCGAAGCTGGGCTTGCGCCAGTCCTGTTCCCGGGCGGCCTCCGCCACCTGGCGTGCCTCGCGCTCGGTGACGGTGGTGCGTGAAGTGGTGGGGGCGGACATGAGGCTCACCTCGCCGCGAAGAGGGATGATTGCGGACCGTTCGTTACCGACCAGTGCTACTGGATCGTTGGTACCCGAAACGGGCCGACCCCACCACCCCTCGCGCGTCCATCCGGCCGAAAGGGCCGCCGGAGCGCCGGGCCGCGTGACAGCGGTCCCCATGAAGCGGCGAGTGGGATTCCGTGCGTCCGGACATGCGAAACGGCCCGGGTCGGGGACCCGGGCCGTTCGGTGCGCGCTACCGCGATCGTCAGCCGTGGCTCGCCTTGGCGAGCGCCTGGACGAGGCGGAGGGCGTCCAGGGTGCCCACGCCGGTGGCCATGTCGTAGCCGTTGACGGCCTTGTAGCCCTTGACGCCTTCGTAGCTGTTGTCCGTGCCGTCGTTGACGTCGACGACGCCCGGGTTCTTCTGCTTCAGCAGGGTGTACAGGGCCTGGTTGATGTCACCGAGGCGGTGGCCGGCCGCCTGGTCGGCGAGGGCCACGATGCCCGAGAAGAGCGGGCTGGCCTCGCTGGTGCCGCCGGAGACGTCCCAGCCGGTGGCGGTCGGGTCGTAGCTGGAGTACACCCAGGCACCGCCGTTGACCGCGGCGGCCATCGAGATGTCCGGGGTGGCGCGGCGGCTGCCGACGACGTTCTTCACGCCGTCCTGGAAGGACGGGCGGGTGAACACGTGGGACTGACCGCCGCCGCCCGCGCCGTAGTCGTTGTAGACGCTGTCCGGCTTGACGCGCTGGCCCTTGTCGTTCAGGTGGAGCTGGGTGCCGCCGATGGAGGTGACCAACGGGTCGGAGGACGGCCAGGAGTTGACGGGCTTGTTGTAGTACGTCTTGCCGTCCGCCTTCATGTCGGTGACGCCGCCGTCACCGGAGGAGGCGAGGACCGTCACGTGCCTGCGCTTGGCGTCCTCGAAGGCGTACCGCAGCTTCTTGATGCTGGAGAAGTCGCCCTTGTCGAAGCCGGGGAAGGTGTTCTCGGTGGCACCGAAGCTCTGGCTGATGACGTCGCCGACACCTTGGTCGATCAGGTGCTTCTCGGCGGACATCATCTCCGGCAGACCGGTGGTGCCCTCGGTCTCGGCGACCGCCGTCTCCACCAGCACGATCTTGGCGCCCGGCGCGACCGCGTGCGCCATCTCGACGTCCAGCGTGGTCTCACCGGCCCAGCCGGTCATGTCGGAGTTCTTGGGGTCGAAGGGCGGCACATGGCCCCACTTGACGACCTTGACCTTGGTGCTGGGCAGCCCGAACTGCTTGCTGTAGACGTCCAGATCGTGCTGGACGGTCGGGGAACCGAAGGAGTCGACGATGACGATCGTCCGGCCCTTGCCCGTGATCCCCTTCTTGTACAGGGGGTTCAGGTCGTACGCGGTGCGGTACTGCAGCGGGTTGTAGCAGTTGATGTGCCACTTGGCCTGGCACTGCGCGATGGGGAGGGGGCTGGCCACACCGTGGACCAGGTTGTGCCCCGCGATGGCCGGTGCCGCGAAGGTGTGCGGTACGCCGGCGGGCGCGGCGGTGGTCGCGCCGGCCTGGGAGGTGGCCGCCAGTGCGGCGGCGACGAACGCGGCGGTAGCGGCGGACGCCGCGACGCCGCGCCCGGTACGGGCTATGTGCATGTGGTCCCCTGAGTGCTCCTGTGACGTCCTGAGCAGGGATGAACCCGCGTCGGACGAACTGGTCAGGCGCATCTCATCGGGTGAGTCATGGACAGATCAAGACTTAGGGCAGGACTCTTGAACCGCCGATATCGAATCCTTTACCAGGAACCGGCGAACAAGCGGCGAAAGAGGAAACGGCCGCAGCCCCCGCACAGTGGGCTGCGGCCGTTTCCGGCTGACCTGTCCGTGGCAGGTCAGAGCGCGAGGCCGGTCAGGACAAGCACGCGCTCGTATGTGTAGTCGTCCATCGCGAACTTGACGCCCTCACGGCCCACGCCGGACTGCTTGGCGCCGCCGTACGGCATCTGGTCGGCGCGGTAGGACGGGACGTCCCCGACGACCACGCCGCCGACCTCGAGGGCGCGGTGGGCGCGGAAGGCGACCTGGAGGTCGTGGGTGAACACGCCGGCCTGGAGGCCGTACTTGGACTCGTTGACCGCGGCGAACGCCTCGGCCTCGCCGTCCACCTTCTGCACGGTGAGGACGGGCCCGAAGACCTCCTCGCGAGAGATCGTCGCGTCCGCCGGTACGTCGGTGAGGACGGTCGGCGCGTAGGAGGCGCCGTCGCGGTCACCGCCGGTGAGAAGCGTGGCACCGGCCTCGACCGCCTCCTTCACCCAGGACTCCACGCGCTTGGCGGCGTCCTCGCTGACCAGCGGGCCGACGTCCGTCTTGGCGTCGGACGGGTCACCGGTGGCCTGGGCCTCGACGGCGGCGACGATGCGCGGCAGCAGCCGGTCGTACACGGACGCGTCCGCGATGACGCGCTGCACGGAGATGCAGGACTGGCCGCCCTGGTAGTTGGAGAAGGTCGCGATGCGCGTCGCGGCCCAGTCCAGGTCGGCGTCGGAGGCGTAGTCCCCGAGGACCACGGCCGCGCCGTTGCCGCCCAGCTCCAGCGTGCAGTGCTTGCGCGGCACCGAGTCCATGATCGCGTAGCCGACCTTCTCGGAACCGGTGAAGGAGATGACCGGCAGCCGCTCGTCCTGGACGAGGGCGGGCATCTTGTCGTTGGCGACCGGGAGGATGCTCCAGGAGCCGGCCGGGAGGCCCTCGGTCTCGGCGAGCAGGTCACCGATGACCAGACCGGAGAGCGGGGTGGCGGGCGCCGGCTTGAGGATGATCGGCACGCCGGCCGCGATCGCCGGGGCGATCTTGTGGGCGCACAGGTTGAGCGGGAAGTTGAACGGCGCGATGCCGAGCACGACGCCCTTGGAGAAGCGCCGGGTCAGGGCGAGACGCCCCTGCCCGCCGAGGTCGGTGTCGAGCCGCTGGGCCTCACCGCCGTTGAACCGGCGGGCCTCCTCGGCGGCGAACCGGAACACGGAGACGGCACGGCCGACCTCTCCTCGGGCCCACTTGATGGGCTTGCCGTTCTCGGCGGAGATCAGCTGGGCTATCTCCTCGGTGCGCTCGACCAGCCGCCTGCTGACGTGGTCGAGCGCGGCGGCCCGCACGTGCGCCGGGGTGGCGGCGAACTCGTCCCGCACGGCGTACGCGGCGGCCACGGCCTCCTCGACCTGGGCGTCGGTCGGCACGCCGACCGTGCCGACGAGCCGGCCGTCCCACGGGGAGGTGACGTCGAAGGTGTCCTCGCCGGTGACCTGGCGGCCGGCGAGCCAGAAGGCGTGGGTGGCCCCCACAGTCTTTTCCTGGGGCATGTGCGAGTCCCGGCCCTTCCGCGTAGGAGGTGTGCTTGGCTTTCGTGGTCCACGGTAGGGCGCGGGCCGCCGGGGGTCGCTTGTCCGAGTCGTAGCAGTCGGGCCGAGGGGTACGCCGGAATGGCGCGGTCCCCTCGGACGGCCGGGGTGCCGGAGGGCACCTGAGGCCCCTGGAGGCTGCTGAAGGCCGCTGGAGGCCCGGCCGTCCCGGCCGCCCCCGAGGGCGTTCACTCCGTGGATGTCGCCTTAAGAGCCAGCCACAGCTCCATCCGTACGTCGGGATCGTCCAGCGACCGCCCCAGGATCTCCTCGACCCGCCGCATCCGATACCGCAGCGTGTGCCGGTGCACGCCCAGGTCCGCGGCGGCCGCGTCCCACTGGCCGTGCCGCGACAGCCACGCCCGCAGCGAGGCGACCAGATCCCCCCGCCCGGTCGCGTCGTGCTCGTGCAGCGCCCGCAGCAACCCGTCGGCGAACGCCTTCACCGCGTCGTCGGCCAGCAGCGGCAGTACGGACCCCGCGGCCAGCTGCTCGTGCTCCACCAGCACCCGGCCCCGCCGCCGCGCCACCGACAGCGCCTGCTCGGCCTGCTTGTAGGCGGCGGCCGCGGCGATCGGCCCGGCCGGCGCCGACAACCCCACGACCAGTTCCTCCTCGTCGCCCCCGGCCTGCTCGGGCGCCGCCCGCGCCGCCTCGACCGCCGCCGCGTACTGCGTGCCGGCGGCCACCGCCGCGCCCCCGTCTGCGGCGAGCACCACCAGCCGCTCCCCCTCGGGCACGACCAGCACGGCCTCCCCGGAGCGCGCGGCGGCGGCCTCCACGCCCTCGGCGAGCCCGCCCAGCGGATCACCACCGGTGTCGGCGACGAGGGCGGCGCCCCCGGACACCGAGGTGGCGACGTGGCCGTGGGCGTCCGCGTGCGCCCGGGCGGCGGATCCGGACACCGATTCGGCGACGATCACCCGGAACGGCGCGTCGAGCAGGCCGCCGTACAGGTCCCCGGCGACGGCCCGGGCGTGATCGGGCTCCCCGGCGAGCAGCATGCGCAGCACGGCCGCGCCGATGCGCTGTTCGGCCTCGTACAGGGAGCGGGAGCGTTCGGTGGTGAGGGTGAGCAGGGCGATCGCGGAGTGCACGGCGTACCGCTCGGCGGTGCCGAGGGCGGCGGCGGTACCGACGGCGAGGGCGGCCCTCGGCCGCCTCCCCGTCCCCAGGGAATGCAGCTCGACCCGGTCCTCGTGGTCGGGCCCGCCGACCACGGAGGAGGCCGGGGCGGGCCGTTCCCGCAGCCGTTCGACGTCGGCGGTGAGCCGGGCGGCGCGGCGGCCGGCCCACTCGGGCGCGGCGGCGACGACGGCGCCCGAGGCGTCGTACAGGGCGGCCCATCCGTCGACCTGGGCGGCGAGTGCGCCGAGGAGCCCCTCGGGTCCGGCGTTCAGGGCCTGCTTGGTCAGCTCGCGCTGCGCGGCGAAGCCGGCGGTGACGGCGCGGTACTGGTCGGCGGCGATGGCGGCGGAGACGGCCTTGCTGATGGCGAGGAAGGGGGTGCGGCGGGGCACCTCCAGCAGGGGCAGCCCCTCCTGCTCGGCGGCCTCGACCAGGGCCTCGGGAATCTGCTCGTAGTTCACCCCGACGGCGAACCCGAGTCCGACGACACCGGCCCCCACCAGCCGTTTCACATACCGCCGCATGGCCTCCCGATCCTCCGCGTCCAGCTTCAGGGCGGTGATCAGCAGCAGCTCGCCACCCTCCATGTAGGGCACGGGGTCGGCCAGCTCGCTGACATGGGCCCAGCGGACGGGGACGTCGAGACGGTCCTCGCCCGCGCGCACGGTCAGCTTCAGCGCGGAGTGGTGGACCAGCGAGGCGAGGGTCGGGGGCATGGGGCCTTCACGGGAGGGAAGTCGGCGAGAGGACTCGGCGCGATCCGGATGATCCTGGCGATCCGGATGACCTGGTGATCCGGACGATCTAGGTGATCCTTTGGCCGAACCGTATGAACGACCTAGACCGATTCTGCCTCACCGTACGGTCCTCGTCCCGCCCCTCACCCCCTCAGATCCACCAACAACGGCGGCGCGTGCTCCCCCCGCACACTCGTCAACGACAACACCGCATGCCCGGCCGGCACCCCATGAGCCAACTCGGAAGCCGACCACCGCTCCCGCTCGACCTGGCGGACGGTGACGGCCTCGGTCGTCACCGCCTTGCCAGTCACGAGCTTGCGCAGGGAGTGGATCGCGCGCGTCATCGGCTGATCCGCGAAGACGGTGTGCTGGGCCACGTCCCGGGTCTCGACCCACTGCGTGCCCCAAGCGTCCGCGAACCTGCCGCCGTCCCACGTGGTCACGCCGGAGAACGCCATACGGCAGCCGACAGCCGCGTACAGCGGCCCGTGCAACGCCTCGGGGACGTCGCCCACCGTACGCAGGGCGAGCACCACGCCCGCGTTGCGGGAGCGTAGACGCTGAATGCGGCGGACTGACTCCGCCGTCACCCCGCCGGTGGCGTCGTCCAGGACGAGGCAGGTGAAATGGGTCCGCTGCTCACCCGCCGACGCCACGGCGCCGAACTGAGCAAGCAGAAGCCGGGTGACGATGCGGGACGCCTCTTCGTGTCCACGGTCGGGCAGGTCGATACGGACCCGCAGCGGATGGTGGGCGATGGCGCGCAGCGAGAACGGCCGAGTGCTCCCGCCGCCCCCGCCGAAGAATTCGGCGAACGCTGGCCGGTCCAGTACGGCGATACGATCGGCGAGGACCGGTCCGGGATCGCCAGCGGTGCCGAACTGCCGGGCACGCGCATCGAGTTCGCGACGCTGGGCTGCGTACTCGTCCCCGTCGAGCGCACCACGTAGCGCTTCCAGGGCCGAAGTCTCGCCTTCCAGGAGTTCACGCAGCGCGGGCAGAGTCGGAAAGCCTCCGTAGGCCGCACGGTAGGGTCCGAGGAGCTGGGCGAGCGCAGTAGCGGCCCGCTGAGCGCCCACCGTGTCCAGGTCGCCGGCCAGCCCCTCCGCCAAGAAGGCAGCCGCCTCGTCGGGGTCGTCGGAGTCCGCGTACGGGTCGATGTCGTGCACGGACACCGGGTCGCCGAGACGTACGACCACGTCGTAGGCCGAGTCGGGTCCGAGAGGGGTGCCGGCTGCGCACACGGCGACGACGGCGCATTGTCCGGCGAGCGCCTGCAGACCGAGCGACTCGACGACGGGCTGGATCACATGGCGGGTCTTGCCGGTGCCTGAGGGCCCGACGGCCAGCAGCGAGGTGCCCAGGGTGTCCGGCGAGAGAGCCGCCCCGGCGCCGCCGTAGGCGTGCGGGGTGCGATCCCCGGCCACCCATTGCCCGATGCGCACCTGCCCGGCTAGCAGATCGTGCCGGGCAGCCCGGGTGGGCAGGTCGCGCGCGCCAGACGGATGGGTCCAGGCAGCGCCGCCCTGGCGCAGCACCATGTCGGTGAAGGAGGAGAGCCGGGCCTGGCCGCGCGCCACGGTCCACATGTGCCCGACCCTGGTGCAGTCCACGTCGTTCATCCGGCCTGCGTGCACCTCGGCGGAGAGCACGTCCGCCGCCTGATGTTGACCGGCCTCGCGCAGTTCGGGCCACTGCGACGGCCGCCGGTCGACGGCCGGCTGCACGGCCTCGGCCGTCCTGCCCCTCACCCGCGGAGCGAGCGCCTCCTTCACCAGGGGCCACCAGCCGCCGATCCGGGCGAAGGGCCACAGCACCAGCAGGGTGATGAGCGCGTACAGCCCGTCCGTGAGCGACTTCGACGCGAACACGCCGTAGTCGCCGCCGTTGATCAGGATGATCAGGGAGAACAACGGATCCTGCACGGGCAGGGCGTCCCAGCCGAGACCGAACGTGCCCGGGAAGACGAAGGCCAGCACGGTCAGGGCACAGAGGGCGGCGATGAGGGCTCGAGCGGGCTGTTCGCGTCGGGTGACGAAGTGCCGGATGACATCGGACCAGCTGCCCAGTCGCGCCATGGCGTAGACGAGGATCGCGAAGAAGACACCGTCGGCGACTGTCTTGGCCTCGGCACCCTGGTAGCCCTTCGGAGACACGGTGCCGCCCCACCACCAGTCGTCGGGCGTGAGCAGCTTGAGGGCGGCCCACTGATAGGGGAGGCTGCCGTGCCGCCACAGTGACCACAGGAGCAGTCCCGCCACCAGTGGGACAACGAAGCCTACGATGGTGACAGGGGCCAGGCGACGGCTCTGACGTGCTTCCTTGGGCAGGCTGTAGCCGTAGCGCCAGATACCTGGCTCGACCGTCGGGCGAGGCTGGTCGAGCCAGTCGGCGACTGGTGAGCCGGGATGCGACGGATGGGGCGCGAACCGGGGCTGTGCTGCCGACGGCGGCATGTCCGGCGACCGCGTCGGCCGTGGCGGCACAGCGGAGGTCTCGTACGGCCCCGCCGTGCCGCTGTACGGCGCTGCGGGCGCGTCCGTCGGCTCCGCCGGCCGCGGCACGGGGTGAGCATGTGTGCCCCGCGCGTCCTGCGTTCCGTCGCTGTCCATCGGCCTTGCCCCCTGACCAGCTGTTCCATGCACCATCAGCGAGTCAATCTAGTGCCCTCACAGGAGGAGTTCAGCGATTGCGCGGCAGGGCGCGCAATGTGATGCGCACACGCCGCCATGTCACCCTCACGGTTCCTCTATGTCCACTCCGGACAACCGCTCTCCCCGACAACGCCCACATGGAGCATGCCCACCCCCCGTCCCCGGCCCTAGCCTGCGAAGAAAGACAGGTATGCGGCCGAAATGCCACCGCCCGGAATCGTCCGGGACCGCCCGGTACGCAAGATCATCAGGGAGCCCTCATGACCGCACTTCCGCAGGAGCGCCGCGTCGTCACCGCCATACCCGGCCCGAAGTCGCAGGAACTGCAGGCCCGCCGTACCGCTGTGGTCGCGCAGGGCGTGGGCTCGGTGCTGCCGGTCTTCACCGCCCGCGCGGGCGGCGGGATCATCGAGGACGTCGACGGCAACCGGCTCATCGACTTCGGGTCCGGTATCGCCGTGACCTCCGTCGGCGCCTCCGCCGAGGCCGTCGTACGGCGCGCGTCCGCCCAGCTGGCCGACTTCACCCACACCTGTTTCATGGTCACCCCGTACGAGGGGTACGTCGAGGTCGCCGAGGCGCTGGCCGAGCTGACGCCCGGTGACCACGCCAAGAAGTCCGCGCTGTTCAACTCCGGCGCCGAGGCCGTCGAGAACGCCGTGAAGATCGCGCGTGCGTACACCAAGCGGCAGGCCGTGGTGGTGTTCGATCACGGGTACCACGGGCGGACCAACCTGACCATGGCGCTCACCGCCAAGAACATGCCGTACAAGCACGGCTTCGGGCCGTTCGCACCCGAGGTGTACCGCGTGCCGGTGGCGTACGGCTACCGCTGGCCGACCGGTGCGCAGAACGCCGGTCCCGAGGCCGCCAAGCAGGCCATCGACCAGATGTCCAAGCAGGTCGGCGCCGACAACATCGCCGCGATCATCATCGAGCCGGTCCTCGGCGAGGGCGGCTTCATCGAGCCGGCCAAGGGCTTCCTGCCGGAGATCGTGAAGTTCGCCAACGACAACGGCATCGTCTTCGTCGCCGACGAGATCCAGAGCGGCTTCTGCCGGACCGGGCAGTGGTTCGCGTGTGAGGACGAGGGGATCGTCCCGGACCTCATCACGACCGCGAAGGGCATCGCGGGTGGACTGCCGCTGGCCGCGGTGACCGGGCGTGCCGAGATCATGGACGCCGCGCACGCCGGTGGCCTCGGCGGCACGTACGGCGGCAACCCCGTCGCCTGTGCGGGTGCGCTCGGCGCCATCGAGACCATGAAGGAGCAGGACCTCAACGGCAAGGCCAAGCGCATCGAGGAGGTCATGAAGGGCCGCCTCACCGCCATGGCCGAGAAGTTCGACATCATCGGTGACGTGCGTGGCCGCGGTGCCATGATCGCCATCGAGCTGGTCAAGGACCGCACCACCAAGGAGCCGAACCCGGAGGCCACCGCCGCGCTCGCCAAGGCCTGCCACGCCGAGGGCCTGCTGGTCCTGACCTGTGGCACCTACGGCAACGTGCTGCGCTTCCTGCCCCCGCTGGTCATCGGCGAGGACCTGCTGAACGAGGGTCTCGACATCATCGAGCAGGCGTTCGCGCGCATCTGAGCAACCCGTCCGGGCGACTCGTCCGGGCAGGGTTCGTCCTCCGGAAGGCGCCTCAGGCAGGCCGTGTGAAGAAGGTGTGCGGGGTGGATGACGGGACTCGATTCCGTCTGCCCAACCGCCTCGGCCTGCCGTAGGTTCTACCCAGATGAGAGATACACCCCGTCCACAGGGGACTGTGGGCGATTTCAGGCCGGGGCCTCCCCAGCTTCGACCTGGTCGTGCCCTCGCGCACACAACCGGCGCCTGACGGCTCCGGGATCTCCTCACCGATCGGACGGTCGCCGCCCCAAACCCCCCGGGGCGCGCGACGTTCCGGTCCGGTCGGCCGCCCCGGAACCACCCCCCCCTGTTCCTGGGCGGCCGACCTCCTTCCTCCGCGGCGCAGAAGAACCTGCCAAGCTGGGCATCGTGTCCGCCGCAGTCCGCCGTGCCTCGCTCCTCGGCCCGCCCGCCGTGCTCTTCGCCCTGCTCACCTGGCAGGTCATGGCCCACGGCCCGCTGCTGCGGCTGGACTCCCGCCTCAGCCGCGCCCTGGTCCGTCCGGACCGGTTCTCCGAGATCCTCTCCGACCTCGGGAACATCCAGATCGCCGTGCCGGTCCTCGTGCTCGTCATCGGATACGTCCTGTGGCGGGGCCGCGCCGCCGGTGTGCCGCGATGGTGGCTGCCGCCGCTCGCCGCGGCCGTCCTGATGGCACTGGTCCCGGCGATCGTCGTACCGCTCAAGGACTGGACCGCTCGGCCGGGGACCCCCGTGGTGCCCCCGGCCGTCGGCTATTTCCCCTCCGGCCACACGGCGACGGCGGCCGTCGCCTACGGCTCCGCGACCCTGCTCCTGCTCCCCTGGCTGCGCTCCACGGCCGCCCGCCGGAGCCTGGTCGGCGGCTGTGCGGCCCTGGTTCTCGGGGTGTCGTACGGCCTGGTCCGCCATGGCTATCACTGGCCGTCGGACGTGGTGGCCAGCTGGTGTCTGTGCACCGTGCTGCTGACCACCCTCAGCCTGGTGATCAGCCGAAGTACGCGTCGAAGGTCTTCTGGAACTCCCAGTTCGAGTAGCGGTCCCAGTTCACCGACCACGTCATCAGACCGCGCAGCGCGGGCCAGGTCCCATGGGTGGCGTACGAGCCGCAGTTCGTCTTCTTCGTCAGGCAGTCCAGGGTCTTGGTGACCTCGGACGGCGCCACGTAGCCGTTGCCCGCGTTGGTCGAGGCCGGCATGCCGATGGCGACCTGGTCGGGGCGCAGGGGCGGGAAGACGTTGTTCGGGTCGCCGGCCACCGGGAAGCCGGTGAGCAGCATGTCGGTCATGGCGATGTGGAAGTCGGCGCCGCCCATGGAGTGGTACTGGTTGTCCAGGCCCATGATCGGGCCGGAGTTGTAGTCCTGGACGTGCAGGAGGGTGAGGTCGTCGCGCAGGGCGTAGACGACCGGGAGGTACGCCCCGCAGCGCGGGTCCTGGCCGCCCCACTTGCCGGTGCCGTAGTACTGGTAGCCGTTCTGCACGAAGAACGTCTCCGGCGCCATGGTCAGCACGAACTTCGAGCCGTACTTGGCCTTGAGGGTCTTCAGGGCGGAGATCAGGTTCACGATCACGGGTGTCGTGGGGTTCTTGAAGTCCGTGTCGTTCGTGTCCAGCGACAGCGAGTGGCCCTCGAAGTCGATGTCGAGGCCGTCCAGGCCCCAGGTGTCGATGATGTTCGAGACCGAGGAGACGAAGGCGTCACGGGCCGCGGCCGTGGTCAGCTGGACCTGGCCGTTCTGGCCGCCGATGGAGATCAGCACCTTCTTGCCGGCCGCCTGCTCGGCCTTGATGGCCGCCTTGAAGTCGGCGTCGGACTCGACGTTCGGGCACTCCGTCACCGGGCAGCGGTTGAAGCGGATGTCTCCCGAGGTCGGCGAGGTGGGCTCGCCGAAGGCCAGGTCGATGACGTCCCAGCTGTCGGGGACGTCGGCGAGGCGGGTGTAGCCGGAGCCGTTGGCGAAGCTGGAGTGCAGATAGCCGACGAGGGCGTGGGCGGGCAGGTCCGTCGAGCCGCCTCCGCCCCCGCCGCCCGCGCCGGTCGTGGCGGTCACGACCGCCGACTTCGCGGACTCGCCGGCGCCGTTGCTCGCGGTGACCTGGAAGCCGTACGCCGTCGAGGCCGACAGTCCGGTGACGGTGGCCGACGTGCCGGTCACCGTCTGGGACCTGGTCCCGTCGCGGTAGACCGTGTAGCTCGTGGCGCCGCTCACCGCCGACCAGGACAGGGCGACGGAGGACGAGGTGACGGACGCGGCCGTCAGCCCGGCGGGCGGGGCGGGCGGCTGCCCGGTGCCGCTGCCGCCCGGGCCGACCAGGGTGATGTCGTCGGCGTAGTAGGCGCCGGTGCCGTACCAGCCATGGGTGTAGACGGTCACCTTCGTCGTGGCGGCGCCGGTGGTGAAGGTGGTGGTCAGTCTCTGCCAGTCGGGGGCGGACTGGGTCCAGGTGGAGACGTCGGTGGTGCCGGTGCCGTTCGCGCCGAGGTAGACGTAGGAGCCGCGGACGTACCCCGACAGCGTGTAGGTCGAGTTCGGCTGGACGGTGACGGTCTGCGCGCACTGGGCGTCGTCGCTGCCGGCGGGGGTCGCCTGCAGTGCGGAACTTCCGCTGTGCACAGGCGCGTCGACCGTCGTCGCGGCCGTGCAGGTCCAGCCGTCGAGGCCGGACTCGAACCCGCCGTTCGTCGCGAGGTCCGCGTCGGCCGCACGGGCGGCCGACGAGAGCGCGGTGATGCCGGGCACGGCCAGCAGGGCGGCCGTGAGCAGAGCGAGGACGGATCTCGGACGTCGTGCGCGCGAGGAGCGCGGGGCGCGCGGGACGCGTGGGGCGCGATCCACAAGGGCCTCCGGTGTCGGGGGAGTTGGAGGGTGGAGCGCACTCAACTTGGTCCAGACCAATCCTGTTGTCAAGGTGTCCGGGTGCTATCCGTCCCCGTCCCCGGCCAGCCGTGCCGCCGCCTCGTGCATGGCCAGCTCCAGCAGTGCCGGGTCGGTCAGCGTGCCGGCGCCGTCCGGCGGCACCAACCAGCGCACACCCCGGGTCGCCCGGCCGGGGTGCGGTGCGACGATCCAGGTACCGGGGCCCGCGGTGCGGATGCCGGTGCCGAGCCAGCGCGCCGCGGTGCCCGGCGGCACGAAGAACCCGACCCGGTTGTCGCCGAAGTCGGCGAGCACCGGGCCGGGTTGGTCGAGGACCCGGGTCAGCACGTCCAGGGTCGGGTAGCCGAGGTCGCCCGGCAGGATCAGCACGTCCCAGGCCCTGCCCGCGGGCAGCAGCGCGACCCCGAGGGGGTTGCGCTCCCATTCCCAGCGGCAGGCCTCGGGGTCCGGTGCGACGGATGCCAGCCACTCGACGGCCGTCTTCGCCCCAGCCATGAGAAGGCCTCCCTCATCTCTCGTCCGACCGTCCTGCGCGGTCGTGTCGAAAGGAGAGAGGGAGGCCTTCCGGGGGCATTACGCGGGATCCGCACACCCTTTGGAGTGACCTGGGTCACATGGGCTCAGCTGTCGAAGCCCAGCCCCAGCCGGTCCATCGCCCGCAGCCACAGATTGCGGCGACCGCCGTGCGCGTCCGCACGGGCCAGGGACCACTTGGTGAGGGCGATCCCGGTCCAGGCGAACGGCTCGGGCGGGAACGGCAGCGGCTTCTTGCGGACCATCTCCAGCTCCGTGCGCTCGGTGCGCTCCCCCGCCAGCAGGTCGAGCATCACGTCCGCGCCGAAGCGGGTCGCGCCCACGCCGAGGCCGGTGTAGCCGGCGGCGTACGCCACCTTCCCCTGGTGGGCCGTGCCGAAGAACGCCGAGAAGCGCGAGCAGGTGTCGATCGCGCCGCCCCACGCGTGTGTGAAGCGCACGCCCTCCAACTGCGGGAAGCAGGTGAAGAAGTGCCCGGCGAGCTTGGCGTACGTCTCCGGCCGGTCGTCGTACTCGAGGCGCACCCGGCCGCCGTAGTGATGGATCGCGTCGTAGCCGCCCCACAGGATCCGGTTGTCGGCGGACAGCCGGAAGTAGTGAAACTGGTTCGCCGAGTCGCCGAGGCCCTGGCGGTTCTTCCAGCCGATCGACGCCAGCTGGTCGGTGCTCAGCGGCTCGGTCATCAGCGCGTAGTCGTAGACCGGGACGGTGAAGGAGCGCACGCGGCGCAGCAGGCTCGGGAAGATGTTGGTGCCGAGCGCGACCCTGCGGGCGCGGATCGTGCCGTACGGGGTGCGTACGGCCATGCCGGCGCCGTACTGCTTGAGGGTCAGCGCGGGCGTGTGCTCGTAGATGCGCACGCCGAGCTTCAGGCAGGCCTTCTTCAGGCCCCAGGCCAGCTTGGCCGGGTGCAGCATGGCCACGCCCCGGCGGTCCCACAGGCCCGCCTCGAAGGTGGGCGAGGCGACCTGCTCGCGCACGGCGTCGGCGTCGAGGAACTCGATGCCCTCCGCGAGTCCCTTCTCCTCCAACTCCCGGTGCCAGTCGCGCAGTTCCCAGGCCTGGTAGGTCTCGGTGGCGACGTCGATCTCACCGGTGCGCTCGAACTCGCAGTCGATGCCGTGCCGGGCGACGGCGGCCTCGATCTCGTCGAGGTTGCGCAGGCCCAGCTCCTGAAGCCGGCCGATCTCGTCGAGCCAGCGACTCAGGCCGTTGGGCAGGCCGTGCGTGAGAGAGGCGGCGCAGAAGCCGCCGTTGCGGCCGGAGGCGGCCCAGCCCACCTCGCGGCCTTCCAGCAGCACCACATCGCGCTGCGGGTCGCGCTCCTTGGCGTTGAGCGCGGTCCACAGTCCGCTGTAGCCACCGCCGACGACCAGCAGGTCGCAGGTCTCGGCGGTGGTGAGGGCGGGCTCGGCGTCGGGCTTGCCAGGGTCTTCCAGCCAGTACGCGACCGGCTGGGCTTCGGAGAGAGAGGCGATCCAGTTGTCTTTTCCACGACTCATGGCGCTTGGGGCCATGATTTCAACTCCCTACGAGGGCTTTCTTGAAAGGCCTATGCCTTTTGCTTGTTACGGCGGCTGCTGATGACCATGGAGGCCAGTGTGATGAACACGGCGACCAGGAACATGGCCGTACCGATCACATTGATCTGAACGGGCGTTCCGCGCTGGGCCGAACCCCAGACGAACATGGGGAAGGTGACGGTCGAGCCCGCGTTGAAATTGGTGATGATGAAATCGTCGAAGGAGAGCGCGAACGACAGCAGCGCGCCCGCGGCGATTCCGGGTGCCGCGATGGGCAGGGTGACCCGCACGAAGGTCTGCACGGGGCCGGCGTACAGGTCCCGGGCGGCCTCCTCCAGGCGCGGGTCCATCGACATCACTCGCGCCTTGACCGCGGTGACGACGAAGCTGAGGCAGAACATGATGTGCGCGATCAGGATCGTCATGAAGCCGAGCTGTGCGCCCATGTTGAGGAACAGGGTGAGCAGCGAGGCGGCCATGACGACCTCGGGCATCGCCATCGGCAGGAAGATCAGTGAGTTGACGGCGCCGCGGGCGCGGAAGCGGTAGCGGACCAGCGCGAACGCGATCATCGTGCCGAGGATCGTGGCGCCGACCGTCGCCCAGACGGCGATCTGGAGGCTGATGGACAGCGAGCCGCACATGTCGGCGACGCCGCACGGCTGCTTCCAGGCGTCCAGGGAGAACTGCTGCCACTCGTAGTTGAAGCGTCCCTTCGGCTTGTTGAAGGAGAACAACGTGACGATGACGTTGGGCAGCAGCAGATACGCGAGCGTCAGCAGCCCCGCGATGACGACGAGATGGCGCTTGAGCCAGGTGACGAAGGGCATTTAGACCAGGTCCTCCGTCCCGGACCGGCGGATGTAGATCGTGACCATGGCCAGGATGGCGGCCATGAGGATGAAGGACAGGGCCGCGGCCGTCGGATAGTCCAGAATGCGCAGGAACTGCGTCTGGATCACGTTTCCGATCATGCGCGTGTCGGTCGAGCCGAGCAGTTCGGAGTTGACGTAGTCACCGGCCGCGGGAATGAAGGTCAGCAGTGTTCCGGAGACCACGCCCGGCATCGACAGCGGGAAGGTGACCTTGCGGAAGGTGGTCCACGGCCTGGCGTACAGGTCGCCGGCCGCCTCGTGCAGCCGTCCGTCGATCCGCTCCAGCGAGGTGTACAGCGGCAGGATCATGAACGGCAGGAAGTTGTACGTCAGACCGCACACCACCGCCAGCGGTGTGGCCAGCACCCGGTCGCCGGCCGTCCAGCCGAGCCAGTTGGTGAGGTCCAGGACGTGCAGCGAGTTCAGGGCGTGCACGACGGGCCCGTTGTCGGCGAGGATCGTCTTCCAGGCCAGGGTGCGGATCAGGAAGCTGGTGAAGAACGGCGCGATCACCAGGATCATGATCAGGTTCCGCCAGCGGCCCGCCCGGAAGGCGATCAGATACGCCAGCGGGTAGCCGAGCAGCAGGCACAGCAGCGTCGCGGCGGCCGCGTAGAAGACGGACCGCAGGAACTGCGGCCAGTACTCGCTGAGCGCGTTCCAGTACGTGACGAAGTGCCAGGTGACCTTGTAGCCCTCCTCCAGCGAGCCCGTCTGCACGGACGTGGAGGCCTGGTAGATCATCGGCAGCGCGAAGAAGACGACCAGCCACAGCATGCCGGGCAGCAGCAGCCAGTACGGAGTGAACCGGCCGCGCTTGCGCGGGGGCTCGGCCTCCTCGGCGGGGGCGAGCGGGGGTGGTGCCTCGGTCAGCGTCGACATCAGGCGGCCGCCTCTTCCTCGGTGCCCGCGTCGATGTCCTGGGTCGCGTCCAGGCCGAAGGTGTGGGCCGGGCTCCAGTGCAGGACGACATCGGCGCCGGGCACGAGCCGGCCGTCGCGCTCGACGTTCTGGACGTACACCGCGAGTTCGTCGCAGACGGGGCTGTCGATCACGTACTGGGTGGAGACACCGATGAAGCTCGCGTCGGCGATCTTGCCGGTGAGGCGGTTGCGGCCCGCGGGGATCTCGCCCGCGTCGTCGGCGTGCGTGAGGGCGATCTTCTCGGGGCGGATGCCGACCAGCACCTTGCCGCCGGTCTTCGTGGGCGCCGAACATCGCGCCTTCGGCAGCAGGAGCTTGCCGCCGCCGGCCTTGAGCACGATGTCGTCCCCGTTCTCCGTGTCGACCTCGGCCTCGATGAGGTTGGAGGTGCCGAGGAAGTTCGCGACGAAGGTGGTGTTCGGGTTCTCGTACAGGTCGGCCGGCGAGCCGAGCTGCTCGACGCGGCCCGCGTTCATCACGGCGACCGTGTCGGCCATGGTCATGGCCTCCTCCTGGTCGTGCGTGACGTGCACGAAGGTGATGCCGACCTCGGTCTGGATGCGCTTGAGCTCCAGCTGCATCTGGCGGCGCAGCTTGAGGTCGAGGGCGCCGAGCGGCTCGTCGAGCAGGAGCACCTTCGGGTGGTTGATGAGGGCGCGGGCCACGGCCACGCGCTGCTGCTGGCCGCCGGAGAGCTGGTGCGGCTTCTTGCGCGCCTGCTCGCCGAGCTGGACCAGCTCCAGCATGTCCTCGACCTGCTTCTTCACGCTCTTGATGCCGCGCCGGCGCAGGCCGAAGGCGACGTTCTCGAAGATGTCGAGGTGCGGGAAGAGGGCGTAGGACTGGAAGACCGTGTTCACCGGCCGCTTGTACGGCGGCAGGTGGGTCACCTCCTGCTCGCCGAGATGGACGGCGCCCGTCGTGGGCTCCTCCAGGCCGGCGATCATGCGCAGGGTCGTGGTCTTGCCGCAGCCGGAGGCGCCGAGCAGGGCGAAGAAGGAGCCCTGCGGAACGGTCAGGTCCAGCGGCTGCACGGCGGTGAAGCCGTTGTCGTACGTCTTGCTGATACCGGAGAGGCGGACGTCGCCGCTGTTGTCTGGTGTCGTCATCGTCGTCGTCACGCCCCTGTGAGCTTCGAGAACTTCTGCTGGTAGGCCGTCTCTTCCTTCTGCGTGAGCGCGCGGAAGGCATGGGACTTCGCCTGCATGGCCTTGTCGGGAATGATCAGCGGGTTGTCCGCCGCCGATTTGTCGATCTTCGCAAGATAGGGCTTGACTCCCGCGACAGGGCTCACGTAGTTGATGTACGCGGCGAGCTGGGCGGCGGGCTCGGGCTCGTAGTAGAAGTCGATGAGCCGCTCGGCGTTCGTCTTGTGGCGCGCCTTGTTGGGGATGAGCATGTTGTCGGTCGACGTCATGTAGCCGGCGGCCGGGATGACGTAGCCGACGTTCGGGTTGTCCGCCTGGAGCTGGACGATGTCGCCGCCCCAGGCCACACACGCGGCGAGGTCGCCCTTGGTGAGGTCCGACGTGTAGTCGTTGCCGGTGAAGCGGCGGATCTGACCCTTGTCGACGGCCTTCTGGAGGCGGGCGATCACCTTGTCGTAGTCGTCGTCGGTGAACTTCGCCGGATCGATGCCCATGTCGAGCATGGTCATGCCGACGCTGTCGCGCATCTCGGTGAGGAAGCCGACGCGGCCCTTGAGCGCGGGGATGTCGAGCAGGTCGGAGATCGACTTCACCTCGACGCCGCCGAGCGCCTTCTTGTTGTAGGCGATGACGGTCGAGATGCCCTGCCAGGGGTAGGAGTAGGCGCGGCCCGGGTCCCAGTCGGGGGCGCGGAACTGGTCCGACAGGTTGGCGTAGGCGTGCGGCAGGTTGGACGGGTCCAGTTTCTGGACGTACCCGAGGCGGATCATGCGGGCGGCCAGCCAGTCCGTGAGCACGATGAGGTCACGGCCGGTGTCCTGACCGGCGGCGAGCTGCGGCTGGATCTTGCCGAAGAACTCGTCGTTGTCGTTGATGTCCTCGGTGTACTTGACCTGGATGCCGGTCCGCCGGGCGAAGGTGTCGAGCGTGGGGTGGCGCTTGGTCTTGTCGTCCACGTCGATGTACTCGGGCCAGTTGGAGAAGTTGACGACCTTCTCCTTGGCCGAGTGGTCGTCGGCGGAGACGCCTCCTTGCGTCTTGGTGGCCGCGGGGATCCCGCAGGCGCTCAGCGCTCCCAGTCCGCCGACCGTGAGCGCGCCGCCCGCCGAGGCGCGCAGCAGCGACCGCCGGGTCATGGCGGCCCGGCCGTTACGGAGACTGCGCCGTACGGCGGCGGCTTCGGCCGACGTCAGGCGGTCGGGCTCGTTCTGCTCCATGCGCGTGGTGCCCTTTCGGAGGATGGGTCGGCCTGGTCGGGCCGGGTCGTCACACCCGGCGGCAGCCGCTTTTGGTGATGTCCGGCTGTCGCCGGGCGGCGACTGCTACCGGTCCCCGAAGATCGTGCGGTGCCAGTCCTTGCGGGCCACCGCCGTATTGTCGAACATTACGTGTTTGACCTGCGTGTACTCCTCGAAGGAGTACACCGACATGTCCTTGCCGAAGCCGGAGGCCTTGTAGCCGCCGTGCGGCATCTCGCTGATGATCGGGATGTGGTCGTTGATCCACACGCAGCCCGCCTTGATCTCGCGGGTGGCGCGGTTCGCTCGGTACACGTTCGTGCTCCAGGCGGAGGCGGCGAGGCCGTACGGGGTGTCGTTGGCCAGCCTGATGCCCTCATCATCACCGTCGAACGGCAGTACGACCAGTACGGGACCGAAGATCTCGGACTGGACGATCTCGCTGTCCTGGGCGGCGTCGGCGATCAGGGTCGGCCGGTAGTAGGCACCCTTCCCCAGGTCGCCCTGCGGCGCCTCGCCGCCGGTCACCACGCGCGCGTAGGCACGCGCACGGTCCACGAAACCGGCGACCCGGTCCCGCTGGACGTGGGAGATCAGCGGGCCGAGGTCGGTGCCCGCGGCGAACGGATCCCCGAGCCGCACGGTCTCCATCAGCGCGGCGGTCCGCTCCACGAACGCCTCGTAGAGCGGTCGCTGCACGTACGCGCGCGTGGCGGCCGTGCAGTCCTGGCCGGTGTTGATGAGCGCGCCCGCGACCGCGCCGTTGGCGGCGGCCTCCAGGTCGGCGTCGTCGAAGACGACGAAGGGGGCCTTGCCGCCCAGTTCCAGATGCAGCCGCTTGACCGTGGCGGTGGCGACCTCGGCGACGCGCTTGCCGACGGCGGTGGACCCGGTGAAGGAGGTCATGGCGACGTCCGGGTGGCCGACGAGGCGCTCCCCCGCCTCCTTCCCGGTACCGGTGACGATGTTGATCACGCCGTCGGGAAGACCGGCGTCCGTGGCGGCCTGCGCGAAGAGCAGCGAGGTGAGCGGGGTCAGCTCGGCGGGCTTGAGCACGATGGTGTTGCCCGCGGCGATCGCCGGGAGGATCTTCCAGGCGGCCATCTGCAGCGGGTAGTTCCAGGGCGCGATGGACCCGACGACACCGATCGGCTCGCGCCGGACGTACGACGTGTGGTCGCCCGAGTACTCACCGGCGGACTGCCCCTGCAGATGCCGGGCGGCGCCCGCGAAGAAGGCGGTGTTGTCGATGGTCCCCGGCACGTCGAACTCGCGGGTCAGCTTCAGCGGCTTGCCGCACTGCAGGGACTCGGCGCGGGCGAATTCCTCCGCGCGGTCGGCGAGGACGGCGGCGAAGCGGTGCAGGGCGTCGGAGCGCTCCCCCGGGGTGGCCGAGGACCAGCCCGGGAAGGCCTCACGCGCGGCGGCGACGGCCGCGTCGACGTCGTCGGCGCCGGCCAGCTCGTAGACGTACACCCCGTCGCCGGTGGCGGGGTCGACCACGGCGTGGCTGCGGCCCGAGGTGCCCTTGGCCGGCTTTCCGGCGATGAACTGCGCGCCCTCGGCGAATCGCTCCTGCGCGGGGAATCGTTCCGGGGTGGCGGTGCCCGGGTTCTGCATGTCGCTCTCCTCCGCCGTTCGCCCCGTCCCGGGGGGTGGGTGGCGTAGCTCCAGCTCGATTTGAGTGCCGATCCTGACAGAGCAATAGGACTCCAACAAGTGATTCCGTTGTTGCCTTTTGGTTACGCGACGAAATCTGTCGGACCAGATGTCGAGTCGGAACGGAAAAGGGCGGACGGAATGTCAGTGGTGCGTGCCAGACTCGCGTGCATGGGGAAGATCGACGGGGTGGAAGCCCTGATCAGCGAGGTCCGCGCCGGGGCGAGGGTGAGGTACCTGCACTTCTGGGGGCACCGGCCGAGGCCGGACGGCCGCATCGGCGCGAGCTGTCTGAGCCAGTGGTGGCCGTCACCCTTCGTGGTGGACGGGGTGGAGTACGCGACGGCGGAGCACTGGATGATGGCGGGCAAGGCCCGGCTCTTCGAGGACGCGCAGGGGGAGCGCCGGGTGCTGGCCGCGGAGCATCCCGCCGAGGCGAAGAAGGCGGGTCGCCTGGTCAAGGGCTTCGACCCGGCGACATGGGAGCGCGAGCGCTTCCGGATCGTGGTCGAGGGCAGCGTGCACAAGTTCACGGCCGACGCGGCGCTCCGCGCGTTCCTTGTGGGTACCGGCGACCGGGTCCTGGTGGAGGCGAGCCCCGTGGACCGGGTGTGGGGCATCGGTCTGGCGGCCGACGACGAGGCGGCGTCGGATCCAGAGCGGTGGCGGGGGCCGAACCTCCTGGGTTTCGCCCTCATGGAGGCGCGGGAGGCCCTGGCCGGGAGCAGGACGGACTGACGCCGTCCAGGCCATCGTCTTCGGCGCCCTCGACCTCAGGTGCCGGCCGCGATGACGAGGGCGATGAAGCCCACGGCCAGGACGATGCCCGCGCCGCCGCAGATGAGGCCGGCCAGGGCCATGCCGGGGTTCGTGGCCTCGCCTCGACCGGCCTTTCCGCGGCCGAGGGCGCCGAAGATGATGGCCAGGACGCCCAGCACCAGGGCCACCGGCCACAGCAGGAAGCAGACGGCCGCCAGGATGCCCAGCACCAGCGAGGCCGTACCCATGCCGTTGCTCGGCATCGGCTGCGTACCGGGCCAGCCGTAGCCGTAGCCGCCCGCGGACGGGTAGGGGCCGGCGTAGGGCGGCTGCGGCCGGCCCGGGTAGCCGTACGCCGCCGGTGCGCCGGGGTAGCCGTACGGCACCTGGCCGGGGCCGTCGGGGGCGATGGGCGGCGGGGGCACCGGCTCCGGGCCCGTGTACTGCGCGGCGGGCGGGGCGTAGGGGGTGGCGGGGGGCTGCGATGCGTAGGGGGTCGCGGGGGCGGCCGGCGGGGCGTACGGGTTCAGGGGCGGCGTGGCCGCAGGGGGTGCGAACGGGTTCGCCGGCGAGGGGGCGGAACCGGCGGCCGGCGGGGCCCAGGGCGAGGGTACGGCGGGGGTGTCCGGGGCCGCGGGCAGTGAGGTCAGTGTCTGCTGGTAGTGGAGGGACGCCCCACCCGCGGTCGAGTCCGGGCCGGACTCGGGTATCGCGTCCCGAACCGCGTCCGGCCGCTCCTCCCGCTCCCCCGGCCCCTTGCCCAGGGACACCCGGGGCGGCGTCGGGCTCGCTCCCGCAGGCCGGTTCTCCTGTGGCGTGGGCAGCGGCGCCTCGTCGGACATGGTGATGGACCCCTCTACTGGCTGTGCCGCCATGCTAGGCGCAGGCGGAGGCGGGGCGGGCCGGGGCCTACGATGATCCCGCGCAACCGATCAGCCGATCACCGCGCCCGCACCACGGACCCCGCTCCGCGGGCGCCTTCCCGGGGAGGACCCCATGACCGACAGCTCCGCACTCGCCACCGGAACGGCCGACCGCGATCTGCGGACCTTCATCGCCGGACTGCCCAAGGCCGAACTGCACGTCCACCACGTCGGCTCCGCCTCCCCGCGCATCGTCTCGGAACTGGCCGCCCGCCACCGCGACTCCAAGGTCCCTTCCGACCCCGAGGCCCTGGCCGACTTCTTCACCTTCACCGACTTCGCCCACTTCATCGATGTGTACCTGTCGGTCGTCGACCTGATCCGCACCCCGGAGGACGTCCGGCTGCTGACGTACGAGGTGGCCCGCGATCTGGCCCGGCAGCAGGTGCGCTACGCCGAGCTGACCATCACCCCCTTCTCCTCCACCCGGCGCGGCATCGACGAGTCGGCCTTCATGGCGGCGATCGAGGACGCCCGCAAGGCGGCCGAGGCCGAGTTCGGGACCGTACTGCGCTGGTGCTTCGACATTCCCGGCGAGGCCGGGCTGGAGTCCGCCGAGGAGACGGCGCGGCTCGCCACCGACGACCGGATCCGTCCGGAGGGCCTGGTGTCGTTCGGGCTCGGCGGCCCCGAGATCGGCGTGCCCCGACCGCAGTTCAAGCCGTACTTCGACCGGGCCATCGCTGCCGGACTGCACTCGGTGCCGCACGCCGGCGAGACGACCGGCCCGGAGACGGTCTGGGACGCGCTGAACGAGCTGCGCGCCGAGCGCATCGGGCACGGCACCAGCTCCGCGCGGGACCCGGAGCTGCTCGCCCACCTCGCCGAGCACCGCATCCCGTTGGAGGTCTGCCCGACCTCGAACATCGCCACCCGCGCGGTCCGCACCCTGGACGAGCACCCGATCAAGGAGTTCACCCGGGCCGGAGTGCTGGTCACGATCAACTCCGACGACCCGCCGATGTTCGGCACCGACCTCAACAACGAGTACGCGGTGGCTGCGCGCCTGCTCGACCTGGACGAGCGCGGCGTGGCCGACCTCGCCAAGAACGCGGTCGAGGCCTCCTTCCTGGACGCCGGGGGCAAGTCCCGGATCGCGGCGGAGATCGACACGTACACCAGCGCCTGGCTCGCCTCCTGACGCGCACCACAATGGGGAGCATGCAGACCGTGACCGCCGTGGCCCACCGCGGCGACCCCTACCGCTTCCGTGAGAACACCGTCGACTCGTTGCGTTCCGCGCTCGACCGGGGCGCGGACGCGGTCGAGATCGACGTACGGCTCACCCGCGACGGCGTCCCCGTGCTGCTGCACGACGACACGCTGCGACGGCTGTGGGAACACGACCGGCCGCTGGCCGCGCTGTCCGCCGAGGAGGTGCGCGGGCTCACGGCGGGCGGCGTGCCGACGCTGGCACAGGCGCTGGAGGCCACCGGCGACAGCCGGGTGATGGTGGATCTGTGCGGACGCGTCGACCGGCGGCTGGTGGACCCGGTGGTGGACGTGGTCCGGCAGTGCGGGGCCCAGGAGCGCGTCTACTACTGTGCGGGCGCCGAGGCGATGCTCGCGGTGCGCGCCGCCGACCCGGCCGCCGAGATCGCCCTCACCTGGACGACCCTCGCCCCGCCCCGGCCCGCGCTGCTGGCGGCGGTCCGCCCGCGCTGGCTCAACTACCGCTTCTCCCTGGTGAGCCGGGAGCTGGCGGCCCGCGTCCACCACGACGGACACCTGCTGTCCGTCTGGACCCCGGACACCCGCCGCTCGATGAGCCGCCTGCTGGACCTGGGCGTCGACTCGATCACGACGAACCGCGTCGACACCCTGCACGCACTGCGCGACGGCCGCTGAACGATCAAGCGGCGAGAGCCGGCGAGCCCAGCGACTCCAGGCGCTTGATCTTCTTGCGTACGACGTGGAGCGGGACGACTCCGACGACCCCGAAGGACATGTCGATCAGGCTCCACCAGAAGGGGATTCCCCGGATCGGTCCGCAGATCAGGGCGAGCGGGATGATGCCGGCGCAGGCGATCATCCCGAACTCGACGACCCAGATGTTGCGGACGGGGTCGCGGTAGGGGCCGTAGAAGGCGACGGCGATGACGAGGTGGGCGAAGGCGAGCCAGTCGGTGCCGTAGAGGAGGAAGGGGTAGTCGGAGTCGGCGGTGTCGAGCCCGGCGCGCACCCGTTCGATCCAGTGCGCCAGTCCCGGCAGGTGTTCCGGCACGGACAGCGCGCGCAACACGCTGTCCGTCCAGCGCAGTTCGTTCACCAGGGCGAAGGCGGTGGCCCCGCTGAGCACGAGGCACACGACGAAGAGGACCAACCAGGCGCGAATGCCCTTGAGCAGGGCGGCTCTGTCGCTCATGGGACAAGCGTACGCCGGGAGTTGAACACGTTCAAAAGTGCCCTGCCACCGCCTTCCGCTCCTCCGCCCGCCGCCCTCCTCCGTCCGCTGCGTCTGCTCCGTCCGCCGCGTCACTCCAGCGGCGCGTCCAGGGGCACATGGCGCACACCCGCGAGATGGCCGTCCAGTTCGCCGGGTTCGAAGCGGCACATGCCGACCGCGTGCCAGAACTCGCCGGTGACGTCGCCCTCGTACTTGTAGCCGCCGGTCGGGGACAGCGCGGCCCAGCCGCCGGGCATGCCGACCAGAGTGGCCCGCAGGGCGGCGGGGGCGTCCTCGGGGACGTGCCACAGCCGCACCGTGCCGTCCTCGCCGCCGCTGGCGAGCAGGGAGCCGTCGGGGCTGAACGCCACGGCGAGGATCCGGCCGGTGTGGCCGGTCAGCACCGCCGTCTCCCGGCCGGTCTCCGGGTTCCAGAGGCGGACGGTCCGGTCGTCGCCCGCCGTGGCGAGCAGCGGGCGCCGGGGGTGGGCCGCCGCCGTCCAGAGCTTGCCGGTGTGGCCGGTGAGCCGACGGTCGATCTCGCCGTCCCTCCAGATCACCGCCGTACCGTCCCAGGAGGCGCTGGCCAGCCAGGAGTCGTCGGGGGCGAACGCCACGGCGTACACGCGGTCGGTGTGGCCGTCGAGTTCGGCGGTGAGGGTGTGGCCGTCCGTCTCCCAGATCCGCACCGTGCGGTCGTCGCAGCCGGTGGCCAGGACCTCCCCGTCGGAGCGGAAGGCGATCGCGCGGACCCGGCCGTGGTGCTCGCTGAGGGTGGCGACATGCGCCCCGGTGCTCCGGTACCACAGCCGCACCGTGTCGTCGTCGTTGGCGGTGGCGAGGAGCCGGCCGTCGGCGCTGAACGCCTCCGCCCACACATGGTCGGTCTCGACGTCCAGTTCGCGCTGGTACTCGCCGGTGGCCGCGTTCCACAGATAGAGGTCGCCGTCGCTGCTCGCCGTGGCCAGCAGGGATCCGGCGGGGCCGAACGCCGCCGACACCAGACGGTCGCTCTGCCCGGTCAGCTCGCGCAGCCGCCGGCCGGAGGCGGAGTTCCAGACCCGTACGACACCGTCGTTGCCGCCGGCCGCCAGCATCGAGCCGTCGGCGCTGAAGGACAGGGTGCCGATGCGGCGTCCATGACCGCGCAGGATGCGCCGGCCCTGGCCGGTGGACGGATCCCAGAGGCGGACGACGCCGTCGTTGCCGCCGGTCACCAGCAGCGCGCCGGGGCCCGTGACGGGCGTGTCGCCGTGCGGGCGGAACTTGCACACCCACACCGAGCCGCGGTGCTCGGCGGGCTGCCGGTTCAGCGGCGCCGCGACCGGGTCGGCCGCCGGGTCGATCCGCCACAGCCGGACGACGCCGGCGCTGTCCCCGGCGGCGAGCAGGGCCCCGTCGAGGTCGAACAGCACTTGGTACACGGCGCCCTGGCAGCCGCCGAGCAGCCCGGCACAGCGGCCGGTGGCCAGGTCCCACAGCCGTACCTCCCCCTGGGTGTCACCGCTGACCAGCAGGGTGCCGCCGGGATGGAAGTCCAGGGTGTAGACGCGGCCGGAGTGCCCGGTGAACTCGTGCCGCAGGGTGCGGGTGGCGAGGTCCCAGATCCGCACGGTGCCGTTGCTGCGCTCGACGCCGCGGTCGCCGGTGGCCAGCAGGGTGCCGTCCGGGCTGTACCGCGCCCGGTACACCGCGCCCTGGTGGCCGGGCAGTTCACCGGTCTGCCGCCCGGTGGCGAGGTCCCACAGGCGTACGGCGCTGGAGGCGTCCCCCGTGACCAGCGAGGTGCCGTCCGGCCCGAACGCCATGGTGTAGACGGGTGCGGCGTGGCCGGGCAGCCGGTGCAGCGCGGCGCCCGAGGCCGTGTCCCAGACGGTGACCACGCCGTCGGCGTCGCCGGTGGCCAGGAGGGAGCCGTCGGCGTCCAGGGCGAGCGGCCAGACGCCCTTCGGGTGGATCTCCAGCAGATGCACACAGCGGCCGGAGACCGGGTCCCACAGGCGTACGGTGCCGTCGGAGCTGCCGGTGGCGAGAACCCGGGCGCGGAACCGGACGGCGTAGACCCGGCCGGTGTGGCCCTGCAAGGTGCGCAGCGGGGTGCCGGTCGCGGCGTCGCAGACGAGGACGCCGCCGTCCTCGCTGCCGACCGCGAGCAGCTCGCCGTCGGGGCTGTAGGAGATGGGTTCGGGCAGCCGGCTGGTCTGCATGTCGAAGCCGTACGGCACACCGACCGCGGAGGGCCGGAAGCCGGAGTCGACGGCCATGCCGGGCGCCCTCGCCGCGGTGGCGAGTTCAGGGCTGTCGGCCAGGGGTCCGGTGGTCGCCGAGATCAGCGCCGCGCGCCGCCAACGGCCGCCGTCCACGCGGGCGCCGGTCAGGTCGGTGCCGATCAGCCGGGCCCGTCGGACGTCGGCCCCGCGCAGGTCGGCGCCGGTGAGATCCGCACCGTCGAGCCGGGCGCCGACCAGCCGGGCGCCGCGCAGGACGGCGCCGGAGAGGTTGGCGCCGACGAGGCGGGCGTCGGTGAGGTCGGCACGGGTGAGGTCGACGCCGGAGAAGTCGCGGTGGGAGAGGTCCTCCCCGGCGAGGGCGGCGCCGCGCAGATCGGTGTGGGCGGGCACGCGCAGCCGGCTGAGGATCTTCACGGCGTTGGCGCGGGCGGCGTCCGGGGAGGTGTCCCCGGAGGTGCCGGACAGCTCCTGCTCGGCCCAGGCCTGGCAGATCCGGTGGTCGGCGAGGTCGCACAGGAACTCCACGGCCAGCTGGCTGAGTTGGCGCCGGCCGAGCAGGGTGCTGTCGCCGTCCGTGAGCCGGCGGGCGCACTCGCGGGCGACGAGCCACTCCACCACCGAGCCGTGGATGAACCGGAACACACCGTCGTCGCTGCGCACCAGCAGACTGCCGGAGCCGATGGCATGGGCGGTCTGCGGCACCGACAGCCGGGCTTCCGCGAGGCCGCCGAGGGTCTCGGCGACGTCGGTCAGCTCGTCGAGGCGCAGCGAGTCCTGGCCGCTCTCCCACAGCCGCAGGGCGAGCGCGCTGACCGCGTCCCACAGCTGGTCCAGGGAGAGTCCGGGAGCCCGGCCGGGGCTGCCGCTGCCGCGCTGTGCCTCGAAGCCGAGCCAGGCGGTGAGCACCTCCTGGTAGAGCCCGGCGGGGCTGAGGGCGCGGCCGGCGCCGGCGACCGCGCGCAGCTGGTCGTCGTCGAGGTCGGCGACGAAGCCGAGCAGCCGGGGGTTGCGGCACAGGGCGAGCAGGTCGGGGATGGCGTCGAGCAGCCCGAGCCGGTGGTCGGCGGCGCGTTCGTCGCCGTCGTAGCGGTTGACCAGGTAGGCGCGGATCTGCTGCGGGGTGAACTCCTGGACGGCCAGGACCCGGCGGTGCGGGAGCAGGCCGACGCGTTCGCCGAGCGCGGTGAGGACCTGCCCCTGGGAGCGGAAGTGCTGGGTGCGGCTGGAGACCACGATCTTGGCGCTGTCCACGGCGGAGTCCAGCAGCACCTGCAGGCGTTCGGCGGCGCGATCGTAGGTGACCTGGTTGACGAGTTCGTCGAAGCCGTCGAAGAGCAGCACGATCCGGCCCTGCTGGAGCATGTACCTGAAGGCCCGCAGGTCGATGTTGTCGACGCCGTGGGCGGCGAGGTGGGCGGCGACGAGTCCTTCGAAGGAGTAGGCGCGGTCCAGGGCGTTCAGTTCGATCAACAGCGGGACGAGATGCGGCAGTTCGGCGGGGATGCGGCGGGACAGCTCGCGCAGCGCGAAGGTCTTGCCGTGTCCGAAGTCGCCGAGGAGGAGCAGGAAGCGCCCCTGGTCGGAGTCGAGCAGCCGCAGCATGTCGTCGACCAGCCCGTCGCGGTCCTCGGCGTCGAGGCGTTCCACCTCCCGGTACCGCTGCGGCAGGTACATGCCCGGGGGGTAGCGGGGGTCGGTGCGCAGCCGCTCGCTCTGCGCGAGGACGTATCCACGCAGGTCGAGCAGGCCCTGGAACTCGGTGAAGCTGCGTACCCGCACGCCCCGGCGCCGAGCCGCGTCCCGCAGTTCGCGGGCGGGCGGCGGCCCGTCGTGGACGAGTTCGGCCTCGGTCTCGGCGTCGGCGGCGTGCACGAGGGCCACGAACCGGTCGACGTCGTCGCCGGTCGGGGTGCCGGTGTGCACGGCCACCCGCTGCTGGCGCACGAAGCCGGACTGGCTCCAGGTGACGAGCAGTTGGGGCACCGGCCCGTCCACCGGGCGGATCTGCGCCCCCTCGTGACGGGTGCGGCACACCTCCGTGACCCGGGCGAGCAGTATCTCGGCCGGGGTCTGCACGGCACGCGGCTCGGGGTCGGGGACGAGGCCGCCGTCCTGATCCGCGGGGGCGCCGGCGTCCGGCGGTCCGAAGGCCCGCTGGGCCCGCCGCCACGGGAGCGAACGCCGCCGCGGCTCCCCCGGCCCCGGCCAGACGGCCAGTCCGTCCCGGCCGATCCGCACCAGCTGATGCCCGCCGGGCCTGCCCGTGCCGATCAGCGGCACCTCGCCGGCGGCGGTGGCCAGGTCGTGCTGTGCCGCGCCGGAGTCGGCCGGGCCGTGCAGCAGCAGATGGAGCCGGGGCGCGGTCAGCCGGGTCAGCACCTCGGTGTCGCGCAGCGGGCCGGCGCCGTCCAGGGCGGCCGTGCCCGGCGCACCGGCGCGGCGGACGCCGACGGCGGGCCGGGCGGCACCGGGGAAGTGCCGTACGACGCCGATCCTCAGCCACTCCTCGGTCTCATGGGGGCGCAGCGCCTGCGCGAACCAGGCGGCCTGCTCAC
This sequence comes from Streptomyces yokosukanensis, assembly GCF_001514035.1. Taxonomy (GTDB): domain Bacteria; phylum Actinomycetota; class Actinomycetes; order Streptomycetales; family Streptomycetaceae; genus Streptomyces; species Streptomyces yokosukanensis. The sequence continues at coordinate 254,806 of NZ_KQ948218.1, read as the reverse complement.
GGCCGATCAGCCCGTACTGGTCGTCGCGCCGATGGCTGTAGGCCATGGAGGAGTTGAGCCCCGCGACGACGGTGTGCAGTTCGGGCACGGGAAAGAGGGTCCACGGCTGATCGCTGTCGAAGACGACGTCCAGCCCCTGGTACAGCTCCTGGAACAGCCGGGCGAAGTGGCGCCACTTGGGCCAGTACGGCGGCCGGGGCGGCATCTCGTCGGCCTCACAGGTGCTGAAGTAGGCCTGGCAGGCGGCCTGGTTGACGTCCTGGCCGCCAGGGACGAGCGCGACCCGGTGCGGTTCGAGCCCGAGCAGGGCGCGCAGCCCGGTGAGGAAGGCGAGGGCCTGCTCGAACTCGCGCCGGCTGCCGGAGGCGGTGAGGTCGCCGGTGACGACGAGCAGGTCGGGCGAGGGCGCCCCGGCGTCGGTCAGCTCGACCAGGTCGCCCCAGATCGCGGCCTGCAGCTCGGCGGGGTCCTGGCCCCGGCCGAAGGCGGGCCCGGCCAGCTGGAGCACGGTGACCGCCTCCTGCTCGCGGACCGGCGAGGACACCCGCGGGTACGACGGCGCCGCGGCGGGTCTACGGCGCCCCGCCCACCCGGGCCCGCCGAGCGGCCGCCCGGGGCTCGGCACGGACGGCGCGGGAGGGACGGAGTGGCCGCCGGCTCCCGGGTAGTGCGGGCGGGCGCTGGGCCGGGCGCGCCCGTCGAGGGCCTGCCGGACCCGGGCGAGCAGCAGTTCCCGCGCCGCCGCCGGATCGGCGACCGGCACCAGGTCGACATAGGTGATGGTGGCGAGCAGCCCCTCCACCGGGATGTCCTCGACCCGTACCGTGAGCAGCCGCCGTTCCGGCGCGTCCGGGTCGGCCCGCAACGCGGCCTGCCACTCCATCCGCCCGTACCGGGAGCGCTCGTAGTTGTGCGACAGTACGGCGATGACGGCGGCGGACTCGCTCACGCCCCGGTCCATGAAGTCGACGAAGTTCGTGCCCGGGACGAAGTCCCAGGCCTGCAGCACCGTCCGGTACCCGGCCTCCTCCAGGGTCCAGGCGATCCAGGACGCCCACCGTTCGTCGGCGGGCGAGTAGCTGATGAAGAAGTCCAATGGCCCGGTGTCCCCCGGGATGTTCTGACGAGCCACCATGTATGCATGATGCCGTGAGAAGACAGACCGATGACGGCCGTTTCCAGGCGTTCGACAGCCTCATGGGCAGCGGCCCGGTCACAGCGGAGCACAACTGTGCGACCCTTCCAACCGTGCGTGTCTTACTGCGTCTGCATGTCCTCGACCGGGTGGCGATCGGTCTGCTGGCGACCGGACTGCTCTGTGTCGCCACGGGGTTGCTGCCCACCGGGTCGGCATCCGACGCGATGACCCGCATCGCACCGCTGCTGCCCTTTCTGGGCACGGTCATCGTGCTGGCCGAACTGACCAGCAGGGCCGAGGTGTTCGACGTCCTCGCGGTCCGGGTGGCGCGGGCGGGCCGGGGCAGCTACCCGCTGCTGTTCCTGCTGTGCGTGGCCTTCGCCTCCGTCACGACGATCGCCCTGAACCTGGACACCACGGCCGTCCTGCTGACTCCGGTGATGCTGGCGCTCGCCTCCCGGGTGGGCATCGCGCCGGTGCCGCTGGCGATGACCACGGTATGGCTGGCCAACACGGCGAGCCTGCTGCTGCCCGTGTCCAACCTGACGAACCTGCTGGCCGCCAACCGGGTCGCGCTGTCCCCGCTGGGCCTGGCGGGACGGATGTGGGCACCGCAACTCGCCGCGCTGGTCGTGACCATGGCTTGTTTGTGGCTGTTCTTCTGGCGGCGGGGCAGGCGTGGGGGGCCTGTTGTCGACGAGTCCGGTCTGATCGCCGTGCCGGTGTCGGGGCCCGGTGCGGCGCGTGCGGCGGATGTGCGTCCCGACACGGCCGACCGCTATGTGCCGCCCGCCGTGCACCGGCCCGCCGACCCCGTGCTCTTTCGCGCCTGCGCGTTCGCCTGCGCCGGTTTCCTGATCGCCATCCTGGTGGCCGACGTCCCCCTGTGGATCGCCTCCGCGACGGCCGCGCTCGTCGCGGTGGCGGCCTTCGCCGTCCGCGACCGGTCCGCGATCCGGCTGTCGCTCGTCCCCTGGCGGCTGCTGGTGATGGTGCCCGGCATGTTCCTGGTGGTCGAGACGGTCGACGCGCACGGACTGCACGACCTGCTGGCCTCGGCGATCGGCCACCACGGCGGCACACCGGGCCTGTTCCGCGCGGCGGCGGTGGGCGGCGGCCTGTCGAACGTCCTCAACAACCTGCCCGTCTACCTCGCCGGAGAGGCGGCGGTCCCGGTCGCCAACCACGACCAGCTCCTCGCGCTCCTCGTCGGCACCAACGCCGGCCCGGTGATCACTCCGTGGGCGTCCCTGGCGACGCTCCTGTGGTACGAGCGCTGCCAGGCGCACGGCGTCCGGGTGCCGGTGGCGCGCCTGATGGGCACGGGCGCGGTGCTGGCGACGGCGGCGGTGATCGCGGCGGTGGGGGCGCTGGCACTGACGCGCTGACCGCTCAGGTGCAGTACCGCGGGCCTGCGGTACGAAGGAAGAGGACGGCTTCGTCAGCGTGCATCCCACGCCGACGGTGGCGTACCGGCCGCCGAGGAACGCCGCGCCGCTGGACCTGTCGGGGCGCTTTCCGTCCTGTGCGTGTCCTCGGTACCGGGAGAGAAGGGGCTGACGAGGTCGAGGAGGTGCGGCAGCATCTCCGGGCGCCCGGCGACGAAGGAACGCCCCGTGTCGGGGCCGCCGAAGCCGCCGCCGAACTCCGCGCCGTCGAGGTGCCGCAGCGCGACCCCCGCCTCGCGGGCGAGCAGCGCACCGGCGGGCAGGTCGATCGCCTCCGCGCGGTAGCCGACGAAGCCGTCGATGTCGCCGCGGGCCAGCATGGCCCAGGCGACCAGCGGTGCCCAGAGCTGGAGCAGGCGCCGGGAGCGGAGTTCGAGGGTGTGGCGCAGGGCGCAGGCGACGGGGTCGTCACGGGAGACGGCGTGGCCCTGGGTCCAGGCCAGCAGGGGGCCCGCGGCGGAGAGCGGGCGGGCGCGCGGCGGGGCGAGGCGCCCGCCCGGCCCCTGGGCCCCGCCGCCGCGCAGGGCGGACCAGGTGCGGCCGGTCAGCGGGTCGTGGACGACGCCCAGGACGGGCGTGTCCTCGACGCAGAGGGCGACGCCGACGACGTAGACGGGCAGCCCGATGACGACGTTGTTGCTGCCGTCGAGGGGATCGATCAGCCAGGTGCGGCCGCCACCGTCGCCGGCGAGTTCGCCGGACTCCTCCGCCAGGATCCGGTCGTGCGGGAAGCGGTCCCGGATCCGCCCGACGACGAGCTGCTCGGCGGCCACGTCCACGTCGGTGACGACGTCGCCGAGTTCTCCCTTGGGGCGGGCGGCGAAGCCGTCGGGGTAGCGGGACCGCAGCAGCGCCCCGGCCTCCTCGGCGGCGCCCACGGCCGTACGGTGCTCGACGGCGTAACCGTCCGGAGAAGAAGAGGCCGGGTCGGGCGAGGGATCAGGGTTCGGGCTCATGGATCCTCCTCAGGGCGGCCCGAGCGAGCCGGGCGGTCTGGGTCGCGTCGCACGTCCGGCGGACCATGCGGTGCCCGGGGGCGGACGGCGGGCCCAGCGAGAGGTCCACCCGGCCGGGCAGGGTCCGCCCCAGGACCAGGGTGGCGGTGGGACGGCCGTCGGGCACCACGCTGGTGTGGAATTCACCCGCGGGGAGGGTGTAGCTCTGGCCGCGCGCGCTGGTCTGCCTCGCGCCGGGCCGCAGCCGTACCAGGCGCTGGGTGGGCCGCAGTTCGTCGACGCCGGACGGATCGCTGAGCACCTCGAAGACCCGGTGGGTGGGTTCGCCGGGATCGTCGCGCACGTCCACGCGCCGGTTGTCGAGCCGCCCGTACAGCACGGTGCTGGTCAAGTCCCAGCTGTGGCAGTGCACTTGGGGTACCGAGCGGTCGGGTTCCGCGTCGGGCGTGCCGAAGAGGTGGACGCAGACGCCGTCGTCGCCGTCGCGCAGGACGGGCAGGCAGACGAAGCCCAGTGGGTGGCGTATCGCGCGCAGCGCGGCGCGGCCCGAGACGATCCGGTCCAGTTCCGATTCGGCGTGCCGGATCAGCTCGGCGGCGGCGTGCCGCCGGGCGGCCCGTTCGAGAGCCGGGTAGTCCATGTTCCTTCCCCCCTTGGCCGGAACACGGCGCTCACCTGCGGTACGGGTTCTCCGCGCGCAGCGCCTTGTCGATGATGTCGCCGACGTCACGGTCGGTGAAGCTCGGCGGAAGCGGCAGGCCGAGCCGGTCCAGCAGGCGTCCGACCTCGTCCACGGTGGGCTCGTCGGCGAGCGGGACGGCCTCGCGCAGATCGAGCTTGACCGCCTGCTCCCGGCTCTGGTGCAGCTCGGTGACGTAGTAGTCGTAGAGCGGCCGGTCCCGCTCGACGTAGAGGCTGACCCGGCTGGGGTCGTCCTGGGTGATGATCAGGCAGGTGTCGGAGAGGTCGAACCGCAGCGTCGGTGCCACCGACGACAGATGGACGTCGATCTCCAGGGTGTCCAGCCGCTGCCGGTGCCAGCAGGCGGCGACGACGGTGGCGTACGCCTCCTTGCGGGTGCGCTCCACGGTCCACTCGGTGAAGCCGAACGTACTGCGAAAGCGCGCGTACGCGGCGCAGACGTGGTCGTCGGCGGGGTTGATGATGTCGATCTTCATGCTGAGGGAGCGCCGCTGCCGCTGGGCCTCCAGCACGCACTCGGGCAGCGTGACGGCCCGCAGATAGGTGCCGGTGCCGCCCTTGAACACCCAGCGGGTGGTGGCGCGCCGGGCTCGCTCGTGCGCGAGCGCGACCTCGGCGCCGGAGAGCGCGCGGACCATCGCCAGGTCCTCGATGGCCCGGCTGGTTCCGGCGGTCGCGGCGCGCAGGTCGGCCATCCGGCGCCGGCGCTCGGTGAGCGAGCCGTACACCAGCGCCGCGAGCACGAGCAGGGTGGCGCCGGAGACGATGTTGTCGTCCATGTTCTGGTTGAGGACGTCCATGGCCCCGACGACCAGGGCGACGCCGATGGCGACGACCCCGTCCACGTTCCTGAGCGCCCAGGCGATCGCGTTCTCCAGCCGGTGCCCGGCTCCCTGCGGCGTGCTGCTCACGTCCACCCTCCCCCGACGGCGGCTTCCATCGTAGGAGCAAGGGGAGTTGGTCAGCCATGCGCCAAATCAGCCGAAAGACGACAGGCGGATCCGCGCCGCCGGACGGGCGAACCGGTTCGCCGCTCAGGCCGCGCCGTAGGGGCATTGCTTCGGCACTTTCGTGGTGCGGTGCACGAAGGCCGGCCGCTGGTCGGGGTCCTCGGGGTCGTAGTAGCGGTGGAACACCGCGGTCGCCCCTCCGGACAGGGGCGGGACGATCCAGCTCCAGTCGGCCGGTACCGGGCGCCCGTGCCGCTTCTCGCGGTCCACGTGCGCGAGGAACCGCCGCGACTCCGTGTGGTGGTCGGCCATGCTCACCCCCGCCTGGTCGTAGGAGTGCAGGACCGCCAGGTTCAGCTCGACCAGGGCGCGGTCCCGCCACAGGGTGCGCTCGTCCCGGGTGTCGAGGCCGAACAGTTCGGCGACGGCGGGCAGCAGGTCGTAGCGGTTGGTGTCGGCGAGGTTGCGGGAACCGATCTCGGTGCCCATGTACCAGCCGTTGAAGGGCGCGGCCGGGTAGGTGATCCCGCCGATCTCCAGCGACATGTCGCTGACGGCCGGCACCGAGTACCAGCGCAGACCGAGGCCGGCGAACCCGGGATGGCGCGGATGCGTCAACGGCACCTCCAGCACGGCGTCCTCGGGCACCTCGTAGAACTCCGGGCTCCGGCCGGAGCCGGGCTGCACCAGCAACGGCATCACCTCGAAGGGGGTTTCGCCGCCCTTCCAGCCCAGGTCCCTGGCCAGCGCCACCCGGCGGGCGCTGCGCGGGTCGTCCGCGTAGCGCACCAGCTGTTCGCTCAGCAGCGTGGCGGCGGGACGGCCGGGGCTGTCGGGGGCGAAGACGCTGATGACCGGCCGGATACGGCCTCCGTTGGTCGCGATCCGCAGATGCTCGAAGCACTCACTGGCGATGTCGTCGGGATGCGTGACGTGCCGCAGGTCCCGCACGATCAGGTTGTTCCAGTAGAGCCGGCCTATGCAGCGCGCCGCGTTGCGCCAGGCCACGCGCGCGCCGAACGCCACCTCCGCCGGGGTGTGCGCGTACGTGCCGAAGCGCTCCACCTCCGCGGTGACCTCCGCGAGCCGCCGGCGCGGATCGCCGGTGCCCGGGTTCTCGGCGGCGTACTGGCGGATGAACACCTCGGCCGCAGCCAGGACGGCCTCGTGCGCCGACGGGCGGCACCGAGCCGGGTCGGACGAAGGGGGGAGTTGCACCGGGTTCTCTCCTGCTCGGGGTCTGATGCTCACGCGGGCACGGCGAGCGAGTGGCCGCACGACCGGGCCGGGTCGGCCGGGTCGGGCCGCACGCTCAGCCCTCGGGCCGTTCGCGCAACCGCCGGGGCAGCAGCGCGGCCTCGAGTGCGGGCACGTCGAAGGGGTCGAAATGGATCCGCTCCTGCGGGATGCCCTGCCGGGCCAGGGCGGCGCTGGCCTGCGTGACCATGTCCACCGGCCCGGAGAGGAACGCCTCGTGCCGGTACCACGGCCCGAACTCGTTCAGCACCCGCGGCAGGGTGCCCTCCAGCCCCGCAATACGCTCGTGCGACACCGCGGCCCGCACAGAGAGCCAGTGGTGCCGCTGGGACATCCTGAGCATGTCGTCCAGGCCGTAGAGCTCCTCGGCGGTCCGCGCGCCGACGAAGACGTCGACGTAGCGCTCCGCCCCGATGCGGACCGCGTCCTCGACCAGGGCCTTGATGGGGGCCATGCCGGTCCCGCCGGCCACGCACACCAGATCCCGGTCGGTGCGCGGGTCGAGCGTCATGTCGCCCTGAGTGGGTCCGAGCCGGACCACGTCCCCGGGCTTGGCGCTGTAGACCAGGCCCTGGCTGACCTGGCCCTGGGCGACCGCGCGCACGTGGAAGGTCACGGTGTTGTCCGGTCTCGGCGCGTGCGCGGGCGAGTAGTAGCGCCACGCCTTGGGGTGCCAGGGCGTCTCCACGCTCGCGTACTGGCCTGCCGTGTACGGGTAGGGCGCGTCGGGCCGCACGGTGATCTCCGCGATGCCGTGGCCGCGGTGCAGGTGGTGGATGATCTCCGCCTCCCACACCGCGGGCGCCGTGCGGGCGTCCTCCCCCGCGGCGTGCGTCATCACCTGTGCGACGACGTCGTAGCCGTGCGTCCACGCGGCGGCCAGCTCCGGGCTCCACGCCGGGCCGGCGTAGCGGGCCAGGGATGCGAGCAGGCACTCGCCCACCGCGGGGTAGTGGCCGTCCAGCGCCCCGAACTTGCGGTGGTCGCGGCCGAGCCTGCCGCAGAACCGGATCAGGTTCTCCGGGTCGTCGACGAGGTCGACGATCCGCAGCAGCCCGCGCAGCAACCGGTCGCGCTGAACGTCCAGGTTGTCCGGGAAGAGCCCGCGCACCTCGGGGTAGCGGGTGAACAGAATGGCGTAGAAATACACCGTCATGTCCGCCGCGTACGGGCCGACCACGGCCACGCTCGCACGCATCAGGGCGATTTCCTCGGCGGTCAGCGGCACGAGGTCCGGCGGCGGACTCGACTCCGGGGGCGGACTCGGCTCCGGGGGCGGGGGAGCGGAAGGAGGCGCTGCCGATTCCGGTGGCTGCGCCGTCGCATCCGCTGCGCCACGGCGTCCTCGCGACGCACGGGAGAACATCACCGGGCGCCTCCCGCTTCAGATTGAATCGTCATCACCATGGGGGAAATTCGGTGTCAGAGCAGGGTCCGCCATTCGGCTGCGGCGCCGTCACGATACGACGCCAGGGATCAACTCGGCCGCACACGGGCGACTTGAGAACGGATGGGGCGGAACTCCCCGGGACGTCCTGCCGTTCGATGGCGATCGACAGGAACGCATTCACCCTAATACACAATCTTCACTCGTCAACCGAAGGATTGGCACGACCTCGCCGCCACTCACGCGCGCCTGTTTCTGCCGGTGAGTTGTCGGAACTCGCTCCGTATTGTGATCCGAAACCAGCCGGTTTCAGGAGCTGCCATGGATTCAGAAGGCATGGCTGACGACAGCGTAATACCGCATGAATTCACCGGGCTGAAGGTGATCTCTGTCGGTAAATCCGGATAACCGGGGCACTCGGGTTCTTGGGCTGTGGTCCCGATTGCCGCTTCCGCCCCGGCCCCCGCCGGGTGCTCAGGGGGTGAGGACTTCCACTCGCGCCCCGCGTTCGTTCAGCCAGACCTCAAGGTCCCGGCCACTGATCTCTCGCGCACCGTCTGCCCCGGCTACCCGGGCGGGGCCGAAAACGGTGCCCGTCAGCCCCTCGACGATGCTGCGGTCGTCCAGCAACACCTTGAAGGAGGTCTCCCGAACCGTCGCATGGGACAGGTCCGCCCCGTACAGCTTGGTCTCCAGCAGGGCCGCGCCCTCCAGCTTGCTTCCTCGCAGACTTGCTCCGGAGGCGTCGACCCCCCAGAGCTCCGCACTGCCCAGGTCTGCGCCGTCCAGGTTCGCTCCGGCCAAGGAGGCTCCATCGAGAACAGCCTTCACCAGGCCGGCGTCAGAGAGGTCGGCTTCGGCGAGGACGGCACCCTCCAGATGAGCGCGATAAAGGTCACAGCCGGAGAGATTGGCTTTCCGTAGGACTGTCTCCGTCAACAGCCCATTCGCAAGATCGGCTCCCGAAATATCAACGCCGGTCAGGTCGAGCCCCGCCACGTCCAGCAGAGCGTCCTCCTGTGCCGCCCAGCCCTTCAGGACCGCCGCAGCCTCCGGGTCGGCGGGCAGCAGCTTGACCTTGTCGTCGAGGTCACCGCAGGTCAAGCCGTTGGCGTAAGCCGTGAATTCGCCCTCGAACTTCCCCGCGTGCATTCGCGCTCGAACTTCCCCGCCGTGTCCTCGGTCTTGCCGGCGTACCACTCCGGTCACAACCCCACGATCTTGTTCCAGCGCTTGGCGAATTCCACCCGTTCCGTGGAGGTGATGTCGCGGGCGATGGCGAGGCGTCGGCGCATCGTGCTGTCGGGGAAGATCAGCGGGTTGTCGGCGAGGGCCGCGGTGTCCTTGTCCGGTGAGGCCGCGAGGACCTCCTTGGCGGCCGGGACCGGGCAGACGTAGTTGACCCAGGCGGCGAGCTTCGCGGCGACCGCGGGGTCGTAGTAGTAGTCGATCAGGCGCTCGGCGTTGGCCTTGTGGCGGGCCCGGTTGGGGATCATCAGGGAGTCCGACCAGAGTTCGGCGCCCTCCTCGGGGACGACGAAGCGGATGTCGGGGTTGTCGGCCTGGAGCTGGATCACGTCGCCGGAGTAGGCCTGGCAGGCCAGCACGTCGCCGCTGACCAGGTCCTTGGTGTAGTCGTTGCCGGTGAAGCGGCGGATCTGGCCGCGGTGGATCTGCCGTTCCACCTCGTCGCAGACCGTGTGGAAGTCGGCCGCCGTCCACCGCGTGATGTCCACGCCGTCGCCCTGCATGAGCAGCGCGAAGGACTCGTCCAGGCCGGACAGGAGCGTGACCCGGCCCTTGAGGTCGCTCGCCCAGAGATCCTTGACGTGCCGGATCTCCCGGCCGAGCTTCTTGCGGTTGTAGGCGATGCCGGTGATGCCCGACTGCCACGGCACGGTGCACAGCCGGCCCTTGTCGAAGGCGGGCGAGCGCAGCAGCGGGTCCAGGTACTTCGCGACGTTCGGCTGACGGGCGCGGTCCATCTGCTCCACCCAGCCGAGGCGCACGAACCGCGCGCACATCCAGTCGCTCATGACGATCAGATCGCGGCCGGTGGACTGGTGGTTCATCAGCGCCGGGCTGATCTTGCCGAAGAACTCGTCGTTGTCGTTGATCTCCTCGACATAGTCGACCTTGATCCCGGTGCGCTTCCCGAACGCCTCCAGCGTGGGCCGCCGGTTCGGGTTCTTGTCGTCGGTGTCGATGTACAGCGGCCAGTTCGCCCAGGTCAGCTTCTTGTCGGCCGCGGACTCGTCGGCGACGGCCCGGTCGCCGGGCGCGACATAGGCGGCGGGCACCCCGCAGCCGGCCAGGGCGCCGAGCGCCGCGGTGCCGCCGAGGGCGCGCAGAAGGGAGCGGCGTGACATCACGGACGTACGAGAGGAAGTCTGGGGCACCCAGGAAGGATGCCTCCCCGCCCGTTGAACGGACAATCGACGCAGCGTCGAGCATGCCCCTGCCTGCCCGACACCTTGTCGATCGGCGGCGGTCATGCCCCGGTCATGCCTGGGCCATGCGTCGCTCCGGCGCCGGTCAGCCCCCGGCTGTCCGCGAACAGGGCACGGTAGCGGGGGTCCAGGAAGATCAGGTGCGCGAACGCCCGCCGCTCGCACGGCATGTCGCCGAAGTCGCCGAAGACCGCTGCGGCGAGCGCGTTCCAGGCCGGCACCTGGGTGAGGTGGTCGCAGACGTAGGCGGGGCCGGGCTGGGCCAGGTTGCGCAGGTGCGCCCGCTCGGCCGGGCCCAGGCGCAGCGCCCGGCCCACGGCCTCCAACACCCCGTCAGGACGACCGGCAGTCCATCGAGACCGTGCACCGGGCGGTCGAGCTGGGCGTGAACTGGATCGACACCGCCGCCGTCAGGTGACGGCCGATCTGGAAGCGGAAGGCAAGGTGCGGGCGATCGGCTTGTCCAACCACAGCCCTGAGCAGCTGGCGGTGGCGCGGCGCATCGCCCCGGTCGACGCGGTCCAGCCCCCGCTGTCCCTCCTCAACCGCTCGGCGGAGCCCGAGATCGACTGGCCCGCCGGCCGCGGCACCGGCGTGATCCCCTACCAGCCGCTCCACTTCGTGGCGGCGCAGTGACACACCGCGGCCCCGGGCAGGGAGGCTTCCTGCCCGGGGCCGGTGTTCTGGAGCCTTACTCGCCCAGGGACGTCATCACGTGCTTGATCCGCGTGTAGTCCTCGAACCCGTACGCCGACAGGTCCTTGCCGTAGCCGGACTTCTTGAAGCCGCCGTGGGGCATCTCGGCGACCAGCGGGATGTGGGTGTTGATCCACACACAGCCGAAGTCGAGCTTCTTGGACATGCGCATCGCGCGGGCGTGGTCCTTGGTCCACACCGAGGAGGCGAGGGCGTACTCGACGCCGTTGGCCCACTCGACGGCCTGGCTCTCGTCCGCGAAGGACTGGACGGTGATGACCGGGCCGAAGACCTCGTTCTGGACGATCTCGTCGTCCTGCTTCAGACCCGAGACGACGGTCGGGGCGTAGAAGTAGCCCTTGTCGCCGACCCGCTGGCCGCCCGCCTCGACCTTGGCGTGGGCGGGCAGGCGCTCGATGAAGCCGGAGACCTGCTTGAGCTGGTTCGGGTTGTTCAGCGGGCCGTAGAGGACGTCCTCGTCGTCCGGCTGACCCGTCTTCGTCTCGGCGGCGGCCTTCGCCAGCGCGGCCACGAACTCGTCGTGGATGGACTCCTGGACGAGGACGCGGGTCGCGGCCGTGCAGTCCTGGCCGGCGTTGAAGAAGCCCGCGACCGAGATGTCCTCGACGGCCTTGGCGATGTCCGTGTCCTCGAAGACCACGACCGGGGCCTTGCCGCCCAGCTCCAGGTGGACCCTCTTGAGGTCCTTGGAGGCGGACTCGGCGACGGACATGCCCGCGCGGACCGAGCCGGTGATCGAGGCCATCGCCGGGGTGTCGTGCTCGACCATCAGACGGCCGGTGTCACGGTCGCCGCAGACGACGTTGAAGACGCCCTCGGGCAGGATCGAGCCGATGATGTCGGCGATCAGGACGGTGGAGGCGGGGGTGGTGTCCGAGGGCTTGAGGACGACCGTGTTGCCCGCGGCGATCGCCGGGGCGAACTTCCACACGGCCATCATCATCGGGTAGTTCCACGGCGCGACCTGGGCGCAGACGCCGACCGGCTCACGGCGCACGATCGAGGTCATGCCCTCCATGTACTCACCGGCCGAGCGGCCCTCGAGCAGCCGCGCCGCGCCCGCGAAGAAGCGGATCTGGTCGACCATCGGCGGGATCTCCTCGGAGCGGGTGAGCCCGGTCGGCTTGCCCGTGTTCTCCACCTCGGCCGCGATCAGTTCCTCGGCGCGCTCCTCGAAGGCGTCGGCGATCTTCAGCAGCGCCTTCTGCCGCTCGGCGGGGGTCACGTCGCGCCAGGCCGGGAAGGCACGGGCGGCGGCCTCCATGGCGGCGTCCACGTCCGCCTGTCCGGAGAGCGGGGCGGTCGCGTACGCCTCGCCCGTCGCGGGGTTGACCACCTCGGTGGTCCGCCCGTCGGCGGCGTCCCGGAACTCACCGTCGATGTAGTTGCGCAGACGACGCAGCTCGGTGCTCACTGCCGGCCTCCTGATCTGGTGCTCACTGTCCGATTGCTGAGACACCCACCCTAGTCGTCGGAGCCACGTTTTCAACACCCCCACCACCGCCAGTTCTGCGAAATCCGCAAGGTTCAGAGTCTCAAACAACGAATTTCATCGCTGGAGGCTTGCGGAACTGCCGAGACCTCGTGCACAGTGAGGTCGTGGCCAGTCGAAGCGCAGACCAGAGGGACTCCACCCGCGAGTCCAGGAACGGCGGCACCCCCCAGTTGGACGCCGTCTCCCTCGCCATCATCCAGCAGCTCCAGGAGGACGGCCGCAGGCCGTACGCCGCGATCGGCAAGGCCGTCGGCCTGTCGGAGGCGGCCGTGCGCCAGCGCGTCCAGAAGCTGCTGGACCAGGGCGTGATGCAGATCGTCGCCGTCACGGACCCGCTCACCGTGGGCTTCCGCAGGCAGGCGATGGTCGGTGTCAACGTCGAGGGCGATGTCGAGTCGATCGCGGACGCGCTGACCGGCATGTCGGAAGTCGAGTACGTGGTGATGGCCGCGGGCTCGTTCGACATCCTCGCCGAGATCGTCTGCGAGGACGACGACCACCTGCTGGACGTCATCAACAAACGCATCCGGGCCCTGCCCGGGGTGCGCTCCACCGAAAGCTTCGTCTATCTGAAGCTGAAGAAGCAGACCTACATGTGGGGAACCCGATAACCGTGACCCAGAAGGACCTCAGCCGCACCGCGTACGACCACCTGTGGATGCACTTCACCCGCATGTCCTCGTACGAGAACTCCCCCGTCCCGACCATCGTCCGGGGTGAGGGCACCTACATCTACGACGACAAGGGCAAGCGCTACCTCGACGGTCTCGCGGGCCTCTTCGTGGTCCAGGCCGGTCACGGCCGCACGGAACTCGCCGAGACCGCCTTCAAGCAGGCCCAGGAGCTGGCCTTCTTCCCGGTGTGGTCCTACGCCCACCCGAAGGCCGTCGAGCTGGCCGAGCGGCTCGCCGACTACGCCCCGGGCGACCTGAACAAGGTCTTCTTCACCACCGGTGGCGGCGAGGCCGTCGAGACCGCCTGGAAGCTCGCCAAGCAGTACTTCAAGCTGCAGGGCAAGCCGACCAAGTACAAGGTCATCTCGCGTGCCGTCGCCTACCACGGCACCCCGCAGGGCGCCCTGTCCATCACCGGCCTGCCGGGTCTGAAGGCCCCCTTCGAGCCGCTGGTCCCGGGCGCGCACAAGGTGCCGAACACCAACATCTACCGCGCCCCGCTCTTCGGCGACGACCCTGAGGCCTTCGGCCGCTGGGCCGCCGACCAGATCGAGCAGGAGATCCTCTTCGAGGGCCCGGAGACCGTCGCCGCGGTCTTCCTGGAGCCCGTGCAGAACGCCGGTGGCTGCTTCCCGCCCCCGCCCGGCTACTTCCAGCGCGTGCGCGAGATCTGCGACAAGTACGACGTGCTGCTCGTGTCGGACGAGGTCATCTGCGCCTTCGGCCGCCTGGGCACGATGTTCGCCTGCGACAAGTTCGGCTACGTCCCGGACATGATCACCTGCGCCAAGGGAATGACCTCGGGCTACTCCCCGATCGGCGCCTGCATCGTCTCCGACAGGGTCGCCGAGCCGTTCTACAAGGGCGACAACACCTTCCTGCACGGCTACACCTTCGGCGGCCACCCGGTCTCGGCGGCCGTGGGCCTCGCCAACCTCGACCTGTTCGAGCGCGAGAACCTCAACCAGCACGTGCTGGACAACGAGGGCGCCTTCCTGCAGACCCTGCAGAAGCTGCACGACCTGCCGATCGTCGGCGACGTCCGCGGCAACGGCTTCTTCTACGGCATCGAGCTGGTGAAGGACAAGAACACCAAGGAGTCCTTCAACGACGAGGAGACCGAGCGCGTCCTGTACGGCTTCCTCTCCAAGGCGCTGTTCGAGAACGGCCTGTACTGCCGTGCCGACGACCGCGGTGACCCGGTCATCCAGCTCGCCCCGCCGCTGATCTCCAACCAGGAGACCTTCGACGAGATCGAGCAGATCCTGCGCGCCACCCTCACGGAGGCGTGGACGAAGCTCTGACCGTCCTCGCAGCACCGATCGTCCTCGAAGATCCGCAGATCCCGATTCCGCGGATCCTCGGATGATCCTTCTGGATGATCAACACCGGCCCCGGTGCCCCCGTTCGAGTGAGAACGGCGGCCCGGGGCCGTGTGCTGTCCGGCCCTCCGGTGACGGCTGCCTAGCGTTCCAGTGACCGATCAGCCCAGCGTTCGTTCCCCCGGACGAGGGAACAGGCGCGGGAAATACGGATCAGAACGAGGTGTACGCCCATGGAGGCACCGCCGGACAACGACGTGCTCTGGGCACGCTCGCTGCACTTCAGGCACCCCGACGGGTCGCCCGCACTCGCCGGGGTCTCGCTCGCCGTGCGCGAGGGCGAGATCCTCGCCGTCACCGGTCCGCGAGGCAGCGGCAAGACGACCCTGCTGCGCTGTCTGTCCGGCCTGGTGCCCGTGCGCATGGGCGAGGTCTGGTTCAACAGCACGCCCCTGCACACCCTCGGCCCCATGCGCCGCGAGCGGCTGCGTCGGGACCGCTTCTGCTGGATCGATCCCGCGCCGGTCCTGGTCCCGGAGCTGAACGCCTGGGAGAACGTCGCGCTCCCCCTGATGCTGCGCGGCGCCGGCCGCCGCAGGGCCAAGATCGCCGCGCTGGAGTGGCTGGAGCGGCTCGACGTCGGCGACAAGGCACGCAAGCGCCCCTACGAACTCCAGCAGGCCGAACGACAGCGTGTCTCGATCGCCCGCGCGCTGGTCCCGGCCCCCACCGTGCTGTTCGCCGACGAGCCCACGGCACCGCTGCACCACGCCGACCGCACCCAGGTGCTGCGCACGCTCACCACGGCCGCCCGTTCGCACGCCATCACCGTGGTCCTCGCCTCGCACGACCCCGGCGCCGCCGCCCTCGCCGACCGCACCCTGGCCCTGCTGGACGGCCGGCGCGTGAGCACCCTGCACCTGCCGGACGCGAACGACACGGAAGGCCGGGCCGCGTGCTCGCTCTCCGTCTGACCCGCGCGGCCCGGCCCGCCGTCCAACTGCGCCGCCTGCTGGTGGCCGCGGCGGCCGGCGGCACCGGTTTCCTGATGCTGGCCTGCCTCGGCTACGCCCTGGGCCACCCGGAACGGGCCGGCGCCGCCGCGCTGCGGCTCGCCTGGTGCGCGGTGCCGTTCGCCGCCACGGTCTACTTCGCGCTCGCCGTCGCCCGCACCGACCCCGGCACCCGGCCGCGCTCCGGCCTGTCCGCCGTAGGCCTCGGCCCAGCACGTCTGATGGCGATCTCCGCGCTGACCACGGCCCTGTCCTGCGCGCTCGGCTCGCTGCTCGCCCTGCTGGTCTTCCTCCATCTGCGCGGCGACCTCACGGGCATGCCCTTCGACGGCGCGGCGGCGGACTTCCTGGCGGCCGACCTCCCGCTGCCCGTCCCGGCGGCCCTGACCCTGCTGGCCCTGCTCCCCGCCGCCGCCTCGACGACGGTGGCCCTGTCCCTGCAGCCGAGGGACCCCCGCCCCGCCTCCCCGAGCGTGCGCGCGTACGGCCGTTTCGGGGCGTACGGCCGCGCGGTGGCGCGGGAGACGTTCGGAGCGTACGGACGCTTCGGCGCCCGCCTCGGCCGCCCCTCCCCGGGCGACCGCCGGCCCTCGGGCAGCGGCGTCGCCGAGCGGCCGGCCGAGGACGGCGGGCAGGACGGCCCGCAGACCGACAGCCCGCACACCGACGGCCCTCGGACCGGCAGCCTCCAGACCGGCAGTCTTCATGCCGGTAACCCTCGGCTCGACGGCTCCCGGCCGGACAGGCCGGCGTCCGACAGGTCCCGGACCGACAGGTCCCGGACCGCGACCGACGCCGAGCCCCCGACACCGGACGCCGACTGGAGCGACCCCGAAGACCAGCGCCCGAAGGGCGCGCCCGTCGACTTCCCCTGGGGGGTCGCCCTCCTCGCCACGGGCCTCACCGTCCAGGCCTACGCCGGCGGTTCGAACCTCGCCGTGCTCGCCGGCTGGCTCCTCACCGCCGGCGGCCTGGTCCTCGCCGCCCCCGGTCTCACCCATCTGTGCGGCCGGCTCCTGCAGTCCACCCGGCCCGGCGCGCTGCGCCTCCTCGCCGGCCGGGTCCTCATGACGGAGGCCACCCGCATCGGCCGCCCTCTCGGTGTGGTCAGCGCGGTCACGTCCGCCGGCTACGCCATGACCACGCTGTACGCCGGCTCACCCCCGGCGTTCGGCCCGCTGACCACCCTGGGCGCGCTGCTCGTCACCGGCTGCACGGTCGCCACCGTGCTCACCGCGGCCGTGGAGACCCGCCAGTGCCGGGCCGACACGACCGCCGCGCTGCTGCGGCTCGGCGCCCCGGTCACCACGCTGCGCGCGGCCGCCGCCCTGCGCGCCGGGGCCCTGCTGGCGGTGTTCGGGCCGCTCACCCTCGTCATCGCCGGCGTGGCGGCACTCCCGGTGGCCCGCTGACCGGTGAGTTCTCCCGGGGGCACCGGTCTACCCACCGAACACGCCGACCCTCACACGAACCACTACGGGAGAGACCCTCATGTACCAGCAGATGATCTTCGTGAACCTGCCCGTGAACGACCTCGACGCCTCGAAGAGGTTCTTCACGGACCTGGGCTACACGATCAACCCGCAGTTCAGCGACGAGAACGCCGCCTCCGTGGTGATCAGCGACACCATCGTCGCGATGCTGCTCACCAAGCCGTTCTACGCGACCTTCACCAAGAAGGAGATCGCCGACGCCACCACGACCAGCGAGGTGCTGGTCTGTCTGAGCGCCGAGAGCCGCGAGAAGGTGGACGAGCTGGTCGACAGGGCGATCGCGGCGGGCGGCAAGCCGAGCGGCCAGACCCAGGACCACGGCTTCATGTACGGGCGCGGCTTCGACGACCTCGACGGCCACTCCTGGGAGGTCATGTGGATGGACCCGACGGCCGTCCAGGGCTGACCCGTTCCGGGCCGGGCGCCACCCGTCGGTCCATCCGTCGGTTCATCTGTCGGTCCATGTCGTTCGACGGAGTCCGTATCGCCCCGGTTGACCGGAACGAGCGGGCTCCGGACGCGATCAAACGTCCCGGTGGTTAATGAGCGGGTAAAGCCAACACCCCTCGGCGGCATATGCATTGACACTGCTTACGGAGCGCTTATAGACCTGTGAGCCTCCTGGGGGTGCTGGGGCCTCACCTCATCCGTCGCCCCAACTCCCCCAAAGCCCCCCGCAGTTATGCACTCTGTAAAGGACAAACGTGTCCATAACCCGCCGTAGCGCACGCCGTTCCGTGCGCATTCTGGGTGTTGCCTCCGCCTCGGCCGCGGTGGTGCTGGGTCTGTCCAGCTCCGCCCTCGCGTGCAACATCCGTGACTTCAAGGCCGAAGCCAAGTGCGACGGCGACAAGGGCGTCATCGTCGTCACCGACACCGACGCCTCCGGTACCTCGGCCATCGTCTCCGTGTTCCTCAAGGGCACCGGTGGCGTCGAGAACAAGGTGGGCCAGCAGGAGGTCAAGGGCTCGGCCGAGGGCACTGCGGTCAGCATCCAGGAGGACTGGAAGCCGAACGCGACGTACCGCGTCCACGTCAAGGCAGGCCACATCGTCGACGAGGACGTCCAGCCCGACCTGGTGACCGCGTCCACCGCCTGCAAGACCGACAGCCCGACCCCGACCCCGCCGGCCTCCTCGACGCCGAAGCCGTCGCCGTCGAAGTCCGCCCCGGCCCAGTCGGCGACCCCGACTCCCTCGGCCTCCGAGTCCAGCTCCGCGCCGGCCGGCACCGTGCCGAGCAACGCGCCGTCCCCGGCGGCAGGTGACTCCAACCTCGCCGAGACCGGCGCCAGTTCCAACACCGGCCTGATCGCCGGCATCGCGGGCGCGCTGGTCGTCGTCGGCGGTGGCGCGGTCTTCTTCGGCATGCGCCGTCGTGGCGCGCGCGACAACGGCTGACGCCTCACCCCTTCGTACGCCACCGCGGCCCGTCCCCCTATCCCCAGGGGACGGGCCGCGGTCGTCCGTCCGACCCGCGTCAGCCGAAGGTGGCCCGCCGCAGCCAGAACTCCAGCAACTCCCGCTCGCCGAGCACCTCCAGTCCGGGGCTGTCCAGCGGCAGCCGGCGGTAGAAGGCGAGCAGCACGGAGGTGACCGGGCCGCGCAGGGCCACCGTGGCCTTCTCGTGCCCGCGCCGCCAGGCGATCGACTCCTCGCCCAGCTCGATCAGCCACTCGGCGTTCAGCGCCGGATCGGTGGCGTGCAGATGGATGCTGCTGCCCGGGCGGCGCAGGTCCTTGGCCGCGTCGTGCGGCATGTTCCGCTGCACCCACTGCACGAGCTGCAGCCACTCGTCCAGCGCGTCGACGGCGATGTCCGGCGCGACCTCGTACGGCAGCCCGGCCGCGAGCGTGGCGTCGGCACGGTGCACGGTGATCTCGTGGGCCATCCGGCGCGCCCAGAACGCGGAGTTCGCCACCCCGGCCCAGGCCCACACCGCGGTGTCCGGCCCGGCCTCGCGCAGAGCGGCGACGACCAGGTCGCCGGTCTCGGCGAGCCACTCGTCCAGGGCGGCCGCGTCGCCCTGCTTCTCCGGCCCCTTGGCCAGCGGGATCCGCTCCGCCGGAACGTTCTCCTGCGCCCGGGTGCGCACAAGGGTGTCCACCCAGCGCAGGGCACCCCCCATATGCCGTACGAGGTCCTCCAGCGACCAGTCCGGGCAGGTGGGCACGGTCGCGGACAGATCGGCGCCGGAGGTCACGACAGCCCTCAACTGTTCGACCTGGTGGGCGATTTCGTCACAGTAGCGGTCATGCGCGAGCAAAGTCATGCCCCTCACCCTAGGGGGGCGGTGATCAGTCGAGCACGGCGATTTCGGCCGCGTCGAACTCCACGCCGACCGCCTCACCGACCTCCGGCGCGTCCCGCAGTGCGCAGGCGGCCTCCAGGCGGGGTCCGTCCCCGGGCTGGAGACGGACGGCCACATGGCTGCCCTTGAAGGTGCGGGCGGTCACCGTGCAGGGCAGGCCGGCGTCGGCCGCCACGAGCCGCACCCCGGCCGGCCGGACCACCAGGGTGCGCCCGCCCTGCGGGGAGCCCTCGGGCACCGGCAGCTTGCCCCACGGGCTGTCGGCGGCCGTACCGGCGACCGT
The DNA here is from genome assembly GCF_001514035.1 of Streptomyces yokosukanensis. Taxonomy (GTDB): domain Bacteria; phylum Actinomycetota; class Actinomycetes; order Streptomycetales; family Streptomycetaceae; genus Streptomyces; species Streptomyces yokosukanensis. The sequence goes on along the minus strand of NZ_KQ948218.1, from coordinate 235,211 downwards.
CCCGCCGACCACGTTGTCGAAGCCGAGGAAGCGGGCCACGAACGCGTCGGCGGGCCGCTGCCACACCTCGAGCGGCGTGCCGGACTGCGCGATCCGCCCGTCCCGCATCACCACCACCCGGTCGGCCAGCGCGAACGCCTCGCCCTGGTCATGGGTCACGGCGAGCACGGTCGTCCCCAACCGGCCGAACAGCTCGCGCAGTTCGACCACCAGGCGTTCCCTGAGCGAGCGGTCGAGCTGGCCGAGCGGCTCGTCGAGCATCAGCAGCCGGGGCCTCGGCGCGAGCGCGCGGGCGAGGGCCACGCGCTGCTGCTCGCCGCCGGACAGGGAGGCCACGGCCCGGCGGGCGGCGCCCGGCAGTCCGACCAGCTCCAGCAACTTCCCCACCTCGGCGTCCCGTTCACGCCTGGCGACACCGCGCATGCGCGGCCCGAACGCCACGTTCGCGCCGACGTCCCGCTGCGGGAAGAGCTGGTGGTCCTGGAACATCAGGCCGACGCCCCGCTTGTGCGCGGGTACGCCGGACTGGTCGCGGCCATCGAGCAGAATCCTTCCGCCGGTCAGGGGCTGCAGCCCGGCGACCGCCCGCAGCAGCGTCGACTTCCCGCTGCCGCTGGGCCCGAGCACGCACACCACCTCGTGCTCGGCGACGTCGAGGCCGACCGCGTCGAGCACGGCCCGCTCGCCGAAGCGCACGGTCGCGGCGTCGAGGCTGAGCAGCATCTAGAACTCCCCCGTCCGGTCGGTGCGCAGCCGCTCCAGGATCAGCAGGGCGACGGCGCACACCACCATCAGAATGGTCGAAAGGGCCATCGCCTGGCCGTAGTTGAGGTCTCCGGGGCGGCTGAGCAACCGGGCCACAGCGACCGGGAGCGTCGGGTTGTCGGGCCGGGCGATGAACACGGTCGCCCCGAACTCACCGAGCGAGACGGCGAACGCGAACCCGGCCGCGACCAGCAGCGCCCGCCGCACCATCGGCAGGTCCACCTCCCGCCACACCCGCCAGGGCGAAGCCCCGAGCACGGCGGCGGCCTCGCGCAGCCGGGCGTCCACCGCGCGCAGCACCGGCAGCATGGTCCGTACGACGAACGGGGCACCCACCAGCGCCTGTGCGAGCGGCACGAGAATCCAGGACTGCCGCAGGTCCAGCGGCGGCTTGTCGAGGGCGATGAGGAAGCCGAAGCCGACCGTCACGGCGGACACCCCGAGCGGCAGCATCAGCAGCGCGTCGAAGCCCCGCACCAGCCGGCCGGCGTCCCGCCGGGCCAGCGCGGCGGCGGCGAGACCTCCGATCACCACGGCGATGGCCGTGGCGGCGACGGCGTACTCCAGCGAGGTCCACACCGCGTGCACGGGCGCCACCAGGAACGTACCGCCGTCGGCGTGCGCGAGCGCCCGGTAGTAGCCGAGGCCGGGCGCGTCGAGGGAGCGGCGGACGAGCACGGTGAGCGGCAGGACCAGCAGCAGCGCGATGGTGGCGAGGACCCCGGCGAGCAGGGCCCACTGGCCGGCGCCGCGCGGGCGACGGGCGGTGGTCCTGGGGTCGACGAGGCGCAGGGCGGTCTCCCGGCGCCGCACCGTCCAGGCGTGCACGACGAGGATCGCGCCGACCGCGACGAACTGGACGAGGGTGAGGACCGCGGCCGAGGACAGGTCGAAGATCTCGGAGGTCTGCCGGTAGATCTCGACTTCGAGGGTCGAGAACGTGGGGCCGCCGAGGATCTGGACGACACCGAAGGAGGTGAAGGTGAACAGGAACACCATCAGCGCGGCGGCGGCCACGGCGGGCGCCAGGGCCGGCAGGGTCACCTTGCGCCAGGCCTTCAGCGGCGAGGCGCCCAGCATCCGGGCGGCCTCCTCCTGACGGGGGTCGAGCTGGGCCCACAGCCCGCCCACGGTCCGTACGACGACCGCGTAGTTGAAGAAGACGTGCGCCAGCAGGATCGCCCACACCGTGGTGTCCAGCCGTACGCCCCACAGCTCGTCCAGCAGGCCGCCCCGGCCGACCAGCGCCAGGAACGCGCTGCCGACGACGACGGTCGGCAGCACGAACGGCACGGTGACCACGGCCCGCAGCAGCTGCTTGCCCGGGAAGTCGAGCCGGGCGAAGACATGCGCGGCGGGCAGCGCGAGGAGCAGCGTGAGCGCGGTGGAGGCGAGCGCCTGCCAGGTGGTGAACCACAGCACGTGCCGGATGTCCGGCTGCGTGACCACGTCCGCGATCCGCCCGAACTGCCAGGCGCCGTCCGCCTTGAGCCCGCGCGCGACGATCGCGGCGACGGGCCAGGCGAAGAACACGGCGAAGAACGCGACGGGCAGGGCCAGCAGCCCGAGCCGCGCCGCGCTCCCCCGCCGGGTCCTCGCTACTTGAGTACGAGTGACGTCCACGCCTTGACCCACTGGTCACGATTGGCGGCGATCTTGCCGGGGGCCATGGTCTCGGGGTGCTGGGCGGCCGGGCCGTACTCGGTGAACTCGGTGGGCACCTTCGCGCCGTTCAGCACCGGGTAGACGTACATGTTCAGCGGCATGTCCTCCTGGAACTCCTTGGAGACCAGGAAGTCGATGAACGCCTTGGCGCCCGTGGGGTTCTTGGCGTTGCTCAGCAGCCCCGCGAACTCGATCTGCCGGAAGCAGGTGCCGCTCGCCACGCCGGTCGGGGCGGTGCTGGGCCGCTTCTTGGCGTAGATCACCTCGGCGGGCGGGGAAGAGGCGTACGACACCACCAGCGGCCGGTCGCCGCCGGCCTTCTTGCCCTCGGACGACCCGGAGAACTCCTGGTAGTAGGCCTGCTCCCAGCCGTCGACGACCTTGACGCCGTTGGCCTGGAGCTTCTTCCACCAGCCCTGCCAGCCCTGGTCGCCGAACCGCGCGGCACTGCCGAGCAGGAAGCCGAGGCCGGGTGAGGAGGTAGCAGCGTTCTCGGTGACCAGAAGGTTCTTGTACTTCGGCTCGGTCAGGTCGGCGAAGGACTGCGGCGGGGTCAGCTTGTGCGCGCTGAAGTAGGCCTTGTCGTAGTTGACGCAGATGTCGCCGTAGTCGACGGGCGTGACCCGGTGCCTGCCCTGGTCCAGCTGATAGGCGGCGCCGACCTTGTCGAGGCCCTTGGCCGTGTACGGCTGGAAGAGGCCGTTGTCGACAGCGCGGGACAGCAGGGTGTTGTCGACGCCGAAGAAGACGTCGCCCTGCGGGTTGTCCTTGGTCAGGATCGCCTTGTTGACGGCCTGGCCGGCGTCGCCGTCCTTGAGGACGTGGACCTTGTACCCGGTCTTCTTCTCGAAGTCCCGCAGCACGCTCTTGGAGACGGCCCACGAGTCGTGGCTGACGAGCGTCACGGTCTTGGCGTCCGCGGCGCTCTTGGTGTCCGACGATCCGCACGCGGACAGCGCGATCAGGCCGAGCCCGACCGCCACGGCCGTGAAGGTCTTGTTGTGCACTGGATGTCCTCCTGGGGTTGACCAGGAAGAACGCGGCCCCGTCCGGCCTTGTGCGAAGGCGGCCGGGCAGGGCGCAACAGCTCGAGTGATGACCGAACTTCCTACCCAGAATGACCTGGGCGAGGTTCAGAGGGTCTGCGGCCCGGTTGCCGCACTCTCAGCGCTGTGGCGCTCCCCTGTCGGAATATGAAGATGTGGGTGCTGTGAAGTTGTGAGCGCTATGAAGATGTGGGTGACCCGGCCAGATTACCGCTCGGTGGCCGCCAGCTGACCACAGGCCCCGTCGATCTCCTGCCCACGGGTGTCCCGGATCGTCACCGGCACGCCATGGGCGGCGATCGCCTCGACGAACGCCTTCTCGTCCTCGGGTCGCGAGGCGGTCCACTTCGACCCCGGCGTCGGGTTCAGCGGAATGAGGTTGACGTGCACCGGCTTGCCCTTGAGCAGCCGGCCGAGCCGGTCACCGCGCCAGGCCTGGTCGTTGATGTCCCGGATCAGCGCGTACTCGATCGACAGCCGGCGCCCGCTCTTCTCGGCGTACTCGAACCCGGCGTCCAGCACCTCGCGCACCTTCCACCGCGTGTTCACGGGGACGAGGGTGTCGCGCAGCTCGTCGTCGGGGGCGTGCAGGGAGATCGCGAGGCGGCACTTGAAGCCCTCGTCGGCGAACCGGTGGATGGCCGGCACGAGCCCGACGGTGGACACGGTGATCCCGCGCTGCGACAGCCCCAGCCCGTCGGGGGCCGGGTCGGTGAGCGCCCGGACGGCGCCGACGACGCGCTTGTAGTTGGCGAGCGGCTCGCCCATGCCCATGAACACGATGTTGGACAGCCGCGCCGGACCACCCGGCACCTCGCCGTCCCGCAGCGCACGCATCCCGTCCACGATCTGGTGGACGATCTCGGCGGTGGACAGATTCCGGTCCAGGCCCGCCTGGCCCGTGGCGCAGAACGGGCAGTTCATGCCGCAGCCCGCCTGCGAGCTGATGCACATGGTCACCCGGTCCGGATACCGCATCAGCACGGACTCGACGAGCGTCCCGTCGAACAGCCGCCACAGCGTCTTGCGCGTGGTCCCCTGATCGGTCGACAGATGCCGGACGACCGTCATCAGCTCCGGGAACAGCGCGTCGCGGAGCTTGTCGCGCGCCCCGGCGGGGATGTCGGTCCACTGCTGCGGGTCGTGCGCGTACCGCGCGAAGTAGTGCTGCGAGAGCTGCTTGGCGCGGAACGGCTTCTCACCGGTCTCGGCCACCGCGTCCTTGCGCTCGGCAGGCGTGAGATCGGCAAGATGCCGCGGCGGCTTCTGGGCTCCGCGCGGCGCGACGAAAGTGAGTTCTCCGGGCTTAGGCATGGCTGTACCAGTGTCTCAGATCCAATTGGGTGACCTGGGGCGTCGGTCGCCACGGCTGTCGGCACCCGTCGTCACCGGTCGCTGCCGGGCGGCCCCGGACGGGTCGGGGACGGCCCGGACAAGATCGTGGCGGGCCCAGGCCGTACGCGTCGCTTTCCGCGGACGCGGACGGCCGCGAGCTCCGGCGGAAAGCCTTCTTCCCGTGGTCTTCGGGCCGTGAGGCTGCGCGGGGCGACGACGCCGCGGAGCCGGTTGCCGGGGTTGTGCACGCGGTGGCCTGTGAAGTTCTGCTGACGAACGGTCGGGTTTCCTGGTCGGGCCTTGTCCCGTCCCTGGCCCTGACGTAACCACATGAGCCATGAACCTTTTCGGCCGCAACTCCTCCTTCCACCGGCGCGCGCAGCCGGCTGCCGCTGCCGTGGCGACCGCCGCCCCGGTGGCCAGTGCCCGTGCCACCGCCGTTCTGCCGGATCCCGCGCTGGCGGACCTCACCGGCGATTGGATGATCGATCCCGCGCACAGCAGGATCGGGTTCTCCGTGCGGCACGCGATGGTCACGACGGTGCGCGGCGCCTTCACGCAGTACGAGAGCCGGCTGCGCTTCGACGGCCGCGACCCGGCCCGCTCCCGGGCCGACCTCGTGCTCTACACCGCCAGCGTCGACACCGGCGTGGAGCAGCGCGACGCGCATCTGGTCGGCCGGGAGTTCCTGGACGCCGCGGCTCACCCGCGGATGACCTTCACGAGCACGACCGTGCAGCTCGTGGGCAAGAACGTCTACCGGATGACCGGCGATCTCACGATCAAGGACACCACCCGCCCCGTCGATCTGGAACTCACCTACATCGGTCATGTCACGGACGCGTTCGGCGACGAGCGCGTCGGTTTCGACGGCACCACCACCATCAACCGCTCCGACTGGGGTCTGACGTACGACGCCCGGCTCCTTCAGGGCGGGACCATGGTGAGCGAGACGGTACGTCTGCAGTTCGACATCGCCGCCATCCGCGCCACGCCCGCCGTCTGAGGCGCCCCCCACGGCCGCCCCGCCCCCGGACACGCGACGGGCCCCCGCCCTCTCACAGGACGGGGGCCCGGAAGCCGTACGGCACAGGGCTCACGCGGAGCCGACGAAGACCACCATCAGCAGCCAGACCACCGGGGCCGTCGGCAGGAGTGAGTCCAGGCGGTCCATGATGCCGCCGTGGCCGGGGAGCAAGGTGCCCATGTCCTTGATGCCCAGGTCACGCTTGATCATGGATTCGCCGAGGTCGCCCAGCGTGGCGCTGGCCGCGACCGCGAGACCGAGCAGCAGACCCTGCCACCAGGTGCCGTCGTCGATCAGGAACTGCATGCACAGCGCGCCCGCGACCATCGCGAACAGCACCGCGCCCAGCAGGCCCTCGCGGGTCTTGCCGGGGCTGATGCGCGGGGCGAGCTTGTGCTTGCCGAAGCGCCAGCCGACCGCGTACGCGCCGGTGTCGCTGACGACGGTGAGGAGAAGGAACGTCAGGACGCGCCAGGGGCCGTCCTGAGCGGTCAGCATCATCGCGACGAACGTGGCGAGGAACGGCACGTAGAACGCCGCGAAGACGCCCGCCGTGACGTCCTTGAGATAGTCCTCCGGGGATTCCGTCATGCGCCAGACCAGGACGGCCAGGGTCGTGAGCGCCATGGCGACCCACGCGCCCTCGGCGCCGCGCACGTACCCGGCGACCACCATCGCCGCACCGCCGACCGCGAGCGGCACCAGCGGCGCCTTGATGCCCTTGCGCTCCCGCAGCCTGCTGGTCAGCTCCCACAGACCGACGACGACGGCGACCGCGACCACACCGACGAACACGGCCTTGTAGACGAACAGGGAGGCGATGATCACCACACCGAGCCCGACCCCGACCCCTATGGCCGCGCTCAGGTCACGGCCCGCGCTCTTCTTCTGCGGCGCTGGCGCCGGCTGGTGGGCGTCGGGCATGGGCTCCGGATTCTGCTTCTCGGCCGGGACTGTCCGGGGCTGTGCGAACCCTGGGCGGAACTCGTCCTGGAACAAGGGACCACTCGGCCGAGCGGCCCCCCGGTCGTCGTCCTGGCCCCCGCCATGGGCGGGCTCGTCGGGCACGATGGGCATGGGGCGAGTGTGCTGCGCCTCAGGCGCATCGTACGCGGGACCCGCCGGGGCGGCCCCCTGGACAGGCCCACGCGCGGTGGGCCCCCAGAAGCCGGCCTGCCCCGCCGGCGGCGGTGCCCCCCAGGAAGAGTCGGTCATCAGACTTCGAGCAGCTCCGCTTCCTTGTGCTTCAGGAGCTCATCCACCTGGGCGACGTACTTCGCCGTGGTGTCGTCCAGCTCCTTCTCCGCACGGCGGACCTCGTCCTCGCCGGACTCCTTGTCCTTGACGAGCTTGTCGAGGGCGTCCTTGGCCTTGCGGCGCACGGAGCGGACGGAGACCTTGGCGTCCTCGGCCTTGCCCCTGGCGACCTTGATGTACTCGCGGCGGCGTTCCTCGGTCAGCTCGGGGAACGTCACCCGGATGATGTTGCCGTCGTTGCTGGGGTTGACGCCCAGGTCGGAGTCGCGGATCGCCTGCTCGATGTTGCGCAGCGCGCTCTTGTCGAACGGCGTCACGACCGCCATGCGCGGCTCGGGCACGGAGAACGAGGCCAGCTGGTTGATCGGCGTCAGCGCACCGTAGTAGTCGGCCACGATCTTGTTGAACATCGCCGGGTGCGCACGGCCGGTGCGGATCGCTGCGAAGTCCTCCTTGGCGACCACAACGGCCTTCTCCATCTTCTCCTCGGCCTCGAGAAGGATCTCTTCGATCACCACTTGCTCCTGTGTGTCTTGAGTAAGGCCCGGCTGCGGTTCCTGAAGTCGGTTGGCGGCCGGCTGCGTCGCGTCTTCTTCCTGCACGGTTCCGGACCGGCAGGACATTGTCCATCCCCCGGCCAGGGCGCGTCCCGCCCGTCCCCCGGAAAGGTGGCGGGTCAGGTGGCGCCCCCGGCGAAGGAGGTGCCGGTACGGGTCAGTCCCGGCTACCCTGTTCGCCCACCAGCGTGCCGATCTTCTCACCCTTGACGGCGCGGGCGATATTGCCCTCCGCGAGAAGCTCGAAGACGAGGATCGGGAGCTTGTTGTCGCGGCACAGCGTGACGGCGGTGGCGTCGGCGACCTTCAGGTCGCGGGTGATGACCTCGCCGTACCCGAGGGCGTCGAACTTGACGGCGTCCGGGTTGGTCTTCGGGTCGGAGTCGTAGACCCCGTCCACGCCGTTCTTACCCATGAGCAGGGCCTCGGCGTCGATCTCCAGGGCGCGCTGGGCGGCGGTGGTGTCGGTGGAGAAGTACGGCATGCCCATACCGGCGCCGAAGATGACCACGCGGCCCTTCTCCAGGTGGCGCACGGCGCGCAGCGGGATGTACGGCTCGGCGACCTGGCCCATGGTGATGGCGGTCTGCACCCGGCTGTCGATGCCTTCCTTCTCCAGGAAGTCCTGGAGGGCGAGGCAGTTCATCACGGTGCCGAGCATGCCCATGTAGTCGGAGCGGGCCCGGTCCATGCCGCGCTGCTGCAGCTCCGCGCCGCGGAAGAAGTTGCCGCCGCCGATGACGACCGCGACCTCCGCGCCGTCCCGGACGACGGCCGCGATCTCGCGGGCGATCTTGTGCACCACGTCCGGGTCCACGCCCAGGCCCCCGCCGCCGGAGAAGGCCTCTCCGGACAGCTTCAGCAGAAACCGGCCGCGTACTTTGCCGTCGTCGCTCTTCTGGGCCTTGGTGGTCATGGGAGATCCCGCCTCTTTCACGTGTTGCACATACGAAGAAGGCCATTGCCGATGGGGTCGCTTTTCGCTCCCATGCGCGGCAATGGCCTCCTCGTCAGATCTGCTGCCGTCCGCCCCACGCCCGGGTGTGGCGGTGTGCGCGGACGACTGCTGTCGACCCTATCGGGATTCCTCCGCGGGTCGTGCGTCGATCGCGGTACGGACTCAGATGCCGACCTTGATGCGCGAGAAGCGCTTCAGGGTGACACCGGCCTCGTCCAGCACCTTCTGGACCGACTTCTTGTTGTCGAGCGCGTACGGCTGACCGAGCAGCGTGGCGTCCTTGAAGAAGCCGTTGAGGCGACCCTCGACGATCTTCGGCAGGGCGGCCTCGGGCTTGCCCTCGGCGCGGGTGGTCTCCTCGGCGACACGACGCTCGGTCTCGACGACCTCGGCCGGCACGTCCTCCTTGGAGAGGTACTTCGGCGCGAAGGCGGCGATGTGCTGCGCGATGCCCTTGGCGATCTCGGCGTTCGGCTTGTCCAGCTCGACCAGGACACCGATCTGCGGGGGCAGGTCGGGCATGGTGCGGTGCATGTAGGCGAGCACGAAGCCGTCGGAGAACTGCGCGAAGCGGTCCAGGACGATCTTCTCGCCGAGGTTGGCGTTGGCCTCGTCCACGTACGCCTGGACGGTCTTGCCGGCCTCGATCTCGGAGGCGAGCAGGGCCTCGAGGTCGGCCGGGGAGGTCTTGGCGACGTGCTCGGCGATGGCCTTGGCCGCGGCCTGGAACTTCTCGCCCTTGGCGACGAAGTCCGTCTCGCACTTCAGCTCGACGATGACACCGGAGGAGTTGTCGTCGGCGATGATGGAGACCACGGCGCCGTTCTCGGCGGAGCGGCCCTCGCGCTTGGCGACGCCCTTCTGGCCCTTGATGCGCAGCGCCTCGACGGCCTTGTCGACGTTGCCCTCGGCCTCGTCCAGCGCCTTCTTGCAGTCCATCATGCCGGCGCCGGTGAGCTCACGGAGCTTCTTGACGTCAGCGGCGGTGTAGTTCGCCATGAGTCTGTGAGTCTTTCTCGAAGTCTGGAAGGTCTTCAGATCCGCACGGTATGCGTTCCACATATAGCCGCGGACCGCATACCTCGTGCCGACCTGCGGGTGAACAGCGGGGGCGGACTTGTCCGCGCCGAAGGCGCTGTCGGATTTCGTACCGCCCCCGCTGTCAACGCCTGTGTCAGGCCTGCTCGCCCTCGGCGGGCTTCTCCTCGGCCGGAGCGGCCTCGGCAGCCGGAGCCTCGGCGACAGGGGCCTCAGCGGCCGGGGCCTCGGCAGCCGGAGCCTCGGCGGCCGGATCCTCGTCAGCCTTCTTCTCACCCTCGAGCAGGTCGCGCTCCCACTCGGCGAGCGGCTCGCCCGCGGCCTTCTCGCCCTTGTCACCGGTGGCGACGCGAGAGCGGGAGATGAGGCCCTCGGCGACCGCGTCGGCGATCACACGGGTGAGCAGGGTGACGGAGCGGATCGCGTCGTCGTTGCCCGGGATCTTGTAGTCGACCTCGTCGGGGTCACAGTTGGTGTCGAGGATGGCGACGACCGGGATGTTGAGCTTCCGGGCCTCGCCGACCGCGATGTGCTCCTTCTTGGTGTCCACGATCCAGACGGCGCTGGGCACCTTCTGCATCTCGCGGATACCACCGAGGGTCTTCTCCAGCTTGGCCTTCTCGCGCGAGAGCACGAGAAGCTCCTTCTTGGTCAGACCGGACGCGGCGACGTCCTCGAAGTCGATCTGCTCGAGCTCCTTGAGGCGCTGCAGACGCTTGTAGACGGTCGAGAAGTTGGTGAGCATGCCGCCCAGCCAGCGCTGGTTGACGTAGGGCATGCCGACGCGGGTGGCCTGCTCGGCGATGGCCTCCTGCGCCTGCTTCTTGGTGCCGACGAACATGACCGTGCCGCCGTGGGCGACGGTCTCCTTGACGAACTCGTAGGCGCGGTCGATGTACGACAGCGACTGGAGCAGGTCGATGATGTAGATGCCGTTGCGCTCGGTGAAGATGAAGCGCTTCATCTTCGGGTTCCAGCGACGGGTCTGGTGACCGAAGTGGACGCCGCTCTCCAGCAGCTCCCGCATCGTGACGACGGCCATGGCCGCAACTCCTCGTTGTTCTCGGTTGTGCCGCGTCCGCCGGACGGCGGACGCGCCTGACGCCCGCGATGCGCCGTGCCGCGAAGGACCGAGGGGCGCTGACACCGGCCGGTGACCGGCCTGGTGTCGGGGCGTGCGAAGTCGACCCGGTGACCCGGATCGCCAGAAGAAGTGTACGGGACCGCCGAGGCACCGGGTGACGCCGCTGTCCACAACCGGGGAGCGGTCCACAGCCCCCGTCCGTGACCGGCGGGGCTGCGGGAGGGTTCTCGCATGCGACGAGTGAGGCGATGCGCGGCCTTGGCCGCGGCTTGGCTGACGGCCCCGGCGATGACGGTACTGGCCCCCCTGGCCTGGGCGGACGCCCCCGCCCCGGCGCCGCCGCCGGCTCCCGGGGGCCGGGTGGCGGCCATCGGCCGAGCCTGGCCGGTGGGCGTCCGGCCGGTGGTGCTACGGGGCTGGGAGCCCCCGGCGACGGTGTACGGCCCGGGGCACCGCGGTGTGGACCTGGGCGCATCCCCCGGTGCTCCGGTACGGGCGGTTGCGGCCGGCCGGGTGACCTTCGCGGGCCGGGTGGCGGGCCGGGGTGTGGTGTCGGTGGAGTTGACGGGGACCGCTCTGCGGACGACGTACGAGCCGGTGAACCCGTCGGTGAGCAAGGGGGACGCGGTGGGACCGGGTGAGGTGCTCGGCACGGTCGAGGCGACGTGGTCGCACTGCCCCGTCACCTGCGTGCACTGGGGCCTGCGCAGAGGGGAGTCCTACCTGGACCCGCTGTCCTTGCTGCCGCCGGGGCTGTTGCGGACGGGGCCGTCGCGCCTGCTGCCGGTCCTGGGCGTACCGACCCCCGGGTAGCCGCCGGGGGGCACCCTCTCGCCGCGGGCGAGCGCCCCCACGCCGCACCCGCACGGCGCCGGCGTCGGCGTCGGCGTCGGCGTCGGCAGCGCTCAGCCCTTCACACCCCGCAGAACCATGCCCACCGCGGCATCCGTGATCACCTCGGGATCCTCCGCCGCCCCCAGCTCGATCCGCCGCACCGCCGCGTCCACGGTCCCCTGCAGAAGCATCGCGGCCAGCCGAGGCTGCTCGTGCCCCATCTCGCCGAGTGCCTCGACGATCATCGCGACCAGCCCGCCGTGCGCCGCCCGGATCTTCTCCCGCGCCCCGGCGTCCAGCTCGCTCGCGGAGATGGCGACGACCGCCCGGTGCCGCCGGTCCCCGACCAGCGCCAGTTGCCGGCGCACATACGCCTCGACCTTGCCCTCGGCCGACTCCGCCCGCTCCATCGCCGCCGCGACCTCCGCCGCCCACACGGGGAAGTCGACCTCGCACAGCTCCTCGACCACGGCGGCCCGCGAACGGAAGTACTCGTACACGGACGACCGCGCCAGCCCGGTGCGCTCGGCGAGCGCCGGGAAGGTCAGCGCCTCCGTCCCGCCCTCGGACAGCAGGGAGCGAGCCGCGTCCAGCAGGGCGGCTCGCTGCATCGACCGGTGCTCGGCCACGGAGGCCGCTCGAATCCTTGGCACGTCAACCACTTTACGGACCCCCCGTCCCGGAAGGGGAGGACTCAGCGCCCGAAGCTCGCCAGCTTTGCCCTCAGCTGCAACACCGACTTGGTGTGGATCTGACTGACCCGGCTCTCGGTGACCCCGAGGACATTGCCGATCTCGGCGAGGGTGAGCCCCTCGTAGTAGTACAGCGTGACCACGGTCTTCTCGCGCTCGGGCAGCGTGTTGATCGCCCGCGCGAGGAATCTGCGCAGCTCGCGGTCCTCGGCCACCTCCACCGGATTGTCCGCGGCGGTGTCCTCGATCGTGTCCATGAGGCTGAGCCGGTCGCCGCCCTCGCTGCCGACGTGCAGCAGCTCCTCCAGCGCGACCACGTTGGCCAGCGACAACTGGCTGAACACGGCGTGCAGCTCGTCGACGTCCATGCCCAGCTCCGCGGCGACCTCACCCTCGTTCGGAGTGCGCCGCAACCGCGCCTCCAGGGTGGCGTAGGCCCGCTCCACGTTCCGCGCCTTCTGCCGCACCGACCGAGGGATCCAGTCCAGCGCCCGCAGCTCGTCGATCATCGCGCCCCGGATCCGGGTGATCGCGTACGTCTCGAACTTGATCTCCCGGTCGATGTCGAACTTCTCGATCGCGTCGATCAGCCCGAAGACTCCCGAGGAGACGAAGTCGGCCTGCTCCACATTGGGCGGCAGCCCGACGCTCACCCGCCCCGCGACGTATTTCACGAGCGGCGAGTAGTGCAGGATCAGCTGCTCCCGCAGCCGTTCGTCCCCCGTCGCCTTGTACGACCGCCACAGCTCGTCGAGCGTCGAGGGAGCGGGCGGCCGCACGCTGCCACCGTCGCGGGCGGCTGGGGGGATCGCCGCCCGGTCGGACCCGGAGGTGTGCTGGGGCATTCGTCGCCTTGTGCCGTTCTGCCGTGAAGTGCTGTGAAGTGCCGCGAGTGGGACGGGACGGGGTTGCGTGGGACGGAGTGGGCTACCTGGGTGAGCTGTCGGTCTGGTGTCGAGTTGGCGGGATCTGCGCCGGCTCCTTTGTGAGCGTAGCGTGACTGGGCTGTCGCGGTGTGCGAACACCGAGGCTCCACTCGTGCGCGGGGCGCTCCGGGCGGCCCCGCGCGCTCGTTTCGCGACTCGCTCTGTGTGACCAGCCGGAGTGCCAACTCCGGGAAACATCAAGGGCGTCGGGGATTCCCCCGGACGGCCGAACACGCTCGATCAGCACGGACTGTGACCGGTGCGGACCGACATCATCGCCTGGCGTGTCAACTTCCAGCCGTCGCCGTGTCGTTCGACGTATCCAAGTGCTCGGAGTTCGTACAGTCTCGCGATCGCGTCGTCCCGGGTGGTCGGCGTGCCGAGCGCGATCTCGTCGGCGGCGGCCGCGCGATCGCCGGGCAGGGCGGCGAGGACGGCCCGGACGGCAGGTGCCAGCAGGTCACGCGGGAGCACCGGGCCGTGCCGGGCCGGCGCCAGCTCCCCGATGTCGCCCACCAGCTCCACGATCTCCGCCGCGTCGGTGACCAGGGCGGCCTCTGCGCGCAGCAGTTCGTGCACCCCGGCGGAGAGCGCGCTGGTGACGGGGCCTGGCACGCCCATGGTGAACCGGCCGAGGCGCTGCGCGGCCCGCGCGGTCGCCAGGGAGCCGCTGCGGCAGGCGGCCTCCACGACGACGGTACCCCTGGTCAGGGCAGCGATGACACGGTTGCGGAGGATGAACCGGCTCGGCGTCGGATGGTCTCCCGGGGGCAGCTCGCCGACGACCAGTCCCTGCTCCGCGATCCTTTCGATGAGCGCGGTGTGACCGCGCGGGTAGGGCCGGTCCACGCCGCAGGCCAGGACCGCGACGGTGGCTCCGCGGGCGGCGAGGGCGCCTCTGTGGGCGGCGCCGTCGATGCCGTACGCGCCGCCCGAGACCACCACCCAGCCGCGCTCGGCGAGCCCTGCGGCGAGGGTGGCGGCGACGTGTGTGCCGTACTCGGTGCAGGCGCGCGCCCCCACCACGGCGACGGACCGCAGTGCCCAGATCCGCAGGCTGGGCCGGCCGCGCACCCACAGTCCGATCGGCCGGGCGTCCCCGAGATCGTCGAGCTGCCGGGGCCACTCCGCGTCGTGGGGTGCCACGAACCTGGCCCCGACGGCCTGCGCCACGGCCAGATCCCGCTCCGGCTCGGCCCGCCTAGCCCGCGCGACCAGCCCGGCCCACCGCACCTCGCTCACCCCGGGCAACCCCGGCAACTCCTCGGCCCCCTCCTTCAACCGCCGCACCACCTCCCCCACCCCGAACTCGCGCACCCAGCGCCCTGCGATCTCGTCCCCCGGCTCGACGACCCGGCAGAGAAAGACCCGCCCGAGCGTCCGGTCCGCCGGGTCCCCGTTCGTCGTCATGTCAGCGCCCCGATGGCCATCGGCACCCCTCGCGGGACTCCGGTGCGCAGCTGGAGGGCCAGAGCCACGTCGGTCGCGTCCGGGCGGTCATGGCCGACGAGGTCCGCGACCGTCCAGGCGACGCGCAGGACCCGGTCGACACCGCGGGCGGTGAGCACACCCCGTTCGAGGTTGCGCTCGGCCTCGTCCATCGCACCGGTCACCGCGTGATAGCGGCTGCGCAGGTCCCGTCCCGGCACTTCGCTGTTGGTGCGCCAGGGGGTCCCGGCCAGGCGGGCCGCCGTGCGCTCCCGGGCCCGCCGCACCCGCTCGGCCACGGTCGCCGTGGACTCGCCCCGGGCGCCGCGTTCGGTGAGTTCGGCCCGGGTGACCGGGTCGACCTCGACACGCAGGTCCACCCGGTCCAGCAGCGGGCCGGAGAGCCGGGACTGGTAGCGCCGGATCACCGACGGAGGGCATTCGCACAGGGAGTCGCGCTGCGAGAAGCGCCCGCAGGGGCAGGGATTGGCCGCCAGCACCATGAGAAAGCGTGCCGGGAACCGGACGACACCCGCACTGCGCGCGATCACGACGTGCCCCGACTCCAGCGGCTGCCGCAGCGCGTCCAGGGGCTGGCTGCGGAACTCGGGCGCCTCGTCCAGGAACAGCACGCCGCGGTGGGCCAGCGACACCGCGCCGGGGCGTGCGATGCCGGGACCTCCGCCGACCAGTGACTGCATCGTGGCCGAGTGGTGCGGGGCGCAGTAGGGGGCGACGTCGATGAGCGGCTTGCCGGGCGGCAGCAGCCCGGCCACCGAGTGCACCGCCGTGACCTCCAGCGAGTCCTCCCTGGTGAGCCCCGGCAGGATCGCGGGCAGTCGCTCGGCGAGCATGGTCTTGCCCGCTCCGGGCGGGCCTTCGAGGAACAGGTGGTGCCCTCCGGCGGCGGACACCTCCACGGCCGTGCGGGCCGAGGTCTGGCCCACGACGTCGGCCAGGTCGTGATCGTGGTCGTGCTCCGCGGCGCCGGTGCTGTGCATGCCGGTGGCCGCACCCGCGCCCGGCAGGCGCAGACCGGCCAGGAGGGGGTCGGGGCGTCCCCGTTCGTCCGGCTGCTCCTCGGGCACGGGCTCCTCGGTGAGGACGGCGACGAGCTGGCGCAGACTGCGGACACCGAGCACCGAGACGCCGGGGACCAGCGCGGCCTCGGCGGCGGCGCACTCGGGCACGACCACTTGCTCGTATCCGGCGTCGGCCGCGGCGAGGACGGCCGGCAGGATGCC
The DNA here is from genome assembly GCF_001514035.1 of Streptomyces yokosukanensis. Lineage (GTDB taxonomy): Bacteria > Actinomycetota > Actinomycetes > Streptomycetales > Streptomycetaceae > Streptomyces > Streptomyces yokosukanensis. The sequence goes on along the minus strand of NZ_KQ948218.1, from coordinate 219,355 downwards.
GCGGACGGGTCGGACCCGGCCGTCCAGGCCCAGCTCGCCGATCATGACGATGTCCTGCAGCACGCGCGGATCGATCCGTTCGGCGGCGCCGAGCACCGCGCAGGCGACGGCCAGGTCGAAGCCGGAGCCGGCCTTGGGCACGGATGCCGGGCTGAGACCGACGGTGAGCTTCTTCTGCGGCCACTCGCCGCCCGAGTTCACCACCGCGGCCCGTACCCGGTCCCGGCTTTCCGTCAGGCTCTTGTCCGGGAGGCCGACCAGGGTGAAGGCCGCGACGCCGGGTTCGAGGTCGGCCTGGACCTCTACGACGACGCCCTCCACGCCGACGAGTGCCACCGAGCAGGTGCGGGCGAATCCCATTCAGGCCACCCCCCGCACATGCTCCACGGTCGGCGCGCCCCGGTGCGGCAGCAGGACGCCGATCAGGTCGATCCGCACACCGCCCGGCGGAGCGCCGCCGTGGGCCTGGATCCAGTGCTCGGCCAGCTCGCGCAGCCTGGCCGCCTTGTCGGGGGTCACCGCGGCCATCGGATGCTCGAAGGAGCCGCCTGTGCGGGTCTTGACCTCGCACACGACGAGGACGTCGCCGTCCCTGGCCACGATGTCGATCTCGCCGGTCCTGCCGGAGCGCCAGTTGCGCTCCAGGACCGTCATTCCGGCCTCGGCCAGCCGCCGCGCGGCCAGATCCTCGCCGTACCTGCCGAGTGCACTGCGTGCGTTGCTCATGTCGGCACCACCTCCGGCGCCAACGATCATGCATCCCGCCCACAGTTGTTGATCTTGGTGGGCTACTCGGCGGTTGTGGAAAACCCCGTCACCCGCCCGGAAGCTCCAGGTCGGTCTTGTTCAGCTCCTCGATGTTCACGTCCTTGAACGTGAGGACTCTGACCTGCTTCACGAAGCGAGCCGGCCGGTACATGTCCCAGACCCAGGCATCGGCCATCGACACCTCGAAGAACACCTCGCCCTGGACCGAGTGCACCTGCATCTCGTAGTCGTTGGTGAGGTAGAAGCGCCGCTCGGTCTCGATCACGTATTTGAACAGACCGACGACGTCTCGGTACTCCCGGTAGAGCTTCAGCTCCATCTCGGTCTCGTACTTCTCGAGGTCCTCGGCGCTCATGGCATGTTCCCCTTCAGCCGTGCGATCCCACCATTGTGCGCCAGTCCGACGAGCCCTCAGACGATTTCCGCGTCAAGGGTCACAGGACCGGCCGGGGGACCTTCGTCGAGCAGCGTGCGCAGCAGCTCGGCGAGTCTGGTCGGATACACCGTCTCATGTGCCCGGGTCAGTTCCTGACACGTCCACCAGCGCGCTCCGGCGACACTGCGCCGCTCCAGCTCCGTCAGCCCCGTCGCCGCTGTGGCCGTCTGGGTCGTACGGGCCAGGAAGTACCACTCGTCCTGGTCCCAGCGGCGGCCCGCGAACGGGAAGGAGCACCTGCGCCGCCACAGCACCGGGCCGAGTTCGACCTCGGTGATGCCGGTCTCCTCGGCCAGCTCCCGCAGCGCTGCCTCCTGTCTCGTCTCGGCGCCCTCGAGACCGCCGCCCGGGGTGAACCACCAGTCGTCGGCGGGATCGTCCGGCTCATGGCCGTGCAACAGCAGGATGCGGTCCTCGGGGTCGAGGAGGACCACCCGGGCCACCTTGCGCAGACCCCCCTCGTACTCCTGTTCGCCGGTCCGCTGGGTCTCAGCGGACACCGGCCGCCTCCGGGCGGGCCCCGCGGGCGCGGGAGCGGCCCAGGCGGCCCGCGATCGGACCGTAGGCGCCGCCGACCAGGACCAGGACGGCGCCGGCGGCGATCAGCAGCTCGATCGTGCCCAGCGGGCCGGGCTGCGAGAGCGCCCCGAGGGTCTCGAAGCCGGTGGGGCGCTTGAGCGAGCCCTTCCAGGGCCATACGACGGCGTCCACCCGGGCGGTCACGGCGTCGCGGGAGACCGTGCCCTTGGCCCCGTCGGTGAGGTGGGCCGTGGAGTCCAGGGAGCCCTGGCGCTCGTCACCGAGCAGGAACAGACGTCCCTCGGGGACCTTCACCGCCGGGATGTTCTGGTTCTCGGCCAGGCTGCCCTTGGGCAGGTAGGGCTCGTCGATCTGCTTGCCGTTGACGGTGAGCTTGCCGTTCGTGCAGCAGGCGACGGTGTCGCCGCCGACCGCGACCACGCGCTTGACCACCTTGGCGTTGCTGACCCAGCTCTTGTCCTCGAAGACGACGACGTCACCGCGGCGCACCTCGCCGCCGTCGACCTTCTGCGCCAGCACCCGGTCGCCGGCGTCGATCGTGGGTGTCATGGAGCTGGTGGGCACGGTGTACGGCCGGTAGCTCACCGCCGCCCAGCCGAATCCGCCGAGGAACAGCACCAGACCCAGTGCCACGGCCACACCGGACAGCCGCTGACCGAGCCGGCTGCCGCCGGCCTGTGCCGTGCCTGTCCCCCCGCTGTGCGGGGCCGTACGCGTCGTGCTCTCGCCACCCATGGACCCGCACCCTACCCGGCGGTACCAGGCAGAGGCAGCCCCTGTTCCACGACCGGAGGCAAAGACCCGCCCTCGCGGACTCACGAGTTCCGGATCGCCTCGGCCGGGCCGGGACCGGGACGCGGACCGACGCCCCGGCGAGCCGTCGGCGCGGCAAACGCGAGACCGCCCGCGCATCGCCTCAGTGGGCGCGCAGGCGGTCGGTCGTCGACCCGGCGGAAAGCGCCGGGCCCTCGTCGGTCAGGGGTGGTTCGGATGCGTCACCGGTGGTCAGGACGGGTCACCGGCCGCCCGTGGCCGTCTTGCGGTCGATCTTGGACTCCAGCCGGTCCGACCGCCTGCGCCGCCACACCACCACCGGCAGCACCGCCGCGACGGCCACGCCCTGCGGGGCCACCGTCAGAGCGGCGGACGCCGAGGACTGCTGGGAGATGCCCGGCTGGTCGAAGGTGTCCGGGATCGGCAGGGTGCCCCAGCGGTTGATCGGCCAGGCCTTGACGATCGCGCGGCCCACGACATCGCTGACCGGGACCATGCCGTGGTGCTTGTCGGACTGGTTGTAACGCGAGTCGCGGGAGTTCTGGCGGTGGTCACCCATCACCCAGATGTAGCCGGCGGGGACCTTCACCTTGAACTGGCCGCCCAGGTCGTCGTCGGTGCACGGCGTGTTGCCGGGGTAGACGTACGGCTCGTTCAGCGCATGGCCGTTGACCAGCAGTGGGCCGGTGCCCTTGCACTGGACGGTGTCGCCGCCGACGCCGACCACGCGCTTGATGAGGTCCTTCTCGTTGGCGGACGGCATCAGGCCGATCCAGCTGAGGACCTGCTGCACGGCGTTCGGGGTCGGCGCCGGCTCGCCCGCCAGCCAGTCGTCCGGGTCGTGGAAGACCACGACCTCGCCGCGCTCGGGCTTGGAGCCGAACCACGGGGTGAGCTTGTCGACCAGGACGCGGTCACCCACCTGGAGGGTGTTCTGCATCGAGGCGGACGGGATCGAGAACGCCTGCACCAGGAACGTCTTGATCAGCAGCGCCAGGACCAGCGCGATGACGACGAGGATGGGCAGCTCCTTCCAGAAGGAGCGCGGCGGCTTCCTCGGCCGCCCGGCGGCCTCGCCGGCGCCCGCTCCCGCGTCGTCGGTCCGGGGCCCCTGTTCCTCGTCGGGCCCGCCCTGGTCGCCCGCCGGGTCATTCCCTGAGGTCATGGCGCCGTCCGGCACGGGGGCGTTCGCTTCCACGGGGTGTCCGCGGTGCTCCTCGCCGTCGTGCCCCGACCGTGCGCCAACCGCCACATCCCCCACGCCAACTCCTTACTCTGTGCCGCTGCCTGCCCCGCATACGGTGCAGGCCCACCACTCCCATAACGAGCGGGAGTTCCGCAGGGGTCGGGAGCTGGGTCAGTCCGTTCGGATTCTCGGGGGCAACCCTATGCGACAGCCGAGGACCGGCGGTCGCACCCGACACGGAGTTCCCCACGCTTGCGAAGGTTTTAGGTTCCTCCAGGCGTGTCCAGTGGCCGATCGGCCAGCCGATGGCGACGGCCCGGCCGACCACGGACTTCTCGGAGACAGTTCCGCCGTAGGGCGTGTCCTGGTGGAACCGGGAGTCCGCGGAATTGCCCCGGTGGTCGCCCATCACCCACAGCCGCCCCTTGGGGACGGTGATGTCGAAGGACTGGGCGGACGGGGCGTCTCCCGGGTAGATGTAGTCGCCTTCGGTGAGCGGTACGCCGTTGACGGTGACGCGGCCGTGCGCGTCACAGCACTTGACGTGGTCCCCGCCGACCCCGATGACCCGCTTGATCAGGTCTTTCTCGTTGTCGGAGGGCAGCAGGCCGATAAAGGTGAGGCCTTCCTTGAGCTGCTTGACGACGACCGGGTCGTGCTTCTTGGCCGTCTGCTCGTCGGCCAGCCAGCCGCCCGGGTCGTGGAAGACCACGACGTCCCCGCGCTCGGGCTTGGAGCCGAACCACGGGGTGAGCTTGTCGACCAGGACGCGGTCGCCGATCCGGATCGTCTGCTCCATCGAGCCGGACGGGATCACGAACGCCTGGACGAGGAAGGTCTTCAGGACCAGCGCTATGAGGACGGCCACGCCGACCAGAAGGGGGATCTCCCGAACGGCTGAACGCCGGCGCTTGCGCTTGACCTTGCGCTGGAGTTTCCGTCGCTCCGCGCGCGTACGGCCGCCGCCGGGCGCGGCGGTACGGCGTGATCCGGTCGGCAGCAGGTTGGCGGCGGGGCCGGCGGGCACCCCACGCGGCTTGCCGCGGTTACCCATGCGTGCCCGCCCCTCTCGGCGGCTCCGGAACGCGCGCGTAGGCGGCGGGCCGCGACAGGTGGGTCCAGTGGTCGTAGGGCCACAGGATCCAGTCGGCGCGGCCGATGACGTCGCCGACCGGGATCATGCCGCCGCCGGGGGAGCCGAGATGGTCCCGGGAGTCGCTGGAGTCGCTGCGGTGGTCACCGAGGACGAAGAGGTGACCGGCGGGCACGGCGACGTCGAAGGGCACGCTGGAGGCGGTGTCCCCCGGATAGAGGAAGGCCGACTCGTCGACCGCGCGGCCGTTCACCTCGATCCGTCCCTTCTTGTCGCAGCAGACCACATGGTCTCCCCCCACCCCGACCACGCGCTTGATGTAGTCGGCGTCCCCGAAGTACCCGGTGCCGTCGAACACGATCACGTCCCCGCGGTGCGGCTGGGCACCGAAACGGTACGCCAACTTATTTACGAGAACGCGGTCCCCGATCCTCAAACCCTGCTCCATGGATCCGCTCGGAATCTGGAACGGTTGCACCATGAACGTGTTGAGGACCAGCAAGAACAGCAGGCAGGTGAAGAGGGTGAGGGTGATCCGGCCGCCGGGCAGCCAGTCGGCGATCCGTGCCACCAACGCGAAACGCGACCGTTCCTCCGGCCCCGGGGATTCCGGGTGGGAGGAGCGGTCGCGTTCCGTCGACTGTGCTTCGGTGTCCATCGGGGCGAGATGCTATCCCGCCGAGCCATGGACGCCGGAGAGCGCTCAGCTCTCGCGCTTCTCCTTGATCTTCGCGGCCTTGCCGCGCAGCTCACGGAGGTAGTACAGCTTGGCGCGGCGCACGTCACCCCGGGTGACCAGCTCGATCTTCTCGACGATCGGGGTGTGCACCGGGAAGGTGCGCTCGACGCCGACGGAGAACGAGACCTTGCGGACCGTGAAGGTCTCGCGGACGCCGGAGCCCTGGCGACGGATCACAACGCCCTTGAACTGCTGCACACGGGAGCGGTTGCCCTCGATGACGCGCACGTGGACGTTGACGGTGTCACCCGGGCGGAAGGCCGGGATGTCGCTGCGCAGCGACGCGACGTCGACGGAGTCGAGCAGGTGAGACATTTCGTCTGCTTTCTTCGCTGATGCCACAGGTCATCAGCGGCAACTAGGTGTTTGCACGAAGCCGTGTGCGGGTCGGGGCGGACGTCGTGTCCCCCTGCGGCAGGGGCGCACGCCGGACGGGCGCACAACAGCGGTCTATTCTTCCATGCCTTCGGCCCGCCGCCAAAATCGGCCGTACGGCTCCCCCGCCGGGTCCGGCTCCCAGCCCAGGATGGACAGCATCTCGCGGTCCTTCTTGTCGAAGGCCTTGGGGTCGCAGCGCTCGATCAGGTCGGGCCGGTTGCGGGTCGTACGCCGCAGGGCCTCGTCGCGGCGCCAGCGGGCGATCTTGCCGTGGTGGCCGCTGAGCAGCGTGTCCGGGATGTCCCGGCCGCGCCACAGGGGCGGCTTGGTGTAGACGGGGCCTTCCAGGAGGCTCGCCATCGCGCCGGGCGCGAAGGAGTCGTCGCGGTGCGACTCGGCGTTGCCGAGGACGCCGGGCAGCAGCCGGGCGACGGCCTCCGTGATGACGAGTACGGCCGCCTCGCCGCCGGCGAGGACGTAGTCGCCGATGGACACCTCGTACACCGGTACACGGGTCGCGTACTCGTCCATGACGCGCCGGTCGATGCCCTCGTAGCGGGCCGGGGTGAAGATCAGCCAGGGGCGCTCGGAGAGTTCGACAGCGAGTTCCTGGGTGAAGGGACGGCCGCTGGGGGTGGGCACGATCAGCGCGGGCGCCCGGGCACCGGTGTCGTAGCCGTCGGCGAGGACCGTGTCCAGGGCGTCGCCCCAGGGGTCGGTCTTCATGACCATGCCGGGGCCGCCGCCGTACGGCGTGTCGTCGACCGTGTTGTGCCGGTCGTACGTCCAGGCCCGCAGATCGTGCACATGGACGTCGAGTTGTCCACGCGCGCGTGCCTTGCCGACGAGGGAGACGTTCAGCGGGTCCAGGTACTCGGGGAAGATCGTGACGACGTCGAGGCGCATCACGACTCGTCCTTCGCGGAGTCCGAGTCCCTGGAGGAGTCGATCTCGGCGCGGTCGTCGATCAGGCCCGGCGGGGGCGCGATGACGGCCTTCTGCTCCTCCAGGTCGATCTCGGTGACGATCTGCTCCACGAAGGGGATCAGCACCTCGGTCCCGTCCGGACGCTCCACGATGAACAGGTCCTGGGAGGGCAGGTGCGAGATCTCCGTGATCCGGCCGACCTCCGTCCCGTCCTCGGTGACCACGTCGAGGTCCATGAGCTGGTGGTCGTAGTACTCGTCCTCGCCCTCGGGCAGTTCCTCCGGATCGATGTCGGCGATCAGGAGGGTGTTGCGCAGGGCCTCGGCCGCGGTCCGGTCGGCGACGCCCTCGAAGCGCAGGAGCAGGCGGCCGCTGTGCACGCGGCCGGTGGCGATGGTGAGGGGCCCGGTGGAGGGCGGGTCGGTGGCCAGGACGGCGCCCGGCGCGAGCCGCAGCTCCGGCTCGTCGGTACGTACCTCGACGGTGACCTCGCCCTTGATGCCGTGGGCGCGGCCGATCCGAGCGACTACCAGCTGCACGTGTCCAATTCTCCTGTCATCTCCTGTCCCCGCATCCTGCGCACACGACTGCGGGCCGGGGCGGGCCAGGCGGCCCTCCCCGGCCCGAGCCGGTTGCGATGAAGCGTCAGCGGACGTGGTCCACGTCGACGAGGTCGACGCGGACACCGCGGCCGCCGATGGCGCCCACGACGGTGCGCAGGGCACGCGCGGTACGGCCGTTGCGGCCGATCACCTTGCCGAGGTCGTCGGGGTGGACCCGGACCTCGAGCACGCGCCCGCGGCGCAGGTCGCGCGAGGCGACCTGCACATCGTCGGGGTTGTCGACGATGCCCTTCACGAGGTGCTCAAGCGCCTCTTCGAGCATGCTGCTCAGGCCTCGGTCGACTCGGACTCGGCAGCGGCCTCGTCCTTCTTCTCAGCCTTCTTCTTCTGGGTGATCGCCTCACCCTTGCCCTCGTCGTCACCGCCGAGAGCCTCGAACGACGGACGGGCCGACTTCGGCTCGGCGACGAGCAGCGGCGCGGGAGCCGGCTCGCCCTTGAACTTCTGCCAGTCGCCGGTCTTCTTCAGGATGGCGAGAACGGGCTCGGTCGGCTGCGCGCCGACACCCAGCCAGTACGCCACGCGCTCGGCGTCCACCTCCATGACCGACGGGTTGTAGGTCGGGTGGTACTTGCCGATCTCCTCGATGGCCCGGCCGTCACGGCGGGTACGGGAGTCGGCGACGACGATGCGGTAGTGAGGCGAACGGATCTTGCCCAGACGCTTCAGCTTGATCTTGACTGCCACGGGAGTGGGTTCTCCTGGTTTTGACGTGGTTGGGCACGGCGAGCTGCCGCGTGGGGTTGCGGTACCCGAGTGCCCGATGGACGCGTCAGCCGGAGGAGAGAGGGGTCCTATGCGGCTGTCGAGTACAGCTAGCCATTGTGCCACACCTCGCGGACCGCTCTCGGCCGCGGGGTGCGTGGGCTGTGCCTGGGCATGCCGATGAGGCACCCGGCGTGGAGGTGAGGTCACGTCGGGTGCGCTCCTGGGTGCTGTGCGGTGGCTCAGCTGGTGAGGCCCGGTGTCCACGATCCGGCACCCACGAGATGCCGGTGCTGCGTGGTGCGTCCGCGCCTAGGCCGCTCCGGCGACCTCCGGAATGCGGAACGGCTTGCCGCAGCCGCCGCAGACGATGGGGGCCTGGGCCAGGACCGAGGGGACCACGCGGACGTTGCGGCCGCAGTCGCATACCGCCTTGACGCGAACACCACCACCGGAGGAGCCGTGCCGGGCTGCCGGGCCACGGAAGGTGCGGGAGGTGTCCGACGAGGTGGCCGCCGTGTGGGCCTTCAGCGCGCGCTGGAGCCGCTCGATGGTCGGGCGGTAGCGCCGCTTGGCCTCGGGGTTGAGCGTGACCAGGGAGAAGCCGCTGCTCGGGTGCGGCTCCTCGGGGTGGTCGAGGCCCAGTTCCTCGGCGATCGCGAGGAAGCGGCGGTTGTGGTAGCGGCCGGCGCGGGAGGTGTCGCGGATCCCGCGGGCGGCGGCGATGCCGTGGACTGCCTCATGAAGCAGTCGCTCGAAGGAGAGTTCGTGACCGCACGCGGACGACGACTCCCCGATCAGGGATTCTGGCGCGGCAAGGTCCGGCAGCTCGGGGTGGTACCGCTGAATGTCGGCCCACGCCTGCGCCAGCTCTGCGGCGAGAACAGGTGGTGTCTGTGTCGTGCTCACGTAATGACAACGAGCGGGGGTACCGCTGTGTTCCTATTCCGGGGCATCCCAAATAATTTGCACGTACTGGTCAGTTGCCGCTGATGCGTCCGGACGAGGGCGGGTGCGCTGATCTGCGGAGAAGCCTCACAGCTCATACCAAGCCGGTGCGTAGTCCGCACTACGATCGCGCGTGTACGCCGGGCACGGACGGGGGCGGCGGTCGCGCAAGACGCCTTTCGGCCGCTCTCGGCGCGGAGCCTCACCTTGGTCAGCGTCCGTGACGGGCGTGACGTTACCGCGCGTCGCCGGACCCCCCGGCACCGGCCGGTTCCCCGGAAGCGGACACCGTACGGCCACCCAGATTGCCGGCATGTGAAATCTCGCCACACCCGGGCCCGGACCCCAAGCGGGGCCCCACACCCCCTGGACGGGGCAGCGAGCCGGGAGTTACCTGGCATACGTGGGAAGTGCGCGCGCACGGCACGGGGGCCACGCAACCGGGCACAGCGGCGAACTGTCGGCGGATTGGGGCGCTTACCTATGACACCTACGCTCGTGCGGCAGCACGCGTCGCACGCGGATTCCACACCCCGCGTGGACCGGTGCGCACGCGCGCGTGACTGGTCCGAGATCCAGGAGCGGATGCTCGTACCGCTCTACGAAGCCGTCTACGAACGACTCGAAGTGGGGCCCGCAACCCGGCTGCTGGGCCTGCGCTGCGGCTCCGGGCTCGCCCTGCTGCTGGCGGCCGGCAGAGGCGCCGCCGTCACCGGGCTCGACTCCGCCTGCCCCGAACGCCTCGCGCTCGCCCGCGAACGCCTGCTGCCGGGCGCCCCGCGCGACGCAGACGGCGGCGTCCCCGGCGCGCGCGGCACGGACGGTGGCGGACCCGAGGGGCACGGGTCGCGCGGCGGGAGAAGCCGTGCGCCCGCGTCCGTGGCCGCGCGGCTGGTCGACGGCTCGCCCGGTGACGCGGCCGGCGCGGAGACGGCCGCGTACACCCTGGTGACGGTCTTCGAGCCGATCGGCTGCCTCGCGGGCGACTCCGAGGGGCTCGGCGAGCTGCTCGCGGACGCGCTGCCGCGGGCCGCGCGCGGGGCCGCCGTCGTGCTGGCCGGCTGGGGTCCGCCGGAGCGCTGCACCACCTCCTCGGTGCTGCGGGTGGCGACGAAACTGGCCGACCCCCTGCGCAGCGCGCGCAGCTGGCGACCGGCCCGGCGGGACGACCTGGAGGAGGTCGCCCAGCGGGCGGGGCTGAAGCCGGACGGCTCGGGGCGGGTGGCCTGCCCGTTCGGGTACGCCGATGTCGACAGCGCCGTACGCGGGCTGCTGTCGACCGAGCTGTTCGACGCGGCGATCGCGGCGACCGACGCCAAACAGGTCGACAAGGAGCTGGCGGAGGCCCTGCATCCGCACCGGCGCCCGGACGGGACCGTGTGGATGCCGAACGTCTTCCGCTATCTGATCGCGCGCGTGCGCTAGCGCTCCGCCGCGTGGGCGCGGGTGCTGCGGCGGGTGCTTCGTCCGCGGCGCCGTCCGGCCCGTGCGCGCCCACGCGGCGGAACCGCACATCGATCCGGCCCCGCGCTCAGACCTCGGTGTCCTTGCGCAGGCGCGTGATGCCCGCGATCCGGTACGCGTCGGCCTCCTCCAGGGTCTCGCTCGCCAGCAGCGCCTCGGCGAGCGCGTCCAACTGGCCGCGGTGGTCGCGGAGTTTGCGGCACGCCTCCTCGTAGCACTCGTCCACGATCCGTCGCATCTCGGTGTCGATCACGTCGAGGGTCTGCGGGGCGGCGGCGAGGCCGTAGGCCTGCTGGGCGTCGTTCGGGAGCGCGGAGAGGCGGCCGACCTCCTCGCTCATGCCCCAGCGGGACACCATCCCGCGCGCGATGTTGGTGACCTGCTCCAGGTCGCTCTCGGAGCCGGTGGTGATCACGTCGTAGACGACGTGCTCGGCCGCCATGCCGCCGAGCGCGCCGATGATCCGGCCGCGCAGATACTCCTCGGTGTACGCGTACTTGTCCGCGTCCGGCGTGGACAGGGTGACGCCGAGGGCGCGGCCGCGCGGCACGATGGTGATCTTGCGGACCGGGTCGGCGCCCGGCTGGAGCATGCCCAGCAGGGCGTGTCCGCTCTCGTGGTAGGCGGTGCGCCGGCGTTCCTCCTCGGGCATCACCAGCGGCCGTTCCGCGCCGAGCTGGACCTTCTCCAGGGCGTCGGACATGTCGGACTGCGTCACGCGCTCCTGCTGGCGCTTGACCGCGAGCAGGGCGGCCTCGTTGGCGAGGTTGGCCAGATCCGCGCCGGTCATGCCCGGGGTCGTACGGGCGACCTGGGCGAGGTCCACGTCCGGGGCCATCGGGATGTCCCGGGTGTGGATCTCCAGGATGGCCTCGCGGCCGCCGCGGTCCGGGGGCGAGACCTGGACCACCCGGTCGAAGCGGCCGGGGCGGGTCAGGGCCGGGTCGAGGATGTCGGCGCGGTTGGTGGCCGCGATGACGATGACGCCCTCCGAGCCGGAGAAGCCGTCCATCTCGGTGAGGATCTGGTTCAGGGTCTGCTCGCGCTCGTCGTGCCCGCCCACCGAGGCGCCGCCGCCGCGGGCCCGGCCGATGGTGTCGATCTCGTCGATGAAGATGATCGACGGGGCGACCTTGCGGGCCTCCGCGAACAGCTCCCGCACCCGGGAGGCGCCCACGCCCACGATCATCTCGATGAACTCGGACGCGGACGCGGAGAAGAACGGCACTCCCGCCTCGCCCGCGACCGCGCGCGCGAGCAGCGTCTTTCCGGTGCCGGGCGGGCCCGCGAGCAGCACACCGCGGGGCATCTTGGCGCCCATGCGGCGGTAGGCGTCGGGGTTCTTCAGGAAGTCGACGACGTCGTTCAGCTCGCCCTCGACCTCGTCGATGCCGGCCACGTCGGCGAAGGTGGTGCGCTTCTCGCCGGGCACCAGCTCGACCGGCTTCGGCGGCGCCTTGCGGCCCAGCATGCCGCCCGCGCCGCCGAGCCCCGCGCTCATCCGCCGCGCGATGAAGACCCACACCGCGATCAGCAGCAGCATCGGCGCGAGCGAGATCAGCAGGTTGGAGAGGAAGCTGCGGTGCTGGACGACCGGTTCGGCGGTGACCGTCACACCGTGCTTGGTCAGATTCGACCAGAGGCTGTCGTCCGCGAAGGACGGGCGCTCGGTGTTGAACTTGGTGTACTTCCCGCCGCCCTCGGGGTTCTTCTGTTCCTTCTTCAGCTGGCCCTGGATCGAGTCGCCCTTGGCGTAGATCTTGGCGACATTGCCGTCGTTCACCTGTTTGCTGAACTCGGTGTACGAGATCGTCGGCTCGTTGGCCTGGTCGAAATAGGACAGCACCAGGTTGGCGATCAGGTACACGACCAGTGCGGTGATGATCAGCCGCCCCCAGCCGCCGCGCATCCGGCGCCCGCCGGGCGACTGCTGCGGCGGCTCGTCGGGGGCGCCCTCGGTACGCCAGGGCTGGTCGGGCGACTTGCGTGGCGGCGCGGGGTTGGTCATATGCGGACGTTACGACAATGACCAACCCCTGGCACGCGCAGAGGTGCACCCACGGGCGACCGGGCCCGTGGACTTCCTGAACTCGTCAGTCCATGAACTTCTTGAACTCGTCCGGCAGCTCGAAGTCCTGACCGCCCTGCTGCGGCAGCCCGAAGGCGCCGCCGCCCTGCGCTGCGGCCTCGCGGCGCTGGGCCTCCTCCAGCTCCTGCTGCTTGCGCTTCATCGGGTTGCCGGAGCGCTGCTTGCCCTTGGCCTTCTTCGGCTGCTTCTTGGTGCGGCCGGGGCCGCCGCCCATGCCCGGCATCCCCGGCATGCCCGGCATACCGCCGCCCTGGGCCATGCGGGACATCATCTTGCGGGCCTCGAAGAATCGCTCGACCAGGTTCTTCACGGCGCTGACCTCGACGCCGGAACCCTTGGCAATACGGGCGCGGCGGGAGCCGTTGATGATCGTCGGTTCCTGGCGCTCGCCCGGGGTCATCGACTTGATGATCGCGGCGGTGCGGTCGACGTCGCGCTCGTCGATGTTCTGGATCTGGTCCTTGATCTGGCCCATGCCCGGGAGCATGCCGAGCAGCTTGCTGATGCTGCCCATCTTCCGGACCTGCTCCATCTGGGCCAGGAAGTCGTCCAGGGTGAAGTCCTGGCCCTTCTTGGACGCCAGCTTCGAGGCCATCTTGGCGGCCTCTTCCTGGCTGAAGGTCTTCTCCGCCTGCTCGATCAGGGTGAGCAGGTCACCCATGTCGAGGATGCGGGAGGCCATCCGGTCCGGGTGGAACGCGTCGAAGTCGTCCAGCTTCTCGCCGTTCGACGCGAACATGATCGGCTTGCCGGTGATCTGCCGGATCGACAGGGCGGCGCCACCGCGGGCGTCACCGTCGAGCTTGGACAGGACCACGCCGTCGAAGCCGACGCCGTCGCGGAAGGCCTCGGCGGTGTTGACCGCGTCCTGACCGATCATCGCGTCGACGACGAACAGGATCTCGTCCGGGGAGACGGCGTCGCGGATGTCCGCGGCCTGCTGCATCATCTCCTGGTCGATGCCGAGGCGGCCCGCGGTGTCCACGATCACGATGTCGTGGACCTTGGACTTCGCGAACTCGATGGAGTCCTTGGCGACCTTCACCGGGTCGCCGACGCCGTTGCCCGGCTCGGGGGCGTAGACGGCCACGCCGGCCCGCTCGGCGACGACGCTCAGCTGGTTGACGGCGTTCGGGCGCTGGAGGTCGCAGGCGACCAGCAGCGGCGAGTGGCCCTGCTCCCCCAGCCACCGGCCGAGCTTGCCCGCGAGGGTGGTCTTACCGGCACCCTGCAGACCCGCGAGCATGATCACGGTGGGCGGCTGCTTGGCGAACCGCAGCCGCCGCGTCTCGCCGCCCAGGATGGTGACCAGCTCGTCGTTGACGATCTTCAGGACCTGCTGGGCGGGGTTCAGCGCCTTGGAGACCTCGACGCCGAGCGCCCTCTCCTTGATGTTCTTGATGAACGTGCGCACGACCGGGAGGGCCACGTCCGCTTCGAGGAGCGCGATACGGATCTCGCGCGCGGTGGCGTCGATGTCCGCCTCGGAGAGCCGTCCCTTGCCGCGCAGGTTCTTGAAAGTCGCTGACAGGCGATCGGAGAGAGTGTCGAACACGGCGCTCGCGGTCCTCGGGGTCGGTGACGGTCTTGGGAATCGCCCTCCAGGGTATCCCGGCCCCGAAGTCACCGGGGCCGGGTCGTCCCCGGCTCAACCGCGCAGCGTCTCCTCCAACGCCTGCGCCAGCGAGGCGGCGTCCGCTCCGGGCAGTGGGGCACCCACGCCGGTGGTGACGTAGAACGCGTCCACCGCGTTGGATCCCAGCGTGCTCACATGCATGCTGCGCACCCGCACCCCCGCCTTCTCCAGGGCCGTCCCGATGCGGTGCAGCAGGCCCGGGGCGTCCTGGGCGCGGACCTCGATCACCGTGGCGTGGTGGGAGGCCGCCGGGGCCACCGTCACCCGGGGCGGCGGGGCGGTCCAGCCGCGCCGGCGGGGGTAGGCCGCGTCCCGTTCGGCGAGGCGGCCGGCGATGTCCAGGGTGCCGTCCAGGGCGCGGACGAGGTCGGCGCGCAGCCGGGCGGCCTGGGGCAGGGAGCCGTACTCGGCGGCCACCCGCCAGTTGAGCAGCAGCACCGAGCCGCTGGAGCCGGTCCGGACGTCGTCCGGCAGCCGCAGGGTGCGCAGCTCGGCCGTGCGGACGGTGAGGCGGTGCACGGCGAGGACACCGGCGACGGCGGGAAGCACGGCGGGCTGGTCGGGGACGGCGATGAGCAGTTCGACGCCGAGCGGCTCGGGCCCCCCGGCGGGTTCCTCCCCGGTGACCGGTTCCGTCTGGGCACGCAGGGCGAGGACCGGGCCGCCGGTGCGGAACGCCTCGATCGCGAGGCGCTCCTGCTCGGCCGTGGGCGCGGCGGGCTCCGGCTCTTCGGGGGCGTCCCCGGCGAGCACGGCGGAGACCCGTCGTACCAGGTCGGCGACGAGGGAGCCGCGCCAGGAGGACCAGGCCGCCGGTCCGGTGGCGAGGGCGTCGGACTCCGTGAGCGCGTGCAGCAGCTCCAGGGTGCCCTGGGTGCCGACGGCCTCGGCGACCGAGCGGACGGTGGCCGGGTCGTCCAGGTCGCGGCGGGTGGCGGTCTCGATGAGCAGCAGGTGGTGGCGGACCAATGCCGACAGGACGGCCACGTCGGCGCGGTCGAAGCCGATCCGCGCCGCCACGTCCTTGGCGATGATCTCGCCGGCCACGGAATGGTCGCCGGGCCAGCCCTTGCCGATGTCGTGCAGCAGGGCGGCGACCAGGAGCAGGTCGGGGCGGCTGACGCGGCGGGTCAGCTCGGAGGCGCGCACGGCCGTCTCGATCAGATGCCGGTCCACCGTCCAGACGTGGACGGCGTTGCGCTGCGGGCGACAGCGGACCCGTTCCCAGTCCGGCAGGAGGCGGCTGATCAGTCCCTCCGCCTCCAGGGCCTCCCAGACGTCGACGGTGGGGCGGCCGGAGCCGAGCAGGGTGACCAGCTGCTCGCGGGCCTCGGCGGGCCAGGGCGTGGGCAGGGGGCGCACGATGGCGGCCATGCGCCGTACGGCGTGCAGGGAGAGCGGGAGCCCGGCCTGCGCGGCGGCGGCCGCGGCGCGCAGGGGAAGCACGGGGTCGCGCTCGGGGCGCGCGGCACGGGCGAGCACCACCTCGCCGTCCTGCTCGACCACCCCCTCGGCCAGAGGGGACCGTTCCGGTGCCGGCTTGCCGCCGCTCAACATGGCGCGCAGGCGCGGCCGGACCGCGCGCGAGCGCAGGACGCGCCCCACCTCGCGCCAGGTGACGTCACTGGCGTACGAGATGACACGCGCCGCCTCGTAGACCTGGCGCAGCAGCGTGTCCGCGTCCAGCAGGCCCAGTCCGGCCGCCACCTGGTCCTGCTCCTGGAGGGCGAGCCGGTCGGTGGCACGGCCCGTCGCCAGATGCAGCGCGTCGCGTACGTCGAGCAGGCTGCGGCGCGCGTCGGCGAGGCCCTCGCGCGGGGCGTCGGCGAGCCAGGAGGCGGCGACGGCCCGCAGGGCGGTGACGTCGCGCAGGCCGCCGCGCGCCTCCTTCAGGTCGGGTTCCAGCAGGTACTGCAGCTCGCCCTGCCGGTCGGCGCGTTCGACGCACAGCGCCTGGAGTTCGGGCAGGCGCCTGGGCGCCTGGTTGCGCCAGTCGGCCAGGACGGCCGTACGCAGCCCGGCGGTGAGACCGAGGTCTCCGGCGAGATGGCGGGCGTCCAGGAGGCCGAGGTGGACCTTCAGATCCTCCCCTGCGGTCTTGCGGGCCTCGGCCGGGGTGCGCACGGAGTGGTCGAGGGCGAGCCCGAGGTCCCAGACGGGGTACCAGAGGCGGTCGGCGAGGGCGGCGACCGCGCCGGGGTCGCCGCCGTCGTGCAGCAGCAGGAGGTCGAGGTCGCTGCGCGGGGACAGCTCGCCGCGGCCGTACCCGCCGACGGCGACGAGGGAGACGCCTGCGGTGTCCTGGGCCGCCGCGGTGAACAGGCCGGCGAGCCAGTCGTCGGTCAGCTCCGCGAGGGCCGCACGGCGCGGCGGCCCGGACCGCGCCCCCTCGGTGAGGAGGCGCAGCCGGGCCGCCGCGTAGCCGCTGGGTCCCGAGTCCTCTGCTTGCGTGCGCACGTCCGTTCCCGTCACCCGGCGACTCCTGTCTTCCTGTTCTGTCGCAGCGACCGTCGTGTCAGAGCGCGTCCGGGCCGCGCTCGCCGGTGCGGACGCGGACGGCCGACTCGACCGGCAGGGACCACACCTTGCCGTCGCCGATCTTGCCGGTGCGGGCCGCCTTGACGATGACGTCGATCAGCTGCTCCGCGTCGTCGTCCTCGGCCAGCACCTCGATGCGGATCTTGGGGACGAGGTCGACGGTGTACTCGGCACCGCGGTAGACCTCGGTGTGGCCCCGCTGACGGCCGTAGCCACTGGCCTCGGTGACCGTCAGACCGTGTACGCCGAAGGCCTGCAGGGCCTCCTTGATCTCGTCCAGCCGGTGGGGCTTGACGACGGCGGTGATGAGCTTCATGCGTCCACCTTCTTGGTCTGCGTGGCGGCGAGGGCCGTGGCGTGGGCCGCGGAGCCGATGACACCGCCGCCGGTGCCGCTGAAGTCGTAGGCGCTCTCGGCGTGCTCGGCCTGGTCGATGCCGGAGATCTCCTCGTCCTCGGATACTCGCATGCCGATGGTCCGGTCGAGCAGGAAGGCGAGGACCGCGGAGACGACCAGCGAGTAGGCGAGGACCGCGCCGACGCCGGCGCACTGCTTCCACAGCTGGGTGAAGGTGTGGTCGCCGTAGAAGACGCCCGTGGCGGCGGACTGGCCCTTGCCGGTGGCGAAGAAGCCGATGAGCAGGGAGCCGATGATGCCGCCGACCATGTGGACGCCGACCACGTCGAGGGAGTCGTCGTAGCCGAACCTGAACTTCAGGCCGACGGCCGCGGCGCAGGCGACACCGGCGACGGCGCCGACGGCGATCGCGCCGAGCGGGGAGACCGCACCGCCGGACGGGGTGATGGCGACCAGACCGGCGACCGCGCCGGAGGCGGCGCCGAGCGTGGTGAACGCGCCGTGCCGGATCTTCTCGTAGGCGAGCCAGGCCAGCATGGCGGCGGCGGTCGCGACCTGGGTGTTGACGAACATCAGCGCGCCGACGCCGTCGTCGTTGCCGAGCCAGGAGCCCGCGTTGAAGCCGAACCAGCCGAACCACAGCAGACCCGCGCCGAGCATCACCAGCGGGAGGCTGTGCGGGCGCATCGGGTCCCGCTTGAAGCCGACGCGCTTGCCGATGACGAGGATGACACCGAGCGCCGCCGCTCCGGCGTTGATGTGGACCGCCGTACCGCCCGCGAAGTCGATCACGCCGAGCTTGTAGGCCCAGCCGTCGGCGCCCCAGACCCAGTGGGCGACCGGGACGTAGACGATCGTGACCCACAGGGCGACGAAGAGCGCCCAGGCCGAGAACTTCACCCGGTCCGCGAGGGCGCCGCTTATCAGGGCCGGGGTGATGATGGCGAACATCATCTGGAACACCATGAACACGAAGACCGGGATGGTGTAGCCGGGCCACAGCTCCGTCAGGCCGATGTGGCTGAGGCCGAACCAGTCGGAGTTCCAGCCGATGAGGCTGTTGTGCTCGCCGAAGGCGAGGGAGAAGCCGTAGAGCACCCACAGGATGGTGACGATGCCCATGCTGATGAAGCTCATCATCAGCATGTTGAGGGTGCTCTTGACCCGGACCATGCCCCCGTAGAAGAAGGCCAGTCCCGGGGTCATGATCAGCACCAGGGCGGAGCAGATGAGCATGAAGCCTGTGTTCGCGGCAGACAGTTTGGGTGCCTCCGCGGCAAGCGTGATGGCTGGGGCCATCGGCGTCTCCTCGTCGGTTTCTGCGGCCCCGTGCGGGCGGTGCCTGGGCGGTCCGGTGGTAGCGGGGGGTGGGCCGGTTATGCGCCATGAGACTGGCGCAGCGCGGTTTCGGTGGAAGCCCCTCGTTGTTTCGCCGGGGTGACGAAGGCGCCCTGCGTGTTACGCGTCGATGAACTGCCGGATCCCGGCCGCGCCGATCGTTATCGTGACGCAACCGTCATGGATGCCACCGCAGGCGCGACCGGGAAACCACGGCGGCGGGCAACCGCATCCGCGAGAACGGCGCCGGTCCGGGCGCGAAGGGGGCCGGCCGCGGCGGGCCTCTCCGATGACCTGGCGCGGGGGAGCCGAGTCGGGCAGTTCGGGAGGACCGGCCGCGGCCGGGGCCGGGTGGCCGGGGGTGTCAGACCGCTTCCGCGGTCTCCGGCAGGTCGACGGCGAGCTGATCGCTGAGGTCGACGACGACCGTGAGATCGCCGTAGTCGCGTACGGCCGTGTCGACCGTCTTTCGAATACGAGTGTTCACACGCTCGGAGCGGACCTTCTTGGCGATGTCCATGGCCTGTGTGGCGTAGGCCGAACTCTCCTCGGGCTCGCGCTGGAGCAGGTGCACGGTGGCCATGCCGATCAGGTTGAGCGCGTACGACCGCTGGTGCTCGCCGTCCTTGGCGAACAGCTCCACCGCCCGCTGCATGAGCGGCTCGGCCAGGGAGGCGTAGGCGGGACTGCGTCCGGCGACGTAGGCGAGGTCACGGAAGGAGTGGGAGTTCTCGCCGTACAGCTCGGCCTCGGAGAAGAAGCGGATCCAGTCGGGGTCGGGCTCGTCCCACTCGTCGGACTCGGCGAAGGTGTCCTCGGCCATGCGGACCGCGCGCTTGGTCTTGCCGGGCTGGCCCATGTTCGCGTAGGCGCGGGCCTCCATCGCATACAGCATGGACTGGGTGCGCGGGCTCGCGCAGTCGCGGCTGCCGTACTGGGCGAGGTGGATAAGTTCCAGGGCGTCGTCGGGCCGGCCGAGATGGATCATCTGGCGGCTCATGCTGGAGAGGATGTACGAGCCGAGCGGCTTGTCACCGGCCTCCTTGGCGGCGTGCAGCGCGAGGACGAAGTACTTCTGCGCGGTGGGCTGCAGACCGACGTCGTAGCTCATCCAGCCCGCCAGCTCGGCGAGTTCGGCCGCGACCTTGAAGAGCTTGCGGGTCGTGGCCTCGGGCTGGGGTTCCTGGAGCAGGTCGGTCACCTCGTGCAGCTGGCCGACGACCGCCTTGCGCCGCAGGCCGCCACCGCACTGGGCGTCCCACTGCCTGAACATCCGCGTGGTGGACTCCAGCAGGTCCAGCTCGGGCCGGGACAGCCGGCCCGGCCTGCGGGGGTCGACGACGGGTTCCGGCTCGGCGGGGCCCGGGGAGGTGGGGGTCGGGACGAGCCAGCGCTGCATGGGCTCGATGAGGGACGGGCCGGCGGACAGCGCCAGGGAGGTGCCGAGGAAGCCGCGCCGGGCCAGCATCAGGTCGCTGCGCGAGAACTCGCTGAGCAGGGCGACCGCCTGCGGGCCGGTCCAGGGCAGGTCGACCCCGGACACGGAGGGCGACTGGCGGACGGCGCGCAGGCCGAGGTCCTCGATCGAGACCACACAGCCGAAGCGCTCGGAGAACAGCTCCGAGAGGATGCGTGGGATGGGCTCGCGCGGGTTCTCGCCGTCCAGCCAGCGGCGCACGCGCGAGGTGTCGGTGGAGATGTGGTTGGCTCCCAACTGGCGTGCCCGGCGGTTCACCTGACGCGCCAGCTCGCCCTTGGACCAGCCGCTGCGCACGAACCACGAGCCGAGCAGCTCGTTGGGGCGCTTGTCAGCGTTCGTCACGCTACCGCTGTTGCCGCCCACTGGAACGCCCCCATCCCTGAGACCACTTGTCGTCGAGTGCGCCAAGCCCTATCAGAATGCCGGTAAATACGGCTTCCCGTCCGCAGATTCTCACCCGTCGAACGAGCTGACGACTCGCCTCCGGCATACCCATCGATGCATATGCCTCCCGGACTCGCACACTCACAGTAATCCTACGATCACCCGCTCAGCCACGGGGATCCCGGAAACGCCACCATTCGCCACCCCTTCGAATGAACCCATGGTCGCCCGTACGCGATTCACTTGACATAGGACGGCCGGGAGTGGGCGGAGTGACGCGCACAGGGGGCGTGCAAGCCCCGATGTGCCACCCGGTGCGCTTCAAGGCGCCGCCTTGACCTCGCGTCGGCAGGGGCGGGCGGTGTCGTAGCGTTACATTCCGCTTCCGTCTCGTTCCGTGTCGTAACCACCGGCGCGCCGGACCCGTTGGAGGGGGCATGGGCTTCACGATCGGCGGCATTCGAGAGATCCGTTCCGGCACGCGTCGGCGCGGCCGCTCGTCGGAATGCACCGCCGTCGCCGAGTTCACCGGACTGTGGGGCTGGGACGTGGTGCCGGGGGCGCGGGCCGCGGCGGGCGCCTGCTCGTGCGGGCGCGCCGACTGCCCGGCGCCGGGCGCGCACCCGCTGGACTTCGCGCCCCAGGTGCCGGCCGGGGCCACCCTGGACGAGGTGAGCAAGGCCTGGTCGGAGTTTCCGGGGGCCGCGGTGATGCTGCCCGTGGGCCGGGCGTTCGACGTCGTCGAGGTCTCCGAGGCCGCCGGCCGCCGCGCCCTGGTCCGCCTGGAGCGCATGGGGCTCCCCCTCGGTCCGGTCACCGCGACCCCGGACGGCCGCGCCCACTTCTTCGTCGCGCCCGGCGCCGCCGCCGAACTCCCCCGGCTTCTCTACCGCATGGGCTGGGACGACCCCTCGGCCCTGGACCTGCGCGGCCTCGGTGCCGGTGCGCACATCACCGCGCCGCCCTCCGACCGGGGCGGTCTGGGGCCGGTGCGCTGGCTGCGCCCGCCCGCGCTGGACTCGGCGACGCGGCCGCCGGCGGCACGGCTGCTGCTGGGCACGCTGGCGTATGTGGCCCACCGGTCGCGGGCGCGGGCCTGAGAGAGCCCGGACAAGGCGAAGCGCCCGTCCCCGGCTCATCGCGGGTCCGGGCGCTTCTCGCTGAGCACCTGCGGATGTCGGTATGCGTCACTCGCCGATCAGGGCATCCACGAACGCCTCCGGCTCGAACGGTGCGAGGTCGTCCGCACCCTCGCCGAGACCGACCAGCTTGACCGGCACGCCCAGCTCCCGCTGGACCGCGACGACGATGCCGCCCTTGGCGGTGCCGTCCAGCTTGGTCAGCACGATGCCGGTGATGTCCACGACCTCGGCGAAGACCCGGGCCTGCACCAGGCCGTTCTGTCCGGTGGTGGCGTCCAGGACGAGCAGCACCTCGTCCAGCGGCGCGTGCTTCTCCACGACCCGCTTGACCTTGCCCAGCTCGTCCATGAGGCCGGTCTTGGTGTGCAGACGGCCGGCGGTGTCGATGAGGACGACGTCGACGCCCATCTCCTTGCCCTCCTTGACCGCGTCGAAGGCGACGGAGGCGGGGTCACCCGCCTCCGGCCCGCGCACGGTGTAGGCACCGACCCGCTCGCCCCAGGTCTGCAGCTGGTCGGCGGCGGCGGCACGGAAGGTGTCGGCGGCGCCGAGCACGACCGTACGGCCGTCGGCGACGAGCACGCGCGCGAGCTTGCCGGTGGTGGTGGTCTTGCCGGTGCCGTTGACGCCGACGACCATCACGATGCCGGGCTTGCGGTCCTCGGGCTCGGTCTTCACCGAGCGGTCGACGTCGGTGCCGATCAGCTTGAGCAGCTCCTCGCGCAGCAGACCGCGCAGCTCCTCGGGGGTACGGGTGCCGAGCACCTTCACGCGCTCGCGCAGGCCCTCGACCAGCTCCTGGGTGGGCTGGACGCCGACGTCGGCGGTGAGCAGGGTGTCCTCGATCTCCTCCCAGGTCTCGTCGTCCAGGTGCTCGCGCGACAGCAGCGTGAGCAGGCCCTTGCCGAGGGCGTTCTGGGAGCGGGACAGGCGGGCGCGCAGCCGGATCAGCCGGCCTGCGGTGGGCTCCGGGACCTCGATCTCGGGAGCCTCGACAGCGGGGGGCTCCTCCACGGCGACCGCGGGGCCGCCCGGTAGATCCACCTCCTCGATCGTCCGGCGCGGTTCGTCGCGCGGCGTCTCGGCCTCGTCGCCGACGTGCGGCTCGGCCGGGGGCGCGGTGATGTCGGGCGTCTTCGGGGGCGGCGGAGGCAGCGGCTTCTTGCGCCGGGTGCCCACGATCAGCCCACCGAGCGCGCCGATCACGACCACGGCGATGACTACAGCAAGGATGACGGTTTCCATAACCCGTCCAGTATCAGCCATGGGTGACGACGAGAGCCTGTTTGTGGCTTCCTCCGAGAGACAAACGCCACGTAAAGCGAGGAGTCGGAGCAAAGTACGATGGTGGCGGCTCTGTTGACGCGCGTAGAGTCCGATCGTCCACTGTCCCCCCACGTCTGGCCCGTTTCTTCATGACCAAAACCGTCGAGACCGAAGGCGCTCTCGAGACCCGAGGCATCGAGCAGGTCCCGGACCACGAACGCACCGCCAAGACCCGGGAGCTGTTCCCGACCTGGGTCGGCGCAAACATCAGCGTGCTGCTGCTGACGATGGGCGCGAGCCTCGTCGTGGCCTACCACCTGAACATCTGGCAGGCGCTCGTCGTCGCGGTGGCCGCGCCGATCGTGTCGTACGGGCTGGTCGGGCTGATCGGCATCGCCGGCAAGCGCGGCGGCGCGCCCGGGATGGCGCTCTCGCGCGCGGTCTTCGGCCAGCGCGGCAATCTGCTGCCCGGCTCGCTGATCTGGGTCGCGCGCTGGGGCTGGGAGACCATCAACGCGGTCACCGGCGCCTACGCGATGCTCACCATCCTGGACATCCTGTTCGACCTGAAGGCGAACAGCGTGCTGGACATGGTGACGCTGCTGATCTTCGTCGTCGCGACCTTCGCGATCTCCGGACTCGGCATCAACGCCGTGCAGAAGTGCAACAAGTACGCGACCTATTTCTTCGGTCTGTTCTCGGTGCTGGTGCTGGTGTACCTGGCCGTGAACACAAACTGGTCGAAGGTGATGCACCACGGCGCCGGTTCCACGGCCGCGGTGATCACCGGTGTCGGCATGATCGCGGCCGGCGGTGTCAGCTGGATCCCGACCGCACCGGACTTCACCCGCTACCTGCCGCGTACGGCGTCCTCGAAGGCGATCGTGGGCACGGCGGTCGGCGGCGCCGGCGTGGTCGTCCTCCCCATGGTCCTGATGGGCGCGGTGATGGCGGTGTCCACGCCGGACCTGGCCTCGGCCACCGACCCGGTGTCCTTCCTCGGCGAGATCCTGCCGACGTGGATCGCGGTGCCGTACCTGTGCATCGCGCTGATCGGCATGCTGCTGATCAACTCGATGTCGATGTACTCGGCGGGCTTCACCGCGCAGACCCTCGGCTTCAAGGTGCCGCGCCACTGGGCGGTCTCGGTGAACGCCGTGATCTCGCTGATCTTCGGCGGTGTGCTGATGCTGGTGGCGACGAGCTTCATGGGCTCGTTCATCGCCTTCCTGTCGCTGCTGGCGGTCGCCTTCTCCGCCTGGGTCGGCGTCTTCGGCGCGGACATGCTGCGCCGTACCGAGTACGACGGCGCGGCCATGGCCGACACCACCCGCGCCAGCGCCTACTGGTACAAGGGCGGCTTCTCCCTCGCGGCCGTGGCCGCCTGGGCGATCGGGCTGGTCTCGGGTCTGATGTTCACGACCTCGGACTGGTTCACCGGCCCGCTCGCGAAGAACAACGTCATCGGCGAGTACGGCCTCGGCTGGGTCGCCACGATCGTGGTCTCGGGCCTGCTCTACATGGCGCTGCCGAAGCCGGCGGTGGTCCACCCGGCCGAGGCCGCCGAGCCGGTCGAGGAGCCCGCGACCGTCGACGCCTGACGCCCGTCAGGCGCCGGGGCCGCAGATCGTCCGGATCGAGCCACAGTGCGATCCGGCCCCGGACGGCCTCCGCACGTGGATCCGTGGGTACGGCTTCGGTCATCCCGTGCGCCTACCTCCCGCCCCACCATAGCCATCTGACGCTGCGTCAGTTACCGTCCCCCTCCACCGCATCGCACCGGAGGGGGACTTCCCATGCCCGTCACGGTCGTCCGTTTCAACCTCGTCGCTCCCGGCGCCTCCCCCGCCGCCCTCTCCGCCCGCTACCGGGCCGCCCTGGAGATGGCCGCGTACGCGGACGAGCACGGGATCAGTACCGTGCAGACCGAGGAGCACCACGGCGCCGAGAACAACTGGCTGCCGTCGCCGTTCGCCTTCGCGGGCGCGGTGTTCGGGGCGACCCGGAACATCGCCGTGACGGTGTCGGCGGTGATCGGCCCGCTGCACGACCCGCTGCGGCTGGCCGAGGAGATCGCCGTACTGGACCTGCTCAGCGGCGGGCGGCTGGTGACGGTGGCCGGGATCGGCTACCGGCCCGAGGAGTACGCCCTGTTCGACGTGGACTGGAAGCGCCGGGGCCGGCTCCAGGACGAGCTGCTGCAGACCCTGTTGAGGGCGTGGTCCGGCGAGGAGTTCGAGTACCGGGGCCGTACCGTACGGCTCACCCCGCGCCCGTACACCGATCCGCACCCGCTGCTGCTGGTCGGCGGTTCCTCGAAGGCCGCCGCACGCCGGGCCGCCCGGCTCGGCCTGCCGTTCTTCCCGAGCGCCCATCTGCCGGAGCTGGAGGCGTACTACAAGGAGAAGCTCACCGAGTACGGCACCGAGGGCTGGACGATGATGCCGGCCGCCGAGACCCCGCTCCTGCACATCTCCGAGGACCCGGACCGGGCCTGGGCCGTGTACGGCGAGCACTTCCTGCACGAGGCGCGGACGTACGCGTCCTGGCAGTCGGGGCAGATCCGCTCGGCGGTGAAGTCCGGGGCGACGACGGTGGAGGAGCTGCGTGCGGAGGGCGTGTACCGGATCCTCACACCGGAGCAGTGCGTGGCGCAGGGGCTGGACAGCCTCGTCCTGCATCCGCTGGCCGGCGGCATGCCGGTGGAGGAGGGCCGGCGCAGCCTGCGGCTGTTCGCGGAGCGGGTGCTTCCGGCGCTGGGCGGCTAAGCGTCGCGGCGCCGTCCGGTGACGACACCGCCGCCCCCGCTCCGGGCAGTGACCGGAGCGGGGGCGGCGGATGGTACGAGGAGAGGGGCAGCGGGGACTTGGCCCTTCTCCTCGGTCTCGGGGGGGGGTGTCCTGGAAGAGGATCAGCCCATTTCCTCCAGCGCCTTGCCCTTCGTCTCCTTGACGAACTTCAGGACGAACGGGATGGAGAGCGCCGCGAAGACGGTGTAGATGATGTACGTGCCGGAGAGGTTCCAGTCGGCCAGCGACGGGAAGCTCGCGGTGATGGCCCAGTTGGCGATCCACTGCGCGGAGGCGGCCACGCCCAGGGCGGCGGCGCGGATCTTGTTCGGGAACATCTCGCCGAGGAAGACCCAGACCACCACGCCCCACGACAGGGCGAAGAAGAGGACGAAGATGTGCGCGGCGATCAGGGCCGTCCAGCCCTGGGTGCTCGGGAGCTTGCCGTCGACCAGGTGGTGGCTGAACGCCCAGGCCTCCAGCGCCAGACCGACGACCATGCCGACCGAGCCGATGAGGGCGAGCGGCTTGCGGCCGATGCGGTCCACGAAGATCATCGCGATCACGGTGCCGATGATGTTGATGATCGACGTCGTGAAGGAGTAGAAGAACGAGTCCGTCGGGTCGACACCGACCGACTGCCACAGCGTCGAGGAGTAGTAGAACGCGACGTTGATGCCGACGAACTGCTGGAAGACCGACAGGCCGATGCCGACCCAGACGATCGGCTTGAAGAAGAAGGAGCCGCCCAGCAGGTCCTTGAAGGTGGACTTGTGCTCGCTCTTCATCGCGTGCTCGATCTCGGCGACGCGCTCGTCCAGGTCGCCGCCCGTGCCCTCGACCTCGGCCAGGATCTCCTTGGCGCGCTCACGCTTGCCGACGGAGAGCAGGAAGCGCGGGGACTCGGGGATGGCGAAGGAGAGCAGGCCGTAGAGGACGGCCGGGACGACCATGACGCCGAGCATGACCTGCCAGGCCTCCAGGCCCATCAGGTGACCGCGCTGGTTGCCGCCGGCGGCGTTCAGCAGGCCCCAGTTGACCAGCTGGGAGATGGCGATGCCGACGACGATCGCGGCCTGCTGGAAGGAGCCGAGCCGACCGCGGTAGGCGGGCGGGGCGACCTCGGCGATGTAGGCCGGGCCGATGACGGAGGCCATGCCGATGGCGAAACCGCCGACAATGCGCCAGAAAGCGAGGTCCCACAGCGCGAAGGGCAGCGCGGAGCCGACGGCGCTGATGGTGAAGAGGACGGCGGCGATCTGCATACAGCGGATACGGCCGATGCGGTCGGCTATGCGACCGGCGGTCGCGGCGCCGATGGCACAGCCGATCAGGGCGATCGCGATGACCTGGGCGAGGGCCGCGGAGCCGATGTCGTAGCGGCTCCGGATCGCCTCGACCGCGCCGTTGATCACGGAGCTGTCGTAACCGAAGAGGAATCCACCCATGGCGGCAGCGGCCGCGATGAAGATGACGTGCCCGAGGTGCTCGGGATGAGCCGATCTGGATCCTGACTGAGGTGCCTGCGCTGTGCTGGTCACGTGTATCTCCTCGGGCCACGGCAACGCTGCCGGGTGGGGGGCGAGCCCTTCCAGGTGCTTCCAGTGGCGCATACGTTCACACCACTTACACCTGAAGGTAAAAGCAACGTTGCAGAGACTATGCCTTCAAGTTTCGAAGTCAATAGCCCAACGCCTGTGACTTTTCAGATATGGCCAACCACCTCACGTTCAAGAAGTGAACACGAGGTGGGTCAATCCCCTAGTGGATCTTGAAATGCCCTAACGAAGCCGCTGAGAGATGACCTTCGACACTCCGTCGCCCTGCATCGAGACGCCGTAGAGCGCGTCGGCGACCTCCATGGTGCGCTTCTGGTGCGTGATCACGATCAGCTGCGAGGCCTCCTGCAGCTCCTGCATGATCCGGATCAGCCGCTGGAGGTTGGTGTCGTCCAGCGCCGCCTCGACCTCGTCCATCACATAGAACGGGCTCGGCCGGGCCTTGAAGATCGACACCAGCAGCGCGACGGCCGTCAGCGAGCGCTCGCCGCCGGAGAGCAGGGAGAGCCGCTTGACCTTCTTGCCCGGCGGGCGCGCCTCGACGTCCACACCCGTGGTGAGCATGTTGTCGGGATCGGTCAGGATCAGCCGTCCCTCACCACCCGGGAAGAGCCGGCTGAAGACACCCTCGAACTCCCGGGCGGTGTCCCGGTAGGCCTCGGTGAAGACCTGCTCGACGCGCTCGTCGACCTCCTTCACCACCTGGAGCAGGTCCGCGCGGGTCTTCTTCAGGTCCTCCAGCTGCTCGCTGAGGAACTTGTGCCGCTCCTCCAGCGCCGCGAACTCCTCCAGCGCCAGCGGGTTGACCTTGCCGAGCTGCTGGTACGCCCGCTCAGCGGCCTTGAGCCGGCGCTCCTGCTCGGCCCGGTGGAAGAGCCTCGGCTGGTTGCGCGGGTGCTCGGGGTCCTCGGGCAGCACCTCGCCCTCGGCGGGGGGCGAGGGCGGCACCGGCTGATGCGGGCCGTACTCCTCGACGAGCCCCGCCGGTTCGACGCCCAGCTCCTCCAGCGCCTTGCTCTCCAACTGCTCGATCCGCATCCGCTTCTCGGCACCGAGCACCTCGCCGCGGTGCACCGAATCCGTCAACTTGTCGAGTTCCGACTTCAGTTCGCGGCCGGCGGTGCGGGCGGCGGTCAGCTCCTGCTCGCGCAGCGCCTTCGCGGCCTCGGCGGCGGAGCGTTCCTGCGCGGCGCGGGCGAGGGACACCTCGATGTGCGCGAGCAGCTGCCGGGCGCCGGAGGCGACGGCCTCGGCGACGGCCGCCTCGTGCCGCAGCCGGGCACGGCGCTGCTCGGCACGCACGCGTGCCTCGCGTTCCGCGCGGGCGGCCCGGTCCAGCGAATCGGCCCGCCCGGCGAGCCCCCTGACCCGCTCCTCATGCGTACGGACCTGGAGCCGGGCCTCCATCTCGGTCTGCCGGGCGTTGGCGCCGTCGGCGACGAGCCGGTCGCGCACGGAGGTGTCGGGCTCCTCCTCGACCGGCATCTCCTCGGCCACCGCCAGCCGCTCGGCCAGCTCCTCGGCCTCCTGCACGGCCTTCTCCAGCGCCTCCTGTGCCCGCGCGGCAGCCGCCGCGGACCGCTCGGCCTCACCCGCGGCCCCACGGGCCTGCCCGGCGAGCCGGCCCAGCTGCTGGGCCACGGCCGACTTCTCCCGGTCGGCGGCCCGGCGGCGCTCGCCCAGTTCCTCCACGAGGGCGGCGGCCTCGGTACGGCGTTCGGCCGCCGTCCGCTGCTCACCGGCCAGCTCCTCGCAGCGCACCGCCAGTTCGGCCAGTTCGGCGGCGGCCTCGTCCACGGAGGCCTGCACCTCCAGCAGACTCGGCGCCCCGGCCGAACCGCCGTGCGCGAAGTGGGTCCCGAGCAGGTCGCCGTCGGCGGTCACGGCCGTCAGCTCCGGGCGGGCGTAGACCAGGTCCTCGGCGTCCTCCAGAGTGCCGACGACCACGATTCCTTGCAGGAGGCGGCGGACGGCGGGCATCAGCTCGGCAGGGCCGCGAACCAGGTCGGCGGCCAAGCGCGCACCGGGAGGTGCCGTGGTCTGCGCTCCGGCGACCGCGGGTTCGTCGTGGCTGGACGCGCAGTTCCCCGCGCCCCTTTGGGGCACCTCCCCCGAGGTCGGCTCGACCGCCCCTGCCAGCAGCAGTGCCGCTCGGCCGCCGTCCTGCTTGCGCAGCAGACGAATCGCTTCGGCCGCTGCCGCCGGGGTCGACACGGCGATCGCGTCCGCCGCCGCGCCGAACGCCGCGGCCAGCGGGGTCTCGTGACCCGGGGTGACGGTCAGCAGTTCCGCCGCCGGACCGAGGACGCCGGTGAGGCGGTCCCGGGCGCCGAGCAGTATGCCGGTGCCGTCCTTGCGGCGCAGGCCCAGAGCCAGGGCCTCATGGCGGGCCTGGGTCGCGGCGCGGCTGCGCTCGGCCCCGGTGAGCGCCTCGCGGGCCGCGCCCAGTGCGGACTCGGCCTCCGCGAGCCGGCCCTTGGCCGCCTGGTGCTGCTCGGCCAGGTCCGCGTCGTCCGCGTCGAGGCCGTCGACCTCGGCCTTGAGCGTCTCGTACTCCTCCTGAGCCCGGGTGGCGCGTTCCTGTGCCTCGTCGCGGGCCGTGGCCAGCCGGTCGATCTCGGCCTGGGCCGAGGCGGCGCGCGAGCGGGCCGCGTTGACCTGCCCGTTCAGCCGGGCCAGCCCCTCACGGCGGTCGGCGATGGCGCGGGCCGCGTCCTTCAGCCGGCGCTCCTCGGCGGCCAGTTCGCGCTCCAGATCGGCGCGATGGGCGATGGTGTCGTCGAGGGCGCGCTGGGCCGCTTCCAGGGCGGCCTCCAACTCGGCCTCCTGCTCGCGGATGCGGGCGGCCTCGCGCTCCAGGTCCTCGGGGTCGCGACCGCGGGATTCCTCGGGCGGCGCGGACGTGGCGCTCTTGACCCGGGCGTCGGCGAGCGAGACGGTGCCGCGGACGCGTTCGGCCAGCTGGGACAGCTCGTACCAGGTCTGCTGGGCGCGCTGGAGGCGGGGCGCGAGCTGCCGTACCTCGTCCTCCAGCAGGGCCTCGCGCTGGAGTGCCTTCTTCAGTTCCTGTTCGGCTGATTCCTTGCGTTCCTTCAGGGCCGCCTCGTCGGCGATCTCGGACTTCAGCGCCTCGCGCAGCCGTACCAGGTCGTCGGCGAGCAGCCGCAGGCGGGCGTCGCGGAGGTCCGCCTGGATGACGGCGGCCCTGCGTGCCACCGCCGCCTGCCGGCCGAGCGGTTTGAGCTGGCGGCGCAGTTCGTCGGTGAGGTCCTGCACGCGCGCGAGGTTGGCCTGCATCGCGTCCAGTTTGCGCAGGGCCTTCTCCTTGCGCTTGCGATGCTTCAGCACGCCCGCGGCCTCCTCGATGAAGGCGCGGCGCCCCATCGGGTCGGCGTGCAGGACGGAGTCGAGCTGGCCCTGGCCGACGATGACATGCATCTCCCGGCCGATGCCGGAGTCGGAGAGGAGTTCCTGGATGTCGAGGAGCCGGCAGGTCTCGCCGTTGATCTGGTACTCGCTGCCGCCGTTGCGGAACATGATCCGCGTGATGGTGACCTCGGCGTACTCGATGGGCAGTGCCCCGTCGGAGTTGTCGATGGTCAGGGACACCTCGGCGCGGCCCAGCGGGGGACGCCCCGTGGTGCCGGCGAAGATGACGTCCTCCATCTTGCCGCCGCGCAGCGACTTGGCGCCCTGCTCTCCCATGACCCAGCTGAGCGCGTCCACGACATTGGACTTGCCCGAGCCGTTCGGTCCGACGACACACGTGATACCCGGTTCGAACCGGAGCGTGGTCGCGGAGGCGAACGACTTGAAGCCGCGCAGGGTCAGGGCCTTGAGGTGCACGCCGCTGGACTCTACCGGGCGGCGCTATCTCACTCCATGAACCCTCGCAACCGCGCGGTTTCGCCATTGAACATGCAGGGCACACCGTACGTTAAAGACGGTGAAAGGATGCGTGGGACAAGAAGGAAGGGACGCCGAAGCGTCCCTTTGCGACTCTGGCGGCCGGGTTACGGTCGCCCGATCAACTGAGCGGTTGATACGGCAGCCCGATCGCTGCGACTGCTGTCGTGGAGCGATGCAGTGATCAGGTGAGCGCAGGCTCCGCCTGGTGTGCGTCGATGCTCTCCATGATCCTGTCCTGAGAGGCGGCAGCCGTCAGCGCTTCGTTCTCCGCCTGGATCCTGACCAGCTCGGACTCCAGGTCCTGGACACGCTGCTGCAGCCGTCGCATCTCGGCGAGGAGTCGAGGGTCGGAGCCGCCGACGTAACCGAGAAGCGCCTTTGCCATGATGGATGGTCCTCCACACTGAGTGACCGACCGATGCGGTGTGGGTCGTGAGGGATTCGCACCCGCGGTGCTTGGCACATCCGGGTGTTGCTCTGCTGTTGCTCCATGCCAAACAGCTAAGGTGCGCGGGGCTTTCAGCGTCTCACCAAAAAGTTTGACGGTCAACACGATCACGCCCTGTATTGGCGGGCGGACCGGGGCGCGCGGCCGAGAGAGCGGCGGCGCTGCGAGTCGTCCGGGGCCCTCAGGGCGTGGCGATCAGCTGTACCAGCGGAGCCTGCCATGCTGGGCCGTTCTTGGCAACCACCAGGTCGTTTCTGCTTCCCGCACGTGCCCCCGGCAGCTCACCGCGCGCCGGCCTGCGCATCTTTACAGAATCGGGTCAGCGGATGGCGAAGCCGTCGTAGCCACCGCGCGGTGTGTCCCAGATCTCGGTGACTCCGTCCACACGTCCGGGCGTGTCGTCGCCCTGGAGCCAGTCCAGGAGCCCCTCGCAGCCCTCGCGCGCCCCCTCCGCGACCACCTGGACGCGACCGTCGGCCAAATTGAGAGCAAAACCACTCAGGCCGCCGATCTCCAGTGCCTTGGCACGCGTGAACCAGCGAAAACCCACACCTTGCACGCGTCCACGCACCCAGGCGACCAGTCGTACATCCTCGCTCATGGGTGCAACCTAACCGGCCGATGTCGCTCAGGACACGTCGCCCTTCAGCGGCATGGGGTAGCGTCCGCACCCAATGAATCTCATATGAAACTCGCTCGATCGAGTGAGTCTGGTCGGCCATAGGGAGTCATTCGCCCAGGTGCCGGTCGACCGCGAGGACGAGGAAGAGGGCAAGGACATGGGACGCCACCGACGCTCCGCCGCCGGCCGCGCCACCCGGGGCCGCGCCACGGGGGGCATACGCGCGCAAGGCTCCGCGAGCGGCGGCGGCGACCCACAGGATTCCTATACGAGTGAGATCGCCCGGCGGGACTCCTACACGAGTGAGATAGCCCGGCGGGACGCGTACACGAGCGAGATCGCCCGAAGGGACTCGTACGCCGGCGAGATCGCCCGCCGCGACCAGGCGCCCCGCGGCATCGCGCCGTATCTGAACCCCGAGGCCTACGCCGAGGCGACCGGTCTGCGTCCGCGGTCCTATGGCGATGCGACCGCAAAGGCTCATGCCTACCTCTTCGCACAGGAGGGCGGGGGCCCGGCGGGCCCCGGGGGCGGTGGCCACACGCCGCCCGGCGCCCCCTCCCCCGGCCACCGGCGCCGGAAGAAGAGCGCCAAGCCGGTGCGCGCGAGCCTGATCGGGATGTCCGCCGCGGTCGCCCTCGGCACGGCGGCGGTGGCCTCGGGCGTGGTGCCGGGTCTGCAGAACTACAGGCTCGGCGGTGACACGCACGCCGGCAGCGACCAGGTCCAGGCCGCGGACGCCCCCAGCAACACGGCCGCCGAGCAGGGCGGCACCTCCGGCAGCGCGAACGGCGTCCCGGGCGGCGACAGCCGCGCCGGCGGCGTCGGCACCAGCCGGGACTCCGCGCGACCGCAGTCCCCGAGCCCGTCCGCCTCCCCCTCGACGTCGCAGACGGCCTCCGCCACGCCCACCCCGTCGACGACGGCGACGGCGCCCACCGGGAAGGCGGCGCCGCACGCGACGCCGTCCGCCAAGCCGAAGAACACCCCGTCGCACAAGGCGAGCGAGGCGCCCAAGGCGGGTGCGGCATCGGTGTCGGCATCCTCCGCCAAGGCCGAGGCCGAGGTGCTGAAGCTCGTCAACCAGGAGCGGGCGAAGGTCGGATGCAGCCCGCTCTCGGCCGATTCCGCACTGCGCAAGCTCGCCCAGTCCTTCAGCGACGACATGGCCGCGCGCGGCTTCTTCGACCACACCGACCCGGACGGCAAGACGCCGTGGGACCGGGCGGCGGCGGCCGACATCACGGACCTCGGCGGCGAGAACATAGCCCGCGGCCAGGCCGACGCGGCGGCCGTGATGCAGGCCTGGATGAACAGCCCTGGCCACAAGGCCAACATCCTGAACTGCGACTTCAAGACCCTCGGCGTCGGTGTCCACTTCGGCTCCGGCGGGCCTTGGTGGACGCAGGACTTCGGCTACTGAGGCCGGGCTCGGCCCAGTGGTCGGTGGTGCCGTGGACCGTGGCGCCGCGATGCCGTAGTGCCGTGAACCGTCACTGAGCCGGTACGGCGGCACGCCCCCGGGCGAAGGTCCGCGCCGTCTCGGCGATCCGCCGGCCCAGGTGCTCGGCCGTGGCGATGTCGGCCTTGTGGACGGCCTCGGGCCCCTGGTCGTTGTTGCTCTGCGCGGCGGCACCGGCGAAGAAGCCGAGGCGGTTGAGGTCGTTCTCGGATGCGGTGCTGGAGTTCCAGCCGGGGAGCAGGCCCAGGTTGACCCAGGTCATGCCGTGCTGGGCGGCGAGCGTCTGGAAGAACTGCAGGGTGTGCAGCTTGTCGCCGCTCTTGGAGGCCGAGTTGGTGAATCCGGCGGCCAGCTTGTCCTTCCAGTCCTGGCCGAACCAGCGCTTGGAGGTGGCCTCGGCGAAGACATGGAAGGCGCCGGACGCGGTGCCCATGTAGGTCGGCGATCCGAAGACGATCGCGTCGGAGCGGTCCAGCGTCTCCCACTGCTCGTCGGTGATCTCGTCGACCTTGACCAGATGCACCTCGGCGCCCGCGTCGGCGGCACCGGCGCGGACCGCCTCGGCGATCACGGCGGTGTGGCCGTAGCCGGAGTGAAAGGCGATGGAAACGACAGGGGTGGTCACGAAGACTCCTCGAATGGGCAGCTCGGAAGCAGTGACCTCAGGAAAGCACTAACTTCAGGTTAGTGCAAGCTCGCGGTTAGCGCTGTGCACGCGTATCCTTGCCGGTATGAGTGCCGGTATCAGCGCCACCCCCGAGGACCACGACGACCTCGCCTACGACGTCTTCGCGAAGGCCTGCCCGTCCCGCGGCACGCTGGAGCACGTCACGGGCCGCTGGGGCGGACTGACGCTCGGCGCGCTGCACGAGGGCTCGCTGCGCTTCAACGAGCTGCGCCGCCGCGTCGACGGAGTGAGCGAGAAGATGCTGTCCCAGACGCTGCACGCGCTGGAGCGCGACGGCCTGGTGCACCGCGAGGCGCAGCCGACCAACCCGCCGCGCGTGGACTATGAACTGACTCCCCTGGGCCACCAGGTCGCCGAACGCCTGCTCGCCCTCATCGTCTGTGTGGAGGGCTCGATGGACGACGTCCTCGCGGCACGCGCGCGTTACGACGAGACGCGCGGCGCCCTCTGACACTTCGGGCAGAAGTAGCTGGAGCGGTTCATCCAGGGGCGACGGCGGATCGGTGTGCCGCACCGCTTGCAGGGCTCGCCCTCGCGGCCGTACGCGTCCAGGGACCGGTCGAAGTAGCCCGACTCGCCGTTGACGTTGACGTACAGGCTGTCGAAGCTGGTGCCGCCGACGGCGAGCGCCGCGTTCATCACGTCCCGGACATGGCCGAGGAGTTCGTTCGTCACCGGGCGGGTGAAGTTCGCCGTCGGGCGCTCGTAGTGCACGCGGGCGCGCCACAGCGCCTCGTCCGCGTAGATGTTGCCGACGCCGCTGATCAGCGACTGGTCCAGCAGGGCCCGTTTGACGGTGGTCCGCTTGCGGCGCAGCGCCTGGTGGAAGGCCTCGTCGTCGAACAGCTCGTCCAGGGGGTCGCGGGCGATGTGCGCGATGACGTCCGGCAGGCCCTCGGGGGTGTTGTCGTGCAACGACAGTCCGCCGAAGGTGCGCTGGTCGACGAAGCGCAGTTCCGTGCCGAGGGAGTCGGCGAACCGGACCCGGATGCGCAGATGCTTCTCGTCCGGCGCCTCATGGGGCTGCACCAGCAGCTGGCCGCTCATGCCGAGGTGGGCGAGGACGGACTGGTCGGTCTCCTCCAGCGGCAGCCACAGGTACTTGCCGCGGCGGCGCGGGGTGCCGATGTGGTGGCCCTTGAGCCGGTGCGCGAAGTCCTCGGCGCCCGCGACGTGCCGGCGTACGGCGCGCGGGTGCAGCACCTCGACCTCGGCGACGGTGCGATGCGCGACCCAGCGCGCAAGACCGCGCCGGACGACCTCGACCTCGGGCAACTCGGGCATCGGGACCCCCGTACAGAGCGGTGGACGAGCCGAGCGCCCGCCCCGTCAGCGGCGGGGCGGGCGCTCGGTACTGCTGTGGGTCAGGCGGGAGCGGACGACGGGTCGCCGTCCCTGGAGGCGGCTCGCTCGGCCGCCGGGGCCGCGTCGCCGTCCTTGGCGGCCGCTTCCTCGGCCGCCTCGGCTCGCTCGTCCGCCGCGGCCTTGATGGCCCGCCAGGCGGACTCGGCAGCCTGCTGCTCCGCCTCCTTCTTGCTGCGGCCGGTGCCGGTGCCGTACGAGACGCCTCCGACGCGGGCGGCAGCAGTGAAGGTCTTCTCGTGGTCGGGGCCGGTCTCCGTGACGAGGTACTCGGGCACACCGAGCCCCTCGGTCGCGGTCAGCTCCTGGAGGGACGTCTTCCAGTCCAGGCCGGCACCGAGGTTCGAGGACTTCTCGATCAGCGGGTCGAAGAGCCGGTGCACCAGCTCGGACGCCGAATCGAGGCCCTGATCGAGATAGACCGCGCCGATCACCGCTTCCAGGGTGTCGGCGAGAATGGATGCCTTGTCCCGGCCGCCCGTGCCCTCTTCACCACGGCCGAGCCGGATGAAGGAACCCAGGTCGAGACCACGGCCGACCTCCGCCAGCGCACGCGAGTTGACCACCGCGGCCCGCAACTTGGCCAGCTGGCCTTCGGGCAGGTCGGGGTGGGTGCGGTACAGCGTGTCCGTGACGACGAGGCCGAGCACGGAGTCCCCGAGGAACTCCAGCCGCTCGTTCGTCGGCAGACCGCCGTTCTCGTACGCGTAGGAACGGTGGGTCAGCGCACGCACCAGAAGGGCGGACTCGAGCTGGTAGCCGAGCCGCCCTTCCAGAAGCGTGTGGGACGAGGCCTGATTGTCCGCTGGGCTCCCGCTCGCACGGGAGGAACTCTTCTTGGGCGTGGACACAGTGCCTCTCACCAGCCCGCTCAGACTTCGAGGACCTGGCGCTTGTTGTAGGTGCCGCAAGACGGGCACGCAATGTGCTGCTGCTTGGGCTCGTGGCAGCGCTCGCACGCAACCAGGGTGGGGACCGCAGCCTTCCACTGCGACCGGCGGTGGCGCGTGTTGCTGCGCGACATCTTCCGCTTCGGAACAGCCACGGCTACTTCTCCTGCTTCTCGTCGACGCCCGCTTCGGCGCCGCTCATCTCGTCCTTCTCGCCGTCTTCGAGTGAACCGGCGAGTCCCTGCAAAGCCGCCCAACGGATGTCGACGGCGTTGTGGTGGTGGTCCGGGTCCTCCGCGAGCCGCGCCCCGCACTCGGAGCACAGGCCCGGGCAGTCTTCCTGACACACCGGCTGCATCGGCAGTGCGAGCACCACCGCATCGCGCAGCAGAGGTTCGAGGTCGAACATTCCGTCCTCGAGGAAGAACCTGTCCTCGTCGTCCTCGGCGTCGTCGCCCGGTTCCGCGATCACACGGCCCCGGTCGTCGGCGTCAGGGTACGAGAACAGCTCCTGGAAGTCCGCTTCGAGCTCCAGCCCGACCGGCTCCAGACACCTTACGCACTCCCCCTCGGCCTGTGCACGGGCGGTGCCTGTGACGAGCACCCCTTCCATGACCGACTCGAGTCGGAGTTCGAGCTCCAACGGGGCGCCTTCCGGCACCATGATGACTCCCTGGATGCCGAGATCCACGGGAGCGTCGATCGTGCGGGTCAGGCGCTGCAGCGCGCCAGGCCGCCGGCCCAGCTCGTGTGTGTCGAACACGAGAGGGTTGCGGTGGTCGAGGCGGGCGTTGGAAGCCATTCCTGCTTTCGATCTTCGAACTCGAAGGGACGCCACCCGTCGGTGTTCCGGGCAGCGCTGATCGCGGACATACACGCGACCGAAGAGCCAGGATACTGGACCTTGCGCTCTCGGCCCAATCCGGTGGTCGGCGGGCGGTCGCGCCGGGCCGCGCCCCGCGCCCCGCGGACTCCTCGCGCCCTACAGTCCCCGGCCCTGCTCGTACGCCCGGAGCTGCTCCGCGCTGATCATGCCGGTGTCGAAGAGGCTGGTCTCGTCCAGGGCGTAGCCCTGCTGCGCCTGGTGCTGGTGGGACTGCTGCTGGACCTGCTGAGGGTCGTACGCGGCCTGCTGGGGGTCGTAGGCGCCCTGGTAGGCATAGGGGTCGGCCTGCTGGTAGCCGTACGGGTCGTGCTGGGCGTAGGCGGCGGGCTGCTGCGGGAAGCCGCCGTAGGGGTCCTGCTGCTGGTCGGCGGGGGCGCCTCCCACCGGAGCGTAGCCGGGGGTGGGGGAATAGGCCGGCTGCGGCTCGTACGACGGCTGCTGCGCGCGCTGCGGCTGTACGGGCTGGGCGGTGCGCTCGGCGGAGATGTCCCGGTCCGCGAGGGCGGCGAGGTCGGCGAGGTAGTCGGCGTCGCTGGAGTGCTGGAAGGTCGTGGTGTCGTCGGCGAGGGCGCCGAGGTCGTCCGTGGCGATCCGGCCGTGCAGCTTCTGCCGGCCGCGCCCGACGGCCTCCAGGGTCTTGGCGAGGACCGCCTCGAAGGCGCCCAGCTTGGCGTCGACGTACTGGTCGGCGGTGTGGCGCAGGGTCTCGGGGTCGTGGCTGCGCTCGGGGGCGTCCTCGTCCTCGTAGCCGTTCTCGTCGAGGCCGGGGCCGGTGCCGAGCAGCTTCTCGCGGCCGCGGCCGACCGAGCCGAGGGTCTTGGTGAGGACGACCTCGAAGTTGGCGAGCTTGGAGTCGACGTAGTCGTCGGCCTCGGCGCGGATCTCCTCGGCCTCCTGGCGGGACTCGGCGAGGATCCGGTCGCCCTCGTTCTGGGAGCGGCGGGCGATCTCGGTGTCGGAGATCAGCGAGCCGCGCTCGGCGTGCGCGCTCTCGATGATCCGCTCGGCCTCCTGCCGGGCCTGCTCGACCATCTGCTCACGGCCGCCGATCAGCTCCTGCGCCTGCGCGAGGGAGCCGGGCAGGGCCTGGCGCACCTCTTCCAGCATCGCGAGCAGCTCGGCGCGATTGATCACGCAGGACGCCGACATGGGCATGGCCCGGGCGCCGGCGACCGCGGAGACGATCTCGTCGAGCTTCTTCTGCACGTCCACCTGTGCTCGCCACTCTCTACAGCCGGGTTGGAGACGGACGGGACGACTGTAGCCCCATCAGTCCTTGCGCAGGCGCTTGTTCAGGGCCTCCAGCACCGGGGCGGGCACCAGGTGCGAGACGTCGCCGCCCCAGGCCGCGACCTCCTTGACCAAAGAGGACGAGAGGAAGCTGTAGGTGGGGTTGGTGGGCACGAAGAGCGTCTCGACGCCGGTGAGGCCGACGTTCATCTGGGCCATCTGCAGTTCGTAGTCGAAGTCGCTGACGGCGCGCAGGCCCTTGACGATGGCGGGGATGTCGCGCTGCTTGCAGAAGTCGACGAGGAGGCCGTGGAAGGCCTCGACCCGGACGTTGGCGTAGTCGGCGGTGACCTCGCGGATCAGCTCGATCCGCTCCTCGATCTCGAAGAGGCCCTTCTTGGACTTGTTGATCATCACCGCGACATAGACCTCGTCGTACAGACGGGAGGCGCGGGCAATGATGTCGAGATGTCCGTTGGTGATCGGGTCGAACGACCCGGGACAGACGGCGCGGCGCACTTGTGATCCCTCGCTCTCCGGTCCGGTCATCGTGCGTCTTCGCACGTAGAGGCGGCGCGACCGTACCAAAACGTTCCCTCGCCGTAGCGACGGGACCGCAGGGCCTCGAAGCCGTCCGGCCAGTCGAATTCGCCACCTCTGGTGCTGCGCTCCACGGTGACGAGGGCATCCGCCGCGAGCCAGCCCAACGAGCGGAGTGTGAGGAGAATCTCGCGAAGATCGTCGTCCGTGACGGCGTACGGGGGGTCGAGGAAGACGAGGTCGTAGGGCTTCGCGGGCGGTGCGGTTCTGATGACTTGTTCCGCTTTGCCCGCCCGTACTTCGGCGCCGGGGAGGCCGAGGTTCTTGACGTTCTCGCGGACGATCCTCGCCGCGCGGGAGTCGGCCTCGACCAGGAGCGTGTGGCTCGCGCCCCGGGAGAGGGCTTCCAGGCCCACGGCGCCGGAACCGGCGTAGAGGTCGAGGACCCGCTCGCCGTCCAGGGGGCCGCCCAACAGCGACTGCCAGGTGGAGAAGAGACCTTCGCGTGCGCGGTCGGAGGTGGGGCGGGTGCCGGTGCCGGGCGGCACCGCGAGGCGACGTCCGCCGGCTGCACCGGCGATCACGCGGGTCATCTTCGGTCCTTGGTCGTGGGGTGCGGTTCCGTCCTAGTGTGGCTGGTCGCGCAGTTCTCCGCGCCCCTGGGTGGGGACACTTCAGCCTTTTTCCAGGTACTGCTCCCGCTCGTCGTCCACGAGGGCGTCCAGAGCCGTGCGCAGCCCCGGGAACTGCTCCAGCTCCGGATCCGCCGCGACGACCGCCGTCGCCTCCTGTCTCGCCTCGGCGATGACCTCCTCGTCCTCGATGACCGCGAGGACGCGCAGGCTGGTGCGGGCGCCGGACTGGGCCTGGCCGAGGACGTCGCCCTCCCGGCGTTGTTCGAGGTCGATGCGGGAGAGCTCGAAGCCGTCGAGGGTGGAGGCGACCGCGTTCAGCCGCTGGCGGGCCGCGCTGGCCTCCGGCATCTCGGTGACCAGCAGGCACAGACCGGGGGCCGAGCCACGGCCGACGCGGCCGCGCAGCTGGTGGAGCTGGGAGACGCCGAAGCGGTCGGCGTCCATGATGACCATCGCCGTGGCGTTGGGGACGTTGACGCCCACTTCGATGACGGTCGTGGCGACCAGGACGTCCGTCTCGCCGGCCGCGAAGCGGCGCATCACCGCGTCCTTGTCGTCGGGGTGCATACGGCCGTGGAGGACCTCGACCTTCAGGCCCTTCAGGGGCTCGCGGCCCAGTTGGTCGGCCACGTCCAGGACGGCGAGCGGCGGGCGCTTCTCCACCTCGTCCTCCGGGGACTTCTTCCCGGCGGCCTTCTTCGGGTCGTCCTCCTCGTCCCCGATGCGGGGGCAGACGACGTACGCCTGGTGGCCGCCCGCGACCTCCTCGCGGACCCGCTCCCAGGCGCGGGCGAGGAAGTGGGGCTTGTCGGCGGCCGGGACGACATGGCTGGCGATCGGGGAACGGCCGGCCGGGAGCTGGTCGAGGACGGAGGTCTCCAGGTCGCCGAAGACCGTCATGGCGACCGTGCGCGGGATCGGGGTGGCCGTCATGACCAGCAGGTGCGGGGGCTGTTTGCCCTTGCCGCGCAGGGCGTCGCGCTGTTCGACGCCGAAGCGGTGCTGCTCGTCGACCACGACCAGGCCGAGGTCGTGGAACTGGACCTTGTCCTCGATCAGGGCGTGTGTGCCGATGACGATGCCGGCCTCGCCGGTGACCAGGTCCAGCAGGGCCTGGCGGCGGCCGGCGGCGCCCATGGAGCCGGTGAGCAGCACGACCTTGGTGGCATGCTCGGCGCCGCCCAGCATGCCCCCCTCGGCGAGCTCGCCCATCATCTCGGTGATCGAGCGGTGGTGCTGCTGGGCGAGCACCTCGGTGGGCGCGAGCATGGCCGCCTGACCACCCGCGTCGACCACGGCGAGCATGGCCCGCAGAGCCACCATGGTCTTCCCGCTGCCGACCTCGCCCTGGAGCAGGCGGTGCATCGGGTGTTCGGTGGCGAGGTCGGCGAAGATCTCCTGGGAGACCTTCTGCTGGCCCTCGGTGAGGGTGAAGGGCAGACGGTCGTCGAAGGCCGCGAGGAGGCCGTCGGGCTCGGGGCGGCGGGGGACGGCCGGGAGTTGGGCGTCGGCGTGGCGGCGGCGGGCCAGGGCGACCTGCAGGACGAAGGCCTCGTCCCACTTCAGCCGGGCGCGGGCGTCGGCGATGTCGGCCTTGGTGTGCGGGCGGTGGATCTTGAGCAGGGCCTCGGTGAGCGGGAGCAGGCCGCGGCCCGCGAGGAGGGGGCCGGGCAGCGGGTCGAGGGCCTCCTGGGCCGTGGGCAGGACCGTCTGGACCGCCTTGCCGATCTTCCAGGACTCCAGCTTTGCCGTGGCCGGGTAGATCGGGATCAGGGCGCCGGCCCAGCTCTCGACCGATTCGTCGCCGTCGCCCCGCAGCAGCTCGTAGGCCGGGTGGGCCAGCTGGAGGCGGCGGTTGAAGACGGAGACCCTGCCGGAGAACATCGCGCGGGTGCCCGGCAGCAGCTCCTTGTGGGGTTTGTGCACGCCGTTGCCGAAGAAGACCAGCTGGAGCCGGCCGCTGCCGTCGGTGATCGTGACCTCCAGCCGCTGGCCCTTGCCGCGCGGGGCCTTGGCGGAGGCGAAGGAGTGCAGGCGGGCGTCGGCGACCTGGGCGACCACCGTGACGTGCTCGTCCATGGGGAGGTCGGCGAGATGGGTGAGCTGACCGCGCTCCTCGTATCTGCGCGGGTAGTGGTGGAGGAGGTCGCCGACGGTGTGCAGGCCGAGGTGCTCGGCCATCACCTTGGCGGTGGCGGGGCCGAGCACTGACTTCAGTGGCTGTTTCAGTGGTTCTTCCAGTGCGGGCACGAGATCCATTGCACACCACGGCACTGACAATGCCGTAGACGCTGCGCTGCGGATCCGCGGTGGACGCGCCGTGACCGGGCCTCGCCGATTCGTCCCCGGCTGCCGTCAACATCCGGAAGCCCCTGGTCAGGCGGGCAGATCCGGCTCTAGGATGACGCGCTCCGGCCATCCTTCGCGGTCACCGGCCCCGCCGGGACCGCCCGACCCCGCGCCGTACGCACTCCCCCTCCGGCGCAGTGACGATGGACTCCCAGACCTCACAGTCATCCCAGGCATCCCAGTCACCTCACCCACCTCACACGTTCCAGGTCGACCTGCGCGGTCTGGTGGACCTGCTCTCCCATCACCTCTACTCCAGCCCCAAGGTCTATCTGCGCGAGCTGCTGCAGAACGCCGTCGACGCCGTCACCGCGCGGCGCGCCGAGCAGCCGGACGCCCCGGCGGTGGTCCGGCTGCACCCGGCGGACGGCGGGCTGCGGGTGGAGGACAGCGGTATCGGGCTCACCGAGGCGGACGTGCACGATCTGCTGGCCACCATCGGGCGCAGCTCCAAGCGGGCCGAGGGCCTGCAAGAGGCCCGCGCGGACTTCCTCGGCCAGTTCGGCATCGGCCTGCTCGCCTGCTTCCTGGTCGCCGAGCGCATCCGGGTGGTCAGCCGCAGCGCCCGTACGCCGGGCGCCGCTCCGGTGGAGTGGACGGCGTGCGACGACGGCTCGTACACCGTGCGCACGCTGGACGGCTCGGCGCGGCCCGAGCCGGGCACCACCGTGTATCTGACCGCCCGCGCGGGCGCGGCCGAGTGGCTGTCGCCGGAGCGGGTGCGGGCCCTGGCCCGGGACTTCGGCGCACTGCTGCCGTATGACGTCCGGGTCGGCGAGGAGCCGGTCGCCGAGCTGCCCGCGCCCTGGGACCGGCCGTATCCGTCGCCCGCCGCACGCCGGGGCGCGCTGGCCCGGCACTGCCGCGAGCTGTTCGGCTTCGCGCCGCTGGACTCGATCGACCTGGCCGTGCCGCTGGCCGGCGTCCGCGGGGTGGCGTACGTGCTGCCCGCGGCCGTGAGCCCCGCCCAGCGGACGGCCCACCGGGTGCACCTGAAGGGCATGCTGCTCACCGAGCGGGCCGAACAGCTGCTCCCCGACTGGGCGTTCTTCGTGCGGTGCGTGCTGGACACCGACAGTCTGCGGCCCACGGCCTCGCGCGAGTCGCTGTACGAGGACGAGACGCTGGCCGCAGTGCGGGATGCGCTCGGCGAAAGGATTCGCTCGTGGCTCACCGGGCTGGCCGCCGGTGATCCCGAGCGGCTGACGGCCTTCCTCGCCGTCCACCACCTGGGAGTGAAGTCCCTCGCCCGGCACGACCGCGCCATGCTGCGCACGATGCTGCCGTGGCTGCCGTTCGAGACGACGGACGGGCAGGTGTCCCTGGAGGAGTTCGCGCGGCGACACCCGGTGGTCCACTTCACCCGGACCGTCGAGGAGTACCGGCAGGTCGCGCCGATCGCGTCGGCGCAGGGCATCGGGGTCGTCAACGGCGGCTACACGTACGACGCCGAGCTGGTCGAGGCGCTGCCGTCGGTGCGGCCGGGGACGGTCGTCGCCGAGTTGGACGCGGACACCGTGACCGCGCACCTGGACGCCGTCGACCCGGGCGAGGAGCTGGCCCTGTCCGGCTTCCTGGCGGCCGCGCGGGCCAAGCTCGACCCGCTGGGCTGCGAGGTCGTACTGCGTGCCTTCCACCCGCTGTCGGTACCCGCGCTGCACCTGGACGACCGGGCCGCCCGGCACGAGCAGGCGCGCGCGGCGGCCGAGGAGCAGGCCGACGACCTGTGGGCGGGCATCCTGGGCTCGCTGCGCGGCGGCGCGCCACGCGCGCGTCTGGTGCTCAACCATCTCAACCCGCTGGTCCGGCGCATCGGTTCGCTCAGGGACCCGGAACTGATCGGCACCGCCGCCGAGTCGCTGTACGGACAGGCCCTGCTGATGGCGCAGCGCCCGCTCAGGCCGGCGGACTCGGCGCTGCTGAACAGGTCGTTCATCGGCCTGCTGGAGTGGGCCACGCACGGCGGGTCCGCGCACGGCGAGTCCACGTACGGAGAGGACGGTCGCTGATGGGAGACATCGCGGACTTCGACGCGCTGCGCCGGGCGATGGCGGAGAACTCCGAGCAGCCGGAGGGCCCGGCCCGCAACGCGCGCGCGGAGCAGCTGCTCGCCGAGGCCGAGCGGCTGGACGTCCCGCTCGCCGTGATCGAGGCGCTCGGACACCAGCTGAAGGTCTACAACTACAGCTCCGAGAAGGACAAGATGTTCGTCCCGTTCGCGCGGCTGTTGCGCATGTGGGACGAACGGCCCGAGGACTTCGACGAGTACGAGGCGCACTCGCTGCACTGGGTCTTCAAGTGGATGTCGGCGGGCATGCTGGACCAGCCGCACATCCCGCTCGCCTCGGTCGAGAAGTGGCTCGGCGAGATGGAGCAGCGCTACCGGCTCGCCGGGCACTCCGAACGGG
The DNA here is from genome assembly GCF_001514035.1 of Streptomyces yokosukanensis. Taxonomy (GTDB): domain Bacteria; phylum Actinomycetota; class Actinomycetes; order Streptomycetales; family Streptomycetaceae; genus Streptomyces; species Streptomyces yokosukanensis. The sequence continues at coordinate 174,767 of NZ_KQ948218.1, read as the reverse complement.
CCGTGCGCAGCGCCGAGTTCAGCGTGGCCGAGCATGTCGGTGACCTGGCGCGGGCGGAGCGGGCGTACGCGGCGTGGCTCGCCGCGGACCGGGACGCGATGGCCGACTGCCACGCGTGCGAGCTGCACGGGCAGGGCACCTGGCAGGTCACGCGCGGGCGCGACGCGGAGGCGCTCGCGCTGTGGCGGCCGGTGCTGGAGGGCGAGTTCGCCTGCGCGCACGAGCCGCACACCGTGCTGGCCGCCTCACTGGCCCCGCTGCTGCGCCTGGGGCGGACGGACGAAGCGCGCGCCCACCATCTGCGCGGCTTCCGCCTCGTCCGCCCGATGGAGTCGATGCGCGGCGCGTACGCCGACCATGTGGAGTTCTGCGCGCTGACCGGCAACGAGGCGCGCGCCCTGGAGCTGCTCGCCGAGCGGCCGGCGTACTTCACCGACACCGGGCATCCGCGCAGCCGGCTGGAGTTCCTGGCCGTGGTGGCGCTGCTGATGGACCGGCTGACCGAGCTGGGGCTGGCCGGGCAGCGGGTTCCGGGGCCGGCCGGGCGGGCCTGGACGGCCGGGGAACTCGCCGGGCACGCGCGCGTGGAGGCGCTGGAGCTGGCCGAGCGGTTCGACCGGCGCAACGGCACGCCGTACGTCGGCGAGCAGACACGCGCGCGTATGACGCAGCGACCGCTGGTGGACCGGCTTCCGCTGGGGGTGCGTACGGTGCGCCCCGCGCCGGCGCAGGTGGTCGTGCGCCCGGCGCCCGAGGTCACGGACGCGCCCGACCTGGCGGCCCTGCTGGCCCAGGCGCGGCAGCTGTCGGACACTCTGCGACCACACGCCCTCCAGGCCTGGGCGGCGCTCGCGCGGGCCGCGGGCGACACCGAGCTGGCGCCGCGCGACCGCGCGGAGATCACCGATCACGAGGCGATGGGCCGCGGCCCCGAGGGCGTCGAGCTGTTCGAGCGGGCGGCGGCCCTGTACACGGAGGCCGGCGACCTCGGCGAGGCACTGGCGGCACGCGCGCGTGGAGCGTACGTCCGCGCCCTGGCGGGCGAGGTGGACGCGGCCCTGGAGGCGGTCACCGGCTTGTACGACGAGGCGCTCGCGCTCTACGCCGACGAGGCCACCGGCCTACGGCAGACCGCCTCGGTGGTGATGAGCCGGGCCCGGATCCTCCTGCGCCACGTGCACGAGGGAGCCGGGCAGCCGGCCGCCGAGGACAGGCTCGCACGGGCCGAGCAGGCGGCGCGCGAGGTGCTCGCGCTGGTCGGGGGGCGGGTCGCGGACGATGTGCGGCTGGCCGCCCGGGACGCGGAGGCGCGCGGGATGCTCGCCGAGCTGGCGTGCCTGCGCGGGGACGGCGGGCGGGCCGCGGAGCTGTTCCGGCGGGCGGCGTCCGCGTATGTGAGCGCCGGGCTGCCGTGGTTCGTGGTGGAGTACGAGGCGCAGGTCGCCGCCCTGGCCCATCAGGCCGGTGATCCGGCCGAGGCGGAGCGGGCGCTGCGCTCCGCCCTGGAGCACGGCGGGCCGTACGTGGAGCCGGTCGGGCGGGCGCAGCTGCATCTGCAGCTCGCCGAGGTCCTCGGCGGGCGGGGTGAGGTCGTCGAGGCCGCCGAGCACGCGTGGGAGGCCGCGCACTGGGCCGACGAGGCGGGCGCCGGGGACGCTCCCTCGGGGGCGGGCGCGCTGGGCGGCTGGGCGCGGCAGCAGCTGGGCGGGCTCCTGCTCCGCCAGGGCCGCTGCGCGGAGGCCGCCGAGGTGCTGGAGTCGGCGCTGGCCGACCTGTCCGCGAAGACGCACGGCGACGGGGCCGTCGTACAGACGCGGTGGTGGCTCGGCGACTGCCTGAGCGAGCTGGGCGACCACCGCGCGGCCGCCGAACACCGGCTGCGCGCGGCGGAGATCGCCCGGCACTGGCCCGAGCAGCAGGACCACGCCACGCTCGCCCACCTCGCCGCCGAGTCACTGGGCAAAGCCGGTCTGCCGGAGGAGGCGGAGCAGGCCTACGCGCGCGCGGGCGAACTGTGGCGCGCGCTCGGCAACACGCCTTTCCTCGTCCGCTCGTTGCGTGCGCGCGGCTGGCTGGCGCTGCGCGGCGACGGCGGGGCCGGGGGCGCGCGTGAGCTGATGACCGAGGCGGTGCGGGAGTGCGAGCGGGCGCTGGAGGCCGCCGCGGACCCGCCGGCCCGGGAGCAGCTCGGCTTCGAACTGGGCTGCACCCACCGCCAGTTCGGCGACCTGCTGGCCCGCTCGGCGACGGAGCGGGCCGAGGAGAGCGGAGAATCCGGAGAGACCGGGGAGGAGGCCGAAGACGGTCTGATCCAGGCCGCGTTCGAGGCGGCGCTGGTCCAGCTGGAGCGGGCGGCCGTGCTGTTCGGCGCGCTGGGCGCGGACGGCCTGCACGACCGCACCGGCGCGGAACTGGCCGCCGGATGGCTGGAGGCCGACCTGGGCCGGCCCGCACAGGCCGCCGCACGCGCGCGTGCCGTGCTCGCGGCCTACGAGGACGCCGACGACGAGGACGAGACCGTCCTGGCACGCCGGGCGGAGGCCGCCCAGCTGCTGGGGGCGCACCAGTGAGTCCCGCTCACTCCACGCCGATGAGCAGCAGCGTCCCCTGCCGGCCGCCGCGGTACACCACGGTGTCCACGGCGAGGTAGGCCTCGCGGACGCGGGCCTCCAGGTGCTCGGCGATGGTCTCGGGGGCCTCGTCGCCGACGACGAGGGTGACCAGCTCGCCGCCGGCCCGGAGCATGCGGTCCAGGACGGTCGCGGCGGTGGCGGTGACGTCCGGGCCGATCACCGCCACGTCGCCGTCGATCAGCCCGAGCACGTCCCCGGCCTGGCAGATGCCGGCCGTCGTCCACGACTGGTGCTCGGCGACGACGACCTCGGCGTACCGGGTGGCGCCCGCCGCCGCGGTCATCTGGACGACGTCCTCGTCGAACCGGCGCTCCGGTTCGTGCACGGCGAGCGCGGCGATGCCCTGGACCGCCGAGCGGGTCGGGATCAGTGCCACCCGGATGCCCTCGGTGCGGGCCTGCTCGGCGGCCGCGGCGGCCGTGTGGCGCAGCTCGGCGTCGTTGGGCAGCAGGACGACCTCGCGCGCGTGGGCCCGCCGTACCGCCTGCACCAGCTCCCCGCTGGCGGGCGGCTCCCCCGGGCGCGCGAGGACGGTGGTGGCGCCCGCCTCGGTGTACAGCCCGGCCAGGCCCTCGCCCGGCACGACGGCGACGACGGCCCGCTGGACGCGCTCGCGCGGGGGCCGACCGCGCCCGGTGTGCACGTCCCCGAGCCCGAAGTGGGTGATCCGGATCCGGTACGGCCGCCCGGCCTCGACGCCCGCCTCCACGGCGGCGCCCGCGTCGTCGACGTGCACATGGACGTTCCACAGCCCGTCGCCGCCGACCACGACCAGGGAGTCGCCGAGGGCGTCGAGGCGGGCCCGCAGCCGGACCACGGCCGCGTCGCCGGCCTCGAGGAGATAGATCACCTCGTAGGCGGGCCCGTCGTCGTCACCGGCGTCCGCGCAGGGCCCGGCGTCGGAATCGGCCGCCCCGCACGCGTGCGCCGGCGCGACCGCCACGCACGCGTACGCCTCGGGTATGGCCGCCTCGCCCGTGAACGCCTCCACCAACGCCCCCAGCACCGCCACGAGCCCGCGTCCGCCCGCGTCGACCACCCCGGCTCGGCCGAGCACGGCCAGCTGGTCCGGAGTGGCCGCCAGGGCCGTCCGCGCCCCCTCGTAGGCCGCCCGCGCGACCGTCGCGCAATCGCCCTCGCTCGTCTCGGCGGCCTCGGCGGCGGCCGAGGCGACGGTCAGCACCGTGCCCTCCACGGGGTGGGCCACGGCCTGCCGGGCGGAGTCGGCGGCCCGCCGCAGCGCCCGCCGCAGCCCGGCGCCGTCGGTATGGGGCGGCTCACGCCCGGTGTCGTCGGCGAGCACCTGTGACATGCCGCGCAGCAGCTGCGCCAGGATCGTCCCGGAGTTGCCGCGGGCCCCGATGAGCGCCCCGTGGGCCATCGCGCGCACGGCGTCCGCGAGGGACGGCTCGCCGGCGCCCGTCTCGTACCCGGCGAACACCGCTTCCACGGCGGTGGCCGCCGACTCCAGGGTCAGGTAGAGATTCGTTCCGGTGTCGCCGTCGGCCACCGGATAGACGTTGATCGCGTCGATCTCCTCACGCGCGCGTCCCAGCGCCGCGAGCGCCAGACCGCACCAGGTGCGCACCGCGAGAGCATCGAGGAATGTCTGCGGCACCTGCGCCACCTGCGCTTCCCTGAACTGGCTGGACGTGGGACGCAGCGTAGACCCCGGGGCGGTGTCCACCGGAAGAGGGCCGGGAACCGGGCCCCGAGTTGCCATGGTAGTTTCGTTGTACGGACGCAGCCGTTGTATGCTGCTCCGGTTGGCCCGATCCGATCGGGCCGTTCCCCTGGCAACGCCACTCAGATCTCAGGTCGTACGATCTCGATCCCGGCATGCCGGGATTATCCGTAAGTGCATCTGAAGTCTTTGGAGTGACCCGTGGCTGCCAACTGCGACGTCTGCGGCAAGGGGCCGGGCTTCGGCAACAACATCTCGCACTCGCACCGCCGTACGTCTCGCCGCTGGAACCCGAACATCCAGCGTGTGCGTACCGTGGTCGGCGGGACGCCGAAGCGCGTGAACGCTTGCACCTCGTGCATCAAGGCCGGCAAGGTCTCGCGCTGACGCCAACAGCTGAGCGCGCGGCCACTGCTGGTTCGCTGCACTGAGCCGGTCCACCTGAGGGTGGGCCGGCTTTTTGCCGTACCCGAAAACGCCCTTGCCGTGCCCCGGCATGCCGACCGCTGCCAGAAGATCTCCGGCGACGCGGGCCCGTTCTTCACACCTGCCGGGCGGCTTCTTCAAGCGGCTCACCGAGAAGGCGGCCACGGACGTCGAACCGTGCGACTACCCGGCGTGAGTCGCGCGCAGCGCCCACGCGTGGTCCACCGGGCCGATGCCCGCGCCCAGCGCGAACCCGGCCGCGATCGCCCCGGTGACGTACTCCTTGGCCCCGGTGACAGCTTCGGGCACGGTGAGCCCCTTCGCCAGCCCCGAGGCGATCGCGGAGGCCAGGGTGCAGCCCGTGCCATGGGTGTGCCGGTTGTCGTGGCGGGGCGCGCGCAGCCAGTGCTCGCACGAGCCGTCCGTCAGCAGATCGAGGGCGTCCCCCGAGAGGTGCCCGCCCTTGATCAGCACCCACCGCGGCCCGTACGCCAGCACCGCTGCCGCCGCCCGCCGCAGATCGTCCTCGGACTCGACGCGCACTCCGGTGAGTTGGGCCACCTCGTCGAGGTTGGGGGTGGCCACGGTGGCCGCCGGCAGCAGCTTCGTCCGTACGGAGTCCAGGGCGGAGGCGGCCAGCAGCGGGTCGCCGTGCTTGGAGACGCCCACCGGGTCCACGACGACCGGCGCGTCCGTGCCGGAGATCAATTCGGCGACCGTCTCGACCAGTTCCGCCGAGGCCAGCATGCCCGTCTTCACGGCCTGGACGCCGATGTCGTCGACGACGCTGCGGTACTGGGCGCGCACGGCCTGCACGGGCAGCTCCCAGGCGCCCTGGACGCCGAGGGAGTTCTGCGCGGTCACCGCCGTGATCACGCTCATCCCGTGCACGCCGAGCGCCAGCATCGTCTTCAGGTCGGCCTGGATGCCGGCGCCGCCGCCGGAGTCCGACCCGGCCACCGTCAGCACGCGGGGCGGCACCCGGGCGGGCACAGGCGCGCTCATGACTCGATGTCCCCGAAGTGGTCCCAGCCGCCCTTGCTGGTCCAGGGCGCCCCGTCGACGGTCACCTGGGGCAGCGCGGAGGGGTTGAGGACCTCGCCGATGACCTTCCAGCGGGCCGGCAGCTTGGTGTCCGAGGGGAAGGTCGCGACGATCGCGTGGTCCTCTCCCCCGCTCAGCACCCACTGCAGCGGGTCGACGCCGACGGCCTGCCCGATGTCGTTCATCTGGGTCGGGATGTCGATCGCGCCGGAGCGGATGTCGATGCGGACCTTGCTGGCCTCGGCGATGTGCCCGAGGTCGGCGATCAGCCCGTCGCTCACGTCGCACATCGCGGTCGCGCCGAGGCCGGCCGCCGCCGGACCCGCGTGGTAGGGCGGCTCCGGGCGCCGGTGGGCCTCCACGAAGGCGCGCGGGGAGCGGAAGCCGCGGGACAGGACCGCGTACCCGGCCGCGGACCAGCCCAGCCAGCCCGTGACGGCCACCAGGTCGCCGGGCTGGGCGCCGGCGCGGGTGACGGGCTCCTGGTTGCGCAGATCGCCGAGCGCGGTGATCGACACCATGATCGTGTCGCCGCGGACCACGTCCCCGCCGACCACGCAGGCGCCCGCGACCTGGCACTCGTCGCGCAGGCCGTCCATCAGCTCGCTGGGCCAGGTCACCGGTAGCTCGGCGGGGACGACCAGGCCGAGCAGCAGGGCGGTCGGTACGGCGCCCATCGCGGCGATGTCGGCGAGGTTCTGCGCCGCCGCCTTGCGCCCGACGTCGTAGGCCGTGGACCAGTCGCGGCGGAAGTGCCGCCCCTCCAGCAGGATGTCGGTGCTCGCCACCACCCGCCGGTCGGGCGCGGCGACCACCGCGGCGTCGTCGCCGGGGCCGATCCGGACCGCCGGGGTGGTGGTGAGCCGAGAAGTCAGCTCCCTGATGAGCCCGAACTCCCCCAGCTCGCCGACAGTGCCCTTCATTGCCCTTGCTTCCCTTCTCTGCCTCGCCGTGCCCACTCGCGCGTCATCAGTGTCCCCGATACGGTCGAGATGACCGTCGCCACGGTCCCTCACAGCCGTCGACACGGTCACGAACACCGTCAACTTCCGTCGTGCCTGCACCCTGGCGCGCAAGCCCGGTTCCCGCAGGTCTCCCCGCGAGGAGCGGCGACGCGATACCGTGGCGTTCCTTTTCCCCACATGATCCTCGTGGCCGCCCTGGAGGTTCCGTGGTACAGGCGTACATCCTGATCCAGACGGAGGTCGGCAAGGCGTCGACCGTCGCCGAGACGATCAGCAAGATCCCTGGAGTGATCCAGGCCGAGGACGTGACGGGTCCGTACGATGTCATCGTGCGCGCCCAGGCCGACACGGTCGACGACCTCGGTCGCATGGTGGTCGCCAAGGTCCAGCAAGTGGAAGGCATCACCCGCACCCTGACCTGTCCGGTCGTGCATCTGTAGCCCCCGTCTACGCTTGGCCGGTGAACTTCTTCCGTCACCGGCCCTTCGGCCTGCTCGCGCCCGCGCTGCTGATCGCGGTCGCGGGCTGCTCATCGGCAGACGTCAGCGCCACGGTGGCGGTTCCCAGCCCCGACGCGAAGACGGCGAAGGTGTGCCGGGATCTGCACCGGGTGCTGCCGCAGAAGCTCGACGGACGCGACCGCGACGACCCCGAGCCCCGGTCCGCCTACACGGCGGGCTGGGGAAACCCGGCGATCATACTGCGCTGCGGCGTCGCTCGGCCGCCGAAGATGATCGACCCCAAGGTGGCCGAGGGCGACGACCCCGACGCCATCGCGGGCGGGGTCAACGGGGTGGACTGGCTGATGGAGAAGCAGGGCGACGGCACCTGGCGGTTCACCACCGCCAATCGCGTGGCCTATGTGCAGGTCGGTCTGCCCAAGGGGATGTCCGCGCAGAACGAGGGCACGGCCGTGCTCACTGATCTGGCCGCCCCCGTCAAGAAGGCGATCCCCACGGGGATCGCCTCCATGAGGTGAGCCCGCGGGCTCAGCGAAGTCCGGTCGAGCGGCGCAGCGCGGCCTGCACCAGGCGGTCGATCAGCTCCGGGTAGCTGACGCCGCTGGCCTGCCACATCTGCGGGTACATCGAGATCGGCGTGAAGCCGGGCAGGGTGTTGATCTCGTTGATCACGAACTCGCCGTCCTCGGCGAGGAAGAAGTCCGCGCGGACCAGGCCCTCGCAGGAGGCCGCCTCGAACGCCTCGACCGCGAGCCGCCGCACCTCGGCGGTCTGCTCCTCGGTGAGCGGCGCCGGGACGATGCCGGGCGTGGAGTCGATGTACTTGGCGTCGAAGTCGTAGTACGCGTGCGCGTCCGGCGGCGGGATCTCGGCCGGTACGGAGGCGCGCGGCCCGTCCTCGAACTCCAGGACGCCGCACTCGATCTCGCGGCCGCGCACCGCGGCCTCCACCAGGATCTTCGGGTCGTGCCGCTGGGCCTCGGCGATCGCCTCGTCCAGGCCGGAGAGGTCGTCGACCTTGGTGATGCCGATCGAGGAACCCGCGCGCGCGGGCTTCACGAACAGCGGCCAGCCGTGCTCGCCGGCGAGGTCGACGATCTTCTTGCGGGCGGCGGCCTCGTCCTGCTGCCACTCGCGGGGGCGGATCACCACGTACGGGCCGACCTTGAGCCCGAAGGAGGTGAACACCCGCTTCATGTACTCCTTGTCCTGGCCGACGGCCGAGGCGAGCACACCCGAACCCACGTACGGCACCCCGGACAGCTCCAGGAGGCCCTGGAGGGTGCCGTCCTCGCCGTACGGGCCGTGCAGCACCGGGAAGACCACGTCGACCTCGCCGAGGGCCTTGGGCACCGATCCGGGCTCGCTGTAGACGACCTCGCGGTTGGCGGGGTCGACGGGGAGCACCACACCGCCCTCGGTGGACTCGGCCAGCTCCTCGACGGCGGGCAGGCGGCGGTCGGCGATGGCCATCCGCTCCGGCTCGTCGGCCGTCAGCACCCAGCGGCCTTCCCGGGTGATGCCGATCGGCAGGACGTCGTACTTCGTCCGGTCGATGGCGGCGAGGACGGCTCCGGCGGTGACCATGGAGATCCCGTGTTCGGAGCTGCGCCCGCCGAACACGACGGCCACACGGGGCTTGCGTGAGGCCTGCTCAGGGCTCTGGGGAAGGTTCTCGGTGCTCATATCGCGTTGAGAGTACCCGGTGGTAGAGCCCTGATACAGCGGCGACTCAGGGGGTTCGCTCAGCGTCGCTCGGGCTTCGCGCTGCGCGACATCAGCTCCTTGAGGGCGACCACCGGCGGCTTGCCCTCGTGCACGATGTCGACGACCGTCTCGGTGATGGGCATCTCGACCCCGTGCCGGCGGGCCAGATCCGCCACCGACTCGCAGGACTTGACGCCCTCGGCGGTCTGCCTGGTCACGGCGATGGTCTCCTCGAGGGTCATGCCCTTGCCGAGGTTGGTGCCGAAGGTGTGGTTGCGGGACAGCGGCGAGGAGCAGGTGGCCACCAGGTCGCCGAGGCCCGCGAGTCCGGAGAAGGTCAGCGGGTCGGCGCCGAGCGCCACCCCGAGCCGCGCGGTCTCGGCGAGGCCCCGGGTGATGAGCGAGCCCTTGGCGTTGTCGCCGAGCCCCATGCCGTCGGCGATGCCGACCGCGAGCCCGATGACGTTCTTCACGGCACCGCCCAGCTCGCAGCCGACCACGTCGGTCTCCGTGTACGGCCGGAAGTACGGCGTGTGGCAGGCGGCCTGCAGGCGCTGGGCGACGGCCTCGTCGGTGCAGGCGACGACGGCCGCGGCGGGCATCCGGGCGGCGACCTCGCGGGCCAGATTGGGCCCGGTGACGACCGCGATGCGGTCCACGCCGACCTTGGCGACGTCCTCGAAGACCTCGCTCATCCGCATGGTGGAGCCGAGTTCGACGCCCTTCATCAGGGAGACGAGCACGGTGTCCGGGGCGAGCAGCGGGGTCCACTCGGCGAGGTTGGCGCGCAGGGTCTGGGAGGGGACGGACAGGACCGTGAAGTCCGCGCCGGCCAGGGCCTCGGCGGGGTCGGTGGTGGCCCGGATGTTCTCGGGGAGTTCGACGCCCGGCAGATAGTCGGGGTTGATGCGGGTGGTGTTGATCGCCTCCGCGACCTCGGCGCGACGGGCCCACAGGGTGACCTCGCACCCGGCGTCCGCGAGCACCATGGAGAAGGCCGTACCCCACGAACCGGCGCTGAAGACCGCCGCCTTAACCGCCTTGCTCACTTGCTCTGCCCCTCCGGTTCCTTGCCCTGCGTCTGTGCCTGGGTGCGGCGCCGCTGTTCGATGCGCTCGCGACGCGGGTCGTAGGGCGTCCTTGGCGCCTTCTCGCCGCGGATCTCCTCGAGCTGGCGGGTGACGGCCGCCATGATGACCTCGGTCGCCTCCTTCAGCAGGTCCGGGGTCATCTCCTGGTCGTAGAAGCGCGACAGGTCCACGGGCGGGCCCGCGAGCACGCGATGGGTCTTGCGCGGGAAGAGGTTCGGCTTCTTGGCGTACGGCGGCAGGAGTTCGTTGACGCCCCACTGGGCGACCGGGACGACCGGGCACTTGGTCTGCAGGGCCACACGGGCGGCGCCGGTCTTGCCGGTCATGGGCCAGCCGTCCGGGTCGCGGGTGAGGGTGCCTTCGGGGTAGAAGGCGACGCACTCGCCGCGCTCCACGGCGTCGATCGCGGCGCGGAAGGCGCTGAGCGCGTCCGTGGACTCGCGATAGACGGGGATCTGCCCGGTACCGCGCATGGCGGCGCCGACGAATCCCTTCTTGAAAAGTCCGCTCTTCGCCAGGAATCGCGGAACCCGTCCGGTGTTGTACTGATAGTGCGCGTACGCGAAGGGGTCCACGTGGGAATTGTGGTTCACCACGGTGATAAATCCGCCCTCGGCCGGAATGTGCTCCATTCCACGCCAGTCCCGCTTGATCAGAACCACCAGCGGCGGTTTGCAGATCACCGCGGCGAAGCGGTACCAGAAGCCGATTCTGCGGCGGGGCACAAGGACACCTTCCTCTAGGGCTGTCGCCCCGGCGGGGGGCCGCACAAGTCTCGCCCCGAGCCGCCGGTCTGTCGAGAACACCGTACGCCCGAGGCCCTGGGCACCAGATGACCCGGGGGACAATGATCGCGACACGAGAGGGACGGTACGCCAGTGCAATGGACCTTGGTCATCCCGCTGAAGCCCCTGACCCGGGCCAAGAGCAGACTCTCGGACACCGCCGCCGAAGGCGTGCGGCCGGGGCTGGCGCTGGCGTTCGCGCAGGACACGGTGGCCGCGGCGGTGGCCTGCGCGGCTGTTGCGGATGTGGCGGTCGTCACGGACGACGAGCGGGCCGCGCGCGAGCTGGCCGCGCTGGGCGCGCGCATCGTCCCGGACACCCCGGCAGGCGGGCTGAACGCCGCGCTGGCGCACGGCGCGGGCGTCGTACGCGAAATGCGCCCGCGCACACCGATCGCGGCGCTGAACGCCGATCTGCCGGCGTTGCGCCCGATGGAACTGGCCGTTGTCCTGGCCGCGGCGGGCGAGTTTCCGCGGGCGTTTCTCGCGGATGCGGCCGGGCCGGGCACCACGTTGCTGGCCGCGGGGCCGAACGGGGAATTGCGGCCGGAGTTCGGCCCCGATTCCCGCTCCCGACATCGCATCTCCGGGGCGCGGGAACTGGAACTTCCCGGCGTCGATTCGGTACGGCAGGACGTGGATACCGGTGACGACTTGCGGGCGGCATTGGCTTTGGGCGTGGGTCCGTATACGGCCGCGGTATCGGCGGGATTGCTGATCCCGGGCTCCTGAGGGCGCCCGGCGGGCGACGGCCCCGCACCTCGCGGACGGCCCCGGTCCCCACGGCGGTCCCCGTCGTCAGAACCACCAGTACGCTGCAGTCATGCAGGCCACCGCATACACCTACGACCCCGCGACCCGCAGCGGACAGGTGCTCCTGGACGACGGCACCCCGGTGCCCTTCGACTCCGCCGCCTTCACCGCCGGGGGTCTGCGGCTGTTGCGCCCCGGGCAGCGCGTGCGCATCGAGACCGAGGGCCGGGGCGACGCCCTGCGCATCACCCTCGTAACCCTTCAAACCCTGTAACCGCCCTTACCGCCCTGAACACGCCGCGGGCCGGGCTCCCGAGGGGAGTCCGGCCCGGCGCGTGAGTGCCCTGGCGTGCCCTGGCGTCCTTACGACGTCGCCTTGCGGGCGGTGGCCTTCTTCGCGGTGGTCTTGCGGGCCGTCGACTTCTTGGCCGGGGCCTTCTTCGCGGTGACCTTCTTCGCCGGGGCCTTCTTCGCCGTCGCCTTCTTGGCGGTGGCCTTCTTCGCGGCGGCGGTCTTGGCGGTCGCCGTGGCCTTCTTGGCGGTCGTCTTCTTCGCCGTGGTCTTCTTGGCGACGGCCGTGGTCTTCTTCGCGGTGACCTTCTTCGCGGTGACCTTCTTCGCGGCCGCCTTCTTGGCCGTGGTCTTCTTCGCGGCGGCCTTCTTGACCGTCGCGGAAGCACCGCCGGTCAGGCTGCCCTTCGGCGCCTTCTTGACCGAGACCTCGCCACCGCGCGGCAGCTTCTTCGAGCCGCTCACCAGGTCCTTGAAGCCCTGACCGGCGCGGAAGCGCGGCACGGAGGTCTTCTTGACCCGAACCCGCTCGCCCGTCTGAGGGTTGCGGGCGTAACGGGCGGGGCGGTCCACCTTCTCGAAGGACCCGAAGCCGGTGACCGAGACCCGCTCGCCCGCGACGACCGCGCGGACGATGGCGTCCAGGACATGATCGACAGCCTCGGCGGCCTGCTGGCGGCCACCCACCTTGTCGGCAATCGCTTCTACGAGCTGCGCCTTGTTCACGTCTTCCCCTTCGGAGACATCGCCAGAACGAAAGTGTTCAAGCTTTTTCGCACGTTAGGCAGATATATACCGCAAATCAAACACGAAACGGGCTTATCACCCTTGTGCCGCAACGGACTCGGTGGTCTCGGGCTGTTCAGTGGTCCTCGTCGGGGATCCGACCCTCGTCGAGGTCCGCGTTGAACCGCTCGAGCCGCCTTGCCGCAGCGGCGAGATCGTGCTTGGCCGCGGCCGTAATGACCAGCAGCTTCCGGGTCAGCGCCATCCGTACGCCCTCCGGGACTTGCAGTGCGCGCACCCTTGCGTGCGCTTCCTTGAGCTGGTTCGCGACTGCCGTATAGAGCTGGAGTTGGCCGTCGTGTTCCATGCACAGATTGTGCCATCTGGGGCGAGTTGTCGCCTGCGCAGGGGGCAACTGCCGCCTCAAATGGCCTTCCAGGCACTTGCGGCGGCCGCGATCCCAGCACTCACGTACCCCGACAACCTCCTTCGTAACGTGGGAAGTTGAGCGCCGCGTAAGAAGCGTGCGGGGTGATTCGGGGGCAGACATGCCGGTACCCCCGATCGTGGCGATCGGGGGTACCGGCGGGGATGTTGACGTGGCCGAAACCTGCCCCGCTGAGGGGGTCCGGATCAGGCCTGGAGGGTCTGCGGCTTGTGGGCGGGCCGCTTCGCCTCGTACGCGGCGATGTCGGCCTCGTTCTGGAGCGTGATGGAGATGTCGTCCAGGCCGTTCAGCAGCCGCCAGCGGGAGTTCTCGTCCAGCTCGAAGGAGGCGGTGACGCCCTCGGCGCGAACCTCACGCGCCTCAAGGTCCACAGTGACCTCAGCAGTCGGGTCCGCTTCCGTCAGCTCCCACAGGGCGTCGACGATCTTCTGGTCCAGGACCACCGTGAGCAGGCCGTTCTTCAGCGAGTTGCCCCGGAAGATGTCCGCGAAGCGGGCGGAGATCACGGCCTTGAAACCGTAGTTCTGCAGCGCCCAGACGGCGTGCTCACGGGAGGAGCCGGTACCGAAGTCGGGGCCGGCGACCAGAACCGTGGCACCCTGCCGCTCGGGGCGGTTGAGGATGAAGTCCTGGTCCTTGCGCCAGGCCTCGAACAGCCCGTCCTCGAACCCGTCCCGCGTGACCTTCTTGAGCCAGTGAGCAGGGATGATCTGGTCGGTGTCGACGTTGCTGCGGCGCAGCGGGACGGCCCGGCCGGTGTGCGTGGTGAAGGCTTCCATGGTGTCTCAGACTCCAGCGGGCGTACGGACGTCGGTCAGGTCGGCCGGGGAGGCCAGATGGCCCAGGACGGCGGTGGCCGCCGCGACCTGCGGCGACACCAGATGAGTACGGCCACCCTTGCCCTGCCGGCCCTCGAAGTTGCGGTTGGAGGTGGAGGCGGAGCGCTCGCCGGGGGCCAGCTGGTCGGGGTTCATGCCGAGGCACATCGAGCAGCCCGCGTGCCGCCATTCGGCGCCGGCCTCCTTGAAGACCACGTCCAGGCCCTCGGAGACGGCCTGCAGACCGACCCGCGCGGAGCCCGGGACGACCAGCATCCGTACGCCGTCGGCGACTTTGCGCTCCTTGAGGATGCCCGCGGCGGCGCGCAGGTCCTCGATGCGGCCGTTGGTGCAGGAGCCTACGAAGACGGTGTCCACCTTGATGGAGCGCAGCGGCTGACCGGCCTCCAACCCCATGTATTCCAGGGCCCTTTCGGCGGCGTGGCGCTCCGAAGCGTCTTCGTACGAAGCCGGGTCGGGGACGGACGCCGAAAGCGGCGCACCCTGGCCGGGGTTGGTGCCCCAGGTGACGAACGGGGACAGCTCGTCGGCGCGGATGACGACCTCGGCGTCGAACCGGGCGTCGTCGTCCGTCCTCAGCGTCTTCCAGTACGCGACCGCGGCGTCCCACTCCTCGCCCTCGGGGGCGTGCGGGCGGCCCTTGAGGTACGCGAAGGTGGTCTCGTCGGGGGCGATCATGCCCGCGCGGGCGCCGGCCTCGATCGACATGTTGCAGATGGTCATCCGGGCCTCCATCGAGAGGTTCTCGATGGCGGAGCCGCGGTACTCCAGGATGTAGCCCTGGCCGCCGCCCGTACCGATCTTCGCGATGATCGCCAGGATCAGGTCCTTGGCGGTGACGCCCTCGGGCAGCTCGCCCTCGACGGTGATGGCCATGGTCTTCGGGCGGGCCAGCGGCAGCGTCTGGGTGGCCAGCACATGCTCGACCTGCGAGGTGCCGATACCGAACGCCAGCGCGCCGAAGGCGCCGTGCGTGGAGGTGTGCGAGTCACCGCAGACCACGGTCGTACCGGGCTGGGTCAGGCCCAGCTGCGGGCCGACGACGTGCACGACACCCTGCTCGACATCGCCCAGCGGGTGCAGCCGTACGCCGAACTCGGCGCAGTTCTTGCGCAGCGTCTCCAGCTGGGCGCGCGAGACCGGGTCGGCGATGGGCTTGTCGATGTCGAGGGTCGGGGTGTTGTGATCCTCGGTGGCGATGGTGAGGTCGAGGCGCCGCACCGGGCGACCGTTCTTGCGCAGTCCGTCGAAGGCCTGCGGGCTGGTCACCTCGTGCAGCAGGTGCAGATCGATGAAGAGGAGGTCGGGCTCGCCCTCGGCGCGCCGGACGACGTGGTCGTCCCAGACCTTCTCCGCGAGTGTCCTACCCATCGCTTTCCCTCCGGCCGGCCACGGTCACGCCGACGCAACTAGAGATCTTGAGGAAGCGGCGCCGCGGTCCCTGGTGTCCGGTGGCTGCGGGCGCCCTACACCCGGCCCCTTGGTCTGCGAGCCGCTGTGTGATTCCAGGGTGGCGCGTTCCACGGAAAATTGAACTTGCGTTTCACAGAGTGAGACGTGAGTATCGTTTCATGGACAACAGTAGCGGCGTCGGCGTTCTGGACAAGGCGGCCCTCGTCCTGAGCGCTCTGGAGTCGGGTCCGGCCACCCTCGCGGGCCTGGTCGGCGCGACCGGACTGGCACGACCCACGGCTCACCGCCTGGCCGTGGCCCTGGAACACCACCGCATGGTGGCACGCGACATGCAGGGCCGTTTCATCCTCGGCCCGCGCCTCTCGGAACTCGCGGCGGCGGCCGGCGAGGACCGCCTGCTCGCCACGGCCGGCCCCGTGCTCACGCACCTGCGTGACGTCACGGGCGAGAGCGCGCAGCTCTACCGCCGCCAGGGCGACATGCGCATCTGCGTGGCCGCGGCGGAACGCCTGTCCGGCCTTCGGGACACCGTCCCGGTCGGCTCCACGCTCACCATGAAGGCCGGCTCCTCGGCGCAGATCCTGCTCGCCTGGGAGGAGCCGGAGCGGCTGCACCGCGGCCTGCAGGGCGCCCGTTTCACGGCGACGGCCCTGTCGGGTGTACGGCGGCGCGGCTGGGCCCAGTCCATCGGCGAGCGCGAGCCGGGCGTCGCGTCCGTCTCCGCGCCCGTGCGCGGGCCCTCCAACCGCGTGGTGGCCGCCGTGTCGGTCTCCGGCCCCATCGAACGCCTGACCCGGCACCCGG
Source organism: Streptomyces yokosukanensis (assembly GCF_001514035.1). Lineage (GTDB taxonomy): Bacteria > Actinomycetota > Actinomycetes > Streptomycetales > Streptomycetaceae > Streptomyces > Streptomyces yokosukanensis. The sequence continues at coordinate 158,697 of NZ_KQ948218.1, read as the reverse complement.
GCCGTATGCACGCCCAGGCGGTCATCGACGCCGCCGCCCGCCTCTCCGAGGCCCTGCGCCGCTCGGGCTGACCGACCGCCGTCCGGGAACACCGAGGAGGGCCTGCCCCAACGCCGCGGCAGGCCCTCCTCGCTCCCCCGACCCCCCTGGTCAGCCCGTCTTCTCCGGCTCCGGTTCCGGCGCCCGCTCCGACTGCGCCACCCGCTCCGGCCCCGGCGCCTTCTGCGACCGGTAGGCGAACCGGTCCTTGGCATACCGGCCCCGCTTCTCCAGCGGCACCTGCCCGTGCGCGGCGGCGAGCCCGAACGCGGGCATGTCCCCGTAGATCGCCTCGTACGACCCCTCGGGCACGATGTACGCCTCGTGCCAGATGCCCACCTGCCCGCGCAGCTTCCCGGACCGCTCCTTGCGGTTGAGGCGCGCCCAGGCCTTGTGGTGGAAGGCGTCCGGCGCGGTCGCGTAGGCGTACAGCCTCTCCTTGGACTCCCAGTACTGCACGACGTAGTACGTCCGCGGCGAAGCCGTCAGCAGGACGCGGCTCAGCAGCCCCTGCTCGGGTTCCCTCCGCAGATCCCTCAGCATGCGGAGCATCGCGAGCATCACCGGCAGCCACAGGTGCACCGCCCAGAAGCGGTTGATACGCATGCCGATCAACAGGACGACGACGTCGCCCTTCGCATCAGCAGTCGTACGGGTCACCATGTCCACTTCCCCCTCGTTGGCGAGCGGAGCTATCCAAGAAGTGCTGATTGGATAGTGCCGTTATCCGAGAAGGAGCGCAAGAGATGCGGCTGGCGGAGCTGAGCGAACGCAGTGGCGTGTCCACGGCGACGATCAAGTACTACCTGCGCGAAGGGCTGTTGCCGGCCGGCCGCCAGATCAACGCCACCACGGCCGAGTACGACGAGGAGCACCTGCGCCGGCTGCGGCTGGTACGGGCGATGATCCAGGTGGGCCGGGTGCCGGTGGCGAAGGTGCGCGACGTGCTCGGGCACGTGGACGACGACTCCCTGCCCCGCACGATCCGCCTGGGCGCGGCGCTGTGGGCGCTGCCGCAGGTGCCGGAGCCGGACGAGGACGACGAGTACGTCCAGGCCGCCCACCTGGAGGTCGACAAGCTCCTGGACCAGCTCGGCTGGGAGAACGCCAAGCAGCTCATCACCATCTCCCCCGCGTACCGCTCGCTGGTGGTGGCGGTGGCCGCGTTCCGCCGGATCGGCTACACCTTCGGCGCCGAACTGCTCGCGCCGTACGCCGAGTTGATGTACCGCACGGCCGTCCTCGACCTGGACAACATGGAGGCGTACCCGTCGGAGGCGGAGCGGATCGAGTTCGCGATCCTGGGGGTGATCCTCAACGAGCCGGTGAAGCAGGCGCTGCACCGGCTGGCGCAGGAGGAGGAGACGGCACGGCGGTACGGCTTCGAGTAGCCCGCGCGGGGCACGACGAAGGCCCTCCGCCGAAGCGAAGGGCCTTCTCCTGTACCCCCGACCGGATTCGAACCGGCGCTACCGCCTTGAGAGGGCGGCGTGCTAGGCCGCTACACAACGGGGGCCTGGACACTGCGTTTCCGCAGGTCCGAGCTGGTCTACCTGGACTCGAACCAAGACTAACTGAACCAGAATCAGTCGTGCTGCCAATTACACCATAGACCAATGATGGTTTAGACCAGTCAGTACCCCCGACCGGATTCGAACCGGCGCTACCGCCTTGAGAGGGCGGCGTGCTAGGCCGCTACACAACGGGGGCCCTAGCGATCCTGCATCGACGACGGTGGGAGCTACCCGAGCCGTCCTCGCGGGAAGGATCTGTACCCCCGACCGGATTCGAACCGGCGCTACTGCCTTGAGAGGGCAGCGTGCTAGGCCGCTACACAACGGGGGCTTTGCAGATAAGCTCTGCGAGCTGGCCTACCTGGACTCGAACCAAGACTAACTGAACCAGAATCAGTCGTGCTGCCAATTACACCATAGGCCACTGGAACTCAAGCCCCTGCGGGGTCCTTGTTCTAGCGTGCTCCTCGGGGTCCCGGCCTTCCGGCCTGCTCCCCTCGGCGCAGGAAGAACATTACCCGAAGGTGGACGGGGCTCCAAAACGGGTATCCGCGCGGACGAGCGCGGGGAGTTCGGCGAGGGTCGAGATCCGGTGCACGACAGCTGTCCGCGCGAGCTGCGCGGGGGCCGTACCGCGGTCGATCCACACCGACAGCAGACCCGCCTCGGCGGCGCCCCGCCCGTCGATCTCCGGATGGTCGCCGACGTACGCCACCTCGTGCGCGGGCAGACCGAGCGCCTCGCAGGCCGCCAGGAAGGCGCCGGCCTCGGGCTTGGAGACACCGAGTTCGGCGGCGCACAGGACGGTCTCGAAGCGGTCGAGGAGGCCGAGCGTGCGCAGCTTGTGCTCCTGGACCTTGAGGCTGGAGTTGGACAGCACCGCGTGCCGGTGGCTGGCGGAGAGCGCCTCCAGGGCGGGCAGGACGTCCGGGAAGAGGCTCCAGGCGGCCTCGTAGTGGGCCAGATAGCGCCCGAACCACGCGTCGGCCTCGCTGTCGGTCAGCTCCCGGCCCAGGAAGACCCGGGTGCGGTCGCGGCGCTGTGTGACGAAGTCGACCTCACCGGAGGCGAAGCGGGCCCACTGGACGTCGGTGATCTCCCGCCAGCGCACCAGGGCCTGCTCCGGGGTGGCGTACACGGCGAGCAGCCCCTCCGCCGCGAGATGGGCACGCATGCCCTCCCGGTCCGCGGTCGTGTAATCGAAGAGGGTGTCGTCCACGTCCCAGACCACGGCTCTGATCGTCATGACACCGACCGTACCGCCGAACGGCTGGCACACTGAGGGCCATGAGCGAGTACCGCGTCCAGTTCACCGTCGAGGCCCGTGCGACGTTCGACGCCCTGCCCGCAGAGCGCCGGGCCCAGTTGGACAGGGCCGTGCTCATACTGGCCCGTGACCCGTTCCGGAAGACCTCGACCGCGCCGCTGGGACCGGACGACAATCTGCGCAAGGCTTATGTGGCTCCTGGCCTGATGCTGGAATACATGGTGGCCGGCGCCATCATGGTCGTCGTTGTGGTCTGGATCTTCGACGAAAGCCAGTACCTGATCGACGAAGCCGACGCGCAGTGACCGACGCGTGAGGGGCGGTACCCGGAACTTCGGGTACCGCCCCTCACGCTTGGGTCGGCTAGGCGCTCAGCTTGGCCAGCGCCGTGTCGATGCGGGCCAGTGTCCTCTCCTTGCCCAGGACTTCCAGGGACTCGAAGAGCGGCAGGCCGACGGTGCGGCCGGTGACGGCGACGCGGACCGGGGCCTGGGCCTTGCCGAGCTTGAGGCCGTGCGCCTCGCCGGCGGCCAGGACGGCCTCCTTCAGGGACTCGGCGGAGGTCCAGTCCGCGGACTCCAGCTTCTCGCGGGCGGTGCGCAGGAGGGCGTCGCTGCCTTCCTTCATCGCCTTGGTCCACGAGGCCTCGTCCCAGGCCGGCTCGGCGAGGAACAGGAAGTCGACGTTGTCGGTGATCTCCGACAGGACCTTGAGGCGGGTCTGGGCGTGCGGGGCGATCGCCTCCCACCTGGCCTCGTCGAAGTCCTCCGGCGCCCAGGGGGCGAACGGGGCCTTCAGCCACGGGGCGCAGCGGGTGGTGAACTCCTTCACATCCAGCATGCGGATGTGGTCGGCGTTGATCGCCTCGCACTTCTTGAGGTCGAAGCGCGCCGGGTTGGGGTTCACGTCGGAGATGTCGAAGGCGGCGACCATCTCCTCGATCGTGAAGATGTCCTGGTCCGCGGAGAGCGACCAGCCCAGCAGGGAGAGGTAGTTGAGCAGGCCCTCGGGCAGGAAGCCCTGCTCGCGGTAGAGGTTCAGCGACGCCTGCGGGTCACGCTTGGAGAGCTTCTTGTTGCCCTCGCCCATCACGTACGGCAGGTGGCCGAAGGCCGGGATCTCCTTGGCGACGCCCAGCTCGATCAGCGCCTTGTACAGCGCGATCTGGCGCGGGGTGGAGGAGAGCAGGTCCTCGCCGCGCAGGACGTGGGTGATCTCCATCAGGGCGTCGTCGACCGGGTTGACCAGCGTGTACAGCGGGGCGCCGTTCGCGCGGACGATGCCGTAGTCGGGCACGTTCTCCGGGGTGAAGGTCAGCTCGCCGCGGACCAGGTCGGTGAAGGTGATCGTCTCGTCAGGCATCCGGAAGCGGACGATCGGGGTGCGGCCCTGGGCCTCGTACCCGGCGACCTGCTCGGCGGTCAGTTCGCGGCAGTGGCCGTCGTAGCCGGAGGGCTTGCCGGCGGCGCGGGCGGCCTCGCGGCGGCTGTCCAGCTCCTCCTGGGAGCAGTAGCAGCGGTAGGCGTGGCCGGCGTCCAGCAGCTTCTGCGCGACGTCCTTGTAGAGGTCCATGCGCTGCGACTGCCGGTACGGCGCGTGCGGGCCGCCGACCTCGGGGCCCTCGTCCCAGTCGAAGCCGAGCCAGCGCATCGCGTCGAGCAGCTGGTTGTACGACTCCTCGGAGTCGCGGGCCGCGTCGGTGTCCTCGATGCGGAAGACCAGGGTGCCCTGGTGGTGGCGCGCGAACGCCCAGTTGAACAGGGCGGTGCGGACCAGGCCCACGTGGGGGTTACCGGTGGGCGAGGGGCAGAAACGGACGCGTACGGGGGAGCCGGGTGCGCTAGCCACGCTTGACAACCTTGTTGGTGAGAGTGCCGATGCCTTCGATGGTGACGGCGACCTCGTCGCCGACGTGCAGGGGGCCGACCCCCGCGGGGGTGCCGGTGAGGATGACGTCACCGGGGAGCAGGGTCATGGCCTCGGAGATGTTGACGACCAGGTCCTCGATGGAGTGGATCATCTCGCTGGTGCGGCCGAGCTGGCGCTGCTGGCCGTTCACCGTGCACTGGACGGTCAGGTCGCCCGCCCGCTCCAGGTCCAGGTCCGTCTCCACCCAGGGGCCGAGCGGGCAGGAGGTGTCGAAGCCCTTGGCCCGCGCCCACTGCTTCTCGCGCTTTTGCACATCGCGGGCGGTGACGTCGTTGGCGCAGGTGTAGCCGAAGATCACGTCCTTGACGCGCTCGCGCGGCACCTCGCGGCACATGCGGCCGATGACCACGGCCAGCTCTGCCTCGTGGTGCAGTTCCTCGGAGAACGACGGGTACTGGATGTCGTCGCCGGAGCCGATCACCGAGGTGGACGGCTTGAAGAAGGCGAACGGGGCGTCGGGCACCTCGTTGCCCAGCTCACGCGCGTGCTCGGAGTAGTTGCGGCCGAACGCCACGACCTTGTTGGGCAGGACCGGCGGGAGCAGTCTGACCTTGCTCAGCGGCACCTTCGTACCGGACAGCTCGTGGTCCGCGAACGGGATGCCCTTGATGATGTCGAGGACGAGTTCGTCCTGCTTGTCGCCCTCGACCGCGCCGAAGGCTACGTTCCCGTCGATGGAGAACCTGGCGATGCGCACGGGATCCTTGCGCCCCTTAGTGAGAACCGGCGTACTGACGCCCCAGGTTAACCGGTCGGACCGCCCGGCGTTCGGCACGGGGAATTCACGCAAGGGGTGCGGCGGTATTTCCACGGACGGGGACCGCGGCCGCGCGGGCAACGGTGCGCGGGGCTGCCGGCGGGCGCGCGCGAGGCTGGTTCCCGGCCCTGTCGGCGGGGCCGACGGGGGGAGTCCGGCCGCTCTGCGGGGTCCGCGGGAGGACCCGCGCGCGTGCCTTTCGGGCGGCGCTCGGGGTGCGTGGGAATTCGACGCCGGGACACGGAAAGGCGTCGCACGAAAACAGGGCCGCGGAATTCGGTGGGAAAGGTGAACGCGGAGCCCGGCCGGCCGCCGAACGCGGGAGCCGGGCCCGGTCGGCTACTCTCCGGCCGGGGCCGCCGCGCCCACCGGGACGTCCACCAGGATCGTGCGCCGGGGATTGGCGGTCTGGGCGGGGAGATCGACGGAGTGCTCCGGCTGCTCGGGCGTCTGCAGTTCGCCGGCGTCCTCGAGGTGTGCCAGGGTCGTGCGCCGCGGGTTGGCGATCTTGTGGAACATCGTCGTCGTCTTCACCGTTGTCGTCCTGTGGCCTCTGATCGAAATGGGGGTTTACGGAGTCGTCCCTGTTGTAAAGCGTCAGGCTAAACATCCAATTCCCCGCCGAAGGCGCCAACTGACCACGATCAGCATGTGAGTTTGCTCACGACGTCGCGGACAAATAGGTCAAACCTGACCCGCAACACGCCCCAACGAAACGGACATTGGCCCCCTGAAGCCATCATTCCGCTCCTGATCATGGCGACTCAGACACCTGACCTCGGGCGACAACTCGCAGGGATACGCCCGATATGTTCAAGAACTGCTTCCACGTCTGGTGACACGGCACTCACAGCCCGTCACGTAGGTCACAGCTCGGACCACGGCCCTTGTTGGAGATCCGGCACTGTGCTGGAATTCCACGGACCGCCGCGGGATCGAGCCGGCGCACAGGGGCGCGACGCAGCGCCGAGCGGCGGCGAGAACAGGGGGGAACCAGCGCCGGTCACTCAAGACCACCGGGGGGCGTTTTCAGGGCGCTCTCCAGAACGCCGACACCGTGTCACTCCGTTCGCGCGGAGGGGCGCCTGGTCCAGAGGTTGCGACGCTAGTGCAGGGACGTTTCAAGAGGGATGGCAGCGCTTCGGCGGAGCCGGAGTCGCACGACGGGACTGGCCCCGTGAAGGGCAGCTCCTCACCCCAGCACGCCCAGAACCCGGGCTCGGCCCCGTCGGGTGACGGCGGTCAGCGCAGCGGACGCCCCGGCGTGTCGGGCCCCACGGCCAGCACCGGATCGGGCACCACCGGCGCCACCCCCGCGCCGGCCGTGAAGCCCCCGAAGGGCTCCACCGGCCCCGGTTCCCGCATGGCCCTGCGCAACTGGCGCATCTCCACGCGCCTGGTGTCGCTGCTCGCGCTCCCCGTGGTCGCGGCGACCTCGCTGGGTGCGCTGCGCATCGACCAGAACATCACCGACATCCAGCAGCTCGACAACATGAAGCTGCTGACGGACATGACCAAGCAGGCCACCGAGCTGGCCGCCGCTCTCCAGGAGGAGCGCGACCAGTCCGCCGGTCCCCTCGCCCACGGCCTGAGCGCGAACGACTACACGGTCAAGGGCTACGAGGAGAAGACCGACCGGGCCCGCGAGAACTTCCTCAACGCCTCCGAGCAGATCGACTCGGCCAGCAAGAACGGCAACCTCCAGGGCGTCCGTGACGCCCTGGTCGGCCTCGCCAACCAGCTGGACGACCTGGCCAAGATCCGCAAGACCGCCTACAAGGCCAGCGGCAACTCGACCCAGACGATCGAGTCCTACCACCGGCTGATCAGCCAGCTGATCAGCCTGTCCCAGGACATGGCCGAGGCGTCCAGCAACCCGGAGATGATCTCCCGCACCCGCGCCCTGGCGGCCTTCTCCACCGCCAAGGAGTACGCCTCCGTACAGCGCGCCACGATCGCCGCCGCGCTGCCCGCGACCACCACCTCCAAGGGCGACCTCTCCGAGAACGACCGCCTGTACGGCCAGTCGGCGTACGAGAGCGAGAACTCGGAAATCGCGATCTTCCGGAAGATCTACGCCAGCAACAACGCCGAGGAACTCCTCAAGCCGATCGACGAGGGCAACCCGACGATCGAGTCCGCGGACACCTACGCCAAGCGCGTCTTCGACTCCCGCGACGGCATCCAGACCCTGAACGCCCGTTCCTACAAGGACTGGGTGGACGACAGCTCGACCAAGATCGAGCAGATGAAGAAGATCGAGCACACGCTGCTCGAGGACATGGAGCAGAAGGCCCGCGAGCTGAAGAGCGCCACCCAGCAGGACGCGATCATCTCCGGTGCGCTGATCCTGCTCGTGCTCGGCGTGTCGCTGGTCGGCGCGTTCGTCGTGGCCCGCTCCATGATCCGCTCGCTGCGCCGGCTGCAGGAGACCGCGACCAAGGTCGCCCAGGACCGTCTGCCCGAGCTGGTCAAGCAGCTGTCGGAGTCCGACCCGCAGGACGTCGACACCTCCGTGGAGTCGGTCGGTGTGCACTCCCGGGACGAGATCGGCCAGGTGGCCGCGGCCTTCGACGACGTGCACCGCGAGGCGGTCCGCCTCGCCGCCGAGCAGGCCCTGCTCCGGGGCAACGTCAACGCGATGTTCACCAACCTCTCGCGCCGCTCCCAGGGCCTGATCCAGCGCCAGCTGTCGCTCATCTCCGAACTGGAGTCCCGCGAGGCCGACCCGGACCAGCTGTCCTCGCTGTTCAAGCTGGACCACCTCGCCACGCGTATGCGCCGTAACGGTGAGAACCTCCTCGTCCTCGCGGGTGAGGAGCCCGGCCGCCGGTGGACCCGCCCGGTCCCGCTGGTCGACGTCCTGCGCGCCGCCGCCTCCGAGGTGGAGCAGTACGAGCGCATCGAACTGGCCTCCGTGCCCACCACCGAGGTCGCCGGCCGCGTGGTCAACGACCTCGTGCACCTGCTCGCCGAGCTGCTGGAGAACGCGACCTCGTTCTCCTCGCCGCAGACCAAGGTCAAGGTCACCGGTCACGCGCTGCCCGACGGCCGCGTGCTGATCGAGATCCACGACACCGGTATCGGCCTCTCCCCCGAGGACCTCGCGGCGATCAACGAGCGGCTCGCCTCGCCGCCCACCGTGGACGTGTCGGTGTCCCGCCGCATGGGTCTGTTCGTGGTCGGCCGTCTGTCCCAGCGCCACGGCATCCGCATCCAGCTGCGCCCGTCCGACTCCGGTGGTACGACCGCGCTGGTCATGCTGCCCGTGGACGTGGCCCAGGGCGGCAAGAAGCCCGCTCCGGGCAAGCCGGGCGCGCCCGTCGCCACCGGTGGTCCCGCCGCCGCGCAGGCCGCCGCCGGTGCGGCCGCGGCCCGGCGGCAGGCCGGCAACGCGGGCGGCGGTGCCCTCGGCGGCGCCCCGACCGGCGGCGGTCTGCTCGGCGCCGGTCCCGCTCCGCGCGGCCAGGTCGGTGCCGGCCAGGGTCCCCGGGCCGCGCTGCCCGGCACGGGCCAGGGCGGCCGTCCCGGTGCGCCGGGCGGTGCGCGTGGTCCCCAGGGCGGTCCCGGCGCACCCGGTGGCCCGGTCGGTCCGCAGCAGGGCCGGCCGCTGCCCGCGGGTGCCGGTGCGGGCGGTTTCGGCGGTCAGGCTCCCGGCGCCCCGCAGGGCCTGCAGGCCGCGAACCCGGGCGGCCCGCAGCAGGACGCCTTCGGCGGCCGTGGCCCGCAGCGGCCCGACGCCGCCGACCAGGGCCGTCGACCCCAGCTGCCGCCGCGCGGCGGCCCGCGGGCCGAGCTGCCCGGCGGTGACCAGCCGCGCACGCCGGGCTGGGCCGACCCCCAGGCCCCGCTGTCGCGTGCCGCGATGGACACGCCGCGCGGCCACGACGAGCAGGGCCCGGCGCACACCGCGCGCATGCCGCGCGTCGACGACCGGCAGGGTCCGGGCGCGACCGCCGAGATACCCCGGATGGACGACCAGGGTCCCTCCGCCACGGGCCAGTTCCCGCGCGCCGAGCTGAACGGCCTGGGCGGCCCCCAGAACACGGGCCAGTTCACCCGCCCGGAGAACCCGCAGCAGACCGGCCAGTTCGCCCGACCGGACGCCCCGCAGCAGACCGGCCAGTTCACGCGTCCCGAAAACCCGCAGCAGACCGGCCAGTTCGCCCGACCCGACGCCCCGCAGCTGCCCGGGGGCTTCGACCGTGCGGACGGCGGCAGGCAGGACTCCGGTGCGTTCGTGCGCTCCGACGTCTTCGGCACGTCGGCGCCGCGGCAGGAGGAGACCCCGCAGAACACGGGTCACGGCACCGGCCAGTTCGCGGCTCCGCAGGGCTTCGACGGGGGCTACGACGGCAGCTCCACCGGACAGCACGCCCTGCCCGGACGCCCGGACCCGGCGCACACCGGCCAGTTCGAGCGTCCGCAGCCGGCCGCCCGGGACGACTTCGGCGCCCCGCGCCCGCCGGCCCCGCAGCAGCGGCCCGTGCACCACGAGCCCGGCAACCGGGGCCCCGCGCAGCGGCCCGACGAGGGACGTGGATCGGCTGACGGGTGGGCTCTGCCGCCGGCCAGCGGCCCGGTCGACGGCCGTACCCCGCTGTACGACACGCTGGAGACCAACTGGTTCCACGGCGGTCCGCAGCAGGAGGCCGCGCCGCAGCAGCAGCCGCAGGCCCCCGCCCCGGCTCCGCAGCGCCCGGCCGGCACCAACGGCAACGGCTCCGCCACCGGTTCCTGGCGCACCTCGCCCAACGACGAACTCGTCCGGCAGGCCGAGCGTGTCCGGCAGCCCGCGGCGGGCGGTGTCACCACCTCCGGTCTGCCGCGCCGGGTGCCCCGGGCCAACCTCGTCCCGGGCACGGCTCAGCAGCAGCAGAACCAAGCCGGTCCGCAGGTCTCGCGTGCGCCCGATGACGTACGCGGACGGCTGACCAATCTCCGTCGGGGCATCGCTCAGGGCCGTCAGGCCGGCAGCGGCCAGACCGGCAGCTTCCCGAGCCCCACTCACCAGCAGGAGCGTTAGTTGAGTCCGATGAGCCAGGCGGCACAGAACCTGAACTGGTTGATCACCAACTTCGTGGACAACACCCCCGGGGTGTCGCACACGGTGGTGGTCTCCGCCGACGGCCTTCTGCTGGCGATGTCCGAAGGATTCCCGCGGGACCGCGCCGACCAGCTGGCGGCCGTCGCGTCCGGACTGACCTCGTTGACGGCCGGGGCCTCCCGGATCTTCGAGGGCGGCACCGTGGCACAGACGGTCGTCGAGATGGAGCGCGGGTTCCTCTTCCTGATGTCCGTCTCGGACGGATCGTCCCTCGCGGTCCTGGCCCACCCCGAGTGCGACATCGGTCTCGTCGGCTACGAGATGGCACTGCTCGTCGACCGCGCCGGGGCGGTACTCACCCCGGACCTGCGCGCCGAACTCCAAGGCAGTCTGCTCCACTGACCGCCCCGGCACCACCCACCTCACCAAACCACCGTCCGGCCGACACAATCCCCCCACCGGCCCCCGACAGACGGCTTGACCGACCGACTTGCTGTCCCGCCCGGAGGATTCATGACCCCGCCCACCGCCCATCACGATCCGTATGCGGAACCGTACGGGGACGAGGGCGACCAGCCGCTGGTCCGTCCGTACGCGATGACCGGCGGCCGGACCCGGCCGCGCTACCAGCTCGCGATAGAAGCGCTGATCAGCACCACGGCCGACCCGGCAGCACTCATGGGGCTGCTCCCGGAGCACCAGCGCATCTGCCATCTGTGCCGTGAGGTCAAGTCGGTCGCGGAGGTCTCCGCGCTGCTGGCCATGCCGCTCGGAGTGGCCCGGATCCTGGTCGCCGACCTCGCCGAGGCCGGCCTGGTCGCCATCCACCAGCCGGGTGGCGACGAGAACAACGGCGGCGCTCCGGACGTGACGCTGCTCGAAAGGGTGCTCAGTGGACTTCGCAAGCTCTGACGCGGGCCGGGCCACCACCTCCGCGAAGATCGTGGTGGCCGGTGGCTTCGGCGTGGGCAAGACCACGTTCGTCGGCGCCGTCTCGGAGATCAACCCGCTGCGCACCGAGGCCGTCATGACGTCCGCGTCGGCCGGCATCGACGACCTCACCCACACCGGGGACAAGACCACCACCACGGTGGCCATGGACTTCGGCCGCATCACCCTGGACCAGGACCTCATCCTGTACCTGTTCGGCACCCCCGGACAGGACCGCTTCTGGTTCATGTGGGACGACCTGGTACGCGGCGCGATCGGCGCGGTGGTGCTCGTGGACACCCGGCGCCTCGCCGACTGCTTCCCGGCCGTCGACTACTTCGAGAACAGCGGTCTGCCCTTCGTCATCGCCCTCAACGGCTTCGACGGCCATCAGCCCTACGCCCCCGACGAAGTGCGGGAGGCGCTGCAGATCGGGCCGGACACCCCGATCATCACGACCGACGCCCGCCACCGCGCCGACGCCAAGAGTGCGCTGATCACGCTGGTGGAGCACGCCCTGATGGCACGCCTCAAGTAGCACACGCGTACGCGTCAAGTACAACGTCCCGTACGGCAGTTGTGATCAACAGTCCGGAGCCGACTGTGGCCTTTGACACGGTCGGCTCCGGTGTTCATAACAGTTCGGCAGAGGAATCGCCGGGCATCACCACGCGACGCGGTCGGGCAGTACCGCTGTGCTCACAAAAGCCCCGCCTTTTGGCGGGGCTCGCTCTTTATGACCGTTTTATCTGGGACTTACAAGCGGACCGCTCGGAGGTTTCCGCTGTTTGGAAGAGCACTGGTCCACGTGCTGGAATGCCTGAACTGCCCAATAGTCAATGACGTACTCACCAGTCGATGACGAACCGGGTTCTGAGAGACTGCGGCACGACGTAGGTGCCGACCGCCGAGAGGTTGTTGGTCGAGTGAGGCGAAGCAAGAACGGTCCCGAGCCGTCGGCGCGGGGCAACTTCACCCCGCCGCCGCGCGCTGCGGCGCCCACCCCTGTGACCGGCGGTGAGCCGGCGGCCACGCCCGCGCCGAGCGGCGGCCGTTTCTCGCCGCGCAACTGGCGCGTGCCCACCAGACTGAACGCGATCCTGCTGATACCCGTGGCGGTCGGCCTCGTCATGGGCGGCTTCCAGGTGAAGAGCTCGATCGACACCTGGCAGCAGGCACGCGACGCCGAGAACACCGCCCGCCTGGTACGTGCCGCACTCACCTATGCGGACGCCCTCGAGAACGAGCGTGACGTCACCGCCGCGCCCCTGCTGGTGGACCCGACCAGCGCCAAGAGCAAGGCGACCGTCGCCGCGGCCCGCAAGGCCACGGACGACGCCGCCGACGGCTTCGACCAGGCCGCGAAGGACATGCCGCAGAAGTCGGGCCTGGTGCGCCGGCTGAAGCTGTTCCGCGAGGCCGAGCCCGAGCTGACCCAGCTGCGCCAGCTCGCGTACACCTCCAAGATGACCGGCGTGAAGACCGAAGAGGGGTACGTCGACGTCACGCACCCCCTGATGGAGTTCGCCAACGAGCTCGGTCTGGGCACCGGCAACATCACCTCCTACGGCCGTACCGTCTACGCCATCTCCCTGACCAAGGCGGCACTGTCGCTGGAGCGGTCGATCGGCACGCATCTGCTGGTCAAGCCCGGTCCGGACGCGGGGAACCTGGCGACCCAGCGGGTGTCGCTGTCCTCGTACGCCTATCTGGAGCGCATCGCCGTCGAGGAGTACAAGGGCGGTGGCACCGAGGCGGACGCGCAGAAGCTGCAGCAGAAGCAGGCGCAGATCGAGTCGGACGGCGCCGCGATGGCCGCGCAGGCCAAGCAGAAGAACCCGAGCTACGTCCCGCCGCCCTCGGACCCGACCAAGATGGTCTCGGCCCTCGCCACCATGAAGGACACCAGTCTCCTCACCCGGCAGGAGCTGGCCGCCAAGGGCATCACCGCCGACAACTGGTTCGCGGTCAACACGCTGAAGTACAAGGCCTACCGCCAGATCGAGGCGGACATGGCCGACAAGGCGGTGAACGAGGCCTCCTCGATCGCCGACGACGCCAAGACGTCCGCGTTCATCACCGGTGCCGTCGTCGTGGTCGCCCTGCTGCTCGCCTTCATCCTGGCCGGTGCCGTGGCCCGCCAGATGAGCCGCTCGATGCGCCAGCTGCGCAACGCCGCCTTCGGCATCGCCGAGCAGCGCCTGCCGATGCTGGTCGACCAGCTCTCGCGCACCGACCCCGGCCGCGTCGACACCCGGGTCGCCCCGATCCCGATCAACACCAAGGACGAGATCGGCGAGGTCGCCCGCGCCTTCGACCAGGTCCACCGCGAGGCGGTGCGGCTCGCCTCCGAGCAGGCTCTGCTGCGGGGCAACATCAACGCGATCTTCACCAACCTCTCGCGCCGCAACCAGTCGCTGATCGAGGGCCAGCTGACCCTGATCACCGACCTGGAGAACAACGAGGCCGACCCGGACCAGCTGGAGAACCTCTTCAAGCTGGACCACCTCGCGACCCGTATGCGCCGCAACGGCGAGAACCTCCTGGTCCTCGCGGGCGAGGAGCCCGGCCGCCGCTGGGACCAGCCGGTCCCGCTGGTCGACGTGCTGCGGGCCGCCTCCTCCGAGGTGGAGCAGTACGAGCGCATCGAGCTGTCCGGCGTGCCGGAGGCCGAGATCCACGGCCGCGCGGTCACCGACCTCGTGCACCTGCTCGCCGAGCTGCTGGAGAACGCGACGACGTTCTCCTCGCCGCAGACCAAGGTTCGTGTCACCGCCACCCGGCTGCCCGACGGTCGAGTCATGATCGAGATCCACGACAAGGGCATCGGCCTCACCGCCGAGGACTTCGCGGACATCAACCACAAGCTGGCCAATCCGCCGACCGTGGACGCCGCGATCTCCCAGCGCATGGGCCTGTTCGTGGTCGGCCGGCTGTCCGACCGGCACGGCATCCGCGTCCAGCTGCGCCCCTCGGGCGAGCAGGCCGGTACGACCTCCCTGGTCATGCTGCCGGACGCGATCACGCACGGCGGTGGCGGCGAGGCGCCGCTGGACCGCGAGGAGTTCACGGTCTCGCAGATCATCCCGGAGCAGCAGTTCCAGGGCGAGAACTTCAACCAGCTGCAGCCGATGCGCACCGCCGCCGAGCTGGGCTTCGACGACAGCCAGTACACGGAGGTCCCCGACGACATCCGTGACCTGGACCCCGTCGGCCGTTCCCTGATGCGCGAGGGTCGCCGGGCGGCCCTGGAGGCTCAGACCCACGGGCAGCAGCCCGACCAGCCGCAGCAGGGGACCGACGAGGCCCCCGCCCGGTACGAGGCTGCGCCGTTCGGCGGGCAGCCCGGCTACCAGGAGCAGCAGCGGACGTACGAGGAGCCCTCGTACGAGAAGCAGCAGCCCGCGTACCAGGAGCCCTTCCCGGAGTCCTACCCGCAGTCGCACGCGTCGTACGAGGAGTCGCACTCGCCGTCCCAGGCGGCCTACGACAAGCCGTACGAGGAGCAGTACTTCCCGCAGAACGGCGAGCTGCCCCAGCACGACCGCTTCACCGCGGGCGGCGGCTTCCCGGAGCCCGCGTACACCGAGCCGGCCCCGAACCCGTCGTACCAGGACGACTGGCCGCAGCAGGACGGGTACCAGAACGGCTATCCGGCCCAGTACGCTCCGGAAACGGAGTCTTCGCAGGCCGCTGACGCAAGTGAGCGGAACCGCGTAGGCTTCGACCGTCCGGGACCGGCCTCTCCCGCCGCCCACGAGCTGACCGACGCCGGGCTGCCCCGCCGCGGTTCCAACGCGAGCGGTTCCAACGGCTCGGGTGGCGCGGCGCGCGTGCAGCAGGAAGCTCCGGCACCGGGCGACACACCGGCGGCGGGCGGCGACAACGGCTGGCGCTCGGCCAACGACGAACGGTGGCAGCAGGCGTCGCAGCTCCGCAAGCCCAAGGCGGGCGGGGTGACGGCCTCCGGTCTGCCGCGGCGGGTACCCAAGGCCAACCTGGTCGAGGGCGCCGCAGAGAACACCCCTCAGGGAGGCCCCCAGGTCTCCCGCGCCCCGGAGGACGTCCGGGGCAGGCTGAGCAACCTGCGTCGGGGCGTCCAGCGCGGACGCAGCGCAGGCAGTGAAACGAACGGCCAGGGCTTCGGTCCTGACAGCACCTACAACCAGGAGCGTTAGTGTGAGCCCGATGAGCCAGGCGGCACAGAACCTGAACTGGTTGATCACCAACTTCGTGGACAACACCCCGGGGGTGTCCCACACGGTGGTGGTCTCCGCCGACGGACTCCTTCTGGCGATGTCCGAAGGCTTCCCCCGCGACCGCGCCGACCAGCTCGCGGCCGTCGCATCCGGTCTGACGTCGCTGACGGCGGGCGCATCCCGGATCTTCGAAGGGGGCGCCGTGAACCAGACAGTTGTGGAGATGGAGCGGGGATTCCTCTTCATCATGTCCGTATCCGACGGTTCCTCGCTCGCGGTTCTGGCCCACCCGGAAGCGGACATCGGCCTCATCGGGTACGAGATGGCCCTTCTGGTGGACCGCGCGGGCACGGTCCTGACCCCGGATCTCCGTGCGGAGCTCCAGGGCAGCCTTCTCAACTAATAAGCGGACGGTGCGTTTTCGCGTCCCGGGGCCGTAAGGTTTCGGGACGCGGCTCCACAGCGATGGGTGCCCGGCACAGTCGGAGGAGGAGAAAGTGGCAACACCCCCAGGCGGTTCGCATTCGGGAAACTGGTCGTACGGCCCTGCCCAGGGCCAGGGCGACGGTTCGGCGAACCGGTACAACTTCCCCTCCGCCCCGAGCCACCGGCAGCCGTACGCGCCGCAGGGCCCCGGCCCGTCGCCGTACGACCAGCCGTCGGCCCCGCGCATCCAGCCGGTGCAGCCGCAGCGCCGCCCCGAGCCGGCGCCCGCAGCGAACAACCCCTTGGTGCGTCCGTACGCCATGACCGGTGGCCGGACCCGCCCGCGGTACCAGCTCGCCATCGAGGCACTGGTGCACACCACCGCCGCTCCGCACCAGATGCAGGGCCAGCTGCCCGAGCATCAGCGGATCTGCAACCTGTGCCGTGAGATCAAGTCCGTGGCCGAGATCTCGGCCCTGCTGACGATCCCCCTCGGCGTGGCCAGGATTCTCGTCGCCGACTTGGCGGAGGCGGGCCTGGTCGCCATCCATCAGCCCGGCGGCGACGAGAACGCCGGTGGCCAGCCAGACGTGACACTGCTCGAAAGGGTGCTCAGTGGACTTCGCAAGCTCTAGCGGCGGTCCTTCCCGCTCCACCACCTCCGCGAAGATCGTGGTGGCGGGCGGCTTCGGCGTGGGCAAGACCACGTTCGTCGGCGCCGTCTCGGAGATCAACCCGCTGCGCACCGAGGCCGTCATGACGTCCGCGTCGGCCGGTATCGACGACCTCACCCACACCGGGGACAAGACGACCACCACGGTCGCCATGGACTTCGGCCGTATCACCCTCGACCAGGACCTGATCCTGTACCTCTTCGGTACGCCCGGTCAGGACCGTTTCTGGTTCATGTGGGACGACCTGGTGCGTGGCGCCATCGGCGCGATCGTGCTGGTGGACACCCGGCGTCTGGCCGACTGCTTCCCCGCGGTCGACTACTTCGAGAACTCGGGCCTGCCCTTCGTCATCGCCCTCAACGGCTTCGACGGCAACCAGCCGTACAACCCGGACGAGGTCCGTGAGGCGCTGCAGATCGGCCCCGACACCCCGATCATCACGACCGACGCCCGCCACCGCGCGGACGCCAAGTCGGCGCTGATCACGCTGGTGGAGCACGCCCTGATGGCACGCCTGCGGTAGTCGCAGCTCCGCCCCCCGCCGCTGGAAGCAAGAAGGGCCCCTCTCTTCCGAGAGGGGCCCTTCTGCCATGTGGAGCTTGTACGTTCGAGTGGGCCGAGCGGGGCAGCCTAGCCGTGCCAGCTGTGCGGGGCGCGGAAGCCGCCCTCGCGCTCCAGGCGGCGCCAGCCGGCCTTGGCGCGGCCGCGGTGGGTCTGGGGTGCGGGCTGGGCGGCGGCGCGGGCCATGAGGACGGCCGTGATGGCGGCGACTTCCTCGGGCTCGGCGTGGCCCTTCTCGACGCGGATGTCAGGAGTGCTCATGGGTGTCAGTCTCCGTGAGAGAGGGGTCCGCGGGGTTGCCGCGGCGGGTCCGCTCGGTTACTGCGGCGGGTTGCCGTGCTTGCGGGAGGGCAGGTCGGCGTGCTTGGACTGGAGCATCGCCAGGGACTTCGCCAGGACCTCGCGGGTCTCGGCCGGGTCGATGACGTCGTCCACCAGGCCGCGCTCGGCCGCGTAGTAGGGGTGCATCAGCTCGGCCTTGTACTCCTTGACCATCTTCTGACGCATGGCCTCGGGGTCTTCGGCCCCGGCGATCTGCCGGCGGAAGATGACGTTCGCGGCGCCCTCGGCGCCCATCACCGCGATCTCGTTGGTCGGCCAGGCGTAGGTGAGGTCGGCGCCGATCGACTGGGAGTCCATGACGATGTACGCACCTCCGTACGCCTTGCGCAGGATCAGCGAGATCCTCGGCACGGTCGCGTTGCAGTACGCGTACAGCAGCTTCGCACCGTGGCGGATGATCCCGCCGTGCTCCTGGTCGACCCCGGGCAGGAAGCCCGGCACGTCCAGGAAGGTGACGATCGGAACATTGAAAGCGTCACACATCTGGACAAAGCGCGCAGCTTTTTCACTCGCCTCGATGTCCAGCACACCCGCCAGGACCTGCGGCTGGTTGGCGATGATGCCGACCACCTGGCCGTCGATGCGGCCCATCGCGCAGATGATGTTGCGCGCCCAGCGCTCGTGGACCTCCAGGTAGTCGCCGTCGTCGACGATCTCCTCGATGACCTTGGTCATGTCGTACGGCCGGTTGCCGTCCGCCGGGACCAGGTCGAGCAGGTTGTCGGAGCGACGCTCGACGGGGTCGGAGCACTCCACCCGCGGCGGGTTCTCGCGGTTGTTCTGCGGGAGCAGGGAGAGGAGGTAGCGCACCTCCGCGATGCAGGTCTCCTCGTCGTCGTACGCGAAGTGGCACACACCGCTGGTCTCGGCGTGCACGTCGGCACCGCCCAGGCCGTTCTGGGTGATCTCCTCGCCGGTGACCGCCTTGACCACGTCAGGTCCCGTGATGAACATCTGCGAGGTCTCGCGGACCATGAACACGAAGTCCGTCAGGGCGGGGCTGTAGGCCGCGCCGCCCGCGCACGGGCCGAGCATCACGCTGATCTGCGGGATGACACCGGACGCCTTGGTGTTGCGCTGGAAGATGCCGCCGTAGCCGGCCAGCGCGCTGACGCCCTCCTGGATCCGGGCGCCCGCGCCGTCGTTCAGCGAGACCAGGGGCGCACCGGCCGCGATGGCCATGTCCATGATCTTGTGGATCTTCGTCGCGTGGGCCTCGCCCAGCGCGCCGCCGAAGATCCGGAAGTCGTGCGCGTAGACGAAGACCGTACGGCCCTCCACCGTGCCCCAACCGGTGATCACACCGTCGGTGTACGGCTTCTTCGCCTCCAGGCCGAAGCCCTGGGCGCGGTGCCGACGCAGCTGCTCGACCTCCTGGAAGGACCCGGCGTCGAGGAGCAGCTCGATCCGCTCCCGCGCCGTCAGCTTGCCCTTGGCATGCTGCGCCTCGGTCGCCTTCTCGCTGGGGCCTGACACGGCCCGGGCACGAATGTCGTGCAGCTCGGCGACCCGTCCGCGCGCGTCCGTCGGCTCACCGGTCGGCTCACCCGTCGTCTCTTCCAAAACGGTCATGTAGCGACCTTACGAAGGACACCAAGGAAAGCGAGCCGTTGACTCCGTACAGTCTCCGGCCCGTTTTCCTGGTACCAGTGAACAGAACCATGGCCGTGTGCAGCCCTTCCGACTGCTCACAGGGCGTTGGCGTTGTAGGGGGGCCACAAAGGCGTCACCTGAGAGCCACCTCACATTCGCGGCCGGCGCATGCCATCCCCGGAGTGACACGGAGCCTCAGAGAGCGGTCCGCCGACAGGACCTCCACACCCTCTCCGGCTCGGTTCACCGCCCGCACCGGACGGTGCCAGACGATCTCCAGCGGTTCACCCGTTCGGGGTGGTTCGCTCACGTGGAGGGTGGCCGTACGGCCCCGGCGTACGACGAGCACGCTCGCGCCCCCGGAGACGGCGAGGCCCCCCACCGTACCGGCCCGCCAGAAGTTCGCCCCGATCAGCCCCAGCCGGGGGACGACGACGGCCTGGCGGCCGGTGTCGTTGGCGAGGACGGACCACCAGTGGCGGTGTGCGGCCCGTGCGGCGGTCTCGGCGCGGGTGGCACCGGGCAGCAGGACATACGCGTAGCGGGCATCGGCCGGATCGGTGCCGTGGTCGAACCACAGGGTCTGCCAGCGCCGGGTGCGCCGCTCGTCCGTGCCGCCCGTGTTGATGTCGGACCAGGCGCCGGTGCGGTCCTCGCGCAGGGTGTGCAGCTCGCCTCCGCACGACAGGATCCAGCCACCGTGCTCGGCGAGGTGCGCCCAGTTCGGGCCGCGCGCGAAGGCCTGGGTGCCGCTCTCGCCCAGATTGCGGTTGTCCACGACCGTCTCGACCGGGACGCCGTCGGCGCAGGTGATCCCGGCGCCGAGACAGACCACGGCGTCGTCGAGGAAGAACCAGGACTTGCGGGCCCGCAGCGTGGAGCCGAGCCCTTTCAGATCCTGCCCGACGGCCGCGTACCGGCCGTCCGTGACCCCGCCCACCCAGCGCGCGTCCGGTCGGGGTTCGCCCCACTCGCCGCCGGCGCGGTCGGCGAGCCGCCTGGTCGAGACCGTGGTGCCGGGCAGCCGGTACCAGTCGACGGTCGGCCAGAACCAGTCCGTGTACTGGTCGGCCCGGCTGCCGCGGCATTCCGGCCACCAGTACAGCATCCCGGATCCGGTGTGCCAGCCGCGCGGGTTCTCGCCGTTGCCGCACTCGTAGTGGGCGATGCGGTCGCTGGCCATGGCGAGGGCCGCGGTGAACCGGGGGCCGCGGTGGACGGCACGGTCCATGGCCGGAAAGAGCCGGTGACCGAGCCGTTCCGGGGCCGGCGGGACGGACGAGCCGACGACCGCGGCAAGGCGCGCGAGGTCGGCCACGCCGAACTGGTCCGCGGTCGGCACCGGTGTGACGGTGTCCCGTTGGGCCCACCCCTTCACCAGCCCCGACCACCGGCGCCGCTCCCGCCGCCCCGCACCGGCCGCGAGCAGCGCGACGGCGGCGGCGAGCGCCTGCCCGTGGTAGTGGTCGCTGCGCATGAGGTGGAGATCGTCGCCGCGCAGGCAACCCCGGCTGATGGCACGGCCGTTGACGCAGTCCATCACCAACCCGTCGTGGATCAGGGGCGCGTAGGCGTGCTCGACGGCGTCGAGGATGTTCCGCCGGGCGGGGTCGGTGATCTCCCACGGCGATCCGGCGAGCAGGGCGAACAGCCGCCCGAGGCCGTCGAGCAGGACCTGCCCGTACGTCCCCGAGTACGCGACCCGCGTGTGCTGGACGAAGGAACCGTCGGCGTAGAGCCCGTCGCCCCGGGTGACGTACGGGAAGACCGGTGAGAGCGCGTCCCGGGCGAGGGCGAGGCGGCGCGCGTCCCGGCCGAGGACGCCGCGCAGGGCGACACAGCGACACAGGTCGACGCGGTTGGCACCGGTGGAGATGCCGGAGTAGTCGGTGAGCAGGGCGTCCGGGACGAAGTGGTCGACGGTCGCGCACGCGGCGCCGACGCGGTCCGCGCCGAGCTGCTCGTACAGGGCGGCGGTGATGTCCATGAGCAGGCGCGGACTGCCGATCCGCCACTCCCACCAGTTGCCGTACGGGCTGGTCGAGGGGGTGTAGACGGTGGCGGAGAGATGGTCGAGGCCGCGCAGTACGGCGGCCAGGAGGCCGGGGTCCGCGGTGACGCCGGTGCCGGGCTGGACGCAGGCCTGGGCCATGGTCCACAGCCGGTCGTAGCTGAAGGTGATGCCGGAGGGCGGGTCGAAGGCGTGACCGGGCCAGAGGGAGTCGGCGGCCGGGGCCATGGCGGCCGCGAAGTCCCGTGCCCGGGTACCGAGTCGGTGGAGCCGGGAGGCGTACGGCTCGGCGTCCGGGTCGTAGCCCGAGCCGAGGGCGATGCGGAGCCAGCGGCGGCGCAGGATGCCGTAGGGATCGGCGGATGCCGGGCCCGGGACGAGGGCGGCGGCCAGCAGCGCGCGTCGGGTCAGCCGAATGGAACCGGTCACCGCCCTCGCCACCCCCTCCTCGACATCACTCCATGTAATCATGAAGACACGTCGTGGATGCAGTTGAAAACTGAACCGAATGGGTCTAACGTCAAATCCACGGGGTTCGTTCAACGTTCAACATACTCTCGACAGACACACCTCTGGAGCACGTCATGGGCATCTTCGGCCGCAAGGACACCACCCCCAAGACCACCGCCGCGGGCGCCGACCTGACCGCGCTGAGCGGCGACTACACCATCGACCCCGCGCACACCACGATCGGCTTCACCGCCCGGCACGCCATGGTGACCAACGTCAAGGGCGGCTTTCACGACTTCACCGGGACGCTGCACCTGGACGGTGCGGACCCGGCGAACTCCACCGCCACGCTCGACATCACGATGGACAGCATCGACACCGGCAACGGCGACCGGGACGGTCACCTGAAGTCGTCCGACTTCTTCAAGATCGACGAGTTCCCGACCATGACCTTCCGCTCCACCAAGGCGGAGGCCCTCGGCGGCGACGAGTACCGCATCACCGGCGATCTCTCGCTGCTCGGCGTGACCAGGCCGATCACCATCGACCTGGAGTTCAACGGCGCCGCGAAGGACCCGTTCGGCAACGAGCGCGTCGGCTTCGAGGGCAAGACCGAGATCCTGCGCTCGGAATGGGGCCTGACCTGGAACGCGGCACTGGAGACCGGTGGCGTCCTGATCTCGGACAAGATCAAGCTGAACTTCGACATCTCGGCGATCAAGAACGCGTGACCCTCCGGGGGTTCGGCCGGACCGCCCCACGCCTCGAACTCGCACCGCGCGAACGGGGAGGGCCGGCCCTCGCGCGACGCGGTCGCATCGCCCCGCCCTCAGAAGCCCCCGCCGAAGTCGCCCCCTCCGCCGTCTCCGCCGCCCCCGTCGAAGCCTCCGCCGTCTCCGAACCCGCCGCCGAAGTCACTGGAGTCGAAGTCGGTGCCGGAGACGTCGCCGCCCTGGTAGCCGCCGCCGAAGTCGGGGCCGCCGAAGTCGCCGTAGCCGGTGCCGTAGTCGGCCGCGTACGACGGGGTGGCCATCATGCCGCCGAGGAGGGTGCCGACGAGCAGGCCGGGCAGGATGCCGCCGCCGAAGTAGCCGCCCGCCCAGGGGCCGTAGGCGGGGCCCGCGTCCCAGTAGGGGCGGCGGCCCTGGTCGGTGTCGACCTCGCGGATCACCGGGTCGCGGCCGTCGGCCAGCCGGGTGGCGTCGGCCGCGCAGACGGGGACCTCGCGCGGGGCGCCGCCGGGCGGGGTCCAGGCGGCGTCGGCGACCGAGGGGCCGTGGCGCGGATCGAAGAAGCAGGGCGGACGGCGCTCGGGCAGCGACCGGCCCTCGCGGCGGGCGGCCAGCAGGGCGAGTGAGAAGCGGCCGTCCTGAAGCGTCTCGGTGACGGTGCGGACGTCCTCCGGGCGGCCCGCCTGGGCCATGCGCTGCTTGGCGGTCTCGTAGGCGTCCAGCGCATGCGCGTAGTCGGCACGCATCGCGTCGTCGGCGCCGGGCTCCCCGGGCTGGAAGTCGAGGCGGTCCAGTTCCTCGCCGAAGGCGGTGATGTCCTCGTCCACGACCACCCGGAGCCGGTCCAGGGCGGCCCGCTGCTCCTCCTCGTGGCGCCGGCGGTTGCGGCGGACCAGCGCGTACGCGCCCGCGCCGACGGCCACCACCACCGCGCCGAGGGCGATCAGCGCCGTGGCGGACCCACCGCCGCCCGAGTCGGAGACCCCGCCCCAGCTCTTCGGGGCACGGCCGCCCATGTTGGCCAGCGCGCGGTCGGTGAAGTCGGTGAGCTGCGCCTTGGCGGACTCGCCCTGGACGCTCGCCACCAGGTTCTGGCGGGCCGTCGCCGACATGACGGAGGAGTCGGCGCGGGCGTCGAAGCGGTCGCCCAGGCGGATGCCGTACAGGCCGGTGACACCGGTGGCCGCGCGCAGGTCGGAGAAGAGGCCCGCGGTCGGGTAGCCGGCCGGAAGCACCGCGATGAACAGGGGTTTGTCCGCGTCCTTGATACGTTTCGCGAGCGCGTCGGTGTCCGTCCTCGACAGCTGGCCCGAGGCGGCCGGGTCGACGTAGACCGGGCTCTTGCGGAGCGCCTGGGCGATCGTGGAGACACCGGTCTGCGCGCTCGCCCCGGGCGCGAACACGGTCGCGAGGACCAGGGCGAGGGCGGCCAGCAGCAGTGCTGGGAGGCTTCGGTTCCGCAGGGCCTTCATGCCCCGAAAGTACCTGAAGCCTCCCATAGCCGAACACTTCGGAAGAGGCTAGGCGGCCCGGTACGCCTCCGTCAGCTTCTCCACCGCCTTTCCGTACCGGCCGGTGAGCAGCAGATGGTCGGCGTCGGCGAAGGGCTTCGCCACCGCCTCGGTCATCCGCTCCCCCACCCTGTTCTGCACCAGCAGCCGCGCCCGGGTCACCAGGTCACGGCCGGTCCGGCCGTCGCCCGTCCGCTCGGCCGCCGTCGCCGCCGCGGCCCACGCCTTCAGCGTGGCCGTACCGCCGCGCGGGACGTCGGTGAGCGTGGTCAGCCCCCAGCCGTAGGGGAACTGCGGGTCGTACGACGGGTCGCCCACGTTGATCGGCAGCTGGGACTCGGACTTCGGCCAGGTGACGGGGAGCTGCCCGGTGAAGGGGCGCTTGCCGTAGAGGACGTCGGCGACGCCCTCGCCCTCGGTGCCGGGCAGCCAGGAGGCCACGAGCGCGTCGATCCCGTCGAGCCGGTCGCCGACGAGCTGCGGGCGGCCGGAGACGATCAGCACCGCGCACCGCATGGCCGCGCACACCTTGTCCACGGCCGCCTGGTCGGCGGCGGACAGCCGCAGGCTGTGGCCGTTGCCGACGTCGCCGACGCCCTCGGCGTAGGGGGTCTCGCCGACGACGACCACACCGACGTCGTAGCCGTCGGTCGGGGCGGAGGCGTCCTTGGAGTAGGTGACGTCCCCACCGGCCTCGCGCATGCCCTGCAGGACGGTGGTGCCCTGGGTGCGGGTGCCGGACGCGCCCTGCCAGGTGAGGGTCCAGCCGCCGGTCTGGTTGCCGAGGTCGTCGGCGTTGGACCCGGCGACGTACACCTTCTCGCTCTTCTTCAGCGGCAGCAGTCCGCCGGAGTTCTTCAGCAGCACCTGCGACTCGGCGGCGGCCCGGCGGGCGACCGCCCGGTGGGCCGGGGAGCCGATGGCGGCGGCGCCCTCGGTGTCGGCGTAGGGGTGCTCGAAGAGGCCCAGCTCGAACTTCCGGGTGAGGATGCGGGAGACCGCGTCGTCGATCCGCGCCTCGCTGATCCGGCCCGCCTCGACCTCGTCGACGAGCGTGCCGCTGAAGTCCTTGTAGCCGTACGGCACCATCATCATGTCGACGCCCGCGTTCACCGACGTGCGGACGTGGTTCGCGTAGTCGCCGGGGAGCTGGTCGATGGCGTTCCAGTCGCTGATGACGAAGCCGTCGAAGCCCATGCGGCCCTTCAGCTCGCCGTTGATCATGTCGCCGCGGGCGTGCATCTTCACCGCGCCCTTGCCGTCGCCGACGATGTCGAGGGAGGAGTACGACGGCATGACCGTGCCGATCCCCCGCTCGACGGCGGTCCTGTACGGCGCCAGGTGGATGTCCTCGAGCTGCTGGCGGGTGACCGTGGTGACGCCCTGGTCGATCGTGTAGGTGCCGGTGGTCGAGGAGCCGTAGGCGGTGCCGCCGTCGCCGACGAAGTGCTTGGCGGTGGCGAGCACCTTGTCGTTCCGTTTCAGGTCCCGGCCGTCGGCCCGGCCCTGCAGGCCCTGGATCATGGTCTCCATGGACTGCACGAGGGCGGGGTCCTCGCCGAAGGACTCGTAGGAGCGGCCCCAGCGTTCGTCGCGGCTCACGCACAGACAGGGCGCGAAGTCCCAGGGGATGCCGGTGGCGCGGACCTCGGCGGCGGTCACCGACCCTGTGGTGTAAGCGAGTTGGGGGTCGCGGCTCGCGCCGATGCCGATGTTGTGCGGCATGATCGTGGCGCCGGCCAGGTTGTTGTGGCCGTGGACCGCGTCGACGCCGTAGATCAGCGGGATCTGGAGGCGGGTCGCCTGGGCCCTGAGCTGGAAGCCGTCGATCATCTGCGCCCAGGCCCCGGGGGTGTTGGGCGTGGGCGTGGAGCCGCCGCCGGAGAGCAGCGAGCCGAGGGCGTACGTCGCGATGTCGCCGCCGGTGCCGACGGCCCCGCGCTCGGCCTGGGTCATCTGCCCGGCCTTCTCCGCCAGGGACATCCGGGACAGCAGATCAGCGACGCGCTTCTTCACCGGCAACGCGGCGTTCTGGTACGGCAGTCCGTGTGCGTCGATGACGATCTGCGGGGTCTCGGCGGGGGCCTTGGCGCCGGTGACGGTGAGCTTGAGCGGGACGGTCTTCGCGACTGCGGCGCCCTTGCTCCTGCGCGTCGGCACCTCGATCGTCCGTGCCGCGCCCGAGGCGGTGCCGGCCGGGAAGGTGAGGGTGCCGGAGACCGGGGTGTAGTCCTTTCCGGCGGTGGCGGTGCCGCCTTCCGTCGTGTAGGTGACCGTCACCGGGTCGTCGACGGGCCGGTCGCCCGTCGTGGCCAGGGTGACCTTCACCCTGGCCGTGCCGCCCGGCGCGACCGGGTGGACGGGCGCGTCGATGCCGACGGAGGCGCGCAGCGACTGGTCGGCCCTGCCGTACAGCTCGACGTCGTCCACGGCGAAGTCGCCCTTGGTGCCGGCCGGGAGGGTGACCGCGTACCCCCACATCTGTGTCAGGCCGAGGACGTGGTCGATGCCGCCGACCGGCTGGTAGTCGGTGCGGTAGGTGAAGTCCGTGAAGGGGATCTCCATCCGCTTCCAGCCGGTGAAGTCGTCGGTGAAGGAGGTCGTCCAGAGTTCCGAGGCCTCGCCGTTCGCACCGCCGTCCTTGATCTCGAAGGCGATCTTCCGGCCGTTGTTCCGGCCGTCCCACCAGAAGCGGATGCCCTGGTGCGCGGACCAGTCGTGGGCGGGCCGGTCGGCGGCGAAGTCGTGGGTGAAGCCGCCGTAGCCGCTGATGTCGTAGGTGCCGGAGAGCACCTTGGCGCCCTCGGGGGCGTCGGCGCGGTCGGCGAGGCTCAGGGTGGGCGGGTCGTCGGCGTCGCTCCCCCAGGTGAAGATGCCGTCGGCGGGCTGGGCGGCGAAGGGGACCTCGCCCTCGAAGCGGTCGACGGGCACGGGGGCGGGGTCGTCCGCGGCGTGGGCCGCGGCGGACAGGGGCAGCAGGGCGGCGAGCAGGGCGCCGGAGACGAGCAGGGCGGTTCTCGGCATAGACCTTCCCTCGGCTCTCATGGTTCACTCATGGCTTAGATCACGCCGTGAGTTAACTAACGGCTCCCCAACACGTCAAGACGGTACGTCAGTTGTGCCGTCCCCCGCTCGATCCCCGTTCTGCCGATCCCGGCTCTGTCGACCCGAGAGGAAGGGCGACGCACCATGAGGAGAACCCGGAGAACCCCCCGCACCGTCCGGCTGCTGCTGGCCGGGCTGCTCTCCGCCGCCGGCTTCACCGCCGCCGTACCCCCCGCGCACGCGGCCGGCGAGCAGGTCACCGCATGGCTCACCACCACCGACGACTCCGCCGGACGGCATGTCGTCCGGGGTCTGCAGGCGCAGACGCCGTTCGCCTTCCAGTCCGGCACGGGCGGTGGTGGCACGAACATCACCGTCGACGAGAACACCCGGTACCAGACCTTCACCGGCGGCGGCGCGTCCTTCACGGACACCGCGGCCTGGCTGATGAACAGCAGCGGCGCGCTGTCGCAGAGCACGCGGGACGCCACCATGCGCAAGCTGTTCTCGCCGAGCGACGGCATCGGGCTGTCGTTCCTGCGCAATCCGATGGGCGCCTCGGACCTCGCGCGGTACGGCTACACGTACGACGACGTGCCGTCCGGGCAGACGGACCCGAACCTGAACAGCTTCTCCGTCGCACACGACCTCGCGGACGTCGTGCCGCTCACCAGGCAGGCGCTCCAGCTCAACCCGTCCCTGACGGTGATGGCCTCGCCGTGGACGGCCCCGGCCTGGATGAAGGACAGCGGCTCGCTCAACGGCGGCTGGCTGAAGGCCGAGGACTACGGGGCGTACGCCGCCTACTTCGTGAAGTACCTCCAGGCCTACCGGGACCAGGGGATAGACGTCTCGTACGTGACCCCGCAGAACGAGCCGACCTGCTGCTCCGGCTACCCGTCGATGAGCTGGAACGCGAGCGGGATCGACTACTTCCTCAAGAACGACCTGCTGCCGCAGCTGCAGTCGGCGGGGCTGTCGACGAAGGTCCTGGCCCACGACTGGAACTGGGACACCTACGACTCCTACGCCGCCCAGTCCGTCGACGACGCGGCGATCCGCAACCATCCCGACTTCGGCGGGATCGCCTGGCACGGCTACGGCGGTGACGTCTCCAAGCAGACCACCGTGCACGACCATTACCCCGCGCTGGACGCCTTCGCCACCGAGCACTCCGGCGGCACCTGGATCGCCGACCAGCAGCACGAGGACATGACCGACATCATCGACTACACCCGCAACTGGGCGAAGTCGGTGACCAAGTGGTCGCTGGCCGTGGACCAGAACATGGGCCCGCACAACGGCGGTTGCGGCACCTGCACCGGGCTGGTCACCGTGCACGACGGGGACGGCGCGAGCGGGACGGTGGACTACACGGTCGAGTACTACGACATGGGCCATCTGACGAAGTTCGTCCGGCCGGGCGCCCAGCGGATCGCGTCGACGGCGTCCACCACGGTGCCGAACGTGGCCTGGCGCAACCCGGACGGCAGCAAGGCCCTGATCGCCTACAACGGCTCCTCCTCGGCGCAGACGGTCACCATCGACTGGGGTTCGCAGCACGCCACCTACACGCTGCCCGGGAAGACCTCGGCGACCTTCACCTGGTCCGGCACGCAATCGGACGGCGGCAGCGGCCCGTCGGGCTCGTTCGTCGGCCTGGCGGGCAAGTGCCTCGACGTCGCGGGGGGTTCGAGCGCGAACGGTACGGCCGTGCAGCTCTACGACTGCAACGGCAGCACCGCCCAGAAGTGGACGGTGGCGGCCGACGGCTCGGTGCAGGCGCTCGGCAAGTGCCTGGACGTGACGTCCGGCTCGACGGCGGACGGGGCGAAGGCGCAGCTGTACGACTGCAACGGCACCGGGGCGCAGCGGTGGTCGTACAACGCGTCCACCGGGGACGTCGTGAACCTCGCCGCGAACAAGTGCCTCGACGTGACGGACAACTCGTCGGCGAACGGGGCACGGGCGCAGATCTGGTCGTGCACGGGTGCCGCCAACCAGAAGTGGCGTCTGGGGTGACGGTTCCCTGACGGCGCGGGTCATGGCCGAGCGGGTGGGCGGTGGGTGGGAGACGATGACGGTATGACCACACCGCAGGATCTGTTCCTCGTCAGCCTGGACGTACCCGGCGAGCGCCCCGTCGAGCAGGGCGATCTGTCGCTGGCGCTCGCGGGCGCCGAACTGATCGACCTGCTCGGCACGCGGGCGCTCACTCTGGACGGTGAGCGCATCGTGCCCGGTCCCGTGCCGGCCACGGGCGACCGGACGCTGGACGCGGCCGGGGCGGCGCTGAACCGGCAGGAGCCGTACGAGACGGTCGAGGACTGGCTCTGGCGCCGGGGGCAGGGGCTGGCCGCCACCTACCGCGACGCCCTGGACGCCGAGGGGCAGCTCTCCGGGAAGCGGCCCCGCTGGCCGCGCCGGGCCGAGAAGGAGGCGGCCGACACCCCGGCCCGGCGGCAGGCGGCCGACCGCTGGTGGTCCCGGGAACCGGTCCTCGCCGCCCTCGCCGCCACCCTGGGCATCGAGGACGAGCGCCCTGCAGAGGCCCCCGCCGAGGAGGCCGTCGTCCTGGTCGTGGCGGCGGTCGGCGACGCGGTGACCGAGCTGAACGCGGTCCGCGAACGGCGCCGCATCGAGAACGCGGCCTTCGACAACATCTGGCGGGCGCCCTGACTACCGCGTCGGCTCCCCGATGCCCATCAGGTTGCCCTCGCTGTCGCGGAACCAGGCGGCACGCTCGCCGCGCGCGCCCCTGCTCGGGTAGTTGCCGTCGATCTGCGCGATGCCGTCCCGGGTGCGGAACCCGGGCGCGTCCACGTCCTCGAACACCACGCCCCGGCCGCGCAGCTCCGCCACCACCGCGTCGAGGTCGTCCACCTCGAAGGCCATCTGGGTGAAGGTGCCCGGCGAGGCCCCGGTGGAGCGGAACACCACGAAGTCGATCCCGCCGCAGCGGTACAGCAGCCCGCCGGGGCGTTCGTCGACGGCTTCCAGGCCGAGCTTGTCGGCGTAGAAGCGCCGGGCCCGCTCCAGGTCCCCGGCAGGCAGCCGGGTCGCCACGCGGGCCCGGGAGAGAAGGTCGTGCGCGTCGTCGCTCATACCTCCACTGTGGCTACTCGGCCGGTTCCACGCCCGCCCGCAGCAGCCCATAGGTGTACGCGTCCTCCAGGGCCTGCCAGGAGGCGGCGATGACGTTCTCGGCGACGCCGACCGTGGACCACTCGCCGGAGCCGTCGGAGGTGGAGATGAGCACCCGGGTGGTGGACTGGGTGCCGTGCTTGCCCTCCAGGATGCGGACCTTGTAGTCGACCAGGTCCAGCTTGGCGAGCTGCGGGTAGATCTTCTCCAGCGCGACGCGCAGGGCGCGGTCGAGCGCGTTGACCGGGCCGTTGCCCTCCGCCGTGGCGACGATCCGCTCGCTCTTGGCCCACAGCTTGACCGTGGCCTCGTTGGCGTGGGTGCCGTCGGGGCGGTCCTCGACGATGGCCCGCCAGGACTCGACGTCGAAGTACTTCAGCGGGCGGCCCTCCACCTCGCCGCGGAGGAGGAGTTCGAAGGAGGCGTCGGCGGCTTCGTAGGTGTAGCCCCGGAGTTCGCGCTCCTTCACCCGCGCGACCACCCGGCCGACCAACTCGCGGTCGCCGCCGAGGTCGACGCCCAGCTCCTTGCCCTTCAGCTCGATCGAGGCGCGGCCCGCCATGTCGGAGACCAGCATGCGCATGGTGTTGCCGACCAGCTCGGGGGCGATGTGCTGGTAGAGGTCCGGGTCGACCTTGATCGCGGAGGCGTGCAGACCGGCCTTGTGGGCGAAGGCCGACACTCCCACGTACGGCTGATGGGTGGAGGGTGTCAGGTTGACGACCTCGGCGATGGCGTGCGAGATCCGCGTCGTCTCGCGGAGCTTGCCCTCGGGCAGCACCTTCTTGCCGTACTTCAGCTCCAGGGCGGCGACGACCGGGAAGAGGTTGGCGTTGCCGACGCGCTCGCCGTAGCCGTTGGCCGTGCACTGCACATGGGTGGCGCCCGCGTCGACGGCGGCGAGTGTGTTGGCGACCGCGCAGCCGGTGTCGTCCTGGGCGTGGATGCCGAGCCGGGCGCCGGTGTCGGCGAGGACCGTGGCGACGACCGCGTGGACCTGGGCGGGGAGCATGCCGCCGTTGGTGTCGCAGAGGATGACGACGTCGGCGCCGGCCTCGGCGGCGGTGCGGACGACCGCCTTGGCGTACTCGGGGTTGGCGCGGTAGCCGTCGAAGAAGTGCTCGCAGTCCACGAACACCCGGCGGCCCTGCTCCCGCAGATGGGCGACGGTGTCCCGGACCATCTCCAGGTTCTCGTCCAGGGTGGTGCGCAGCGCCAGTTCCACATGGCGGTCGTGCGACTTGGCGACCAGGGTGATCACCGGGGCGCCGGACGCGAGCAGGGCCTTGACCTGGGGGTCCTCGGCGGCCTTGGCGCCGGCGCGGCGGGTGGCGCCGAAGGCGACCAGTTGGGCGTGCCGGAAGGCGATCTCGGCCTGCGCGCGGGCGAAGAACTCGGTGTCCCGGGGGTTCGCACCGGGCCAGCCGCCCTCGATGAAGCCGACGCCGAAGTCGTCCAGGTGCCGGGCGATGGCGAGCTTGTCCGCGACGGTGAGGTTGATGCCCTCGCGCTGCGCGCCGTCGCGCAGCGTGGTGTCGAAGACGTGGAACGAGTCGTCGAGCTCGCTGGTTGCCGTCTCGGTCATGGTCTCAAGGCTCCTGATTGTGGATCTTCGGTCTTACCGGATCGACCGGCTCCACCGTCCCCCAATGGTCCCTCGCGCTGCGCCGCCCGGCTGTCGGTGGGCCGGAAAACGAAAAAACCCCTCGCGGGTGCGAGAGGTCTGCGCGCGGGTCGAGGACGACGATGGCCACCCGTACCTGGTCGTACGTGTGGTCACTGCGGACCGGCGCGCCTGCTGCCAATAATCATGGCGAACGAGAGCACGGAGGCAGTCTCGCACAGCGCCGCCCCCGACTCACGGACCGTCTCAGGATGCGGTCGTCAGACTGGACTCCCCGGCCCCTTCCGCCTTCTTCACCCGGGTCAGATCCAGATCCCTCGTCTCGCGCATGGCGACGTAGACCACGAGCGACACGGCGGCGCACCCGGCGACGTACCAGAAGAAGCCGGACTCGATCCCGGCGTTCTTGAACCACAGCGCGACGTATTCCGCGGTGCCGCCGAACAGGGCGTTGGCGATGGCGTACGGCAGGGCCACCCCGAGGGCGCGCACTCCGGTCGGGAACAGCTCGGCCTTCACGCAGGCGTTGATCGAGGTGTAACCGGTGACGACGACCAGGGCGAGCAGGGCGAGGCCGAGGGCCGGCCAGTAGCCGTGCGCGTGCCTCAGCAGGGTCATGATCGGCACGGTGAGGAAGGTGGAGCCGACCGCGAAGGTGATCAGCAGCGGGCGCCGCCCGATCCGGTCGGAGAGACGGCCCGCGAGCGGCTGGAGCGCGGCGAAGACGGTCAGCGCGGTGAAGGAGACGAGCGTCGCGGTCTGCTTGGGCAGGCCGGCCGAGTTCGACAGGTACTTCGTCAGATAGGTGGTGTACGTGTAGTACGCGACCGTGCCGCCCATGGTCAGGGCGATGACCAGGAACGCCTCCCGCCTGTGCTGCCACAGGGCGCGCAGGGTGCCGCGCTCCTCGGCGTGCGAGTCGTCCTCCTCGTACACCTCGGTCTCCAGCATGCTGCGCCGCAGATAGAAGATGACCGCCGCGCCCAGCGCGCCCACGATGAACGGGATGCGCCAGCCGTAGCTGTGCAGCGCGCTGTCGGACATGGTGTGCTGCAGGATGATCTGCAGCCCGAGGCCGAGGATCTGCCCGGCGGTCATGGACACGTACTGGAAGCTGGAGGCGAACCCGCGGTGCTCGGGGGCGGAGGCCTCCGTCAGATAGGTGGCGCTGGCCGCGTACTCGCCGCCGACCGAGAGTCCTTGCAGCAGGCGGGCCACGAGCAGCACGAGCGCGCCGCCGTAGCCGGCGACGCCGTAGGTCGGGGCGACGGCGATGAGCACGGCCGAGGCGGACATCAGCGTGACGGTCAGCGTCAGCGCCGCCTTGCGGCCCTTGCGGTCACCGACCCGGCCGAGCAGCCAGCCGCCCACCGGGCGCATGAAGAAGCCGACGGCGAAGATGCCCGCGGTGTTCATCAGCTGGGCGGTGGGATCGCCGCTCGGGAAGAACGCGCCGGCGAAGTACGTGGCGAAACTCGCGTACACGAACCAGTCGAACCACTCGACCATGTTCCCCGCCGAGCCGACCCAGATCTTCTTCCAGTGTTGTCGTCCCATGCGGCGTAACCTGCCCGGCGGCGGCGCGGGCAACCACAACGGTCCCGCGGCTACGGGACCAGAAGCGCATCGGCGACGAACTCCCGTACATGCGCCAGCACTTGCTCGCGACCGGTGCCGCGCAGCCCGATGGCCACATGGATGGAGAACCCGTCGAGCAGCGCACGCAGCCGCGCGGCGAAGCGGTCGGCGTCGACCTTCCGGAACTCTCCCCGCGACATGCCCTCGGCGAGCAGCGCGACCAGGTCGCGGTGCCAGGCCCCCTCGATCGCGGCCTGCCGCGCACGCGCGTCGTCGTCGGCGTTCAGCGAGCGGTTCCAGACCTCCAGCCACAGCGTCCAGTGCGGATCGCGGTGGCCGTCCGGGACGTACAGGTCCACATACGCGTCGAGGCGCTCGCGGGCCGGGCCGCCGGCGGCGAGCAGACGGCCGCGCTCGGCGCCCAGCCGGCCCTCGCTCCACTCCAGGGTCTGCAGCAGCAGCTCGTCCTTGGAGCGGAAGTAGTAGAGGAGATGGCCGCTGCTCATCCCGACCTCGCGGCCGAGCGCCGCCATGGTGAGCTTCTCCAGACCGCGCTCGGCGATCATGTCCATGGCGGCGGCGAGTACCTCCTCGCGCGGCGGCGCGTTCCTCCGCGCCCGTGCCGCACCGGCCATCCCTGTCTCCTACACGTTCATGCCTTCGGCTGCTGCTGGGTGATGCAGTGGATGCCGCCCCCACCCGCAAAGATCGTACGCGCGTCCACCAGGGTCACCGTCCGCTCGGGGAACAGGCGGCGGAAGATCCCGGCGGCGATCTCGTCGCGCGGGTCGTCGAAGCCGCACAGCACCACGCCGCCGTTGCAGATGTAGTGGTTGATGTAGGAGTAGTCGGCCCAGTGGCCGTCGGCCTCCAGGACGGTCGGCGCGGGCACCTCCACGACCTCCAGCCGGCGGCCCCGGGCGTCGGTCGCCGACTTCAGCAGGCCGATGACCTCCTTGCTGACCTCGAAGTCGGGGTGCGCGGGGTCCGGCTGGTGGTGGGCGACGACGACGCCGGGCCGGGCGAACGCGGCGACGATGTCGACGTGGCCGAGGGTGCCGAAGCCGTAGGGAGGGTAGTCGCCGGTGAGACCGCGCGGCAGCCAGATCGCCTTCTGGGTGCCGAGGTGGGCGTGGATCTCGGCCTCGACCTCCGCCTTGGACCAGTGCGGGTTGCGCTCGGGGCCGAGCTGCACGGTCTCGGTGAGCAGCACGGTGCCCTCGCCGTCGACGTGGATCGCGCCGCCCTCGTTGACCAGCTTCGAGGCGTACGTCTTCGCGCCCGCGAGGTCGCCGACATACGCGGCGATCTTGGAGTCGTGCTCCCAGCGGGCCCAGTCCTGGGCGCCCCAGCCGTTGAACGTCCAGTCCACGGCGGCCAGTTCGCCCTGGCCGTTCGTGAGGAAGGTGGGGCCGATGTCCCGCATCCAGGCGTCGTCCAGCTCGCGCTCGACGGTGGTGACGGCAGGGCCGAGGAGAGCCTGCGCGTCGGCCGACTGGCCGGGGCCGCAGACCACCGTCACCGGCTCGAAGCGGGTGATCGCGCGCGCGACCGACGCCCAGGCGGCGCGCGAGGCGGCCAGGTCGTCGGGGGCGTCGAAGGTGGGGTTGGGGCCCGGCCACGCCATCCAGGTGCGCTCGTGCGGGGTCCACTCGGCAGGCATGCGGAAGCCGTCGGCGGCGGGGGTGCTCATAAGTGGTCCTTGTCTGACGAACATCACAGGAAGTAGAGGCGGTTGAGGGAGACCGAGTCGGCGGGCTCGGAGCGCAGCGGGTCGCCGTCCAGCGTGACCAGACCGGTGCGCTGGTCGACGTCGACCGCCCCGACACGGGCGTTGAGCCGCAGGTCGGCGGGGCCGATGCCGCGGGTGCCGCGCACGGCGACCCTCCTGCGCCGGGTGGGCATCTGGTCGCCTCCCTGGTCGACGGCGGCCTGGGCGACGAACGCGACGGAGATGTCCGCGGGCGTGGCGCCGTACGAGCCGAACTGCGGGCCCAGCACGAGGGGTTCGCAGGTGTCGGTGGCGGCGTTGGGGTCGCCGACCACGCCGTACGCCGGGAAGCCGGACTTGAGGACGAGCTGCGGTTTGGCGCCGAAGTACTCCGGGCGCCACAGCACGATGTCCGCCAGCTTGCCGGTCTCGATGGAGCCGACCTCGTGCGAGAGTCCGTGGGCGATGGCCGGGTTGATGGTCAGCTTGGCCATGTAGCGCAGGACGCGCGCGTTGTCGTCGCCCTCGCCGTCGCCCTGCATCGGGCCCAGCTCGGCCTTCATCTTGCCGGCCATGGCGAACGTGCGGCGCACGGTCTCGCCGGCCCGGCCCATGCCCTGGGCGTCGGAGGAGGTGATGCCGATCGCACCCAGATCGTGCAGCACGTCCTCGGCGCCCATCGTGCCCGCCCGGATCCGGTCGCGGGCCATGGCCGCGTCGCCGGGCAGGTCGGGCTTGAGGTCGTGGACGGAGACGATCATGCCGTAGTGCTCGGCGACCGCGTCCCGGCCGAAGGGCAGAG
>NZ_KQ948218.1:0-121898 GCF_001514035.1 Streptomyces yokosukanensis | reverse complement strand
CACCGGGCCGAACTCCTGCCCGATGATCGTGGTCACCCCGGAGGCGAGGGAGGCTTCCATGATGCGCGGCGACAGCAGGTGCACATGGGTGTCGACGGCCCCGGCGGTGGCGATCAGCCCCTCGCCGGAGACGATCGAGGTGCCGGTGCCGACGACGACGTCGACGCCGTCGAGGGTGTCGGGATTGCCGGCCCGCCCGATCGAGCAGATCCGGCCTTCGCGGATGCCGATGGAGACCTTGCGGATGCCCTGCACCGGGTCGATCACCACGACATTGCTGATGACCACGTCGCAGGTGTCGCGGACGGCCGCCGCCTTCAGGTGCAGTCCGTCGCGGGCGGTCTTGCCGAACCCGGCCAGGAACTCGTCGCCGTAGCGCTGGGAGTCGGACTCCACGCGGACGACGAGCCCGGAGTCGCCGAGGCGGATGCGGTCACCGGCGCGGGGGCCGTGGGTGGCTGCGTAGGCGTGCGGGTCGACATGGATCGCCCGGCTCACCTCGCGTCCCTTCGAGCGGCTCATCGCTCCTCGCCTCCTTCCGGCGTGATTCCGCGGTATCCGCATGCGGCGGCCCTCCTCAGGGCCTCCTCCTTCGCCCCGGGCGCGTCCAACGGCCCGTCGACCAGTCCGGCGAAGCCGATCGCGATCCGCTCGCCGCCGATCGGTACGAGACCGATCTCCTCACTCTCCCCCGGCCCGAACCGCACGGACGACCCGGCGGGCACGGCGAGCCGCATCCCGTAGGCGCGGGCGCGGTCGAAGTCGAGGCGCGGGTTGGCCTCGAAGAAGTGGAAGTGGGAGGTGACGGAGACCGGCACGGTGGCGGTGTTGGTGACCGTGAGCCGGACGGCCGGCTCGGGGTCGGTGTGCTGGGGTCCGGGCAGCAGGGCGCCCGGCGCCCGCTCGCCGAGGCCGCCGCCGATGGGGTCGGAGACCACCGCGAGGCGCGAGCCGTCGTCGAAGACGGCCTCGACCATCACCTCGGCGACGACATCGGCGACGCCCGGCAGCACGTCCTCGGGGCCGAGCACGGACCGGGCCGCCTCGATGGCCTCGGCGAGCCGCCTGCCGTCGCGTGCCGCCTCGCAGACGGTGTCCGCGATCAGCGCGGTGGCCTCCGGCACATTCAGCCGAAGGCCGCGCGCCCGGCGGGCACGGGCCAGCTCGGCGGCTCCGAAGAGCAGCAGCCGGTCACGTTCCGTGGGGGTCAGTCTCACGTCGCGGCACCTCCTTGCCATCGCCAGCTTAGAACATCACTCTAAACACAGAATTCATGAAACAGAAGCATTGACTGCAGGCAAAGCTTCACAGACATTGAACGTCGCTCAAACTCTCTGGCGGTAGTCGAAGGAGACCCAGCCATGCCGATAGAACAGCGCGGAGTCGACACCATCCCGGACGAGGAGCGGACCAGTGGTCCGCGCGACCTCGTCTCGATCCTGCTCGGCTCCAACCTCTGCCTCGGGGTGATCATCTTCGGCTGGCTGCCGCCGTCCTTCGGGCTCGGCTGGTGGGCGTCGGTGAGCGCGATCGTCGCGGGCACGGTGATCGGCACGCTGTTCACGGCACCGCTCGCGCTGGTCTCACTGCGCACCGCGACGAATCTGTCCACGTCCTCCGGCGCCCAGTTCGGCGTCCGCGGCCGGCTGGTCGGCTCGGTCGTCGGCCTGCTCCTCGCCCTCGGCTACACGGCGCTGACCGTGTGGATCGGCGGGGACGTGATGATCGGCGTGCTCGGCCGGATGTTCGGGCTGCCCGCGGACGGGGCGTCGTACGCCGTCGTCTACGCGGTGCTCGCGGCGGCGACCGTCGCGGGCGCGGTCTACGGCTACCGGGTGCTGCTCGCCATGTCCCGCGTGCTCGCGATCGGCATGACGGCCCTGCTGGCCCTCGGGATCTTCGCCTACGCCCCGCACTTCACCACCGCGGCGCTGCCCGGTGCCGGCGGCTATCTGCTGGGCTCGTTCTGGCCGACCTGGTTCCTGGCGGCCGTGGCGGCGGGCCTGTCCGGCCCCATCGCCTTCATCACCCTCCTCGGCGACTACACCCGCTACATCTCCCCCTCCCGCCACTCCAGCCGCCGGGTGCTGCACTCCACCTGGCTCGGTCTGGTCCTCGGCCTGCTGGTGCCGCAGCTGTTCGGCACCTTCACGGCGTACGCGGCCCGCGCGGCCACCGACTACGCGGGCCCGCTGGTCAGCGCGTCGCCCACCTGGTACCTCGTCCCGCTGCTGCTGTCCGCCTCCGCGGGCTCGGTCGGCAACGCCGGTCTGATGCTGTACTCCATGGGCCTGGACCTGGACGCGATCCTGCCGAGGGCCTCCCGTGCCCGCGCCACCTACACGGTCGCCGTGGTCGCCACGGTCTGCGTCTTCGTCGGCCACTACGCCTGGAACGCGCAGTCCGCGATGACGTCCTTCGTGCTGCTGCTCACCGCGATCGGCACCCCGTGGGCCGTGATCACCCTCATCGGCTTCGTCCGCTGTCGCGGGGTGTACGACGCCGACGCCCTGCAGGTCTTCAACCGCCGCTCGCGGGGCGGGATCTACTGGTACCGGGCCGGCTGGAACATCCCCGCTGCCGCCTCCTGGGCGCTGGGCGCCGGCATCGGCCTGCTGGCGGTCTCCCTGCCGTCGTACCAGGGCCCGCTGCTGCGTCTGACCGGCGGCGTCGACTGCAGCTTCCTGCTGTCGGGCGCGGTGGGCGGGCTGGTGTATCTGCTGCTGACGTCCCGCACACAGCGGACGAGGGCCGCCGCGGAACCCGAGCACGAGTCCGAGGCGGCCCTGAGCGCGTAGCGCGAGGAGGCGCGGGGAACCGCGCCGCCGCGAGCGACCGACCGACCGACCGCGGACGATCGGCGGTCTGTCGCGGCGGTTCCCGCCGAGCCGTCAGCCGATGCGGTGCATCCAGCCGTGCTTGTCCTCCAGCGTGCCGCGCTGGAGGTCGAGCAGGGACTGGCGCAGGCGCAGGGTCACCTCGCCCGGCTCTCCACCGCCCTGCTTCCACTCGGCGGAGGCGCGCTTGACCGTGCCGACCGGGGTGATCACGGCCGCGGTGCCGCAGGCGAAGACCTCGGTGAGGGTGCCGTTCTCGGAGTCGCGCTGCCACTGCTCGACCGAGATGCGGCCCTCCTCGGACGCGTAGCCGAGGTCGCGGGCGACGGCCAGCAGGGAGTCACGGGTGACGCCCTCCAGGATGGAGCCGGTGAGGGCCGGGGTGACGATCTTGTCGCCGTACACGAAGTACAGGTTCATGCCGCCGAGTTCCTCGACCCACTGGTGCTCGACCGCGTCGAGGTAGCAGACCTGGTCGCAGCCCTTGGCGGCGGCCTCGGCCTGGGCGAGCAGGGAGGCGGCGTAGTTGCCGCCGGTCTTTGCGTCGCCCATGCCGCCGGGGACGGCGCGGACGCGGTCCTCGGAGACCCAGATCGACACCGGCTTCACGCCGCCCGGGAAGTACGCCCCGGCCGGGGAGGCGATCACGAGGAAGAGGTACTCGTTGGCGGGCTTGACGCCGAGCCCGACCTCCGTGGCGATCATGAACGGGCGCAGGTAGAGGGATTCCTCGCCGCCGTGACCCGGCACCCAGTCCTGGTCCAGCCGGACCAGCGCGTCACAGGCCTCGACGAAGGTCTCGACCGGCAGCTCGGGCATGGCCAGGCGCTTGGCGGAACGCTGGAAGCGCTTGGCGTTCTGGTCCGGGCGGAAGAGGGCGACCGAGCCGTCGGGCTGGCGGTAGGCCTTCAGACCCTCGAAGATCTCCTGGGCGTAGTGCAGGACGTTGGTCGCCGGGTCGAGGGGGATCGGCGCGTACGGAACGAGCTGGCCGTCGTGCCAGCCACGGCCCTCGGTCCACTTGATCGTCACCATGTGGTCGGTGAAGTGGCGGCCGAACCCGGGGCTGGCCAGGATCGCCTCGCGCTCGGCGGCGGCGAGCGGGCTGGCGGAGGGCTTGAGCTCGATCGTGGGCGTCGTCATGTGTTGTCCTTCACCGGTTGTAGTGACAAGGCCGCTTCTACGCCCGTCCCCGGCCTTCCGGCCGGTGATAGGACGTCCGAGCTTTCCCTCATACCGCGGCTCCGCGTCCGATTATCGCGCGGGGGCCGGGGCGGAAGGAATGGGGGTGAAAGCGGCCCAGGGGTCGATGGTGGCACCCGGCGGGGACATGGGGAAGCCGCCGGGTGGTCGTGCGACCCGGCGGCTTCTCGTGGTGGAGCGCCGGGTCAGCCGGCTACTCGGGAGGCGAGCGCGTCGCCGATCTGCGAGGTGCTGCGGGTCCCCAGCGAGGCGCGCTCGGTGAGGTCGGCGGCGACGGCCGTGTCGATGCGCTCGGCCTCGCCGTCGTAGCCGAGGTGGCGCAGCAGCAGGGCGACGGACAGGACCGTGGCGGTGGGGTCGGCCTTGCCCTGTCCGGCGATGTCCGGGGCCGAGCCGTGGACCGGCTCGAACATGGACGGGAACGCGCGGCCGGGGTTGATGTTGCCGGACGCGGCCACGCCGATGCCACCGGAGACGGCTGCGGCGAGGTCGGTGATGATGTCGCCGAAGAGGTTGTCGGTGACGATCACGTCGAACCGGGCCGGGTCGGTGACCAGGTAGATGGTGGCCGCGTCGACGTGGATGTAGTCGGTGGTGACCTCGGGGAACTCCTTGGCCACCTGGTTGAAGATGTTCGTCCACAGGTGGCCGGCGAAGGTCAGCACGTTGTTCTTGTGGACCAGCGTGAGCTTCTTGCGCGGGCGGGCCTGGGCGCGGGCGAAGGCGTCGCGGACCACGCGCTCGACACCGTAGGCCGTGTTGACGGAGACCTCGGTGGCGACCTCGTGCTCGGTGCCCGTGCGGATGGTGCCGCCGTTGCCGGTGTACGGGCCCTCGGTGCCCTCGCGGACGACGACGAAGTCGATCTCCGGCTGGCCGGCGAGCGGGGTCGCCACCCCGGGGAGCAGCTTGCTCGGCCGGAGGTTGACGTGGTGGTCGAAGGCGAAGCGCAGCTTGAGCAGGAAGCCGCGCTCGAGGACGCCGGAGGGCACCGACGGGTCGCCGATGGCGCCGAGCAGGATGGCGTCGTGCTGCTTCAGCGCCGCGAGGTCGGCGTC
Organism: Streptomyces yokosukanensis; assembly: GCF_001514035.1. Lineage (GTDB taxonomy): Bacteria > Actinomycetota > Actinomycetes > Streptomycetales > Streptomycetaceae > Streptomyces > Streptomyces yokosukanensis. The sequence goes on along the minus strand of NZ_KQ948218.1, from coordinate 116,800 downwards.
GGTGAGGGTCTCACCGGTGGCGTGGTAGCGCTTGGCGCCGAAGTCGTACTCCTTGGTCTCCAGCTTCACATCCTGCGGAAGGACGGCGGAGAGGACCTTCAGACCCTCGGCCACGACCTCCTGGCCGATGCCGTCACCGGGGATCACTGCGAGATTGATGCTGCGAGACATGCGGGCACCCTACTCCTCGTCCCAGGTGATGACATGCGATGTCCGCCATTCGGACATCGCATGTGGTGCCCTCAGTGGCCGGTCTCGCCGCCGTTGTCGCGGCGGTCGAGGGCGCGCTGGAGGGCGGCGGCGGCGTTCTTGCGGTCGGACTCGCTCGTGGGGGACACGTGGCGGACTCGGCGGCGGACGGTCGTCTCGGCCATGGAAATCGACTCCTTCGGCAAACATGGAGCACGCAAAGGGGGTTACGAGACGCCGGATGGGCGGGGAGCGCAGGGCCGCAGGGGTTGCCTGCACGGGCCCGGCTCACGACCGCCGTTCGCTGGATCGAGCGATGCGTTCGGCTCCTACAAAGCTAAGGCAGCGCCCCGCATCTGTCTGCACAGTTACTCGGACTTCCTACTATCTGAGACGGCGGCCCCCGTCACACCGCTCTGAGCTGGTCCTTCGTGCGTTCGAGTGACGGCAGTCCGGGGGTCGGCAGGGTGACGGAACGCAGGGCGCGGATCAGGGCCCGCACGGCGTCGGTGGCGGCGAGTTCCGGGGTGGTGACATAGCCGACGCGGCGGTACGGCCGGTCCGGCCCGAGGTCGGTGATCTCGACGGCGGGCGGCGCCCCGGTGAGCGAGAGCGCGGGCATCACGGCCATGCCGAGCCCGCTGCCCACCATCGACAGCACCGCACCGTCGTCCTCGGCGCTCACGGTCGCCGCCGGGATCCAGTCCTGGGCCGCCCACCATGTGCGGGTGTACGAGCCGCAGTTCTCCGCCCAGTCGACGAGCGGGAGGGCGCGCGGCTCCGGGTGCCCCGCCGGATGCACCAGTGAGTACGGCTCCTCCAGCAGCGCCCCGGCGACCAGTCCGGCCGGCGGCGGTCCGCTCAGGGTGGCGATCCCGAGGTCGGCCCGCCCGGCGGCGACCTCGCCCGCGGTGCCGGCGCCCAGTTCCCTGACGACGGTCACGCTCACCTCGACGCCGGGACGGTGCTCGGCGAGCCGCCGCAGGACGGGCGGCAGCAGATGCAGGGCCGCGCTGCGGAAGGCGGCGATCCGCAACGGCCCGGCGATCTCGCCGGTGTCGGCGCCCCGGGCGTCGGCGGCGAGGGCCTGGAGCATCCGCAGCACGCGACGCGCATGGGCCGCGGCCCGCTCCCCCGCGGCGGTGGGCCGGGCGCCGAACCGTCCCCGCTCGAAGAGCACGACCCCCAGTTTCCGCTCGATGCCCCGCACGGCGTGGGAGACCGCGGACTGGGTGGCCCCGAGCCGGGCGGCCGCAGCGGAGAAGCCGCCCTCGTCGGCGACGGCGACCAGGATCCTCAACTCCTGCGGGGCAAGGTCGGCTGCTGTCACTCGGGGGCTCCCACCTGTGTGTATGAGGCCGATTCATGGATCGGCCCGTTGCATGAGCCCAACCCCCTGCCCGCGGCGGGCATTCCTTGCCTACCGTCCCCGCCATGACCGAGATCGCGCGCACCGTGCAGCAGACCGCCCGCCCCGTCGGCTTCCCCACCCCGGACCACTTCCGCTTCGTCGAGTCCCCGGTGCCCGCCCCGGCGCCCGGTACGGCCCTGGTGGAGAACCTGCTGTGGTCCGTGGACCCGTACCACCGCGAAATGATGGACGGGGACTTCGAGTTGAACGCTCCTCTGGAGGGCCGCACCCTGGGGAGGGTCGTCGCCTCCCGCGCACCGGCGCTCCCCGAGGGCGAGGTGGTCTTCCACCGCCAGGGCTGGCGCACGCACGCCGTGGTGGGCCCCGAGGAGGTCCGGCGGCTCCCGCACCACCCGGGCGTACCCCTGTCGGCGTACCTGAGCGTGCTGGGCGGCACCGGTCTGACGGCGTACGTCGCGCTGACCCGGATCGCCCGGCTGCGCGCGGGCGAGGACGTGTTCGTCTCCGGCGCGGCGGGCGGGGTCGGCACGGCGGCCGGACGCTTCGCCCGGCTGCTCGGCGCGGGCCGGGTGATCGGCAGCGCGGGCGGCCCGGAGAAGGTGAGGCACCTGACGGAGCAGGTCGGTTACGACGCGGCCTTCGACTACCACGGCGCTCCGGTCGCCGAGCTGCTGGCCGAGGCGGCCCCCCGCGGCGTCGACGTCTTCGTGGACAACGTCGGCGGCGACCACCTGGGCGCGGCGATCGGCGCGCTGCGCGAGCGGGGCCGGGTGGTGCGGGTCGGCACGATCAGCCAGTACAACACCCCGGACGCCCCGCCCGTCCTGTTCGATCACGCCGCTGTCGTGGAGAAGAGCCTGCGCATCGAGGGCTTCCTGGTGAAGGACCACCGGGACGCGCAGGAGGAGCTGTACGACTTCGCCGTACCGCATCTGCGCAGCGGAGCGCTGACGGCGGACGAGACGGTGGTGGACGGCTTCGAGCGGATCGTGGAGGCGTTCCTGCTGATGCTGCGCGGCGGCAACACGGGCAAGACACTGGTCCGAGCAATCTGACGATCCGTCAGGCGACGTCTCCGTCGCGCCAGTCCAGGACGAACTCCGCGGCGGGGTCGAGCGCCCCGGAGTGCGCGGGCCACACGTAGATGTCGCCTTCCTCCTCCGGCAGCCGTACGATCCCGTCCGGCGACAGGCCGTGCACCCGGCCTCCCCACTGCCGCCAGCCCCGGGCGGTGTAGAGCAGGGCGCCCTGCGGGCTCGCCGAGAGCGCGCCGAGGTCGTACGCCCGCTCGATCACCCGCTCCAGCTCGCCGAGCACCCGCCCGCCGAGTCCCTGGCGCCGGGCGTCGGGGCGCACGGCGACGGCCTCGACGTATCCGGCGCGCAGCCAGCGCCCCCGGTGCCGGACGCGCCGCATCACGACGGCCCCGTGTGCGGCGAGTCCGGCGTCGTCGTGGACGAGGGCGTGCAGACCGCCGAGCCCGTGGTCCCAGTCCTCGTCACCGAAGCCACCGTCGAACGCCGCGTCCAACAGGGCGCGGGCTGCGCGGAGTTCGCACGGATCGAGGTCGGCGGTGTGGGCGAGACGCAGTCCGATGGTCATGGCCCAACTATCCGTCATGAACCCGGTGGGACGGACGGAGACTGGCGACGGGCCGGGAAGCCCGCTCGTGCGGCGCGCTTCCCGGCCCGTGTTCGTGGGGGCTGGTCAGCCCATGTGCGGGTAGCCGTAGTCGGTCGGCGCGACCAGGGTCTCCTTGATGGCACGGGTCAGCGTCCAGCGCATGAGGTTCTGCGGGGCGCCGGCCTTGTCGTTGGTGCCGGAGGCACGGCCGCCGCCGAAGGGCTGCTGGCCGACGACGGCGCCGGTGGACTTGTCGTTGATGTAGAAGTTGCCGGCCGCGTAGCGCAGCTTCTCCATCGTGTACGCCGCCGCGGCGCGGTCGCCCGAGATGACCGAGCCGGTCAGGGCGTAGTCGGAGACCGACTCCATCTGCTCCAGCATCTCGTCGTAACTGTCGTCCTCGTAGACGTGGACGCCGAGGACGGGGCCGAAGTACTCGGTGCGGAAGACCTCGTTCTCCGGGTCGGTGGAGACGATGACGGTCGGGCGGACGAAGTAGCCCACCGAGTCGTCGTAGCTGCCGCCCGCGATGATCTCGCAGGTCGGGTCCGCCTTGGCGCGGTCGATCGCGGCCTTGTTCTTGGCGAAGGCACGGTCGTCGATGACGGCGCCGATGAAGTTCGACAGGTCGGTGACGTCACCCATGGTGAGGTAGTCGACCTCGGCGGCGAACTCCTCCTTGAAGCCCGAGTTCCAGATGGAGGCCGGGATGTAGGCGCGGGAGGTGGCGGAGCACTTCTGGCCCTGGTACTCGAAGGCACCGCGGGTCAGGGCGGTCTTCAGCACCGCGCGGTCGGCGCTCGGGTGGGCGACGAGGAAGTCCTTGCCGCCGGTCTCGCCGACCAGGCGCGGGTAGGAGCGGTACTTCTCGATGTTGGCGCCGACCGTCTTCCACAGGTACTGGAAGGTCTTGGTCGAGCCGGTGAAGTGGATGCCGGCGAGGTCGCGGTGGTGCAGGGCGACCTCGGAGACCTCGATGCCGTCACCGGTGACGAGGTTGATGACGCCCTTGGGCAGGCCCGCCTCCTCCAGCAGCTGCATGAGGAGGACGGCGGCGTGGGTCTGGGTGGGGGACGGCTTCCAGACCACCACGTTGCCCATGAGGGCGGGCGCGGTGGGCAGGTTGCCCGCGATGGCGCTGAAGTTGAACGGCGTGATCGCGTAGACGAAGCCCTCCAGCGGGCGGTGGTCCATGCGGTTCCACACGCCCGGGGAGTTCGCCGGGGGCTGCTCGGCGAGGATCTGGCGGGCGTAGTGGACGTTGAAGCGCCAGAAGTCGACCAGCTCGCAGGGGGTGTCGATCTCGGCCTGCTGGGCGGTCTTGGACTGCCCCAGCATGGTGGAGGCGGCGATCGTCTCGCGCCACGGGCCGGCGAGCAGCTCGGCGGCGCGCAGGATGATCGCGGCACGGTCGTCGAAGGACATCGCGCGCCAGGCCGGCGCGGCGGCGAGGGCCGCGTCCACGGCGTCCTGGGCGTCCTGCCGGGTGGCGTTGCGGAGCGTGCCGATGACGGACTTGTGGTTGTGCGGCTGCACCACCTGGAACGGCTCGCCACCGCCCATGCGCTTCTCGCCGCCGATGGTCATCGGCAGCTCGACCGGGTTCTCTGCCAGCTCCTTGAGCTTGGCCTCCAGACGGGCGCGCTCGGGCGAACCGGGGGCGTAGCCGTGCACCGGCTCGTTGACGGGGGTGGGGACCTGGGTCACAGCGTCCATGAGATCCTTGACTCCTTGATCTTGAGCGGGTGTTCGGTTCAGCCCTTGGTGATCATGCTGCGGACGAAGAAGCGCAGGTTGGCCGGCTTCTCGGCGAGGCGGCGCATGAAGTAGCCGTACCAGTCGGTGCCGTAGGCGGTGTAGACGCGCATGCGGTGGCCCTCGGCGGCCAGCCGCAGGTGCTCGTCGCCGCGGATGCCGTACAGCATCTGGAACTCGTACTCGTCGAGCTTGCGGCCGGCCTTGTGGGCCAGCTCCTGGGCGATGGCGATCAGGCGCGGGTCGTGGGACCCGATCATCGGGTACCCCTCGCCCTCCATGAGGATGCGCAGGACACGGACGTACGCCTTGTCTATCTCGTGCTTCTGCTGGTAGGCGACCTCGGCGGGCTCCTTGTAGGCGCCCTTCACCAGGCGCACGCGGCTGCCGGCGGCGGCGAGGCGGCGGGCGTCGGCCTCGGTGCGGAAGAGGTAGGCCTGGATCACGCAGCCGGTCTGCGGGAAGTCCTTCCGCAGCTCCTCGTGGATGGCGAACATCGAGTCGAGGGTGGTGTGGTCCTCGGCGTCCAGCGTCACGGTCGTACCGATGGCGGCGGCCGCCTCGACGACCGGGCGGACGTTGGCGAGGGCCAGCTCGTGGCCGCCGTCCAGCGCCTGGCCGAACATGGACAGCTTGACCGACATCTCGACCTTCTCGCCGAGCCGGAGCTGCTCGAGGTGGTCGATCAGCGCCAGGTAGGCGTCGCGGGCGGTGGTGGCCTGCTCGGGGGTGGTGATGTCCTCGCCGACGACGTCCATCGTCAGCTCCAGGCCCTTGGCCGTGAGGTCCTGGATGATCGGCACGATGTCGGCGACCGTCTCACCGGGGATGAAGCGGTCGACGACCTGCTTCGTCACCGGGGCCGCCGAGATCAGGCGTCGCATCCGGTCGCTGCGCGACGCGGCGAGAATCACGGGACCCAGCACGGGGCACCTCCACAGACAAGCACCGAATTCGGCCGTCACCCGACGATTCGGGTACGGCACGGAGAACCACCGTGAAACCTAAGGATCTCTCCGATCCTGAGCCATCGACAGCTGTCACGCATCCGTGCCCTGGATCTCAGACAGATGTATGAAGACGCCCGGAAAATGAGGGAGAATGCCCGAGTGGCGGCGGATTTCAAGGCTTTCAAGGGTGACTACCAAGAGCTGGTCGACGAGATCTCGGAGTTGCTGGGCGTACCGGCGACCCTGGAGAACCGCGACTTCGAGCTGATCGCCTTCGGTGCGTACGACAGCGAGGACGAGCTGGATCCCATGGCCCTGGACCCGGTGCGCACCCGCTCGATCCTGACCCGGCGCTCCACGGCGACGGTCCGGGCCTGGTTCGAGGGCTTCGGCATCACCCGCGCGAGCGGCCCGGTGCGGATCCCGCCGAGCCTTGAGGCCGGGGTCTACCGCGGCCGGATCTGCCTCCCGGTACGCCATCGGGGTGTGGTGCTCGGCTACGTCTGGCTGCTGGACGGCGATCCGGGGCCGACGGACGCCCAGCTGGCCGCCGCGCTGGAGGTGGCCGGCCGGATCGGCGCGCTGCTCGCGGACGAGGCGGAGGCCGGGGCCGGACTGAGCCGGGAGCTGCGGGCGGTGCTCACCGCGGAGCGCGGCTGGCAGCGGGACATGGCGGTGGCCGAACTGCGTGTCGCGCTCGGCCCGCGCGCCGACGGCCCCCTCACCCTGGTGTGCGTCGCCCCCTGGCCGTCGGCCGACCCGGACGACGCCCCGGCCGCCCGGACGATCCCCCATGCCGCGGCGCTGTGCACGCTTCCGTGGACGGCGGGCACCTCCACCGCTCCTCGAACGGTGGAGGATTCGGGGCAGAGCCTCGCGCTGCTGGTGCGACTGCGGTCCACGGAGGTGAGCGCCCCCGCACAGGCGGCGGCGCTGCGACTGCTGAAGGCGGCCGAGGGTGCGCGGACGGGCGCGACGCGCGGCGCCGGGGCCCGCGTGGCCGCGGCGGCCGCCGCGGGACTGACCGAGCCCGGCCGGGCCGCCGCCGTCGCGCACGCCGCCGGAGTCGGCGAGCCTCGCGCGGGTCTCGCCGATCTGGGGACGGTGTGGCAGGAGGCGTCCGCCGCCGCGCGGGCCGCGCTGGCCGAGCCGCGGCTCGGGCCGGTCGCCCAGTGGGCGGGCATCGGACCGTACCGGCTGCTGACCGCGCTGCCGCCGCGGGCCGCGCACGATCCCGTGGTCGGCGCGCTCCTCTCCCCCACCCATCGGGAGCTGGCCCGCACCGCCGAGGTCTACCTCGACCGCGCGGGGCAGGCCGGCCGCGCGGCCGCCGAACTCGGCATCCACCGGCAGACCCTGTACTACCGGCTCTCCCGGGTCGAGCAGCTGACCGGCCTGGACCTCGACGACGGCGAGGACCGCCTGCTGCTGCACATGGCGCTGAAGCGGGCGCGGCTGTAGGGCCTCGGCCTCCGCGCTCGGGGTCAGTCGGCGGGCCGGCCGGTGAGCGCGGCGAGGGCGTCGGGGAGGGTCGTGGCGGCCGGCGGGGCACCGGGCCAGCGGGCGGCGATGTGACCGTCCGGCCGGACGAGCAGGGCACCGCCCGGGCCGAGGCCGTAGGGCTCGGTGTGTTCGCGGGCCAGCGGTTCGACGCGCAGCGGCACGGGCACGGCGGCGCCGGGCACCCAGGCGGCGGGGTCCGGGGTGAGCAGGGTGAACCATGCGCCGACGGCGTCCAGCGTGGAGCGGTCGTCGGCGAGCCGGCGGTGGGGGAGGCGGTGGCCCGGCGCCACGGTGGGCACGTAGTCGGTGCCGGGGGCGGGCGGCTCGGGCGGGTCGTCGTCCCCGAGGAGCACGGCGGCGGAGCGGTAGACGACGCCCAGCGCCAGGCCGAGTTGGGCGAAGTACCGGTCCGTCCACGGCAGTTCGACCTGCTCCGGCGCCGACTCGCCCGCCCGCAGCTGTTCGAGCCTGCGACGCTGGACCCCGCGCAGCAGCTGGGCGTTGGCCACCGCCTGGCGGAGTGTCTCGCGGGCGACGGGGTGCCGCTCCGGCTCGTAGGTGGCCGGCAGTCCCGGTCCGGCCCAGCCCTGGAGCACGCCCGCCAGTTTCCAGCACAGGTTGTGCACGTCGGCCACGCCGGCGTTCATGCCGAGTCCGCCGATGACGGGAACCGCGTGCGCGGCATCGCCGGCCAGCAGGATCCGGCCGTGCCGCAGGCGTTCGGCGACGAAGGCGTCCATCACCCAGTGCTGGACGCGCAGCACATCGGGCCGTACACCGGCACCGGGGCCGAGGGCGTGCGCGACGACGTCGCCCCAGTCGGCGCCCTCGGCGTCCTCGGGCGTGGGGCCGAACCACGCCCAGCCGCCCTCGGGGTAGAGCGGCATGAAGGAGCCGTGCGCGGTGAAGTAGACCCCGGCGGGCTGCGGGGCGCACCAGCGGTCGAGGTCGGCGTCGAACACCACGGTGGTGACACCCCCGAGCGCGCCCGGACCCGTGGTGCCGATGCCCAGCAGCCGCCGCACGGTGGAGTGCGCGCCGTCGGCGGCGAGGACGTACCGGGCGCGGATCCGCCGCTCGGCACCGGTCCGGTGGTCGGCGAGCCGCGCGACGACCGCGTCGTCCTCCTCGGCCAGCGCGACGAGTTCGGCCCCGAACCGCACCGGCGCGTCCGCCGCGTCCAGCAGGACGGGTTCCAGCCGGTCCTGCGAGGTGACCACGCCGAGCGCGGGGCTCTCCGGCACGGGCGCGTGCACCCCGACCATCGACGCCGAGGCGAAGTCGGCGCCGTTCAGGGTGTCGCGGAAGCGGACGCGGGCGTACCGGGGCGCGAACGCGCGGGCGGTGATGCGGTCGGCGAGCCCGAGCCCGCGGAAGATCTCCATCGAGCGCACGTTGACCAGCCGGGACCGGGGGAAGGGCGACAACTCCCCGTGTTTCTCGACCAGCAGGGCCCGTACGCCCCACTGCTCCAGCAGGGCCCGCGCGGTGAGCCCGACCGGGCCGCCGCCGACGATCAGTACCGCCACCTCGGCGTCGGACATGAAGCCAATCTCCCCCGCCCCACCGCCGACCGCAATCCGCTCGTCGACGTACCCGGGAGCGATCCGGGGGCATGGGCACACACGGGGGGCGCCGGCCCTGATCAGCTCTTCGCGGCCCCCTGCGCATGCGCCGCGGCGCCTTCGACGATCTGCCGCAGCCCCTCGGTGAGCGCGTCGCCGTCCGGGGCGGTCTTCGCGTCGAACGTCCACTGTGCGATGAGGCCGGTCATCAGCGTCATGTAGAAGCGGCCGAGGGTGTCGGCCGTCTCGTCGGAGACCTCCTCCTCGGGCACGCCCTGGAGGATGGCGACGAGCCCGCGCCCGCCCTCGCGCTGGGCCTGGGCCAGATGCCCGCGCACCTCGGGCATGTCGATGGTCATGACCTCCATGCTGAGGCGCCACATCGAGTTCGGCTCCCGCATGGTGCCGACGATGTTGGACCACACCTGACGGAAGCGCTCCAGCGAACCGGGGGCGCCCTCGATCACGGCGGCGCCGCCCCCGTCGAAGGCGTCGGACATGTTCTCCACCATCGCGATGTAGGCCTGCGCGAGGAGCGCGTCCTTCGACCCGTAGTGGTAGCCGATGGAGGCCAGGTTGGTCCCCGAGGCCTTGACGATGTCGCGCGCGGTGGTGCGCGCGAAGCCCTTCTCCAGCAGGCAGCGTTTGGCGCCTTCGAGCAGATCCTCACGGTGTCCCATGTCCGTCACCCTACCCCGCGATCCATACGAGCGTCCTAGACGCATGGCTTATACAGTCGTTCTAGACAAGCGTTTAAGACGCGCGTACATTTCCCGGCATGACGAACTCGACGAGCACCACCGACTCCGTCGGCGCCGACCGCGCCGTCCCCACCCGCGCCGGGCGCCGCGAGTGGACCGCACTCGGCGTGCTGATGCTGCCGCTGATGCTGGTCTCGATGGACGTCTCCGTCCTGTACTTCGCGACGCCCGCGATCAGCACGGACCTGCACCCGAGCGGCACCCAGCAGCTGTGGATCTACGACATCTACGCCTTCGTGCTGGCCGGCCTCCTGATGACGATGGGCTCGCTCGGCGACCGCATCGGCCGCCGCAAGCTGCTGATCATGGGCGCCGTCGCCTTCGGCGGAGCCTCGCTCCTCGCGGCCTACGCGGACAGCGCCGGCACCCTGATCGCGGCCCGCGCGGTCCTCGGCATCGGCGGCGCGACCCTGATGCCCTCCACGATGGCGCTGCTGCGCACGATGTTCACCGACCCCTCCCAGCGGACGAAGGCGATCGGCCTGTGGTCCGGTGTGATGACCGGCGGTCTGGCGCTCGGCTCCGTGATGAGCGGCATCCTCGTCGAGCACTTCTGGTGGGGCTCGGTCTTCCTGGTCAACCTGCCCGCGATGGCGCTGCTGCTGCTCCTCGGCCCGGTGCTGCTGCCGGAGTCGAAGGACCCGAACCCGGGCCGCTTCGACTGGCTGAGCGTCCCGCTGTCGATGGCCGCCGTGCTCCCCGTGATCTACGGCCTGAAGGAGATCCCGTCCGAGGGCTGGCACCCGCTGTACGTCGTCTCGATCGCCGTCGGCCTGCTCTTCGCGGTCCTGTTCGTGCAGCGCCAGCGCACCGCGGCCTCCCCGCTGATCCCGCCGGCCCTGGTGAAGGGCCGCGGCTTCGCCCCGGCGCTGGTGCTGAACCTCGTCGCCGCCCTCGGCATGATGGGTTCGGCCATCTACACCACGCAGTATCTGCAGTCGGTCCTCGGCAAGAGCCCGCTGTCGGCAGCCCTGTGGAGCCTGCTGCCCTCGGTGTTCATCGGCCTCGCCGGCCCGATCACCGCACAGCTCGTCCAGCGGGGCGCCAACCGGGGGTACGTCGTCGCCGGCGGCTTCGCGGCCATGGCGGGCGGCTTCTCGATGCTCGCCCTCCTCGGCACCGACTCGCTGTGGCTGCTGCTGGCCGGGGCCGGCGTCCTCGCCTGCGGGATGGTCGCCATCTCGTCCCAGCTGGTGGACCTGGCGATGAGCAACGCCCCGGTGGAGCGGGCGGGCACGGCCGGCTCGCTGATCGAGACCAGCACCGAGTTCGGCGGCGCCTTCGGCATGGCGGTCCTGGGCTCCGTCGGTACGGCGCTCTACCGCCACGAGATGCCGGCCACCGCCCCGGCCGGGGCCCGCGAGACCCTCGGCGGCGCTCTCGCCACGGCCGACCGGCTGCCCGCCGGGGCGAGCCGGTCCCTCCTCGTCACGGCCCGGGAGGCGTTCACCACCGGGATGAACGGCGCGGCGATCGCCGGGGCGGTCATCCTCGCGGTGGCCGCGGTGGGCGCGGCGCTGACCCTGCGCAGGATCGAGGTCAGGGACGCGTAGCAGGGCGCAGAAGAACGCCGGACGGGCTGACGAAAGTCAGCCCGTCCGGCGTTGTCCCCCTCTGGGGGAGTTCGAGCAGGGGCCCAGCCCTTCAGCCGACCGAGCCGGGTGGGCTGAAGGGCTGAAGGGCGATCAGACCAGGTTGACCGAGCGGGCGGACGTCGCACCGATCTCGGAGGCGACCTCGGCCAGCACAGCGGCGGCCACCGTGTCGTCGACGGTGAGCACGGCCAGCGCCTCGCCACCCACGTCCGCGCGAGCGACCTGCATGCCGGCGATGTTGATGCCCGCCTCGCCGAGGATGCGGCCGACGGTGCCGACGACACCGGGACGGTCCTCGTAGCGCAGGACGACCATGTGGTCGGCGAGCGCGAGGTCGACGTCGTAGTCACCGACCGCGACGATCTTCTGGACGTGCTTCGGTCCGGCCAGCGTGCCGGAGACCGACACCTCCTCGCCGCCCGCGAGCGTGCCGCGCACGGTGACCACGTTGCGGTGCTCGCCCGACTCGGAGCTGGTGGTCAGCCGCACCTCGACGCCGCGCTCCTGCGCGAACAGCGGGGCGTTGACGTACGACACCGTCTCGGCGACGACGTCCTCGAAGACGCCCTTGAGCGCGGACAGTTCCAGCACCTTCACATCGTGCTGGGTGATCTCGCCGTAGACCTCGACGTCGAGACGGTGCGCGACCTCGCCCGCGAGCGCCGTGAAGATACGGCCGAGGCGCTCGGCGAGCGGCAGACCGGGCTTGACGTCCTCGGCGATGACACCGCCCTGGACGTTGACGGCGTCCGGGACCAGCTCGCCGGCGAGGGCGAGGCGCACGGACTTGGCGACCGCGATGCCGGCCTTCTCCTGGGCCTCGTCGGTGGAGGCGCCGAGGTGCGGGGTGCACACGACCTCGTCCAGCTCGAACAGCGGGGAGTCGGTGCACGGCTCCTGCGCGTACACGTCGAGACCGGCGCCGGCGACCCGGCCCTCCTTCAGCGCCGCGTACAGCGCCTCCTCGTCGACGATGCCGCCGCGGGCGGCGTTGACGACGCGCACGTTCGGCTTGACCTTGCGCAGCGCCTCGTCGCCGATCAGGCCGAGGGTCTCGGGGGTCTTGGGCAGGTGGACGGTGATGAAGTCGGAGACCTCGAGCAGCTCGTCCAGGGACAGCACCTTCACGCCCATCTGCGCGGCCCGCGCGGGCTGGACATAGGGGTCGTAGGCGACGACCTTCATGCCGAAGGCGGACATCCGCTGGGCGACCAGGGCGCCGATACGGCCGAGGCCGACGACACCGAGGGTCTTCTCGGCCAGCTCGACGCCCGTGTACTTGCTGCGCTTCCACTCGCCGTTCTTCAGCGCGGCGTTGGCCTGCGGGATGTTGCGGGCGGTGGCGAGGATCAGACCGCAGGCCAGCTCGGCGGCGGTCACGATGTTGGAGGTCGGCGCGTTCACGACCATCACGCCGGCCTTGGTGGCGGCGGAGACGTCGACGTTGTCCAGGCCGACGCCGGCGCGCGCGACGACCTTGAGCTTCTTGGCGGCGGCGATGGCCTCGGCGTCGACCTTGGTGGCCGATCGGATCAGGATCGCGTCGACATCGGCGAGGGCGGGGAGCAGTTCGGCTCGGTCCGCTCCGTTGGTGTGCCGGATCTCGAAGTCCGGGCCGAGTGCGTCCACGGTCGCGGGCGACAGCTCTTCAGCGATGAGTACGACGGGTTTCGAGCTCACGTGAGGTCCTCACAAGTCCAGTGCATGCGGACGGCCGTCCCGACGGCCGCAGGCGGAGGAGGGGGGCTAGCCGCGGAAGACGCACGACGCTGTGGGCCTGACGCGTGTTGTGCAGCAGTGTAGTGGCGCGGTGGGCGCCGTCCTGCTCCACTGCGGAAGGATCACCCGTCCGGTGCTGGACGAGGTGGACAACAGACGGGCGTCGGGGGCCGGAGCAGTGCGCTCCGGCCCCCGGCATGAGGCTTACGCCTCCTCGTTCACCCAGCTCATCAGCTTGCGGAGCTGCTTGCCCGTGGTCTCCAGCAGGTGCTCGGAGTCCTGCTGCTTGTACTCGTTGTACTTCTTCAGACCACCGTGGTACTCGTCCATCCAGTTCTGGGCGAACGAGCCGTCCTGGATCTCGGCGAGGACCTTCTTCATCTCGGCCTTGGTGGCGTCGGTGATGATGCGCGGGCCCGTGACGTAGTCGCCCCACTCGGCGGTCTCGGAGATGGACCAGCGCATCTTCTCCAGGCCGCCCTCGTACATGAGGTCCACGATCAGCTTCAGCTCGTGCAGGCACTCGAAGTAGGCGATCTCCGGCTGGTAGCCGGCCTCGGTCAGGGTCTCGAAGCCCGCCTTGACCAGCGCGGCCGTACCACCGCAGAGGACGGCCTGCTCGCCGAAGAGGTCGGTCTCGGTCTCCTCGGTGAAGGTCGTCTTGATGACGCCGGCACGGGTGCCGCCGATGCCCTTGGCGTAGGACAGGGCGAGACCGAAGGCGCCACCGGAGGCGTCCTGCTCGACGGCGACGATGCAGGGCACACCGCGCCCCTCCTCGTACTGGCGGCGGACCAGGTGGCCCGGGCCCTTCGGGGCGACCATGCAGACGTCCACGCCGGCCGGGGGCTTGATGAAGCCGAAGCGGATGTTGAAGCCGTGGCCGAAGAACAGGGCGTCGCCGTCCTTCAGGTTCGGGGCGATGGACTCCTCGTAGACCTGGGCCTGGATCGGGTCCGGGACCAGGATCATGATGACGTCGGCCTCGGCGGCGGCCTCGGCCGGGGTCACCACGCGCAGGCCCTGCTCCTCGGCCTTGGCCTTGGACTTGGAGCCCTCGTGCAGACCGACGCGGACGTCGACACCGGAGTCACGCAGCGACAGCGCGTGGGCGTGGCCCTGGCTGCCGTAGCCGATGACCGCGACCTTGCGGCCCTGGATGATGGACAGGTCGGCGTCAGCGTCGTAGAACAGCTCGGCCACTTTGGGTTCTCTCCTTGGTGTGCAGGTTGTGCGTCCCACCGTATGCCGGTGAGGGGACGGGAGGTCTCAGGGTCTCGGCATCCGGGCGGCCGGTGGCGCGCCGACCACCCGGATTCGGCCGTACTTCAGCTTTACGCGGTTCGGTCGAGAGCGCGCAGCGAGCGGTCGGTGATCGAACGGGCGCCGCGGCCGATCGCGATCGTCCCGGACTGCACCAGTTCCTTGATGCCGAACGGCTCCAGCATCTTGAGCATGGCGGACAGCTTGTCACTCGAACCGGTGGCCTCGATGGTCACGGCCTCCGGGGAGACGTCGACGGTCTTGGCGCGGAACAGCTGGACGATCTCGACGATCTGGGAGCGGGTCTCGTTGTCGGCACGGACCTTCACCAGGACGAGTTCGCGCTGCACGGCCTGGCCGGGCTCCAGCTCGACGATCTTCAGCACGTTGACCAGCTTGTTGAGCTGCTTGGTCACCTGCTCCAGCGGGAGTTCCTCGACGCCCACCACGATGGTGATGCGGGAGATGTCGGGGTGCTCGGTGACACCGACCGCGAGCGAGTCGATGTTGAAGCCGCGCCGCGAGAACAGGGCGGCGATCCGGGCGAGGATGCCCGGCGTGTTCTCCACCAGGACGGAGAGCGTGTGCTTGGACATGGTGTTCTGCTCTTCCTTGCCTGTTGAAAGTCAGTCGTCTTCGTTGTCGCCGAAGTCGGGGCGGACGTCCCGGGCGGCCATGATCTCGTCGTTGGAGGTACCGGCGGCGACCATCGGCCACACCATCGCGTCCTCGTGGACGATGAAGTCGACGACGACCGGGCGGTCGTTGATGGAGTTCGCCTCTTCGATGACCTTGTCCAGGTCCTCCGGGCGCTCGCAGCGCAGGCCCACACAGCCCATCGCCTCGGACAGCTTCACGAAGTCCGGCACGCGCGTGCCCTTCGCGTCCGGGTTGACGTCCTCCGGGCCGCTGTGGAGCACGGTGTTGGAGTAGCGCTGGTTGTAGAACAGGGTCTGCCACTGGCGGACCATCCCGAGGGCGCCGTTGTTGATGATGGCGACCTTGATCGGGATGTTGTTCAGGGCGCAGGTGGTCAGTTCCTGATTGGTCATCTGGAAGCAGCCGTCGCCGTCGACCGCCCAGACCGTCTGGTCCGGCGCGCCGGCCTTGGCACCCATCGCGGCCGGGACCGCGTAGCCCATCGTGCCCGCGCCGCCGGAGTTGAGCCAGGTGGCGGGCTTGTCGTACTGGATGAAGTGCGCGGCCCACATCTGGTGCTGGCCGACGCCCGCCGCGAAGATCGTGCCCTCGGGGGCGAGCCGCCCGATGCGCTCGATGACCTGCTGGGGCGACAGGGAGCCGTCCTCGGGCTGGTCGTAGCCGAGCGGGTAGGTGTCGCGCCAGCGGTTCAGGTCGCTCCACCAGGCGGTGTAGTCGCCCTGGTGGCCCTCGCTGTGCTCCTTCTGCACGGCCTGGACCAGGTCGGCGATGACCTCGCGGGCGTCGCCGACGATCGGCACGTCGGCGGCGCGGTTCTTGCCGATCTCGGCCGGGTCGATGTCGGCGTGGACGATCTTGGCGTACGGGGCGAAGCTGTCCAGCTTGCCGGTGACGCGGTCGTCGAAGCGGGCACCGAGGGCGACGATCAGGTCGGCCTTCTGCAGCGCGGTGACGGCGGTGACCGCACCGTGCATGCCCGGCATCCCCACGTGCAGCGGGTGGCTGTCGGGGAATGCGCCGAGCGCCATCAGGGTGGTGGTGACGGGCGCTCCGGTGAGTTCGGCGAGGACCTTCAGCTCGGCGGTGGCCTGCGCCTTGAGGACGCCGCCGCCGACGTAGAGGACCGGCCGCCGGGCGGAGGTGATCAGCTTGGCCGCCTCGCGGATCTGCTTGGCGTGCGGCTTGGTCACCGGGCGGTAGCCGGGCAGGTCCATGGTGGGCGGCCAGGTGAAGGTCGTCCTCGCCTGGAGGGCGTCCTTGGAGATGTCGACCAGGACCGGGCCGGGGCGGCCGGTGGAGGCGATGTGGAACGCCTGCGCGATGATCCGCGGGATGTCCTCGGCCTTGGTGACGAGGAAGTTGTGCTTGGTGATCGGCATGGTGATGCCGACGATGTCCGCCTCCTGGAAGGCGTCCGTACCGATGGACGACGACGCCACCTGGCCCGTGATCGCGACCAGCGGGACGGAGTCCATATGGGCGTCGGCGATCGGCGTGACCAGGTTGGTGGCGCCCGGTCCGGAGGTGGCCATGCAGACGCCGACCTTGCCGGTGGCCTGCGCGTAGCCGGTGGCCGCGTGGCCGGCGCCCTGCTCGTGGCGGACCAGGACGTGGCGCACCCGCGTCGAGTCCATCAGGGGGTCGTACGCCGGCAGGATCGCGCCGCCGGGAATGCCGAACACCGTGTCCGCGCCGACCTCCTCGAGGGAACGGATGAGGGACTGCGCACCCGTGACGTGCTCGACGGGGGCGGACTGATGTCCTCCGGATCGGGGCCGCGGCTGCGGATGGGCCCCGGTGGCCTGCTCGGTCATCGGCATTCTCTTCTCGATGCTGAGGGTTTTTGCGAGGTTTGTACGGAGTTCAAGCGCTGCACGATCGGTGCTCGTGCAACAAAAAACCCCTCGTGCCGAAAGGCAAGCGAGGGGAGCGCGCCGGTGAGGTCGCTGGGGATTCCGGATCGTCCTCCGGTGGGTCCCAGCTCAGCCGACGCGCTGTCCAAGTACGAGAATTCGGGTGCGCATGGAACTGACCCTCCCTCCGGCGCGCACCAGGTGTCAAGTGGGTGGGACAGGAGTCTCAGAATGTGAGCGAAGGGCACTGCCGCCTCCCAGGACAGCGGGGACACCCCCTGTGTACACCCCCGCGCGCCCCTGCGGCTCCCTGAGACTGCCGGCGAACGCCGGTTCGGCCGGTGCGTGCGGCACCGGGTAGTGGCCGGCCCCCAGCGCCCGGCGCAGCCGGTACTCGTCCAGCGGCCCGGCGAAGGCCATGCCCTGCCCGTGTGTGCAGCCCATCGCGCGCAGCGCGACGACCTGCTCCGGCAGGTCCACGCCCTCGGCCACGGACTGCAGCCCGAGATCGCCGGCGATCCGCAGCAGACCACTGGTGATCTTGTGCAGCCGCGCGGACTCCACGACACCCTCGACCAGACTGCGGTCGAGCTTCAGGATGTCGACGGGGAGCCTTCGCAGGGCCGTGATCGCCGCGTAGCCGCTGCCGAAGCCGTCCAGCGCGATCCGCACCCCGAGCCGGTTGAGCGCGGTCAGCCTGCGCTCCAGCTCCTCCAGGGAGATCCGCGGATCGGCTTCGGACAGCTCGACGACCAACGCGCCGGGCGGCAGCCCGTGCCGGGTCAGCAGCGCCTCCACCGAGCCCAGCGGCATGGAGCGGTCCAGCAGCCGCCGGGCGCCCATGCGTACCGTCACCGGGACGACGACCCCGGTGGCCGCTCGCTCGGCGGCCTGTTCGACGGCCTCCTGGAGGATCCAGCGATCCAGCTCGGCGGTCTTGTCACCGTCCTCGGCCATCCGCAGGAACTCGGCCGGGGTGAACAGCACCCCCTGCGAGGAGCGCCAGCGCGCCTGCGCCGAGACCGCCGTGATCCCGCCGCCGTCCAGGCACACCACCGGCTGGTGCAGCAGCGCGAACTCGCCGTCGTGCAGCGCCGCGCGCAGCCGGGTGGCCAGCTCCGCCTTGCGTACGACGTCCTGCTGCATCTGCGGCTTGTACAGCTCGACCCGGCCCTTGCCGGCCGATTTCGCGCGGTACATCGCGAGGTCGGCGTTGCGCAGCAGCTCGCCCGCGCCGAGGCCCGGTTCGGCGAAGGCGACGCCGATGGAGGCGTTGACCCGGACGTCGCTGCCGTCGATGGCGTACGGCTGGGAGAGGGTCAGCCTGAGGCGGTCGGCCAGCTCCAGGATGTTCCGCTCCCGGGCGGCACGGTCACGGGTGCCGTCCCCGACGATCAGGGCCGCGAACTCGTCGCCGCCCAGCCGGGACGCGGTGTCCCCGTGCCGGACCGCGTCCTGGAGCCTGCGGGCGGCCTGGACGAGCAGCTCGTCCCCGGCCTGGTGGCCGATCGTGTCGTTGACCGCCTTGAAGCCGTCCAGGTCGATGAAGAGCACGGCCGTGTTGCGCAGGGCGGCGCCCCGGTCGGTGGCACGGCGGCCGGACAGGGCCTGCTGCACGCGCCGCGTGAACAGCGCGCGGTTGGGCAGGTCGGTCAGCGGGTCGTGCTCGGCGTTGTGCTGCAACTGCGCCTGCAGGCGCACTCTCTCGGTCACGTCCCGGCTGTTGAAGATCAGCCCGCCGTGGTGGCGGTTGACGGTCGACTCCACGTTGAGCCAGCCTCCCCCACCACCGGACCGGAAGCGGCACTCGATGCGAGTGGTGGGTTCCTCCAGTGGGCTGGCGGCGAGGAAGCGGCGCACCTCGTGCACCACACAGCCCAGGTCCTCCGGGTGGATCAGACTGGCCAGTTCGCTGCCCACCAGGTCCTCGGCGGGCCGGCCGTAGACCCCGGCGGCGGCCGGGGAGACGTACCGCAGGACGCCGTTGGGTGCGGCGATCATGATCACGTCGCTGGAGCCCTGCACCAGGGAGCGGAAGTGGTTCTCCTTCTGCGCCAGCTCCTGGGTGAGGGTGATGTTGTCCAGCAGCATGATGCCCTGGCGGATGACGAGCGCGAGCACGACGGCGCCCGCGGTGATCAGCACCACGTGGTCGGGTCGGCGGCCGTTGAGGACGTTGTAGAGGATGCCCAGAGTGCACACGGCGGCGGCGAGGTACGGGGTGAGTGCGGCGATGGAGCCGGTGAGGGGCCGACCGGACGGGTACCGGCTGTGCTCGCCTCCCGGGGCGGGCACGGACACGTGCTGGTGGCCCGTGCCGCGCTGTCCCGGCAGGTGCTCGTGGACCACGCGCGTGTGCCCGTCCGGCACGTGCGCGTCCTGCGCTCCCCTGCCGCGCGGCGCGGCCCAGGGGGCGTAGGCGAGGAGCAGCGAACCGGCGAACCAGCCCGCGTCCAGCAGCTGCCCGGAGCGGTAACTGCTGTGCAGCAGCGGCGAGGTGAACAGCGCGTCGCACATCACCGTGAGCGCGAGCGCGCCGATCGCCGTGTTCACGGCGGTGCGGTTGCCCGGGGAGCGGCGGAAGTGCAGCGCGAGCACCATGCTGACGAGCGCGATGTCGAGCAGCGGGTACGCCAGCGACAGCGCGGTGTGCGCCACGCTCCGTCCGCCGGAGTGGGCCTCCTGGGCGAGCGCGAGGCTCCATGACAGCGTGAGCAGCGAGCCGCCGATCAGCCAGGCGTCCAGCCCCAGGCAGATCCAGCCGGCCTTGGTCACCGGCCGCTTGGCGAGCACCAGCAGGCCCACGATGGCCGGCGGTGCGAAGCACAGGAAGAACAGGTCGGCGTAGGAGGGGCTGGGCACGTCCCGCCCGAGGACGACCTCGTACCACCCCCAGACAGCGTTGCCGAGGGCCGCCATCGCCGAGGAGAGGGCGAACAGCAGCCAGGCCGAGCGGAAGCGGACGCGCGGATTGCGGGCGTACAGGAAGCACGAGACGGCGGCGGTGCCCGCCGCGGCGCTCAGCCCGAAATCGCCCATGACCAGTGCCACTTCGCCCGCACCCCAGTCGAACGCGGCCCCGACGGCGTAGGCCGCGCAGACCAGGGCGAGAACGAGTTGCTCCAACGTGCGGGTGCCCTCGCCGGCGACCGGCCGGCGGGGCGGCGGCGCCTCCTGTGTGAGCGGTGCGCGCACCGCCGCGTCGAGGGCGGTCGTCATCGAGGACGGCGCGCTCACCGGGGCCTCCCGGTCCGCGCCGCCCCCGGGTCCCGACGGTCCCGGTGCGCTGGGTGCGTGTGCCTCCTGCGGCCGCTCGGCCTCCGCTGGTGATGACTGGTGTGGTGGTCGCGCCTGCGCGCGGCGGTGCGCAAGGGCCGCCGTCGGCGGCTCCGCCGCGTCGGATCGTTCGTCCATAGGCCGTGCATCGCCCGTCGCCCCCCTCACAAATCTGAAATGTCCATCCCCGGCGCCGAAAGTTCGCGGCGCAGCCCCTGTCGGGACGATACACCAGGATCGTCACTCAGGGACATAGCTTCTCTACGCTCCGTGACGACCAGCGAGTATGCGGGCACAGGCCGCGTCCGAGAGGTTGCGGAGGGTGCCGGACGGAGCTCCCTGCGGGTCTAACGAGGCCGGGCGCCCGGGAGTATCACGCCCCGGTCGTCAGGATCACGTTGCGCAGCGGTTCGTGGTTCACGAACCGGGTCAGCTGGTCGACGAGCAGCCGCTTGGCGCGCGGCAGGAAGGCCGAGGAGGGGCCGCCCACGTGCGGGCTGATGAGGACGCCGGGGGCCTGCCAGAGCGGGTGCCCGGGCGGCAGCGGTTCGGGGTCGGTGACGTCGAGGGCCGCGCGGATACGGCCGCTCTCCAGCTCCGCGAGCAGCGCCTTGGTGTCGACGACGCCGCCCCGCGCCACATTGACCAGCAGCGCACCGTCCTTCATCCGCGCGAGGAACTCGGCGTCCACCAGCCCTCTTGTCTCGTGCGTCAAGGGCGTGGACAGGATCACGACGTCGGCGTGCGGGAGCAGGGAGGGCAATTCGGTGAGCGGGTGCACCGGACCGCGCGCCGTGGTGCGCTCAGAGCGCGCGACGCGCGCCACCCGCGCGAGTTCGAAGGGCACGAGCCGGTCCTCGATGGCGGCGCCGATCGAGCCGTAGCCGACGATGAGGACGGTCCTGTCGGCGAGGGCGGGATGGAACGCGCTCTCCCAGCGCTCCTGTTGCTGGGCGCGGACGAATCCGGGGATGCCGCGCAGGCAGGCGAGGGTCAGGGTGAGCGCGAGTTCGGCGGTGCTCGCCTCGTGCACCCCGCGCGCGTTGCACAGCTGGACGCCGGGCGGGATCGAGGACAGCCGCGTGGTGACGTCGTCGACGCCGGCCGTGAGCGTCTGGATGACCCGGACGTTGGTCAGCTGCCCCAGCGGACGGACCCGCACCGACAACCGCTTCATGTACGGCACCACGTACAGGACGCAGTCGGCGGGGTCGCCGGGATAGGGCTGGTCGCCGTCCTCGCCGCCGTCCCAGAACAGGTACCGGGGCCCTTCGGGAAGGCCGTCGATCTCCTCCGGCTCTATGGGAAGCCACACGTCTGCAGTCATGGCATGGAGGCTATGGCCTGCCCGGTGGATCCGGTCGGTCCGCCCCCGGGAAAGTCCGCACCGGCCGACCACCACGGGTGAGTGCGGGCGCGGGTCCGCCGAGCAGGCCCTCGGTCGGGCACGCGCGCGTGCAGAGGTTAGGTTGGGGGCCGGGCAGAGGGAGGTTCACGAGCAGGTGGAGCGCAGGACGATCGGCGCGGGGGCGCTCGGGGTGGGGGCGGTCGGACTCGGGTGCATGCCGATGAGCTGGGCGTACAACGGATCGCGGCAGCGCGGCGACGCATCGCTCAGAACCGTGCACCGGGCACTGGACCTGGGCTCGACCCTCCTGGACACGGCGGACATGTACGGCCCGTTCACCAACGAGCTGCTCCTGGGCCGGGTGCTCAAGGAACGGCGCGCGGACGCCTTCGTGTCCACGAAGGTCGGGCTGCTGGTGGGCGAGCAGCACATCGTGGCCAACGGCCGCCCCGGCTATGTGAAGCGGGCCTGCGACGCCTCGCTGCGGCGCCTGCAGACGGACGTCATCGACCTCTACCAGCTGCACCGCGCCGACCCCGAGGTCCCCGTCGAGGAGACCTGGGGTGCGATGGCCGAGCTGGTGCGGGCCGGCAAGGTGCGGGCGCTCGGCCTGTGCGCCGTGGGCGCGCGCGGTGGCCGCCGCTCCGGGACCGGGATGCACGACACCACCCTGCGCCAGCTGCAGCGGGTCCAGCAGGTGTTCCCGGTGGCCGCCGTGGAGGCGGAGCTGTCGGTGTGGTCGTCGCAGGCCCTGCGGGCGCTGCTGCCGTGGTGCGCGGCACGGGGCGTGGGCTTCCTCGCGGCGATGCCGCTGGGCAACGGCTTCCTGACCGGCACGCTGACGCCCGGCGAGGGCTTCGAACGCGACGACGTCCGGGCCCGCCACCCCCGCTTCACCGCGGAGATGATGGCGGCCAACCAGCCGATCGTCGCGGGCCTGCGCCGGATCGCGCGCCGCCACGGCGAGCGCGTCACCCCGGCTCAGGTGGCCCTGGCCTGGGTCCTGGCCCAGGGCCGTCATGTGATCGCCCTCCCGGGAACGAAACAGGAGCGCTGGGCCGTGGAGAACGCGGCGGCGGCCGAGGTCCGCCTCACCGAGGAGGACCTGACGGAGGTGTCCAGGCTGCCGGCGGCACAGGGGTCGTGGGACTGAGGGGGCCGACCGGCACGGGCTGGAACCGGCCGGGACCGTGGGATTCGCGGAGTCGGTGGCGGCGGAACGGGGACCCGGGCGGGGCGGGAGGTGTATGAGAGAGAGCACCTGCCGCTGGACCACCGCCTCGAAAGGACCATGATCGTGCAACGTCGAGCTGTGCCGGCCGCGTTGGCCGTGGCCGCCCTCCTGCTCGCGGCCGGCTGCTCCTCCGACGGAGGGGTGTCCCCGAGCGCCGCCGGGGGCACGCCGCCCACCGGGACGGCCGCGGGCACGGCCCCCTCGGGCCGGGCCACCGAGCCGGTTCCACCCGCCAAGGGCTCGGTGCAGGTGCTGCGCACCGTGGCCGAGGGTCTGAGGACACCGTGGGGACTGGCCCCACTGCCCGGCGGCGCTCTGCTGGTGTCCTCGCGCGACGACGGGACGATCACCCGGATCGACGAGAAGACCGGCCGCAGGACCGTGCTGGGCCAGGTCTCCGGGGTCTCTCCGGCCGGCGAGGGCGGTCTGCTGGGCATCGCCCTCTCCCCCGACTACTCCTCGGACCACATGATCTACGCCTATTTCACCTCCGCCTCGGACAACCGCATCGTCCGCATGCTGTACGACGAGCGAAAGCCGGCCGGTGAGCAACTGGGCGCTCCGGACACGGTGTTCAAGGGCATCCCCAAGGGCCGCATCCACAACGGTGGCCGGATCGCGTTCGGCCCGGACGGAATGCTGTACGCGGGCACCGGGGAAAGCGGCCGGCGCGGCCTGGCCCAGGACCGGAATTCCCTGGGCGGCAAGATCCTGCGCCTGACCCCGGAGGGCGACCCGGCTCCGGGCAACCCCTTCCCCGGCTCCCCGGTGTACTCGTACGGCCACCGCAATGTCCAGGGCCTGGCCTGGGACGACCGGCAGCGCCTGTTCGCCTCGGAGTTCGGTCAGGACACCTGGGACGAGCTGAACGCGATCAAGCCGGGCGGGAACTACGGCTGGCCGCGGGCCGAGGGCAGGTCCTCCGACGCCGCCTTCCAGAACCCGCTGGTCCAGTGGCACACCGACGACGCCTCCCCCAGCGGCATCGCCTGGGTCAAGGGCGTGATCTGGACGGCCGGGCTGAAGGGCCGGCGCCTGTGGCGCGTTCCGCTGCGGGGCACGCAGGCCTCGGCGGCACCCGAGGCCTTCCTCGGCGGACGGTGCGGCCGGCTGCGCACGGTGGTCGCGGCGGGCGGCGACCGGGTGTGGCTGGTGACCAGCAACACGGACGGCCGGGGACACCCGGAGAAGGGGGACGACCGAGTGCTGGAGGTGGCGGTGAGGTAGCGCCCGACCGGAACCGCTCACGCCTCGTCGGCGCCCTCCTGCCGGCCGTCCGTCGGGGCGTCCTCCGCGGGCGGTGGTCCGGAAAGGCGTATGACCGCCTTCCCGGACGCCAGATCTATGGGTCCGCGCCCCGGGTCCGCGTCCCCCACGTCCTCGCGGGTCAGTTCCAGACGGTTCTGCTCGTCCCGGGTGTGCTTGCGGCCGGGCGCGAACAGTTCCTCGAAGGCGTTGAACACGGCCCCTCCCCCGCTTTCTCCCCCTTGCGGCTTTTCTCCAGCGTAGGTCTCGGCCCGCGCTTTCCGGCAGTGCGGACCTGGCCCGCGGCCACCCCGGTGAAGGAGTGGGGTCTAGGGGGTGGCTCCGGCGGGGAGTGTCTCGGCCGGGAACAGCCCCAGCCGGTGCGCCATCGCCGCCGCCTCACCCCGGCCCGAGACACCGAGCTTGCCCAGGATGTTGGAGACGTGGACGCTCGCGGTCTTCGGGGAGATGAACAGCTCCTCGGCGATCTGACGGTTGGTGCGGCCGGCCGAGACCAGGCGCAGGACGTCCCGCTCCCGGCTGGTGAGGCCGAGGGCCTCGGCCGGGTCGGCGGAGGCGAGGGCCGCACGGGGCGTGCGGGTCAGGGTGAGGCGGGCGCGCTGGGCGAGCCGGGTGACGGCGTCGGCGAGGGACCG
This sequence comes from Streptomyces yokosukanensis, assembly GCF_001514035.1. GTDB lineage: Bacteria > Actinomycetota > Actinomycetes > Streptomycetales > Streptomycetaceae > Streptomyces > Streptomyces yokosukanensis. The sequence continues at coordinate 92,233 of NZ_KQ948218.1, read as the reverse complement.
GGCGTCGAGGTGGACGGCGACCACAGAGGCCAGCCGGAGCAGTTCGACCGCGCGGTCGCGTTCGTCGTCGCCGCCGACGGCGAGGAGTGCGGCGGCGAGGCGGTGGCGGACTCGGGCCAGCTGGTAGGGGCGGTCCAGGTGCTCGAAGGCGGTGACGACCGGCGACCAGTCGTCGACGGTGTCCATGCCCTGCGCGCGGCGCAGTTCGGCGCGGGTCCAGTGGTCGTAGGCCTGCCAGAGCGGGGCGCCGGTGGCCAGTGTCCGTGCGGCCTCGCGAAGGCGGTCGAGGATCTCGGCGCTGCCGGCCCGGGCGGCGGGCAGGGTGCGGGCCTCGGCCTCCACGGTGGCGGCGGCCCGCAGCAGCGGCCATCCGTAGCGCTGGGTGCCGGGTGGGAATCCGACGTCCAGGGCCCGGAGCAGTTCGGCGCGGGCGTCGGCGATGCGGCCCTCCTCGGCGGCGACGCCGAGGGCGACCCGGGTCAGCGGCAGGGACAGCTGGGGCATGGGGTCGTGGGTGCCCCAGTGGGCGCGGGCGGCGGCGAGCTGCCGGCCCGCCTCGGCGAGGTCGCCGCGGGCCAGGGCGAGATGGGCCAGGCGCAGGGCACCCGCGCCGCGGGGCTTGGCGCTGTGGCCGACGCCGGTCGCCCGGGTGGCGACCTCGGCGGCCTCGGTCCACTGGCCGAGCGAGTAGAGCGACTCGGACAGATTGCCCCGCATCCAGGCCTCGGAGTCCATCAGGCCGTAGGCGCGGGCGAAGACGATGCCTTCGCGCAGGAGCGGGGCGGCCTCGCCGTCGCGGCCGACGCTCTGCAGCTCGGAGGGGAGGTTCACATAGGCGCGGCCCGCGACGGCGTGCACGCCCTCCGCGAGCGTGTCCCGCAGCACCTGGCGCATCTCCGCCAGGCCGGTCTCGGTGTCGCCGGAGTGCACCTTGAGGCCGGCGAGGGTGAGGCGGGCGTGCAGTTCGATGTCGCGGGCGCCGACCATGCGCGCGTACTCCACGGCACGCTCGGCGGCGGCGAAGGCCTCGGGTCCGGGGCGGTGCACCATGGACCAGTTGGCGGCGAGGGCCAGCACCTCGGCGTGCACCTCGGACGGGGGCAGGCCGCGCACCAGGTCCTGGGCGGTGGCCAGTTCCTGCCAGCCGTCGCCGCGGGCCTGGGCCTGGACGAGCCGGGAGCGCTGGACCCAGAACCAGGCGGCGCGCAGGGGGTCCGGGTCGTCCTCGAGGAGGCGCAGCGCCCGCTTGGTGATCTTCAGTGCGCGTTCGCGTTCGCCGCCGAAGCGGCCCGCGACGGCGGCTTCGGCCATGAGGTCGAGATAGCGCAGCGGGGTGGTGGCCGGGTCGCAGCCGCACGGCGGGTAGACCTCGGCGCAGTCGACCGGGCGCAGGACGGAGCGGACCTCCGTCGGGGCGCTGTCCCACAGCTCCATCGCCCGCTCCAGGAGCCCGAGTTGCTCGGTGTAGGCGTGCCGGCGGCGGGCCACGACGGAGGCGTCCAGGACGGCGGGCAGGGCCTTGGCGGCGTCCCGGGCGTGGTACCAGTAGCTGGCCAGCCGCATCACGCGCGCGTCGGCCCGCACGAGTGTGGGGTCGGCTTCCAGGGCTTCGGCGTAGCGGCGGTTGAGCCGGGAGCGTTCACCGGGCAGCAGGTCGTCGGCGACGGCCTCGCGGACCAGGGAGTGCCGGAAGCGGTAGCCGTCGCCGGCCTCGGTGGCGGTGAGGATGTTGGCGCCGACGGCGGCCCGCAGTGCCTCGATGAGGTCGTCCTCGGTGAGCCCGGCGACGTCGGCGATCAGTCGGTACTCCACGGTGGAGCCGCCCTCGGCGACGACCCGGGCGACCCGCTGGGCGCTCTCGGGCAGTGCCTCGACGCGGACCAGCAGCAGGTCGCGCAGGGAGTCGGTGAGGCCGGTGCAGTTGCCGTCGCAGTCGGCGACGGCGAGTTCCTCGACGAAGAAGGCGTTGCCGTCGGAGCGTTCGAAGATCTGGTCCACGCGCGCGGGGTCGGGTTCGGCGGCGAGGATGCCGGCGATCTGGCGGCCGACCTCCTCGCGGGTGAAGCGGGCGAGTTCGATGCGGCGGACGGTGCGCAGCCGGTCGAGTTCGGCGAGCAGGGGGCGCAGCGGGTGGCGGCGGTGGATGTCGTCGGAGCGGTAGCTGGCGAGGACGAGGAGCCGGCCGGCGCGCAGCGTGCGGAAGAGGTAGGCGAGGAGGTGGCGGGTGGAGGCGTCGGCCCAGTGCAGGTCCTCCAGGACCAGCACGACCGGCTTTTCCGCGGCGACCTGCTCCAGCAGACGGGCGGTGAGTTCGAACAGGCGGGCCATGCCCTGTTCGTCATGGCGGCCGGCGCCGGCCTCGCCCAGGTCGGGCAGGAGGCGGGCCAGTTCCTCCTCCTGTCCCCGTGCGGCGGCGGCGAACTCCTCGGGCAGGGCGTCGCGCAGGGCGCGCAGGGCGGTGGAGAAGGGGGCGAACGGCAGCCCGTCGGCGCCGATCTCCACACAGCCGCCGACGGCGACGACCGCGTGCCGGCCGGCGGCCGTGGCGAACTCCTCGACGAGGCGGGTCTTGCCGACGCCCGCCTCGCCGCCGAGCAGCAGCGCCTGCGGCTCGCCGGCGCGGGCGCGGGCGAGCGTGTCGTTCAGGGTGTGCAGTTCGTCGGTGCGGCCGACGAACACGGGACTGACGGACCTGGTCTCCACGGGCCCGAGCATCGCACGAGGTCCGGGTGGCGGGGCAGCGGTTTTCCACAGGTCCGGTGCGATCGTCGTACCGGAGGCCGGGAGGGGCGTAGCGGCATTCGGAACGGACGCGAGGGTCGTACGACCGCGGCGGACGCTCGTACGACCCTGGCGGGGAAGGCGGCCGACCCCCGTGCGGCCGCCTTCCGGACGGCTGGCGTCCGGGCCGTCGCCGACCCGGTCCGCCGGCGCGGAGTTCACGCGGTGCGCGGGATCCGGTGCCGACGGGATCGGTCGCTATGGGACTCGGCGGCCGGGCCCTCGTGGCCGGCTGCCTCGTGGCGGGCGGCGCGCCGGGCCCGGCCGACCTCGCGGGCCAGGCGCTGCTCCTCGGCCTCGCGGATCAGCTGGGCGGAGCGCATCTTGTGGTACTCGAACTCGATCACGGCGTGTCCTTCGAGGAGAGTCGGTGTGGTGCGTCGCGTTCTGCGATGACTCCACCTTCGTCTCCCAGGGGGGTGTGCCGCATCGGGAGAGTTCCGCATCTTCGGGCGGTGCGGGGGCCGCACGCGCGCGTAAGGGGCCTCAGGGAGTCCATAAGGTGCTCATGGATTCCCTAAGGCCCCTGGGACCTGCGGGTTCTCAGCCGGCCGAGGGCAGGGCGAGCAGGGCGTCGGAGTACTTCAGGACGGCCAGCAGCAGGCCGATGACACCGAGCCAGACGCCCGCCCAGGCGACCGACTTGATCCAGGGCGCCTGCGGGCGGCCGGGCGCGCCGAAGGAGGGGCGGGCGAGCACGACCACGCCGGTGAGCAGCGCGGCCAGCGCGAACAGGCCGGCCCACAGCGCGGTGGTGTGCCAGGCGTTGCCGTACACCGCCTTGATCTGGCTGGCGACGCTCGCCGTGGAAGAGGTCCGCAGTTGGCCGACGAGCTGCTCGCGGGCGCCCGCGACGGTTCCGATCCAGCCGCCGCTGAGCGAGACGAGGCCCAGCGCGGCCGAGACGACGGCACCGGCACCCTGACCGACCCCGGAGGGCGCCTCGGCCTCCGGCTCCGAAGCCTCGGCGTCCTCCCCGGCGGCCTCGTCCTCAAGGGCCGCTTCAGCGGTCTCGGCCTCTGCGGCTGCCGCTTCGGGCGCTGTCGCGTCCTTCGTCCCGGTTGCCCGCTGCTCCTCGGCGGTTCGGGCGTCCGCCCTCGTCTCGTCGGTACGCGCCTCGGCGCCTTCCTCTGTCTTCGTAGCCATGCGAGGCACCGTACGGACGCTGTCTGAGAGGTCCCTTAATGATCGTCAATGATCGTTGTGCTCCGTACGCGCGCGTGCCGCCCGCCACTCCGGGGCGAGCAGGGACCAGATCTCGGTGCTGGTGCGCACGCCTCGGTGCGGGAAGTTCTCGCGGAGCACGCCCTCGCGGGTCATGCCGAGCCGCCGGGCCACGTTGATGCTGGGCTCGTTGGCGCAGGACACGTGCCACTCCACGCGGTGCATGCCGCGCTCCTCGAAGGCCCAGTCCAGCAGCACCCGCATGCCCCGTGCGACCAGTCCGCGCCCGGCCGCCGCCGGCTCCAGCCAGCACCCGGCCTCGCAGACTCCGCTCGCGGTGTCCCACACCCGGAACAGCACACCGCCGACCAGGGTCCCGTCGAGCCAGATGCCGTGCAGGCTCCCGCCGTCGACGGCGCGCCGGTCGGCGTACGACTTCACCCAGGAACGGGCGCCCTCCAGGTCGGCCACGACGTCCGGCAGCCCGATGTGCCGCCCGATGAAGTCCCGGCCCCGGTCGATCGTGGCGAGGACCTCCTCGGCGTGCCAGACCTCCAGGGGCCGCAGCTCGGCGCCGTCGTCACCCAGGGATATCGCGTACATCGCGGTGCTCTTCCTTCCGCAGTTCTGTCACCGGGACCTCCCCGAGACTCTCATGTGCGGCGCGGCACTCCGGCGGCTCGATGCTGACGCGGGGCAGCCGCCGCTTAAGCCAGCCGGGCAGCCACCAGTTGGCGGCGCCGAGCAGATGCATCAGCGCGGGCACCAGCAGGGTGCGCAGCACGAAGGCGTCCAGGGCGACGGCGGAGGCCAGCGCGATGCCGAACATGGCGATCACGCGGTCGCCGCTGAGTACGAAGGCGAGGAAGACCGAGATCATGATGATCGCCGCGGAGTTGATGACCCGGCTGGTCTCGGCGAGGCCGACGCGCACGGCGCGCCGGTTGTCGCCGGTCTCCAGCCACTCCTCGTACATGCGGCTGACCAGGAAGACCTGGTAGTCCATGGAGAGGCCGAAGAGGACGGACACCATGATCACGGGGAGGAAGGGTTCGATGGGTCCGGCCCGGCCGAGGCCGAGCAGTTCGCTGCCCCAGCCCCACTGGAAGACGGCGACGACGACACCGAACGCGGCGGCCACGGCGGCGATGTTCATCACGGCGGCCTTCAGCGGGATGCCGAGCGAGCGGAACGCGACGAGGAGCAGGAGGCAGCCGAGCCCGATGACGACGCCCACGAACAGCGGCAGTTTGCCGACAATCACATCCGCGAAGTCGTCGTAGCCGGCGGTGACCCCGCCGACCTGGATGTCGAGGGAGGTGCCGGTCTGCGCGCGCGGCAGCACCTCGGTGCGCAGCCGGTCCACGAGGGTGCTGGTGTCCTGTGACTGCGGCGCGGAGTCGGGGACGACGGTGAGGTAGCCGGTGCCGCCGCCGGCGGCGTAGGTGACCGGGGTGACGGAGGCGACGCCCCGGGTGGCGCGCAGGGTCTCGTCGAGGTTGTCCAGGGCGAGTCTGTCGGCCCCGTCGCTCACCCGGCTGACCAGCGTGAGCGGTCCGTTCACTCCGGGTCCGAAGCCCTCGGCGAGCAGGTCGTAGGCCTTGCGGGTGGTGGCGGTGCGCGGGTCGTTGCCCTGGTCGGAGGTGCCGAGGTGGAGGGAGAGGGCCGGCAGGGCGAGTACGGCGATGACGGCGACGGCGAGCGCGGCCAGCAGCTTGGGGCGGCGTTCGACGAGCGCCGACCAGCGGGCGGCGAGACCGGTGGGCAGTTCAGGACGCGGCCCCTGCTCGGCGAGCCGGCGCCGCTCGCGGCGGCTGAGGGCGCGGGGGCCGAGCCAGGACAGCAGGGCGGGCAGCAGGGTGACCGAGGCGGCGACGGTGAGCACGACCGTCAACGAGGCGGCCACGGCGACCCCGTTGAGGAAGCTCAGGCGCAGGGTCAGCATCCCCAGCAGGGCTATGCACACCGTCGCACCCGCGAACACGACCGCGCGTCCGGTGGTGGCCACGGCGTTCACGGCCGCCTCGGTGACGCTCAGGCCGCGTTTCAGACCGCGCCGGTGCCGGGTCACGATGAACAGCGCGTAGTCGATGCCGACACCGAGGCCGATCAGCATGCCGAGCATGGGCGCGAAGTCGGCGACCGTCATGGCGTGTCCGAGCAGCCCGATGCCGGCGTAGGCGGTGCCGACGCCGACCAGCGCGGTGGCGATCGGCAGGGCGGAGGCGGCGAGCGAACCGAAGGCGAGGAACAGCACGACGGCCGCGACGAGGATGCCGACCAGCTCGGCGGTGTGCTCGCGCGGGGTCTCCGTGAGCCCGATCGCGCTGCCGCCCAGCTCCACCTGGAGTCCGTCGCGCTCGGCGGCCTTGGCGGTCTGCACCACGGCCCGCGCCTCGGACGCGCCGATGTCCTCGGCGGGCCGGGTGAAGGTGACGGTGGCGTAGGCCGTGTGGCCGTCGGCGCTGATCCGGTGCGTGCCCCGCTCGCCGTAGGGGCCGGTCACCGAGGCGACGCCGGGCAGCGCGGCGATCCGGTCCAGGGCGGTGGTCATGGTCTGTTCGACGCCGGCGGCCCGGACGGTTCCGGTGCCGGTGTGCCAGACGACGGTGTCGCTGTCGCCGCCGAGGCCCGGGAAGCCCGCTTCGAGCAGCTGCGTGGCACGGCCGGACTCGGTGCCGGGGACCTCGTAGTCGTTCGAGTACGACGCACCGGCCGCAGCGGCGGCAGCGGTGACCCCACCGAAGGCGATCAGCCACAGCAGCACGGCGATCAGCCGATGCCGGACACACCAACGGGCGAGGTCTGCCACGGACGTGCTCCCAGAAGAAGATTCGTGGATCTTTGACCGGGATTCGTCGTCCATGAACTGAAAAGCCCGCAAAGAACGTATGAGCAATCGCAGGACACTCTTGCAGGCGAAAGTGATCGTTTGCCGTGATCGTGGGGTTATTCACAGGACTGGGAGGGACGTCACAGGAAAGCGGTACGGCCCCGGAGGGCATGCCTTCCGGGGCCGTACGGTGCGTGCGTTCGGGCTCAGCCCTCGCTCACGCCCAGCTTCTCCAGGATCAGTTCCTTGACGCGGGCGGCGTCGGCCTGGCCGCGGGTCGCCTTCATGACCGCTCCGACCAGGGCGCCGGCCGCGGCCACCTTGCCACCGCGGATCTTGTCGGCGATGCCCGGGTTGCCGGCGATGGCCTCGTCGACGGCCGTACCGAGCGCCGAGTCGTCCGAGACGACCTTCAGGCCGCGCTTGTCGACGACCTCGTCCGGGGTGCCCTCGCCCGCGAGGACGCCCTCGATGACCTGACGGGCCAGCTTGTCGTTCAGATCGCCCGACGACACCAGCTCGGTCAGGCGCGCGACCTGCTCCGGCGTGATGGCCAGCTCGTCCAGCGCCTTGCCCGACTCGTTGGCGCTGCGCGCCAGTTCGCCCATCCACCACTTGCGGGCGGAGGCCGCGTCGGCGCCGGCCTCGATCGTGGCGACGATCGGGTCCAGCGCACCGGCGTTGAGGATCGCCTGCATGTCGGTGGCGGAGATGCCCCACTCGGCGAGCAGCCGGGTACGGCGGGCCAGCGGCATCTCCGGCAGCGCGGCGCGGATCTCCTCGACCCACTCGCGCGACGGGGCGACCGGCACGAGGTCGGGCTCCGGGAAGTACCGGTAGTCCTCGGCCTCCTCCTTCACGCGGCCCGAGGTCGTGGACCCCGTGTCCTCGTGGAAGTGCCGGGTCTCCTGGATGATCGTGCCGCCGGAGGAGAGCACGGCCGCGTGCCGCATGATCTCGAAGCGGGCCGAACGCTCCACCGAGCGCAGCGAGTTGACGTTCTTCGTCTCGCTGCGCGTGCCGAACTTCTCGCTGCCCTTGGGCATCAGCGACAGGTTCACGTCACAGCGCATCTGGCCCATCTCCATGCGGGCCTCGGACACGCCGAGGGCACGGATGACCTCGCGCAGCTCACGGACGTACGCCTTCGCCACCTCGGGGGCGCGCTCGCCGGCGCCGACGATCGGCTTGGTGACGATCTCGATGAGCGGGATGCCCGCGCGGTTGTAGTCCAGCAGGGAGTGGGACGCGCCGTGGATACGGCCGGTGGCGCCGCCGACGTGCGTCGACTTGCCGGTGTCCTCCTCCATGTGGGCGCGCTCGATCTCCACGCGGAAGGTCTCGCCGTCCTCCAGCTGGACGTCGAGGTAGCCGTTGAAGGCGATCGGCTCGTCGTACTGGGAGGTCTGGAAGTTCTTCGGCATGTCCGGATAGAAGTAGTTCTTCCGGGCGAAGCGGCACCACTCGGCGATCTCGCAGTTCAGCGCGAGACCGATCTTGATCGCGGACTCGACGCCGGTCGCGTTGACGACGGGGAGGGCGCCGGGCAGGCCGAGGCAGGTCGGGCAGGTCTGCGAGTTGGGGTCGGCGCCCAGCTCGGTCGAGCACCCGCAGAACATCTTGGTCTTGGTGCCGAGTTCGACATGGACCTCAAGGCCCATGACGGGGTCGTACGACGCCAGCGCGTCCTCGTACGACACCAGGTCGGTCGTGGTGGTCACGGTGAAAACTTCCCTCTCAGCCCAGCAGGACGTCGTCGTCGCCCAGCCGCCTCAGCTCGCGGTAGAGGATCGCGAGGCCGGTCACGATCGCCACGGCGGACACCGTGGCGTCGATCAGCCGCAGCGTGTCGTGCTCGGCGCGAGCCTTCTTGATCTGCTTGGCGACACCGATCGCGCCGAACGCGGTCGTGCCCATGGACAGGTACGTGCCGGACTTCGACTTCTTGAAGCCCTTGGCCTTCGACAGTGCGTTGCTCACAGCGACGGAGCCTCCTCCAGCAGCGGGTGCCCCCACTTTTCCACGAAGGCGGCCTCGACGGCGGCGCCCACCTTGTACAGGCGGTCGTCCTGCATCGCCGGGGCGATGATCTGCAGGCCCACCGGGAGGTTGTCCTCCGGGGCGAGACCGCAGGGCAGGGACATGGCCGCATTGCCCGCCAGGTTGGTCGGGATGGTGCACAGGTCCGCGAGGTACATCGCCATCGGGTCGTCGGCGCGCTCGCCGATCGCGAAGGCGGTGGTCGGGGTCGTCGGGGAGACGATCACGTCGACCTGCTCGAAGGCCTTCTCGAAGTCCCGCGTGATGAGCGTGCGGACCTTCTGGGCGGAGCCGTAGTAGGCGTCGTAGTAGCCGCTCGACAGCGCGTACGTGCCGAGCATGATCCGGCGCTTGACCTCCGGGCCGAAGCCCGCCTCACGGGTGAGGGAGGTGACCTCCTCCGCCGAGTGGCCGCCGTCGTCGCCGGTGCGCAGGCCGTAGCGCAGGCCGTCGAAGCGGGCGAGGTTGGAGGAGCACTCGGAGGGCGCGATCAGGTAGTACGCCGACAGGGCGAGGTCGAAGGACGGGCAGTCCAACTCGACGATCTCGGCGCCCAGCCCCTTCAGCAGCTCGACGGACTCGTCGAAGCGCTGGATGACACCGGCCTGGTAGCCCTCGCCGCGGAACTGCTTGACGACGCCGACGCGCATGCCGGCGACGGAGCCGTTGCGGGCGGCCTCGACGACCGCCGGGACCGGGGCGTCGATGGAGGTGGAGTCGAGCGGGTCGTGCCCGGCGATCACCTCGTGCAGCAGGGCGGCGTCCAGGACCGTGCGGGCGCAGGGACCGCCCTGGTCAAGGGAGGACGAGAAGGCGACCATGCCGAAGCGGGAGACCGCGCCGTACGTCGGCTTCACACCGACCGTGCCGGTGACGGAGGCAGGCTGGCGGATGGAGCCGCCGGTGTCGGTGCCGATGGCGAGCGGCGCCTGGAAGGCGGCCAGCGCCGCCGAGGAGCCACCGCCGGAGCCACCGGGGATCTTGGTGAGGTCCCAGGGGTTGCCGGTCGGGCCGTAGGCGCTGTTCTCGGTGGAGGACCCCATGGCGAACTCGTCCATGTTGGTCTTGCCGAGGATGACGACGTCGGCGGCCTTGAGCCGCTTGGTGAGCGTCGCGTCGTACGGCGGGATCCAGCCCTCGAGGATCTTCGAGCCGACGGTGGTCGGCACGCCCTCGGTGGTGAAGATGTCCTTGAGCGCGAGCGGGACGCCGGCCAGCGGGCCGAGCTTCTCGCCGCGGGCCCGCTTCTCGTCCACGGCACGGGCCTGGGCGAGCGCGCCCTCGCGGTCGACGTGCAGGAAGGCGTGCACCTTCTCGTCGACGGCGTCGATCCGGGCGAGGTGGGCCTCGGTGACCTCGACGGCCGTCAGCTCGCCGGAGGCGATCTTCTCGGCGATCTGCGCGGCCGTGAGCTTGATGATGTTGCTGTCCGTCATGTCGGTCACTCCTCTCCCAGGATCTGCGGCACCTTGAAACGCTGCTGCTCCTGGGCCGGGGCGCCGGAGAGCGCCTGCTCGGGGGTGAGCGAGGGACGGACCTCGTCCGCGCGCATGACGTTCGTCAGCGGCAGCGGGTGCGAGGTCGGCGGTACGTCTTGGTCGGCGACCTCGCTGACGCGGGCGACCGCGCCGATGATGTCGTCGAGCTGGCCCGCGAAGTGGTCGAGTTCTTCGGGTTTCAGCTCCAGACGCGCCAGCCGGGCGAGGTGGGCGACCTCCTCGCGCGTGATGCCAGGCATGCAGCGATCCTCTGGGGTGAGTGTGTGTGGTTTGGGGCCAATCCTATGGGGCGGGGCCGGGTGCCCGTGAAACGGTTTCCCGGGCACCTGTTTCCGCGTCCCGCGTCCTCACCGGCGCCGGCCGTCCCAGGCGTCGCTCCGCAGGAAGTGGTTGTCGTACAGCTCCTGCACCTCCAGCAGGCTCTCCGGGGTGGACTCGCCGAGGCGGACGCGCTGGAGGTGGCGGAAGTACTCGAAGCGTTCGACGCCGGGCGTGATCACGATGAGCAGATCGGCGTCGGCTCCCGGTACGGCCGCGAAGGCGTGCGGCTTGCCGGGCGGCACGACGACGAGGTCGCCGGGGCCCGCGGTGACGACGTCGTCGCCGGAGAGGATGTCGGCGGCGCCGTCGAGCAGGAAGAACATCTCGGCGGAGTCGTCGTGCCAGTGCGGCTTGGCGCCGTCGGCGCCCTGCGCGAGGGTGACGCGCTGGGTGGACAGGGCGCCGCCGGTGTCACTGCTGTCGGCCAGCAGGCGGACGGTGACGGGTGCGCGGCCGACGACCTCGGCCTCGGCGGCGCGGACGATCACGGACTCGTCGAAGTCGGGTACGAACAGCGACATGAGGCTCCCCCAGAGAGTGATCCGGCGGTGAGTCGTTCGGTGGCGGGGCGTCCAGCGACCGGTACAACGACCGCGGCGGCGAAGTGGATCCCGAAATCGACCGCTTTCACTCTGCGCCGACCTCTTTCACGCAGCGCCGACCTCGCGGCGGAGGAAACACCGGCGCCGGTGGCTACTCCGCGGCCGGCAGAGCCGCCCGCGGCCGCTGCCACCCCCGGGACCCCCGCGCCCGCAGCCACGCCGTCGTCTCCTCGGGCGGCATCGCCGCGGCGACCAGCCAGCCCTGTACGGCGTCGCAGCCCAGGTCCCGCAGCCGCTCCCAGGTCTCGTCGTCCTCGACGCCCTCGGCGACGACCAGCAACCCCAGCGAGTGGGCCAGATCGACCGTGCAGCGGACGATCTCCGCGTCCTCGTTGTCCACGGCCAGCCGTGCCACGAACGACCGGTCGATCTTCAGCTCGCTCACCGGCAGCCGCCGCAGGTGCACCAGCGACGAGTACCCGGTGCCGAAGTCGTCCAGGGACATCTTCACGCCGTGCCCGGTGAGCCCGGCGAGGGTGTCGGCGGCCCGCTGCGGGTCCTCCAGCAGCACATGCTCGGTGATCTCCAGCTGCAGGGCGCCCGCGGGGACCCCGTGCCGGGCCAGCCGCGCGGCCACCGACCCGGCGAAACCGGGCGTGTGCACATCGCGCGGCGAGACATTGACCGCCACCGGCACCCGCAGCCCCTGCGCGCGCCACCTGGCGACCTGGGCGAGCGCGGTCTCGAGGACGTACTCGGTCAGATGGGGCATCAGCCCGGAGGACTCGGCGATCGCGATGAACTCGTCCGGCGGAACCTTCCCTCGCTCGGGATGCACCCAGCGCACCAGCGCCTCCAGGCCCGCGACCTGTCCGTCGAACTGAACCTTGGGCTGGTAGTGCAGCTGCACCTCGTGCGCGTCCAGCGCACGGCGCAGATCGCCCAGCAGGCCGAGCCGGTCCGGGGTGTTGGAGTCCCGCTTGGACTCGTACACCTCCACGCCCGTACGGTCCCTTTTCGCCTGGTACATCGCCACATCGGCGCGCCGCAGCAGCCCTTCGGCGTCCAGCGCGTGGTCGGGGAAGACGGCGACGCCCGCGCTGGCTTCCAGGACGAGGGTGAGTCCGTCCAGGTCCAGGGGGGAGCTGAGGGCGGTGACCAGGCCGCGGGCGATACGCGTCGCCGACGTGGTGGAGTCGGCGACGGGCAGTAAGACCGCGAACTCGTCACCGCCGAGCCGGGCGGCCTCCGCTCCGCGCGGCAGGGCGAGCCGCAGCCGGTCGGCGATCTGGAGCAGCAGCCGGTCACCGGCGAGATGACCGAGGGTGTCGTTCACCGACCGGAACCGGTCGAGGTCGATCAGCATGAGGGCGGAGCGGGCGCCGATGCGTTCGGCGTCGTCGAGAGCCGTCCAGATCCGCTCCAGCAGCCACTGCCGGTTGGGCAGCCCGGTCAGCGGGTCGCGCAGTTGCTCCTCGGCACGCGCGCGGGCCATCCACAGGGTGGAGTCGAGGGCGACGAGGGGGATGGCGAACAGCGGGAGCAGGATCGGCTGGGCGTCGGCGACGACGCACAGCAGCGGTGCGATGCCGAGCAGGGCGACGGCGACCAGGCCCTGTCTCACCAGGGCGGTACGGGCCACGGTGGGCACTTTGCCGCCGCGCGGGGCGTACAGGTACCACTGCAGGCCGCGGCTGACCGCGAGGTAGGCGACGGCGGTGAGGACGACCTCGGGTGCGGTGGCGATGCTCCAGCTCTGCGTCCGCCAGGGCGACTCGACGCTCGGGACGCGCCCGAACGCGCCGAGCAGCAGCGCTCCGGCGCCGATGCCGAGGATGTCCACCGCGCCCTGCAGCACACCCTGCCGCCAGCGGTGGCGCCGGGCGATTCCGACCAGGACGACGACGGTGAGGCTGACCATGCCGGCGGGCACCCAGCCGTAGAGCAGCAGGACGGCGAGGGTGAGGGCGGCGCCGGAGCCGGTGCCGCCCCACCAGCGGGCGCGGCCCAGCATCACGAGGTGGCCGACGATGACGCCGGTGAGCAGGGCCAGCGACCAGCCGACGGTGCCGCTCGGGAAGAGGGCGTGATGGCCGCTGAAGCCGCGGTAGAAGCCGGCGCCGAGGACGAACGCGGCGGCGGCCACGACGCCGGCGGGCAGCGCGGGCCAGGACAGATGCCGTTCGGAGTCGGCGTCGGACAGGCCGGGGGCCGGCTCGATGGCCAGGGGTATCGGCGGGTGGGCGTCGGCGGCGGTGCCCGGTCCGGCCGCGCGGGCACGACCGCCCGTGCGGCCATGGCCCCGTCCCGTCCACCGGGTGCCCCGCCAGATGACCGCGCCACGGCGCAGGCGTGGCCGTGAGTCCGGGGCGACGCTCTCGGTCGGTTCCATTCCCGTCCCTCTCACAGCCGGCGGTGCCCACGCCACGCGGCCCGATGTCCGACACCCATCAGCAGCTCCGCGTTGAAGAAACCCTCCCCGCGCCATGGGAGCGCGCGGGGATGCCCCCAACCGCAGCGGGGCACGGCAGGTGCACGTCTCAACAGTAGGCCGCGGAAGGCTTCCACGGGCACCGGTCGTCGACGGTTGCCCGAATGAGCCCGGGCCACCCGTATGCAACTGATATGCGCCGAACGGGTGGCCTTCAACCGCTACTCCTCGGTCGGAAGCGCGACTTCGGCCGCCGCTTCGGGGCCCTGCTCCAGGAGGACGGTGAAACCGTCCTCGTTCAGAACCGGAACCTTCGCCTGCACGGCCTTGTCGTACTTCGATCCAGGGTTGTCACCCACAACGACGAACGAGGTCTTCTTCGACACCGATCCGGTCACCTTCGCGCCTCGGCTCTGCAGGGCCTCCTTGGCGCCGTCCCGGGTGAAGTGCTCCAGCGTGCCGGTGACGACGACCGTGAGGCCCTCCAGCGGGCGCGGGCCCTCGTCCTCGCCGGTCGACTCGTCCTCCAGCGGGACACCGGCGGCCTTCCACTTGCGGACGATCTCGCGGTGCCAGTCCTCGGCGAACCACTCCTTGAGCGCGGCGGCGATGATCGGGCCGACGCCGTCGGTGGCCGCCAGCTCCGCCTCGGTGGCCTGTTCGATGCGCTCGACGGAGCGGAACTCGCGGGCGAGGGCCTGCGCGGCCACCGGTCCGACGTGCCGGATCGACAGGCCGTTCAGGAACCGGGCCAGCGGGCGCTGCTTGGCCGCCTCGATGTTCTCCAGCAGGGCGAGGGTGTTCTTCTTCGGCTCGCCCTTCTGGTTGGCGAAGACCGTGACGACCTTCTCCTCGCCCGTCTTCGGGTCCCGCTTGGGCAGCCCGCTGTCGGAGTCGAGGACATAGGCCTTGATGGGCAGCAGCTTCTCCACCGTCAGGTCGAACAGATCGCCCTCGTCCACCAGCGGCGGATCGGCCGGCTCCAGCGGGCGGGTGAGCGCGGCGGCGGCCACCGCGCCGAAGTGCTCGATGTCCAGGCACTCGCGGCCCGCGAGGTAGGACACGCGCTCGCGCAACTGGGCCGGGCAGGTGCGGGCGTTGGGGCAGCGGAGGTCGATGTCGCCCTCCTTCATGGGCCGCAGCGGTGTGCCGCACTCGGGGCACTCGCCCGGCATCACGAACTCCCGCTCGCTGCCGTCGCGCAGGTCGACCACCGGGCCGAGGATCTCCGGGATGACGTCGCCGGCCTTGCGGATGACGACCGTGTCCCCGATGAGGACGCCCTTGGCCTTGACGACCTCCTGGTTGTGCAGGGTGGCGAACTCCACCTCGCTGCCCGCGACCGTGACCGGCTCGACCTGGGCGTACGGCGTGACACGACCGGTGCGGCCGACACCCACCTTGATGTCGACGAGCTTGGTGTTGACCTCCTCCGGCGCGTACTTGTACGCGATCGCCCAGCGGGGCGCACGCGCGGTGGAGCCGAGGCGGCCCTGGAGCCGGATCTCGTCCAGCTTGATGACCGCGCCGTCGATCTCGTGCTCCACGGAGTGGCGCATCTCGCCGTCGTAGTAGGCGATGAACTGCCGTACGCCGTCGAGGTCGTCGACCACGCGGTTGTGCGAGGAGGTGGGCAGGCCCCAGGTCTTCAACAGGTCGTAGGCCTGGGAGAGACGGGTCATGCCCGTGAAGCCCTCCAGGGCGCCGATGCCGTGGACGACCATGTGCAGCGGGCGGGTGGCGGTGACGCGCGGGTCCTTCTGGCGCAGCGAACCGGCGGCGGCGTTGCGGGGGTTGGCGAACGGCTTGTCACCGGCGGCGACCAGGCGTTCGTTCAGTTCGAGGAACTTCTCCATCGGGAAGTAGACCTCGCCGCGGATCTCCACGAGGTCCGGGACGTCCTCGCCCTTCAGGCGGTCCGGGATCTCCGCGATCGTACGGACGTTGGGCGTGATGTCCTCGCCGGTGCGGCCGTCGCCGCGGGTCGCCGCGCGCGTGAGCCGGCCGTGCTCGTAGGTGAGGTTGACGGCGAGGCCGTCGACCTTCAGCTCGCACAGGAAGTGGTATTCCTGGTCGCCGAGTTCGCGCGCGATGCGCTCGGCCCAGGCGGCCAGCTCCTCGTCGTTGAAGGTGTTGTCGAGCGACAGCATGCGCTGGCGGTGCTCGACGGCGGTGAACTCCGTCGCGTACGACCCCGCGACCTTCTGGGTCGGCGAGTCCGGGGTGCGCAGCTCCGGATACCGCTCCTCCAGGGCCTCCAGAGTCTTCAGGAGCCTGTCGAACTCGGCGTCGCTGATGACGGGAGCGTCCTTCACGTAGTACCGGAAGCGGTGCTCCTCGATCTGCTCAGCGAGCTGCGCGTGCTTCTCACGTGCCTCGGCGGGCACTGCCGTCTCCGCCTGCTGCTTGTCGCCGGCCACCGTGTTGTCCTCCCGTTACTCTGGGTTGTCCGCGAGGGATCTCGCCGCCCGGACGCAGTGGGCGAGCGCCTGGCGTGCATAGGCGGGGGAAGCGCCCGCCAGACCGCACGCCGGGGTGAGAGTGACCGCCTGGGTGAGCAACCCCGGATGCAGCCCCAGCCTGCGCCACAGCGTCCTGACACCCATGACGCTACCGGCAGGGTCTGACAATGGGCCGTCCGTGCCCGGCACGACACCGGCGAACAGCCGCGTACCGCCTTCGACGGCCTCGCCGATCGTGTCGTCGTCACGTTCGGTGAGGAGCGCGAAGTCGAAGGAGACACCGGCCGCACCGGCCCGGCGCAGCAGCGCGAACGGCACGTCGGGGGCGCAGGAGTGCACGACGACGGGCCCGCCGCCGTGGGCCGCGATCACTTCCCGCAAGGTGGCCTCCACGAACTGCCGGTCCGCGGCGCGGTGCGTGCGGTAGCCGCTGGCGGTACGCACCTGGCCGCGCAGTACGGCGGTGAGGGAGGGCTCGTCGAGCTGGAGGACGAGCCGGGCCCCGGGGACTCGGCGCCGGACCTCGTCGAGATGGAGCCGCAGTCCCTCGGCGAGCGAGGCGGCGAGATCGCGGCAGGCGCCGAGGTCGGACAGGGCGGACTCGCCGTTCCTCAGCTCCAGCGCGGCGGCCAGCGTCCACGGCCCGACCGCCTGCACCTTCAGATCGCCCTCGTACCCCTGTGTGAACTCCTCCAGGGCGTCCAGGTCCTCCCCGAGCCAGGAGCGGGCCCGCTTGGTGTCCCGGCCCGGCCGGTCCCCGATGCGCCAGCCGCTGGGCTCCACGCGCGCGTACAGCTCGACGAGCATTCCGGCACTGCGGCCGATCATGTCGGCGCCGGGGCCGCGCGCGGGCAGCTCGGGCAGGAAGGGGAAGTCCTCGAAGCTTCCGGTGACGGTCTTGACCGCCTCCCGTGCGTCGCCGCCCGGCATGGACCCGACCCCGGTGGCCCCCGGGAACCTGAACTGGCTGTTCTCACTCACCCCGGCAGGGTATGCCGACATCCCGGCACCACGTGCCGGGTCACCGACCCGGGCGCACCGTGAGGTCGTTGACCTCCGCGTCCCCCGGGAGGTCCAGCGCCATGAGGATCGTCGTGGCGACCGACTCGGGGTCGATCCACTTCCCGGCGTCGTACTCCTTGCCCTCCTGCTGGTGGACCTTGGCCTGCATGGGGCTGGCCGTGCGGCCGGGGTAGACCGAGGTGACCCGGACGCCGTTCGCGTGCTCCTCCTGCCGCAGGGAGTCGGCGAGGGCCTTCAGGCCGTGCTTGGAGGCGGCGTACGCGGACCAGCCGGCGTGGGCGTTGAGACCGGAGCCGGAGTTGACGAAGATCACATGGCCGCGGGCCGCGCGGAGCTGGGGCAGGAAGTGCCGGGTCAGCTCGGCGGGGGCGATCAGGTTGACGTTGAGCTGGTGGCGCCAGGACTTGGGCGTCAGGTCGCCGACCTCGCCGAGGTCGACGACGCCCGCGATGTGCAGCAAGGAGTCCACGCGGTCCGGGAGCGTCTGGTGGGAGAACGCCCAGGACAGCTTGTCCGGGTCGGCCAGGTCGCCCACCAGCGTCCGGGCGCCGGGGAACTCGGCCGCCAGTTCCTTCGCGCGGCCCGCGTCGCGCGCGTGCAGGACGAGTTCGTCCCCGCGCGCGTGCAGACGGCGGGCGACGGCCGCGCCGATGCCGGAACCGGCACCGGTGATCACATGAGTAGCCATGTGCGCCATGCTCGCATCAGCGGCCGGACGAGGACTCCTCGAGGTAGGCCAGCGCGGCCACCGGCTCCTCGGCGAAGAACACCAGCTCGGCCAGCGGGCGGGGCAGGAAGCCCTCGTCCTCCATGCGGCGGAACTGCTGCTTGAGGCCGTCGTAGAAGCCCGCGGTGTTCAGCAGGACGACCGGCTTCTCGGTGCGGCCGTGCTTCTTCAGTTCCAGGATCTCGGTGGCCTCGTCCAGCGTGCCGGTGCCGCCCACCATGATCACCACGGCGTCCGCCTTCTCCAGCAGCAGCTTCTTGCGTTCGGCGAGGTCGGCGGCGATGACCATCTCGTCGGCGCCGGGCCGCGTCTTGCCCGCGAGGAACTCCACGGAGACGCCCAGCAGTCGGCCGCCCGTCTCCTGCACCCCGTCGGCGACGACCTTCATCAGACCGACGTCGGAACCGCCCCACACCAGGGTGTGACCGGCCTTGCCGATCAGTTCCGCGAACTCGCGCGCGGGGCGCGTGTATCGCTCGTCGAGGTCGGCGGCGGACAGGAAGACGCAGATGTTCATGGCTCCCACCGTACGGCTCCCGCCGTATGCGGGAAGAAGCGCGGGTCCACCGGTGCTGTCCAGGTATGGGCCAAGGACACACGATCACCATCGACAAGAGCGAGCAGCACGTGCGCGTGGTGCACGGCGACCAGGTGCTCGCGGAGACCGACCGACCGCTGGTGCTGCGCGAGACGGGCAGTCCGGTGCGGTACTACATCCCCGCCGAGGACGTACGCCTCGACCTGCTGACCCCCTCCGGCACACACACCGTGTGCCCCTTCAAGGGCACGGCGTCCTACTGGTCGCTGCCCGACGCGCCCGACCTGGTGTGGGCGTACCCGGAGCCGAAGCCGGACGTCACGGAGATCAAGGATCACTTCTGCTTCTACGACGTCGACGTGTCGTGAGCGATGAGTCCATGCCGGTACGGCAGTCTGCACCGGCATGGACAAGAAGACGACTTCGCACGACGGCACCCGCCTCGCCTACGGCGTGACCGGCCGGGGGCCGACGGTGATCCTGGTGAGCGGGGCGATGTCCACCGGGGGCACCCTCGCGCCCCTGGCGCAGCAGCTCGCGGACCGCTGCACGGCCGTCGTCTACGACCGCCGAGGCCGTGGCGCGAGCGGTGACACGGCGCCGTACGCGGTCGAGCGCGAGATCGAGGACCTGGCCGCGCTGATCGACGTCGTGGGCGGTGACGCCGTGCTGTTCGGGGTCTCCTCGGGCGGCGCGCTGGTGCTCCGGGCGGCGGCGAGCGGGCTGCCGATCCCCCGGGCGGCCGTGTACGAGGTGCCGTACGCCGACACGCTGGAGGGCGGCGCCGAGCAGGAGGCCGCGTACAAGTCGAGCCTGCGCGAGGCGCTCGCGGACGGCCGGCGCGGGGACGCGGTGGAGCTGTTCCTGCGGCTCACCGGCCTCGGCGAGGAGATGATCCAGGGCGCCCGGCAGTCGCCGATGTGGGCCGGGATGGAGGCCGTCGCGCCCAGCCTCGCCCACGACGACACGGTCATGGGCGACGGCCTGCTCCCGCGCGAGCGGCTCGCGGCGATCTCCGTACCGGTGCTGTCGGTGGCGGGCGGGGCGAGCCCGGGGTGGATGCGCGACGCCTCCCGCGCGGTCGCCGAGAGCGTGCCGCAGGGCACGTACCGGGTCCTGGAGGGGCAGACCCACATGGTGGAACCGCAGGTCCTGGGGCCGGTGCTGGCGGAGTTCGTCGCGGCGTGAGCGGCCGCTACACCGCCGCGACCGGCGCGCGCGTGGTCGTCGCGATCGTCGCCGAGCCCACCACGCGCGTGCCGTCGTACAGGACGATCGCCTGGCCGGGGGCCACGCCACGGACCGGCTCGGTGAAGGTCACGCGCAGCTCGCCGCCGACCGGTTCCGCGGTGACCTCGCTCTCGCCGCCGTGGGCGCGCAGCTGGGCGGTGTACGTGCCGGGGCCGACGGGGGCGGTGCCGCACCAGCGGGGCTTGACCGCGGTGAGGGCGGTGACGTCCAGGGACGCGGCGGGGCCGACGGTGACCGTGTTGGTGACCGGGGAGATGTCGAGGACGTAGCGGGGCTTGCCGTCGGGGGCCGGGGTGCCGATGCGCAGGCCCTTGCGCTGGCCGATGGTGAAGCCGTACGCGCCCTCGTGCGTGCCGAGCCGGGCGCCGGACTCGTCCACGATGTCGCCCTCGGCCTTGCCGAGCCGCTGGGCCAGGAAGCCCTGGGTGTCGCCGTCGGCGATGAAGCAGATGTCGTGCGAGTCGGGCTTCTTGGCGACCGCCAGGTCCCGGCGCTCGGCCTCGGCGCGGATCTCCTCCTTGGTGGTGACCGTGTCGCCGAGCGGGAACATGGCGTGGGCGAGCTGCCTGTCGTCCAGGACGCCGAGCACGTACGACTGGTCCTTCGCCATGTCGGAGGCGCGGTGCAGCTCGCGGGAGCCGTCCTCGCGCACGATCACCTGCGCGTAGTGGCCGGTGCAGACCGCGTCGAAGCCGAGGGCCAGCGCCTTGTCGAGCAGGGCGGCGAACTTGATCTTCTCGTTGCAGCGCAGGCACGGGTTGGGGGTGCGGCCGGCCTCGTACTCGGCGACGAAGTCCTCGACGACGTCCTCGCGGAAGCGGTCGGCGAGGTCCCAGACGTAGAACGGGATGCCGATGACGTCGGCCGCGCGGCGGGCGTCGCGGGAGTCCTCGATGGTGCAACAGCCCCGCGCGCCGGTCCGGAAGGACTGCGGGTTCGCGGAGAGCGCGAGGTGGACGCCGGTGACGTCGTGGCCGGCTTCCGCGGCACGCGCGGCGGCGACGGCGGAGTCGACTCCACCGGACATGGCGGCGAGGACGCGGAGGGGGCGCTGCGGGGTCTCAGTCATAGCCCTTCCAGGGTAAGGGGCCGCGGGAACCCGGGCCGCCGGTCGTCCGTTCACGATCACAAGGGCGGGGGCACGGGCGGGGGCGGGCATGAGCGACACGGATCGGCGGCTGGGGCGGCGGGCCCTGTTCGTCGGCGGCACGGCGGCCGCCGTGGGCACGGCCGCGCTGGCCCGCGAGGAGCTGAGGCACCTGTGGTGGCGGCTGCCCGGAGTGGAGAGGCCCCGGGTGGCGGGGGCCGTGGACTTCCGTGGCGCACGCTGGGTGGCGGCCTCCTCGGCCAACTACCGCCGGGCGGACCGGCCGGACGACTACCCGGTCGACCGGGTAGTCGTCCATGTCACACAGGGCAGCTACGCGAGCGCGGTGAAGGTCTTCCAGGACCCCGCGCACGGGGCGGCGGCTCACTACATCGTGCGCAAGGACGGCCGGATCACCCAGCTGATACGGGAGCTGGACGTGGCCTTCCACGCGGGCGAGCGGGCGTACAACGAACGCAGCGTCGGCATCGAGCACGAGGGTTTCGTGGACGACGCCTCCTCCTTCACGGATGCCATGTACTCGTCCTCGGCTCGGCTGACGGCAGCGATATGCGGGCGCTACGGCATCCCCGTGGACCGTGAGCACATCATCGGGCACGTGGAGGTGCCGGGTACGGACCACACCGATCCGGGGCCGCACTGGGACTGGGAGCGGTATCTGCAAAAAATCAAGAGCTAGGCCCTTTTTGTCTGGTATGGGTGGACCTATGCTGAGAACAGACCTACGGGACGAGTGAGGGAGTCCAAGCGGAGTAGCCGACTTCAGCGAGAGATACCTGTTCTCTTCAACGAGAGGTACATCGTCTCCGCTGGTGCCGACGTCGACGCTCGGGCTGAGAGGCTGGAAGGTCGCAAGGACTGGACCGGAAGGCGACCCCCAACTACCTGATCCGGACAATACCGGCGAAGGGAACCCGCCTCGTAGGTCGCCTCTGTGCCCGGGCCGCGCGCCCGGGCCGTCCCCTTTTTCGGGCCGTGCCGCCCGCCCCCGCTCTCGCCTCAGCTGAGTCCGGCCGCCCGCGCCCGCTCCACCGCCGGACCGATCGCCCTGGCGACGGCCGCCACGTCCGCCTCCGTGGAGGTGTGGCCGAGCGAGAAGCGCAGGGTGCCGCGGGCCAGATCCGGGTCCGTGCCGGTGGCCAGCAGAACATGGCTGGGCTGGGCGACGCCCGCGGTGCAGGCGGAACCGGTCGAGCACTCGATGCCCTGGGCGTCCAGCAGGAGCAGCAGGGAGTCGCCCTCACAGCCGGGGAAGGTGAAGTGCGCGTTGGCCGGCAGCCGGCCCTCGGGCGCCGGGTCGCCGCCGAGGACGACGTCCGGGACGGCACCGCGGACGGCCTCGATCAACCGGTCGCGCAGGGCGCCGATCTCGCGGGCGAACCACTCGCGCCGCTCGGTGGCCAGCCGGCCGGCGACGGCGAAGGACGCGATGGCGGGGACGTCGAGGGTGCCGGAGCGGACATGCCGCTCCTGGCCGCCGCCGTGCAGCACGGGTACGGGGGTGTGGTCGCGGCCGAGCAGCAGCGCACCGATGCCGTACGGGCCGCCGATCTTGTGCCCGGAGACGGTCATCGCGGCGAGGCCGGAGGCGGCGAAGTCGAGCGGGACCTGACCGAAGGCCTGGACCGCGTCCGCGTGCATCGGGATGCCGAACTCGGCCGCCACGTCGACGAGTTCACGGACCGGCAGGATCGTGCCGATCTCGTTGTTGGCCCACATCACGGTGACCAGGGCGACGTCGTCGGGGTTGCGGGCGATGGCCTCGCGCAGGGCGCCCGGGTGGACCCGGCCGTAGGAGTCGACCGGGAGGTACTCGACCGTGGCGCCCTCGTGTTCACCGAGCCAGTGGACCGCGTCCAGGACGGCGTGGTGCTCGACGGGGCTGGCGAGGACGCGCGTGCGGGCCGGGTCGGCGTCGCGGCGGGACCAGTACAGGCCCTTGACGGCGAGGTTGTCGGCCTCGGTGCCGCCCGAAGTGAACACGACCTCGCTGGGGCGGGCGCCGAGCGCTTCCGCGAGGCTCTCGCGGGATTCCTCCACCGTGCGGCGTGCCTGGCGGCCGGATGCGTGGAGGGAGGAGGCGTTGCCCGTGATGCTCAACTGGGCGGTCAGAGCCTCTGCCGCTTCCGGGAGCATCGGGGTTGTCGCGGCGTGGTCGAGGTAAGCCATGGTGAGCCCGATTCTACGGGGCCCCTGCAGTCGGCCTGGGCGGCGGATGCGCCTTGCCGGGGTCGCACCCGGGCTCGGCGGCGCAGTGCCCGGGCGTGCACGGCGGCCGGATGCCCCGTCGTCCTCGGGGGCCGGGCCGTCGGCCGGTGTTCGGCTCTCCTGGTCACAGACTCCAGGACAGTGTGTGGGACAGCTCCATGGCGATCCCGAGGACGGCCAGGTCGGCGAT
The DNA here is from genome assembly GCF_001514035.1 of Streptomyces yokosukanensis. Classification (GTDB taxonomy): domain Bacteria; phylum Actinomycetota; class Actinomycetes; order Streptomycetales; family Streptomycetaceae; genus Streptomyces; species Streptomyces yokosukanensis. The sequence goes on along the minus strand of NZ_KQ948218.1, from coordinate 69,115 downwards.
GCCCAGGGTGAGCCCCAGCAGAGCCCGGCCGCGGCGGGCGGTGCCGCGCCAGAGGGAGACCGCGGCGAGGACGATGGCGATCGGGCCGAGGAAGATGTTGAGGACGAGCAGGCCGAGAAGGCCGAGGATGAAGGACGCCACGGCCATGCCGTCGGCGTCACGCGCGGCCGGACGGGACTCGTCGCCTGTCGTGACCGGTGCGGTGAGTTGCATGGTGCTCAGCTCCTGAAGGACGTGACGGACGGTCAGTTGGCCGGCGTGCGGCGCCGGCGGCCGTGGCGCTCGCGGATCGCGAAGACGCCGAGCCAGACGGCGATGACGGCGGCGACGACAGCGGTGGCGGTCAGCGGCATGTGGGCCACGGTGCCCAGCACGACACCGAGCAGCATGAGCGCGGCGACGAGAAACAGCATGGGATCAGATCCCCCCTCCGGGATGCCTCGTATTTCAGGCCGGTGTGAAGTTTCGGTGAACAGTTGTAGTAACAGTTGTTCACTGACTTCTACTCTAGCGCGCCGCACGGCTTTCTAATTCCGGAGAACAGTTGTTAACTGGATGACATGAGTCACACCCTCGGCATCCGGCAGGCGCAGAAGCAGAAGACCCGGCAGGCGTTCCTCGACGCCGCGCTCGCGCTGCTGGAGGAGCAGAGCCTGAGCAGCCTGGGTCTGCGCGAGGTCACCCGGGCCGTTGGCGTCGCCCCGACCGCCTTCTACCGGCACTTCCGCTCGACCGCCGATCTCGGCGTCGCGCTGGTCGACGAGGCGCTGGGCAGTCTGCATCCGATGGTGCGGACGACGGTGTCCACGGCGGGCGGCAGCGAGGAACGCATCGCGCGCGCCATCGAGTTGATCGCCCGGCACGTGGACACGCACCCCGCGCACGTCCGGTTCATCGCCCGGGAGCGGCACGGCGGGGTGCAGCCGGTGCGGGAGGCCATCCGGGCCCAACTGGTCCGGTTCGCCGAGGAGGTGAAGGCCGAGCTGGCCAAGGACTCCGAGGCGGCGGGCTGGAACGACGACGATCTGCTGATGCTCGCGCACCTCTACGTCGACCAGATGCTCATCACCGCCTCCCTCTTCCTGGAGGCCCTGGAGGCCCCGGCGGAGCAGCGGGAACGCGTCACCCAGCTCGCCGCCCGCCAGCTGCGCCTCATCACCGTCGGCCGCCGCCACTGGCTGGACTGAACCGCCCCGCACGGACGGCGTACCGCCCGGACGGCGGCACCCGGCGGCGCCGGTGGGCAGGCCGGAAGGACTCCGGCAGCTCGGCTCCCGACCCGCGGCGAGGACGAGGCGGGCGCGCCTCGTGGACCGGACCCCAGGGGCGCACCCACCGTGCCCCGGGGTCTCGTTCAGGCGAGGCGGGCGCGGGCCAGTTGGCGGGACTGGGCGACCAGGCGGTCCTCGGCGTCCCAGACCTCGGCGTCCTCCTCCAGGAAGCCGCCGGCCAGATTGCGGGTGGTGATGGACACGCGCAGCGGGCCGGGGGCGGGGCGGCGGCGGACATGGACGGTGAGTTCCACCGTGGGGACCCAGCCCGCGATGCCGATCTCGAAGGCGGTGGGCGGCAGCGCGTCCACCGCCAGCAGCAGCGAGAAGGGGTCCGCGTCGCGGCCGTCGGCCAGACCGAACCAGGCGCGCATCTCCCCCTTGCCGGAGGGCGCGCCGAGCGCCCAGCCGAGGGTCGACGGGTCGAGCTTGAGCATCAGCCGGTCGGCGATGGCAGAGCCGCCCGGCACCGGAGCAGGTGCGTCGTCCGCGCCGAAGCACTGCTCCAGCGGCGGGATCGCGGGGGGTGTCGCCGTCGTACGGACGTCGTCGGGGAGGTCCGCGAGGTCGCCGTAGGAGGCGAGGACGCGGATGCGTTCGACCTTGTTGCCCTCGTCGTCGTACTGGAAGAGCGAGGCCTGTCCGGTGGAGAGGGTGCGGCCGGTGCGGACCACCTCGGTGCGCACGAGGGCCGGGCCGGGCCGGGAGGCGGTCAGATAGTGCGCGGAGACGGCGAAGGGGTCCGGGTGCGGGAGGGCGTCCGCGAGGGCCCGGCCGAGGACGGCCAGCAGAAAGCCGCCGTTGACGGCACCGAAGATGGTCCAGCCGGCGGACAGGTCGATGTCGTAGACGCCGGGCTCGCGCCGGGTGACCGCGGTGTCGCGGTCGAACTCGCTGTCGCCGATCACGGCCCGCGAGGAGGAGGGTGCGGAAGCTGCTTCTGGCATGGATGAACGGTACAACAGGAAACTACTAAGCGGTAGCTTTGTGTGGTGCGCGGGTGAAGGAGTAGGCTTGGATCCCTCGGTCGAGTGAGGTTCCGGCAATTTCTCGGTAAGTGTCCGGACACGTCCACAACCTCGAAGCCCTGATTCCCCTCTATGGGGACATGAGCCTCACCGGGACTCCGTTCCTCTACACGACCATCGTGCTGGCCGTGGTCGCATTGATACTGCCGCTCGTGCTGTGGTCGCGAGTGCGCGGGCCCAAGCCCCTGCGCGCCGCGGCCCGGCTGGTCATGCTGCTGTTCGCCCAGGGCACCGCCGTCACACTGATCTTCGTTCTGGTCAACAACCAGAACAACCTGTACGACAACTGGGCCGACCTGCTCGGCACCGGCAACCACGTCCAGCAGGCCCAGGACCTGGGCCGGGACGGGACCGGTGGCATAGCGGTGAAACGGTTGCCCAAGGTCAAGCAGAACTTCACGTCGGCCTCCGGGCCCGCCATGGGTCAGGCCGGCGGAGTCCGCGTCACCCAGCTCAAGGGCCGGGTCTCCGGGGTGAACGCCGAGGTCTACGTCTGGCTGCCGCCGCAGTACAACGACCCGGCCTACCGCAACAAGAAGTTCCCGGTGGTGGAGCTGCTCCCGGGCTACCCCGGCTCGGCCAAGGCCTGGTTCGGCTCCATGAAGACGCACGAGCAGCTGCTGCCGCTGATGAAGAGCGGCCAGGTGGCGCCCTTCATCCTCGTCGCCCCGCGCACCAACCTGCTGGCCGGCGTCGACACCGGCTGCGCGAACATCCCCGGTCAGGTCAACGCCGACACCTGGCTCAGCATCGACGTGCCGAAGATGGTCACGGACAACTTCCGCGCCCAGCCGGCGCCGCAGGGCTGGGCCGTGGCCGGATACTCGGCGGGCGCCCACTGCGCGGTCAAGCTGGCCGTGGCGCACCCGGACCGCTACCGCGCCGCGGTCAGCCTGTCCGGTTACAACGACCCGATCGGCGAGCGCAACTCCCTCGCCGCGCAGAACCCCGCCCTGCGCAACGAGAACAACCCCTACCTGCTGCTGAAGAAGGCGGCCGCGCCGCCGCGGATCGCGCTCTACGTCTCCGGCGAGTCGGGCGACGGCTACCAGGCTGGCGTGGCGCTGGAGTCCATCGCCAAGGCGCCGACGACCGTGCACGTGGTGTTCCTGCCGCGCAGCGCGGGCGGCCACAACATGGCGCTGTGGAAGCCCCAGGTCGACGCGGTGTTCCGCTGGCTGACCCTGCAGATGGGCCAGAACCACGCCAAGGGCCAGGACCGGTCGCTCAACGGGTCCCCGGGATCCCTCACCGGGAACGCCGCCGGGACGACCGGCACTACTCCTCGGTCACCGTCGAACGCCGGTTCCACGCGCGCGGAGCTCGCCAGTGGAACCGCATCGCGAGCAGGCGCAGCACGAAAGCCGTGACGGCGGCGACTGCGCTGGTGAACGGGGTGAGGACGTCGTAGCGCAGGCACAGCACCACCATCGTGGCGCCGACGATCGCTGGGACCGCGTACAGATCGCGGTCCCAGCGCAGCAGTGAGGGAACCTCGTTGGCGAGTACGTCCCGGAGCACACCGCCGCCGACCGCGGTGGCGAGGCCGAGCGTCGCCGACGCGGTCAGGTTGAGGCCGTAGCTGTACGCCTTCGTCGTACCGCTGACGCAGAACAGGCCGAGGCCGGCCGCGTCGAAGACCAGCACCGCCGCCTGGATGCGCTCCACGTGCGGATGCAGGAAGAAGACGACCAGCGCGGCGATCAGCGGGGTCACGAAGTACCCGAGGTCGGTGAAGGCGGCCGGGGGCACGGCTCCGATGACCAGGTCGCGGAACAGCCCTCCGCCCAGCGCGGTCACCTCGGCGAGTACGGCGATGCCGAACACGTCGAAGTTCTTCCGGACGGCCAGCAGCGCGCCGGAGATCGCGAACACGAAGATGCCGATGACATCGAGCGTGTGCTGGACGGAGGGGCTGAAGATCTGCTGGAGCTGCACCCCGACATTCTCACCTGCCGAAGGGCAGGAACCTTACAAAGCCAGGCTCACAGTGCAGGTTTCCCTGTGGTGAAGAGCCAGGTGTCGAAGAGATCGCCCAGTTGCTGTCCACTGACGCGCTCGGCGAGGCGGATGAAGTCGGCGGTGTCCGCGTTGCCGTACCGGTGGAGCCGCGTCCAGGCGGGCAGCAGCGTGAAGAAGGCCTTGTCGCCGATCCGCTCCCGGAGCATCTGCAGCGTCATCGCGCCCCGGTCGTACACGGCGGAGGCGAACATCGTGTCGCGCTGCGGGTCGGCCACCTCGGTCTTCCAGAAGGAGGACGTGGCGGGGACGGAGTTGTAGTCGGCGAGGAAGGAGTCATGGGCCGAGCGGGCGCCCTGGTGCTCCGCCCACAGCCACTGGGCGTACGTGGCGAAGCCCTCGTTGAGCCAGATGTCCTTCCACCGCGCCACGCTCACCGAGTCGCCGAACCACTGGTGCGCCAGCTCGTGCACGATCGTGGTCTCGTTGCGCACCGCCGAGTAGGCGGGTTTGCTCTGCACCTCCAGCGAGAACCCGGCCTCGGGCATGTCGTCCACGATCGCGCCGGTCTCCTCGAACGGGTACGGCCCGAAGACCTTCGACCAGTAGTCGGTCGCGGCGGCCGTGACGGCGTACACATCGACCTTGTTGCTGTTCTTCAGGACGGGGTCGATCGCCACGTAGATCGGGATGCCGCCCGGGGTCCGCCCGGTGCGCACGTCGAACTTCCCGATGGTGGCGGTGGCGAGATAGGTCGCCATGGGCTTCGACTCGCGCCAGTGGGTGTACGTCGAGCCGCCCTTGTCGTACGTCGACACGAGCCGGCCGTTGGAGACCCCGGTCAGGCCCGCGGGCGCCTTGATCCGGATGTCGTAGGTGGCCTTGTCGGAGGGGTGGTCGCTGGACGGGAACCAGGTGGAGGCGGCGTTGGGTTCACAGGCGACGAAGACGCCGTCGGCGGTCTTCATCCAGCCGTACTTGGAGCCGAACACGATGGGCCCGCTGAGGGGCTGCGGTACGCCGCCGTAGGTGACGGTCACCCGGAAGTGCCGGCCCCGGGCGAGGCTGTGGCGCGGGGTGATGACGAGTTCGTCCCCGGTGCGCGTGAACTCGGCGCGTCTGCCGTCGACTTCGACACCGCTGACGTCCAACTGCTGCAGATCCAGGTCGAAGGACGACAGGTTCTGCGTGGCGCGGGCGGTGAGGGTCGTACGGCCGTCCAGACGGCCGGTGTCCGGGGCGTAGGCGACGGAGAGGTCGTAGTGGAGGGCGTCGAAGCCGCCGTTGCCGAGGTCGGGGAAGTACGGGTCACCGATGCCGGGGGCGCCATGGGTGGGAGCGGGCGCGGCGGCGATGACGAGAAAGGAGACCGCCGCGGTCGCGAGGGTCCCCAGACGTGCCGAACGGGAGAGTGCCATCAGTCGTCCCTTTCGAGCGTGTACCGATCACTGGTCGGACACGGACGACTGTGCGCTCTCCCGTTCATGCGCGTACATGACTTTGCCCAGTTGTCATGTGCTACTTGTCGGTTGACTCCTGGGACTCGGTCTCGGAGCCGGTGGCCGATCCCGCCTCGGAGTCGGATCCGGCGTCGGAGGCCTCGGCCGGGGTGTTCTCCCGCGCGGACTCTTCGGCGGTGTCCGCCGGGGTGTCCGCCGCGCTCGCCTCGGCGCTCGCCTCCGCGGTCTCTTCCGCCAGCTCCGCCGCCACCGCCGCCGACGTCTCCGCCGACTCGGCGAGAACCTCGTCCGCGACCAGCTCCGCCGCCTCCTTCGCGGCGGTCAGCAGGACCGTGTCCTGCGGGGCCTGGTCCTCGAAGTTCTCCGGGTGGTGGCAGGCGACCCGCTGACCGGGCTGCAGCTCCAGCAGCACGGGCTCGGTGGTCCGGCAGATCTCCGTCGCCTTCCAGCACCGGGTGTGGAAGCGGCAGCCCGAGGGCGGCGCGATCGGCGACGGCACGTCGCCCTTGAGCAGGATCCGCTCGCTCTTGGCGCTCTTGCGCCTCGGGTCCGGGATCGGCACCGCCGACATCAGCGCCTTGGTGTACGGGTGCATCGGCGCCCTGTACAGCGAGTCGCGGTCGGCCAGTTCGACGATCTTGCCGAGGTACATCACCGCGATGCGGTCCGAGACGTGCCGGACGACCGAGAGGTCGTGCGCGATGATCACATACGTCAGGCCCAGTTCCTCCTGGAGGTCGTCCATGAGGTTCACGACCTGCGCCTGGATCGACACGTCCAGCGCGGAGACCGGCTCGTCCGCGACGACCAGCTTCGGCTTCAGGGCGAGCGCGCGGGCGATGCCGATGCGCTGGCGCTGACCGCCGGAGAACTCGTGCGGATAGCGGTTGTAGTGCTCGGGGTTGAGGCCGACGACCGACAGCAGCCGCTGGACCTCCTTCTTGACGCCGCCCTCGGGCTCGACGCCCTGGAGCCGGAAGGGAGCCCCGACGATCGTGCCGATGGTGTGCCGCGGGTTCAGCGACGAGTACGGGTCCTGGAAGATCATCTGCACATCGCGGCGCATGGGACGCATGCCGCTCACGCCGAGGTGCGTGATGTCCTTGCCCTCGAACTCGATCTTCCCCGCGGTCGGTTCGAGCAGCCGGGTGATCAGCCGCCCCATCGTCGACTTGCCGCAGCCCGACTCGCCCACGACGCCGAGGGTTTCGCCGGAGCGGACCTCGAAGTCGAGCCCGTCGACCGCGCGCACGGCGCCGACCTGCCGCTGCAACAGGCCCTTCTTGATCGGGAAGTGCTTCTGCAGCCCGGTCACCTTCAGCAGGGTCTCGCCGGGTGCGGCGTCCTTGCTGAGCGTGGCCGTACCGGAGGCCTTGGTGTCCGTCGAAGAGGCCTCGGCGCCGTCGCTCTGTGCAGGGATGCTCACTGCTTTGTCCTCTGCGTTCTCACTCACAGCTTCGGCGCAATCTCTTCGGTCCAGATCCGTTCCCGCTGCTCCTGCGACATGTGGCAGGCGGCCCAGTGCTTGTCGGCGACCTCGGTCAGCTCCGGACGGACCGTGCGGGTCAGGTTGTCCTTCGGGACGTCGGCGTACGGGCAGCGCGGGTTGAAGGCGCAGCCGGACGGGATGTTGATCAGCGAGGGCGGGGAGCCCTTGACCGGGATCAGGCGCTCCTGCTGGTCGCGGTCCAGACGCGGCATCGAGCCGAGCAGACCCCAGGTGTAGGGGTGGCGGGGCTCGTAGAACACCTTCTCGGCCGGACCGCGCTCGACGCAGCGGCCGCCGTACATCACCAGGATGTCGTCGGCGAGTTCGGCGACGACGCCCAGGTCGTGGGTGATGATGATGACCGCGGAGCCGAACTCCTTCTGCAGATCGCGGATCAGGTCCAGGATCTGCGCCTGGACCGTCACGTCGAGCGCGGTGGTCGGCTCGTCCGCGATGAGCAGCTCGGGGTTGTTCACGAGCGACATCGCGATCATGGCGCGCTGGCGCATACCGCCGGAGAACTCGTGCGGGTAGCTGTCCACCCGCTTGTCGGGCTGCGGGATGCCCACCCGGTCGAGCATCTCGACCGCACGGCGCTTGGCGGTCTTCTTGTCGACGTCGTGGTGGATCCGGTAGGCCTCCACGATCTGCGCGCCGATCGTGTAGTACGGGTGCAGCGCCGACAGCGGATCCTGGAAGATCATCGCCATCTCGCGGCCGCGCATCCGGCGCACGTGGTCGGGGTCGGCGGAGAGCAGCTCGGTGCCGTTCAGCCAGATCTCGCCCGAGATCTGCGCCTTGCGCTTGCCGTACTGGCCGGCGGTGTGCAGGCCCATGATGCCGAGCGAGGTCACGGACTTGCCGGAACCCGACTCGCCCACGATGCCGAGGGTCTTGCCCTTCTCCAGCTTGAAGCTCAGGCCGTCGACGGACTTCACCAGGCCGTCGTCGGTCGGGAAGTGCACCTTCAGGTCGCGCACTTCGAGGAAGGAGGTCGGTGCGGACGAGGCGTCCGTGGGCTCGCCCACGGCCGCTCCGGTCTTGCTGAGTTCGGTCATGAAAGCCTCACTCGGGGGTCGATCACGGCGTAGAGGACGTCCACCGCAAGGTTGGCGAGGAGCACCGCGAGAGAGGTGATCAGGGTGACGCCCAGGATGATGGGGAGGTCCTGGTTCTTGATGGCGGTCAGCACGGCCTGGCCGAGGCCGGGGATGCTGAACGTGGTCTCGGTGAGGATCGCGCCGCCGATGAGGGCGCCGAGGTCCATGCCGAGCATGGTCAGGATCGGGGTCATCGTCGAGCGCATGGCGTGCTTGCTGATGACGACCCGCTCGGTGAGGCCCTTGGCGCGGGCGGTGCGGATGTAGTCCTCGCCGAGGATCTCCATCATCGTCGCGCGGGTGATACGGGCGTACATCGCCGCGTACAGGAAGGCGAGGGTGATCCAGGGCAGGATCATGCCTTCGAAGTAGCCGGAGAAGCTGTCGCTGATCGAGACGTACTGGCCGTTGAACCACTTCAGTCCGAAGACGAAGATCGCCGAGGCGAGCAGGCCCGTGAAGTAGATCGGCAGGGAGACACCGCTGAGGGCGACGACCATCGCGCCGCGGTCCCACAGGCTGCCCCGCTTGAGGGCGGAGAGCACACCCGCGGCGACACCGAAGACCAGCCACAGCACGGCGGCACCGAGCGCCAGCCCCAGGGTCACCGGGAAGCGGTCGGTCAGCACCGGCCAGACGGCCTGCTCGCTGCGGAAGGAGTAGCCGAAGCACGGAGCGGCACAGTGGGTGACATCGCCGCCGGCCGAGTAGGTGCGGCCTACGAAGATGCCCTTGAAGAAGTGCCAGACCTGCGCGTAGATCGGGTCGCTCAGACCCAGCTTCTCGCGCACCGCCGCGACCGCGTGGGGGTCTGCCTGCTTGCCCACGAAACTCGTGGCGATGTCCACGCCCGCCCACTTGGGGACGAGGAAGAAGATGCTGAAGACCACCAGAATGATGACTACCAGCATCACTGCGGCGGCGAACAGCCGCCTGATGAGGTAAGCGAGCACAGCTAACGGCCCGCCGCGGACCGCGGGCCCCCGGAGATCTTCCGGTGGGCCCGCGGCTCGCCGCGCCGGCCTTCACCTGCCTTTCGTGCCGTTCGGCGGGTGTGCCGGGATTACTTCGTGGACTTCAGACCGAGGTTGACGAAGTCGTAGTAGCCGCTGTACGCGTTCGTCGTGTACACGTTGGCCACACGCGAGGAGCGGATGTTGAGCAGCCGCTCGAAGGTGAAGGGCAGGTAGTACGCGCCCTCCATGACCTTGTGGTTGATCTCCGTGGAGATCTGGGTCTTCTTCGCCTCGTCCAGCGTGCTGGTGTACTGGTCGAACAGGCCGTCGATCGACTTGTCCTTGATCAGGGCGTAGTTGTTGTTACCGCTCTGCAGGATGTAGCTGCTGCTCCACAGCGGGATGCCGTAGCCCTGGACGGTCGGGAAGTCCGGACCCCAGCCCATGATGATGATGCCGAGCTTCTTCTTCGCGACGTTCGAGGGCGAGCCGATGATGCCCGGGCTCTGCGAGCCGTCGTACTGGTAGATGTCGGCGTTGATGCCGACCTTCTTCAGCGAGGCCTGCAGGGACTCGGCCGTGGCCACTTCCTGCTGCTTGTTGTTGCGGACCGCGATGGTGGTGCTGAAGCCGCTCGGCTTGCCGCAGGCCTTCAGCTCCTGCTTGGCCAGGGCGACGTTGCCGTTCTTGTTCTTGGTCGCGATCTGGTACGGGTCGTACTTCTGGCCCTCGCCACCGGCGACCGACGGCGGGAGCATGTTGGTGCCGATGTCACCACCGGCGATGGGGCCACCGCGGGCGGTCTGCAGCGACACGTGGTCGGCGGCGTAGATCACGGCCTTGCGGCAGTGCTCGTTGTCGAACGGCTTGACGCTCTGCGGGAAGACCGCGTAGCGGATGAAGCCGGAGACCGGGTTGTCCAGGTTGGCCTTGTGCTGCTTCAGGGCGATCTGACGGCCCTGCGAGCCGAGGCCCGTCTGGGAGGCGTCGATGTCGTAGTCGCCGTTGATCAGACGCTGGTCCGAGTCGGCCTGGTTGGTGGAGATGTCCAGGGTGATCTTGTCCGGGTACGCCTTGCGGACCGGGTCCGAGGACGCCTTCCAGTTGGTGTTGCGGACCAGGACCAGGTTCTTGCCCGGGCTGTAGGAGTCGAACTTGTACGGGCCCGAGGAGAACGGGTGCAGACCGTACTTGGACTTGGTGTCCTTGTCCTGGCGGACCGGGGAGGCCGCGGTCATCGCCAGCACCTGGAGGAAGTCCGAGTTGGCCTTCGGCAGGTGGAAGACGATCGTCTTGGCGTCCGGCGTGTCGATCGCCTTCAGACCCAGGTGGTCCTTCGCGGTGTCCTTGTACGGACCCTTGTAGGTGTTCTTCGGGTCCAGCATCTGCTGCAGGTAGATCGGACCGCCCGACAGGACGTCCTGCGCCCAGACGCGCTCGATGCCGTACTTGATGTCCTGGGAGGTGATCGCCTTGCCGTCTTCCCAGGTACCGCCGTCACGCAGGGTGAAGGTGTAGGTCTTGCCGCCGTCCGTCACCTTGCCCATGTCCGTGGCGAGGTCCGGGGTGACCTTCGCGCCCTCGGCGCCCGGCTCGGTCTTGTAGGTGAGCAGCTGGCGGCTGTAGTAGCGCGAGAAGTCCCACATGAACCCGTAGTAGCCGCGCGTGGTGTCCCACGAGTCGGCGTCCTGCGTGCTCACGAACTTCAGCGTGCCGCCCTTCTTGGCCTGGTCGGCCTGGGCCACCTTGTTGTTCGCCGCGTCGAAGCCGGCTGCACCGTTCTTCGAGCCGCCGTCGTTGCCTCCGCCGCACGCCGCCGTGGTCAGCAGCCCGGCGACCACTGCGGCAGCGGCAAGGGCCTGCTTGCGCCGCCCTGAGGTGCGTTGGGTAGTCACGATCTCGGATCCTCCGGAATTGATGAGAGACCCCGTGGATGAGCACACGGGACGCTTGGGGTACGGCACTTCAGCGGGAACCCTTCGGGTCGAGCGCGTCCCGCACGCCGTCGCCGAAGAGGTTGAAGGCAAGAACCGTGATGAAGATCGCCACGCCGGGGATCACCATGTACATGGGGTCCGAGTCGTAGTAGTCGATCGCGCTCGAGAGCATCTGCCCCCAGGAAGAGGTGGGCGGCTTGACGCCCACGCCCAGGAAGCTGAGTGCCGCCTCGGTGAGGATGTTCGTGGGGATCATCATCGTCGTGTAGACGATGATGGGCGCGACGAGGTTGGGCAGCAGCTCCTTGAAGAGGATGTAGAACTGCCCGGCGCCGAGCGAGCGCGCCGCCTCGACGTACTCTCGCTCGCGCATCGAGAGCGTCTGGCCACGGACCACCCGGCCGATGTACGGCCACCCGAAGAAGCCGATGACCAGGATCATCACGAAGACGCGCACGCCCGTGCCGGTGAGCCCGAGCATCTGGTTGGGCATGACGGAGACCAGCGCGATGATGAAGAGCAGCTGCGGGAAGGCGAGCAGGCCGTCCATGACGCGGCTGATGAGGGAGTCCACCCAGCCGCCGAAGAAGCCCGCCAGGATGCCGAGGACCGTGCCCAGGACGACGGCGACCACCGCGGACAGGAAGCCGACGAGCAGCGAGATCCGGGCGCCGTACAGGACGCGGGCGAAGATGTCGCGGCCGTTGACCGGCTCCACACCGAGCAGGTGGTCGCCGCTGATGCCGCCCAGCGAACCCTTGGGGGTGCTGAACAGCGGGTCGATCAGGCCCTGGTGGTAGACGTCCGGGTCCTGGCCGACGAGGCTCGTGATCACCGGTGCGAGCAGCGCGATCACGATGAGGAGGAGCACGACTATGCCGCCCGTCAGGGCGAGTCTGTCCCGCTTGAGGCGTTCCCAGGCGATGCGGCCCAGGGACCGGCCCTGGACGGCCGTCGCGCCGGTGGCCGCGACCGCAGCTTCCTCGGCCGCACCCGGGGCCGCTTCCGCGGTCGGCTCGTGCAATGGTGCCGTCATCAGGCTGGGACCCCTCTCAACCGGCTGTAGCCGGCCCGCACTTGCCGCTGGTAGCGGCATCAAACAGTCCGTCGTACACAGGGGCGAACCCCTTGAAGGGGGAGTCTTCAACGCTGGCGCGATCAGCCGCCAGCCTTGACAGGGAATGGATGCGCAACCGTGATGCAAGCAGGCGTTTCCTGTTATGCGGACAGGACGTCACGCCGAACGGACGACGATCCGTGCGCGCACGAGGCGCCATGGGCGCCGAACGTCGAGGTCAGCGGCGGGCGTGCGGCAGCGGGAGCCGGGGTTCGCCGGACCGGCGTACGGCGACGGGGGCCGGGGCTCGCCGGACCGGGTCAGTAGCTGCCGCGCACCGGCGGATATCCGTATCCGGCGGCCGGGGCCTGCTGCTGGGGGGAGGCCTGGAGCTGGGGCGGGGGCGGGGCCGCGTGGGCTTCGCGGTCGTAGAACGGGCGGGCATTGGCCCGCAGCCAGATCACCACCGGGTCGTAGTCGTCGGTCATCGCGACGGTCGACACCGGCAGCCCCTCGGGAACCGCGCCGATGGACTGCTGCATCATCGCGCGCACCGAGTCGACCGCGGCCGGCGAGGTGTCGTAGACGTCCAGGCCGATGGCGAGGTACGGCGCGCCGAGCGCGGGATGCACCCAGGCGCGGCGCAGCGAGCGCAGGGCCGGGGTGCGGTGGGCGTTCTGCGCGAGCAGGGCGTAGAACTGGGGGATCTCGATCCCGGGTTCGGTCAGCCGGAGGGGACCGGCGGGCTGGCGGTCCAGGCCCGTGGCGATGCGGCGCAGGTCCAGCCAGGGGATGCCGACGCCGCCGCCGGGGCCGTGCGGGTTGAGCCAGAGGCCGTAGTGGTCCGGGTAGAGGGTGCGGGCCACGTCGAGCGCGTCGACGACCTCGTACGACCGGTTCCAGCCGCTGGCCGAGAGTTCCTGGGCGGAGGTGACGCAGGGGGCGTAGTGGAAGCCCTCCACTTCCATGTTTCCGTACTGGGCGTCCGGGGAGCCGCCCTGGCCGTGCCACAGCAGCATCCAGATCTGGCCGGAGGACGGGGAGGCGAGGGCGCGCAGCAGGGCTTCGTAGGCGTCGTAGCGGCCGGGGGTGACCTGGCGCAGCATGTGCTCCACGCTGCCGCCGCCTACGCTGCCGATCTGGCTCGCGCTCACCTGTCGTGCCCTTCTTCGTCGGTGCCCCGGTGTTCGGGGACAGCTTATGCGCCGACCGGCTCGTGGCCTCTTGTCCGTGCGCGGGTGCGGGTCCGTCGTGGTGTCCCGCGCCGTCGCCCGCGCCCCTGGTCGGGAGCCCCCGCGCCGGCTTCTAGTGGCCGTACTGATAGAAGGGGCGGACGTTCGACTTGAGCCATGCGGCCACCGGGTCGTCCGTCACGTCCAGGAGGACCAGGGTGACCGGCCAGGGCACCGGGATCTTTCCGAGGGCTTTACCGAGGGCCTCCAGGGGGCGGGCGCGCAGGTCGCCCTCCCACTGGGAGAGTTCGACGCCGACGAACATGACCGGGTCGGCCGTCTCGACGGCGGCCAGGCAGCGGCGGGCGGTGAGGACGACGCCGGTCTCGGCGAACTCGGCGGACGCGGCGGAGAGGAAGTCGACCGGGTCGTCCTGCCAGTCGGGCTCGAAGAGACGGACCCGGCCACCGGTGGCGGGGCCGTCCAGCGGGGTACGGCCGGACCGGCACAGCTCGGCCACCGCCGCCGGCGGCAGCGGGATGCCGACCAGGGCGTCGGGGTTGACGGCGATGCCGACCTGCGCGGGCAGACCGCGGGCGAACTCAACGGCGGGGGCGATGGTGTACGACATGTGGGAGCCGGCCGCCTGGCGCAGCTGCTCCTCGGAGCTGAACACCGGGACGTACACCTGGCCTTCGATGTCCAGTGTCGGCAGGTCGAGCGGGCCGCTGTTCGGGCCGCCGCCCTGGGGCAGCGGGATCCAGAGCAGGCTGCGGCCGAGGACCTCGATGATCCGGCCCGCCGCGGCGGGTATGCCGAGGGAGGCGGAGAGCACCTCCTCCAGCTCGTTGCCGGGCCAGCCGCTGTGCGGCTGGGGGTGCGCCTGTGTCGGGAAGTCCGCGGGAATGTCCGCCGGGAAGTCCATCTGCCTACCGCCTGCTGGGAACCACTGCTGTGACCATGAAGGCTAGCGGGTGGCGGTGACAAGACCTCACCCTCTGCGCACGATCCGCACGCCTCACCGTCCGCTCCCGGCCGGGAGGCCGCACTGTCCGGTGACGGCCGTGAGGCCGCGCGGCCCGGTCGCGGCCGGGAGGCGGCTCGGTCCGGTCGCGGTCGGGAGGCGGCTCGGTCCGGTCGCGGTCGGCGGGGTCATCCGGTGAACGCGATCCGCCGCAGGGTGTCCGCCGCCGCGCGGTCCAGCAGCACCGCCGAGCCGCAGCCCGCGGGCAGCTCGCCCCGCTCGACCGCGCCGAGCAGCCGGGCGGTCGTACGCAGATGGCGGCGGAAGGCGTGGCGGGAGACGCCCCGGCCGCGCTCGCGCTGGCCTTCGCGGGCGGTCTCGGGGGTGACGTCGAGCAGCAGCAGATGCAGGGTGCCGCCGCGGCGGCGGGCCTCGCGGGCGAGCCAGGCGCGCACCCAGGGCTGGGTGCCGCAGTCGTGGACCACGGCGCCGTGCCCGGTGCGCAGGGCGCGGCGCAGACCGGCGTAGTGGGCGAGGCGGACCAGGGGGCGGTAGAGCGCGTAGGGCAGGAGGCGGGGCAGGCGGGCCGCGAAGCGGTCGCGGGTGTCCTGGGAGTCGATGCGGTGGCCGGGGACCGAGCGCCGCATCAGGGTGGACTTGCCGCTGCCGGGCAGGCCGGTGATCACCACCAGGTCCGCGGGTGCGAAGAGCAGGGCGCGCGGGCCGCGGCCGGCGCGGTCGCGCAGGTCGCGGACGACCGGGGCCGGGCGCTCGGCGCAGCGCTCGCGCGCCGGCGCGCAGGGCTGCTCCGGCACCGCGATGCCGGTGGTGGCGGTGGCGTACGCCGGGGTGCTGTTCACCGTGATCGTCCTCCCCCTGTCGGCTTGGCAATACCCATGCCCGCAATACGTAAAGAGAAGGTAATGGACGGTCGTCGGCGATTCGGTTCGCGTCCTGCCACAGGTCGGTTACAGATGCGGCCCTGACGGGCGGGGGTGCGGCGTGCAATGATGTGGCCGCCAACTGCATACCGGCCGCTTGAATCCGCGCGGGAGAGTCCCCGGCAGTCCGTCTGCCCGGGGCGCCGAAGGAGCAAGTCCCTCCCTTGAATCTCTCAGGCCCCGTTACCGCGCGGGCGAGGCACATCTGAAAAGCGGGCCGCTGCGACAGTGGCTCCACCCAAGGTGCAAGCCGTGATCGTCCCCGTGGCGGTCCCGGCGAACCTCTCAGGTTCCGATGACAGATGGGGAGGAACGTTCCTCGCCCGTCCCATCCTTCCCTGGGAGCGACCGACCGATGAGCAGTACTGAACTCCGTCACACCGCGCTCGATGCCCTGCATCGCTCGCTGGGCGCGACGATGACCGACTTCGCCGGCTGGGACATGCCCCTGCGGTACGGCTCCGAGCGCGACGAGCACATCGCCGTGCGGACCAAGGCGGGTCTCTTCGACCTCTCCCACATGGGCGAGATCACCGTCACCGGCGCCGACGCGGCCGCCCTGCTGAACTTCGCCCTGGTCGGCAACATCGCCTCCGTGGGCGTCGGCCGGGCCCGCTACACCATGATCTGCCAGGCCGACGGCGGCATCCTGGACGACCTGATCGTCTACCGGCTCGCCGAGACCGAGTACATGGTGGTGGCCAACGCCTCCAACGCCCAGGTGGTGCTGGACGCGCTGACCGAGCGTGCGGCGGGCTTCGACGCCGAGGTCCGCGACGACCGGGACGCCTACGCGCTGATCGCCGTGCAGGGGCCCGAGGCCCCGGGCATCCTGAAGTCGCTCACCGACGCCGACCTCGACGGGCTGAAGTACTACGCCGGGCTGCCCGGCACGGTCGCCGGTGTCCCCGCGCTGATCGCCCGCACCGGCTACACCGGCGAGGACGGCTTCGAGCTGTTCGTGACGCCGGAGCACGCCGTGGAGCTGTGGCAGGCGCTGACCAAGGCCGGCGAGGGCGTCGGCCTGGTCCCGTGCGGCCTGTCCTGCCGGGACACGCTGCGCCTGGAGGCGGGCATGCCGCTGTACGGGCACGAGCTGACCACGGACCTCACCCCCTTCGACGCCGGACTCGGCCGGGTGGTGAAGTTCGAGAAGGAGGGCGACTTCGTGGGCCGCGAGGCGCTCGCCGAGGCCGCCTTGCGCGCGCAGCAGAACCCGCCGCGGATCCTGGTCGGACTGATCGCCGAGGGCCGCCGGGTCCCGCGCGCCGGGTACACCGTCGTCGCGGGCGGCGCGGTGATCGGCGAGATCACCTCCGGCGCCCCCTCCCCCACGCTGGGCAAGCCGATCGCCATGGCCTACGTCGACGCGGCACACGCGGCGCCGGGCACCGAGGGCGTCGGCGTGGACATCCGGGGCAGTCACGAGCCCTACGAGGTCGTGGCACTGCCGTTCTACAAGCGTCAGAAGTGACACTGTCGTAGCCCCGAGCAGCCCCAGGACGTGACGTCGGGCACATCACCGCTGCCCGCGTGCGCTTCCAGCCAGCCCCCTTCACCAGCATTCACGCGCGTACAGGAGAATTCAGGACATGAGCAATCCCCAGCAGCTGCGCTACAGCAAGGAGCACGAGTGGCTGTCGGCCGCCGCGGACGGCGTGTCGACGGTCGGCATCACGGAGCACGCGGCCAACGCGCTCGGCGATGTCGTCTTCGTCCAGCTCCCCGAGGTCGGCTCCACCGTGTCCGCGGGCGAGACCTGCGGCGAGCTGGAGTCGACGAAGTCGGTCTCCGACCTGTACTCGCCGGTCTCCGGTGAGATCACCGAGGTCAACGAGGACGTCGTCGACGACCCGTCGCTGGTGAACTCGGCCCCCTTCGAGGGCGGCTGGCTGTTCAAGGTGCGCGTCGCGGAGGAGCCGGGCGACCTGCTCTCCGCCGACGAGTACACCGAGTTTTCCGGCAGCTGAGGAGGAGTAGTCGTATGACCGTCCTGAACACGCCCCTGCACGAGCTGGACCCGGAGATCGCCGCCGCGGTCGACGCCGAGCTGAACCGCCAGCAGACCACGCTGGAGATGATCGCCTCCGAGAACTTCGCGCCGCTCGCGGTGATGGAGGCACAGGGCACGGTCCTCACCAACAAGTACGCCGAGGGCTACCCGGGCCGCCGCTACTACGGCGGCTGCGAGCACGTCGACGTCGCCGAGCAGATCGCCATCGACCGGGTCAAGGAGCTGTTCGGCGCCGAGTACGCCAATGTGCAGCCCCACTCCGGCGCCTCCGCCAACCAGGCTGCCCTGTTCGCGCTGGCCCAGCCCGGGGACACCATCCTCGGCCTGGACCTCGCGCACGGCGGGCACCTGACCCACGGCATGCGCCTGAACTTCTCCGGCAAGCAGTTCGACGTGGTCGCCTACCACGTGGACGCCGAGACCGGCCTGGTCGACATGGCCGAGCTGGAGCGGCTCGCCAAGGAGCACCGCCCGAAGGTGATCATCGCGGGTTGGTCGGCGTACCCCCGTGAGCTGGACTTCGCCGAGTTCCGCCGGATCGCCGACGAGGTCGGGGCCTACCTGTGGGTCGACATGGCGCACTTCGCGGGCCTGGTCGCGGCCGGCCTCCACGCGAACCCGGTGCCGTACGCCGACGTGGTCACCTCCACGACGCACAAGACGCTCGGCGGCCCGCGCGGCGGCATCATCCTCGCCCGCAACAAGGACTTCGCGAAGAAGCTGAACTCGGCGGTCTTCCCCGGTTTCCAGGGCGGTCCGCTGGAGCACGTGATCGCCGCGAAGGCGGTCTCCTTCAAGGTCGCGGCCTCGGAGGACTTCAAGGAGCGCCAGCGTCGTACTGTTGAGGGTGCCCGGATCCTCGCCGAGCGCCTGACGGCGGCGGACGCCCGCGAGGTCGGGGTGAACGTGCTGTCCGGCGGCACGGACGTGCACCTGATCCTGGTCGACCTGCGCGACTCCGAGCTGGACGGCCAGCAGGCCGAGGACCGCCTCCACGAGGTCGGTATCACGGTCAACCGCAACGCCGTCCCGAACGACCCTCGCCCGCCGATGGTCACCTCGGGCCTGCGCATCGGTACGCCCGCCCTCGCGACCCGCGGCTTCACGGCCGAGGACTTCACCGAGGTCGCGGACGTGATCGCCGAGACGCTGAAGCCGTCCTACGACGGCGAGGCTCTCAAGGCGCGCGTGAAGGCGCTCGCCGACAAGCACCCGCTGTACCCGGGCCTGAACAAGTAGGTCCGGCCAAGCAAGTCCCTGGTGGGGCGCCCGACGGAGAGCACCGGAGGGTGTCCCGGGCGCCCCACCACCCCCTGTTCCCCAAGGAGTGACCGTGGCCATCTCGGTCTTCGACCTGTTCTCGATCGGCATCGGCCCGTCCAGCTCCCACACGGTCGGCCCGATGCGCGCGGCGCGGATGTTCATCCGCCGGCTGCGCAACGAAGGCCTGCTGGAAAGGACCGCCTCCGTCCGCACGGAGCTGTACGGCTCCCTGGGCGCCACCGGGCACGGCCACGGCACCCCCAAGGCCGTCCTGCTCGGCCTCGCCGGCGACTCGCCGCGCACGGTGGACGTGGAGAGCGCGGACGCGCGCGTGGAGGCGATGAGGTCCGAGGGCCGGATCCGGCTCCTGGGCGAGCAGGAGATCGCCTTCGACTTCGACCGCGACCTCGTGCTGCACCGCCGCAAGGCACTGCCGTACCACGCCAACGGCATGACCCTGTGGGCGTACGACGCCGCAGGCGCGGAACTCCTCGCCAAGACCTACTACTCGGTCGGCGGCGGCTTCGTGGTCGACGAGGACGCGGTCGGCGCGGACCGGATCAAGCTGGACGACACCGTCCTGAAGTACCCCTTCCGCACGGGCGACGAGCTGCTCCGCCTCACGAGCGAGACGGGCCTGTCGATCTCCTCGCTGATGCTGGAGAACGAGCGGGCCTGGCGCACGGAGGAGGAGATCCGCGCCGGTCTGCTGGAGATATGGCGGGTGATGCGCGAGTGCGTCGGGCGCGGCATGTCCCGCGAGGGGATCCTGCCGGGCGGTCTGAAGGTCCGCCGCCGCGCGGCCGTCTCCGCCCGCCAGCTGCGCGCCGAGGGCGACCCGCTGGCGCACGCCATGGAGTGGATCACGCTCTACGCGATGGCCGTGAACGAGGAGAACGCGGCCGGCGGCCGCGTCGTGACCGCGCCCACGAACGGCGCGGCGGGCATCATCCCGGCCGTCCTGCACTACTACATCAACTTCGTGCCGGGTGCCGACGAGGACGGCGTGGTGCGCTTCCTGCTGGCCGCCGGCGCGATCGGCATGCTCTTCAAGGAGAACGCGTCCATCTCCGGCGCCGAGGTCGGCTGCCAGGGCGAGGTGGGCTCCGCCTGCTCCATGGCCGCGGGCGCGCTGGCCGAGGTGCTCGGCGGCTCCCCGGAGCAGGTGGAGAACGCGGCCGAGATCGGCATGGAACACAACCTCGGCCTGACCTGCGACCCGGTCGGCGGTCTGGTCCAGATCCCGTGCATCGAGCGCAACGGCATGGCCGCGGTGAAGGCGGTCACCGCCGCCAAGATGGCCATGCGCGGCGACGGCTCCCACAAGGTGTCCCTGGACAAGGTCATCAAGACCATGAAGGACACCGGCGCGGACATGTCCGTGAAGTACAAGGAGACGGCGCGCGGCGGGCTTGCGGTGAACATCATCGAGTGCTGAGGGGATGGGCCCTGAGTAGCGGTTTCGTGTCGTTCGGCGCGTCCTGCGCGGTGACGCGCGAGCGGCACTCGATGCCGCGCGTCCTCTACGGGGCGCCCCGCAGGTGCCGCAGCAGCATCTCGAAGGCGGTCCAGCCCACTGCCGACTCGCCGTCCCCCAGCGGGTAGTAGTAGCCCGGTCTGGCGGCGACGCCGAGCCGTACCGGGGCGGCGGGAAGCGGCGGGCGGGCGGCGACGCCGGTGCCCGCCTCGGCGACTTCGGCGGGGCCCAGGGCGAAGCCGAACGGCACGGGTGGCCGTTCGAAGCAGGGCGGCACGGTGAGGTCCGCACCCTCCTCGCGCAGGTGCGCGAGGAGGGTGCGCAGGCCGTGCCGCGCGGCGAGCCCGGCGGCCAGGTCCGCCACGGCGGACACCGGCGGCTTCTCGCCGTCGCGGAAACCGACGGCGAGGGTGACGTCCTCCTCGACTCCGTCCGGTGTGCGCAGCACGCGCAGGGTGGCGAGGGCGGGCCCTTCGGCGGTGCCAGGTGTCAGGGTGTGGGCGTCGGTGTCTCCGGTGTCAGGGAGTTGCCCGCGGGGATGTGGCCGCAGTCGGACGGGGCCGTCCTGTCCGCGAATCGGTCACGCAGCCAGCCCATCGCGCCGGACGCCCAGGCCACGGCGGTGGGAACGTGGCTGAGCAGGTCGTACTGCTGGAACTTGATCGACTCGTTGCCGGTGGAGCAGTACTGCCGGGCCAGCGCACGTACGTCTCCGGCGACCATGACCCCGTCGCCGGATCCGATGCCCGCGGGGCTGTTGAAGGTTCCCTCCGTGACGCCCTGGCCGCCCTGCGCGATGAACCCGGGCACGGTCGGGGTGGGGGCCGACCCGAGGTTCATCTTGTTCACCGCCTCCACGAAAGGGCGCAGCGCGTTCGGGTCGGCGTACTGCGGCTTCATCATCTTCTTCCACGTCAACCCGGGGTAGTGGCCCAGTGCGTCGAGGAGCGAACCGTGCTCCAGCTTGTTGTACACCTCCAGGCCGTAGCTGCTCAGGTACGGCTTGAGGCCGATGCCGTACGCCCGGTCGACCCCGATGATCGACATGGGGATGACGCCGGACCACACGAGGGAGCCGTCGACGTACTTGAGGTTGTGCGCCGGGTCGACGAGCAGGCCGCCTTCGGCGAAGCCCACGAGCCGCTCATTCACCTCGGGCGCGTAGCTCGGCGCGAGCGCGGCGGCCCAGCCGGTCGCGATGGAACCGCCCGAGTAGCCGAGCAGGCCGACCCGGGTGTCGGCGTTCATGCCGGTGTCCGCGGACGAGCCGGTCGCGGCCCGGATCGAGTCCAGGGTGTTGGCCGCGTACTCGGGCCCGGCCGCGAAGTCGGCGCTCTGGCCTTCGGTGTCGGGGATGATGACGTTGTAGCCCTGCAACAGCAGCGGCACCAGGAAGAGGTTCTCGGAGTCGGTCGTGACACCGCCCAGAGTGACGTCACCGGCGACGGCCCGGGACGGCCCGTCCGCGGGGTTGAGGGAGTCGTAGTACGACTGGTACGAGACCGCCATGCTGCTGTCGCCGCGCAGACTGCGCACCACCGTGGTCACGTTGGCGGCCGGACGGCCTTGCGCGTCGGTCGTGCGGTAGAGCAGTTGGACCGCCTTCACCGGAGTGGGAATGCCCACGACGTGGTACGTCAGCGTGCGCTTCTTCAGCACGGCGCCCAGCGCGTACGAGGACAGCGGCTCGCTGCCGTCGTAGGTGTAGAACGCGTCCGTCGCCGCGGCCTTCGACGGCGCCGAAGGGGCGGCCACGGCCGTGGCGGCCGGAGTGGCGGTGGCGGCCAGCGCGGCGACGACTGCGGTCGCCAGGTACCGAATGGCGTTCTTCCTCATGACTCCCCCAGGGTCGTGAAACGGGTCACGCAGTTGATTCCGATTCAAGTTACCAACAGGTAACACCGATGTGCAGGATCTTGCGAAGAGAACTCCGGCGACAGCGGCCCGACATGTCCGTGACGCACGAGGAGACGGCTCGGGGCGGACTTGCGGTGAACATCGTCGAGTGCTGAGGTGAACCCCGTGACGGGTGGGGTGGGTGGGGCGGCGTGGTTGCGTGTGCCCGTGGGCGAGGACGCGGGGCGATGGGCCACGCGTGTGGGCTGTCGCCATGTGCTGCTGGTGGTGCACAACGTGACGTCGGCGACGCGTCTGCTGGACGTGCTGCCGCTGTTCGACGGCGATCTGCGCGTACAGCTGTCCGCCACCTGCACCGGGTCGTCCCCGTTCCTCGCCGGAGTGCCCGAGCTGCTGGCGCGGGCGGGGCTGCCCGTCCTGCCCTGGGAGCAGGCCAAGGCCACCCCGTTCGACCTGGTGGTCTCCGCCAGCTACGGTGGTGAACTCGGGTCGCTCCAGGGCAGGTTGGCCGTCCTGTCGCACGGGGTCGGCTACAATAAAAGGCTGGCGACACCGGACACCGGACACCGGACACCGGACACCGGACACCCGTCGCCCGCGCCCTCGGCGCCCGTCTTCGGCATGTCGCCGGACTGGCTCCTCCAGGACGGGCGTCCCCTCGCCGCCGCCACCGTCCTCTCCCACCCCGAACAGCTGGACCGGCTCCGCTCCGCCTGCCCGGAGGCGGCGCCCACCGCGGTCCTCGCCGGGGATCCGTGCCATGACCGCATCCTCGCCGCGCTCCCCCAACGCGACCGCTTCCGCCGCGCGTTGGGCGTCGGACCCGGCCGACGGCTGATCGTCGTCAGCTCCACCTGGGCACCGCGCTCCCTGTTCGGCGGAGCCTGGGAACCGGAGGCGGACGACCTGCTGCCCTGGCTGCTGTCCCGCCTCTCGACCGAGCTGCCGGCCGACGAGTACCGGACCGTCGCGGTCCTGCACCCCAACATCTGGTACGGCCACGGGCCCGGACAGGTCCGCGCCTGGCTGGACAACGCACGGCGGGCCGGCCTCGACGCGATCCCGCCCCTCGACGGGTGGCGGCAGGCCCTGATCGCCGCCGACTGCGTCCTCGGGGACCATTCGAGCGTCACCTACTACGCGGCGTCGATCGGCGTCCCCGTGCTGCTCGGCGCCTTCCCGCAGCAGGACCTCGACCCGCACTCACCGGTCGCCGCCCTCGGCCGCACCGCCCCGCGCCTGGTCCGCCGGGGCAGCCTGCGCGCCCAGATCGACCGGGTCGTCGCGGAGCACGATCCCGGCCGGTACAAGGAGCTGGCGGAGCAGACCAGTTCGGCACCGGGCGAGTCGGCCGCCCTGCTGCGCCATCTGTTCTACGGCCTCATGGACCTCCCCGAGCCCGCGGCGCACCCCGCACTGCTCGACCCGCTGCCCCTGCCGCCGTATCTGCCCGACCGCCGCACCGCCCCGGTCCGCGTCCTCACCGGCGGCATCGACGCCCGGCCGCCGCAGGTGTGCGTGGTCCGCTACGCCGCCGCCGGTGGCGAGCCGGCACCGGACGTGGTGCGCTGCGACTCCGCGCACACCGTGGTCGACGAGGAGACGCGGGAGACCGGCCGGCTGGGCGTCGCCGACGTCGTCGTACGGTACGCGGCCGAGGACGATCCACGGCTCGGGCCGCCGGCCGTCTGGACGGCGGAGGCGCTGGACCGCCACCCGTACTGCGGGCTGGCCGCCTACGTGGACGGACCGGACCGCTGTGTCGTACGCACCCGCGAGGGAGACCTCGTGCGGCTGTCGGCCGCCGCGGCCGCGGACGGGCGGGCCGATCTGTGCGATCCCGCGGCCTACGCCTCCGCGCTCTACGCCTGGCTCGTGAGCGGCAGGAGCCTGGCCGCGGCGGTCCCCGTCCTCACCGTACGCACCGGCGCCACCGCGCACCGCGTCACCGTCGAACCCCTCGCATCCGCACCCCTCTCGCCCGCGCCTCTCTCATCCGGCCCCCTCCCGTCCGGCCCCCTCTCGTCCGGCGCGCCGTGAGCCGGGCTCACGCCTCCAGCTCGGCGAGGCGCGCCCGGACCCGGGCGAGGGCGACGGGGTCCTCGTTCCGCTCGTGGCACGCAGCGGCGGTGCGCAGATCCTCCGCCTCCTGCGCGGGGCGGCCCGACCGTCGGTGGCAGCGGGCCCTCGCCTCGACGGCGTCGGCCAGTTGCAGTCCCGCGCCCGCCTCGGTCATCGTCTCGACGGCCGCGTCCAGGCACACGCGCGCCTGCTCCGCGTCCCCGGCCTCCAGGTGCGCGTCGCCCAGGCTCATGTAGACCCGGCCGGCGTTGTAGGCGTCGCCGCCGCCCGGCAGACGGCGAAACTGCGCGAGGGCGTCGTTCAACCGGGCCATGGCGGCGGGGAAGTCGCGCTGCCTGGTCCGGGCGCGCCCGATGTGGTGCTCCAGCAGGGCCGTGGCGCGCGGCACGTCCTGCCGGCCGTCCGCGTCCGGGCCGATCCGGCCCAGGATCCGCTGGGCCTCCTCGAAGCAGCGCTGGGCCGCGGCGAAGTCCCACTGCTTGAGGCGGAGCAGCCCCAGCGCCTCGACGGCGGTCGCCTCACCGCGGTGATGGCCGCAGTCGCGGTCGGCGGCCCGGGCCCGTTCGAGGGCGTCCTCGGCCTGCGCGACCTGGCCGGATCCCAGGTAGCCGAAGGCGAGCTGTGTGCACATGCGGCCCACGGCGCGCGGATCGCCGAACTCCTCTGCGCTGCGCCGGGCGGCCTCGACGCCGAGCAGATGCGTGTCGATCCACTGGGCGTGGAAGCCGAGCAGCAGATGCAGACCCCACAGGGCCTCGCACAGCTGCCAGACGAGGTCGTCGAAGCCGTGGTGCGCGGCGGCCCGGACGGCGGCCGCCAGGTTCTCCCGCTCGGCGCGCAGCTCGGCCAGCGCGCGCTTGCCGTCTTGGGGCTCGCGGTGCTCGGAGAGGGCGAGCCCCTGGTAGGCGGGGCCGAGCCGCCAGCGCAGCGGCATGACACGGAAGTCCGCGCCCGCCGCGAAGCGCAGCTGCGCGACCGCCACGCGGCGGACGGCGGCCGCCATCCGGCCGTGTCCGTCCTCGGCTTCGGCGAGACCGCGGGCGTGTGCCCGGGTCAGGTCGTGGAACCGGTAGCGCTCCTCGCCGACCTCCTCCAGCAGATGCGCCCTGGCCAGCCGCTCCAGCAGCGCCCGCGCCTCGTCCTCCTCGACGCCGGCGGCATGCGCGGCGCACCGGACGGTCACGGTCGGCCAGGGCCACACCGCGACGGCGCGGTAGAACGCGGCGCAGTCGGGGCTCAGTTCGGCGTAGGCGGCGTCCTGGACGAGTCGGACGGGGTCGGCCGTGCCGTCCGGGGTGTCGTCGCGCACGGCGGTGCCTCCCTGGTCCTGCCCGCGGCTCCGGTCGGACAGCTGCTGGGCGACGCGCTCCCAGGTGAGCTGGTGGCGGACGGCGAGGCCGGCACCCGTGGTGCACACCGCGAGGGGGATCCCACCGGTGCCTTCCGCCACGGCCCGGACGACGGCGTCCGGGGCGCAGGGGCGGTCGCGGCCGGCGACCCGCCGGATCAGGGTCACGGCGTCCTCGGTCGACAGCGGCCCCAGCGCGTACGGCCGGGCACCGTGCTCGGCGACGAGGCGCGGCAGGCGGTAGCGGCTGGTCACCAGGACGAGACAGGTCGGCGAGGCCGGCAGCAGCGGGCCGGCCTGGGCGTCGTCATGGGCGTTGTCCAGTACGACGATCAGGCGTCGCTCGGCCGTGCAGTCACGGTAGAGATCCCGCTGGCGTGCCTCGCCGCCCGTCACCATGGCGGGCGGCACGCCGAGCCGCTCCAGGAAGCGGGCGAGCACGTCGGAGGGTGCGAGCGCCGTGGCGGCCGAGGCGCCGCACAGGTCCGCGTACAGGACACCGTCGGGAAACCGCTCCCGCAGCTCGGCCGCGCAGTGGACGGCGGCGGCAGTCTTGCCGATGCCGCCCGGCCCGGTGAGAACGGCGATCGTCGGCGCGCCCGGCGAGCGCTCCTCGCGGCTCTCGCACTCCTCGCGGTCCAGCAGTCCGGTGATCCACGCGAGCACCTCCGCGCGGTCGGTGAACGCGGCCGTCGTCGGCGGCAGCATCTGCGGCCGGGAGGCGCCGTGCGCCACGGCGGGCACGGCCCGGGGCGACAGCCACCCGGCCTCACGGACCCACTCGGTCACCTCGCGGGCGAACTCCGGTGAACTGCGGGCGAGTTCCAGCAGCCGCCGGGCGGCCGCCGTCTGCTCGGGCTCGGTGACGGGCAGTCTGGGACGACCCGAACCGCTCGCCGGGTAGGCGGAGTTCCCCGTGCCGTCACCGTCGGCACGGCCCCGGCTGAGCAGGTCGTAGAGCCGCTCGGAGGTCCGTCGGCCCATCTCGCCGCCGGCTCCGGAAAGGGCGCCCGAGACGACCGTGCCGACGGCCGATACGGCCATGCCCATCAACGGTTCCAACTGGACTCCCCCAACTCGCCGTTCCGGTCATCGTAGCGACGCGCCGAAGGCGTCAGGCCGGAACGACGGGGGCGGGTTTCACGTGGTGGCCAGTAGCAGGTCCTCGCCGGTCGAGGGGCGCAGGCCGTCGGTGCGGCCGGCGAAGTACCGCTCGGCCAGTACGGTGCCCGGCACGTGCCGGGCCTCCCCGAAACCCGCCTCCCTGGCCAGGCGCAGCATCTCCTCGGGGGTGTAGAAGCTGCGGAACGGCGTGCCCGAGCCGCGTGCGCCGGCCGTGCTGGCGCGCAGGCCCGGCCGGTCGGCCTCGGCCACGAGGTCCTCCGGCAGCAGGAAGGTCATGGCGAGGGTCGAGCCGGGGGCCAGCCGGGCGATTTGGCGCAGGGTGGCGGCCGTGGCCTCCTCGGTGAGATACATCGTGACGCCGCTGGAGGCGACGACCGCCGGCCGGCCAGGGTCGAATCCGGCCGCGGTGAGCTGCTCGCTCCAGGCGCCGCCGCTCGTCTCGAAGTCGACCGGCACGAGGTGCAGCCGGTCGGGGACGCCGTGGCCGAGGGCGGTGAGCCGGCGGCGCTTCCATTCCTGCGGGCCGGGCCGGTCGACCTCGAAGACGCTCAGATGCGACGCGGCCTCGGGGGCGCGCTGGGCGAAGGTGTCGAGACCGGCACCCAGCAGGACGTACTGGTCGACGCCCCGGCCGGCCTGCTCGATGACCAGGTCCTCGATGAACCGGGCGCGGGCCACGACGGCCGCCCGGAACCCGCGCGTGGCCTGCGGGTCCATGTCGGGGCGGGTGCGCCAGCCGTCGTCCGGGTCCGCGATGCGCAGGCCGATCTCGTCCTCCAGCACATGCGGAGGCGGGTCGGCACGGACGTGCATGGCACGCCACAGGGCGCACCGCACGGCGGTGCCGTCCGGTCCGGTCCGCGTGTCCGCCGGGGGGCCGCCCGCCGTCACGGCTGGTCCTTCCGGGGGGCCTGGAGGCTCCACAGGCGCCCGTCGGGGTCGCGGACGGTCATCATCCGGGTGCCGAAGTGGGTGTCCTCGAAGGGGGTGACCACCTCGACGGCGGGATCGGCGCGGAACGCGTCCGCGTCCGGCACCTTGAACACGATCTGCGTCCGCGGCTCGCGGTCCTCGGGGATCTCGGCGATGAACACGGACGGACCGTCGCCGTTGCGCAACTGGCCGGAGTTGTGGTCGGTCGTGAACTCCAGGTCGTAGCCCAGCGCCTGGAAGAACGCGGCCGCCTTGCCCCAGTTGTGTGTCTCCAGGAAGACGGCCTCGATGCCTTCGGTCGCCATGTCAGGTCTCCTTCTCGGTCGGCTGCCGGTCCTGCCCCTGGGCGTCGTCGAGGTAGGCGCGCAGCGCGTCTGCGACCAGGGCCGACAGGGACGAGCCGGACTCGATGGCGCGGTACTTGACCTGCTTGATCAGCCCGATCGGCAGGTACACGTTGAACTGCTTGACCTCTTCGTCACCCACGCTTGCGAGGCTAGCATGCTAGCAATCTAGCCGCCAGCCGTGAGATGCCGCGCCGGACCGGGAGTGACTGATGTTCCTCCGGGAGCTACCGTGCAGTAACCGCTTGCTCCTACGCTTCCGTCAACTCGACGGAAACGAAGGAGAGTTGGGCGATGGGCGCAGTGAGACGAGCGGCGGCACTCCTGGGAGCGGCCGGCGTGCTGATGGCGGGGCCGGGCAACGCGCACGCGGCGGCGCCGAGGCTCTCCGAGACGACTTCGATCGGCACGCACAACGCGTACGACAAGGCGAAGTACACGTACTTCGCGCAGGCGCTGGACTCCGGCGCCTCACTGCTGGAGCTGGACGTGTACGTGGACAGCATCACGCACCGCTGGCGGGTCAGCCACAGCAATCCGTTCGGCGACGACAACAACTGCGAGGCCGCGAAGACCCCGGGCGAGCTGTACGGCAAGAACCGCGACCAGGACCTCGGCAGCTGCCTGGACAACATGGCCGCATGGAACCAGCTCCACCCCGACCACCCGCCGATCACCATCAAGGTCGAGATGAAGGTCGGCTTCAACAACAACGCAGGCATGGGGCCGGACGAGTTCGACACGCTGGTGTCCCAGAAGCTCGGCGGCAGTGTCTACAAGCCGGCCGATCTGCTGGGCGGCACCTACGGCTCGCTCGACGCGGCGGCGAAGGCGAACGCCTGGCCGAGCCGCGACTCCCTCAAGGGCAAGTTCCTCTTCGAGCTGATCCCGGGCACGGTGGAGCAGGCCAACCCGTTCGACCACTACTGGACGGACCAGGAGTACGGCGACCACCTGCGCGACCTGTACGCGGCCGGGAACATCTCCGAGGCCCAGGCCTTCCCCGCGGTGCTGGGCGCGGCGGGCGGCGACC
Source organism: Streptomyces yokosukanensis (assembly GCF_001514035.1). GTDB lineage: Bacteria > Actinomycetota > Actinomycetes > Streptomycetales > Streptomycetaceae > Streptomyces > Streptomyces yokosukanensis. Next base: position 40,305 of record NZ_KQ948218.1, on the reverse strand, counting down.
CGCGGGCGACCCGCTGGACCTCGGACACCTCGATCCGCCCCTGGTTCGTGTTCTTCGACGGTGACGCGGCCAGTTACGTGAACAACGGCTACGACACCTCGTTCTACTCCACGAACCACTACATCTCGATCATGACGGACGCCTACAACGTCTCCCCGGCCATCTCCTCCACCAACCCGACGGACGCCGAGGTCGCCGCCCGGCTGGCACTGCTCGCCAAGGACCACGCGAGCATCATCACCTCCGACTGGTCGGCGAAGACCGCGTCGGTACTCAGTTCGACGGCCGCCCGGGGCTGACGTTCCTTGCGCCCGGGGCGGATCGGGGGTGCCATCGTGGGGCATCACCTATCCAGCAACTCCGGTCCCCCACCCGCACTTCGAGGAGTCCCCCACATGCTCCGCGGCATCGACGTCAGCGCGTACCAGTCGTCCTCCTACGACACGAGCGGTCTCTCCTTCGCCTTCATCAAGGCGACGGAGGGCCATTCGTACGTCAACCCCCACGCCGGCGCCCAGGCGAAGACCGCCCGTGACGCCGGCCTGGTCGTGGGCTTCTACCATTTCCTGTGGCCCGGCAACCTCACCGCCCAGGCCGAGTACTTCGTGGCCAAGGCCCCGTCGAAGGCGGGCGACATCCTCGCCGTCGACTGGGAGACCACCGGCGACGGCACCCATGCGAGCAACTCGGAGAAGGACAGCTTCCTCAGGAAGGTGAAGGCCCTGCGGCCCACCCACCGGATCGTCCTCTACACGAACCGCGACTTCTGGCTCAACATCGACAACACCTCCTACGCCGCCGACGGCCTGTGGATCGCCGACTACGTCACCGCCGGCAAACCCCGCATCCAGGCCAAGTGGCGGTTCCACCAGTACACGAGCGATCCCCACGACAAGGACGTGGCGAACTTCGCGACCAAGGCGGCGCTGCAGGACTGGGCGACGCCGTAAGGACGGGGCCCGTCAGCCCCGGAACTCGGCCGGGCGCACCTCGGAGGCCTCCGAGAGGGCGCGCTCGACTCCTTCCGCGTCCGCGCGAAGGCCGTAGACCGGGGTGCCGGGCTGCTGGCGCCAGGAGGTGTCGAGACCGCCCGCGTCGACCGTGTCGAAGCCGAGCGCGTCGATGAGGGCGCGGACGGTCCGCTTGGCCTGCTCGTCGTCGCCGGCGACCGGCAGGGCGATGCGCTCGGGGTCGCCCGCGGGGCGGTGGCGGTCCAGGATGTCCTGGGCGTAGGTGCCGTTGAAGGCCTTGATCACCGGGTGGCCGAGGTGCCGTTCGGTCCAGCGGCTCTCGGTGACGCCCTCGTCCTCGATGCCGGCGATCCGGCCGTCGCGCTCGCGCGGGTAGTAGTTGCCGGTGTCGATCACCGCCGCACCCTCGGCGGCGCCGTCCAGCAGGCCGGAGGGAAGGTCCGGGACCGACTTCAGGGGGACGGTGACGACGACCACCTGGGCGCCCGCGGCCGCGTCCTCGGCCCGGACCGGCGTCGCACCGGTCTCCTCGGCCAGTTCCTTGAGCGTCTCGGGTCCTCGGGAGTTGGCCACGGAGACGTCGTGGCCGAGGGCGGTGAGCCGCCGGGTGAGGTTGCCGCCGATGTTCCCCGCGCCGATGATGCCGATCTTCATGACAGGCCTTCCGGATGGACGACACTTGCATGCACGTGCATGCTTCTGTTGTCGGGCGTCAACCCCGGGCGGTCGGAGACTATTCCTGCCCTGTGGCGATCGGGTGAGCGCAGGGCATGACAAAGGGGCCCTCACCTGCGGGAGGGCCCCTTTGTGCGCGTCACTTGCTCAGGTACGCCCAGAACTCGTCGAACGACAGGACCTTGTCGCCGTTGAGGTCGCGCTGCTTGATGATGGCCTCGGCGACGGTCTCGGTGACGTTGAAGTCTCCTGCCTGCGCCAGGGCGGTCTTGAACTCGGCGGCCGTGATGAATCCGTCACCGTCCGCGTCGATCCGGTCGAACTGCTTGCGTGCTTCCTCGATGTCCGCCACCGATCCGCCCCTTTTGTTCGTGTTGCTGATGCCGTGCTGGCGTACTGACGCTGGTCAGATTAACGGCCCGGCCAGGCCTTCAGTGCCGCGCCCACCCGGCCGGACTCCTCCGAGGCACCGGCCGGGGTGTCCGGAGCGAGGACGCCGCCGTCGGAAAGGGGCGGGAACGCCCGTGGGCGCGGGCGTTCCCGGGGGCCGGTCAGGTCAGTGCCAGGGCCGGTAGTACGGATTGCTCACGCAGTCGTCGAGGATCTCGGTCTTGGTCGGCTTGTCGACCGGGCAGGCCCCGACGATGTACTGCCGGGCGATGCCGCCGGGGAAGGCGACCTCGACCTGGTCGGCCCATTTGTGGGTGTCGCCGATGGTCTTGTTCACATCGATGCCGCCCGGGGCGTCGATGTAGTAGTTGTACTTGGACTTCCAGGTCTTGTAGAGGTCGTGGTCGTAGGTCGTGGAGACGTACGGCGAGGGCTGGTTGACGAGGACGTACTGCTCGATGTCGTACTGGCCGTTCTCCACGTCCCGCGGGAAGAAGCCCTGTTCGAAGATGGCGCCGGGCGCGCGGTTGTCGTTGCGCCAGAGCGTGCCGCAGGTGGTGCGCCAGGCGGGCGCCGGGGTGATCCGGCCGAGGTCCACGTTCCGGTCGGCGGCGGCCTCGAGCTTGTCCGCGAACTGGGGACAGGACGGCGCGGCCTTGGCCGGTGCCGCCGCGGCGGGCGTCGTGGGAGCGGTGGCGGCCGTCGTGACGAGAACGGCGCCCAGGGACAGGGCAACGGCAACAAGCTGCCGCCGCAGGCGAGTTGAGATCATGTGGAGCACGATCCCCACTCACCGGCGGCGGCACGCGGATCATCACCCGAACGGCGGCGTGTCCAACTGACCGTGGTTCAACGGAAGATGCCCGTGTGACCCAGCGAGTAGCGGCCCGGCTGGGGATAGACCGCGAGGCCGTGCGGGCCGCTGCCGACCTTGATGCGGGCCAGCTGCCTGCCCGTGTGCGTGTCGATGGCGTACACCTCGGAGTTGTAGCGGCCGGACAGCCACAGGACCTTGCCGTCGGCGGAGACGCCGCCCATGTCGGGGCTGCCGCCGCCGGGCAGGTGCCACTTCTCGGCGAGCCGGTTCCGGGCGAAGTCGAAGACGGAGATCGAGCCCTCGCCCCGGTTGGAGATGTACATCTCGCGGGAGTCGCGGCTGATGTAGAGGCCGTGGCAGCCCTTGCCGGTGTAGAGGAAACGGGGCTTTGCGAAGGTGTCGCCGTCGAGGATCCACAGGCCGTTGGCCACCATGTCGGCGATGTAGAACAGCTTGCCGTCCGGGGAGATCTTGACGTCCTGCGGCATCGCCCCGCGGTACGGCAGCTTCTGCTGGGCGACGACCTTCATGCGCGCGGTGTCGACCTTGAGCAGTTCGCCGCTGAACTCGCAGGAGACGATGAAGTAGCGGCCGTCCGGGGAGAAGTCGGCGTGGTTGACGCCGTAGCAGCGGACCGGGACGGCCTTGGCGACCTTCATCGTGTGCGCGTCGCGGAAGACCAGCTGGCGGTCCATCGACGCCATGACGACGGCGTACTTGCCGTCGGGCGTGAAGTACAGGTTGTACGGGTCGTGCACGTCGACCGGCTTGCCGGCCTTGCCGGTTCTCGGGTCGATGGGGGTGAGGCTGTTGCCGAGGTCGTTGTTGACCCAGAGGGTCTTCAGGTCCCAGGAGGGTACGACGTGCTGGGGCTGGCGGCCGACCGGGATCGTGTCGATGATCTTGTAGGTCGCGGGGTCGAGGACGGTGACGGTGTTGGAGTTGGTGTTGGGGACGTACACCCGGGAGGGGAAGTTCCGCACGACCGGCGAGAGCCGGTTCGGGCGGTCGGCGGAGTAGAGGTCCTCGCGGTTCTCCACCGGCGGCATCCCGGGCAGCACGTTCACCCCCTGGGCTTCGACCCGCGGCCGTGCGGGGGGCTTGCTGCCGATGGCCTCGTTGTCGTGCCGGGAGCCGGAACTGCACGCGGACAGCAGAGTCAGGGCGGTGAGGGCGGCGCCCGCGGCCAGCAGGCGGGCGGCTTTCGTGGTTCGCATCAGCTCAGCAGCTCCGTGGTGGTGACCGCGCGCAGTCCGCGCCGGTCGAGTTCGTGGAGGAGGTCGGGCAGGGCGGCGACCGTGTCCGGGTATCCGAAGTGCAGGCTCACCACCGACCCGCCGCGCACCTCGGCGAGAACCTTGCGGGTGACGGCGGCGGCGCCGGGGCGGGTGTAGTCGAGCGAGTCGACGTCGTACGACAGCACGTGGGGGTAGCCGGCGGTGCGGGCGAGCCGCGTGACCAGCGGGGAGGCGGTCGGCGAGCGCGAGGGGCGGAACCAGGTGCCGATGGAGCCGGTGAGCCGCTTGAGCCGGTCCGCGCAGTCGGTGATCTCCTTGCGGGCGTCCGCCTCGGCCATGGTGTTGATGGAGATGTGCCGCTGGGTGTGGTTGCCGAGGTCGTGGCCGCCGTCGAGGATCCGCCGGGCGACGTCGGGGTGTTCGTCGAGCCAGGTGCCGACGGCGAGCACGGTGAGGTGGGCGCCCCGCTTCTCCGCCGCCTCGAGCAGCGAGTGGGCGATGCCGGGGTCCCCCTGGCCGTGGAAGGTGAGGGCGACCTGGGGGCGGGTGCGCGGACCGTGGGTGATCTGGGCGGGCTGTGCGGGGTAGGGGCGCGGGGCGGGGGCCGCCCGGACGCCGGCCGTGGGGGCACCGGCCGTGCGGTGGCCGGAGGCAGGGGCGGACGGGGAGGCGGCGGGCGGGGCGGCCTGGCCTGCGCCGCAACCGGCGGCGAGCGCGCCGCCGACGGCGAGCCCGGCGCCCGCGCGCAGCACCCCGCGTCGGTTGGTGGTGGTCACGCGCACCATTTAAGGGGCGATAGGTAAGAAAACCGCCGATTACCCCGAATGGGGGGCGATTTCGGGTCGCGCCCGGAGCAACGACCTGACCAGGGGGCGACCACCGGACTCCCGCCCTCACCGCAACGACAGGACCTAGCGGTCGGCGACTCTCATCTCGAACCATGTCGTCTTGCCGCGCGGCAGCAGATCCACGCCCCAGCGGTCGGAGAGTTTGTCCACGAGGAACAGGCCGCGGCCGCTGACGTCCATCTCCTGAACCGGCATCAGACAGGGCAGGCCGCGCGAGGGATCGCGGACCTCCACCCGGATCCAGCCGGGGCGGCGGCGCATCCGCAGGCCGAAGACCCGGGCGCCGGTGTGCCGTACGGCGTTGCCGACGAGTTCGGACACGAGTAAGACCGCGTCCTCGGTCAGCTTGGGGGTCAGCCGCCAGGTCCGCAGAACGACGACCTGGGCGAGGCGGCGCGCGGTGGCCGCGGATTCCGGGCGGGAGGGCAGCGGTACCTCTGCCTCCGTCGGGTTGCCGAACAGTTCGAGCGCCCTGAGCGCCTGTTCGTCCTCGACCGCGGGCGACCAGCGCGCCGCGGCCGCACGGCTGTGTCCCCGCGGCTGTTCGATGCCCTCCAGCCCCGCCATGCCCCCATGATGGCGGCCCGGAGCCCTCTTGGGGGCCGTTCCGGAGGAATACGCCCCCTGTACGCCCCTGTTCCACGCCGCGCGACCGGCATATGCCGACGTCATGTCACTGGCCGGCAGGGCCCGGTTGACCTGCGCGGACGGCTCACTTCCGGGCAATCGTCAGGCTCCCTCGACAGCACAGGCTTAAGGTTGCCTTAAGGCTCCCATAAACCGCTCCATCGAGGGACCCGGAGGAGACGATGCGTCAATTGCAAGGGATCCCACAGGAGTTACGGGGAAGTTCACCCCGCTGACGTCAGAGGAACTTGGCCTTGCCCGGACCCTCCTCGACGAAGCTGCGCATGCCGCGCTCGCGGTCCTCGGTGGCGAACAGGCCCGCGAACCAACCGCGTTCGACGGCGAGACCGGTGTCGATGTCGGTCTCCAGGCCGGTGTCGATCGACTCCTTCGCCGCGCGCAGGGCGATCGCCGGGCCCTGCGCGAGCCTCGCGGCCCAGGCGTGCGCCTGCTCGTAGACCTCGGCGGCCGGGACGACCCGGTCCACCAGGCCGATCGCGAGGGCCTCGTCGGCCTTCACCTGACGGCCCGTGAAGATGAGGTCCTTGGCCTTGGAGGGGCCGATCAGCCGGGGCAGCCGCTGGGTGCCGCCGGCGCCCGGGATCAGTCCGAGCAGGATCTCGGGCTGGCCGAGCTTGGCGTTGTCGGCAGCGATGCGGTAGTCGGCGCACAGGGCCAGCTCGCAGCCGCCGCCGAGGGCGTAGCCGGTGATGGCGGCGACGACGGGCTTGGGGATACGGGTCACGGCCGTGAAGGAGTCCTGCAGGGCGCGGGCGCGCTGGATCATCGCGGGGTGGTCCATGTTCTGCATTTCCTTGATGTCCGCGCCCGCCGCGAACACCCGCTCACCGCCGTAGATCACCACGGCGCGCACGTCGTCGCGGCGCGTGGCCTCCTCGGCCAGTTCCTTCAGCCGGTCCTGGGTGGCGACGTCCAGCGCGTTCATCGGCGGCCGGTCCAGACGCAGGGTTCCGACACCTTCGGCGACTTCGAGATTGACGGTCATGCAGGCAGGTTAACGGGGACTAACGGCGACGGGGCGGGTGCGGTCGATCACACTCGGCCGGGGGTCTGGGGGTTGCCCCCAGGCGGGCACAGCACGGGGACCAACGGCGACGGACCCGGTGCCGTACCTCACAGCACCGGGTCCGTACGTCACGCGTGGGTCACTTCGTCCAGTCCGCCCAGGACATGTTCCAGCCGTTGAGCCCGTTGTCCGGGGCCACCGTGTGGTCGTGGGAGTTCTTCACGATCACCACGTCGCCGATGATCGAGTGGTTGAACATCCAGGCGGCCGGGGTGGACTTGTCGTAGCCGCCGCGCACGTCGCTCAGGCCGACACAGCCGTGGCTGGCGTTGTAGTTGCCGAACGCGTCGCCGCCCCAGTAGTTGCCGTGCAGGAAGGTGCCGGAGGTGGTCAGGCGCATGGCGTGCGGGACGTCCTTGATGTCGTACTCGCCACCGTAGCCGACGGTCTCGCCGTTCATACGGGTGACGGCGAGCCGCTCGCTGATGACCATCTGGCCGTTCCAGGTCGCGTAGCCGGGCTTGCCGGTGGTGACCGGGATGGTCTTGACGACCTTGCCGTCCTGGGTGACCTTCATCGTGTGCTTCGCGGCGTCCACGACGGAGACCTGGTTGCGGCCGATGGTGAACTTCACGGTCTTGTGCTGCTCGCCGTAGACGCCGGCGCGGCCCTCGACCCCGTCGAGGTCGAGGTCGACGGTGACCTTGGTGCCTTCCTTCCAGTACTTCTCGGGGCGGAAGTCCAGGCGGTCGTTGCCGAACCAGTGGCCCTCGACGTCGACGGCGGGCTGGGTCGTGATCTTGATGGCCTTCTCGACGGCCTTCGGGTCGGTGATGCCCCGGGTGAAGTTGACGGAGAACGGCATGCCGACGCCGACGGTGGAGCCGTCCTCGGGGGTGAAGTCGCCGAGGAAGGTGTTCTTCGGGGTCAGCGTCGTGAACGTGGAGTCCTCGGCGGCCGCACGGCCGTCGGAGTCCTTGGCGACCGCGTGCACCGTGTACTTGGTGGCCGCGGCCAGGTGGCTCGACGGCGTCCACGACGCGCCGGAGCCGGTGATGGTGCCGTCGATCTTCTCGCCCTTGGCGTCCTTGACGGTGACCTCGGTCAGCTTGCCCTTGGCGACGTCCACCTTCAGCGCGCCGCTGGTGTCGACGCCGGTGGCGCCGGACTTGGGCGTGATGGTGACCGCGGCGGTGGACTGCCGCTCGGCCTGCTGGGTGCCGCCCTTGCCCTTGCCGTCGTCCGCCCCCTTGCCGCCTCCCCCGCCGCACGCGGTGAGGGACAGCACCAGGGCGCCGGCCATGACCGCCAGTCCCCCACGACCTCGCCGCCCCGCCGTCGACGCCCCCGATATAGGCCGCACGTTCAACTCGTTCTCCCCTCGCCGGACCTGGTCAGGCCCGCTCCCCACCACATTGGTGCGCGCATATTAACCGTCTGGTTCTCAGCGGGGTGTCAGGCGTATGTCACCGTTGCGTCGCAACTTCCGTCCGGCGCGCCGACTGCGGACCCCGCCCCAGGAACGTCTACCCGCCCCGGGCCGAAAGCGTGCCGGAGCGCGGGGACATGGCCCGGAGCGGCTTCGTCGTCGCGGTACCGGCGGGGAAGGGAGTCCCGCCCCCCGGCGGTCACTTGGCGGACGGATCCGCCGTCCACTGCGGCCAGGGCATGTTCCAGCCGCCCAGGCCGTTGTCGGGGGCGACCGTCCGCTCCGCGCTGTTGACCACCTCGATGACGTCACCGATGAGGCTGCGGTCGAAGAACCAGCCCGCGGGGGTGTCCGAGCCGCCCCCCTTGACGTCCCTGAGGCCCACGCAGCCGTGGCTGACGTTGACGTGCCCGGGGGCGGTCGGCGACCAGTAGTTGCCGTGCAGGAAGGTGCCGGAGTCGGTGAGCTTCATGGCGTGCGGGACGTCGGGGATGTCGTACTCGCCGCCGAAGCCGACCGTGCGGCTGTTCATGCGGGTGACGTCCAGCATGTCCATCACCACCATCCTGCCGTTGTACGTGGGGTTCCTCGGAGCGCCCGCGGTGACGGGCACGGTGGCGAGCAGCCGGCCGTCCCGGCGTACCTCCATGGTGTGCCGGGCCGCGTCCACCAGCGAGACCTGGCTGCGGCCTACGGTGAAGGCGAAGGTCTTGTCCTGCAGCCCGTAGACGCCGGGCGCTCCCTGGACGTCGCGCAGGTTCAGGTCGACGGTGACCTCGGTGCCGGGTTTCCAGTACTGCTCGGGGCGGAAGTCCAGACGGTCGTTGCCGAACCAGTGCGGGCGGATCTCGACGGGCGGCCGTGCGCTGACCCGGACGGCACGTGCGACGGCGGCGCGGTCGGTGATGTGCCGGTTGAAGGCGAGCGAGACGATCATGCCGGTGCCGACGACGGCACGGTTCTCGGGGGTGACGTAGCCGATGAACCGCTGGTCGGGGACGAGCGTCGTGAACGTGGTGTGCCGGGCCGAACGGCGGCCGTCCGGATCCACTGCCACGACGTCGACGGTGTACCTGGCGGCGAGCGCCAGCCGGTCCTCGTCCGGACGCCAGGTCAGGCCGTCGGCGCTGATCCGCCCGGGGACCGCGGAGTCCTGCGCGTCCTGCGACTTCACGACGGTCACCTTCTCCAGACGGCCGCCGGGCACCCGGATCCGCAGCGGCCGGCCGGGACGGACGGCCCTGCCGCCGTCGGCGGGGGTGACGCGGATGACGTCCTCGGGTGCCGGGGGTGCGCCGGGCTCCCCGCCCGGGGCGAGCGGGCCGGAGCACCCCGCGAGCAGGGCCGCCCATGCCATCGCGGCGGCCAGCACGGCTCCCGTGCGCCGTGCGCGTCCTTCTACGTGCCTCACGCGGGGCTCAACGACCGGGCCCGCTCCGGGGAAACGTGAGTGCGACGCACGCACTGGGCAGAACAGAGGGAAGGACGACACGCTGGGGAGCCGCCGCGCCCGCGCCGGAGGGGGCGCCTTCTGGATCCGTCGGCCGGATCAGCCGGCCGTGAGGGACGAAACGGCCGACGCCGACACGATCGAGAAGGCACCCCCTCCTGCCGGGGCGCAGCCGTACCGGGTGGCCGGGGTGCCGCGGGGCACACCCGGCCCTTCGGCACGGCCGACTGCGCCGCCCCGGGGGCGAGCCACTGAAAGAGGGGCCGAAGGTGACGAGCGCAGCCGAGCAGCGGGCACCGGCCGGGGAGCCGGCCGCCGGGACCGGGCAGCAGCCGGCCGTGGTGAACGGCGCCCGGCGCGCCGCGGTGCCGGCCCCGGTGGTGTGGCCGGGTGCGCCGACCCCGCTGGGGGCCCGGTTCCGGGTCGGCCCGGACGGGGTCGCGGGCACCAACTTCGCGCTGTGGGCGGCCGGGGCGGAGGCGGTCCGGGTGTGCCTGTTCGACGAGCGGGGCCGCGAGACACAGCTCGGTCTGAGCGAACTGACCCACGAGATCTGGCACGGCTTCGTGCCGGGCGTGATGCCGGGGCAGCGCTACGGCTACCGGGTGGACGGCCGCTGGGACCCCTGGACCGGCGCCCGCTGGAACCCGGCCAAACTGCTGCTGGACCCCTACGCGCGGGCGGTGGACGCGGGCGAGGGAAACGACTACGGCCGGCTGCCGCCCGAGGTGTACGGGCATGTCCGGGACTGGCCCGAGCAGTCGGTCGCCGACACCGTGCGCGACGACCGGGACTCGGCACCGTACGTCCCGAAGGGTGTCGTCGTGCACGACGACGACGACTGGTCCGACGACCGGCGGCCCAAGACGCCCTGGGCGGACTCGGTGATCTACGAACTGCATGTGCGCGGCTTCACCAAGCGGCACCCCGGCATCCCGCGGCAGCTGCGCGGCACGTACGCCGGTCTGGCGCATCCGGCGGCGATCGAGCACCTGGTGACGCTGGGCGTGACGGCCGTCGAGCTGCTCCCCGTCCACCAGTTCGCGCACGAGGACCATCTGCTGCGCCGGGGCCTGCGCAACTACTGGGGCTACAACTCCGTCGGCTACTTCGCCCCGCACGCCGCCTACGCGGCCTCCGGTACGACGGGGCAGCAGGTCGGCGAGTTCAAGCGGATGGTGCGCGCGCTGCACGCCGCCGGCATCGAGGTCATCCTGGACGTGGTCTACAACCACACGGCGGAGGCGGGCGAGTTGGGCCCGACGCTGTCTCTGAAGGGCATCGACAACCGTGGCTACTACCGGCTCCAGGACGACGCCCGCCGGTACGCCGACTACACCGGCTGCGGCAACACCCTGCACGTGGTCCGGCCCCAGGTGCTGCGGCTGATCACCGACTCGCTGCGCTACTGGGTGACGGAGATGGGCGTGGACGGCTTCCGCTTCGACCTCGCGGCGGCGCTGGCCCGTTCGATGCACGACGTCGACATGCTGTCGCCGTTCCTGGCCGTGATCGCCCAGGACCCGGTCCTCAGGCGCGTCAAGCTGATCGCCGAGCCCTGGGACATCGGCTCCGGCGGCTACCAGGTGGGTGCCTTCCCACCCCTGTGGACGGAGTGGAACGACCGCTACCGGGGCGCGGTCCGGGACTTCTGGCGGCACGCCCTGCCGGACGTCCGCGAGATGGGCTACCGGCTGTCCGGCTCCAGCGACCTGTACGCCTGGGGCGGGCGGCGCCCGTACGCCTCGGTCAACTTCGTCACCGCGCACGACGGTTTCACCCTGCGCGACCTGGTGTCGTACGAGCGCAAGCACAACGAGGCCAACGGCGAGGACAACCGTGACGGCACCGACGACAACCGTTCCTGGAACTGCGGCACGGAGGGCGAGACGCGGGACGAGGGGGTACGGGCGCTGCGCCGGCGCCAGCTGCGCAATCTGCTGACGACCCTGCTGCTGTCCACCGGCGTGCCCATGCTGGTGGCAGGCGACGAACTCGGCCGCACCCAGCGCGGCAACAACAACGCCTACTGCCAGGACAACGAGATCGGCTGGGTGGACTGGTCGCTGCTGGACGACCCGGCCTGGCGTCCGCTGTTCGACCTGACCTGCCGGCTGATCGCACTGCGCCACCGGCACCCGGTGCTGCACCGCCGCGCCTTCTTCTCCGGCCGCGCGCACGCGGCGGACGGGCTGCGCGACCTGGCCTGGTTCACCCCGCGGGGCACGGAGATGACCGAGGCCGACTGGTACGCCCCCGCGGCCACGCTCGGCATGTATCTGTCCGGGCGGGACATCCCGGGCCGTGACGAACGGGGCGCGCCGGTCACGGACGACAGTTTTCTCGCGGTGCTGCACGCGGGCGACGGCCCGACCGGCTTCGTCCTGCCGGGTCCGCCGTGGGCCGAGCGGTACGAGGTGCTCGTGGACACCTCCCGCGAGGACCAGGCCGAACCGCCGGGTACGGTCCACGGGGCGGCGGCGCGGATCACGGTGCCGGCACGCGCGGTGCTGCTGCTGAGGGTGGCCTGAGCCTGTGTGAGAACCGTGCGTGACGCGGATCACGCCCTTCGGGTGCAGCGCCCCAGGGGCTCCAGGGCCTTATTCCTGGTGTAGGCAGCCGGCGAGGACAGGAACCGTGAGGATGGAGCAGGCCAGGGCCGGTGAGTACGACGCGTTCGTGGCGGCCCGCTGGTCGGTGTTGTTCCATCTGGCCCGTCTGCTCACCGGAGGGGATCGGCATCGGGCCGAGGACCTGTTGCAGGAGTCCTTGGTCAAGCTGTGGTTCGTCTGGCCGAAGGTCGCCGACGAGGCACCGGAGGCGTATGTGCGCCAGGTGCTGGCGCGGGCCGCGGGCCGTTCCGCCCGTCGGCGCTGGTGGGGCGAGCGGCCGGTGGAGGTGCTGCCCGAGGTGGCGGCGAGTGGCGACATGTCGGCGACCGTGGCCGAACGCTCCCGGCTGGAGGCGGCGCTCGCCCAGCTGAGCCCGCAGCAGCGCGCCGCGGTCGTCCTGCGCTACTACCAGGACCTGCCCGACCGGCAGGTCGCGGAGATTCTGGGCTGCCCGGCGGGCACCGCCCGGTCCCATGCCGCGCGCGGGGTGGCCCGGCTGCGCCGGCTGCTGGCCGACGTCATCGAGCCGGTGGGGTGAGGGGGGACGCATGGAGCACATGGATCAGCGGGATCACATCGATCGCACGGATCACTTGGATCACGTGGATGACGTGGATGACGCGAATGACGTGGATCACTTCGAGCGGCAGCTGGCGCGGCTCATGCACGGCACCCGTGAGCAGACGGCCTTCGACGCCGGGCGCCGGGACCGGCTGCACGCGGGCGTGCGCGCCCGGCGCCGGGTGCGCGCGGCACGCCGGGCGGCCGGTTCCGTGCTGGCGCTGGCCGGGCTCGGCCTCGGGCTGTTCCTGTGGCCGCACGGCCATGTCGACGACCGGCCCAGCGCCCCGCGTCCCCGGCCCGCGACCAGTCCGACGCCCGGCCCGAGCATCTCTCCGAGCACCACGAACTCGCCGAGCGGGCCACCGCCGTCGTCCGCGACGGACTCCCCGACCCCGGACTCGACGCCGACCACCTCCAACCCGCCCGGGGCGGACGGGGGTTCGGCCACCAGCACCCAGCCGGCGCCGCCCGCCACGACCACGTCGCAGATCAGCACCACTCCCCCGGCCTCCGCGACACAGAGCGCACCGGCCGGACCGTCGGACACCCCTTCGTCGGAGATCAGCCCGACCCCCTGACCCGCCCCTCCCACCCCTTCCGCGTGCTTCGGCATGCCCGTATCTCTGGAACAAACGGGGAGCAACATGATGAAACTCCGCTCCGGCCGACCGTCGGCCCTGGCCCCCGCGCCTCGGCGCACCCCCCTGCCGAACCACGCCGAGGATCCCGTCCTGGACCTGGCCGTACCGGTGTTCAACGAGGAGAAGGACCTGGAGCCGAACGTCCGGCGGCTGCACACGCATCTGCGGGACACCTTCCCCTACCCGTTCCGGATCACCATCGCCGACAACGCGAGCACCGACGCCACCCCGGAGATCGCCGCCCGGCTCGCCGGCGAACTGCCCGAGGTGGTCTCGCTGCGGCTGCCCGAGAAGGGCCGCGGCCGGGCCCTCAGGGCGGCCTGGTCGGACTCGCGGGCGCCCGTGGTCGGGTATCTGGACGTCGACCTGTCCACCGGGCTCGCGGCGCTGCTGCCGCTGGTCGCGCCGCTCATCTCGGGCCATTCCGACCTGGCCATCGGCACCCGGCTCGCGTCCGGCGCACGCGTGGTGCGCGGCGCCAAGCGCGAGGTCATCTCCCGCTGCTACAACGTGCTGCTGCGCTGCACGCTCGCCGTCGGCTTCTCCGACGCGCAGTGCGGGTTCAAGGCGGTGCGCCGCGATGTCGCCGAACGGCTGCTGCCGCTGGTGCGGGACGGGGAGTGGTTCTTCGACACCGAGCTGCTGGTGCTGGCCGAGCGGGCGGGCCTGCGGATCCACGAGGTCCCGGTGGACTGGGTGGACGACCCCGACAGCAGCGTCGACATCGTCGCGACCGCGCTGGCCGACCTGCGCGGGATCGCGCGGATGCGCCGGACCCTGGCCCGCGGCCGGCGCCGTACCGGGCCGGTCGCCCCATGACCGTGACCATGCCCCGGCTCCGGACCCCGGCCGCACAGCCCGCGTCGGGCTCCCGGCTGCGGGCCGCCGCCCACCGGCACGGCCCCGTGCTCGCGCTGTTCGGCGCGCTGAAGCTGGCCGGTTTCTGCTCCTTCATGTACCTGCTGTCCTCCGCCGGGGACTTCCGCACCAAGGACCCCCGGTTCGGCGGCGGAGCGCACGCCTGGGACGTGCTCGCCACCTGGGACGGCTGGTGGTACCAGCAGATCGCCCTGCACGGCTACGACCCGCGGCTCGTCCCCGTCCCGGGCGCCACCGGCCTGATCACGCTGGAGGGCAACTCGGCGGCGTTCTTCCCGCTGTACCCGGCCCTGACACGGATGGTCATGGCGGTCACCGGCCTCGGCTCGTACGGCGCGGGCCTGCTGGTGTCGATCCTCGCCTCCTTCGCCGCCGCCCTCGGCATCTACGCGGTCGCCGAGCGGTTCGGCGGGCGGCGGGCCGGGTTCGCCGCGGCCGGGCTGTGGGCGGTGTGGCCGGGCTCGGGCGTGGAGTGGGCGGTCTACTCGGACTCCCTGTACGTCGCCCTGGCCGCCTGGACCTGTCACGCCGTCATGACCCGCCGCTGGCTCACCGCCGGCGTCCTCGCCTTCGCCGCCGGCCTCAACCGGCCCACGGCCGCCGCGCTGATCGCCGGGCTCGGCATCGCCGCCCTGCTGTCGCTGCGCCGCAGCGAGGACGGCGTCCTGCGCCCGCTGCTGGCAGCGGCCCTGGCCCCGCTGGGCCTGTTCGGCTACCTCCTGTGGGTCGGCAACCGCATGGGCGACCTGGGCGGCTACTTCACGCTGCAGTCGGGCGCCTGGGCGCACGAGTTCGACTACGGCAAGCAGACCCTGGACGTCCTCTCGTCCGTCCCGGTGGGCAAGTTCGACTATCTCTTCGCGTACCCCTTCGCGGACGTCATCTCGGTCGGCGTCATCCTGCTGGCCTGCGCGCTGCTGCCACTGCTGATACGGCTGCGCCCGCCGGCGGTGCTGATCGTGTACACCGTCCTCACCCTCGTCCTGGTCCTCGGCAGCCAGCAGATCGTCGCCAACATCTCCCGCTATCTGCTGCCCTGCTTCCCGCTGTTCCTGCCGCTCGCGGTCGCGATGCGCCGGCTGAGCCTGCCCGTGCAGTGCACCGTGCTCGGCATCGCAGCGCTCGCCTCCGGGTCGTACGCCGGGTACGCCCTGTTCGAGCTGGGGGTGCCGTGATCCGGACGGCCCCGCATCCGACGGGCAGGGCGATCGGCGGCCCGGCGCCGGGGCCGGTTCCTCCCGGGGGAGGCACCGGCCCCGGCGGGTAGTCGGGGCTCAGCTCAGGCCGAGGCTGGACAGGGCGGTCGTCCAGTCGGTCATCATGGCCTTCTGCGCATCGGTGAGGCTGACCTCATCCGCGCAGACGGCCTTCTTCAGCTTGTTCTCGACGGAGTCCTTGTCCGCGGAGGTCTCGTTGCCGTAGTGCGGCTCGGGCCACAGGTTCTGCTCGCTCCTCGGGGCGCCGCCGAGTTCGAGCGGGACGAAGTGGTCCTCCTCGTAGTCCGAGAGGCTGGTGTCGGAGTAGCCGTACTCGACGATCTGCTTCTTCTTCAGCGCGGTGGTGTAGGAGCTGGGCGGCCGCACGGTCGCGGTCCAGCCGGAGACGCAGATGGTGGAGCCGATGGTGCTCTGGGTGACGTCGGGGTTGAGGTCCCCGGGCGTACAGGCCGGGTCGGGCAGGGGGAGGTAGCTCTGGCTGCAGCCGGCGGCGTGGGCGGAGCCGGTGGTGACGGTGAGGCCCGCGGCGGCGAGGGCCAGCGTGGCGAGGGTGGTCACCAGAGGGCGCGGTGTTCGGGACATGTGGGGGTCTCCCGGTGGGGGGCCCGGCAAAGATTCCGGGCGGTCGTGGGCATGACAGCACCGGGATCATCTATGCGGGTAGACCTCTTTGCCCGACCGAGAGTCGGTTTGATTTAACGTTTGTCCATGCGGGAACAGCCCGAGACAAGGTCTTGATGCGGCCTTGACGAGAGCCTCCGAAACGGGTTCGGACACGCGGGCCGGGGCGGCATGACGTCTCGTCAACCATCCGCCACAGCCCGCGTGAACACAAGGCGAACCCGCGCTGTCCGCGGGTCAGCTCAGTCCGCTGACCGTGCCGCCGAAGATCCCGTTGCCGACGGACAGGGCGTAGCCGTCGCCGTTGCTCAGGTACCAGTGGGCGAAACTGCCGTAGGCGGTGCCGAAGCGCAGGACGACCTGCGTGGAGCTCCAGGAGACGACGGTGATGCCGATGCAGTTGGCGCCGCCGGCGTCGCTGTAGCCGGCTTCGAAGTTGTTGTCGTCGGTGAAGTAGAGCTGGTTGCCGTAGGCGTTGCCGTTGGCGGTGTAGGTCCCGCAGCTGGTCACGTTGTTGTTGGTGCCCGCCGGCGCGGTGGCGCCGAAGCCGGAGCCGTTGACAGTGATCGTCGGCGAGCCGACCCCGGGGCCATGGGTCCCGCTGAAGGACAGCGAGCCGATGGAGGGCTGTGCCGCCGCGGCGGCCGTAGAGGCCTGGGCGGGGGCGGCGGTCGCCGCGAGGCCCGCGGTGAGCGTCAACGCCGTGGCCGCCAGGGCGAGTCTGTGGGTCCAGCTCATGTCTGCGTTCTCCTTTGGGAGGAAGGGTGGGAATCGCGTCGGATCCGGCGTTCCCCACTGTGTCCGGGTGGGGTTTCAACGGGCTTACAGCTATGGTGAGTTGGTGATCTTCTGCCGGGTTCTCGGCCCGATCGACGTAGAGATCGACGGTGTCAGGGCCGAACTCGGCGGCCCTGTTCCACGCCGGCTGCTGGCGGCGCTCGCGGCCGGTGCGGGAGCGCCGGTCTCGCTCGCGGCGCTGGCCGAAGCGGTCTGGGACACCGAGCTGACCGCCGAGGTCACCAGCGCGATCCGGGTCGTGGTGCACCGCCTGCGCAGCGCGCTCGGCCCGCGCGGACGCGGATGCCTGGAGTCGGCTCCGCGGGGCTATCGGCTCGCGCTGGCGCCCGAGGCGACCGACCACGGCCTGTTCGAGCAGCGGGTGGCACGCGGCAGCGGGCAGCTGACCGGCGACGACCCCCGCGGCGCGGTGCGGACGCTGGAGTCGGCGTTGGCCCTGTGGCGCGGACGCCCCTGGGCGGAACTGGGTGAGTCCCTGCACGTGTCCGGCCAGCGGGCACGGATGGTGGAGCTGCGGGAGATCGCGGTGGAGGAGCTGCAGGCCGCGCGGCTGGCCCGTGGCGACACCGCTCGCGCCGTCGCGGCGCTGAGCCAGGCGGTGATCGAGGCCCCGTACCGCGAACGGCGATGGGAACTGCTCGCCCTGGGCCTGTACCGCAGCGGCAGACAAGGGCACGCGCTGGCGGAGCTGCGGCGCGTACGGGGGCTGCTGGTCGGCGAGTTGGGCACCGAACCGGGCCCGGCGCTGCGGGCGTTGGAGCGGCGCATGCTCGTGCACGATCCGAGTCTGCTGATCGTGCCGGAACCGGCGCCGCCGGACGAACCGCGAGCGGCGGACCCGGCGCGGCGGGCCACGGTCCCCCGGCCCTTGACGCAGCTGATCGGGCGCGCCCGGGAGCTGTCGGCGCTGGCCGCGGCGCTCGGCACGTCCCGGCTGGTGACGGTCACCGGGCCCGCGGGGGTGGGCAAGACCCGGCTCGCCGTGGAGCATGCCGCCGACCGCGCCGACGCCCGGCTGGTGCGACTGGCCGACATCCGCGGCGCCGAGGCGATCGGCCCCGCGATCGCCTCGGCCCTCGGTGTGACGCGGCCGTCCGGTGATCCGCTCACCGCCGTCGCCCATGTGCTCGGCGACCGGCGCCGGCTGCTGGTGCTGGACAACTGCGAGCACCTCACGGACGCGCTCGCCGATGTCGTCCTGCCGCTGCTGGCGCGGTGTCCCGGGCTGCGGATCCTGACGACCAGCCGCTGGGCGTCGGGGCTGGACGGCGAGCGGGTGCTCGCGCTGGCGCCGCTGCCGATCGACGGCGAAGCCGGTTCGGCGGTGGACCTTCTGTTCGACCGCGTGCGGGCGGTGCGGGCGGGCTGGGCACCCACCGCACGGGACACGGCCGCGGCCACCGCCATCTGCGCCGCCCTCGACGGGCTGCCCCTGGCGATCGAACTGGCCGCCGCGCGGGCACGGTCGTTCGGCCTGGCCGATATCGCGACGCATGTGCGGGAACGGTTCGACGGCCTCGGCGCACCCGCCCGCGGCTCGGTGTCCCCCCATGACTCGCTGGTGGCCGCCATCGCCTGGAGCGTGGAGCAACTTCCGGACGCGGAGCGTGCGTTCCTGCTGCGGCTGTGGCCGTTCGACGGCGGATTCCCGTGGCAGGCGGCCTCGGCGGTGCGCCCGGCCGGCGCGGACGGTGCGGTGTTCGCGGGCCTTGCGGCACTGGTCGACCGGTCCGTGCTCACCGCGGACGTGTCCGGCGAGCCTGTGCGCTACCGCCTGCTGGAGACCGTCCGCAGGTACTGCCGCGACATCGACGCCGACCGCGCCGGCACACTGCGAGCCCACGCGGCCTGGGTGCGCTCCTTCGTCGTCGACCAGACGTCGCTGTTCGCCGGAGCGCGGTTCAGCGAGGCGGTACGGACGCTGGCGGGCGAACTGGCCAACATCCACGCGGGCATCGCCCACGACCTGGAGCACGCGCCCGCGCAGGCCCTGCGGACCACGGGTGCGTTGCGCTATCTGTGGGCGGCGCACGCCGGGCAGGTGCCCGAGGGGCGGCAACTGCTGCGACGGGCCCTCGACGCGTGTCCCGACGCACCCGTCGCCGATCGTGCGGCCGCCCTGATCGGGTTGGCGCTCGCCTGCGGCCACATGGGTGAGCCCGACGCCGCGCTTCGTGCCGCCGATGCCGCGCTCGCGCTGCTCGACGACGAGGATCCGGCGCACGACGATCTGCTGCTGGAGGCGCACATGCGGCGCTGCAACTCCCTGGCCGACCTGGACGCCGGCGAGCGACTGCGCGGTGCGGCACTGGCCTTCAAGGCGGCCTGCGACCGCCGGGATCCACCGGGTTTCCTGCGTGCGTCGACGCTGTGGGGCATCGCCCTGGTCCACTTTCAGGACGGGGACATGCCGGCCGTCGTCGAGACCCTGACCCGGGCGCACGGGATCGCCACGCGCTGCGGGTTCACCTCGGGGGAAGCCATCAGCGATCTGCAGCTGGCCTGGTATCTGCTGGCCGATGCGGCGGGGGTCGAGCCGGGCGCGCTGCGGGCCCTCGATCTCCTGCTGCGCGCGGTGGACGTGTTCGAACGGCAGCCGAACGGCTCCGACGAACTCGCCGCACTCCACGCGGGCGTGTTCGCCCTGGCTCTGCTCGGAGCTCCCGACGCCGCGGCGAGGCTGCACAGCGCGGTCGCCCACCACGCCGAACGCGGCGGCACCCGTCCGGACCGCTACCTGCGCTTCGCCGGGCCCGGCCTGGAGCAGCGGATGGCCCGGCTGCTCGCGTCCCTGCCTCCGGTCCGAAGCGGTCCCCTGGCCTGGGACGAGATGGTCGCGCTGTTCACCGACGCGGCCACCGCGCTGTCCGCGAGCCGTGCACAGACCCAGGGCGCCCGCGCTCTGTAAGCCGGCTGAAATGCCGTCCGATCACAGTGGAGAACGCGCCGCCCGACCGGGGGGCGCGCGCGGACCCGGGCGAGAACAGGACGTCACGATGACCGAACCCCAGCTCACCGCACGCGACATCGCGATCCGCTGCGTACGGATGATGGGCGAGGGCGACGGCCTCGCCGCTTTCGAGGCGCTCATCCACCCCGATGCCGTCAACCGCGAGAGCCGGGCCGAGCCGCCGGCGGCGCGGGGCCGCGGACCGAGGGCCTTCCACGCCAGTGCGCTGTGGCTGCGCGCCGCCTACTCCGACCTGCGTTGGACGATCGACGAGGCGGTGGTGGAAGGCGACCTCGTGGTCCTGCACACCACCATGTCGGCCCGCCACACCGGCACGTTCGTCACCTACGACGAGAACGCCCGGCCCACCGGGGCGTTCCCCGCGACCGGGAAGACCTTCTCCGTCACCCAGACACACTGGTGCCGCGTCGCCGACGGGCGGCTGATCGAGCACTGGGCCAACCGCGACGACCTCGGCCAGGCCGTCCAGCTGGGCTGGGTGCCGCCCACGCCCTGGTACGTGCTGCGCATGCGGCTGGCCGTCCGCCGGGCCCGCCGCGGCCGGGCGGACCGAAGCGAGCCCTCGTGAAGCGGCGCGGCACGTCCGCGCCGAACCTCAGGCCAGACTGTCCCGCCAGGCCCGGTGCAGCCGGGCGAACTTGCCGGTGCCCGCGATGAGTTCGTCGGGGCGGCCGTCCTCGACGATGCGGCCCTGCTCCATCACCAGCACCCGGTCCGCGATCTCGACCGTCGACAGCCGGTGCGCGATCACCACCGCCGTACGGCCGCGCAGCACCGTCGCCATCGCCCGCTGCACGGCCCGCTCGCCGGGGATGTCCAGCGAGCTGGTCGCCTCGTCGAGGATCAGCACCGCCGGGTCGGCGAGCAACGCGCGTGCGAAGGCGACCAGTTGGCGCTGTCCGGCCGAGATGCGCCCGCCGCGCTTGCGGACGTCGGTGTCGTAGCCGTCGGGCAGCGCGCCGATGAACTCGTGCGCGCCGATCGCCTTCGCCGCCCGCTCGATCTCCTCACGGGTCGCGTCGGGCCGGCCGATGGCGATGTTGTCCGCGACCGTGCCGGAGAACAGGAACGCCTCCTGGGTCACCATCACCACCCCGCGCCGCAGTTCCGGCACGGACAGCTCGCGCACGTCGACCCCGTCGAGCAGCACCCGGCCGTCGGAGGGGTCGTAGAAGCGGGCGAGGAGCTTGGCGAGGGTGGACTTGCCGGCGCCCGTGGCGCCGACCACGGCGACCGTCTGCCCGGCCGGGAGGGTCAGATCGAAGCGGGGCAGTACCTCACCGCCCGTGCGGTAGCCGAACCGGACCCCGTCGAAGACGACCTCACGGCCCGGGAGGTCTCCCTTCCGCGGCGGGAGTCCGCGCGGCACCGACGGCTCCGGCACGGACGGGGTCTGCGCCAGCAGCCCGGCGATCTTCTCCAGCGAGGCGGCGGCCGACTGGTAGGAGTTCAGGAAGATCCCCAGCCGGTCGATCGGGTCGTACAGCCGGCGCAGGTACAGCACGGCCGCCGCCAGTACGCCCAGCTCCAGCGAGCCGGTCGCCACCTGGTAGGCACCCCACAGCACGATCCCGGCGACGGCCGTGTTGGCCACCAGCCGGGAGCCCACCACATAGCGGGCCATCTCCAGCAGGGCGTCGCCGTTGGTGCGTTCGTGGCGTCCGTTGAGCACGGCGAACTCGGCGTCGTTCGCGGCCTCCCGCCGGAAGGCGCGCACCGGCCGGATGCCGTTCATCGTCTCCACGAACTTGACGATCACCGCCGCGATAGCCGTGGACCGCGCCCGGTACACCCGACCCGCCCGCCGCTGGTAGAGCCGGACCAGCAGATACAGCGGGACGAAGGAGGCCACCGCGAGCGCGCCGAGGCCGAGATCCAGCCACAGCAGCATCGCCGAGATGTAGACGAAGGACAGTACGACGGTGACCAGTTCCTGCAGACCCTCGTCGAGCAGCTCCCGCAGCGACTCGACGTCCGTCGTGGAGCGGGAGATCAGCCGTCCCGAGGTGTAGCGCTCGTGGAAGTCGACGCTCAGCGCCTGTGCGTGCCGGAAGATCCGGCCCCGCAGCTCCAGCAGCACGTCCTGGCTGACCCGGGCGGAGGTCTCGATGAAGGCGAACTGCAGCCCTCCGGAGAGCAGCGCGCTGACCAGGCAGCCGACGGCGACCGCGATCAGCGGGCCGTGCCGGTGGTCCCGGAAGGCCGGTACGGCGGTGTCGATGGCGTACGCCACCAGCAGCGGGCTCACCTGCACCGCCGCCTGCTGGAGGAGCAGCAGGGCGGTGGTCAGCGCGGCTCGGGCCTTCAGGGGCGCGAGCAGGGAGCGCAGCAGGGCGAGCGTGGCGCCGGGCGGAGCGGGCAGTACGTCCCGGTCGAACACGTCGCCGCCCTCGCCCGCTCGGGGCGGACCGGGGAGTTCGTCGTCGGCGGTGGGCGTCGAGGTGGCCGTGGTGGTCAACGGGAGTCCTCCCTGTCCCTGGAGTCTCCGGACATCAGATGCGCGTACTCGGCGTTGGTGCGCAGCAGTTCCTGGTGGGTGCCGACGGCGGCGATCCGGCCGCCCGAGAGCAGGGCGACCCGGTCGGCGAGCAGCACCGTGGACGGCCGGTGGGCCACGATCAGCGCGGTGGTGTCGGCGAGGACCTGCCGCAGCGCGGCCTCCACGGCGGCCTCCGTGTGCACGTCCAGGGCGGAGAGGGGGTCGTCCAGCACCAGGAACTGCGGTGTGCCGACCACCGCGCGGGCCAGCGCGAGGCGCTGGCGCTGGCCGCCGGAGAGGCTGAGGCCCTGCTCGCCGACGCGGGTGTCGGTGCCCTGCGGCAGGGCGTGGGCGAAGTCGGCCTGGGCCACGGCCAGTGCGCGGTCGAGGTCCGCCGCTCCGGCGTCGGCCGAGGCGCCCATGAGGACGTTCTCGCCGATGCTCGTGGAGAACAGCGTGGGTTCCTCGAAGGCGACGGCCACCTTGGCGCGCAGTTCCTCGCGCGGCATCGCGGCGATGTCCACGCCGTCGAGCGTGATCCGGCCCGAGGTGACCTCGTGCAGCCGGGGGACGAGCGCGGTGAGCGTCGTCTTCCCGCTGCCCGTGGCGCCGACCAGGGCCATGGACTCGCCGGGGCGTATGTGGAGGTCTATGCGGTGCAGGAGGGGCGGGGAGTCGGGGGACGCGTCGGGGTAGCGGAACCGGACGTGCTCGAAGCGGAGTCCGGCGTCGCCGCCGATCGGGGGCCGGGTCGCCCGCCCGTGCGCGGGGGGTGCCGCCGGGACGGGCACCGGGTCGGCTTCCGGCTCCTCGTCCAACGCCTCGAAGTATCGTTCCGTCGCCGTGGCCGCCTCCTGGCTCATCGCCAGCAGGAAGCCGATCGAGTCCACCGGCCACCGCAGCGCGAGTGCCGTGCTCAGAAAGGCCACCAGGGTCCCCGCGCTCAGGGCGTCGGAGGCGACCCGCGCCACGCCCAGCACCAGCGCCGCCCCGATCGCCAGCTCCGGCAGGGTCACGATGACCCCCCAGATCGACGCGAGCAGCCGCGCCTTGCGCAGTTCGGTGCCGCGCAGGGTGACGGACAGGGCGCGGAACGCCCGCGCCTGGCTGCGGTGGCGGCCGAAGCCCTTGATGACTCGGATGCCGAGCACGCTCTCCTCGACGACCGTCGTCAGGTCGCCGACCTGGTCCTGCGCGCGCCGGGCCACCTCGGCGTAGCGCCGCTCGAAGACCGCGCAGGTCCACATCACGGGGATCGCGGGAGCGAGGATGATCAACCCCAGCGTCCAGTCCTGCAGCAGCATGATCATCACGCCGACGAGAATGGTGACCCCGTTGACCAGCAGGAACGTCAGCGGGAAGGCGAGGAACTGACGCAGCAGCATCAGATCGGTGGTGCCCCGGGACAGCAGCTGGCCCGAGGCCCAGCGGTCGTGGAAGGCGACGGGCAGCCGCTGCAGACGGCCGTAGAGACGCGCCCGCATCTCCGCCTCGACGTGCGACAGCGGACGGGCCACCAGCCAGCGCCGTACGCCGAACAGGACCGCCTCGGCGATGCCGAGGAGGAGCAGATACAGCGCGCCCAGCCAGACGCCCGCCGGGTCCCGGTGGGCGACCGGGCCGTCCACGATCCACTTGAGGACGAGCGGGATCACCAGCCCGGTGCAGGAGGCGACGATCGCGATGAACGCGGCCGTGAACAGGCGCGCCCGCACGGGGCGGACGAACGGCCACAGCCGCAGCAGGGTGCGGACGGTGGAGCGGTCCTCGGTGGTTGCACGTGTCGTGGCCATCACCGCGAGCGTACGGACCGGCACCGACATCGCCCACCGAGTTTCGGCCGGACCCTCCTGCGCCCTTGGTCCTACGACCTGCCCGTCCGGGGGGCGTACACGGTGTCGCGAGGAGTCGTAGCCCGGCATCAACCGATCGGACGATGCCGCTTCGAGCGGGTCGGCCGATGTGGCGGACCCCGCCCGACCGGGATTCTCGACGCATGCCATCCGTCATCGAAGTCACCGATCTGCGCAAGTCGTACGGCGGCCGGGCCGTCGTCGACGGCGTCTCCTTCACCGTCGAGGAGGGCGAGATCTTCGGGATCCTCGGCCCGAACGGCGCCGGGAAGACGACCACCGTGGAGTGCGTCGAGGGGCTGCGGGTCCCCGACACCGGCCGTGTCCGGGTCGCCGGCCTCGACCCCGTCGCCGACCACGACGAGGTCGCGAGGATCCTCGGCGCCCAGCTCCAGCAGAGCGAACTGCAGGCCAAACTCACCGTGCGGGAGGCGCTGGAGCTGTACGCCGCCTTCTACCCGAACCCGGCCGACTGGCAACCGCTGGCCGAACGCCTGGGCCTCACGGCGAAGCTCGGCACCCGGTTCGGCAAACTCTCCGGCGGGCAGCAGCAGCGCCTGTTCATCGCGCTGGCGCTCATCGGCGCTCCCCGCGTCGTGGTGCTGGACGAGCTGACCACCGGCCTCGACCCGCGCGCCCGCCGCGACACCTGGCAGCTCATCGAGGACGTCCGGGCGAGCGGTGTCACCGTGCTGCTCGTCACCCACTTCATGGAGGAGGCGCAGCGGCTCTGCGACCGCATCGCGGTCATCGACAAGGGGCGGGTCGCGGCGCTGGACACCCCGACCGGGCTCATCCGGCGCTCCGCCGGCGCCACCGTCGCCTCCTTCACACCGTCCGCCCCGCTGGACGAGCGGGAGCTGTCCGGACTGCCCGCGCTCGCCTCCGTCGAGCGCAAGGGCGACCGGATCACCCTCACCGGCACCGACGAGACGGTCGACGCCGTCATCTCGCTGCTCGCCCGCCACCACGTCACCGCCCACCAGTTGCGTGTGACCGACGCCACCCTCGACGACGCGTTCCTCGACCTGACCAAGGAGGCCACGGCATGAACACCGCCGTCCTGCGCACCGAGTTCCGTCTGTTCCGCCGCGAACCCGCGGCCGTCTTCTGGATCTTCCTGTTCCCGACGCTGCTGCTGGTGATCCTCGGCTCGATCCCCTCGTTCCGCGAGGCCGACGCGTCCATGGGCGGGCTGCGGCCGATCGACGCCTATGTGCCGGTGGCGGTGCTGATCGCCCTGATCATGTCCGGGGTGCAGGCGCTGCCGCAGGCCCTGACCGGCTACCGGGAGCGGGGCATCCTGCGCCGGATGTCCACCACCCCGGTACGGCCCTCCGCCCTGCTGTCGGCGCAGATGGCCGTGCAGGGCGTGGTCGCCGTGGCCTCGGCGCTGCTCGCGCTCGTGGTCGGCCGGCTCGCCTTCGACGTGACCCTGCCCCGGCAGCCAGCCGGCTATCTGCTCGGCCTGCTGCTCGCGGCAGCGGCCGCGCTCGCCCTCGGCAGCGTCGTCTCGGCGCTGTCCCGGACCACGAAGATCGCGAGCGCGATCGGATCGGCGGTGTTCTTCCCGATGATGTTCTGCGCGGGTGTCTGGCTGCCGGTCCGGTCCATGCCGCACGCCCTGGCCCGGGTGGTCCAGCTCACCCCGTTCGGCGCGGCGGCCCGCGCCCTGGACCAGGCGGCCGCCGGGAACTGGCCCGGCTGGACGCACCTGGGCGTGCTCGCGCTGTGGACGGTGCTGCTGACGGCGGGGGCGGCGCGCTGGTTCCGGTGGGAGTGAGCGAGCCGTGCCGGAGACTGGTGGCATGACGAACGCCGCACCACTGCATCCCCGGGCCTCCTTCAACACCTGGGGACCCTGGGCGCTGCTGGCCACCGGGACCGTCGCGGCGGCGATCTCCGCCCGCGCGGTCGGCATGGACCGGCCCGGCCTGATCGTCTCCGCCGTACTCGTGCCCGCGGGTGTCGTGCTGCAGCTGTACTGGGGAAGGGTGAAGCGGAAGCGGCCGGGCCCGAGCCGGACCGGTGTCGTCCTCTACGTGCTGCGCTGGGCCATCGCCTTCATTCTGACCTGGGCCAACCCGTTCTTCGCCTTCTACGCCGCGACCGGTTACTACACCGCCGGCATCGACCTGCCCCGCCGCCTGGTGCTGCCCGGTCTCGTCCTGACCGCCGTCACCATGGCCGGCAGCGAGATCGGCGGCTGGCCGCCGCACGGGCTGACCCTGTGGCTCGGCTTCTTCCTCGTCCTGCTCGTCAACGTCGTCATGGTCACCGTGTTCACCCGGTACGCCGTGCAGGAGCAGAGCCGCGCCGTCGCCCAGGCCGACACCATCGCCGAACTGGGCCGCACCAACACGGCGTTGCAGCAGGCCCTCGACGAGAACGCCGCCCTGCACGCCCAGCTCCTCGTCCAGGCGCGGGAGGCCGGCGTCGCCGACGAGCGCCGCCGGCTCGCCGCCGAGATCCACGACACCATCGCGCAGGGCCTGACCGGGATCATCGCCCAGCTCCAGGTGGTGGCGAACGCCCCCGACCTCGACACCGCCCGCACCCATCTGGAGCGCGCCTCCTCCCTGGCCCGGCACAGCCTCGGCGAGGCCCGCCGCTCGGTGCACAACCTCGCCCCGGTCGCCCTCGCCACCGACGGGCTGCCGCAGGCGCTGAGGAAGACGGTCGCCGAGTGGGGGGAACGCACCGGGGTGCGCGCCGAGTTCACGGTCACCGGCACCGCCGAGCAACTGCACGACGAGGTCTCGGCGACCCTGCTGCGCATCGCCCAGGAGGCCCTGTCCAACGCGGCCCGGCACGCCCGGCCGACCCGTGTCGGGGTGACCCTGTCCTTCATGGGCGACGAGGTCTCGCTGGACATCCGCGACGACGGCACCGGCTTCGACCCGGCCGCCGTACCCGAACGCACCCGAGGTGGGGGCTTCGGCCTGGACGGCATGCGGGCCCGCGCCGAGCGCATCGCCGGCTCCCTCGCCCTCGAGTCGGAGCCTGGGCACGGGGCGGCGGTGTCGGCTCGCGTACCGTTGGTGCGCGATGACCGCTGACACCACCATCTCCCTGCTGATCGTCGACGACCACCCGGTCGTCCGCGACGGCCTGCGCGGCATGTTCGAGTCCGCCCCCGGCTTCACCGTGCTCGGCGAGGCCGCGAACGGGGTGGAGGCGGTCGACCGGGCCGCGGCCCTGGACCCGGACGTGATCCTCATGGACCTGCGGATGCCCGGCGGTTCCGGTGTGGACGCCATCCGCGAGCTGACCCGGCGCGGCGCCCGCGCCAAAGTGCTGGTCCTCACCACGTACGACACCGACTCCGACACCCTGCCCGCGATCGAGGCGGGCGCGACCGGCTATCTCCTCAAGGACGCCCCGCGCGACGAGCTGTTCACCGCCGTCCGCGCCGCCGCCGACGGCCGTACGGTCCTCTCCCCGGCCGTCGCCTCCCGCCTGGTGCACGCGGTGCGCACCCCGCGGCAGCCCGGCGCCGAGCCGCTGTCCGCACGCGAGCGCGAGGTGCTGGTCCTGGTCGCCAGGGGCACCTCGAACCGCGAGATCGCACGCGAACTTTTCATCAGCGAGGCCACCGTCAAGACCCACCTCACCCACCTGTACGCCAAGCTCCGCGTGAACGACCGTGCGGCGGCGGTGGCGGCGGGGTACGACCGGGGGATCCTGGGCTGAGCGGGGCTCCGGTATTTCGATGGAGCCGGCGTCCGGGGCCCCGATAGGTTCGATGACTCGCAGCGGGCCGAGCCGACCGGGGGACGGATGATCGACGCGTACGAGGAACCTGGCACGCCCGACACTCGCGGCGGCTGGCGCTATCTGTGGTGGCTGGTGCGGTGCCAGCCGGGCCGCGCGGTGACCGGGGCGCTGCTCGGCAGTGTGTGGATGGTGCTGCTGGCCGCGCAGCCGTATCTGATGGCGCGGGCCGTGGACGACGGGCTGGTGCCGGGACGGCTCGGGGTGCTGGCCGGGTGGGCCGCGGCGATGTTCGTGCTCGGGTCGGTCAACGCCTGGGTGAGCATCATGCGGCACCGCACGATGACCCGGGTGCGGATGGACGCCAACTTCCGCACGGTGAAGGTGGTGATGGGCCAGGTCGTACGGCTCGGGGCCGCGCTGCCGCGCCGGGCGGGGGCCGGTGAGGTGGTGACGATCGGGGTCGGCGACGTACAGACCATCGCGCAGGCGCTGACCGTGGTCGGACCCGGCACCGGCTCGGCCGTCGTCTATGTGGTGGTGGCCGGGGTGCTGCTCACGATCTCGGTGCCGCTCGCCGCCGTCGTGGTGCTCGGACTGCCGGTGATCGCGCTGGTCACCGGGCCGCTGACGGTGCGGCTGCAGCGCGAGGTGAGCACCTACCGGGAGCGGCAGGGCGTGCTGACCGCGCGCATCGGCGACCTCGCCGGCGGACTGCGCGTCCTCAACGGGCTCGGCGGCAAGGGGCTGTTCGCGGACGCCTTCCGCGCGGACTCGCAGCGGCTGCGGGCACAGGGCTACCGGGTGGGCGCGGTGACCGGCTGGGTGCAGGCGCTCGGCGTGGGCCTGCCCACCCTCTTCCTGGCCGTGGTGACCTGGCTGGCGGCCCGACTCGCGGCCCAAGGGGCCATCAGCATCGGCCAGTTGGTGTCGGTGTACGGCTATGTGGCGATGCTGGTGGGGCCGGTGGCCTTCTTCGTGGAGGCGACCTACGAACTGAACCGGGGCGTGGTGGCCGCGCGCCGGGTCGTACGCCTGCTGCGGCTGGAGCCGGAACCGGACGACGGCACGCGGCAGGCGCCCGAGCGGCCGGCCGAGCTGCACGATCCGGCGTCCGGGGTGCGGGTGGTGCCGGGCCGGCTGACCGCACTGGCCGCCGCCCGGCCCGCCGAGGCTGTCGCCGTGGTCGACCGGCTCGGCCGCTTCGGACCGACCGACGCCACCTGGGGCGGGGTACGGCTGGACGCGGTGCCGCTCGCACAGGTGCGCGCGCGGATCCGGGTCGCGGACAACGAGGCCGACCTGTTCGCCGGACCGCTGCGGGAGGTCGTGGCCGCCGAGCGCACCCCGGACGAGTCGGCGCTCTCCGGTGCGCTGCACGCTGCCGCTGCCGAGGACGTCGTGCGCGGGCTGCCGGACGGGCCGGACGGGGCGGTGGCCGGGCAGGGCCGCAGCCTCTCGGGCGGGCAGCGGCAACGGGTGCGGCTGGTGCGGGCGTTGCTCGCCGACCCCGAGGTGCTGCTCGCCGTGGAGCCGACCTCGGCGCTGGACGCGCACACCGAGGCGGCGGTGGCGCGGCGGCTGCGGGAGGCCCGGGAGGGCCGTACGACGGTGGTGGTGTCCACCTCGCCGCTGGTGCTGGACCGCGCGGACACGGTCGTGTTCCTGGTGGACGGGAAGATCGCGGCGAGCGGACCGCACCGTCGGCTGCTGGCGGCGGAGCCGGGCTACCGGGCGCTCGTGGCCCGGGACACGGAACGGGACATGGAACGGGACGCGGAACCGGACACGGAAGCCGACGGGGAGCGGGACGCGGAAGGGATCGCGCGGTGACCGCGGGCGAGGGGCTGCTGCCGGTCGCGGACCGGGGCCGGGTGCGGCGGGCAGCGCTGCGGCTGGTGCGGGCCGACAAGCGGGCGTTCGCCGCCGCGCTGCTGCTGAACGCCCTGGCGGCGGGGGCCGGGCTGGTCGGGCCGTGGCTGGTCGGACGCATCGTCGACGAGGTGCGGGCCGGGCAGGGGGTCGGCGCGGTGGACCGGCTCGCACCGTGGATCCTGGTGTGCGCGCTGGCGCAACTGCTGCTGGCCCGCTGGGCGCGCGCCGTGGGCTACCGGTTCGGGGAGCGGACGCTGGCCCGGGTGCGCGAGGAGTACGTCGAGCGGGTGCTGGCGCTGCCCGCGTCCGCGGTGGAGCGGGCCGGCACCGGCGATCTGACGGCGCGCGGCACGGCGGACGTGGCGATCGTCGGCACCACGCTGCGCGACGTCGGCCCGGAGCTGCTGGTCAACACCGTGCAGGCGCTGTTCGTACTGGTCGCGGTGTTCGCGCTCGACCCGGTGCTCGGGGCGTTCGGGCTGCTGGGGCTCGCCCCGATCTGGCTGGCGTTGCGCTGGTATCTGCGCCGGGCCCGGGACGGCTATCTCGCGGAGGGCGCGGCCACGTCCGAGGTCGCGGAGATCCTCGCCGCCACGGCGGCCGGGGCCCGGACCGTCGAGGCGTTCGGGCTGCGCCGCCGCCGCATCGCGGCGAGCCGGGACGCGCTGGAGAAGTCCCGCCATACCCGCTTCTACACGCTGTTCCTGCGGACGGTGTTCTTCCCCGCGGTCGAGGTGACGTACACCGTGCCCGTGGCGGGCGTGCTGCTGCTCGGCGGGTGGCTGCACGAGCGCGGCGCGATCGGGGTCGGCGCGGTGGTGACCGCGGCGCTGTACCTGCGGCAGTTCACCGAGCCGCTGGACCAGATCCTGATGCACGTGGAGCAACTGCAGAGCAGCAGCGCCTCGTTCGCACGCGTGGAGGGGCTGGCGCAGA
Source organism: Streptomyces yokosukanensis (assembly GCF_001514035.1). Classification (GTDB taxonomy): domain Bacteria; phylum Actinomycetota; class Actinomycetes; order Streptomycetales; family Streptomycetaceae; genus Streptomyces; species Streptomyces yokosukanensis. The sequence continues at coordinate 9,673 of NZ_KQ948218.1, read as the reverse complement.
CGCCCGGCAAGGAGGGCTCAGGACCGGCGCGAGGGCCCCGCGAGGAGAGTGCGACCGGCGCGCCGGTCCCGGTGGACGACCGGATCGACGTGCGCGGGGTGCGGTACGCCTACGAGCGCGGCGGCGAGGTGCTGCGCGGGGTGGATCTGACGGTGCGGCCCGGGGAACGGCTCGCGGTGGTGGGGCCTTCCGGCGCCGGGAAGACGACGCTCAGCCGGCTGCTCGCGGGCATCGACCGGCCCGGCAGCGGCACGGTGACCGTGGGCGGGGTGCCGGTCGCCGCGCTGGCGCCGGAGCTGCTGCGCCGCCAGGTCGTCCTGGTCACGCAGGAGCACCATGTCTTCCTGGGCTCGGTCCGCGACAACCTGCTGATCGCCGAACCGGAGGCGGCGGACGCCGACCTGTGGGCGGCGCTCGCGGCGGTCGGGGCCGACGAGTGGGTGCGCGACCTGCCGGCCGGCCTCGACACCCGGCTGGGCGAGGGCGGCTGCTCCACCGACGGCTCCCAGGCCCAGCAACTCGCCCTGGCCCGAGTGGTGCTGGCCGACCCGCACACCCTGATCCTGGACGAGGCGACCGCCCTGCTGGACCCGGCGACGGCCCGGCACACCGAGCGCGCGCTCGCCGCCGTCCTCCAGGGCCGTACGGTCATCGCCATCGCCCACCGCCTGCACACGGCCCACGACGCCGACCGGGTCGCGGTGATGGAGGACGGCCGCCTGACGGAACTGGGCACGCACGAGGACCTGGTGACGGCCGACGGCGCCTACGCCGCCCTGTGGCGGACCTGGCACGGCGACACCGCCGAGCCGTGACAACCGTCGGCTTCCCTGCCACCGGCCGCCCCGGCCGCCGAGACACCGGCGGCCGGGGCATCGAACCGGACAACCGCGGTCGTGCGTGCGGCGGATGGCGGGATCGGCGCCCAGGGCGGCCGCCCTGGTGAGGGCACCTCCTCCCCCGGTGACCGGTTCGCATATCGAACATGAACATCCGGTCAACGGAGCATTTCCGGCCAAGTTTGTGACGCGGTCCTGACAGGTGCACTGATCCCCTGTCACTCTTCCCAGGCCGACTCACAGCAACCCCACAGACCTACCCGCTGTGCCGAGCGGCCTGCACGTGGTTCCGCGTAACGCCCTGTTCTGCCCGGACGTCCCAAACCCACCGTCCGGTCTCCCCTGGCCGCGCGACCCGCGGTCATGCAGAAGGAGTCAGTGTTGAGAAGCAGTTCCTCTCGCGGACGCACCTCCCACACAGCACAGCGCCGCACGGCGCACCGCCGCACCGCCACCGTCGCCCTCGCCGGCGTCGCCGCCCTGATCGCCGTCGCCGTCCAGTCGGGCGCGGCCAGTGCCACGCCCGCGAAGCCGCAGCCCGGCAAGATGAACCCGGCCCACGCGGCGGTCCGGCTCACCCCCTCCCAGCGCGTCGAGCTGATACGCCACGCCGACGCCACGAAGGCCGCCACCGCCCGCTCGCTCGGCCTCGGCGCCAAGGAGAAGCTGGTCGTCAAGGACATCGTCAAGGACGCCGACGGCACGCTGCACACCCGCTACGAGCGCACCTACGCGGGCCTTCCGGTCCTCGGCGGCGACCTCGTCGTCACCACCCGGTCCAACAAGACGATGGACGTCATCAAGGCCGACGGCGCCACGCTGAAGGTCGCCGGGCTCACCCCGGCCGTGTCGAAGGCCGCGGCGGAGAAGCAGGCCGTGCAGCGGGCCAAGGCCCGCGGCGGCAGCAAGTCGGCGGCCGACTCCGTGCGCAAGGTGATCTGGGCCGGCTCCGGCAAGCCCGTCCTCGCCTACGAGACGGTCGTGGGCGGTCTGCAGGACGACGGCACCCCGAACCAGCTGCACGTCGTCACCGACGCCACCACCGGCAAGAAGCTCTACGAGTACCAGGGCATCGAGACCGGGGTCGGCAAGACCCGGTACAGCGGGCAGGTGAACCTGACCACGACCCAGTCGGGTTCGACGTACACGCTGACCGACGGGGCGCGCGGCGGCCACAAGACGTACAACCTCAACCACGGCTCCTCGGGCACCGGGACGCTGTTCTCGCAGAACAACGACACCTGGGGCGACGGCACCAACACCAACGCCGCGACCGCGGGCGCGGACGCCCACTACGGCGCGCAGGAGACCTGGGACTTCTACAAGAACACCTTCGGCCGCAGCGGCATCAGGAACGACGGCGTCGGCGCCTACTCGCGCGTCCACTACGGCAACTCGTACGTGAACGCCTTCTGGGACGACAGCTGCTTCTGCATGACCTACGGCGACGGCTCCGGCAACAACGACCCGCTGACCGCCATCGACGTCGCGGGCCACGAGATGAGCCACGGCGTCACCTCCAACACCGCGGGCCTGGAGTACAGCGACGAGTCCGGCGGCCTGAACGAGGCCACCAGCGACATCATGGGCACGGGCGTGGAGTTCTACGCCAACAACAGCTCCGACCCCGGTGACTACCTCATCGGCGAGAAGATCAACATCAACGGCGACGGCACCCCGCTGCGCTACATGGACAAGCCCAGCAAGGACGGCGGCTCCGCCGACAGCTGGTACTCCGGCGTCGGGGGCCTCGACGTGCACTACTCGTCCGGTGTCGCCAACCACTTCTTCTACCTCCTCTCGGAAGGCAGTGGCGCCAAGGTGATCAACGGCGTCAGCTACGACTCGCCGACGGCGGACGGGCTTCCGGTCACCGGCATCGGCCGGGACAAGGCGCTGCAGATCTGGTACCGGGCGCTGACCACCAAGTTCACCTCCACCACGAACTACGCCGACGCCCGCACCGGCACCCTCGCGGCGGCCGGCGAGCTGTACGGCACCTCCGGCGCCGAGTACAAGGCGGTGCAGGACGCGTGGGCGGGCGTGGCGGTCGGCTCGCGCTCCGACGGCGGCGGTGGCGGCACCGGTACGACGTACGAGAGCCACACCCAGGTGGCCATCCCGGACAACGGGCCCGCCGTCACCTCCGGCATCACGGTCTCCGGCCGGAGCGGAAACGCGCCCGCCAACCTCCAGGCGAGCGTCGACATCACGCACACCTGGCGCGGTGACCTGGTGATCGACCTCGTCGGCCCGTCGGGCAAGGCCTACCGGCTGAAGGACTTCAGCTCCTCGGACTCGGCGGACAACGTCAAGCAGACCTTCACGGTCAACGCCGCCGCCGAACCGGCCAACGGCACCTGGACGTTGCGGGTGCAGGATCAGGCCACGTACGACACCGGAACGATCAATGGATGGAAGCTGACGTTCCCGTAAATCAGCCACTACAAGCCCGGAATTCGGGCGCCGTCCGAGGGTCCGGCACCCTCGGACGGCGCCTGTTAACACAACCGCAACGTTTCTCAGACAGTCGAGTTTCGGCCAACATCACTTCAGGGCCCTGACATGTACGCGCCCTTAATGCCACTCTTCCTTCACCCGCCGCAGAGCTTCACCACACAACTCCGGCCAGTAACCCCACGCTGACCGGACTCCCCCACGAGAAGGAGCTTGCGTGAGCCCCCTCTATGCGCGTCACAAGCGCACCACTCTGGCCATCGCCACCGCCGTTGCCGCCGGAGCCCTCCTCTCCACCGGTCTGGCCACCAGCGCGACCGCCGCCGCCAAGACCCCCGGTGCCGCCCCGGTCTCCCTGTCTGCGGCCGCCCACACCTCCCTGATACAGAAGGCCCAGGCCGACGCCGCCGCGACGGCGCAGCAGATAGGCCTCGGCGCCAAGGAGAAGCTGGTCGTCAAGGACGTCGTCAAGGACGTCGACGGCACCGTCCACACCCGCTACGAGCGCACCTACGCGGGCCTCCCGGTCCTCGGCGGCGACCTCGTCGTGCACACCGCCAAGTCGGGCAAGACCGAAGGCGTCACCAGAGCGACCAAGGCGACCATCAAGGTGGCCTCGCTCAAGCCGCAGCTCTCCGCCGCCAAGGCCGAGCAGCAGGCGGTCTCCGCCGCCAAGACCCTCGGCTCCGCCAAGTCCTCCGCGAACGGCGCCCGCAAGGTGATCTGGGCCGGCTCGGGCAAGCCCGTCCTCGCCTACGAGACGATCGTCGGCGGTCTGCAGGACGACGGCACCCCGAACCAGCTGCACGTCATCACCGACGCCGCCACCGGCAAGAAGCTCTTCCAGTACCAGGGCATCGAGAACGCGACCGGCACCGGCAAGACGCTGTACTCGGGCACGGTCAGCCTGAGCACCACGCAGTCGGGCTCGTCGTACAACCTGACCGACGCCTCCCGCGGCGGTCACAAGACCTACAACCTGGCCCGCAAGACGTCCGGCAAGGGCACCCTGGTCAGCAACTCGACCAACACCTTCGGCACCGGCACCGCCTCCACGTCCTCCAGCGACCAGACGGCCGCCGCCGACGCCGCCTACGGCGCGCAGGAGACCTGGGACTTCTACAAGAGCGTCTTCGGCCGCAGCGGCATCAAGAACGACGGTGTCGGCGCCTACTCCCGCGTCCACTACGGCAGCAGCTATGTCAACGCCTTCTGGGACGACAGCTGCTTCTGCATGACCTACGGCGACGGCTCCGGCAACAAGGACCCGCTGACCTCTCTGGACGTGGCCGGCCACGAGATGAGCCACGGTGTCACGGCCAACACCGCCGGCCTGGACTACAGCGGTGAGTCCGGCGGCCTGAACGAGGCCACCAGCGACATCATGGGCACCGGCGTGGAGTTCTACGCCAACAACTCGTCCGACAAGGGTGACTACCTCATCGGCGAGAAGATCAACATCAACGGCGACGGCACCCCGCTGCGCTACATGGACAAGCCCAGCAAGGACGGCGGCTCCGCCGACTCCTGGTCCTCCTCCGTCGGCGACCTGGACGTCCACTACTCGTCCGGTGTCGCGAACCACTTCTTCTACCTCCTCTCGGAGGGCAGCGGCGCCAAGGTGATCAACGGGGTCTCGTACAACTCCCCGACCTCCAACGGCTCCACGGTCACCGGCATCGGCCGGGACAAGGCGCTGCAGATCTGGTACAAGGCGCTGACGACGTACTTCACGTCGACGACCGACTACTCGGGCGCCCGCTCGGGCACCCTGAAGGCGGCGTCCGACCTGTACGGCGCCAGCAGCACCGAGTACAAGACGGTTGCGGCGGCCTGGTCCGCGGTCAACGTCAGCTGACGTAGGCGCGGTCGACGCAGGGCGGCACCCGGGAGGCAGGCTTCCCGGGTGCCGCCCTACCCTTGTGACCCATGTCCTCGGCGCCCTTCACCTACGAGCCGGTCGGCGCGACCCGCGACGATCTGACGTACTGCCCGCCCGGCTTCCACCCGATGCTCGTCCGCACCCGTCTCGGCGAAGGCCACAAGGTCTTCCAACGGGCGGCCGAAGCTGTCCTCACCTGGGAGATGCACCGCGCCCTCGGCGTGGGCATCGACGCCGGCGCCGACCGCGCGGCCCCCGGTGTCGACGTCACGGTCACCCTGGCCGCCCTGATCAAGGCCCCCTGCCGCATCCTCTGGACCGCCGAGGAACCCCGGCGGGCCGGCTGGGCCTACGGCACCCTGGAAGGCCACCCCGAGTGCGGCGAGGAGGCCTTCGTGGTCGACCGCACGGGCGACGGCACGGTGTGGCTGACGGTCGCGGCCTTCAGCAAGGGAGCCAAGTGGTACGCCCGTGCCGGCGGCCCCGCGACCCGAGGCCTCCAGCACGCCTACGCCCGCCGGTGCGGGACGGTGCTGCGCAAGCTGTGCGAGGGCCTGTCCGAGGTGTGAGCCGAGCCCCGCTCGCACCCCGGCGCCCGGCCCTCGCCGCGCACGTCCCTCACCGCAACAGCACCCCCGCCCCCGCCACCACCTCCTCCGGCGGCAGCGCCACCAGGCCCGGTTCCGCGCTCGACGCCAGCAGGCGGTGGGTGGGCAGGATGCGGACCGTGTAGCCGTAGGGGCCGGTGCGGTCCAGGGCGAGGGGGCCCTCGTACAGCAGCCGGCCCTCCAGATCCGGGGTGCCGGCCGGCTTCAGGGGGACGACGGTCGCGTCGGTGATGCGGTCCTCGGCGTCCACCCGCCCCGACACCGCCTGCACCTCCACGTCCTCCGGGGTCAGCTCGCCGAGGGCCACCCGGACCCTGAGGCCCACCGTCGTGCCCAGCTCGGCCGTGGCCGTCGTCGCCGTCGTCTCGACATGGTCGACGCTCACCACGGGCCAGGCCGCCCGCACCCGCGCCTTCCACACGGCCAGTTCCCGTGCCGCGTCGGGGGTCAGCGCGCGGTGTGCCTGCGCGGCGGGGACGTACAGGCGCTCGACGTACTCGCGGACCATGCGGCCGGCCAGCACCTTGGGGCCGAGCAGGGTGAGGGTCTGGCGGACCATCTGGATCCAGCGGTCGGGCAGTCCGGCCCGGCCTCGTTCGTAGAAGCGGGGAGTGACCCGCTGTTCGAGGAGGTCGTACAGCGCGGCCGCCTCGATGTCGTCGCGGCGGTCGGGGTCGGTGCCCGCGCCGTCGGCGGTCGGCACGGCCCAGCCGAAGTCCGGCTGGAACCATTCGTCCCACCAGCCGTCCAGGACCGAGAGGTTCAGACAGCCGTTCAGCGCCGCCTTCATACCGCTCGTACCACAGGCCTCCAGCGGGCGCAGCGGGTTGTTCAGCCAGACGTCGCAGCCGGGATAGAGCTTCTGCGCCATCGCCATGCCGTAGTCGGGCAGGAACACGATCCGGTGCCGGACCCGCGGGTCGTCGGCGAAGCGGACCAGTTCCTGGACGAGGCGCTTGCCGCCGTCGTCCGCCGGGTGCGCCTTGCCCGCGACGACGATCTGGATCGGGCGCTCCGGATGCAGCAGCAGTTCCATCAGGCGGTCGCGGTCGCGCAGCATCAGGGTCAGGCGCTTGTACGACGGCACCCGGCGCGCGAAGCCGATCGTCAGGACGTCGGGGTCCAGCACGCCGTCGATCCATCCCAACTCGGCGTTCCCCGCGCCCCGTTGGCGCCAGGAGGCGCGCAGCCGCTCGCGCACCTCGAACACCAGCTGCTCACGCAGTGTGCGGCGCAGATCCCAGATCTCCTGGTCCTCGATCTCCGCGACCGAGTCCCAGCGCTCGGAGCCGCCGACGGTCAGCGCGTCCTCGGCCCGCTCGGAGCCGACCTGCCGGGCCCCGAGCCGCAGCACCTCGGGGGCGACCCAGGTCGGCGCGTGCACCCCGTTGGTCACGGAGGTGATCGGCACCTCCTCGGCGTCGAATCCCGGCCACAGCCCGGCGAACATCTCCCGGCTGACCTGCCCGTGCAGCAGCGACACCCCGTTGGCCCGCTGGGCCAGCCGGAGCCCCATCACGGCCATGTTGAACAGGTTCGGCTCGCCGCCCGGGTAGGTCTCCATGCCGAGGCGCAGGATGCGGTCCACCTCGATGACGGGAAGCTCGGCGTCCGCCCCGAAGTGCCGGGCGACCAGCTCCCGGTCGAAGCGGTCGATGCCGGCCGGGACGGGGGTGTGGGTGGTGAAGACCGTACCGCCGCGCACGGCCTCCAGCGCCGAGTCGAAGTCCAGTCCGTGCTCGCACAGTTCGGCGATCCGCTCCAGGCCGAGGAGGCCCGCATGCCCCTCGTTGGTGTGGAACACCTCCGGCCGCGGGTGCCCGGTGAGCCGGCAGTACGTCCGCACGGCCCGCACACCTCCTATGCCCAGCAGCATCTCCTGCAGCAGCCGGTGCTCGCTGCCGCCGCCGTAGAGCCGGTCGGTCACCCCGCGCTCGCCGAGGTCGTTCTCCTCCACGTCCGAGTCGAGCAGCAGCAGCGGCACCCGGCCGACCTGCGCCAGCCAGATCCGGGCGTGCAGCGCCCTGCCGCCGGGCAGCGCGAGGGAGACCTGGGCGAGGGTGCCGTCGGCCTCCTTCAGCCGGGTGAGCGGCAGCTCGTTGGGGTCGAGCACCGGGTAGTGCTCCTGCTGCCAGCCGTCGCGGGACAGGCTCTGCCGGAAGTAGCCGTGCCGGTACAGCAGCCCGACCCCGATCAGCGGTACGCCGAGGTCGCTGGCCGCCTTCAGATGGTCGCCGGCGAGGATGCCCAGGCCGCCCGAGTACTGGGGCAGCGCGGCCGTGATGCCGAACTCCGGGGAGAAGTAGGCGACGGCGGCGGGCAGCCCGTCCGCCCGCCCCTGGTACCAGCGGTCCCCGGTCAGATAGTCGTCGAGGTCGTCGGCGACCGCGGTCAGCCGGCGCAGGAACCGCCGGTCCCCGGCCAGCTCGGCCAGCCGCTGCGGCCGCACCCGGCCCAGTATCCGCACGGGGTCGCCCCCGGCGGCGTCCCAGGCCTCGGGATCGACGGACTGGAACAGATCGCGCGTTTCCGCATGCCAGGACCAGCGCAGATTGCGCGCCAGGTCGCTCAGCGGCCGGAGGGGTTCGGGGAGAACGGGACGGACGGTGAACCGACGGATCGCCTTCACATTCCACCTCGGACGCGTTACGGGGTGAGACGCACGCGGCCGTACGTCTCGTCGTCATCCTCGACGGTAGTGGTTACCCGGGCGTCGGTGGGGACCTGCCGGACGGGGGTGTCGGGGGCGTGCGGCGGCGGTCCGGGGGCATCCGGAAAGGGAGAGCCGGAAAGGGGCCGGTCTTGTGGGTGGACATACGCGTGAGTAGTTAACAAAGTTCCGGATTGCCCACCCGAAAAGGATGGGAAGGCTCCTCCGGTACACACCCCACAGGCGTCCCACAGCACCTCCGCAGGACCCACCTCCCCATATCCCTCCGCCCATAGCCACGTTGACGCGGACAGGAGCGGTCATGCCCGCCACGCACCACTCGTCAGCACCCCCGACCAGCAGCAAGACCCCGGCAGCGGCAGAGACGGAACCGGCCAGGAAGAAACCGGCGAAGAAGACAGCAGCGAAGAAGACAGCGGCGAAGAAGACCGTGGCGAAGACAGCGGCGAAGAAGACGGCCGCGGCGGGCAGGAAGGCCGTGCGGCCCGCCGCCGACGCACCCGGTCGGCCCGGCCTCGGCCGCATCCCCGTCCTCGACGTACGCCCCGTGGTCCAGCAGGGGCGCAGGCCGGCCAAATCGGTGACCGGTGAGCCGTTCGAGGTGTCCGCCACCGTCTTCCGTGAGGGCCACGACGCCGTCGCGGCGAACGTGGTGCTGCGCGATCCGGCCGGCCGGCCCGGTCCCTGGACACCGATGCGCGAACTCGCCCCGGGCACCGACCGCTGGGGCGCCACGGTCACCGCGGGCGAGCCGGGCCGCTGGACCTACACGGTCGAGGCCTGGTCCGACCCGGTCGCCACCTGGCGGCACCACGCCCGTATCAAGATCCCGGCGGGCATCGACACCGAGCTGGTCCTTCAGGAGGGCGCCGGACTGTACGAGCGTGCGGCCGCCGCGGTGCCTGATGGGGAGCGGCCGATCCTGCGGGAGGCGGTCGCGGCCCTGCGGGACGAGGGCCGCCCGGCCGCCTGGCGTCTCGCGGCGGCGCTGGCGCCGGAGGTGGAGGCGCTGCTGGCCCGTCATCCGTTGCGGGAGCTGGTCACGGCCTCCGATGCGATGCCGCTGCTGGTCGAGCGCGAACGCGCCCTGTACGGCTCCTGGTACGAGTTCTTCCCCCGCTCGGAGGGCACCGCCGAGCAGCCGCACGGCACCTTCCGCACGGCCGTGCACCGGCTCGGACCCATCGCGGACATGGGCTTCGACGTCGTCTACCTC
>NZ_KQ948217.1 GCF_001514035.1 Streptomyces yokosukanensis | reverse complement strand
AAAGGTGGAAGTCCGGGACGGCGGCCTTGGCGTCCGTGCGGCGGCAGCCGTAGCCCAGCAGGCTGGACGGCTTCGGCGCGGACGGGACAGAGGCGATGTCCGAGCACGTGAACGTGTAGGTGAAGGCGGGGCCTGGGCCGTCGAGCCAGGCGCGGTCCTGCTTGTCCGGCACGATCTCAAGGCCCGGTGCGGTGACGGAGTCGTGCTGGGTGTGCGTGTGGGAGAAGACCACTAGCGCGCCGGTGTTCGTCTTCAGCGCGTACGCCTGCGGGAACTCCGGATCGGCGGGCGTGAACTGAGTGGTGCCGCGCGTGCCGAACTTGTGGATCGTCTGGTCGTGGACCTTGATCTGCCGCCGGGACGCTTCGGTCGAGGTGAAGACTTGCTTGCCCGTCTTCTCGCCTCCGGTGGCGAAGTTGTCGCCAACCGCCGTGCGCAGCACGCTGATCGGCGCGGACAGCGAGGTGGAGGAGGCGTCGAGTGCGGTGGCGTAGCCGTCCTTGTCGAGTGTGATCTTCGGGAGCTGCTGGGGGTCGTCGATGTCGACGGCGGCGACCATCTCCCAGCGCTTCGCCTTCGCGTTCTCGGCCATGACCAGGACGCGGGCGTACTGCTTGGTGCTGCCGGTGCGGGTGACGGCGGCGAACCACCGCTGCTGGCCCGGCTTGAGGCGCGGGATGTAGAGGTCGGTCGCATCGAGGTCGTACGACCACAGCCGGTACGGCTCGCGGTCCGCCGTCGGCAGACCCGCCTCCTCCTTGAAGTCGGCCAGCGACATCGCGTACAGCGGGCCGTCCTCCACGGTGTCGAGGAGCTGACGGTTGCGATCGGCGTTGGCCTCATTGTTGATCTTGGAGTAATGGGCGATCTGAGTGAGGGCCTCCTGCTTCGTCAGCGCCGGCTCAGGGGCCGGCGTGGGGTGCGCGGTGCGGGTGGCCGTGGTGTCGTGCTTCGGGCTGCTGGAGGCGGAGCACGCGGACGCGGTCAGCGCGACGGCCACGGCGGTGAGCAGGAAGGTGGTGCGGCGGGCGGAGGTGTGCAGAGGGATGGGAATCTCCGGGGGAGAACGGTCAGCGGATGCGGGCCGGGGAGGCCGTCGGCGGGGCCGGGGTCGGCGCGGACGGTGCGGATCGGGTATCGGCGGCATGGCGCAGGTACTTCGCGGACTGTGCGAGGCGCGTGCGGCTTTCGGCGAGATGGTCCACGAGTTGCTGGTGCGCGGCGGCGGTTGCCCGATGGCGGGCGGGGCCGGGGGACTGGTGGGTGAGGTCGGCGAGAACACCGAGGCAGTGGATGGCACTGCCGAGCGCGGCGAGCGCGGCTCCGGCGGGCTCGGCGGCACCGGCGAGGGCAAGCGTGACGCGGCGCTGGGACACCGTGACCTGGGCCGGGTAACGGGCAGCCGCCCGGTGACGGAACGCGCTCTCCCCGGCCAGATAGCCCAACAGCCGGGCCAGATGGCGCACTTCGTCGTCCAGGATCTCGCCCAGCGCTGGTTCGGGACGGATCTGGTCGGGGAGCGGGATCTGGTCAGCCACGGTGTTGATCCGGTCGGCCACGTCGTGCAGCAGCATCCGCTGATCGGGCTCGGACAGCGACAGTGATTGCACGGGAGCGCCCGGGTTCTACCGCCGCGGGGCGGACGGCTGTCCCGCGGAGGGCGGTGCGCCGAGCGTTGCCGCCGCCGGGCGGGGAGGCCGGGGCGCGGGTGGGGCTGCCCGGCGGAAGTTGACCCCGATGCCCTCGGCCATCAGGCGCTGGGTGGCGAGTTGGACGAGGAGGGCGCGCTCGGCGGGGCTGTAGGAGGTGGGGAGCACGAAGGCCGCCTGGTGCGGGTCGTACTGAAAGCGGCAGCCGAACAGCGTGCCGCGCATCTCCTTGGGCACCGAGGCGGACGGTGCCCCCACGGCGCCGTCGGGGTACCAGACCAGTGTGAGGGTGCGGTCCGCCTTCGCCGCAGGTGGGCGGTGCGGCGGCTCGGGCCGGATGCGCGCGTTGTCCCGGACCGCGTCCAGAGCTCGCTGGAAGCGGGGCATAACACGGCGGGTGACCGCGGCCGCGGCACGTACGGGATCACGGGGCACGGAGATGCCGCACGGCTCGTCCACCCCGGCGAAGTGGTGCGGCCGGAACCCGTCGGGCTGGAGAGGGGCGACGAGGAACTGGTGCGGGCAGCGGGGCCGGGCCATGACGTACAGCTGCTGCCCGTCGAACCCGTGGAGCACAGCCGCGTGTTCGAGGTGGACGTCCAGCGGCGCCGACTGGGAGGGGCCGAAGTCCCAGATCCGCTCGGCGACGGGGAACTGGTCCTCGAAGGCGGGATAGCTCTCGATCTCGCTGTGCCAGGTGCCGGGCAGTCGTGCGGCGAGTGCGGAGGCGAAGCCGGACAGACGGGCGCGCGTGTGGGGAGGGGGCATGGGCTCCTACGGGCGTGTACGGGCGGAGATTTGTGTTGCGGCTCGTGTGCTGCTGACCGGACGGATGCCCTGGCCTCGCTTTCCGCGCGGGTCACGGTCAGAAGAGGGCGGCCTGATCCGTCTGGTCCTCGCTCCAGCCGAAGACCACGCGCTCCAGGTCTTCGAGACAGACGATGTCCCGATGGGCACGGAAGGCGTCGAGGACTTCGTCCGAGTAGTCCTGGACCTCGTCGTCGGCCCGGTCGACGCGTGCCCGGTTCTTCCTCGACAGTCGACTCCACTGGACCATGTCGGAGTCGGTGGAGCGGCCCATCCATACCCAGATTCCGTTGCCCAGCTTCATCACGGACCGGGGGTGGAAGAAGCGGCCGGTGCTTTGCCAGCGGCGCGGGTTGCGTTCCTCGGCCCACCCGGTGACGTGGCTCTGAGCGAGCTTGGCCAGGGCAGCGGCCATGAGATGCGGGTCGAGGTCCTCGTGCGCGAGATGTTCGACCACCGCCTCGATGAGGTCGTTCTTGCGGAACCGGCCGTCGGCGTCCGTGAGAGCAACGGCGCACTGCTCGACGATGTGCCGCAGCCGTATGTCGGCGGGGGTCGTCACGGGAGATCACGCTCCTGCCAGATCTGGTCCATCTCGGCCAGCGCGGTCGTGGCGTGGGCGATGATCTCGCGGGTGATGGGGGAGCCGCTGGCGAACGCTGGGTCGTACCGGCTGAACGTTCTCGTTCCGCGGGTCTGGGCGAGCGGCGGGACGATCTCGTCCAGCAAGCGGGTGGCCACGCGGCGCTGCCGCTTGTCCTCCTCGACGCGCTCGGTGCGCTCGGCCCATGCGCCGGCCAGGGTCAGGTGGCCCTCGACGACCCGGTCGGCCAGTTCGGGGTCCTCCTCCCGCAGGCGGGCGAGCTGCACTTCGGCGGAGTTGGCCTTGGCCTTGTTCTCCTGGGCGGTGGCATACGCCTCGTTGAGTCCCGTGGCGCCGCTGATCACGGGGTCCACGAGATCGGGTGCGTGCTGGAGCACGACGTTGGCCTTGCCGACGAAGCCTCGCGAGATTCCCAACTGTCCACTCAGGAAACGAGAGGACTGTCCACTCGGTGGACGCCCGCTCTGTCCACTGAGTGGACAGGCTTTCGCCGTGATCATGGCCAGCTGCCCCTTGGTGAGGTTGCGCCGGTGGGCGTTCGCGGACAGGACGTATCCGTCAGGGTCGTCACCTTCGTATGTGGTGTACGCGGGTTCGACGCCGGCGATCTCGCATGCCTTCAGGCGGTTGCGTCCGTCGATGACGCGGCCGTCGCGGTCGAGGACGACGGGGTGGATCAGGCCCTTTTCTTTGATGTTGTCGGCGAGGGCGTTGAGGTCCTCCTCGTCGAGAGCGGGGAAGAGCAGGATGGTCGGATGGAACTGGATGAAAGGCTCCTAGTGAATGGGGTGTGTCGGGCGGTCAGCCGCAGAGGCCGCTGTCGTTGCGCTATGGGTTCGTGCGGGTCAGGCGCGGCGCAGGCTGTCGAGAGCGCCGCCCCACTTCGGGCCGTCCCAGTTGATGACCAGAGCGGTTCCGTCCGGCCGGAGAGTGATGGTGCCCTGGGTGCGGTCCGGGTCCGGGGATGTGCAGTGCAGGGTGAGCACGGGGGCGGCCGTGGCAATCCGGGCGAGGGTGCCGGGGCAGGCGAGACGGCCCGTGGTGGTGGCAGTGGTGCCGGAGATCGTCAGCGAGGTGATGGGGCTGTCGGAGTTGATCGGGCGCCATGTCCCGTCCAGCCCGTGGACCGGCTGTGAGCGAGTCGGCTGAGACGTCGGCGTGCGGGTTGCCGTGGGGGTGTGGGCGGTGTGACCGGTGGTGGTGCCGCAGCCGGTCATCACGACAGCGGCTGCAAGCATGGCGCCGGCGGAAACCAGGGCTTGGTGCGGCCGGCGAAGGGCGAAGGCGGGCAGGGGAAGCTTCTTTCGTTCGTCGCGGGCGGGGGCGTTGCTTTTGTCGCTAGGGCCGTCGGTTCGCATGGGGCGGGGATTTCCGGGGTGTGACGGGGACCGGGCCGTGTGAGGCGGCCCCCTGGCCGGGAAGTGCGTCAGGTCGGGGGTTACTCCCACGCGATGGGGTTCTCGGTGTTCCGTCGAGATAGCTGGATGCTTGTGTGCCGCTGAAGAGGGAGGGGCGGCCGTCGAGTTCGTCGAGCCATCTGAGGAGCTTGGGCAGGTTTTTGTCGGGCCCGTACGCGAGATAAGTGCCGTCGGCGGTGTCGCATCCGAACCACTCGGCGATGCCGAGTCGAGTCCGGGAGTTGACCCGGCCCATGTGCACGCTCTTGCCGCGTGCTTTCGCCTCGCGGGCCAGATGCTCGGCGATAGGGCCGAGCTTCCACTCAGTTGATCCGGCAAGGAACAGGACGTCGAATGCGTCCCAGGGCAGCAGCCCGGGCGCATCGCACCCGTCCTGCGCCGCGTAGGCCGCCGGGATGCCTAGTTCGCGGATGCGGGCCAGCCACGGCAGGGACTCGGTGAGGGTGCCTGCCGCGTCGAACGGCTGGTCCGGGGCGAGCGCCCACAGGCAGCGATCTGGCCCGTAGCGCTCGACAGTCCGGTTCAGCCAGGCGAACCACGCGTCCGTGCCGGGCCAGTAGCGGCCCTTGCCGTCGCTGCCGAACTTCGAGTTGTCGCAGGCGTACAGGGCGCCGTCCGGGATGCGGCTGCCCTGTGCGGGAGTGGTCATACAGCCCATCAGCCCTGCGCTCATCGCTGCCCGTGTGTCAGCCCCCGAGGGAGTACCGAGGTACAGCACGCGCACCCCCCGAACGGCGAGGCGGCGCAAAGCCGGTGCCGGGCCGTAGAGCCCGGGCGGGCGGGGGTGGGAGGCGTGCGGTGCGCCGTGCTCAGCGCAGGGGCCGTGGGGGTGTGCGCGGCTGGCCCGGCGGGAGGCCGGGGAGGGGGCCGCTCGCGGGCGTTGAACGGTGGCGGCCGGTGGCCAGGGCCGGTCCGGCCGGTGCGTACGGTTCCGGGTTGCTGCGCGAGGGCGGCTCCCCGTTGAATTCGTACTCCTCGTAGGAGTCGATCAGGCCCGTTTCCATCTGTGCTTCGTGGTCGGCGACTTGGGCCAGCACGCTGTCTTCGTCCGCTTGGCACTGGCGGTAGTCGGCCCATTCCTCATCCGTCAGGTTCGGGGGACGCTGCATGGGGTAGTTCCTTCTTGATTCAGCGGGTGGTGATTCCGGCCCAGGGGCCCCTCTTGGGGCAGGTGTTCGCGAACTGGCGGGAAGACCCTTTTCAGTGCATGCGGGCGTCTGTGTCGAAGAGCGCCAGCTCGTATGCATGCAGCAGGTGTTGGACGATGAAGCTCCTGCCTGCGACTTTCCACAGGCCACGGCCGCGGTTGAGGTGGGCGATGGCGTCCATTTCGACGGTGGTCAGGCCGAGCAGGGAGGCGGCGGCGTGAAGCTGGTCGGTTTCCTGCCGGTAGATGATGCGGGTGGAGCAGTCCGCGAGGAGGCCCTCGGCCAGTGCGCGGCCTTGTGATCCGGCGTCGCCGGCGGTGAGCAGGTCGGACAGCCGGTGGATCACCATGAGGTTGGCGATGCCGAGTCCGCGGCTCAGCTTCCACTGCGCCTGCATGCGCTGCAGCAGGCCGACATGGCGCATCAGGCGCCATGCCTCGTCGTAGACGATCCACCGTCGGCCGCCGTGCGGGTCGCTGAGGGCGGATTCCATCCAGGCAGAGGCGCAGGTCATGGCGAGGACGAGGGCGGTGTCGTCGCCGGAGCCGCCGAGCCGGGACAGGTCGATGGTGAGCATCGGCGCGCTTGGGTCGAAGCGGACGGTGGAGGGGGCGTCGAACATGCCGGCCAGGTCGCCGTGGACCAGGCGGCGCATGGCGTGGGCGAGGTCGCGGGCTGCGTCGCCGAGCTGGCCGGACATCATCCCGGCGGCTTCGGCGAGCTGGGCGGGGTTGTTGAGGGTGGCGGCCACGTCGCCGAGGAGGGGAGTGCGGCCGGTATCAGCGGCTTTCGTGACCACGATGTCGAGGGCGACGTCGAGCGCGGTGTGCTCCATCGGCATCAGGTCCCGGCCCAGAACGGTCCGGGCCAGGGAGCCGAGCAGGAGCAGGCGCCTCTTGCGGATCTCACCCTTCCAGTCCGCCTCGGAGATGGACCGCGGGCGCGGGGCCGCGTCCAGGGGATTGAGGCGGCCGGGCAGGCCGGGGCCGAGGGCGACGCAGGTGCCGCCGAGGGCTTGTGCGGCCGGCGTCCATTCACCCTTCGGGTCGCAGGGGACGTACACGCGGTACCCGAACGCCACGGACCGCAGAGCGAACGACTTCGCCAAGGCTGACTTGCCCTGGCCGATCACCCCGGCCAGCAGGATGTTCGGGTTGGTGAAGCCCTCGACCTTGCCGTACAGGGCGAACGGGTCGAAGACGAAGCTCGCTTGGGCGTGGACGTCCTGACCGATGTAGATGCCCTCGGCGCCGAGTCCGCCTTCGGCGAGGAAGGGGTAGGCGCCGGCCGCGACGGCGGTGGTCATGCGGTGGGCGGGCAGCTTCAGCCGGTTCCCGCGGGCGGATGCGCGCCCGGGCCGTCCGCCCGGCGGGTACAGCGGCGGGGGCGTGCCGTGTTCGGCCGGTGCGGCGCCATCGGCCGGATGAGCGGTTGTCTCGGTGCGTGCTTTCGCGACGGCTTCGGCGAGCTGGCGGCGGGCGGCACGCCGGGTGGCCCGGTCGCTGCCGTGCGGGGTGAACAGGGGGCTGGCGGAGGCTCGGCGTGCGCGGCGGGCGGGCCGGTGGTTCATCGCAGGCCCTCGTTTCGGCGGGTGCTGGTCATCGCATGCATGCGGTGGTGTGCGGGCGGTTGAGGTCGGCGGGGGTGGTCTTGCGGCGGACGCTGTGGCAGGCGGCGAGGTGGCGCTGGCAGATGGTGAGGAAGGGCGGTCCTTCCGGGAGCTGCTCGGGGCGGCATTGCGTGGACGGCTCGGAGGCGGCCGGCAGGAGGTGGAAGGCCGCGTGGATCTCGGTCGTGGCCTGCCACAGCCGGGTGTGCGCGGCGGCGAGGTGGCGGCCCGCTCCGGGATGCGGGGGCCGGACGGTCTCGGCCAACTGGTCCATGAGCCGGTGCAGTTCGACGCAGTGGGCGTGGAGCGTGTCGAGGTGCGAGCGGCCCACCGGCTCCGGCTGTGGCGAACGGCTCAGGGCCCGGGTGTGGTGGCGGACTCCGGCGGTGGCGGCCCGCAGGTAGGGAAACGCGTCGGATGCGGTGGTGTGGGGCTGGGTCAATGAGGTGTCCTTGCCGCCGGGTTGGCGGGAGCGGGGGTCGGCCTGGGACTGGTGACGGGGGCGGCGGAGCGGGGGCTGTTGGGCACCGCGGAGGCGTGTTGGGACGTGCCGGATCTCTGTTCCGCCCGGAGGTCGGCGAATTCGCCGAGCGTTGGGAGACCGGGATGGCTTTGCTCCGGGAGATAGACGATGTCCGCTCCGCCGTCGCCCGCGGCCTCGGCCAGGTACCACTCGTGCCAGCTCGGGAGCCCGACGAGGATGAGGGCGGCGTCGTCAAGGCTGGTGGCGTTGATGACGAAACTCGTCGGGGCTTCACCGATGTGTCGCTCGTGTCCGGCGAACGTGAGAGTGAAGGCACGCGGAGTGGGTGGGACGACGAGGACTGCGAGGCGGATCATCACGTCGTGGAGATGGTCGCTTGCCTCTATGGCTGTGCTGATCCGTGTGTCGTCGTACTCGGGATACTTCTCCTCGATCACCTCGCCTTCGGCGTCGAGGTATGCGGCGAGGGCGGCATGGTGGCGGGCGATGAGTTCCTGGCAGGAGGCGAGCACGTCCCGCAGTTCGCGCAGCAGATGGTCGTGGTCGGTGATCGATGTCAGTGCGTGTCCAGGCAACTGGAGGGCTTACAGGGTGGTGCGGGCGAGGGGGAGTGCGGCGACGGTGAAGGCGTCGGGCTGCTGGAAGAACAGGCGGCGCAGGTCGACGCCGGCGGTGACGGCGGCTGTCTCGATCTGCGCCGACGCCGCGTCCAGAGCTGCGTCGGTGTCGGCAGTGATCGTGACCAGGCCGGTCAGGGCGACGTCGGCGTGCCCGGCGATCAGCTGCCGTTCACGGGATTTGACGTCGGCGTACTCGACGGAGTCCTCTTCACTGTCGACCTGGCCGCGCCGGGCGCGCTCGGATGCGTCGGCGATGATCGCGGCCTTCTTGCGCTGGACGTCGCGCAGCGCGGACTCGAGCCCCTGCGGCACGTAGGTGAGAGAGAGGGTGCGGCGGACCCCGGCGGTGAACATCATGCCGTGCAGGAAGCCTGCGCCCATCTCGGTGCGCGGCCAGTTCTCCACCCAGTAGGTGGCGTGGCGGGCTGAGTCGGTGGCCATCCGGTCGTACTCCTCGACCTGGACGACCGGCCCGGCGGCGGCCGGGTCGGCTTCCGCCCGGCCGGTCGGGGACCACTGCTGGAGCGCAGCGAGTGCCCCCGGGTCGTAGGCGGTGCGGACGACCGCGGCGATCTCCCGGGCGGACAGCCACCCGGTGATCATCAGTCCGGCGTTCCGCGCGGCCTGGGCGATCGAGGCGGTGGCCTGCTCCATGACGGTGAACGCACCCGGCAGCCCCCCGCCGGCCTGGCTGATGAGGCGTTTGGCGGCCCTGAGGTCGAGGGAGATCGCCAGGTACGTCTCGTGCGGGGCGGCGGCCGGGCCGGCCGAGGCGACCAGTTCGGAGTAGACCTGCCCGGCGACGGGAGCTTCGGGGCGGCCGTGCTGGGCCCAGTGCCGGGCCAGGGTGTCACCGGAGTCCGGCACGGTGCGCTCAAGGACCTGCACGGTGGCGACATGCCCGGTGCGGGAGATGCCCGCGAGGGCGCGGCCCCACCCGTTGACATTGTGGCTCTGGGCGGCCGGGTCGAGCAGGGCGAACGCGCGGCTGCTGACGCGGGCGACGGCGGTCAGGGTTTGGCGGTGCGGGTCGTGTACGGCGGCGGCCTGGTTGGCGGAGTCGCCGGGGGTGACGACCTTGAGGGAGGCGGCGCTGCCGGGCAGGTGGAGGATGCCGTCCTGCCGGGGCCGGGTGATGGGCCGGGCGAGCCACAGGGCCTGCCCGGTGCGGCGGCGCCAGGCGTGGCGGGCGACGATCGGCGCCCAGTCGATCAGGGAGCGGCCCTGGCGGCGGATGGCGACCAGCGCGGCGGCCGTCGCCCACAGCGGGGCCAGAGCGACGGCGCCGAGCAGTCCGGTCGTGACGACCGTGACCAGGAGCAGGGCCAGCGCGCCGGAGACGAGGAGGAGCTGGGGGAGGGTGAGGCCGAGCAGGATGCCTCGGCGGCTCCTGTGCGGGAACTTGACGGTGGCCGGGGAAATGGCGATGTCGGACAGGGTGTGCGGTCCTGGAGCGAGGGGCCTGGGGGCGGGTGGGCGTGGAACGTTCCCGCCCCCAGGTCAGCGGGCATTGGGCAAGGGGGTCAGAGTCCGGTCGGTGCAGGCGGCGGCGAGGCCGGCCCGTTCGTTCCCGAGTTCTGCATGCCGGAGGGCTGTGTGCCCAAGGAGGGCGGTGCGCCTTGCGGCGGCGGGGTCGTCGTCGGCGGGGAGGACTGCCATCCGCCCTCCTGGCTGCCTGCTGCGGCACCCTGTCCGAAGCCGCTGCTCGCGCCAGCGCTGCTGCCGGGGCTGCCGCCTATCCGGCCGCTGGTGTCGTCGCCGATGCGGGTCGGCGGCGGCTGGACGGCCTTCTCCAGGCCGGACGCGCTGGAGTTGTTGTCGGACGAGCCGTTCGAACCTGCGCTCTGGGTACTGTCCTGAGGCGAGGTGGAGGCGATGCCACCGGGGAAGCCGCCCTGGCCAGGGACCGAGTCAGGGCCCTGCGGAGCGGCACTGGCTCCGGCAGCGGCGCCGCCGGTTCCGGCGGTTGCCGCCATCGCGGCGGCCTTCTTCCCGACGCGCTGGGTGTGCTGCTTGGCGAGCTGGGCGCCGGCGCCGCCGGCCCGGTGCAACGTTTCTCCGTCCGATCCTTCGGCCGCCCAGTGCACGAACCTGAAGGTCGCGTACGGGCAGAGCAGCACGAGAATCATGATGACGATGCCGGCGAGGACGTCAGCGAGGGCGGCGAGACCGTCCTTGGCCTCGGTCTTGCTCATCGCGGCGATCCCGAGCACGAAGATGATCGTCATCAGCAGCTTGGAGACCACGAGGGTGGCGGTGGCTTCGATCCAGCCCTTGCGCCAGCGGCGGGCGACTTCCCAGCCGCCGCCGGCTCCGGCGAACACGGCGAGTGTGACCATGACGAGGATGCCGACCTTGCGGACCAGCATGACGCACCAGTAGAGGATGGCGCCGATGGCTGCTCCGAGGCCGGCGAAGACGGCGACGAGCCAGCCGAGTCCGGCGAGGCCGGGAAGTGAGCCGACCTTGACGATGCGGCGGACCGCGGAGGCGATGTCCATGTTCGCGGCCTTGAACAGGCCGGCGGACAGGGCGTCGACGACTTCGATGGCGACGGTGGTCAGGGCGATGGCGGCGAAGGCGAAGATCACGCCGGAAGCGGTCCCGGTGAACGCCTGCGTCAGCGCCTGGCCGTCGCGTCGGATCGCTGCGCGGACGAGCTGGGCGCAGAAGGTGGCGACGAGCAGGACCAGGCCGATCGGCAGGATGGTCTCGTAGTTGTCTCGGAACCAGGTGGCGTTGAGGTCGACGCGGGTGGTGGTGTCGACGGCCTTGGACGCCAGGTCGGCCGCCGCGGCGGCGAGGTCGCCGGCACTCTTGGCCAGCCAGTCGCCGATCGCCTTGCCCGGATCGGAGGCGAAAGAGACCGCGTCGCCGACCGCGCAGACCTTGTCCGCGAGGGGGAGATCACAAAACCCCACGGGGGCTCCTTCCGGTCAGGGCGCGACGCGCGGGGCGACGGCGACGAGGGTGCAGTCGGCCGAGGGCCGGCACTGCACGGCGAGGGTGATCGAGCGGTCCTCCACGCCCTTGCCGCCCTTGGCCCAGGTGATGGTCTGCTTGCCGGTGACGGTCACGGCGTAGATGTACGCCTTGGTGATCGCGGCGGGATCGTCGGACAGGGCCTGTTTGAAGGCGGACGGGTAGTGGCCCTCGGCGATGGCCGCGGTGGCGTGCTGCTTCTGGTCCGCCATCTCAGACCACAGCACGGGGTCGGGTATCTGCGCGGAGACCGAAGCCCAGTCGCCGTACTGACTCTCCCTGGTCATCCATGCCTTCATGCCGGCCAGCTGCTGGGCTTGAGCGGTGGAACGGGTGTCGTACGACCAGAGCATCTTCGTGGCGGCCTTGGCGAACTCGACAGGGTCGGAGATTCGCGGTGGCAGGGGTAGCGAGCCGGTCCCGGCGGAGGGCTTGCCGGTCTCGGGCGTGGAGCTGGGCTTCGGAGGCGGTGTGGTGGCGGTGTGCTGCCGGTTGCTGTGGCCGGTGACGTAGGCGGTTGCGGTGGCGATGGCCAGCAGGCATGCCAGGCCGATCGCGACCAGGGTGATGCGGCGGTTCGGTGACCAGCCGACGCCGTACGCGAAGGGTGGCTTCTGCATCAGTGGACCTGCGACCCCAGGCTGGAGAAGAAGGCGACGATTCCGTTGGCCGCGCCGAGGCCCAGGGCAGCGCCGGCGGCGACGGTGGCGCCCTTCTTGCCGTTGGCCTCGGCCTGGTGGCCACCGGTGTGGTGGCCCCACGCCCAGACAGCGAGGCTGACGGCGAGGGCACCGACAACGGCGACGATGCCGAACAGGTTGATGCTGTTGACGACGTTCTTCAGGACGGACAGGCCCGGCAGGCCGCCCCCCTTGGGGGAAATGCCCGGGTCGTAGGCGAGCTGGACGAATCGGTTGGCGATAGGTGAAACGGGTATGGCGGGCTCCTAGCCTGCGCAGGCCGAAAAGGCTTGGCAGAGCGGAAGTTGAAGAAGAGGGGAGAAGCGCGCGAGCGGCGCGAGAAGGGGCGGGTCCCGGTCTGACTGGTCATCCGGCGACGCGCTGCCCAGCAACTTCGGGCGGCTGTCCGGCCGGCCTGACGGCGGATGTATCCGGCTGGTCTGTCGCTTCCTGAGCGCTGGACCCGGATCGGGAGAGGCAGCCCGCCGGGAGCCGTCCGGCCACTTGCCGCCGGCACGGAAGAGAGGGGACCGGCCGGAATCCGGTGTGTCGGGCCCCGACGGGGGCAACCTGCCGGAGGAACAGAAGACGCCCAGTCCAGAGCAGGGCCGATGGCCGGGGGTAGGAACCGCCCACGGCGGCCCGATGCCGGCGATGCCGACACAGTGCTCGGACGGAACCTTGAAGTGGATCGGGGTCAGGCGACGCGGCGCGCGGCGAGGACGTCCCAGTCCTTGAGCGGCGTGATCCGTACGGGCTTGCCGGTGCGGGGCGCTTCGATGACCAGGCCCTCGCCGATGTACATGCCGACGTGCTCCGGGCGGGCCGCGGTGCCGCGGCTGAACAGCAGGTCACCGGGCTTGAGGGACTTCATCGGCACGGCCTTGCCCTCGCCGACCTGCGTGTAGGTGGTGCGGGTGAGGGCGATGCCAGCGTGGGCGTATGCCTGCTGCATCAGCGAGCTGCAGTCGCAGCGGGCCATCGCGTCGGGGCCGTGTGGATTGGTGCAGGACCCGCCCCATTGATACATCGTCCCGAGCTGCTGCATTGCCCAGACGATCGCCTTCTGGGCGCGCGGGTCGGTGCCCTTGGGGATCTTGTAGCCCTTCGGGACGGTGCCCTCCGGGATGGGGCCGAAGGATGAGCCATCGCTCGCGGTGCCGCAGCCGGTCGTGGGGGTCGGCTTCTGGGTGTTCTTGCCGGTCTCCTTCTCGCCGGTGCCGGGGAAGGTGGCGGCGATGGCCTTCTGGAGCGTGGTCGCCAGTGGCTCCCACTGGGCGTATGCGTTCGGGTAGCCGGACTGCTGCACGGCCTGCGCGGCTTGGGTGACGGTCATCTGCTGCCAGCCGTGGACCTTGAGCAGCGCCTTGTAGAACTGCTCGGAGGCGTAGACGGGGTCGTGGATCTGCTCGGCGGTTCCCCAGCCCTGGCTGGGCCGTTGCTGGAACAGGCCGAGAGAGTCACGGTCGCCGCCGCCGAGGTTGCGCAGCTGGCTCTCCTGAAGAGCGGTGGCCAGCGCCACGATCTGACCGCGCATCGGGACGCCGAGGCTGATGCCGGTGGCGACGATGGTCTGGGCGTTCGGGATCTGCTCGCCGGGCAGGTCAAGGCCCTTGATGTGGACGTGGGAGGCGTCCGCGCCGTCGAGGATCTTCGTGACCTGCTCGGTGATCTTGCTCGTGTCCACGTCGGACATGCAGTCAAGGGATGAGGTCGCGTTCTGGGCGGCTTCGCTGGAGGCGGCCATCATCATGGCGCCGCCGCCGAGGAGAAGAGGGGTGAGGAAGACGACGCCGATGCCGGCGGCGATCGCCTTCAACCCGTGCGACCGGCTTGCAGGTCAGGGTCTTCGGACAGAGGCGGGTGACGAGATGTCATGCAGGGGTCCTTCGGGTGCGGTGTCCGGCGCGCCGCGTGCGCAGGGCGGTGTGGAAAGGGAGCGCGGCGGCCGGGGTGGGCGAATCGGCGGGGTGTCGGCCGGCGCAGGCGAGTAGCCGCTCGCCGTACAGGGCCGAAAAGTTGAGCTAGGTGTGCCCAGGCAAGGGGGAACCTCCGCGAGGCAGGGTGGGGGAGAGCGCCAGCGGTGGTGTGCACCGGGCGATACAAAAACAGTAGGCCCGAATCGGCCGTTGACCAAAAAGTCGGCGTGAGGTGCCGGAATCCGGCACCTCCGGCGGGCACTTCTTGGTCGTCTGCCGATCCGGTCCTACAGTTATAGAAATCCCCTCGCCTTCCCCGGTCTGCGGCCAGGGCTTCTGCATGCCCAATTTTTCCGGCCCGCGGGGACGTTCCAGCACGCGAGGGGTATCCCACCGCACTTTCCGCACCCGAATCGGGGTTCCTCTTTGCCTTTTTCCCTGCATCAGGGCGACGCCCTCAGTGTCCTTGCCACGCTGCCGGACGACTGCGTCGACTCCGTGATCACCGACCCGCCGTACAACTCGGGCGGGCGGACGGCGAAGGAGCGCACCAGCCGCTCCGCGAAGCAGAAGTACACCTCTTCTGACGCCCAGCATGCGCTGCCGGACTTCATCGGCGAGAACATGGACCAGAGGTCCTACACGCTGTGGCTCACGCAGATCATGACCGAGGCGCACCGCGCCACCAAGATCGGCGGCACGGCGCTGCTGTTCACCGACTGGCGTCAGCTGCCCGCCACCACCGACGCGTTCCAGGCGGCCGGGTGGCTGTGGCTGGGCGTGCTGACCTGGCACAAGCCCCAGGCCAGGCCGCAGAAGGGCAAGTTCCGCCAGGACTGCGAGTACATCGTGTGGGGCGCCAAGGGCAAGATCGACGCCTCGCGTAATCCGGTGTATCTGCCGGGTCTCTACAGTGCGTCACAGCCCTCGGGCAAGGACCGCAAGCACATCACGCAAAAGCCCGTCGAGGTGATGCGCGAGCTGGTCAAGATCGCCCCGCCTGGCGGCACGGTGCTCGATTTCTGTGCCGGATCCGGTTCAACCGGCGTCGCCGCCCTGCTCGAAGGCTACGACTTCATCGGCGTGGAGAAGACCCAGCACTATGCGTCCATCGCTGCCGACCGGCTCACGCAGACGCTCCGCGAAACCCTCACTCAGGACGATCTGGTCCTGACCGCCTGACGCCACAACGGCATTCCACGCGCGGAAGGTGACACCGTGCGCGATCCAGCCTGGGCTGCCCGTCCACCTACTGGGTCTGCTCGTTTCCGGCGTCCGCTTCCTGTTCATGTCCACGGCTAGTAGGAGGCCATTGTTTTCATGCCTGAATCCGTAGAACCCCCGGCCGAGGGGGAGTTGGAACCGGTTCGTGTACCGGATGCCCACTTGGAGGGGATCGAGGCCAGCGTCCGGCGGCTGATGGAGCAGTCGGCGCAGCAGGCCCAGCAGCTCGACCACCTCGCTTCCGCCCCCGCGCGCGGCGGGTCGCCGTTCGCGGCGTTCGGCATGCCGGGGTTCGGCGGGCCGCCCCCGGCGGCGCCGGAGCCGCGCCCCATTCTGGAACTTGAGGGTGAGGAGTACGAGGACGAACTCGACGCGCTCAGTGACTGGGTGGACGACTGGTTCATGCCGGTCTACGGCGCGGAGGTCACCACGGCGGCGCCCTGGTGCCTGCAGTGGCAGGAGCACAACGACGTCGTGGCCTGGCTCCATGCCCTGTGGTTCGCCTACCAGCAGCACAAGGATCCCGAGGCGGGCCTGTCCGGGATGTTCGTGTGGCACCGCGATTTCCTCACCCATGCCATGGCAGCGATCCGTGCCCCCGGCGGACCGTTGTCGGCGTGCATGACCTCTCCGGAGCGTCCCGCGCACCGGATCCTTCCCGGGCCGCCTCGGTCGGCGCGGGCGCAGAAGGCGCCGCAGACCGGGCCGGCGGCGGCCGGGCCCGGTGAGCACGAGCTGGCTGCATGAGCGCCAGGCAGCAGCCGCCGGCGTTCGGGCTGAGCTTCGACCCCCGTGCCCTGACCGACCTCCTCCAGGCCCCCAGCGACATCCGCGACCTCACCCTCTCCTACCTGCAGGAGGTGGTGAACGCCGATCGCTGCGGGCTCCGGCTCACCGGCGACCTGGAGGGCTACCGCAAGCTGTTCGTGGACGCCCGCAAGGACTGGCGTGTCGTCTACGGCGTGCGTGCGGCACCCGAGACGTCCGCGCACCGTCGCGAGATCTATGTCGTCGCCATCCGGCCGCGGGCGGGCAACGACGTCTACGACGAGGTCGGACGCCGCCTGGGGATGACACGTCGGCCGCTGAGCGCCCACACACACGCGGCCCGCTCCCGCTCCCCGCAGCTCACCCCTCGTGCCGCCGTGTCCCGGCCGGGACCTTTGCCGTCCGTGATGCCGGGCCTGCCCCGGCCCGCCCAGAACACGGTTCAGCACCATGCCCGCTGAAGTCTATGAAAGTCCCCGCCCATGTCTCCTGATCCCGCGCCGACGGCAGTCCGGCGTGCGGTTTCCCCGCTCGATGAGCGTCTCGAGGCCGTCACCGGAAGGGACGTCGACGCTCTGTGGGCCCACCGCGACCGCGGCATCCTCGACGAGCCGTACACCCGCCTGGTCGACCTGCACCGCGAACTGGTCCAGGCCGAGACCGCCGTGACCTTCTACCGCACCCACCTCCACCGCCTGTCCAGCGGCGAGTTCCCCGTCGACGGCGCGTGGTTCGCGCGCGTCGGCCGCATCGTGGACCAGCTGGAGGAGGCCGCCGGGGAGCGCGAGGCCGCCGCACGGCGGGTGCTCGCCATACTGGAGCTGGTCGAGGCCGCCGCACGGACGGCACCGCCTGCCGGCGGAGAGGCGATCTCGGCTGCCGACCAGGCTGCGCTGCTCGCCATCGCCGGCGGCGCCAAGCTCTACCAGAATCTCCTGACCGGCCGGCTCTCGGTGACGGCCGCCTCCGGCACCCGCATCCCCCACGCCGAGCTGCAACGGCTCGAAGGTGCCGGCCTCGTCGCCGTCGATACCAGCCACTCCGCCCAGGCAGGCCAGCCGGTCACCCTGACCGAAGCAGGACGCGCCGCACTGACCACGGCCCGCCCCCGCAAACCGGCCGGGGCGGCGAAGCCCGCGCCACGGCCGGGAGCGTGGCCCTCGCCCTCAGCCCATCGGCGCTGACCTGTCCCGAACCCTCTGCCGAAAGGTTCTATGTCTTCTGCCGAATCGTCCCCGCCCGGTGAGCGGTGGCGGTGTCTTCCGGACACGGATGTCCTGCTGGACGGTGTCGACGCCGACGAGGAAGCCGTCGATGCGTTCTACCGCGAGATCGGCGTGAACTCGGACATGCTCGTCCCGCTGGCCGAGCACCACAGTGCCGATGGCGTTCACAGCTACTGGGTCCTGCACGACTCCGCGCCCGGCGACCATCCGGGCGTCCCTCAGTACGTCGCTCTCCACCTGCACCGCAATCCCGAGGAGCGGACGTTCCGTTTCGAGCATGAGGTTTTGCCGCTGCCCGCGATGGCGCAGTCCTGGCTCATTCACCGGGGCTGCCCGCGCCAGTCCATCGAGCGTGATCCCCGGCTGGGCCCTGATCCGGCGGACGAGGAGACGCGGGCTCTTGAGCGGCGGCTGATGGGGGACGGGGACCACTATGGCCTCGGGTACTCCTACACCCGCGACGACCTGGACGACTACGTCACCGTGGTGGCCCTGCGCGCCCTCGAGGCACGTGCCCAATCCCCGTTCCGTGTCGTGGTCGACGAGTTCGACACCAAGGCGTGGACCTACACCCTGCGCGAGGGCGGCTTCGCCACGGCTGAAGAAGCCGTTCAGTGGTGCCAGGACCGGCTTTTCGGCACGGCCGGCTCGCTTCCGCCCGTCAGGCCGACCACGTCTTCCATCCAGCAGACTCTCCCCGCAAAAGCTGGTGTTCCGCGCCCGCCGGGCCGCTCCCGCTGAGAATCAGAATCCAGTCGGCTCGGCGGAACATAGCCGATGATCGGCATTTGGCCAAATGGTCGATTCTCCGGACTCTTGATGCAGCGGCCGGGACACGCAGTCCCGGCGGCATTTGAACGCATTCCCTTTTCCTGTACGGAGGTTCATTCCGCATGCGCTCAACCCGAATTGCGATATCCGCCGCGGCTCTCGCCGCGCTCGCTCTGCCGGTCGCGTCGGCGACCACAGCCGTGGCCGCCCCGGCGTCCGCGCCGAGCAGCGCGCTTGCCGCCCAGTCCTGCAACGACCCCGGTCCGTGGGTCATCGGCACTA
The DNA here is from genome assembly GCF_001514035.1 of Streptomyces yokosukanensis. Taxonomy (GTDB): domain Bacteria; phylum Actinomycetota; class Actinomycetes; order Streptomycetales; family Streptomycetaceae; genus Streptomyces; species Streptomyces yokosukanensis. The sequence continues at coordinate 308,511 of NZ_KQ948217.1, read as the reverse complement.
GCGCGGTGACCATCCGCTCCAAGGCGTCGGCCAAGTCCACGAGCGTCGGCATCCTCTACCGCGGCCACAAGTTCACCGTCCACAAGACCAGTGGCAACTGGCACTACATCACGGACAGGACGACGGGCGTAACGGGCTGGGTGTCCGGTACCTGGGTCTACCGCGACGTCCGCATGTGCCTCGACTGAGAAGACCCTCGGCACGCAACCCATCGGTGAACGCCGCGAGTTGAGCGCTCGCTTCCCGCTCCAAATAGCGGGGCCGCTGGGCCCCACGAAAGAGGAGTTTCCTTGCCCGGCAACATATCCGACAGCACGGACGATGTCGTGGACGTGCTCACGGCACAGATCGAAGGCCATTTCGGCATGAGCATGGACTCGTTGAAGGCCGCGGTCGCCGCAGCGCCGACCGTGCATCTGGCCGCAACCGAAATCGTCAGCTGGCACCGGCTTCTCGTCGCATCCCAGGCGGTCCTCGAACGCGCGGAGGACGAGCTGCTCACTGCGCTCCAGACCCAGAGCGCCGAGGTCGTCGACGCCCCGACGATGGACCTGGCCCACCGCGTCAATGCGGCCGTGGCCGCACGCGACGGGCGGGCCATGGCCGTGCGGTGGCTTCTCGACCCCAACGCTCCAGGGAAGACGGGCCTGGCCGCCGAGCGGCTGGCCCGCTTCAGCGGGACACAGCGGGGCCCGGCGGTGCCGGCCGGCGCTGTGCCCGCGGCGGCGCCGAGGGCGGGAAGGGGCGTGCTGCGGTGAGTGTCCAGTCCAAGCCCAGTACCGCGGACGGCCGACTGCACCAGGTTTTCGGCGCCCCGGTCGCCGAGCTGTACGACAGGGCGGTCGGCCCCGATGCCTCCGCCGCCCTGATCCGCGCCATGGAGCTGCGTTCCTTCCTCGCCCTGGCCGAGGAGCAGGTCGCCCGTGTCCGCGACCGCGTGCACCAGGCCATGGCGCCTGAGCGTGACATGGGTGAACTGTCCGCGGAAGACCTGCGGATGGACACGCAGTGGCTTCAAGCGGCGCTCGATGCTCGCCTCGGATACCGCACCGCGCTGGATGAGCTGCTGCGCAGCATGCCGCCTCCCGGCCGGCAGCCCTGGCCCGTCCGCACGGTACAGCCGACGGTCCGCACGAGTTTGCCGGCGTCCGCCGCCGCTCCGGCACCGCAGCGTGCCGGGGCGGGGCGGGTCCTTCGACCGTGAAAGCCCCTGATTGCCCCACCCGACGTCCACCGAGATAGCCCGACGGATCGAGGAGTTGTACGGCGCCCCGCTCGCCGGCCTCCACGCTCACGTCCGGGACCAGCCGCCCGGCATGCTCTCGGCGCTCCTCGGCATGCACCACGACCTCGTTCTCGCCGAGCGGAGCATCGTTGTCCACCGCGACCGGCTCGCCCAACTGATCCAACCCGAGCGGCAGATCAATGCGCACGAGGTCTCGCACGTTCTCGACTGCGCCCGCCGACTGGCCGAAGCAGTCGCCGTCCGTGACGTGCAGACCACGGCGGCTGCGGCGGTCGTCCAGAGCCTGGGACGCGCTTGTCCGCCCGAGCCCTCACCGGCTCCCACGCCCGCCGCACCCGCGCCCGCCGCTCCGGCCGTCAGCGCTGCTCCGGGCCGCTGACCCGCTGCGCGGGCACCCCCTGAAGCCCCTTGAATCACACTGGAGTTCCTCCATTGGCCATCATGCTGCATCCCGACACCTCGGCGGACATCGCCCGGGTCTCCGAGGCACTCGCCATGCTCACTCCGCGGTGGAACGTGCGGATCTTGTCAGCCCTGGCCGGGCAGCCGCTGCGCTACCAGGAGATCGTGCATGAGGTGCCCTGGCTGCAGAGCGGCCAGCTCAGTCCCAAGCTGCGGCAGCTGTGCGAGGCCGGCCTCGTCCAGCGCGACGAGCACTCCTCGCGGCACGTCACCTACGGCCATACCGACCGCGCGGCCGAACTGATGACAGTGCTGCGGCTGGTCGCCACCTGGGCCGAGCGCTACCTGGGCAAACCGGAGCAGCCCTTGTCGGCGATCGAGCAGATCGAGGACAGCCTCGCGCTTTTGAGCGGGCGGCACACTGCCGCGATCCTGTGGGTGCTGAAGATCCGTGGCGAGGCCGGCGGGCGGACGCTGGCCCGGCTCGTCATGCCTGGCAACGAAGTGACCTCGGTCTACCCGCCGCTGCGGCAGCTCGTCGCCGATGCCCTGGTCGACACCGACGGTATGGGGCAGCCCTACCGGCTGTCCGCTTCCGGTGCCGGTCTCGGCCCTGTCCTCGGCGCGCTGTCCGCATGGGCAGCCGGAGCCCCCCTCCCGCAGGGAGCACAGCACCCGGTCTGGGGCCGTTTCAAGGCCGCCCCGGCTCCGCAGAGGTGGGTCAGCAATCAGTCGCCCTCGCAGCTGCCGGCCCCGGTCACAGTGCCCCCGCCGAACAGGACCGTCCACGCCCCGTCCCTGGCCTGGCAGAGCGGCGACCTGTTCTCCCACGCCACCCCGCCCCGCCCGCAGGCGCTGACGGCAGGAGGCCCGCGCCGATGAAGACCACCAACCCGGCCGACTTCCAGCACGCCTGCACGGTGCTGTCCTCCCCGGCCCTGATCCGCCTGATCACCGAGATCGACGACAACGGCCCGATCCCTGTGCGCCAGACGGCACGCATCCTTGCCGACCTGCCGGTCGATGACCTGCGTCAGGCCACGGACATGGCGCGCGCTGGGGATCTCGTCAGTGTCCGGCCCGGCGCCGGCCTCAGCCTGACCACGGCCGGCGAGGAGCTGGCCGACGTCTACGACACGCTGGCCCGCTGGGCCCGCCGCCACGCCTATCCGGCGCCGGTCAGCGACTTCACCGGCCGGATCCGGCACACCCTCGCTCTCTTGGCCACGGCACCCGTGGCGACCGGGGAGCGCGGCGTCACGACACGCACGGACGTGCTGCTGCCGAGTGCGGAGGCTGCCAGGGACCTGGCCCGTCCGCACGACCTCCTTCAGCAGTGGCTTGAGGCCAACCCGCAACTTGCCGGGAGCGCTGAGCAGTCCGAGCTTGCCGCGTGAGGGCACGGATCGCCCGGCACGCCCGTCGGCCGGCCCCGTCTCTGGTGCGCGGCGTCTACCTGCCGCGCACCGCCGACGGTGCCGCGTTCGCCATGACCACCTACGGCGTCCCCCTGCTCGTCCTGGCCGTCACCGGGTCGGCGGCGCTGACAGGACTCGCCTTCACGCTGGAATGGGTGCCGCGTCTGGCGGCGTTCACGGTGGCCGGCACCGTGGTCGACCGCCACGGAACCGCCCGCGTCTTTCGTACCGCGTGCGCGGCGCGGGCCCTGGTCGTCCTGACCGCGGCACTCCTGCTGGCAGATCCTCGTATTGGGGTGCCCGGGGCGGTGACGGTCATGGCGCTCGCCCCACTGACCGGCTTCCTCACCGAGTTCAGTTATGTCGCGGCCGAGACCGTCGGCGGCGAGGCGAGCCGGGCGGCCGGAGCGGGGGCGCACCGGGTGCAGTCCGTTCTGCTGGCCATCGACCAGAGCGCCATGCTCGCCGGTCCCCTGGTCTGCGGCCTGCTGCTGCAGCACGGCGGCCCGGCCGTCATGCTCGCAACGCTCGCCGCGTTCTCCCTCCTCGCCGCCACCCTCAGCTCCCGCTGGCGGACTGACCCGAGCGGTGAGCCGATGGGGAAGAACGGGCTGCAGGCGGGCTGGCGGACGCTGCGCTCGCTTCCCGCCCTGGCCTGGCTGATCGGCGGCCTCCTCGTCTCCAACACCGCCATCGCCTTGCTCCAGGCGGCCATGCCGGTGATCGTGGTGAGCGAGATGGGGCGCTCCAGCGCGGATGCCGGACTCATCTGGTCCGCCGCGGCCGTCGCCTCCCTCCTCGCGATTGCCACCTGCCGCCGGGCGATCGACCGGTGGGGCCTGTGGCCCGTCGGCGGCGTGGCTGGCGCCGTCGCCGCGGCGGCCACGCTCGCCGTCGCCCAGGCCCACACCTACGGCGGATACATCCTGCTGATCGCCGTCCTGATGGCCGGTGAGGGCGGTCTGACCGTCGTGCTGCGCACCCTGCGCTCCCGTCTCATCCCGCCCCAGGTGTTCGGCAGCACCCTGGCGGTGACGATCCTGCTGCTCCTGCTGCCCTTCCCTGCCGCCGGCCTGCTCGTCGCCGTCATTCCGCCCGGCCTGCTCGGCCACGCGATCGGCGCCTGCGCCGCCCTGCAGGCGCTCGGCCTGGCCGTCGCCTTCACGAAGCTGCGCACCCTCCCGGGGCTGCGCCTGCCGGCCGCCTGACCTTCACCCCGCACTCGTCCCGCCCCTGTCCGCTGTCCTGAAGGGCTGCCCCCTGATGCTCACGTCCCACGTCGCCGAGCACGACCTCCTGCCGCGTTTCGACGCCGCCTCGGCGCGGACCGGCACGATCACCGCTCAGTTCCACGCATTCGACCGTGAACACCCGCACGTCTACTCGGTGTTGGAGGAGCTGACCGCCGAGCGGCTCGCGGCGGGTGCTACCCGCATCGGCCTGAAGGCCCTGTTCGAGGCGCTGCGCTGGCGTCTGCCCGAGGGCGTGGGCGGGCTGAACAACAACTTCACGGCCCTGTACGCGCGCAAGCTGATCGCCGATCACCCTCACTGGGCCTTCGCGTTCGAGCTGCGCCGCCGCCGCAGCCTCTGACGACGCCCCGCCAGACCATCCCTCACGCCCCGCCCGTACTTTGAGTTGGAGCATTTGTGTTGCCGCTTCGTCCCGTCGTCCTGGTCGTTGCCGCCGCTGACATGGCAGCCGAGTCATACCGCGCGTACTGCCTTGAGAACGTTGCCGCCCATTACGACGTCGTCCTGATCACCGATGCCGAACCGACCTGGGAGCGCCCCTTCCTCCTGGACTGGGAGGTGGCCGACCCGACGGACCAGGCGGCCCTGTCCGAAGCCGGCCTGGCCCTGGCCGAACGGCACCCGGTGGCGGGGGTGATGACCTGGACCGAGTGGTACCTCGTGCCCGTGGCCCGCCTCGCCCGCCGGCTCGGCCTGCCCACGCCCGGCCCGGAGGTGATGCAGGGCTGCCGCAACAAAGCCACTTCCCGGGTGCTGTTCGCCCGGCACGCCGTTCCTTCCGCGGCCTCGACCGTCGTGCGCACCCTCGAGGAAGCGGCCCGCGCCGCCGGGCACATCGGCTATCCCGTCGTCCTCAAGCCCGCCGCCCGAGCGGCAAGCCTCGGAGTGATCCGCATCGACACACCGGAGGAACTGCCGGACGCCTACGCCTTCGCTGCCCAGGCAGCCGGTCACGGGGCGGAGAGCACCCAGGTGCTGGTCGAGGAGTACCTCGACGGGCCGGAGGTGAGCGTCGAATGCGTCACCTACCAGGGCACCACCACAGTGGTCGCCGTCACCCGCAAGACGGTGGGGCTGCCGCCGTACTTCGAGGAGATCGCGCACGTCGTGGACGCGGCCGATCCGCTGGTCGCCGACGTCGCCCCAGCCGCGCAGGCAGCTGTCCGGGCGCTCGGTATCACCGACGGGGTCAGCCACGTCGAACTCCGACTGGTCGACGGCCGTCCCCGGCTGATCGAGGTCAACGCCCGCCTCGGCGGGGACATGATCGGCCACCTGGTGCACCTCGCCACCGGCGTCGACCTCGCCCGTGCCGCGGCGGACATCGCCTGCAACCGCGCCCCGGACCTCACCCGCACCCGCAGCCGGGCGGCGGCGATCCGCATGATCTACCCCGCCCACCCAGGCATCCTCACTGCACGCCACCTCACCGAAGGCTTTGCCGAGCAGGCGCCGTGGCTGGAGCGCATCGACTTCCAGCACGACGTCGCCGACGAACTGGTCCTGCCGCCGGACGGTGACCTGTTCACCGCCCGCGTCGGCTTCCTCATCACCACCGGTCCGACCGCCGCCCTCGCCCAGGCCCGCTCGCGGGAGGCATACCGCCACCTCACTGTCCAGGTTGCACCCCACCCGACCACCGCCCCCACCCAGGGCATACCCCAGTGAGCGCGGCGACTTCCCCCGCTGAGTGTGGCCGCCGTCTGCTGACCGGCTACTTCGCCGGGCTCGGGGTGGTCATGGCCGTCTGGGGCGCGCGAATGCCGGCCGTGCAGCAGACCGCCCACCTGAGTACCGCAACGCTCGCCCTGGTCCTGCTCGCCGCCGCCCTCGGTATGGTCGCCGGCCTGCAGGCCGGCGGGCGCCTGGCTGCCGCGGCCCGGCAGCCGCTACTGCTGACCAGCGGCACGGTCGGCCTTGCCGCCGCCCTGGTGGTGCTCGGCGTCTGCCGCACGCCCGCCACGCTCGCTGCGGGGGCGTTCGCCTTCGGCATCGCGCACGGGGTGCTGGACGTGGCCGCCAACGCCGCAGCGGTCCGCTGCCAGGACCGCCTCGGCCGCCCCATCATGGCGTCCCTGCACGCGAGTTACAGCCTTGGCGCGCTCGGCGGCGCTGCGCTCGCCGCCTTCAGCTCCCGCACCTCCCACACCTGGCTGTTCACCATCACCGCCTCCTGCGTCGCCGCGGCGGCGCTCACCATGGCTCCCGCCGCACGCCGCCTGGACGCGCTCGACGAGCCGACGCCGGCCGCCCCCGGGCGTGAGGCGGATACGAAGGATGCGCAGGGTCTGCCGCGAGGACGGTTGTGGCTGCTGGGTGCCTTGGCCGCGGCGAGCCTGCTGGGGGAGGGGGCCGCTGCCGACTGGGCCGCCGTGCACCTGCACAGCCTGAACGCCCCGACCGTCCTGAGCGCCGCCGCGTTCGCCCTCTACAGCGCGGGCATGGCCACCGGACGGCTCGCAGGCGACCGCCTCACCGCCCGCTTCGGCGCCCCGACGCTGGTGCGTGCCGGAGCCGTGCTCGCCGCGGCCGGGCTCACCGCCGGCCTGGTCCTGCCCGGCATCCCGGCGGCGCTGGCGGGATGGGCGGCACTCGGTCTGGGCCTGTCTGTCACCATCCCCAGCCTGATCACCGCCGCCGGATGTGGCGGCCCCCGCGCGGTCGCCGCCGTCGCGGTCACCGGCTACGCCGGACTGCTCGCCGGCCCCGCCCTCATCGGCGCCCTCGCCACCGTCACCTCCCTGTCCACCGCCCTGCTGCTGCCCGCCCTGCTCGCGGCCGTCGTCGCCGTCCTGTCCCGCAAAGCCCTGGAGACCCCCACCCCGTGACCATCCCCGCTTCCCCGACCGGCATTGACGCCCTCCTCATCGACTACAACGGCGTCATCGGCGTGCAGCCCGGCCTCGCCCAGTGGCAGCGCCTGGCCCGGACAGCCGCATGGCCCGGCGACATCGCCTCGTTCCAGACGGCGTTCTGGAAGTCCCGCGACGCGTACGACGTCGGCCAGCTCAGCGACCTGGCCTTCTGGGCCAAGGTCCTCGGCTCCCACCCCGGACCGCGGATGCTGCGCCAACTGCGCTCCACCGACACCGCCATGTGGACACACACCGACAGCCAGGTCCTCGCCGTCCTTGGCCGGGCCCGCCGTATCGGGCTGACCATGGCGATGCTCTCCAACGCGCCCCACCCCCTCAGCGACGTTCTCGACACCACCCGCTGGCGGCGCAAGCTGATGACCGCCGCCCTCTACTCGGCCCGTCTCGGCGTGTGCAAGCCCGAACCGGCCGCCTACCAGCAGGCGCTGGCCGCCCTCGGCGCCGTTGATCCCGCACGCGTGCTGTTCATCGACGACCGGGCCGACAACTGCCACGCCGCCGCCCGCCTGGGCCTGCAAACGCTGCACTACACCGGCCGACCGGCCGAACTGGAAGCCGTCCTCCTGCAGCACACCGGCTGACCTCTGCCCGATCGCTTGCCTCCCAAGGACTCCACCATCTCTCCCGACCAAACCCAGCCCGCCTCCGAAGGGGATGTCTACGTCTCCCCGCGCTACCTCGCCGGACTGCCCGGGCACGCCGACCCGAGCTTCGCCCCGGTTGCCCACTGGCCCCACCATCACCTCGACGCCGGGCCGTGCCAGCTCGTCATCACCTCGCCGGACCACCGCATCCGCATCGGCTGGTTCGGCGACGACTACGACACATGGGTGATCAGCGCGGCCGAGGACCCCGTGTCCGAACCCCGCTGGACGGCACGGATCAACCAGAACACGCCGCCCGAGATCGTCCAAGCTCTCACCAGCGCCCTCGCCGCGGAATGGACCGAAGACAGCGACACCTTCCTGATGTCACGGTCGTGGGACCGGACCGACACGGTCAAGCCCCTGCTCGACGCGGGCTGGGAACGAAAACCTCTCCGGCACGGCATCCTGGAGTTCGTCTCCCCGGACGGGCTGGCCGGAGCGGGCATCAATGTCGTCAGCACCGGCAAGAACGCCGAACTGGTGACCCTGTGGGCCGGACCGGCGGGCTGGGGAACCCGCGCAGAAGCGATCTTCACCGCGCGCACCCCGAAGCACTTGATCGCCGCCACCGCCGCTGCCCTCGTCGACCCCACCCCCGTCCTGCGGTACAAGGACTCCCTGCATCCGCGGCTTGCCGAGCGGGCCCAACTCACCCCCGTCGAGCCGCCCCGCCCGGCCACGCCGACCCCGCTCGACCTGAAGCAGGCCGCGGCAGCCCGGCGCCCAGCCGCAGCCGCTCCCGCCACCCGCAGCGTCCGCCGCTGGACCACCAGCACGCCGGCGCCGGTTGCCCCGGCAGGCGCCCGCCTCGGGCCCCGCCGCTGAACCACCCCGCCCTACGTCCCTCCCCACACAGCGAAGGGCGCGCCATGTCCCTGCACGCCGAGCAGTTCTTCACCCAGCAGCTCGACCTCACCGAGGGCGCCGTCGTCGGTGACACCTACTACGCCACCCCCACCCCAGGCTCCCCGCTGCGCCTGCGGATCGGTTTCTCCCGCGCCATCCGCCTCGGCGAATACGACGGCCTGCGACTGCAGATCCTCCACACCGAGCAAGGCGGCGTCCTGGACACCGCGATCCTCACCTTCACGGACCACGACACCTTCCGCAGCCGCGACACAGCCGTCGACCGGCACCCCGGAGATGACGGGTACGGCGTCGTCCGCGACTGGAACGACCGCGGCGAACCGCCGTGGAACGGGGCCGCGACCACAAAGCTGCGCCGAGCGATCGACCAGTACACCGCCCTCTGGTTCCCCGCTGCCACTGCCCCAGCCGAAGAGATCAGCGAAGCAACTGGCCTTGTCCGGCCGCCCGCCGGCACCGGGGCCGAACGGGTTCTGGCTCGTGGACCCCGACTTCCGCGCCCGGCTGGAGTCCGCCACCCACCTGCTCCTCGAAATCGTCGCCGACTGCCTGGACGACGACTTCCACGCGGGCGAACTGCTTGGCATCCCGGACGAGTTCGGCGTGGTGCTCGAAGCGGTGGCAGCGGCCGAGATAGCCGTCGGCACCCGATCGCCTTTCGACCCCGCCGTCGCCCGGAGCCTGGTCCTCCTCGACCAGCGCCCCGTCGAGGAACAGGAACGGGTCGTGCGCACCGCTCTGCGCCGCTACTCCGCCACTACGCCTGGCATCCGGAAGACCCCGCCTCCTCTGCCTGTGAGCGTTCATGAAATTCCTCGTCAGCGATACCTTCGGCTCCACGTAATTCCCCAGCGGGTTGCGGCCGGTGACGGGCCGCCCGACTGCTGAGTGTGGGGCTGGACAGTGCCCTCAAGGACGCCTTCGGCGGCGCTTCGCGCTGGGCATTCGCCCATCCTTGACCGCCCTGACCAGCCCTGATGATCGGCGGCTATCAGGCGGCCCGGGAACCCTGGCGACCGTGGGAATCGAGGAGCGGCTCCGTCGTACGCATGCAGACGTCGGCGGCGACACCACGATGTCCATGGCCCATTCCATGAAGTTCCGGCTGGGGAAATACGCGACGTTCCACACTCGCCCTCTTTGGCAGCCGCCCGCACCCGCTGACCCGCACACCAGGAGCCGCGTGCCACCCCACGACGATGCACACCCCCTCGACGGAGACGTCTACGTCTTCCCGCGCTACCTCGCCGCCGGCACAGCGACCGGCGATCCCGCCCTCGCGCCACTGCTCGCTCTCGGCTGGGACCTTGAGCACGACGACCTCGGCAATGTCTACATACACGCGCCCGACCGCAAGGTCCGCCTCGGCTACCTGCCGGAAGGCGAGGACGACGGGTTGTGGCGCATCAACGCCTACCGAGACCCTTTCGGGCCGCCCGCCTGGGGAGTCTGCCTGAACGACAGCTGCCCCACCGAGTTCGCCACCGCCTTCACCACGGCCCTCGCCGAGGCATACCAGCAGAGCCCGGACGCGTACCTCGCCAGGCCCGTCTCCGGGAGCAGCTTCTTCACCGCCGGTCCCGGCGCGCCGGTCACCGTGACCGTCGCCAATACCAAGACCGCCGCCACGCCGAAGCCCGCCGGTGAGCCGACCGGAACCCCGCCGGTGCCCACGGACAAGCCGACCGTCTCCGGCGGGTCGAAGCCCAACCCGATGGCCTCCGGCACCCCGGACACCGAGTCCTCGCTCGTCCCGTCTCCGGACCCGGCGCAATCAGCGGCGCCGAAGACCCCGGCCGGGTCCCTCGCCCACACGGGTGCCGACGCCACCCCGTGGATTCTCGGCAGAGCCGGATTCCTGCTCGCCGGCGGCATCTGCACGCTCGTCGCCGCGCGCCGCTGCACGAAGCCCAAGCCCGAGCAGAGTGAGAGCGCCGACACCAACTGACCGAACCTACCCACGCCACGGGCCCCGGGACTGTCATCACTGACTCCCGGGGCCGTGGTGTGTCCGGACGAGGTCAGGCCGGTTCGTCCTCGGCGCGGAGTTCGTGCGGCTCGTCCATAGCTCTCGGGATGCCCCGCTCGCTGTGACGTACGTCGCTTACTCGCGGGTGCAGCTGGCCCCGGTCGCCGCCAGCTCGATATCGCCGGTATCAGCGCACTCTACGTAAATACAAGGTAAATTTCGGCAAATTTACGATCAAGGTACTTGTTCGTCTATCGTCGTACGCGTAACGACGTGGAACTCGAGAGAGACGCAGTGGCGGACATCACCAACCTCGCAATCCCCCCTTCGCCAGCCAGTGCGGAGTCTCCCTCGGGAGGCCGGCGTCGTGTGGTCGTGACGGGTGTCGGGGCGATCACTCCGCTGGGGTCTGATGTGGCCGGCACGTGGCAGGGGCTGCTGGAGGGCCGGTGCGGAGTCCGGCAGCTTCACGACGAGGAGTTCGACGGGCTTCCTGTGCGCATCGCCGCTCCCGTTGCCGTCGAGCCGGCCGAGCTGCTGTCGCGCCGTGAGATGCGGACCATGAGCCGCTGCGCGCAGTTCGCGTTGATCGCGGCCCGTGAGGCATGGGGCGATGCCGGATTCGGTACGGAGGACATCCGGAACGAAGTACTTGCGGCGGGGAGGGTCGGGGTGTCGATGGGCACGATCGTCGGTGGGGCTCCGGTGCTCGTCGCGGCAGAGCACACCCTCTCGGCACGGGGCGCGCGATTCGTCTCCCCGCACACGGCGCCCATGGTCGTCCCGAACAGTGCAGCGGCTCAGGTGGCTCTCGACCTCGGCGCGCGCGGGGAGGCGCGGACCGTGGTGTCCGCCTGCGCCTCGGGAACGGAGGCGATCGGGCAGGCCATCGACCGGATCAGGGACGGCCACGTGGACATCGTGCTCGCGGGCGGCACGGAAGCGGTGATCACACCGTCGGTGATGGCGTCCTTCACCGCCATGCGGGCCCTGTCCCCCGGCACGGAGGGACCTGAGGCCGCATCGAGGCCCTTCGACAAGGCGCGCGACGGGTTCGTCCTCGGCGAAGGCGCCGGAGTGGTGGTACTCGAGGCGGAGGAACACGCCCGCGCCCGCGGTGCCCGGATCTACGGCGAGGCCGCCGGCTGGGGCCTGTCGGCCGACGCCCATCACATGGTCGCCCCACGGCCCGACGGAGCGGGCATCGTCGATGCCCTGCACAAGGCCCTGGCCGATGCCGGGGCGCAACCGCATGAGGTGGCTCACGTCAACGCGCACGCCACCGCGACCCCGGCCGGTGACGCCGCCGAGGCCCTCGCCTTGCAGGAGGTGTTCGGAGCCGGCGCGACCATACCGGTCACAGCGCCCAAGGGCGCCCTGGGACACCTCCAAGGTGCCGCCGGCGGAGTGGAGGCGGTCGCCGCGGTCCTGACTCTGCACCACCGGCTGATCCCGCCGACGATCGGCTGCGACAACCCGGACGAAGGCGCTGACCTCGACATCGTCGCTGACGCGCCACGCCCCCTGCCGGAGAAGGGGGATCTGGTGCTCAGCAACTCCTACGGATTCGGCGGCCACAACGCCGTCCTCGCCTTCCGCCGCTACACCGACATGCACAGCGAGGTCGGCTGAGCCTCGCCACAGCCCGTCCCTCGCACGAAGAGTCCCGCGGCCTGGCCGCCGGGATGCCCCCTTCCGCCCCCCCTCTTGAAGGATTAGACGTGATCTCCACCGGCATCAGAGAAGTGCTCCTCGCGTACCGCATGAAAGCGGGACTGTCCGCTGTGAAGGTGGCACAGGCCGCGGGGATCTCTGAACTTCGCTACGACATGCTGGAATCGGGCCGTGGCTGGCCGGGAAGTCGCGCACTCTCCGCCGTTCTCGACGCATTGAATGTCCCGGAGGACCAACGCCCTCGTTGCGCTGTCCAGGGAACCCCGCTGTCCGGCATCGAGCGTGCCCTCCTGCACGGGAAGCCTTATCCCGCGCTCGTGGTGGACCACACCTGGCGCGTGGTGGACTGCAACCGGTTCTTCGCCGACCAGCTGCCGGAATGCGCTGCTCCCGGGGCAAGCATGCTGCGATGGATCTTGCACCAGGAGGGAGCCCGGCGGCGCCTGGCGAACTGGGAGGACGCCGCAGCCGCCTACACCGCTGCCTTGCGGGATGCACTGACCGCCGACCCCGAGGACCCGGACCTGCAATCCCTGCGCGCGGACCTCCCCTCAGAGCTGTGGGAGACGGCCTGCCCCGATGCCGGCCAGCCAGACGGACAGGGCCTCATCTGGCGCACAGCACAAGGGCCCTACACCATCTGGGAATGCGCCGTCATGGTCCCCGCCAGCCGCCCGGACCTGCTCACCGTGGACTTCCTCCCCCACACCCTGCCCCACAGCTCTACTCCAGTGCCGACTGCCCAAGTACAGCAACCGGCCACCACATTCGAGGGAGCACTCCTCGCCGGCATCGCCCGGTGCGGTGCCTGCAACCTCGACCTCACCGCCAACAATGATCACTACCAGTGCCCTGACAACTGCGTGACCATCGCCTCGGAGATCCTGGAAAGCCGCGTCGCCGACGCCGTCGTCGACCGCATCTTCACCCCCGAATCACTGCGCAAACTCGCCCTCGCACAGGAAGTCCTGGTCGCAGAAGGCATCGAGATAGACCAGCCCCTGCCGGTCTCACCAGGCCACGCCCGCCACCAGTGGGACCACGCGCTTCCCGCAGCAACCCGCCGCGCCTTTATCACCTACTCCGTAGACCATGCGCTCGTGGCCGCCGGGGCTGACGGAGAGCCATCCACCACCATCTCCTGGAAGCAGTAGACCATTTCCTCCCTGCTCAGGCTTTCGGCTCGTGCAGCTGAGCGAGGCGATGGACCGCCTGCCTACGGCCAGGGGGTCATGTCAGGACGCCGACCCGCGCGGCGAGGCCCCGCAGCTCGGTGGTCGTCCGCCCGGAGACCAGTAGTCCGGAGACCAGGGACTTCACCGCCGGGCGGGCGTGGGTCTCTTCCGGGGCGTGGTGCTCGGCGGCCAGGAGCGCGCGGATGCACTCGTCCCGGCGGCCCGAGCGGGCGAAGGCGGTGGCGACGTCGGTGTAGTAGCGGGCGCGGCGCTCGGTACTGGGCAGGCTCCCGGGCGCCACGGCCTTGGCTGCGGCAAGCGCCGCCGTGGGGTCGCCGGCGGAGTTCTCGGCGGAGACCAGGTGCAGTTGGACGGTCGTGGGGCTGAATCCTCCGCCGTGGTCCCGCAGCACGGCGGCTGGGCCGAGCTCCTTGGCGATCGCGGCGGCTTCGCCGGTCAGCTCCCGCATGCCGACCGCGTCGCCAGCGCGGGCGGCGGTGTAAGCGGCGGACTGGATCAGCAGCCCCCGCTGCGCCGCGAGCGCCGGATCCCCACCGTGGAGGGAGGGGTGGTCGGCGGCTGCCAGGGCGATGGACAGTGCCTGCTCGTGCCAGTCGGCCTTGCGGGCGAGGACCGCGAGCTGCCGCGCGGCCTCCGCCACCAGCAGTGGCTCGCCGGCGGCTTCAGCCGCCTGGCGGGCACGGTCGGCGGCCATCCACCCGAGCTGCTGCTCGTCCAGCTTGATCAGCATGCGCGTGGCCAGCAAGTAGCTGTGGGCCAGCAGCCCGTCATCCACGGCGTCGTCACCGGCGGCGCGGGCGTGAGCGGCGTACATGAGTCGGGGCAGTCGGATGGCGAGACTGCTGTACTGGCAGGCATGGAAGTCGGTGAAGGCGCGGGCCAGGTCGGTGCGCAGGACCGTCGGCGGCGGCACGGCGGTGTCGGCGTGGAGGCCGAGCATGGCGTCGCGGACACGCGCGACCAAGACCTCTCCGACAGCGGCTTCGGCGGCGGGTGTCTTGCCGGTGGGCAGGATCGGGGCGCCCACGGCCGCGGCAGCCGTGACCGCAAGGTTGGCCAGCAGCTTCCTGCGCCGCACCGAATCCTCCCCGTCTCCTGGACGAGCTGTCCCCGCCAGCCTAGGGCTCGGAAGGCGCGGGTAGGCGGCAGTTGGCCCGATTCTGCGCCCGTGCCGGACTTCCGGCGGGGCGGTCAGACCAAGGGCCTGCGGCGGGATGTCGAGGGCGTCGGCGAAGCGTCGCAGCACGGTGACGTCCGTCAAGGGTGAGACGCCCCGTTCGTAGCGGGACACCTGGGCAGCGGAGTAGCCGGTCAACTTCCCGAGCTGAACAAGGGTCAGGCCCTGCTTCTTGCGGGCACGCCGGATCAACTCGCCCAGGCTGCCGTCTGCCGCTGGCACTGACTGTGCTGTGACCGCGTCCATACCCGTCCCCCGCTCGCCGGGAGTGCGCCGCTGCACACCGTAGCGGCACCGGCCGCCCGAGGACAGGGGGCTTTGCACCGGATGCAAACGGCTTTGCGGCCCACGGCAACACCCCTGCCGCCGCCCTGCTGGTCGCAGTGTCCTCGAAGCGCAGGCGGCCCGGACAGCGGGTCGCCGCCGCGCATCTGAAAGGGGATGTGAGGGATGACCGTACGCAAGAGGGCCGCCGTGGTGGGGCTCGGTGGCCAGGCCACCGGCGACCACCTTCCCGGCCTTGCCCAGTGTCATCTCGCCGAGCTGGCTGGCGTCTGCGACGTGGACGCCGACCGGGTCTCCGCCGTGGCCGACAGGCACCAGGTCCCGGGCTTCACCGACGTCGACCAGCTGCTGCAGGAAGTGCGGCCGGACTTCGTCGTTGTCGCGGTGCCGCACCACGTCGGCCGGGAAGTGGTTGCCGCGTGCGCCAAGTCGGGGGTGCACGTGATGAAGGAGAAGCCGTTCGCCACCGACCCGCACGAGGCCGCCGAGCTGGCCGCGCTGTGCGAGAAGGCGGGGATCACGCTGATGGTCACCGTCCAGCGCCGCTTCCACCCCGTCTACGCGGCCACGCTCACCCTGCTGGAACGCATCGGGGATCCCTACCTGGTCGAGGGCCGGTACACCTTCCGCTGTCCGGACCCGGCCGCCGGCTGGCGTGGCCGTGCGAAGCTCGCCGGCGGCGGGTGCCTGGCCGACATGGGCTACCACCTCATCGACCTGCTCCTGTGGTACCTCGGTCTGCCCGACCGCGTCCTCGCCGACATCTCGGCCGCCGCAGCACCGGAGGCTGAGTACGACGCGGAGGACACCGCCCTCGTGCACCTCGCCTACGACCGCGGGCTGTACGGGTCGCTGCTGGTCTCCCGCTCGGCCGGGCCGAGGACGGAGCGCCTGGCCATCACCGGCCCCCACGGCACGCTCGCCCTCGATCGCGGCGTCGTGCGCCTTCTCGACCCGGCCGGACAGGTTGTCGAGTCGCTGCTGCGCGAGCCGGCCTGGCCCTGCCTGCCCGCCGCGCTGATCGACCGCTTCTGCCGCGTCCTCGACGGCACCGCCACCAACCCCTCGGGCCCGGCCGAGCACCTGCCGCACGCCGCGTTCCTGGCCGCCGCCTACGCCTCCGCCACCACCAACCGCCCCGCCGCCCCCAAGGAGTACCTGGCATGAATGACTCCACGCTGGCCCTGCTCGGCGGCACCCCGGCCGTCACGGCGCCGGGCCCGCACTTCACGTGGCCGCTGATCACCGAGGCCGATCGCCAGGCCGTGGCCGCCCAGATGGAGACGGCCGTCTCCATCCCGGACCGCTCCGGTGTCATCGCCGATCTGGAGGACGCGCTCGCCTCCTACCTCGGTGTCCGGCACGTGGTGACCACCTGCACAGGGACGGCCGCGCTGCACTCGATGTACGCGGCAACCGGCATCGGCCCCGGCGACGAGGTCATCGTCCCAGCACTCACCTTCCACGCCACCGCCACCCCGCTCTTCCACCTCGGCGCCCACCCCGTCCTCGTCGACGTCGACGACCGCGGCCAGCTCGACCTGGAAGACGCCGCACGCCGCATCACCGCCCGGACGAAGGCGGTGGTGGCCGTGCACCTGTGGGGGCTGCCGGAGGACATGGACGCGCTGACCTCGTTCGCCGACGAACACGAGCTGATGCTGCTGGAGGACGGCTCCCACGCCCACGGCGCCACCTGGAACCACAAGATGGCCGGCACCTTCGGCACCGCCTCGGCGTTCAGCCTCAACGGGCCCAAGCCACTGTCCGCCGGCGAGGGCGGATTCGTCGCCACCGACGAGACTGAGCTGTACTACCGGGTGCTGCTCCACGGCCAGTACAACAAGCGGTGCCGTCGCGAGATCCCCGCCACCCACCCGCTCGCCCGCTATGCGGTCACCGGCATGGGACTGAAACTTCGCATCCACCCCCTGGCCGCAGCCCTCGCCCGCACCCAGCTCACTCGTTTGGAGGACCACCTCGCCGGGCGCCAGACGATCGCGGCCCGGATGTGCGCCGCCCTGGACGGCGTCCGCGGCATCCGCGTCCCCGACGTACCGGCCGCCGCGCGGGCGTCGTGGTACGCGCTGCCGCTCCGCTACGAGCCCGCCGAACTCGGCGGCCTGCCGATCGAGCGGTTCCTCGACGCCCTCCACGCCGAAGGCGCCACCGAAGCCGATCAGCCGGGCTCCACCTGCCCGCTGCACACGCATCCGCTCTTCCAGGCCCCTGGATCCTTGCTGCCCGGCTACGCTGACGGCCACCACCAGCCCGCCGACGGCTTCCCGGCAGCGGAGCACGTGCACGCCACGACACTGAAGCTGCCGGTCTGGAGCGGCGCGGACGACGTCCGCCTCGTCGACGCCTACACCACCGCCATCGCCAAAGTCGCAACCCACGCGAAGGACCTGACGTGACCTCCTCCACCGTCACCCCCGACCTTCTGGACGACCTCGCCCGCACCGCCGCGCGCGACGGCATCGAGAAGACCGTCGTCGGCGGCGTCATCGCCAGCGAGGACGGCAAGGTGCTGCTGCTGCACCGGCCGGCCGACGACTACCTCGGCGGGCTGTGGGAGCTGCCCTCGGGCGGTGTCGAGACCGGCGAGAGCCTGATCGAGGCCCTGGAGCGGGAAGTCGCCGAGGAGACCGGCCTGACCGTGACCGAGGTCGACACCTATCTGGGGCACTTCGACTACCGCTCCGGCTCGGGCCGCCGCACCCGCCAGTACAACTTCGCCGCCACCGTCACCGGGCGGACGGTGCAGCTCAGCGAGCATGATGCCCACCTGTGGGCGGACAACGGCCAGCAGGCTCAAGTCTCCAGCGCCGTCCAGGCCGTCCTCGACACCTGGCGGCAGACGACCGCCTGACAGCCGCCGCGCCCGGCCAGCTCCGGTCCGTACCGCCCGAAGGGCGGATGCAGACCGGAGCCCTTCCCTGCGTGAGGGGCGCGCAAGGCTATGGTCGCCAGCCGTTCGCCCCGCTCGGGCGGTGCGCCGAGGCAGGGTGACTGCCTTCCCTGCTCCCGTCATCAGGCGGCATTCGAGCTCCCCCTGGACTCTGATGGTGCAGATTCCGCAGGCTGGCGAGCACTCGCGAGCTCCTAACCTGCGGTGTTGTCGGCAGTGAGCAGCGCTGACGGCGGAGTCCGTCGCCGAATCATGAGCAATCTGGTGCGATGGGAACCGACTTCGCGGTCGGCAGCCGCGAAGGAGTCGCAGGTCACGAGATCCATTGCTCACCTAACCACGGAAATGCTCGATCGGTGCTCATGGTCACGCGGAATTGCTCACGGAATCGCGGATGCCAGGGGTTCGATGGCATCGGGCAAGTTCGCCCGGGGCAGACAGGATTGAGCCGCGAATGACTGGCCAAGCGTGCCGGGACATGTCAACCTAGACGACCTTCCCGGAAAACCACCAGGTCAGAGAGGTGATTTCCTTGTCCGTGACTCCCGTGAGTCCTGGTTTCTCCACCACTGTCGGGGCTCTGCGGCTGCGTGAGTGGCAGCTCGGCCCGGGACAGCCTGCAATCGTCATGGACCAGTTCTCCACGGACGACTTCAACCTGGTCGTGGATGATCGTGCCGATGTGCACGTCAGCTCGAAGGACGGCCGCTTGTACGTGGGATGGTTTCCGATCGGCCGCCCCGGCACCGACGGAGAGGGGTGGAAGATCGCCGTCACCGGTACGGCCACCGTCCCCGGCTACCACATCTCCTTCGACGTGGAGACGCCGGCCGATATCGTCGCCGCCGCAGTAGCACGCCTGTTGGAGACATCCCGGCGCCTGTGACGCCTCATCAGGCCCGCATGGCAGTCCCCGCCGCAGGGATTTTTCACCCGCAGGCGGAGGGCTCACGGCCTGCCGTCGTACTCGTGTTCCCTTTCGTTAGGAGGCCGCCCATGGTAGGCGCGGAACATTCAGAGATGACCGTCGCAGATCTGATCGACCTCTTGTCCGACTGCGACCGGAGCGCCCTGGTGCGGCAGGCGATGAATCCGTTCTTCCCGATGGCGCACCGCCTCGAACAGGTCATCCAGGCCACGGATGAGACCGGGCAGACGGTCGTCTATCTCGCCGAGGGGCGGGATGCGGACACCCAGCTCGGGCATCTGCCGCCTGAGGTCGCGGTCCGGCTCGCCTGGCAGGGCCCTGTCCAGGCGCCCCCGCGCCGACCACGCCGTATTGCCAACCGCAAGTAGATTCCCCACCACCACCTTGGAGGCGCCCCTGCTCCCCGACTTCCCGTCCGCCCCGAACAAGGCACAGGACGCCTACTGGGTCGGTCCCCGGCACCTGGCCGGTGACGACGGACGTCTGTACGACGCCGTCGCCGACGTCCTGTCGAGTCTCGGCTGGACGAGCCTGGTGATCGTCCGCGGTCGGCAGGAGCCGGACGAGGCGCCGGAGGACCGGCAGGTCCTGCGCAGCACCGTCCTGCACATCAGCCCCGACACCCTGCGGTGGGCCCAATGGGTCCTGGCGGACGAGCCGTTCCATCTCGGGGAGCTGCCGATCGCCTGGCAGGTCTCGGCCCGCGGGGACACCAGCAGCCCGCTCGCCACGTGGTCCGCCTACTTCACCCCCGACGTTCCCGGGGAGGTCCTCGCCGACTTCCTCAACGCACTGGACGCCAGCGCACAGCCCGCCGTGCCGCTCGGCGCGCCTGGGGTGGTCCTCGACGCCGTGACGGCGCACGGTTGGATCCGCGACATCGACCAGCCCGGCGCGGGAGCCATGGACCCGTCCTTCACCTCGTACCTCAGCCTCGGCGAGGCGCCGCCTCTCATCCAGGACGCCGACCCGTGCGCCCTGGCCGACTTGGCGGACGGGGCGGGCCCGGCTGGGTGGCAGGCGTGGGCCCAGCCCGCGCTGGGAACGCCGTTCCTGTGGGCCGCTTCCTTCAGCGCCAGCACACCCGACGACCTCGTCGCCGCGTTCGCCGGCTCCCTCAGCTCCACCGCGCCGGTCCTGCGTCGGGTGCTGCCCGAGACCACCCGGGACCGGCTTCTGCGAGCCCCGGCCAGCTGATGGCAAGGTCCGTGAACACACCCCGCGAGAAACGAGAAGGAGGACCGTTACCAAGGTCCTGGTGCAGTATCGCCTGATCGGAGCCGTTGAACGACGTGGCCGTGGCCGACGAGACCGGCGCGATGGCGGCGCACACGCGGGCGGAGCGGCACTAGGCTCGGCGCCATGGCCAAGAGCGCTCAGCACCTGCCGGGGGACCCGTCGCAGCTGCATTTGAAGTACATCTACGACCACGGGCTGCAGGACGACCCGCACGAGCAGACCGTGCAGGAGTGGGAGATCAGCATCCGGCACGGGTACGAGGTGCACGACGACAAGCACTGCCCGGTCCTCAACGACCCGGATTCCCCCGGCGAATACTGCGAGGGGGACTGCGCGGCCTTCGAGGAGCAGGGCGTCGAGGTCGGGCGCATGACCTTCTACCGCATCCGCCTCGACCAGGGCATGAACGCCTGGTGGGCCATGGAGGAGCAGTCCCAGGAGCTGTACGAGATCGCCGAGGTGCTTCTCGACCAGGACACCGGCTACTTCACCGACGAAGTGGAGCAGCAGCTCGAATACGTGGGTACCGACCTCCTGGTCATGGACCGTGTGGCCCTCGACCGAGAGTGGAGAGGACACGGTCTCGGCCCGGTCCTCGCCGCCGAGGCCATCAACCGACTCGCTCCGGGCTGCCGCGCCGTCACCTGTTCCCCGGGGATCTCCGAACGCGACAACGGCTGGAAGCCCGATGAAGGCGAATGGAACCGGGTGACTGCGCAGATCGCCGCAGCATGGGAGAAGGTCGGCTTCACCCTCTACAAGGACAACGTGTACCTCCTCAACCCCGCCACCGTGGTCCCCGAGGAGGGGCGGGCGGCCCTGCGGGCCGAGTTCAAGGAGCTGTGCACAGCGTGGCGGGAGTTCGCCTTCACTGCCGTGGAGCCGACCCGGGGGACACCGGACGCGTAGACCGCGCAGGTGTGGCCGGCGCTCAGCTGGCCTCGGCCGTCGTCATGAGGTCGTATCCCTGATACCAGCGGGGATCGCGGACGGGAACGGGCGACATGCCCAGGGAGAGGGCGACCTCCGCCAGCGACCGGTAGTCGCCCCTGGGCCTCTGGGCCAGCCGCAGCCGGTAGTCCAGCACCGTGTTGTAGGCGCCGTCGGCGAGGTGGGGCAGGTGGCGGGCATGCCACAACAGGCTGTCGAAAGCGCGGGACACGGAGCGCCGTACCAGGGCCCACTGCTCCGGGTCGCTGCCGATCATGTGCATCAGAGCGTGCCAGCGGCCGGCGTACGGCCCGGTGGGTGCCGGCCAGCCGCTGCTGCCGGGCATGAGCCTGGCACCGTCGTCGTCTTCCGCCTCAAGCAGGATGCGCAGTTCAGAGCCGAGGTGGGACAGGTCCAGGTCGCCGATGGCGGCGCCGCTCCATGCCATGAGGATCCGGAGGGACTCCGCGACCGCAGCGACCAGATGCTCGCGGGCCTGCGGGGCGTCCCCGAGGGAGAAGCCGCGGCCGGGCAGCACCGGGGGATCCTGATCCTGGTGCCAACGGACGATCGCTTCCGCCCATGGCCACGCGTCGCTGTAGGGGTCGCTGCCGTTGTGGGCAGCCTGGTACTGGCCGACGAAGCGGGGCAGGACAGCATCGGGGTCAAAGGCCATGGCCCGAGTGTGCCCCACCGCCGGCTGCCGCACGCCTGAAAACGCGGTGACGGATCCCCGCGCGCCAGCGCTTTCAGGCCATCTGCCGCACAGGGACAGCCGTCAGGCCCTCGACGCCCTGGCAGGCGAGCGGGTGTCTGTAAGCACCTGTTTTCACAGCCACGCACTGGAGCCCACGGAAGTGCTTACAAACAGAGCGGGTCCTCGGCCTCGACCGGCATCGCGATGCCGATGGTGGGCGCGGCGTCGGCAACGGCGACGTACGTGCTCGTCTAGGTGCGCAGGCGATAATTGACGGCGGCGGAGGGTTGCCCCTTGGCTTTGTGAAACAGCAGCCCATGCAGCACATGATCCGCGCCCGCAGCCAGCCGTTCCGCTCGCCTATACCTGAAGGCGTTCCGAGAGAACCCGTCGACCGCTCCGCCCACCTATGGGTCCTCGGCTGACGTACCCGCTCCGTACGCGGCCTCACTGCCGTACAAGCCCGTAGCTGTGACGAGGGGCAGGTGCCCCCTGGCCGGAGTCAGGGGGCACCATGGCGTTGTACGGGGGTCAGTGCGCCGCAGTCGCCTTGGCGAGGGCCTTGCCGAGATGACGGTCGACGAGGGCCGGCGAGCCTGAGACGTCCACCAGTACGCTTCCGTCGCGGATTGCGGTCTGCTTCACCACGGTGTCCCGCCCGTCGGCGGAGAACGTCAGCAGCTGGCTCCACTGCTCGTCGCCGAGCCGGGGCGCGGTCAGCCGCTGCGTTGCGACCTCGATGGTGGTGCCGCCGACGAGGAGCTGGTAGTGCGGGCAGCCGGTCATGGCGTCGAAGATCCTGCTCGTGCCGGCGGACAGCCTGGCGGCGGTGTCGCTGTACAGCTCCTCGGAGACCTCCGAGTTGCTGCTGCCGGTGTAGGTGAAGTCGGCCTTCGCCTGGTGCGGGAAGGCGAGCGGGCCACCGGTGGCCGCGTCGGAGCCCAGGCCGTTCAGGGCGGGGCAGCCGAGGACGTTGACGTCGTCGTGCTGGGACGGGCTTTCGGGTTTGCGGGTGTAGCCGCTGCCGAGGTCGTTCTCGTCGAGCAGGCGCGTCGTCATCGCGGCCGATGACAGGGGAGCGCCCTTCGGCGAGGCGAAGGCCGGCTTCCCGGTGCGGGTGGCGGCCGTGGCTGAGGGCTTTGCCTTGCTGGTACGGGCGGAGCAGGCGGGCAGGGCGAGGACCGCGACAGCGGTGAGGCCGAGGGCGGAGACGGCGGTGACGCCAAGAACGCTGGTGGTGATGCGAACGCGCATGCGGAACTGACCCCTTGGTGCTAGGTGACGAGTGGTCAGTGCGAGCCCTGGGGCCCGGTGGGGTGGTAGGAGTGGGGGTCAGTGGCCGAGGTGGCGCAGGCAGTCCTCGAAGGTGGCGTGCGTCGAGTCCGCGGGGCCTGCGTGCCGGTTGTACCAGGCGGTGTCGAGACGCGTCTCGTGCTGCTGGTGGCCGGCGCGGCAGCGCAGCAAGATCTGGTCGTGGGTGGAGAGGATGATCCAGTCCCGGTAGGCGCCGCACTCGGCGCAGGCGACGACGTCGTCGTCGAGGACGATCGGCCACGACCAGGGCATCATCCGGCCGTCGAGCTGGTCGTGGCTCGGTATGCGCAGCTCCGGCGGGAGGAAGTCGTCCACCACCGCTGCCGGCTGTATCGCGGCCTGCATGCGTTCGACCTCCGGCGGGACCTGGCCCTCCAGCTGTGCCCACATCTCGAAGTGCCGGCGCTGTATCTCGCTGGGCTCCGCCGCACGGCGGCGGCGTATTCGGTCAAACACTCCGGACATCCTCCTCGTCTCGTCCTGCACGCGTCATGATCGTGCCCGAGTACCTCTGACCAGTTCAACTCACAAAGTCCACAGTCACGACCGGTTGTGCCTCGGCCCGGGCTGGCCCGGTGTCCGCTGCCCGGTTCGGGATGCCGACTGCTGGGCGGCGTGGGGGCCGGTCACCGTGTCGCTGGTGTCGGCGGGCAGGCCGGCGGTGCGGCGCAGGCGCCATACCAGGACGTCGCTGGCGGACTCTGCCGTCTTCAGTTCCCGTCGCCTGGCGGCATCGACCAGGAGGGTGGCCGGGTCGTGGCCGGCGGCCTCGGCGTCGGCGAGGGTGGCGGCGAGCGCGTACCAGCCGGGCTCGGCGAGGATTTGGTCGGCCAGCTCCGGCAGGGCCTCGCGCAGCACTGTCGTGTGCCGGTTGAGCAGGGGGCGGTGAAGGCGCCGGCCGCGCTGGTAGAGGACGCCGAGGGGTTGTGCTGCGGCGGCCTGGTAGGCGGCACGCAGGTGCTCGGCGGCCTGGCGGGCGGCGGCGGCCTGCTGGGCGTGGCCCTTCTTCGCGTGCCAGTGGATGGCGGCGGTGATGAGGAAGAAGAGCATGTCGATCGCCATGGCCGTCGTGGCGCCGTCTTCGCCACGGCCGAGGGCGGGGCCGCTGTGGATGAGGTCGCGGGCGGCCTGCCGCAGTGCCCTGTCGTGCCCGCGTTCGGCCCGGACATGCGAGCGTGAGGCCCGCTCGAATGCCCAGGCTGCTTCTCGCAGTTCCGCTCGGGTGTGGGCGGCGGAGGTCTTGGCGAGCGCGTCCAGGACCTCACCGGCCGAGGCGATGTGGGCGGCTGCGACCGCGTCGTTGCCGTGCTCGAGGACGAGCACGGCCTGCCACGCTGCGGAGGCGGTGCGACGACGGGCGGCGGCCGGACTCTTTGGTGCCGTGCGCGGCAGCGGATCGGCCGGTTCGGCGTCCTGGCCGTCGGGGGCGGCGGACCAGCGTTCCCGGATCCGGGGCAGGGACAGGTCGGGCGCGAGACGTGCCCCGGGGTAGAACACCGGCTCGCCGTCCTTGTTGAGGTCGTCGGGCAGGGCCACCTTGTAGCCGAGCAGGTCCCCGGACGGGGCGGCCCGCTTGCGGATGAGGAGGCCGGCGGCAGCCAGCCGGTCGAAGAACTCTTCCTCACTGGTCGCGCCAGCCACCGCGCGTCGTACGGTCTCACGCAGTTCCTCCCGCGCGGTGCGCTCGCGGCCCAGGCGTTCGGCCTTGTGGCGTTCGGCGCTGGTGGGCCGCTGGGCGGCGGTGCCGTCGCCCGGCGCGACCTGGTGGAGGCCGAGTTCCTTCTCGATGAGCCGGGCTTCTGCCTGGGCGCGGGCGCCGGAGCGGAAGTCGTCGGGGCGGTGGCCGTCCTCGGTGACGAGGGTGGCGACGATGTGGATGTGGTCGTCGGCATGGCGTACGGCGGCCCAGCGGCAGCCCGACTGTCCGTCGCCAGGGTCGATGCCGGTGGCGGCGACGATGCGGCGGGCGATGTCGGCCCACTCCTCGTCTGACAGGATCCGGTCGCCGGGGTCGGCGCGGACGGAGGTGTGCCATACGTGCTTGGCCGGGCGGGCGTGCTTGGCGAGGGCCATCACGGGCTGGTCCAGGAGCTGCTGGAGGTCCTTGAGGGTGGCGTTCGGGTCGCGGCCGGGGTCGGGGGACATGCCGTCGAAGGAGGCGACGAGATGGGGGTCGGTATGGTCCTCGTACTTGCCGGTCTCGTAGAGGTAGTAGAGGAGACCTCTGGTGTCTGACCCGGACGGGTTGACGCTGGGGATCATGAGCCGTGGCGCTCGATCAGCCGTGTGGCGGCTTCGTGCGCGGTGTCGGCGGCACGCCGTACAGCGGCGACGGCCGCTTCGAGCTGGGGAGCCTCGGCACCGGAGTTGAGCGCCTTGACTGCCTGGTTGAGGTTGCTGCCGGCCCAGCCGAGCCGACGCCTGCTGTCGAACAGGGCGGTGATCACTTCGCGTTCGTCGGCGATCTCGGTACTGGTGCGGTCGAGGTCGCGGGCGGCGGCGAGCGCGGAGCGGGCGAGGAAGCCTGCGACGGACAGATTGCACTGGGCGGCGGCGGACTTGATCAGGGCGAACTCTTCTGAATTGAAACGTGTGTTGGGCTGGTGCAGACGCTTCTTCTCGGGCGGCTGGCGCGGACGCTGACGGGCGCGAGGAACACGCTGTCGGCGAGCGCGGCGGTCGGTCTGCTCCTCCTCCTGCCCCGGCTTCGATCCGCCCCCGGTCGAAGCCTGAAGGACCTGCGCCCCCCGGTGCAGGTCCTGGCCCGCCCTCTCGGGGGCGGGTTTGGCGGAAGCGTAGCTTCCGCCCCAACTTGCTCGCCCCGGGATCGAGTTGAGGTCGGGAGCAGGTTCCGGGGCGTTGCGGTTCTCGTTCGGGTTCGTCACAGGGTATCGGGCCTCGTGGAGTGGATGCGGTACTGAATGGCGGCAGCCAGCTCGACAAGGTCGGCCGGTCCCGCGAGGACGTGGACAGGGCTGTCGGCCGCGTGCTGGACGAGCCACTGGCCGTTCGGGGCGCGGACCGCTGCGTGCAGGAGCCGCCGGCGGACCAGGACGTCCGCCCAAGCGCCGGCTTCGGCGGCCGTGGGGGTGGATGAGCGAGCGGGGAGGTGGGTCACAGGGTGCCTTCCGGTAAGGGGCGGGGTCCCGGCACAGCCGGGACCCCAAGTCGGATCGAGGCTCTGAGCTGCTGTGCTTCCGGTTCAACCGCATTCAAGGCAGCGGTTGATGTGATTGCTGAGTGCCCGTGCCATCCGTCTCTTCGCCGACGAGGCGTACAGCGCACTGGCCTTCCCGGACGGCCTGTCTGCATGCCGCTGGGCGTGTGTGCTCAGGAAGAGGATCTCCCGTTCGAACTCCTCTCGGCAGACGTCGAATCGGCGGCAGGTCTTCATGGGGTCGTGCTCCTCGCCGTAGTGACGCCTTCCTCGCTCCGCAGTTGCTGGAGGACGAGGCTCAGCCGGTCGTTCCGGATGCCCTTGAGGCCCTCTTGTCGGAGGATCTCGCGCAGCTGAACCCGGGTGACGGTCTCGTTGCCGTCCCGTGCGAGCAGGGCTGGGACGTGGGGCCGGACCTGCCCGGCGAGCTGGTCCACGGACTCCTGTACCTCGTGCGGCAGATGCTGTGCTTGCCGGTTACGGGGCCGACTACCGCGCTTGACCTTCTTGGACTTCGTGCTCGGCGCCCGCCGGAGGGGGACCGGGCGTCCCCGGTCCCCGGTGGGTTCGGTCCCCGTGTTGGTGGTGCTCGGTCCCCGGTCCCCGGTGGGTTCGGTCCCCGTGTTGGTGGTGCTCGGTCCCCGGTCCCCGGTGGGTTCGGTCCCCGTGTTGGTGGTGCTCGGTCCCCGGTCCCCGGTGGGTTCGGTCCCCGACTTGGCGTCCTTCGGTCCCCGGTGCGATTCAGGGGCCTGAGCAGGCACTTCGGCCGAAGCGGAGGCCGTCCCCTCGCATCCTTCTGCCTCCTGGGCGGACGGCGGTGTGACGTCCCCGGTCCCCGACTCTGGCCCCCCGATTCCGTCTTCGGTCCCTGCGTCACGGTCCCCGGTCCTCGGGACCATTTCCCTTTCACCGTGCGGTCCCAGGTCCCCGATCGTTTCGTCGTCAATGCGGGGACCGCCTACGGGGACCGTGGTGTTCGGGACCGTCGGTGCGGGGACCACGGCGGCTGCCGTGTTGTCTTTTCGGGGGGACCAGGGCGAGGGCAGAGAGATCGTGGCGAGCGCGAGGGCGTGCCGGCGGGCGGCGAGCTGGTCGAGCAGTGCCGCGCGCTGGACGGAGTCGGTGCCGACCGCGGCCCGGCCGATCGTCTTCGACAGCTTTCGCGTGAGCCGTCGCCCGCGACGGTTCCGCTGCTGCTCGGGTGTGCGCTCGGCGAGAAGGGCCGCGAGGGCGACGGCGCGGGCGGTGGCGCGGTCGCGGGTGATCTGCGCGGCGTCTCGGTCCCGGACGGCGATGCCGAGCCGGGACAGCAGACGCTCGCGTGCTTCGCGCCCGAGGGTGGCGATCAGGCCGTGCGAGGCGGCGCCCGGGGTGCGCAGGCGTAGTTCGATGCCCATGGCGAGGTGCCAGAGCACCGCGGCCAGGACAGGGCCAGCGAAGGCGCGTACGGTGCCGCCGATGGGTCCGCTCTCGGCGTAGGCGGGGATCACCTGCACGCCGGTGATGACCCACACCAGGGTGCCCGGCACCCCGGGGGCCCCCTGGGTGGTCAGGTTCTGCCGGGCCATCAGCGCGGTTGCGAAGAGTGCCAGTTCCGCAGCGGCGAACATGGAGACTCGCTCGGCGGTGCCTGCAATGTCGAGGTAGTCGGCAGCGAAGCGCCAGCTGGTTTCCGCGCTGTAGACGGTGCAGCCCAGTGCGGCAAGTGCTGCAACCAGCACGGCTGGGTTGCCGAGACGTTTCTGTGTACGCGTGGCCCGGCGCCGGATCGCCCAGACGGTCAGGGCCAGGGCGAACACGGCAACAGCGGTGCCGATGCCGACGAGCAGGGACGGACGTGGGGCCGTACCGAAGGGCACCGGGATGAGGTGTGTCATGCAGCCTTTCCAACAGGGGTGTGAGCCAACGCCGCTTCCAGGAAGGAGAGTTGGTGCCAGCCTTCGGGCCGTGTGTCTCCAGGCCCAGCTGCGCGGTCGATGGCCTTGACCGGGGGTGAGGAGCGGCGTCGCTTCTGCGGCGGCTGCTCTGGCCGGGAGGCGGGGCCGGAACGTGCTGGAACCGGCCTGTGCACACCCGTGGCGGGGCCGGCGTCCGCCGGAGGGGTGGGACCGCTGGCCGTTTCCGGAGCCGCTGAACCCGGCGTCGCTGGGCGGGGAACCGGCTGCTTCGCGGCGGGCTGGGCCGCTGCGGTTTGGCTGCTTGCCGGGTCGGTCTGCCTCGCCTGCTCGTTCTTCTTGTACGGATTCGGCGGCCCATCGAGGATCTGGTCGTGTTTGACGACTCTGTCGGCAGCCTGCCGCAGCAGTTCTTGGGCGTGCTTGTAGCCGATCTTCAGGGCACTGGCGAGCCGGTCGGTACGCCAGGCCCGCGCGTAGGCGTGGTCGATGACGATTTCACGCTCGGCCTCGGTCAGGTGCACGTCGCGGTTGTTGTTGAGGAAGGCGGCGATGCGGCCGTAGTCGAGGCGTGCGGGCAGTCCCTTGTGCAGCTTGCGACGGTCGGCCGCGGTGACCCCGCCCCAGACGCCTTCTTTGAGATCGTTCTCCAGGGCGTGATTGAGGCAGTCGCGGCGGACCGGGCACAGGCCGCACAGCGCCTTCGCCTTGTCGATGGCCTGTTTGTCCCGGGGCAGCGGGTGGAAGGCGGCGTCGGCGTCCTTGGGGTCCATGCCGTGGCACGCGGCGTGGGCGTGCCAGCTGGTGTCGCCGATGCCGCGCAGGCCGGTGGCCGGTGCGTCGTGGGTGGTGATGTTGCGCAAGAGGGGTCTCCGGTGTGCTGCCGCGTCGGCCGGCCGGAGGGCCGGCGGTGGGATGGCGCGGCGTCGGGTGCCTGCTGCGGCCCGGGGCAGGGGCGCCGCAGCAGGGGACGGGACGGTGGTGTTGCGCGGGGTGCACCGAGCGTGGTGCACCACTGGGCGGGAGGTCAGACCATCGCCGGCGGCCGGACCTGCTGGGCCTGCCGGGCGGCGAGGTCCAGGCGGCCGGGGTGCGGGGTGACGCGCGGTACGTTGCCGCGCGCGGCGCCGTTGAGGTCGATGCGCCGACGGCGGCACGGCTCGCCGACCCGAGCCTCGCACCACTGGCACGGGACCGAGAGCGCGTCGGGCGCGCCCTGGGCGACGGCCGCCTCGCGTGCCGCACGGGCGGGCCGGTAGGGCGCGAGGGCGGCCCGGGCCTCCTGCGGGATGCAGGAACCGATCGCCCGCAGCCGCGCCTTCAGCTTCGGGTCGACCGGGCGCCCTTCGAGCTGCCGGTAGTGCCCGGGCTGCGCGGTTCCGGCGGCGACGGCGTGCCGGTTGCCGACCAGTTCGGCGGTCCAGGCCGCCTGGTCGTCCGGGTCGGCTGACGGTGTCGGGTCGGTGTGCCGGTGCAGGCGGTCGCGCCGGTAGCTCTCCCACGGGCGGCCGATGTCTGCGGGCACGATCGGGTACGGCGAGACCCGGATGTGCTGGCGGGCCGCGATGCGTGCGTCCCAGCCGTGCGGCGTGGCCATCGGCACGTTGCCGAGCAGCTCGTGCCACTGGGCGAGCTGGTCGCCAGCCTCGCCCTGGTCGGTACGGATGGTGCGGGGGTCGAGCCGGCCGATGTAGGCCAGCAGGGCGGCGGTTTCGCGGCGGTCCATGGCTACTCCGTTCCGGTCGGCTCGCCGAGGGCGGCGAGGAGGGCGGCAGTGTGGGCCTCGGCGCGGGTCATGCCGCCCGTCGGGGCGGGCCCGCCGCCGGGCAGGGCGTACAGGCTCGGGCGGGTCGGGGCGTGCTCTCGGGCGATCCAGGAGCGCCAGTCGGCAGCCCAGGCAGCCGCCGTTCGGGGGTTGAACCCGGCGCGGTGGGCGCGCCACTTCGCGTCGGCCGTCCGCAGGCCCTCCTCGCCGAGGCGGTCGAGGTGTCCTTGCTGGCGGGCCCAGGTGTGGCTGGCTGGGTCGACCTGCCAGTCGGCAGCCGAGGTGACGGCAGCACCACCACTGCTGTACCTCCGGTTCAAATCAGGTTCACTACGGTTCTGTGTGCCGGTGGCCGGTACATCGTTGTGCCGGTGGCCGGTACGTCGCTGTGCCGGTTTCCGCTTCGACCTGCCGGTTTCCGGTACTGCCGGTTTCCGGACCCTCGCGGGGGATTCCGGCACCTCACGCGGGCGGATTCCGTACCGCCGCAGTGCCGAGAGCCGGAGTTTCGGAGTGGCAGCGGGCTCGTCCGACGCTGCCGCGTCGCTGTCCTCCTCCTGCTGCTCTTGCAGGGTCTGCGCGACCGCTACGGCGGCGAGAGGCAGGCGGTAGACCGTGCTGCGCTGGGGGCCCATGAGGTCGTCGAGCTGCTCCAGCTCACCAGCGTCGACGAGGCGATCGACGGCTTCGCGCACCGTGGAGGCCGAGGCACGCGTGCGCTTGGCCAGACTCGACAGCGAGGCCCAGGAGACGCACTGGTCGTCGGCCACTCGGTCGGCGATCGACAGCAGGACCAGACGCGCGGCTCCCTTACTGGTGCTGTGCTCCCACACCCACTCGCGGGCGTCGCTGCTCATCGGCCGCTCCCGGACGCGAGGCGGTTCGCCGAAGCCGTGGTGGTGTGCTCCGCTTCGGGGTGGGAAGGCGCCGAGGTGGAAGCGGCTGCCGCGCAGGCCAGGCCAGTGGACCTTTCGCGCAGGGCAGGAGGCATGTAACAATCCCCTTTGGTGTTGCCACGCTGACGCGCCCCGTGGAAGGGATCAGCGTGGTGATGGTGGGCAATCTCCGCCCTAGCCGGGGCGGCGTGTGCCGTTTGAGCGTTCGGCGTTCGGGAGTAGCCGCTCTCGGGCGCCGTCGCTTTATGTGGACTCATCCGTCGTCGCTACCGGACGCGCTCCTTATGTCGGGCCCCCGGGCAGGGTGCCCGGGGGACGACGAACATACGCACGACCCGGTGTCAAGGTCCAGACTTGACTCACAAACCCTGTACAACTCGCCGAGCGGCGGCCTGTCCCCACCGGACCGGCGGGGGTGGGGGTGCCCAGCAGGGCGAAGGAGCGCGTGAGGCGCGTGTCACGCCATGCGTGCCGAGCGGGCCGGCCATCTGGCTAATCGGCGCTGCTGTGGCATGGCTCGGACTTCCGGACGGGGGAGCAGGGGGAGGACGCCCACCATGAGCCCGAGGCGCGACTGCCAGTCCCGGACCCGTGGGTGGAACGCGCCGCACCCCGGAGAGGGAACCTCTCGCGCGGGTGCGGAGCCTCTCCAGCAACCCGCGGGGCCGCTGAAGAGGCCGAAGCCGGAGCAGCCCTGTACGAAGCCGCCCGACTTTCGCTAAGCTGAACCTATTCCCACTCATACGAAAAGTCAACGAGATGAATCTGGTTCATCTTGGAGAAAAATGAGGTCCTGATGCCTGCCCGTCACTTCGACCGACACCGTGCACGCGCGGTACGGCGAGCTGCCGAGATCAAGCAGAGCGACGTGGCCGCAGAGCTGGGCGTGTCCAATACCGCGGTCGCGAACTGGGAGTCGGGCCAGTCGTCACCGGATCCGGAGAAGCTGCCTGCCCTCGCGACGGCGCTCAAGAGCCCCTTGGACGATCTGTTCCCGCGTACCGGACTTCCCGACCTGGCCGATCTGCGCTGCGATGCCGGTCTCTACCAAAAGGAGACGGCCGACGTGATCGGGACCAAAAGCGCCGGCCCGGTCGCGGGAGCCGAGCGCGGCGAGCGCCGGCTCAAAGACCGGTATGTCGAGGCCCTGGCCGCGCGATACGGGGTGAGTGAGGAAGAGCTGCGCCGGGCCGAGGACCGTTCCATCGCGGCAGCGGGGGAGGCAGGAGCCCGCAGGGGAGCCGAAGCGTCGGCCTTGAGCAGGCCGCCGGGCTCACTCGCCGAGAAGATCACGCTGATCCTTCAGTGTTCGTACCCGGGGCCCCAGGGCCCCCCATTGGACGCTGAGATGGCGGCCCAGGTGAACGCTCAGATGGGGGCGGAGATCCTCACCGAAGATTACTTCCGCGATCTCCGGACCGGTGTCACAGACACGGCACTGCCCGCAGTGCTGCCTGCCCTGGCCGCAGTCGTCGGCGTGTCACCGCTGTACTTCGAGTCCGATGAGGCTGTCGCCGCCCAGGTCTACGAGGGGCTCCAGCTGCTGGCCGCCGCAAAACAAGGGGCTGTCGGCAGGGTGAGGGCCCGAGGTCTGGGACCCGGGGGCCTGCCGCCCAAGATGCTGGCGCTGGTCAACGAGCTGGTGGTGGAGATGGCGCAGAAGGAGGCGGAGGCCGGGCAGTAGCCCGGCCCGTGGTCTGTCTGCCACGGGCCGGAGGCGTGGCTAACGCTTCTGCTCTGCCGGTGATCCCGGCTCGTGCACGCGGCCTGCCGCGATCACGGCACGGATCTCCTTGAACGCTCCGAGGTCGGCCAGCGGATCTCCGCCGACGACGAGCAGGTCCGCGCGGAGCCCCGGTGCGATGCGTCCGGTTGACCCGCCGAGTCCGAGCGCGTCGGCCGAGTGGGCGGTCGCCATGTCGATAACCCTGTCGGTCGGCATGCCCAGGTGCGCGTAGAAGCTGAGTGCCCCGGTGAGCGACCCGTCGAACCCGGTCCGCTGCACTCCGGCGTCGGTGCCGACGATGAGCTGGACACCGGCCTCGGCCATTTCTCGGACCTGCCCGAACAGGATCTGCGTCCGCTCCTCGCCGAAGAAGCGGGCCGCCATGTGCCAGTGCGGGCTGACGGCCGGGCACACCGCGATGCCCCGCTCGACGATCTTCTCCAGGACATCCCGGCGCAGGCCGAAGCCCCCGCCGTCCGTCATCCACGTGCAGTGCTCGATGGTGTCCACGCCGGCATCCACGACCGCCGCGATGCCGTCCGCCCCGTGTGCGTGCGCGGCCACCGGTACGCCGGCCTGATGCGCCTCGTCCACCAGAGCCTGGAGTTCTTCCGCGGAGAACTGGCTCTGCCAGCTCCTCGGCCCGTCCTTCGTCAGACCGCCCCCGGTCGCCATCACCTTGATCACCCCGGCCCCCGCCGCCAGGTTGCGCCTTACGAGATCACGGACCGCGGCCTCGCCGGAGACCTCGCCGCCCAAGAAATAGCAGTGGCCTCCGGGCGTGGTGAGCGGTGTGCCCGCAGCCACGATGCGGGGGCCGGGAGCGACGCCCCGGCTGATCTCCTCCCGCAGGCGCAGGGCCAGGCCGTTGCGGTCTCCCAGGTCACGTACCGTTGTCACGCCGCTCGACAGGAGCTGCTGCGCGCGTTGGCGCATGTCATGCAGCAGCTCTTCGTCGCTCGATTCGAGGGCGGCCACCGGGTCGGCGCTGCCGTCGAACACGAGGTGCACGTGGGAGTCGATGAGCCCAGGCACGACCGTGGCATCGGGAAACGCGAGGTCGTGCGCACCGTTGTGGTCCGCGAACTGCGTGCGCGGCCCGACGGCGGTGATCGAGTCACCTTCGATGAGGACGGCGCCGTCCTCCACGTACGTCCCGGAGCCGGTCAGGACCCGGCCGGCGGTGATCAGCATGTCGCCTCTCGCCTCCCTTGTTCTTCAACGGTCACGCGGTCAGCCGCAGTGCCTCCGACACCGCGATCAGCTGCTCGACATCCGAGTCCCGGTCGTCCCCCTGCGGCACTGCCAGAGGAACCGCCCTTGGTGGGACCTGGACGCCCTGCCGGATTGCGGCGGAGGCACGCCGGAGCCGTCTGGCCAGCTCGACCGGCTCCAGGCGGAGCAGGTCGGTTTCATCCTGCCCATCCACCAGGTAGGGGCTGATGTCGACCAGTCCATCCCGGCATTCCACTATCCGCCGGTGATATCGGCGGTGCACGCCACGAGCCCGCCATCGATCCCACGGCATGCGGGACGCGGCTCTCAGTTCGTTGCCCGGGTAGACCTCGATCAACAGCTGCCACAGCGGGGTCAGACGACGGTGATCCCGGCGCCGGCGCAGCCACAGCCGTGTGGCGGTGATCCTCGCGCTGACGCCCGAATAGGTGACACCCACGGCGAAGAGCAGGCTCGACACCACGAGCAGGATCGCCGCCGAGGTCGTGAGCCATTGCGGCACAAGACCCCCGCTGAAGCGGACGGCGACGAAGACCGCGCGGACGGCGCAGGCCACCGCCATCGCACTGAGGCCGATCGCGGTCATCCACAGCCCGGTGGCGTGAGGGCGTCGCGACATACGGGCATACCGGGCGGACCACCATCCGGCCGCCCCGATCGCGTACATCATGTACAGGCCGGCGATGAGGTAGAAGGCGGCGACCTGGGAGATGGTCATGTCCGCCTTGCTGAACGAGTTGGCGAGCGCCCGGTCAGGTTCGGTCGCGGCAGCCACAGCGATCGCTGCCGCGATCACAGCCACGACGACGGCTTCCCGCCGGGCGCGACGACGCGTTGCTCGTCCGTCGGCCGAGTACAGGTAGAAGCACATGAGGAAGTAGCACGTCAACAGCACCAGCAGGTTCTGGACCAGCTTCGCCATGTCGTCTCCGGCCACGGTCTCGATGCCGGCGGTGCCCGCCGGCATGGCCACCGGATACGACAGACCCAGACTCAAGAAGGCGAGGGCCACCGACCGGGTGGGAGCGTCATGGGGGGCACGCGACCACAGATACAGTCTCCACACAACGGCAACGGCGATGATCAGCAGAAAGTACTTCGCCACGGTCTACAGCCACCCCCGCCGGTCGCCCAGGGCTGCCTGCACCCGACGGACCTCCGGGTCCTCCGACAAAGGCGGGAGCGCGTCGACCACCGAGGACCACTCCATGATGATCGTCGCCGCGAGCTCGACCGAGCACTCCTTCTCGTCCGCGTACGAGCAGCGGTAGGCCACTCGACGGATCAGTTTGGGACCGAGCGCGGGGATGAGAGCGGCCCAGCCCTCGACGAAGTCGTCCGCAGGCTTCTCCGGGACTTCCTCCGGGCTTTCCTCCCACTCGGCGACGAGGATGTGAAGAATTTCGTGCAGGATGATCTGCCGCTGGTGCAGATGCGTCGTCTCCTGCTGGTAGAAGATGATGTCCATCTCGGGCGTTTCGACCCACAAACCTGACGGCCCGGGCTTCTCCAGCGGGTAGGGGCGCAGGGTGATCAGGCGTCCCCGCCGCTCGCCAAGCGCCCTGACCAGCTCCTCCACATCCAGAGGGGGACGGATGCCGAGGTCACGCAGCTCCCGCCGTAGCCGGCGGTGGAGATCGCGCTCTACCGTCCGGTTCGAGGCTGCGCGCCAGCGTCCGAGCCGGCGAGAGCGAGGCTGGCGCTGAGCAGGCGCGCTGGGATCAGCCGCGTCGCGACCACTGATTCCCGACCACATTGAGTAACCCTTTCAAACGTGCAGAAGGCTCCCCCGAGCCGGGGCGACGCAGCGCCCGCGTTGATGACGTCCTGATTCCCAGCGCCGGAAGCGACTGCAGGCACCGATGGCCGCATGCCTGACCCTCAGCTCGCCTCAGCACGCCGATGTCACTGCAGCAAACAAGGATGTGAGTGCGCGTGAGCCGCTTCGATGGAGCCGCCGGGAACCTCTTGGGCGGCAAGTAGATATTCACACGAGCCATGGCTTGAAATGCATGATCGGTTCGCATGGATCCGGAGTTGATCAAGATCCCCAAAATGTTTCAAATCGGCCTAGATTGCCTACGGGTGACTTCGCTGAGCTGCGTCTTTGTGATTTGATGTGAACGCATCAAGATATAATGCTTGATGTCGAGTGTGTTATCGATCTGAGATATCTCGACATCGTTGCCTTGCGGCGTACGTCGACGAATTGGGTCAAAGTCCCCGCTTGGGGCAGGTGTGGGCGCGGTCACTTCGGGATGGTTCGGGTGATGGGCGCAGTTAGGCTTTCGGCCATGTCGAACGCGCTACTGAGTCAGTCCGATGAATACCTAGAGTTCTGGGGCGAGTACCATCTGTGCACATTGACGACATTGCGCCCCGATGGTCGACCGCATGTTGTGCCCGTCGGAGTGACGATCGATGCCGACGCGGGAATAGCCAGAGTTATCACCCGCAAATCCAGTAGGAAGGTCGCCAACGTCCTCATGGGCGGTGGCGCGGCCCGTGTGGCGGTGTGCCAGGTTGACGGAGGTCGTTGGGCCACGCTCGAAGGTACGGCCAAGATCTGCACAGATGCTGCGGCGGTAGAGGAGGCCGTCGCCTGCTACGGAGAGCGATATGGGCGAACGCCGACCCCCGACCCCGAGCGGGTGGTCATCCGGATCTCGATCGAACGAGCGTTGGGGCAGGCCCGTGCTCCTCACCCCCGGCCCGCTCCAAGCGCTCCGGCGTAGCGCGGGCATGCGTTGGGCGATGTGCCGCGGCCCGGCCTCGGCGTCCTAGGGCAAGTGCGTGGCCGTCGTGGAGCTGCCCGGTCCCCGGGGAATTCGTTGATGAGCCGGCCGGCCCGTGCCGCCCGCTCGGCGGTGACGTCCTTGGCCGACGGCCTCGGGGTCGCGAGGTCTCGGGTTTTTAGGCGCTCTCATGCGCGGTTCGCGTAGCACAGCACCTTGTCCTTGGTGATCTTCTCGGGCACGGGAATACCCCTCTTCATTCGCCGGAACCGGACGCGCGCTCGGCGCCTGAGGGTATGGCGCACAGCTGCGTGCACCCCCAGGTGGCGGGCAGCTGACGCCGGGCAAACGGCCTTGAGTGTAGGCGTTGCGACCGGGCGTCCCGACAACCCGAGAATGGTCGAACTGGCTTGCGGGGACTGGAAGATGAGGATGGGTCGGACTGTCTCAGGGTGGTCAACACCGGCCCTCCTCGACGGCACCGGCAGCGGTATGGCTGAGCCGGAATCAGACCTGCTTCCCGCGTAAGAGTGGCTGGGATTCCAGCTCTTCGACGAGGGCGGACAGCAGGTACAGGCCCCGGCCGCCTTCCGCGTCGTCGGCGGGTTCCTTCAGCGCCGGAAGCGCGTCCGCGAAGTCGGTGACCTCGACCAGCACGCCGTCCGGCGTCTCGCGCACCAGCAGCTCGCAGTCGCATGGCGTGTGCTTCCAGGCATTCGTCAGCAGCTCGGGCCAGCCCAGGTACATTGGCCTGGCCGACTCAGCTCCCCATCCCGGTCATGCGGGCGAGTTCTCTTCCTCGCGACGGCTTCATTGGCTGGACCATTTCGTGTACGACAACTTCCATACGTCCTGGATGCGAGAGGGATGCTCATGACACCCGCGGAACCGCCAACGGCGGAGACCTCGCCCCAGACAATGTGGGAGTGCTGCCTGGTCTGGTCGGACCTGCTGATCCGCCTCCACGTGGAAGTGCTGGAGCAGTCACGCCATGGCCAACTCTTCAAGTTTTCCGAGGAAGAGACCGCCTTGTACATCGGGGCGGACCAGCCCCTGGTGTCCATCCTGATCGCGGCGGCCCTGCATGAGCGGATCGTGCTAATGGAACTTTCGTTCGCCGACGCCGTGTTCGTACCACTCGCTGCCCCCCAGGAAGAGGGGGTAACCGGCACGCTGCGACGGTCGGCGTACAACGCGCTCGAACTCAGCCCCGAACTCGAAGGCCAAGGGAGTGCCTCGCGGGCGCTGTTGAGGCGAAGCGCGCTCTCGTCCCACCCTGACGACCGACTGCTGTGGGACCGGGTCCGTACGGCCGCCCTGTCCGTCGTGGACGCCGTCGCCAGAAGCACTCATGCGCGTCACAGTGGCCCCCGCCACCCTGACGCGCGGCCTGACGGCCCGTACTGGGAGCGCGGTAGCACGATCGGAGACGTCCTTCTCGGCGAGCACCAGCGACGCCAGCTCGACCAACTTGCCGAAGTGTGGGGCGACGATCGCTGAGAGGCGGAGGCAGGTTCCTCGGGGCGCAGGTCCTCCGCCCGAATGATCCAGTGCTCGCCGAGCGGCCCTGACGTCTCGAGCCGGATTTCATCTTCCAGGGTAGACATCACCGCTCGCCGGAGCCCGAACGCCTGCCTCGGGACCGACAGGACTACCTCGTAGCCGGGCGGCGGCCGGCGCGTCACCGTGCGGTTCTTGTCGTTCGTCCAGTTGTGCGGATTCGCGGGCGGGTATGGCACCTCACGCCGAATCCCAGCATGATCGTGGCGATCCCCGTTTCCATCCACGGTCCGGGGGAGGAGGTACCTGCTCGCCAGGGCCGGCCACATGGGAGAGGAAAGTCGGGTGGTGAGGAACAGATACAGCCGCACGCTACAGGCGTGCCGTGATGACGGCCTGCGGGGTGGTCCTGACCGCGCTGGCTACCGTCGCCGGACTGTCCCTCCACCTTTCGATAGCGGCTGGACTAGCGATGTTGGTCCTGCTGTGGGGCACGGCGCACTTCGTTGCCGATCTGGAGCTTGCCTACCCTCTCACCCGCCGAAGCCGTCTGCGGGCAGCCGCCGAGCGCGGTCGGCCACTGCTCGACTTCACCGGCGCGGCTCTGGCCGTGCGCAACGCCGCCGATCGCGCGTGGCACGCGGCCCACGCGTGCGAGAAGGACAACCACCGGGCGGCCCTGGCCGATCTCGCGCTGGCGCTGACGGCTCTCGAAGAGGCGTTGCCGCTCGTCGAGCGGCTCGGCTTGCCCGACGCCACGGATGCGGCGACCTGCCTGCACACGGAGTTGCGCGCCCTGGCTGCCGGGTGCGTCCTGCCCGCGCTGCAGTCCGGCAATGACCGGCTCGCCGCCCCGGAGTCG
Organism: Streptomyces yokosukanensis; assembly: GCF_001514035.1. Classification (GTDB taxonomy): domain Bacteria; phylum Actinomycetota; class Actinomycetes; order Streptomycetales; family Streptomycetaceae; genus Streptomyces; species Streptomyces yokosukanensis. The sequence continues at coordinate 269,710 of NZ_KQ948217.1, read as the reverse complement.
ATCGGCTCCTGCCTCGATGTCCTCCTCGACCTCACCGGGCAGGTGCAGGCGATCGGTGCCTGAAGCCGCGCATCGGTCGGCTCATGCCGTGCGGCGCCTGTTGGGAGGGCATCGGAGATCGACAAGGGCTCATCGTGAGCACCGCCGAGGAAGGCTTGATGCGACGTGACTGAGATTCCTGAGCCCGAGATTGCCACCGTGCGGATCCCGAAGGCCGCCCTGGATGCGTTCGCCGCAGCTGTCGATGCCCGAGTCGTCGCGACCGCCAAGGACGACGGTGGGCTGGATTGGTTCTACGCCTGGGGAACGCGTGAGGTCGAACGTCTCGAGGTCGCGCTCCTGCCCGGCGGCGATGAGGTGATGCTGCGGATGTCCTCCGACCGTGCCACGACCATCGTGTGCCCGATCGCGCAATGGTACGAACTCGTCGGCCGGATGATCCCGCCCGGGCAGGGGCCGCAGGAGCCATGACACCGGGCGTACGCTGATGGCGCACGGACACCAGGAGGGGGCGGCGACGATGCGTTGGCTTGGCAGGAAACGGGACGACGAGCTACGCGCGGCCGCATACCGGGCTCAGTTGGCCATCGTTGCCAATACGGGTCACATGGCCTGGACGGCGGCCTGGAAGGAGCCCCAGAGCGCCCGCCGGCACGGAGCAGACGTCCGGGACGCACCCCGCACGATCACCGGCCCCCTGCTCGCGGGCAGCCAACAGATCGACGAGGCGCTGCGTGCTGTCAGCGAATGCGTGCCCCCCTCAGAGCTCACCGAGGTCGTGAACCAGGCCCGCCGTTTGCTCGAACCGCTGCTCGAATTGCGCCCGGTGTGGATCGCCCACCTCACCTCTCCTCTGGAGGGCCGTCGTCTCTCGGAGGAGGAGCTGGACAGCGCGCTGGGCATGGACATGGACTTCGGTGGCTTCCTGCTTGAAGGGTGGGACCACGAGGAGACCGCGATCAGCGCGGCGATCGCCGTGGCGCCCCTCCTCGATCAGGTCCACGAAGCGCTCACCCCGTACTCGGGATGCGACTGGCTCACCAGAGCGGCCGGCTGACCAGACCAGTCTGCGTGACGGAGAGGTGCGGCGCTTCACGGGCGCCTCACCACCGCAAAGAGTTGTCAGGACGGTGGTCTCCAGCCGTGGCAGAACGTGCGGTCGGGGCGCCGTGTCAGGGCGTGTCGACGAGTGACAGGAGGGCTTTGCGTGCAACCGGCACATGAGGGTGGCTTGCCGTGGGGCGGCTTCGCCCGCATTGCCGCTCGCGCTAGCGGCGGGACCGAGCCAGGATCGGTGCTGACCGTCCATCTCAGCCGTCACGACCCAGGGCCAGAGCCTGAATTCGATGAGACGCTGTTGACCATGTTCCTCACCGCCGTCGATGCTGGCGTGTACGAAGATTCGGGCAGGACAGCCGGGTTCCAACGCGGGTCTCAGACATCGTCGGCAGTCGCAGCGTGGGTGGGCGAGGACGAGCCGGCGGAACTGGTCGTGGACAGGCTCATGTCGAACCTGGTCGTGGCGAGCACCGCAGGACCCCTGATCGATGATCGGACCTGCCGTGTGGGGCTGCGGTCGGCGTCTGAGCAGTTTCAGTTGGGCAGCGGAGATGGTGTCCTGCTCACCATGACGGGCGAGACGGCCGGCGCTCCGGTGGAGCTGTTTCCGGCGCTCCTGTACTGCTGGCTGTCGTGGTGGCGCCGACAGGTCAACGCGCTGCGCGACGGCCCGGAGATGCCGCCGCCCCCGAAGCGCGGTCATGCGGACGACTACGTCGGACAACTCGCCACGTGGATCGAGCAGGCCATGGAACAGCACCGCCGGCGGCCTGCCTCGCGGGTCAACGTTCCGTTGCCGCCCGAGCGTCTTGACCTGGTCGAGAACGGGCGCCGCTTCGTCGTGCGGCTGAGCGACTTCGAACTCACCACCTGGCCGGATCCGCCGTCGTAGGAGGGCGGGGAGTCGTACTCCGGCGACGGCGGCCTGGACCTGTAGCAAGGTACCTGCGGCCAACTGCCGCGCGGACGATCTCCGTCGCCTCGGCCGGCCATTGATGCGCAAGCTTGAACCAGGAAGAATGCGCATTCCGTGAGTGCTTGGTTCGACATCGTGTGCAGCGTTCGGTTTGCGGGTGGGGATGGCGTCAGGAGAGTTGTGGCCGCATCAGGCCGAGGCGGTTGAGTCGGTCACGCGGGCCATCGGCCGTGGCGGTCGTACGAGCCTGATCGCCGCGTGCGGTACTGGCAAGACCCGGATCGGCCGCGCGGCTGCGGCCCGCTTGGACACCGTCCGGCGGGTGCTGGTCGTGCTGCCCACGATCGAACTGCTCGTTCAAACCCTGAGGGCCTACCGTGATGCCGGCGACGGTGGCCTGGGCACGGTGGCCGCGGTCTGCTCGGACCCCAGCGTCGCGGAACTGGAACTCCTGCACGGCGAACCCGACATCCTCGTCACGACCACCCCGGCCGTACTGGCGGACTCCGTCCGCGACGAGGAATGCGTCACCGCGCTGTCGACCTACTCTTCCCTGCCGGTGATCGCGGAGGCGCACAGCCGCCACGATCTCCCGGGCTGGGACCTGGCCGTCATCGACGAGGCGCATCGGACCACCGGCCGAGCCGACGGCCCGTGGAAGACCGTGCACCGCGACGAGCTGGTGCCGGCCCGGCGGCGCCTATACATGACGGCCACCCCCCGGATCTCGGAAACCGGGGGAGAGACCGTGGTGTCGATGCACGACACCGCCATTTTCGGAGAGGTGTCCTACCGGCTGCCGTTCTCCAAAGCGATCGAAATGGGGCTTTTGGCCGATTACCGGGTTGTGGTCCCGGTCGTGACGGACGAAGAAGTGCACCGGCTCGCCGCCGACGAGACGCTGGAGATGCGCCTGGGTGGAGCCAAGCTGTCCCCGGGCGCGCTGGCGGGGCAGATCGCGGTGCTGCGCACGATGAAGGAATTCGGGGTACGGAGGGCGATCTCGTATCACCATCGCGTGGCCGAAGCGAAGAAGTGGGCGCAGACGCTGCCGGCGGCGGCAGCGCTGCTACCGGGCGGCATCGAGTTGTGGGCCGGCCATGTGTCCGGGATGCAGGCGCCGCACCTGCGCAGGCGCGTCATCGAGCGGCTGGCCGACCCGGGCGGGGACACCGTCGTGGTCTCCAACGCCAAGGTGCTAGGGGAGGGTGTGGACGTCCCGGCCGTCGACGCCGTGGTGTTCACCCGGCCCCGGGACTCCGCGGTGGACACGGTTCAGGCCGTCGGGCGGGCACTGCGCACCGGGGGCCGCAGCGACAAGGTCGCCACGATCGTCGTGCCGCTGCTCCTGGCGGCCGGGGAGAGCCCCGAGGCCGCGCTGGAGGGCAGTGCATGGGAGTCGGTGTGGCAGGTGATCCGGGCGCTGCGCGATCACGACGACCGGCTGGAGGATTTCCTGCGCGTCAAGCGCGCCCAGCTCGGTGAAGGCACCCTGTTCGAGGACGGAGAGCGGGAGGCGAAGCTGCCGCCCTGGCTGCACGCCCAAGGCGTGGACATCCCCACGGAGTTCGCCCAGGCCATCACGATCCGTGCGCTGCGCGCCAGTTCACCGAGCTGGGACGAGTTCTACGGCGCCGCACGCGCGTACGCCTACCTGCACGGACACGCCAACATCCCGGGCAGGTGGGTCAGTCCCGGTGGGCTGAAGGCCGGCCAGTGGATCCTTGAGCAGCGCAAGGCACGGCGGCAAGGCCGGTTGAGCGTCGAGCGTGAAGCCGCACTCGATGCCGTCCATATCGTGTGGGACGTCAACGACGATGTCTGGACGACCGCGCTGGGACACGTACAGAAGTTCCACGCGCAGCACGGTCACCTCGACATCCGCCAGGACGAACGTGCCGAGGACGGCTACCGGATCGGCCAGTGGATCGGCTGGCAGCGCATGGCCTACCGCCAGGGGAAGCTGTCCGCCGACCGTATCGCCGCCCTCGACCAGCTGGGAATGGTGTGGGACAAAGCCCTGACCGCCTGGCAGGACAACTACGGCGAGGCTCAGGCGTACTACGACGAGCGCGGCGACCTCCTCGTCCCGGGCTCGCACACCGCGTCGTCCGGTTGCAGCCTCGGGACCTGGATCGCAAGGCAACGCAAGGACTATGAGGCGGGCAGGTTGTCCACCGAGCAGATCGTGTTGCTCGATGAGATCGGCATGGTCTGGAGGCCGCTGGACGACGCCTGGCAGCAGGCGTACCAGCATGCCTGTGCGTACCGGGAGCGCCAGGGCCATCTCGACGTGCCGAGTACGTACGTCACCTCCGACGGGTTCCGGCTGGGCACCTGGATTGCCAACCAGCGCAGGGCCCGCCGGGAAGAGCGGCTACCCGAGGTCAAGATCCGTGCCTTGGAGGTCCTGGGCGTCGTCTGGGACCCGCTGGAGGCGAAGTGGGAGCGGGGTCTGGCCGAGGCTCGCATGTACAAGGACCGGTACAAGGATCTACGCGTCCACGCGAAATACGTGTCCCCGTCCGGATACAAACTCGGCGGCTGGATCGCTGATCAACGCAAGGCCCGTGCGCAGGACCGGCTGCCCCAGAAACGCATCGACAAGCTGAATGCCATTGGGATGGCCTGGGCGGTGCCCGACGACACGTGGAGAGTCGCCTACCGTGATCTGTGCGCCTACCGCGAGGAGAACGGCAACCTGGACATGGCCCAGGATTTCATGTCGTCATCGGGCATCAACCTCTACAAGTGGGCGGGGACCCAGCGGACCGTGCGGGCGAGCGGGAATCTCTCCGAGGAACGCCAGCGCCTCCTCGACAGCATCGACTTCCCGTGGGATCTCGAACGCGATCGCTGGATTCGCCGCTACCACGAGGTGTCTGCCGAGATGGGCGACGTCAAGAGCCCCCGCAGCCTGCCCGCTGGCTCACCCGAGCGGATCTGGCTCGACAACCAGGCCGTGGCCTACCGCAAGAACCGGCTGGACTCCGAACGCCGGGCCATGCTTGAAGCCCTGGGGGTGACAGCCGACCAGGTCTGGACGATGTGGCAGAGCGCCTACGACGAACTCGCCGCCTTCCATAAAGAAGAGGGACATTTTCAGGTACCCGAGGAATACCGGACCATCGACGGAACACTTCTGGCGGCGTGGAAGAACAACCAGCGAACCCAGCGCAATCAAGGAAAACTGTCCAAGGAGAAGATCAAACTTCTCGACAGAATCGGTTTCCCGTGGGACCCCTACGCGGAGCATTGGGACAACCGCTACGACGAAGCCGTCGTTTTCATGGAGCGCAACGGCCACCTCCGGCCCCCGCGCGGATCCAGGCTCCACAAGTGGCTGGTGCGGCAGCACCGCAACCGCGAACGTGGAATCTTGAACCGTACCCATCTCGGCCTCCTCGACCGCTTGGACGCCGAGTGGGACGCAGCGGCCAACGGCCAAGGCAGCCCTAATCCCGAATAGCTTGTGTGGCTACCGCATGGAATCAACGCTGACGGACAGAGACTGGCCAGTGGGCAGCAACGCACGATAACGACGGCCTGGCCGGTGCCAGATCGAGTCTGTGTCGGGCACCAAGCCCTCCATCACGCTTTGCGCGGCCTGATCGGCGGTGACGAAGACGTGTACCGAGTGCCGCAGGCTGTGGTCTCTGACCTCCAGCTCGTCCATGTATGGCTCTGCCTTCTGGGCCCACGTGGTCAGTGACCGAAGCACACCTGCCGTCTCACAGGTCGTAGTCGTCCGCTGCTGCGGGAGGGCAGGCATGCCAGGCATCTGCGGGGCAGCGTTCGTGACGGCGACGATGAGGGTGTCCGCCCACCACCCATGGGCTGAGGCACCGTAGTGGCCCCTAAATACCTCACCGACCTTGGTCACCGCCTGGACCCGGGCCGCGATCCGATCGACCGCCAGACGCTGGTCCGCAAGCTTCAGTTGATGCGGAGTGGCGACGATGACGTACGGGCCATCGTCTGGATCGTGGGTGAAAGTGATTTTGAGTGGGGGCAGCGGTCCGACCTCGTCCAAGAGCCGGGCCACATCCTCGAGTTGCCGCGTCAGATCCCGCATGCGGGACAGCATGCCGTAGCCGCCGCTGACTGTCGCTGCGCGGGGGTCGGCCCTCGGGCCCATCGGAGCACGGCCTGCGTAGCTCGCCGATGGCCTCGGCCAGCCGCGCCAGAGTGTCGATTACGGTGGCCGTGTCCCGTCCGGCTGGCTTCTCCCTGCTCGCAAGGACGCGCTGCAGCCGGACCTTCGCCTTCTGCTGGGCGCCCCCGTCCGTAGACGACGAGTACGTGGTCACGCACGGTCTGCAGGTGCCACAGGCCGCCGGCGGACAGGCCGCTTTCCATCTCGGCGAGCACCGTGGAGTACAAATCGTCGGCGCGCCCGAAGCCGCCCTTGCACAAAGCGAGGTAAGCGGCCTCCAACAGGAAGCTTCAGCTGAGGACTTCGGCTGGCCGATGCTCCCGAGCCGTGGATTCACTGGATCTTCTGCATGCGGGGGTTGATTGCCACCATGCGCTGCCTGAACGTCGGGCCGGATACGTCCTGGTTAGGCGTGATGGTGCCGGTCTCGGGATCGAGGTAACCCCAGTCGCCCTTGGTGCCCTTGCCGCAGATCATCAACGTCACGGTGCGGCCCGGTTCGTGGATTCGGGTCACTTCGTGGAACACGTGTAGCGGCAGGTGATTGGCGCCGCCCGCCCGGTGCGTCATCGTGGTGGTACTGACCTTGCCGTCCAACAGTCCGTAGCGCTGTTCGTCATAGCCACCGAGCAGGACGTGCGCGGTGAACGGCCAGGGGTGCCCATGGGGGGTAGGCCGTTCACCGTCACGCAGGTCTGGTCCTCTCCACAGGTTGACCTTGATGGTGACGTCCGCGGAGCGCCGCAGGACCAGCTCCGCCTTGTAACCGAAGCCGTCTGGGTCCGGGACGAGCGTCCATGCGTCCTCGCTCGTGAACCTCGCCCAGGTGAGCGTCTGCTCATGAGCGTGCTCGGCGAGGCCGGCAAGGGCGCTTTCGTACATCTCGCGGTCCACCGTGAGGCCGGGAATGATGTGGACCTTCTCCATACGGACGCTCCCTCGTGCTGCCTGACGGTCAACGTAGGGCTGGGGCTTGCCACGCCACCAGTCCACAGCGCGGACCGTACCGGTGTGTTGAGGACGTACTGCCGGAGGAGGGGCGGTCTGCTGCGCAGCGGGAGGCGGCTCTGGCCAGGCCGACTCCGCGCCGGCGGCTCTGCCCCACGCGCCCGAACTACCGCGTGCAACGATCCACGCACGCAGCGGCTCCTGGGCCTTGGGGCGCGGCTCTCCAACAGCACGAGATCCTGGGTCGTATCGTGCTAGGCAGCGTTGAGTTCACGCAGCCGTTGGGTGTGGGTGTTGTCGTCTCCGAGGACGCGCACCGCGGTGGGCAGGACCTGGGCGGCGAGGGGCCGGGCTTCCTTGGCCCGGCCGGCGGCGGCGAGAACGCGGGCGAGGTCACAGCTGATGATGATCGTGTAGGGGTGGTCCGCGCCGAGTGTCGCGGTGCGCGCCTGGCGTACGCGTCTGGCTTGTTCTTCGGCGTCTGCCAGGTCTCCGGTATGGAGGAGGCATTCGACAAGCAGGTGGCGGGCGGCTATGGCGAAGGGGTGGTCGTCGTCGCGGATGGTGTGGAACTGGTCGATGACCGTGCGGCCCAGTTCTGTCGCTTCTTCCCAGCGTTCTTGACGGCGACGGATCCACGCGATGGCGAGACGGCCGGAGATGACGCTCTCGTGGAGGGACCAGCCGCGTGCCTCTCCGAGTTCGACCGTCTCGCGTGCGAGAGCCTCGGCCTCCTGCCACCGTCCCTGAGCGCCGATCGACTCGGCGAGCCTGACCCGTGCGTTAAGGGTGTCACCGTGGTCAGCCCCGATGGTCCGTACCCGCCCCTCCAGGGCACGGCGTTGATGGATCTCGGCCTCGTCGTAACGTTGCAGGTTGTAGAGCGCCAGGCCCCATTCCAGAAGGGCCTGGAGGGTGGCGTCGGAGTCAGGGCCTCGCTCGGCTTCGAGGCCAGCGACTGCTTGTTCGTACAGGTCCGCGGCCTCGGCGAAGTGCCCTGCGGTGAGCGCCCGGCCGGCCCGGCCGTACAGAGTGTTCGACTGGTTCACGGTTCGTCTTCTCCCTGCTGAAGTTGATGGTGTTGCAAGCCGCTCTGGTCCGGCCGTCGGGGAGGGGCTTCCCCTTCCCCGACGGCATCGGCAACCCAGGGCCGTCAGCGGGTGCCGGCCAGCTCGATGTCGTCGAGGTGCTTCCAGGTGATGTACTGGCCGTCGTGGCTCTGCGCCACCAGGGCGATCCTTGTGACAGGGACCGTCACCGGCGGAACATCGTTGTCGGTGAGCCAGGCACGCATCGGGCGCTGATCCACGTGACCGGTCGCGTATCCGAGGGAGCTGTGCGTGTAGTGGACCGACGGCACCGCAGGGTAGCGGCCACCGAGCACGGCCTCGGACTCGCCTGCGGTGATCTCCCACAGGCGTTCGACCGGTCGGCCCGGCCGGCCCAGGCACTCAACGGCCACCCTGCCCACCGACGGACGGTCCAGCGTCAGCTCGAACGGCGCCACCGCGGCGCAGCGCTCGCGTACCCGGTCGGTGATCTCGGTGATCTCCGTGCCGGTGATCTCGGTGACTGGTGCGGAGTGGAGCAAGGTGATGTGGAGGAATTCGGGCGGGACGGGGGCGATGCCCGGGCGGTGTGTCAGCTCCCGGTAGGGGGCAACGAGCGCGGCTCGGGTGATCGCGGGGTCCGGCAGGATGTGCCAGTGGTAGTCGACCCGTCCGGCCGGCCACCGGCCCTGGACCGATTCGAAGAAGCTTTCCAATGTCTTCCTCCGGTGGGAGTGGATGCCTGGGCGCACCGGCGGGTGCGCCCAGGCCGGCTGTCGATTGCGGAGGCGGGCGGCTGGCGTCGGGCCGCCGCGCCGTGGGCTGGGCTCAGGTGTAGGCGCGGATGCACGTGGTGTCGGTCGCTGCGAGGTCCAGTTCCCAGCTGATGCCGTAGTGGTCACTGGCCGGGCCAGGGTCCACCCTCTGGTACGAGCGCAGCGCCGGACGCAGCGCAGGGGTGACGTGGGCCTGGTCGACCCGCAGCAATCCGGCCTTGCCGGTTGCCTGGCGATCCTCGAAGTGGGCGCCCACGTCGGTGAACTCGCCGTCCCGGAATTTCTGGCCCACGATGCGGTTTCCGCGCCAGGGCTCGTCCTTGCTGGCGCGCGGCAGGCACCGGGAGGTGCGGTTGTACGGCTGGACGCGCTCCCATTCGATCTCCGGGTCGTCCAGCGGGCAGTGGTTGATATCGCCGGCCACGATGGCGATCCCGCCGTACCGGTAGGCCCGCGCGCACAGCAACTGGGTCTCCTGTGCGGCGACTTCAGCGGAGTACGGGGTCAGGTGCGTACTGATCGCGACCAGCGACGCCGGCAGTTCCCGGGCCAGGCCCAGGGGCTTGAAACGGGGCGCGCAGTAACCATGGTGCATCTCGCTGACGGAGTACTTGGTCTCCGTGTCCAGCAGTTCCAGCACCCTGGGGTTCCAGGCGACTGCGGTATTCAGGTTCCGGGACGGCGCAACGACCAGCCTCAGGCCCAGGGCCTTCTCTGCGGCATCGGCCTTGTCAGGGTCGGCCAGCCAGTCGACCTCCTGCAGGAAGAGCAGATGCGGACCGACCCTGCCGATGACCTCGATCATGCTCTCCCAGCGCCCGTCCTTGTCGGCTCCGTACTGTGCGTTCTGGCTCATCACGGTCAATGCCACGGTGCGTCTCCTCAGTATCTGGTCAGTGATGCGATCGTGTGCTGGTGGACCGGCTGCGTGCCGTCCGGTCAGGCGCCGATCCCTTCGGAGTCATCACACGGCGGTGCGGGCGACCGGACTTCGGTGAAGGCGGATGTCTAGCCGGATGGGCAGGTGATCGGAGAGATTTTTCAGGGCCGGGCGCTTGGGGTTGAGGGTGCGGTAGTCGACAACCTCAATGCGCGGGCCGGTGACGAGCGCCTGGTCGAGGCGGAGCGGTACTCGCTCGTTCTCGTACCAGTAACCGACCGTCGGCTCCCGCAGCTGACGTACGTCAGCCTGTGGGTCTCGCCATCCGGACTCCAGGAGCAGCCGTCGGGCGCCACGATCGAATCCGCCGAAGGAGCCGTCATCGCGAATCTTCCGGTAACGGTGCCATAGCCCTCGCGGTACCCGCCGCTTCCATTCCTCGTCGGACAACTCGGGATCGCTTTCATCTGGCGCATTGGCATCCATGAGCAGCACGCCGTCCTCCGGCCAGCCGCCGAACTGCGTTCCGTAGTCGGCGAGATGGTGTGCCTCCAGATGCCGTGCGCGCCCGCCGGAGTACGCCAGATGGGCCCCGAACACAAGCAGGGGAATGCCGTCAGCGTCGAAGGCTGCTCTGCAGACACCGTGATGAAACGACCCCCGCGCGAGCTCGCTCGCCGGCGTATAGAGCTTGAGCGCTTGGGCGTTGTAGTACATGCAGGAGTGATTGCTCCCGTCCCCGACGCGGGAGGTCACCAGAGGAAGCGCGGTCAGCGTCGTGGCATCGCAGATGCCACGGAGGCGCGCGCCCTTGTCCTCATCCCACCAGGTGGCCTCCATGATCCACAGCATGTCGAGGCCGTCCATGGATGAGAGGAAGTCGAGTTGCCGAAGGCGACGCTCTTCCGTTTCCCTCTCCGTGCCCTTGTTGTCGATGCCTCCGGTGAGGACATTCCATGCAACCATCCTGAGTTCGACCGTCGACTCCGTCATGGACGAGTACTCCCTTGCGTAGTTCGTGGACAGGGGTGGTGATCACGGTTGAACCAAGGGATTTCGTACGCTCTCCGGGGCTGGACAGCGGGCAGCTCCTTCCTCTGAAGTGGTCTGCGTCTTCCCCGGATGACGCGACCACGGCCGTCTCACGGGCGGGTGCCGCCTTGGGAGGTCACGGCTGGGTTCCCAGGAGCCGGGTGGCCCCTGCGGCGAGCAACTGTTCGGCGGCTTGCCGTCCTACGGACTCGGGCTGGTCGCCGGGGCCGGTGCGGGCGGTGCGGATTGGCGTGCCGCCAGCCGGGTCGAGGACGGCCGCATGCATGGTGATGGCATCGGCCGCCTCGTCGAGGGTGGCGTAGGCGGATGCGGCGGTCAGGCAGCTGCCGTGCAGACAGGCGAGGGCGGCGCGCTCGGCGTCCAGGAGAGTGTGGGTGGCGGTGTGGGAGAGCGGAGCGAGAAGTCGTTGGGTGGTGTGGTCGTCGCTGCGGTGCTCGATGACGACGATCCCGGCACCGGTGGCGGGCAGCCATACGCTCGGGTCGAGGATCTGTGCGGCGCGGTCGGCCAGGCCGAGGCGGCGCAGTCCGGACAGGGCGGCAATCATCACATCGGCGCCGAGCGTGTCGGCGTCGAGGGCGGCGAGGCGGGTGTCGGCGTTGCCGCGGATCGGCACCGGCACCAGCATTGGATACAGCGCGGCTAGGAGGGCGGCACGGCGGGGTGCGCTGGTGCCGACGCGGGTACCGGGCGGCAGCTCGGCCAGGGTTGCGGGAGCGTGGCTGGCTGGCAGGACCAGGACATCGCGTACGTCCTCGCGGGGCAGCACCGCTCCGACGCAGATTCCGGGGATCCGGTCGTGCGGGCTGGGGAGGTCCTTGGCGCAGGCGATGGTGGCGTCGACCCGGCCGTCCAGGAGTTGCTCGTCGGCGCGGCGGGTGAAGGCTCCCTTGCCGCCGATCTGCGCCAGGGGGCCGTTGTGGCGGTCACCTTCCGAGGTGATCTTGACGATGTCCAGGGTGACGTCGGGATACCGGGCCCGGAAGGCTGTGGCGAAGCGGCCGGTCTGCTCCATGGCCATGGGGCTGGGGCGGGTACCCAGCCGTACGGGCCTGGTCATGGTGGGGGCGGTCATGCTCGGGGCTCCGTGGAAGAGAAGGGACGGCTCAGGGGTGCGGCGGGCGTGGGAAGGGGCAGAGCGTGGCGTGGCTCGGCGACGAGGGTGGTCGTGCTCCTGCCGAAGGACACGTTGAGCCAGACGTTCATGAGTCCTCCACGGCTGAGGTGGCTGCTTCGGCGCTCTCAACAGATGCCGGGAGGTGTCCGTTGCGGCCCGGCCACTGGAACACGAGGCGGCAGCGGGGCTTGTCCAGTACATCCCCGGCGGGGAGAAGGCGATCGGGGGTGCCGGCGGGGTGGATGGTCAGGGCCGGGTCGGTTCCGTTGCCGTCGTCGCTGCGTACGTTGCGGTTCCAGGTCCTCACTGTGGCTGCCAGTTGCTCGGCGAGTTGTGGGCCTTGCTGGCCGAAGGCGTGGACGACCCATTCCCACGTCCGCTTGTCGGGGGTGTCACCGTGCTGGGTCTGGACGTGAATGAGGTAGGCGAGTGAGGCGTCGCCGAGGATCGCCGGCGCGTTGTTGTTCTTCGCGATCTGGGTGACGCCGGTGCCCTTCTCTTTGCGGGCGGCCAGCCGGCAGAAGCCCGGCAGCGTCGTAGCTGCATAGAGCTGAAGCGAGCCGAAGTAGAAATCCGCCTTCATGATTACCCCGGTGGCGACCTCATGCCGCGGTCCCCGCAGCGCTTCCTCCAGCCCCTCCGTGGGAGCGGGGACGCTGTCTTCGAAACGGAGTTGCAGCTCATCTCCGAGGAGGTCGAGGACCGGGGTGGTACGGGTGTGCTCGCCCCGGTCACGGATGAACCCGCAGTGCGTGAACTTTTGGGCGTGCAAGACATCACCGATCCGCTCGAAGGCGATGGCCCGGGTGTAGCCGCCGATCTCCAACGGCAGGACCAGGCGCCCGCCCTGAGCGGCCTGTTCCCGCCAAGCCGGGGCGATGTCCCAGGTGTTGTAGGTGATCACACTCGCGTCGAAGCCGCCCTTCGGCACGTGTTGTGGGGGAGCGCCGAGGGATGCGTCGCCCTGGAGGGCTGTGACGCGTCCGCTGCCGGCCTCCGCGGTGAACCGGCGGGTGCGGTGCACCACGTAGGGGTCGATGTCGACGGTGACGACCCGCCCCGCAGGGCCCGTGACGTGGGCGATCAGCTCGGCGTTGTAGCCGCCGGATCCCGCCTCGAACACGCTCGCTCCCGGCGTCAGGCAGAGGTTTTCGATCATGTCGGCCTGGAGCCAGGCCGCGGAACTTGTCGACTTCCCAGTGTCGTCGCGGCGGGTGATGACGGCCCGGTCGCTGCTGTCGTACGCGGTCTTCAGGTCCTGCTCAGGGACGAAGCGGTGTCGGGGCACGGTGCGCAGTGCTTGCTGGACCCGATCAGAGGGAGCCCAGCCGCCATTGATGACCGTCTTGGTCATCTGGTGGCGTAGCCGGGCAGCTTCGGCCGGTTCGCCGGGCACCGGCAGCTGGTCGATGGCGAGTGGGTAGGCGTGGACCGGCGCAAGGCCGGGGATGACCCCGGGCCAGATCGCGTCCAGGGCCTGCGCGGCCGGGGTGAACACGGGGCCGACGCTGGAAAGGGCGTGCAGATCATGCCACTCCCACCGGTCGAACAACTTGTGCTCAGGGTTGGTGAGGGTGCCGGACCACGCGGTGACACGGATGACCGCGGTGAGCCGAGGCACGCCGTGGCTGTCGTCGGCCAGCATCGTGACTACATGCGCGTCCGTGGCCGAGGCGGTCAGGCCAGTCTCCTCTGCGAGTTCCCGTACCGCCGCAGCTTCGAAGGACTCCGCACCACTGGTCTTGCCACCTGGGAGTTCCCACATGCCCCGGCGCGAGTGGCCGAGCAGGACCCGCCCGGCTTCGTCGGTGACGACGGCAAGAGCCCCGGTCAGTGCGTGGCCGGTAGGCGGACGTTTCTCCACTGCCTGGGTGTCGGCGTGGCAGGGGCCGCGCAGGACCAGGACGGCGAACTGGTCCGCTTCCAGCCGCTCGATGGACTCCCATCCTTCGGTGAGCAGGCGGATCTCCTCTTCGTCGAGGGCGATGTCGCGTCGCTCGGCCGGGGTGTGCTCGACTACGGGGGTGATGACCACGAGCGCGCCGCCGGCCCGCAGCCGCTCACCGAGCCCGTGCAGGACGCGGCTGCGGTCACGTAGAAACGGGTACGTCAGCCGCATGGTGATCAGGTTGTAGCCGTCTTCGTGCAGCTCTGCTGGATCGTCGCGCTCGATGTCCAGGCAGACCCAGCGCACCCCTTCCGTGCCCGCGTGTTCGGCACGGGCCCGGGCGAGGGCGCTGTCGGCGAAGTCGACGGCGTCCACCGCGTAGCCGAGGGACGCAAGGTAGGCGGCCAGGTCTCCTGTGCCACAGCCCACATCGAGTGCCCGCCCGCCGTCGTCCGGCACGGGTGTGTGCTCGGCGAGCAGCGCCAGCTCGCGCTCACCGAGCTGCCGGAACCCTTTCCCGCCTGCATAGTGCTGGTGCCACTGATCGCGGGCGACGTATCCCACAGTGCTGCTCCTTACCTGCTCCGATGTGGTGGGCGGATTGTTCACGTGCGCCCCGTGGCGCGCAGCCGGGCCAGGGTGCGGCGGCCTCGTTCGAGGAGTTCCAGGTCGCCATGGGCGACGCCGTATTGGATGGCGGATACCGCATCGAGAACCGAGAGGACGCCCAGGTGCTCCTCTTCGGCCGGGGTGAACGGCCGCCCGTAGCCGTCCATGACGGCCTTGTACAGGTCCGGGCGCCCGTCCCAGGCGTCGGACAGGCGCACGAAGTCCCGCACGGCCGGGCCGTCTTCACTGCGCTCGAAATCGATCACGTACAAGGTGCCGGTGGACTGGTCCCAGCGGAGGTTGCGCCGCTGGAAGTCGCCGTGCGTGGGCACCGTCTCCAGGGCGGGCAGGACCGCAGCCTTCTCGGCGGTCGCGCGGATGAACGCCTCGTCTCCTGGCTCAAGGTGGGCGCGCGCGGCGTCGAGGTGGCGTTGCAGCTTCCCGAGCGGCAAGGTGCTGCCGGTTGCCGGCTGGGTCGGGGCGCTGCGGTGGATGGTGGCCGCGAGCTGCCCGATGCTGTGGAAGATCCGCCGTTCCTCCTCGGGCGGGTGGATGATGCCATGCAGAGAGCGGCCCGGAACCGCGGTGATCACAACGGCCCGCAGTGACTCATCGGTAGCTACCAGGCGGGGCGCTGCCGCGCCCAGGCGTGAGACCCAGCCTCGGAATGCGGCCACCTCACGCTGGTGGAAGTGGTCGTTCTGGTGGATTTTGACGAACCACATTCCGTCCTCGGCGCCGCGCGCCCGCCACACCTGGCTGGCCTCCCGTGCCCAGGAGACATCCGACCAGCCGGTGATCCGGCCGACCGCCGACTCGGCGAACTTGCGCACCGCATGCTCGGGCATCGCGCCACCAGAACCGGCGTCGGGTACGAGGCTCATCCGGTCGACGGCCCGGTCGTAGGCGATCGGATCGTCGGACTCCTGGAAGTGCAGGGCGATCCGGGCCCCGGCCCGGTAGGCGTCCAGCCCGGCCCGGCAATAGGCGACCATCGGCTCAGGCAGCGCGTCGAGCGGAAACCAGCCCATGGCGTCGCACACGTCCGGCTCTATGACACGCGGCGTGCCGCTCCAGCGCCGGACCTCGAAGAAGAATCCGACGCGTGCACCGCCGCTGGGGGAGCGGTGGTGCACGGTGACCGCCGCGCAGACATCAGGAGGGTCGACGAGGACGCCTGTCTCCTCCAGGGTCTCCCTCACGAGCGCGGTGACGACGTCCTCTCCGGCATCAAGGTGCCCACTTGGAGCGTGCCAGTGGCCTGCCGCGTACACGTCGCCGGCCCGCCGGGACAGCAACACCTCGGGGCCGGTCTGGCCCTCGCGGATTGCGATCAGGTGCACGTCCAGCGGCTCGGTGTGCCGCCCGCCGCTCACCGGCCACAACCCGGGCGGCGCGCGAGCAGCACGGTGAACACCGCGTCCTCGACGAGCCCTTCGCCGAGGGCGTGCTCCTCCAGCAGTGAGCGGGCCTCCTGCTCGAATCGTGCATGCCTGTCGCCGAACAGTGCCGGGCGGGCGAAGCTCGTGCTGCGCAGGTAGCCGACCACTGCCGTCGGTGTCCACGTGCGGCGGACGGGGAACTGGTGCTCGGCAATGTCGCTGAACGCGGACTCGGCGAGGTCGTCCTGGTAGCGGCGGCCTGGTTCGGTGTACACACCTGTCGTGCCGGCCCGCCGCTCCTTGCCGAGGTAGGACTGGACGAGCTGCTTGAGATCGGCTGCCCATGACGCCGGGTGGGTCCACAGACTGCCGTCCCCGATCAGCGCGAACGTCGCGGCCGGAGCCGTGACCCGGTCGGCAATCGCCAGAACTGCGGGCCTGGACATCCAGTGGAAGGCCCGTGCGCAGGTGACCAGATGCGCGCGGTAGCCACCGTAGGGGGCGGTGAACTCCTCGGCCGGCATGGCGTGGAAAGCGATGGTTCCCCCGCTGGGCAGCGACGGAAGCCGGGCGGCGGCCTCGTGGAGCATGGCCTCGTCCGGATCCACGAGGTCCACCCGGACGATGTGAGGGACTGCGGGAATCAAAGCGGCCGGAACCTGGCCGGTGCCGGCGCCCAGGTCGAGCAGCACCGGCTGGTCGATGCCCTTCAGGACTTTGGCCAACAGACGGACCACTTCTTCGGGAATCCCGGGACGGTGGCGGGCGTAGTCGGAGGCCGCCGACTCGAACAGACTCACAGTGCTCCTTTTATGAGGGGAGATGGGTCAGGCGGATTGCCAGGGCGCGGGCGACAGGGTGGGCAGGGCCCAGTCCAGGGCGCTGGGCCCGGCGCCGCAGGTGACGTTCTGCGTCCCACCGTCCTCCGGAACGTCAACCCGGAACGCGCTCGGGCGGCCGGCCCGGACCCAGTGGGCGTGAACGTCCTCAAGCTCGGCCCACACATCCCTTGGTCCGTGGGCGCGTACCGTGGTGCCGTCTGGGTCGGCGACCGCCCAGGAGTCGTCATCCGGGGCGACGATGGTCATGGTGTCGGCCTGGAAGTCCCGGACCAGGCCCGGTGCCATGTGGGCGCGGGCCAGCTGGCGCTGGCCGTAGACGTTCCAGGCTTGGGTGTTGATGTCCTCGACGGGCACGGTGCCTCCTTGGCGGGCAGCGGCGTGGATCAGGTGTGCGAGATGAGGTAGGCGGGGCCTTCGCCGAGCCGGGCTCGTTCGATGGCGTCGAGACGGGCGAAGGCCCGGGGCGTCATCAACTCCTGCCAGGTGGAGATGTCGTGGATGGCCCACATGTCGTGCTCGGCGGGGTCGAGGCGGATCCGGCAGAGCTGGTCCGCGCTGAGCCGGCCTCCGTCGAAGATGAGCCCCATCTTGTTCAGGGGCAATCGGGGTCCGGCGTGCAGGAAGTGCGTCAGGAGCAGTCTCGGCGTTTCCAGGCCGAGTTCGAGGCCGGTCTCTTCGATCGCTTCGCGCTGGGCGGTCTGCAGCGGGTCCTCTCCTTGCGCGTCGAGGTTGCCGCCCGGGAGCTGCCAGAGCCGCGAGCCGTAGACCGAGCGTAGTTGGACCGGCCGGTCGTGTTCATCACGGATGTACAGGCAGCCGTACACCGTGTGGTGGGGGACGGTCTGCGCGTACTGCGTGGGCGTCATCGGCATGGGGCGGCCCGGGCGGGCCGGGCGGTGGTCGAATGCGAAGGCGAGGACGCCGAGCGTTTCCTTGGCCGGCGGATAGATGCTCTGGAGGTTCGCGAGCAGTTCTCCGGGTGGTCCGTCCGGGTCGATGCGCGCGGGGTCCTCGGAGTTGAGTAGATCCTCGAAGGAGGCGTATGGGGTGATCCGGTGCACGATGACGTCGAGTTCCTTGCCGGTGTCCCGGTCGTGGAAGACGACCGTGTCGCCGACTGTGACGGCCCGCTTTTGTGGGGTGGCCACCCTCACTTCGATGGTCTTGCGGCCTGCTTCCACTTGGCGGTAGTACCGCGGGAGCAGGTGCATGTGGTGTTCTTGCGGTGCGTCTCCGGTCGCCGGACTCGGGACGGCCGGGACCGCCTGTTGGGTGTCTTCAGGCACGCGTGCCTCCGGTGGATGCGGTGTGGCCGGTTGAGGTCTGTGGCCCGTGGAGGTTGCACCGGCGTTGCTCCGTGCAGGTGGCGACGCGCCCCACGGTCTGCTCGGCGGGCTGGCGCACTTCCTCGGGCGGGAGTTCCGGGTGCATGGAGGTGACGGCGCTCATGCCCATCCCGTTTCGGAGTAGAGGCGGCCGGCGCGGATGCCCTCGATGGCAGCTCGGGTGTAGGGGACGAGGTCGTCGGGGAGCGCGGCCGGGTCCCAAAAGTTCCACCGGGTGCACTTGTCCGGCTCGCGCAGTTCGGGCTCGCCGGTCCAGGTCCGGGCGCGGAAGAAGAGGCCCATGCGGGGCCGGTCCCCGGTGCGGTCGATGTGGTGGACGACGTGGACGAGTTCGATGTCCTTCGGCTGGATCTGCAGGCCGGCCTCTTCCTGTGTCTCTCTGATCAGGCAGGTGATGGCGCTCTCCTGCTCGCAGTGGCCGGCCAGTACGTGCCAGGTGGAGGGCGCGAACGCGGAGTCGGGGTGGCGTAGTCCGAGCAGCACCGTTCCGTCGGGCCGCTCCAGGTAGAGGTGGACGCCGATGACGTTGGGGACCGTGCCGGGTGGGGAGGCCGGGCGGGGCTCCTCGTCCGAGGCGGCCCCGGTCTGCGGCGCGGTGCTGGATGGGCTGGCCGTGCGGCTGGCCGCGTGACGCCGTACGAGGTCGCTGGTGGTGTCTGCGATGCGCAGGCGGTGGAGGTCGTGGGGGGCGAACCAGGCGAGCATCACCCCTTCTGTCAGGTGGAGTTCGCGGGGATCGCCGTTCCAGCGGCCGGCGTAGATGGCGATGGGCATGGTTGCACCGGCGTCGTCGGTTGCTTCCTCGATGCCGAACGGGGTCAGGTCGGCGATGTGGAGGCTGGCTTCCTCGTCCAGTTCGCGCCGCACGGTGTGTTCCAGGGTGGCGTCCTGGGGCTCTCGGCCGCCGCCCAGCAGTGACCACATGCCCGGCTCCCAGATCCGGCCGGGGTAGTAGTCGCGCAGGTGGAGCAGGTACTCGCCGCGGTCGTTGTAGATCAGGGCGGAGGCGTTGACGGTCTCCGGTTCGGCTTCGGGCGTGAGCTTGAGCAGCTTCTCGCGCAGGGAGGGGGAGAACACCCTGTCCACGGGCCGCCACTCGATGCCGCCGACCTCTTCCACCTGCAGCACGAACGGCACGTCCGCCGCCGTGCTCAGGCGGAAGAGGAATCGCAGGTCGAAGTGCTGGTGGCCCGGTTCCCCCTTGCCTGGACGGGCGTCCATGTCGTGGATGTCGATGTCGAACGGCACGGCCTCGTGGCCGGGCCACGGTGTCACGGCCTGGGGAAGGATGCCGGTCTCCTCGTGCAGCTCCCGAAGGGCCGCCCCTGCCAGGGAGTCGTCTTCGGGCTCGGTGTGTCCGCCGGGAGGTAGGACCTTCCCGCTCGCGAGGTGCAGCACGTGCAGGACGCGGCCGAGCGGATCGACGACGATTGCGCCGCAGGTGACGTGGCCGGAGAAGGTGGAACGACTGGCGATGTCGGTGGGACGGTCGAGGGCTTCCAGGAGGCCGCAGAGTTGCGTGCGCTCGTGAGGATGGCGAGCGAGGTAGGTCTCGACGGTGGTGCGGATGTGGTCGTGCGACAGCGGCATAGGGCTACCTCAGAAGGACGCAGGGCGGATCGAGTCAAGGCGGGATGGTCGTTCGTGTCAGCTCAGCCGCATCCCCTCCGCAGGCACTTCCTCGATGGCCGCGGGGCGAGCGGTGGGAAGGCCCCACCGCTTGAGGGCCGTCTCCGCGGCGAGTAGGGCTTGCCGCGCTCCTGGCGGGCCCCATCCCAGAAGGGCGGCTGCCTGGGCGGGGGTGGCGAGCAGACGTGCGAAGGGGCGTCCAGTAGCGGGGTCGACGGCCGCCGGTCCGATGTCGGTGACCCGGGCGGCCAGGCGGAGCCGGGCGTTGGGTCCCACTGAGCCGTAGACCTCGCCGGTCTCGTCCAGCACCCAGCCCAGTCGCACCGGATCGGTGAGGGTGACCTGGGCCTCCTCGGCGGCTTCGCGGTGGAGGGTGTCCTCGGGCGTTGGGTCGGTCTTCTCCACGGTGCCGCCGGGCAGCATAGGCAGCGCGCCCCGGGGGCCGGGGTCGGCAACGAGGACGACCCGGCCGTCGGGGACGAAGCACCACGCCCAGGCTTGCTGCACGGGGAGCCGCTCGGGAACGGGACCGCGGTTGAGGGGGCTGTCCCACAGAGGCCGGTAGCGGACGTGCACGTCATTGCGGTCCAGCGCCGGGACGTCGAGGATGTGCCGGCCGTCGGCGAGGTGGGCAGTGGCGGTGTTCCCGAGCCGGGCACGGTAAGCAGCGAGCATGATCTGCCCGTCCACCGGCCGCAGCCGCTGCACCGCGTCCCGGGTCTCCAGGAAGGCGAACTCGGACAGCTCCTCGCGCGGCAGGCGGATCGCCTCCACCTGGTCGGGAGTGAGGGTTCCCCCATCGAAGACGAACCGGATCTCCCCGGGGAAAGGCGTGCCGGGCTGGCCGTCGGGGTGCTGCGGGGAGAGGGAGTGGACGGCGAGAACGCCCGACAGCAGCAGGTTCGCCAGGCCCAGCTCCTCGGTGATCTCGCGCCGGCAGGTGACGTGCGGGTGTTCGCCGGGTTCGACGACTCCTCCGGGCAGCAGCCACCGGTCGTCCTCGCGGTAGGTGGGGTGAACGAGCAGGACACGGCCGACCTGGTCAGTGACGAGCGCGGCGGCGCCGACCCACACCGCGTGCCGGGAGGCGGCCTGCTGCCCTGCGGACCCGGCGGCACGCGGTGCAACATGATCCGAACGTGAGACGGGAGTGGTCATTGACTCTGCCTTCCTCGACGGTGGGCGGGCGTGTGTTCGGCGCGGGCCGGGGAGCGGATCTGTTCTTCGGACCAGCTCGGATTGCCGGCCCGCAGCCCCCGCGTATTCCTCGAAGTACGACCGCTGGAGCTGGGGTGGCCGGTATCCCTCGAAGAACAACAGCCGGAGCCCGGCAGGAAGCTGCGATTGGGCATGAACGAGGCGTTCCACGACGCCCTGACGTAGGTACGCGAAGTGACCGGCCGGCTCGGACTTGAAGCCGCCGACCAGCAGGTCTTGATAGGCCCGGACGTCGATGAGTGGTTCGCCGCACTCCTCGACAGGGGTGGCGGCCACGCGCGGGCCGGGCATCAGGATGACGTTCAAACGGATCTCCTTGACGGACGGGGTTCGCGATGCCGCCACAGGCTCGTACGCGGGGATGGCTTCAGCATTAGAGGCTTGTGCGGTGCGGGCGCGTCCAGTCGAAGTCGAGGCGGGCGTGCCGCTTCATGAGGGTGCGGGCGCCCTTCTCTTTGGTGTCGCCGCCGAGGCGGGAACGGACCGTCAAGCGGGGAGCGTCGCGGATGTGGTGGTCGCGGTCCCAGACGATGACCTGCTGCGTCATCTCCTCAGTCAGTTGTTTGGCGGCCGGTCCGTAGGCGTGGATGCACCACTCCCATGTGGAAGGGCCGGTCTGCTGGAGGAGCAGGAGGGCAAGGGAGCTGTCTCGGACCACTGCTGCCGCGTCCCAGCCCTTGGCGCGCTCGACGACCCCGGTGTCGAGGTCCGGGTCGACGGCCAGGCGGCAGAAGCCTTCCATCGTGGTGGCGAGCCACAGCATGAGCTTGTCGAAAGGGGTGTTGCCGGGCATCGTGACACCGGTCCGGCGTTCGAGCCGCCGTGCCTCTAGGGCCCAGGTGAGCTGCTCGGCGTCCGCCGTTCCGCCCTCTGGGAACCGCACGCGGATTTCCCCGCCACGCAGAGACACGACGTCTTCCACCTGCGCTCCGGCGCCTTGCATAGGGACGAACCCGCACACCGTGTAGGAGCGGCTGACCAGCTCATGGCCGCGCTTCTCGAAGGCGATGGCCCAGCTGTACCCGTGGATGGTCAGTGGGACCACGAGGCGCCCGCCCTCAACGAGCGAGGTGATCCAGGCCGGCGGGATGTCGGGGGCCTGGGTGGTCACGATGATCGCGTCGAGGGAGCCGGTGTCGGTGAAGCCGGGAGCACCGTGCTCGCCGTCGCCCAGCACGACACACACCCGGTCGTACCCGGCGGCGGGCAGGAACCGTGCCGTGCGCTCGACGACGAACGGATCGATGTCCATCGTGATGATCCGCCCACCCGGGCCGACAACTTCCTGCATGAGGGCTGCGTTGGGGCCGTTGGAGCCGATCTCCAGCGCGGTGTCGCCCGCGCGGAGGGCGGCCTCACGGAGCATGACGGCCTGCAGCCAAGGCGCCGAAACCGTGCTGGTGGCCTTGCCGTTGCGGTCGCGCTTGGTGGGGACGACTGCGTCGGCCGCGGCGTACACGGTCTCCAGGTCGACGCCGGGGAGGAAGAGGTGGCGGCGTACACGCCGGAAGGCCGTCTCGACGGAGGCGTCGTTGATGTAGCCCTGGTCGATCAGTTGGTCGGTCATCTTCTGGCGCAGCTGCTGGCTCTCGCGTGCCCGCTCGGGGGACTCAGGCGCCACAGGCTGGCGGGCGAGGGTGCGGTGTACGGGCGGCAGGTCCTGGAGGAGGCCGGGCCAGGCGACGTCCAGGACGTGCGCGCTCGGCGTGAACAGTGTGCCGGCGAGGGCAGGGATGTCGGCGGGCCAGTGCCATTCCCAACGGTGGAACAGGTGGGGTTCGGTCACGGTCGGGGTGCCCTGGTGCGCTGTGACGCGGACGGCGGCCGTGAGGCGCGGGATGTCGTGCGTGGCGTCCATCAGGACAGCGAGCACCTGGGCGTCGTCCGCCGAGGCGTGCAGGCTGGTTTCCTCGGCCAGCTCGCGTACGGCTGCCTGCTCGAAGGACTCGCCAGGGCTGGGCTTGCCGCCGGGAAGTTCCCAGACGCCGCGTACGGACCGGCCCAGCAGCACGCGGCCCTGCTCGTCGGTGACCACGACACCCGCGCCGATGAGGCCCTGCGGCGTAGGGCGCCGCTTGTCGGCGACGGCCACGGGGGCTGTGGTGGGCTCCTGGAGCACCAGCACGGCCATTCCATCGGCGTCGAACCGGTCGGCCATGGCCCATCCGCTCGTGACCAGCGCGATCTCCTCTTCGTCGAGGGCAATGTCGCGCCGGTCTGCAGGGACACCGCTCGCGAGCGGCGTGATGATGCAGACCGTGCCGCCGGGGCGGAGATGCTCACGCAGGCGGTTCGACAGCCAGGTGCGGTTGCCGAGGAAGGCATAGCTCATGCGGAAGATGATCAGGTCGTACGCGGCGTGAGGCAGGGCGGCGAGGTTGTCGTGTTCGATGTCGTGTTTCAGAAAGCGCACGGCGACGCCGTCCGGGGCCTGAGCGGCGGCTCGTTCGATGGCCGACTCCGCATAGTCGACGGCATCGACCACGTACCCCAGCTCGTGGAGATGAAGGGCGAGTTCGCCCAGGCCGCAGCCCACGTCCAGCGCGACGGCGGAGCCCTGCGGGCGCAAGGCGGAATCCAGTACGGCACGTTCGGCGTCGGTCAGGGCCCGGAAACTCTCGCCGCGGGCGTAGTGGCCGTGCCATTCGCCCTGCTGCGTGTATCCCACCGAGGCTGCTCCTTACGGTCGAAGTGGGTTGGTCAGGCGCTCTGGGTGCGATGGAGGCGGCGCAGGGTCCGGCGGCTGCGCTCGACGACCTCGGGGTCGTCGTGGGTGAGGCCGTAGGCGATGCCGCTGAGGGCGTCGAGGGCCTCCTCACACTCCATGTGCTCGGCTTCGAGCGGTGTCAGGGGCCTGCCGTACCCGGTGAAGAAGGCAGCGCGCAGGTCTTCGCGGCCGTCCCAGAGGTCGGCCAGGCGTACGAAGTCGTGGCCCCGTTGCCGTTGCTCGGCTCGCTCAAAGTCGAAGACGCCGACCAGGCCGGCGTCGGTGAGCAAGGCGTTGCGCAGCTGCAAGTCGCCCAGGGTAGGGACACGCTCGCCGGGCGGCAGGCTGTCGTAGCGCGTGGTCAGCCGGCGTACCAGGTCCTCGTCGGCGGAGGACAGCAGCGGCCGGGCTGCCTGAAGGTGACGGTCCACCTTCTGGGTGCGGGAGACCGGCGGTTGCTCGGCCGGGTGGCCAGGGGCGCTGTCGTGGAAGGCCCGCGCGATCTCACCGAGCTGCTGGTGCACACGGCGCTCGTCGGTGGATGCCAGGGTGAGGCCGTGGAGGTTACGGCCGGGTAGTTGGGTCAGGACGACCGCCAGGAGCCGGTCGTCCGAGGCGACCAGGCGCGGGGCGCGTTCGCCGAGAGCGCGCACCCACTCCCGGTATGCGAACACCTCACGCGAGTAGAACTTCTCGCTCGGGTGCTGCTTGAGGTACCAGGTGCCGCCCGACCTTCCGGTCATCTTCCAGACTCGGCTGGTGGTACGGCTCCATGAGGCGTCCTCGATTGCCGCGAGCGGGCCGACGGCCTGCTCGGCGAACCTCCAGAGTGCCTGCGAAGGGCCAGCCAGATCACGGGAGTTGGTCTCGGACAGCAATTGCAGCCGGTTCGGGCAGGCCGTGGTGTAGGCGATCGGATCGTCGGGCTGCTGGAAATGGATGGCGAAGTGACGTCCGGCGCGCAGGGCCTCCAGCCCGGCGCGGGGGTAGGCGACCATGTCCGGCGGGAGGCGGTCGAGGGCGTACCAGGCCATCTCGCTGCACAGATGGGGCTCGCGGATGTGCGGCTCACCCGTCCAGGACCGGACGGCGCCGAAGACACCCACGCGCGCAGAGCCAGTGGGGCTGCGGTGATGGACGACAGCGGCGATCTGAACATCGCCAGGGGCGATGGCGACGCCGATTTCCTCGGCGGCCTCGCGGACGAGGGCCTCGACGGCGTCCTCGTGGGCACCGTCGATGTGGCCCGAGGGCATGTGCCACAGACCGGTGGCGTAGACGTCCCCGGTCCGGCGGGTGAGCAGGACTTCCCATTCGGTCGCGCCGGGGCGTAGGAGGACCGCGTGTACGTCGATGGGCGCGGCGAAGCGTTCACTGGCTGCCGGCGGTGGCGTCGCTGCGGGCGGCTGTGCCGGTGTGGGGGCGGAAGCGCTCATGCTGGCTCCGAGGCGGGCGTGGTGGGGTCCGGTGCCGTGGTCTGGTCCGGGACGGTCTGGTTGAAGGCGTGGGACTGGAGCAGATAGGCGTCGCGGAAGGCTCCCGTGCCGGTGTGGGGGTCCATGAGCTGGTCGAAGGCGCCCTGCTCGACGACGCGGCCGTGGTCGAGGACGACGATGGTGTCGGCGTGCCGGACGCTGTGCAGGCGGTGGGTGACCAGGACGACGGTTTGACCTTGGCCGGCCAGGGCGCGGATCTGGTCGAACACGCGCTGCTCGGCGGCCGGGTCGAGGGCGCTGGTGGGTTCGTCCACCACGAGTACCTGGCCTGAGCGGAACCGCCCGCGGGCGATGCCGATCTTCTGCCACTGTCCGCCGGAGATGTTCTGCCCGCCTTTGTAGCCGCGCTGCAGGAGCGTGCCGAGCCCGCGGGGCAGCTCGTCGATGACCGTGTCGGCACCCGAGTACGTGGCCGCCTCCATGATCGGCTCGTCGTCGAACGGGCGGCGGGGGCGGCCGATGCCGATGTTCACCCGGGCGGTGAAGGGCCACCGATAGAAGTCCTGGTTCACGGCGGCGACGCGGTCGAAGACCTGTGCGCGGTCGGCGCGGACCGCATCCACGCTGTCCCACCAGATGTGTCCCTCGTCGGGCGCGTAGAGCCCGCACAGCAGCTTGACGAGGGTCGACTTGCCGGAACCGTTGCTGCCCACCAGTGCGATCGTCTTGCCCGCAGGCAGTACCAGGTCCACTTCGGACAGCGCCGGATTCTCCTTGCCCGGGTAAGTGAAGGTCACCTTCTCGAAGCGAATCTCCTCTACGTGTTCGGGGAGGTCCTGGCCACCGTCCGGGATGGCGCGGCGGTCGGCTTCCGTGCACAGCCGCTCGAAGTCCCCGACGAACAAGCTCTCCTGGTGGACGTCGGAGATCTGCAGGACGCATCGGCGCAGGGCCGAGGAGCCGGAGCGGATGGCCAGCACCGCGGTCCCGGCGACGGACAGCTGCATTGACCCGGTCCACAGCAGCACACCGAGCATTCCGTACGTGGCGGCGGTGGCGGCGCCGGTCGCGGCGGAGGACAGCAGACCGGTACGGGCATCGAGCCGGGCCAGCCGGGACTGCTCCCGCTCGCTGGTGTCGGCCATGCCCCGGAAGTGCTCCAGCAGGAACGGGCCCATCGCATACAGGCGGATCTCGGCGGCGGCCTCCTGGCTGATCAACAGCCGGGTCAGCAGCTGCGCAGCGCGGGCGTGCTGCACGAACTGGTGGAAACTGACGTACCGGCGGCGAGCCTTGGCCATTGCACCCCACGCGCTGGGCAGCGTCATCGCGGCCAGCAGCGGCAGCAAGGCCCAGTGCAGCACGGTGAGAACCCCGGCTGCGGCGATCAAAGAGATCAGCGCGTTGACCACGGTCGTGGTGTACTTCACCATCCGGCGGGCCGACTCCGCGCCCCAGGACGCTGAGTCCAGCAGCCGGTGGAATTCGTCGTCCTCGACCGCTTTCAGCTCAACCCGCGAGACCAGCGTCAGGTACCGCTCCGTGGCCACTCGCTGGACTTTGGGCTCCAAGGCCCCCGTCGCGGCGGTCGACGCCGCCGCACACAGTGCCCCGACAACTCCCATCACCGACACGGCCATCAGGACGGGAAACGCATGGGTGATCCGCTCCGTGATCGTCCCCGCACCCAGTAGATGGCTCAGCACCGAATTGACGGCCACCAGGCCGACCGCCTGGGTGACTCCCGAACCGATCTCGGCCACGGCCACCGTGCGCAGCGCCCGCCGGTCCGCCCAATGCGCCAGCCGCACCGACGTAGCCACCAAACGGGGAAGCTGCCGGGCCATCGACCACAAGGACAACCCCAGCCACGCCCCGTGGTGGGCGTTCCAGCCCACGTCGTACTCCAACTGACCGCCGAACAGCAGCATCTCCGATGCCGACACCGATTTCTCAGCTTCCTCCGCATCGGGCTGCGGAGCCGTGTCTTCGCTCATGACCGCTCCTGTGCCGGGGCGGGAATGCCCGGTGCGGCCGGGGCGGACAGCGCCCACTCCAGAGGTGCTGGTCCGGTGGCGGATGTGACGTGCTGGGATCCGTCGGCGGCGACCTCCAAGCGGTAGGAGGTCGGCTCGCCGGCCGCCAGCCAGCGCGCGTGCACCTCCTCGACTTCGGCCCAGACGGGCCGTTCGCCGACGGACTCGGCCATCCAGCTGCCGTCTGCCGCAGGGCGCACGACGACCCACGAGTCCTCGTCAGGGGCGACGAGCGTCAGGTGCTCGGCCCGGTAGTCCCGCACCAGCCCAGGGGCCAGATGATCGAGGGCGAGCCACAGGCCGTACGCACTCTCGTCCGGTGGCGCCAACGATGTATGCCGGCGCGAGCCGGGCTCGGCGGCGATCCGCTCGCGATGGGCGAGCACGGTGAGCCATTCCAGCCCGTGCGCAGGGCGATGACCACTGCGCACCCCGCGCAACGTGGCCTCCACACGCCCCCGCGCGGTCTTCTCCACAACGGCACGTCCCGGCCAGCTCGGCGACCGGGTCGTGATAGTTGTCAACAGCCGACCACCATCGGCCAGTTGATCAAGCCAGTGCGGCGGGACGGCCTCGACCGCGAAGCCGGACAGCACCCGGTCGTACGGACCGAAGGCAGGCGCTCCGGCATATCCGTCTCCGGTGACGGCGCGGGGGCGGAAGCCGAGCGGGGCCAGGCGCTCCAGGACCGCTTCCACCAGATGCGGGTCGCGGTCCACGAGTGTCACCCGCTCCGGTCCGCAGATCAGGCACGCCGCCGCCCCGGTGACCCCGGGGCCGCTGCCCAAGTCAAGGAAGGACTGCCCCCTCTGCGGCTGGAGTTCGCCGAGGAACGCGGCGGTCATCGACAGCACGCTGGACATGGACGTGATGCGCCCGCCGGTCACCACTCCCCGCCGCTGCCCGTCCAGGCGTTCACCATCGTGCTGGACGCGGACGCTGTCGCCGCTGTAGAGAACCTTGATCCACTCTTCGCGGTCCTCGGGATGCGCCCCGTCCAGCAGCTTCCACACTCCCGGCTCGACACCGTCGGGTACCTGGCGTACGTACGCTCGCGGGATCAGTACGTCCAGACGCAGGGCGAGCAGAACCTCGCGCACGACCGGGACCAGGGGCTGGTCGGCTTCCAGCCGGGCGACCATTTCCTGGCGTGCCCGCCAGGCCCGGGGGTCCTCCTCGGGCAGGGGAGGAGGTGGCGCGGTGTGGGGAGCGGCAGGGGTGATGTGGTGCATGCGGACCTCCAACGAGCAGGGCGAATCGGCGGGCGCGGGTGCGGTGCGGTCAGGACTCCTTCGGTGGCGTCACGGGGGGACAGGAGACGGAGCGGTCACGGATTGCCTCCTCGCCGGTGGCGGGCATGCGGATATTGGCGCGGGGGCTCCCTGTGACGAAGTGCTCCAGCAGGGCTCCGGTGAAGGGGTGAGCGTCGAGGGGAGGTTCACCCGGTTCGGCCCACACCAGCTCGGTGTGCCTGTCCGGCTCGGCGTTGAACGGCTCACCGCTCCAGGTCTGGGTGGTGAACAACAAGGCGAGCCGGCGCTCCCCATCGGGAGAGATCAGATGCGCGGTACAGCACAGCCACAGATCCTCGGGATCGACGTGCACCCCGACTTCCTCACGGACCTCGCGGCACGCCCCGTCCTCGAACCACTCGTCGCGGTCGAGATGGCCGCCGACGATGGTGAGTTGCCCGG
Organism: Streptomyces yokosukanensis; assembly: GCF_001514035.1. GTDB lineage: Bacteria > Actinomycetota > Actinomycetes > Streptomycetales > Streptomycetaceae > Streptomyces > Streptomyces yokosukanensis. Next base: position 240,969 of record NZ_KQ948217.1, on the reverse strand, counting down.
TGTACCGGGGCTCGGCTCGGCGGAGCAATAGCACGCGGCCGTCCTGTCGGTGTAGGAGGACAAGTACGTCGACGATGCTCTTGTAGCGGTCAGTCATGTGAGCCCCCTTGCAGGGGGCGACGCGGGGGCTCTCCGCCGCGCGCTGGGGCCCCGGTGCGCCAGGTCCCGGAGGCCGCAGGTGCCCGTTCTGTTCGAAGTCCCGCGGAACGTCGGTGCGTCGCATGCCGGGATGCATTGCGCCTCCTCGTTGACGTGAAGCTCGGACAGATGCTCGGACTAACGGCCTCGGAAGGAACGCGTTCGGGGGTGGTGCGGGCGAATTCTTCGAGCGAATGTGCGGATTTGGTGTCCCGGGCTAGAGGTGACTGGAAGCGGCGCCTGTTCGACCACGTTGGTGGGCGTCCGAGTGTGAACCGAACACGATCCGGTGATTGCGCGGCCCTTTGTGCGGCGTGCCGCGCAGAGGGCTTCTGAGCCCGGCCGGCGGCGTGCCTCCGTGTCCAATAGGTGCCGCAAAGCTGGGATGGAGCGGCCCGGTGCATGCACGAGGGGAGTGCCGGGGCATGGCGGGGGCAGGCCGCGGCGCCAAGTGGCCACGGCTCGTGAAGCGCGAACGGGTCTTTGTGTGGGGTGTGCCGGCTTACGCAGAAGCCTCCTGCTCCAGGGAAGCGCTCCAACGGGCGAGGGCGTGTTGGTCTGGGGCGAGCAGTGGAGCGACGGGTCGGCTGAGGTAGCTGTGCTCGACGAGGTAGAGGCCCGCGGTGCCGGCGTAGCCAGGGAACAGCTCATTGAGGCGGGCCATCACGGTCTGCGGTTCGGCGTCGTCGGCGTTGAGGAGGCAGTGGGCGAGGATCTTGCGGTTCCATACGTCGATGCCGAAGACGGCTGGGTCGCGCGAGGCGTGGGAGGCGATGACCGCGGCGGTGTAGGGCCCGACTCCCTTGATTTCCTGGACGGCCTCCATGAGGTTTCCGGCGGCCTGGAGGTCCTCGGTGCTGTGGTCGCGGAAGTAGGCCGCGTAGTGCGGCATGCTCTTGGCGCGAAAGCCCAGCCGGTCCTGTTCCTTCAGCGTCTCGGGCGGGACATGGGCGATCTCGTTTGGGGTGAACCAGGCCCGCAGCGTGATCCCGTCGAAGCGGACGAGACGGCCGTAGTGGATCAGCAGGTTGCGGGTCATCTGGGTGGTGCGGGCGATCGTGACGTTCTGCAGCAGCAGGGCGATCACGGCGATCTCGAAGTGGTCCTCGGGGCAGGACTGCCGCATCCCGCCCAAGTCTGTGAGCGCCTGGCGCATCGCGGGCACGCGTGTCGCGAGTTCCGTGAACGCTGCCTGGTCTTCGTCCAGGCCGTATGAGGAGACCAGCCGGCGGGCGAGCTGCTGACGCTGGTCGGGCTTGAAATCCCCGTCAGCGTAGACATCGGCGATGACCGTGCGACCCTCGGCCCGCAGCCGTACACCGACGACGAGGTTGTCGATGCGGAAGGTACGCCAGCTGTGGGCTTGGGTGTGGGCTTCGAGGCCGGTGGCGTAGTGGGACGGCTTCCAGAAGGTGTGCAGGGCGTTGAACTCCCCGTCGCCGGTGACGGGGAGTTCGAGGGTGTCGGTGTGGTCGAGGGTGCGGGGGGTCACGTCAAGCTCCTGGGTGGCGGCCGTGGGTCGATCGGAGGCGGGAGTCGTCGTGGGGTGGGCCATCGGGCGGGGCGGGGCCGCCGGTCGTGGCGTGGTCGTAGAGAGCGAGGGTGCGGCGCAGATGCTGGATGAGGGCCGTTCGCAGATCGGTGGGCTCGACGACTTCGACGTGGGGCCCGTAGCTGGTGACTAGCGGAATGAGCCATTCCCAGCGGTCGACGAACAGCACGATCGACAAGAATCCGTCGTCGTGTTGGCGGATGCGCGAGGTGGACTTCAGGCTCAGGCGTAGCAGCTCGTCCCGAGCGCCGGGGGCCACTCGGAGGGTCACGCGGATATCGCCCTTGCCGTAGTCCTCCATGGTCTGGGCCCACCAGTCTCGGACGGAGAAGTCTTCGGGATAGGCGAAGGTGAGGTCGGTGGGGTGGAGCCGGTTGACCAGGTTGAGCCGGAAGCGGGTGGGGTTGCCCGTGGTGCGGGCGGCGACCATGTGCCACTCGCCTGCCTTCCAGACCGCCCCGTAGGGCTTGAGCAGGGCCGTTTCCTGATAGCCGTCCTTGGTGCGCCAGGTCGTCTCAAGCGCCGTCGCGGTGAGCATGGCGGTGCGCAGGACTGGCAGGTGGCCGGAGCCTTCGTCGCGCCAGTACCAGTCGGCGGTGTCGAAGTGGATGCGCTGGGCCAGGCGCCGGATGACGTCCTGGACCGTGTCGCTGACGCCCGCCATACGGGCCCGGCCCTCTGCTTCTGCGTCCGGGTTGGGAGAGTCGAGGAAGCCGAGGACGTAGAGCCGCAGGGCGTGATCGGAGTCGATGGTGAGCGGGTCCAGCGCGGTGTCGGCGGCCAGCCGGTAGCCGCCGGTTTTGCCGGGGGTGGCTTGAACGGGGATGCCGGCGGCGGTGAGGGCGGCCATGTCGCGGTACACGGTGCGTTCGGTGACGCCGAAGCGGGCCGCGATCTCCGGCGCGGGCACGTTGGTCCGGCTGCGGAGCAGGTGCACGATGTTCAGCTGTCGGGCCCGTGCGGCGTCGACCATCAGCGCACTGCTCCCAGGGGGTAGATCTGGCCCGTGGTGTATGACCAGTGCGCGGCGGTGGCCAGCTCGATGCACGCGGCGGAGACCTCGTCCAGCGTCAGGGGCCGGCCCCAGGGCAGTTGGGCGAAATATCCGTCGGGGTCGGTGACGCCCTTGAGTGACATGACGTGGTGAGCAAGGGGCGAATCGATGAGCGAGGGGGCGAGCAGGTTGACCCGGACGCCGTGTTGCTCCTCCTCTTTGGCCACCGTGACGACGAGCGATTCGAGAGCGGCCTTTGCCGCGGTGTAGGGGCCGTTGTTCGCGCGAGCGGCCTGCCCGGCGTCTGACCCGATGGCCAGGATCGACGTTTTGTCGGACCGAGCCCGGTGGGCCACGGCGTGCCAGGTGCGGACGAAACTGAGGGCGTTGGCCTCGTGGACGCTCTGGAACTCGCCGATTGCGGTCTGGGCCACCGGCCGCTTGCTGGAGGGTGCCCCGACGCAGGCGAAGACCGCGTGCAGCCGACCGGACTGCGTGTCGACCGCCTGCCGCAGCGCCTCGGTTGACGCGTCGGCGGCGGCGTCGAAGTGCACCCAGGTGCTGTCCCCGCCTTGCCGAACGAGCCCGGGGGCATGGGTGTTGTAGGTGGCGACGATCCGCCAGCCTGCCTCGCTGAGCCGGTTGTGGATCGCGGCGCCCAGCGCCCCGCTGGCGCCGGTGATGACAGCTAGCGGGGCACTGGTGGACGGGGGCGGGGTCACCGGGTGCCGGCCTCCGGCTGCGCGGGTGCGTCGGGATGGTCCGTATCCCACATCTCACCGAACCGCATCTGCTCGTCGGGGATGTCGAAGAGCGCCCCGATGCTGCGGGCGTGGGCGATGGCGCCGGTGTCGCCGCGGGGGATGTCGACCACCGTGTGCGGGAAGGCGACCAGCATGCGCTCCTCGTCCAGCAGGTGCGCGTAGTACAGCCGTGGCTTCAGCGCGGCGGCCAGCTCCAGCGCGAGTGCCGCGGCCCGCTCGGCCGGCACCGTCACCTCGGTGATCTCGATCGGGGTGTGCTCGTCCAGCAGATGCGGGTAGCGGCGGTCTTCCATGCCGGAGAACGCTGCTGGGAGCGAGCCGCTGGCAAGGCTTTCGGTGATCACCACGGCGCGCAAGGTTGGGCTGGCCACGTTGGACAGGGTCCTCTCGGTCTAGTGGTAGGGGAAGGTGAGGGTCTCGAACACGGTCCGGCCGGTGCACAGCGCGAGCAGCCGCTCGATGCCGAGGCCGAAGGTGAAGACGTCGAGCGGGTCGCAGCCGATGTCGGCGAAGAAGTCGGTCGGTCCCTCGTCGGCCGGAACGCCGTGCAGCTGGGTACGCAGGGCGATGTTGTTCTCCACCATCGGCCGGTAGTCGTCGGCCGTGCGGAGCTTCACACCGCCATCGCAGATCTCGGTCCCGGCAGCTATCAGGGAGAACCGCTGCGCCCGGCCGGAGGCGTCCACGCGGGAGTTGTGCCGCAACTCGTAGGGGAACCCGTACAGGACGACCGGGGCGGTAACGGCCTCCTCGACGGCGTGCTTGACGAAGTCCTCCATGACCGCCCAGTCGGATTCGCCTGCCGTCAGGCCGTGGCCGGCCAGCCACTTCCGGGCCGCCGTGACGAGTTCAGGACCTACCGGAGCTTTCGGCAGGTTCAGTGCCTCGGCGATCGCGTCATCGACCGTGCGGGTGGTGATCGCGGAGAAGTCGATGCCGCCGGGGGGCTGCAGCGTGGCAAACGCTGTCTGGACGGCGTCCTGGACCAGCTCGGTGACCAGCCTGATGCCGTCAGACAGAGTGAGGTCCCGTGCAGCTGTCTGCAGCATGGTGAACTCGATCGCGTGGCTGTCGTCCGTTCGTTCGGCCCGGATCGCCTTGCCGAGGTCGTAGACGCGGTCGACGCTGACGACCAGGCGCCGTAGGTGTTCCTCAGCCGAGTGCTTGAGGTGGAAGCTCTCCCCGGTGAACGGGTGGCGGGTGGAGAACTGCGGAATCGGCGCGCTCTCCCTCGCCGCGCACAGCACCGGTGTGGCTGCTTCGGTGTAGCCCGCCTCGTGCAGCCAGGCTCGCACAGCGCCCAGCAGATCCGCCTTGGTCAGCAGCAGGTTCCGCTCGTCGGGGTGCTCCTTGAGCAGCGTGCCGTACAGGCGCCGTTCCTGCTTCGGGATGGTCATCCCTGCTCGCCTCCCCGGGCTGTCCAGGGGGAGGTGATGGTCAGGGCGTGTTCGGCGTCGCTGTTGAGGAGGACCTCGGCGCCGATCGGCAGGGTGTTCTTGAGCGGGGTGTGGCCGAACGGCAGCCCGAAGGCGATGGGGAAGGTGTAATCGGCGCACAGGTCCATGACCATCTCGTGAGCCCCCAGTCCGCCGGAGGGCTCGCAGTTCACCAGCTCGCCGACGACCATGCCGGCGATCTGGTCGAGGACGCCCCGGTCGCGGAAGTGGGTGAGGGTCTGGTCCAGCAGCTCGACGGGCTTGAACGCGTCCTCCCAGGCCAGGACAGCGCCGTTCCAGTCCGGCTCCCATACCGTGCCCAGCAGGCAGCGCAGGGAGGACAGGCAGCCGGCGACCAGGTGCCCCTGGGCGGAGCCGGTGCGAGCCCAGGCGAGTGGCCCCTCGATCCGCGCGGCCGTGGCGTCCCCGGCGAGGACCGAGGCGAAGTGGTCGCCCGTGGCGGCGGGGGCGTCGGCGGAACCGAAATCCCACAGCACGGCGGGGCCGTGGAAGGTCGGCATGCCGGTGCGGGCGGTGATCGCGTTCAGCAGCAGGCTCGGGTCGCTCACGCCCACGATCGGCTTGGGGTGAGCGGCGATCAGCCCGTAATCCAGGCCGCGCAGAAGCCGGTTGGCGTTCTTCCCGCCACCTGCGCATACCACCGCGTCGATGCCGGGGTCGGACATGAAGGCATGCAGGTCGTCTACGAGCTGCGCCTCGCTGCCGGCGCGATAGCCATCGCGGGTCGCAGCATGGGCAGCGATGACGGGTTCGTAGCCGCGGCCACGCAGCCGCTCCACGCCGCGGTCGAAGATCTCCGGATGTGCGGCCGGTTCGGGCGCGGACACGGTGACGATGCCGATACGGCCGCCCTTGGCGAGGGGCGCGGGCAGAAGTCGGGCGGTGCTCAACGGAGTTCTCTCCTTAACGGTGAGCTTGGGCAACCCGCGCACGATCGGTGGTGACCCGAGTGCATGGGGTGACAGTAGGGGGGCTAGCGTGCGGGGGCCAGCCGCATACGGGTTTCCTGCCTGGCCCGGGCGGCGGTCGCCTCGCTGGTCCAGGGAGTCAGCGAGGTGTAGTAGTCGAACGTCGACCACTGCTCCAGGGACGCGGGAGCGGTGAAGCCGTGCTGAATGGCCTGCTCCCACAGCGGTGTGCCCGGATAGGGGGCGAACAGGTGTACACGCGTCTCGGGTACCGGGTCCAGCTGCCGCAGTTCCTGCATCAGGGAGTAGGTGTCCTCCATCTCGGCCTCGGTCTCGTCGGGGAACCCGACGATGAACGTGTAGGAGCCGAGGATGCCGTGCCGCGCGATGTGGCCGGCCACATCGAGGATCTGCGCGCGGGTGATCTCCTTGTGCACCACCTCGTTCAGGACCCGGTCGTTGCCGGACTCCACTCCCATCAGCAGCCGGGAGCAGCCGCTCTCGGCGATCCGCTCCAGCAGAGGGAGTTTTGCCCGGCGGGCTTTGCGGATGTCGTTGGGGTTGATGCTGGCCGCCCAGCGCAGGTCCAGGCCGCGGTCGATCAGACCGTCGCAGAACCCGATCGCCCGGCGCAGGTTCACGAACCAGTCCGCGTCGTAGAATTTCACGCCGTTGATGTCGTAGGCGGCCTGCAGCGCGGCGATGTCGTCGAGGAGGTCCTGGGCGGCCATCGCCGAGTACTTACGTTGGTAGGTCAGTTCGAAGCAGAACTTGCACCTGTACACGCACCCCTTGCTGGACACGTAGTTCAGCGTTCGGGAGGCCACCGTCGGGTCGTCACGGATGTACTGGGCGACGTCCAGCAGCGACCACGGGTAGGCGCCGAGGTTCCCCGTCCGCGGCGGGTTGACCGTCCCGCACACCACGCACCCACCCTCGTCAATGCGCAGGCCCGGGACCAGGCGACGCGGGGTGCGGCCGAGCAGCGCCTTCACGTACTCGACCATGGAGTTCTCGCCGGGCCCCTGGAGGACGGCGTCGACCAGTGGATGCGCCGCAGTCTGCTCGGGCTGCACATTCACGTGCGGGCCGCCGAAGACGACCGGGGGACAGAACGGGTGTTGCTTCGCCGCGCGCACCATGTCCAGGGCGTGCCCGATCTGCCCACCGCCGGTCATGATGCTCACCCCGATGCACACGGCGCGCTCAAGGTGCTCGTCCAGGAGGCGCTCCCATGCCGCCGCGTCCTGCTGGTTGCCGTCGAACAGCACCACGTCGACCAGGCCACTGGCCATCAGCGGCTTGGCTAGAGTGAGTAGCGAGAACGGCATCCAGTGGTAGACGTAGTCCTTCTCATGGTCGATCTTCGGGTAGGCGAGGATGACGGTGGGCCGGCCGGTCGTCTCCTGCCGGGGAGGGATGACCGGGGACTGAGTCAGGCCGCCTGGCAGCCCCATGTAGACGCTCATCGGCCGGCCTCGACCAGATGCTGGGGGGTCGCGTCGCCGGGACGGAAATAGGAGGCGGCATACATCTCGAAGGCCGCCTCCAGCTGCGCGGCCAGGCCCTCACTGTCGCCCTTGTCCAGCAGCGCGGCGAGGTCGACGGTCACGTCCTCGCGCAGCAGGCAGAACTGCAGTCGGGCATCGGCCGTCAGCCGCAGGGCCATCAGCGCGTCGTGGCAGGGGAACAGAGGACAGCCCCGGCAGACCGATCCGTACCAGGCGCCGGCGTTGGAGTCCTTGATCACGACCTTGGTGCCCGAGGGCATCGTGAACACGGTCATGGGGTGCCCGAGGCCGCCCTGCTGGAGGACTTCCTCGTCGATGGCCCGCACCCGCAGATCGCCGGCCAGCTCCTCCAGCGGCACGTACAGGTCCGGAAGCCGGAGCTGTCGCTTGATCTCCAGACGCCGGGCGAAGCTCTCGCTGGACTCGTTGAGATCTTTGATGATGTCGAGCAGCTTCACACTGTGGACGCCGGCGTCCTCACAGAACTCGATCAGGGCCTCGATCTCCGGGGTGTTGATACCGGACATCACCACCACGTTCACCTTCACCGGGACGCCAGTGGCGACGCACGCCCTGATCGCGGCGAGCACTTCGGCGTGGTCGTCGACGCCGCAGATCTCCCTGTGGAGCTGCGCGTCCAGGGTGTCCAGGGAGACGTTGAAGAGGGTCACCCCTGCCTCGGCCAGGGCCGGTGCGAGTTCGCCGATCCGCGGGTGCCGGGAGATGACCTCGACCTCGCTCATGCCGGCCTCCTGCCGAAGGCGGGACACGGTGTCGACGAGCGGCTCGTAGAGGGCCGGGTCTCCACCGGTCAGCTTGATGGCATCGACGCCCTGGCTCTTCGCGGCGGCGGCTACGGCGACCAGGTGGTCGGGGGCCAGATCGGTTCCCGACTCGGTGGCTACTGCCTCGCCCGAGGGTCGGCAGTAGTAGCAGCTCCTCTTGCAACGGGAGTTCACGGTCACCCGTAACTGCGGTTTGCGCATGTCACCCATCCCTCGGACATCGCTGACATTCACGTGCACAGCCTTCCGGCCTCTCTCTCTGGTCAGCAAGAACATGGAGAAGACTCGATGTCAGGGTTTGCTGGGCGTGAATCCCAAACCCTGACAGGAGTGTTATGAAGATCGGTTGTTGCATGGCAAGGCTCGAACGCGTGGGCGCTGGGTTGTGGCCGTCCTCGAGCGGCGAGACTTGGTCGAATGGCTGACGGCTGAAATCTGTGTGACGTATGAGGCTTCCCGGCGCTGATCAGCCCCTGGAGCCGACGGGCCGTCATCCGCTACCGAGACTGCTCTTGCTGTCGATGATCGACAAAAGCTTCTTCCAGGGATGGAACGGGCGGGCACCTGCGTGTCAGGTCCAGGCACCCGTCCGGGGCTGGTGGTCAGTTCCGCTCATGCACCGCGCGGAGTTGCCGGTCATACACGTCCTGCGGCTCCAGGCCGAGCGCCATCCGCCGTTCGTCCAGGCGCTCCGGGTCCTCGACCAGGTAAGCCCCTACAACGTTGCCGGCGCCGTCCTGTTCGTACTGCGTGCCGTACACCTGCGGTCCGTCGGCGACCCGGACCCGGTCGGTGAGAAGGGCGAAGTGCCGGGCCGGCACATCACCGGCGAGCGCTGCGTGGGTCAGCAGTTCCAGCGCGCGGCGCTGGAACTGGGTGTCGTGGTCGGCGTGCTGCGTGATCAGCCACGCGGCATCGGCGCCTTCCTCACCGACGAGGTCCACGCCCGGCCAGCCGTGCGCCGACACGACGGCCTTCAGCCAAGCTGTGTTGTCCATGTCGATGGCCCTCACCGCCGCGGAGTCCTCCGGGAGCCGTGACTCCAGCATGCGATGCCTGGCCGTCTGGTCTCGCTCCTGGCGCTCCTTCAACTCATTTGCCAGGTCCGGCCTTTTCACTGCTTGTTCCTCCTCGGTGGGGACGGGCGGGCTGCGCCGTCCAGGTGCGGCGTGCGCCCGCCCGCGTCGGGTTGGGTCAGTGGTCAGGGGCCGGCACGGAGCGCCAGGCGGGGTGGGAGGGCTCCCCGTGCCGGCCGATCAGCCCCGCTTCCTGGCTGGCGTGACGCCCGACAGGAAGCCAGGAAGCGGGAGTCTTCAGCAAGGACCGCGCAGCACGATTCCGATCAGGCTGCCGCTGCCGTCCAGGCCGTAGGTCGTCATGAACTGCCAGCCAGAACGCAGTGTTTCGATCTGCCGCTCGGTCAGGCCACGGTGTGGGGCAGTCGGCGGCATCAGCTCTGCGCGGTGCGTCGTGATCTGCAGCACGCCCGAGCGGGTCAGCCAGCGTCGCACGTCGGTGAGGAAGCGGGGCTGGTCCAGGAACTCCAGGCTGTGCCGGCACACCATGATGTCGACGGAGCCCGGCTCCAGCGCGCCCGGGGTTGCGTCGGCGTTGAAGTCGTGGCGGGCGAACATCAGCAAGTCCCCGTGGTCCTGGTGGCTGGCCTGCGCGTGCTCGATGGCCACGCTGCTGAAGTCGAAGGCCCTCACGGTCAGGCCCCAGGTGGCCATGTGCGCGGCCATACGGCCCTGGCCGCAGCCGACGTCGACGACGCGCTGCCCGGACTTCACGGCCGCGTAATTCCGGAACATCTGACGCTCGAACGGCGACGGATCGGGTACCCGGTAGCCCTTGGCGTACATCGCGTCCCAGTACTCCGGCGTCTGCCGCTCATGCACCACGCTCAGGGTGCTCACCGTGTTCATGCGGCCGGCTCCGGGCCTCGGACCCCGGCTTGTCCCTCCCACAGCCTGGCCAGCCTGCTCGGGTTACTGGCCAGGACCTCACCAGACTGGACGCCGAACAGGGTCATGCCCGGCGTGGGCGGGGCCTTGTCCTCTACAACGCGAAGGGCAGCGCCGGGCTCGCGCGGCGGCAGGTGGGGCATCGTGCGTCCTCTCAGTGGTGGGCATACAACAGCAGGGCCTGATTTCCGATGGCGACGGTGGCGACGAACAAGATCTGGGCAGCGATCTGCCGCTCTTCCAGCCACAGCGCTGGCGTCGCTCGAGTTGTGGCGAGCGCCGTCCTGACCGGCAGGACTTGTGCTTCCGCGCGGTCAAGAAGGATGCTGGCGATGTCGGGCCGCTGTGAGCGCTTGGCCATGGTCAGACTCCGCACTGGACTGCGTCGACGAGGCGACGCCCGGCCGAACGACGGCGGACTTCGTCTCCCCGGCGATCGGCTCCGGTTTGAAAGCGAGCCCGGCGAGCGCGCCAGCCTCGTGGGGGGCGAGAGCGGCGTGCGGGTGACCGGGGTGCCAACGGTTGGTGGGTACGAGTCCCGGCGACTCCAGGGGCCAGCCCCCGAACAGTGCCTCGACGAAGGCGTGATCACGCGGCTTGTAGGCGATTCCCGCCGCGCGGAACGCCTTGGTGAACCGGCTCATGCGGTTCTCGCCGAGATCAGCGGCATGGGTGATGGACACCGCGCTGCCCGGCGGAAGTTGCTCCCTGAGTACGGCCAGCAATCTCTTCACGATCGTGTCGGTGCCGATCCAGGGCAGGACGTCGTGCACCAGCACCGCGATCGGACGGCTCCAGTCCAGCAGGTGCTGCACCCGGCCCGAGGTGAGAAACCGACGCATGTACCGGATGTCGCCCTGGACGCACTGCGGCTTCATCGGGTGCTCTGACAGCACCGCGCGGCTGAAGCCGAAGAGGGTGCGATCGTGGTCGGCGTAGACCACACGCGCCGTGTCGCGGTGCCGGGCCACGATGGCGTGGAGCGGGGCATGCAGGGGGTTGTCGCTGGGCCGGAAGTCGGTGGCAGCCGGCAGTCCGGACCCCAGGTCGAGGAACTGGTCGATACCGAGGGCGGTGAGGTGGCTGACCACGGCGGGCAGGTGCGTGCGGTTGACGACAGCAGCTGTGGACAGGGCCTCGGCGTCGGCCGGCGCGAGCGAGCGGAGGAACGCTCTGTCGGCCATGTAGCTGTCCCCACGGCGGCCGAGGAGCAGATCGTAGATCCGTGCCACGCTGGGGGCCGCGGGGAGCGCGGGCAGCGGTGTGACGGGGATCCGGGGGTCGTCGCGGGTCTGCTCGGCCACGTATGCCTGTACACCTGCGTCGTGGTAGCCCCACATCCTGGCCCGTTGCCGCGGCCCCTCAGCGTGGGTACGCAGACCCCAGCGGATGGTGCGCGGCGCGTCGATCGCGCTGCTGTAACTGCCGTCCCTCAGATCCGGGAACCCTTGCTTGCCCTCCAGGGCCAGCAAGACGATCAGAGCCTGGCTCCAGCCGGTCACGGTGATTTCCCCGGCCACCCGTCGGCCGCCCAGCGGGACAGCCAGGCAGGTGTCACAGGATTCGCCGTTGCCTAGCTTGATCTCCACGGCCGCCTCGACGAGCGCCGGATCTGCCAGCCGCTCCGCCATCAGGGCTCCTTCGCCCGCGCATCGTGGCAGGGCGCTGCTCTGGGACATGCTGGCGGTCGCGCTCACGTCAGAACTCCTTTGCGTGCATGGGTGATTTGCCAGCACAGCGGCGCGAACCGCTGATCTTCCTCAGCTGCGAGCTGCTGCATGGCTGGAGTCGGCTGCCGTCCGCTCCTGGGCCGGAGAAGGACGGCCAGGAGTGCGCAGGTGACGATGGAGAGGAGGAGGGTGCCCGGCGTCGGCCGGCGGCGACGTTGAGGCACTGGGTACTCAGGTCGTCGGCGACAATCCGGCCGTACTCGGTGGATTCCTCGACGCCGTCCATCGCGGCGTTGCCAGTTGGTCCGGAGGCCGGGGCCCTGGAGGTCCCAGGCGAGCACCGTTTCGACGTTCGCCAGGGCCTCGGAGACATCGGCAACGGAGGGGGCCAGGGCAGCCATGCGATCACCGGGACCGTGCAGGTGCTTGCCGTTCCATTGGTGCTGTGTTGGCATCAGTGGTCCACCGGCCCGAGGGAGAGTACGGCACGAACGGTTTTCCCGGGGCCTTCGTGGTGCAGGAACCTGGATACTGTGGCGCCCAGTTGCGTGATCTGCCGAAGGCCGCGGCCCCGTTCTCCTCGAACTGCGGCCTCGAAGTCGGGGAATGACCGGTTGAGATCGGTCACGTCGATGAGGAGATTGCCTGTCTCGTCTACGGCGGCGCGCAGGAGGAGCGTGTGCGTCGTCGCGTGATCAGGTAAGCCGTGGCGTACTCCGTTGGAAACCAACCGCGCGACCACCTCAGCGGCTTGGAGAGTAGAACCCATCCAGCCGAGCGCCGGAAGCATGGCACGAATCCATACCCGGCCCACCCTCACGGCGCGGATTTCGTCGCTGGGCAGGTCAGTCTGGAGGCTGGCGGCGATCGGCGATGACCGCACAGCGGGCAGGAGATCTGTCCCTGCGTGCTCGACCGGCGGCTGCACGGTGCGGAGCAGCTGTGGCAGCGCCCGGTAGACCAGACTTGCCTGAGTGGGTGCTCCACCGAGCATCTTCCGCGCCTGCTTGGCGATCTCCTCCACGTCCCAGACTGCCGTGTGCAGGTCGTCCTCTGCGTACTGCTTCAGGGTCCTGCCGCGAGCCAGCGCTTGGACGTAGCCGAGGACGTCGGGGGGCAGCCAGTCGGCGTTCTCTGGGTCCGGAAGGTCAAGGACGCCATGGACACGCGCGCGAAAGACGAGTTCTGGCTGCCGGCCCTGCGGCCGGACGCGTTCGGCGCCGAGTTTCTTTGCCGCCGTGGCCCAGATCGGTCCCAGGCCGGCCGCAGAAATTCGGTACTTCTCCTCGGCCAGCTTCCCCGTGATCTCTGAGCCGTCGTGACCCAGCGCGGCCAGAGCGAGTGCACGCCGTTCTGGCGCAGACAGAGGGCCGGCACCCGCCGGTAGTTCGGGGCGTACGAGAACCGTCATGGCCGGCCCCCCTGCGTCTGGTCAAGGACCACGATGGACGCACTGGCCACGGCCAGCCCTGTCTTGGTGCCGGGTGCCACGAGGGGCTGTGCCTCGGCGAACACCGGTAGCGAGCCATCCTTCAGGGAGTCCGGCGTCTTCATGATCTCGTGCTCGACCAGGAGGTCCAGCAGCTCGTTCACGGCCCAACCCATTTGGCGCAGGTGGCCGAGGGCCTGCTGGTAGTCGCCCGGAATCTCCTGCTCGCGCAAGTAGCGCGCCTGCTTAATGCGCGGTTCGGGCTGGTCTTTCTCCTCGGCGACGTAGTTGAGGGCGGCGCCTACGAGATGCATGAGGTGTCCGCGGAGGCGCAGCCCCAGTTCCTCGACCCTGTCGTCGGGCGTCGCGACGGTGTCGAGGGCGTCCGCCACGTCGTCCAGGACGGCGTCGCCGTCGTACGGGGTCCAGGCGCGGATCTTCGCAAGGGCTTTGTGCATGGCGGCTTCTTCCGGCAGCCTGGCGGGCTCCACGGGGTGGTCCCAGCCAGGCGCACCGTCGCTGCCGCGGCGGGTGAGGGCAGTGGAGGTCACTTGCGTTCCTCCCTTGCGAGGAGGAGACACCAGACGGTGGTGCCGTCTTCGCTGACGCCCCATTCTCCGCCGTTCTCCTGGACCAGGGCGCTGACGAGCGCGAGGCCCCGCCCCGACTCGGCGCTGTCATTTGGCTGCTTGGGCTTGATGCTGCCCTCTATGCCGTCGTGGACGTTGATGCGCAAGCGGCCTTCTTGGAGGGTCACCTTCAGGCTGATCTCCGTGGTGCCGCTGTGCAGGATCGAGTTGGTGACCAGTTCGGAGACAAGCACCAACACGTCCTCGGTCATTGCCCCGAGGCCGCAGTATTTGAGCCGAGCCTTGGTGATTCGGCGCATGATGCCTACTCGGGATGCGTCCTCGGGTCGGGGCGGCTCGCCCCGCCGGCGTGGAGTGACGGGGAATCTCTCATTCATCACGTCCCCGTCGCGGCGGAGAACCGCGCGAGGCGTCCGTACGGCTGTCGTCGTCATCACGTCCTCTGGGGGGAGCGCAGGACCGACCGGACAGCGGACGCGGCCTTGGACAAGGGGGTCCGTTCCGGGCTGGGCGCGAGGATGGTGCAGGCTTCGGTCAGACAGCGGGCCGGCGGGGCCGGGCTGGTGAACAAGGCCCCTCGTTCAGGCACCAGGCCGTCGGTCGGCGGTTCGGGCCACCGTGTCGTCGCGTCAGGCCGCAGCGACGCGACGGTCATCTGAATTTTGTGCTCGCCGCGCCGCCCGACACAGACCGCCGACTTGAAGGCCATCTCGAAGACGCGCAACGTCTGCGGCACCGGTGGCTTCGCGGCGGCGGGCGCGACGGTTGTGGCGGGGCTCATCGGGGCCTCCCAGACGGGCGGTGTGGGGGAGCGTGCGGCAAGCGACGCCGCAGAGTCGCGTGGCACGCCCGTCTCGATGATCACCGGGCGTGTTCGCGCGGTGACAAGCGAACACCGTGCGGCAAGGGCTTGGGAATGACTTTCAGATGACGTTGACCCGTCAGTAACTGCGCTCGGGGTGCCGCCGCAGCGGATGGTCCTGACATGCTGGGGCGCATGGTGACTCTTGACGGAAAGCCCGTATCCGCAGACGAAGTGTTCCCCCTGGCCCTGACCAACGTCGGGCACTTCACGTCCATGCGTGTAAGCGAGGACGGCACGATCCGCGGTCTGACGCTGCACATGGAACGCCTCGTGCGGGACAGCAGGATCGTGTGGGGCACGGGCCTGGACACTGGACGTGTCCGTGAGTACGTCCATCAGGGCTTGGAGGAGTGGACGGCTCCGTGTGTTGTCCGCGTCACGATCTACGACCCGAAGGTGGAGATGGGGCACCCCGCGGACGCGGACGAGCCGCACATCATGGTGTCCGTGCGCGGCGCCGGCGCGCTGCCTCCGGCACCGTTGCGTGCCATGACTGTGCCGTACGAGCGTGATCTGCCCGAGGTGAAGCACTGCGGCCTCTTTGGTGCCCTGCACGCCCGCCGTACGGCGCAACTCGCTGGCTTCGGCGACGCCCTGTTCGTCGGCCGCGACGGACTTGTGTCCGAGGGCGGCACCTGGAACGTGGGGTTCATCGATCAGGACGGTAACGTCGTGTGGCCGCAGGCCCCCGTACTGCCCGGCGTCACCATGGCCCTGCTCCAGGAGCACGCCAAATACCGCGTGGCCACTGTCACGCTGGACCAAGCCAAGGGTATGGCAGCTGCCTTCGCGACGAACACGAGCATCGGTGTACGGCCGCTGTCTGCGATCGACAACACCGATCTCCCCACTGAACACCCGGTCTTGAGCCAGCTTCAGGAGACGTACCTGTCCATCCCCGGCGAGACCCTGTAGGACAAGGACATGACGGGGGTGACCAGGTGGACCGGCCGGGAAGCCGAACTGCTGCGCCAGGCCATGCGGAAGAAGGGCAAGGACTTCGCCGAGCTGGTCGGGGTGAACCCTCGCCAGGTCCCACGATGGAAGCGCCGGGGCGAGACCATCGAGCTTGAACTCGGCAACCAGGCGGCCCTCGACACGCTTCTTGCCCAGGCCGACCTTGCGGTGCAGCAGCGGTTCGCTGCGCTGCTCACCGAGCGGGCCGCAGCCGAGCACGACGAGCGAGCCGAGGAACTGCTTAGGGCTGACTCGCGCACCCGCCGCCACTCCGTTGACGGGAAGTTGATGGTCCCCGTCGAAGAAGGCATCTACCTCTCCGGCCCGGACAAGCGGTCGGTGTGGCTGGAGCCGTACCTCATCGACGTCTATCCGACGACGAACGAGGACTACGCGAGGTTTGTGCTGGCCACCGGGTACCGGCCACCACAGCACTGGCCCGGAGGCCGCTGCCCCGTCACCTTGGTCACCCACCCAGTTGTGTGGGTGACCTGGCGCGACGCGGCTGCCTACGCCCGCTGGGCGGGCAAGGCGCTGCCCAGCGCCCGGCAGTGGGAGAAAGCAGCCCGCGGACCGCGCGGGCGCATCTACCCGTGGGGCAACGAGCCCACGGCCGCCAAGGCGAACGTCGCCGAGACCGGTATAGACGCGACGACGCCCGTGTTCCGGTACCAGTCCGGCGTTAGCCCGTACGGGGCGTTCGACATGTGTGGCAACGTGTGGGAGTGGTGCTCGACACCAGGTACCGACGGCCCGGACCGGTACCAGTTGAAGGGGTCGGCGTTCAGCAGCCCGTTCCAGCGGGCCGCGCCAGCACTTGAGAACGCCGCCAACTCCACTATGAAGGACAACGACACCGGATTCCGCTGCATCGCAGCCGAGTAGCCGCCGCCCCCCGACCGAGGGCATCACTGCTTGCCCCTCAGCCGCCTCCACCGTCACCGACGCGTCAAGGCTCCAGTCGCAGAGCGTAACGACTGAGGCCGGGCGGGGGCGCGGGATCTTCCTGTGCTCGTTTTCCAAACCCGGAGCCATCTCTCTGCACATTCCGGTGCGAGCCCCCGTCGGCTCCGCGCCCGCGCCGTTGTCGCTCATGCTTGCCATACGCTCACCTCGCTGACGCAGATCGGCAGCGATCGACCAACCCCCGGCTGGGCTTTCGCGGGGGTGTGGAGAGGGCCGTTGGGAAAGTGCCCTCGCGAGGAGCCGTCACCCTGTGGGCGACGGCCCCCACGGCGAGGTCACTCAGGGCTCTGAGCCAACTGCCTTCCGTGGCGATCGGATTGGAGTATGGCTCGGGATCTCTCTCCATGTAACGCTCGCGGTGCAAGTGTCCGCATGGCCCCTACGAGCCCTCAGTAAGCCGTAACCAACGGCTGTTCCGCCGTGTAACGTCCTTGTGGCTGCTACACGCCAGCAAGGACACTGGCTGCACTCGCACAAGAGGAGCGCCAGCATGACGAACCAGTCGGCAGTGTCAGACGAGGCACCTGGGCAGTCCGGCGCGGGACCAACCCAGCGTCGGCGCACACTGGGGTTCCGCCTCCTTGCGCTCAGAAGGGCGAGCGGCCTGTCAGCCGAGGTGGCAGGCGAACAGGCCGGAGTGTCGAAGGCCACGGTCAGCCGCTACGAGCAGGGCAAAGGGAACGTACGCTGGAACCAGGTCAAGGCGCTGGCCGAGGTGTACCGCGCCTCGGAGGAGGAGACGCTTGAGCTGATTGACCTGGCAAAGAACAGCAAGATCACCGACGGGTGGTGGGTCCCGCTCGCCGGCAAGCTCTCCGACCCCATGCGGATCCTGCTGCCCATAGAGAACGAAGCCCCTTCGATCTGGCAGTTCACAACCGGAGTGGTCCCCGGTCTCCTGCAGACCAAGCAGTACGCCGAGGCGATCAAGGCCACGCCGGGAAACAGTCTGGAACCCGAGGCCATCACGGAGTTCCTCGACATGAGGATGCAGCGGCAGAAGATCCTCACGCGTGACTCTCCGCCGGCGTATCACGTAGTCCTGGACGAGAGCGTGCTCTGCCGCAAGGTCGGTGGGCCGGACGTCATGGCCGACCAGTTGGATCTCCTGCTCGACCGGAGGCAGGAGCGGAACGTCACCATTCAGGTGCTCCCGTTCGACCAAGGCGCGTACAGCGCGGCGCTGACCAGCTTCATCGTCTACGGCGGAGCCGAGCCTTCGCTCGACGTCATCTTCGTCGAGACCGCGGTCGGGTCGCTGTTCCTCGAAGAGGGGGGAGCACGCCAGCAGTACGACAACGTCCGTACCTTCCTGCGCCAGGAGGCGCTGGACCCTGACTCCTCGGCCGAGCTGATCGCCGAGGCCCGTAAGAAGCACCTGCGAAACCAGAAGTAACGAGGGATACATCCGTGGCCGAGCAGCCCCAAGAACCCATGTGGCGCAAGAGCAGTTACAGCGGCAGCCCCAACGCCGAATGCGTGGAGCTCGCTGACATGCCCGACGGCGCTTGGGTCCGAGACTCCAAGAAGCCGAACGCCCCGCACGTCGCCTTCGCGACTGAAGTGTGGGGCGCCTTCACGACGAGCCTGCGGCGGCACGAGGCTCTTCCGCACGGCTGACGTTACGACACGGTCGTGCGGCCCGGAGCCCCTGGCTCCGGGCCGCACCTGCACCAACACACGGCGATTCCGTCAATCCCCCTAGATGGGTGGGAAATCCACAGGGAGCACTGGTGGCTCAGTCCGAAGAAAAGTCTGTGCGAGGGATTGCTGATGCGGACAATGGGAACGCAGAACGTTGTCCGCATCAGGGCGTCGAAGGGGGATAGCCGTGCCGCAAAAGCCCAGGCCCCTGGATGAGACGCTGTCGGCGCGAGATTGGTGGGGCAAGGAGCTACGAAACTGGCGGAGGGCCCGGGGCCTGTCGTCCAAGGCGCTGGGGGCAAAAGTGCACCTCAGCGGCACTTCGATCGAGCGCATCGAGAAGAACGAGCGCCCGTGCGACGCTGCCCTGGCCAGGTTGCTGGATGATGCCTTAGACGCGGGAGGCGCACTCGTGCGGCTGTGGCGTCTGGTCGAAGAGGAAGCGGGTGCGCAGCGGGTTGATGCGGACAAACCGAAAACCGAACCCTTGCTCGACGGCTTCGGTGGATTGGCCAAGGGCATCCTTGGAGAGCACCTGCCCGTCCTTCCGGATCGGAGTCTTTCACCCGTGGAGCGCCGTTCCCTCTTCGCCCTCACTGGCATAGCCGCCCTTGGCCCCGGAATGTTCACCGACCTTCTCCCCAAGACAGGACCAAAGGCACTCCCCACGGTCGTCCGGCCGGAGGACATTGAACAGGTACGAACCGCCGCCAACACCCTCGCCGGATGGGACAACCTCTATGGCGGAGGCGGGATCGCCCGCAGGTCCTCAATCGGGCTGTTCATCTGGGCCAAGGACCTGCTCACCTTGAAGCGCCCGCCGGAACTGGATGCAGACCTGTACACCGCAGTCGGCCGCCTCTCGATCGTGATGGGCGCCTCGGCATTCGACGCCTACGAGCACGAGGACGCGACGCACCTGCTCCAGTTCGGAACGTGGTGCGCCGAGCAAGCCGGCAACTGGCACCTTCGGGCCAATGCGCTCAACTGGCAGGCACGCCACGAAATCTGGTGCGGCCGACCCGACGCGGGCCTCACCCATGCTGAGAACGGTCTCGTGCGCTCCGATCGACTCACGCACCGCGAACAGGCCATGCTCCACAACGCCAGGGCCAGAGCCTGGGCGAAGATGCAGAACCCGACCGAGACCTTGGCCGCCATCGGCCAGTCAGACGACGTGTTCGCAGGCGCGCGGAATGGTGAGGACGCCGCGTGGATGGCGTACTACGACGAAGCCCAGCACTACGGGGACTCCGGGCATGCGTTGTTCGACATCGCTTTGCTGCCAGGGCAGTCCCCTGCGATGGCAGCACGTCGGTTGAGGGCTGCCATCGAGGGACACACGGACGAATATGTTCGCTCGCGTGCTCTCTCGGGCACCAAGCTCGCCACGCTGATTATGGCCACTGGCGACCCACAGCGTGCTGTGGCTGTCGCGCACCGAGCCATGGATGAAGTGGGGCGACTTCGCTCCAACCGCGCTGTTTCCGATGTCCAGGACTTGGCCAAGGCGTCTGCCAGATACGCCCGGAAGTCAGAGGTGGCCGAATTGCGGGAGCGGATCACCACTACGGTCCTCGTATGACGCCGACGCGGACCGAAGAGTCATTCCTTGTGCTCCAAGATGTGACGGCCGCCGCCGGGCTGTCCCCAGAGGGCGCCGAGCCGATCCGGCTGGCCGAGAACGACCTCTGGAAGATCCCCGGCGGAGTAGTGGTTCGCATCGCCCGAGCTGGTCAGGAATCAGCAGCAGCGCGCGAAGTGGCTGTGGCGCGATGGCTCGCCGAGAACAACGTCCCTGCAGTGCGGCCCATGCCATGGGAACAACCCGTTCATGCCGACGGACGCGCGGCGACGTTCTGGGAACTTCTCCCGCCGCACCGACACGGCACCGAGGCCGACCTTGCGCCACTCCTGCGCCGGATGCACGAGTTGCCTGCGCCGTCTTTTCCCATAGGTCGGCTTCAGCCCTTTGTCCGTGTCGCCGACCGTCTCGCCGCGGCACGCTCGGTGAGTGACGACGACCGGAAGTGGCTCCTCAACCGGCTCGACGAACTCCAGCACCAGTGGGGCCAGCTCCCCGCTGGACGGCCACATTGTGTGATCCACGGCGACGCTTGGGGCGGCAATTGCGCTGTGACCGACGAGGCGGCGCTCCTCATGGACTTCGAACGCACCTCGCTTGGCCCGCCCGAGTGGGACCTGACGTCGACCGCCGTCGCATATGACACCTTCGGCACACTCTCAGAGGAGCGGTATACAGCCTATTGCGAGCTCTACGGTTATGACGTCAGGACCTGGGCCGGCTATCCGACGCTTCGCGGCATCAGAGAGCTGCGCCTCGTGACCTTCGCAGTCCAGATCGCGGACCACGCCCCGGACGCGCTCGACCAAGCTCGCTATCGCATCGCGTGTGTTCGGGGCCTGCAAGGGTCACGTCCGTGGCGGTGGCAGGCTGTGGGGTGACAGGTCGGCGGACGAGCGTCGAGTCCGCAGGCCGGCCTCCTGGAACACGGGTCGAGGAGGCGGTTGCTCAGTCACTTCGCGTGTGGTGGATGTCCGAGCCAGAAGGCAGCGATGGAGGGCTGGGCGGTTCCGGCGGTGGAGCCGTCGTGGGGCAGGAGTTCTGTGGCAGCGATGTACCCGTCGCCCGGTTCGAGGCGGACGCGCAGGCAGTGCAGAGGGTGCCCCGCGGTGACGTACCGGCGTATGTCCTCGGTGTGGGGGTAGTGCCGATCCAGATCCGCGTGGAGTGTGCGGCAAATGTGCTGTACGTCGTGGTCGCCGATGAGCAGGTAGCGCGTACCGGGGCCGAGGTTGAGGCAGAGCCGCCGGCGGCCCTCGTGGCGCCTGGCGTAGGGCAGCCGGTCGAAGTTGTCGACGTGCAGGCCGATGCGGCGGCCGATGGCGGAATCCTCGGTGGTGGTGGTCCAGTTGCCGGGGCTGGACGTGCAGCCCAGGAGTTTGGTGGGCCAGCGGCCATCAAGTGGGTCGAGGCGTGCGGCTGTTTCGAGGCGGCCCGCCAGGTCGTCCGGGTCGAGGTCAGGCAGTGGTTGGTGGACGAGTTCGACCAGGACGCTGGTTGGCGTTGCGCTGTCGGGGCGGAGCCGTTCGGCCTCGCGGGTGGTGACGGGTTCCCAGTCGCTAGTGGGAAGGACGGCGCCGTAGTCGTAGCCGGGCTCGCCATGGATTTGTCGCACTGTTGCTGTTTCGCACCTGCTGCGCATGTCGTCGAACGTTTCGAATGCGAGCCGTGGCCCCATGGCCAGCCTCCCGAGGGCGGGTGTGGCTACTTGTCGTCGAGGTCTTCGCCGTAGGTGACGTCCCACTCCGCGGCAAGTGCCTCGGCAAGTTGTAGCGTCTGGGCTCGGTCGATAGTCACCTGCTTGAGCGAGGCGATGCCGCGGAGCTGTGCGAGGTTGTTGCCGCGCAGATCCATGCCGCGGTACGTGCCGCCGTTGAACTCGGCGAGCCGCAGATCGCAGTCGTCGAACGCTGCGGTCCTCAGGTCGGCCGTGTGGAATGTAGTCTCCCGCAGGGAGCACTGGGAGAAGATCACCGGACCGGTGGCACGGAGGCGGAGGGTGCTGTAGTCGAGCTTGCAGTTCTCGAACAGCACCTCGTCGAGGGTGATGTCCTCCAAGGTGGCGCCCATCAGTTTGCAGTCCCGGAAGACGACGCGGGTGATCTTGCTGTCGGACCAGTGCAGGGAGGACAGGTCGCAGCCGGTGAATTCCACCGAGTCGACGCGGAGCTTCTCGAACCGGGCGCGCTGGATCTTGAGCGCGGAGATGCGTCCGTCGATCAGCTGCGCGTCGGCTAGGTCGAGGGCACGCAGGGTCGCGTCGCCGTAGTGGAACTCCGCGACTCGGCCACGGCCGCCTTCGAGTGACGTCACGTTGGACAGGTACAGGCCGGGCTCGTCCAGCGAGGGCAGGGTGACGCTCGTGCGGCGGATCGTGCGGGTTGCCATCGTGATGCCTTCCAGCGAGGTGGGCCTGTGCGGGGCCGGCGGCGCCCCCGGGGCGGGAGAGTCGCCGGCGGTGGTCACTTCTTCTTCCAGTTGTCCCACGTGGGCGGGTTGTTTCACGTCGCCTCGGTGGTCTCGGAGGCTGGGGCGCTGTGAGGGAGGGAGAACGAGTCCACCACGGCGGGTGCGTCGGACAGCATGGTGCTTCCACTGTCGGATCTGTACATGGAGTCTGCTGAGCCTGGAGGAAGCTCGGCATGGCGATGTCCCGAGCACGCCCCTGAGGTCTGGGCTTGCTGCCTTGCCCTTTGGGTCAGGCGATGACGAAGGGGATGAATGCAACTGTTGCGCGAGTGGCAGTGCCGGGATTGCCGTTCCCGTGGTTCTTGAAGGACCACTGCTGGTGGTGTTCGACCAGGGTTCGGTCGGTGGACTCATGGTTCGGGTGGTTCTCGATGGCGTCGACTGCCCTCGCGATGAGTGGCCCGGGGTCATTTGTGCGGAAGAAGACGATCAGCGCTGTGCGTGTGGCGCCGTTGTCCACGTACCGGAACAGTTGGTCCAAGGCGTCGGAGATCGACTTTGCCCCGTCCCAGATCTTGCACTCCGCGATCAGTATGTTGCGCTCCCCAACTCTGACCAAGATGTCGTTCTTGCCGTCGCCGTTGTAGGTCTCGCCGGTACCGCGGCCTTCGAAGTAGGCGTTCAGGGCCACGAGCAGGATGTCGCGCAGCCGCTCTTCGACCATGCCCTTCGTTAGGCGATGCAGTCGCTCCATCTGGTTGCGGGCTCCGCGAAGGAGGCGGAGCGCTTCCTTGTACGCAAGGTCGTCTTCTCGTGCATGCTCGGGGCGCCAGTCTCCTATGCCGAGGATCTTGAGAGACGGACTGATTTCATAGCCGTCGTGGGCGAACTCCTCAGCGATCTCTGCCAGGGTCTTCTCCCAGTACGGGGAGGGCTCGTCGGGGCGGTGGCGGCGGAGCATCGCCTCGAACACGCCCAGTGCCCGCTGGACCTCTTCCTCGTCGCCCCAGGAGACACCGTCGGCGTAGGAGTCGAACAGGGCCTTGCGTGCACCGCCGGACCTGCCTTCGGGGACCGGAACTCGGGTGAACCCACCTGCGGCCCAGCAAGCGTCGAGATCGGCCAGTTTGATCGCCGAGCTGAGTTCTCGCATTCGGTTGCGCGTGCGGGCGCTGACTTTGTCGCCGGCTGCATCCATCTGACCAGCGTATGGGTCGCCGTCCTTGCCCGGGGTGTGCTTCATCTACTTGGCCGACGCTCCGCTGGCTGGCCTTGGCGTGGTGGCCACCTTGCTCAACGCGGTGTCGCCGCTGTCTGGAGCTAAGTCTCCGGGTGCTGCAGATGGGAGCACAGCATCGCCTGCGTTACAGGTGCAGAACGACGTCGATGGGTTCGGGCGCTGTAGGGACTCCGAACACGTGCTGGCATTCGTCGAAGCCTTCGACCAGGGTGGGCTGTTGGGGCTGCCCGTGCCACCGTTCGACGGTGAGGACGGCTTCGTGGGCCTCGACTAGGTGCTGGTCGACGGCGAGGCGTCGCACACCGTTGGGCTCGTATCCGAACTTCTCGGAGACGCGGCGGGAGGCGGCGTTGTCCGCGAAGGCGGTGGAGGTGACCCGCTCGGCGCCGAGGTAGGCGAAGGCGAGGTGGAGGGCGGCGGCGCGCATCTGGGTGCCGAAGCCGCGGCCCTGGAAACGGAGGCCGAGCCAGAAGCCGGTGCGGGCCTCGCGCGTGATGCGGAAGTCGCGGGCGGAGAGGTTCTGCTGCCCGATGACCCGGCCGTCGCGGAAGACAGCGAGGAGGAGGCGCCAGTTGTCCTCGCGCCAGTCGCCGCGGGCCCACCAGTGGTTCTGGACGATGTTGCGGGCGGTCTGCTCGGGGGTGCCGGAGGCCCAGGGCTGTGGGAAGTACACGGCGCCGGGTGGGACAACGCCGTCGGCCGCCACCTGTGCGAGTTCGTCGAGCTGCTCGTCGTCGGGGACGCGCAAGACCAGGTCAGGGGTGGTGAGCGTGAGCCGGGTGAGCGGCCAGTGGCGCATGGGTGCCCTCCGTGGGGTGTCAGAATCCGTCGATGCCGATCACGTTGCCGAATGGGTCGGTGAGCTGTGCAATCTTTCGGCCGGTGCCGTCGCCGACGTCGAGGGGGCCGCGGTGGTGGGTGCAGCCGGCGTCGAGAAGGCGCTGTCGTACGGCGTCGACGTCGTCGACAGCCCAGTACGGCACGGGGCTGCCGCCGCGCCGGTTGCGCTTCTCGTCCAGGGGGTGGAAGCCGAACTCGACGCCGGCGACGTCGAGCCAGGCGTAGACGGCATCGCCGTCGACGTCGAGGTGGACTTCGGAGCCGAGGATGTTGCTCCACCAGCGGGCGGACTTCTCGGGGTCTTCGGCGAAGATCATGATGGCGCGGATGCCGTTGAACACGGGTGCCTCCGTCGGTCACTGGTCGACGCCGTGCAGTGAGGTGAGGCCGGTGGCCGTGGCGAACGCGGTCAGCGCGCGCACGAGGCCGGCGTCGGTCCACTGGGCGCCGAGATCGTTGGTGTGACGACGGTATGCCTGGCGGGCCCAGCGCGGGGCCAGCGTGCGCCCTTCCACCTGTCCGAGGTAGGCGAGGGTGATCAGGTCCGGTAGTCCCGTCAGGTCCGGGCGCAAGGTCTCGGCGTCGACCAGAGCAAGGCGTCCGTCGGGGCGACGCCGGCAGTGGTCGGCCTTGAGGTCGAGATGGCCCAGAGGCACATGGCCTTCGCCGTGCGCGCTGGCCGTCAGCTGCAGCAGATCCTGCCACGCTGCTGGATCACGGATCCATGCCGGGACCGGCGAGGCGGTTGTACTGGCCAGGCGCCAGGGGCTCATGGTCTGGGCGATGTGCTCGGGCCATCGGGCAGGGGCGGTGTGGATGGCCGCGACGGCGGCGATCAACTCCTCGAATCCGTCCTCGTGGTCGATGTCCGCTATCTCCTCGAGGAAGTCGACCATCAGGGTGCGGCAGGTGTCGCTGGAGCTGTGCAGCTCAGGCAGGACCTGTTCGCCCTCAAGGAGTTGGTAGGCGAGGACCTCGCCGAGGTAGGCGGCCTCGTCGCCGTGGCGCTTGAGGAGCTGGCGGGGCGGGGCACCGAGGGTGAAGGTCGCGGTGCGGTAGCGGGCGGTCAGGCAGCGCACCGGCCCGGGTGCGGCCGGGTGATGGCGGTAGATCAGGGAGCGGGCTTGGGCCTCCGCCTGGTCAGGGTCGGTGGTGAGCGCGGTGGCGAGCCACCCGTCGGGCCGCACGCGGGCGGCGCCGGCGAGTGGCCCGGCCAGGGGGGTGCTCATGCTGTGGCGCCCTGGATGTAGCCGAGCGCGGTGAGGCTGTGTTCGTAGCAGCGGGCGGCCAGGTCGGGGCGTTGGTGCTCGCCGTAGACGGCGAACAGGGCGTACACCGGGGAGTCGAGCGGTTCGCCGATGTGCCAGCCCTGGTACGAGCCGCCGACGACGTCCCAGATCTGAGCGCGGCCCTGGAAAACGGCGATCAGGTCCTGGTAGAAGATCTCGATGCCGAACGGATAGGCCGCCATGGCCTCTTCGCGGCTGGTGGACGACACCAGCTCCCAGGCGGGCCCGGTGATGTTCCAGGCGTAGGACTCGATGCTGCCCTCGACGCCGGGCGGGTCGAGCAGCCGCAGCACGGCGCGGCGGGAGCCGACCGGGCCGTGGAGGTAGTCGTGGATGCCCGAGGCCAGGGCACCCATCCGGGTCGCGATCAACTCTCGGGCCATTCGCGGCAGTTCCTCCGCGAGCAGAGTCTGTGCCGTCTCCCATTCCTCTTCCGGCAGGGGCGCGGTGATCGGGGTGGGCTCCACCTCCTTCGGGTCGGCGAGGAAGGACCGCTGCTCTTCCGCGGCACGGGCCTCGGCGGCCTGGTCGAGCTGGACCCACGCGGCGCGGGAGGTGGTGATGGGGCCGGCGCCGCGCGAAACGGTGAGCCGGTCCCCGGGGCGCGGGCCGTGCACGCGGAAGAGGTGCTGGAGGGCATTGGCGGCATCGGCGAGTGCGGCGTGGTCCGCGTAGAGGAACGGGCCGTGGGGGCTGCGCGGGGCTGTGAACCCGTTGCCGCAGAGCGCGACGTCCGCCACGCCGTCGAGCGGTTTGCAGTAGTCGATCAGCAGGCCGTTCAGGATGCTGATGCCGGTCTTGCGGTTGCGTGGGCCGTCCATGCCGGGCAGCAGGTTGTTGTCCGCGCCGAGCGCCCCGTACGGGACGGTCTGCGCGTTGTTGGACACGATCGCCAGGCGCGGGGGCGCCAGCGTCCCGTCGGCCAGCTGCTCGATGTAGAGGTCCGAGACGTCGGCATCGACGCCGATGAACACGTCGTTGCCCGTGGAGCCGGCGAGCCGGACCAGGGGCTGGGCGACGCGCTGCTCCCAGAACAGGGTGCGGGCGCCAGCTGGATAGAGGGTGATCTCGATGTCGCCGACGGTCAGGGGCGTGGTGTGGTTGAGGCGGTGCACGGTGAAGCCGAGTACCTCGATGGCGTCGGTGACGGCGGCCGGCGTCGTTATGCCGGTGTACACCGGGACGGTCTTCGGTAGCAGGTTCAGAGAGGGCAGGTGGAAGTGGTCCAGGTGCTCGTGGCTGAGGATCACCGCGTCCGGCAGCGGCATCGCTGCGACGTCGACGCTGCGGGGCGGCCAGATGGGGAATTGCAGGTTCCCTGCACCGAAGGCTTCGGCCAGGATCGGGTCGAGTAGTACCGTGGACAGGCCGTCGGTAATGTGCCACGTCTGGTGGCCCAGGAACGTCAGCTCCAGCCCGGCGGGAGCGGCCATTGTGCTTCTCCTCTTGCGTGGTCGTGGAACGTGCGGGCAGGAGCGGCCGGGGACGGTTACGGCGTCCCCGGCCGCCGTCTACTCACCAGCAGGTGCGCGTCACCGGTGGTACGTGGTCGGCGCGTGGCTGGTGGCACCGGTCGCGGCGAACGCCTTCACACGACGCTGCAGGGTCCGCACCGCCTCGGCGGTCACCTTCGGCGTCGCGGTCTTCTTCGACTCGCTCATGCCGTACCTCCTCTCCGGGGTTTCCGCCCCGCCCCGGCAGCGGGGATCTTCTGGGAGTACAGCTCAACAGTTCGACCCAGGACAGGAGTTGGGCGTAGTTCCGGTGTAGTCCCGCGCCACGCGCAGTACGCTTCTGGTCACGCAGGATGATGGGATGGCTCCCGTGGACGACCTGATCCGCCACCCGATCGCCCACGCCCGGATCGAGCGTGGATGGTCCCAGCCCGAACTCGCCCGCCGGGTCCGGCGGGCCGCGCTACGGCGAGGATTTCGGTCCGGCGTGGACCGGCAGCGGATCTGGAACTGGGAGAACAACCGGGCCACCCCCGATGACGACTCCCAGATGCTCCTCGCCGATGTGTTCGAGATCGACCAGAGCCTCGCTACCACGCTCGGCTGGCCTCACTGGCTGCCCGGCCGCGACAGCTCCATACCCCTCGGGCCCAACAGCACCGTTCCTGCTCTTCGAGAGGCCCTGCGAACC
Organism: Streptomyces yokosukanensis; assembly: GCF_001514035.1. Taxonomy (GTDB): domain Bacteria; phylum Actinomycetota; class Actinomycetes; order Streptomycetales; family Streptomycetaceae; genus Streptomyces; species Streptomyces yokosukanensis. The sequence goes on along the minus strand of NZ_KQ948217.1, from coordinate 213,267 downwards.
TCCATGGACCGCCGCACGTTCCTGACCTACAGCTCCGCAGCCCTGGTCGGCCTCGCCCACCAGTGGGCCAGCACCGAGCCCCAAACCCTGGCAGCCGCGCTGGACGGCAAACCCGTCGATGCCGAACTCGTCGACCTGCTGGAAGCCACCGGGCAGAAGCTCACCGGTCTCATCACCGAGCAGCGCCAGCATACGCGCACGCTCCTCGACGCCCACCTGACGACCGTGACCGACCTGATCGAAGGCGGCAACTACACCCAACCCGTCGGTCAGCGCCTCCACACCCTGGCCGCGCGTATGTCCTCCACCGTCGGCTGGCACCGCTTCGACCAGGGCAAGCACGCCGCAGCCAGCCGCTTCTGGCACGGAGCCCTGCACAGCGCCCACGCCTCCGGCGACCGCGACCTCGGCGCCGGCATCATGTCGGACCTCGCCTACCAGGCCACCTGGCTGAAGGATCCGAAGACTGCCGCGCAGATCCTCGATAGCGCCGTCCTGCGCACGGAACACCCCACCGCCCGCTCGCTGCTGCACCTTCGCCTCGCACGCGCCCAGGCTGCGCTTGGCGAGGCATACACTTGCCGCCGCTCCCTGGCCACAGCCGAACAGGAGCTGGCGAGGACTGCAGGTGAACCGCCGGCATGGTGCTCGTGGATGTCTCCCGCCGATCTGTTGGTGGATTCGGGGCAATGCCTGCTCGACCTCGGCGAACCGGAGCGCGCCCGCGAGCTGATCGAGGAGGGCACAGCTCTGCTTCCTGGCGCCCGCGACAAAACGCGGGCTGTGTTCCTCAGCTACGAGGCGGGCAGCCTTCTTCGGGCGGGCGACGCCGACCAGGCCGCAGCTGCCGCGATGCAGTCGCTCACCTTGGCCAAGAAGATCGGCGCCCCGCGCTGCGTGGCCCTGGTACGCGACCTTACGCCTGGATTCAAGAGGTACGCCGGAGCCGACGGCGTCAACGACCTTCTCGAGCGCGTCCGCGCAAGCTGAGCTGGGTTTCCTCTTAGCCTGAACCCGTGCTCCGTCCCGCGGCTCGGCTCTGGCGGTGCTGTACCTAGCATTTCGGGAACCGTCGGTGCTCGCGGGCCCCGGCCGCAAGCGGTGGTGGTTGCGCAGCCACTGCCTGGCCTCCGCCACCGCTTCGGGCAGCCCCTTCTTCTGTACCTGGCCGTAGACCCCTCCCGTGTCCAGGAGCATGTCGTGGTACGCGGGTTCGCCTCCGGGGCCGGTCCCGGAGGCGACCGTGGAGAGTGCCAGCAGGCACAGCGCGGTCTTGCTCGGGCTCGGATCGGTCACGACGTAGGTGCGCCACCCCCAGCTGCCGCTGGGCCGACGGTGGTAGAGCAGACAGTGAAAGCCGTGCTCCGACAGCGGCTCGGCTCGTTCCAGCAGGCTGGTGGCGTCGACCCCGCCGCGGAGGGTGAGGCCCGGTCCGAGTTCGTGGAGAGCGTCCCTGAGCCGGGCGAGCCCGTGTATGGCGGGGCCGGTCTGGCGCGGCGAGGTGTCGTCTAGCTCGAGCACCTCGGGCCAGCCGTCGCTGGCACGATGGTCATCTGAGCCAGCCGACGCACCAGGCCGCAGCATCCGCGACACTCGGCTAGGAAGCGTGGATGCGACAGCAGCCCGGTCAGGCCGAAGGTGATGACCCGGGTGTGCTCGCCACGGCCGCCCTTGTGTTGGAGCCGGCAGTCCCGCACGAGCCCTTCTCATAGCTCGCCGCCACCGTCGAATCCTGAACGCCCCCGGCTGGACGGTGCCCAACGGGACTGCCCCGAACGCACCTTCGCCGCCCGGCATCCTGTCCTTTGACATCGAAGATAGTCGCGTGCAGTGCGCTGACCTGGGGCGACTGGGTTGGATGTCAAGGGGGGAGGCTGACCATTCATTCGCTGGTTGGGGGCCCGCCTGCTTGTGGCGGGACACGGTCGATCCCGGTGGCGAGGGGCAGGCGGGGATTGAGGCTGGTGCGTTCGAGTGCCTGGTGGATGGCGGGGCTTGCCGCCGTGAGGGCGAGGCTTCCGTCGGCGTGCTGGAGCGCGCTGCGGATGCCGAGCAGGGTGTAGAGGCTGGCGTTGTCGCACCAGGTGATCTTGGAGAGGTCCAGGACGAGGTGCCGTTTGCCGTCGGACATGATGTCCACGACCGTGTCGCAGAGAGCGGGGATGGTGGCGTAGTCCAAGTCGCCGGCGAGCCGCAGCAGGACGTGATGGTCGCTGGTGGACGCGTCCTGGATGGACAGCCGCTCCTGCGAGTCAGTCGAGTTGTACTTCCCTGCCATATGGCCCGTTGTGGTGCATCGAGGGGGGATGCGTCAAGTGGCGCATGATGATGGCATGGGGGTTTCCGTTTGGGGTAGGCGCCCTGGACACCGTGCTCTTGGCCGAGACCCTGCTGGGCTCACTGTGGCGGCCGCCGCCGGTCTGTTGTCGGCGGTCCGGCGACGGCCGTGTGCGCGAGTGCCTGAGCCCCTCCCTCAACGAGCCTCGCGCGGGGTGTCCTCGCCGGTGGCCGGGACGACGCGGGAGTCTTTCCCGGCCGTGTTCGCTTCCGGGAGGACAGCGTTGGGCGAGTGATGCTGTCCTGCTCGAAGCGTAGAGTAGAGCGGCCTTCCGGATGTGGGTAGACCTACTCTGGCCTGGTGCTTCTGTTTCCTGTGTGCGACAGGGCCGTTGGCGCTCCGGTTGCGTACTCACGATCCAGTGCCCTGTTGCGTTGCTCGCTGTCACGGGATCGGGTGTGCCGGATGTAGTGGTGGATGCTGTCGTAGGTGACCACGTAGTCGTGGTGGTCCATGAGTTCCATCCAGATCTGCCGTCCGCTGAGGTTCTTTCTGATCATGTTCTCGATCAGGTCGGCGAGTGCGCCTGTGATCGGGTCGGTCAGCGGACCCATCAGTGTGGTGGTCAGGCGTGGGATCTCCAGGGCGAAGCGGATGTCCCAGCAGCTGAGGTTGTGGCGCTTTGCGAGCGTGCGGATCGGCGTGCCGTTCAGGGCTTCCTGAGCGATGCGGTCGGCCAGGTCCCGGTGCCCGGTGAAGGGATTCTTCCTGGGGAGGCGCCGACGTGGTCGGTTCGTGCCGCCGAGGGCGTTGGCGTCAGCAAGGGCGCGTTCGAGTGCTTCGGGCGGGTGGCCTGCGGCCGTAGCGAGGTGCTCGAGGAGCGGCTTGCCGAACCACTGCGGTGGGCCGCAGAGATAGCAGTGCAGGAAGCTCGGCTTGAGATGGTTGGCGCGCGCCAGGCGCCGGATGTAGGAGTTCGCGGATTCCCCCAGGCAGGGGCGCAGCCGGACCGGCAGCGGTGCAACCCGGGGTGGTAGTTCGCTCTTCATCGGCATGTTGCAGTCTTCGTGGCCAGCGACGCCGTGGTGTGGGCGGTGTGGTCGAGCGGAATGTCCTGGAGGCTCTTCTTGGTGATCTTCTCGGTGCCGGTGAGGATGGCGTCGAGCGCGGCTCCGCGGATGGCGTGGGAGAGTGATCCGATCATGCCGCCGGTGTGGTCGTGCAGGAAGCGGTCCAGGCCGGTGAGCGTGCCTGGGCGGTGGTGGTGCAGCCGCAGGGTGTCCTCCATGGTGGCGACCAGGCCCTTCCATTCGCTGTTGTAGGGGAAGGGGCGGGAGGGGATGAGGGTGAAGCGGCCGGAGATCTGGGCGCCGCGTGTCCCGGACAGCAGGCTGGATTCGGCGATGTCGATGCCGGCGTAGATGAAGGTGGCGGGCAGGCGCTCGGAGAAGTACTTGAGCGTGTCGGCGACTTCGGCGCCGTGGCGGCTGGTGAGTGAGATGTTGTGGAGTTCGTCGACCAGTACCAGGCCGGTGCGCGTGTCGGTGCAGACACCGACGACGGCCTCGATGATGTCGGTCATGTTCGAGCGGGCCCGCACCGGCAGGCCCAGGAATCGGGCGAACTCGGTTGCGATCATGCGGGCGGTCGCGGCAGGCGGCACGGTGACATAGACGACCGGGATGCGGTCGGTGAGGTGGGGGTGCCGGGCCTGGTCGAGGAGTTCGTGGGAGTGTCCCAGCTGGGTGATGGCGATGGTCTTGCCGGTGCCTGCGGGGCCGGAAACGATCAGCCCGCGGCGGGCGCTGATCGCGTGGCGGTTGAGCAGGACCAGGCGGCGGCCACAGATCGCCGTCTTCTCGACGAACGAGGTGGCGATCGTCAGCATGCGGGCGTGATGGTCCAGGCGGTCTTCGTCGTAGAGGTTCCGCTCGGACGCTGACATCCGCTGCCAAGCGCTTCGGGATGACAGGGCCGGGGGTGCGGGTGGCCCGTCGATGAATCTGCGCCATCCGGTCAGGGTGTTCAGCTGTCGGCCGGCCTCGGCGTCGGCCTCCCGCAATGCGGGGCGCCGGGCTGCCGGCATGGATGGGGTCACGGGCGCCTCCAGGGGTTGGCGAGCGGGTCGAACAGACCGAGCGGGGTGACCTTCGCCGACGCGGTGTCTGTGTCCTCATCCACCGGGGCGCTGTCAGTTGGCGGATCGGGGGTCTCCCGGCCTGGGGCGGTCGCCCGGGTGCGGGCGGCGACCCGGCGATCTTTCTGAGACTGTCTAGCCGGGGCGTCCTTCTCATCCCGGGGGCCATCGTGGGCGCGCTGGAGCAGGGCGGCTGCCGCGTCCGCGATCTGTGCCTCGTTCCAATGCTCCGGGGCCTGTCGGCGGGCGTGGTCCCAGGCCATTTCGCCGAACGGGACGCCGACGCGGTGCAGGTGCCGCCAGAACACGGTGATCCACCGGTCCCCCTCGCCGCGTCGGTCGCGTACCCAGATCCGGGAGACGTCGTAGGGATCGTGGTGGATCTCCCACAAGCCGTTCTTCTCCGCGACGCCGGAGCGCTGACGGCGCAGCGGGTTCAACGCCGGGCTGTCGTAAGTGCGGTGGTTGATCATGATGCCGTAGGCGTTGATCGCCTGCCACCGTTCCGGCAGCAGCTCGACGTAGTCCTCACCGCTCATCGGGGCCGCAACGTAGCCGCTCGACTCCAGCAGCATCGCGTACCTCTCGTTCGGCGAGAAAGCCCGCTTCGGCGCGTCCGGGTCGCGCAGGGCGTCATGCGGCCGGTTCTGCCAGACCGCGACGATCCACTCGTCCAGCAGGTCCTGCAGCTCGGGCAGCGACCACAACGGCCCGTCCTCCAGGTGCCGGCCGCGGCGGTCCACCGACCGGCCGGTGTAGCCCGTGACGAACTGCGCGAACAGCGTCGCCACCGACCCCAGGGTCTTCTCGATCACTCCCTTCTCGAAGGGCGACGCCTTGTGCGTCGGCTGCAGCGTGATGCCCAAGAAGCGGCAGGAAGCCCGGAAGTTGTTCGAGATGAACACCTTGCCGTGGTCGCAGACGACCGTCTCCGGAACGATCACCGGCCTCGCCGCCGCATGCTCCAGCCGTTCGTCCAAGGCCAGCAGCCGGCGGTGCGGCAGCACCGACCGGGACATGCGCAGCGACTCCGGCCAGCCCGGACGCATCATCTCCGGCGTGATGCTGCGGGCCACCAGGGCGGAGGCGTCGGCCGCCTTCGTCGTCGGCCGCAGCACCGCAGCAGTGATCGACCTGGACGCGATATCGACTAGCGCAGTCAACTCGACCTTCTCCGCGATGCCGTCGTCGAGGCGCACCAGGACATCCAGCGGACTGGAGTCGATCTGCATCAACTCGCCCGGAGCGATGGCCGGCACCTCCCCGAACGGGCCGGCCGGACGCGCACGCAGCGAGCGGCGCGTAGTCGCCGAGCCGGTCGCATGCGTCCCGGCCGCCAGTTTGTCGAACAGCCGATAAAGCGTGCGCTCGTGGGGCCACTCGATGCCGTCGCCATCCTCGCGGGACGCCACGATCTGCCTGGTCCGCCAGATGATGAATCCGATCGTCCGCGAGGAGGCGTCAGCCGTCTCGGCAATCGCCTGCCGCATCCCGTCGATCACCACCGGGGAAATTCGGCCGAAGGGAGGCATCTGCTTGGCCGTCCGGCCGTCGGCCAGCCCGACCAGCCCGTCGCGTCGATAGCGATGACGCCGCTGCTTGAGGCCACTGGCCGTCACCCGGTGGCCCGCCGCCCTCAGCTCGGCAGCCTTGGCGCGTTCGCGTTCGGCCAGCGAGTGCAGCCTGGGGTCGAACTCCGGTCGTGGCACCGCCCCCTGGGGGGCATCCGGCGGCAGACCGTGCAGCACCTCCAAAATATGCCCCTCCCACCAACGAGCCTGGTCAGCAGCCTTCTTGGGGAACTCGGCAATCCGGGCGGTCGGCGGAACCCGTTGCCTTTCCTCCTTCATCGGGCACCCCCGTCGGCCAGGTGCACCACCGTGCGCGGGCTCAGCAGTTCGACCGCCATCGCCTCGGCGGACAGCTCCTGCCTCCACAGCAGGTGGAACAACACGGGCAGCGTCGCCAGCCGGTCGCCGGCCCTGTCGGCCCCGGACAACAGCGGCCCCGGCTGCGAGAAGACCTCCATCAGCCGGGCCGCGACCGGACCCTGCCGACAGCGGGGGTGACGGTAACGCGACAGCCACCGCACGTTCGCCAGCAGCACCGCCTCCGGCGTCCCCACCCGCTCGAAGCCCCACCCGGCTTCCGCGCAGGCCCTGCGCGTCACCTCGAACGCCTCGGCATCGCGCGGTGCGATGCAGTCGTCGGCGCGGACGTCGACGACCACGGCCGAGCCATCCGCACGGCGCACGAAGAAGTCCGGGGCATGCCGACGCTCACGCGTACCGTCGTGCCAGTACAGCCAGAACGGCTGGGAAGCGACACCCACCACCGCGGGATCGAAGTCCATGAGCATGAGACGGTCCCGCTCCAGCCACGACTCGAAACCGACAAGCTGCCCGGTCGTCGCCGCCCAGTACCAGCCCGGGAACCAGCGCCCACCCGGCGGCCACCGAAACGGCCGTACCGGCCTCGCGTACTCGAACCTGACCGACACGCAGTCCAACAGCGGACGCCGCCGACGATCGCGCTTGCCTTCCACACACGACACCTCGACGTACGGCACGGCCCCGTCCGCCCCAGCCGGTACGGCCATACAACACCCCCAGCGTGCTCACTCCACACGACTAGGTTCACTGTCACAAAAGCCGAAACGACTGGGTTCGTTGTCAAACGCCTCGATTGGATGACAAAGCGACTGACTTCAATGTCAAAGGACACATCCGCCCACGGCAGACGAGAAAGAGCCCCTAGGGACTGGAACCTCCTCCGGAACCATGTCAACGTACAACGTCCCCGAAAACACCAGGTCAGTGAAGGGATGCGGGCTCCTGGAGCGGACGGCTTGTCGGCTGGCCGCCTCGAAAGCCCACGGCCTGCGCCACTCGGACTCGCAGCCAAACCCCTGTCTCATGGAGGTCCACCTGTCTCGAACCTTCCGATCCGCCCGCTTCACTGCACCTGTCCTGCTGGCGCTCGGCGCCACGAACGCATGGACCGCCCAGCAGACGCAGGACTACGGATCCCTGTCCACTGCGCTGCGGCCGGGCTGTTTAGCGAGGATCTGCTGCAAGGCGGCTACCGCCGCGACCGCGAAGTCATCGCGCACATCGCGAGGCATCCCGGCGGATCAACTCGTCACGTTGCCAGAGCCGTGGGCATCTCCGAGCGAGCTGTAGCCCAAAACCTTGACCGCCTTACTGCCGACCACCTGCTGGGTCTCGTCGCTGATGACGAGACCCCTGCGCTTCGGTCCTAGCGGCCGACTTTCTGAGCTTCGTATGCCGGAAGGAGTTCGCGAGCCTGCCTGCGCGGGCGCGGAATATAGCCGAAGATCGGTGGTTGGGCAAATGGTCGTTCGTGAAGACCATTGAGAGTGTTCGCAGCGGTTGTGCTTGGCGGTGGAGCCGTAGCGGACGCCGTAGGGAGTGCCGCATAGGCGACAGGAGGTAATGAGCGGCTGCTGCCTGCTACTGGCTTGAAATCCTCAGCCGCCCAGCGGTACCTGTGCCGAGCTGACGTGGGTTCCCGGCGTCGTTGATTCCGGTCTTTCGCCCCGCGCTCCTCCTCCGTAAGGAACACCACCTCATGTGCCGATCCGCGATACCCCCTGCCCTCTTTCACCCCGAGCTGGCCGCTGCTTCTGACTTGCTCGCCGACTCCGCGTCTATCCGGAATCGCGAGGTGACGTCATGGCGCTAGAGGTTCGAAATGGGCAAAAGCTGACGATCGACGAGGTCTCTGACGAGACGCGAAAAGTGGGGTCCACCTACGGAGATCGAGATGTGCGCCGAGAAACCAGAGGAACACCCCTCCGCGCCGCTGCCCACGAAGTGGGGCCCATGGCCCATGGACGGCCGAGCGGCACTGTGAAGCTCTCTCTGGATGAGGCGATCGAGATCGCGAGGCGCCGTAGGGAAACTGACCCGCCCCCACCGCTCACCAGCGAGCAATGCCGCCTTATACGCACGCTGCTCGCCCCCACCCGAAAGAAACACACACTGGCGGCCTGACGCCAGATTGAGGATTACCGGTGGAAGCGCCCGAGACTTTCCGAAGCAAGCGCGTAGCAATCTACGCGCGCGTTTCCCTAGATGTCACTGGGGAGAGACGCTCGGTCGAGCGGCAACTCGAAGCCTGCCGAAGGCTCTGTGAGCTGCGCGGATGGACCGTGGTGGACGAGCAGGTCGACAATTCGATCTCGGCCTCAACCGGCAAGGAGCGGCCGGCTTGGAAGTCGGTTCTGGCCATGGTCGAGGCCCGCGCGGTGGACATCATCGTCGCCTGGCACATCGACCGTATGACTCGCTCGATGCTTGACTTGGAGGAGCTCATCCTCCTCGCCGAGGACGCTGGCGTTGGCGTTGCGACCGCCTCGGGCGACATCGACCTGACCACGGATGTAGGCCGAATGGTGGCGCGCATCCTAGCGGCGGTCGCCCGTGCCGAGGTCGAGCGGAAGGCAGCGCGGCAGAGGCTGGCCAACGCTGCACGAGCCGCTGAAGGCGATGTCCACTTCGGGGGAGTCCGCCCCTTCGGCTACGAGAACGACCGGATCACTGTCATACCGAGGGAAGCTGACGCCATACGCAAGGCTGCAGGCGACGTACTCGCCGGTAAGGCGCTGGCCGAGGTTGCACGCGAGTGGAGTGCCGCGGGGCTCATCTCGTCGCGCGCGGAGATCGGCTGGGAGAAGGGGAAGCGCAAGCCGAAGGCTGGCTGGTCTGCGCGTGGGGTGAAGAACGTCCTCGTGAACCCCCGGTACGCCGGTATCCGCGTCTACAACGGCGACGAGGTAGGCACGGGAGTCTGGCAGAAGATCCTGGAGCTGGAGGAGTATCTCGCGCTGGTCCAGCTGCTCGGGGATCCAAGGCGGAAGAAGGGCGAGAACGCCGGGCGCAGCGGGCGCAAGCCTCAATCCCTTCTTACAGGCATTGCGCGGTGCCAGAAGTGCGGGGAGACGGTGCGGGCAGCCTCGAACCGGGGGGAGCTGACGTACTCGTGTCGGATGTCGCACGTCCATACGAACCGCGAGTATGCCGAAATGCGTACGCACGGCGACATGATTGATCGGCTGTCTCGTCCGGATGCACTTGGCCTGCTGGTACCCTCAGGGATCGACGAGGTCGACGCGGCCAAGGCGGAAGCCGAGAGGCAGAGGGCCAAGCTCGATCAACTCGCCAAGCTTCTCGCCGCTGACCTGATGACGGTCGAGCAGTTCACTACAGCGACCACGGCGGCCCGAGAGAAGCTGAAGGAGGCCGAGCTTCCACTCAAGAAAGTTGCTGGAGGCGACTTGCTCATCGGGCTAGACCTTGGAACCTCAAGGGTCAAGGGGCAGTGGGTCGAACTGCCCCTGGAGCGTCAGCGGAACCTCGTGGAGGCCCTGTTGGAGGTGGCTCTCGTGCCGCGCGGCCGGAAGCGTCGCGATCCTATGCCCTTGGCCGAGCAAGTGGTCATCGAGGATCGAAAGGTCACGGCTGCGAGTGCTACCTGAAGGCAAGCGCAGACCCCGTCACAAGCCTCGGAAGCCCGTAAGGCCAAGCTCATCACAGTGGATCGAACGGAAGTGTGAGCGTTCCTTTCGTGTCACTGTCCGGAGAGGACAGGGTGCTTCAGGACGGCCCCGTTGTAGACCCAAACCGAAGATGGGCGGTGCGATCTTCCGCTCGGCGGCAGCCCTCGGCATGGACGCGGTCCTGCTGTCGCCCGACTGCGCCGACCCGCTGTACCGCCGTAGCGTCAAGGTGTCCATGGGCGCGGTGTTCTCGGTGCCGTACGCCCGTCTGGAGACCTGGCCCAAGGGCCTGGAGTCGGTTCGCGAGGCCGGCTTCACGCTGCTCGCGCTCACCCCGGACGAGAAGGCCCGCCCCCTCGACGAGGCCGCCCCGCACAAGATGGACCGGGTCGCCCTGATGCTCGGCGCCGAGGGCGACGGACTGTCCACCCAGGCCCTGGTCGCCGCCGACGAATGGGTCCGCATCCCGATGTCCCACGGCGTCGACTCGCTCAACGTGGGCGCGGCCGCGGCGGTCGCCTTCTACGCGGTGGCCACCGGCCGACCGGAGTCCTGACCCGCCTCGCCGGATTGCCGCCTGCCGCCTGCCGCTCGCGCCTCGGCCGACCGGTCCTCGGGGCCGTCGGCTACCTCCCGAAGTCCCGGTTCTGCGTCGACTCCTCGCGGCTGGGCACCGGTGGCGTGTGCCCGCGCGGCATCGGCGAGGGGTGCCTGTCCGGCACCGGCGAGGTGTGCCTGTCCGGCACCGGTCGGCCGGTGCCGGGCGAGGGGGCCGCGTCGGTCGAGGGGACCGTGTCGGTCGCAGGGTCGGCGTCGGCCGACGGGTCGGTGTCCGCCGACGGATAGCCCTGCTGCGCGCGCTCCGGGCGCCGGCCGTTGTCGTCGCCGAGCCCGCGCGCGGGACCCTGGCAGCCCTGCGCCACCGCGATGCCGAGCGCCACGAGCAGCGTCACCACCACGAAGACGAACAGCCGCTGGCGCAGCAGCCGGGGATTGGCCGGCCGCCGCCCGGTGCTCGTCGTCCGTGGCGCGGACCGCCCCGAACCGCCGCGCGCGGCGGGACGGCCGCCACCCGACCGCCCCCCGGCGCTGCGCGGCGCCGGAGGAGCCGGGCGCGCCGAGCCCGGCCGTGCCGGGGCACCCGTACCGCCGGCGCGCGGCCCGCCGCCCCGCGAGGGCGCCGGACCGCGCGCCGGTACGGCGCCACGGGAGGGGGCTCCACCGCGCGGCACCGGCGTGGTCGGGGAGGTGCGGCGCTGGGTGCGCTGCTGGTCGGGGTAGGTGTCCACGAGCCGCCCGGTGGGCCGGTCCGCCTCCGCGGCGCGCGGCGCGGGCGGCCGTACGTCGGCCAGGCCCTGCGCCTCCCGGGTGGCGATCTCCTTGAGCCGCAGCGACAGCTGCAGCGTGCTGGGCCGTTCGTCGGGGTCCTTCGCCAGGCAGGCCCGGAGCAGCGGGGCGAGCGCGTCCGGTACGCCGTGCAGCTGCGCCTCCTCGTGCACCACCCGGTACAGCATCACCTCGGAACTGCCGTGTCCGAAGGGCGAGTCGCCGGTGGAGGAGTACGCGAGCGTCGCGCCGAGCGAGAAGACGTCGGTCGCCGGGGTGACGGCCGCGCCGCGCACCTGCTCGGGTGCGAGGAAGCCGGGGGAGCCGACCGCCGTGCCGACGTGGGTGAGGGTGGAGGCGCCGGTGGCCCAGGCGATGCCGAAGTCGATGATCCGCGGCCCCTTCGGGGACAGCAGGATGTTGGAGGGCTTGAGGTCCCGGTGGACCACACCGGCCTCGTGCACGGCGACCAGGCCCTCGGAGAGCGCCGCGCCGATCGCCGCGGTGTCGGCCGCGCCGAGCGGGCCCTCGTCGGCGACCTTGTCGTGCAGGGAGGGGCCGGGCACGTACTGCGTGGCGAACCAGGGCCGCTCGGCCTCCAGGTCCGCGGCGACCAGCCGGGCCGTGCAGCCGCCCCTGATCCGCCGAGCCGCCGAGACCTCACGGGCGAACCGCGACCGGAACTCCTGATCCTCCGCCAGATCGGGCCGGATCACCTTCAGCGCGACCCGCTGCCCCTTCTTGTCGGAGCCGAGGTAGACCACGCCCATCCCGCCCGCGCCGAGCCGTCGGTGAAGCCTGAACGAGCCGACGACGCGCGGGTCCTCGCGCCTCAGGCGCATCATCGCCATGTTCATCCCCGCTGCCCGGTCCCTGTGACGTGGCACAGCTTACGTTTCCATGGCCGTCGGCGCGCAGAGGCCGCGCCCTCCGGGCCGGGTGGATTGTGCCGGTGTCCCGTTGAAGATGAAACACGGTCAGGAAGTCGGCGGCTTGTGGGGCATTGGGGCATCGGTTCCTTCAACCGATCCTGGTGCCAAGGGTGTTGATGTGGCGGGACGGCGGGTGACGACGGGTCGGGCACCCGCCGGACGGGCGGTGGGGGTCGTCGGAAGACCCGGGCGCGGGGTGGATCACGAGCCCGACACAGCATATGTCCCATCTCGACTCCAAGTGATCGAAGTCACTCCTCCCGGCCTGTCGGGCGCCTCGGGCAGGGCCGAGCACGGGTCCTTCGGGCCCACCGGTGCGTCGGACATGATCGGACACAGCGGGCGCCCCCTCCGGGAAGACCCCGAGACCCCGTACGGCTTCTCCACCCAGGGGAGTACTTCCCAGGTCATGGCTCATCCTCCGGGAGGCCCGGCAATCGGTACGAAGGCATGACGCCCGGTGCCCGCCCCGCGCCTAGATTTGAGGTCAAGCGGCGGGTGCAGCACTCGTCCCCCGAGGTCAGACACCCGCCGCTGCCGATGACAACCGACACGGTCAGGAGAGGGACCATGGCCCACACGGCACCGCGACGCACGACGTTCGCATCCCGCCGGACGGGTCGCCGCCACCCCTTGGTGGCGACGCTCATGGCCCTTCCCCTGGCGGCCCTGCTCCTGCTCGTCTTCGACGGCTGGGAGACGGTGGCCACACAGGCGTCGTCCGTGGGTGCGATGCTGGGGCGCTGAGCGGCGACCCCAGGCCCGGAAGAGCGGTCCGGGTGGGGACATCCATCCAGGAAACCCCGTGGGGACGGGGGTGCGGCGGACGGCACGAATGCCGGCGCAGCTGGGGAGCTGCGCCGGCATTGCGCCGTTCGGAGGGCGCGCGCCCACCCGCCGGGCCGTTCGAGACCGCGTGCGGCCGCAGGCCCGTCGTGGCCGGTCGCCGAGCCGGTCGTGGGTGATCGACGAGGCAGTTGTCGTGGCCGGTCGCGGAGTCGGCCGTGACTGATCAACGAGGCAGTTGTCGTGGCCGGTCGACGAGGCAGTCGTCGTGGCCGGTCGGCGAGACAGTTGTGGCCGCTCGCCGAGTCGGCCGTGGGCCGTCGACGGCTCAGGAGCAGTCGGCCGACGGCGCAGTCGTCGTCGGTCGCGCAGTTTCCCGCCCCCCCCAGACGTCCGCGGCCACTGCACCCGCAACCGCGGCACCCGCGCGTGCCGTGGAAGGCCGCACCCCTCCCGGTCGCGGCTGCGGCGCAGGGCACCCGTGAGCCCGCGCCCCCGAAACCGTCGTACGCTCACCCTCACCCCCCGACCGCAGAGGCCCCCCTTGACCCTCCTCCCCGCGCTCACCGCGAAGGTCAGAGCCGCGGCCCACCCGGGCAGCACCGGTGACGCCCCCTGCCCCTGCGGCGGCGGTGCGCTTGCCGAACGCCCGGACGCCACCGTCGTACGGCACGCCGACACCGTCGCGAAGGCCCATGCCCCGGGGACGGACCCCGCCGAGCTGAGCCTCCGCCTGGCCATGGCCGCCCGCCTCCCCGACGCCCTCCTGCCCCCGCTCGACCTGGCGCCCGCCCCGCTGGGGGACCGCCTGGTGACCTTCTGGCCGTACGGCGCCCCGGTGGACCCCGACACCCCGGAGGCGGCCCCCTGGGAGGCCACCGGCGCCCTCCTCGCCCACCTGCACCGCGCGGCCCCGCTCGACGGGCTGCCCCCGATGCGCGGCCCCGCCAAGGCCGCCCGGGCCATAAGCCGGCTGCGGACCGCCCTGCGGGGCGCGCCCCATCCGGCGGCCGGTCCCGTCCTGCAGGCCTGGGCCGCCCTGCCCGCCTGGGCCCGTGCGGAGGCTCCCATGCCCGGCACCCCCACCCTCTGCCACGGTGACCTGCACCTCGGCCAGCTCGTCCGCCACCCCGCGCCGGACGGCCCCTGGCGCCTGATCGACGTCGACGACCTGGGGGTCGGCGTCCCGGCCTGGGACCTCGCCCGCCCCGCCGCCTGGTACGCCTGCGGGCTTCTCCCGCCCGACGAGTGGACCCGTTTCCTCGGCGCGTACCAGCGGGCCGGCGGCCCCGCCGTGCCCATGGCCGGCGACCCCTGGCCCGTCCTGGACGTCCCGGCCCGCGCGCTGACCGTGCAGACGGCCGCCCTCGCCCTCGCCAAGGCCCTCGCGGCCGGCCGCGAGCTGGACGAAGTGGAACAGCAGCTCGTCGGGGCATGTGTCCGAATGGCCCCGATTCCACACCAGTTGGTATCCGAACACACGGGCTAAGCTGCAACCGCCCGGGACTGGACGGAGTCTGTCCTGGGGAAGCGCGAAGCAGTACCGACCGGCGAGGAGTTGAGCCGACCATGCAGTGTCCGAAGTGCCATGCGCCGATGCACACCTACAACCGCAATGGCGTCCAGATCGAGCAGTGCAGCGGCTGTCGCGGCATCTTCCTGGACTACGGCGAGCTGGAGGCGCTGACCCAGCTGGAGGCCCAGTGGTCCAAGTCCGTCCCGCCGGCGCCGCCCGCCCCGCAGGCGTACCCGGCCCCGCCCGCGCCCGCCTGGGGTGCCCCGCACGGCGGTCACCACGGCGGTGGCCACGGGCAGTACGGCCACCATGGTCACCACGGCCACAAGAGCTGGGCCCACATGCTCTTCTCCAGCTGAGCCCACGAAGAAGCCCCCGGCCGAGACGGCCGGGGGCTTCTTGATGTGTGGACGATACTGGGATTGAACCAGTGACCTCTTCCGTGTCAGGGAAGCGCTCTCCCGCTGAGCTAATCGTCCGCGAGACGTGACCCTGGGGTCACAGTCGGTGCGCGATACTGGGATTGAACCAGTGACCTCTTCCGTGTCAGGGAAGCGCTCTCCCGCTGAGCTAATCGCGCGGGTGGGGACCTTCGAGAAGACCCGTGGATCTTGCGAGAAGATCCAGTGGACGATACTGGGATTGAACCAGTGACCTCTTCCGTGTCAGGGAAGCGCTCTCCCGCTGAGCTAATCGTCCTTGGAGGTGGAGACGGGATTTGAACCCGTGTAGACGGCTTTGCAGGCCGTTGCCTCGCCTCTCGGCCACTCCACCAGGAGTGTAGGGGATCGGGATGACCCCTTCTTCCTTCGAGCGGACGACGAGGCTCGAACTCGCGACCTCAACCTTGGCAAGGTTGCGCTCTACCAACTGAGCTACGTCCGCCTGTCGTTTCGGTCCGCTTGCGCGTCCCGGCGACGTGTTGAACTCTAGCGGATTCCCGGGCCAGCACAAAAACGCGTTTGCGCAGGGTGTCCGCGTCGCGTCCTGAGGACGACGTGGTCAGGGCCCCCTCGGGGTCATCCCGGCGCCACCTTTCGGACACCCGCCTAGACTCGTCCACGTGTTCCAGCACCCTCCCCAGCTCCCCGCTCTGGCCCGCTTCGGCGACCGCGTCGCCACCCGGCTCCTGGACGTCACCAGTGACCCCGCCGCCCTGGACTCCACAGGCTTCTGGGCCGTCTGCGCGGACTTCGAGGGGCGGCTGACCTGCGCACGCTTCGCCGACGTCCGTGCGGAGCCGGTGCCCGCGCCGGTGCCGGGCGGCTGGCGGGGCCCGGCGGCGCAGGACTGGACCTCCTCCCTGGACCGGGCCGCGTACACGGCGGCCGTCCGCCGGATCCGCGCGCACATCGCGGCCGGCGAGGTCTACCAGGCCAACCTCTGCCGGGTGGTCAGCGCGCCGGTCGCCCCGGACGCCGACGTGGACGCCCTGGCCGCGCTGCTGGCCCGCGGCAACCCGGCGCCGTACGCCGGGACGATCCGGCTGCCGGAGCACGGGGTGGAGATCGCCACCGCCTCGCCCGAGCTGTTCCTGCGCCGGGACGGCCGTGTCGTGGAGTCCGGACCGATCAAGGGCACCGGACGCACGGAGGCGGACCTTCTGGAGAAGGACTACGCCGAGAACGTGATGATCGTGGACCTGGTCCGCAACGACATCGGGCGCGTCAGCACGGCAGGCACCGTGACCGTTCCCGACCTGTGCGCCGTCGAGAAGCATCCGGGTCTGGTGCACCTGGTCTCCATGGTCCGCGGTGAGCTGCGGGCCGGGGCCGGCTGGCCGGAGCTGCTCGCGGCCGCCTTTCCGCCCGGCTCGGTGACGGGTGCGCCGAAGTCGAGCGCCCTGCGGATCATCGAGGCCCTGGAGACCGCCCCGCGCGGGCCGTACTGCGGCGGCATCGGCTGGGTCGACGCCGACCGGGGCGTCGGCGAGCTGGCCGTGGGCATCCGCACCTTCTGGATCGACCGCGCCGAGGGCGCCCTGCGCTTCGGCACCGGTGCCGGCATCACCTGGGGGTCGGACCCCGAGGGGGAGTGGCAGGAGACCGAGCTGAAGGCGTCCCGGCTGCTCGCGATAGCGTCGGGAGTGTACGAGGCGAGCGGAGAGGTGATCGCATGAGGATCTGGCTGGACGGCGAGCTGCGGGACCAGGACTCCGCCCGCGTCTCCGTCTTCGATCACGGGCTGACCGTCGGCGACGGCATCTTCGAGACGGTGAAGGCGGCCTGGGGCACGCCCTTCGCCCTCACCCGGCACCTGGACCGGCTGACCCGCTCGGCCCGCGGCCTCGGCCTGCCCGACCCCGACCACGACGAGGTCCGTGAGGCCTGCGCGGCGGTCCTGGAGGCGAACCCGATGCCGCTCGGCCGGCTGCGGATCACCTACACCGGCGGCCACGGCCCGCTCGGCTCCGACCGCGGCGAGCACGGTCCCACCCTCGTCGTCGCCGTCGGCGCGACCACCCGCCGTCCCGACACCACCGCCGTGATCACCGTCCCGTGGACCCGCAACGAGCGCGGCGCCCTCACCGGCCTGAAGACCACCTCCTACGCCGAGAACGTCGTCGCCCTCGCCCGCGCCCATGAACACGGGGCCTCCGAGGCGCTGTTCGGGAACACGGTCGGTCAGCTCTGCGAGGGCACCGGGTCGAACGTCTTCGTCGTCCTGGACGGCGAGATCCACACCCCACCCGTCGCCTCGGGCTGCCTCCCCGGCATCACCCGCGCGCTGGCCGTGGAGTGGACGGGCGCCAAGGAGACCGACCTGCCGCTCGACGTGCTGCGCCGCGCCGACGAGGTCTTCCTCACCTCGACCCTGCGGGACGTCCAGGCCGTGCACCGGATCGACGACCGCGAGCTGCCCGGCACCCCGGGCCCGGTCACCGCCAAGGCCATGCGGATCTTCGACGAGCGGTCCGGGCACGACCTGGACCCCTGAGCCGGGCACGGCCCGTCCGGCGGCCGCGGCCCGGGAAAACGGGCTGACTCGGCGGTCGGCCGCGGGTAGAACACCAGTGATGACCACGACCCTGCGGCCGCTCGAGCCGCTCCAGAAGAACCCCGACGGCACCCGCTCCCGGCGCTACCAGGTATGCGTGAACAGCCGTCCTGTCGGCGAGATCCACCTCGGCACCTCGCCGTCCTTCGGCCCGGCGATGGCACGCGTCAGCGACCTGCGCATAGCCGAGCCCGACCGACGGCGCGGCCGTGGCACGGTGGCCGCGCTCGCCGCCGAGGAGGTGGCACGCGGCTGGGGCTGCACGCAGATCGAGACGACCGTCCCCGCCTCGGCGGACACGGCCCTGCGGCTGTTCGGCGCCCTCGGCTACACACCACGCAGCCGCCGCATGGAGAAGCGCCTCGGCGCCACGCCGCCCGACCTGCCGACGGGCAGCAGCGCGCGGTCCATGACCGAAGCCGAATTCGACGCTTGGGAGGAGCATGCGCGCGAGGACTACGCGCGCATGTGGATCGAGCGCGGTGTCCCCGAGGCCGCGGCCCGCGACAAGGCCCGCAGCGACCACGAACAACTGCTGCCGCGCGGGCTCGCGACCGACGGCATGCTCTTCACCGTCCTGGAGCACGAAGGCGCCCGGGTGGGCACGCTGTGGCTGGCACTGCAGGAGGGCGGGGCGTTCGTGTTCGACGTCGAGTCCGACGCGGCCCACCGCGGCCGGGGCCACGGCCGTACGCTCATGCTGCTGGCCGAACGCCAGGCCGTCGAGGCCGGCCGGCCGGTCCTCGGCCTCAATGTGCACGCGGGCAACACCCCGGCCGAGCGGCTGTACGAGTCACTCGGCTACGAGACGACGGCCCACGCTCTCGCCAAGCCCCTGCTGTAGGCGCGGCGCGGCCTGATGGCCGCGCGTCGCGGACGCGGGCGAGGACGACGGGGCGCCACGAGGCGAACCTCGCGCGGGGTTCAGGCCTCCTCGCCGCCCAGCAGCCGGTCGGCGATCTCCTCGACGCGCTCGCGCAGACCCTCCTGGCTCTTGCCGCCGTCGAGGCGTTCGCCGCCGATGACGTACGTCGGGGTGCCGGTCACGCCGATTGCCTTGCCCTCGGCCTGGTCGGCGTCCACGATCAGGATGTGCCGGCCGTCGATCAGCGCGGTGTCGAACTCCTCGGCGTCCAGGCCCAGTTCCCGAGCCACCTCGACCAGGAAGGGTTCCCCCTTCCCGTCCAGCTCTTCGACCCGCGCCAGCACGGCCTCCACGTACGGCCAGCCCTCGCCCTGCTCCAGTGCCTCCTCGGCGGCCTGTGCGGCGGCGAAGGCGTGCTTGTGCTTCTCCAGCGGGAAGTGCCGCAGCCGCAGCTCCAGCCGGTCGCCGTAGCGGGCGCGCAGGGCGCGGACGTCGTCCAGGGCGGTGCGGCAGTCGGGGCACTGCAGTTCGCACCAGACGTCGAGAACGACGACGTCGGCGCGTTCGGGGGAGGAGTCGCTCATGCCGACCAGTCTTCCAGGCCGGACGCGGGCGACCCAACCGGGACGGTACGGCGGCCGTCGTCGGACCGGGGCGGCGTTCACGGAGGAGGCGGCCGCGCGGGGGCGCTGGCGGGGACGGCGGCGGAGGAGGGGTACGGCGCCACCGGCACCCCGGGAGGAGACGACCCGGAGATGTCCCTGATGTCCTGCGGGACCGTGGCATCGGGAGGACGAGGCGGTGCAGGATGGAGGGGACGGAGGCGGTACGTCGTGTCGGTGCGCCGCGTTCGTCGAGTGCCCCGCCACCCGACCGAGCCCGCCAGGAGGACCGGATGATTGCCGAGACCGTCTGCTCCGCCGCGTCCGCGGCGGGCCTGGGCATCGCGGTGGTCACGGCTTACCGCAAGCGCTTCCTCGCGGCGACCCGCATCGCGGCCTACTCGCTGGTGCCGGTCGGCCTGGTGATGACCGGGGTCGTCGGCTGGCTCGCCGACACCGCCTTCAGCCCCACCGCCTGGGCCGGCTTCGGGGTGCTGGGCGCGGCCTGGCTCCTGTTCGCGGGCACACGCGCGGTCGAACGCCGGCGCGGTGGCACCCGCGCAGAGCGCAGAGCGGCCCGCGGCGATCAGGCCGAGGCCGTGGCCCCGAGGGCCTCCGCACCCTCCCTGGGCGCGGGCAAGCGCCCCGCCACCGGGTCGGCCACCGCCCCGCGCGCCACCGGCTCCGGCGAGGACTTCAGCGACATCGAGGCCATCCTCAAGAAGCACGGCATATGACGCGCGCATAGCGGCGCGGTCGTCCCGCAGCCCTGACGACCCGCTCGGACCGGCTCGGACCGAAACGACACAGAGGGTCGCGCGCACGTCCGGAACCGTTCACAACCCGAAGCAAGTCGGACGAGACGGCGCGATATACGGCAACTCCCGCATATCGGTGGTGTGTTGATCGCGCTCAGGGCCCTGCGTGGGTCATGATCTCCGCGAGATGCTGGACACGACCGAGAGCGAGGCCGCGCCGCCGAAGGACGAGCCGCGCGGGTGCCTTTTCGCCCTATCCCAGCCACCGCTGATGATCTTCCTTGCGGTGATCGGGTGTCTGCTCCTCATGGCTGCGCTGCACGACCTGCTGTTGCTGTGAGCCGTACACGTCCGTCCCGGCGCCACCCGCCGGGACCGACGTCGCCCGCCTCGCCCGCCTGTCCGTACCCGCCCCGGCCGCGGTGTGTCCGGTCCGTCGCGGCTTCGCCCGTCGCCGGTCCGTCAGCCGGTCGCTTCCTTTCGGCGGGCCCGGTAGGCGGCCACGTGCAGCCGGTTGCCGCAGGTGCGGCTGTCGCAGTAGCGGCGCGAGCGGTTGCGGGAGAGATCGACGAAGGCGCGCCGGCAGTCCGGTGCCTCACAGCGCCGCAGCCGCTCCTGCTCCCCGGCGACCACGAAGAAGGCCAGGGCCATCCCGCAGTCGGCGGCGACATGATCGGCGACCGAGGCGCCGGGTGCGAAGTAGTGCACATGCCAGTCGTAGCCGTCGTGGTCCGTCAGGCGCGGGGTGGTGCCCGCCGCGGCGACCAGCTCGTTGATCAGTACTGCGGCGCCGCGGGCGTCCGGCGCGGCGAAGATCGCCGCGAAGCGCCCCCGGATCCGGCGCACCGCCGAGAGATCGAAATCCGACAGCACGCCGACGTCGCTGATCTCGTGGTTTCGTACGAAATCCGCGAGAGCGGGGACGTCGGGCAGTCCGTCGGCCGCCGCGTCGTCCTCCGGCGCGGTGTTCACCAGATCCACCACGGTGTCGAGGGCACACCGGGTGTCGTGGGTGATCAGCACGTTTCGCTCCCTGGCCTGGGGGTCGGGCGGACGCCCGCCGATGCTGGCCGATGGTAGCGACAACCCCGCCCGCCGCACCGTGCTCCGCCCGACCTCGACTGCCGGTACAACGCCGGGACGCCCGCAGCGGTTCCCGCGCCGCTGCGGCGGGGGCGGGTCACGCCTTCGGGGCGGAGCCGGGCGCGCACAGCTCGGCGCCGTCCCGTGAGGCGCTCACGGTGACGGCGCTCTGCTGTGCCGTTTGCGGTTGTCCTGGCCCGAGCCGTCTCCCCGAGTGGACGGCGCCGGGCTGCTTTCGATGGGCGCGACCTAGCTTTCCGCCAGGATGTGCGAGAGCTCCTGATCCAGATCGAAGTGCCGGTGTTCCGTGCCGGGCGGCACGGCGGCGTCGGTTCGCTTCAGGAAGGACTCCAGGGCCCGCGCCGGGGCCTCGAGCAGTGCCTCCCCCTCCGGAGAGCTGAGGGCGATGCAGACGACGCCCTGACCATGGCTGCGCGACGGCCAGACTCGGACGTCGCCGGTGCCGGTGGGCCGATGAAGCCCCTCGGCGAGGAGGTCGCGGGCGAACACCCACTCGACGGTCTCCTCGGCTCCGGTGTGGAAGGTGGCGTGCACGGCGTAGGGGTCGGCCGTGTCGTACCGCAGGCCTGCGGGGACAGGCAGGGAGGACTCGCTCGACACAACGAGGCGCAGGTGCAGCTCGCAGCTGACCGTGGTGTTCATAAGCGCCAGGGCCTTTCGCTCAGTGTGCGCTCGGGGATTCGCACGTCGGCGAAATCGACATGCCACCTACGATGCCGTTGTAAACCCCTCTGAGGGTTTTGCGTGTGTTTACGTAACTCTTCCGGCCGAGAACTCGTACGAGATCTACGACCATTCCGGTGACTGGATTCACTCCGGTAGGGTTTGTCTGTATGAATACGGGGAGTGACGAGCCGGGCGAGGCCGCCGTGGCGACGGACAGGGCGAAGGCGGACCGGCAGGAGGCCGTGCGGGAGGCCAGGACCGAGGACAGGACCGCTGGCGGCGACGGGCTCGGCTCCCGGGCGCCGCAGTTCGTCAAGGCCCGTCGGCTGCTGCATCTCAGCTGGCAGGTCGGCGTCTTCGTGATCGGCCTCGCCGTCGTCGGCGCGGGCATCGTCATGCTGCCGCTGCCGGGACCCGGCTGGGTGGTGATCTTCGGCGGCATGGCGATCTGGGCGACCGAGTTCGTCTGGGCGCAGCTCGTGCTCCGGTGGACCAAGCGCAAGGTCACCGAGGCCGCCCAGCGGGCTCTCGACCCCAAGGTGCGCCGCCGCAACATCACACTGACCGTGATCGGGCTGGTGATCGTGGGTGTGCTGCTCGGGATCTACCTGTGGAAGTTCGGCCTCGTGATGCCGTGGAAGATCAACGATCAGTGATCCGACCGCGCGGCCTGGTCGCCCGGCGCCTCGACCTCTGGTCGGAACCACCCCCTGACATGGGGTAATGTTCTTCCTGCGCCCGGGCGATTAGCTCAGTGGGAGAGCGCTTCGTTCACACCGAAGAGGTCACTGGTTCGAACCCAGTATCGCCCACCCGGACCAACAGCCCATCTGCGAATCAGCAGGTGGGCCGTTGGCGTGTCCGCGCCCAATCCGGCCCTGCGCGCCCTCTCGGCGGCCACCGCCGAGCGCGAGGTGCGCTCCGGGCTGCCGCCTCCCGCCCCCGCCTTTTGCCGAACCGGCAACATCCCTCGTGCCCGCCTCGCCGCCCGACGCACCATGGTCAACACCGGCTGTGACCGCAGCGGTCCCGGCCGCCTCACCATTGCCAACACCGTCTGTGAGAGCGCCGCCACCGGCCTTTCCGCCCCCAGTCCCCCCGCATCCGCGGTCCCCGCCGTCCACCGCGTCGTGCCGTCTCCGGCCGGGCGGGTGCATCTGGTGGAGCAGGGACGTGGTCCGCTCGTGCTGCTGGTGCACGGGTTCCCGGAGTCCTGGTACTCCTGGCGGCACCAGCCGCCGGTCCTGGCCGCCGCCGGCCACCGTGCCGTGGCCGTGGACGTCCGGGGCCACGGCCGGCGGTGCTGGTCGGGCACGACTGGGGCGCGACGATCGCCGCCACCTCGGCGCTGACCAGGCCCGACGTGTTTCGCGCCGTGGGCCTGCCGGGCGTGCAGTACAGCCCGCCCGGCGGCCCGCGACCCAGCGAGGTCTTCGCCCGCATGGGCGGCGACGAGGAGTTCTACGTCTCGTACTTCCAGCAGCCGGGCCGGGCCGGGCCGGGCCGAGGCGGAGATCGAGCCCGATGTGCGCGGCTGGCTCGCGGGCTTCTGTGCGCCCCTGTCCGCCGACACCCTGCCCGCGCCCGGCGCCCCCGACCCGCACTTCGTCGGTCGCGGCGGCACACTGGGCGGGAGCGCTTCCCCGCCGATCAGCTCCCGGCCTGGCTGGGCGAGGGCGACCTCGACGTCCTGGCCGGGGAGTTCGAGCGGACCGGCATGAGCGGGGCGCTGAACCGCTACCGGAACATGGACCGGGACCGGGCGAAGGCGCTTCCGAAGGTGGGTCGGTGACGATCCGTCACTCTTGGTGGGGTGGGGCGGCGAGGGGTGGGCCCGGAAGATCGACCGGACCGTCGGTCAAGACCGACTTTCAGACGTATCAATCGTTCTGTGAGAAGTTCCGGACCCAGGCCCCCGGCGGAAATCCCCGCGGACTTTTTCCGAAATGCCGTCACCTTTCTTCGGAAGTACGACAAGCGAGGAATTCTACTCGATCTCACGTCGTGGATTCAGGCAGGTAATCTGACTCCGGATCACTTCCCGGACGCTGTGCCGAAGGTCGGCGATGCCGATCGAAAACAGCTCGGAATTCCCGTCGGCCCCCACGCCGCGGCCGGGGCGCCCTCGCGAGCACCGGGCAGTACGCGGCGTACAGGCCTGCGCGATCTCCTCGCTCAGCGCGTCCGTCGGGCCGGGAGGGAGCGCCGTCGCACGGGCGGCGGCGCTCGCCCCGCCCGAGTGTGGCCCGGCTCACGGCACCGCGCATGAGTACGCGTACTCAGATTTATGCGGCCTTGTCCGGGTCCGTACGGGCAGACTCACCCCATGGACTGCAACCGTTACCGCTTCCTCAGCCTGTGGTCCCTGCCCGCCCCGCCGGCGGCCGTGTACGCCGTGCTGGAGCGGCCCGAGGACTATCCCCGCTGGTGGCCGCAGGTGCGGGCGGTGACCCGGCTGGACGACTCCACCGGCGTGCTGACCATCCGGTCGGTCCTGCCGTACGCCGTGACCTTCACCGCACACGAGACGGACCGCGACCCGGACGCCGGGATCCTTCGGATCGCCATGTCCGGGGACATCGACGGCTGGGCCCGCTGGACGGTCACCGCCGACGGCTGCGGCACCCTCGCCCGCTACGACCAGGTCGTGCACGTACGCAAGCCCCTGCTCAGGTGGTTCGCCGTGCCGGGACGGCCGGTCTTCCGCCTCAACCACCGGCTGATGATGGCCGCCGGGCGGCGCGGGCTGCTCCGCCACCTGGAAGCGGTTTGAAGGATCGGCGTCCGGGCCTGTATTGTTCAGTGCGTTCCCGGGCGATTAGCTCAGTGGGAGAGCGCTTCGTTCACACCGAAGAGGTCACTGGTTCGAACCCAGTATCGCCCACCCGGAGAAGGCCGGTCCGCATCTGCGGGCCGGCCTTCCGCGTGTTCACGCCGCTGCCGGCAGTTCCGGGCGCAGCGGCCAGTCCGTGCTGACGATCTCCTCCGAGCCGCTGCGCGCGAACCAGGCCTGCAGCCCGCGGGCCTGCGCCGCGTGCCAGTTGGCCTGAAGCGTGTGCAACTCGGCGGGGGTCAGGCGCTCCAGCCGGGTCGCGAAACGGCGGCCCAGGGCCCGTACGACGTCCAGGGAGGCCAGCGCGTCCGCCGCGGCCTCGTGCGCGCCCTGCAGCGTCACGCCGTAGTGCGCGCACAGGTCGGTCAGTGTGCGGCGGCCCTTGCGATAGCGGTCCAGGTGCTTGTCCAGCACCCGCGGGTCCAGCACCAGCAGCGGCACCGACTCGAACCAGCGGTCCAGCGACGACGCCCGGTGCCGGCGCAACTCCCGGTCCAGCAGCGTCAGATCGAACGGCGCGTTCATCACCACCAGCGGGCGGCCCATCGCCGCGTGCTCCGCCAGCTGTTCGGCTATCTCGTACATGACCGGCGCCGGCCAGCGGCCGTTGTGCTGCAGGTGTTCCTCCGTCAGCCCGTGCACCGCCGTCGCCGCCTCCGGCACCGGCACACCCGGGTCGACCAGCCAGCGGCAGACCCGTGGCCGGGTCCCCGGCGCGTCCTGGACGACGACGGCGGCCGACACGATCCGGTCGGTCTCGACGTCCACGCCCGTCGTCTCCGTGTCGAAGGCGGCCAGCGGCCCCTCGTACCAGGTCGTCATCTGAACCCAACTCCTCGTTCACCCACCGCAGATGACGTTCCGTCTTCTGCCCGTTTGGTGATACCCGGGCCGTTTGCGCCGTACGCCGGCAGGAGACAACAGGAGTACGGGTCTTTGCAGTTCAGCAGCCCGCAGCGGGGACACTCATTGCTTGGAAGGCTGTTGGTCATGGCCATAGCGCAGCCCGAGCGGGGCGGGCTGCTGCCCGATCGCCCGGGCACCGTCCGCGGCACGCTCGCCACCACGGCGTGCATGGAGACACTGCAGGTCGGCTATCTGCACGCGGTCGCCGCCGCAGCGGGATGCTCGCTGTCCCAGCCCTTCCCGGACAACGGCATCGACTGGCACGTCAGCCACAGCGCACCGGGGCACACGGTCGACGACGAGGTCACCATCAAGGTGCAGCTGAAGGCCACGTACCAGGTCGCGCCCAACCCTCCGGGGCGCTCCTTCTCCTTCACCCTCGACAACGACCATCTGCGCAAGCTCGCCCGCACCCCGGTCTCGGTGCACAAGATCCTGGTCGTCATGCTCGTCCCGCGCTCGCAGGACGACTGGCTGCGCGCCAGCCACGACCGGCTCGACCTCAGGCACTGCTGCTACTGGGTCAACCTCGCCGGCCACCCCATCACCGGCCGGCACCGGACCACCGTGCGGATACCGACCTCGCGCATCTTCGACGACCGGGCGCTCTGCGAGATCATGACGCGGGTCGGGACGGGAGGCAGGCCATGAGGATCCGCCCGCAGGAGGAGCTGCCACGCCAGGTCCGGCCGCATCCGGACGACCTCGCCTGGCACCGGCCCCCCGACCCCGCCCAGGTCGACCCCACCGTGCTCGGTGCCCTGCTGCACCGGCACGGCTGGCAGCGGCGCGGCGGAGCCCCGGGACGCTACGGCCGCTGGACCCCACCGGGGCCGGGCGGCGGCGGCACCAGCCTGCTGGTGCCGGAGAGCCGTGCCTTCCCCGACAGCGACGACCTGCTGGGCGAGGCCCTCGACGCCCTCGCCCGCAGCGAGACGCCGGCCGCCCGCGAGGTGCTGATCTCCCTCGCCGTGCCCAGCGACGAGATCCGCTGGTGGCGCGACACCCCGAGCGGACCGGTCGGCGCCGCGCCCTGGACGGCCGACGAGCAACTGCGCGGCGCCGCCCGGCAGATGCTCCTCGCCGCCGCGCTGTCCACCCGCGCGCGTGCCGGGTACTACGGCGCCCGGCACCGCCGCGCCGCCGCCGCGCTCCTGGAGGACGTCCTCGTCGGCCCCGCCGCGGAGGGCCGCCACCTCACCGCCTTCGCGCCCGTGCCCACCGGCCGGCCCCTCGCCGTCCGCCTCCACCAGGCCCTGTGCGCCGCCCGCGAGGCCATCGACTACCAGCGGGCCACCGGCGGCATGGACGCCTTCGACGGCGCCGTCGAGGCCGGCGTCAGCCGCGAGCTGACCGAGGCGCTGGCCGCGCTCGTCCGGGGCACCGAGGGCGCCCGGATCGCCGTCGCCTGGGCACCCGGCGCCGGCGTTCCCGAGGGGTGCGCCCCCTCCGCGGAACCCGTCGAGTTCTCCCCCGGCGACCTGCCCGTCCTGCGCGAGGCCGCCGCCCGCTATCTGCGCGAGGAACCCTCCGTGCCGGTCCGCATCACCGGCGCCGTCGTCCGTATGCGCCGCTCCGGGCCCGGCGGCGAGGGCACCGTACGGCTGCGCGTCCTCGCGGGCGCCGAGGTGCCGCACATCCGCGTCACCCTGGACGAGGAGGACTACCGCATCGCCGGCCACGCCCACCTCGTCGGAGTTCCCGTGCGGGTGCACGGCCGGCTGGAGCGCCGGGGCGGCTTCCGCCGGCTCACCGGCGCCACTGGGGTCGTGCCCGTGCAGGTCGACGAGGCCGAGCGGGACCGGCTGATGAAGGCCCTCCAGGAGAACCTGGACTTCTTCGAGGAGGCGTGCGGGGAGGCCTACGAGGACCAGGGCTGAGGGCGCGCGTGCGGCGCGGATGCGGCGTGGGTGCGCGCGGACTGTGGGTGACCGTTTCGCGGTGGGTGCCGTCGGGTCGGTACGATCGCCTGTGCGCGCGTTCCTGGTACGACGCCGCACCCCACCTTCAGTCAGGAGAGACCGGTGTCAGACGTCCGTGTGATCATCCAACGCGATTCCGAGCGGGACGAGCGCGTGGTGACGACGGGCACCACGGCCGCCGACCTCTTCGCGGGCGAGCGTTCGATCGTCGCCGCGCGTGTGGGCGGCGAGCTGAAGGACCTCAACTACGAGATCAAGGACGGCGAGACCGTCGAGGGCGTCGAGATCTCGTCCGAGGACGGCCTGAACATCCTGCGCCACTCCACCGCGCACGTCATGGCCCAGGCCGTGCAGGAGATCTTCCCCGAGGCCAAGCTGGGCATCGGCCCGCCGGTCAAGGACGGCTTCTACTACGACTTCGACGTCGAGAAGCCGTTCACGCCCGAGGACCTCAAGGCCATCGAGAAGAAGATGCAGGAGATCCAGAAGCGCGGCCAGCGCTTCTCCCGCCGCGTCGTCACCGACGAGGCGGCCCGCGAGGAGCTGGCGGACGAGCCGTACAAGCTGGAGCTGATCGGCCTCAAGGGCTCCGCCTCCAGCGACGACGGCGCGGACGTCGAGGTCGGCGCCGGCGAGCTGACGATCTACGACAACCTGGACGCCAAGACCGGCGAGCTGTGCTGGAAGGACCTCTGCCGCGGTCCGCACCTGCCCTCCACCCGCCTCATCCCGGCGTTCAAGCTGATGCGCAACGCCGCCGCCTACTGGCGCGGCAGCGAGAAGAACCCGATGCTCCAGCGCATCTACGGCACCGCCTGGCCGTCCAAGGACGAGCTGAAGGGGTACCTGGACTTCCTCGCCGAGGCCGAGAAGCGCGACCACCGCAAGCTCGGCACCGAGCTGGACCTGTTCTCCATCCCGGAGCAGATCGGCTCCGGCCTCGCGGTCTTCCATCCCAAGGGCGGCATCATCCGCCGGGTCATGGAGGACTACTCGCGCCGCCGCCACGAGGAAGAGGGCTACGAGTTCGTCTACACCCCGCACGCGACGAAGGGGAAGCTCTTCGAGACGTCCGGGCACCTGGACTGGTACGCCGAGGGCATGTACCCGCCCATGCAGCTCGACGAGGGCGTGGACTACTACCTCAAGCCCATGAACTGCCCGATGCACAACCTGATCTTCGACGCGCGCGGCCGCTCGTACCGCGAACTGCCGCTGCGCCTCTTCGAGTTCGGGACCGTGTACCGGTACGAGAAGTCGGGCGTCGTGCACGGCCTCACCCGTGCCCGCGGCTTCACCCAGGACGACGCGCACATCTACTGCACCCGTGAGCAGATGTCCGAGGAACTGGACAAGACGCTCACCTTCGTCCTCGGTCTGCTGCGCGACTACGGCCTGACCGACTTCTACCTGGAGCTGTCCACCAAGGACCCGGAGAAGTTCGTCGGCTCCGACGAGGTCTGGGAGGAAGCGACCGAGACGCTGCGCCAGGTCGCCGAGAAGCAGGGCCTGCCCCTCGTCCCGGACCCGGGCGGCGCCGCCTTCTACGGCCCGAAGATCTCCGTGCAGACCAAGGACGCCATCGGCCGGACCTGGCAGATGTCGACCATCCAGCTCGACTTCAACCTGCCCGAGCGCTTCAACCTGGAGTACACCGGCCCGGACGGCTCCAAGCAGCGCCCGGTCATGATCCACCGCGCGCTGTTCGGCTCGATCGAGCGGTTCTTCGCGGTGCTCCTGGAGCACTACGCGGGCGCGTTCCCGGCGTGGCTGGCCCCGGTCCAGGCGCTCGGCATCCCGATCGGCGACGGCCACGTCGAGTACCTGGAGAAGTTCGCGGCGGCGGCCCGGAAGAAGGGCCTGCGCGTCGAGGTGGACTCCTCCTCGGACCGGATGCAGAAGAAGATCCGCAACGCACAGAAGCAGAAGGTGCCCTTCATGGTCATCGCCGGCGACGAGGACATGTCGAACGGCTCCGTGTCGTTCCGCTACCGCGACGGCTCGCAGGAGAACGGCATCCCGTTCGACGAGGCCATCGCGAAGATCGCCCAGGTCGTTCAGGAGCGGGTCCAGGTCTGAACCGGCTGAGCCGAAGGCCCCCGGGGATCACCTCCCCGGGGGCCTTTCGTCGCCCTCCCGGTAGAAGGTCCGCATCAGCCAGGACGAGAACGAGCCCGTCACCGCGCCGAGCAGGGCGAGGCCGGCGGCCATCATGGCGCACGCGATCACCCGGCCGAGCGCGGTGACCGGTGTGATGTCGCCGTAGCCGACCGTCGTGAGCGTCGAGGCGGCCCACCAGACGGCGTCCCCGAACGTACGCATGGTGGCGTCGGGCGCCCCGCGTTCCGCCTGGTAGACCGCGAGCGCGCCGACGAAGCCGAGCAGCACGGTGGACAGGCCGGCGTAGGAGATCACCCGCGCGTGCAGGGAGAGCCGGGGCTCCCCGGCCTTCCGCTGAACGGCGTCGTACAGCGGGACGATCCGCAGCGGGCGCAGCAGCGGCAGGAGGACCACCGCCGTGTCCAGGACGTGCGCGGGGACGAACCGCAGGCCCTGGCCGCTGAGCCGCCAGCGCACCACGTAGTCCGCGGCGAACAGCAGCCAGAGGCCGAGGATCACGGACAGGCACACGACGTGCCAGAAGGCGGGCATGTCCGTGGCCAGGACATGCGTGGCGTACGCGGCCAGGTAGACCAGCGCCGCCAGGAAGAGGGGGATCTCGGCGCGCTGCTCCCAGCGCGCCGCTCGGCTGTCGTCGTCCACCGGCCAAGCTTGGCCGGACACCGGCTTCCGGCCGCCCCGGCGACACGCCGGGAACGGGCGAAGCCATATGCTGCCTAGCATGACGAGTGAGCCGGAACAGCAGATCGGAGTGGGGACGCAGGACGCGTTCCAGCGCCTGTGGACGCCCCACCGGATGGCCTACATCCAGGGCGAGAACAAGCCGAGCGGTCCGGGGGCCGACGACGGCTGTCCCTTCTGCTCGATCCCGGCCAAGTCCGACGAGGACGGACTGATCGTCCGGCGCGGCGACCATGTGTACGCCGTCCTCAACCTCTACCCGTACAACGGCGGCCATCTGATGACCGTGCCCTACCGGCACGTCGCCGACTACACCGAGCTGACCGGGCCGGAGACCGCCGAGCTGGCCGAGCTGACGAAGCAGGCCATGACCGCGCTGCGCACCGCGTCCGGTGCGCACGGCTTCAACATCGGCATGAACCAGGGCACGGTCGCGGGCGCCGGCATCGCCGCCCATCTGCACCAGCACATCGTCCCGCGCTGGGGCGGCGACACGAACTTCATGCCGGTCGTCGGCCACACCAAGGTGCTGCCGCAGCTGCTGGCCGACACGCGGAAGATGCTGGCGGAGGCCTGGTCGGCCTGAGGCCAGGCGGTGCCCTCTGCGCGGAGGGCACCCCTCACGCGTCGTACAGGTCCGCCTTCCTCGGCGTCGGGTCCTGGACCAGGCCGCTGAGCATGCCCGAGCGCGTGCCGAACTTGTCCGTGTCCACGCCGTTCTCCCGCAGCACCCTGATCGCCGCCGAGTGGACCACGCGCAGCACCGGAGTGGCGGCGCGCAGCGCGTCGTCGGCCATGAAGCGGTGCCGCCACGGCTGGTCGGCCCAGGCGTGCCGCAGACCGAACGGTTCGGGCAGGGCCAGCGAGCCGCCGAGCCAGTTGAGCAGCGGCGGGTACCAGGTCAGCGGGGCGCGCGTGGCGAGGCGCACCACCTCGTCGGTGCCCACCAGCGGCAGCTTGACCGTGCGGGTCTCCCAGGGCTTGAGGGACTTGGAGACCTCCTTGGTCGGTGCCTCCGGCTTGGAGGTGAACAGCGAGTTCACCGGTCCGAGCGCATGTCCCGTCACCTCGATCCGCAGCGTCTCGTGCAGCACCGTCACCGTGATCAGCATGGTGAGGATCAGCTGCCCGTCCCACAGCGTCCACTGCACGCCCAGGTAGTGCCGGTCGCCGCTGCCGAACTGCTGCTTGTTGCAGATGTCCTGTATCGCGTGCGGCTTGACCTGGAAGGCCTCGACGTCGGTGCCCTCGGGCCGGGACACCGCGCCGGCCTTCTCGCCGATCGGCGTGACGATCCAGTGCTTGACGGACGGCTTGGGGAAGCCGCCGGTGTTCAGCGGGCCGCGCTCCAGCCGGGCGAGCTGGTCGTGGATCGCGCGTACGACGTCCCAGCTGCGGAAGGGGTGGATCTCCCGGGTCGGGTCGGCGGGCACCAGGTCCTCGGCGAGCTGCCAGGCGCCCCAGCGGGTGCCCATGCCGAGTATGCCCTTGGGGCCGGCGTAGAAGACCGAGTTGGACTGCTGCTCGGCGGTGAGCCGGGCCAGCGACTGGCGCAGCTCCTCGGCCGCGGTCTGGTCGGGTCCCCGCGGCACGGCCTCGGGGACCTTGGCGCCGACGCTGGTGCCCGAGAGCAGGCCGTCCCAGCGGGCCCGCAGGTCCTTGGCCGTGCCCTCGCAGATCCGCTTGGCCCAGAACCAGCCGAGGACGGGGAGGGCGACGCACGCGCGGGCGTACCAGGCCCAGAAGCCGTGGAACGGCATCTTGATCAGGAACAGCGCGGCGAGCACTCCGACGACGAGCAGCAGGACGGTGGCGAGCGTCCCGGCCCGCTTGTCGTCGCGCTTGGCGATGTACGTGCGCAGCTGGAAGACCAGCAGCCAGGCGATCAGTCCGGGCAGGAAGAGCACGCCGCACACGAGCGTCACGGCGGTGAGGCGGTTGTCGCGCTCCCGGCGGATGTTGTTGGCCGCGAGGCAGTGCTCGACGACGAACTGGGGCTCGGAGCCGAAGGACTGGATGAGCGGCTTGCGGCCGGGAGCGAGCATCCGGGCGACCACGGCCCGGGAGAAGGCCTCACCCAGATTGGGGCGCAGCAGTGCGATCCGGCCGGCCTTGACCGTCGACTGATGCCATTCGTTGTCGGCCTTCTTGATCTCCTCGATCAGGCTGTCCCGGTAGGCGGCGGAGGCCAGCGCGGAGGTCGCCGCCTGGCCCTCGTCGCCCAGGACGGGCACCTGGGGCCCGTCCCACTCCGTTCCCAACGACATTCCCGCCCCCTCGGCCGCCGGCGTCGTCTCTGCGGCCTTCCCGACTTCCTTGCTCCGCACACCTGTTGAACAGGCTGTCGTGCCGATCGCCCGTCATGACCGGACGACTTCGGCATGACGTGATCAGGTGATCAGCGTATCCGCCGCCACCGACAACCCGCGGGCGGACGGCCGAAGCCGCCCGCCCGCGCTCCCTGCCGAGCGCCGTGGACTAGGCGTTCTCGCCCGCCTGTTCGCGGATCCGCTCGGCGATCTGCGCCGGCATCGGCTCGTGCCGGGCGTAGGCGCGGTCGAAGCGCGCCGTGCCGTGCGACAGCGAGCGCAGGTCGACCGCGTACCGGCCGATCTCGAACTCGGGCACCTCCGCCCGGATCAGGGTCCGCTCCGAGCCCACCTGCTCGGTGCCGAGCACCCGGCCGCGCCTGCCGGACAGGTCGCTCATCACCGCGCCCACGTAGTCGTCGCCGACCAGCACGGACACCTCGGCCACCGGCTCCAGCAGATGGATCTTCGCGTCCGCCGCGGCCTCGCGCAGCGCGAGCGCGCCCGCGGTCTGGAAGGCGGCGTCGGAGGAGTCCACCGAGTGCGCCTTGCCGTCCAGCAGCGTGACCCGCACGTCCACCAGCTGATAGCCGGCGGCGACGCCCTTGGCGGCCTGAGCCCGTATGCCCTTCTCCACGGACGGGATGAACTGGCGCGGTACGGCGCCGCCGACCACCTTGTCCACGAACTCGACGCCCGAGCCGCCCGGCAGCGGCTCCACCTCGATCTCGCAGATGGCGTACTGCCCGTGCCCGCCGGACTGCTTCACATGCCGCCCGCGCCCGGTGGCCTTGTGCGCGAACGTCTCACGCAGGGAGACCCGGTGCGGGACGACGTCGACCTGGACGCCGTAGCGGCTGCGCAGCCGTTCCATGGCGACGTCCGCGTGCGCCTCGCCCAGGCACCACAGGACCACCTGGTGGGTGTCCGGGTTCTGCTCCAGACGCATCGTCGGGTCCTCGGCCACCAGGCGGGACAGGCCCTGCGAGAGCTTGTCCTCGTCGGCCTTGCTGTGCGCCTGGATCGCGAGCGGCAGCAGCGGGTCGGGCATCCGCCAGGGCTCCATCAGCAGCGGGTCGTCCTTCGCGGAGAGCGTGTCCCCGGTCTCGGCGCGCCCGAGCTTGGCCACGCACACCAGGTCGCCGGCGACGGCGTGCGTCACCGGGCGCTGCTGCTTGCCGAAGGGCATGGCCAGGGCGCCGATCTTCTCGTCGACGTCATGGTCCTCGTGGCCGCGGTCCTCCAGCCCGTGCCCGGAGACGTGCACCGTCTGGTCGGGGCGCAGGGTGCCGGAGAAGATGCGGACCAGGGAGACGCGGCCGACGTAGGGGTCGGAGGCGGTCTTCACGACCTCGGCGACCAGCGGACCGCCGGTGTCGCAGGGCTTCAGCTCGCGCGGCTTGCCGTCGATGGTGCTGATGCCCGGCAGCGGGTGCTCGAACGGGGTCGGGAATCCGCCGGTGACCAGCTCCAGCAGCTCGACCGTGCCGAGCCCCTGCCGCGCGCCCTCGGCCGCGGGGGCGGCGGCCAGGACCGGGAAGAAGGAGCCGCGGGCCACCGCCCGCTCCAGGTCCTCGATCAGCGTCCCGACGTCGACCTGCTCACCGCCGAGATAGCGGTCCATGAGGGTCTCGTCCTCGCTCTCGGCGATGATCCCCTCGATCAGCCGGTTGCGGGCCTCCTCGATGCCCGGCAGCTGCTCCGCGCCGGGCTCGGACTCCTTGCGCTCCCCGGTGGAGTAGTCGAACAGCTTCCGCGACAGCAGCCCGACCAGCCCGGTCACGGGCGCGTGCCCGTCGGGGCCCTCGGGGGCGCGCAACGGCAGGTACAGCGGGAGCACGGCGTCCGGGTCGTCCCCGCCGAACGCCTCCGCGCAGCGGCGGGTCATCTCCTCGAAGTCCGCCCGCGCGGCCTCCAGGTGCGTGATCACGATCGCGCGCGGCATGCCGACGGCCGCGCACTCCTCCCACACCATCCGGGTCGAGCCGTCCACGCCGTCGGAGGCCGAGACGATGAAGAGGGCCGCGTCCGCGGCGCGCAGACCGGCCCTCAGCTCCCCGACGAAGTCGGCGTATCCGGGAGTGTCGAGGAGGTTGATCTTGATGCCCTCCCATTCGACCGGCACCAGGGACAGCTGTACGGAGCGCTGCTGCCGGTGCTCGATCTCGTCGTAGTCCGAGACGGTGCCGCCGTCCTCCACGCGGCCCGCCCGGTTCACCGCCCCCGCACTCAGCGCGAGGGCCTCCACCAGAGTCGTCTTGCCCGAACCGGAGTGGCCGACCAGCACCACATTCCGTACAGACGCGGGCTGGTCGGCCTCCAGAGCCCTGCCGGCGGCCCCGGGGTGGTGTGTCTGTGCCTTGTCGCCCATGATCCTGCCTCCCGTGCACGGTGAGGTCACTGTGGGCGCGGACGCGCGGGACCCGCGTGGTGTGGCGGCTCCGGCGACGCCCGCGGTTATACGAGCTTTCCACTCCCGTCACGCTGCGTCCATACGAACGACAGCCACGGGCACCGAGCGCACCTCGCGCGCCCCGCGCACGGCGGCGTACGCCGGTTCGCGCCACGGGCTGCGGGTGCCCGCCCGTCACGTACGCGCGCGCCTGGCTACGATGGGCCAGCCGGGGGCCACCAGGGGCCGCGGCGACACGACCGTCGGGAAGGCCATGCTGAACAAGTACGCGCGTGCATTTTTCACGCGTGTCCTCACACCGTTCGCCGCGTTTCTCATCCGGCGGGGGGTGAGCCCCGACACGGTCACGCTCATCGGCACCGCCGGTGTGGTGGCGGGCGCGCTGGTCTTCTACCCCCGGGGCGAGTTCTTCTGGGGCACGGTCGTGATCACCCTGTTCGTCTTCTCCGACCTGGTCGACGGCAACATGGCCCGCCAGCTGGGCCGCTCCAGCCGCTGGGGTGCCTTCCTGGACTCCACTCTCGACCGGGTGGCCGACGGCGCGATCTTCGGCGGCTTCGCGCTCTGGTACGCGGGCAACGGGAACGACAACGTCCTGTGCGCCGTCTCGATCTTCTGCCTGGCCAGCGGCCAGGTGGTGTCGTACACCAAGGCGCGGGGCGAGTCGATCGGGCTGCCGGTCGCCGTGAACGGGCTCGTCGAGCGTGCCGAGCGGCTGGTGATCTCGCTGGTCGCGGCAGGTTTCGCGGGCCTGCACACGTTCGGTGTGCCGGGCATCCAGTGGCTGCTGCCGATCGCCCTGTGGATCGTCGCCGTCGGCAGCCTCATCACGCTGGTCCAGCGTGTCGTCACCGTCCGCCGCGAGTCCGCCGAGGCGGAGGAGGCGGCCCGGCAGAGCGCCGGCGAGGCCGCGAAGTGAGCGCCGCCGAACGTCTCACCGACGGGCTGTACGGGCTCGGCTGGAGCACCGTCAAGAAGCTCCCCGAACCCGTCGCGGTCCGCCTCGGCCGGACGATCGCCGACCTCGCCTGGAAGCAGCGCGGCAAGGGCGTGGAGCGCCTCGAGTCCAACTACGCGCGCGTGGTGCGAGGCGCCACGCCCGAGCGCCTCGCCGAGCTGTCGCGCGCGGGCATGCGCTCGTACCTGCGCTACTGGATGGAGTCCTTCCGGCTGCCGGCCTGGAGCACCGCGCGCGTGAAGAGCGGCTTCGACCCCAAGGACATCCACTTCCTCACCGACGGGCTGGCCTCCGGGCAGGGCGTGATCCTCGCGCTGCCGCACATGGCCAACTACGACCTGGCCGGCGCCTGGGTCACCACCAAGCTGGAGACGCCGTTCACGACGGTCGCCGAACGGCTCAAGCCGGAGACGCTGTACGACCGTTTCGTCGCCTACCGCGAGGGCCTCGGGATGGAGGTCCTGCCGCACAGCGGCGGCTCCGCCTTCGGCACCCTGGCCCGGCGGCTGCGCGAGGGCGGACTGGTCTGCCTGGTCGCCGACCGGGACCTGTCCGCCTCCGGCGTGGAGGTCGACTTCTTCGGCGAGACCACCCGGATGCCCGCGGGCCCGGCGCTGCTCGCCCAGCAGACCGGCGCCCTGCTGCTGCCGGTCACCCTCTGGTACGACGACTCGCCGATCATGCGCGGCCAGGTGCATCCCCCGGTCGAGGTGCCCGAGTCAGGTACGCGGGCCGAGAAGACGTCTGTCATGACGCAGGCGCTGGCCGACGCCTTCGCCACCGGGATCGCCGACCATCCGGAGGACTGGCACATGCTGCAGCGGCTGTGGCTCGCCGACCTCGACCCCGCGAAGGGACCCTCGTGAGAATCGGGATCGTCTGCCCGTACTCCTGGGACGTGCCCGGCGGCGTCCAGTTCCACATCCGCGACCTCGCCGAGTACTTCATCCGCCTCGGCCACGACGTGTCCGTCCTCGCCCCGGCCGACGACGACACACCGCTGCCGCCGTACGTCGTCTCGGCCGGCCGCGCGGTCCCGGTGCCGTACAACGGCTCGGTGGCCCGGCTGAACTTCGGTTTCCTGTCCGCCGCGCGGGTGCGTCGCTGGCTGCACGAGGGCGCCTTCGACGTGGTCCACATCCACGAGCCGACCTCGCCCTCGCTGGGCCTGCTGACCTGCTGGGCGGCCTCCGGCCCGATCGTGGCCACCTTCCACACCTCCAACCCGCGCTCGCGCGCCATGATCGCCGCGTACTCCATCCTCCAGGCGGCCCTGGAGAAGATCAGCGCGCGGATCGCGGTCAGCGAGTACGCCCGCCGCACCCTGGTCGAGCACCTCGGCGGGGACGCGGTGGTCATCCCCAACGGCGTCGACGTGGACTTCTTCGCCGAGGCCGAGCCGAAGCCGGAGTGGCAGGGGGA
Source organism: Streptomyces yokosukanensis (assembly GCF_001514035.1). GTDB lineage: Bacteria > Actinomycetota > Actinomycetes > Streptomycetales > Streptomycetaceae > Streptomyces > Streptomyces yokosukanensis. The sequence continues at coordinate 176,214 of NZ_KQ948217.1, read as the reverse complement.
GACGATCGGCTTCATCGGCCGGATCGACGAGCCCCGCAAGGGCCTGCCGGTGCTGATGGAGGCCCTGCCGAAGATCCTGGCCGCCCGCCCGGGGGCCCGGCTGCTGGTCGCCGGCCGCGGGGACGAGGAGGCGGCGGTCGAGGACCTGCCGAAGGAACTGCGCTCGCGGGTGGAGTTCCTCGGCATGATCAGCGACGAGGACAAGGCGCGCTTCCTGCGCAGCATCGACCTGTACGTCGCGCCCAACACCGGCGGCGAGAGCTTCGGCATCATCCTGGTCGAGGCGATGTCGGCGGGCGCGCCCGTGCTCGCCTCCGACCTGGACGCCTTCGTACAGGTCCTCGACCAGGGCGAGGCGGGCGAGGTCTTCGCCAACGAGGACGCCGACGCGCTCGCCGAGGCGGCCGTGCGGCTGCTGGCGGACCCGGCCCGGCGCGCCGAGCTGCGCGACCGCGGCAGCGCCCATGTGCGGCGGTTCGACTGGTCGACGGTCGGCGCGGACATCCTGTCCGTGTACGAGACGGTGACCGCCGGAGCGGCGGCGGTCGCGGCGGACGAGCGCGCGACGGGCCTGCGGGCCCGGTTCGGACTGGCGCGCGACTGACGGCGGGAGTGTCCGGGGCGGTGCGGGACTGACGGCGGGAGTGTCCGGGGCGGCGCCGCACCGTCGGGGGAGCGTCTCGGGCGGCGTGGGACCGACCGCGGGAGCGTTCGGGGCGGTGCCGGGCAGTCACACGGTGCCCGGGGCCGGTGCGGGACGGCCCGCAAGGGCGCCCGCCGGCAGCCGGTAGCCTTCGGCGGTGACCGCAACCCTCATCTGGATCCTCGTCGCACTCGTCGCGATCGGCGTGTACCTGAGCTGGACGGCCGGGCGGCTGGACCGGCTGCACGTGCGCATGGACGCCGCACGGGCCGCGCTCGACGCACAGCTGCTGCGCCGGGCTTCCGTCGCGCAGGAGCTCGCGACCTCGGGGGTGCTGGACCCGGCCGCCTCGATCGTGCTGTACGAGGCCGCGCACGCGGCCCGGCAGGCCGAGGAGGAGCAGCGGGAGGTCGCCGAGAGCGAGCTGAGCCAGGCGCTGCGCGCGGTGTTCGAGGACCCGGCCCAGGTGGAGGCCGTGCGGGAGGCTCCGGGCGGCGAGCAGGCGGCCGGTGAGCTGGCCGAGGCGGTGCGCCGGGTCCCGATGGCCCGCCGGTTCCACAACGACGCCGTGGGGGCCGCCCGCAGGCTGCGCGAGCACCGCAAGGTCCGCTGGTTCCGGCTGGCCGGCCACGCCCCGTTCCCGCTGGCCTTCGAGATGGACGACGAGCCCCCCGCGGCTCTGGTGGAGAGGGCCGCCTGACCCGCACCGGGAGCAGGCCGGGCCCCGGACGGAGGGCTGTCTGAACCCCAGGTGGCGGGCCGGCTGAACCCCCGGTGGACGAAAAGGATCCACCGGCTTGCCATTGGCCCTTGCTGTGGCCTGGTCCACTCGCGTTTCCTCGTGACAGCAGAAGCCCTCTTTCACATCAGCGAGGTCACCCGTGTCCACCACCGAGAACCAGGCTCCCGAGACCGGCACCGCCCGAGTGAAGCGCGGTATGGCCGAGCAGCTCAAGGGCGGCGTGATCATGGACGTCGTCACCCCGGAGCAGGCGAAGATCGCCGAGGACGCGGGTGCCGTCGCCGTCATGGCCCTGGAGCGGGTCCCGGCCGACATCCGCAAGGACGGCGGCGTGGCCCGTATGTCCGACCCGGACATGATCGAGGGCATCATCGACGCCGTCTCGATCCCGGTCATGGCCAAGTCCCGCATCGGCCACTTCGTCGAGGCCCAGGTGCTGCAGTCCCTCGGTGTCGACTACATCGACGAGTCCGAGGTCCTCACCCCGGCCGACGAGGTCAACCACTCCGACAAGTGGTCCTTCACCACGCCGTTCGTCTGCGGCGCCACCAACCTGGGCGAGGCCCTGCGCCGCATCGCCGAGGGCGCCGCGATGATCCGCTCCAAGGGCGAGGCCGGCACCGGCAACGTCGTCGAGGCCGTCCGGCACCTGCGCCAGATCAAGAACGAGATCGCCCGCCTGCGCGGCTTCGACAACCACGAGCTGTACGCCGCCGCCAAGGAGCTGCGCGCCCCGTACGAGCTGGTCAAGGAGGTCGCCGAGCTGGGCAAGCTCCCGGTCGTGCTGTTCTCCGCCGGTGGCGTCGCCACCCCGGCCGACGCGGCCCTGATGCGCCAGCTCGGCGCCGAGGGTGTCTTCGTGGGCTCCGGCATCTTCAAGTCCGGCGACCCGGCCAAGCGCGCCGCCGCCATCGTGAAGGCCACCACCTTCTACGACGACCCGAAGATCATCGCGGACGCGTCCCGCAACCTGGGCGAGGCCATGGTCGGCATCAACTGCGACACCCTTCCCGAGGCCGAGCGCTACGCCAACCGCGGCTGGTAAGGCACTGACACACATGAACACCCCCGTCATAGGCGTCCTGGCCCTCCAGGGCGACGTACGGGAGCACCTCATCGCCCTGGCCGCGGCCGACGCCGTGGCCAGGCCGGTGCGGCGCCCCGAGGAACTCGCCGAGGTCGACGGTCTCGTCCTGCCCGGCGGCGAGTCCACCACCATCTCCAAACTCGCTGTCCTCTTCGGTGTGATGGAGCCCCTCCGCGCGCGCGTGCAGGCCGGCATGCCCGTCTACGGCACCTGCGCCGGAATGATCATGCTCGCCGACAAGATCCTCGACCCGCGCTCGGGCCAGGAGACCATCGGCGGCATCGACATGATCGTGCGCCGCAACGCCTTCGGGCGGCAGAACGAGTCGTTCGAGGCCGCGGTCGACGTGCGGGGCATCGCGGGCGATCCTGTGGAGGGCGTCTTCATCCGCGCCCCCTGGGTGGAGTCCGTGGGCGCCGGGGCCGAGGTGCTCGCCGAGCACGGCGGCCACATCGTCGCCGTCCGCCAGGGCAACGCGCTCGCCACGTCGTTCCACCCGGAACTGACCGGCGATCACCGCGTGCACGCGCTGTTCGTCGACATGGTGCGCGCCAACCGGACACCGGAGTCCTTGTAGGATCTCTGGAGTTCGTTGCAGAGATGGGTTACGCGAAGGAGACAGGCAGATGTCCGGCCACTCTAAATGGGCTACGACGAAGCACAAGAAGGCCGTGATCGACGCCAAGCGCGGCAAGCTCTTCGCGAAGCTGATCAAGAACATCGAGGTCGCGGCGCGTATGGGCGGCGTCGACCTCGAGGGCAACCCGACGCTCTACGACGCCGTCCAGAAGGCCAAGAAGCAGTCGGTGCCGAACAAGAACATCGACTCCGCGATCAAGCGCGGTGGCGGTCTCGAGGCCGGCGGCGCCGACTACGAGACGATCATGTACGAGGGCTACGGCCCCAACGGTGTCGCCGTGCTCATCGAGTGCCTCACCGACAACCGCAACCGCGCCGCCTCCGACGTCCGTGTCGCCATGACCCGCAACGGCGGCTCCATGGCCGACCCGGGTTCGGTGTCGTACCTCTTCAACCGCAAGGGCGTCGTCATCGTCCCCAAGGGCGAGCTGACCGAGGACGACGTCCTCGGTGCCGTCCTGGAGGCGGGCGCCGAGGAGGTCAACGACCTCGGCGAGTCCTTCGAGGTGCTCAGCGAGGCCACCGACCTGGTCGCGGTCCGCACCGCCCTCCAGGAGTCCGGCATCGACTACGACTCCGCCGAGGCCAACTTCGTCCCGACCATGCAGGTCGAGCTGGACGAGGAGGGCGCCAAGAAGATCTTCAAGCTGATCGACGCCATCGAGGACAGCGACGATGTGCAGAACGTCTTCGCGAACTTCGACGTCAGCGACGAGATCATGGAGAAGGTCGACGCGTAACACCGCCACGAGCTGCGCAGGTCTCACGGGCCGACGGGACAACCCGTCGGCCCGTCGCCGTGCCGGGCGCCGGTGCACGGCGTTGTCAGCGGCAACCGATAGCCTGCACAAACAGGCGATCGAGGGGAGGGGGCGCGGTGCGCGTACTGGGGGTGGACCCCGGGCTGACCCGGTGCGGTGTCGGTGTCGTCGAGGGCGTCGCGGGCCGCCCGCTCACCATGCTCGGCGTCGGTGTCGTCCGCACACCCGCGGACGCCGACCTCAGCCACCGCCTCGTCGCGATCGAGCAGGGCATGGAGGAGTGGCTGGACGAGCACCGGCCCGAGTTCGTCGCCGTCGAGCGCGTCTTCAGCCAGCACAACGTACGCACCGTGATGGGCACCGCCCAGGCCAGCGCCGTGGCCATGCTGTGCGCCGCCCGGCGCGGGATCCCCGTCGCCCTGCACACCCCGAGCGAGGTCAAGGCCGCCGTCACCGGCAGCGGACGCGCCGACAAGGCACAGGTCGGCGCCATGGTCACCCGGCTGCTGCGGCTCTCCGCACCGCCCAAGCCGGCCGACGCCGCCGACGCCCTCGCGCTCGCCATCTGCCACATCTGGCGCGCCCCCGCCCAGAACCGGCTCCAGCAGGCCGTCGCCCGCCACACACTCAACGCAACGAAAGGCCGTACGGCATGATCGCCTTCGTCAGCGGCACGGTCGCCGCACTCGCTCCCGATGCCGCGGTCGTCGAGGTCGGCGGCGTCGGCATGGCCGTCCAGTGCACGCCGAACACACTCTCCGCGCTCCGCGTCGGCCGGCCCGCCAAGCTGCACACCTCACTCGTGGTCCGCGAGGACTCGCTGACCCTGTACGGCTTCTGCGACGACGACGAGCGCCAGGTCTTCGAGCTGCTGCAGACCGCGAGCGGCGTCGGCCCGCGACTGGCCCAGGCCATGCTCGCCGTGCACCATCCGGACGCGCTGCGCCGCGCCGTCGCCACCAGCGACGAGAAGGCGCTCACCGCCGTCCCCGGCATCGGCAAGAAGGGCGCGCAGAAGCTGCTGCTGGAGCTGAAGGACAGGCTCGGCGAGCCCGTCGGTACGGCCCCCGCGATCGGCGCGCCGGTCACCCAGGGCTGGCGCGACCAGCTGCACGCGGCCCTCATCGGCCTCGGCTACGCCACCCGCGAGGCCGACGAGGCGGTCGCCGCCGTGGCCCCCCAGGCCGAGGCCGCGGGCGTGCCGCCCCAGGTGGGCCAGCTGCTGAAGGCCGCCCTGCAGACCCTGAACCGCGCGCGCTGACCCCTGCGACGCTGACCCACGACGATCGAGGCACACTCATATGAACTGGGACGATTCCATCGACACCCCCGCCTCCGAGCGGCTCGTCGGTGCGTCCGCCGACGGGGAGGACCAGGCCGTCGAGGCCGCCCTGCGCCCCAAGGACCTCGGCGAGTTCATCGGCCAGGAGAAGGTCCGCGAACAGCTCGACCTCGTCCTGCGGGCCGCACGCGCGCGCGGGGCCACGGCCGACCATGTGCTGCTCTCGGGCGCCCCCGGGCTGGGCAAGACGACCCTGTCGATGATCATCGCGGCCGAGATGGGCGCCCCCATCCGCATCACCTCCGGCCCGGCCATCCAGCACGCGGGCGACCTCGCCGCGATCCTCTCCTCCCTCCAGGAGGGCGAGGTCCTCTTCCTCGACGAGATCCACCGCATGTCCCGGCCCGCCGAGGAGATGCTGTACATGGCGATGGAGGACTTCCGCGTCGACGTCATCGTCGGCAAGGGCCCCGGCGCCACCGCCATCCCGCTGGAGCTGCCGCCGTTCACGCTGGTCGGCGCGACCACGCGCGCGGGCCTGCTGCCGCCCCCGCTGCGCGACCGCTTCGGCTTCACCGCGCACATGGAGTTCTACGAGCCGCGCGAACTGGAGCGCGTCGTGCACCGCTCGGCGAATCTGCTGGACGTCGAGATCGATCCGGACGGCGCCGCCGAGATCGCCGGCCGTTCCCGCGGCACACCCCGTATCGCCAACCGCCTGCTGCGCCGCGTCCGCGACTATGCGCAGGTCAAGGCGGACGGCCTGATCACCCGGGAGATCGCCGAGGCCGCGCTCGCCGTGTACGAGGTCGACGCGCGCGGCCTCGACCGCCTCGACCGCGCGGTGCTGAATGCCCTGCTGAAACTGTTCGGCGGCGGCCCGGTCGGCCTGTCCACGCTCGCCGTCGCGGTGGGGGAGGAGCGCGAGACCGTCGAGGAGGTCGCCGAGCCCTTCCTCGTCCGCGAGGGACTGCTCGCCCGCACCCCGCGCGGCCGGGTCGCGACGCCCGCTGCCTGGGCGCACCTCGGCCTGACTCCGCCCCGCCAGGCGACCGGGGGAAACGGACAACAGGACCTGTTCGGCACCTGACGGCGCGGTGGTGCCCGTGATGTCTCCGTGATGTCTCCGTGACGGCGAAGGCATTGGCCCGAGCAGGAACCCAGGTGCCATGCTGAGCGTTGTTCCATGCGCGCGGACTCGCTTAGACTCCGCCGATGCCGCCTTTGCGGGCGGTGCCGACCAGCCCCCATCAAACAGGCCGCTCACCCGCGCGGTCGCGCGAAGGAAATTCCGTCCCGTGAATGCCTATACCCTTCTCCCGTTCATCGTGCTCATCGCGGCCATGTTCCTGATGACGCGTTCGGCCAAGAAGAAGCAGCAGCAGGCCGCGAACATGCGGAACGAGATGCAGCCCGGCTCCGGTGTCCGCACGATCGGGGGGGTGTACGCGACGGTCAAGGAGGTCCACGAGGAGACGGTCCTCCTCGACGCCGGGCCCGGCGTCGAGCTCCTCTTCGCCAAGAACGCGATCGGCGCCGTCCTCAGCGACGACGAGTACAACCGCATCGTCCACGGCATCGAGCACGACCTGAAGTCCGACGCCGACATCGTCCCGGACGACGCGTCCTCCCTCACCGAGACCGACGAGTCCGACTCGCCCGCTGCCGCCGCCTCCGACGACAAGGCCGTCGACCTGGGTAAGAAGGATGCTGGCGAGGACAGCACCGACGCGGCCGAGGCCGCCGAGGCCAAGGCGGAGGACGAGCCGAAGAAGACCGACGGCGATTCCGACGCGAAGTAGTCACGCCCCGGTGGTGCGTCGCGCGGCATAATCCGCCCCGCGCACCACCGGGCGTCTGTTTCCCGTACGGAGCAGCCCGACACCATGTCATGGCCGACCGCGCCGACCAGGCGCGGAGCGGCCCGAGAGGGAGTACGAGAAGGTGGCAGCACCTAAGAGGGGCCGGAGTGCGAGCGCCCAGAGCAAGCCAGGGCGCTCGCTGGCCCTCATCCTGATCGCCATCGTGGCGCTCACCGGAGGCATGTTCCTCTCCGGGAACACCACTCCGCGTCTCGGCATCGACCTCGCCGGTGGCACGAGCATCACGCTCAAGGCGAAGGCCGACCAGGGGTCCGCGATCAACAAGGCCAACATGGACACCGCGGTCGACATCATGAACCGCCGTGTCAACGGTCTCGGCGTCTCCGAGGCGGAGGTGCAGACCCAGGGGAACGACAACATCATCGTCAACATCCCCAAGGGCACCAACTCCAAGGAGGCCCAGCAGCAGGTCGGCACCACTGCCAAGCTGTACTTCCGCCCGGTCCTGGCCACCGAGCCCAGCGGCGCCGGGCAGAGCCCGTCGCCGAGCGCCTCCTCCAGCGGCAGCTCCGCGCCGAAGCCGGGCGCGAGCCCCTCCGGCAGCGCCTCCTCCAAGGAGAAGGCGTCCTCGTCCTCCACCGCGTCCCCCACGGCCTCGGCGACCTCCCAGGGCCGCGCCGTCACCGACGCCCTGAAGGCCGGCCCGACCCCCACGCCGAGCGGCTCCGCCTCCGGCAGTGGCAAGCCGTCGCCCACTCCCTCGGCCAGCGGCGCCGCCGCGGCCGCAGCCAAGCTCCAGGCCCAGTACGCCGCCCTGGACTGCACGAAGCCCGACCAGCGGGCCAAGGTGGGCGGCGCCGCCAAGCCGAGCGATCCCACGGTGGCCTGCGGCCAGATCAAGAACACCTGGTACAAGTACGTGCTCGGCCCGGCCGCCGTCGACGGCACCGAGGTCAAGAACGCCGCGGCCCGCTTCGACACCCAGGGCGCCGCCGGCTGGCAGGTCGTCATGAACTTCACCTCCAGCGGCTCCAAGAAGTTCGCGGACATCACCGGCGAGCTGGCCCAGAAGCAGGAACCGCAGAACGAGTTCGGCATCGTCCTCGACGGCGAGGTCGTCTCCAGCCCGTTCGTGAAGCAGGCCATCACCGGTGGTCAGGCGGAGATCTCCGGCAGCTTCACCCAGCAGGAGGCCCAGAGCCTCGCCAACATGCTGTCGTACGGCGCCCTGCCGCTCTCCTTCCAGGAGCAGTCCGTCACCACCGTGACCGCCGCGCTCGGCGGTGAGCAGCTGCACGCCGGTCTGGTCGCCGGCGCCATCGGCCTCGCGCTCGTCGTGCTCTATCTGGTGGTCTACTACCGGGGTCTGTCGCTCGTCGCCATGGCCTCGCTGCTGGTCTCGGCGATCCTTACCTACGTGATCATGTCGCTGCTCGGCCCGGCCATCCACTTCGCGCTGAACCTGCCGGCCGTCTGTGGTGCCATCGTCGCGATCGGTATCACCGCGGACTCGTTCATCGTGTACTTCGAACGCATCCGGGACGAGATCCGCGAGGGCCGCTCCCTGCGCCCCGCCGTCGAGCGGGCCTGGCCGCGCGCCCGGCGCACCATCCTGGTCTCCGACTTCGTGTCGTTCCTCGCCGCCGCCGTCCTGTTCGTCGTGACCGTCGGCAAGGTCCAGGGCTTCGCGTTCACGCTCGGCCTGACCACCGTGCTCGACGTGGTGGTCGTCTTCTTCTTCACCAAGCCGCTGATGACGCTGCTCGCCCGCCGCACGTTCTTCGCGAACGGACACAAGTGGTCCGGCCTCGACCCGAAGAGCCTGGGGGCCAAGGCGCCGCTGCGCCGCACCCGCCGTCCCGCCGGTCCTGGCGCCGGCTCTGTCGACCCGAAGGAGGCCTGAGCGATGTCGAAACTCGGTAACCTCGGCGCTCGACTGCACCGCGGCGAGATCTCGTACGACTTCGTCGGCAAGCGCAAGATCTGGTACGGCGTCTCCATCCTGATCACCATCACGGCCATCGTCGGCCTGGCGGTGCGCGGCCTGAACATGGGCATCGAGTTCAAGGGCGGTGCCGTCTTCACGACGCCGACCAAGATGAGCACCTCGGTGGCCCAGGCGGAGAACTACGCCAAGGACGCCTCCGGCCACGAGGCGATCGTGCAGAAGCTCGGCAACGGCAGCCTGCGCATCCAGATCGCCGGTATCGACACCGGCCAGTCCGACAGGATCAAGCAGGAGCTGGCCAAGGACCTGAACCTCAACCCCGAGAAGCTCGCCGCCGACCTGGTCGGCCCGAGCTGGGGCCAGCAGATCGCCAACAAGGCCTGGGAGGGCCTGGCGATCTTCATGGTGCTCGTGGTGATCTACCTGGCCATCGCCTTCGAATGGCGCATGGCCGTGGCGGCCCTGGTCGCGCTGATCCACGACATCACCATCACGACCGGTATCTACGCCCTGGTCGGCTTCGAGGTCACGCCCGGTACGGTCATCGGTCTGCTGACCATCCTCGGTTACTCGCTCTACGACACGGTCGTCGTCTTCGACTCCCTCAAGGAGCAGACGAAGGACATCACCAAGCAGAACCGCCTCACCTACAGCGACATCGCCAACCAGTCGATCAACGGCACCCTGGTCCGGTCGATCAACACCACGGTCGTCGCGCTGCTGCCGGTGGCCGGCCTGCTGTTCATCGGCGGCGGCTTCCTCGGCGCCGGCACGCTGAACGACATCTCGCTGTCGCTGTTCGTCGGCCTCGCGGCCGGCGCGTACTCCTCGATCTTCATCGCCACGCCGCTCGTCGCCGACCTCAAGGAGCGCGAGCCGGCGATGAAGGCGCTGCGCAAGCGGGTCCTGGCCAAGCGCGCCCAGGCCGCCGCCGAGGAGGACCTCGTGGCCGACCGCGCCGCGGCGGACGACGACTCCGACGACTCCGCCGCCGCCGTCGTGGGCCCCCGCAATCAGCCCGCGTCCCGCGGCCGCGGCCGCGGCCGACCTTCCGGGAAGCGCCGATGACCGACATCGAGGAACTGCTCCTCAGCCGTATCCGAGACGTCGCCGACTACCCCGAGCCGGGCGTGATGTTCAAGGACATCACGCCGCTGCTGGCGGACCCGGCCGCGTTCACGGCGCTCACCGACGCGCTGGCCGAGATCGCCACGAACGCCGGCGCGACCAAGATCGTCGGTCTGGAGGCCCGGGGCTTCATCCTCGGCGCCCCCGTCGCCGTCCGCGCGGGCCTCGGGTTCATCCCGGTCCGCAAGGCCGGCAAGCTGCCCGGAGCCACGCTGCGGCAGGCGTACGACCTGGAGTACGGCTCGGCCGAGATCGAGGTGCACGCGGAGGACCTGGTCGCGAGCGACCGCGTCCTGATCGTGGACGACGTCCTGGCCACGGGAGGCACCGCCGAGGCCGCGATCCAGCTGATCCAGCGCGCCGGCGCCGAGATCGCGGGCCTGGCGGTCCTGATGGAGCTGGGCTTCCTCGCCGGCCGTGCCCGCCTGGAGCCGGCCCTCGGCGGGGCCCCGCTGGAGGCACTGCTCCAGGTCTGATCCGCCCCGTCCTGTTCGTCGTACGGCCGTCCCGGTACCGCACCGGGGCGGCCGTACGCATGCGGCGGGCATCGACGACCGCCACGTGCGGGACACCCCTCGCATGCCCTCTGAACACCCGGAATCCACCTCGCGGAATCCGTCGGAGGCCTCCCGTGTTTCAGCAGTGAACGGTCCTCACTTCCGCCTGAAGGCGATGACCAGCCGCAGGATCGCTACCATGGGGTCTCCGGAGCCTGACCGGGGGACCCGGATCGCGCACGAGGAGCCCTCTTGCCAGACGAGGCCCAGCCACTGACCGCCGCCAAGCCCGAGTCCGCCTCGGCGCCCGCGGCCAAGCCCGCGCCGCACGCGTCCGACGCGAAGAACGACACCCGCGGGCCGATCGAGCACGCCCAGTCCGCGCCCGTCGAGAAGGCTGCCGAGGCCACACGTCCCAAGCCGTCCCCCACGCTCGACGCCGGTCGAGCCAAGGGACCCGCCTCGGCCGAGCGGCCGGTGCAGCCGCCCGTGGTGCGTCAGCCCGCAGTGCAGCCCACCCGCACCGGCTCCTCCAACCGCGTCCGCGCCCGCCTCGCCCGTCTCGGCGTGCAGCGGGCCAACCCGTACAACCCGGTCCTGGAGCCCCTGCTGCGCATAGTGCGCAGCAACGACCCCAAGATCGAGAACTCCACGCTGCGCCAGATCGAGCGCGCCTACCAGGTCGCCGAGCGCTGGCACCGCGGCCAGAAGCGCAAGAGCGGCGACCCGTACATCACACACCCGCTCGCCGTCACCACGATCCTCGCCGAGCTGGGCATGGATCCGGCCACTCTCATGGCGGGGCTGCTGCACGACACCGTCGAGGACACCGAGTACGGCCTCGACCAGCTGCGCCGCGACTTCGGCGACACCGTGGCCCTGCTGGTGGACGGCGTCACCAAGTTGGACAAGGTCAAGTTCGGCGAGGCGGCGCAGGCCGAGACCGTGCGCAAGATGGTCGTGGCGATGGCCAAGGACCCGCGCGTCCTGGTCATCAAGCTCGCCGACCGCCTGCACAACATGCGCACCATGCGCTACCTGAAGCGCGAGAAGCAGGAGAAGAAGGCGCGCGAGACCCTGGAGATCTACGCGCCCCTCGCCCACCGCCTCGGCATGAACACCATCAAGTGGGAGCTGGAGGACCTCGCCTTCGCGATCCTCTACCCCAAGATGTACGACGAGATCGTACGGCTGGTGGCCGAAAGGGCGCCGAAGCGTGACGAGTACCTGGCCATAGTGACCGACGAGGTCCAGGCCGACCTGCGCGCCGCCCGCATCAAGGCGACCGTCACCGGCCGCCCGAAGCACTACTACAGCGTCTACCAGAAGATGATCGTCCGCGGCCGTGACTTCGCGGAGATCTACGACCTGGTGGGCATCCGTGTCCTGGTCGACACGGTCAGGGACTGCTACGCCGCCCTCGGCACCGTGCACGCGCGATGGAACCCGGTCCCCGGCCGGTTCAAGGACTACATCGCGATGCCCAAGTTCAACATGTACCAGTCGCTGCACACGACGGTCATCGGGCCCAACGGCAAGCCGGTCGAACTGCAGATCCGCACCTTCGACATGCACCGCCGCGCCGAGTACGGCATCGCCGCGCACTGGAAGTACAAGCAGGAGGCCGTCGCCGGCGCCTCCAAGGTGCGCACGGACGTGCCCAAGGCCTCCGGCAAGGACAAGGACGCCATCAACGACATGGCGTGGCTGCGGCAGTTGCTGGACTGGCAGAAGGAGACCGAGGACCCCGGCGAGTTCCTGGAGTCCCTGCGCTTCGACCTGTCCCGCAACGAGGTCTTCGTCTTCACCCCCAAGGGCGATGTCATCGCCCTGCCCGCGGGGGCCACGCCCGTCGACTTCGCGTACGCCGTCCACACCGAGGTCGGCCACCGCACCATAGGGGCGCGGGTCAACGGCCGCCTCGTACCGCTCGAATCCACCCTGGACAACGGCGACTTGGTGGAGGTCTTCACCTCCAAGGCCGCCGGCGCCGGGCCGTCCCGCGACTGGCTGGGCTTCGTCAAGTCGCCGCGGGCGCGCAACAAGATCCGGGCCTGGTTCTCCAAGGAGCGCCGGGACGAGGCGATCGAGCAGGGCAAGGACGCGATCGTCCGGGCGATGCGCAAGCAGAACCTGCCGATCCAGCGGATCCTCACCGGCGACTCCCTCGTCACGCTCGCGCACGAGATGCGGTACTCGGACATCTCCGCGCTGTACGCGGCGATCGGCGAGGGCCATGTCTCCGCACAGAACATCGTGCAGAAGCTCGTCCAGGCGCTCGGCGGCGAGGAGGCGGCCACCGAGGAGATCGACGAGGCGGTCCCGCCGTCGCGCACCCGCAGCCGCAAGCGCCGCTCCAGCGCCGACCCGGGTGTCGTCGTCAAGGGTGTGGACGACGTGTGGGTCAAGCTGGCCCGCTGCTGCACGCCCGTACCCGGCGACCCCATCATCGGATTCGTCACGCGCGGTAGCGGCGTATCGGTTCACCGCAGCGACTGCGTCAACGTCGAGTCACTGTCGCGCGAGCCCGAGCGCATCCTCGACGTCGAGTGGGCGCCCACCCAGTCGTCGGTCTTCCTGGTCGCCATCCAGGTCGAGGCGCTGGACCGCTCGCGGCTGCTCTCGGACGTCACCCGCGTCCTGTCCGACCAGCACGTCAACATCCTCTCCGCGGCTGTCCAGACCTCCCGCGACCGCGTGGCCACCTCCCGCTTCACCTTCGAGATGGGCGACCCGAAGCACCTCGGCCACGTCCTGAAGGCCGTACGGGGCGTGGAAGGCGTGTACGACGTCTACCGTGTGACCTCGGGACGCAGCCGGTCGTAGGGGCGTCCACGGGCGGGAGAGCCAGACACGTCGTCGAGCTGCTCGACGGCACCCGGCCGCACGGCATCCTCCCGCCCCCGGGTCCCGAGGAGCCCGGAGGCGATGGCGCTACTGCCTGACCCGGCGCGATCGCAGGCCGTCCTCGTCGGCACCGCCTCCTGCCGCCAACTGCCCCAGCTGCCCGCGGTCGAGGCGAAAGTGGTGGATCGCGCGGCGGAGCTGTGCGACCCGACCGTGTGGGGGCTGCCCGCACGGCACTGCACCGTCGTCGCCGATCCGCTCAGCCCCCCAAACCCCCCGAGGAGCCGCCGGAAACGGCCGAGGCGGCCCGGGGTACAACACCACCGGGCCGCCTCGGGCCGGGACAGAAGGCCGTCCGTCGGCTGCTCAGCCGCCGACACGGCCACTCCAGGCAGGTGTCAGCCGCCGAACTCCTGCAAGCCCTTCAGCGCCTGGTCCAGGAGCGCCTGGCGGCCCTCCAGCTCGCGCTCCAGCTTGTCGGCCTTGGAGCTGTTGCCCTGGGCGCGGGCCTGGTCGATCTGCGCCCTCAGCTTGTCCACGGCGGCCTGCAGCTGGCCGGTCAGACCCTCGGCACGCGCGCGTGCCTCCGGGTTCGTCCGGCGCCACTCGGCCTCCTCGGCCTCCTGGATCGCCCGCTCCACGGCGTGCATCCGGCCCTCGACCTTCGCACGCGCGTCCCGCGGGACGTGTCCGATGGCCTCCCAGCGCTCGTTGATCGAACGGAAGGCGGCCCGGGAGGTCTTGAGATCCGTGACCGGGAGGATCTTCTCGGCCTCCTCGGCCAGTTCCTCCTTCAGCTTCAGGTTCTCGGACTGCTCCGCGTCCCGCTCGGCGAACACCGAGCTGCGGGCGGCGAAGAACACGTCCTGGGCACCGCGGAAGCGGTTCCACAGGTCGTCCTCGTGCTCGCGCTGGGCACGGCCCGCAGACTTCCACTGCGTCATCAGCTCGCGGTAGCGGGCCGCCGTCGGACCCCAGTCTGTCGAGCCCGAGAGCGACTCGGCCTCGGCGACCAGCCGCTCCTTGGTCCGGCGGGCCTCCTCGCGCTGCGCGTCCAGCTGCGCGAAGTGCGCCTTGCGCCGCTTGGAGAACGCCGAGCGGGCATGCGAGAAGCGATGCCACAACTCGTCGTCGGACTTGCGGTCCAGCCGCGGCAGACCCTTCCAGGTGTCCACCAGCGCCCTGAGCCGTTCACCGGCGGCCCGCCACTGGTCGGACTGCGCCAGCTGCTCCGCCTCGGTGACCAGGTCCTCCTTGGACTTGCGGGCCTCGTCGGACTGCTTGGCCCGCTGCTGCTTGCGCTCCTCGCGCCGCTCCTCGACGCTCGCCACGAGCTTGTCCAGCCGGCCCCGCAGCGCGTCCAGGTCGCCGACCGCGTGGTGCGCGTCGACCTGCTCGCGCAGATGGCCGATCGCGGTCTGGGCGTCCTTCGCCGACAGATCGGTGGTCTGCACTCGCTTCTCGAGGAGGCCGATCTCGACAACCAGGCCCTCGTACTTGCGCTCGAAGTAGGTCAGCGCCTCCTCGGGGGAGCCGGCCGCCCAGGATCCGACGACCTGCTCGCCGTCGGCCGTACGCACGTACACGGTCCCCGTCTCGTCGACGCGGCCCCACGGGTCGCTGCTCACAGCGCCTCCTCCACATGATGCCCGTGGGGGGTTTCGGCGCCCCGGGCATCGTCCACAGTTTCGTCACGGCCAACATAGGCGACCAGCGGGTTGCCTGTCCGCATCCAGCGCGACCGAAATTCCGCAGTTGGCCGTCTTGAACTTCAGGAAGGCGTCAGGACTTCGTCACCGTCGCCTTGTTGATCACTACGGTCGCATTCGGGGCGGTGTTGCCCGACGTCGGGTCGGCCGGCTGCGCGCCGGCGGCGGCGATCTTCTTCAGCACCTTCATGCCCGCGTCCGAGATCGTGCCGAACGGGGTGTACTGGGGCGGCAGCGGGCTGTCCTTGTAGACCAGGAAGAACTGGCTGCCACCGGTGTGCTTCTGGCCGGTGTTGGCCAACGCCACCGTGCCCGCTGGGTAGGTGTTGCCCTTCAGGCTCTTGTCCTTCAGGTTCTCGTCCGGGAGCGTGTAACCCGGACCGCCCATCCCGGTGCCCTGCGGGTCGCCGCACTGGAGCACGTAGATCCCGCTCGTCACCAGACGGTGGCACTTCGTGTGGTCGAAGAAGCCCTTGCCCGCGAGGAAGGCGAACGAGTTCACCGTGTGCGGGGCCGCCGCCGTCTTCAGGTCGATGTCGATGTCACCGCACGTCGTGGCGAGCTTCATCGAGTACTTCGCCGACGTGTCGATCGTCGTCGCCGGCTCCTTCTTCCAGGTCAGCTTCTTCGCCGAGCCGGCCGCCGGCTTCGCGCACGGGTCCGGGGCCTTGCTGGTCGGCGAGGCGCTGGGGCTGACGTCGGCGGCGGTGTTCTTCTTGTCGTCGCCGCCGTCCTTCAGCACGCCGGTCGTGTAGAGCGCCACACTGCCGATCACGATCACGCCCAGTACCGACGCGATCACGGAGTTGCGCATGCGCGCCTTGCGACGCGCCTGGGTGCGCCGCTGCTGCTGCCGCAAGAACTTCTCCCGGGCGAGCTGACGCCGCCGCTGCTCCTGGCTGACCACCGGGTTCTCTCCTCATGCGTGTCGTGTGTCGACCGGTACGCGTGCGTTCTCGTGAGCCGACCGCTGTGTGTAGCCCCGTACCGTATATGGGTTCGCTGAGGAAACGGCAGCGCCGGTAGTCTCTGACTGCGGCTGAAGCCGCCAGTAATCGACACTACGAAGGACGATCGTGCTCATTGCCGGGTTCCCCGCCGGGGCCTGGGGGACGAACTGTTATCTCGTCGCCCCCGCCGCCGGTGAGGAGTGCGTGATCATCGACCCCGGCCACCAGGCCGCCGGAGGCGTCGAGGAAGCGCTGAAGAAGCATCGGCTCAAGCCCGTCGCCGTCGTCCTGACCCACGGCCACATCGACCATGTGGCCTCGGTCGTCCCGGTCTGCGGTGCGCACGACGTACCGGCCTGGATCCACCCCGAGGACCGCTACATGATGAGCGACCCCGAGAAGGCGCTCGGGCGGTCGATCGGCATGCCGCTGTTGGGCGAGCTGACCGTGGGGGAGCCGGACGACGTCCGGGAGCTGACGCACGGCACCACGCTCGAGCTGGCGGGCCTCTCGTTCTCCGTCGCGCACGCGCCGGGCCATACCAAGGGGTCGGTGACGTTCCGGATGCCCGAGAACACCGACATCCCGTCGGTCTTCTTCTCCGGGGATCTGCTGTTCGCCGGCTCCATCGGACGCACCGACATGCCGGGCGGATCCATGGCGGACATGCTCGAGTCGCTGGCCCGGGTGTGCCTGCCGCTCGACGACTCCACCGTGGTCCTGTCCGGCCACGGCCCCCAGACGACCATCGGCCAGGAGCGCGCCACCAACCCCTATCTGCGGCAGGTGGCGGCCGGCCAGGGAGCCCCCGGGGCTCCCCGACGAGGAATGTGACGAGAGAGCTTTCGTGAGTACCTTCCAGGCCCCCAAGGGCACGTACGACCTGATCCCGCCGGACTCCGCCGCGTACCTGGCCGTCCGCGAGGCCATCGCCGCTCCGCTGCGCAACTCCGGCTACGGCTACATCGAGACGCCCGGCTTCGAGAACGTCGAACTGTTCGCGCGCGGTGTCGGTGAGTCCACCGACATCGTGACCAAGGAGATGTACGTCTTCGAGACCAAGGGCGGCGACAGGCTCGCCCTGCGCCCGGAGACCACGGCGCCCGTCCTGCGGGCGGTGCTGGAGGCCAACCTCTACAAGAGCGGCAACCTCCCGGTGAAGGTCTGGTATTCAGGGTCGCAGTATCGCTACGAGCGCCCCCAGAAGGGCCGTTACAGGCACTTCTCGCAGGTCGGTGCCGAGGCGATCGGCGCGGAGGACCCGGCGCTGGACGCCGAGCTGATCATCCTGGCCGACCAGGCGTACCGCTCGCTGGGCCTGCGTGGCTTCCGCATCCTGCTGAACAGCCTCGGCGACAAGGAATGCCGGCCGGTGTACCGGGCCGCGCTGCAGGACTTCCTGCACGGCCTGGACCTGGACGAGGACACCCTGCGCCGCGCGGAGATCAACCCGCTGCGCGTCCTCGACGACAAGCGCGAGTCGGTCCAGAAGCAGCTCACCGGCGCGCCGCTGCTGCGTGACTACCTGTGCGACGCGTGCAAGGCGTACCACGAGGAGGTCCGCGAGCTGATCACCGCGGCGGGCGTGGCCTTCGAGGACGACCCGAAGCTGGTGCGCGGCCTGGACTACTACACCCGCACCACCTTCGAGTTCGTGCACGACGGTCTGGGCGCGCAGTCCGCGGTGGGCGGCGGCGGTCGCTACGACGGCCTGTCCGAGATGATCGGCGGCCCGGCGCTGCCGTCCGTCGGCTGGGCCCTCGGCGTCGACCGCACGGTCCTCGCCCTGGAGGCGGAGGGCATCGAGCTGGACCTGCCGTCCACGACGTCGGTCTATGCCGTGCCGCTCGGCGAGGAGGCCCGCCGCGTGCTGTTCGCGAAGATCACCGAGCTGCGCAAGGTGGGCGTCGCGGCGGACTTCGCGTACGGCGGCAAGGGCCTGAAGGGCGCCATGAAGAACGCCAACCGCAGCGGGGCCCGCTATGCGATCGTGGCCGGCGAGCGCGACCTCGCCGACGGCGTCGTCCAGCTGAAGGACATGGAGTCCGGAGAGCAGACGGCCGTCGGGGTCGACGAGATCGTCGCGGAACTGGAATCGCGGCTCGGCTGACGACGGGCAGGGCGCCGGACTCGTCCGGCGCCCTTTTCCGTGCCGGCGCGGGTGGGAGCGGGCGAGATGCCGTCCCCTCTCGCGCACCGTCAACTCGGCGGGCGCCGATTCGTCCTGCCGGACGATTCCCGTACCGAACCGTCACACGCGTGTGCCCGTCGCCGGGTCCGCGCCGAGTACCGTGACCGCGCCGACGCCCCTGACCGGTGGCCCGGCAGGATCCCCACTGTGGTGCACGTGACGGCGCCGTTCGTTCGCGTGTGCTGTCATGCCCTTGAACATCGGCCGGAACCGAACGGTCCGGGGCCTGTGTGCGTACGTCCTTATGTCCTGCGAACGGTGGACACACGCATGCGTGCGGCACAATGAGCCGTGCCCGAAGATGGTCAAACTCTCAAGTGACGGAATCGGCGTGATGAGCAAGACGACAGTCAACGACGCCTCCACGGAGTCGGGTCCCGAACGTGCCGCCGACACCCCGCGCACGGTGGGTGGCAGCCGTGCCTTTGCCCTGCTGATGGTGATCACCGGGGCGGCCGGACTGCTGGCCGCCTGGGTCATCACCATCGACAAGAACAAGATCCTCGAGGCGAAGGCCGTCGGGAAGACGTTCACGCCGGGCTGCAGCGTCAACCCGATCGTGTCCTGCGGCAGCGTCATGGAGAGCAAGCAGGCGGCCGTCTTCGGCTTCCCGAACCCCATGCTCGGCCTGATCTGCTACGGCATCGTCATCTGCGTCGGCATGAGCCTGCTGACCCGCGCCCGCTTCCCGCGCTGGTACTGGCTGACCTTCAACTTCGGCACGCTCTTCGGTGTCTGCTTCGTCACCTGGCTGCAGTTCCAGTCCCTGTACCGGATCAACGCGCTGTGCCTGTGGTGCTCGCTGGCCTGGGTCGCCACGATCACCATGTTCTGGTACGTGACCTCGTTCAACGTCCGCAACGACTTCCTGCCCGCGCCGGGCTGGCTGAAGCGGTTCCTCGGCGAGTTCACCTGGGTCGTCCCGGTCACCCACTGCGGTGTCATCGCCATGCTGATCCTGACCCGCTGGGGCAGCCAGCTCTGGGCCTGAGCCCGGCCGGCCGCGTTGTCAGTGCGGTGATTTAGGGTTTTGGACGTGGAACCCGACCTGTTCACCGCCGCAGCAGAAGAACGCCAGGAAAAGGACCCGGCGGGCAGCCCGCTTGCGGTGCGGATGCGCCCACGCACCCTCGACGAGGTCGTGGGCCAGCAGCATCTGCTGGGGCCCGGCTCCCCGCTGCGCCGACTGGTCGGCGAGGGCTCCGGCGGCCCCGCCGGACCGTCCTCGGTGATCCTCTGGGGCCCGCCAGGCACCGGCAAGACCACGCTCGCCTACGTCGTCTCCAAGGCGACGAACAAGCGCTTCGTGGAGCTGTCCGCGATCACCGCGGGCGTCAAGGAGGTCCGCGCGGTCATCGACGGCGCCCGCCGCGCCACCGGTGGCTTCGGCAAAGAGACCGTCCTCTTCCTGGACGAGATCCACCGCTTCAGCAAGGCCCAGCAGGACTCCCTGCTCCCGGCCGTCGAGAACCGCTGGGTGACCCTGATCGCGGCCACCACGGAGAACCCGTACTTCTCGGTGATCTCGCCCCTGCTGTCCCGCTCGCTGCTGCTGACGCTCGAACCGCTCACCGACGGCGACATCCGCGCGCTGCTGCGGCGCGCCCTGACCGACGAGCGCGGCCTGAAGGACTCGGTCGGTCTTCCCGAGGACACCGAGGAGCACCTGCTGCGCATCGCCGGCGGCGACGCCCGCCGGGCCCTGACCGCCCTGGAGGCCGCCGCCGGAGCCGCCCTCGACCAGGGCGAGGGCGAGATCGGCCTCGCGACGCTGGAGCAGACCGTCGACCGCGCCGCGGTGAAGTACGACCGCGACGGCGACCAGCACTACGACGTCGCCAGCGCCCTCATCAAGTCCATCAGAGGCTCCGACGTCGACGCGGCCCTGCACTACCTGGCCCGCATGATCGAGGCCGGCGAGGACCCCCGCTTCATCGCCCGCCGCCTGATGATCTCCGCCAGCGAGGACATCGGCCTGGCCGACCCGAACGCCCTGCCCGTCGCCGTCGCCGCGGCCCAGGCCGTCGCGATGATCGGCTTCCCCGAGGCCGCCCTCACCCTCAGCCACGCCACCATCGCCCTCGCGCTCGCCCCCAAGTCCAACTCGGCGACCACCGCGATCGGCGCCGCCATGGAGGACGTGCGCAAGGGCCTCGCCGGACCGGTCCCACCGCATCTGCGCGACGGGCACTACAAGGGGGCCGCCGCACTCGGCCACGCCCAGGGGTACGTGTATCCGCACGACCTGCCCGAAGGCATCGCCCAGCAGCAGTACGCCCCGGACGCCCTGAAGGACCGCGAGTACTACACCCCGACCCGCCACGGCACCGAGGCGCGATACGCGGACGCGGTGGAGTGGACCCGTAAACACCTTGGTCGCAGGCGGTCCTGAGCGCCCTGTAGACTTGCCCGAAGTGCTGAGTCCCGCGCAGTCAGAGCGGGACATCCAGCCGGAACCCCACGACCGCGAGGACGCGAGGTTCCAGGAGCGTCGCGCACCGTCGAACGGTGTCGCGGGCAGCCCATCACCACCCGGGATCCCGGGACGGTCGGTGGGCCTCTCGCGTACTGCACGTTGTGCCCAGACCAGGGGAGCGGCTGCCCGGCAGGTCCCAGGCGGACCCGGCGGGTTTCCCCGGCTGCGGAGGCGACCTCCCTCGACTCTGACAAGCCGGAAACTACGAAAGAGATCAGAGACAGTGGCGAACCAGTCCCGTCCCAAGGTCAAGAAGTCGCGTGCCCTCGGCATCGCGCTGACCCCGAAGGCCGTCAAGTACTTCGAGGCCCGTCCCTACCCGCCGGGTGAGCACGGCCGCGGCCGCAAGCAGAACTCGGACTACAAGGTCCGTCTGCTCGAGAAGCAGCGTCTGCGCGCGCAGTACGACGTGTCCGAGCGCCAGCTCGTCCGCGCCTACGAGCGTGCCTCCAAGGTCCAGGGCAAGACCGGCGAGGCCCTGATCATCGAGCTGGAGCGCCGTCTCGACGCGCTGATCCTGCGTTCGGGCATCGCCCGCACGATCTACCAGGCCCGCCAGATGGTCGTCCACGGCCACATCCAGGTCAACGGCAAGAAGGTCGACAAGCCGTCCTTCGTCGTGCGTCCGGACGACGTCGTGCAGGTCCGCGACCGCTCCAAGGACAAGACGCTCTTCCAGATCGCCCGCGAGGGTGGCTTCGCCCCCGAGGGTGAGACCCCGCGCTACCTGCAGGTGAACCTCAAGGCCCTGGCGTTCCGCCTGGACCGTGAGCCGAACCGCAAGGAGATCCCGGTGATCTGCGACGAGCAGCTCGTCGTCGAGTACTACGCCCGCTGATCCCAGCCCCGGCGCAGCGACTCAGCCCGCCGTCTCCCCACCCGGCCCTGCCGGGCGGGCGAGGCGGCGGGTTCGTGCATTCCGGACATCGAAACCGGTCGGCGTGGGCCGGCCGCTCGGCGCGTCAGCCGCGCGCGGAGTCAGCCGCGTGTTCATCGGCGGCCTCAGCGCGGTTCGCGCCCCGGCCGCCCTGCGGCACCGCCTCGCGCGGCGCCGGCAGCGCGTCCAGCGGCCGTCCTCCCGCACGCCCCAGTCCACGCGCCACGGCCGTGGCGCGGTCGAGTCGGCCACCTTCACGCACGCACTCCTCGTACCGGGCGTCCCCCAGCGCCTGCCGTGCCATCGCCGCGCAGCGCTCGTGCGGGGCGTTGTAGTACGCCGAGCCGAACAGCGGGAGCCCCACCGACGGCCACATCCGGCCCGCCGCGCCCTGCAGCAGCGCCGCCTCGGCCGGCTCACCGTCGGCCGCCGTCACCAGGGCCAGCAGTTCCAGCGACAGCACCGAGCCGAGCAGATCGTGGAAGGCGTGCGCGTTGCGCAGACACTCCGTGAGCAGCTCGCGGGCCCTGTCCTGTGCGTCGTCCAGCCAGGCCGCGTACGCCAGCACATACAGCGCGTAACTGCGGGCCCAGCGCTCCCCGTGGTCCTCGCACACCCGGCGCACGTCCTCGCACAACCGCACCGCGTCCGGCAGATCCCCCTGGAAGGCCCGCGCCATCGCCAGCTCCACCTGGCCCATCAGCACATTGCTGTTGAGTTCGCCGATCTGCTGATAGCGGTCCAGCGCCGACCGCAGCAGCGTTTCCGCACGGGCCATGTCATCGGTGACCAGGGCCAGACAGCCGGTGCGGTGCTCGGCGTAGGCCACCGCCGTCGGATCGTCGACCCGCTCGGCCTGCTCCCGGCACTCGCGCAGCGCCGCCAGCGCCGGCACGGTGTCGCCCTGGAGGATCGCCACATAGCCGAGCACCCACAGCGCCTTCAGCCGCGACTGCTCGTACTCCGACTCCAGCTCGACGCAGCGTGCCAGCCAGCGCCGGCCCTCCGCGAGCCGGCCGCAGCCGACCCAGCAGAACCAGAGCGATCCGGCGAGGTACTGCCCGAGATGGGCATCCTCCGGCTCCGTCAGACAGAACTCCAGGGCCGCCCGCAGATTGGGCAGCTCCGCCTCGACGCGGGTGGCGACCTCGTCCTGCCGGGGCGAGAACCAGTCCAGCTCGCACCAGGTCGCAAGGCCCAGGTACCAGTCCCGGTGCCGCCGGCGCAGCCGGCCCGCGTCCCCGATCCCCTCCAGCCAGTCGGCGCCGTAGGCGCGGACGGTGTCCAGCATCCGGTAGCGGGGGCCGGCCGGGGTCTCCTCGCGGGTGACGACCGACTGGGCCAGCAGCTCCGACAGCGCGTCGAGCACGTCCTCGGCGGGCAGCCCGTCCCCGCTGCACGTGTACTCGGCCGCCTCCAGGTCGAAGGTCTGCGCGAACACCGAGAGCCGGGCCCACAGCAGTCGCTCGGCCGGCGTGCACAGCTCGTGGCTCCAGCCGATCGCCGTGCGCAGCGTCTGATGCCGGCACGGGGGCCCGCCGGGGACCGGGCGCGGCACTCCGTCCCGGCCGCCCGCGCTCAGCAGCCGGAACCGGTCGTCCAGCCGCTCCAGCAACTGCGCCGGGGACAGCGTCCGCAGCCGCCCGGCCGCCAGCTCCAGCGCCAGCGGGAGCCCCTCCAGCCGTCGGCACAGCTCGCGCACCTGAGGACTGTCGGCCACCTCCAGCCCCTGCTCCCGGGCCCGGTCGGTGAACAGTTCCACCGCCTCGTCCTCGCCGAGCGGTGCCAGCGGTGACAGCCGTTCGCCCGCCAGGCCCAGCGGACGGCGCCCCACGGCCAGCACCCGCAGCTGCGGCAGCCTGCGCAGCAGCTCCGCCGTCAGCTCGGCACAGGCCTGGACGAGATGCTCGAAGCCGTCCAGTACCAACAGGGCCGGACGGCCGGTGAGATGCTCCAGCAGCGTCTCCCGGGGCAGCCGGGCGGTGTGGTCGGTCAGCCCCAGCGCCTCCGCCACCGCGTACTCCACGAACTGCGGATCGCGTACCGGCGCCAGCTCCACCCGCCCGCGGGCGGACTCCCATCCGGCGGCGACCCGCGCGGCCAGCCGGGACTTGCCGACGCCGCCGACCCCGGTCACGGTCACCAGCCGTGCCCGGCCGAGCAGGGCCGTCAGCTCGGCGAGTTCGGCCGAGCGCCCGACGAACGTGGTCAGTTCCAGGGGCGGATCGCCGTCGGTGAACGGATCTGGGCGCTGAGGACCTCGCATGGGACACGGAGCGTACTGAAGTGTGTTCAATGCGTACAATCGCTTCTCGCAACTCCGCCCGCGCGCACCCGGTAATCCGGTACGGAGCCCCGGCCCCGGCGCGATAGGCTCGGACACGACTTTTTCAATGGTGAGGCACGTTTCAGGGAGCGGGTGCGCGCAGTGTCCGGTGGAGAGGTGGCCGGGATCCTGGTGGCCGTCTTCTGGGCGATCCTGGTCTCCTTCCTCGCGGTGGCTCTCGCGAGGCTGGCCCAGACGCTCAAGGCGACCACCAAGCTGGTGGCGGACGTGACCGAACAGGCCGTCCCGTTGCTCGCCGACGCCTCCGCCACCGTGCGTTCCGCGCAGACCCAGATCGACCGCGTCGACGCGATCGCCTCCGACGTCCAGGAGGTCGCGTCGAACGCCTCCGCGCTGTCGAGCACCGTCGCCTCCACCTTCGGCGGCCCCCTGGTCAAGGTCGCGGCCTTCGGCTACGGCGTGCGCCGGGCGCTGGGCGGCCGCAAGGAGGACGTGCCCGCGAAGGCGCCCCGGCGTACCGTGATCGTGGGCCGCACGATCCCTGCCGCACGACGCAAGCGAAACCGCCGCGGGGAGAGGGACTGAGACCGAGCGATGTTCCGCCGTACGTTCTGGTTCACCACAGGTGTCGCCGCCGGTGTATGGGCCACCACCAAGGTCAACCGCAAGCTCAAGCAACTGACCCCGGAGAACCTCGCCGCGACCGCGGCGAACAAGGCCCTGGAGACCGGTCAGCGACTGAAGGACCGCGCGGTGGGCTTCGCCCTCGACGTCCGCGACAACATGGCCCAACGGGAGTCCGAGCTGGAGGAGGCCCTCGGGATCCACGAGAACCCCGAACTCCCGGCGCCCCGGCGCTTCACCGCCATCGAGAACGACCACAGCACCAACCGCAGCACACCGAAGTACATCGAAGCCCCGACGTACTCGTACAACCGGAATGAGGACCACTGATGGAGTCGGCTGAGATCCGCCGCCGCTGGCTGAGCTTCTTCGAGGAGCGCGGGCACACCGTCGTCCCTTCGGCGTCGCTCATCGCGGACGACCCGACTCTGCTCCTCGTCCCCGCCGGCATGGTGCCCTTCAAGCCCTACTTCCTGGGCGAGGTCAAGCCGCCGTTCCCGCGCGCCACCAGCGTGCAGAAGTGCGTGCGCACGCCCGACATCGAAGAGGTCGGCAAGACCACCCGCCACGGCACGTTCTTCCAGATGTGCGGCAACTTCTCCTTCGGCGACTACTTCAAGGAAGGCGCCATCAAGCACGCCTGGGAGCTGCTCACCAGCGCCCAGGACAAGGGCGGTTACGGCCTCGACCCCGAGCGCCTGTGGATCACCGTCTACAAGGACGACGACGAGGCCGAGCGCATCTGGCACGAGGTCGTCGGCGTGCCCAAGGAGCGCATCCAGCGCCTCGGCATGAAGGACAACTACTGGTCCATGGGCGTGCCCGGCCCGTGCGGCCCCTGTTCCGAGATCAACTACGACCGCGGCCCCGAGTTCGGCGTCGAGGGCGGCCCCGCCGTCAACGACGAGCGGTACGTGGAGATCTGGAACCTCGTCTTCATGCAGTTCGAGCGCGGCGAGGGCATCGGCAAGGACAACTTCGAGATCCTCGGAGAGCTGCCGAGCAAGAACATCGACACCGGTCTGGGGCTCGAGCGGCTCGCCATGATTCTGCAGGGCGTGCAGAACATGTACGAGATCGACACCTCCATGGCCGTCATCGACAAGGCCACCGAGCTGACCGGCGTCCGCTACGGCGAGGCCCACGACTCGGACGTCTCCCTGCGCGTGGTCACCGACCACATGCGTACGTCCGTGATGCTCATCGGCGACGGCGTCACGCCGGGCAACGAGGGCCGCGGCTACGTCCTGCGCCGCATCATGCGCCGCGCCATCCGCAACATGCGCCTGCTGGGCGCCACCGGCCCGGTCGTCCTCGACCTGATCGACACCGTGATCCGGATGATGGGCCAGCAGTACCCCGAGCTGCTCACCGACCGCGAGCGCATCGAGAAGGTCGCCGTCGCCGAGGAGAACGCCTTCCTCAAGACGCTGAAGGCCGGCACCAACATCCTCGACACCGCCGTCACCGAGACCAAGCAGTCCGGTGGCACGGTCCTCTCCGGCGACAAGGCCTTCCTGCTCCACGACACCTGGGGCTTCCCGATCGACCTCACCCTGGAGATGGCCGCCGAGCAGGGCCTGTCCGTGGACGAGGACGGCTTCCGCCGCCTGATGAAGGAGCAGCGGGAGCGCGCCAAGGCCGACGCCCAGGCCAAGAAGACCGGGCACGCCGGTGCCGGTGCCTACCGGGAGATCGCCGACAAGGTCGGCGAGACCGACTTCATCGGCTACGGCGACACCGAGGGCGAGTCCACGATCGTCGGCATCCTGGTCGACGGCGCCTCGTCCCCCGCCGCCGCCGAGGGCGACGAGGTCGAGATCGTCCTCGACCGCACCCCGTTCTACGCCGAGGGCGGCGGCCAGATCGGCGACACCGGCCGGATCAAGGTCGACTCCGGTGCCGTCATCGAGATCCGCGACTGCCAGAAGCCGGTCCCGGGGGTGTACGTCCACAAGGGCGTCGTCCAGGTCGGCGAGGTGACCGTCGGCGCCAAGGCCCACGCCTCGATCGACGCCCGCCGCCGCAAGGCCATCGCCCGCGCCCACTCGGCCACGCACCTCACCCACCAGGCCCTGCGCGACGCCCTCGGCCCGACGGCCGCCCAGGCCGGTTCCGAGAACCAGCCCGGCCGCTTCCGCTTCGACTTCGGTTCGCCGTCCGCCGTGCCGACGGCCGTGATGACCGACGTCGAGCAGAAGATCAACGAGGTGCTCGCCCGCGACCTGGACGTGCACGCCGAGGTCATGGGCATCGACGAGGCCAAGAAGCAGGGCGCCATCGCCGAGTTCGGCGAGAAGTACGGCGAGCGGGTCCGTGTCGTGACCATCGGCGACTTCTCCAAGGAGCTGTGCGGCGGCACGCACGTGCACAACACCGCCCAGCTGGGCCTGGTGAAGCTGCTCGGCGAGTCCTCCATCGGCTCGGGTGTCCGTCGTATCGAGGCCCTGGTCGGCGTGGACGCCTACAACTTCCTCGCCCGTGAGCACACGGTCGTCAACCAGCTGACCGAGCTGCTCAAGGGCCGCCCGGAGGAGCTGCCGGAGAAGGTCTCCTCGATGCTCGGCAAGCTGAAGGACGCCGAGAAGGAGATCGAGAAGTTCCGCGCCGAGAAGGTGCTGCAGGCCGCCGCCGGTCTCGCCGAGTCCGCCAAGGACGTGCGCGGTGTGGCCGTCGTCACCGGCCGGGTCCCGGACGGCACCACCCCCGACGACCTGCGCAAGCTCGTTCTCGACGTGCGCGGTCGCATCCAGGGCGGCCGGGCCGCGGTTGTGGCCCTTTTCACGGTCATGGGCGGCAAGCCGCTGACCGTCATCGCCACCAACGAGGCCGCCCGTGAGCGCGGCCTCAAGGCCGGTGACCTGGTCCGTACCGCCGCCAAGACCCTCGGCGGCGGCGGTGGCGGCAAGCCGGACGTGGCCCAGGGCGGCGGCCAGAACCCGGCCGCCGTCGGCGAGGCCGTCGAAGCCGTCGAGCGCCTTGTCGCCGACACCGCCAAGTGACCGACGAGTAAGGAAACGGTCGGAAAATGCGTAGAGGACGTCGACTCTCCATCGACGTCGGGGACGCCCGGATCGGGGTCGCCTCGTGCGACCCCGACGGCATCCTCGCCACCCCGGTGGAGACCGTCCCCGGCCGGGACATCCCCGCCGCCCACCGCCGGTTGCGTCAACTGGTGGAGGAGTACGAACCGATCGAGGTCGTCGTCGGCCTCCCTCGCTCCCTCAAGGGGGGCGAGGGCCCGGCAGCGGTCAAGGTCCGTGCCTTCGCCCAGGAGTTGGCGAACGGCATCAAACCGGTGCCGGTGCGCCTGGTGGACGAGCGGATGACGACCGTGACGGCCAGTCAGGGACTGCGCGCCTCGGGGGTGAAATCGAAGAAGGGGCGGGCCGTCATCGACCAGGCAGCCGCTGTGATCATCCTCCAGCAGGCCCTGGAATCCGAACGGGTGTCAGGTAAAGCACCCGGCGAGGGCGTCGAAGTGGTCATCTGATCGCGATACGGTAACGTTCCGCGCGATGCGCCGGTGTTCGAACAGTCGGCGCACAGCAAGAGGCGGAACGGAAGCGGGCCCACCGGTCGGCGACCGCTCGGCCTCGCGGCTCTAGGGGATCGATGACTGAGTATGGCCGGGGCCCACACCCCGAACCGTGGCATCCGGAGGACCCGTTGTACGGGGACGGCGGATGGGGAGGGCAGCAGACCCACGGCGGTCAGCAGTCCCCTTACGGCGGTCAGCAGTCCCCCCAGGGCGGCCCGCAGCCGCACTATCCCCAGCAGCCGCAGTACGGCGACTGGCCCCAGGGTCAGCAGTCCGGGTACGGCCAGGGGCAGTATCCGTACTACGACGAACAGGGCCGTGAGCAGTACGCCGGCCACGCCCCCCAGCAGCAGTACCAGCAGCCCGGCGCCTGGAACGCGGCCGGCCCGCACGGCCAGGTGCCCTACGCTCCCGACCCTGGCGACCCCTACGGCCAGCAGCCCGGCGCCTACGGCGGGGAGCAGCCCGACCACTACGGCACCGAGGACGCCTACCCACCGCCGCAGCCCCCCGGCCGCCGACGCCCCGAGGCGGAACCGGAACCGGAGTTCGCGCCCGACGAGGAGGAGCAGCACCCCTTCTTCACGGGCGGCGGCGGCGATGACGACGACGAGGCGTATGAACTCCAGAGCCGTCGTGACCGACGCGGCAAGGGGACGAAGTCCGGCAAGAAGGGCAAGAAGGGGCGCACAGGCTGTGCCTGCATGGTGGTCGTGCTGGTCTTCGGCGGCGGCCTCGCCGGAGCCGGATACTTCGGCTACCAGTTCTACCAAAATCGTTTCGCCCCGGCCCCGGACTACGCGGGCAGCGGCACCGGCGAGGCGGTGACGGTCGAGATCCCCAAGGGCGCGGGCGGCTGGGACATCGGCAACCGTCTCAAGGAAGCCGGTGTCGTCAAGAGCGCCGAGGCTTTCGTGCACGCGCAGAACGACACCCAGGGCGGCAACAGCATCCAGGCCGGTGCGTACCTCCTCAGGAAACAGATGTCGGCCGCCAGCGCGGTGAAGATGATGCTGGATCCGAAGAGCCAGAACAATGTCGTGGTGACTCCGGGCGAGCGGAATGTGGGCGTCTACGAGGCGATCGACAAGAAACTCGAACTCGCCGACGGCACCACCCAGAAGACGGCTCAGAAGGAATACAAGACCTTCGGCGTGCCGGCCTGGGCGCAGAACACCGGCGAGGTCAAGGACCCGCTCGAGGGTTTCCTCTTCCCGGGCACCTATCCGGCCGCCAAGGGCATGAAGCCGGACAGCGTCCTGAAGCAGATGGTCGCGGAGGCCAAGTCCAAGTACGACTCCTACGGTCTCACCGCGAAGGCGCAGGCGCTGGGCCTGAACAATGCGTTCCAGCTGGTCATCGTCGCGAGCCTGGTGCAGGCGGAGGGCAAGACGCACGACGACTTCCGCAAGATGGCGGAAGTGGTCTACAACCGTCTCAAACCCACGAACCACGAGACGAACCAGCTGCTGCAGTTCGACTCGACGTACAACTACCTCAAGGGCACGAGCAACATCCATATCTCCGAGAAGGAGATCAATGGAAACCGCAACCCGTACAACACCTACACCCACAAGGGACTTCCGCCCGGTCCGATCGGCAATCCCGGCGAGGACGCGCTGAAGGCGGCACTGAATCCGACCCACGACGGCTGGATGTATTTCGTGGCGACCGACGGTGTGAACGACACCGAATTCGCCAAGACCAATGCCGAATTCCAGCAGCTCAAGGAAAAGTTCAATGCCAACTCGGGCAACTGACGCCCGCCGGGCAGCCGTCCTCGGCAAGCCCATCGCCCACTCCCTCTCGCCGGTGCTGCACCGGGCCGCGTACGACGCCCTCGGGCTCACCGAGTGGTCGTACGACCGCTTCGAGGTGGACGAGGCCGCACTGCCCGGCTTCTTGGAGACGGTCGGACCGCAGTGGGCGGGGCTGTCGCTGACCATGCCGCTGAAGCGGGCGGTCATCCCCCTGCTGGACGAGATCAGCGAGACGGCCGCGTCCGTCGACGCGGTCAACACCGTCGTCTTCACGGAGGACGGCCGTCGCCTCGGCGACAACACCGACATTCCGGGCATAGTGGCCGCGCTGCGCGAGCACGGCATCGAACAGGTCGACTCCGCCGCGATCCTCGGCGCCGGTGCCACCGCCTCCTCCGCGCTCGGTGCCCTCGCCCGGATCTGCACCGGCGAGGTCGTCGCCTATGTCCGCAGCGAGGCCCGCGCCGCCGAGATGCGCCGGTGGGGCGAACGGCTCGACGTGGAGGTGCGTACGGCGGACTGGTCGGACGCCGCAAAGGCGCTGGACGCCCCACTGGTGATCGCCACCACGCCGGCCGGTACGACCGACGCCCTCGCCGCCGCCGTACCCGAGCGCCCCGCCGCCCTGTTCGACGTCCTCTACGACCCCTGGCCCACCGAGCTGGCGGCCCGCTGGTCCATGTTCGGCGGTGCCGTGGTCAGCGGCCTGGATCTGCTGGTGCACCAGGCAGTCCTCCAGGTCGAGCAGATGACCGGCCGCTCCCCGGCGCCGCTGGACGCCATGCGCCGGGCCGGCGGGAAGGCGCTCGCCGAACGCTGACCTGACATATCCGCGTCCGTCTACTGGACCGGCGGCCGGGTTCGGGGCCCGGACGTGGGAGGATCGGAGGTGGCGGACCGGGGCCGCGCACCCGGTCGGGCCGTCGCCGTACGCGAGGACGCGCGTACGCAGGGCAGTAGTACCAGGGCGCGAGCACTGAGGAGCATCGTTGAGCAGGCTGCGTTGGCTGACCGCGGGGGAGTCCCACGGTCCCGCACTTGTCGCGACGCTGGAGGGTCTTCCCGCCGGCGTGCCGATCACGACGGAGATGGTCGCCGACCATCTGGCGCGGCGGCGGCTCGGTTATGGCCGCGGTGCGCGCATGAAGTTCGAGCGCGACGAGGTCACCTTCCTCGGCGGTGTCCGGCACGGACTGACCCTCGGCTCCCCGGTGGCGATCATGGTGGGCAACACCGAGTGGCCCAAGTGGGACCAAGTCATGGCCGCCGACCCGGTGGATCCCGAGATCCTCGCCGGTCTTGCCCGCAACGCCCCGCTGACCCGGCCGCGTCCCGGTCACGCCGACCTGGCGGGCATGCAGAAGTACGGCTTCGACGAGGCCCGGCCGATCCTGGAGCGCGCGTCGGCGCGGGAGACCGCGGCGCGGGTGGCGCTGGGCGCCGTCGCCCGGTCGTACCTGAAGGAGACGGCCGGCATCGAGATCGTCTCGCACGTCGTCGAGCTGTGCTCCGTGAAGGCTCCGCAGGGTGTGTACCCGACGCCGGCCGACGTGGACAAGCTGGACGCCGACCCGCTGCGCTGCCTGGACGCGGACGCGTCGAAGGCGATGGTCGCGGAGGTCGACCAGGCCCACAAGGACGGCGACACGCTCGGCGGCGTCGTCGAGGTGCTGGCGTACGGCGTTCCGGTCGGCCTCGGCTCGCACGTGCACTGGGACCGCAAGCTGGACGCCCGGCTCGCCGGTGCCCTGATGGGCATCCAGGCGATCAAGGGCGTCGAGATCGGTGACGGCTTCGAACTGGCGCGGGTGCCCGGCTCCCAGGCGCACGACGAGATCGTCAACACGCCGGAGGGCATCCGGCGCGTCTCCGGCCGCGCCGGCGGCACCGAAGGCGGCCTGACCACGGGTGAGCTGCTGCGGGTGCGGGCCGCGATGAAGCCGATCGCGACCGTGCCGCGCGCCCTGAAGACGGTCGACGTGACCACCGGCGAGGCCACCCAGGCCCACCACCAGCGCTCCGACGTCTCCGCCGTGCCGGCCGCCGGCATCGTCGCCGAGGCGATGGTCGCGCTGGTCCTCGCGGACGCGGTCGCGGAGAAGTTCGGCGGCGACTCCGTGCCCGAGACCCGCCGCAACGTGCGGTCGTACCTCGACAACCTGCAGATCCGGTGAACGCCGTGACCGCGGTCGTCGTGGTCGGCCCGATGGGTGTCGGCAAGTCCACCGTCGGCCGGCTGCTCGCCGAGCGGCTCGGGGTCGGCTACCGGGACACCGACGACGACATCGTCGCAGCCCAGGGCCGCACCATCGCCGAGATCTTCGTCGACGAGGGCGAGCCCGTCTTCCGGGCGATCGAGAAGAGGGCCGTGCACAGCGCGCTCGCCGAGCACGACGGCGTCCTCGCGCTCGGCGGCGGCTCCGTCCTGGACCCCGACACGCGCGCCCTGCTCGCCGGGCGCCGGGTGGTCTACCTCTCGATGGACGTGGAGGAGGCCGCCAAGCGCACCGGGCTGAACGTGGCCCGGCCGCTTCTCGCGGTCAACCCGCGCAAGCAGTGGCGCGAGCTGATGGAGGCCAGGCGGCACCTGTACGAGGAGGTCGCCACGGCCGTCGTCGCGACGGACGGCCGTACCCCCGAAGAGGTCACCCAAGCCGCCCTTGACGCACTGGAGCTGAAGGAAGCATGAGCGAGGCAGTCACCCGGATCCAGGTCGCCGGTACGGCGGGAACCGACCCCTACGAGGTGCTGATCGGCCGGCAACTGTTGGGCGAGCTGACCGGGTTGATCGGTCCGAGGACCAAGCGGGTCGCCGTGATCCACCCGGAGGCGCTCGCCGAGACCGGTGACGCGCTCCGGGCCGATCTGGCCGATCAGGGTTACGAGGCCATCGCCATCCAGGTGCCGAACGCCGAGGAGGCCAAGACCGCCGAGGTCGCCGCCTACTGCTGGAAGGCGCTCGGCCAGTCGGGGTTCACCCGCACCGACGCCGTCGTCGGTGTGGGCGGCGGCGCGACCACCGACCTCGCCGGTTTCGTCGCCGCGACCTGGCTGCGCGGCGTGCGCTGGATCGCCGTCCCGACCACCGTGCTCGCCATGGTGGACGCGGCGGTCGGCGGCAAGACCGGCATCAACACCGCCGAGGGCAAGAACCTCGTCGGCGCCTTCCACCCGCCGGCCGGCGTCCTGTGCGACCTGGCCGCGCTGGACTCCCTGCCGGTCAACGACTACGTCTCCGGGCTCGCCGAGGTCATCAAGGCCGGCTTCATCGCCGACCCGGTGATCCTGGAGCTGATCGAGTCCGACCCCGAGGCCGCGCGGACCCCCCAGGGTCCGCACACGGCCGAGCTGATCGAGCGCTCGATCCGGGTGAAGGCGGAGGTCGTCTCGTCGGACCTGAAGGAGTCGGGCCTGCGCGAGATCCTCAACTACGGCCACACGCTCGGCCACGCCATCGAGCAGAACGAGCGCTACAAGTGGCGGCACGGCGCCGCGGTCGCGGTCGGCATGCACTTCGCCGCCGAACTGGGCCGGCTGGCGGGCCGGTTGGACGACGCGACGGCGGACCGCCACCGTACGGTGCTCGAATCGGTCGGTCTCCCGCTGCACTACCGCTACGACCAGTGGCCCAAGCTGCTGGAGACGATGAAGATCGACAAGAAGTCCCGGGGCGACCTGCTCCGCTTCATCGTCCTCGACGGCCTGGCCAAGCCGACCGTCCTGGAGGGACCGGACCCGGCCGTCCTGCTCGCCGCGTACGGGGAAGTGGGCCAGTAAGTCCGCGGCTGTTCCGTCCGCCCGATTCCTGACCTCGACTTCCTTTGCGGAACGGGCACTTCAGGCTGCCCCCGACCGTTTCACCAAATGACGGCGGGGGACGGTACCGTTCGGTAGGCAGCGGGGTCCGCTCCGCTGCCTGCACGAACTGCTCGCGCGAGTGAGCCGGAGCGGCGCGTCGGTGTCGGGAGGCCATGGGGGGGCGCGGAGGCCCGAAGGGCTGAGCACGATCGGGCTGTCGACACCGCCGGGCGGCGGTAGCCGCACATCGGAATACCGCGGCGCCCCGGAGGCGAACGAGCCGAAGACGACGAGACGGAGTGGCAACGGATGCAGCACGCAGTGGGGTCTCCGCTGCCGCCGCCCCACCGGCCGGGGCAGGTGCCGCACGCCGGCTGGGCGTCGGCCGCGCACCACCCGGGCCCCCACCCGGGTGCCGCCCAGGGGCCCGCCCCCGTGTCCCCGCCACCGGGCTTCCCGCCGCCGACCGGCGCCGTCCCGCCGGCGCCGCCGCGATCCCCCGCGCCCCAGCCTCCCGTCGCCCAGCCCCCTGCCCCGCAGCCCGCCGTCGCCCCGCCCGCCCCCGACACCACCGGCCATGTACCGCTGCCGCCCGGCGGCCCGGTCGGCGTGCCGACGGCGCCCCCCGCTCCCGCCGCGGTCCCCGATCCTGTGACCACCACCCTGGCCGTCCTGCTGATCGGCCCGGCCGGTGCGGGCAAGACCAGCGTCGCCAAATACTGGGCGGAGCACCGCCGCGTGCCCACCGCGCACATCAGCCTGGACGACGTACGCGAATGGGTCCGCTCGGGCTTCGCCGACCCCCAGTCGGGGTGGAACGACAACTCCGAGGCCCAGTACCGCCTGGCCCGTCGCACCTGCGGGTTCGCCGCCCGCAACTTCCTCGCCAACGGCATCTCCTGCATTTTGGACGACGCCGTCTTCCCGGACCGCCCGGTGGTCGGCCTCGGCGGCTGGAAGCGTCATGTGGGCCCCGGTCTGCTCCCGGTCGTCCTCCTGCCGGGCCTGGACATCGTCCTGGACCGCAACGCCGAACGCACCGGCAACCGCCGCCTCACCGACGAGGAGGTGGCCCGCATCCACGGCCGGATGGCCGGCTGGTACGGCTCGGGCCTGCCGATCATCGACAACTCCCAGCTGGACGTCCCCGCCACGGCCAGGGTCCTGGACGAGGTGCTGGCGAGAGCGATAGCAAGCCCTCCGACCTGGTGAGCACGGGGTGAGGGGCCCCGCCCAAGGCGTGCGGGGGCCGTCTCGGCATGCGGCTGCGCGGCGCGGGCGCGACCGGCCCCGCGCACCCGCCCCCGGCACACCACGGCACCACCCCTCCACCCCACTCGGCCCCCACGAATCGGCATAACCGCCACAAAACTCCTACGCTCATCTCATGTCAGAGGTGTACGCGACCCGCCGATCCCGGCTGAGAGACCACGTCAGCGCGGCCGGCACCACGGCAGCGCTCGTCACCCGCCCGGCCAACGTGCGCTATCTCGCCGCCGCGGCCCCACGGGGCTCCGCACTGCTGCTCGGCAAGCGCGAGGACCTCCTCGTCTGCACGGGCCCGCCCGAGGACCGTCCCTACGAAGGCCGGCCGGACGAGAACCTGCGCCTGCTCGTCCTCCCGCCGAACGGCGCCGGCGCCGGTGCCGGCGGCGACGCCGCGGTCGCGGCAGCGGACCTGGCGGTGGCCCAGGGCGCCGACTCCATGGCCGTCGAGGAACACCACCTCACGGTCACCCGGCACAGAGCCGTCGCCTCCGTCGCCCCCGGTCTGCGCCTCGGCGACCTCGGCGGAGCCGTGGAGCAGCTCCGGGTGGTCAAGGACGAGGAGGAGATCTCCTGCCTCCGCATCGGCGCCGAGATCGCCGACCAGGCACTCGGCGAGCTGCTGGAGTCGATCCTGGTCGGCCGCACCGAGCGGCACCTGGCGCTGGAGCTGGAGCGCCGCCTGGTCGACCACGGCGCCGACGGACCAGCCTTCGCCACCTCCGTCGCCACGGGGCCGAACTCCGGCCGCCCCGCTCACCGCCCCACCGACCGGCGGGTGGAGGAGGGCGATTTCCTCACCGTGTGCCTGGGCGCGGCCTACCGCGGCTACCGCTGCGAGATCGGCCGCACCTTCGTCATCGGCACCTCGCCAGCCGACTGGCAGATCGAGCTGTACGACCTCGTCTTCGCCGCCCAGCGCGCCGGACGCGAGTCCCTGGCACCGGGCGCGGCCTACCGTGACGTGGACCGCGCGGCACGCCACGTACTGGACTCCGCAGGCTATGCGGAGGCCCTGCCACCGCTGACCGGACACGGTGTGGGACTCGAAATCGACGAGGACCCGCAGTTGGCGCCCGCGTCCATGGGTAAACTGGACGCTTGCGTGCCGGTCACCGTCGAACCGGGGGTCCACCTCCCGGGCCGGGGCGGTGTCCGGATCGATGACACGCTCGTCGTACGCCCCGAGGCGGACGGCGGACCCGAGCTACTCACCATCACGACCAAGGAGCTGCTCGCGCTGTAGCGCGTGACCCGGGGTCGTACGTCAGTCCAGGAGATTCCGCAACCGTGGCTTCCACGAACGACCTCAAGAACGGCCTGGTGCTCAAGCTCGAAGGCGGCCAGCTCTGGTCCGTCGTCGAGTTCCAGCACGTCAAGCCCGGCAAGGGCCCGGCCTTCGTGCGCACCAAGCTGAAGAACGTGCTGTCCGGCAAGGTTGTCGACAAGACCTTCAACGCCGGCGTCAAGGTCGAGACGGCCACCGTCGACAAGCGCGACATGCAGTTCTCGTACATGGATGGCGAGTACTTCGTCTTCATGGACATGGAGACCTACGACCAGCTCATGATCGACCGGAAGGCCGTCGGCGACGCCGCCAACTTCCTGATCGAGGGCTTCACCGCCACCGTCGCCACGCACGAGGGCGAGGTGCTCTTCGTCGAGCTGCCCGCGGCCGTCGAGCTGACCATCCAGGAGACCGAGCCGGGCGTCCAGGGCGACCGCTCCACCGGTGGCACCAAGCCCGCCATCCTGGAGACCGGCTACCAGATCCAGGTCCCGCTCTTCATCACCACCGGCGAGAAGATCAAGGTCGACACCCGCACCAGCGACTACCTCGGCCGGGTGAACAGCTAACCGTGGCTGCCCGCAACACGGCCCGCAAGCGCGCCTTCCAGATCCTCTTCGAGGGCGACCAGCGCGGCACCGACGTCCTGACGGTCCTCGCGGACTGGATCCGGCTGTCCCGGTCCGACACCCGGCAGCCGCCGGTCAGCGAGTACACGATGCAGCTGGTCGAGGGCTACGCCGCATACGCGAAGCGGATCGACGAGCTGATCGCCCAGTACGCGGTCGGCTGGACGCTCGACCGGATGCCGGTCGTGGACCGCAACATCCTGCGGCTGGGCGCGTACGAGCTGATCTGGGTCGACGAGACCCCGGACGCCGTCGTCCTGGACGAGATGGTGCAGTTGGCGAAGGAGTTCTCGACCGACGAGTCGCCGGCCTTCGTGAACGGCCTGCTCGGCCGGCTGAAGGAGCTCAAGCCTTCGCTTCGCCGGGCCTAGGCGGAAAGAGGGGCGCCGCGGAACTGCGGTGGCACGGCCGTTGCGGGTTGTCCGTGGCCGGGCCCGCGGTTCGCCGCGCCCCTTCGCCATGTCTCGACCCCGGCGCCGCAGCAGGGCCGCATGCGGCCGTGACAGCGGCGCCGCAACGGTCGTGAAAACGCCGCCGGGGTGGCCGGAACCATAGAGTTCCGGCCACCCCGGCGGCACGTTTCTGCTCAGATGTCGAGCGGCTCAGGCCTCTTCGTGAGTGGCCACCGCGCGACGGGCGTCCGCGTCCAGGACGCCCCAGCTGATCAGCTGCTCGGTGAGGACCGAGGGGGACTGGTCGTAGATCACGGCCAGGGTGCGCAGGTCGTCCTGGCGGATGGAGAGCACCTTGCCGTTGTAGTCACCGCGCTGGGACTGGATCGTGGCCGCGTAGCGCTGCAGGGGGCCCGCCTTCTCGGCCGGCACGGTGGCAAGGCGCTCCAGGTCCAGGACCAGCTTCGGCGGCGGCTCGGCGGCCCCGCCCGGCGTGGTGCCCGGCAGCAGCTCCTGTACGGGAACGCCATAGAAATCGGCCAGCTCGGCCAGGCGCTGTACGGTCACCGCGCGGTCGCCACGCTCGTACGACCCCACGACCACGGCCTTCCAGCGCCCCTGGGACTTCTCTTCGACACCGTGGAGGGAAAGGCCCTGCTGGGTGCGGATGGCCCGGAGCTTGGCCCCGAGCTGTTTGGCGTATTCGCTGGACATATAGCTCCCCGGACACTGTGTCGACGCGGCCGGAGGGTGTTCCCGCCGCGCGGCTGGTAACTCACTGTGAGGTTACGCAGCGTGACTCTTCTGCGTCAAGCCGGATGGTCCACACCGACTCTTCCGTGGTAGTGGCAGCCGATTAGGCCAACCGGGTGAGGGAGCGGTGATCGAGGCCTCCCCATGACCTGCTACCGTGGATGGCGCAAATCCGACGTCCTTTAAGGTCCGTCCCGTGAGGCGGAGAAGGAGGTCCGTTTCGTATGGACAAGCAGGAATCGCACGCAACTGCGCACGCGTCCGATGCGCGGCCCGTTCTCGAAGGCCCCGACATCGCGCGGGTGCTGACCCGTATCGCGCACGAGATCGTCGAGCGCGCCAAGGGCGCCGACGACGTGGTGCTTCTCGGCATTCCCACGCGGGGCGTCTTCCTCGCCCAGCGGCTCGCCGTCAAGCTGGCGCAGATCACCGACCGCAAGATCCCGGTCGGCTCGCTCGACATCACCATGTACCGCGACGACCTGCGCATGCACCCGCCGCGTGCGCTGGCCCGCACCGAGATCCCCGGTGACGGCATCGACGGCAAGCTGGTCGTCCTCGTCGACGACGTGCTCTTCTCCGGCCGCACCATCCGCGCCGCCCTCGACGCCCTGAACGACATCGGGCGCCCCCGCGCGGTCCAGCTCGCGGTCCTGGTCGACAGAGGCCACCGCGAACTGCCGATCCGCGCCGACTACGTCGGCAAGAACCTCCCCACGTCGCTGCGGGAGACGGTCAAGGTCCAGCTCGCCGAGGAGGACGGTCGCGACACCGTGCTGCTCGGTGTGAAGCAGACCGACCAGTAGCAAGCCAGGCGCGCAAGGCCGCTTCGGCGTACCCGCACACGCGCCCGTTTGCCCCGAATCTCCCCATTGAACTGCCTTACGGAGCCTGACAGATGCAGCGTCATCTCATCTCGGCCGCCGACCTCACCCGCGACGACGCCGTCCTGATCCTCGACACCGCCGAGGAGATGGCCCGGGTAGCCGACCGGCCGATCAAGAAACTGCCGACCCTGCGCGGCCGCACGATCGTCAACCTCTTCTTCGAGGACTCCACGCGCACGCGGATCTCCTTCGAGGCCGCCGAGAAGCGCCTGTCCGCCGACGTCATCAACTTCACCGCCAAGGGGTCGAGCGTCTCCAAGGGCGAGTCCCTGAAGGACACCGCCCAGACCCTGGAGGCCATGGGGGTCGACGCCGTCGTCATCCGGCACGGCGCCTCCGGAGCCCCGTACCGCCTCGCGAACTCCGGCTGGATCGACGCGGCCGTCATCAACGCCGGCGACGGCACCCACCAGCACCCCACCCAGGCCCTGCTGGACGCGTTCACCATGCGCCGCCGGCTGATCGGCCGGGACGCCGGGCTCGGCCAGGACCTGTCCGGCAAGCGGATCACCATCGTCGGCGACGTCCTGCACAGCCGGGTCGCCCGCTCCAACGTCGACCTGCTGCACACCCTCGGCGCCGAGGTCACCCTGGTCGCCCCGCCCACCCTGGTGCCGGTCGGCGTCGGGACCTGGCCGTGCGAGGTGTCGTACGACCTCGACAGCGTGCTGCCCAAGTCCGACGCGGTGATGATGCTCCGGGTCCAGCGCGAGCGGATGAACGCCGCGTTCTTCCCGACCGAGCGCGAGTACTCGCGCCGCTACGGCCTCGACGGCGAGCGCATGGCGAAGATGCCCGGGCACGCCATCGTGATGCACCCCGGCCCGATGGTCCGCGGCATGGAGATCACCGCCGAGGTCGCCGACTCCGACCGCTGCACCGTCGTCGAGCAGGTCGCCAACGGCGTCTCCATCCGCATGGCCGTGCTGTACCTGCTGCTCGGCGGCAACGAGCCCGCCGTCACCAACGCCCGCACCAACGAGGAGAAGTAAGACCCATGAGCAAGATCCTGATCCGTGGTGCGAAGGTGCTCGGCGGCGAGCCGCAGGACGTCCTGATCGACGGCGAGGTCATCGAGGCCGTCGGCACGGGCCTGTCCGCCGAGGGCGCCGAGGTCGTCGAGGCCGCCGGCAAGGTGCTGCTCCCCGGCCTCGTCGACCTGCACACCCACCTGCGCGAGCCGGGCCGTGAGGACTCCGAGACGGTCCTGACCGGCACCCGCGCGGCCGCCTCCGGCGGCTACACCGCCGTCTTCGCCATGGCCAACACCTTCCCGGTCGCCGACACCGCCGGTGTCGTCGAGCAGGTCTACCGGCTCGGCCAGGAGCACGGCTACTGCGACGTACAGCCCATCGGTGCCGTCACCGTCGGCCTGGAGGGCAGGAAGCTCGCCGAGCTGGGCGCCATGCACGAGTCCGCCGCCGGCGTCACCGTCTTCTCCGACGACGGCAAGTGCGTGGACGACGCGGTGATCATGCGGCGCGCGCTGGAGTACGTGAAGGCCTTCGGCGGTGTCGTCGCCCAGCACGCCCAGGAGCCGCGCCTCACCGAGGGCGCCCAGATGAACGAGGGCATCGTCTCCGCCGAGCTGGGGCTCGGCGGCTGGCCGGCGGTGGCCGAAGAATCGATCATCGCCCGGGACGTCCTGCTCGCCGAGCACGTCGGCTCCCGCGTCCACATCTGCCACCTGTCGACCGCCGGCTCGGTGGAGATCGTCCGCTGGGCCAAGTCCCGCGGCATCGCCGTCACCGCCGAGGTCACCCCGCACCACCTGCTCCTCACCGACGAGCTGGTGCGCACGTACAACCCCGTCTACAAGGTCAACCCGCCGCTGCGCACCGAGCGGGACGTGCACGCCCTGCGCGAGGCGCTCGCCGACGGCACGATCGACATCGTCGCCACCGACCACGCCCCGCACCCGCACGAGGACAAGGACTGCGAGTGGGCCGCGGCCGCCATGGGGATGGTGGGGCTGGAGACCGCGCTGTCAGTGGTCCAGGAGACCATGGTCGACACGGGCCTGCTGGACTGGGCCGGCGTCGCCGACCGTATGTCCGTCAAGCCCGCGCAGATCGGACAGGCCACCGGGCACGGCCGTCCCGTCTCGGCCGGTGAGCCCGCCAACCTCACCCTGGTCGACACGGAATACCGTGGCCAGGTGGACCCCGCGGGCTTCGCCTCGCGCAGCCGCAACACCCCCTACCAGGGGCGTGAGCTGCCGGGCCGTGTGACGCACACGTGGCTGCGGGGCAAGGCCACGCTCGTCGACGGGAAGCTGACGTGACACCTGTAATCCTGCTCGCGGAGGCCAAGAAGTCGGCCGCCGTCACCGACTGGCCGGCCCGTATCGGCTGGCTCGTCGGACTCGTCCTGTTCATCGCGCTCGTCTACTGGCTGATGCGCGAGGGCTGGAAGTGGCGCGGCACCCTGCAGAGCGACCTGCCCGCGCCGCCCAGCGCGCCGGAGGAGACCGGCCCGGCGAAACTTGAGCTGAGCGGCCGCTACCACGGCTCCACCACCGCCGGGCAGTGGCTGGACCGCATCGTGGCCCATGGCCTCGGCACCCGCAGCCGGGCCCAGCTCACCCTGACGGAGGCGGGCCTGGAGGTCGAGCGCCCCGGAGCGAACGACTTCTTCGTCCCCACCGCCGCACTGCGCGGGGCCCGGCTGGACAAGGGCATCGCCGGCAAGGTCCTCACCGAGGGCGGCCTGCTGGTGGTGACCTGGGCGCTCGGCGACAAGCTGATCGACTCCGGCTTCCGCTCCGACCACGCGGCCGAGCACACCGAATGGGTCGACACCCTGAACCAGATGATCAACGACACGGAAGGCGCACGATGACGACCTCCACCAGGGGAGCCGCCAAGGTTCCCGCCGTACTCGTCCTGGAGGACGGCCGCATCTTCCGCGGCCGTGCCTACGGGGCCGTGGGGGAGACCTTCGGCGAGGCCGTGTTCTCCACCGGTATGACCGGCTACCAGGAAACCCTGACCGACCCGTCCTACGACCGCCAGATCGTCGTCGCGACGGCCCCGCAGATCGGCAACACGGGCTGGAACGACGAGGACGACGAGTCGAGCCGCATCTGGGTCTCCGGCTACGTCGTGCGCGACCCCGCGCG
The DNA here is from genome assembly GCF_001514035.1 of Streptomyces yokosukanensis. Lineage (GTDB taxonomy): Bacteria > Actinomycetota > Actinomycetes > Streptomycetales > Streptomycetaceae > Streptomyces > Streptomyces yokosukanensis. The sequence continues at coordinate 134,268 of NZ_KQ948217.1, read as the reverse complement.
CGTGCCGTCCAACTGGCGCGCCAAGCGCTCCCTGGACGACGAGCTGGTCGCGCAGGGCGTGGTCGGCATCTCCGGGATCGACACCCGCGCCCTCACCCGCCATCTGCGGGAGCGCGGCTCCATGCGCGCCGGCATCTTCTCCGGCGAGACGATCGCCGCCGAGGCCGAGCTGCTCACGCGCGTGCAGGCCCAGCCGCACATGAAGGGCGCGAGCCTCTACGAGGAGGTCGCGACCAAGGAGGCGTACGTCGTCCCGGCGATCGGCGAGAAGAAGTTCACCGTCGCCGCGATCGACCTCGGCATCAAGGGCATGACCCCGCACCGCATGGCCGAGCGCGGCATCGAGGTGCACGTCCTGCCCGCCACCGCCACGGCCGACGACATCTACGCCGTCGGCCCGGACGGCGTGTTCTTCTCCAACGGTCCCGGCGACCCGGCCACGGCCGACGGCCCGGTCGCGCTGATGACCGCCGTCCTGGAGCGCAGGACGCCGCTGTTCGGCATCTGCTTCGGCAACCAGATCCTCGGCCGCGCGCTCGGCTTCGGCACCTACAAGCTGAAGTACGGCCACCGCGGCATCAACCAGCCGGTCCAGGACCGTACGACCGGCAAGGTCGAGGTCACCGCGCACAACCACGGCTTCGCCGTGGACGCGCCGCTCGACCGGGTCAGCGAGACCGCGTTCGGCCGCGCCGAGGTCTCGCACGTCTGTCTCAACGACGACGTCGTGGAGGGGCTGCAGCTGCTCGACCAGCCGGCCTTCTCCGTCCAGTACCACCCCGAAGCGGCAGCGGGCCCGCATGACGCCGCCTACCTGTTCGACCGCTTCGTTTCCCTGATGGAGGGCCAGCGTGCCTAAGCGCACCGATATCCAGTCCGTCCTGGTCATCGGCTCCGGCCCGATCGTCATCGGTCAGGCCGCCGAGTTCGACTACTCCGGCACGCAGGCGTGCCGTGTCCTCAAGGCCGAGGGCCTGCGCGTCGTCCTGGTCAACTCCAACCCGGCGACGATCATGACCGACCCGGAGATCGCCGACGCCACGTACGTCGAGCCGATCACCCCGGAGTTCGTCGAGAAGATCATCGCCAAGGAGCGCCCCGACGCCCTGCTGCCCACCCTGGGCGGTCAGACGGCCCTGAACACCGCGATCTCCCTGCACGACAACGGCGTGCTGGAGAAGTACGGCGTCGAGCTGATCGGCGCCAAGCCCGAGGCCATCCACAAGGGCGAGGACCGCGACCTGTTCAAGGACGTCGTGGAGGAGGTCCGGCGCAAGACCGGGCACGGCGAGTCCGCCCGCTCGGTGATCTGCCACTCCATGGACGACGTCCTCGCGGGCGTCGAGACCCTCGGCGGCTACCCGGTCGTCGTCCGCCCGTCCTTCACCATGGGCGGCGCCGGCTCCGGTTTCGCGCACGACGAGGACGAGCTGCGCCGCATCGCCGGCCAGGGCCTCACCCTCTCGCCGACGACCGAGGTGCTCCTGGAGGAGTCCATCCTCGGCTGGAAGGAGTACGAGCTGGAGCTGATGCGCGACAAGCACGACAACGTCGTGGTCGTCTGCTCCATCGAGAACTTCGACCCGATGGGCGTGCACACCGGTGACTCGATCACCGTCGCGCCCGCGATGACGCTGACCGACCGCGAGTACCAGATCCTGCGCGACATCGGCATCGCCGTCATCCGCGAGGTCGGTGTCGACACCGGCGGCTGCAACATCCAGTTCGCGGTCGACCCCGAGGACGGTCGTGTGATCGTCATCGAGATGAACCCGCGCGTGTCGCGGTCCTCGGCGCTCGCCTCCAAGGCGACCGGCTTCCCGATCGCGAAGATCGCCGCCAAGCTGGCCGTCGGCTACACGCTGGACGAGATCCCCAACGACATCACGCAGGAGACCCCGGCCTCCTTCGAGCCGACGCTCGACTACGTGGTCGTGAAGGCCCCGCGCTTCGCGTTCGAGAAGTTCCCTCAGGCCGACTCCACGCTGACCACCACCATGAAGTCGGTCGGCGAGGCCATGGCCATCGGCCGCAACTTCCCCGAGGCCTTCCAGAAGGCGCTGCGCTCGCTGGAGAAGAAGGGCAGCCAGTTCACCTTCGTCGGCGAGACCGGCGACAAGGACACGCTGCTGCGCGAGGCCGTACGCCCGACCGACGGCCGCATCAACACGGTCATGCAGGCCATCCGCGCGGGCGCCACCCCGGAGGAGATCTTCTCCTACACGAAGATCGACCCGTGGTTCGTGGACCAGCTCTTCCTGATCAAGGAGATCGCGGACGAGCTGGCCGAGGCACCCGAGCTGACCGCCGAGCTGCTCGCCGAGGCCAAGCGGCACGGCTTCTCCGACAGCCAGATCGCCGAGATCCGGGGCCTGCGCGAGGACGTCGTCCGCGAGGTCCGGCACGCCCTCGGCATCCGCCCGGTCTACAAGACGGTCGACACCTGCGCCGCCGAGTTCGCCGCGAAGACGCCGTACTTCTACTCCGCCTACGACGAGGAGTCCGAGGTCGCGAGCCGCGAGAAGCCGGCCGTCATCATCCTCGGCTCCGGCCCGAACCGCATCGGCCAGGGCATCGAGTTCGACTACTCCTGTGTCCACGCCTCCTTCGCACTGAGCGACGCGGGCTACGAGACGGTGATGGTCAACTGCAACCCGGAGACCGTCTCCACCGACTACGACACCTCCGACCGGCTGTACTTCGAGCCGCTGACGCTGGAGGACGTCCTCGAGGTCGTCCACGCCGAGCGGCAGGCCGGCCCGGTCGCGGGCGTCATCGTGCAGCTGGGCGGCCAGACCCCGCTGGGCCTCTCCCAGGCCCTGAAGGACAACGGCGTGCCGATCGTCGGCACGTCCCCGGAGGCCATCCACGCCGCCGAGGACCGGGGCGCCTTCGGCCGGGTCCTGGCCGAGGCGGGCCTGCCCGCCCCGAAGCACGGCACCGCCACGACCTTCGCGGAAGCCAAGGCGATCGCCGACGAGATCGGCTACCCGGTCCTCGTCCGGCCGTCGTACGTGCTCGGCGGCCGGGGCATGGAGATCGTCTACGACGAGACCCGCCTCGCGTCCTACATCGCCGAGTCGACCGAGATCAGCCCCTCCCGGCCGGTCCTCGTCGACCGCTTCCTGGACGACGCCATCGAGATCGACGTCGACGCGCTCTACGACGGCGAGGAGCTGTACCTGGGCGGCGTGATGGAGCACATCGAGGAGGCCGGCATCCACTCCGGCGACTCCGCCTGTGCCCTGCCCCCGATCACCCTCGGCGGCTTCGACATCAAGCGCCTGCGCGCCTCCACCGAGGCCATCGCCAAGGGCGTCGGGGTCCGCGGCCTGATCAACATCCAGTTCGCCATGGCCGGCGACATCCTCTACGTCCTCGAGGCCAATCCGCGCGCCTCCCGCACCGTCCCCTTCACCTCGAAGGCGACCGCGGTGCCGCTCGCGAAGGCCGCCGCCCGGATCTCGCTGGGCGCCACCATCGCCGAGCTGCGCGCCGAGGGCCTGCTGCCGCAGACCGGCGACGGCGGTGAGCTGCCGCTGGACGCACCGATCTCGGTGAAGGAGGCGGTCATGCCGTGGTCGCGCTTCCGCGACATCCAGGGCCGCGGCGTCGACACCGTCCTCGGCCCGGAGATGCGCTCCACCGGCGAGGTCATGGGCATCGACTCCGTCTTCGGCACGGCGTACGCCAAGTCGCAGGCGGGTGCCTACGGCCCGCTGCCCACCAAGGGCCGCGCGTTCATCTCGGTCGCCAACCGCGACAAGCGCTCGATGATCTTCCCGGCCCGCGAGCTGGTCGCGCACGGCTTCGAGCTGCTCGCCACCTCCGGCACCGCCGAGGTCCTCAAGCGCAACGGCATCAACGCCACCGTCGTGCGCAAGCAGTCCGAGGGCACCGGTCCGGGCGGCGAGCGGACCATCGTCCAGCTGATCCACGACGGCGAGGTCGACCTCATCGTCAACACGCCGTACGGCACCGGCGGCCGCCTCGACGGCTACGACATCCGTACGGCCGCTGTGGCCCGCTCCGTGCCGTGCCTGACCACGGTCCAGGCGCTCGCCGCGGCGGTCCAGGGCATCGACGCCCTCAACCACGGGGACGTAGGCGTCCGTTCGCTCCAGGAACACGCGGAACACCTGACCGCGGCCCGCGACTAGGGGGCGTTGTTTGGATCAGGCCGGCCGTGACGAACGGTGCGGACCGGCCGACCCGAGCGGGGTCTGGTGCGTGCAGTTGCACGGCGGAGGAGGGAGTCGACGGTGGGGGTCCCCCCGCGCGAGCACGGTCGAGCGTGGGGGAGCGTCGGCGAGTGACGACAACGCGGCAGATGTGCGTGCCGGACCCCGCGACGCCGGGATGATCCAAACGACACCCCCTAGCAGCCCCGAGGGGGACACCGGAAACGGTGTCCCCCTCTTCATGAGGACACCATGTACAAGATCTTTTTCAACCTCGTTTTCAAGCACATGGACCCCGAGCAGGCCCACCACCTGGCCTTCCGCTGGATCCGCTGCGCCGCCCGCATCCCCGTGCTGCGCACCTTCGCCGCGGCCGCCCTCGCGCCCCGCCGCAAGGAGCTGCGTACGGAGGCCTTCGGGCTGCGCATGCACGGCCCCTTCGGGCTCGCCGCCGGCTTCGACAAGAACGCCGTCGCGATCGACGGCATGTCGATGCTCGGCTTCGACCACGTCGAGATCGGCACGGTCACCGGCGAGCCGCAGCCCGGCAACCCCAAGAAGCGGCTCTTCCGCCTCGTCGCGGACCGGGCGCTCATCAACCGCATGGGCTTCAACAACGACGGCTCGCTGGCCGTGGCGGCCCGCCTCGCCACGCGCCGGCCGGTCTTCAGGACGGTCGTGGGCGTCAACATCGGCAAGACGAAGGTCGTCCCGGAGGCGGAGGCCGTCGCCGACTACGTGAAGTCCGCCGAGCGCCTCGCGCCGTACGCCGACTACCTGGTCGTCAACGTCTCCTCGCCGAACACGCCCGGCCTGCGCAACCTCCAGGCCACCGAGGCGCTGCGCCCGCTGCTGACCGCCGTGCGCGAGGCAGCCGACCGTACGGTCGCGGGCCGGCGCGTCCCGCTGCTCGTGAAGATCGCCCCGGACCTCGCCGACGAGGACGTCGACGCCGTCGCCGACCTGGCCGTGGAGCTGGGCCTGGACGGCATCATCGCCACCAACACCACCATCGCGCGCGAGAGCCTCGGCCTGACCTGCGACCCCGCGCTGGTGAAGGAGACCGGAGGCCTGTCCGGCGCCCCGCTCAAGGCGCGCTCCCTGGAGGTCCTGCGCCGTCTGTACGCGCGCGTGGGCGACCGGATCACGCTGGTGGGCGTCGGCGGCATCGAGACCGCCGAGGACGCCTGGCAGCGCATCCTGGCCGGTGCCACGCTGATCCAGGGGTACAGCGCCTTCATCTACGAGGGCCCCTTCTGGTCCCGCACGATCCACAAGGGCCTTGCCGCCCGCCTGCGCACCAGCCCGTACGCCACCCTCGCCGACGCGGTCGGCGCCGACGTGAGGAAGTCCGCATGACGTCTTACGAGCCCTTCGGCGCCCGGCTGCGCCGCGCCATGGACGAGCGCGGCCCGCTGTGCGTCGGCATCGACCCGCACGCCTCCCTGCTCGCCGAGTGGGGTCTCGACGACGACGTGGCCGGTCTGGAGCGGTTCAGCCGCACGGTCGTCGAGGCCGTGGCCGACCGGGTCGCCGTGATGAAGCCGCAGAGCGCCTTCTTCGAGCGGTTCGGCTCGCGCGGCGTCGCCGTCCTGGAGAAGGTGGTCCAGGAGGCACGCGCGGCCGGCACCCTCGTCGTGATGGACGCCAAGCGCGGCGACATCGGCTCGACCATGGCCGGGTACGCCGAGGCCTTCCTGCACAAGGACGCCCCGCTGTTCTGCGACGCCCTGACCGTCTCGCCCTACCTCGGCTACGGCTCGCTCAGCCCGGCCGTGGCGCTGGCCCGGGAGACCGGCGCCGGCCTGTTCGTGCTGGCGCTGACCTCGAACCCGGAGGGTCCCGAGGTGCAGCACGCGGTTCGCGCGGACGGCCGCACCGTCGGCGCGACCATGCTGGCCCACCTGGCCGCCGAGAACGCGGGGGAGGAGCCGCTCGGCTCCTTCGGCGCCGTCGTCGGCGCCACCGTCGGCGACCTGTCGTCCTACGACCTCGCCATCAACGGCCCGCTCCTCGCGCCCGGTGTCGGCGCGCAGGGCGCGACGCCGGCCGACCTTCCGAAGGTGTTCGGAGCGGCGCTGCACAACGTGGTTCCGAACGTCAGCCGGGGTGTGCTCCGGCACGGCCCGGACACCGGGGCGCTGCGCGCGTCCGCCGAGCGCTTCGCGCAGGAGATCCAGGTCGCCGTCGGGGGCGCCTGAGTCCTCCGACGTACGTCCCTGGTGAGCGGCGGACCGGCGACTTGATTGTGAATACATCCTCAAATCGGGGGCATTATGTCTGAAATATCCGGCCTGGCGGAGGCTGACCAGGACTTTTCCGCTGTTCTCGCTGACTCTGGCGGACTTGACCGCTAGTCTCCGAGCAGAGTGAACGGGCGAAGCGTGTTGCTCGTGGCTCGCCAGGTGTGGGGCGACTAGGTTCCTCACCGGTCCGTATCCGACAGTTCGACATCCGAGGTGACGTAGGCGTGGCTCTTCCGCCCCTTACCCCCGAACAGCGCGCAGCCGCGCTCGAAAAGGCCGCCGCGGCTCGCCGGGAGCGGGCCGAGGTCAAGAATCGACTCAAGCACTCCGGCGCCTCCCTGCACGAGGTCATCAAGCAGGGTCAGGAGAACGACGTCATCGGCAAGATGAAGGTCTCCGCACTGCTCGAGTCCCTGCCGGGCGTGGGCAAGGTCCGCGCCAAGCAGATCATGGAGCGTCTGGGCATCTCCGAGAGCCGCCGCGTGCGCGGTCTCGGTTCCAACCAGATCGCTTCTCTGGAGCGTGAGTTCGGCAGCACCGGCTCCTGAGTCCCCTCCCCGGCAGCCGGGGAGTCGGACAGGGAGTCCCGGGCACCCCGGGATTGCTGGAATAATCGCTGCATGAGTGAACGTCCGCGGCTGACCGTGCTCTCCGGCCCCTCGGGGGTCGGCAAGAGCACGGTCGTCGCCCATATGCGCAAGGAACACCCCGAGGTCTGGCTCTCGGTGTCGGCCACCACCCGTAAGCCGCGCCCCGGTGAGCGGCACGGAGTCCACTACTTCTTCGTCACCGACGAGGAGATGGACAAGCTGATCGCCAACGGCGAGCTGCTGGAGTGGGCCGAGTTCGCCGGCAACCGCTACGGCACGCCTCGCGCGGCCGTCCTGGAGCGGCTGGACAACGGCGAGCCGGTCCTGCTGGAGATCGACCTCCAGGGCGCCCGGCAGGTGCGGGAGTCGATGTCCGACGCTCAGCTGGTGTTCCTGGCTCCGCCCTCCTGGGAGGAGCTGGTGCGCAGGCTGACCGGCCGGGGCACCGAGCCGCCCGAGGTCATCGAGCGCCGGCTCGAGGCGGCCAGGACCGAGCTGGCGGCCGAGCCGGAGTTCGATACGACCCTGGTCAACACCTCCGTCGAGGACGTGGCGCGCGAGCTGCTAGCCTTGGTGGACGTTGTGTGATCGTGACTGATCTTTTTCCCTCTTTCGGAAGGTAGAGCGTGTCCTCTTCCATCACCGCGCCCGAGGGCATCATCAACCCGCCGATCGACGAGTTGCTTGAGGCCACCGACTCCAAGTACAGCCTTGTGATCTACGCCGCCAAGCGCGCGCGTCAGATCAACGCGTACTACTCCCAGCTCGGCGAGGGCCTCCTCGAGTACGTCGGTCCGCTCGTCGACACCCACGTCCACGAGAAGCCGCTCTCGATCGCGCTGCGCGAGATCAACGCGGGGCTGCTGACGTCCGAGGCCATCGAGGGCCCCGCGCAGTAGTACATGCAGCAGTACTCGCAGTAGTACTTTCAGACTGCGAATCGACTTGTCCACAGGCCCGGCAGCACATTGCCGGGCCTGTGGTGTGTGATGGTCTCGTACGTTGCCGAGCCGGGGAGAGACGGTGGACAAGCCCAAGGTCGTTCTGGGGGTCAGTGGCGGCATCGCCGCGTACAAGGCCTGTGAGCTGCTGAGAAGGTTCACGGAGTCGGGTCACGACGTTCGCGTGGTGCCCACCGCCTCCGCGTTGCACTTCGTCGGCGCCGCCACCTGGTCCGCCCTGTCCGGCAACCCCGTCTCGACGGAGGTCTGGGACGACGTCCACGAGGTCCCGCACGTCCGCATCGGCCAGCACGCCGACCTGGTGGTCGTCGCACCCGCCACGGCCGACATGCTCGCCAAGGCCGCCCACGGCCTCGCCGACGACCTGCTGACCAACACGCTCCTGACCGCCCGCTGCCCGGTGGTCTTCGCGCCCGCGATGCACACGGAGATGTGGGAGCACCCGGCCACCCAGGAGAATGTGGCCACGCTGCGCCGCCGCGGCGCCGTCGTCATCGAGCCCGCCGTCGGCCGGCTCACCGGCGTCGACACCGGCAAGGGCCGGCTGCCCGACCCGGCGGAGATCTTCGAGGTCTGCCGCCGGGTGCTGGCGCGGGGCGTCGCCGAGCCCGACCTCAAGGGGCGGCATGTCGTCGTCTCCGCCGGCGGCACCCGCGAGCCCCTCGACCCGGTCCGCTTCCTCGGCAACCGCTCCTCCGGAAAGCAGGGCTACGCCCTCGCCCGCACCGCCGCCGCCCGCGGCGCCCGGGTCACGCTCATCGCGGCCAACGCCGGGCTGCCCGACCCGGCGGGCGTGGACGTCGTACCGGTCGGCACGGCCGTCCAGCTGCGCGAGGCCGTCCTGAAGGCGGCGGCGGACGCCGACGCGGTCGTCATGGCGGCCGCAGTCGCCGACTTCCGGCCGGAGAGCTACGCCACCGGCAAGATCAAGAAGAAGGACGGTCGCGACCCCGACCCGATCGTCCTGGTGCGAAATCCGGACATCCTCGCGGAGATCTCGGCCGACCGGGCCCGCCCCGGCCAGGTGGTCGTCGGCTTCGCCGCCGAGACCGACGACGTCCTCGCCAACGGCCGCACCAAGCTCGCCCGAAAAGGCTGCGACCTGCTCGTCGTCAACGAGGTGGGGGAGCGCAAGACCTTCGGTTCCGAGGAGAACGAGGCCGTGGTGCTGGGCGCCGACGGCAGCGAGACACCGGTGCCGCACGGCCCCAAGGAAGCGCTGGCCGACACCGTCTGGGACCTGGTCGTGGGGCGGCTCGGCTGAGCCCCGCGCGCCCCCGGCGCGTGCCGGTGAGATCGTGAGGGCCCGTTGACGTCGGGCTCGATGACCGATCAAATCGGGTGTGGCGGCCCTGGCCAAGGCCGCCCGGCATTGTGCAGAATGCCCGTGCCGCAGGTCACAGCGTTCCCGAGAGGCGAGACGGGTGGCCCATCGGCCGAGTGCGACCGATAAACTGTTCACGGCGACGCCAGGCGCAGCCCCGTGCGTCGTCCGCAAATGATCAGCCAGCAGCCGCTGCAACCACAGGGAGCGTTGTGTCCCGTCGCCTGTTCACCTCGGAGTCCGTGACCGAGGGTCACCCCGACAAGATCGCTGACCAGATCAGCGACACCATTCTCGACGCGCTTCTGCGCGAGGACCCGACCTCCCGGGTCGCCGTCGAAACGCTCATCACCACCGGCCTGGTGCACGTGGCCGGCGAGGTGACGACCAAGGCGTACGCGGACATCGCGACCCTGGTCCGCAGCAAGATCCTGGAGATCGGTTACGACTCCTCCAAGAAGGGCTTCGACGGCGCTTCCTGCGGTGTGTCGGTGTCGATCGGCGCGCAGTCCCCGGACATCGCGCAGGGCGTCGACACGGCGTACGAGTCCCGGGTCGTGGGTGCTGCCGGCAGTGACGAACGCGACGAGCTGGACCAGCAGGGCGCGGGCGACCAGGGCCTGATGTTCGGCTACGCGTCCGACGAGACGCCGACCCTGATGCCGCTGCCGATCTTCCTGGCGCACCGCCTGTCGAAGCGGCTGTCCGAGGTCCGCAAGAACGGCACCATCCCCTACCTGCGCCCGGACGGCAAGACGCAGGTCACCATCGAGTACGACGGCGACAAGGCCGTACGCCTGGACACCGTGGTCGTCTCCTCCCAGCACGCGAGCGACATCGACCTGGAGTCGCTGCTGGCGCCCGACATCCGCGAGTTCGTGGTGGAGCCGGAGCTGAAGGCCCTGCTGGACGAGGGCATCAAGCTGGACACCGAGGGCTACCGCCTGCTGGTCAACCCGACCGGCCGCTTCGAGATCGGCGGCCCGATGGGCGACGCCGGTCTGACCGGCCGCAAGATCATCATCGACACCTACGGCGGCATGGCCCGCCACGGCGGCGGCGCCTTCTCCGGCAAGGACCCGTCCAAGGTGGACCGCTCGGCCGCCTACGCGATGCGCTGGGTCGCCAAGAACGTCGTCGCGGCCGGGCTCGCCTCGCGCTGCGAGGTGCAGGTCGCGTACGCGATCGGCAAGGCCGAGCCGGTCGGTCTGTTCGTGGAGACCTTCGGCACGAACAAGGTCGAGACCGAGAAGATCGAGAAGGCGATCGACGAGGTCTTCGACCTCCGTCCGGCCGCGATCATCCGCGACCTGGACCTGCTGCGCCCGATCTACTCCCAGACGGCTGCCTACGGCCACTTCGGCCGCGAGCTGCCGGACTTCACCTGGGAGCGCACGGACCGCGTGGACGCCCTGCGCAACGCCGTGGGCCTGTAAGCCCCAGGGCCGGCGAACCGGCTCACCACCGAGGCCCGGCCTCCCTTCGGGGGCCGGGCCTCGGTGGCATCAGCACGCCTCGGTGAGCCGGGCGGCGCCGGGCGGGTACCGGTGGACGGACGCCGGGTGTCAGTGCTGTTTGGTAAGAATGCAAGCGTGAGCAGCGAGAACGGGGATCCCGGGGCAGAGGGGGACGGCGGGGCCGCACAGGCGCCGCCGGAGCAGCTCGCGCTCATCCGGGAGAGCGTGCGCAAGGCGAAGACACCCCGCGCCAAGCCGCGGACCTGGCGGGGCGCCGCGCTTGCGAAGGACCTGCCCGTCGCGCGGGTGCTGGTCGACAAGGGCGTCCTGCACCTCGACCGGTACTTCGACTACGCGGTGCCCGAGGAGCTGGACGCGCAGGCACAGCCCGGCGTGCGGGTGCGGGTGCGGTTCGGGGCCGGGCGGCACCGGGTGCGCGAGGGGCGCCGCGAGGGCGGCGGGCTCATCGACGGGTTCCTCGTCGAGCGGCGGGCCGAGTCCGACTACAGCGGACCGCTGGCCGCCCTCGCCCAGGTCGTCTCGCCGGAGCCGGTGCTGAGCGAGGAACTGCTGTGCCTCGCGCGAGCCGTCGCCGACCGGTACGCCGGAAGCCTCGCCGATGTGCTCCAGCTGGCCGTACCGCCGCGCAACGCGCGCGCCGAGCAGCGGCCGTCGCCCGCGCCGCTGCCCCCGCCGACGGCGCCGGAGACGGCTTCCTTCGGGAGGTACGAGCACGGCGGCGCGTTCCTGGACGCGCTGGCCTGCGGCGGATCGCCCAGGGCTGTCTGGAACGCGCTGCCGGGCCCGCTGTGGAGCGAGGAGCTGGCCCGCGCCGTCGCCGCCACCCTCGCCTCGGGACGCGGCGCCCTCGTCGTCGTACCGGACGGACGGGCCGCCGCGCGGGTCGATGCCGCGCTCACCGCGCTGCTCGGCACCGGGCGGCATGCGCTGCTCACGGCCGACGCCGGGCCCGAGAAGCGGTACGCGCAGTGGCTCGCGGTGCGCCGGGGCTCCGTACGCGCCGTGGTCGGTACGCGGGCGGCCATGTTCGCGCCCGTGCAGGACCTCGGGCTCGTCGCCGTCTGGGACGACGGCGACGACAGCCACAGCGAGCAGCACGCCCCGCAGCCGCACGCGCGCGATGTGCTGCTGCTGCGCGCCGCGCTGGACCAGTGCGCCTTCCTGCTCGGCGGATTCGGCTGCACCGTCGAGGCCGCCCAGCTCGTGGAGAGCGGCTGGGCCCGGCCGCTGATCGCCGGCCGGGAGCAGGTCCGCCGGGCCGCGCCGCTGGTCAGGACGGTCGGGGACGACGACCTCGCACGCGACGAGGCGGCCCGCGCCGCCCGGCTGCCGACCCTCGCCTGGCAGACGGCCCGCGAGGGGCTGCGGCACGGGCCGGTGCTGGTGCAGGTGCCCCGGCGCGGTTACGCGCCCCGCATGGCCTGCGCCCAGTGCCGGGCGCCCGCCCGCTGCCGGCACTGCTCCGGGCCGCTCCAGGGCCAGGACGCGGGGGTGCTGCGGTGCGGCTGGTGCGGGCGCGAGGAGAGCGCGTGGCACTGCCCGGAATGCGGCGGCTTCCGGCTGCGGGCCCAGATCGTGGGGGCGCGGCGGACGGCCGAGGAACTGGGGCGCGCCTTTCCCGCCGTCCCGGTGCGCACCTCGGGGCGGGAGCATGTGCTGGACACGGTGCCGGAGACGCCCGCCCTGGTCGTGAGCACCCCGGGCGCCGAACCCGTCGCGGAGGGCGGCTATGCGGCGGCCCTGCTGCTGGACGGATGGGCGATGCTCGTACGACCGGACCTGCGGGCCGGTGAGGACGCGTTGCGCCGCTGGATCGCGGCGGGCGCGCTGGTACGGCCGCAGAGCGAGGGGGGCACGGTGGTCGTGGTGGCCGAGCCGACGCTGCGGCCCGTGCAGGCCCTGGTGCGGTGGGACCCCGTCGGGCACGCGGTGCGGGAACTGGCCGAGCGGGCCGAGCTGGGCTTCCCGCCGGTGTCGCGGATGGCGGCCGTCTCCGGGACACCGGAGGCCCTCGCCGAGTTCCTGGCCTCGGTCGAACTGCCCTCGGACGCGGAAGTGTTGGGACCGGTGCCCGTACCGCCGTCGCCGCCCGGACGGCCTCGCAGGCCCGGAGCGCCGCCGCCGGGCGAGCACTGGGACCGGGCACTGGTGCGGGTACCGCCGGGCAGCGGGGCCGCGTTGGCCGCCGCGCTGAAGGCCGCTCAGGCCGCGCGCATGGCACGGGGGAGCGGGGAGGCGGTGCGGGTGCGGATCGATCCGGCGGACATCGGCTGAGGGCGGCCGTCGAAGCAAGCCGGGCCCTGCCGGGAGCCGCGCGGAGCGAGGCGGACGGCGTCGGATGTCCGGGGCGCCGTGTCGGCGCGGACGTCTGGCCCTCCCGGATGTGCGGTGTCCCCGGGAGGGCGGCGCGAGGTGTCAGCCGTTGCGCGGGCCGGGGAAGGCCGTCGGACGGGCGTCGTCGCGCAGGGCGGAGCTGCCCGCCGTCGGCTGCGTGGGCATCGAACGGGCCGCGGGGACCGTCGGGACCGTGGGCAGCGCGGTGTTCGCATTGAGCGTGCGGGTCCCGGAGGGCTCCGGGCCGCGCTCGGCCTCGGCAGCCGCCTGGGTCGCGGCGCGGCGGGCGCCGTAACGGCGGTGCACCGCCTGCTTGGTGACTCCGAGCGCCGAGCCCACCGCGTCCCACGAGAAGCCGAGTGAGCGGTCGAAGTCCACGGCGGCCGTGACCAGGGTTTCGACACTGTCCCGGAGTTCCTGGGCAAGGCGCACCGTCGGGGCGGGGGCGCGTCCGTAGACGACGAAGCCCGTGGACGGGCCGGAGCGGCGCGGACGGTAGACATTTCCCAGCTGGGCGGTGAGCGTGCGCAGCGCGTCCACCTGCCGGCGGACCCGTTCGATGTCCCGCACCAGCAAGTGCAGGCTGGCCCGGGCCTGGGCGTCGTGGGTTGCGTGGTCGGCCATGAACAAGCCTCTCGAACCGGCGTTGAAAGGAATTGGGCCGCCACAGCGGCCCCAGGTGGTCAACTCTTTCTTGACCAACGCGTGCGCGCTCCGCTGGTCACGGGGTGGGGGCGTACCGGCATATGCGTACGCCGGTCGTCCGGGCGTGCGCCCGGGGTGCTGCGGCGTCCGCGCACCCCCCGGTTCCCGTCGGCCGCAAGGGCCGGACGACCGGCGGCGGTTCCGCGCCGCTGACGGCCACGCGTACGCGGTCCTCACCCGTCTGTCCCCTCGGGGCCATAGACTGGTGCGCTGCCCGTCCCACCCCCGCCCGAGAGGCCCGATCCCGCCCATGAAGCTCGTCTTCGCCGGTACCCCCGAGGTCGCCGTTCCCGCTCTGGACGCTCTGATCGCCTCCGGGCGGCACGAGGTGGCCGCCGTCGTCACGCGGCCCGACGCGCCGGCCGGGCGCGGGCGCAGGCTGGTCGCGTCGCCCGTGGCCGAGCGGGCCGAGGAGGCCGGGATCGAGGTCCTCAAGCCCCTCAAGCCGCGGGATCCCGAGTTCCTGGAGCGGCTGAAGGAGATCGGCCCGGACTGCTGCCCGGTCGTCGCCTACGGCGCCCTGCTGCCGAGGGTCGCCCTCGACGTACCGGCCCACGGCTGGGTCAACCTGCACTTCTCGCTGCTGCCCGCCTGGCGCGGGGCGGCTCCGGTGCAGCACGCGATCATGGCGGGTGACGAGATCACCGGCGCCTCCACCTTCCTCATCGAGGAGGGACTGGACTCCGGGCCCGTCTACGGCACCGTGACCGAGGAGGTCAGGGCCACCGACACCAGCGGCGATCTGCTCACCCGGCTCGCCTTCGCCGGCGCCGGGCTGCTCGCCGCGACCATGGACGGCATCGAGGACGGCTCGCTGAAGGCCGTACCGCAGCCGGCCGAGGGCATCACCGTCGCGCCGAAGATCACCGTCGAGGACGCCAGGGTCGACTGGGCCGCGCCCGCGCTGCGCGTCGACCGGGTCGTGCGCGGCTGCACCCCGGCGCCCGGCGCCTGGACCACCTTGCGCGGCGAGCGCCTCAAGCTCATCCACGTCACGCCCGTGCCCGAGCGCACCGACCTCGCGCCGGGGCGGATGGCGATCGGCAAGAACAGCGTGCACGTGGGCACCGGCTCGTACGCCGTCGAGCTGCTCTGGGTGCAGGCGCAGGGCAAGAAGCCGATGCGGGCCGCCGACTGGGCCCGCGGCGTGCGCATCACCGAGAGCGAGGCGCTCGGCGGCTGAGGGCCCGGTCGAAGGGTCTGACGGTGCATCGACGTAGGCTGGGATGCGCACCCCTTCCTGATACATCCGGAGCACCTTTTTCGTGAGCGAGCAGTCCCGGCGGCCGCGCAGGCCCGCCAAGCCCTACCGCCGTCCGCAGAAGGACCCCGTCCGCATCCTGGCCTTCGAGGCGCTGCGCGCGGTCGACGAGCGGGACGCGTACGCCAACCTCGTGCTGCCTCCGCTGCTGCGCAAGGCGCGTGAGAAGGAGGGGCCGGAGAACTTCGACGCGCGGGACGCGGCCCTCGCCACCGAGCTGGTGTACGGCACGCTGCGGCGGCAGGGCACGTACGACGCGGTGATCGCCGCCTGCGTCGACCGGCCGCTGCGCGAGGTCGACCCGCCGGTGCTCGACGTGCTCAGCCTCGGTGCGCACCAGCTGCTCGGGACGCGGATTCCGACGCACGCCGCCGTGTCCGCCTCGGTCGAGCTGGCGCGGGTGGTGCTCGGCGACGGGCGGGCCAAGTTCGTCAACGCAGTACTGCGCAAGGTCGCGCAGCACGACCTCGACGGATGGCTGGAGAAGGTCGCGCCGCCGTACGACGAGGACGCCGAGGACCACCTGGCCGTCGTCCACTCGCACCCCCGCTGGGTCGTCTCCGCGCTCTGGGACTCCCTCGGCGGCGGGCGCGCCGGTATCGAGGACCTGCTGGAGGCCGACAACGAGCGGCCCGAGGTGACCCTGGTCGCGCGGCCGGGCCGGGCCACCACCGAGGAACTGCTGCGCGAGGAGGCGGCCGTACCGGGGCGCTGGTCGCCGTACGCGGTGCGGCTCGCCGAGGGCGGTGAGCCGGGCGCGGTGCAGGCCGTCCGCGAGGGCCGGGCCGGCGTGCAGGACGAGGGCAGCCAGTTGGTCGCCCTGGCGCTCGCGGGCGCGCCCGTCGAGGGGTCCGACACCAGGTGGCTGGACGGGTGCGCGGGGCCCGGCGGCAAGGCCGCGCTGCTGGCCGCCCTCGCCGCCGAGCGGGGCGCCACGCTGCTCGCCTCCGAGAAGCAGCCGCACCGGGCGGGGCTGGTCGCCAAGGCGCTGGCCGGCAACCCGGGGCCGTACCAGGTCATCGCGGCCGACGGGACCCGGCCGCCGTGGCAGCCCGGCACCTTCGACCGGGTGCTGATGGACGTGCCGTGCACCGGGCTCGGCGCGCTGCGCCGGCGCCCCGAGGCCCGCTGGCGGCGCCGCCCGGAGGACCTGGACAACTTCGCGCCGCTGCAGCGTGCCCTGCTGCGCACCGCGCTCGACTCGGTGCGCGTCGGCGGGATCGTCGGCTACGCGACCTGCTCACCGCACCTGGCCGAGACCCGCGCGGTCGTCGCCGACGTGCTCAAGCAGCGCCCGGGCTGCGAGCTGATCGACGCCCGTCCGATGCTGCCCGGTGTCCCGGCGCTCGGCGACGGGCCGGACGTGCAGCTCTGGCCCCATGTGCACGGCACCGACGCGATGTATCTGGCGCTCATCCGCCGTACCGCCTGAGGCCGCGGACGCGTCGAGCGTCATCCACAGGCGGCCATGAAAGTACGATGATCGGTATCGCCTGTGGACCGGCGCGAACATTCGTGCCCCGGACATGGCAGTCTTGGGGCATGGCCGTGCAGATCAACCCCAGCATCCTGTCCGCCGACTTCGCCCGCCTCGCGGAGGAGGCCAAGGCGGTCCAAGGCGCCGACTGGCTCCATGTCGACGTCATGGACAACCACTTCGTCCCGAACCTCACGCTCGGTGTGCCGGTGGTGGAGTCCCTGGCCCGTGCGACGGACACCCCGCTGGACTGCCACCTGATGATCGAGGACCCCGACCGCTGGGCACCCCAGTACGTCGAGGCGGGCGCCTCCTCCGTCACCTTCCACGTGGAGGCGGCCGCCGCACCCGTGCGGCTCGCCCGGGAGATCCGCGCCAAGGGCGCCCGCGCCTCCATGGCGCTGAAGCCGGCGACGCCGATCGAGCCGTACGAGGACCTCCTCCCGGAACTCGACATGCTGCTGATCATGACGGTCGAGCCCGGCTTCGGCGGCCAGGCGTTCCTCGACATCATGCTGCCCAAGATCCGCCGCACCCGTGAGCTGATCGGCAAGCACGGCCTGCAGCTGTGGCTCCAGGTGGACGGCGGTGTCTCGGCCTCGACGATCGAGCGGTGCGCGGACGCGGGAGCGGACGTGTTCGTCGCCGGCTCGGCCGTGTACGGCGCGCAGGACCCGGCGGAGGCGGTCCGTGCCCTGCGCAGTCAGGCGGCAGCGGCCACCGCCAAGGCCTCGTGGGCATGCGACCACTGAGCCACGGCTACGTGAACGGTTAAGGGAACGGCCCCGATCAGGGCAGATCCGTAGCGCCGAATCTGCAAGGATGAACGGCGAATCCAGAGTGTGAACAGCAGTGAGGAGATCGCCGTGTCGGGTATGTCGGCGGGCCGGTCAGCCATGCGGATGGGACCCGCAGAGCTGGTGCAGGCGGCGGCCATGGCCCGCCGCTTCTACCTCGAGGGCAAGTCCAAGATCCAGATCGCGGAGGAGTTCGGCGTCAGCCGCTTCAAGGTGGCCCGGGTCCTGGAGACGGCTCTCGAACGGGATCTCGTACGCATCGAGATCCGTGTCCCGGCCGAGCTGGACGCCGAGCGCTCCGACGCGCTCCGCGCCCGCTACGGCCTGAGGCACGCCGTGGTGGTCGAGTCCCCGGCCGAGGCCGAGGAGACTCCCGACCCCGAGAACCTCGGCGAGGTCGCCGCCGACCTGCTCGGCGAGCTCGTCGACGAGGGAGACGTGCTCGGGCTGGCCTGGGGCCGGTCCACCATCCACATGGCGGCGGCGCTCGACCGGCTGCCGCCGTGCACGGTCGTGCAGCTGACGGGCGTGTACGACGCCGGGACCTCGGAGCGCGGCTCGGTCGAGGCCGTCCGCCGCGCCGCCCAGGTGTCGGGCGGCGACGCCCACCCGATCTACGCGCCGATGCTGCTGCCGGACGCCGCCACCGCTGCGGCCCTGCGCAACCAGACCGGGATCGCCCGGGCCTTCGAGTACTTCGACAAGGTCACGGTCGCCTGTGTCTCCATCGGTTCCTGGGAGCCGGGCATCTCGACGGTGCACGACATGCTCAGCGACGAGGAGCGGGCGCACTACGCCTCGCTCGGCGTGGCCGCCGAGATGGCCGCGCACCTCTTCGACGCCGACGGGCGCCGGATCGGGCGGGACCTGGGGGAGCGGTGCATCACGGTCAAGGCCGACCAGCTGCGCCGTATCCCGGAGGTCGTGGCGATCGCCGGTGGGCAGCGCAAGGCGTCCGCGATCGACGCGGTGCTGCGGTCGGGGCTGGTCACCAGCCTGGTGACGGACACCTCCGCCGCGGACTATCTGATGACGGCGGGTCCGACGCCGAAGCCGACGCTCGGCCGGGCCGACCCGGACGGCATCTGACAGGCCCGCGCGGCCCGTCATGGGGCGTGTCCCATGGCGGGTTCGTGGGGTTCAGGGGGGCGGGGCAAGCCGCTGCAGCGGGGCGCGGGGGAGGCTGTGGTGAGGACGGTCGCGGTGGGTCGCGGAGCCGTCGCGGCCGGACGGGCGTGGCAGCATCGTCGGCATGTCGCTGCGGTTCATCCCTCTCCCACGGCCCCACAGGGCAGGACGGCCTCTGATGCCGCCCCTCGCTCCCGGACGGTCCCTGACGGTGCCCCGTGCGCTCGTCGGACTCCTGGCCGTCGTTCTCGCCGCCTTGCTCGCGGGGTGCTCGTCCGGGTCGGGGCCGGGCTCCGGCGCCGGGACGGCCACGGGTCCGCGTCCGGCCGGCACCAGCGCGTCCGCACCGGCGTGGGCGCACGGGATGGGCACGGTCAGGGAGTCCCGGCTCCCGGCCGAGGCCCGCACCGCGCTCGCCCGCATCGACAGGGGCGGCCCCTTCCCGTACGCCAAGGACGGCGTCGTCTTCGGGAACTACGAGGGCCGTCTGCCGGGGCACCGGCGCGGCTACTACCACGAGTACACCGTCAAGACGCCCGGCTCGCGCGATCGTGGGGCCCGGCGCATCGTCACCGGGCAGGGCGGGGAGATCTACTACACCGATGATCACTACAACTCGTTCCGGGCGGTGCTGAGATGAGCGAAGACCCGACCGACCTGACGGGGCGGCTCGTCGTCACCCTGGACCTCGACGGTGTCACCGACAAGGCCGGGCTGATGGACCGGGCCGCCCGGGCGCTGGCGCTGCCCGACTGGTTCGGGCGCAACTGGGACGCGCTGGTCGACTCCCTCTGCGACCACACCGTCTGGCCCGAGGGAGCCGTCGAACAAGGCCTGTTGATCGTCGTCCGCGGCTGGCAGCCGTACAGCGAGGCGCGGCCCGGCGAGTGGCGGACGGCCCAGGACGTGTTCGCAGAAGCGGTGGACCGGACACCCGCGCTGGCCGTCGTGCTGGCCCTGGGCGGTTCGCGCCTTGGAGGATCATCCTAGAAGATCGGCGGTCACCCTGGAGGTTCCGTGGGGGCGTGACAACGGCGCGGACATGGGAGAATGAAGTACGTGCTCTTTCCCCCTGGCACACCTGTCCGGGGGTCGCCTCTGAACGACTGGGATGTGCAGCACGTGCGTTTCCTCAATGACATCCAGCCCGCGTACGACCTGACGTACGACGACGTGTTCATGGTGCCGAGCCGCTCCGCGGTCGGCTCGCGTCAGGGCGTGGACCTCGCCTCGCCGGACGGCACGGGCACCACCATCCCGCTCGTCGTCGCCAACATGACCGCGATCGCCGGCCGCCGTATGGCCGAGACGGTGGCGCGCCGCGGTGGCCTGGTGGTCATCCCGCAGGACATCCCGATCGACGTCGTCACCGACGTCGTCTCCTGGGTGAAGAGCCGCCACCTGGTGCTCGACACGCCGATCGTGCTCGCCCCGCACCAGACCGTCGCCGACGCCCTGGCCCTGCTGCCGAAGCGGGCGCACAACGCCGGTGTGGTCGTCGACGAGAACCAGCGGCCGGTCGGTGTCGTCACCGACCAGGACCTGACCGGCGTCGACCGCTTCACGCAGCTCGAGGTCGTCATGTCCAAGGACCTGCTGCTGCTCGACGCGGACATCGACCCGCGCGAGGCCTTCAACCGGCTGGACGCGGCCAACCGCCGCTACGCCCCGGCCGTCGACAAGGACGGCAAGCTCGTCGGCATCCTCACCCGCAAGGGCGCCCTGCGCGCCACGCTGTACACCCCGGCCGTCGACGCGCACGGCAAGCTGCGCATCGCCGCCGCCGTCGGCATCAACGGCGACGTGGCCGGCAAGGCCAAGCAGCTGCTCGACGCGGGTGTGGACACGCTCGTCATCGACACCGCGCACGGCCACCAGGAGTCGATGATCAGCGCGATCAAGCTGGTCCGCGCGCTCGACCCGCACGTGCCGATCGCCGCGGGCAACATCGTCTCCGCCGAGGGCGTCAAGGACCTGATCGACGCGGGCGCGGACATCATCAAGGTCGGTGTGGGCCCCGGCGCCATGTGCACCACCCGCATGATGACCGGCGTGGGCCGGCCGCAGTTCTCCGCGGTGCTGGAGTGCGCCGCCGAGGCCAGGAAGTACGGCAAGCACGTGTGGGCCGACGGTGGTGTCCGGCACCCGCGCGACGTGGCCATGGCCCTCGCGGCCGGCGCGTCCAACGTGATGGTCGGCTCCTGGTTCGCCGGTACGTACGAGTCGCCGGGCGACCTCCAGCACGACGCGAACGGCCGTGCCTACAAGGAGTCCTTCGGCATGGCGTCCGCGCGCGCCGTGGCCAACCGTACGTCGGAGGAGTCGGCCTACGACCGCGCCCGCAAGGCGCTGTTCGAGGAGGGCATCTCCACCTCCCGCATGTTCCTCGACCCGGCCTGCCCGGGCGTCGAGGACCTGATCGACTCGATCATCGCGGGCGTCCGCTCCTCCTGCACCTATGCCGGCGCCGGCTCCCTGGAGGAGTTCGCCGAGAAGGCCATCGTCGGCATCCAGAGCGCCGCCGGCTACGCCGAGGGCAAGCCGCTGCACGCCAGCTGGAGCTGACCGGCGACCCATCCTCCCCGACGGCCCCCGTCCCTCCCGCACCCGGGAGGAACGGGGGCCGTCGGCGTGTCCGGAGCCGCAGCCGCAGCCTCGTTCACGGCGACGACGGCGCCGCCTTCATGTGTCCGAAAATCCGCCCGGAAGTCGCCCGAAAATCCGCCCGGAAGCCGCCCGGGGGGTCCGTCCGGAAGTCGCTCGAAGGCCCGTCCGGAAGTCCGTCCGGAAATCGTCCGGAAGGTGCCCGGAAGCCGTCCGGAAGGTATCCGGACGTATCCGGAAGGTCCGTACTCACTTGTGCACGCAAAGGCGCATCTGAGATCGCCGTGCAACGGTCGACAGCCCACGTGCAACGATTTGTCATTCCGGTCCCATGAACGCAATGATCATGCGGGGACGCGCAAGGTTGCTGCATTACGCCCGTGAAGGCCTGGCTCATAGGGTGCTCGTCTGTACGTGGCGTGGCGGGAACCCCGCTCGGTGGGTTCCTGCCCTCGCGGGGCTGCCGCCGGTCCCCGTCCGCAATGACCGGCATCGAGAAGGAGCCAGCGCGTGCTCGACCAAGGCGCACCCCCGCACGACCGCACAGCGACCGCCCCCGTGACCCCGGGCCTCGCCGCGCGCCTCATGCGGCGCAAGCCCGTGGAACGCCTGGTCGCTGAGGGCGGCCAGGGCGAGGGGGGCTCGCTCCGGCGCTCCCTCGGGCTGTGGCAGCTGACGATGATCAGCATCGGTGCCACCCTCGGCACCGGCATCTTCGTCGTCCTCGGCAACGCCGTCCCGAAGGCGGGCCCGGCCGTCACCCTCTCCTTCGTGATCGCCGGTCTCACCGCGCTGTTCTCGGCCCTGTCCTACGCCGAGCTGGCGGGCACCATCCCGGTCTCCGGCTCCTCGTACTCGTACGCATACGCAACGATGGGCGAGCTGATCGCCTGGGTCTGCGGCTGGTGTCTGCTGCTGGAGTACGGCGTGTCGGTGGCCGCCGTGGCCGTCGGCTGGGGCGAGTACCTCAACGAGCTGCTGGACGGCACGATAGGCGTGACCCTCCCGACGGCCCTGTCGGCTCCGCCCGGCGACGGCGGCATCTTCAACCTGCCCGCGCTGATCGTCGTCGTCCTCGCGATGGTGTTCCTGCTCGGCGGCGCCAAGGAGTCGGCGCGGGCCAACACCATCATGGTGTGCGTGAAGATCGCGGCGCTGGTGCTGTTCTGCGCCATCGGCTTCATGGGCTTCAAGTCCGGCAACTACTCGAACTTCATGCCGCTCGGGATGGCGGGCGTCAGCGGGGCCGCCGGCACGCTGTTCTTCTCGTACATCGGCTTCGACGCCGCTTCCACGGCCGGTGAGGAGGCCAAGAACGCCCAGCGCGACCTGCCCCGCGCGATCATGCTGTCCCTGGTCATCGTGACCGCCCTGTACGTGCTGGTCGCGGCCGTCGCCGTCGGTGCCAAGCCGTGGCGGAGCTTCAACGACTCCGAGGCCGCGCTCGCCCAGATCATGAAGGACGTCACCGGGCAGAGCTTCTGGGGAACGCTGCTGGCCGCCTGCGCCGTCATCGCCATCGCGAGTGTCGTCCTGACCGTGCTCTACGGCCAGACCCGCATCCTGTTCGCCATGGCCCGCGACGGCCTCGTGCCCAAGA
This sequence comes from Streptomyces yokosukanensis, assembly GCF_001514035.1. Taxonomy (GTDB): domain Bacteria; phylum Actinomycetota; class Actinomycetes; order Streptomycetales; family Streptomycetaceae; genus Streptomyces; species Streptomyces yokosukanensis. The sequence continues at coordinate 111,581 of NZ_KQ948217.1, read as the reverse complement.
TCTTCGCCAAGGTGCACCCGAAGACCGGCGCCCCCCGCGCCAACACGGTGATCGTCTCCCTGTTCTGCGGTGTCCTCGCCGCCGCGATCCCGCTGGGCCAGCTGGCGGACGCCACCAGCATCGGCACGCTGTTCGCCTTCGCGCTGGTCAACGTAGCCGTCGTGGTGCTGCGCCGCACCCGCCCGAACATGCGCCGCACCTTCCGTGTGCCGCTGTCTCCGGTGCTGCCCGCGCTGGGCCTCGCCTTCTGCGTCTGGATGATGGGCAGCCTGTCCGCCGTCACGTGGATCGTGTTCGGTGTCTGGATGGCCGTCGGGCTCGTGTTCTACTTCGTATACGGCTATCGCCGTTCCCGTCTCGCGACCGGTGAGCACCTTGCGGTGGCGGCGGAGAAGCAAGTGACCGAACCGAAGAAGTGAACCACCCCCTGTGCTGAACGATCTCGACGAACGCATCGTGCACGCCCTCGCCGAGGACGCCCGCCGCTCCTACGCGGACATCGGGCAACTGGTCGGCCTGTCCGCCCCCGCGGTCAAGCGGCGCGTGGACCGGCTGCGGGCCACCGGAGCCATCACCGGATTCACCGTCCGGGTGGACCCGGCGGCGCTCGGCTGGGAGACCGAGGGCTATATCGAGATCCACTGCCGGCGCAACACCTCGCCGGAGACCATCCAGCGGGGGCTGGAGCGCTACCAGGAGGTCGTGGCCGCGTCGACCGTCACCGGCGACGCGGACGCGATCGCCCAGGTCTTCGCCTCCGACATGCGTCACTTCGAACGCGTGCTGGAACGGATCGCCGGGGAGCCGTTCGTGGAACGGACCAAGTCGGTGCTGGTGCTGTCACCGTTGCTGCGGCGCTTTTCCTCCGGGGCGCCGGGGTAGGCCCGGATTCCGGCCCCGGGCGCGGGTCGGCCCGCGCGGTGCCTGATCGACGTCAGCGTGCGGCGCATCCCTGCGATGTGGGCAGTGCGGCCGGTGCCACGGGAACGCCCCGCTCACTCCGCCGTTTTCCGCGCCAGCGCGTTGTTCCCGATCGAGTTGCGTACGGCGAAGCTCACCGCGTCCGAGCGGTAGCGGTCGTCCGACCACTCCACCGGGCGCCCCTCGCGTGTCGTCGTCACCCGGCGCACCCGCAGCAGCGGACTCGTACGGCGGATGCCCAGCAGCTCGGCGTCCTGGGCGCCCGCCGCCACCGCGTCGATGATGTGCTCGCCGTAGGCGAAGACCAACCCCGTGTCGTCGAAGAGGCGTTGGGTGACGGAGGGGCAGTCCGGCTCGATCGACTCGACCGCCGGGGAGATCCAGTCGGCGTAGACCGTGCGCTCCAGCAGGACCGGTTCGCCGTCCAGGCCGCGGATCCGGAGCACATGCAACACCTGTGTCCCGATGGGGAGTTGGAGGCGTACGGCGTCCTCGTGCGTCGCCGGGCGGTACTCCTGGGCCACCACATGGCCCGTGGCCCCGCGGCCCATCGCCCGCGCCCACTGGGCGAAGCTGCGCAGTTCCTCGAAGCTCTGGCTGCGGCGGCTGGCGAGCACGACGCGCCGGGCGCCCTGGCGGGAGCCGATCAGCCCCTCGGCGGTGAGGGTCGCGACGGCCTGGCGGACCGTGCCGCGCGAGACGGCGTAGTGCGCGGCAAGCTCCGATTCCGAGGGCAGTCGACTGCCGACCGTGTACTCCTCGCGGTCGATCGCCCGCCGCAGCTCGTCGGCGATCTCCTCGTGTCGCGCCGTCATGCTTCCCCTCTGCTCGGGTCACTGTGCACAGCGTGACCAGCCTAATCGACACACCCGGGTGATCCGTGTCAGCCGGAAGTGTGCAGGGAATCAGCGGACGGTGTTCTGCTTCCGTTTACCACCAGGACACTCGCGCCGGGCGTACTGAGGCCAACTTGTTCAGACAAGTTCTCCCTCCCTCCTTATGCGTCCCCCTGGAGAGACCGTGACCGTGTCCCTGCCGAGAAACGCCGTGCTCGGCGGCTCCCTCGCTGTCGTCGCCGCGCTCGCCCTGAGCGCCTGCGGCGCCGCCCCCGACAACGCGTCGACCAAGACCAAGGACGGCAAGAGCGCCGCCACCGCCACCTCCGCAGCCGACTTCGGCGGCATGGACGCCCTGGTGAAGGCGGCCAAGAAGGAGGGCACGCTGCACATCATCGCGGTGCCCCGCGACTGGGCCAACTACGGCGCCATCATCGACGGTTTCCAGAAGAAGTACGGCATCAAGATCCAGGACGAGAGCCCGGACGCCGCCAGCCAGGACGAGATCAACGCCGTCACCACCCGCAAGGGCCAGGACCGCGCCCCCGACGTCCTCGACCTCGGCTCCTCCTTCGCGCTGAGCGCCGCCCAGCAGGGCCTGCTCGCGCCGTACAAGGTGGCCTCCTACGGTGACATCCCCGAGGCGCAGAAGGACCCGCAGGCCCGCTGGTACAACGACTACGGCGGCTACGTCTCCATCGGCTGCGACGCCAAGCGCGTCAAGCAGTGCCCGACCACCTTCAAGGACCTCCTCAAGCCCCAGTACAAGGGCCAGGTCGCGCTCAACGGCAACCCGACCAAGTCCGGCTCGGCCTTCGGCGGCGTCTTCGCGGCGGCCCTCGCGAACGGCGGCTCCTTCGACAACATCCAGCCCGGCCTGGACTTCTTCGCCAAGCTGAAGAAGAGCGGCAACTACACGCCGGTCGAGTCCACCCCGGCCACCGTCGAGAAGGGCGAGACGCCCATCTCCATCGACTGGGACTACCTGAACGCGGGCTACGGCGACGAGTTCAAGTCCAAGGGCCTCGACTGGCAGGTCTCCGTCCCGAGCGACGGCCAGTACGCCCAGTACTACTCCCAGGCCGTCAACAAGGACGCCCCGCACCCGGCGGCCGCCCGCCTGTGGCAGGAGTACCTGTACAGCGCCGAGGGCCAGAACCTCTGGCTCAAGGGCTACGCCCGCCCGGCCCTGATGACCGTCCTGGACAAGGCCGGCACCCTCGACAAGACGGCCGCCGCCAAGCTGCCCAAGGTCACGGGCACGCCGTCCTTCCCGACCGAGGCCCAGCAGAGCAAGGCCAAGACGGTCATCGCCCAGGGCTGGGGTAAGGCCGTCTCCGGATGACCACCGCTCTTCCGCGTGCGGACGTGGCGCCCGTCGCTTCGGCGAAGCGGCGGCGCCGCGCCCCCGGCTGGCTCGCCGTGGCGCCGCTGCTCGTCTTCACGGCCGTCGCCTTCGGCCTGCCCGCCCTGGCCATCGTGAACGGCGCCTTCTCGGCCGACGACGCCACCACCGGCGCCTCCCACTACACCGGCGCCAATGTGACGGCCTCGCTGCAGGGCCCGTACCTCACCGCCCTGCTCGGCAGCGTCAAGCTGTCCGCGATCTCCGCCGCGCTCGGCGCCCTGCTCGGGCTGCCGCTGGCGCAGGCCGTGGTCAGCTCCCGCTCCCGCTGGCTGCGCGAGGCCGTGCTGACCGCCTCCGGCGTGCTCGCCAACTTCGGCGGCGTCCCGCTGGCTTTCGCCTTCGTCGCCACCCTCGGCAACGCGGGCGTCCTCACCGTCCACCTGGGCCTGAAGGACAGCGGCTGGAACCTCTACAGCTTCTGGGGCCTGGTCCTCGTCTATCTGTACTTCCTCATCCCGCTCATGGTCCTCACCATCACCCCCGCGCTGGACGGCCTGCGCACCCAGTGGCGCGAGGCCGCGCTGAACAACGGCGCCAACGGCGTGCAGTACTGGCGGCACGTGGCCCTGCCCGTGCTCGCGCCCTCGCTGCTCGGCGGTCTCGTGCTGCTCTTCGGCAGCGCCTTCGCCGCCTACGCCACCGCCGCCGCCATGGTCGGCAGCGCGGTCCCGCTGGTCACCCTGCAGATCGCCGACGCCCTGTCCGGCAACGTCCTGGTCGGCCAGGAGAACGTCGCCCTCGCCCTCAGTCTCGACATGGTGCTGGTGGCGGGCCTGGTGATGGCCGTGTACCTGCCCCTTCAGCGACGGAGTGCCCGATGGCTCGACGCCTGACCCCGTGGCGGTGGGTCGTCCTCGGCCTCGCCGCCCTGTATTTCCTGGTGCCGCTCGCCGCCTCCGTGATCTTCACGGTCGACGTGCCCGGCCAGGGCCTCACCTTCGACGCCTACACCAAGATCCTCACCGCCGACGGCTTCCTGTCGAGCCTCGTGCTCTCGCTGGAGCTGGCCCTGGCCACCATCGCGGTCGTCCTGCTGCTGATGGTGCCCGCCGTGGTCGCGCTGCGGCTCGGCTCGCCGCGGCTGCGCCCGGTGGTGGAGGTGGTGTGCTCGCTGCCGCTGGTGGTGCCGCCCATCGCGTTCGTCGCCGGCATCGCCACCGTGCTGAAGTGGGGACCGGAGCATCTCTCCCGGACGCCGCTGTTCGAGACGTTCGTGGCGATCCAGAACCCGGACTTCCCCGTGGTGCTGGTCCTCGCCTACGTCGTGATGGCCCTGCCGTTCGTCTACCGGGCCCTGGACGCCGGTCTGCGCGCCATCGACGTACGGACCCTCGTCGAGGCCGCGCGCAGCTGCGGCGCCTCCTGGCCGCAGGCCCTCGTCCGGGCCGTGCTGCCGAACCTGCGCGGGGCGCTGCTGAACGCGTCCTTCCTCACGCTGGCCCTGGTCCTCGGCGAGTTCACGGTCTCCCATCTGCTCGGATACACGCCCTTCGCCGTGTGGATCTACAACGTCGGCGGCGAACAGGCCCAGATGTCCGTCGCCGTGTCCGTGCTCAGCCTGCTTGTCACCTGGGCCCTGCTCCTCGCGCTCGCCGGTGCCGGCGGCCGCAACCGATCCGCTTCCTCCCGGGGATGACACACATGACCGCCACCCTGCCCGACACCCTCGAAAAGGCCGCCACCGTCGAATTCCGCGGCCTGCGGCGGGAGTTCGGGGCGACCGTCGCCCTCGACGGACTCGACCTGACCGTCCGCCCGGGGGAGTTCCTGGCCCTGCTCGGCCCGTCCGGCTGCGGCAAGACCACCGCGCTGCGCATGCTCGCCGGGTTCGAACACCCCGACTCCGGCGCCGTACTGGTGGACGGCGAGGACGTCACGCACGTCCCGGCCCACCGCCGCGACGCCGGCATGGTGTTCCAGTCGTACAGCCTCTTCCCGCATCTGAACGCCGTCGACAACGTCGCCTTCGGGCTGCGCATGCGCGGCGTCCGCACGGCCGAACGGCGCTCCCGGGCCGCCGAGCTGCTGGATCTGGTCGGCCTCGGCGACAAGGGCGAGCGCTACCCGCACCAGCTCTCCGGCGGTCAGCAGCAGCGCATCGCGCTGGCCCGCGCCCTGGCCCTGCGCCCGCGCGTGCTGCTGCTCGACGAGCCGCTGTCCGCGCTCGACGCCAAGGTGCGGCTCACCCTGCGCGAGGAGATCCGCCGGCTCCAGCAGGAACTCGGCATCACCACCCTCTTCGTGACGCATGATCAGGAGGAGGCCCTCTCGGTCGCCGACCGGGTCGCCGTCATGCGCGCCGGTCGCCTCGAACAGTGCGCCGGACCCGCCGAGCTGTACGGCCGCCCCGCCACGGCTTTCGTCGCCGAGTTCGTCGGCACCATGAGCCGGATTCCCGGCGACCTGAAGGACGGCACCGTCGAGGTGCTCGGGCAGCGGCTGCCGGCCGACGGCGAGGTGCCGGACGGCCCGGTGGACGTGCTGGTGCGCCCGGAGTCCCTTTGGGTGAGCGCCGACGAGCAGGGCGCCGCCCGCGTCGTGGCCACCGCCTTCCTCGGCGCCGTCGTCCGGGTCACCGTACGGCTCGCCGACGGCACGGAGGCCAAGGCCGACCTGCCCACGCACGAAGCCGCCGGGCTCGGCGCCGGATCCGCCGTCGGCGTGTCGCTGCCCGAGCGAGCGGTGCTCGTGGCCGAACGTATCCAGAAGTGAGGAATGACCCGAACGTGACCCCCCACACCTCCGAATTCCCGCTGCAGGCCGTTCTGTTCGACATGGACGGCACGCTCGTCGACACCGAGCGGCTGTGGTGGGAGGCGGTCGAGGAGGCCGCCGGCCGCCCGCTGACCGAGGACGACCAGGCCGACGTGCTCGGCCGCCCGGTCGAGCACACCGCCGCCTGGCTCGCCACGGCGACGGGCCGGCCGGAGGCGGACATCGCGGCCGATCTGCACCGCGAGTTCGCCGACCGCGTCCGCACCGGGATCGTGCCCCGGCCCGGCGCGCTGGACCTGCTGGACGCGCTGGCCGCCGCCGGCATCCCCGCCGCCCTGGTCACCGCGTCCCCACGCGCGGTCGCCGACATCGTCCTCGACGCCCTCGGCGCCGACCGGTTCGCGGCCTCCGTCACCGCCGACGACACCGCACGCACTAAGCCGGCTCCCGACCCCTATCGGGCCGCCTGCCATGCCCTCGGCGTCGACCCCGGCGCCTGCGTGGCCGTCGAGGACACCGAGACCGGTGTCGCCTCCGCCGAGGCCGCCGGCTGCGCCGTCCTCGCGGTCCCGTCCCTCGCGCCGATCGGCACCGCGCCCGGCCGGACCGTGCGGGACAGCCTCACCGGCGTCGGCGTCCAGGACCTGCGCAGGATGGTCGCCCCCGAACTCCGGGTCATGAGCTGGAATCTGTGGCTCGGCGGCAGCGAGGTCGACGACCATCGCGCCAAGCAGCTCAAGGTCGTCCTGGAGAGCGGCGCCGATGTCGTCGGACTGCAGGAGACGGGCGGCAGCGCCGCCCAGGAGCTGGCCGAGGCGCTCGGCTGGCACCACCACCGGGCCGGCGAGAACCTCGGCGTCCTCAGCCGCCACCCGATCACCGCCCGCTTCGGCGATCCGGACGTCGGCTTCTACGGCGCCGCGGGCGTCCGGATCGCCGTGGCGCCCGGCCGCGAGGTCGACGTGTGGATCGCGCATCTGCACTACACGCCGTACGGCCCCTACGAGTCCGTCTTCGACGGGCTGCCGGCGGCGGAGCTGATCGCCCACGAGGAGCTGCGGCTGACCCAGATGCGGGACGCGCTGGGCCGTATCGCGCAGTCCGGCGGAGCGGACGTGCCCGTCGTCCTCGTCGGCGACTTCAACTGCCCCTCGCACCTGGACTGGCCGGACGTGGCCTGGCCGGTGACGAAGGCGGCCGAGGACGCGGGCTTCGCCGACTCCTACCGCGAGGCCCACCCGGACCCCGTCGCCGAGCCCGGCCACACCTGGTCGCCGATCCACCCGGTGCACGAGGACGGCAGCGGGCGGCCCGAGCCGCAGGACCGGATCGACTACGTCCTGCACCGGGGCCTGACCGTGCGCGACGCGCGGACCCTCGTCACGGGCAGCCCGCGGCCCTGGCCGGACGTCGCGGACAACGACTGGCCCTCCGACCACGCGGCCGTCGTCGCCACCTTCGCGCTCCCGCCGAGGTGACCGGGGGTTACCGCAGGTCACCATTGCGGTACGGGGTGACCATCCCGTATGTTGTGCCGCGCTCCGCTACTGACTGGTAACACGGCAGGTACTCCATGCGCTGGCCCCTCGGCCGTCCCACCACCGTCCGTACGCGGATCGTGGCGCTCGCGCTCGCCCCGGCCGTCGCGCTGATGGCGCTGTGGAGCTTCGCCATGTGGTCCGTCACCGGCGAACTGCGCGCGCTGGTCCGGGTCCAGGGGGTGTACGAGGACTTCGGCACCCCCGTGGACACCGCGATCGGGCAGATCCAGATCGAGCGCCGGATGTCCGCCGCCTACCTGGGCGCCGGTCTCGACACGGCCGCCGCGAGCGACCTGCTCGGGCAGCAGCGCCGTACCGACCGCGCCGTCGACGCCATGCGGGAGGCGATCCGCGACGGCGACCGCGGCCGGCTCACGGACCGCCAGCGCCAGGCGCTGGACGCCGTGGTCACGGCCGCCGGCAAGCTGGACGGGCTGCGCGCGCAGGTCCTGTCCCGGCGCATCAGCTGGGACCGGGCCGTGGACGAGTACAGCACGCTCGTGGAGCCCGGCTTCGACGTGCAGTCCACGCTCACCGCCCTCCAGGCCGGACAGCTCGCCCGCGAGGCACAGGTCGTCATCGAGCTGGTACGGGTGCGGGAGTTCGTCTCCCGGGAGGACGCGCTGGTCGCCGGGGCGCGGGCGGCCGGCACCCTGACCGACCGGCAGTACGACACCCTGACCTCGACCATCGAGGACCGGCGGGTGTTCGAGCGGACGTACGTGCCGGACCTGCCGGCCGACTCGCGCGCGCTGTTCGAGGACTTCCAGCACACAGACCTCTACGGCTCGCTGGTGCGCGGTGAGGACGCGCTGCTGCGGTCCGGGGCCGTCGGCGCCGGGAAGGCCGTCGGGGCCGACACCTGGCGTTCCACCACCGACCGGGCCGTCGTGCGCTACCGCGAGCTGTGCACCACGTCCGCCGAGAACTCCGCCGCACGCGGCCGGGCCTTCGCCTACCAGGAGCTGACCAAGGCCGCCGTCGTCGGTGGCGTGGGCCTCGCCGCCGCGGGGCTGTCGCTGTGGTTCGCGGTGCGCGGGGCGCGGCGCATCTCGCGGCGCCTGGAGACCCTGCGCGACGCGGCCGATGTCCTGACGAAGGACCAACTGCCCGACGTCATGCGCAGGCTCGGCGCCGGCGACGAGGTGGACGCACTCGTCGAGGCGCCGCCGCTGGCCGCCGACGAGGTGCACGACGACGAGATCGGGCAGGTCGGCCGGTCCTTCAACACCGCGCGGCTCGCCGCCGTCGAGGCCGCCGTCAAGCAGGCCGGACTGCGCCGGGGCCTGTTCGCGGTGCTGCTCAACATCGCGCGCCGCAACCAGGCGCTCGTACACCGCCAGCTGAAGCTCGTCGACACCCTGGAACGGCGTACGGACGACCCCGACGTGCTGCGCGAGCTGTTCCGTATCGACCACCTGACCACGCGCATGCGCCGGCACGCCGAGAGCCTGATCATCCTCTCCGGCGCGGCGCCCGGCCGGCGCTGGCGCCGGCCCGTGCCGGTCGCGGACGTCGTGGCCTCGGCCGTCGGCGAGATCGAGGACTACGCGCGCGTGGTGGTGCCGCCGATGGCCGAGGCCGGGGTCGCGGCCGACGCCGTCGCCGACGTCGTCCACCTGGTGGCCGAACTGCTGGAGAACGCCGCGGTGTTCTCGCCGCCGCACACCCAGGTCACCCTGCGCACCGGGTGGGTCGGCGGCGGGTTCGTGCTGGAGATCGACGACCGGGGGCTCGGCCTCGACGCCGAGGCCCGTGCCCAGGCCCACAGCACCCTCACCGATCCTGACGGCTTCGACCCCACCCGCCATGACCGGCTGGGCCTCTACGTCGTCGGCCGCCTCGCCGCCCGGCACGGCATCGAGGTCACCCTGCGCGATTCGCCCTACGGCGGTACGACCGCGGTGGTGCTGCTCCCGGAGGGGCTGCTGGCGGACGTGGCGCCGGCGCCGCGAGTGCCTGCGACGCCCGTGCCGGTGGGGCCCGAGCAGCACGAACACGGCGCCGCCGTACGCGAGTTGCCGTCCAGGAAGCGCACCGCCCCGCCGGGCGGGGCGCGGTATGCACCCGTGGCGGAACCGCCCGCGCGGGGCCGGCTCGCGTCCGTGCCCGTGCCCGACGCGGGGGCCGTGTCCGAACCGTCCGTGCCCGCGCCCGCCCTGCCCACGCGGGTCCGCCAGGCCTCTCTCGCACCGGAGCTGCGGGACGAGCCGCCGCCCCGCGAGGACGGGGCCGGCCCGGAGACGGACGCCGAGGAGATGCGGGCGATCTTCGGCGCCTTCCAGCGCGGCCTCGACCGCGGCCGCAGGGGCCTGCCGGCGACCGACTCGGACTCCGACTCGGACTCCGGCTCCGACACCGTGACCACCCACGCCCACGAAGGGACGGACACCGACGATGCCCGGTGAGGAACACACGCCCGAGCGGTCCGCCGAGCCCGGTGGAGCGCCCGGTACGGATCTCGGCTGGCTGCTGGACGACCTCGTGGCGCGTACCGACCACGTCCGTCATGCCGTCCTGCTGACCGCCGACGGCCTGCCGCTCAGCAGCTCGGACGGGATGCGCCGCAGGGACATCGAGCACCTGGCCGCCGTCAGCTCCGGCTTCCACGGCCTGGCCCGCTCGGCGGGCGAGCGGTTCGCCGCGGGCGCGGTGCGCCAGACCATGGTCATGCTCGACGACGCCTACCTCTTCATCACCCCGGCCGGCCACGGCAGCCGGCTCGCCGTCCTCAGCGAGGCCCGCACCGACGTCGGGCAGCTCGCCCACGAGATGGCCCTGCTCGTCCGCCGCCTCGGTCGCCACCTGGACGCGGCCGCCCGCACGACCTGATGATCCCGCGGTGAGCGACGAGCACTGGTACGAGGACGAGACCGGGTCGATGGTGCGCCCCTACACGGTGACGCGGGGCCGCACCCGGCCCTCGGGCGCGCACGCCATCGACCTGATGTCCCAGGTCACCGCGGTGGAGAACGCCGCACAGGGGCCGGACATCGACCATGCCCGCGCCGCCCTGCTCGACGTGATCCGGCGTGGCCGCCGTCCCGTCGTGGAACTCGCCGCGGACGCCGACCTGCCTCTGACCGTCCTCAGGGTGCTGCTCGGCGACCTGGCCGAGGCGGGCCTGGTCCGCATCGACGAACCGCGCCGGCTCCCGGCCGGAGGAGCGGCCGCCGACCCGGGGCTGCTGCGGGAGATCATGGAGCGGCTGCGGGAGATCTGAGCAGGTCCGGAGAGTCTTGTAACGGGTCCGGAACCTCTTGTAACAGGCATGTATGAAGGCGGGGCCGACCGGAACGCGCCCGGCGCCCCCGGTGGTCTCACTGGTCGGCAAGTGACCAGTGCCGCTCACCGCCGAGGAGTGAGGGGCAACGCCTGAAGGGGAACCATGCGCGTCCAGAAGCTCTCGCTGCTCGCCGTCGCCGCCGTCGCCGGCCTCTCGCTCACCGCTTGCCAGGGCGGTGACAAGAGTTCCTCCGCCTCCGGCGACTCCTCCTCCCCGAGCTCGCAGACCTCCGCCTCCCAGGCTTCCGGGTCCCAGGCCTCCGGGTCCCAGGGCTCCGGCGGCAGTGGCGCTTCCTCCGGCAAGGGCACCACCACCGGCCGGTCCGGCACCGTCGGCGGTGGCACGGCCGTCGGCGGCGGTGCCGCCGTCTGCACGACGTCCCACCTCGCGTTCACCACCTCCGGCGGCATGGCCGAGGGCACCCTCGTCGTCAACCTGAAGAACACCGGCTCCGCCGCCTGCACCCTCAAGGGCTTCCCCGGTGTCGACCTCAAGAGCAAGGACGGCAGCGTCAGCGCCCGGCGGAGCAAGCTCGCCGCGCCGCTGGTCGGCATCAAGCCCGGCGAGGAGACCCGCTTCACCCTGCACTACCCGCCGAACAACTCCGGCGGCAGCGGCGAGACCTTCACCAGCCTCGTCGTCACCCCGCCGAACGAGACGCACTCCCGGACGCTGTCCGTCGCCGTCAACGTGCCCGTCTCGGACGGCCCCACCTCCGCCGTCACCGTCGACCCGGTCGGCACCGGCAAGTAGCAGGATCTAGAACCGCGGCTCCCAGGGCACGACCGTGAAATCACCCGTGCCCTGCTTCACCTTCTCGAACGGGGCGGAGGACACGCACCGGGGCAGGTCCTTGGTGTCCGTGGGGCTGCCGACCGCCGCCCAGCTGTAGCCCAGCCGGTCGTGCCGGCCGAGGTCGTGGACCGTGACGCCGACCCGCCTGCCCTTCGCCCCCGGCAGGTCCGAGGCCGTGATCACACCGGAGACCACGGCGACCTTCCCGCCGGTGACCAGGCAGTCGACCTTCGCCCTGGCCCACGCGCCCTGGCCGTGCAGATAGTGGCTCCACCGGAACGTGCCGGTGGCCTTGAGCGGGTCCGCGGTGTCCTTCGCCGCCAGATGGGCGTCGAAGCTGAAGGTGATGTCGTCCCCGGCCGAGCGGTACAGCTTGGCCGTACCGGTCAGCGCCGCAGCCTCCCGGTGCGGGGAATGTGCCCCGCCGCCCGCGGCCAGCGCCGCCCCGGCCGTACCGGCGGTGATCAGCAGGGCGGTGGTGACGGCGACGGCGGCGATCCTCGTACGACGCTTCATGGCGGTCCTTTCCGCAGGTCGAGCGCGTGAACTGAACGCTCACCACTCTCCCGGCGGCGGGCTCGGCGCACATCGCTCCGCGGGCGGGAGACCACCTCCCCCGCCCGGCGGGGAACCGGACGGGTGACCTGCGTCTCAGGGAGGACCGGCACCGGCGGGGAGCGCCGCAGGCGGCCGGCGAGTGGCGCAACGAATCGCCGCCCGGCCCGCCCTCCACGCAACGAACCGCGCACAGGCGCGCAACGGCTCCTCCTTGTCCGGCCGAGCGCGCCGACCGTACCTTCTTAATGACCTCCTAACCCCCCGCGTCCGGTGAGGAACACGCATGCGCACCGCCCTGCTCCAGAGCTCCGGCCGCCCCGGCTCGGTCGTCGAGAACCTGAAGGTCCTCGACGAGGCCGCGGGCCGCGCCGCCGCCGCGGGCGCCGCCCTGCTGGTCGCACCGGAGATGTTCCTGACCGGGTACGCGATCGGCGACGCCATCGGCCGCCTCGCCGAGCCCGCCGACGGCGACTCCGCCGACGCGATCGCCGAGACCGCGACCCGGCACGGCATCGCCATCGCCTACGGCTACCCGGAGCGCGACGGCGAGACCGTCCACAACTCCGCCCAGCTGATCTCCGCCGACGGCACCCGGCTCGCGAACTACCGCAAGACCCATCTCTTCGGCTGCGCCGAGCGCGACCACTTCACGCCGGGCGACCAGCCCGTCGTCCAGGCCGAGCTGAACGGCCTCACCGTCGGCCTGATGATCTGCTACGACGTCGAGTTCCCGGAGAACGTCCGCGCCCACGCCCTGGCCGGCACCGACCTCCTCGTCGTCCCGACCGCGAACATGCACCCGTTCGAGCTGGTCGCCGAGTCGATGGTCCCGGTGCGCGCGTTCGAGAACCAGATGTACATCGCGTACGCGAACCGGGTCGGTCAGGAGGGGGAGTTCGAGTTCTTCGGACTGTCCACCCTCGTCGGACCCGACGGGATCGCCCGCACCCGCGCCGGCCGCAGCGAGCAGCTGGTGCTCGCCGACGCCGACCCGGCCTTCCTGGCCGCCTCCCGCGAGGCCAACCCGTACCTGAACGACCGCCGCCCCGGTCTGTACGGGTCGCTCGGCTGAGCCGCCGCCACAGCTTCCCCCTGTTTCACTTCGCGCAAGGAGTCCGTACCCCATGACGTCCACGGTGCCCAACGCCGTCGAGCACAGCGACGAGCAGCAGCCGCCGATCACCATGTTCGGCCCGGACTTCCCCTACGCCTACGACGACTTCCTCGCCCACCCGGCGGGCCTCGGTCAGATACCCGCGACCGAGCACGGCACCGAGGTCGCGGTCATCGGCGGCGGGCTGTCCGGCATCGTGGCCGCGTACGAGCTGATGAAGATGGGCCTCAAGCCCGTCGTCTACGAGGCCGACCAGATCGGCGGCCGGCTGCGCACGGTCGGCTTCGAGGGCTGCGACGAGTCGCTGACCGCCGAGATGGGCGCGATGCGCTTCCCGCCGTCCTCCACCGCGCTGCAGCACTACATCGACATGGTGGGTCTGCGGACCACGCCGTTCCCGAACCCGCTGGCCGAGGCCACCCCCTCGACCGTCGTCGACCTCAAGGGCGAGTCGCACTACGCCGAGAGCGTCGACGACCTGCCCCAGGTGTACCGGGACGTCGCCGAGGCCTGGAACAAGTGCCTCGACGAGGGTGCCGACTTCTCCGACATGAACCGCGCCATGCGCGAGCGGGACGTGCCGCGCATCCGTGAGATCTGGGCGAAGCTCGTCGAGAAGCTCGACAACCAGACCTTCTACGGCTTCCTGTGCGACTCCGAGGCCTTCAAGTCGTTCCGGCACCGCGAGATCTTCGGCCAGGTCGGCTTCGGCACCGGCGGCTGGGACACTGACTTCCCGAACTCCATCCTGGAGATCCTGCGCGTCGTCTACACCGAGGCCGACGACCACCACCGCGGCATCGTCGGCGGCTCCCAGCAACTGCCGCTGCGCCTGTGGGAGCGCGAGCCGCAGAAGATCGTCCACTGGCCGTACGGCACCTCGCTGAAGTCCCTGCACCCGGACGGCGAGCCGCGCCCGGCCGTGACCCGGCTGCACCGCACCGCGGGCAACCGGATCACCGTGACGGACGCGAACGGCGACATCCGCACCTATCAGGCGGCGATCTTCACCGCCCAGTCCTGGATGCTGCTGTCCAAGATCGCCTGTGACGACTCGCTCTTCCCGATCGACCACTGGACGGCGATCGAGCGCACCCACTACATGGAGTCCAGCAAGCTCTTCGTGCCTGTGGACCGGCCTTTCTGGCTGGACAAGGACGAGGAGACGGGCCGGGACGTCATGTCGATGACGCTCACCGACCGTATGACCCGCGGCACCTACCTGCTGGACGACGGCCCGGACAAGCCCGCCGTGATCTGCCTGTCCTACACCTGGTGCGACGACAGCCTGAAGTGGCTGCCGCTGTCCGCGAACGAGCGGATGGAGGTCATGCTGAAGTCGCTCGGCGAGATCTACCCGAAGGTCGACATCCGCAAGCACATCATCGGCAACCCGGTGACGGTCTCCTGGGAGAACGAGCCCTATTTCATGGGCGCGTTCAAGGCCAACCTGCCCGGCCACTACCGCTACCAGCGGCGCCTGTTCACCCACTTCATGCAGGACCGGCTGCCGCAGGACAAGCGGGGCATCTTCCTCGCCGGCGACGACATCTCCTGGACGGCCGGCTGGGCCGAGGGCGCGATCCAGACCGCGCTGAACGCGGTCTGGGGCGTCATGCACCACTTCGGCGGCGCGAGCGACCCGGCCAACCCGGGTCCGGGCGACGTCTACGACGAGATCGCACCCGTGGAACTCCCCGAGGACTGACCGGGAACCGCGCAAGGACCAAGGCGAGGGCGGCCGGCCTCAGACTCCGGCCGCCCTCGCCTTCTCGAACACCTCCGCGGCGACGTCCGTCAGCTCCCGCGCGTCGCGCGCGTCGCCCTGGAGGTCGATGAGGATCTCGTCCAGGCCGATGGCCGCGAACTCCACCAGGTCCGCCACGATCTGGTCGACATCGCCCTGGAAGGGCTGCCGGCCGGCTCCCTCGTACGGCTTCTCCCGGCGCGCGGTGTTCACCCGCAGCACCGTGCGGATCGGCCGCGTACGGCCCCGCTCCTCGGCCATCTCCCGCAGGCGACGCCACTGGGCTTCGACGCCTTCGGCGCTGAAGCCGGCCGGCAACCAGCCGTCGGCGTGGTCGACGAGCCGGCGGAAGGCCCGACCGTTGCCCGCGGCCAGCATGACCGGAATCGGGCGGGCGGGCTTGGGCCCGACCGCCGCGGAGGCGATCTTCGTGAGCGTGCCGTCGTGGACGACCGGATCGGGGCCCCACACGGCCCGGCACACCTCGATGATCTCGTCGAGGACCGCGCCGCGCTCCTCGATCGGCCGGACGCCCGAGGCGGCGTACTCGTCCAGGGACCAGCCGGTGCCGAACCCGGCGATCATCCGGCCCCCGCTCGCCACGTCCAGCGAGGCCAGGGCCTTGGCGAGCTGGAACGGCATGTGCAGCGGCGCCACCAGGACGCTGGAACCCAGCTCCGCCCGCTCGGTGGCGGCCGCGGCCAGGGCCAGGGTGACCAGCGGATCCGCCACGTCGCGGTACCGGTCGGGCCAGGGCACGCCGGCCATGCCGTACAGGCCCTGGGTGGCGGGCTCGGGGAACAGGGCCCGCTCGAAGACCCACAGGCTGTCGTATCCGATCTCCTCGGCGGCGCGTGCCACGTCGGGGACGTCCGTGCCGAGGGAGTACTGCCGCATCTGGGGAAGACTCAGGCCGAGCCGGATCGCCATACCGCTGCTCCTCTGCGCTGGGTGTTGAACCTTCAACGTACGGCGCGCGCAGGGGTGTTCCGAAGGCGGCTCACCCGGGGGCCGGATCCGGCCGGGTCAGTCTGCGAGCGGCGTCAGCAGCATCCGCCCCGCGAACCCCACCGCCGCGTCCAGCCGTTCGGCGAACTCCCCGGCGACCTCGCCGCAGTGGCGCAGCGCCCACAGCGCCCGTGCCGCCGCCCAGGCCCCGTCGCGGGCCCGCTCCAGGCTCCAGGAGCCCAGCAGATGGGTGAGCGGGTCGGCGATCTGGAGCAGGTCGGGCCCCGGCATCAGATCCTCGCGGACGCGCTCCTCCAGCGAGTCGAGGAGATCGCCCACGCGGTCGAACTCGTCCTCCAGCTCGGGGGGTTCGCAGCCGAGCGTACGACAGGCGTCCACCACGGCGAGCGCGAGGTCGTGCCCGATGTGCGCGTTGATGCCCGCCAGGGCGAACTGCAGCGGCCGTACTCCGGGGTGGCCGCGGAGCTGGAACAGGGGCCGCCAGCAGGCGGGGGGACGGCGGTCCGCAGCCGTCGCGTCGACCGCCGCGAGATAGCGCTCGGCGAACCGCACGTCCAGGGCGATCGCCGCTCGTGGGTCCGGGAACTCCCCGGCGTCCAGGCGCCGGTCGACCTCCTCGGTGACGGTGAGGTAGACGCGGTTGAAGACGGCGACACCGTCCCGCTCGGGCAGGGCCGCGTCGATGGCCCGCATCCGGGAGACGACCGCGTCGACGGGAGTGGTGACGTGTTCCAACTGCGCCATGGGGGAAGGGTCCCAGCCCTGGGCCGGGCGGCGTGCCGACCGGCCCGGTGCTTCGCCGGAACGGGGGAACGGACCGCTGCGGCGCGGATGCGAAGGGGGGAGGGGCACCGTGTCAGGCTTACGCGTTCGGCGCCTCGCCGAGCGCCGGGCCGCGCGCAGGCGGGCCGTGCGGCGCGCGCTGATGGTCACGGCCGCCTCGGCGGTCACCCTGGTCGGCTCGGTCACCGGGATCGTCGTGGCGCTCGGCTCCGGCCAGGCCCGCACCGAGGTGACCCACACCGCCGATGCGGCGCCCGCGACGGCGGCCCCCTCGCCGTCGCCGAGCACGCCGGACACGCCGAGCGCACCGAGCGCCAAGCCGACGCCCCGGCCGACCGCGCGGATCAGGACGCCCGCCGTCACCCCGGGCCCGGACCGGAGAAGGCGGCCGGCCGGTCCCGTGTCACCGCTGCTGTACCGCCACCCCGAGTCCCAGGTGCTGGACTGGGTGCGTGCCCACCCCGGCGATCCGCGCACCGCCGTCATCGCCGCCCGGATCGCCGACCGGCCGGCCGCCGTGTGGTTCGCCGACCCGGACCCGGGCACCATCGCCGCCCGGGTGGGCGCGGTCACCGCGGGCGCCGCGGCGCGGCACCGGGTCCCCGTGCTCGTGCCGTACGCGATCCCGGACCGGGACTGCGGTGGCGCCTCCCGCGGCGGCGCGCCGGATCTCGCCGTCTACGACGCCTGGATCGACGCCTTCGCCCGGGGGCTGGGCCCGGGTGAGGTGATCGTCGTCCTGGAGCCGGACTCCATCGCCCAGTCGGACTGCCTGACCCGGGCGGACCGCGCCGCCCGGTTCGCCTCGCTGGCCCGTGCGGGCCGGGTGCTGAAGGCGGCCGACCCGCGGGCGCGGGTCTACTACGACGCCGGGCACTCCGGCTGGAACCCGCCGGGCGAGCAGGCCGCCCTGCTGAAACAGGCGGGAGCGGCCGGCGCGGACGGCGTCTTCAGCAACGTCTCCAACTTCCGCACCACGGCCGACGAGATCGCCTACGACCGCCGGGTGCTGGCCGCGCTCGGCGGCCCGGCGCGCCTCGGCGCGGTGATCGACACCAGCCGCAACGGCAACGGCGCACCGTCGGACGGCCAGTGGTGCGACCCGGCCGGCCGGCGGATCGGCCGGGCCCCGACACTGGACACCGGCGAGGCCCGGATCGACGCGTACCTGTGGGTGAAGCCGCCGGGGGAGTCGGACGGCTGCCGGGGCGCCGCCGGGACGTTCACCCCTTCGTACGCCTACGACTTGGCGCGCGGCGTCTCCGTGTCGCCGGCCTCCGCGTCGTAGGAGGACGTGCCCTCGTCCAGCAGTGGCTCCTGCTTCTTCAGATGGGCCGGGGCGAAGGCGCGCAGGGTGTGGTAGCCGGTGATGACGACCAGGGTGCCGAGCGCGATGCCGCTGAGCGAGAAGTTGTCCGTGAACTTCATGCTGACGTTGCCGACGCCGATGATGATGCCCGCGGCGGCCGGGACCAGGTTCAGCGGGTTGCGCAGGTCCACCTTGGCGTTCAGCCAGATCTGGGCGCCGAGCAGGCCGATCATGCCGTAGAGGATCACGGTGATGCCGCCGAGGACGCCGCCCGGGATCGCGGCGACGACCGCGCCGAACTTCGGGCAGACGCCGAAGAGCAGCGCGAAGCAGGCGGCGGCCCAGTAGGCGGCGGTGGAGTAGACGCGGGTCGCGGCCATGACGCCGATGTTCTCGGAGTAGGTGGTGTTCGGCGGGCCGCCCACCGCGGTGGACAGCATGGAGGCGACGCCGTCCGCCGAGATCGCCGTACCGAGCTTGTCGTCCAGCGGGTCGCCGGTCATCTCGCCGACCGCCTTGACGTGGCCCGCGTTCTCCGCGACCAGGGCGATGACGACGGGCAGCGCGACCAGGATCGCCGACCACTGGAAGGACGGCCCGTGGAAGTGCGGCAGGCCGATCCAGTCGGCCTTGGACACGCCGGAGAGGTCCAGTCGCCAGTGGTCGGCGACCTTGCCGCTCGGGCTCATGGAGTGGATCTTGCCGAAGATCCGGTCGAAGGTCCACGAGACGGCGTACCCGAAGATCAGGCCGAGGAAGATCGCGATGCGGGACCAGAAGCCGCGCAGGCAGACCACGGCGAGACCGGTGAACAGCATGACCAGCAGGGCCGTCCACTGGTCCTGCGGCCAGTAGGTGGCGGCGGTCACCGGGGCGAGGTTGAAGCCGATCAGCATGACGACCGCGCCGGTGACGATCGGCGGCATCGCGGCATGGATGATCCGCGCGCCGAACCGCTGCACCGCGAGCCCCACCAGGAACAGCACGATGGCGACGACGAACACCGCGCCGGTCACGGTGGCACTCGTACCGCCCTGTGCGCGGATCACGGCGGCCACCCCCACGAACGACAGGGAGCAGCCCAGGTAGCTGGGCACGCGGCCGCGGGTGGCGAGCAGGAAGATCGCGGTCGCCACACCCGACATCATGATGGCCAGGTTGGGGTCGAGGCCCATCAGAACGGGCGCCACGAAGGACGCTCCGAACATCGCGACCACGTGCTGGGCGCCCAGGCCCGCCGTTCGCGGCCAGGTGAGCCGTTCATCGGGGCGTACCACCGCTCCGGGCGCGGGCGTGCGCCCGTCACCGTGCAGTTTCCAGCGCACGCCGAGGTCCATGGTGGGGTTTCGCTTTCTTACGTACGTGAAGACGGTCCGCACCATTGTCACGGCTAACGAGCGGTTCTACGCTCGCACGGTCTCACTTATGAACTGAGTTCACATATCTGGCCATTGTGGTGTCTGATCCCTGACAGATCGGAGTGCTCGATGAGTGGAAGATCCCGTGCGGTCGTACTGCTGGCCGCCGTGGTGGCGTTCGGGGCCGTGCTCGTCCCGTCCGCGCACGCCGTGCCGAAGGCCCCGAGGACCGCCGTCCTCGACGGCGGCCGCCTCCAGCGGACCCGGGCCCTCCTGGACCACGACCCCCGACTGCGGCGCTCGCTCGAGGACTTGACCGCCCGCGCCGACGGCTGGCTGGACCAGGGCCCCTGGACGGTTGTCGACAAGCCGAGGCCCGCGCCCGGCGGCGACGTCCACGAGTACCTGAGCCAGGCCCCCTACTGGTGGCCCACGAGCACCCCCACCGCCGACAACCCCTGGGGCTGCCCATACGTCCAGCGCGACGGGCAGCGCAACCCGGAGGTCGACAGCGGCACCGACCGGCAGGACGCCGAGAAGGTCTTCGACTCGACGTACGACCTCTCGCTCGCCTGGTACTACACGGGCGAGCGCGCCTACGCCGAGAAGGCCGGGCAGATCCTGCGCACCTGGTTCCTGGACCCGGCCACCCGGATGAACCCCGACCTGGAGCACGCCCAGTTCATCCCGTGCAAGTACGACGGCCGGGCCATCGGCATCATCGACTTCTCCCAGTCGTACACCAGCGTCCTCGACGCCCAGGCGATCCTGGCCGCCGGCGCCCCCGGCTGGAGCGCGGCGGACCGCACCGCGATGGGCCGGTGGAACGCCGACTTCCTGCACTGGCTGAGGACCAGCGACTTCGGCAAGGAGGAGGGCGCGGCCGCCAACAACCACGGCACCTTCTACGACATGCAGCTCGCCGCCCTCGCCTACGCCACCGGTGACACCGCGCTCGCCCGGCGCACCGTGCTCGACGCGCGCGCCAAGCGGATCGCCCCACAGATCGCGGCCGACGGCGGCCAGCCCCAGGAACTCGCCCGCACCCGCAGCTGGCACTACTCGACCTTCGACCTCGTCGCCTACACCCGGCTGGCGGCCATCGGCCGGCATGTGGGCGTGGACCTGTGGGCGTACCGCGGCCCGGACGGGCAGAGCCTGTCCGGGGCGGTCGGCTATCTCCTGCCGGCCGCGACCGGCGCCGCCTGGTCCCGTCCCGAGCTGGAGTTCCACCGGTACGCGGCCACCGATGTCGTGCACGCGGCGGCCGATGCCGGGGACGCGGCGGCCGAGGCGGCCGTGGCGAAGCTTCAGGCGCCGCCCGGCGGAGACCTGTGGGCGCTGCGGCCCGCCGCCGAGCAGCTGGACTCGATAGCCGGCTGAGCCCGCCCCACCAGGGGGGCTTGCCGGCCGGGAATCCTGAGCGGTCGCTTAGTATGGAATGCGCCCGGGGGTGCCACCGCCCCGTACACGCGACGCTCAGGAGCCCCTCCCGTGACCGCCCAAGCCCCGATCGCGCCCGCCGTCTCCTACGGCCGGCTGATCCCCGTCACCGTGCACTTCGACGACCTCGACGCGCTCGGGCTCCTGCACAACGCCCGCTACCCGCTGATGGTCGAGCGCGCCTGGGCCGAGCTGTGGCAGGAGCACGGTTTCGGCTTCGAGGGCGACTGGGCGGCCGCCGAGGACGCCTGCAACGCGGTGCGGGAACTGCGGATCGGCTACGAGGCGCCGGTCACCCGGACGGGCCTCTACGCCGTCCACCTCTGGCTGGAGCGACTCGGCACCACCGGCCTGACCTACGGCTTCCGCTTCTGCTCGGCGGACGGGACGCAGACCTACGCCCAGGGCACCCGGGTCCTGGTCCGGCTCGACGCGGCCACCCTGCGCCCCGCCCCCTGGAGCGAGCCGTTCAGGGCCGTGGGTCGGGAACTGCTGCGGCCCGGGAGCTGACCGCCGCCCGCACGTCCCGCTCCCCGGCGCGCAGCACGCCCGCGAACACCGCGAGCCCGCACGCCAGCGCCGTCACCACACCGAACGACACCACCAGGCTGGTCGCCTGGGCCACCCCGCCGATCAGGCTCGGGGCGACCAGGCCCGAGGTGTAGGTGATCGTCGCCACGCCCGCTATCGCCTGGCTCGGACGGGGGCCCGCATGGCCGGCCGCCGCGAAGCACAGCGGTACGACCACCGCGATACCGAGGCCCATCAGCGCGAACCCGGTCATCGCCACCGCCGGATGCCCGGCGAGGACGATCAGCAGACCGCCGAGCGCGGCCAGCACACCTCCGGCGCGCACGGTGCGCACCGCGCCGAAGCGGTTCACCACCGCGTCCCCGCTGATCCGGGCGATCGCCATGGTCAGCATGAACCCGGTGGTCGTGGCCGCTGCGAGACCGGCCGACGTGTCCATCCGGTCCCGCAGGAACACCGCCGACCAGTCCAGGCTCGCCCCCTCCGCGAACACCGCGCAGAAGCCCACCGCGCCGATCAGCAGTGCCGAGCGGGGCGGCAGCGCGAACCGCGGCGGCGGCTCCTCGTCGTCGGCCGGCTGCACGTCCAGGACCCGGCCGGCGGCCGCCACGCCGAGGACGGTGAGGGCCGCCGCCGCCATGGCGAAGTGCGGGCGGGCGTCCGCGCCGAGGTGCGCGGCGAGGGTGCCCGCCGCCGAGCCGATCAGGGCGCCCGCGCTCCACATGCCGTGCAGCCCGGACATGATCGACTTCCCGAGCAGCCGCTCGACCTCCACGCCGAGCGCGTTCATGGCGACGTCGGCCATCCCCGCACTCGCGCCGTACACGAAGATCGCCAGGCAGAGCAGCCAGAGGTTCGGCGCGAGGGACGGCAGGATCAGCGACAGCGTCCACAGCGCGATCAGGCCGCGCAGCGCCGTGCGACTGCCGAAGCGATGGCTGATCCGGCCGGCCAGCGGCATCGCGCACGAGGCGCCGAGCGCCCCGAAGGCGAGCGCGAAGCCGAGCTGCCCCGCGCTCAGCGAGGCATGGTCCTGGATCCACGGCACCCGGGTCGCGAACGAGCCGGTGACGGCGCCGTGCACGGTGAACACCGCCGCCACGGCGTGCCGGGCGCGCTTCACCTCGCGGTGCTCGTAGCCCACGTCTTTCATGGTCCTGCCCCTCCCCGTACGGATGCCGCCCCGCTGTCCGGGCGTAAACTATCAGGGACCCTGCCTGATAGATAGAGAGACATGTGGCCGTCACCTGCCGCGTGGATCTGGGAGGATGCCCGTCATGCCCGCATCACCGAGCACCGCCCGGGCCATCAACGACCGGCACGCCCTGAGCCTGCTCCAGCAGGAAGGCCCCCTCACCGCAGGGCAGTTGAAACAGCTGACGGGGCTGTCCCGGCCGACGGTCGCCGACCTCGTGGAACGGCTGGCCGTCGCCGGGCTGATCACGGTGGTCGGCGAGTCCGGCGAGCAGCGCCGGGGCCCCAACGCGCGGCTGTACGGCATCGTCGCCGACCGGGCCCGGCTGGCCGCGCTCGACGTCCGTACCGGGGGTGTCGTCGTCCTGGTCTCCGACCTGGTCGGGCGGGTGCTCGCCGAGACGTCCGTGCCGATCGGCGGGGACACCGGGACCGGGCCCGCCGTGGAGCAGGCGGTGGCCGCGGTGGAGCGGACCCTCGAGGCGGCCGGGGCCATGGGGGCGCCGCCGCGCGAAGGGATCCGCGCATGGGGGAGGCTGCACACCGTCGGCATCGGCGCGCCGGGCCTCATCGACCCGGCCACCGGCGACCTCCGCGACTCCGGCGGGCTGCCCGCATGGCACCGCAGCCTGGCCGCCGCCCTTCAGGAACGGCTGCCCGGGGCCCGGGTCACCGTGGAGAACGAGACCAACCTCGCCGCCCTCGCCGAACAGCGCGAGGGCGCCGCCCGGGACCGGGACACCTTCGTCCTGCTCTGGCTGGGGCACGGCGTCGGCGCGGCGGTCGTCCTCGACGGCACGCTGCGCCGCGGCGCCTCGGGCGGCACGGGCGAGATCGGCTTCCTGCCGGTCCCGGGGACCGGCTCCCTTCCCTCGGCCCGGGACTGCGACGGAGGCTTCCACTCACTGGCGGGGACGGCGGCCATCGGCTCCCTGGCGGCGGAGTACGGCCTGCCGGTCCCGGCCGGGACGGACGGGCCGGGGGTGGCCGGGGTGCTGAGCGCGGCCGTGGCGCGGGCGGCGGGGGAGACGGGCCCCGCGGACGCGGTCGGCTCCGGTGACGCAGAGCCCGCCGAGCGCTTCCTCCACGCCCTCGCCGACCGGATCGCCATCGGCGCCGCGTCCGTGGTGGCCGTACTCGACCCCGGGTGCGTGGTGCTCGGCGGGGAGGTCGGACAAGCCGGCGGCCCGGTGCTCGCGGCGCTCGTCGAGGAGCGGCTGCGCCGTATGTCGCCCCTGTTCACCGAGGTGCGGGCGAGCACCCTCGGTGGCACGGCGGTGCTGCGCGGGGCCCTGCTGACCGCCCGGGACCGCGCCCAGGACGAACTGTTCGCGCCCCCCGACCGAAACTGACCACCTGCCGGCCGGCCAGACCTGCCCGACCTCGTCACCCGCCCCGCGCCCCCGGCGCGTCCGTCCCGGCGCGACCGTGTTCATTCGGCTGTCCCTGTCCGACCGCCCCCTCCGCCCATCCCCGTCCGTCCGCCTGGCGGCGATCGAGGCGCGTGAACACGCCGCGGACAGGTCATGGCAGGCCGGCGAACCCGTCGGCTGCCGGGCCGGGGCCTGTCTGCCGGCCGGCACGTCGGCGATGGTTTCCGGGCTCGCTCCGGCCGTGGCGAGCCGCCGTCCGTCCCGGCGTGGCCGTCTCCGCCCCGCCCGGCCGCCTCGTCAGACCCCGAAGCGTCGCCCCAGGTACTCCTCGAACGTCGTCCTGCCCACGGCTCGCTCCGGCGTCAGCAGTCCGCCCGCGCGGGCGGCGCGATAGGTCCGGCCGATCAGCGGCACCTGTGCCACGGCCCGGCGCCGTCCGCTCGCGCGGAGGTAGGCGCGGGCCAGCGAGTCCAGGGAGCGCACTTCGGGGCCGCCCATGTCCGCCACCCGTCCGGCCGGCGCGGCGAGCGCCAAGTCGGCCAGGCGGTCCGCGACTTCACCGACCTCCACCGGCTGGTCCGGCACCCCGGCCGGGACCAGCAGGACGGGCGGCTTGGCCAGCGAGCCCAGGATCGTGGCCAGCAGGTCGTGGAACTGGGTCGTGCGCAGGACGGTCCAGCCGAGCCCCGACGCCTCGATCCGGCGCTCCACGGCCAGCTTGGTCCTGTAGTAGCCGAGGGGCACCCGGTCGACGCCGACGATGGAGATGTACACCAGATGGCCCACCCCGGCCCGCCGCGCCGCCGCGATGAGCCGCTCCGCGGCCACCTCGTCCCCGCCCCGCGGAGCGCTCGCGCAGTGCACCACCGTCTCCACGCCGGCGAGCGCGGCGTCGAGGACGCTCCCGCCCACGCGCAGATCGACGGCGTACGGCTGGGTGCGCCGGCTGAGCACCCGTACATCGTGCCCCTCCGCCCGCAACCGCTCCGTCACCCGCCGGCCGAGCGTGCCGGTCCCGCCGGTCACCACGATCGTGGTCATCCCGCACCTGTCCCTTCGGACTCCGCGTGCCCCGGTCGGAGCACCGTCGGCAGTTCAGACCACGCGACCCCGGGGAAATGTGACATGCCTGGGCCGGCTCCACCGGGACCGCACCGCCCTGGCGGTCCGGCGGCGGGCAAGGGCCGTCGTCACCGCCGCCGGACCCGTCCGCACCCTAAAAGGACTAGACCAGAGTGGTCAATGGGTCCGGATCAAGGTCAATCCGTTCCGCCCGCAGGGCAGTTGTGCGGCGCGGCCGCCCCGCGCAAGGCCCGGGACGCGCGCTGTGAGGGAGCCCACATCCGTCGCCTGTCTGTACGTCCATTCGGCGTGGCACACTGGCCCTGTACCAGAAGCAGCGCACTCCGGGGTCGGTGAAAGTCCGAACCGGCGGTTACAGTCCGCGACCCGGTCGCTTCCAGCGGCCGGTTGACCAGGTGAAATTCCTGGACCGACGGTTAAAGTCCGGATGGGAGGCAGTGCGCGGCGGGCGGGCACGTATTCGTGCGCGTCGCCGTATCTGGGCTCGTCCGTGTCCGGGCGGGTCCCTCTTCGGCGTCGCGTGGTGTGCTCACCCGTACATTCTGTCGTCATCGACAGGCCCCGGAGTCCGTGCCCGAAGAGGCAGGAGGACCCGGGAAGTGTTCACCGGAATCGTCGAAGAGCTGGGTGAGGTCACCGCCGTCGAGAACCTCGGCGACGCCTCCCGTTTCCGGCTCCGCGGCCCCGTCGTGACCGAGGGCGCGCAGCACGGCGACTCCATCGCCGTGAACGGGGTCTGTCTCACCGTCGTGGAGCACGAGGGCGACGAGTTCACCGCCGACGTCATGGCGGAGACCCTGAAGCGCTCCAGCCTCGGCGCGCTCACCGTCGGCTCCCGCGTCAATCTGGAGCGCCCCACCGCCGTGGGCGCGCGCCTCGGCGGGCACATCGTGCAGGGCCATGTCGACGGCACCGGCGAGGTGCTGGAGCGCAAGCCCTCCGACAACTGGGAGATCGTGAAGATCTCGCTCCCCGCGGACCTCGCCCGCTACGTCGTCGAGAAGGGCTCCATCACCGTCGACGGCATCAGCCTCACCGTCGTCGACGCCGGCCCCGACCACTTCACGATCAGCCTCATCCCGACCACCCTCGACCTGACCACGCTCGGTGTGAAGCAGCCCGGCGACCCGGTCAACCTCGAGGTCGACGTCATCGCCAAGTACGTCGAGCGCCTCCTCGGCGACCGCGCCCAGGGAGCGGGCAAGTGAACTGGCTGAACTCCGAGGCCTTCACCCTCTTCGGCCAGCGCATCATCTGGTCGGACATGGTGGGCAACATCCTCGGCCTGATCACCCTCGCCCTCGGCTGGCGCCGCTCCCTGCTGACCTGGCCCGTGCAGTTCCTCTCCGGCCTCGTCCTGCTCGTCGCCTTCTACGGCCATCTGGCCGGCAGCGCCGGCAAGCAGGTCGTCGTCATGGCCGTCGCGCTGTACGGCTGGTGGCAGTGGCAGCGCAGCAAGGGCCGCTCCACGGACGGCCACATCACCCCCCGCTTCGCCACCTGGCGCGAGCGCGCGGCGATGCTCGGCGCGGCCGCCGTCGGCACGGTCGCGGTGGCCCTGCTCTTCACGGCCTACCCGTCCCTGTCCTGGGACCCCTGGCCCGACGCCTACATCTTCGTCGGCACCATCGTCGCCATGTACGCCCAGGCCAAGAGCATGGTCGAGTTCTGGATCGCCTGGCTGCTCGTCGACCTCGTCGGCGTCCCCCTCAACTTCGCCAACGGCTACGCCTTCTCCGGTTTCGTCTACGTCATCTACGGCGCGCTCGTCCTGTGGGGCATGCGCGACTGGTGGCTGCGCTCCCGCCGGAGCCCGCAGCCCGTCCTGGAAGGAGCCCCGGCATGACCTCGGCAGCGCCTCTGTACGCCACGGACACCATCGAGAACTTCGTGCTCGACCCCGTCGAGCAGGCCATCGCCGACATCGCGGCCGGCCGCCCGGTCGTCGTCGTGGACGACGAGAACCGGGAGAACGAGGGCGACCTCGTCATCGCCGCCGAGAAGGCGACCCCCGAGATCGTCGCCTTCATGATGAGCGAGTGCCGGGGCCTGATCTGCGCCCCCATGGAAGGCACGGAACTCGACCGGCTGCGGCTGCCGCAGATGGTCGAGGACAACACCGAGTCGATGAAGACCGCGTTCACGGTGTCCGTCGACGCCTCCGCCGCGCACGGTGTGAGCACGGGCATCTCGGCCGCCGACCGCGCCATTACGCTCCAACTGCTGGCCGGCGGCACGGCGGAGCCGACCGACCTCGTCCGCCCCGGCCACGTCTTCCCGCTGCGGGCCAGGCCCGGCGGCGTCCTCGTCCGCAACGGCCACACCGAGGCCGCCGTCGACCTCGCCCGGCTCGCCGGGCTCCGCCCCGCCGGAGCCATCGTCGAGATCGCCGGTGAGGACGGCCGGATGCTCCGGCTGCCCGAGCTGATCCCGTTCGCCCGCAAGCACGGCCTGACGATCATCTCCATCGAGGACCTGATCGCCTACCGCCGCAGCAGCGAGCCCACCGTCCGCCGCGAGGCCGAGACCCGACTGCCCACCAAGCACGGCACGTTCACCGCCTACGGCTACCGCTCCACCGTCGACGGCGTCGAGCACGTCGCCCTGGTCCACGGCGACATCGGCGACGGCGAGGACGTCCTGGTCCGGGTCCACTCCGAATGCCTCACCGGTGACGTCTTCGGCTCCCTGCGCTGCGACTGCGGCCCCCAGCTGGACACCGCCCTGGAACGCATCCAGGAGGAGGGCCGGGGCGTGGTCGTCTATCTGCGCGGACACGAGGGGCGGGGCGTCGGCCTGCTGTCCAAGCTCAGGGCGTACGAACTGCAGGAGCGGGGCCGCGACACCCTCGACGCCAACCTCGAACTCGGCCTGCCCGCCGACGCCCGCGACTACGGCGCCGGCGCCCGGATCCTCACCGACCTCGGCGTGCGCAGCGTCCGGCTGATGACCAACAACCCCGACAAGACCGACGCGCTGCTGCGCCACGGCCTGAACGTCACCGGCCGCGAGCCGATGCCGATCCAGGCCGGCGAGCACAATCTGCGGTACCTGCGCACCAAGCGCGACCGGATGGGTCACGACCTGCCCTGGCTGGACACGCCCGCCGTGGCAGCCTGTGGCAACCAGTAAGCAAGGCACTGAGAGGAAACACGTGAGCGGCAAGGGTGCACCGGAGCTGTCCGTACGCAACGCGAGCGACCTCAGGGTCGCCGTCATCGCGGCGCAGTGGCACGAGAAGGTGATGGACGGTCTGGTGAACGGCGCCCTGCGCGCCCTGCACGACCTGGGGATCGACGAGCCGACCCTGATCCGGGTCCCCGGCAGCTTCGAACTGCCGGTCGCCGCCAAGGCGCTGGCCGGGCGCGGCTACGACGCCGTGGTCGCCCTCGGTGTCGTCATCCGCGGAGGCACTCCGCACTTCGACTATGTGTGCCAGGGCGTCACCCAGGGCCTCACCCAGGTCAGCGTCGAGACCGGCGTCCCCGTCGGCTTCGGCGTGCTCACCTGCGACACCGAGGAGCAGGCCCTGGACCGGGCCGGTATCGAGGGCTCCCACGAGGACAAGGGCCACGAGGCGGTGACGGCGGCGGTGGTGACCGCCGCCACGCTGCGTTCAGTATCTGAACCCTGGCACTAGGGAATCGCGCGGACCGCGTAGGGTGGGCAGCACCATGTCCAAGAAGACGTTCGAGCAGCTCTTCACCGAGCTGCAGCACAAGGCCGCCCACGGCGATCCCGCCACCTCCCGCACCGCAGAGCTGGTCGGCAAGGGTGTCCATGCCATCGGCAAGAAGGTCGTCGAAGAGGCCGCCGAGGTCTGGATGGCTGCCGAGCACGAGGGCAAGGAAGCGGCCGCCGAGGAGATCTCCCAGCTGCTCTACCACGTCCAGGTGATGATGGTCGCCCGAGGGATCTCCCTCGACGACGTCTACGCCCACCTGTAAGCCGCTCTGCCGCAACCGCCGTAGAAACCCCTTCACGCAAAGGAAGCCGACCTCATGCTGCGCATCGCCGTCCCCAACAAGGGTTCCCTGTCCGGCCCTGCGGCGGAGATGCTGCATGAGGCCGGCTACCAGCAGCGCCGCGAGTCCAAGGAACTGCGGATCGTCGACCCGGAGAACCAGGTCGAGTTCTTCTACCTCCGCCCCCGCGACATCGCGATCTACGTCGCCTCCGGCCGCCTCGACGTGGGCGTCACCGGCCGCGACCTGCTGATCGACTCCGGCGCGGACGCCGAGGAGATCCTGCCGCTGGGCTTCGCCCGCTCCACCTTCCGCTTCGCGGCCAAGCCGAACACCGCGAACGGCATCGAGGACCTCAAGGGCCGGACGGTCGCCACCTCCTACGAAGGCATCGTCGCGGCGCACCTCGCCGACAGCGGCATCGACGCCTCCGTCGTCCACCTGGACGGCGCCGTCGAGACCGCGATCGAGCTGGGCGTCGCCGAGGTCATCGCCGACGTCGTCGAGACCGGCACCAGCCTGCGCAACGCCGGCCTGGAGGTCTTCGGCGAGCCGATCATGCAGTCCGAGGCCGTCGTCATCCGCCGCACCGGCGCCGACACCGAGGAACCGAAGGTCCAGCAGTTCCTTCGCCGCCTCCAGGGCGTCCTGGTCGCCCGGACGTACGTGATGATGGACTACGACTGCCGGGTCGAGCAGCTGGAGAAGGCCGTCGCCCTCACCCCCGGCCTGGAGTCCCCGACCGTCTCGCCGCTGCACAACGAAGGCTGGGTCGCGGTCCGCGCCATGGTCCCCGCCAAGGAGGCGCAGCGGATCATGGACGACCTCTACGCCATCGGCGCCCGCGCCATCCTGACCACGGCCATCCACGCCTGCCGCCTCTAAGGGGTGTGCGCGAGATGTCCGACATGCCTTCCCTTCCCGTCACCTTCCGTCCGGGCCACACCCGGGCCATCCTGCTGACCGCCGGTGCGGCGATCTTCCTGACCATCTCCGGGGTCGCGCTGCTGCTGGAGCAGCTCGGCCCGGGGGAGCGGGCGAGCTTCGTCGTCACCGGGGCGCTGATCTTCTGGGTACTGGCCCAGCTGGCCCGGGTGCGGGTCGTCGCCGACGAGTCCGGTGTCACCGTGGTGAACATCGCCAGCAGGCGGCGCCTGGACTGGGCGGAGATCGTCCAGGTGAACCTCCGTCCGGGCGATCCGTGGGTGTTCCTCAACCTCAGCGACGGCACCAGCCTGCCCGCGCTCGGCATCCAGCCCGGCCTCGCCAAGCAGCGCGCCATCGCCGACGCGCGGGCACTGCGGGCCCTCGCCGAAGCCCGCTCCACAGCCCGTCCGGCGGAAGATCAGGGCTGACTGGAGGGTGCCGCCCCTGCCCGAGCGGCCCGTGTCTTGATTAATCTGGTGGCGGAGGCCCTTTCGCTGCGCCTCCGCCCCGTGACACCCCCCGGTGCACAGGGGTTCCTGCTACCCGAGGAGTGACTCCCTCCAGCGATGGACGGATCGTCCTGTAGTACCTGCGCCGCCCCGACCCGACATACCGGGAAGGCGGTGGCAGCGTGACCATCCCCCTGCTGCTCCTTGGAGCGGCTTTCCTGTTGATCCTCGCCAACGGATTCTTCGTGGCGGCCGAGTTCGGCCTGGTGACGGTCGAGTCGACGGACGCCGAGCAGGCTGCCGCCGACGGTGACCGACGCGCCCGCAGGGTCGCGGACTCGCTCAAGGAGCTGTCCTTCCAGCTCTCCGGCACCCAGCTCGGCATCACCATCACCTCCCTCGTCGTCGGCATGCTCGCCGAGCCGGCCCTGGCCCGGCTGCTGCACGGCCCGTTCGCCGCCCTGGGCATTCCCGGCGGAGCCGTCTCCGGCATCGCCGTGGTCGTCGGCATGCTGCTGGCCTCCGCCGTCCAGATGGTCGTCGGCGAGCTGGTGCCCAAGAACTGGGCCGTGTCCAAGCCGCTGCAGGTCGCCCGGTTCGTGGCCGGCCCGCAGCACCACTTCTCCCGGCTGTTCCGCCCGGTGATCGCCGCGCTCAACACGGTCGCCAACCGGCTCGTACGGGCCCTCGGGGTCGAGCCCGCCGAGGAGCTGGCCTCCGCCCGCACCCCGGGCGAACTGGTGTCCCTGGCCCGGCACTCCGCCCAGGCCGGCGCCCTGGAGCAGGACACGGCCGACCTGTTCGTGCGCACCCTGTCCCTGGGCGAGCTGACCGCGCAGCACGTCATGACTCCGCGTGTGAAGGTCAGTGCCCTGCAGGACTCGGCCACCGCCGAGGACGTCGTCAACCTCACCCGGGCCACCGGCCTGTCCCGCTTCCCCGTCTACCGGGAGAAGATCGACGAGATCGTCGGCATGGCCCACCTCAAGGACGCGCTCGCCGTCCCGGTGCACGACCGGCTGCGCACCTCGGTGACCCGGATCGCCCGCAAGGCGCTGCTGGTCCCCGAGACCCTGCCGGTCCAGCCCCTGCTCGCCCGGCTCCGCTCCGAGCAGCCCATCGCGGTCGTCGTCGACGAGTACGGCGGCACGGCGGGCGTGGTCACGCTGGAGGACATCGTCGAGGAACTCGTCGGCGAGGTCCGCGACGAGCACGACGCCACGGACATGCCCGAGCTGGCCGTCGCCCCGCCCGAGGACGGCAGGCCCGCCTGGGACGTCGACGGCAGCTGCCGCGTCGACATCCTCCAGCGCATAGGCCTCGACGTGCCCGAGGGACCCTACGAGACGGTCGCCGGGCTCGTCGCCGACGTCCTCGGCCGCATCCCCGCCCCCGGCGACCGGGCCGAACTGCCCGGCTGGCGGCTCTCGGTCCGCCAGGTCGGCCACTACCGCGCCGAACGGGTCCGCCTGGTCAGGACGGCCCCGGCGGCGAACCTGGCGGAGGCCGCCCGATGAGCGTCCTCCAACTGGTCTTCGCCGCGCTGCTCGTGCTCGCCAACGGATTCTTCGTCGGCGCCGAGTTCGCGCTCGTCTCCGTCCGCCGCAGCCAGATCGAACCGCTGGGGACGGCGCGGGCGCGCCAGGTCCTCTACGGCCTCCAGCGGCTGCCGCAGATGATGGCCGCCGCCCAGTTCGGCATCACCGTGTGCTCGCTGACGCTCGGCGCGGTCGCCGAGCCGACGGTGGCGCATCTGCTGGAGCCGGTGTTCGAGGCGGCCCACCTCCCGGACGGCATGGTCCACCCGCTCGGCTATGTGATCGCGTTGGCGGCGGTGGTCTTCTTCCACCTGGTCATCGGCGAGATGGTGCCGAAGAACCTCGCGATGGCGGCACCCGAGAAGGCGGCGCTCTGGCTCAGCCCCGGGCTGGTCTACTTCGCCCGCCTCTGCAAGCCGATCACCGTGAGCCTCGGCGCCTGCGCCCAGGGCATCCTGCGGCTCTTCCGCGTCGAGCCCAAGGACGAGGTCGAAGCCGTCGTCACCAGCGAGCAGCTCAACCGACTGCTGGAGGACTCCGGTCAGGCGGGCCTGCTCGACCCCGAGGAGCGGGAGCGCCTCGAGGACGCCCTGGAGCTGGGCTCCCGCCCGGTGACGGACGTCCTGCTGCGCCGGGAGTCGCTGGTCACGGTGGAGCCGGCGGTCACCCCGGGAGAGATCGTCGAGCTGACGGCCCGCACGGGATACTCCCGCTTCCCGGTCGCCGCGACGGACAAGGGCCCCTTCATGGGGTACGTCCACGTCAAGGACGTCCTGGACCTGGAGGAGTCCGACCGGGCGGTGCCGCAGCGCGTCTGGCGCCCGATGGCGACCCTGCGGGCCGAGGTGCCGCTCGACGACGCACTGACCGTCATGCGCCGGGCGGCCACCCATCTGGCTCAGGTCGCGGGCCCCTCCGGCAAGGTGCTGGGTCTGGTGGCCCTGGAGGACGTCCTGGAGATGCTGGTGGGCGAGGTCCGTGACCCGGCACACCGCGAGACCGCCGACGTGAAGCTGGCGGAGCCGAGGGCGAGCGGGGAGCCGGAGGAGGTGTTCGCCTCCTAGGGCCTGTCGGAGCTGCGCGGCCGTGGGCACGTCCCGGCCGGTCGCGCAGCTCCCCGCGCCACTTCCGGGGCGCTGTCACAAGCCCGACGGATCCTGCGGCCCCCGACCCGACAGCACCTCTCCGTACGCCTGCATCAGATCCGGCAGCCGCAGTGTCGCCAGGTCCTTCCGCGACAGCGCCCCCGCATACGTGGACAGCCGAAGATCGCGGTACGCGCAGCTCTTCTCGTACAGCGTGCGCAGGAACCGGCCGTTGCCCAATTCGTCGATCCACCCCTGCTCGACCACGTGCCCGGCGATCGAGCGCAGCTCCTCCAGCGCCTCCTCGTCCCACATGTCCCCGTTCTCGGCCGCCAGCACCTTCCCGATCTCGGTGAGTTCCTGCGGCCGGTAGGAAGGGAAGTCGACACGGGAGGTGAAGCGGGAGGAGAGGCCGGGGTTGGCGGCGAGCAGCCGGTCCATGCCCTCCGGGTAGCCGGCGAGGATCACCACCAGATGGTCCCGGTTGTCCTCGGCCCGCTTCAGCAGCACCTGCAGGGCCTCGTCGCCGTACGCGTCCCCCTTGCCGTACCCCGAGTTGGACAGCGAGTACGCCTCGTCCACGAACAGCACCCCGCCGATCGCCGAGTCGATCAGCTCGTTGGCCTTCACGGCCGTCTGGCCGAGATACTCGCCGACCAGATCCGCCCGCTGCGCCTCCACCAGGTGGTCGCCGCCGAGCAGGCCCAGCGCGTAGAAGACGCGGCCGAGGATCCGGGCCACCGTGGTCTTCCCCGTCCCCGACGGCCCCGAGAAGACGAAATGCCGCTTCGGCGGCTGCACCGGCAGCCCCTGCCCGGCCCGCAGCCGGGCCATGTTCAACTGCGCGGACAGCGCCTTGACCTGGCGCTTGACCGGCTCCAGCCCGACCATCCGCTCCAGTTCGGCGAGCGCCTCCTCGAGCAGGGCGGGGTCGGTCGGCCCGGCCGGGATCGGCGACGAGGGGGCCCCGGTCTTCGCCCGCACCGTCGGATCGGTCACCGACGGCAGGGGACCGGTCGGCAGATCCGGCTCCGGCAGCCGCAGATCGCGCCCCTCGGTGCCGAACAGCGGATCGAAGCCGTCCGGCCCGTCCACGCTGTCCTGCCCGGCACCGGTCAGGCTGATCGCGGCGAGGTCGGCGCTGTCGTCGTACCCGTCGCCCTCGGCGATCGCCGCCAGCCGGGCGGAGGTGTCCATGAAGGCGGGGTCGACGCGGTGCACCGCCCGGTACAGGGGGAGCGCCGCCGCCGAGCGCCCCGTGCCCTCGTGCGCCCGCGCCAGCCAGTAGCGCAGCTCCTTGCGCTGCGGCTGCTCGCTGCGGCAGCGCATAAGGGCCGCCGAGAGCAGCGGCTCGGCCTGGCCGTACATCTCCAGCCGGACTCTGGCCATGCCGCCGAACAGGCCCGCCTCGATGCCGAGCATGGCGTCGTCGAGCAGCGGGTCGGTGTGCCGCACCAGTTGTTCCCAGTCCTTGACCAGATAGGCGCGGCAAGCCTGCAGAAAGCGGACCTGCGGGTCGGTGTCGATCGGGGGCAGCCCGGCGAGGGCCCGGTCCAGCTCGGGCACATGCCGCCCGTCCAGCCAGTGCGAGGCGTGCGCGAGCAGCAGATCGCGCGGGCTCTCCAGCACCGGCTGCACCCACCAGCCCAGCCAGTACCAGGAGTTGAGCGACCGGCGGTGCCGGGCGCGCTGTTCGCCGAAGCGGTCGCGGTGCCGGAACATCCTGAGCAGCGCGGTCGTCGTGTCGACCCGCAGCGCGTGCAGCCCGAGCCAGCCGTCCGCCATCCCCGGGTCCATCCGCACCGCGGTGCGGAACTCCTCCTCCGCCTGCGGATAGGCGCCCATCGTGTAGGCGTCCACTCCCCTCAGCCAGGCCAGGTCGGCCGGGGCCTCGGGGCCCTGCGTGCCGAAGTCCATTCCGTCCCCCCACAGACCGTGCCCCCGTGGTTCACCACCGGGCGATCACCCGACGGCCGCCGCGCTCGAACCGCCGTGCCGCGGGCCGGAGTTGCAGGCGCGCGAGGCAGCCTCGAAGGTCGCACCGAGGGCATCGTACCCGCGTGACGACCGCGTGCCGAAGGGTGCCGCACGGGCCGTTCGACGAGGTGGGAGCAGACGGGGCGCACACGGTGTGGTGACCCAGGGTGAGCGGATCGGTGCGCGGGGACGCCCGGAAAAGTGTCCGAGGCAGAACGAAGCCCCCGATCACGGGGGAACAACCGGGGGCTTCGCGTCTGAGGGCGGCTTCGAATCACCGCACATTGAGAACGTAAGACCTGTACGGCCCCCGGG
This sequence comes from Streptomyces yokosukanensis, assembly GCF_001514035.1. Taxonomy (GTDB): domain Bacteria; phylum Actinomycetota; class Actinomycetes; order Streptomycetales; family Streptomycetaceae; genus Streptomyces; species Streptomyces yokosukanensis. The sequence continues at coordinate 76,361 of NZ_KQ948217.1, read as the reverse complement.
TCAAGCGCAGTTGAGCCACTGGGCGAAGTTCCCCCACGAGGGTCTTCACAAGTTCACCACAACGCGGATGGCTCGTCACTCTGAGTCATATTTTGGTCCGGTCCAACGGTTGCCCCGGGCCCCGGCAGCACCTCGTACCCCGCCGGAGTCTGCAGCACCAGGAGGTCGGCGTGGGGGCGCGAGGGGTCCGAGGCGAAGTGCGCGCGCTCCGCCGCGACCCAGCCGTCCCAGAACTCCCGCTGCTCCGTCCCGTCCCGCAGCCGGCCGCGGGCCCAGGACTCCTCCCGGGGCAACTCCATCCACAGCAGGAGCGCCAGATGCGGCCGCAGGGCCCGGCGGCCGGCGCCGACGCCCTCGACGAGGACCACGGGCGCGGCCGGCAGCGGGCGCGGCGCGGCGAACGTACGGGTGCGCCAGTCGTAGGGCGAGTAGTGCGCGTTCTCGCCGTGGGCGAGCGGGCCGATCACCTGAGCCGTCAGCCGGTCGGTCCACGCGAAGAGCTGCTCATGGCTGGCGATGTCGTCGAGGCGCAGCACCGGCGCCCCGCCGAGGGCGCCGGCCAGGCGCTCGGCGAAGGTGGACTTTCCCGAGCCGGCGTGCCCGTCGACGCCGATCAGCCGGACCGGCCCGAGCGAGGGGGGCAGCCCGCGCAGCCGGGCGGCGAGGTCGCGAATGATGGGTCCTCGGGTGTGGGTCGATGCGGGTGGTTTTCCTGAAACAGTGTAGTAGTGGCCCATAGCGGCAGGGCTGGTGCGGTGACCCGACCGAAGAACGTCACATTTTGAATCACCGGCTGGCGGCCAGTCAATGGCAGGCATAAACATTCGCGAATCCCCTGACCGATATGTCGAATTCGGCGTTCCGGGGGTGCCCCCCGCTGAGTATGGTGCCTGGAGCGCAACCGCTATGCGTCGTACGGGGACTGGCAGGGGGACATGGCCGCGGAGTTATTCGAAGGGCACTATGTGTGGCATCCGGCGGCCGACGACCGTGTCCTGGCGAGTGTATGCGTCGATGTGCGCGCCGGACGTTATCGATACGCGTGCGAGGCGCTCGCGGAGACGCGTTCCGACTTCGCCCTGCGCGCTCATCGCTCGCTGGTCCTCGCCTCGGAGGCGGCCGGCACCGATCTCGTCGAGCGCTGGCTCGCCGAGGAGCCGACGCCCGAGGCGGCGCTGATGTGGGCGCGGGTCGCGGTGCAGCGCGCACTGCGCGCCGCCGACGCGCACGACGAGCGCGCCGAGGCGCTGGAGCGGATCGCGCTGACCGCCTGCGACCGGGCCGCCGCCCTGGCCCCGGAGGATCCGACGCCCTGGGTCGCCAAGCTCGCCATGGCACGGCTGCACCGGCTGCGCGACCCGGCCCCGCACGGACTGCTCACCGCCCCGCCCGGCCCCTGGCGGCTCTTCTCGCACATCCTCTCGCTCGACCCGTGGCATCGCGAGGGTCACCACCGCTTCCTGTCGTCCTTCTTCACGCGCCACGGCGGCTCGGTCAACGCGGCCTGGGACGTGGCCGCCTTCCTGAGCCAGCGGGCGCCCGCCGACTCCACCCTGCGGCTCTTGCCCCTGGTCGCCCTGGTGGAGAGCTACAACCCCACCCAGCTGCTCGCCGACCGCACCTGGGAGCAGCCGCAGTGGCGCTCCACCGCGCAGGCGATCTACCAGAACTGGCTGCCCGCGGCGGCCCGTTACCGCTTCACCCCGGTGCTCGACCTGGCCTACCTCGCGCACGCGCTGGTCATGGCCCAGTGCGAGTTCGAGGCCCGCGCGGTGTTCACGGCGATGGGCCCGTACGCCTCGCGGATGCCCTGGAGCGCCTTCGGCGACCCCGCCGAGCAGCTCTCCCGGGCCCGGCGCGCCTGCGGACTGCCGATCCCGGGACCCACCTGATCCGCACGTGCTCTGCCCCCCACTCAGAGAAAGGCCGATCTGTGTCGGAACGGACATCGACGCCTCGGGCGAAGGCCCGCGCAAGGGAAGCCGCGGTCGTGCTCGACGATGACGCGACCCTGCATGCGATGGGTTATCCGCGGAAGCTCACCCGGCGCTTCCAGGCGTTCGACAATTTCGCGATCTCCTTCACCATCATCAATATCCTTTCAGGTATTTTCTCGTCTTTCGGATTCGGTATGAACGCGGGCGGCCCCCGCATTCTCGTGTTCGGCTGGATCGGCGTCTGCGTCATGGTGCTCCTCATCGGTGCGGCCATGGCGGAAGTCGCCTCGGCCTATCCGACGAGCGGTGCCCTGTATTTCTCCGCCGGTAAGCTCGCAAAGCGGCACAAGGGAGCCTGGTCCTGGTACACGGGCTGGCTGAACTTCGTCGGGCAGATCGGCGGCACGGCCGCCACCGGCTACGCGGCGGCCACCTTCATCCAGGCTTTCGTGCAGCTGCAGTGGCCCTCCTACCAGCCGACCACGCACCAGACCGTCCTGATCACGGCCTTGATCATCGTCGTGCAAGGGCTCGCCAACACCTACACGGTCCAGCTCGTCGCCCTACTGAACCGTATTTCCGTGTGGTGGCTGCTGATCGGACTCGTCGTGATCGTGGGCGCACTCATAGTGATGCCCGATCACCATCAGTCGGCGTCGTTCGTGACCCATTTCGAGAACAACACCGGCTTCACGAGCGGACTTTACGGCGGCATGCTCGGGCTGCTGGTCACAAGCTGGACGTTCACCGGCTTCGACGGCAGCTTCCACATGTCCGAGGAAACGGTCCACGCGACGGTGAACGCGCCGAAGGGGATCATCCGCGCCATCGGCTATTCGGCGATCACCGGGTTGATCCTGATGCTGGCATTGGTCTACAGCATTGGCGACTACGCCAAGGTGGCAGGATCGCCGGTGGGGCCGCCCGTTCAGATCCTCATCGACGGCCTCGGACTCGGCACCGCCAAGGTCATGCTTCTCATCGTCATCGGGGCGATGCTCTTCTGCGGTCTCGCCAACCTCACCAGCAACACCCGGCAGATCTTCGCCTTCTCCCGCGACGGCGCCATGCCCGGCTCCCGCTGGTGGCACTCGGTCTCGCCCCGCACCCGTACGCCCGTGAAGGCGGTGTGGCTGGCGGTGGCCTGCTCGCTGGCCCTGGTCGTGCCAGGCTGGTGGTCCCACACGGCCTTCACCGCGATCGTCAGCGTCAACGTGGTCGGCCTCTTCCTCGCCTACGCCGTGCCGATCTTCCTGCGGCTGCGGCTCGGCGACGAGTTCCAGCCCGGGCCCTGGCATCTGGGCCGCTGGGGGCGGCCGGTCGGCTGGCTCGCGGTGATCTGGATCGTGCTCAGCAGCGTCCTGTTCATGCTGCCGCAGGCCTCGCCGATCACGGTCGACTCCTTCAACTACGCGCCGATCGCGCTGGCGGCGGTGGTGATCGTGGCGACCGTGTGGTGGTTCGCCACCGCACGCCGCCGCTTCCAGGGTCCGATCAGCTACGGCCGCCCCGACGAGGTCGCGGCCATGGATCTCGTCTGACGCGGGGTCCCGGCACGGCGCGCGGCTCCACCGGCCGCGCGCCGTGCCCGGCGCGGGCGTGGGGGAGGGGCCGATCGCGCATCGCCCGCCCCGGCCGTCCCTCTCCAGGGCGGCGCGGTACCCGCCCGCACGGGCAGGCGACACCCGCCCCGGTCGTCCCCTCCAGTGGCCAAGACCAATATTCCTCGCGCCGCATGCGTCGAAGTGCTGGCAGGGCCATGCGGCCTGCTCCATAGTTGGCGCAAAACCGTGCAGCAGCCCGGCCCAGACCCGGACACCTGGGGGTAATCGCGCCCATGAGCAGAGCCCAGCAGCCGTCCCGCAGAACCGTCCTCACCGTCGCCGTCGCCGCGGCGGTGGCCGGCGGGACGGCCCCCGCTGCCGCCGCGCAGCGGCCCGCCGCCGATGCCGACGACCCCGTCCCGGCGCAGGCCCGCCCGATCGACTACCACGCCTGGACCACGTACCGCGAGTGGCGCCTCGGGGCCGCCCAGGGCGTCAGGGCCGTCTCCGGCGCCCGCCCCGGCCTGGTGATCGGCACCCCCGTCGGCCGCAGCGACTACACCGACCCGCACACCGGCACCACCGCCACCTGGGAGTACGCCACCTGGACCGGGCCGGCGCACCGGCTCGCGGTCCCCGCCACCGAGGTCGTCGCCTCCTGGAACGCGCACACCCCGGACGGCACCTGGCTCCAGGTCGAGCTGCGGGGCACGTACTCCGACGGCACCGAGACCCCCTGGTACGTGATGGGCCGCTGGGCGGCCGGTGACCAGGACATCAGGCGGACCTCGGTGGACGGCCAGAAGGACGGCAAGAGCGCCGTCTGGACCGACACCTTCGCCATCGACGACGCGAGCACCGGGCTGCGCCTGACGTCGTACTGCCTGCGGCTGACCCTGTACCGCAAGCCCGGCACCCGTCTGACACCCACCGTGTGGCGGCTCGGCGCCATGGGATCCGACGTGCCCGACCGCTTCACCGTGCCGGCCTCCACTCCCGGCCTCGCCCAGGAACTCTCCGTCCCGCGCTACTCGCAGGAGATCCACAAGGGTCAGTACCCGCAGTACGACAACGGCGGCGAGGCCTGGTGCAGCCCCACCTCGTCGCAGATGATCATCGAGTACTGGGGCGGCCGGCTCACCCCCGAGCAGCTGTCCTGGGTCGACCCCTCCTACGCCGATCCGCAGGTCGACAACGCCGCCCGCTTCACCTACGACTACCAGTACGAGGGCTGCGGCAACTGGCCGTTCAACGCGGCCTACGCGGCCACGTTCCACGGGCTCCAGGGCGTGGTCACCCGGCTCGACTCGCTCACCGACCTGGAGACGCTGGTCGCGGCCGGCATCCCCGCCATAACGTCCCAGTCGTTCCTGAAGACGGAGCTGACCGGCGCCGGCTACGGCACCGCCGGCCATCTGATGACCGTGACCGGCTTCACCGCGGAGGGCGATGTGATCGCGGGCGACCCGGCCTCGCCGGGCGACGACGCGGTACGGCGGATCTATCTGCGCCGCGAGTTCGAGAACATCTGGCTCCGGACCAAGCGGTACAACGCCTCCGGTCAGGTCGTCTCGGGCACCGGGGGAGTCTGCTACCTGTACTTCCCGGCCCATCCGAGCCCGCGCCAGCGCCAGGCGCTCGCGGCGGTGGGCGTGCGCTGACCGTGTGAGCAAGCTCATCGCCGCAAAAGGCGCTACGGGTGGCAAGGTGGACAAACGGGTGGGGAGCCCGCATCCGAACATCCGATCTGCACGTGCGATCCGTACGTCCGACCTTGCGAGTAACGCCATGACCGCACACCCGGCCACCGCCACCCGCGCCCGCACCGGCGGCCCTCAGGAAGACGGCCCGAAGATCCTTGAGCACGCCATGGGCTGGGTCCTCGTGGTGGTCGTCGCGATGCTCGTGACCCAGCTCGGCCTGCTCTGACGCAACCGCTCACGTGTGCGGCATGTTCTGACATACTGCGGATGTCCCGCCGACCGCCTGGAACAGGGTCGAAATTGAATATGCCGCATCAGCGTGCCGCCGTCCGTCCCCGGATGCGCGGTACCGAGCGTTCGTTGGCACGTCGCGCCGAACTCATCGCCATCGGGCGGAAGTTGTTCGCCGACACGTCCTACGACGCGCTGTCCATGGACGACATCGCCCGCCAGGCGCATGTCGCCAAGGGGCTGATCTACTACTACTTCCAGTCCAAGCGCGGCTATTACCTGGCGATCGTCCAGGACTCCGTCGCCGACCTGGTCACCTTCGCCGCGAGCGGCCTCACGATGCCCGCCGTGGACCGTGTCCACCGCACCATCGACGGCTATCTGCGCTACGCCGAGCACCACCAGGCCGCCTACCGCACCATCGTCAGCGGCGGCGTCGGCTTCGACGCCGAGGTGCACGCCATCCGGGACGGCGTGCGCGAGGCGATCATCGACACCATCGCCGAAGGGGCCTACGGCCGCAGCGACATCGCCCCGCTGCCCCGCATGAGCCTGCTCGCCTGGGTGTGCAGCGTCGAGGGTGCGACCCTGGACTGGATCGACCGCCCCGAGCTGTCCCGCGACACCATGCGCGAGCTGCTGGTGAAGACGCTCGGCGGAGCCCTGCGCGCCGTCGAGGAGCTGGACCCGGTCTACCCGGCCCCGCAGCCTGCCCGCCGCGACACCTGACACACAAGGGAGCGGGGGCTCGTGGTCCCCCGCTCCCGAGCCCCCCGGTTCCGGGGGGCTAGTCGATGGCCTTGATCAGCTCGCCGTTCGTGGTGTCGCCGCTCAGCTCCCAGAAGAAGGTGCCGCCGAGGCCCTGCTGGTTCTTGTACGTCATCTTCGTGGCGATCGTCGCCGGGGTGTCGTAACTCCACCAGTCGCTGCCGCACTTGGCGTAGGCCGTGCCGCCCACGGTGCCGGTCGCCGGGCACTTGGTCTTGAGCACCTTGTAGTCGTCGATGCCCTGCTCGTACGTCCCCGCCGCCGGGCCGGTCGCCGTGCCGCCCGGTGCCGCCTGGGTGACCCCGGTCCAGCCGCGGCCGTAGAAGCCGATGCCGAGCAGCAGCTTGGACGCCGGGATGCCGAGGCCCTTGAGCTTGGCGATGGTCGCCGAGGTGTCGAAGTCGGCCTTCGGGATGCCCGAGTACGAGGTGAGCGGCGAGTGCGGGGCGGTCGGGCCGCTCGCGTCCCAGGCGCCGAAGTAGTCGTACGTCATCGGGTTGTACCAGTCGACGTACTGGGCCGCGCCCGCGTAGTCCGCCGCGTCGATCTTGCCGCCGCTGGAGGCGTCCGCCGTGATCGCTGCCGTGACCAGTTTGCCGGAGCCGAACTTCGAGCGCAGGGCGGCCATGACGTTCCTGAACGCGTCCCGGCCGCTGGTGTCGCAGCTGTTGCCGCAGGCGTTCGGGTACTCCCAGTCGATGTCGATGCCGTCGAACAGCCCCGCCCACTTGGAGTTGTTCACCAGGTCGTAGCAGGACTGGGCGAAGGCGGCCGGGTTCTTCGCGGCCTCGCCGAAGCCGCCGGACCAGGTCCAGCCGCCGAAGGACCACAGGATCTTCAGGCCCGGGTGCTTCTTCTTCAGCTTCAGCAGCTGGTTGAAGTTGCCGCGCAGCGGCTGGTCCCAGGTGTCGGCGACGCCGTCGACGGACTCGTCGGCGGTGTAGGCGCGGTCGGTGGCCGCGTAGGAGTCGCCCATCGCGCACGAGCCGCCGGTGACGTTGCCGAAGGCGTAGTTGATGTGGGTCAGCTTGGCCGCCGAGCCCGAGGTCTCGACGTTCTTGGCGAAGTACTTGCGGTCGTAGGTACCCCATTCGGTGAAGTAGCCGACGACCTTCGAGCCGGCCTGGACCTGCGGTGCGGCCGGTGCGACGGGCGCGGCCGCGGTGGCCGTGCCCGTCCCGGCCAGCAGTGCGGCACCGAGGACGGTGGTGCACGCGGCGGCCAGGACCGCGCGCAGCCGCGGGCGGTGGGGAGTCTGCATCGGGTGTCTCCTCGTGGGGGAGAGGGGAACGCGCGCCGATTGGCATGAACGCGGTAAAGCGTTGGTCATGCACAGTAGGAGGACTAGACCACTGCGTCAATGGTTCGGACCAATTTCGATGGGCGGTCGCGGACGGAGATGGGGGCGCGCCGGATTCCGACTGGATTCTTGAAGTAAGCGGTCGTTAACTGGTGACGGGAGGTCGCTGATCGGGCATACTCACAGCGCACAGCCGCTGGTCAGCAGCTTCCGAGACCCGGGAGCGGGCGCCCTCGGCCACACGGAACGACCAGGCGGAGCCGCCCCCACCCGACGGGCCAGACCGCCGGTGCCCGAACAGGGAGGAGACCGACGCCATGTCCGACCGCGACCCGCAGCCGGTGGAGCGTCAGCTGCCCACGGAGGAGGCGCGGGATCTGCTCGCGCTCGTCCGGGACATCGCCCAGCGCGAGATCGCGCCGAAGGCCGCCGAGGAGGAGGACGCGGGACGCTTCCCGCGCGAGGTCTTCACCCTGCTCTCCGACTCCGGCCTGCTCGGCCTGCCGTACGACTCCGAGTACGGCGGCGGCGACCAGCCCTACGAGGTCTACCTCCAGGTCCTCGAGGAGCTTGCCGCGGCGCGGCTCACCGTGGGCCTCGGTGTCAGCGTGCACACGCTCGCCTCCTACGCCCTCGCCACCTACGGCACCAAGCAGCAGCAGGTCGAGCATCTGCCCGCCATGCTCGGCGGCGGACTGCTCGGCGCGTACTGCCTGTCCGAGCCGTCCTCCGGCTCCGACGCGGCCTCGCTGCGCACCAAGGCCGTGCGGGACGGCGAGGGGAGCTGGGTGATCGACGGCACCAAGGCCTGGATCACCCATGGGGGCATCGCCGACTTCTACACGGTCATGGCCCGCACCGGCGAGGACGGCCCGCGCGGGATCACCGCCTTCCTGGTCCCCGGCGACGCGCCGGGTCTGAGCGGAGCGCTGCCCGAGAAGAAGATGGGCATGAAGGGCTCACCCACCGCGCAGGTCCACTTCGACGGCGTCCGCGTCGGCGACGACCGGCGGATCGGCGAGGAGGGCCAGGGCTTCTTCATCGCCCTGTCCGCCCTCGACTCCGGACGGCTCGGCATCGCCGCCTGCGCGATCGGCCTCGCACAGGCCGCGCTGGAGGAGGCGGTCGCCTACGCCACCCAGCGCCGGCAGTTCGGCCGTCCCGTCGCCGACTTCCAGGGTCTGCGGTTCATGATCGCCGACATGGCCACCCAGATCGAGGCCGGCCGCGCGCTCTACCTCGCCGCGGCCCGGCTGCGTGACGCGGGCAAGCCGTTCAGCAAGCAGGCCGCCATGGCCAAGCTGCACTGCACCGACGCGGCCATGAAGGTCACGACGGACGCCGTGCAGATACTCGGCGGCTACGGCTACACCGCCGACTTCCCGGCCGAGCGCTATATGCGCGAGGCCAAGGTCCTGCAGATCGTCGAGGGCACCAACCAGATCCAGCGGATGGTCATCGCCCGTCACGTGGCGGGACCCGAAGCTCGCTGAACTGCCCCGTGCGGACCGTCGGGGCCGCCAGCCTGATCCACTCCGGGTCGTGGCGGCCCGGCAGGGTCCGGCCCCGGTCGGCCCAGGTCCGCATGAGGTCGCGGTAGATGGGCGGGTCCTGCGGCGCGGGCGGCGCAAGCGATTCCGCGGGTCGCGGGACGAAGACGCGGCGCTGACGCCCGGTGACCGTGTACGTGGGGGTCATACCTGGGCAACGCGGAATCGGTCGGACAGGTCACCGCCCGGCGGAATCGAGCGTCAGTTCAGCCCCTGTCCGGTTCGCGCTCTGGCCTCCCCAGGTCATCTGACGTACCGTCAGCCGACCATCGTTCAGGGGGTGTGGTATTCGTGGCCGACGACCGTCCCGTACCGCTCGACGAGTACCCGGTGCATCAGGTGCCGCTGTCCATGAATCACGTGGCGACCGGTGACCGCAACGCCTACGACCGCTGCATCTTCCACGTCTTCGACCACACCGGCCGCGCCCTGCTCATCCTCGGCCTCGGCGTCTATCCCAACCTGGGGGTGATCGACGCCTACGCCACCCTGCGCACCGGGGACACCCTGCACGCCGTCCGCGCCTCGGACGCCCTGGGAGAGGACCGGATGCGGCTCGCCGTCGGCCCGCTGCGCATCGAGGTCCCCCGGCCGCTGCACGAGCTGCGGCTGATCTGCGAGGACGAGCAGCTGTCGTACGACCTCACCTGGACGGCGGCGTTCCCGGCCCTGTGGGAGCCGCACCACATCCAACGCCGCGGCGACCGCCTCACCCTGGAGGGCCGCCGCTTCGTCCAGGCCGGCACCGCCGAGGGCGTGATCCGTGCCGCGGGTGCGGAGTTCCGGGTCACCGCGGACGACTGGACCGGGACCCGGGATCGCAGCTGGGGCGTGCGGCCGGTGCCGGGCGAGGACGGCGGACGGCTCGCCGCCGACCATCCCACCGAGGGCTTCCACTGGATCTGGTGCCCGGTCCGCTTCGAGGACCGCTTCCTGATGGTCATCACCCAGGAGGACGCGGACGGCCACCGCTCCCTGAACGACGCCACCCTGGTCCGCCCCGGCGAGCGCGACCGCCAACTGGGCTGGCCCCAGGCCGAGATCGGCTACCGATCCGGCACCCGCCACCCGGAACGGGCGCTCATCCACCTGGGAGACGCGCGGCGCCCGCAGAAACTGGACGTCGAGATCCTGGCCTCCTCGCCGCTCGCGCTCGGCGCGGGCTATCCGCCGGCGGACGACTGGCAGCACGGCACATGGCAGGGGCCCGGCTGGACCGACCGCCGCACCTACGACATGACCCAGCCCCACCCCCTGGCCGGTTACGGCGTCACCGACCACTCCGCCCGCTTCCGGCTCGACGGGCAGACCGGTCACGGCATCTTCGAGCACGGTTCGTTCGGCCGGCACGACCCGAGCGGCTTCACCGGCTTCGACTCGGTCGCGCCCTGAGGGAGGAGCCCGGTATGGCCACGGCACCGCGCCCCCGCACCACCACCCGCGACCCCGAGGAACTGTCCCGGCGCCTGACCGCCTGGCTCGGCACCCGACTGCCCGGCGCCAAGGCCACCGGCGTCACCGTGCCGGCCTCCAACGGCATGTCCAGCGAGACGCTGCTGTTCGACATCGAGCACCCCGAAGCGCCGGTGCGCGCCTGCGCGTTGCGGCTGGCGGCGGACCCGGCGGCGTACACCGTCTTCCCCTCGTACGACATGACCCGCCAGTACCGCACTCTTCGCCTGGTCGCCGAGCACTCGGACGTACCGGTGCCGCGCGTGCTGTGGCTGGAGGAGGACCCGGGCCCGTTCGGGGCGCCGTTCTTCGTCATGGAGCGGGTCGCCGGGCGGGTGCCGCCGGATGTCATGCCGTACACCTACGAGGGCAGTTGGCTGTACGCGGCGAGCGACGCCGAGCGCGCGCACCTGGAGGCAAAGACCGTCGGCCTGCTGGCCCGGCTGCACGACCAAGTGCCGCTCCACGAGGCGGAGTTCCTCGCTCAGCCCGGTGCCGGTGACGCCCTGCGCCGACATGTGACGGCCCAACGCGCCTATTACGCCTGGGTGATCGACGGGCTGCCCCGCTCACCCCTCATCGAAGCCGCCTTCGACCGGCTGGAGCAGCTGTGGCCCCGCGACGCGGGCGAACCCGTCCTCAGCTGGGGCGACGCGCGCATCGGCAACATCGTCTACGACGGCTTCGACCCCGTCGCCGTCCTGGACTGGGAGATGGCGGCACTCGCCCCGCGCGAGGTCGACCTCGGCTGGACCGTGTATCTGCACCGCTTCTTCCAGGACCTCACGGTCGCCTCGGGACAGCGCGGACTGCCGGACCTCCTGCGCCGCGACCGGGTCGAGGCCCGCTATGCGCGCCTGACCGGCCACACCCCGCGCGACATGGACTTCCACACCCTCTACGCCGCACTGCGGCACGCGATCGTCATGCTGCGCATCGCCTACCGTCAGGCGCACTTCGGGGAGGTCGCCGTCCCGGCGGACCCGGACACGCTGATCCTGCACCACGACAGCCTGCGCGCCATGGTGCGGGGCACGTACGGGGACTGAGCCGGGCCCGGTCGAGAAGGACTCAGGCGGCCTCGCGGCGCATCGCCGCGACGCGCATCGGGCGCGAGCCCGGACCGCCGACGTGCGAGAAGGGCTGGGTCCGCCAGTCGAGCCCCTGGGGCAGCGTCAGCAGCAGCGCGGTGTCCTGCTCCTGCGGCTCGGCGGACTCGTCCGCGGGACGGGCGTCGGTCGCCGAACGGCCCGTACCCGCACAGACCGTGAGCCCGAACGGGTTCCACGGCGAGGCGCACAGCGCGTGCTCCGGCAGGACGTCCTCGTCCGCCAGCAGCGCGATCGGCTGGGCGCAGTCCGGGCAGATCACCCGGTACCCCTCGAAGGTGTCGTAGGCGTCCAGTTCGTCCTCGGCGACGTCGGGTTCGACGCCCTCCGGCTCGGGCTCGACGACGGGCTGCTGCCGCTTGGGCACGGTTCGACCAGGGTGACGGGCACTCTGCATGGATTTCTCCCCCTAAGGCTGGGCCGTGAAGGCACTGCGGCCTCGACCACAGCAAGCACTTCCCGTCCGCCCTCGACGGTAATCACGAGAACATCACGGAGCCTGTTCGGGTTGTGTGTCGTTCGTCACATGCCGCATGCAGGTGCGCGATGCCGGGCCTTATGCGGTGCTTTTGTATCGAACCGGCCATGACCTGCGCTCTCGGCTATCCCAGGAGATCAAGCGCACTGTAGGTTTTGGCGCCATGGAGGAGCTGGACCGACAGATCGTGCAGCTGCTCGTCAAGGACGGGCGGATGAGCTACACAGACCTGGGCAAGGCCACGGGCCTGTCCACGTCGGCCGTGCACCAGCGGGTGCGCCGGCTGGAACAGCGTGGCGTCATCCGCGGCTATGCCGCGGTGGTCGACCCGGAGGCCGTCGGGCTGCCGCTCACCGCGTTCATCTCGGTGAAACCGTTCGACCCCAGCGCCCCCGACGACATCGCGGACCGCCTCGCCGGCGTCCCCGAGATCGAGGCCTGCCACAGCGTCGCCGGCGACGAGAACTACATCCTCAAGGTCCGCGTCGCCACCCCCCACGAGCTGGAGGAGCTCCTGGCCCGGCTGCGCGGCCTGGCGGGGGTGTCGACACGCACGACGGTGGTGCTGTCGACGCCGTACGAGGCGCGGCCGCCCCGGATCTGAGCACCGCGGCGCCGGGCGCCTCGCGGGTGCCCCGAGTACAGCTCGCGGCGGCCGAGGCGCGAAACTGTCCGCTATGAGTGAGCGCACCGCCGAGCCCCCCAAGACCGTCCTCCTGCGCCGCGGCGAGGTGCACAGCCCCGCGGACCCCTTCGCGACAGCAATGGTCGTGGAGGCGGGCCACGTCGCCTGGGTCGGCTCCGAGGGCGCCGCCGACGCCTTCGCCGACGGCGTGGACGAGGTGATCGACCTCGACGGCGCCCTCGTCACCCCGGCCTTCACCGACGCCCATGTGCACACCACCGCCACCGGTCTCGCCCTGACCGGCCTGGACCTGTCCGGCGCCCCCTCCCTGGACGCGGCCCTCACCCTGGTCCGCGACTTCGCGGCCGCCCGCCCGGACGACCGTGTCCTGCTGGGCCACGGCTGGGACGCCGCCCGCTGGCCGGGCGGCCGTCCGCCGACGCGCGCGGAGCTCGACGCGGCCACCGGCGGCCGCCCCCTGTACCTCTCCCGCATCGACGTGCACTCGGCGGTCGTCACCACCGCCCTGCTGGACCTGGTCCCCGGCGACGTTCCGCGCACCGACACGCCGCTGACCAAGGACGACCACCACGCCGTCCGCCGGGCCGCGCTCGCCGCCATCACCCCGGCCCAGCGCGCCGAGGCCCAGCGTGTCGCCCTCGCCCACGCGGCCTCCCTCGGCATCGGCTCGGTGCACGAGTGCGGTGGCCCGCAGATCTCCTCCGAGGACGACTTCACCGGCCTGCTCGGGCTCGCCGCCGAGGAGCCGGGCCCGCGGGTCGTCGGCTACTGGGCCGAGCAGAACGTCGACAGGGCGCGCGAACTGGGCGCCGTGGGCGCGGCCGGCGATCTCTTCGCCGACGGCGCCCTGGGCTCGCACACCGCCTGCCTGCACGAGCCCTACGCGGACGCCGGCCACGCCGGCGTCGCCTACCTGGACGCCGAGGCCGTCGCGGCCCATGTCGTCGCCTGCACCGAGGCGGGCCTGCAGGCCGGCTTCCACGCCATCGGCGACGCCGCCGTGGCCGCCGTCGTGGACGGCGTGCGCGCCGCCGCCGAGAAGCTCGGCCCGGCCCGCATCCGCGCCGCCCGCCACCGCGTCGAGCACGCCGAGATGCTCACCCCCGAGACCGTCGCCGGCTTCGCCGAGCTGGGCCTGACCGCCTCCGTGCAACCCGCCTTCGACGCGCTGTGGGGTGGCGAGGACGGCATGTACGCCCGGCGGCTGGGCGCCGAGCGGGCCCGCACCCTCAACCCCTTCGCGGCCCTCCTGCGCGCGGGCGTGCCGCTCGCCTTCGGCTCCGACAGCCCGGTCACCCCGCTCGACCCGTGGGGCACCGTGCGCGCCGCCGCGTTCCATCGCACGCCCGAGCACCGCGTCTCCGTCCGGGCCGCCTTCACGGCGCACACGCGGGGCGGCTGGCGGGCCGTGGGGCGGGACGACGCGGGCGTCCTGGTGCCGGGCGCGCCCGCCGACTACGCCGTCTGGCGCACCGACGAGCTGGTCGTCCAGGCCCCCGACGACCGGGTGGCCCGCTGGTCGACCGACCCGCGCTCGGGCACGCCGGGACTGCCCGACCTGACCCCCGGCCGCGACCTGCCGGCCTGCCTGCGCACCGTGGTGGGCGGACGGACGGTGTTCGTACGGCCGGGCGAGTGATCTACGGGCGGGGCGCGGCGGTCATCGGCCGCCGCCGCCCCGCCGCCCCACCTGCGCATCCTCGGCGCTCACCCCGGCATTCGGGCTTTCTTGGCAGGTCAGGGGACTGTTGACAGTCGACGGCCGAGGGCCGGTAGGTTCGGCCGAGTCCACCACCGGACGCCCGACCGGGGAGCGTTCACGCAACTCGTCGCAGCGCCGCGTCGCTGGGTCAGGGACGGTGTGCCGCACCGGGGCACCGTCACTGGGAGCCAGGCTCAGCGCGCGCGCCGCCGAGGGAACGTTCCGGCCCGGCAAGGTGTGACCCGGGTGGGGCCCGTGCGCTCAGTAGACAACGGCTCTCGGTCGATCCGCAGCCAGCGGGTCCCAGGTCGGCCCGAAGGGCGCCGGGCCCCCATCCGCCGTGGCGGGGAAAGCGCGACGGCACGTCTCTAAGGTGCCGAAAAGCGCGTTCTTACCCCTCTCTTGCGGAATCGACACCCGCTATACGAACGAGTCGGCACGTCATGCCAGGCCGAGGCCACTATGGTGGATCCCTGCGTACAACCAGAAGGGGCAGCAGTGAACGACGGCGACGGGACCCTCGCGGCCAAGGCCCAGGGGAGGCAGTTCGGTCCGCTCGGCACGGCCTTGGTGATCATCCCGACCTACAACGAGGCGGAGAACATCAAGACCATCGTCGGCCGGGTACGCAAGGCCGTCCCCGAGGCGCACGTACTGATCGCGGACGACAACAGTCCCGACGGCACGGGCAAGCTCGCCGACGAACTCGCAGCCGATGACGCCAACGTCCAGGTGATGCACCGCAAGGGCAAGGAGGGCCTCGGGGCCGCCTACCTGGCGGGCTTCCGCTGGGGCCTGGAGCGCGACTACGGCGTGCTGGTCGAGATGGACGCCGACGGCTCCCACCAGCCCGAGGAACTGCCCCGTCTGCTCACCGCCCTCAAGGGCGCCGACCTGGTGCTCGGCTCCCGCTGGGTGACCGGCGGCCGTGTGGTGAACTGGCCCAAGTCCCGCGAGTTCATCTCCCGTGGCGGCAGCCTCTACTCCCGGCTCGCCCTCGACCTGCCGCTGCGTGACATCACCGGCGGCTACCGCGCGTTCCGCCGCGAGACCCTGCAGGGCCTGGGCCTGGACGAGGTCGCCTCGCAGGGCTACTGCTTCCAGGTCGACCTGGCCCGCCGCGCGGTCAAGGCCGGCTATCACGTGGTCGAGGTCCCGATCACCTTCGTCGAGCGCGAACTCGGCGACTCCAAGATGAGCAAGAACATCCTGGTCGAGGCGCTGTGGCGGGTCACCGCCTGGGGTGCCGCAGAGCGGGTCGCCAAGTTCAAGGGCATGGCCGGCGGCCGGGCCGCCAAGCGGGCCTAGGCGCCGTAGGCCGTGGCTCGGCCGCGACCGATCCCGTCGCGCGACCGGGCCTGATCGACCCCTTATCCCGCACTGAGCCGTCGCCAGGCACACTGGGAGCATGACGACTGGCGTTCCGACCTCCCCGTACACCACCTCCCGGCCCCGGCGCTCCCGGCTGCGCAGGTATCTGCCGCTGGGGGTCGCCGCCTGGCTGGTGCTGGAGATCTGGCTGCTCACCCTGGTCGCGGGCGCGGCCGGGGGGCTCGCGGTGTTCCTGCTGCTCGTCGCGGGCTTCGTGGCCGGCTCCGTGGTCATCAAGCGGGCCGGCCGCCGCGCCTTCCAGAGTCTGAACGAGGCGCTGCAGCGGGGCGGTTCGCCGGAGCGCGGCGGTGGCAACGGCCTGATGATGCTCGGCGGCCTGCTGCTGATGATCCCCGGCCTGGTCTCCGACGCCGCCGGCCTGCTTCTGCTGCTCCCCCCGGTCCAGAAGGCCGTGAGCCGCTACGCCGAGAACGCTCTGGACAAGCGGCTGCGCACCGCCGGTGCGGGCAGCCTCAAAGACGCGTTCCAGCAGGCCCGTATCCACCGTCCCGACGGCAAGGTGGTCCAGGGCGAGGTCCTGCGTGAGGACCGGCCGGAGCGGCCCGAGCCGGGGGAGCAGTACCCGCCGCTGACGCGGTGAGCCGGATCTCGGACATGGGTGAACCGCGGGCGCCGTACGTAGACTTCACGTACGGCGCCCGCGGTTCTTCGATGTGCGCTGTGTCTCGGCCCAGCCCCTGTTGGGACTACGCCGACTTGCGGCTGTCCCGGGGGTGAACCGCGATGTTCATCGCCCCCGAGCGCAGAACCGCCAGACGCTCCTCGAGGACCTCTTCGAGTTCCTCACGGGTGCGCCGCTCCATCAGCATGTCCCAGTGGGTACGCGCGGGCTTGGCCTTCTTCTCCTCAGGGCCGTCGCCGTCGACGAGGAGTGCCTGGGCCCCGCAGACCTTGCACTCCCACTCCGGCGGAATCTCCGCCTCGACCGAGAAGGGCATCTCGAAACGATGCCCCTTCTCACATGCGTACTCCACGGCCTGGCGCGGGGCCAGGTCGATACCGCGGTCCGTCTCGTAGCTGGTCACCACGAGGCGCGTACCGCGAAGAGCTCGCTCACTCATGAATCGTGCCTCCCGGGCTTGTCGCCCACAGGACAGGTGTCGCTGTCGTCGTCATCCGGTCAACGTCCGGTCGGCGGTAAAGATTCCCGTTCCGTGTCCCGTTCCGGGTGATGCGTCGCCGTCGTAGCCGCAGCCTTGCTGACAAATGTCGTACCCACCGGCGCCCGGTTTGTCACATCTGCTAGCAGATGTCACCCAGCGTTTCGGCATCTTTGACGCGCAGTAACGGTACGCCTGGCAGGCCAAAGGCGTACACTACCGCCCTTTCGGGTTGAGTGCTAAATCGATGCTAAAACTTCTCGGGTACCGGATTCCCCGCCTCGGCGATCGCCCTGCGCACCGGGACCCGCGCCAGCAGGGCGAAACCGATGATGAAGAAGGCCACCAGCGAGATGATCGCGGAGCGATAGCTTCCGGTCATCTGGTAGGTCATGCCGAACAGCAGCGGCCCGAGCCAGCTCATCCCGCGGTCGCTCATCTCGTACGCCGAGAAGTACTCGGCCTCCTTGCCGGGCGGCACGAGATGGGAGAACATCGAGCGGGACAGCGCCTGGCTGCCGCCGAGGACCAGGCCGATCCCGGCGGCCAGCACGAAGAAGAACACCGGCGCCTTCGCGGGCAGGAAGTAGCCCGCCGCCAGCGTGACCGTCCAGGCCACCAGCGAACCCAGGATCGTCCGCTGGGCACCGTAGACCCGGGCCAGCCGGCCCATCGCCAGCGCGCCGGCCACCGCCAGCACCTGCACCAGCAGCACGGCCACGATGAGCGTCGACTGGCCGAGGCCCAGTTCCTGCGAGCCGTAGACGGAGGCCTGTGAGATCACCGTCTGGATGCCGTCGTTGTAGATCAGGTACGCCAGCAGGAAGCCGAGCGTCAGCGGGTGGCGGCGCATGTCCCGGACCGTCGCCGTGAGCTGCTTGAGTCCGGGTGCCGTGGCGCGCTCCACGCGCGTGTGCCGGTCGCGCAGCCTGCGCAGCGGTACGAGCGTGAAGGCACCCCACCACAGGCCCGCCGAGGCCAGGCAGACGCGGACCGCGGCCGTCTGGGTCAGGCCGAAGGAGTCGTGGGCCGAGTACAGGACCAGGTTGGCGACGAGGACCGTGGAGCCCGCCGCGTAGCCGAAGGCCCAGCCCCGCGAGGAGACCGCGTCACGCTCCTCGGGCGGGGCGATCTGCGGCAGGTAGGAGTTGTAGAGCATCATCCCGACGGACTGCGCGGCGTTGGCCACCACCAGCAGCAGCCCGCCGAGCAGATACCGGTCGCCGTCCAGGAAGAACATGCCCGTGGTCGCCGCGGCCCCGGTGTACGCCGCGGCCGCGAGCAGCGGCTTCTTGCGGCCCGTACGGTCCGCGGCGCTGCCGACGAGCGGCATCACCACGACCGCCAGGATCACCGACAGGGACACCGTGTAGGCGAAGAAGGAGCCCGCCCGGACCGGGACGCCCAGCGGATGCACATAACCGTCGGCGTCCGCGGCCCGCTCGGCGACCGCGGTGAGGTAGGGCCCGAGGAAGACCGTCACCACGCTCGTCGAATAGACCGAGCAGGCCCAGTCGTAGAAGTACCAGCCGCGCTGCTCGCGCCGCAGGCTGGCGGTCTCGTCCGCCGCCCCCGTCCGCACGGTGTCGGTTCGCACCCGTGCCCTCGCTTCCCCGCTCAACTGCGAAGGCGCGGGCCGTGGCGGTCGGGCGCTCAGCCCCAGACGCCGCGGTCCTCCATGACCTTGCGCAACGTGTCGATGTGATCGGTCATGATGCCATCGACGCCGAGGTCCAGGAGCCGGTGCATGCGCTCGGGTTCGTTGATCGTCCACACGTGGACCTGCAGCCCGCGCGCGTGGGCGGCGCGGACGAAGCGGTGGTCGACGACCGGGACCCCCGACTGGGCCTCGGGCACCTGGGCGGCGACCGCGGAGCGGCGTACGGCGGCCGGCAGCCCCCACGAGCGAAGGCGCAGATTCAGCACCCCGCGTGTGCCGAACGAGGTGGCCAGCCGCGGCCCGGCCAGCCGCTGGGCGCGCAGCACGCGAGCCTCGGAGAACGAGCCCACGCAGACCCGGTCCCAGGCGTCGGTGCGCTCGATCAGCTCCAGCAGCGGGCGCAGCGCGGGCTCCGCCTTGATGTCGACGTTCCAGCGGACCTCGGGGAAGGTCTCCAGCAACTCCTCGAACAGCGGCACCGGTTCACGGCCGCCCACGCGCGCGTGCCGTATGTCCTCCCACGGCAGGTCGGCGATGCGGCCGGCGCCGTCGGTGACCCGGTCGAGCGTCGAGTCGTGGAAGGCGACGAGCCGGCCGTCGGCCGTGGCGTGCACGTCGGTCTCGATGTACCGGTAGCCGGTCTGCACCGCGCGCCGGAACTGCGCCACGGTGTTCTCCAGCCCGTCGGCCGCCCCGCCCCGGTGGGCGAAGGGGATCGGGCCGGGATGGTCGAGGTAGGGGTGGCGTATCGCGGTGGTCACGGACGCAGTATGGCGCGTTCCGGTTGCCCCGTGGCAACGACCGTGCTGCGCCCCGGTGCCGGCGGGGCGGCGAACACGCGCAGGAAGAACTGCGCGAGCGGGCCGATGGACAGCGCGTACAGGACGGTCCCCACGCCCACGCTGCCGCCGAGGGCGAAGCCGGTCGCGACGACGGTGACCTCGACGGCCGTCCGGATCTGCCGGACCGAGCGGCCCGTGCGCCGGTGCAGTCCGGTCATCAGGCCGTCGCGCGGGCCCGGCCCGAAGTCTGCGGAGATGTACAGGCCGGTCGCCAGACCGTTGAGCACGACGCCCGAGAGGAGGAGCGGCACGCGGAGCGCCAGGGCGTGCGCTTCGGGGAGCACGGCCATGGTGGCGTCCATCGCGAAGCCGATCACCAGGACGTTGGAGACGGTGCCGAGTCCGGGGCGCTGCCGCAGCGGAATCCACAGCAGCAGGACGGCCGCCCCCACGAGCGTCAGCACCAGGCCCATGTTGAGTCCGGTGCGTTCGGCGAGGCCCTGGTGCAGCACGTTCCAGGGTTCCAGCCCGAGGCCCGCCCGCACCAGAAGAGCGGAACTCGTGCCGTACAGCGCGAGCCCCGCGTACAGCTGGAACAAGCGGCGTCCGAATCGGCTCGGAGCGGACACGGGATACCCCCCTGGGTGGTGGCGGTGGCCTGACGCATGTCACTCTGTGGCTTGGCGTGAAAGGCCATCCATGGCCAATTCGGGGAAGGTGGACTGATTGACATGGCGCAGTGGACCTCGGCGATGGGTGCCGCGCAGCTCGCCCGGCTCCTCAACTCCCAGCAGGAGCGTCCGGCCGGGCCCGGCACCCGCCGTCCGCCCGCCTACCGCTCCCTCGCCGACGGCATCCGGCTGCTGGTGCTCGAAGGGCGCGTCCCGGTGGCCGCCCGGCTGCCCGCCGAGCGTGAACTCGCCCTCTCCCTGTCCGTGAGCCGGACCACCGTCGCGGCCGCGTACGAGGCGCTGCGCGGTGAGGGATTCCTGGAGTCCCGGCGCGGAGCCGGCAGCTGGACCGCCGTCCCGGCGGGCAACCCGCTGCCCGCCCGTGGACTCGAGCCGCTGCCCCCGGAGGCGCTCGGCTCGATGATCGATCTGGGCTGTGCCGCTCTGCCCGCCCCCGAGCCGTGGCTCACCCGCGCCGTGCAGGGCGCCCTGGAGGAACTGCCTCCGTACGCCCACACGCACGGCGACTACCCGGCCGGTCTGCCCGCCCTGCGCGCGATGATCGCCGAGCGGTACACGGCGTGCGGGATCCCCACCATGCCCGAGCAGATCATGGTGACGACCGGCGCGATGGGAGCCATCGACGCGATCTGTCATCTCTTCGCGGGCCGCGGCGAGCGGATCGCCGTGGAGTCCCCCTCCTACGCCAACATCCTGCAGCTGATGCGTGAGGCGGGCGCCCGGCTGGTCCCCGTCGCGATGGCCGAGGGGCTGTCCGGCTGGGACGTGGACCGCTGGCGCCAGGTGCTGCGCGAGGCCGCACCACGGCTCGCCTATGTGGTCGCCGACTTCCACAACCCCACCGGCGCGCTCGCCGACGAGGACCAGCGGCGCCGGCTGGTGGACGCGGCGCGCTCGGCCGGCACGGTGCTCGTCGCCGACGAGACGATGACCGAGCTGTGGCTGGACGAGGAGTGCGCGGGCGCCGGCATGCCGCGCCGGGTCTGCGCCTTCGACCCGGCCGGCTCGACCGTCATCACGGTCGGCTCGGCCAGCAAGGCGTTCTGGGCGGGCATGCGCATCGGCTGGGTGCGGGCGGCTCCGGACGTCATCCGCAGCCTGGTCGCCGCGCGGGCGTACGCCGATCTCGGTACGCCGGTGCTGGAGCAGCTCGCCGTCAACTGGCTGTTCAGCACCGGAGGTTGGGAGCAGGCGGTCGAGTTGCGCCGGGTCCAGGCCCGGGCGAACCGGGACGCGCTGGTGGCGGCGGTCCGGCGTGAACTGCCGGACTGGGAGTTCGACATTCCGCAGGGCGGTCTGACCTTGTGGGTCCGGGCCGGCGGCCTGTCCGGCTCCCGGCTCGCCGAGGCGGGCGAGCGCGCCGGCGTCCGTGTGCCCTCCGGGCCGCGCTTCGGCGTGGACGGCGCGTTCGAGGGCTATGTCCGGCTGCCGTTCACCGTCGGGGGACCGGTGGCGGACGAGGCCGCGGTCCGGCTGGCCGCGGCGGCACGCATCGTGGAGAGCGGGGGCACGGGGGCGGCGGACGCGCCGCGCACGTTCGTGGCCTAGGAGGGTGTCGTCGGGATCATTCCGGCGTGGCCGGACCCCTCATGAAGGCTCGGCCGCCACGGCCTCCACAGGTACCGCCGGCTTCGTCAGGTCCGTCGGCTCGCGGGGCTGTGCCGGCTCCGCCGCCACGATGGTGGCCCGTGGCGGCAGCAGGCCCAGCACCGCCTGCCGGTCGGCGTCACTGGTCGCGTCGTCGTACGGATCCGGGGTGCGCGGCACCTGGAGCCGGTGCACGGGACCGGACCCCAGCCGGGCGTACCCCCGCCCCGGCGGCACCTGCCCGAGCGGGGTGGTGTGCGGCGGAGCGCCCAGCACCGCCTCCACCTGCCGAGGTGTCGCGGCCCCGAGGACGACACGCGCGCGTGTGTGCTGACGCACCGCGTCGCCGAGCGTGTCCGCGCTGTCGAACTGCTCGGCCACGACGACCGTCAGGTTCGCCGCGCGGCCGTGCCGCAGCGGCACCTGGAGAAGCTCCTGCGGGTCCCTGCGGCCGTCCGCCGCGGCGAGGTGGGCGAAGACGGACGGGCGGTCCACCAGGATCCACAGCGCGCGCCGGGAGTCGGCCGGCGGCGGATCCCCCGCCTGCCGGGCCAGGTTGATGGCGACGAGCCGCCGCTCGGTCTCCTGCGCGGCCCACTCCAGGCTCGCCAGCGCCCCGGGCAGCGCGCACTCCACCGTGAGCACCCCGTCCCGGCCGGTCAGGCACGCGTACTCGCCGGTGCCGCCGCCGTCGACGATCAGGACGTCGCCGTACCGCAGGGCCTGCAGGGCGATGGAGCGCAGCAGCGTCGAGACGCCGGTGCCCGGGTGGCCCATGGCCAGCAGGTGCGGCTCGGTGGAGCGGACGCCGGTGCGCCAGACGATCGGCGGGACGTCGATCTGCTCCTCGCCGTAGGAGAGGGGAAGCGTGCGCTGGACCTCGCTCGGGTCGCTGAACCCGAGGACCGTCTCGCCCGGCGCGGTGACGAAGTGCTGGGCCGGGATGTCGGCGGGCAGCGGGGGCAGGACGGTGACGGTCAACTGGTTGCCCTCCTCGTCCCACCCGAAGCGGTATTCGCGGCCCCGCCCGGACTTCGCGGTGAGCAGCTGCTCGATCCGCGCGCGGGCATCGGACTCGCCGTCCGGGAAGTAGGCGGGGTACCGGATCACGAGGTGGTCGACACGCCCGGCGTCGTCGAACTCGTGGGCCGGGAACGCCTTGTCCCACTCCCCGCCGTGCGCGTACAGCGGGGCCGGGTCCTCGGGGCTGGAGAAGTAGGGCACCAGGGCCTCGTAGAGGGACTGGAGCCGCTCGATCTGGGACTCGTCGGGCCCGTCGGGGGCCGGTGGGGTGCGGTCACGGCCCTGCCAGCCGGCCGCCGCCATCAGGGCGATGACGGCGAGCAGCGGCCCGTACGGCATCAGTGCCACAGCGAAGGTCACCGAGGCCACCAGGAACAACAGCGGCCCGCGCCTGTCCTTGGGCGTGTCCGCCCATCTTCGCCGCCCGGCAGCGGCCAGCAGGCGCAGCCCGCGCGTGACGGTGATCAGTGGGTGGAGGACGTCGGTGGCGCTGTCGGCCGCCGTCCGGGCCAGTTCCCGGCTCCGGGCGATCTGCGTCCGGGCCAGCTGGGCGCTGTCCTTGCTCAGAATGCGGGGGAGAGGGCGCCGGGCCACTGCTGTCTCCTGATGGTGCGTGCGTGCGGGCGGGACGGGCGAGGCGAGGTCAGAACTTGATGCCGCCGAGGAGGCTCGCCAGGCTCTCGCCGCCGGCCTTGATGCTCGGCGCGATGCCCGTGCTGGCCAGGTAGAAGCCGAACAGGGCCGAGGTGCACGCGTGCGAGCCCTTGAGGCCGTCCTTGCGGAAGAAGAGGAAGACGATGACGCCGAGGAACATGACGCCTGAGACGGAGAGGATCATTTCGGACCTCCTGGTGTCGAAGGTGGGGGACAGTCACCATGAGTTCTTCCAGGATCACAGGATGTATCCATACGATTAAAGGTGCAACTGGGTGAAATTCGGTCTATTGCGTCCACTTGGCGCAGCCGTTCCGGCCCTGTCGAGCTGGGCTCTTGCCTCCGGCGGGGGCTGAGGCTGATCTTTACCTCGGGCACATCCGGTCATGTGCCGCCGAGCCAGTACGCTGGCGATTCACTCGTACGGCCGTGTTCCGCTCGGTGCCGTACGCTCCCCAAGTCCCCGAAGTTTCCAGGAGAGGCGGTCCGGCCGATGACCGAAGCCCCCGACCCCGAGGTCGTGGAGCTGGCGACCAAGATCTTCGATCTGGCCCGCCAGGGCCAGACCGAGGCGCTCGTCGCGTACGTCGACGCCGGTGTTCCGGCCGGCCTCACCAACGACCGCGGCGACTCCCTGGTGATGCTCGCCGCCTACCACGGCCACGCCGAGGCGGTGCGTGCCCTGCTCGCCCGGGGCGCCGCGGCGGACCAGATCAACGACCGGGGCCAGACCCCGCTCGCGGGCGCGGTCTTCAAGGGTGAGACCGAAGTCATCAAGGCCCTCCTGGAGGGCGGAGCCGACCCCGGGGCGGGCACGCCGTCGGCCGTCGACACCGCCCGGATGTTCGGCAAGACGGAACTCCTGGAGTTGTTCGGCGCGCACTGACGCGCATGTCCTGACCAGGTACGACAGAGAAAACGGGGGAGGCGGTAAAGGGCCGCCGGAAATACGGTCGCGGCAGCACACACCGCGGGTCATCATGACGTCGTGATTCACGGACGCGATGGCTGGGCAGGTGTTGCCGCACCGCGCGGACCGTGATGCGGTCCGCATGGGCCACAGACGAGAGGCAGAGAGAGATGGTCTACAGCAAGCAAGAGACGGCGGGCGCTCCGACGTTGTGTCACGCGGCCAGGTAGTGCGTGTTCCCCGGTTGCGTCGACGCTTGATGTGAGGCTGTTTCCCATGTTCGATCCGGTCATAGCGCCCAGCGGTACGCTGCTCGGCCTGCTTCAGCGGGGCCGCGGCGACGGCACGCTGCATGCGCTCACCGCCCCGCGGGCCGAGGCGCTCGCGGCCCTGAACCACTGTGTGCTGCGCGATCCCCGCCACGACTGGCAGGTGGAGAACCGCTCCCTCTACTACGCCCGGCTCTACCTCGACCTCAACGGCGAGCTGGACGCGATCGAGGCGCACCTCTTCGACACCGAGGACGTCCTCGACACCGACGAGTCCCGCACCGGCCTCTCCCTGGCCGTGCTCGGGCACCTCGCCTCCTACGGCAGGCAGGACGCGCTCGGACTGCTGCGCAGGTACGCCGCCCACGGCTCCAACTGGGCCTGGGCCCTGGACGAGCTGGCCCTCAGGGACGACGACGCGGGCCTGCGCGCCCTCGCCGTGCCCGTCCTGGCCCGCTTCCCCGCCGACCCCGAGGGCGAGGCCGAGCTGGCCGCCGCCGTGCGCGACGCCTTCGAGCCGAGGCCCTGGCGCCTGTGGGCCGAGGATGCGCGCGAATCGATCGCGACACGCGTGCGCGCCGCACAGGAAACCGGCTGTTTCGACCGCTGGCAGCGCCAGATGCGCCCCACCGGCCCACGGCCCGGGTGGAGCGTGCGCGCCGTCTTCGAATGGGCCCAGCAGGGCATGGAGCGCGGCGCCGCCCTGCATGTGCCGGCCGCCCGCTGTCTGGTCGCCGTGGCCGGTCCCGAGGACCGGCCGGAGATCGTCCAGGCCGCCCGGAACGGCATCGACGGGGCCCGCTGCACCGCGCTGCGCTATCTCGCCGACAGCAACGACCCCGATGCGCTCGACCTGGTCGAGGCCGCCGTCGTCGACGGCACGACCGTCGTCGTGGAGGCCGCCGTCGACGCCTTCGAACGGATGCGCAGCGTCGCCGCCGTCGACCGCGCGCGCCGCTGGGCGCAGCGCCC
This sequence comes from Streptomyces yokosukanensis, assembly GCF_001514035.1. Lineage (GTDB taxonomy): Bacteria > Actinomycetota > Actinomycetes > Streptomycetales > Streptomycetaceae > Streptomyces > Streptomyces yokosukanensis. The sequence continues at coordinate 50,900 of NZ_KQ948217.1, read as the reverse complement.
CGACGCGCTCGGCGCCGCCGCCGGACGAATGCTCGCCTGCCGTGGCGGCGTCCAGGACCGTGACCTGGTCCTCGGCGCCCTCCGTGAGGCCGTACGCGGCGAGGGCCCCGACGCGCCCACGCTGTGGACCCTCGTCGACGGCACCGGACGCCTGGGGATCGCCTGCGCCGCCCCCGTACTGCGCCACATCTACCGTGAGACGGCCTCCTCCCATCTGCGCGGGCGCGCCGCCCGCGCCCTGGCCGCCACCGACCCCTCCTTCGCCGCCGGCTTCGCCGTCGAATGCCTGTGGGACTGCGAGGAGACCACCCGCGAACTCGCCGCCCGGCACGCCGAGACCGGCGACACCCGGGTCGTGGAACGCCTGCGCCGCCTGGCCGCCGATCCGGCCGAGGAGGCGGAGGTGCAGACAGCGGTCCGCAGCCGCTTCGGACCCGACGCAGCCCTCGGCTGACCCCCCCCCCGCGTGCACACACGGCCCGGGCGGACGACCGCCCGCCGTGTGAACACCGGGTGTCCCGCAGGTCAGGTGGTCATGACCGCCGTCTGACCTGCTCGGGTGTGCAGCCCAACGCTCATGGGACGTTCCCCGAGCGGAAAGATCGAAGTCGACGCGGCCACGCCCCGCGCGGCGACAACACCCGTATGCGTGTCGTCATCGTGACCGAATCCTTTCCCCCCGATGTGAACGGCGTGGCCCACTGCGCGCTCCAGACCGCCCGGCACCTCGTAGATCGCGGTCACCACCCGCTCGTCGTCGCCCCCGCCCCCGCTCCGGGCACCGGACCGGACACGGACGCTCCGTGCCCGGTCGTCCGGATCCCCTCCCTCCCGCTCCCCGGCTACCCCCAGGTCCGCGTCGCCCTACCCAGTCGGCGCCTCGCCGCGGCGCTCGTCGAGCACCGCCCCGACGTGGTCCATCTCGCCAGCCCCTTCGTCCTCGGCGTCCGCGGCATGGCCGCCGCCGCCAAGCTCGGCATCCCCGCCGTCGCCGTCTACCAGACCGATCTGGCCGGATACGCCCGCACCTACATGGGCGCCGGCGAGGCGGCCGCCTGGCGGCGGATCCGCTCCGTGCACGCCGCCTCCGACCGCACCCTGGCCCCGTCCAGCGCCGCCCTCGGCGACCTGGAGGCGCACGGCGTGCCCCGGGTCCGGCTGTGGCCTCGGGGCGTGGACACCGTCCGTTTTCGGCCAGATCTCCGCGACGAGGCCCTGCGCCGCGAACTCGCCCCCGACGGCGAGGTCATCGTCGGCTACGTCGGCCGGCTCGCCCCCGAGAAGCACGTCGAACTCCTCGCCGGCGCCTGCGCCCTGCCGGGCGTCAAGGTCGTGATCGTCGGCGACGGGCCCAGCCACGCCCACCTCACCGAGGCGCTGCCCGGCGCCGTCTTCCTCGGCCGCCGTACCGGCGGCGACCTGGCCCGGATCTTCGCCTCGCTGGACGTGTTCGCCCACACCGGCCCCTTCGAGACGTTCTGCCAGACCGTCCAGGAGGCCATGGCCAGCGGGGTCCCGGTCGTCGCACCGGCCGCCGGCGGCCCGCTCGACCTGGTCGCCCACGGGCGCACCGGACTGCTCGTCCCGCCGCGCGACGGCGCCGCCGTCCAGGAGGCCGTGCGCGAACTGGCCGCCGACGCCGCGCTGCGGACCGCGTACGGCACCGCCGCGCGCACCATGGTCGAGGGCCGCACCTGGGCCGCCGTCGGCGACCAGCTGATCGCCCACTACGGCGAGGTCCTCGCGGCCCGCAGGACGGCGGTGGCGGCATGACCGGACAGTCCCTGCGCATCGTCCGGCTCGCCAACTTCGTCGCCCCGTCCTCCGGCGGCCTGCGCACCGCCCTGCGTGAGCTGGGCAAGGGCTTCCAGGCGGCGGGCCACGAACCGGTGCTCGTCGTGCCCGGCGAACGGCACACCGACCGCGACACCGAGCAGGGCCGGGTCATCACCCTGCCCGGCCCGCTGCTGCCCGGCACCGGCGGCTACCGCGTCCTCACCGACAAGCGGCGCGTGGCCGCCCTCCTGGAGGAGCTGGCCCCGGACCGCCTGGAGGTCTCCGACCGTACGACCCTGCGCTGGACCGGCCGCTGGGCCCGCCGCGCGCGCGTGCCCGCCGTGATGGTCTCCCACGAGACCGCCGACGGCGTGCTGCGTACCTGGGGACTGTCCGAGAACCTCTCCCGCCGGGCCGCCGACGCCCTCAACACCCGTACCGCGCACGTCTACTCACGGGTGGTGTGCACGACCGAGTTCGCCGAGCGCGAGTTCGTACGCATCGGCGCGCGCAACGTCGTACGCGCCCCCCTCGGCGTCGACCTGATGGAACGCCACCCCGCGCTGCGCGACCCGGGGCTGCGCACCCTGCACGCGCGTGATGGCGAGGCACTGCTCGTCATGTGCTCGCGGCTGTCGGTGGAGAAGCGGCCCGGCACGGCCCTGGACGCCCTGGAGGCACTGGTGCGGCGCGGGCGGCGCGCCGTGCTCGTGGTGGCCGGGGACGGGCCGCTCAAGCTCCGGCTGGAGCAGCGCGCGCGAGAGCACGGGCTGCCGGTGACGTTCCTCGGACACGTCTCCGACCGCGACGCGCTCGGCGCCCTGCAGGCCACCGCGGACGTCGCCCTCGCCCCCGGGCCCGCCGAGACCTTCGGGCTCGCCGCCCTGGAGGCCATGGCGTGCGGCACGCCCGTGGTGGCGAGCGCCTCGTCCGCGCTGCCCGAGGTGATCGGCTCCGCCGGGGCCACCGCCGCCGACCGCGGCGAGGCGTTCGCCGACGCCGTGGAGCTGCTCCTGGACCGCGGTGAACCCGAGCGGCGCGACGCGGCACGCGCGCGTGCCGAGTGCTTCGGCTGGGGAACGGCCGTGGAGGCGTTCCTCGCGGCCCACGACGCCGAGGTGCTCCGTCCCGCCGACGCGCGCCCCACCGGCGCACGTCGCATCGTGCCGGAGGGCGTGGCATGAGACCCGTCCGCTTCGTCGCCCTCGGGGACTCGCTGACCCAGGGCGTGGGCGACCCCGCCGGGGACGGCTGGCGGGGCTGGGCCGCGCTGCTGGCGCCCTCCCTCGCCGAGGCCGCCGCCGACGTGCAGTTCACCAACCTGGCGGTCAGCGGCGCACAGACCCGTGACGTCGCGGAGCGGCAGACGCCGGCCGCCCTCGAACTCCGTCCCGACGTCGTGTCGGTGGTGATCGGCGTGAACGACACACTGCGCCGCACCTTCGACATCCAGGCGGTGGCCGCCCACCTCGACGAGGTCTACGCGACCTTCACCCGCGCGGGTGCCACGCTGCTCACCGCCTGTCTGCCCGACCCCGGCGCGATGCTGGGCCTGCCGGGCTCCCTGGCCCGGCCGCTGGCCCGCCGGCAACGGGCCGTCAACACGGTCGTCCACGCGCTGTCCGAGCGCTACGGGGCCGTCCACATGCACGCCGCGGAGGGTGTCTGGATCACCGACCGGGCCCTGTGGAGCGCGGACCGGCTGCACCCGGGCGAGCGCGGGCACCGGCAGCTCGCCGTCCGCTTCCACGCCCTGCTCACCGAGGCGGGCCGCGCGACGGGCCGGCCACCGTCTCCGGAGCCGGAGTTCCCCGCACCGACCCGGGCGGCGAGCCTGCTCTGGCTGGCCACGGCCGGCACCGGCTGGGTGGTCCGGCGCTGCCGTGATCTGCTGCCGCAGCTGCTGCGCCTGGCGGCCGACGAACTGCGCCACCGGGCCCGGGGCACCAGCGGCCGCCTCGACGTGAGCGCCTCGGCGGCGGTCTCCGCGGCCCTGGCGGCCCTGGCCGAGGGCACGGGCGAGGACGCCGAGGCTCAGCGGCGCCCCGCAGGCACGGGCACGAGACCTGCGGTGATCCCCGGTCCCACGCGCGCGACCGCGATGCCGGGTACGGCCGGCCCGGCCACGCCGGCGGTGACGGGCCGCGAGGTGACGGCGCCGGGTGCGGCTCGCGACGTGACGGTGCTGGACGCGGGCCGCGAGGTCGCCATGGCGGATGCGGCCCGCGAGGTGACGGTGCCGGACACGGCGCGTCCGGCGGTCGGGGCGCAGGCGGGGCGGACCACCGCGGTCACCGGATAGGCCGCCCGCGGCCGGCGGGTCGGGCGGTCCGACCGCCGGCCGCCGTCCGGCCGGGACCTGGTCCGTACCGAGGGCCGGGCTCCGCCGACGGTGCCCCACCCTTGCGGCCAGGATCGTTGAACGATCCTTCAATGCTCACGTTGTCTCGTTCCGGTGCGTGCGATTGAATTCCGGGCATGGCAGAGCAGCTGACGGCACTGGCGGACGACCGTGCGCTCCTGGGGCGCACGAGCACGGCGGAGCGGGTTTCGGACATCCTCCGGACGCGCATCGCCGACGGGTACTTCCCGCCCGGCACCCGGCTGTCGGAAGACGGCATCGGCGGGGCGCTCGGCGTGTCCCGCAACACGCTGCGCGAGGCCTTCCGGCTGCTCACGCACGAACGCCTGCTGGTCCACGAACTGAACCGCGGTGTGTTCGTGCGGGTCCTGACCGTCGAGGACGTCGAGGACATCTACCGCACCCGCGCCCTGGTCGAGTGCGCCGTCGTCCGCGGGCTGGGCGAGCCGCCCTACCCGCTGGAGGGGGTGGCCGCGGCCGTCCGCGAGGGGGAGTCGGCGGCCGCCGAGAACGACTGGAAGGCGCTGGGCACCGCCAACATCCACTTCCACCGGGAACTGGTCGCCCTCGCGGGCAGCGAGCGCACCGACGAACTGATGCGCAGCGTCTTCGCCGAGCTGAGGCTCGCCTTCCACGTCGTCGACGACCCGCGCCGCCTGCACGAGCCCTACCTCGTCCGCAACCTGGAGATCCTGCGGGCGCTGCAGACCGGCGCCAGGCGCGAGGCCGAGCGGCTGCTGGAGACCTACCTCGCCGACTCGCTGGAGCGGGTGGTGGAGGTGTACCGGCGACGGGTGGGCGAGGAGAGCGCGCCCTGAGGGCAGCGTCCGCGGCCAGGTCGGTCAAACCGGCGGAGCCTCTCGTTTGGGTCGATGTCAGACCGAGGACCTAGTCTGTGCACCGTGACTTCGCCTGCATCGACGGACCGTGTTCCGCCCCAGCTCAGCGCGGCGCCGCGCCCGGCTCCGGGTCCGGCCGCCGACGAGGGGCTGGCGCGTCGGCTGCGCGCGCTCGCCTGCACCGCGCCGCTGCACGACCTGGACGCGCGCAAGGCCAACCTGGCCGGTGAGTACTCGGTGTACGGCATGGCCGAGGTGGCCCTCGCCGCCATCGACCTGGTCACGCTCAACATGGACTTCGACACCGGCGCCGACCACGAGCAGATCGTGGCCCGGCTCGTCCCGCGCATCGCCGCCCAGGCCCCGCACCGCCCGACCGCCGAGCACGAGCGCGTGGCCCGCTGGGTCCTGGAGAACCTGATCAACGTCGGCAGCGCCGACCGCGGCTTCCGCGCCGTCTACGGCACCTTCGCCCCGGACGGCACCTACGTCCGCAGGGACTACGACTTCAAGCTGATCGAAGAGGTCCCCGGCCCCGGCGGCACGGTCTATCTGCGCACGACGGACGAGGCGGTCAACGTCCTGGTCGGAGCCCTGGACACCGACGTCACCAGCGCCCAGATCGCTGCCGAGGTCAAGCTGGAGGTGCTGATCAGCCGCGGCCGCCTCGCCGACGCCCAGCTCGCCGCCGAGCAGGCCCGCTACCGCACGGTGCAGTACTCGGAGACCCTGCGCCGCGCCCTGGACGCCACCCGGCGCAACGTCCGCGCGGTCGACTGGCTGAGCGCCGTGCCCGACATGATCGCCGAGGCCCTGGACCACGTGGCCGACCGCTACCGCCACGAGAACGCGATCCTCACCAACATCCGCAAGGCCCGCGACGAGACCGAGGAGCCCGAGCACAAGCGGCGCGCCGCCGAGCTGGTCGACATCGTCAAGGACTGCATCCGGCGCCACACGCAGCTGCAGTCGCGGCTGCTGGAAGCGGGCCCGCTGTTCCGCGCCGAGCAGGACCGGCAGGCCTTCGCCGCCCCGGCGGCGACCTCCGGAATCGATCTGTACGGCCATCTCGTCGCCCCCGTCCTGCCGTTGCCCATGGAGCAGGCGATCCGGGTGACGGACGCGTTCTTCGCGCGCGGCACGGGCCCGCGCACGCCGGTGTCGGTGCGGGTCGGCGACCTCGTCGAGATACTGCTGACGCCGCCGGTGGAGCGGGAGCATCTGGGCGCGGAGATGCCCGAGCCGGATCTGATCGCCACCCCCGACGACAGCCGGTTCAGCGAGGAGCAACTGGCCGCCGCGACCGAGTTGTTGGACCTTCCGGCCGACGCGCCGCGCAGGCTGTCGGGCCTGCTGGCCGAGGCCCGGCGGACCGCAGACCCCGATCTGGCCTACCTGGTGGCCCTGTTGGCCGTCCACGCGGCCAGCCCCGCCGTCGGCACGGCCTACCGGCAGGGCGAGGAGAAGCTGCTGTTCGCCGTGGACGACGGGACCGAGCTGGACGATCCCGAGTTCGGCGGGGCGGACCTGATCGTGGGCACCGCGCTGCTGGACGCGGCGGGGATGGCGGCGGACCGGACGGAAGCAGCATGACCGAGCAGGAACGCGACAAGGAGCCGAAGCCGTGACCGAGCACGTCGAGTGGAGTGAGGCGGAGCCGGCCGCCCCGTCGGCACCCGCCGCCGTCACCCCCGCCGACGCCGCCGACGCGGCGCGGCTCGTCGCCTTCGGGCTGCAGCCCAAGCTGCAGCCCGCGCGCGACCAGGAGTACACGGAGCTGCTGCGCCGCTACCGGGACGACCCGGCGTTCGCGCGGCTCGCCGACGCCGTCGCCGCAGGTCTGGGGCTCGTGGTGCTGGAGGTGTCCGCGCGCGCGGGGATGGCCGTGACGGCCGCCGAGGACTCGGTGTTCGCCGTCCGCATGGGGGACTACGCGCGTCGCACCGCCGCCGACTCCGGCGACCGCTTCCTGCACGGCCTCGCCCATCTGGCCGCCGCGGCCCTGGCGTTCCCGCGCCCGGAGGACCTGGCCGACGACGCCTACATCGGCCGTGTCACCGTCAACGGCGTCGACGCGTTCGTACGACAGGCCTGCCGGCGTCTGGAGGAGCGGGCCGAGGAGCTGGGCGAGAACACCGACCCGGCGACCGACGCACCCGCACTGGAGGCCGCCTGGCGGATCTGGGCCAGACGCAGCGCCACCGGCGCCACCAAGGACGCCCGCCGGCCGGCCGCCTCCACCACCGGCATCGTGGCCAAGGCCCTGGCCTTCCTCACCGACTCGGGCTTCCTGCAGCGCACCGGCGACGACAGCGGCGGCACGTACCGCACCACGGCCCGATACCAGCTCCAGGTCCGTGACATGGCCGGTAGCGCCGCCATGGCCGAACTGCTCGAGCTGGGCGTCGTACCCGTGACGGACGGCACGGCCAGCCTGCTGGCCGCCGACGACACCGAGGACCTGGAGCTGGTGGCCGACGCCGGGCTGCCCTTCCACTCCTGAGGGCCGAAAGGCCCCGAAGAGTCCAGAACCACCGCACCTTTCACCAGACTTACGAGAGTCCGCCATGTACGAGCTGTCCCGGGTCCGCCTCTACTCCATCGGTCCCGCCGGTGCGCGCTACGCCGACACCGTGCTTGACCTGCGGGGTGTCGGCGAGCCCGTGCCCGACCCGGCCCCCATGCAGGCGGAGTTCTTCGAGGAGGAGCCGTCCGGTCCGCCGCGCCGGCCCGCGCCCGCGGGCGTGCTCTTCCTGGAGAACGGCGGAGGCAAGTCGGTCCTGCTCAAGCTGATCTTCTCGGTGATGCTGCCGGGCCACCGCAACACCCTCGGCGGCGCCAGCTCCGGTGTGCTGCGCAAGTTCCTGCTGGCCGACGACTGCGGACACGTGGCGCTGGAATGGCAGCATGTGCACACCGGCGAGTGCGTCGTCGTCGGCAAGGTCAGCGAGTGGCGCGGCCGGCAGGTCTCCAACGACCCGCGCAAGTTCGCCGAGGCCTGGTACTCGTTCCGCCCCGGCCCCGGTCTGAGCCTGGACAACCTGCCGGTCGCCGAGGCCACGGCCGTACGACCGCCCGTCGAGGGCGCCTCGGGCGCCCAGGGCCGGCGCCGCACCATGAAGGGCTTCCGCGACGCCCTCATGGAGGCCGGCAAGGCCTACCCGCACCTGGAAGTGCACTGGGAGGAGATCCACGACCGCTGGATCGAGCACCTCGGCGATCTCGGCCTCGACCCCGAACTCTTCCGCTACCAGCGGGAGATGAACGCCGACGAGGGCGAGGCGGCCGGTCTCTTCGCGGTGAAGAAGGACTCCGACTTCACCGACCTGCTGCTGCGCGCCGTCACCGACACCCGGGACACCGACGGCCTCGCCGACCTCGTCAGCGGCTTCGGCAACAAGCTGGGCCGGCGCGCCGAGCTGATCGCCGAACGGGACTTCACCGCCGGCTCGGCCGATCTGCTCGGCCGGATCGTCGAGGCCGCCGACGCCCGTTCACGCGCGCGTGACGTCCACGCCGGAGCCGAGCGCCGTACCCGCACCCTCGCCCGGCGGCTGTCCGCGCGGGCGGTCCAGGAGCGGGTACGGGCCGCGGACCTGGCCCAGCGGGTCACGGCCGCCGCGTACGCCGCCACCCACTCCGAGGGCGCCCGCGAGCGCAGCGCCCTGATCGCCGCCGAACTCGCCTACCGGCACGCCTCCCTGGCCCTTGCCGCCGCCGAGAAGTCCGCCGCCGCGCAGAAGCGCGAGCTGGCCGACGCGCGCACCCTCCACTCCGCCTGGCAGGCCGCCGAGGCCGTGCTGCGCCACCGCGCCGCCGCCGACCGCGTCGCGCGCGTGTCGGCCGCCATCCAGGAGGCCGAGCGGGACGCCGCGCCCGCGCTCGCCGCCCGCGCCAAGGCCGCCGTGGACCTCGTACGGGCCCTGCACTCGGCCGCCGAGAGCGCCGAGACGCTCGCCAACGAGGAGGAGGAGCGCTCCGCCGCACTCCAGGACGCCGGCGACTGCGCCCACCGCGACTCCACCGCCGCCGCGACCGAGGCGCAGCGCGCCCGCAGCGAGGCCGGGCATCTGCGCCAGCGCCTCGCCGAGGTCGAGCAGGAGACCGCCGAGGCGGTCCGCGCGGGCTGGCTCGACGACAGCGCCCCGGACGCCGACCCGGCGCGTGCCGCACTCGCCGCCAGCGACGCCGAGAAGAGTGCCGTAGCCGCCTGGGACACGGCCCGCGAGGCCGCCCGCAAGGTCGTCGAGCACGCGCGCGAGGCGGCCTCCGCCGAGTCCCGGGCGGAACTGACCGCGGCCCGCGCCGCGGACGCCGCGACGGCGGCCGAGCGGGCCCACGAGGCCGAGCGGCGCCTCGCCGAGTCCCTGGCCGCACAGGAGCGGCTCGCCGAACTGCTCAGCCTGCCGGGTGCGCCGGGCCGGGCGCGGGTGCCCGCCCCGAGGACGGACATGGACGACGACGCGCACGCGGGATCCGCGGCGGAGCCGGCCGTCCCCGCCGAGGGCCCGCTCACCGCCGAGGAACTCGACCGCTTCGCCGACGAGTTGTGCGAGTTGCTGGACGACGCCGTCTCGAGTGCCGAACGGCACCTGTTCGACCTGCGCACCGCCGCCGCCGACGACTCCCGCATCCTCGGCGCGCTCGGCGACGGCGGACTGCTGCCGCCCGGCCCGGACGTCCTGGCCACCGTGGAGTTCCTCGGCGAGCACGGCATCCCGGCGCTGCCCGGCTGGCGCTATCTCGCCCAGGCCGTCGACCCCGCCGACCACGCGCGCGTGCTCGCCGCCCGCCCCGAACTCGTCGACGGTGTCGTCATCACCGACCCGGACACGCACGCGCGTGCCCGCGAGGTCCTCGGTGACGCCGCCCTGCTGCCCCGCTCCGCCGTCGCGGTCGGCACGGCCGCCGCCCTGCTCGCGCCGCCACCCGCCGCCGACGCCACCCCGGGCGACGTGTTCCTCGTGCCCCCGAACCCGGCCATGCACGACGAGCACGCCGCCGACGAGGAACGGCAGGCGCTGCGCGCGCGGGCGACCGAACGCGACGACGAGATCCGCAGCCTCGCGGCCCGGCTCGGCAAGGACCGCGAACTGGCTGCCCGGCTCGCCTCCTGGCGCGCCGGCTGCCCCGCCGGCCGCCTCACCGAGCTGGCCCAGCTCGCCGAGGAGGCCAGGTCGTTCGCCGAGGAGACCGAGGCCGAGCTGGCCGAGGCCCGCACCGTGCGCGCGGAGGCCGACGAGGCCGCCGCCGAGGCCGCGCAGGTCCGCGACGAGCGGCAGGAGGCCGCGCAGAAGGCCCGGCGCGCCGCCGATGCCCTCGCCGGACTCGCCTACCGGCTGCGCGAGCGCGCCGGCTGGCAGGCCCGCCTGCGTGAACTCGCCGACGAGGCGACGGAGTCCGAGGCCCGCGCACAGACCTGCCTGGAGCGTGCCCGCGCCGCCGACGAGGACCGCCGCGCCGCCCAGCGCGCCGCCGACGACGCCCGCCGCACCGCGCGCGCCCTGCGCGCCGAGCGCTCCGAGATCGCCGGAGCCCCGGACGACGTACCGGTCGACGACACCGACGCCCAGAAGGCGTCCCTGCCCGCCCTCCGTGAGGCCTACCGGGCGGCCTCCCAGGTGTACGAGAAGGTCGGCGTCGGTGCCGACCTGCGCGCCGAGCAGGCCCGCGCGGAGAGCGACGAGAGCGCTGCCCGCGCCGAACTGGACCGGCTCAGCAACAAGGTCCGCACCCGCGCCGAGCAGTTGCTTCAGTCGCCCGACGGCTCCGACGGCCCCTCCCGGCAGGCGGCAGCCGCGCGCGCGGAGGAGCTGGTGCAGCTCCTGGAGACCCGCATGTCGAGCGCGAGCGAGCAGCTCGGCCGGCTGCGCGGTGAGGCGGAGCGGCACGCGCCCGAGGGCGGCGAGGCGCACACCGAGCTGCCCGAGGAACTGCTCCCGCGCGACGCCGAGCACGCCCAGGCGCTGCTGCGCACCGCGAACGGTGAACTGGCGTCCCGTACCGAGGCGCTGGCCGCGGCCCGCGAGGCGCACGCCGAGCTGCTGCAGGCCCACCGGGCAGCCGAGGACGCGGCCGGCGGCTTCGACGAGATCGCCGCGATGCTCCGCGACCTGCTGCGCGAACACGCCCCCGAGGAGGAGCAGGAGGAGCCGGAGCCGTACCCCGGCGACCTGGAGGAGGCCCGGCACGCCGCCGCCGAGGCCCGCCGCTCGTTGCGCGGCTGCGCCGCCGACCTGTCCGCCGCCGAGGCGGCCGTGCGCGAGGCGAGCGACGTGCTCGTCCGGCACGCCAACTCCACGCGCTACGAGCAGGTGCGCACCCCCGCCCGGCAGCAGATCCGGGAACTGCCCGCGTCCGCGCTGCCGGAGCACGCACAGAAGTGGGCGGACGCCTTCGCGCCCCGACTGCGGGTGCTCACCGACGAGTTGGCCCAGCTGGAGCGCAACCGCGGCTCGATCGTGGACCGTCTGCGGGGTCTGGTCGAGTCCGCCCTCGCAACCCTGCGCTCCGCCCAGCGGCTCTCCCGGCTCCCCGAGGGCCTCGGCGAATGGTCCGGACAGGAGTTCCTGCGCATCCGCTTCGAGGAACCCGACCAGGCCACGCTCACCGAGCGGCTCGGCGAGGTCATCGACGAGGCCACCCGCGCGGCCGTGAAGAAGAACTCCGACCTGCGCCGTGACGGCATGTCCCTGCTGCTGCGCGGGGTCGCGGCGGCGCTGCAGCCGAAGGGCGTCGCCGTCGAGATCCTCAAGCCCGACGCCGTACTGCGCGCCGAGCGCGTGCCCGTCGGCCAGATGGGCGACGTCTTCTCCGGCGGGCAGCTGCTGACCGCCGCCATCGCCCTGTACTGCACGATGGCCGCGCTGCGGTCGAACGACCGGGGGCGGGACAAGCACCGGCACGCCGGGACGCTGTTCCTGGACAACCCGATCGGCCGCGCCAACGCCACGTACCTGCTGGAGCTGCAGCGCGCCGTGTCGGACGCGCTCGGCGTCCAGCTGCTGTACACCACCGGTCTGTTCGACACGACCGCGCTCGCCGAGTTCCCGCTGGTGATCCGCCTGCGCAACGACGCCGACCTCAGAGCGGGCCTGAAGTACATCAGCGTGGAGGAGCACCTGCGGCCCGGACTGCCCCAGCAGCCCCGGGCCGGCGAGGCGGTGCACAGCGAGATCACGGCGACGAGGATGTACAAGAAGCCTGCGTAGCCGTCAGCCGTCTTCCTTGACGAGGTCGGCGCACTTCTCGCCGATCATCATCGTCGTGATGCACGGATTGACGGCGATCAGGTCCGGCATCACCGAACCGTCGGCGACCCGCAGCCCCTCGACCCCCTTGACCCGCAACCGCGCGTCGAGCGGGGCCGACGGGTCGTCGTCGGCGCCCATCTTCACCGTGCAGGACGGGTGGTAGACGGTGTTGTGCGTCTTGTGGATGTAGTCCAGCAGCTCGTCGTCCGTCCGGACGTCCTCTCCCGGCGCCAGCTCGGCGCCCGTCCAGCCGCTCAACGCCGGCTGCGCGGCGATCTTCCGTGCGAGCTTCAGCCCGTACGTCATCACCCGCACATCGTGCTCGTGCGTGAAGTACCGCGGATCCACCTTCGGCTTGTCGCGGAAGTCCCGGGTCCGCAGGCGTACCGTGCCGCGCGACTTCGCCTTCGTCACATTGGGCGTCAGACAGAACGCGTTCTCCGAGGTGGGATAGCCCCAGCGGGCGGTGTTCAGGTCGAACGGCACGGAGCCGTAGTGGAACATCAGGTCGGGCCGATCCAGGCCGGGCTCGGTGTCGTAGAAGACGCCCGCTTCCCACCACTGGCTCGACGTGGTCGGCATGGGCTGTTCCGCCTCCCACATGATCACGCCCTCGGGGTGGTCCTGGAGGTTCTCGCCGACGCCGGGGGAATCGACGACGACGTCCACGCCGACGTCGCGCAGCTGCGCGGCAGGGCCGATGCCGGACAGCATCAGCAGCTTCGGGGAGTCGATCGAGCCGCACGAGACGATCACCTCACGCCGGGCCCGTACCGTGCGGGTGTGCACCAGATCGGGGTCCAGATACTCGGCGCCCACGCACCGGCGACCTTCCAGCACCAGCTGTTTCGCGCGCACCCCCGTCCGGACGTCCAGATTCCGACGCCGGCCCATCACCGGGTGCAGATAGGCGACGGACGAGGACTGGCGGACGTTGCTCTCGTCGGAGTTGATCTGGAACCAGTTGGCCCCGCGCACCACCGTGGTCCCGGTGTTGAACGGGACCGTGGGTATCCCGGCCTGGGCGCACGCCTGAAGCAGGGCCGCGCCGCACGGGTCGCCGCCCTTCAGCGTGCGCAGCTTCACCGGGCCGGTGCGGCCGTGGTGGTCGCCGGGCGCGTCGTTGTTCTCCAGCCGCCGGTAGAGCGGGAACAGGTCGGCCGCACTCCAGCCCGTGCAGCCCGCGGCCGCCCAGTCGTCCAGGTCCTCCGCCGGTGCCCAGAAGGCGATGCAGGAGTTGTGCGAGGAGCAGCCGCCCAGCACCCTCGCCCGCGCGTGCCGCATGAAGCTGTTGCCGGTGGCCTGCGGTTCGACCGGGTAGTCCCAGTCGTAGCCGGACTCCAGCAGGCCCATCCAGCGTTCCAGTCTGAGGACGGCGTCGTCGCCGACGTCGCTCGGCCCCGCCTCCAGCACACACACCGTCACGGACGGATCCGCCGAGAGCCGGGCCGCCACCACGTTGCCCGCCGTGCCGCCGCCGACCACCACGTAGTCGAACTCATCGATGCTCATGTGACCTCCTTGCCGGCCGCGATCAGCCGAAAGCAGTAGGAATCGGTCAAGGTCAGTCGGCCGCCGGAGCAGTGGCGGAAGCCGCGGGTCCGGCGGACGTGGTCTCCAGCCGATGCTCGGCGAGCACGCCGGTGCGGTGGCGCTGGACGAACCAGTAGTAGGCGAAGCCGCCGCCCGCGATCACCGCGACGAACAGCACCGCGCCCCAGCGCAGATACCAGTGGGACGGCGCGGTCGCGTTGTAGACCGCCGTACGCGGCCAGATCAGATTGACCGTCATGGCCGCGCCCCACACGACCGCGACGATGTTGACGAGCAGTCCCCAGCGGCCCAGTGAGAATCTGCCCCCGCCCGCCGGCTGCCACCGGCCGCGCAGCCGCGCCACCAGCATCGGCGCCGTGACGCCCAGGTAGGCGAGGTAGATCATGATGATGCCGATGCTGGTGACGACCGTGAAGATCTGCGGCTGGCGGATGTTGACCACGAGGATCGCGAGCGCCAGCACACCGATGATCACGGCCGGCAGGACCGGGGTCTTGAAACGCGGGCTGACCCGGGCCAGCAGCGCGGACGCGGGCAGGTTGTTGTCCCGGGCCATGGCGAACGCCAGCCGGATCGCCGCCGTGTGCACGGCCAGCGCGCACACCGTGACCGCGATCAGCACGCACCACAGCATCCCCTTGCCGGCCGTCGGCCCGAGGACGTCGAGCACGACGTACTGCAGACCGTCCGTGGACAGCTTGTCGCCCTTCAGGCTGGAGACGCTCATGAGCGCCAGGAGGAGCACCAGACCGCCCAGGACGAAGGAGGCGACGATCGCGCGGATGATGGCGCGCGGGGCGTTGCGGGACGGGTCCAGGGACTCCTCGCCGAGCGAGGCGGCGGTGTCGAAGCCGTACATGACGTACGCCGAGGCCAGCGAGGCCACCAGGAAGGCGCCGAGATAGCCGGTCGAGTAGCCGGCGCCGGTGTGGTTCGTCTGCATGACGACTTGAGGGCCACGAGTGATGTGGACGGCGAACAGGATGATCAATACGACGGTGGCGATCAACTCGATGAAGACACCGGCGGTGTTGATCGTGGCCATCAATTTGACGCCAAATGCATTGATCAATGTGGTGAAGAGAATCAATACGCCCGCCAGGACGACCGCGTTGGTCGCCACGTCGTACTTGCCGGTGCCGTCCCCGACGAACTGGAACGTGGACGAGATCTGCGGCAGCGTCAACTGGTAGGCCAGCGCGACCGCCGCGATGGACACGATGGACGCGATCAACATCATCCACCCGGCCAGCCAGCCGAGATGCGGATTGCCGATCTTCTTCGACCAGTTGTAGACCGAGCCGGCCACGGGGTAGCGGGCGGCGAGTTCGGCGAAGCACAGGGCGACCGCGAACTGGCCGAGGAACACCATCGGCCACGACCACCAGTAGGCCGGACCGCCGCTGCCGTAGCCGAAGTAGAACAACTGGAAGGTGCCGGTCAGGATCGAGATGTAGCTGATGCCGGCGGCGAAGGTGTGGAAGTTGCCGAGCGTGCGTTTGAGTTCGGGTCGGTAGCCGAACTCGGCGAGTTCGGCGTCGTCGTGGTGGTGCGGTCCTGGTGATTGCTCCGTGGTGGTCATGAGCGGACTCCTCCGGCTGTCAGTCGAACCAGCCCTGCGGTGTCGGCGCGGTGGTGCGCCAGATGTGCTTCGTCTCGCGGTACTCGGCGAGCCCCGCCGGTCCGAGTTCACGCCCGAACCCGGACTGCTTGTAACCACCCCATTCGGCCTGGGGCACATACGGGTGGTAGTCGTTGATCCAGACCGTGCCGAGGCGCAGGCCCGCCGCGACGCGGGCGGCCCTGGCCTCGTCGCCGGTCCACACGGCGCCCGCGAGGCCGTAGACCGTGTCGTTGGCGAGTCGCACGGCCTCCTCCTCGGCGACGAACCGCTCGACGGTCAGGACCGGTCCGAAGGACTCCTCCCGGACCACCGACATCCCGCTCGTGCACGCGTCCAGGACGGTCGGGAGGTAGTAGAAGCCCTCGTCGAGGCCTGGGCCGGTGGGCCGGGCGCCGCCGCAGCGCAGCACCGCGCCCTCCTCGACGCCCTTGGCCACATAGGCCTCGATCTTCGCCCGGTGGGCCGCCGAGATCAGCGGCCCGGTCTGCGCGCGTTCGTCGAAGGGGCCGCCCGGCCGGATCAGCCGGGCCCGGCGTACGACCTCGTCCACGAACCGGCCGTGCAGCGCGTCCTCGACCAGCAGCCGGGCCCCGGCCGAACAGACCTGCCCGGAGTGCAGGAACACCGCCGTGAGCGCCATGTCGACGGCAGCCTCGAAGTCGGCGTCGGCGAAGACGATGTTGGGGTTCTTCCCGCCGAGTTCCAGCGCGACCTTCTTCACCGTGCCGGCCGCCGCGGCCATCAGCCGGCGGCCGGTCCGCAGACCGCCGGTGAAGGAGACCAGGTCGACGTCCGGATGATCGCCGAGCGGGGCGCCCGCCTCCGGACCGGACCCCAGCACCAGGTTGGCCACGCCCGCCGGCAGCCCCGCCTCGGCCAGCAGCCCCATCAGGTGGATGGCGGTGTGCGGGGTCAGCTCGCTCGGCTTCAGCACGAAGGTGTTGCCCGCCGCGAGGGCCGGGGCGACCTTCCACGCGGTCTGCAGCAGCGGATAGTTCCAGGGCGTGATCAGGGCGCAGACGCCGACTGGTTCGTAGACCACTCGGCTGTCGACGTCCGCCCGACCGGTGTCGATCACCCGTCCGGTCTCGCTCGCGACCAGCCGCCCGAAGTAGCGGAAACAGTTGACGACGTCGTCCACGTCGTACCCGCTCTCCACCCACCGCTTGCCGGTGTCGAGAGATTCGGCGCGGGCCAGGGTGTCCCGATCGCGGACGAGGAGGTCCGCGACCCGAAGGAGCAGGTCGCCGCGCTCCTGTGCCGGTGTGCGCGGCCAGGGGCCGGTGTCGAAGGCACGCCGGGCCGCCGCGATCGCCTCCACGGTGTCCTTGCCGCCGGCCTCGTCGACGACCCCGACCGGGCAGCCGTCGGCCGGGCAGCGGATCTCCCGGGTGCGCGCGTCCAGGGCGGCGCGCCACGTGCCGTCGATGAAGAGATCAGGCATCGGCGCCTCCCAGTCGGCCCAGCAGCCATGCGTGGAAGATCCCGATGTGGTGCTCGTTCGGGACCAGGACCCCGCCGTCGCGGTACGCGCGCGAGGACATCGCCGGCTGAGTGCGCTCGCACGCCTCGAAGTCCTGCACGTTGACCCGGTGGAACAGTTCCACGGAGTGCGACACGTCCGCCCCGGACGCCACCACCTCCGGCGCGTACAGCCAGTCGCACTCCACGACCGTGCGGTCCTCGGCCAGTGGGAACATCCGGTGCAGGATGACGTGGTCGGGCACCAGGTTGACGAACACGGTCGGCTTGACCGTGATCGCGTAGTAGCGGCGGTCCTGGTCTGCGCCGACCTCGGGCAGCCTGGCGAAGCCCGGACTGCCGTCGACCGTGAATCCCTTGATCCGCGTACCGAACTCGGCGCCATGGCCGACGTAGTACTGGGCGGCGTATCCGTCGGCGAACTCCGGGAGCACCTCGACCAGTTCGGGGTGGATCGTCGCGCAGTGATAGCACTCCATGAAGTTCTCGACGATCAGCTTCCAGTTGGCCTTCACGTCATAGGTGACGCGCCGGCCGAGGGCCAGCCGCTCGGCGCCGTAGTGCTCGATGGCGGCCGCATCGCCGAGTCGCTCCACGGCCGCGGAGATCACGGTGCCCTCGAAGGAGGGCGGCTCGTCGGCGAGACACACCCAGGCGTAGCCGAGCCATTCACGCAGGGCCACCTTGATCAACCCGTACGCGACTCGATCGATGTCCGGCATCTTGATCAAGTTGGGCGCGGCGATCAACTTGCCGTCGAGATCGTACGTCCATGCGTGGTACGGGCACTGCAGATTGCGGCGCACCTCGCCGGACTCCTCGGTGCACAGCCGCGCGCCCCGGTGCCGGCACACGTTCAGGAAGGCACGAAGCTCACCCGTACGCGTGCGGGTGATGACCACGCTCTCGCGGCCCACCTGGACCGTGCGGAAGGCGCCCGGCCCGTCCAGGTCGGCGCTGCGGACCGCGCAGAACCACAGGGACTCGAAGAGCTTCTCCTGCTCCTGCCGGAAGATGTCCGGGTCGGTGTAGTAGCGGCCCGGAAGCGTCGCGATGAGGCTCGAAGGCAGCGGGATCGTCGTCACGGGCGTGCTCCTCGGGCGGGCGCGGCGGCGAGGCGGGCGGGGTCGAACAGGCCGATCGGGTGCGCGGTGGAGCCGGTCAGGGCGAGGTCGGCCAGGATCTCGCCGACGACCGGCACGAACTTGAAACCGTGCCCGGAGAATCCGCAGGCCACGGTGACCGACTCCGCGTGGGCGGGGTGCCGGGCGATCACGAAGTGCTCGTCGGGCGTGTTGGAGTACATGCAGGCGGCGGCCTTCAGGAAGCTGCCCGGCAGGTCCGGGATGCAGCGGGACATGTGGTCCGCCATGGCCCGTACCTCGTCCTCGTGCACCGTCCGGTCGATCGTCTCCGGGGTCGTGACCCGGCCCCTTCTGAAGAAGGCGACCTTGGCGCCCCCGTCCGGGCCGTCGATGGCCGGGAAGCCGTACACCTGGACGCCGGCCGCGTCCTCCCAGACGTAGATCGGGTGGTTCTCGGGCCGGAACGGCCCGATGCCGCCCGTCGGCCGGAACCAGTACATGACCTGCCGCTCGATCGTGAACGGCACCCCGATGTCGGTGAGCAGCTGGGGCGCCCAGGCGCCCGGGCAGATCACCAACTGGGCGGCCGTGTACGTGTTCTCGGCCGTGTGCACCCGCACGCCGTCCCGGTACGGCTCCCAGCGTCGCATCGGTTCCTCGAAGTGCAGCTCGGCGCCCTGGCGGGTGGCCAGCTGAAGGTGTGCGGCGACGGTGTTCTCCGGGCGGAGCAGGCCTGCCTTCTCCTCGTAGAGGGCCACCTCGTCGTCGGCCGGGGCGAGCGTCGGGAAGCGGCGGCGGATCTCCTTGGCGTCGAGCATCTGGTGCGGCAGGTCCCACTGCCGGGCCGAACGGAGCGAGCCGGCGACGGTCCGCGACTCCGGCCGCCCGACCATCACACCACCACTGAGGATCGCGATCTCCCGGCCGGTGGCCCGCGCCAGCTCCTCGTACAGCTCGTAGGCGCGCAGGAGCAGCGGTACGTAGGCGGGGTCCTCGAAGTACGACTGCCGGGTGACCCGCGAACCGCCGTGGCTGGAGCCGCGGCTGTGCACCGGGCCGAACTTCTCCAGCCCGAGCACGCGGGCACCGCGCGCGGACAGATGGTGGGCCGCGGCGCTGCCCATGCCGCCGAGACCGATGACGATGACGTCGTAAGAGGGGGACATCGGGCGTCTCCTAACGGCGGATCCGGGTCATCTTCGGGTCGAACAGCGGCTCCTCGGCGACGGTGGCCGCCACCTTCTCGCCGAAGTACTCGATGTGGACGCCGGCCCCGGCGGTGAGGCCCGCCGGAAGCCAGGCGTAGGCGACACAGCACCCGAGTGTGTAGCCGTACGACGCGCTGGTCACGTAACCGGCCGGGGCGCCGTCGACGAAGACCGGCTCCTTGCCGAGGACCACCGCGGCGGGGTCGTCGAGGAGGAGCGGGGTGAGCCGGCGGGAGGGCGCTGCGGCCCGCTCCAGCGCGGCCCTGCCGACGAAGTCCTCCTTGTCCATGCGGACCGCGAAGCCGAGGCCCGCCTCGAACGGATCGTGCTCGTCGGTCATGTCGGTGCCCCAGGCGCGGTACCCCTTCTCCAGGCGCAGGGAGTTGAAGGCGGAGCGCCCGGCGGCGACCACACCGAGGTCCTGCCCGGCCGCCCACAGGGTGTCCCAGAGCCGCAGGCCCAGGTCGGCCGTGGTGTACAGCTCCCAGCCCAGCTCCCCGACGTAGCTCAGACGCATCGCCGTCACCGGGACATGGCCGATGTACGTCTCCTTGGCCCGGAAGTAGCCGAAGCCCTCGTGGGAGAAGTCGTCGCCGGTCAGCGGCTGGACGAGGTCCCGGGCGAGCGGGCCCCAGACGCCGATACAGCAGGTGCCGGAGGTGATGTCCCGGACCTGGACGTCGCCCGGCGCGTGGCGCAGCAACCAGTCGAGATCCGCGGGGGAGTTGGCGCCGACCTGGAAACGGTCGGGCGCGAGCCGGGCGACGGTGAGATCGGAACGGATGCCCCCGGTCTCGTCCAGGAGCAGGGTGTAGGTGACCGCGCCGGGCTTCTTGCGGAGGTTGTTGCTGGTCATGCGGTCGAGGAAGGCGAGCGCGCCGGGGCCGGTCACCTCCAGGCGGCGCAGCGGGGTCATGTCGTACAGGGCGACCTTCTCGCGGGTCGCCCTCGCCTCGGCGGCGGCGACGGGAGACCAGTGGCGGGCCGACCAGGCGTCGCGTTCGGGCAGGTCACCGAGGGCGTCGACGAGCGGGGCGTTCGCCTCGTACCAGTGCGGACGCTCCCAGCCGGTGCCCTCCAGGAAGAAGGCGCCCAGCTGCTGCTGGCGGGCGTGGAAGGGGCTGACCCGCAGGGGGCGCGGCTGGTCCATCGGCTGCAGGGGGTGCAGGACGTCGTACACCTCGACGAACTGCTGTGCACCGCGCTCACGGACGTACGCCGGTGACCGCTGCGCCTCCTCGAAGCGTGTGAGGTCGCACTCGTGCACGTCGAGGGAGGGCCGCCCGTCGACCATCCACTCGGCCACCGCCTTCGCCACCCCGGCGGAGTGCGTCACCCAGACCGCCTCGGCCAGCCAGAATCCCCGCAGCCGCCGGGTCTCGCCGAGGACCGGCATACCGTCCGGGGTGAAGGAGAACACCCCGTTGAACCCGGTCTCGATCTCGGTATCGCGCAGGGCGGGCAGCAGCCGACGGCAGTCCTGCCAGCTCGGCGCCCAGTCCTCCTCGGTGAACGGGTACGACGACGGCATCTCCCTGTTCTGCGCGCGCGCCTCGTCGTAGGCGAGCACGGCGAACGGATCGACCGGCAGCGGCCGGTGCGCGTACGAGCCGATGCCGATGCGGTCGGTGTGCTCGCGGAAGTACAGGTCCCGGTCCTGGAAGCGGAGGATCGGCCGCGCGGCCTCGGCCGTGGCACCGCTCAGCCCGGGCAGCGGCCGGGTCTTCGCGTACTGGTGCGCGAGCGGCTGCAGCGGTACGTCGACCCCGGCCATGCGGCCGATGACCGGCCCCCAGAACCCGGCCGCGGAGACGACCCGGTCGGCGGGGAAGGTGCCCCGGTCGGTGACCACGGCCGTGACATGGCCGTCCTGCTGCTCGATGCCGGTGACCGTGTGGCGGTCCAGGAAGCGGGCACCGCGCGCGGTGGCCCGGTCCATCTGGGCACCCGCCGCGAGGACGGCTCGGGCCAGGCCGTCGTCAGGGGTGTGGAAGCCGCCGAGGACGATCGACTCGTCCAGCAGCGGCCAGAGTTCCTTGCAGCGGGCCGTGCTCACGATCTCACCCCGGATGCCCCAGGAGGCGGCGTAACCGGCCCGGCGGTGCAGTTCGGCCAGGCGTTCGGGGGTGGTGGCGAGTTCCAGGCCACCGACCTGGTGGAAGCAGGAGACGCCGGCGGCTGCCAGGGAGCTGAACTTCTCGACGGTGTACCGGGCGAACTCGGCGAGTGTCCTGGACGGGCTGGTCTGGAAGACGAGCCCGGGGGCGTGCGAGGTGGAGCCGCCGGGGGCGGGCAGGGGGCCCTGTTCGAGGACGGTGACATCGGTCCAGCCACGGGCGGTCAGCTCGTCGGCGAGGGAGCAGCCGACGATGCCGGCGCCGATGACGACGACGCGCGGGCCGTGGCCCTGGGGTGTGGGCGTGCTGGTCATGCCCCTCCTTGTGGTGGCGGGGATGGCAGGTGCGGGGAAGTCGCTCACGTGGTCGGGACGTTCGGCCGCTCGGCCGCGATCGTCGTGTCCCGGCCGTGCCCGGTGTGGACGACGGTGCCGCCCGGCAGGGTGAGCAGCCGGGCCCGGACGGACGCCTCGAGGGCCGGGCGGTCGGAGTACGAGCGTCCGGTGGCGCCGGGACCGCCGTGGAAGAGGGTGTCGCCGGTGAGGACGGCGTCCAGGAACGGGACGTACAGGCAGCAGCTGCCCCAGGTGTGGCCCGGGGTGTGCAGGATCTGGAGTTCGATGTCGGCGACCGTGAGGCGGCGGCCGTCGGTCAGCTCGCCGTCCGGCCCCCGGTCGGGGTGGGTGCGGGACCACAGCTCGTGGTCGTCCGGGTGGAGCAGGACGGGCGCTTCGGTGCGGGTGGAGAACGCGACCGCCGCGCCGATGTGGTCGTCATGGGCGTGGGTGCAGACGACGGCGGTGCCCCGGCGGCCCGCCGTGGCGCGATGGATCGCCTCGGCGTCGTGCGCGGCGTCCACGACCAGGACCTCCTCGTCGTCACCGACCAGCCAGACGTTGTCGGCGACGTCGAAGGTGTCGCCGTCGAGGCTGAACGTGCCGTGCGTGACGACGCGTTCGATCCGTGCGGCCCCCTTCACAGCACGACCACCGAGCGCAGCACCTCGCCCCGGTGCATCTTGCCGAACGCCTCCTCCACCTGGTCCAGGGCGATCGTCTCGGACACGAACGCGTTGAGGTCGAGCAGGCCGTACAGATACTGGTCGATCAGGAACGGGAAGTCCCTGCTGGGCAGGGAGTCGCCGTACCAGGAGGACTTGATCGCGCCGCCGCGCGAGAAGACGTCGATCAGCGGGAGTTCGACCTTCGTCTCGGGGGACGGCACACCGACCTGGACCAGCACACCGGCATGATCGCGCATGTAGAAGGCCTGCTCGAAGGTCTCGGGTCTGCCTACCGCGTCGATGGCGATGTCCACGCCGTGGCCGTCGGTGAGCGCCCGGACCGCCTCGATCGGATCGGTGCCACGGGAGTTGACGGTGTGGGTGGCGCCGAACTTCTCCGCCTGGTCCAGCTTCTTGTCGTCGATGTCCACGGCGATGACCTTCATGGCGCCGTTCAGACAGGCGCCCGCGATGGCCGCGTTGCCGACGCCGCCGCAGCCGATGACGGCGACCGAGTCACCGCGGCCGACCTGGCCGGTGTTGACCGCGGCGCCGTAACCGGCCATCACCCCGCAGCCGATGAGCCCGGCCGCCTCGGGCCGTGCGGCCGGGTCGATCTTCACCGCCTGACCGGCAGCGACCAGCGTCTTCTCGGCGAAGGCGCCGATGCCGAGGGCGTTGCTGAGCGGGGTGCCGTCCGGCAGGGTCATCGGCTGCGCGGCGTTGCGGGAGTCGAAGCAGTACCAGGGCCGGCCACGGCGACAGGAACGGCAGCTGCCGCAGGGTGCCCGCCAGGCCAGCACCACGTAGTCACCGGGTGCGAGGTCGGTGACGCCCGGGCCGACCGCCGCGATCGTGCCGGCCGCCTCATGGCCCAGCAGGAACGGGAAGTCGTCGTTGATCGCGCCCTCCCGGTAATGGAGATCCGTGTGGCACACCCCGCAGGCCTGCACATCGACCAGCACCTCACCGGGGCCCGGATCCGGGACGACGATGGTCCGCACCTCCACGGGTGCGCCCTTCTTCACAGCGACTACGGCACGGACCTCGTGTGGCACGACAAGCTCCTCTGCTGTTGCGCATTGCACGATGGGTTGCGCGATGAGGAACATATTGAGAACGGCGTCACGGAGCCGTCAAGGGGTGCGCGTTAACCCTTGGCAAAGGGAACCTGTGGGGCGAAACCTCTCGGACACACGGCTCGCAGGCACGACGGCGCGGGACCGGGAACGTCCCGGTCCCGCGCGGTGGTTGCTGCTCTGCGACGGGGTGCGCGCGTCCGCGTCGGTCCGGTCAGAAGCCGTAGCCCATCCGGCGCGACAGCTCGGCGCCGGCCGCCACCGTCCGCTTCGCCACATCCGGCAGCCGGTCCGGATTCAGCCGGTACACCGGCCCCGAGACGCTGATCGCGGCGATCACCCTGCCGTCGTGCGCACGCACGGGTGCCGCCACGGCGGCCAGCCCCAGCTCCAGCTCCTCGATCGTGATGCCGTAGCCCTGCTCGACCACGGCCTCCAGCTCGGCGCGCAGCATGGCCGCGCCGGTGATCGTACGGTCCGTGAACCGCGGCAGCGTGCGCGCGAGCAGACCCTCGCGCAGGGTGGGCGACATGTGCGCGAGCAGCACCTTCCCGCTGGAGGTGGCGTGCAGCGGGGTACGCCTGCCCAGCCAGTTCTGCGCGGTGACCGAGGCCGTGCCGCGGGCCTGCATGATGTTGACCGCCGCGTCGTCGTCGAGCACGGCGATGTTCACCGTCTCGCCCAGCTCGTCGGCGACCTCACGGCAGACCGGGACGCCCTCCTGGGAGATGTCCAGCCGTACGGCCGCCGCCCCCGCGAGGCGCAGCACGCCGGCCCCCAGGTAGTACTTGCCGCGGTCCTTCGCCTGGGCCACCAGGCCGCGGTTCTCCAGGACACCGAGCAGCCGGAACGCCGTGGACTTGTGCACGTCCAGCTCCTCGGCGATCTCGGTGACGCCCGCCTCGCCGTGCCGGGCGAGGATCTCCAGCACACTCACGGCGCGGTCCACCGACTGCACCGCGCTGGCCGCACCGCGGCCGCTCTGCCTCTCCGGGGCCCCTGGGGTCTTGGTGGTCTCCTCGTTGCGGTCGGACTGCTTCTGCGTGCGGGTCATGGCTCAACTCTCACCACCTGTGGGCCCGGTTCGGGCCGCATCTGCGGGAAGCCCTTGACGCGACGGTCGTCCCGCCCGGATTCTGTTGCGCATAGCGCTCGCTTATGCGCCATACGAAACATCATGTTACCGAAGCGTCCGGATCCCGGAAGGGTGCCGGACCACTCGGACCACCCCGTACCACCCGGACCGCTGCCGGTCCGCCATTCCCTGAGCGCTCCACCGGGCCGGACCGCCGCAGGTCCGGACTCCGGTCTGTCATCCCTGACGCCTGCATCGAGCAGGTCCGGAACGAGTGTCCCGGACCGAGAGGGGGGCCCGTGATTCCCGTCTGCCGCCTCGAAGACCTCCCCGAGGGCGAGTCCGTCCGCATCGACACCTCACCGCCCGTCGCCGTGTTCCGCACCGAGGACGGCGGGCTGTACGCCATCGACGACACCTGCACCCACCAGGACGCCTCCCTCTCCGAGGGCTGGCTGGAGGGCTGCCTGGTCGAATGCCCGCTGCACGCCGCCTCCTTCGACCTGCGCACCGGGGAGCCGACCTGTCTGCCGGCCCGGCGCCCCGTACGCACCCACCGCGTCACCGTCGACGACGGCGTCGTCCATGTCCACCTGGACGCGGAGAAGGGCACGGCGGCATGAACGCCCGCCTCGTCGGTCGTAGCCGTGTGACCACGGCCGCCCGGCCCGCCGGCGGGCCGTCGCCGTGCCGCCCCGACGGCGCGGCATCCGCGCGCCGCCGCCTCGCCCCCGACCCGAGGAGCCGTGCCGTATGAGGACCGTGACCATCGTCGGCGCCTCCCTCTCCGGGCTCTACGCCGCCCGGGAGCTGCGGGCCCAGGGCTTCGACGGCCGACTGGTGATCGTCGGCGAGGAACCCCACCGCCCCTACGACCGGCCTCCCCTCTCCAAGGACTTCCTCACCGGCCGCACCGGCGAGGATCGGCTCGCCCTCACCGACGCCGAGGAAACGGCCGGACTCGATGCCGAGTGGCTGCTCGGCGTCCGCGCCCGCGGGCTCGACACCCGCGGCCGCACGGTCCTCCTCGACGACGGCCGCACCGTCTCCACCGACGGCGTCGTCATCGCCACCGGCGCCACCGCCCGTCGGCTCCCCGGCGACCACCTCACCGGCGTCCACACCCTGCGCACCCTGGACGACGCCCGCGCCCTGCGCGCCGACCTCGCTCGGGGACCCCGCCGGGTCGTCGTCATCGGCGGCGGCTTCATCGGTGCCGAGACCGCGTCCTCGTGCGCCCGGCTCGGCCACGCGGTCACGGTGGTCGAAGCCGCGCCGCTGCCGCTGGTGCCTCAACTCGGCCCGGAGACGGCCGCCGTGTGCGCCGCCCTGCATCGGCGCGGCGGGGTGGAGCTGATCACCGGAACCGGTGTGGGCGGCCTGCACGGCGCCGCCGCCGTCACCGGTGTCGCCCTCAGCGACGGTCGCACCCTCCCCGCCGACACCGTGATCGTCGGCATCGGCGCCGCTCCCGCGACCTCCTGGCTGCTGGGTTCGACGCTCGCCCTGCACGACGGCGTGCTCTGCGACGACGGCTGCGCGACGGCCCTGCCCCAGGTGGTCGCGGTCGGCGACGTCGCCCGCGTCGGTGGCACCCGGGCCGAGCACTGGACCTCCGCCACCGAGCAACCCCGCGTCGCCGTGACCAATCTGCTCGCCGGACGCACCCTCGCGACGGTCCGCACCCTGCCGTACTTCTGGTCCGACCAGTACGGCTCCCGCATCCAGTTCGCGGGGCACCGCCGCGACGGCGACACCGTCCGCCTCACCGAGGGCGAGTGCACCGACGACGGTCCCGGTGAGGCGGGCTTCCTCGCCCGCTACGAACGGGACGGCCGCACCGTCGCCGTGCTCGGAGTCGACCGGCCCCGCGCCTTTCTGCGGGCCCGGCGCGAACTCCAGCGGGACGAGCGGGAACGGGCCGTACCGGCCGCGCTGTGACGGCGGGCCCGGCGCGCGGTGGCGGGTCGGGCCCGGTGCCGGCCTGCTCGGCCGGGCCGGACCCGCAGGCCCCGGCTCAGAGGTGGGAGAGCTGCCCGCTGCCGCCCCGCCGGCGTATCCGCTCCTGTTCGCGCAGGGCCGCCCGCTCCGCGCGCCGACGGGCGCGCCGCTCGCGGCGCAGCGCCCGTGCCGTGCTGCTCGGCTCGGAGACCACGCCGTACCGCTGGTTCCACACCTGGCGGGTCACCCAGACGTCGACCACGGCCCAGGTGGCCACCACCGTGCTCGCCACGCTGCTGATCACCATGGGGAACGCCAGCCAGGAGTCGGCCATCGTGCACAGGAACGCCACCATCGCCTGGATCAGCGTCACCGCAATGATCAGAACCGCCCGCACCGCCGCCGTACGCACCGGATCCGGCATCGGATGGCGCTCGGCCGGCTCCTCGACCCACAACGGACGGCAGCTCTGCTGCTGTTCGCCGGCGAACTCCCGGGCACGCCCCTGCGCCGGAATGTCGCGATCCGATGCCGTGAGCCCCCGCCGTGCCGCCGGGTGTCCCGCCCTGCTCTCCTCGGGCGCCTCGCGCCGCTCCGCCGTCCCCATCACCGTGCCCCTCCCCACTGCCGGCAGCCAGCCCCGGCGTCACACGACTCGGACTCCCCAGTGGCTGCCCGGCTTGCGCTGTTTTACGCCGCCGGGGTGCGGGATGCGGCTCCTGTGGCCCATTCCGCACCCATTTCCCGTAGAGAAGGACGAACGAGATCGGCTGAAGATTCCCCGTCTTCGAAAAATTCCAGCCAACCGCCTGGCCGCTACATCGCGGTCCCAGGGGGCGCGCGTAGCCGGATCGCGGTGGCAATCTCCCGCAATGCCCGGACAACTCGCCACGTCTCGCCGCCGGAGCGGAAGTTCACCCTCCGGACATGTCTTCGAGTTAAGTGTGGGGCGGTAGTAGGCTCGCGCCGTTTGTTGACGCACATGTACACCCCCGACCGGCGGGGGTCGAGCTGGGGGAGGCCATGCGCTTTCGCGGGAAGTCGATCCGCCGGAAGATCGTGGCGCTGCTTCTCGTGCCGCTGGTGTCCCTGACCGCCGTCTGGGGCTTCGCAACGGTACTCACAGGGCGCGAGGTCGCCCGGCTGTTCCACGTCACGGACGTCAAGCAGGACGTCGGCTACCCCGCCGACGACATCGTCCGCACGCTGCAGCAGGAGCGTCGCCAGACCCTCGTCTACCTCGCCGACCCGCGGGCGGCCGACGCTCTCACCGCGCTGCAGCGCACCCGCACCGCCACCGACGGGGCGGTCGCCAAGCTCCAGAAGAACGCCGGCGACCACGACGTCCTCGACGGCCTGGACACGAACGGCAGCGAACGCCTCGCCGCCGCCCTGGACGCCTTCGACGGCCTCGACTCCCTGCGCCGCAGCGTCGAGCAGGGCACGGTCACCCGCGCTCAGGCCTTCGACCTCTACAACCGCCTCGTCGACCCCTGCTTCACACTGCTCACCGCCCTCGAAGGCATCGACGACGTCCAACTGGACGCGCAGGCGCGCGCGATGGTCAATGTCAGCCGCGCCCGCGAACTGCTCTCCCGCGAGGACGCCCTGCTCGGCTCCTCCCTCGTCGTCGGCACGCTCACCCGCGCCGAGACCCGTGACATCTCCGACCTGGTCGCCCAGCGCACCGTCCTGTACGACGTCAGCCTGCCGCTGCTGCCCTCCGCCGAACGCGACCGCTACCAGCGCTTCTGGAAGGACGCCACCACCGCCCCGCTGCGCACGGCCGAGCAGACCGTCGTCGACACCGACTCGGGCACCCCGCCCGGGGTCACCGCGCAGAGCTGGGACTCCGAGGCCGCGGGCGTCCTGGACGAACTCGGCACCCTCGACGACCACGCGGGCGACCGCTTCCAGGCCCGTACCCGCCCGGTGGCCATGAGCGTCATCCTGCAGGCGGCCGTCGCGGGCCTCCTCGGGCTGCTCGCGCTCGTGTTCTCCATCGTCCTGTCGGTCCGGATCGGCCGCAGCCTCATCCGCGACCTGCGCCAGCTGCGCCTGGACGCGCACGAGGCCTCGGGTGTCCGGCTGCCCAGCGTGATGCGCCGCCTGTCCGCCGGCGAACAGGTCGACGTGGAGACCGAGGTGCCGCGCCTGGAGTACGACAAGAACGAGATGGGCGAGGTCGGCCAGGCCCTCAACACCCTGCAGCGCGCCGCCGTCGAGGCCGCCGTGAAGCAGGCCGAACTGCGCTCCGGTGTCTCCGAGGTCTTCGTCAACCTCGCCCGCCGCAGCCAGGTGCTGCTGCACAAGCAGCTCACCCTGCTCGACACCATGGAACGCCGCACCGAGGACACCGACGAACTCGCCGACCTGTTCCGCCTGGACCACCTCACCACCCGTATGCGCCGGCACGCCGAGGGCCTGGTCATCCTCTCCGGCGCGGCGCCCTCCCGGCAGTGGCGCCGCCCGGTGCAGCTCATGGACATCGTGCGCGCCTCCGTCGCCGAGGTCGAGGACTACGAACGCATCGAGGTGCGGCGCCTGCCCCGGGTCGCCGTCACCGGACCGGCCGTCGCCGACCTCACCCACCTCGTGGCCGAACTCCTGGAGAACGCCACGGTCTTCTCGCCCCCGCACACCGCCGTACAGGTACTCGGCGAGCGGGTCGCCAACGGCTTCACGCTGGAGATCCACGACCGCGGTCTCGGTATGACGGCCGAAGCTCTCCTGGACGCCAATCTGCGCCTCGCCGAGACCCCCGAGTTCGAGCTCTCCGACACCGACCGGCTCGGCCTGTTCGTGGTCAGCCGGCTCGCCCAGCGCCAGAACGTCCGGGTCTCCCTCCAGCCGTCGCCCTACGGCGGCACCACCGCCGTCGTCTTCATCCCCGACGCGCTGCTGAGCGACGACGTACCGGACACCAACGGCCTCGGCTTCCGCCTCGACCGGGACCGCGGCGGGAAGGGGCCGGGGCAGGCCGCGGGCCGTGCCGTCGGACGGTCCACGGGACCGGTGCAGCTGCCCGGCCTGCCGACCTCGCTGCTGGACGGCCCGGTCGAGCTGGAGGCGCCGGTGGACCTCGACGCCATCGACGACTTCCCCGGCGTCCTCGGTGAAGAGGACAGCGAGCGCGGCGGACTGTTCCGCCCCCGCCGCTCCCTCTCCCGCGCCGACGACCCTGCCGCCTCCCCTTCCGGCGACCGCGCGCCGCGCGGAGCGGACGGCGATCGCGAAGCACGCGAGGCGGACGGCGACCACGGGCTCGTACCGCTGCCGCGTCGGCAGACCCCCAAACTGGTCAGCTCGCACGGCAAGCCCGTCACCGACCAGCGCTCCCGCCGCGACGACGGCGACCAGCAGCCCTCCACCGCGCCCCATCGCCCCGACACCGGCGCACTGGCCCCGCTGCCCGCCCGCCGCCGCACCACGGCCCCCCGCCGCCCCACCGAGCCCACCGGCGACCGAGCCGAGGGGCGTGGTGCGGCTCCCGCCGAGGGCGTCGAGCGAGCCGAGGGACGCGGCACCGCCCCCGCCGCGGGCACCGACGCCGTGTCCGGCGTTCCCGCGCTGCCCCGGCGCACCCGGCCCGGCGCACCCGCCGGTGCGGGACCGGACGCCCCGGGGCAGGCCGGTGCCGGCACCGCCGAGTTCACCGACGAGCGGGCGGGTTCCAGCGGCGAGACGGCTCGGCCCGGCGGCGAAGAACCGCGTCTGCCCGGGGCAGCGGACCGGCCCACCGGCGAAGCCCTGCGTCCGGATGCCCACGCGAGCCGGCCGACGGGCGAGGTGGCCCAGCCCACCGCCCCGGCCATCGGCGCAGACAGCGCCTCAGCGCCCGGCGCCGACATCGCCCCTGCCTCCGATGCGGGCGCCGAGCCGGCCGTCGGCCCCCTGCCCCGGCGGGTGCGGCAGGCCAGCCTGGCGCCTCAGCTCAAGCAGGACACCGCACGGCCCGCCGAACGCGCGGCGGGGCCCCCGGACCGCGACGCCGACGAGGTCCGTAGCAGGATGGCCTCGCTGCAGCGCGGCTGGCAGCGCGGACGTCGGGAGAACGCCGCGGGCGAGGGCGACCAGAACGGCACCGCAGAAGGAACGACTAAGGGGGACGGTCGATGACCGCACCGAAGGCGACCGGCCACACGGAGACGAACAAGGGGGAGCTGAACTGGCTCCTGGACGATCTGGTCGACCGGGTCGCCAGCATCCACAAGGCCGTCGTGCTGTCCGGCGACGGCCTGCCGACGGGTGTCTCCAAAGACCTGACCAGGGAGGACAGCGAGCATCTGGCCGCTGTCGCATCCGGCTTCCACAGCCTCGCCAAGGGCGTGGGCCGTCACTTCGACGCGGGTAGCGTCCGGCAGACGGTGGTGGAGCTGGACGACGCCTTCCTCTTCGTCACCGCCGCCGGGGACGGCAGTTGCCTCGCCGTCCTGTCCGACGCCGACTCCGACGTGGGACAGGTCGCCTACGAGATGACGCTCCTGGTCAAGCGGGTCGGCGTGCACCTGGGCGCGGCCCCGCGCACCGATCTGCCGGCAGGCGGGTAGTGGGATGACATGAGCGAAGACGGTCAGGGAAGAAACCACTGGTTCGACGACGACGCCGGACCGGTCGTCCGCCCGTACGCCATGACGCGTGGCCGCACCTCGAGTCCGGCCCAGCACCGGCTCGATCTGATCGCGCTGGTCGTCACGGAACCGGACGCGGGCGATCCGGAGGCGGACCCGACGCTGTCGCCCGAGCACGTGGAGATCGTCGGGCTCTGCCGTGACGCACCGCAGTCGGTCGCCGAACTCGCCGCCGAACTCGCCCTGCCGATCGGCGTGGTAAGGGTGCTCATCGGCGACCTCGTGCACGCGGAACTGGTCCACGTCACGCGCCCGGTGCCGCCGGCCGAACTGCCGGACGAGCGCATTCTGCGCGATGTGATCAGCGGCCTGCGGGCGCTGTGACGGGCGCGGGAGGGGAGTACCGACGTGACGGCCGGCCGCCGCCGAACGGCCTCACCGCCCTGGCACGACCCCTTCCGCTCCGTCCCGAAAAGCCCACCGCCCGGCGGGGGAGCGGCGACGCCGACCTGCCCGGACGGACCGGCGGTACGCTCCCCGGCCCGGGCCGGAGCGGCCCGTCGCCCGTCGTCCCGGGCCTCGAACACCCCCGGCGGCGGCCACGGCCGGCCGCCGCCCGACCCCCATCAAGCAGGAGAAGAGACCGATGATCTTCGGGCGTACTGAGCGCGGCAAGCCCCCGGTCGAGCCCGTCACGCTCAAGATCCTGGTGGCCGGTGGCTTCGGCGTGGGCAAGACGACGCTCGTCGGGGCCGTCAGCGAGATCAGGCCGCTGCGCACCGAGGAGCAGCTCTCCGAGGCCGGGCGCCCGGTCGACGACACCGACGGTGTGGAGAGCAAGCACACCACCACCGTGGCCATGGACTTCGGCCGGATCACCCTGCGCGAGGACCTGGTGCTCTACCTCTTCGGCACGCCCGGGCAGGAGCGGTTCTGGTTCATGTGGGACGAGCTGTCCGAGGGCGCACTCGGCGCCGTCGTCCTCGCCGACACGCGCCGGCTGGAGGACTGCTTCGCCGCCGTCGACTACTTCGAGCGGCGTTCCATACCCTTCCTGGTCGGTGTCAACTGCTTCGAGGAAGCGGCCCGTTACCCGGCCGAGGCCGTCCGGCAGGCCCTCGACCTGGACGACGACGTACCCGTCCTGCTCTGCGACGCCCGTGACCGGGGATCGGTCAAGGAGGTCCTCGTCGGAGTCGTCCAGCACGCGATGGACCACGCGACGGACCGCCGCCAGCCCGCCCTCGGCTGACCGGCGGGCACGGCCCGTCCCCCGCCGACCGGGGTACGGGCCGTGGTCCGGTGAGGAACGCTCACGCGCGCGTGCGCCGGCTTTCTCCCGCGGCTCCCGCTCCCGCAACTCCCGCTACGGCAGCTCCTGCGTGCCGGCCGCTACGCGCCGTCCTCCTCCAGCCAGCCGAAGCTCTTCTCCACCGCCTTGCGCCAGTTGCGGTACTCGCGTTCGCGCACCGATGCCTCCATCGCCGGTGTCCACTCCGCGTCCCGCTGCCAGTGCGCCTTCAGCTCGTCCAGGTCGTGCCACACTCCCGTCGCCAGACCGGCCGCGTAGGCGGCACCCAGACAGGTCGTCTCCGACACCTGGGGCCGGATCACCGGCACCCCGAGCACGTCCGCCTGGTGCTGCATGAGCAGGTTGTTCTTCGTCATGCCGCCGTCGACCTTCAATGTGGAGATGCGGACCCCGGAGTCCTGATACATGGCGTCCACGACTTCCCGGGTCTGCCAGCTCGTCGCCTCCAGCACCGCGCGGGCCAGATGCGCCTTCGTGACGTACCGGGTGAGCCCGGTGACGACGCCGCGCGCGTCGGAGCGCCAGTAGGGCGCGAACAGGCCGGAGAACGCGGGCACGACGTAGGCGCCGCCGTTGTCCTCGACGCTCGCCGCCAGTGTCTCGATCTCGTCGGCGTTGCGGATGATCCCCAACTGGTCGCGGAACCACTGGACCAGCGCGCCCGTGATCGCGATGGACCCCTCCAGGCAGTACACCGGAGCCTCGTCGCCGATCTTGTAGCCGAGTGTCGTCAGCAGCCCGCTCTTGGACGGCACCGGTCGGTCGCCGGTGTTCAGCAGCAGGAAACTGCCCGTGCCGTACGTGTTCTTCGCGGTGCCCACGTCGTAGCAGGCCTGCCCGAAGACGGCGGCCTGCTGGTCGCCCAGCGCGGAGGCCACGGGCACACCGGCGAGCTGCCCGACCGCCGTGCCGTAGACCTCGGCGGAGGACCTGATCTCGGGCAGGACCGCCCGGGGCACGTTCATCGCCGACAGGATGGCGGGATCCCACTGGAGGGTCTCCAGGTTCATCAGCATGGTGCGGCCGGCGTTCGTGACGTCGGTGACGTGCCGGCCGCCGTCGGGGCCGCCGGTGAGGTTCCAGATGAGCCAGGAGTCGATGGTCCCGAAGGCGATCTCGCCGCGTTCGGCCCGCTCTCGCAGGCCCGGCACGTGGTCCAGCAGCCAGGCCGCCTTCGGCCCGGAGAAGTAGCTGGCGAGCGGCAGCCCGGTCTGCTCGCGGAAGCGGTCCTGGCCGTCCGCGCTGCCGAGTTCGGTGCACAGCGCGGCAGTACGGGTGTCCTGCCAGACGATCGCGTTGTGCACGGGCTTGCCCGTGGCGCGGTCCCACAGGACCGTCGTCTCGCGCTGGTTGGTGATGCCGAGCGCGCTGAGCCGGTCCGCGCGCAGCCCCGCCTTGGCGAGCGCTCCGGCCACCACGGCCTGCACCTTGGACCATATCTCGGTCGCGTCGTGCTCCACCCAGCCCGGCTTGGGGAAGATCTGGCGGTGCTCGCGCTGGTCGACGGCGACGATCGCGCCGCTGTGGTCGAAGACGATGCAGCGGCTGGACGTGGTGCCCTGGTCGATGGCGGCGACGTAGGTGTCGGCGGTGTCCGTCATGGCTGTCCCTGGGTCGCTGGGTCGGGTCGCTGGTCAGTGGGGGGGCACGTACGAGGGGGAGAGCGGCGTGCGGGGTCAGAAGGCCGCGTGGTACACGAGGCCCGCGAGTGCCCCGCCGATCAGCGGGCCGACCACCGGGATCCAGGCGTAACCCCAGTCGGACGTGCCCTTGTTCGGGATCGGCAGAAAGGTGTGCACGATACGCGGGCCGAGATCGCGCGCCGGGTTGATGGCGTATCCGGTGGGCCCGCCGAGGGAGAGGCCGATGCCGACGACGAGCAGCGAGACGATCAGCACCGTCGTGCCGGACTGGCCGAGCCCCTTGGTCAGCCCGAAGGCGAGGACGGGCAGCACGAGGGCCATCGTCGCGATGATCTCCGTGATGAGGTTGGCGACCGGGTTCCGGATCTCCGGGATGGTCGAGAAGATGCCGAGGGTCGCCACCGGCTCCTCGACGGTGCCCTCAGCCGTGCCGTCGGCGGTGTCCTCGGTGGAGCCCTCCGCGCGGACGTTGGCCTGGAACTGGGCGAGATACACCAGGTACGCGAGGACGGCACCGAGCATCGCCCCGACGATCTGGCCCAGCAGGTACACCCAGACCTTGCCCCATTTCCCGGAGTCCACGGCGATACCGAGGGTGACCGCCGGATTGAGCTGCCCACCCGAGAGGGGGGCCGCGGTGTACGCGCCCGCGAGGACTCCGAAGCCCCAGCCGAACGCGATGACGACCCACCCCGCGGCCCGAGCCTTGGAGTGTCTGAGGGTGACGGCGGCGCAGACGCCGGCACCGAACAGGATCAGGATCGCGGTGCCTATGACTTCGCCGACGAAGATGTGTCCGTTGCTCATGGCGGCTCCCTTGGCGCCGGTCGGGGCGCTCGGCCCCGGCTCTCCGTGCAGGAAGGTTCCCTTGGCTACGTCGGCCGAAGGCAGGGAGCCCCGCGCCCCGCCAGGCGTCCGTGACCAGCGTGCCGTCGCAGCCGTATCGCCAGGGAGGGACGGGCCGTGGAGCAGGACGGACCCGTGGCGCAGTGCCTGATAACGCCGAGAATGTACGGCGATGTCGACCGACACCCGGAAGTGTTCACCGGCGTCACGGGGGCGTCAAGGTTGCCGACGGCGACGGTGACAGCGACTCGTCCGGCGGCCGTGCCGGCGCCGCAGGCTCACGACGGGCGGTGAACCGGGCCTCAACGGTCATGTACGGGAAGGATGTTCACCACCCCGGCTCGGCGGCCGCGTATCCGGCCTGCGCCGGCGCCTCCCCCGGGCCGCGCCGGACCTCGTGGCCGGGCAGCCCGGCGCGCCCCAGCACCCAGCTCGCCCCGCGCAGCGCCTTTGCCGCCTGCTTCAGCGGAGCGAGCTGGGCGGCGGCCTGGCGGTGATCGCCCACACTTCCCGGCGCGCACACGACGGTCGCGAGGGAGAGCGTGACCGGCCGGTCGCCCGCCGCCCAGGGCACGTCGAGGACGGCGCCCACCAGCGGATCGAGCGCCTCCTCGTCGGCGAGCAGCAGGAAGTCGTCCCCGCCGATGTGGCCCACGCGCGCGTGTCCCACGACCGCCCGCTGCAGCGCCCGCCCCACCGACCGGATCAGCTCGTCGCCGGCGGCGAACCCGGCCCCGTCGTTGACCTGTTTGAAGTGATCGATGTCCAGCCAGCTGAGCGCGAAGGTCCGGCCGTCCGCGATCCACCGGTCCACCTCGGTCGTGATCGTGTCCGAACCGGGCAACCGGGTCAGCGGATTGAGCCCGGCCGCCTCCTCGACCCGGCTCTCGGCCAGCGCCCGCACCAGGTCCGCGAGCCGTACGACGCCCACGCACCGGCCGTGCCGGTCGACCACCGCGACATCGTCGGAGGTCCGGTCCCGGCCGCCGATCGCGACGACGTCCAGCACCTCCCAGGCGGTGGCGTCGACGCCGACCGCGCGGGGCGCGTCCCCCAGCTTGACGGCCGGTCGGTCGGCGTACAGGGCGTGCCCGTACCGGCCGGACATCGACAGCAGGAAGCGCGAGCGGTGCACCGATCGCACGGGCCGGCCGGCCTGGTCCACCAGCAGCACTCCGGAGACGTCCGGCGATCCGGTCAGCAGCGCGCGCACCTGACCCGCCGAGGCGGTCACCGGCAGGATGGCGGCCGGACGCACGAACTCCCGCACCGACGGCCCGGACCGGGGCACCGCGACGGCGCCGGGGGAGTGGGGCGGAACGTATACGTCCGCGGCGGGAATCCGGGCCGGCGGCGCGAACAGCTCGCCCTGGGCCAGCTGCGCCCCGGCGGACAGCGCCGCCGCGCACTGCAGTTCGGTCTCGACACCCTCCACCGCGACCAGGGCGCCCAGTTCCTCGCACAGCGTCCGCATCGCCCGCACAGCGGCCGGCCGGGCCAGCAGTGAGGCGTCGAGCTTGACCAGGTCGGGGTTGAGGTCGGTGAGCAGCCGGAGCGGTACGTCACTGTCCCCGATGCCGTCCGCGCTGATCCGAAACCCCTGCTCGCGCAGCGCGGCCACGGCCTCCAGCAGGGCCCGGTGCGGCACGTGCGTGTAGGGCGGGACGACGTCCAGGGTCACTTCCCAGGGCATGCGCCCGGCCGCCCGCACGGCGTCGTGCAGCGGGGTGAGGCCGCCGAGGTCGGCGAGGGTGGCGGCGAACACGTTGAGGTGCAGCGGCAGCAGGGTCTCCTTGCGCGTCGCGGCGCGCAGTGCCAACACCGTGAGCCTTCCGTCGAGTTCGGGATCTCGACGGGCCTCGGCCAGGATGTCACCGCTCTCCGGGCGGGCGAGTGTCTCCAGTGCGGTGACGGCGCCGGTCCTCAGGTTGACCACCGGCTGGAAGGCGAAGCGGAGAGTGTCCGTCCAGGAGTGCACGGAAGCATGATTTCGCCGCTCGGATGCGCCCAGGCGCAATTCATGAGACGTTCACGCAGGATTCCGGGGTGATCACACAGCGTGGACAACCTCTGTGATCACTGCTGTCACACCCTGCTCTCCCCGCTCTCCCCGCTCTCCTCCTGGCTCTCCTCGTGCCGCGTCATCGCACCGCGACCACCGACGACCCGTGCCCGAAGAGCCCCTGGTTGGCGGAGATCCCCACGCGCGCCCCGGCGACCTGACGCTCGCCCGCGGTGCCTCTCAACTGCCAGGTCAGCTCGCAGACCTGGGCGATGGCCTGGGCCGGCACCGCCTCCCCGAAGGACGCCAGCCCGCCACTGGCGTTCACGGGTATCCGCCCGCCCGGGCCTGTCGCCCCCTCCCGCAGCAGCTTCGCCCCCTCTCCCTCGCCGCACAGCCCCAGATCCTCGTACCACTGCAGCTCCAGCGCGGTGGACAGGTCGTACACCTCGGCCAGGGACAGCTCCTGCGGGCCGATGCCCGCCTCCTCGTAGGCCGCGCGGGCGATGGACGCGCGGAAGGTCTCGTCCGCGGGCTGCACGGCGACCGAGGAGTCCGTGGCGATGTCCGGCAGGTCCAGCACCGTGTTCGGGAAGCGCGGGGTCACCGTCGACACCGCCCGTATCCGCACCGGACGGGTCACGCCGCGCCGGCGCGCGAAGTCCGTGCTGGAGAGCACCAGGGCCGCGCCGCCGTCGGAGGTGGCGCAGATGTCGAGCAGCCGCAGCGGATCGGCGACCACCGCGGAAGCGGCGACCTCCTCGGCGGTGACCCGCCCCCGGTAGCGGGCGTTCGGGTTCAGCGCGCCCATCGCGGCGTTCTTCACCTTGACCAGCGCGAAGTCCTCGGGTGTGTCCCCGTGCACCGCCATCCGCCGCCGCGCGTACAGCCCGAAGTACGTCGGGTTCGTCGCGCCCAGCACGCGGAAGCGCAGCCAGTCCGGATCATCGGGGCGTTCCCCGCCCACCGGCCGGAAGAAGCCCTTGGGCGCCGCGTCCGCCCCGACCACGAGGACGACGTCCGCGAGCCCGGCGAGGATCTGTGCCCGTGCCGTGGCGATCGCCTGCGCACCGGAGGCGCACGCCGCGTACACACTGGCGACCCTGGCGCCCTGCCAGCCCAGGGCCTTGGCGAACGTCGCGCCCGCCACATGGCCGGGATATCCGGCGCGCACCGTGTCCGCGCCCACGATCGAGCCGATGTCCCGCCAGTCGAGCCCGGCGTCCGCGAGCGCCGCGCGGGCCGCCACTGTCCCGTACTCCACGAAGGAACGTCCCCACTTGCCCCATGGGTGCATGCCCGCGCCGAGCACCGCCACGTCCCTCGTCATGCCCTCACCCCCGTCGGCCGCCAGTGCCACGTCGTCCAGGTCGTCTCCGCGTCCTCGTGGAGCACTCCCGGGACGACCTCCACCTCCATGCCCACCGCCAGGTCGGCGACGGTGATCTTGGGGGTCGTCTGCCCCAGCACCACGATCCGCTCGGCGGCCAGCTCCACCGCGATCAACGCGTAGGGCTCCCACGGAAGTTCCGGGTTGCTCACATAGGGTGACGGTGGACGGTATCGACTATCCGTGTACGACCAGATTCGCCCCTTTCGTGAAAGGGGTGTCTCCATCAGGGAGCCGCCGACGCAGCACGGATTGCGACAGTGGACATCCTCGCGCGGGAAGAACACCGTGGCGCAGGACGAGCAGCGGGTGCCGAGAAGTCTGAAACCGTCACCGCCGCCGGTGAACCATCCGTCGACCGCGGGTGTGCGTGTCCGGGACAAGCTCCCTCCCCACCTCGAAATCTGACGATGCGTCAGCAGTGTGGCACGGGCATCCGGAAATGGGCAGGGTGAATCGGACCCGCCCGCTTCCCGGCCGGAGCGCGCACCTGATAGACGCTGGAGGCATGACCCGACTCACCCGTGCAGTCCGCGCTCTCGTCACCGCCCTCGCGACCGTGCTGGCCATGACCGGGGCCTCCGCCTCCGCTCGGGCCGGGGCGGACACCGGCGCGCCGAAGGAGTTCGTGGCCCTGAGCGCCGTGGACCCGACGATCATCCAGGAGATGCGCTACTTCACCCCGCACAACTTCGTCGGCCGGCGCGTCGACGGTTACGAGCAGCCGATCTGCATCCTCACCCGCCCGGCCGCCCGAGCCCTCCACAAGGCGCAGCTCACCCTGCTGCGCAAGGGCTACACCCTCAAGGTCTACGACTGCTACCGGCCCCAGCGCGCCGTGAACCACTTCGTCCGCTGGGCCGAGGACCTCGGCGACCAGGCGACAAAGGGCGAGTTCTATCCCAACGTCGACAAGACCCGCCTGTTCGAGGACGGTTACATCGCCGAGAAGTCCGGACACAGCCGCGGCTCGACCATGGACCT
Organism: Streptomyces yokosukanensis; assembly: GCF_001514035.1. Classification (GTDB taxonomy): domain Bacteria; phylum Actinomycetota; class Actinomycetes; order Streptomycetales; family Streptomycetaceae; genus Streptomyces; species Streptomyces yokosukanensis. The sequence goes on along the minus strand of NZ_KQ948217.1, from coordinate 11,754 downwards.
CACGATCGTGAAACTCCCCGCGAGGCCGACCCGCCCCTACCACCCGGGAGAGCCGCTCGTGCCGTGCTTCGCGCCCAAGAGGGATCGATTCCCCGACAATTCCGTCGACATGGGCACCGGCTTCGACTGCTTCGACACCCTCGCGCACACGCTCGACCCGCGCATCCAGGGCGCACAGCGCGCCAACCGCCTCCTGCTCAAGAGCACCCTGGAGAGTGCCGGATTCGTGAACCTCGCCGAGGAGTGGTGGCACTACACGTACCAGCCGGAGCCCTACCCGGACACCTACTTCGACTTCCCTGTGTCCTGGAAGTCGCTCACCGCCGCTGACTGAGCGTCCTCCGGAAGAGGGGCCTCCACCGATCGGATACAGTCCGCGCGTGTCCGAAACTCACCACTCAACTGTCAACTCCGTACCGAACTCGCACTGTTCGAGCTGCGGAGCGCCCTATGGAGAGGGCGTTTCCGGCTGGCCGCGCACCTGCCCGTCCTGCGGGACCGTCGCCTACCGCAATCCGCTGCCGGTCGCGATCGCGCTCCAGCCCGTGTACGACACCAAGGGCACCGCCCTGGTCGTCATCACCCGCACCATCGCTCCCGCGCGCGGGGGCACGGCACTGCCCGGCGGCTACGTCGACGACCGGGAGGACTGGAAGCAGGCCGTCGTACGCGAGCTCAAGGAGGAGACCGGCATCGACGCGGCCGCACGCGACGTGCGACTCGTGGACGCCATGAGCTCGCCCGACGGCCACCTGCTGCTGTTCGGGCTGCTCCCGGAGCGTCCGGTGGACGGGCTCCCGCCCGCCGAGCCCACGGACGAGACCGAGGGCTGGCACCTGCTGCGCAGGCCCGAGGAACTCGCCTTCCCGCTGCACACCGTGGCCGTACGGGCCTGGTTCGAGGGCCGGTACCTCTGAGCCGCGCGGCTCACTCCAGCCCCCGCACCCGCACCGGGTAGGGCGGCTCACCCGAGCCGTCCTCCCGCTCCCGTGAGACCACCACCTCCCGGCCCTGGCGGCGGGCGACGTAGCGTTCCGGCTCCGGTTCGTCCCACCCGTCGCCCGCGTCCGCCACGACCAGACCGCCCCCGGTCCGCCCCGGAGCGGGCGCCCACACCTCCAGCTCCGGACCGCCGTCGGCGCCCCGCACCGGAACGACGGCACCCGCGCGCGCGAACACCGGTATCCGCGACAGCGGCGCGTCGACGAGCACCTGCGCCGGTCCCTCGTACGCCTTCCCGGTCACCGTGTCGTACCAGCGCCCGCGCGGCAGCTGCACCGCACGCCGGTCCGCACCCGGGTCCATGACCGGAGCCACCAGCAGAGCGTCCCCGAGCAGAAACGTGTCCTCGCAGTCGCGCAGCGCCCGTTCCTCCGGCGACCCCCACCACAGCGGCCGCACATAGGGCGCGCCGGTGCGCCGGGCCAGATGCGCCAGCGTCATGAAGTACGGCAGCAGCCGCCGCCGTTCGAGCAGCGCCACGCGCGCGTGCTCCAGCACCTCGGGACCGAACTCCCAGGGCTCCCGGCGCCCGGCCCGCAGGCTCGCGTGCGTGCGGAACAGCGGCAGATACGCACCGAGCTGGAACCACCTCAGATACAGCTCCGGCGACGGGCTGCCGTCGAAACCGCCCACGTCCGGGCCCGAGTACGGCACCCCGCACAGCCCGAGACCCAGCACCAGCGACAGCGACGCCCGCAGCCCCGGCCAGCCCGTCGCCACGTCCCCGGACCAGGTGCCCCCGTACCGCTGCAGCCCCGCCCAGCCGGAGCGGGAGAACAGGAAGGGCCGCTGCCCGGGGGCCAGCTCGCGCAGCCCTTCGTAGCCCGCTCGCGCCATGCACAGCGCGTACACGTTGTGCGCCTCCCGGTGGTCGCCCCCGCGTCCCTCCAGGGCGTGCCGGGCCGAACGCGGCAGGGTCGGCTCGCCGAAGGCGTTGAACGACGTCGGCTCGTTCATGTCGTGCCAGAAGCCCGCGAAGCCCTGGGCGAGCCGCTCCTCGTACAGCCCGCCCCACCACTTGCGCACACCCGCGCGCGTGAAGTCGGGGAAGACCGACTCGCCGGCCCACACCACACCGCGCACCGTGCGCCCCGAGGCGTCCCGCACGAACGCGTCCACTGCCGTGCCGCTGTCGTACACGGAGTTGCCCGGCGCCGCCTTCACGGCCGGATCGACGATCGACACCAGCCGGATCCCGTCCCGCCGCAGCTCCTCGGCGAGTCGGGGCAGCTTCGCGAAGCGCTCCTGGTCGACCGTGAACACCTGGTGGCCGTCGTAGTGGTCGATGTCCAGGTGCACGGCGTCCAGCGGCAGCCCGTGCCGCCGGTAGCCCGCGACGATCCGGCGCACCTCCTGCTCACTGCCGAAACCCCACCGCGCGTGATGGTGACCGAGCGCCCACGCGGGCGGCAGCGCGGGTGCGCCGGTCAGCGAGGCCCAGGTGTGCAGCACGCGCGCGGGGGTGCCCACGACCACCCAGCAGCGCAGCGGCCCGCCGTCCATGCGCACCTCGCAGCGCCCCGTCCGGTCGTGGCCCGACCCGGCTCCCTCCTCGCCCTCGCGCAGCACCACCGTGCCGTCCCACGTGGTGTCGTGGAACACCAGATGCGTGCCGGCGTCGGCCACCACGAGCTGTATCGGCATCGTGAGATACAGCGGATCGTCCCCCGGACGGAACGGCCGCCCGGGATCGGTGTTCCACAGCCGGTACGAGCCGTCCCGCAGCCGAGGCCCGGCCGCCCGTCCGCCCAGACCGAAGAAGCGGGCGTCGGCCGCCACCTCCGACCGCTGCATCCACCGTGCCGCGCCCCCGCCGACCGGCTCCCACCAGCGCGGCGGCAGATCCCGCCGCAGCGTCACGCCGCCCGGCGTACACACCTCGACCGCGCCGTGCCGCGAGACGGTGACCGTGACCCGTTCGGCGACCACCCGCCAGCCACCGTCCTTGTCCGGCTCCAGCACCGCCCGCGGATCCGGCTCCGGCGAGCCGCCCGCGAGCGCGTACGACGGCTGGGGGCCCGTCCCGTCCCAGCCCCAGAAAACCGCCCCGTTCACCGCGACGGTGATCCGCAGCTCGGACCGGGCGAACCGGATCAGCCCGCCGCCCGGGCCCGGCTCCGCGCTCTGCACCTGACCCGGAACCCGCGCCCGCTCGGGACCCCGCCGCGGCAGCCCGGCGGCGTCGATCCGCCGCCTGCGCCACGCGGCCCGTACGGTACGCAACCCCCGAGCTGCCCTCCCCGAACCCACCACACTCACCGAACGCACCAGGTCACGACCGTCCATGCTGCTCACCCTGCCACTGAGCACCCCACGCGCGCGTGTCGTTCAACTGCCGTTCACCCGTGTTGGGACCACATCTTCACGACACGGACTATGTGGGGCGCACCCTGGTGTAGAAGTCGATCACATGGCATCGTCCCTGTCAGCCGCGTCACGCACACACCCCAGCCCGTGCGCGGACCGACGCCCACGACGCGCACAGCCCGGGAGCCGCCCCATGTCGACCGCGAACCCCCAGCCGCTCTGGCAGCCCGATCCCCAGCGGATCGCCCAGGCCCGCATCACACAGTTCCAGGCATGGGCCGCCGAGCACCACGGCGCCCCGGCCGAAGGCGGCTACTCCGCCCTGCACCTGTGGTCCGTCGATCAGCTGGACACCTTCTGGAAGGCCCTCGCGGAGTTCTTCGACGTACGGTTCTCGACGCCCTACGCGCGCGTGCTCGGCGACCGCTCGATGCCGGGCGCCCAGTGGTTCCCCGGAGCCACCCTCAACTACGCCGAGCACGCCCTGCGTGCCGCGGCCGACCGCGCGGACCTGCCTGCCCTGCTGCACGTCGACGAGACCCAGGAACCTCGCCCGGTGACCTGGGCCGAACTGCGGCGCCAGGTCGGCTCCCTCGCGGCCGAGCTGCGTGCCCTCGGGGTCCGTCCCGGCGACCGCGTCAGCGGCTATCTGCCCAACATCCCCCAGGCCGTCGTCGCCCTGCTCGCCACGGCCGCCGTCGGCGCCGTGTGGACCTCCTGCGCCCCCGACTTCGGCGCCCGCAGCGTCCTCGACCGCTTCCAGCAGGTCGAACCCGTGGTCCTGTTCACCGTCGACGGCTACCGGTACGGCGGCAAGGAGCACGACCGCCGCGACATCGTCGCCGAGCTGCGCCGCGAGCTGCCCACCGTGCGCGCCGTCGTCCACATCCCGCTGCTCGGCACCGAGGCACCCGAGGGAGCCCTGCAGTGGTCGGCGCTGACGGCGGGGGACACCGAACCGGTCTTCGAGCAGGTGCCCTTCGACCACCCGCTGTGGGTGCTGTACTCGTCCGGCACCACGGGCCTGCCCAAGGCCATCGTCCAGTCCCAGGGCGGCATCCTGGTCGAACACCTCAAGCAGCTCGGCCTGCACTGCGACCTCGGGCCCGAGGATCGTTTCTTCTGGTACACCTCGACCGGCTGGATGATGTGGAACTTCCTCGTCTCCGGCCTGCTCACGGGCACGACGATCGTCCTGTACGACGGCAGCCCCGGCTACCCGGACACCGGTGCCCAGTGGCGGGTCGCCGAACGCACCGGAGCCACCCTGTACGGCACCTCCGCCGCCTACGTCATGGCCTGCCGCAAGGCCGGCGTCCACCCCGCGCGCGACTACGACCTGACCGCCATGAAGTGCGTCGCCACCACCGGCTCGCCGCTGCCGCCCGACGGTTTCCGCTGGCTGCACGACGAGGTCCGCGACGACCTGTGGATCGCCTCCGTCAGCGGCGGCACCGACGTCTGCTCCTGCCTCGCCGGCGGTGTACCGACGCTCCCGGTGTACACAGGTGAACTCCAGGCCCCCGGCCTCGGCACCGACCTGCAGGCCTGGGACCCGGGCGGCCGTCCCGTCGTCGACGAGGTCGGCGAGCTGGTCGTCACCGAGCCCATGCCCTCCATGCCGATCCGGTTCTGGAACGACCCCGACGGCAGCCGCTACCACGACAGCTACTTCGACACCTACCCCGGTGTCTGGCGGCACGGCGACTGGATCACGGTCACCTCGCGCGGCACCGTGATCATCCACGGCCGCTCCGACTCCACCCTCAACCGGCAGGGCGTGCGCATGGGCTCGGCCGACATCTACGAGGTCGTCGAGCGCCTGCCCGAGATCAGGGAATCCCTCGTCATCGGAATCGAGCAGCCCGACGGCGGCTACTGGATGCCGCTGTTCGTGCACCTCGCACCGGGCGCCGTGCTCGACGAGGCACTCCTGAACCGCATCAAGCAGGCCATCCGCGAACAGCTCTCGCCGCGGCACGTACCCGACGAGGTCATCGAGGTGCCCGGCGTCCCGCACACCCTCACCGGCAAGCGCATCGAGGTCCCCGTCAAGCGCCTCCTGCAGGGCACGCCCCTGGAGAAGGCGGTCAACCCCGGCTCCATCGACAACCTCGCCCTGCTCGACTTCTACGAGGAACTGGCCCGCAAGCGCGGCTGACCGCGCGGGACTCACCCGCCGTACGTGGCCTCGGACTCGCCCAGCACGGCGACGAAGTCCGAGGCCAGCCGTGCGGCATCGGCCGGCACCAGCCCGGCGGCCGCGATCCGGACCCCCGGCTCCGACGACAGGCGGAACCTCGCGCCTGCCGCGACCCACCAGCCGTACGACCGCAGCCCGTTCACCACGGCCGACTCGTCGCGCACCGGCACCCACAGGTTCAGCCCGCTCGCGGCGCGCGACGCGATGCCCCGCGCGGCCAGTTCGCCGGCCAGCGCGGTACGACGCACCGCGTACGTCTCACGCGCGCGTGCCACCAACGCGCGCGTGCCCTCGTCGGTCAACAGCCCGTGCACCGTCTCCTGGAGCAGGTGACTGACCCAGCCCGAGGTCAGCAGCAGCCGACCGTCGTGCCGGGCGAGCGTGACCGGGTCACAGGCGGCGGCCGCCCAGCGCAGATCGGCCCCCAGGAACTTGCTCACGGTCCGCACATGCACCCAGCGGGCCGGACCCGCGGCGGACAGCGTGTGCAGGGCGGCGCCGGCCACCTCGGAGGCGTGGTCGTTCTCCACCACCAGCACATCGGGCGCGTCCCGCAGCACCTCGGCCAGCGCGTTCCGGCGGGCGGCGGAGAAGCATCCACCGTACGGATTCTGCGCTCGCGGGCTGAGCACCACGGCCCGCACTCCGGCCCGCAGAGCCGCCCGCAGGGCCTGCGGACGCATCCCCTCGTCGTCCACGGCGACCGGGACGTTGCGCAGCCCCAGCGCCGCGACCAGATCCAGCAGATGGTGATATCCCGGATCCTCCATGGCCACGCCGTCCCCGGGGAGCAACTCGACGGACAGCACCCGGTTGATCAGATCCAGCGCGCCGTGCGCGAACGTCACGTGCTCTACGGGGACGCCGTCCGCCCCCAGCCAGTCGCGCACCGTCTCCTCGAGGCGCGCCAGCCGGGGCGCGGAGCGGTGGGAGCGGACGCCCGGGGAAAGATGTGACGGCGGCAGCAGAGTGGGCAGCAGCGCCGGATCGGGATGCCCGCCGGCCAGGTCCCGCACTCCCTCGGGCACCTTGGGCGGCCTGCGCGACGCGACCGCGGGGGCCGGAGCGACCACGGTGCCGCCCCGCCCGCGCGTGACGACGATGCCCCGCCGTCGCAGCTCCTTGTAGGCCGTGGCGACCGTGCCCGGACTCACCCCCAGCTCGTCCGCGAGCCGCCGCACCGGAGGCAGTGCGACCCCCGGCGCCAACGCTCCCTCCGCCACACCCCGTTCGACGGATCCGGCAATTCCCTTGGCCGTCGTACCACCGATCTCATATTGTGTTGCCACGTTGCCGATTATGTATCAACACATAACTCGCGGCAAGTTCCGACAAGCTTCACCCGGGGGGAACCGTGGAAGCCGAGCCCGAGACCGCCGTCCGGCCGCCCCGCATCCCAGGCGGCCGCGACGGACGCCGGATGCTCCTTATCACCTTCATCGACCGCATCGGCAACGGCCTGTGGGCATCCGTCTCCGTCCTGTACTTCACCTACGTCTCCGGCCTCTCCCTCGCCCAGGTCGGCACCCTCGCCGCCGTGTCCGGCGCCATCGGCATCGCCGGCGCGCCCCTCGCCGGACGCCTCGCCGACCGCCATCCCCTCACCCGGATCCTGACCGCACTCCAACTCCTGCGCGCGATCGCGACCTTCGGCCTGCTCGCCACCGACCACTACCTTCCACTGCTCGCGATCTCCGCCCTCGGCAGCTTCGGCGACCGCGCCTCCAGCGTCCTCACCAAGCTCTACGCCAACCGCGTCGCCGGACCCGACCGAGTCCGCTACCAAGCCGTCAACCGCACCGCCTCCAACGCCGGATGGGCCCTGGGCGGTCTCGCCGCCGCGGCCGCCCTCGCCCTCGGCACCACCACCGCCTACCACGGGCTCCTCATCGGCGACGGACTCTCCTTCCTGGCGATCGCGCTCCTCACACCGACCTGCGCGGAACCCCCGTCCGGCAGCCGCATCGCCGCCCGCACCGGCACCGGTACCGCCTCCCGCACCGCCGGGCCGACCAGCCCCTGGCGCGACCGCATGTACCTCGCCTTCGTCGCGACCGAGACGGTCCTCTTCCTCGACGACAGCGTCTTCCAGATCGGCCTGCCCCTGTGGATCGCGCACAGCGAGGGCGTCCCGCACGGCCTCGCACCCCTGCTGCTCGTCCTCAACAACGTGATGGTGGTCGCCCTCCAAGTGCCGCTCGCCCGCTACGGCACCACCACCTCGGCAGCCCGGAAGCTGCTCGTCCCGCTGTCCGCCGCCTCCGCCGCCGGCGGCATCGCCATGACCCTGTCCACAACCGGCGGCACCCTCCAGGCGGTCTGCCTGCTCACCGCGTCCGCCGCACTCTTCACCCTGGCCGAGATGCTGCACGCCGTCGTGTCCTGGGAACTCTCCGTGGCCCTCGCCCCCGACACCGCGCAGGGCGCCTACCTCGGCGTCCACGGCCTCGCCCAGTCGGGCCAGCGCAGCCTCGGACCGTTCGCCGTCACCGCGGCCATCGCCACCGGCCCCCTCGGCTGGACCGTCTTCGGCGCCACCATCGCCGTGACCTGCGCACTCCAGCACCGCCTGGTCCGCGGCCGCCTCCAGCGCGGCCCGTTGTCAGTGCCGCCGGTTACGGTGAGTGAGCATTGATCGACTGCGCACTTTGGGGGAAACATGGCGCACACCGACCACCAGACCATGCGACGCGTCCTGTGCCGCGAGATCGCCGGCACCATCGGCCTGCTCACCGACGAACACGACTTCCGCACCATGCGGCGCTACCGCAGCTTCACCTTCGACGACCACACGACCTACCTCCGCCAGGTCGAGGCCGTCCTCGAGGCCCGCGCCGCCCAGGGCACCCACACCACACTCGCCCTGTTCGACCCCGAGGACTACGCCGACTACTGCGCGCAAGCAGGCCTCGACCCGGAAGCCCCGGCCAGCCGCACCCGCTTCACCGCGGAACTCGCGGCCACGGGCCCCACCATCCCCTACGACGGCCGGCCCCTCGCCACCCTCCTACCGGACCTCGTGGACGAGGCCGTACGACAGGCCACTTGGGAGTACGCCACCACCCTGCTCTCCCGCCTCGGCCCCTGCCCCACCTGCGGCGAGGACATCGGCAAGGCGGCCTTCACCCGCGCCTCCGACCTCCTGGTCCGCATCCTCGACACCGCACCACCCGGCAACCGACACCTCGTGTGCAGCGTCTCCGGACCACCGGACACCCTCATCTCCGTCCTGCACGGCGACCAGGACGGCCACGGCGACACCCGCCTCGACGAGGCCGAAGCCCTGGAGTTCACCAGCGTCCTCGCCCTCGGCCTCGCCACCCGCAGCCCCGGCGGACTGGTCCTGCGCACCAGCGCCCCCGGCAGGAGCGACGGCGTCTACGGCTGGCGGCTGCGCGCCGGAAACCTCGAACCCCTCACCGCCTCCGAAGTGTTCGACGCCTACTGCACCGACGCCGTCTCCGGAGAGCTCATCTCCCCGGAATCCGGCGTCGACTACCGCCGGCCCCCCGACCTCGGAGACGAGAGCCCCGCACCGGGCCACCGCCACTGACCGAACCAGCCACCCCGAGCGCCGAACACGCCCGCACCGCACCGGACGCACCAGGGGCGCCCCACCCGAAGGCGGGACGCCCCTGAACCCGGCACACCGGCAGCGCCGCTACGGCTACTCGCCGGACAGCACCGCCTGAGCCGCACTGCGCGCCTCCTCGGCGCTGTCCGCGGCACGCGCGGCCCCAGCGGCCCGCTCGCACTGCGCCAGCGTGTACTTCGCCAGCGTCGCCCGGACATAAGGAATGGACGCCGAACCCATCGACAGGGAGGTGACACCCAGACCGGTCAGCACACAGGCCAGCAGCGGGTCGGACGCCGCCTCACCGCACACACCACAGCTCTTGCCCTCGGCCTTGGCCGCCTCCGCCGACAGCGCCACCAGGTCCAGCAGCGCCGGCTGCCACGGGTCCTGAAGCCGGGACACCGCGCCCACCTGACGGTCGGCCGCGAACGTGTACTGCGCGAGGTCATTTGTCCCCAGCGAGAGGAACTCGACCTCCTGCAGGATCGAACGCGCCCGCAGCGCGGCCGACGGGATCTCCACCATCGCACCGAACTTCGCCTGCAGCCCCGCCTCACGGCAGGCGTCCGCGAACGCCCGCGCGTCCTTGCGGTCCGCCACCATCGGCGCCATGACCTCAAGGTAGACGGGCAGCCCCTCGGCGGCCTTCGCCAGCGCGGTCAGCTGCGTACGCAGCACCTCCGGGTGGTCCAGCAGCGTCCGCAGACCCCGCACGCCCAGCGCCGGGTTCGGCTCGTCCGCCGGAGTCAGGAAGTCCAGCGGTTTGTCCGCGCCCGCGTCCAGCACCCGAACGACCACACGGCCCTCGGGGAACGCCTCCAGCACCTGCCGGTAGGCCTCCACCTGCTTCTGCTCGGAAGGAGCGTTCTTGCTGTCGTCCAGGAACAGGAACTCGGTACGGAACAGACCGACCCCCTCGGCCCCTGCCTCCAGCGCGGCCGGTACGTCCGCCGGCCCACCCACATTGGCCAGCAGCGGCACCTTGTGCCCGTCCGCGGTCGCACCCGGCCCGGACGAGGCGGCCAGCGCGGCCTTGCGCTCGGCGGCCGCGGCCTCCAGCTCCGCCTTCTTCGCCTCGCTGGGGTTCACGAAGATGTCGCCGGTGCTGCCGTCGACGGCGATCACCGTGCCTTCGGCCAGCTCACCTGCGCCCGGCAGCGCCACGACCGCCGGCACACCCAGCGCCCGCGCCAGGATCGCGCTGTGACTGGTCGGCCCGCCCTCCTCGGTCACGAAGCCGAGCACCAGAGAGGGATCCAGCAAAGCGGTGTCGGCAGGAGCGAGATCCCGCGCCACCAGCACATACGGGTGGTCACTGTCCGGCACACCCGGCATCGGCACACCGAGCAGCCGGGCGACAATACGATTCCGCACGTCATCCAGGTCGGCCACCCGACCGGCGAGATACTCACCGGCACCCGCCAGCAGCTCGCGGTACGCCGCGAACGCGTCGTACACCGCACGCTCGGCCGTGCTGCCGACGACGATGCGCCGGTCCACGTCCGCCATCAGCTCGGGGTCCTGGGCCATCATGGCCTGCGCCTCGAGCACGGCCTGAGCCTCGCCCCCCGCCAGATTGCCGCGCGCCATCAGATCGGCGGCGACGGCGTCCACGGCCTGACGGGAGCGGCCCTGCTCACGCTCCGCCTCCCCCGCCGGGATCGACTTGGCCGGCGGCTCCAGCACCGCCGTACCCATGTGCCGAACCTCGCCGATGGCCACGCCATGGCTCACGCCCACGCCTCGCAGCGTTGTCTCCATCTCACCCGTCTCCGATAGTGCGGCGGGTCCCGCCGCCGCGGTGATTGTCCAGTTCGCCGTCGTGCGACGGCCGTTCCGTCAGTTCCAGGAGAAGAGGCTGTCGCCGGCCTTCACGTCACCGCTGTCACGCAGGTCGGAGAGGGACTCGGCCGTGGCTTCGAGCGCGACGACGGGGCAGACCGGGGACTTGCCGGCGGCCTCCACGGCGGCCGGGTTCCAGCGCACGACGGCCTGACCGCGCGTCACGGTGTCGCCCTTGTTGACGAGCAGCTCGAAACCCTCGCCGTTGAGCTGAACGGTGTCGATGCCGAGATGGGTGAGCACGCCGTGTCCGCTCCCGTCCACCACGACGAAGGCATGCGGGTGCAAGGAGACGATGACGCCGTCCACGGGTGCGACGGCCTCGGAGGCCTCACGCACGGGGTCGATCGCGGTGCCCGGGCCGACCATGGCCCCGGAGAAGACCGGATCCGGCACTTCGGCCAGTCCGATGGCACGTCCGGCAAGAGGGGACGTCACGGTGGTCATGGGAAGCCTCCCAAGGAGTGGAGCTGCTTACGGGCCGTCGTTGCCTGTCCCGACGGCACCTTGAGCAGCAGGGTATGTCAGATGAAGTGGCGGTTCCGTTTAGAAGCTACCAGTTAGTGGTCTAGACCACCAACCCCGTGGATTTGCACGGCCTTCAGAGCTCCGTGTACAGTCGTACTCCTGCTTGGGGCGAAGGGACGCGAGAGCGACCTGACTCAACAGAACCCAAACTCGTCAGATCCTATCTCTGGATCCGCTTCTGCGTGCTCGCAGGAGGGTGGTCAGAGAGACGGAAAAACCCTGATAGAGTTTGAAACGCCGAAGGGAAGCCCGGAGGAAAGCCCGAGAGGGTGAGTACAAAGGAAGCGACCGTTCT
>NZ_KQ948216.1:360513-361111 GCF_001514035.1 Streptomyces yokosukanensis | reverse complement strand
GGTGCTGCTGGCGGAGGCCAACCAGTGGCCCGAGGACGTCGTCGACTACTTCGGCGACTACTCCTCCGGCGGCGACGAGTGCCACATGGCCTTCCACTTCCCCGTCATGCCCCGCATCTTCATGGCCGTACGCCGCGAGTCCCGCTACCCCGTCTCCGAGATCCTCGCCAAGACACCCGCCATCCCCTCCGGCTGCCAGTGGGGCATCTTCCTGCGCAACCACGACGAGCTGACCCTCGAAATGGTCACCGACGAAGAACGCGACTACATGTGGGCCGAATACGCCAAGGACCCACGGATGCGCGCCAACATCGGCATCCGCCGCCGCCTCGCCCCCCTCCTCGACAACGACCGCAACCAGATCGAGCTGTTCACCGCACTCCTGCTCTCCCTGCCCGGCTCGCCGATCCTCTACTACGGCGACGAGATCGGCATGGGCGACAACATCTGGCTCGGCGACCGCGACGCCGTACGCACCCCGATGCAGTGGACCCCCGACCGCAACGCCGGCTTCTCCTCCAGCGACCCCGGACGCCTGTTCCTGCCCACGATCATGGACCCCGTCTACGGCTACCAGGTCACCAACGTCGAGGCCTCC
>NZ_KQ948216.1:0-359938 GCF_001514035.1 Streptomyces yokosukanensis | reverse complement strand
ATGTCCTCGCCGTCCTCACTGCTCCACTGGACCCGCCGCATGATCGAGATCCGCAAGCAGAACCCCGCCTTCGGACTCGGCTCCTACGACGAACTGCAGTCCTCCAACCCGGCGGTGCTCGCCTTCCTCCGGGAAGCCCCCCTGACGAAGGAGGGAGGGGACGACCTGGTGCTGTGCGTCCACAACTTCTCCCGCTTCGCCCAGCCCACCGAGCTGGACCTGAGCCGGTTCTGCGGACGGCACCCGGTCGAGCTGTTCGGCGGGGTCCGATTCCCGGCGATCGGCGAGCTGCCGTACCTGCTCACCCTCGCGGGGCACGGCTTCTACTGGTTCCGGCTGCGCCGGGAGGCTGGCTAGGCCCCTGCCCGTGGGGCGGTTTCCACCGCCCCACCCAGGGCACGCATCAGTAACACCCCGACGATCCGGGGAAAGGACGTGACACCCATGGCGGAAACGGTCACCCCTCCCGACAGCCCCCGCACCACCGGTCACCTCCTCGCTTCGCTCGATCCCCTGCTGCGCGAATGGCTGCCCAGGCAGCGCTGGTTCGCCGGCAAGGGACGGCCGGTCACCGGGTTCACCCCCGTGGCCGCCACCGAACTGCTGCCGCCCGACGGCAAGTTGGGCCTCTACCATCTGCTGCTGCGCGTCCACCAGCCGTCCGTGCTGGGCGCCGAACCGCACCCCGGTGACTGCTACCAGCTCCTCATAGGCGTGCGCGAGGCGCTGCCGCCCCGGCTGGCGCCCGCGCTGATCGGACATGTGCAGGACGGGCCGTTCGCCGGACGCACGGTGTACGAGGCCCTGTACGACCCCCGGCCCGCCGAGGTGCTCCTGGAGGCCCTGCGCACCCAGGCCCGCATCGGCGGGCTGCGTTTCGCCCGGGACCCGCGCCAGGAGATCCGCGAGGGCCTGGTGGCCCGGCTGATGACCGCAGAGCAGTCCAACTCGTCGATCGTCTACGGCGATACGTTCATCCTGAAACTGCTGCGCCGGGTCGAGCCCGGCGTCAACCCCGACCTGGAGATCCCGCTGGCGCTGGCCCGCGAGGGCTGCCCACGGGTGCCCGCGCCGACGGCCTGGCTGCACGCCGAGATCGACACGGAGTCGTACGTCCTTGCCGTGCTGCAGCCCTTCGTCAGCGGGGCGAGCGACGGCTGGGAGCTGGCGCTGCGCGAGCTGGCCAAGGGCGAGGACTTCGTCGCCGAGGCGCGCGAGCTGGGCCGGGCCACCGCCGAGGTGCACACCGCGCTCGCCCGCGCCCTGCCGACGACCACCCTCGGCCCGGTCCAGCTGCGCTCGCTGGCCGACGGGATGACCGAGCGGCTGGCCGCGGCCGTCCAGGCGGTGCCCGGCCTGCGGCCGTACGAGAGCGGACTGCGCGCGGCCTACCGGGCGCTGGCCGAACTGGCCGCCGGGGGCCGCACCTGGACCGCCCAGCGGATCCACGGGGATCTGCACCTCGGTCAGTGTCTGCGCTCGCCGTCCGGGCGGTGGTCGCTGATCGACTTCGAGGGCGAGCCGGCCCGGCCACCCGCCGAGCGCCGCCTGCCGCAGCCCCCGGTGCGGGACATCGCGGGCATGCTGCGCTCCTTCGACTACGCGGCCCACTCGGCGGGCTCACCCGCGCCCCACTGGGCGCGAGCCTGCCGGGCCGCCTACTGCCGCGGGTACGCGGAGGTGTCCGGCCGCGATCCGCGCACCGATCCGGTGCTGCTGCGGGCCTACGAGACCGACAAGGCGGTCTACGAGGTCGTCTACGAGGCCCGGCACCGGCCCGACTGGCTCCCCGTACCGCTCTCGGCGATCCGTCGCCTCGCCGCGTGAAGACCAGGAGGCTCGTCCGTGACGACCAAGAAGCCGGCCGCCCCGCAACAGGTCCCGGGGGCCGCCGTCTCCCGCACCGACCGCGAACGGCTGCTGCACGGCACCCATCACGACCCGCACTCCGTGCTGGGCGCCCACCCGGTGCGAGGAGGCGTCGCCGTACGGGCCCTGCGGCCGTCCGCGCGGTCCGTCACGGTCGTCGCCGACGCGCTGCGGGCCGAGCTGCACGACGACGGCGACGGGTTCTTCTCGGGGCTGCTGCCGCTGCCCGAGGTGCCGGAGTACCGGCTGCTGGTGGCGCACGAGGGGACGGTCCTGGACACCGAGGACCCCTACCGCTTCCTGCCCACCCTCGGCGAGCTGGACCTGCATCTGATCGGCGAGGGCCGGCACGAGCAGCTGTGGCAGGCGCTCGGCGCGCACGTCACCAGCCATCAGGGAGTGGCGGGCGTCCGGTTCGCGGTGTGGGCGCCGGACGCGCGGGGCGTGCGGATCGCGGGCGGTTTCGACTTCTGGGACGCGACGGGCTTTGCGATGCGCTCGCTGGGCTCCTCGGGGGTGTGGGAGCTGTTCGTGCCGGGGATCGGCGAGGGCGAGGTGTACAAGTTCGAGATCACCCGCCCGGACGGCTCCCGCACCCTGCGCGCCGATCCGCTGGCCCGCCGCACGGAGACCCCGCCCGCCACCGCGTCGATCGTGCACGCCTCGCACCACGAGTGGGCCGACACGCGGTGGATGGCGCACCGCGCGGACACCCCGGTGCACGAGGCCCCCTTCTCCGTGTACGAGGTCCATCTGCCCTCCTGGCGGCCCGGACTGACCTACCGCGAGCTGGCCCAGGAACTGCCCGCCTATGTCCAGGAGATGGGCTTCACGCACGTGGAACTCATGCCGGTCGCCGAGCATCCCTTCGGTGGCTCCTGGGGCTACCAGGTCACCGGCTTCTACGCGCCGACGGCCCGCCTCGGCTCCCCGGACGACTTCAAGTACCTGGTGGACCGACTGCACCAGGCCGGGATCGGTGTGCTGATGGACTGGGTGCCGGCGCACTTCCCGCGGGACGACTGGGCGCTGGCCGAGTTCGACGGGCGCCCGCTGTACGAGCACCACGATCCGCTGCGGGCCGCCCATCCCGACTGGGGCACCCTGGAGTTCGACTTCGGCCGGCGCGAGGTGCGCAACTTCCTGGTAGCGAACGCGGTCTACTGGTGCGAGGAGTTCCACATCGACGGCCTGCGCGTGGACGCCGTCGCCTCGATGCTCTACCTGGACTACTCGCGCGAGCCGGGACAGTGGACGCCGAACGAGCACGGCGGCCGGGAGAACCTGGACGCGGTGGCCTTCCTCCAGGAGATGAACGCCACCGTCTACCGGCGCTGCCCGGGCGTGATCACCATCGCCGAGGAGTCCACGGCCTGGGACGGCGTCACCCGCCCCACCCACCACAGGGGCCCGAGCGGCTTCGGCGGGCTCGGTTTCGGGCTGAAGTGGAACATGGGCTGGATGCACGACTCCCTGCAGTACATCCAGCACGAGCCGGTGCACCGCAGGTACCACCACCACGAGATGACCTTCTCGATGGTCTACGCCTACAGCGAGAACTACGTCCTGCCGATCTCCCACGACGAGGTCGTGCACGGCAAGCAGGCACTGGTCTCGAAGATGCCCGGCGACTGGTGGCAGCAGCGCGCGAACCACCGCGCCTATCTCGGCTTCATGTGGGCCCACCCCGGCAAGCAACTCCTCTTCATGGGACAGGAGTTCGCCCAGGGAGCCGAGTGGTCCGAGGCGCACGGCCCCGACTGGTGGCTGCTCGACCCGTCCTATGGCGCCGCGGCCGACCACCGGGGGGTGCGGGAACTCGTACGGGACCTGAACACCCGCTACCGGGACACCCCGGCCCTGTGGCAGCGGGACACCGATCCGGCGGGCTTCCAGTGGATCACCGGGGACGCGGCCGACGACAACGTCGTCGCCTTCCTGCGTCTCGACGCCGACGGCAACCCGCTCCTCGCGATCTCCCATCTGTCCCCGGTGGTCCGCCACGACTACCTCCTCGGCGTCCCGGACGACATCCCGGCCTGGCAGGAGGTCCTGAACACCGACGCGGCCCGCTACGGCGGCAGCGGCGTCGTCCACCCCGACCCGGTCAAACCGCGCTCACAGGGCGCCCACGGCCGCCCCGCCGGCATCCGGCTGACGCTGCCGCCGCTCGCCACCGTGTGGCTGCGCCCGGCCTAGGGCCTGTCGTCATGGCGAACCGCCCCGCCCCGTGCCCGGACCAACGACCCGGGCACGGGGCGTCCACATGATCACCCGGAGGCGGCCCGCCGCACCGGTCAGCTCGATCCGGCCCCTCCGGCGTCGGCCAGGCCCCGCGGCAGCGAACCCGTGTGCAGCACCCCGAGCCGCTGGGTGGCGCGGGTCAGGGCGACGTACAGGTCGCTCGTGCCGTACCGGGCCGGCTCCACCACCAGGACCGAGTCGAATTCGAGGCCCTTGGCCTGGCGGGGGTCGAGCAGCACGACCGTACGGGTCAGATCGGGCTCGGTGCCCGCCGTGACGCCGTCCAGCCGGGCGGCCAGGGAGCGGTGCAGCTCGCGCGGGGCGATCACCGCCAGCCGGCCCTCGTCCGGGGTGAGTTCGGCGACCGCCTTGGCCACGGCCTCGGGCAGCTCGCCGTCCGCCCGCCGCACCCAGGGCCGTACGCCCGTGGCGCGGACCGAGCTGGGCGGCTCGAAGTCCGGGTGCTCGGCGCGGACCACGGCCGCGGCCAGTTCCATGATCTCGGCCGGGGTGCGGTAGTTGACGCCGAGCCGGGTGTGCTCCCAGCGGTCCTCGACGTAGGGCGCGAGGATCTGCTCCCAGGAGCCCACACCGGCCGCCTCGGCGGTCTGGGCGGGATCGCCGACCAGGGTCATCGAGCGGGTCGGGCTGCGCCGCATCAGCAGCCGCCAGGCCATCGGCGACAGCTCCTGCGCCTCGTCCACGATGATGTGCCCGAACGCCCAGGTGCGGTCGCCCGCCGCCCGCTCGGCGGCGCTGCGGTGGTCCGCCTCCTCCTGCCGCTCGGCGAACCGCTCGGCGTCGATGATGTCGTGCGCGGACAGCACCTCGGAATCGTCGTCGTCCTTGTCCTCGAACTCGTACGTCCGGGACGCGTACGACACGTCCAGCACGCCCTGCGCGTAGGCGACCTGGGTCTCGCGCTCGCGGTCGGCGCGGGCGCGCGCCAACCGGTCGTCCTCGCCGAGGAGTTCGGCCGCCTCGTCGAGGAGCGGGACGTCGGCGACGGTCCAGACGCGGGACACGGGCCTGCGGATCGCGTCCGCGTCCGCCTCCGGCAGGTAGTCGTGCGGTTCGGCGAGGAAGTCGGCGACGAGGCGCTGCGGGGTGATCCGGGGCCACAACTGGTCGACGGCCGACCAGACCTCGGGGTTCTCGGCGAGTTCGTCGCGGATCTGGGTGACGTCGGAGGCGTCGAGCAGGCTGCTGCCGTCGTAGGGGTCGGTGCCGACGCGTTCGGCGTACAGCTCGGTCAGGGTGTTGAGGATGTGGCCCTCGAAGTGCTCGCGGGCGGCGTTGTGGGGCAGCTTGGCGGCGCGGGTGCGCTCGCGGGCGACGCCGACGAGCCCGTCGTCGAGCATCAGCACCTCGCGGTCGTGCTCGATCGCGATCACCGGGTCCGGCAGGGCCTGCCGGTCGCGTACGACGGCGGCGAGCACCTCGGCCATGTCGGCGCGGCCCTTCACGGCCGCGGCCTGCGGGGTGTCGACGGCGGTCGCCTTCACCCCGGGGAACAGCTCGCCGACCGTGGCCAGCAGCACCCCGGTCTCGCCGAGCGAGGGCAGCACCTCGCCGATGTAGCCGAGGAAGGCCGGGTTGGGGCCGACGATCAGCACGGCCCGGCGGGCCAGCAGCTCACGGTACTCGTAGAGCAGATAGGCGGCGCGGTGCAGCGCGACCGCCGTCTTCCCCGTGCCCGGTCCGCCCTCGACCACCAGCACCCCGCGGTACGGCGCCCGGATGATCTCGTCCTGCTCGGCCTGGATGGTCTGCACGATGTCGCTCATCCGGCCGGTGCGCGCCGAGTTCAGCGCGGCCAGCAGCACGGCGTCGCCGCTCGGGTCCTCGTACCCGGTGCGGGTGGCGTCGCCGAGGTCCAGGATCTCGTCGTGCAGCGAGGTCACGGTCCGGCCCTCGGTGGTCAGGTGCCGGCGCCGGCGCAGCCCCATCGGGGTGTGCCCGGTGGCCAGGTAGAAGGGGCGGGCGACATCGGCGCGCCAGTCGATGAGGACGGGGGTGCGCTCGGCGTCGTCCTCGCGCAGCCCGATCCGGCCGATGTGGTGGGTGGCGCTGTCGGCAAGGTCGATCCGGCCGAAGCACAGCGAGCCGTCGACGGCGTTCAGCGCGGCGAGCAGCCCCGAGCGCTCGGCGACCAGGATGTCGCGCTCCAGCCGGGCCTGCATGGGCTTGTCGCCCTGGGCGAGCGCGTCCGTGACCGAGGTCTCGGCCTCGCCGGTCAGTACGTCCACGCGCGCGTACAGTCCGTCGATGAATTCCTGCTCGTGCCGCAATTCATCGTCCGGAAATTCGGTGTTTGACAATTCCGCTCCCGCCCGGATATACTGTGCTCGTTGAACTTCTTCGCGACCTTTTCCAAAATGAAGTCGCGAACCATTGAATATACGCACAGAAATCCCCCGAGCGCAATTGCTCAGGGGATTTTTTCGTGGGCGGGACCGCATGGTCCCCCGATCACCGCAGCACGTCGGCCAGCTCCTCCAGCAGCCGCCGCTTGGGCCGCGCCCCCACCATCGACCGCACCGGCTCGCCGTCCCGGAAGACCATCAGGGTGGGCGTCGACAGCACACCGTAGGCAACGGTCGTCTCCGGATTGCGGTCCACGTCCAGCTGCACGATCTTCAGCCGGTCGCCCTCCTCGAAGGCGATGTCCTTCAGGACCGGCCCGAGCTGCCGGCACGGCCCGCACCAGTCGGCCGTGAACTGCACCAGGACCGGCAGGTCCGAGTCCTTCACCTCCGCCGCGAAATCGGCGTCCGTCACCTCGGCCAGTCCGCTCACCAAGCTCATCGCGAAAGCCCTCCCAGTTCGCACACGGGCTCCGGGCCCCCCGGAACCAGCGCCTCGGCGGCCAGCGCGTCACGGGCCAGCTCGGCCCGCCGCAGCTGCCCGGCGACCGTCTCCCGCACCGCCGCCAGCTGCCCCATGAGACCGTCCAGCTCGTCCAGCTTGCGCCGGTAGACCGCGAGCGAGGCCGGACAGGAGTCGCCCTCCGGGTGCCCGGCGCGCAGACACTCCACGAAGGGCCGCGTCTCCTCCAGCTCGAAGCCGAAGTCCCGCAGCGTCCGGATCTGCTCCAGCAGCCGCAGATCGGCCTCGTCGTACGTGCGATGCCCGTTGCCGTCGCGCCGCGCCGGCAGCAGCCCGCGCGCCTCGTAGTAGCGCAGGGCGCGCGTCGTGGTCCCGGCCCGTGCGGCCAGCTCGCCGATTCGCATGCCTACGACCGTAGGCCTTGACGTCGGCGTCAAGGCAAGGCGGCCGGCGAACGGGCCGGGACACCGGGCTCGGTCAGGCCAGGACGCCCGCCGACTCCTCGACCTCCATCAGGGACGCGCTGTGCCGTTCCTCCTCGAAGGCCTTGCGACCGCCCCGGAGCCCGAACAGGCGCTTGGCCACGGCGATGTACAGCACCGCGAGGAGGTTGAGGACGAGGGTGACGATCTTCAGATAGCTGACCTTCTCGGTGAGTTCGTAGATCTCCAGCGGGAGGAACGCGGCCGTCGCGATCACCGTGAGGTATTCCGCCCAGCGCTTGGCGTACCAGAGGCCGACGGCCTCGACCAGCTCGATCAGCGCATAGGCGAGCAGCAGGGCGGCCACCAGCAGCAGCGTGGAGTGCTTGTAGCCGAAGACCTTCTGGATGGAGCCGACGACCGGTGAGTGGTCGAGGTCGTAGTGGAAGTGCCGGAACACCGGGCGGAAGACGTCCAGGTATTCGTTGAAGAGCCGGCGCACCGCGTCCTGGCTGTTGCTGAACTTCCAGACGGCCACCGCGACCAGCACGATGAACACCCCGCGCACCGCCCGCTCGATCGCCAGGAAGCGCAGGATGAACAGGTCCCGCAGAACCTTGCCGCGCGGCACCAGCGGCGCGTCGTCGGCCGGTCCCGAGCCGTGCGGCTCACCGAGCACGAAGTCACCGCAGCGCAGACAGCGCCACACGTCCCCGAGCGCGGTCTCGGCACGCAACCGCAGCCGCAGCCGCGGGTCGTCGGGCGCGTAGGTCACATGCCCCTTCCGCGCACACGTCCGCCGATCCCAGTCGATCTTCATCCCCCGCGCCTCCATACCCGTACCGACTCGTCCTTAGGGACGCCACGCACGAACGTGCCGTTCCGATTGATCCGGAGCGGCACGTTAGTGGATGAAGGCAAGGAACGGTCAGCCGGCCGAGCTGTTCGCCAGTTCCCTCTCCTCGGTCTTCACGTCCGGCGTGGTGGCTTCACGGCGCGGCAGCAGGACGGCCACCAGGATCGTGCCGATGCCGAGGATCACGGCGCCGACCAGGCTGGTGTGGGCGACGGCGTCCGAGAAGGAGGAGCCGACCGCGTGGGTCATCTGCCGGGCGCCGGCGGCGAGTTCGGCGGCCTGCTGCTTGAGCTGGGCGGCCTGCTGCGGGTCGGTCGCCTTGGCGGCCTGAGCGGCCAGCGCGTGCGCCTTGTCGCCGATGCCCTGGGCGACCGCGTATCCGGCGCCGACCGAGTCCTGGGCGGTGTCCAGGGCGCTGGCGGGCAGCTTGCTGCCCGCCGTCGCGTCGCTCAGGTGGTTGCCGTACGACGTCGCGAGCAGCGAGCCGAGGATCGCGATGCCGAGCGAGCCGCCCAGCTCCAGCGAGGTGTCGTTGACCGCGCCGCCGACGCCGAGTTCGGACTCAGGGAACGTGCCCATGATGGCGTCGGTGCAGGGCGAGAGGGCGAGGCCGATGGCGAGGCCCAGGATGATCAGCGGTGCCAGGAAGTCGGAGTACGTCGAACCCGCGTCGACCTGGGTCAGCAGCGCGAGGGCGGTGGTGCCGCCGACCATGCCCGCGGTGACGGTCCACTTCATGCCGACGCGCGGGGTCAGGAACCCGGTCACGGCCGAGCCGACGAAGACGGCGCCGGCCAGCGGCAGCATGCGTACGCCGGTCTCCAGGGCGTCGTAGCCGAGGACGAACTGCAGGTGCTGGGTGAGGTAGTAGAAGGCGCCGAAGACGGCGAGGAAGAACAGGGCGACGGCCAGGTTGGAGCCGGCGAACCGGCGGCCGGTGAAGCGGCGCACGTCGAGGATCGGGCGGGGGTGGCGCAGCTCCCACAGGACGAACGCGACCAGGCCGACGCCCGCGATCACGGCCGCCGTCACGGCCTTGACACCCCAGCCGAAGTGCGGCCCCTCGATGATCATGTAGATCAGCGCGCCGGTCCAGACCACCGACAGGAGTCCGCCGACGTAGTCGATGCGGTCGTGGTGACCGGCTTTGGACGGCGGTATGAGGACGAGGGCAGCGACGATCGCGACGACCGCGACGGGCACGTTGATCAGGAAGGTCGAGGACCAGCCGTGGTTGCGCAGCAGCGCACCGGCGACCACCGGTCCGGCGGCGATGGCGAGCCCGGCGGTGGCGGTCCACAGCGTGATCGCCTTGGCTCGCTCCGCCCGCGGGAAGGTCGCGGCGAGCAGCGAGAGCGTGGCCGGCATGATCAGCGCCGCGCCGACGCCCATCACGGCGCGGGCCGCGATGACGGTCGCCGCGCTGTCGGCGAGGTAGCCGAAGACGGCGCCGCCGCCGAAGACCACGAGTCCGAGGACGAGCGCCCCGCGCCGGCTGTACTTGTCGCCGATCGCGCCGAGCAGCAGCATCAGCGCCGCGTAGGGCACGGTGTAGCCGTCGATCACCCATTGCAGGTCGGCGCTGGAGAGCCCGAGGTCCCTCGTCATGTCGGGCGCGGCGACGGTGAGGGCGGTGTTCGCCATCACGATGATCAGCAGGCTCAGGCAGAGCACGAGCAGTGCCCACCAGCGCCGGGCGTACGGGCGCTCCATCTTCTCGACCGGTTCGGTCATGACGAGTCGCATGGCAGGGGTCGCCTTCCTCGGTGCGCGACGGGTACTTCAGGTGGTTGCGTACGATGAACTTGCACAGCACCGTGCAATTGCACAACCCTGTGCAATGTACGCCGTTGCACAGAACCGTGCAAGTCGACCGGGGGCGGCGCGGGGGACAGCGGAGGGAAGGCAGAATGACGGCCATGACCACGGGTAACAGCAGCCGCGCCGACACCAACCGGCGCCGCATCCTCGACGTCGCCCTCGCCGAACTGCTGCGCGATCCCGACGCCTCCATGGACCAGATCGCCCGCGCCGCCGGGGTCGTACGACGGACGGTGTACGGCCATTTCCCGAGCCGCGAGGCGCTGATCAGCACCCTCGTCGACGAGGCCGTGGAGGCGCTGGTGGACGCGGACGCCCAGGCGCGGCACGGCGTGACGGATCCGGCGGAGTCGGTGGCCCGCTCGGTGCTCGCCCTCTGGGAGGTCGCCGACCGCTACCGGCTGCTGATCGCGCTCGCCCAGCGCACGGTCACCGTCCAGGGCATCCGCGAACGCCTCGCCCCGCTGCGCGCCAACAAGGTGGAGCTGCTCCGGCGGGGCCTGGAGGCGGGCGTGTTCAGCTCGCCGCTGCCCGCGCCGGCGCTCGCGTATGTGCACGAGCAGCTCTTGTTCGCGGTGATGGAGGCGGTGAACGACGGTCTCGTGGCAGTGGACGAGGCGGGCCGCTCCGCCACGGTCACGGTCCTGACCGCGGCGGGCATGCCCGCCTCGTCGGCCACCGAGCTGGTGGCCGAGGTGAGTGGAGGGTCGTAGAGGTCGCGGGAGTCGTGGGGGCGGAGGGGTGAGGGAGATGCCGGATGCCCGGCCCCGGTTCAGGCGGGGCCGGGCATCCGGGGCTCTTCGAGGTCAGGCCTTGGCCAGCGCCTTGTCCCCGTCCTCCTGCGGCTCGGGAACCCCGGTGGCCGTCGGCCGCCCCTCGTCCATCAGCGTCGTCTCGTCGAACGGCAGGTCACCGGCGAGCACCCGGCGCACCCGGTCCCGGTCGATCTCCTTGGTCCACGTGCCCACCAGCACCGTGGCCACCGCGTTGCCCGCGAAGTTCGTCAGCGCACGCGCCTCGCTCATGAAGCGGTCGATGCCGACGATCAGGCCCACCCCGTCGACCAGCGCCGGCTTGTGCGACTGCAGGCCGCCGGCCAGCGTGGCGAGGCCCGCACCGCTGACGCCCGCCGCGCCCTTGGACGCCAGCAGCAGGAACAGCAGCAGCGGAATCTGCTCGCCCACCGACATCGGCGTGCCCAGCGCGTCCGCGATGTACAGCGACGCCATGGTCATGTAGATCATCGTGCCGTCGAGGTTGAAGGAGTATCCGGTCGGCACGGTGATGCCGACGACCGGCTTGCTGACGCCCAGGTGCTCCATCTTCGCGATCAGCCGCGGCAGCGCGGACTCGGAGGACGAGGTGGACAGGATCAGCAGGAACTCCCGCGCCAGGTACTTGAAGAGGGAGAAGACGTTCAGGCCCGCGACGAGCCGCAGAATCGTGCCGAGGACGACGAAGACGAACAGGACACAGGTGGCGTAGAAGCCGAGCATCAGCACGGCGAGGCTCTTCAGCGCGTCCAGGCCGGCCGAGCCGGTCACGGCCGCGATCGCGCCGAACGCACCGATCGGCGCGGCCCACATCACCATCGACAGGATGCGGAAGACGAGCCGCTGGATGTGCTCGATGCCGCGCAGCACCGGCTGTCCGGCCGAGCCCATGGCCTGCAGCGCGAACCCGGCGAGCAGGGCCACCAGCAGCGTCTGGAGGACCTCGCCCTGGGTGAAGGCGGAGACGAAGGTGTTCGGGATGATCGACAGCACGAAGTCGACGGGCGGCAGCGCCTTGCTGTCCACCTGGGCGTGCCCGGTCTGCTTGAGCGCGTCGGTCAGGTGCAGCCCGTCGCCGGGGTGCAGCACATTGCCGACGACGAGCCCGATGGCGAGCGCGACGAGCGACATCACGAGGAAGTAGCCGAGGGCGATACCGCCGACGGCTCCGACCTTGGCGGCCTTGCGCACCGACCCGATGCCGAGCACGATCGTGCAGAAGATGATCGGCGAGATCATCATCTTGATCAGGTTCACGAAGCCGGTGCCGAGCGGCTTCAGCTCGACCGCGGCATCGGGCCAGATGAGCCCCACGGCGATGCCGAGGACGACCGCCGCGATGACCGCGATGTACAGGTAGTGGGTCCGATCCCGTTTCGCACGGGGTGCGGCAGGTGCCGTATCGGGGATGGTGGCGGCCACGGCTGCCCTCCTTGACGTCTTCGTCGGCATCACCGGCGTGCGGCTCACGTCCGGGCGTTGTGGGGGATGCGGTGACTATCTCCCGCCCTGTGAGGGCGGTCACCCTTCCGTTCATTTAGTTCACGCTTAACCGACGAGACACACGAGGAGGCACACTGCTGACATGCGCGTCCCCCGTCTCCCCCGGCCCCGCAGCCTGGCCGGCCAGCTGTTCGCCATGCAGGCGGTGCTGATCGCGCTGATCGTGGCCGGGTATGCGCTCTTCACCTACGTCAGCGATCGGCGGCAGGCCGAGGACGCGGCGGAACGCCAGGTCGTCGCGGTGGCCCGGTCGATCGCGGACGCCCCCTCGGTCCGCTCGGCGATCCACACCTCCGCCCCCTCGGCCGCGCTGGAGCCGTACGCCCTGCAGGTCGTGCGGGACGCGGACGTCGACTTCGTCACGATCATGAACCCGGACGGGATCCGCTGGACCCACCCCGACCGGAGACAGATCGGCAAACGCTTCCTCGGCCGGATCGGCCCCGCCCTGCACGGCCACACCTTCACCGAGACCTACACCGGCACCCTCGGCCCCTCCGTCCGCGCGGTGACCCCGGTCGAGGAGAACGGGCACGTCATCGGGCTGGTCAGCGCCGGCATCAAGGTGGAGGAGATCAGCGCCCGGGTCCAGGACCAGGTGACCGCGCTGCTCGGCGTCGCCGGCGGCACCCTGCTGCTGGGCGCGGTCGGCACCTACGTGGTCAACGCCCGGCTGCGCCGTCACACCCACGGCATGAACGCCACCGAGCTGAGCCGGATGCACGACTACCACCAGGCGGCGCTGCACGCGGTCCGCGAGGGCCTGCTGATGCTGGACGGGCAGTACCGGGTGGCGCTGATCAACGACGGCGGGCGGGAACTGCTCGGCGTCGGCGCCGAGGACGACGTGATCGGCCGCTCGGTCGCCGAACTCGGCCTGCCGGCCCCGCTGACCGGCGCGCTGCTCTCCTCGCGGCCCCGGGTGGACGAGGTGCATCTGACGGCGACCCGGGTACTGATGACGAACATCTCCCCGGTCTCGGGCGGCGAGCACCGCGGCACCGTCGTCACCTTGCGCGACGTCACCGAACTGCAGTCCCTGATGGGTGAGTTGGACTCGGAGCGGGGCTTCACCCAGGCCCTGCGCTCCCAGGCGCACGAGGCCGCCAACCGGCTGCACACCGTGGTGTCGCTGATCGAGCTGGGCCGGGCCGAGGAGGCGGTGGCGTTCGCCACGGCCGAACTGGAGCTGGCCCAGACCCTGACCGACCAGGTGGTCGCGGCGGTCGGCGAGCCGGTGCTCGCGGCCCTGCTGCTCGGCAAGACGGCCCAGGCCAACGAGCGGGGCGTGGAACTGGTGGTGTCCCCGGACAGCCGCCTCGACGACGGCCTGCTCCCCGCGGGCCTGGCCGCGCGGGACCTCGTCACCATCCTCGGCAATCTGATCGACAACGCGGTGGACGCGGCGCAGGGCAGCACGGGCGCGCGGGTGACGGTGACGGCGTACGCCTCGGACGCCGAGGTGGTCCTGCGGGTGTCCGACACGGGCCCCGGTGTCGACCCGGCCCATGCCGACCTGGTATTCCAGCGGGGGTTCTCTACGAAGCCGGCCGGGCCCGGCGGCCGGGGCCTCGGGCTGGCCCTGGTCCGGCAGGCGGTGACCCGCCACGAGGGCACGTTGACGGTGGTGGAGTCCGGCGAGAACGGTGAGGGCGGAGCGGTGTTCGAGGTGCGGTTGCCGCTGCGGTCGGCGGTGGGGGACGGCAGATGACCGAGGAACAGCAGCCGATCCGCGTCCTCGTGGTCGAGGACGACCCGGTCGCCGCCGACGCCCATGTGATGTACGTCGGCCGGGTGCCGGGCTTCGTCGCGGTCGGCAAGGCGCACACGGGCGCTCAGGCGCGTCGCGTCCTGGACCGTACGCCCGTGGATCTGCTCCTGCTCGATCTGCACCTGCCCGACGTCCACGGTCTGCAGTTCGCCCGCTCCCTGCGCGCGGCCGGTCATCACGCGGACGTCATAGCGGTCACGTCGGCACGTGATCTGGCGGTGGTGCGCGAGGGCGTCTCGCTCGGCGTCGTCCAGTACGTCCTGAAGCCCTTCACCTTCGCCACCCTGCGCGACCGGCTCGTCCGCTACGCCGAGTTCCACGCGGCGGCGGGCGAGGCGAGCGGTCAGGACGAGGTGGACCGCGCCCTGGCGACGCTCCGGGCACCGTCGCCCGCGGCGCTGCCCAAGGGGCTGAGCGGGCCGACTCTGGAACGCGTGACGGGCGCGCTGCGAAAGGCCCCGCAAGGACTCACCGCGGCCGGGGTGGCCGAGGCGATCGGCATCTCCCGCATCACCGCACGCCGTTACCTGGAGCACCTGGTGGAAACGGGCCGCTGCGCCCGAAGCCCCCAGTACGGGCAGGTCGGCCGACCGGAACTGGTTTATCGGTGGGTTCCGCAGGGGCGATGAGCGGGTGAACGGCGCCGGGAGGATCCGCGTACTCCAATTGCGCGCACACGCATTGACCTGACTAGACCACTGCTCATACCTTCGCACGGCAACCACCTGGCCACGCAGAAGTGCGCCCGCAGGAGGTCATGCCCGTGCGCCCCACCGCCGCTCTCTCCGCCCTCCTCACCGCCGCCCTCGCCGCCACCGCGCTCACCGGGTGCGGCTCGGGCTCCGGCAGCAGCCCGAACACGCTCAAGGTGTCGTACAAGCAGTCCACCGACAACTCGGTCAAGGTGATGGACACCTATCTCGCCGGGGTCAAGAAGGAGTTCGAGAAGAAGTACCCCGGCAAGAAGGTCGAGTTCGTGCCGATCAAGGCCCCGGACTCGGAGTACTACACCAAGGTGCAGCAGATGCTGCGCTCGCCGCGGACCGCGCCGGATCTGGTCTACGAGGACACCTTCCTCATCAACTCCGACATCACCAGCGGGTACTTGAAGCCGCTCGACCCGTATCTGGCGAAGTGGCCGGACTGGAACCAGTTCATCGGCACCGCGAAGGCGGCGGCCCGGGGGCAGGACGGGAAGACGTACGGCGTGCCGGACGGGACCGACACCCGCGGGCTGTGGTTCGACAGGCGGGTGTTCGCCAAGGCCGGTCTGCCGGCGGACTGGCAGCCGAAGACCTGGGCCGACGTCCTCGCCGCGGCCCGCACCATCAAGCAGAAGGTGCCCGGCGTCACCCCGCTCAACGTCTACACCGGCAAGCCCGCGGGCGAGCGCTCCACCATGCAGGGCTTCGAGATGCTCCTGTACGGCACGGGCCAGGGCACCTCGGATCCGCTGTACGACAGCGCGACGAAGAAGTGGATCACGGCCGGCCAGGGCTTCAAGGACGCGCTGACGTTCGTCGAGACCGTCTACAAGGAGAAGCTCGGACCCGACGTCTCCGACGCACTCGACCCCAACTTCGCCACCACCGTCAACGGTGAGCTGCTCCCCCAGGGGAAGATCGGCATCGATCTCGACGGCTCCTGGCTGCCGCAGGCCTGGCTCGCGGGCAGCGGGCACGACTGGCCGGACTGGTCCAAGCAGCTG
This sequence comes from Streptomyces yokosukanensis, assembly GCF_001514035.1. GTDB lineage: Bacteria > Actinomycetota > Actinomycetes > Streptomycetales > Streptomycetaceae > Streptomyces > Streptomyces yokosukanensis. Next base: position 344,142 of record NZ_KQ948216.1, on the reverse strand, counting down.
GGGCTCGCGTACATGCCGACCCAGAACGGGCAGGCGCCGGGCAAGGTGAGCATGTCCGGCGGCTGGACCTGGGCCGTCCCCGCCAAGGCGGGCAACCCCGACCTCGCCTTCGACTTCATCAAGGCGATGCAGAGCGAGGCGAACGCCAAGAAGTGGTACATCGCCAACTCCGGCATCTCGGTGCGCAAGGACGTCGCGAAGGACCCCTCGTACGCGACCGCCCAGCCCGGCATCAAGTTCTTCACCGACCTGGTCGCGACCACGCACTACCGGCCGGCGTATCCGGCGTACCCGAAGGTCTCGACCGCCGTCCAGGAGGCGATGGAGGGCGTCACGACCGGGGACGCCTCCGTGGAGAAGGCGGCGAGCGCCTACGACTCGACGCTGAAGGACGTGACCGGTGGCCAAGTGATCCAGAAATGAGGCGGCTCACCCGGGTCCTCCCCCTGGCCCCGGCCGTCGTCCTCCTGCTGCTCTTCCTCGCCGGGCCGATCGCCTACTGCGTCTACATCGCCTTCACCGACCTGCAGCTGACCGGCCAGGCGCACGCGTCGTTCGTCGGATTCGGCAATTTCCGCCACGCCTTCCACGACGCGGAGTTCCGCAACGCCGTCTGGCTGACCCTGGTGTTCACCGTGCTGTCCTCGCTCGTCGGGCAGAACACCCTGGGGCTCGCCCTGGCCGCGCTGATGAAGCGGGCCTCGAAGCCGGTGCGCACGCTCACCGGCGGGGTCGTCATCACGGCGTGGGTGCTGCCGGAGGTCGTCGCCGGGTTTCTGCTGTACGCGTTCTTCCGGCGCGAGGGGACGCTCAACGCCCTCCTGGACTGGCTCCATCTGCCCCGCCAGAACTGGCTGTTCACGCTGCCCGTCCTCGCGGTGTCCTTCGCCAACGTCTGGCGCGGCACGGCCTTCTCGATGCTCGTCTACTCGGCCGCGCTCGACGAGATACCGAGCGAGATCACCGAGGCGGCGGAGGTGGACGGGGCCGGCGGGTGGCGGCGGATGTGGCACATCACCCTGCCGATGATCCGGCGGTCCATCGGCACCAACCTCATGCTCAACACCCTGCAGACGCTGTCCGTCTTCGGGCTGATCTGGGTGATGACCCGGGGCGGGCCCGGGAACAGGAGCCAGACCCTGCCGCTGTTCATGTACGAGCAGGCCTTCCAGAACAGCATGATCGGGTACGGCACCGCGGTCGCCCTGCTCCTGCTGGTCGTCGGGTCGCTGTTCTCGGTCGTGTACCTGCGGCTGCTGCGGACGGAGGTGTGAGACCCCGATGCCCAGGAAACACGCCTCCCGCCGGCTCGCCGCCGACGTCTGCCTGCTGCTGGTCACCGTCGCCTTCGGGCTGCCCCTCGCCTGGGTGGTGCTGTCCTCCGTGGATCCGCACGCCGACCTGCGGGTCAGGGTCCCGGGCGGGCTCACCCTCGCCAACTTCGACGCGGTCCTGACCCCGGACATCACCTACACCCCGCTGCTCAACAGCCTGATCCTGTGCGGCGGCGGCACCGCGCTGACCGTCGCCTGCGCGGCGCTCGCCGCGTATCCGCTCTCCCGGTTCCGTTCCCGGCTCAACCGCCCGTTCCTGCTGACGATCCTGTTCGCGACGAGCCTGCCGATCACCGCGATCATGGTGCCGGTGTACGCGCTGTTCGTACGGGTGAATCTGATCGACACCCTCCAGGGCACGATCTTCTTCTTCGCCGCCTCCCAACTCCCCTTCGCCGTCTGGCTGATGAAGAACTTCATGGACGGGGTGCCGAAGGAGCTGGAGGAGGCGGCCTGGACGGACGGGGCGTCCTCGCTGCAGTCCCTGGTGCGGATCGTGCTGCCGCTGATGGGACCGGGCCTCGCCGTCGTCACGGTGTTCTCGTTCGTGATGATGTGGGGGAACTTCTTCGTCCCGTTCATGCTGCTGCTCACCCCGGACCAGATGCCGGCCTCGGTCAGCATCAACGACTTCTTCGGCAACCGGGGCATGGTGGCCTACGGACAGCTCGCCGCGTTCTCCGTCATCTACTCGACACCGGTGATCCTTTTGTACATCCTGGTGGCACGCCGTCTGGGCGGCGGATTCGCGCTGGGCGGCGCGGTCAAGGGATGAGCGCGAGAGGTGCTCCGTCCGTTACATACCGAACGGCCGGAACTGTACGTTCCAACAATCTGTGATCCTGTCCGAACCGACCGTAGCCATCGCGTCACGGCACCCCTAGCTTGTGCGAGGTGCGCCAACCCTCAGCTCCTCCGTTCAACGCCCAGGCCGCCCGCAGACTGCGCGCCGCGCTCGGCATGGGCCCCGAGCACGTCGCCTACGGCATGCGGGTCTCGTACGGGCTGCCCAACGTGACGCCGGACCTCGTGATCACCTGGGAGCGCGGCATCGCCTCCCCGAGCAGTCCCGAACTGACCGCGCTCGCAGGCGTGCTGTGGTGCTCTCCGGGGGAACTCATCAGCCGGCCCCGCACCCTGCGCGAGCACCGGATCGCCCGGGGGATCGCACCGGAGGACGTCGCCCACGCCCTCGGCATGGACCTGCGCGGGTATCTGCGGATGGAGGAGAGCGGGCAGTGGCGGGGCAACGAGCGCCAGTCGGCCGCGCTCGCCGCGGTGCTCGGTCTGACCCTGCCGGACTTCGTGGCCGTCACGGGCCGCGAGGACAAGCTCGCCGAGCTGCTGCACAGTGCGGTGAGCACCCGCTGGCAGGCCTATGTGCGGCCGGTGGCGAAGCTGACGGCGGTGGACCGCGCCGTCCTGGAAGAGGTGCTGCGGGAGCTGCACGAGGACTACCAGGGGCACATGGCCGCCACCCTCAGCTGGGGTGGCGGCAGCAGCAGCGCGAGCGAGTCCGGCAAGGAGTTCCTCGACGGGATCGTCGAGAACTTCTGGGCGGCGGTCGAGCACCGGACCGCCTGACGTGTCCTAGAAGACCGACTCGGCCTCGTCCATCCGGTCCTTCGGCACCGTCTTCAGCTCGGTGACCGCCTCCGCGAGCGGCACCATCTGGACGTCGGTGCCGCGCAGCGCGGTCATCCTGCCGAACTCGCCGCGGTGCGCGGCCTCGACGGCGTGCCAGCCGAAGCGGGTGGCGAGGACGCGGTCGTAGGCCGTCGGGACGCCGCCGCGCTGGACATGGCCGAGGATGACCGGCTTGGCCTCCTTGCCGAGGCGCCGTTCCAGCTCGTACGCGAGCGCCGTGCCGATGCCCTGGAAGCGCTCGTGGCCGTACTGGTCGATCTCGCCCTTGCCGTAGTCCATGGTGCCCTCGACGGGGTGGGCGCCCTCGGCGACGCAGATGACGGCGAACTTCTTGCCGCGGTCGAAGCGCTCCTCGACCATCTTGATCAGGTGAGCGGGGTCGAAGGGCCGCTCGGGCAGGCAGATGCCGTGGGCGCCGGCGGCCATGCCGGACTCCAGGGCGATCCAGCCGGCGTGCCGGCCCATGACCTCGACGACCATCACGCGCTGGTGGGACTCGGCGGTCGTCTTCAGACGGTCCATCGCCTCGGTCGCGACGCCGACGGCGGTGTCGAAGCCGAAGGTGCGGTCCGTGGAGGAGATGTCGTTGTCGATGGTCTTGGGTACGCCGACGACCGGCAGGCCGGCGTCGGAGAGCATGCGGGCCGCGGTCAGGGTGCCCTCGCCGCCGATCGGGATCAGCGCGTCGATGCCGAACTCCTCGACCATGTCGGTGGCCTTGTCGCAGGCCTCGCGCAGCCGGTCGCGCTCCAGCCGGGAGGAGCCGAGGATGGTGCCGCCGCGGGCCAGGATGCCGCTGACCGCGTCCAGGTCGAGGGAGCGGTAGTGCCGGTCGAGCAGACCTCGGTAGCCGTCCTCGAAGCCGATGACCTCGTCGCCGTACTGCGCCACCGCCCGGTGCACGACCGACCGGATCACGGCGTTCAGGCCGGGGCAGTCGCCGCCTGCGGTGAGAACTCCGATGCGCATCGTGCTGTGTCTCCTGCTCGCTGTCGGTGCCGGTGAGCCGATGTCGATTGTTCCACGTCCTCCGGGGCAGTGAGCCACTTGACGGGCGCCTTATCCGGCAGCAGAGGTATTGTCAAGAGGGTTCAGCTCACCTCGGTGAGCGATTTTTATGCCAAAGGCGCGACATAAAAGACATATGACATGAGGAACGGAGTGGACGCGTGACCCGCAGCGTGTACGTGACCGGGATCGATCGCGGCGACGGCCGCCAGGTCGTGGAGCTGGGAGTCATGGAACTCCTGACCCGGCAGGTCGACCGGGTGGGCGTCTTCCGTCCACTCGTGCACGACGGCCCCGATCGCCTGTTCGAGCTGCTGCGGTCGCGGTACCGCCTCGCGCAGGACCCGGCGACGGTCTACGGCATGGACTACCACGAGGCGACCGCGCTCCAGGCCGAGCAGGGCACCGACGAGCTGGTCTCGGCCCTGGTCGACCGCTTCCACCTGGTGGCCCGCGACTACGACGTCGTCCTCGTCCTCGGCACCGACTTCGCCGACACCCAGATGCCGGACGAGCTGTCCCTGAACGCCCGCCTCGCCAACGAGTTCGGCGCCTCCGTGATCCCGGTGGTCGGCGGCCGCAAGCAGTCCGCCGAGTCCGTGCTGGCCGAGACCCGCAACGCCTACCGCGCCTACGACGGCCTCGGCTGCGACGTGCTCGCCATGGCCGTCAACCGGGTGGCCCGCGCGGACCGCGACCTGATCGCCGAGCGGCTCGACGCCCGGATGCCGGTGCCCTGCTACGTCCTGCCCGACGAGCCCGCGCTGTCCGCGCCGACCGTCTCCCAGGTCGCGCACGCCCTCGACGCCAAGATCCTGCTCGGTGACGACTCGGGCCTCGCCCGGGACGCGCTGGACTTCGTGTTCGGCGGCGCGATGCTGCCGAACCTGCTCACCGCCCTGACCCCGGGCTGCCTCGTCGTCACCCCGGGCGACCGCGCCGACCTGGTCGTCGGCTCGCTGGCCGCGCACAGCGCCGGCACCCCGCCGATAGCCGGCGTCCTGCTCACCCTCAACGAGGTACCGACCCAGGCGATCCTCACCCTCGCGGCCCGGCTCGCCCCGGGCACCCCGGTCCTGTCCGTGAGAGGCAACAGCTTCCCCACCGCCGAGCAGCTGTTCTCGCTGGAGGGGAAGATGACCGCGGCCACCCCGCGCAAGGCGGAGACCGCGCTCGGCCTGTTCGAACGGTACGCCGACACCGCCGACCTGGCCCGCCGGGTCTCGGCACCGAGCAGCGACCGCGTCACCCCGATGATGTTCGAGCACAAACTGCTGGAGCAGGCCCGCTCCGACAAGCGCCGGGTCGTCCTGCCGGAGGGGACCGAGGCGCGGGTGCTGCACGCGGCCGAGGTGCTGCTGCGCCGGGACGTCTGCGACCTGACCCTGCTCGGGTCGCCGGACCAGATCCGCAAGAAGGCCGCCGACCTCGGCATCGACCTCGGCGACGCCCAGCTGATCGACCCGGCCACCTCCGAGCTGCGGGACTCCTTCGCCGAGAAGTACGCGGCACTGCGCGCCCACAAGGGCGTCACGGTCGAGCTGGCCTACGACGTCGTCTCGGACGTCAACTACTTCGGCACCCTGATGGTCCAGGAGGGGCTGGCCGACGGCATGGTGTCCGGCTCGGTGCACTCCACGGCGGCCACCATCCGGCCCGCCTTCGAGATCATCAAGACCAGGCCGGACTCCTCGATCGTCTCGTCCGTCTTCTTCATGTGCCTGGCCGACAAGGTGCTGGCCTACGGCGACTGCGCGGTCAACCCGGACCCGAACGCCGAGCAGCTCGCGGACATCGCCATCCAGTCGGCGTCCACGGCCGCGCAGTTCGGCGTGGAGCCGAGAATCGCGATGCTGTCGTACTCGACGGGCACGTCCGGCTCCGGCGCCGACGTCGACAAGGTGCGCGAGGCCACCGAGCTGGCGCGCACCCGGCGGCCGGACCTGAAGATCGAGGGACCGATCCAGTACGACGCGGCCGTGGAGCCCTCCGTCGCCGCGACCAAGCTTCCCGAGTCCGAGGTCGCCGGGCAGGCCAGCGTGCTGATCTTCCCCGACCTCAACACCGGCAACAACACCTACAAGGCCGTGCAGCGCTCGGCCGGCGCGATCGCCGTCGGCCCGGTCCTCCAGGGCCTGCGCAAGCCGGTCAACGACCTGTCCCGGGGCGCGCTCGTCCAGGACATCGTGAACACCGTCGCCATCACGGCGATCCAGGCCCAGACGCCCGCCACCTGAGTACAGAGAGTCCTTGAACACCGTGACAGCGACCCGTGTCCTCGTCCTCAACTCCGGCTCCTCGTCGGTGAAGTACCAGCTCCTCGACATGCGCGACGCGAGCCGGCTCGCCATCGGCCTGGTGGAGCGCATCGGCGAGCAGACCTCCCGGCTCACGCACACATGTCTCACCACGGGCGAGTCCCGTGGGCACACCGGGCCCATCGCCGACCACGACGCCGCGCTCAAGGCCGTCGCCGAGGAGCTGGCCCGGGACGGCCTCGGCCTCGACTCGCCGGAGCTGGCCGCCATCGGGCACCGGGTGGTGCACGGCGGCATGTTCTTCACCGAGCCCACCGTCGTCGACGACGAGGTGCTCGCCGAGATCGAGCGGCTGATCCCGGTCGCCCCGCTGCACAACCCGGCCAACCTGACCGGCATCCGCACCGCGCAGGCGCTCCGCCCTGACCTGCCCCAGGTCGCCGTCTTCGACACCGCGTTCCACACGACCATGCCGGAGTCCGCGGCGCGCTACGCGATCGACCCGAAGATCGCCGACCGCCACCGCATCCGCCGCTACGGCTTCCACGGCACCTCGCACGCGTACGTCTCCCGGGAGACCGCGCGGCTGCTGGGCAAGGACCCGTCCGAGGTCAACGTGATCGTGCTGCACCTGGGCAACGGGGCCTCCGCGTCCGCGGTGGCGAGGGGCCGGTGCGTGGACACCTCCATGGGGATGACGCCACTGGAGGGGCTGGTGATGGGGACGCGCTCCGGCGATCTGGATCCCGCCGTCATCTTCCATTTGGCACGGGTTGGCGGAATGTCCATGGACGAGATCGACACTCTTCTCAACAAGAGGAGCGGTCTGTTCGGTCTGTGCGGGGACAACGACATGCGGGAGATCCGCCGCCGGATCGACGAGGGGGACGAAGAGGCCGCTCTCGCGTTCGACATTTACATTCACCGGCTCAAGAAGTACATCGGCGCCTATTTCGCCGTCCTCGGGCAGGTGGACGCGGTCGCGTTCACGGCCGGGGTCGGTGAGAACGCGGCGCCCGTGCGGGAGGCGGCGATCGCGGGCCTCGAAAGCCTGGGCCTCGCGGTCGACCCGGAACTGAACGCGGTGCGATCGGACCGGGCCCGGATCGTCTCCGCGCGGGGTGCGCGGGTGGCGGTGGCCGTGGTGCCGACGGATGAAGAACTGGAGATCGCGACCCAGACCTACGCACTGGTCGGAAAGAACAACTGAATAGCACCTGAGCGGTGTGGCACTCATTTGTATCTTCCGCCAGACGGAATATTCCGTAGCGAAACAAACCGATAGGATCGCCCCATGCGCCGTTCGAAAATCGTCTGTACTCTCGGCCCCGCGGTCGACTCCCACGAGATGCTCGTCGCCATGATCGAGGCGGGCATGAATGTGGCCCGGTTCAACTTCAGCCACGGCACCCACGCCGAGCACCAGGCGCGGTACGACCGCGTCCGGGCCGCCTCCAAGGAGACCGGCCGTGCCATCGGTGTCCTCGCCGACCTGCAGGGCCCGAAGATCCGCCTGGAGACCTTCGCCGAGGGGCCGGTCGAGCTCGAGCGCGGTGACGAGTTCGTCATCACGACCGAGGACGTGCCGGGCGACCGGCACATCTGCGGTACGACGTACAAGGGGCTGCCGGGCGACGTCTCGCGCGGCGACCAGGTCCTGATCAACGACGGCAACGTCGAGCTGAAGGTCCTGGACGTCGAGGGCCCCCGGGTCAAGACGATCGTCATCGAGGGCGGTGTCGTCTCCGACCACAAGGGCATCAACCTGCCCGGCGCGGCCGTCAACGTGCCCGCGCTGAGCGAGAAGGACATCGAGGACCTGCGCTTCGCCCTCCGCATGGGCTGCGACATGGTCGCGCTGTCCTTCGTCCGGGACGCCAAGGACGTCCAGGACGTGCACCGCGTCATGGACGAGGAGGGCCGCCGGGTCCCGGTCATCGCCAAGGTGGAGAAGCCGCAGGCGGTGCAGAACATGGAGGACGTCGTCGCGGCGTTCGACGCCGTGATGGTGGCCCGCGGCGACCTCGCCGTCGAGTACCCGCTCGAGAAGGTCCCCATGGTGCAGAAGCGCCTGATCGAGCTGTGCCGGCGCAACGCCAAGCCGGTGATCGTGGCGACCCAGATGATGGAGTCGATGATCACCAACTCCCGCCCGACCCGCGCCGAGGCCTCCGACGTGGCCAACGCGATCCTGGACGGCGCGGACGCGGTCATGCTGAGCGCCGAGTCCTCGGTGGGCGCCTACCCGGTCGAGACCGTCAAGACGATGTCGAAGATCGTCAAGGCGGCCGAGGAGGAACTGCTCTCCAAGGGCCTGCAGCCGCTGGTGCCGGGCAAGAAGCCGCGCACACAGGGCGGTTCGGTGGCCCGCGCGGCCTGCGAGATCGCCGACTTCCTCGGCGGCCGCGGCCTGATCGCCTTCACCCAGTCCGGTGACACCGCGCGCCGGCTCTCCCGCTACCGGGCGTCCCAGCCGATCATCGCCTTCACCACCGACGAGGCCACCCGCAACCAGCTCACCCTGAGCTGGGGCGTGGAGTCCCACATCGTGCCGTTCGTGAACACCACGGACGAGATGGTCGACCTGGTGGACCAGGAGGTCGCCAGGCTGGGCCGCTTCGACGCCGGCGACACGGTCATCATCACCGCCGGCTCGCCCCCCGGCGTGCCCGGCACCACCAACATGATCCGCGTGCACCACCTGGGCGCGCAGAGCAACTGACAGGCTCCGCAAGGGCCTTGTACGGCGCTGAGGGCGCCCCCCTGGACCAGGGGGGCGCCCTCAGCTGTGTGCGGCTCCCGAACGGGCTTGTGGGACCGGTCAGCCGGTCGTGTACACGTGCATGCCGGGCACGTGCAGGTTGCCGCCGAACTGGGCCGCCTGGACGACCTTCACGTTGGTGAAGTAGATCAGCGGGAGGTTCAGCGGGGGCGGGCTGTCGGGCGTGAACGTCATGGGGATCAGACCGAACAGGTTGCCCGAGATGCTCTGGGTGTACATCGTGGTGTCGCCGCCCCGGATGGTGGACGTCGAACCCTTGGACGCCTGCACGTGGTAGGTCTTGCCCGAAAGCTTGTCGTCCACCGTCTGGTGCAGGTCACCGATGTCGGTGCCGCCGGAGATGACGTACTTCAGCACCTTCTTGGTGGTGCCGGAGGCCGTCTTCACCTCGACGATGCCCTGGTAGTCGGCGCCTTTGAGCAGGAGCGAGCTGGCGTCCAGGTGCCAGGGGTCGTCCGCCACCGGCACCTTGTTGTCGACGCCGCCCTCGTCGTCCGTGGCCTTCGGGCAGTCCGCCGGCGCGGCGGAGCCGGCGGACGGGCTCGGCGTGGCCGAACCGGCCGCCTGGACCGTGTCCTTCGCCGTCTTGGAGACCGAGTCGGTGGTCTTCTTGACCGTGTCCGTGGCCTTCTTGACGGTGTCGGTGGTCTTCTTGACCGTGTCGTCGACCGCCTTGCCGGCCGTGGAGGCGGTGCCCTTCACGGCGTCGGAGAGCTTGGTACCGGAGGACGACGCAGCCGACGTGGCCGCGTCCGAGGACGCGCTCGCCGACGGCGACGGGCTCGCGGAGGCGGAGGCGGAGTCCTTGCCCACGCCGAGGATGCCGCCGAGCGTGTCGCCGATGGTGTCCAGCAGACCGCCGCCGCTCTTGGACGCCGACGGGCTGGGCGTGGCCGAGTCGCCCGACGAGGACGAGCCGGAGCCCGAGTCCGAGCCGGAGGAGCCGGACGTCGCGGTCGGCTTGGGCGAGGCCTTGTCGTCGGCACCTGAATCCGACGAAGAGGTCTTGCCCGAGTCGCCGGACGTCGAGTCCTTCGCGGTCTTCGAGTCCTTGGCGTCGGCGCTCGCCGAGGGCGTCGGCGTGGCCGAGTCACCGGACGTGCTCTGCGAGGCGGACGGCGACGGCGAGGACGAGGCGTCCTTGGAGCCGTCCAGCGCCTTCACACAGTCCTTGTACTCGTCCGCCGTCAGGCTCTTGGACGTGGTCGACGGCGACGGGCTGCTGCCACCGTCGGCGAGGGCCAGCGTGGACGTGAAGCCCATGCCCATCAGCACCGCCGTCGGCATCGCCACGGAGGCGATCGCTTTGCCGGCCGGCATGTGGAATCTGGTGAACAGCGGCTTTCTCGGGGCCGCGTGGCGGGGCCCGGTTCTCACGCGGGACCCGTCCACGTCGGTCCCGCGGGTCACCTCGTCAGCCGGCACTGTGCCTCCCGTTCGCCCCGTTGGCCGGGCTCGTTCCTGACAGGTCGTTCTCCCCCAGCCCGTAGGCACGCTGGTCCGGCAGCGGCACGGAATGCGGGGCGCCGCCCTCGCTCGGAGCCGCCTCGGCGGGCGGCTGCGGCTGCGGAGCCGCACCCGGCACCCAGGCCACGGCCATCGCTCCGCCGATGAGGGCGAAGAGGAAGCCGAGGACGAAGCCACCGAAGTTGGACACGGGGATGGACACCAGTGCGAGCAGGATCGCGGCGACTCCGGCGAAGACCCGTACGTGCTTCTGGAACCAGAGGCTGATGCCCAGGACGATCAGCAGCACACCGATGATCAGGGATCCCGCGCCCGCGGTGGTCGCCATCGCCAGCGTCAGGTGTCCGAACTGGAGGTGGGCGTACGGGAAGTACATGATCGGAAAGCCGCCGAGCAAGACGAACAGACCAGCCCAGAAAGGACGGGTGCCTCGCCAGGCGCGGAACTGCAACCTCCGGCGGGTGAACTGGCCGGGTGCGGCGGCAGAGATCTCGGCGCTCATGGAAAACAGCTCCCTGGTGCGGCGTTGCTGTGGTGGTGATGTGGACCGCGTGTGAAGAGCGGCCGGAGAGTGCACGGGCGGGGGCGCCACCGGCTCCCCCGCCCGTCAGCGAGTGCTCAGTAGCACTCGTGCGTACCCGTCTGCACCGACATGTGCAGCCCGCTCAGCTTGAAGGTTCCGGCGGTGGTCGCCCACGCCGTCTGCTTCACGCCGGTCAGCGTGGCCGAGTCGGCCTGCTGCGCGAAGCCGTACGGGTTGGACTGCTCCTTCCCGCCCTTCATGCCCGGACCCTTGCCGGCGTCCTTGGCCGCCACACCGATGTCGATGTTGTTGAAGGTGGCGTCGGCGCTGAGGTCGTCGAGGTCGATGTAGAGATTGTCGGCCTCGACCGGCTTGTCGCCGCCCGCCTTCAGAACCAGGCTCACCGAGCCCAGCACCGGGATGTCCGGCGTGACCACGGACTGGCACATGTTGTTGATCGAGGCCTTCTTGAAGGCCGAGACCGCGACCGGGTGGGCCGCCTTCTGCCCGTCGAGCGAGTAGCCGCTGTCGATCGCGCCGTACTGCTCGAAGCCGGTACCCACCAGTTTGTCGGCGGTCACCTTGAACGACTGACCGGACACGCTGAACGACGCGGCGAGAGCGCCCTGCGCGAGGGCGACACCTATGCACGCCGTGGCGGCCACGCTGGGCACCATGACCACAGCGAACCGCTTCCATCTGGTCCCGCCACGCACCTGGGACTCCATTTTTCCTCCTTCTCGGACGTACATCTCCTGGCCCGGGCTCGCCCCAGTCGGCGGCTCAGCCGGGCAGGGATGGGAGAAGTGCTACGTCCTCGGGAAGGAGAACGCCTGCGCTCAGAGGCACGAACCGCGCCCGAATCACCGGCGATCACCCCCGAGCGACAACCACTGGTCGCGCCTGACACGCATCACGCACAACCTTGCCGGACAGGCTTCGCCGGGCGGGCGAAGACCCCCCTGCCCAAGAGTCGGCGCCACTGCCGCCGGCTCTGCTCGGTGGGGACCCAGAGTCTCCCGCGACCCGACCGGATGTCGGGGTACGGGAATGGACCGAGCGTCGCCGATCGTGGTGCATTCTCGGCGCGGGCACAAGGGGGTTCGTTACTGGCTAGTAACGGCCGGATAACCGAAGTACGACCCGCCGGTCTCGGAGTGCGACTCTGGGTGGCATCTTTGGGCAGAGCAAAGCCGTTGATCCCTGGATGAAACCAGACAGATCAACGGCTTCGACTTACTCCGAGTAACAGGCCTCGCGATTACCAAGATTTGGTAAAGCGGGGGCGCTCTGACGCCTCGTCGGCAAATCTTTCACCCCGGCATCACAAGCCGTGGCGTTTAGCGACTGGTCAGAACAGAGCGCGCGCGAGCGCTCTGCGCGCCCCGATCACGCGCGGGTCCTCGGGCCCCACGACCTCGAACAGCTCCAGCAGTCGGCGCCGTACCGCGTCCCGGTCGTCACCGGCGGTGCGCGCCACGGCCTCGATCAGCCGCCCGAAGGCGTCCTCGACATGACCGCCCACCAGGTCCAGGTCGGCGGCGGCGATCTGCGCGGCCGCGTCCTTCGGCTTCTCGGCGGCCTCGCGGCGGACCTGCTGCGGATCGAAGCCCTGCACCCGCTGCAGCAACTCGGCCTGCGCGAGGCCCAGCTTGGCCTCGGGGTGGGCCGGGTCGTCGGCCAGCACGTTCCTGTAGGCCTGGACGGCGCCGGCCAGGTCGCCGGCGTCCAGGGCCTCGGCGGCGGCGTTCAGCGCGGCGTCGTAGGGGCCCTCCTGGGGCTCGGTGCTCACCTCGCCCGGCTCCGCGTCCGGGTCGACGGTCAGGCCGGTGAGCCCGAAGCGCTGCTCGCCGACCTGCACCAGCTGGTCCAGGGTCTGCCGGATCTGCTGCTCGTCGGCCGCGCCCTGGAACAGCGGCAGCGCCTGGCCCGCGACGACGGCGAAGACGGCCGGGATCCCCTGGACCCCGAACTGCTGCATCAGCATCTGGTTGGCGTCGACGTCGATCTTGGCGAGGAGGAAGCGCCCGTTGTACTCGACGGCCAGCCGCTCCAGGACCGGGCTCAGCTGCTTGCAGGGCTGACACCACTCGGCCCAGAAGTCGATGACGACGGGAACCTCGGCGGAGCGCTGGAGGACGTCCCTCTCGAAGCCCGCCTCATCGACGTCGATGACGAGATCGGCCGGGGCGACAGCCCCCGTGCCGCCCTGCCGGGCGGCCTCGGCGCGCGTCTGCTCGGCCTTGGCCTTGGCCTCCTGGGCCGCCTTCACCGCGGCGAGGTCGACGACGCCGCTCATGGACATGTTCCGTGGCTGCATACGCCTATCCTCCCCCGTCACCGCGCCGGAATGAAAAAGGTCTTCTGTGCGGACGCCGGGTCCCCACCCCACGCCCCGTGGTCACCGCTCGCGTACGTCCGTCACAAGCGCGCCCCAGCTTTCGCTACGACTCGTAGCGTAATGCCATACGGACCCCGCGCGACACCACCGCCCGGTGATCTCCCTCACGACCGCACAGATCCCGCCGGTTATGGTCGAGGGATGCAGAGCCGCACTCCCGCCAGCCGTACCGGACGTCCGCGCAGCGCCGCGGCGGACACCGCGATCCTGGCCGCGACCAGGGAGGCGCTGGTGGACCTCGGCTGGTCCAAGCTCACCCTGGGAGACGTGGCGACGCGCGCCGGGGTTGCCAAGACGACGCTGTACCGCCGCTGGGCCGGCAAGCCGGAGCTGGTGTGCGACGCGGTGGCGGAGCTGTTCGACGAACTGGAACTTCCCGACCGGGGCAGCCTGGCCGCCGACATCGAGGGCGTGGTCCTGCAGTTCGCCGCGATCCTGGCCCGTCCGGAGGCGAAGAGCGGCCTCATGGCGGTCGTCGCCGAGTCCACCCGCGACGACGCCCTGCGCGAGCGCATCCGCGCCTCCATCGTGGAGCGTCAGATGCGGCTGGTCCTGGAGGGCCGCGCACGGGCCCAGCGGCGGGGCGAACTCCCTGCGGAACCCGATCCGGCGGAGTCCGCCCGCACGGTGGACCTGATCTTCGACGTGGTGGCGGGCGCGGTCGTGCACCGCACCCTGGTGAGCGGCAAGCCGGCGGACGAGGACTGGGTCCGCAACTTCACCCGCGTACTGCTGCTGGGCCTGACATCCGCCGAACCGCCCACGCCGTAGCCGAACTAGAAGCCGGCCGGTTCCGTGTACACCCCCCACTCGTCCCGCAGCACGCCGCAGATCTCGCCCAGCGTCGCCTCGGCCCGGACCGCGTCCAGCATCGGCCCGATCATGTTGGAGCCGTCCCGGGCGGCGCTCAGCATCGCCTCCAGCGCCGAACGCACCGCCGCCTCGTCCCGCGCCCGCTTGCGCTCACCCAGGATGCGGACCTGGTCCCGCTCCACCTCGTGGCTCACCCGCAGGATCTCCAGATCCCCGGTGACCGACCCGGTGTTGACGTTGACGCCGACGACCCTCTTGTCGCCCTTCTCCAGCGCCTGCTGGTAGCGGAAGGCGGACTCGGCGATCTCACCGGTGAACCAGCCGTCCTCGATCCCGCGCAGGATGCCGGAGGTGACCGGGCCGATCGGGTGCTGCCCGTCCGGGTGCGCCCGCAGTCCCCGCTCCTTGATCTGCTCGAAGATCTTCTCCGCGTCGGCCTCGATCCGGTCCGTCAGCTGCTCGACGTACCAGGCACCGCCCAGCGGGTCCGCCACGTTGGCGACCCCGGTCTCCTCCATCAGCACCTGCTGGGTGCGCAGCGCGATCTCCGCGGCCTGCGCGCTCGGCAGCGCGAGGGTCTCGTCGAGGGCGTTGGTGTGCAGCGAGTTGGTCCCGCCGAGCACGGCGGCCAGCGCCTCCACGGCCGTACGCACCACGTTGTTGTACGGCTGCTGGGCGGTCAGCGAGACGCCCGCCGTCTGCGTGTGGAACCGCAGCCACTGCGCCTTCTCGGACCGGGCGCCGTAGACGTCCCGCATCCACCGGGCCCAGATGCGCCGCGCCGCACGGAACTTGGCGATCTCCTCGAAGAAGTCGAGGTGCGCGTCGAAGAAGAAGGAGAGGCCGGGCGCGAAGACGTCGACGTCCAGGCCGCGGCTGAGGCCCAGCTCGACGTACCCGAAGCCGTCGGCCAGTGTGTACGCCAGCTCCTGCGCGGCCGTCGCGCCGGCCTCACGGATGTGGTAGCCGGACACGGACAGCGGCTTGTACGCGGGAATGCCGGCCGCGCAGTACTCCATCAGGTCGCCGATGAGGCGCAGATGGGGCTCCGGCTGGAAGAGCCACTCCTTCTGGGCGATGTACTCCTTGAAGATGTCGGTCTGCAGCGTGCCGTTGAGCACCGCCGGGTCGACGCCCTGGCGCTCGGCGGCGACCAGGTACATGCAGAAGACGGGCACGGCGGGCCCGCTGATGGTCATGGAGGTCGTGACGTCCCCGAGCGGGATGTCCTTGAAGAGGACCTCCATGTCGGCGGCGGAGTCGATGGCGACCCCGCAGTGCCCGACCTCGCCGAGCGAGCGGGGGTCGTCGGAGTCCCGTCCCATGAGCGTCGGCATGTCGAAGGCGACCGACAGTCCTCCGCCGCCCGCGGCGAGGATCATCTTGTACCGCTCGTTGGTCTGCTCGGCGTTGCCGAACCCGGCGAACTGCCGGATCGTCCAGGTCCGCCCGCGGTAGCCGGTCGGATGGAGCCCGCGCGTGAAGGGGTACTCCCCGGGCCAGCCGATCCGCTCGAATCCCTCGTAGGTGTCACCCGGACGGGGCCCGTACACCGGCTCCACGGGATCACCGGAGAGCGTGCTGAAGTCAGCGTCGCGCTTGCGCGCGGCGTCGTATCGGGCCTGCCAGCGGCGGCGGCCCTCCTCGATGGCGTGAGCGTCCATACCCTCGAATTTACTAGGACGTCCTAGTAAATGTCGATGGCCGACCGCCGTACGGTGTCCGTACGGCGGTGGAACCGGGGGGTCTGCGGCGGTCGGGCCTCAGGCCTTGGCCGTGACCGGGGCCCGGTCGGCGACCTTGGCCTCCAGCTCGCGGCTGATCCGGCGCTCGACGAAGAAGGCGGCGGTGGGGATCGTTCCCGCGATCAGCACCCACAGCTGCTTGCCGACGGGCCACTTCGCCTTCGAGCCCAGGTCGAACGCGAAGATCAGGTAGACGACGTACAGCCAGCCGTGGGCGATGGCCACGACTCGCGTGAAGTCCGCCGCACCGCCGATGTCCATCCCGTACTTGGCGATCATGCTCAGGCACAGCAGCACCAGCAGGACACCGGTGGTGTAGGCCATGACGCGGTAGCGGGTCAGCACGCTCTTCTTCATGGGGTCGAGCGTAACCACCCGTTCCGGGAGATCTTGGCCGGGGTCAGTCCTCGCCGAAGTCGTGTGCCGCGATCCGCAGCGGACGGAGCGTCGCGAAGATCTCCGCGCACTCCTCCGCGTCGTACACCCCGAGCCCGAAGTCCATGGCCATGAGGTCGCGGGTGGCCGCGTCGACCACCTCTCGGCCCTTGTCGGTGATGACGGCGAGCGTGCCGCGCCCGTCGTTGGGATTGGGCCGTTTGGCGACCAGTCCCGACCTCACCAGCCGGTCCACGGTGTTCGTCACGGACGTGGGATGCACCATGAGCCGCTCACCGATCTTGGACATGGGTAGCTCGCCGGCCTTGGAGAAGGTGAGCAGCACCAGCGCCTCGTAGCGCGCGAACGTCAGTCCGTACGGCTTGACCACCGCGTCCACCTCGGCCAGCAGGATCTGCTGGGCCCGCATGATCGAGGTGATCGCGGCCATGGACGGTACGTTTCCCCAGCGCTGCTTCCAGAGCTCGTCGGCGCGGGCGATGGGGTCGAACGGGAGGCTGAGTGGCTTCGGCACGTCATCAGACCCTACCCGCCGGTCATATTCCGGGCAGCCCCGTCTCGGCTTTCGGTCGGCCGGACAGTTCTAGCTCGACAGATGCCGCTCCACGGTCTCGACCTTGGAGGTGAGCCCGTCGGTCACGCCGCGGCGGATGTCGGCCTTGAGGACGACGGAGACGCGCGGCGCGCGCTCCTCCACCACGGCGACGGCGCGCCTGACGACGTCCATGACCTCGTCCCACTCGCCCTCGATGCTGGTGAACATCGCGTCGGTCCGGTTGGGCAGGCCCGACTCGCGCACCACGCGGACGGCGTCGGCGACGTACTCCCCCACGTCCTCGCCCACGCCGAGCGGCGTCACGGAGAAGGCGACGATCATGCGTTCACGGTTCCTTCCTTGCGGGCGCGGGCCGCGATGACGGCGTCCTCGGCCTCGCGGCGCAGCGCGCGCTCGATGATGAACCCGCCACCGGGGATGACCGAGTACGCGAAGTAGAGCGCGGCCTTGCCCTTGTTCCACTTGGTGCGGTTCCAGGCGTCCGCCCAGAAGACGACGTAGAGAACGAACAGCACACCGTGGATCGGGCCCAGCACAGGGGCGGCGTCGAAGCCGCTGTCGACCGTGTACTTGATGATGGTGCAGGCCGCCAGGATGATCCAGGAGATGCCCTCCGGCACGGAGATCAGTCGGAGGCGGCGGATGGCGGAGGCTGTCTTGAGGTCCACGGGTCACCTTCGGTGGGAGAGTCGCTGACGGCGCGATCGCTGCGTGATCCGCTTTGTGAACGGAAGCACAAACGTCCGGCCATTGTGGCAAACGACGCCCGTAGGGGTGCGCTCAGGGTCGGTATCCACCCGGAGGCCCTGTTCGGCGCACCCGCGTCGCCGCTACTTTCGCTGCGTGGCGATGTTCCGACTCCAAGGCAGCAAGGTGCTTGCCGTCGACATGACCGGGGATGCCGTGAAGGCGAAGAACGGCTCGATGGTCGCGTACGACGGGCAGATGAGCTTCAAGAAACTCACCGGCGGGGGTGAGGGGCTGCGCGGGATGGTGACCCGGCGCCTCACCGGTGAGCAGATGACGGTGATGGAGGTGAAGGGGCGCGGCACGTGCTGGTTCGCCGATCGGGCCTCGGAGATCAACCTGGTCGCCCTCCAGGGCGACAAGCTCTATGTGGAGTCCAGCAATCTGCTCGTGACCGACGCGGGACTCAGGACGGGCACGACGTTCACCGGGCTGCGCGGCGCCTCGCAGGGCAACGGACTGTTCACGACGACGGTCGAGGGGCACGGGCAGGCGGCGATCATGTCCGACGGGCCGGCGGTCGTGCTCCGGGTCAGCCCGCAGTACCCGCTGATCGTCGACCCGGGCGCCTACATCGCCCACCAGGGCAACGTCCGGCAGTCGTTCCAGTCCGGCGTGACGTTCCGCACGCTGTTCGGGGAGGGCGGCGGCGAGGCCTTCCAGATCCGCTTCGAGGGCGACGGCCTGGTGTACGTGCAGCCGAGCGAGCGGAACACGATCGCGGGGGACCTGTAGACATGGCGTTCCGGGAGATCAACTCCAAGATGGTCGAGGCGACCGTGGCGCCTGGGCAGCGGCTGTACAGCCAGCGCGGCGCGATGCTCGCCTACCGGGGGGACGTGTCCTTCACGCCGAACATCCAGGGCGGCCAGGGCGGGCTGATGTCCATGATCGGGCGCCGGGTGTCCGGCGAGGCGACGCCGCTGATGACCGTCGAGGGCAGCGGCACCGTCTTCTTCGGGCACGGCGGCCACCACGTCCACGTCATCAACCTCTCCGGCGACACCCTCTGCGTCGAGGCCGACCGGCTGCTCGCCTTCGAGGGCACGCTGCGCCAGGGCACGATGTTCATGGGCTCGCAGGGCGGGGTGATGGGCCTGGTCCGCGGCCAGGTCACCGGGCAGGGCCTGTTCACCACCACCCTCCAGGGCCAGGGCTCGGTCGCCGTGATGGCGCACGGCGGCGTCTTCGAGGTCCCGATCACCCCCCAGCGCCCGGTCCACGTCGACCCGCAGGCCTACGTCGCCCATCACGGCGAGGTCCGCAACAAGCTGTCCGCCGCGCTCGGCTGGCGCGAGATGGTGGGGCGCGGCTCCGGCGAGGCCTTCCAGCTGGAGCTGAGCGGCAACGGCACGGTGTACGTCCAGGCGTCGGAGGAGAAGCTGTGAGCGCGTACGGAGGCACGTACGGCACCCCCGGCGGCCCGGTGGTGCACGACCCGATGACCCTGCCCGCCGACGACAACGTGAACGCGTACACGTTCTGCGTCGAGCTCAAGAGCGGGCAGTGGTTCCTGCAGAAGGGGAAGATGATCGCCTACTACGGGGCGATCGAGTTCAACGGCATCGGACACGGCCGACTCGACCGAATTGTCCGTACGTCGTTCCATTCGCCACTGCACGCGAGCGACTGGGTCGTGGCGGCGGGCTCGGGCAAGATGCTGCTCGCCGACCGGGCCTTCGACGTCAACTCCTACGACCTGGACGACGGGAACTTGACCATTCGCGCGGGCAACCTGCTCGCTTTTCAGCCAAGTCTCGCGCTCAAGCAATCGATCGTGCCGGGTTTTCTGACCCTTATCGGAACCGGAAAGTTTGTGGCCGCGTCTAACGGCCCGGTGGTGTTCCTGGAACCTCCGATCCGGGTCGACCCGCAGGCGCTCGTCGGGTGGGCCGACTGCCCGTCGCCGTGCCATCACTACGACCACGGCTATCTGACGGGTGTGCTGGGCGGACTACGTGCGATGACGGGCCTCGGCGGGGTCTCCGGGGAGGAGCACCAGTTCGAGTTCGTGGGCGCCGGGACGGTCCTGCTGCAGTCCTCTGAGACCCTCACGGACGGGGGGACGACGGGGGCCGTGCCGTCCGAGCCCGGGGTGCCCGGAGGTGGCGCGGCGGCACCGGGCGGACACGGTCCGCAACCGTCGGGCCAACCGCGCCTTCCCGGACAGCTGGGAGACCTCCAGCGTCGCTTCGGGCTGTGAGCGGTAGTCTGCGGAGTGTGACGTCGAACGCGTGCGCACTGTCACACCATCCAAAGTAGTTCGTCATTCAACTTCTTAGGTAGACTTCATTCATGGAGACCGAGACGGCCACGCGCTGGCTGACCGATGCGGAGCAGTGCGCCTGGCGCACCCAGCTGGAGGTCAACAGGCTGTTGATGTACCAGCTGGAGAAGGATCTGCAGCCGTTCGGCCTGACTATGAACGACTACGAGATCCTCGTGAACCTCTCCGAGTCGGACGACGTACGCATGCGGATGAGCGATCTCGCCTCCGCGACCCTGCAGTCCAAGAGCCGGCTCTCGCACCAGATCACGCGGATGGAGAACGCGAACCTGGTGCGCCGCGAGAACTGCGAGTCCGACCGGCGGGGGCTGTACGCGGTGCTGACCGAGCACGGCATGGAGACGATGAAGAAGGTGGCGCCACATCATGTCGCCTCCGTGCGGCGGCACTTCATCGACCTGCTGTCGCCGGAGGCACTGACGGAACTGGACAAGGCCCTGAAGCCCATCGCCCAGCACCTCAGGGGGCAGCGGGGGCGTCCCTGAGCCTGCGGCCGAGGGTGCCGACGGCGCCGACCAGCGCCGTACCGCCCGCCAGGGCGAAGCACACCTCCAGCGGGAGGCGGCCGATCAGCAGGCCCGTCACCATCGCCCCTCCCGAACTCCCGGCGTTCACCGCCGTGTTGATCCAGGCGCCCGCCTGTGTGCGGGCGCCCTCGGCCGCCGACTCGTCGGCCAGGAGGGACGCCGTGGTCAGCGCCGGAGCGATGAACGCACCGGCGCAGGCCATGGCCGCCGTCAGGGTCCACAGCCCCGGCGCGAGCCCCGCCACGGCGATCACCAGGCCGAGGCCCACCGCGAACCGGCACAGCCGCGCGCGGGCCGGCGCACGCCATCGCACCGCCCCGTTGACCAGCCCGCCCACCGCACTGCCCGCCGAGAGCGCGCCCAGCACCCACGGGACCAGGTCGGGGTCGTAGGAGTGCTGTGCGGCGAAGGCCATCGCGAGCAGGTCCACCGCACTGAGGGCCAGCCCCGCTCCGGTGGCCACGGCGAGGGGGGGCCGACAGCCCTCTGACGGCACCGAGCCGCTGCTGCTGCCGGGCAGGGGCGGGACGGGGTCCGGGGATCGCCGGGGACGTCACGAAGGCCCAGGTGCCGCCGGTGACGAGCAACGCGCTCAGCAGGATCCCCGCGGCCGCGGGCGCGAAGTCGATCAAGACTCCGATCAGCGCCGGGCCCGAGACGTACAGCAGTTCCTCCGCGACGCCGTCCAGGCTGTAGGCGCGGGCCAGCATGCCGGGCTCCGGTGCCAGCTCGGCCCACAGGGCGCGCATGGTGGGGCCCAGCGGAGGCGCACAGGCGCCCGCGAGGGCCGCGGCCGTGGCGATCGCGGGCGCGGGTGCGCCCGGCCGCCAGGTCAGGGCGGCCAGAAGACAGAGCAGGGTGCCGTACAGGGCGGCCATGGGAGGCAGGGCCCGGCGCGGGCCGTAGGAGTCGATCAGGGCGGCCCGGAACGGCATCAGGAAGACCGTCGCGGCGCCGAACAGGGAGAGTACGGCGCCGGAGACGGCGTAGGAACCGGTGGCCCGGGTGACGGACAGCAGCACCGCGAGGGAGACCGTGCCGTAGGACAGGCGGGCCGTCAGGGCGGCGGCGAAGGTGCGGCGGGCGTGCGGGAGGCGCAGGACGGCGGCGTACGAGGGCCGCGAAGAGGCATGTGCGGACATGCTGACGTTCCTCTGCAAAGGCGGGAGAGGGGACACCGAGGGACGCGGGGGCCGTGTCGTCGGCCCCGCGGTCCGGTGTGCGCCCTACGCCAAGGGGAGGAACATGTGGATCAAGTTAGCGAACGGTCGCGGGAGTTGGCCAGGGTCAGCTCCCGGTCAGGCTCGTCACCAGTTCGTCCGCCGCGCGGTAGGGGTCCAGTTCGCCCGCGACGATGCGTTCCGCGAGCGCGCTGAGGCGGCGGTCGCCGTGCAGGTCGCCGATGCGCTCGCGCAGTGCCGTGACGGCGATGGTCTCCACCTCGCGGGCCGCGCGGGCCCTGCGGCGCTCGGTGAGCACGCCGCGCTCCTCCATCCACGCGCGATGCTTCTCCAGGGCCTCCACGACCTCGTCGACACCCTCCGCGCGGGCCGCGACCGTCTTCACGATCGGCGGGCGCCAGTCGCCGGGGCCGCGGGACTCGCCGAGGCTCAGCATGTGGTTCAGTTCGCGGGCCGTGGCGTCGGCGCCGTCCCGGTCGGCCTTGTTGACGACGTACACGTCGCCGATCTCCAGGATGCCCGCCTTCGCCGCCTGGATGCCGTCGCCCATGCCCGGGGCCAGCAGGACCACCGAGGTGTCGGCCTGGGAGGCGATCTCCACCTCCGACTGGCCGACGCCGACCGTCTCCACCAGGATCACGTCGCAGCCCGCCGCGTCCAGCACGCGGATGGCCTGGGGCGCCGCCCAGGCCAGGCCGCCGAGGTGGCCGCGGGTGGCCATGGAACGGATGTAGACACCGGGGTCGGAGGCGTGCTCCGACATACGGACGCGGTCGCCGAGCAGGGCGCCTCCGGAGAAGGGGGAGGACGGGTCGACGGCCAGGACGCCGACCCGCTTTCCCTGTTTGCGATAGGCACTCACGAGCGCCGAGGTCGATGTCGACTTACCGACTCCCGGAGAACCGGTCAGGCCCACCACGTACGCGTTCCCGGTCAGCGGCGCCAGCGCCGCCATGACCTCCCTGAGCTGCGGGGACGCCCCCTCCACGAGAGAGATCAGCCGGGCCACGGCACGCGGTCGGCCTTCCCTGGCCAAGGCCACCAGAGAGGAGACGTCCTGCATCAAACAGCTCCGTTCACTTCAGCGACGTACAGGCGGGGTGCAGAGGGCTCAGGGCTTCGGTACCCGCACGATGAGCGCGTCACCCTGACCGCCGCCACCGCACAGCGCCGCCGCGCCGACCCCGCCGCCGCGGCGCTTGAGCTCGAGCGCGAGGTGGAGCACGAGACGGGCGCCGGACATGCCGATCGGGTGGCCCAGCGCGATGGCGCCGCCGTTGACGTTCACCTTTTCCGTGGACACGCCGAGGTCCTTCATTGACTGCACGGCGACCGCGGCGAAGGCCTCGTTGATCTCGATGAGGTCAAGGTCGGAGACCTGGAGGCCGTCCTTGCCCAGGGCGTGCAGTATGGCGTTGGACGGCTGGGACTGCAGGGAGTTGTCCGGGCCCGCCACATTGCCGTGCGCGCCGATCTCGGCGAGCCACTGCAGGCCCAGCTCCTCGGCCTTGGCCTTGCTCATCACGACCACGGCCGCCGCGCCGTCGGAGATCTGCGAGGAGGAGCCGGCGGTGATCGTGCCGTCCTTGGCGAAGGCCGGGCGCAGCTTGGCCAGCGACTCCGCGGTGGTGTCCCCGCGGATGCCCTCGTCCTTGCTGAACAGGACCGGGTCGCCCTTGCGCTGCGGGATCTCCACCGGGGTGATCTCGGCCTCGAACAGGCCGTTCTTCTGCGCGGCGGCGGCCCGCTGGTGGGACAGGGCGGCGATCTCGTCCTGCTCGGGGCGCTTGATGCCGAGGCGGGTGTTGTGCTTCTCCGTGGACTCGCCCATGGCGATGCCCTCGAAGGAGTCGGTCAGACCGTCGTAGGCCATCGCGTCGAGCATCTCCACCGCGCCGTACTTGAAGCCCTCGCGGGACTTCGGCAGCAGGTGCGGGGCGTTGGTCATGGACTCCTGGCCGCCGGCCACCACGATGTCGAACTCGCCCGCGCGGATCAGCTGGTCGGCCAGGGCGATGGCGTCGAGGCCGGAGAGGCACACCTTGTTGATGGTGAGCGCCGGGACGCTCATCGGGATGCCGGCCTTGACGGCGGCCTGGCGGGCCGGGATCTGGCCGGCGCCGGCCTGCAGCACCTGGCCCATGATCACGTACTGCACCTGATCGCCGCCGATCCCCGCACGGTCGAGGGCGGCCTTGATCGCGAAGCCGCCCAGGTCGGCCCCGGAGAAGGACTTGAGGGAGCCCAGAAGTCGTCCCATGGGCGTGCGCGCGCCCGCGACGATCACGGAGCTGGTCGTTCCAGAAGGCATGAGCTGCGATCCCCTTACCGGCCTGCACAGCCGAGGAGTGAACGAGGGTTTACTTCGAATGTACTGATGGCACTCCGTGCCGTCATCGGGCCGTCGGTGTGATCGCGCGCACGTTGCGTAACCACCCCCGGCGCGCTGCACTGAATCCATGCTGACGCGAATCGACCACATCGGGATCGCCTGCCACGACCTCGACGCGACCGTCGAGTTCTACAAGGAAACGTACGGCTTCGAGGTGTTCCACACCGAGGTCAACGAGGAGCAGGGCGTGCGCGAGGCCATGCTCAAGATCAACGAGACCTCGGACGGCGGCGCCTCCTACCTCCAGCTGCTGGAGCCGACCCGCGAGGACTCCGCGGTCGGCAAGTGGCTGGCGAAGAACGGGGAGGGCGTCCACCACATCGCCTTCGGCACGGCGGACGTCGACACCGACTCCGAGGAGATCCGGGGCAAGGGCGTACGCGTGCTCTACGACCAGCCGCGGCGTGGTTCGATGGGCTCGCGGATCACCTTCCTGCACCCCAAGGATTGCCACGGCGTCCTCACGGAACTCGTCACTTCGGCCCCTGTTGAGTCGCCCGAGCACTGACCCCCGTACATAAGGGCCGGTAGGGTTGGGGGCGGTCGTCCCCGAAACCGGGACGACCTGGTCCCTTCGTCGAAGGTGACGTCTGCCCTCCGGGCGGACGACGCCGCCTTCGGCAAAGGGAACGCCGGGGTCCGGGTTTCGGGGGACGAGCGTCGGGGCAGCAGCCCGTGCTCCGCCGTTGATCTGACACCATTTCCCCGGGGGCCCCGTTCGGCGGAGGACGGAGCTCGTTGGAGAAGCTGACCAGGGGACGGATGGGACCGCGCAGTGCGGGGCTACGAGAGCCAGGAGCGAGAGCCGGCGGCTGACGTCGACCACCTCTCTCGGTTCGAGGCCGAGATGAAGCGGCTGAGGACCGAGCGGGAAAAGGCGATCCAGCACGCCGAGGACCTCGGCTACCAGGTCGAGGTGCTGCGCGCCAAGCTGCACGAGGCGCGCCGCACTCTCATGACCCGGCCCGCCTTCGACGGCGGTGACATCGGCTATCAGGCCGAGCAGTTGCTCCGCAATGCCCAGATGCAGGCCGACCAGCTGCGCCAGGACGCCGAGCGGGAGCTGAGCCAGGCCCGTGCGCAGACCCAGCGGATCCTGCAGGAACACGCCGAGCAGGCCTCCCGGCTCCAGGCCGAACTGCACCAGGAGGCGGTGACCCGGCGCCAGCAGCTCGACCAGGAGCTGGCCGAGCGCCGCGCCACCGTCGAGTCGCACGTCAACGAGAACGTGGCCTGGGCGGAGCAGCTGCGCGCCCGCACCGAGCAGCAGGCCCGCCGGCTCCTCGACGAGTCCCGCGCCGAGGCCGACCAGGCGATGGCCGCCGCCCGCGCGGAGACCGAGCGGCTGACGGTCGAGGCCCGGCAGCGGCTGCAGAACGACGCCGAGGCGGCCCGCGCGGAGGCCGAGCAGATCACCCGCCGCGCCCGCACGGACGCCGAGCGCCTGCTGAACGCGGCGTCCACCCAGGCCCAGGAGGCCACCGACCACGCCGAGCAGCTGCGCACCAGCACGGCCACCGAGTCGGACGCCGCGCGCCGGCAGGCCGCCGAGCTGAGCCGGGCCGCCGAGGAGCGGATGACGGCGGCCGAGGAGGCGCTGCGCAAGGCCCAGACCGAGGCCGAGAAGACGGTCGCGGAGGCCGAGCAGGCCGCCACCAAGAGGCTGGCGAGCGCCGAGGCCGCGGGCGAGGCCCGCACCCGCACGGCCAAGGAGCAGGTCGCCCGGCTGGTCGAGGAGGCCACCAAGGAGGCCGAGAGCACCCGGTCCGAGGCCGAACAGCTGGTCGCTGACGCCCGCGCCGAGGCCGAGAAGATCGTCGCCGAGGCCGGTGAGAAGGCCCGCTCGGTCACCGCCGAGGAGACCGCGAGCCAGCTGTCCAAGGCGGCCAGGACCGCCGAGGACGTCCTGAACAAGGCGTCGGAGGACGCCAAGAAGACCACCAGGGCCGCCGCCGAGGAGGCCGAGCGGATCCGCACCGAGGCCGAGACCGAGGCGGACCGGCTGCGCGCCGAGGCGCACGACATCGCCACGCAGCTCAAGGGCGCGGCGAAGGACGACACCAAGGAGTACCGCGCCAAGACGGTCGAGCTGCAGGAGGAGGCCCGCCGGCTGCGCGGCGAGGCCGAGCAGCTGCGCGCCGACGCGGTCGCCGAGGGTGAGTCGATCCGCGCGGAGGCCCGCCGGGAGGCGGTCGGGCAGATCGAGGAGGCGGCCAGGTCCGCCGAGGAGCTGCTGGCCAAGGCCAAGGCGGACGCCGACGAGCTGCGGCAGAGCGCGAGCACCGACAGCGAGAAGGTCCGCACCGAGGCCATCGAGCGGGCCACGGGCCTGCGCCGGCAGGCCGAGGAGACCCTGGACCGCGCCCGCAAGGAGGCCGAGCGGCTGCGCGCCGAGGCCGACGAGCAGGCCGAGACGGTCCGTACGGACGCCGAGAGCGCCGCGCGCGAGCTGCGCGAGGAGACCGAGCGCGCCGTCGAGGCCCGTCACGCCGAGGCCGCCGAGGAGCTGACGCGGCTGCAGACCGAGGCGCGGGAGCGGCTCGCCTCGGCCGAGCGGGCGCTGACCGAGGCCCGCGAGGACGCCGCCCGGATCCGCCGCGAGGCCGGCGAGGAGGCCGAGCGGCTGCGCGCCGAGTCGGCCGAACGGATCCGCACCCTCCAGGAGCAGGCCGAGGCCGAGGCCGAGCGGCTGCGCAACGAGGCCGCCGCCGACGCGTCCGCCTCCCGCGCCGAGGGCGAGACCATCGCCGTACGGCTGCGCTCCGAGGCCGCCGCCGAGGCCGAGCGGCTGAAGACGGAGGCGCAGGAGAGCGCCGACCGGGTCCGCGCGGAGGCGCAGGCCGCCGCCGAGCGGCTCGGCGCGGAGGCCTCCGAGACGCTGGCCGCCGCCCAGGAGGAGGCCGTCCGGCGTCGCCGCGAGGCCGAGGAGACGCTCGGCGGCGCGCGCCAGGAAGCCGACCAGGAGCGGCTTCGGGCCCGCGAGCAGAGCGAGGAACTGCTGGCCGTGGCCCGGGGGCGGGTCGAGGACGCGCAGGCCGAGGCGGTCCGGCTCGTGGAGGAGGCCGACCGGCGCGCCACCGAGATGGTCTCCGCCGCCGAGCAGCACGCCCAGCAGGTGCGGGACTCCGTCGCCGGGCTGCACGAGCAGGCGCAGGAGGAGATCACCGGGCTGCGCTCGGCCGCCGAGCACGCGGCGGACCGTACGAAGCGGGAGGCCGAGGAGGAGGCGGACCGGGTCCGCGCCGACGCCTACGCCGAGCGGGAGCGGGCGAGCGAGGACGCCTCGCGGATCCGGCGTGAGGCGAACGAGGAGACGGAGGCCGCCAAGGCGCTGGCCGAGCGTACGGTCGGGGAGGCGATCGGGGAGGCCGAGCGGCTGCGCTCGGACGCGTCCGAGTACGCCCAGCGGGTGCGCACCGAGGCCTCGGACGCGCTCGCCGAGGCGGACCAGGCGGCGGCCCGTACCCGGGCGGACGCCCGCGAGGACGCCAACCGGATCCGCTCCGACGCGGCGACCCAGGCCGACACCCTGATCACCGAGGCCCGGCACGAGGCCGAGCGGCTGCAGACCGAGACGGTCGCCGAGGCCGAGCGGCTGCAGACGGAGACCGCGGCCGAGGCCGAGCGCGTGCGCACCGAGTCCCTGGCCGAGGCGGACCGGGTGCGCGCGGAGGCCCTGGCGGCCGCCGAGCAGCTCGTCGGGGAGGCCACCGGCGAGGCCGAGCGGCTGCGCGCCGAGGCCGCCGAGACGGTCGGCTCCGCTCAGGCGCACGCCGAGCGGGTGCGGGCCGATGCCGAGCGACTCGTCGGTTCCGCGCGCGAGGAGGCCGAGCGGACCCTGGACGAGGCCCGCAAGGACGCCAACAAGCGGCGTTCGGAGGCGGCCGAGCAGGTCGACACGCTCATCACCGAGACCACGGCCGAGGCGGACAAGCTGCTCGGCGAGGCGCAGCAGCAGGCGCTGAAGACCACCGCGGACGCCGAGTCGCAGGCCGACACGATGGTGGGCGCGGCCCGCAGCGAGGCCGAGCGGCTCGTGTCCGAGGCGACGATCGAGGGCAACTCCCTGGTGGAGAAGGCCCGTACGGACGCCGACGAGCTGCTGGTGGGTACCCGCCGGGACGCGACCGCGATCAGGGAGCGCGCGGAGGAGCTGCGCGACCGCATCACCGCCGAGATCGAGGAGCTGCACGAGCGGGCCCGCCGCGAGGCCGCCGAGACGATGAAGTCCACCGGCGACCGCTGCGACGCGCTCATCAAGGCCGCCGAGGAGCAGCTGGAGAAGGCGGAGACGAAGGCCAAGGAGCTGGTGTCGGAGGCCAACTCCGAGGCGGGCAAGGTGCGTATCGCCGCCGTCAAGAAGGCGGAGGGGCTACTCAAGGAGGCCGAGCAGAAGAAGGCCAGCCTCGTCAAGGAGGCCGAGGAGCTGAAGGCCGAGGCGATCCGCGAGGCCCGGCACACGGTCGAGGAGGGCAAGCGCGAGCTGGAGATCCTGGTGCGCCGGCGCGAGGACATCAACGCCGAGATCTCCCGTGTCCAGGACGTCCTGGAGGCGTTGGAGTCCTTCGAGGCGCCGACGTCCGGCAAGGACGGCGGAGTCAAGGCCGGTGCAACGGTCGGGGCCCCCCGTTCGGGTGGCAAGTCGTCAGACAGCTAGCGTATGAGGCACATTCCGGTGTCTTCTGGGTGCTTTGCCTGTGTCTTTGGCAAGCTGTCCAGCAGTCAGCCACCCGAAAGAGGTGTCATTCTCCAGATCAAACACGTATCCGCTCGATGACACACCGCTTCGGCCCCTAGGATTCCCCCTATCACCTCACCGGTCTCATTCGACAGGAACCCCATGAGCGACACTTCCCCCTACGGCTTCGAGCTTGTGCGGCGTGGGTACGACCGCGCTCAGGTGGACGAACGTATCTCCAAGCTCGTCTCCGACCGTGACAGCGCTCTCGCCCGCATCACCGCCCTGGAGAAGCGCATCGAGGAGCTGCACCTCGAAACGCAGAACGCCCAGGCCCAGGTCACCGACGCCGAGCCGTCGTACGCGGGTCTCGGCGCGCGGGTCGAGAAGATCCTGCGCCTGGCCGAGGAAGAGGCCAAGGAGCTGCGTGAGGAGGCCCGGCGGGCGGCCGAACAGCACCGCGACCTCGCCGAGTCGTCGGCCCAGCAGGTCCGCAACGACGCCGAGGCGTACGCCGCGGAGCGCAAGTCCAAGGCCGAGGACGAGGGCGTCCGGATCGTCGAGAAGGCGAAGGCCGACGCCGCCGGGCTGCGGACCGAGGCGCAGAAGGACGCGCAGTCCAAGCGCGAGGAGGCGGACGCCCTCTTCGAGGAGACCCGCGCCAAGGCCGCGCAGGCCGCCGCCGACTTCGAGACGAACCTCGCCAAGCGCCGCGAGCAGTCCGAGCGCGACCTGGCCTCGCGTCAGCAGAAGGCCGAGAAGCGGCTCGCGGAGATCGAGCACCGCGCCGAGCAGCTGCGTCTGGAGGCGGAGAAGCTGCGCACCGACGCCGAGCGCCGCGCCCGCCAGACGGTGGAGACGGCCCAGCGCCAGGCCGAGGACATCGTGGCCGACGCCAATGCCAAGGCGGACCGCATCCGTTCGGAATCCGAGCGCGAGCTGGCGGCGCTCACCAACCGCCGCGACAGCATCAACGCCCAGCTGACGAACGTCCGCGAGATGCTCGCCACGCTGACCGGTGCCGCGGTGGCTGCCGCCGGCACGACGACGGACGACGAGCCCATCTCCCGGGGTGTCCCGGCGCAGCAGTCCCGGTAACACCAGGTCGAGGGAAGCCGCGGGTCCGGTTGTGGTTGGACGCGCAGTTCCCCGCGCCCCTTCAGGACGCTCCTGAGCCCCCTGCCTTCAAGTGGCAGGGGGCATTTTCTCGTCTTAGCGTGGCCGCATGATCGAGTTGGCGGGGCTGAGCAAGCGGTACGGCGACAAGGTGGCGGTCGACCGGCTCACCTTCGCCGTGCGCCCCGGCATCGTGACCGGGTTCCTCGGGCCCAACGGCGCCGGGAAGTCCACGACGATGCGGATGATCCTGGGGCTCGATCACCCCAGCGCCGGCGACGTCCGTATCGACGGCCGGCACTACGCGCAGCTGAAGGACCCGCTGACGTACATCGGCGCGCTGCTGGACGCCAAGGCCGTGCACGGCGGGCGCAGCGCCTACAACCATCTGCTCTGCCTCGCACAGAGCAACGGGATCCCGAAGCGGCGGGTGGCCGAGGTGCTGGACACCGTGGGGCTCACCACGGTGGCGCGCAAGAAGGCCAAGGGGTTCTCGCTGGGCATGGGGCAGCGGCTGGGGATCGCCGCGGCACTGCTCGGCGACCCGCGGATCCTGATGTTCGACGAGCCGGTGAACGGGCTCGACCCGGAGGGCATCCACTGGATCCGGAACCTGATGAAATCGCTGGCCGCACAGGGCCGGACGGTGTTCGTGTCCAGTCATCTGATGAGCGAGATGGCCCTGACCGCCGATCACCTGGTGGTCATCGGGCAGGGACGGCTGCTCGCGGACACCTCCATGCCCGACTTCATCCGGCAGAACTCGCGGTCGTACGTGCGCATCCGCTCCCCGCAGCGCGAGCGGCTGCTCGACACGCTGCACGAGTCCGGGATCACCGTCGTGGAGGCGGGCGGCGGTGTGCTGGAGGTGGACGGCGGCAAGGCCGAGCAGATCGGCGAGCTGGCGGCGCGGCACGGGGTCGTGCTGCATGAGCTGAGTCCGCAGCAGGCCTCGCTGGAGGAGGCGTTCATGCAGCTGACGGCGGAGGCGGTGGAGTACCACGCGCATGCCGATCCCGGACTCGGCCCGCAGGACCGCAGTGCCGGCTGGAAGGGGCGCGCGCGATGACGGCCGCTCAGGTCATCCGGTCCGAGTGGACCAAGATCCGGTCGGTGGCCTCCACGGTGTGGACGCTGTCGCTGGCCGTGGTGGTCACCGTCGCCCTCGGGATGCTCATCGCCGCGTTGTCGAGGAGCCAGTTCGACTCGATGCCGGTGCGGCAGCGGCTGATGTTCGATCCGACCTATGTGTCCTTCGCGGGGATGAGCCTCGGCCAGCTCGCCATGATCGTGTTCGGTGTGCTGGTGGTCTCCAACGAGTACAGCACCGGCATGATCCGGGTCTCGCTGGCCGCCGTGCCACGGCGCGCCACCTTCCTGTTCAGCAAGATCGCGGTGGCCACCGCGCTCGCGCTGGTGGTCGGCATGTGCACGAGCTTCGCCGCGTTCTTCCTCGGGCAGGCGATGCTCGGCCCCCATCAGGCGCGGATCGGCGACTCCGGGGTGCTGCGTGCCGTGCTCGGCGGCGGGCTGTACATGACATTGATCGCGATGTTCTCCATGGGGGTCGCCGCGATGCTGCGCTCACCGATGCTGTCGCTCGGCACCCTGATGCCGTTCTTCTTCCTGATCTCCAACATCCTCGGCAACGTGGACGCGACGAAGAAGATCGGCCGGTTCCTGCCGGACCAGGCGGGCGGCCGGATCATGCAGGTGGTGCCGAGGGCCGACGACACACCGTACGGGCCCTGGGGCGGGCTCGGGATCATGGTGCTGTGGGTGATCGCCGCCCTGGCCGGCGGGTACCTCCTGCTCCGCCGCAGAGACGCCCAGTAGAGCCGATATTCACCGAACGTAGCGTTCTGGCTTTACTTTCTTTTGGGCGGAACCGTCAGCGCCCCGATATCCTCCTAACCCTTACGGGGGCGTGTGCCCCGCTGTCCTGAACCTTTCGATGGGTGCGGAGCATGATCGAGGCTGTCGGCCTGACCAAGCGCTACGGCGACAAGACCGCCGTGTACAACCTTTCCTTCCAGGTGCGGCCCGGCGCCGTCACCGGCTTCCTCGGGCCGAACGGCTCCGGCAAGTCGACGACGATGCGGATGATCCTCGGGCTCGACAACCCGACGTCCGGCGCGGTCACCATCGGCGGCTACCCCTACCGCAAGCTGCCCAACGCCGCCCGCCAGGTCGGTGCGCTGCTCGACGCCAAGGCCGTGCACGGTGGCCGCAGCGCCCGCAACCACCTGCTGAGCCTCGCCCAGCTGTCGGGCATCCCGGCCCGGCGCGTGGACGAGGTGCTGGGCGTGGTCGGCCTGCAGGACGTGGCGCGCAAGCGCTCCAAGGGGTTCTCGCTCGGCATGGGGCAGCGTCTCGGCATCGCCGCCGCGCTGCTCGGCGACCCTCAGGTACTGCTGTTCGACGAGCCGGTCAACGGTCTCGATCCCGAGGGCATCCTCTGGGTCCGCAACCTGATGAAGGCGCTCGCGGCGGAGGGCCGTACGGTCTTCGTCTCCTCCCACCTGATGAGCGAGATGGCGCTGACCGCCGACCACCTCATCGTCATCGGGCGCGGCCAGCTGCTCGCCGACATGAGTGTCAAGGACTTCATTTCGGCCAATTCCGCGGACTTCGCGCGGGTGCGCACCCCGGACTCCGAGCCCCAGCTGCGCGAGAAGCTGAGCGGCGCGCTCGCCGAGGCGGGCGGCCATGTGCTGCCGGAGCAGGACGGCGCGCTCCGGGTGATGGGGCTGCCGCTGCCGCGGATCAGTGACGTCGCCCACGAGGCGGGCGTCCGGCTGTGGGAGCTGTCCCCGCACCAGGCCTCGCTGGAGGAGGCGTACATGCGGATGACGCAGGGCGCGGTGGACTACCGCTCGACCGTCGACCAGAAGGCGGGCCTGCAGCAGCAGCTGCCGCCCGGCGCCCAGCCGCCCATGCCGGTGCCCGGCCAGGGCCAGCCCGGCTGGTACGCCCCGCCGCCGCCCCAGCAGGGCGGTCAGCCGTTCGCGATGCCGGCCACCGGTCCCGCGGCGCCCGCGGGGCCCTACGACGGCGCCCAGGCGGGCGGCTACGGCGCTCCCGGCGCCCCCAACCCGTACGCCCAGGCGGTCCCGCAGGCCCCGCAGGCGCAGCCGCCCGCTGCGGCCCCGGCCGCCGCCGTGCCCCCGCCGGCGCCCGCCGCCGCTCCCCCGGCTCCGGCCGCCGCCCCCGCCCCCGCCGACCTGACCAAGCCCGAGGACGCCCGATGAGCACCCAGCAGCCCCCGATGCCGCAGGCCCCCGCATCGCAGCCCGACTGGCAGGCGGCGCCCGGCGGCTCGTACCCCGCTTACACCTCGCCGATCCCGGTCGTGCGCACCCACCTCGGGCACGCGCTGGCCTCCGAGTGGACGAAGATCAAGTCGGTGCGGTCCACGATGTGGACGCTCGGCGTGTTCGTGCTGCTCGTCTTCGGCATCGGCCTGTTGGCCGGCTCGGTGGTCGAGTCCAACTCCGGGTCGGAGTCCCTGGCGGACCAGGACCCGCTGCAGTTCGGCTTCTTCGGCCTGCTCCTCGGCAGCATGTGCATCATCACGCTCGGCGTGCTGACCACGGCCTCGGAGTACGGCACCGGCATGATCCGGACGACGATGGTCGCCTGCCCGAGCCGGGTCCGGGTGCTCGCGGCCAAGTCGATCGTGTTCTTCGCCGTCGCCTTCGTGGTCTCCCTGGTCACGTCCGGCCTCGTCGCCATGATGCACGCGTCGATGCTGCAGGGCGTCGGCGGCACTTCCTCCCCCACCGGCGACGAATGGCTCAGGGGGACCCTCGGCATCAGCCTCTACATCGCGCTGCTCGGGCTGTTCTCGCTGCTCATCGGCTCGGTCATCCGGCACTCCGCGGGCGCCATCACCATCATGATCGGCGCCGTGCTGGCCCCGCTGGTGATCGCGCTGTTCATGGCCTCGCAGTCACTGTCCAGGGTCCGGGAGTGGCTGCTGGAGTACTCCATCCCGAGCCAGATGAGCTGCTTCTACGGCAACAGCCTGAGCAACTCCGGCCCCACGGGCTGGGACCCGCTGTGGATCATGCTGGGCCTGTCGGCGGTCGCGTTCGCCGGTGCCTGCGCGCTCCTGCAGCAGCGGGACGTCTGAGTCGCCGACGTCAGGGCCGCTCTAGAACTTCGGCGCGTTACGGGACCGCCGCACCGGTGTGGTGCGGCGGTCCTTCGCGTTCCAGCACGCCTTGTGCCAGTGGCGGCGGTCGTCGACGCCCGCGTACTCGGGCCAGGCCACCACGTGCGGGACACCGGAGGGGATCAGCTGGTCGCAGCCCGGACAGCGGTACGTCTTGCCCTGCGCGCTCGCCCCGGCGACATGGCGCACGCTCCACTCCTCGCCCTGCCAGCTCTCGGTCGACTGCCAGCCGCCGTACCGGCCGACCGGGTCGTCCTCGGCGCTGCGGCCCAACGATCCGTCTGCCTTGGGTCGGTTGCGACGCGGGGACACGGGTCACCTCTCGGGGCTGTACGGGGAGCACGGTGGTATCCAGCCTACGCGCCGCCGAGAGGGGTACACGTACGGAACCAACCCGCACAAGTCCCCCTCCGCCACCAGCCATTCTGCAGACAATCCGCAAATCCCTCCGCCAGGCCGTGTCCTGGGCACGTGTCGGACGGTTATGCCGGTGTGGGGGAGCTCCGAGTCGGAGCCGAGGAAGCAGGAAAAGCGATGTACGTAGGAAGTTTTGTGCTGGGCGCCCAGTTCCCGGGCCAGGGCCCGGGGGAGGCCCTGCACCGGGCGGTCCGCTCGGCGGAGGTCACCGAGGAAGCCGGGCTGGACGCCGTGTGGCTGGCCGAGCACCACTTCGTGCCGTACGGCACATGCCCGTCCGCCGTCACCCTGGCCGCCTTACTGCTCGGCCGCACCCGTCGTATCCGTGTCGGCACGGCGGTCAGCGTACTGCCCACCGCCCACCCGGTCGCGCTCGGCGAGCAGGCGGCGCTGCTGCATCTGACGAGCGGCGGACGGTTCACGCTGGGCGTGGGCCGCGGCGGACCCTGGGTGGACCTCGAGGTCTTCGGCACGGGCCTCGCGGCGTACGAACAGGGGTTCCCGGAGTCGCTCGATCTGCTGCTGCGCTGGCTGCGCGAGCCGGCCGTGGCGGCCGACGGCGAGCGGTTCTCCTTCCGTGAGGTGGCGGTCGTGCCCCGCCCGTCGGAGGCGCTGACGGAGGCCCCGGGACCCGAGGTCGTCGTCGCCTGCACCTCCCCGGCGAGCGTACGGCTGGCCGCCGAGCGCGGGCTGCCGATGCTGCTCGGCATGCACGTCGGGGACGAGGAGAAGGCCGAGATGGTCGCCCTGTGGCGGCGCTGCGCCCGGGCGGCGGGCCGGCCGGCCGAGGAGATCGCGGATGCCGCGCACGTCTCGGCCGGCGTGTGCCAGCTCGCCGACCGGCGCACGGACGCGGCGGAGGCGCTGATGAAGGCGATGCCGGGCTGGCTGAGGCAGGGCCTGGACGCGCATGTGACGGTGGACGGCCGGAAGCGCGCCATGCGCGACCCGCACGCCTACACCGAACTGCTCTGCGGCCTGCACCCGGTCGGCACCCCACGGCTCGCCGCCGACCGGCTCGCGGCCACCTCCGAGCGCACCGGCATCTCGCGCTTCGCCCTCCTCGTGGAGGGCTCGGGCGACCTCGCCGCGACCGAGGAGAACCTGCGGCGCCTGGGCGCCGAGGTCCTGCCCCAGCTGCGCTGATCGTCCCGGCAACTTCCCCGCCGCCTTGGGGGCTTGCCGCCCCAGTGAGGAATGCACCTCCCGCGGGTGGAGCGGCAAGCAAGCGGCTCTCGGGCTCCGCCGTACCGGTTCCGCCCGTCAGCAGTCCCGAAGTTCCGGCGACTGGTTCAGCAACTGGTTGCGCACCGAGGTGAAGCGGGCCAGCGTCTCGTCCGCCGAGGCGTCCGGCGGGAACACCGCCACCCGGTGACAGTTCTGGAAGGCCAGCCGCACACCGAAGTGCCGCTGCAGGGCGCCGCGGATGGCGTCACTCGCGAGCGCACGCAGCAGCTGACCGCGTGCCTGCTCGTCCGGCGGGGGCGTCTGGTTGTCGGCGAACGGTCCGCCGTCGACCTTCAGCTGGGCCACCAGGGAGCTGATCATCTCCCACGCGTAGGGCAGGGAGGTCCGGACGCAGTCGACGAATGCTGCTTCGTCGACCTCGCCTCGCTCGGCCTGTTCGAGTAGGGCCGGTGAGACGTCGAGCGACATGGGTTCTCCTCTCGCACCCCCGAAGAGCAGGGGTTGCCGGACAGGTCAGGGAGTTCGCGATTTCGAACACGCTCAGTACATGGACCGCGACCTCCCGTTCCCTACGGTAGGCAACCGTCGGTGACCACACCAGCAGAATGCGTATATGGAACGGTCCCGTTACGGCACAATCGGCCAGAGATGAACAAGAGCTTCCAGGGACAATTGGGGCGATACACAGGGAGCGCGATGGACGAATCGCGTGCACCGGCGCGCGTCGAGTAGCGTTGCCGACCATGCGTCTCGTCATTGCCCGATGCTCGGTCGACTACGCCGGCCGGCTCACCGCCCACCTGCCCTCGGCTCCCCGCCTGATCCTGGTCAAGGCGGACGGCAGCGTCTCCATCCACGCCGACGACCGGGCCTACAAGCCCCTCAACTGGATGTCGCCGCCCTG
This sequence comes from Streptomyces yokosukanensis, assembly GCF_001514035.1. Classification (GTDB taxonomy): domain Bacteria; phylum Actinomycetota; class Actinomycetes; order Streptomycetales; family Streptomycetaceae; genus Streptomyces; species Streptomyces yokosukanensis. Next base: position 307,598 of record NZ_KQ948216.1, on the reverse strand, counting down.
CACGCTGAAGGAGGGGACCGGCGAGGACGAGGGGGTGTGGACCGTCATCAACAAGGCGGGCGAGAAACTGATCATCACGATGGAGGAGATCCTCCACGATTCCTCGCACGAACTCGGTGTGGACCCGGGCCTGATCAAGGACGGCGTGGAAGCGCACCTGCAGGAGCTGCTCGCCGACCGCATCGAGACGCTCGGCGACGGGTACACGCTCATCCGCCGCGAGTACATGACGGCCATCGGCCCGGTGGACATCCTGTGCCGCGACGCGGACGGCCGGACGGTCGCGGTCGAGATCAAGCGGCGGGGCGAGATCGACGGCGTGGAGCAACTCACCCGCTATCTGGAGCTGTTGAACCGAGACCCCCATCTGGCCCCGGTCCGCGGCGTCTTCGCCGCGCAGGAGATCAAGCCCCAGGCCCGCGTCCTCGCCACCGACCGCGGCATCAACTGCCAGGTCCTCGACTACGACGCCCTGCGCGGCATCGAGGACGACAAGCTCCGCCTGTTCTGAGCGGCTCCCCCTGCCGCCCCCTCTCCCCCTCGGGAGGGGGTCACATCACCGTGCCGGACGGTTTCGGGGCCGATTCGGAACCGGTCGGAGTCGTCGGCCCGCTCGCCGAGTCCGTCGTGGTCGGGGTCGTGCCCGTCTGGGTCGGCGTCGGAGTCGGGGTGGGAGTGTCCGAAGGAGGCGTCTTCGTCGGGGTCGGGGTGCCCGAGGGAGGCGTCTTCGTCGGGGTCGGTGAACCCGGCTTGGTCGTCCCGGACTTGGACGGCGTCGGGGAGGTGTCGTGCCCGCCGCCCGTGCTCCGGGTGTCGCTCGGATCGGCCGAGGGCGTCATGGTCGGCTGCGACGGCGTCGGGTCGTCCGTCGTGCCGTAGGAGCCGTCGGGGCCCGGCTCCGTCGGGCGGGCGGCGGTCGGGACCGAACCGGCGCCCGCCGCCGGGTCCTTCTTGGGGTCCGCGCCGAGGTCGCCGTCGCCCGTGCCCTGGCTCGCCGACGGATTGACGTCGACCTTGCCGGCCGGGTTCTTGTCGGCGTTCTCGTTGGACGTCATGCCGAGCGTGACGACCGTACCGAGCACGGCGGCGAGCAGCGCCCCGGAACCGACCGCCACGAGGTTGCGGCGGGCCAGCCGTCCGAGGCCCCCGACACGCGTCGCCGCGGCCGGGAGCCGCCGCGTGACCAGGGGGTCGTCGAGGGGCACGTACGGCGGCGGCGCCGACTCCTCGTGCCGTGTCTCCGGCGGCTCCTCCCCCGCCGTCGCCGCGATGCCGGGCACGTCGCCGGAGCGGTCGGCGACCAGGGCGAGGGCACGCCGCCCGGCGACCATGCCGCGCTTGTCGGCGAGCGCGCCGCGCAGCCCGATGGACGCCTCCAGCTCGGCGCGGGCCCGGTCGAGCTGACCGGCGCACAGCGCCAGAACACCCAACTCGTGGTGGAAGTAGACCTGTTCGTGCACCTCGCCGGAGAGCCGGGAGGCCTCGGCGCCGGAGCGCAGGGCCCGTTCCCAGGCGTTCCAGTGCAGCCCGGCGGCGAAGGCGGGCGCGGCCGTGCGGGCGAGCCGTACCGCGCAGCTCGTCTCCCCCTCCGCGCCCGGCGCCGTCCGCGGCACGACCGCCGTGAGCGCGGCCAGCACCGCGCCGGCCTCCGCGCCCACCCGCTCGGGGGTGACCGAGGGATGCCCGGCCCACCAGGCGTAGTGCTCGGCGGCGGTCAGCGCCTGGGCCTCGGCGTCGTCGCCGTACCCCGCGGCCTCCAGCTGGGTCTGCACACCGGCCGCGAGGCGGTAGCGGGCGCCGACCGGGGAGACCAGTCCGCAGGCCGCCAGCTCGCCGAGGGCGGCGTCGGCGTGGGTGTCGCCGATCAGCGCCGGCAGATGGGCCTGGTGCGGGACCTCACCGCCGAGGGCGACGGCGAAGCGCAGGGTGGCGCGGGCGGATGCGCTGAGCCGGGAGGCGAGCAGCGGGGCGGGCGCGGCGGCCTCGCCGAGGGAGGGCAGCGGCACGTCCCGCGTCGGCTCCACCGGCACCTCGACGGGCGGCCGCAGCTCCGGGCGTACGTCCTCGAAGACGCCGTACTCGTCCACCGCTCCGGCGCCGGCCCGCAGTTCGTCCCGCTGCCGGAGCAGGGCGCCGGCCTGGACGAACCGCAGCGGCAGCCCCTCGGACTCGAACCACAGGTCGCCGGCCCAGTTGGCCTCCTCCTCGGTGAGGACGCGGCCGACGGTCCGCTCCAGGATCTCCACGCCGGCGGCGCGGTCGAGACCGCGGAGGAAGACCTCCTCGACCGCGGACTCGGCGGAGGGAGCGGGCACTTCGGGGGTGGCGCCGATCAGGAACGCGCACTCGGGGGTGGCCTCGATCAGCTCGTCGAGGGCGGCGCCGCCGATCTCGGCGTCGTCCAGGACGACGACCGCGCCGATCTCGCGGACGAGTGCCCGCAGTTCGTCCGGTTCGAGACGGTGGTACGGGGCGTCGTAGACGGCGTGGAAGAGGTCGCGCAGAAGGTCGGCGGCGGTGCGGTGGAAGCCGCTCAGCCGGACCACGCCGTCGGGGGCGAGGTCCAGGCAGTCCTCGGCGACGAGGTCCAGCAGGGCGGTGCGGCCCGCGCCGCCGGGCCCGGTGAGCCGGACGGTGCGGCCCCGGGCCAGCAGTCGGACCAGGCGTTCGCGTTCGTCCTGGCGTTCCAGGAGGGAGAGGGCCGGCTGGGCGGGGCCGGGCGGCACGGGCGGGCGGGCGGCGCGCTCCGCCTCGGCACGGTCGGCCGCGGTGCGCTTGCGGGGCCTTTGCGGTCGCTCGGCGGGCGGGCAGGGCTCTATCTCGCTGCCGTCGACGGGGTTGACGGTCAGCAGCAGGTCACCGGTGACCAGTTGCGCCGTCCGGGCGAGCGCGGGCGTGCTCTGGCCGAAGTCCGAGGTGAGGGATTCCCGGGGCGTGCGGCGGCTGTGCGCCTGACCGTGCTCCTCGGGTCCCCGGTCGATCGGGTCCATGGGTTCCATGCGTTCCATGGGTTCAAGCCCCCCAAAAGCGTCGTGTGCCCGCGATCCGGCCCCTCCCGGCCTTGTCGCACACCGCGCTGTCGCTTCTGGTCCGGGCCCGCTCGATCGAGGGTTGCGAAGCGGCGGGCGACCGAACCCTAAACCTTCGCTCAGTATCTCCGACAGGGCGGGGTGCCGTACGGCCCGAGACGTCACAGTCCGGTGAGGATTGCCCCCGACATGCGCGCGGGCCGCCGTGTCCGCGTCTCCCCCGTCGCCCGTGTCCCACCGTTCACCGCGCCCGGGTCGCCGCGTCGGTCACGCCCGCGGCAGCGACTCGACCCCGATGCCGCCTTCGATGGCGAGGATGCGATGCAGCCGGGTGGCCACCAGCAGGCGCTGCATCTGTGGCGGGACGCCGCGCAGCACCAGGCGGCGACCGCAGCGGCCGGCCCGCCGATGGGCACCCATGATCACACCGAGCCCGGTGGCGTCCCAGGAGTCCAGTTCGGACAGGTCGAGCACGAGGTCGCCGACTCCGTCGTCGACGGCCGAGTGCAGGGCCGTACGGGCGTCCGCCGCGCTGCGGACGTCGAGGCGGCCCCCGACGACCAGCTCGGCATGGTCGCCCCTGATGTGCATATGCGCTCCCCGTTGAGTGCGGTTGGCGTATGAGTGCGGTTGGCGTACTCGGTGACGATGCTGTGCACCGTCTGACTGCGTGAGTGGTGGTGCGGTTGCTGCTTGTAAGCGAACCGATACCGAATTCACCCCGGGGAGTGATGTTCCCGGGGTGAATGTCCGGCGTGTGTGCGTACGGGAGGTGTGCGGAGTGGTGCTCAGTACTTGTAGAAGCCCTGCCCGCTCTTGCGGCCGATGTCACCGGCATCCACCATCCGGCGCATCAGCTCCGGCGGCGCGAACTTCTCGTCCTGGGACTCGGTGTAGATGTTGCCGGTGGCGTGCAGCAGGATGTCCACGCCGGTGAGGTCGGTGGTGGCGAGCGGGCCCATGGCGTGGCCGAAGCCCAGCTTGCAGGCGAGGTCGATGTCCTCGGCGGTGGCGACGCCGGACTCGTAGAGCTTGATCGCCTCGACCACGAGGGCGGAGATCAGCCGGGTGGTCACGAAGCCGGCCACGTCCCGGTTGACGACGATGCAGGTCTTGCCGACCGACTCGGCGAACTCCCGTGCGGTGGCGAGGGTTTCGTCGCTCGTCTTGTAGCCGCGGACCAGCTCGACGAGCCGCATCATCGGCACCGGCGAGAAGAAGTGGACGCCGACGACCCGCTCGGGGTGCTCGGTGGCCGCCGCGATCTTGGTGATCGGGATGGCGGAGGTGTTGGAGGCGAGCACGGTGTCCGGGCGCACCAGCTTGTCGAGCGCGCGGAAGATCTCGTGCTTGACCTCCAGCTTCTCGAAGACGGCCTCGACCACGATGTCCGCGTCGGCGGCGGCGTCCAGGTCCGTGGTCGTGGTGATGCGGGCCAGGGCGGTGTCGGCGTCGTGCGCCTCCATCTTCCCCTTGCTCACGAACTTGTCGAACGAGGCCTTGATGCCGTCGGTGCCACGCGTGAGCGCCTCGTCGGTGACGTCGCGCATGACGACGTCCCAGCCCGCCCGCGCGGCGACCTGAGAGATTCCCGACCCCATGAGGCCGGCCCCGATGACGGCGAGCTTCCGTGCCACTGACGACTCCCTCGAACGCGCTCCAAGTCTGCTTCTCCGGCGGACCATAGCGCTCCGACAGCGCAGTGCGAGCGGTTAGTAACGCGTGTCACGTCTCAGACGCTGAGACAACCGTCACGTCTCGATCGAGGGACTCGGCGCCCCTCCCGCCGACCGGTCCGGCCGGGTTTCGGGCGTTGGCGGCCGAAGCGTCAATTCCCTGCGGGTTCACGCCGGTTGACGCAGGTCGACGCCTCACGAGCCGGGGGATGCGGCGCCCGGCGCCCCCGCGCGCCGCCCGTCGGAGCACTGGTCCCGTGTGCGCACCGCATAACCGAGGACGCGTTCGCTCAACAGGTCCTCGATGTCGTCGAGGAGGGCGAGCACCTCTCGAGACACTTCGCGCGGTTCGCGCCCTTTGACCATCTCGCGCCCGATGACCGCGACGACCGTGCTGTGGATCCAGCCGATCTGACCGGCCATCAGGTGAGGCAGCTCGTCGCCCTCGGCGGCGCCGGCCTCCTCGCGCAGCGCCTGCTCCAGGGCGGCCTGGACCTCCTGGGCGACGGCCCAGAGGCGGGAGCGCAGGGCGGGGGCCTCCTCGACGACCTTCATGAAGGCCGCGTAGCCGGAGAGCAGGCCGACCCGGGGCGAGACGGCCTCGACCTCCTCGCGCAGCTCGCGCAGGACGGCGGCGGCGGCCGACTCGCCCTCCGGCCGGCCCCGCACCCAGCGGGCGAGGCGGTCGACCACGCCGGCGGAGCGGTCGAAGAAGAGGTCCTCCTTGGCGGGGAAGTAGTTGTAGACGGTGTTGACGGAGACGTTCGCCGCCTCGGCGATCTCCGCGACCGTCACCGCGTCGAAGCCGCGCTCGATGAACAGCCCGGTGGCGACATCCGAGATGTACTGCCTGGTCTGCCGCTTCTTCCGCTCCCTGAGCCCCTCTGCCATGCCCGCATCCTAGCTTCGCTGGGCCTGATTGAAATTTGGGGTCATTGCAAAAATTCAGGGACTCTGTTTTTCTGTGGGCATGGCAACAGTCATCAGCGCGGCGGGACTCACCCGCACCTTCCAGACCAAGGCCGGGCCCGTGGCGGCCGTGCGCGGCATCGACCTCGCCGTCCGCGAGGGCGAGATCCTCGGCTTCCTCGGCCCCAACGGCGCCGGCAAGACCACCACCCTGCGAATGCTCACCACCCTGCTGAAGCCGACCGGCGGCGCGGCCACCGTCGCCGGACACGATCTGGCGGCGGACCCGGCCGGGGTGCGCGCCACGATCGGGTACGTCGCCCAGTGCGGCGGCGTCGATCCGCAGATCACCGTGCGGGAGGAACTGGCCACCCAGGGGCGGATGTACCGCCTGCCGAAGGCCGAGGCCGGCGCGCGGGCCGGGGAACTGGCCCGCGAGCTGGGCCTCACCGGACTCCTCGACCGCAAGGCCGGCGCCCTGTCCGGCGGGCAGCGCCGCCGGCTGGACATCGCGATGGCGCTCACGCACCGGCCGAAGGTGCTGTTCCTGGACGAGCCGACGACCGGCCTGGACCCGGGCAGCCGCGCCGACCTGTGGGACCTGGTCCGCAGGCTGCGCGACAAGCACGGCACGACCGTCTTCCTGACCACCCACTACCTGGACGAGGCCGACGCCCTCGCCGACCGCCTGGTGATCGTGGACCGGGGCGAGGTCGCGGCCGAGGGCACCCCGAGCGCCCTCAAGCTGAAGCACGGCGGTTCGATCGACGCCCCCCTCCAGGACACCTTCCTCGCCATCACCGGCCGCGGGCCCTCCCCATCGGCCGACACCGCCCCCGTCGCCGTCTAGGGATCACCGAAGATGCTGCTGCACGACACGGCCCTCATCTACGGCCGCTACCTCCGCCAGTCGCTGCGCTCCCGTTTCGCGCTGCTCTTCGGGGTGCTCACCCCGCTGCTCTATCTCCTCTTCTACGGCCCGTTGCTCACCGGTCTGCCGCTCGGCGGGGCGGGCAGCTCCTGGCAGGTGCTCGTGCCCGGACTGCTGCTCCAACTCGGGCTGTTCGGCGCCCTGTTCGCGGGGTTCACGGTGATCGTCGAGAAGGGCCAGGGGGTGGTGGAGCGGATGCGGGTGACCCCCGTCAGCCGGCTCGCCCTCCTGCTCGGCCGGGTGCTGCGCGACGCCACGGTCTTCGTGCTCCAGGCGGTGCTGCTGGTGCTGGCCGCGCTGGTGATGGGCCTGCGGGCACCGCTCGCGGGCATCCTGATCGGCTTCGCGTTCGTCGCCCTGCTGACGCTCTCGCTGGCCTCGCTGTCGTACGCGCTCGGCATGAAGGTCAACACCCCGCAGGAGTTCGGCCCGCTGATCAACATGGTGTCGATGCCGTCGATGCTGCTGTCGGGCCTGATGCTCCCGATGACCCTCGCGCCCGCCTGGCTGGACGTGCTCTCGCACTTCGTGCCGTTCCGCTATCTGGTGGACGCGGTCCGCGACGCCTACGTCGGCCGCTACACCGGCACTCCCATGCTCTACGGCGCCCTCGTCGCCGTCGGCTTCGCGGCGCTCACGGTGACGGTGGGCACACGAGTGTTCCGCACGGCCGGGGCATAACTACGCTGGCCGTATGGTCAATCTGACGCGCATCTACACCCGGACCGGCGACAAGGGCACCACCAACCTCGGCGACATGAGCCGGGTGCCCAAGACGGACCTCAGGATCTCGGCGTACGCGGACGCCAACGAGGCGAACGCGGCGATCGGTACCGCGATCGCGCTGGGCGGCCTGGACGCGGACGTCGTCAAGGTCCTCACCCGTGTCCAGAACGACCTGTTCGACGTGGGTGCGGATCTGTCGACGCCGGTGGCGGAGAACCCGGAGTACCCGCCGCTCAGGGTGGAGCAGTTCTACGTGGACAAGCTGGAGGCGGACTGCGACCGCTTCAACGAGCGGCTGGAGAAGCTGCGCTCCTTCATCCTGCCCGGCGGCACCCCGGGCGCGGCCCTGCTGCACCAGGCCTGCACGGTCGCCCGTCGCGCCGAGCGCTCCACCTGGGCGGCCCTGGAGGTCCACGCCGACACGATGAACCCCCTCACCGCCACCTACCTCAACCGCCTCTCCGACCTCCTCTTCATCCTGGCGCGCACGGCCAACGAGGAGGTCGGCGACATCCTGTGGGTGCCGGGCGGCGAACGGGACTGACTCGGCCTCCCGGCCGGGGGGCTGAGGGCGGCTGCCGGGCGGGCGGTGTCAGCGCTGCCCGGCCGGCTTCTTCTTCGGGAAGAGGGTGTAGCTGCCCGCGATGACGACGTTGATGCCGATGAGCCACAGCATCCGCAGCTGCCACTGACGCAGTGAGCCGGTGTCACCGCCGGAGCCGACGTACCAGATGGCGGCCTGGAGCAGGACGAGGGCGACCACGGAGGCCAGCACCCAGCGGCCCGCGACCTTCCACTCGTGGACGGCGCGGGCCGTGCCGTAGCGGGGCGGCTTCACCGGGGGCGGGCCGCCGGCGAAGCGGTGGGCGACCCGGGCGTCGGCCCACCGGATCGTCGAGTGCCCGAGCCCGACCGTGAATCCGATGTAGACGGCGGCCAGGCCGTGCCGCCAGTCCGGCTGCGCGCCGTTCTTCAGGTCGATCGCGGTCACGGCGAAGAGCACGACCTCGAGGAGCGGCTCGCACAGCAGCAGGGCGAGGCCCGTGCGGGGCATCCGCAGGCCGTACCGGAAGGTCAGTCCGGCCGCCAGCAGCACCCAGAACGCAACCTCACACGCGATGATCAATCCGACGACCACAGCTCACTCCCCTCGCTCACCCCTCCAGGCTCCCCGCCGCCGAAGCGCGGTTCATCGTCGGCGCGGGCGAAACCCGGCGTAAGCGAAAGTTGCAGTCCAGGACCCTGCCGGGGGAGCAGGCGGGCCCGCCGCGAGCTGTGTTGGATGGAGGCATGCCCCTGCTACCTCCCGGTCCCCACCGCCACGACGTCCGGATCGCCGTGGGCGGGCTGCTCGGCGGGGTGCTGCTGTGGCTGCTCGGCATCCATCCACGGGTTCCGTCGGACTCGCTCGTGCTGTGGGCCGCGCCCTGGGCCCCGCTGGTCCCGCTCGCCATGACGGCCGCCTGCGAGCCGCTGCGCCGCACCCGGCCCCACATCGGTCTGGCGATCGGCACGCTCGCCCTGACCCTGGACACGGTGACCGTCGGCAGCGTCGTCACCGTCGTGCTGTACACCGACCTGATGTACGCGGCCGTCCTGTACGGCACCCCGTCCTCGGCCCGCCGCATCCCGTGGATCACCGGACTGCTCACGGTGCTCGGCGGTGTCGCACCGGCCGCCCTCTGGCGCGATCCGCAGGCGCTGCTGATCGGTGTGGGCGTCGGCGTGGTCGCGCTGGCGCCCGCCGCGACCGGCTGGGTGGTGCGCAACCACCGCGACGCGGCCGAGGCCGCCCGGCTGCGTGCCGAACAGACCGCACTGCTCGCCGAGATGGACCGCACACAGGCGATCACGGCCGAACGAGCCGGGATGGCACGGGAGTTGCACGACATGGTGGCCAACCACCTGTCCGCGATCGCGATCCACTCCACCGCCGCGCTGTCCCTCGACGATCCGCAGACCTCCCGGGACGCGCTGAGCGTGATCCGGGAGAACAGTGTGAAGGGACTGGCCGAGATGCGACGGCTGATCGGCATCCTGCGGGACAGCAGCGGCGATCTGGAGCCGGCCGCGACACCGACCCTCGACGGTCTCGCCACCCTGGTCAAGGGCGCCTGCGCCAACGGCCTCGACGTCCGCCTGGAGGCCGGACACGGCCGGGTGCCGGCGCCGGTGGAGCTGGCCGCGTACCGGATCGTGCAGGAGTCGCTGACCAACGCGCTCAAGCACGCGGCGCCGGGGCCCGTCCGGGTCGCCCTGCGACAGGCCGACGGCACCCTGCACGTGAGCGTCACCAGCTCCTACCGGCCCGGTGACACCCCGCGCGCGCCCGGATCGGGCTCGGGACTGACGGGGATGCGGGAGCGAGCGGCCCTGCTCGGCGGCGGTTTCTCGGCCGGACCCGTGGCGGGCCTGTGGACCGTACGTGCCACGCTTCCCCTCACCGACACCGAAGCCCATTCCGAAGGAGACCTCCCGTGATCACTGTCCTCGTCGCCGAGGACCAGTCCGCCGTGCGCGCCGGGCTCGTCCTGATCCTGCGCAGCGCCCCCGACATCGAGGTGATCGGCGAGGCGGCGGACGGCGAGCGGGCGGTGGAGCTGGCGCGGGAACTGCGGCCGGACCTCGTGCTGATGGACGTGCAGATGCCGCGCCTGGACGGGGTGTCGGCGACCCGGCAGATCGTGGCGGAGCAGCTCGCCGACGTGCTGGTGCTGACCACCTTCGATCTGGACGAGTACGTGTTCGGGGCGCTGCGGGCGGGGGCGGCCGGGTTCCTGCTGAAGAACACCGAGGCGCGGGACCTGCTGGAGGCGGTGCGCACGGTGGCACGCGGGGAGGGGATCGTCGCACCGGCGGTGACCCGGCGGCTGATCTCCGAGTTCGCGGCGGGCCCGGTACGGGGGCCGAAGGCCGATCCGGCCGCGCTCGACGGGCTGACCCGGCGCGAGCGCGAGGTGCTGTCCTGTGTCGGGCAGGGGCTGTCGAACGCCGAGATCGCCGCGCGGCTGCAGACGGCGGAGGGCACGGTGAAGACGCATGTGAGCCGGCTGCTGGCCAAGCTGGGGCTGCGCAGCCGGGTCCAAGCGGCCGTACTGGCTCAGGAGTTGGGGATCTGAGAGGCGGCGCCGGAAGACCGGAGCCGGATTGGTCCAGACCTATTGACCCGTGGTCCAGACCTTCCTACTCTCACAGCACCATGGGTGTGAAGGCTCAGTCATGCCCCTGACACCCCCTTACATTCCCCATAACGAGGAGGCGCAGCATGCGCTTCAGACTCAGACACAGAGCCGCGGCGGGCTTCGCGACCCTGCTGCTCCCCCTGGCCGGCCTCGTCGGTCTTGCGGGCCCCGCCCAGGCCGCGGGCAACGCGACGGCGAGCTTCACCAAGACCAGCGACTGGGGAACCGGCTTCGGTGGTCAGTGGACCATCAAGAACACCGGCGCCTCCAGCATCAGCTCCTGGACCGTCGAGTGGGACTTCCCCTCCGGTACGTCCGTCACCTCCGCCTGGGACGCGGACGTCACCAGCTCCGGCAACCACTGGACCGCCAAGAACAAGTCCTACAACGGCAGCATCGCCCCCGGCGCCTCCGTCTCCTTCGGCTTCAACGGCTCAGGCTCGGGCTCGCCTGCCAACTGCAAGCTGAACGGCGACAGTTGCGACGGTACGACGGTCCCCGGTGACGCGGCGCCCTCCGCGCCGGGCACCCCGACCGCCTCGGCCGTCACCGACACCTCGGCCAAGCTCTCCTGGGGCGCGGCCACCGACGACAAGGGCGTGAAGAACTACGACGTCCTGCGCGACGGCAAGGTCGTCTCCACCGTGACGACGACCTCGTACACGGACAGCGGCCTGAGTGCCGGCACCGACTACTCCTACACCGTGCAGGCCCGCGACACCGCCGACCAGACCGGCCCGGTCAGCGGCGCGGTCAAGGTGCACACCACCGGCGGCGGCACCACTCCCCCGCCCACCGGCGACAAGGTCAAGCTCGGCTACTTCACCGAGTGGGGCATCTACGGCCGCAACTACAACGTCAAGAACCTGGTGACGTCCGGCTCCGCGGCGAAGATCACGCACATCAACTACGCCTTCGGCAACGTGACGAACGGCCAGTGCGCGATCGGCGACTCCTACGCCGACTACGACAAGGCCTTCACCGCCGACCAGTCGGTCAGCGGCGTGGCCGACACCTGGGACCAGCCGCTGCGCGGCAATTTCAACCAGCTGCGCGAGCTGAAGGCCAAGTACCCGAACCTCAAGATCCTGTGGTCCTTCGGCGGCTGGACCTGGTCCGGTGGGTTCGCCCAGGCCGCGGCCAACCCCACCGCGTTCGCGGACTCCTGCTACAGCCTGGTCAACGACCCGCGCTGGGCCGATGTCTTCGACGGCATCGACATCGACTGGGAGTACCCGAACGCCTGCGGCCTGTCCTGCGACACCAGCGGGGCGGCAGCCTTCAAGAACGTGATGGCCGCGCTGCGCGCCAAGTTCGGTTCGAGCAAGCTGGTCACCGCCGCGGTCACCGCCGACGGCTCCTCCGGCGGCAAGATCGAGGCCGCGGACTACGCGGGCGCCGCCCAGTACGTCGACTGGTACAACGTGATGACGTACGACTTCTTCGGCGCCTGGGACGCCCAGGGCCCCACCGCCCCGCACTCCCCGCTCACCTCGTACTCCGGCATCCCGAAGGCCGGCTTCACCACCGCTGACGCGATCGCCAAGTACAAGTCCGTCGGCGTCCCCGCGTCCAAGCTGCTCCTCGGCATCGGCCTCTACGGCCGCGGCTGGACCGGCGTCACCCAGGACGCCCCGGGCGGCACGGCCACGGGACCCGCGGCCGGCACCTACGAACAGGGCATCGAGGACTACAAGGTGCTCAAGACGTCCTGCCCCGTCACCGGCACCATCGCCGGCACCGCGTACGCCCACTGCGGCAGCAACTGGTGGTCGTACGACACCCCGTCGACGATCGCCGGAAAGATGAGCTGGGCGAAGTCCCAGGGCCTCGGCGGCGCGTTCTTCTGGGAGTTCAGCGGCGACACCGGCGACGGTGAACTGGTGAACGCCATCAGCAGCAACCTGTAAAGAACCTCAAGCGACGTTGACGCTCCCCCAGACTTCGTCCGGGGGTACCCCCACACAGCGTGTGAATGTGGCTACGCCACATTCACACGCTGTCCGGGCGGGGCTGCCTCCAGCCACGCGAGGAATCCGGTCAGCGCGTCTTCGCTCATGGCGAGTTCGAGGCGCGTGCCCCGATGCGTACAGGCGAGGACCACCGCGTCGGAGAGCAGCGCCAGTTCCTCCTCGCCCTCGGGCAACCGGCGGCCGGCCACCTCGATCTGCGCACGCTCCAGGGTGCGGCGGGGGCGCAGGGCGTAGGAGAAGACCCGGTACCACTCGATGCGGTCGCCGTTGTAGCGGGCGACGCCGTAGCTCCAGCCCTTTCCGCCCGCGTCCGGTTTCTCGGCCACGTCCCAGCGCAGGGAACAGTCGAAGGTGCCGCCGGAACGCTGGATGAGTCTGCGCCGCAGCCCGAACAGGAACAGTCCCGCCACCACGAGCGCGACCACGATCCCGCACACAGTCAGAGCGAGGATCATCGGCACCGACCTCCTCGTCTCCTAGGCACTGCAACTGTCACTGGGTAATGAAACCGGAAAAACACCCACATCTGCCTCAGCCGCGACCGGCACCGGATTGCTCCGGGCCGGCCGCGGCTGAGTCACGTCATACCGCGCGCTGGACTCAGCGCGCCGCCGCCGCACGCAGGCGGACATCTGCGCGGCGCTCGGCGGCGGCATCGCCCTCCGCCTTCGCGCGCTCCAGCTCCCGCTCCGTGCGCTGGACATCGATCTCGTCCGACAGCTCGGCGATCTCGGCCAGCAGCGACAGCTTGTCGTCCGCGAACGAGATGAAACCGCCGTGCACCGCAGCGACGACCGTTCCACCATCACTCGTACGGATGGTCACCGGGCCCGACTCCAGCACACCGAGCAGCGGCTGGTGACCGGGCATGACGCCGATGTCGCCGGACGTGGTGCGCGCGACGACCAGGGTGGCCTCGCCGGACCAGACCTGGCGGTCGGCGGCGACCAGCTCGACGTGCAGCTCAGCAGCCAAGGGTGGCTCCTCGGGTCACCACCCGGCGGTAGTGCCGGGTGTTGGGGTCAATTCTAAAGGGCGTGGGTGAGGGGGTGGGACGCGCCCACCCCCTCACACGAGCACGGGGCTCAGGAGACGCCCAGCTCCTTGGCGTTGGCCTTGAGGTCCTCGATGCCACCGCACATGAAGAACGCCTGCTCGGGGAAGTGGTCGTACTCACCGTCGCAGATCGCGTTGAACGCGGCGATCGACTCGTCGAGCGGCACGTCCGAACCGTCCACGCCGGTGAACTGCTTGGCGACGTGGGTGTTCTGGGACAGGAAGCGCTCCACACGACGGGCACGGTGGACAACGAGCTTGTCCTCCTCGCCCAGCTCGTCGATACCGAGGATCGCGATGATGTCCTGGAGGTCCTTGTACTTCTGCAGGATCGTCTTCACGCGCATGGCCGCGTTGTAGTGATCCGCGGCGATGTAGCGCGGGTCCAGGATCCGGGACGTGGAGTCCAGCGGGTCCACGGCCGGGTAGATGCCCTTCTCGGAGATCGGACGGGACAGAACCGTCGTCGCGTCGAGGTGGGCGAAGGTGGTGGCCGGGGCCGGGTCGGTCAGGTCGTCCGCGGGGACGTAGATCGCCTGCATCGAGGTGATCGAGTGACCACGGGTCGAGGTGATGCGCTCCTGGAGGAGGCCCATCTCGTCGGCCAGGTTCGGCTGGTAGCCCACCGCGGAGGGCATACGGCCGAGCAGGGTCGACACCTCGGAACCGGCCTGCGTGAAGCGGAAGATGTTGTCGATGAAGAACAGCACGTCCTGCTTCTGGACGTCACGGAAGTACTCGGCCATGGTGAGGCCGGCCAGCGCGACGCGCAGACGGGTGCCCGGGGGCTCGTCCATCTGGCCGAAGACGAGCGCGGTCTTGTCGATGACGCCCGAGTCGGACATCTCCTCGATGAGGTCGTTGCCCTCACGGGTGCGCTCGCCGACACCGGCGAACACGGAGACACCGTCGTGGTTGTTGGCGACGCGGTAGATCATCTCCTGGATGAGCACCGTCTTGCCGACGCCGGCACCACCGAACAGACCGATCTTGCCGCCCTTGACGTACGGGGTCAGCAGGTCGATGACCTTGACGCCGGTCTCGAACATCTCGGTCTTCGACTCGAGCTCGTCGAAGTTCGGGGCCTTGCGGTGGATGCCCCAGCGCTCGCCGTCGTACTGCTCGTCGACGTTCAGCACCTCACCGAGGGTGTTGAACACCTTGCCCTTGGTGAAGTCACCGACGGGCACCGTGATGGAGTTGCCGGTGTCCGTGACCGGGGCCTGGCGGACCAGGCCGTCGGTGGGCTGCATGGAGATGGTGCGGACCAGGCCGTCACCCAGGTGCTGGGCGACCTCCAGGGTCAGCGTCTTCTTCTCGCCCGCGTTCGCCGGGTCGGCGACCTCGACGTGCAGGGCGTTGTAGATGTCCGGCATCGCGTCGACGGGGAACTCCACGTCGACAACCGGGCCGATGACCCGGGCGACGCGGCCCGTAGCCGTCGCGGTCTCAACAGTGGTGGTCATTATCGGTCACTCCCCGCGGTCGCGTCGGCCAGGGCGCTCGCGCCACCGACGATCTCGCTGATTTCCTGGGTGATTTCGGCCTGGCGGGCCGCGTTGGCAAGACGGGAGAGCGTGTTGATCAGCTCGCCCGCGTTGTCGGTGGCCGACTTCATCGCGCGCCGCGTGGCGGCGTGCTTCGAAGCGGCCGACTGGAGCAGCGCGTTGTAGATGCGGCTCTCCACGTAGCGCGGCAGCAGGGCGTCGAGGACGTCCTCCGCCGAGGGCTCGAAGTCGTACAGCGGCAGGATCTCGCCCTTGGGCGCCTGCTCCGCGACCTCTTCGAGACGCAGCGGAAGGAGCCGGGCATCCAGCGCCGTCTGCGTCATCATCGAGACGAACTCGGTGAAGACGATGTGGAGTTCGTCCACACCACCCTCGGCCGTTTCCTTCTCGATGGCCTCGATCAGGGGCGCCGCGACCTTCTTGGCGTCCGCGTACGTCGGCTCGTCCGTGAAGCCCGTGAACGTCTCCGCGACCTTGCGCTCACGGAAGTTGTAGTGGGCGACACCGCGGCGGCCGACGATGTACGTCTCCACCTGCTTGCCGTCGCGCTCCAGGCGCTCGGTCAGCTGCTCCGCCGCCTTGATGGCGTTGGAGTTGAAGGCACCGGCGAGGCCCCGGTCGCTCGTGAGGAGCAGGACCGCGGCACGGGCCGGGTTCTCCGCCTCCGTGGTGAGCGGGTGCTTGGTGTTCGACCCGGTACCGACCGCCGTGACCGCGCGCGTCAGCTCGGTCGCGTACGGCGTGGAGGCCGCCACCTTGCGCTGCGCCTTGACGACGCGCGAGGCGGCGATCATCTCCATCGCCTTGGTGATCTTCTTGGTCGCGCTGACGGATCGGATGCGACGCTTGTAGACCCGGAGCTGGGCTCCCATGAGTCAGGTCCCTTCCTTACGTCACTTGGCGGCAGCGGCAGGAACGTCCTCGCCGAGCAGCTTGCCGTCCGAGGTCTCGAACTGCTTCTTGAACTCGGCCACTGCGTCGTCGATCGCCTGGATCGTGTCGCTCGACATCTTGGCGCCCTCCTTGATGGAGGTCATCAGGCCCTGGTGCTTCCGGTGCAGGAAGTCGATCAGTTCCTTCTCGAAGCGGCGGATGTCGGCGACCGGGACCTCGTCCATACGGCCGTTGGTGCCGGCCCAGACGGAGACGACCTGGTCCTCGGTGGCCATCGGCTGGTACTGGTCCTGCTTCAGCAGCTCGACCATGCGCGAACCGCGCTCCAGCTGCGCCTTGGAGGCCGCGTCCAGGTCGGAACCGAAGGCGGCGAACGCCTCCAGCTCACGGAACTGGGCGAGGTCCACACGGAGGCGGCCGGAGACCTGGCGCATCGCCTTGTGCTGCGCGGAACCACCGACTCGGGAGACGGAGATACCGACGTTCAGCGCGGGACGCTGACCGGCGTTGAACAGGTCCGACTCCAGGAAGCACTGGCCGTCGGTGATGGAGATGACGTTGGTCGGGATGAACGCCGAGACGTCGTTGGCCTTGGTCTCGACGATCGGCAGACCGGTCATCGAACCGGCACCCATGTCGTCGGAGAGCTTGGCGCAGCGCTCCAGCAGACGGGAGTGCAGGTAGAACACGTCACCCGGGTAGGCCTCACGGCCCGGCGGACGGCGCAGCAGCAGGGACACGGCGCGGTAGGCGTCGGCCTGCTTCGAGAGGTCGTCGAAGATGATGAGGACGTGCTTGCCCTCGTACATCCACTGCTGGCCGATGGCCGAACCGGTGTACGGCGCCAGGTACTTGAAGCCGGCCGGGTCGGACGCCGGGGCGGCGACGATGGTCGTGTACTCCAGGGCGCCGTTCTCCTCCAGCGCACGGCGCACGCCGGCGATGGTGGAGCCCTTCTGGCCGATGGCGACGTAGATGCAGCGGACCTGCTTCTTCGGGTCGCCGGTGCGCCAGTTGTCGCGCTGGTTGATGATCGTGTCGACGGCCAGGGCGGTCTTGCCGGTCTGACGGTCACCGATGATCAGCTGACGCTGACCACGGCCGATCGGGGTCATCGCGTCGACGGCCTTGTAGCCCGTCTCCATCGGCTCGTGCACCGACTTGCGCTGCATGACCGTGGGGGCCTGCAGTTCAAGGGCGCGGCGGCCGGACGTCTCGATCTCGCCGAGGCCGTCGATCGGGTTGCCGAGCGGGTCGACAACGCGGCCGAGGTAGCCCTCGCCGACCGCGACGGAGAGGACCTCACCGGTACGCGTGACCGGCTGACCCTCCTCGACGCCGCTGAACTCACCGAGGACGATGGCGCCGATCTCGCGCTCTTCCAGGTTGAGTGCGAGGCCGAGGGTGCCGTCCTCGAACTTCAGCAGTTCGTTGGCCATGGCCGAGGGAAGACCCTCGATCTTCGCGATGCCGTCGCCGGCAAGGGTGACCGTACCGACCTCCTCGCGCGAGGCCGCGTCCGGCTTGTACGACTGGACGAAGTTCTCCAGCGCGTCCCGGATCTCCTCCGGCCGGATCGTGAGCTCCGCCATCTGGGTTCCCTGCTCTCCTTGTTGGGCCCGAAGTTTCACTTGGGGGGATGGGGACTCCCCCCTGAAAGAGGTGAATCCTCTGCACGGCCCAACCAGGGCCGTAAGTACGTACTGCGTTTTCTCGAGTTGTCGAGTTACTGCGTCGCTGCTAGCTCGCCATGCGGCGGGCGGCCTCTTCCAGCCGGTCCGCGAGGGAGCCGTTGATGACCTCGTCACCGACCTGCACCCGGATACCGCCGACGACCTCGGGGTCCACGTCCAGATTGAGGTGCATCCGGCGGCCGTAGAGCTTGGCGAGTGCGGCGCCGAGGCGCTGCTTCTGGCCATCGCTCAGCGGCACCGCCGAGGTGACGACGGCGACCATGCGGTCCCGGCGCTCGGCGGCGAGCTTGGACAGGGACTCCAGTCCCGACTCCAGGCTACGTCCACGCGGCGCGGTCACAAGACGCGCGACCAGGCGCTCGGTGACCGGCTTGGCCCGTCCGCCGAGCAGCCGGTGCAGCAGCTCGGTCTTGGCCGCCGTACCGGCGGCACGGTCGGTCAGCGCGGCGCGCAGCTCGGTGCTGGAGGAGACGATCCGGCCGAACCGGAACAGCTCGTCCTCGGCGTCGTCCAGGGTGCCCGTCTTCTCCGCGGCCGTGAGGTCGGCGATGTTCGCCAGCTCCTCCAGCGCGTCCACCAGGTCGCGGGTCTGCGACCAGCGGGAGCGCGCCATTCCGGCCACCAGGTCGGCGGTCGCACCGCTGACCTGGGCGCCGATCAGACGCTGGACCAGTTCCGCCTTGGCCTCTGCGGGCTGCGCCGGGTCGGTGAGGACCCGGCGCAGGCCGGCCTCGCGGTCGAGCAGCGCGGTGACGGCCGCCAGCTCGTCCGCGAGCTGCGCGGCGTCCACGGACGTGGAGTTCGTCAGCGCGTCGAGACGCTCACGTGCGGCTGCCAGGGCCTCGCGGCTCGCTCCGTTCATCGCGTGGCCTCGGCCTTCTCCTCGAGCTCGTCGAGGAAGCGGTCGATCACACGGCTCTGGCGGGCGTGGTCCTCGAGGGACTCGCCGACGAGCTTGCCGGCCAGGTCGGTGGCAAGCTTGCCGACGTCCTGGCGCAGCGCGGACGCGGCGGCCTTGCGGTCGGCCTCGATCTGCGAGTGACCGGCGGTGACGATCTCCTCGCGCTGCCGCTGGCCCTCGGCCCGCATCTCGGCGATGAGCGCGGCACCCTGCTCCTGCGCCTCCTGACGCAGGCGCGCGGCCTCGTGCCGAGCCTCGGCGAGCTGAGCCTTGTACTGCTCAAGGACGCTCTGGGCCTCGACCTTCATGGCGTCGGCCTCTTCGATACCGCCTTCGATCGCCGCGCGGCGCTCCTCCAGAACCTTGTTGATGTTCGGAAGCAGCTTCTTCCAGAAGAAGAAGAACACGATGGCGAAGGCGATGGTGCCGATGAGCAGCTCGGGACCGGCGGGGACGAGCGGGTTCTGCTTCGTCTCCTCGGCCGCCAGCTGTGCCAGGTTGGCGATCACATCAGTGCCTTTCGTCGAAACGTGTCGGTGGAGGGTTGATTACCGACCGAACACGAACGGCATAACGATGCCGATGAGGGCGAGCGCCTCACAGAAGGCGAAGCCCAGGATCTGGTTGGCACGGATCAGGCCGGCCGCCTCGGGCTGGCGGGCCAGGGCCTGGGTGCCGTTACCGAAGATGATGCCGACGCCGATGCCGGGGCCGATGGCCGCAAGGCCGTAGCCGATGGAACCGAGGGAACCGGAGACGCCGGCGGCGAGGTCGATGGCAGCGGACATGCCGTTTCTTCCTTCTCTTTTACGGACCGGTGGGGGTTGGCCACCGGACGACAGGGGGTTGGCGGGGAGTGGTACGGCTCAGTGGTGCTCGGCGAGAGCGCCCTGAATGTAGGAGCAGGCCAGCAGCACGAAGACGTACGCCTGGACGGCCTGGACGAACAGCTCGAAGAGGATCATGGCGATCGTCATCACGAAGGAGACGCCGGCGCCCACGACCAGCCAGCTGTTCAGCAGGTACCAGGAGGCCACGGTGAACATGACCAGCATCAGGTGACCGGCGAACATGTTGGCGAACAGTCGCACCGCGTGCGTGAAGGGGCGGACCAGCAGGTTCGAGAAGAACTCGATGACCATGACGAGCGGCAGCACCGCGCCGAGCGACTTGTCGTAGCCCGTGACGTTCTTGAAGAAGCCGACGAAGCCGTGCTTCTTGAAGGTGAGCGCGACCCAGGTGATGTAGACGATCGCGGCCAGCACCATCGGGAACGCGATGACCGAGGACACCGGGAACTGGGCCAGCGGGATCACGGACCAGACGTTCATGAGCCAGACGAAGAAGAAGAGGGAGACCATGAGCGGCACCCACTTCTCGCCCTCGCGCTTGCCGAGGGTCTCGTACACGATGCCGCGGCGCACGAAGTCGTAGCCGGCCTCGCCGACCATCTGCAGCTTGCCCGGGACGACCTTCGCCTTGCCGAAGGCGGCCGAGAAGAAGACGACGATGAGCAGCGTGGTGACGAGCGCGAGCAGCATCACCTTGTTGAACTCGAAGCCCCCGACGGTGAAGAGCGGCTTGAACAGGAACGAGTTCAGGCCCGGGGCCGGGAAGCCACACCCGTTGTCGGACATGATCCGACAACTCCAGTCAAAGGCGAGCTGGGTCTGGTCAGCACTCACCACGGGCTCCTTCGGCGTGACGCATGGGTACGGCAACCTCGTTGTGTCGGCGCGGCGCACGGCCGCGGATCGGCACCGGACTGGTGTTACGGATGTGGGGGCGACTGGGGGCCCTCGAGCCTCGCCATTGAGCAGGCGTCAGCTCAGATGCCCGCGCCCGCGATGCCGCAGTTGGCACCGGACGATAGCAGGAGATCTCACAGCCCTTTATCCCGCCCCTACCCCTCACGACGACGGCCCTGTCTTCTCGGGCTTCTCACTCTTCGAAGGGTCCGGATCGACGTAGAAGATCTTGGCCTTCATGTGCGCGCGAGCCTGCGCGGCCATCCACACGACCGTCGCGACGACGAGCGACACGGCGAACGTCTTCGGGTTGAAGAGAGAGGTGTCCTTGAAAACAGCGACGAAGATCAGGAGGAGCAGCAACTGTGCGACGTAGAGCAGGAGCCCCATCATCTGGAACAGCTGGGGGAGCGTTTTTGCCGTCCACTGCAGCACGTAGAGGCCGAGTCCCATGAACAGGATGGCCAGCACCGTACCGACGGCCGCGCCGAGCGCACCCTTGCCCCCCGCGACCGCTGCGCTCACGGCGACAGCGATCGCGCCTGCGATCGCTGTGGGCACAGCGATCTGCAGAAGGTTCCGGGCGTCATTGGACGGCATGGCGGCAACTCCGCTTTCACAGGGGGCAGGGTGTCGTCATGGACGAGCGTAGTCCCGGGCTGAGTGATCGAGACCTCACACCAATGGACCGTCGCACTACGGTCCTTCGGCTCTATCCGGGGTTCTCGTGAACCGTATCACAAACTATTTGATGAGGTCTTTACCTGCTAGGTGTGCTTGGTGTCACACATGAGAGTGACAGTGCGCGTCTGTGCAAAAACCGGGCCCACTTGTCTGGTATTAGGGGACTTTGATCCCCCATGAATGGGCAATGCTCTCGCCAGATTCTTACCTTGAGCGTTTCAGCGGCGATCAACAAAACGCGAACGAGGGCCGATCGCGGTCGCCCCGTTGACACCCGAGATTCCGGCCGTGACGGGGGCCCGCTCCTCGGTCTCCTTCGCCCCGCGGCTCTCCTCGGCCGCACCGGCCTCGGCCGGCACCGCCCCGTCGGCCGCACCGCCCCGCCGGCGGTAGCGCGGCGGCACGAACCGCTGCGCCCAGACGGGCACCCGCGGCGTGAAGCGCGGGAGCAGCAGCAGGACCAGGCCGATGGCGCTGAGGAACACCACGCCGAGGACGATCCACATCGAGGCCGAGTTGACCGAGTACGCCAGCGCGCCGAAGGCGATCAGGGCCGACCAGAAGTACATGATCAGCACCGCCCGGCTGTGCGAGTGGCCGATCTCCAGCAGCCGGTGGTGCAGATGCCCGCGGTCCGCGGCGAACGGGGACTGGCCGCGCCAGGTGCGGCGGACGATGGCCAGCACGAGGTCCGCGGCCGGTACGGCGATGATCGTCAGCGGCAGCAGCAGTGGGATGTAGACCGGGACCGTCGCGTGCACCGCGGCCCTCTCGGAGCCCGCGTACAGGTTCAGCGCGTCCGGGTCGAGCTGGCCGGTGATCGAGATCGCGCCCGCGGCCAGCACCAGCCCGATCAGCATCGAGCCCGAGTCGCCCATGAAGATCCGCGCGGGATGCATGTTGTGCGGCAGGAAGCCCAGGCACATCCCCATCAGGATCGCCGCGAACAGCGTGCCGGGGGCGGCGGCCTCGATGCCGTACGAGTACCAGATCCGGTAGGCGTACAGGAAGAACGCGCCGGCCGCGATGCACACCATGCCCGCCGCGAGGCCGTCCAGGCCGTCGACGAAGTTCACCGCGTTGATCGTGATGACGACGAGCGCCACGGTCAGCAGGGTGCCCTGCCACTGGGTGAGCGCCACGTTGCCGACGCCCGGGATGGGCAGCCACAGGATCGTCAGACCCTGCATGACCATCACGCCCGCGGCGATCATCTGGCCGCCCAGCTTGATCAGCGCGTCGATCTCGAACTTGTCGTCCAGGACGCCGATCAGCCAGATCAGGGCCGCGCCGGAGAGCAGGGCCCGCGGTTCGTTCGACTTCGCGAAGACCTCGTTGAGGTTGGTCAGGTGGTCCGCGACCAGCAGGCCCGCGCACAGGCCGAAGAACATGGCGATACCGCCGAGGCGCGGAGTGGGTTCCCGGTGCACGTCACGTGCCCGGATCTCCGGCATCGCCCCGGCCACGATCGCGAACTTCCGTACCGGCCCTGTCAGCAGGTACGTCACCGCGGCCGTGATGCAGAGCGTCAGCAGGTATTCACGCACGGGCTTCCCCACAGGTCTCGCTGGCCATCACAGCCCCACACCCTAGCGATGGACGTATATGGATGGGGACTTCCGGGTAGCCATGATGGTTGCACGCGCGGCTGTGGACCACGGCACAGATCGGCTCGTACGAGGACCCGCCCACCCCCGTTCAGGCCGGATACGGCGGAAAATCGCCGGTCAGCGCGCGCACCTCGTCCCGCGTGCGGGCCGGATCGGTCTCACCGCGCAGCACGTCGGCGATCAGCCCCGCGATCCGCACCATCTCCGGCTCCCCCATGCCCTGCGTGGTCACCGCGGCGGTGCCCAGGCGCAGACCGCGGCCGTCGCCGTGAGGCAGCGCACAGCAGTCCAGGACGATCCCGGCGGCGGCCAGCCTGCCGCGTGCCGTGCGGCCGTCCACACCGAGCGGGGCGGGGTCGGCGGTGATCAGATGGGTGTCCGTGCCGCCCGTGGTGACGGCGAGGCCCTCGGCGGCCAGCCGGTCGGCCAGCACCCTGGCATGAGCGACCACCTGATGGGCGTACACGCCGAACGCCGGTGTTGCCGCCTCGCCGAACGCCACGGCCTTCGCGGCGATCGTGTGCATCTGCGCACCGCCCTGGGTGAACGGGAACACCGCCCGGTCCACGCGCTCGGCCAGCTCGCTCCCGCACAGGATCATCCCGCCGCGCGGCCCGCGGAGCACCTTGTGGGTGGTCGCGCAGACGATGTCGGCGTACGGCACCGGGTTCGGCGCCGCGCCGCCGGCGACCAGCCCGATCGGATGGGCGGCGTCGGCGATCAGATAGGCCCCGACCTCGTCGGCGACCTCGCGGAAGAAGGCGTAGTCGATGTGGCGCGGGTAGGCGATCGAGCCGCACACGATCGCCTTCGGCCGGTGGTTGCGGGCGAGGTGGCGGACCTGGTCGTGGTCGATGAGCCCGGTCTCCGCGTCCACCCCGTACCCCACGAAGTCGAACCAGCGCCCGGAGAAGTTCGCGGGCGAGCCGTGGGTGAGATGGCCGCCGTAGTGCAGGCCGAGGGCGAGGACGGTGTCGCCGGGGCGCAGCAGGGCGGCGTAGGCGGCGAGGACGGCCGAAGAGCCGGAGTGGGCCTGGACGTTGGCGTGCTCGGCTCCGAAGAGCGCCTTGGCCCGCTCCACGGCGAGCCGCTCGGCGACGTCGACGAACTCGCAGCCGCCGTGGTGCCGGGCACCGGGGTAGCCCTCGGCGTACTTGTTGGCGAGCGGCGAGCCGAGCGCGGCCAGCACGGCGGGCGAGGTGAAGTTCTCGGCGGCGATCAGCTGCAGCGAGGTCGACTGCCGGCGCAGTTCACCGAGCAGGATCTCGGCCAGCTCGGGGTCCTGCAGCCGCAGGACGTCGGTCTCGAGGGTGTGGGTGACCGACATGGCGGGCTCCGGGGCGGTCGACGGTGACGTATCCCCAATGTAGGCCTGGGACACCCGGGACGCCCGGTGTCGGCGTCCAGCCGTCGCCTACGCCCGCGCCGCGACCCCCGTCAGCGCCGTCACGACAGGATCCAGCGCCTGATGTATCTCGTCCCCGACGGACCGGAAGAACGGCAGCGGCGCCCCGTACGGGTCGTAGACCTCGTCGGCCTCCGCCGTCGGCGCGAGCAGCCAGCCGCGCAGCGCCGCCGCCGCGCGGACCAGGGCGCGGGCGCGCATGACCACCCCGTCCTCCAGGGGCGGGAGCGTGGCGGGGTCTATCGCGCGGACCAGCCGGGTGAACTCCTTCAGGGTGAAGGTGCGCAGGCCCGCCGAGTGGCCCATGGAGATGACCTGGGCGCGATGGTCGCGGGTCGCGGTGAGGACCAGGTCGGCCCTGATGACGTGCTCGTCCAAAAGCTCCCGGCCGGTGAAGCCGGCGGTGTCCGCGCCGAACTCGGCCAGCACGGTCTCCGCGTTGGCCTCCATCGGCGCGCCCTCGTGGCCCCAGGTGCCCGCGCTCTCCACGATCAGCCCGCCGCCGAGTACGCCGAGCCGCTCCGTCACGAAATGGCGGGTCAGCCGCTCGGTGATGGGCGAGCGGCACACGTTGCCGGTACTGACGTGGAGGATGCGGAAGGTGTCGCGCGGAAGACCGAACGTCGTCGTCTGCTCCGCGAGACGCTCACCGATGCCTATGCCACGCCCCGCTGCGGGGGCCGTCAATTCGCCACCTCGAGGTCGGGTACGACCTTGCGCAGCTCCTCCGGCGACAGCGCGCCCTCGCGCAGCAGCACCGGCACCCGGCCGGTGACGTCGACGATGGAGGACGGGACGTTGCCCGGGGTCGGGCCGCCGTCGAGGTAGACGGAGACGGAGTCGCCGAGCATCTCCTGCGCGGCGTCGCAGTTCTCCGGTGCCGGGTGGCCGGTGAGGTTGGCGGAGGAGACGGCCATCGGGCCGACCTCGGTGAGCAGCTCGATCGCGACCGGGTGCAGCGGCATGCGGACGGCCACCGTGCCGCGGGTGTCGCCGAGGTCCCACTGCAGGGACGGCTGGTGCTTGGCGACCAGCGTGAGGGCGCCCGGCCAGAAGGCGTCGACCAGCTCCCAGGCCAGCTCGGAGAAGTCCGTGACGAGGCCGTGCAGCGTGTTCGGGGAGCCGATGAGGACAGGGGTGGGCATGTTGCGGCCCCGGCCCTTGGCGTCGAGCAGGTCGGCGACGGCCTCGGAGGAGAACGCGTCGGCGCCGATGCCGTAGACCGTGTCGGTCGGCAGCACCACCAGCTCGCCCCGGCGGACGGCGGACGCGGCCTCGCGCAGACCCGTCGCGCGGTCGGTCGCGTCGTTGGTGTCGTATCGCCGTGCCATCTTTAGCGGGCCTCCTCGTACACGTACTGCGGGATGAAAGTCTGCGGGGCGGTCACGGCAGCGCCTTGCGGGCGGTCGCGAACCGGGGGCGGTTGTTGAGGTCGGGGTGGTCGGCCGCGTCGGCCCAGCCCCGCTCCTCGGTGAAGATCCACGGCACCTGTCCGCCCTGGGTGTCGGCGTGCTCGATCACGACGACCCCGCCGGGGCGCAGGAGACGGTGTGCGGTGCGTTCCAGGCCGCGGATGAGGTCCAGGCCGTCCTCTCCGGAGAACAGGGCCATTTCCGGGTCGTAGTCGCGGGCCTCGGGGGCGACGTACTCCCACTCCGTCAGCGGGATGTACGGAGGGTTGGAGATGACGAGGTCGACCTGGCCGTCCAGGTCGCGGAAGGCGGTGAGGGCGTCGCCCTGGCGCAGGTCGACCCTGGAGCCCGCCACGTTCTTGCGGGTCCACACCAGGGCCTCCTCGGACAGCTCCACGGCGTGCACGCGCGAGCGCGGGACCTCCTGGGCGAGGGCGAGCGCGATGGCGCCGGAGCCGCTGCACAGGTCGACGATGCACGGCTCGACGACGTCCATCGCGCGCACGGCGTCTATGGCCCAGCCGACCACGGACTCGGTCTCCGGCCGGGGCACGAAGACACCCGGCCCGACCTGCAGCTCCAGGTACCGGAAGTAGGCCCGGCCGGTGATGTGCTGCAGCGGCTCGCGCTGTTCGCGCCGGCCGACGACCTCCCAGTACCGGGCGTCGAAGTCCGAGTCCTTCACGGAGTGCAGTGCACCTCGCTTCACGCCGTGCACGAACGCGGCCAGCTCCTCCGCGTCGTTGCGCGGCGAGGGCACGCCGGCGTCGGCCAGCCGCTGAGTGGCCTGGGCCACCTCCGCGAGCAGCAGATTCACGCGAGTCCTCCGTGTCGTGCGCGTACGTGCGGGCGTACGTGCATACGTGTCTTACGCGGCCGCGAGCTTCGCCGCCGAGTCGGCGTCGACGCAGGCCTGGATGACCGCGTCGAGGTCGCCGTCCAGGACCTGGTCCAGGTTGTACGACTTGAAGCCGACGCGGTGGTCGGAGATGCGGTTCTCGGGGAAGTTGTAGGTGCGGATCTTCTCGGAGCGGTCGACCGTGCGGACCTGGCTGCGGCGGGCGTCGGCAGCCTCCCGCTCGGCCTCCTCCTGCGCGGCGGCGAGCAGCCTGGAGCGCAGGATACGCAGAGCCTGCTCCTTGTTCTGCAGCTGGCTCTTCTCGTTCTGGCAGGAGGCGACGACCCCGGTCGGCAGGTGCGTGATGCGCACCGCGGAGTCGGTCGTGTTGACCGACTGGCCGCCCGGACCGGAGGACCGGTAGACGTCGATGCGGAGGTCGTTGGCGTTGATCTCGACGTCGACCTCCTCGGCCTCGGGGGTGACGAGGACACCGGCCGCGCTCGTGTGGATACGGCCCTGGGACTCCGTCGCCGGCACACGCTGCACGCGGTGCACCCCGCCCTCGTACTTCAGGCGGGCCCACAC
The DNA here is from genome assembly GCF_001514035.1 of Streptomyces yokosukanensis. Lineage (GTDB taxonomy): Bacteria > Actinomycetota > Actinomycetes > Streptomycetales > Streptomycetaceae > Streptomyces > Streptomyces yokosukanensis. The sequence goes on along the minus strand of NZ_KQ948216.1, from coordinate 280,834 downwards.
GCCCTGGCCGGGCTCCGGGGACTGGCCGCCCTTGGTCTTCACGGCGACCTGGACGTCCTTGTAGCCGCCCAGCTCGGACTCGGTGGCGTCGATGATCTCGGTCTTCCAGCCGAGGCGCTCGGCGTAGCGCAGATACATGCGCAGCAGGTCGCCGGCGAAGAGGGCCGACTCGTCGCCGCCCGCGCCCGCCTTGATCTCCAGGATGACGTCCTTGTCGTCACTCGGGTCGCGCGGGACCAGCAGCAGGCGCAAGCGCTCGGTCAGCTCCTCGCGCTGCTTGTCCAGCTCCTTGACCTCGGCTGCGAAGTCGGGGTCGTCGGCGGCAAGCTCACGAGCGGTCTCCATGTCGTCGCCGGCCTGCTTCCAGGAGCGGTACGTGGCGACGATCGGGGTCAGCTCGGCGTAGCGCTTGTTGAGCTTGCGCGCGTTCGCCTGGTCGGCGTGGACCGACGGATCGGCGAGCTTCTTCTCCAGATCGGCATGCTCGACGACGAGTTCATCGACGGCCTCGAACATCTTGGGCTCCTGTACTGCGGGTGAAGGGCTGGCGGGCGACCAAAAACGCCGGTCCCGGGCACACCCCCACGAGGGTGTGGCCGTGGACCGGCGAAATGGGGCTCGCTACTTCTTGGAGCCGGCGGCAGCCTTGCCGAAGCGGGCCTCGAAGCGGGCCACACGGCCACCGGTGTCGAGGATCTTCTGCTTGCCCGTGTAGAACGGGTGGCACTCGGAGCAGACCTCGGCCCGGATGGTGCCGGACTCGATGGTGCTGCGGGTGGTGAACGACGCGCCACAGGTGCAGCTGACCTGCGTCTCGACGTACGCGGGGTGGATGTCGCGCTTCAAGGTGTCTCCTAGGTTCGGGAGGGCGCCGGGTCGCTGACGCGGGGTGCGTGAGCGTGAACCGGAGCCGACGTACCAGTCTGCCAGGACTGGGGCCATCCTCCCAAACCGGGGGTGCGGATGTTCTATTCCCGAGGGTGGGTGAGGGCGGCCCTCAGCCGCTCACCACGCCCTTGGCCTCGCCGGTGGCCGTGCCCTGCGTCGCCGACCTCGGGATGGGCCTGTCGTTCTTCAGGGCGTCCCAGACCAGCTGGGCCTTGGACTTCTCCAGGAGGACCCGGTTGGGGTTGGCCGGGTCGTACTGGACCGGCATCGTGACCATGGTCATGTGCTTGGAGCTGATGCCCTTCAGGCCGTCCGTGAAGTCGATCAGGGAGTTGACCGAGCCGAGTTCGGAGTCGGTCGTGACGGTCTTGGTGGCGGTGTCGGCGAGGTCGTACAGCTTCTTGGGGCTGGTGAAGACGCCGACGTGCTTGACCTGGTCGATCAGCGCCTTGACGAAGGCCTGCTGGAGCTGGATGCGGCCCAGGTCGGAACCGTCGCCGACACCGTGCCGGGTGCGGACCAGGCCGAGGGCCTGCTTCCCGTCGAGGTTGTGGGTGCCGGCCCGGAGGTTCAGATGGCTCTGCGGGTCGGCGATGGCCTTGGTCGTGGTGACCTGGACCCCGCCGAGGTCGTCGATGAGCTTCTGGAAGCCCTCGAAGTCGACCTCCAGGTAGTGGTCCATACGGATACCGGTGATCGACTCCACGGTCTTGACCGCGCAGGCCGCGCCGCCGGTGCCGTAGGACTCGTTGAACATCGCTCCGGACTGGGCGGGGTGGGTGGTGCCCTTGGTGTCGGTGCAGGCCGGGCGGTCGATCAGGGTGTCCCGCGGGATGGAGACCACGCTGGCCTTCTTGTGGCCCTCGTAGACGTGGACGATCATCGCCGTGTCGGAGCGGGCGCTGCCGTCGTCGACACCGCCGCCGAGGTTCTTGTTCGAGCCGGAGCGGCTGTCCGAGCCGAGGACCAGGATGTTCTGGGAGCCGTTGTCGATCTTCGTGGGCCGGTCGTTGCCGAGGGCCTGGTCGATGTCGACGCTCTTGATGTTGCCGTTGAGCTTGAAGTACACGTATCCGACGCCGGCACCGCCCAGGACGACCACGCCCGCGACGGTCCAGGCCGTCATGCGCAGAGCCTTGCGGCCCTTGCTGGGAGCCTTGCGGCGGCGGCCCTTGCCACGCTGGCGGGGGCCGGACTCGCCCGGCTCGGGTATGACGGGCTCCGGCGTGCTCTGGGCGGACACATCGCTCCTAGGTCTCGTCGGTCGATTACCCCCTGCTTTCAGGGTCAGGCGCGGTCAGTACCGCTCCATCGTCGCTCCGCATGGTCAGACGGAGAAACTCGGGAAAGAGTTGCACAACGCAGCGTGCCCACCGCGTACGGCGATGGGCACTGTGTGTAGTCGCCCGAATCGGGCACGCCTCGCTCACCTGCGGTTTCAGCCCCGCATGCCGTACGCCTGAAAGCCGGTGCCGGCCGAGATCCTTGTGGCAAAGATCTCGCTTGTGGCCTTTCCGGCGGCTTGTGCACGTACCCGGCGCGCACGCGTCCAGGCAAAAGCCCGCCCCCCGTCACATGTGGACGAGGGGCGGGCTCATGCGCCTGGAGGCGCGAGGACTGCGCGATCAGCCGCGACGAACCCGCGGCCGAGCGAACACGGTCACCTCAACGAGGCTCAGTCGCCGTTGCCGGGAGTGGGCGTCGTCTTCTGAATCTGCATCAGGAACTCGACGTTCGACTTCGTCTGCTTCATCTTGTCGAGCAGCAGCTCGATCGCCTGCTGCTGGTCGAGCGCGTGCAGCACCCGACGCAGCTTCCAGACGACGGCGAGCTCCTCGTTGCCGAGCAGGATCTCTTCCTTGCGGGTGCCGGACGCGTCGACGTCCACCGCCGGGAAGATGCGCTTGTCGGCGAGCTTCCGGTCGAGCTTGAGCTCCATGTTGCCGGTGCCCTTGAACTCCTCGAAGATCACCTCGTCCATGCGGGACCCGGTGTCGACGAGGGCCGTCGCCAGGATGGTCAGCGAACCGCCGTCCTCGATGTTGCGCGCCGCGCCGAAGAACCGCTTCGGCGGGTACAGCGCGGTCGAGTCGACACCACCGGACAGGATGCGGCCGGAGGCCGGCGCCGCCAGGTTGTAGGCGCGGCCCAGACGCGTGATGGAGTCGAGCAGCACGACCACGTCGTGGCCCAGCTCCACCAGACGCTTGGCGCGCTCGATGGCCAGCTCGGCGACCGTGGTGTGGTCCTCGGCCGGGCGGTCGAAGGTCGAGGAGATGACCTCGCCCTTGACCGACCGCTGCATGTCGGTGACCTCTTCCGGACGCTCGTCGACGAGGACGACCATCAGGTGGCACTCGGGGTTGTTGTGCGTGATCGCGTTGGCGATCGCCTGCATGATCATGGTCTTACCGGTCTTCGGCGGGGCCACGATCAGACCGCGCTGGCCCTTACCGATCGGCGAGACCAGGTCGATGATGCGGGTGGTGAGCACGCCCGGGTCCGTCTCCAGGCGGAGGCGGTCCTGCGGGTAGAGCGGGGTCAGCTTGTTGAACTCCGGGCGGCCACGGCCGTGTTCGGGGGCCATGCCGTTGACGGAGTCGAGACGGACGAGGGCGTTGAACTTCTCGCGGCGCTCGCCCTCCTTCGGCTGGCGGACCGCACCGGTGACGTGGTCGCCCTTGCGCAGGCCGTTCTTGCGGACCTGGGCGAGGGAGACGTACACGTCGTTCGGGCCCGGCAGGTAGCCGGAGGTCCGGATGAAGGCGTAGTTGTCGAGGATGTCCAGGATGCCCGCGACGGGGATCAGGACGTCGTCCTCGGCGAGCTGCGGCTCGGCACCCATCTCGTCACGACCGCGACGGCCACGGCGGTCGCGGTAGCGGCCGCGACGGCCACGGCGGCCGCCCTCGAAGTCGTCGTCGTCCTGCGGACCGGCGTTGCGGTCCTGACGGCCGCCGCCCTGCTGCTGGCCCTGCTGCTGGCGCTGGCCGCCCTGGCCCTGCTGCTCGTCGCCCTTGCCCCGGCGGTCCCGGTCGCGGTCCCGGCCGCGCTCGCGGCGGTCGCGGCGGCCACGGCCCTCGCCGTCACCGGCGTCGCCCTTGGCGGCCTCGCCCTGCGACTGCTGGGCGGGCGACTCGGTCTTGGCCTCGGCGGCGACGGTCTCGGCGCCGTTCGCGGCGGGGCTGCCCGCCTCGGCGGTGGCGCGGCGGCGACGGCGCTCGGTCGAGGCGTCGTCGGAGGCCGGCTGGCCGGGAATCTCGATCTGCTGCTGGGCCACGGCCTTCTCGGCGGGAGCCTCGGCCTTCTTCTCGCCGTCGACGGCGGCCTCACCCGTACGAGCCTTGGAGGTGGCGCGGCGCTTGGGCTTGGTCTCGGCGGCCGGCTCCGCCTTGGGGGCTGCTCCCCCGGCGGGGGCACCCCCACCGGCGGCCTGCGCCTCCTTGATGACCTCGATCAGCTGGCTCTTGCGCATCCGCGCGGTGCCCCTGATGCCGAGGCCCGAGGCGACCTGCTGCAGCTCGGCCAGCACCATGCCCTCGAGGCCGGTACCACGGCGCCGCCGGGAGCCGGCACCGGTGGCAGGCGCGGAGGCGTCCGTGGCGGGCGCGGCAGCGGTCTCCTCGACACGTGCGCCCATCAGATCGGTGGTGTCGCTCACGAAGGGTCCTTCCCTGGAGCGGACGTCGGCCTGTCTGGCTCGGCGACCGGTTGTGCTGTCCGACTACGGTCCTGTCTTCCGTGAACCGTGCCGGGGCGGTGGTCCGCCAAAGCGGCGGAAGAAATGTGCGGTGATGGCGCTTCCGCGAGCCGTGGCACCGAGTGTCACTTGGCGTGGTAGCACCGATTCCGAAGCGTGCCCGGCGGCCCGCTCAATGTCCGCATACGACGTACTGCCCAGGTACGGCGCACGGAACACGGAGTGGCGTGGGAGGCTCCCGGAAGAATGTCTGTCCCGGACTGGGACACGAGGCACCTCGCCATGGTGGGGTCGGGTGCAGACTTGAGGTTAACACTACCGGATCCAACAAACATTCCCCCTCTCGAAATCCGGCAACCGAGTGTCAGGTCGCAAGCGGCAGCACGCTCGCTCCCTGGCCGTCGAGGTCCAGCCGGTTCGCAGCCCAGCCCGTACCCGCGAGATGGGCGACCTTGTCGGCGCTGTCGGCGTCGGCCAGCGCCATGACGGTGGGTCCCGCGCCCGAGATGACGGCCGGGATGCCGTCGGCGCGCAGCCGCTCCACCAGTGCGGCGCTCTCCGGCATGGCCGGGGCGCGGTACTCCTGGTGGAGGCGGTCCTCGGTGGCGGGCAGCAGCAACTCGGGGCGCCGTGTGAGGGCCTCGACGAGCAGGGCGGCACGGCCCGCGTTGACGGCGGCGTCGACGTGCGGCACGGTGCGCGGCAGCAGGCCGCGCGCGGTCTCGGTCAGGACCGGCTTTCCGGGCACGAAAACCACCGGAACGATGGAATCATTCGGCTCCATCCTGATCGCCCGGGCGGCGCCGGACTCCATCCAGGACAGGGTGAAACCGCCGAGCAGACACGCGGCGACATTGTCCGGGTGCCCCTCGATCTCCGTGGCCAGTTCCAGCAGCGCCGCGTCGTCCAGACGGGCTTCGCCGCCTATGGTCACCGCGCGGGCGGCGACGATGCCGGCGCAGATGGCGGCGGAGGAGGAACCGAGGCCCCGGCCGTGCGGAATGCGGTTGGCGCAGACGATTTCCAGGCCGCGGGGCTGTCCGCCCAGGAGATCGAAGGCAGTGCGCAGGGAGCGGACGAGGAGGTGAGACTCGTCACGCGGGAGGGTCTCGCTGCCCTCCCCCGCGATGTCGATGTGCAGCCCGGAGTCGGCCACCCGGACGACCACGTCGTCGTAGAGCCCCAGCGCGAGGCCTAGGGCGTCGAAGCCCGGGCCGAGATTGGCGCTGGTGGCGGGAACGCGCACCCGGACGGCGGCGGCGCGGAACGCTGGACCGGCCATCGCTCGTTGACTCTCCTTGAGCTGCGGGACTGTCGAAGACATTCGATGACATTCGATACGTACGTGAAGACCCTCGGGCCGCGCAGACGGCGCGGTGTCACCCATATGCGTAGGCATATGCAACGGGCGGGTTCAGTACAGCCTATCGAAGGAAGGTTCTGTGGCGACATAGGGCGCACAGGAGGCGCACGATGCGTGTCGCAAGCCCCCTGTGCACCCTGTCAGGGAAAAGCCCGGGTGCCGAGCGCTCAGGCGAGGCCGAGGCGCTCGGCCGCGGTGGCCGCGTCGACGGGGACGGTGACCGGCTGCGGGGCGCCGGCGACGGCCCAGTCGGGGTCCTTCAGACCGTTGCCGGTGACCGTGCACACGATCCTCTGGCCCGGGTCGACCTTGCCCTGCTCGGCGGCCTTCAGCAGACCGGCCACGGAGGCGGCGGAGGCGGGCTCCACGAAGACGCCCTCCTGCGCGGCCAACAGGCGGTAGGCGCGCAGGATTTCACGGTCCGTCACCTCGTCGATGGCACCGCCCGACTCGTCGCGCGCGGCGAGCGCGTACTCCCAGGAGGCGGGGTTGCCGATACGGATGGCGGTGGCGATGGTCGAGGGGTCCTTGACGACCTCGCCCCGCACGATCGGGGCACTGCCGGAGGCCTGGAAGCCCCACATCCTGGGGGTCTTGGAGGCGACGCCGTCGGCGGCGTACTCCTTGTAGCCCTTCCAGTAGGCGGTGATGTTGCCGGCGTTGCCGACCGGGAGGACGTGGATGTCGGGCGCGTCGCCGAGCATGTCCACGATCTCGAACGCGGCCGTCTTCTGGCCCTCGATACGCGCGGGATTGACCGAATTGACCAGCGCCACCGGGTAGTTCTCGCTCAGTGCGCGCGCGAGGGTGAGGCAGTCGTCGAAGTTGCCGTCGACCTGGAGGATCTTCGCGCCGTGCACGAGCGCCTGGCCCATCTTGCCCAGGGCGATCTTGCCCTGCGGCACGAGCACGGCGGACACCATGCCGGCGCGCACGGCGTAGGCCGCGGCGGAGGCGGAGGTGTTGCCGGTGGAGGCGCAGATGACGGCCTTCGCGCCCTCCTCCTTGGCCTTGGAGATGGCCATGGTCATGCCCCGGTCCTTGAAGGATCCGGTGGGGTTGGCCCCCTCCACCTTCAGATGGACCTCGCAGCCCGTGCGCTCGGAGAGCACCTGCGCGGGCACGAGGGGCGTACCGCCCTCGCGAAGCGTCACGACCGGCGTGGTGTCGGATACCGGCAGCCGGTCCCGGTACTCCTCGATGATTCCGCGCCACTGGTGAGTCATTGCTGGTTACTCTCCTTCAACCCGCATGATGCTGGCGACACCCCGCACGGTGTCGAGCTTGCGCAGCGCCTCGACGGTCCCGGACAGGGAGGCGTCGGACGCGCGGTGGGTGACGACGACGAGGGAGGCCTCGCCGTCCTTGCCCTGCTGGCGCACCGTATCGATCGACACTCCGTGCTCTGCGAACACGGTCGCGACCTGGGCGAGAACACCCGGTTTGTCCGCGACGTCGAGGCTGATGTGGTAGCGCGTGACGACCTCGCCCATGGGCGAGACGGGCAGGGCGGCGTACGCCGACTCACCGGGCCCCGTTGCGCCGTTGAGTCGGTTGCGGCACACGGCGACGAGGTCGCCGAGCACGGCGGAGGCGGTGGGGGCACCGCCGGCGCCGGGGCCGTAGAACATGAGCTGCCCGGCCGCGTCGGACTCCACGAAGACGGCGTTGTACGCGCCGCGCACGGAGGCGAGCGGGTGGGTCAGCGGAATCATGGCGGGGTGCACGCGCGCGGTGACCGACGCGCCGTCCTTCGAGCGCTCGCAGATGGCGAGGAGCTTGATGGTGCAGCCCATCTCCTTGGCCGAGCGGAAGTCGGCGGCGGTGACCTCGGTCATGCCCTCGCGGTAGACGTCGTCGAGGCGCGCGCGCGTGTGGAAGGCGATCCCGGCGAGGATGGCGGCCTTGGCGGCGGCGTCGAACCCTTCGACGTCCGCGGTCGGGTCGGCCTCGGCGTACCCGAGGGCGGTGGCCTCGTCGAGCGCCTCCTGGTACCCGGCGCCCGTGGAGTCCATCTTGTCGAGGATGAAGTTGGTCGTCCCGTTGACGATCCCCAGCACCCGGTTGACCTTGTCCCCGGCGAGGGACTCGCGCAGCGGGCGGATCAGCGGGATGGCACCGGCGACGGCGGCCTCGTAGTAGAGGTCCCTGCCGTGCTCCTCGGCGGCGGCATGCAGGGCCGCCCCGTCCTGGGCGAGCAGCGCCTTGTTCGCGGAGACGACGGAGGCCCCGTGCTCGAAGGCGGCGGTGATGAGGGAACGGGCGGGCTCGATCCCCCCGATGACCTCCACCACCACGTCGATGTCCCCGCGTTTGACGAGCGCGGTGGCGTCGGTGGTGACGAGGGCGGGATCGATGCCCTCACGCACCTTGCTCGGACGTCGTACGGCGACGCCGGCCAGCTCCACCGGGGCACCGATCCGCTGGGCGAGGTCGTCGGCGTGCGTCGTCATGATGCGCGCCACCTCTGAGCCGACCACTCCACAGCCCAGCAGCGCCACCTTCAGCGGACGCGTACGCATCATCCGACCTCGTTTCCTCATACCGTCTACGGTTGGACCAGTCTCACTCACCGGACGGGAGTTTCTACCCTTCGTCCGGATCGTGAGACATGTATTTCATTTGTACGGGACCGAAAGACGCAGATCTTCCAGCCCCTTCCAGCCCCGCCTGTCGGCGGTCAGCCGACGTCGAGACGGAGGAGGTCCTCCTCCGTCTCGCGCCGGACGATCACCCGGGCCTCGCCGTCGTGCACGGCGACGACCGGCGGACGCAGCGCGTGGTTGTAGTTGCTGGCCATGGACCGGCAGTACGCGCCCGTGGCCGGTACGGCGATCAGGTCGCCCGGCGCCAGGTCCGCGGGCAGGAACGCGTCCTTGACCACGATGTCCCCGCTCTCGCAGTGCTTGCCGACGACACGCGCGAGCATCGGCTGCGCGTCGCTGGTCCGGGAGACGAGGGCGACGCTGTATTCGGCGTCGTACAACGCGGTCCGGATGTTGTCGGACATGCCGCCGTCGACGGAGACGTAGGTGCGCAGCCCCTCCAGCGGCTTGACGGTGCCGACCTCGTAGAGCGTGAAGGCGGTCGGCCCGACGATGGCGCGGCCCGGCTCGACGGAGATCCGCGGCGTCCGCAGCCGGGCACCCTCGCACTCCCGCGTGACGATCTCGGTGAGCGCCTTCGCGATCTCGTGCGGCTCCCGCGGATCGTCGTCACCTGTGTACGCGATCCCGAGCCCGCCCCCGAGGTCGATCTCCGGCAGCTCGACCCCGTGCTCGTCCCTGATGTCCTTGAGCAGCCCGACGACCCGGTGCGCGGCGACCTCGAAGCCGGACATGTCGAAGATCTGCGACCCGATGTGCGAGTGGATCCCGATCAGCTCCAGCCCGTCGAGCTGAAGCGCCCTGCGCACGGCCTCGGCGGCCTGCCCCCCGGCGAGCGGAATCCCGAACTTCTGGTCCTCATGAGCGGTGGCGATGAACTCGTGCGTATGAGCCTCCACGCCGACGGTGATCCGGATCTGGACCTTCTGCCGCTTGCCCAGGGACCGCGCGACATGGGCGACCCGCACGATCTCCTGGAAGGAGTCGAGCACGATCCGCCCGACACCGGCCTCCACGGCCCGGGTGATCTCCTCGGTGGACTTGTTGTTGCCGTGGAAGGCGATGCGCTCGGCGGGCATCCCGGCGAGGAGGGCGGTGGCCAGCTCCCCACCGGAGCACACGTCCAGATTGAGCCCCTCCTCGTGGAGCCACCGCACGACGGCCCGGGACAGGAACGCCTTGCCGGCGTAGAACACATCGGCACCGGCTCCGAAGGCGGTGCGCCAGGCACGCGCCCGGGCCCGGAAGTCGGCTTCGTCGAGGATGTACGCGGGGGTGCCGAACTCCTCGGCCAGCCGCTTCACGTCGACACCGCCGACGGTGACGACGCCGTCGGCGTCGCGACCGACGGTCTGGGCCCAGACCTTCTGGTCGAGGGCGTTGAGGTCGGCGGGCGGCGCGGCGTAGTGCCCCTCGGACAGGACGTCGGCGTGACGGGGCCCGGCAGGGTGGGCGGAACGACTCATGACGGTGGCTCTCAGACTCTCTGTCTCTCTCCGGGGCACATCAGCTCTGGGGCCCTCAGAGATGTTCGGGTGCGTCGATGCCGAGCAGGGACAGGCCGCCGGCCAGCACCGTCCCGGCGGCTTCGGCGAGCGCGAGCCGGGCACGGTGGGCGACCGAGGGTTTCTCCTCGCCGCAGGGAAGCACACAGGTCAGCAAGGGCAGCACGGCATCCGCAACGGTGACGAGATGCCGCGCGAGCCGGTCCGGGGCACGGTGGGTGGCGGCCGCGGCGAGGATGCGGGGGTGGTCGGACAGGGGGGTGAGGAGGGGGTGGAGGGGGTGCAGGTCGTGGGGGATGGTGGCTGGGGTGGCGGCATCCGGGTGGCGGAAATTGCGGGTGCCGGTGGGGGTGCCGCCGTCCGAGTGGGCGTCGGTGTCGGTGCCGGCGCGTACGGGACCGCTCCGGGCGGTGCCGTCCGGACGGGCGTCGCCGCTCGTACCGATGCGGACCGGACCGGGCTCGGCGGTGAAGCCGAGGCGGGCGGCGTTGCGGCTGAGGGACCGGATGCGGGCGTGGGCGTAACGCACCCGGAACAGTGGATTGCTCTCGCGCTGGACCAGGTGGTCGGCGGTGATCCTGGGCCGGTCGTGCGGGGCGGGGTGGAGCAGGGCCCACTGGGCGGCGTCGGGTCCGAGCGGCGCGGGATCCTCGGGCGAGGGCACCAGCCGCAGATTGACGGGGTCGCCGTGCTCGACGGTCCCTCGCGCCCCCTGCGTCGCGACGATCCGTACGACGGCGTCGGCGACCACCTCGGCCCGGACCTCGTACGGCACCCGCAACGCGACGACCTGCCCGGCGAGGGCGTCACCGTGCCCGTACTCCGCACCGCGGTCCCGGATCTCGCGCACCAGCCCGGTGACGGGGTCGGCCTGCGCGTCGAGGCTGATGTTGAGGAAGCCGGGCCCGGTGATGACGACGTCCCGGATTCCGTCGGCGCCGATGAGCCGGGGCCGCAGAATCTCGGCGACCCGCAGCGGCGACTGCCCGGCCGGCCGGGCGAGCTGCAGGGCGATGGTGGTGGCGTAGTCCCCACACCCTCCGGGCCCCGGCTCGGTCACCACGGCCCGCTCGGGCACGCTCACACTCAGCTCCCCGCCCTCCACAGCACAACGCACCGCGCGCAGCACGGTGCGGGACAGCTCGACGGGGGTCACGGGACAAGCGTAGGGGAGGAGGGGTGTGGGGAGGCGACGTGGTTCTCAGTGTGGGACGGGGGCCGGGTTGAGAACCGGTTGAGAAGGGGAGAGCGGCGAGTCGACCAGCGCTGGACGGGGGGAACCGGTGGGCAGGCGACGTGGATCCCAGTGCGGGACGGGGGCCGGGTTGAGAACCGGTTGAGAAGGGGAGGGGTGGCGAGTGCACCAGGGCTGGGCGGGGGGGAGACGGTGACGAGCGTGCCGAGACAGGGCCGAGGGACGGGATTGCAAAAGTCAGCCAGCCCACCGGAGTCGCGTACGTAACGGGGAGCGAGCGCGCCGACGTTCCCGGCTCCCTCGATCACCCCGTCACCACGCAACCGCCGAAGGAAAGCCGCCGCCCTTCGCCGCCCGGCCGCTTAACGAAGCCTGCGGACGCGCCACGCGACCCGACCGCTCACCACTCACCACGTCCGCTGACGCCGCCCGCTGACGACTAGGGCCTGTCCGGCGGATCAGGCCGGAGGAAAGCAGCGGTGCCTCGTCGGAGCACGTGAGTGGCGCTTGGTGCGCGCAGCTGCAAGGCGGAGGAGGGAGTCGACGGTGGGGGTCCCCCCGCGCGAGCGCGGTCGAGCGCGGGGGAGCGTCGGCGAGTGACGACAACGCCGCAGATGGACGCACCAAGCCCCGCGTCTCCGGCAAGATCCGCCGGACAGGCCCTAGCCGCCGGAGGAAATCCGACCCGGCAGGCCATCGGAAACCCCGTCACCCACTCCGCCCGGGACCCCGTCCCCGTCCCCGTCCTCGTCGCCACCGCCACCGGGGCCACCTCCGCCCCGGTGCCCTCCCTCTCCCCCACGCCCTTCCCCTCCGTCTTCTCCTTCTTCCCCACCGTCTCCGCTCCCGCGCTCGATCAGCTGCTTGACGAGCCGTACGAGTTCGGCCGGTTCGAAGGGCTTGGCGAGAAAGGCGTCCACGCCGACGTCGAGGCCGGTGTCGACCTCGTACTGCGTGCACGCGCTGATGATGGCGAGGGGCAGGTGATGGGTACGGGGATCGGCACGGAGTCGGGCGGCGGTGCGCAGACCGTCCAGCCGGGGCATGACGACGTCGAGCGTCACGACATCGGGGCGGACGCGGTGCACCACGTCCAGGCACTCGGCACCATCGGCCGCGGTCACGACCTCGAGCCCTTCAAGCTCGAGATTGACCCTGATCAGCTGCCGGATGACCTTGTTGTCGTCGACAACAAGCACCCGGCCCGAGGCGCCTGGCACAAGTCGAGAGTAGGTCCGGACCGGCCACCGCGTCCGGGTTTTCCCCACTTCCACCCCGTACAGGGGAACCCCGCCCCCGGCGAGGTGCACCCGCCCCGCCCCCACCCGCGGAAACGGGTTCCTGATCACCCCGTCGGACCTGCTAGTGTTCTACCCGTCGCCGCGAGCGAGAAGCTCCGCAGCCGACACGCCCCCGTAGCTCAGGGGATAGAGCAACGGCCTCCGGAGCCGTGTGCGCAGGTTCGAATCCTGCCGGGGGCACCCTTTATGAGGTGCCCAAAGACCCCGTCACCAGCGGAAACGCTGAGGCCGGGGTCTTCGCGTATGTGCAGGCGTATGCGGGCCGGAGCGGCCGCATGTCGGGGTCTGCGGACGAGGCGTGGACGGGATCTTGAAGCATCACCGCAGGTCGCTGCCCCCCTTCCGGCGCTCGGCTTAGCTCGCCTCGATGACAGGGCAACTGGCGCGACTCCAGCCGTGGAGTCCGCGGCACCCGGCTGCTTAGATCGCTGGCATGACGGACTGGTCCCAGCTCCACCACGCCTACGGCACGGCAGAAGACATTCCCAGCCTGCTCAGTGCAGTGAGCCCGGCCCCGAAGGATTCAGGCTGGACCGCGCTTTGGTCCCGGCTGTGCCATCAGGGCACCGTCTACTCGGCAAGCTACGCAGCCTTGCCGGCCCTGCGGGACATGGCACGCCAGTGGTCGCCCGCGGACAGACAGATGCCACTCGTGCTGGCCGGCGCCATCGCGGCCAGCACTGATCAGCCATACGGCGATCAAGATCCCCAAGTGGCCTACGCCTCGGAGATGTCCGACCTGACGCAACTGACCGAGGAGGCTCTTCGCGATCCGACTCTCGGCGACGACCCCGGCACTTACGTCTACTTGCTTGCCGCACTCCTCAGCTTCGAGGGGGTTGACGTCTGGGGCGAACAGCTCGACGGACTGAACGACGATGAATACGAAGTGCCCTGTCCAGCGTGCGGTACAGAGAACTTCATAGCCTTCGGCGAGTACGGCTTCTTCTCGACCGCGGACAGCATGTACATGAACGAGACCGCGGCAAAAAGGATCCCACTGCAGCCTGCGAACCCCTCAGCTCTGGAGGGGCTGGCCCAAAGACTCCACAGTCGCGCACTCGCAGACGGTCAGACCGATGTCGCGCACAAGTTGACTTACGTTTTCGGGAAAGCGCAGTGCGCCGAGTGCGACGAGGTCTTCAGCGTCGCGGAAGCCATCACCACTCGCTGGGACGCATGAACCACGGCCGCCGATCAGCGCCACAACACGCGACTGAGGCAAACTGGCGCCTCGCTGAGGCGCACCGAATCAGGCCTTGCTCCAAGCTTGCCGATGGCGAGCCACGCTGTAGACCTGCTCCACCTGGTCGGCCGTGAGCACGCCTGAGAGCGGAGCGAGTGCAGATACCTGGCGCTCCTGGTACACCCGGACGTCGAGCTGCGTAGCGACCACCTTCAGCTCGGTGACACCGACGAAGACGAGCACCGGCTCCACCGGTACCGGGAAGTCGCAATAGCGCTCAAGCACTCGGGCGACCCGCTTGGCCTCCGCCCGGCTCTTGCGTGCGTAAGGCGCCGGTTTCCCGTGATCGACTTTCACGGAATCGTCCCCGACCCATACGGCCCTCTTGTCGTGATGCTTCGTATTGATGCTGAACACTCCACCAGGCCCGATCAGTAAGTGATCGATATCCACTTTGTTGGCCAAGGGGACGGAGTGCAGGACGCGCCAGCCGTGGCGCCCCAAACGGTTCAGCTCGGCTCCCACTCGCCGCTCCCCCGCCAATCCCTTGCGCCAGGAGTCCCATTCCGAGGGCCGCCGCAGAAGCCGTGAGACGACTCGCTCCATCAGCCCGGGGCCGGATTCGGCGAGCAGATCACGCAAGGACTGCCCGGGAGGATTGACGGCCAGGTCGTCTGCCGGCGTCAGAGGCGGCAGCATCGGACGCGCCTGAGTCTCCGGCGCCCTGTCTGGCGGGACAGGCCCGGTGAGGTTCTGTAAGTGCTTCGTGAGCACGGCGATCACGTCGTCGCGGCACTCGGCCTGCAAGACCGTGATGTCCCCCGTCGTGGCGTCCGCCCAACCGACCGCGGTCCCATCAGGCAGGTTGGCGTAGAGACGATCATGTCCGTACCGCTTCCAGCGCGTGACGTGCAGCTCCACAAGGCCCCCTGTGCTCTCGCGTTGACGTTGCAGATATGCCAACAGCAAGCGAGACGAGGTCACAAGACCGCAGGGCAAGTAAGGCGACCCAGCTCGCCCTTTCCGGACAAAGCATCGGCGCAGGTAGGGCACGAAACGAGGGAGGCCCCAGGCGGCATGCCTGAGGCCTCAGTGTGAGTGCAGGTTGTCCCACTCGTACTCGCGGAGCAGGTCCTCGATACGCCGGTTGGCGACGTCCTGCCGTCCGTCGAGGCACTTCGCGTACCGGGTCAGCAGGACCTCAACGCTGTTGCCGGCGCGCTCGGCAACCTCGGTGGGATCCACTCCGGCATTGAGCCACGTCGACAGCGCCGAGTGCCGAAGGTCGTACGGCCTACTCGCGAGCGGCGAGGCCGCGACAGCCGGCGGGAGTGCCAGAAGCCGGGCCTCTTGCCACACGCGGTAGTAGGTCGAGGACGGTACGACAGAGCCCTTCTCGCTGAAGAAGAGTCGCCCGTCTTCGCCGTGCCGAACGTGGAGTCGGTCCACTGCTTGCCGACCGATGGGCGAGTCCGGTGGAGCAGCGCCGACCCCCAGCCCTGCCCGGGGAGAACGAGGTCCGTCTCCACCAAGCCGACCGCCTCAGCAGGACGGAGGCCGCCGAAGTGCATCGCCGCGAACAGCCCGACGAGGCGCCGGCCGCGAGCACGCCGGTAGCCGCTGGGGGTTTCCGGCCGTGTCGCACGGTTGGCCTGCTGGAACCAGACTGGTCAGTGGGGCGCCCGCCGAAGGGCGTGTCCACGGCGGAAGGACGATCCCATGACCACGGACACACACCCCGGCCCGCTGCGGGTCCTGGTGTTCGGTGCGGCGCTACGGGCAGATTCGGCCAACGCCCGCCTCGCTTCCCTCGTGGCCCGGCTCATCTCCGACACCGGGGCCACCGTCGACCTCGCGAGCATGCGCGACTTCGGCATGCCCTTGTACGACGGTGACGTGGAGGCCGCGGACGGGTTGCCGCACGGCGCTCTCGTCCTGCGCGACCGACTCGACCAGAGCGATGCGTTCGTCATCTCCTCGCCGGAGTACAACGCCTCCGTGCCGGGAGTGCTGAAGAACGCGATCGACTGGGTCTCCCGCGTGCGGCCGCAGCCGTTCAAGACCAAGCACGCGATGCTCGTCTCCGCCTCGCCGTCGCTGGTCGGCGGCAACCGGGGGCTGTGGGCCCTGAGGATTCCCCTGGAGCACCTGGGCACCCGCGTCTACCCGGACATGTTCAGCCTGGCCGACAGCTACGAGGCCTTCGCCGGTGACGGAACGCTGGCCGACCCGGGGTTGCAGCAACGTCTCGCCGAGACGGTGTCGGGTTTCCTCAGCCTCGTCGAAGCGGACGTGCGTTACGTCTGCCTCGAACGCCGGTGGTACGAGTTCCTGGGAGACCGCACGGAGGCAGCCATCACCCAACGGGCCGAGGCGTGACGCCGGGACGCCGGCACGGGGCCGACTCCCGGTCTCACTCGTTGTACGTCAGGCATCAGTGAGTGACGTCGAAGATCTGCTTCTGGAGGCCGTTGGGGTAGACGTCGTGCTCGATCAGCTTCAGCTTCTGGGTGTCCTTGTCGGTGGTGCTGAACAGGCGCTTGCCCGCGCCCAGCAGGAGCGGGAAGACGAGCAGGTGGTAGCGGTCGATCAGGCCGGCGTCCGAGAGGGCCCGGTTCAGGGAGGCGCTGCCGTGGACGATGATCGGGCCTCCCTCGGTCTCCTTCAGGGCGGCAACCTCGTCGAGTGAGCGCAGGATCGTGGTCTCACCCCAGTTCGAGACCAGCCCGTCCTCGGTGAGGGTGGTGGAGACGACGTACTTCGGCATCGTCTTGTAGTCGGCGAATTCCGCCATGTCCGGCCAGACCGGGCTGAACACCTCGTAGCTGACCCGGCCCATCAGGATCGCGGTCGCTTCCTCCTGCTCCCGCCCTTTGATCTCGTAGGCCTCGGGGACGAAGTCGACGTCCTTGAAGGTCCATCCGGAGTTTCGGTAGCCGGGTTCACCGCCCGGGCCCTCCACGACGCCGTCGAGCGAGATGAAGGCGGTGCTGATCAGAGTACGCATTGGGGGTTCCTCGATGTGGGTCGATGCGGGATCGCGGCGGCGTCCGGCATGGCTCCAGCGTCGTACCGACAAGAAAAATTGTCAAGGAAAGATCAGTTGTCGGTTGCGCGGAGCGGAGGAAGGGAGGGCGGCGGGGGTCAGCCGGTGGTGCGGTCGGCGCCGGCGCTGGGGACTTCCGCTCGGTTCGATGCCGTCGGCCCGGCCCGTCGCGGGGGCGCGTCGCCGCCCACCGTGCGCATGCGGCCGTAGGCGTACACGCAGCCCGCGAGGGCCAGGTCGGACAGGAACATGAAGCCGATGGAGTAGGAGGATTTCGCGCTGCACACGGCGCCCATGACCAGTGGGGGCACGAAGCCGCCGAGGCCGCCCATCGCGCCGACGATGCCGGTCACGCTGCCCACCTGCGGTTGCGGGGTGACCCGGGAGACGAGTGCGAAGACCGAGCCGCTGGCGGTGCCGAGGCCGGCGGCCATGAGGAGGAGGCAGATCGTGGCGCCGGGGGTGAGGGGCGGGTCGAAGGACTGGACGATGGCCAACAGCGCGACCTCGCCCAGGGCCCAGGCCGTGACGGTCGCCGGGTGGATGCGGTCGGCGAGCCAGCCGCCGATGGGGCGGAAGATCACCGTGATCAGGGCGAAGCCGGCGGCTCGGGTACCGGCGTCGGTGGGGCTGAGGCCGTACCAGGTCTTCAGGTACGTGGGGAGGTAGACGCCGAAGGCGACGATGCCGCCGAAGGCGAGGGCGTAGAGGGCGGAGAGTTCCCAGGTGACCCGGAGGCGCCCGGCCTGGGACAGGCGGGTGGTCAGGGGGTGCCGGGGACCGTGCGGCCGGGGCGGTCGTTGATCAGGAAGGCGGCCAGGTCGGCGTAGACGGCGAGTGCGATCGCCATGACCAGGAAGGGCAGGGTCTCGCCCCGGTGGTACAGGCGCGGGGTGAAGAAGCCGGACAGGGCCACACCGCCCATGCCCATGCCGAAGACGCCGAGGGCCGCGCCCCGATGGGCCGGCGGGAACCAGGAGTTGACCAGGGGCACGCCGATCGCGAACGTCGTACCGCCGAGACCGAGGAAGAAGCCCACGGCCAGCAGCGCCGCGTACGACGCCTTCGCCGGGATCAGCAGCAGTACGGGGACGATCGTCAGGGCGCTGATCAGCGGGAACATCAGGCGGGCGCCGTAGCGGTCGGTCAGCGCGCCGACCGGGACCCGGCCGACGGAGCCGACCAGCACCGGGACCGCGACCAGGAGCGACTGCGCGGAGGCGCCCATGTGCAGCCGGTCGTCGAAGTCGCCCGCGAGCGGAGCGATCAGGTTCCACGCCCAGAAGGTGAGGGCGAAGCCGGCGGTGGCCGTCACCAGGTTGCGCCAGGCCGCCGCGGGCGGGCGCTCATCACCGGTCATCGTCTCGTCACGCTCCCGGGGGGTCGGTGCCTCCCCCACGGCTCATGATCGGGGGCCGGTGGGTGCTTCGCATCCGGAGTGGGGGCGGGGCGAGGGGGGCGGAAGACCGGCGCCGGGTGCCCGGGGCGGGGGCGGGGTCAGGAGTCGGCCGGCGGCGTCCAGGCGGCGACCAGGGCGAGGAGGCCGGGGAAGCGGGCGTCGAGGTCGGCGACGCGGACGTGACTGCGGCGCTCCAGGCCGTACTGGCGCTGCCGGGTGACACCGGCCTCGCGCAGGGCCCGGAAGTGATGGGTCAGCGAGGACTTGGGGCGGTCCAGGCCGAACCAGCCGCAGGTGTGGTCGTACGCCTCCGACTCCAGGAGCAGTTTGCGGACGATCCGCAGGCGCAACGGGTCGCTGAGCGCGCCGAGGACCGTTTCCAGGCGCAGTTCGTCGACGTGCGGCTCGGGCAGCGGACCGGGCAGGCCGGGGGGTTCCGGCAGCCTTCGGACGGCGGGGGTCTGTGGCGCGGGGTCGTCCGTCGCGACGGACCTGTGCGGGGTCAACTGCGGCTCCCTTCCATCGACTTCTTGTACGACTCCGATCGTACTGCATGCTAAGTTCGACTCCGCTCGTACAAGTACGAGTTGACTCGTAGAACCGTCGAGGGAGAGGGAGGGCTTTGCCATGCACGGAGACGCGACCGACCCAGGAACCGATGCGCGCACGGCTGGACCGGCGCACTGCCCACAGAGCGCGGCCGCGGTGCCCACGCGGTGGATCTGGTGGGCCGCCTGGCCGGTGACCGCCGTGTTCGTACTCTCCAACGCGGCCACCCCGCTCTATGTGCTGTGGCAGCGCGAGATGGGGTTCGGCCCCGGCACCCTGACCGTCGTCTTCGCCTGCTACATCGCCGGGCTGCTCGGCTCCCTGCTGGTGTCCGGCGTCGTCTCCGACCGGCTCGGGCGCAAGCCCGTGCTGCTGCCCGCGCTGGGGCTGGCCCTGGTCGCCTGCCTCGTCTTCGCGACCGCGGGCGGGGTGAGCGCGCTGATCGTCGCCCGGCTGTGCACCGGTATCGCGGTCGGGGCGGTGGTCTCGGCCGGCATGGCCGCGGTGACGGATGTCGCCGGACCCGAGCGGCGGCCCCTCGCGGCGCTGCTCGCCTCCTGCGCGATGGTGCTCGGGGCGGGGACGGGGCCGCTGCTCGCCGGGGTGCTGTCCGAGACGCTGCCGGCGCCTACGGTCACCGTGTTCGGGGTGGAGGCGGTGCTGCTGGTCACGGCCGCCGCGGTGGTGCTGCGCATGCCGGTACCGGCACCGGTACGACGGTCCGCCGGGGCCGGGGCCGGGACGTGGATGCGGGTGCCGGGTGTGCCGCGTGGGGCCGGGCGGCAACTCGCCCTCGGTGTGGCGGTGTTCGCGCCCGGCATCACCGCCACGTCGTTCGTGCTCTCGCTCGGGCCTTCGTTGCTGTCGGGCCTGCTGGGCACGAGCAGCCGGATCGTCTCCGGGGCGCTGGCGTTCGGGATGTTCCTCTGCGCCACGGGTGCGCAGTTCGCGGTACGGCGGCTGCGCGAAAGGGTCGTCCTGGTCGCCGGTGCGGGCGCCACCGCGCTCGGGATGCCGGCGCTGATCGCCGCCGTGCATGCCGGCTCGGTTCCGGGCCTGGTCGCGGCGGCGCTGCTGGCTGGTGCGGGGCAGGGGATGGGGCAGTTGGGGGGCCTGTCCCTGCTGAACTCCACCGTGCCGGCACACCGGCTGGCGGAGGCGAACGCGGCGCTCAACGTGGGCGGTTATCTGCCTGCCGCGCTCCTTCCGGTCAGCGCGGGGTATCTGAGCGGGGTGGTGGGGTTGACGGCGGGTACGACGGCCTTCGGGACGGTGCTCGCCGCGCTGGCTGTCGCCGGGGGCGGGTTGGTGGTGCTGGAGCGGGGCAGGGCAGCCGGCGGGACCGCGGTTCCGTAGGGGCGGGGCGCGGGGAACCGCGCGACCGGCCCATCACGCCCCCTCAGGCCGACCGCTTGCGGGGCGTGGTCTTCTTCGCCGTCGTCTGCTTCGCTGTCGTCTGCTTGTCCGTCGTCTGCTTCGCCGGCGTCTTCTTCGCCGCCGACTTGGCGGTCGTCTTCTTCGCCCCTGCGGTCTTCTTGGACGCGGCCGTCTCCTTGGCCGTGGGAGCGGAAGCAGTCGCGCTCGGCGCCTTCGTCTTGCGCGGCAACCGTCTGACCTCGGCCTCGCCGCCGGACGGCGCCTCGCGCGACTCGCGTGCGGCGCGGACGCTGCTCTCCAGCGCCGCCATCAGGTCGAGCACCTTGCCCCCGGCGGCCGGCGCGGGCGCCTGCGGCGGCGCCTCGCCGGAGGCCTTCGCGGCAATGACCTCCTCCAGCGCCTCCCGGTACTCGTCGTGCAGATCGTCCAGGTCGACCTCGCCGAGGGTGTCCATCAGGGCGTCCGCGAGGTCGAGTTCCTTGTCCCGGACGGTGACGTCGGTGTCGGGGGCGACGCCCTCGGGGGCGCGGACCTCGTCCGGCCAGAGCAGGCCGTGCATGGCGATGGCGTCGCCGACCACCCGCAGCATGCCGAGCCGTTCCCGGCCGCGCAGCGCGTACTTGGCGATGGCGACCTTGTTGCTGCGCTTGAGGGCCTCGCGGAGCAGGACGTACGGCTTGGCGGCGGGTACACCGCTCGCCGCCAGGTAGTACGCCGCGTCCATCTGGAGCGGGTCGATCCGGTCGGCCGGCACGAAGGCCACGATCTCGATCGTGCGGGCGGTCGGGATGGGCAGGTGGGAGAGGTCCTCGTCGGTGATCGGGATGATCGTGCCGTCCGCGTCCTCGTACCCCTTGCCGATGTCGGCCTGGGCGACCTCGCGGTCCTCCAGCTCGCACACCTTGCGGTAGCGGATGCGGCCGTTGTCCTCGAGGTGGATCTGGCGGAAGGAGATCGAGTGGCTCTCGGTGGCGTTCACCAGCTTGATCGGGATGCTGACAAGGCCGAAGGAGATGGCGCCGTTCCATATGGATCGCACGTGCCGCATCCTTCCTCTGCCGAGTCCATGGCCGATTCCAGCGAATTCACCGGCTTGTCTGGGATTGTCATCGTATGACGCCTATCACCGAGGTGGAGGGGCGGCGGGTCGCGCTCAGCAACCTGGAGAAGGTGCTGTATCCGGCGACCGGCTTCACCAAGGCGGAGCTGGTGCACTACTACGCGACCAGCGCCGATGTGCTGCTGCCGCATCTGCGCGACCGCGCGGTGTCCTTCCTGCGGTATCCGGACGGGCCCGAGGGGCAGCGGTTCTTCACCAAGAACGTGCCGCCAGGTACGCCCGAGTGGGTCACGACCGCCGAGGTGCCGCGGTCGCAGGGGCCGGCCCGGATGGTCGTCGTACAGGACCTGCCGAGCCTGGTCTGGGCGGCGAACCTGGTCACCGAGTTCCATACGCATCAGTGGCTGGTGCAGGCCCCGGACGAGGCCGACCGGCTGGTCTTCGACCTCGACCCAGGGGCGCCCGCGCACATCGTCCACTGCTGCGAGGTCGCGCTGTGGCTGTGTGAGCGGCTCGCGCGGGACGGCATCACCGCGCACCCGAAGACGGCCGGTTCGAAGGGGCTGCACGTACTGGCGGCGGTGCGCGGGGGTTCACCCGATCGGGCGAGCGAGTACGCGAAGGCGCTCGCCGTGGAGGCCGAGCGCGCGATGCCGCGGCTGGTGGTGCACCGGATGACGAGGAGTCTCCGGCCCGGGAAGGTCTTTGTCGACTGGAGCCAGAACGCGGCCCGCAAGACCACGGCCACGCCGTACACGCTGCGCGCCCGCCGGACGCCGTTGGTGTCCGCGCCGGTGACCTGGGAGGAGGTCGCGGACTGCCGCACACCGGCCCAGCTGGAGTTCCAGGCGCAGGACATGGCGCCGCGCCTGCGCAGCCTCGGGGATCTGATGGCCGGGCTGCTGGATCCCGAGGCCGCGGCGCCCCTGCCCTGATCCGCGCCCGGCCGGCCTGCCCCGGTCCACGCCCAGCCGGCCTCGGCCCTCCCGCGCCTCCGCCTCTCCGCCTCTCCGCCTACACCCTTCCCCACGTGTTCCGGTCCCGTGCCATCGCGTGGAGGGCCTCCACGTCCGCCGGTTTCAGCACTCCGCCGTGCCGGGCCAGGCCCGTCAGGTCGGTGTCCTTCAGGATGCGTACCGATCGCGGCTGTGCGGTCACGGTCAGCTCGGTCGGGCCCGCCAGGGCCAGCACCGGCCGCACCTCGGCGGTCAGGGCGTAGGAGATCCGGTCGGCGAGGGCGCGCAGTCGGCGCAGCAGCGGCTCGGCCTCGCGACGGCCCACGGTGACCATGGGGTCGGCGACCAGGACACGGGTCTTGCGGGCGTACAGGGCGTGGACGGCGAACAGGCCGCCGGGGCCGAGCAGCAGATGGTGGATGCGGTCGCCGCCGGGGAGCGTGATGGAGTGCAGCGCGTGCCAGCCGGCGCCGTCCAGGGCGTCCAGGGCTGCGCCGACGGTCTCCTCGGCGGCCAGAGCGCGTCGGCGCGGGTCGGGGCGCAGCCGGTGGGTGGGGCCGGGGTCGCGGTCGAGGGCGACGAGCAGGGCCTCGCCGGGGCGGTTGGGCGCCAGGTCGTCGTCCGGGTGCAGGGTCAGCCGGGCGAGTTCGGCGGGGGTCGGGACCGGTGGCGGGCCCACGGTCACCGGTCCGGTCAGAAACGGCTTCAGGGCTTGGAGTACGTCGTCCCTGCTGTTCTCGCCGAGCAGGTTGACCCGGCCCGTCTCGCGGTCGTACCAGGCGACGTTGCTTCCGTCCGGCCGGCAGACGTACAGCCGCTCCCGGCCGTGCCGGTTGGTCGGCACCACGCGCAGTGCGCTCATGCGCCATCACCCCTCGACCATGGGAACAGGCGGGGCGCTCCCGGGGCAAGACCGATTACCGCGGGCCCGTCGACGGTTTGCCGCGGGCCCGTCGACGGTGCGGCTGCCGGAGGAGCTGACGGAGCGGCCGAGTAGCCTCTGCCTCGGCGTCACCCCGACGGATGCAAAGACGGTGCAAAAAGGACTTAGATACGAAATTCTTCGTCTACGCATAAGGTGTACGGGGCCGCGACCGACCCCGACGCTCCAGGAGTACCGTGCCAGCCCGCCGTACCGTGCGCACCGCCCTCGCCGCGGCTGCCGTCGCCCTGTTGTCGGCGACCGCGGCGGCCTGCGGGGACGCGGGCGGGCTGCGGGGTGCGGGCGCGACGCCTACCGCCGTCAGCCCCGCCAAGCTCTGGCCCGATCTGCGTCCGGCGTCCAGCCCCGCCTATCCGTACTCGGTGGCGACCAGGGAGGTCGTCAAGGGGATCACGGTCCCCGGTGGCGACATCCACAAGGTGGACCCGGTGGACGTGGTGGAGGCCGAGATCAAGGCGCATCCGGACGACTACGGCTCGAAGGGGGCGTACCACGCGACCGTGGACCGGCTGAGGGACTGCCGGGCCGGCGGCGACAAGGCCCGCTGTCCGCTGCTGCCGCCCTACTACCGGGACCTCACGGGTGACGGCCGGGACGACATGACGCTCGGCTTCCGGCTGTACCCGACCAATCAGACGGCCGTACGGGTCTACACCGTCGAGAAGAACAGGCTGGTGCAGGTGCTGGCCGACAACGACGCGATCCTCGGTGTGGAGCTGGCCGGCCGGTCCCTGATCGAGCGTTCGCCGGCCGACATCTCCGGCTACGAGTACCGCACCACCTGGGTGTGGGACCCGGGGCAGCGCGCGATGGTGTTCTCGCGCGACGAGTACCTGAACACCGGCGCCGGCCGGCACGCCAAGACGTCCTCTCCGACCCCGTCCGCGACCCCGTCCACCACGCCGTCCGCATCGCCGTCCGCCGGTCCCTCCGCGAGCGCGCGATGAGGGTCTCGCTCCCCCGGTGGGCCGGGCCGCTCGCCGTGAAGGCCGCCGCGTTCATCACGGTGATGTGCTGTGCGCTGGCCGCGCTGCTCGGTGTCCTGGTGCATGTCTCGGTGACCAACCAGACCGTCGGCCAGGCCCGCGATCTGGCGCTGTCCCGCCTCTCGGACGCCACCGAGGCGTACGAGGCGGGGGACGCGCTGCTGCCGAACGCCGGGGTGGACCTCACGGGGCTGCCCGCGCCGCTGCGGACGCTGGCGGCGGGCGGTGAGCGCGGCACGATGGTCTCCGCCTACCGGGGGCGGCCGACGATGTGGGCGGCCGGCCCGGTGGCCGGGCACCAGGCGCTGGCCGTGGCGGTCGACTACTCGCAGCAGTCCCGCACCATCGCCGGGCTCGACAAATCGATCCTGTGGTCGTCGGTGCTCGCGATCGGGGCGACGGTGCTGGTCGGAGTGTTCGGGGTGACCCGGGTGACCCGGCGGCTGCACGCCACGGCTCGGGTCGCCCGGCGGATCAGCGGCGGCGCCCTGGACGCCCGGGTCGACGATCCCCGTACGAAGGACCCGTCCCGGCCGCAGGACGAGGTGGCCGCGGTGGCGGCGGCCCTGGACACCATGGCGTCGAGCCTGCAGAGCAAGCTGCTGAGCGAGCAGCGGTTCACCGCGGACGTGGCGCACGAGCTGCGCACCCCGCTGACCGGGCTGCACGCGGCGGCGGAGCTGCTGCCGCCGGGCCGGCCGACGGAGCTGGTGCGGGACCGGGTGGCGGCGCTGCGCACCCTCACCGAGGACCTGCTGGAGATCTCCCGGCTGGACACCGGCCGGGAGAAGCTGGAGGTGGACACCGGGGAGCTGGGGGCGCTGGCCCGGCGGGTGGTGCGGGCCTCGGGCACCGACACGGAGGTGCGCGTTCTCGCCGACGCGCGGGTGGAGACCGACCGGCGGCGGCTGGAGCGGGTGCTGGGCAATCTCGTGGCCAACGCGCACAAGCACGGAGAGCCGCCGGTGGTGCTGACGGTGAACGGGGCCGTGGTGACGGTGCGGGACCACGGGGCCGGGTATCCGCAGTACCTGGTGGCCCATGGGCCGCAGCGGTTCCGTACCGAGGGCGGGGCCACCGGGCACGGGCTGGGGCTGACCATCGCGCTGGGGCAGGCGGAGGTCCTGGGCGCCAAGCTGTTCTTCGGCAACGCCATCGACGGCGGGGCCGTGGCCACGCTGATCCTGCCCGCGGCGATGCGGCGGTAGGGCGCGGGTCGTCGTGTTCGGTGCGTGACCGACGGCTCGGCACCGTCGGCTCCGCGCCACGCTGGTGCTCGCGGGCACGGCACACCACACGCCCTGTTTGGGTAGGTTCCGGGCATGACCAAGGCCGGAACCACCGTGGCGGCGGCACAGGCTCGCGCACCCGCCGTACGCCTCCCCCGGCGCCGTGGGATCGAACTCTCCCTGATCGTGCTGGCCGTGCTGCTGTCCGTGTACGGGTACTGCGCGGTGGGTCTGGCCCGGACCGGCACCGTCCCGCCCGGCGCGGCCGGCTACGGCGCCGGGCTCGGGGTGCTCGCCCTGCTCGCGCACATCGCGGTGCGTATCCGGGCGCCGTACGCCGACCCGCTGTTCCTGCCGATCGCGGTGCTGCTCAACGGACTCGGGCTGGTGCTGATCTACCGGCTGGACCTGGAGACCCCGAGCGACCAGGCGGCCCCGGCCCAGCTCGTGTGGTCCACGCTCGGGGTCGGGCTGTTCATCGCCGTGGTGCTGGTGCTGCGTGACCACCGGGTGCTCCAGCGGTACTCGTACGTGTGGGTGGCCGTGGCGCTCGGGCTGCTCGCGCTGCCGATCCTGTTCCCGGCGGTCAACGGCGCCCGCATCTGGCTGCGGATCGCCGGATTCTCCATCCAGCCGGGCGAGTTCGCGAAGGTGCTGCTCGCGGTGTTCTTCGCCGCCTATCTGGCCGCGAACCGCAACGCGCTGGCGTACACGGGCCGTCGGCTGTGGCGGCTGCAGTTCCCGACCGGGCGGGTGCTGGGCCCGATCGTGACGATCTGGCTGCTGAGCGTCGGGGTGCTGGTCCTGGAGCGGGATCTGGGCACCTCGCTGCTGTTCTTCGGGCTGTTCGTGGTGGTGCTGTACGTCGCCACCGGGCGCACGGGCTGGATCGCGGTGGGGCTGCTGCTCGCCGTGCTCGGTGCGGTGGCCGTGGGGCGCCTCGAACCGCATGTGAACCAGCGGATCGAGGACTGGCTGCATCCCTTCGCCACCATCGACGCCGGTCAGGGCCCCAACCAGCTCTCGCAGTCGCTGTTCGCCTTCGCGGCGGGCGGGGTGCTCGGCACCGGGCTCGGGGCCGGGCACTCCATCCTCATCGGCTTCGCCGCCAAGTCGGACTTCATCCTGGCCACGGCGGGCGAGGAACTGGGGCTCTCGGGGCTCGCGGCGATCTTCCTGCTGTACGCCCTGCTGGTCGAGCGCGGCTACCGGGCGGGCCGCGCCCTGCGGGAGCCCTTCGGCCGGCTGCTGGCGGTCGGGCTCGCCTCGCTCCTGGCACTGCAGGTGTTCGTGATCGCGGGCGGGGTCACCGGGCTGATCCCGCTGACCGGCATGGCGATGCCCTTCCTCGCCCAGGGCGGCTCCTCGGTGGTCACCAACTGGGCGATCGTGGCGCTGCTGATCCGGGTGAGCGACAAGGCGCGCAGCCAGTACGACGGACGGGAGGCATCGTGAGCGAGTACGGCGGCGGGCGGCCGATGGGCCGGTACATCCGCCACGCCTGCGCGTTCTGCGCGCTGCTGCTGGCGGCGCTGCTGGTCAACGCGGCCCGTGTGCAGGTGGTGCAGTCCCGGGTCTACGACGACAGTCCGGCCAACCGGCGCGGTGTGATCGCCCGGTACGGCCAGCCGCGCGGCGACATCATGGTCGGCGACGAGCCGGTCACCGGCTCCGTGGACACCGGCGAGCAGCTGCGCTACGAACGCAGCTACAAGGACGGCCCGTTGTACGCCCCGGTCACCGGCTTCGCCTCGCAGTCGTACGGCACGACGTTCCTGGAGCACGCCGGGGACGGGGTGCTCTCCGGTACGGATCCGATGCTCTCGCCGCTGCCGCTGTGGAACGACATCACACGCGCGCCCGGCCGGGTCGGGAACGTCGTCACGACGCTGAACCAGGACGCGCAGACGGCGGCGTACCGGGGGCTGGCCGGGCGCAAGGGCGCGGTGGCCGCGATCGAGCCGTCGACGGGCCGGATCCTGGCGCTGGTGACGAGTCCGTCGTACGACCCCGGGGAGCTGTCCGGCAACGGCGAGGCGGTGTCCTCGGCGTGGGCGCGGCTCAACCACGACCCGGAGAAGCCGATGCTCAACCGGGCGGTACGGCAGACCTATCCGCCGGGGTCGACGTTCAAGGTGGTCACCGCGGCGGCGGCGCTGGACGCGGGTGTGGTCACCGACCTGGACGCGCACACCGACTCCCCCGACCCCTACCGGCTGCCGGGCACCACGACCCGGCTGACCAACGAGGGCGACGGCTGCGAGGACGCCTCGCTGCGGTCGGCGTTCGAATGGTCCTGCAACACGGTGTTCGCCAAGCTCGGCGTGGACGTCGGGGCGAAGAACATGGCGGCCACGGCGGCCGCGTTCGGGTTCAACGACGCCCGGCTGCGCATCCCCTTCTCGGTCGCGCCGAGCACCTTCGACCAACATGTGGACCGGGCGCAGCTGGCGCTGTCGTCGATCGGGCAGTACAACACGCGGGCCACGCCGCTGCAGATGGCGATGGTGGCCGCGGCGGTCGCGGACGGCGGGCAGCTGCGCGCCCCGTACCTGGTGGAGCGGACGACCCGGCTGGGCGGTCAGACGCTCGCCGGGAGCGGGGCGCATCCGCTGCGGCAGGTGATGACCCCCTCGACGGCCGTACGGCTGAAGGAGCTGATGGCGGACGTGGTCCGGGAGGGCACCGGCCGGCGCGCGGGCATCCGCGGTGCGCTCGTCGGCGGCAAGACCGGCACCGCGCAGCACGGGGTGGGCAACTCCGGTGTGCCGTACGCCTGGTTCGTCTCCTGGGCGCAGGCCGACGACTCGCCGCAGCCGCAGGTGGCGGTCGCGGTGGTGGTGGAGGACGCCTCGGCGAACCGGGGAGAGATCAGCGGCGGCGGGGACGCGGCGCCGATCGCGCAGGGGGTGATGCGGGCGGTGCTCGGCCGGTGAGGCCGGGCGCCGGCCCCCACGCCCGTGATGGCCGCGTGGGGGCAGCGCCGGGTGGTGGTCAGCCGATCGGCTTGACCGCCTCGGAGCGGATCCGGAGGGTCTGCTTCGCGAGCGCGTCCAGGTCGACGTCCGACGGGTTCTTCGAGGCGAGCGGCGTGTCCACGGTGGCGACCGTGGCGCCCGTGTTGCCGTCGGCCCAGGCGCACATGGGTACGGTGATCTTGGTGCCCATCTGCTCCTGGGTGATCACCTCGCAGGTGATCGTCACGCCGCTCAGGTCGAAGTCCTTCGCGGGGACGGCGACCGTGGCGTTGGCGCCCTCGGCGGCGCCCTTCATCATGTTCTTGCGGGCCAGGTCGGAGTTCTTGAACCGGCCGTACATGCCCGACACCACCAGGGTGCCCTTGGTCGCGTCGCCGCCCACGTCGTAGGAGCCGACCACACCGTGGATGTCCTTGGCGTCCCAGGCGCCGTCGGCCTCGTCCTCGATCTTCTTGCCCTCGGTGCCGGAGAGGTCCTGGGCGAGCCGGTACTTCCCGTCGAGCAGGGTCTGGGGAAGGGTGAGCTTGTTCTTCGCCTCGGGGAAGCCGCTCTCGGCCGCCATCCCGATCAGGACGAGCGCCACGACGACCGCCGCGACGGCGCCGCCCACGATGGCGAGGATCAGCCCGACCCGCCGCTTCTTCGGCAGCGGGGCCATGGGCGGCGCACCCCAGGGGTTCGGCTGCTGGCCGTAGGGCTGCGGCGGGTAGGGCTGTTGCGGCGGGTACGGGGAGCCGTACGGGCCGGGAGCGGCCTGCGGAGGCTGCTGGCCGTACGGGTACGGCGGCTGCTGGTGGGGGCCGTTGGGATACGGCTGCTGCGGTGGCGGAGGCATGGACACGCCGGGAGGCTACTGCACCCGGGTGAACGGTTCCGCACCGTCTCAGTCGTCCGTCTCAGTCGTCCGTCGCCCCCGACTCGATCGCCGTCCGCACCTCCGCGATCCGGACCCGTTCCTCGGCGGCGAAGCGCTCCGCGTCCAACTGCTCGGCCAGTTCCTCGTCCTGGGCCATCAGGAGGTCCAGATTGGAGTCGCCCATCTCGAAGACGCCCATGTCGACATAGGCCTCCTGCAGCCGCCTGCCCCACAGGCCGATGTCCTTGACGCACGGGACGATCCGGCTGAACAGGAGCCTGCGGAACAGCTGGAGGAATTCGGAGCGCTCGCTCAGCTCCGCCGCCTCGGCCTTGGGGATGCCGAAGTTCTCCAGCACCTCCTCGCCCCGCAGCCGGTCGCGCATCAGATGGCAGCCCTCGATGACGAACTCCTCGCGCTCGCGCAGTTCGGCGTCGGTGAGCTGCTTGTAGTGGTCGCGCAGCGCCAGCCGGCCGAAGGCCACGTGGCGGGCCTCGTCCTGCATGACGTAGGTGAGGATCTGCTTGGGCAGCGGTTTGTCGGTGGTGTCCCGGATCAGCCCGAAGGCGGCCAGCGCCAGGCCCTCGATGAGGACCTGCATCCCGAGGTAGGGCATGTCCCAGCGGCTGTCGCGCAGCGTGTCACCGAGCAGGGACCGGAGGTTGTCGTTGATCGGGTAGACGAGGCCGAGCTTGTCGTGCAGGAAGCGGCCGTAGACCTCGGCGTGCCGGGCCTCGTCCATCGTCTGGGTCGCCGAGTAGAACTTGGCGTCCAGGTCGGGCACCGACTCGACGATCCGCGCCGCGCAGACCATCGCGCCCTGCTCGCCGTGCAGGAACTGGCTGAACTGCCAGGAGGCCTGGTGCAGACGCAGCTCCCCCTTGTCCTTGTCGGTGAGCTTGTCCCAGTGCCTGGTGCCGTACAGGGGCATCGACTCGTCGGGCGTGCCGAGCGCGTCGTGCGGGTCGACCTCCAGGTCCCAGTCGATGCGCTGCCGCGCGTCCCACTGCTTGTCCTTGCCCTTCTGGTACAGGGCGAGCAGCCGGTCGCGGCCGTCGTCGTACTCCCAGTTGAACCGGGCGGCACCGTTCGCGGGTACCTGCCAGAGGGAGTCTCCCGGATCGTTGACGTACAGGTCATGGGTCGGCATACCTCGCAGGCTCACACGTAGACGCGGAGTCAACAAGTGGTGCGCAGGGGATTGACTGCCTTGCTGACAGGCAGTCTCATAAGTGGCAGGACGATGTACCCCGGTGACGAGGTGAGGGAGCCATGACGACCCTGACGGAAGCGGACGCGCTGGACGGACTGCGCGACGCACTCGGCCTGCTCAAGGACCGGGAGCAGGTGGCGCAGCGGCTGCTCGTCTCCTCCGCCAAGCACTCCTTCGACCCCGACGAGGAGCTGGACTGGGACGCGCCCTTCGAGGAGGGCAAGTGGTTCTGGCCGCCGGAGCTGGTGTCGCTGTACGGCACGCCGATGTGGAAGCGGATGAGCGAGGAGCAGCGGATCCTGCTCTCCCAGCACGAGGCGGCGGCGCTGGCCTCGCTCGGCATCTGGTTCGAGCTGATCCTGATGCAGCTGCTCGTCCGGCACATCTACGACAAGGCGGCGACGAGCGCACACGTGCGCTACGCGCTCACCGAGATCGAGGACGAGTGCCGGCACTCGAAGATGTTCGCGCGCGTGATCTCGCGCGGCGGCACACCCTGGTACCCGGTCAGCAAGGCCCATCTGAACCTCGGCCGCGTGTTCAAGACCGTCTCCACCACGCCCGGCTCCTTCACCGCCACCCTCCTCGGCGAGGAGGTCCTGGACTGGATGCAGCGGCTGACGTTCCCGGACGAGCGGGTGCAGCCGCTGATCCGCGGCGTCACGCGCATCCACGTGGTCGAGGAGGCGCGCCATGTCCGCTA
This sequence comes from Streptomyces yokosukanensis, assembly GCF_001514035.1. Classification (GTDB taxonomy): domain Bacteria; phylum Actinomycetota; class Actinomycetes; order Streptomycetales; family Streptomycetaceae; genus Streptomyces; species Streptomyces yokosukanensis. The sequence goes on along the minus strand of NZ_KQ948216.1, from coordinate 249,795 downwards.
CGCCCGTGAGGAGCTGCGGCGCCAGATGCTGACGGCACCGAAGTGGTCGCAGGAGTTCACCCGGGTCACCTCGGGCGAGTTCGCCCGGGTGTTCTCGGTCGCGTTCGTGAACCCCGAGGTCTACACGAATGTCGGGCTGGACAGGCGGGAGGCCGTGGCCCAGGTGAAGGCGAGCGGTCACCGGCGCGAGGTCATGCAGACGGGCGCGAAGCGGCTGACGGACTTCCTGGACGACATCGGCGTGCTGCGGGGCGTCGGCAGGCGGCTGTGGAGGTCCTCGGGCCTGCTGGCGTAGTGGGAGTGTGCCGGCCCCAGGGGCCGGGGCTGTGTCGATGTGCGGCTCCGCCGCGTGGGAGCGACCTGCCACCACGGACCCGCGGCCGCCGGCTCCCCCACACGGTGACGGCGATTAGGCTGACGGCCATGACCCCGTCCGCCACCCCCGCCTACCGTCGCCTGAGCGTCGAGGAGCGGCGCAGCCAGCTCCTCGACGCCGCGCTGTCCCTCTTCGCGCACCGCGCCCCCGAGGACGTGTCGCTGGACGACGTGGCGGAGGCGGCGGGAGTCTCGCGCCCCCTGGTGTACCGGTACTTCCCGGGCGGCAAGCAGCAGCTGTACGAGGCCGCGCTGCGCTCCGCCGCCGAGGAGCTGCAGCACTGCTTCGACGAGCCCCGCAAGGGCAAGCTGCTGCCCCGGCTGTCCCGCGTCCTGGACCGCTATCTGAGCTTCGTCGACGAGCACGACACCGGCTTCAGCGCGCTGCTGCAGGGCGGCAGCGTGGTGGAGACCTCGCGGACCACGGCCATCGTGGACGGGGTCCGGCGGGCCGCCGCCGAGCACATCTACGGCCACCTCGGCGTCACCGGGCCCGGCCCGCGGCTGCGCATGACCGTGCGGACCTGGATCACGGCCGTCGAGGCGGCCTCCCTGATCTGGCTGGACGAGGACAAGCAGCCCCCGGTGGAGGAACTGCGCGACTGGCTGGTCGAGCAGTTCGTAGCCGTCCTCACCGTCACCGCGAGCCGTGACCCGCAGACGGCCGCCGTCGTCGGCGCGCTCGCCGAGGATGGCCGAGACTGAAGCGGTGAAGAGTCAGGACACCCCCTTCGAGGGCGGCCCCATGGACGGGCGCGTGCTGCCGGTCATGGTCGGTCCCACCGGGCACCCCCCGAAGACGTATCGCATTCCCGTCCCGGACCCGGGCGGCGGCCCGCCCACGGTGCTCGTCTACCGCCGGGTGCCGCGCGGACACAGCAAGCGGCTGGGCCTGATCCAGGGGTGGAAGTACGCGTACGACCCGGACGACGCCTCCGGCGGGGGGCTCAGGTGGCCCTGGTCGAAGCCGGCCGCCCCACGATCCGGCGAGCCGGACGACGCGAACGGGTGACAGGGTTGCGCCGAACCGCGCACCCCGGTCGCGCGCCCCGCACGGATACATCTGATTATCGCGGTGCGATAGGAGGCGAACAGTCCGCCCTCCCCGCACCCGAGGTGATGACGTGTCAGGAACGCTTCCGCGCCTGGCCTGCACGGCCGCGCTGGCGGCCCAGGCCGTCCTCGTGCCCGCACCCGCGGCCGCCGCACCGGACCCGCAGCGGTCCGTGGCCCAGTTGCTGACGGATCTTCAACAGCTGTACCGGCAGGCCGAACAGGCCACCGAGAGCTACGACGCCACCGCGGAGAAGCTGCAGCGGCAGCGCGCCGAGGTGTCCCGGCTCGACGGCGAACTCGCCCGTGCCCGCCTCGCCCTGCAGGACGGCCGGACCGACGCGGGCCGACTGGCCCGCCGGCAGTACCAGAGCGCCGGCGGCCTCGGCCCGTACGTGCGCCTGCTGCTCTCGCCCGACCCGCAGACCGCGCTGGACGAGGGACATGTCGTCGGCGAGATGGCGCGCGAGCAGGTCCGTACGGTGGCCCGGCTGACCGCCGCCGAGCGGCACGAGGACTCCCTGGCGCGGGCCGCCCGCAAGGCCCTGGACACCCGGCTCACCCTCGCCGGACGGCAGCGCAGGCAGCGCGACGACGTGCACACCAGGCTGGCCGACGTGGAACGTCTGCTGGCCTCCCTCACACCGGCCCAGCTGGCCGCGATCACCGTCCTGGAGCAGCAGGGCGTCACCGCGGCCCAGCAGCAGCTCGTCACCGCGGGCGCGCTCCCCACGGACCGTCCGGCCTCCACCGGGGGCGACCGTGCGGTGCACTACGCGATGGGCCAGCTCGGCAAGCCGTACGTGTGGGGCGCACAGGGCCCCGACGCGTACGACTGCTCGGGCCTCACCTCGCAGGCGTGGGACCATGCGGGCACCCCCATCCCGCGCACCAGCCAGGAGCAGTGGCGGCGGCTGAAGCGGATCCCGCTCGGCGCGCTGCGCCCCGGTGACCTGGTCGTCTACTTCCCCGAGGCCACCCATGTGGCGATGTACGTGGGGGACGGAAAGGTCGTACAGGCGCCGCGCCCCGGAGCCGACGTCGAGGTGTCACCCCTGGCGTCCGCCCCGGTGCTCGGTGCCGTGCGTCCGGATCAGGCCCCGGAGACCGAGGCGAGGTAGGCGCCCGTCTTGTCCGGGTCGTAGAAGAAGTTCTCGAAGTCGGACGGGTCGTTGAACCCGTTGGCGAACCGGTCGGCCACCGGCTGGAGCTGACCGGCCGCGCCGAGGAGGTTCAGGATGTGCTCCGGCGGCGGCGCCAGCATCGCGTTGGTCCACTTGGTGACGTGCGACGCGGTGTCCCAGTAGCGGTCGAACGTCGCCTGCATCCAGGCCTCGTCGAACTCCTCGTCCCCGTGTTCGAGGATCGAGGCGAGGTACGCGGCGGCGCACTTGGCCGCCGAGTTGGAGCCCTGTCCGGTGATCGGGTCGTTGGCGACGACGACGTCCGCGACGCCGAGGACCAGGCCGCCGCCGGGCAGCCGGCCGACGGGGTTGCGGACGGTCGGGGCGTAGCGGCCCGCCAACGTGCCGCCGGCATCGGTCAGTTCGACCTTCGTCGCCCGCGCGTACTCCCAGGGCGTGAACCGCTCCATGAGTTCCAGGGTCAGGGAGAGGTGCTCCGCCGGGTCCTTGACGCCGTTGAAGACGTCGAGCGGACCGCCGGGTATGCCCTCCCAGAACAGGATGTCCGCGCGGCCGGAGGTGGTGAGCGTCGGCATGACGAACAGCTCGCCGACACCGGGGACGACGTTGCAGCGGACCGCGTCGAACTCGGGGTGCTCCGGGCGCGGGCCGAGCCCGTGCACGTACGCCACCGCGAGCGCCCGCTGCGGCTCGCTGTACGGGGAGCGCGAGGCGTCACGGCCGAACATCTGGACCAGCTCGCCCTTGCCGGCCGAGACCAGGACGAGGTCGTAGGCGCGGGAGAAGTAGTCGAGGTCGCCGACCGCCGCGCCGTGGATGACCAGCTGGCCGCCGCGCTGGGCGAAGGTCTCCATCCAGCCGGCCATCTTCACCCGCTGGTCGACCGACTGCGCATACCTGTCGAGCCTGCCCACCCAGTCGATCGCCCGCTGCGCGGGGCCCGGGGCGTGCGATCCGGGAGCCGCCACCGAGACGCCGAGTCCCTCGATCTTCGGGGCCTGGGACTCCCAGAAGTTCAGCTGGACATCGCGCTCGTGCTGCAGTGCCGTGTGGAACATGCACTGCGTCGACATGACCCGGCCGGTGCGGATCTCGTCCGCGGTCCGGTTCGACATCAGGGTGACCTCGTAGCCGTGCGACTGCAGGCCGAGGGCGAGCTGGAGACCGGACTGGCCGGCCCCTACGACGAGTATCTTCCGCATGCGGGTGGTGGCTCCTAACAGGGACTACTCGGGGGTTTCGTCCAGCGCGTGGCCGACCAGGGCCAGGAGGGTCTCGATGGCCGAAATTCGACGCCGCGCATCCATGATCATGACAGGGACGTGCGCGGGTATCGTCAGCGCCTCCCGGACGTCGTCCGGCTCGAACAGCTCGCTGCCCTCGAAGTGGTTGACGGCGACGACGTACGGCAGCCCGCAGCTCTCGAAGTAGTCCAGGGCCGGGAAGCAGTCCTTCAGACGGCGGGTGTCGGCCAGCACGACCGCGCCGATCGCGCCACGCACCAGGTCGTCCCACATGAACCAGAACCGCTGCTGGCCCGGCGTGCCGAACAGGTAGAGCACCAGGTCGTCGTCGAGCGTGATGCGGCCGAAGTCCATGGCCACGGTGGTGGTGAGCTTGCCCGGCGTGGCGGTCAGGTCGTCGGTCTCCTCGCTCGCCTCGGTCATCAGCGCCTCGGTCTGCAGGGGCGTGATCTCCGAGACGGTGGTGACCAGCGTGGTCTTGCCGACGCCGAAGCCTCCGGCCACCACGATCTTCGTGGCGACGGGGGCCCGGGTGCGGTCCGTCTGCCAGGCTTTCAGATCCTCGTCGGGCTCGGTGAATCCGGCGACGAGGGGGATGCCTCCGACGACGGAGGCGGCGGCGTCAGAGACGACGGAGTCCACTCAGCACCCTTTCCAGCAGCGCGCGGTCCGGGCGGCCGGTGCCATGACCGGTTCCGGTGCCGTACACACGGATCTTTCCCTGGTCCGCGAGATCGCTCAGGAGCACGCGGACCACGCCGAGCGGCATCTTCAGCAGCGCGGCGATCTCGGCCACCGTGCGCATACGGCGGCACAGTTCGACGATGGCCCGCATCTCGGGCATGACCCGGGTGGCGAGCGAGCCTTTCGGCAGCTCCTTGCGCTGCTCGGGGGCTTCGAGTGCCGCGACGAACGTCTCCACGAGGAGCACATGGCCGAAACGCGTACGGCCGCCGGTGAGCGAGTAGGGACGGACGCGGGCGGGTTTGCGGTCACCGCCGCGCACGGGGAGTTTCGCCGTGCCGCTCATCGGGCGCTCCCCGCCGACTCGGATTCCATGGACTTGCGCAACTCGCTGCGCAGTTCCGGGGTGAGGACGTGGCCGGCGCGGCCGACGAACAGCGCCATGTGGTACGCCACCACGCTCATGTCGCACTCGGCGGAGCCGTGCACACCGAGCAGCGAACCGTCGCTGATCGACATCACGAACAGGCTGCCCTCCTCCATCGCGATCATCGTGTGCCTGACCCCGCCGAACTCCATCAGCCGGGCGGCACCGACGGTGAGGCTGCCGATGCCGGAGACGATGGTGGCGAGGTCGGCGGAGGAGCCGCGCGGCCCTTTGGCCGGGCGGGCCTCACGGGACCGGACGGTGTACGCGGGGTCGGACGAGAGCAGGAGCAGGCCGTCGGAGGAGACCACGGCGACGGACTGGATGCCGGGCACCTCCTCGACCAGGTTGGTCAGCAGCCAGTGCAGGTTGCGGGCCTCACTGCTCAGTCCGAAGGTGCTGGGCGCGGTCAACTGCTTGCCTCCTCGACAGTGCCCCCCGTGGTGTCTTCCGTACGTTCTGCCATCTCCGCCGCCACGGCGCGGTGCCCGGCCTGGGCGCCGCTGCGGAAGCCTCCGAGCCTGCGGCGCAGGGCCTCGGCGTCGACCGTGCCGGTCCGCTGGCGTGGGGCCTGGGCTGGCGCGGTGATCTTGGGCGTGCGCTTGGGGAGACCCTTGGCGGTGACCGCCTCGGCGGGTTCCTGCGAAGCCTCGGCCCGTGCGACCGCCTCGGCTTCGCCGTCGGCGGCCGACGGGGGCGTGGGGTCCGCCGCCAGATCCGGGAGCATCAGCTCCATCGTCGTCTCGGCGAAGGTCTCCGCCGGGGCCTTCGGGCGGGTCTCCGTGTGCTGGGTGACCGGGGCGGCCTGCCCGTGCTCGGCGGGCTCCCCGGGCTCGGCGCCCGAAGCCGCCTCCTCCGCCCGCACCGCCTGCTCCGCGAGGGCCACCAGCGGGTCGGCGCCCTTGGCGCGGCCGTGCAGGACGTTGGAGTTGGCCTCGGCGTCGGCACCCGGGAGGGAGAAGGTGGCCGTGGTGCTCATGGACGTGGTCTGGGGCGGCAGGGCCGTCGGCGGGGCCTCCGTCAGGAGGGTGGCCGGGAGGACCACGACCGCCGCGATGCCGCCCTGCTTCTGCTCGCGCAGCTGGACGCGGATGCCGTGGCGGTGGGCGAGGCGGGCGACGACGTACAGGCCGAGGCCGAGACCGTCCTCGCCCTCCTGGTCGTACGGCGACTCGGGGTCGAAGTCGGTCAGGCGGGTGTTGAGCCGCTCCAGGCGCTCGGTCGCCATGCCGATGCCCTCGTCCTGGACCGACAGCATCACCTCACCGGACTCCAGCAGCCAGCCCGAGACCTCCACCGGCAGCTCCGGCGGGGAGAACGAGGTGGAGTTCTCCATCAGTTCGGCCAGCAGATGGGAGAGGTCGTCGGCCGCGAAGCCCGCCACATGGGCATGCGGCGGCAGGGCGGCGATACGGACGCGTTCGTAGCGCTCGATCTCGCTGACGCCCGCCCGGACCACGTCGACCAGCGGCACCGCCCCGTGGTGCTGCTGGACGTGCTCGGCACCGGCCAGGACCAGGAGGTTCTCGCTGTGGCGGCGCATGACCGTGGCGAAGTGGTCCAGCTTGAAGAGCGTGGCGAGGCGGTCGGGGTCCTGTTCGCGTTCCTCCAGGCCCTCGATGACCGCGAGCTGGCGTTCCACGAGGCCGAGGGTGCGCAGCGAGAGGTTCACGAACGTGCCGCCGATGCTGGTGCGCAGCCGCTCCAGCTGCTCGGCGGCCTGGCTCAGCTCGGCGTGGAGGGCCTCGCGGGCGTCGGCCATCTTCTGGCGCTGGCCGACCAGGTGCTTGCGGTCGGCCTCCAGCGTGGTGACGCGTTCGTACAGGGTGACCGCGTGCGTGTGCAGGGCGTTGACCGAGCGGACGACCTGGGCGAACTCGTCGTTGCGACCGGTGAAGGCGATCGGCTCCTGGGCCGCCGGGTCCTCGGACTCCGCCAGGCGGGCCGAGCCCCGGCGCAGGACCGACAGGGGGCGCGTCAGCGTGCGGGCCATGGCCGTGGCGAGGCCCACGGCGACCAGCATCAGGGCGCCGAGCACGGCGATGCGGATCTCCAGGGCCGTGACGTCGTCGTCCCGGAGTTTCGCCAGGTCCTTGGTGCGGTGGTCGTAGAGGGCCGATTCCTCGCCGCGCATCAGGTCGACGCGGGCGGACAGGGCCGCGTCCAGCTTCTTGGTGCTGGTGGTCAGGTCGCTGTCGGCCAGCGTCGGCTGGTCGGTGAGCGCGGCCAGGTACTTCTCCGCCGAGTTGACCTCGGAACCGGTGACCGTGGAGTCGTAGGAGTCCACGGAGGCCTTCGGGGCGGTGGCGCGGAAGCCGGCGAGGGCCGCGTCGGCGCGCAGCCGGGCCTGCTGGGCGGCGGCGGTCAGCTCGTCGCGCTGCTTCTTGTCGGCCGGGGAGGCGGTGGAGGTCGTGGTGGGCAGGCCGGTGACGGGGTTGATCACGGTCCGGGCGGCGGACGGCACGTTCAGCGCGGCCAGCAGCAGTCCGCGGGCGGCGGCGGACTGCTGGACGGCGGTGTCCAGTTCGGCGAGCGCGTGGGCGCCGGAGCCGGCCCGCGGAGGCGTGTCGTCGGCGAGCTGCTCGGCGAGGCGGTGCAGCTCGGTGATGGCCTGCGAGTAGGCCTGATGGGTCTGGAGGGCGGTGGTCCTGCCGGTCAGGGCGGCCCGGCGGACGGCGGCGATGCCGTCGAGGTCGCTGCGCAGGCTCGCCGGGGTGTCGTCCTCGGCCCGCAGGTCCTCGACCTGCCGGTCGACCCGCGCGCTGCGGTCCTCGGAGGGCGCCTTCGCCTTGGGGCGCCCGGCCGCGACGTAGGAGGTGACCTCGTCGCGCTCGTCGGCCAGGGAGTGCGCGAGGGAGAGCGCGTCCTGGGTGCGGGCGGCCAGCGTCACCAGGTCCTGGGAGTCGCTCACGTCCTGGGAGGCGCTGAGCAGGGAGGGCGCGCCGGCTCCCGCGACGGCCGCGGCCACCACGGCGACGGCGACGATCAGCCGGGTGCGCACATGGGTGGGGCGGCCGCTGCCCACGGGGGTCTGCTGGGCGGTCCCCGCGGGGTCCGTCTGCCTGCCTGCGCGCCGAGGCCGCTTCATCTGCACCGGTGCTCGCAATCCTGAACTCGTCTACCCAAGGGCCCGGGTGGCGTCTGGCGCCCCGTCATCTCGGTGCCAAGTGGTGCGTACACCCGGTTCGTACGGTCCCCGACCCTCCCAGCGCCGGTGGGCAGTGGTCGCGCATCACCTGACCCGCCACCCGAAGGAGTGAACATCGGAGAAGAGTGGGCGGGCAAGTCTCTCTGGCGCGTGCTCGGCCCTTGCGCGGGACGCCGGTTGGACGCGCGGGGCAGGCTTTGGCAGTATTCGCCACCACGCCTTGCCGGAGCGTCTCATTCCCCCCCAAAGCAGGCGCCTGACCTGCGGGGTCGTATCAATTCGACGGCGCTTGCCAGCCTTTGGCGAATCCTGTGGAGGGCTCGTGCAGACTGGCCGAATGCGCACTGATCTCGTTTCGGAACCCGGCGACGCGAACCGCCCCAACGAGGACTTCGCCGGTGTCGGACTACCCGCCTCCGGACAGGGAGGTTGCGTGATCGTCCTGGACGGCGTGACTCCCCCGCGGGGCGGGACGGGATGTCTGCATTCCGTCCCCTGGTACACCGCGCGGCTCGGCGGCTCGCTGACCGAACTGACCGTTTCGAGGAGAGATCTGACGCTCTCGGAGATTCTCGCGCGGTCGATCGGCCGCACCGCCGAGGCCCATGCCCAAACCTGTGAACTTTCTCACCCGCGAACCCCTCAGGCAACCGTCGCCCTGGCCCGCTGGTCCGCCGACGCCGTCGAGTACCTGGTGCTGTCCGACTCCGCGCTGCTGCTGCAGGGGCCCGACGGCACGGTCACCCCGGTCCTGGACGACCGGTTGGACCGGCTCCCGCGCTCCGCGCTCGCCACCGAGGCCCTGGTGGACGCCACCCTGCGCAACAAGGAGGGCGGCTTCTTCACGGCCGCCGCCGACCCGTCGGTGGCGGACCGTGCCGTCACCGGCACCGTGCCCCGCGCCGAGGTCCGCGCCCTGGCCGCGCTCACGGACGGCGCGACCCGCTGGACGGAGAAGTTCCACGAGGGCGACTGGCGGGCCCTGTTCGAGGTGGTCGCGAAGGAGGGTGCCCGGTCGCTGGTGGACCGGGTCCGGGAGCTGGAGACGGCGGACCGGGAGGAGCGGGCGTTCCTGCGGCGCGGCAAGACGCACGACGACGCGACGGTGGTGCACGTGGAGCTGTGAGCCCGCCCGGCCGCCGTCCTGGGGCTACTTCTCCATGACCCCGTTCAACTGGTGCAGCAGCCGGGCCAGTTCCGAGACCTCGCGGCGGTTCCAGTGGGCGAGCTGGCTGACGTAGCGGGCACGGCGCGCCTCGCGGACCTTGCCCACCCGGCCGCGCCCCTCGTCGGTCAGGGTGACGAGCCAGGCGCGGCCGTCGGCGGGATCCGGCTCGCGGGCGATCAGGCCCAGCTCCTCCAGGGCGCGCAGCTGACGGGACATGGTGGCCTTGCCGACGCCGATGTACGCGGCGAGTTCCGTGGCCCGCTGGCCGCCGCACTCGTCCAGGCGGATGAGCAGGCCGTACGCGGAGGACTCCAGGTCGGGATGGACCTCGCGGGCCATCTCGCCCTGATTGGCCCGGGCTCGCCGCAGCAGCACGGTCAACTCCCGCTCCAATGCCAGGAATTCCTGGTCCGCACCACTGGGCGTCACCTCGTGGGCGCCGCCCGGTGCGCCGCCGTTTCCGTCCTCGTGCACGTCAGCACCCCTGCTCGGTTTCGCGGTCTTGAAAGTTTCTGCCAAAAGTCGTCATTGCCGCAGCTCCGTAAGTATTTCGCAGGCGTAGACCAACGGCGGCGTCCGGACCCCCTTCCCACCCCGTCATCTACGTGCGTAGCTTCTTTATCAGGCAATCAATGGCATGCCCACGCCAGTGCGGCATCCCGGTACACGGTCACTGCCACGTTCCCCCCACTCCCACTCCCCGGAGGCACGTCATGTCCGTGCACAGACCCGGCTCCGACCGTCCCGTCCGACCGCGCGCCCTCGCCCTTCTCGTGACGGCCCTGCTCGCGGCGCTCTCCCTCACCCTGCCCCTCACCTCCGCCCACGCCGCGACCACGCCCAGCCGCGGCTCCGCCTACATGGGCATGGGCGTCCCCGCGCACGACGGCCGCCACGGATCCCCCACGTCCGGTGACGCCACCCAGACCGAGGGCGTGGACGTCTCCGCCTACCAGGGCAACGTCGCCTGGTCGACCCTGTGGAGCAGCGGGGTGCGCTGGGCGTACACCAAGGCGACGGAGGGCACGTACTACACCAACCCGTACTTCGCGCAGCAGTACAACGGCTCGTACAACGTGGGCATGATCCGCGGCGCGTACCACTTCGCGACCCCGGACACCACCAGCGGCGCCACCCAGGCGAGCTACTTCGTCGGCCACGGCGGCGGCTGGTCCAAGGACGGCAAGACCCTGCCGGGCGCGCTCGACATCGAGTGGAACCCGTACGGCGCCGAGTGCTACGGCAAGAGCGCGAGCCAGATGGTCAGCTGGATCGCCGACTTCATCAGCACCTACAAGTCGCTCACCAGCCGTTACCCCGTGATCTACACGGCGAGCAGCTGGTGGAGCGACTGCACCGGGAACTACGGCGGCTTCGCGGCGAACAACCCGCTGTGGATCGCCCGATACGCCTCGGACCCGGGGACGCTGCCGGCCGGCTGGTCGTACTACACGATGTGGCAGTACACCTCCTCCGGCCCGACCGTCGGCGACCACGACAAGTTCAATGGCGCCCTGGACCGGGTGCAGGCGCTGGCCAACGGATAGCGCCCGCTGAACCGTGCACGGTGGCCGTCCCCCCGCGGGCGGCCGCCGTTTCGCTGCGTTGGTGCTCCGCGTCGCCCGGGATCATGCTGGTCGAGGGAGCCTGCCGAGCAAGGGCGAGATGAGCGGCGATGGAGCGACAGTCGACGTACACGGCCACGGCCACCATCGATGAGCACGGCATCCTCACCGGCTGGAGCGAAGGCGCGCAGCGGCTGCTCGGCTACGGCTCCCCGGCCGTCGTCGGCCGCCCCGCCACCGCACTCCTCGCCGCCGACGTCGAAGCCGCCCGGCGGGTCGTCGCCGGGCGCGAACGCTGGAACGGCACCGTCCCGCTGCGCCACCGCGACGGCCGGCTGCTGGAGCTTGGCGTGCTCGCGCACCGCCGGACGACGACCGCCGGCGGGACCGACTGGCTCGTGGTGAGCGCCGTGACGGCACGCCCGCAACCGCCCCGGGGCGAGCCCCTGGAGGAGTGGACGTTCCTGCAGTCCCCCTTCCCGCTGGCGATCTTCGACGCCGACCTGCAGCTCGTCCGCGCCAACCGCAGGCTGGAACACGCCCTCGCCCTCCCCGAGGCCGCCATGCGCGGACTGCGGCTGCCGCACATCGTGCCCGGCGCCGCGAGCGAGGAGGTCGAGCGGTCGCTGCGGCACGCACTGGAGTCCGGCCGTCCGCAGGAGGTCCGGGCCGCGCTCGGTCCGCGGTTCGGGAGCACCGCCGCGCTCACCCCGTTGAAGGACGCCGAGGGCCAGGTGCGGGCCGTCTGCCTGTCCACGCAGATGCCCGCCCCGGACTCCGCGGGCGGGCAGGCGCCGCCGGAGGAGCGCGGCCCGCACGTCGGCTCGGCCGCGGACCAGGCCCGCACCGCGCAGGAACTCGGCGAGGTCACCGTCCCCCGGCTCGCCGACGTCGTCGCGGTCGATCTGCTCGACTCCCCCCGCGGCCCGGACGAGGACCCCGCCCCGGGGCTCGGCCCCGTCGTACTGCGCCGCGCCGCCCTGCGCGCCGTCCCGGAGGGGGAGGGGCCCGCCCACGGCGCCGGTGCGGGCGAGGCGATCGTCTGCCCGCTGGACTCCCCTCCGGCCCAGTCCCTGGCGGCGGGCCGGCCGCTGCTCTACGACACGACGGACCCGGTCGTCGCCGAGTGGGCGGCGGTGGATCCGGGCGCGGCGTGGCTACGGGCGTCCGGGGCGCACACGCTGCTGGCGGTGCCGCTGCTCGCCCAGGGCGGCACACTCGGGGTGGCGCTCTTCGGCCGGCGCCCCGACCGGGGTCCCTTCGCCCCCGAGGAGCTGCGGCTGGCGCAGGAGTTCACGGCCAGGGCTGCCGTCGGCATCCGGCAGGCCCGCCCCTCCGCAGGGGCCGACGCCGCCACCATGGCACCGCAGCACGGCCTGCTCCCGCACACCCTGCCCGAACAGGCGGCCCTGGAGATCGCCAGCCGCTATCTGCCCGCCGCGACCCGGGCCGGGGTGGGCGGCGACTGGTTCGACGTGATCCCGCTGTCCGGGGCGCGGGTGGCGCTCGTCGTCGGCGACGTGGTGGGCCACGGCGTCCGCGCCTCGGCGACCATGGGCCGGCTGCGCACCGCCGTACGCACCCTCGCCGACGTCGATCTGCCGGCCGACGAACTCCTCACCCACCTCGACGATCTGGTCCTGCGGCTCGCCGCCGACGAGGGCAGCGCGGACCCGGCCGCCGAGACCGCCGGCGGCATCGGCACCACCTGTCTGTACGCGGTCTACGACCCGGTCTCCCGCCACTGCACCCTGGCCCGGGCCGGGCATCCGCCGCCCGCCCTGGTCGCACCGGACGGCGAGGTGCGCTTCCTGGACGTGCCCGCGGGACCGCCGCTCGGGCTCGGCGGGCTGCCCTTCGAGGCCGTCGAGACCGCACTGCCCGAGGGCAGCCTGCTCGTCCTCTACACCGACGGGCTGCTCGCGGCCCGCGAGCACGACATCGACGAGGCGCTGGAGGCGATGTTCGCCGCGCTCGCCCGGCCCGCGGACTCGCTGGACGCGGTCTGCGACCACGTGCTCACCGCGCTGCTGAGCCACGGCCCGGACGACGACGTCGCCCTGCTCGTCGCCCGTACCCGGGTGCTGCACAAGGACCGGGTGGCCGCCTGGGAGCTGCGGGACGACCCCACGGACGTCTCCCGCGCCCGCCACCTCGTCCACGACCAGCTGTCCGCATGGGACCTCGAGGAGGCCGCCTTCCCCACCGAGCTGATGGTCAGCGAGCTGGTCACCAACGCCATCCGCTACGGCCGCCCGCCCATCCGGCTCCGGCTGATCCATCAGAACGCGACCCTGATCTGCGAGGTGTACGACTCCAGCGGCACCACCCCGCACATGCGGCGCGCCCGCATCTTCGACGAGGGCGGCCGGGGCCTGCTGCTCGTCGCCCAGCTGGCCGAACGCTGGGGCACCCGGCACGACCGGGTCGGCAAGACGGTGTGGGCGGAGCAGTCGTTCGCGGCGCTGTGACGCGCCTTCGGAAGGGGCCGAGACCGCTTGGCTGCGAGCGCGGCCGGATCGGCTCTCGTCAGCCCCTGAGAACGGGCCCGGCCCAGCCGGGCGGCTCGGGCGGGGAGCCAGGGGCGGCGCGGCTCTGCCGGCGGGCGTCCGCGGCCACCCGGACGTCCACCAGCGTCGGGGTGCGGCGGCGCGGGCCCGGTTCGCCGGCGGCGCGGCGCAGGGCCGTCACGAACTCCAGGCAGGAGTCGTAGCGGTCGTCCGGGGCCTTCGCCAGGGCGCGCGCGAGCACCTCGTCGACGGCCGCCGGGACGTCCGGCCGCTGCGCACTGAGCGCGGGCGGCGGGTCGTACCGGTGGGCCCGCAACTGTTCGAGCCGGCCCTGCCACCGGAAGGGCGGGGCGCCCGCGAGCATCTCGTGGACCACACAGGCCAGGCTGTACAGATCGGACCTGCCGTCGACCGGGCGCCCGGCGATCCGCTCGGGCGCCGCATAGTCGAGAGTGCCGGCGAACTCGCCCGCGGTGGTGAACCCGGTGAGCGACAGCGACTTCTTCGCCAGCCCGAAGTCGGTGAGATAGACGTGCTCGGGGTGGTCGCTGTCGACGCCCTCGGCGACCATGACATTGGCCGGTTTGACGTCCCGGTGCACCAGCTCGCGCGCATGGGCCGCGTCCAGGGCGGACGCCAGCTGGGCCGCGACGCGCAACGCGGCCGGCACCGGCAGCGGGCCCTCCCGGTCGAGCAGGGCACGCAGGTCCGGGCCGCAGACGTAGCACATGGCGATGTACAGGATCCCGTCCGTCTCGCCGGCCTCGAAGACGGGGACGATGTTGGGGTGGTCGATGGCGGCGGCGATCCTGGACTCCTGCGCGAAGCGGCGGCGGAACGCCTCGTTGCGCGTGTACTGCGGGGCGAGCAGCTTCAGGGCGACCGTGCGGCCGAGGCGCAGATCCTTGGCGCGGTAGACGACGGCCATGCCGCCGCGGCCCAGTTCGCGCTCCACGCGGTAGCCCGCGATCTCGGCCCCGATCAGACCGGAGGGGCTCTTCGGAGGCCAACTCACGTCTGAATTCTACCGAATGGCAAGCATATGCGCGCATGGCGAAGGCCCGGACCTCCCTCACGGAGCCCGGGCCTCGCCCTTCCGGTCGCGTCCGTCACGCCGCGACCGGAACCTCCGGCGCCGCGCCGTTCGTCGCGGGCGCCAGCGCCAGCTCCAGGACCTGGCGGACGTCGGTCACGGTGTGGACGTCGAGCTTGTCCAGCACCTCGGCCGGGACGTCGTCCAGGTCGGGCTCGTTGCGCTTGGGGATGATCACGGTGGTCACCCCGGCGCGCTGGGCGGCGAGCAGCTTCTGCTTCACACCGCCGATGGGCAGCACCCGGCCGGTCAGCGAGACCTCACCGGTCATCGCCACGTCCGTGCGCACCAGCCGCCCGGAGAGCAGCGAGGCGAGTGCCGTGGTCATCGTGATGCCGGCGCTCGGGCCGTCCTTCGGGACCGCGCCCGCCGGGAAGTGGATGTGCACGCCCCGGTCCCTCAGGTCGCCGACCGGAAGCTCCAGTTCGGCGCCGCGGCTGCGCAGGAAGCTCAGTGCGATCTGCGCCGACTCCTTCATCACGTCACCGAGCTGACCGGTCAGGGTCAGCCCCGCCGCACCCGTCTCCGGGTCGGCGAGGGACGCCTCCACGAAGAGGACGTCTCCCCCGGCGCCGGTGACCGCGAGGCCGGTCGCCACTCCGGGCACGGACGTGCGCCGCTCGGCCGGGTCCTGGGCGGACTCGGGCACATGGTGCGGACGCCCGATCAGAGCGCGCAGATCCTCGTCCCGGACGGTGAACGGCAGCTCCCGCTCACCGAGTTCGTGCTGGGCCGCGATCTTGCGCAGCAGCCGGGCGATCGAGCGCTCCAGGGTGCGCACGCCCGCCTCGCGCGTGTACTCGCCGGCCAGCTTGCGCAGGGCGCTCTCGTGCAGGGTGACCTCGTCCTTGCCGAGTCCCGCCCGCTCCAGCTGACGCGGGAGCAGGTGGTCGCGGGCGATGACGACCTTCTCGTCCTCGGTGTAGCCGTCCAGGCGGACGATCTCCATACGGTCGGCGAGCGCCTCCGGGATGGCTTCCAGGACGTTGGCGGTGGCCAGGAAGACCACGTCCGACAGATCGAGTTCGACCTCCAGGTAGTGGTCGCGGAAGGTGTGGTTCTGCGCCGGGTCCAGGACTTCGAGCAGGGCCGCGGCCGGGTCGCCGCGGAAGTCGGAGCCCACCTTGTCGATCTCGTCCAGCAGGACCACCGGGTTCATGGACCCGGCCTCCTTGACGGCCCGCACGATCCGGCCGGGCAGCGCGCCGACGTACGTACGGCGGTGGCCGCGGATCTCGGCCTCGTCCCGGACGCCGCCGAGGGCGACGCGGACGAACTTGCGGCCCATGGCGTGCGCCACGCTCTCGCCCAGGCTGGTCTTGCCGACGCCGGGCGGGCCGACCAGGGCGAGCACCGCACCGCCGCGCCGCCCGCCGATCACGCCGAGGCCGCGCTCGCCGCGCCGCTTGCGCACCGCGAGGTACTCGGTGATGCGCTCCTTCACGTCCTCCAGGCCCGCGTGCTCGGCGTCGAGGATCGCCCTGGCGCCCCGGATGTCGTACGCGGAAGCGCTGTCGTCGGTTCGCTCGTTCCACGGCATCTCCAGGACCGTGTCGAGCCAGGTCCGGATCCAGGAGCCCTCGGGCGACTGGTCGGAGGCGCGCTCCAGCTTGTCGACCTCCTTGAGGGCGGCCTCGCGGACCTTCTCGGGCAGGTCGGCGGCTTCCACGCGGGCGCGGTAGTCGTCGGACTCCTCGCCGTCCTGCTCGCCGTTCAGCTCGCGCAGCTCCTTGCGGACGGCCTCCAGCTGGCGGCGCAGCAGGAACTCGCGCTGCTGCTTGTCGACGCCCTCCTGGACGTCCTTGGCGATGGTCTCGGCCACGTCCTGCTCGGCGAGGTGGTCGCGGAGCGCCTGCGTGGCGAGCTTGAGCCGGGCCACCGGGTCGGCGGTCTCCAGCAGTTCGACCTTCTGTTCGGTGGTGAGGAACGGCGAGTATCCGGAGTTGTCGGCGAGCGCGGAGACGTCCTCGATGGCCTGGACGCGGTCCACGACCTGCCAGGCGCCGCGCTTCTTCAGCCAGGTGGTGGCGAGGGCCTTGTACTCCTTGACGAGTTCGGCGACATGCCCCGGCAGCGGGTCCGGCAGGCTCTCGTCGACGCGGGCGCCCTCGACCCACAGGGCCGCGCCGGGACCGGTGGTGCCCGCGCCGATCCGCACCCGGCTCCGGCCCCGGATCAGAGCCCCCGGGTCTCCGTCGGCCAGCCGGCCGACCTGCTCGACCGTGCCCAGCACACCGGTCTTCGCGTACGTCCCGTCGATGCGTGGCACCAGCAGCACCCTGGGCTTGCCGGATTCCGACCGGGCGGCGGCCTGTGCGGCCTCCACCGCGGCCCGTACGTCGGCATCGCTCAGGTCGAGCGGAACCACCATCCCGGGCAGCACGACCTCGTCGTCGAGCGGCAGCACGGGCAGAACGAGCGTGAACGCCGTGGACTCAGCAGCCATGATCTCCCCTTCGGCAGTCAAGTTGAGCTATGCCGACTCAACCGGTGGGGGCGGGCTGGTGTTCCCCCTGGCTGTTCGCTGTGAGCGATCAGGGGGTGACGCAGGGATTTTCGGGGTGGCCGACCGCGGGCCGGCCGCGGAGCGGACCTGAAACGGCCTCAGGCCGCCCGGCTCCAGCGGCGCACCAGGGGCCAGCCCGACACGCCGATCGCCAGGGCGATGAGGTGGCCCCAGTTGGTCATGGGGTCCAGGAAGGCGATCAGGTCGTTCAGGAGGGCGCCCGCCGTGAGGGCGAGCAGGGGCCAGCGCAGCCAGGGGCGCAGCAGACCGGCCAGGGCGCCGATGCTGGCGGCGACGCCGAAGCTGATGCCGTAGTCGAGCCGGTGCAGCGAGGTGGCGGGGAGGTGGCCGAACAGGACGGCGAGGCCCACGGGGACCTCGGTGGCGAGGGTGGCCAGCACATGGCCCGCCAGGAAGACACAGGCGGCCCGCGCACCGCCTATGCGCCGCTCCAGCGCGGTGAGCACGAGCACGAACGCCACCGCGTACGGCGACAGGACGCCGCCCGCGATCCACAGCGCGCTCGCCAGCAGCACCAGGACGGGCGTGCGCACCAGGTGGGTCACGTCCGTGCTGGAGTCCTGGTAGAGGGCGTGCACCAGGCCGGGGTCGGCGAGCGCCGCGACCACGGAGGTGACGGCCAGCACGGCCGTGTAGACGAAGGTGAACGGAGTGCCGGCCGGGCTGGGCAGCAGCCGCCAGACGCGCGGGAACCGTACGGCCGGGCGCGCCGGGACGGGAGCGGAGGCGGGGGCGGGGACGGCGGCGGGGACCGTGGCGTGCCGCTGGCGCGGCATCCCGTCCAGCAGGTCCGCGAGCGCGGAGGCCGGGACGACGGCGGTGCCGTCGGGAAGCGGCGCGCCCGTCAGGGGCGGGGACGCGGCCACCCCAGGACCCGTCGCGATCCGTTCCACGTTGCGGCACTCCTTCCGTCGCGGCCAACCCTTCGGGTTCCGAGGGCCGCTGTCTATGACCGACGCCACGCGAGAGCCGATTCACAGCAACCTCTCACGCTCCGATCGCGTCCATGCCCCGCCCGGACCGCTGGAACGCATGCCCGAGACCGGAAGTTGTGTTCGAACCGCCATGCCGCCATCCGCAATTCCCGTGAACGACAGGGCTCGTTCAAGGAGGATGGGTGCATGACTGCCGCGTACGACTCTCCCGTGGTCCTCGACCGGCATGACGGCCCGTACGGCGAGGTGGTGCTGCGCCGGCACGGGGCGCTGCTGCAGATCATCGCCAACGGCTGCTTCCTGATGGACACCTCCGACGGCCGCTCGGAGCGACTGCTGATCGACGCCGCGTACGACGCGCTGGACGGACGGCCGCAGCCGAAGGTGCTGATCGGAGGGCTGGGCGTGGGATTCTCACTCGCACATGCCGCGGCGGACCCCAGGTGGGGGCGCATCACCGTCGTCGAACGGGAGCCGGCCGTCGTCGGCTGGCACCGGGACGGGCCGCTGGCCGAGGTGTCCGGCGGGGCGCTGGGCGATCCGCGCACCGAAGTCGTGGAGGACGATCTCATGGCGTTCGTGCATGAGACTTCCGACACGTTCGACGCGCTCTGCCTGGATATCGACAACGGCCCTGGCTGGACGGTCACGGACGACAATCACAGCCTGTACGCGCCGGCCGGACTCGCGGCCTGCACAAAGGTGTTGAGGCCCGGCGGAGTGCTCGCGGTCTGGTCCGCCGAGCCCTCTCCGGAATTTGAAGGAACCTTGCGGAATGCCGGGTTCCGGCAGGTGCGTACCGAAGAGGTGCCCGTTGCCCGGGGCGTTCCGGACGCGGTGCACCTCGCCGTAAGACCTGGATAGCGACAGCGCGGTCGATCCCCGTAATGTGCTGCCCTGACGCGGATCATTCAAGCGTCAATCGCAGACATGGGATCACCCCACGGGTTCCGGAAAGCAACAAGCAGGGGCGGGCGATGGAGCAGACACACACCTCCCAGAGCGGCGCGGCGACGACCACCCCGGGCGCACAGCGCCGGGTGCTGGTCGTCGAGGACGACCCCACGATCGTCGACGCCATCGCGGCCCGGCTGCGCGCCGAGGGATTTCTCGTGCAGACCGCGTCGGACGGCCCGGCCGCCGTCGACACGGCCGAGGCCTGGCAGCCCGACCTGCTGATCCTCGACATCATGCTGCCGGGCTTCGACGGACTGGAGGTCTGCCGGCGGGTGCAGGCACAGCGTCCGGTGCCGGTGCTGATGCTGACCGCGCGCGACGACGAGACGGACATGCTGGTCGGTCTCGGGGTCGGCGCGGACGACTACATGACCAAGCCGTTCTCGATGCGGGAGCTGGCCGCGCGGGTGCACGTGCTGCTGCGCCGGGTGGAGCGGGCGGCCCTCGCCGCCGCCACGCCGCGCTCGGGCATCCTGCGCCTCGGCGAGCTGGAGATCGACCACGCGCAGCGCCGGGTGCGGGTGAAGTCCGAGGACGTCCACCTCACGCCCACCGAGTTCGACCTGCTGGTGTGCCTGGCGAACACCCCGCGCGCGGTGCTCTCGCGCGAGCAGCTGCTGGCCGAGGTGTGGGACTGGGCGGACGCCTCCGGCACCCGTACGGTCGACAGCCACATCAAGGCGCTGCGCCGGAAGATCGGCGCCGAGCGGATCCGTACCGTGCACGGCGTCGGGTACGCGCTGGAGACGCCCACTCCATGACCGTCGACGGGCGCCAGGCCGCGCGCAGGAGCCCCGGGGAGGACCCCTGGGGCGGCGTACGCCCGTTCTCGATCAAGACCAAGCTGGGCGCGCTCGTGGTCATATCGGTGCTGATCACCACCGGACTGTCGATCGTCGCGGTGCACACCAAGACCGAGCTGCGCTTCATCACGGTCTTCTCGATGATCGCCACCCTGCTGATCACGCAGTTCGTGGCGCATTCGCTGACCATGCCGCTCGACGAGATGAACGCCGTGGCACGGTCGATCGCCCAGGGCGACTACACCCGCCGGGTGGGCGACGGCCGCCGGGACGAGCTGGGCGACCTGGCCCAGACGATCAACGTCATGGCGGACGAGCTGGAGGCCCAGGACCGCCAGCGCAAAGAGCTGGTGGCGAACGTCTCGCACGAGCTGCGCACCCCGATCGCCGGACTGCGCGCGGTGCTGGAGAACATCGTCGACGGCGTCACCCAGGCCGACCCCGAGACCATGCGGACGGCCCTGAAGCAGACCGAGCGGCTCGGCCGGCTCGTGGAGACCCTGCTGGACCTGTCCCGGCTCGACAACGGCGTCGTACCGCTGAAGATGCGCCGTTTCGAGGTGTGGCCGTATCTCTCGGGCGTGCTGAAGGAGGCCAACATGGTGGCCTCGGCGCGCGCGGGCATAGCCTCCGGCTCCGGGAGCCACACGCGCACCGACGTCCATCTGCACCTGGACGTCTCCCCTCCGGAGCTGACCGCGCACGCGGATCCCGAGCGCATCCACCAGGTCGTCGCCAATCTGATCGACAACGCGGTCAAGCACAGCCCGCCGCACGGCCGGGTGACGGTGAGGGCGCGGCGCGGGCCGCAGCCGGAGTCGCTGGCGCTGGAGGTCCTGGACGAGGGCCCCGGCATCCCGAGGTCGGAGTGGCACCGGGTGTTCGAGCGCTTCAACCGGGGCGCGGTGACCCGGCCGCACGGTCCGGGCAGCGACGGCGGTACGGGGCTCGGCCTGGCGATCGCCCGCTGGGCGGTGGATCTGCACGGCGGCCGGATCGGTGTGGCCGAATCCGAGCGGGGCTGCCGGATCATCGTCACCCTCCCGGGCCTGACTTCCGTCCCAAGTTGACGTAAAGTCCGAACCGGAGGCACAAGATCCACGGGCGTCCGCACCCTAGTCGTGCAGCTGGACACGTGTGATCAGGAGCAGGCCCGCGCGATCCGTGAAAGGACGGCGCGACGGGCCCGAGTCGGCACACCCTCCCACATGCGGAACCACGCTTGTTTCCCGCCATATCAACCCCTGAAACAAGATTTTCGATGTGACTTACGCGACGATGACCATGCTCGACCTGACCTTCCCGCCTGTGGAGGCGTAGCCTTTATTCCCGCTGTCCATCACCTTGTGAAGCGGAAGAGGGCGGTTGCCGCCGTGTCGCCACAGTCCCCCAGTAACCCGAGCGTCTCGACCGACGACCAAGCCGGGAAGAACCCCGCTGCCGCGTTCGGTCCGAACGAGTGGCTCGTCGACGAGATCTATCAGCAGTACCTCCAGGACCCGAATTCGGTAGACCGTGCCTGGTGGGACTTCTTCGCCGATTACAAGCCGGGTGCACCTGTCACCCCGGCTGCGGCGGGTACTGCGGCCGCGGGGGCCGCAGCCACCACCTCGGCGCCTCCGGCCCAGCCCGCGGCTCCCGCGGCCCCGCCGGCCGCTCCGGCCCCGCAGGCCGCCGCCGTGGCCCCGGCCGTGAAGGCCCCGGCCCCCGCGGCCCCGGCCGCCACCCCGGCCCCGGTCCCGGCCAAGCCGGCGCAGCCCGCACAGGCGCCCGCTCAGCCGAAGCCGGCCGCCGCGAAGGCCGCCGCCCCGGCTCCCGAGGGTCCGGAGCTGGTCACGCTGCGCGGCCCGGCCGCCGCGGTCGCGAAGAACATGAACGCCTCGCTGGAGCTGCCGACGGCCACCTCGGTCCGCGCGGTCCCGGTGAAGCTGCTGTTCGACAACCGCATCGTCATCAACAACCACCTCAAGCGCGCCCGCGGCGGGAAGATCTCCTTCACGCACCTGATCGGGTACGCGATGGTGCAGGCCATCAAGGCCATGCCGGCGATGAACTACGCGTTCGGCGAGAAGGACGGCAAGCCGACCCTCGTCAAGCCGGCCCACGTCAACCTCGGCCTGGCCATCGACCTGGTGAAGCCCAACGGCGACCGCCAGCTCGTCGTGGCCGCCATCAAGAAGGCCGAGACGCTGAACTTCTTCGAGTTCTGGCAGGCCTACGAGGACATCGTCCGTCGCGCCCGCGACAACAAGCTGACGATGGACGACTTCACCGGCGTCACCGCCTCCCTGACCAACCCCGGCGGCCTCGGCACCGTCCACTCCGTGCCGCGGCTGATGCCCGGCCAGTCCGTGATCATGGGCGTCGGCTCCATGGACTACCCGGCGGAGTTCCAGGGCACCAGCCAGGACACCCTGAACAAGCTCGGCATCTCGAAGGTCATGACGCTCACGTCGACCTACGACCACCGGGTGATCCAGGGCGCCGCCTCCGGCGAGTTCCTGCGCGCCGTCGCGAACCTCCTCCTCGGCGAGAACGGCTTCTACGACGACATCTTCGAGGCGCTGCGGATTCCGTACGAGCCGGTCCGCTGGCTGCGGGACATCGACGCGTCGCACGACGACGACGTCACCAAGGCCGCCCGTGTCTTCGAGCTGATCCACTCCTACCGGGTCCGCGGCCACGTCATGGCCGACACCGACCCGCTGGAGTACAAGCAGCGCAAGCACCCCGACCTGGACATCACCGAGCACGGGCTCACCCTGTGGGACCTGGAGCGCGACTTCGCGGTCGGCGGCTTCGCCGGCAAGTCGATGATGAAGCTGCGCGACATCCTCGGCGTGCTGCGCGACTCGTACTGCCGCACCACCGGCATCGAGTTCATGCACATCCAGGACCCCAAGCAGCGCAAGTGGATCCAGGACCGCGTGGAGCGCCCGCACTCCAAGATGGAGCGCGAGGAGCAGCTGCGGATCCTGCGCCGGCTGAACGCGGCGGAGGCCTTCGAGACCTTCCTGCAGACGAAGTACGTCGGCCAGAAGCGGTTCTCGCTGGAGGGCGGCGAGTCCGTCATCCCGCTGCTCGACGCGGTGATCGACTCCGCCGCCGAGTCCCGTCTGGACGAGGTCGTCATCGGCATGGCCCACCGCGGCCGCCTGAACGTCCTCGCCAACATCGTCGGCAAGTCGTACGCGCAGATCTTCCGCGAGTTCGAGGGCAACCTCGACCCGAAGTCGATGCACGGCTCCGGCGACGTGAAGTACCACCTGGGCGCCGAGGGCACCTTCACCGGCCTGGACGGCGAGCAGATCACGGTCTCGCTGGCCGCCAACCCGTCCCACCTGGAGACGGTCGACCCGGTCATCGAGGGCATCGCCCGCGCCAAGCAGGACATCATCAACAAGGGCGGCACGGACTTCACGGTCCTGCCGGTCGCGCTGCACGGCGACGCGGCCTTCGCGGGCCAGGGCGTGGTGGCCGAGACCCTGAACATGTCGCAGCTGCGCGGCTACCGCACCGGCGGCACGGTCCACATCGTCATCAACAACCAGGTCGGCTTCACCGCGGCCCCCGAGTCCTCGCGTTCCTCCATGTACGCGACGGACGTGGCCCGCATGATCGAGGCCCCGATCTTCCACGTGAACGGCGACGACCCGGAGGCCGTCGTGCGCGTGGCGCGGCTCGCCTTCGAGTTCCGCCAGGCGTTCAACAAGGACGTGGTGATCGACCTCATCTGCTACCGCCGCCGCGGTCACAACGAGTCGGACAACCCGGCCTTCACCCAGCCGCTGATGTACGACCTGATCGACAAGAAGCGCTCGGTGCGCAAGCTCTACACCGAGTCCCTGATCGGTCGCGGCGACATCACCCTGGAAGAGGCCGAGCAGGCCCTGCAGGACTACCAGGGCCAGCTGGAGAAGGTCTTCACGGAGGTCCGTGAGGCCACCTCGCAGCCGGCCGCGGCGGGCGTCGAGGAGCCGCAGGACGGCTTCCCGGTCGCGGTGCCGACCGCCGTCTCCGCGGAGGTCGTCAAGCGGATCGCCGAGTCCCAGGTCAACATCCCCGACTCCTTCCACGTGCACCCGCGTCTGCTGCCGCAGCTGCAGCGCCGGGCGGCGATGGTCGAGGACGGCACGATCGACTGGGGCATGGGCGAGACCCTCGCGGTCGGCTCCCTCCTGCTGGAGGGCACCCCGGTCCGCCTGTCCGGGCAGGACTCCCAGCGGGGCACCTTCGGCCAGCGCCACGCGGTGCTCATCGACCGTGAGACGGGCGAGGAGCGCACCCCGCTCCAGTACCTCTCCGAGGACCAGGCGCGCTACAACGTCTACAACTCCCTCCTGTCCGAGTACGCGGTCATGGGCTTCGAGTACGGGTACTCGCTGGCCCGCCCCGACGCCCTCGTGATGTGGGAGGCGCAGTTCGGCGACTTCGTCAACGGCGCGCAGACGGTGGTCGACGAGTACATCTCGGCGGCCGAGCAGAAGTGGGGCCAGATGAGCGGCGTGACGCTCCTGCTCCCCCACGGCTACGAGGGCCAGGGCCCGGACCACTCCTCGGCCCGTGTCGAGCGCTTCCTCCAGCTCTGCGCCCAGAACAACATGACGGTCGCCATGCCGACCCTCCCGTCGAACTACTTCCACCTCCTGCGGTGGCAGGTGCACAACCCGCACCACAAGCCGCTGGTGGTGTTCACCCCGAAGTCGATGCTGCGTCTCAAGGCCGCCGCGTCGAAGACGGAGGAGTTCACGTCGGGTCAGTTCCGCCCCGTCATCGGAGACGCGACGGCGGACCCGGCCGCGGTCCGCAAGGTCGTCTTCGTGGCCGGCAAGCTGTACTACGACCTGGAGGCCGAGCGCCAGAAGCGCGGCGTCACGGACACGGCGATCATCCGCATCGAGCGGCTGTACCCGCTGCCGGGTGCCGAGCTGCAGGCGGAGATCAAGAAGTACCCGAACGCCGAGAAGTACCTGTGGGCGCAGGAGGAGCCGGCGAACCAGGGTGCCTGGCCGTTCATCGCGCTCAACCTGATCGACCACCTGGACCTCGCGGTCGGCGCGGACGTCCCGCACGGTGAGCGGCTGCGGCGCATCTCGCGTCCGCACGGCTCG
Source organism: Streptomyces yokosukanensis (assembly GCF_001514035.1). GTDB lineage: Bacteria > Actinomycetota > Actinomycetes > Streptomycetales > Streptomycetaceae > Streptomyces > Streptomyces yokosukanensis. Next base: position 225,050 of record NZ_KQ948216.1, on the reverse strand, counting down.
TCCCCTGCGGTGGGTTCGGCCAAGCGGCACCAGGCCGAGCAGGAGCAGCTGGTGCGTGAGGTCTTCGACGCGTAGGCCTCCGGCGGTTGCGCCGAACGTCTGGGCCCGGTGCCGAGTTCCTGCTCGGTACCGGGCCCTTCGCCCATTCTCAGGGGCGGTCACGGATGTACGCGACTGCGGGTGCGTCGTGGCCTGTCGCGCAGTTCCCCGCGCCCCTTTGGGGCGCGCTTCAGCCCAGGTACGCCTCGAAGTCCCAGTAGGGGCGCACCCGTTGGCGGGCGGAGATGGTGTGGGTGTGTTGGGCGCCCAGGGTGCGGGTGAGGGCGAGAAGCGCGTCCTCCTCCAGCTTCCCGGCCTCCTCCTGCTCGCGCACCGCCCGCAGATCCGCGGCGAGGGCCACCTGGCAGGACAGGGTGAGCGGATGCTCGTGGCCCAGGGTGTGCCGGGCCCGGCGCAGGGTTTCCCGGCTCAGTTCGGTGGCCTCGGTGATCCGGCCGTTGAAGTTGCGCGCGGCGGCCGTGTTGAGAGCGCAGCCGAGCACCCAGGGGTGCTCGGCGGTGAGGGTGGCGGTGAGCCCGGCCAGCGCGGCCTCCGACATGGCCAGCGCATCGGCCCGCTCGCCTGCGGCCTGCATGACGAGCGCGGTGTTGGAGAGCATGCCGGTGGCGACCGGGTGGGCGGGTCCGAGCAGGGACCGGTAGCCGGCCTCGGCCTCGTCGATCAGCTCGCGGCCCCGGCTCAGATCCCCGTGCTCGCGCAGATAGTTGCCGTAGGCGGTGAGGAACGACAGGGTGCGGTAGTGCTCCCGGCCGTGCAACCGGGCGAGTTGGTCGAGGAGGTCGGCCATCGCGCTGCTCATGTCCTGGCTGTGCCCGCCCTCGCGGCGCCGGCACAGGGCCAGCTGGACGCGGGCCTCCAGGGTCTGCGGGTGCTGTGGGCCGAGCACCTGCACATGGAGGCGGACCAGTGGTTCCTGGCGGGCCAGCGCGTCCCGGTACCGGCCGAGCAGCCGCAGGTCGTGGGCGACCGCGCTGCCCGAGTTGAGCGTGCTGATGTGCCGGGGCCGCAGTACGTTCTCGCGCCGGGTCAGGGTCTCCAGGTCCAGTTCGTACGCCTCCGTGTACCGGCCGAGCAGCCGCAGTCCGACGCCCAGGTTGTGCCGGGCGACCAGAGTCGCGGGCTCGTCGGGGCCGAGCAGGCGTTCGTTGCCCTCCAGCACCTGGCTCTGGAGGGTGTACGCCTCCTCGTAGCGGCCGAGGAAGCGCAGATCGCCGGCGACGGAGCCCTGGGTGATCAGCTCGGCGAGCCCGTCCCCCCGCTCGGCGGCCTGCACCCGCTCCAGGAAGCGGCGGTCCAGGTCGTAGGCCTCGCGGAAGCGGCCGCTGGAGCGCAGGATGTAGCTCTCCTGGTTGGTCAGGTCGAGCATGGGCTGGGCCAGCGGGTCCATCATCCGTGACCAGTGGTCTCGGATCTTCTGGGCGAGTTCCAGACCGCTGTTGTACTCGCCGCTGCGCAGGCAGTACTGCAGACAGTTCAGGACGGTGGCCTGGATGCGCGGCCGGGTGCTGCCGAGCGCGCCGGAGGGTTCCAGATGCGGCAGGAGTTCGGCGTAGCGCGGCCAGTTCCTGCTGTCCACCGGGTTGCCTGGGTCGGCCTCGGCCAGCAGGGTGCGCACCGCGTGCCGGTGGATGGCCCGGTTCTCCTCGCTGGTCAGCTTGGAGACGATGTCGTGGACGAGCCGGTGCATGTGCACGGACTCCTGGTGCGGGCCCATCTCCGCGCCGAGCGGGCCGCGGGTCTCCCGGGTGAGCACGGAGTAGTTGACGAGAGTGTCCAGGGCCCGGGTCCAGGCCGGCAGGTCGGCGGCCATCCAGCGCAGCTCCTGCGGGAGGTCCGTCTGCGGATAGGCGCGGATCAGACCGAGCGGGATACGGCCCGGCGCGAAGGAGGTGCACAGGCCGAGGACGTCGATGGCCTGGGGCTGGGAGCGGCGCAGCCGGTTGAGCAGTATCGACCAGGAGGTCATGGAGGACTGCGGGAAGCCCTCGCCGGTGGCGGGCTCGTCGACGGTGGACAGCCGGCGCTCTCGCACCATCCGTAGATACTCGGGCACCTCCATGCGGGACTCGCCGAGCCAGGAGGCGGCCTGCACCAGGGGCAGCGGTACGTCGCCGAACTCGGCGGCCACCTCGTCCGCCTCGGCCGAGGTGATGTGCGGGGCGCGGCGCAGGAGGTAGCCGGTCGACTCGGCGCGCAGGAACGCCGGCACCTCCAGGACGTCGGTGTACTCGGTCCAGGCCCGGTTGCGGGAGGTGACGAGGACATGGCCGGAGCCCTGTGGCAGGAGTGCGTTGATGCCCTCGGAGTCGTCCCAGCCGTCGAAGATGAGCAGCCAGTTGGTGTACGGCTCGCCGCGGCGCAGCGCGTCCCGGACGGCCCGGATGCGCTCGCCCGGCTCGCTGCCGATGGGCAGGCCGAGTTCGACGGCGAGTTCGCCGAAGCGGTCGCGCTGGATGTTGCGGTCGTCGGAGTTGACCCACCACACGAGGTCGTAGTCGGTGCTGAAGCGGTGCGCGAACTCGGCGGCCAGCTGGGTCTTGCCGATGCCGGACATGCCCAGCAGGGTGCAGGCGGAGGCGCCGCGTTCGGCGTCGGACAGCCGCTGGTGGATCTCGTTGAGCAGGTCGTCGCGGCCGGTGAAGCGCGGGTTGCGGCGTGGCACCTCGCCCCAGATCTCGCAGCGGGTCTCCGGGTAGCGGACCCGGTCGGGGAAGGTGCGCGGGGTGCGTGCGCGGTCCAGGCCGAGGCGGCTGAGCAGGCGTTCCTCGGCGGCTTCCGCGCTGAGCGCCCAGAGGCTGGCCGGTTCGAGGACGGCCGTGGCGGGCAGCAGCGGGCGGTTGGTGAGGTTGACGGCGGCGAACCGGTCGGCGTGGTGGGCGACGAAGCCGCGCAGGGCGTCGTTCCACTCGCCGGCGGGGCGCGGTCCGAGTTCGAAGAACCAGTCGTTGAGCACCAGCAGCACCGTGCCGCTGGAGAGCAGCAGGTCGCCGAGCGAGTCCTCGAGCGGCACCTCGCGCGGCGGGTCCCAGCGTTGCAGGGTGGCCCGGTGTCCGTGGCGTTCCAGCGTCTGCGCGATCCAGGCCGCCCATGAGCGGTGGTAGCCCGGGAAGACCACCAGGAAGTGCTGGGCCGTACCGTCCGTCTCCGACCGCCGCTGTTCCACCATCGCCCCGCTCCTGTTCCCGTGCCCGACCTCCGGACGAGCGCCCGCACAACCTAGCGCAACACACCATGTACGAGCCGTCACCCCGGACTTCGGGCCGCCACGCCGAGACTCACGTGGTGCCGTTCCATCGCATGGACCAACTCCCGTCCGGCAACGGTCAGTTCATCGGATTCTCGGAGGATGGACAAGGCTTCGCCCACGTGATCCCAGCGGGTGTCGAACTGGCGCTCGGCGCGGTCCCGCCAGCCGTACGCCACGACGGGTCCGCGACCGGCCCGCCGCCACAGATCGGCGAGCGCGAGATGGGCGTAGACACCCTGCAGCACTCCGGGGACGGGCCGCGGGTCGGGGCGCCAGCCCACCCGGTACCGGGCGCCCCCCGGCCGGTACAGCGGGAGCAGTTCGTGCAGGGTGGCCAGCTTGGTGTGCTGGGTCTCGTGGACGAGGGTCTCGGCCAGGTCGCCCGGGTCCTGCGGGAGCTGGCTGAGCAGTGCGCCGGGGGCGGCTCGCAGCGTGGCGCTCATCGGCGGTCCGCCGGGCCGCCCGGACGGCGCCAGCGGTACCACCGCGCGCAGCACCGCGCCGGTCTCCGCGGCCCGGGGCGGATCGGTCGCCGACAGCAGCGCCCGTGCCGCGCGCCACCGCGCGGCCCACTCCCGCGGGGCGGAGTGCGGGCGTTCGCCGGCGGGCAGCGCCTCGGGGCCTATCCCGGGCGCGGGCACCCGGTAGGGGTCGAGGTCGTCGAGGAGTACGGCGCTGCCGGGCAGCTCGCGCAGAGCGAGCCAGCCGGTGCCGTCGGGTACCGGCCTGCGACCGCCGGGGCCGGGGCGGGCGAGCAGCACCTCGGCGGCACCGGCGGAGTCGGCGATGCGCAGGGCTCCGGGCCGGCCGCCGAGCAGCACGCGTCCGGACGGGCAGCACAGCGCGCCGAGCCCGGGGAGCACCAGGCGGCCCGAGGGCACCGCGCGTTCGCCGTCGACCGGGCAACCCGCGAGCACGGCGGCGGCCAGGGCGAGCCCGGTGAGATACGGCAGTTGCTCCGCCAGGGCGGGGCCCTCGTCGGCGGCGAGGGCCGCGCCGAGCCAGCCGCCGGTCATGGGGTAGTCGAGCAGGGCGCGGACCGCCGCGGGGTCGGCCCGTTCCGCCCGCTCCAGCAGCGCCCAGTCGGCCTCGAAGCGGGCCCGGACGGCGGTGTCGAGCGAGGCTCCGGAGCGCTCGACCCGGACCAGGACCGCCTTCAGGAGCAGCATGCGACGCGCGTGGAGTGCGGCACGCAGTGCCGCGGTGCCTGCGGGCGCGGGGCGGGTGGTCGCGAGTTCCCCGATGATCTCGGCGGACCCGGGCGCCAGGGTCATCCCCGGTCGTCCTCACCAGGGGGCGGCGCCTCCACTCCGGCCAAAAACGTACGGTCGCCGGGCGCGGTCACGGCTCTGTCGCCGCCCCCGGGCAGTTCGTCGCCGACGTACCAGACCTCGTCGAACTCCCGGGACCGGCGCAGGACGTCACCCACCACCGTCAGCAGCACGGGGTCGTCCATGGCACGCAATGTCCGCAGGTCGACGTCGGTGAGGTCGGGCAGGAGCGCGGTCGTTCCGCGGTCCTCACCGGGACCGGCCGCTCCTTTCCTCTGCTCCGCCACCCTCGGCTCCTCCCTGCCGGTACCCGCCCCGCACGGCCACAGCGGCTGCCCAGTTCTTCCCGAGGGGAGGGAGCCAGAAACACCGACTCGATCAACTCCGGTCACGATCGGACCAGTTCGACCACTCCTCGGTCCAGGGGTACCACGGTGGCGCCAGCCGCCCCCACTCCGCCTCCGGCATCCCCCGTGCCTCATCCCACCCAGCCCCCTCCGAGCCGAGACGCGTCTCCGCCTCCCTGGTCGCCTCGACGTCCGCCCAGTCCACCTCGCGCAGCGCGGCGGCCAGTCGCTGCCACTGCTCCCGGGCCGCGCGGTAGGCGCCGTGCGCGGACGCCGTCCGCCCCATCAGGGCCAGCACCGTGGCGCTGCCGTGCCAGGCCCGGGCGGCGGTCACCGAGCCGGGATCGGCGCCGTGGGCCGCCCTCGCCTCGCGGCCCGCGTTCTCGTACGCCTGCAGGGCGTCCACCAGCATCGGCGCACCGGCGCGGTACCAGCCCTCCAGCCGCACCCGGCCCAGCTGCAGCCACACCTCCGCGCGTACGGCCGCGTCGGCGGCGGCGCGCAGGGCCTGGCCGAGCAGATGGCGGCTCTCGAACAGATCGGGCAGGAAGCCGAGGTGGCGGAACCGCTGGGCGAGCGCGCTGCCGACCAGCCCCTGCAGCCGACCGCGCCGGCCCGAGCGGGCCGGCAGCACCTTCAGCGCCTCGCGCAGCACGTACTCGGCGCGGTCCACGATCCCCGCGCCGCCTGGCGCCGCGGCCCGGCGCAGCAGCGACTCGCCCCAGGCGGTGAGCAGCCGGCACCGCAGGGCACTGTCGGCGGGGGCGAGCAGCACGGCCCGCTCGTAGGCCGCGTCGGCCCGGCGGCTCTGCCCGGTCTCGTCGTGGAAGGCGGCCAGCTGGGCCAGTGCGGGCAGCAGCAGGGCGGGATCGTCCCCGGCGGCCCGCTCGGCCCGCTCCAGCGCCCGGTGCGTCTCGGCGTCCTCGGCCCCGGCGGCCCGCAGCGCCCGCGCCAGATCGAGCAGGGCCGGCGCCCGTACGGCGTCGGTGGCCGCTTCGAGGTCCAACAGGTCGCAGCCTTCCTCGAGTTCGGGCACGGCGGCTCCGGCGTGCCGCAGCTCCAGCAGAATCCGGCCACGCAGCAGCAGCCGGGCCCGATGGGCACCGACGGCCCAGGGCGTCTCCGCGGTGTCCGGGGCGTCGCCGGGCCGCTGCCGCCCCCGGGCCCACGCACGGGCCGTGTCCGCCACGGCCCGCCAGGGGGCGTGGTCGGGTTCGAGCGCCTCCAGCGCGGCCGCGAGATGACCGGCCTCGGTCGAGAGCTGCCACAACTCCCTTTGGCAGGCGGCGAGTTCAAGGGCGGCTTCGGCGCGCTCCCGGCCGTCGGCGGCTGCCGCCCCATGGGCGGCGGCGAGTTCGGTGACGGCCTCGCGCAACAGCCCCTCGCGCCGCCCCTCCCCCCGAACGGCTGCCGTGCCCGCTTCGGCGCGCAGCACCCGGCCGAGCAGCAGCCGGGCCCGTACGACGCTCCCCGGCGCGGCGTCGGAGTCGGTGGCCGCGGCGCGGGCGAGGTCGCGGGCCCGCCGCAGCACCTCGGGGTCGCCGTGGCGCCGCCACTCCTCGAACAGCCGGTCGCCCTCGGCGAGCGGATCGCGGGCCGGGTTCTCGGGCTGGTAGAAGCGCAGCACGCGGGCGGGGACCCGGGCGAACAGCTCGGCCTCGACGCTCCCGCCCTCCTCCTGCGCCCCGGCACCCTCGGGCAGCGGCCCCGTGCCGCCGTCCGGGTCACGGTCGGTGAGCCGGGCGGCGGCGAGCGCGGCGAAGTTCCGGGTGCCCCGGCCGAAGTGCCGCTCCACATAGGCCGAGCAGTGCTTGAGGACGAGTCCGGCGGTGTCCTGGTCGAGGGAGGCGAGCAGCAGGTCCTGCACCCGGCCCGGATAGGCGAAGCAGGGCTGGTCGGCGGTGCCCGGGAGCTGGGTCAGCAGCCCGCCGAGCAGGACCTCGGCCAGCTCCATGGGCCCGGTGTCGGGCAGCATCGCCCGCTGCACCAGCTGCATCACGGGCAGCGTGAGCGGGGCCGCGGCGAGGTAGACCGCGAGGCGCAGCGCACCCGGTGAGGCCCCGGCGCGGAAGGCGCGCACCAGATCGTCGTCGCCGGGCCGGGCGGCGGCGTCCGACGCGGACGACGCGGCCGTACCGGGGCCGGTGAGCGCGGCCCAGGCGCGCTCGCTGGTGGGCCCGGTCCCGGCGAGCAGCCGGGCGAAGGCGCCGAAGGCGTCCGGGGTGGGCTGCAGGACCGGCACCGGCCGGGCGTCGGCGGCGGGCTCCTCCCAGGGCTCGTCGTCGGGGACGAAGGCCAGGCGCCCGCCGGTCTCGGCGCCGCGCGCCAGCCGTCCGGGTTCGGCGGGCAGCGCGGTACGGCCCCACAGGCGCGGCGGCAGCGGCTGGACGACGGCGAGCGGGGCACCTCGCGGCCATCCGTGCAGCAGCCGCTGGGCGCTGCCGTTCTGCCAGAGCGGGCCCACGCAGTCGCTGATGACGAAGGTGACCCGGCGACCGCTGGGGTCGTGCAGCTCCTCGGCGGGGCGCAGCCGGGTGTGCCGACCGGGACCGGCGGTCGTACCGACGAGCGGGACGCCGTCGTCGCCGGCGTACAGGTGGTGGACGCGGACGGAGGCGAACGCGCCGGACTGCTGGCAGGCCTGGCGCAGTTCCTCCACCATCTGCCCCCAGACGGCCATCGCGGGCCCGGTGTCCATCAGCAGCTGGACGTCGCAGCGCCGACGGCGGCCGGGCCGGGTGACGGGGAGCAGGATGCCGCTGGCGGCGGCGCGGTCGGCGGTGGCCTCCTCGTCGATCCGCTCGTCCCGGCCGCGGGGCGCGGCAGTGCGGTAGCGGCCGAGGGCGCGCAGCGCCTTCTCCAGGCCGAGCAGTCCGGGCAGCGCCCCGGCGGCGGGCGCGCGGACGGGGAACGCGGCGGGGGCGCCCTCGGCTTGCGGGCGTAAGGGGCCGGGGCCCGGCGTGCGCGTGTGCAGCGGGACGGGGGCGGTGGCGGTCTCCGGGCGCGGCGGGCCCGTGCCGCTCGAAGCGGGCGGCGGGGCGGGAGGGGCCTGTGCCGGCTGAGGCCCGGACGAGCCGGCCTCGGGCGGACGGGCGGGCGCGGCTGGCGCCGCGGGCGGCTCCGCGGCGTCGCGCGCCGGGCCCGCGTCGAGCCGCCGGGCCAGCCAGAGCGCGTCCGCCACGTCCTCGGCCGTGAGGTCGAGCCCGCCCTGGCGCAGCTTGCCGATCAGCTCGTCCAGACCCATGCCGGGCATCCGGCCATCACCTCGTACGGTCGAGCGGCTGCATGAGCATCTCGGCGATGCGCTCCCGGGTGAGGCTCTGCGCGCGCGGGTCGTGCCGGGTGAGGAAGAGGGCGTTGAGCAGCTGGTCCGCGGCGAGCACCTCGCCCGGTTCGCGGGCCAGGAAGCGGCGGATCAGATCGGTGCCCGCGGCGACGCCCTCCGGGCCCAGATGCGCCTCGACCATGGCGGTGAGCTGCTCCTCGCCGGGCGCCTCCAGCTCCAGCTGGATGCAGCGCCGCAACAGCGGGGCGGGGAAGTCGCGTTCGCCGTTGGAGGTCAGGACGATCACCGGGAAGGCGGTGCAGGCGATGCGTCCGCTGCGCACGGCCACCCGCTCGCCGTCGTCGGTGAGCACCTCGACGACGGGCTCGCGCTCGGCCAGCCGCTCCAGCTCGGGAATCGAGAACTCGCCCTCCTCCAGCGTGTTCAGCAGGTCGTTGGGCAGGTCGAGATCGCTCTTGTCGAGTTCGTCGATCAGCAGCACGCGCGGCTCGTCGGCGGGCAGCAGCGCGGTGCCGAGCGGTCCGAGCCGGATGTACGAACCGATCCCGGAGGCGCTCGCCGCGGCCTCCGCCTCGCCCCGGGCGCGCTCCAGCTGGACGTCCTGGAGGCGGCCTATCGCGTCGTAGCGGTGCAGGCCGTCCTGCAGCGTCGTACGGCTGACGATCGGCCAGCGCAGCACTCGGCCGAGGCCCAGCTCATGGGCGATCGCATAGGCCAGGGTCGACTTCCCGGTGCCCGGGTTGCCGGTCACCAGCAGCGGCCGGCGCAGATAGAGGGCCGCGTTGACGGCGTCGACCTCGGCGGGCCGGGGCGCGTAGCTCTCGACCAGCCGACGGCGCACCCCGAGCCGGCGGGCGCTGCTCGGGTCCTCGGGGCCGGACTCCCCGTTCTCCCGGGACGCCGCGAAGTCGCGCCAGGGCGGCGGCGCCGGCAACCGCCGTACGCCGTCGTGCGGCTGACCCACTCCGCGGTAGATCCGCCAGTCGTTCACCTTGGGCTCCTCCCGGCTCTGGTGATCATGCAGCGGGTCCCGGTCCGGCCTACGAGGCTACCGCCAGCGGGCCGTACCTGCCGAGCTTCAGGCCGACCGGCGTTCACTTCCGGCCGTGCGAACACCCTTGTCGATCAAGGGAGTTGACGGGACGTCCGGAGGCGGGCCGGCCCGGACGGCGGGTCAGGCGCCGGGCGCGGCCGGCGGTGGCCGCATCGCCTCCGCGCCGAGCGGCGGCCGGTCCGGCGGGTCGAACAGTACGGCGATCTTCCCGCGCAGCCCTTGAGCGCGGGCGGTGTCCGGGTCGGCGAGGCGGATCCGCAGATCGCGCACCGGACCGTGCAGCCCCCACGCGTGCCCGGCAGCCGCCAGCAGATCCGCGGCCTGCCGGTGGAAGGCCCCGCACTCCTCGTGCTCGTGCCCGTCCCGGCGCCACAGCACCACCGAGTGCCCGGCCCGCAACGCGTCGTTCATCGCGGCCAGCCCCTCTCCGCTGCCGACCGGCCCGCAGTAGACCGGTACACATGCCTCGCCCATCGCGGACAGGGCGCCGTAGTACGGAAAGCGGCCACCCGGGCGGGCACCGGGCGGATGCCCCTCGGCCACCGGCCGCCCGTGCAGCGTCCCGTTCGCCAGCGGCCCGCACTGCACGCCCTTCCAGCGCCGACGCCACTCCGGGGAGGGCTCCCGGCCGTTGCGCGGCCCGAACCGGACCACGACGGTCCGGCGCATGCCGAGCGGCATGGCCCGCTCGTCCGCGAAGTCGTCCTCGTCCTCGTCGTCCGCGCCCCCCTGCTCACCGGGTCCGCCGCCGGGGCGCTCGGGCAGCAACTGCCATTCGTCCACGGGCAGATCGAACAGCCTGCGGGGCAGGAACACCTCGATCGCGGCCAGATGCTCCCCGTGGTCGCCCTGGCTCAGCGCCAGGGCCAGCGGCTCGCGCAGCACCCGCACCAGCTCGTCGGCGCGCGCACCCAGGTCGTCGGCGGCGACCGGGGTGATGTCCCGGCCGCCGTAGATCAGCTGCACGCTCCAGGGGTAGCGGCCGTCGTACATCTGCGAGCCGACCTTGACGAGGACGTCCGTACCGGCGCCGGGAGCCCCGGTGGCCGACGCGGCGGGCCCTGGCACGGACGCGCCGCCCGCACCGCCGTCGCCGCCCCGGCCCTCGGCATCGGGCCCGGCCTCGGCGCGGTCGACACCCTCGACCAGCGCGCGGATCGCCCCGCCGACGGCCCAGTGCCGGTGCCCCGCGGCCTGCCCGGAGATCCAGGCGGTGAACGCGGCCAGCCGGGCCGGATCCACCTCGTCCGGATGCTCCCGCGCGCTCCTGCGGACCACTTCCGCCGCGTAGAGCAGGACGGCGTCCAGATCGACCAGCGTCCCGCCGCCGCCCGGCTGCAGCGTGCGCAGCCCGCACAGCAGCCCGGCGCCCTCGCGCCAGGTCCGCGCCGTGCGCAGCACCAGCGACACCAGGCGCTCGCCGCGCACCTGCGCCTTCACGTCCTCCACGAGATGCCCGACCTCGCCCGCGCCGCGCGGCGGCGGCAGCTGCGCGAGGTGACCGTACAGCCGGGTGCGCAGTGCCACGTCGATCCCGGACACCGAGGGCGCGTAGCCGGGCAGTTCGGCCTGGTAGGTGGTCCAGTCGGGGGACGACGGGGAGGGGGCCGCAGAAGGAGCCGAGGACGGCGCCGGGCGGGGGGCGGGAGAGGCGGCGGAGGACGGGGCGGGTGGGGCTGCGGAGGACGCCGGGTCGGGTGACGAGGCGTCGTCGAGCCTGCGCAGATGATGCAGATCGTGCGCGCGCAGCACCTCGCGCACCGTCTCGCCGCCGCCTTGCAGGTCGAGCAGTTCGTACAGCGCGGTGACCGGGGCGGCGACGCCGTCCTGCGCGCCCCGGCCCTTGATCACGCCGATGACACAGCCGTGCCGCAGATCGAGCACCGGGCCGCCGGACAGTCCGCCGACCGGCAGGTTCCCGGCGAGCAGCAGGGCCTGCGCGTCGGCGCCGGCGAGTTCGCCCTCGCCGTACCGGATGCCCAGCTCGCCGGTCTGCACGGACCAGCCGAAGAGCCCGACCCGGGTGCGGGGGCCCGCTTCGCGGTCGGCGAGCCACAGACAGGGCACGTCGTCGGCGCCGGCGACGCGGACGAGCGCGAGATCGGGGAACGGCCAGCGGCTCGGCACCGTCCGCGCGGCCTCGGGGCGGGGCGCGAGAAGCCGGGCCGTGCCGGAACCGGTGCGTTCCGCCCAGCCGCCGGGGACGGGCTCCAGCCAGGTCACGGTCATGGCGCGCTCCCCTCGGCACACCGCGGCGCCGCCCGTCCCCACGACGTGGGCACAGGTCAACAGCCAGCCCGGGGCTATGAAGAAGCCCGATCCCCAGTACGGGTCACGGTCCGTTGCATACCCGTCACCCGGTGCGCCGATGCGTGCGACCGAGGGGCGCACCATCTCGACGACGTCGCTCATACGGCGCCGGAGGCCGGGGAACGCGGCGGTACGACCCCGGCGCCGGTCGCCGCGGGATCCGCGCCGCCGACCGCTGCGGCCGGTTCGGTCCAGGTCAGGGACACGGTGAGGGAGGACTTGCCGCCGCCCTCGGCAATGGCGCTCACGATCTTTCCGGCCTGCGCCGTCAGTTCGATTCCGAAGCTGACGGAGACCTCGACGGGGGCCGGTGCGTCCAGACCGGCGCGCAGGGAGCGCACGACTCCGCCGACCGCGCCGGCCAGCCCGCCGGCCATGTCGATGATCCGGCCACCGAGTCCGGTGTCCTCGTACCCCTCGTCGTACCCCGCGCCGTACCCCCCGCCCCACGCCTCCTCGTCGCCCGCACCGACCCTGGCCCAGACGACGGTCCCGTCGTCCAGCCGAATCCGCTCGACTCCGCCAGCCATGACGCCCCCGTTCGCCGATGGGAGGAGAAGGCTAACTCCCGAGGAAGGGGAGGGGGAGGGGCAACGGGCGATACGGCTGGGAACCGGAGGGTGCGGCCGGGAACTACTCGTCGTCCTCGTCGTCGAGCCGGGCGAGCCACGTGGCCAGCCGCTCCACGGGCACCTCGAAGTCGGGGTTGAGATCCACGAACGTGCGCAGCTGCTCGGCGAGCCACTCGAAGGTGACCTCTTCCTCGCCGCGCCGCTTCTCCAACTCCTCGATACCGCGGTCGGTGAAGTACATGGGGTTCGTCTCCTGCGTGAGCATTCATGCCGGTGGTGGCTTTGTGGACAGCCTATGCAACGCTCGGGGCCGCTCCCCCGAATGGGCACCTTGACTTCCGACAGCCACGATATATCGTGTTTCTCAGCAGACGCGATATGGCGTGTCGCGGCCGTGCCTGCCCGAGGAGGTCCCCCATGCCCGAGTGGTCCATCACCGAACCCCGGAAGCTGACGTTCGACGCCCCCGTGACCGACCTCCACGTCCGCATCGTCAGCGGAACGGTCAACGTCGTGGGCACCGAAGAAGGTTCCGCCCGCCTGCACGTCTCCGAGGTCGAGGGCCCGCCCCTCCTCGTCTCCCACCAGGGCGGCACCCTCACGGTGGCCTACGAGGACCTGCCCTGGAAGGGCTTCCTCAAATGGCTCGACCGCAAGGGCTGGCGGCGCGGCGCCGTCGTCTCCCTCGCGGTCCCCGCCGGCACGCGCGTGGAGGTGGGCGTGGTCGACGCCGCCGCGGTCGTCTCCGGCATCCGGGGCCCCGCCGTGGTCAAGGGAGTGACCGGCGACACGACCCTGGTCGGCGTCTCGGGCCCGGTCCAGGCGGACACCGTGTCCGGGAATCTGGAGGCCCAGGCGGTCACCGGCGATCTTCGGTTCAAGTCGGTCTCGGGGGACCTCACGGTCGTCGAGGGCTCCGGCCGCTCCGTCCGGGCGGACTCGGTCAGCGGCTCCATGATCGTCGACCTGGACCCGGACGGCCCCACGGAGGTCAGACTCACGAGCGTCTCCGGCGAGATCGCCATCCGTCTGCCGCACCCGGCAGACGCCGAGGTGGAGGCGAACACCGCGAGCGGCACGATCTCCAACGCCTTCGACGGACTGCGGGTGCACGGCCAATGGGGCGCCCACAAGATCACCGGCCGGCTCGGCGCGGGCACGGGCAGCCTCCGGGCCACCACGGTCTCCGGCTCGATCGCCCTGCTGCGCCGCCCGTCGGACGAGGACGACGCCGACCGTACGATCGACAGGGCCGACCGTAGGACCGACGAGGCCGACGGCACGACCGACAAGAAGGTGCTCTGACATGCCCCCCGTCTTCGCCCACGGCCGCCTCCGGCTGTACCTGCTCAAGTTGCTCGACGAGGCCCCGCGCCACGGCTACGAGGTGATCAGGCTTCTCGAAGAGCGCTTCCAGGGGCTGTACGCCCCCTCGGCGGGCACGGTCTACCCCCGTCTGGCCAAGCTGGAGGCGGAGGGCCTGGTCACGCACACCACGGAGGGCGGCCGCAAGGTGTACGCCATCACGGACGCGGGACGGGCCGAACTGGCGGACCGCAGCGGCGAGTTGGCCGACCTGGAGCTGGAGATCCGCGAGTCCGTCGCGGAACTGGCCGCCGAGATCAGGGCCGACGTGCGGGGCGCGGCGGGCGATCTGCGCCGGGAGATGCGCGAGGCGGCGTCCGAGGCCCGCCGGAGCGCCGGGACGGGCGCACCGGGCCCCTCCGGGGAGTTCGGCGACCTCACCGACAAGGAGTCCTGGCGGGCCGCCAAGGAGGAGATGCGCCGGGTCAAGCAGGAGTGGAAGGAGCAGGCCCGCCGCGCCAAGGACGAGAGCCGCCGGGCCCGCGAGGAGGCCCAGCGGGCCCGCCACCAGGCCCAGGAGGCACAGGCGCGGGCGCGGGCGCAGGCCCAGGAGGAGATGCAGCGCATCGCCCGCCAGGTCCAGGACCGCGTCCAGGACCACTTCACGCACGGCGACTGGCCGACGGGCGTGCGCGAGGGCCTGTCCGAACTGGCCAGGGAACTGGGCGACTTCGGCAAGAGCTGGAACTCCGCCCGCACCTCCGAGCAGCCGGCCCCCAAGCCCGCCACCCCCTCCTCGGCACCGCACTACGCCCCGCCCGCGGAGGACTTCCCCGTCGAATACGAACCCTCCTGGGCGCACGAGGACTTCACCGGCGACCCGCCCCGCGACCTGGACCGCCTCCTCGACCGCTTCCGGGACGACATCCGCGACGCGGCCCGCGACCACGGCGTCACCCCGACCCAACTCCGCGACGCCCGCGACCACCTGTCCACAGCAGCAGCCCACATCGGCGCGCTCCTGCGCTCCCCGAGGACCTGACAGAGGCCCGGGGCGGCGGGGTGGTGCCGAGCCGGCCGTTCCGTTCTCAGCCGGCCTTCGCCGCCTCGCCCCCGTCGCCGTACAGCACCCGCGTCACCGTCCCGTACGTCACCCCGTGGTCGGCGAGCACCTCGGCCGCCACGCCCGGCAGGGCGGTGAGCGCCAGCAGCAGGTGCTCGTCGCCGATGTGGCGGTCGCGGTGGGCGAGAGCGATCCGCAGGGCCTTCTCCAGCACGTCCTTCGCACCCTGACCGAAGCTCACCCGGCGCCCCGACCACCGGCCCGCGTCCTTCCGGTCGCCGGCCATCGCCCCGACCCCGTGCACCTCCTCCACGCGCGCCACGATCTCCGACACGTCGATCCCCAGCCCCGCCAGCGCGTCCGACTCGGCCCGGGTGAGCCCGGCATGCCGCCGCGCCCGGGACAAGGCCTCCCGCACCGGCTCCCGGCGCTCCGCGAGCCCGAGCGCGGCCAGGGCGAAGGAGGCGCGGCTGCCCTCGCGTTCCAGCAGGGCGAGCAGCAGATGCTCGGCGTCGACGGTCCGGGTCCCGGCGCGCCGGGAGTCCGCGACCGCGCCTTGCACGACCTCGCGCGCGTCCTTGGTGAAGCGTTCGAACATCACTGCCTCCCGTACTTCTTGTGCACGGCCTGTCTGCTGACACCCAACTCCGCGGCGATCTCCTGCCACGACCAGCCCTGATTGCGCGCACTGCGCACCTGTACCGCCTCCAGCTGCTCCAGCAGCCTGCGCAGCGCGGCCACGGCCCGCAGCCCGATGCGCGGATCACGGTCGCCGGCGCGCTCGGCGAGATCGGTTGCCTCGGTCATGATGTCAACCTACGTTGACACCAGCACTCCTGTCAACCATGGTTGACATGACAGGTGCGGAAAGGGCGGGCCCGGACCCCCGGACCCGCCCCACGACAGCCCTCCCGCGGGAAGACCTCAGGCGTTGGTGAGCACGATCTTCCCGAACTGCTCCCCGGACGCGAGCCGTTCGAAGCCGTCACGGGCCCGGTCCAGCGGCAGCTCCTCGTCGATGACGGGCCGCACCCCGGTCGCGGCACAGAAGGAGAGGAGGTCCTCCAGCTCCTCCTTGGTGCCCATCGTGGAGCCGACGACCTTCAGCTCCAGGAAGAAGATCCGGGTCAGCTCGGCGTGCGAGGGCCGGTCACCGCTCGTGGCACCGGAGATGACGATCGTGCCGCCCGGCCGCAGCGACTTCACCGAGTGGGACCAGGTGGCCGCGCCCACGGTCTCGATGACGGCGTCCACCCGCTGCGGCAACCGCGCCCCGGACTCCACCGCCTCCACGGCCCCCAGCTCCAGCGCACGCTTCCGCTTCGCCTCGTCCCGGCTGGTGGCGAAGACCCGCAGCCCCGCCGCCCTGCCGAGCACGATCGCGGCCGTGGCCACGCCACCGCCCGCGCCCTGCACGAGGACCGAGTCACCGGGCCGTACCCCGGCGTTGGTGAACAGCATCCGGTACGCCGTCAGCCAGGCCGTCGGCAGACAGGCGGCCTCGGCGAAGGACAGCTCCTTGGGCTTGGGCAGGACGTTCCAGGTCGGCACGGCGACCTGTTCGGCGAAGGTCCCCTGGTAGCGCTCGGTGAGGATGGAGCGCGGCTCGTGCGGGCCGACGCCGTGGCCGGTCTGGCCGATGACGGAGTGCAGGACGACCTCGTTGCCGTCCTCGTCGATGCCGGCGGCGTCACATCCGAGGATCATCGGCAACCGGTCCTCGGGCAGACCGACACCGCGCAGGGACCAGAGGTCGTGGTGGTTGAGGGAAGCGGCCCGTACGTTGATGGTGCTCCAGCCGGGACGGGCCTCGGGAGCCGGTCGCTCTCCCAACTCAAGGCCGGTGAGCGGCTGGTCGCGGTCGATTCGGGCGGCGTAGACGGCGAACATGAGCCCGACGATAGGTGCGCGGATCAGCCGACGGAACCAGGCGCCCCTGTGACACATACCCTCTTGCGCACCGGTACCCGTGCGGCGCAGCCGGACACCGACGCCACGCAGGGCGGACTTCCGGCACCGGAGCCGGGAGGGCGCCGGTCGGCGGGGGGCGTTGGCCAACGGGCGGCGGGTCGTGGCCGACGGGCAGCAGGCAGCAGGCAGCAGGCGGAAAAGAAATGGCCCCGTCCAGACGGACGGGGCCATTCCACGCGACGTCAGCGACGAGCGACGCCCTCGGCGCGCGCCGCCGCCGCGACCGCCGCCGTCACCGCGGGAGCGACCCGCTCGTCGAACGGCGACGGAATGACGTAGTCGGCTGCGAGGTCGTCCCCGACCACCGCCGCCAGCGCCTCCGCCGCGGCGATCTTCATGCCCTCGGTGATCCGGGAGGCCCGCACCTGCAGCGCGCCCGCGAAGATGCCCGGGAACGCCAGCACGTTGTTGATCTGGTTCGGGAAGTCCGAACGCCCGGTCGCGACGACCGCCGCGTACTTGTGGGCGACGTCCGGGTGCACCTCGGGGTTCGGGTTGGCCATCGCGAACACGAAGGCGCCCTCCGCCATGGAGGCCACGGCCTCCTCCGGGACCGTACCGCCGGAGACGCCGATGAAGACGTCCGCGCCCGCGAGGGCGTCCTCCAGCGTGCCAGTGAGGCCCGCCTTGTTGGTGAGGCCGGCCAGCTCCCGCTTGACGGGGGTGAGGTCCTCCCGGTCGGCGGACACGACGCCCTTGCGGTCCGCCACGGCCACGTCCCCGATGCCGGCCTCGACCAGCATCTTGGCGATGGCGACACCGGCCGCGCCGGCGCCCGAGATGACGGCCCGCAGCTGCCCGATGCCCCGCCCGCTGAGCCGCGCCGCGTTCCGCAGCGCCGCGAGGGTCACGACGGCCGTACCGTGCTGGTCGTCGTGGAAGACCGGGATGTCGAGGCGCTCCTGCAGCCGGCGCTCGATCTCGAAGCACCGGGGCGCCGAGATGTCCTCCAGGTTCACTCCGCCGAAGGAGGGGGCGAGCCGGACGACGGTCTCGACGATGTCGTCCACGCCGGTGCAGTCGAGCGCGATCGGCACCGCGTCGACACCGCCGAACTGCTTGAACAGGATCGCTTTGCCCTCCATCACGGGGAGGGAGGCCTGGGGACCGATGTCCCCGAGCCCGAGGACGGCCGTACCGTCGGTCACGACGGCGACCACGGACGACTTCCACGTGTAGTCGTTGACCAGCTCCGGCTGCTCCGCGATCGCGGTGCACACGCGCGCGACGCCGGGCGTGTACGCGAGGGAAAGGTCGTCCTTGTCGCGGACCGGCACGGTGGCCTGCACAGCCATCTTGCCGCCGCGGTGCAGCGCGAACACCGGATCGAAGGAATCGAGGGGCTCGGCCCCACCGTCCTGGTCCGTATTGCTGTCGCTGCGAGGATTGACGATCTCCGCTGCCACTTTGTCTTACCCCTTAGCTATGCATGGTTTGAGGGTCGACCACTCCTGGTGAGGGGTGGGCGGGCACCGCGTAAG
This sequence comes from Streptomyces yokosukanensis, assembly GCF_001514035.1. Lineage (GTDB taxonomy): Bacteria > Actinomycetota > Actinomycetes > Streptomycetales > Streptomycetaceae > Streptomyces > Streptomyces yokosukanensis. Next base: position 207,083 of record NZ_KQ948216.1, on the reverse strand, counting down.
GCCCGATTGCTGATACGGACGAGCACATACGCGACGGGCGCGCCGCACACGCGCCCTGAGCCCCGGATGAGGGGTGTAAAGAACCTTCCTACCCGACGGACGGCGCCCACGGCGAGTCCATTAGGTGCAAGGTCACATCTAGGAACCACAAAGCCACCGTGAGATGACACGCGGCTGACAAGCGCGGCAGGCGCCCGAAGACGCCGGCCCCGCGGGCTCTCGCGCCGACCGCGTCCTGAGACGCGCCGAAGATTTTCCGGCCGGAAGGCTGGATTCCCGCAGATGGTTCGGCGGTGAAGGGCCGAGGAAGTGCCGGGCTGACGCGGTTCGGGGGTCACCCGTTATGCGATTTTGACATGGCGACGCCCCTGAACGGCGTAGTCCGAATGGCAGGATGCCGTAAACCCACGAGGTCGCGACACTCGAAGGTGTGTGCTCTCGTCGACCCCGTCGGCACGTCTTCCCACCCGCCGGAGGAACCACGATGACCGCAAGCTCCACCCGTCGTAGGAACGCCGCGCACTCCCGTCTGGCAGCGGCCGGTGCGATCGCGGTCGCGGGCACCCTGCTGCTCACCGGCTGCGGTGACCAGACGAAGGACAAGACCAAGGACTCCGGCAGCGTGGGCGGAGCCCCACTGGCCGGCAAGCTGCCCAAGGACATCAGGGACAAGGGCAAGATCGAGGTCGGTTCGGACATCGCGTACGCCCCGGTGGAGTTCAAGGACTCCTCCGGCAACGCCGTCGGACTGGACCCGGACCTCGCGGCGGCCATGGGCAAGCAGCTCGGTGTGACGCTCGAGTTCCAGAACGGCACCTTCGACGGTCTGCTCACCGGTCTGCGCTCGGGTCGCTACGACATAGCGATGTCGGCGATGACCGACAACAAGAACCGCCAGCAGGGTGTCGACCCGGACACGGGCAAGAAGGTCGGCGAGGGCGTCGACTTCGTCGACTACCTGACCGCCGGTGTCTCGATCTACACCCGCAAGGGCGACACCCAGGGCATCAACGGCTGGTCGGACCTGTGCGGAAAGAAGATCGCGGTCGAGCGCGGCACCGTCTCGAACGACCTGGCCAAGCAGGAGGCCAAGAAGTGTCCGAGCGGCAAGAAGCTCACCATCGAGCCGTTCGACGACGACCAGCAGTCGCAGACCCGGCTGCGCTCCGGCGGTGTGGACGCGGCCTCCTCCGACTTCCCGGTCGCCGCGTACGCGGTGAAGACCTCGGGCGGCGGCAAGGACTTCCAGCTGGTCGGCCAGCAGGTCGAGGCGGCGCCGTACGGCATCGCGGTCTCCAAGAAGGCCACCCAGCTGCGTGACGCGCTGCAGGCCGCGATGAACGCGGTCATCAAGAGCGGCGAGTACCAGAAGATCCTCGAGAAGTGGGGCGCCCAGGACGGCGCCGTCAAGGAGTCCGTGATCAACGGCGGCAAGTGACCCGCGGACGCCAAAGCGGCCACTGAGAGGCACACCCGTGAATGACATCGAGAAGACGGCCGGGGACCCCGGGGAGAACCCCAGGGAGAACCTCGGGGAGAACCCCGGGGGGTACTCCACTCCCCCGGCCGGCCCGGAGGCCATCAAGGCCATCCCGGTCCGCCACTACGGACGCTACGTCTCCGCCCTCGTCGCCATCGCGATCCTCGTCGCGACCGTCTACGCCTTCAGCCAGGGCGACATCAACTGGCACGCGGTGCCGGACTACTTCTTCGACCACCGGATCATCACCGGTGTCTACAAGACCCTGCTGCTGACGGTCCTGTCGATGCTGATCGGCATCACCGGCGGCATCGTCCTCGCGATCATGCGGCTGTCGAAGAACCCGGTGACCTCGTCGATCGCCTGGTTCTACATCTGGTTCTTCCGCGGCACCCCGGTCCTGGTCCAGCTGTTCCTGTGGTTCAACCTGGGCCTGGTCTTCCACTACATCAACCTGATGCCGATCTACAAGGACTACTGGTCGAACTTCATGACGCCGCTGCTGACGGCGTTGCTCGGCCTGGGTCTGAACGAGGCGGCGTACATGGCCGAGATCTGCCGGGCGGGCCTGCTCGCGGTGGACGAGGGCCAGACCGAGGCGGCCCACGCGCTCGGCATGAGCCACAGCAGGACACTGCGCCGGGTGATCATCCCGCAGGCGATGCGCGTGATCGTGCCGCCGACGGGCAACGAGGTCATCAACATGCTGAAGACGACCTCGCTCGTGGCGGCCGTCCAGTATCCCGAGCTGTTCCGCTACGCCCAGGACATCGGCCAGAACTCCGGTGCCCCGGTGGAGATGTACTTCCTCGCCGCGGCCTGGTACCTGATCATGACCTCGGTGCTGAGCGTCGGCCAGTACTACATCGAGCGCTACTACGCCCGCGGTTCCAGCCGCCAGCTGCCACCGACCCCGTGGCAGAAGGTGAGGGCCAACATGTTCTCCCTGGGCCGGCCGAAGGGAGCGGTGAGCGCATGACCGGCAAGCTGAGCAAGACCGAGGACGCTCCGCCCGAGGGCTCGGTGCCGATGGTCAGGGCGCAGGGCGTGCACAAGTCCTTCGGCCATGTCGAGGTGCTCAAGGGCATCGACCTGGAGGTGAAGCCGGGCGAGGTGTTCTGCCTGATCGGCCCCTCCGGCTCCGGCAAGTCGACGTTCCTGCGCTGCATCAACCATCTTGAGAAGATCAACGCCGGGCGGCTGTACGTCGACGGCGAGCTGGTCGGCTACCGCCAGAAGGGCGACAAGCTGTACGAGCTGAAGGACAGCGAGGTCGCGCGCAAGCGCCGGGACATCGGCATGGTCTTCCAGCGCTTCAACCTGTTCCCGCACATGACGGCGCTGGAGAACGTCATGGAGGCGCCGGTGCAGGTCAAGGGCGCAAGCAGGACGCAGGCCCGGGAGCGGGCCATGCAGCTGCTGGAGCGCGTGGGGCTGGCCGACCGGGCCGGGCACTACCCCTCGCAGCTCTCCGGCGGCCAGCAGCAGCGGGTGGCGATCGCGCGGGCCCTGGCGATGGACCCGAAGCTGATGCTGTTCGACGAGCCGACCTCGGCCCTGGACCCGGAGTTGGTCGGCGACGTCCTGGACGTCATGCGCGACCTCGCCGAGTCCGGCATGACGATGGTCGTCGTCACCCACGAGATGGGCTTCGCCCGCGAGGTGGGTGACAGCCTGGTGTTCATGGACGAGGGCGTGGTGGTCGAATCGGGCCATCCGCGTGACGTCCTGACGAACCCGCAGCACCAGCGGACGCAGTCGTTCCTGTCCAAGGTCCTCTGACCCCCCGCCCGGCACCCCGCCCGGTGTTCTGCGACGTTTCTCCTCACGCGTAGGGCGGTACGGCACCCCCGTACCGCCCTACGCGCTTTGCCCTACGCGCTTTGCCGCAAGCGCGCCGCCCCGCTCACTTCAGCGCCAGCACCAACGTGTCGGAGGGCGACGCCCACACCGCCCGCGCCTCGCTGAAGCCCTGCGCCAGCAGCATGCGCGCATGCCGGCCCGGCGCGGGCATGTCCCCGTCGGCGTGCTCGCCGTAGATCTCGAAGCGGCGGGCGGTGGGCCCGGCGAGGACCGGGTCCTCGGCCGCGAGCTGCCACCATTCGGCCCAGTCCAGGACACCCTGCCGCTTGGCCTGATCCATGCGCGCATGGCGCTGCGCACGCTCCGCCGCGTTGATCCGGGGCGTACTCTCGTCGATCATGTGGTCCGCGTTCATGAAGACACCGCCGTCGCGGACCAGCTCCGCGATCCGGCCGTAGAGGGCCGCGAGGGGTTCACTGTGCAGCCAGTGCAGGGCCGTGGCGGTCAGGACGGCGTCGTAGGAGTCGTACGGCAGCTCCGCCGGCCACTCGGGGTCCTTCAGATCGGCGGTGACGAAGGAGACGCGGTCGTCGCCCTCGAAGGTGCCGCGCGCTATGGCGAGCAGGGCCGGATCGAGGTCGACGCCGGTGCTGGTGGCCTCCGGGAAGCGCTTCAGCAGGCGGGCGGTGATGCTGCCGGTGCCGCAGGCGAGGTCGAGGACGCGCGGCGCCGTCCCGGCGAACGCCTCGACCATGTCGAGCATGACCCGGAACCGCTCCTCCCGGTCCGGCATGTACCACTCCTGCTGCCGGTCCCAGCTCTCCTGCCAGGCCGCCCAGTCCGTTCCGGTACTCGTGGTCATGGCGCGCCCACTCCCCTCATGATGCGTAATACCCTGGAAGCACGACCGGCTGTTACTCGACCGCAGACACGACCATAAAGCGCCCCCGTAAGGACTACAAGTGGAACTGGCCTATTACTCGGATTACGCCGTACGCCTCGTCAACAGCGAGGAACCGGCCCGGGGCAAGGACTCGCTCACCTCGGTCGAGGCCATCCGCGACCTCTTCGGCGTCAACTCCTCCGCGGCCCGGCGCGCCGCCGACGCCGACGTCACGCGCTTCCGCTCGGTACGGGCCAGGCTGCGCTCGGTCTTCGAGGCGGCCGACCAGGGCGACGAGACGCTCGCCGTGGACCTGCTGAACTCACTGCTCCTGGAGTTCCCGGTCAGCCCCCAGATCTCCGGCCACGACCACCGGGACGAGGACGGCCGCCCGCTGTGGCACATGCACCTGGCCGACCACCCCTCCAACGCCACCGCGGGCTACGCAGCCATCGCCGCGATGGGCCTGGCCTTCCATCTGACGGAGTACGGCGTCGACCGCCTCGGCCTGTGCGAGGCCGCGCCCTGCCGCAACGCCTACCTCGACACCTCCACCAACCGCTCCCGGCGCTACTGCTCCGACCGCTGCGCGACCCGCGCCAACGTGGCCGCCTACCGGGCCCGCAAGCGCCTGGAGGCCGACCGGTCCGGCAGCAACGGCCTCGCGGCCGAGAGCGCCCAGCGCACCAGCGTGAGCGGCGAGCGCTGACCGGCGGGGAACGGCCGGTACCGAAAGCGCGCCTTGCCCAGCACCAGCTCGTCCGGCACCACCCCGTAGTCCGTGCTGTCCCCACCCGCGTACGGGTTGTCCCCGAGCACCCACCAGCCGCCGTCGCGCCGCTCCACGGCACGCTTGACGACCAGCAGGTCCTGCTGGAACGGATGACGCAGGACCACGACGTCCCCCGGCCGGACCGCGGCGCCGTACTGCAGCAGCAGCCGGTCCCCGTGACGGAGCGTGGGCACCATGGACGGGCCGGTCACCTCGGCCAGTCCGAACGGCGCCACTGCCCTCCCCCGCTCGGTCTCCTGCGACAGCTCCGGCATCCCCGGCACCTCCCCGGTCCGTTCCTCCACCAGTCTCAGTCTGACCCTGGACTTTTGTCCTAAGCCCTAGGGGGCACCCGAGAAATCGCCTTCCTCAGGGAGTAATGTCGCACCTGAGAAGACGATCACGAGGAAGGAATGCTCCATGCTTTCCCGCCTGTTTGCCCCCAAGGTCAAGGTCAGCGCCCACTGCGACCTGCCCTGCGGCGTGTACGACCCGGCCCAGGCCCGCATCGAGGCGGAGTCGGTCAAGGCCGTGCAGGAGAAGATGGCCGCCAACGACGACCCCCACTTCCAGGCGCGCGCCACCGTCATCAAGGAGCAGCGCGCGGAGCTCGCGAAGCACCACGTCTCCGTGCTGTGGAGCGACTACTTCAAGGCCCCGCACTTCGAGAAGTACCCCGAGCTGCACCAGCTGGTCAACGACGCCCTGAAGGCCCTCTCGGCCGCCAAGGCGTCCACCGACCCGGCGACGGGCCAGAAGGCGCTGGACTACATCGCCCAGATCGACAAGATCTTCTGGGAGACCAAGAAGGCCTGATCTTCGATCATGCCGTTTGACCTGCGATTTCCTTGGTCGCTCGGTCATCCAGTCCGCACCCGGTCCGCAGGCTGCCGAGAACGGCGTCCATGACGGTCCGGGTGCGGTCTTCTTCGCCCGGCCACAGGTGCGCGTAGATCCGCAGCGTGATGACGGCGGACGCGTGGCCGAGGACCAGCTGGACCTGCTTGACGCTCGCTCCGCCGGCGATGAGGGCGGAGGCGTAGAAGTGGCGCAGGTCGTGAGTCACCATGTGTGGCAGCTCGACGGGCTTGCGGCCCTCGCGTTCGGCCGCGTCGTTCTCCGCCTTCTGCAGCTCCTTACGAGCGCAGTTCCATTCGGTCTTCCAGCGGCGGTAGTTGAGCGGTTCACCCTCCTGCATCGTGAACAGCCACTCCTTGGAGGGGCGTGCGGCGAGGTGCGTGAGAAGCGCGTCAGCAACGACCTCACCGACCGGGACAGTCCGCCTGGACTTTGCGGTCTTCGGCGGCCCGATCTTCCCGGACTGAAGGCGCTGGCGCTCGACGCGAATAGTGCCCGCCTTGAAGTCGACGTCCGACACCTTGAGGCCGAGCAACTCGCCTATTCGCAAGCCTGATCCGGCGAGCGTGACGATCGCCGCGCGAATGTACGGCGGCATCACGCGGGCCATGGCCTCGACCTGAGCGACCGTGGGCGGGGTGACCTCCTCGTCCGGCATGGGCGGGAGCGTGATCCGACGGCACGGGCTGGAGGCGATGACCTTGTCCTCCACGGCCGCGGTCATGAGGCGTACGAGGACGTCGTAGACGTTGCGCACGCTGCCGGGGCCGAGCAGCTCGGACAGGCTCTTGAAGAGCACCTGGGAGCCGCTGGTCATCATCGCCGACCTCGCCGGCGGCCAGTGGCCCGCCCAGGCCCGTGTCGCCTGCCTGGCCATGACCCGCCACGAGGCGGCCCAGGACGAGCAGAGCAGCCTGAAGACGCGGCTCCTGCGCGACATCCACCGCATCTTCGCGCAGGCGGACAACCCCGAGGCCCTGGCCACTCAGGATCTGGTCGCCTCGCTCCTCCAGGACGCTGAGGCCCCTTGGGCGGAGTACGGCACCAAAGGGCTGAACGCGTACCACCTGAGCAACCTGCTGCGGGACTTCAACATCAGCCCGGCCAACTACCGGTTCGACAAGGGCAGGCAGGCCAAGGCGTACATGCGCAACCGGTTCCTGGACGCCTGGGCCCGCAACTGCCCGGACCTCGTCGAGGCGGCACCCGAGCCCGAACACGGCGCTGCCCCTGCCCGCATGCCGCAGGGCAGGCCGCCCGCCGCCCCGGCGGGGACGCTGCCTGTCGGCCCGCCCGGTGGCCCCGCCGGGCCGAAGCGCGCTCTCTGATCCCACCGGGATCCGTATCACTTCGTCGCATCCGTCCCCGCGCAGGTCAGCGCGGGGACGGACTCACTCGCCGGGACGGAGTTCTCCGTACCTGCACAGGTTTCCGTACCTGTGCTGACCAGGCATGCGACGGATGCGACGGACGTGACACAGCCCCATCCCCCGCTGCACCGGAGCACCACCATGGACACTGCAAACGACATGAACCCCTCTTCTTCCCGACGCTGGGGTTGGTTCAGCCGGGACCGACGAACAGCAGCAAGCTGGAGCGAACGAGCCCCTAAGGAGGCTTCGTCCGCGCTTGCCCCCGCCCCTGGAGCGGCGGAGGGAGAGGGGGCCGGGCGCCAGCGGGCGCCCGAGCCTGATGAGGGGGTGAACGAGCCCCGCACTGCGTCTACCGCCGACAGCGCCGAGCAGCCCGTCGCCGACTCCATCACCCCACACGCCGAGCCCTCTGCCCGTCAACCGCCTGCCGCCGTTGAGCAGCTCTCGTGGCGTGAGCCCGATGCCCCCGCACTGCGCGCGCGGATGAACCGCAAGCGCACCATTGAGAAACGCGACCAGGAGAAGAAGATCCGCTTTACCCCGACCGCGGTCCGCCTCATCGATGCCGAGGCCAGGCGGCGCCACCAGAAGTTCGCCGGCTTCGTCGGCGACGCCGCCCTCGCCGTCGCGCTCGGCAAGGCGGGCATGGTCGGCAGCCCAGAGGACGACCCCATCCGCCCTCTGGTGGAGGCCATCGATGCGCACACCAAGGCGTTGAACCGGATCGGCACCAACCTGAACCAGGTCACGGCAGCCATCCACTCCGGCGCGATACCCGAGCGCGCCGAGGCCGTCCTCGACCGCATTGAGCAGGCCGCCCAGGCCAGTTACGCACTCATGGACCGGCTCCACGCGGAAGGAGCCGGTCATGGTGCCTGACGTCTCCACCGGCTCCAGCACGCTCGGCCTGATCAACTACCTCTTCGGCAAGGGGCGGCGCGACGAGCACACCGACCCCCACATCGTGGCCGCCTGGGACATGGCCGGCGCCCCTGACCCCGGCCGCGACCCCGAGGCCACCTACACCCAGCTCGCCCGGCGTCTGGACCACCACGTCGACCTGCGCACCCGGGAGCTCGGCGGAAAGCAGCCACCGCAGCATGTGTGGCACTGCCCGGTGCGCACCGCGCCCGGCGACCGCTACCTCACCGACGCCGAGTGGGCCGAGGTTGCCCGCCGCGTCGTAGCCGCCACGGGCATCGCCCCCGAGGGAGACGACAAGGCGTGCCGCTGGATCGCGGTCCGGCACGCCGACGACCACATCCACATCATGGCCACCACCGTCCGAGCCGACGGCCGCCGCCCTCGTACGAACCGGGACGGCTGGCGGGCACAGCTGGAATGCCGCAAGATCGAGGCCGAGTTCGGGCTGCGCCGCCTGAAGTCCGGTGACCTCACCGCCCCGCGTGCCCCGACCGGCGCCGAGCGGGCGAAGGCGGAACGCCAGGGCCGGGAGGAGACCGCGCGGGAGTGGCTGCGCGAGCAGGCGTACGCGGTCGCCGCCGCCGTACGCAGCATCGACGAGTACTTCACCGTGCTGCGCTCCCTCGGCATCCAGGTCAAGCCGCGCATCGGCCCCGAGACCGGCGAGGTGACCGGCTACAGCCTGTCCGCGCCCGACGACACCGCCCAAGGCGAGCCGATCTGGTATGGCGGCTCAAAGCTCGCCCCCGACCTGTCCTGCAACCGCCTCTGCGAACGCCTTCCCACCCAGGACCTGGCCGACCGCCCTCAGCAGACGACGGACCCGGCCGAACCGTGGCACCGCGCCGAGAGCGCCATCCGTGATGCCCAGGCCGTCCTCGACTCAGGCGACAACGCCGTGGCCCAGGGGCATCTGGACGCCTTCGGCGACGCCCTCCACAATCTGGCCCTCACCACCAAGGGCGAGCACCGGACCGAACTGCAAGCAGCAGCAAGGAAGTTCAACCGCGCACGCCGCTCGGCGATCCGGGCCGACCACCAAGCGGCCACAGCCCTGCGGGAAGCCGCCAAGGAACTCGCCTACGCCACACACGATCCGGGCGGACTCGCCATCGCCCTGATCTTCGCCGCGCTCCATGTGACGCGCGCCGCCGCCAAGTGGCATGAGCAGCGCGGCCACGAGCCGCAAGCCGCAGCGGCCGAAGAAGCCTTCCGCCATCTACAGGCCGGTTACCAGCAGACCGCCCAGCCAGTCCTGGCGGATCTCACCCGTCGCGCACCGCGCGCCGCAACCGCCAGCCGTTTCGAGCAGGACCTGCGCGCAGTCCTCCCCGACCACGCCGACCGCGTCCTCGCCGATCCCGCCTGGCCAGCCCTGACCACGACCCTCGCCCGTGCCGAGACCGCCGGCCACAACCCCCGACGCCTCTTGGCTGAAATCGCCGCTCGGCGAGAACTCGACAGTGCCGAGCGCCCCGCCGAGGTCCTCAACTGGCGCATCACCGTGCAGCCGAACACGCGAGCCCAGGCAGCTCGCAGCCGGAGCACCCTCATCACCACACGCGTGACGCCCACACCACAGCCCACGTCCACGCCCACGACGATGAGCGAACTGCCTACGGAGCGCGGCCGACGGCGATAGCCAAGTCGGCTCTCAGCGACGGCAGACGAGGATGCCGCCCAGGCACGTGACCTCGAAGGCCCCGTGTCGAGCGATGTGATCGACAAGGATCGTGCGGGCCCGCTCGATCGTGGCCTCGAAGGGCACGTCGTGCTGGTCCGCCCACGCCCGGTAAGAGGCCAAGTGCGCGATGACCGGCTCGGGATCGTGGACCGTGATGGTGCCGGGCAGTTCGATCGTCTCCACCCGGCCGAACTCCTCCCCCAGGAAGGCCGGGGCCTTCTCCAGAGAGAAGCGGGCGCTGAGCGAGATGCGGGCCGGGCCGCGTCCGGTACCGAGGACGTCGCCCGCGGCTCGCTGCCATAGGTCGTCGAGTTCGGCCTTGTCCTGGTCGCTGTTGGTGGAGGCGATCACCAGACCGTCACGGGCGACGACGCGGGACAGCTCCCGCACTGCCTGGGCGATGTCGGGGACGTGGTACAGCATGTGCAGCGCCAAGGCAGCGTCGACGCTCGCCGCGGCCAGCGGCAGGCGGGTGGCATCCGCCACGGCGACCGGGCCGGGCACGCCGGCGAGGATGCCGGGCGCGATGTCCAGTCCGAGCAGAGCCAGCTCGGGCCGGTCGTCGCGGAGCCGCTGAATGAACTTGCCGTTGCCGCAGCCGACATCGACCACGCGCCCGCGTACGCCGCTTAGCTGTTCGGCGACGATGCCAGGCAGGTCGTAACGGGGTGTCTGCCACTGGTAGAGCGACTGGCGGGCGGCCAGGTCCCGGTCGCTGTTGTAGGCGCTTCCGGCGAGGCGGCTCCGGTCGGTGACGGCGGCGTCGCGTGCGGCGGACAGTTCGGTCACGTCGGCAGCTCCGGTGAGTGGGCGGCGGGTGAGGCCGCGAGGACGGCCGTGTGCTGGAGTCGTTCGCGAAGGTATGTGGCCTGCGCGGCTCCACCGTACTGCGGCCCGCTCAGCTCCCGGCCCAGAGCAGTGAGTCGGCGCACGATGCTGGCCGACATGCGCTCGGGCGGGGATTCGAGCACGAATCCGAGCATCGCCTCGGTGCCGTCCAGGTCGCCCAGGAGCAGGTGCCCACGGGCGAGATCGACATGGGCAGCGAACAAGTCCCCGACCGACTGGTCGTCGTCCTCGGCGCTGCGGTAGAGCCGGATCGCGGTGTCCGCGCTGACGATGGCCTGCTGGACGTGCTCCCGCCCGCCCACGGCCAGGTTGGTCGTCCCGGCGTAGGCGAACTGCTTGGCAGTCGGGAAGGCGAAGATCCCCGGTACGTCGTCGTGGCCGGGCATCGCCTCGCGGGATCGCTCAGCGTCCACCAGAGCAGCCACTGCGCCCGCCCGGTCTCCAACTATGGCCAATGCCCGCGCCTCCAGACTGGCCAGCCGAGCTCCGATGCTGCCGTGCGCCCGATGGTGACGGCCAGCCTGCGCCAGCCGCGCCGCCTGCTCGTACCGCCCGGTCCAATAGGCGATCAGGGACTCCACGGCCCTTACCCAGGCCAGCATCCCTTCGTGCCCGACCTCCTCAGCACACGCTCGGGCAGTGCGGGCGTGGGTGGCCGCGGAGTCATAGTCGCCCATGTCCAAGCACACATGGGCGGAGAGGCCGCACAGTCGTGAGGTCGCGACGTACAGATCAGCGGTCTGCCTGGGATGCTGGCGCCCACGCAGCAACTCGAACGCCCCGTCCCGCAGCCGCTTGATCTCGACGTACAGCTCCAGCAGCGGATGGCTGACGTAGGCGCGGGCGAGCCGGGCGACATCGGCTTCCAACTGCTCGACGACGAACTCATCAGCGTTGCGCTGCGCGATGAACCGGGCGAAGTCGGCTGACATCACCGCGTCTGCCGACACGGCACCCACGCCGGAGCGTAAAGGCGCGGCGGGCCCAAGTGGCCCCTCCTGTAAGACCCCTACGGCGCTGTGCTCTTCTCCCACGGGGCTCTTGCTGACCGCCACAGCCCGATCGAGCACCGCCACATCGACGCCGAACACCCGCGCCAGGTACTTGCGGGTGTACGGAATCGGGATGCGCACCTCGCGCTCGTAACGCCCGATCTCCTTACCGGTCTTGGCGGATCGCCCTTCCAGAGCGTTGTACTCGTCGGCCACCCGCTGCTGGGTCCAACCGCGCCCAGCGCGCAGCCGGATGAGCACCGCGCCGATCCCCGTGTCGCCCATCCGCTCTCCCCGGAGCATGCGAACTCTGGCCCCCATAGTGGCCCCCTACATGGCCCCCACGCTGGCTCCCGACCCAAACGAGCGACGGAGGTTGGCTGTTGACATGCCCAGCAGACTGCCCGCCGAGCCGGACACCCTCGCACCGGACCAAGCCTTCGACGGCGCCGTCGAGCACGAAACTATGCTCTTCGACCGGCGCCGAACCACCCCAAGCGCCGCCCGCTCCTTCGTCGCCGAGACCCTTACCCAATGGAGCCGGACCGAACGCCTCGACGACATCCGCCTGTGCACCTCCGAACTGGCCACCAACGCCGTCCTGCACGGAGCCCCTGCAGGCGGTCAGGTCCTGGTGCGCGTCGAGCTGCACCTCACCGTGCTGCGCATCGAAGTGCACGACGGCGGCAACGGCACACCCGCCAAGCGGGAGTCACGGGGCACCACCGACGGCGGCCGCGGCCTGCAGCTGGTGTCCGCAGTCGCCGACCACTGGGGAGTGATGGACCGCCAGGGCCCAGGCAAGTGCGTCTGGGCCGCCTTCCACCACAACGCGGTGCCCACATGCTGACGTCTGCCCGCACAGAGTCCTTCATGACGTCCGCTGGTCTGATCGCGTCCCTCGCCACCACCACTTGGTTGGACACCACTCCAACCGGCGCCACTCTTGGCTGCCTCCTTCTGGTGCCCCAACCGCCCCGCAGCTTCTACGCGACGCCGGCCGTCATCGAGCAACGCATGCGCGCAGTCGCCAAAGCTCTGCGCCTCGGCCCCGCCACGACACCCCCGCCGGACATCGGTCCACGCCTGCGTCAGATCACCCCGACCGAGGTGGCTCTGCGCTTCGACGGCACCCTCTACTGCAAACGCATCCCCACCGGCCGCCCCTGGTCCCTCCTACTCGGTCAAGGGACCCCGGTGGCCTTGGTCCTGGGCCTCGCCCCGCTCTCCCGCAGCGCCACACCAGCAGAGATCGACGCCTACCTGGACCGCGCCACGCTCCATCAGTGCCTCCTCTTCGGCCACACCCGAACCGAATGAACCCCAACCCACCCCAGGGGGACATCCCGTGACGACCCACCCCGTCTCACCGAACACCGTCCTGGCCAACGCCCTCCACCGCGCCGAGGACGTCCTGACCCCACGCATCCTGACCACCCCACCCGAGCGGATCGTGCTGGTCGTAGGCACCCAGATCAACGGCGCCCCGCACATCGGCACCTCGCTCGTCCAGTCCCTGGCCTTCGCCATGGCCGCCCGCTTACGCGACCGCTTCGGCATCCCTACCGAGGTCCTGTTCAGCGCCCTCGACAACGCCCCCTACGAGCTGACCACCGATCCGGTCAGCGGTCACCGCTACCAGCTCGCCTACGCCCAAGCCCTCGATCACGAGGCCCTGAGCGACCTCGTCACCGCCCTCTACCAACCCCTGTTCACCGCGCTCTCTCGGCGCCTGGGCATCCCTCACCGGATCGAGACCTACAGCCAGCAGCAGGCCGGCGAACACTTCCGCCGCTCCTGGCTCCGCCTCCTGCACCGCCTCGACGCCGCCCGCTGGTGGCTCGCCCCCTCCACCGGCACACCACACCTGCGCATCCCCTGCCCGCAGCCCGACTGCGGCTGGGCCGAGAAGCGCGCCGAGCGCACGCGCGTCCGCCTCACCGACCGCGAGTCCGCTCAAGTGACTGCAGTCTGCCTTTACCACGGCCCCTACCAGGCGACCATCACCCCGACCGGAGGCGCCTACCTCGATCTGGCCACCCTGTATCGCAACCTGGTCAAGGAGCTGGCCCTGTCGAACCCGCACGGCACGCTGCACGTGATGGTCAAGGGCGGCGACTGGGTCTTCGGCTCCCATCTGGTCGACGAGGCCCTCCAGGCCGTCGGTCTCACCCGCGCCCAGCTCCCCGCCCGCTTGTTCTGCCCACAGGTCGTCACCGACACCGGCGCCAAGCTGTCCAAGTCGCTGATCCGTGAGGGCCGCGCTCCCTTGCCCGAGGGTGCAGACGACTGGATGCTCGACACCCGACAGTGGCCCGGCACCGTCGCAGAGTATGCCGAGCAACTGCTGGCCATGACAGATACGTTGCTGTCCGACCCCCGACACTTCTTCCGCTCGTACTCGGCCGCCGAGATCGGCCGCATGATGACCGCACCAGCCACCAGGAGCGTTCCCGCCCCATGACCGACACCACCGCCCGCGTCCACGAGCTCAACCTCTACCGCCAGTACTTCGACCTCGTCGCCGCGGGCACCAAGACCATCGAGGTGCGGGTCAAATACCCGCACCTTGCCGACCTCGCCGCAGGCGACATCGTCCGCTTCCGCATCAAGAGCACGGACGAGACCTGCGAGGTCAAGGTCAAACGCGTCACCGAGTATCCAAACTTCGAATCTCTGCTCGACGGCGAGGGGCCAGCGAATGTCAACCCGACCGCCACCCGCGACGAGCAAGTGACTAACATCCGCTCCATCTACCCGCAGGAAAAGGAAGCCCTCGGCGCCCTCGCCATCGAGATCGAACTCTCACACCCCAAAACTCTCACCTAAAGGTCACACGACAGCAAAATAGAACTATTTAACCTCGGTTCGGGCAGGCATAGCCAGCGCGGACCTCGCACCCGCCGCGAGACGTGGCGTCTCACTGTCAGTGCCATGCCTCACCATGCTGGCCATGACTGACTACGCCCTCACGCCGCTTGGGCCGCACCGGTTCGAGGAACTGTCCCAGGCTCTTGCCCTCAAGGCGCTTGGGCCGACCGTGGAAATCTTCGGGGACGGCCCTGACGGTGGACGCGAAGCCTCGTTTCAGGGCCTGACCCACTTTCCTACGCCCGATGCGCCCTGGAGGGGCTACGGGGTGCTACAAGCCAAGTTCCGCAAGCGCCCGGAAGGCACTGCCAAGGACGCCGAGTGGCTGATCAATCAGATCGACTCAGAGCTTCGCGCGTGGGCCAATCCACACTCGAATCGCGTCCGCAAGGGGCGTCTGCCGGAGTACTTGTTGATCACAAGCAACGTCGTCCTCTCCTCGGTTCCAGGCAGCGGAGGCATCGACCGCGTCAAGAAGGCACTGCAGGAGCGTGTGCAAGAGCTACAACTCCCCCTCAAAGGGTGGGAGATCTGGCACTACGACAAGATCTGCCGACTACTGGACAACAACGAGGACGTTCGGCACGCCCACGCCGACGCCGTACTGTCCGGCGATGTCCTTGCACGCCTGCACGAGCACGTCCAGCAGATCGAAGCCGGCCATCCTCTGCCCGGTGTGCAGGCAGTTCCGGGCCTTCCGAGAGAGTTGCGCCCTCTGTTCGGGCGCGAGGCGGAGATCGACGAGGGGCGAAGGCTGCTGGAGAGGCCAGATGGTGGCTGCAGGCCAGCAGTTGTGGTCACCGGTCCACCCGGGATCGGAAAGAGCGCCGTCGCACTGCGTCTCTCCCGGCTCGTCGCAGACATCTACCTGGATGGGCAGTTCCACATCGATCTCGCCCTGGCTGCCGGGGACGGGGAACCCGCCGATCTCGTGCTGGCACTCCTGCGCACACTCCGCCCCGGAGAACCGCTTCCCGAAAACCGTGCACAGCAACTCGCTGCGCTTCGCGCTGCGCTGTCCAGCAGCAAGGTCCTGCTGCTAATCGACGACGTGGTCTCCGAAGAGGCGCTTCTGGACGTCATCCAGATGGACGGGCCTTTCGCCTTGGTGTGCACCAGCAGGGCAAAGCTCAGCGGCCTGACCGGGCTGGTCCAGCTTATCGAGATCGGTCCGCTGCCGGACCGCCACAGCGAAGAGCTGGTGAGGGCCGTCGCTGGAGCTTCTCGGCTGGCCGATGAACAAGCGTCCTCGCTTGGGCAAGCGTGTGCCGGACATCCTCTCGCGCTGCATGTCGCGGCCGCTCATCTGGCACGTCGCCCCAAGGTCAATGTCGACCGATTCCTCGACGACATCTCCAACCCTGATCGGGGTGTGAGAGCTCTGCGGGCGGGCCAGACCGCAGTGGAGCCCGTCCTGGAGCGTAGCTATGCCGCACTCAGCCCGGAACAGGCAGAACTCTTCACCACTCTTGGGATCCTGCCGCACATGTCCGTCACCTCGGACGTGGTCACGGTGGCCACCACGCCCGAGGCTGAACTCGACGAGGTCCAGCTCGATGCCTCAACTGAGCTGTTGGACTCGCTGTTCGAGCTAAGCCTCATCGAGCAGATTGACGAGGACCGGTATGTGTTTCACGAGATCCTGCACCGCTTTGCCCGTCTCAAATCAGCCTCGATCACAACCGAGCGTCGGGAGACCGTAATTCGGCAGACCTGCCTCATGCTGGCTGTTCGGGCTCAATCCGCGACGGAGTCGATCGGCTTCGTGGACAAGGAAGCGAAAGTGCCTGCACAGGGTAATGCAGGCGCCCTGCACCAGTTGAATTCAGATCGCCCAGGGGCTGTTTCCCTGATCGAGATGGCTCGGTGCCACCAGATGTGGGGGCCACTTGTCCTTCTCGTTTCGAACCTCACTGCCGCGCTGTGGCATGGCAGCCACTGGAAGGACCTGGATCGCGTCTATCAGTCTGTCCTTGAAGCCGGCGCCCAGTCCGACAACGCTGAGTGGACGGCGTCGGCTCTGTACAACCTGGGCATGGTTGCCAGTCACCTTGGCGACACACAGCGCGCCGCCGACCTGTACCAGCGCAGCGCCGAGACCGCTCACAAGGCCGACCACCCGTACCAGATGCATATGGCGCAGCTCGCGCTGGGATCATTGCTCATCAACCTCGGGCGGGCTCGCGACGCGATTCCGTACCTGCGCAACGGATTGCCATTCTGGCGGATCATCAAAGACAACCAGATGCTAGCGCATGCTCTGGGGAACCTGGGTCAGGCGCACCTGGCCATCGGTCAGCTGCGGCGAGCCGAGCTATACCTCCAGAACAGCACGAACCTGTCCCGTACCGACGATCGTGCGGACCTGTGGAATCGCGGAGCACTCGCGGCACTGCTGCGCAGGACGGGCCGGTTCTCTGAGGCTGCCCAGGAAGCATCCCTGGACATCGAGCGGGCACGAGCTGTCGGGAGCCGGGATTGGGAGGCAAAGGCGCTCATGGAACTCGCCGAAACCCCCCTGGAGGAACGGCCGGACTCTGCGCCCAGTCAACCCCTTGAGACCGCACTGGCCATCTACAGGGACACCGGCGACGTTCAGGGACAGGTTCGGGCTCTGTTTCGACTCGGTACTCGGGCTGCGAAGCAAGCAGATATCCACGAGGCAGCCCAATACCTCCGCGAATGCGCCAATCTCGCTGCCGGGATCGGCGACTACGAACATGCAGCTCGGGCACTGGCCTACCTGGCTTCTTACCACGGCGGCGTCGGTCATCTCGATGAGGCGGAAACGTACTTTGCCGACGCCCGGGACATGGCCAACCACCTCGGCAACCCCATTGTTATCGCCCAGACTCTACAGAAGAACGCCGAATATCTGTGGCACCGAGGCCGAATCGGTGAGGCGGTCACCTATCTGACAGAGGCGGTTCGACTACTGGAAGGGACCGAGGAGAAAAGCGGCTTGGCCCAGGCCAGGACTGCGCTGGGAGAAGCCCTTCTCGTTGCGGGTCGATGGCAGGAGGGCGCTCAGGCCCTGGAGTCGGTGGTCTCCGTGATGTCGGACGATGCATCTCCCGCCACCAGAGCTCAGGCGTCCCGTGCGCTCGCCGTGCTCTACTCGCGCCGGGGCCTCCACAGGGAGGCCATGTCGACGATCACCAAGGCACTCGACCAGTGCGAGCGGGCTGGCGACAAGTCGGCCGTCCTGCACTGCAGGATGGCCCTGGCCAATGTGCACGCCCGGAACGAGGAGTGGAGCGAGGCACTCGATCAGTACGACAAAGCCACCGATCTTGCTATGGAGCAGAAGGACCTTCATGTGCTCCTCACCGCCCGCGGTATGGCCGCGGTGTGCCAACTGCACGGCGAGGAGAAGGAGCAGGCCGTCGCCGAGATCGCCAAGCTCGTACCCATCACCGAGCAGTTGGGGATGCAGTCACTCAAGGCAGCCCTGCATGTCAACGTCGGAGCACACCACGCACACTCCCGAGATCACGAGAAGGCGGTCGCTGAATTCTGCAAGGCGTTGGGCCTCATCGAGCAGCTCAATGACGACACCCTGCGCGCTCCCTGTTTACTGAACCTGGCTCGCTCCTACCGAGCACTCGGCGATAGTGAGCGATCCCGGGCGCATGCACGCACAGCCTTCGCTGTCCATCACGAACTCGGCAGCTGGTCAGACGCCGGCGAGGCGCTTGTCTTGCTCAGGGGGCTGCACTTGGACACAACATCGGACGACCCCAAAGAGCCAACGCTCGACGAGCTAGTTGGCACCGAGCAGAAGGTCGACGACCGTGTCCTGGAGGCCATCGGCTCTCGTCTCCAGGCTGTCAGCAACGGATCTGTCGCGAAGGCCACTCACGAGGTCAGCCGTTCCAGTGCCGCCATCACCGCCGGAAGGAAGATCAACGTCTCGGATGCCGTACGACAGGCACTAGCCGGGATCAACATCGAACAGCTCACCGCCCACCTTGGGAACTCCCGGCAGACGTGCGCGGCCTGCAATCTCTTGATCGACGAGACAGGAAAAGCCGAACTACTCCTGATGAACCACCCGAGGATGGACCACCTCATGCTGCGGCTGGCACACCCCCACTGCGTAGCCTCCAAAGTGGTCCAGCTGAAGGGCAAGGCGCCGAAGGAACCGAAGGTCATCTTCGAAGTGGAATGCATTCTATTCGGCGGAGACCGCGCCGGGATCATCGCTGATTGCTACGGCGGTTGGGGCTCACACAGTGACGGGCAATTCCAGGACCTCGTCCTCGCAAGCTACCGCAAGGACGGATTCACCGACCTTCAGACCCTGTTCCAGATGGAGGACAGTAAGCCGCTGGACCTGCGTGACCTCCCTGGTGTCGATGGTGGCATTCAGGCTCGGCTCGAAGACAACTACCTCGCGATCACTGGCCCCGATAGCCAGCTCCTGCACCGAATGCCGCTGAACTTCCTCCCCCGCTGGTACCGGAGAGCGGCCGAGGGATCGCTGATCGTTGTGGTGGGAAGGAACCTACAGGGGATGGCAGCCGATGATCCCTCCTACCTGGTGCGCGCCATGGCCTCGGGAAACGCGGTTGGCGGCGCCGTTCCGCTCACCGTGGTTCGGCCCAGCAGGAACCGCCCCTGCCCATGCATGATGCGCACCGGACGCAAGTTCAAGCACTGCTGCGGGCGCAGCACCACCTCGAAGTAGTTACTCCCTGAGGGGATACGCATAGGGGGCAGTCTCCGGCTTCCGGAGGTCCGCGGAGCATGCTCCCGACGAAGCTCCGCGGACCGGCCACTCGCGTGGCGACTTCAGGTACCCGATGATCCACAACCGAGCTCCAGCGGTCCGCACACAGTCCGCAAGACACCCGCTCAAGACCGTCGCACCCCATCGCCACCCATCACCAAAAGACCAGGTCAGCGCCCCACAGGAAAGATCGCCGCAGGTCACCAACCTGGCCCATTACTAGGAGACCAAGAAGGCCTGACCTTCTCTTACGCCTTCTGACCTGCGAGTTTATTCACTCGCAGGTGTTTGTTGCCCGCACCCGGACCACAGGCCGCCCAGCATGGCGTCCATGGCGGTCCGGGTGCGGTCTCTTTTCTGACTACGCCGCGCTCGGCGGGGTTGCCCCGGCGCGGTGGCGGCGTGCGCGCAGGACGGACACCGCGGCGCCGATCAGCAGGGCGAGCAAGGCGAGTGCGCCCGCGGGCGAGAGCGGGTACAGCAGCGGCACCGTCATCTGCACCGCGGTGGGCAGCAGGGCAACCGCCAGACCCGCGGCGGCCGGCCGATCGCGCCCGCTGAGCAGCAGCGCGAGGGCGAGGGCCCCGGCCCAGAGTGTGTGGACAGCACGGGGGCCGCCCGGCAGGGCGTAGTACAGGTTGCAGAACTGCGCTCCCCACAGCAGGACGGCCAGGGCCCCGGCGCCCGCGATCGCGGCATGCCGGTGCCGGCAGGGGCCGAGCAGATCCCTGGGCGCGGCGAGGACGACGGCGCCGGTGAGCAGCGGCACCATCAGGCTCAACACCGCGGCCGGGTAGGCGGGTTGGCCGCCGGGGTGCGCAAGCAGGAGCAGGGGGACATCGGCCAGCCGCAGCACCGTCGCCGGTACCGCCAGCGTCCGAGCCGCCGTCCAGCGCCCGGTCCAGGCGCCCGCGAGCGCCGCCAGCCAGAGCAGCGGCACGAGAACCTGGTCGGCGAGGACGACCGCCTCCGGGAACGAGGACCACGACAGGGTCCGGACACCGGGGGCGAAGAGCCACAGCAGGTTCACCACGCTGCCCCCCGCCGCGACGGCGATGGCCGACGGCGCCGCCTGCGCCAGGATCTGACCGGCCGTCCGGTCGGACCCCAGCCCGGTGCGCTGCCGCAGCCCGTGCCCGGCGATGTCGAACGCCTCACGCAGCCGGCCGAGCCGGCCTGCGCCCCGCGTGACCTCGGCGTAGATCGCGGTCAACTCGGCTTCGTGCCGGGCGCGATAGGCGGCCGGGTGGCAGCGCAGCGCCCAGCGCAGGGCGCGCGGCGGATGCTGTTGCGTCACGCCGGGGCTCCCTTCGGGCGGACGGCGAGCACACGGCGGGCGGCCATGCGGCGCTCGGCCTCGGCGACGACGGCACGCAGCCGCTGCGTCTCGGCGGCCAGCGCACGGCGGCCTTCCTCGGCGAGGGCGTAGACCTTGCGGGCGCGGCCGTCGACGACCTCCTCGCGCTCGACCTGGATCAGGCCCTGTTGCAGCAGCCGGTCCAGCGCGCCGTAGAGGGTGCCGGTGCGTATCCGCACGCGGCCCTGGGAGATCGCCTCGATCTCTTGGATCAGTCCGTACCCGTGCCTGGGCTCGTCGGCCAGGGCGGTGAGCAGGAGCAGCGTCGGCTCCTGAAGCGGTCGATCACTCATGTCATCTATATATATCGGCGACCGGCATATGTTGTCGAGTGACGTATCCGTCGCATGAAGAGGTCGATTGAAAGGAGTCGAACGAAAAGATGGGGCCCGGCCGGTCTCGCCGGCCGGGCCCCTGCTGCTGCACCGCCGGGGTCAGTGGAACTGCGGCACGATCAGATAGATCCCGTACGCCACCACCGCCGCGCAGGCGAGGAAGCACAGGGCTGCTTGGGATCGGCCGGCGGCGGATCCGGAGTTGCCGGCTTCGGCGCGGGACAGGCCGAGGACGCCGAAGGTGAAGACGACGACCACGGCGACCGTGACACCGAGGCTGACCGCGGCCACCTTGCCGAGGGCGGACCAGTCGACATGCATGAGGGACTCCCGGAGGTTCAGGCGGCCGTGCCGACGTTCGTCGGGGCCGGGTTGCTGAGGGTGACCTCGTGGTGGTCGTTGACGTTGTCGGCGCGCACCGGGTTGCGGCGGGACGCGGCGACGATGACGGCGGCGATGGCCAGGGCGACCAGGGCGATGACCGCCGTACCGACGTTGCCGCCGTGCTTGACCACGCTCGCCGCGAGACCGCCGACCAGGGCGGCTGCCGGCAGGGTGATCAGCCAGGCCAGCACCATGCGTCCGGCCACGCCCCAGCGGACCTCCGCCAGACGGCGGCCGAGGCCGGCGCCGAGGATGCTGCCCGAGGCCACCTGCGTGGTGGACAGCGCGAAGCCGAGGTGGGCGGAGGTGAGGATCACCGTCGTGGAGGCCGTCTCGGCGGCAAAGCCCTGCGGCGACTGGATCTCCGCCAGCCCCTTGCCCATGGTGCGGATGATCCGCCAGCCGCCCAGGTAGGTGCCGAGGCCGATGGCCACGCCCGCCGAGCCGATCACCCACACCGGCGGGCCGGCGTCATGGTGGAGGGCGCCCGCCGAGATCAGGGTCAGCGTGACGACCCCCATGGTCTTCTGGGCGTCGTTGGTGCCGTGCGCGAGGGACACGAGGGACGCGGAGGCGATCTGGCCGATGCGGAAGCCCTTGGTCACCGAGTCCTGGCGGGCGCGGGCGCTGAGCTTGTAGGCGAGGTAGGTGGCGACCAGGGCGGCCACACCGGCCACCACCGGAGAGGCCACGGCCGGGATCAGCACCTTCTCGACAACCTTGTCGAAGTGCACGCCGTCGGAGCCCGCACCCACCCAGACGGCACCGATCAGACCGCCGAAGAGGGCGTGGGAGGAACTGGAGGGGAGCCCGGCGAGCCAGGTCACCAGGTTCCACAGAATCGCCCCGACCAGTCCGGCGAAGATCATGGCCGGGCTGACCAGAGTGTCGTCCACGATTCCGCCGGAGATCGTCCTGGCCACCTCGGTGGACAGAAAGGCGCCGACGATGTTGAGGATCCCGCTGACCAGAACCGCGGTGCGCGGCTTGAGCGCGCCGGTGGCGATGGAGGTCGCCATCGCGTTCGCGGTGTCGTGGAACCCGTTCGTGAAGTCGAACGCCAGTGCCGTGACGATGACGACCGCCACGAGGAACGTGATGTGGTCCATTCCCCAAGGCAAGCAAGGGCAGGTCAATGCGCGGCGAACTGGAGGCGAACGACGTGTCGAAGATGGGGGACCCTGATGTGCATTCCTGTGCGAAATCGTTCCATCCCGGGATGTCGGTGCCCTGTGCCACCCTGTGGAGGTGAGCACCCTGGAGGACCTCAGAAGGCTGCGTCGCCTGCGCGACCGCATGGACCGTGAGTACGCCGAGCCGCTCGACATGACCGAGCTGGCCCACGGCGCCCATATGTCGCCGGGCCACTTCCAGCGCAGCTTCCGCAAGGCCTTCGGCGAGACGCCGTACAGCTATCTGATGACCCGCAGGATCGAGCGGGCCAAGGCGCTGCTGCGCCGCGGCGACCTCACGGTGACCGAGGTGTGCCTCGCCGTGGGGTGTACGTCGCTCGGCTCCTTCAGCTCCCGCTTCACCGAGCTGGTCGGCGAGACACCGAGCGCCTACCGGGCCCGCGACCACCGGGAGAGCGCGGTGATCCCGTCCTGCGTGGCCCGTACGTTCACCCGCCCGCGCCGTCGGCCCTACTGACCCCCGCCTCGCCTGCCCACGCCGCCCGTCCTGCCGAGTCGCGCGCGCTTCAGGCCGGATGGGCCTAGCGTGACTGCATGGACGTGAAACTCAAGACGTGTTTCATCGCGGTGGACGACCATGACAAGGCGCTCGCCTTCTACCGCGACGTGCTCGGCCTGGAGGTCCGCAACGACGTGGGCTTCGAGGGCATGCGCTGGGTGACCCTGGGCTCGCCGCTCCAGCCGGACGTCGAGATCGTGCTGGAGCCGCCCGGCGCGAACCCGGACGCCTCCCCCGCCGACCGGCAGGCGATGGCCGAACTGCTCGCCAAGGGCATGCTGCGGGGTGTCCTCTTCACGACCGAGGACTGCGACGCGCTGTTCGAGCGGGTGCGGGAGTCCGGCGCCGATGTGCTCCAGGAGCCGACGGACCAGCCGTACGGCGTCCGCGACTGCGCCTTCCGCGACCCGGCCGGCAACCAGCTGCGCTTCCTCCAGCGCCCGGCGGAGTGAGGCGGCCCGCGCGCCGCCCCCGAGCAGCCCCGCGCGAGGTCCCGGGCAGCTCGCGCGTGCCCCCTTCGGGCACACGTGAATTCCCCGGTCCCGCCGGGGAGTTCACACCTACACTCCCGACATGATCATTCGCTGGACGTACGCCTTCGCCGACCGGCCCGTCGGCCGGCTGTCCGAGGCGCGCGCCTTCTGGACGGCCGTCACCGGCACCCATGCGTCCGAACCCCGCGGTGAACAGGCCGAGTTCCTGACCCTGCTGCCCGACGAACCGGCCGGGACGGACGCGTGCGTGAAGCTCCAGGGCGTCGCCGAGGGCGACGGCGGCGCCCATCTCGACCTCTGCGTGGAGGACGTACGGGCGTTGACCCGAGCGGCCCGGGAACGCGGTGCGGAGCTGGTGGCGGACCACGGCGACCGGGCCGTGCTGCGCTCTCCGGCCGGGCAGCCGTTCTGTGCCGTGCCCTGGCACGGCGAGTCGGTGCGGCCGCCGGTCGCCGCGGGCAGCCGGCTGGACCAGGTGTGCCTCGACATCCCGCCGTCCGCGTACGCCGCGGAGTGCGGCTTCTGGGCCGGGCTCACCGGCTGGGAGCGGCTCACCGGTTCGCGACCGGAGTTCGAGGTGCTGAAGCCGCCGGCGGGGCTTGCGGTGCGGATCCTGCTCCAGCGGCTCGACACGGAACGCCCCGCCGGCGCCCATCTCGACCTCGCCTGCGCGGACACCGCCGCCGTCCGCGCCCGGCACGAGAAGCACGGGGCCGTCCTGGTGCGCCAGGGCCCGCACTGGACGGTGATGCGCGACCCGGCCGGCGGCACCTACTGCCTGACCGGCCGGGATCCCCGGACGGGGGCGCTGCCGGACGCCGGTCGACGCGCGGTCGTCGCGTAGCCGCACAGGACTGCGGCACCAGGGGGCGTACGGCGCACTCGGCGGGCACGTGCCCTGCCGTCCACCGGCCGGGCCCGCCGTCCCCCTGGCCGGGCCCGCCGCACGACCGCCCTGCCAGGCGCGTGTCCGCCCGGCCCGGCGAGGGCGTGGAGCATCAACGCCCGGCGCCACCACCGCCGGTGGCGCGTGCCCCCTCGCCGGTCACCCCCAGGGCTCCACCTCGACGACGGCGTCGGCCGGCAGCGGCCCGTACACATGCGGGAACTCCTCCCCGCCCGGCTCCATGGCCTCGTACTTCACCGGCGCGCCGACCAGGGCCGGGTCCACGACCAGGACGACCAGTTCGTCCGGGCCGTCGTAGTCGCCGTAGAGGAACGCGGCGATGCGCGGGAGCTGTTCGCGGGTGGAGAAGTGGATGAAGCCCTCCTCCTGGAGGGTGCGGCCGCGGGTCGACAGCTCATAGGCGCCGCGCTCTCGGGCCGTTTCCCACAGGGAGCGTTCGGTGATGTGGAAGATGCGGGGCAGTTTCGGCATGCGCCCACGCTACGGCCTCGGCGGCGGGCTCAGCTCTTGCGCGTGTACGTCCGCACGAGCGCGCCGTTGGTGAAGGTGCGCACCCCGTCCAGGGTGAACTCCTTGATGTCGAGGCCGGAGCCGAACATGGGCATGCCGGTGCCGTAGACGATCGGGTAGGTCTTGATGACGAGTTCGTCGATCTCGTCCAGCAGCTCTCCGGCGAGGTGCGAACCACCGCACAGAAAGATGTCCAGGCCGCCTTCCTCCGCCTTCAGCGCGCGGACCCTGCCGACCAGGTCGTCGGAGATGATCTCGACGTTCGGGTCGGGGGACTCGGCCATGCCGCGGGAGGCGACGTACTCGCGCAGATGGGCGTAGGGGCTGGTGATGCCCTCCTTGAGGGCCAGGTCATAGCTGACCCTGCCCTGAATGATGGTGTCGAACCGTTTCTTCGGCTGACCGTCGAGGCCGATCTGCCGACGGACGTGAGTGGGCAGAGTCTCCGGCAGCTCCGTTCCGAGGAACGCGAAGTACTCCTCGTCCAGGAAGCGGTGCATCGCGGAGGCGTCGCCCTGCTCGTCACCGATGAAGCCGTCGAGCGAGCAGGCGACGACGTACGTGAGCTTGCGCAAGCTGGTCTCTTTTCGTCAGACGGTCCGTCGTACCACTTCGCGTGTAGTGCTTTATTTATAGTACTCCGACTGTCGTGGTTCAAGTGTTTTCGAGCACCGGACAGCGGCGGGCCCCGCACACTGTGGGGGTGTGCGGGGCCGCCTGGCCGGAGCCTCGGTGCCTGTGCGGGGTCAGGAGCCGCACGGGCCGGTGCTCCGGGTTCTTCTCGGCCGCCGGTGCCGGCAGTCCTCAGCTGGTGCGCCGGGTGACGAACTCGGCGAGTGCCAGCAGTCCGCCCGCCGACTCGGGGGCGGGAAGCGCACGGGACAGCTCCTGCACGGCGCGAGCCATCCGGTCGGCCGCCTCGGCCTGCGCCCAGTCCCGGCCGCCGGCCCGCTCCACCACCAGTGCCGTACGCGCGATGCCCTCGGCGTCACCGGACACATGCGCCTCGCCGTACAGCTGGGCGAGTTCGGCCGCCGCCTCCGTACCGGAGGACAGGGCCGCCACCACGGGCAGCGACTTCTTGCGGGCCTCGAGATCCGCGCCGGCGGGCTTCCCGGTGTGCCGCGGATCGCCCCATATGCCGATGACATCGTCGATCAGCTGGAAGGCGAGCCCCGCCTGGCGGCCGAAGCCGTCCAGCGCCGCCACGTCCTCGCCGTCGGCGCCGGCGTAGAGCGCGCCGAGGGCGCAGGCACAGCCCAGCAGCGCGCCGGTCTTGGCCTCGGACATGGCGAGCGCCTCGTCGAGGGTGACCTCGCCCGGGGCGCGACGCTCCATGGCCGTGTCGGCGTGCTGTCCGGCACACAGCTCCACGACACAGTCCGCGAGCCGGGCCGCGGCCGGGCCGGAGGCCGGGTGCGGATCCTCGGCGAGCAGCCGCAGGGCCAGCGCCTGAAGGGCGTCACCGGCGAGGATCGCGTCGGCGGAGCCGAACACGGTCCAGGCCGTGGGCCGGTGCCGACGGGAGGTGTCCCGGTCCATCACGTCGTCGTGCAACAGCGTGAAGTTGTGGACCAGTTCGACCGCCACGGCCGCCCGGAGCGCCGCGGTACGGGCCGCCGGTCCACCGAGGGCCGAAGCCGCCGCGAGGACGAGCGCGGGCCGGATCGCCTTGCCGGCGTTGCCGCTCGCCGGGGTGCCGTCCGCGTGCTGCCAGCCGAAGTGGTAGAGCGCGATCCGGCGCATGGAGCCGGGCAGCGACTCCAGCGCCGCCCGCAGCTCCGGGTCGACCAGGTCGCGGGTGCGCTCCAGCAGCGCCGCCGCCTCCTGGCCGTCGAGCGGACCGGCGCTGTCACCGGTCCGCCCCTGCCGTTCCCCCGCCGTGCCGGGGTGCGGCACGGCGGGGGAAGGCTGTTCGGTCTCCGTCATGAACTCGGCCATGTCTCCCCCTCGCCAGGTCCGCGGACACCGGCGTCGCCGGCTCGGCCGGACGCATGTCCCGAGGGTCTACCCTCAGGGGCGAGCGGGGACACGGCCGCGAAGTGCGGAAACGTCACCTCCACCGGCCGATCTCGACGTTCTCCAGCACACCGAGCGCATCGGGCACCAGCACGGCGGCCGAGTAGTAGGCCGTCACCAGGTAGTTGATGATCGCCTGTTCGTTGATGCCCATGAAGCGCACGGACAGGCTCGGCTCGATCTCGTCCGGGATGCCCGACTGCCTGAGGCCGATGACACCCTGGTCCGACTCGCCGGTACGCATCGCGATGATCGAGGTCGTGCGCTCCGGGGAGACCGGGATCTTGTTGCACGGGTAGATCGGCACACCGCGCCAGGTCGGGATGCGGTTGCCACCGATCTCGACGGACTCCGGGACCAGTCCCCGCTTGTTCAGCTCGCGCCCGAACGCCGCGATGGCACGCGGGTGGGCGAGGAACAGCTTGGTGCTCCGCCGGCGGCTGAGCAGCTCGTCCATGTCGTCGGGGCTGGGCACGCCGTCGTGCGGCTGGAGCCGCTGGTCGTACTCGCAGTTGTGGAGCAGGCCGAAGTCGCGGTTGTTGACCAGCTCGTGCTCCTGGCGCTCCTTGAGCGCCTCGACGGTGAGCCGCAGCTGCTGCTCGGTCTGGTTCATCGGCTGGTTGTACAGGTCGGCCACGCGCGAGTGGATGCGCAGCACGGTCTGGGCGATGCTCAGCTCGTACTCGCGCGGCCGGGGCTCGTAGTCGACGAAGGTGTGCGGGATGTCGGGCTCGCCGGAGTGACCGGCCGCCAGCTCGACCTCCTTCTCTCCGTACTTGTTGGTCCGCTGCTCGGGGATCGCCCGGAGCTGTTCGAGGTGTGCGCGCAGGGTGTCCGAGCGCTCCGCGACCTGCTCGAAGTCCTGACGGCTGAGGATCAGCACGGTCGTGGCGGTGTCCGCGCGGACGGTGAACTCCCAGATGGCGTCCGGGTCCAGCAGCGCCTGCTCGCCGAAGTAGGCGCCGTCGGCGAGGACTCCGAGGACGGAGTCGTCGCCGTAGGGGCCGGTGCCGATCTTCTCGACCCTGCCGTGCGCCAGCAGGTACACCTCGCCGGTCTGGTTGCCGAAGTCGGCGATCACCTCGCCGGGGGCGAAGTCGCGCTGACGGCAGCGCCGGGCCAGCTCCGTCAGCACTTCGTCGTCCTCGTACGAGCGCAGGGCCGGCAGCTCGCCGAGTTCGGCCGGAATGACCTCGACCTGGTCCCCGGTCTTCACGAAGGTGATGCGACCGTCGCCGACGGTGTACGCCAGTCGCCTGTTCACCCGGTATGTGCCGCCCTGTACGTCGACCCACGGGAGCGTGCGCAGCAGCCAGCGGGAGCTGATCTCCTGCATCTGCGGAACGGACTTGGTGGTGGTGGCCAGGTTCCGCGCTGCCGCCGTCCCGAGGGACTGCTGCGGCTTGCCCTGATCCGTGCGGACCTCTTCGCCTACCGACATAGAGAATTGCCTCCCAGGTATGCCCGGCGCCGAATAGCGAGGGACACCGGTCTCGGCACCCGAGCCTTCCATCACGGATCGTGGCCGCACCATTACCCGAAAGAGCGGGAATGGATCATCGCACCACTGGGCACAAAGAGGGACCCTGTCCACTCCCGCCGCACCGGCCGGCCGGTGCCGGTTGTCCGGATCGGCTCGCACAGTGTGCGAGGGGTGTGGTCCAGGTCCGCCGGTTTCGGTAGAGGTGTCGTGGGAGATCGGCACGGCACGAAGGAGACGGCGTGGCCCCACCCATGTCCGCGAGCGGGTTTCTGGATGCTTTACGGGACGAGGGCGTCACCGTCGTCGAGGTCGGCGACTGGCGCGAGCACAACCGCAACCACAAGGGCCCCTGGGGGCCGGTCCACGGCGTGATGATCCACCACACGGCGACCCTGGGCAGCGCGCACACGGTGCAGGTCTGCCGGGACGGCCGTCCGGCGCTGCCCGGCCCGCTGTGCCACGGTGTGATCACCAAGGACGGCACCGTCCACCTGGTCGGCTACGGCCGCGCCAACCACGCCGGTCTCGGCGACGACGACGTCCTGCGCGCGGTGATCGCCGAGAGGGCGCTGCCGCCGGACGACGAGGCGAACACCGACGGCAATCGGCACTTCTACGGCTTCGAGTGCGAGAACCTCGGCGACGGGGCGGATCCGTGGCCGCAGGCCCAGCTGGAGGCGATCGAGCGGGTCGCCGCGGCGATGTGCCGACGGCACGGATGGTCGCAACGGTCGGTCATCGGCCACCTGGAGTGGCAGCCGGGGAAGGTGGATCCCAAGGGGTTCGACATGGCGTGGCTGCGGGATCGGGTCGGGGAGCGGCTGGCGGGGTAGCGCCGGGCGACAATGAAGCCGTGACCAGCCTCGATCCGCTCGCGCCCCGGCTTCCCTCCCCTCTTCAAGAGGTGACGGACGGCCGGTTCGAGCGGCACGGCCTGCGGCTGCTGCTCAAGCGCGACGACCTGATCCACCCCCACCTCATCGGCAACAAGTGGCGCAAGCTCGTGCCGAACATCGAGGCGGCGAGGGGTCGGCCGCTGGTCACCTTCGGCGGGGCCTACTCCAACCATCTGCGCGCCACCGCCGCCGCGGGCCGCCTCCTCGGCGTCCCGACCGTCGGCGTGGTCCGCGGCCAGGAACTGGCCGACCGTCCGCTCAACCCCTCCCTCGCCCGGTGCGCGGCGGACGGCATGCGGCTGCACTTCGTCGACAGGTCGACGTACCGGCGCAAGGCCGAGCCCGGGGCTCTGGCCGCGATCCTGGGCGCGGCCGGCGCCGAGGAGGCGTACGTCGTGCCCGAGGGCGGCAGCAACGGCGCGGCCGTCCACGGCTGCCGGGCCCTGGGAGAGGAACTGCGCGGGCGGGCCGACGTCGTCGCGGTCGCCTGCGGCACCGGCGGGACGCTGGCGGGGCTGGCCGCCGGGCTGGCGGCAGGGCAGCGGGCGCTCGGCGTACCGGTCCTCAGGGGCGGCTTCCTGGAACGCGACATACAGACACTGCAGGAACGTGCCTTCGGCGGCCGTACCGGCTCCTGGTCCCTCGACGAGCGCTTCCACTTCGGCGGCTACGCCCGTACGACACCCGAACTGCACGCGTTCGCGGAGGACTTCGAGGACCGTCACGGGCTG
Source organism: Streptomyces yokosukanensis (assembly GCF_001514035.1). Lineage (GTDB taxonomy): Bacteria > Actinomycetota > Actinomycetes > Streptomycetales > Streptomycetaceae > Streptomyces > Streptomyces yokosukanensis. The sequence goes on along the minus strand of NZ_KQ948216.1, from coordinate 177,054 downwards.
CTCGTGGAACGTCTCTATGTCGCCAAGTTGCTCTACGGGCTTGTCGCCCTCGCGGACGAGGGCGCCTTCGCGCGCGGGACGACGATCGCCGCCGTCGTCACCGGGCGGCCGTTCCCCTAGGAGTGTCCGGCTGATCAGGACCTGGCTAGCCCGCCTCCCGGTAGGCCGCCGCCTCCTCCAGGTCCAGGCGTCTGAGCAGGTCGCGCAGCATCTCGTCGTCGATGTAGCGGTGGTCGCGGAGTTTGACGAAGACCTCGCGCTCGGCGCTGATCATGTCGCGGGACAGTCGGCGGTAGGTCTCGTCCACGGACTCCCCGGTGACCGGGTTGGTCTGCCCGAGGCGCTCCCAGACGGCGTTGCGGCGGCGCTCCAGGACCGTGCGCAGGCGGTCGGCGAGTGGTGGGGGCAGGGCGTTGCGCTCGTCCGCGAGGAGGTCGTCGAGGCGGCTCTCGGCGGCCCGGGAGGCCTGCGCCTGGGCGTTGGCCTCGGCGAGCGTCTCGGCCTGCTGGTCGCGGCCGGGGAACCGCATCAGGCGGATCAGCGGCGCGAGCGTCAGGCCCTGTACGACCAGCGTGCCGATGACCGTGGTGAAGGTCAGGAAGAGGATCAGGTTGCGCTGCGGGAAGGGGGCACCGCCGTGCACCGTGAGCGGGATCGAGAAGGCGATGGCCAGGGACACCACGCCCCGCATGGCGGCCCAGCCGGTCACGACCGGCGCCCGCCAGGTGGGGTTGTCCTCGCGCTCCCTGATCCGGCGGAAGAGCAGACGGGGCCAGAAGGTCGCCGGGAACACCCATGCGAAGCGGGCCGCGACGACCACGAGGAAGATCGCGATCGCGTACCAGGCCGCGTCGGCGCCCTGGTACGCGCCCAACCCCTTCAGGACGGTCGGCAGTTGCAGGCCGATCAGCGCGAACACCGCCGATTCCAGCAGGAAGGCGACCATCCGCCACACCGCGTCCTCCTGGAGCCGGGTGGCGAAGTCGACCTCCCAGGCGCGGTGCCCGAGATACACCGCGACCACGACGACCGCGAGGACGCCGGAGCCGTGGAACTGCTCGGCCACGCCGTAGGCGACGAACGGGATCAGCAGCGAGAGGGTGTTCTGCAGCAGCGCCTCCGTCAGGTGGGTGCGCAGCCAGTGGATCGGCACCATGAGCACCAGTCCGACGACGACACCGCCGACGGCGGCCCGCAGGAACTCCTCGATCCCGCCCGCCCAGGTGGCACCCTCGCCGACGGCCGCGGCGAGCGCCACCTTGTAGGCGGTGATCGCGGTGGCGTCGTTCAGCAGGGACTCGCCCTGGAGGATCGTGGTGATCCGGGACGGCAGCCCGACCCTGCGCGCGATGGCCGCGGCCGCCACCGCGTCCGTCGGCGCGACCACCGCGCCCAGCACCAGCGCGGCGGGCAGCGGCAGCCCCGGTACGACGAGATAGGCGGCCCAGCCGACGAGGAAGGTCGCGAAGAGCACGTACCCGATCGACAGCAGCCCCACGGGCCGCATCTGGGCGCGCAGATCGAGGTACGAGCTCTCGGTGCCCTCCTTGTACAGCAGCGGGGGCAGCACCAGCGGCAGGACGACGTCCGGGTCCAGGGTGTAGTGCGGGATCCCCGGGACGTACGAGACCAGGAGGCCCACGGCGACCAGCAGCAGCGGGGCCGGTACCGGGGTGCGCCGGGCGACACCCGCGATCCCCGCACTGCCCGCCACCAGCAACAGCAGCGGCATCACGTCCATGATCCTCGCCCACCCTCGTTTTCCGCGCGGCCACCCGCACACCCGTCGTAATCTGGCAATCATGAAACAGTGCACGCACGCCGACGCGCTGCCGCACCCGGAACCGGACCCCCTCGACGCGACCTGCCCGGAGTGCCGGCGGGACGGCACGCACCCGGTGCAGTTGCGGCTGTGTCTCACCTGCGGCCACGTCGGGTGCTGCGACTCCTCTCCCGGGAGGCACGCGACGCAGCACCACGAGACGTCCGGTCACCCGGTCATGCGGTCCTTCGAACCCGGCGAGGAGTGGCGATGGTGCTTCGTGGACCACGTTCTCGTCGCAGAGCCCGGTTGATGTCCCGACCGATGCCCCGGCCGATGTCTCGTCCGAGCGGGTTCTGGCGTGGTCGTGTTCCCGTCTGACCGTGTTCTCGTGTGACACTGCATGCGGCGGCGGCCGCACGACGGTTCGAGCGTCTGACGTCTGGGTACGTCAACCCGGCGCACGCTCTTCCCATTTGGGCTCGCAAACCCTCTAGACACGGAGCGTATACACAGCTTTACTGTGAGTGACGCCAGGGGGGTTGGGGTCCCGGGACAGGAACGTTCGGAGCGCGATAGCGTCACCGCCGAACCACGTACGCGTTACCCCCGGGGGGCGACCCTCGGCCCCGTAAAGCTTGTACCACCATGGAGGTGAGGGTGTCCCAGATCGCAGGCGAGCCCGCGGCGAATCAGGACTTCGTGGAAGTCCGGCTGCCGGCCGCGGGTGCCTACCTGTCGGTGCTGCGGACGGCCACGGCCGGTCTCGCGGCCCGCTTGGACTTCACCCTGGACGAGATCGAGGACCTGCGCATCGCCGTGGACGAGGCCTGCGCGATCCTGCTCCAACAGGCCGTGCCCGGCTCCGTGCTCAGCTGTGTCTTCCGGCTCGTCGACGACTCGCTGGAGGTCACGGTCTCGGCGCCGACCACGGACGGTCACGCCCCCTCGCGGGACACCTTCGCCTGGACCGTGCTGTCGGCCCTCGCGGGCAAGGTCTCGTCCGCCGTCGACGAGGACAAGACCGTGTCGATCAGCCTCTACAAACAGCGCGGCGCGGGCCCCGGCCCGGCGTGAGGAACGGGGACGGTCCGGTGCGGGACGAAGAGCGCGGCACACGGGAGCTGCCGGCCGGGGACGGGGGTGTCCCCGGTTCATGGGGGTCCCCCCGCTCGAGCGGAGCCGAGAGTGGGGGAGCGGGCGAGATCTCCGGGGAGACCCCTCGGGACGGTTCCCGGCGCATGGCGGACGGCATCGACGGCATCCCCGAGCAGGCCAGGCCGCACCCGGAGGACGAATCCGCGTGTGCCGGAGGTGACGGTGCCGTGCAGGACGTGCGGCCGGAGGAACCCGGCGACGCCGGGCCCGCCGTCCGCACGGGGGCCAGGGCTCGGGGAAGGGCTACGGGCGGGACGATGAGCGAGCACGAGCGAAACGCGCAGGACCACGCGCTGGGCGCGGAGGCCGTGCAGGCCGCACAGCACGACCCCCAGGACCGCAGCGGCGCGCGGGCGATGTTCGTGGAGCTGCGCGGGCTGAAGGACGGCAGCCCGGAGTACGCGGAGCTGCGCAATCGGCTGGTCCGTATGCATCTGCCGCTCGTGGAGCACCTGGCACGGCGGTTCCGCAACCGCGGCGAGCCGCTGGACGACCTCACGCAGGTCGCCACGATCGGTCTGATCAAGTCCGTCGACCGGTTCGACCCGGAGCGCGGCGTGGAGTTCTCCACGTACGCCACCCCGACGGTGGTCGGCGAGATCAAGCGGCACTTCCGGGACAAGGGCTGGGCGGTCCGCGTGCCGCGCCGGCTGCAGGAGCTGCGGCTCGCGCTGACCACGGCGACGGCCGAGCTGTCCCAGCTGCACGGCCGCTCCCCCACGGTCCACGAGCTGGCCGAGAAGCTCGCGATCTCCGAGGAGGAGGTCCTGGAGGGCCTGGAGTCCGCCAACGCGTACTCCACGCTGTCCCTGGACGTCCCCGACACCGACGACGAGTCGCCGGCGGTCGCCGACACCCTGGGCGCGGAGGACGAGGCGCTGGAGGGCGTGGAGTACCGCGAGTCCCTCAAGCCGCTGCTGGAGGATCTGCCGCCGCGCGAGAAGCGGATCCTGCTGCTGCGCTTCTTCGGGAACATGACCCAGTCGCAGATCGCGCAGGAGGTCGGCATCTCCCAGATGCATGTCTCCCGGCTGCTGGCCCGCACGCTGGCCCAGCTGCGAGAGAAGCTCCTCGTCGAGGAGTGATCAGGAGTGGGCGGGAGGGCGCAGCGCCCGCCTACTCGGCGCGGCCCGGCCCCTTGATGCCGAGGGCCCGGGTCGTCTCGCCGTTGACGAGCAGCACGAGCGCGGCCACCGCGATCACCGCGAGGGCGATCCCGGCCGGGATCGCCATGCTGTCGGCCTGGAGCAGGCTGTAGGCCACCGGCAGCGCCATGAGCTGGGTGATCACGGCCGGGCCGCGGCTCCAGCCGCGCCGCAGCAGCAGTCCGCGCGCGGCGAGCAGCGGCAGCAGCGCCAGCACGACCAGCGTGACGCCCAGGGTCACGGCCTGCTGCCGGCCGTCCGGGTCCCCGGTGACCCCGAGCACGAGCACCCACAGCCCACCGGCCACCAGCGCGAGGCCTTCCAGGGCGGCCAGCACGGCGGCGTACGTCAGCCGACGGGGCCGGGGGCCGTCGGCTGCGGCCGCTTCGGCGGCGTCCGGGCTCGGGTTCTGCTCACTGCTCACCCCAGCAGGGTAGCCGTCGGGCCCCGAGGGCGGCCGAGGGGTGCGGGTCCGCGGCCGGGCACCGCACGCGGCCCCCACGGCGACGGCCTGCGGCAGCGCCACGTGTTCAGGCTCACGTGCCTGCCTCTTACCTGATCCCTACCTCGGTGTGGGCCCGGTACCCCCCAGTAGGTACGCTGCCATCCATGCGTGCACTTCTCGTGGTCAATCCGGCGGCAACCACCACAAGCGCACGCAGGCGCGACGTCCTGATCCACGCGCTGGCGAGCGAGATGAAGCTGGAGGCGGTCACCACCGAGTACCGCGGCCACGCGCGCGACCTCGGCCGGCAGGCGGCGGACAGCGACGACATCGACCTCGTGGTGGCCCTCGGTGGCGACGGCACCGTCAACGAGGTCGTCAACGGCCTTCTGCACGCGGGCCCCGACCTGGACCGCCTGCCCGGCCTCGCCGTCGTGCCCGGCGGATCCACCAACGTCTTCGCCCGCGCCCTGGGCCTGCCCAATGATCCGGTGGAGGCCACCGGCGCCCTGCTGGACGCACTGCGCGAGGGCAGCGAGCGGGTCGTCGGCCTCGGTCTGGCGTCGGGCACGCCCGGCACCGAGGACGAGGCGGTCCCCGACCGGTGGTTCACCTTCAACGCCGGACTCGGCTTCGACGCGGGCGTGGTCGGGCGGGTCGAGCAGCAGCGCGAGCGCGGCAAGAAGTCGACACACGCGCTGTACGTGCGGCAGGTGATCCGGCAGTTCGTCGGCGAGCAGAACCGCCGGCGCGGGGCGATCACGCTGGAGCGGCCCGGCGAGGACCCGATCGGTGATCTTGTGGTGGCCATAGTCTCGAACACGTCCCCTTGGACGTATCTCGGCAATCGCCCCATGTACACATCGCCTAAGGCCTCGTTCGACACCGGCGTCGACGTACTGGGCTTGAGCCGGCTGTCGACGGCCTCCGTTGCCCGGTATGGCACCCAGTTGCTCACTTCGTCCCCCGAGCACGGCCCCCATGGCAGGCACGTGCTCTCACTGCACGATCTGGACCAGTTCACCTTGCATTCGAAGGCGCCCCTACCCCTGCAGATGGACGGTGACCACCTCGGGCTGCGTACGAGCGTGACGTTCACAGGCGTACGCCGTGCACTGCGTGTGATTGTGTGAGCGGAACGGGCTAAAGTCCTTTCACTCGAACGTTTAGGCCAGGATCCACCCCATGGAAGTACGGCTGTGACCTAGTCGACACCGAGGAATCAAAAAAAACTTTCCGGAAGGGGTTGTATCCGTCGCTGAGGTTTGCGAGTCTCTACGTGGCGATCGGGACGGCCCGCAACACCGGCCTCCACTGATCACCAGAACCCCTCTTCAAACCAAGGACCACGCCGGGGAACACTCGGCGGTCGGCCCTTCACTTGTTGAGGGATTCGTGAAAGCGTTCACATTCACAAGCAACCTGTACGTAATACGTTCAGAGGAACCAAGGAGAGGTAGCAGCCATGGACTGGCGTCACAACGCCGTTTGCCGCGAGGAAGACCCCGAGCTCTTCTTCCCCATCGGCAACACCGGTCCTGCGCTGCTGCAGATCGAGGAAGCCAAGGCCGTCTGCCGTCGCTGCCCGGTGATCGAGCAGTGTCTGCAGTGGGCGCTCGAGTCCGGTCAGGACTCCGGCGTCTGGGGTGGTCTCAGCGAGGACGAGCGCCGCGCCATGAAGCGCCGCGCCGCCCGCAACCGGGCTCGTCAGGCCTCCGCCTGACATACCCACCCCTGCTGACAGCCTGAGCTTGGCGGCGCGTGCAGCACGCACGCATCTCCCGCCCCCGAGCCGCAGCGCGCAGTATCCCCCGATGCTCCCCCAACTCTCGGCTGTGCTCGAGCCGGGGGGACCCCCATCGCGATTCAAGCAGAGCAGCAACGAGCACAAGCCTCGGACCCATGGCGGTCCGGGGCTTTTTGCTGCGCTCGGCGCGTCTTTGCCCAACGCCCTTTCGTCACCGGGCTGTCGGCTATTTCTGCGCCCGCACCGGAATGTCGAGGATCACCCGGGTCCCCCGCTCCGGTGCCGGGACCATGTCGAAGGAACCGCCCAACTCGCCCTCGACCAGGGTGCGCACGATCTGCAGGCCGAGGTTGCCCGAGCGGTGCGGGTCGAAGTTCTCGGGCAGTCCGACGCCGTCGTCCTGGACGGTCACGAGCAGGCGGGCCTCCTTGGTGGTGCCGCCGCGGACCGCGGAGACCTCGACCGTGCCGGTGTCGCCCTCGCGGAAGCCGTGCTCCAGGGCGTTCTGCAGGATCTCGGTGAGGACCATCGACAGCGGCGTGGCGACCTCGGCGTCGAGTATCCCGAAGCGGCCGGTGCGCCGGCCGGTCACCTTGCCCGGTGAGATCTCGGCGACCATCGCCAGCACACGGTCGGCGATGTCGTCGAACTCCACGCGCTCATCCAGGTTCTGAGACAGCGTCTCGTGCACGATGGCGATCGAGCCGACCCGGCGCACGGCCTCCTCCAGCGCCTCCCGGCCGCGCTCGGACTCGATGCGCCGGGCCTGCAGACGCAGCAGGGCGGCGACGGTCTGAAGGTTGTTCTTCACCCGGTGGTGGATCTCCCGGATGGTCGCGTCCTTGGTGATCAACTCGCGTTCGCGGCGCCGCAGTTCGGTGACGTCCCGGCACAGCACCAGCGAGCCGATCCGGGTGCCCTTGGGCTTGAGCGGGATCGTCCGGAACTGGATCACCCCGTCCTTGGCCTCGATCTCGAACTCGCGCGGCGCCCAGCCGCTGGCCACCTTGGCGAGCGCCTCGTCCACCGGGCCACGGGTCGGTGCGAGTTCGGCGGTGGTCTGCCCGAGGTGGTGGCCGAGCAGGTCGGCGGCGAGGCCGAGCCGGTGGTAGGCGGAGAGCGCGTTCGGGGACGCGTACTGGACCACGCCGTCGACGTCCAGCCGGATCAGGCCGTCGCCGACGCGCGGCGAGGCGTCCATGTCGACCTGCTGCCCGGGGAAGGGGAACGATCCTGCCGCGATCATCTGCGCGAGGTCGGAGGCGCTCTGGAGATAGGTCAGCTCCAGCCGGCTCGGGGTGCGGACGGTCAGCAGGTTGGTGTTGCGGGCGATCACCCCGAGGACCCGGCCCTCGCGCCGTACGGGGATGGACTCGACCCGTACGGGGACCTCTTCGCGCCACTCCGGGTCGCCCTCACGCACGATCCGGCCCTCGTCCAGCGCCGCGTCCAGCATGGGCCGGCGGCCGCGCGGGACGAGGTGGCCGACCATGTCGTCCTGGTAGGAGGTGGGGCCGGTGTTGGGGCGCATCTGGGCGACCGAGACGTAGCGGGTGCCGTCCCGGGTGGGTACCCACAGAACGAGGTCGGCGAAGGAGAGGTCGGAGAGCAGCTGCCACTCCGAGACCAGCAGATGGAGCCACTCGAGGTCGGAGTCGTCGAGGGCGGTGTGCTGTCGGACCAGCTCGTTCATGGAGGGCACGGTGCGAGCGTACCCGCGGGCCTGCGGTGGCCGAAAACACCCGCGGGCCGCGGCGCCTGGGAGGGACCCTCAACCCTCCCGGCACCGCAGCCCGGAGCATCATCGGCCGTGGGGTGTGCGGTCCCGGTCGGCCGAAGGTCGAGGAGCCGGGGCAGTCAGGGCAGAGAGCGCCGGTTCCTCGATCCGCCTTCCTGTGCGGGGAAGACGGAGGCTTGTTCAGTTCGATTGTGGACTAGACCACAAGCGTGTGTCCACGGTCTTGTCGGCATGCACGACGTATGGCACCCGATGCCACGAAGCCTAGCCCGCCTCGGTCAGCCACGGGGCCAGATGGCCATGGCAATTTCCGCGAGTGCTTCCAGTTGCTCCCGATTCGCTCCGTCGCGCGCCTGCTGGGACATGCCCTGGATCATGGCGCCGGTGTGCCGGGCGAGGGCGGCGGCATCGGTGCCGGCAGGGAGCAGCCCGGCCGCGAGGTCCGCGCGGATCCGGGACTCGACGGCGGCGATGTTCGCGTTGCGCCGCTCGCGCAGCGGCCGCTCGACCTCGGGGCTCGCGCAGTTGGTGGCGGCGTGCACGATCAGACAGCCGTACGGGTGCGCGGGGTCGGTGTACGCGGCGGCAGCCTCGTGGAGCATGCGCACGACGGCGGCGCGGGCCGTGGCCTCCTCGGCGATCGCGCGGTCACCGAAGGCGCCGTACGTGTCGGCATAGACCCGGACGACCTCCTCGAACAGGGTCCGCTTGTCGCCGAAGGCCGCGTACAGGCTCGGGGCCCCGATGCCCATGATCCGGGTCAGGTCGGAGACCGAGGTGGCCTCGTAGCCGTGCGCCCAGAAGGCCATGAGTGCCTTCCGGAGTGCGGTGGCCCGGTCGAAGGATCGCGGCCGGCCTCGGGCCCTGGCCGTGCCGACCTGCGCTTTCGCGTCCTGCCCCTGCACCATGGGCGCATTTTATAGCGGACCCTAGAGAATTGTCGGCGATACGCCCGCACGCGGACGCGGACATCGGCACCTCCCGCAGCCGCCCCCCTCTCTCTCCCATCCCTCTCCCTTCCCTTTCTCCCTCTCTTCACCTTTTCGTTCCTGGGTTGCCGCACCCCGCTTCTGTTAGATTGGTCTAAACCACACAGAGACGCACAGAGCCCACTTCAGAACGGCAGGCCCAGCGTGGAAGTTGTCATCGTTCCGGATGCCGCGGCGGGCGGCGAGCTGATCGCCGAGGCAATGGCCCAGCTGCTGCGACGCAAGCCCGACGCCCTGCTCGGCGTGGCCACCGGCTCCACCCCGCTGCCCATCTACCAGGCGCTGACCGCGAAGGCGCGCTCCGGCGCCGTCGACACCTCCCGAGCCCGCATCGCCCAGCTCGACGAGTACGTGGGGCTGCCCGCCGACCACCCCGAGTCCTACCGCTCGGTGCTGCGCCGGGAGGTGCTGGAGCCGCTCGGCGTCGGGATGGACGCGTTCTTCGGGCCCGACGGCACCGCCGAGGACATCCAGGCGGCGTGCGAGGCGTACGACCGTGCGCTCGCCGAGGCCGGCGGGGTGGACCTGCAGCTGCTCGGGATCGGCACCGACGGGCACATCGGGTTCAACGAGCCGTGCTCCTCGCTCGTCTCGCGCACCCGGATCAAGACGCTGACCGAGCAGACCCGCGTCGACAACGCCCGCTTCTTCGACGGTGACATCGCCCAGGTGCCGCACCACGTCATCACCCAGGGCATCGGCACCATCCTGGAGGCCCGGCACCTGGTGCTGCTGGCGACGGGCGAGGGCAAGGCGGACGCGGTCGCCGCGACCGTCGAGGGACCGGTCGCGGCCGTCTGCCCGGCCTCCGCGCTGCAGCTGCACCGGCACGCCACGGTGGTCGTCGACGACGCGGCCGCGTCCAAGCTGAAGCTGGCCGACTACTTCCGGCACACCTACGCCAACAAGCCGGACTGGCAGGGAATCTAGGGCCTGTCTCCCGGATCCGGGCAGGGGGGCGCGCCGCACCCCTTGCCCGCCCGATGGACTAGACCAAAAGCGGGTGCGACGGTATATAGAGGGGATCACGGAGCGTGCGGGGGACTCCTGCCCCTCGAAGCCGTGCCACGATGTGAACCGTGGCCGATGCCAGGTCGGTCGCTTTCGGCATCCGGAGCCGGGAAGGCAGAGCATGAGCACCGACGTCAGCAGTGCGGAGAACGAGACCGGGACGAACGTCCGTACCGCGCGCGTGCCCAAGTACTACCGCCTGAAGAAGCATCTGCTCGACATGACGGAGACGCAGGCTCCGGGCACGCCGGTCCCCCCTGAGCGCACGCTGGCCGCCGAGTTCGACACCTCCCGCACCACCGTCCGCCAGGCCCTGCAGGAGCTGGTCGTGGAGGGGCGGCTCGAACGCATCCAGGGCAAGGGCACCTTCGTCGCCAAGCCCAAGGTCTCCCAGGCGCTCCAGCTCACCTCCTACACCGAGGACATGCGCGCCCAGGGCCTGGAGCCGACCTCGCAGCTGCTCGACATCGGCTACATCACCGCGGACGACCGGCTCGCCGAGCTGCTCGACATCAGTGCCGGCGGACGCGTGCTGCGCATCGAGCGGCTGCGCATGGCGAACGCCGAGCCGATGGCCATCGAGACCACGCATCTGAGCGCCAAGCGCTTCCCTGCCCTGCGCCGCTCCCTGGCGAAGTACACGTCCCTCTACACCGCCCTCGCCGAGGTCTACGACGTCCATCTCGCCGAGGCCGAGGAGACCATCGAGACCTCGCTGGCCACCCCGCGCGAGGCCGGTCTGCTCGGCACCGATGTCGGTCTGCCGATGCTGATGCTCTCCCGCCACTCCCTGGACCACGAGGGCAAGCCGGTGGAGTGGGTGCGCTCCGTGTACCGGGGCGACCGCTACAAGTTCGTGGCACGGCTGAAGCGGCCCGCCGAGTAAGTCCCGCCACGGGCGCGGCCCGTGGACGTTCGCTGAATCGGTATACCGATATGCGGACGAGGTCTTCCACTGCCGCGACACCGTCACCTAGATTGCCTGCGCATTACACAGGTGATCAGCGAGGGGACGGAGAGCCGTGGCATGTCCGAAACACCTGAAGTGAGACCACCGGTCGTCACACCGGTCCGGGTGATCATCACCTTCTGTCTCGTCGCACCCTTCGTGGCGTTGCTCTGGGTCGGCTCCTACGCCAAGACGGACCCCGCCTTCATCGGGATCCCGTTCTTCTACTGGTACCAGATGCTCTGGGTGCTGATCTCCGCCGCACTCACCATGATCGCGTACAAGCTGTGGCTGCGCGATCAGCGCGGCCGCACGTCCCAGAAGGGCGGTGAGGCGAAGTGAAGGACGGCGTCAACGGCGTCACGCTCGGCGTCTTCATCTTCTGCTTCCTGGCCGTCACGGTCATGGGCTTCCTCGCCGCCCGCTGGCGCAGGGCCGACAACGAGCACTCGCTGGACGAATGGGGTCTGGGCGGACGGTCGTTCGGCACCTGGATCACCTGGTTCCTGCTCGGCGGCGACCTGTACACGGCGTACACCTTCGTCGCCGTACCGGCGGCGGTCTACGCGGCGGGCGCGTCCGGCTTCTTCGCGGTGCCGTACACGATCCTGGTCTACCCGCTGATCTTCACCTTCCTGCCGCGCCTGTGGTCGGTCTCGCACCGCCACGGGTACGTGACGACCTCGGACTTCGTCCGCGGCCGCTTCGGCTCGAAGGGGCTGTCGCTCGCGGTGGCCCTGACCGGCATCCTCGCGACCATGCCGTACATCGCGCTCCAGCTCGTCGGCATCCAGGCGGTGCTGGACGTGATGGGTGTCGGCGGCGGCGAGAACACCAACTGGTTCGTGAAGGACCTGCCGCTGCTCATCGCCTTCGGCGTGCTGGCGGCGTACACCTACTCCTCCGGGCTGCGCGCGCCCGCGCTGATCGCGTTCGTCAAGGACGCGCTGATCTACATCGTCATCGCGGTGGCGATCATCTACATCCCGATCAAGCTGGGCGGCTTCGACGACATCTTCGCCAAGGCAAGCCACGCGTTCAGCCAGGTCAGCCCGGCCACCGGCAAGCCGCGCGGGGCGCTCGTGCCGCCGGAGGCGGGCCAGTGGACGTACGCCACGCTGGCGCTGGGCTCCGCACTGGCCCTGTTCATGTACCCGCACTCGATCACCGCGACCCTGTCCTCCAAGAGCCGCGAGGTGATCCGCCGCAACACCACGATCCTGCCGCTGTACTCCCTGATGCTGGGCCTGCTGGCCCTGCTGGGCTTCATGGCGATCGCGGCCGGGGTCAAGGTGACCAACGGACAGCTGGCGATCCCGCAGCTGTTCGAGGACATGTTCCCGGACTGGTTCGCGGGCGTGGCCTTCGCGGCGATCGGCATCGGCGCGCTCGTACCGGCGGCGATCATGTCGATCGCGGCGGCGAACCTCTTCACGCGCAACATCTACAAGGACTTCATCAAGCCGGACGCCACACCGCGGCAGGAGGCCCAGGTCTCCAAGATCGTCTCACTGCTGGTCAAGGTCGGCGCCCTGGTCTTCGTCCTCACCATGGACAAGACGGTCGCGATCAACTTCCAGCTGCTGGGCGGCATCTGGATCCTGCAGACCTTCCCGGCCCTGGTCGGCGGCCTGTTCACCCGCTGGTTCCACCGCTGGGCCCTGCTCGCCGGCTGGGCGGTCGGCATGGCGTACGGCACCGTCGCCGCGTACGGCGTCGCCTCCCCGACCCAGCAGCACTTCGGCGGGTCGGCGAAGGAGATCCCCGGCATCGGTGAGATCGGCTACATCGGCCTCACGGCGTTCGTCCTGAACATCGCGGTCACCGTGGTCCTCACCTTCGTCCTCAAGGCCGTGAAGGCCCCCGAGGGCATCGACGAGACGCGTCCGGACGACTACACGGCGGACGCGGGCGCCCCGCGCGTGCAGAAGGAGCTGGCACCGACCGCGTAGCCCGTCACCGTCCGCAGCGGGCCGCCGGGATCGAGCACCTCCGGCGGCCCGCTGTCGTGCACACTCGCACCATGGACATACTGATCCGCCCCGCCGTTCCCGCCGAGTACGCGGAACTCGGCGAGATCACCGCCCAGGCCTACCTCCAGGACGGCCTCCTCGACTTCGGCGAAGGCGACGTGTACCTCGCCGAACTCCGGGACGTGGCCAAGCGGGCCGCCGCCTCGGACGTCCTCGTGGCCACGCGCGACGGCATCCTCCTCGGCGGTGTCACCTTCGTCCCCCGCCCCGGCCCCATGGCCGACATCGCCCGCCCCGAGGAGGCCGAGATCCGCATGCTGGCCGTGGCGCGCGCGGGCCGCGGCCGCGGTGCCGGCGAGGCCCTCGTGCGGGCGTGCGTCGAGCGCGCGCGGGCCGTCGAGGGCTGTCGGGCCGTCGTGCTGTCGACGCAGCGCACCATGCACGCCGCCCACCGCATCTACGAACGCCTCGGCTTCGTTCGCACACCCGAGCGCGACTGGAATCCGATGCCCGAGCTGCTCGACATCACTCTGCTCACCTATCAGTTGACGCTCTGAGACCGGCGCGACACAACATCTGGGGGTGCCACGACAGCCCGGCACTAGATGTATGCTCGTCCTCGCTGTCGTCGCAGGGGAATCCGGTGCGAATCCGGAACTGTCCCGCAACGGTGTACTTGTGCATGTCCGCCCCCGAAACGGAGCGCATCGCACAGGAGTCAGTCCGAGGACCTGCCGCAGCGCGCCCGGCCGTCCGGTCCGGGTGCCCTGAGACGTCCGGGCCTCGTGGAATGGGCCGGTGGACGCGACGCCCTGTGCGCTCGTGGCTGCCCCTGCCCTCCGCAAGGCCCCCGTGCCGAGCGAGGGAGAGCCCCACGTGACCATCGCGCCAGCAGATCCGGCTTCAGCCACCGGCCTGGAGACCGACGGTCCCGGTACCGCGCTGCTGCGGACCCTGACCGAGCTGACCGCCGACCTCCCCGACGCCGACCCCGGCCGGGTCGCCGGCGCCGCGCTGCGCGGCCGGTCCGCCCGCGCCGACGAGGCGGAGTTGCGCGAACTGGCCACCGAGGCCGCCGCCGGGCTCATCTCCGAGGACCCCGCCTACTCGAAGCTGGCCGCCCGGCTGCTGACCCTCTCCATCCGCGCCGAGGCCGCCTCGCAGGGTGTGACGTCCTTCACCGAGTCGATCACCGTGGGCCACCGCGAGGGTCTGATCGCCGACCGCACCGCGGAGTTCGCGCGGCTGCACGCCGCACGCCTCGACGCGCTCGTCGACACCCGCGCCGACGACCGCTTCGGCTACTTCGGCCTGCGCACGCTGCACAGCCGCTACCTCCTGCGGCACCCGATCACCCGCAAGGTCATCGAGACGCCCCAGCACTTCATGCTGCGGGTGGCGAGCGGCCTGGCCGAGGACGACACCCCTCGCTCCGCCGACGAAGTCGCGTCGCTCTACAGCCTCATGAGCCGCCTCGACTACCTCCCGTCCTCACCCACCCTCTTCAACTCCGGCACCCGGCACCCCCAGATGTCGTCCTGCTACCTCCTCGACTCCCCGCTGGACGAGCTGGACTCCATCTACGACCGCTACCACCAGGTGGCCCGGCTCTCGAAACACGCCGGCGGCATCGGCCTGTCGTACTCCCGGATCCGCAGCCGCGGTTCGCTGATCCGGGGCACCAACGGGCACTCCAACGGCATCGTGCCGTTCCTGAAGACCCTGGACGCCTCCGTCGCGGCGGTGAACCAGGGCGGCCGGCGCAAGGGGGCCGCCGCCGTCTACCTGGAGACCTGGCACTCCGACATCGAGGAGTTCCTGGAGCTGCGGGACAACACCGGTGAGGACGCCCGCCGTACGCACAATCTGAACCTCGCGCACTGGATCCCGGACGAGTTCATGCGCCGGGTGAACGCCGACGCCGAGTGGTCGCTGTTCTCCCCGGCCGACGTGCCCGAGCTGGTGGACCTGTGGGGTGAGGAGTTCGACGCCGCCTACCGCGCGGCCGAGGCCGCGGGCCTGGCGAAGAAGACCATGCCGGCCCGTGAGCTGTACGGCCGGATGATGCGCACCCTGGCGCAGACCGGCAACGGCTGGATGACCTTCAAGGACGCCGCCAACCGCACCGCCAACCAGACGGCCCTGCCGGGTCATGTGGTCCACTCCTCCAACCTCTGCACGGAGATCCTGGAGGTCACGGACGACGGTGAGACGGCGGTCTGCAACCTGGGCTCCGTCAACCTGGGCGCCTTCGTCGACCCGGCGGCCGACGACATCGACTGGGAGCGGCTGGACGAGACGGTCCGCACCGCCGTCACCTTCCTCGACCGTGTCGTGGACATCAACTTCTACCCGACCGAGCAGGCGGGCCGCTCCAACGCCAAGTGGCGCCCGGTGGGTCTCGGCGCGATGGGGCTGCAGGACGTCTTCTTCAAGCTGCGCCTGCCCTTCGACTCGCCGGAGGCCAAGGCCCTGTCCACGCGGATCGCCGAGCGGATCATGCTCGCCGCGTACGAGGCCTCCACCGACCTCGCCGAGCGCAGCGGCCCGCTGCCGGCCTGGGAGAAGACCCGTACGGCCCAGGGTGTGCTGCACCCCGACCACTACGGCGTCGAGCCGACCTGGCCCGAGCGGTGGGAGGCGCTGCGCGGTCGTATCGCGTCCGTCGGCATGCGCAACTCGCTGCTCCTCGCCATCGCCCCGACGGCCACCATCGCCTCCATCGCGGGCGTGTACGAGTGCATCGAGCCGCAGGTGTCGAACCTGTTCAAGCGAGAGACGCTGTCCGGTGAGTTCCTTCAGGTCAACTCGTACCTGGTGCAGGATCTGAAGAACCTCGGCGTGTGGGACGCGCGCACCCGGGAGGCGCTGCGCGACTCGAACGGCTCGGTGCAGGACTTCGTGTGGATCCCCGAGGACGTGCGCGCGCTGTACCGCACGGCGTGGGAGATCCCGCAGCGCGGTCTGATCGACATGGCGGCGGCCCGCACCCCGTTCCTGGACCAGGCGCAGTCCCTGAACCTGTTCCTGGAGACGCCGACCATCGGCAAGCTCTCGTCGATGTACGCGTACGCCTGGAAGGCGGGCCTGAAGACGACGTACTACCTGCGCTCCCGCCCGGCGACCCGGATCGCCCGTGCCGCCCAGGCGCAGGCCCCGGCCACCATCCCCGTCCAGCAGGCCACCGACCCCGACGCGGTCGCCTGCTCCCTTGAGAACCCCGAGTCCTGCGAGGCCTGCCAGTAATGACCAGCACCACCCGTAACACCAATCTGCTCGACCCGGGCTTCGAACTGACTCTCCGTCCGATGCGCTACCCGGACTTCTACGAGCGCTACCGGGACGCCATCAAGAACACCTGGACCGTGGAGGAGGTCGACCTCCACTCGGACGTCGCCGACCTCGCGAAGCTGACGCCGGAGGAACACCACCTCATCGGCCGGCTGGTCGCGTTCTTCGCGACGGGCGACTCGATCGTCGCGAACAACCTGGTCCTGACGCTGTACAAGCACATCAACTCCCCCGAGGCGCGGCTGTACCTGAGCCGTCAGCTCTTCGAGGAGGCGGTGCACGTCCAGTTCTATCTGACCCTGCTGGACACCTACCTGCCCGACCCCGAGGACCGGGCGGCGGCCTTCGCGGCGGTCGAAAGCATCCCCTCCATCCGCGAGAAGGCCGAGTTCTGCTTCAAGTGGATCGACTCGGTGGAGCGGCTCGACCGGCTGGAGACGAAGGCGGACCGCCGTCGCTTCCTACTCAACCTGATCTGCTTCGCCGCGTGCATCGAGGGCCTGTTCTTCTACGGCGCGTTCGCCTACGTCTACTGGTTCCGCAGCCGGGGCCTGCTGCACGGCCTCGCCACCGGCACCAACTG
The DNA here is from genome assembly GCF_001514035.1 of Streptomyces yokosukanensis. Taxonomy (GTDB): domain Bacteria; phylum Actinomycetota; class Actinomycetes; order Streptomycetales; family Streptomycetaceae; genus Streptomyces; species Streptomyces yokosukanensis. The sequence continues at coordinate 160,263 of NZ_KQ948216.1, read as the reverse complement.
GGTGTTCCGCGACGAGACGATGCACATGTCCTTCGCGTTCGACGTGGTCGACACCGTCCGCAAGGAGGAGCCGGACCTCTTCGACGGCGAGCTTCAGCAGCAGGTCACCGACATGCTGGCGGAGGCCGTCGAGGCCGAGCTGCAGTTCGCCCGCGATCTGTGCGGCGACGGTCTGCCGGGCATGAACACCGAGTCGATGCGCCAGTACCTTCAGTGCGTCGCCGACCAGCGGCTCACCCGTCTCGGCTTCGCCCCGGTGTACGGCTCGGAGAACCCGTTCTCCTTCATGGAGCTGCAGGGCGTTCAGGAGCTGACGAACTTCTTCGAGCGCCGCCCGTCGGCGTACCAGGTCGCGGTCGAGGGCACCGTCGACCTGGACGAGGACTTCTGAGCCTGCTTGCAGTTCGTCCGGGCGCTCGGCACCGCCCAAAAACGCCTACCGGCGTGCGTTCCGGGGCCTGTCGGCCGCCCGAGCGCACGCCGGTAACAGGTGACTTACCAGGGCATCGCCCGCAGTCGCAGGTCGTGCGGGCGCAGGGTGATGCCCACCCGGGTCGTGTCGTTCGACCCGCTGACCTGCTGGAAGCGGTACTTCGCCGAGACCGCCGCGGTGATCAGGCTCAGCTGGGTCATGGAGAAGTGGTCGCTGGGGCACTTGCGGTTGCCGACGCTGAAGGGGCTCATGGCGTACTTCGGTACGTCCTTGGACCGCTCCGGCAGCCATCGGTCGGGGTCGAAGTCGAGGTGTCGGTCGTAGGAGCGGGCGTCACGCTGGATCGCGTACGGGCTGTAGACGATGTCCGCCCCGGCCGGAATGCGATAGCCACCGAGTTCGGTGTCGGTGACCGCGCGCCGCGTCAATATCCATACGGCGGGCCTGAGCCGCATGGCCTCGACGACGACATTGTTGGTGTGCGTGAGTGAGCGGACGTGCTCGAATCCGACCGGTCGACCGCCGGTCACGGATTCGACCTCGGTCCGTACCTTCTCGGCGTGTTCCGGGTGTTCCGCGAGGACCTGGAGCAGCCACATGATCGTGGAGGCGACTGTTTCGCTGCCGGGGGTGAGTATCGCGACGACCTGGTCGTGGATCTCCTGTTCCCCGATGGGGTCGCCATTGTCGTCCTTCGCCTCCAGCAATGCCGTCAGCAAATCGTCCGGCTTTTGACCAGATGCCCTCCGCTCGGCGACGATCTCGTCGACCAGCAGATGCAAATCGGCCAGGGCCCGGTTGAATTCGCGGTTGGCCGGAAACGGCAGCCGGTACAGCGGCCCGAGCGGGATGACCATCCGGCGGTACATGCCGCGGAAGACGGTGGCGAGGTCGATGCTGAGCCGCTCGGCGCGCTCGTCCATGTACTCGCCGCGCAGCAGGCAGCGAGCGGCGATGCGGACGGCGACCCGGAAGGACTCCGAGGTGCAGTCGATGGTCTCGCCGGGCCGCCAGCGCTCGGTCAGCGCATGCGCCTCCTCCTCCATGACCGGCCCGTAGTGCGGGATGGCGTCCAGTCGGAACGCGGGCTGGATGGTGCGGCGCTGACGCCGGTGCCGGGGCCCGTTGGCGGTGGCCACGCCCTCCTTGCCGAGCAGCCCTTCCAGGGACTCCCACAGCGGGCCGTCGATCTTGAAGTCGGGGTTGAGCGCGAGCGCGCCCGTGAGGGCCGGCGTGGTGACGGCGTACACCGTCTTGGGGCCGAGCCTGAGGCGTACGACGTCGCCGTGGTCGCGGAGCCGGGACATGAAGGCCAGCGGGTCGCGGGCCAGTTTCAGGCCGTGCCCGAGGCCCGGTACGGCACCGCCCGCGAGGGGCGGTTCGCGCAGTTCGGTGGTCTCGGGGGTCAGGGGCTGCACAGACTCGACGGTCATTTCTCACCTGCCGTTTCGTTCGTCACGTACGGGGGCGTGGACCGGTCGTCCCAGGTGTCGACCATGTACCGGCCGGACTCGTGGTGGAACCAGTAGACGGAGCTGAACCAGTTCCGCATATTGCCGATGCAGGCGCGCACCGCGGCGCTCAATTCCTTTCCGTGGACCGTTCCGTCGGCGAGACCGTCGGCGAACCGCAGGGCTTCCTGCTCGGCCTCGATGAATTCACTGATGCACTCCTCGACGCGCCGCCTGACTTCATCGACCGCTTCCTCGAGGCTCAGCCCCTCATGGGTGATGAGACTGATTCCGAGATTGTGGACCTCATCGCCCGCAATTTCCTTCGGCAGCGAGCAGAGATCGTTGTACCAGGCGGCGAATTCCTGGCTGAGCAGCGCCGGTCGACGATAGGCCGGGTTTTCCCTTACGGCATCCGGGAGTTCAAACCCGGCGCTCGGTTCGAGCAGGTCGGTCCAAATCCAGTGCGCGAAGGTGTGCCGGCGCAGGGCGAGATATTCTTCGACGCCGGGTATGTATCCTTCGGTTCGGTTGCGGAATTCCTGGTCGTAGGCCTCGATCACCGTGTGGAAGTGACGGGTGAACCGCTGGTTCCAGGTGCGCGGCAGGAAGCCGCACAGCCGCACCACGCTGTCCGCGAACCCGGCGACCAACGGGTCCGGATGGTGCAGATGGTGCCGGGGCGCGTCGAGTGCCGCGTGCAGGCGGTGCCGCAGCCGCCGCCAGTCGCCGGCCCGGCCGTGGACGATGTCGCGGTCGTGGCGGTCGTCCCAGACGAAGAACCATGCGCTGTAGTCGGCGATGGCCTGCAGTACCTCCTCGGGGGCGCCGAGGTAGTAGCCGGCCATCAGGTCCGTGTAGCAAAGTCCATCGGCATATTCATGCACCTTGTCCGCGGGCATGAACCGCTTTTCCAGCAGCCAGCGGCGCGTCTTCTCCTGGAGCCGCGGCCAATACGGATGCAGTTGCCGAGGAAAGGCGGACTCGATCACCGGGAGTGCCAGTGAGGGTGGCACGACGACCGCCGTCGGCGTTGCGGTGGTGCTGTGTGGGAGAGCTTGCACGAACAAACCCCTCTCAGCCGCCTGAAGCGCACACCCCTCGGGTGTGCCGGGCGTGCGCCGTTGCGTATCCCCGCCCTCTCCATTCAGCACCACAACTGACCGCCATGGGAACGGATTTGCTCCACTCACTACCCCAAGGTGCCGAGATTCCCCCCTCACATGACCGATTAGGGATCACAACGCGCGCAGAAGGGACCGGTTGTACGACGCACGGACGAGCGAGCCGCGGCCATACGAAGGGCGCCCGACCGGGAGTGATCCCGGCCGGGCGCTCGGCGAGACGGTGGAGGCTAGTCGTTGGCGACCACCGGGTAACGTGGCTCGTTCTCGGCCATCTGCCGCAGCGCGTCCTTGCGCTCCCGCTTGGACAGCCGGTCGATGTACAGGTAGCCGTAGAGGTGGTCGGTCTCGTGCTGCAAACACCGTGCGAAGTATCCGGTGCCGCGGACCTTGATCGGGTTGCCCTGCTCGTCCTGGCCGGTGACCTCGGCGTAGTCGGGGCGGGCGAGCGGCGCGTACGCCGTCGGCACGGACAGGCAGCCCTCGTTGCTGTCGTCCAGCCGGCGCTTGTCGGCCGGCAGCTCGACCACCTTCGGGTTGCACACCACGCCGACGTGCCGGACACCCTCGTCGTCCATGCAGTCGTAGACGAAGACCTTCAGGTCGACACCGATCTGGTTGGCGGCCAGGCCCACGCCCTCGGCGGTGCGCTGACTGGCGAACATGTCGGCGATCAGCTGCTGCAGCTCCTCACCGAACTCGGTGACGTCCTTGCACTCCTTGTGCAGCACCGGGTTGCCGACGACCGTGATCGGCCGCGAGGTCCCCCGCTCCCGCCAGGCCTTCTCGCGCTCCTCGCAGTCCTCCGTGTCGACGACATAGCCCTCGTCGTCGACGGGGAGCACGCCCGCGTGCTGCTGATCGGTGTCCTGCTGCGCCATGACCGACGTACGCCTTCCTGCAAGCCTGGAAAATTCTGCGAGTACAGCCTAAAGGCGGCTGGTCGTCGATGGCTCAGCAAACCTCTTCGAGGTCCCGCCAGTCCCGCGAGTCCGGACTGTCGGCGACCCACCCGTCCAGCAGCCCCCTGACCAGCGAGGCGGGCGCGGACACCCCGCACTCCCGCTCCGGAACCCACAGCTGCCCGTCCGTGCGATGCCCCAGCGGCCCGGGGTGCCCCGGCTCACTGTGATCGTGCGGATCCAGGTGCATCCCGTCGCCCTCGTCGGACGGCATCCGGGACTCGGAGCACATCCGGCACAGCAGCCGTACCGAGGAGGACCAGTCCTCCGCGGCGAACCCGGCGTCGGCCGCCAGCTGCTCCAGCGCGTCCCGGTCCGCCTCCGTGGCCGCCTCCAGCAGGACCACCCAGGTCGGCACGGGTGAGGGCGCCCACAGCTCGATCTCGTCGAAGACCGGGTAGGCGTGGCCGGCGGACGTCGTGCGCTCGCCGTGCGGGACACCGTCGTGCAGCACGACCTCGCCCCAGCGCCGCCCGGACGAGGGAAGCGGAATGGACAGCACCTCGATCCGCGCCGGATCCAGCCTGCGGCCCCAGACGACTTCGGCCTCGCCCTCCGGGGAGAGCCGTACGGCCGCGCTGCCCAGCTCCATGCCGGCCGGTTCCGCGGCCACGGTGGTGCCGCCGGGCACCTTCAGGCCGTACGCCTGCCAGGCGCGGCGGGCCAGCGGCCAGTCCTGCAGGGCGGTGGCGGCGATGCCGACGTTCCACCAGTCGGGCGCCCCGGCCTCCCGGTCGAGCAGGGCGACCGCGCGGAGCCCGGCCGCGCGGGCCTGCTCCCAGTCGTGCCGGAACTTGTGCAGCAGGGCGAGGTTGAACCAGGACTCCGACAGCCAGGGCTCCAGGTCGGCGGCCCGTGTCAGCAGCTCGCCCGCGTCCTCGTACCGGCCGTCGCCGATCAGCGTGAACGCGCGGTCGGTGGCCTGCCGCCAGGAGGCGGAGGGCCGGTGCCGTCCCTTGCCGAAGATCCTCACGATTCCCGCCTGCCAGTTCCATTTCCGCACAGTGGGCTGGCTTGTGCCCCCGGACACCCTCTCCCTCGCATCCAACCACGTACGGCGGGAAAGGCGCTCATTACCCATGGGTTACCCAGCGGCGGGCGGGGTCAGACAGTGACGTGCCCGACCCGCCGTCGCCCACCTGCGCGACCACCCGCCGGGCCCGCGGCCGGGCCAGCACCCGGGCGAGGGACTCCACCACCTCGGGAGCGTAGTCACCGGCGGTGCCGAGGCGCAGGTCCTCCAGTGCCCGCAGCGGCGCCTCGGGGCCGGCGTCCCGGGTCTTCTCCTCGTAGGCGTTGACCGCCCGGACGATGCGCGCGGCGACCGGCTGTTCGCGGTAGGGGTCCGCCTGCCGTTCCACCATCACGGCGACGGCCGCGGCCACCCCGGTCTGCCGGACGACGGCCCCGCCGAGCAGCGCGATGCGCCGCTGCTGCGCGGCCGGCAGGCCGGCGGTGGCGCCGGCCGGGACCGGGTCGACGAGGCTGAGCTGGCCGATGTCGTGCATGAGGGCCGCGTACTCGAGGACGGTCAGTTCACCCTCGGTCAGCCCGAGGTCCCGGCCGACGGCGAGGCTGAGGGAGGCGACTCGGCGGGCGTGCCCCGCGGGGGTGTATCCGGCGATCTCGGTGGCGCGGGCGAGGGAGGCGATGGTCTGCCGGTAGGTGTCGCGGACGGCCGCGTACCGCCGCTCGGACAACTGGGTGAGCAGCAGGGGCAGACAGAACACGGGCAGCGCCCACAGCCCGACGACGGCCACCGCGAGGGCCATCACCGCGCCGGTCGCGCAGACCGCGGAGCCGATGCCGAGCAGGCCGCGCAGCTCCTCGCGCAGCAGCGGACCGAAGGGCCAGCCGGCGCGGCAGTGGGCGAGCGCGGCGGCCAGGACGGCGTCGCACAGAGCGGTGAGGCCGAGCAGGGCGACCAGCAGGAGGGCGTAGAGGGGGCCGCCCCAGGAGGCGAACAGGCCCTTGTCGTACAGGGGTTGGAAGCAGACGGCGGTGAAGCCGACGGTGAGCACGCGGCGGGCCAGGTGGTCGAGGGTGGTGGTGCGCCCGGACCAGATGTGCGGCAGGGCGCCGAGCAGGGTGGCGGCGAGGACGACGGTCGCGACCTGCGCCGGACCGGCCTGTGCGGGCCGCCCGGCGTCCGCTCCGAGCAGCGCGTACGACAGCGAGCCGGCGGTGGCGAGGGGGGCGGCCTGCCGGGTCCCGGCGCCGCTCCAGCGGGTCAGCTCGCCGACGGCGATGAGCACGGCGAAGGCGAGCGCGACGCCCCGGTCCGCGAGGCCGGTCCACAGGGTGCCGGCGAGGGAGCCGGCGGCGGCGAGGGCGGCGGCGCCGTGGATGAGCCGCAGCGCGGTCACCGGCGTGTTCCGGTGGCCGGCTGCCGGCCCGGGGCCCGCAGCGGCGTCTCGTCGGTGGTGTCCGTGGGCTGCCGCTCTCCCCCGCTCCCGCCCTCGCTGGAACGGGGGCACCCCCATCGGGCGAGCGCACGGGCGAGCGCGGCGACCATACGGGGGTCGAACTGCGCGCCCGCACAGCGCTCCAGCTCGGTGACGGCCGCCTCGACGGGCCGGGCCCTGCGGTAGGAGCGGGTGGAGGTCATGGCGTCGAAGGCGTCGGCGACGGCGACGACCCGGGCGCACTCGGGGATCTGGGCGCCGACGAGACCGTACGGGTAGCCGCTGCCGTCGAGGCGTTCGTGGTGGTGCAGGATCGCGGCGCGGGCCTCGCCGAGGAAGGAGATCCCGCGGACCATCTCATGGCCGTACTCGGGATGCAGTTCGATGATCCGGCGTTCCTCGGGGGTCAGCGGGCCGTCCTTGCGCAACAGCCGGGTGGGGACGCCGAGTTTGCCGACGTCGTGCAGGATGCCGGCGAAGCGCAGGACCTCGACGCGGTCCTCGTCCATGCCGAGTTCCCGGGCGATCATCACGGAGGCCTGTCCGACGCGTTCGCTGTGGCCGCGGGTGTAGCCGTCCTTGATGTCGACGGCCTGCACGAGGGCGCGGATGGTGGCCTGGTGGGCGGCGCGTTCACGGTGGTACTGGGCGAAGATCCACCAGGACACCCACATCGGCAGCAGCACGAGCAGCGCGGCGACCGGGCCGTACGGGCTGCGCCACAGCACGGCCATCATCAGCCCGGCGAGTCCGTGGACCGCGACCGGCGCGAGCGAGCGGGACAGCAGCCCGTGCCAGGCCCGGCGCGGCGGGACGCCCAGGGCGAGCACGCGGATGCCGCCGTCGAGGGCGGTGAGGACCAGGCAGAAGGCGAGGACGGCCGCGCCGGCGGGCAGCAGCGCGTACGGGAAGTCGGAGGCGACGACCGCGTCCCGGCCGCCGAGCGCCCAGTTGACCTCGGCGGCGCCCCACACGGCGAGCGCGGGCCGGGCGGCCCGCCACACGCGCCGCGGCAGCGCGGGCCGGTGCTCGACCGGGGAGAGCAGGGCCGCGGGCAGCGCGACGAGCGCGGCGGCCGGCGGGGGCAGCAGGAACGCCCCGGCGAGCAGGACGGGGTAGAAGGTGCCGCCGAAGCGTCGGCGCACGACGTGCTCGCAGACGGCGTACAGCGCGCAGAGCAGGCCGAGCGCCCACCAGGGGGCGCGTACCGTCGGCAGCGGCAGCAGGCAGAGCAGCGCCAGCAGGGCGACGGCGGCCACACAGCCGTGCGCTCTCGCCGGAACCGCCTCCATCGCGCCCCTCCCGGACCCGCCTGACCAGGCTGGAGCCTAGAGCGGAATGGAGTGGACGCGGGGCTTATGACCTGAGGATTAGCACGTTCGGGTGATACGGCGCGGTGCGCGGCTCCGCCGGGGCGTTCAGCTGTCCTGCGGGGTGGCGGTCACGTCGTGCTCCGGAACGGTCTGGCCGGAGCGGATCAGGTCGATCCGACCCATGACCTTGGCGCGCAGGTCGGAGGGCACGTCGTCATGCCCGCAGCACCGCTTGACCAGCTTCTTCACGGCCTGCTCCAGGCCGTACTTCTCCAGGCACGGAGAGCATTCCTCGAAGTGGTGCTGGAACTTGTCACGATCGATGTCCGGCATCTCGCTGTCGAGGAACTCGTACAGGTGGTCGAGGACCTCACTGCAGTCCGTCTCGTGCGGATCTCCGCAGCTCATGAGCCCGAGCCTTTCGCTTCGTTCGACTCTCCCGCGCCCGCCGGGACCAGCCCGCGGTCACGGGCGTAGTCCTCCAGCATGCCGCGCAGTTGACGGCGGCCCCGGTGCAGCCGGGACATCACCGTACCGATGGGTGTCCCCATGATGTCCGCGATCTCCTTGTACGCAAAGCCCTCTACGTCCGCGAGATAGACGGCGATGCGGAACTCCTCGGGGATCGCCTGCAGCGCTTCCTTCACGTCCGAGTCGGGCAGGTGGTCGAGCGCCTGCGACTCGGCGGAGCGCAGACCCGTCGACATGTGCGACTCGGCGCGCGCGAGCTGCCAGTCCTCGATCTCCTCCGCGGCGGAGCGCTGCGGCTCACGCTGCTTCTTGCGGTAGGAGTTGATGAAGGTGTTGGTGAGGATCCGGTACAGCCACGCCTTGAGGTTGGTGCCCTCGCGGAACTGGTGGAAGGACGCGTACGCCTTGGCGTACGTCTCCTGCACCAGGTCCTCGGCGTCGGCCGGGTTGCGCGTCATGCGCAGCGCGGCCGAGTACATCTGGTCGAGGAACTCGAGCGCGTCCCGCTCGAAGCGCGCACTGCGCTCCGCGGTGGACTCGGCAGTCGCCTCCGCGCCCACGCCCTGGCCCTCGGGCTGCTCCGCCTGGCCGTTGTCGGTCCCTGCGTCGGTACCGGTGACCGGACCCACCTCCTCAAGATCCCGGGCAGGACCGAGAGCGGTCCCACTCGTTTCGGAGGATAGAACACGACCCGGTCCCGCCGCCGCTCGAATAGGACCGGTCTTGGCCGTGTGCAGCACCGTCCAGTCCAGGTCGGCGCTGCGTTCACGGCTCTGGCAGATGGTCGAACCCATGCGGCGGACTTCCTTCCCCACGACGTCGGTGCCGAGGCCTCAGCACTTCTGTCCGCCACAACAGTGGTCCGCGGCGCGGCATTCCCGGGGGTCACCCGAGTGACCCGACCCACTTCGCGACGCCCTCGGTGATGACCTCCAGGGCTCGCTCCTGGCTGGTCTCCGCGCGCTTGGGGACCGCGAAGCCATGGTCCCCGTACGCCACCTCGACCAGTTCGAAGTCGCCCTTCGGGAACTCCGCCGGCTTTCCGAAGGGGTCGTTGCCGCCCTGTACGACGAGCGTGGGCACCCCGGCGCCGAGCAGCTCCTCGGCGCGGGACTTCTCCGGTTTGCCCGGCGGGTGCAGCGGGAAGCTCAGCGCGAGCACGGCGTGTGCGCCCAGCTCCACGGCCGTACGGCAGGCGACCCGGGCCCCCGCGCTGCGGCCCGCGGAGATCACCGGCAGCCCCGGCTTCGCGAGCGTCGGCCACACCCCGCGCCAGCCGACGTCCAGGGTCTTCGGGGCGGGCGCGACCTTCTTGCCCGCGACCCGCCAGGGCTGCTCGACGAGGGCGACGGTCACCCCGAGCGCGGGCAGCGTCCGTGCGAGCGCCTGGAGGTCGCGCGCCTCGACGCCGCCGCCGGCACCATGGCCCGCGGCCAGCACCAGCCGGGCCTTCTCCGCCCGGTGCCAGGTGATCCGGGCGTCCCCTGCATCCGTACCGACGATCTCTGTAGTCACGTCAGAAGAGTGTGCCCTCTTCCGGCGCCGCCAGCTCTTTCAGCAGCTCCGGGCCGTTGTTGCGGACATTGCTGACGGCCGTGGAGACCGGGTAGGCGCGCATCAGACCGGGCGGGGGCGGGGCCAGCAGCTCGCGCAGGCCGTCGGGGTCGGTGCGGCCCGGGTCGAGCCAGGCGTCCCAGCGGTCCGGGGTGAGCATCAGCGGCATCCGGGGGTGGATGTCGGCCAGGGAGTGCGGGCCGCCCTCGGCGGGGGCCACGGCCAGCGGGGTCGACTCCGCCTCCGTGGTGATCACCGAGCAGGTGACCCACCAGGCCTGCGGATGGTCGTCGGGCAGGGTCCGGTCGCGCCAGAACTCGTACAGCCCGGCCATCGCGAACACCGAGCCGTCGGCCGGCAGCACGAAGTACGGCTGCTTGCGCGGCCGCTTCTTCCTGCCCTCGACCTCCAGCTCGCGCTCCTGCGCCGCGGTGACCCACTCGTAGTAGCCGTCGGCGGGCAGGATGCAGCGCCGGGCGGCGAAGGCGCGCCGGTAGGACGGCTTCTCGTACACGGTCTCCGCGCGCGCGTTGATCATCCGGGCGCCGCCCTCGGGCGTCTTGGCCCAGGACGGCACCAGTCCCCACTTCAATTTGCGCAGCTGGCGAACCGGACGGGGGGAGTCCGCGTCTTTCAGGGGACGGTCGAGGACGGCGTAGACCTCTTTGGTCGGAGCCACGTTGTAGTCCGGCTCGAGGCTCTCTTCGGCCCCCCACTTCTCGATCTCGAAGACTCCTGCGAGATCCTCGGGCCTACGACTCGATGCATACCGTCCGCACATACGTGCCACACTGCCAGATTCCGCACCACGACCGGGAGCCACTCGGACAGATGGACAGCCTCGCCGCCACCTCGCTGACCGGCCTCTGGGACCGGCTCACCGGCACCCAGCCCGACCCCGCCCTGTGGGTGGTGATCGCCACCCTGGCCACCGCGCTCGCCGTCGTCTCGCCGCACCCGCTGTGGCGCATATCGCGCAACGCGATCACCATCGCGCACGAGGGCGGCCACGGACTGGTCGCCCTGCTCACCGGCCGCCAGCTCACCGGCATCCGGCTGCACTCCGACACCAGCGGCCTCACGGTCAGCCGGGGCAAGCCGTACGGACTGGGCATGATCCTGACGGCCGCCGCGGGCTACACGGCGCCCTCGCTGCTGGGCCTCGGCGGCGCCGCGCTGCTGGCGGCGGGGCGCATCACGCTGCTGCTGTGGGTGGCGACGGCGCTGCTCGTGGCGATGCTGGTGATGATCCGCAACGCGTACGGCGTCCTGACCGTGGTGCTGGCCGGGGGCGCCTTCCTGCTGGTGTCCTGGCTGGCCGGGGCGCAGGTGCAGGCGGCGTTCGCGTACGCGGTGGTGTGGTTCCTGCTGCTCGGCGGGGTACGGCCGCCGTTCGAGCTGCAGATGAAGCGGTCACGGGGTGGGGCGGGCGACTCCGACGCCGACCAGCTGTCGCGGCTCACCCACGTACCGGCGGGCCTGTGGCTGTTCCTGTTCCACGCGGTGACCCTGTGCTCGCTGATCGGCGGAGGCGGGTGGCTGCTGGAGGCGTGAGGAGGCGTGAGGAGGCGCCCCACTCGGCCGCAGCCGAAGAACGACCCCCGGCCGCCCCTATAAAGTGGGGCCCATGGCCCCAGACACCGCTTCCACCGCCCTCTGGCCCGCCCCGCACGCGAGCGGAGCCGTCGACGCGACCGTTCACGTGCCCGGGTCCAAGTCGGTCACCAACCGCGCGCTGGTGCTGGCCGCCCTCGCCTCCGAGCCCGGCTGGCTGCGCCGCCCGCTGCGCTCCCGCGACACCCTGCTGATGGCGGGCGCCCTCAGGGCCATGGGCGTGGAGATCGAGGAAGGGGTCGGCCCCGACGGCACCGGGGAGGCCTGGCGAGTGCTGCCGACGGGCCTCACCGGCCCGGCCACGGTCGACGTCGGCAACGCCGGCACGGTGATGCGCTTTCTGCCGCCGGTGGCCGCGCTGGCCGACGGCCCCGTCCGGTTCGACGGCGACCCGCGCTCGTACGAGCGTCCGCTGCACGGCGTGATCGACGCGCTGCGGCAGCTCGGTGCCCGGATCGACGACGACGGCCGGGGCACGCTGCCGCTGACCGTGCACGGCGCCGGGGCCCTGGACGGCGGCCCGGTGTCGGTCGACGCCTCCTCGTCCTCCCAGTTCGTGTCGGCCCTGCTCCTGTCCGGCCCGCGCTTCAACCAGGGCGTCGAGGTCCGGCACACCGGCGCGACCCTGCCCTCCCTGCCGCACATCCGGATGACCGTCGACATGCTGCGCGCGGTCGGCGCCCAGGTCGACACCCCGGAGTCGGGCGGCGAGCCCGACGTGTGGCGGGTGGCGCCGGGCGCGCTGCTCGGCCGGGACCTGACGGTCGAGCCGGACCTGTCCAACGCCCAGCCGTTCCTGGCGGCGGCCCTCGTCACCGGCGGCAAGGTGCTGGTCCCGGACTGGCCGGAGCGCACCACCCAGCCGGGTGACCGGCTGCGGGAGATCTTCACCGAGATGGGCGGCTCCTGCGAACTCACCGAGTACGGACTGGAGTTCACCGGCTCGGGCACCGTCCACGGCATCGACGTCGACCTGGGCGACGTCGGCGAGCTGACCCCCGGCATCGCGGCCGTCGCGGCCCTCGCCGACTCCCCCTCGACCCTGCGGGGCGTGGCGCATCTGCGGCTGCACGAGACGGACCGGCTGGCCGCGCTCACCAAGGAGATCAACGAGCTGGGCGGTGATGTCACCGAGACCGCCGACGGCCTGCACATCCGCCCGCGCCGGCTGCACGGCGGCGTCTTCCACACCTACGAGGACCACCGCATGGCGACCGCCGGTGCGATCATCGGCCTGGCGGTCGAGGGCGTTCAGATCGAGAACGTGGCGACGACGGCGAAGACCCTGCCGGACTTCCCGGAGCTGTGGACCGGGATGCTCGGGCAGTAGGGACACGCCATGCGCCGCTACGGCAAGCACACCGACGAGGACGACATCCGCACCCGTCCCAACCGCAAGGGCAACCGGCCGCGGACGAACATCCGGCCCAAGCACGAGGACGCGGCCGAGGGGCTGGTCCTCACGGTCGACCGCGGTCGGCTCACCTGCCTGGTCGAGGACCGGACCGTGCTGGCGATGAAGGCCCGTGAGCTGGGCCGCAAGGCGGCCGTGGTCGGGGACCGGGTGGCCCTGGTGGGCGATCTGTCGGGCAGGAAGGACACGCTCGCCCGGATCGTCCGGATCGAGGAGCGCAGCTCGGTGCTGCGCCGCACGGCCGACGACGACGATCCCTTCGAGCGGGTGGTCGTGGCCAACGCGGACCAGCTGGCCATCGTCACGGCCCTCGCCGATCCCGAACCCCGGCCCCGCCTGATCGACCGCTGCCTGGTCGCCGCCTACGACGGTGGCCTGGAGCCGCTGCTGGTGATGACCAAGTCGGACCTGGCCCCGCCCGACGAGCTGCTGGAGCTGTACGGCGCCCTCGACATCCCGCACGTCGTCACCAGCCGCGACGAGCTGGAGAACGGGGACGCGGCGGACCGGGTGCGCGAGTACCTGGACGGCCGGATCACCGCGTTCGTGGGCCACTCGGGCGTCGGCAAGACGACGCTGGTGAACGCGCTGGTCCCGGAGGACCGGCGGCGTTCGACGGGCCATGTGAACGCGGTGACGGGCCGCGGCCGGCACACCACCACGTCGGCGCTCGCACTGCCGCTGACGGTGATGGACGGCTGGGTCATCGACACCCCGGGCGTCCGCTCCTTCGGTCTCGCCCACGTCGACCCGTCCCGGGTCATCAACGCCTTCCCCGACCTCGAACCCGGCACGGAGGGCTGCCCGCGCGCGTGCAGCCACGACGAGCCGGACTGCGCGCTGGACGCCTTCGTCGAGCAGGGGCACGCGGACCCCTCGCGGCTGTACTCGCTGCGCCGGCTGCTGGCCACGCGAGAGCGCAGGGACGGCGACTGAGCGCCTGCGCACCGCTCCCCGTCGTTCCGCCTTGTTTGCCGGGGCCCCGGCACGGTAAGTGCATAATCGCACCGAGCCGGAGATCCGGATCAACGGGAGGACAGCGCATGGCGTGGCTGCTGGTCGTCGTGGCCGGGATTCTGGAGACCGGTTTCGCCGTGTGTCTGAAGCTCTCGCACGGGTTCACCCGGCTCTGGCCGACGGTCGCCTTCGCGTCGTTCGCCCTCGGCAGCTTCGGCCTGCTGACCCTGTCCCTGAAGAAACTCGACGTCGGTCCCGCCTACGCGGTGTGGACCGGCATCGGCGCGGCCGGCACCGCGATCTACGGCATGATCTTCCTCGGCGACCTGGTCTCCACCCTGAAGATCGTCTCGATCAGCCTGGTCATCGTCGGCGTGATCGGCCTGCAGCTGTCGGGCTCGGCGCACTGACGCCGCCCCGCCGGCCGGAACGGCGCGGACGGGCATCGCAGGGCCCCCTCGCGCCCGAGGCTCACACCGCCTGGCCGGGGACGACCGCGCGGACCAGTTCCGCCATGCCGCCGCCCTCGGCCGGTGGTGCCGCGACGCAGGACAGCGCGAGGCGTACGACCAGTTCGCAGGGGCGGGTCAGCTCGGCGGCGGTGGCGGCGGGCCCCGTCAGGGCGGTGACCGCGCGGTCCCGCACGATCCGTACGAAGTCGCGCGGCGTCGGCAGCGCCCCGTCCGCGCGGCGCTGCGCCGGCACCGAGGAGGCGGACCGCACGGCGGCGAGCGGCGGGGCGGGCAGCCACTCGCTCCAGCAGCCGGTGAGCATGGCCCGTATCAGCGCGTTCCCCCCGGCGAGGGAGCTGGTCCACTCGACCACGGCCGTGAGCCGCTCCCTCGGCTCGCCCGGAGCGGCGAGCGCCCGTTCGACCCCGGCGAGGTAGCCGTCGGCCTCCCGTCGCACCAGCGCCCGGGCCAGCCCGTCCTTGCTGCCGAACTCGTTGTACAGGGTCTGCCGGGACACTCCGGCCGCCGCGGCGACGTCGACCATCCGCACCGCGGACCACGGCCGGCGCGCGAGGGCCGTACAGGCTGCGTCCAGCAGGGACTCCCGGGCAGCAGGCATCATCGCCTCCCTGGGCGGAACGACTCTGCGCCCAGATTTGACGCGCCGGTATGCACTGTCAAGGGTTCGCGTGGGGTCGGGGGTACGGCTTTGCGCCGGACACGCCGGGGACCGTCCCGGCCCCGGAACGCTGCCGACGCGGGCAAACGGCCCTACCCCGGGCACCCCGACGACGTACCGCCACGGCGCCTGTGCTGGCCCCGTACCGACCCCTACGGATACCGTGCCCTACATGCCGGACTATCTCGACGATCTGCGACTCGCCCACGTCCTCGCGGACGCCGCCGACGCCGCCGCCATGGACCGCTTCAAGGCCCTCGACCTGAAGGTCGAGACGAAGCCGGACATGACCCCGGTGAGCGAGGCGGACAAGGCGGCGGAAGAACTCATCCGCGGCCAGCTCCAGCGCGCCCGCCCGCGGGACGCGATCATCGGCGAGGAGTACGGCGTCGAAGGCACCGGCCCCCGCCGCTGGGTGATCGACCCCATCGACGGCACGAAGAACTACGTCCGCGGCGTCCCGGTCTGGGCGACGCTCATCGCGCTGATGGAGGCGGGTGAGACGGGCTACGAACCGGTCGTCGGCATCGTCTCCGCCCCCGCCCTCGGCCGCCGCTGGTGGGCCGCGAAGGGCCACGGCGCGTTCACCGGCCGCAGCCTCAGCTCCGCGAGCCGCATCCATGTCTCGCGCGTCGCCGAACTGTCGGACGCCTCCTTCGCGTACTCCTCCCTGTCCGGCTGGGAGGAGAAGGGCCGCCTGGGCGGCTTCCTCGACCTCACCCGGCAGGTGTGGCGCACGCGCGCGTACGGCGACTTCTGGCCCTACATGATGGTCGCCGAGGGATCGGTGGACATCTGCGCGGAGCCTGAGCTGTCGCTCTGGGACATGGCGGCCAACGCGATCATCGTCACGGAGGCCGGCGGCACCTTCACCGGCCTCGACGGCCGCCCGGGCCCGCACAGCGGCAACGCGACGGCCTCCAACGGCCTGCTGCACGACGAGTTGCTGGGGTACCTCAACCAGCGTCACTGAGGAACGGGAGTACTCCCGGTACGCCCCTCAACAGGCTCCACGCGCCCCCTTGTTGACCCGCCTTTTACCTGGCAGTCTGGGACCACCCCCACTTGTGAACATGTGAATCCAGGCGCAAGCGCAGGATTCCGAGGAGGTGGCCCCATCCATGCTCGTACGTGACGCCATGAGCACGGTGATCCTCACCGTCGGCCCCGCCCACACTCTCCGCCAGGCAGCCGCCCTGATGTCCGCCCGCCGCATCGGCGCCGCCGTCGTGCTCGACCCGGACGCGGGCGGCATCGGCATCCTCACCGAACGGGACATCCTCAACTCCGTCGGCCTCGGTCAGAACCCCGACATCGAACGCGCCCAGGCCCACACCACCACCGACGTCGTCTTCGCCGCCCCCGTCTGGACGCTGGAGCAGGCCGCCCGCGCCATGGCCCACGGCGGCTTCCGGCACCTGGTCGTCCTCGACCGCGGCGAGGTCGTCGGCATCGTCTCGGTCCGCGACATCATCCGCTGCTGGGCGCCGGCCCGCGAGCCCGTACCGGCGCTGTGAGCCGCTCCGGGGCCGCGCCGGGCCGGCGGTCCGGGCTGACGGAACGGGCCGGACCCCGAGCACCATGGGGTCCGGCCCGCCCTGGGGGTGTCCCCCAGGCCCTTCGGACGCCGAGGGAGGCGCGGGCGCCGCGCCGTCGGCTCAGCCGCGCAGCGCCTGCACCGCGGCCTGGAGCCGCTTGCCGAAGTCGGCGTCCGCCTTGCCGAAGTTCCCGATCGCCCGCTCCACGATGTCCTCGCGCGAGACCGGTGCGATCGCCCCGGCGAGGCCGGCGACCAGCCGCTCCTTCTCCTCCTCCGACATCAGCCGGTAGAGGGCGCCCGCCTGCGTGAAGTCGTCGTCCTCGGCGTGCGCCGGGGTGGCGTGGCCACCCGTGGGACCGTCGACGGAGGTGGCCTGCCACAGCGGTCGGCCCGTCTGCTGCGGCCCGCCGAAGCTGTTCGGCTCGTAGTTCTTCGCGCCGCCGTGCCGGCCGTCGTACAGGAAGCCGTCGCGCGAGTTCGTGCGCGCCTCGGTGGCGTGCGGGCGGTTCACCGGCAGGTGGTCGGCGTTGATGCCGACGCGGTAGCGGTGCGCGTCGCCGTACGCGAAGAGCCGGCCCTGGAGCATCTTGTCGGGCGAGGGGCCGATGCCCGGCACGAAGTGCGCGGGACTGAAGATCGACTGCTCGACCTCGGCGAAGATGTTCTGCGGGTTGCGGTTCAGCTCCAGCCTGCCGATCTCGATCGGCGGGTAGTCCTCGTGCGGCCACACCTTGGTGAGGTCGAACGGGTTGAAGCGGTACGCCGCCGCGTCCGCCGCCGGCATGATCTGCACCTGCACGGTCCAGCTGGGGAACTCGCCGCGCTCGATCGCCTGCCGCAGGTCGCGCTGGTGCGAGTCGGGGTCCGCGCCGGCGATCCGGGCCGCCTCGGCCGCGGTGAGGTTCTTGATCCCCTGGTCGGTCTTGAAGTGGTACTTGACCCAGAAGACCTCGCCGGCCTCGTTGTTCCACTGGTAGGTGTGCGAGCCGTAGCCGTTCATGTGCCGGTACGACGCCGGGATGCCGCGGTCACCGAAGAGCCAGGTCACCTGGTGGGTCGACTCCGGCGACAGCGACCAGAAGTCCCACACGTTGTCGGCTTCCTGGCTGCCGGTGTACGGGTCGCGCTTCTGGGTGTGGATGAAGTCCGGGAACTTGATCGCGTCCCGGATGAAGAACACCGGGGTGTTGTTGCCGACGAGGTCGTAGTTGCCCTCCTCGGTGTAGAACTTCAGCGCGAAGCCGCGCGGGTCACGGACCGCGTCGGCCGCGCCGAGGTTCCCCGCCACCGTCGACAGGCGCAGGAAGACCTCGGTCTCCTTGCCGACCTCGGAGAGGAAGGCGGCCCGGGTGTACGGCGTGACGTCGGCGGTCACCGTGAAGGTGCCGTACGCGCCGGCGCCGCGGGCGTGCACGACCCGCTCCGGGATGCGCTCCCGGTTGAAGTGGGCGAGCTTCTCCAGCAGCAGCTGGTCCTGGACGAGGACCGGCCCGCCGACGCCCGCCGTCTCGCTGTTCTGGTTGTCGGCGACCGGGGCACCGGCCTCCGTGGTGAGCGGTCCCTGCGTCACGTGCGCCTCCTGCGTCATTGCTGACTCGTCCTGTCCCAGTCCTGTCCTGAACTCAAAGCATTCTCGATCCTACATTGGACAAGGTCTAAGTCAACTTGCAATCCAATCTCACACCTATTCCCGTCCTGGTCCCCCTAGCTGTTAGGCTGGTAGCCATGAGCGACCTTCTGGAACGGCTGCGTGGACGCGGATGGCGGATGACCGCGCAGCGGCGCGTCGTGGCCGAGGTCCTCGACGGCGAACACGTCCATCTGACGGCCGACGAGGTCCACGCACGGGCTGTCGCGAAGCTGCCCGAGATCTCCCGGGCGACCGTCTACAACACGCTGGGTGAACTGGTCTCGCTCGGCGAGGTGCTGGAAGTGTCGACGGACAAGCGCGCCAAGCGCTACGACCCGAACGCGCACCGCCCGCACCACCACCTGGTCTGCGCCCGCTGCGGCGCGATCCGCGACGTCCACCCGACGGGCAACCCGCTCGCCGATCTCCCCGACACGGAGCGCTTCGGCTTCACGGTGTCGGACGTCGAGGTCACCTACCGCGGAGTGTGCCCGGACTGCACGGGCGCGTGAGCCGCTGAGCAGGACGTGAGCCGCTTAGCAGGAGGGGGCGCGAGCCCCCTCTTTTCGCTGCCCCGACATCCGGAAACGACTGAGGGCCGGAATCCATCTCTGGATTCCGGCCCTCGGCCTTCAGTAGCGGGGACAGGATTTGAACCTGCGACCTCTGGGTTATGAGCCCAGCGAGCTACCGAGCTGCTCCACCCCGCGTCGGTGAACTGAACATTACGCGAGAGGAGCCGACGGAAGCAAATCGCCTGGGGGGCACGTGACCAGGGCCACTTCACGGCCGACGGAGACGGGTCGGCGGGTGGGAGGTGGGTGGGTGAGGTCCGGCGGAGCCCGGAGGGGCGTCAGGGGACCCCGGAGGGGCGTCAGGCGGACAGTTCCTCGCGCAGGGCATCCCTCAGCCGCCCCGCCCGCTCCGAGACCTCAGCCGGCCCCAGCGCCACCGCGCAGTCGGCCCACCGCTGCCCCTCCGCCAGCTCGCCACGACGCGCGTAGACCAGGGCCAGCCGAAGCGCCGCCCGGCCATGACCGGCATCCGCGGCGCGCGTCCACCACATGGCCGCCTCCGGCTCGCTCCCCTCCCGTGCCAGCAGCAGCCCGAGGTTGAAGGCGCCGTTGCGGGACCCCGCCTCCGCCGCCGTCCGGTACCACCGAGCCGCCTCGACCACGTCCCCCCGCGCCGCCGCGAGCATGCCGACCCGCACCTGGGCCCGCCGGTGCCCCTGGGTGGCGGCTCGCTCGTACCACTCCTCGCACTCGGTCTTCTCGTGCACGATCTCGCCCAGCTCGTGCGCCGGCTCCGGCGGCCGGCGCGCGTCGAGCAGCGTGGCGAGCCGGTACGCCGCCTCCGCGCTGCCGCCGCCCGCCGCGCACCGCAGATGCCGCTCGGCCTCCTGCTCGTCGCCCTCGCGCAGCCGGGCGATGCCGACCTGCAGCGCGGCCTCCGTGTGCCCGGCGGCGGCCGCCCGCTCGTACCACCGCAGCGCCATCCGCGCGTCCTGCGCGGTGTCCCGCCCGGAGTGGAGGATCCCGAGGTTGAACGCGGCGTCCACGCTGCCGGCCTCGGCGGCCTTGGAGAACCACGGCTCGGCGCCGGTGGTGTCGCCGCCCTGGAGCAGCAGGATGGCGAGGGCGTTGGCGGCCTCCCGGTGCCCGGCGTAGGCGGCGCGCCGGTACCACTGCTCGGCCTGCGCCGTCCGCCCCTGCTCGGCGCAGAGCAGCCCGAGGTTGTAGGCGCCGTTGTCGTCGCCCGCGTCCAGCGCCGCCCGGTACCAGCGCTCGGCGGTCTGGGTCTCCCCGCGCTCGGCGTGCAGCGCGCCGAGCGCGTTGGCCGCGTTGCCGTCGCCGTCCTGGGCGGCGCGCAGCCACCACACGGCCGCGCTCTCGGTGTCCCCGGCGTCGCGCAGCAGAAAGCCGAGCGCGCAGGCGGCGCGGGCCTCCCCGTCCTTGGCGGAGGTCAGGTACCAGCGCCCGGCCTCCTTCAGCTCCCCGCGCTTCTCCAGGATCGCGCCCAGGTGCAGCGCGGCGCGCCGGTGACCGCGCGCGGCGGCCTGTCGGTACCACTGCTCGACCTCGGCGACAGCGTTGTCGGAGCCGTCCCCCTCCTCGTTCCCGGCGGCGCGGTCGAGCGAGCGCGCCAGCCGGTAGGCGGCCTCCCGGTGGCCGCGCTCGGCGGCTGCCCGCATCCAGTGCGCGGCGCCGACGTCTCCACGGTGCTCCAGCAGATCGGCGAGCGCGTAGGCGCCGAGGACATGGCCCTGCTCGGCGGACTGGCGCAACCAGTACTCGGCGGCGGGCTCGTCCCCGCGCTCACGGTGGTAGCGGCCCAGCGCGTGCCCGGCGGCGGCCGAGCCGGCGACGGCGGCGATACGCCACCAGCCGGCGGCCTCCTCGGGGTAGCCGCGCTGGTGCAGCAGGACACCGAGGTTGTTGGCGGCGGCCCGGTCACCGGCCGCGGTGGCAGCCCGCAGATGGGACTCGGCTCCGTCGAGGTCGCCACGGCGCAGCAGCACGGCTCCGAGGACGCTCGCCGCCTCGGCGTCACCGCTCTGCGCGGCGAGCCCGAGGCGCACCTCCTCCTCGGCGTCCGCCATGTCGCTCAACTCGTCGCGGGTCGGCTCCTCACCGGAAGTCTGCACAAATCGCCCTGACTCGAACAGAGTTGCCTTGTCCCCCATAACGTCCATCGTCGCACCACCTGCAACCTGGGTACACCCGGTATACCGCAGCCTGTGAGGTCACTTCAGCGTTTTGTCGACATGCCCACAGGGAGACAAGTCAAACACAGACCGCTCAACTCCCCACCGCGGCGCGGCCGCTCCTCCCCTCAGTACATGAGTTCGCACACCACGAAGGCCCGGATCCCTTGGGATCCGGGCCTTCGATCGCAGTAGCGGGGACAGGATTTGAACCTGCGACCTCTGGGTTATGAGCCCAGCGAGCTACCGAGCTGCTCCACCCCGCGCCGTTTGCCTGGTAACCGTACCACGGCGCGGGACGGCGTTGATCAACCGCTTCTCTGACCGCCGCCCTTGTCCGTACCGCTCTTGTCGGCACCGCTCTTGTCGGCGTTCTTGCCGCCGCCGGACTGGGCGGCCTTGGCCTGTGCGTCCTCGGCCCGCTTCAGCGCGGCCTTCAGATCCTTCTGGGCCTTGTCGTACGCGGTCCAGTCCGGGCCGTTCGGCCCCTTCAGGGCCTGCTGGCCCGCGTCGAACGCCTTCTGGGCGTCGTCCAGTGCCTGTTGGACGGTCGGGTTGTCGGACGACGGCGGCTTGGTGGTGCCGGTGTCCGGCGGTGTGGTGGTCGAACCCGCCACGCCGAACACCTTGTCGAGCGCCTCGTCGAGGGTATTCTCGAACGCCGTCTTGCCGTTGTAGGTGACCAGCACCTTGCCCAGCAACGGGTACTTCAGCTTGCCGCCGAGGACGTAGACCGGCTCCGCGTACAGCAGTCCGCCGTCGAGCGGCACGGTCAGCAGATTGCCGTACTGGACTTTGGAATGCCCGCGGGTGAGCAGGCTGATCGTCTCCGCGATGTCCGGCCGGGAGTTGAACTGGCTCTGCACCTGCTTGGGACCGTCGGCCGTCGTGCTGGTCGGCAGTTTCAGGATTCTGATCTTGCCGTAGTCGCTGGTGCCCGGGTCGGAGTCGACCGCCATGAACGCGCTGAGGTTGTCACGTCCGTTCGGCGTGAACGTCGTCGTCAGCGAGAACGACCGCTCACTCTGGTCCGGCATCCTCATGCTCAGGTAGTACGGCGGCACCGCGCTGCCCGAGTCGTTGGTCGGGTCGTCGGGCACCTGCCAGACCTCGCTGCCGGTGAGGAACGTCTGCGCGTCCGTCACGTGGTAGCGGCTGAGCAGCTCGCGCTGGACCTTGAACAGGTCCTGCGGGTAGCGCAGATGGGACATCAGGTCCGAGGAGATGGCCGTCTTCGGCTGCACCGTGCCCGGGAACGCCTTCATCCAGGTCTTCAGCACCGGGTCCTGGGTGTCCCACTGGTACAGCTTGACCTCGCCGGTGTACGCGTCGACGGTCGCCTTCACCGAGTTGCGGATGTAGTTGACCTGGTTCTGCTGGGCCACCACCGCGCGGTTGTTGTTGGCGGCGGTCAGCGAGTCGGCCGTCGTGTCGCCCAGAGTCGTACGGGAGGAGTACGGGTAGCCGTTCGACGTCGTGTACGCGTCGACGATCCACTGGATCCGCTTGCCCACGACCGCCGGATAGGCGTCCCCGTCGATCGTCAGCCAGGGGGCGACCGCCTCCACGCGCTCCTTGGGCGTGCGGTTGTACAGGATCCGCGAGTTCTTGCCGATCGCGCCGGAGTAGAGGATCTGCGGCTCGTTGAACGCCACCGCGTACGCGGCCCGGTTGATCGGATTGTCGAGGTTGACGCCGCTCTTGCCGTCGTAGCTGGTGGTCTTCTCGTCGCCGTTGTCCGCCGAGTAGTCGACTTCCTTCTGGGGCCCGCCGACGATGGAGTACGTGGTGGTCTTCTCGCCGTAGTAGACGCGCTGCTCGTAGGTGCCGAGGTCGCCCTTGGACGGCAGGTTGGACTCGGTGAAGACCGGCTGGCCCTGGTCGTCTGCCTCGGTGCCCTTGGCGGCGACCACGCCGAAGCCGTGCGTGTAGCGGAAGTGGTCGTTGATCCAGTTGTTCTTCGGGATGCCGTCCAGATTCAGCTCGCGCAGGCCGATGACCGTGTCCTGGTCCTTGTCCTTGCCGTCCTTCGCGGGGTACCGGTCGACGTCCAGGTTGGTCGGGAAGGCGTAGTAGTTCTTCATCTGCTGCGCCTGCTGGAACGTCGGCGAGACGACGTTCGGGTCCATGATCCGGATGCTCGCCGCGTCGCCGGCGTCGCCGCGCAGCTTGGTCTTGTCCTTCGTCGTGGACTGACCGGAGTACTCGGTGACCTTGGCGTCGTCGATGCCGTACGCCTCGCGGGTGGCCTTGAGGTTCTTCTGGACGTACGGAGCTTCCTTGGCCTGCTCATTGGGCTGGACCTGGAACTTCTGCACGATCGCCGGGTACAGGCCGCCGATCAGGATCGCCGAGAGCACCATCAGGCCGAAGCCGATGACCGGGAGCTGCCAGGTGCGCCGCCACAGCGTGGCGAAGAACAGCAGCGCGCAGATGACGGCGATGCAGAACAGGATCGTCTTGGCCGGCAGATAGGCGTTGGCGTCGACGTAGCGCAGGCCCGTCCAGTCGCCGGTCGCCTTGAAGTCGCTGGACTTGACGGCCAGGCCGTACCGGTCGAGCCAGTAGGCCACCGCCTTCAGGGCGACGAAGATGCCGAGCAGCACCGACAGATGCCCGGTCGCGGCGCCGGTCGCCCTCGCACCCGGGCTCGTCACACGCAGCCCGCCGTACAGGTAGTGGGTGAGCGCGGCGGCGATCAGGCACAGGATGGCGGCGGCGAAGCCGAAGCCGAGCAGAAAGCGGTACCAGGGCAGATCGAAGGCGTAGAAGGAGACGTCGAGGTGGAACTGGGGGTCCTTCTGGTGGAAGGGCACGCCGTTGACCCACATCAGCCAGGTCCGCCACTGGCCGGCCGCCGAGGCACCGGCGATCAGGCCGACGAGCGCGGTGACGGCGAGCAGCAGCCACTTCTTGTACGGCGCGATGCCCATCCGGTAGCGGTCGAGACTCTGCTGCTCCATGGACATGGCGCTCAGCGGGGGACGCAGCCGATGCGCCAGCCAGATGTTGACCCCCACCGCGGCCGCCATCAGCAGACCGAAGACGAAGAAGAGGCCGATCTTGGTCCACAGCACGGTGGTGAACACGGACGAGTAGTGCACCGACCGGTACCACAGCCAGTCCGTCCAGAAGCCCGCGAACATGGTGAACGCCATGCCGAGGACGGCCAGGACGCCCAGTGTCATGAGCAGGGTCCTCACCCGCCGGGACGGGCGGCCCGCTCTGATCCGCGGCCCCGTCGGGCCTCCGCCGCGGTCCGGCATCTGGAAAGCCAAGGTGCGCACCTCGAAGTTCGCTGTCGATCCCTCAGGTCCTCGTGTTCGCGGACCCGCCGTGGCCCCCCGTGATCGCGGGCCAACATCTATGCAACTTACTCACGCTGTGCTCGGTTCCCGATTCGGGCGGGGAACGAGGCAGGATTGTGACCATGTCCAACACTCCCATGGCAGCGAGCCCGCTCACCCGGGCCGTACTCGAGATCGACGAGTACGTCTCCGGCCTCGGCTGGGACCAGCCCGCTCGTCTCTTCGCCCTTGTCGACACCGCACGGCTGCGGACTCAGGAACCCGCGCTCGCGGCCCAGCTGGGCCTTGAGGCCGAGTCCGAGTCCGCCGGTCTCACCCCGATCGAGCAGGACGAGCTACCGTCCGGCAAGCCGCTGGACGAGTTCCTCGGCACCATCGCCTGGCCCGACGCGGTGGCCGGCTGCGCGCTCTCCGTCGAGCGCATGATGCTGCCGCCGTCCGCCGAGGCACAGGTCCCGCAGAACCTGAGCGAGGCCAAGCTGGCCAAGTGGGTCGCCGAGCACCCCGAGCGCCAGGAGGTGCGCATGACGGTCGCGGTGCTGCGCGACGGCGGCCGCGAGTCGGCGCTGCGCCTGCGGGAGAAGGACTCCGCCACGGACGTCCTGACCGGCCCTGACCTGGTGCCCGGCCTGGCGGAGGCCCTGGCGTCGACGTTCGAGGCCTGACGTCCTACGTCCCTGCGGCGCCCCTTCCGGTAAGGCGCCGGGGGGCGTCCCTCCCCGCACGGCGCCGGGGGGCGTCCCTGCCCGAGGGGCGCCCCCAGTCGTGTCATGAGCCGCTCAGCCCTTGGTGGTGCACTGGGGCAGCGCCGCGGTGTTCCCGCTGCGGATGTCCTTCAGCGCGTCCAGCGCGTCCCCTATCGTCTTGACCTTCACCAGCCGCAGCCCGCTCGGGGTGTCCTTGGCGGCGGCCGCGCAGTTGTCGGCGGGGGTCAGGAAGTACTGGGCGCCCTTGTCGCGCGCGCCGACCGTCTTCATCTCGATGCCGCCGATCGGCCCGACGGTGCCGTTGTCGTCGATCGTGCCGGTACCGGCGATGAACTTGCCGCCGGTCAGACTGCCCGGCGTCAGCTTGTCGTAGATGCCCAGGGCGAACATCAGACCGGCGCTCGGCCCGCCGACGTCGGCGAGCTTGATGTCGATGGTGAACGGGAAGGTGTGGTCGGTCCCGGCGGAGATCCCGACGATGGCGCGCTTGGCGCCGCTGTCGTGGGAGGTCGCCGTGGTGATGGTGACGTCCTGTGTCTTCGTCGCCGTCCGGTGCGCCTTCACGGCGGCTGCCTGCTCCTTGACGGGGACGACGGTGAAGACGACCTTCTGGCCGGGCTTGTGCTTGGTGACGAACGTGGCGACGTCGGAGGGCTGCTTCACGGCCGTACCGTCCACGGCCTTGATCACGTCACCGGCGTGCAGCCTGCCCTCGGCCGGCGAGTCCTTGACCACGGTGGAGACGATCACCCAGGACTTCACCGGGACGCCCAGCGCCTTCAGGGCGGCGACCTTGGCGCTCTCCTGGGACTCGCTGAACTCCTCGGCGTTCTGCTGCGTGGACTGCTGCTCCGTCGTGCCGTTCGGGTACAGCGTGTCGTGCGGGACGACCTTGGTGTCGTGGTCCAGCCAGCCGTAGACCGCCTCCACCAGGTTCATCCGGTAGTCCGCACTGGTCACACGGACCGTCGTCATGTTCAGGTTGCCGTCGGCCTTGTACGTCTGGTGCCCGGTGATCTGCAGCACCGGCTCGCCGTCGTGGTCCCCCAGCGTGTTCACGGTCGGGCCGGGGGACATCTCCGCGTACGGCACGGGGATGAGCACTCCCGCGCACAGGAGCGCGATCAGCATCAGGGTGGAGGCGAGCATCGTCGCGGTGCGGCGTGGCATGGCACGACAGTACGGGACGCCTCTGTCGGCGCACCGTGAGGGCACCCCGTCACGCGCCCCCGGCGCCCGTGTGGGGCTTCTCCATGGCCTCGCGGAACCGGGCATAGCCGTCCAGCTCCGGGCCGTCGCCGCGCACCCTGCGGGTCCGATTGGCCCAACTGCCCCACAGCCCGCCGCCGATCGCGGCCACAAGCGGAATCAGCAGCCAGACAAGCGCCCCCATGCCGACCTCCCAACGCTCATGAGCGTCCGCACTGACTGATCAGCAGATTAACCATCCGCACTGACAACGCTCACGCCAGGGGGTCGGTTACGCAACCGGAGGGACGAGGGTGCTCCAGGTGAGGGACCTCAGCAGGCTCCGACCCACTCCTCGGTGCCGTCGGAGAACCTCTGGTGCTTCCAGATCGGCACTTCGTGCTTGAGGTCGTCGATCAGCTTGCGGCAGGCGTCGAAGGCCTCCGCGCGGTGCGGACACGACACGCCGACGATCACGGCGAGATCCCCGACGCGCAGATCTCCCACCCGGTGCACTGCGGCCAGCGCCCGCACCGGGTACTCGGCCACGACCTTCTCGGCAATCCGCCGCATCTCGGCCTCGGCACTGGGGTGGCAGGAGTACCCGAGGGCGTCCACGTCGGCTCCTGCATCGTGGTTGCGCACGGTCCCCACGAACAGCGCCATGCCCCCGGCCGCGTCGTCCCCGACCGCCTGGAACACCTCGTCCACGGAGAGCGCGTTCTCCCGGACGCCGATCAGCTTGATGGGATCCTGCGCCGCCTGCTCACCGGGGTGCTCGTTCGCGTTCGCCATGCCCCCATCGTGCCGCACGCGCGTGACAGCGGGGAATACGAGATTCACCAGGCACACGCGCGGACGGGTTTGGAGTCTTCTACAGGCCCGTCCGAAGGACCACGCAAGCGCCCCCTGCGAAGGTCTGCGCCCCTCGGCGCCGCTACACGCGCCGCCGCGCCTTCCGCGCCCGCCGTACCACCGCCGCCGCGCCCAGCAGGGCGACCGTCGCCCCGGCGGCGCCCGCGGCCGTGGCGTCCTTGCGGCCGAGCCGCCGCCCGGCGACCGTGTGCCGCCCGGAAACCTCCTCCAGCAGCTCCGCGAGCACCTCCTCGTTGGTCCACCCCGGCCGCCACCCGGCGTCGTGCAGCCGGCTCCCGCTGACCACCCAGGGGTACATCGTGTACGCGAGATCGCCGGCCGGAGACGGGGTGAGCCCGATCCGGTGCAGCCGAGCCGCCGCGCCGAGCGCGACCGCCGACGGCAGCTCCATCCGCCGGATCCCGCTCAGCTCCTCGACCTCCTCCTGCTCCAGCCAGCCGTCGCAGCCCACGGCCAGCTCCCCGTCGACCTTCTCCAGGACGGCGTACTCCAGAGCGCTGCACAGGTCCTCGACATGGCAGAACTGCCACGCGGGCCGCGAACCGGCGACGACGAGCAGCCGAGGCGACTCGAAGTACCGGGTCAGCGCGGTGTCCGTGCCTCCGACCAGCACGGCCGGCCGTACGACGGTCACGTTCAGCCCCGGATGCGCCCGCGGCGCCCGGCGCGCCAGCCGCTCGATCTCCAGCAGGTCCCCGACCCCGGTGGCCTCGGCGGTCGCGCGCAGCTCGGCGTCCTCCGAAAGAGGCAGCTCGTTGTCCGGCAGCGCGCCGTAGACCATCGACGAGGTGCACAGCACGACCCGGTGCACGCCGGCCGCCGCGGCGGCCGTGAGGACGGTCTGTGTCCCCCGGACGTTGTAAGCGGTGCGAGCCGCCGGATCCGTCTCCAGATCGAGGTCGAGCGCGAGGTGGACGACCGCGTCGGCGCCCCGCAGCTTGTCCGCGATGGCGGGGTCGCGCACGTCGAGGATGTGCCACGTGGCGGCCGCGCACTCCCCGCGCCGCTCGTCGATGGCGACGACCTGCTTGATCTCCTCGGAGGCCGCGAGCCGCTCGGTGAGCAGGGCACCGACCCCTCCGGCGGCACCGGTGACCGCGACGACGGGCCCGCGCACGGCGGGAGGGGTTGAACGGTTTCGCGCTGCGCGAACCTGTGGATCTGGGGAACTCACCGGGCGTCTCCAGCGGTTGTCTTCAATACGAGCGCGAGTGACGCGTACGTACCAGGTGCATCCATCCTGCCGCAGGGCTTGCGTGGGCGAAGCACCGAGGCCCGATCGGGTCCGGGTGTCTACGCTGGGTGGTGTTGTCGGGCAGCCGCGCCGCCGGAGACAGACCGGTGGCCTTACCAGCCGAGGAATCCCGTGAGTGACACCCCATTCGGTTTCGGCCTTCCGCCGGAGGAGCCGGACGACGGCGACGAGGGCAAGAAGAAGGACCAGCAGAGCGGTGGTGGGCAGGGACCGGCCAACCCGTTCGGCTTCGGCGGCCTGCCCGGAGCCGGAGGCTTGGGCGGCCCGGGCGCCGACAATCCGCTCGCAGCGATGTTCGGTTCCCTGAACCCCACCGACCTGGGCGCCGCGTTCCAGCAGCTCGGCCAGATGCTCTCCTACGAGGGCGGCCCGGTGAACTGGGACATGGCCAAGCAGATCGCCCGCCAGACGGTCGCCCAGGGCACCTCGGACGGCACGAAGGACGCGAGCGTCGGCCCGGCCGAGCGCAAGGCGGTCGAGGAGGCCGTCCGGCTGGCCGACCTGTGGCTGGACGACGCGACGTCCCTGCCGTCGGGCTCCGCGTCGGCGGTGGCCTGGTCCCGCGCGGAGTGGGTCGAGGCGACCCTGCCCGCCTGGCAGGAGCTGGTCGACCCGGTCGCCGAGCGGGTCGGCGCGGCCATGGGCGACGTCCTGCCGGAGGAGATGCAGGCCATGGCGGGCCCGCTGATCGGCATGATGCGCTCGATGGGCGGCGCCATGTTCGGTACGCAGATCGGGCAGGCCGTCGGTGTGCTCGCGGGCGAGGTCGTCGGCTCGACCGACATCGGCCTGCCGCTCGGCCCGGCCGGCAAGGCCGCGCTGCTCCCGGCCAACGTGGAGGCCTTCGGCAAGGACCTCGGCGTACCGCTGGATGAGGTGCGGCTCTATCTGGCCCTGCGCGAGGCCGCCCACCAGCGTCTGTTCGCGCACGTGCCGTGGCTGCGCTCGCACCTGTTCGGCGCGGTCGACGGCTACGCGCGCGGGATCAAGGTCGACACGGCCAAGCTGGAGGACGTGGTCGGCCAGTTCGACCCGCAGAACCCCGAGCAGCTGCAGGACGCCCTCCAGCAGGGCATGTTCCAGCCGGAGGACACGCCCGAGCAGAAGGCCGCCCTGGCCCGTCTGGAGACCGCTCTGGCGCTCGTCGAGGGCTGGGTGGACGCGGTGGTCCACTCGGCCGCGAAGCCGCGTCTGTCGTCCGCGGACGCGCTGCGTGAGACCCTGCGCCGCCGCCGCGCGACCGGCGGCCCCGCGGAGCAGACGTTCGCCACGCTGATCGGCCTGGAGCTGCGCCCGCGTCGGCTGCGCGACGCCTCCCGGCTGTGGGCCTCGCTCACGGACGCGCGCGGTGTCGACGGCCGGGACGGCCTGTGGGCCCACCCGGACATGCTGCCGACGGCCACCGATCTGGACGACCCGGACGGCTTCGTGCACCGCGAGCAGCTGGACTTCTCCGAGCTGGACAAGATGCTCGGCGAGGCGGCCGGCAGCTCCACGGACAAGCCGGACCCGCACAAGCCTGACCTGCGCAAGGACGACGACGGCAAGGACGACGACACCGAGTGAGCCTGTACGACGACGCGGTCCTCGTCCTGAAGGGGTACGAGGACCAGAGCGATCTGCGCCAGACCTATCTGGATCATCTGGCGGCCCACCCGGACGGCATGTGGAAGGCCTGCGCCGACGGGCACATCACAGCGAGCGCGCTGGTGATCGACCCGGAGGGCGGGCGCGTCCTGCTCACTCTGCACCGGAAGCTCCGCATGTGGCTGCAGATGGGCGGCCACTGCGAGCGGACCGACACCACCCTCGCGGGAGCGGCCATGCGGGAGGCCGCGGAGGAGTCGGGCATCCCCTCCCTGCAGCTGTTGCGGAGCACCCCGGTCCGCCTGGACCGCCACCGGACCCCCTGTGCCTGGCACCTGGACGTCCAGTACGCCGCCGTCGCGCCGGGCGGGGCCGTGGAGGCGATCAGCGACGAGTCCCTCGATCTGCGCTGGTTCGCCTACGACGAGGTGGGCGACGTAGCGGACGAGTCGGTCGTGCGACTGCTCGACGCGACCCGCGCGCTCCTCTGAACCGAGGCACATGTAAGGGGCGCCCGCACGGGTCGGGCGCCCCTTACATGTGCTTGCCGGACGCTGCATGTGCGTGCCGGCCGCTCAGCTCCAGACGTTCCCCTGGTTCTGCGCACGCGCCCCGTGCTGGCCCATGCCGAACTGGGCGGCGAGGCCCTGCCCGATCACCGCGTTCTGCGGCGGCAGCAGCTCACTGGGCTGTACGAGCGCGAACCCGGACCCCATGAAGCTCAGCTCCCAGCCCTCACCGGTGTTCCCACGCCGGCGCCACACCCCGGACGAATGCGTCTGGGCCTGCATCTGCACACGCAGCCCGGTGGACCAGGCGACGATCGCGTCCGCGTCGCAGTTGACGTACTTGTCGGGCGTGACCTGCATCAGCAGCGGCGCGCCCGAGGTCATCAGGGCGACCCTGCCGCGGCCGGTGATGTTCAGCTGGTACTTCCCGGAGCCGGAGACGCCGTAGAGGCTGTCGACGGCGACGACCTCGTAGTGCAGCGAGGAGTCCATGGCGAGGACGTAGGAGCTGTCGACGGTCAGCCCGTCCTGCTCGACGTCCATGATGTGCACGTGCTGGGCGAGGTTGGCGAGATACACCGTGCCCTGCCCGTGACAGCGCATCAGGTCCAGGCCCTCGCCGGTGTAGGCCTGCGCGCGTGCCTGGTTGTTGCTGCGGTACTCGGCGTCGAACTCCACCAGGCCCTGGTAGGCGACCATGGTGCCCTTGCGGGCCAGGATGTCGTCGTGGCCCTCCATGACGACCCGGAGCAGCTGCGCGTTCTGCAGACTCCAACGCTCCTGCGTCTGGAGGTCGTTGTGTGCGAAAAGTGGGCTCTGCATGACTTTCTGGCTCCCCCTCAGCCCCGGATCCGGATGCGGTCGGTGCTGTCCTCACTGGGCTGGACGACGACGATGCCCTGGCCGGAGAAGGCCATCTGGTAGGCCTCGCCGCTGCCCCGGCCGATCAGCGACTGCGCCTTGAAGCTGCGCTTGCCCTTCACCTTCAGGTTCGGCGACCAGGCGACGAGCGCGTCCGGGTCGACGTACGTCTCGTCCTCGCCGCCGCCGCAGTCGACGACGATCGGCTTGCCCCGGGAGGTCAGCGCGACCCAGCCCTGCCCGGAGATCCTCGTGTTCCACAGGCCCTGCCCGGCGAACTTGGCGAGCCCCTTGACCCGCTCGACGCCCCAGCTGAGGTGGGCGTCGAAGGCGAGCAGGTTGGTGGCGTTGACGGAGATGCCGTCGCCGTTGAGGTTGATCACGACGACGTTCGCGCCGTAGTCGGCGAGGTAGAGCAGCCCGTCGCCGGTGCACTTCATCAGCGGGGCGCCCTCGCCGGTGATCCAGTCGCGGGCGATCTGGCGGACGGCCGGCGGGTTGGGCTCGTACTGGATGAAGCCTTCGTAGGCGACCATCGAGCCCACGCGCGCGAGGAGGTCGTTCCCGGTCTGCATCGCGACCTTCAGCATGTGGCTGCCGTGGTTCTCCATGCGGGCGGTGACGGGTGCGGGGGCGTAGCCCGCGAGCGGCTGGTTCATGACGGGCTCCCTCTAGACCTCGTACGGCTGGACGACGATGAAGTTGCCGGGCGCGCCCCGGAACTGGAGGTTGACGCTCTCGCCGGTGTCGCCCGGGTAGGCGTTGCGGCGCATGCGGACCTGGCTGGAGACGATCACCTGGGAGGCGGCCGACCAGGCGACGACGGCGTTGCAGTCGGCGAAGGTGGTCGGCGTGACCGGCAGGACCACGGGCGTGCCGTGCGTCTTGACGACGATCGTGCCGGTGCCCTGGAACTGCATGGTGAACAGCGCGCCACCGGGGATGCCGTGGCCCTCGATGCGGCGGACCTCGTGCTGCAGGCTCTCGTCGAAGGCGAGGACGTTCTCAGCGGAGACGCAGATCGCGTCGCCCTGCAGCTCCACCGGGTGCAGATGGGTGGAGTTCTCGGCGAGGAACACCTGGCCCTGGCCGGTGCAGCGCATCAACTGCATCTCCTGGCCGGTGGCGTTGCCGACGATCCGGCCGGCGAAACCGGCGCCCTTGTAGCTGAAGTCGACCTTGCCCTGGTAGAGCACCATGCTGCCCTGGCGGGCCAGCACGGGCTGTCCGCCGATGCCGAGGTCGACGCGGATGAGCTTCTTGTTCTGCTGCGTCCAGCGCTGCCCGGTCGGTGTCTCCTTGAACGCCTGGAGCGCGGCCGTCACACCGGCACCACCCTGCGGGGCGCCCTGCGGCACGCCGTAGCCGGCGGGCTGCTGGCCGAGGAGCTGCCCGTAGCCGGGCGGCATGGGCGCGGTGGCCTGGCCGCCGTAGGCGGGCGGCTGCTGGCCGTAGCCCGGGGGCATCGGCGCACCGGGCTGACCGCCGTACGCCGGCTGCTGGGGCGGCTGGCCGTAGGGCTGTCCGGGCGGCTGACCGTACGGCGCGGGGGCCGGGGCCGGCGGCGGTACGGTGCCGCCCGCGGGCGGGGCCAGGGGGGCGATGACCGTCGGCGCGCCGTGCACGTTCGGCGCGGGCGCCGGGGGCGGCGTCTGGCCGGGCGGCGTGTGGCCGGGGGACGGCGTGAAGCCCTGCGGGGGCGTGGCGCCCGACTGCGGCGTGAAGCCGTGCGGCGGTGTGCCACCGGCGGGCGGGGGAAAGCCCTGCGCGGGCGTGCCACCGGCGGGCGGCGCGAAGTTCTGGGCGGCGGGCTGCGGCGCGGGAGCCGGGGGCGGCGTCGGGGCGGGCACGGCAGGGGCGGCGAACGCGGGCGGGGCGAATCCGGGCGTGGCGCCGGTCTGCGGCTGCGGCGGGGCGGCGGGCGCCTCCTCCTCCAGTGCCTCGCCGCCGAAGTTCTTCAGCAGCGCCTCCAGACCGCCGTCGAAGCCCTGTCCGACGGCGGCGAACCGCCACACGTCCTTGAAGTAGATGTCGCCGAGCATCACGGCCCGCTCGGTGGAGAACTCCGCGCCGCTGAAGGAGTACCGCGCGACCTCCTCGCCACCCGCAACGATCCGCAGATATCCGGGAGCGACCTGCGACATCTGCCCGGCGCCGTCGAAGGTCGCGGTGAAGGACAACTTGCGGATGTGCGACGGGATCCGGTCCAGCGTGACCCGGAAGGACTCCGTGTCCCCGGCCTGCGCCCCCAGCAGCTGAAGGGACTCCTCCGGCGACTTCGGCTGGTTGAAGAAGACGAAGTACCGGTCGTCCGAGAGGCGCTCGTCGGCGTCCAGACCGAAGCAGCTGATGTCGAAGGTCAGCCCGGGGGCGGAGATCTGCACGCCTACGTACAGATCCGTGCCCGCCGTGAGGTCACTGATCTTGGCCTTGTGGCCGCGTTGGAATTCCCTGGCCATGCGTTACGACCGTCCCCCATCCCGAATGCGAGTGCGTCGCGCCAGGCTAACGGCAAAGACCGACATCGGCCGCAGCCGGTACAGACCCGGTACACAACCGCGCCCGGAGGCGGACGCGCGGCGCCCGGTTCACTCCCCGCGCGCCCCGGGCAGATGCGGCAGCCGTTCCGCGGCGACGACCCCTTCGAGGTAGCCGCGCGCCCGCTCGGTGCGCGGGTACGCCTCCAGCAGCAGCCAGAAGTCGGACCCGTGCCCGGGGACCAGCAGATGGGCCAGCTCGTGGCAGAGGACGTAGTCGACGACGTACTCGGGCATCCCCTGCAGCCGGTGCGAGAGCCGGATGCTGCCCTCGGCCGGGGTGCACGAACCCCAGCGGGTGTTCTGGTTGGTGACCCAGCGCACGGAGGCGGGGCGCGCCCGGCCGTCGAAGTACTGCTCCGACAGCCGCTCGGCACGCTCGGCCAACTCGGCGTCGCCGAGGACCCGCCGGCTCTCCTGGGCGGCGAGTTTGTCGAGCATGACGGTGATCCAGCGCTGCTCCTCCGCCTTCGACATCCGGGCGGGGATCAGTACGACGGTGCGATCGCCCTCGCGGTACGCGGAGACCGTCCGGCGGCGCCGGGCACTCCTGCGGACCTCGATCGCGCTCGCCCCCGAGCCGCCGGGCGGCTGGCTGGTCGTGCTGCGCTGTGGCTTTCCGGCTCGGTGCAGTGGGTCGGCGGGCACGCCCCGACGTTACCCGCTGGACATGGCCAAAGTCCCGGCTCCGGAACGGTTCGATGCCGATCCCCCACCATGCGTCTGATTCCTATGATTCCTACGACTGATCCGCACATCTGGTTTACCGGGCTCCGCTCGACCGGCTTTTCAACCGATTGAGCAGGCTTCGCCCGACCGATTTATATGACAAAGATCCTCAGCCTGTGGACAACTCTCGGCGCCGAAACGGCGGGCGCGGCATGCTGGCAGACGTCGGCGGAGCGTGACCGGCTCCACCGGCGACGCGAGGTTCCGGGGATGCCTTCGACGGATACGGGGGACAGTGATGCATCCGGTGATGAAACCCGCGCTGCGGCGCGGCTGGCGTGATCGCGACACCGTGCAGTTCGGGATGACCCCGGCGCACGCGCTGACGCTCGGTCCGTTGGACTCGGCGACACGCGGCTTCCTGGATCTGCTCAACGGCACCCGCGGGCTGCCGCTGCTGCGCGAGGAGGGCCGCCGCATGGATCTGCCGGCCGGCCGGGTCGACACCCTGCTGGAGCGGCTGACCCGCGCGGGACTCGTCGACGACGCGCGCGGCGGCGGACCGGCCGCAGGCGCGCTGCGCGCGAAGGAGCACGTCCTGCGGCGGCTGCGCCCCGACCTCGCCGCTCTGTCCCTGACCACGGCCGAGCCGGGCGGCGCGCTCGCCCGGCTCGCCGCCCGCCGCGCACTGCGCGTGCAGGTGCGCGGCGCGGGTCGGGTCGGCGCCGTGCTGGCGTCGGTGCTGTCGGGCGCCGGAGTCGGCGAGGTCGACGTGCGCGACGTGGGACGCGTGGAGCCGTGGGACGTGGCTCCGGGCGGGCTCGGTGCCGAGTCGCTCGGCGAGCGCCGGGAGGCGGCGGCGCGGTCCGCCGTGCGCCGCGCGGCACCCGACCGCCCACCGCGCCACGCCCACTCCCCCGGATCCGGCGCCCAGGACGCGGGGCACTGCCTGGTGATCCTCACGCCCCGGGACGACGTGGCCGTGCACGCACCCGACCCGGCCGACGCCGAGCAGCTCATGGCGTCCGGAACGCCGCATCTGTACGCCGGTGTCGTCGAGGGCACCGGTGTCGTCGGTCCGTTCGTCCTGCCCGGCGAGTCGGGGTGCGCCGGCTGTCTGCATCTCGACCGCATGGACCGGGACCCGGACTGGGCGCGGCTCATCGCACAGTGGCGCTGCCCCCGGGCCCGCCGGGTCGGGGCCTGCGACCTGACGCTGGCCACGGCGGTCGCCGGGCTGGCCGCGGCGCATGCGCTGGCCTTCCTCGACGGCGGTTCGCCGTCCAGCGCGGGCACCCGCTGGGAAGCGTCCGTGCCCGGCCTGGACTGGCGTGCCCTGCCGGTCCGGCCGCATCCGGCCTGCGGGTGCGCAGCGGCGCGGAGAGATGCGGACAGAGCTAAACCGGAGCACTCCGCAACCGACGGCGAACCGCGCGAGACAATGGCGGTGCAACGGCCGTCGACGGAGCGACGCAACGCAGGCGCGGCGCGGCCGACTGGGACTTGGAGGGCGCATGTCTGATCTTCCCCGGAAGGCGGTCACCCGGACCGCCAAGCTCGCCGCGCTCCCGCTCGGCTTCGCCGGCCGGGCGACCTGGGGGCTGGGCAAGCGGATCGTGGGCGAGTCCGCGGAGATCGTCGGCCGGGAACTGCAACAGCGCACGGCGGAGCAGCTGTTCAAGGTACTCGGCGAGCTGAAGGGCGGTGCGATGAAGTTCGGGCAGGCCCTGTCCGTCTTCGAGTCGGCGCTGCCCGAGGAGGTCGCCGGGCCCTATCGCGCGGCCCTCACCAAGCTCCAGGAGGCGGCGCCGCCGATGCCGACCCGCACGGTGCACGCGGTGCTCGAGCAGCGGCTGGGTCCGGACTGGCACGAGCTGTTCGAGGAGTTCGAGGACAAGCCGGCCGCCGCGGCCTCGATCGGGCAGGTGCACCGGGCCGTGTGGCACGACGGCCGCGAGGTGGCGGTCAAGGTGCAGTACCCGGGTGCCGGTGACGCCCTGCTCTCCGACCTGAGCCAACTGAGCCGCTTCGCACGCCTGTTGGGGCCCCTGATTCCCGGCATGGACATCAAGCCGCTCATCACGGAACTGAAGGACCGCGTCTCCGAGGAACTCGACTACGGGCTGGAGGCGCAGGCCCAGTCCGTGCACGCGGAGGAGTTCGCGGACGACCCGGACGTGGTGGTCCCGGCCGTGGTGCACCAGTGCGAGCAGGTCCTGGTGACCGAGTGGATCGACGGCGTCCCGCTGTCGGAGGTGATCTCGGACGGCACCCGGGAGCAGCGCGACCGCGCCGGGCAGTTGCTGGCCCGGTTCCTCTTCTCGGGCCCGGCCCGCACCGGCCTGCTCCACGCCGACCCCCACCCCGGCAACTTCCGGCTGCTGCCCGGCGGCCCGGACGGCGAGGACGACTGGCGTCTCGGCGTCCTGGACTTCGGCACGGTCGACCGGCTGCCCGGCGGTCTGCCGACACCGATCGGCACCTCTTTGCGCATGACGCTGGACGGCGAGGCCGAGCCGGTCTACGAACTCCTGTGCACCGAAGGGTTCGTGAAGGAGTCCATAGAGCTGGATCCGGACGCGGTGCTCGACTATCTGCTGCCGATCATCGAACCGGCCCGGGTCGATGCGTTCACCTTCACCCGCACCTGGATGCGCAGCCAGGCCGCGCGCATCGCCGACCCCCGCTCCCCCGCCTACCAGCTGGGCAAGCGCCTCAACCTGCCCCCGGCCTACCTCCTGATCCACCGGGTGACCCTGAGCACGATCGGCGTCCTGTGCCAGCTGGGCGCCACGGTACGCCTGCGCGAGGAACTGGAGGAGTGGCTACCGGGCTTCGTCACGCAGGACGAGCCGGCCGAGGAGGAGACGGCGGCGGAGGCCTGACCGGGGCGGAGAGGGGCTCACCACCAGCCGGAGTCCAGCCGGCCCTCGATCGCACGAAGGTTCTCGCGGGAGCAGGCGTCGCAGAAGTACTGGCGGACGCCGTTCTCCACGGAACAGGTCCAGGTGGCCGGCTGGGGGTCGTCGGCGGGGGTGCCGCAGCGGGCACACACGAGCACACGGCGCCCCGCGGTGGAGCCGCCCTGATCACTTCCTCCGGGAAGACTCGTCACCCGCTGACGATAACTCCGTGGGCGGCGGATCGCCGTGCGCAACGCACCGCGGGACCCGGTCCGTTCGGACGGACCGGGCCCCGCGCGGAAGACTTCGCCTCCCTGGACCGGGAGACCGCCGCTTCTCAAGCGTGATCGTTACTGCATGACCGCCATGGCGAGCGCGCGGCGGGCGCGCATCGAGGCGCGCTCGGCCCGGCGCTGCATCCGCTGGGCGACCGCCAGGCTCACGGCCTGGCGTTCCCGCACGGCGTCATGGAGTCGCTCGTGCATATGCGCACGAGCCAGGGCTTCTTGCATGAGTTGCATCTCTCGGGTCCTGTTCTGGCGCGCTTCGGTCGCGCCGGAGGTGGTGACGTCTGGATTCGCGGAGCCGGCGGGCTCGCTGGTGGACGGCTTCATCGGGGCCTGCTTCTTGGGGTCGTGCGTGAGGGGGCGATCGATCGTTCCTGCGGTGTTCATGCCGTGACCGGGTTCTTCCGCGGGCGACCACGCGGCCGCTTCCGGGCAACGACGACACCCTGGACGAACAGCTCGCCGCCCCAGACGCCCCAGGGCTCACGCCGCTCCTTGGCGCCGGCGAGGCAGGCCTCGATCAGCGGGCAGGTGCGGCAGAGGGACTTGGCGTACTCGACGTCGGCCGGCGACTCGGCGAAGAAGACCTCCGGGTCGTAGGAGCGGCAGGGGACGGGTACGCCGAGGTTCTCGATGGCGTCGTCGAGCGCGGTGAGCGCGGTGAGGGGGATCAAGGTGGAGTCCTCCGTGAGGCCGGGCGGGGGGATCGTCTGTGAAGGCGGTACGGACGGGGCGTGCGCTTCGAGTTGCACGGTTTGGTCTTCCTCGTCTGGTCGGTCCGGCCGGTTGACCGGGTGTCGGCTTGGTACCGGGTTCTCTTGTCCCGAGGCCCCTTCGCTTCGCTGCCCCTGTTCGGGACAAACAGAAGGGCCGCGGATCCCGGATGGGGTTCCGCGGCCCTGAAGGCGCCGGCCTGATCGGATCAGGCTGGATCACTCCAGGGTTTTGGCCCACGGAAGGCCCACATCAGGTGGTGCTGCGTCGTCTGCTTCCGGAATCCGGCACCGGCCGCCGCAAAGGCATAGGCCTGCGCCTGTGCCTCTACCGCTTCCAGTGCCTTGGTCGGTCGCTCATTGCGCTCGCTGACGGGCAGACCCGTGAGAGCGAGAGAGGACGCCGGACGGGCGGCACGAATGCCGGACAGACCGGTGCCCTGGTGAGAGGCGCCGAGCATGCACAGGGAGACGGCCGAGCGATCGGTCAGTTTGGCCGTGCTGATGTTCGTCTTGATGCTGATCACTGGACTCGCCTCCTCTCGGCGTCTCAGGGACTGGGGTGAGCCAGTCCACTCGGATATGCAAGTACAACACGGAGTCGGGCCCTTCGAGAAGGCCGCTGCATCCGTGCCTAGAACCTATGGGGATTGCTGGGGCATGCGCAAACTATTTTTTCGACGAGTTCGTATCAGTCGTCCTCGTCGACCTCTGCTCCCTCGTGGCCTGCGCAGATGGCCAGAACATCGGTTCCGTAGCTGCGCAGCTTGCGGCTGAGGACGCCGGGGATGCGGGAGAGTTCGGCGGGGGTCTCGGGCCGCGCCTCGGCGATGGCCATCAGGGTGCGGTCGGTGAAGACGCAGAAGTCCGGCTGTCCGCTGCGCGCGGCCTGGACCGCCCGCCACTCCCGCAGCCGTTCGTAGAGCCCTTCGTCCATGTCCGAGGGGCAGTCCTCGCAGCGCATCAGCTTCATCTCACCCGCGTCGGTGAGCGTGCGGCCGCAGACCCTGCAGCGCGCGGGGACGCGCTGGGCGCGCCGGGGAACGGCGCCGGGGCCCTGGGGGGTTCCGCGCTCGACGCCTCCGCCGGCGCCGGCGCCGGTGCGGCCGACGGTGGCGGTGGTGCCGGGACGCAGCCCGTCGAGGAAGCGGCTCGGGCGGCGGCTCGGGCGGCCGCCCGGTGAGCGGGACAGGGCCCAAGAAACATGGAGCCGTTCCCGCGCACGGGTGACGCCGACGTAGAGCAGCCGGCGCTCCTCCTCGATCTGCTCGTCGGTCCTGGCGTAGGTGATGGGCAGCATCCCCTCGGCGATGCCGACGAGGAAGACGACGTCCCACTCCAGGCCCTTGGCGGCGTGGAGGGAGGCGAGGGTGACGCCCTGGACGGTCGGGGCGTGCTGGGCGTTCGCCCGCTCGTCGAGTTCCGCGACGAAGTCGCCCAGGGTGGCGCCGGGGTCGGCGGCGGCGAGGTCGTGGGCGAGGTTGACCAGGGCGGCGAGGGACTCCCAGCGCTCCCTGACGGCGCCGGAGCCGGCCGGGGGCTCGGTGGTCCAGCCCTCTCCGGAGAGCACGGCACGCACCTGGGAGGGCAGGTCCACGGCCTCGTCCAGCAAGGAGTCGTTGCCACCGAAGCGGGCCGCGCCGCGCAGGGCGATGCCGGCCTTGCGCACCTCGGGCCGGTCGAAGAAGCGCTCGGCGCCGCGCAGCTGGTAGGGGACACCGGCGTCGGCGAGGGCCTGCTCATAGGTCTCGGACTGGCCGTTCGTACGGAACAGGACGGCGATCTCGGCGGCCGGGACGCCCGCGTCGACCAGCTCGCGGATGCGGCGGGCGGCGCCCTCGGCCTCGGCGGGCTCGTCGGTGTACTCGGCGTAGACCGGCTCGGGGCCGGCGGCACGCTGGGAGACCAGTTCCAGCCGGTGGTCGGCGGCACGGCCGTGGGCCTGGGCGAGCAGGCCGTTGGCGAGGTGGACCACTTGAGGGGTGGAGCGGTAGTCACGGACGAGTTTGACGACGGTGGCGCCGGGGTGCCGGGCGCGGAAGTCGAGGAGATGGTCGGGCGTTGCTCCCGTGAACGAGTAGATCGTCTGGCTGGCGTCGCCGACGACGCACAGGCTGTCACGGTCGCCGAGCCACAGCTCCAGCAGCCGCTGCTGCAGGGGGCTGACGTCCTGGTACTCGTCGACGACGAAGTGCTGGTACTGGGCGCGGACCTGTTCGGCGATGTCGTGCCGGTCCTGGAGGATGGCGACGGTCAGCAGCAGGACGTCCTCGAAGTCGATCACCGAGCGGTCGCGCTTGAGGTCTTCGTAGGCCGCGTACAGATGGGCGATCTCGGTGGGGTCGCGCGGGGCCTCGCGACCGGCCTTCGCAGCCGCGTACGCGTACTCCGCGGGGATGGTCTGGGTGACCTTGGACCATTCGATCTCGCCGGTGACGTCCCGCAGCTCGCCCCGGTCGAGTCGGGTGCCCTGGGTCGCGGCCGCCTCGGCGACGAGCTGGATCTTGCGGTCGACGAGCCGGGGCATGCCGCCACCGATCGCTTTCGGCCAGAAGTACTGCAGCTGGCGCAGGGCGGCCGAGTGGAAGGTGCGGGCCTGGACGCCCTGGGCGCCGAGCTGGCGCAGTCGGCCGCGCATCTCTCCGGCGGCGCGGTTGGTGAAGGTGACGGCGAGCACGCTGGACGGCTGGAGGATGCCGGCGAGCACTCCGTAGGCGATGCGGTGGGTGATCGCCCGGGTCTTGCCCGTGCCCGCTCCCGCCAGGACGCACACCGGGCCGTGCAGGGCGGTGGCGACCGCGCGCTGCTCGGGGTCGAGCCCTTCGAGCACCGCGTCGGCCCCACGCGGCGGAGCCGCGTGCGGAGAACCGCCGGGGCCCTGCGGGAAGAGGGTGGAGTGCGTTGCTGCTGTCACACCGCAATGCTGCCAGGTCGCCCGGGGCTGCCGTGCCGGTTGTCCACAGGCGAGCATCGATAGTCGTATGAATGCGGCAGGTGTCACAGTCGCCTGTGGATACCCCGGGCGGGAATGGCGGACGGCTCGCGTACGTTCAGACCCCGGACGACCTTTTCGAGCTGCCTGAGGAGCGCGAGAGACATGCAGGGCACTGTGACGATGTACAGCACGACTTGGTGCGGCTACTGCCGGCGGCTGAAGAGCCAGCTGGACCGGGAGGGCATCGCCTACACCGAGATCAACATCGAGCAGGACCCCGAGTCCGCCGCCTTCGTCGAGAAGGCGAACGGCGGAAACCAGACGGTCCCGACCGTTCGGGTGCTTCCCACCGAGGGAGGCACCGAGGTCGTCATGACGAACCCGAGCCTTGCCCAGGTGAAGCAGGCGCTCAGCGCCTGACCTCGTCGACTTCTTCGACGCACGACCCCCGACCGGCCCCGCGCCGATCGGGGGTTTCGTGTGCCGCGACCGTCACAGCCCTGCGCGCGTGCCGTCGGGTCGTGGCCCGGCCCGGTGGTGGTGGGCGTTGTGGCTCCGGTACGGGTCGCCCGCCACCCGGGGCGCCTCAGACGAAGCTGCGCGTCGGAAGCGGCTTTCCGTACCACATCTCGATCAGTCGGGCGGCGATGGAGATGCCGTAGGGCGGCAGCACCTCGCCGGACTCGAAGGCCTCGTGGAGTTCCTCGCGGGAGAACCAGCGGGCCTCGTGGATCTCGTCGCCGTCGACGTCGATCTCGGTCGAGGTGGCGCGGGCGAGGAAGCCGAGCATCAGGCTGGACGGGAACGGCCAGGGCTGGCTGGCCACGTACTCCACGGGGCCGACGCTCACGCCGACCTCCTCGCACACCTCGCGGCGCACCGCCTGCTCGATGGACTCGCCGGGTTCGACGAAACCGGCGAGCGTGGAGAAGCGGCCCTCGGGCCAGTGCACCTGGCGGCCGAGCAGGATGCGGTCGTCCGCGTCGGTCACCGCCATGATGACGGCCGGGTCCGTGCGCGGGTAGTGCTCGGCGCCGCAGGCCGGGCAGCGGCGGATGTGACCGGCGGCGGCGATGACCGTGCGTTCACCGCAGCGGGAGCAGAAGCGATGGGTGCGCTGCCAGTTCTCCAGACCGACCGCGTGCACCATGAGGCCGGCGTCCCTCGGCGACAGGAGCAGTCCGGCCTCGCGCAGGCCGGCGGGGCGCGCGGACTGGTCGATACGGCCGGGCAGCGAGTCCTTCTGGAGCGCGAAGTAGCTGACGCCCTCCTCGTCGATGCCGAGGAAGTAGCGGTGCGCCTCGGTGAGCGGGGCCTCGAAGGAGGGCGTCATGACGAGTTCGGTCCGGCCGTCCGGTGTCTCGTCGATGAGCACCTGGCCCCCGGAGACCACGAAGCAGCGGGTCGTGGGGTGGCTCCACGCCGCTGCGAGCCAGGCTTCGTCGAGCCGGTGGTGGGCGGCGCGGTCGATGCCGCTCGGTGCGGTCAGCGAGATGGGGCGATCGGCTGTGTCGTCGGTCCAGGTGGTCACGGGTGCTTCCAACTCCCCCAGTGCAGCGGTTCGTTCGGCGGTCGGTTCGACGGGACGTACAACGGCAGGCACCGGTCCGGGCGGGGCGGGGCAGTCCCTCCAGTGTGCCCCGCGCGCCGAGCCCTTCCGTACGGCGCCTGCTGGTCAGGGCATGGGACGCCAGTGCTCAGCCAGGTCACCCCACAGGTAGGCGCTGGTCTCGACGCCCTTGAGGAGGAGGTCCAGCTCGACCTTCTCGTCGGGGGCGTGCCAGCCGTCGGAGGGGACGGAGATGCCCAGGAAGAGCACGGGGGCGCCGAGGACGTCCTGGAGATCGGCGGCGGGTCCGGAGCCACCCTCGCGGGTGAAGCGGATCGGCTTCTCGAAGGCGCGGCCCATGGCGCGGGCCACGGACTGCAGAGCGGGGTGACCGAGCGGGGTCAGGCACGGGCGCGTGGCCGCGGCGAAGCTGATCTCGTGCCGGATCCCGGCGGGCACCTCGGCCTCGGCCCAGGCGCGGACGGCCTTCTCGACGCGGTCGGGGTCCTGGCCGGCGACCAGCCGGAAGGACAGCTTCACCATGGCCGAGGACGGGATGATCGTCTTGCTGCCCGGGCCCTGGTAGCCGCCGCCGATGCCGTTGACCTCGGCGGTCGGGCGGGCCCAGATGCGCTCGAGGGTGCTGAATCCGGCTTCGCCGTGGGTGGCGTGGGACTTGGCGGTGCGCAGCCAACGCTCCTCGTCGAAGGGCAGCTCGGCGAACAGCGCGCGTTCCTCGTCGGTCAGCTCCACGATGTCGTCGTAGAAGCCGGGGATCGCCACGCGCGCGTGCTCGTCGTGCAGGGCGGTGACCAGGCGGGCGGCCGCGGTGGCCGGGTTGGGCACCGCGCCGCCGAAGGAGCCGGAGTGGATGTCCTGGTCGGGGCCGTACATCCGGATCTCGCACTCGGCGAGGCCGCGCATGCCGGTGCAGACGGTGGGGGTGTCCTCGGACCACATGCCGGTGTCGGAGACGATCACGGCATCGGCGGCGAGCCGTCCGGCGCGCTCTTCCACCAGGGCTCGGAAGTGTGGGGAGCCGGACTCCTCCTCGCCCTCGATCAGCAGCTTGAGGTTGACCGCGGGGGCAGTGCGGCCGGTGGCGGCGAGGTGGGCGCGGACGCCGAGTGTGTGGAAGAACACCTGGCCCTTGTCGTCGGCCGCCCCGCGCGCGTAGAGACGGTTTCCGCGGACGACCGGCTCGAAGGGGTCGCTGTCCCAGCCGTCCTCGCGGGCGGCGGGCTGCACGTCGTGATGGCCGTAGACGAGGACGGTGGGCGCCTCGGGCTCGTCCGAGGGCCACTCGGCGAAGACGGCCGGGGCACCCTGGGTCTCCCAGACCTCGGCGGTCGTGAAGCCGGTCTCCTTGAGCTTGGCGGCGAGCCAGTCGGCGCTGCGCCGTACGTCGAGCGCGTGGTCGGGCT
This sequence comes from Streptomyces yokosukanensis, assembly GCF_001514035.1. Taxonomy (GTDB): domain Bacteria; phylum Actinomycetota; class Actinomycetes; order Streptomycetales; family Streptomycetaceae; genus Streptomyces; species Streptomyces yokosukanensis. Next base: position 116,249 of record NZ_KQ948216.1, on the reverse strand, counting down.
GGGCCGACACGGACGGGATGCGCAGCCATGCCACGAGGTCGTCGAGGAAGGCGGCGCGGTGCTGCTCGATGTACGTGCGGACGGCGCTGTCCGGGGTCTGGCTCATGCTCACGAGCCTATCGGCCCGCACTGACATCCTCGGCGGGCGGTTCGTCACACTCAGGCTGTCGCGTGTGCCACTTCGGAGTCTTCCGTGAGGAGCCGTTCCAGGGCGGCCCGGTCCGGCAGGTCCGGAGGTCGTACGACCTCCCCGCTACGGACGTACAGGAAGACGGCCGTGACCGACTCGGGAGGCACGCCCTGCTGCTCGGCCCAGGCCAGCCGGTACACGGCGAGCTGGAGCGGATCGGCGGTACGGGCGCGGTTGGTCTTCCAGTCGACGATCTCGAACGTGGCCTCGTCTCCGTCGCCGTGCTTGTAGACGGCGTCGATCCGGCCCCGTACGACGCGGCCGGCGAGGGTGAGCTGGAAGGGGGCTTCGACCCGGTAGGGGGTGCGCCGGGCGTACTCGCTGCGTTCGAAGGCCTCCTTCAGTGCTTCCAGATCCTCCTCGTCGGCGATCTCGGCGTCGCCGCCGGGCAGCTCGTCCGGTTCCAGCAGGGGCAGCGTCAGCTCCTCGAAGCGGGATTCCACCCAGGCATGGAATCGGGTGCCCCGGCGCGCGGCCGGTTGCGGGGGGCGCGGCATGGGGCGCGCGAGTTCCTGCGCGAGCCCGTCCGGGTCCTCGGCCAGGCGCAGCAACTGGGACGCGCTGAGGGTGGCGGGCAGCGGGACGTCGGTGACGGCCTGCCGGGCGCGCATCAGCTCTCCGCTGAGCGCGTCCAGGTCGCGGTCCCAGGAGGCGACGGCGCGCAGCTCCTCCGGTGTGAGGCGCAACTGCGGCTGCGGCTGCGGCTCGGTGGAGCCGGAGTGGTCGTGCCGGGGGGCCGGGGCCTGGTGCGGGACCGTCGGCCGGTCGGGGGCCCAGGCGTCGAAGTCGGTGAGATCGTCCGGATCGCCCGGGGGCGGCGTCTGCGGGTCGTGCGGGGACTCCCGGTCGTGGAAGGCGTCCTCGCCGTACGGGAAGTCGTCGTCGTAGGGCTCGTAGGACTCGTCCTCCGGTGGCGTCGGCCAGTCGGGGTCGTCGAGGGCGGCGGGGTCGTGCGCGGCCTGCGGGCGGCCCGCGTCCTGGGCGGTGAGGGCGTCCAGGCGGGCGAGAACGGTCTCGGCGGCCGCGCGGCGACGGGCCAGGGCGGCGGCGTCCAGCGGGAGCGGCCACACCTGGTCGGCGGCGGCCGTGTGCAGGGCGGGGTTCTCCTCGCCCTCGGCGGGCTCCTCGGCCCACGCCTCGATCTCGCCGTGTCCGGCGGCGCAGTGGTCGTACAGGGCCCGGAGGAAGTCGGAGGGGCCGCGCGGCTTCTTCTGGCTGGGCCCCCACCAGTGGCCGGAGCCGAGCAGCAGGGAACGCGGGCGCGTGAAGGTGACGTAGCCGAGGCGCAGTTCCTCGGTGTGCTGGTGGTCCTTCATGGCCTCGTGGAAGGCCTTCATGCCGCGCGCGTCCCAGCCTCCGACGTCGGGCAGCGTGTCGGTGTCTCCGCGCAGGGCGTGTGGGATCACCTTGGCCTGCGCGGTCCACTTCTCGCGGCCCTGTGCGCTGGGGAACGTGCCCTTGACCAGTCCGGGGACGGCCACGACGTCCCACTCCAGGCCCTTGGACTTGTGGGCGGTGAGCACCTTGACGGTGTTCTCGCCGCCGGGCAGGGCGTTGTCGAGGCCCTTCTCGTACTGCGCGGCGGTGCGCAGGAACCCGAGGAAGGCGAGCAGGCCGGCCTCGCCGTCGTTCGCCGCGAAGGAGGCGGCGACGTCCAGGAAGTTGGACAGGGTCTCGCGGCGGCGGGCGGCCAGGGCGTGCGGGGACGCCGACAGCTCCACCTCCAGGCCGGTGACGGCGAGGACGCGGTGCAGGACGTCCATCAGCGGGTCGGACAGCGAGCGGCGCAGGTCGCGCAGCTCGGCGGCCAGGCGCGCGAAGCGCACGCGCGCGTCCGGTGAGAACGGCAGTCCGTCGTCCTCCCCGTCGGCCTCCACGGGCGATTCCAGGAAGGTGTCCAGGGCGTCCGCGAGCGATATCACCTCGGCCGGGTCGACCCCTTCCACGGCTGCCGCGAGCCGCCGGTCCGCGTCGTCGGTGTCGCCCGCGCGCGCGTGGGCGACCAGCCGGCGGGCGCGGCGGCCCAGCAGGGCGAGGTCGCGGGGGCCGACGCGCCAGCGCGGGCCGGTCAGCAGGCGCACCAGGGAGGCGTTGGCGCCGGGATCCTGGAGCACCTCGCAGACGGCGACGAGGTCGGCGACCTCGGGCAGGTGCAGCAGCCCGGACAGGCCGACCACCTCGACGGGGATGTCCCGGGCCACGAGGGCGCCCTGGATCTCGGCGAAGTCGGTCGCCGTACGGCACAGCACGGCGATCTCCCCGGGTGCCGTGCCGGTGTGCACGAGGTGGGCGAGGGAGTCGGCGATCCAGTCGATCTCCTCGGCGTGGGTGGGCAGCAGGGCGCAGCGGACCGTGCCGTCGTACTCGGCGCCGGGGGCCGGGCGCAGGGCCTGCACGCCCGCGTGCAGGGCGCGCAGGGGCTCGGCGAGGCCGTTGGCGAGGTCGAGGAGACGGCCGCCGCTACGGCGGTTCTCGCTGAGCGCCTGCCGGGTGGCGGGGCGGCCGTCGGCGTGCGCGAAGTGCGCGGGGAAGTCGTCCAGGTTGGCGACGGAGGCGCCGCGCCAGCCGTAGATGGCCTGGCAGGGGTCGCCGACCGCGGTCACCGGATGGCCCGTGCCGTCGCCGAACAGGCCTGCCAGCAGGACGCGTTGGGCCACGGAGGTGTCCTGGTACTCGTCCAGGAGCACCACCCGGAACTCCTCGCGCAGCAGCCGGCCCACCTCGGGGATGCGGGCGAGCCGGGCGGACAGGGCGATCTGGTCGCCGAAGTCGAGGAGGTCGCGTTCGCGCTTGGCGGTCCGGTAGCGCCGCACGAGGTCGGCCAGTGCACGGCGGGCGGTGGCCGTCTCGGGGACCTTGCGCAGGTCCGCGTTGGTGAGTTTGGCGCTCTGCAGGGTGTGCAGCAGATCGGCGTCCCAGGTGCGCAGCTCCTCGGGCTCGACGAGGTGTTCGGCGAGTTCGGAGTCGAGGGCGAGCAGGTCGCTGACGAGGTCGGCGAAGGAGCGGGTCAGCGCGGGGTAGGGGCCGGGGGCCTCGCGCAGTACGCGTGCGGCGAGCTGGTAGCGGGTGGCGTCGGCGAGCAGCCGGGAGGCGGGCTCCAGCCCGAGGCGCAGGCCGTGGTCGGTGAGCAGCCGGCCGGCGAAGGCGTGGTACGTCGAGATGACCGGCTCGCCGGGCGGGTTGTCGGGGTCGATGACCTCGGGGTCGGTGACGCCGGCCTTGATCAGCGCCTTGCGGACGCGTTCGGCCAGCTCGCCTGCGGCCTTGTTGGTGAAGGTCAGGCCCAGGACCTGCTCCGGGGCGACCTGTCCGGTGCCGACCAGCCAGACCACGCGCGCGGCCATCACGGTGGTCTTGCCCGATCCGGCTCCGGCCACGATCACCTGCGGGGCGGGCGGCGCGGTGATGCAGGCCGTCTGCTCCGGGGTGAACGGGATGTCGAGAAGCTCTTTGAGCTGTTCGGGGTCGGTGATACGGGCGGGCATGTCGGAAAAGGCTAGCGGCGAGGACTGACAACCGGGCACGGAACGGCCGTCCGGGGTGGAAGAGGCGCAGGTCAGCGCCGGTGGTGCCGTACGTCACTTACGTCACTGCGGTGCTTCCCGTGCCTGGTTCGCCGGCTCACTCCACCACGTGCCGCCCCTCGGGCCGGGCGCTGCACGAGGCGCGGAAGGCGCAGTGTGCGCAGTGCTGGCCGGTGTTCGGCGCGAACCGCTCGTCGAGGACCTTGCCGGCGGCGGTGGCCAGCAGCTCGCCGACCCACTCCCCCGACAGGGGCTCCTGGGACTGCACCTTGGGCAGGTCCTCGCCGCCGTCACGCTTGGCGGCGCCCTGCCGCAGGTGCACCAGTTCCGCGCCGCCCGGTTCGGGCCGCACGCCGTCGAAGGCCTCGTCCACGGCGCCTTCGTCCACGGCGAGCTGGTAGACAGCGAGCTGGGGGTGGCGGGACACCTCGGCGGCGCTCGGCGCCTGCTTGCCGGTCTTGAAGTCGACCACGTAGGCGCGGCCCTCGCCGTCCACCTCCACGCGGTCCATCTGGCCGCGGATGCGGACCTGGTAGTCGCCCGCCTCCAGGGTGACGTCGAAGTCCTGCTCGCTCACCACCGGGGTGCGCCCGGTGCGGTCCAGCACATGCCAGTTCAGGAAGCGTTCGAGCGCCACCCGCGCGTTGTCCTTCTCCTGCTGCGACTTCCAGGGGGCGTCGAAGGCGAGCGCGTTCCACACCGAGTCCAGCCGTTCCATCAGGACGTCGAGGTCGGCGGGGGTGCGGCCGGAGGCGACCTCGTCGGCGAGGACGTGGACGACATTGCCGAAGCCCTGCGCGGCCGTGGCCGGGGCGTCGGCCTTCACCTCACGGCCCAGGAACCACTGGAGCGCGCAGGTGTTGGCGAGCTGGTCGAGGGCGCTGCCGGAGAGCACGACCGGACGGTCGCGGTGGCGCAGCGGCACCTTGCTCTCGGTCGGGTCGTACATGCCCCACCAGCGGTAGGGGTGCGCGGACGGCACCAGCGGACGGCCGTCCTCGTCGGCGAGGGCGGCGAGCCGGGCCAGCCGGCGGGCGGCGGCCTCCCGCAGGGCGGCGGACGCGCGCGGGTCGACCGTGGTGGCGCGCAGCTCGGCGACGAGCGCGGCCACGGACAGCGGGCGGCGGGGGCGGCCGGTGACGTCCTTCGGCTCGACGCCGAGTTCGGTCAGGAAGCGGGACGGCTGGTCGCCGTCGTCGGCCGGTGCCTTCACCGCGGTCACGACGAGGCGTTCACGCGCGCGCGTGGCGGCGACGTAGAACAGGCGGCGCTCCTCGGCGAGCAGCGCCCCCGGGGTGAGCGGTTCGGCGAGACCGTCCCGGCCGATGCGGTCGGCCTCCAGGAGGGAGCCGCGGCGGCGCAGGTCGGGCCACAGGCCCTCCTGGACGCCGGCGACGACGACCAGCCGCCATTCCAGGCCCTTGGAGCGGTGCGCGGTCATCAGGCGGACGGCGTCGGGGCGCATCGCGCGGCGTGTGAGCGTGTCCGCGGCGATGTCCTGGGCCTCGATCTCCTCCAGGAAGTTCAGGGCGCCGCGGCCTCCGGTGCGTTCCTCGGCGCGCGCGGCGGTGGCGAACAGCGCGCACACGGCGTCCAGGTCCCGGTCGGCGTTGCGGCCGGCCGCGCCACCGCGCCGGGCGGCCCGCTCCAGACGCGCGGGCCACGGCGTGCCCTGCCACAGGTCCCACAGCGCCTCCTCGGCCGTACCGCCGCCGGCCAGACGCTCGCGTGCCGTGCGCAGCAGGGCGCCGAGACGCTGCGCCCCGCGCGCGTACGCCTGGTCGTGCACGACCAGGCGCTCGGGTTCGGCGAGCGCCCGCGCGAGCAGTACGTCGGAGGGGGGCGGCAGCGGATTGCCCGCCGCCCGCTCCTCCTCGCGCAGGGCACGCCCGAGGCGACGCAGATCGGCCGGGTCGACGCCGGCGAGGGGGGAGGCGAGCAGGGTGAGCGCGGTGTCGGTGTCGAGCCAGGAGGTGTCCGGGGCGTCCGGGGCCGGCTCGGCCGTGTCGTCGGCGACGGCGTCGGCGTCGGCGTCGGCGTCGGCGTCGGCGTCGGCGACGTCCTGGGTGGGCGGCTCGCCCGCCGCGACGGGCTTCTCCGCGTGCCGCCCGGCCTCCGCCGTGGCCACCGCGCGCAGGGCCGCCAGCAGGGGCGACACCGCCGGCTCGTGGCGCAGGGGCAGGTCGTCGCCGTCTATGTCCAGCGGGACGCCGGCCGCGGTGAGGGCGCGGCGGATGGTGGGCAGCGAGCGGGACCCGGCCCGGACCAGGACGGCCATGTCGCTCCAGGCGATGCCGTCCTCCAGGTGTGCGCGGCGCAGGATGTCCGCGATGTTGTCCAGCTCCGTGCCGGCCGTCGGGTACGTGTAGGCCTCGGCGCGGCCCCCGTCCCGTACGGCGGCCGGCTCCCGGTGGGCGCGGACCTTGTCGGCGGGCAGCCGGGGCAGCGGCATGCGCTGGGTGATCAGGCGGGTGGCGGCCAGCAGGGCGGCGCCGGAGCGGCGGGAGGTGCGCAGCACCGCGACGGGGGCGGGGCGGCCGTCCGCGCGCGGGAAGGCCGCCGGGAAGTCGAGGATGCCGTTCACGTCGGCGCCCCGGAAGGTGTAGATCGACTGGTCGGGGTCGCCGAAGGCGACCAGGGTGCGGCCTGCCCCTCGCCCGCCGCCACCCTCGTGGAGAGGCCCTTCGGGCCGCACCCCTTGGTTGCCGGCCAGCGCGTGCAGGAGCCGTACCTGGGCGGGATCGGTGTCCTGGTACTCGTCGACGTACACGGCGTCGTACCGGGCGGCGAGCCGTGCGGCGGTCTCGGGGCGGCGGGCGAGCAGGACCGCGCGGTGGACCAGTTCCGCGTAGTCGATCACGCCCTGCAGGTCGAGCACGTCGAGGTACTCGGCGAGGAACGCGGCGGCGGCTCCCCAGTCGGGGCGGCCGATCCGGCGGGCGAAGGCGTCCAGCGCGTCGGGGCCGAGGCCCAGCTCGCGGCTGCGGGCGAGCACCGCGCGGACCTCGTCGGCGAAGCCGCGCGTGGTCAGGCAGGCGCGCAGCTCGTCCGGCCAGCGCACATGGGTGAGCCCGAGCCGCTCCAGCTCGGGCTGGCCGGAGAGCAGCTCGCGGACGGCGACGTCCTGCTCGGGGCCGGACAGCAGGCGCAGCGGCTCGGCGAACCGGCCGCTTTCCTGGTGGGCGCGCACCAGGGCGTAGCAGTACGAGTGGAACGTGGTGGCCCGGGGCGCGCGGGCGGCACCGATGCGCAGGGCCATGCGGTCGCGCAGGTCGACGGCGGCCTTGCGGCTGAAGGTCAGCACCAGGATGCGATCGGGGTCGGCGCCGCGGGCGATCCGCGCGGCCACGGACTCGACGAGCGTGGTGGTCTTGCCGGTGCCGGGGCCGGCGAGGACGAGCAGGGGGCCGCCGCAGTGGTCAACCACGGTGCGCTGTGCCGCGTCCAGACGAGGGGGGTCTGCGGCGACCGGCGGGGTACGGACCAGTCGGTAAGCGCCACGGCCCCCCTGTCGCACCGGGGGATGCGGCAGGTGCCTGATGGAGGAAGAGGAGCTCACGTGGTTGGCCGGTCCTGGTGGTTGTGCTGATGGGCGGGCGGTCACGCGTGCAGGACGGTGGCCGCGGGGCGAGGAGGACGCGTGCCGCCGACGCTACGCCGCCGCGCCGGACGGAAGCAGGGCTTCCGCTTCTTCCCTCGCGGCGCTCGCGCCACCGGCGTCCCCCACCTCACGAACGTACGTCATGCCACGGACGTCCCCCATGTCACCCGTACGGGCCACGGGCTCTCCCCGACGGCATCCGGTGGCGGAGGCTGTCAGATGTGACCTTCCACGCCCGCCCCGCCGTCCCACCGGGCCCGCCGCATGTCGAGTCGCGGCAGATGGCCCTCGGCGCTCCTGGCCGCCTCCTTCAGCGGTGTGCCCTCCGCGCGGTAGCGGGCGAGCGCGCTCAGCTCGTGGCCGGGCAGCAGCACGCCGTCGGCCCGTACGACGCGCCACCACGGGACGGCGCCGCCGTAGAGGGACATCACCCGGCCGACCTGGCGCGGTCCGCCCTCCCGCCGCCCACCGCCTCCCTTGCCGGAGAGCGCCTCGCGCTCGCCCCTCTCGCCGTCGAGCCACTCGGCGACGTCGCCGTACGTCATGACCCGCCCCGGCGGAATCCGCTCGGCGACCTCGAGGACCCGCTCGGCGTACTCCGGCAGCTCCTCCGCGTACTCCTCGCGGGTGTCCTCGGCAGGGCTCTGCTCGCTCATTCGTCCCATCCTGCCGCACCCCACCGACATCGCGGCGCGGTCCGCGAGATGCGGCCCTCTCGCCCCGGGACGGCGCTTCGGGCAGACTGTGCGCCCGCGCTTGCGCACCCTGATGCCCGCGTGTGCCGGTCGGGCATGCCACCATCGTGCGGGCGGTGACTGGTGATACGAGACCAAGAAGAGACCATGAAGCAGCAGGGCGTGCACCCCGAGGGCGGGGCAGGCACTCCTGACGCCGCCGTGCGCGCCGACACCGCCGGCGGCGCAGGCAAGAGCAACGGCACGCGCGCGCGTGAGAGCGGCCGCGACGAGAACGAGGGGGCGCACGTCCCGGAGAACACGCCGCCCCCTGGCCACGGTCCGGGCGCAGACGACGATCCGCACGCCGAGGCCGTGGAGGGCGACGAACCGCTGCTCCCCGCGCGCGTGCACCGCCCTTCCGACCTCATGCGGTGCCTGGTGGGCCTGCTCGCCATCGTCGTACTGCTCGCGATCGCCGCGTTCGCGCACGGCACCACCTCGGGCCTCGAACAGGACATCAACAAGGGCACCGGGCAGGCCCCCGACCTGCTGATCAGATTCGCGGGACTGGCCTCCAGCATCGCGATCCTGCTCGTCCCGGTCGCCTTCGCGATCGAGCGGCTGATCAAACGGGACGGGCTGCGCATCGCCGACGGCGTCCTCGCGGCCGTCCTCGCCCACGGAGTGACCCTCGCGACCGATCTGTGGGTCGCGAGAGCCGCCCCGGACTCGATCCAGGAGGCGCTCACCCAGCCCTCGCCGGGCGACATCCACGCCCTGACCGACCCCGTGCACGGCTATCTGGCACCCGTCATCGCCTATATGACGGCCGTCGGCATGTCCCGCAGGCCCAGATGGCGCGCGGTGCTGTGGATCGTGCTGCTGCTCGACGCGTTCTCGATGCTCGTCACGGGCTACACGACCCCGTTCTCGATCATCCTGACGGTGCTGATCGGCTGGACCATCGCCTACGGCACTCTGTACGCGGTCGGCTCCCCCAACGTCCGCCCCACCGGGCAGACCCTGATGGCGGGCCTCAGGCACGTCGGTTTCCACCCCGTCAGCGCCGCCCGTGAGGAGGCCGTGGAGTCGGAGAACGGCGACCGGGGCCGCCGCTACTTCGTCACCCTGGAGGACGGCCCGCCGCTGGACGTCACGGTGGTGGACCGGGAGCAGCAGGCCCAGGGCTTCTTCTACCGCGCGTGGCGCAATCTCACCCTGCGCGGCTTCGCCACCCGCTCCAGCCTGCAGTCGCTGCGCCAGGCACTGGAACAGGAGGCGCTGCTGGCGTACGCGGCGATCGCGGCCGGCGCCAACGCGCCCAAGCTGATCGCCACCTCCGAACTCGGCCCCGACGCGGTCATGCTCGTCTACGAGCACACCGGCGGGCGCATGCTGGACTCGCTGGCCGACGACGAGATCACCGACGAGCTGCTGCGCAACACCTGGCACCAGGTGCAGGCGCTGCAGTCGCGGCGTATCGCGCACCGCAGACTCGCGGGTGACGCGATTCTGGTGGATCGTTCCGGCAGGGTGATCCTCACCGAACTGCGCGGCGGCGAGATCGCGGCCGGCGAGCTGCTGCTGCGCATGGACGTGGCGCAGCTGGTCACGACGCTCGGTCTGCGGGTGGGCGCCGAGCGGGCGGTGGCCTCGGCGGTCGGCGTGCTCGGGCCCGACGCGGTCGCCGACTGTCTGCCGATGCTCCAGCCGATCGCGCTGACGCGCTCCACGCGCGCGACGCTGCGCCGGCTGGCCCGCGAGCGTGCCCAGCGGGAACGGGAAGCGGTCCTGGAGGCGTCCCGGCAGGCCAAGCAGGCCCGGCTGGAGGAGGCCGCCGAGACCAGCCCGCCCGCCCTCGACGAGCCCGGCACGAAGACAGTCCGTGCCGAGCAGCGCGCGGAGCGGCGGGCCATGGACGAGGCCCTCGAAGAGGCCCGCGAGGAGGACCTGCTCACCCAGATCCGGCACGAGGTGCTGCTGATCAGGCCGCAGGCTCCCGTGGAGCCCGCCCGGCTGGAGCGGGTGCGACCGCGCACGCTCATCAGCTTCATCGCGGGTGCGATCGGCGCGTACTACCTGCTCACGCAGCTGACCCATATCGAGTTCGGCACGCTGTTCGCGCAGGCTCAGTGGGGCTGGGTGCTCGCCGCGGTGCTGTTCTCCGCGCTCAGCTACGTCGCGGCGGCGATGGCGCTCCTCGGATTCGTACCGGAGCGGGTGCCGTTCCTGCGGACGGTGGCGGCGCAGGTCGCCGGGTCCTTCGTGAAGATCGTGGCGCCGGCCGCGGTCGGCGGTGTCGCCCTCAACACGCGCTTCCTGCAGCGCACCGGCGTACGCCCCGGGCTCGCGGTGGCGAGCGTCGGCGCGTCACAGTTGTTCGGGCTCGGCTGCCACATCCTGATGCTGTTGTCCTTCGGCTATCTGACCGGCACCGAGAAGACGCCGTCGCTGTCGCCGTCCCGGACGGTCATCGCGGGTCTGCTGACGGTGGCGGTGCTGGTGCTCGTGGTGACCTCGGTGCCGTTCCTGCGCAAATTCGTCGTCACGCGCGTGCGGTCGCTGTTCGCCGGTGTCGTACCGCGCATGCTCGACGTGCTGCAGCGGCCGCAGAAGCTCGTCACCGGCATCGGCGGCATGCTCCTACTGACGGCCTGCTTCGTGATGTGCCTGGACGCCTCCGTCCGGGCGTTCGGCGACGGCACGGCCTCCTCGCTGAGCATCGCCAGCGTCGCCGTCGTCTTCCTCGCCGGCAACGCGCTCGGGTCCGCGGCGCCCACCCCGGGCGGCGTGGGTGCGGTGGAGGCGAGCCTCACCCTCGGCCTGATCGCCTTCGGTCTGCCCAAGGAGGTCGCAGCCCCGGCCGTGCTGCTGTACCGCCTGCTGACGCTGTGGCTGCCGGTGCTGCCGGGCTGGCTGGCCTTCAACCACCTCACCCGCAAGGGAGCCCTGTAGGCGTAGGCAAGGGCGCGCGCGTGGCCGGGCGGGCCGGCGCGTGCGTCCAGGCAGGGGCGCGCACGCCTTGTGCGACTCGCGCGGGGCGCGTACTGCGGGCTCGCGCGCCCCGCGCCGGGCGCGTACCGCGGCTCGCACGACCCGCGCGGGGCGCGCGCCGCGCACCCCGTCGTACCTCGTACGGCCCGCGCCCCGCGCGCACCGGCGTGTACGCCCCCAGGATGGGGGACATGGCGAATCCCTCCCGGCTGCGCGCCTGCGCCCTGGCCACCACCGCCGTGCTGCTGTTCGCGCTGCCGGCCGGTTGTGGCGACGGCACCAAGGACGGCGATCTCTCGGCGCAGACGCTGGACTGGAAGGACTGCCCGGCTCCGTCCCAGGCGGAGGGCGGCGGCACCGCCCCCTCCCCGCTGGCGGGCGGCGCCACCTGGCAGTGCGCCACCATGAAGGCGCCCTTGGACTGGAACGATCCGAAGGGCGACACGATCGGCATCGCCCTGATCCGCGCCAAGGCCACCGGCCCGGCGAGCAGGCGGATCGGCTCGCTCGTGTTCAACTTCGGTGGGCCCGGCGGCAGCGGCGTGACCACGCTGCCCGCGTTCGGCGAGGACTACGCCGCCCTGCGCACCCGCTACGACCTGGTCAGCTTCGACCCGCGCGGGGTGGGCCGCAGCGCGCCGGTCAAGTGCGAGAGCGACTCCCAGCTCGACACCTACTTCCAGCAGGACGCGACGCCCGACAACAGTGCCGAGCGGGCCGCGCTGCTGAACCGCACCAAGCAGTTCAACGCGGCCTGTGAGACGAACTCCAAGAAGGTCCTGCCGCGTGTGGCCACCACGGACGCGGCCCGCGACATGGACCTGATGCGCCAGGTCCTCGGTGACGACAAGCTGCACTACTTCGGCATCTCCTACGGCACCGAACTCGGCGGCGTGTACGCCCACTTGTTCCCCAAGAACGTGGGCCGGGCCGTCTTCGACGCGGTCGTCGACCCCACGCAGAACCCCGAACAGAGCGCGCTCGGCCAGGCGAGGGGCTTCCAGCTCGCGCTCGACAACTTCGCCCAGGACTGCACCTCGAAGACCACGGACTGCCCCGTCGGCGACACCGCCCAGGACGTGAAGAACCGCATCGCGAAACTGCTGAACGACCTGGACAAGAAGCCGATCTCCGGCATCCCGCCGCGCCTGCTCACCCAGACCGCCGCGACCAACGGCATCGCGCAGTCCTTGTACTCCAAGGACTTCTGGGAGTACCTCACCGAGGGGCTGGAGCAGGCCTACGACGGCGACGGCAGGGTCCTGATGCTGCTGTCCGACTCGCTGAACGGCCGTAGCGAGGACGGCGAGTACAGCAACCTCACGGCGGCGAACATCGCCATCAGCTGCGTCGACGAGAAGCCGCGGTACAGCGCCGAGTACGTCCAGCAGAAGCTGCCCGACTTCCGGTCCGCCTCCCCGCTGTTCGGGGACTATCTGGCCTGGGGCATGGTCGGCTGCACCGGCTGGGCCGTACCGGGCGCCGCCGACCATCCCGATGTCAGCGCGCCCGGCTCGGCGCCCATCCTCGTCGTCGGCAACACCGGTGACCCGGCCACGCCGTACGAGGGCGCGCGGAAGATGGCCGAGGCGCTCGGCGAGGGCGTCGGCGTCGAGCTGACGTACAAGGGCCAGGGGCACGGTGCGTACGACAGCAAGGACAAGTGCGTGCAGAGCGCGGTGAACGGCTATCTGCTGGACGGGAAGGAGCCGAAGGGCGGCACGGTCTGCTCCTGACGCGAACGGGGCCTCGGGCGCGAGTCGCGCCCGAGGCCCCCGCTCCACGACTCAACCGGGAGCGCCTTCGAAGCTCAGCTCCAGCGCTGGGCCTTGAGACCGCCGTCGTAGTTCGTGTAGAGCAAGGTGTCGTGCTGCCCGAGCGTCAGCTTGGTCGCCTTGTCCTGCAGCCGCCAGCCCGAGGAGTCCTTGAGCTCGTACCACTTCTGGTTGTCACCGCCGTTGCAGTGCCGCAGATAGACGTCGCCGTCCTTGTTGCTGTCCAGGCAGTCGCCGTAGTTCGTCTTGAGCGTCCAGGTGCCGTCGGACTGCTTCGTCTCGGTCCACTTGGAGGGCTTCGAGCCGCAGTCGGCCGCCGCCTGGACGTTGCCCTGGATGTAGCCCAGGCACTTGCCGTTGAGGTTGTTCTTCCAGGTGACGGTCCCGTCGGCGAACGCCTCGCCGGCGCCTGCCAGGATCACCGCCGGGGCGAGGAACGCCACCGCCAGCCTGCCGAGAACGCGCTTGTTCATGGAACTCCCCGTATCTTCTGCCGAATCGTGGCGACAGCGACCGCACAGGACCGCGAGGGTGGTCACGCCCCGCCTTCGGCCCGGTGCCCCGGTGACCGTGGTCAGGCAACGGTCGCCACGTCAACGCGCCGTTTCGCGCGTGATGTTGATGTCACGCTAACCGACACGATCATCACACTGCAACGCGCATGTCTCAGGGCCGGACGCAGGGTGCGAAACCCTCGCATCTCCCCGCGACCGCTCCGCCGGGAACGCGAAAGGCCCACGGCCCTGAACTCGGTCAGGGCCGTGGGCCTTCGGTGTCGTACGGGTCAGCCGGCGGGCCGATCAGTAGACCGGCTTGTGCGGTTCGATCTGGTTGACCCAGCCGATGACGCCGCCGCCGACGTGCACGGCGTCGGCGAAGCCCGCGGACTTCAGGACGGCCAGGACTTCCGCACTGCGGACACCCGTCTTGCAGTGCAAGACGATCTTCTTGTCCTGCGGGAGACCCTCCAGGGCGGTGCCCATGAGGAACTCGTTCTTCGGGATCAGCTTGGCGCCCGGGATGGAGACGATCTCGTACTCGTTCGGCTCGCGGACGTCGATGATCTCGATGTTCTCGCCCTCGTCGATCCACTCCTTGAGCTGCTTGGGAGTGATCGTCGAGCCCAGGGCGGCCTCCTGGGCCTCCTCCGACACGACGCCGCAGAAGGCCTCGTAGTCGATGAGCTCGGTGACGGTCGGGTTCTCGCCGCAGACCGCGCAGTCCGGGTCCTTGCGCACCTTGACCTGGCGGTACTGCATCTCCAGGGCGTCGTAGATCATCAGACGGCCGACCAGCGGCTCGCCGATGCCCGCGAGGAGCTTGATGGCCTCGTTGACCTGGATGGAGCCGATGGACGCGCACAGCACGCCGAGGACGCCGCCCTCGGCGCAGGAGGGGACCATGCCGGGCGGCGGGGGCTCCGGGTAGAGGCAGCGGTAGCAGGGGCCGTGCTCGGACCAGAAGACCGAGGCCTGGCCGTCGAAGCGGTAGATCGAACCCCATACGTACGGCTTGTTCAGCAGCACGCACGCGTCGTTGACCAGGTAGCGGGTCGCGAAGTTGTCGGTGCCGTCGACGATCAGGTCGTACTGGCTGAAGATGTCCATCACGTTCTCGGCTTCGAGCCGCTCTTCGTGAAGGACCACGTTCACGTACGGGTTGATGCCCTTGACGGTGTCACGCGCGGACTCGGCCTTGGAGCGGCCGATGTCGGCCTGGCTGTGGATGATCTGGCGCTGCAGGTTCGACTCGTCGACCTCGTCGAACTCCACGATGCCGAGGGTGCCCACGCCCGCGGCGGCCAGGTACATCAGCGCGGGCGAGCCCAGGCCGCCGGCGCCCACGCAGAGCACCTTGGCGTTCTTCAGCCGCTTCTGCCCGTCCATGCCCACATCGGGGATGATCAGGTGGCGGGAGTACCGGCGGACCTCGTCTACGGTGAGCTCAGCAGCTGGCTCGACCAGGGGTGGCAGCGACACGGGGACTCCGTTGGTCGGTCAATCACTACAGTTGTTCTCCCCGTAACACTGCCACGGCCTTCTTCATTCCGAGACACCCGTTCCGACACGCGAGACGATTTCGTCCCAGTAGCCGGGCATCGTCTCCCAGGGGTCGGTGCGGCCCCCGCGGTCCGTGTGGTCGGTGAAGTAGATCGTCGCCGCCCCCTGCCAGCGTGCGATGCGCAGCGCCTCCTCCAGATGACCACGGGGCACGCTGTGCACGAAGTGGCAGAAGCGGTCCGGCGGATAGTCGGCGGTCCACTCGGCGACCTGGGACCAGCGGTAGTCGGACCAGGCGCCGGAGAAGGTCACCAACTGGTCGCCGCTCTCCGCGTACCCGGGGTACGGATGGCCGCCGTGACCGAGCACGATGTGGGCGGAGTCACTGATCGCCCGGAGCGTGGTGACCGCCCGCCGTACCTCGGGGAGCGCGCCGCGGTCGGTGGGGCAGCGGTCCAGCAGGAAGCCGTCGACCCGGTACCAGTCGAGGTGGCGGTGGGCGTCGGCGAGCAGGTCGCCGAAGGCACGGGCGCCATGGGTGAGATCCAGGTGGCCGAGGACGCGCACGCCCTCGCCCCGCAGCCGGCCCGCGGCTTCCAGGCAGTGCGGGTCCGGACGGGTGCCGGGGCCCGCGGCCACGTCGAGGACCACCCAGTCCAGCGGGGTGCCCGGGCGGGCCAGCTCGGCCCACTGGGCGGGGGCGACGAGCGGGTGGGCGTAGCCGGGGATGCCGAGGGCGGTACGCAGGCCCGTGCTCGTGTCGCCCGCGGTGGTGCTGGTCAGATGCGGCATGCCGCCTCCATCCAGATGTCGGCCAGGGACTCTTCGAGGTTGATGCGGGGCCGCCAGCCGAGGCGATCGCGTGCGGTGCGCACATCGGCCTGCTGCCAGCTGCCGCAGCCGTCCGGGTACGGGTACGCCACCGGGGCCGCGTGGTCGGAGTCGCCGCGCGGATGCCCGATGGTGCCGCGCAGCGGACCGGGCGGGGCGTCGAGTTCGTGCAGGGCACCGCCGTAGCCGGCCACGCGCGCGAGGACGGCGGCGGCGTCGCGCAGGCGCACGGCGCGGCCGGAGCCGATGTTGATGACGCCCTGGGCGGCGGAGAGCGAGGCGGCGTGCACGGCGCGGGCGACGTCGCGTACGTCGACGAAGTCGCGCTGGACGCCGAGGCCGCCGAGTTTGAGTTCGCCGTCGCCGGACTGCATGGCGCGCCGCATGGCCTCGGCGAGGCGGCCCAGCGGGGAGCCGGCCGGGGTGCCGGGCCCGGCCGGGGAGAAGACGCGCAGCACGACGGCGTCCAGGCCGGCGCCGAGGACCAGTTCGGTCGCGGCGAGCTTGCTGACGCCGTACGGGCCACCGGGGCGCGGTACGGCGTCCTCGGCGGTGGAGGAGCCGGGCTGGCTCGGGCCGTACTCGGCGCTGCACCCGATCTGCACCAGGCGCGCGCCGCAGCCGCTGCGGCGCAGCGCCTCGCAGACGGTGGCCACGGCCACGGTGTTGTGCCGGGTGAGTTCGCGGGCGCCGCCGCGGATGGCACCGGCGCAGTTGATCACGACCCCGGGGTGCACCGCGTCGAGGAAGCGGGTGAGTGCGCCGGGGCTGCCGGCGGCGAGGTCGAAGCGGACGTCGGCGTCGTCGCCGCGACCGAGCGCGGTGAGCTGGACGGCCGGGTCGGCGAGCAGACGGTCGGCGACGAAGCGGCCGATGTATCCGTTGGCTCCGATCAGCAGAACCCTCATCGGGCGGCTCCCGGGGTGTGGGAACGGGCGTGGCGGGCGAGACCGGTGTGGCCGACGGGGCTCAGGAGACCGACGGGGGCGGTCTCGCCGGTGTGGCCGACAGGACTCACGGGACCGACGGCGCCGGTATGACGGGCAGCCGTGGTGGGACAGGAAGGTGCGGTGGGTCCGCCCGTTCTCACGGTGCCGGCGGATCCGGTGGTTCCCCGGACTCCGGCTCCGGCGGTCCCGGCGGCGTCCGCGCCCGCGGCTGCGGCAGCGGACGCACCGGCGGTTCCGGGGGCTCCGGACGCTCCGGGTCGGGAGGTGGTCATCTGGCGTTCTCCTTCAAAAGGGGTGGTGCGGCCGCCTCCGGCGGGGGTGCGGGCCGGTGGCGGAAGGTTCACTCGGGGGCTCCCGTGGGCGCGTGTGCCGAGGCCTGGGTGAGGGTGCGGCCGGCGTGGATCAGCAGGACCAGCGCCGCGATGCCGCAGACGAGGGCCGGGACGGCGGCCGCGCCCCAGGCGTTCACGAGGGCCCGTACGGGGGCCGCGAGGGCGGCGCAGCCGGGCAGTCTCGCGGCCGACGGCGCCGCGACGGCCACCGCCTCCGCGACCGCCGCGGCTCCGAGCACCACGGTCGGCGCGTGCCGGTGGTGGTGCACGGTGAGCAGACGGGCGAGCAGCAGCAGGGCGCCCAGGGCGAGGGTCTGCCATGCGGCCGTAGGCTCGTGCAGGACCGTGCCGCACACCAGGAGCAGTGCCGCGAGCACGCCCAGGAACAGGGCGAACGTGCCGAACAGCAAGGGTCTGACGGCGGCCGTGAAGTCCTCGAGGCCACGGCTGCCCGCAAGCCTGCGGCGGGCGCCCACGGTGAGCAGATGGGCGCACCAGGCGGCTGGGGCGCAGGCCAGTGTGAGAGCCAGGACGGGCGCGGTGGCCGTCGGCCAGGGGCCGCCAGGGGCACCGGTCGGCAGGGCGTCGGGGCCGCCCCTGACGGCGGCGGCGAGGAGGCCGTCGCCGAGGAGGGCGTACCCGAGGAGCCAGAGGGTCCACGCACGCGTGGCGTTCGCCGTGCGCCACGCGCGCGTGCCGGGCGGCCCGGCGAGGGGACCGCGGCGCAGTGCGGCACGCGTGGCGAGGGCGACCGCGAGGACGCCGACGAAGGCGACCAGAAGGCGGGGCCGACCGTGGGTGAGGCGCAGTCCGGCCACGGTGGCCGCGCCGAGGGCGCCGGGCAGCAGGGAGAGCAGGATCCAGTCGGCGCGGACGCGGGGCACGGGCAGGGGCTCGGTCCTGGGGCCCGGCTCGCCGCCCCGCGGCACGCGCGCGTACAGCTCCTCGGCGAGCGAGAAGACGTCACGATGGCGGAAGCGGGCGGCGGTCCGGTCGGTGACGCCGTGCGCCTCCAGCCCGGCGGCGATCTCCAGCGGGTCCACGGCCTGCTCGCACAGGTCACGGTGGCGGTGCAGCAGCGCCTTCACGGGGTCGCCGGACCCCCGCCGGGGTGCGGTGACGCGCCGCTTGTCCGACTCCGGGCCGCCCGCTCCCTCCGGCCCGGAAGGGCCACTCGAACCCCTCGGCCCGGAAGGGCCGCTCGAACCCCTCGGTCCGAAGGACCCACCCGAATCCTCCTGCCAGGCAGGCGAGTTGCGCCACCGCGCGGCGTCCGGTCCCGCATCGGCCGCGGCGCTCGCGGCGAGCGCTGCGGAATCGCGCCGCCGGTCCCGCTCGGGGACGCCGGCGAAGCCGCCCGCGCCGGACGCGGAGTCGGGCGCCGTCGACGACCCGGGAGCGCTCGGCGACGGCCACGGCGTCGGCGAACCCGGAACGCCCGGGGACGGCCACGGCACCGGCGAGTTCGTGCGCTCCCATGCCGTTGCGCCGGTCAGGGCTCCCTGGCCGCCGCGGTCCCCCGCGGGCCGGTCCCCCGGCACCGGGTCCCAGGGCTCGGCCCCACCGGGCGTCCCGGGCCGGTCCAGCCCGCCCGGCGCACCCGCCCCGCGTTCGCTCGACCCGCCGAGGGCGTCCTGACCGTAGCCACCGCCACAGCCCTCGCCGTCTCCGTCGGTGAGGTCGTCCCGAACTCCGCTCATCACGCCCCCTCGGCAACGGCCAGCGGTGTCGCGCGTACCGGTGGGGCCGTGGCCCAGCCGGGGACGCTCCGGGGCAGGACGCGGGCCGTGGGGCCGGTCCAGCGGCCGGGGACGCGGGACTCGGCGGGGGTCGCGAAGGGCAGTGGTGCGCCGCCCTCGTCGAGGACGACCCGGCGCACCGGGCAGTGCGAGACGATCTCCAGGTAAATGCCGTGAAATGCCGCGATGTTCTGCTCGACGGTGAACAGTTCGAGTGCGCGGGCGCGCGCGGCGGCGCCGAGGCGCTCACGGCGCTCGGAGTCGCGCAGCAGCGCCACGCACGCCTCGGCGAGCGCCCGAGGGTTGCGCGGGGGCACGACCAGTCCCGTGCCCCCGATGACCTCCACCACCGCGCCGACGTCGGTGGAGACCGTGGCCCGGCCGCAGAGCATGGCCTCGATGAGCCCGATCGGGAAGCCCTCGACGACGCTGGAGAGCACGACGACCGCACCGGCGGCGTACACGTCGGGCAGCGTGGGGGCCTCGGGGCCGCCGATCTCCTCGAAGGAGACCGGGTTGTCGCCGACGGCGTGCGCGCCTTCCGCCTCGTCCGGGAAGAGCTGGGCGGCGAGCGCCCGGCAGTGGCCGAGGTAGGCCTCGCCCTCGGGCCCGGACGGCGCGCCGACGATCCTGAGGCGCGCCTTGGGCTCCTCCTTGCGGACCTCGGCGAAGGCGTGCAGCAACGAGATCAGGTCCTTGGCGGGTTCGACGCGTCCGACCCAGACCAGCGTGTCCGGGTCGGCGCGGTCCGGGGCCTCGCCGACCTCCGCGAAGCGGGCGGCGTCCATGCCCGGGTGGACCGTGCGGATCCTGGCCCGGTCGGCGCCGCACCGTTCCTGCCAGCGCCGGGCGTGGGCGTTGCCGGGCGTGAGGATCTCGGCCCGCCGGTAGACCTCGGCGGCGAGCCGGTTGTGGAAGGCGCCGAGCAGCGCGCGTACGGCGGGGGCTGCGGTGTCGGGGCCGAGCGTCAGATAGTGCGAGCGGAGCTGTACGCCGTACTCGGTGACGAGCAGCGGTACGTCGCAGAAGTGCCGGGCGAGCAGTCCGGGGAGGGCGGCGCAGCCCCCTGCGGCGGCGTGGCAGAGGTCGGCCGCGCCGAGGCCGTCGTCGCCGTACCAGTCGAGCGAGAGGGGGCGCAGGGCGCGTTCGAGGTGCGCGGTGACGGTGAGCAGGTCGGGTACGCGCGCCTCGTGCGCCGTGCGCAGCGCGCCGGGGGTGCGACAGGCGCGTTCGAGGGTGTGCACGGCGGCGTCCGAGCGCAGGGCGCCGACCAGCCCGCCCTGTTCACGGGCGAGTTCGGCCAGTCCGTACAGCGCAGCGCCGAAACGGTCCGGCAGATCGGCGGCCCCACCCCCTGGGGTGACATCGGCTCCGGTGCCGGCGCAGATCGCTCCGACGAGTTCGCCGTAGTACTCGGTGAAGCGCCGGCGCGTGCGCCGCCCGTAGGCGACCCCGTCGTCCTCGGACGTCCACAGCGGCGCCGTACGCACCCGGCCGACCTGCGGTGGGAGCGGGACCCAGCCGTCGTCCTCCTGGCGTCGGTCGCGGCTGAGCGCGTAGATGTCGAACTCGTGCTGTTCGAGCCCGCGCACGAGCCGGTCGCACCAGAGTCCGGCGTCACCGCCCACATACGGGTAGCCACCCTCCGTAAGCAGTCCGATGCGCACGTGTGCACCCCCGATCTCCCGTCTGGGGAGCCGCCGTTGTCCCGGCGGCTCGCAGCGGGAAGAACGTAAGGGGACAAGGCGGTGGCGCGACGGACGGTTGTCCATCGCGCCACCAAAAGGGGTGAACGGTCGTAACTTTCGCGTGCGGGTCGCGTTCGGCCGCGCTAGGGCGTCACACGGCGATCGGCCATGTACGAAACGTTACGCCACGGCCGGCTCGCGCCGAGCCGCGCGCCGCCGGGCCGCCAGTTCCGGGTCGAGCGCGGGTACGGCGGCCAGCAGTTGCCGCGTGTACGGCTCGCGCGGGCTGTCGTACACCTCGTCGGCCGGCCCGTACTCGACGACACGGCCCTGGCGCATCACCGCCACCCGGTCACTGACCTGCCGTACGACGGCGAGGTCGTGGGCGATGAAGACGAGCGCGAGCCCGAGTTCCCGCTGGAGTTCGCCGAGCAGCTCGACCACCTGGGCCTGCGTGGTCACGTCGAGCGCGGAGACCGGCTCGTCGCAGACGATGACGCGCGGTTCGGCGGCGAGCGCGCGGGCGATGCCGATGCGCTGGCGCTGGCCGCCGCTGAACTCGTGCGGATAGCGGTCGTAGTGCGCCCTTTCGAGCCCCACGCGCTCCAGCAGTTCGATCACACGCCCCCGGATGCGCTCCTCGTCCCGGTCTCCACGCGCGCGGAGCGGGTCGGCGATGGACTCGCCCACGCTGCGGCGGGGGTTGAGGGAGGAGACGGGGTCCTGGAAGACCATCTGGACGGCCGGGTTCACGCCGGTGTGGGGTCGGTCCTCGTAGCGGAACGCGCCCGCGGTCGGCTCCAGCAGCCCGACCAGCATGCGGCCGAGCGTGGTCTTGCCGCTGCCGCTCTCGCCGACCACGCCGAGGGTCTCGCCGCGGCGGACGGTCAGCGAGACGTCGTCCACGGCCGCGAACGCGCGCCTGCCGCGCCCGAACTCGCGCCGCACCCCGGTGGCCTCCACCACGACCTCGTCGGTGGCCCGGGAGCCGGTGCGGCGGGCGTCGACGCGCGGGACGGCGTCGAGGAGCTCGCGGGTGTACGCCTCGGCCGGCGCCGCGAGGACGGTGCCGACGGGCCCGCGCTCGACGGCCCTGCCGTGCCGCATCACGAGGATGTCGTCCACGCTCTCGGCGGCGACGCCCACGTCGTGCGTGACGAGCAGCAGGCCCATGCCGGTCTCCTCGCGCAGCGTGTGCAGCAGGTCGAGGATCTGCGCCTGGACGGTGACGTCGAGGGCGGTGGTCGGCTCGTCGGCGATCAGCAGGTCCGGTTCGCAGGCGAGCGCCATGGCGATGAGGGCGCGCTGGCGCATGCCGCCGCTGAACTCGTGCGGCCGGGACCGGGACCGCCGTACCGCGTCCGGAATGCCCACCCGCTCCAGCACCTGAACGGCACGCGCGCGTGCGGTGCGCCGGGACACGCGCGTGTGCACGCGATAGACCTCGGCGATCTGGTCGCCGATCGCGTGGTACGGGTCGAGCGAGGACAGCGGGTCCTGGAAGACCATGGCGGCCTTCGCCCCGCGCAGCCGCCGCAGTTCCTCGTCCGTGGCGGCCTGTACGTCCGTGCCGGCCACCCGCACCGAGCCGGTGACCCCGGCCCCCGTGCCCCGGTGCAGGCCCAGCAGGGCGCCCGCGACCGTGGACTTGCCGGAGCCGGACTCGCCGACCAGGGCCAGCGCGGCGCCCTTCGCCAGGCTGAAGGAGAGTCCGTCCACGGCCCGCAGCGAGCCGAACTCGACCGTCAGGTCCGTGACTTCGACCAGGCTCATACGAGCACCACCCGTCGGTCGGCCACCGCGTACAGGACGTCCGCGACGGCGTTGGCGAGGACCACGAAGAAGCCGATGACCAGCACCATGCCGACGACCACCGGCAGATCGACGACCTTCACCGCGTGCACCAGTTCCTGGCCGATGCCGGGCAGGCCGAACAGGGTCTCGGTGAGGACGGCACCGCCGACGGCCGAGCCGAAGGTGACCGCGTTGAGCGCGATGACGGAGGCGGTGGCACCGCGCAGCGCGTGCCGGGCGATGATCGCCCGCTCGCCGACGCCGTACGCGCGGAACGTGCGGATGTGGTCCTCGGCCAGGGTCTCCAGCATCGACGCGCGCGTGAGACGCGCGAAGCCGGCCGCCTCGACGAGGGCGAGGGAGAGCCAGGGCAGCAGCAGGTTCCACGCCCACTGCTCGGGGTCGTCGGTGAAGTTCACGTACTCCGGGAAGGGCAGCAGCTGCAGTTCACCGCAGACGACGATCATCAGGATCAGGCCGATGACGAAGACGGGGGTGGCCGTGCCCGCCAGGGTGATGGCGGTCAGGACGCGCTCGCTGAAGCGGCCGCGCCGCCAGGCGGACAGCACACCGGTGCCGACGCCGAGCACCAGCCAGATCACCATCGCCCCGAGGACCAGCGAGAAGCTCACCGGCAGCTTGGCCAGGATGATGGAGGTGACCTGCTGGTCGCTCTGGTACGACTGGCCGAGGCACGGCGCCGAGCAGTGCTCCACGGACGTGCCGGTGGAGAAGTCCTGGCCCACGAAGAGCCCCTGCAGGAAGTGCCAGTAGCGCACGTACAGCGGGTCGTCGAGGTGGAGTTGCTGGGCCACCTGGTGGACCTGGGCCGGGGAGCAGCGCGGGCCGCAGGTGATCTGGGCGACGTTGCCGGGGGTGACGTAGAAGACGACGTAGATGATCACCGAGAGTGCGAACAGGGTGACCACGGCGCCGATGACGCGCCGCAGGACGAAGCCGGTGAAGCCGTTCACGCCCGGTCCTCCTTCTTCGCCGCGGTCACGTTCGCCGATGTGGCCGTGGCCGGTGTGGCCGTGGCCGCCGTGCCGGCCTTCGGTGCGGCCTTGTCCGCGCGGGCCTCGCGCCTGCGGCCGGTGCCGATGCGCAGGCGGGAGGCCGCGCGCGGGTCGAGGGCGACGCGGACGCCGTCGCCGAGGACGGTCAGCGCGAACACGGTCACGAACAGGGCCGCGGCGGGCAGCAGCAGATACTGCGGGGCCGCCTGGTACCAGACGTCGGCCGAGGTGAGCATCTGCCCCCAGGAGGGCGTGGGCGGCTTCACGCCGACGCCGAGGAAGGACAGGGCGGCCTCGGCGCTGATGTTCGACGGGATCAGCAGCGCCGCGTACGTGATGACGGGTGCGGCGAGCCCGGGCAGCAGCTCGCGCACGGCGGTGCGCCAGGTGCTCCAGCCGCTGAGCCGGGACGCGGCGACGTAGTCGAGGTTCTTCAGGGTGAGGGTCTGGGCGCGCACCATCTTCGCCGTCGTGCTCCAGCCGGAGACGAGGGAGATGATCAGCGCGACCAGGACGGGCCGCGGGAAGCCGTCGGGCACGATGGCCAGCAGCGCGAGCGCCATGACCATCAACGGCATCGAGACGAAGATGTCGGTGATCCGGCTGAGGACCAGATCGGCCCAGCGGCTGCCCAGGCCGGACGCCACGCCCATGGCGACGCCGAGGACCACCTGGACCGCCGTGGCCGCGAGCGCGACGCCCAGCGACACGCGCGCCCCGTAGACGAGCCGGGCGAACATGTCGCGTCCGGTCTGCGGTTCGACG
The DNA here is from genome assembly GCF_001514035.1 of Streptomyces yokosukanensis. GTDB lineage: Bacteria > Actinomycetota > Actinomycetes > Streptomycetales > Streptomycetaceae > Streptomyces > Streptomyces yokosukanensis. The sequence continues at coordinate 92,373 of NZ_KQ948216.1, read as the reverse complement.
CCCAGCCAGTGGTCGGCGCCGATACCGCCGAAGGAGCCGATGGGCACGCCCCCGCGCGCGGAGTCGATCAGGGACGGGTGGTAGGTGGTGGGGTCCTGGCCCTCCAGCGCGGTGAGCAGCGGCGCGCCGAGTGCGATCAGGACGAGCAGCGCGACGACGGCCGCGGCGACCAGGGCGGCGCGCTGCGCGCGCAGCCGCCGCCAGAACTGACGTGCCCCCGAGGCCGCCGGGGCGGCGGTGTCCGCCCCGGCGGTCTCGACGGCGACAAGTGCCTCGCTCACGGCGTCACTTCACCGAGACCTGGGAGATGTCCAGCACACCGGTCCAGTCGCTGATGACGATGTTCTTGACGGCGGAGCCGTACAGGCGCTTGTAGACCGGGTGGAACAGCGGCACGACGAGGGCCTTGTCGCCGATCTTCTGGTCCAGTGCACCCCATCGCTTGGCGGCCGCGTCAAGGTCGGTCAACTTGTTGATCGCGTCAATCTCGTCATTGACCGACTTGTCATTGAGCAGGCCCGTGTTGAAGTTCGCGCCGTCCTTGACGATCTGGCGGCCGTCGAAGATCGGGGCGAGGAAGGGACCGCCGGAGGGCCAGTCGGCACCCCAGTGGGCGAGGAAGAGGCCGGGCTCGGTCTTCACACTGTGGATCTTGTCCCGGTAGTCGTTGTCCTCCAGGCCCTGCAGCTTGACCGTGATACCGGCCTTCTTGAGCGCGTCCTGGACGGCGGTCGCGATCTCCGGGCTGGTCTCGAAGTCCTTGGCGTTGGAGTGGGTCAGCGTGACCGTGAGCCCGTTCTTGTACCCGGCCTGGGCGAGCAGTTCCCTGGCCTTGGCCGCGTTGCCGGAGGCACCGGCCGGGAACGGGTCGTAGGGCGTGTAGCCGAAGGACTTCTGGTCGGGCAGGAAGGTGGTCGCGGGCTCGGCGAGCGCGCTGCCGCCGGCCGCGTTGACCACCGAGGACCGGTCGACGGCGTACGCGACGGCCTGGCGCACCTTGGGGTTGTCGAACGGCTTCACGGTCGGGTTGAACGCGATGTAGTTCGTGTAGCCGAAGTGGCCGGTGCCCACGCGCGCGGCGAGTTGCTTGTCGCCGCTGACCTTGGCGAGTTCGGCCGGTCCGAGGTTGGTGTCCGTGGTGACCGCGGCCGCGTCCGCACCCTGGGACGCGGACAGCCGCTGGTTGATCACGGAGGAGTCGAGGCCGGAGCGGACGTCGATGGTGTCCGGGTAGGCCTTGCGCTCGTCGTCGGTCGCCGCGGACCAGTGCGTGTTGCGCTCCAGGACGACATGTTCGCCGTCGTTCTCGTTCTTGACGACCTTGTACGGGCCGGACGAGATCGGGTGCGCCTCGTACTTGGTGCCGTTGTCCTTGCCCTGGGGCACCGGCGCGAACTGCGTCTGCGTGGCGAGGAACGGGAACTCGCCCTCGGGCTTGTCCAGATGGAAGACGATGGTCCGGGAGTCCGGCGTCTCGATCGCCGAGAGCCCCTTCTTGTCCTTGTACGGCCCCTGGTAGTCGGCGGCGCCGACCAGCCAGTCGCGCAGGTACGGCGCGCCGCCGGACAGCTCGGGGGCGAAGGAGCGCTCGATGCCGTACTTGATGTCGGCCGAGGTGATCGGCGTGCCGTCCTCGTACGTGAGGCCCTTCTTCAGGGTGTACGTCCACACGGTCGCGTCCTTGTTGGGGCGCCCGGTGTCGGTGGCGAGGTCGGGGACGACCTTGGAGCCGGCCGCGCCGTTCTCGCGGTTGCGCGTGGTGAGCGTGCGGAAGACCAGCGAAGGGACGTTTCCGCCGCCGGAGGTGTAGAGGCGGGCGGGGTCGAAGTCGGTCTGCGGCTCGGAGTTCAGCACCGTCAGGGTGCCGCCCTTGCGGGGCGCGGAGTCGCCACCGGAGCCCTTGGCATCGTTGTCCTTCGGACCGCAGGCGGCGGCGCCCGCTGCCACGACCAGGCTGACGGATACCGCTGCCACGCGGCGCGTGATGACGGACGGTTGACGCATCGGAATGACGACCTCTCGGGGAACTGATCGAGGATTACTCGAAGGGGGATCTCTCCAGGAGAAGATGACGACTTCTCAAGGAGTGAGACAAATGGACGAGGAGTGAGACGACTGCGAGCAGACGTCGGCCCCGGCGCCGGGTCGTCGAAAAGTCCGTGACGCGGTCACGGACGAAAGAGGCGAAGAAGGGTCGCGACGCGAACGCCGGGGAGGCGGCGTCAGCGACAGTCGATGTCGGCCACGCAGAGTGCGGTCACGCCGATGAGCGCCAGCTCGATGGCTGCGCTCTCGGAGACGGCATGACTAGACCACATGCGCAGAAATATGAACGAACTTACGACTCATGTCAATGTGACGTAAGTGGCGCCGGTCAACTCTTGGGATACGGCCAGGGATTGGGCAGACAGTGGATTCCGTCATGGTCGAGGAACTTGGTCTGCTGCTGCATGACGGGAGCGAGCTCGCCGCTCTTCTGGCAGCTGACATGACCGTACCCGAGCCGGTGGCCGACCTCGTGGTTGATCAACATCTGCCGATACGGGTGGATTTTGTCCCCGTATGTCTTGCTGCCCTGGGCCCATCTGTATGCATTGATCATCACTCGTTCGGTGGAGGCGGAGTCGCAGGAGACGTTGTCCTCCGTGGTGTCCAGGCCAGACTTGGCACACCACTTGGCGGTCGTACCGGGGCTCGCGAGCGTGATCACGAAGTCGGGTTTGCCGGAGGAGATCCGCTCGAAGGTACGGGCGCCGCTGTGGGCCCAACTGCGTTCGTCGTTCAGGGTCTTCTGCACGGCCTCGGCGAAGAGCACGCCGTCCAGCCCCATGCCCTGCTCGATGTCGACGCGATAGGTGTACTTCCGACCGGTGCCGGGCGCCTTGGCGAAACCGGGCACGGTCTCGAACTTCCCCGAGCCCTTCAGGGTGGCGCTGAGCGGGTACGTCCGGCCCATCTTCTGCTCGTACGACAGCGCGACGGTGCCGGGCGAGGCGGACGCGCTCGGGCCGCCCGGAGCGCTCGCGTCACCGGCCTGGTCGGGCACGGAGCGCGCCTGCGTACCGCCGCCGTCCTGCGACTCGGCCACCTGTCCGGCGACGACCACCGCGAGCACGGTGGTGACGGCGGCCGCCGCGATACCGGTGAACGCCCGTCCCTTGCCGCCGGGACGCTGCGCGGGCAGGCCGACGGCGCGCTGGGCGGGCGGGCTCGCGGGAGGCGCGTCGCCGCCGGCCGCCGCCGGTGCGTCGGCCGGGCTCTCCACGGCGGGGCGGGGCTCCCCGGGGCGGGGCGCGAAGACGTCGAGATCGTCGTCGGCACCTACCGTGCCGCCGCGCGCGCCGGAGAAGGCGTCGAGGTACTCCTGCCGGGGGCCGCCGGCCCCCGGCCCCGCCGTCCGCTGGCGCGGCAGCACGACCCCGGGCCCGGCCGCGCCCGGGAACTCACCCCAGCCACCACCGGCTTCCCGCTGCTCGGGATGCCCGCCACGCGCGGAACCACCCTCATGCGGACGGGGCACACCGCGCGCGGGAGTGCCGTCAGGAAGCGTCGGGACACCGCGCGCGGGAGTGCCGTCGGCGAAACGTGGCACACCGTGCGCAGGGGTGCCGTCGGGGAGACGAGGCACACCATGAGCCGGGGTTCCGTCCGGGAAACGGGGCACACCGTGCGCAGGCGTGCCATCGGGGAGACGGGGCACCCCATGAGCCGCAGTACCGGCGCCGAATCCCGGCACGCCGTGCGCCGCGGTCCCGTCGGGAGGCCTTGGAACACCGTGCGCGGGAGTGCCGTCGGGGAACCTCGGCACCCCCTGCGCGGGCGTGCCGCCCGTCGGCGCCTGTCGCTGCCCCGGCAACAGCGGCGGCTGCCCGCCTCGCGCAGCGGCAGCACCGGGCGCGGACAGGGCCCCCGGAGCGCCCGACGAACCCGGCACGCCCCCACGGCCCGGGGCGCCCGGCACACCCGGCGCCCCCGCCGGACCCGGCGCGCCCGGCGCCCACAGAGCGCCCGCGGGACCACCCTGCGCGCCCCGCGCGCCCTCTGCGTACGGCGCGTCCACACGATGCTGCGCCCCGGATCCACTGCCCTGTGCCGGAAAGTCCCGGCCGTCGCCCGAGCGGGCACCCCGTTGTCGCGCCGTGCGCTTGGCGGATATGTCCGCGGAGTCGTCCTTGGGGGCCGGACCGCGGCGGCTGTGACGTCCCACGCGGGCCTCAGCTCCCCGCGCCCGGGACGGTGACGTCGGTGACATCACCCTCGGTGTCCGTGCCCGACTCCCCGGTGTCCGCGAGGAGTTCACGGAACGCCGTCGCCACCACCTCCGGGTACTCCATCATCGCCACGTGCCCGGCGTCCGGCAGGGACAGCAGCCGGGAGTCACGGAAGGCGCGGGCGGCGCGGGCGGCCATACGGAAGCCGACGAGCTGGTCGCGACCGCCGTACACGAGCAGGGTCGGCGCGAGCACGCGCTCGGCCTGGCGCCACAGCCCGTGTTGCCCGCCGAGCGTGTAGGCGTTGACGATCCCGCGCGCGGAGCGGGCCATCGCGTCCCAGAAGTACGGCAGTTGCAACCGCCGCTCCAGTTCCTCGACGGCGTCCTGGAACGCCTCGGACGTGACCCGCGAGGGATCGCCGTAGCAGAGCGCCATGACGCCGCCGACCCGCTGCTCGGCCGTCCACTCCTTGGTGAGCCGGGTGAACAGCGCGGCGACCCCGGGCACGCCGAGCAGTGCGGTCGGCGCCGCGGCGCGCTGGATGCGCAGCTCCGGCAGGGCGGGCGACACGAGCGTGAGCGTACGGACGAGGTCGGGGCGTGCGGCGGCCACGCGCGTGGTGACCGCGCCGCCGAGCGAGTTGCCGAACAGGTGGACCGGGCCGCGGCCGACCGCGTCGAGATAGCGGATCACCGCGCGCGCGTGCCCGGTGATCGAGTAGTTCCCGTCGTCGGGGGGCGGGGAGTCGCCGAAGCCCGGCAGGTCGAGTGCCTCGCTGTGGACGACATCGTCCAGCTCCGCCATCAGCACCGACCAGTTCTGGGAGGAACCGCCGAGCCCGTGGACGTACAGCGCGGGGGGCAGGTCCTGGCTCGCGGGGCGGCGGGAACGGATCGACAGGGTGACTCCGGGCAGCCCCACGGACCGCAGCCGCTCGCCCTCACCGACCCTGACGGACGCCGCCCTGGGAAACACACTGGCGGCCGACACGGACGGCGACTCGGTCGAAGACATGCGGCAATGTTACGAGGTGATCACGCCGAGATTCATGTGTCAGCCGTCACAGAATGCACCGTCAGTGACGATTGTGACCGTGAGTGAGGGTCGAATCGGACGAGCGCGGGCGGATGGTACGCGACCGGTGGGCGTCCGGAACACCGGCGGGCATCCGGAACGCCGGTGGACAACGGCAACGAACGGACGACACGGCATGGCGTCCGGATCAGGACTCTCCTAGGCTCGTACCGAGGGCACCCGCAGTGGCCCCTGCTGCCTCCAGGGACATGACCAGGAAGGGAGCCCACCATGGCCTACGACCCCACAGAGCCCGACGTGACCGACGACCTGGAGGTCGACCCGGTGGAGATCGACGTCGAGGCCCCCGAGGTGGACGCCGCCGAGCAGCACGCCGACATCGCGCCCGACCGTGACGACCCGCTGACGGGCGTGGACCCGGACCGGGCGAACGTGGCCGATCTGGTCGAACAGGCCCGTGTGGTCTCACTCGACGAGGACGACTACCGCTGACATCGACGGGGTCCCGCGGCCGCGCAAGGAGACCGCTGCCGCTTTCGCCGCCGTCCGGTACGTGAAATTCTGCGCTCGCACCGCGCACACCACGGTTACCGAAAAGTACGATGGCCGCGCGGCTGACACCGCGAAATGGACGACTTTGGGAGGCGGCGTGACAGCCATCGAGCAAACTGAGGCGGCCCGCCCGCGTGGCACCCGTCTGCCGCGCCGAGCCCGACGGAACCAACTGCTGGGCGCGGCCCAGGAGGTTTTCGTCGCACAGGGGTATCACGCGGCCGCGATGGACGACATCGCCGAGCGGGCCGGCGTCAGCAAGCCGGTGCTCTACCAGCACTTTCCCGGCAAGCTCGACTTGTATCTCGCCCTGCTGGACCAGCACTGCGAGGCGCTGATCCAGTCCGTGCGCGGGGCGCTGGCGTCCACCACCGACAACAAGCAGCGCGTCCGGGCCACCATGGACGCCTACTTCGCGTACGTCGAGGACGACGGCGGCGCCTTCCGCCTGGTCTTCGAGTCGGACCTGACGAACGAGCCCGCGGTCCGCGAGCGCGTGGACAAGGTCACGAACGACTGCGCCGAGGCCATCTGCGAGGTCATCGCCGAGGACACGGGCCTGTCGCGCGCCGAGTCGATGCTGCTCGCCTCGGGACTCGGCGGACTCGCCCAGGTGGTGGCCCGCTCCTGGCTGCACAGCGACCGCAGCGTGCCGCGCGATCAGGCGGTGCAACTGCTGGCCTCGCTGGCCTGGCGGGGCATCGCCGGGTTCCCGCTGCACGGCAACGATCACCACTGACGGCACCTGACCGGCTGGCTTTGTTCCCGCACGCTGTTCGCTGACGGCGTGCGGGCCCGCAGCGTGTACGTCCCCTCACCGGACTAATGTGTGCTGCGTACGGCGCGGAAGATCGCGCTCATCACTGACCGTCGGAGGGACAAAGCCGTGGAGGTCAAGATCGGCGTGCAGCACGCGCCCCGCGAGATCGTTCTGGAGAGCGGTGAGAGCGTCGAGGAGGTCGAGCGTCTGGTGTCCGACGCGCTGTCCGGCAAGACGCAGCTGCTGAGCCTCAAGGACGAGAAGGGCCGCAAGGTCCTGGTGCCGACCGACCGCCTGGCGTACGTGGAGATCGGCGAGCCGACCGTGCGCAAGGTGGGATTCGGCACGCTGTAGGCCGACGTAGTGAGAAGGGCCCGGCGGCAATCGGCCGCCGGGCCCTTCTGCGTGCCGGTCTTTGTGCGGGTCTCGCACACGGACAGCGCACAACTCCCGCACAGCGGAGGATTGCCGTCCGCAGGTCAGGGGTATGACGGGCTACGACCGACAAGGGCAGGCCTGCAGTGGGAGGGACCTCGAGATGATCCTGGAAGCACTCGGATCCGCTGTGCTCGGTCTCGTTCTGGCATGGGCGGCGGCGCACCGCCTGTCCCACCGCCTGCCGACCCGCCCCCTGGTCTTCTCGACGGGCATCGCCGGAGCCCTGTTCGGCGACTTCGTCACCCACACCGCACTCGGCCCCGGCACCGCCTGGCCGAGCCTCCTGGGCGCCGCGATCATCTCCGCCGCGTCCCTGTCCCTGCTGCTCCGCCCAGCGGGCCGCCTCCGCCGATCAGCGACGGCGTAGCGACGACGCCTTCGCGGTGGACGCACCTCTCGGCACCCCAGGGGTGCGGGGATCTGCGCGACCGGCGGCAACGGACCCGCGGCCGCGCGACTCACCGTACGCGCCCCGCAGGGCGCGCCGCTCCCGGGCTCAGGCCGCGAGGCCCAGCGCGGCCATTCGCTTCGTGTGCGCCTCCGTGATCCGCGAGAACATCCTGCCGACCTCCGCGAGGTCGAACCCGTCGGCCACGCCGCCCACGAGCATCGTGGAGAGGGCGTCCCGGTCGGCGACCACCCGCTGGGACTGCGACAGCGCCTCGCCCATCAGCCGCCGCGCCCACAGCGCCAGCCGGCCGCCCACCCGCGGGTCGGCGTCGATGGCGGCCCGCACCTTCTCCACCGCGAACCCGGCGTGCCCGGTGTCGTCGAGGACGGCGAGAACCAGTTCACGGGTGTCCGCATCGAGTCGGGCCGCGACCTCGCGGTAGAAGTCGCTCGCGATCGAGTCGCCGACGTACGCCTTGACCAGGCCCTCCAGCCAGTCCGAGGGCGCGGTCTGCTTGTGGAAGCCGTCGAGGGCGGCGACGAAGGGGTCCATCGCGGCCGTCGGCTCCTCGCCGATCTCGGTCAGCCGGTCCCGCAGCCGCTCGAAGTGGTGGAACTCGGCCGAGGCCATCTTCGCCAGCTCCGCCTTGTCCGCCAGGGTCGGCGCCAGCTTCGCGTCCTCCGCGAGCCGCTCGAACGCCGCCAGCTCCCCGTACGCGAGCGCGCCGAGCAGGTCCACGACGGCGGCTCGGTACTGCGGGTCGGCGGAGGCCTGCGCCCAGTTCTGGGCGGCGATGCCCGTGGGCGCCGCGGTGCCGTTCTCAGGCTTGTCAGAGCTAGTCATGAGGCGCACAATAGCCCGCTTGAGCGCCCCCGGAAGGCCCTGCTGGATCACTGTGACCACCACGACGTGACCAAATCGGCCATCGCATGTGCGCGATTCCGGGGTATGGTGGTAATGCGCCTGACTGAGTGCGTCGACGGTGTTCGACGTGTCCCGACAGGCCGCACGCATGAGGATGCCCGGTCGTTGGCCCGATCGGCTCCGACCCGACAGCCCTCCGTGGCCGTACGACACAGTACGTACACCGACCGGAGGGACACCCTCAGCGGTACGAGCGCTAGAGCGTCGGCAGAGGTCCCGTGCTTTACGGCTTGCCCAAGTGGTTCGCCCGTACGGCAGCCGACGTCCCCGGCACGGTCAGTCATGACCCCCGCGCTCGCCTCGCACCGCGCACACAGAAGAGGCATGACCCTGACTACGACGTTTCGAGAACTCGGAATCCTCCCCGAGACCGCCGAGGCCCTGGAGGCCGTCGGCATCATCAATCCCTTCCCCATCCAGGAGATGACGCTTCCCGTCGCCCTTTCCGGCACGGACGTCATCGGCCAGGCCAAGACCGGCACCGGCAAGACGCTGGGCTTCGGTCTCCCGCTCCTCGAGCGCGTCACCGTCCCCGCCGACGTGGAGGCCGGACGCGCCGCCCCCGAGGCGCTCACCGACGCCCCGCAGGCCCTCGTCGTCGTCCCCACGCGCGAGCTGTGCACCCAGGTCACCAACGACCTGCTGACGGCCGGCAAGGTCCGTAACGTGCGAGTGACCGCGATCTACGGCGGCCGGGCCTACGAGCCGCAGGTGGAGGCCCTGAAGAAGGGCGTCGACGTGGTCGTCGGCACCCCGGGTCGGCTGCTCGACCTCGCGGGCCAGAAGAAGCTGAACCTGAAGCACATCAAGTCCCTGGTCCTCGACGAGGCCGACGAGATGCTCGACCTGGGCTTCCTGCCCGATGTCGAGAAGATCATCAACATGCTGCCGGCCAAGCGCCAGACCATGCTGTTCTCGGCCACCATGCCGGGCGCGGTCATCGGCCTCGCGCGCCGCTACATGTCCCGGCCCACGCACATCCGCGCCACCGCGCCGGACGACGAGGGCGCGACGGTCGCGAACATCAAGCAGTTCGTGTACCGCGGTCACTCCATGGACAAGCCGGAGATGATCGCCCGCATCCTGCAGGCCGAGGGCCGCGGACTGGCGATGATCTTCTGCCGCACCAAGCGCACGGCCGCCGACATCGCCGAGCAGCTGCAGCGCCGCGGCTTCGCCTCCGGCGCGGTCCACGGCGACCTCGGCCAGGGCGCCCGCGAGCAGGCGCTGCGCGCCTTCCGCAACGGCAAGGTCGACGTCCTGGTCTGCACCGACGTCGCCGCGCGCGGCATCGACGTCGAGGGCGTGACCCACGTCGTCAACTACCAGTCCCCCGAGGACGAGAAGACGTACCTGCACCGCATCGGCCGTACCGGCCGCGCGGGCGCCAAGGGTACGGCGATCACGTTCGTCGACTGGGACGACATCCCGCGCTGGCAGCTGATCAACAAGGCGCTGGAGCTGGACTTCAACGACCCGGTGGAGACGTACTCCACGTCCCCGCACCTGTTCTCCGACCTCGGCATCCCCGAGGGCACGAAGGGCGTCCTGCCGCGCTCGGAGCGGACCCGCGCGGGTCTGGACGCGGAGGAGCTGGAGGACCTGGGCGAGACCGGTGGCCGCGGTGCGCGCGGTCGCGGGGGCCGGGGCGAGCGCGGTGACCGCGGTGAGCGCGGTGACCGTCCCGACTCCGGTGCCGCCACGGCCGAGCGCGAGCGTCCGTCCCGTACGCCGCGCCGTCGCCGCCGTACGCGCAATGGCTCCCCCGTGGACGCCACCGCCGCGCCGGCCGCCACGACGGCTCCGGCACCGGCCGCCGAGTCCGGCCCGTCGGAGGAGTCCCAGGCGACGTCCCGCACCCTGCGCCGCCGTCGCCGTACACGCGGCGGAGCGGCGGCCCAGCCGGGGTCGGTGCCAGCCGCCGAGGCCGTCGTCGAGACGGTGGAGGCCGTGGCGGCCCCGGCCGCCGCCGAGGTCCTGGAGGCCCCGGAGAAGCCGCGCCGCCGCCGCACTCGCAAGTCGGCGGAGCCCACGGTGACGGCGCCTGTCGTCGAGACCGTGGCCGAGCCGGCCGCCACGCCGGTGCAGACCGCGACGGTGACGGAGGCCGTGTCGGCGTCCGGCACGCCGGCCGTGGAAGCGCCGGAGGCGAAGCCGCGTCGTCGTACCCGCAAGACGGCCGAGCCCGCGGCGGAGAAGGTCGTCGCCGCGGCCGAGCCCGTCGAGATCGCGGAGGAGCCCGCCCCGGCGGCCAAGCCGCGCCGCACGCGGAAGGCGGCGGCAGCCGCCGAGGCCGCGGTGGACACGGCCGAGGCGACGGAGGCCAAGCCGCGCCGGACCCGGAAGACGGCCGCCACCGCACCGGAGGCGACCGAAGCCCCCGAGGCCGAGGCCAAGCCCCGCCGGACCCGCAAGACGGCCGCCACCGCCGCCGTCGAGACCGCCGAAGGCACGGAAGCCAAGCCGCGCCGCACGCGCAAGGCCGCAGCGACCACCGAGGCCCCCGAAGCCGAGGCCAAGCCGCGCCGGACCCGGAAGACGGCCGCCACCGCACCGGAGGCGGCCGAAGCCCCGGAGGCGGAGGCCAAGCCGCGCCGGACCCGCAAGGCAGCCGCCACCGCACCGGAGCCCACCGAGGCCCCCGAGGCCGAGGCCAAGCCGCGCCGGACCCGCAAGACGGCCGCCACCGCCGCCGTCGAGACCGCCGAAGGCACGGAAGCCAAGCCGCGCCGCACGCGCAAGGCCGCAGCGACCACCGAGGCCCCCGAAGCCGAGGCCAAGCCGCGCCGCGCCCGGAAGACGGCGGCTGCCGTCGCCGAGGTGGACGGTGCCGCCGAGGTGGCCGTGCCCAAGGTGCGGCGGACCCGCAAGGCCGTCGCCGAGACGGTCGCCGCGGAGATTCCGGCGCAGGCCACCGAGGAGCCGGAGGCCAAGCCGCGTCGCCGTACCCGCAAGGCCGCGGCGGCCGTCGAGGCCGCCGAGAGCTGATCCGGCACCCCGTCACCGACGGCCCGGCCCACTTCCTGTGGGCCGGGCCGTCGCGCGTCCGGCGGGTCGGCAACGCCGCCCGGCGCAGCCCGGCACGGCCGCCTCGCTGCGGTTCGTCGCTGCCCGATAGCCTCTCCCCATGAGCAGGCCCGTCACCTTTGTCCCGCCGCCCGGCGCCCGTGCGTACTCCCTGCGGACCGCGCGCGGTGAGTTCGCCGTCGTCGACGCTCCCGTGGCCGACGGGGTTGAGCCCCGGGGAGTCGCGCTGTTGCTGCCGGGGTTCACCGGGAGCAAGGAGGACTTCAATCCGCTGCATGTGCCGCTCGCGCGGCGCGGATACCGGACCGTGGCCGTGGACGGGCGCGGACAGTACGAGTCGGACGGCCCCGAGAGCGACGAATCCGCTTACGCGCAAGGGGAGTTGGCGCGTGACGTGCTGGCGCAGACCGAGGCGCTCGGACAGCCCGTACATCTGCTGGGCCACTCCCTCGGCGGGCAGATCTCCCGCGCGGCCGTACTGCTCGACCACGCGCCCTTCCGCTCGCTGACCCTCATGGCCTCCGGCCCCGCGCAGATCTCGGAATCCCAGCAGCAGCGCGTGAAGCTGCTGCGGGACGCGCTCGAGGTGATGAGCATGGCGCACGTGTGGGAGGCGATCCAGGCGATGGAGACGCCCGAGGAGACCGAGACGGCGGCGCTCGACGACGGACTCGACGACCGGGACGACCTGCGGCGCCGCTGGCTGGGCACGAAACCCGCCCAACTCATCGCCACCGGGCGCCAGTTGTGCACGGAACCGGACCGGATCGCGGAACTTGTCGCCCTGCCGCTGCCGTTTCACGTCCTGTCCGGCTCACGGGACGACACCTGGCCGGTGCCCCTGCTGGACGACATGGCGGTACGGCTGAGCGCGCGGCGGACGGTGATCGAGGACGCCGAGCACTCCCCCAACACCGACCAGCCCCTGGCCACGGCCCGTGCGATCGCCGACTTCTGGGACGAGGGCACGGCGGCCGGGATGTGACGACGGCCCGCCGCTGCCCCAGCTAGTGCCCCGGCACTAGTACTGGCTCTGCAGATGGTCCCAGAAGCCGTCCCTGAGGGCACGGCGGAGGTCCGCCTGGCCGCGCAGGGAGTACTGGAGCAGGCCCTCGGCCTCGACCAGCAGGTCCTGGTCGACGGAGCCGGGGAGGTAGGGGTGGCCGGGCAGGAGGTCGGCCAGGGCCTCGCGGCCCCGGGCGGACAGCCATTTCGCGGCGATCTGGGCGCCGACGAAGCGGACGTCCTCGCGGGTGGGGCGGGTGCCGGTGGTTTCGTAGGCGGCGGCCGTGCGGCGGGAGACATACGGTTTGAAGAAGTCGAGGTCGAGGGTGCGCTGGCTGTCGACCTCCCAGAGCAGCGGCTCGGCCTGGTTGCGGCCCTCGGGGGCCTCGATGCCCCACAGGTGGACCCGGGCGCCGTACCCCTGCGCCGCCTCGACCGCCGAGACCAGGTCCTCGTCGCCGCCGAGGAGCGCCGCGTCGCTGATGGCGCGGTGGCGGGCCAGCGACTCCAGGTCGGAGCGGATCAGTGAATCGACGCCCTTCTGCTGGTTGTTGGCGTTGAGGTTGCCCAGGCGGACCTTGACGTCGGGCAGTTCGGCGATGGTCTGCTGCTCGGCGGTGTGGATGCGGCGGCGGGCGCCGTCGTACCAGTAGACGCGCAGCAGGCGGCTGTCCGCGAAGACCGAGCGGGCCCGGTCGATGAGGGCCTCGATCAGGCCCTCGGCGTCGAGGTCGAAGGCCCGTCGGTCCTCGGTTCCGGCGACCAGTCGGCCGGCGGCCGCGTACAGATACCCCGCGTCGACGAAGATCGCGTGGGTGGAGGGCGTCTTCGCCACTTCGGCGAGCATGCGTTCCAGCAGCTCGTTCGTGTGGTCGATGCGGGCGCCCAGGGCCGCCAGGTCGTCGTTCATCGCCTCCATTGTCCCGGTGGTCACGCTGCGAACACAACTGGTCCCCGTCGGTCCCGTCACGGGGTTCTAACCTCGCGGTAATTAGGCGCTCGAAAAATTTCCTTAGCGTAGGGAATGTTTGCCACGTGCACTGCGTTGGACCGTGTGACGCCGGAGAGACCAGGCGTCACACGAGTAGTTCTCCGCAGGAGGATGACCAGACGAAGGGAGAAGCCCATGCGCTTCGAAATCATGCGACTCGACGAGGTCGACGGCACGACCGTGGACAGCACCGTCGTGGACGCCGCCTCCGTCAACCGGATCGTTCAGCAGGCCGCCGCCATCGGACAGCGCCTGTGGATCCGCCCGGCCGAGGCCAAGGCCTCGTAACGCTCACGCGTGCCGTGGCACTCAAGCTTTCCGGGGGAGCCGAGCCGACGAGGGCTCAGCTCCCCCGGATCACCTGAGTGACACCGTTGATGATCTGCTGCACGGCGATCGCGGAGAGCATCATGCCCGCGAGCCGCGTCACCAGCACGACACCGCCGTCCTTGATGACCCGGATGATCAGCAGCGAGTAGCGCATCACCAGCCACAGCACGACATGGATCGCGAGGATCGCGGACCACACCGAGATCTGCGTGGCCACGCTGTCGGCCTTCTGCACGGCCAGGATCACGGAGACGATCGCGCCGGGCCCGGCCAGCAACGGCATGCCGAGCGGTACGAGCGCCACGTTCACGTCCTTGGTCTGCTTCGGCTCGTCGGTCTTGCCGGTGAGCAGGTCCAGCGCGATCAGCAGGAGCAGCAGACCACCCGCGATCATCAGCGCGGGGACGGAGACGTGCAGATAGTTCAGGATCTGGTGGCCCAGGACGCCGAACGTGGCGATGACCCCGCCCGCCACGCACACGGCCTGGAAGGCCATGCGCTTTTGTACCTTGGCCGGACGGCCGGCGGTCAGGGCGAGGAAGATCGGGGTGATCCCGGGGGGATCCATGATGACGAAGAGGGTCAGGAACAGGGAGCCGAAGACGGCGATGTCGAACATGGTTGCGCAGCAAGCCTTGCAGAAGAAGTGATACGGGCGTGAGGGGGCGAGACGGGCTCACCTGTGAGATACAGCGAGCGCACCTGTCGGGCACGGCGGACTCGCCTGTCGGGTCGTACGGACTCACCTGTCGGTGAGCCGGGCGGGCCTCAGGCTCCGCCGGCTCCCGGGACGGGGAACGCGCCGGTGGCCCGCCGGGTGATCTCCCCGTACACCTCGGGGTCGGTCGTGTAGGCGCCCAGCGACACGGTCTTGCGGCTGCCGTGGTAGTCCGAGGAGCCCGTGACCAGCAGGTCCAGCTCCTTGGCGAGGCCCCTCAGCCGCTCGCGCGCATCGGTGTCGTGGTCCATGTGGTCGACCTCGATGCCGTCCAGGCCGGCCTCGGCCAACTCCGCGATACGGAAGTCCGGGACCGTACGACCGCGCTTGGCGGCGGCCGGGTGCGCGAACACGCAGACCCCGCCCGCGGCCTTGACCAGCCGGATCGCCTCGAAGGGGTCGGTCTCGTGCTTCTCCACGTAGGCCCGGCCGCCGTCGGCCAGCCACTCCTCGGTGAACGCGTCGCTCACGGTCGGCACGACGCCCAGCTCGACCAGCGCGGTCGCCACGTGCGGGCGCCCCACGGAACCGCCGGCGGCGATCCGCTCGACCTGCTCCCAGGTGACCGGCACGCCCAGCGCGCCGAGCTTGGCGATCATGCCCTTGGCCCGCGGCACCCGGTCGTCCCGCACCAGCTCGCGCTCGGCGAGCAGAGCGGGCTCCTCGGGGTCGAAGAGGTAGGCCAGCAGATGCATGGAGACACCGTCGACCCGGCAGGACAACTCGGCGCCGGTGACCAGGGTGAGTCCCCCGGGCAGCGCGGCGATCGCCTCGGCGTACCCGCGGGTGGTGTCGTGATCGGTCAGCGCGACGACGTCCAGCCCGCAGGCGGCGGCGTTGCGCACCAGCTCGGCGGGGGTGTCCGTACCGTCGGAGGCCGTGGAGTGACAGTGCAGATCGATGCGCACGGTGACTCCAGACGGGGACGTTACGGATGGGGACACCTAAGGATAGCGGGGTCCTGGAGCCCGCCTGTCACACCCGCACCCGGGAAGCACCCTTTACCGGACCGGCCCCAGAGGTGCGGGGAACCTCGCGCCCGGCCCACGACGATCCGCGACCGCCGCCCGGCACACGCGCCGCGCTACGGCCGCAGCAAGCGCGGCGACAGCGCCCCGCACGGCACCAGGTCCAGCTCAGCGCCCGCGTCCCGCAGATCCGTCAGGACCAGTTCGTCGTACATGAGCAGGCCCGCCTGCTCGGGCCACATCACCGCCCAGAGCCACATCCCGAGCGCCTCGCCGGCGAAGACGGCGCGGTCGTCGGGGGTGCGGTAGACGTGCCAGAGCGGGGTCGGACGGCCGGCGGCGAGGACCTTGGCCTGGGGCGGCTTCTCGATGTTCATGTACGACCCCGGGTCGGGGCCGTCGATGCCCGCGTACCGCGCACCGAGGCCGACGCCGAGTTCCTCGGCGACCAGGATGAGTTCGCCGGGCCCGCCGAGCGGGCCGGGGCCGGAGCAGGCGACCGCGGTCGCACGGCCGCCGCTGCGTTCGTCACCCGCGTAGGTGACACCCGTGAAGAGCCAGCCGACCGGCAGCGGCCACGGCATCCACAGCGGGACGTGGGTGCGGTGCACGACGGCACCGAGGGCTTCGACGCTGGGCGGGATCACGGGCTGCAGCGGATACACCGTGCCGTGCACATCGCACTGCCACGAATCGGCGAAGAGACCGGGAGCCCTGACCCGGCCACCACACCTCGGGCAACTGGGTTCGCCCCTCATAGGGCTCCACGGTCCTACCCCTGCCCGCCCACGTCAAGGACGATCACCCGACCGGCAAATTCGGTGCAATATGCATCAATTAGTCGAGCCGACTGGATCCGAGGCGGACCGCCGAGGGCGGCATCAGCACCTTTGCCAACTGGCCGGTCGGGGCCGGGGCTTGGTGAGCTTGCTCACGTCAGCGCCCACCCGGCGTTCAGTCCAGCGGGACGGATCTGCGGGCGGGATCCCTGAGGTCCGTCCCGTTCGCCAGCCAGCGCTCCTGGAGGGTCTGGGCGCCGTGCACCCGCTTGAAGGCGGCCTCGTTCGGGGTCATCGGCAGCAGCGGCAGGAACCGTACCGGCTCCATCGGGTCGTCCAGGTCCAGATCCTCGACCAGACCGCCGGGCTCACCCACCAGGACCGAGGCGAAGGGGGCGCCGGGCCACAGCGGGTCACCGACGTCCAGGGAGGCGCCCGGCGCCACGACCAAGCCCTCCACCTGTGGGGACGCGGCCAGCGCGGCGAGCGGACGGAGCACCTTGTCGGTGTCGGCGAGGCCCGCGCGGACGGAGAGGACCAGCTCGGCGCGGGGACCCTTGACCGGGTCGGCGAGCATCGCGGTGGGGTCGGTCATGGGGTGCGCGGACATACCGAGGGTGGCGTACCGCACGACGTCCCCCTCCTGGAACCGGAGCACCTCGATGCGGTCCGTGCCGAGAAAGGTGACGGCGGCGCGTGCGTCCGGTTCGCCCAGTGCGGTGGTCAACCGAGCCTCGACCAGAGGAAGAACATCAACCATGCGGTGAGCATAGAACTCGTCAGCAGCGGGCAAAGCGGCGCCTTGACAGTTCGGGCGACTGCTACGCTGAGCCGGTGATTCGGGGCAGCACGCAGGCATAGCGCGCCGTCAAGTCCCGACACCGAGGACTCCCTTACGAGGGACCGGCAGGAGGAGGTGGGGCTGTCATGGATCGAAGTCGACCGTGCAGTACCACTCGCTCTTCCGCCCGCTGATCTGGTCACCGGCTGGTTTCTGGCTGACTGCCACCTTCCCGTGCGTATCGCCCATCGGAAGAGCACTTCATTTCGCTGTGCCTGATCTGAATCAGTTCTGCATCAGTAGCGAAGTCGCCACCGCAACGGTGCGGTGCTCCCCGCTTTGTGGACGTACCAAACATCCCGCAGTCAGGACGTCCCCATTCCGGGTAGTTCCACCCGTCGCCGGCGGTCTCTCGCTGCCTGTCGCGAAGGAGCCTGCCCATGTCGATGATCCGCGACCTGCGCGCCGTGGTCCGTCCGTCCCGTGTCTCGCTGCGCAAGACCACGAGCACGTCGTCGTACGACACCACGCGCGACCCCGCCACGCCCTCGGCCGTAGTGGACTGCGCCGTCTACCGCGACGGCACCCGCGTCGAGAGCGCGGGGCCGCTCAGCCCGCACGAGGCGATGCGCCTGGTGCGCCGCGACGGCGGCTTCGTCTGGATCGGGCTGCACGAGCCGACGGAGGCCGAATTCGCCGGTATCGCGAGCGAGTTCGGGCTGCACCCGCTGGCCGTCGAGGACGCGGTGCAGGCCCACCAGCGGCCCAAGCTGGAGCGGTACGACGACTCGCTCTTCACGGTCTTCAAGACCATCCACTACGTCGAGCACGACCGGCTCACCGCCACCAGTGAGGTCGTCGAGACCGGCGAGGTCATGTGCTTCACCGGCCGGGACTTCTTCATCACCGTCCGGCACGGCGGCCAGGGCTCGCTGCGCGCCCTCAGGCACCGGCTGCAGGACGAGCCGGAGCTGCTCGCCAAGGGCCCCTCGGCGGTGCTGCACGCGATCGCCGACCATGTCGTGGACGGCTACATCGCGGTCGCCGACGCCGTGCAGGACGACATCGACGAGGTGGAGACCGAGGTCTTCTCGCCGGGCCGCAAGGGCGGGGTGTCGCGTGGTGTGGACTCGGCGCGGATCTATCAACTCAAGCGCGAGGTACTGGAGTTCAAGCGCGCGGTGGCTCCCCTGCTGCGCCCGATGCAGCTGCTGAGCGAGCGGCCGATGCGGCTGATCGACCCGGACATCCAGAAGTACTTCCGGGACGTCGCCGACCATCTCGCCCGGGTCCAGGAGCAGGTGCTGGGCTTCGACGAACTCCTCAACTCCATCCTCCAGGCCAACCTCGCCCAGGCGTCCGTCGCGCAGAACGAGGACATGCGCAAGATCACCGCCTGGGCCGCGATCATCGCCGTGCCGACGATGGTGTGCGGTGTCTACGGCATGAACTTCAAGTACATGCCCGAGCTGCACTGGAAGTACGGCTACCCGGTGATCATGGGCATCACGGTCGTGATCTGTCTCGGCATCCACCGCACGCTGAAGCGCAACGGCTGGCTCTGAGCAGGCGCTGGGTAGGCTGGGCGCATGACAAGCGAGCTGCTCGACCGGGCCCTCATCGAGGAGGCCGCGAAGAAGTCCGGCCTCATCTGGGTCCGGGGCGCGGACAGCCCCGCCGCGCGTGCGCTGTGGCACGTGTGGCACGAGGGCGCGGTGTGCCTGGTCGGCGACGGGCCCGGTGAGCAGCCGCTGGAGGGGCTGGCCGACGGAGGCCGCGCCGAGGTGACCGCGCGCAGCAAGGACAAGGGCGGCCGGCTGGTGACGTTCCCGGCGACCGTGAGCGAGCTGCCCGCCGGCTCGGCCGAGTGGGAGGCGGCCGTCGCCGAGCTGAAGACCAAGCGCCTGAACGCCCCCGACGGCGAACGGATGCCGGCGCGCTGGGCACGCGAGTGCCGGGTGCTGCGCCTGGTTCCGGCCGGGGCGGTGCTGCCGTTGCCCGACGGCAGCCTGGCCGAGGCCCCGGTGCCGACACCGGCGACGACACGGACACCGATCCCCGCGGGACTGCCGCGGCTGCTGGCGAAGCGCCGCAAGAAGTAGGGACCGCTCTCCGCCGGAGGCCCCAGGGACGCTAGGACGTCGGCAGCTGCCTGCCGTAGTCCACCGTCTCGTCCGGTGCGGGCTCCGCCACGGCGAAGTCCTTGCCCCAGTCGGAGAAGGTGAGGGTTCCGGCCCCGCCGGCACGGACCAGGCGGAGGGGGTACGGCGTGCCCCGCAGGGAGACGTCGAGGCTGCCGCCGGAGCCCTTGCCCGCGGTGATGCGGATGGTGGGGGTGCCCCCGTCGGCGTAGTGGCCGTCCGTCGCCAGTGCGCCGTGCAGCGTGAGCAGCCCGTCGAGGAGGACGTCCTTGTCGGTGAAGCCGCTGAACTTCTTGTACGCGGGATCCCCCTGCGGCACCTTCACGTACATGCCGTTCAGCTTGCCGCCCGCGCCGTCGCCGCCGTCCTTGCCGTCGGCCTGGTTCCAGAAGTCCGCGTCGGCCTTCAGGTACAGCTGCTCACCGACCCGCAGCAGCTTGAAGGTCGCCCCCTTCGAGGTCACCGACCCGGTCCCGCCGTCGGCCTTCAGCTGCATGTCCAACTGGTAGGTCCGGCCGCTGGTGACCACCGTCCCGGACAGCCGCAGCGCCGGCGCTCCCTGGGCGGCCGCCCGGGTCTTCGACTGGATCGTGGCGGCGGGCAGCTTGCCCACCCCGTTCGTCCCCGCGTCCGGATCCTCGCCGCCGCACCCGGTCAGCACCGCCGTCCCCGTCACGGCGAAGGCGCAGATCGCGGTCGCCAGCGCGGCCCTGCGGGTACGGCCCCGGGGAATCGCAGTCACGGGTGGGCTCGCCTTTCTCACGGTTCCTGAACGGCGTACCGCAGCGTACCGGTGCCCCGGGCCGCCCGGCGGAGCCAGTCCACCGGAGTCCCCACCAGGGCGTGTCCGACCGGTACGGGCTAGCCTGAAGCGCACGTGAGCGGGCAAATCCTTGCAATTCACCGATCCATTGACAAAGAAATCGGAACACCCAGTAAAGGGCGATTCCCAGGCCACATCAGCACACGCCACATCAGCAGAGGAAGCAGAGCCATGGCAGCCGGCGCCCCCCGGATCTTCGTCTCGCACCTCGCCGGGGTCCCCGCCTTCGACCCGAACGGCGACCAGGTGGGCCGCGTGCGCGACCTGGTCGTGATGCTGCGCGTGGGCCGCAGGCCCCCGCGGCTGCTCGGGCTGGTCGTCGAACTGACCACCCGGCGCCGTATCTTCCTGCCCATGACCCGGGTCACCGGCGTCGAGTCCGGGCAGGTCATCACCACCGGCGTGATGAACGTCCGGCGTTTCGAGCAGCGACCCACCGAGCGGCTGGTCTTCGGCGAGCTGCTGGACCGGCGTGTGACCCTGGTGGAGACCGGCGAGGAGGTAACCGTCCTCGACCTGTCCGTGCAGCAGCTGCCCGCCCGCCGGGACTGGGAGGTCGACCGCGTCTTCGTGCGCCGGGGGAAGAAGGCGGGCGCCTTCCGGCGGGCCAGGGACGAAAGGCGCGTAGCGCTTCCCTGGAAGGGCGGTGGGGGGAGACGGGCGGGCGAGACGCTGACCGTCGACTGGTCCGCCGTCACCGGGTTCTCCCTGGAGGAGCACGGGCAGGGCGCCGAGAGCCTGCTCGCCACCTTCGAGCAGCTGCGCCCCGCCGACCTCGCCAACGTCCTGCACCACCTCTCCGCCAAGCGGCGCGCCGAGGTCGCCGCCGCGCTCGACGACGACCGCCTGGCCGACGTGCTCGAAGAGCTGCCCGAGGACGACCAGATCGAGATCCTCGGCAAGCTGAAGGAGGAGCGCGCGGCGGACGTCCTGGAGGCCATGGACCCCGACGACGCGGCCGACCTGCTCTCCGAGCTGCCCGAGCAGGACAAGGAGCGGCTGCTGAGCCTGATGCAGCCGGCCGACGCGGCCGACATGCGCCGTCTGATGTCGTACGAGGAGCACACGGCCGGCGGTCTGATGACCACCGAGCCGATCGTGCTGCGGCCGGACGCCACGGTCGCCGACGCGCTCGCCCGGGTCCGCAACCCCGACCTCTCCCCCGCGCTCGCCGCCCAGGTCTATGTCTGCCGCCCGCCCGACGAGACCCCGACCGGCAAGTACCTGGGCACCGTCCACTTCCAGCGGCTGCTGCGCGACCCGCCCTACACGCTGGTCAGCTCGCTCGTGGACGACGATCTGCAGACCCTGGCCCCGGACGCCGCCCTGCCCGTCATCGCCGGGTTCTTCGCCACGTACGACATGGTGGCGGCGCCCGTGGTGGACGAGGCCGGGGCGCTGCTGGGTGCGGTGACCGTGGACGACGTACTGGACCACATGCTCCCCGACGACTGGCGGGAGACCGAGTTCCATCTGGACGAGGGAGAGGAGGCGGCCTCGCATGGCTCCTGAGCGCGAGAGCACACGTGAGCGCACTCCGGCGGGCGCCACGGCGGCCACCCGGTCCCGTGCGCTCCGCCTGGACCAGCCGCGCCCACCGCGCCGCCGGTTCCTGCCCGAGTGGGATCCGGAGGCCTTCGGCCGGCTGTCGGAACGGATCGCCCGCTTCCTGGGCACGGGACGCTTCATCGTCTGGATGACGGTCGTCATCATCCTGTGGGTGGTGTGGAACATCGCCGCGCCGGCGCACCTGCGCTTCGACAACTACCCCTTCATCTTCCTGACCCTGATGCTGTCCCTCCAGGCCTCCTACGCGGCCCCGCTGATCCTGCTCGCGCAGAACAGACAGGACGACCGCGACCGGGTCAACCTGGAGCAGGACCGCAAGCAGAACGAGCGCTCCATCGCCGACACCGAGTACCTGACCCGGGAGATCGCCGCACTGCGCATGGGCCTGGGCGAGGTCGCGACCCGTGACTGGATCCGTTCCGAGGTGCAGGACCTCATCAAGGAACTGGAGGACGGGCGGCGACACGACGGGCACGTCGTATTCCCGGCGGAACGGTCAGAACGGTCGCCGGGACGTGACACAGACGACCGCTGAGGGGCATCCCGAAGGGCCCGCAGGGCGCCGTACCATCGTCCTTATGGCTACGGAAGACGCGGTGCGCGAGGCGCTGGCGACGGTGAACGACCCCGAGATCAACCGACCCATCACCGAACTGGGGATGGTCAAATCGGTGGAGATCGGTGCGGACGGAGCGGTCGCGGTGACCGTGTACCTGACCGTCTCCGGCTGCCCCATGCGCGACACCATCACCCAGCGGGTGACCGAGGCGGTCTCCCGGGTCGAGGGCGTCACCCGCGTCGACGTCACGCTGGACGTGATGAGCGACGAGCAGCGCAAGGAGCTGGCGACGGCCCTGCGCGGCGGTCAGACCGAGCGCGAGGTCCCCTTCGCCAAGCCGGGCAGCCTCACCCGGGTCTACGCGGTCGCCTCCGGCAAGGGCGGCGTCGGCAAGTCCTCGGTGACGGTGAACCTGGCGGCCGCCATGGCCGCCGACGGCCTCAAGGTGGGTGTCGTCGACGCCGACATCTACGGCCACAGCGTGCCGCGCATGCTGGGCGCCGACGGCCGTCCCACCCAGGTCGAGAACATGATCATGCCGCCGTCCGCGAACGGCGTGAAGGTCATCTCCATCGGCATGTTCACCCCGGGCAACGCCCCGGTCGTCTGGCGCGGCCCGATGCTCCACCGCGCCCTCCAGCAGTTCCTCGCCGACGTCTACTGGGGCGACCTCGACGTCCTGCTCCTCGACCTCCCGCCCGGCACGGGTGACATCGCGATCTCTGTGGCCCAGCTGGTCCCGAACGCCGAGATCCTGGTCGTGACCACGCCGCAGCAGGCGGCGGCCGAGGTCGCCGAGCGCGCCGGCTCCATCGCCGTACAGACCCACCAGAAGATCGTCGGCGTGGTCGAGAACATGTCCGGGCTGCCCTGCCCGCACTGCGACGAGATGGTCGACGTCTTCGGCACCGGCGGCGGCCAGCTGGTCGCCGACGGCCTCACCCGCACCACCGGTACGACGGTCCCGGTCCTCGGCAGCATCCCCATCGACGTCCGCCTCCGCGAGGGCGGCGACGAGGGCAAGCCGGTGGTCCTGACCGACCCCGACTCCCCGGCGGGCAGCGCGCTGCGCGCGATCGCCGGCAAGCTGGGCGGCCGCCAGCGGGGCCTGTCGGGCCTGTCGCTGGGGATCACCCCGAAGAACAAGTTCTAGGCTGCTGCGGCGCAGGCCCTTCCCGTCGCTCCGCGCGGCCTGCGCCGGCCGCGGTCGACGTCAACGGTCGCCCGGTCCGTCCTCGCGCCCCGGGCACAGGTCGAGCGTGGTGCACAGCATGATCTCCTGGTACGGGGCTCCGTCGAGCCCCGCGTCCGGTTCGCGGCCGTCATGCGGCACGAACCGCCATTGCGACGCCTTGGTGTGCCGGGTGGTGCCCGCGTTCTCAACCTGAACGTGCAGTGTCCGGGTACTGACGTCGTTGGTCTCCACGAGCACCTCGTCCGCGGCGAGCGGGAAGTGGTCGTGCAGGAGGCACAGGCCGAAACGGTTCAGATTCCCGTGCTTCGCGAGCACCCCCACCAGATCCCGGACGAACTCCGCGTCCTGGGGCCCGAGGCCCTCCGCCTCCTCGAAGCGGGGAAGGGCTGCCCTCGGTGCGGAAACGTTGATGTCCGTCATGACCCCTCCGTCGTCAAATAGTTGACTGTCATCGGATTCCATTATCAACCACTGGCCTATTTCCTGCAATTCGACAGAAAAAGGCCGATGGAGTGGACTGCCACACCGACTTCCGCGCGTCAAGGAGCATGGCATATGACGCTGGCCTAGCCTTCTCGCAGAGGAGGTGTCGGGACGATGCAGGGGATCCGGTGGCGGTGCCTTTTGCTGCTGATGATTTTTGCCGCTTTGTGGGCGTCGACCCCCTCGGCGGAGGCGCGGCAGAACAACGGTGACACCTGCCTGGCGGATCAGCTCGACACCAGTAGCGTGACTGCCAGAATCCAATTCGACCAGAACAGCAAGAATTTCGTCAAGATCTATTCTTACATGACGGTCGCAGTACCTCTGGACAAATGGCACGAAGCGCGGCAGCTGACCTTCAGCGAGAGGTCCGCAGAATACAAACACGCGATGCGTTGCCTGCTGCGCGGACGGGACACCTCACAGCTGACCGAGGAATGGCGCCCGCATGACCCCGTGGTGACCGCCACCAGCCGGAAAGTCACGGTCCAATACGATTCCTTCGCCTGGATCAAGAACTACGGACCGATTCGAATCGGCCCGTGGCACATCACCAGAGGGCAGAAAAGAACGTGGCAGGTCAGCCTCAGACCGCAGACGCTGCAGAATGCCCGCTGGCAGGCCGTCGAGGCCGATATGAGCCGCATGTATTTCAACGACCGCTCCGGGCTGGCCTCGTCCTCCGACGAGGACAGTCTGGAATGGACGAACCAGAAGCCCGCCCGTATCGACTTCGAGATCGAGCTGCCGTGGCAGCGCTCCTGGATCCTGAGCTACGGCCAGTCGTTCTGGAGCAAGGTGGGAGTCGCGGCCTGGTGGGTGTGCGCCTCCCTCGTGATCGCGCTGACCGCGCTCCGCACCCAACGAGCCGGTGCCGCCTCCACGGCCGGGACGTCGAACCCCTCGGCGCGGCCCGGAAACCCCGGCAACCCGGACGGCGACGGCCCGCCGCGGGCCGTACTCCAATGGGCGCTGCTCAGTGGGGCATTCGCCCTGATGCTGCTCGTCTCTCAGCGGCCGGTCAGTCCCCAGTGGCGCGCCCTCATGTGCGTCGCCGCCGGACTCGCCCTGGTCCTCGTCGCCCGCCCCTGGTGCGATGGCATGCCCGTCGCCATCCCGGACGGCACGACCGATGACCCCGCTGTCGTCGGCGACCGACGGCGCCGCCAGATGCACGCCGTGGTCGGCGCGGCGTCGGCGGTGGCGGCGACAGGCCTGCTGGTGATCCTGGCGCCCCAGATGTTCGGCCTGCCGCACAACCTCGTGTCACGTGCGGAGCCGACCCTCTCCGGCGATGTCGGCTATGTGCTCATGGGCCTGGCGGTCGTGTGGTTGTGGCTGGCCGCCATGGCCGCTTGGTGCTGGCGCTTCGCACGCGAGGGAGGGCTGGTCCCCGCCTCCTGGGGCCGCAGATGGGACACGGCGCCGGTGCGCTGCGTCGCCGTCGTCTCCGCGCTGCTCACGG
This sequence comes from Streptomyces yokosukanensis, assembly GCF_001514035.1. Taxonomy (GTDB): domain Bacteria; phylum Actinomycetota; class Actinomycetes; order Streptomycetales; family Streptomycetaceae; genus Streptomyces; species Streptomyces yokosukanensis. The sequence continues at coordinate 67,225 of NZ_KQ948216.1, read as the reverse complement.
GGGTCGCCGGAGGTCTGCTCGGCTGCTTCTGGTGGGTGAACGAAAACCAATGGAAAAGGGTCACCTGGCTCACCGACCGGATCACCGGGGGCCAGTACGGGAAATACGTAAACTCATCCCGGGCGAATTTCTCCTTCACCGATCTGTCATGGATTTTCACCTACAGCTGGGTATTGACAGGTGTCGCACTCTTCGCCCTGCTGCACTTTCGCGTCAGGACGCAGAGAGCACATGCGGACCATAGGCAGGAGAGACCCGCTCTGGGCCCGGAAGGGCCCGACCTGCTGCTCACCGCGTCGGTCTTCGTCTTCACCGTGGGGCTGCAGGGCGCCACCTTCGCCGGCACCAACGCCCAGTACGGCGCCTGGCTCATCCTGAACATGGGCTCGCTGTTCGCGATTCTCGCCGTAGGACGACGGCTGTCGGTGCTGAGCCAGTTGGGCCATGCCTTCTGCGTGAAGCGACTGAGGAACAAGAAGCGTCGCCATGAGCTGATGGCAAAAGCCCATGAATACCGTGGCGTCAACCACCATTTGCAGTTGCTGGACCAAGGACGCGCCGGGGATGTCACCGAACAGCAGCTGGAGGGGGAACTACGGGCGCTGCGCCAGTGGCTGGTGGACGGATGCGGCAAGAAGAATCCACCCGACCACCTTTCCGTTCTGGACGCGGCCCTGGCCTGGGGACCGGAGGGCCACTGGTGGACCAACGGCGTGCGCGCCGCGCGACTGGCCTTCTGTTTCGGAGTTCCGGCCAGCGGCGCCCTGCTCTACCTGGACACGAAGGATCAGTGGGACTGGATCCAGCTCAGCTTCGAGCCCACCGCGATCCCGGGGATCGTCGCAAGCTTCGTCGCCTACCAGACGGCGTGGGCCGGGGCCGGTTTCGTCCTGGGCGCGCTGTGGCGTCTGCTGCCCGGCCGCCGCAGCCCCGCTCGCGCATGGAGCCTGACCTTCTCGTACGCCGTGCCCGCCTGCCTGGTCGTGCTGCTCAACAAGTTCACCGGCGTGGACTTTCGCGACCTGCTCTTCTACTCCGTGCTCATGCTCATCATCCTGACGCTCACCAGCATCTGGACCGACGCATCGACCTTCGGGGAGGAACGGCAGTACTGGCCCAGTCGCCTCACACTGCTGGTCTCCATCTACCAGCTACGGGGCCTGTCCGCCCACATCGCCTGGATCGGTGCCCAGGTCGCGGTGGCGGTAGGCATCTGGCACGAACTGGCCCGCCGCTAGCAGGCCCGTCCCGGGCCGCCGCGGGGTCACGGCGGCCGGGGACACGGCGACCAAGGAGTGTCGTATGGATCATCCCGGCGCCGCTAGGCGTAGGCGGCGACGTCCTTCACCACGGCGAAGCCAAGACCGTACGCGCTCATGCCCCGCCCGTACGCGCCCAGATGAACCCCCGTCTCGGTGGTCCCGGCGAGCACCCAGCCGAACTCCGACTCCCGGTAGTGGAACGAGGCCGCCACCCCGTCCACCGGCAGGGAGAGCCTGCTCCACTCCGGACCCTCCAGATCGTCGGCCAGAGCCCATGCCGTCTCGGTCTGCTGCTCCAGCCAGTCGTCCCGCAGGGTGTGGTCCATCTGCCCCGGCCACGTGAACGACAGCAGTCCCACCCCGGCCAGCCACGCGGCCGAGGAGACCGAGGTGGCCTCCAGCAGCCCCGTACCGTCGGCGCTCCTGCGCGACGGGTGCGCGGCGACGGTGACGACCACCGCGAACCTCTCCCGCGGCTCCCCGGAGGAGCCGGCCTCGCCGCGTACGGAGGGCTCGTCACCGTGCCCGACCGAACCGTGCTCGACGGCACCGTCGGCCGCCGTACCGACCTGCATCAGCCAGCGCGGCCCGGTGAACGCCTCGTCGAGGCCGTACCACGGGAAGGGCGCCTGCAGGTAACCGTCGACCGTGCGCCGGGCGAAGGGGAGCTGCTGTCCGCCCTCCGCGACCGGCGCCTGCGCGCCCACCCGACTCGTCGTGTCCATCTGCCCGGACGCCTCCTCGATCTCGTCGGACCGGGGTGGCCCGCCCCCCTTCGGGCGTACTCGTCCGGTCCGCACAACAACTCGGCAGCATATCCACACCGGTGAGAGCCCCATGGCAGGCACCGGATGCGTGGGTCGCGTGAACGTCCTGATCAGGCCGTGTGCGACGGGTCCGTGCTATGACGCGCGTCACGTGCGCGGATCATGCCCGCGCGCGCGTGTCGACGCCGGCCGGGCGCCGTCCCGGATCAGGGGGGCGCACGGCGTCACAGGCGTACGGGATCAGGTGGTCTACGAGATCAGGTGGTGTACGGGATCAGGTGGCGTCCGCGTCGAACGGCGGCCGCTCGTCCTTGCCCGGCTCCTCGGGCTTCTTGGTCATGTCGACGCGCCCACCGGTCGAGGAGGACGAGGCGGACGAGGACGACGACTCGCTCTCCCGGCCGTGCACGACATCCGTGACCTCGGCCATCTCCTTCTTCAGGTCGAAGCCGTTACGGATCTCCTTCAGCCCCAGCTCGTCGTTGTCCAGCTGCTTGCGGATGAACGACTTGGGGTTGAGGTCCTCGAACTCGAAGTCCTTGAAATCCGGGCCCAGTTCGTCGCGGATGTCCTGCTTGGCGCTCTCCGAGAACTCGCGGATCTTCCGGATCGTGCGCATCACGTCCTGGATGACCTTCGGGAGCTTGTCCGGACCGAAGACGAGCACGGCGAGCACAATGATCGTCACCAGCTCGAGTGGTCCTATGTCATTGAACACCTGACGCTCCTTGCGATGTCCTCGGTCGCTCAACGGTACCCGGCGTTCCCGTCCGACCGGTACCGTCCCGAGGTGAGACTTGTGTCAGTTCTGCTCCGCCGCGCCCAACCGGAGCAGCACGTCCCGGTCGGTGCCGCCGCGCCGGACCGTGAGCCGCAGTGAGTCGCCGGGCCGGTGGGCGCGGATCTTGACGATCAGCTCCTCGGCCGTGTGCACGGGCTGCCCGTCGACGTCGGTGATGACGTCGCCCGCCTTCAGACCGGCCCGCTCACCGGGGCCGCCGCGGGTCACCGCCGGACCGCCGTTCGCGTTCTTGCTGTCGATACGGGCGCCGTCGCCGGTGTACGCCATGTCGAGGGTGACGCCGATCACGGGGTGGGTGGCATGGCCCTCGTTGATCAGTTCCTCGGCGACGCGCCGGGCCTGGTTCACGGGGATCGCGAAGCCGAGACCGATGGAACCGGCCTGGCCGCCGTCCGAGTCGGAACCGCCGTCGGCGGAGCGGATGGCGGAGTTGATGCCGATCACCTGGGCCCGGGAGTCGAGCAGGGGGCCGCCGGAGTTGCCGGGGTTGATGGGAGCGTCGGTCTGGAGCGCGTCGACGTACGACACATCGCTCCCGTCGCCCTTCTCGCCGCCGGCCGTGATGGGCCGCTCCTTGGCGCTGATGATGCCGGAGGTGACGGTGTTGGCGAGGTCGAAGGGGGCGCCGATGGCGACGACGGGGTCGCCGACCCGGACGTCGTCGGAGTTGCCGAGGGGCAGCGGGGTGAGTCCGCGCACGCCATGGACCTGGACGACGGCGAGGTCGTAGCCGCTGTCCCGGCCGACCACCCTGGCCTTGACGGTGTCGCCGCTGCTGAAGGTCACGGTTATCGAGCCGTCCGAGCCGGCGGGCGCGACGACGTGGTTGTTGGTGAGGATGTGCCCCTGGCTGTCGAGCACGAAGCCCGTGCCGGTGTCGGCCTGGTCGGTGCCGGTCACGTGCAGGGTGACGACGCTGGGCAGCGCGCGGGCGGCTATCCCGGCCACGCTGCCCGGCGCACGTCCGGCGGGCACGCCCGCGGCCTGCGGCAGATGCACGTCGTCGCCGAGGCCGCCGTTCTCGACATAGGCGCCGATGATCCCGCCGATACCGCCGGAGACGAGGGCGATCACCAGGGCCCACGCGAGCACGAAACGCTTCGCCCGCCGGTTGCGCTGCTCGTCCGTCAGCACCCCTGCACCGGTCTGCTGCAGCACCTGGTCCTTGGGCGAACCGGCGGCCCAGGGGTCGTAACGCCGAGCCGGATCCACGGCCCCCGCCCCGGACGCTTCCGGCGAGCCCTGGAGACCGACAGGACCAGGAACCGGATACCCAGGAACGGCTTGCGCGGGTACGGGATGCGCGGGAACAGGATGACCGGGAACAGGATGACCGGGAACAGGATGACCGGCAGCGGGATGACCGGCAGCGGAACCGACGGGAGCGGGGGGCGGCGGGGCCGCCGCCGCGGGTGCGTCGGGGGCGGGCACAGGCGTTCCCTGGGCCGGGGTGGTCGCGGGGTGCTGGACGGGCGGTGCGGGGGCCCAGGGGCCCGGCTCGCCGTACGGCGGGGTGCCGTAGGGATCGGGGTCGTGCAGCGGCTTCGGCCGCTCGCCGGGGGCCGCCCAGGGGGTTGCTCCGGGCTCGGGCGACCCGACGGTCGCGGTGCTCCCGCCCGCCCCGGCACCGTCCGTCGGCACCGACACCGGCTTGGCCAGCTCGAAGTCCCGATCGGCCGGGGCCGTGGGCGCTCCGGCGCTCTCCCCGCCTTCCGCGTCGCCCGCCCCCGCGTCCGCCGTCTCCGCCTCGGCCGTCCGCACGGGCTCGGCCGTGGGCGCCGGACGTGCCAACTCGAAGTCGGCCGACGCCGGACCCGTCGGCTCGGTCCCCGGCGGCTCGGTCCCCGGTCGCTCGGTGCCGCCCGGTGTTCCGCCCGTCACCCCCGCCGCTCCCTCCGGGCCTTCCTCCGGGCCTTCCTCCGGCGGGACACGGTTCCCCTCGTTCATGCTCTCCCCACGGCTGGCCGCGGCCGCGCGCTTCGGCGGCGGCCGCAGAACGTCGACTACGTCCCCGGGTCATCGCCGCGGGAACGGCCCTCACAGGATTCAACCAGGTTCGCGGGCCGAGGCGCAGTGGCCGGTCAGGGGGTCTGCCGGGGCGCGAAGGGGGACGGCGAGGCAGCGGGGGGTGGTGTCGGGGCAGGGGCGGGGACGGGGGCGGACAGCAGCAGGCCGGTGCCGGTCGCTCCGGGGGTCGTGGACCAGGCGTTGAGGGGGTAGACCGCGGTGTCGTCGAGCGGGCGTATCAGCGGGGAGACGGCGGCCGCACCGGCCATGACCGGCGCCGCCAGGCCACGCACGACGTCGCTCTGGTTCTGGCCGGTGCCGGGGGACGGGATTCCGGGCACCAGCGGTGCGGACATCGACGTGGGGGCGGCCGGTGTCGGTGCGAACTGTGCGGCGCCCTGGACGCTCAGCGGCCCCAGCGCACGACGGCGCTGGCTGTCGGGCGTGGCGACGCTGCCCCCGCCGGTGCCGGCCGAGCGCGCCGGGAGCACGTTGCTGCCGGTACCGCTGCCGCCGCGGGCGTCCGCGGTGGTGTCGCCGGGGACGGCGGTGGTCATGCCGCCGAGGGCGACCGCGGCCAGCGACACCGCGCCGGCGGCGGCGACGGCGAACCGCAGCCCGCGCGAGGCGGAGCGGCCGTCGTCCGGGCGGCCGACGTGATGGATGCGGAAGCCGCGCTCCTCGGCGGCGGGGACCGGGCTGTCGGGGCGGACCGGGGTGTGCGGGCGGGCGGGGACGTACCCGAACGCGAAGCGGTCGCCGCGCCGCGCCCCGAAGACTCCGAAGCCCCCGAAGACGCCGGAGGCGTCGGCGGGTGCGGCGGTCCCGTCGTGGGGGTCGCCCGCGAAGAGTCCGCCTCCGGGCGGCGACATGCCGTCCCCGTCCAGGTCGCCGCCCCCGGGCAGGCCCTGGAGGCGGGCCAGCAGGCTCGCCGAGGGCGGCGGCGGGGCCGCCTCCGCGAACACGTTCTTCAGCCGGCGCTGGGCGTCCGCCTCCGCCTTGCACCGGGCACAGGTGGCCAGGTGCGCGAGGACCCGCTCACGCGACTCATGACCGAGCTCTCCGTCCACCAGGGCGGAGAGTCGGTCTCCCAGGTGCTGCTCTGCGAGGTGCGCCTCCGCAGGTTTCGGCCGAGATCCACTCACGCGGTCGCGCCTCCTCCCCCCAGAGCGGGCACACGGGCCACGAAGGAGCGCCGCTCGGCAGCGCGTGCCTCCGGAGACCGGTGCGCGAGGGCCTTGCGGAGCTGGGAGCGGCCGCGGTGGATACGGGAGCGGACCGTGCCGAGCTTCACGCCGAGGGTCGCGGCGATCTCCTCGTACGACAGTCCCTCGATGTCGCACAGGACGACGGCGGCACGGAACTCGGGCGCGAGGGTGTCGAGGGCCTGCTGGACGTCGGCGTCGAAGTGCGCGTCGTTGAAGAGCTGCTGCGGGGTGGGCTCGCGGCTGGCCAGGCGCTCGGCCGCGTCCTCGCCGAGGGCGTCGAAGCGGATGCGCTGCTTGCGCCGGACCATGTCCAGGAAGAGGTTGGTGGTGATGCGGTGCAGCCAGCCCTCGAAGGTGCCCGGCGAGTACGTGGACAGGGAGCGGAAGACGCGGACGAAGACTTCCTGGGTGAGGTCCTCGGCGTCGTGCTGGTTGCCGGTCAGGCGGTAGGCGAGGCGGTAGACACGGGCGCTGTGGGTGCTGACGATCTCCTCCCATGTGGGCGGAGTCCACGCCTGCCCGTCCGCGTCGGTGGAGAAGGTCGCGGTCTGGGCCTCGCCTGCGGCGAGACCGGCGTGGTGGTCAGCAGCGGTGTCGGTCACGGATTTCGGCCTGCCCGCCGACCCGAGGAAGCGCCGCAGCACTCCACCCCGATCCCCGGGCGCAGCCGCACCTCCCCTGTCGGCTCTGGTGGTGTCCAGTGGAGCCCCTACCATAGCCACCTCGCCCGTTAGCTCCGGATAAGCGGTTTTACGAGAATTTGATACGCGCTGATACGGCTCATGCGGCTGCGTCAGCAGTTGCTCGCCGCCCTCATCCACCTCTTACCCCCCGTCACGCATCCGGCCACTGTCTCAACCCGGTAAACGTCCGGTCCCATCTGCGGGTTCCCGACGCCAACGGATACAGTCACGCCCAGGAATTCACGGGGACAGGAGAGGGTCATTACCGGCAACCGGCAGACGAGCTGGGCGTTCGCCGACGCCTTTGTCGCCGAGGACGAGGCGCTGCGCTGGGCCCGTGACCGGGCCCGCGAGGCAGGGCTGCGCTCGGTGTCGCCCGGCACGGGCGCCGCGCTGCGACTGCTCGCCGCCTCCGTGGACGCGAAGGCCGTCGCCGAGATCGGCACCGGCTGCGGGGTGTCCGGAATTCATCTGCTGCACGGCATGCGCCCGGACGGGGTGCTCACCACGGTCGACCCGGAGCCGGAGCACCAGCAGTTCGCCCGGCAGGCCTTCCGTGCCTGCGCCTTCGCCAGCAACCGGGCCCGCTTCATCCCCGGCCGGGCCCTGGAGGTGCTGCCCCGGCTCGCGGACGCCGGATACGACCTCGTCTTCTGCGACGGGGACCGGCTGGAGTATCCGGACTATCTCGCTGAATCGTTGCGCCTGCTGCGGCCGGGCGGCCTGGTGGTCTTCGAGGGCGTCTTCGCCGGCGGCCGTACGATCGACTCGGGGCCGCAGCCCACGGAGGTGCTGCGGCTGCGGGAACTGCTGCGCACGGTGCGCGAGAGCCAGGAGCTGGTCCCCTCCCTGCTGCCGGTCGGCGACGGCCTGCTCTGCGCCGTCAAGCGATGACCGGCCCGCACGGCGCGAGAGACGCGGCTGCCCCGGCACCGCTTACGATGCCGGGGCAGCCGGTAGGTCACGATCCCTGGGACGTCAGGCGACGACCTTCTTGAGGGCGTCGCCGAGTGCCTCGGCCTCGTCAGGGGTCAGCTCGACGACGAGTCGACCGCCGCCTTCGAGGGGAACGCGCATGACGATGCCCCGCCCCTCCTTGGTCACCTCGAGCGGGCCATCGCCCGTCCGCGGCTTCATGGCCGCCATGCTCGTTCCCCTTCCTGAAACCAGCTCATCGTCTGCCGTGAGCCCCCGGAGGGCATCCGCGGTTCCAGAGGTGGACACGCGACATCGGCATCGAACACATTGCTTCCAGGCCATTATCCCGCATCGCACGACCCGATGACCAACATCAGTCGGCATCGCTTGGGCAACGCGCGCGAGCAAAACCACCCAATTCGGCGAGTGGCTGCGATACTGCACCGCCGCACGGACATCCGTCGCACAGCTCCGCTCAGGTTTTCTTTGACGCAGGTCACACGTCCGGTCCGGTCCTTGGCCGGCGATCTCCGCCATGCTGTCCTTCAGGCAGGGACGTACCGAGCGGTACGTCATCCGCGACATCGGAGGGGATGCACCATGGCCGACACCGTGCTCTACGAGGTGAGCGACGGACTCGCGACGATCACGCTCAACCGCCCCGAGGCGATGAACGCGCTGAACATCGCGACCAAGGTCGCCCTCCGGGAGGCGGCGGAATCCGCGGCCGGGGACACGGCCGTACGGGCGATCCTGCTGACCGCCGCCGGGGACCGGGCGTTCTGCGTCGGCCAGGACCTCAAGGAGCACATCGGGCTCCTCGCGGCCGACCGCGAGACCGGGTCCGGGCAGACCATGAGCACGGTCGCGGAGCACTACAACCCGATCGTGAAGGCGCTGGCCGGAGCGGCGAAGCCGGTGCTCGCCGCGGTGAACGGCGTCGCCGCCGGAGCCGGCTTCGGCTTCGCGCTCGCCGCGGACTACCGGCTGGTCGCCGACACGGCCGCCTTCAACACCTCCTTCGCGGGCGTGGCACTGACCGCCGACTCCGGCATCTCCTGGACCCTGCCCCGGGTGATCGGCCCGAGCCGGGCGGCCGACCTGCTGCTCTTCCCGCGCAGCATCAGCGCCCAGGACGCGCTGGAGCTGGGCATCGCGAACCGCGTCGTACCCGCCGCCGAACTGCGCGCGGAGGCCGAGAAGACGGCGCGGGCCCTGGCCGAGGGGCCGACGGTGGCGTACGCGGCGATCAAGGAGGCGGTGGCCTACGGGCTGGCGCACTCCCTCGCCGAGACCTTGGAGAAGGAGGACGAGCTGCAGACCCGGGCCGGCCAGTCCGAGGACCACGCGATCGCGGTGCAGGCGTTCGTGAACAAGGAGAAGCCGAAGTACCTGGGCCGGTGAACCCGTCGGCCGGGGTCCGCCCGGTCCGGGCCCTGGCCGTCAGGAACCGGAACCCGCGCCTCTCGCGACACACTTCTCCAGGTGGTCGTCGACCAGGCCGCACGCCTGCATGAGGGCGTACGCGGTGGTCGGGCCGACGAATCTGAGACCGCGCTTCTTCAGGGCCTTGGACAGGGCCGTGGACTCGGGGGTCACGGCCGGGATGTCGGCGAGGGTCTTCGGGACCGGTCGGGTGGCCGGGTCGGGCGCGTGGGACCAGATCAGCTCGTCCAGCTCGCCGTCCGCCCAGTCGGCGAGCACGCGCGCGTTGGAGAGCGTGGCGTCGATCTTGGCGCGGTTGCGGATGATGCCGGCGTCCGCCAGGAGGCGCTCGCGGTCCTCGTCGGTGAACGCGGCGATCTTCTCGATGCGGAAGCCGGCGAAGGCCGACCGGAAGCCCGGTCGGCGGCGCAGGATCGTGATCCAGGACAGGCCCGACTGGAAGGCCTCCAGGCTGATCCGCTCGAAGAGGGCGTCGTCGCCGTGGACCGGGCGGCCCCACTCCTCGTCGTGGTACGCCACGTAGTCCTCGGTCGACAGGGCCCACGGGCAGCGCAGGGCGCCGTCGGGCCCGGCGAGGGCGGCTCCGTCGCTCATCGCTGGTCCTCCTGCCCGGACTTGTCCAGACGGGCGTGCGCGGCGGCGGCCCGCGCTCCGGCGAGCGCCGACTCCAGGTCCGTGATCCGGGCGTCCCGCTCGGCCAGCTCGGCGCCGAGCCGGCCGAGGGCGTCGTCGACGTCGGCCATGCGGTAGCCGCGCGGGGCGACCGGGAAGCGCAGGCTCTCCACGTCCGCCCGGTCCACCGGGCGGTCCGCGGGCAGCGGGTCCTGCAGCCGCTCCGGGGCCACCTCGGGCAGCGGGGCGCTGCCGCCGCCGCCCACCACGGCGAGTGTCACCGCGGCGACCACGACGGCCAGCGCGACGACCAGGAACAAGAACATCACCATCGCCAGGGCCCCACGCTCTCTGCCGGACGTACCACCGACGTCGATTGTCTCCGCCGGTCGGATCCGCCGGACGCTCCGTCGAATCTCTCAGGAACCGATCGTGCCATGCGGGTCCGACAGTTAGGGTCTCAGGCGGCCGTACTGCGGGACGTACCGAGGGAGGTCACAGCGGATGCTCAGGCTGGGCGGGCGGGAATTCGGGCCCCATGAGCCGGTGATCATGGCGATCGTGAACCGCACTCCGGACTCCTTCTACGACCAGGGAGCCACGTTCCGCGACGAGCCGGCCCTTGCCCGCGTGGAGCAGGCGGTGGCCGAGGGCGCCGCGATCATCGACATCGGCGGGGTCAAGGCGGGGCCGGGCGACGAGGTGACGGCCGAGGAGGAGACGCGGCGGACGGTCGGCTTCGTGAGGGAGGTACGGCGGCGATTCCCGGGCGTGGTCGTCAGCGTCGACACCTGGCGGGCCGAGGTCGGCGAGGCGGTGTGCGAGGCGGGGGCGGATCTGCTGAACGACGTGTGGGGCGGCGCCGACCCGCGCCTCGCGCAGGTCGCGGCGCGGTACGGGGTGGGACTGGTGTGCACGCACGCGGGGGGTGCGCAGCCGCGGACGCGTCCGCACCGGGTGACGTACGACGACGTCATGGCCGACGTCCTCGACGTGACCCTGGGGCTGGCCGAGCGGGCGGTGGCGCTCGGGGTGCCGCGCGAGTCGGTGCTGATCGATCCCGGGCACGACTTCGGGAAGAACACCCGGCACAGCCTGGAGGTGACACGGCGGCTGGACGAGATGGTGGCGACGGGGTGGCCCGTGCTGGTGTCGCTGTCCAACAAGGACTTCGTGGGCGAGACGTTGGACCGGCCGGTCAAGGAACGGCTGATCGGCACGCTCGCGACGACCGCGGTGTCGGCGTGGCTCGGGGCGCACGTGTACCGGGTGCACGAGGTGGCCGAGACCCGTCAGGTACTGGAGATGGTCGCGTCGATAGCCGGGCACCGGGCCCCTGCGGTGGCTCGGCGGGGTCTGGCCTAGGACCTGTCGTCACATTCCCGTCGTCCGCCCGGAGCGCGGCAGGCGGGAATCTGACGACACCCCCTAGCGGGCCGCCTCCTTCGAGACCAGGGCGACCGCCTCGTCGACCTCGTCCGTGACGTGGAAGAGGAGCAGGTCCTTCTCGGAGGCCTTGCCCTGGGCGATCAGGGTGTTCTTCAGCCAGGACACCAGGCCGCCCCAGTACTCGCTGCCGAAGAGGACGATCGGGAAGCGGGTCACCTTCTGGGTCTGGACCAGGGTCAGGGCCTCGAAGAGTTCGTCGAGCGTGCCGAGGCCGCCGGGCAGGACGACGAAGCCCTGCGCGTACTTCACGAACATCATCTTGCGTACGAAGAAGTAGCGGAAGTTCAGGCCGATGTCGACGTAGGGGTTGAGACCCTGCTCGAAGGGCAGCTCGATGCCGAGCCCCACCGAGACGCCGCCCGCCTCGCACGCGCCCTTGTTGGCCGCCTCCATCGCCCCGGGGCCGCCGCCCGTGATCACCGCCCAGCCGGCCTCCACGAGGCCGCGGCCGAGCCGGACGCCCGCGTCGTACTCCGCCGAGTCCACCGGTGTGCGGGCCGAGCCGAACACGCTGATGGCAGGCGGGAGTTCGGCGAGCGTGCCGAAGCCCTCGATGAACTCGGACTGGATGCGGAGCACCCGCCAGGGGTCGGTGTGCACCCAGTCCGAGGGGCCGCCCGCGTCCAGCAGCCGCTGGTCGGTCGTGCTGGCCGTCACCTGTCCCCGCCGTCGGAGGACCGGTCCGAGCCGCTGCTCGTCCGGCGGTACCTTCTTCCCCTCGGGGTTCCCGGTAGCCATGTGCGCTCCCTCCGTTTGCCGGTAGTTCGATCTCAGACTAGATCCAGGCAGGTTACGGCGGGGGGACATGCGCATGTCCGGCATGCGTGCGGCTCACCGGCGGGCGCTCTACGCGCTGAGCCAGTCGCGCAGGCGCTCCTCGCCCGCCACGATCTTGGCGGTCTCCACCCGCTCGTCGCGCTTGTGCGCCAAGTGCGGGTTGCCGGGGCCGTAGTTGACCGCGGGCACGCCGAGCGCGGAGAAGCGGGAGACGTCCGTCCAGCCGTACTTGGGCCGCGGGGTGCCGCCCACCGCCTCGATGAAGGCGACCGCGGCCGGGTGGGAGAGGCCGGGCAGCGCACCCGGGCTGTGGTCGTCGACGACGAACTCCGCCACCCCGCAGTCCGCGAACACCTCGTGGACGTGCGCGATCGCGTCCTCCTCCGTGCGGTCGGGGGCGTAGCGGAAGTTGACCTTCACCACGCACTCGTCGGGGATGACGTTGCCGGCGACCCCGCCGCTGATGCCGACCGCGTTCAGGCCCTCGCGGTATTCGAGGCCGTCGATGACCGGGTGGCGGGGCTCGTAGGCGGCGAGGCGGGCCAGGATGGGGGCGGCGGCGTGGACGGCGTTGGAGCCCAGCCAGGAGCGCGCCGAGTGGGCCCGCTCGCCCGTGGTCCTCAACAGCATGCGCAGGGTGCCCTGGCAGCCGCCCTCGACCTCGCCGTCGGAGGGCTCCAGCAGGACCGCGAAGTCGCCCTGCAGCCACTCGGGACGGGCCTCGGCGACATGCCTGAGCCCGTTCAGCTCGGCGGCGACCTCCTCGTTGTCGTAGAAGACGAAGGTCAGGTCGCGGTTGGGGGCGGGGACCGTGGCCGCGATGCGCAGCTGGACCGCGACGCCCGACTTCATGTCGCAGGTGCCGCAGCCCCACAGCACGCCGTCCTCGTCCAGGCGCGAGGGCACGTTGTCCGCGATCGGGACCGTGTCGATGTGGCCGGCGAGGATCACGCGCTCGGCGCGGCCCAGGTTCGTGCGCGCGACGACGTTGTTGCCGTGGCGGTCGACCGTCAGGTGCGGCAGGGCGCGCAGGGCGGTCTCGATGGCGTCCGCGAGCGGCTTCTCGGTGCCGCTCTCGGAGGGGAAGTCCACGAGCTGCGCGGTGAGCGCTGCGGCGTCGAGCGTGAGGTCAAGCGAGGTGTCGGCCATGAATCCGACCCTAGCGCCCCGGCAGGCGACGTTCGCCCCGTCGCGACGCCCGGGCCCCCCGCGAGGGCCGGGCGCGCCTCCAGTACCTTGTAGGCGTGCCAGAGCCGTCCCCCACCCGCCCCAAGCGTCGCGGCCGCCTCCTTCGTTTCAGTGCGGCCCTGTTGGTCCTGTGCGGCGTCGCCGCGTACCTCGTGGTGCAGTACGTCACCGGAGGCGGTGGAGCCCACGGCTGCAAGGTGATGTCGGCCTCGGGCGACGGGACGTCGTACGAGTTCACGCCGGAGCAGGCGGGGAACGCGGCGACGATCGCGGCCGTCGGCACCGGGCGCGGGATGCCCGAGCGGGCCGTGACCATCGCGCTGGCGACCGCGCTGCAGGAGTCCGGGCTGCGCAACATGGAGCACGGCGACCGGGATTCGCTGGGCCTGTTCCAGCAGCGGCCCTCCCAGGGCTGGGGCACCCAGCGGCAGATCATGGACCCGGCGTACGCGGCGGGCATCTTCTACGCCCACCTCGCCAAGGTGCCGGATTACACCGATCTGCCGCTGACCGAGGCGGCGCAGGAGGTCCAGCGCAGCGGCTATCCGGAGGCGTACGCCAAGCACGAGCCGGACGCGACGCTGCTGGCGGCGGCGCTGACCGGGCGCGCGGCGGCCATGCTGACCTGCGACGGGCGTACGGGGTCCACGACGTCGGCGACGGGTCCGGACGCGGTACGGGCCGCGCTGGTCCGGGATTTCGGGCGGGACGCACTGCAGGAGACCGGTGCGGAGGTGGGCGGTACGCCCGTGCCGTCGCCGTCTCCCTCGCCGAGCGTGACCGCGACCGCGCAGGGGCGGACCGTGACCGTGCCGGTGCCCCAGGGCGCGAAGGTCGACGCGATCGGGCGCGGCGAGCGGGAGCGCGGCTGGCAGCTGGCGCAGTGGGCCGTGGCCAACTCCTCGGCGCTGCACATCCAGCGGGTGTCGTACGCGGGCCGGGAGTGGACGGCCGGGAGCGGTGGCGGCCAGTGGAGGACGGCCGCCACGGACGGGGCCGGCGGCGCGGAGCAGTCCGCTGGAGCCGTGCAGATCGTGACCGGACAGTAGTACGGATCATCACTCCGGCAGGTGATGCGGCACCGGCTCGGAGCACTGTCCGGGCCGGACGCGTGTCGTCTTCGGAATCCCTTGGAAATCAAGGGCCGTAAGGATTCTGCGCGATTTCCTGTCGACGTTCTTTGCCCGTTTTTATCCACACCTGATAATGCGATGCGTTATCCATTCTTTACCTGGGGCGTCCGCAACCTTCGCGGGCCTCGAGCGGTAGTCACGGCGTCCGAGCCCGGAGCCGGGTCCGGACACAGACACCGTTCTCTCCCGTCGAATGGAGCATCATGTCCCTCCCTCTGACCCGCCGGATCGCCCGTGCCGCGCTGCTCGTCGCAGCGGGAGCGGCAGCCGGGGTCGGTGCGGCCGGCTCCGCCGGTGCGGCCACGACCCTGCCGTCGGCGGCCCCGAACCTGAGTGGTGTGACCACCCCGGACACGGCGAACCTCGGCGGCACCGTCGACGGCGCCACGCAGAACGCCACCTCTCTCGCGGCCACCACCGGTGGCTCGGCGGTCGGCAAGACCGTGCCCGGCGCTGCCAAGACCGCCACGGGTGCCGTGAACAAGACGGCGCCGGTGGCGCGGAAGGCCGCCGGGGAAGCGACCGGGGCGGCGGGAAGCGTCGTCGGAGACGCCGCTTCCTCCACGACGAAGAGCGGGCTGCCGCAGCTTCCGGTGCAGGGTGGGCTGCCGCTCGGCTAACCGGCAGGCGCTGACCGCCGACGGGGTCCAGGGAGTTCCCTGGGCCCCGTCGGCGTTCGTGTGGGTGCGGGCCCGCCGGACGGTCGCGTCGTGGCGGCTACAGGCGGCCGACCGCGGCCCGGACGCGTTCGTCCGTCGCGGTCAGGGCCACGCGCACGAACTGCTCGCCCGCCTCGCCGTAGAAGTCGCCCGGTGCGACCAGGATGCCGAGGTCGGCGAGGTGGGCGACCGTGGTCCAGCAGGACTCGTCACGGGTGGCCCAGAGGTAGAGGCTCGCCTCGCTGTGCTCGATGCGGAAGCCGTGGCCCAGCAGGGCGGCCCGCAGGGCCTCGCGACGGGCGGCGTAGCGCTCGCGCTGCACCTGCACGTGGGCGTGGTCGCCCAGCGCCGCCACGACGGCGGCCTGGGTGGGCGCCGAGGTCATCATGCCGCCGTGCTTGCGGATCTCCAGCAGCGGGCCGAGGACGGCCGGGTCGCCGGCGACGAACGCCGCGCGGTAGCCCGCCAGGTTGGAGCGCTTGGAGAGGGAGTGGACGGCGACGATGCCGTCGTAGGAGCCGCCGTTGACGTCCGGGTGCAGGACCGAGACCGGGTCGGCCTCCCAGCCCAGTTCCAGGTAGCACTCGTCGGAGAACAGCAGCACGCCGTGCTCGCGGGCCCAGGCGACGATGTCCGTCAGGTCCCGCTGCGAGACGACCTTGCCCGTCGGGTTGGACGGGGAGTTCAGCCAGAGGAGCTTCAGACCGGCGGGGTCGAGGTCGCGGGGGTCGTCGTAGGCCTCGTAGTCGGCGCGGGCGAGGCGGGCGCCGACCTCGTAGGTGGGGTAGGCGAGGCGCGGGTAGGCCACCCTGTCGCCGGGGCCGAGGCCCAGCTGGGTCGGCAGCCAGGCCACCAGTTCCTTGGAGCCGACGACCGGCAGGACATGGCGGTGGGTGAGCCCGCGGGCGCCCAGGCGGCGCTCCAGCCAGCCGGTGATCGCGTCGCGCAGCGCCGGGGTGCCCCAGACGGTCGGGTAGCCCGGGGAGTCGGCCGCGTCGATCAGGGCCTTCTGGATCAGCTCGGGCACCGGGTCGACCGGGGTGCCGACGGACAGGTCGACGATCCCGTCGGGGTGTGTGGCGGCCGTCTTCTTGTACGGCTCCAGCTTGTCCCAGGGGAAGGTGGGAAGCCGGTCGGAGACTGCGGACACGGGAATCAGGCTCACTTTCGTACAGTGCGGCAAACGCCTCGGTCCCGTGCGGCGGCGATCGGGACGATCGGGCCGTACGGGACCGAGGCGGCGCTGTTGCGGGCGGCCGCTTGGTGCTTAGACGGTCACTCGCCCTGCGGCGGCAGCGCGGCGACGAACGGGTGGTCGCGCTCGATCAGCCCCAGCTTGCTGGCACCGCCGGGGGAACCCAGCTCGTCGAAGAACTCGACGTTGGCCTTGTAGTAGTCCTTCCACTCCTCCGGGACGTCGTCCTCGTAGAAGATCGCCTCGACCGGGCAGACCGGCTCACAGGCACCACAGTCGACGCATTCGTCCGGGTGGATGTACAAGGACCGGGAGCCCTCGTAAATGCAGTCGACCGGGCACTCCTCGATGCACGCCTTGTCCTTCACGTCGACACAAGGCTGCGCGATGACGTAGGTCACGCTGTCGTTCCTCCTCGATAGGGCGCTGGCGGGCCTCGTCAGGCTCCGCCGCCTGGCGCGCGGGAGCGCGGCGTCGTCGATGCCCGCCCCTAGTATCTCCGTTCCGGAGCATGATCCGAACAGGAGGGGTGAACTGACCAGTGGAAATCTCGGCGACAGGACATCTGGAAGTCCGCATCACCCCTGCTGACGTGGGAAAACGTGTCTCCGTACGGCGCTTGAGCGAACATGGAGCAACGCAGGAGAAGTTCACCGACACGGTGGGTGTTCTCACATCATGGAACGATGGCGTGCTCATGATCACACGGCGGGACGGACGGAGTGTCCGAATCGTCGAATCTGCCCTGGTCGCCGGCAAGGTGGTGCCGGCCGCCCCGGCACGCCGCCGCGGGCCCGCCGCCACCTACCCGGAGCTGGCGCGCGTCTCCTCGCGCGGCTGGCCGCCGCTTGAGACCGAGCGGCTCGGCGACTGGGAGCTGCGCCTGGCCGGCGGCTTCACGCGGCGGGCCAACAGCGTGCTGCCGCTCGGCGATCCGGGCCTTCCGCTCGACGCGGCCCTTCAGGCCGTACGACGCTGGTACGGCGAGCGCGGTCGGCCCGCCTACGTCCAGACGGCCACCGGAGGCGAGGGCACGCAGGAGCTGCTCTGCGCCGAGCTGGAGCGGCGCGGCTGGGTGCGGGAGGTGTCCGCCGAGGTGTGGACCGGCGCCCTGGCGCCGGTCGCGGACCGGGCCGAGGGCGCGGGTGTGGTGCTGTCCCGGCGGGCGGACGAGGCCTGGCTCGCCCGGTACCAGCGCAAGGGGGTGAGCGAGGTGGCCCTGAAGGTGCTCGGCGGCGGTCCGTCGGTGTGGTTCGCGTCCGTGCCCGGCGCGGCGGGCGAGCCTCCGGCGGCGATCGGGCGGTGTGTCGTGGACGGCCGGTGGGCCGGGTTCGCGGCGGTCGAGGTGGATCCCGGGCGGCGCCGGCAGGGGCTCGCCACGGAGGTGATGGCCGCGCTGGCCCGTCGCGCGCTGGACGAGGGCGCGTCGGCCGCCTGGCTGCAGGTCGAGACGGACAACGAGGGCGCCCGTGCGCTCTACGCCGCGCTGGGCTTCGCACCACACCACGCGTACCACCACTACCGGGCCCCGCGGGACCGCGGTCGGGAGGGGAGCGAGCGCGAGGGGTAGGACCGGACCGTGGGAGCGGCCGGCGGCCCGCAGGGGGCGGGCGGTGAGTCCGGGGGCCCGTGACGGGCGGCCGGGGGCCGGCGTCGGGTGCGGTCGGTGTGGGTCTGTCGTAGAACTGTCGTGGAAGGGCATGAGCCTCGCATGCGTCACCCGTATCTGCCGCCGCCGTATCCGCCCCCGCCGGAGCGGGCGGCCGAGCTGCGCCGGCGGTTCGCCGAGGAGGCGCGGTCCGAGCGGCCGGATCTGTCGGCACTGTGCCTGCTGATCGGCGCCGCGGCGGACGGCTCGCTGGAGGAGGCCGGGATCGACGTCGCGCAGCTGGAGCTGGACCGGCTCGCGGGCGAGCTGCCGTACCGGCCGGGCGGGCCGCACGAGTGGGCGGAGGCCGTACGGCGGCTGCTCGGGGCCCGCTACGAATTCCACGGCACGCCCGGCGACTACCAGCGGCTGGAGTCCTCCCTGCTGCACGAGGTGCTGCGGCGGCGGCGCGGGCTGCCCATCCTGCTGTCGGTGGTGTGGCTGGAGGTCGCGCGGCGCGCGGGGGCTCCGGTGTACGGGGTCGCGCTGCCCGGGCACTTCGTGGTGGGGTTCGGCGCGGCGGACGAGCAGGTGCTGGCCGATCCGTTCGACGGGGGGCGGGCGCTGACCGGGGCCGATGCGGAGATGCTCGTGGTGGGGGCCACGGGGGCGCCGCTGGACACCTCGATGCTGCAGCCCGCTGCGCCGCTGGAGGTCGTCCAGCGGATCCTGAACAACATCCGCGCGTGGGCCACCGCCCGGCCCGAGCGGTCGGATGTGGCGCTGTGGGCCGTGGAGTTGGCGCTGCTGGTGCCGGCGCATCCGGCGCGGCTGCGCTATGAACGCGGCCAACTGCTGGTGCAGCGGGGCGCGTTCATGTCGGGCGCGGAGGAGCTGGAGGCCTACGCCGACCTGATCGAAGTCGTCGACGAGCCGGCCGCGGACAAGGTGCGGCAGCAGGCGCACACCGCCCGGGCCATGCTCAACTGAGCCGACCCGGCCGCGGGCCCGGCGCGCTCACAGCCAGCCCTTCTCCCGCGCGATCCGTACGGCCTCCGCCCTGTTGCGGACGGCCAGTTTCTGGATGGCCGTGGAGAGGTAGTTGCGGACCGTGCCCTGGGAGAGGTGGAGGGACTTGGCCAGTTCGGCGTTGGTGGAGCCGTCGGCCGCCGCGCGCAGCACCTCGCGTTCGCGTTCCGTGAGGGGATTCGCGCCCTCGGCGAGCGCGGCGGCGGCGAGCGTGGGGTCGATGACCCGCTCGCCGGCCAGCACCTTGCGGATCGCCTCGGCGAGCTGGGCGGCCGGGGCGTCCTTGACGAGGAAGGCGTCGGCGCCCGCCTCCATGGCGCTGCGCAGATAGCCGGGGCGGCCGAACGTGGTCAGGACGACCAGCTTGACCCGCGGAAACTCCCGGTGGACCTGGGCGGCGGCCTCGATGCCGGTGCAGCCGGGCATCTCGATGTCGAGCAGCGCCACGTCCACGCCGTGCGCGCCGACGGCCGCCAGCACCTGGTCCCCGCGCGCGACCTGGGCGACGACCTCGATGTCGTCCTCCAGGCCGAGCAGCGCGGCCAGGGCCTCGCGGACCATCGACTGGTCCTCGGCGAGGAGGACCTTGATCGTGCTCGTCATGCCCCGGATCCTACGTCCCCCGGCAGGACCGCGGGGACGCGGGCGACCAGCCGGAACCCGTGCTTGACCCGGCCCGCCTCCAGGGTGCCGCCGGCCCTCTCCAGCCGCTCGGTGAGGCCGGTCAGGCCGTTGCCCGGCCCGTTGCCGCTGCCGCCGGATCCGTTGTCCTCGACGGAGAGTTCGAGCATCGGACCGTCCAGGGTCTGGCGGTGGGCGAGCTGGATCAGGCACTTGTCGGCGCCGCTGTGCCGGACCACGTTGGTGACGGCCTCGCGCAGCGCCCAGGCGAGCGCGGACTCGGACTCCTCGGGGACGCCGGTGAGATCGGGCTCGGCGGGCACCTCGGCGCTGACGCCGGCGGCGGTCAGGGCGACGTGGGTACCGGCGAGTTCGGCGACGAGCCGGGGCCGCCGGTAGCCGGTGACGGCCTCCCGGACGTCGACCAGGGCCTGCCGGCTGACCTGTTCGATGTCGGCGACCTGCTGGGCCGCCTTGTCGGGGTGGTCGGGCAGCATCCGGCCGGCCAGCTCGCTCTTCAGCGTGATCAGGGACAGCGAGTGGCCGAGCAGGTCGTGCAGGTCGCGGGCGAGCCGCAGCCGCTCCTCGTTGGCCGCGAGATGGGCCACGGTGGCTCGGGCCTTGCGCAACTCGGTGGTCGTGCGGATGAGTTGGCCGACGCCGACCATCGCGAACCCGATGAGCGGGACGAGGAGCAGGGAGTCGTCCCAGCCCGAATCGCCGTCGTGCACCGCGACCAGGTACATCGCCACGGCCGTCGACAGGATCGCCCAGAGCGCGACCCGGGGCGGCAGGGTGGCCCCGCAGGCGACCGAGACGTAGACGAAGAGCCCGAGCCAGGAGCCGCCGAGGCTGTAGGCCAGGACGGGGGCGAGGACGACGAGGACCGACAGCATCGAGACGACGACCCGCGGCGTGAAGGGACGGCCCATCTGCCGGAAGACCAGCGTCAGGTAGGTGCCGACGAAGGCGGCCAGGCCGAGCGCGCCGGCCACGACGGCACCCGTGGTGTGGGTGCCCGAGGTCAGGTCCTTGATCGGAGAGTTGAGGAAGATCAGCCAGACGCCGATCCACAGCGCCTTGACCATCGCCTCGCGCCAGTTGCGAGGCGCCTGCCCGATGCGCACCTGGGTCTCCGGCGGCTCCTCGCCGGTCCGCGGGTCTTCCGTCATCATGCTCACGCCTTCAGCGTGTCCTTCCGGTACAGCCAGGCCGCGCCGCCCGCGAAGAGGACGAAGTAGACGGCGAGGATGGCGACGTCCGTCGCGCTGGGCGCCTGGCTCTGCTCGATCGCCCGTCCCAGAGCAGCGTACGCGTGGGTGGGCAGCCACTTCGCGATGTCCTGCAGCGTCTTCGGGAAGGTGGTGGACGGCATCCACAGGCCTCCGAGGATCGACAGACCGAAGTAGATGATCATCGTGATCGGGCGGACCGCGTCGCCGGTGGCGAGGTAGCCGATGGCGACGCCGAGCGCGGCGAAGACGAGGCTGCCGGCCCAGATGACCCCGGTGAGAGCCAGCCACTGCCAGGCGCCCAGGTGGACGTGCTTGATCGCGGCGGCGGCGGCGAACAGCACGATGATCGACGGCAGGCTCACCACGGCGGCGCTGGCGATCTTGGCGAAGACGTAGCCGCGACCGGGCAGCGTGGTCAGCCGCAGCTGCCGCACCCAGCCGCTCTCGCGCTCCTTGGCGATGCGCTCGCTGTTGCCCATGAGGACGGCGGTCAGGGCGCCGAAGGAGGCCATGGAGACCATCAGGTAGGTGGCGACGGTCAGGCCGGTGCCGTCGACCTTCTCGCCGGAGCCGGAGCTGCTGGAGAAGATCAGGAAGAGGGACGTGGGGTAGAGCACCGAGAAGAACAGGAACTTCTTGTTGCGCAGGGCGCGGGCCAGTTCGAGCTTGATCAGGGCGTTCATGACTGCTTGGCCTCCTCGGCCTCCGTGATGGCGACGAAGGCCTGCTCCAGGCCGAGGCCGGCGACTTCGAGGTTGCGGGGGTAGACGCCGAGGCCGTACAGGGCGTGGACGGTGGCGTCGGCGTCGGACGACTGGATGCGGACGGTCTGGCCCGATATGTCGATCGAGGTGAGGAACGGCAGGGCGCGCAGGGCGGCCCCGTCGATGTCGCCCTCCAGATCGAAGGCGACCCGGCGGGCGCCAGCCTTGGCCTTGATCTCGGCGGCGGTGCCGTCGGCGAGGAGCCGGCCGCGGTGCAGCACCAGGACCCGGTCGGCGATGGCGTCGGCCTCTTCGAGGTAGTGGGTGGCGAACAGGACGGTACGGCCCTGGTCGGCCTGCTCGCGCATGGTGGCCCAGAAGGCCTGGCGGGCGGAGACGTCCATGCCGGTGGTCGGCTCGTCCAGGATGATCAGGTCGCTGTCACCGGCGGTGGCGAGGGCGAAGCGGACGCGCTGGGCCTGGCCGCCGGAGAGCTTGTTGACCTTGCGGTCGGCGATCTGCTCGATGGCCGCGCGGGCCATCACCTCGGCGGGCTTGTACGGCCGCGGGTGCAGCGAGCAGGCCAGCTTCACCAGCTCGGCGACGGTGACCTCGTCCATCAGGCCGCCGCTCTGCAGCATGGCGCCGACCCGCCCGTCGGCGATCGCCTCGCGCGGGGTGCCGCCGAAGAGGCTCACCGTGCCGCCGTCGGGGTGCTTGAGGCCGAGGAGCAGGTCGAGGGTGGTGGACTTGCCGGCCCCGTTGGGGCCGAGGAGGGCGACGGTCTCGCCGGGGTGCAGTCGGAGCGAGATCCCGTCGACGGCCCGCACGCTGCCGTAGGTCTTGGTCACCTGATCGAAGCCGACCACCGGGGTGGTGGCGGCCGGTGCCGCAGTTGTCGTCATGGTGACCATGTTCGCGTCAGGGACCCGCGGCGGGGCAGTGTCGGGGGTCCTGAGTGCCGGATGACAGATGTCATGCCGATCGGGTGACGGACACGGCGAAGGGGCGCCCGCCGTACGGTGGACGCCCCCTTCGCCGTGTCTGCGTTCCGGTTAGCTCGGGTTCGTGTCGATGACTGCGACCCGGTTCGTCGTGCTGATCAGGGCCTGGCGGAGGGCGATGTAGACCTCCTGCGGGGTGACCGGCGTCTTCTTGCCGTTGGCGCGGGTGATGAGCACACCGTCGAAGGTCTTGCCGTACAGCTGCCTCAGGGCGTTCAGGTCGGGCTTGTCGACCAGCTTGCCGTCCGAGGTGGGCACCACCTTGAGGAACTTCCAGAGCGATTTCTCCGGGCTCATCAGGACCGTGTGCGCCGCGTCCGTCCGCACCGTGACCTTGCCCGACATCGCCGGCTCCGCGAACTGCTTCATCTCGCGGTCGACTTCGACCTTCGACACCGTCGGCTGCCGGGTGGCCGACGGGACGGTGACCGGGGCCGCCGTGTCCGTCTCCACCAGCGCGCGGTAGGCCTGCTCGACCGCCTGGGTCGACTGGCCCGCGTCGATCGCCTTGCCCGCCTTGCCGTAGACGGCGACGGCCCGGCCGGCCTGGAAGTCGATGCCGCCCTCGACGACCGAGCCGGAGCCGCCGCCGGCCTGCTGGAGGGCCGCCTGGAGCTTCTCCTCGTCCACCGGCATCTCCGGCTCGATCACGCGCTTCTGCCCGAAGAGCGAGCCGATGACGTGGACCGGGTTGTAGTCGCTGGTCGCGGCCTTGCTCACGGTCGCCTGGAAGTCGAACTGGAGACCGGCGTTCTCCGGGGTGAGGGTGACCGTCCTGCCGCCGACGGAGAGCTTCAGCGGCTTGTTCACCCGGCCGCCGAAGGCGTCGTCGAGCTTCTTGACGGCGTCGTCACGGGTGCCGCCGCCGATGTCCACACCGAGGACCGTGGTGCCCTTGGGGACATCGGTGTGGTTCATCAGCAGTCCGGCGCCGTAGGCACCGCCCGCGACGACGACCACGCCGACGCCCAGCAGCACCACCTTGCTGCGGCCCTTCTTCTTCGGCTTGGCCTGCGCCTTGGGCGCGGGGGCCGGCTGCGGCTCGGCCGGGGACTGCGGGGCCTTGCCGTCGGTCGCGGAGCCGCCGAAGGGGGCGGCACCGGCGCCGGGGACGACCGGGATGCCACTGGTGACGGTGTGTCCGGAGACGTTGTCGGCGCGGCGGTAGCCGGGCGTGCCCGGTTCGGGGGCCGGCTTTTGCGGGGTGAGGATCGCGGTGTCGTCACTGAGCCCGCCGCCGGGGCCCAGACCGACGGGGCCGGCGGGACCGGCGGCAGGACCGCCGAGACCGCTCGGGCCGGCGGATCCGGCGGGGCCTTCGAGGTCGAGGTCCGAGAGGGCGCCGTGGGGCGCCTGCGGGGCCCGGGCACCCCGGCCGCCGGGGCCGTCGTAGCCGCCCGTGCCGAGCGAGCCGCTCGGACCGGGCAGGTCGGCGAAGGGGTCGGTGCCCGAGGGGACGAGCGGGCCGTCGCCGGTGACCGGGCCGGTGGTGGGTCCGGCCGGGCCCTGCGGGCCGCCGGGACCGCCGCGCCCGTGCGGGCCGTTGAAGCCGCTGGGACCACCGGGGCCGCCCAGACCGCTCGTGCCGCCCGCGCCCGCCGCGCCGCCGAAGCCGTCGTGACCGCCCGGACCGCCGGGGCCGCCGGGGCCGCCCGCGCCGGTACCGGCGAAGCCGTTCTGGCCGTTCGCACCGGGGGCGCCCGCGCCGCCGAAGCCGTCCTGGCCGGCGTTCTCCGAGAAGTACGGCAGGTCGTCGCGGCGCGCTTCGCCGCCGGACGCGCCGGGGCGGGAGCCGCCGCCCAGCGGTCCCGCGGCGAGCGCCTCGGTGACGTCGAAGGAGCCGGTGCCGCCGCCGTGCCCGGGGGCGACGGGGCCGCCGGTGGCGGCGGGCAGCCCCTTGCCGTTCGTGCTGCCGGAGCGGGAGCCGCCCGGCACGCTCATGGAGCCGACCACACCGCCGGGACGCCCGCCGCCGGAGCGTGCGCCGGTGCCACCGGCGGCACCGGATGCTCCCGAACCACCCGTTCGGGTGCCCGGCGCGCCGGAACCAGGAGCGGAAGCGCCCGAACCACCCGAACTGCCGGAAGTGCCGGAAGTGCCCGAACCGCCCGAACCGCCGGATCCCACGCCCCCGTTCGCCGCCGGGCCGCCCGGACCGCCCTTGCCGGGCGAGGACTTGCGGGGCGCGAACCAGTCGCTGGTCTTCTCGCCGGCCGGGGCCCCGGGCTCGGCGGGCGCCTCGGCGGCGGGGGCGGACGTACGCTCGGGCGCGGGCCGCGGGTCGGCGGCGGGCGCCTCGTCCCCGGCGCCGTCGGCGTCCCCGACGGGCTTGCGCACGACGACCGGCGGGATGGGCCGGGATCCGGGGATGTTGATCCGGATCCGCGTCGTCAGCGTGGTCTCGGTCTTCTTCTCCTCCGGCCGGGGGGCCGAACGGCCGGTGTCCGTACCGTCGTCGGAAGCCATGGGGGTCCCGTACGGCGGCGTGCCGGAGGGGTACGCGGCTCCGCCGTGCCCGTTGGGCCCGGAGGACGGAGTGTCAGTTTCACGACTCAAGGCAGGTTCTCCCAGTTGGCTCCACCGCCGGTTACGACCTGACTGCTCGGGAGGCTCGGCGGCGCGCACCACCATACTGGCCACTTCTGGCGCTCATCCCGGGACCGTCGAGGAAACCCACACCGGACTCGCACGCGCGCCGCACGGCGAAGTGGTACGTCACTTGCCAAGTCGGGCGGGACCGCCGCGAGGTTGCCGCCCGGCGCCAAGGGTGGCACAGATCACAGCGAGAGCCATGCCGCCGAGCAGGAAGAGATACGAGGTGCCTCCGGCGGCGAACAGGAAGTCGCCCTCCGGCCGCGCGGTGGTGAGCAGGACGACGGCGACGATCCAGCCCGCCACGGGTGCGACCGCCCCGCCCCGGCCACCGGTCGCGTACGCCCCGCCGAGGAACAGCCCGGCCGCGCCCACGAGGGCGAGCAGCAGCCCGCCGGGGAACCAGGCGGCCTGGACCAGGGTCCCGGCGAGACCGGTGACGGCACCGAGCAGGAAGAGTCCGGCATGTGCGGCGACCCGTGCGGCCGAGGGCCGTTGCAGTGGCTGGGCGAGCAGCGAGCCCTGTCCCCCGTCGGTCATGACGTCCCCTCCAGGTCGAGTCCGGCGAACAGGTCGCTCTCCCCGGGCTCGGCCGTGCCCCGCACCAATTCGTAGTACTCGGTGGTGAACAGCGGCTGGGCCAGTTCGTTGGAGAGCGCGAAGTACGGCTCGGCCACGTCGATCTGGGTGGCGTGGGCGCGCATCGCGGCGGCCTTGGCGGCGGCGTGGGCGGCGCCGTCGACGGCGGTGGTGACCCGCTCGTCGTCGACCACGCCGGGTACGTCGTCCATGGACGCGCTCTTGTCGAAGGGCAGCACGGGCAGCTCGTCCTCCAGGCGGGCGAAGGCGGCCTCGACGACGGTGCGCGGGACGCGGTTCCAGTACACCTTGTCGATCCGGTGCCCGCGCTCGGCCGCGAGGTCCACGGCGCGCATGGCGACGCGGTGGGCCTGGATGTGGTCCGGGTGGCCGTAGCCTCCCTGGTCGTCGTAGGTGACGAGGACCTGGGGGCGGACGTCCAGGATCACGTCGGCGAGGTGGCCCGCGGCCTGGTCCACGTCGGCCTGCCAGAAGCATCCGGGGTCGTCGTTGTCCGCGATGCCCATCATCCCGGAGTCGCCGTAGCGTCCCGCCCCGCCGAGCAGCCGGGCGTCGCCGACGCCCAGTGCGCGCACGGCCTCGGCCAGCTCCCCACGCCGGTGCGCGCCCAGCGCGGGCCCCGTCAGATGCCGCAGCCCGGCCGGGATGACCTCACCCCGCTCCCCGAGCGTGCAGGTGACCAGGGTCACGTGCACGCCTTCGGCCGCGTACCTGGCCATCGTCGCGCCGTTGTTGATCGACTCGTCGTCCGGGTGCGCGTGCACCAGCAGCAGACGCCGAGCGGGCAGTTCCGTCATGGGCACCACCCTACGAGGCACTCGTCTCATCCTTGTAGAGCGGCAGACCGTCCGTCGGGATGGTCCGGTCGGCGATGGTGACGTACGAAGTCACACTTGGCCCGGTACCGATGACCGGAATTCGTCGGCTTCACGCCGGGCGGCCTCCAGGAGATCGGTTCGGCAGTCGCGGCAGCGGCCGGGGTGAGGTGAGCGGAAGACGCGCTCGCAGCCGTCGCAGGTCTGGAGCGGGTGGCGTACGGGCGGCGGGGCCGCCGGTGCGCGGAACGGCGGTGGGGGCGGCAGCTGGGCGGCGAGCCGGTGGGCCAGCAGGGCGGCCGGGCGTCGTGGCCCTTCGGGTGGAAGGTCGCCGGTCAGCGCCTGCCGTACGGCGGCGGCGCTGACGTCCCGCTCCAGCCAGGCGGCGACGCCGGGGGCCAGATGCGCCGTGTCGGCGGCCGAGAGGAGCAGGCACGGGTCGTGGCGACGCAGGTCCGCGAGGAGGTCGGTGGCGGCCCGCACGAGGGCCGGGGCCGCGCAGGACGGTTGCGGCACGGCCGGGAGGGGTTTGCGGGCGGCGCGGGGCTGGCGCGTCGCCGGTGCCGCCGCCGGTCGGGCCGGCCGCTGGGTCGGGCAGCCGGAGCTGCCGGAGGGGTGGCGCCGGGCCATCGGCTGGTTGCAGGAGACCGTCCGCGTGACGATACGGCCGCCGGGGACGCGCGCCCGCTCGCGGCGCAGGTAGCCGTGGGCCTCCAGTTCGCGCAGCGCGGCGGCGATACGGGTCGCTCCCTCCGGGAACCGTACGGCCAGGCTCTTGATGTCGACGCGGGCGCCCTTCGGCAACGACTGGATGTGGCAGGCCAGTCCGATCGCGAGGAGCGAGAGGTCCGGGTGCTGGGTGAGGTGGTTGCCGATCACCGTGAAGCGCGCGGTGTGGCGGGTGTGCTCGTGGACGAGCCCGCCGGAATGCCGGGGTCGGGGACCCCGGTTCGGGTGCTTGTCGCCCGTGACAGGGGGCTGGGCGTACGGGGGCACGCTAGGGTTCTGCGTATCCATCGGGAAGCTCCTACTTCCTCGGTGGTCAGGCCCTCGCACTGGGATGCCAGTCCCGGCGAGGGCCGTCGCATGTCTGCGGTTGTGTCGTGTTGCGCTGAGCGTAGAGCCGCCAGGGGCCGCGAAATCCAGCTGCCTCGGGCATATTCACCCGGCCGAGTGAGCATGGGGGCGCGGGCGGGAGGGGTGGGGCTTGGTGGGGTTCTTTCCCCAGGTCCGTCCTTGGCTTTCAGTCGCGTGCGCCACCGGAGCCCGTGGGGGCGGGTTCCGGTGACGGAAGGGCCAGTTCGGCCCAGACGGTCTTGCGCGGGAACCGGCCCTCGGCGACGTCCCAGCGGTCCGCCAGCGCGTCCACGAGCAGCAGCCCGCGCCCGGACTCGGCCTGCGCGTCCGGCACTTGGAGTCTGGGCGGGCGTTCACCGCGCGTGTCGGTGACCTCGATCCGCAGGACGGCGCCGACGACGTAGAGCGTCAGCCGGAAGCTGCGGCCGGGCAGCCGGCCGTGGGTCGCGGCGTTGGCTGCAAGCTCGGCCACGATCAGCGTCGCGGGATCCGCCGGAAGCCCCCAGCTCCGGAGCTGGTCCGCCGCGAGCAGCCGGGCCAGGCGGGCACCTCGCGGGGTGGAGGACAGCAGGACGGTGAAGTTGGGGATGCCGCCGTCGAGTTGGGTCGGATCCTCGGCGATTTTCTGATTCACGTCACTCAGAGTGGCCGGTGGCGCTTACGGTGATGAGTGACCAAGCCGTTGCGTACGGTGACTGTCCAGCGGTTGTCCGGTGTGTCTGCGCTTGTCAGGAGGGGTGATGACGGACGAGGTCAAGGGCGAGGCGGACGAGCCGGGTTGGGAGGTGGATCCGGACGACGAGTGGGGTGTCGCGGTCATCGCCACGGTCGGACGCCAGCTGAAGCTCCGCCGGGAAGCGGTGGGGATGAAGGCCGGTGACTTCGCCAAGGCGGTCGGCTACGGCGAGGACATGGTCTACAAGATCGAGGGCGGGAAGCGGATTCCCAGGCCGGAGTATCTGGACAAGGCCGACAGGGTGTTGCGGGCGGGTGGGCTCATCTCGGCCATGAAGGAGGACGTGGCCAAGGTCCGGTATCCGAAGAGGGTTCGGGAACTGGCGAAACTCGAGGCTCAGGCGGTGGAGATTGGCATCTACGAGAGCCACAGCATCAACGGCCTGTTGCAGACACCGGAACACGCCAGGTCCTTGTTCCAGGCCATGCAGCCCCCGTACTCGCCGGACGAGGTCGCTCGCATGGTGGCCGCCCGCACGGCTCGTGGATCCGTGTTCGAGCGTTCTCCCGCGCCCGCGCTTAGTTTCGTCCAGGAAGAGGCGGCGCTACGCCGCCCCCTCGGCGGCAGAATGGTGTGGCGGCACCAGCTTGAACACCTGCTGGAGGTGGGCCGCCTGCACAACGTCGTACTCCAAGTAATGCCGTTGGACTGCGAAACCCACTCCGGGCTGGTTGGTCGGATCGAGCTGCTGAAGTTCCCGGACGGTACGGCGGTGGGGCGCTCCGACGGCGCGTTCAACGGGCGGCCGATCACCGATCCACGGCAGCTTCGCGTCCTTGAGCTGCGCTATGGCACGATCCGGGCTCAGGCGCTCTCTCCACGAGAGTCGCTGGCCTTCATCGAGCACCTGCTAGGAGAGAAATGAAGCTGGCATGGTTCAAGAGCAGCTACAGCAGCGGCAACGACGGCAACTCCTGCGTCGAAGTAGCCCTGGACTGGTTCAAGAGCAGCTACAGCAGCGGCCCCGACGGTGACTCCTGCGTCGAAATCGCGATAGCACCCCGCGCCATCCACGTCCGTGACTCCAAGACCGCCACCGGCCCCCAGCTCGCCCTCACGCCGGACGCGTGGGCCCGCTTCCTGCCGTACGCGTCGGACGCGTACCCGCGCTGATCAGCGGGGCGGCGAGGACGGCCGCGAGCAGGACGGCGGCGGTCGCGCCCCAGAGCATGCGGGGGGAGTCAACCGTGACGAGCAGGACCGAACCGATCGTCCCGCCCAAGTACTGGGTCACGGTGAGAGCCGCCGACGCCGCGCCGGAGTGCTCCGGGGCGACGGCGTCGGCCGCCAGAGCGTAGAGCGGCATGAAGGCGGTGCCGAGGCCGAAGCCGATGACGAGCATGCCGACCAGGTCGGGCGCGTGGCCGTCGACGGACTCCGTGGCGATCATGAGCACCAGGCCGAGAGCCGTCGTCAGCAGTCCCGCCACGACCAGGACGCGGGGCGCGACACGGTGCAGCAGGCGCGCGGAGACCTGGGTGGCGCCGAGGACGAGCGCGATGAAGAGGAGCAGGAAGTTCATTCCGGCCGCGGTCGGGGCGTAGTCGCGCAGGGCCAGCAGGTAGAAGTTCAGGATCCCGAAGAGGCCGAAGGTGCCGACACCCGAGAGGATCATGGTCAGGTAGCAGCCGATCCGACCGCGGTCCCGCAGGACGTACGGCGGAATGAGCGGGCTCGACGTCCTCGTCTGCCACCACAGGAAGGTCACCAGGGCGAGGGCGCCGCCCGCGAGCGGGATCACGGCCAGAGGGGCCGTCCAGGCGTCCTGTTCTTCGGCGTGGTAGTGACCGAAGGTGAGCGCGGCGACCGAGGCGAAACCGAGCAGCGCGCCGAGCGCGTCGAAGCGGGCGCCGGCGCGGCGCGGCGCGTCGTGCACGAGGGTGAGCACGCCGACCAGGGCGACCGTGGCCACCGGGGCGGCGGCGAAGAGGCACAGGCGCCAGTCCGTCGCCTCCGCCAGCCATGTGTTCGGCAGCACCGCGCACGCCGCACCGCCGACGCCGACCGAGGCGTAGATCCCGAAGGCCCTGCGGCGTTCCTTCGGGTCGCTGAAGGCGGTGTTGACCAGGGCGAGCGCGGACGGTGTGACCAGCGCGGCGAAGACGCCCTGCAGGGCGCGGGCGACAGCCAGCATCCCGGCCGCGGTGGAGGCGCCGCCGAGCAGGGACGCCAGCGCGAATCCGACCAGGCCGGCGACCAGGGTCCGTCTCGCTCCGACGCGGTCGGCGAGCTGCCCGCCGAAGAGCAGCAGGCCACCGAAGAAGAACCCGTAGGCGAGGGGCGCCGGCCCCCCGACGCCCAGGTGCAGGTCGGCCTGGGCGAACGGCCACCACCCCGGATGCGCCTGGAAGAGCACGGTCAGCTGCGCCAGCGCGAGCACCGCGAGCCCCCACCAGCGCCGAGGATGCGGGCCCGAGGGGGGCCGGACGCCCGGGGCGGGAGTCGTCGGGGTGTAGCCGGGCGGCGGCGGCAGCGGAACCGACACCTGCGGCTGAGGCGGGACTTGGGGTTGCGGCTGGGCCTGCGGCCGTGGCTCGACCCAGACCTGGGGCTGGGCGAGCGCGGCGCGCGGTCCGGCCGAGCGCCCGGCGCGTCCGCGACGGGCTCGGGGCGCGGCACGGGGGCGAAGTCCAGCAACCCGGCGGCGTGGCGGCCCAGTTGGGCCAGTACCGCGCCCGGCAGCCATTCCCCGTCCCGTTCCGTCTGCGTGCGCTCGGCCACCTGCTGCGGGGTGGGCCGCTCGGCCGGGTCCTTGTGCAGGCACGCGCGGACGAGGTCGATCAGCGACTCGGGTACGCCGGTCAGGTCCGCCTCGTCCTCGGCGATCCGGAAGAGGTGGGCGTTCAGGCCGGTCTCCGAGGCGCCGAAGAGGAGGCGCCCGGTGGCGGCGTGGACGAGGACGGCGCCGAGGCAGAACACGTCGCTGGCGGGGGTGAGTTCGAGGCCGCGGACCTGCTCGGGCGACATGAAGCCGGGAGAGCCGATCAGCATGCCGGTGCGGGTGTGCAGGCTGTCCCCGGAGAGGCTGTCCATCGCCCGTGCGATGCCGAAGTCGATGACGCGGGGGCCGTCGACGGTGACGAGCACGTTGGAGGGCTTGAGGTCACGGTGGATCAGGCCCGCCGCGTGCACGGCCTGGAGGGCGAGGGCGAGCCGGTTGGCGAGGAAGCGGACCGAGTGCTCGGGCAGCGGCCCGAAGTCCTTGGCGACCACGGTGCTCAGGTCGGGCCCGGGAATGTACTGGGTCGCGACCCAGGGCACGGCGGCCTCGGGGTCGGCGTCGAGCACGTCCGCCGTGAAGCTTCCGCCCACCCGCCGGGCGGCGGCCACCTCACGGGCGAAACGCCTGCGGAACTCGTGGTGCCCGGCGTAGTCGGCCTGGACGACCTTCACGGCGACGGTGCGTCCGCCCTCGTCGCGCCCCAGATAGACCAGCCCCATGCCGCCTTCGCCCAGCCGGGCGATCAGTCGGTACGGGCCTATACGAGTCGGGTCATCGGAGCGCAGTTGGTCCACGGCTGGAAGATAGTGCAACTATCCAACCGAGCGCGAGGCGATCTCGGAACTCGGCGCCACCGATCAGAACTTGATACTGCCGATCATGCTCGCGACGTTCGTCGTCAGCTCGCTGATCGTGGGGGCGATGGTGGAGGAGGCCAGATAGAAGCCGAGCAGGATGCAGACGACCGCGTGACCGCCTTTCAGCCCCGACTTCTTGATCAACAGGAAAACGATGATCGCCAGCAGCACCACCGCCGAAATCGAGAGTGCCACGGCGGCTCACCTCCAAAGATCGCCAGATCTAGATCAGTTGAGCAAAGTCCACGCAGACGCAGGCAGGTTCATACCCACACAGCGGTAGTGATCATAACTATGCGTGCTCGCGCATCGCTCGGCGCACGGCCGCACAAGGGGGCGCATGGCCAATATGGTCGGGGTATGACGACCGAGTCTGACTCCTTCCCCCGTCGGCACGCCCGGACCCAGCGATTCACGCTCGGCGCGCCGCGTGCGTTCACCGTGGCACCGGACGGTTCGCGTGTCGCGTTCCTGCGTTCCGCCTCCGGCACCGACCGGACCAACTCCCTCTGGGTCATGGACCTTGCGGAGGGCGAAGAGCGCCTGGCGGCCGATGCCGGCGCCCTGCTCGGCGGCGCCTTCGAAGAGCTGTCGACCGAAGAGCGGGCGCGCCGCGAGCGCAGCCGCGAGGGCGGCGCGGGCATCGTCGGCTACGCCACAGACACGGCCCTGGAGTTGGCGTCTTTCGCCTTGTCAGGGCGGCTTTTCACGGCCGATCTGCGGGTCGGCACGACGCGTGAACTCCGGGTCCCGGGACCGGTGATCGACCCGCGTCCCGCCCCCGACGGCCGGCACATCGCCTACGTCTCGCGGGGCGCGCTGCGGGTCGTGGGCGCCGCAGGTGAGGACGACCGGGCGCTCGCCGGACCGGAGTCCGCGGACGGGCCCGGACAGATCACCCACGGGCTCGCGGAGTTCATCGCGGCCGAGGAGATGGGGCGCTCCCGGGGCTTCTGGTGGGCGCCCGACGGGCGCCGGCTGCTCGTCGCGCGCGTGGACGACACGCCGGTACGGCGGTGGTGGATCGCGGACCCGGCCCACCCGGGGCGTGAGCCACGCAACATCGCGTACCCGGCGGCGGGCACGCCGAACGCGGACGTACGGCTGTTCGTGATCGGCCTCGACGGAGAGCGCACGGAGGTGGCGTGGGACCGGGCACGCTATCCGTATCTGGCCCATGCGCACTGGTCAGCGGCGGGTGCGCCGCTGCTGCTCGTCCAGGCGCGGGACCAGCGCAGCCAGCTGTTCCTGGCGGTGGACCCGGACACGGGGGCCACCCGGATGGTGCACGCCGACGAAGATCCAAGTTGGCTGGAACTTTTCCCTGGAGTGCCCTGCTGGAGCCCCTCGGGGCAGCTCGTCCGGATCGCGGACGAGGGTGGCGCCCGCGTGCTGGCGGTCGGTGAACGGCCTTTGACCAGCGCTCAGTTGCACATTCGTGCGGTGCTGGACGTGGGTGCGCAGGACGTGCTGGTTTCCGCCTCGGCGGGCACGGAGGCGGAGGAGCCCGAGATTGGCGAAGTCCATGTGTACCGGGTGAACGAACTGGGCGTGGAGCGCGTGTCCCAGGAGCCGGGCGTGCACACGGCGGTGCGGGCGGCGGGCGTGACGGTGCTCGTGTCCGCGACGCCGGACCGTCCGGGCACCCGGGTCCAGGTGCTGCGTGACGGAAAACCGGCGTCGGCTGTCCGGTCGTACGCCGAAGATCCCGGTATGTCCCCACGGGTGACGCTCACCCATGGGGGCGCACGCAGAATTCCGTGCGCCGTGCTTATGCCGCGGGACTACCCCGGTGACACTCCCCTGCCCGTCCTCATGGACCCCTACGGCGGCCCGCACGGACAGCGGGTGCTCGCCGCGCACAACGCCCACCTCACCTCGCAGTGGTTCGCCGACCAGGGCTTCGCGGTGATCGTGGCGGACGGGCGGGGCACCCCGGGGCACTCGCCGACCTGGGAGAAGTCGGTCCGGGACGAACTGGCCGCCACCGTCCTCGCGGACCAGGTGGACGCGCTGCACGCGCTCGCCGAGGAGTTCCCGCTGGACCTGGGCCGGGTGGCCGTGCGCGGCTGGTCGTTCGGCGGCTATCTGGCGGCCCTCGCGGTGCTGCGCCGCCCGGACGTCTTCCACGCGGCGGTCGTCGGCGCTCCCGTCACCGACCTGCGGCTGTACGACACCCACTACCAGGAACGCTACCTCGGCCTCCCGGACGAGCAGCCGGAGGTCTACCGCCGCAACTCGGTGATCGACGACGCGGGCCTGGTCGACCCGGCCGAACCGCACCGCCCGATGATGATCATCCACGGGCTGGCGGACGACAACGTGGTCGTCGCCCACTCCCTGCGGCTGTCCTCCGCCCTGCTCGCCGCCGGCCGCCCGCACGAGGTGCTGCCGCTGTCCGGAGTGACACACATGACCCCGCAGGAGGCCGTCGCCGAGAACCTGCTGCGGCTGCAGCTGGACTTCCTGCGGCGTTCCCTTCCGCAGCGCGGCGAATGACCCTCAACCGCGTTAAC
Source organism: Streptomyces yokosukanensis (assembly GCF_001514035.1). Taxonomy (GTDB): domain Bacteria; phylum Actinomycetota; class Actinomycetes; order Streptomycetales; family Streptomycetaceae; genus Streptomyces; species Streptomyces yokosukanensis. The sequence continues at coordinate 33,023 of NZ_KQ948216.1, read as the reverse complement.
ACACGGGCAACTTCGGTGAATCGGCACCGATATACGGACGCGGAAGGCTGATCCGCGTACGGCCGTGCGGGTGCCGTGAACGGGCCGGGGTGCGCCATGTCATCCCGGCCCGTTGTCATCCCGGCCCGTTGCCGTCCTCGTCCCGCGCCGCGGCCATCTGCCCCTCCGCGGCGAAGTGACAGGCCGAGTCATGGGCCGCCGGCCCGGACACGTCACGGAAGGCGGCCGGCACCGCGAGGGCCGGCACCTCCCGGGCGCAGCGCTCCTGCGCCTTCCAGCAGCGGGTGCGGAAGCGGCAGCCGGAGGGGATGTCCGTCGGGGACGGCACGTCTCCGGTGAGGATGATCCGCTCGCGGTGTTCACGGGCCTCCGGGTCCGGGACCGGGACCGCGGAGAGCAGGGCCTGGGTGTAGGGGTGCGTGGGGTGGTCGTAGATCTCGGCGTCCCGGCCGATCTCCACGATCCGGCCCAGGTACATGACGCCGACCCGGTCGGAGATGTGCCGCACGATGGACAGGTCGTGCGCGATGAAGACGTACGACAGCTCGAACTCCGACTGCAGCCGGTCCAGCAGGTTGATGACCTGGGCCTGCACCGAGACGTCCAGGGCGGAGACGGGTTCGTCGGCGACGATGATCTCCGGGCGCAGCGCCAACCCCCGCGCGATGCCGATGCGTTGGCGCTGGCCGCCGGAGAACTGGTGCGGGTAGCGGTTGATGTACTCCGGGTTGAGGCCGACCACGTCCAGCAGTTCCTGGACCCTGCGGCGGCGGTCGCCCCTCGGCGCGACCTCGGGGTGGATGTCGTACGGCTCCCCGACGATGTCGCCCACCGTCATCCGGGGGTTGAGGGAGGTGTACGGGTCCTGGAAGACCATCTGGATGTTGCGGCGCACGGCCTTCAGGGCGCGGCCGGACAGCCGGGTGATGTCCTCGCCCTTGAACCGGATGGAGCCGGCCGTCGGACGCTCCAGGTTGCAGAGCATCTTGGCGACCGTCGACTTGCCGCAGCCGGACTCGCCGACGATGCCGAGGGTCTCGCCCCTGTGGAGCGTGAAGTCGACGCCGTCGACGGCCTTCACCGCGCCGACCTGCTTCCTGAACAGGACGCCCTGGGTCAGCGGGTAGTGCTTGACGAGCCCGTCGACCTCCAGGATCGGCTCACTGGTCGCGGTCATGCAGGCACTCCCTCCAGAAGTGGCAGGCGCTGCCGCGCACCTCGGAGACCTCGTACAGCGGGGGTTCGCCGGTGCGGCAGACGTCCTGGGCCATCGGGCAGCGCGGATGGAAGGAGCAGCCGGGCGGGATGTCCGTCAGGTTCGGCGGCAGGCCCTTGATCGCGTACAGCTCCTGGCCCTTCTGGTCCAGGCGCGGGATGGAGTCCAGCAGACCGCGCGTGTAGGGGTGGGCGGGAGCCTTGTAGATGTCGTGCACGGGCGCGGACTCGACGATCTTCCCCGCGTACATCACGGCGATCCGGTCGGCCACATCCGCCACGACGCCCAGGTCGTGGGTGATGAGGATCAGCCCCATGCGGTACTCGCGCTGCAACTCCGCGAGCAGATCCATGACCTGGGCCTGCACGGTGACGTCCAGGGCGGTGGTGGGCTCGTCGGCGATGACGAGCGCCGGCTCCAGGGCCAGCGCCATGGCGATCATGATGCGCTGGCGCATACCGCCGGAGAACTGGTGCGGATAGTCCCGCACACGCTGGGCGGCGGCCGGGATCCGTACCCGCTCCATCAGCTCGACGGCCTTGGCCCGCGCGTCCTTCTTCGACATCCCGCGGTGCACGACGAACATCTCGCCCAGCTGATCCCCCACGGAGATCACGGGGTTGAGGGCCGACAGGGCGTCCTGGAAGATCATCGCCATCCCGGCGCCCCGGATCCTCCGTCGCTCCTCTTCTTTGAGCCTGAGCAGATCCTGCCCCTGGAAGAGGATCTCGCCGCCGGTGATCCGCCCCGGCGGCATGTCGAGGATCCCCATCACGGCCTGCGCGGTCACCGACTTGCCCGACCCCGACTCCCCGAGCACGGCGAGGGTCTCCCCCGCGTCCACGCGGTAGCTCACCCCGTTGACCGCGTGCGCGACCCCGTCCCGCGTCCGGAACTCCACCTGCAGATCCCGTACTTCGAGCAGCACGACCCCATCACCTCAACTTCGGATCCAGGGCGTCGCGGACCGCGTCGCCGAGCATGATGAAGGCCAGCACCGTGAGGGCCAGGGCGCCCGAGGGCCACAGCAGGGCGTGCGGGGCGTTGCGGACGTAGGGGGACGCGGCGGAGATGTCGATGCCCCAGGAGACGCTGGGCGGCTTCAGCCCCACACCGAGGTACGACAGGGTCGCCTCCAGCGCGATGTAGGTGCCCAGCGCGATGGTCGCCACGACGATCACCGGTGCCACGGCGTTCGGGGCGATGTGGCGCAGCAGGATGCGGGAGTCGGAGGCGCCGAGGGCGCGGGCGGCCTGGACGTAGTCGTTCTGCTTGACGGTGATGACCGAGCCGCGTGCGATACGGGAGATCTGCGGCCAGCCGAGCAGCACCATGAAGCCGATGACCGGCCAGACCGTGTTGCTCGTCACCACCGACAGCAGCACGAGGCCGCCCAGGACGACCGGGATCGCGAAGAAGATGTCGGTGATCCGGGACAGGACCGAGTCCCAGACGCCGCCGAAGTAGCCCGCCAGGGCCCCGAGCACCGATCCGACGACGGCCACCCCGAGCGTCGCCAGCACGCCGACCGTGACGGACGTACGGGCGCCGTAGACCGTGCGCGTGTAGACGTTGCAGCCCTGGCCGTCGTAGCCGAAGGGCGCGCCGGGGCCCGCGCCGTCCTGGGCCTTGGCGAGGTCGCACTTCAGGGGACTGCCCGAGGCGATCGCCGCCGGCCACAGGGAGATGAAGACCAGGAAGACGATGACCAGCGCCGACACGATGAAGACGGGGTTGCGGCGCAGGTCCCGCCAGGCGTCGGACCAGAGGCTGTGCGGCCTGCCCGCCGGGCCCGTGCCCCCGGGGCCGCCCGCAGTCCCCTCCAGGGTCTCCGCCTCGCTCACGCCCAGGTCCATCGCGGCGCCCATGCCGGTCCCGGCGATCGCCCCCTCGGGTTCGTGCGGCTGCTCAGGCATAGCGGATCCTCGGGTCGAGTACGGCGTACAGGAGGTCGACGAGGAGGTTGGCGACGAGGAAGACGAGGACGAGGACGGTCACGAAGCCGACGACCGTCTGGGTGTTCTGGCGCAGGATGCCCTGGTAGAGCTGGAAGCCGACGCCGTGGATGTTGAAGATCCGCTCGGTGACGATCGCACCGCCCATCAGCGCGCCGATGTCGGCGCCGATGAAGGTGACGACCGGGATCAGCGAGTTGCGCAGCAGATGACGGACGACGACCCGCCGCGCGGGCAGGCCCTTGGCGACCGCCGTGCGCACATAGTCGGACCGCTTGTTCTCCGCGATGGACGTCCGGGTCAGCCGGGTGACGTAGGCGAGGGAGACGGAGGCGAGGACCAGGCCGGGCACGATCAGCTCGTCGAAGCTTCCGTAGCGGACGGAGGGGCTGATCCACTGCCACTTGATGCCGAGCAGCAGCTGGAGCAGCAGGCCGGTGACGAAGGTGGGCACGGAGATCACCACGAGGGTGCCCAGCAGCACCCCGGTGTCGATGGGCCGCCCGCGGCGCAGGCCCGTCACCACGCCCAGCGTCACGCCGATGACGATCTCGAAGAGGATGGCGACGATCGTGAGCCGGATCGTGACGGGGAACGCCGAGCCCATCAGCTCGGTGACCTTCTGGCCGTTGAAGGCGGTGCCGAAGTCGCCGGTGAAGAGGTTGCCCATGTAGGTCGCGTACTGCTGCCAGAGCGGCTTGTCCAAGCCGAACTCCCGCTTCAGCTGGGCGGCCGTCGCCGGGTCGCAGGCGCGCTCGCCGCACAGGCCCGCGATGGGATCGCCCATCACGTTCACCATCACGAAGATCAGCAGCGTCGACCCGATGAACACCGGGATCATCTGCAGCAGCCGCCGTGCGACATAGCGCCCCATGGGGATCAGCCGACCTTGATCTCGTTGTAGACCGGGACGCTGAAGGGGTTGAGGGCCACGTGGGAGAGCCGGTCGGTGTAGCCGGCGCTGCCGTTCTGGTACCAGAGCGGGATGGCCGCCATGTTGTCGCGGACGACCTCCTCGGCCTGCTGGAAGAGCCGGACGGCGGTGGCCCGGTCGGTCTCGGCGTTGGCCCGGTCGACGAGCCCGTCGAACCGCTTGTCGGACCACAGGCCGTCGTTGGAGGAGGCGCCCGTGTAGTACAGCGGCTGCAGGAAGTTCTGGATCAACGGGTAGTCCATCTGCCAGCCGGCCCGGAAGGGACCGGTCATCTTGTGCCCGGTGGTCTGGTTGCGGAAGTCGGCGAAGGTGCCGATCGGGTTGCCGACGCAGGCCTTGTCGTTGTCGAGCGCGTTGTTGATGGAGTTGCACACGGCGTCCACCCACTGCTTGTGGGAGCCCGTGTCCGCGTTGTAGGTGATCCTCAAGCGCCCGCCGGGGATCCCGCCGCCCTCCTGGATCAGCTTCTTGGCCTGCGCGGGGTCGTAGTCGCAGGCGGGGCCGCACAGCCCGGCCTTGAAGCCGCCGGCCACACCGAGGACCGGGGAGGTCCAGTCGGTGGCCGGGGTGCGGGTGCCCCGGAAGATGGTCTCGGTGATCTGCTTGCGGTTGATCGCCATGGACAGGCCCGTGCGGACCTTCCGCGCCCCGTCGGTGTTCCACTTCGGGTCGTAGTACGGGAAGGCCAGGGTCTGCAGGATGCCGGCCGGGGTGTTGATGTAGCGGCCGTTCAGGTCGGTGTCGACGTTCTTGAGCTGGGTGGCGGGCACGTCGTCGACCAGGTCGAGGTTGCCCGCCAGCACATCGGTGTAGGCGGTGTTGCTGTCGGTGTACACCAGCAGCGTCACCCCTACGTTCTGGGCCGGGTCGGGGCCGGGGTATGCGTCCCACTTCTTCAGGGACATGGCGGAGCCCTTGGCGTACGACTCGATCTGGTACGGCCCGTTGCCGACCGGCTTCTTCAGCCAGGCGGCGTGGTCGGTGAAGAAGGCGCGCGGCAGCGGGGCGTAGGCCGCGTAGCCGAGGGTGTCGGGGAAGGTGGAGAACTTCTGGTTGAGCTTGACGGTGAAGGTGCGGTCGTCGACCACCTTCAGTCCGGACAGGGTGTCGGCGCTCTGCGCGCCGCTCTCGGGGTGCACCTTGTCGTAGCCGTCGATGTAGCCGAAGAAGTACGCGTTCTTCTGGTTGTTCTTCAGGCCGGCCCCGTAGTTCCAGGCGTCCACGAAGGAGTGGGCGGTCACCTTCTCGCCGTCGGAGAAGGTCCAGCCGCCCTTCAGCCGGATCGTGAAGTTCCGCGAGTCCGGGGTGTCGATGCGCTCGGCGAGCATGTTCTGGGCCTTGCCGGTGCGCGGGTCGTACTTCTTCAGGCCCCGGAAGACCATGTCGAGGACCTTGCCGCCCTGCACCTCGTTGGTGTTGGCCGGCTCCAGCGGGTTCTGCGGGTCACCCCAGGAGGAGGTCAGCACCCCGGCACCGCCGAAGCCGCCACCGCTCCCGCAGGCGGTGGCCAGCAGCCCCCCGGCGATCACACAGGCGGCCCATCGGGCGTGCGTGGCTCCCCGCATGGCTGCCTCCTCCGGGGCTCGTCCGAGACTCGTCCGCGATCACGAATCCGATACCGGCCAATATCGGCTCATGAGCCGCATACCGCATGCCCGCTGCCGGATTGAGGGGCCTTTAGGGGGACACGTCATCCGAATGCAGGCGACCGGCGGGAGCCACTTGGATGATCTCTGGAGGACCGCGCAACAGATCTCCACGCAACGATGCCGAAACGTTGGATTACGACGTGCCGATGTACGCATTTCGGCACACCACCGTCCGCATATCGAACTCATTGACCGATTCGTCCAGTTAGTCCGATGTGAAGCACAGATTGATTACGGCGTGCTACCCGCGTAGCTACGGAACGGCAAAGTACGAGTAAAGAAGGTAAAGAGGCAACCAAGGGGGTCGAGAATTTATTGACCTTGAATGAATTGCGTTGAAAAAGTCCGGCGTAGCCCGTAGGGGAGCGCCCTGCGGAGCCTTGACGCCACAAGGCACGGAGCATCATGACCCCCGCAACCCCTTCCTCGGCCGCCCCACTCGAGGTGACCAAAGAGGACAGCGCCACATCGGCGAAGCCCGGCAACCCCAAGGGCACCGAGAGCCGCTCTCCGGGACGGCTGGCCTGGACCCGCTTCAAGCGGGACCGGGCGGGCGTCATATCCGCCTTCGTGGTGATCTTCTTCTTCGTCGTGGGCATCGGCGCGCCGCTGATCGCCAAGCTGTACGGCAAGGACCCGTACACGACGTACGGCATGAACATCCCGGGCCTGTTCAACGAGTTCAACTACCCGGTCAAGCCCAACGGCGGCATCAGCTCCGACTTCTGGTTCGGCATCGAGCCGCAGCTCGGGCGGGACGTCTTCACCTTCCTGCTCTACGGCATCCGCAACTCGCTGCTGATCGCCACCGCCGCCGCGCTGTTGACGACCCTGCTCGGTGTCGTCATCGGCATCACGGCCGGCTACCTGGGCGGCAAGACGGACTACTTCGTCGGCCGCGTGATCGACATCCTGCTGGCCTTCCCGCAGACGCTGTTCTTCATCGCCTTCTGGCCCGTGGTCATGCTGATCTTCGTCCCGCCGACGGACAACACCCCGGTTTGGCTCACCGTCACCAGCCTGATCATCGTGATGACCGTCTTCGGCTGGGCCTCCATCGCCCGTCTGCTGCGCGGCGAGGTGCTCGCCCTGCGTGAGCGGGAGTTCGTAGAGGCCGCCAAGGTCACCGGCGCCTCACCGGCCCGCATCATCTTCAAGGAACTGCTGCCCAACCTGTGGACCCCGATCCTCATCCAGGCAACACTCCTCCTCCCCGCCTACGTGACCGCGGAAGCGGGTCTCGCCTTCGTCGGCGTCGGCCTCTCGGACCCCACCCCCGACTGGGGCGTGATGATCCAGAACGGCGCCAAGGTCTACCAGAACGACATCACCTTCATGCTCTTCCCGGGCCTGGCCATGGTGATCTTCGTCGTCGCGTTCAACCTGCTCGGTGACTCGGTCCGCGACGCCCTGGACCCGAAGACCAAGCGCTGAGTTCCGCCCCCGGCCCGGCGACGGGGCTCGGCCGGGGTCACGTATCTCTTGTCATCCACTACGAACGGGGCAGCCATGTCTCTCTCCCGCAGAAACTTCGTCATCGCCACCTCTGTCGCGGCCGCGGGCTCGACGCTGCTGTCCGCGTGCAGCAGCGGCGGCGGGGGCGGCAACGGCACCCCGAGCGCCGGCGCCACCAGCTACACGGGCGCCAAGGTCACCATCGGCACGAAGGCCGACTCCACCGGCCCGGCCCCGGAGATCCCCGGCGCGAAGAAGGGCGGCACGATCTACGGCCTCGCGCCGGACGACTTCTCGCACCTGGACCCGCAGCGCATCTACTACGCGTACAACTCCACGGTGGCGCTGCTGCTGCACCGCTGCCTGACCAGCTACAAGATCGACTCCACCGGTCACCAGAAGCTGGTCGGCGACCTCGCCACCGACACCGGCACCCCCTCCAAGGACTACAAGACCTGGACCTTCACGCTGAAGGAGGGTCTGAAGTGGGAGGACGGCAGCGAGCTGACCGTCGACGACGTGCGCCACGGCATCGAGCGCCTGTGGGCCCCCTTCATCACCGAGTCCGCCACCTACGTCCAGATGGCGCTGACCGGCAAGGGCGCCAAGTGGCGTGACGCCTACGAGGGTCCCTACAAGGGCAAGCACCTGGACTCGGTCGTCACCGACAAGGCGAAGCGGACGATCACCTTCAAGCTGGCTGAGCCCAAGCCGGACTTCAACTTCACGCTGGCGATGCACTCGTACGCCGCCACCTCGGTGAAGCTGGACACCAAGGAGAAGTACGACAAGACCCCGGCCTCCAGCGGACCGTACAAGATCAAGGCGCACACCACCGACAAGTCGATGGTGCTGACCCGCAACAAGTACTGGGACCCGGCCACCGACTCGATCCGCAACGCCTACCCGGACGGCTTCGAGTTCATCTTCGGTGTCGAGACTCTCGACAGCACCGACCGCCTGATCGCCGACCAGGGCAACGACCAGTACGCGGTGTCGATCTACAAGGGCGTCCCGGCCGAGCGCATCCAGAAGGTGCTGACCGACCCGGAGCTGAAGAAGCGCACCTTCAACGGCCTGATCACCGGCACCTACTACTACCCGATCAACACCAAGCGCATCACCGACCTCAAGGTCCGCCAGGCCCTCATCCACGCCTGGCCTCTGCAGCAGATCCGGCAGATCTACGGCGGCCCGTCCGCCGGTGACATCGCGACCACGATCCTCAGCCCCGACATCATCGGCTACGAGAAGTACGACCTCTACGGCAAGCTCACCAAGCCGCAGGGTGACCCGGAGAAGGCCAAGGCTCTGCTGAAGGAAGCCGGCAAGCTGGGCCAGAAGATCGTGTACGCCTTCCCGCAGGACCCGACCTACCTCAAGACCAAGGTCGTCATCGAGAACGCGCTGAAGGCGGCCGGCTTCACGCCGGTCATGAAGCCGGTCGACTCCACGTCGTACTACGACCAGATCCAGCAGATCAACAACCAGTACGACGTGATGTGGTTCGGCTGGTCCCCGGACTGGCCGACCGCCTACACGATGATCCAGCCGGTGTTCGACGGTGCCGCCATCGGCAACGGCCAGAACAACGTCTCCCAGACCAACATCAGCTGGATCAACGACGCGATCAAGAAGAACGCGGTGATCCCGGACCAGGCCGAGGCCGGCAAGGCCTGGGCCGCCCTGGACAAGAAGATCATGCAGGAGGTGGCGCCGATCATCCCCGAGACGTTCACCCGCCGCTTCTACGTGTACGGCTCGAAGGTGGGCGGTGCCCAGTTCGACCCGAACTTCTCCGCGACCCTGCTGTACAAGACCTTCGTGAAGGCCTGACGTACGACCCCTGGCGGGGCGGCCCCGGTGCCGCCCCGCCGCCTCACCCCCTCCGGCATCCGTCAGGAAAACCCAACTGCCATGCTCCGCTTCCTCATCCGCCGGACCCTCGGCGCCGCTGTGATCCTGCTGATCATCAGCGCCCTGGTGTTCGTCCTGTTCTACGCCGCTCCGCGTGACCCCGCCCGCATCGCGTGCGGCAAGGTCTGCACCCCCGAGACCCTGGCCCTGGTGAAGAAGAACCTGGGGATCGACCACTCGCTCCCCGTGCAGTACTGGGACTGGCTCAAGGGCATGTTCGTGGGGCGCGACTACGCCTCCTTCGGACACTGCGACGCGCCGTGCCTCGGCTACTCGTTCCAGAACCGCGAGCCGGTACTCGCCACCATCGAGGACCGCTTCCCGACCACGCTCTCCCTCGCCCTCGGCAGCGCCGTGGTCTTCCTGATCTTCGGTGTCGGCACCGGCATGCTCGCCGCCGTGAAGCAGGGCAAGCCCCTGGACAAGATCGCCAGCTCCGCCTCGCTGATCGCGTCCTCGATGCAGATCTACGTCGTCGGCGTCCTCGCCACGTACTTCCTCGTGGACCAGTGGCATCTGCTGGACCGGGCCAACTACACGCCGTTCACCGACGACCCGGGCAAGTGGTTCACCGGTCTGCTGGTGCCGTGGCTGGTGCTGTCGCTGATCTTCACCGCCAACTACACCCGTATGACGCGCTCCCAGATGGTCGAGTCGCTCAGCGAGGACTACGTCCGCACGGCCCGCGCCAAGGGCCTCTCCCGCCGGACGGTGTTCTTCCGCTTCGCCTGGCGCGGTGCGATGGGCCCGATCATCACCATCTTCGGCCTGGACCTGGGCGTGCTGCTCGGCGGCGCGATCATCACCGAGTCGACCTTCAGCCTCCAGGGCATCGGCCGGCTCTCGGTGAAGGCGGTCGGCACCAACGACCTGCCGATGCTGCTGGGTGTCGTCCTCGTCGCGGCGGCCGCAATCGTCATCTTCAACATCATCGTCGACGCGGTGTACGCCCTCATCGACCCGCGCGTGCGCCTCGCGTAAGGAGAGCGAATCATGAGCACCCCCTTCCTCTCCCTGCGCGACCTCAAGGTCCACTTCTCCACCGAGGACGGCGTCGTCAAGGCCGTCGACGGCCTCTCCTTCGACCTGGAGAAGGGCAAGACCCTCGGCATCGTCGGCGAGTCCGGCTCCGGCAAGTCCGTCACCAACATGGCGATCCTCGGTCTGCACGACCCGCGGAACACCACGATGGACGGCGAGATCGTGCTCGACGGCAAGGAGCTGATCAGCGCCAGCGAGACCGAGCTGGAGAAGCTCCGCGGCAACAAGATGTCCATGATCTTCCAGGACGCGTTGGCCTCTCTCTCGCCGTACCACACCATCGGCGCACAGATCGCCGAGACGTACCGCAAGCACACCGGCTCCTCCAAGAAGGAGGCCCGGGACCGTGCGATCGAGATGCTGCGCCGCGTCGGCATCCCGCAGCCCGACGTCCGCGTGGACGACTACCCGCACCAGTTCTCGGGCGGTATGCGCCAGCGCGCGATGATCGCCATGGCGCTGGTCTGCGACCCCGAGCTGCTGATCGCCGACGAGCCGACCACGGCCCTCGACGTGACGGTCCAGGCCCAGATCATGGACCTGCTCAAGGACCTCCAGCAGGAGTTCGGCACCGCCATCATCTTCATCACCCACGACCTCGGCGTCATCGCCGACATCGCGGACGACGTGCTGGTGATGTACGGCGGCCGGTGCGTGGAGCGCGGCACCAAGAAGCAGGTGCTGAGCGCCCCGGACCACCCCTACACCCTGGGCCTGCTGAACTCGATGCCGAGCCTGGACGGCCCGGTCGACGTGCCGCTGTCCCCCATCCCCGGCTCCCCGCCCTCGCTGCTCAACCCGCCGACCGGCTGCCGCTTCCACCCGCGCTGCGCGTTCGCCGAGAAGGTCTCCGGCGGCCTGTGCTCGTCCGAGCAGCCGAAGCTCGAGGTGACCGAAGGCCGAGGCTCCGCCTGCCACCTCACCTCCGACCAGAAGCGGGACCTCTTCGCCGACTTCGCCGCAACCCGGCACAACTGACGGAAACCAGACGGGACTTCACGACCATGAGCAACACGAACCCCCTCCTGGACGTCTCCGGGCTCACAAAGCACTTCCCGATCAAGGGCGGCTTCCCGATCCGCCGCACGGTCGGCGCGGTGCAGGCCGTGGACGGCCTGGACTTCCAGGTCGCCGAGGGCGAGAGCCTCGGCCTCGTCGGCGAGTCGGGCTGCGGCAAGTCGACCACCGGCCGGCTGATCACCCGCCTCCTCGAACCGACCGGCGGCAAGGTCACCTACCGCGGCCAGGACATCACCCACGCGAACCGCAAGCAGCTGGCGCCGATCCGCTCCGAGATCCAGATGATCTTCCAGGACCCGTACGCCTCGCTGAACCCGCGGCAGACGGTCGGCAAGATCATCTCCGGCCCGATGGAGATCAACGACATCAACCCGGAGGGCGGCCGCGAGAAGCGCGTCCGCGAACTCCTGGAGATCGTCGGCCTCAACCCGGAGCACTACAACCGCTTCCCGCACGAGTTCTCCGGCGGCCAGCGCCAGCGCATCGGCGTGGCCCGCGCCCTCGCCCTGGAACCGAAGCTCATCGTCGCCGACGAACCGGTCTCGGCGCTCGACGTCTCCATCCAGGCCCAGGTCGTCAACCTCCTCCAGAAGGTACAGAAGGAACTGGGCATCGCCTTCGTCTTCATCGCCCACGACCTGGCGATCGTCCGCCACTTCTCGCAGCGCGTGGCCGTGATGTACCTCGGCAAGATCGTCGAGATCGCCGACCGCGACGACCTGTACAACAACCCGCGCCACCCCTACACCCGGGCCCTGCTCTCCGCCGTGCCCGAGGCCACGGTGGACGCGGAGCCCCGCGAGCGCATCCGCCTGGCCGGCGACGTGCCCTCTCCCATCAACCCGCCCTCCGGCTGCCGCTTCCGCACCCGCTGCTGGAAGGCGATGGAGAAGTGCGCGTCGGAGGCACCCCCGCTGGTGCAGGTGGACGGCAACAAGCCCGGCCACCTCACGGCGTGCCACTACCCGGAGGCGACGGAGTCGGTCCCGGCCCCCCGCCTCTCCAAGGACCCCGAGGCAGCGGCCTGACACACCCCTTTTCCGTCAGCCGCCCCTCGCGGAACGGACTTTCACCGGCCCATTGACCCGAGCCCCTGAACGTCCGCTCCAGGGAAAGAAGGCCCGCGTCTTCCCGGACGCGGGCCTTCGGCCTGACACCGGCACCCCATCCGGTCACGATTGGCAGACCTGCGCCACGTCCAGGGCACGCCCCGGCGCCCACCCCCCGGCCCAAACCTGCCAATCCCACCCCCGCCCGGCCGCCACCGCCCGGCGCCGGGACAACGGCTGCCTCAGAGCCCGGTACCGGCCAGGCCCATCACCCTTGCGGTCCGCTCGCTCGCTCGCTTGCGCAGCGGAACGGAAGCGCCCTTGACTCACCTCGCGGAAGCCCGACACCGACCGATAAGCGAGTGGCCCAACGGCCCCGCACTCACTCCGTGTCGAACAACTCCGCCGCGTTCGTGGCGCGCACGGCGCGCTGGGCCCAGACCTCCAGCTGGCCGGGGTCCGTGCAGGCTTCGACACACTCACGGACAGAGTCGGGAACCGGGATACCGCGCCACTCCAGGACATGGAGGACCATCTCACGGCTCTTTTGGACGCGGCCCTCTTCCCGGCCCTCTTCCCGGCCTTCTTCGCGTACCTGCTCGGCCAGCGGGTGTCGCCAGAAGTACTGGATCGCGGTCATCAGGTCCCTCCACCCGCGGAAGTCGTCCTACTCCGGCGGTGGCGAGGGCAACGCATGTGTCGAAGTCGCGGACCTCGACACCCACATAACCATCCGCGACTCAAAGTCCCCCACCAGCGCCACCCTCACCTTCCCCCTCGCCGCCTTCGCCCCCTCCATCCAGGCCCTGAAGTCTGTGTGTTCCAGCAAGAGTTGAGAGAGCCTCAAGAAGTGCACCGGAACCTGACACACCGTTCAGCATCGTGTGTCAGACTGCCGCGGTGGTAGATCATTCGTTCACCGATCTCACGCTCGCCGCGCTCTACGACAGCCTCAACCCCTGGGGACCGGGTGACGACTTCTACCTCGGTCTGGTGCGGGAGGCCCGCTCAGTGCTGGACATCGGGTGCGGCACCGGGCGGCTGCTGCAGCGGGCCCGGGCGGAGGGGCACCGGGGCCGGCTGATGGGGCTCGATCCGGCCGCCGCCATGCTCGTACAGGCCCGCCGGGCCCGGCCGGATGTCGACTGGGTGCTCGGGGACACACAAGTGCGGCGGTGGGACGGCGAGTTCGACCTCGCCGTCATGACGGGGCACGCGTTCCAGGAGCTGGTCGGGGACGAGGAGATCCGGAGCTGCCTGCGCGCGGTCCGCGCGGCTCTCGGCACCGGTGGACGGTTCGTGTTCGAGACCCGCAACCCGGCCGCCCGCGCCTGGGAGCGGTGGACCCCGGAGCGCGTACACGAGATCACCGCCGCCGACGGCACCCCGGTACGGGTATGGCACGAGGTGCAGGGCAATGGGCTGCGCGGGGGCCGGGTGCGGTTCACGGAGACCTACGTCGGGGAACACTGGCCGGTCCCTCGGGTCTGCCACAGCGTCCTGCGTTTCCTGGCGCCGGAGGCACTCTCGAACCTTCTGGCCGAGTCCGGTCTCACCGTCGTGGAGCAGTACGGGGACTGGCGACGGACGCCCCTCACCCCCACCAGCCCCGAGATCATCTCGGTGGCCCGGCGGACCTAGGGGGTGCCGCAGGGTTGCCTCCGGCGCCCGTGACGGTGAACACCCGCTGATCACTCGCCCTTGATCCTTCTCGCCGGGGTAGATTCCCGGCATGCCCGGCCACGGCTCGGCGAGGGCGTGCACATCGCACGGTTCGAGAAGCTGAAGCCCGCTCTGGTTGGCGCGGCCGGGCTCTACTACCTGCTGATGCACGGCCTCTTCAGCTGCTTCGGTCCGAGCATCACGACGGGACGGGACGAAGAGCGACGTGCTGAGGCGTCACTTCACCGTGGTGGCGGACCAGCAGGTCCGCGGTCGGCGCGTGACGGTGTACGAACGCCGCTGATGCCCCGACTCCGGTCCCACCGCTCCGCCAACCCGCCAACCCTCTTCTCGGCCCCTACTCCGCCTGCCCCTCCTCCAGCGCCGCCAGTGCCGGATCCAGCACGATGTCCTCGTCCCGGCCCTCGATCGTCGGCTCCTCCGGGAAGTGGCAGGCCGTCAGATGGTCCGCGCGGTTGCCGGAGATCTGGATCAGTGGCGGCTCCTGCGCCGCGCACTTGTCCTGGGCCTTCCAGCAGCGGGTGCGGAAGCGGCAGCCGGAGGGCGGTGAGATGGGTGAGGGGACGTCGCCGGCCAGGCGGATGCGCTCGCGGGCGCCGGCCGAGTCCTCGTCCGTGAGGTTCACCTCGGGGACGGCGGACAGCAGGGCGTGGGTGTACGGGTGGCGCGGCCGGGTGTAGATGGAGTCGCGGTCGCCGACCTCGATGATCTTGCCGAGGTACATCACGGCCACGCGCTGCGAGAAGTGCCGTACGACCGCGAGGTCGTGGGCGATGAAGAGGAACGCGATGCCGAGTTCCTTCTGGACCTTCTGGAGGAGGTTGACGACCTGGGCCTGGATGGAGACGTCGAGCGCCGAGACCGGCTCGTCCGCCACGATCAGCTTCGGCTCAAGGGCCAACGCCCGTGCCACACCGATACGTTGACGCTGGCCGCCGGAGAACTCGTGCGGGAAGCGGTTGTAGTGCTCCGGGTTGAGGCCGACGATCTCCAGGAGTTCGCGGACGCGCTTCTCGCGGCCGCCCTCCGGGTTGATGTCGTTGATCTCCATCGGGCCGGAGATGATCTTGCCGACCGTCTGCCGCGGGTTCAGCGACGAGTACGGGTCCTGGAAGATCATCTGGATCTCGGAGCGGATCGGCGCCAGCTGCTTGCGGTTCGCGTGGCTGATGTCCTGGCCGCGGTACGAGATCGTCCCGGTCGTCGGCTGCAGCAGACGCGTGATCAGCCGGCCCGTGGTCGACTTCCCGCAGCCCGACTCGCCGACCAGGCCGAAGCTCTCCCCGGCGTGCACGGTGATGTCGATGCCGTCCACGGCCTGCACCGCGCCGATCGTCCGGCGGATCGGGAAGCCGCCCTTGACGGGGAAGTGCTTGGTCAGTTTCGAGACCTGAAGCAGCGGTTCCCCGTCCACGCCGGCGTTCTTCTCGCGCGAGGCCGGGAGGACGATGTCCTCGGTCATGACGTTGTCCTCCTAGGACGACTGATGACGGTGACAGTGACGGTGACGGTGACGTGACCACTAGCCCAGTCGGGGCTTGATCTCCTCGATGAAGATGGTCCGCTTCTGGTCCGCGGTGAGATGGCAGGCCGACGCGCGGTCGGGTGCCAGCAGCGGGCGCTCGCGCACACAGCGGCCCGTGCCTTCGACCCGGTCCTGGAAGGTGCAGCGGGGATGGAAGCGGCAGCCGGACGGCGGGGTGAGCAGCGAGGGCGGGGAGCCGGGGATCGGGGACAGCGGGGCGCCGAGGTCGGAGTCCAGGCGCGGCATCGAGTTCAGCAGGCCCCAGGTGTACGGGTGCCGGGGCGCGCGCAGCACCTCGCCGGTGGTGCCCCGCTCCACCGCACCGCCCGCGTACATCACCATGATGTCGTCGGCCATGTCGGCGATCACCCCCAGGTCGTGGGTGATGAAGATGATGCCGGATCCGAACTCCTGTTGCAGGTCCTTGAGCAGATCGAGGATCTGCGCCTGGACCGTCACGTCGAGGGCCGTCGTCGGTTCGTCGGCGATGAGCAGGTCGGGGTCGCAGACCAGCGCCATGGCGATCATCGCGCGCTGGCGCATACCGCCGGAGAACTGGTGCGGATAGTCCTTCGCCCGCTCCACGGGGTTCGGGATGCCCACCTTGCCGAGCATCTCCACGGCACGCTGCCAGGCCTCCTTCTTCGAGGCCCCGTTGTGCTTCATGTACGGCTCGGCGATCTGCCGGCCGACGGTGTAGTAGGGGGAGAGCGCGGTGAGCGGGTCCTGGAAGATCATGGCGACCTTGTTGCCGCGCAGCTTCTCCAGCTCGGACTCGCGCGCGGTCGTCAACTCCCGCCCGTCGAGCAGGATCTCGCCCTCGACCGTGGTGAACATGGGGTTGTGCAGGCCGAGGATGGTCAGATTGGTCACCGACTTGCCCGAGCCGGACTCCCCCACGATGCCGAGCGTCCTGCCGCGCTCCAGATCGAAGGAGAGCCCGTCCACGGCCCGTACGATGCCGTCCTCGGTCTTGAAGCTGACGTGCAGGTCCCGCACCGAGAGCAGGGGACCGGCGCCGGCCGGGGTCGGAGCACCGGCTTCCTTGGTCAGAGTGGTCACGACAGTGCTCCTAGGACAGCCGTACGCGCGGGTCGATGAAGGCGTACAGGGCGTCGACGATGATGTTGAACAGCAGGATCATGCTGGCGGAGAAGAGCATCACGCCGAGCAGCAGCGGCAGATCGCTGAAGAAGACGGACTGGACGGCGAGTTGACCGAGTCCCGGCAGGGAGAAGGTGTACTCGGTGATGATGGCGCCGCCGAACAGCGAGCCGAGGTCGATGCCGAAGATGGTGACGATCGGGATCAGCGAGCCGCGCCAGGCGTAGCGGAAGAAGACGTACGCCCTGGACATGCCCTTGGCGCGGGCGGTGCGCACGTGTTCCTCCTGGAGCTGTTCGATCATCGAGGACCGCGCCATACGGGTGTACTGCGCGGCGAAGATCGTGGACAGCACCACCCAGGGGATGATCAGGCCGGTGAACCAGCTGACCGGGGACTGGCTGACCGGGTTGTAGGCGGGCTTGTCGAACCAGTGGGTCTGGTAGACGAGGATCGCCAGGGCCAGCGGGCCGAGGAAGTAGATCTGCAGGGCACTGATGACCATGGCGCCCGCGGTGGCCGTCTTGTCGATCAGCGTGCCGCGCCGCCAGGCGGCGAGCAGCCCGGTGCCGAGGCCGACGAGCAGGAAGCACACGGCGGCGCCCAGGGTGAGGGAGACCGTGGTGGGCAGCCGGTCCATCAGGGTGCCCCAGACTGCCTCGTTGGTGTGGTACGAGTACCCGAAGCAGGGGGCGGGGCAGGGTCCCTGGGCGAACTGGTCGCTGCCCATGACGAGGTTGTGCAGGAAGATCCCGTACTGCTCGGTGATGGGTTTGTCCAGGCCGAGCACATGGTGGATGTTCGCGATGCTGTCCGGGTTGCAGGTCTTGCCGCACATCAGCAGCGCCGGGTCCCGGGGCACCCCGAAGAACAGCACGAACGTGACCATGCTCAGCAGGAACAGAATGACGACGGCACCGATGAACCGGCGCACGAGGAAGCGCAGCATGACAGGGCAGCTCTCAGACGTCGGCGGCCTGGGCCGTGCCCGGCGCCCCCCTTCCGCGGAGGTGCGCCGGGTACCGGACGGGGACGGTTACTTGATGAAGAGGCGACGCGGGTCGACGCCGCCGATCACGTCGTCGTAGACGAGGCCGCCGACCTTGGAACCGGCGATCTGGCTCTGCTTGTAGTACGCGGTCGGGACGACGTTGACGCTGTCCTTCACGATGTACTCGTCGAGCTTCTCCCACTCGGCCGCCGCCTTGACCGGGTCGGTGATCTTGTTGATCCGGTCGATCTCGCTGTTGATCTTCGGGTCGTTGACCTGGGAGTAGTTCTGCGCGCCGTCGGCGATCACCCGGCCGTCGTACAGCGGCGGGATCACGGTCGAGGAGGACGGCCAGTCGGCACCCCACGCGGTGTGGAAGATGTCGTAGGTGTTGTTCAGCTTGGAGACCTGGTCGTAGTAGGTCTCGGCCGGGATCTCCTGGCGCTGGACGTCGAAGCCGGCCTTCTTCAGGCCCGCCGCCATGGCGGTGGAGTACTGCTGGCCCTCGGGGGTGTTGATGTAGCCGAAGGTCAGCTTCATGTTGAGCTTGCCGGCCTTCTTCAGCAGCGCCTGCGCCTTCGCCGGGTCACCGGCGGGGTTCTTCTTCTTGCCCCACGGGTCGAAGGAGGGGTCGTAGCCGGAGACGGTCGGGGAGATCAGGCCGCCCGCGACCTCCATGGCGTCGGTGCCGCCGTAGGCGCGCACGAACGGGGTGATGGGCAGCGCGTAGGCGATGGCCTCGCGGACCGTCTTGTCCTGCATGGCCTTGTGGCTCATGTTGATGTTCATCTGACCGACGTACGGCTGATAGCCGGAGACCGTGCGGGACTTCATCTTCGGGTCCTTGAGGACCTGGGAGAGGTTGCCCGCGTCGACCTGGTTGTTGAAGCTGAGGCCGGTCCGGTCGGCGCCGCTGTCGGCGAGCAGGGCCTTCGTCGACGTCTCGAACTGCTGGTTGAACGTGATGTTGAACTGGTCCACGTACTGGTGCCGGATCGGGTCCGTCTTCGGGTCCCAGTTGGTGTTCTTGACCAGCACCATCGACTTGCCGGACTTGAAGGACTGGATCTTGTACGGGCCGGTCACAAGCGGGTTCTTGTCGTACTTCTCCTTCGTGTCGCCCTTCTCCGAGACCGCGGAGTAGCCGGCCATGGCCAGCGCGTACGGCAGGTCGGGGTGCGGGGTCTTGAAGTGGAAGACGATCGTCTTCTCGTCCGGGGTCTGCAGGACGGAGTCGGGCAGGTGCTTGCCCTTGTACGGCCCGTCCGGCAGCAGCTTGCGGTAGGCGGCGCCGGAGGTGTTCGCGAGCCACTGCTGGATGTAGGTGGGGCCCTGGTTGATGAACGGCGCGAAGAGCCGCTCGAAGGTGTGGCGTATGTCCGTGGACGTGATCGGCGTGCCGTCCGCGAACTTGATGCCGTCCTTGAGCGTGTACTTCCAGGTCTTGCCGCCGTCGGTGGTGGTGCCGGAGTCGGTGGCGAGGTCGCCGACCACCTCGTGCTGGTGGCCGTCGTCGCTCGTGGCCTTGTAGCCGGTCAGGCCTCTGTGCAGCAGCTGTGCGACGGACATCATGTCCGAGACGTAGATCTGGCCCGGGTCGAGGTGTGCGTACGAGTCCCGCTGCAGCACCTCCATCGCACCGCCGGACTTGGCGCCGGGCACGGGCGCCGCCGGGCCGGTGGAGTCGGCCGCACTGCCGAACTTGATCAACGCCTGCTGTCGCTTGGCGTCCTGCTGGTCCTTCTTGCCGTTGGTGCCTGAGTCGCTGCCGCCCTTGCTGCAACCGGTGAGCACGAGGGCTCCGACGGCGAGCACGGTGAGCGTGGCGTGTGCGTGGCGTCCGCCCCTACTCATCACGAAATTCCCACCCATCCTTGAAAACTGACGTTTCGTGTGGTTGACGTACTGCGGTCAGCGCGCGGTCTTGGGATCGAAGGCGTCTCTGACCGAGTCCCCGAACAGGTTGAACGCGACGACGAAGATGATCATCGAGACGCCGGGGAAGAACATGTAGGTGATGTCGTTCTGCATCACCAGCTCGGTGGAGGCCTTGGAGAACATCTGCCCCCAGTCCGGCGTCGGTTCGACGATGCCGACACCCAGGTACGACAGACCGGCCTCGGCCGTCACGAAGTTGGGCAGCATGTACGTCGACTGCACCAGCAGCGGGGTGACGATGTTCGGCAGGATCTCCTTGCGGATGATCCGCCACGGCGAGGCCCCGCTGACCTTGGCCGCCTCGATGAACTCCCGCTCCCGCAGGGCGAGTGCGGTGCCGCGCAGGATACGGCCGAGGCCCATCCAGCCCAGGACCCACTGGACGAGGATCAGGGCCACCACCCGGACGTAGGTGGGCGTCTCGTCACGGGGACTGACGAACAGGGAGACCACGACCGGCATGCTCGCGATGAAGAACAGCTGGGCAGGGAAGGCCAGCAGGAAGTCGATGAGCCGGCCGATGAAGTAGTCCGTCCTGCCGCCGATGTAGCCGGCCGCGACGCCGAGCAGGATGCCGGTCACGACGACGGCGAGGGTGACGGCCACCGAGATCATCAGCGAGGTGCGGATGCCGTAGATCAGCTTGGTGAAGACGTCGTAGCCGTTGCCGGGTTCGAGGCCGAACCAGAACTCGCTGCTGATACCGCCGTTGGGCTGCACGGGAACGCCGGCGCTGTCGAAGAGTTCCGGTCGCTCGTCCGCGTACACTGTGTACGGGTTCTTGCCGTACAGCTTGGATATCAGCGGGGCGAGAACCCCGATCAGGAAGAAGAAGCCCACGACGTAGGCCGAGATCACGCCCGTGCGGTCGCGCTTGAAGCGCACCCACATCAGCTGGCCGGGGGACCGGCCCTCGAGCTTGACGGCTTCGCCCTTCGCCTCCGGCCCTGGTTCGCCGTCGACGACGACCGAAGTCCCGCCGCCCTCAATGTCGATAGGACTTGTCACGGTTCGTCCGTTTCAAGATATGAGTGTGAGAGGTACCCGCGTACTCCGAGAACGCGCGTGACCGCAGTCGGACGCGCGTAGTTGCTGGGATTCCCTCCTCATGACTTCACGTGTTCACCATCTGGAAGGGGCTTCCGTCTTCCCTCCGACACCCCTGACGGAGAGGCAGACACCCCCTGGTGCTCGTGAGTCGGCGCACTGTCCCCACAGTGCGAGACCCATTGACCCGAGCGCTGTGCGGCTAACTATCTGCCATGGGTCGACCACCGACCACTGCCGGTAGATCTCAATTCAGTCACGGCTTGCGGCTACATCTTCCAAAATCTGGACAAACTGTTCGACGGAAGAAGGCGCGAAACGGACTTGTTACATGGGTATCGGGCAACGATCTCCGCATGTCGGACATGGGCTTCCAGAAAATGGGTTGCAAAAAGCCCGGACACCCCCAAGATGGGGGCGCCCGGGCTCAACTGCCGATGGATCAGCCGTGCTTGGCGCGGCTCGCGGCGCGGGCCCGCTCGCGGGCGTCCAGGTTCACCTTGCGGATGCGAACGGCCTCCGGGGTCACCTCGACACACTCGTCGTCGCGGCAGAACTCCAGCGACTGCTCCAGGGAGAGCTTGCGCGGCGGGACGATCGCCTCGAACGAGTCGGCCGACGAAGACCGCATGTTCGTAAGCTTCTTCTCCTTGGTGATGTTGACGTCCATGTCGTCGGAGCGGGAGTTCTCGCCGACGATCATGCCCTCGTACACCTCGGTGCCCGGCTCCGTGAAGAGCACACCGCGCTCCTGGAGGTTCGTCATCGCAAAGGCGGTGACGGCACCGGAGCGGTCGGCGACCAGCGAGCCGTTGTTACGCGTCTGCAGGGTGCCGAACCAGGGCTCGAAGCCCTCGTGGATCGAGTGGCCGATGCCGGTGCCGCGGGTCTGGGTCAGGAACTCGGTCCGGAAGCCGATCAGACCGCGGGACGGCACGACGAACTCCATGCGGACCCAGCCGGAGCCGTGGTTCGACATGTTGTCCATCCGGCCCTTGCGAACACCCATGAGCTGCGTGACCGCGCCCATGTGCTCCTCGGGCACGTCGACCGTCATGCGCTCGACGGGCTCGTACGTCTTGCCGTCGACATCCTTGGTGACCACCTGGGGCTTGCCGATGGTCAGCTCGAAGCCCTCGCGGCGCATCTGCTCGACCAGGATGGCCAGCGCCAGCTCACCGCGGCCCTGCACCTCCCAGGCGTCGGGGCGCTCGGTGTCCAGGACCCGGAGGCTGACGTTACCGATCAGCTCGCGGTCGAGGCGGTCCTTGACCTGGCGGGCGGTGACCTTGCGGTCCTTGACGGCCGCCTTGTTGTCGGCGCCCTTGCCGGTGCCGCCACGGCCGACCAGCGGCGAGGTGTTGGTGCCGATGGTCATGGAGATCGCGGGCTCGTCGACCGTGATCAGCGGCAGCGGGATCGGGTTCTCGGTGTCGGCGAGGGTCTCGCCGATCATGATGTCCGCGATACCCGCGACGGCGCAGATGTCACCCGGGCCGGCCATCTCGGCCGGCTTGCGGGTGAGCGCCTCGGTCATCATCAGCTCGGAGATGCGCACGTTGCTGACGGTGCCGTCACGCTTGATCCAGGCGACCGTCTGGCCCTTGCGCAGCTCGCCCTGCTCGACACGGAGCAGCGCGATACGGCCGAGGAAGTTGTCGGCGTCCAGGTTGGTGACGTGGGCCTGGAGCGGGGCGTCCTCGTCGTAGGTCGGGGCCGGGATGTGCTCCAGGATCGTGGAGAAGAACGGCTCCAGGCTGGTGGAGTCGGCCGGGACGGTGCCGTCGTCCGGCTTCGTCAGCGAGGCGACGCCGTCACGGCCGCAGGCGTAGACGATCGGGAACTCGATCTGGTCCTCGTCGGCGTCCAGGTCGAGGAAGAGGTCGTACGTCTCGTTGACGACCTCGTCGATCCGGGAGTCCGGGCGGTCCGTCTTGTTGATGCACAGGATGACGGGCAGACGCTGCTGGAGCGCCTTGCGCAGCACGAAGCGGGTCTGCGGCAGCGGGCCCTCGGAGGCGTCGACGAGGAGCACCACGCCGTCGACCATCGACAGCCCGCGCTCGACCTCGCCGCCGAAGTCGGCGTGGCCCGGGGTGTCGATGATGTTGATCGTGATCGGGTCGCCGCCATCCTTGGGGTGGTACTTCACCGCCGTGTTCTTGGCCAGGATCGTGATGCCCTTCTCACGCTCCAGGTCGTTCGAGTCCATCATGCGGTCGTCGACGCCTTCGAGCTGGTGGGCGGCGAACGCGCCGGCCTGCTTGAGCATGCCGTCGACGATGGTGGTCTTGCCGTGGTCGACGTGAGCGACGATGGCAACGTTGCGGATGTCGTGGCGCGTGGCCATAGTGCGGCGAACTCCCAGAGTGGTGAGAAGGCCCTGCTGCGTACGTCCGTGTGACGCGGGCCTGCCGGGCTTGACACGCCACGGCCTCACCCCATGTTACGTGGCCTTGCTGAGTGGGGCTCGCTGGGCCGGTTCTCGGCTACCCCTGCGGGCTGGCGGAGACCTTCGCGCCCTTCTTCAAGAACCCCATGTCCTCGTAGACCGGCGTCTGGAATCCGAAGGCGCCGACGTTGACGAGATTCTTTCGCACCGCCACCAGCTGAGGCCGCTGATACAGCGGAATCGACCCCGCCGCCGCCCAGATCCGCGCGTCCGCCTTGCGGATCAGCGAGACCGCCTCGTCCTCGTCCAGCGTCGCCGCGGCCTGGTCGAAGAGCTGGTCGACCTGGTCGGTCCCCACCCGTGTGTAGTTCTGCTCGACGTTCACCGAGCCGTCCGCGGCCGGTACCGGCTTCGCGAAGACCGGCCGGTCGTCGGTCGCCGGGAACGCGGAGGACGGCCACGAGTACAGCGCGAGGTCGTAGTCGCCGGAGGCGATGTGATCCTTGAAGTAGCTCTCGTCCGAGACTTTGGTGATCGTCGTCCGGATGCCGAGCCGCTGCAGCATGGCCGAGATCCGCTCGGCGACGGAGTTCAGCGTCTCGGAGCCGGGGCCGGACGGAAGCACGAAGCGCAGCGCGAGCGCCTTGCCGTCCTTGGCGAGCGGGGCCGCCGGTGCGGCGGCCGGCGCGGCCGTGCCCTTGGGGGCGTAGGCGCCGGGGGCGCCCCCCTGCCTGTCGCCCCGGCCCTCGGCCGTGCCTTCCCCGGGCTCGCTGTCCCCGGGCCGGTCGTCCCCGCTCCTGCCGTCCGCGTTCTTGCCGTCCGCGTTCTTGCCGTCCCCGCTGCTCCCGTCCCCGCTGTTGTCGTCCTCGCCGACGATGTACTCGCCGTCCCTGCCGCCGTCGGACTTGCTCGCCTTGCCCTGCCGCCCCTCGTGGTCGCTCTCCGGCCCGGCGGCCTTCCCGCCCTTCTTCTTCACTTCTCTGATCGGGCCTCCGGGCACCCAGCCGGCGTCGGCGAGCAGCGCCTGGGCCGACTTGGTGTCCGGGCCGCCGACCGCGCCGCTGCTGTCGGCGTAGGCGGCCTGCCCGGACAGGGCGAGATGGCTGCCGACCGGGACGGCGGGCAGGCCCAGCGGGGTGAGCACCAGCCTGGCCAGCTCCTTGCGGTCCAGGGCGCGGGCGACCGCACGGCGCACGCGCTCGTCGGCGAGGGGGCCCTCGGCGCCGTTGAGGGCGAGCTGGGTGTAGGCGGGCTCCAGCGACTTGCGGACCTCGACGCCGCGCAGTGCCAGCTGCTCGTCCAGGTACGCGGCGATGGCCTTGCGCAGCTTCTCCCCGCCGGCCTTGGCCGCGTCGGCGCCGACGTCGTGCGCGAGCGCCCAGGCGCGCAGCTTCTTCACGGACGTCCGGCCGGCGCCCTGCAGCGGACTCGCGGTGCCACGGACGGCGAGCCCGATCCGCTGGACGTCGCCGGGGTCGACGTCGGCCACGTCCACGGCGCCGGCGGCGAGCGCCTCGGCCCGCTTGTCGCGGGGTACGGCGTGCAGCACCAGTTCGGACAGCTTGGCGGGCTTGCCCCACCAGCGCGGGTTGCGGGTGAGGACGACGTCCTTCCGGGCAGTGTCGATCTTGCCCACCGTGAACGGTCCGGCGGTCACCTTCAGCTTGCGGCGGGCCACGTCGTTGAAGGCGTCCGGGGTGCCCATGACGTCCTTCGGGTACAGCGGCGAGAACAGCGACTTCCAGTCGGCGTAGGGGCGCGAGAAGGTGACCCGGACCTCCAGGTCGCTGGCGCCGCGCTCGATCTTCTCGATGCGGTCGTAGCCGGCGTTGCGGGCGGTCCAGTAGGCGGTGTTCTGGCCGGACAGGGCGCGCCACTGGGCGAGGAAGTCGGCGGCGCCGATCTCCTGGCCGTCGCTCCAGACGGCCTGCTGGTTCAGCTTGTACTGCACGACCTGGCGCGGCTCGGTCTCGATGACCTTGGCCGACTCCAGGTAGGCCGGGTTGGGCACCGGCCGGCCCTCGGCGTCCTGCCGGAACAGAGACGGCAGTACGGCCTGGGCGATGCGGTTGGTACCGGCGTCGGCGTCGGCCTGGAAGGCGTTGAGGGTCTCGGGCAGGGCGTCGACGGCCCACTTCAGGGTCCCGCCGTCGGTGACGACGTCCCGGCCGACCGGGACGACCTCCGGCCCGGCGAGGGGCTTGCCCGCCTGGTCCTCGTCCGAGCCGCAGCCGGCGAGGGACGGCACGGCGAGCACGCCCGCGGCGAGGAGGGTGACCGAGCGCAGGACGCTACGCCGGTGGCGCCGCGACGTGCCGTCGAGCGCGGGCGGCGCCGCCGTGGCTGGTCGCACAGTTCCCCGGGCTTCTTCGGGGCGCTGCCCGACCGTGGCCGGGTGAGGGCCGACGCCGTCGTGGGACATCTCTGCTACCTCCGGGAAGCCGCGAGCGTTATGATCACGTTTGGCGGTATATGGAGCTGATCAGATCTATGCGGCCCACTGAAGAGGAAAGGATCCGGCGACAGCGGGCGACACGACGACAACGGGTGGTAACCCCACCCGTGTGGCGCAACACAACCGGTGGTGCATCCGTACGCCTCCGCCAATCGCTGCACATGCCTTCACATCGGCAGGTGCGAAGCGCAACACTCCAAGGCGCATGAACGTTGCTGCCCAGGGCCCGCCGGACCCGCGGAAGTGAGGGCAAGTCATGTCCGTACACGACGACATCACCTCGGTCCAGCGCTCTCTCGACGATCTGTACCGGTCGCTGGGCCGTCTGGAGCACCGGATCGGCAGCGGTGGTCTGGAGATACGCCGCGTCCGGCTGGACGCCGACCATCTGCGCGAGAGCCTGGCGCTGCTGCGCGAGGCGGCCGCCGCCCCGGACGCGCCCCGCCGACCCGAACTCGTCACCATCTCCGACACGCCGTACGACATCAGCCTGTGGACGGACTCGGACGACGAGGGCCTGGGCGCCCGGGACCGCCGCGCACCCTGAATCAACCCGAACCGACCGGAGTCAACCCTTGGCCACTGGTACGGAACCCCAACAGAACAGCGGCGGCGTACGGACCGGTACGCGCGCCGCGATCGCCGCCCCGCATCTGCGGACCGACCGCTGGTGGCTGGCGCCCGCCGTCACCGCGGCCGGTCTGTTCGCCTTCGTCGTCTACTCGACCTGGCGGGCCTTCTCCAACGCGCACTACTACGCGGCGCCGTACGTCTCGCCGTTCTACTCGCCGTGCCTGGCGCAGAACTGCCGGACCATGCACGCCGGCCCGAACGCCGATCTCTTCGGCAGCTGGTGGGGCATCTCCCCCGCCGTCATCATCCTGATCTTCCCGCTCGGCTTCCGGCTGACCTGCTACTACTACCGCAAGGCGTACTACCGCAGCTTCTGGGCGTCCCCGCCCGCCTGCGCGGTGGCCGAACCGCACAAGAAGTACACCGGTGAGACGCGCTTCCCGCTGATCCTGCAGAACGTCCACCGGTACTTCTTCTACGCCGCCCTGCTGGTCGCCGGCGTGTTGTCCTACGACACCGTGCTGTCCTTCCGGGACACCCACTACCGCTGGGGCCATATGGGCCTCGGCACGGTGGTCTTCCTGGTCAACATCACCCTGATCTGGGCGTACACGCTCTCCTGCCACTCCTGCCGACACATCGTCGGCGGCAAGCTCAAGCACTTCTCCAAACACCCCGTGCGCTACAAGGCGTGGCAGTTCGTCGGCCGCCTGAACGCCCGCCACATGCAGCTGGCCTGGGCGTCGCTGCTGAGCGTGGCGCTCGCCGACTTCTACGTCTATCTCGTCGCGTCCGGGGTCTTCGACGATCCGCGCTTCTTCTAGTGAGTCAAGTGAGGACTGATTGATGTCCGTGGTCGACCGGCAGGAGTGGGACGTCGTCGTGGTCGGTGCCGGCGGCGCCGGGTTGCGGGCCGCGATCGAGGCGCGCGAGCGGGGCGCCCGTACGGCGGTGATCTGCAAGTCGCTGTTCGGCAAGGCGCACACGGTGATGGCCGAGGGAGGCATCGCCGCGGCCATGGCCAACGCCAACGAGCACGACAACTGGCAGGTCCACTTCCGCGACACCATGCGTGGCGGCAAGTTCCTCAACCAGTGGCGGATGGCCGAACTGCATGCGCAGGAGGCCCCGGACCGGGTGTGGGAGCTGGAGACCTGGGGCGCGCTGTTCGACCGTACGAAGGACGGCCGGATCTCGCAGCGCAACTTCGGCGGCCACGAGTACCCGCGCCTCGCCCACGTCGGCGACCGTACGGGCCTGGAGCTGATCCGCACCCTCCAGCAGAAGATCGTCGCCCTCCAGCAGCAGGACTTCGAGGAGACCGGGGACTACGAGTCCCGTCTGAAGGTCTTCCAGGAGTGCACGGTCACCAGGATCCTGAAGAACGGCGACCGCGTCTGCGGTGTCTTCGCCTACGAGCGCGAGACGGGCCGCTTCTTCGTCCTCCAGGCCCCCTCGGTCGTGGTCGCGACCGGCGGCATCGGCAAGTCCTTCAAGGTCACCTCGAACTCCTGGGAGTACACGGGCGACGGCCACGCGCTGGCGCTGCTGGCCGGAGCGCAGCTGCTGAACATGGAGTTCGTGCAGTTCCATCCGACGGGCATGGTCTGGCCGCCGTCGGTGAAGGGCATCCTCGTCACCGAGTCGGTGCGCGGCGACGGCGGGGTCCTGCGGAACTCCGACGGCAAGCGGTTCATGTTCGACTACGTCCCGGACGTCTTCAAGGAGAAGTACGCCGAGTCGGAGGAGGAGGCCGACCGGTGGTACGAGGACCCGGAGCACAACCGCCGGCCACCGGAGCTGCTCCCCCGCGACGAGGTGGCCCGCGCCATCAACTCCGAGGTGAAGGCGGGCCGCGGCTCCCCGCACGGCGGGGTCTTCCTGGACGTGTCCACCCGGATGCCCGCCGAGGTGATCCGGCGCCGACTGCCCTCCATGTACCACCAGTTCAAGGAGCTGGCGGACGTCGACATCACGGCGGAGGCGATGGAGGTCGGGCCGACCTGCCACTACGTGATGGGCGGGATCGCGGTCGACTCCGACACGGCGGCGGCGCGCGGGGTGCCGGGGCTGTTCGCCGCCGGTGAGGTGGCCGGCGGCATGCACGGCTCCAACCGGCTCGGCGGCAACTCCCTGTCGGACCTGCTGGTGTTCGGGCGCCGCGCGGGCTGGCACGCGGCGGAGCACGCGCAGGGGCTCGCCGGGCAGCGCCCGCCGGTGGCCGACGCCCAGGTCGACACGGCCGCCGCCGAGGCTCTGCGCCCCTTCTCCGCGGAGACCGAGCGGGAGGGCGTGGCGGGGCCGTCCGAGAACCCGTACACCCTGCACCAGGAACTCCAGCAGACCATGAACGACCTGGTCGGCATCATCCGCCGCGAGGGCGAGATGGAGCAGGCCCTGCACAGGCTCGGCGAGCTGCGGGTGCGCGCCCGCCGGGCCGGCGTCGAGGGCCATCGCCAGTTCAACCCGGGCTGGCACCTCGCCCTCGACCTGAGGAACATGCTGCTGGTCAGCGAGTGCGTGGCGCGGGCCGCGCTGGAGCGCACCGAGTCACGTGGCGGCCACACCCGCGAGGACCATCCGACGATGGACCGCGCCTGGCGCAATGTGAACCTGCTCTGCACGCTCGCCGACCCCACCGGCGGCCTCGCGGTGACCGACCCCGGCCGCGGCCAGATCCGCCTCTCCCGGGAGAGCACCGACCCCATCCGCCCGGACCTGCTCGCCCTCTTCGAGAAGGAGGAGCTGGTCAAGTACCTCGCCGAAGAGGAGCTGTACGAGTGACCAGCTACGAGGCCCGTTTCAAGGTGTGGCGGGGTGATGTGCGGGGCGGTGGCCTCGAGGACTTCACGGTCGAGGTCAACGACGGCGAAGTGGTCCTGGACATCGTCCACCGCCTCCAGGCCACCCAGGCGCCCGATCTGGCCGTGCGCTGGAACTGCAAGGCCGGCAAGTGCGGCTCCTGCTCGGCGGAGATCAACGGCCGTCCCCGGCTGATGTGCATGACCCGTATGTCGGTCTTCGACCGCGCCGAGACGATCACGGTCACCCCGCTGCGCGCCTTCCCGGTGGTCCGGGACCTGGTGACCGACGTCGGTTTCAACTACCAGAAGGCCAGGGAGGTTCCGGCGTTCGTACCGCCGGCCGGACTCGGCCCCGGGCAGTACCGGATGGCGCAGGAGGACGTGGACCGCTCGCAGGAGTTCCGCAAGTGCATCGAGTGCTTCCTGTGCCAGGACACCTGCCATGTGGTGCGCGACCACGAGGAGAACAAGGCCGCGTTCGCGGGCCCGCGCTTCCTGATGCGGATCGCCGAACTCGACATGCACCCCCTGGACGCGGCGGCGGAATCCGGCCTGGACCGGGGGCGCACGGCCCAGGACGACCACGGCCTCGGCTACTGCAACATCACCAAGTGCTGCACAGAGGTCTGCCCCGAGGGCATCCACATCACGGACAACGCCCTGATCCCGATGAAGGAACGGGCGGTCGACCGCAAGTACGACCCGCTGGTCTGGCTCGGCTCGAAGATCAGGAGGCGGTCCTCGTAGCGGTGCGGCCCGGACGCCGGCCGAGGTACTGGACCGCCATTCCCGCCATCCACAGGCACCACCCGGTGGCGGGAAGCACGTCCAGCCCCGCGTCGGCGAGCGGCCCGAGGAACATGAACAGGGCGAACCCGACCGCGCTCACCAGCGTCCCGTACCCCCACAGCCGTGGCCGCAGCACCCGCCGACGGGCGAACGGCGGCACCCACTCCGTGACGACGGCCACGGCCCCGCACATGCCCATGGGCGGCGGAACGGCACCCGCGCAGGGCGTGCAGGGCCTCGGCGGGCTGTCGCAGCGCCGGGCCGGCCGCCTGCGGGTCCCGCCGCAGGGCCTGCTCCAGACTGCCGCCGGTCAGGTCCTCGACGACGGCCGCGCCGGCCTCCAGGTCCATGTGGAGCAGGCGCGGGGTGCGGACCCCCGCCGCCGTGAGACGTGCGTGGGAGCCGCCGCGCAGCCGGGTGAGGGCGCTCAGCGTGCGGCGCGGGCCGAAGGCGGCACGGGCGAGGGGGGGCGAGGTCGGCGACGGTCCGGGGCTGTCGGGTCTCGGGCACCGGCCTCAGTCTTCCCCAGGGAGCCCGTTCACCGGACCCAGTCTTCCTCGTAGGCCCGCCAGTCCGCCTCCGTCGCCGCGAAGTCGACGTACAGGGCGACACCGAAGCGGACACGGTCGGCGTCGGTGCGGGACAGGCCGAGGCGGACACCGCGTACGGCGGCCGGGACGGTCTCCGCGTGGGCCCAGTGGCCGAAGCGGTTCTCGTGGTAGAAGGGCAGCCCCATGAGCAGGTCGGTGGTGTCCGGGGTGACCTCCAGGGCGAGGCTCGTCTGCTGGGCCACGTAGCCGCCGTACAGGCTCTGCAGCGGCTGCATGGTGTCGTACGACATGACGGCGATCTGGTCCACCCGGCGGGCCACCTGCCCGAAGAAGGACTGCGACCACCACTTGGGGTGACCGGTGGTCGCGCCCCAGAAGGAGTGGAACGCGGGCAGCGGGTCGATCTGGTGGGCGGCGACGGAGAGGACGGCGTGCCGGGCGTGGGTGAGGACGCGCAGGTCGTCGAGGAGGGCGAGGTAGTCGCGGTCGCCGGAGTGCAGCGGCTCCAGGTCGAAGTGGACCCCCTCGAAACCGGCGGCGAGCACGCGGCGGGTGGAGGCGAGGATCGCGGCGCGGGTGGCGGAACGGTCCAGACGCATCCCCTCGGGCCCCTCGGAGGCCAGCTTGTCACCCAGCCAGGCCTGCACACGGACGCCGGGCGCCGCACGGTGCAGGGCCGGTATCAGCCAACGGGCCTTCGGGTAGGCGGAGTCGGGCAGCGTGCCGTCGTGTTCCAGCGGGCCGGAGTGGATGTACAGGTCCCGGACACCGGTGTCCTTCAGGCGGCGGGCGAGTGCCTGGACGTCGCGCTCGCTCTTGCGACCGTCGACCCAGGCGTGACCGAGCCACAGGGCGTCCTGGTGGCGGGTGGTGGTGCCGGGTTTCGGAGTGCCGGTGTAGTTGACGCGGAGGGCTGTTTCGGCGGTGAGGAGGGGAAGGAGCAGGGCGAGGAGGGCGGCGGCGACGGTGCGGCGCAGGCGGCGGCGCCCGGACCAGTGGCGCCACCGATGGCTCTTCGTCGCCTCGGCGTCGCCTTCGCGCTCACCTTCGCCCTCGCCGTCGCCCTCGCCGTCGCCTTCGCTTTCGACGACCGCCCCCTCTTCGACCCTTCCTCCCTCGGCCCTTCCTCCCTCGGCCATTCCCCTGTCGTCCATTCCTGACCCCCTGTCCGTCTCGTCCCCCACCCGTATCCGTCCCGCTCGCGAAGGCGTCTACCTGCCCATACGCTCCGAAATGTGACGTCCTCCCGGATCCGCGGCCGACCCCGGCGCGCCACGGCGCACATATGGGTGTGGGTGACGCATGCCCTGCTGGGTGCCGTGGTCGGGACAGGGGGGCTGGTGTTGCCGGTGATGACGGTCGGTGCGCAAGATCCGGTTCCGGTGGCGGCGGTCGTCACGGCTGCGAGCGCTCCCACCGCGGCCACCGGCCCCGCCACCTCCGCCGCCTCCGCCGCTCAGCAGGGCGGGACGTCCACCGCGGACCTGGTGCTGCCCCTCGTGGCGCTGGTGGCGGCCGTGGGGCTGGCCGGGTACGGCTATCTGCGCCGCACCCGCCGTGCCCGCACCCGCACGACCCCCGGCACCGTCTCCGCCGCCCCGCCGACCCCCACCCCGGCCGACTCCGAGCGCCAGGCCCGGGCGGCGCTGGTCCTGGCCGACGACTGCGTACGCACGAGCCGGGAGGAACTCTCCTTCGTCCAGGCGAGGTTCACGGACACCGGGACCGAGCCCTTCGTCCATGCCCTGCGGGCCGCCGAGACCGAACTGGCGGCCGCGTACGCGATCTGGCGGCGGTACGAGGAGGGAATGCCGCAGGATCCGGTGGCCCGCCGCCAGGCACTGGTGGGGGTGGTCGGCCGGTGCGCGGAGGCGGGGCGCCGACTGGACGCGGAGGCGCCGGCCCTGGACCGTCTCCGCGACCTGGCCGGCGCCGGCCTGCGCCCGGCCCTGGAGATCGCCGAGACCCGCTTTCGCGATCTGACGGCCGAGACGGTCACCGCGCAGGACACACTGGCGGCGCTTCACGACCGGTACGCCCACTCGGCCGCCGAGCCGGTCACCGGCTGGCTCGAACAGGCCAAGGACCGGCTGGTGTTCGCCACCTCACGCCTCAACGAGGCCCGCCAGGCGGCCGACATGGACGAGGCGGACAAGATGGACAGGACCGATAGCGCGGACAGTGCGGGCGGCGCGGGCGAGTCGGACGGCGCGGACGGGACGGCGGAGGCCGCGGGCCGGCTGCGGGCGGGCGAGGCGGCGGTGGCCCAGGCCGCGGTGCTGGTCGGCGCGGTGGAACGCCTCGCGGTGGAGCTGCGGGAGGCGGCGGACCTGGTACCGGCCGCGCTGACCGGCGCGGAGGCGAAGCTGGCGGAGGCCCGGCAGGGGCGGACGCGGACACCGCTGACCATCGGCGAACAGCACGCGCGGCTCGCGCACGCGGTCGGGGTGCTGGCCGCCGTACGGGAGGAGCTGACCTCGGGCCCGTACGACCCGTTGGACGCCCTGCGCCGGATCACCCGGGCCGTCGAGCGCCTGGAGGTGGGCGGTTCCGGCGTGCTGGACGCCGCCGCGTGGCTCACGGCCCGGAGTTCCGTCGCCGGGGCGGAGGACTTCGTCACGGTGCACCGGGCGGCGGTGGGGCCGCAAGCCCGGTCCCAGCTGGCAGCTGCGGTACGGGCACTGGCCACGGCAGACGCCGCGCGAGCCGACACCGTCTCCCGGGAGGCCCGGGAGACAGCCGAACGGGACGTACGGGCCCACGGCAACGCCTCGGCGGACATGGACGCCGACTCGGCCCCGAGCTATGGCGGACCCCGCACCCGGGGGCGACTTGTTGCCTGACTGTTTCTGACTCCGCATAAGCCGTTTCATATGATGGTCGGATCCGAGTGGAGGTCGGTCCGAACAGGCGGAGCGGACGTACGGGGGCAGTG
>NZ_KQ948215.1:398951-405000 GCF_001514035.1 Streptomyces yokosukanensis | reverse complement strand
CGGAGAGCCGGGCGTTCTCCAACGCCTGCCGGATGACGCGCTGCTGGGAGGGGCCGTTGGGCGCGGTCAGGCCGTTGGACGCGCCGTCCTGGTTCACCGCGCTGCCGCGCACGACCGCCAGCACGTCATGGCCGTTGCGGCGGGCGTCGGACAGGCGCTCCAGGAGCAGTACGCCGACGCCCTCCGCCCAGCCCGTGCCGTCCGCTGCGGCGGCGAAGGCCTTGCACCGGCCGTCGAAGGCGAGTCCCCGCTGCCGGGAGAACTCCACGAAGGCGCCCGGCGTCGACATCACCGCCACCCCGCCCGCCAGCGCGAGCGAGCACTCGCCGTTGCGGAGCGCTTGCGCGGCCAGGTGGATGGAGACCAGGGACGACGAGCACGCGGTGTCCACCGTGACCGCGGGCCCCTCGAAGCCGAGGGTGTAGGCGATCCGGCCGGAGACGACGCTGCCCGCGCCGCCGGTCAGCACATAGCCCTCGATGTCCTGGGAGCCGGTGCCCATGCGGGGCGCGTACTCCTGTCCGGCGACCCCGATGAAGACGCCGACGTTGTCGCCCTTGAGGGCGGAGGGGTCGAGTCCGGCGCGCTCCAGGGTCTCCCAGGAGGTCTCCAGCAGCAGCCGCTGCTGCGGGTCCATGGCCAGCGCCTCGCGCGGGGATATCCCGAAGAAGTCCGCGTCGAAGCCCGCCACGTCGTCGAGGAAGCCGCCCTCACGCACGTACGAGGTGCCCGAGGTGTCCGGGTCGGGATCGTAGAGTGCGTCGAGGTCCCAGCCGCGGTCGGCCGGGAACGCGCTGATCGCGTCGGTACCCTCGGAGACCAGGTGCCACAGTCCTTCCGGCGAGGTCACCCCGCCCGGCAACCGGCAGCCCATGGCCACGATGGCGATGGGTTCGGTGCGCCGGCCCTGCTCCTCGCGCAGCGTCTCCCTGGTCTGGTGCAGCTCGGCCGAGACCCGCTTGAGGTAGGTGAGCGCCTTCTCGTCGGTGGTCATGGAACCTGTTCTCCTCTTTCGGGGTGGCGGGTCAGCCGAGTCCGAGCTCGTTGTCGATGAAGGCGTAGACGTCGTCGGCCGTGGCGGCTTCGAGTCGGTCCGTGGTGGCGGCGGTCTCGGCGAACCTGTCGCTCAGCGCGGCCTCTTGGATCCGCGTGCCCAGGAACCGCAGCCGGGAGGGGATGCCGGAGTGTGCCAGCTCCTCCGTCAGGAGTGCGTCGAGCGCGCTCTCCAGGGCGTCGAGTTTGGCCGTGACCGGGTCGAACTCCTGGTCGAGGGCCTTGAGCAGGTACTGGGCGAGCACCGTGGGGGCCGGATAGTCGAACACGGCGGTCGTCGGCAGCCTCATCCCGACGGCCTTGCCGAGGCGGTTGCGCAGTTCCACGGCCGTCAGCGAGTCGAAGCCGGCCTCCTTGAAGGCGCGGTCGGGCCCGACCAGCGAGGCGTCGGCGTGGCCGAGGACGGTCGCGGCCTCCTTGCGGACCACGTCGAGGAGGAGGGCCGCCTTCTCGTCGGCCGGGAGCGCGGCGAGCTGCTCGACGAGCGTGCGGCCGGCGGCCGGACCGGCGGCCGCGGCGCGGCGCGGTGTGCGGACCAGTCCGCGCAGCAGCGGGTGGAGCCCGCCGGAGGCCGCCTGGCCGCGCAGTACGGACAGGTCGAACCGGGTCGGCACGAGGGCCGGCTCCTCGGCCGTCAGGGCGGCGTCGAACAGGGCCAGGCCTTCGTCGGCCGCGAGGCCGAGCATGCCCGTGCGCTGTGTGCGCCGCAGGTCGGCCACGGCGAGCGCACCGGTCATGTCACTGGCGTGCGACCACAGGCCCCACGCGAGCGACACCGCGGGCAGCCCCTGGGCGTGGCGGATCCGGGCGAGTCCGTCCAGGTAGGAGTTGGCCGCCGCGTAGTTGGCCTGTCCGGGATTGCCGAGGACACCTGCGGCCGAGGAGAACAGCATCCAGGCGGCGAGGTCCAGGTCCTTGGTCAGCTCGTGCAGGTTCAGGGCGGCGTCGGCCTTGGGGCGCAGGACGGTGGCCGTCCGTTCCGGGGTGAGCGCGGCGAGCACTCCGTCGTCGACGACGCCCGCGGTGTGGACCACGGCGGTCAGGGGCGCCTTGGCCGGTACGGACTCCAGGAGTCGGGCCAGCGCGTCGCGGTCGGCGGCGTCGCAGGCCGCGACGCGTACCGATGCGCCCAGTGAGGTCAGTTCGGCGGCGAGTTCGGCCGCGCCGGGCGCGTCGGGGCCGCGCCTGCTGGTGAGCAGCAGGTGACGGGCGCCGTGCTCGGTGACGAGGTGGCGGGCGACGAGCGCGCCGAGGGATCCGGTGCCGCCGGTGACGAGGACGGTGCCCTCGGGATCGGGGCGGCGCGGCAGGGTCAGCACGGCCTTGCCGACGTGGCGGGCCTGGCTGAGGTGCCGGAAGGCGTCCGGGGCGCGCCGTATGTCCCACGCCGTCACCGGCAGCGGGCCGAGTACGCCGCGTTCGAAGAGGTCGGCGAGTTCGTCGAGCAGCTGCCGCACCCGGTCGTCGTCCGCCTCCGCGAGGTCGTAGGCCCGGTACTGCACGCCGGGGTGGTCCTCGGCGACATCGGCGGCGTCGCGGATGTCGGTCTTACCCATCTCCAGGAAGCGGCCGCCGCGCGGCAGCAGACGCAGCGACGCGTCGACGAACTCGCCGGCCAGCGCGTCGAGGACGACGTCGACGCCGCGGCCGCCGGTGGCCCGCAGGAAGCGCTGCTCGAATTCGGTGGTCCGGGAGTCGGCGATGTGGACGTCGTCGAGTCCGCTCGCGCGCAGGGCGTCCCACTTGCCGTGGCTGGCGGTGCCGAACACCTCTGCGCCGAGGTGGCGGGCCACTTGGACGGCGGCGGTGCCGACACCACCGGCGGCGGCGTGGACCAGGACCGTCTCGCCGGCCCGCAGGCCGGCCAGGTCGCGCAGCCCGTAGAGGGCGGTGAGGAAGGCGATGGGTGCGGCGGCGGCCTGTGCGAAGCTCCAGCCGGCCGGGATGCGGACGAGCCTGCGGTGGTCGGTCACGGCCTGCGGCCCGAACGCCCCGCCGGGGAACAGGCCCATGACGCGGTCGCCGGGTGCCAGGCCGGTGACGCCGGGGCCGGTCTCCAGGACGACGCCCGCACCCTCGCCGCCGATCGCGGCGCGGCCCGGGTACATGTCCAGGGCGATGAGGACGTCGCGGAAGTTCATGCCTGCGGCGCGTACGGCGACCCTGACCTGGCCGGGTCCCGGCGGTGCCGGTTCGGCGTCCGGTACGAGGGCCAGGTTCTCCAGGGTGCCGGGGCCGGTGGTGTCCAGGTGCCAGGTGCGGGCGCCGTCCGGGATCGTCAGGCCGTCGTCGGCGGTCCGGCTCAGGCGGGGCACGAGGACCTCGCCCTCGCGTATCGCCGACTGCGGCTCCTCCAGGGCCGCGGCGGCGGCCGGGACGCCGGTGAGGACGTCGCGGGAGGCGGCGTGTCCGTCGGTGTCGACGAGGAGGAGGCGGTCGGGGTTCTCGGACTGGGCGGAGCGCACGAGGCCCCAGACCGCGGCGCCCGCCGGGTCGGTGACCGTCTCGCCGCCGCGTACGGCGACCGCGCCGCGGGTGACCACCAGCAACCGCGCGGTGTCGTCGCCGGGGTCCGCGAGGAACGCCTGCAGGTCCGCCAGCACACGTGTGGTCAGCGCGTGCACGGCTTCCGCGTCGCTGCCCGCGGCGGTGGCGTCGAGGACACGGATCCCGTCGAGCCCGTCCGTGCGCGCCTGTACCGGCAGCGCCGTCCACACCGTACGGAACAGCGCCTCGTGGCGCGGCTCGGCGGCCGGGCGCAGTTGCTCGGCGGCCACCGGGCGCAGGACGAGGGAGTCGACGGCGGCGACCGGGGCGCCGGTGGCGTCGGTGATGCGCAGGGACACCTCGTTGGGTCCGGCCGGGGTCAGCCGGACCCGCAGAGTCTTGGCGCCCGCGGCATGCAGCCGTACTCCCTGCCACGCGAAGGGCAGCAGGCGCCGGCCGTCGTCCGGCTCGGCGACGGCGCCGAAGGCGCTGGGGTGCAGGGCGGCGTCGAAGAGGGCCGGGTGGAGGCCGAACAGTTCGGCGTCCGGGTGGAGTTCGTCGTCGAGGGCGACCTCGGCGAAGACCTCTTCGCCGCGGGTCCACACCGCGCGCAGGCCCTGGAAGGCGGGGCCGTAGTCGTATCCGGCCGCGGCGCGCTCCTGGTAGAAGTCGCTCACGGGTACGGCGGTGGCGTCCCTGGGCGGCCACGGGTCCGGGTCGGTGCCGGGGTCGACGGCCGTCCTGGTCAGGACGCCACCGGCGTGGCGGGTCCAGAGCGTGTCGCCGCCGTCGGGGCGGGAGTGGACGGAGACGGGGCGGTCGCCGGTCTCGTCGGGCGGGCCGACGTGCACACGGATCCGTACGGTGCCGGTGTCGGGCAGGACGAGGGGGCTGGCCAGGACGAGTTCGCGGACGGTGCCGTGGCCGATCTCGTCGCCGGCGCGGACAGCCATCTCCACCAGGGCGGTGCCGGGCAGCAGTACCGTGCCGCCGACGGCGTGGTCGGCGAGCCAGGGCTGAGCGGCCAGGGAGAGGCGTCCGGTGAAGGTGACGGCGTCGGCCTCGGGCAGCTCGACCGTGGCGGTGAGCAGGGGGTGGCCGACGGCGGTGATTCCCGCGGCGTCCAGGCCGCCGACGGCACCGGGATCCGAGGCGTCCAGCCAGTAGCGCTCGTGCTGGAAGGCGTAGGTCGGCACCGTGGTGCGACGGGCGCCGCTGCCCGCGAACAGCGCGGGCCAGTCGACGCGGGCGCCCCGGGTGTGCGCGCGGGCGACGGCGGTCAGCAGCGCCTTCGGCTCCGGCCTGCCGTCGCGCAGCCCGGCCACGCAGTCGACGTCGTCGGACAGGCAGTCCTGGGCCATGGCGGTCAGCACACCGCCGGGACCGAGTTCGAGCACGGTGCGGGCGCCCTGCTCGCGCAAGGTCCGCAGGCCGTCGGAGAAGCGGACCGTGTCGCTGACGTGGCGCACCCAGTACTCGGGGGTGCACAGCTGGGCGGGGTCGGCGAGGGTGCCGGTCAGGTTGGACACGACGGGCAGCGTGGGGGTGTGGAAGGTCAGTCCGGCGGCGACCTCCTGGAAGGCACCGAGCATCGGTGCCATGCGCGGCGAGTGGAAGGCGTGGGAGACACGCAGGCGCTTGGTCTTGCGGCCGCGGGCCGCGAACCGGTCGGCGAGGGCCTCGACGGCCGGGGCGTCGCCGGAGAGGACCACGGCTTCGGGGCCGTTGAGCGCGGCGATCGTCACACCGTCGCGCAGGTCGGGCGCGACCTCCTCCTCGGTGGCCTGAACGGCGATCATGGCGCCGCCTTCGGGCAGCCGCTGCATCAGTGCGCCGCGGGCGGCGACCAGGGCGGCGGCGTCCCGCAGGGACCAGACGCCGGCCACGTGGGCGGCGGCGAGTTCGCCGATGGAGTGCCCGGCGACGAGGTCGGGCCGCACGCCCCAGGACTCCACCAGGCGGAAGAGGGCCACCTCCACCGCGAACAGGCCGGCCTGGGTGTAGGCGGTCCGGTCGAGCAGGTCGGCCTCCTGGGTGCCGGGCTCGGCCAGGACGACGTCGCGCAGGGGGCGGTCGAGCCACCGGTCCAGGGCGGCGCAGACCTCGTCGAAGGCGCGGGCGTACACCGGGAAGGCGGCGTACAGTTCGCGGCCCATGCCGACGCGCTGCGCGCCCTGTCCGGCGAAGACGATCGCGAGCTTGCCGTCGGTGGCGGTGCCGGTGGTGCCTTCGCCCTCGGCGAGGGCCGCAAGGCCGCGCCGGGCCTCTTCCGGAGAGTCGGCGACCACGGCCGCGCGGTGCTCGAAGGCGGCGCGGGCGCTGAGCGTGAGGGCCACGTCGGCCGGCGAAGGGGCGGGGTCCTGTGCGAGGAGGGCGGCGACGCGTGCGGCCTGGGCGCGCAGTGCGTCCGCCGACGTGGCGGAGAGCACGAGCGGGACGAGTCCCCCGGGCAGTGTGCGCTCCCGTGTGCCGCCGGGGGCGGCCTCGGCCGGGGCGAGTTCGTCGGCGG
>NZ_KQ948215.1:106476-398427 GCF_001514035.1 Streptomyces yokosukanensis | reverse complement strand
TGTCAGGCGCGCGTTGGCGAGGGCCTGGCGTATGACCCGCTGCTGGGAGGGGCCGTTGGGCGCGGTCAGGCCGTTGGACGCGCCGTCCTGGTTCACCGCGCTGCCGCGCACGACCGCCAGCACGTCATGGCCGTTGCGGCGGGCGTCCGAGAGCCGTTCGAGCAGCAGCAGGCCCACGCCCTCGGACCAGCCGGTGCCGTCGGCCGCGGCGGCGAACGCCTTGCAGCGGCCGTCGGCGGCGAGCCCCCGCTGCCGCGAGAACTCCACGAAACTGCCCGGCGTCGACATCACCGCGACACCGCCGGCCAACGCCAGGGAGCACTCCCCCGAGCGCAGCGCCTGGGCGGCCAGGTGCAGGGCCACCAGCGACGACGAGCACGCGGTGTCCACCGTCACCGCAGGCCCCTCGAAGCCGAAGGTGTACGCCACCCGGCCGGAGACGACGCTGCCCGCGCCGCCGACGCCGAGGTAGCCCTCGATCTCCTTCGCGGGGCGCAGCGCCCGCGAGGTGTAGTCGTGGTACATGACTCCGGCGAAGACACCGACGTCCGCACCGCGCAGGGCGGTCACATCCAGGCCGGCGCGCTCGAAGACCTCCCACGAGGTCTCCAGGAGCAGCCGCTGCTGCGGGTCCATGGCCAGCGCCTCGCGCGGGGAGATGCCGAAGAAGGCGGCGTCGAAGCCCGCGACGTCGTCGAGGAAGCCTCCCACCTCGACGTAGGACGTGCCGGCGGCGTCGGGGTCGGGGTCGTACAGCTCCTCCAGGTTCCAGCCGCGGTCGGCCGGGAACGGGGAGAGGCCCTCGGTGCCCTCGGCGACCAGGCGCCACAGCTCCTCGGGCGAGGTGACGCCGCCCGGCAGCCGGCAGCCCATCGAGACGATCGCGATCGGCTCGTCGGAGGCCGTGCCGGCCGCCGCGGGCAACCTCGGCGCGCGACCGTCGGCGGGCTCGCCGAAGATCTCGCCCAGCAGTCGGTGCGCCAGGGCCGTGGGGGTCGGGTGGTCGAAGGCGGTGGTGGCGGGAAGGCGCAGTCCGGTGGCCGCGCCGAGCCGGTCGCGCAGTGCGACGACCATGACGGAGGTGAAGCCCAGTTCCTTGAAGGCCCGGTCGGCCGGGATGTCGTCGGTGCCCTTCCGGCCCAGGACCTCGGCCGCCTCCGTGCGTACGAGCCGCAGCAGCGTCTGCTCGCGCTCCTGCGCGGACAGGCGCTCCAGGCGGTCGCGCAAGCCCGTGGTCTGGGCGGGGAGCTGACGGACCGTGGTGTCGATGAGGCCGCGCAGCGGGGCGGGGACGGGGCCACCGAGCAGGGCGGCGTTGTCGAGGCGCATCGCGACGAACGCCGCCTCGTCCGCGGCGTGCGCGGCGTCGAACATCACCAGGGCCTGCTGCTCGGTCAGTTCTCCGGCCGCGAACGGCACGGCGGGCTCGGCTCCTTCGGCCGCGCCGTCCTGCCAGGGGCCCCAGGCCAGGCACAGGGCGGGCAGGCCGTGGGCGCGCCGGTGCTGGGCCAGCGCCTCCAGCGCGGCGCTGTCGGCCGCTTCCGTGCCGCCGCCGGGGGCGCCGAGGACGCCGAGGGGCGAGGAGCACAGGACGAACGAGGCCAGGTCGCGGCCGGCGGTGAGGTCGTGCAGGACGTGTGCCGCCTCGGCGGCGGTGCCGGTGGCCTCCTCCGCGTGCACCACGGCCGTCAGGGGCGGCCGTTTCCCGTCCGCCAGCAGTGCGGCGAGCGCGGTCCGGTCGCACGGGTCGCAGGCGGCGGCGGTGATCTGGGCCCCGGCCGTGGTGAGTTCGGCGCGCAGTGTCTCCACGGTGTCGTCCCAGTGACCGGGAGCGGAGGTCAGCAGCAGGTGGCGGGCGCCGTGCGCGGTCACGAGGTGCCGGGCCAGCGCGGTGCCCCGGGCGGTGGTGGCGCCGGTGACCAGGACCGTGCCGTCGGGGTCGAGCAGCGGGAGCGGCGGTTCCTCCCGGTCCATGGAGACGCGGGCGAAGCGCGGCAGCAGGACGACTCCGGAGCGGACGGCGAGCTGTGGCTCGCCCGCGGCCACGGCGGCGGTGAACGGCGGCGCTCCGTGCTCGCCGAGTCCGTCCGTGTCGAGGTCGGCGACCACGAGCCGGCCGGGGTGCTCGGTCTGCAGCGCGCGTACGAGGCCCCACAGCGGGGCGTGGGCGAGGTCGTGCACGTCCTCGCCGTCCCCGGCGGCCACGGCGCGGCGGGTGAGGACCACGAGCGTGGTGCCCTCGGTCCGTTCGTCGGCGAGCCAGTCCTCCAGCGCCGTGGCGAACTCCCGGACGCCCGCTCCGGACACGTCGGCCGTGCCGGGTGCGTCGGCGCTCCGGTCCACGAGGAGGACGTCGGGGCCGCCGTGGGCCGCGGGACGGGCCGCCGCGTGGGCGTCGGCCAGACCGGCGTGGGCCTCGCACCGTACACCCGCGTCGTCCAGGACGGCGGCCAGGCCGAGGCGGTCGGGACCCGCCAGCGCCCAGCGGCCCGGCTCGCGCTCGGAACCGCCCAGGGACAGCGGGGAGCTGGGGACCCAGTCGAGGCGGAACAGCGAGTCGTACAGGCCGCTGCTGGTGGCGCGCAGTCGGGCACTCGTCTCCAGCAGCCGATGCCGGATGATCTTGCCGGAGGCGGTGCGCGGGATCGACTCGATCTCGTAGAGCTCCTCGGGCACCTTGAAGTAGGAGAGCCGTTCGCGGCACTCGGCGAACAGCCGTTCGGTGTCCGGTCCCTGCGGGCCGGGGACGATGAACGCGACCGGCACCTCGCCCAGCACGTCGTGCGGCTTGCCGACGACCGCGACGTCGGCGACGCCGGGGACGGTCCGCAGCACCTCCTCCACCTCGCCGGGGTGGATGTTCTCGCCGGCGCGGATGATGAGTTCCTTCTTGCGTCCGGTGATGGTGAAGTAGCCGGCCTCGTCGCGGCGGGCGAGGTCGCCGGTGCGGTACCAGCCGTCCTTGAAGGCGGCGGCGGTGGCCTCGGGCTGGTTGTGGTAGCCGGCCATGACGCTCGGGCCGCGCACCCACACCTCGCCCTCCTGGCCGTCGGCGACGTCCTCGCCGGTCTCGGTGTCCACCAGCCGTACGCCCAGGCCCACCACCGGCAGGCCGCAGGAGCCCTCGGCGCGGTCGCCCGAGGGCCAGTTGACGGTGATGGAGCCGCAGGTCTCGGTGGAGCCGTAGGCGTCGATGAGCGGGACGCCGAAGACGCGCTCGAACGACTGGCGCAGCGAGGCGGTGGTGACCGCGCCGCCGACCAGGGCCACACGCAGCTGGGGTGCGGCGAAGCCGCGTTCACGGGCGGCGTCGAGGAGGTAGTGGAGCAGGGTGGGGACGCCGGCGAGAAGAGTGGCGCGCTCCTCGTGCAGCGCGGTCAGCACGTCCTCGGCCGAGAGGCCGTCGACGATCCGGGCGCTGGCGCCCACGGCCGCCACGGACAGCACGCAGGCGATGTGCGAGAGGCTGTGGAAGAGGGGCAGCGGCCACA
Organism: Streptomyces yokosukanensis; assembly: GCF_001514035.1. GTDB lineage: Bacteria > Actinomycetota > Actinomycetes > Streptomycetales > Streptomycetaceae > Streptomyces > Streptomyces yokosukanensis. The sequence continues at coordinate 394,936 of NZ_KQ948215.1, read as the reverse complement.
CGACGCGGTCCTCGGGGCCGAGTCCGGGCACCGGCACATAGCAGGCGGCCACCGACCACAGGCAGTTGCGCTGGGTGGAGAGCACACCCTTGGGCTTGCCGGTGGTGCCCGAGGTGTAGAGCATCCACGCCAGGTCGTCCAGGCCGAGGTCGTCGCGGGCCGGGGTGGCCGGGTCGCGGGTCGCGAACGCCTCGTACGGCAGGAAGTCCGACGGCACCTCCTCGTCACCGACCAGGACGACCGTCAGGTGCGGGCGGTCCGGCAGCAGGCGCCGCAGCTGCTCCACGTGGAGGTGGTCCGTGATGACGATCCGGGCGCCGCTGTCGTCGAGGATGTGTGTGAGTTCCGCGTCACTGCTCTGCGGGTTGACGGGGACGCCGATGGCGCTGGCCCGGGTGATCGCGTAGTAACTCTCGACCATCTCCACGCGGTTGCCCAGACAGATGGCCGCGCGGTCGCCGGGTTGCAGCCGCAACTCCGCCAGATGTCCGGCCAGTCGATGGGTGCGCAGCTCCAGCTCGGCGTAGCCGACACTCCGTCGGGCATCGCTGTAGGCGACCTTGGCCCCGAAGCGCCGGGCCTGGTGGACCAGCAGTTCAGGAAGTGGCCGGATGAGCTCCGTGCGCAACATTGTCGTCATCCCTCCGGGGCGACTGCAGACGAGCAGCCCGCAATGGCAGATGGTTCACCCCAGACAGTCTTCTCATCCGACGGCCTTCAGCACTCCCCCTACGGCCCCCTATGCGTTCGCGACTAGGAAGGTGACCAGAATTGACCCTGGAAAGGTTTGGGGCGGCGAGCCGCCGGTAATAGGCTGCACCGCCGCACGATCAGCCATTGTGTTATCGGCCAACCACCCGAAACGCCTGTGATAAACGGGCCGTGATTGCCGCGGGCAGTAGGGGAGAACAGCATTTTCCCCGGAAGCCTTCCGTCGACGGTGGGACGGCAGGGAAAGGGACATAGACGGACATGACGAATTCGATGCGTCAGCACACCCGGATCCGGGTGGAACTCGGCGACCGCTCCTACCCCGTCGACATCGGACCCGGGGTGCGGCACTCGCTGCCCGGGATCGTACGGCAGTTGGGCGCGCGGCGCGCGGCGGTCGTCTCCGCCCGACCGGACGACTGGATCCCCGATCCCGGGGTGCCGTCGCTGACCCTGCGGGCGCGCGACGGTGAGACGGACAAGACGCTCGGCACGGTCGAGGCGCTGTGCCGCGAGTTCGTTCGCTTCGGCCTGACCCGGACCGACGTGGTCGTCTCGGTCGGCGGCGGCACCACGACGGACGTCGTGGGGCTCGCCGCCGGCCTCTACCACCGCGGGGTGGCCGTGGTGCACCTGCCGACCTCGCTGCTCGCGCAGGTGGACGCCAGTGTCGGCGGCAAGACCGCGGTGAACACGCCCGAGGGCAAGAATCTCATCGGCACCTACTGGCAGCCCAGCGCGGTGCTCTGCGACACCGACTACCTGCGGACACTGCCCGAGCGCGAGATGCTCAACGGCTACGGCGAGATCGCCCGGTGCCACTTCATCGGCGCCGGCGACCTGCGGGAGCTGCCGCTGCACGAGCAGATCGCGGCGAGCGTGGCCCGCAAGGCGCAGATCGTGTCCGCCGACGAGCGCGACACGGGCCTGCGCCACCTGCTCAACTACGGCCACACCCTGGGCCATGCCCTGGAACTGGCCACCGACTTCCGGCTGCGGCACGGCGAGGGCGTGGCGATCGGCACCGTGTTCGCCGGGCGGCTCGCCCAGGCGCTGGGCCGGATCGACGCGCAGCGGGCGGTGGAGCACCTGGAGGTGGTGCGCCATTACGGGCTGCCCCACGAACTGCCCGCCGACGTCGGCCCGGCCCAGCTGATCGAACTGATGCGGCGGGACAAGAAGGCGACGTCGGGCCTGACCTTCGTGCTGGACGGCAAGGACGGGCCGGAGCTGGTGTCAGGTCTGCCCGAAGAGGTCGTCACGCGGGTGCTGGCGGAGACGCCGCGCGCGGCCGTCTGAGCAGCTCACCTGCGCGACACGCGGTAGGGGCCGGTCCGGACGGGAGCTCCCGTCCGGACCGGCCCCTACCGCCCTGTTCCGACTCGGGTCACGACCGGTCAGACGTGCGACTCCTTGGCCAGCAGGACTGCCCCCCGCAACGAGGAGAGCCCTTGGAGGCGGGCCGGCTCCACCGGCGGCAGCGGATGACCGGGACGGGCCAGGCGCGCCACCTCGGCCGCCACCGTGGCGGTGAATCCGGGCAGGCCGGCCGCGAACCCGCCGCCGATCACGACCAGTCGGGTCCGGAGCAGTTCGCTCACCCCGACGGCGGCCGTGGCCAGCGCCGCGCAGCCCTCCCGTACGGCGTCGGCGGCCCAGGGCACGCCGTCGGCGAGCGCCCGCGCCAGGTCGGCGAAGGACACCTCGGCGCCACGGGCCCGCGCCGCACGGCGCAGCACGGCCGGTCCCGACGCCACGGACTGGACACAACCGCGCCGTCCGCAGTCGCACCGTTCTCCGGCGCGGTCCACGACCAGGTGGCCGATCTCGCAGGAGCCGCGGGACGGGCCGGGCAGCAGTCTGCCGTCGAGGACGATCCCGCCGCCGACGCCGGTGCCGACCCCGAGGTAGAGCAGGTCGGCGCGGCTCGCCGCGCGCGCCTCGGCGAGTGCGGCGAGGTCGCCGTCGTCCGCGCAGACCACCCGCGTGGTGCCGAAGAGCGTGCCCAGCACCCCGACCAGGTCGGTACCGACCCAGCCGGGGCGGTTGGGCCAGGCGGTGACGACGCCCGACGCGTCGAGGGTGGCGGGCATCGCCACGCCGACGCCGCAGGGCTCGCCCGCGGCGTCGGCGGACATCTCGCGGACGTGCCCGACGAGCAGGGCCAGGTCCGCCGCCGCGTCCGCGGGCCGCGAGTCCGCGGCCGGCGGCCACCGGAAGCCGGTCTCGCGCACGGTGCCGTCCTCGTGCTCCGCGCGCAGCGCCACCTTGGTGCCGCCGACGTCGATGCCCAGGTGGTAACGGATGGCAGCCTCCACCCGGTCAGTCGCGCAGGTGGTCGGTGACGATCGCGGCGGCCTGGCGCAGCACGCGTGGGCTGCTGAGCATCTCCTCGTGGCCGCAGCCCAGTTCGTGGCGGACGATCTCGCCCGCGACGTAGGGCGCCCAGGCCTCGCTGGAGGCCGTCTCGGCGACGGGGCTGGGGTCGGCCGCGAACAGGTGCATGGTGCCGCTGTACTTCTCGGGCCGGTGGCTCTTCCATGCCGCGAGGTCGGTCAGCATGGTCTCGACGAAGGTCTCGGCCGCGCTCTTCCTGCCGCGCCAGGCGTAGTTCGTCGCCATGTCGGCGAACTCGGCGACGTCCTCGTACCTGAGCGGGCGCTCGTAGTCGGCGAGGTCCTTGCCGTTGATCAGCAGGATCAGCTCGATGAGACCCTGCTCGTCCCGGTCCTCCTTGTCCGTGATGTGCGGGTTGGTGTTGAAGACGCCGAGGAACTCGATCTCCTCGCCGCGCCTTTGGAACTCGGCGGCGACGGCGTGGGCCAGGACGCCGCCGAAGGACCAGCCCAGGATGCGGTAGGGGCCGTGGGGCTGTACGCCGCGGATGCGGTCCGCGTAGTCCGCCGCCATGGCCGCGATGCTGTCGACCGGCGTGTCGAACTCCTGGAAGGTGTGCGACTGGAGTCCGTAGATGGGGTGGTCGAGACTGAAGTGCTGGGCGAGGACCCCGTAGCACCAGGCTGTGCCGCCGAGGTGGCGCATGCAGAACAGCGGCCGCGCGGAGCCCCTCGTCATCAACGGCAGCAGTACGGCGAAGGAGTCCTGGGGCTCCTCACCGGTCAGCCGCCGGGACAGCTCGGCGGGCGTCGGGGACTCCACGAGCATCCGGATCGACAGTTCCAGGTCCATCTCGGCGCGCACCAGGGCCAGCAGCCGTGCCGCGAGCACCGAGGAGCCGCCGAGGTCGAAGAAGCTGTCGCGCGGGTCCACCTGCTCCAGGCCGAGGACCTCGGCGAACAGCCGGCTGAGCATCAGCTCGGACTGCGTCAGGTGCGTCTCGACCATGGCGTTGTGCTCGACGACGGGTGCCGGCAGGGCCTTGCGGTCGAGCTTGCCGTTGGGGGTGAGCGGGAATTCCTCCAGGGCCACCACGGCGGTCGGCACCATGTACAGCGGCAGCGTCTGCGCCACGAAGTTCCGCAGCTCCCTGACGTCGGGCACGCGGCCGGTCGCGGCCGTCACATAGGCCACGAGACGCCGGTCGCCCGGCCGGTCCTCGCGGACGGTCGCCGAGGCCTGGTCGACGTCCTCGGAGCGCTCCAGGGCCGCCTCGATCTCGCCGAGCTCCACCCGGAAGCCGTGCAGCTTGACCTGGTGGTCCGCGCGGCCGACGTACTCCAGGTCGCCGTCCGGGCGCATCCGCACCACGTCGCCCGTGCGGTACATCAGAGCGTCCCCGGTACCGAAACGGTCCGGCAGGAAGCGCTCGGCGGTCAGCTCCGGCCGGTTCAGGTACCCGCGGGCCACGCCCGCGCCGGCGATGAACAACTCGCCCTCGGTGCCCTGCTCGACGGGCACGAGGTCCTCGTCGAGGACGTACAGCCGGGTGTTGCGCAGGGGCTTGCCGATGACGGCCGCGTCGGCGGGTCCGGTGACCGGGTGCACCGTGGACCACACGGTGGTCTCGGTGGGCCCGTACCACTGGACGACCTCGGCGCCGAGGTCGAGCAGCGTCGCCGCCAGCTTCTCCGACAGCGCCTCGCCGCCGATGAGGATGCGCAGGCCGCGCAGCGCCTCGGGGCTGACGGTGGCCAGCATGTGCCAGTGGGTGGGGGTGGCCTGGGCGGTGCCGATCTCCCTGCGGACGATCAGGTCGCCCAGTTCCCGCGGGTCCTGCCCGGTGGCGCGCGGCGCGATGACCGCGCGGGCACCGGTGTAGTACGGCAGGAACAGCTCGGGGACCGACATGTCGAAGGTGGCGGTGGTGACCGACAGCATGCGGTCGCCGGGCCCCAGGGACAGCCGCTCGCGCATCGCCTCCAGCAGGTTGTGCAGGGCGCGCACGGGGATCTCGACGCCCTTGGGGGTGCCGGTGGAACCCGACGTGTAGATGACGTACGCGAGGTCCTCGGGCCCCGCCGGGGCGGCCCGCTCGGCGTCCGTCAGATGGCCGGCGGGCAGCGCCGCCAGCGTCTCGGCCGTCCCCGGATCGTCCAGCACGACCCGGGCGATGCCGAGGTCGGTGCGGTCGGCGTCGATGCGCGCCGACGTCACCAGGACGACCGGGGCGGCGTCACGGACCTGGAACGCCACGCGCTCGGCGGGGTGCTCCGGGTCGAGCGCGAGGTAGGCCCCGCCCGCCTTGAGCACCGCAAGCAGCGTCACCAGCAGGTCCGTGGAGCGGGGCAGCATCACCGCGACGACGCGGTCGGGCCCCACCCCCGAGGCGACCAGGTGACGGGCTAGGCGGTTGGCCCGCTCGTGCACCGCCCGGAACGTCAGCTCCACGCCCTCGCATTCGAGGGCCGTGAGATCGGGAACGGCGTCGGCCCGCTCCTCCAGCGCCTTCACCAGCATGTTCACTCCACAGGGCTCGTACGTCATTCTCGCCAGGAGGCCGCTCAGGCGGCCGGGGTGCGCATCCAGCGGTTCCAGTACGGCCGCCAGCCGTGGCGGTGCCAGAACGGCGTGGAGATCGGGTTGAACATCGCGTGGTAGCCGACCGCCGCACCGATGCCCATGGCGTCCAGATCGGCGTGCACGTGGTGCGCGAGGGAGGTGCCGATGCCCAGGCTGCGGTAGCCCTCCTTGACGGCCTGGCAGACCAGGTGCGCGACCGGGGCGGCAGCGATCTTCGTCGCGAGCCATGCCTGCTGCGGCTCGGAGAAGTCCTCGCCCCGGTGCATACCGACGATCGCGCCCTCGTACTCGGCGACCCAGATCAGCGGTTCGTCGAGCTTGAACGACGCGGCGATCTCCTCGCGCAGCAGCGCCTCGGTGGTGGCGCGCTCGACGGCACCGCTTACCGCGGCGTCGAACCGGGTCTCCACCATCTGCAGTTCGCACACCGCCTCGCTGTCCTCGGGGGTGGCGCGGCGCACGCGGACCTGGCCCGACTCCGGCACCAGGTCGGTGCCCTTGAGCCGGCCGATCATCACGAACTCCGGAACGAACCCGAAGGCGCGCAGGACCCGGGTCATGGCGACGTCGCGGCTGGGCCACTCGACGGCGGCCATGGAGTCCGCACCGGGGCGTTCCGGGTGACTCTCCATGTACTGCTGCCAGCGCGTGAGCAGAGCGGCCATCTCCTCGGGCCCGGAGACGCGGGGAGTGAGCTCCCAGCGGTCCAGCGGGCCGAGCACCGCTTCCAGCGCGTCGGCGTCGACGCGGGCGTGCGTCAGCAGGCCCTGGGCTCCGTCCACCTCCAGCAGTTCCTGGCCGTCGGTGGGCTCCGGCAGCGCCTCTGCCTCGGGAATCATCCGGTCGACGGGCCGCAGCCGGTCGCGGTGGGCGGCGAGCACGGATTCCGCCGTCTGTCCCTTGAGCATCGTGTCGTGTCCTCAGGCTTTCAGTCGTGTCCGTGGTGAATTCACGGAGGGGCGGATCGGCGAGAAAGGGGGATGCCTCGCGGCGCGTGGCGCCGCGTCAGCTGTCGGTGACCTTCTCCAGCAACGCGCGGGCCGCGAGCCGGTAGCCCGTGGCGCCCAGACCGAAGATCACTCCGGTGGCGAGCGGGCCGGTCACCGACTCGTGACGGAACTGCTCGCGGGCCCAGACGTTGGAGAGGTGGACCTCGATCCACGGGCGTGGATAGTTGGCGAGCGCGTCCCTCAGCCCCCAGCCGGCCATCATGAGGGCCGCCGGGTTGATGATCGCGCCCACGGTGTCGTAGTTGGCCTGAACGGTGCGGATCATCTCCGCCTCGCCGTCGTGCTGGAACGCCTCTACTTTCCAGCCGCGGTCCGCGACTTCCTCGGCGACCCAGCCTTCGATGTCGGCGAGTGTGTCCGTTCCGTAGATCTCGGGCTGACGGCTACCGAGTATGCCGAGATTCGGCCCGTTCAACAACAGGAGTCTGCTCATTGCGCACCTCGCGCGGTACGGGACTGCTGCGGAAGTGCTTTTTATAGCACGGCAATACAGCCTGGACATCAGCGGCAAGTAAACCTGCGAGCAAGGGGGCACATAGGGGGGTCACCAGGGGAATACGACGTATCGGCCACTGGGTTAGCGTGCCGATCGCGACGACCCCGCCGGGGGTGACTGCCGAACGGCACGGCCCGGTGTGCGGACCTCACCGACGACGCGTTCCGGTGCCGGCGTCCGCGTGGACACCCGGTCCGCGTACGGCACATGGTGTCGTGCCTCCGTGACGATCGATACGGAGGCAATTCGCATGCGCATAGACCGAGGAGTAGGGAACAGCATGAGCAGTGGTGTGCGACTGGGCTCAGACCTTCCGGCGTGGCCGCAGTACGACGACGCGGAACGGACCGGCCTGATCCGGGCCCTGGAGCAGGGGCAGTGGTGGCGCATGGGCGGCGGCGAGGTCGACGCCTTCGAGCGGGAGTTCGCCGAGTACCACGGCGGCGGGCACGCGCTGGCTGTCACCAACGGCACACACGCACTCGAACTGGCCCTGGAGGTCATGGGTGTCGGCCCCGGTACCGAGGTGATCGTGCCGGCCTTCACCTTCATCTCCTCGTCCCAGGCCGCGCAGCGCCTCGGCGCCGTCGTGGTGCCGGTGGACGTGGACCCGGACACCTACTGCATCGACCCGGCCGAGGTCGAGAAGGCCGTCACGCCGAGGACCCGCGCCATCATGCCCGTCCACATGGCCGGTCAACTCGCCGACATGGACGCCCTGGAGAAGGTCTCCGCCGACTCCGGCGTTCCGCTGATCCAGGACGCCGCGCACGCGCAGGGCGCCACCTGGAACGGCCGGCGAGTCGGCGAGCTGGGCTCGGTCGCGGCGTTCTCCTTCCAGAACGGCAAGCTCATGACCGCGGGTGAGGGCGGTGCCGTACTGTTCCCGGACGCCGAGATGGCGGAGCAGGGCTTCGTCCGGCACAGCTGCGGCCGCCCCCGGGGCGACCGCGGCTACTTCCATCGCACCTCGGGCTCCAACTTCCGGATGAACGAGTTCTCCGCCGCGGTGCTGCGCGCCCAACTCGCCCGTCTCGACACACAGATCGCCACGCGCGAGGAGCGCTCGCCGCTGCTGTCCTCGCTCCTCTCCGAGATCCCCGGCGTGGTGCCGCAGCAGCTGGACAGCCGCTGCGACCGCAACCCGCACTACATGGCCATGTTCCGCGTCCCCGGCATCACCGAGGAGCGCCGTGCCCAGGTCGTCGACACCCTCATCGAGCGCGGCGTCCCCGCGTTCGTCGCGTTCCGTTCGATCTACCGCACGGACGCCTTCTGGGAGATCGGCGCGCCGGAGATGTCCGAGGACGAACTGGCCCGCCGCTGCCCCAACTCCGAGGCGCTGACCGCCGACTGCCTGTGGCTGCACCACCGGACCCTGCTGGGCACCGAGGAGCAGATGCACGAGGTCGCCGCCGTCATCGCCGACGTGCTCGGCTCATGAGCGCTGCGCATCCGGGCGGTCGGCCGATCCGCACCGCCGTGGTGGGCCTCGGCTGGGCCGCGCGCTCCATCTGGCTGCCCCGACTGCGCCTGCACCCCGCGTTCACCGTGAACGCCGCGGTGGATCCCGACCCGGCCTCGCGCGAGAGCGTCGCCGTGGACCACCCCGGCACTCCGGTCCTCGCGGCCGTGCACGACGTGGATCCCGCACAGGTGGACCTGGCCATCGTGGCCGTGCCCAATCACCTGCACTGCGAGATCGCGAGCGGCCTGCTCCGGAAGGGTGTTCCGGTCTTCCTCGAGAAGCCCGTGTGCCTGACGTCGGCGGAGGCCGAGCAGCTGGCCGAGGCCGAACGCGTCGGCGGCGCCCGGCTCCTGGCGGGCAGCGCCGCCCGTCACCGCGCCGACATCGGGATGCTCCTCGCGAGCGTCGGCGAACTGGGGCACGTCCGCCACCTCGAATTGTCCTGGGTGCGCGCCCGCGGCGTGCCCGACGCAGGAGGGTGGTTCACGCAGCGTCAGCTGTCCGGGGGCGGGGCGCTGGTGGACCTGGGCTGGCATCTGTTCGACATCGCCGCACCGTTGCTGGGCTCCGCGGAGTTCACACAGGTCACCGGCGCGGTCTCCGGCGACTTCATCGCACAGGACACCGCACGCGTCTCCTGGCGCGCCGAGGAGGCCCAAGGGAACGGCCGCGCGGCCGCCGGCCCCGTCGACGTCGAGGACACCGCCCGCGCGTTCCTCGTCACCGAGGGCGGCATCTCGCTCTCCCTGCACGCCAGTTGGGCATCGCACGAGGAACTCGACATCACCCGGATCCGCGTCGACGGCAGCGCGGGCAGCGCGACCCTGAGATGCACGTTCGGCTTCAGCCCCAACCGGCTGCCCCGCCCCGAGCTGACCCTCACCCGCGACGGCGGGACCCACCCGGTCCCGCTGCCCGAAGAACCCGTCGGCACGGAGTACGACCGGCAGCTCGACGAGTTGCCCGCCCTGCTGCGGGACCCGGCCGGGCCGGGCCGGGCGATCGAGGAGGTGCGCCGCACGATCGGCGCCATCGAGCGGGTCTACTCCTCGGCCCGTGCCGTGCAGGAGAAATGACAGCCGACGCGGGCGTGACCGGCACGAGCGAGCGCCGGTCCGTCAGCGCCGCTTCCCGAACCGCCGCGACAGCGGCTCGTCGCCCGACCTCGCCGCACCACGAAAAGGAGCGCCACAGCACCATGGACAGTCTTGGCACCACCCAAGACCCCGCCGCCCCCGGCGCCCGTACCCATTGGACGGAACCCATCGACGCGGTCGTCTTCGACCTCGACGGGGTGCTCGTCAACAGCTTCGCGGTCATGCGCGAGGCGTTTCGGACCGCCTACGCCGAAGTGGTGGGGAACGGCGAGCCACCGTTCGACGAGTACGAGCGGCACCTGGGCCGCTACTTCCCCGACATCATGCGGATCATGGGCCTACCGCTGGAGATGGAGGCCCCCTTCGTCCGTGAGAGCTACCGGCTCGCACACCTCGTCGCGGTCTTCGACGGTGTGCCGGAGATGCTGAGAGAGCTGCGGGCGCACGGGATCCCGCTCGCCGTCGCCACCGGCAAGAGCGGTCCGCGGGCCCGCTCGCTCCTCGAACAGCTCGGTCTGCTGGACCTGTTCACCGTCGTCATCGGTTCCGACGAGGTGGTCCGTCCCAAGCCGGCACCCGACATCGTGCTGAAGGCCCTGGGCGTGCTCGGCTCCGACCCGTCGCGGACGGTCATGATCGGCGACGCCGTCACCGATCTCGCCAGTGCGCGGGGTGCCGGTGTCGCCGCATTCGCCGCCCTGTGGGGCGAGAGCGACGACGAGTCCCTTCTCGCGGAGAATCCGGATGCCGTCCTGCGCGACCCGTCGGAATTGCTGGAGGTGTGCATAGGCACATCCCGCACGCTCTGACCGACCGACCCGTCGCACCGACCCCGCCCATCAGGGCGGGGTCTTTCGCGTTTTCCACCTGTTCTGCCCGGGGCTCGGCAGTGCCGTGACGGCCGCCGGCTCCGCAGGAGGCTCACCCGCCAGGGCCCACAGCAGCGGGCCCCACCGGGGACATGCCACCTGACCAGGGGTCGGCAGTCGAATCGGGGCTCCGGTTAGGGGGGATGTAGGGGATCCCCAGGGGATTGGGGCGACGGCACATCGGTGGGAGGCTCGAACAGGATTCGCGGGGCGCCGGCTTCTGGACCGGGCCGTCGCGATGAGGTGGTTCCAACCCCTGAGAACCACCGCTCCGGAAAACCGAGAGAGGAAATTCGGTGGAGTACATCCGGCAGGGGTCACCATCCTTTCCCGAGCTGTTGCGGCGCCCGACAGTGGCCGCCGAAGGGCCTTCGAGGATCGCCTTCCTATGAGCGCAGTCACATCCCGACCGACATTTCACCGGAGATCCGACGTGGGAAAAGCCGTCACGGAAATGCGCAAGCCGGCCCTGCAGCAGCCCGAGTGGGACGACCCGTCACAGGTGCGGCGCATCCGTGAGGTCCTGGCCGGCCGTCCGCCGCTGGTCAGGGTGGAGGATGTGCGTGCCCTGCGAGCCTTGCTCGCCCAGGTGGCCCTGGGCGAGGCCCATGTGGTGCAGGCAGGGGACTGTGCCGAGGACCCGGGCGAGTGCGGCGCGGAGTATGTGGGGCGCAAGTCCGCCGTGCTCGACCTGCTCGCCGAGACACTGCAGACGGCGACCCGCAAGCCGGTCGTACGGGTCGGACGCATCGCCGGCCAGTTCGCCAAGCCCCGTTCGAAGCCGCTGGAGCGGGTCGGTGGCATGGAACTTCCCGTGTACCGGGGACACATGGTCAACGGCCCTGAGCCCGATCCGGAAAGCCGCCGCCACGATCCGCTCCGCATTCTGACCGCCTACATGGCGGCGAGCGACGTCATGGAGCACCTGGGGTGGCGCAGCCCGGCGGCCCACGGCACCCCGGCGGCGACCGAGCCCCAGGTGTGGACGAGCCATGAGGCGCTCGTCCTCGACTACGAGCTGCCCATGATCCGTGACCTGGGTGACGGCCGCCGCCTGCTCGGCTCCACGCACTGGCCGTGGATCGGCGAGCGGACCCGTCAACTGGACGGCGCCCACGTCGATCTGGTCGCGGACATCGCCAACCCCGTCGCCGTGAAGATCGGCCCCACGACCACCGCACAGGACGTCACCGCCCTGTGCGAACGGCTCGATCCGCTGCGGGAGCCGGGCCGTCTGACGCTCATCGTCCGCATGGGCGCCGACGTCGTCCTCGACAGACTGCCCACGCTGGTCGAGGCGGTCCGTCTGGCCGGCCATCCGGTGATCTGGCTCTGCGACCCCATGCACGGCAACACCGTTGCCGCCCCGGACGGCCACAAGACCCGCCTGCTGGGCAGCATGGCCCGGGAGATCCAGGGGTTCCGCCAGGCCGTGGCCGTCGCCGGCGGTGTGGCAGGCGGACTGCACCTGGAGACCACACCCGACGACGTGCTCGAGTGCGTCACGGACATGTCCGTGCTCGAAGGGGCGACCGTCGAGCGCACGAGCCTGTGCGACCCGCGCCTCAACCCCGAGCAGGCCGTGGCGCTGATCTCCGCCTGGTCCGAGCTGGGGATGCAGCTCCACCAAGTCGAAAGCCACACGAACTACTGATTCTGCGGTTCTGTCCCAGGCCATGGCGGGTCGCCGTTCCTCCTGCCTCGGCCACCTGTCCATGGTCAGGGAGTAGCAGGTCCCATGCATCTTCTTGTCAACGGAATCAGGCGCCGCATCACCGGTGAGATTCCTGTTCCGAATTCGAAGTACCACGCGCATCGTGCGCTGATACTCGCCTCGCTCGCCGACGGCGTCAGCCTCGTCCACGGGCTGTCCGACGCCCGGCACGTCGAGTACACCGTGCAACTGCTGCGCGGCCTCGGTGTGAGGATCACCAGGGACGGCGGCACCTTCGTGGTGCACGGTCTCGGCGGGCGCTACACACCGCGTCGGGAGGCCGTCTCCGCCGGCAGCTCCGGGACCACTCTGTACTTCATGATCGGTCTGGCCTCGCTGTCGGACCGCGCCGTGGCGGTGACCGGGCAGAAGTACTTCAGGCGACGCCCGGTGGGCCCGCTGCTGCGCGCGCTCGAACAGATGGGGGTCCGGCTGGAGTCGGCGGACGACTGCCCGCCCGTCCATGTGCAGGGCCACCGGCCCTCGGGCGGTCATGTCACGATCGCCGGCACCCTGTCCCAGTGGATATCGGGCCTGATCCTGCTGGCGCCGTTCGCCACCGGGCACACCACCATCGAGGTGGAGGGCGAGCTCAACGAACGCTCGTACCTGGAACTGACCGTGGCGATGATGCGGCAGTTCGGCCTCGAGGTGACCGTGTCCGAGGACTGGCGGCGCTTCGACATCGAGCCAGGCCAGCAGGCACGTACCGTCGAACTGACGCTGCCGCCCGACATCGGTTCCGCCGCGTTCGGCATCGCGACCGCCGCGTTGCACCCCTGCGACGTACTGCTGCGCGGCATCACGACGCTGCAGGGCGGCCCGGCCGACCACCCGGAGTTCCACTTCCTCGACATCGCGCGCTCGATGGGCGTGCCGATGGAGGTGGACGAGCGGGCCGGCGGCCTGCGCATCCAGCAGGATGCGCCGCGGCTGACGGCGGTCGACGTCGACTGCCGCGATGTGCCGGACATGCTGCCGATCCTGTCGACGCTCGGCACGTTCGCGCAGGGCGAGTCGGTGTTCCGCAACATCGCGCACACCCGGCTCAAGGAGTCCGACCGCGCCGCGGCCATGCTCCAGCTCAACTCCATGGGCGGCCGTCTCCAGCTGTCGCCCGACGAGCTGCGAGTGCGGGGCGTGGACGGGCTGGACGGCGCGAAGTTGTCGTCGTTCAACGACCACCGAGTCCTGATGTCGCTCGCGGTCGCGTCGTCCCGGGCGCGCGGCAGTTCCACGCTGACCTATCCGAACGCGTACCGCATCTCGTACCCGACGTTCCTCGACGCGATGAACACCCTCGGTGTTCCGATGTCGGTGGAGAAGGGCTCGGCGGGCTCCGCCCAGGCAGGCACCCGAGCCGGGCGGCCGGAACGCGAGGCTGTGGACCCTGAGGCGGCGTCGCGGATCACGCTCACGCAGTGGCTGCGGCGCCAGGCCGTCACCCGGCCCGACGAGACGGCCGTGGTCGACGTGCGGTCCGACCACGACGAGGTGGTCACCTGGCGTGAGCTGGCGGACCAAGTGGACCGTACGGCGGCCCTGTTGCTGCGCCTCGGTGTGCGGCCCGGCGAGAACGTGGCGTACCAGCTGCCGAACCGCATCGAGTTCGTGGTGCTGTCGCTGGCGGCGCTGCGCATCGGAGCCGTGTGCTGTCCCATCATCCCGTTCTTCCGCAAGCGCGAGATCGGGTTCGTGCTCAGGCGCTCGCGCGCACGGGTGCTGGTGGTGGCGGACCGCCATCGGTCGCGTCGGCCCGCGCAGGAGGTGCTGGACCTGGCCGCGAAGGGCGGCTCGGACCTGCGCCTGGAGCACGTGGTGGTGCTGGCCACCTCGGGCGGCTCCGCCCAGTTGCCGCAGACCTCCGTGAGCGGGACCACCGTGCACGACTGGCTGCAGGCGCTGGAGACGACGTCGATCGACCGGGCGGCGCTCGACGCGATCGTGCCGACGCCGGACATGACGGCGCAGCTGCTGTTCACCTCGGGCACCACCAGCGAGCCCAAGGGCGTCACCCAGCCCACGCGCAACCTGGTCAGGGCCGTCTCGATGGAGATGCGGCACCTCGGGCTCGGGGAGCAGGACGTCATCTGGGTGCCGTCGCCGCTCGCCCACCAGACGGGCTTCCTGTACGGCATGGTGCTGGCGTTGGTGCTGGGCGTGCCGCAGATCCTGCAGCCGGACTGGGACGCCAAGCGCGCGCTGCAGTCGCTCAACGAACACCGCGCGACGTTCGTGCAGGCGGCGACGCCCTTCCTGTCCGACCTGGTCAAGGCGGTGCAGGAGAGCGGCGAGACGCCGCGTCATCTGCGGATCTTCGTGGCGACGGGCGCGATGGTGCCGCGTGGTCTGGCCGAGCGGGCCGGGCGCGTGCTCGGCGCCGACGTGTGCGGGGCCTTCGGCACCACCGAGACCTGCCTGGGCGCGCTGTCGGCGCCCGGGGACGAGCCGCGGCAGCGCTGGGGCTCCGACGGCCGTGCGCTGGACGGCGTCGAGCTGAGGATCACGGACGACGAGGGACGTGTCCTGCCCGCGGGCAAGGAGGGCAACTTCGAGCTGCGCTCCCCCACGGTCTTCGGGGAGTACCTCGACCGTCCCGACCTGACGGCCGAGGCGTTCACCGAGGACGGCTGGTACCGCACGGGTGATCTGGCGACGATCGACACCGCCGGCTTCCTGCGGATCACCGGACGCGTGAAGGACGTGATCAACCGCGGTGGCGAGAAGATCCCCGTCGCGGAGGTCGAGCAACTGCTGTTCGGACACCCCTCGGTGGAGGACGTGGCCGTGGTGGCCATGCCGGACGAGCGCCTCGGCGAGCGCGCCTGCGCGTTCGTCGTTCCGGGCGGCGGGGCGCAGTTGACGTTCGAGGAGATGCGGCGCTACCTGGACGGGCACCAAGTGGCCAAGCAGTACTGGCCGGAGCGCCTGGAGCGGATCGATGCGCTGCCGCGCAATCCGATCGGCAAGGTGAAGAAGTTCGAACTGCGGGCCCTGGCCCACGGTCTTCGGCCGCACGACGAGGACGCTGTCTGACACTCCGCCCGCCCCCGCTGTGCGACCAGCGGGGGCGGGCGGGACATCACACCGGACGACGAAAGAGGACAGAGGCAGCAGATGACGGATGAGCAGCGGTTCCACGAGTTGCGTACCCAGGTCGAGCAGTGGGTGGAGGGCCCGGGCGAACGCTGGGCCGAACGCATCGAGGAGACCGGGCAGGTACCCGAAGCGCTGTGGGCCGAGTTGAACGGCCTGGGGTTCCTGCGGCTGGCGGCCCCCGAGGAGTACGGCGGCCACGGCCTCGGCTTCACGCGCTGGATGGAGCTGATGGAGATCTTCTCCCGCTCGCACGGCTCCGTGCGCATGATCGTGCATGTCGTCAACGGCATCTGGCGGTCCATGGACGGCCATGCCGACGACGATCAGCGCAAGCGCTTCGTCATCCCCTCGGTCACCGGCGACATCAAGATCGCCTTTACGCTCACCGAGCCGGGCAACGGCACCGGCGCGGACATCACCACGTCGGTGGTGCGCGAGGGCGACACGTACTACCTGTCGGGGCGCAAGCATCTGATCACCTTCGGGGTGCGCTGCGACTACTACCTGCTGGCCGCCCGCGTCGAGGGCAGCACCGGCCACGAGGGCACGGTGGCCCTGCTGGTGCCGCGTCACGCGCCGGGCGTCACGGTCGAGGACACCTCCAACACGATGGGGGTCACGGGCACCGACCACGCGTCGCTGACCTTCGACCGCACACCCGTGCCGGTGGACCACCGACTGGGCGCGGAGGGCGAGGGCCTGCAGGTGTTCCTCGGCGGCTTCCTCACACCGTCCCGGATCTCCGTGGCGATGAGCTGTGTCGGGCTCGCCCAGCGCGCCCAGCAGCTGGCCGTCGAGTACGCCCGTGACCGGGTGACCTTCGGCAAGGCGCTCACCCAGCGCCAGGCCATCCAGTTCATGCTGGCCGAGAACGCGGCGGACATCGAGGCCGCCCGGCAACTGGTCCTGCACGCGGCCCGCCGCTTCGAGGAGGGCGCGGACGACGCGTCGATGCAGTCGTCGATGGCGAAGATGCACGCCGTGACGATGCTGACGAACGTCACCGACAAGGCACTCCAGGTGCACGGTGGCCTCGGCTACTGGAAGTCGCAGAAGATCGAGCGTGTCTACCGCGACGCCCGTGCCCAACGCTTCGAGGAAGGCACCAACGAGGTGCAGAAGGCCGTGGTCTTCCGCGAGTTGCTCCAGCGCGCCGCGGACCGCGACGGGGAAGGAACGACCCGATGAGCAACCGGCAGGACGAGCAGGACCGGCAGCTGCCCGAGCGCGCACAGGTCTCGCTGATCACCGGGGCCTCGCGCGGCATCGGCCGCGCCCTGGCCCTCACCCTCGCCCGGCAGGGTGGCACGGTGGTGGTCAACTACAAGAAGAACGCGGACCTGGCGCACAAGACCGTCACCGATGTCGAGGAGGCCGGCGGCCGCGGCTTCGCGGTCCAGGCGGACGTCGAGACCACCGAGGGCATCACCGCGCTGTTCGACGAGGTGGCGCAGCGCTGCGGGCGGCTCGACCACTTCGTCTCCAACGCGGCGGCGAGCGCGTTCAAGAACATCGTCGATCTCGGCCCGCACCACCTGGACCGCTCGTACGCGATGAACCTGCGGCCGTTCGTGCTGGGGGCGCAGCAGGCCGTGAAGCTGATGGACGACGGCGGGCGGATCGTCGCGCTGTCCTCCTACGGCTCGATCCGCGCCTACCCCACGTACGCGATGCTCGGCGGGATGAAGGCCGCCATCGAGTCGTGGGTGCGGTACATGGCGGTGGAGTTCGCCCCGTACGGCATCAACGTGAACGCGGTCAACGGCGGGCTCATCGACTCCGACTCGCTGGAGTTCTTCTACGACGTCGAGGGCATGCCGCCCATGCAGGGCGTCCTCGACCGGATCCCCGCGCGCCGTCCGGGCACCGTGCAGGAGATGGCCGACACCATCGCCTTCCTCCTCGGTGACGGGGCGGGCTACATGACCGGGCAGACCCTCGTGGTCGACGGCGGGCTCAGCGTCGTCGCACCGCCGTTCTTCGCGGACGCGGGTGACGCGCTCGCGCTGCCGCCCCGGCCGACTCGCGGCGCCTGAGCCGGGAACCCGAGGAGAGGGACCGCTGGTGTTCGATCATGTCTTCAGGCCCTGCGACATCGGCGGCCTGACGTTGCCGCACCGTATCGTCATGGGCGCCATGCACCTGAATCTGGAGACCCTGGACGACGGCGGTGCGGCCCTGGCCGCCTTCTACACGGAACGTGTGCGCGGCGGTGCCGGGCTGATCGTCACCGGCGGCTCCGCGGTGAACCGGGCGGGTGCCGGCGGGCCCGGCTACGGCGTGCTCGACGACGCGAACCACAGGAGTGTGCTGCGCCGGGCGGCCCGTGCGGTGCACGACGCCGACGGCCTCATCGCGCTCCAGCTCTTCCACGCCGGGCGGTACGCGCTGCCCGGCGGCCACGGCGACGACGACGGCACGCCGCTCGCGCCGTCCGCCGTGTACAGCCGATTCTCCCGTACCGTTCCGCGGGCGATGACCGAGGAGGAGATCGCGGGGACCGTCGCCGACTTCGCGCGGGCCGCACGGACGGCGCGCGAGCTGGGCTTCGACGCCGTCGAGGTGATGGGCTCCGAGGGCTATCTGCTCAACCAGTTCACCGCTCCGCTCACCAACCGGCGAAGCGACCGCTGGGGAGCTGACGCCGATGGCCGCGTCCGTATGCCCGTCGAGGTGCTGCGGGCCGTACGGGCAGCGGTGGGCCCGGCGTTCCCCGTGCTCTTCCGGATGTCGGGCGCCGACCTCGTCACCGACGGCACGCCGTGGAAGGAGACGGCCGCGCTGGCCGTCGCGCTCGCCGAGGCCGGTGCCGACGCGCTCGCGGTGGGCGTCGGCTGGCACGAGTCGCCCGTGCCGACCGTGCAGGCCCAAGTGCCGCCGGGCACCTGGGCCGTGTACGCCGAAGAGGTCAAGCGGGCGCTGCGGGCGGCGGGCCACGGCCACCTGCCCGTCATCGCCTCGAACCGCTTCAACCAGATCGCCCAGGCCGACGAGGCGCTGGCCGGAGGCGACATCGACCTGGTGGCCATGGCCCGCCCGTTCCTCGCGGACGCGGCCGTCGTCGGCAAGTCCCGGGCCGGTCGCGGCGCGTCGGTGGAGCTGTGCATCGCGTGCAACGAGGCGTGCATCGACCGGTCCTTCGGCGCCGAGCGCGTGTCCTGCCTGGTGAATCCGCGGGCGGGGCACGAGCGTGAGTTCCCCCGGTTCCCCGCTCGGCACTCCCCCGTGCGCCGGGGCCGGTACGCCGTCGTCGGCGCGGGGCTCGCGGGGCTGGAGGCCGCCCGCACACTGGCGGGACTCGGCCATGCGGTCGAGGTGTACGAAGCGGCCGACCAGCCCGGCGGCCAGTTCCGGATGGCCGCCCGGGTGCCGGGCAAGGCGGACTTCGGCGAGACGATACGGCGGCGGGTCCGGGAACTCGACGAACTGCGTGTGCCCGTCCGCCTGGGCCATCGCATCGGCCTGCGGGACGTGCCCCTGCTGCGCACCATGGACGGCGTGATCGTCGCCAGTGGCGTCCGGCCCCGCCGGCCGGAACTGTCCGGTCACACCCTGCCGCACGTCCTCGACTACTCTCAGGCGTTCGCCGACCCCGACGCACTCGGCGGGCGTGTCGTCGTCATCGGTGGCGGCGGAATCGCCGTCGATCTGGCCCACCTCCTCACCAGCCGCTCCCCCGCCGCCGTCACTCCCGGGGAGTTCCTCGCCTCCCACGCCGTCGCGACCCCGTCGCAGCCGGTCCCGGTCACAGGGAGGACGAGCGGTCGACCGGCCGACAGTCCCCGCCAGGTGACGGTCATGCGGCGCGGCGGCCGGATCGGTACCGGGATCGGTGCGTCCACCCGGTGGGTGGTGATGGAGGAACTGCGCGCCGCCGGCGTGCGGCTGCTCACCGGCGTCGTGTATCAGGAGATCACGCGCGAAGGCGTGATCGTCGTCGACGCCGGGGGCAACCGCCGGCTCGTCGAGGCCGACCACGTCGTCCTCGCCGTCGGCCAGGAAAGCGAACGGGACGTCGTCGGCACGCTCCGCCGGGCCGGGGTCCCCTTCGAGACCGCCGGTGGCGTCGCCGGCACCGAGGGCCTCAATGCCGTACGGGCCACCGCTCAGGGACTGCGCGCCGCGCACCGTGTCGTCCGGAGCGCGGCGCCTTGAGCGAGGCGGGGCGGACCGATGGTCCCGGTGTGTCAGCCGGCGTCGCTGCGCAGGTAACCCGGCAGGCTCTGGCGGTTCTTGACGGCCAGCTTGCGGTAGACACGTGTCAGATGCTGTTCCACCGTACTGGGCGTGATGAGCAGCTTTTCCGCGATCTCGCGGTTGGTGTAGCCCTTCACCGCCATCGAGGCGATCCTGCGTTCGGAGTTGGTGAGCGACGCGAGTGCCGTCGTCCGTTCCGTGTCCTGCCCCGTCCTCGCCTCACCGCTCATGTCCGGCAGCAGTTCCTGGCACAGCGGTTCCGCCTTGCACAGGTGCGCCACGTGCCAGGCGCGGCGGACGACCACCCGCGCCCGGCGGTGCTTGCCCAGCGCGTGGTGGGCCCGGCTCAGGTCGGACAGGGTTCTGGCCAGTTCGTAGGAGCAGTCGGCCGCCTCCAGGATGTCGGCCGCCTCGCCGAGCAGCCGCGGACGCTGCCCCAGCGAGCTGAACACGGCCATGAGCCGCAGCGCGAGTGCCCTGCTGACGGCGTCCTGCGGTCCGGCGATCGCCAGTTGGTCCTTGACCAGGCGCTTGGCCCGGTCCCGGTTGCCCTGCAGCAGCCACGCCTCGGCCGCGCTGGTCCGCCACGGCACGATGCCGGGCAGGTCCAGGCCCCACTTGCGCATGAGTTCCCCGCAGGAGAGGAAGTCCCCGAGCGCGGCACGCGTCCGGTTCGTGGCGAGGTAGTAGTGTCCGCGCGCGTGCAGGTAGTGCAGTCCGTACCGGCTCTGGAACATGTCGTCGGGGATGCTCCGGGTGACGAGCGCGGTGGCCTCGTCGAACTCACCCATGCGGGAATGGGCCAGGATCAGGGTGCCCAGGGGCAGGCCGACGGCGGTGCCCCAGCCCTGGACCGGTATGTGCTCCAGGGCCGACCTGCCGCGCTGCACGGCTTCGGGGAACGCGCCCCGGCGCAGCAGGATCTCCGCCTCGGCCGCGTCGAAGACGCTCTGCCACATCGGCGAGGGACGCCCGTTGCGGAGTTCCTCCAGGCTGCGGCACCGGTCGGCGGCCTCGCCCAGACGACCGCCGTAGACCAGTGCCATCAGCGCGAGGAGAGTGGCTTCCTCGGCCCAGGGTGCATGGTGGTTGAGGTCGAGTTGGCTGAGGGCGTGCGAGGCCCATTCCTGGGTTCCGTCGCTGCGCTTGCGGATGAGCCCGCCGGAGAGCGCACCGATCGACTGCAGCCAGAACGTCCTGCCCCGGGTGGTGGGCGCGCCCTCGGGACCGGTCGGCGCGGCTCCGATCGGCACCCGTCCCGCGAGCGGCGGGTAGGTGCAGGCGAGCCAGAGTTCCATGTCGTGCAGCTCGGCCGGTTCCTCCGGGGCGCCGGGCGGGGCCGGGATCGCGGTGGACTGCTGCTGTGCCGCCCTCTTGCGGAGCAGTGCGAGCACGTCCGCGGCCTCGTGCGTGCGGTTCAGCCACAGCAGTTGCCGTACCAGCAGTATCGCCTCGTAGTGGTCCAGCCGGCCGGCGCGCGCCGCTTCCGTCAGGGCCATCAGATGCCGCAGCGACGCCAAGGGGTTGAGCTGCCATTCGGCCTGGGCAAGCTTGGCCTGGATCGACCAGCGGTCCTTCTCGCTCGTACAGGATCGCCGGGCCGCGTCCAGGTACCGCACGGCGCGGTGCACCTCGTCGTGCAGCAGCGCCTCGGAGGCCGCCTCCACCAGCACGCTCAGCGCCCAGGGCTCCAGCACCTGACCGACCTCGGCCAGATGCGGGGCGATGTCGACCGCGGGGGCGCCCTGGCCGCGCAGCAGACACGCGGACCGGTGGTGCAGTTCCTCGCGGTCCGGGGCCGGCAGGTCGTCGAGCACGGTACGCGGGGCCACGGTATGCCGGAAGCGGTCGAGCCGCAGCAGTCCGGCCTCCGTCATGGAACGCAGAGCCCACTCCACGGTCGCGACGTCGGCGTCGGTCAGCGTCGCGAGTTCCTTCGGCGAGGCGTCGTCGCCGTACACCGCCATGGCACGGGCCACCCGTAACGTGTCGGGCCCGCTGCGGTACAGGCACGCCAGCAGCGCGCGCCCGTACCCCTGCTGACGCACCTCTCCGTACAGCCGCTCGTCGTTGATCAACACATCGAGCAGCAGCGGGTTGCCGCCGCTGTACTCGAGGAAGCCGTCGCACAGCCTCCGGGCCGCCGCCTCGCCGAGGCGCAGGCCGATCATGGCGCGCGCGCCCTCCGGCGAGAGCGGCGCGAGCCGTGTGGAGACGAAGGAGGAATGGCGCAGGAGTTCGGCATGGAAGGGCGAGTGCGTCCGACGCGGCTCGGCGAGTTCGGTGAGCACCATCAGCAGGGGGGTCGAACTCATCCGGCGGACCAGATGCAGCAGGCACTGCTGCGACGCCACGTCCATGTGGTCGATGTCGTCGACGCACACCACGACCGGTGTGGTGGCGGCCAGTTCGGTGACCGGGAGGAGGAAGTCGTACAGGATGGCGACCCTGTTGTGCTCCACGGTCTCGTGCATGTCCTCGGTACGGGCCGATTCCATGAGGTCGCGCAGCACGGGTGAGATGCGCTTGCGTACTTCCGCCGGCAGCGCCGGGGTGTCGAACAGCTGGCGGAGGACACCGAACGGCAGGTCCCGTTCCTCGGGGGAGCAGACGGCGTGCAGGAGGATCGCGCCGGCGGACAGGGCGCGTTCGGTCACCGCGCGCAGGAACTCCGTCTTGCCCGCGCCCACCGTCCCCTCGAGCAGGAGCACCTGACCCACCGTGGGCCGGGGATCCGCCAACCACGCCTGTACGGGGGCGAGCTGCCGGTCACGTTCGATCAGGACGCCGCCGGCGGCAGGACGGCCTTCTCCTCGCGTCACATCTCCCCCGCGTCATTTCCGGGCTGCCGACACACCGGCCCGCAAGAGCACACATCACCCATATGGAGGAACATTAGTCCAACGTAGCAAGAGCGGCTTTCCGGGCCATCGAAAAATCGACGGCCGCCAGGGCACGCGGGACGGCGGTGGTCGACAACCAGCCGGAGGGGGGAACGTTCACGGGCGGAGCTCCTAGAACAGGTACTGGAGGATCATCTTCACACCCGTCGACCATCTCACCGGTTGCATGAAGGTGAACAGAGGGTGATCTGCGTCGAGTTGGGAGGGCGACGAAGATCTCACACCGTGTCATCACGAGGCCGTGCGTGCGGGATGGCCGGAACGCGGCTCCTCGGCGAGGGTGCGCAGCAGGACGAGGGCGTCGGCGCTGGGGGTGCCGGGTTCGGCGGAGTAGACCAGCAGCCGCTGGCCGGGAGCGCTGGCGACGGTGAACGACTCGTAGTGCAGGTACATCTCGCCGACCTGCGGGTGCCACAGCGGCTTGTCGTCACTGGTGCAGGGCCGTACGTCGTACCGGGCCCACAACTGTGCGAACGCCGGGCTGCGCAGGGAGAGTTCACCGATGACCTGGGCGATGCGCGGATCGTCGGGGAACGGGGCGGCCTGCGCGCGCAGATTGCTGACCATGCCGCGGGCGGCGCGCTCCCAGTCCCGGTAGAACCGGCGGCCGGCGGGGTCGAGGAACAGCATCCGCAGCTGGTTGTCCATCCGGGCGAAGCCGCTGAACAGCTGCCGCCCGGACCGGTTGGCGGCGAGGATGTCCAGCGCGGGGCCGACGATGCAGGCCGGCAGATCCAGGAAGTGCTCCATCAGGCACGACAGTTCGGGACTGACGGTCGTCACCGGGGCGGCGGCGGTTCTCGGCGCCGGCTGGACGAGCTGGAACAGGTGCGCGGCCGCGGAGTCGTCGAGGCGCAGGGCGCGGGCCACCGCACCGAGCACCTGCTCCGACGGGTGCCGCTCACGGCCCTGCTCCAGGCGCGTGTAGTAGTCGGTGCTGACTCCGGCGAGCAGCGCGACCTCGTCCCTGCGCAGCCCCTTGACCCGGCGGGACATGTGCCACGGCAGGCCCACCTCCTGCGGTGAGACCAGATCGCGACGGGCGCGCAGGAAGTCGCCGAGCTGGTTTTCCCTCGTCATACCCGCCACGCTACCGCCGGCCGGGCCGGGCAGCCTGGGTGCGCTGCACCCTGGCTGGGAGGGGGTGCGGCACACCCTTCTTCGCCCGCCGCAGCCTTCCTAGCGTCGTTCCCGGAACTTCGCGAGGAAGGCGAGAACACATGCATCAACAGAGGCGAGAACACATGCGCCGACAGGTGAGTGCGCCCGCATCGGCCGCACCGCAGCGGATGAATCCCGCGCTGACCCTGGTCATGGCGGTGGCCTGCGGATTGACCGTGGCCAATCTCTACTACGCGCAGCCGCTGCTCGACCTCATGGCCCGCTCGTTCGGCGTCGGCCAGGGCGCGGCCACCATGGTGGTGACGCTGACCCAGGCCGGGTACGCCCTGGGGCTGCTGTTCGTGCTCCCGCTCGGCGATCTGGTCGAGAACCGCCGGCTGGCGACACGGACGCTGCTCGTGACGGCGACCGCACTGCTGCTCGCCGCCGCGAGCCCGGTGTTCGGGATGTTCCTCGCCCTCTCGGTGCTGGTGGGAACCACGTCCGTGGTCGCGCAGGTACTGGTGCCGCTGGCCGCCCATCGGAGCCCGCCCGAGCGGCGCGGCAAGGCCGTCGGCCAGGTCATGAGCGGTCTGCTCACCGGCATCCTGCTCGCCCGGACGGTGGCGAGCCTGGTCGCCGACCTGCTGGGCTGGCGGGCGATCTACGTCGTCTCCGCGGTCCTGATGCTCGTCCTCGCCGTCGCCCTGCGCCGGACGCTGCCGCAGCGCGCACCGGACCACACGGGCGGCTACCGCACCCTGCTGGCGAGCCTGGGCGAGCTGGTGCGGCGTGAACCCGTCCTGCGCCGCCGGTCCCTGTGCCAGGCGAGCATGTTCGGGGCGTTCACCACGTTCTGGACGGCCATCGCCTACGAACTGATCGACGAACATCACTTCGGCCAGGTCCAGATCGCCCTCTTCGCGCTGGTCGGCGCGGCCGGAGCGGCCGCAGCGCCGATAGCGGGCCGGATCGCGGACCGGGGTCACGGCCGCGGTGCCGCCGGTGCCGCGCTGCTGCTCGCCTCGTCGGCCTTCGTGCTCGCCGCCCTCGGGCACGGCAGCGTTGCGCTGCTGGTCCTGGCCGCGGTGCTGCTGGACTTCGCCGTGCAGTGCCACCAGGTGCTGAGCCAGCACGAGATCTACTCCCTGCGCGGCGACGCCCGCGCCCGGATCAACACCGTCTTCATGACCACGGTCTTCGTCGGCGGCGCCGCCTCCTCCGCCGTGACCGGGGCACTGCACACCGCCTGCGGCTGGACCGGAGTCTGCGCCTTCGGGGCGGCGCTGCCGCTGGCCGGTCTGCTGCTGTGGGCCCACGGCCGGTGGAGGACGGCTCGTACCGGGGCGCCGGGGGACGCCGTACGTCCGGCCGGGGCCGCGAACACCGTGGACGTCGCCTGAACCGACCCGGTCGGTCCCGCCGGCCGCCGTCAGCCACCCGTACCGCCGGCCCTGCGGCGGCTTCGCGCCCCGGCCGAGCCGGCACACCCACTGGAGCACACATGAGCACGACCTGGTTCATCACCGGCGCCGCACGCGGCTTCGGACGCGAGTGGGCGGTCGCCGCCCTCGAACGCGGCGACCAGGTGGCCGCCACGGCCCGCGACAGCGCCGCACTCGTCGACCTCGTCGCGGCCTACGGCGACCTGCTCCTCCCGCAGCGGCTCGACGTCACCGACCGCGCCGCCGCCTTCGCGGCCGTACGAGCGGCTCGCGAGCACTTCGGGC
The DNA here is from genome assembly GCF_001514035.1 of Streptomyces yokosukanensis. Taxonomy (GTDB): domain Bacteria; phylum Actinomycetota; class Actinomycetes; order Streptomycetales; family Streptomycetaceae; genus Streptomyces; species Streptomyces yokosukanensis. Next base: position 369,621 of record NZ_KQ948215.1, on the reverse strand, counting down.
GTCTCGACGTCATCGTGAACAACGCCGGATACGGGCAGTTCGGCATGATCGAGGAGATCAGCGAGTCCGCGGCACGCGATCAGCTGGACGCCAACTTCTTCGGCGCGCTGTGGGTGACGCAGGCGGCGCTGCCCATCCTGCGCGAGCAGGGCTCGGGGCACATCCTGCAAGTCAGCTCGATCAGCGGCGTCTGCGCCTTTCCCCACTCCGGCATGTACGCGGCCTCGAAATGGGCCCTGGAGGGCTTCAGCCAGTCGCTGGCCCAGGAGGTCGCGCCGTTCGGGATCAGGGTGACGCTGATCGAACCGGCCGCGTACGCCACCGACTTCGGCGGGTCGTCCGGGCGCACCGCCACACCGAACCCCGCCTACAGCGAGCTGCTGGCACACGTCCGGCGGGCCAGGCGGCAGCGCCACGGCACGCTCGGCGATCCGGCCGCCACCCGTGCCGCCGTGCTCCGGCTCGTCGACGCGGCCGAACCGCCGCTGCGGGTCTTCCTCGGCGACGGTCCGCTCGCCGTCACGAGCGCCGAGTACCGGACGCGCCTGGAGACCTGGCGTGCCTGGGAGCCGCTCTCGGTCGAGGCCCACGGCAAGGACTGACCACCGACCCGACCCGACCCGTCCTGCGGGACTGCGGGACTGCGGGACTGCGGGACACCCGACCACCTCACCTCACCTCATCACATCCCGCACCGGTTCGGATGCGGGAGGACCTGGGAGTCCACCGTGCACACCATCAGCAGGTTTCCGATCCTCGCCGCGGCACTGGCCACCGCCCTCGCGGGTGTCGCCGCACCGGCATCCGCGGCGACACCCCCGCTCGTCGACGTACGGGTCGTGCGGCACTTCGATCCGGCGGCCGGGCAGCGGCCCGAGAACCTGACGACCGAGGCGGGCGGCGCCGTCGATCTGACCATGTCCTTCGCCCACCGGATCGACCGGCTCGCACCGGACGGCAGGCAGACGGTCCTGGCCACCCTGCCCGCCCCGCCGGACGGCACCCACGCGCCGCTCACCGGCCGCGCCTTCGTCGGCGGCATCGTCCGGCTCCCGGACGGCACCCTGTACGTCCTCTACTCGGCGGGCACCGACGACCTCACCGGACTGTGGCGGATCCCGCCGGGCGGCAGCCCCAGCCGCGTGGCGGCCATGCCCGCCACCGCCGTCCCCAACGGCCTCGCCCTGCACCAGGGTTTCCTCTACGCCAGCGACTCCGCGCTCGGCGCGCTCTGGCGCATCCCGCTCGCCGGCAGGACGGCGGCCGTCTGGAAGAGGGCACCCGAACTCGCCGCCGCCCCGGGCCATTTCGGCGCCAACGGGCTGAAGGTCCACGGCAACGCCGTCTGGATCACCAACATGGACCGAGGAACACTGCTGAGCATCCCTATCGGCTGCCACGGCGCGCCCGGCCCGGTCCACACGGTCGCCACAGGGCTGGGCACCGTGGACGACTTCGCGTTCACCGGCGACGCGGACGACGTCCTCGTCGCCGACAACCAGGGCGACCGGGTCGAACTCGTCCGCTCCGACGGCTCGCACACCGTGGCCCTCACCGCGGCCGACGGGCTGCGGAATCCCACCTCCGTCACGCGCCGCGGCGACACCGTGTACGTCGCCGACGCCGCCTACTTCACCGGTACCGATCCGAATCTGCTCGCCGCCCGGATCCCACGCCGCCCCTGAGGCGGACCGCGCCGACTCCGCCGCGGGCGCGCGCCCTCACGCTCAGTGCGCGGTGATCGAATACCGCGGCGTCGTGCCCGGAGGGTCGGTCAGCAGGCTGCCGACGGCCTCGAGCGGTACGGGCTCTGCCACGAGGTCCTGCCAGGGGAACCGGTCGCGGGTCTCCTCCAGGAAGCTCAGCGCCTCGGTCAGATGCCGTGGCTCGTAGTTGTGCACACCGACGACGGACAGATGACCGCGCACCACCGACTCCGGCTCCACGACGACGGGGGCGTCGGGGAGCACGGCTCCCGCGAGGACGGCGACACCCTGCACATCGAGTGTGCGCAGTCCTTGCTGCAGTGCCGTGGACGAGCCGGAGAACTCCAGCAGCACATCGCAGGGCCCTGCGTCCGGCATCGTCGGCCGGACCTCGGTGGCGCCGAACCGCCGTGCCAGCTCTCGTCTCTCGGCGGCGGGATCGACAGCGGTCACCGACGACGCTCCGGCCGCGGCGGCCGCCGCGACGGCAGTGAGCCCGAGCATGCCGGCCCCCACGACCACCACCCGCCTGCCGGCCATGCGCGGCGCGCGTTCGACCACGGCCATGACGGTCGCCGTGGCGCAGGCGGCCGGTGCGGCGAGTGCGTCCGCGAGGGCGTCACCGACGACGGCGATCGGCATGCCGTGAGGGAGCAGCACATGCCGGGCGTAGCCGCCGGACAGGGGCCAGTCGGAGTCCCATGCCTCATGACCGGCCTTGCGCACGGTACGGCACTTGGCGGTGACGCCGGCCAGGCAGCGGTCGCAGGTGCCGCAGGGCAGTGTCACCGACCAGATGACCCGCTGGCCCGCCCGAAGCTCCCGTCCGTCCACCGCGCGTGCCCCGTCCGCACCGCACGCGACGATCTCGCCCACGGTCTCGTGGCCGAGGACCGAGGGGCAGGGCTGCACGCGTCGTCCGCTCACCGTGTGGCGGTCGCTGCCGCAGATCGTGGCGAGGCGCATGCGCACCAGCACGTCCCCGGGTCCGAGCGCTGGTACGGGCACCGTCTCGAGAGCGATGTCGTCCCCGCCGCGCCAGACGGCCACGAGGGTCTCGTCGAGCCGGTCCGTGGTCCGGGCGGGCTGTTCCGGCTGGTTCGTCATGCGGCGCTCTTCTCCGCGTCGCGCAGCCCGAGCAGCGCGGGAAGCGCGGCCACGGACGGCAGGAGATGGGTGTGCCGGTGCCCGCCGAGTTCCGCCGCGTCACTGGCCCCGGACAGGACACCGACGACGAACGCGGCGCCGGAGCGGGTGCCGGCTTCGAGGTCACGCGGGGTGTCACCCGCGACCAGCACGCGCCGTACGTCTGTGACGCCCAGCCGCTCCATGGCGGCGAAGATCATGAAGGGGGCGGGACGTCCCGTCGACACCTCGCTGCCGCAGACGACGGTGTCCGCGACCGTGTCGCCCTCCCAGCCGAGCGCGGCCAGCAACGAGTCCACGACGTCACGGTCGAAGCCGGTGTTGAGCGCGACCTTGACGCCGGCGGCCCGCAGTTCGGCGAGGGCCTCGGTCACTCCGGGCAACGGCTGCGGCGGGTGTGCGGCGTACGCGGCCGCGAGCCGGGCCCGGAAGTCGGCGACGACCGGGGTCAGGGCCTCGTCGGAGAGCGGAGTGCCGCCGCTCGGGGTGAGCAGCGCGCGGAGCGCCTCGTGCTTGGCGGAGCCGTGCCACCGGGCGATGTCCGCCGCCGAGGGCGCTCCCCCGTGGGCGATCACCGTCTCCTCGAGGACGCGGTAGACCTGGAGGCCCTCGTCGACGGTGGTGCCGGCCATGTCGAGCACGACGAGTTCGGGCGGGGATGTGAGCATGCGTGGAACTCCGGTTTCAGGGTTTCGCGTTGCGCATCAGAGAAGTGCGCACGTCAAGGGTGTTTTCCAGGGAGAAACTGACCATCCCGGGCAGGTACCGGTCGTCGTGGTACTCGATGACCTCACCGTCCGCGGTACGCGCCGTCCGCTGCTGCCTGAGCAGCGGAGACCCTTCGGTCACCTCGAGGTGCTCCGAGTCGAGCGGATCGGCGGCGACCGCGTCGATGATGTGCGAGGCGGTGGAGAAGTTCACCCCGCGCGACTGCAGATACGCCCAGATCGATCCCGAGTCGCAGTCGAAGTCGAACAGGAGGCGACCGACGTGCTCGACGAAGGTGGCGCGCTCCAGCATCGCGCGCTCACCGTCGAGGTAGCGCAGCCGCAGGACCTGCACGACACGTGCTCCCTCGTCGATGCCCAGCTTCGGGGCGACGAGCGGATCGGCCGGACGTAGCGCCAGCTCCAGCGTCCGCTGCCCGGCCGAACGCCCGATCGCCCGTGCCCAGGCCGAGTAGGACAGCAGCGAGTCGAAGGGTTGCGGGATCGAGGTTGTACACACCACCGGTGGCTTGCCGGAACCACCTGTGATGACACCTTCGGCGCGAAGCGTAGCAAGCGCCTGGCGTACGGGTCCGCGGGAGGACTTCCACCGCTCGCAGAGCTGGGATTCCGACGGCAGAGCAGACCCGATGGTGAGTTCACCGACGCGGATCTGCTCGCGGATGCTCTCGGCGATGACTTCGTGCAAGGCCATGGACATAACCCTGACTATACAGGTGGCGACAGAGCCTTTGTCACCCCCGAAATCCCTGGTCGACATCGAACCCTTCGCCATCCGCACGAGCTGAGGTGCGGCAATACGCGGCAATTCGCGGCGATGCGGCGGCACCGATGAACGGACGGAAAACTCTGGGCGAAGCCGCATCCAGACCGTTGACGCGTTCGACCACCCGGCTGACGATACCTGTCATGACAGGTCCGGTCAGGACCGTGCCGGACGTACCCTCGACGAGGTCGCGGTCCAGCAATCCCGTCGAGGTCCGGCCCTCCCGGATCCGGCTCACTTCCTTCCCACCGCCGACGCGGGCCCCGCTCGTCGGCACAACCAGTTCGGAGGCGGACGGGTGACCGTCGACCCCTCGCGCGCAACCGTCACGAAATCGCTCGACGACGCCAAGCTCAGCGTCTTCCATCTCAAGGCGGCCGTGACCGCAGGTGCCGGTTTCTTCACCGACTCCTACGACCTCAACGTCATCGGAACCGTGACGCTCCTGATCACACCGGAGTTCCACCTGGGCAGCGGCCAGGTCGCCATGCTGACGAGCTCGACCCTCCTCGCGGTGGCCGTCGGCGCCATGGCGTTCGGACGCCTCGGCGACCTCCTGGGCCGCCGACGCGTCTACGGACTCGAAGCGATACTGATGATCATCGGCGCTCTCGTCTCGGCACTCGCGCCGAACTTCGCCGTGCTGCTCGTCGGGCGACTCGTCCTGGGCATCGGCATCGGCGGCGACTACCCGGCCAGCGGCGTCATCATGACGGAGTACGCCAACACGCGAAACCGCGGCAAGCTCGTCGGGCTCACCTTCATCTTCTATGTCTTCGGGCAGGTCTCCGCCTACCTCGTCAGCCTTCTCGTACTGGCGGTCGGAGTCCCCGACCACATCGCCTGGCGCCTGATCCTCGGTGTCGGCGTCCTCCCCTCCCTGCTGGTGCTCCACCAGCGGCGCCACATGCCGGAATCCCCCCGCTGGACGGCTCACAGCGGTGATCCCGCGCAAGCCGTCAAGGACTTCGAGTCCTTCGCGCAGAAGCCGATCACGGCGGTCGCGACACCCGAAGCCGCGCCGCAGTCCCGCGGGTCGAGGGGAGCCCTGTCGAAGCGGAGGGTCCTGATCACCCTCGCGGGAACCGCGGGCAGCTGGTTCTTCTACAACGTCGCGGTCTACGGCAACAACGTCAGCCAGCCGCTGCTCATCAAGAACATCGTTCCCGACGCCACCACGGTGTCCAACATCGCCCTGAACGCCGTGCTCGTCGTCTGCTTCAGCCTCGTGGGCGGCGTCTTCGGTGTGATCGCCCTCGACCGGATACGGCGACGGACACAGCAGGCGGTCGGGTTCGGGCTCTGCGCCCTCACGATGGCACTCATCACCGTGGTCCCCGGCCTCAGCACAACCGTCGTCCCGTTCGCCGTCACCTTCGGGATGTCCCTGTTCGGGAGCATGTTCGGGCCGAACTACACGACCATGCTGCTCGCCGCGGAGTCCTACCCGACCGCGATCCGCAGCACCTTCCACGGCCTGTCCTCCGGGATCGCGAAGGTCGGCGCCTTCGCGGGCGCGCTCGTCGTGCCGCTCGTCCTGGCCGACGGCGGCCTCCGGATCGTGACGCTGATCGCCGCCTGCTGCTACCTGGCCGGCATCGCGACCACCTTCCTGGTCCGCGAGCCCCGCGGGCTCGCCCTCGACGACGTCAGCCACGACCTCACCGTCGAGCCGGACCCGACGGCCCCCGGGGCGATCGCGTCCGTCGAGGAAGTCCGGGCGTGACCCGGGCCGCCGCGCAGCCGCCCCGCCTGCTCCGTCGAGGGCGCCCCTGACGGCGGCTACCGCGCCGGGTCCGCCCCGGCCACGCTGCAGACGCCGTCCGCACAACGACGTTGCAGGCGACCGCGGGAGACCGTCCGGACCAGGCCGATCAGCCAGCAGGTGGGGCACCCGCGCAGGGCGACGAGGCCCGGCGGGGCCGCCAGCAGGCTGATCGGGCCGACGAACGGCACCAGGGCGATCGAGCCGATGATCAGCCCGAAGCCGATGACCCCGCGCACCAGATGGCGTGCGACGGACGTGCTCGCGAAGGTCGGCGGCTCGGTGTTCGCGATGTTCACGGTGTTCATGCTGTTCACGCCGTTCACGGTGTTCACCGGCGTCACCCTCCTCCGGCCGACGGGTCGGCCGCTCCTGAGGCCGATGGCTCGGCCGGTCGATCGGATGCCCGGTCCTGCGGCGCCAAGGACTGGCGCAACGCGGCGCGGGCCCTGTGCAGCCGCGACTTCATCGCGGCGTTGCTCAGTCCGAGCGAACGGGCGACGACACCGCCGGGCAGACCCTGGACGTCCCGCATGATCAGGACCTGCCGCTGGTCACGGGGCAGCGCACCGACCGCGGTCGCGATCCGCTCCACCTCCAGCCTGCGCAGCACCGCGTCCTCGGCGGACTGCTCCGCGCCCGCCTGCGGAGCGGCCGCCGCCTCACCACTTCCCGGGACGAGCAGCCGTACCTGCCGGAGGCATTCGTTGCGCACGATCCGGAACATCCACGAGGCGAGCGCACCGGTGGCCCGCAGGGTGCCGATCTTCCGGTAGAGGACGATCAGCGCCTCCTGCGCCGCGTCCTCCGCGTCCTGCGGCGAGGCGCACAACGACCGGGCGAACTTGCGCACATGAGGCTGCGATGCCATGACGACGGTGGTGAGCGAGGTGAGGTCGCCGTCCTGGGCGGCCTTGATCAGCCGTTCGTCCGGCCAGGGGAAACGTCGGTTCATCAGTCCTCCTCGATGCCGGAGGGCGGCACGCTCAGCGTTCCGATCACGACGACGGCGACGACCATGACGTTTCCTCCCGACATCCGCCGGCCCCTGCGGCCGGTACGGGAACAAGAGGCGGGGAGACCCGAAAAGGATTCAGGGCAAGGCGATCAAGGCGATCGCCGTCGTCCGAGGGAGCCCGCCAGGGTTAGTGGAATATTGAACAAACATGTTCCGTTGTGGCTGCCGAAGGAGGTCAAGAGTGGAGACTCAAGTGCAGACCACGTACCGACCGGAGCCCACGTACTACGACCACGGCACGCCGGCCGAGCGCTGGGAGCGCGCGCAGCAGTTCTTCGAAGCCAAGGACTACGCGGGCGCGGCGCGGGTGCTGACCGGGCTGGTCGAGGAGGTGCCGGAGCAGATCGGACCCCGGCTGCTGCTGGCCCGCGCCCTCTACCACTCGGCCCAACTGCGCCGCGCGGAGGCCGAGTTGCGGGTCATCGTGGAGCGTGACCCGGTGGAGCACTACGCCCGGCTGCTGCTGGGCCGTACGCTCCAGCGACAGGCCCGGGACGAGGAGGCGGACCGGCATCTGCGGATCGCCTCGGCGCTGTCGGGCGACTTCCCCGAGGAGTGAGCAGACCGGCGAGGGCCCGGTTCCCGGCAGGGAGCCGGGCCCTCGGCATGTCTCAGGCGCACGGCCGTACCGTCGTACCGCGAACGCCATGTCTCAGCTCCCGTCACAGCGAGGCCGTCGTGTGCACGATCAGGAACAGGGTGACGGCGGAGTTCGCCGACGCCATCGCCGACACCAGTGCCCCGGCGGCGGCACCCCAGGCCGCGAGGCCGACCGCGGTGAAGGCCGGGGGCCAGGTACGGGCCACGGGTGCCGGGGCCAGCAGCGCGGCCACCCGGCGGGGCACGGGGCCGGTGGCCGCGAGCGCGGCGAGAGTGGGCGCGGGGGTACCGGCGCTCAGCAGCGCCGCCCTGCCGATGGCGCGGGCGACGGTGCGCCGGTCGCCGACCGTCCGGGCGGCCTCCTCGTCGGCCCAGCGCTCGGCCGTGTAGACGACGGCGGCGCGCAGCGGCACCAGGAACGGGGTGGCGCGGGCGGCGAGATGCACGGCGAGCAGATGGCGGTGGTGGCGGGCGGCCAGATGGGCGCGCTCATGGGCGAACAGGGCGCGCCGCTCGGCGGGAGCGAGCCCGGCCAGCAGCGCGGTGCTGACGACGATCCGGCCCGGGCCGCCGGGCAGGGCGTAGGCGTACGGCGTGCTGTCGGGCAGGACCGCGACCCTCGGGCCCGGCGGGGCGGCCGGGTCCGGTCGTCGGCCACCCGCCGTCCGCCCGCAGAGCGGGGGTCCGCCGACAGGGCCGAGGGCCCGGCGGGCGCGGCGGGTGACCCGGCGGTGCCGGAGCAGGGTGCGGGCGCAGGCGGCCACGACCAGGACGAGCGCGGCGAGCGCGGCCCGGCCGGCGATCTCGTCGTGCGGGACGGCGGCCCGCACCCGCGGGTCGGACCAGCCGTCCGGCAGCGGGTTGCCGGGCAGCCGGGCGGTGCCGACGACCATGACCAGGCAGAGGGTGCTGCACCCGGCCATGACGACCGCCACCGCCGTCAGCAGCAAGGTCGCGGCACGCGGATGCAGCCGTGTCTCGGCGAGCCGGGCGATCGGCCAGGCGGACAGCGGGAGCACCAGTGGCAGGAAGGCGAAGACCCCCATGGGCGGTCAGTCTTGCGTACCGCCGTCCCCCGTGTCCGTCGTACGGCCCTCTCCCGTGTCCTCGGCGTCCGGCGGAGCGGTGTCCGCCGCCTCCAGCAGAGCACGCAGCAACTCCCCGTCGCCGGGTGGCAGGGCGGTGACGAAGCTGGCCAGGACCGCCTCGCGGTCCCGTTCACCGTCCAGCAGGCGGCGCATGCGCAGCGCGGCGAGCCGGGCCACGTCGGCGGTCGGCGTCCACAGGAAGGAGCGGCCGTGGCGCTCGCGGGAGACGACGTCCTTGGCGAGGAGCCGGGTCAGGATGGTGACGACCGTGGTGTGAGCGAGGTCGCCACCGAGGCGCTGCCGCACCCAGGCCGCGTCGACCGGCCCGTCCGCGTCGCGCAGCGCGGCGAGGACCTGGCCCTCCAGCTCGCCCTGACCGCGCCGCCGGGCCCGGCCGCCTTCCCGCGCCATCTCCCCGTCTCCCTCTTCCTTCTCCGGCCGCTCCGGCCTCTCCGGCTCGCGTCGCCTCCGGTGCGCTCCTTCGGCTCACTCACCGCCTCGGCGCCGGCGAGTCGCACCACGCTACTTCACGTCCGACATGCCCATGATGCGTCCGTCGGCCGCTACGGCGTAGCGGCGGGCTCTCCGTGGCCGCGCCGGCCGAAGGCGGAGCCGCGTCCGCGCTGCCACCACATGCGGTAGCCCCACACGATCTGCAGGATCAGGGCGAGCGCGAGCAGGGCGAGGGCGATCTGGTTGACGAGCCCGAACAGGACGCCGGTGTGCAGATCGATGCCCCAGCGGGTGAGCTTGGCGACGGTGCCGTGCAGGCCGAGGGTGCGGCGCCGGCCGCTGCCGCCGCGGACCTTGCGCAGGGCGCGCCGGCGGGAGCGGACGGCGGCGACCTGGGCGGTCGAGGGAGCGGTGGTCATGCGGAGGCTTCTCCGCGGGACTCGGTGTGCGGGCGCTGGGGGTCCAGTGGTCGGACCGCGAAGCGGCTGAGTTCCCCGGGGTGTTGGTGACGCGTGCCACAGGGAGTGAGGGGGTGGCATGGCATGCTGACGCGATGGCCCCTCCCCGTGATCACGCTCCGCTCGCCGAGCGGGTCGAGGAACTCCTCGCCGCCGGCGGCCCCTTGCCCATCGTCGCCGCCGGGCAGCCGGTGCTGCGGCGCCGCACCGAGCCGTACGACGGCCAGCTGGGCCCCGCCCTGCTCGCCCGCTTCGTCGAGGCCCTGCGCGCCACCATGCACGCCGCGCCCGGTGTGGGCCTTGCCGCACCGCAGGTCGGCGTGGAGCTGCGGATCGCGGTCATCGAGGATCCGGCGCCGGTGGCCGAGGAGGTCGCGGCGGCCCGTGGCCGCGTCCCGCAGCCGTTCCGCGTCCTGGTCAACCCGGTCTACGAGCCGGTGGGCGCCGCGCGTGCCGCGTTCTTCGAGGGCTGCCTGAGCGTGCCGGGCTGGCAGGCCGTGGTGGCCCGGCACGCCGAGGTGCGGCTGCGCGGCGAGGACGAGCAGGGCCGCGCGCTGGACGAGGTGTTCACCGGGTGGCCCGCCCGCATCGTGCAGCACGAGACGGACCACCTGGACGGCACGCTCTACCTGGACCGCGCCGAGCTGCGCTCCCTGTCCACGAACGAGGCGGTCACCGCGCTGTGGAACCGGCCCACCGCCGAGGCGGCGGCCGACGCCCTCGGCTTCGAACTGCCTTAATCGTCGGGTCAGTTGTCGCGGTAGGCCTCCAGCAGCCGCAGCCACACCTCGCTCAGCGTCGGGTACGACGGGACCGCGTGCCACAGTCGGCCGACCGGGACCCGGCCGGCGACGGCGACGGTGGCGGAGTGGATGAGTTCGCCGACGCCGGGGCCGACGAAGGTGACGCCGCGCAGGATCTCCTCCTCCAGGTCGACCACCATGCGGGCGCGGCCCTTGTAGCCGTCGCCGTACAGGCCGGCGCCCGCGACGGAGGAGAACTCGACGTCGACGGCGCGGACGCGGTGGCCGGCCTGTTCGGCCTCGGCGAGGGAGAGGCCGACCGCGGCCGCCTCGGGGTCGGTGAAGACGACCTGGGGTACGGCGTGGTGGTCGGCGGTGGCCGCGTGCGCGCTCCAGGGCTCGTCCAGCACGCGGTCGCCGGCCGCGCGGGCGGCGATGGCGGCACCGGCGATGCGGGCCTGGTACTTGCCCTGGTGGGTGAGGAGGGCGCGGTGGTTGACGTCGCCGACCGCGTACAGCCAGTCGGTGCCGGTGACACGCAGGGTGTCGTCGGCGTCCAGCCAGGAGCCGGGTGCCAGGCCGACCGTGTCGAGGCCGATGTCGTCGGTGTGCGGAACACGGCCGGTGGCGAAGAGGATCTCGTCGGCCTCGATGCGGTCACCGGCGGCGGTGACCGCCACGACCGCGCCGTTCTCACGGGTCACGGACTCCAGGGAGGTGCCGGTGCGGACGTCGACACCCGCCTCGCCGAGCGCCTCGGCGACCAGTTCCCCGGCGAACGGCTCCATGCGGTTCAGCAGGCCCTTGCCGCGGACCAGCAGGGTGACGCGGGAGCCGAGAGCCTGCCAGGCGGTGGCCATCTCGGTGGCGACGACACCGCCGCCGACGACGATCAGGCGGCCCGGGGCGGCCTCGGCACTCGTGGCCTCGCGGCTGGTCCAGGGCTTCACCTCGGCGAGGCCGGGCAGGTCGGGCAGCTGGGCGCGGGTGCCGGTGGCCACCGCGACGGCGTGCCGGGCGGTGAGGGTGGTGACCGTGCCGTCGGCGGCGGTCACGGTGACCGTACGGGGGCCGGCGAGCCGTCCGTGGCCGCGGTACAGGTCGGCGCCGATGCCGTTCACCCAGGCGACCTGGCCGTCGTCCTTCCAGTGCGAGGTGAACGTGTCCCGGCGGGCGAGGACGGCGGGGGTGTCGAGGGGTCCTTGGGCCGCCTGGGCGAGGCCGGGCAGGCGGCGGGCGTCCGCCTGGGCGATCACCGGCCGGAGCAGGGCCTTGCTGGGCATGCACGCCCAGTACGAGCACTCTCCGCCGACCAGTTCGCTCTCGACGATCGCAGTGGTGAGACCGGCCGCACGGGTGCGGTCGGCGACGTTCTCCCCCACGGGACCGGCCCCGAGCACCACGACGTCGTACGCGATGGATTCCGTTTCCGTCATGGGGTCAGTCTGGTGGGTGGTGTGCGCCACGGCCACATGGGTACGCGCGCGGAACGACAGACGTGCACGTGTGGAATAGGCGGTCCGACAGCCGTGTTTCCGCCGTCGGCACACCCCCACACCAGGAAGAGGGACTCACGCCATGAGCAGCACCGTGGAGCTGACCAAGGACAACTTCGACCAGACGGTCGCCGAGAACGGCTTCGTTCTCATCGACTTCTGGGCTGCCTGGTGCGGGCCGTGCCGGCAGTTCGCGCCGGTCTACGAGAAGGCTGCCGCGGACAACCCCGACCTGCTCTTCGCCAAGGTGGACACCGAGGCGCAGCCCGAGCTGGCCGCGGCCTTCGACATCCAGTCGATCCCGACGCTGATGATCGTCCGGGACAAGGTCGCCGTCTTCGCCCAGCCGGGCGCCCTGCCGGAGCCCGCGCTGACCGACCTCATCGGGCAGGCCAGGAAGCTGGACATGGACGAGGTCCGCAAGAGCATCGCGGCGCAGCAGGCTCAGCAGGCCCAGGAGGGCACCGCCCAGTAGGACCCGCGGCGGGTCCGGCGCCCCGTCGCCGCGTGCGGACGGGGTTCAGCTGGACTCGCGCCGCACCACCGAGGCGCCCAGCACCTTGTGCACCTCCGGTTCACCGCTCGGGTCGCGCACCGCACGGTCGACCAGTTCGGCCAGGTCGCGACCCGAGGGCAGATCGATGTGGACCGTGCTGAGACGGGGGCGCAGCAGCCGGCCGAGCATCAGGTCGTCGGCGCCGATCAGGGCCACGTCCTCGGGGACGCGTACCCCCTCGTCCTGCAGGGCGCGCATCAGCAGCATGGCGTACTCGTCGTTGTAGGCGAACACCGCGTCCAGCCCCGACTCCCGCCAGCGCACGGCGAGTCGGGCGGCGGACTCCTCGGTGTACGCGAGCGGCAGTTCCGTCACGGTGGCGTCCGTGCCGCGCAGCGCCTGGAGCACTCCGGCGAGCCGGGGCCGGGAGTAGGCCTCCAGTCCGGACTCCTCGGGCACCACGACACCGATCCGGCGCCGGCCCCGGGCGTACAGATGGGCGCCCGCGCAGTGGCCGACGGCGTCGTGGTCCATGAGCAGGGCGTGCGCGCCGTCGACACTTCCGGGGCCGAGGGTGACGACGGCCCGGGCGCCGGAGCGCTTGAGGACACCGACGCCCTGCGGCCCGAGGTCCGCCCCGGGCACCAGGACGGCGACCGGCCGCAACTCCGCCCAGGCACGGGCGGCTTCATCGCCCTGGAGGCCGACGGTGCCGTACTGCACGACGGTGTAGTCGAGCCGCCCGAGCGCCCACTGCAGCTCGTTGAGGAATCCGCTGTAGAGGGGGCCCACCGGGATCGCCGGGGCGGGCATGAGGACCATGCGGCTGTGTCCGGCGCGCAGGCTGCGGGCGGCGGCGTGGGGGACGTACCCCAGCTCCCGGGCCGCCTCGTGCACGCGCCGACGCGTCGGTTCGCTGATCCGGACGGCGCTGGTGTTGTTGAGGACGTAGGACACGGTCGCGCGCGAGACGCCGGCCAGGCGGGCCACATCGGCACTCGTGGGCGTGTTCGGTATCTGCACCATGACAGACCGCATCTTGGCAGAGGGGCGGGGGCCGGGAAGCGGCGGGGCCACGTGGTTCACCCTTGCACGAAATCCGGTGCGGCGGCATTTCTACGGACATGTTCGTCACAAACTTGTTCGCGGCGAACATGTTCGTTACCGTGGAGCCATGACCGCTTCCCCCCGCTCCCGTCGTGAGCGTCCCGCCAAGCCGGCCCTGACCCGCGAGGGCATCGTCGGCGCCGCCGTCGCGATCCTGCGCGCGGAAGGACTGCGCAAGGTGACCATGCGACGGCTGGCCCAGGAGCTCGACACCGGTCCGGCCTCGCTGTACGTCTACGTCCGCAACACCGACGAACTGCACGCGGCCGTCCTGGACGAGCTGCTCGGCACGGTGCCGCCCGCGCCGGCCGAGGGCGACTGGCGGCAGCGGCTGGAGGCGGTGCTGGGCGGCTACACCGCGATGCTCCTGGAGTATCCGGGCCTCGCCCGCTCGGCGCTGACCGCGCGGCCGAGCGGGCCGCACTATCTGCGCCTGATCGAGACCCTGCTGGACCTGCTCCACTCGGGCGCGGTGCCGCGCGCGCAGGCGGCGTGGGGCGTCGATCTGCTGCTGCAGCACGCCACCGCGACCGCCGCCGAGCACGCCGGGCAGGAATCCCCGGACGAGTGGCAGGCGGTGTCGCGCGCCCTGCGCGAGGCGCCGGCCGGCACCCATCCGCACATCGCCGCGAGCGCCGACGTCCTGGTCTCCGGCACCCCCGAGGCCCGCCTGTCGTGGGCCCTGCGGACCCTGATCGACGGCATCGAGCACACCGCCGTACCCGACTGACCGCCCAGGAGGCCCCCATGACCACCAGCTCCGTCCACCACCCGGTCGCCGTCGTCGGCGCCGGTCTCGGCGGGCTCACGCTCGCCCGCGTCCTGCATGTGCACGGCATGCAGGCAGCCCTGTTCGACCTCGACCCCTCGGCCGACGCCCGGACCCAGGGAGGCATGCTCGACATCCACGACGACTCCGGCCAGGAGGCGCTGCGGGCCGCCGGACTGCACCGGGATTTCCTGGAGCGCGTCCATCCCGGCGGCCAGGCCACGAGGGTCCTGGACCGGTTTGCCGACGTCCGGCACACCGAGGACGACGACGAATCCCGTGGCCGGCCCGAGATCGACCGAGGTGACCTGCGCGCGCTGCTGCTCGGCTCCCTGCCCGAGGGCACGGTCCGCTGGGGCGCCAAGGTCACGGGCGCCCGCCCGCTGGGCGGCGGCCGACACGAGGTGACGCTCGCGGACGGCACCGCGTTCACCACGGACCTGCTGGTCGGCGCGGACGGCGCCTGGTCCCGGATCCGGCCGCTGCTCTCGCGCGCCGAACCCTCGTACACGGGCGTCTCCTTCGTCGAGGCCGACCTGCTCCAGGCGGATGTGCGCCATCCGGCGAGCGCGGCGGTCGTCGGCGGCGGGATGCTGTTCGCGCTGGGCGCGGGCCGGGGCTTCCTCGCCCACCGCGAGACCGACGGCAGTCTGCACACGTACGCGGCCGTCGAGGCGCCCGAGGAGTGGCTCGACGGCATCGACTTCGGCGACCCGCGGGCGGCGAAGGCGGCCGTGCTGAAGGAGTTCGACGACTGGCACGAGAGCCTGCGGGCGCTGGTCGCCGACGCGGACGGAGCGCTCGTGCCCCGGCACATCCACGCCCTTCCGGTCGGGCATCGCTGGGACCGGGTGCCCGGGGTGACACTGCTCGGGGACGCGGCCCATCTGATGTCGCCGTTCGCGGGCGAGGGCGCCAATCTGGCGCTGCTCGACGGCGCCGAACTCGGCCTCGCGCTGGCCGCGCGTCCCGGGGACACCGAGGCGGCGCTCGCCGCCTACGAGGACCGGATGTTCCGGCGCGCCGAGGTGTCCGCCGCGGAGTCGGCGCGGAACTCGGAGCTGCTGTTCCGCGCGGACGCGCCGCAGGGGCTGCTGGACATGTTCGCGGGCCCGCAGCCCCGGACCGGCGGCTGACCGGCGCTCAGCGGGACGGCCGGGGCGGCTCGGGCGACCGGAGCGGCTGGGGCGGCGGGGTTCCGGCCACCCGGGCCACCAGGTCGATCCAGCCCGCCTCCAAGCGCTCCATGGGCATCCCGCACCGCCGGGTCTGGTGGTGGATCACTGCCGGGTCGAGGGAGGCGAGCAGGGTCTGGGCCAGCAGTTCGCAGTCGGCGTCCGGCACGATCTGCCGCAGCAGGACCGTCATGTGCGTCCGCAGCGCGCTGACGGCCGGGTGGGAGAGCCTGCGGGTGGGTTCCGTCTGGGCGGCCAGCAGGAGGTCGAGCTTCTCGGCATAGCGGTACAGCACCGCCACGCCGAAGGCCCGCAGGCGGTCCAGGGGCGGCGCTCCGGGTCCGAGCGGCGGGGGCCCGGCCAGGAAGTCGGCCTGCAGCATGCGGTCCGAGTGGTCGAGCAGGGCCATCAGCAGTCCGGTGCGGTCGCCGAAGCGACGGAACACGGTGCCCTTGCCCACCTGGGCCGCCGCCGCCACCGCCTCCATGGTGACTGCGGCCACCCCGTGCTCCGCGATCAGCCGGGCGGCGGCCTCCAGCAACCGAGCCCGGTTGCGCGCCGCGTCGGCACGCAGGCACGCCTCCTCGGGCGCCGGGCCCACCTCGAGCAGTTCGGGCACGTCGAAGGGCTCTTGCGGCGACGGGAAGGGGGGCAGGGCGCGGGACATGAAGACAGCGTAAAGCACCGGGAACAAAACTGGACCGCGGTCCGTTTGAAGTGATAGAAACGCAAACGGACCCCGGTCCGGATCGTGACAGCGATGTTTCAGCCTCTTGGAGTTCCCATGTCTGTTCGCATCCTCGCACTCGTCGGCAGCCTGCGCGCCGGTTCGCACAACCGCCAGCTCGCCGAGGCGGCCGTCAAGGTCGCTCCCGAGGGCTCCGAGGTCGTGCTGTTCGAGGGCCTGGCCGACGTCCCCTTCTACAACGAGGACATCGACGTCGAGGGCAGCGTTCCGGCCGCCGCCGCGAAGCTGCGTGAGGCCGCGCAGGGCGCCGACGCGTTCCTGCTCTTCTCCCCCGAGTACAACGGCACCATCCCGGCCGTCCTGAAGAACGCCATCGACTGGCTGTCCCGTCCGTACGGCTCCGGCGCCTTCGGCGGCAAGCCGGTCGCCGTGGTCGGTACCGCCTTCGGCCAGTACGGCGGCGTGTGGGCGCAGGACGAGGCCCGCAAGGCCGTGGGCATCGCCGGCGGCAAGGTGATCGAGGACATCAAGCTGTCCATCCCGGGCTCGCTGACCCGCTTCGCCGAGACCCACCCGGTCGACGACGCCGAGGTCGCCGCCCAGCTGACCGAGGTCGTCGCCCGGCTGCACGGCAACGTGGGCGACACCGCGGCCGCCTGAGCCGTACGCACCACGAAGGGGCCGGATCCGTCCGGCCCCTTCGCGCATCCGCAGGCCCGGTCGACTTCACGTGCGCGCGCCCCGGTCAGCCGCCGTCAGCTGTTCGGCCAGTGCGCTGCGGCGGTACAGGACGCGCCGGCCGTCCCGGACGCGGGTGACCAGGCCCGTGGCGGCCAGCACGCCCAGGTGCTGGGAGACGGCGCTCGGTGTCACACCGAGCCGGCGGGCGAGCTCGACCGTGGGCAGGGGTTCCGCGAGCAGCCGCAGCAGGGTGGTCCGGGGTGTGCGCGCTGGTCGCGCTGCTGACGGGGCTCGGCCTGCTGCGGCACGCGGGAGCACGGATCAGGAAGGCAGCGCGACGGGCGTGGTGTTGCTGACCTGCTGGAAGATCATCGAGGTGCGGAACCCGGTGATCTCGGCGCGCTTGCTGAGCCGGTCGACGAGGAAGGCGTGCAGCCGGTCCAGATCCTGTACGGCGACGTGGAGCAGGAAGTCGTCGCCACCGGAGAGCACGAAGACGTGGAGGACCTCCGGCAGCCCGGCGGCGAAGCCCTTGAACGTGTCGATCACGGCGCGGTTGAGCGGGCGCACCTGGACCGAGACCAGGGCCTGGACAGCGCGGTTGAGGGCGGCGGGATCGATGTCGGCGTGATAGCCGCGGATCGCGCCCCGCCGGGTGAGGGCCCGGACCCGCTCCAGACAGGTCGAGGGCGCCACCCCGAGCTTCCGGGCGAGCTCACGGTTCGACTGCCGCGCATCCGACTGCAGAAGCCGCACGATCTCCGAATCAAGTTCGTCCATGGGCGCAGACGGTACCCCTCTTTCAACCATTCGTTCGGCACAGCACCCGTCGACGATTCATCTGCGCGAGGGTGACGTCGCATCCCGTACGAACGAAAAGGAGGTCGCGTCGGTGCTCGATCACGAACAGGTGGTCATCCGCGTCGGTCGCCGGTCCGGTCTGCCGGTGATTTCGGCCGTTCACTCCACCGCGCTCGGCCCGGCGGCCGGCGGACTCAGGCTCTGGCACTACCCGCACTGGCGCGACGGTCTCACCGACGCGCTGCGGCTGTCGGCCGGCATGACCCTGAAGATGGCCGTCGCCGGACTGCCCAGCGGCGGCGGGAAGACGGTGGTCGCGCTGCCCGAGGGCACGCGCCTGGCTCCGGACCGCAGGCGTGCCGTGCTCAGGGACGTGGCCGACGTCATCGCCTCGCTGGACGGGGCGTACGCCACCGGGCCGGACGTCGGAACCGGTCCGGACGACATGGCCGTCATCGGTGAGAGCACCCCGTATGTGTTCTGCCGGCCCGAGGGGTCGGGCGGAAGCGGCGACTCCTCGCCGCACACCGCCCTGGGCACGCTCGCCGCGCTGCGCGCCGTGTGCCGACACCTGTACGGCACGCCCGTCCTGGCCGGGCGCCGCCTCGCCGTGGTCGGTCTCGGCCGGGTCGGCGGCCATCTCGCGCGGCTGCTGGCGGCCGAGGGAGCCGCACTGACGGTCACCGACATCGATCCCGGGCGGCGGGCCGCGGCCGACGCGCTCGGCGCGGTCTGGCGCGGCCCTCGGGAGATCCTCGGCGACGACGTCGACATCCTCGTACCGGCGGCGCTCGGCTCGCTGCTCACCCGGGAGGCGGTGCCGCGCCTTCGCTGCCGTGCCGTCGTGGGACCGGCGAACAACCAGCTGGCCACGCCGGACGTCGCCGATCTGATGCGGCGTCACGACATCGTCTGGGTGCCCGACTACGTCGCCGGCGCGGGCGGAGTCGTGCACGCCGTCAGCACCGAGCTGCACCGGGCCGGACCCGACGAAGCCCGCGCACGGGTCCTCGCCGTCGAGAGGACCGTCACAGAGCTGCTCGGCACCGCGGAACGCGAGGGTGTCACACCCGCGCAGGCCGCCGCCGAGACGGCCCGCCGGCGGCTGCACGCGGCGTCCGACCGGCCGCGAGCGCAGCTCCCGGGGACCCTGGCCCTTCCCTGCCGTTCCCCGGCCGGCACATCGCGCCCCGTTCACCGAAAAGCACAGGCCCCGCTTCAACTCTTAGGAGACGGTGGAACCATGACCACTGCCATCGATCACTACGAGCACCTTCTCGCCGAGCACTACACCTGGATGCTCGGCGGCGACATGACCGCCGTCGCCGAGGGGCAGGCGCGCCTTCTGGGCGAACTCGGCGTCCGTCCCGGCGCCGCGGGGACGCGCGCCGCCGACCTCGGCTGCGGGCCCGGACCGCAGAGCCTCGCCCTGGCCTCGCTCGGCTTCTCACCCGTCCTGGCCGTCGACACCAGCGAGCCGCTGCTCGCCGAACTCACCGACCTCGCCAAGGGCGCCGGGCACGCCTCGGCCATCCGCCCCGTCCACGCCGACATCCGTACGGCGCTGACGGCACACGCCGAGCCGTCGTCCCTGGCCGCCGTGGTGTGCATGGGCGACACCCTGACCCATCTGCCGAGCGCCTCGGACGTGGCCGCGATGCTCGCGGACGCTGCCCGGTGCCTCGCCCCCGGCGGTCAACTGGTCCTCAGCCACCGGGACCTGACGCTCCCCCGCACGGGCACCGACCGCTTTCTGCCGGTGCGCGCCACCGAGGACCGGATCATGACCTGCGCCCTGGAGTACGTGGACGACGACACGGTCATGGTCCACGACCTGATCCACACCCGCGCCGGTACGGCATGGGACCTCCGGGTCAGCGCCTACCCCAAGCTCCGCCTCGGCCCCGCCCGCATCGTCGACTGGTGCCAGGACCTCGGGCTGGACGTCCGGCACAGCGCCGAAGGGCCGCGCGGGCAGCACATCGTCGTCGCGGTCAAACCGTGAGCCGCCGCCGAAGGCATCGGGGCGAAACCCGTACGGCCACCGGATTCTGACATTACCGTTCGGTAGACGTCGTTCCCGGAGCCTCCCGGAGGTGCTCGCCCATGACGCCCGACCGTGCCGCCGGCCTGGTGGAGACCCGGCGTGCGCTCGCCGAAGGGGAGGTGACCTCCCGGGCGCTGGTGGAGGGCGCACTGGCCCGGATCGAGGCGACGCAGGGGACGCTGAACGCCTTCCGGATCGTGCGGGCCGAGGCCGCGATCGCCGAAGCGGACGCCGCCGACCGGGAGTTGGCATCCGGTGCGCGGCGCCCGCTGCTCGGGGTGCCGGTGGCGGTGAAGGACGACATGGACGTGGCCGGGGAGCCGACCGCCTTCGGCTGTCCGGGCGCGTTCCCGCCGGTCGCCGAGGACGGGGAGGCGGTACGGCGGCTGCGCGCGGCCGGCGCGGTGATCGTCGGCAAGACGAACACGTGCGAGCTGGGGCAGTGGCCGTTCACCGAGGGGCCGGCGTTCGGGGACACCCGCAATCCCTGGCACCCCGGGCACACGCCCGGGGGTTCGTCCGGGGGCTCGGCCGCCGCCGTCGCCGCCGGGCTCGTCCCTGCCGCGCTCGGCTCCGACGGCGCCGGCTCGGTGCGCATCCCGGCGTCCTGGACCGGACTGATCGGCATCAAGCCGCAGCGCGGCCGGATATCGACCTGGCCGCACGGAGAGTCCTTCCAGGGCATCACGGTCAACGGCACGCTCGCCCGGACGGTCGCCGACGCGGCCCTGCTGCTGGACGCGGCGAGCGGCAACCACGCCCGGGACCCGCACCGGCCGCCCGCGCTGACGGTGGCGGACGCGGTCGGCCGCGACCCGGGGCGGCTGCGCATCGCCCTGTCCCTCAAGCCGCCGTTCACCGCCGTACCGGCCCGGCTGCATCCGGAGATCCGCGCCAGGGTCGTCGAACTGGCCGCGAAACTGGCCGCGTTGGGGCACGACGTCGAGGAGGCCGATCCGCCGTACGGGCAGATCGGACTGACCTTCGTGCCGCGTGCCACGGCCGGGATCGCCGAGCGGGTCCGCGAGGCGCCCGACCCGGCGCTGCTGGATCCGCGCACCCGGGACGCGGCCCGGCTCGGCCGCCTGCTCGGCGGGCCCCCGCTGCGGGCGGCCCGGCGCGCGGAGGCCGTCCTGCACCGGCGGATCGGCCGGTTCCTGGCGCGTTACGACATGATCCTCGCGCCCACGACGGCCGCTCCCCCGCCCCGGATCGGCGCCCTGTACCGGCTGCGCGGGCTGGCCACGGACCGCGCGATGATCGCCGCCTGCCCCTACGCCTGGCCGTGGAACGTGCTGGGCTGGCCGGGGCTGAACGTGCCCGCCGGATTCGCCGGGGGCGGTCTGCCGGTGGGCGCCCAGCTGCTCGGGCCCGCCGACAGCGAACCGCTGCTGGTGTCCGTCGCCGCCCAGTTGGAGGCGGAGCTGCGCTGGCACGAACGGTGGCCGCCGGAGCCCGCCTCGGCGCCGCGGGCCGCCTGACGGGCGGCCTCACCTCGCTCCCCGGCCCTGCGTCTCGAGGAGCCGCCGCGTCACGGCCGGGTCCAGTGCCGGGTTGGCGGCGGCCCGGTGGGCGAGTTCCGCGTCGGCGAGCAGCTCCGCGAGCCGGGCCGGCGGGAGGTTCGGGTGCCGGGCGGCCCCGGAGCGCACCTGCGCATCGGGGTCCCTGGTCAGACGGTCCACGGTGCCGGGCGGGGTCTGCGGGTCGCGTGCGGCCAGGGCGCGGACCAGCGGGTCTTCATGGTCGGCACAGCCGGCCAACCCGGCGCACGGAAAGTTCGGCCGGGTGGTCAGGCGGGCGCGCTCGGGTCCGGTGTACTCCAGGAAGCTGCGCAGCAGCAGTTCCGCCGGGGCGTCCGGGTGGTTCTGGGCCAGCAGCACCCGGACGCCGAGGTCGTCGTCCTCGGCCAGGCGCGCCACCAGGTCCGGCGCCAGTGTGTGCTCCCGGGCGGCACGCCGGCGCAGCAGGGGGTGCCCGGAGTGGGCGTCCCTGCGGACGGCTTCGGGGTCCCGTGGCGGCCAGGGTGCGGCGTGGGCGCCGAAGGGGCGGTCCATCGGGACCGTGTAGTCGACACGGGCCCGTTCCTCCTCGCTGAGGCCGGGGTGGACGGACACGGCCAGCCGTACGCGCGGATCGGGATCCGTGGCGAGGGTACGACGTTCGTCCGCGTCGAGGTCGGGGTGGCGGGCGACCGCCCCGCGGACGTCCGGGTCCGGGTCGGCGACGAGCACGTGCCGCTCGGCGGGCCCGAGATCCGCGCGGCCCGCGATCTGCTCCCGCACCTTCGGGTCCGGGTCGGCGGCCAGGAGGACGACCGTGTCGGGCGGGAGCGTGGGGTTGCCGGCGATCATCCACGTGTCGTCCTCGTCCGCCGGTGCGGTGAGCACGCCCTCGACGACGGCCCGGCTGAGCGCGGAGTGGAGCAGCAGATGGGTGCGGGAGTGACAGGGGCGGTCCGGCAGTTGGCTCTCCACCCACGCCGGATCCTCGTGGAGCGCACACGCCCGCGCAGCCTCGCGGACCCGTTCGTCCGGGTCCGCCAGCAGCGCGGCCCGCTCGTCGTCGGACATCCGGCTCCAGTGGAAGACGCCGTGGCGCCGCGCCTCGGCGTCCGGGTGGGCGGCCAGGGAGCGCATCAGCTCGGGGGACACGTTCCGGTACAGCGACCAGAGGTGCTCCGGCTCGTAGGTGGTGAGGATGCGGACCACGGCGGCGTCGGGCAGCGGCTTCGGCCGGTCCGGCTCGGTCGCCCGCGGCCCCTGGGCGACATGGGCGCGCACGAGCCACTCCGGATCGTCCACCAGCCGCGCCCGCTGTGCCGGATCGACATGGGGGTTGACGGCGAAGAAGCTCCGGGTGCGCGGGTCGGGGTGCGCGATCACGGCGTCCACGACCGCACCCGGCAGATCACGGTCCCGGCACAGCACCATCCGTACGGCGAGCGGCCCTTCGGCGAGCAACCGGAGAAGGACCTCCGGCGTCGCGGACGGATTGAGGGCGAGGCCGGCGAGCCGCCGCGCGGGAAGGTCCGCGTCCTCCCAGATCTGCTCAGGCGTGCGCATGCCCTCGGTCTCCCCCCGTACCGCCGAACCGCCGTCGCGGTCCCCCGCCGAAGACCTTAGGCGATCGGCCCAACACACGGGTGGGGCACGGCATATCCTCCGAGGAGCGGGGGACTGTGGGCCGGGAAACCCAAGAGTCGAGGAAAAGACCAGATGACGCCGCCGTCCGCGGCCGGCACCGGGCCGGCCGACCGCACCCCGGCGCACGCGCGCGTGCTGTGCGACACCCGGGCCCTGGCCGAGACCCCGCCCCTGCCCGGTGGAGCGCTGTGGGCGCTGGCCGAGAGCGGACGGCAGCTCGACGCCAACGTGGTCCGGATCGCCCCGGGCGACCGGATCACGACCCATGTCGAGCCCCTACTGGACGTGCTGCTCCTGGTCGTGGCCGGGGACGGCGTGCTCGGCAGGGGGCCCGGCGACGCACCTCAACCGCTCGCCGAGGGCGCCCTGGTCTGGCTGCCGCACGGTGCGCCGCGCAGCATCACCGCCGGTGCGGCGGGACTGACGTACGCGACCGTGCATCGACGCCGACCGGGCATGCGGATCGGCACGCGCCCGGACGCCTGACCGTCCGCACCGTCCGCGCCCTCGACCACCGGCCCGGCCACGGCACGCACCCGCCGCCTCGCCCGCACAACGCTCGGACGGCAGGCGCCCCTTGCGCCCGGGAAGCCGACCACTAGGGTGCCTGCGTGACCACGTATACCGATGAGAACGTCCCCGGCCGGTACGGCCCCCACGCGACCACCGAGGCCGACCCGCGCGAGGTCGGCCGGGTGCGCACCGAGTACTCCCCGGCCCACGACGGCGACCCCGACCCCGGCGAGATCGTATGGACATGGGTGCCGTTCGAGGAGAACGACGGCCGGGGCAAGGACCGCCCGGTGCTGGTCGTGGCCCGGGAGGCGGCGGGCACCTTCCTCGCCGTGCAGCTGTCCAGCAAGCGGCACGACGCCGACCGGGAGTGGGTGGCGATCGGCAGCGGGCCGTGGGACCGGTCGGACCGTGACTCGTGGGTGGACGTGGACCGTGTGCTGCGACTGCACGAGGAAGGCATGCGCCGTGAGGCGTGCGCACTGGACCGCATGCGGTTCAACCTCGTCCGGCAGCGGCTGCACGAGCGCTACGGCTGGACCTGACGCACCTCACGCCGCAGCCGTGGGCGCGCCCTCGGGGAACGCCTGGACGAAGGCCTCCCGGACCGTCGCTCCCGGCGTCCGGTCCAGCACCCCGAACACCACGTGCTCGAAGGTGCCGGCGAACCGGCCGCCGGGGCCGAGCAGCGCCCGGAAGGCGCCCGCGACCTCGGCCGGGTCGTTCTGGAAGACGCCGCAGCCCCAGGCGCCGAGCACCAGGCGGCGGTAGCCGTGGGCGGCGGCGGTCTCCAGCACCCGCTCGGCCCGCACGGCGAGGGCGCCCGGCAGGTCGGCGGCGCGCCGCGGTTCCGTACGCCGTACGACGCCCGCGTTGGGGGCGGCCGCGGTCAGGAAGCCCGCGAGATACGGCTGGGCCAGCAGCCGGCCCCGGTCGTCGCGGAAGACCGGGACGGCCGGTGAGTGGATCACCCGGTCCGTGTAGAACGGGTCGCGGTGGGCGCGGTGGTGGTCGTAGAAGGCGCGGGCCTGAAGCAGACAGGTGTACAGCGCGGAGGCGCGGCACAGGGCCTCTTCCTGGGCCTGCGCGCCGTTGAGGTAGCCGCCGCCCGGGTTGCGGGCCGAGGCGAAGTTCAGGACCGCGACCGGCGCGTCGGCCAGCCGGTGGGCGGCCTGCAGGCTGCTCTCGCCGGTGACCTCGAAAACCGTGCGGGCCTGCGGCCGGGAATCCGGGTGCGGCACGGGGACCGGTTGCGGGCCGAACATCCGCGTGCCGCTGCGCGCGGCCTCGATCCGCGCACCGACGGACACCTCGCGGCCGTCCGCCGTGCGATACCGGCCCGTGGCCACGACCGCTTCCGTCTCCGTGGCGATCCCGCGCAGGCGCGCGCTCACGGCGCCACCCCCGTGGACGCCGTACCCGCGGCCGGCGCGGTCTCCCCCGTCGTGCTCATGCACGCATCCTGGGCGATGCTGGTGATGGCGCGCAACGGGGTTTCCCGCACCCGGAACGGCCCGGAGAACACGTACGGAAACGGAGGTGACCGAACCGGAACATACCGCGGGGCACCCTTGTGCGAATCGGCTCGAGGGTCTTGGGTGGAACGCAATGTCTGCCTGGCCCGACGATCGAACCGGGCCGGTGGCATGGTGGAATCTCAGGAGGATCCCGACATGTCCGATGCACAGAGTGACGGTGGCGACTGTACGGACCACCGTACCGCCGTCACCGAAGCCGAGGTGGAAGCCCTGGTCAGGGGCATCTGCTTCAAGACCGGGCCGCCCCGTGCGCTCGGTGTCGAACTGGAATGGCTCGTCCATGAGCTGCGCTCACCGCAGCTCCCCGTGACACCCGAACGACTCCAGGCGGTCTACGCGGCACTGCGGGCCCTGCCCCTGCGATCGCCGCTCACCGTGGAGCCCGGCGGCCAGCTGGAGCTGAGTTCGCCGCCCGCCGCCTCCCTGATGGAGTGCATCACCACCGTCTCCGCCGACCTGGACGCCGTCCGCGCCGTCCTCGCCGCGGAGGGTCTCGGTCTGGTGGGCATCGGCCACGACCCGTGGCACACACCCCGCAGGTTCCTCCACGAGCCGCGCTACGACGCGATGGAGGCCTGTCTGGACCGCACCGGTCCCGCGGGCCGGCACATGATGTGCACCTCCGCCTCCGTGCAGGTCTGCGTGGACGCCGGCCATGAGGAGCCGGGCCCCCTCGGGCATGTGCGTCGCTGGTGGCTGGCGCATCAGCTGGGGGCGGTCCTGGTGGCCGCGTTCGCCAACTCCCCGCTGATGGGCCGCGAGCCCACGGGCTGGCAGTCCACCCGCCAGCTGATGTGGATGGAGATAGGCGCCGGCCGCGCGGGCGCTCCCCCGCTGGACGGCGACCCTCGGGCCGCCTGGGCCCGCCATGCGCTGGACTCGCCGGTGATGTGCGTACGGCGGGACAGCGGGCCGTGGGACGTGCCGGAGGGGCTCACCTTCCGGGAGTGGACCCGTTCCCGCTCGCCCCGGCCGCCCACCCGGGCGGACCTCGACTATCACCTGACCACCCTGTTCCCGCCGATCCGGCCGCGCGGCCACCTGGAACTGCGCATGATCGACGCGCAGCCCGGCGACGACGGATGGATCGTGCCGCTCGCGGTGACGGCGGCGCTGTTCGACGATCCGGAGGCCGCCGAGACCGCGTACCGGAGCGTGAAGCCGCTCGCGGAGCGGGCCCTGAACCTGCCCGCCCCGCACAACCCGCTGTGGACCGACGCGGCCCGGTCCGGGCTCGCCGACCCGGAGCTGCGGGAGGTCGCGGCCCTGTGCTTCGCGGCGGCGCTGGAGGCCCTGCCGCGGATCGGCGCCACCGCCGAGGTCACCGCAGCGGTGGCCGCGTACCGGGACCGCTATGTCGCCCGAGGCCGCAGCCCGGCCGACGATCTGCTGGACCGGCTGGACGGCAGCGAGCCGCTGTCGGCCCGGCCCGGCCGCACCGGGGGTACCGCCACCGCCCACGGGAGGAAGGACATCCGCACATGACCGCCCCGGAGACCGAGACCACGCCGCCCGAGGCGGACGGCGAGGCGCTGCGCGAACGGGCGCTCGCCTCGCTCACCACCGCCCGCGCCCGCACCACGCTGCTCACCAGCTGTGTCGAGGAACCGGACCTCACGGCCCAGCACTCGCCGCTGATGTCCCCGCTGGTGTGGGACCTCGCGCACATCGGCAACCAGGAGGAGCTGTGGCTGCTGCGCGCGGTGGGCGGCCGGGACGCCATGCGGCCCGAGATCGACAACCTGTACGACGCCTTCGAGCATCCGCGGGCCGAGCGGCCCTCGCTGCCGCTGCTGCCGCCCGCCGAGGCCCGCCACTACGCGGCCGAGGTGCGCGGCCGGGTCATGGACCTGCTGCAGGGCGCCGACTTCCATGGCTCCCGGCTGACCGAGGCCGGGTTCGCCTTCGGGATGATCGCCCAGCACGAACAGCAGCACGACGAGACCATGTTGATCACCCATCAGCTGAGGAGGGGCCCGCAGGCCCTGACCGCCCCGGACCCGGAGCCGACCGCGCCGTTCACCGGCCCGGCCGAAGTCCTGGTCCCCGGCGGCCCGTTCACGATGGGCACCTCGGCCGAGCCCTGGGCGCTGGACAACGAACGCCCGGCGCACGTCCGCCAGGTGGAGCCGTTCTGGATCGACACCACTCCGGTGACGAACGCGGCGTACCGGGCGTTCGTCGAGGACGGCGGCTACGACACCGAGCGCTGGTGGGCGCCGGAGGGCTGGACGCACATCAAGCGGCACTCGATCACCGCGCCGCTGTTCTGGCGCCGCGACGGCGCGCACTGGCTGCAGCGCCGCTTCGGGGTCACCGAGGCGGTGCCGCCCGATGAGCCGGTGCTGCATGTGTGCTGGTACGAGGCGGACGCCTACGCCCGCTGGGCCGGGCGCCGGCTGCCCACCGAGACGGAGTGGGAGAAGGCCGCCCGGCACGACCCGGCCACCGGCCGCTCACTGCGCTACCCCTGGGGCGACGCGGACCCGGCGCCGCAGCACGCCAACCTGGGCCAGCGCCATCTCCGGCCCGCACCCGCCGGCAGCTACCCGGCCGGCGCGTCACCCCTCGGCGTACGGCAGTTGATCGGTGACGTCTGGGAGTGGACGGCGAGCGACTTCCTGCCGTACCCGGGCTTCACGGCCTTCCCGTACAAGGAGTACTCGGAGGTGTTCTTCGGCTCCGACCACAAGGTGCTGCGCGGCGGTTCGTTCGCCGTGGACGCGGTGGCCTGCCGGGGCACGTTCCGCAACTGGGACTATCCGATCCGGCGGCAGATCTTCTCCGGGTTCCGCACCGCCCGCTCGGAGGCCGTCTGATGTGCCGTCATCTGGCCTATGTGGGGCCCGAGGAGCCCCTCGGGCGGCTTCTCACGGAGCCTGAGCACAGTCTGCTGCGCCAGTCGTGGGCGCCCCGGCGGCAGCGCTACGGCACGGTCAACGCCGATGGTTTCGGGGTCGGTTGGTATGCCCCGCAGGACCCGGTGCCGGCGCGCTACCGGCGGGCGGGGCCGATCTGGGCCGACCCGTCCTTCGCCGACCTGGCCCGGGTGGTGCGCTCCGGCGCCGTGCTCGCCGCCGTACGCGACGCGACGGTCGCGGGCGCGGACGGCGAGGCGGCCGCGGCGCCCTTCGCGTCCGGGCGGTGGCTGTTCAGCCACAACGGCGCCGTCGCGGGCTGGCCGGACTCGGCCGCCCCGCTGGTGTCCGCCCTGCCCCCGGTAGAGCTGCTGTCGCTCGAGGCCCGTACCGACTCGGCGTTCGTCTGGGCGCTGGTCCTGCACCGGCTGCGCGCGGGCGACGAGCCGGCCGAGGCCCTCGGCGCATCGGTTCGCCGGCTGGCCGAGGCGGCGCCCGCCTCCCGGCTCAACCTGCTGCTCACGGACGGCGCGACGATCGCCGCCACCGCCTGGGGCGACAGCCTCTGGTACCGCACGGAGCCCGGCCGCGGCACGGTCGTCGCCTCCGAACCGTACGACGACGACCCGCTCTGGCAGGAGGTCCCCGACCGCACCGTGCTCACCGCGAGCCGCGCCGGCGTGCTGCTCGCACCGCTGGAGGATCCAGCGTCCTCCCCCACTCTCGACTCAGTTCGAGCGGGGGCACCCCCATCACCGAAGGAGCCCTGCACGTGAGCCCCCTGCTTGTCACCCGCACCCTCCCCGAGGACGCGACGGACGCCGCGCTGCGTGCAGACGTCCGCAACGGCCTCACCGCCCACCCCAAGTGGCTGCCGCCCAAGTGGTTCTACGACGCGCGCGGCAGCGAGCTGTTCGAGCAGATCACCGAGCTGCCCGAGTACTA
The DNA here is from genome assembly GCF_001514035.1 of Streptomyces yokosukanensis. Taxonomy (GTDB): domain Bacteria; phylum Actinomycetota; class Actinomycetes; order Streptomycetales; family Streptomycetaceae; genus Streptomyces; species Streptomyces yokosukanensis. The sequence continues at coordinate 340,893 of NZ_KQ948215.1, read as the reverse complement.
CCCCACGCGCGCCGAGCGGGAGATCCTCGCCACCCGCTCCGGTGAGATCGCCGCGGCGAGCGGTGCCCGTACGCTGATCGAACTCGGCTCGGGCTCCTCGGAGAAGACCCGCTTTCTCCTCGACGCGCTCGAGCCCTCGGTGTACGTCCCGGTCGACGTCAGCGAGAGCGCCCTCACCCAGGCCGGGAAGGCTCTGGTCGAGGACCGCCAGGATCTCGAAGTCCACGCGCTGATCGCCGACTTCACCGCCCCGCTCACCCTGCCCGCCACCCCCGGACCCAGGCTGCTGGCCTTCCTCGGCGGCACGATCGGCAATCTGCTGCCCGAGGAGCGCGCGAAGTTCCTGGCCTCCGTGCGCTCGCTGCTCGCGCCGGGCGACGGGCTGCTGCTCGGCACGGACCTGGTCAAGGACGAGCGGGTGCTGGTGCGGGCGTACGACGACGCGGCCGGGGTGACGGCCGCGTTCAACAAGAACGTGCTGGCCGTCGTCGACCGCGAGCTGGGCGCCGACTTCGATCCGGACGCCTTCGACCATGTGGCCCTGTGGGACGCCGAGCGCGAGTGGATCGAGATGCGGCTGCGCTCCCGTACCGCGCAGACCGTGAAGGTGCCCGCGCTCGACCTCGCCGTGGACTTCGCGGCGGGCGAGGACCTGCGCACCGAGGTGTCGGCCAAGTTCCGCAGGCACGGGGTGAGCGCCGAACTGGCCGCCGCCGACCTGGAGCTGACCCACTGGTGGACGGACAGCGAGGCACGCTTCGCGCTGTCGCTGAGCGTGGTGCGCTGAGTCAGACGTCCGGCGTGAGCCGCTCGGTCACCCTGGCCGAGGCCCGGCGGGCCTCGGCCGCCGGGTCCGCTCCGCCCAGCACCCGGGTCATGTACTCCTTGATCGGGTTGTCGGCCTCGACGTCGGCCCACTGAGGGGTGCTGGGGGTCGCCCGGCCGTGCGCCGCGCCCGCGGCCATGGCGGCGACCCCCTCCTCGCCCGTGACCGCGCTCGCCAGCGTGGTCTTGTTGGGCACGTAGTTCATGGTGCGGGCGAGTTCGGTGTCCCACTTGGCGCCGGTGAGCGCCCCGACGACGGCGGTCGCGGCGAACTGGTCCCCGGTGTTGTCCGGGACGACGAGGTCGGAGCCCCCGGTGAACACGGTGCCGGGGCGTGCGGCGCTCTTCCCGGGCACCGGGAAGAAGCCCAGCTTGCCGTTGAGGCCGGGGTTCTGCCGCACGATCGACTGGGCGAGCCCCGGTACGGCGACGATCTGCGCCACCTTGCCGCCGGCGAACACCCCGGCCTGGGGCGGGTGTTCCTCGTCGGCGTCCGCCGGGCCGGCGCCCAGCGCCTGCAGCCGCCGGTAGAAGTCCATGCCGCGCAGCGCGGCCGGGCTGTCGAGGGTGCCCTTCCATCTGTAGTCCCGCTGCTCGGCGAGGTCGCCGCCCTCGTCCCAGATGAACCCCGAGAGGGTGTACCAGTCCTGTCCGGCGAGGTAGATGCCCTGGATTCCGCCGGAGTTCAGCTTCTCGGTGTCGGTGAGCCATTCCGCGCGGGTCCTCGGGGGGCGGGTGATGCCGGCCGCCTCGAAGAGGTCCTTGCGGTAGACGACGACACGGTTGGCCGCGTACCAGGGGATGCCGTACTGCGCGTTGCCGTCCTTGCCGGGCTCGGCGAGGCCGGGCAGCCAGGCGTCCTTGCCCCAGTCGCGCATCGACTCCAGTGTGAGGTCGGCGAGCCGGCCGCCGTCCGCGTACAGCGGCACCTGGGTGTTGCCGACCTCGATGACGTCGGGTCCGTGGCCGGAGTCGTCCGTGAGGGCCTTGCGGACCTTGTCGACGATGCCGGTCCATTCCTGGATGCGGATGTCGAGGCGCAGGTCCGTGTGGGTGCGTTCGAAGTCCTCGGTGAAACGCCGGAGAAAGTCCTTGGACGCGCTGTCCTTCATCAGCCACACGGTGACGGTCTTGCGCTCGTGCTCGCCCGGGAGCATCCCGCAGGCGCTCACGAGGCAACCGGTGGCACACACGAGGGCGAGCAGACGTCGTCTCACGAGGGGTCCTGTTCTGTCTGGCGAAGGGTGCGGACAGGGGTGGGGGCCCGACGTGGGGGGACGAGCGGTGCCGCTCGTACGGGTGTGCTGGATTTTGGTATGGACCAATGCGGAGGTCAAGGGTCGGCCGCGGTATCTCCGGGACACCGTGCGGGCGGAGCGGGGATGGGGCACGGTGGAGTACGGCGTGACACGAGAGGAGCACCCTCATGTCGAATCACACCTACCGCGTCACCGAGATCGTCGGCACCTCGCACGAGGGCATCGACCAGGCCATCCGCAACGGCATCGCCCGCGCCGACCAGACAGTGCGCAATCTGGACTGGTTCGAGGTGACCCAGGTACGCGGCCAGATCGAGAACGGGCGGATCGAGCACTACCAGGTGGGGCTGAAGGTGGGCTTCCGCATCGAGGACGAGACCTGACGCGAGCCGGTCCCCTCTCCCGTCTCAGGTGCGGCCCTCCCGCTCCTGGACCTCCTGCAGCACTTCGGACTTCGCGGCCCAGCGGGCCCGTACGACGGTGAACCCGGCGCGCTCGGCATCGTCGCAGACCAGCTCGTCGTCGTCGACGAGAACACGTATCTCGCGGTCCTGGGCGAGCCGGCGCAGGATCTCCAGCTTGGCGAACCGGGCGGGCCTGCGATCGGCGTTGCCGCGCATGTGGACGGGCCCCTCCGGCAGCCCGTGGGCCGCGAGCCAGTCCAACGTGTCGCGCCGGCACCGCTCGGGGCGACCGGTGAGATAGACCACCTCGCACGTGCGGGCACTGTCCACGACCAGCGCGACGCCCTCGGCGAGGGGCGGGTCCGCGGGCGCGGCGGCGAAGAACCCGGCCCAGTCCCTCGGCTTCGCGTCCAGGAAGTGCTGCCGGTGAGCCGTGTCGGCCAGGGTGTTGTCGAGGTCGAACACGGCGAGTGGTCGCCTGCTGCTGTCGGTCACCCGGCCACCCTAGCCAGGCGCCGCGCCTGCGGGAATCCCCGACCCGTCAGGACGTTGAAACCTGCGTGAGCAGCACAGTGATCGCCCGGACCCGGTTCTCCCTCCTCGACCGCTCCCGCACCCGCGAGGGGCATCCGCCCGGCCAGGCGCTGCGGGACACCGTCGCGCTGGCCCAGCGGGCGGAGGCGCTCGGCTACCACCGGCTGTGGGTGTCCGAGCACCACGGCGTGCCCGGCGTCGCCGGATCCGCCCCGACCGTGCTCGCCGCCGCGGTCGCCGCGGCCACCCGGACGATCCGGGTCGGCACCGGCGGGGTCATGCTGCCCAACCACCGGCCCCTCGTCGTCGCCGAGCAGTTCGGCGTCCTGGAGTCCCTGTTCCCGGGCCGGATCGACATGGGGCTCGGGCGGTCCGTCGGCTTCACCGACGGGGTGCGCAAGGCCCTCGGCCGGGACAAGGAGGACGCCGAGGACTTCGCGGCACAGCTCGGCGAGTTGCTCGGCTGGTTCGAGGGCGGCTCGCCGACCGGGGTGCGGGCGCGGCCCGCCGAAGGGCTGCGCGTGCCGCCGTTCGTCCTGGCCATGGGCGAGGGCGCGCGGATCGCGGCGCGCGCGGGGCTGCCGATGGTGATCGGCGACCTGCGCGGCCGCGAGAAGATGCTGCGCGGCATCGACGAGTACCGCACTCTCTTCCGCCCCTCCCCCTGGGCCCGCGAGCCGTACGTCGTGATCTCCGGGACGGTCGCGGTCGCCGGCACCGAGGAGGAGGCACGGCGGCTGCTGGTCCCGGAGGCCTGGTCGACGGCGTACGCGCGCACCCACGGCACCTTCCCGCCGCTCGCCCCGGCCGAGGAGATCGAGGCCCGCCCGATGACCGGGAAGGAGCGGGGCCTTTACGAGGCCGGGCTCGCCGGGCACCTGGCCGGCACCGGGGACCGGGTCGCCCATGAGCTGGAGACGGTGCTGAAGGAGACGGGCGCCGACGAGGTCCTGGTCACCACCAGCAGTTATGACCGTACGGCCCTGCTGGACTCCCATCGCCGGCTCGCCGCGCTGTTCGCGCCGGAGCGCTGACGGCCCCGAGATGCGGGCGGGCCCGGGGCCGGTGACCCTGGGAGGGGAAGTCCCGATCGACGAGGAGGGCTGCCATGTCCGTGATGGACAAGCTCAAGCAGATGCTCAAGGGCCACGAGGACCAGGCCAAGACGGGCGTCGACAAGGCCGGCGACATGATCGACGGCAGGACCCAGGGCAAGTACCGCTCCCAGGTCGACACCGCGCAGAAGAAAGCGGACGAGTACATCGACCAGAACCGCCAGGACAACCCTCCGCAGTAGCGGCGCACGGGCGCGGCTAGAGTTGTGCGCCTATGCACAGCCCTCAGGACCAGTACGTCCGCGTCCGCGGCGCCCGTGAACACAATCTCCGAGGCGTCGACGTCGACATCCCCCGCGACGTACTGGCCGTGTTCACTGGCGTCTCCGGCTCGGGTAAGTCCTCCCTGGCGTTCGGCACGATCTACGCCGAGGCGCAGCGGCGGTACTTCGAGTCGGTGGCGCCCTACGCGCGCCGGCTGATCCACCAGGTCGGGGCGCCGAAGGTCGGCGAGATCACCGGGCTGCCGCCGGCGGTCTCGCTGCAGCAGCGCCGCGCGGCTCCCACCTCCCGTTCCTCGGTGGGCACGGTCACCAATCTCTCCAACTCGCTGCGCATGCTGTTCTCGCGCGCCGGGGAGTATCCGCCCGGTGCGCGGCGCCTCGATTCGGACGCGTTCTCGCCGAACACGGCGGCCGGCGCCTGCCCCGAGTGCCACGGCCTCGGCCACGTGCACGACACCACCGAGGAGTTGCTGGTCCCGGACCCCTCGCTGTCCGTCCGCGACGGCGCCATCGCCGCCTGGCCGGGCGCCTGGCAGGGCAAGAACCTGCGGGACATCCTCGACACGCTCGGCCACGACGTGGACCGGCCCTGGCGCGAGCTGCCCGCCGGGGCGCGGGAGTGGATCCTGTTCACGGACGAGCAGCCGGTCGTCACCGTCCATCCCGTCCGGGACGCCGACCGCATCCAACGGCCGTATCAGGGCACGTACATGAGCGCCCGCCGGTATGTGCTGAAGACGTTCTCGGACACCAGGTCCGCCTCGCTGCGGGCGAAGGCGGAGCGGTTCCTGACCAGTACGCCCTGCCAGGTGTGCGGGGGCAGCCGGCTGCGGCCCGAGGCGCTCGCGGTGACCTTCGGCGGACGGACCATCGCCGACCTGGCCGCACTGCCGCTGACCGACCTCGCCAATGCGCTCGACGGCCGGGACGAGACGGCCCGGGTGCTCACCGAGGACCTCACGTCCCGGATCGCGCCGGTGGTCGAGTTGGGCCTCGGCTATCTGAGCCTGGACCGGGCCACCCCCACCCTGTCCGCGGGCGAGCTGCAACGGCTGCGGCTCGCCACACAGCTGCGTTCCGGGCTGTTCGGCGTGGTGTACGTGCTGGACGAGCCGTCCGCCGGGCTGCACCCGGCGGACACCGAGGCGCTGCTGACCGTGCTGGACCGGCTGAAGACCGCGGGCAACTCGGTGTTCGTGGTCGAACACCACCTGGAGGTGGTGCGCGGCGCCGACTGGCTCGTGGACGTGGGGCCCGGCGCGGGCGAGCACGGCGGACGCGTGCTGTACAGCGGGCCGCCGGCCGAGCTGGCGTCGGTGGCGGAGTCGGCGACGGCCGCGTTCCTCTTCGACGAGTCCCCCGGGCCCGCGCGTGAAGTCCGCGAGCCGCGCGGCTGGTTGACGGTGGGTCCGGTGACCCGGCACAACCTGCGCGGGGTGCGGGCCGAGTTCCCGCTCGGCGCGTTCACCGCCGTCACCGGAGTCTCCGGATCGGGAAAGTCCACACTGATCGGCGAGTTGACGGAGGATCTGGCGGGCGTGGACCGGCTGGTCCGGGTCGACCAGCGGCCGATCGGGCGGACCCCGCGCTCCAACCTCGCCACCTACACGGGCCTGTTCGACGTCGTCCGCAAGGTGTTCGCCGGCACCGAGGAGGCGCGGGCGCGCGGATACGGCGTCGGCCGGTTCTCCTTCAACGTGGCCGAAGGGCGCTGTGAGACCTGCCAGGGCGAGGGGTTCGTCAGCGTCGAGCTGCTGTTCCTGCCGAGCACGTACGCGCCCTGCCCGGACTGCGGCGGCGCCCGCTACAACCCGGCGACGCTCGAGGTGGCGTACCGGGATCGGACCATCGCCGAGGTGCTCGATCTGACCGTGGAGGGCGCGGCGGAGTTCTTCGCGGACGTCCCGGCCGCCGGCGGCAGCCTTCGCACCCTGCTCGACGTGGGCCTCGGCTATCTGCGGCTCGGGCAGCCGGCGACCGAGCTGTCCGGGGGCGAGGCCCAGCGGATCAAGCTGGCGAGCGAGCTGCAGCGCGGACGGCGCGGCCACACCCTCTATCTGCTGGACGAGCCGACGACCGGACTGCACCCGGCCGATGTGGAGGTGCTGATGGACCGGCTGCACGGGCTGGTCGACGCCGGGCACACGGTCGTGGTGGTCGAGCACGACATGACGGTGGTCGCGGGCGCCGACTGGGTGGTCGACCTGGGACCCGGCGGCGGTGACCGGGGCGGCCGGGTCGTGGCGTGCGGTCCGCCGGAGCGGGTGGCCCGGTCGGCGGACAGCGCCACGGCGCCGTACCTGGCACGGGTCGTGCCCTGAGCGCCGCGCACCGCCGACGCATGCCCAATGCATCGATGTGGTAACCGAGTTGGCCCGCCGGAGGCGAGCGCCGGTGATCCTTGACGATAATGTCGCGGTGTCCACTTCACCCGAACTCGAACTCGACGACGGCACACCGGTCCGCTTCGTGCTCGCCCCGGGGACGGGCGCGCCCCCGGCCGCGCCGGACGACGACCTTCCCGCGGGGCTGGGCCGGGTGATGCCGGTCGGGGCGGGCGGCCGGGCCGTCGCGAACTTCGCGGCCGACGCGCTGCGCGGCGCGCTGCGCCCCATCGGCCCGCTGCTGCAGGAGGTCCACGACGCGGCCACGGCGGTGCCCGAGCCGCCGACCGAGCTGAGCGTGACCTTCGGGGTGCAGGTCGGCCAGGATCTGAAGTTCGGGATCGTCGGGGCCGCCGGGCAGGCGCATCTCACCGTCACCGCCAGCTGGAAGCCCGTTCCGGACAGCGGAACGACCCGCGCGGAGTGACGGGTGGGCTGGTTCCACACTGCGGGAGAGGGTGCCGTCCACCCGTCCCGGTATGTCGTGACCGTGCGGCGCGCCGAGGACGGCAGGACGGCGGGCGCGGGGCTCGTCCTCGCCCCTGACACGGTGCTGACCTGCGCGCATGTCGTCAATGCCGCGCTCGGCCGGGACATGTTCCACACCGCGGCACCGGGCGCCCGGGACGTGCCCGTCGAGGTGCGCGGGTCCACCGCGGGGTCCTCGCGCCGGATCGCCCGGGTCGCCCACTGGATCCCGCCGCGGGCCCGGGACGGCGGACCGGTCAGACCGGGCGTCGACGTGTGGCTCGGCGACCTCGCCGTGCTGCGCGTCGACACCCCGGCCGCGGGGCTGCCCGGCGGCCCCCGCCAGGCCCCCCTGTCCGTCGGCCAGAAGCTCGACGCCTGGCACGGCAGCAGCCGCGACGCCACCGTCGCAAGGCTCACCGTCGCCGCCCTGAACGGCCCGCACGGCTTTGTCGACGGCGCGCCCACCGGTATGGCCGTCGGCCCCGGCTACAGCGGCGGCCCCCTGTGGTGCCACGAGGAGAAGGCCGTGGTCGGCCTCGTCGCCGGGCACTTCATGCCCCTCGACGACGCCGGGGACCCGCTCCCGCTCGACTTCCAGAACGTCATCCGGCGCAGCTGGGTCATCCCCTGGCAGTCCGTCGAGGCCGAACTGCGGTCCCTGGGCGTGCTGGAGCGGGTCCGGCCGACGCCGCCCGACACCGACGAGCACGCCTTCGAGCTGCTGGTGCAGGCGATCGAGGACGCGCTGCCCTCCCCCAGCGGGCGCGGCGACTGCGCGCGCCGGCTGGCCCGGCTGTGCGGGGCGGAGCACGGCAGCGACGTCCGCCCGCCCTCCGCAGAGGACTTCGCCGCGTTCCTGCTGACCCATCCGCGCGCCCTCGCGGCACTGACCGGGCTGCTGCGCCGGGACGACCCGACGTCCACCGACCGGCTGCTGGCCGCCGGCGCCCTCTCCCGCACGCCCCGGCTGCTGTCCCCTGTCGAGTACGCGGACCTGAGCAGACAGCTGCGGGCCCTCGCGCCCGCCGTGCTGGGCCGGTTCCCGGAGTCGGTCCGCGCCGCGTTGCCGCATCTGGCCGCGGAGCCCGGCGGCGACAGCGTGGACGCGCTGGTCGACCGTCTGGAGATCCTGCCCGGGGACGGCCGGGCGAGCGGGGACGAGCGCCGGGTGCCCGCGCTGCTGCGGGTGCTGGAGTACCTCGCCGCCCTCGCCCCCGACACCCCGCGGGCCCGGCTGCGGATCTGGTCGGACGGGGTGGCGGGCCGGCTCGGCATCACGCGCTCCGCGCTGGGCGAACGCCGCTACGACGCCCAGGAGTGGGCGCGCTCGGTGCGCGGACGGGCCGCGCGGGTGCGGGTCCTGGTGCAGGTGGCGCAGGCCGGGCGGGGGCGGCACCGGCTGCGGATCTGGTGCGACGAGGGCGCCGGGCCCCGGCAGGTGTCCACCGAGAGCGTGCGGACGTACGCGGCCTCGCAGGCGGCCCGTGAGGTCTTGCGGGTCCTGGACTCGCTCACGCCCCCGCCCGAGGACGAGCGCCCCCCGCTGGTGGAGGTGCTCGTGGACCGCGGCGGGCTCAATCTGCCCGTCGACGAGTGGGCGGCGCGGGATCCGGCCGAGCTGGTGCCGGGCGTGCTCGGCGTGGAGTTCCCGCTGGTCGTGCACTGTCCCGAACTCCTGCGCCGCAACGGGCGGTTCGTCTCCCGCTGGCGCAGCAGATGGAGCCGGCTGGACTCCGGCAAGACGCTCGTCGTCTCCGATCCCGCCGAACGGGACACGCTCTACTCCCAGCTCGTCAACCAACTCGACACGGTACGCGTCTGCGTTGACGTGACCCCGGGTCCTCCCCGGGACCGCATCGTGCAGACCTGCCTGGCCCTGGGCATACCTGTGGTGATGTGGGACCGCGGCGAGGACGGCCCCTCGCACAGCGTCCGGCACATGGCCGAGGTCGCCACCCGGGAACTGCCCGACGGCGTCCACAGCTACCGGGCCAACGCCCAGGCCAATCCACCCGAGTTCCCCGGCCGTCCGGTCCTCGCCTGGGCCGACGCCGACCGCACCGTCCCTCGGCTGCATCTGTCCGAACCCCAGGAGGGCCCATGACTTCCGCCGCCGACGCCGACTGGCGACTGTTCCGAGGCGACGGCGTGCCCCGGGACGTCGCCCTCCCCTCCGCCCCGCCCTGGCGGCGCTTCGCCCCGGCGCGCACGCCACGTCCGCAGCTGCCGTACGTGATCGACCCGCGGCACGCCGACATCGTCAACGCGGCGCTGCATCTGCGCCGTCCGCTGCTGGTGACCGGGCCCGCGGGCACCGGCAAGTCGTCGCTGGCCCGCGCCGTCGCGCTCGAACTGCGCCTCGGCGAGCTGCTGCGCTGGTCCGTCACCAGCCGCTCCACGGTGCCGGACGCCCTCTACGTCTACGACGCGATCGGCCGGTTGCGCGAGACCACCCTCAGCCGGGACCGCGGTGAACGCGAGCCGTCCATCGGGCAGTTCATCCGGCTCGGGCCGCTCGGTACGGCACTGGTGGCGTCAGCCGCGCCGCGCTGTCTGCTCATCGACGAGATGGACAAGGGCGATGTCGACCTGCCCAACGATCTGCTCACCGTGTTCGAGGAGGGCTACTTCGAGATCAAGGAGCTGGTGCGGCTGCCGGAGGACACCGCCGACGTGGAGGTGCAGACCTCCGACCACCGGGGCACGGTCCGCGTGCACCAAGGGCTCGTGCAGTGCGCCGAGTTCCCCGTCGTGATCATCACGAGCAACGGCGAGCGGGACTTCCCGCCCGCCTTTCTGCGCCGGTGTCTGCGGCTGGAGCTGCCGGTGCCCGACGAGGAGCGGCTGCGCACCATCGTCGCCGCGCACCTGGGCGAGGAGGCGCTGCGGGAGGCCGACGACCTGATCGACGCGTTCCTGCGCCGCCGCGCCCTCGGTGAACTGGCCACCGACCAGCTGCTGAACGCCGTGTTCCTGCGCACCGGTGGCGTCGACCTGGACGCCGACGGTCTGCTGGACGCCGTACTGCACCAGCTCACCGGGGCGATGTGACCGTGGCGGGCGGGGGCGGGCGGATGGCCGAGGCCCTGCGGGTGCTGGCCGCCTGCGGGCACGATCTGGACGCGGACCAGGTCCTCGACGTGCTGTGGCTCGCCCGCCGTCTGCCCGCCGGCGCCGACGCGCCGCTGCTGCGCGAGCCGGAGCCGCCGCCGGGCCGCACGGCGCCCGACCCCGCGCCCGAGCCCGGCCCGGCCGCGCGGCAGCCGCAGCCGCCGGACCCCGCCGACCCCGACCTGCCCGACCTCACCGCTCCCGCCCTGTACGCGGCGGCCCGGCGCGATCCCGTGCCCGAGGTGCGGCTCGCCCCGTCCGCGCCGGAGTCGCGCCGGGCGATGCCGGTCCGGGTGCCCGAGGACAAGGCCCTCGGCGACGAACTCCAGCTCGGCCGGGCGCTGCGGCCGTTGCGCCGCCGTCTGGACAGCCGCCACCGCATGGAGATCGACGAGGAGCGCACCGCCGCCCAGCTCGCCGAGACCGGCCTGCCCGACGTGGTGGAGCGTCCGGTGCGGGAGCGCTGGCTGAATCTGGCGCTGCTCGTCGACGACGGCCTGTCGATGCTGCTGTGGCACCGGCTCGGCGCCGAACTGCGCACCCTGCTGGAGCGGTTGGGCGCCTTCGCCACCACCCGGGTCCTCGGCCTCGACACCCGCGCCGCCCGCGAACCCCGGCTGCACGCACGGCCGTTCCGGCCCGAGAGCGGGGCCCTGCCGCTGAGCACGGTCAACGACCCCTCGGGCCGCACCCTGGTCCTCGTCGTCAGCGACGGCATGGGGGCCGCCTGGCGCTCCGGGGCCCTGCACCGGCTGCTGGCCCGGTGGGCGACGCGCGGCCCGACCGCGGTGCTGCAGACGCTGCCGCCGGACATGTGGGAGGCCTCCGGCATCGCCGCGGAGCGCTGGCAGGCCACCACGCGGCGGATCGGCGGCGCCAACGCGGCCTGGGAGGTGAGCGATCCGGTGCTGCCGCCGGAGCTGTCCTCCTTCGACACGGTGCCCGTGCCCGTCCTGGAGCCGACCGCCGAGTCGCTGCGGGACTGGGCGCGGCTGCTCGCCTCGCCCGGCACCACCGTGGAGCTGCCGCTGCTCGCCCACCCCGACCCGTACGGCAGCGTGTCCGACGCCCGGGACCTGACCGGCGCCCAGCACTTCCGGGACGCGGCCACCCCGGAGGCGTACCGGCTGGCGGCCCATCTCGCGGCGGTCTCGCCGCTGTCGGTGCCGGTGATGCGGCTGGTGCAGTCGGCGGTGCCGTGGCCGGCCACGACCTCGCATCTGGCGGAGGTGTTCCTGGGCGGCCTGGTCCGGCCGCATCCGGCGCCGGTGCCCGGCCCGCTGCCCGCCAAGCACCGGGTGTTCGACTTCGCCGAGGAGTCCAAGTCGGTGCTGCTGGACTCCGTCCCGCAGGCCGAACTGCTGCGCACCAGCCGCCGGATCGGCCGCCATCTGGAGGAACTCGCGGGCAACTCGCCCGACTTCCCGGCCTGGCTGGCCCATCCGGACGGCTCGGCCCAGCTGCCGGGCACCCACCAGCCGTTCACCAGTGTCGAACGCCGACTGCTCGCCCGCTTCGGGGTGTCCTTCGACCGGTTCCCCGGCGTGCCCGCCCGGGGGCCGGAGCGGACCGCCGAGGCGGCCGACGGCTGGGCGCCGCTGACCGGGGCGGATCCCGTGCGGCTCGGCCCGTACACGCTGCGCGACCGGCGCCAGGGCCGCCGTACCGTCCTGTACCGGGGCAGTGACGCGCAGGGCACCGAGGTGGTGCTGCGCACGCCCCGGCCCGATCTTCCGGCGGCCAACGCCCAGTTGATCGCGACGGAGGCGGAGGCGATGTCCCGGTTGCAGGGACAGTACGCGCCCGCGCTGCTCGCCAGCGGGCTGGCGGACTCCCCGCCCTGGGTCGCCATGGCACCGATCGGCGACCGGGAGTCCAGGGACGGTGGGGCGCCGCGGCTGTCCGAGGTGTTCGCCCGGTCCCTGCAGCACGGCACCGCCCCGTTCGACCTCGTGCGCGGTCTGCTGGTGTCCTGGCACGTGGCGAACGCGCTCGCCCTGTGCCACGCGGCGGGGCTGGTGCCCGCCGACTTCACCATGGACAGCGTGTACGTGCTGCGCCGCACCGTGGCGCTCGCCGATCTGTCCGACTACGCCGTCGACGGCCGGTATCTGGGCTCCGGTCCGGCGCCGACCGCCGCGGACAGCATCCGCGCGCTGGGTGCGCTGCTGCAGCTGATCAGCAGCAAGGCCGGCGTGGAGGTGCCGAGTCTGCCGGAGGGCATGCATCTGTGGCAGGGCGACGGCTGGGAGCAGCTGCGCCGCCTGGTGCTGCGCTGCCTGGACGACGCCCCGGCCCGCCGGCCCACCGCCAGCGAGGTCGCCGACGCCCTGGCCAAGTACATCGCCCTGGCCCGGCTACGGGGCGGCGACGACGGGCCGGCCCCGCTGACGCCGGCGGTCGGCCGGCCGGCCGCGCCCGTGCGGCTCACCCCGCCGGCCGCGCCCCAGGAGCAGCCGCAGGCCGGGCAGTTGCCGCTGTCCCGCTTCAAGGCGGCCCGCGCGCAGACCAAGGAACGGCTGGCCCGGCTGCGCGAGCCGCTCGCGTTCAGCAGGCGACTGACGCTGATCAGCGCCCACCACTACAGCGCCCGGGCCACCACGACGGTCGCGCTGGGCTCGCTGCTGGCCGCCGTGCGCGGTGAACCCGTCCTCGCCGTCGACGGCGCGGCCACCGAAGGGGCACTCGCCGCCTTCCTGCCCCAGGGCCGCGACCGGGCCGTGCCGCGGGATCTGGCCGCCCTGTCCCGCGGCCCCTCCTACGATCGGATCCGCGCCCACACCACACGCCTCGGCTCGGGCCTCGAGGTGATCGCGCACCGCGCCGGGCACTACGGGCCCAACGCCGCGCACGCCCAGGAGTACCTGCGGGTGCTGGCCCATACGGCGCCGTACTACTCCTTCGTACTCACCGACTGGGCGCCGGTGCGCACCGATCCGGCGCTGGAGATGGTCCTCGACCACACGGACCGGCTCATCGTGTGCTGCGGCACCGCCGACTCCTTCCGGGACGACGCGGTGCGCACGCTCGACCGGATCCGGGAGGCGGGGCGCCACGAGGCGGCGGAGCACGCGGTCGTCGTGGCCACCCGGACCGACGGCTCCCACCGCCGGGGGCTGCCCCCCGACTTCCACCGACGGCTGGGCATCCCGCCCGATCATGTGGTGCACGTCCCCTTCGACACCGCCCTGCAGTCGCCGCGCTGGGAGCTGAAGGATCTGCGCGCGGCCAGCGTGGAGGCCTATCTGCGGCTGGCGGAGCTGGCGGTGGGCCCGCTGCCGTAGACGGCTATCCCGCGCGGACGGGGACCGCCTGCCCGGGCCGCCCCGCGACCAGGGCCGTGTGGGTCCAGGCCGGCTCCGAGGTGACCGGCTGGGCGGCGCGGGCGAGGGAGCGGCGGTCGGGGTGGCTGCCCGGCGGGATCACCGGCCGTATCTCCACCTCCGCGATCAGGCCCCGGGTACGGGCCACCCGCCACAGGGACGCGAGCAGGGTGTCCTCGCCGACGAACGCCGTCGCGGTGGTCGGTCCGCCGCCGGTCTGCCGGTAGCGCAGGCTGACCGGCTGCACGGGCACACCCGCGTCGAGGGCGGCCTGGAAGACGGCCCGGTGGAAGCGGCCGTGGGCCCGGCCGCACCAGGTGCTGCCCTCCGGGAAGGCGGCCACGGCCGCGCCCTGGCGCAGGGCCTCGGCGATCCGGGCGACCGTCTCGGGCAGGGCACGCAGCCGGTCGCGCTCGATGAACAGGACCCCGCCCTGCGCGGCCAGCGCGCCCGCCACCGGCCACTGGCGGATCTCGGTCTTGGCGAGCATCCGGGCGGGGCGTACGGCGGTCAGCAGCGGGATGTCCAGCCACGAGACGTGGTTGGCGACCAGCAGCAGTCCGCCGGCCGGTGCGGCGGCGCCGGTGAGGCGGACCTGGACCCCGATGGCCCGCACGATCGCCCGGCACCACCGCCTGACCCACTCGGCGGGGATCCTCCCGCCGAGTGGGGACAGCACGATCCCGGCCAGCATCAGGACCACGACCGCGGTCAGCCGCAGCACGGCGCGGGGTACGGCCGCGGCGGCCGGGGCCGGCTCCACACAGGCGCCCGGGGTGCAGGGCGCGCTGGGCAGCCAGACGCTCATCAGGCCGGCACGAGGGAGAGGAAGTGCCGCAGATAGCGCGAGTTGACCCGGCGCATCGGCAGCAGCACGTACAGGTCGGCGACCCCGAAGTCCGGGTCGTGCGCGGGCTCGCCGCACACCCAGGCGCCCAGGCGCAGGTAGCCGCGGAGCAGGGCGGGCAGGTCGGTGTGACCGGCCGGGGCCTCGGCGTTCGGGACCCACGGCAGCAGCGGCCGCACCCGGTACTCCTCGGGCGCCAGATGCTTGGCGCGCACCCGCTCCCAGGTGGCCGTCGCGAGGGTTCCGCCGTCGGCGAGCGGCACCGAGCAGCAGCCCGCCAGCCACTCGTGCCCGCGGTCGACCATGTAGCGCGCTATCCCGGCCCAGATCAGGCTGATGACGGCGCCGTCGCGGTGGTCGGGGTGCACGCAGGAGCGGCCGACCTCGACCAGGGAGGGCCGGATCGCGTCGAGCCCGCCCAGTTCGAACTCGCCCTCCGAGTAGAGCCGCCCGGCGACCGCGGCCCGCTCCGGCGGCAGCAGCCGGTAGGTGCCGACGACCTCGCCGGTCATGGTGTCGCGCACCAGCAGGTGGTCGCAGTAGGCGTCGAAGGCGTCGACGTCCAGGCCCGGCTGCGGGGTGGCCAGCAGGGCCCCCATCTCGCCGGCGAAGACGTCGTGCCGCAGCCGCTGCGCGGCGCGCACGTCGTCCTCGTCACGGGCGAGGGTCACCGTGTAGCGGGTCGGTGCCGCGGGCTGCGGGGGGCGGTCTAGGGTGGAAACGCCGGTCATGGCTCTCTCCTGGTCACGGGCCGGTTCGGCGACGGCGACGGCGGCGGGCCGCGCGTACGACCCGCCTCGACTGTTCTTCCGACGCCGGTTGGCCTGCGCGTGACCTGTGCCAGGAGAGAGGATGTGGGAATGTTGAACGCCGGGGGCCCGGCGATCACGGAAAGCCAGACGGGGCCGGGAAGAGCACCGCTCCCGGCCCCGCCCGTCCGCCCCCTGTTGTCGTGGCGAACGTCTCCTCGTCGGCGGGGCGCTACCGCTTGCCCGCCTTGCGGGTGGCCCGCAGCCACTCCTTGTTCATCCGGGTGATCGACACCAGCGGAATCCCCTTGGGGCAGGCGGTCGCGCACTCCCCCGTCAGCGTGCACCCGCCGAAGCCCTCCGCGTCCATCTGCGCCACCATGTCCAGCACCCGCGTCTCGCGCTCGGGCGCCCCCTGGGGCAGCACGTTCAGATGGTTGATCTTGGCGGAGGTGAACAGCATGGCCGCGCCGTTGGGGCACGCGGCCACACACGCCCCGCACCCGATGCACTCCGCGTGCTCGAAGGCGAAGTCGGCGTCGGCCTTGGGCACCGGTGTGGCATGCGCCTCGGGCGCGGATCCGGTCGGCGCGGTGATGTAGCCGCCGGACCGGATGATCCGGTCGAACGCGGACCGGTCGACGACCAGGTCCTTGATCACGGGGAAGGCGGCGGCCCGCCACGGCTCGATGTCGATCGTGTCGCCGTCCTTGAAGGACCGCATGTGCAGCTGGCAGGTGGTGGTGCGCTCGGGACCGTGCGCGTCGCCGTTGATGACGAGCGAGCACGCGCCGCAGATGCCCTCGCGGCAGTCGTGGTCGAAGGCGACGGGGTCCTCGCCGGACAGGATGAGCTGTTCGTTGAGGACGTCGAGCATCTCCAGGAAGGACATGTCGGTGGAGATGCCGTCCACCTCGTACGTGGACATGGCGCCGTCGGCGTCGGCGTTCTTCTGCCGCCAGACGCGCAGGGTGAGCTTCATGCGTAGCTCCGCTGGGTGGGGTGGACGTACTCGAAGACCAGGTCTTCCTTGTGCAGGACGGGAGCGGTGCTCGTACCGGTGAACTCCCAGGCGGCCGCGTAGCCGAACTCCTCGTCCCTGCGGGCGGCTTCACCGTCCGGGGTCTGGGACTCCTCGCGGAAGTGGCCGCCGCAGGACTCGGCGCGGTGCAGCGCGTCGAGGCACATCAGCTCGGCCAGCTCCAGGTAGTCGACGATGCGGTTGGCCTTCTCCAGCGACTGGTTGAACTCCTCGCCGGAGCCGGGCACCTTGATGCGCCGCCAGAACTCCTCGCGGATCTGCGGGATGCGCTCCAGGGCCTTGTGCAGCCCGGCGTCGGTGCGCGCCATGCCGCAGAACTCCCACATCAGCTCGCCGAGTTCGCGGTGGAAGGAGTCCGGGGTGCGGTCGCCGGCGACGGAAAGCAGCAGGTTGAGCCGGTCCTCGGTCTCGGCCAGCACCTCCTGTACGACGGGGTGTTCGTCGGTCACCGGCTCCTGGTGGGGGTTGCGGGCCAGGTAGTCGTTGATGGTGGCCGGCAGCACGAAGTAGCCGTCGGCCAGGCCCTGCATCAGCGCGGAGGCGCCGAGCCGGTTGGCCCCGTGGTCGGAGAAGTTGGCCTCGCCGATCGCGAACAGGCCCGGCACGGTGGTCTGCAGGTCGTAGTCCACCCACAGTCCGCCCATGGTGTAGTGCACGGCCGGGTAGATCCGCATCGGCACCTCGTACGGATCCTCGTCGGTGATCCGCTGGTACATGTCGAAGAGGTTGCCGTACTTGGCCTCGACGGCCGATCGGCCCATGCGCCGTATCGCGTCCGCGAAGTCCAGGTACACGCCCTGGCCGCCGGGGCCGACGCCCTTCCCTTCGTCGCAGACGTTCTTCGCGGCGCGGGAGGCGATGTCACGCGGGACCAGGTTGCCGAAGGACGGGTAGATGCGCTCCAGGTAGTAGTCGCGCTCGTCCTCGGGGATCTGGTTCGGCGGGCGGGTGTCGCCCTTGGCCCTGGGCACCCAGATCCGGCCGTCGTTGCGCAGCGACTCGCTCATCAGCGTCAGCTTGGACTGGTGGTCGCCGGTGCGCGGGATGCAGGTCGGATGGATCTGGGTGAAGCAGGGGTTGGCGAAGTACGCGCCGCGCCGGTGCGCCCGCCAGGCCGCGGTCGCGTTGGAGTTCATGGCGTTGGTCGACAGGTAGAAGACGTTGCCGTACCCGCCCGAAGCCAGCACCACCGCGTCGGCGAAGTACGTGTCGATACGACCCGTGATCAGATCGCGGGCCACGATGCCGCGTGCCCGCCCGTCCACGACGATCAGGTCCAGCATCTCGGTGCGCGGATGCATCTCCACGTTCCCGGCGGCGATCTGCCGCGACAGCGCCTGGTAGGCGCCGAGCAGCAGCTGCTGGCCCGTCTGGCCGCGGGCGTAGAAGGTGCGCGAGACCTGGACGCCGCCGAAGGAGCGGGTGTCGAGCAGGCCGCCGTACTCGCGGGCGAAGGGCACGCCCTGGGCCACGCACTGGTCGATGATCTCGACCGAGATCTGCGCGAGCCGGTGCACGTTGGACTCGCGGGCGCGGAAGTCGCCGCCCTTGACGGTGTCGTAGAACAGCCGGTGGATCGAGTCGCCGTCGTTGCGGTAGTTCTTCGCCGCGTTGATGCCGCCCTGCGCGGCGATGGAGTGGGCGCGGCGCGGGGAGTCCTGGTAGCAGAACTGGACGACGTGGTAGCCCTGTTCGGCGAGGGTCGCGCCGGCGGAGCCGCCCGCGAGGCCGGTGCCGACGACGATGATCGTGTGCTTGCGCCGGTTGGCGGGGTTGACCAGCTTGGCCTCGAAGCGGCGCTTGTCCCAGCGCTCGGCGATCGGGCCGGACGGGGCCTTGGGGTCGACGACCGGCTCGCCCGTCGCGTAGTTCACGTATTCGGTCATGTCAGCTCACCACTCCGGTCATGACGCCCACGGGTACGGCGATGAAGCCGGCTGTGAGCAGCAGCGCGAGGACGTCGGCGACGGTCTTCAGGGCGCGGTCGCGGGCGCGGCTGCCGACGCCGAGGGTCTGCGCGGCGCTCCAGAAGCCGTGCCGGATGTGCAGGCCGAGCGCGAGCATCGCGACGATGTAGATGACGTTGCCGTACCAGGTGGAGAAGGTGTCGACCACGTTCTGGTAGGGGTGGCCCTCCTGGAAGCCGCCGGAGTGCACGGTGCCGGTGGTCAGGTCCAGGATGTGCCAGACGATGAACAGGCCGAGGATGATCCCGCCCCAGCGCATGGTGCGGGTGGCGTAGCTCGCCCGGGGCCTTGCGTGGACGTACTTGCGGGGCCGCGCCTTGATGTCGCGTCGGCTGAGCTGGTACGCGGACGTGGCGTGGGCGACCACGGCGACGACGAGGACGATCCGGATGAGCCAGAGCGTCCACTCGTAGTGCATGAAGGGTTCGCCGACGGTGCGCAGCCAGTGGGCGTAGTGGTTGAACTCGCCCGCTCCGAAGTAGATCTTCAGATTGCCGATCATGTGCGCGACCAGGTACAGCAGCATGATCATGCCGCTGACGGCCATCACCGTCTTCTTGCCGACGGAGGAGTCCCACATCGTGCGCGCCATGGACGGCCGTCGGTCCGTCCGCGTTGCCAGAGCCATGGAACAGCACGCTAGGGCCGAAGGGTCCCATCAGTCCAAGACATGGTACGGCTCGTTTCCATAGGCAGAAGCTATGGTGACACCATGCAGTTCCAGCAGCTTCAGTACTTTGTCGCCGTTGCCGAGACCCGGCACTTCACCCGGGCCGCCGAGCTGGTGCATATCGCCCAGCCCTCGCTGTCGCAGCAGATCAAGGCGCTGGAGCGGGAGCTGGGCGCGGATCTGTTCCTTCGTGCCCGCGGCAACATCACGCTCACCGACGCGGGCGAGGCGCTGCTGCCGCTGGCCCGCCGGATCCTGGCCGACGCGGACACCGCCCGTCACGAGGTGCAGGAGCTGGTGCAGCTGCGCCGGGGCCGGGTGCGGCTCGGGGCGACGCCGAGTCTGTGCACGGGGCTGCTGCCGGATGTGCTGCGTGCGTTCCACGACCGCTACCCCGGTGTCCGGCTGCTGATCGAGGAGGGCGGTTCGCACGACCTGGTGCGGGAGCTGGCGCGCGGCGCCCTCGATCTCGCGTTGGTCGTCCTGCCCCTGCCGACGCCGGCGCCGGCGCTCACCACGGTGGAGCTGCTGCGCGAGGACCTGGTCGTGGTGTCCTCACCGGAGGCCCCGGCGCCGGGCAGCTCCGGTGAGGGCGGCCGGGTCGTGCGCGTCGTGGACCTGGAGGGCGAGCGCCTGGTGATGTTCCGGCACGGCTACGACCTCAGGGAACTGACGGTCGCGGCGTGTCGCTCCGCCGGGTTCGAGCCGGAGTTCGCCGTCGAGGGCGGCGAGATGGACGCGGTGCTGGGGTTCGTCCGGGCCGGGTTGGGGATCGCCGTGGTGCCGCGGATGGTCGCCACGCGGGCCGGGCAGGGATTGCGGGTCACCCCGTTGGCTCGGCCGGGGCTGCGGCGGACCATCGCGTTGGCCCACCGCAGCGACGTGGCTCCGCCGCGGGCCGCCAGGGAGCTGCAGCGGATGCTGCTCGAGCGGTGAGGGCACGCGTCGACGGGTGCGTCTGCACCGGAAGGGCCGCTTCGGGCCACGGGTGCGCGGTGGCTTGTCGCCCAGTTCCCCGCGCCCCTTGTGGGGGCTACGCCCCCCACAGCCCCCTCACTCACCCCGTCGCGTCCACCAGTGCCAGGTCGTGCAGGCGTTCCGGTGGCCCCGGACGGGCGTAGTACCAGCCCTGGGCCGTGTCGCAGCCCAGTATCCGCAACTGCTCGGCCTGGGCTCCGGTTTCCACGCCCTCGACGGTGACCGCGAGGTCGAGGCTGTGGGCGAGCGTGACGATCCCCTCGACGATCTTCAGGTCGACGGGGTCGGCGGGGAACTGCTGCATGCCCTGGGTGAAGGAGCGGTCCAGCTTGAGGATGCGCACCGGCAGACGGCGCAGATTGGCCAGGTTGGAGTACCCGGTGCCGAAGTCGTCCAGGGCGATGTCGACGCCCATCTCGGCGAGCCGGTGCAGCGGCTTGAGCAGATCGTCGTCGGCGCCGATCAGCGCGGACTCGGTGACCTCCAGGCACAGGGCGTCCGGGGCGACGCCCGCCCGCTCCAGGATCTCGACGGTGTCCTGTACCAGACCCGGATGGCTGAGCTGGCACGGCGAGAGGTTGACGTTGATGCGCAGCGGACCGGCGTCCGACTCCTCACCATGGCGTTCTCGCCAGGCGCGGGCCTGCCGGATGGATTCCTCCAGGACCCAGCGGCCCAGCGGGACGATCAGTCCGGTGTGCTCGGCGAGCGGGATGAAGCGGTCGGGGCCGAGCACTCCGTGCTGCGGGTGCAGCCAGCGCACCAGGGCCTCGGCGCCGCGCACACTGCCGTCGCCGAGGTGGACGAGCGGCTGGTACTCGATGAAGAACTCGCCGCGCTCCAGGGCCGTGGGGAGGGCCGTGGTGAGGCCGTGCCGGGTGATGGCGCGGGCGTCGGCCTCCGGGTCGGCCAGCTCGGAACGGTTGCCGCCCGCCGACTTGGCCCGGTACATCGTGATGTCGGCGCTGCGCAGCACTTCCGCCGCCGTGCGCTCACCGGACGGGCCCTCGACGATGCCGAGGCTCCCGCGCACCATCAGGTCCCGGCCGTCGATGCTGATCGGGGTGATCAGGGCGTTCATGATGCGCTCGGCGAGTTCGTCCACCGCGCGCTCGCTGCCCGGCCCGGTGGTCAGGGCCACGAACTCGTCGCCGCCGAGCCGGGCGACCATCTCACCGGGCGCGGTCGCACAGGACTGCAGCCGGTCGGCGACCTCCACCAGCAGCCGGTCTCCGGCCGCGTGCCCGAGGCTGTCGTTGACGGTCTTGAAGCCGTCCAGGTCGAGGTAGCACAGCCCGAACCGCTGGCTGTCGCCCGCGCCCAGCACCTTCTCCAGGCGCTCGAAGAACAGCGTCCGGTTGGGCAGGCCGGTGAGGGCGTCGTGCGTCGCCTCGTAGCGCAGCCGGAGGTTGAGCAGCCGGCGCTCGGTGGTGTCCTCCATGAGGGCCAGCTGGTACTGCGGTGCGCCGTCGGCGTCGCGCAGCAGGGAGACGGTCAGATTGGTCCACAGGACCGTGCCGTCGGGCCGGTTGAAGGCCTTTTCGAGGTGGTAGTGCTCGCGCTCGCCCCGGACGAGTTCGTCGTAGAGCTTCCAGGTCTGCGGCGCGTCCTCGGGATGCACCCAGTCCTGCACCCGGCGGCCGCGCAGGGTGTGCTCGGAGAGCCCGAACATGCGCATGAGCGCCTCGTTGACCTGAAGGACGGTGCCGTCGAGGTCGGCGATGCCGATTCCTATGGCAGCCCCCTCGAAGACCGCGCGGAAGCGGGCCTCGCTGGCGTGCAGGGCCTGGGCGACCACCCCCTGGGCCCGCAACGCCGCCTGGGCGATGGACTCCTGCTCGGCGAGCGTGCGCTCGCGCAGCGCCTCGGCGTACCCGGCGGCCATCGCGTGCTGCAGCCGCGAGGAACGCATCCGCGCCTCGTCCTGCGGACCGTCCCCGGCGCAGTACAGCACGAGATAGGCGTCGACGCAGTCCAGGGTCCGGGCGAGCGCCTCGGGGTCGGTGCAGTGCGCGCCGACCAGCGCGCCGCCGACCGCCTTCGCGCCGTCCGCGTCGAAGCCGCGGGCGCGCAGCAGCTCGCTCAGGCGGTGCGCCAGCGGCCGCAGTTCCTCCTCGAACTCCGCGCGGGTCAGCGATGTGGAGGTCACGGGGTAGACGGCGCGGCTCCAGATCGTCGTGAACCGGCGCAGTCTGTCCTCCGGTCCGTCCGGCTCCGCCCTCACGCCGTACGCCCCACGCCGGCGAATCCGGAGAAGGCGAACGGATCCTCGTCCTCCGGCGCCGACTCCGGCCGCCAGCGCGGCATCGGCACCAGTCCGGGTTCCACCATGTCGTACCCCTCGAAGAACCGCGCGATCCCGTCGCGCGAGCGCATGATCAGCGGGTTGCGAATGTCCTTGTATACGTCCGCCACGCCCTCGGCCCGCTCGGCAGGCACCGGGATTCCCTCGTACGAGGCATGGGTGAGGATCAGCAGGCTGCCGGGCGCGAGCGCCGCGCGCAGCTCGGCCACCGCACCGTAGGGGTCGTCCGCGTCTTCCACGAAGTGCAGTATGGCAACGAGGAGGAGGGCGACCGGACGGTTCAGGTCGATCAGTCGCTCCACCTCGGGGCTGGAGAGGATCTCCTGCGGCTTGCGCAGGTCCGCCGCGACCACGTCCGCGTCCTCGTTGGCCGCGAGTACGGCCTGGCTGTGCGCGACGGCGACCGGGTCGTGGTCGACGTAGACCACGCGGGCACCCGGCGCGGCCGCCTGGGCCACCTCGTGGACGTTGCCGAACGTCGGGATGCCCGAGCCGATGTCCAGGTACTGGGTGATGCCCTGCTGGGCCGCGAACCGCACGGCGCGCCGCATGAACGCCCGGTTGGCCTGCATGGTCTTCGGCAGTCCCGGCATGAACTCCAGCGCCTTGCGGGCCGCTTCCCGGTCCACCTCGAAGTTGTGCGAACCGCCCAGGTAGAAGTCGTAGATCCGCGAGACGCTCGGCACGGAGATGTCGATGCTCCGGGGGGCCCAGGCGGGGCGCTCCATGTATCTCTCCAAGGGGTAGACGACAGGGACAGGCGATCCGGTGTTCGAGCTGAGGCTACTGATCGCCCGCCAAAGGAGCGACCCAAACCGGAAATTGACCGTCCGTTCCCCGCCACTGCCTGCGGCAAGTGCCCGTATGACCCCGCTGTGTGACGGCTCCGCCGGGGTTGGCCCGCTGCCTCCCCGCATGCACACCCCACATGCACGGACGCACATGCACAACCCCCGCGTGCGCACGCCCGGATGCACACCTCCGCGTATGCACCCCGCGCACAACGGTCCGCCCCCCTCCGTGCGGTGCGGAGGGGGGCGGACCTTCGGTGGCGCTCCGGGTCGGGCGGGGCGATCGACCCTGGGGAGGGGATCTAGTTGCCCGGCGCGCCGACCGGCTTTCCGTCGGGCGAGACGGCGTACCAGGTGCCGCCCACGCCCTGACCGTTGGTGTCGCCGGGGGCCTTGTCCCCGGAGAAGGTGTAGATCGGCCAGCAGTTGACGGTCATCTGCTTCACGCCGTCGGGACGGGTGAAGCCCATCAGGCCCTTCTTCTTGACGCCCCGGGTGTCCTCCGCCTTGACCACAGCGACGGCCGGCCACTTCTCGAGGCAGGCTCCGGTGCAGTTCGAGACGGACTTCGGCCAGGCCTTGTCCTTCAGGAAGCGGTAGACCGTCCTGCCGTTCTTGTCGACGACGATGTCGCCGAGCTTGGGGTCCTTGCGCACGGACAGCCCCGGCAGGGAGGCCTTCGAGGCCTTCTTGCCGTCGGGGGCGAGCGCGAACCACTTGCCGCCCACGCCCTGGCCGTTGAGGTCCCCGGCGTTGACGTCCTTGACGTAGCGGTAGGCGGGCCAGCCGCCGACGGTGAGCTGCTTGCTGCCGTCGGCGCGGGTGACCTCGCCGAGCAGCGCCTTGTCGATACCGGCGCCGGCGGTGGCGTCGTCGGCGGGCACCGGCGGCCAGGTGGTGGCGCAGTCGCCGGCACAGTCCGACTTGGGCGGATTGGCGGTGTCCTTGTCGAAACGGTAGAGCGTGAGGCCGGAGCCGTCGGTCAGCACATTGCCGAGATCGGGGTTGGCGGCCACGGTCAGCTTGCCCGCGGGGGCGGCCGGGGCCGGGGAGCTGGACCCCTGGTTGCCGTCGGCACCGTACCCGTTGCCCGCGCTCGTGCCGGCTCCGGTGGTCGGGCTGCCCGCCGGCGCGGTGGCACCGACGTTCTGCGCCGCGGAGGCCGAGGTGGTGCCGTTGTCCTGACCGCACGCCGTCGTCAGCGCCAGCACCGAAGCGGCTGTCGCCACCAGTGAGGCGGTCCGCCAGGAGGTCTTCATGTCCAACTCCCCATATTCGCCTGGATGTTGCAGCGCTCTGCCGCGCCGCCGCACGGCCATGGGTACGCACCGAGGGGGCCGGAGCGTTCAACGGGGAGGGGAAGTTCTTCGGGAAAATCTTTCCGGACCCTGTGACTCGCGATGCGAAAGCCCGAAACGCGCACCGCCGCGCGAGGTCCGTACAGGTGTCCGTCCCGGGCCCGTCGTTCCCTTCCCCGCGTCAAACCATTGATCGCGCTATGTCCCCCCTTCGGAGCAATCCGGGCGCACTACGGCGTACGACCGGGTTCCGCACCCCCATGATCTTCGTCGTGCATGGACCCGAAGCGACCCGACGCGCGCCTGCCGCACGGGTGTTGGCCCTGGTGACGTTGACCTGGACCCTGGTGGGCTGCCCGGTCGGCAGCGCGTCGGCCGACGCCTGTGCGTATGCCTCGGCGGGCCCGGACGGCACCGCGGCGGTGGCCTACGCCGGCGGCCACCACTGGCCGACCCCGCCACCCTGGCCGAGCCCCACCCTGCCGCCGTGCCCACCCACGCCCACCCCGACGCCGACCCCGAAGCCACCACCACCGCCGCCACCGCCGGCGCCACGGCCGAAACCCACGCCGACGCCGCGCCCGGTGCCGAAACCCACCCCGGAGCCGAGGCCGCCGGCCCGGCCCGCTCCGGCTCCGCCGGCACCGCGGCCGACACCGACGCCCGCCCCCACCCCGCCACCGGCACCCCGGCCCGAGCCGACGCCCGAGCCGACACCGACGCGGACGGCGCACCGCCTCGCCGTGCGGGTCAGCTATCCGGCGTACCGCCCCCATCCCGTCGCACACACCGCGCCGGGCCGCACCACGCCGGTCGTCTACGTCCTGCTCATCACCGTTCCGGCGATCGTCGCCGTCGCGGCCCTGCGCCCGCGCTGACGCGTCGGCCAGCTCATTTTCTGGAGGTATCCGTTGCCGGATTGGCTTGTTCTCGTCCTCGCGATGCTGGCGGCCTGCGCCGTGGTGGTGATCGTCACCCTCGTACGGCACAAGCGGGCGCCCGAGGACGAGGATCCCAGCGAGACCCCGGACGTCATCGAGTACATGACGATGTGGATCGGCGTCGTCTACGCCATCGTCCTGGGTCTGGCCATCGCGGGCGTGTGGGAGGCCCGCAGCTCCGCCCAGGACCATGTGCAGAGCGAGGCCCAGGCGCTGCACGAGATCTCGGAGCGGGTCCGGGTGTACCCGACGGACGTCCGTGACAAGATCCGGGCCGACGTCAACGCCTATGTCGGCTACGTCGTGGACCACGAGTGGAAGACGATGGCGAACCACGAGCGCGTCACCGACCGCGGCACGCAGCTGCTGCAGAAGGTCCGCCAGGACGTCACCGACTACCAGCCGAAGAACGACTTCGAGGCACAGGCCTACCAGCCGCTGCTCGACCAGATGACCGCCGCCGACCAGGCGCGCAACGCGCGTGCCGACTCCACCGAGGCCACCATGCCGCCGGTGGTCTGGTGGGGCCTGCTCGCCGGGGCGGTGGTCACCGTCGGCATGGTGTTCGCGCTGCAGATCCGGCGGACCAGGCGCGAAGTGGTCCTGGCCGGGCTGTTCTCGGCGACCATCGCGTTCATGCTGTTCCTCATCTGGGACTTCGACGCCCCCTACAGCCGGGGCATCGCGGTGACCGCGGAACCGTTCATGAACCTGTTCCCGGGCGTCAACGGATAGTCCCCGGCCGCGCCCGCACGCACGGTCTCGCCCCGGTTCCCGCCAGGAACCGGGGCGAGACCGTGGTGACGCCCGCCGGGCGAGGGGGCCGCATCGGCACGGCGGACGACGGACGTCAGGTCTTCCTCTATCGGCGGCGGCGCAGCCAGAACACGCCACCCCCGACGATCGCCGAGGCCACGAGGCCGCTGCCGATCACCATGTCGGTCGCTGCTCGCCGTTCGCCCGGGGCCCGTTCCCGGTCGATCGGCGAGAGAACACCTCCCCGGACGACGTTCGGGTGGACGGAACACGCCCGCATGTCGAGAATCGTCCGTCCTGGTGAGCCAACACGCCGGGCGAAAAGCACACCATCGGATATTGCCGCAGGTCACGAACCGTCAGAAAAATCCTCGGAACCGCAACTCGGATGGCGCACCGCACCGGCCGCCGGCCACCCGTTCGCCACTTGCCCCGTCGCCCGCCGCACGCACGGGACTTAGCGTTTTCCCATGCGCGATGGAGGTGGTGACGGCCGCGTCGAGAGAGGACGGCACATGTCCGTGTTCGAGCTGTCCGAACTCGCCGGACAGGAGAAGCGGCCATGGAGGCGTTCCCTGTGGGGCGTGACAGCGCTTCTGCTGCTGAGCGGCCTCGCCCTCATGCGCAATGGTTCGGGCGAGTTCGACGTCGGTCCGCCGCAGCCCGCTTCGGCGGCCGCCCCGGTCACCCGTGACGGCACGGGCACCCCCTCCGCGCCTTCGGCGCCGCTCGCGTTCTCCGCCGTCGGCCGGGTCCGCATCCCCGCGATCCGGGTGGACGCTGCGGTCGTGCCGGTGGGCCTGGACTCCGACGGCCGGGTCGCCGCGCCGCCGTCGGACGACGCCGCCGCGGCGGGCTGGTTCACCGGTGCGGTCTCCCCCGGCGAGAACGGCACCGCCGTCATCGTGGGGCACGTCGGCAACCGGCGCGGCCCGGCCGTGTTCCACGGACTCGGGGCCCTGAAGAAGGGGAGCCGGATCGAGGTCCTGCGCAAGGACGGTCGGACCGCGGTGTTCGAGACCTACGGCGTCGAGGTCTTCCCGAAGGCGGGTTTCCCGGGCGATCGCGTGTACGGCTCGAAGGGCGCTCCGGAACTGCGCGTCATCACCTGCGGCGGCGGTTTCTCCCAGCAGAAGGGCCACGACGGCGACGTCGTCGTCTCCGCCCGCCTGGTCGCGGTGAGCTGAACCACCGCGGCCGGGGGCGAACGGTCACACCCGGCGGCGCGGGACCGTCAGATGGTATCCGGAGTCGATGAGATGAGGCAGCCATTCACGGATCGCGTGAACGGTCTGCGAACGGTCTCCCCCGGCGTCGTGGGAGAGCACCACGACGCCGGGGGCGGCACCGCGCTCCACCCGGTCGACGATGGTGTCCGTGCCGGGCTCCATCCAGTCGGTCGTGTCGACCGTCCAGGCCATCGGCTCCATGCCCATCTCGGCGCCCAGTTGGAACGCGGCCCGGTTCCAGGCGCCGTAGGGTGCGCGGAACCACTGCGGGCGCTCGCCACAGGTGTCCTCGATGATGTCGCTGGTGCGCGCCATCTCGGAGTGGATCTCCTTGCGGTTGAGGGTCGTCAGCAGCGGATGGGTCCAGGTGTGGTTGCCGACGACATGGCCCTCGTCGGCCATCCGGGCGACCAGGTCGCGGTCGTCGGCCACACACTCGCCGCACACGAAGAACATCGCGCGCACGTCGTACTTGGCGAGGGTGTCGAGGATGTGCGGGGTGTAGTCCGGGTTGGGGCCGTCGTCGAAGGTCAGCATCATGTGCCGGCCGCGCCCGGAGATCTGGAGGATGGGCTCCTTGCGGACCTTCAGCCTGCGCGGCGCGGCACGCGGCGGTCCGTCTCCGGTGAGTGGCCGGAGCCGGAAGGCCGAACCCTTGAGCGCCGGCCGGGCCTGTGGGCCGGGCACGGGCGCGGCGGCGCGCCGGGGTGTCTTCTCGGCGCCGCCCGCCAGAATCGTTCCGGCGGTGCCCGCGGAGGCTCCCAGAGCGGCTGCGCCGGCGAGGATCATCCGGCGCCGTGTGAAGAACTGATCCTTCTGCATGACTCATCAGTCGCCCCACCTGCCTCCGGCGCACCACAACGACACCGGTGCGGCGGCAGGAAAGCACCCGGACGGCCGAGTGCCGGGCGGTGGCCGCCGCCGTACGGGGTCTGCCGGGCGCTCCCGCAGCCGGGCGGCGGGGGCCCGGGTTCAGCGGCACGGGCCCGGGGTTCAGCGGCGGCGTACCAGGGGGAACGGGAGGGTCTCGCGGATCGTCAGGCCGGTGAGGAACATCACGAGCCGGTCGACGCCGAGGCCGAGGCCGCCGGTCGGGGGCATCGCGTACTCCAGGGCCTGCAGGAAGTCCTCGTCCAGCTCCATGGCCTCCGGGTCGCCGCCGGCGGCCCGCAGCGACTGCTCGGTGAGCCGCCGCCGTTGCTCCACCGGATCGGTCAACTCGGAGTAGGCGGTGCCGAGTTCGGTGCCGAAGGCGACGAGGTCCCAGCGTTCGGCGAGCCGTGGGTCGCCGCGGTGCTGCCGGGTCAGCGGTGAGACGTCGGTCGGGAAGTCCTTGTAGAAGGTGGGGAGTCGGGTGCGGTCCTCGACGAGCCGCTCGTACATCTCCAGGACGACGTCCCCGGGTCCGTCGTCGGCGGTGTAGGGCACGCCGGCCCGGTCGCACAGCCGGTGCAGGCGCAGCAGTTCGCTGCCGGGGCCGATCTCCTCCCCCACCGCCTCGGAGACCGCGCCGTACACCGTCCTGACCGGCCATCGCCCGGAGATGTCGTACTCCTGCCCGTCCTTGCGGGCCACCGGGGAGCCGAAGGCGGCGGTGGCCGCGCTCTGGATCAGCTCGCGGGTGAGGTCGAGCATGACGTCGTAGTCGGCGTACGCCTGGTAGGCCTCCAGCATGGTGAACTCGGGGTTGTGCTTGTAGGAGACGCCCTCGTTGCGGAAGGTGCGGCCCAGCTCGAAGACCTTCTCCAGACCTCCGACGCACAGCCGCTTCAGATACAGCTCGGGGGCGATGCGCAGATACAGGTCGAGGTCGTAGGCGTTGATGTGGGTGGTGAAGGGGCGGGCGTTGGCGCCGCCGTGGATCTGCTGGAGCATCGGGGTCTCGACCTCGACGAAGCCGCGGTCCAGCAGGCCCTGGCGCAGCGCCTGTACGACGGCGGAGCGGGCCCGGATCACGGCGCGGGCGGCGGGGCTGGTGGCGAGGTCTAGATAGCGGCGGCGGACCTTGGCCTCGGGGTCGGCGAGTCCGCGGCGTTTGTCGGGCAGCGGGCGCAGGCATTTGCCGGTCAGCTGCCAGGAGTCGGCGAAGACGGTGGGTTCGCCCCGGTCGCTGCGGCCGGTGCGCCCGGTGACGGTGATGTGGTCGCCGATGTCGCATGCGGAGGTGAAGCGGTCGAGGGCGGCGCCCGAGGCGCTGCGGGTGAGGGCGATCTGGTGGTCGCCGGACCAGTCGCGCAGCACGGCGAAGACGATGCCGCCGAAGTCCCGGACCATCATGAGCCGTCCGGCGACCGTGACGTCCTCCCCCGCGGGCACGTCGGCGAGGGCGTGTGTGGGGGCCGGCACGCCGACCGGGTAGGGGTCGGTGCCGGCGGCGCGCAGCCTGTCGAGCTTGTGGTGCCGGACGCGGACCTGGTCGGGCAGGCCCGCGTCCGGGGCGGCGGGCCCGGTCAGGTCCCCTCCGTCGGGGCCGGGCGCCGTCAGGGGCGGCAGCCCGTGGGCGGTCGCGGGCCGCTGCCCGGTCTTCGGGTGCCCCTTTCCCCAGAGTTTGCGCAACGACGGTACGGAGACGAAGCCTTCGGCGATGCCGGAGGCGAGGCCGATGCGGGCGAGGGCGCCGGTCTCGCCGTAGCAGATGAACCGCGGGTACCACTCCGGGTGGTATTTGGCGTTGGAGCGGTACAGGGCCTCCAGCTGCCACCAGCGGGAGAAGAACAGCAGCAGCCGGCGCCAGAGCCTGAGGACCGGTCCGGCGCCGATGCGGGCGCCCTCCTCGAAGACGGACCGGAAGACGGCGAAGTTCAGTGAGATGCGGCGCACGCCCAGCTTGGGGGCGGCGGCGCACAGTTCGGTGGCCATGAACTCCATGACCCCGTTGGGGGCGGCGCGGTCCCGGCGCATCAGGTCCAGGGAGACCCCGTCGCGCCCCCAGGGCACGAAGGAGAGCAGGGCGAGGAGCCGGCCGTCCTCGCCGAGGGCCTCCACGAGCAGGCAGTCGCCGTCGGCGGGGTCGCCGAGCCGGTCCAGGGCCATGGAGAAGCCGCGTTCGGTCTCGGTGTCGCGCCAGGCGTCGGCCTTGTCGACGATCTCCTCCATCTCGTGTTCGGTGAGGGTGGCGTGGCGGCGGATGCGGCAGGTGGCGCCGGTGCGGCGGACGCGGTGCACGGCCTGCCGGGTCACCCGCATGTCGCGGCCGTCGAGGTCGAAGGCGGCCACGTGCACGATCGCCTCGTCGCCGAGCTGGAGGGCGCCGAGTCCGGCACGGGCGAAGGCGCGGGCGCCGTCCTCGGAGGCGCCCATCACGGCGGGCGCCCAGGCGTAGCGGCGGGCGAGGTCCAGCCAGGCGGCGATGGCGTGCGGCCAGGCCTCCGGGTCGCCGACGGGGTCGCCGCTGGCGAGGCAGACGCCGGCCTCGACGCGGTAGGTGACGGCGGCCTTGCCGCTGGGCGAGAAGACGACGGCCTTGTCCCGGCGGGTGGCGAAGTAGCCGAGGGAGTCCCGTTCGCCGTAGGCCGCGAGGAGGGCGCGGATGCGGGCCTCCTCGTCGCCGTGCAGGGCGGCTTCCAGGCGCTGGGACCGGAACAGTGCGGCGGCCGCGTTGAGCAGGGCGAGGGCGCCGAGCAGGCCGAGCACGAAGGTGACCTTGCGGGGAGGGTGACCGGAGAAGGAACTGCCCGAGACGAGTCCGCCGCACACCCGGTCGGCCGCCCAGGCCAGATGCTGGTTCGCCGGCAGCGTGCCCGGGAACAGCATGACCAGGCCCCAGCCGAGCAGGATCGCCACGGCGAGTCCGGCCAGCAGGACGCCGATGGCCCGCCACAGGGCGCCGCGGCGGGAGGCGGCGTAGAACTCCTTGCGGGCGACGACGAGCAGGAGCAGCAGCAGTCCGCACAGCACCAGGGACGCCAGTGACTGGGCGTACATGCCCAGGCCCACGCCGAGTGCGTCGGTGAGGACCAGCAGGCCGAGGTAGACGACGACCAGCCACCAGGCGATCTTCTTGCGGGCGGCGGTGGCGCCGGCCAGCAGGAACAGGAAGACGGCGTAGGCCAGGTTGGCGCTGATGGGGACCAGCAGCGCGTCGAGGGTGTGGGCGACCGGGCGGAGCAGGCGCCGCAGCGGCTCGATGAGCGCGAGCAGGGCGCACAGCAGGCCGAGCGCGGCGAAGAGCGTCGCGAAGGCCTCGGGCACCCAGCCGAGCCGCCCGCCGGCGGGCGGGCGTGTCGGGGCCGTCAGGTCCCTCGGTGCGACGGGCTCCGCGCTGGCGGTCATGATGTCGACTGTAGGAAGGGGGCGCGCGCCTCGCCCGTCGAGACGGCCCGCACGCCCGCGCCGACCCACCGGGCCCGGCCGCCGCGACGGCGCACGTACACGCGCGCGTGCCGGTCGGCGGGCGGCCCCGCGCCTCCGCGGGAACCGCCGGTTCCGATAGCCTCACGCCGTGACGGATCAGCACGAGCAGCACTCGCCCTCGCCTGCGCAGTTCGAACGCGGTACGGACGGGCCGAAGGTCATCGTGGTCGGGGTGGACGGCTCCGACTCCTCGCTGCGCGCCGCGGCGTACGCGAGCGGGCTCGCCCGGCGGCAGCACGCGCTGCTGGCCGTGGTGTACGTGCAGCCGGTGCTGGCGGCCGGGGCCGCGCTCGGGGCGCCGGTGGCGGAGACGACCGACGAGATCGCCGAGGACCTGGTCGCCTACATCCGGGAGGCGGCCGAGCGGGTCAAGGGGATATTCGAGGTGCGCTGGGAGTTCCACACCTTCCGCGGCGACCCGTACAGCGGCCTGGTGAAGGCGGCCGACGAGCTCAAGGCGGACGCGGTGGTCGTGGGCGCCTCGGAGCAGGCCGGGCACCGGATCATCGGCTCGGTGGCGGTCCGGCTGGTGAAGGCGGGACGCTGGCCGGTGACGGTCGTCCCGTAGGGCGCCGCAGCGGCGGCGGTCGGCCCTCACGCACAGCCGGCTGCCGCCCCGAAGCGCGAAAGCCGACCCGCTCCCGGACGCCGGTCCGGGCCGTGCGTGGCGTCTTCCCTGCGCGCCGCCCCTGAGACATCATGATCCGCCGTCAGCCGTTGCCGTAGGCGAAGAGGTGAGACGCGTGGCCAAGCTCCGCTCGGGTGAGGGGATTCTCCGCCGCAAACCCATCGAGCACATCGAGGAGACCGAGGTCGGCGAGGGCACCCGGCTCGACCGGTCCCTCGGCCTGTGGCAGCTCACCGCGATCGGCGTGGGCGGCATCATCGGCGCGGGCATCTTCACGCTGGCCGGCACGGTGGCCAACGGCACGGCCGGACCCGCGGTGCTGGTGTCGTTCCTGATCGCCGGTCTGGCGAGCGCCTGCGCGGCGCTGTCGTACGCCGAGTTCGCCGGGCTGATCCCGAAGGCGGGGTCGGCGTACACCTACGGCTACGCGGTGCTGGGCGAGTTCGCGGGCTGGTTCATCGGCTGGGACCTGCTGCTGGAGTACACCGCGATCGTGGCGGTGGTGGCGATCGGCATCTCGGGCTACTTCAGTTTCCTGGTCGAGGAGATGGGCGCGAACCTGCCGCACTGGATGCTGGGCGCGCCGGGCACCGGGGACGGGCACCGTGTCGACCTGTTCGCGGCCGTCCTGTGCCTGCTGATCGCCTGGCTGCTGAACCTGGGCATGCGCAGCGCGGCCCGCTTCGAGACCGCGGTGGTGGCGCTGAAGGTGCTGGTGGTGCTGATGGTGATCGGGGTGGGCGTGTTCCACATCGACACGGGGAACTACCACCCGTTCTTCCCGTACGGCGTGGGCGGCGCCTTCACGGGCGCGGCGACCGTGTTCTTCGCGGTGTTCGGCTACGACGCGATGTCGACGGCGGCCGAGGAGTCGAAGGACGCCCAGCGGCACATGCCGAAGGCGATCATCTACTCGCTGGCGATCTCGATGGTGCTGTACGTCGCGGCCTGTCTGGTGCTGACGGGCATGCAGAACTACAAGGACATCGACAAGGAGAGCGGCTTCTCGACCGCGTTCAAGTCGGTGGGCCTGAACGGGCTGGCGGACGTGATCGCGGTGGGCGCGATCATCGGCATCCTCACGGTGATGTTCACGTTCATGCTGGGCGTGACCCGGGTGTGGTTCTCCATGTCCCGCGACGGGCTGCTGCCCAAGTGGTTCGCCAAGACCCACCCGACGCGCCATGTGCCGACCAGGGTGACCTGGATCGTCGGGGTGGGCTCGGCCGCCATCGCGGGGTTCGTGCCGATCGGCTCGGCGGCCGAGCTGACCAACATCGGCATCCTGCTGGCGTTCGTGGTGGTGTGCACGGCGGTGATCGTGCTGCGCTACCGGCAGCCCGATCTGCCGCGCACCTTCCGTACGCCGTGGATGCCCGTGGTGCCGGCGCTGGGCGTGGTCTTCTCGATCTGGCTGATCACGTTCCTGCAGTGGGAGACCTGGGTGCGGTTCGCGGTGTGGTTCGTGATCGGGTGCGTGATCTACTTCGGCTACTCCTACCGGCGTTCGGCGCTGGCGGTGCAGCGGCCCGGCGACTGATCACCGCGGATCACGCCGGGCACCTGCGGGTCACTCGCCCATCACCAGGCCGTCCTTGGCGGCCCCGCGGCTGAGCACCACGCCCCGGATGCGGTCGCGCACCCCTCGCAGACCGGCGCCGTCGGCGACGGCCCGGTCGAGGTCCACCACGCGGCCGGCCTCGTGGTCGTAGAGCTGCGGGATGAACTCGGCCTTGACCACCCGCCAGCGGGCGCCCGGCCCGGCGGGCGGGGCGAAGGTGAAGCGGCCGATGGTGGACTCGTTGCCGCGCGGGTCCCGCACTCCCTGGGCGTTGTACATCTGGCCGGCGATCTGGTCTCCCATGCCGTAGATCACCCAGGTGCCGTTGACCTTCTCGTACGCCTGCGGGACATGGGCGTGGGTGCCGAGGATCAGGTCGATGTCCGGGCGGCCGTCGGTGGCGCTGGCGGTGAGCCGCCGGGCGAGGCCGAGCTGCAGCTGGTCCGGCTCCTCCTGCCACTCGGTGCCCCAGTGCACCGAGACCACGACCACGTCGGCGCCGGCCTTCCGGGCGGCGCGGGCGTCGGCGATCATCCGCCGCTCGTCGATGCGGTTCACGGCCCAGGGCCGGCCGGCGGGCGGCCGGACGTCGTTGGCGCCGAAGGTGTACGCGAGATGCGCGAGATGCGCGGGACCGGCCTTCAGGATCGTGACCGAGCGGGCCTCGGTCTCGGTGCGGGCGGTGCCGGCGTGCCGGAGGCCGGCCCGGTCCATGGCGTCCAGGGTGCGGCGGATGCCGGCGGCGCCGTCGTCCAGGGAGTGGTTGGAGGCGGTGGAGCAGCCGTCGTAGCCGGTCGCGACGAGGCCCTGGGCGATCTGCGGTGGTGACCTGAAGGAGGGGAAGCCGGAGTACTGGCCGTCGGCGCCGTAGACGGTCTCCATGTGGCACAGCGCTACATCGGCGCGGGAGACGACCGGCTGGACTCCGGAGAGCATGGGCCTGAAGTCGAAGCCGCCCTCGCCGGAGTCGTACGCCGCCCGGTCGATGACGGAGGTGTGCGGCAGTACGTCCCCGGTGGCGACAAGGGTGAAGCCCCGTTGGGCGGACCCGGCGGGGGCCGCGCGCCCGGACTGCTCGCGCGCGTGGTTCTGGCAGGCCGCCGCGGCCGCGAGGACGGCGGTGAGGGCCAGGGCCACCTGTTGTCTGCGTCCGATCATCAGCTCACCCCAGGAATGTCGTATTTACCGACAAAGCCGTGACGGGCATATGAGTACGAATCTTGCTTGTCCGATAAACAGCCCGAGCGTGGTCATTAGCCCATCCGGCGCCCTTCCGGACCGCTTGTCGGACGTTCGTCCGACCGTTCACCGCCCCGTTCGCCGCGGAGCCGTGCGCACGCCCTGTTCCCCGGCCGCGCCCTGTGCTGCCATACGCCCATGACGGCCGGAACCTCACTCATCCACGGGACCGTGACACCGACCCAGCGGACGGCGACCGCCGAACACGAACTGGCCGCGCTCCAGCGCGAGCACGGCGGACCGCTCTTCACCCTGTTGCTCAGACTCTGCGACGGAGACCGGCAGCGCGCCGAGGACCTCGTCCAGGAGACCCTGGTGCGCGCCTGGCAGCATCCAGAGGCACTGCACGCCGACGACTTCGACTCGGTGCGGCCCTGGCTGCTGACGGTGGCCCGGCGGCTCGCGATCGACGCCCGGCGGGCCCGGCTGGCCCGGCCCCCGGAGACCGGCGACGAGATCCCGGAGACCGCACGGGTGGCCGCCGATCACGCGGAACGGGCCGCCGCGATGCTCGATGTCCGGGAGGCTGTGAAGACACTCACGCCGGAACACCGTGACGTCCTGGTACTCGTGTATTTCCTCGGGGCCAGTGTGGCGGAAGCGGCGCAGACCCTGGGCGTTCCACCCGGTACCGTGAAGTCCCGCGCGTTCTACGCGCTGCGCGCACTGCGCCGGGTCCTTCCGGGTTATGCGGCAGACCTGCACTGAAACCGGGGGCCGGGTCAAACCTCGGTAAAGCGCCTTGCTGTGGCCCCCGTTCGGGCAATGGGCTGTCCTCATCCGCGTTCCGGGCGGGGGCCGAGCCCGGGAACCCGGGCGACGCGCACGTACCGGAGGAAGGGCAGGCAAGGGATGCTGCACAGAGGGCACGAGAGCACGGACGGCACCGACGGCGGTGAACTGGCCGTCCCCATGGCCTGGTTGTACGCCGAGTACATCGCCGACGAGCTGCTGCGCACAGGCGATCTGATGCCACCGACGTCCTTCGAGTTCCGGGCCGGGCGGGACGCCCTGGCGCTCACCGTCTTCCTGTCCGACACCGACGGAGAGCTGTCCGGCATCCGGGTGATCTCCCAGCTGGAGAACTGGCTGTCGCTGACCGCCTACGACCAGCCGTGGCGGGACTGGGTGCACGAGCGCATGACCGAGCTGGCCGAGACGGCCGAGCGGTCCGGCACCCGCTCCCCCGACCTGGCCCTCGCGGCGGACGCCTGGCGCTGGCTGGAGGAGACCGAGCTGCTCGCGCCGGACCTGGACGCGGTCCCGGGCGGCGGCGGGTCGGCCGGCGAGGACGACGGGCCGAAGGTGTGGACGCCGGCCTGGCGGCTCGGACTGCCCCTCGGGCATCTGGCGATCCATCTTTTCTGAGGTTTCTCGAAAACGGACCAATCCGCGGGCCGGGCCGCTCCGAATCTCCTCTCCGGGATTCTGCGGGTGGCTTGAGTGATTCGACTGTCGGCTGCGTACGGATGGGTGCACGGAGTAACCCCACCCGCACCCATCGGCACGAGGATTCGGCATGAGGTCCCTGGAAAGGCATCGCGACGTCGGCGCGTACGCGCTCGGCGTGCTGGACGAGGCGGAGGCCTTCCGCTTCGAGGACCACCTCATGCAGTGCCCTCAGTGCACGGCACAGGTGACCGAATTCGGGCCGGCCGCACGGCAGTTGATGCTGTACCGCCGGGCCACGCCGCGGTTTGTGCACCCCATGGCGCAGCCCGGACCCCGGCTGCTGGACCGGCTGCTCGGCGAGGTCGTGCGCCGGCACCGGGTGCGCCGTCGACGCTTTCTGTACGGTCTGGCCGCCTCCGTCGTGCTGGCCGTCTCCGCCCCGGGAGTCGTGGCCTACGCCGGCCACGAGGGACCGGCCGCGCAGGTCACCGCGGCGACGGATCCGCGGACCGGGGTGTGGGCCGAGGTCACGGCCGACGGCGGGGACACGGGCAGCCGACTGCTGCTGCGGGTGAAGGACGGCACCGGACCGCACCGCTGCCGCTTCGTCATCGTGGGCCGTGACGGCTCCGAGGAGATCGCCGGCACCTGGTCCGAGGCCGACCACGACAGCGGCACCTTCACCGCACTCGGGTCCTCCACCCTGCGCCCCGACCAGATCGACCGCTACGAGGTACGCACCGAGGACGGGCAGCACCTGGTGTCCGTCGAGGCGTCGTAGGCCGCACACCGACGGACGCGGTCGTCCGGCGGCCCTGCGGTGCGCGGACCGCTCACTTCAGCAGTCGGGACAGCCTGCGGTCCGCGAGGGGCTTGCCACCCGTCTGGCAGGTCGGGCAGTACTGCAGCGAGGAGTCGCTGAAGGAGACCTCGCGGATGGTGTCGCCGCACACCGGGCAGGGTCCGCCGGTGCGGCCGTGGACGCGCAGGCCGCTCTTCTTCTCG
Organism: Streptomyces yokosukanensis; assembly: GCF_001514035.1. Lineage (GTDB taxonomy): Bacteria > Actinomycetota > Actinomycetes > Streptomycetales > Streptomycetaceae > Streptomyces > Streptomyces yokosukanensis. Next base: position 303,492 of record NZ_KQ948215.1, on the reverse strand, counting down.
GCTTTCAGCCGCCCGGCGGCCACGCCCCGGGAGCGGTCCACCGCCTCGGTCAGCGTGGTGCGCAGCGCCGTGTAGAGCCGGTGGGTCTCGTCCGGGGTCAGGGTGGCGGCGAGCTTGAACGGGGACATCTTCGCGGCGTGCAGGATCTCGTCGCTGTAGGCGTTGCCGACGCCCGCGATCAGGGACTGGTCGCGCAGCGCGCCCTTCAGCCGACGTCTCTCGTCCGCCAGCAGCGCGGTGAGGCGGTCCTCGTCGAAGTCGGGGGCGAGCGGGTCCGGGCCGAGGCGGGCGATGCCCTCCACCGTCTGCGGATCGCGGACGACGTACACCGCGAGGCGCTTTTGGGTGCCGGCCTCGGTGAGGTCGAAGCCCTCGCCGGTCTCCAGCGCCACGCGCAGCGCGAGCGGGCCCTTGCCCGGCTTCGGCGGGCCGTCCGGGAGCCGGTCCCTCCACTGCAGCCAGCCGGCGCGGGCCAGGTGGGTCACCAGGTGCAGCCCGCTGTCCGCGGCCAGGTCCAGGAACTTGCCGTGCCGGTGCACGGCCGTCACCTCGCCGCCCTCGAAAGCGGTGACCGGAGGGTCGTACGTCTTCAGGACGCTGACGGCGACCGGCAGCACCCGCGCCACCCTGAGGCCGACCAGATGCTCGGTGAGGAAGTCCTTCAGCGCTTCTACCTCGGGCAGTTCCGGCATACGTCCAGGGTGCCATCCGGTACCGACAATGCCGGGTGAACCGCCTCAGCCGGCCGGCCGGAACTCGCACCACACGGCCTTGCCGCCGCCGCGCGCCTCCACGCCCCACGCGTCGGCCAGCCGTTCCACGAGGAGCAGGCCCCGGCCGGAGACGCCGTCCTCGCCGGCCTCACGGCGGCGCGGCAGGGCGCTGGAGGAGTCCTCGACCTCGATCCGCAGCCTGCGGTCCCCGTCGTCGATCGCCCGCAGGGTCACGATCGCGGAGCCCTCGGTGTGCATCAGCGCGTTGGTGATCAGCTCGTCGGCGACCAGCTCGACCTCGTCGGCGCGCCCGCCCGCGCCCCAGCTGCGGACCGCGGCGCGGATCATGTGCCGGGCGTGGGTGAGGGCCTCCGGGTCGCCGGGGGCCACGTGCTGCTGCAGCCGGCCGCCGGCCCGCGGCGCCTCGGGGACGCGCCGGCGCAGCAGGAGCAGCGCCACGTCGTCGCCGCCACCCTGCTCCTCCGCCAGCCGGATCAGCCGGTCGGCCAGCGTGCGCACGTCGTCGGGGCCGTCCGTGACGATGGCCGTGAGACGGCGCATGCCGTCGTCGAGGTCGGCGCCGGGCTGTTCGACCAGCCCGTCGGTGCACAGCAGCAGGGTGTGGCCCGGGTCGAGTTCCAGGGTGGAGACGGGGTACTCCAGCCGGTTGAACTCGGCGGACAGGCCGAGCGGCAGCCCGCCGTCGACCGGGACCCGGCAGCAGGTGCCGTCGCTGTGCCGGATCAGCGGGTCGATGTGCCCGGCGCGGACCGCCTGCACGACTCCGGTGGACAGGTCGGCCTCGGCGTACAGGCAGGTGGCGAAGCGGTCGGTGTCGAGTTCGTGCAGGAAGACGGAGGCGCGGGCCATCACGGTGGCCGGCGTGTGTCCCTCGGCGGCGTAGGCGCGCAGCACGATCCGCAGCTGGCCCATGACGGCCGCGGCATGGGTGTCGTGGCCCTGTACGTCGCCGATGACCGCGCCGACCCGGCCGCCGGGCAGCGGGATGAGGTCGTACCAGTCGCCGCCGATGTCCCGGCCGAGGGTGCCCGCGGCCGTGGCGGCGCGGTAGCGGACGGCGATGTCGGCGCCGCGGACGCTGGGGATGGTGCGGGGCAGCATGGCCTGCTGCAGCCCCTGGGCGAGGTCCTTCTCCTGCTCGTAGAGCATGGCCCGCTGCAGGCTCTGCGCGATGCTGCTGCCGAGCGCGACCAGCACGGCGCGCTCCTCGGCGGAGAAGACGCGCCGGTCGTCGTAGAGCAGGCCCATCGCGCCGATCGGGCGGGCCTGGGCGATCAGCGGCAGATAGGCGGCCGAGGTGATGTGCAGGTCGATGAGGTGCGGCCAGAGGATCGGGTAGCCCTCGGCGAACTCCTCGGGGGACTCGATGAAGCGCGGCAGGAGCGTACGGACGACCTCGCTCATCGGATACGGCTCGTCGATGCGGTTCACCTGGCTGGCGGGCACGAAACTGCCGACCGGGGCCTCGGCGACGAGGCGGATCCGGCCCGCCTCCACCAGCCCCATCACCAGGCTGGCGGCGCCGAGGCGGCGGATGCCGTGGGTGTCCTTCAGGACGTCGATGACGTCTCGGACCGTACGGGCGTGGGCGAGGGCCGCCGAGACCACCTGGACGATGTTGGTCTGCTGGCGGAACGCCTCGTCCCGGGCGGCGCGCAGGATGCGTGCCTCGCTGTCGGCGAGTTCCTCGGTGGCGTCGCGGACTATGCCGACGACCCGGCGCGGGCGGCCGGTGTCGTCCCGGCGGATGTAGCCCTGGGTGTGGGTCCAGCGCGGCGTGCCGTCGCGGCGGCGGATGCGGAAGTAGGTCCCGTAGTTGTCGCTGCCGTCCTTGATGGCCCGGGCCACCACCGCGTCCAGCCGGGCCGCCTCGGGCGGCGGCACCCGCACGGCCAGGGACTGGGGGCGTCCGTCGTACTCCTCGGGCAGCAGGTCGAACACCTGGAACGCCTGGGCGTCCATGTGGAACAGGCCCGTGTCCAGGTCCCAGTCGAAGGTGCCCATCCGGTTGAGCGCCAGGATCGGGTCCGGGTGGGCGGGCCAGTCCGCCGGGAGTGACATGGCACTCGCTCCCCGATCTGCCATGGGCCCACCTTGCCAGGATTCAGCGGATTCTTCGACCTGATCGTCGGTGGGTCCTCGGGCGGGCGGCGGCCGGTGCGGCACGCGCCGGGGCCGCTCAGCCGGTGGGCAGGGCGGGGAGGTAGGGCGGGCCGATCTCGTCGAGCGGATCGATCCCGTAGGGCACGTCCGGGACGTCGGGTGTGACCGGGCCGAGACCGAAGGACGGCAGGGCCCACGGGGCGGCCGTGGCGGGCGCCGAGGTGGTCCGCCCGGCGAGCAGGCCCGGTGCCGTCGGGGTGGCCGTGCGGGACGGGGTGGCGGCCGTGCCGGACGGGCTGCCGGTCGTGTCCGCGGACGGTCCCGGCCGGGTCCGCCGCGGATCCGGCGCGGTGCTGTCCGGCGCCGCGCTGGCCGCGGCGGCCGTGTCCGCGGGCACGGCTTCGCCGTCGGGCGCCGTGGTGGCCCGGACGGGCGCCGGTACGACATGGTCGTCGCGCACGTCGTGGCCGATCCGGCGTTCGATCCAGGTGCGGGTCTCGATGTTCACGATCGTGAGGCTGGTGACGGCCCGCGGCGCCGGCGCCACCGTGATCACCTTCCCCGGCCGGTAGCCGGACCAGGCACTGCCCCGGGCGCCGAAGCCACCGCGGGTCGGCGAGGGCGAGCCCAGCGGGTTGCCGCAGGCACAGCGCACGCGGGGCACGCCCCGGTTGTCGACCAGGACGGCGGTGCCGGCCTGGAGCACGGCCTGGCGGGCGACCGTCTGGCCGTCGCGGTAGCCGTGGGTGGTGACCCGGGTGTCGGCGCGGAGCACGACCGGGGCCAGGTCCCGCAGGTAGCCGGGCAGTCCGCCGCCGGAGACACCGGCCACGCGGGCGAAGGCGGCGGCCTTGTCGCGGTCCGCCGTCAGAGAGCCGATCTGGCGCCGGACGTCGCAGACGGCGACGCGTGCCGCGCCGCTGTACAGGCCCGGGGTCGCGCCGGACAGCGTGTGCACCGTCCGCAGGGGTGCGGCGACGAGCCCGGCGGGCAGCGCCGGCCGGAAGGACGCGGCGACGGGCGGCGCCGTGGCGCTGACCTCCCGCGTCGCACGGGCCGTGGGTTCGGCCGCGCCCGTCGGCGGGAGCGCTGTGGGGTCGGCGCTGCCCGTGCCGGGGGTCGCCGGCGCCCTGGTCGCGGTGACCGTGGAGCCGGTGAAGGGGTCGGGGCCCTGCGCCGCGGCGGGCAGGAGATAGACGTCCTCGCCCATCCGGGCCTCTTTGACGCCGGGGCGGGTACAGCCGGCGACGAGGAGCACCACCGAGAGGGCGCAGGCGAGGACGATGGATCCGGTGGGTATCCGCACCGTACACTCCGCATCGCTGTGGGTGACTTCACCCCATTGTGTGCCTTGCGCCGGTTTGGCTGGCAACTCGGGGGAGTCCATGATGAAGACGACAGCGGCGGTTTGGCCGTGACGAAGGGCGCGCACAGCCGTGGACTGGTTCACCGCTCCCGACTACTGGCTGGGCCGACTGGTCTTCCAGCGGGCTCTGGCCGCCGTGTACCTGGTCGCGTTCCTGACGGCGGCCCTGCAGTTCCGGGCGCTGCTGGGCGAGCGCGGCATGCTGCCGATCCCCCGCTTCGTGGCGCGCGTCCCCTTCCGGCGGGCCCCGAGCCTGTTCCATCTGCACTACTCCGACCGCTTCTTCGGGGGCTGCGCCTGGGCCGGCTGCGCGGTGTCGGCGGCGCTGCTCGCCGGCGCTGACTCGGCGCTGCCGCTGTGGGCCGGGATCCTGCTGTGGCTGGTGCCGTGGGCGCTGTATCTCTCGATCGTGAACGTGGGCCAGACGTGGTACGCGTTCGGCTGGGAGTCGCTGCTGCTGGAGACGGGCTTCCTGGCCGCGTTCCTCGGCAACGACGAGGTGGCGCCGCCGATCGTGGTGCTGTTCCTGCTGCGCTGGATCCTGTTCCGAGTCGAGTTCGGCGCCGGGCTGATCAAGCTGCGGGGCGACGCGTGCTGGCGGAAGCTGACCTGCCTGTACTACCACCACGAGACACAGCCCATGCCGGGGCCGCTGAGCTGGTTCTTCCACCATCTGCCGAGGCCGCTGCACCGGGTGGAGGTGGCCGCGAACCATGTCACCCAACTGGTCGTGCCCGTGTTGCTGTTCACCCCGCAGCCGGTCGCCTCGGCCGCCGCCGCGCTGATGATCGTCACCCAGCTGTGGCTGGTGCTGTCCGGCAACTTCTCCTGGCTGAACTGGATCACCATCGTGCTGGCCCTGTCCGCGCTGCGGATTCCCGGCTCGGCGCCGTCCGTGCCGGCGGCGCCGCCGTGGTACGAGGGCGTGGTGCTCGCGGTCGCCGCGCTGCTCGCCCTCCTCAGCTACCACCCGGTGACGAACATGATCTCCCGACGCCAGGTCATGAACCGCTCCTTCGACCCGCTGCACCTGGTGAACACCTACGGCGCGTTCGGCAGCGTCAGCCGGGTCCGCTACGAGGTGGTGGTCGAGGGCACCCTGGACGACGTGGCGCGCGAGGACTCGGACTGGCGGGAGTACGAGTTCCGGGGCAAGCCCGGTGACACCCGGCACTGGCCGCGCCAGTTCGCCCCCTACCATCTGCGCCTGGACTGGCTGATGTGGTTCGCGGCGCTGTCCCCGGCCTACGCCGGTGACTGGTTCGGCGGGTTGGTGGAGCGCCTGCTGGAGAGCGACCGCGACACCCTGCGTCTGCTGCGCCGCTCCCCCTTCCCGCCGGACACCCCGCCCCGCTATGTCCGGGCCCGCCTCTTCCGCTACCGCTACACCACCTGGCGGGAGCTGCGGGAGACGGGGGCGTGCTGGGAGAGGACGTACGTGCGTGAGTATCTGCCGCCCACCCGGCTGGCCGGGGTGGTTCAGAGGTCGTAGACGCGGGTGGCGGTGCCCTCGTGGACGGCGGTGCGCTCCGCCGCGCCGAGGCCCGCGGTCAACTCGTCCGCTGTGTGCAGCACGTCGGCGTAGGTGGCTGCCATGGTGCACACCGGCCAGTCGGAGCCCACCATCACCCGGTCCGGCCCGAAGGCCTCCAGCACGGTGTCCGCGTACGGCCGCAGGTCGGCGACGGTCCAGGAGGCGGGGTCGGCCTCCGTGACCATTCCGGAGAGCTTGCAGACGGTGTTGGGCAGGGCGGCGAGGGCGCGCAGCTCGGTGGCCCAGGGTTCGCGGGCGCCGGATGCGATCGGCGGCTTGCCCAAGTGGTCCAGTACGAAGGTCAGTCGGGGAAGGGACGCGGCGGCCTCGGCGCAGGCCGGGAGCTGGCGGGGCAGGACCACGAGGTCGTAGACCAGGCCCGCGTCGGCAACGGCCGCGAGCCCGCGCCGCACGTCGGCACGGAGCAGCCACCCCGGGTCCGGCTCACCCTGCACCTGGTGCCGGATGCCCTTCAGGTGGGCACCGCCGGGGAGTTCGCGCAGCCGGGCCAGTTCGTCGGCGACGTCGGGGCGGGTGAGGTCCGTCCAGCCGACGACGCCGGCGATCAGGTCGTGGGCGTCGGCCAGGGCCAGGAACTCGGGCGTCTCCTCGGGCACGGTGACCGTCTGCACGAGGACGGTGCGGGTGACCCCGGCGGCCCGAGCCTCGGGTTCGAGGTCGGCGAGGGTGAAGTCGCGTCTGAGCGGGCTGTGTTCGGGGATCCAGTCCTGCTCCCGCACCGACAGGTCCCAGACGTGGTGGTGGGCGTCGACGGTCACGGCAGCTCCCAGACGACGGGCAGCCCGGCCTGCGCGCCGTCGCGCGAGTAGTCGTGCACGACGTCGAGCAGCTCGGCCATGCGGGCCTGCCAGGCCACGTTGACCGGCAGCTGCTCCAGTTCGGCGAGCAGGCGGGCGTAGTCCTCGCACTCCAGCAGGTGGAACAGGTCGGTGCCGCTGCGCCAGATGGTCCAGGACGTGGCTCCGGCGCCGCGGATGGCGGCGGTGAGCTCCTCGGGGACGTCGCGGTGGGCGGCCTCGTAGGCTCCGATGCGGTCGGGGCGGACCTTGGTGTGCAGGGCGACTCTCATGACGGGCCCTCCTCTCGGGGCAGCAGGCCGGATTCCCGCGACTCCCGCCAGAACTCCGCCGGGACCGGGGTCGCGAACTGGTCGGCGCAGTCGTGGACCTCGGCCGCGGAACGGGGTCCGACGAGGAGTCCGGCGACGGCCGGGTGGGCGGCGGCGAAGGCGAGGGCGGCGGCCCGCAGGGTGGTGCCGTGCCGCTCGGCGAGCGCCTGCATGCGCAGGGCGCGGTCCAGCAGTTCCTCGGGCGCACGGCTGTAGTCGTACGTCGCCCCGGGCCGCGGATCCGCCAGCAGACCGGAGTTGAAGACGCCGCCGAGGACCACCGACACCCCGCGCTCGGCGGCCGCGGGCAGCAGTTCGGTGCCTGCGCTCTGGTCGAGCAGGGTGTAGCGGCCCGCGCAGAGCACCACGTCCACGTCGGTGTCGCGGACGAACCGGGTGAGCATCGCGGTCTGGTTCATGCCGGCGCCGATCGCGCCGACGACGCCTTCGGCGCGCAGCTTCTCCAGGGCCGGGTAGCCCTCGCGGAAGGCCTGCTCGGCGTGGTCGTCGGGGTCGTGCAGATAGACGACGTCGACGCGGTCCGTGCCGAGGCGGGTGAGGCTCGCCTCCAGGCTGCGGCGGACGCCGTGGGCGCTGAAGTCCCACACGCGGCGGTGGGTGGCGGGTACGGCGAAGGCGTGGGCCAGGTCGTCGCCCGTGCCGTCGGCGGGTTCGAGGCGCCGACCGACCTTGGTGGAGAGCGTGTACCGGGCGCGGTCGTACGGCCGCAGGGCCGCGCCGAGCCGCCGTTCGGACAGGCCGAGTCCGTAGTGCGGGGCCGTGTCGAAGTACCGGATGCCCCGCTGCCAGGCGGCCCGTACCGCCTGCGCCGCCTGCTCGTCGTCCAGCGGGGTGTAGAGGTTGCCGAGCGGCGCGGCGCCGAAGCCGAGCGGGGTGACCTCGACGCCGCTGCGCCCCAGCGTCCTCACCGGTCCACCGGCCGGAGCCTGAGTCCCTGCATGCCGCCGTCGACGGCGAGGGCGGTGCCGGTGGTGGCGCCGGACAGGGGACCGGCCAAGTAGGCGATGGCGCCTGCCACTTCGGCGGCGGAGACCAGTCGGCCGGTGGGCTGGCGGGCCTCCAGGGCGGCGCGTTCGGCGGCCGGGTCGGGGGCCGCGTCCAGCAGCCGGCCGATCCACGGGGTGTCGACCGTACCGGGGTTGACGCAGTTGACGCGGATGCCCTCGCGGACGTGGTCGGCGGCCATGGCGAGGGTCAGGGAGTACACGGCGCCCTTGGTCGCGCTGTACAGGGCGCGTCGGGGCAGTCCGGCGGTGGCGGCGATGGAGCAGGTGTTGACGATCGCCGCGTGGGAGGAGCGGCGCAGGTGCGGGAGGGCGGCGCGGGCGGTGCGGACCATGCCGAGGACGTTGACGTCGAAGACGCGTTGCCACTCGGCGTCGTCGTTGTCCTCGACAGTGCCCTGGGCGCCGATCCCGGCGTTGTTGACCAGGACGTCCAGCCCGCCGAGGTCCTCGGCGGCCCGCTCGACGGCGGCGCGCACCGAGGTGTCGTCGGTGACGTCGGCGCGGTGGGCGAGGAGCGGCTCGTCGACGTCGGCCGGGTCCAGGTCGAGGACGGCGACCCGGGCTCCACGGGCGGCGAGGAGGTCGGCGGTGGCCCGGCCGATGCCGGACGCGCCGCCGGTGACCAGGGCCCTCAGGCCCTCGAAGTCGCTCATGCGGCCTGTCCCTTCTGGGTGTCGGGGTCGGCGGCCCAGAAGGTGCCGCCGGGGAAGGTGTAGCGCGCGAGGGCCTCCGGGCGCAGGGCGGCGGAGAAGCCGGGCGCGGTGGGTGCCGTGTAGTGGCCGTCGCGGATGACGACCGGGGTGACGAAGTGCTCGTGGAGGTGGTCGACGTACTCGACGACCCGGTCCTCGGTGGTGCCCGAGACGGCCAGGTAGTCGAACATCGACAGATGCTGGACGAGTTCGCACAGGCCGACGCCGCCCGCGTGCGGGCAGACCGGGACGCCGAACTTGGCGGCGAGCAGCAGGATGGCGAGGTTCTCGTTGACGCCGGCGACGCGGGCGGCGTCGATCTGGACGATGTCGAGGGCATCGGCCTGGAGCAGCTGCTTGAACACGATCCGGTTGTGCACGTGTTCCCCGGTGGCGACCTTCACCGGGGCCACCGCGCGGCGGATCGCGGCGTGGCCGAGGACGTCGTCGGGGCTGGTGGGCTCCTCGATCCAGTACGGGCCGAACTCGGCGAGCGCCCGGGTCCAGCGGATCGCCTCGTCCACGTTCCAGCGCTGGTTGGCGTCGACGGCGAGGCGGATGTCGGGGCCGATCACGGCGCGGGCGACCCGGCAGCGCCGGATGTCGTCGTCGAGGTCGGCGCCGACCTTCAGCTTGATCTGCGTGAAGCCGTCGGCGACGGCCTGCGCGGCGAGCCGGCCGAGCTTGTCGTCGTCGTAGCCGAGCCAGCCCGGGGAGGTGGTGTAGGCGGGGTAGCCGCGCTGGAGCAGCCGCGCCCGGCGCCCGGCCACGCCCTCCCGGCCCCGGCGCAGCAGGCCGAGGGCCTCGGCGGGGGTGAGGGCGTCCGCGATGTAGCGGAAGTCGATCTGCTCGACCAGCCACTCGGGTTCGGCATCGGCGAGCAGCTGCCACAGCGGCTTGCCGGCCCGCCGGGCGGCGAGGTCCCAGACGGCGTTGACGACGGCCCCGATCGCCATGTGCATCACGCCCTTCTCGGGGCCGAGCCAGCGCAGTTGGCTGTCCCCGATCAGGTCCCGGAAGAGCGAGCCGGGGTCGGCGCACAGCCGCGCCACGTCCCGGCCGAGCACATGGTCCCGCAGCGCCTCCACCGCGGCGACCTGGACGTCGTTGCCCCGCCCGATGGTGAACACGAACCCGTGTCCCTCGTGCCCGTCGCCGGCGTCGGTGCGCAGCACGACGTAGGCCGCCGAGTAGTCGGGATCCGGGTTCATCGCGTCGGAGCCGTCCAGCTCGCGCGAGGTGGGGAAACGGATGTCGTGGGTGTCGACCGCGGTGATGCGGGCGGGGGCCTGGGACACTGAAGTCCTTTCGATCGGCGGAAGTTTGACGGCTCGTCAGTCCTGGGCGCGGCCCGTGGTCACGCGGGCGATCATGAGGGCGACGAGGATGATCCCGCCGTAGATGGCCTGGATCCAGAACGACGGGACCTGGGCGAGGGTGAGCAGGTTCTGCACGACGCCCAGGAGGAGGACGCCGGTCAGGGCGCCGAACATGGTGCCCTTGCCGCCGTCCAGGCTGATGCCGCCGATCACCGCGGCCGCGAACACCGTGAAGATCATGTTCTGGCCCTGGTTGGCGCTGATCGCGCCGACGTAGCCGGTCTGCAGCAGGCCGCCGACGGAGGCGAGCACGCCCGCGACGACGTAGACGCCGAGCATGACCCGGTCGACGCGGACACCTGCGGCGCGGGCGGCGTCCGCGTTGCCGCCGATCGCGTACAGGGCGCGGCCGGCCCGGTGGTACTTCAGCAGGAACCCCGTGACGGCGAAGGCGACCGCGGCGAGCCACACGGACAGCGGGACGTCGAGGAAGGTGGTGGTGGCCAGGGAGTAGAAGCTGTCGGGCATGCCGAAGAGGGTCTTGCCCTGGGTGGCGCCGACGAGCAGACCGCGCAGCACGATGAGCATGGCGAGCGTGACGATGAAGGCGTTGAGCCGGAACTTCACGACGAGGACCCCGTTGAAGGCGCCGATGGCCGCGCCGACCAGGGGGATCGCCAGCAGGGCCAGCGCGGCCGGCCATGTGGTGCCCCAGCCGGACTGGGCGGCGGGCAGCACCAGCAGGGCGCCGACGGCCGGCGCGATGCCGACCACGGACTCCAGGGACAGGTCGAACTTGCCGGTGATCAGCACGAGGGACTCGGCGAGCACGACCATCGCGAGCGCGGCGGAGGCACCGAGGATGGAGATCAGGTTCCGCTCGGTGAGGAAGGAGTCGTTGACCACCGTGCCGAGCACCATGAGCAGCAACAGGGCCGGGACGAGGGCGAGTTCGCGGGCGCGGCGGAGCAGGACGGTCCTGGCCGAGCGGGCGTCCGGGGTCTTCGTGGGTGCGAGCGGCGGGGCGGCCCGGGTGTCAGCCATGGTCAACTCCTTCGATGGAGGCGATCAGCTCGTGGTCGCGCCAGCCGGCCGGGTGCTCGGCGACGACACGGCCGTGGAAGAGGACGAGGACGCGGTCGCAGCGGCGCAGGTCGTCGAGTTCGTCGGAGACGACGAGGACGGCGGTGCCGTCGTCGCGGGCGCTGTCCATGCGGGCGAGCAGCGATTCCTTGGACTTCACGTCGACGCCGGCGGTGGGGTTGATCAGGACCAGCAGGCGGGGCTCACCGGCGAGGGCGCGGGCCATGACGACCTTCTGCGCGTTGCCGCCGGACAGGTCGGAGACGGGCTGGTCGGGGCCTTCGGCGTGGATGTCGAGCCGTTCGATCAGGTCGGCGGCGAAGCGTCGGCGTGCGTCGGTGGCGACGAAACCGGCCCGGCCGAGCCGGTCCAGCACGCTCAGCGTCGCGTTGTCGCCGATGCTCATCCCGGCGACCAGCCCCTGCTCGTGGCGGTCGCGCGGGACACAGCCGATGCCGGCCCGCAGCGCGGCCCGTACGTCCCCGAACCGCAGCCGCTGCCCGTCCAGTTCGGCACTGCCACCGGTCGGGGTGTGCAGTCCGGCGAAGGACTCGGCCAGCTCGGTCTTTCCGCTGCCGCTGGAGCCGGCGAGTCCGACGACCTCGCCGCGGCGCACGGTGAGGTCGACGCTCTCGTACGCCGGTGAGCTGAGGCCGTGTGCCTCCAGCAGGACGGGGGCGCGGGCGTCGACCGCCCGGTCCGCGAGGGCTTGTTCGCCGACTGACTCCCCCGCCATGGCCTCCACCAGCGCCGTCCGCGGCAGGTCGGCCACGGGTGCGGTGGTGATCCAGCGGGCGTCGCGCAGCACGGTGACCGTCTGGCAGACCTCGTACACCTCCTGGAGGTGGTGAGAGATGAACAGGAAGGTGACGCCGGACTCCTGAAGGGCACGCATCCGGGTGAAGAGCCGCTCGATCTCCCGGTTGTCGAGCTGGGCGGTGGGTTCGTCCAGCACGATGAACCGGGCACCGAAACTCAACGCCCGTGCGATCTCGACCATCTGGCGGTCCTCGACCCTCAGGTCGGCGGTGCGGGCCTCGGGATCGACGCGCACGTGCCAGGTGTCGAGGAGTTCGGTGGCCTCGCGCCGCAGCCGGCGCCAGCTGATGACGCCGCGGCCGGTCGGCTGCCGGTTCAGGAACAGGTTCTCGGCGACCGTCAGCTCCGGGACGACCGTCGGTTTCTGGTAGACGCAGGCGACCTTGCGGCGCCAGGCGTCCCGGTCGGCGAGCGAGGGCGCGGGCTCGCCGTCGAAGCGGACGCTGCCGGCGTCCGGGGCCTGCAAGCCGGTGAGAACGTTGACCAGGGTGGACTTGCCGGCGCCGTTGCGGCCGACCAGGGCATGGGACTCGCCCGCGTGGACGGTGAGGCGGCCGTCGGCGAGGGCGACCGTGGGGCCGTACCGTTTGACGACGCCCTGGGCTTGCACCAAGGGGATGCTCGGGGTGCTCATTTGACCGTGTTGCCCCACAGCTTGGGGTCGTCGACGTTGGCCTTGGTGACCAGCGGCGCGGGCAGCTGGTCCTCCAGGATGCCGTTCGGCAGCTTCACGATCGTGGAGCCGTGGTCGGTGGGTCCGGGCTTGAACGTCTTCCCCGCCATCGCCGCCTTGATGTAGTACAGGCCGTACCGGGCGTAGGCGTCGGCGGGCTGGGAGACCGTGGCGTCGATCTGGCCCTTGCGGATGGCGTCGAACTCCTGCGGGATGCCGTCGTTGGAGACGATGGCGATGTGGCCGCTCCGGCCCGCCGTCTTCAGCATGTTCTTGGACTTCAGGGTCTGCAGGGTCGGCGCGAGGTAGACACCGCCGGCCTGGAGATAGATGCCCTTGATGTCCGGGTTGGCGTTCAGGAGCGTGTCCAGTTTGGCGGCGGCGGTGTCGGACTCCCACTTCGCGGGGATCTCCAGCACCTTGAGCTTCGGGTACTTCTTCTTCACACAGGAGCGGAAGGCCTCGGAGCGGTCGCGTCCGTTGACCGAGGCGAGGTCGCCCATGACCTGCACGACCTTGCCGCTGCCGATGTGCTGTCCGAGGTAGTCGCAGGCCTTCTCGCCGTAGGCCACGTTGTCGGCGCGCACCACCATCGCGACCTTGCCCTTGTCGGGCGCGACGTCCACGGCGACCACGGGGACGCCCTTGCGCCGGGCCTGGTCGAGTCCGGCCTGGATGGCGGCGCTGTCCAGGGGTGCGACGACCAACCCCTTGACGCCCTGGGTGAGTTCGTTGTCGATGTCGGTGATCTGCTGCGAGGGGTCGCTGTTGGAGTTGACCGTCTTCAGCACCTCGACGCCCTCGGACGTGGCCATCTTGGGCACGTAGTCGTTGTACGACTGCCAGAACGGCGAGGTCAGCAGCGGCAGGATCACACCGACCTTGCCGGTGCCGCCGCTGCCCGTGCTCGCGGTGTCCTTGGTGCTGCCGCAGGCGGCGAGCATGAGCGAGGCGCCGGCGGCCAGAGCCACCGCGCCGATGATCCGGGACCTGCTGCGCTTCCTGACCGTGCTGGCGGGCATCTCGCGGCTCCTCGTCGAGGGGGTTCGAGCAGACGCCGCATACTTATCAGACCAATGAGCCGACGCAACACCCTCGTGCGGCGATAATTCGGTTCGACGACCCATAGTGGTCGGACCACTCCGGTGGCTAGACTGCGCCGCACCGGGCGACCGGACGTCGGCACCGGGTGACTGGAGGAGTGGCGTGGACGAGGAAGCCCCGCAGAAGGGCACGGTGACCCAGCGCGCCATCGAGGAGATCAAGGCGATGATCGCCGAGGGCCGGCTGGAGCCGGGCCAGCGGCTGCCGACCGAGCGGGACCTCGCCGCCCGGCTGGGCATCTCGCGCAGCTCGATGCGGGAGGCGATCCGCGCGCTCACGGTGCTGGGCGTCCTGGAGGCCCGGCACGGCTCCGGGATCTACGTCACCGCGCTGGAGGCCGGTGACCTGCTGGAGACCTTCGGGGTGGTCGCGGACCTGTCCCGGGGCCCGCGTCTGGTCGAGCTGCTGGAGGTGCGCCGGATCCTGGAGTCGACGGCGACCGCGCTGGCCGCCGCGCGCATCACCGAGGACCAACTGGCCGCCGTGGAGAAGCACTTGGCGGCGATGAACGCCACCGACGACCCCGAGGAGATCCTCGCCCACGACCTCGCCTTCCACCGCGAGATCGCCGCCGCCGCGGGCAACGAGACCATGGCCGCCATGCTGGAGGGCCTGTCCTCGCGCACCTTCCGGGCCCGCGTCTGGCGCGGCTACCAGGAGGAGGGCGCCTTCGCCCGCACCCGCCGCGAACACGCCGCCATCCACCGCGCCCTCGCCGCCCGCGACCCGGAGGCGGCGCGGACGGCGGCAGCGGCCCATGTGGGCGAGGTGGAGGAGTGGCTCCGGGCGCAGCTGCGCGCCTAGGGCGTGCCCGCGAGGCATGACGAGACATGACGAGGACGAGGGGCGAGGCGGCGGCCCGGTCCTCCGCTCACGCGGCCGGGGTCATGCCCTCCTCAGTCGTAGCGTCACCAGCTCGAACGGCCGTAGCCGTACGGTGATCCGCGCGCCGTCGCGCACCGGGGGCTCGGTGCCGGTCGACGGCCTCTCCAGCAGGTCGGTGACCGTGACGTCCGCGACCTCGAAGCCGGTGGTGAGCGTGGCGCGGGCCCGTCCGCCGTGGGCCTCGTGGAAGCGGACCACCACATCGCCGCTGCCGTCGTCGGCGAGCTTCACGGCCGAGAGCACGACGGCGTCGTGGTCCACGCTGACCAGCGGGGCGACCTCGTGGCCGCCGGTCACGCGCCGTTCGGGCAGATTGATCCGCCAGCCCTCGCGGACCGCGTCGGCGATCGAGGCCCCCGGGACCAGGGCATGCCGGAAGCGGTGGACGCCCTGGTCGGTCTCGGGGTCGGGGAAGCGCGGGGCGCGCAGCAGAGAGGCGCGGACGGTGGTCGTCGTGCCCCGGTCGCCGGCGGAGCGCACCGTGCGGGTCACGTCATGGCCGTACGTCGAGTCGTTGACGACCGCCACGCCCCAGCCGGGCTCCCGCACATGGACGAACCGGTGGTTGCAGGCCTCGAACTTGGCCGCCTCCCAGGAGGTGTTGGTGTGGGTGGGCCGGAACACATGTCCGAACTGGGTCTCGGACGCGTACCGTTCGGCGTGCAGATCGAGCGGGAAGGCCAGCTTCAGGAACTTCTCCGTCTCGTGCCAGTCGACCTCGGTGTCGATCAGCAGCCGCCGCTCGCCGGGCGGCAGCGACAGCACCTGGACGACCCGGGAGTCGCCGAAGGCCCGGGTGACCAGGACGGAGCGGCCGTCCTCGCCGGCCCGGACCGACTCGGCGTCGGTGAGATCGGTGACCGTGTTCCGGTAGAACTCGTCCACGTCCCAGGCGTCCCACATGTTCGGGAAGTCCTGGTGCAGCTGGAGGAGGTTGGCGGCCTCGCCGGGGGCGATCGTCTCGCGGTCGGCCTCGATGTCGTGGGCGCGCACGACCAGGCCCCGGGCGTCGATCTCGACCCGGAGCAGGCCGTTGGCCAGCACGTACCCGCCGTCCGCCCGGGGGGCAAGGTTCGTGCCCTGGGGCAGCAGCGGCGCTCCGGCACCACCGGCGGGCACCCCGGCACGGCTGTGCGGGGCCGCGTTGAAGACCAGCTCCCGCTCCCCCGCTCCGGCCAGGGCGCGCTGAGCGGCGCCGATGATCTCGTCCAGTTCCGCGGCGATCCGCTCGTACGTCGCCCGTGCCTCGCGGTGCACCCAGGCGATGGACGAGCCGGGCAGGATGTCGTGGAACTGGTGCAGCAGGACCGTCTTCCAGATGCGGTCCAGATCCTCGTACGGGTAGGGGGAACCGCAGCGTACGGCGGCGGTGGCCGCCCACAGTTCGGCCTCGCGGAGCAGGTGTTCGCTGCGCCGGTTGCCCTGCTTGGTCTTCGCCTGGCTGGTGAACGTGGCGCGGTGCAGTTCGAGGTACAGCTCGCCGACCCAGACGGGCGGTTGCCGGTACTCGGCCTCGGCCTTCTCGAAGAAGGCGCGGGGTGTCTCCCAGACGACGGCCGGCGAGCCTTCGAGGTCGCGCAGCCGGGCCGCCTTGGCGACCATCTCGCGGGTCGTGCCGCCGCCTCCGTCGCCCCAGCCGGTCGGTGCGAGGGAGTGGCGGGCCCGGCCCTTGTCCTTGAAGTTGCGCTCGGCGTGGGCGAGTTCGCTGCCTTTCATGGAGCAGTTGTAGGTGTCGACGGGCGGGAAGTGCGTGAAGATCCGGGTGCCGTCGATGCCCTCCCACTGGAAGGTGTGATGCGGGAACGAGTTCGTCCGCGACCACGAGATCTTCTGGGTCAGCAGCCATTTGCTGCCCGCCGCCTTGATGATCTGCGGCAGCCCGGCGGCGAATCCGAAGGTGTCCGGCAGCCAGGCCTCCTCGTTCTCGATGCCGAACTCGTCGAGGAAGAACCGCTTTCCGTGCACGAACTGTCGGGCCATCGCCTCCGAGCCCGGCATGTTGGTGTCCGACTCCACCCACATCCCGCCGGCCGGCACGAACCGCCCCTGAGCGACGGCCTTCTTCACCCGCGCCCACA
The DNA here is from genome assembly GCF_001514035.1 of Streptomyces yokosukanensis. Classification (GTDB taxonomy): domain Bacteria; phylum Actinomycetota; class Actinomycetes; order Streptomycetales; family Streptomycetaceae; genus Streptomyces; species Streptomyces yokosukanensis. Next base: position 286,945 of record NZ_KQ948215.1, on the reverse strand, counting down.
CCTCGGGGCGGTGCTCCTTCACCCACGCCCACTGCTGGGCCTGGGACATGGCGAAGACGAACTCGGGCTCGTCCTCGATCAGGGCGGTCATGTTGGAGGTCGTGCGGGCCACCTTGCGGACCGTCTCCCGCAGCGGCCACAGCCAGGCCGAGTCGATGTGTGCGTGCCCGACGGCGCTGATGCGGTGGGCGGACGGCACGGCGGGTGCCGACAGGACTCCGGTGAGCCGCTGCCGCGCCCGGTCCGCCGTGCCGTTCACGTCCTGCAGGTCGACGGCGTCCAGGGCCCGGTCGACGGCGCGCAGGACGTCGTGCCGGCGCGCGGAGTCCACGGGCAGCTCGGCCATCAGCTCGCCGAGCACCTCCAGGTCCATGACCAGCTGCCACACGGATGCGTCGAAAACGGCGAGGTCCATGCGGGTGAGCGTGTACTGCGGCTCGTGCCCGGCGGTGTCCTTGTCGCCGAGCCGGGTGGGCAGGAAGGGGTGGTAGTCGAGGATGACGGGGTTGGAGGCGGCCTCGATGTGCAGGCGGACCTCCTCGCCGCCCTCGGCGGGCGCGGCGATGCGCACCCACTGGTTGCGCGGGTTCAGGCCCTTCACCGGGCTGCCGTCGGGCCGGTGGACCAGGCCCTCGCACTGGAAGCCGGGCATGTTCTCGTCGAAGCCCAGGTCGAGCAGGGCCTCGACGGTCTTCCCCGCCCACTCCTTCGGCACGCTCCCGGTCACCCGGAACCAGCTCGTGCCCCAGGGAGCACCCCACCGGGCGCCGACCTCGATGGGCTCCGGCTCGGCGGCGAGCCCCTCCGCGACCGGTACGGGCTCGCCGGGCGCGTGCCAGACGGCGACCCGCAGCGGCACGGACTCGGGGTACACGGCGGGGCGGATGCGTTCGTCGAGGACGCGCCTGAGGCGGGCTTCCACCAGAGTGCGGTCGTCATGCATGCGGGGTGCTCCCTGCGGGTTCCGGGGATCGCGGCGTCTGCGGCCGCTCACCAGGGGTGGGTGACGGTCACGGCGGTCGAGGCGTTGTACAGCTCCCCCACGGCACGCGGTTCGAACCGTGCGGCTCGCGGCGGTGGTACGGGCGTCCGCGGGGGCCGCGGTGGCGGCGTTCAGGGCCGTGCGTCTGGTGGGGCGCACGAGGGGGTGCTTCCGTGTGGGGTGGGGAGTACCTGGTCGGGAGTGACGACTTCGGTGATGCCGCGCGCGGCGAGATGGTCCTTGTCGTCCCCGCGGGTGTCGAGGACGGCGGCGGGGCGGGCGCCGTCGGCGACCAGCCGGAAGAAGGCGTCGAAGACGTCTCCGCCGGGGGCGCAGCGGGACCGGCTGGCCGGATCGTCGGGCACGACGAGGGCGGTCGTGCGCACGGCCGGGGCCGCAGGGGTCCGGTGTGCCGCCTCGGCCAGCACGCGTGCGATGTCCTTGGGTGCGCGGTCGCTGGTGAACAGGCCGAGCCCGTATTCGAGTTCGGGAAAGTCGGCGAGGTCGCGCGAGACGTCGTACGAGCACCACCAGGTGACGCCCCACAGGTCGGGGCAGTCGAGGGCGTGGGTGACGGTCGCCTCGGCGAAGGAGGCGGCGTGCTCGGCGGGCACGAGCGGTGCGGGCGCGCCGACCTCCTGCAGCCACACCGGCCGGTGGGGTGCGTCCGCCCAGGCCTTGCTCAGCTCGACGAGGTAGGCGGCGTGGTGCTCGGCCGGCACGGAGGTACGGCCGTGGCGCTGGGCGGTGCCGTTGAACACCCAGGAGTGCACGGCGGTGAGGTCGCCGAGCCGGGCGGAGTGGGCGGGGGTGAAGGGCTGGTCGTCCTGGTACCAGGCGGCGTCGTAGGAGGCATGCAGATGGAGCCGGTCCGGGGCGCCCTCGGCGCAGGCGGCCAGCATCCGCACGAGCCACCGCTCGGCCTCCTCGGCCGTGATCCGGTCGGGGTCGGGGTGGGGTCCGGCCGCGAACTGGTTGACCTCGTTGCCGACGGTCATGCCGATGAAGTTCGGCCGGTCGGCGAGGGCGGCGGCGAGGGTGCGCAGATAGGCGGCCTGGCCCTCGACGACCTCCGGGTCGGTGAAGAGGTTGCGCCGGTGCCAGGTGCGGGTCCAGGCGGGCAGGAAGTCGAAGCTGCTCAAGTGGCCCTGCAGACCGTCCACGTCGACGTCCAGTGCGCGTTCGGCGGCCGCGTCGGCGAGGGCGACGAGCTGGTCGACGGCGCGCGGGCGGATCAGGGTGCGGTTGGGCTGGAAGTAGGGCCACAGCGGGAAGACGCGGATGTGGTCGAGACCGAGCCCGGCGATCGCGTCGAGGTCGGCACGCACGGAGTCGAGGTCGAAGTCGAGCCAGTGGTGGAACCACCCTTCGCTCGGGGTGTAGTTGACGCCGAAGCGTACGGCTGCAGGCATGAAGGTCCTCGGGCGTTGCGGTGGAGGCGGTTCAGCCCTTGACGGCGCCCTCGCCGACCCCGCGGAAGAAGTACCGCTGCAGGCAGGCGAAGAGGGCGATGAGCGGGGCGACGGCGATCACGGTGCCGGCGGCGACGAGGCGTTCGTCGTTGGCGAAGGTGCCGTGCAGATAGTTCAGGCCGATGGTGAGGGTGAACTTGGAGGGGTCGCTGAGCACGATCAGCGGCCAGAGGAAGTCGTCCCAGGCGCCCATGAAGGCGAAGATCGCGACGACGGCCAGCGTGCCCTTCACCGAGGGCAGCGCGATGCGCAGGAACCGCTGCCAGACGGTGGCGCCGTCGACGTAGGCCGCCTCCTCGATCTCGTACGGCAACGAACGGAAGGCGCCCCGCATCAGCAGCACGTTCATCGCGCCGACCGCGCCGGGCAGGACGACGCCGACGAGGGTGTTGTTCAGGCCGAGTTCGCGCATGGTGGTGAACTGGGCGATGACGATGCCCTCGACGGGCACGAGCATCGCGAGCACGAACACCAGCGTGGTCGCGCGCCGGCCGCGAAAGCGCAGCCGGGCCAGGGCGTACCCGGCGAGCGCCGAGCCGACGCAGTTGGTGACGACACTGGCGGTGGCGACCTTCAGGGAGTTCAGGCCGTAGTCCCAGACGGGGATGGTGTCGGCGACCCGTGTGTAGTTGTGCAGCGTGGGGCGGGCGGGCAGGAAGCTCGGCGGTGAGCTGTAGATGTCCTCGGTGGGGCCCTTGAGGGAGGTCGACAGCTGCCAGAGGAACGGGCCGACGGTCAGCGCGAGGACGGCGAGGAGCAGCAGATAGCGCCAGACCAGCTCGCCGACGCGGACACGGCGGCCGTTTTCGTCGGTGACGCGCGGCTCCCGCTGCCCGGTGACGGGCGGCTCGGGCCGTACCTTCTCCAGGACGCTCACGCATCCTCCCTGCGGTCGGCGCGCAGCACGAGCAGCATCAGCGCGACGGTGACAACGAACACGACCACGGAGAGCGCGGAGGCGTAGCCGACGCGGCCGGTCAGGCCGGTGCCGGTGCGCTGGACGAGCATGACGAGCGTCGTGTCCTCTCCGGCCGGGCCACCGGTGGGGCCGGCCATCAGGTACACCTCGGAGAACACCTTGAACGCGTTGACCGAGGAGAGCGCGGCGACCAGCACCATCGTGGAGCGCACGGCGGGCACGGTGACCGACAGGAAGCGGCGCACGGGTCCCGCGCCGTCCACGGCGGCGGCCTCGTGCAGTTCACGGGGCACGTTCGCCAGCGCCGCCAGGTAAATGATCATGTAGTAGCCGAGGCCCTTCCACACCGTGACGGCCATCGCGCTGAGCAGGAGCAGCCACTGGTCGCTGAGGAACCCGATCCGGCCGATCCCGATGCTCTCCAGCAACGAGTTGACCAGACCGCGCTCGTCCAGCAGCCACACCCAGATCAGTCCGACCACCACGATCGAGGCGACGACCGGGGTGTAGAAGGCGGAGCGGAAGAAGGTGATGCCGGGGATGTCCTTCCGCACCAGCAGGGCGAGCAGCAGCGGCAGGACGACGAGGGCGGGGACGACGCCGAGGATGTACAGGGTGCTGTTGCGCAGCCCGGTCCAGAACATGTCGTCGTGGAGCAGCTCGCGGAAGTTGGCGAGGCCCACGAAGTGTCCGGGCAGCAGGGTGCGGCGGTCGGTGAAGGAGTTCACCAGGGTGGAGACGAACGGGTAGAGCACGAAGGCGCCGACGACGAGCAGTCCGGGAGCGGCGAACAGCCAGGGACTGAGAGGCAGTTGGCGCCTGATCCTGATCTGCGGCGGGCGCCCGGGGCGGACGGGGGTGGCCATCCGGGGTCAGTCCTGCTGGAGCAGGCGGTCGGCGGCGCCGACAGCGTTGTCGAGGGCCTTCTTGGGGCTCTCCTTGCCCTGGAGCGCCTTGGCCACCTCGTTGCGCAGCGCGGTCTTCATCTGTTCGCTGAACAGCACGGGCGTGTAGTTGACCGCGCTCTTCAGGGACTTGGCGGCGGCGACGCGCACCCGGGTCTCGTCGGTTCCGTCCTGCTCGGTGAAGTACGGGTCGTCCAGGGAGCCGGCGGTGCTCGGGAAGATGGCGACCTTCTTCGCGAAGGACATCTGGTTCTGTGCGTCGGTGACGAAGTGCGCGAAGGCGACCGCGGCCGGGGTGTGCTTGGTGCGGGAGTTCACCATCACGCCCATCACGTACATGTTGACGTGCCCGGTGCTGGTGATCTGGTCGGTGATTCCGATGTTCTTGTACAGGCTCGGCGCGTTCTTCTTGAAGTTGTCGAGGTCGAGGGCGCTGCCGGGGTTCATGGCGACGGCGCCGGTGAGGAACTTCCGGCCGGAGGACTCCGGGGTCGCGGTCAGGGCCTGCGGGTCGAGGGCCTTGGCGTCGTACAACTCCTTGTAGCGGGTGAGGAGTTCCACGCCCTTGGCGTCGTTGAAGGCGAAGGCGGTGCCCTGCTTGTTCATCAGGGTGACGCCGTAGCGTCCGAAGTCCTCGATGGTGGGCACGTTGGCGAGGGTGGCGACCTTGCCGTCGCTCTTCCTCGCCATCTGCAGGGCGTCCGCGAAGAGTTCGTCGTACGTCTTCGGCGGCTTGGCGGCATCCAGGCCGGCCTTGTCGAAGAGGGCCTTGTCGTAGAAGAGGGGGCCGGTGTTCAGATACCAGGGGAAGGCGTAGGTGCCGCTCATGCCCGGCACCTGGTGGCCGGCCCAGGCGCCGTCCAGGTACTCGGACCTGTACTTTCCGGCGCTCTTGTCGAGGTCCAGGGCGAGGCCGGCCTTGGCGAGGGGCGCGACCAGGTCCGGCGAGACGTTGACGACGTCGGGCAGGGTGCCGGCGGCGGCGTCGGCGCTGAGCTTGTCGGCGTAGCCCTCTGCGGGCTGGTCGATCCACTTCACATGGGTTCCGGGGTACTTCTTCTCGAAATCGGCGACGAGGCCGTCGAAGTACGACTTGAAGTTCGCGCGCAGGTTCCAGGTCTGAAAGGTGATGTCGCCCTCGACCTTGCCGGAGGCGTCGGTCGAGCCACCGTCGTCCCCGCCCGAGCCGCAGGCGCTGAGCGGCAGGACGAGGGCCACGACTGCGGCGGCGAGGGCTCTGCGGGACATGGGCACGGTGACACGGCTCCCTTGCTGTGTCGGGCTGCTGGCGGTGCCAGAGACGATGCACGGGCCGTTCCGAGAAAGTCAACGGATACGCGAACTAAAGAAAATCGGCATTCATTAGTGCAGGTCAGAGAGAGAGCATCGAGAACTTGCCACGGTTCGCTAATGCGCTTTAGGGTCTTGACACTCAAGCGCATTAGCGAACCGTGCCCGGAAGGGGGTGAAGCGTGCCGCCGACCAGACGGTCCCCCGCACGCCGGCCCACGATGAAGGACATCGCCCGGCGGGCCGGGGTCTCCGAGAGCGCCGTCTCCTTCGCGCTCAACGGCCGCCCCGGCGTCTCCGAGGCCACCCGGGCGCGGGTCCGCCGGGTCGCCGAGCAGCTCGGCTGGCGGCCCAGCACGGCCGCCCGTGCCCTGTCCGGCGAGGGCGCGGCCACGGTCGGCTTCGTCCTCGCCCGTCCCGCGCACACCCTGGGCGTCGACTCCTTCTTCCTCCAACTCGTCTCCGGAATCCAGGAAGTGCTCGCCAAGCGGCATCTCGGTCTGCTGTTCCAGGTCGTGGAGGACGTGGCCGACGAGTGCGCGGTCTATCGCCGCTGGTGGGCGGAGCACCGGGTGGACGGTGTGCTGGTCGTCGACCCGCGCGCCGACGACCCGCGCCCCGACCTGCTCGACGAACTCGGGCTGCCCGCCGTGGTGATCGGTGGCGCCCCCGACGAGCGCCACCCCGAACTGTCGACGGTCTGGGCGGACGACGCGGGCGCGATGGCCTCGGTGGTCGACGAGTTGACGGCGCTGGGCCACCGGCGGATCGTGCACATCGCCGGACTGCCGGGGCTCGCCCACACCCAGCGCCGGATCCGCACCCTGCGCGCCGAAGCCGACCGGCGCGGTCTGACCGAGGTCCGCTCGGTCACCACCGACTACTCCGACGCGGAGGGCGCCGCCGTGACCCGCCGCGTGCTGCGCGCGGCCCCTGCCCCGACGGCGCTGATCTACGACAACGACGTCATGGCGGTCGCCGGGGTCTCGGCAGCGGCCGAACTCGGCCACGCGGTACCGGCGGACGTCTCCGTCGTCTCCTGGGAGGACTCGGCCCTGTGCCGCATGGTCAAGCCCTGGCTGTCTGCGCTCTCCCGCGACAGCGCGGAGTTCGGACGCACCGCGGCGCGGGAGCTGACGGCCCTGCTGGACGGGGGGACGGCGCGGGCCGTGCGCGTACCGGTCCCGCGTCTGACGGTGCGGGGCAGCACGGCGGCCGCGCGCGACGACGAGCCGCGGTGACCCGGCCCACCGCCTTCGCCGCAGATGTCGACGACGCCACGGGCCGCGAGCGGCCCGTCCCGACTGCCCTCGTCGGGTGCGTCGTGCACCGGCGCGCGGACGGTGCGGCCGGGGCCTGGGCCACCGCGCTCACCCGTGCCAGTCGACCTTGAACACCCATGCGTGTCTGCCCGCCCTGCGGGCCGCCCCGGGCACGTCGATCACGAGTGCGCCGCCGGTGACCGTCCAGCTCAGGGGGCGGTCGTGGCCGAGCATCGTCACCTTGTCCCCGGGGCGCACGGGCACCGGGGCCTCGACGGTGAGCTTCGGACCGGGCTCGGCGAGGGAGTGGATGTAGAAGGCCTCGTCCGGGCGGACGGTGAACCGCAGGTCCTCGCCCAGCTGGGCGGTCCGCGACCAGTAGGTGGTGTCGTAGATCGCCTCCCCGTTGGTCTTCAGCCACTCACCCGTCTCCCGCAGCCGGGTCTGCATGATCTCGGGGATCGTGCCGTCGGCGCGCGGTCCGATGTCGAGGAGGAAGTTGCCGTTCTTGGAGACGATGTCGACGAGACTGTGGACGACCTCCTGCGCGGTCATGTAGGCGGAGTCGGGCGTGGCCTGGTTGTAGCCGTAGGAGAACGGGTCCAGGCCTCTGCTGGCCTCCCACTTGGCGACGACCGTGTTGGCGTACGTCGTGTACTCGGGCGTCGTGAAGTCGTGGAAGGCGATGCCCGAGCGGTCGTCGACCGTGACGTCGATCGGACGGGCCCGGTTCTTGGCGTGGTTGAAGTACTCGGCGAGGACACGGAGGCTGTCGTTGGCGCCGCCGATGTCGCACCAGATGATCTCGGGGTCGTAGCCGTCGACCAGTTCGAGCATCTGCGCGGCCTGGTAGTCGTGGACGTAGTCCTTGCCGGCCGTGTAGCCGGTGTACGGCACCGGCTGGAGGGTGTACGGATTGCGCGGGGCGTGCCCCGTCCACGGGTTGTCCGGGTTGAACCACTCGGGCATGGAGAAGTACAGGCCGCGGTGGAGTTCGGGGGCGTAGCGGCGGCTCGCCTCGAAGAGTTCCCTCACCAGGTCCCGCTTCGGGCCCATCTTGACCGCGTTGCGGTCGCAGACCTGGGTGTCCCACAGGGCGAAGCCCTCGTGGTGCTTGGACGTCAGCACGTGGTACTCGGCGCCCGCGTCGCGGAACAGCTCCACCCAGGCCCGCGGGTCGAACCGCTCGGCGGTGAAGCGGGGGATGAAGTCGTCGTAGGCGAAGTCCTCGCCGTAGGTGTCCCGGTGGTAGGCGTACACGGCGTTGGACGGGTCCTGCATGTGGTTCCAGTACCACTCGGCGTACTCCTTGCCCACCGGTGACCAGGCGGGCACCGAGTAGACACCCCAGTGGATGAAGATGCCGAACTTGGCTCCCTGGAACCAGTACGGCGCCTGGTGGGCGGAGAGCGAGGCCTCGGTGGGCTGGTAGTCGGCGGTGCCGAGGGTCAGGGCCGCCCCGCCCGTGGCCGCTCGGGCCCCGCGGCCGGTGACCGTGACCGTGCCGTCCCGGCGGGTGCCCGGCGCGGTGCCCGGGTCGTTGCGGATGCCGATGCGGACGCGGGCCTGTTCGCCGGGGTCCAGGCGGCGGATCCGGGCCGGCTGGACCGTGCGGGCGCCGGGGGCGTCGACGGCCACCGAGACGCCGTCCGCGGCCAGTACGGCGACGGTGCCCGCGTTGACGACCGTGGCCTCCACACTCTGTGCGCCGGACGGTTCGAGCAGGGAGGGGGTGGAGTGCGCGGCGCGCAGGGCCAACGCCCGCCCCTCGGCGACGGGTTGCAGACTGAGGGCGAAGATGTGCAGGGACGACTTGTTCGCCTGGGCCGGGTTGGTGACCGGGAGGGTGAGGGCGATCGCCTCCCGGCGTGAGTCGATCCAGATCTCCGAGACGCCGATGCCGACCCCGTGCTCGTCCCTGCCGCCGTCGGGGCGGTAGCGGTAGGGCGCCGAGAGCGGGCCGCCCGCCGCGTACCAGTCCGCGCCGCCGAGGCCGGCGGTCGTGGTCGTGCCGTCGGCGTAGTGCACGGTGGCCGTGCCGGAGGCGTTGCCGTAGCTGGCCGCGGTGAGGAAGGACGCCGACAGGTAGCGGCCCCGCGGCAGGTCGAGGCGCTGGCCGAGGGCGACGACGTTGTTCCGGGTCCCCGCGGTCGAGGCGGGGAACCGGAAGGGCACACCGGCCACCTCGATCTCCCCGGCGGGGAGTTCCTCACCGGGGAAGGTGTAGCCGGATCCGTCGAAGTCGCCGCCGCGGGCGGAGGCGGTGTCGATGCCGTCGTTGTCGTAGAGGGCGTCGAGCGGAACGGGCACCGGATCGGGGACGGCGGCCCACGGTCCCGTCCGGTCGGCGGCCCGCGCCCCCCGCGGGCCGGCGGCGAGCGCGGGGGTCGGGGCGGCGAGCGGCAGGGCGGTCGCGGCGGTGACGCCCGCCGCCGCGCCCAGGATCAGACGTCTGGGATACGTGCTCATGAGCGGCTCCCACAGAACTCCGATTCATCGGACGTCTGATGATTGTGGGGCGGCCGGGAGGCTGTCAACGGGGCTGCAAGGGGCTTCACTTGACCTATTGATCGGACGATCGACGGGGTGTCCGGCAGGACCTCTCGACGTACCGCGCCCGACCGGGCACAGTTCTCCGTGCGCCGTGCCGCATACCGGCGAGTAACCGACGACCGAGCGAGGAGTGCCCGTGGGTGACTGGGCCGGACGGACCGCCGCCGAGACAGCCGCCGCCGTACGCGCGAAGGAGGTCACCCCGCGAGAGGTGGTGGCCGAGTGCTTCGCGCGGATCGAGCGGCTCGACGGACGGATCGGGGCGTTCCGCACGGTGCGGGCCGAGGCGGCGCTCGCCGAGGCCGACGAGGTGGCCTCCCGCGCCGATCTGGCCGAACTGCCGCTCGCGGGCGTTCCCGTGGCCGTCAAGGACAATCTGGCGGTGCGCGGCGAGTCCCACCGCGACGGCTCCGCCGCCACCTCCGACGCCCCGGCCACCGAGGATCATGTGACGGTGGCCCGGCTGCGGGCGGCCGGCGCGGTGGTCGTCGGCCTGACGAACGTGCCGGAGCTGTGTGTCTTCGGCACCACGGAGGGCGTGTTCGGCACCACCCGCAATCCGTGGGACCTCTCCCGCACGGCGGGCGGTTCCTCCGGTGGCAGCGCGGCCGCGGTGGCCGCGGGCCTGGTACCGGTCGCGCTCGGCAACGACGGGATGGGCTCGCTGCGCATCCCGGCCGCGAACTGCGGTCTGGTCACGCTGAAGCCGGGGCTCGGTGTGGTACCGGCGGGGATCGGCAACGGCGACTGGTTCGGCATGGCGGAGAACGGTCCGCTGGCCACGACGGTCGAGGATCTGCGACTGGTGTTCGGCGTCCTCGCGGGCAGCGCCGGGGGGCCGGCCCCGCAGGAGGCCGCGTCCCGGCGGATCGCCGTGGCCCTGCGCAGCCCGCTCGTCGGGGTCGGCGTGAGCAGGCCGTATACGACCGCGGCGCGGGAGGCGGCCGGGGTGCTGGCGCGGGCCGGGCATCAGGTGCGGCGGGCCGAGCCGCCGTATCCGCTCTCGCTGGGCGTGACCGCGCTGCGGCACTGGACGGCCGGGACGGCGGTGGACGCCGAGGGCCTGGACCGGGCGCGGCTGGCCCGGCGGACCCGGGTGCACGCCGGTCTGGGCCGGCGGTTCGTCGGCTCGGTGCGCACCGGGGACGACCGCGAGCGGCTGCGGGCCCGGCTGACCCCCTTCTTCACCGAGCACGACGTCCTGCTCACCCCGGCCCTGGCCCGACGCTCCCCGGAGGCCGGGCCGTGGCACGAGCGCGGCTGGCTGCGCAACGTCCTCGCCAACACCGCGTACTCCCCGTTCACCCCACCCTGGAACCTGACCGGCTGGCCCGCGATGTCGGTCCCCTTCGGCACGCTCCCCTCGGGCGCCCCGTGCGCCGTACAGCTCGTCGGCCGCGCGGGCACGGAGTCAGTCCTGCTGGAGCTGGCGGAGGAACTGCACAAGCGGCGGCCGTGGCCGCGTACGGCATCGATGGTCGACTCCTGAGCCCCGCCGGGCGGGCAGGCCGCAACCGCAGCCGGTCCTCGGCTGCGGCCGGACCTTCAGGTCAGTCCACGCTGGGCAGGATGTGGGGTTCGGCGAGGTCGTCCTCGTAGCCCGCGAGGCGGATCGGAGCGGACCGGGCCCACACGTCGAGGCTGCCGAGTTCCCCGGGCCTGCGGCCGAGGCGCTCCTTACGTTCCTTGGGACGCTCTTCGCGATTCGTCTTTTCCGGTGTCACCGCGCACTCCTTATGTGTCGGTCACCCTCGAGGGCCTGCCGGACAGCCTGCGCTACGGCACTAAACGCCCGCTCGGGTCTGGTTGAAAGGCCAGTTCGGACGCGGTGGCGCCGGTGCGGGCATGGGATCTGGGTGGGACCCGGTACTGCTGCCCGCCCCTCCAGGTTACCCAAATGAGCGGAGGTGCGCTCGATCGGGAGTGCAAACAAGGTGTAACCATCAGAAGTCGTTTGACCCCTCAATACCTCTCAATATGCGGCTATTTGCCATGCGCCGCTCACTCGACCGGCTGGGCGATTCACCCACTCGGCCTACAGGTGGCTCAGTTCAAGTGCCGTTGGCCGGACCGCAAGGTGGCCATGATCTGCTGCTGGGCGGCAACGGCTGTCTCGCGGAAGGACTGACGCATGGAGCTGCGCAGCGTCGAGGAGCTGATGGATCTGCTGTACGCCGGGCGGCACCAGCACGCGCTGCGTACCGCCGCGCTGCTGCGCCGTACCCGCCCCGCCGACAAGGAGCTGCAGGTCGCGGGGCTGGTGCACGGCATCGGGCCGGTGCTGAGCCCGAGTGACGAGAGGGGTCGGGCGCTCGGCGCGGCCGAGGCGGTGCGCGCGCTGCTCGGGGAGCGGGTGTTCCGCCTGGTGCGCGGTGACGCGGGACCCGCCGACGACGATGTGGTGCGGCTGCGTCAGGCCGACGAGGAGAGCCGTACGGCGGGCTTCGACGCGGGCGTCCTGGAGGACTGGCGCACGGTACTGGAACTGGTCGCGGCCCGCCATTCACGGCTCGGTGCCGTCGACTGACGTCCGGTGGCACCCGGGGCGTGTGCCCCTGGACGGCTGACGGTCCCTCACGGGATCACCCGCGGGAAGCGCCCGAGAGCCGGCGCGGTGCCCGAGATCGGCACGGCGACGCGTGGGCCCCGAAGGGCCCGCGGTTCCTGCAGGGGCCGGCTGATGGATCACACCCCGCAGGAACGCGCCGGCGGCGGGGTCACCACTTGCCGGGCGCGTAGTCCTTCATGAAGACGCCGTACAGGTCCTCGCCCGCCTCGCCCCGGACGATCGGGTCGTAGACGCGGGCGGCGCCGTCGACCAGGTCGAGAGGCGCGTGGAAGCCGGCCTCGGCGAGGCGCAGCTTGTCGTAGTGCGGGCGCTCGTCGGTGATCCAGCCGGTGTCGACGGAGGTCATGAGGATGCGGTCGGTGTCGAACATCTCCTGGGCACTGGTCCGCGTGACCATGTTCATGGCGGCCTTCGCGGCGTTGGTGTTCGGGTGCCCGGCGCCCTTGTAGCCGCGGCCGAAGACACCTTCCATCGCGGAGACGTTGACGACGTAGGCCCGCCCGCTGGCCGCCTTCTTCGCGGCGTCGGCCATGGCCGGGCGCAGGGCGCTGATCAGGATGAACGGCGACGTGTAGTTGCACAGCTGGGTCTCCAGCAGCTCGACCGGCGAGATCTGGTCGATGGTCTGCACCCAGGTGTTGGTGTCGACGACGTCGGGGACGAGGCCGCCGGCGTCGATGGCGGTGCCGTCGATGTGCCGGGCGACGCTGGCGTTGCCCGCGACGAGGGCGAGGTCGGCGACCTTCTGCGCGTCGAGGCCGCTGGTACCGAGGGGCAGCGCGGCGATGCCGTCGACCGCGCCGGAGTTGAAGGCGCCGATGACGTGATGGGCCGGGAGTTCACCGGCGGGCAGCGCGGCGCCCTCGCCGTCGACCAGGGCCGCGTACGCGGAGGGCAGGCGGCGCACGGTCTGTGTCGCGTTGTTGATCAGGATGTCGAGCGGCCCCGCCTCGGCGACCTGCTCGGCCAGCGCCACGGCCTGCGCCGGGTCGCGCAGGTCGATGCCGACGACCTCCAGCCGGTGCAGCCAGTCCGCCGAGTCCTCCATGGCCTTGAACCGGCGGATGGCGTCCTTGGGGAAGCGCGTGGTGATGGTGGTGTGGGCGCCGTCGCGCAGCAGCCGCAGCGCGATGTACATGCCGATCTTGGCACGGCCGCCGGTGAGCAGGGCGCGCTTGCCGGTGAGGTCGGCGCCGGCGTCGCGCTTGGTGCGGTTGGTACGGGCGCAGTCCGGACAGAGCTGGTGGTAGAAGTAGTCGACCTCCACATAGCGGCCCTTGCAGGTGTAGCAGGAGCGCGGGCGCTGGAGTATGCCCGCGATCTTGCCCTCCTCGACCTTGGAGCTGGGCAGCAGGCCCTCGGTCTCGTCGTCGATGCGCTCGACAGAGCCGGTCGCGGTGGCCTCGGTGACGGCGCGGTCGTGGGCGGTCTTGGCGGCCCGGCGCTCCTGACGGCGGCGCTGCTTGACCGTCCGGTAGATGTGCGAGGTGGCCCTGCGCACCTTGATCGCGTCGGGGTGGTCGACCTCGATCTCGTCCAGTTCCTCGAGCACGCTCAGGCAGACGGCCAGCCGCTCGGGGTCGATACCCGGGCCGTAGACCACCTCGTCCACGGCCGTGGAGCCGTCCTGTGTCACCGTCATCGCGCTGCCGCTTCCCTGATCACCCGAGCGGCGCTCCGACTCGCGCCCGCTTTCGAACGGGGAATTTTACGGAGTGCGGGGGCCCGGGACCAAACCGCTCTCCGGGGCGGTCCACGAACCCGCAGGTCGCCGAGGGTGACGGCACTCGCGGACGCCGCCCGCGGACGCCTACGTTCGTGGTACGGGTGGTGCGGGTGGGAACTTCGGCGCCGGTCTCCGCGAGGCCGCCGACGGCGCATCCGTCCCTCAGGAGCCACCCGCACCCGACCGTGGGAACCGCGGGGCGGTGCGGGTGGGGCCCTCACATCTCGCAGGCCGACAGCAGCGTCTCGATCTCGGCCGACACCGCGTACGCGAGCCGGTCCAGGTCCGGCACGGCCCGCGCGTCGGCGACGAGCCCGTAGTGGACACGGCCGCGATAGGTCGAGATCGCGACCGCCAGCGCCTGCCCGGGCGCGAGCGGGGCCAGCGGATAGACCTCTTTCAGCTCGTGTCCGCCGAGCCGCAGCCCCAGCCCCGGCAGGGGCACGCTGGTGACGAGGATGTCGAACCACAGCCGGGCCGCCTGGCCGACGAGCGGCCCGCCGAGCCGGTGACCGAGGGCCGGGACGTGGTCGGCGAGCAGGGCGACGGCACCGGCGCCCCGGTCGGGTCCCGCGTCCTTGTTGCGGACCATGGCGGTGCGCACGGTGTCGAGGCGGCCGAGGGGGTCGGGCTCGCCCACGGGGAGCGGTATCAGATAGCCGGAGAGCCGGTTGCCCTGGGGATGGGCGGTGCGCGGGCGGCGCCGGGAGACGGGGATGAGGGCGCGGGGCGCCACTCCCTTGGTGCCCTCGCCGCGCTCCTCCAGCCAGCGGCGCAGGGCACCGGCGACGACGGCGACGAGCACGTCGTTCACGGTGCCGCCGGCGGTCTTGCGCACCCGGTGCACATCGTCGATGTCGACGACGACGCCGGCGGTACGGCGGGTGCCGCTCGACGGCGCGGTGAGCGCGGAGACGGTCCGCATGCCGAGGGTGGACCGGGCGAGGCAGGCACCGATGCCGAGGGCCCGGCCCGCGTCGGACAGCGCGCCCCTGACCAGGCCGGGGACCAGGCTCGGCAGTTTGCGCACGTCGGGCAGCAGGCCGCGCGGCGGCTCGAGGGCACGGGGCGCCCGCTCGGGCAGATCCATCGGGTCGAGGACACCGGCGGCGAGCTTCAGTGCGCGCAGCCCGTCGGCGAGGGCGTGGTGGAACTTGAACAGCACGGCGAAGGACACCCCGTCCTCACCGGGCATGACATGGGCCTCCCAGGGCGGCCGGCCGCGCTCCAGCGGGCGTTCCATGAGCCGGCCGGCGACCGCGTGGAAGTCGGCGGTCGGGGCGTGCAGCCGTACGTGGTTCAGCGGGTCGAAGTCCGGATCGCTCTCCCGGGCGGCGCCGCCGAAGCCGAGCGGCTGCCACACGTCGCGGATGCGCAGCCGCAGCCCGGGTACCGCGGCGGCCCGGGCGGCCAGCAGGTCGGCGGCATGGGCTCCGGCGGTGGGCGAGTGGGCACCGAAGACGCCGAGCGCGCCGAGGTGCATGGGGTGCCGGTCGGACTCGATGTTCCAGAACGCCAGGTCCAGGGGAGCGAGCAGGTCGGAAGTCACGGGTTTGCCTCACTCGCCGACGACGGGGGGATCTGCAGTCAAACCCCGTGACCTGATTACGGTCAAGTACGATCAAGCTACGCTCAGTTAACAGCAGATTAAGTCCCGCCCCTGCAAAAGGGGCGGGACCCGGTGATACGTGAGGTCACTTCAGGACGGGCTGTGCCGCGTCGGGTGACGTACCCCACTCTGACGGGCGCGAGCCGACCGTGAACGCGAGCGAGCGCAGGGAACGCAGCGCACCGGTCGTCAGATAGGTCCGCCTGTGCGCGGTTCCGTCGGTGCGCACGGACTGGATGTAGCGGTCGGCGGCGGAGGTGTTGGGCGCGGCGATCGTCAGATGGCCGCTCGGCCAGTACTGGCGGTCCAGGACGAGGTCCACACGGTCGAAGACGGGCGTGGACAGGCCCCAGGTGCCGTAGCCCGGCTGGATCGGGAAGAGCCCGATGGACGACAGCACGTTCCAGGCGGACATCGTGCCGAGGTCGTCGTTGCCGGTCATGCCGGTG
Organism: Streptomyces yokosukanensis; assembly: GCF_001514035.1. Taxonomy (GTDB): domain Bacteria; phylum Actinomycetota; class Actinomycetes; order Streptomycetales; family Streptomycetaceae; genus Streptomyces; species Streptomyces yokosukanensis. The sequence goes on along the minus strand of NZ_KQ948215.1, from coordinate 271,209 downwards.
GGTCCGTCGGTGAACAGGGTCAGGGCGGCGTGCACCACGTCGGTGGTCTTCCACGGCTGGCCGGTGGAGAGGTAGGTGTACGGCGCGATGAGGTCGGGCTCGTTCATCGGGTTGTACTTGTCGGCGTTGTAGTACGCGTAGGCGTTGCCGTGCACCCACGCCTCGCGGGCGGTCTTCGCAGGGTCGGCGAGCAGCCGGTCGTAGGCGAAGAAGGAGTCCAGCCGGTCGTTGGCCGCGCGCTCGCCGCCGATGAGCCGGACCATGCCGGGCACGTCCTGCGGCACGAGCCACTGGTACTGCCAGGCGGTGCCCTCGTGGAACCCGGTGCCGGCCGTCGGATCGGCCGAGCCGACGAAGCTGCCGGAGGCGTCGCGGGCGCGGAAGAAGCCGGTGCTCGGGTCGAAGATGCTCCGGTAGTTCTGTGCGCGGGCCGCGTAGCGCTCGGCGTCGGCCTGGTGGCCGAGACCGCGGGCCATCTGGGCCAGCATGGCGTCGGCGAGCGCGTACTCCAGGGTCACGGAGGCGCCGTGGTGGTAGTCGGAGTCGCCCATCTTGGCGTACGCCCGGTCCTTGTCGAAGGGGGCGAAGCCGTGCGCGAGGTACTCGGCGTTGGCCTCCCGGCCGATGCCCGGATTGCCGCGCGGCGGAACGCCGTCGGCGTTCTTCTTCAGCGCGCGGTAGGTCCGTTCCTCGAACCCCTTGAGCAGGCCCATCTGATAGGCCGTGGTCAGGAAGGGGGTGACCGGGTCGCCGCTCATGATGTTCGTCTCGACCGGGCCGTAGCCCCACTTGGGCAGCCAGCCGCCGTTCTGGTCGATCGCGACGACCGACCGGGCCATGTCCCGAGCCTCGTGCGGCGCGAGCAACGCGAGGAGCTGGACCTGGGTGCGGTAGGTGTCCCACAGCGACCAGTTCTGGTAGTACGTGAACCCGTCGGCGTGGTGGATCCGGCGGTCCCAGCCGAAGTACCGGCCGTCGGTGTCCCCGCCGAGGTTCGGCGCCAGGAACGACCGGTACAGCGAGGAGTAGAAGGTCCGGCGCAGCGTGGTCGAGCCGCCGTGCGCCCGGACGCCGGCGAGCCGCTTCTCCCACTCCTCGCGGGCCCGCTCGCGGACGGTGTCGAAGCTCCGGCCGCCCTCGGCGCCCAGGTTCCCGGCCGCGCCGCGCGCGTCGACGTACGACATCGCGGTGGTCGCCTCGACCGTACGGTCCTTGGTGGTGTCGAAGCGGACGTAGGCGCCGCCGGGTCCGGTGCGGGAGCCCGGGGTGACGGTCTGGCCGTCCCAGGTGCCGTACGCGGTGAAGGGCCGGCTGAAGCGGGTGATCGTGTAGACGGTGTAGGGGCCGGTGTCCCGGCAGAAGCCGTGCCCGGTGATCGCGGTGCGCACGGTGCGGTTGTCGAGGACCTCGACGGTGCTGGAGACCCCCTTGTGCAGCGACTGGGCCGCGTTCAGCAGGACGTTGGCCCTGTCCGTGGCGGGGAAGGTGTAGCGCTGCACACCGGTGCGCGCGGTCGCGGTCAGCTCGGCGCGGATGCCGGAGGCGAGGCCGACGCGGTAGTAGCCGGGGCTCGCCGTCTCGTCCTGGTGCCGGAACCCGGCCGCGTACTTCGTGTAGTCCGTCTGTGTGACGTCGCCGGTGGTGGGCAGCACGGGCAGGTCGCCGCCGAGGCGGCAGCCGACGCCCGAGAGATGGACCAGGGAGAAGCCACGGATACGGTCCTGCGTGTAGTCGTAGCCGGTCATGTGCCCGGTGTCCGGGGACAGCTGCACCATGCCGAAGGGCACGGCCGCGCCGGGGAAGGTGTTGCCCTCGTTCTGGCTCCCGATGAACGGGTTGACCAGATCGGTGAGGTGGCCGTCGGTCCGCTCTGCGGCCGGTGCGGCGGGGGTGGCGATCAGCGCGGACGCTGCCATCACCCCGGCAAGGCACAGCCGTGTGCGCCGGATCCCTCTCATGTCGGATGACCTCCGCAGGTTCGACATCGTTGTCTGCATCCTGAAGGTCGAACGACCCAAATCCGGGCAAGGTACGGCTATCACACCGATCGCGTCGCGTACGGCAGAGCTCGAAGGTGACGCCTTGTCAGCGGACCGGGCACGAAGCCCTCGCGGATCCGCTCCGCCTCAGCCCTGCCCCGGACGGTCCGACGGGCCGTAGTGGTGCGGTGCGGCGTCCTCGTCCTCGATCAGGCCGTCGGCCGCCGCGTCCAGTTCCCGCCGGTCGTACTCCGTGAGGAAGGGGAAGACGGCCCCGCAGTCGCGGCAGGCACGCGCGCGCGAGGCCTCGAACGCCGGCTGGGGCTTGAAGAATCCCGGCCTGCGAAACCTCAGCCGCAGCCGCTCGAACGACCGCTCCCCCGAGGTCAGCTCGCCGACCGGGCTCAGCCGGGCGGAACCGCATATCCAACAGCGCATGCGGGCGACCCTATCTCCGCGCCCGACAGGCGTCCTGCCCAGGCCCTAGGACACCCGCTGTCCCTTCCCCAGGGCGATCACCCCGCCCTTGGAGACCGTGTACAGCTCCGCGTCCCGCTCCGGGTTGACGCCGATCGTCGCGCCGGGCGGGACCTCCACGTTCTTGTCCAGGACCGCGCCGCGGACCACCGCGCCCCGGCCGACGCGCACGTTGTCGTGCAGCACCGAGCCCTGGACCACCGCGCCCGGGTCGACGCGTACGCCCGGCGAGAGCACCGACCGGGTGACCTGACCGCGGATCAGGCAGCCCGCGCTGATGATGGACTCGCCCGCGATGCCGCCCGCGCTGAAGCGGGCCGGGGAGAGCTGGCCCGAGTGGGTGTAGATGGGCCACTGCCGGTTGTAGAGGTTGAACGCGGGGCGCTCGGCGATGAGGTCCATGTGTGCCTCGTAGTAGGCGTCGAGGGTGCCCACGTCCCGCCAGTAGCCCTGGTCGCGGGTGGTCTCGCCGGGCACGTGGTTGTCGCCGAAGTCGTACAACTGCGCCTCGCCGCGCGCCGTGAGCTGGGGCAGGATCGAGCCGCCCATGTCGTGCACCGACCGCTCGTCCTCGGCGTCCCGGTGCAGCGCCTCGACGAGCGTCTTCGTGGTGAAGATGTAGTTGCCCATAGAGGCGAAGACGGTCTCGGGGTCGTCCGGCAGGCCCGGGGGGTCCGCGGGCTTCTCCAGGAACCGCTCGACGCCACGCCCGTCCGGGCCCGGTGTGATCACGCCGAAGGACGAGGACTCCGTGCGCGGCACGCGGATGCCGGCCACCGTCACGCCCGCACCGCCCTCGATGTGCCGGCGGAGCATCTGCCGCGGGTCCATGCGGTAGACGTGGTCGGCGCCGAACACGGCCACGTACTCGGGCTGTTCGTCGTGGACCAGGTTCAGGGACTGCAGCAGCGCGTCGGCGCTGCCCAGGTACCAGCGGGGGCCGAGGCGCTGCTGGGCCGGGACCGGTGTGACGTAGTTGCCGAGCAGGCTGGACATCCGCCAGGTGGTGGTGACGTGCCGGTCCAGCGAGTGCGACTTGTACTGGGTCAGTACGCAGATGCGCAGGACGTCGGCGTTGACGAGGTTGGACAGGACGAAGTCGACGAGGCGGTAGGTGCCGCCGAAGGTGACGGCTGGTTTGGCGCGGTCCGCGGTGAGCGGCATCAGGCGCTTGCCCTCCCCGCCCGCCAGTACGATCCCCAGCACCGAAGGTCCTCCACGACGCATGTGGCCGCTCCCCTCACCCTGGATGAACCATGGCTGCCCCGAGCCGACGGGGCTAAGCCTGCTTGCGGATCTCCTCGTACAGAGCGGCCGTGCGCCGGGCCACCGTGTCCCAGCCGAACTCCCCGGCCGCGCGCTCCCGTCCGGCCTCCCCCATCCGCCGGGCCGCCGTCGGATCGCCGAGGACGGCGTCCAGGGCTCGGGCGAGGCCCGCCTCGAAGACCTCGGGGTCGTCGTGCGGGTCGACCAGCAGGCCGGTGCGTCCGTGGTCCACGACCTCGGGGATACCGCCGACGCGCGAGGCCACGACCGGGGTGCCGCAGGCCATCGCCTCCAGGTTGACGATGCCGAGGGGCTCGTACACCGATGGGCAGACGAACACGGCGGCGCGGGTGAGGAGTTGGACTACCTCCGGGCGGGGCAGCATCCGCGGGATCCAGAACACGCCCGAGCGGCGGCGGCTCAGCTGCTCGAACATCTCCCGGAACTCCCGGTCGATCTCCGGGGTGTCGGGCGCGCCCGCGCACAGCACGACCTGGGCGGCGGGGTCGATGTGCCGTACCGCGCGCAGCAGATGGGGCACGCCCTTCTGGCGGGTGATCCGGCCGACGAACAGGACGTAGGGGCGGTCCGGGTCGATGCCGTGCCGGACGAGGGCGTCGGTGCCGTGGTCGGGCCGGTAGAGGCGGGTGTCGATGCCGTTGTGCACGATGTGCACGGTGGCCGGGTCGAGCGCCGGATAGCAGGCGAGGATGTCCTCGCGCATGGCGCCGGACACGGCGATCACCGCGTCGGCCGCCTCGACGGCGGTGCGTTCGGCCCAGCTCGACAGCGCGTACCCGCCGCCCAGTTGCTCGGCCTTCCAGGGGCGCAGCGGCTCCAGCGAGTGGGCGGTGAGCACGTGCGGGACGCCGTACTGCAGCTTGGCGATGTGCCCGGCGAGATTGGCGTACCAGGTGTGGGAGTGGACGAGTTCACGGCCTTCGAGGGCGGCGGCGACGGACAGGTCCACGGAGAACGTGCGCAGTGCGTCGCCCGCGCCGTCGAGCGCGGACCAGGGGCGGTGGCGTACGACGCCGACGCCGCGTCCCTCGCCCCAGCAGTGCACCTCCAGGTCGACCAGGGAGGTCAGTTCTCGGGCGAGGAACTCCACATGGACGCCGGCGCCGCCGTACACGTCCGGGGGGTACTCCCGGGTCAGCAGTCCCACTCGCACCCGACAACCCCCTTGTCCCGGCGGCAGGTTCCTCTCATGGTCACCCAGATGCGGCGCCCGGGGAAGAGCGCGGCGGCCGGGTGAAGCAGCAGTCGCCGCACACCCCGCCGCCGGGCACCCGGTAGTACAGGCAACAGCTGCGGCGGCGGAAGGCGGTGCCGGTGCGGGTGCCGGTGGTGCGCAGCAGGGGGTGGGCGAAGAGTTCGTCCGTCAGAGCCCTGGTCCGGGCCGCCACGTCGGTACGGCCGTGCGCGCGGGCCCAGCGCCGCAGTTGCCCGGCCGCCCCGGCGAGCGCGGAGCCCGCGTTGCCCCACAGCAGTCCGGGCGCGCAGCCGAAGCGGGCGCTCGCGGCCTCTGCCAGGGGCCGCAGATGCCCGTGCAGCACGGCGGCGGCGAGGGTGGCGGCGTCACCGGGCAGCGGGCGCAGCTCGGTCAGGTACAGGTCGTCAGGAGCGGCGGCGCGCACGTCCCAGCGCAGCAGACGCGGGTCGAGGTCGGGCAGAGCGCCGTGCAGGGCGGCGCAGCCGAGGGCCGTCGACCACAGTCGGGCGGCCAGTCCCTGCTGGGCGAGGGAGGCGGCGACGCGCGGCTCGGGGGTGCGCAGCCGGTCCGCGACCGTGGTCACCCGCGCCGTCAGAGGATCGTTGGAGGCGTCCGGTGCCGTCGGTTCGTAGGTCTGCGCGAGTGTCGGCAGTCGTCCGGGGTCGGGGGCGCCGGCGGATCCGGCCGGGTCCCGGTGGGTGCGCAGGACGAAGAAACCGCCGAGCGGGCGGAGGGCGGCGAGAGCGGGGTCGAGGTCCACGACAGGTACTGGTACCAGGCGCGTGCCCGGCCCGCTGCCGGGGGGTCCGGGCGCGCATCACCCGTCTCGAGGATGATCGCGCGGCTGGTGTACTCCATCGGCAGTAGGACGCATTGCGTGCTCAGGGACGACGACGGGAAGGACGCGGACGGGCAGAGTGTTGGCCATGGTTGTCGACCGTACGCCGCGCCGGGCTCAGGGCCGCGGCCTCACGCAGAGGAGACGCGGATGAGCGCCCTCGCGTTGTCCGTGGTCCTGTCGTTCGTGTCCGCCCTCGCCTACGCGGCCGGCGCGATCGTGCAGGAGCAGGTGGCGGTGTCCTCCCCGGACAGCGCGTACATGCCGGTGCGCCGGCCGAGCTGGTGGGGGGCGCTGGCCCTCAACGCCCTCGGTGGGGTGCTGCACGTGGTGGCGCTGGCCTACGGCCCGCTGAGCCTGGTCCAGCCGCTCGGCGCGCTGACCATCGTCTTCGCGCTGCCCATGGCGGCGCTGTTCGTCGGCCGCCGCGCCGGGGCGACCGCCTGGCGCGGCGCCGTCATGGCCACGGTGGGCCTCGCCGGTCTGCTGTCCGTGGTCGGCTCCTCCGACGCCCACTCGCTCGACACGGCCCAGCGGGTCGCGGTCGCGGTGGTGACCGGCGGCGCGGTGGTGGCGCTGATGTGCGCGGGTCTGGCCGCGCACCGGCATCCGGCGGTGCGCAGCGTGCTGCTCGCGACCGCCTCCGGCATAGCGTTCGGCATGTCGTCGGTGTTCACCAAGACCGTCGCCGAGGACTGGACGCACGGCATCGACCTGGACGACCTGCCCTCGCTCGCGGTGATCGGCCTGTTCGCCGGCGCCGGCGTGGTGCTGTCCCAGGCCTCCTACCGGGGCGGCGGCCTCGCCGCCCCGCTGGCCACGCTCACCGTGGTCAATCCGGTGCTGGCGGCGGCGGTCGGCATTCTGATGTTCGGCGAGACGTTCCGCCACGGCGCCACGGGCACCGTGCTCGCCCTGTGCTGCGGAGCGGTGACGGCGGGCGGTCTGATCATGCTGACGACCGAGCGGATCACCCGCGGCGAGGCGCCTTCCGCCCCGGCCCCGACCGCGGTCGGCCCGGATCCGGCTTCCGCCGGGCCGGAAGCCCTCGTGGGCGTGCCGCAGCAGCGCACGGCCGCGGAGGACCGGGGGACGGCGGTGGACGCGGCGGCGCGGACCGAGCCGGCCCCGTCGTCCGAAGGCAGGGCCGAAGCCGAGGACAAGGCCGAGGCCGGGCCCGGGGGCGTGTCCGACAAGCCCGTGCTGCGGGATCTGGACGGACCCGCGCTGCGGGACCTGCTCGTACCGGCACCGGGTGACGGTCGCGGGGCCCGGCCGGGCGGTACCGAGCAGGAGATCGCCGGCGGCGAACCGCCGACCGGCGCGCTCCCCTCCTCGTTCACCGCGTCGTTCACCGTGCTGCCGATGGGCGTCCATGTGCCGCCGACGCTCCTGGACCGCCACCGTACGTGGGTCAGATCCTGACGCCGCCGGCCCGCAGATAGGCGAGCGGGTCGATGTCGGTGCCGAAGCCCGGTCCGGTCCGTACCTCGAAGTGCAGGTGCGGACCGGTGACGTTCCCGGTGGCTCCGGAGCGGCCGATGCGCCGGCCCGCGCCGACGTCCTGCCCGATCCGCACCGAGATGGCCGACAGATGGCCGTACTGGGTGTAGCGGCCGTCGGCGTGCCGGATCACCACCTGGTAGCCGTACGCGCCGCCCCAGCCCGCGGCCACCACGTGCCCGGCCTCGGCGGCCTTCACGGAGGTGCCGGTGGGCACGAGGAAGTCGACACCGGTGTGGTAGCCCTTCGACCAGTGCGAGCCGGCCACCCGGTAGCCGGTGCCGATGGGCGCCTCGACCGGCGCGACGAGCGTGCGGCCGGTGCTCCTGGTCCGCCGCGGCGCGGCCCTGTGCTCCGAAGGGGCCTTCTTCTCGGGGGACTTGGTGCCGGCCGTCGTGCCGCGCAGGCTGAGCCGTTGGCCCGGCAGGATGAGGTCGGGATCGGCGCCGATGGTCGTGCGGTTGCCGGCGTAGAGCCCGTGCCAGCCGCCGTGGACGTGGTGTTCGTCGGCGATGCCGGAGAGCGTGTCGCCGTGCACCACGGTGTACATCTCGGTCCGGCCCGCGCGGGACTGCGGGGTGGTCTGGGGCCGGACGTCCCGTACGGTGTGCTTCTCACCGGCGGTCACGGGCCGGGCAGCGGCGCTGTCCGTGTGCACGCTCTCCGCGTGTCCCACCGGGTCGGCGTCCCCCCGGGTGAGCCCGCCCCGCACCGAGCACACCGGCCAGGCGCCGGGCCCCTGCCCGTCGAGGACCTTCTCGGCGACGGCGATCTGCTGGTCCCTGGTCGCGAGGTCGGCGCGCGGCGCGTACCGGGTGCCGCCGTAGGCCTCCCAGGTGGACTGGGTGAACTGCAGCCCGCCGTAGTAGCCGTTGCCCGTGTTGATGCTCCAGTCGCCGCTGGACTCGCAGGCGGCGACCTTGTTCCAGGTGGAGGCGTCGGCCGCGTCGGCCGTGCCGGCGGCGACCAGGGGGAGCGCGAGGCCGGCGCTGCCCGCCGTGACGGTGAGTGAGGCGCGGTTGATCCTGTTCGGCTGGTACCGGCGGTGCCGGCCGCGTACGGCCATGTCCGACTTCCCCTCGGCATGCGTCAGGAGGGGCAAAAGTATGCGCCGCGAACAGGCCATGACAAGACGGAAAATCGGCCGCTCCCGCCGCCCAAGTGGCCGGGAACGGCCCTTGCTTGGCCTGATCGGCCGAAGACTGAGGCCTGGGGCGCCCTCGCTCCGTACATGAGCGTGGCGGGTCGGATGTGCGCTCACCGTAGCGGCACGTCAGGATGGGCTGCGGCAGGCCCTCAGGGGCCCGTACTGACGGAGCCGTAGTTCAGAGGCAGCTAGGGAGCAGGCGGTATGAGCACTTCAGCGCAGATCGGTGTCACGGGCCTCGCGGTCATGGGCCGCAACCTCGCCCGGAACTTCGCCCGCAACGGCTACACGGTCGCCGTGCACAACCGTACGGAGGCGCGGACCAAGGCGCTGGTGGAGGAGTTCGGCGGCGAGGGCGACTTCATCGCGGCCGAGACCGCCGAGGAGTTCGTGGCGGCCCTGGAGCGTCCGCGCCGCCTGGTGATCATGGTGAAGGCGGGGGCGCCGACGGACGCGGTGATCCAGGAGTTCGCGCCGCTGCTGGAGCCCGGTGACATGATCATCGACGGCGGCAACGCGCACTTCGCGGACACCCGGCGCCGGGAGAAGGCGCTGCGCGAGCAGGGCATCCACTTCGTCGGCATGGGCGTCTCCGGCGGCGAGGAGGGCGCGCTGCACGGGCCGAGCATCATGCCGGGCGGCCCGAGGGAGTCGTACGACTCGCTGGGCCCGATGCTGGAGAAGATCTCCGCGAAGGCGAAGGACGGTGCGCCCTGTGTGACGCACATCGGCCCCGACGGCGCCGGCCACTTCGTGAAGATGGTGCACAACGGCATCGAGTACGCCGACATGCAGCTGATCGGCGAGGCCTACCAGTTGCTGCGCGATGTCGCCGGGTACTCCCCCGCCGAGATCGCGGGGATCTTCCGCAGGTGGAACACGGGCCGTCTCGACTCGTACCTGATCGAGATCACGGCCGAGGTGCTGTCCCACGTGGACGCGGCGACCGGCAAGCCGTTCGTGGACGTGGTCGTCGACCAGGCCGAGCAGAAGGGCACCGGCCGCTGGACGGTGCAGATCGCCCTCGACCTGGGCGTTCCGGTGTCCGGCATCGCCGAGGCGGTCTTCGCCCGCTCACTGTCCGGGCACGCGGCGCTCCGCGAGGCCTCGCAGGGCCTGGCGGGTCCGAAGGCGGTGCCGCTGGGCAAGGACGAGGCGGCGGCCTTCGCCGACCGCGTGGAGCAGGCGCTGTACGCGTCCAAGATCGTGTCGTACACCCAGGGCTTCCACGAGATCGCCGCGGGCAGCGAGGAGTACGACTGGGACATCGACCTCGGCGCGGTGTCCTCGATCTGGCGGGGCGGCTGCATCATCCGGGCGGCGTTCCTGGACCGCATCCGCGCGGCGTACGACGCGCGCGCCGATCTGCCGAGCCTGCTGTCGGACGAGACGTTCGCGCGCGAGATCGCGGGCGCGCAGGACGACTGGCGCGAGGTGGTGATCGCGGCGGTGCGGCAGGGTGTTCCGACGCCGGGGTTCGCGGCGGCGCTGGCGTACTACGACGCGTTGCGGGCGGCTCGCCTGCCGGCGGCCCTGACGCAGGGGCAGCGGGACTTCTTCGGGGCGCACACGTATCGGCGGGTGGACCAGGAGGGGTCGTTCCACACGTTGTGGGGTGGGGACCGGTCGGAGGTCTCGGCGTAGCCGGCGTACTGCGCGTGGCGGGCGTAGTGGGCCTGGCGGGCGCAGTGGGTCTGCCCGCCTGAGGATTTGGGTGCGTGAGGCCTTGTGCGCTTGAGGTCTCGCGCGCCCCTCAAGTGAGCGGAGGGCCGGGTTCGGGGTTCGGTACGGGCTCCGGGCCCGGCGGGATCGGGGACGGTGACGGCTCCGGTGGTCCCGGGGGCGGCGGCGGTGGCGTCGGGGCGGGGTCCGGTGGAGGCGGGGTGGGCTGGGGAGCCGGCTCGGGCGGCGGCACCGGGCTCGGGTAGGGGTCCGGCGGGGTGGGCCCGGGGCCGGGAGCCGGCCCCGGTGGGACGGGGTCGGGGAACGGATGGGTCATGGGTGTCCTCCGGGCAGTCACGGGACGTCGCCTCTGGACTACTCCCCCGCGTACCCGGCCCCCGCGCGACCACTCACCCGACGGGGTGAGCCGTCGGCGCGATGTGGGCGGGATGAGCCGCCGGCTCGGCACAGGCGGGGACGGATCCGTCCGGTGCGGCCGGCGGCCTCGGTCTCCCGGTCAGGCCCGGACGGCCTGCGGGCTGCGCCGCTGCTCGGTGCCGGGCACGGGCTCGGAGGGGTCGGCGCCGAGGGACACGATCCGGTTGCCGGCGTCGACGTGCACGACCCTCGGCTTCAGCTCCCGCGCCTCGGCGTCGGTGACCTGGGCGTAGCTGATGATGATCACCAGGTCTTCGGGGTGCACGAGGTGGGCCGCCGCGCCGTTGATCCCGATCACCCCGGATCCACGCTCGCCCTCGATGACGTAGGTCTCCAGGCGGGCGCCGTTGGTGATGTCGACGATGTGCACCAGCTCGCCCGGCAGCAGGTCGGCGGCGTCGAGCAGATCGGCGTCGATGGTCACCGATCCCACATAGTGCAGGTCGGCCTGGGTGACGGTGGCACGGTGGATCTTGGACTTGAACATGGTACGCAACATCGGTGTACTCCCGCAGATAGGCTCCCTGCCTGCGTTTTTGCAGGTCAAGGGCTGTTTCCACACACTACAGCCAGTCGCGCGCCCGGGCTGCTCCTCCCGGGTTTTCCAGGACCGATGTTGACCGAATGCGGTCGGACGCCGGCCACCGTGGACCGTGCGGACGTGCCCGCCGACGGCCTCTCCCCCGCAATACCTCGAAGGGGTGATCCACGCTGTTCGAGCGACGCGGGGACACCCCCGGGCAAAGCCCGCTTGACCTCGACCGCCCAATAGAACATACGTCCACGATCTGCCCCGGTTCCGACCGTGACAGGCCCATCCGGGGGCCGTTGTTAGAGCACCAGTACCCCTCGTGCGTCCATTCGGAGGACCCCGTGAATCCTGTGCCCACCCCCGTGGATCCTGGCGCCGTATTCGAACGCCCCCCGCTTTCCGCCCCGCGCTCCGCACGCTGCCGGCGCCAGGTTCGGGGAGGTGTCCTGTGATGAGGTTCTTCGGGCGCGTGCGGATGGTCCAGCCCCAGGTCTCCGATGCCGAACGCGAGCTGTTCGGGGGTCCGCTGCGCTACGACACGGGATGGTCCGAGCACCAGCACGCGTGGCTCGACCTGACCATGCTGTCCGCCCTGCGCTCGATGCCGAGGCTGGTCGGGACCACCTTACGGATGGCGTGGGAGGCGGACCGGCGTGCCTTGCTCGCCGTCACCGTCAGCGAGATCGGACAAGGGGGCGCGGCAGCCGTCGGTCTCCTCGCGGTCAATGCCGTCATGCACGCACTGCTCGGCTCGGGAACGGCCGGGCAACGGCTGCACGCGGTGCTGCCCGGCCTGCTGGCCGCCGCCGGGATCGCGGTGGTCAACTCGGCTCTGGCCGGATGGTCCACCTCCCGGGCGGGCCGCCTGGAACCGGTCGTCGAGCGGATCGCCACCACTCAGTACCTGGCCGCCGCCGCCTCGGTCGAGCTGGAGGCCATCGAGGACCCGGACTTCCGCAGGCTGGTCGACGTCGCCCAGTACGGTCCGGCTTCCGCCCGCCGCATGATCAGTGCGTGCGTAGCCGCCCTGAACGGCACCATCTCGTTGATCGCGACGGCCGGTGTGCTCACCGTCCTGCACCCGGTCCTGCTGCCCATGCTGATCCTCATCGCCGCCCCCCGCGGCTGGGGCGCCATGCGGGTGGCGCAGGAGCGATATGTGTCGGTGATGAGCTGGATCGAGCACGTACGGGCCAGCCGCCTCATCGGCAATCTGCTCACCGAGCGCAGCGCGGCCCAGGAGGTGCGTGTCCACGGCGTGGGTCCGTTCCTGCTCAGCCGGTACGAGCGCATGGCAGAGAGCGCCGAGGCCGAGCAGGAGCGGCTGGCCTCCAGCAAGGCCGCCACGGAGTGGGTCGCCGCCGCGATGTCCGGTCTGGCCATGGCGGCGACGTACGGGACCATGTTCTTGCTGATCATGAGCGGGCACATGAGTCTGGCCGTGGCCGGGACCGCGGTCATCGCCGTCCGCTCCGGCTCGGCGAGCCTGGGCGCGCTGGTGATGAACGTGAACCAGCTGCACGAGGAGTCCCTCTACGTCCGCGACCACTCCCGCTTCCTGGACGAGGCCGCCCGGCGGGCCATCCCTCTCGGGGGCGATGCCGTCCCGACGCGGGTGAAACAGGTGGCCCTCGACCAGGTCACCTACCACTACCCGGACCGCGACACCCCTGCCCTGGACGGCGTATCGCTCACGCTGCCCATGGGCTCGGTCACCGCCGTGGTCGGCGAGAACGGCTCCGGCAAGAGCACGCTGATGAAGGTGCTGTCGGGCCTGTTGCTGCCGCAGAGCGGAACCGTGCTGTGGGGTGCCGCCGAGATGGCCGCCCTGGACCGCTCCCGTCTCTTCGAGCGGGTCGCGCTGCTCACCCAGGACTTCCAACGCTGGCCCGTCACGGCGGCGTTGAACATCCGGATCGGCCGCCCCGTCCACGAGGCCGGGCACGAGGACCTGCAGCCGTCCGTCGACTACGCCGGGGCCGGGCCCGTCGTCGACAAACTCCCCGACGGCCTGCGGAGCCTGCTGGCCCGGATGTTCCGCGGTGCCAGCGAACTGTCCGGCGGCGAGTGGCAGAAGATCGGGCTGGCCCGCACCCACTGGCGCAGCTCCACCTCGGCGGCCGACGGCGTCCTCGTCGTGGACGAGCCCACCTCCGCCCTCGACCCGGAGGCCGAGATCGCCGCCTTCGACCGCATCCGCCGGCTCGCCGCCCCGAACCGCGCCGTCGTCCTCGTCACCCACCGCATGTCCGGTGTCCGGCACGCCGACCGCATCTACGTCCTGCACCGGGGCCGGCTGGCCGAACAGGGCAGTCATGACGAGCTGATGGCCGCCCGGGGCCGCTACGCCGCGATGTTCGACGCCCAGGCCGCCCAGTACGCGCCGGCACCCACCGTCCCGCACCCGACGTCACCCGCCGTCCCGCACCCCGCCTCACCCTCCGACGCGGGCGCCGCATGGCCACCGCCCGCGACCGACCCCGCGTGACCGACCCGACGTACCGCGCTGCCACGCGCTCCACCCCCGAACTCGCCATGGGAGCAACCGTGTTGGACATCGAACGACAGACCCGCCTCGCCTGGGAGGCCTACGGGACACACCACCGGCGGCGCGGTACGCCCCTGCCGGAAGTCGACCGGATCGCCTGGGGCCCGTCGGCCGACGGGCCGGGGGACGGCATCCTCGGGGACCTCAGGGGGCTGCGGGTCCTGGACCTCGGCTGCGGCCCGGCCCGGCACGCCGCGCACCTGGCCCGCGCCCACGGCGCGCGGGTGGAGGCCGTCGACGCCTCCCGCCCCCAGATCGAGCGGGCCCGCACCCGCTACCCCGACGTGCCGGGACTGCGGCTGGTCCACGCCGACGCCGTAGAACACCTGGGTACGACAGCGCCGTACGACGTGATCGTCTCCCTCAGCACCTTCCACTTCCTCGATCCGCACCGGCTCCTGCCCGCGCTGGCGACCGCCCTCAAGCCCGGGGGCCGGCTGTACTTCACCGTGCTGCACACCAACTCCGCCGGCGACGGCCCCACCTCGACCGTCACCCCGCGCCCGGAGGTCCTGCACCTGGCCGACGGCGACGACCTCACCGTGCACATGTGGGTGCTCACACCCGAGCTGTGGGAGGACCTGCTCGTGCAGTACGGGCTCAGGGTGCAGGGCATCGGCGTCCTCGACGCGCCGCAGGAGGACAACCACGCCTCGTACCGGCTGTTCGAGGTCCACCGACCGGCCCGGATCACCGCCCGCCCCCGTACCGCGAAGCCGCCCCTCGCCCACGCGGCGGTGGGCGTCGGCGCCGTGCTGCTCGGCCCCCGGGGCCTGCTCCTGGGCCGGCACCGGCTGGGTACGCGAGAACTGCCCGGCGGGACCGTGGAACCGGGCGAGTCGCTGCAGGAGGCGGTCGTGCGCGAACTCGCCGAAGAGACAGGCCTGTACGCGGACCCCACCGACGTCCGCCTCCTGGGCATGCTCCTCGACCACGTCGGCGACGTCGTCCGTGTCACCTTCGGCACGCTCGTCACACGGTGGCGCGGTGAGCCCGCCGACCAGATCGACGAGAGCGTCGGGGACTGGCGCTGGTGGCCTCTGGACGCCCTGCCCCCGGAACTGTTCGAGTGCAGCGCCCAGATCCTCACCGCCTGGCGCCCCGATCTGCCGATCGACCACGCCCCCGCCCGCTTCACCCCCGTGACCGCCCCGCACCCGCCCACCACGGCCTGACCCCACCGGCCCGAGGAGTACGGCATCTCGGGGCGTGAAAGCGCCTTTCACGAAAGGCGTTTTCCGGACCTCCTCGCCTGGGCACAGCGGTCGGGGCACACGGTGTACCACCCCACCTCGACCTGCGCCATCGGCGCGGTGGTCGACCCCGAGCTGCGCGTGTTCGGCGTGCGGGCCTGCGTGTCGTCGACGCGTCCGTGTTTCCGACGGTGCCGCGCGGGAACACCAACGCCCCCACCGTCATGGCCGCGGAGAAGGCGGCCGATCTGGTCAGGTCGGGCGACGGCACCGAGGCGGTCGCCGGGTGACGGCGTCCCCGACGGCCGCCGGGGCGGCCTCAGGGCGGCGGTGACACCGGGTACGGCACGAAGGTGCTGGAGTTCTGGTCGATGCGCAGCGGGTGGCCGAGGGGCGGGGCGGCGCGTTGCGGGCACTGGAGGCGCTCGCAGACGCGGCAGCCCATGCCGATCGGGGTGGCGGCGCAGGCGCTGCCGAGGTCGAGGCCGTCGGAGTAGACGAGGCGGTGGGCATGGCGGACCTCGCAGCCGAGGCCGATGGAGAAGGTCTTGCCGGGTTCGCCCCAGCCGCCACGGTGCCGGGTGACGGCGCGCGCGGTCCACAAGTAGCGCTGCCCGTCCGGCATTTCGGCGACCTGGACATGGATCCGGCCGGGGGCGGCGAACGCCTCGTAGACGTTCCACAGGGGGCAGGTGCCGCCGGCCCGGGAGAAGTGGAAGCCGGTCGCCGACTGGCGCTTGGACAGGTTGCCGGCCCGGTCCACGCGCACGAAGGAGAACGGCACACCGCGCAGACGCGGCCGCTGGAGGGTGCTCAGCCGGTGGCAGACGGTCTCGTAGCCGAGGCCGTAGCGGTCGGTGAGGCGCTCGATGTCGTAGCGCTCCTCTTCGGCGGCCGTGTGGAAGGCGGTGTACGGCAGGACCAGGGCGGCCGCGAAGTAGTTGGCGATGCCGATGCGGGCCAGGCGGTGGGCCGGTGCGCCGGGCGCGAAGTCCTCGGCGGCCTGGCGGTCGAGTTCGGCGTCGTGTTCGAGCAGCGCGAGCTGGGTCGCCAGCCGGAAGGCGCGCTGGCCGGGCCGCAGCCGGGTGGAGAGGTGGAGGGTGCGGGTCGGCGCGTCGTAGTGGTGCAGGTGCTCGCCGGCCCCGCCGGTCAGCCGGACGCCGTGGCGGTCGGCGAGGCGGGCGGTCAGGGCGGGTACGGCCTCGCCGGGGCGGATGCCGATGTCCCGGGCGAGTTCCTCCGCCGCGAGGTCGGTGTCGTGGAGGTAGTTCTGGCGGCGGTAGAAGAAGTCCCGGATCTCCTCATGGGGTGAGCGGGGCTGCTCCGGGTCGGTGCCGCGGCCGTCGCCGAGGTGCTCGGCGAGCCGTTGGTTGCGACGGCCGAGGTCGAGCAGGACCTGGGCGACGGCGGGCATGCGGGCGGCGAGTTCCGTCAGGTCGGCGGCGGAGACCCGGGCCTCGGCGAGCTGTCCGGCCAGCGCCTCCCTGAGGTCCGCCACCAGGCGCGTGGTGTCGCGCTCGGAGAAGAAGCCCGGGTCGACCCCGAAGGCCTCGGTCAGGCGCAGCAGGACGGGCACGGTGAGCGGGCGGGAGTCGTGCTCCATCTGGTTCAGATAGCTCGGCGAGATCTCGAGCAGGCGGGCCAACTCGGCCTGGGTCAGGCGCCGTTCCTCACGCAGCCGCCGCAGACGCGCCCCCGCATAGGTCTTGCCCACCCGCTCGCCCCCCGTGTCCGGTGTCCGCTCAGCGTACGCGATCGACGTCCTCGCACACCCTTCGCAAACTTGGCAGACGGTGAGCGGAAGATTCGCAGAAGTTGGCAGACGTCCACGGTTGATGGCACTCAGTGCCAGTGCCAGAGTTCAAGTGCGGCCCGCCGGACACCGGCGACCACCGCCCGGAACCGGGGTGCGATTCATGCCCTGACATCGGATATCCCGGCGCCGACGGGGTCGTGACCGGCAGCATTGCTCAGCTCCGACCATACGGGTGACGGCGGGCCGCACCTCAGGAGTTGGACACAGAGTGCCACCTCTGATCTCTCGATCGGGGAGCTTGGCAACCGACACAGACCGAGGAGACGTGACAGTCATGGCAGAGACGAGGACGCAGGCGGCCGAGGAACTCGCGCGGCGCTGGGCCACCGATCCCCGGTGGCAGGGCATCGAGCGCACCTACACCGCGCAGGACGTGATCCGGCTCTCCGGCAGCGTCCGCGAGGAGCACACCCTGGCCCGGCGCGGCGCAGAACGGCTGTGGCGGCAGCTGCACGAGCGGGACTACGTCCACGCGCTCGGCGCGCTGACCGGCGGCCAGGCCGTGCAGCAGGTCAAGGCCGGTCTGCAGGCGATCTACCTGTCCGGCTGGCAGGTGGCCGCCGACGCCAACCAGGCCGGTCACACCTACCCCGACCAGTCCCTGTACCCGGCCAACTCCGTGCCGCAGGTGGTGCGCCGGATCAACAACGCGCTGCTGCGCGCCGACCAGATCGCCACCGCCGAGGACGCCGGCGACACCACGGACTGGCTCGCCCCGATCGTCGCGGACGCGGAGGCCGGGTTCGGCGGTCCGCTGAACGCCTTCGAGCTGACCAAGGCGATGATCGCGGCGGGCGCCGCCGGCATCCACTACGAGGACCAGCTCGCCTCGGAGAAGAAGTGCGGCCACCTCGGCGGCAAGGTCCTGGTCCCGACCGCGCAGCACATCCGCACCCTGAACGCGGCCCGTCTCGCGGCCGACATCGCCGACGTGCCCACGGTCGTCGTCGCCCGCACCGACGCCCTCGCCGCCAATCTGCTCACCAGCGACGTCGACGAGCGCGACGCCGAGTTCGTCACCGGCGAGCGCACGGCGGAGGGCTTCTACCGCGTCCGGGGCGGCATGGCGCCGGTCATCGCGCGCGGGCTCGCCTACGCCCCGTACGCCGACCTGATCTGGGTCGAGACCGGTACGCCCGACCTGGCGCAGGCCCGTGAGTTCGCCGAGGCCGTGCACGCCCGCCACCCGGACCAGATGCTCGCCTACAACTGCTCGCCCTCCTTCAACTGGAAGGCCGCACTGGACGACGACCAGATCGCCAAGTTCCAGCGCGAGCTGGGCGCGATGGGCTACCGCTTCCAGTTCATCACGCTGGCCGGCTTCCACTCCCTCAACCACGGCATGTTCGACCTGGCGCGCGGCTACGCCGAGCACGGCATGACGGCCTATGTCGACCTGCAGGAGCGGGAGTTCGCCGCGCAGGCCCATGGCTTCACCGCCGTCAGGCACCAGCGCGAGGTCGGCACCGGCTACTTCGACCTGGTCTCCACCGCCGTGAACCCCGCGTCCTCCACCACCGCCCTGGCCGGTTCCACGGAGGAGGAGCAGTTCCACTAGGCCCTGTCGCCACCTCCGTCGAGTTCGCGCGCGGCACGCATCGCTGTACGACGAGGGGTGAGAGCGCTACCCGGCCACCGTCGGGACCGCCCGCTGGTCCGGCCCCGCGTAGGAGGCGAGGGGCCGGATCAGCGCGTTGTGGGCGAGCTGTTCGGTGATGTGGGCGGTCCAGCCGGTGATGCGGCTCATCACGAAGATCGGTGTGAAGGCCGGGGGGTCGAAGCCCATCAGGTGGTAGGCGAGCCCGGCCGGGTAGTCGAGGTTGGGGTGGATGCCCTTGTGGGTGAGCACGGCGTGCCGCAGGGCCGTGTGCAGCGCGGCGAGGCGGGTCGCCTCCGGGTCGGTGGCCCGGGCGACCAGGCGGTCCAGGGCGTCCTGCATGATCGGCACCCGGGAGTCGCCGTGCCGGTAGACGCGGTGGCCGAAGCCCATGATCTTCCGCCGGTCGGCCAGGGCCCGTGCCAGCCACTCCTCGGCCCGCCGCGGGTCGCCGATCTCGGCCAGCATGTGCATCACCGCCTCGTTGGCGCCGCCGTGCAGCGGGCCCTTGAGGGCGCCGATCGCGGCGGTGACCGCGCTGTAGAGGTCGGAGAGGGTGGAGGTGACCACCCGGGCGGTGAACGTCGAGGCGTTGAAGCTGTGTTCGGCGTAGAGGACGAGGGAGATCTCGAAGCAGCGGACCACCTCCGGGTCGGGCACGCCGCCGAAGCACATGTGGAAGAAGTTCTCGGCGTGACCCAGTTCGGGATCCGGGGGGATCGGGTCGAGCCCCCGCCGACGGCGCTGGTCGGCGGCGACGACGGTGGGCAGCTTCGCCAGCAGGGTGAGGGACTTGGCGCGGTGGGCGGCCGGGCTGCCGTCGTCCTCGGTGGCGTCCTCGGCGCCGAAGAAGCTCACCGCGGTGCGCAGCACGTCCATCGGGTGACAGGTCTCGGGCAGCCGGGCCAGCAGCTCGGAGGTGCTGCGGTCCAGGGGGCGCTGGGCGCGTTCCCGGGCCTGGAAGTCGCGGAGCTGTCCGCTGTCGGGGAGTTCGCCGTACCACAGCAGGTGGGCGACCTCCTCGAAGGAGCGGTGGGCGGCGAGTTCCTGGACCGGATAGCCGCGGTACGTCAGGGAGTTGGTCTGCTGGACGACGGTGGAGATCTCGGTGGTGTCGACGACGACACCGGCGAGGCCGCGGTGAATGGTCATGGGGGTCCTCCGGTTGCGTGCGTCAGGTGCCGGGCGGGAGCGTGAAGTCGAAGACGGCCGAGTCGAAGGCCGCGTAGTCGGCGTAGCCGAGGAGTTCGTACAGGCGGGAGCGGGTCTGCATACGGGGCAGCAGCGACTGCTGGGTGCCCTGCGCGGCCAGGGTTCGCAGGCCCTCCTCGACGGCGCCCATGGCCAGGCGCAGCAGGGTGACCGGGTAGAGGGCGATGTCGTAGCCGAGGTTGTGCAGCGTGTGCGCGTCGAGCGGGCGGCTCTTGCCGAACTCGGTCATGTTGGCGAGGAGGGGGACGTCCACCGCCCCGCGGAAGGCCTCGAACTCCCGCTCGTCGGCGAGGGCTTCGGGGAAGATCGCGTCGGCGCCGGCGTCGACGTAGGCCCTCGCCCGGTCGGTCGCCGCCGCAAGGCCCTCGACGGCCCGGGCGTCGGTGCGCGCCATCAGGAGGAAGTCCGGGTCGCGGCGGGCGTCCACGGCGGCCCGGATCCGGCGGGTCATCTCCGCCCGTGGGACGACCGCCTTGCCGTCGAGGTGGCCGCACCGCTTGGGGGCGACCTGGTCCTCCAGATGCAGCCCGGCCAGGCCGGCGTCCTCCATCAGCTGCACGGTGCGGGCGGCGTTCATCGGCTCCCCGAAGCCGGTGTCGGCATCGACGAGGACGGGCAGATCGGTCGCCCTGGTCGTCTGCTGCGCCCGGGCGGCGATCTCGGTCGAGGTGGTCAGTCCGATGTCGGGCAGGCCGAGGTCGGCGGCGAGGACCGCGCCGGACAGATAGGCGGCCTCGAAGCCGGTGTCCTGGATGAGGCGGGCGGAAAGGGGGTTGAGGGCGCCGGGCATGAGCAGCAGGCGGTCTTCGGTGAGCCGTTCCCGCAGGGCCCGGCGGCGTTCTGCGGGGGTGGTGCGGGTGTGGAGCATCAGAACAGGCCCTTCGGGAGCCGGGCGTCGTAGGCGGCGACGGTGCGGGTGTCCACCGCCGGGAACAGCCCGTCCAGGGCGGTGGCGGCCGAATCGGCGAGCTGCTCGGCCGCGGTGAGGAAGCGGTCCTGTTCGGCCGGGGTGACGATGCCGTCCGTGAGCGTGCGGAACTTGCCCGCGTAGGCGGCCCGGTCGAAGGGGCGGGCGCCGGCCGGATGGGCGTCGGCGACGGCCAGTTCGTCCTCGATCACCGAACCGTCGGCCAGGGTGACCACCGCGCGTCCGCCGAAGGCGCGCCGGGCCGGGTCGGGGTCGTGGTACCGCCGGGTCCACTCGGGGTCCTCGACGGTCGTGATCCTCCGCCACAGGGCGACGGTCTCCGGGCGGCGGGCCCGCTCCGGGGCGTAGGAGCGCTCGTGGTGCCAGGTGCCGTCCTGAAGGGCGACGGCGAAGATGTACGGCACCGAGTGGTCGAGGGTCTCGCGGCCGGCGTCGGGGTCGTACTTCTGCGGGTCGCCCGAGCCGGAGCCGATGACGTGGTGGGTGTGGTGGCTGGTGTGCAGGACGATCGAGCGCACGGTCGCCGGCGGTCCGGTCTTCTCGCGCAGCCGCCGGGCGAGGTCGATGACCGCCTGGGCCTGGTACTCGGCCGAGTGCTCCTTGGTGTACGTGTCGAGGATGGCCCGGCGGGACTCGCCCGGCTCGGGCAGCTGGACGGTGTAGTCGGCGTCCGGGCCGTCGAGCAGCCAGGCCAGGAAGCCGTCCTCGCCCTCGTAGACCGGGGACGGGGAGGTCTCGCCGCGCATCGCGCGGTCGACGGCCTCGATCGCGGCCTTGCCGGCGAAGGCGGGGGCGTACGCCTTCCAGCTGGAGATCTCGCCCTTGCGGGACTGACGGGTGGCGGTGGTGGTGTGCACGGCCTGCTGGACCGCCTGGTAGACCGTCTCGGTCGGCAGTCGCAGCAGGGCGCCCAGGCCGCAGGCGGTGGCCGCGCCCAGATGGGCCACGTGGTCGATGCGGTGCTCGTGCAGACAGATGCCCTTGACCAGGGCCACCTGGATCTCGTAGGCGGCGACGATGCCGCGCAGCAGGTCGGCGCCGGTGCGGCCGGTGTGCTGGGCGACCGCGAGCAGGGGCGGGATGTTGTCGCCGGGGTGGGAGTAGTCGGCGGCCAGATAGGTGTCGTGGAAGTCGAGTTCGCGTACGGCGGTGCCGTTGGCCCAGGCCGCCCACTCCGGGGAGACCCGGGTCCGGGTGCCGAAGACGCAGGCGCCGGGCTCGGCGGCGGGGTGGGCGGTGGCCTGGGCGCGGGCCGCGGCGACCGGGCGGCGCAGCAGGGAGGCGACGGCGACCGAGGCGTTGTCGATCACCCGGTTGACGGCCATGGCGGTGCAGCGCGCGTCGGGTTCCTCGGTGGCGGTGGCCACGGCGGCGAGCTTCCAGGCGAGCTGGTCCTCGCGGGACAGCCGGTCGGCGCTGGGACGGACGCGGACGTGGTGCTCGATCACGGGACTCCTCGTGGTGTCGGGTGGCTGTGCCTCGGGGCGGACGTGCTTGAGCCTTCCCGGCGGCCGGCCATGGGGCCACCACTCCCCGGTGCGTAATCCGTACATCGAGGAGCTGCGAATCTGCGAAAGCTGCGAATTGTGCGGATGCTATGTTCGCAAGCGAGGCAGGTGAGGCGAGGAGGTGCGCGCATGGCCCGGCGGCCGGCCGAACGGAAGATCTACGCCCACGCCAAACTGCGCCGCCTGCGCCGCGAGCGCGGTATGAACCAGGTCGACATGGCCCGCGCCCTCGACATCTCCACCAGCTACGCCAACCAGCTCGAACAGAGCCGGCGCCCGCTGACGGCGTCCGTGCTGCTGCGGATCGCCGAAGTCTTCGGCGTCGACACGGAGTTCTTCTCGGAGGCCGAGGAGGACCGGCTCGCGGCCGATCTGCGGAGCGCGCTCGCCGACGAGGCGTGCGCGGTGCCGCTGCCGGCCGAGGAGGAGGTCTCCCAGGCCGCCCGCGCCCACCCCGAGCTGGCGCGCGCCCTGGTCGCCCTGCACCGCCGCTACCGCGACACGGCCGAACAGGCGGCGGCCCTGGCCTCCCCGGGTGCGGGCGACCTGCTGCCGCCCGCCGAGCCGCACGACGAGGTGCGGGACTTCTTCTACGGCCGGCACAATCACTTCGAGCCACTGGACACCGTGGGCGAACTCACCGCGGAGGAACTGGCGTTGCGCCCGGGCCGGGCCGCGGACCCGCTCGTGTCGCGCCTCTCGGAACGGCACGGGGTCCGGGTGGTCCGGGCGGCGCAGGGCCGGTCGGCCGACGCCCGCCGCTTCGAGAAGGACTCCGGGCTGCTGTTCCTCTCCCCCTGGCTGAGCGAGGGCCAGCGCGCCTTCCAGCTCGCCACGCAACTGGCGCTGCTGGAGCACGGCCCCCTGCTGCGCCGGCTCGCCGACACCGCCGCCGAGCTGACCTCACCGCAGTCCCGGGCGCTCGCTCGCATCGGACTGGCCAACTACTTCGCGGGCGCCCTGCTCATGCCGTACGCGGCCTTCCACACGACGGCCGAGGACGTCCGCTACGACATCGAACTGCTCTCGGCCCGCTTCGGCGTCGGCTTCGAGACGGTCTGCCACCGCCTGAGCACTTTGCAGCGCACCGGGCGGCGGGGGGTGCCGTTCTCCTTCCTGCGGGTCGACCGGGCCGGCAACATCTCCAAGCGGCAGTCGGCGACCGACTTCCACTTCTCCCGGCTGGGCGGCACCTGCCCGCTGTGGACGGTGTACGAGGCGTTCTCCGCGCCCGGCCGGATACTCACGCAGGTGGCCGAGATGCCGGACGGCAAGCGGTACTTCTGGATCGCCCGCACCCTCACCCGGGGCGGCTTCGGGCACCACGCGCCGCGCGCCGAGTTCGCCGTCGCGCTCGGCTGCGAACTGCGCCACGCGCACCGGCTCGTGTACGCCGAGGGGATCGCCCTGGACGACCCGCGAGCCGCGACCCCCATCGGCCTGGGCTGCCGGATCTGCGAGCGCCGGGACTGCGCCCAGCGGGCCCGTCCGCCGGCCGGCGGGCGCCTCGCCATCGATCCGGACCGGCGTACGTATGTGCCGTACCCCGTGCAGACCCGGACCTCATGACCTCGAAGACACGGAGAGCAGGAGCAGCCACGTGACCAGCCGCGTCACCCTCGTCTCGCCCGCCACGAGCCCGTCGCTGCGGCAGGCACGCTTCGACGACGGCGCCTCGGTCGACGACGTCGGCGCGGCCCGCGCCCGTGCGGCGGCCGGATCGCTGCCCTCGGCCGCCGCGGTGGTCCTCTCCCCGAGTGTGCGCTGCCGCGAGACGGCCGAGGCGCTCGGCCTCGCCGGCGCACCGGCGCCGGAGCTGGCGGCTCTGGACGTGGGCCACTGGCGGGGCCGTACGCTCGACGAGGTGGGAGCGGCCGAGCCGGAGGCGGTGGGCCGGTGGCTCACCGACCCCGGCTGGGCGGCCCACGGCGGGGAGTCGGTGCGGGACCTGTGCGGGCGGATCGGCCGCTGGCTGGACACGGCCGGGGGCGTGGACGGCCGCACGGTCGCCGTGGTCGAGCCGGAGGTCGTGCGGGCCGCGGTCGTTCATGTCCTCGGCCTGCCCGCAGCCTCGTTCTGGCGGCTGGACGTGGCGCCGTTGACGGCCACGGAACTCAGTGGGCGGGCCGGGCGGTGGAATCTGCGGCTGGGACGGCCGCTCACCGCGCAGGACGCCGACCGGTGCCTTGCCCCGGATCAGGCCGCCGGGTCCCGGTGACGGCGCAGCAGGGCCGCTATCGCGCACCGCAGGCAGCCGATGTCGGCGTCGCCCGGCACGGCGTCGCCGTCGGTGTTCGTCGCCGGCGGCCTGTGGGCGTGCGCTCGGCAGACGTCCGCTTCGGTGGCTATCAGCGTCTCCAGGTCGTGCAGGAGCCGTTCCGTGCGCTTCGCCTGCTGGGCGAGCACCCGTACCCGGGCGCTCTGGCCGCCGATCTGCCGTCGGCTGGCGATCAGTTGCTCGTACTCCTGCGGGGTGAGGGCGACCGCGTCGCGGCCACCGAGGGTGATACGGCGGGGCTGAGGGGGTCTGGCCATCCGGTTCCTCCGCTCCTCGCCTCGGGTGTCCGTGTGCGTCCGATCGGCCGGTCCGCCGCTGCCCGCCGGTGATCCCGTGCCGGCGCACGGCGGCGCGTCGGTGTCCGGAGAACGCCAGAGGGCCCTCGGACAGTTCCGAAGGGCCCTCTGTTGTCCGGAAGAAATCAGTGCGCGGCCGGAACCGCCTGCTTGCTCGCGGCCGTCGCCGGCCTGGGGTTCAGCACCCGATCGGCCAGCTCGCCGAAGACGAGGCCGAATCCGGCCCACAGAACGGTCTGGATCGCCACGGCCGAGAGCCGGAACCGCCACAGCAGGGTGGCCGGGAACTCCTTGGGCACCTCGTTGACGACCGGCAGGAACTGGTAGGCCAGTGCGATCACGACGACGAACGCGGCCACCGCGACCACCGTCGCCCACCAGGTCCCCAGGCTGGGCGCAAGCCGCTTGCCGAGGAGGGTGGTGGCGATCGCGAGGAGGACGCTGAGCAGCATCATCAGGAAGTACAGGGTGGTCCGCTTGCCGATGGTGTCGGGGTTGCCGACCGACGGCGGATTGGCCGGATACTTCAGGAACGGCACGACGTACACCGTGAGCAGTGCGCAGCCCGCCAGCAGCAGTGCCGTGGCACGCGGGCTGAAGCGGCCCACGCGTCCGAGTGCGAAGCAGAAGGCGAGCGCGGCGATGCCGCCGAAGGCGACCCCGAAGACGAGGACACCGGTGGCGAGTCCGGCGGTGGACTGCAGGGAGCGGGAGACGACTTCCATCTCGTGCTCGTGGGAGTGGGCCTCCTCGAAGCTGATCGCCTTGTCGACGTTCGGCTCACCGAGGACGTATGCCACGATCAGGGCGAGCACGCCGGCCGCGAGGCCGGCGAGCATGCCCCGTACGAGAAGGTTTCGTACGGTTGCGGAATTCATGGGCGTGCGGCGTCCCTCGCGTCAGTGGCAGGGGAAACCGAGCAGGTGGCGGGCGTCGTGCACCCACTCGTGGACGTCCGTTCCGCTGAACACGGAGGTGGCGCCCTGCTCGGCGCCGACGAAGTAGAGCAGGATCATCATCAGGACGCCGAAGAAGACCGCCCAGGGAGCAATCGCCTTCAGCGGCAACTTGGCGGGAACGACGGCGGTGGTGGCTGTCGGCTGGGCGACGGTCTGCGCCATGGCAGGACCTCCTCGGGAGTTCGCGTCCCATCTCGGTGGTGCACTGGACGACAGCCACGGGTCTGACTCACGAGCCCCCTGGGGGACCCGCACACAGTGGCGCGACCGTGCCGGATTCTCACCGGCTTCCGTCTCGCTGTCGTCGATATCGGACAGACCGTACCGCGTGATGCGCGCATGGCCAAGACCGCCTCCGGCCGACGTGATCTTCCTCTCCCGGTGTGCGCGCACGAACCGGGATCACGCGGGCTCTCCGCTGCGGTCCCTGATGGTGCGCACGATGCCCGAGAAGTCCTCGGCCGCTCCCGCGTGCTCGGCGTAGGCCGCATACAACTCCGCGGCCCTGAGGCCGAGTTCGGTGTGCACCGCGCCCGCGCGGGCCGCGGCGGCGGCGAGTCCGAGGTCCTTGGCCATCAGGGAGGCGGCGAAGCCGGGGCGGTAGTCCCGGTTGGCGGGGCTGTCCGGCACGGGCCCGGGCACCGGGCAGTTCACGCTGAGCGCCCAGCACTGCCCGGACGCCGTGGACGCCACGTCGTACAGGGCCTGGTGGGACAGTCCGAGGCTCTCGCCGAGGACGAACGCCTCGCTCACGGCGATCATGGAGATGCCGAGGATCATGTTGTTGCAGATCTTGGCCGCCTGTCCGGCGCCCGGGCCGCCGCAGTGGACGGCCTTGTTGCCCATGGCCTCCAACAGGGGCCTCGCCTCGGCGAATTCGGCTTCTCCCCCGCCGGACATGAACGTGAGGGTACCGGCCTCGGCGCCGACCACGCCGCCGGAGACGGGGGCGTCCAGCGCCCGCATCCCCGCGGCGTCCGCGCGTTGGTGGGCAGTGCGGGCATCGGCGACGTCGATGGTGGAGCAGTCCACGAAGAGGGTGCCCGGCCGGGCGGCCGGGAGGACGGCGTCGTAGAGGTCCAGGACGTGGCGGCTGGCCGGGAGCATGGTGACGACCACGTCGGCGTCCGCGACGGCGTCGGGGGCCGAGGGCGCGGGCTCGACCCCCGTCCGCGCGGCGCCGTCGAGGAGCGTGGGCACGAGGTCGTAACCGCGCACCCGGTGGCCCGCCGTGACCAGGTTGGCGGCCATGGGGGCGCCCATGTGCCCGAGTCCGAGGAACGCGACGGCCCTGCTCACCAGGCCGCCTCCTGGGCGAGGCCGGGCCCGGCGAGCCCCAGTTCCCGGTTGCCGAGCGGGGCGAAGAAGCGCTCCACCTCGGCGTCGGAGACCTCGACGAGGGTCGCCGGGGACCAGTGCGGGTCGCGGTCCTTGTCGATGATCTGGGCGCGGACGCCCTCCACCAGGTCCGGGGTGCGCAGGGCGGCGCAGGAGACGCGGTACTCCTGGTCGAGGACCCGTTCCAGCGGACCGAGGCGCCGGGCGCGGCGCAGGGCGGCGAGGGTGACCTTGAGCGCGGTGGGCGACTTGGCCATCAGGGTCTCGGCCGCCTCCTTCGCCTCCGGGCCGCCGTGGGCGAACAGCCGGTGGGCGATCTCCTCGACCGTGCCGGCGGCGTAGCAGCTGTCGATCCACTCCCGCTGATCGCTCAACTCCCCCTGCGGCGGGGGCTGTACGTGCCACGCGAGGACG
Source organism: Streptomyces yokosukanensis (assembly GCF_001514035.1). Taxonomy (GTDB): domain Bacteria; phylum Actinomycetota; class Actinomycetes; order Streptomycetales; family Streptomycetaceae; genus Streptomyces; species Streptomyces yokosukanensis. The sequence continues at coordinate 244,064 of NZ_KQ948215.1, read as the reverse complement.
TCCGGTACGGGTAGCTCGGCGAGGTCGTCGACGAACGCGCCGAGGGCGGCGGAGGGGACGTAGTGGTCGGCGAGGCCGCACAGCAGGGCGTCGGCGGCGCCGATCTGCGCGCCCGTAAGTGCGAGGTGGGTGCCCAGTTCGCCGGGGGCGAGGGCGAGCAGGTAGGTGCCGCCGACGTCGGGGACGAAGCCGATGCCGGTCTCGGGCATGGCGACCCGCGAGCGTTCGGTGACGATCCGGACGCTGCCGTGTGCGGAGATGCCGACGCCGCCGCCCATCACGATGCCGTCCATGAGGGAGACGTACGGCTTGGGGTAGCGGGCGATGTGGGCGTTGAGGTGGTACTCGTCGCGCCAGAACGCGGCGGAGGCGGTGCCGTCGCCGTCGCGGGCGTCGTCGTGGACGGCGCGGATGTCGCCGCCCGCGCACAGGCCGCGCTCCCCGGCGCCGGTGATGACCACGGTCTCGACGGCCGGGTCGTGCTCCCAGGCGGTCAGTGCCTCGTCGATGCGGCGCACCATGGTGTGGGTGAGGGCGTTGAGGGCCCTGGGCCGGTTGAGGGTGATGTGGGCGGCCCGGCCGGTGGTGTGGAAGAGGACGGGTTCGTCGGTGCCGGTCATCCGAACGCCTCCGTCAGGCCGCGGGCCACGATGACGCGCATGATCTCGTTGGTTCCTTCCAGGATCTGGTGGACCCGCAGGTCGCGGACGATCTTCTCGATGCCGTACTCGCTGAGGTAGCCGTAGCCGCCGTGCAGTTGGAGCGCGCGGTCGGCCACCGTGTATCCGGTGTCGGTGGCGAACCGTTTGGCCATGGCGCAAAGGTACGGGGCCTGCGGGTCGCCCCGGTCGAGGGCCTGGGCGGCCTGCTGCACCAGGGCGCGGGCGGCGGCCAGTTCGGTCGCCATGTCGGCGAGGCGGAAGCGCAGCGCCTGGGCGTCGATGAGGCGCCGGCCGAACGCCTCCCGGTCGGCGAGGTGGGCGAGGCTGCGGTCGAGGGCGCTGCGGGCGCCGCCCAGGGAGCAGGCCGCGATGCCGAGGCGCCCGCCGTTCAGGCCGTTCATCGCGATGCGGAAGCCCTCGCCCTCGCGGCCCAGGAGCCGGCCGGCGGGCAGCCGTACGCCGTCCAGGACGACCTGGCGGGTGGGCTGGGCGTTCCAGCCCATCTTGTGCTCGTTCGGACCGAAGCCGAGGCCGGGGTCGTCACGGTCGACGAGGAACGCGGAGACGCCGTCGGCGCCGCGTCCGCCGGTGCGGGCCATCACGACGTACACCTGGGCGGCGCCCGCGCCGGAGATGAACTGCTTGACGCCGCTCAGGACGTAGTCGTCGCCGTCGCGCACGGCCCGGGTGGTGAGGGCGGCGGCGTCGGAGCCGGTGCCGGGTTCGGTCAGGCAGTAGCCGGCCAGGTCGTCCATCGCGCACAGCCGGGGCAGCCATCGCTCGCGCTGGACGTCGTCGCCGTAGCGGTCGATCATCCAGGCGACCATGTTGTGGATGGAGAGGTACCCGGCGATGGACGGGCAGCCGGAGGCGAGGGTCTCGAAGACGAGCACGCCGTCGACGCGGCTCAGTCCGGAGCCGCCGGACTCCTCGCGGACGTAGACGCCTCCGAGGCCGAGTCCGGCCGCCTTGCGCAGGACGTCGACGGGGAAGTGCTTGTCGCGGTCCCAGTCCAGGGCGTGCGGTGCGAGATGGTCCTGGGCGAAGTCGAGGGTGGTCTCGACGAGGGCCTGCTGGTCCTCGGTGAGCAGGGTGGTCGTCATACGGCACTCAGCCCATCGTGGGGATCGTGAAGCCGGCGCCCTCGCGCAGCCCTGCGGCGGGCCAGCGGGAGGTGACGGTCTTGGTGCGGGTGTAGAAGCGGATCGCGTCGGGGCCGTGCTGGTTCAGGTCGCCGAAGCCGGAGCGCTTCCAGCCGCCGAAGGTGTGGTAGGCGACGGGCACCGGGATGGGCACGTTGACGCCGACCATGCCGGTGTCGACGCGCCGGCTGAAGTCGCGGGCGGTGTCGCCGTCGCGGGTGAAGATCGCGACTCCGTTGCCGTAGGTGTGCTCGCTGGGCAGGCGCAGGGCCTCCTCGTAGTCGGCGGCGCGTACGACGCACAGGACCGGCCCGAAGATCTCCTCCTGGTAGATGCGCATCGCCGGGGTGACCCGGTCGAAGAGGCAGGCGCCGGCGAAGAAGCCTTTCTCATGGCCGGGCAGGGTGAAGTCCCGTCCGTCCACGACGAGTTCGGCGCCCTCCGCGACACCGAGGTCGACGTAGGAGCGCACCCGGTCCACCGCGTCCCGGCCGACCAGCGGCCCGAAGTCGGCGTCGGGGTCGTCGCCGCGGCCGATGCGCAGGGCGCCGATGCGTTCGGTGAGCCGGGCGACCAGGGCGTCCGCGGTGCCCTCGCCGACCGGCACGGCCACCGAGATCGCCATGCAGCGCTCGCCTGCCGAGCCGTATCCGGCGCCGATCAGGGCGTCCACCGCCTGGTCGAGGTCGGCGTCCGGCATCACGATCAGATGGTTCTTGGCGCCGCCGAAGCACTGGGCGCGCTTGCCGTGGGCGGCGGCGGTGGCGTAGACGTGCGCGGCGACGGGCGTGGACCCGACGAAGCCGAGGGCGGCCACGCGCGGATCCTCCAGGAGGACGTCGACCGCGTCCCGCGCGCCGTTGACGACGTTGAGGACGCCCGGCGGCAGACCGGCCTCCCAGAAGAGTTCGGCCAGCCGCAGCGGGACGGACGGGGCGCGCTCGGACGGCTTGAGGATGAAGGCGTTGCCGCAGGCCAGCGCGGGCGCGGCCTTCCAGAGGGGGATCATCGCGGGGAAGTTGAACGGCGTGATGCCGGCGACGACGCCGAGGGGTGCGCGCAGCGAGTGGACGTCGATGCCGGTGCCGGCGTTGTCGGTGAACTCGCCCTTGAGCAGATGCGGGATACCGGCGGCGAACTCCACGACCTCCAGGCCGCGTTGGATGTCACCGTGCGCATCGGCGATGGTCTTGCCGTGCTCGGACGACAGGAGTCGGGCCAGCGAGTCCTTCTCCTCGTCGAGGAGTTGCAGGAAGCGCAGCATGACGCGGGCGCGGCGCTGCGGGTTCCACCCGCCCCACTCGCGCTGGGCCTCGACGGCGACGGCGATCGCCGCCTCGGTCTCGGCCCGGTCCGCGAGCGGGACGCGGGCCTGGACCTCGCCGGTGTTGGGGTCGTACACGTCGCCGAAGGAGCCCGAGGTTCCCGGGGTGCGCCTGCCCGCCACGAAGTGGGTCAACTCGCGGACAGGGGTCTGGTCTTGCGGACGGATCATGGGTGCCTGCTCTCGTCAGGTGATCCGGGACGGCTCGCGCCGGTCCGGCACGTCCGGTGTGCGGGCGTGCGGGGTGCGCGCGAGGGACGCGTATGGCGTGAGAACGGTCAGCCGATGACGTCGGGACGCGTCATGCACTGCCGCCGGGATCATGGATACGCACCGGTGCCATGCGTGTCAGCTCCATCCTCGTGGACAACACGGAACATCCCACGGCCGGTATCCTGACTCCCGGATCAGCGCGCGCCGTCCGCCTTCCCGACATCCAGCTCGTCAGTGGCGTCCTGCTCGACGGCGTACTCCCCGGTCACAGTGGCGGGACCGCGCCGGAATCACACCGGCTTCCCTGCACCGCGGGTCTTGCCCCCGAATATATAGTTGGACGTCCTAGTAAATCCAGTGGGTATCCCGCCGGACCGCTCAGCTCGTGCGGCGTCCCGGCGGTGTGAAGGCGTACAGATCGAGGATGTCGGGCCGGGGAGCCACTCCCGGGCCACCGGCGTGCACCCAGGTGACGATGTCCTCGGTGGCGTCCGCGTCGTTGACGAGCCCGAGCCAGACCGGCCGCCCACCGGCGGCCCGGCCCTCGGCCGACGGCTGTACGACGATGACGTTGGCCTGATCGCACACGTCGAGGCACTCGGAGATGCGCGTCGGCACCTCCGCCCGCAGCCGCGCGGTCTGCGCCGCGTGGTCGACCCCGGTCACCTTGGGACTGCCGCAGCAGCAGTCCCGGCACACGACGACCCGGCACGGCGCCGCACCGTCCCGCGCTCCGGCCCCGCCCCTTGCCACGTTCTCCGCCGGCGTTACGGCCATGCCGCGCCACTCCCCTCCCGGGGAGATCCGCCCCGGTGTCCGTCGAGGAGGCGACCGCGTGAGTCTCCTGGCTCCCGGGTCGTCGCTCGTCCCGCCTTCCCACCCCGGTCGGGGCGGTGGCCTGCCGGAACTCGCTCACCGGTCACAGTGGCGGGACCGCGCCGGATTCACACCGGCTTCCTCGGACCGCCGTCGCCTATGTCGCCGATCATCATCCCATCACCCGCGCTGCGCGGGGACGGCGCCCTCGGGCGCACGCCACGAGTGAGGCTGACGTGACCGGTGAGCGGTCCGGACACCTCCCGTTGGGCATACAGAATGTGATCGACCTGTCGCCTTCCGCACCGAATCCGGGAGTTGTGGATGCACAATCAGGAACTGACCGTCGTTCACCGTGGCCGGACCCTGGCGTGGGAGGGCTTCTGCACCGGTCCCGGGCTGCTCTGCACCGAGGAACTCGAGCGGATCTCGCGGCGTCTGCTCGGGACGGACCTGGCCGGCGCGAAGGAGGCGGCCGGAAAGGAGCTGCTGCCGTTCGGTGCGCTCCGCGGCGAGGTGCCGGCCATCGTGCTGGGCACCGCATCCACACTGAAGGGCTGCTTCGAGGCCGACGTGGCCCAGTTGGCCCTCGGCCGCTCCCCCGACGACTTCACGGCGTACAACGAGGCTCGGGCGGTGTATCTGGCCGCGCCGGGCGATCTGGTCGTGGGCCGGGGCGAGCCGTGGCGGCAGGCGGTGGCGGCGTCCGAGGCGGTGCCCGTGGAGGTCCCCGAACTGCACTACTACTACCTGACGCACGCCCTGCTGGCGATGGCGGTCGAGGCCGCCCCGGGCCGGCCGTCCGCACCGCTGGAGCAGTTGGTCCGGCAGCTGAGCGCGGCGCCGGAGACGGTGGTCCGGCTGTTCGCGATCGACGCCGAGGCTCGGGTGCTGCTGCTGTGGCTGAAGCGCGCGGCGGGCCTCGAGCGGCTGCGGGTGGACGCCAACGGGCCGGAGATCGCCGAGCGGTGGAACCGGAAGACGACGCTGTACCCGACGGTCGAGGACGCGCTGGAGGTGCCCGCGCCGAGGGCGGACGACGCCCCCGAGACCACCCTGTGCGCCGAGGCCGAAGCGACCGCGTTCCACCGGGAGTTCGGGGTGTTGCTGCCCCGGCTGCCCGGCTACTCGGTCTCGCGGGCCGGGGCCGACGAGGCGCTGCTGCGCCGCCGGGTGCACACGGCCGCCCGGCTGCTCGGCGAGCGGTACGGGCTGGAACTGGGCTGCTTCAAGCCCGCTGAGGCGCTCACCGGCAGCAGGATCCGCATGGCCGTGCCGCTGACCGACGGCGCGGCGCTGGACGCACTGGCCCGCCAGGCGATGGAGACCGAGGAGGACTACGTCCTGGAGGCCCACACCCACTATCTGCGCCACCGGGTCCCCGGCTACGAGTTCATCCTGGCGCCCTCCGCCCATGTGGTGGCCGGACGGCCCGCCGAGGGCGGAACGGTCCAGATCACCCGGGGCAGTGTCTGGGAGGGGAGCGTCTATGTGGACGAGGAGACCTGCGCACGGTTCGACATCACGCCCGCTCAGTTCCGTGCCGTTCGGGAGGGCATGGCCACGCTGCACGGCGCGTTCCGGGGTGCGGGGCGCGACCTGGGGTTCGTCAAGGGCGGTGTCGACTTCGCCATCGCCCGTCTGGGTGGCCGCTTCGGCGGGCGGCCGGTGGTCGCCATGCAGGATCTGAACCTCTCGTCGAACGGCGCCGAGTACGTCCGGGCGTTCCTCGCCGAGGCGCGGGACGTGCTCGGCAGGCGGCAGGGGGTGTACGCGGCGACGAAGGTGGTGCGGCCTGCGGCGGAGACGGATCTGAAGCGGCTGGAGGACAGTGTCGGGGGTTCCGGGGCCGAGGGGTGGGCGCGGGCGATCACCTCGGTGGCCGGGCGCTGGGGACTGATCGGGGTGGCGGCTCCGTGTCCGCGGCAGGCGGCGCAGCGCGTGCTGGAACTGGAGCAACGGCTGCACCGCACGGGGCTGTTGCGGACCAGCGTGTGGGACGAGTCGGTGCGGCCGTCCTGAAACCGTCCGGCCCCACCCTCGTGGGGCCGGACGCTCGCGCTCCTCGCGGCGCCGGACGATCGTGCTCCCCCGATGCCGGACGCTCGTGCCCTCGGGGCCGGGGCGCTCAGGACCGCTTCTCCCGGTGTGTGCGGCTGGACGCCTCCCGGCCCTGCGCCGCGGTCCCGGGAGGACGGCCCGCCCCGGGGCGCGCGGACACCCCCTCCCGCGTCGCGGCACGGCCGACCCGGAGCAGCGGTCCGGTCATCACGGTGGTCAGCACCGCCATCACGACGAGGATCGAGTAGAACGCCTGGTCGATGAAGTGGAGTTGGAGTCCGACGGTGAGGATGACGATCTCGGTGAGGCCACGGGTGTTCATCAGCACCGCGACGGTCCTCGCCTCCTGCCGGGGCAGTCCGGCCGCCACGGCGCCGAGGCCCGCACCGGCCATCTTCGTCACGACGGCGACCGGCAGCATCACCGCGAGCCCGCCGAGATGCGTCGCGCGGAACGTGGTCAGATCGACGCGGGTGCCCGCGACCACGAAGTAGACGGGCAGCAGGATCTGGGTGGCCGACTTCTCCAGTCCGTCCATCACGGAGACACGCAACCGCTCCCCGGTGCCCTCCCGGGGCATGACCGCACCGAAGGCGAACGCCCCGAAGACGAAGTGGATGCCGAGCCATTCCGTGGCCGCGCAGGAGGCCATGAGCCCGGAGGCCACCACGACGACGGCAGCCGGGTCCGACGCCCCCTCGGCACGCCCGCGCAGCAGCCGGGCGGCCAGCGGGCGCACACCCAGGACCAGCAGCGCCAGGTAGACCGGCACGAACGCCATGCGCCAGGACTGGGCAGTGGTGAAGAGCGCGGCGACGACGGCGAGACAGGCCCAGGCGAGGAGGTCGTTGACACCCGCGGCGGCCATCGAGATCCGGCCGACGGAGGTGTGGTTGAGGCGTTGGTCGGCGAGGATCCGGGCCAGGACCGGGAAGGCGGTGACGGACAGGGCCACACCGATGAACAGCACGAATCCCGGTGTGCCCGAGGGCGCGTGGCCGGCCGCGAACGGCAGCGCCGCGAGGCAGCCGCCGACCAGGGGCAGCAGCACCGACCCGGTCGCCACGCACAGGGCGGTGCGGCCGCTGCCGCGCAGGAAGGCGGGGTCCATCTCGTAGCCGATGACGAACATGAACAGGGCCAGGCCGACGTTGGCCAGCGCCCCGAGGAGCGGCTGGACCTCGTCGTACGGGACGGCGTCCCGCCAGCCGAGGGTCTGTGACAGCAGGGTCGAGCCGAGCAGGACGCCGGCGACGATCTCGCCGACCACGGCCGGTTGCCCCAGCCGGCGGGCGCCGGCCGCGCACAGCCGCGCCACGCCCAGCACGAGGGCCAACGCCAGGAAGAAGTAAGCCGTCTGATCACCCATCAGCTTGCCCCGGCAACGGCTGCGCTCGGATCGACGGGCTGGTTGAGCACCGCCCGGCCGATGAGGTCGCGCATGACCTCGCTGGGTCCCGCGGCGATGGTGGCGGCGCGGGCGTCGCGCTGGGCGCGGGCCGCGCGCGAGGTCTCCAGATAGCCGTGCGAACCCTGCAGTTGCAGGGCGGTGTCGGCGATCCGGCAGGCCAGTTCGGTGGTGTGCAGTTTGGCCATCGAGCATTCCACCGCGGGCAGTTCGCCCTGGTCGTACAGCCATGCGGTGTGGTGCACGAGGAGGCGTGCGGCGGCCAGTTCGGTCGCCAGGTCGGCGACGCGGTGCACGAGTGCCTGCTTGTGCGCGAGCGCCTCGCCGGCGACGTCGCGGGCGCGCAGGAAGGCGCGCAGTTCGTCCAGGGAACGGTCCATGCCGCCGAGGGCCAGGGTGGCGGCGACGAGGCGTTCCAGCTGCAGTCCGCGCATGAGGTAGTAGAAGCCGTTGTCGAGCCGGCCGATGAGCCGGTCGGCGGGGACCCGCACCTCGTCGAGGGCGACGGTCGCCGTGCCGGCGGAGCGCCAGCCGAGGGTGCGCCGCGGGGTGCGGGTGACGCCGGGCAGGGCGGTGTCGACCACCAGCAGGGACAGCCCCTTCGCGCCGCGGGGCCCGGTCGCGCCGGCGGCGGTGCGCACCGCCGTGACGAGGAAGTCGGCGGTCATGGCATTGCTGACCATCGACTTGGTGCCCTCGACGACGAAGTGGTCGCCGTCGCGGACGGCCGTGGTGGCGAGGCCCGACAGATCGGCTCCGGCTCCCGGTTCGGTGATCGCCAGGGCGGCCACCCGTTCGCCCCGCACGGCCGGCGCGAGGTACTCCTCGCACAGGTCGGGCCCGCCGACCCGGGCGAGGTAGTGCGTCGCCATGTAGGCGTGGACGGAGACGGCCGCCCGCAGTCCGCCGAACCCGGTGCGGCCGAGTTCCTCCAGGAAGACGACGGAGGTGAACAGGTCCCGCTCGGCGCCGCCGACGGAACGCGGGTGCAGCAGGCCCAGGTAGCCGCGCTCACCGAGGAGTTTCCACACCGGGGCGGGGACGGTGTCCTGCTCCTCCCAGAGCGCGGCGTACGGCATCACCTCGGCGGCCAGGAACGCGCGCACCTGCGCACGGAAGGCGGCGTGGCCCTCGTCGAAATAGGGTGACCTCACGATCCGTCGCTCCTTCGTCGTTCCGCCAGGCACAGGGTGATCTCGTCGTCGAGCAGCCCGAGCAGGTCCCGGGCACGTTCGTGCAGGAAGAAGTGGCCGCCGGCGATGCGGTGGGCGCGGAATCCGTGCGGCGCGAGGCTGCGCCAGGCGGCGACCGCGTCCGGCGGGGCGACGTCGTCGTCCTGGCCGAAGAACGCGGTGACGGGCACGGGCAGCGCTTCCGGCGCCGGGCGGGCCCAGGTCTCGGCGAGCCGGATGTCCGCGCGGAGCATCGGGTCGAGCATGGCCATCAGGCGGGGGTCGGCGAGGACGTCGGGGGGTGTGCCGGCCAGTCTGCCGAGTGCCGCGCGGAACGCCTCCGGCGGCAGGTCGTGGATGGCGGGCTGCGCGCGCGGCATGTGCGGTGCCCGGCAGCCGGACAGCAGGACCCGCTCGGGCGGCCGGACGAGGGGCAGTACGGCGGTCTCGTAGACCAGCATCGCGCCCATGCTGTGCCCGAACAGCAGGTAGGGCGAGGCGATGTGCTCCTCGAGGGCGGCGGCGAAGTCGCGGGCCAACGACGGCCACTCCTGGGGGAGTTGCTCGCGCAGCCGGCTCTCCCGCCCCGGCAGCCGTACGGCGACCAGTTCGGTGTCGGCGGGCAGTCGCTCGGCCCACGGCCGGTACGTGCCGGGCCCGGCGCCGGCGTAGGGGGCGCAGACCAGTCTCAGCCGGGCCTCCGGCCGGGGCAGCGGACGGTGGAACCAGCGTCCGGACTCCGCGGTGCGGGTCCCGGCCGTTGCGTTCATGTGCGGCTCCTGTCAGGCGACGGCTGAGGCTCGGTGCGGCGCCGGGTCTTTCATGTCCGGCTCCGGTCGGGCTGCTGCCGCTGTCCGGTACGGGCCGGGGCGGGCGGGGCGGGCCGGTGGCGGGCGTGGGTGACGAAGGCCGTGCACAGACCGGCGAGCAGGCCCCAGAAGGCGGAGCCGACGCCGAGCAGGGTCACGCCGGAGGCGGTGGTGAGGAAGGTGACCACGGCCGCCTCGCGCCATCGCTCGTCGGACAGCGCGCTGCTCAGCGAACCGCCGATGGTGCCGAGCAGGCCCAGCCCGGCGATGCCCGCGACCAGGGCCGGGGGCAGCGCGGTGAGCAGGGAGCCCACGGCGCCGCCGAAGATTGCGACGCAGAGGTAGAAGATGCCGGCCCATACCGCCGCCGTGTACCGGCGGCGGGGGTTCTCGTGGGCCTCGCGGCCGGTGCAGATCGCGGCGGTGATGGCGGCGAGGTTGAGGCCGAAGCAGCCGAGCGGCGCGAGCAGCAGGTTGATGCCGCCGGTCCAGCCGATCAGCGGTGAGACCGGGACGTCGTAACCGTCGCCCCGCAGCACCGCCACGCCCGGCAGGTTCTGCGAGGCCATGGTGACCACGAACAGGGGCAGGCCCACGCTGATCAGCACCCGCCACGAGAAGTCCGGGGCGGTGAAGACGGGTTGGGCGACGTGGAAGCGCACCCCGCCCAGATGCAGCGAGCCCTGCGCGGCGGCGGCGACGAGTCCCGTGAGCAGGGCGGCGATGACGGCGTAGCGGGGCATCCAGCGACGGGACAGCAGGTAGGCCGCGAACATCGGGAAGACGACCGCGAAGCCGGTGCCGTGCATGCTGCTGAACAGGCGGGTCCCGAACTCCAGGAGGACGCCGGCGAGCAGTCCGGCCGCCAGGGGGACGGGGATGCGGTCCATGCCCCGCTCGAACCATCCGGTCACCCCGCACACGGTGATGAGGGCCGCGGAGAGCAGGAAGGCGCCGACGGCCTGCGCCATGGTCGCCCCGTGCAGACCGCTCGCCATGAGCGCCGCCCCCGGTGTCGACCATGCGGTCACCACCGGCGCCCGGTAGCGCAGCGACAGTCCGATGCAGGTCACGCCCATGCCCACGCCCAGCGCCAGCATCCAGGAGGCGAGTTCGGCCTGGTCGGCGCCCGCGGCCCGGGCCGCCGTGAAGACGATCGCCGCCGAGCTGGTGATGCCCACGACGACGGCGATCAGGCCTGCCGCGACGGCCGACGCGGGCGCCGCCCGCCACAGCAGGTGGTACGGGGAACTCATGTACGCGCTGTCCTTTCGGCATCCCCACTCGCCTCGACGGCGGCGGCCAGCGCGCCGAACGTGCTGTCGGTGAAGATCAGGTCGGGGGTGAGGGCGTCCTCACCGAGTTCGCTCTCCAGGGTCGCCATCAGTCGTACGGCGGTCAGGGAGTCGCCGCCGAGGTCGAAGAAGTCCGCGTCCGGCCGGACCGCCTCCGGTCCGAAGAGTTCCGACCAGATCCGGGCGAGCACGGCGACCCGCGGGGAGGCCGGGACTCCGCGCTCCCCGGCGAGCTCCTGGTCGCCGGTCCCGGTGAGATCGGCGGCGAGGGTGTAGCGGACGGGCGCCGGCACCGAGGGCAGGCGCCGGGCGACGAGGGCGCGCAGTTCCTCCTCCAGCCGGCGCAGGGTCGGACCGCCGGCGGGGGCGGAGAGGAGTCCGGGCGCGGTGTCCGTCCGGGGCCGTCGGGCGTAGAGGGTGTGACAGGGGGTCAGGGCGAGGCGCGCGTCCTGTTCGACGGCGACGTCGAAGCCGTGCGCCCGCAGGTCGGCGAGGACGGCCGCGAGGCGCCCGTCGACGTCGTGGACCTCCATCACGATCCGGTCGATGCGCGGCCACAGGTCGTCGTCGATGCCGTCCAGGACCTCGGCCTCGGCCTTCTCCACGTCGATCTTCAGCAGGTCGATGCGGTCGAGGCCGTGCCGGCGGACGACGGCGCCGAGCGTGGTCACGGGGACGCGGCGGGTCCGCGCGGTCATCCGGTCGGCCGCGAGGCGGTCCAGGTGCTCGCCCCGCTGCGCGTTCTCGCCGGTCAGCAGATAGCCCTTGAGCACCTCCAGGTCCTCCGCGCGGTCGGCGAACCGGCCGGACATGACGCTGTTGTGGGGGTAGAAGGTGAACTCCGCCTCGCCCTCGGCGCGGCCCAGCGCGGTGCGCAGCACGGTGGCGTCCACCTCGTGCAGCTCGGCGTTGAGGGCGATCGCGTCGGCCAGTTCGTCGACCGGCTCGACGGCGATGATCCGGGCCCCCGGACTGCGCCGGGCCGCACAGAGGGTGAACATGCCGATGTTCGCGCCGACGTCCACGACGACGGCACCGGCGGGCAGCGTGATGCCGTGCCGGAAGTAGGCGTTGTCGGTGAAGATCTCGCGGTGGAGGAACTCCGTCTCGCTGCGGTTGAGTCCGGCCACCCGGACCTCGCCCGCGGGCTCGTGCCAGCCGAGGGCGGCGCCGAGCCGGCCGGCCGCCTCCAGGGCGAGGGAGCGGTGCAGCACACCGGCCCCGGCGGGGTCGGGCACGATCCGGGCGTGCCGGCCGCCGTCGGTGACCGTCGCACCGGCCACCGCGGGGTGTTCTTCGAGCACATCGGCCGGCTGCTGCTGCCGGGCGCTGTCGGCGGTCTCGTTCATGTGCCCTTCCGGTCGGGGGCGGTCACGGTGTGCAGGAACTCCGCAGCGAGTGCGGTCAGTTCGTGCCCTCCGTCGAAGGCGGTGAGATGGTCGCCGTCGGGCATCGTGCGCAGTTCGGCCCGCGGCAGGCGGGCGGCGACGAACTTCGAACCGGCGGGGTGCGCCGTGGTGTCCCGGTCACTGGTGACGACGAGGGTCGGCTGGGGGGCGTCGAGCAGCGGACGGCAGTCGGCCGACATGATCGCCCCGTTCAACAGGCCGTAGCGGTACAGCAGTTCCGGTGTCGCGTAGGGGTGGATGAGGTAGTGGGCGATGTCCGCGCGGAGGGTCTCCAGCGTCGTGGGCCGGCTCATCAGCCGGTGCATGGCCGCCGCCTGGGCACGCCCCCGGGAGACCATGGTCAGCAGGGACTCCACGTCCCGCTGGTGTGCCGTCTTGGGCGCCTCGCCGGCGAGTTCGTAGTCGCCGTGCCACAGGCTCAGGGAGGTGATGCGGTGCGAGCGGGCGGCCGCCGCGAGCGCGACGACCGCTCCCCCGCACAGGCCCAGGGCATGGGCCTCGGCGATACCGAACCCGTCGAGGACGGCGAGCACGTCCTCGCTCTGGGCGTCCAGCGTGTGGTCGGCCGGCGCGCCGAGGCCCGGTCCGTCGTCGGCGGCGAACAGTCCGCGGCTCTCCCAGGTCACGACCCGGTACTGCGCGGCCAGGGCGCCCAGCCATCGCCGCACCAGTCCGACGGGCATGCCGCAGGCGCTGACGACGGCGACGGCGGGCGCGTCCTCGGGTCCGGCGGCCCAGCACCGCAGCGGCGTGCCGTCCCGTGCGGGCACCACCACGGCGGGCCCCGGAAAGGCGGCCAGAGCCGCCCGTGCCGCCCGCTCCGGCTCGCCGTCGGCCACGGCGCCGGGTGCGCGCAGCGACAGCCGCCGGCCGACCGCGAGTTCCGCCGCGGTCAGCCCGTCCGGCTCGCCCACCACCTCCAGCTCCGGCACGCCGAGGGCGGAGCCGACCCGGTCGAGCAGTTCCTGGGCCGCCGGCAGGGACCGGGCGGCGAGCGGCTGAGCGGGCGCCACCCGTAGCCGGTCCTCCGTGGCTCGGGTGATCGACGCGGTGTCCAGCAGGGCGTGGGCGAGCGCGGCAGGTGTGCCGTCGCCGGGCGCGCCGACCGGTTCGGACCGCGTCGGCATCACGCCCCCGCCGGCGGCTGGGGCACGAAGGGGTGCTCCCGGGTGGTGCGGGTGGCGATCCGGTTGTGCCCGAACTGGTCCGCGCCGCTGACCAGTACCGCGCCGTACCGGTCGAGGCTGACCCGGCCGCCGTACTCCTCGATCTCGTCCGTGCCGGGGTAGATCTCCACGGACGTGGGCACATAGCGTGTCGCGAATCCCATCCGCATGTCCCTGGTACGGCCCTCGTGCGGATGCGAGGCGTGCATCAGGGTGGACCAGAACATGATGAACTGACCGGCCCTCATCTCCATCGAGACGGCCTGCGACTCGTCCGGCTTCCAGTCCGGGTCGATCTGCAGTTCACGGTAGTCGTAGCCGAAGAAGCCCCGCCGTACGCCGTCCTTGTCGACGCTCTCGTTCCGCTCCGGGGCGTAGTGCATCCGCTTCGTCTCGTCGTAGAACATCGTGCGGTGCGTGCCCGGAATGAACTGCAGGCACCCCATCTCCGCACTGGCCTCGGTGAAGGCGCACCACACCGTGATGGTGCCGCCGAAGTCCGAACCGCCGGGCCACTGGATCTGCGGTGTGCCCGAGGCATTGGCGAACGTGTCCGCCTGATGCCAGTCGGTCCCCTCGTCCCCGGGATGCTTCGGGAAGAACTCCGTGCGCCAGCACAGCACGTCGGGGCCCAGCACCGAGGCGACACGGTGCACGATCTCCGGTCGTGTGATGTGATCGGCCAGGAAGGCGTGGTCGAGATGGCGGTCGTAGTTGGAGATGTTGGTCGCCGCGGACACCGCGGCGTCGTCGCTGTAGACCGCCGCGCTGCGGTCCAGCAGCTCCAGGCGGGTGCGCCCCCAGCTCTTCTTGATCTCGTCCGGCTCGTACAGGGTGAACGGACCCGCGAATCCGTTGCGGTGGAAAGCTGCGAGGTCTTCGGGGCTCAGCGAGAAATCGGGCCGTGCGCTCATGCGTGCCTCCATCGTGGAAGTGGTACGGCAGACCGGTGCGCCCGCGTCTCAGGCCGTCGGTGCCGTGCTGGACCGCGCCGCGTCGATCTGGCGGGCCAGGGCTTCGACCGTCGCCCCTTCGATCAGCACCGTGATGTCCAAGTCCGTGCCGAATTCCTCGTTGACCTGGCCGAACATACGCAGCAGCGACAGGGAGGTGCCGCCGAGGTCGAAGAAGTCGGTGTCCCGGCCGACTTCGGGCAGCTCCAGGACGGTCTGCCAGATCAGTGCGATTCGCTCCTCGGTGCCGGTGAGTCCGCCGGTGCCGTCCGGGTCGACGGCGATCGGTGCGAGCGCCGCCTCGGCGGTCGGCTCGGGCAGCCGGGCCTTGTCGACCTTGCCGTTGAGCGTGAGCGGCAGCGCCGGCAGGACGACATACGCCGAGGGGCGCATGTGCGGCGGCAGGACGGCGGCGGCACGCTCGCCGAGCCGGGGTGCGAGGACGTCCGCGGGGGTGGCGGAGGCGACGTAGGCGACGATGCGCAGGTCCCCCGCCCCGTAGTCGTGGGCGACCGCCACGGCCGCCGAGACCTGCGCGTGCTGGACGAGGACGGCTTCGATCTCGCCGGGTTCGATCCGGTAGCCGCGGATCTTCATCTGGTCGTCGACGCGGCCCAGATACCCGTACCCGCCGTCGCCGAGTGCCACCACCCGGTCGCCCGTGCGGTAGCAGCGCAGCATCGCGCCGTCCGGGCCGGGGAGTTCGACGAAACGTTCCTTGTTGAGTTCCGGGCGGCCCAGATACCCGCGGGCCAGCCCCGCGCCGGACAGGTACAGCTCTCCCGCGGTCCCGTCGGGCACCGGCCGGCCCCGCTCGTCGAGCGCGTGGAAGCCGAGGTCCGCCAGCGGGACACCGATCGGACTGGCACCCGTGGCGGCGACGTCCTCGGCGGTGACCGGGCGATAGGAGGCGTGCACGGTCGCCTCGGTGATGCCGTACATGTTCACCAGGCGCGGCCGTGTGTCGCCGTGGCGGTCGAACCAGCCGCGCAGGGCGGCGGGTTCCAGCCGCTCTCCGCCGAACACCACGACCCGCAGAGCGGTCAGCGGTCGCTCGGCCGCCGCGTCGACCGCGGCGAGCCGGGCGAACGCCGACGGCGTCTGGTTCAGGACCGTCACCCGCTGCGCGCGCAGCAGTTCACGGAGGGCCTCCGGCGAGCGGGCGGACTCCTGGGAGACGATGACGAGCCGCCCGCCGAACAGCAACGCGCCCCAGAACTCCCAGACCGAGAAGTCGAAGGACGCGGAGTGGAACAGCGTCCAGACGTCGTGCTCGTCGAACCCGAACCGGTCCCGGGTGACGTCGAAGAGCCGGACCACACCGCGGTGCTCCACCTCGACGCCCTTGGGTACGCCGGTGGATCCGGATGTGTAGATCACATAGGCGAGGTCGCGCTGACCGGCCGCCCCGGTGGGCGGTTCCGGCTGTGCGGGCGGTTCCGGCTCGGCCCGCGCGTCGTCGAGGACGACGACGTCGACACTCAAGTCGCCGAGCGTTTCTGCCAGTTCCGTGGTGGTGACGACCTGCGCGGCACCGCTGTCCTCGAGGGTCCAGGCGATCCGCTCCTGCGGACAGCCCGGATCCACGGGGACGTAGGCGGCGCCGGACTTCAGGATGCCGAGCAGGCCGACCGCCAGTGCGCTGGTGCGCGGGACCAGCAGGGCGACCAGGGAACCGGCCCCCGCGCCCGCCTCCCGCAACCGCCGGGCGACCGCTTCCGCCCGGTGATCGAGTTCCTGATAGGTGAGTTCCCGGTCGTCGGCCGTGACGGCCACCCGGTCCGGGAATCGTGCGACGACATCTGCGAACAGCTCGGTGAGTGTGCGTTCCCCAAATAGCACTCTGAAATCAATCCTGTTCGACGGACCGTATTCGGCGTCACGGGCACGCGAAGGGCCGGATGCAGGCGCACGCCCTCCTGTGACGATTCATGGAAAGGCGCGGCCGAATCCCCCTGTTCTTCACGCCCCTATGCCTCATGGCTCGGCCAGCATACTACGCGGGCACATTCGCACCATGGGTCTTCATCTTCCCTGAGCATGCCTCGAAGACACTCTTCGGCGGCGTAATGAACGCCACACCGAGAGTAGGGAACCAGCGTGTGGCCTGGGTGAACTTCGGCCATCCTGACGGAAGAAAGAGGTATCTATCAAGCCAATGGCGAGAATTACCCCGTTTCGGAATGATCGAGGAGAAGGTGAATTCGCGGGGTTCTCAACAGGTGAGACAGAAGGGTCGGCAAGGCCCGGCGGCCACAACAAGATCCGGCCATTTCGACGTCCAACCGCAGATCGTTTGTTTCCGAGGGGTTTTCAAAAGAAATGCACGGCAGGGCGCTCACGCCGGACGGTGATGGCGGACGCTTCGGGGGATCAGCGCCGGGACCTCGGCGCGATAGGCGTCGTAGGCGGCGCCGAACCGGCGGGCCATCAGGCCGTCCTCGAACCTGACCCGCCGCAGCAGCCAGGGCACGGCGACCACCAGGCAGGCCGTCCAGACGCCGAAACCGCAGGCCAGCATGGTGCCGACGATCAGGCCGAGCAGGCCGGTGTAGATGGGGTGGCGGACCAGCCCGTAGGGACCGTCCGTGCGCAGCTCGTGGTGGTCCTGGACCGTCGGGACGCTGGCCCACATCGTGCCCAGCACCCAGCGGGCCCACAGCAGCAGGGCGGTGGAGGCGAGGGCGAGCAGGACGCCGAGGACCGCCAGCTCGGGCTGCCAGTACTGCAGGTGCCGCCAGAAGCCCCGGGAGCGGCCGACCAGGACGGAGAACGCATAGGCCCCCGCGATGAGCAGCAGCCGGCGCGGCAGCGACCGGCGCAGTCCACGCGCCCAGCCGCGCACGCCTCTCTGGCTCTTCACACCGAAGTAGACAGCGCCCACGATCCAGGCCGCGACGAAGACCACCACGCAGACCATGGTGATCAGGACGAGCGCCGAGTGCAGAGATGCCATGCCTCCAGACTGCTCCGCGCACGCAGTGGATCACCACCACCCACGGGTCGATGGAGAGGTCTCCACCTGCCTCCGTCCACGGATGGAGGCCACCCGGACGTGCACCGGGGGGACGGGCGGAGAGGCGGACGGACGGGCAGACGCACAGACGGACGGCAGGTGCCGCGCCACGCCGCCACGTGTCCCAAGGCCCCCGCGGATCAGGGCAGTTCGGGCGTGTCCCGGGTGTGTCGCTGCTAGCCTGCGCGCAGGTGCCGGGCTGGGACTTGGGAGGAGCTGAACGCCGTGGTCCATGCGTTCGCCGTGTACCGGGACGCCATGCGCGAAGCGTGGGGCGACTGGTGGCTGGCCTGGCCGCTGCTCCAGAAGGTCGCCGTGGGGGACGTGCTGCACGCGTCCCGGGCCTCCGTGCGCCCGGCCGGGACGCTGGCCGACCGGCGGATCGCCTTCGCCGAGACGGCGCCCGAGGCCCGCGGCGCGTTCGTGCACGACGCGGGGGGCGGGATCGACCTCCGCTTCAAGGCGTCCGGCGCCACCGATCCGCTCTTCTCCGCGCTGGCCGACGCGGACGCCGGTGTGCTGCTGCGGTTCGCCAGGCAGCGAGCCGCACTGGTCGTGTACCGGGGCCTGACCGGAAGCGGGATGCCGGACACCCGTGCCCTGGCCGGCGCGCTCGTGCGCAGCTACTGGGAGGGCCGGTGGGACGCCGGACTGCTCGCCGTGACCGAGGTGGTCCGGGCCGACAGCGCCGCCGTGCTGGTCGCCGCCGAGGCGGGCGCCTCGGCCGAGCTGCGCCTGTCCACGTCCGTGGGCGCGGAGCCGCTGCAGCTGCTCGACCTGGCGGGCTCGGCGCAGGTCGCGGGGGGCCGGCACCTGGGTTTCCAATGGATCGGCGAGACCCTCACACCGCTCTACCGGGTCGTACGGCTGCGCGACACCTGGCTCGGCGGGGTGCGCGAGGAGTACGGGCCCGTCCAACCCGGACGCGGTCTCGACGCCGAACCGGTGCCGCCCCTGCTGCTGGAGCAGGCCGGCGACGACCCGTCGGCCGTCCTGGAGGCCCCGCCGCAGCCCGTAGCGGAACCCGAGCCGGCAGGGGACGTGCCCTGAC
Source organism: Streptomyces yokosukanensis (assembly GCF_001514035.1). Classification (GTDB taxonomy): domain Bacteria; phylum Actinomycetota; class Actinomycetes; order Streptomycetales; family Streptomycetaceae; genus Streptomyces; species Streptomyces yokosukanensis. The sequence goes on along the minus strand of NZ_KQ948215.1, from coordinate 225,567 downwards.
GGCCCCGGCCCCGCTGCCCGCCCGGCGCGCCGCCGCACACCGGCACGCGGTCACCGGGCTGGAGGAGGAGCTGCGCCGCTGGGAGGACGCGAGCCGGGCCGGCGGGCCGCTGGAGAAGCACCGCAGCCAGGTGGACGCGGTGCTCGCGCTGCTCGGCGTGGGCGTGGCCGACGTACGCGCCCGGCTCACGGACGGACGCGGCGACGAGGTGCCCGGCCGGGTCCTGGACCTGCATCATGTGTGGGACTTCTACCGCACCCGGTTCCTGCTGCGCCGCGTCCGTGCCTACCGCCGCTTCCTGGACGTCGCCGACGAGCTGGCGTGGGAGTGCTACGGCCCGGTCCTCGGACTCGCCGGTGCCCGCCCCAAGGAGCCGCCGCTGGTCGGCTTCAGCCGGGCGGCCTCGCCGCGCGCCCACCGCCGGGGCAGCGCCTACCACGATCTGCTGCCCCGCGGCGGCGTCCACACCCGCGAGGGCCGCGAGGCCGCCGCGCGGCTGCCGTTCCCGGTCATCGACGTGCCCTGGTCCTTCGGCTCCCATCTGCCCGCCCTGCTGACCGTGGCGCACGAGGCCGCCCACCACATCGACGACGACTGCGGACTCGGCGACGAGATCCGCCGCCGGGTCGCGACGGCCGCCCTGCCGCCGGACCGCACCGTCCACTGGGAGCGCTGGGCGGGTGAGGCGTTCGCCGACGTGTGCGCGGCCGTGCTGTGCGGACCCGCCTACGCCGCCGTGCTCGCGGAACTGCTCGACACCGAGGCCGACGTGGACGAGGTGGACTTCGACGGTGCGCATCCGCCGCCCGGGGCCCGGCTGCGGCTGGCCGGTGCCGCCGCCCGGCTGGCCGGGCACGCGGGCACCGCGGACGACCGCGACCACGAAGCCCGTGCCGTGGCCGGCGCGATGGTGGCGGGCGGCTGGTCCGGGCTGGACGGGCTGTCGCTTCCCGAACTGTTCGCCACCGGCCGCCCGGCCGGCCCCGCGGAGGTGTCCGAAGGGGCGCGGCGGCTGCTGGCGGGCGGGCCGTCCCGGTGCCCCTCGGCGACCGGGGTGCTGGCCGCGGCCGCCCTCGCCTTCCAGTACGACCCCGCCGGGTACGACGGGCGGGCCGTCGGGGAACGGGCGGTGTCCGAGGTGCTGCGCCTGCGGTCCGCCGGCACCCGGGCCGCGCCGTCCGCGGACCCGCCTGGGGCCGAGCGCGGCCGCGCGCACGAGAAGGCCGGTCGTGCCGTGCTGGCCGCGCTCGACGCCGCGCCGGATCCAGGCCCCGGGGCGGTCGGCTGAACGCGGGCCAAGCCGGATGCTTTCCCGGTGAGTTGAGCGGAGCGGAGGCTACCCTGGCGATGGAGCACCGACCGGACGGGGGTCCGTACATGGGCATGCAGTGGACGCCGGCGGTCCTCCATCGGCAGCGGCACGGACTGGTGCAGTGTCTGCTGTGCCCCTTCCGCTGTGCGCTGAAGGACGGTGAGACGGGGCTGTGCGGGGTGCGCCGCCGGTCCGGGGACCGGCTGGAGACGGCGACCTTCGCGTCGTCGGTACGGCACTGGGACACCGTCGAGCGCAAGCCGCTGTACCACTACCGGCCGGGCACGCCCTGTCTCACCCTGGCCGCGCCCGGCTGCACCTTCGCCTGCGACTACTGCATCAACCACCGGATGTCCCAGTACGGCCGGGTGGACTCGGTCCGCTGGGACGCCGCGCCGGTGGACCCGCGGGACGTGGTCGGGGAGGCCGCCGGGCGTCGGGGATGTGTCGCGATCTCCTACACCGAACCCTCGCTGGCCATCGAACTGACGGCCGCGCTCGCCGAGTCGGGGCGTCCGCTCGGCGTGGACGTGGTGTGGAAGAGCAACGGCTTCCTCACCGCCGAGGCCGTCGACCTCGCGGCGCGCCATGTCGCCGCCGTCAACGTCGATGTGAAGACCCTCGACGAACACGACCACCGCGCGCTCACCGGCGCCCGGCCGGGGCCGGTCCTCGACTCCCTCGCCGGGCTGCGCGAACGCGGCGTGTGGGTGGAGGTGTCGACGCCGCTGATCCCCGGACTCACCGCGGGACCCGGCACCTTGCGCCCGATCGCGCGGGCACTGGCCGCGCTGGACCCGGCGATCCCCTGGCATCTGGTCCGGGCGACCCCGGCCCACCGCCGCACCGGGCACGCGCCCACGCCCGTGGCCGACCTCGCGGCCGGGGTGCGGATCGGGCACGAGGAAGGACTGCGGCATGTGTACGTCGAGCGGGCCCTGGGCGCCGACGGGCGGGCCACCCGGTGCCCGCGCTGCCGTACCGCCGTGGTGGCCCGGGACGTCTGGGCCCTGGACGAGAACGCGCTCGACGACGGCAGGTGCCCACGGTGCGGCACCGCAGTGGAAGGACGATGGTGACCCCATGGCCGACTACCGGATGGTCGAGCACATTCCCGACCTGATCCAGCCCGAGGAGTACGAGCAGCATCCCGAGGGGCGTCTGGTGCGCATCAGCATCCGCGTCGACGGCGGGGGTGTGCAGGTGCTCGGGGACGCCTTCCGGCCGGAGGTGCTGGAGCGGCTGTTGGAGACGCTGGGGCCGGACGCGATCGAGCAGATGCTCTGCGGCTGACCGACGGCCTCACTCGTCCGACAGCAGCGCCGTCAGCACCGTCCGCAGCTCCTCCGGTGACGGCTCCGGTGGCAGCACATGGCGGTGCCGGGCCGGCTCCCGCCACGGGATGTGCGGGTAGTGCACCCGCAGTTCGCGCAGTCCGGGCCGCGGCGCGGACCGCAGATACGGATGGGACAGCAGCACCATCCGCGGCGGCCCGGACATGTCGGCGGTGAGCCGGGCGGCCACCGCCTCGGCCTCCCGGAACGCCGTCGGCGCGTCACCCGCCGTCAACGGCCCCGCGGCCCACACATGGACCAGGTCCTCCGGGCCCTGCAGGATCCGCGCCCGCCACGGCTCGCCCAGCGGCACCAGGGCGCAGGGCCGCCCCAGCCGGAGCACGGTGGCGGCCATCAGATGGGCCGCGAGCCGCAGCACGGACCCGACCTTGCCGTGCGTGGCGGGTGTGTCGTCGAGCAGCAGCACCAGTCCGTGCGGATCGCGTGGCAGCCGGCCGCTGCTGGTGCGGTACAGCAGTTCCTCGCGGGCGTGCCGGGCCCTGAGCAGCTCGGTGGGCAGGGCGAGTTGGGTGGGCAGCAGCCGGTCGGCGGGGCCGTGCCGGGCGAGCCCGGAGCGGCCGGTGCCGCCCGCGCCGCCCATGGCGAGGCCGGTGTCGCCGTCCAGCAGCCTGAGACCCAGCAGGGCGCGCTGTGCGGGTCCGGGCGGGGTGAGGGAGAGCGGCAGCCGGCGCATCCGGGCGGGCAGGGTGGGATCGGCGGCCACCGCCTCGGGGCCGAGGATGCGCAGCAGCGCCACCACCCGGTCGTCCACCGTGCCCAGTGCCGCGGTCAGTTCGGTGAGGCTGGGTGCGGACCTCCGGGCGGGGATCGAGGAGCCGGTGAGCGCCCGGCCCAGCGCCTGGGCGAGATCGGCCGGGACGACCTCGGGCGGGGCCAGATACGCCGGGTCGGCGGGCAGGTCCGCGACCAGCAGCAGCGCGAGTCCCGCCAACGCGGGCCCCGGCCATGCCAGTTCGCGCAGCGCGTGCAGCCCGCGGTGGTCGGCGAGGGCGCGCAGCCGGGGCGGGGTGCTGCCGCGCAGCAGCGCCAGTACGTCCGCCAGCAGGTCCAGCGGCACCCCGAAGCCGTGCACGGCTGCGAGCACGGCGAGCCGGATCAGCTCCTCCTGGCCGTTCGCCGGGACCGGGGCCGCGGCGGTGCGCGGGCCGCCGGTGAACAGCTCCCACAGGATCGCGCCACCGGAGTTGTAGGTGGCCGCGAGCTGGTCGCCGACCGGTGACCAGCGCAGCGTCCACAGATGCCCGCCGACCCCCTCCGGCGGCACCAGCACCCGGATCCGGCGCGCCTCCTCGGCGTCCCAGACCTCCGCCACCGAGTCCTGGTCGGCGGAGGCGAACGCCAGCAGCCGGGAGTCGGCGCACCAGGACAGCGCCGGCGCCCAGTCCCGGCCGCCGGCCTCGCCGAACGTCCTGCGCCGCTGCCAGGTGCCGGTGTCCCAGACCACGACCGGGCCGCCGGCGCTGCCCGGGGTGGCGGCCAGCCGGCTGCCGTCCGGGGACCAGGCCACCCGGCACACCATGGCCCGCGGGTCGGGCCAGTCCAGGACCCGCACCCGTCGGCAGCGGCCGGTGGGGCCGGTGCTCCAGACGATGATCCGGCCGTGGGTGCCGGCCGCGAGGTGGCGGCCGTCCGGGGACCAGGCGGGGCGGCGCACCCCGTCCTCCACGGGCAGTCGCTGCGGGCCGCCGGCGTCCTCGGCCAGGTCGTGCACCAGCAACTGCCGTGGGTCGGCGCCGGGTTCGGGCACCGCCCAGCGCAGGGGGCGGACCGGATCGGCGGCGACCGCCTGCCCCGCGGCGCGCTCGCCGAGCACGGCGCCGTCGTGCGGGTCCACCAGCCGGTTGACGCCCCGTTCGTTGTGGGCCGCCAGCACCAGGACGGGGCGGTCGCCGGCCAGGCAGGCGGCGTCGTACCAGCCGTGCGGGAAGCTCGGCACCGGTGCCTCGCGAAGCGGGCTCGTCGCGTCGGCGGCGAACTCCAGGACGCGGCCCGGCCCCGACTCGCACCAGTGCCGGGTGCCGTCCGGCGACCACGCGAGGACCGGTGCCGCACAGGCCAGTCCGGCCGCCGGCAGCCGCACCGCGCGCAGCACCCCGGGGGGCCGCTCCCCGCTGCGGGTGTGCACCCTGCCCACGGTGAGGCCCATCGCGTTGGCCCAGCGGCGCAGCGCGGCCGGGTCCCGGCGCCGGTGCGGGCGCGGCACCGCGCCGGACGGCTCCCACACCGCCACGGTGTCCGCGTCGAGCCGGGCGGCGAACAGTCCGCTCGCCGACAGGCTCAGCGCGCCCGGCCCGGTCACCTCGGCCGGCAGCCGGCCCAGGGCGTCGAGGCGCGGGCCGAGGACGCGCAGCCCCTCCAGTTCGCAGCCGGCGATCAGCAGTGAGCCGTCGTGGCTGAAGGCCAGCGCGTCCATGCGGTACGGCACGAACTCCCGCCGCAGTTGTCGGCCGGAGCCCGGGTCGAGCAGCCGCAGCCCCGCGTAGTCCTCGACGGCCATGGCCCGGCCGTCCGGCGAGCAGGCCACCCGGCGCAGCCCCTCGAAGAGCCCGCCGAGCGTGCCCGTCATGGTGCCGCCGTGCGGTTCCCACAGCTGTGCGGAGGTGGCCGTGGCCACGCACAGGGTGTCCTGCCGGCCCGGGATCCAGCACACCTCGACCACCGGGTCGACCCCGCGCAGCCGGGTCACCGTGCCCTCGGCGCGGTACAGCAGCAGGACGTCGCCGGTGTGCAGCCCCGCCGCCAGCAGCCGGGCGTCGGGCGAGAGGGCGAGGGCCGTGATCTCGCCCTCGGTGTGCAGGTGCGCGGGCAGTTCGACGGGCTCGCCGGTGTCGGCGTCGACGAGGACGAGATGGCCCGCGACGAGCAGGAACAGCCGGTCGCCGTCGGGGGTCCACACGGCCGCGTCGGTGCCGGGGTGCCGGTCGGCCGCCGGTGGCGGGCCGGGCCAGGGCAGCCGCCAGACGACGCGGCCCTCGTCGTCGTGGCGCTCCACGAGGCCGCCGTGCACCACGACCAGTCCGGTGCCGTCCGGGGACAGGCACAGGCAGCGGGCGTCGGCCGTGGGCACGGTGAGCAGGTGCTGGGCGCTCCAGGCGCCGGCCGGCGGTGTGCTCACAGGCCCTCGCCCAGTTCGGCCGCGGCCCGCTCGTACATCTGGGCGGCGCGCTGGAAGTGCCCGGCCTGCTCCAGCAGTTCGGCGGCCCGGCGGTACTCGCCGCGCAGGGAGTGCTCCATGGCGATCTGGTTCAGCCGGCGACGTTCGGCCTCGGGGGTGCGCGCCGCGGCCGGTGCGGCGGGCTCCGGTTCGGGCATCGCCTCGCCCAGCCGATCCAGGAGTTCCCGGGCGGGCTCGGACAGACCGGCCGCGAAGGCGGGCGGGGCGGGCATCCACAGCTGCCAGGCGGGGCGTACGTCGGCCACGCGCAGCCGCCAGGCGCCGTCGCGGCACAGCACGGTGATGACGTCGGGGCCGAGGCCGAGGACCTCGTCGCGTGCGGTGTCCGGCAGCGGCGGGTTCAGCACGCAGCCGCTCTCCAGGTACAGGGCGCCCGGTCCGGTCTGGTGGACGGGTATGCCGAAGGGCAGCGCCTGGCACAGTCCGGGCGGCTCGGTCACCAGATGGCGGCCGGGGCCGAACGCGACCACGGCGGTCTCGTGCAGCGGCCGGGTGCGCAGAAAGCGGCGCAGTGCGTCGAGTTCGCCGTCCGCGATCAGTACGGCGTCGACCCGGTGCGGAGCTCGTGCACTGGCCACCAGGCGGACCGGGAGCGGCGGGCCGAGGGCCGGGACGGGCACCGGTGTGCGGGCGGGCGGGGCGCTGCTCAGCACCGGGCGCGCGTCGAGGAGTTCACCGGCGGCGGGGTCGCCGAGCGGCCGCCACTGCCAGGGCGGTCCGGACAGGGCGCGCTCCACGACGAGGTGCCGTCCGGGCGGGACCTCCTCCAGCAGGACGGCGTCGTCCAGCGGGAGCCGCAGCCGCAGGTCGACCAGGACCCGGCAGTCCGGGTCGGCGGCCCGGCAGGCCACGGGTCCCGGCAGCCGGCCGCAGGCCTCGACCAGCCCGGCGGGTACGGGGCCGTCCACGGCGTTCAGCCGCAGCAGCAGCCAGCCGGCGTCCGGCCGGCCGTCGGGGGCGAGCCGTTCCACGGGTGTGAAGGTGGTCGCCACGCCCGCGGCCAGGCAGCGGCGCAGCAGCCAGCGGCCCAGCGCGCCCGGTGCGAGGACGGAGACCTCCTTCAGGCCGGGCGGCGGTGCGGCCGCCGGGCTGTGCGCGGCCAGTTCGGCGAGGGACACCGGCTCCCAACCGGCGACGGTGGCCAGATGGCCGAAGGCCTGCGGGAGGCGTGCGGTCGGCCGGTCGGGCCACAGCAGGCCGTCGGTGTCGGCCTGGTGGACCAGGCCGCCGTAACCGGCGGCCAGCTGCAGGCCCGGCTGGTGTCCGGGGGTGAGCAGGGCCCATACGGAGTGGTCGTCGGGCGATCTGCGCAGGCCGGGCGGGCCCAGTTCGGCGGTTGCCGCGGTGTGCCCGAGGGCGGCGCGGGGGGACGGGAACCGGACGGCGGCCGACCAGCCGGCCGGCTCGCCCCGCTCCCCCGGGTCGGCGGCCGGGGGTTCGTCGGGCGGCGCGGGCGGCAGGGTGTGGTCCGGCGGGGTCACGCGGACCGCCCTGAAGCGCGGTTCGGCGGGCGGAGGCGGGTTGGCCGGCCGTGCGGGGAACACGGGCGGGAGAGTCCGCTTCTTGCGCGGCCAAAGAGTACTCATCGTTCCCCCGATGTACGGATCTGGTGGTGCCGCTCGGCTGGAGCCTGTCCGCCCCGTGCCGTCGTCCGCCCGGTGGGCGGGCCCCGGTGCCGTCCGGTGCGTGCGCTCGCGAGGCGCCGGACCGGCCCTGGCCGGGGGTCCCGGCGCGAGCACGGCCGGGTGCGGCCCCGGGGCGCCGCATGGGCGGTTCGGCGACGCGACCGGGGATGCCGCCACGCCCTCGGCGGGAGTCCGTGCCGGTGTCGCGGGGCGGGCGGGAGTGGTCAGTCAGGCCCGGGGACCGGTGCCGGGCTCGGTGGGTCGGGTCCGGCGGGGACGCCGGTGGTGTCGCCGAGCGTGCGGGCGGCCCAGTGCTGCCAGCGGTCGGCGCAGCCGGTGACGCCCGCCCGGAAGGAGGCGGCGAACACCAGCGCGGCGAGGTCCGGGCGGCGGATGTGGTCCGCCACGGTGACCGCCCACTGCTCGACCTCGGCCCGCTCGCGGGCCGGGGCGAGCGAGCCGATGCGCTCCGGTACCTCCGTGAGGGTCCGCAACAGTGCCTCGCTCTCGCCGTAGGCGCGGGCCGCGGCCAGTTGCCGGCCGAGTCTGCGCCGCAGCCGCTCACCGGCCGTCCGTGACTGCGCGAGGGCGAAGAGGTGCTCCGCGGTGGCGTACGAGCGGGTGCGGGTGACCAGGATCCATCCGGCGCCCAGCAGGTCGCCGCCCTGCTCGAAGCACTCGGCCGCCGCCTCGAACCGGCGTGCCGACAGCAGGCATTCGGCGGCGCGGCGGGGCCGGCCGCCGCGCAGCCAGTGGTCGGCGGCCCGCACCGGATCGCCGGCCTGCTCCCACAGCTCGGCCGCCTTCAGCGGATGGCCCGCCTCGTCGTGGCAGCGGGCGGCCTGCGCGTAGTCGCCCGTCTGCTCGTAGCAGTGGGCCGCGCGTGCCAGGAGGTCGGGCGGTCTCGTCATGCGTGGTCGCGCCTCTGCTCGTGGTGCTGTTGCCCGGTGCCCTCGTCGGTCTCGGTGATCCGCTGGGCCTGCGGCTCGCGCTCCCGGTCGGGTACCACCTCGGCCACGCCGGGCCTGCGGTCCAGCACCCGGCCGATCGCGTAGGCGATCTCCTCGTGGGTGGCGTCGTGGTCCTCGATCCGGGTAGTGCGGCCGATGTCGTCCACCTGGAACAGTTCGACCTCGCCGGTCTCGGCGTTGTACCGGAACTCGACCCTGACCCGCATCGCTCAAGCCTCCATCTCGAACTGGATGTTGAGCGTGCCGTCCGACTCGTCGATCTGGATGTCCCGCACGCCGTGCTCGCGCGCGTACTCCACGATGGCGTCGCGGTAGGCGACGGCCAGCACCTCGTGCACCGGGCGCAGAAAGCCGGTCCGTGCCTCAAGGAGCCGGGTCTCGGCGTCCCGTTCGAGTTCTCCGCGACGCCGCTCCGCCTCGGTGGCGGCCCGGCGTTCGGCCTCCGCGTGGGCCTCGGCGTCGATCGCGTCGCGCTGTCCGGCCAGCCGGCGCCGGCCGGCGAGCCGCTCCTGTTCCTCCTGGCGCGCGCCCTTCTCCGCGGCGTCGCGGTCGGCGCGCTCCTGGGCCTGGGCGCGGGCGGAGCGCTCGGCCACCGACTTGCTCAGGCCCGCCCAGTTGTCGTCGTAGTACTTCTCGGTGTGTTCGGCGGTGGCGTCGACCTCGACCGTGCCCTCAAGGGTGCGGACCACCTCGGCCTCGGCGGTCACGATGTCGCTGAGGCGGGCGGTCATCTCGATCTCGCCGGTGTCCAGGTGGTAGACGACCGTGCCGCCGTCCAGGTCGAGCCGGTAGGCGCCGTCCTGCCAGGTCCACCGGGTGTCGGCGCCGAGCGCGGCCTCGAAGGCCCGGCGGGCCGGGGCGCCGAGCAGGGATCCGAAGGCCTCCCGCAGCGTGGCCTCGCCGGCCACCTCGGCGCTGGCCCGGCCGGTGCGGCGCAGCTCTTCCTGCCAGATGCGGGTGAGCCGGCTGGAGGCCCGGACCCGGACCCGTCGGGGATTGCACATGCTGGGGTACCCCCTTGTGTGTTCCCGTCCTCACTCGAACTGGTCGAGCAGGGCGTTCACTTCGGCAATGATACGAGACAGCTCTGCTTCGGTCTGCGTGTTCACGGGTGGCTGCTCCCTCAACTCCCGTGACAGGTCGGCGAGTTTGTGCAGGCCCTCGACGACGCTCCACTCGCTGGGCTGCCGGGCGGCGGTGAGGGGGGCGCCGACCTCGCGGGCGTCGAGCAGGATCTCGTGGTCGGGGCGGCGGCGCCGTCCCGGCTCCCCGCCGTGCTTCTCCACCACGGCCTGTACGGCCTCCTCGACCGTGGTGCGGTCCGCGGGGTCGGTCCAGATGTGGGCCAGCGGCCACAGGTCCACCGGTGCGGCGGTGCGCGACTCGCGCAGCAGCGCGGCCCCGGCGACCAGCTTCAGGCTGCGCACCAGGCGGCGGTCCGAGAGCCTGACCCCTTGGATCAGCAACTGCCGTACCAGTTCCCGGTGTTCGCCGAGCACCGGATCGAGGTCGACGTCCTTGAGCCGCAGGGTGAGCCGGCCCAGCCGCTCGACGGTCACCGTGCCCGAGGTGTGCTCGGTGCGGGTCCGCGCGGACGGGTCGGTGCCCCGCGCCCGCTCGGCCGCCTGGACGGCGTTCGTGAACCGGCGCGTCTCGTGCTCCCAGCCCACCTGGAGCAGCCGTTCCAGATCGGTGCCGCCCACCGGCTCGACCTGGAGCCGGATGAGGAACCGGTCCGAGAACGCGGTCAGGCCGGGATCGTCGGGTATGTCGTTGGTGGCGCCGAGCAGGCTGATCAGCGGGGCGTCCTCGGCCCGCGCGCCGTTGTGGTACCGGCGTTCGTTGAGCAGGGTCAGCAGGGTGTTGAGGATGGCGCTGCTGCCCTGGAACACCTCGTCCAGGAAGACGAGTTCGGCACTCGGCAGCATGCCCTCGGTGCGCACCTGGTAGGTGCCCTGACGGAACTGCTCGAAGTCCAGCGCGCCGAAGATCTCCGACGGCTCGGTGAACCGGGTGAGCAGATAGCTGAAGCGGCGGGCCTCGATGTGCCGGGCGAGGGCCGAGATCAGCTCGCTCTTGGCGGTGCCGGTCGGGCCGAGCAGCAGCGCGTGCTCGCGGCAGACCACGGCGAGCTGCAGCAGCCGTACGGCACGGTCCCGGCCGACGAACTCGCCGTCGAGCCGCCGCCGTACGTACTCCAGGTCCCTGATGGTGTCGACGCTGTCCTGGCCCCAGCTCACCGCGCCTCCTGTCTCGTGGCCGTCGTGGCCTTTGTGATCGCCATGGCGTCAGCGCCTGCCCGAGCGGCGCTGCTCGCGCCGCTTGCGTTGCAACTGGCCCACGATCTGGCCCAGTTGCTCGGGCGTAGGCGCCACGGGCGGGTCCTGGAAGTGGGCGGCGACGAAGGCGTCCCGGAAGACCGAGTGGATGTCGTCGCCGTTGCGTCCGCGCAGCGCCGACGCGATCAGTTCGTCCACGCCGCCGCCGACGTCGATGCCGAACTTCGCCGCGTGCAGGTTGATCATCTTCAGCCGGGCCTCGTCGTTGGGCAGGTCGATGGCGATGCTCTCGAAGCGGCTCGGCCGCAGCAGGGCCTCGTCGATCAGGTTGAGCCGGTTGGTGGTGCCGATCACCAGGGTCGGCACCTCCGGCCGGAAGCCGTCCATCTCGGTGAGGATCTGCGCGACCACGGCGTTGCCGGCCCGGGTGCCGCCGTCGGAGTGCTCCGAGCGGCGCGAGGCGATGGAGTCGAACTCGTCGAAGACCACGACCGAGGGGGCGTTGCGGCGGGCCTCGGCGAAGATCTCCCGGACGTTGCGCTCGCTCTCGCCGACGTAGGTGCCCATGACCTCCGGGCCGGAGACGACGAGGATGGTGGCGTTCATCCGGTTGGCGATCGCCTTCGCGAACAGGGTCTTTCCGGTGCCCGGCGGGCCGTGGAAGATGAAGCCGCGCGGGATCAGTTTGGTGCGCAGATGGTCGTACTGCGGGGGCAGCCGGTGGTGGCCCATCACGATGTCGATGGCCCGCTGGATGTGCGCCTTGACCTCGTCGTAGCCGGCGATGTCGTCGAAACCGACGTCCGGCACCTCGAAGTTGCTCGACATCTGGGCCTTGAACGCCCGGATCGTGGAGTACAGGTCGCGGGCGACCGGCGCCGGGTGGTCCTTGTGGACGCTGATGGCGTAGCGCATGGCCTGGCGCAGCAGGACCGGGTTCATGCCGGCGACGTGCTTGTAGAACTCGACGGGGTCGTAGCGGTCGAACCGCTCGGCCTCGCCGGCCGACACCAGGGCCCGGCCCAGCGGCTGTTCCTCCTGGTCGTCGCGGAACCGTACGGTGCGCGGGACACCGGTGATCGTGACGCGGGTGCTGAACCGCTCGGCGAGCACCTCGGGCACCGACAGCGAGGGCGCGGCGAAGGCGAGCATCACCCGCTCGGGCGCCCCGTGCAGCAGCTCGGTCACCTCCCGCGCCTCCGGGGAGAGCTGTCCGTCGGACCCGCCGGCCAGCAGGTCGAGGTGCTGGACGACGAGCACGGTGTCGTCGTTGAGGCCGCGCACCAGTTCGCGCAGCCGGGCGAGCAGGCGCTGACGGGGGTTCTGCTGCATCGGGATGAGCGGATCGCCGGGCGGCGGCTGCTCCTGCGGGGCGTCGTCCTCGTTCTCGGGGGGCTCCTCCAGCACCTCGGCCCGCAGTCCGGCGCGGGAGGCCATCTCCCGCCACAGGTGCGGCACCACCGGCTTCTCGGCCACGACCAGCACGGACAGCCGGGCCCGCAGCAGCGAGGCGACCTGGGCGATGTCCCGGCCGTAGGCGAGGACGGTCGCCTGGTCCTCGTGGAGTTCCTCGGGCTGCGGGTGCCGGTACACCGGCTCCTCCGGCGCGGCCCGTTCGCGGGGCGGCGCGTCGGCGGGCTCCGCGCCGCCCCGCTTGGTCAGGTCGGGCGGCGGGGGCGCCGGGGACGCGTACGCCGGCGGGTAGAGCGGGGTGCCGTGCGGCAGGTCGGCCTGGAGCAGCAGCTCGGGTGAGACGGTCTCCCAGCTCAGCACGTCCCAGCCCGGCGGGAGCGGGAGGAGCAGCAGATACGGCCCCGAGGCCAGGGCGTGGCCGACGGTGATGTGCGGTGGCTGCCGGCGCAGCGCCGCCAGGGACGCCTGGTCCGGGGCGACGACGGAGATGCGGCGCACGGACGTGGTCATGCGGGACTCCCCCCACTCGCTTCCAGCTGTTCCACCTGCCGGTACAGGCGTACGCCCGCGAGATAGTCGGTGCCGATACCGGAGCGGGCCCGCAAGCGCCGGCGGTGCGAGCGCTCCAGCCGGGCGAGCGCGGCCCACCAGTACGCGACCGGGCGGGCCGTCGCCAGGTCGGGTGGCACGGTCAGGCCGACCCGGGCGCGGCGGATCAGCGACAGATGTGCCTCGGTGTGGCGCAGCAGGGCCGCCTCGTACACGTCGATCACCAGCTCCCGCTCGCTCATCCGCAGCTGGTCGAGGAGTCGGCCGCGCCACAGGGCCTGCGCCGGGGAGGCCGGGGCCTCGCAGTAGACGGTGGTGATCAGGCGGCGGCCCTGCGGGTGGGTCAACAGCACGTCCTCCAGGAGGAGTTCGGCGGCCGCCTCGCCGACCGTGTCGGGCCGGTCGAGCAGGGCCGTGAGCGGTGAGGCGGCCCGCAGCCGGCCGGCCAGCACCGGGTCGCCGATGTGCGGCAGCGCGGGCGCGACCACCGCGTGGTAGGCGAGCACGTCCCACAGCGAGCGGGCGGTCGGTACGGCCCGTACCGTCTCGGCCGCCGGGTGGGGCTGCGCCCGGCCGCCGACCGCGGCGGCCAGCAGCAGGGCGCCGGCCCCGACCGGGCGCCGCTCACCGGAGACGAGGGCGTCCAGGCGCAGCCGGGCCGCGGACCGCGCGGCCAGCCGGACGACGGCCGTGACGACGTCCGGCGGCGGCACGGCCAGGTGCTGGGGATCCGTCAGTTCGCCCTCGGGCGGCGCCGGTCGGGTGTCCGCGCCGCCGTCAGCGGCCGTCGACCACAACAGCACGCGTACGGCGGTATCGACCGCGGTCATCTTTCACCCACTGTTCGCATTCGCGTACCGAGTCGCCGGACCGTGCGTAGAAGCGCAGCAACCGGTCGTCACCGGAGAGATTGATCAGTCCGGCCACCTGCCAGGGCTGCCGGAAGGTGCCGAGGTGCAGATCGACGTCGATGCTGGACAGACCGGAGTCGTTCCCCGAGAACAGATGGGTGTGGTACCAGCCCATCAGCTGCCGGTCCTGTCCGGAGGCGGTGATGCGCTGGTTGACCTCGCGGAAGGAGTCCCCGGTGAAGGTGAAGTGCAGTGCTCCGGCGCCCGAGTGCTCGGCCGGGGTGACTTCGTTGATCTCCACCAGGTAGCGGTCGGCCGCGCTCTCGCCGTTGTCGCTCGCCCGTTCCGCGCGGTCGGCGGGGTCCGGGCCGAGGACGCGCCGGACCGTGCCGAGCAGGAAGCCGCCCTCCTCCAGCCGGTGGGAGAGTTTCATCTCGTGCAGATGGCTCCGGATGTCGCCGGAGAGCAGGACCGTGACCTGGCCGAGTCCGGTCGTGTCGATGCCGAGGTCCGCGGGGTCCACCCCGGGCACCGGCGGCTCGGCCACCTTGCGCACGGTGAAACTGCGCCTGCTCTCGCGGAGGTTGAGGTCCATGGTGCCCTCGACCTCGGGGGTCGAGCGTCCGAGTGCCAGGCCGCTGAGGGAGGGATGGTCGATGCAGAAGCCCCACACCTGTTCGTCGGCGTCGAGTTGCTGCACCACGTGCTGCAGGACCGGGCCGAGCAGCTCCCGCACCGGGTACTCGCGGTCGATGAGGGTCTCCCCGCCCTGGGAGACGATCACCCCGAGCCGGCCGATCTGGCTGCGCAGGTTGTGGATCGTGCGCGGGCCGTCCACGAGCCGGGGATCGGGCCTGCGCACGTACCGCAGATGCATGATCAGCGGCTCCTCCTGGTCACCACCGGGCAGGTCCCGGCGCAGCGCCTCGACCATCAGCGAGGAGAGCGTCATCTTGCCCACCAGGTCGAAGGAGGTGCCCTTGTAGAGCAGCACGGTGGCCGTGCCGGCGCGGTTCTCCTCACTCATCCGGGGTCGCCTCCACGCGCTCGACCGACAGGAACCGGGACCGGTCGGCCCGCTCGGTCAGGCCCGCGCGGGCCAGCCAGGTGGTGCCGCCGATCTCCTTGATGCGCTCCTGGCCCTCCCAGGAGAACGCCCAGGCGGCGGCGCCCGCGTCGAGGTATCCGCCGCGTTCGATGATGTCCTGCACGAGGCTGTCGAAGTCCATGGCCATCTTGTAGTCGTGGGGCAGGATCTCGTAGTTGCGGTAGCGGGCCATGTCGATGAGCATCTGGCACAGCGAGTACATGCTGAGGTCCGGTGTGTAGTCCGTCATCAGCGGGCCGAGGCACACCGCGCCCTTGCGGTCCTCGTCGCGGGCGATGTTCGGGTGGAACACGTCGGAGCGCCAGAGCACCCGCGGCGCCTGGATGGGGAACTCGGACGGCATCCAGATCACCAGCTCGTGCTGGTCGATGCTGCGCGGTTCGAGCGGCCAGGCCTCCAGGTCGTCCGGCGGGGCGAAGCCGGGCACGTGCAGCTGGGCCGTGTACTCCAGCGGGAGTCTGTCGTCGTCCATGGCGAGAAGCGTGAACTCCTCGTGCTCCTCGGCGAAGTCCACGATGTCGTCGCGGGCCCGGGTCAGTGCCTCCAGCCGTAGCCAGCTGTCCACGCCGGCCGTGGACTCGGCCGACATCTGCAGCCGGCCGCCGTCGCGCACGCCCTGGTTGTACAGCGGCTGCTCCGGATCCAGGCGGCGGGCCTCGCCGCTCTCGTCGCGGTAGTCGACGACCGCGCGCAGCAGATGCCCGTTGGCGTCCTGGGCCACCTCCGGCCGGTACTGCGCCCAGACGGCCGGGACCAGTTCGCCGGGCAGGGTCGTGTTGGGCACGTACGGGATCTCGAACTGCTGGCCGTCGGGGCCCATGACCTCCAGGCGGGTGTACAGGGTCGGACGGAAGTCGTACTCGCCGTAGAGGACTTCGACGCCCGGTGCGATGCGCGCGGCCCGCTCGCGCAGCACCTCCACCCGGTCCGGGGGCATCTCGGCGACCCGGTAGGCGGCCTGCCGGTGGCCGGCGTACAGCTGCACGGCGTCGGCGTCGACCAGCTCGCGCACCAGCCGGAGCAGCTCCGGGTACTCCTCGCTGCCGACGAACTCCACCGTCCGGTACAGGGTGTCGGCGTTGCCGTCGGCGCCGGCCTGCTCCCGGCCCTCCTCGCCGAGGAAGTCCCGGATCTTGTGCAGCTCCTGGTTGCCGGGCCAGCGCCGCAGCATCGTCTCCAGCAACTGCCGTACGCCGCCGCGCTGCACGGCGCCCAGTTCGAGGGCGCGCACCACCTGCCGCCAGTAGGCGACGATGTCCTGGGCCGCGTCCCAGCGGGGCCGGGTCTGCGGCGGGAAGTCCATGTCCTCCAGCAGTTCCTCGGCCTGGTTCTGGGTGCGGTACAGCTCGGCGAGCGCGTCGACCAGCACGCGTTTGATCTCAGGGGGCAGCTTGCCCGCTTCGTAGGTCATCGGGGCGTTCCTTTCCCGTCCGCCTCGGCCAGTTCCAGGTAGCGGATTGCGCGGGTGCGCCCGGTCGCGAGGACCGGCAGGATCTCGCGCGGTGCCACGCCGAGATCGGCGAGCCGGGTGCGCGGGGGCGCGTCCGCGAGCCGGGTGGACTCGCGCGTGGGCGCTGAACCGGGCAAGGGCGCCCAGGTCATCACGGTCTCCTCGGGGGCGAGACGGTCGGTCAGGTCGGCCGGGGTGGACAGCGCCGTGTCCGGGACGGCGGCCACCAGCTCGGCGGGGATACGGGTGTGCAGCGGACAGTCGGGGGCGCGGCGCGCGGTGACCGGGGTCGCCGTGCCGCCGGCGGCGTCCACGCGGATCACACCGGGGCGGACGGCGGCACCGCACAGCAGGCGTACCGCGGTGACGGCCAGCCAGGAGCCGATCAGCGCGGAGACGGGCGCCGAGGCGCCGGCCTCCGCCACGACGGCGTCGGCGCAGGCCCACGGGTCGTCCTGGGCGGCGCGGTCGCGGGCGGTCAGGCCGCAGCCGAAACAGGGCCCGTCCGGTTCGTACAGCCGTACCTCGCCGCCCCAGGCGCCGGTGCCGCCGTCCAGCAGCGCCGCGCCCACCAGGTGGCAGCGGCCGGCGAGCTGGAGCCGGGCGGCCAGGCTGTCCAGGCAGCTGACGACCAGCGAGGCCTCCCGCAGTTCCGCCAGTCCCACCCCGCTGACCAGGGAGGCGATCCGCGCCTCGGCCCGGGTCACCGGGGACAGTTCGGCGAGCCGGCGGGCCGCGACGGACGCCTTGGGCCGGCCGATGTCGTCGGCGCGGAACAGGGGGGCGCGGCTCAGGTTCGACTCCGCGACGTCGTCGGGGTCGCACAGCACCAGCCGGCCGACACCGGCGAGGGCGAGGGCCTGCGCGCACTGGCCGCCGAGCGCGCCGACCCCGCAGATCACGACGGTCGCCTCGGCGAGGCGCCGCTGGTCCCAGCCGGCGATGAGCGTGTGCCGGTCGAAGCGTCCCATGTCAGCTCCGCCTCAGCGTGCGGAAGTTCATCGGGCACTGCTGGACGGTGAGTTCGCTGCGCCACTGCTCGAAGCAGCCGACTCCGCGCGCCGGGTCCTGGTGGACGGCCTTGCGGCAGCCGGGCGCCTCGGGCGAGCAGGGGCAGACGACCACCGTCTCGAAGAGCCGGAAGGTGTGTGTGCACACGAAGCAGGCGTTGCGCAGCGTCGGCTGTCCGAGCACCGGGTCGCCGGGCATCAGCCGTACGGTGTGCAGGGTGTCGGGCCGGGGGTCGGCGGTGTCGACGCCGCGGAAGAAGGCGGCCTGGGCCCCCGGGTCGGGCGGGCCGGCGGGCGGGGCCTCGCCGCTGCAGGGCAGATTGCGCAGGTGATGGGTGACGTCGGTCAGTCTGCCGTCCTCCGTGTGGCGCAGATACACGGTGTCGTCCAGTCGAAAGGTGTGGCCGCACACCCGGCAGGGGCCGCGGCGCTGGGAGCCGGGCCGCCGCCAGGTGCCGAGCCAGCGCGAGTCCAGGGTGGTGGAGGCCGGTCCGTCGGCGCCGGCCACCTGCGGGTTGTCGCCGCGCTGCAGGCCGCGGTCGAAGGCGCTGGCGACACCGGCCGGGGCGGAGGTCGTGGTGGGCGGGTCGGGGGTCGTCATGCTGCTCGGCTCCCTCGGGAGACCTGGTGCACCGCGTCCGGGCCGTGGCCGCGCAGGCCGAGGGCCGCGCGGCCGGCCGCGCACGCGCGGTCGACGTCGGTGGAGTGGGCCAGGGAGCCGTAGAAGCCCTCGGCGAACGCGAGCGCGGCGTCGTCGTCGAGTTCGCCGCGGGTGCCGACGACCGTGTCGGCGCAGTCGAGCAGACCCTGCGCGTACGCGGCCGACCAGCAGGAGTTGAGGACGACGCAGACGAGCGGCGCGCACAGCGCGAGGGCGCCGGCCAGTGCCTGGATCGGGACCGGCTGCGAGATGCCCGTCTCGTCCTCGAAGAGCAGTTGCCCGTCGTCGGTGCCGTGCCCGGCGAAGTGCACGATGTGCGGTCGTACGGCCTGGAGCCGGGGCAGGACGTCGGCCACGCGGGCCGCCGGCTGGGCCTGCACCGTGAGTCGGCCGGCGGAGCGGTCCGCGGCCTCCCGGACGAGGCGCTGCTCGGCGCCGAGGCGCAGCCTGGCCTCGTCCAGCGGGGCGGGCAGCAGGCACAGCACCCGCAGCGCGGTCGGCGCGCCCCGGCCGGTCAGCGCCGCGAGGCCCTGGTGTCCGGGATACAGGGCGGCCGCCGCGTCGACGAGGTCGCCCAGCGCGACGCCCGCGAACCGGCCCTGCTCCACGGTCCGGCAGACGGTGCGCCACCAGGAGGCGGCGGGCAGCGGCGGGGCGAACGGCGGCAGCACGGCGGGGCTGATTCCGAGGTCCTCGAGAAATGCGTGACCGCTCACCACATCCGGAAATAATTCGCCCAGTGTTTCGAATGCGCCTGCATCGCGCAGTTGTTTCCATGTCGGACTGGCCATCTGTCGTCCCCCGAGCCAACCACCGTTGCGTCATAGGCCGTTGGTGAGAAGGGTACGCGCAGTGACGCGTCGCGGGTGTAGTTTCGGATTCCGCAGCACACTTATCGGGGGCGGGTTTGATCGAGCGTCTGGAAATGATCACCTGTGGTGGCCGCGATGCCGGGAAATCGATCTTCGAGGTCGATTTCGATCACCAGTCGGAAAGCGCCCGGGACGGATTCCGGGAGCGCCACGGTCTGCTGGTGCACGGCGGCGGTGAGCACGTCGTGCAGCGCATCGCCCACACCGACGCGGCACGCCGGGAGCTGGAGCGGAGCATCAGAACGGCCGATGTGCTGGTGCGCCGGCTCGGCGTCATCGGCTACCCGCCCGAGCTGAGCCGCGTCGTCGGCTACCGCCCCGACGGCCGGGCGCCCTTCCTGGTGGCCACGCGGCGCGGCCGTCCCCTGTCCACCGCGGCCGACCGACTGCCGCTGCCGCCGGGCGAGTTGTGGACCGTCGCGGACGGCGTCCTCGCGGTGCTGCGCCACCTCGGCGACTTACGGCTCGTGCACCGCGACATCCGGCCCGAGAACCTGTGGTGGGACGGGAACGCCGTCCAGCTGGCCGACTTCGGCCACGCCGTGGACGAGGGCGAACCGCGCGGCGGACCGGCCGGTGCCGATCCGTGGCGGTCCCCGGAACAGGCCATGGGCCAGGGCCGGGCCGACTGCCGGGACGACGTGTACGCCGCGGGCGCCGTCCTCTTCCATCTCGCCACCGGCGAGGAGGCCACCTCGGCCGCCGAGATGCGCGACCGGGTGCGCTGGCTCGACAGCAGTCTGCGCACCCTGCTGGACGGGGTCTTCACCGACGAGGCCCGCCACCGCGTCACCGGGTACACCCTCCAGCTGCGCCGCGACACCCAGGCCGGCCGCAGCGCCACACCGGGCCCGGGCCCGCACCGCGCGCCCCGCGTCGCCGAGCTGGAACAGCAGGCCCGCCACCACTTCCGCGAGCTGCGGGCCCGGCAGCGCGCCTTCACCGAACAGCTGTCGCGGACGCCGTACGACGCGACGACCCGCCACCCCGCCCCGCACTCGGCACGGCCCCCCGCGCGCAGCCGGCGGCAGACCGTGATCGGGTCCGTCGTCCTCGCCGTCACGCTCCTCGGCCTGCTGATCGTCGTCCTGGCGCTGGTCTGAGAGGAGGAGGGACATGACAGCACAGGTGAGGTGCCCCATCTGCCTCGACATGGTCGACTGGGAGAGGGCCGAGACCGTCACCCTCAACGCCGACGGCCGACCCGAACAACTCGTCCGGCGCGACGGCGAGGACGAGGTCCGCTGGAACCACCGCCGGCTCGACGCCTACCGGTTGTGCGCCGGCGGCGGTGAGCCGCACGTCCTGCCCGGCCGCTACGGCGACTTCGGCGAGCCCCTGGTCATCGGCGTGGTCGGCGAGTCCGCCGCCGGCAAGAGTCATCTGCTCGCCGCCATGCTCGGCATGCTCTCCGACGTCGACCGGATGGCCCGCCTCGGCCTGGTCGTCGGCGGGCTCGACCTGAAACTGCACCAGCGCTATCTGAGGGACGTCGTGCGTCCCTTCCTGGACCAGGGCCAGGGCCTGGCCGGCACCCCGGCCCAGCCACCGGAGTTCACCGACGCCCTGTGGATCCACAACAGCAACACCGGACGCAGTTTCGCCGTCGCCTTCTTCGACGTCTCCGGCGAGTGGCTCGCCGACCACGACGCCGAGGTGCCGTTCCTCGGCGCGGTCAGCGCGCTGGTCTTCGTCGTCGACCCGACTCGTATCCGCGGGCTGACCACGGCCACGGGCGGCGTCACCGGCGACCCGTCCTTCGGTGTCGTACTGGACAAGATCGGGCGGCTGCGCGGCGTCGACGGCTCCCAGTTCCTGCCGCTGCCGGCCGCCGTCGTGATCGGCAAGTGCGATCTGCTGCGCCACCACGAGCCCGTCGTCGACCGCTGGTTCCAGAACGCCGCCCCCGACGAGGAGCTGCAGTTGGCCACCGTGGAGGAGGAGAGCGAGGACGCCTACGCCTTCCTCAGCTCGCGCGGCGCCCGCGGCTGGCTCGCCCCGTTCGTGCGCTGCGCCCGCTCCACACTGCACTTCGCCACCGCGACCGGCCACAAGGCGGTCGAGGCGGACGGCGTCCAGCGCTCCCCGCACGGGAGTTTCGTGCCGCGCCGGACCCTCAAACCCATGCTCGCCCTCTTCGCCATGTGCGGGGTCCTCGGCCCCACCGACCTCGGCCAGGGAGCTGTCCGATGACGACGGTCGACCAGATCCTCTTCGGCTGGGCCGAACGGGACCACGAAGGCAACGCCGGGGTCCGCCCCGTCGCCCACTCCGGGGTGCGCACCATCGACCGCTGGGCCAAGCGGCTCCAGTACGTCTGGGCCACCCAGGACGGCCAGGGCGAGCAGCCGGAGGAGACGGCCAGCCTGGTCCACCTGGTCTTCGAGGACGAGGCAGCCGTCCTGCGCAAGCTGCCCTCCCGCAATCCGCACGGCCGGGGCGGCGCCACCCTGACCCACGTCCTGGTCGGCGACCCGCCGGCGATCGACGCCCGGCTCGCCCTGGGACTGCACGACTGGCCGGGCTGGCGGGACCGCGAACCGGACGGCACCGGAGCCGGCCTCGCGCCGCTCGACCTCGAAGCCCTCCGGGAGGCGGCGCGGGCCGGACTCGCGGCGCTGCGCGAGCGGGTCACCGAGGTCCCGGACGAGCAGCTCACCACGCTCCTCGCCCAGGTGCTCGCCGAGCCCGCCGCGGAGTTCAGCGTGATCACCCGGCCGCACCTCGCGCTGCCCACGATGACGGCCCTGCTCGACATCGCCGGGCCCGTCTCCGGGCGGCCGTGGACCTTCGCGAGCCGGGAGTCCACCGACAAGGGCAGCCATCAGCCGCGGGTGGTCTTCCTCGCCGCCCGCCCACCCCAGTCGATGTACATCAACCAGCGTCGGCGCGTCGACGTGGGCGAGGCTCCCCCGGACACGGACACCGCCCGGTTCGCCGCGCAGCTGGTGGAGCTGTACCGAGAGGCCGGGCACGCGGCGCTGGAGCGGATCCGGCCGGCGCATCCGCTGCACACCGCGGACGACGTGGGCAGTTGGCGGCGTTCGGTGCCGATCGTGGACGGCCGGATCGCCGAGCCGCGGGTGCGGCTGGACGTCTTCCTCGACGACGACCTGCTGGACCGGGCCGTCGCGCGGGGCGTCCTGGTGTCCGAACGGGCCCGATTCGCCGGTGAGTTGAGGAAGCAGCCGGCCGAGTGGCTGATGGCCGCGCTGCGCCGCTGGCGCCGTCTGGAGCAGCGGGCGGTACGCCGTCACGAGTTGCGGGACCTGCTGGTGAGCGAGGCCGTGGAGGCCTGCCTGGCCGGGCGGACACCGGAGATGCTGCTGCAGGCCACCCACGAGGCGGAACCCCCGGCCTCCGTGGTGACCGACGTCTTCTTCCGGCGGCTGCCGCGCGAGGGCCTGGACCTGAGCCGCGCGGAGGACTGGTGGCTGCTGGGCGTGGCCCTGTACCTCGGAGTGCCGGCCGCCGCGCTGGACCGCGCCGGTCTGCTCGCCGCCAGCCCGGCGCACGAGGTGATGGACCTCGTCAAGGAGTACGCGGAGCGGTTCCCGGAGGCGATGCGCATGGTGCTGCACCGCCTCGCCGACGCCGGGGAGCGCCCGGACGCCGCACGGCTGTGGTACGACCGCGGTCTGCTGCTCGGCCCCGTCGATCGCATCGCCGCCGGCGACCGCGCGAAGGAGGTCGACTGCTTCCGCCAGCTGCTGATCGCCGCGTACGGCTCCGGACTGGGCCGGGCGGACGCCGAGGCCCTGGTCCGACGCGCGGGCGCCCACGCGCCGTTGGGGCTGTACGCCGCCGCGCTGGAGCTGGCCGCGGACGAGGCGGCCGAGCAGCCCATCCGCTACGAGCTGTCGGAGCAGTGCCTGCGCGCCGAGGGCTACGCGAGCCGTGCCACGGGGTCCGGGCCCGCTCCCCGCACGGGCGCTCCGGTGCCCGGCAGACCCACCGGACCCACCGCACGGCCGGGGTCCGCCGGGGCCGGTCCGGTCTCGGCCGCACCGGGCTCGTACCCTCCGTATCCGGCCGCCACGGGTGCGGGCTCGCACCCGGCGTCGGCCTCCGCCACCCGTACGCACGCCGAGTGGGCGCATCCGGACACCCCCGGCGGCGCGCAGTCGCATGCTTCCGCCACCAGCCCACGGGCGGCCCCCCACCAGGCCGGCGGCGGTGTCGTCCCGGACCCCGCGCGCTGGGACCCGCCCGGCCCGCCGCGGCAGCCGAGCTGGAGTACGGCCGACCCGCACGGCGGGGCCGCCCCGCAGGCGCCGTCGGACGACCGGCACCGCGGGTTCGGGGGGCTGGGCCAACTCGACGGCGTGAGCCTCTTCTTCGTGACGGCGCTCGTCCTCGTCCTGCTCTGCGCGGTCGGCTACGTCCTGCTGACCTCCGTGCCCTGACCTCCCCGCCCCTCCCGCACACACCCGCGCGCATCCCCTCCTCACGCAGCCCGCCGGACGACACGAATGACGCCGCATGACATCGACTGAAGAGGCAACACCGCCGAACCACGGGTCGGTTCCCGCGCAGCGCACCGGCTCCGACCCCGAACTCGACCGCATCGCCGGCCGGATCCGGGTCCTCGCCGACCGCGCCCGCGCCGACGGCTCCGACACCCGGGTCCTCGACCGCGTCGCCGCCGACCTGGAACGGGGCGGTGCCACCCTGGCCGGCACCGATCTGGTCACCGCCTACCCGCCCGACGTACTGCTCCCGGACGTGCCCGCGAAGGACCGCGGCACCCTGGAGGGCTGGCTGGGCGTCACCCGCGACGTCCTGGTGTTCGCGCCCATCGCGCTCACCTGGTGGCGGCTGCGCGGCGCGCTGGACGCCTACGACGCCACCCGCAGCGAGGACCCCTTCCTGCTCGGCTGGGCGCGTGGGTTCCCGAAGGGCAGCCCGCCCGAGCCGACCACCGTGACCTTGGGCACCTCGGCGCTCCATGTCACGCTGCTGATCCTGGTCGTCGTGGTGCTGACCCTGACGCTGCACGCCCTGCAGCGCAGCCGGGAGCGGCGGCTCTCCCGCGAGGAGGAGCGCGGGCTGCTGGCGACCGAGCTGGCCCTGGCCACGTTCCTGCTCTCCACGCCCGCCCGCCCGGCCGGCAAGCCGCTGGACACCCGGAGCGCGGACAAGCTCGCCTCGCAGCTCAACGCCGGTACGGAGACCCTGGTGACGGCGTTGCGCCGGACCTCCGAGGAGATCACGGCCGTACTGGAGACGGGACCCGGCAGCAGGATCGAGACCGCGCTGGACGGCTGGACGAAGACGGTCGACGAGCTGACCCGGCTGATCCGGACGCTCACCCCGCCCGGCCAACTGGCCCAGGACCTGATCCGGATCCGGGAGCAGACCGCCGAGGACGAGGCGAAGCTGCGCGCCGCCATCGAAACGCTCGTCGCGGAACTGCGAAGCACCCAGGAGGCGACCGGACAGGAGATCCACCGGCACGACCTCGCCGTCGCCACGGTCCGGGACCTCGCCCGCGGTCTCGGCGAGACCCTGCTGGTCTTCACCGAGCGGGCGGAGAACCTGGTCGACTCCACCCGGGGCATCTGGCAGCTCGTGGACCGCCTCGACAGCCGCCCCGGCCATCTTCCCGCCGGCGGGCTGGACAACGCCGACCCGCCGCCGTACCGGGGCCGGCCGTGAGCCGTCGGCCGCCCGGCCGGGCGGCCGATGGGCGCACCGTGCTGCTCGCCGGGTGGCTCTTCGCCGATCTGCTTCTGCTGCTGCTCGTGATCGCCCTCGGCTCGCTCCCGCGCGAGCAGCGCACGGGTGCGACGCCGTCGCCCAGCGCGCCGTCCAGCCCACCGCCGAGCACCCAGCCGGCGGAGCGCGGGCTGGTGCTCAAGCCGTGCAGCTTCACCGTGCGGACGGGCAGCGCCGCGTCCGTGCGGCAGCAGTTCGGGGCGCAGCTGCGCGGCGCCGGGGTGGCGGACCGCACCGCGGGGTTCGTGCTCTCCTTCGGTACGGCGCCCGATCCGGGGCCGGGCCAGGACGCCGCCGACAAGGTCAACTCGGTGATCACCGACGGCTTCTCCCGCTTCGAGCACGCCCCCAAGCGGGGCTACTGGAAGGGCGGACCGTCCGGCAAGGTCAGGATCGACGTCTTCTTCCTGGCCGCACCCGACGGAGACACCTCGTTCCCGAAGCGCTGCCACTCGTCGGACGACGGCTGAGTCAGGAGTGGCGGGCTGACGGGGCTCAGTCGCGTACGGACAGGCGGGCCGTCTCGCCGGGGCCCACCGGAACCACCCGGTCGCGCAGGCAGACGTCGATGAGTCCGCGGTCGGAGGACGGTACGGCGATCTCCAGCAGGCTGCTGCGCAGCCGGAGATGGACGCCCCAGTGGCCGTGGTAGCGGATGGAGAAGCCGTAGGAGGAGAGTTCGGGCAGCGGGACGGGGTCGAGGCACAGGGCGCCACCCCGGGTCTCCAGACCGGTCAGTCCGCGCTGGACGAGGTCGAGAGTGCCGGCCATGGCGCCGAGGTGGATGCCCTCGCCGGTGGTGCCGCCTTGCAGGTCGGCGATGTCGCCGCGCAGCGCCTCCTGGACGAAGGCCCAGGCGTCGGCCCGGCGGGCGCGCGCCAGGACCCAGCCGTGGACCAGGCCGCTGAGGGTGGAGCCGTGGCTGGTGCGCTGCAGATAGTGGTCGACGGTGGCGCTCCAGGTGCGGTCGTCGAGGCGGTAGCCCAGCCGGTGGAAGAGGGAGCGGAGTTCGGCCGCCGAGAAGAGGTAGCCGAGCATCAGGACGTCGGCCTGTTTGGAGGCCTTGTACCGGTTGACGGTGTCTCCCTCCGCCTCCAGGATGCGGTCCAGGCGCCGGATGTCCTCGTAGCGCACGCGGTAGCCGTGCCAGTCCAGCTCGGCGAGGTCGCCGTAGCCCTCGAACTGGCTGATCACCCCGTCGTGGAAGGGCACATGGAGGGTGCGCGAGACCTCCTCCCAGCGGGCGGGCTCGTCCTCCTCCAGGCCGGCGCTCTCGGTGAGTTCGCGGCGGCGCGGCTCGGGCAGGGCGCTCAGCAGCTCCAGGGTGCGGGCGAGCACCCAGGCCGCGGTGACGTTGGTGTACGCGTTGTCGTCCAGGCCCGGTGCCTCGGCGCCGGGGTAGGCGTCGTGGTACTCGTCGGGGCCGACCACGCCCCGGATGCGGTGGCGGCCGAGGCGGTGGTCGTAGCGGGCCGAGTCCGCCCAGAAGCGGGCGATGTGCAGCAGCATCTCGGCGCCCTCGCCGTGCAGGAAGTCGATGTCGCCGGTCGCCTCGCAGTACTGCCAGATGTTGTAGGCCACCGCCGAGCCGACGTGGTGCTGGAGCCGGGAGTGGTCCGGCAGCCAGCGGCCGGAGCGGGGGTTGAGGTGGAGTTGCGGGGTCTCCTCGCGGCCGTCGCTGCCGCTCTGCCACGGGTAGAGCGCGCCGCGCCGGCCGAGTTCGCGGGCCGCCTGGCAGGCGATGTCCAGCCGGCGGTGCCGGTAGTGCAGCAGGGCGCGGGAGACCTCGGGGAGGTGCAGGTTCAGGTAGGGCAGGACGAAGAGTTCGTCCCAGAAGACATGGCCGCGGTAGGCCTCGCCGTGCAGGCCCCGCGCAGGGACGCCGACGTCGAGGTCGGCCGTGTGCGGGGAGAGGGTCTGCAGCACATGGAACAGGTGCAGGCGCAGGATGCTGCCCGCCTCGCCGGGGACCTCCAGCACGGTGCGCCGCCACAGCTGCTCCCACGCCGTGGCGTGCGTCTCCCGCAGCGCGTCGAAGGCGGGGGCGGCGCCGACGTGGTCGACGGCCGCGTCCAGCGGGTCGCCGATGGCGGGGTCGTGCGAGGTGTACAGGGCAACGGTCTTGTCGACGGTGACGCGGTGATCGGAAGCGGGCCGCAGCCGCAGCCGCATGTGCTGGACGGCCCGTTCCGGTTCGTACACCGCCGTCACCGGAGCGTCGGCCGTCAGCCGGGCGGCGAGGCCGCATTCGATGCGCGAGGTACGGGTGTGGCAGCGCAGCCAGACCGTACCGGGTGCGGCGGTGCCGGTGCGCACCTGGGTGAGGTGCCGGCCGTCCAGGTCCCGGTAGCGGGCCACGCCGGCGTTGGTGACACGTCCGTCGAGCGCGGCCTCGACCTCCAGGTCGATCTCCTCGCCCTCGACGGTGAACTCCGTGCGCAGTGCGGCGAGATGCGGGTCGCCCATGTGGACGAGGCGCAGCTGGCGCACATGGAGGGTGCCGCCGCCGGGGAGGCCGTAGCCGGTACGGCGCTCCAGCAGGCCGTCGTCGAGGTGGACGGCCTGGTGGTGTTCGGTGACGGGGGCGCTGTCCGGGGTGAGCCAGGCCCCGCCCGCGGGCCGGAAGCGCAGCGGCAGCCAGTTGGGGAGGTTGACCATGTCCTCGTTCTCGACGCGGCGTCCGGCGACCTCGGAGGTGAGCCGGTCGTAGCAGCCGGCCGCGTAGGTGCCCGGGTAGTGGATGTCGTCCGCGGTGCACTCGGGCAGCGCCCCGCGGGTGGCGAAGTAGCCGTTGCCCAGGGTGCACATCGACTCCCGCAGGCGCTCCTCCTCGGGGCGGTAGCCGTCGTACTCCCAGGTCGGCCCCATGGTGTGATGGTGCAGCGCCGGCCCCCGACAGGCGACATCGTGGTGGGCCATGCGGGTGACACGGGCGCCGGCCCCGGGTCGGCGGTGTGCGGGGCTTCGCCGGCCGTGGCAGGGGTGGCCGCCCGGACGGCCACCCCGTGTGTCACGGGTAGCGGACCAGGTCGGCGACGTTGGTCGAGGAGTTCGACGGGCCTCCGGTGGTGTTGACGACGTGGCTGATGGTGCCGGTGCCGCCGAGGGAGACGGTGACCATGCTGGTGAAGTCGACGTTCGGGTTGTCCGGCGCCTCGATCGCGCGGTCGGCGGTGACGCTCGGGTCGGCGTTGAAGTAGCAGTAGCTGCCGAGGCCGTACGCCTGGTGGCTGGTGACCGAGTCGGCGACCTTGTAGGCGGCGTAGCCCTTGGTGGAGCCGTTCATCCAGGCGGACTGGTTCGGCGGGTCGTACGGCATCTCGTTCTGGAAGAAGTAGGTGCGGCCGCCGTTGCCGTTCCAGATCACCTGGTCCTTCTGGAAGTGTTCCACGAACAGGCCGTACATGGTCACGTCGTTCCCGTTCACGACGAGTCCGGTGTCGGCGGTGTTGCTGGTCCAGCCCACTCCGCTGCCGTGGTCGGCGCGCCAGATCCACATGTGGTCGCCGATGACGTCGTCGCTGTTGACGACGAGGCTGGTGGCCGCCTTGCCGACGCCCGCGCCGCCGATGCGGAAGTAGACGTCGTGCAGGGAGGTCGGGTCGGCCGCGTGGGAGGCGGTGGAGCCGGCCGGCCCGACCTCGAGCAGGGTCTTCGAGCTGGTGGTGCCGGCGTCGAAGAGCAGGCCCGCGATCTTGACGCCGTCGACGTCGGCGACGGTCATCGCGGTGATGCCGTTGTCCGGGACGAGGGTGGCGAGCCCGAGGCCGAGGACGACCGTGTCGGGGCGGGTCACCTTCAGGGTCTGGTCGAGGTGGTAGACGCCGGGCGTGACGAGCAGGTTCTGCCCGGCCGCGAGGGCCGCGTTGATCTGGGCGGCGGTGGCGCCGGGCTTGACGACGTAGAACTGGCTCAACGGCAGGGAGGTGCCGGACGGGCTGCCGCTCGCCCAGCTGGTGGCCGTGGAGTCGGTGCGCGTGGCCGGCACGAAGACCTGGTAGTTCCCGGAGCCGTCGACGTACAGGAACGGCTTCTCGCGGGTGACCGGGCTCTGGGCGACGGTGGTGTACGGCGGGTGGGGGAAGCTGGTGGACGGCACGCCCTGGCTGCCGACGAAGACCATGTTCCAGTTGGACCCGGTCCAGCCGCCGAGCTGCGAGTTGCGGGTCAGCCACTGTTGCTGCGACCCGGAGTCGACCTGGCCGTCGACCAGGCTGTCGGCGAGGTAGCCGCCGGAGGACCAGCCGCCGTCGTCCAGGGCGAGGTTGCCCCGCAGATGCATCCGCCGGTACGGCGCCGCCTGCGAGACCGCCCAGCGGTCGCCGCCGCCCGTGGGGTTGACGGAGAGGTTCTCGGCGCCGCGCCAGAAGTTCTGTGTGGCGTTGCCCTGGAACCAGTCGGCCTCGGCGTGCACGGCGCCGTTGATCGAGACCGCGTCGGGGGTCCGGCCGAGGCCGAGCACCTGGGTGTAGAAGCCGACGTTGACGTCCGCGCTGTAGGCGCCGGGCTTGAACAGCACGGCGTAGCGCTGGGAGCCGAACTGGTTGGTCTCCTGCTGCTTGAAGATCGAGTCCAGCTTGCCCTGGATGGCCGAGGACGACATGGAGGGGTCGAAGACGACGACGTTCGGGCCGAGGTCGGGGTCGCTCGTGGACTGGGTCACGGGGACCACCTGGAAGCGCTGGGCGGCGGTGCCGTTGCAGGCGTACTGCACCAACCGTGTGCTGTCGGCGAGCGACGCGCCCGGGTCGTCGAGGCACTTGCCGCTGTTCTTGTTGACGAAGTGGAAGGCGCCGCCGCCGTCGTCCACGGCCTGCCACTGCTGGTTGGCGCCGCCGCCGTAACTCCACAGCTGGAGGGGCGCGTTGTCGGCGGTGGAGACGTCGGTGACGTCCACGACCTGGTTGGTGTCGTTGCCGTTGTCGATGTGGACGTAGCCGTTGCCGGCGTCGGTGAAGCGCCACTGCTGGGCGGTGGTGCCGTTGCAGGCGTACTGCTGGACGACGGTTCCGTTCGCGGTGGCCGCGGCCTTGGCGTCCAGGCACTTGCCGCTCGCGGCGTCGATGACGGTCGCGAGGCCGCTGGGCAGCGCGGCGCCGCCGGCGGTTGCGGCGTGCGCGGGCGCGGCGCCGAGCAGGGGTGTCGAGGCGCCGGTGAGCAGCGCGGCGGCCGTGGCGGCGACCAGGGCGACCACGGCGGATCTGCGGCGGCGGGAGAGGGGAGGCACGGGGGTTCTCCTTCAGGGGCCGGGGGTCAGCCGGTGTAGCCGGCGAAGACGCGGGTGTAGTCCCAGTCGGACTGGTTCACGCCGGAGCAGCTGTCGGCGGGGCCGCCGGTGCACGGCCGGTCGCGGTTGGCGGACCAGAAGGTGAGCCGGGCGAGGTGGTGTTGCTGGGCGTAGGCGAGGATGGTGCGGAAGTCGTTCACCGTGACGGTCTCGTTGTTGTCGGTGATGCCGTTCATGGACGAGATGCCCATGTCCCGGTAGGCCTGGTCGTCGCTGTAGTGGTAGGCGTTCTTCAGCGCGTTCTTCAGGCCCTCGGCGGCCTGCGTGGTGAGGTTGCCCATGTTCTGTCCGGCACCGCCGAAGTCGAACGGCATGATGGCCCAGGCGTCCACGGTCAGCCCGGAGGAGGCGGCCCGGTCGATGAGGCCGGTGTCCGGGCCCGACTGCCCGGTGCCGATGGTGATGTACACCTTCAGGCCCGGGTTGTTCGCCTTCACGGTCTTCAGCGCGTCCACGGTCCGCTGCTGCACGGTGCCGTTGCTGTAGGCATCGGCCTCGATGTCGATGTCGATCGCCTTCAGGCCGTAGGCGTTGATCACCTTCTGGTAGGCGGTGGCGAGTTCGCCGGCGCTGGAGCAGGAACTCTCCAGCTTGTTGCCGCTGTAGCCGCCGAAGGACGGGATCACGTCACCGCCGTTCGCCCGGACGGTGGTGACGGTCTGCTGGTCGACCCCGCCGGTCAGCGGGCGGCGGCCGTCCCACTGCGGGTTGCAGTAGCCGTTGCTGAGCACGAACGCGAGGGTGAACCACTTCACGCCCGTGGCCTGGGTGATGGTGGTGGGGTTCGGCGGGCTGCCCCAGCCGTTGTAGAGGTAGGGCGCGACGGCCATCGGCGCGGAGGGGGTGGTGCCGCCGTCGCTCGCGGGCGCCGTCCACTTCTGGTTGGCTCCGCCGCTGCAGCTCCAGATCTGGATCCGGGTGCCGTTGGCGGAGTTGTCGTCGGTGACGTCCAGGCACTTGTTCGCCTGCGGGTTGACGATGTCGTGGGCGGCGGTGACGGTCCACTTCTGGTTGGCGCCGCCGGTACAGGACCACAGTTGCGCCTTGGCTCCGTCGGCGGTCGAATTGCCCGTCACGTCGAGGCACTTGCCGAGGGCCCGGATGGTGCCGTCGGAACCGACCGTCCACTGCTGGGCGCCGGTGCCGTTGCAGTCGTAGAGCTGTACGGGCGTGCCGTCGGCGGAGTCGGCCCCGGCGACGTCGAGGCACTTGCCGGCGAGTCCGGTGACGGTCCCGGTGGCGGCCTGGGCGGGGGAAGCGGTGAGCAGTCCGGCCGAGAGCGCCAGGACGCCGAGGGAGACTGCCGCGGGGAGAGGTCTGGCCATGAGCGGGCGGCCTTTCACGTGGGGGGCGGCCCGACACCGGTGGGCAGAGCGGGTGTCGGGGTGTCCGCAGGCTTTGTTTAAGGCGTGAAGCTAAAGGTCCGGACCAGTGGAGTCAAGGGGTGCGGCTGCTCCTGCCGGGGAGGGCGCCGGGACCGGTCAGGCCGACGGCGCCTCCGCCGCCGCTTGCGCCGTCTGCGCGGTCCGCTGCGCGAACTGGGTCCGGTACAGCTCCGCGTACCGCCCCTCGGCCGCCAGCAGTTCCTCGTGCGTGCCGCGCTCCGCGATCCGGCCGGCCTCGACGACCAGGATCTGGTCGGCGGCCCGGACCGTGGAGAGCCGGTGGGCGATCACCACGGCGGTACGGCCCTCGAGGGCCTCGGTGAGGGCCTCCTGGACGGCCGCCTCGGAGGTGTTGTCCAGGTGCGCGGTGGCTTCGTCCAGGATGACCACGCGCTGCCGGGCCAGCAGCAGCCGGGCGATGGTCATGCGCTGGCGTTCGCCGCCGGAGAGCCGGTAGCCGCGCTCGCCGACGACCGTGTCCAGGCCGTCGGGCAGGGAGCGTACGACCTCGGTGAGCCGGGCCCGGCCGAGCGCGTCCCAGAGGTCCTCGTCCGTGGCGCCGGGCCGGGCGAGGAGGAGGTTGGCGCGGACGGTGTCGTGGAAGAGGTGGCCGTCCTGGGTGACCATGCCGAGGGTGCCGCGCAGCGAGGCGGCGCCCAGGTCGCGGACGTCGGTCCCGCCGATGCGGACGGCGCCCGTGTCGACGTCGTACAGGCGCGGCAGCAACTGGGCGATGGTGGACTTGCCGGCGCCGGAGGACCCCACGAGGGCCACGGTCTCGCCGGGTTCGGCGCGGAAGGAGATGCCGTGCAGGACCTCGGAGCCGCCGCGGGTGTCGAGGGCGGCGACCTCCTCCAGCGAGGCGAGGGAGACCTGGTCGGCGGCCGGGTAGGAGAAGCGGACGTCGTCGAACTCGACGGCGACCGGGCCCTCGGGGACCTCGCGGGCGTCCGGCTTCTCCTCGATGAGCGGCTTGAGGTCCAGCACCTCGAAGACCCGCTCGAAGCTGACGAGGGCGCTCATCACCTCGACCCGGGCCCCGGCGAGCGCGGTGAGCGGGGCGTACATCCGCGTCAGCAGCAGGGAGAGCGAGACGACCGAGCCCGCCTGCAGGGTGTGGTGCAGTGCGAACCAGCCGCCGAGGCCGTAGACGAGGGCCAGTGCGAGGGCCGAGACCAGGGTGAGAGAGGTGATGAACACCGACTGGGCGGTCGCCGTGCGCACCCCGATGTCCCGGACGCGGGCGGCGCGTGCGGCGAACTCCGCGGACTCCTCCTCGGGCCGGCCGAACAGCTTGACCAGGGTGGCGCCGGGGGCGGAGAAGCGCTCGGTCATCCGGGTGCCCATGGCCGCGTTCAGCGCCGCCGCCTCCCGCTGCATACGGGCCATCCGGGAGCCCATGCGGCGCGCGGGCAGCACGAACACCGGCAGCAGGAGCAGCGCGAGCAGGGTGATCTGCCAGGACAGCGTGAACATCACCGCGAGGGTCAGCAGCAGGGTGACCAGGTTGCTCACCACGCCGGACAGCGTGTTGGCGAAGGCCCGCTGGGCACCGATCACATCGTTGTTGAGACGGCTGACCAGCGCTCCCGTACGAGTCCGTGTGAAGAACGCGACGGGCATGCGCTGCACATGATCGAACACAGCCGTTCTGAGGTCGAGGATGAGTCCCTCCCCGAGCGTCGCCGACAGCCGGCGGCCGAGGATGCCGAGCCCCGCCTCCGCGAGGGCGACGAGCGCGATGAGCAGGGAGAGTCGCACCACCCTGCCGGAGTCGTGCCCCGCCACGATCGCGTCGACGACGCGTCCGGCGAGCACGGGGGTGGCGACGGCGAGCAGCGCGGTCACCACCCCGAACAGTACGAACCGGACGATGCCCGCGCGGTGCGGGCGGGCGAAGGCGGCGATGCGGCGCACTGTGGCGCGGGCGAACGGGCGGCGTTCGGCCTGGGCGTTCATGACGCTGTGCAGCTGCGTCCAAGCGGTGGTCTCCATGCTCATGGGAGAGAACGTAGAACCTCAAGCTTCGTTGAGGTCAATGTCCGTCTGTTTTCACCCGCTCCGATCTCGCCGGAACCGGCGCCTCCCGATCCGAAGGCCCTGATGACCACAGCCTGTAAGCCGCCGTCCCCGCATCCGCCATCCGCCGTTGG
Source organism: Streptomyces yokosukanensis (assembly GCF_001514035.1). GTDB lineage: Bacteria > Actinomycetota > Actinomycetes > Streptomycetales > Streptomycetaceae > Streptomyces > Streptomyces yokosukanensis. Next base: position 192,393 of record NZ_KQ948215.1, on the reverse strand, counting down.
GGTGGCGCGGAAAACCTCTGCGAATGTGACTGCCGTCCCGCCCTCCCCATGGCCCCGGGGACTCCCCCGCCGCGTCCCGGTCCGCCAGGTGCTGTGCCTGGTGCCGCTCGCGCTCGTCGCCGTGGTCGCCGTACGCAACCGCGCCCTGCTCGCCGAGGGCTTCGGGCAGTTGCGCACCGCCTCCTGGCCGTGGCTGCTCGCGGCGGCCGGCGCCACCTGTCTGACCTGGGTGGCCGCCGCGGTCACCCGCCAGGGCGCGGTGATCCAGCCGTTGCCGAAGGCGCGGCTGCTGGCCACCCAGTTCGCGGCGGCCTCGGCCAACCATCTGCTGCCCACCGGGCTCGGCGCGGGCGCGGTGAACCTGCGCTTCATGACCGTGTGCGGGGTCCCGCTCGCCCGCTCCTCGGCCGCGCTCGCCCTGTATCTGCTGGCCGAGTCGGTGGGCCGGCTCGGCCTGCTGGCCGTGCTGCTGCTCGCCTTCCCGGACGCGCTGCGGCTCGGCCCCCTGCTGCCGGCCGGCTCGTCGCTCCCGCTGCTGCTGGGCGCGGCCGGGCTGCTGGCGGTGGCGGTGGCCGTCGTGGTGCTGGTACGGCCGCTGCGCAGGCGAGTGTCCGCGTTCGTGCGGGACGCGCTCGGCGAGGCGCGCTCGGTGCACACCCGGCCGTCCCGCGCACTGGCCCTGTGGGGCGGCTCGCTGGCCTTCCCCGCGCTGCAGGCGGCCGGTCTCGCCGCGGTCGGCCAGGCGCTGCGACTGCCGGTCCCGGTCACGCACATGGCGCTCGCCTACCTCGCGGCCACCGTCGCGGTGGCCCTGGTGCCCACACCGGGCGGCCTGGGTTCGGTCGAGGCGGCGCTGATCGTGGCCCTGGTCGCGGTGGGCGGCCCGGCCGCCGTCGCCACGGCCGTGGTGCTGGCCTACCGCATCATCACGGTGTGGGTGCCGCTGGTGCCGGGCGCGCTGACGCTGGGCGCCCTGGTGCGCTTCAAGGTCATCTGACCCCGCGACCGCCGCCGACGCGCGAAGGGGCCGACGCCGTCGGCGCTCTCCGGCCGGATCGTCCTGCGCGGGTCCCCGGCCCGCCTCGCGGCTGAGAAGCTACTGGCAGGTCACTCACGCGCCCGGGTGTGCCCTCCCGGACACCGGGGTCCCAGAAGGAGGTTGCCGCATGCCCGTCCGGATCGAACGGCAGGAGCACGTCACCACGGTCGTGCTCGCCCGGCCGGAGGCCCGCAACGCGGTGGACGGGCCGACCGCCGCCGAACTCGCAGACGCCTTCCGGGCGTTCGAGGCCGACGACGACGCCCGGGTCGCGGTGCTGTGGGGCGAGGGCGGCACGTTCTGCGCCGGGGCGGACCTGAAGGCGATCGGCGGCGAGCGCGGCAACCGGGTGGCGCAGGACGGCGACGGGCCGATGGGGCCGACGCGGATGCGGCTGTCGAAGCCGGTGATCGCCGCCGTGGCCGGGCACGCGGTCGCGGGCGGCCTCGAACTCGCCCTGTGGTGCGATCTGCGCGTCGCGGAGGAGGACGCCGTGTTCGGGGTGTTCTGCCGCCGCTGGGGCGTGCCGCTCATCGACGGGGGCACGGTGCGCCTGCCCCGGCTGATCGGCACCGGCCGGGCGATGGACATGATCCTCACCGGCCGGCCGGTCCCGGCCCGCGAGGCGTACGAGATGGGGCTCGCCAACCGCGTGGTGCCGACGGGGCGGGCCCGCGCCGAGGCCGAGGCGCTGGCGGCGGCCGTCGCCCGCTTCCCGCAGGCCTGTCTGCGCAGCGACCGCGCATCGGTCCTCGACCAGGAGGGGCAGGACGAGGAGACGGCGCTGCGCGGCGAACTCCGGTACGGAGCGGGGGTGCTGGCGCAGAGCGCGCGGGGCGCCGCGCGGTTCGCCTCGGGTGCCGGGCGGCACGGGTCGTTCACCGACCTGTGAACCGCCCGCCCGCCACCGCCCTCGCCCGCCACCGCCCTCGCAGGCCAGGTGGCTCTGAGCGGGCGAAAGAGCCGTCTACTCAGGGCAGTTGAGTACGAGGGCTCAGGCGGGCGACCCCTCGGGCTCGTAGCGTCCGGAGCATGTACACAGACCACGCTGTCGGACCTCCGGTGCTGCGGGTGGGCATCACGGCGGTGGCGTCCTGCCTGCCGGAGCGCGAGGTGACGAGCCGGCACCTGCAGGGGCAGATCACCGCGGCCTGCGGGCTGCGGTTGCCGGCCCGGATGCTCGAACGGGTCACCGGGATCGTCTCGCGCCGTGCCGTGGCGGAGGGCGAGTACGCCTCGACGCTCGCGGTGCGGGCGGCACGCACCGCGCTGGCCCGGGCCGGGGTGACCCCGTGCGAAGTGGACCTGCTGGTCTTCGCGTCCGCCACGCGGGACATGGTCGAACCGGCGACGGCCCATGTCGTCCAGGCCGAGCTGGGGTCCCGGGCGCACGCCCTGGACGTGACGAACGCGTGCAACAGCTTCGTCAACGGCATCGACACGGCGCGGGCGATGATCCTGTCCGGCCGGGCCCGCCGGGCCCTGGTGGTCACCGGGGAGACCCCGAGCCGGTCGGTGCGCCACGCCCCTCGTGACCCCGGCCAGTTCCGGGACGGCTTCGCCGGCTACACCTTCGGCGACGCGGGGGCCGCGGTCGTGCTGGAGGCGGTGGACCGGGGCGGCATCCTCGACGTGGACACCGAGACGCACTCCGAGCACTGGCCCGTCGGCGGGATCTTCGGTGGCGGTTCGCGTCACCCTCGCGGCGACGAGCACACGTACTTCCGCGGTGACGGGACCGAGCTGCGCGAGGTCTTCGAGAAGATCGGCACGTCGGTGCTCGACCGGATGAGGCGGCGCACGGGACTGGACTGGGCGGACTTCCGGCACATCCTGGTGCACCAGGTCACCGTGCCCTACCTGGAGCGGTTCGTGGAGCTGACCGGCATTCCCCGGGACCGGCTCGTCGTCACGGTCCCCGACCTCGGCAACATGGCCAGCGCCACCCTGGGCGTGCAGCTCGACCTCGTCCACGAGCGGCTGCGGCCCGGCGAGCGCGTGCTGTTCGTGGGCCTGGGCGGTGGGGTGAGCATCATGACGATGGTCTGGGAGCAGGCGTGAGCGCCCTGTGGGTGGTGGTGCCCGCGCACCAGGAGGCCGGGCGGATCGGCGCCACGCTGGACGCGCTCGCGGCCCAGCGGGACCTCGGCTTCACGCTCGTGGTCGTGGACAACGCCTCGACCGACGCCACGGCCGCGATCGCGTCCGATTTCGCGCGCTCGGCGCCGTTCCCGATCCACGTCCTGCGCGAGCCGGCCAAGGGCGTGGGCTGCGCGGTGGACACCGGCTTCCGGTACGCCATCGGCAACGGCGCGACGCTGCTCGCCCGTACCGACGCCGACTGCCTGCCGCATCCCGGTTGGACGGCCGCCGCCCGCGACGCGCTGGGGCACGGCGCGGCCCTGGTGTGCGGCCGCATCGAGGCGCGGCGCGACGAGCACGGGCCCGTCGGGCGAGCCGCCTTCCGCGCGCTGGTCCACGGCGCCGCGTTCTTCGGCCGGATCCGACCCGCCCACCGGCGCCGGCACGGCTACCTCACCCCGTACCGGATGCACGCCGGCAACAACATGGCCATCACGGCCGCCCTGTACGAAGCCGTCGGCGGCATGCCGCGCCGCCCCTCCCCCACCGACCGCCTATTCCTGAACCGGGTCCGGCTGCGCACCGCGGCCGTCGTGCACGAACGCGCCATGGTCGTGGAGAACTCCACCCGGCGGCTGCGCGCCTACGGGCTGGTCGGCACCGCCCGTTGGTATCTCGACCGGGGCCCGGGCCGGCACGGGGAGGATCCCCGCTGATGCTCGACTCGCTCACGCACGCCCTGCGCACCCGCCCCGACCTTCCCGCCGTCCTCGGCACCACCCGGAGCGGGGCCGTGCGCACCAGGGCCACCCGCGGGGAACTGGCCGACCTGGCCGACCGTTACGCCACCGCCCTGCACGCACGGGGCGTCGCACGCGGTGCCACCCTCGGCGTCGCCGTACGACCCGGCCCCCGCGCGCTGGCCGTGCTGCTCGCCGTCCACCGGCTCGGGGCGCGGGCCGCGGTGCTGGACCCGGGCGCCGGGCCGGACGTGCTGCGCGCCCGCCTCGCCCTCGCCCGGCCCGATGCCGTCCTCGCCGACGCCGCCGCCCAGGCGGTCGCGGGGTGGGCCCGCCCGCTCGCCCGCCGGGCCCGCCTGGCGCTGCCGGACCTCGCGGAGCTGGGGCCGGTGGCCACGGTCGGGCCTCGGCTGCCCGGCTGCGCCCCTGCCCTGGACGCCGATATCCGCTCGGTGGTGCTGCCGCGCCCGGTGGACGAGGACGGCGACGCGGTCATCGTCTTCACCTCGGGGACCACCGCGCGGCCCCGGGCGGTGGTGCACACCCGTTCCTCGCTCGCCGCCGGCATGGCGACGGTGACCGGCCTGGTCCGGGTGACGCCCGGTCGGCCGGTCCTCGGCGGGACGTTCTTCGTGCTCGTGCCCTCCCTGGCGAGCGGCGCGCCGGTCGCGCTGCCCGCCCGCGCACCGCGCGTACTGGCCCGGCAACTGCGCCGACTGGCCCCACAGGCAACCTATCTGATGCCACCTCAGCTGCGCGCGGCGCTCGCCGCCGGGGCCCGGTTCACGGGCCGGGTGTGGACGGGATCGGCCCCGGCGAGCGTCGATCTGCTCACCCGGGTCAAGCGGGCGGGGGCCGAGGAGGCGTGGGGCGTGTACGCGCTCACCGAGCTGTTCCCGGCCGCCGCGGTGGAACAGGCCGACAAGGCCGCGTTCACCGGCGGTGGCGATCTGGTGGGCACCCCCCTGCCGGGGGTCACGGCCAAGACGGACGCCTGCGGTGAGCTGCTGCTGTCCGGCCCGGCCGCGCGGGACCGCTGTCTGGGCGAGGAGCCCGACCCCTGGGTGGCCACCGGTGATCGTGCGCACCTCGACGACGGCCGGATCGTGCTGCGGGGCCGTCTCAAGGACATGGTGCTGCGGCACGCCGAGAACATCTACCCGGGGCTGTACGAGCCCGCCCTGCACGTGCCCGGCGTCGAGCTGGCCCTGCTCGTCGGGGTACCGGCCGGTGACGGCGACGAACGCCTGGTAGCCGTCGTGCAGCCGGGCCGGGGCGCCGATCCCGAGGCGCTGCGGTCCGCGCTGGCCGATCCGCTGCGGCGGATGGGGTCCGCGCGGCCGGATGCCGTGCTGATGGCCGACATTCCGCTGTCCGGGCGCTCCCGCAAGCCGGACCGCGCCGCCACCGCACACCTGGCCGCGGCCCGTCTCGCGACCGGCGGCCGACGGTGAGCGCGCCGGACAGGGCGCCGCTGTGGGTCGTGGTGCCGGCGTTCGACGAGGAGGCCGGCATCGGGGCCACGCTCGCCGCGCTCGCCGCCCAGACCGACACCGACTTCGCCCTGGTCGTCGTCGACAACGCCTCCACGGACGCCACGGCGGACGTCGTACGCCGCTTCGCCCGCGCCGCGCCCTTCCCCGTGCACCTCGTCCGCGAGGAGGAGCGGGGCACCGGAGCCGCCGCCGACACCGGGTTCCGCTACGCCATCGGGCGCGGCGCCGCGCTGCTCGCCCGGACCGACGCCGACTGCGTGCCCGCCGAGGACTGGATCGCGGCGGCGCGCGCGGAGTTCGCGCGCGGACGGGAACTGGCCTGCGGCCGCAGCGTTCCGCGCCGTGACGAGCACCCCTCGCTCGCCGAGCGGTATCTGCTGCCGGCGCTGGTCCGGACGACCGCGCTGTACGGCCGGTACCGCAGGGCACATCGCCACCCGCGCTACCGCACGCCCTACGTCCTGTGCCACGGGCACAACCTCGCCGTCACGGCCGCCCTGTACCTGCGCTGCGGGGGCACGCCCCGGGTGCCGCTGGAGGGACCGGCCGAGGACGTGGTCCTCCTCAACCGGGCGCGCGAGCACAGCGACCGAATCGGGCGGGCCGAGCGCATGGTGGTGCACACCAGTCTGCGCCGCCTGCGCGCGTGGGGTGCCCGGCGGACCCTGCTGTGGTGCTGGGACCGCCGCTACCGCCCGGCCGACGCGAGGGAGGTGCACGTGCGATGACCGCCGCGCCCGTCCCGTCCGGCGTACGGGCGGCACGCCGCCGCGACCGGCGCGTGTACACCCGCTCCCACCCCGTGCTGTTCACGCTGCTCGCCCTCGCCCGCCACCGGCCCGTGACACGGCTCGGCGGAACGCTGCTGGTGCACGGCGGCGATGCCTACCGTCACGCCCTCACCCGTGTTCCCCTGGACCGCACCGCGGCCGGCACCACCGGCGGCGCCGCGCGGGAACTGGCCGCCGGCGGCGCGCTGTTCGACCAGGAGGGCACCGGTCACCGCGCCGCCCGCCGTGCGGTCTCCGAAGGCCTCGGCGCGGCCGGGGTGGAGCGCCTGCGCCCGGTGTGGCGCGAGGTGCTCACCCGTTGTCCGGCCCCGCTCGCCGCGGGCCGCACCCTCGACCTCGTACCGGTGGCCCGCGAACTGGCCGGGGCCACCGTCCGCGCGCTGCTCGGTACGGGCGGGGATCCGCAGGCCGTCGCCGAGGCGGCCGCACGCGCCGCGGCCGCCGCCGTACGCGACCATCTGCCCGGTCCCCGGCCGCCCGGAGCGGGCCGGGCCGCGGCGACGGCGACGGCACGGTTGGCGGCCCTGCTCACCGAGGACGCGCCCGGCGAGAGCGGGGAAGGGGCCTTGCGGGCGATACTGGCGGTCGCCGCCGTCAACACCACCGTGGCGGCCCTCCCCCGGGCCGTCGCCTGGTGTGCCGACGCGGCGCTGTGGGACCAGGCGGCCGACGACCGGCTGCGGCCGGCGCTCGTGGACGAACTGCTGCGGGTGATCGCCCCCTCCCCGCTGCTGCCGCGCGCGGCGGCGGCCGACGCCGTCCTCGACGGGTGCCCGGTGCGGGCCGGGGACCGCCTGATCCTGGTGGCACGGCACGCCGCCCGCGCCCACACCGATCCCCCGGACGCCTGCGCCCCCGCACCGCCCACCGTGGCCGGGCTCGTCTTCGGCGCCGGACCCCACGCCTGCCCCGGCGCGCGGCTGGCCCGCGCCCAGCTCGACGACACCCTTGCCGCCCTCGCCCCCTACCGGCCCGGCGTCGTGCGGGCCCGCGTCGACCGGAGCGCGGCCCTGCCCGGCTGGCGTTCCCTCACCGTCCGCGCCACCACCAGCCCCGAGGAGGGCCGTTGACCACGATCGCCGTCACCGGGGCGAGCGGCTTCTGCGGCTCCCGTGTCGCGGCCGCGGCCGCCGCCCGGGGCGCCGAGGTGCTGTGTGTGGGGCGCCGCCCCGGCCCCGTCGGCCGGCACCTGCCGTGGGACGCCGCCCGCGAGGTGCCGGACCTCGCCGGTGCCGACATCGTGGTGCACTGCGCGGCGGCCGTCGGCGACCCGGTGCCCGGCTCCCCCGCCGCGGCCGCGATGCGTGCGGTCAACGTCGGCGGCACGGCGCGGCTCCTTCGGGCCGCCGCCGGCCGGCCGGTGGTCTGGGTGAGCAGCGCCAGTGTGTACGCGCCCGGCCCGTGCCGGGCCCGGATCGCCGAGGACCACCCGGTCCGCGGCCAGTTGAACGCGTACGGCCGCACCAAGGCCGCCGGCGAGGCCCTGGCGCTGGCCGCCGGTGCCGTGGTGCTGCGCCCCCGGGCGGTCTACGGCGACGGGGATCCACATCTGGTGCCGCGGCTGCTCTCCCGCGTCCGCCGGGGCGTGCTCCTGCTGCCCGGTCCGAGCGTCCGCCTCAGCCTGACGGCCGTGGAGAACCTCGCCGAGGCGTGCCTCGCCGCCGCCGACTGGTCGCCGGGCGCCTACAACATCGCCGATCCGGCGCCCTACGACCGGGACCGGGCGATAGGGGCGGTCCTGCGGGCCCACGGCGTGCGCGCGCGGATCCGCCACATCCCCACGCCGCTCGCCCACACCGTGGCGAACGCCGCCCGGACGCTGGCCCGGCTGCGTCCGCACACCGAGCCGTACCTCACTCGCTACGCGGTCGACCAACTGGCCCGCTCCGTCGTGCTGGACGTGTCCAAGGCCGAGTCCCGGGGGTGGGCGGGTGGCCGGGTCCTGGCGGACTACACGGGGGACCTGCCCGCCGGGTGAACGGCCGCGGGACACCGCATCGCTCCGGGCAGCGGCCGTCGGACCGGTCAGCCCACGCTCACCCGCACCGGGCCGCCCGCCGGATCGACGCGCTCCGTCCAGCGTGCGGTGAGGGTCAGGGTGCGGTTCGGCAGCACGGTGCCGAGGGCCGGGCGCTCGCTGTGCAGCAGGCGGCCGTCCTGGTGGACCCGTAGGACCGGGCGGGTCAGCGGGGCGCCGGTGCGCAGGACGTGACGGGCGGGCGGTCCGGCCGTGGTGACGCGGTTGGGGGCGATCCAGCGCAGCGGGGCCTCGACCGTGAGCGGCGGTCCGGGGTCCGGCCAGGGCGTGCCCGCCAGGAAGTCCAGGACGGCACGGGCCGCCAGGGCACCCTCGGCGGCGGCCGTGCCCGCGGGCTCGACGGCGTGCAGGACGTTCCCGGCGGCGAAGACCCCGGGACGCGAGGTGTGCAGGGAGCCGTCGACGGCGGGACCGCGGGTGCCGGGGTCCAGGACGAGGCCGCCTCGGCGGGCGCATTCGTGGTCCGGGACGAAATCGCCGGTGAACACGGCGGTGTCGCAGGCGAGTACGGCCGTACGGCCGTCGCGGTGCCGGACGCGGACCCCGGACAGGCGTCCGTGGCCGAGGAGTTCGACGACCACGGTGTCCGTCAGCAGCGGGACGCCGTGCCCCAGCCGGGCGGCTCCGGCGCGGATCCTGCCGGTCTGCGCGCGGGAGTGCTCGGTGACCAGGGCGACGACCTCGGCCCCGGCCGCGCGCACGGTGTCGGCAGCGGCGTAGGAGACGCTCTCGGCGCCGACGACGACCGCGCGGGTGCCGATGTGCTGCCCGAACAGGTGGACGGCCTGCTGGAGTTCACCGGTGGTGCAGACACCTGCGGGGCGGGTGCCGGGTACCAGCCGGGCGGTGCGCGGGCGTTCCCGGGCGCCGGTGGCCAGGACGACGGCCCGCGCCTCGATCGTCTCCGGCCCGCCGGGGCCGACCGCGGTGAGCGCGCGGCAGGGCCCCGCCACCCAGTCCAGGACCGTCGTCCGGGTGCGGATCACGGCGCCCGCCCGTTCGGCCGACTCCGTCAGCAGGCGGGCGTACCCGGGACCGGTCGATGGACGCCTCCAGGTGCCGAATCCGCCGTGGGCGCAGTGCCGCGGAACACCGCCGGCCGCCGGCTCCCGCTCCAGCACCTCCACCCGGCCGGCTCCGGCGGCGGCCAGCCGCGCGGCGGCGGCGAGCCCGGCGGGACCGGCACCGACGACGAGGACGTCGACCCGCCGAGAGGCCGCCGCGGCCGGCCCCGTCTCCGTCATCCCCGTCCGCCTTCGAACGGCTTCCCGGCGGTGGTCCGACGGACCTCCCGCGTCTGACCGGACAGCCCCGTCTCCAGCAACTCCCGTACCGCCGGTCCGCAGTAGAACCCCTGGCAGCGGCCCGACCGGGCCCGGGTGCGGCGGCGCAGGCCCTCCAGGGAGCGGGGCGGGATCGCGCTCGCGAGGGCGTCGCGGATCTCGCCGCGGGAGACGCGCTCGCAGTGGCAGACCAGGGTGCCGTACTCGGGGTCGGCGGCGATGAGTTCGGGCCGCTGGTAGGGGCGCGGGAAGGCCTCGCCGAGGTTCGGCATGGTCACCGGGTCCGGTTCGCGCACCGGGCCGAGGTCGAGCCCCATGGCGGCCAGCAGGCCGGTGACGTGCGCGGCGACGGCCATCGAGGCGGTGAGGCCGGTGGAGCGGATGCCGCCGACGGTCACGTACGCCTGCTCGGGGTGGGCGGCGATCCGGTAGTCCTCCTGCCCGGTGGCCGCGCGCAGCCCGGCGTAGACGGCGGTGACCTCCTCGTCGAGGAGGGCGGGCAGGATGCGGCGGCCCTTGGCCCTGAGACCGGCGAGGCCGTCGGCGGTGGAGCCGGTGGCCCGCTTGTCGTCGAGGTCCTCGGCGGTGGGTCCGAGCAGGACGTTGCCGTAGACGGTGGGCGCGACGAGGACGCCCTTGCCGAGCGCGGTCGGGACGGGCAGCAGGATGTGCCGGACGAGCGGGCGGGCGAGCTTGTCGTACACGAGGAGCTGCCCGCGTCGCGGGGTGACGGTGAAGTCGTCGTGGCCGAGCAGCCGGTCGACGCTGTCGGCGTGCAGCCCGGCCGCGTTCACCAGGTGGCGGGCGCGCAGGGTGCCGCGGGAGGTGGTGAGGCGGTGCTCCCCGTCCCGACTCGCGCCCCGCACGGCCGTGTTGAGATGCAGGTCCGCCCCGGCGCGGACGGCCTGGGTGGCGTACGCCAGGGTCGTCGTCCAGGGGCAGACGATGCTCTCGCCGGGCACGTGCAGGGCGCCGAGCGCTCCGGGGCCGAGGTGGGGCTCGCGGGCGTACAGCTCGCCGGGGCCCAGCAGGCGGGTGTCGGGACAGCCGTTGCGCCCGGCCTTGTCGGCCAGCCGAGGCAGGGCGGCCCGTTGCTCCTCGTCCCAGGCGACCAGCAGGGCGCCGACGCGTTCGACGGGAATGCCGCACGCGGCGGCGTAGGCGCCGAGCCGTTCACAGCCCTCGCGGACCAGCCGGGCCTCCAGGGTCCCGGGTGCGGCGTCGAAACCGGTGTGCAGGATCGCCGTGTTGGCCTTGGAGGTGCCTTGGCCGATGTCGTCCTGCGCCTCGACCAGGGCGATGCCCAGGCGGGGGTGGCGGGCGAGTTCGCGCGCGAGGGCGCAGCCCACGACGCCGGCGCCGACGATCACGACGTCGTACGTCCGTCGGGGCAGCGGGCCCGCCTCGGTGACGGTGCCGGTCATGGGCCGAGCAGGGCCGCGACGGCCGTGCGGAAGCGGGCGCGGCGCTCGGCGGCCTGGTCGGCGCTGATGCGGGGTTCGTACACGGCGGCGGGCTTCCAGTCGGGCAGGGCCTCTTCCACGCCCAGGGCGGGGTCCGCGCCGAGGCGGGCGAGGGCGGCCGCGCCGAGTGCGGTCGCGTCGGGCAGCGCGGACACCTCGACGGGGCGTTGCAGCAGATCGGCCTGGGTCTGCATGAGCACGGTGGAGCGGGTCAGGCCGCCGTCGACGCGGAGCGTGTCCAGCGGTGTGCCGAGGTCGACGGCGGTGGCGTCGGCGAGTTCGGCGACCTGGGCGGCGATGCCCTCGCACAGGGCGCGCACCAGATGGCCGGGGCGGGTGTCGAGGCCGAGTCCGGTGAGCGAGCCGCGCACCTCGCCGCGCCACCAGGGGGCGGCGAGTCCGGCGAGGGCGGGCACGAAGGTGACGCCGCCGCTGTCGGGGACGGCGCCGCCGACGGGGTCGAGGTCGGCGGCCGAGGAGATCACCCCGAGGTCGGTGAGCCAGCGGACGGCGGAGGCGGCGGTGTAGACCTGGCCGTCCAGGCAGTAGCCGGTGGTGCCGGTGAGCCGCCAGGCCACGCAGGCGACCAGTCCGGAGGTGCCGCGCCGGGGGCGCTCGCCGGTGTGCGCGAGCAGGAACGCGCCGGTGCCGTAGGTGCACTTGGCGGCGCCGGGGGCGGTGATGCGCTGGGCGAGCAGGGCGGCCTGCTGGTCGACGATCAGTCCGGTGAGCGGGATCTCGGGGCCGAACGCCGTGGTGGTGCCGATGTGCTGGGCGTTGTCGGCGGGCTGCGGGAGCCGTTCGTCCGCCAGCCCGTACACCTCCAGTGCGCGCGGCGACCACTGTGCGCGGTCCAGGTCGAGGAGCTGGGTGCGGCCGGCCGTCGCGGCGTCGGTGGCGTAGGCGCCGGTGAGGCGGTGGACCAGCCAGGCGTCGGAGGTGGTGACGACGCCCTCGCGGGTGCGGTGGCGGCGGATCCAGGCCATCTTGGGCGCGGCGAAGTACGGGTCGAGGGGCAGTCCGGTCAGCTGCCGCAACTCCTCGGCGTGCTCGGCGAGTTCATCGCACACGGACTCGGCCCGCCGGTCCTGCCACACCAGGGCGTCGGTGAGCGGGCGGCCGTCGGCGGGGTCCCAGGCGAGGACGGTCTCGCCCTGGTTGGCGAGGCCCAGCGCCACGACGTCCGTGCCGGCCGCGGCGAGCGCCTGCCGGCCGGCGGCGACCACGGAGTCGTACAGCTCGGCGGGGTCCACCTCGACCAGTCCGCCGGGCAGATACCGGGGGCGGACCTCGGCGAAGCCGGAGCCGAGGACGCCGCGCTCGGGGCAGACGACGAGGGCCTTGGTGCCGGAGGTGCCCTGGTCGACGGCGAGCACCGGAGCCGTCATCGCGCGTTCCTCCCGTCCGTGGCGGGGGTCCGCGCCGCCTCGGAGATCCACTCCGTCCCGATGGCCCGCTCCTCGCCGCCGGCCCGCTCCGCACCGAAGATCACCGCGTCAGCCTGCCGCCGCGGCGCACCCGGCGTCAAGCACCCCCGGACAATCAACTTGCCTGCATAAATGGTTGAGTTGGCAACAATGGCAAGGCGCAACCCACGCCTCTATAGTGACCGCCGACCGGCGCGCCACCCCACGATCGCCGCCCACAGGAGGGCTGTTGCTACGCCACCCCGCCACACCGCCCGTGCGCCCGTGGCCCGGGGCCGAGCGCTGATGGCCAGAGAAGGACCCCGTCCCTCCTACGACCCCGCCGGCCCCGACCACGCCCTGCGTGCCGCGCTCCAGGACCTGCGCACCGGCCGCTGGATGGCCATGCGCACACTGCTCGCGGACACCGCGCCCGGATGGCAGTGGACCCAGCGCACCCAGGTCCTCGCGGCGGCCGCGGCCGGTACCGACGTGGTGCGCGCGTGGCTGGCGGAGGAGCCGGACAGTGTCCACGCGGCGGTGATGCACGCGCGCGTGGGGGTGGAACGGGCGCTGCGGGCCCAGCGGGAGAAGCACCTGCGCACCCACGAGTTGTGGATCGAGGCATGGGACGCCGCCCAGTCGGCGACCCGGATCGCCCCGAAGGACCCGGTGCCCTGGGTGTGCCTGCTGGCGCTCGCCCAGCTGGATCCGGAGCAGCGCTGGGAGGAGCACCGGGCGGCCGCGCCCGAGCCGATGCTGCCGCCCGGCCCCTGGGGGCTGCTGGCCGAGGCGGGCCGCCGCGACCCCTACAACCGCGAGGCCCACCACCGGATGCTCCAGTTCCTGTACGCGCGCGGCGGCACGGGCCGGCTCGCGGAGGCCGCGGGCTATGCGCAGTGGGCCGCCGGTCAGGCGCCGCCCGGTTCGGCGCTGCACGTGCTGCCGCTGTACGTCCGCGTGGAGCGCTACCGGCGCGACAGCGGGCACGACGCGGCGCTCGACCTGCACTGGGTGGCGGAGGACGCGGCACGCGAGGCGGAGCGCGCCCTGCACTTCTGGTTCACGCACACGCACCGCGCCGAGCGCTCCCTGCTGGACCTCAACCACCTGGCGCACGCGCTGTGGGGCTCGTTGCGGTTCCCCGACGCGGTGCGGGTGTTCGAGGCGATCGGCCCGTACTTCACACCCCCGCCCTGGATGTACCGCACACCCGACCGGGGCCGTGCCGTGGAGGTCTTCACACAGGCCCGGGACCGCTGCCGGGCGGCCGCGGACGGCTCCCGCCCCTGAACGTGCCCTGTCCCCCGACTCCCTGCCCCGGAGGTTCCCCCCGCATGTCCCCCACCCCGGATCCCACGACCGGTCCCACGACCGGTCCCACGACCGGTCCCGCGCCCGCCCCGGGCCTGCCCCAGCAGGACGAGGAGAAGCGGCTGCGCGAACTCGGCTACCGGCCGGTGCTGGCCCGCCGCATGGGCGGTTTCGGCAACTTCGCGATCAGCTTCTCGGTGATCTCGATCCTGTCCGGCTGCATGACCCTGTACGGCTTCGGCCTGAACACCGGCGGTCCCGCCGTGATGCTGTGGGGCTGGGCGGGCGTCGGCCTGTTCGTGCTGTGCGTCGGCCTCGCACTCGCCGAGGTCACCAGCGCCTATCCGACCTCGGGCGCGCTGTACTACATGGCCGACCGGCTCGGCGGACGGCGCTGGGGCTGGTACACCGGGTGGCTGAATCTGCTCGGCCTGCTCGGCGCGATCGCCGGCATCGACTACGGCGCCGCCCTGTTCACCGGCGCGTTCGCGAACCTGCAGTGGGGCTTCGAGCCCACGCCCGGCAGAACGATGCTGATCTTCTGCGCCATCCTGCTGCTGCACGCGGTGCTGAACCTGTTCGGCGTCCGCCTGGTCAGCGTGCTCAACTCGGTGAGCGTGTGGTGGCATCTGGCGGGCGTCGCGCTCATCGTCGGCGCGCTCGCGGTCGTCCCCGACCACCACCAGTCGGCGTCCTTCGTGTTCACGAAGTTCGTCAACGAGACCGGCTGGCACAACCCGGTCTACGTGGCGGCGATCGGTCTGCTGCTCGCGCAGTACACCTTCTCCGGTTACGACGCCTCCGCCCACCTGTCGGAGGAGACCTCGCAGGCCTCGGTGTCCGCGGCCCGCGGCATCGTGCGGTCGATCTGGGTGTCCTGGATCGCCGGCTTCGTGCTGCTGGCCGGCCTGACCTTCGCCATCCAGGACTACGACGCCACGCGCACCACCGGCACCGGGGTGCCGCCCGCGCAGATCCTGCTCGACGGCCTCGGCACGGACGGCGCGAGCGCGCTGCTCCTCGTCGTGATCATCGCCCAGCTGTTCTGCGGCAACGCCGAGGTCGCCGCGGCCAGCCGAATGGTGTTCGCGTTCAGCCGCGACGGCGCGCTGCCCGGCTCGCACCTGTGGCGCAAGGTGAGCGTGCGCACCCAGACCCCGGTCGCCGCCGTCTGGCTGGCCGTCGTCGTGGCCTGCGTCCTCGCCCTGCCCTCGCTGTACTCGGCGACGGCGTACAACGCCGTGACCGCCATCAACGTCATCGGCATCACCCCCGCCTACGCCATCCCGGTGCTGCTGCGGCTGCGCGCGGGCGACCGCTTCCGGCCGGGGCCGTGGCATCTGGGCCGCTGGAGCCGGCCGATCGGCTGGATCGCGGTGATCTGGGTGTCCTGTGTGACCGTGCTGTTCTGCCTGCCGCAGGCCTCGCCGGTCACGGTCGACACGATGAACTACGCCTCTCTGGCCCTCGCCGTCGTCCTCGTCCTCGCGAGCATCTGGTGGTACGTCGCCCGCCGTTCGTACGGCACGCCGACCACCGCCGCGTACGGCGACGACCGGGACCAGGCCGAACTCGCGGAGGGCATCGTCTGAGCCACCTGCCCGAAGAGCGCCGGTCCGGGTGCGAACTGGCGTTCCGGATACGGCAGGATGAACGATCGCGCCGGTCACCGGGTGTCCCTGGGCCGGCGCGATCGCACATCCCGCACATCGAGCAGGTGACAACGTGACGACACTCCACAACTCCGCAACAGGCACAGGCCCCGGAGGTGACCGGTGAACCGCGCGCTGACCCTGGACGACCTCGTCCTCGCCGGTATCTCGCTCGCGGCGGGCCTGCTGCTCGCCTTCCTCTCCCGCACGCTGCTGCGCTGGCTCGCGAAGCACGCCAAGCGGACGCGCTGGAGCGGCGACGACGTCATCGTCGACGCGCTGCGCTCGGTCGTCCCGTGGGCGGCCGTCGCGGGCGGCGCGGCGGCGGCGGCGATCGCACTGCCGCTGACCCGGACCGTGCAGCACCACACCGACCAGCTCCTGGAGGTGTGGCTGATCTTCGTGGTGACGCTGTCCGCGGCCCGGGTGATAGCCGGGCTGGTCCGCGCGGTCACCCAGTCCCGTTCGGGCGTGGCGGGCTCGGCGACCATCTTCGTCAACATCACCCGCGTCCTGGTCCTCGCGATCGGCTTCCTGGTCGTCCTGCAGACGCTCGGCATCTCCATCGCGCCCCTGCTGACCGCCCTGGGCGTCGGCGGCCTGGCGGTGGCCCTCGCCCTGCAGGACACCCTCGCCAACCTGTTCGCGGGCATCCACATCCTGGCCTCCAAGACGGTGCAGCCCGGCGACTACATCCGCCTCGGCAGCGGCGAGGAGGGCTATGTCGTCGACATCAACTGGCGCCAGACGACGGTCCGCCAGCTCTCCAACAACCTGGTGGTGATCCCCAACGGCCAGCTCGCCAAGGCCAACATGACCAACTACACCCATCCCGAGCAGCGGTTGACGATCCTGGTGCAGGTCGGGGTGGGGTACGACGCCGATCTGGAGCAGGTGGAGCGGGTCACGGCGGAGGTCGTCGCGCAGACCATGCGGGAGGTCGAGGGCGCCGTCCCGGAGCACGAGCCCGCCATCCGCTTCCACACCTTCGGCGACTCCCGCATCGGGTTCACGGTGATCCTCGGCGTCGGCGAGTTCAGCGACCAGTACCGCATCAAGCACGAATTCATCAAGCGCCTCCACCGCCGCTACCGCGCGGAGGGCATCAGCATCCCCGCCCCCGCCCGCACGGTGACGGTGCAGCCGGGCACGACGCTGATTCCGCAGCAGCGCGGCGCGGACGAGGTCATGGGGGCGCAAGCGGGAGGTTCGGCTTGACCGGGTGAGGGTCCGGTTCAGGTCCCGGACGGCGGGCGATCCCCCGAGATCGGCGGGCGATCGCTTGTCATGACCACCAGGGGCGGGTTCCGGTCGCGCCGGCGCGGCGGCGTCCGCGGCCGGGACCCCTGTCGAGCCGACCCCGATCACGAGATATCTTGATGTCGAGCAATGTTGCAGACGTGGAGCGGAGCACCCGGTGACTGACTCGACCATCATCTACACCTACACAGACGAGGCCCCGGCCCTGGCGACGCATTCGTTCCTGCCGGTGATCAAGGCGTACGCCTCGCAGGCCGGTGTGCCCGTGACCACCCGGGACATCTCGCTGGCCGGGCGCATCATCGCCGTCTTCCCGGAGTACCTGAACGAGGACCAGCGCATCCCCGACGCGCTGTCCGAGCTGGGCGAGCTGGCCAAGACCCCCGCGGCCAACATCATCAAGCTGCCGAACATCTCGGCGTCCATCCCGCAGCTGAAGGCCGCCGTCGCCGAGCTGCAGGGCAAGGGCTACGCGCTGCCGGACTACCCGGACGACCCGAAGACCGACGAGGAGCGCGAGATCCGCGCCCGCTACGACAAGGTCAAGGGCTCCGCCGTCAACCCGGTCCTGCGTGAGGGCAACTCCGACCGCCGCGCCCCGGCGTCGGTGAAGAACTACGCCAAGACCCACCCGCACCGCATGGGCGCCTGGACCGCCGAGTCCAAGACCAATGTGGCGACGATGGGCGAGAACGACTTCCGCTCCACCGAGAAGTCCGTCGTCATCACCGAGGACGGCGCGCTGCGCATCGAGCTGGTCGGCCAGGACGGCACCACCACCGTCCTGAAGGAGTCCGTGCCGGTCCTGAAGGACGAGGTCGTCGACGCCTCCGTCATGCACGTCGCCGAGCTGGAGACGTTCCTCGCCGCGCAGGTCGCCCGCGCCAAGCAGGAGGGCGTGCTGTTCTCCGTGCACCTGAAGGCCACGATGATGAAGGTCTCCGACCCGATCATCTTCGGCCACGTGGTGCGCGCCTTCTTCCCGAAGACGTTCGGCCGGTACGGCGCGGCCCTCAAGGCCGCCGGCCTCACCCCGAACGACGGCCTCGGCGGCATCCTGAAGGGCCTGGAGAACCTGCCCGAGGGCGCCGAGATCAAGGCCTCCTTCGACGCCGAGCTGGCCGAGGGCCCGGCGCTGGCCATGGTCGACTCCGACAAGGGCATCACCAACCTGCACGTGCCCTCGGACGTCATCGTCGACGCCTCCATGCCGGCGATGATCCGCACCTCCGGCCACATGTGGGGCCCCGACGGCCAGGAGGCCGACACCCTCGCCGTCCTCCCGGACTCCTCCTACGCCGGTGTCTACCAGGCCGTCCTCGACGACTGCCGGGCCCACGGCGCCTACGACCCGTCCACCATGGGCTCGGTCCCGAACGTCGGCCTGATGGCGCAGAAGGCCGAGGAGTACGGCTCCCACGACAAGACCTTCGAGATCCCGGCCGCCGGCACGGTCCGCCTGGTCGACCGGGCCGGCAACGTCCTGATCGAGCAGCCGGTCGCCGAGGGCGACATCTTCCGCGCCTGCCAGACCAAGGACGCCCCGATCCGCGACTGGGTCAAGCTGGCCGTCACCCGCGCCCGCGCCACCGGCGACCCGGCCGTGTTCTGGCTGGACGAGGGCCGCGCCCACGACGCCAACCTGATCGCCAAGGTCCGGCAGTACCTGGCGGAGCACGACACCGAGGGCCTGGACATCAAGGTCCTCTCCCCGGTCGAGGCCACCAAGTTGTCGGTGGAGCGCATCCGCCGCGGCGAGAACACCATCTCGGTGACCGGCAACGTGCTGCGTGACTACCTGACCGACCTCTTCCCGATCCTGGAGCTGGGCACCAGCGCCAAGATGCTGTCGGTCGTCCCGCTGATGGCGGGCGGCGGCCTGTTCGAGACGGGCGCCGGCGGCTCCGCGCCGAAGCACGTCCAGCAGCTGGTCAAGGAGAACTACCTGCGCTGGGACTCGCTCGGCGAGTTCTTCGCCCTGGTGCCGTCCTTCGAGCAGTACGCCGAGGCGACCGGCAACGCCCACGCCAAGGTCCTCGCCGACACCCTCGACCGCGCCACGGCGACCTTCCTCGACGAGGACAAGTCCCCGACCCGTCGCGTCGGCGGCATCGACAACCGCGGCAGCCACTTCTACCTGTCCCTGTACTGGGCGCAGGAGCTGGCCAAGCAGACCGACGACGCCGACCTGGCCAAGGCCTTCGCGCCGTTCGCCGAGGCCCTCGCGGCCGACGAGCAGAAGATCGTGGACGAGCTGAACGCGGTCCAGGGCTCCCCGGCCGACATCGGCGGCTACTACCAGGTCGACCAGGCCAAGGCGGACGCGGTCATGCGCCCGTCGGCCACCTGGAACGCGACGCTGGCGTCCCTGGGCTGACGCCCCGGCCGCTCACCTGAGTGAGCCTCCGCCCCGGTCGGCGCGCCCGGCCGGGGCGGAGCCGTGTGCGGAGCAGGCGGCGCCTCCCGCGCGGGAGTCGGGCAGCTGATGCGCCCGGAGCCGTCGATGTGGCACCTTGACCCCCGACGCCGACCTCCCTGGAGCAGCCGTGCCCGCCTCACCGGTCCCCTCGCTCGAACTCCTGCCCGGCGCCGCCGCCTCGCCCGTGCTGCTGCACGTGCCGCACTCGGCGCGGGCGATCCCCGAGGACGTGCGCCGGGGGATCGTGCTGGACGACGCCGGGCTGGAGCGGGAGCTGGACCACATCACGGACGCGCACACCGCCGAACTGGCCGAGCGGGCCGCCGCCCTGGCCGCCGTACGGCCCTGGCGGTTCGTGAACCGGCTGTCCCGGCTCGTCGTGGACCCGGAGCGGTTCCCGGACGAGCGCGAGGAGATGACGGCCGTCGGGATGGGCGCCGTGTACACACGGACCACGCACCGGGGCGAACTGCGGCCCGCGGACACCGATCCGGAGCCGCTGCTGGCACGGTACTTCCGGCCGTACGCGCGGGCCATGACCGAGGCGGTGGCGGACCGGCTGGCCGCGACCGGGCGGGCCGTGATCGTCGACGTGCACTCCTATCCGACCGAGCCGCTGCCCTACGAGCTGCACGGAAGCGGTCCGCGACCGCCGGTGTGCCTGGGCACGGACGCCTTCCACACCCCGCCGGAACTGATCCGGGCAGCCCGTGCGGCGTTCGCGGTCTGCGGGGAGACGGGGCTGGACAGCCCGTTCGCCGGAACGTATGTGCCGCTGGAGTTCTACGGCCGCGACGCCCGGGTCGGCGCCCTGATGGTGGAGATCCGGCGCGACACCTACATGGCAGAGCCGGGCGGCCCGGCGGGACCGGGCATGGACCGCCTGGCCGCGGCGCTGGCCGCACTCGTCGACACCGTCTGAGCGCGTCACAGGGGCGCGCGGCCCTGTCTGCGTCCGGCCCCGCCCCGCGGGCGCGAGCGGCCGGCACGCGGCCGCACACGCCCGACGGCACCGGCGCCACCCCGTCGGGCGCCCGGCCCCACCACTCGGAGCACCACCGCAGGACAGCCGGAGGCACCCGTATCAGGGTGGTGCGCATGACCGAGGAGAGCACGCTCACCGGGCAGGCCCCGCCGCCCGTAAGGGACTGGAGCACCCCCGACCTGGACGGGACGGACT
The DNA here is from genome assembly GCF_001514035.1 of Streptomyces yokosukanensis. GTDB lineage: Bacteria > Actinomycetota > Actinomycetes > Streptomycetales > Streptomycetaceae > Streptomyces > Streptomyces yokosukanensis. The sequence goes on along the minus strand of NZ_KQ948215.1, from coordinate 172,230 downwards.
TCGACCCGACCCTCGCCGGCCTCATGCGCGAGGGCCCGCTGACCCGGATCCGGCTGCCGTTCGGCGAGGGCTGGGCGTGGTTGGCGACCCGTCACGACGACGTGAAGCTGATCACCAACGACCCGCGGTTCAGCCGCACCGAGGTGACGCACGGTCAGGTGACCCGGATGGCGCCGAACTTCGCGCCCCGTCCGGGCTCGCTCGCCTGGGCCGACCAGCCCGACCACAACCGGCTGCGCAAGCCCGTCGCCGGCGCCTTCACGGTGAGCGCGATGAAGCGGCTGCGGCCCCGCGCGCAGGCCCTTCTGGACGAGCTGGTGGACGGCGTCCTGCGGGACGGGCCGCCGGCCGATCTGGTCGAGCGGGTGCTGGAGCCGTTCCCGCTCGGCGTGGTCAGCGAGCTGATGGGCGTACCGGCCGAGGACCGCGAACAGGTGCACACCTGGACCCGGGAGATCATCTCGACCAACGGGGTCGAGGCGGCCGGCCGGGCCAAGGACGGCCTGTACGGGTGGATCACCGCGACCATCCGCTCCCGGGCCGACCGTCCGGGCGAGGACGTCTACTCGATGCTCGGCGGGGCCGTGGCGCGCGGGGACGTCCGCGAGGAGGAGGCCGTCGGGCTCGCCGGCCCGCTGCAGATCGGCGGCGAGGCCGTCACCCACAACTGCGGTCAGATGCTGTACCTGATGCTGACCCGGCCGGAGCTGATGCAGCGGATGCGGGCGCGGCCCGAGGCGCGCGGCCCGGTGCTGGACGAACTGTTCCGCTGGATCCCGCACCGCAGCTCGGTCGGGCTCGCCCGGATCGCGCTGGAGGACGTGGAGATCGCCGGCCACCGGATCGCCGCGGGCGAGCCGGTCTACGTCTCCTACCTCGCCGCCAACCGCGACCCGGCCGTCTTCCCCGACCCGGACCGCATCGACCCCGACCGCGATCCGAACCCGCATGTGGCCTTCGGCAACGGCCCGCACTTCTGCACCGGCACGGTACTGGCCCGGCTGCAGACCGAGCTGCTGGTGGACACCCTGCTGGACCGGCTGCCCGGGCTGCGGCTCGCCGTCCCGGCCGAGCAGGTGCAGTGGCGGCACAGGACGATGATCCGGGGTCCCCGGACGCTGCCCGTGACCTGGTCGTCGTGAAGGGGTCCCCGTGACCCCGTTCCGCTGACCGGACCGGCCGGGATCAGGTCCGCAGCCACTCGGTGACGATCACCGCCCCGCCGGTCCGCAGCCTGAGGGCGAACGGACCGGCCGGCGGTGTCCGGCTGGTGAAGCGGCCGAGGGTGTCGACCGTGACCGGGCGGACGGTCTGCGGTCCGCCGAGCACCTCGATGCGCGCCGACTGCGGCGGCAGCACCTGGCCGATCAGCCCGTCCTCGGTGACCTCGACGTCGACGGTGACCTCCTCCGCGCGGAACGTCAGCATCCGCGGTGCGTCCATGACACCCCGCACCGGCAGCGCGTCCACGAGGGAGTCGAAGGTCAGCTCGGCGATCCTCGCGTCCAGGTCGTGCAGGGCGTAGGCCTCCAGGGCCAGTTGGCGCAGTGCGTCCGGTACCGGGTCGAGGACCGCGGCGGCCTGACGCAGCTCCTCCTCCACCAGGCGGTCCGCCGCCTCCTCGTCCACCGCGCCCTCCGGGGGCATCCCGTCGTCGCCGTAACCGCTCATGCCGCTCCCCGTGCGTCCATCCTGGCCCGCAGCCGGCGCAGACAGCGCTGCCGCAGGGGTCCGATGCTGCCGACCGCGATACCGAGCGCGGCCGAGACCTCCACATAGCTGGGCGGCGGGGAGGAGACCAGTACGCGCAGCAACTGCCGGCAGCGCTCCCCCAGTCCGTCCAGCTCCTGCCACAGGCGGCGTAAGCGCTCGGCCCGGTCCGCCGCCTCCTCCGAAGCGATCAGCGACTCCTCCGGAGTCCGTTCGTCGCTGGCCCGGTCCAGCACCCGCGGGTCGTCCGTCAGCGTCAGCCGGGCCATCGCCTTGAGCACCTTCAGGCACTCGTTGCGGGCCGTACTGGCAAGCCACGCACCGGCCTTGTCGGGCTCGCGGATGCGGCCCAGGTGCTGGGCGAAGCGGAACCACACGGTCTGGTAGACCTCATGCCCGTCGGCCTCGGAGAGCCGGTGTGCGCGCACCACCGACCACACCAGCGGACTCATCCCTTCTACCAGCGCTTTCCAGGCCGCGGCGTCCCCGTCGACGGCGGACTGGACGAGCGCGCCGACCTCTGTTCGGTCCACGGCTCCACCCCTCGTGTACGGCACGTCATCGTACGCCGCGGAGCGGAGCGTTCCGGACCTCATACGGGCACGGCCTGATCGACGGCCGGCGCCGGACGCCAGGTGGGCGGCCGGAGCACCGCGACGCGCGCCCCACGCACTTCGGTACTGTCCGCGGCCGACGCCAGCAGCCGGTCGCGGGCGGCGCGCGGGTCGCGCTCCCGGTGCGCCGTCATCTGCGCGGCGACGAGCCCCGCGACGACCGGCGTGGCGAAGGAGGTGCCGCTCCACTGCGCGAGCCCGTCGAACATCACCTGGTGCGCCTTGGCGCCGGTCTTCTCCCGGTGCTCGCTCAACGTGCCGGTGTGGCGCGGGAACTGGCAGGTGCAGGAGTAGTCGAAGCCGAACCGGCAGGTGTCGTAGGTGGAGTGCTGGTAGAGGTACGGCACGGGCGTGGCGAAACCGGTGAGGGCGCTGGTGAGGCGCTCGCCCGGGGCGTAGACCCGCACCCAGGGCCCGTGGTTGCTGAAGCAGGCCTCGCTCTCGCCGTCCGCGCTCAGCGCGCCCACCGACACCACGCTGTCCGCGTACTCGGGCGATCCCGCGTAGGCGGCGGGCCAGAACGGCGCGTTGCTGGAGTTGTTGCCGGCGGCGGCCACCAGCAGGGTGCGCTGCCCGCGCAGTTCCCGCATGAACGCGTCCAGGCCGATGAGCCCGTCGGTGCCCTCGGTGGTGGTGCCGGCCGAGAGGCTGATGATGTCGGGCCAGCCGCCCTCGTCGACCGCCTCGAAGAGCCGGGCGCCGAACTCGGACTCCAGGATCGCGCCCGCCTCGCTCATGGTGTTGCGGACGGTCACGTCGGTGTTGGGCGCGACGGCCGCGAGGATCCCGGCGATGAACGTGCCGTGCCCGGCGTACTGGCGCAGCACCCCGTCGGCGTCGGTCTCGGCCGGCTGGGCGTCGCCCGTGGTGTGCGCGAGCAGCGGGTAGTCGCGGTGGTCGCGCACCAGCCCGGTGTCGACCACGAGGACCCGTGCGGCGCTGTCCGCGTCGTAACGGCCCCCCGCGGCGGCCGGGTTGGGCGGCTGGGTGCGCGGCACGGGCACCGGCTCGTCGCTCGGGCAGGCGTTGACCGCGATGTGCACGAGGTGGTTGCGGCCGACCAGGCGGCGGCCCTGGCGGTCCTCGGCCTCCCGCAGGGCGCGCAGGGCGTGCGGGACGGCGTCGGCGCCCTCGGTGGGGTCGCCGATGCGGATGCGGGTCACTCCGGTGCGGTTGCTCTGCGGGCCGTCCCGGCGCACATGGTCGGGGACGAGCCCCGCCGTGGCGGTGAAGTGGGCGCGCACGGCGTCCTCGACGACCCGGGCCTCCTCCCCGTCCCGGGCGAGCACGACGCCCTTCTCGTACAGGAAGTGCCCGGCGGCGTCCTCGTACGGGCCCATCGCCAGAGCGACGTCGGGCATGGACCGCCGGATGTGGTCGAACTGCTCGTGGAAACGCTGTGGTGCCATGGTGTCTCCTCCCCCGACAAGACGGTGTTCGACAGTGAGAGCCTCGGGGCCACCGTCTGATACAGCAGGCCACTACCATGCGAGACGTGACAGCGGAAGGCGAGTCGGTTCTCGAACTGCTGCCCTTGGTGTTCGCCGACCCGGGCGATGCCCGGGCACGCGCGGAACAGGTGCTGCGGGCCGGTCCGCCAGCGCTGCACGCCAGCGTCGCCCACCAGGTGCTCGGCATCTGGCAGCGGGACTTCGGAGATCTGCGGATCGCGTTGCGGCATCTGCGCCGCGCCCGGGACCTGGCCGCGCGCGCCGAGTCGGCCGACCGTGAGGCGGATGTGCTCGCGACGCTCGGGGTCGCACTGGTGCACGCGGGGCGCACGCGACAGGGGCTCACCTCGTTCGAGCGGGGCGTCGCGCGGGGCACGGGACACACCCGGGCCCGGGTGCTGTTCCGGCGGGCGTACGTGTGGTGGGTGCTGGGGCACCACCGGGAGGCGCTGGAGGACGTGCGGCGGGCGCTGCCCGTGCTGCGCCAGGTCGGCGACGACATCTGGACCGCGCGGGCGCTGACCCTGCGGGCCACCGTGCATCTCGCGCTCGGCGCGGTGGACCGGGCGGTCGCGGACTTCACTGCGGCGGAGCGGCTGTGGGACACCACCGGCCAGGAGCACGACAAGGCCGACGCGGTGGAGAGCCGGGGGCTCGCCGCGTTCCGCTGCGGGGACATCCCGGCGTCGCTGCGGCTGCTGGACGAGGCCGAGGAGCGGTACGCGAAACTCGGCACGCCCACCTACATGCTCTCCATCCGGCGCTGCGAGGTGCTGATGGCGGCCGGGCTGGCCCCGGAGGCGCTCGCCGAGGCGGACGCGACGATCGCGCTGCTGGACCGGATCGGCGGGCAGTCGACCCGCAAGGCCGAGCTGTTGCTGGCCGCCGCCCGCGCCGCCCGCTCGGCCGGGGACGCGCACACCGCGATAGCCCGCGCCGCCGTCGCCGTACGGCTGTTCTCGGCGCAGCGGCGGACGTGGTGGGAGACGCACGCCCGGCTGGTGCTGATCGAGGCACGGGTGGCGGCCGGGCGCCGCTCGGGGCGGCTGGTCGCGGACGCGGCCGCCGTCGCCGGGCGACTGGCGTCGTTCGGCTCGCCGGCCGCGCCGGAGGCGTCGCTGCTCGCGGGCCGCATCGCGCTGTCGCTGGGCTGGACGGCCGACGCGGAACGGCACTTGGCGGTGGCCGCGCGCAGCCGGCACGGCGGGCCGCCGCCGGCCCGGGTCACGGGCTGGGCGGCGCAGGCGCTGCGGGCGCGCGCGGCCGGGTCGCGGCGGGGCGTGCTGGAGGCCTGCCGGCGCGGTCTGGACGTGCTGGACGACCACGGGATGACGCTCGGCGCCTCGGAGCTGCGGGCGCATGCCACCGCGCAGGGCGCCGAACTGGCCGCGCTGGCCCAGGAGGTGAGCCTCACCCACGGCACCCCGCGCCGACTGCTCCAGTGGAGCGAGCGCTGGCGGGCGACCGTACTGTCCGCACCGCCCACCCGGCCGCCGGCCGATCCGGCGCTGCTGAGCGGTCTGACCGCCTACCGGGAGATCGCGGCCCGCGCGGAGGAGGCCCGGATGGAGGGCCGCCCGGTGCCCGCGCTGGAGCGCGAACAGCGGCGCCTGGAGCGGGAGATCCGCTCCCGCATCCGCCACATGCGCGGGGCCGCGCCGCACGAGGGCGACCGCTTCGAGGTGGGCCGGTTGCTGGACCGGCTCGGCGAGGCGTGCCTCGTCGAACTCGCCGTGGTCGACGGGCGGGTGCACGTCCTGCTGTGCGGTCAGGGGAGGGTACGGCGGTTCGCCGGCGGCTCGCTGGCCGAGGCGGTGGCCGAGGCCGAGTACGTCCAGGCCGGGCTGCGCCGGCTCGCCCACCCCGGCGCCGAGGCCCGGCTGCCCCTGGTGGAGGCCGCCGGCCTGCGGCTGCAGAAACTGCTGCTGGGCGGGGCGGCGGCCCGGCTGGGCTCCGGGCCCGTGGTGATCGTGCCGCCGGGGGCGCTGCACCGGGTGCCGTGGGCGCTGCTGCCCGCGCTGCGCGAGCGGGTGCTGAGCGTGTCGCCGTCGGCGGGCAGCTGGCTGCGCGCCCGCGAGACCGATCCGCCGCCGGGCGGCCGGCCGGTGCTGGTCCGCGGGCCCGGCCTCGCGACCGGCGGCGCGGAAGTACCGGAACTGGCCGACCGGTACGGCACGGCGACCGTCCTGGAAGGCGACCGGGCGCAGGTCCCGCGCGTCCTGGAGCACCTCGACGGAGCGGCCCTCGCGCATCTCGCGGCCCATGGCACGTTCCGTGCGGACAGCCCCCTCTTCTCGGCTCTGCGCATGGCCGACGGGCCGTTGATCGTGCACGACTTCGAGCGGCTGGCCCGCAGCCCGTACCGGATCATCCTCTCCAGCTGCGACACCGCCCGCCTCGCCTCCGTCGGCGCCGACGAACTCCTCGGCCTGGTCACCGCGTTGCTGCCGCTGGGCACGGCCGGGGTGGTGGCGAGCAGCGCACCCGTCAACGACGCGGCGGTGGTGCCGCTGATGCTGGCGCTGCACAAGGGCCTCGACACCGGTGTGTCCCTGGCCGAGGCCCTCCGCGACGCCCGTGCCACCCTGCCCGAGGACCCGGTCCACCAGGCGACGGGCTGGGCGTTCGCGGCGTTCGGGGCGGCGTAGGGCCTCTCTTTCGGATCTTGCCGAGCAAGGCGCCGTCGCCCGAAGTCGGCCTGATCCGAAAGAAGGGCCCTGGAGGTTACGCCGACTCGCATAGCCACGGCAACGCCGCGCGGTCACCGGTGCCGAGGCGGCTGTAGGCGCCGTACAGGTGGTTGCCCACGGTCCGCACCGACAGGGTCAGCTTCTCGGCGATCTCCCGATTGCTCAGCCCGGCCGCGGCGAGCGTCACGATCTGCCGCTGCCGGGCGGTCAGTTCACCGAGCGCGAGCCCGGCCAGCGCGGGTGTGCGTGCCCCCTGGCACCGCCTCGCGAGCGCGACCGCCCGGGTACGGGAGACCCGCTGCGCACGCGGCTCCCGGTGGACCCCCACGGCCTGGGCGTACGCCTCGGCCGCGAACAGCAGGAAGCCGCGCTCCGCCAGGACCTCGGCGACCTGGTCCAGTCCGGCCCCGTCTCCTCGTGCCAGCGCTTCCCCGTGCCGTGCGAGCACGCTGCCTGCGGGCAGCCGGCCGACGGCCCGCTCGGGTTCACCGAGGCGTACGGCGTCGTGGCGGGCGTACACGTCGTCATCGCCCGCCGCGCCCGGCTCTCCTTGGGCCGCCCGCAGTTCGGCGAGGCAGTCCGAGTCCTGCGGCGCGTCGCGCAGACCCTCCCGTGCCCAGGCGGCGGCGTCCCGCACCTCTCCGCGCAGCCGGGCGAACCGGGCGCGGACGGCGGCGTAACCGGCCGGGACCTGGGTGCCCCGCGCCACCAGCGACTCCCCCACGGGTGCGGGCGTCGTCCGTACGTCGAGCTGCTCGATCCGCCCTGCCAGGCGACGCCGTTCGGCTTCGAGGGCCGGCCGGTGGTCGCGCGGCGCACCGGCCAGCCGCCGGGCGCGCAGGGTGCCGGTCGTGGCCCGCAGGGCCGCCCCGTGCAGGGGGTGGGCGAGGGTGACGGCGGTGCCCCCGTCGTCGACGTGGATCAGACCGTCCGTCTCCAGACGCTCCAGGACGGCCAGGTCGAGGTCGTCCGGCGACATCGGCAGCGGCTCGGCGAACGCCAGGCGTTCCAGGGTGTCCCGCTCGCCGGGCGCGGAGCGCTCCAGCACCGGGGCGAGTCGCTCGCGTACGGCCGCGGTGATCGGCAGCGCCCCGCGCCAGGCCCGTTCCCGCGTGCCGGGAACGGCGGTCAGCCGACCGGCCGTGCCGAGCGCCGCGACCAGGTCGCGCAGCAGCCGCAGATCGCCCCCGCACATCCGGTGCAGACGGCGCACGGTGAGCGGTTCCAGCCCGGCGGCTGCGAGCAGTTCGGCGATGTCCTCGCGGGGCAGCGGTTCGAGGGCCAGCCGGGGCAGCAGCTCACCGGTCCACAGCCGGGACACCGCGCCGGGCGCGGGCACCCCGTCCACCGCCGCCACGACGAGCCGGGTGCGGCCGTGCACGGCGAGCTGGTGGACGAGGGCGGCGGAGGACTCGTCCAGCAGATGGGCGTCGTCCACGACGAGGAGCCGCACCCCGGACAGGATCCGCACCGCGCGATGCGGCGAGACGGTGTCGGGCAGCACGTGGGCGAAGGCGGCGAACGGCAGGTCCCGGGCCTCCGGCGTGCCGGTCACCCGGACGTGGTCGGTGCCCCGGAGCGCCTCCGAGATCAGCCGGGTCTTGCCGTGACCGGCCGGTCCGGTCACCACGATGCCGTGCCGGCCGGCCGCCGACGCCGTGCGCACCCGCTCCAGTTCGTCGTCCCGGCCGGTGAACGGCCAGGGCGGCTCCGGCATCCTCGCGTCCTGTTCGTAAGTCCTCACGTCGTACAGAGCACGGGTACTCAGGTTTGATACAGGGCGACTTGAGTAGCCCCCGACTCAGGCGCCCGACGGCGGCGGGCGGGCACGCTGGCCCCATGACCCGACGTCTCTGCTCGCTTCCGCGGCAGCCGGCCCCGTGCTTCGCACCGGGGCTGACCGCCGAGCGGCTGGACGCGCTGCTCGCCGGGCGGCGGATGTGGGTCAACGGCACGGTGCTGCACTACTCCTTCTTCGACGACGCCGCCGACGCCTCGGTGATCGCGGTCCCCGGCACCGGTGAGCTGCGCCGGGTGCCGTGGGCCGGTGACGAGGAGCAGCGGGACGTGGTCCGCGAATCCTTCCGCGAATGGCAGGGGCTCGGTCTCGGCGTCGCGTTCGCGGAGGTCGGCGACCGGCGCGAGGCGGAGCTGCGGATCGGGTTCCAGGCCGGCGGCGGTTCCTGGTCGGCGGTGGGCCGGGAGGCACTGGCGGTGGGGCGCAGCGAGCGCACCATGAACCTGGGCTGGGACGTGACCGGGCCCGGGGAGCGCGGCACGGTCCTGCACGAGATCGGGCACGCACTCGGCATGGTGCACGAGCACCAGAGCCCGCACGCCCGGCTCCACTGGGACGACGAGGCCGTGTACGCCGAGCTGGCGGGCCCGCCGAACTTCTTCGGCCGGGAGACGACGTACACGAACGTCCTGCGGGAGCTGGCCGCCGGCGAGGCGAGCGGCTCGGTGTGGGATCCGCAGTCGGTGATGACGTTCCCGTTCGGGCCCGGGCTGGTCCTGGAGCCGGAGCAGTACCGCGGCGGGCTGTCCCCGTCCGGCGGGCCGTCCCCGGCCGACAAGGAGTTCGTGCTGCGCTGGTATCCGCCGGGCGACCCGGCGGGGCCGGCCGCGCTGATGCCGTTCCGGTCGGCACCGCTCGGTCTCGGGCCGGGCGAGCAGGCCGACTTCACCGTCGAGCCGCCGGAGACCCGCGACTACACCGTGGGCACCTTCGGCGACGCCGACACCGTGCTCGTGGTCTTCGAGGAGCGCGACGGGGTGCCGCGCTTCCTCGCCGGCCACGACGACGGCGGCGGCCCGCACAACGCCGCCGTCCGGGTCCGGCTCGTCAAGGGCCGGCGCTACACCGTCCGGGTCCGCCTCTACTCGACGTGGGGTTCGGGAGAGACCGCGGTCATGTGCTGGTGACGGCACACGGACGACAACGGCCACTGTCCGGCACCGGGGGAAGGGCCGCGGACGTCACCTACGGGGGAGGTGACGTCCGCGGCCGCACCGGTGTTCACCACAGGACGGGCACCCGGGGGAACGGCGGGTCCGGTGCCTCCGTCACGACGCGGCCCGCTCCGGCGCGCCGCCGGCGCCGGCGTCCGGGTGGGCGAGGCCGAGGTGGTCGCGCAGGGTCGTGCCCGCGTAGTCGGCGCGGAACACGCCCCGTTCCTGGAGCAGGGGCACGACCTTGTCGGCGAAGGGGTCGAGGCCGGCCGGGGTGAGGTGCGGGACGAGGATGAAGCCGTCGGAGGCGTCGGCCTGCACGAAGTCGTTCACGGTGCGGGCGACGGTGGCCGGGGATCCGACGAAGGTCTGCCGGTTGCCGGTGTTGATGACCAGGTCGCGGATGGACCACTTGTTGGCCTCGGCGAGCTGCCGCCACTCGCGGGCGATGGCGACCGGGTCCCGGTACATGCGCACTTGGGCGCGGCCCCGGGATATGTGGTCCTCGCTCACCACCGGGTCGACGTCGGGCAGCGGGCCCTCCGGGTCGTACGCGGACAGGTCGCGGTTCCAGACGAACTCCAGGTGCTTGATGGCGGTCGCGCCGCTGACCTGCTGCCGGCGGACCTCGCGGGCGAGTTCGGCGGCGTCCTGGTCGGTGTCGCCGAGGACGAACGTGGCGGCGGGCAGGATGAGCAGCTGGTCGGGCCGGCGGCCGTATGCGGCCAGTCGCCTCTTGACGTCGGTGTAGAAGGCCTGGCCCTCCTGGAGCGTCGAGTACCGGCTGAAGATCGCGTCCGCGCCGGCGGCGGCGAACTCGCGGCCCTCGTCGGAGTCTCCGGCCTGGAAGATCACCGGGCGGCCCTGCGGGGAGCGCGGGACGTTGAACCGGCCGTGGATGTCGAAGTGCTGCCCCCGGTGGACGAAGGCACCGGCCTTGGCGTCCCGCAGGAAGGTGCCGGTGGCCCGGTCGGCGATGATCTCGTCACCGCGCCAGGAGTCGAAGAGTTCGTGCGCGGTGGCGAGGAACTCCTTGGCGCGGGAGTAGCGCTCCTCCTGCGGCAGAAAGCCGCCGCGGCGGAAGTTCTCGCCGGTGAAGGCGTCCCAGGAGGTGACGACGTTCCACGCGGAGCGGCCGCCGGAGAGGTGGTCGAGGCTGGCGAACTGGCGGGCCACCTCGTACGGCTCGTTGAACGTGGAGTTGATGGTGCCGGTCAGGCCCAGCCGGTCGGTGACGGCGGCCAGGGCGGCCAGCACGGTGAAGGTGTCCGGGCGGCCGACGACGTCCAGGTCGTAGATCTGCCCGCCCTGTTCGCGCAGCCTGAGGCCCTCGGCGAGGAACAGGAAGTCGAACTTGGCGCGTTCGGCGGTCCGCGCGAAGTGCACGAAGGAGCTGAACTCGATGTGGCTGCCGGCGGCGGGGTCGCTCCACACGGTGGTGTTGTTGACGCCGGGGAAGTGGGCGGCCAGGTGGATCTGCTTCAGCGGCTTGCTCATGGGGCGGTCGTCCTCTCCGGCCGGTCAGGCGGTGGCGGTGGGTGTGGGGGTAGCCCCGGCTCCGGACTCGGGCTCGGGCGAAGCCGGGGGCCGGGAGGAATAGCGGTTGGCGGGGCGGGCGAGGCCGAGCAGGCCGCGCAGGGTGTCGGCCTCGTAGGCGTCCCGGAAGCGGCCCCTGCGCTGGAGTTCGGGCACGAGATCGCGGCTGACGCGGGGCAGGTCGTGGCCGGCGACGGCCGGTCGCAGCCGGAAGCCGGTCAGCCCGCCGGTCGACAACTCCTCAAGCAGATCGGTGAGTTGGCCGGCGGTGCCGGTGAAGATCCGGGCGTCGCTCGTGTACGGCTCGCCCGCGAGCGCGTCCAGCCGCTCCCGCCGCTCCTGTGCCTGCGCCCGGCTGTCGTCGAGGAACACCACGAGGTCGCCGAAGACGTGCAGGGTGTCCGCGGCGCGGCCCGCCGCCCGCTGCTCGGCGCGGATCTCGGCGACGATCGCGCGAGCCTGGTCCGCGTCCTGCGGGGTGACGTACCCGATGTCGGCCTGACGGGCGACGAGCCGGTACGCGGCGGAGCGGTGGGCGAGAGCCGTGACCAGCGGCTGGCCCTGCGGCGGCCGAGGCGTGATCGAGGGGCCCTTGACGCTGAAGTGACGGCCCTCGAAGTCGATGTAGTGCAGCTTGTCCCGGTCGATGAAGCGGCCCGTGGCCGCGTCCCGGATCTCGGCGTCGTCCTCCCAGCTGTCCCAGAGCCGGCGCACCACCTCCACGTGGTCGGCGGCCTCGTCGAACAGCTCGGTGAGCACGTCCCGCGCGGCCGGGCTGTCGGGGGACTCGATCCGGCGGACGGTGCGGCGGCCGAAGTGGGCGGCCTCGTCCGGCCGGGCGCTGACCTGGACGCGCAGCCCGCCGCGGCCGGTGCTGACGTAGTCGAGGGTGGCGATCGCCTTGGAGATGTGGAACGGCTCGGTGTGCGTGGACACCACGGTCGGCACCAGGCCTATGTGCCGGGTGAGCGGGGCGACGCGGGACGCGACGAGGACCGCGTCGAGTCGGCCGCGGACCTGGTCGGTGCGCTCGTCGGGGGCGAGGACGTGCGAGGACTGCGGGCCGAGGCCGTCCTCGAAGGTGACGAGGTCGAGGAGACCGCGCTCGGCCTCGGCGACCAGGTCGGCCCAGTAGCCGGCGGTGAGCAGGTCCCGGGGGTGCGCGACCGGGTCGCGCCAGGAGGCGGGGTGCCAGCCGGTGCCGTCCAGGGCGACGGCAAGGTGCAGATGGGAAGGGGAGGTTGAGGACACGTGGGTGCCTTCCTTGACGTCCGTGAGGGAACACCGGCTCGCGGAGGCAGGCGTCGGCGAGGCGAGCGCGGCGGGAGGAGATCCGGGCCGTGAAGCCGGGGGCGATGAGTCAGTGGCGACAGAGCGCGGCGGACACGCGCTGGAGGTCTATGTGCGGCCGGGAGTGCAGACGGACGGAGCGGTAGGGGTGCGGGGCGGGCGGCGGGAGCGCACCGGGCACCAACCTCACGACCGTCACCTCCGTCCGTCGGCCGGGGCGGGCCGGGCCGTCTCGGCCGCCCACCGGATCTCGTCATGACGCACAACGCGCGACCGGCTCCGGTTGTTCCCGCGCCGCGGCCCCGCACGGACCGCCTGCGGCGGCGCAGGCTGCATGACGCACGGCACACGGCGATCGGCCATCGGCCATCGGCCATCGGCACACGGCGCATGCACCCGATCGGGCTGATGGCAGGTCAGGAGCTGTTCAGCGGCGGGCAGGGCGGGTCGACCTCGGACGAGGGCACGGCCGCCGCGTTCTCACCTGCGGCAGGCGTCCTCGGCCGCGGCGGAGAGGCTCGCCCAGTCCAGGATCTGGACGGCGGCTCCGGCGGCCTCCAGGCCCCGGCAACGGCCTTGGTGGCGCCGGGAGATGCCGTCGAGGTCGAGAGCGCTGCGGAACGCGGGGTGGGCGGTCATCCGGCGGGCGTAGGCCCACAGGGCGCGATGGCCGGCGATGCGGTGCACGGCACTGGCGTCGAGATGGCAGCGGTGGACCGTGTCCAACTCCACGAGCGTCACCCACAGTTCGATGTCGGCGGCGGTGAGCCGGTCGTCGGCCAGGTACTCCTCGCCGGCCAGCCGGTTCTCCAGTCGGCCCAGGGTGTCGAGGAGCACGTCGAGGGCGGCGGCCCGCTCGGCCGGGTCGGCGCCGGCCGCTCCGGCGCGCTGCGCGGCCTGCGTGATCCCCTCGGCGCACATCCGCTCGACGGCCTCGATCACGGACTCCAGGCCTCGGGGGTACAGCGAGACACGGCCCGTGCGCGGGAAGCGGTCGAGGTCGCGCAGGATGTCGGGGGCGTGGGTGCTGACGATGCGTCCGGACCAGTCGTCGCTGAGCACGGGCCCGAGGGCCGGGCCGGTGTAGTGGTGGGCGCTCGCCTCGTACAGGGGGCGCAGCGCGGAGTGGCCGCCGCCGGGACAGTCCGGGACGGCGGGCAGGAGGGTGACCGGACAGTCCGCGTCCAGGCCGAGCAGGCCGTGTCCGACGGCGAGGCGCAGTCCGTCGGGGCAGGCGGTCGACAGATGGAGCCGGTAGCGGTGGGGCACGGCGTAGTGGCCGCTGCGCGCGTCCCGGCCGATCCGGCCCCGGAAGACGGGGGCGGCGCGGTGGACGGACAAGGCGGCGAGCGGAGTGATGGACATGCGTCTCCCCAGGTGGTGGGCGTGCGGAGGTGCGCGCCGACGGGCGGCGTCGGCGGGCGGGCGGCGGCCGAGGGGCGTGCGGGGCCCCGGCTCAGCGGTGAAGGCTGATCGCGCTGCAGACGCGCAGCAGGTCGATGTGCCGGCGGGAGGTGAGCAGGGCGGCGCGCAACGGCGTACGACCGGCCGGGCCGGTGACCGTTTCGAGGCGCGGCATGTTTTCCTACCCGTTCACTAGGATTCCCTCCCTGGAGTGTCGATCCGCCCTCCGGAGACGTCAAGAGGGTGTCCACGCCTGGGACCAGGGGCCGCGGCCGATCCGGAGGGCCGCGGGGAGACGGTGTCGGCCCGAGAGCGCCCGAAGTCTCCTCAGAATCTGCGCCATGTGACATAGTACTGCCGTGGCGAAGCGACTGACCTGCGATGTCGTGATCGTCGGAGCCGGAATGGTGGGTGCGGCCTGTGCGCTGTACGCGGCACGGGCCGGCCTCGACGTGCGGGTGGTGGACCGGGGCCCGGTGGCCGGCGGCACCACCGGCGCGGGCGAGGGAAACCTGCTCGTCTCCGACAAGGAACCGGGCCCCGAACTCGATCTCGCCCTGCTGTCGGCCCGGTTGTGGTCGCGGCTGGGCGACGAACTGGGTACGGCCGTCGAGTACGAGCCCAAGGGCGGCCTGGTGGTCGCCGCCGCCCCCGAGGGCCTCACCGCGCTGCACGCCTTCGCCGACGGCCAGCGGCACGCGGGCGTCGAGGCCCACCCGGTGGACGCCGACCAACTACCCTTCCTGGAACCGCACTTGGCAACCGGCATGGCGGGCGGGGTGCACTACCCGCAGGACGCCCAGGTCATGCCCGCCCTCGCCGCCGCCCGCCTGCTGCGCGTCTCCGGCGCCCGCCTGCACACGGGCTGGACCGTGACCGGGCTGCTGCGCGGACCCGACGGCGCGGCGGCCGGCGTCCGCACCGACCGGGGCGACCTGCACGCACCGGCGGTGGTGAACGCGGCCGGCACCTGGGGCGGCGAACTCGCGGCACTCGCCGGCGTCCGGCTCCCGGTGCTCCCGCGACGGGGCTTCGTCCTGGTCACCGAGCCGCTGCCGCGGATGGTCCGGCACAAGGTGTACGCGGCGGACTACATGGCCGACGTCGCGAGCGACTCGGCCGCCCTGCGCACCTCGCCGGTGGTGGAGGGCACGGCCGCCGGGCCGGTGCTGATCGGCGCGAGCCGGGAACGGGTCGGCTTCGACCGCTCGCTGTCGCTCGCGGCGGTGCGGGCACTCGCGGCCGGGGCGATCGGGCTGTTCCCGTTCCTGGAGCGGGTGCGCGCGCTGCGGACGTACGCGGGTTTCCGGCCGTATCTGCCCGACCACCTCCCGGCGATCGGCCCGGATCCCCGCGCGCCGGGGCTCTTCCACGCCTGCGGGCACGAGGGTGCCGGTATCGGACTGGCCACCGGCACCGGGCAGTTGATCGCGCAGACGCTGACCGGGAAGGCACCGGACCTGGATCTCACGCCGTTCCGGCCGGAGCGGTTCGACACCGACGGAGGCGACACACCGTGAATCCCCTGGAGCTGGCCCGGTCCCGGCCGGGCGAGGCCTTCACCGTCACCTTCGACGACCGGCCCGTTCCGGCCGTGCCGGGGCAGACGGTCGCGGCGGTGCTGTGGGCGGCGGGCGTGACGGCCTGGCGCAGCACCCGTGGCGCCGGCCGGCCCCGCGGGGTCTTCTGCGGCATCGGAGTGTGCTTCGACTGCCTGGTGACCGTCAACGGCCGCCCGAACCAACGGGCCTGCCTGGTACCCGTACGGCCGGGCGATGCGATCCGCACCCAGGAGGGGACGGGACACGACGATGACTGAACGGGCGCACCTCGCCGTCGTCGGGGCGGGCCCGGCGGGTCTCGCCGGGGCGCTGGCGGCGGCCGACCGGGGCGTGCGGGTCACCCTGGTCGACGCGGCCGAGCAGGCGGGCGGCCAGTTCTACCGGCAGCCCGCACGGGCCCTCGGCGCCCGCCGCCCCGAGGCACTGCACCACCAGTGGCGCACCTGGCGGCGGCTCCGGGAGGGCATCGAGCGGCACATCGCGGCCGGACGGATCACCCATCTGACGGATCATCATGTCTGGGCCGTCCAGCGCGCGTCGGACTCCTCCTTCACGGTGTACGCGCTGCGCGGTCCCGCCGAGGAGGAGGGGGCCACCGTCCGTGCCGACGCCGTGCTGCTCGCCACCGGCGGTTACGAGCGTGTCCTGCCCTTCCCTGGCTGGACGCTGCCCGGTGTCGTCACCGCGGGCGGCGCGCAGGCCATGCTCAAGGGCGCTCTGGTGCTGCCCGGCCGCAGGGTCGTGGTCGCCGGCACCGGTCCGCTGCTGCTGCCGGTGGCCACGGGGCTCGCCGCGGCCGGAGCGCGAGTGGCGGCGCTGGTCGAGTCCGCCGCCCCCGTGGCCCTGTTGCGCGGCGCCCCGGCCCTCGCGGCCGAGCCCGGCAAGCTCGCCGAAGGCGCCTGGTACGCAGGGCAGTTGATGCGCCACCGCATTCGCACGCTGTCCCGGCACAGCGTGGTGGAGGCGCACGGCACCGACCGGCTGACGGCGGTCACCGTCGCCGCGCTGCGGAACGACGGCCGGATCAGGCCCGGCAGCGCGCGCCGCATCTCCTGTGACACCCTCGCCGTCGGACACGGCATGCTGCCGCACACCGACCTCGCCGAGACGCTCGGCTGCACGCTGTCCGGGCCGACCGGCACGGCCGTACGAGTGGACGACGAGCAGCGCACCGACGTGCCCGGGGTCTGGGCCGCCGGAGAGACCACCGGCATCGGCGGCGCCGCGCTCGCGCTCGCCGAGGGCCATATCGCCGGCCGCTCGATCGCCGCCCGTCTGCGCGGTGTCGCGCCCGACCCACGTTCCTGGGCGGCGTCCGCCCGTGCCAGAGCCCGGCTGCGGCGGTTCTTCGCCGCACTGGAAGCGGCGTACGCGCCGCCCGCGGGCTGGGCCGACCGGCTCACGGACGACACGGTGGTGTGCCGCTGCGAGGAGGTCACGGCCGGCGCGGTCCGCACGGCCGCCCGTTCGCTCGGCGCGGGCGATCTGCGCACGGTGAAGCTGTTCACGCGGGCCGGCATGGGTTGGTGCCAGGGCCGGATGTGCGCACCCGCGGTGGCCGGTCTGACCGGATGCCCGCTCACCGCGGGACGCCGCCCGTTCGCCCGGCCGGTACCGCTCGGCGTCCTGGCCGCACTGCCGGACGACTGAGCCCCCGCCCCGAACCGCTCCCGCCGGCAAGCCGCCTCACGGCTCACGGCTCACGGCTCACGGCTCACGAGGCACGGTCACGAGTCACGACCCACGACCCAGCATTCACGACGACCTCGGCACACCGCACCAGTACCATGTCACACGTCATTGGATTGGGGACCACAGATGACCCACCCGCAGAGCCGCCCGTGGCGCGGCGTCCTCGTCGCCACCGCCCTCCCGCTGCGCGACGACCTCTCCGTCGACCACGACCGCTACGCCGCGCACTGCTCCTGGCTGGTCGCGAACGGCTGTGACGGCGTCGTACCCAATGGCTCGCTCGGCGAGTACCAGGTGCTCACCGCCGAGGAGCGCGCCCGGGTGGTGGAAACGGCCGTCGCGGCGATCGGCGGCGAGCGGGTGATGCCGGGCGTCGCCGCCTACGGCTCGGCGGAGGCCCGGCGCTGGGCCGAGCAGGCGGGCGAGGCCGGCTGCGCGTCGGTGATGCTGCTGCCGCCCAACGCCTACCGCGCCGACGAGCGAGCCGTGCTCGCCCACTACGCCGAGGTCGCCCGCGCGGGGCTGCCGGTGGTGGCGTACAACAACCCGATCGACACCAAGGTCGACCTGGTGCCCGAACTCCTCGCCCGGCTGCACGGCGAGGGTCACATCCACGGCGTCAAGGAGTTCTCCGGTGACGTCCGCCGCGCCTACCGCATCGCCGAACTGGCCCCGGAACTCGACCTGTTGATCGGCGCCGACGACGTCCTGCTGGAGCTGGCCGTGGCGGGCGCCAAGGGCTGGGTGGCCGGCTACCCCAACGCGCTGCCGCGCGCCTCGGTGGAGCTGTACCGCGCCGCTGTGGCCGGCGACCTCACCACGGCACTCCCCCGGTACCGGCAGCTGCACCCGCTGCTGCGCTGGGACTCGCGGGTGGAGTTCGTGCAGGCGATCAAGCTGTCCATGGACGTCGTCGGCCGCTACGGCGGTCCGGTGCGTCCGCCGCGCGTCCCGCTCCTGCCCGAGCAGGAGGCCACGGTCCGCGCGGCGACCGAGAAGGCCGTCGCCGCGGGGCTCGGCTGACGCAGTCCGACAAGGAGGCCGGAACATGCGCAGCAAGGTCGTGCTGCACGCCGTCGACTCGCACACCGAGGGCATGCCGACCCGGGTGATCACCGGTGGGATCGGCACCGTACCGGGTGCGACGATGAACGAGCGGCGGCTGTACTTTCGTGAACACCTGGACCACGTCAAGCAGTTGCTGATGAACGAGCCGCGCGGCCACTCCGCGATGAGCGGCGCCGTCCTGCAGCCGCCGAGCCGCCCCGACTGCGACTGGGGCGTCATCTATGTGGAGGTCTCCGGGTATCTGCCGATGTGCGGGCACGGCACCATCGGGGTCGCCACGGTGCTGGTCGAGACGGGCATGGTGGAGGTGGTGGAGCCGGTGACCACCATCCGGCTCGACACCCCCGCGGGGCCGGTGGTCGCCGAGGTGGCGGTGGAGAAGGGGGCCGCGCGGCACGTGACCCTGAAGAACGTGCCGTCGTTCGCCGTCGCCCTGGACCGCGAGATCACCCTGCCCGACGGCCGTACGGTCACCTACGACCTCGCCTACGGCGGCAACTTCTACGCGATCCTGCCCCTCGACGCCTTCGCGCTGCCCTTCGACCGGGCCCGCAAGGACGACATCCTCGCGTCCGGGCTGTCGCTGATGGAGGCGATCAACTCCGAGGCGCGGCCGGTGCATCCCGAGGACCCGTCCATCCACGGCTGCCACCACGTCCACCTCTACGCGCCCGGCGCCACCGCACGTCACTCGCGGCACGCCATGGTCATCCACCCGGGCTGGTTCGACCGCTCCCCGTGCGGCACGGGGACGAGCGCGCGCATGGCGCAACTGCACGCGCGGGGCGAACTGCCGTTGCACACCGAGTTCGTGAACGAGTCCTTCATCGGGACCCGGTTCACCGGACGCCTGCTCGGCACCACGCGGGTCGCCGGTGCCCCGGCCGTCCTGCCGAGCTTCACCGGCCGCGCGTGGATCACCGGCACCGCGCAGTACCTCCTCGACCCCACCGATCCCTTCCCGGAGGGCTTCGTCCTCTAGGTCCGTGCCCCAGGCCCCAGGACCTGGGCACGGTGCCTCCCGTCCTGCTCTAGACTCCCCCGGTGATGCGTGACATGGCACAGACCAGTTCGGACTCGGACCTGCCCGCGCTCCCTCTCGTGGGCGGTCGGCGCAGCAGCTACCGCGAGCGGGTCGCCGACGCGCTGCGCGCCGCGCTGATCGCGGGCGAGCTGCGGCCGGGCGAGGTGTACTCCGCGCCCTCGCTCGCCGCCCGTTTCGGCGTGTCGGCGACGCCGGTGCGGGAGGCGATGCTGGACCTGGCCAAGGAGGGCCTGGTCGACGCCGTGCCGAACAAGGGGTTCCGGGTCACCGCGGTGTCCGACAGGCAACTGGACGAGTACACGCACATCCGGGCGCTCGTCGAGATCCCCACCGTGGTCGCACTCGCCCGGACCGCCGACCGGGTCTCGCTGGAGGCGCTGCGCCCGGCGGCCCGCGAGATCGTCACGGCGGCGGTCGCGGGCGACCTGATCGCCTATGTCGAGTCCGACACCCGCTTCCATCTCGGTCTGCTCGCCCTCGCGGGCAACGCCCATCTGGTCGAGGTGGTGGCCGACCTGCGCGGCCGCTCCCGCCTCTACGGCCTGACGGCCCTGGTGGAGGCCGGCCGCCTGCTCGCCTCGGCCGAGGAGCACCTGGAACTCCTCGACGCCCTGCTGGAGCGGGACGAGAAGGCCGTACACGCGATCATGACCCGGCACCTGGGCCATGTCCGCAACCTGTGGGCCGAGGGCCCGGAACACGACTGACGGCTCGGGCGTCACCACACATCTGGCGGTACGACCCCCGTTTCGGCGCATATTTTTCACAATCGGCCGGGCCTGACGCTACAAGAACCGGTGATTTTGCGGTGGGGCAGGGATTCGCGGACCATGGCTGGCGGTCCCGGCGATCCTGGGGCATCTGTTCGATGAGAGGCACCCCCATGCACGTCACCGGAACCGCCCCGCAGCCGGCTCCGGCCCCCTCCGAGGACCTCACCGTCCCCGTCGGAGACCCACGCGAGGCCACGGGCGGCACGGACGCCCATGGCTGCGGCAGCAGACATGCCCGCCGCTTCGGCCTCCCGGTCGCGACCGCGCTGGTGATGGGCAACATCATCGGTGGCGGCATCTTCCTGCTCCCCGCCTCCATCGCCCCCTACGGCACGGTCAGCCTGGTCGCCTTCGCCGTGCTGACCGTCGGCGCCATCGCGCTGGCCCTGGTCTTCGGCCGGCTCGCCGCGCGCGACCCCCGTACCGGCGGCCCGTACGTCTACGCCCGCGAGGCCTTCGGCGACTTCGCCGGGTTCCTCGCCGCGTGGTCGTACTGGATCACCACCTGGGTGTCGAACGCGGCGCTCGCCGTCGCCGCCGTCGGCTATCTCGGCGTGCTCGTCCCGCTGGGCGGCCATCGCTGGACCGTCTGCCTGGCCGCGCTGGCCCTGCAGTGGCTGCCCGCGCTCGCCAACTTCGCCGGCACCCGGTACGTGGGCGCCGTCCAGCTGGTGTCGACGGTGCTGAAGTTCGTGCCGCTGCTCCTCGTCGCCGTGGGCGGCCTGTTCTTCTTCGATCCGTCCCGGCTCGGGCCGTTCAACGCCAGTGGCCACAGCGCCATCGGTGCGGTCTCCGCCTCCGCCGCCCTGCTGCTCTTCTCCTACCTCGGGGTGGAGTCCGCCGCCGTGAGCGCCGGAGACGTCAGGGACGCCCGCCGCAATGTGGGGCGCGCCACCGTCATCGGCACCGCGGGCGCCGCGCTGGTCTATCTGCTGGGCACGCTCTCCGTCTTCGGGACGGTCGCGCACGAGAAGCTGGTGACCTCCACGGCCCCCTTCTCCGACGCCGTGAACGCGATGTTCGGCGGCGGCTGGGGCGGTACGGCGGTGGCGCTGGCGGCGCTGGTGTCGATGACCGGATGCCTCAACGGCTGGACGCTGCTGAGCGCCCAGACCCCGTACGCGGCAGCCAAGGACGGCCTGTTCCCGGCAGCGTTCGCCCGGCGCCGCCGGGGTGTGCCGACGGTCGGCGTCGCCGTCACCGTGGTCCTGTCCTCCCTGCTCACGGTCTACAACTACCTGTCGGGTTCGGCGAAGGTCTTCGACGTCCTGGTCCTCGTCACCACGTTCACCGCGACCGTGCCGTACCTGCTGGCCGCCGCCGCGCAGATCTTCCACCTCGTCTCCGGCCGGGGCGCGTCGGTGGACCGCGCCCGGCTCGTGCGGGACTCGGTGATCACGGCGGTCGCGGCCGCCTTCTCCATCTGGCTGATGGCCGGCGCCGGCTACGCGGCGGTGTACCAGGGCGTGCTGTTCCTGTTCGCCGGGGTCATCGTCTACGCGGTGATGGCGGCGCGCCGCCAGGCGAAGCCCACGGAGACGACCGAGGCGGCGTCCCGCACCCAGTAGGCCAGGTCCGGCACGACTGATCCGGCCCGCGCCGGGAACGGGCGGGGTGCCCGGCGCGACGGCCGACGCGATGCCGATGCCGATGCCGATGCCGATGCCCGGCACGGTGCCCACCACAGGCCGCGCCGTTGCGCATCCTGTGGGGCAGAGCGCGCCCCCCGGAGGTCGGCGCGCGCTACGGCGTGCGCGCCGGTGCCACAATCAGACGTGAGCGCCGGTGCCACCTTCAGAGTCGACGCCTCGACGGCCGTCCGCCCTGTTGGTGATCGGGGTCGTGGAAGGAGGCCGGGATGCAGCGCCTGAGTCACGGACTGCACGAGCGGATCCGCCGTGACCGGCGAGCGGACCCGACGATGACCGAGACCGCACATCAGGCCGCCGGGCGCCCATGATGGCGGGCGAGAGGCAGGGGAGACAACCGAGGCAGCCGCAGCTCCCGGACCTGCACATGCGTCTGCGTTCCGAGCTGGGCCGGATCGACGACCAGCTGCGCGCCCTGCTGTTCTCCATGGACCGGCTGCAGGGCCTGCTGGACGCGGTGGTGGCCATCAGCCGCGAGGTGGAGCTGCCCGCCGTGCTGCGCCGTATCGTGACCACCGCCATGGACCTGGTCGGCGCCCACTACGGGGCGCTGGGCGTACTCGACGAGTCCGGGGAGCGCTTGGAGCAGTTCATCACGGCCGGTCTGTCCGAGCAGGAGCGCCTTGCGCTGGCCGAGATCGGGCTGCCGCGCGGCCTGGGAGTACTCGGCCATCTGATCCGCTACCCAGAGCCGCTGCGGATCGACGACATCACGGCCCATCCGTCCTCCGTCGGGTTCCCGCCGGACCATCCGCGCCTGCACACCCTGCTCGGCGTCGCCATCAGCGTGCGCGGCGAGATCTACGGTGACCTCTACCTCGCCGAACGGAACGACGGAAGGCCCTTCGACCTCCACGACGAGAACATCGTCGTCGCCCTGGCGGGCGCCGCCGGCATCGCGATCGAGAACGTCCGCCTGTTCGAACGGATCCGGGTCGGAGCCGAGCAGTTCCAGCGGCTGCTGCTGCCCACACTGCCCGACCTGCGGCCCTTCGCCTCCGCCGCCATCTACCGGCCCGCCGCCGAGCCCAGTCAACTCGGCGGGGACTGGTACGACGCCATCCCCCTTCCCGACCATGTCGTGGCGGTCGTCATCGGCGACGTGGTCGGCCACGATCTGCGGGCCGCGGCCGCCATGGCCACCACCCGCAACATGCTGCGCGCTCTGCTGTTCGACCAGAGCGACCCGCCCGGCGCGGTCCTCGCCCGGCTCGACCGGGCTCTGGAGGCCATCACGAACAATCCCGTCACGACCACCACGCTGGCCCGTATCGAACCGGAGGGTTCGGGCTGGCGGCTGTGCTGGAGCACCGCGGGCCACGTCCCGCCCCTGCTGCTCACCCGTGAGCACGAGGTGGCCTATCTGCTCGCGGAGCCCGGCCTGCCGCTCGGCGTCGACACCGCGCAGCCCCGCCCGGACCACTCCCGCCTCCTCGCCCCGGACACCACCGTCGTCTTCTTCACCGACGGGCTGGTCGAGCATCCCGCCCACTCCATCGACGAGAGGCTGGACGCACTCGCCGACCTCGCCGTGACCCACGCCGACCTGCCCCTGCCCGCCTTCGTCCAGGCCCTGGCCGATCACCACCCGAGCGACGGCCACGACGACATGGCCATCCTCGCCCTGCGCACGCCACCCGCCTGACCCGGGCCCCCACGCCTCGCCGCCGAGGCCTGTCGGCCTCCTGCTCCCGGGGGCCGGTCACGCCGGTCGGCGGTGGCGTGGAGGATCCGGCAGATCCGGCGGATGATGGGCTTCGGGGTGCGATCGACCCGGAGGTCGCCCGATGGCTTTCCGCCGGCCTGTACGGCTGAGCCGCGGCGGCGTGACCGTCCTGGAGATCTGCGTCCTCGCCGCGCTGTACTACGGCTCGGCGAGGGTAGGACTGCTCCAGCAGCTGGTGCGCGGCCAGGTCACCCCGCTGTGGCCGCCGAGCGGCATAGCGGTGGCGGGCCTGCTCCTGCGCGGCCCGAGGGTCTGGCCCGGGATCGCACTCGGCGCGTTCCTGGTCAACATCTCGCTGGGGCCCTCTCTCCCCGCCGTGCTCGCGATCACGACGGGCAACACCCTGGCGCCCCTGTGCTCCTACGTGCTGCTCCGCCGCATGGGATTCCGCAACGAACTGGACCGCTTGTGGGACGCGTTCGCCCTGATCCTCCTCGGCGCGTTCACCGGGATGCTGATCAGCGCGACCGTGGGCAGCGGGGCCCTGCTCGTCGCCGGGGTCCTGAACGCCGAGGGCTTCTGGCCGACCTGGTCGGTCTGGTGGACGGGCGACGCGATGGGCGTGCTCGTGGTCACGCCGGTCCTGCTCGTCCTCAGCTCGGCGCGCTGGCCGAAGGACGCGCCGCCGCTGCGGTGGCTGGAGGGGCTGCTGCTCGTGGCGGCCACGGCCAGCGTCGGAGCCGTCGAGACCGGCCCCACACCGCTCATGTTCCTCGGCTTCCCGCTGCTGATCTGGGCGGCCTTCCGTTTCCAACTGGCCGGGGCCGCGCCCTGCGCGCTGGCCGTGTCCACCTTCGCGATCATCACCGCAGCGCGGGATGCGGGCCCGTTCGCCGGTCATGATCTGCTCACCGACATGATCACCCTGCAGGCGTTCAACGCTTCCGCCTCACTGACCGCGCTGCTGGTCGCGACGGTCATCAGCGAGCGGAACGAGACCCAGCGGGAGATCGCGCGCGCCTGCAGGCAGCTCGCCGCGATGGTGGCCAGGATCGCCACCGGCGACAACCGCCCGATACTCCCCCCTCCGGAGCCCGACGGGGAGGGCGACAGGGACGAGGACGACGGCCCCACGGACACGAAAAGGTCGTCTCCTCATCCCTGAGAAGACGACCTCCGACCGGCAAGAAGCTGGTCGGGACGACAGGATTTGAACCTGCGACCCCTTGACCCCCAGTCAAGTGCGCTACCAAGCTGCGCCACGTCCCGTTGCGGTCGCGCACGGGGTGTTCCCGTGTGATCACGCAGGTCAACCCTACCGCACCTGAGCGGGTGCCCGTGTCGCGGCCAGGCGGAGCGGGGCCGGGCGTGGGGGCGGCCGGTGGCGTACGACGCCCGGCGCGGCCCGGTGCCTACTTGATGAGCGCGTTCGCCACCACCACGATCATGCCGAGCAGCGCGTCGCCGAGCCCCATCAGGACCGCCGTGGGCCAACTCCGCGCCGACCAGCGGGCGGTGAGCAGGCCGAGCACGAAGAGGATCAGGATGTTGAGGGCGAACGCCGCGTACTCCACGCCGTTCGCCGGCCACCAGCCCCAGCGGGCGCCCGCCAGCAGGAAGACCGTCGGCAGCACGGCCGTCACCAGCGGCCACTCGTCCAGCAGCGCGCGCAGCACGTCCCAGCGGCGGTGCGGGGCCCGCTCGGCGATGTAGTGGGCGTAACCGTGGGCGAGGGCGGAGGCGAGCGCGGTCACCAGGATCCAGGCGGCGTCGTAGCCGCGGACCTCGGCGGACGTGTGCCCGTACCGGGTGAGCGCCGCCACCATAGAGCTGGCGAGCACGGAGCCGTAGACCCCGCCGAACAGCACGGCCTCGCGTGTGTCCTGATGCCGGGGCGGTGCCGTGCCGGCCGCCGGGGAGTCAGCCATGTTCCCCACGATCACCCGGGGCATGCCGGTCCGCCAGTCAGCCGCCGACCGACGAAGTGTCCTCCCACCAGCCCCGATGCCCCACACTCTGTCGACGGCGGCGGGCCCGGGGCGCTGGCTAGGCTCGCCGTATGACGCACAGCTTCGCAACTCACATCCCCGACGCCGCCCTGGAACCCGAGCCCCTCGACCCGGAGCAGATCGTCTCCGGGAACCCGGAGGTCACCGGAAAGGTCGTCTGGGAGTCGCCGGACGGGCGGCAGATCCGCGGGATCTGGCAGATCACGCCGGGCGTGGTCACGGACACGGAGGCGGACGAGCTGTTCGTGGTGATCAGCGGTTCGGCGACGATCGAGGTCGACGGCGGGCCGACGCTGACGGTGGGGCCGGGCGACCTGGCGGTGCTGCGCGCGGGCGACCGTACGACGTGGACGGTGCACGAGACGCTGCGCAAGGCGTACGCGATCAACCTGTGAGGCCGGCGCCGGGCGGCGCCGTCGTCCCCCGGATCTCCAGGGTCGGCACGGCGAGGTGCAGGTGCGCCTCGCCGTCCGGCCGCTCGAACCGGTCGAGCAGCAGCCGGGCCGCGCGCCGGCCCAGCTCGTGCGGGGCGGTGTCGACGGTGGTCAGCCATACGTGCCGCAGCCGGGAGATGCTGGTGTTGTCGTATCCGGCCACCGACACGTCGCGGGGCACGCGCAACCCGAGTTCCTCGGCCGCCGAGAGGGCCCCCACCGAGGCCATGTCGTTGACGGCGAAGAGCGCCGTCGGCCGCTCGGGCCGGCTCAGCAGACGTACGGTCCCCCGGTAGCCGCCCTCCTCGGTCAGATCGCCCGGCTCCACGACGGGTTCGGCGCCGTGTTCCCGCATCGCCGCCTCGAAACCGCGCCGGCGCAGTGCGCCGACCGCACCGTAACCCGCGAGGTGGGCGATCCGGCGGTGGCCGAGGCCGAGCAGATGCTCGGTGACGAGCCGGGCCCCGCGCTCGTCGTCCCCGGCGACGACGTCCACGCCCTGCGGCTGCGGCTCGCGGGCACCCGCCACGACCACCGGCAGCCGCCGCGCCAGCGCGCCGAGCCCGCTCGCGCCGGGGACCGTGCCGACGATCACCAGTCCGTCGACGCCGAGGTCCAGAAACGGTTCGGCGAGGTCGTGCCCCATCCGCCGGTTCAGCCGGGCGTCGGCGAGCAGCATGTGCAGACCGGCCGTGTGCAGCAGGGAGTTGAGGCCGTCGAGGAGGTCGACGAACCAGGGGTTGCGCAGGTCGTCCAGGAGGACGCCGACCGTGCGGGTGCGGTGTTCGCTCAGGCTGCGCGCGGCCGCGTTGGGCCGGTAGCCCAGCTCCCGCACGGCCCGCAGCACGGCCTCCCGCTTCTCCGGGCTCACCGGACCCGAGCCGCGCAGCACCAGCGAGACCAGCGACTTGGACACTCCGGCCCGTTCGGCCACATCGCGGATCGTCGGCGGTTTCATGGCATGGACCGTTCCATGCGGCGTGCCGCCCTGTCAAAGGGTTGACACGCTGCCCATGTCCGCACAAAGGTGGCCTGGACACAACATGGACCGGTCCAATGGGCCGGTCCACTATGCCCAGGAGGGGCTGTCATGGTGGATGAGCTGGGTGTCGCCGTCGTCGGGTTCGGGTGGATGGGCCGGGTGCACACCCAGGCGTACGCGCGCCTGCCGCACCACTATCCGCACCTCCCGCTGCGCCCCCGGCTGATCACCGTCGCCGAGGAGGTGCCGGGGCGGGCCGAGGAGGCCGCGGGGCAGTTCGGGTTCGCCTCCGCGACCCGCGACTGGCGGGAGGTGGCCGCCGACCCCCGGGTGCGGGCCGTGAGCGTCACCGCCCCGAACTTCCTGCACCGGGAGATCGGCGTGGCGATGGCCGAGGCCGGCAAGCACCTCTGGATCGAGAAGCCGGTCGGGCTGACCGCGGGGGACGCCCGCGCGGTCGCCGACGCGGTCGCCGCGGCCGGTGTGCAGGGCACGGTCGGCTTCAACTACCGCAACGCGCCCGCCGTCGAGGCGGCCCGCGATCTGATCGCCTCCGGTGGGATCGGCACGGTGACCCATGTCCGCATCCGGCTGTTCAGCGACTACGCGGCCCATCCGGACTCCGCCCTGACCTGGCGGTACGAGCGGGCGCGCGGCGGCAGCGGGGTGCTCGGCGATCTGGCCTCGCACGGCGCCGACCTGGCCCGCTTCCTGCTCGGGGACATCGTCGCACTGACCGCCGACACCGCGGTCTTCCTCCCGGAGCGCGCCCGTCCGGCCGGCGCCACCGCCGGCCACACCCTCGCCACGGGCGGCGAGCGGGGTCCGGTCGAGAACGAGGACTACGTCAACTGCCTGCTGCGCTTCGCCTCCGGCGCCCGCGGGGTACTGGAGGCCTGCCGGGTCTCGGTCGGCGAGCAGAACAACTACGGCTTCGAGGTGCACGGCACGAGGGGGGCCGTCTCCTGGGACTTCCGGCGCATGAACGAGCTGGCGGTGAGTCGGGGCACGACCTACCAGGACCAGCCGGTGAGCACGGTGTACGTCGGACCGGGCGCCGGGGAGTTCGCCGCGTTCCAGCCGGGCGCGGCCAACGCGATGGGCTACGACGACCTGAAGGTCATCGAGGCCTACCGTTTCGTACGCTCCGTCGCCGAGGGCACGGCGTACGGCGCGACGCTCACGGACGCGGTGTGCAGTGCGGCGGTGCTCGACGCGATGGCGCTGGCCGCCGAGCGGCGGGCGTGGGTGGATGTGGAGGCCGGCTGACGCGAGCTGTCCGCCGGTGGCGCCGCCGGACGTGCCGCGGTGCGCCGTCAAGCGTCGGCGGCGGAGTCCTGACCGGTCGCGCCGTCCCCCGCACTCGTTCCCGGTACCGCGCCACCCAGCAGTTTCACGCCTGCCGTCAGTGCGTCGGTCACCTCGTCCGGGGGGATGTCGGTGGCGCCGCTCGTGCGGGCCAGCAGGGGGAGTTCCACCTGGACTCCGGCGAGGCGGGTG
Source organism: Streptomyces yokosukanensis (assembly GCF_001514035.1). Classification (GTDB taxonomy): domain Bacteria; phylum Actinomycetota; class Actinomycetes; order Streptomycetales; family Streptomycetaceae; genus Streptomyces; species Streptomyces yokosukanensis. Next base: position 144,203 of record NZ_KQ948215.1, on the reverse strand, counting down.
AGGTTGACCGGGTTTCTGGGGTGTACGCCGCGCAGGGCGGCCGGGATCGCCGCCAGGTCGGTGACGGCCGGGAACCGCGGGGCCTTGGCGGCGAACGCCTCGGCGAGGGTGCGGGCCGCGGGCCGGTTGCCGCCGCCGAGGAAGACGGTGTGCGTCGCCTCGGGGCGCATATGGCCGTGCAGGGAGACCGTGAGGGACACCCGCTCCAGGAACTCCCGCAGCAGCGCGCAGTGGTCGGCCGCCATGAGCGGGGAGCGGATGTGGACGGGCCGCCGGGAGCCGGGCTGGGTGAAGACGAGGCTGGTGGCGCCGCAGCGGCGCGCGACGGTCCCGGCGAGTTCGGCGGTGCCTCCTTCGTTGCTGCCGTGCAGTGCCAGCAGCCCGATCCCATCTCCCGGTACGAGGGTCGCGACCAGCGCGACGCCCTCGATCTCCACCTGCTCGGTGCGTACCATCGCGTCCCCTCAGCCGTCCGTCGGCGCGGGCATGTTGTACGGCGTGACGACCTGGATCGCGGACGGCGGCGCGGGGGCGGCCGGGGGCAGCGCACCGTGCGCCCGCATGACGAGGTGACAGGCCTCCCGCATGTCCTGGCGCAGATCGTGGTGGAGCACGGCGGACAGCCGGTGCTCGCGCAGCAGCCGGGTGTTGTCGCGGTCGAGGTCGTGGGCGATGAACACCGCGCAGGTGCGGCCGAGGTCGGCGAAGGCGCGCAGGGTGGCGTCGTTGCCGCCGCCGATGGAGTACACGGCCCGGATCTCCGGGTCCCGTTGCAGGGCGGCGCGGACGAGGTCGTACTGGGTGGCGTCCAGGCCCTGCCCCTCGGCGATCTCCACCAGGGTCCGTTCGGGGTGCCGGGACCGCATCACGCTTCTGAATCCCATCTCGCGCTCCTCCTCGTTGCGGAAGAAGCCGCTGCTGAGGCTGGTGAGGACGTTGCCGGGCCGGTCGCCGAGCCACTGGCCCATCAGATAGGCGGCGGTGGCACCGGCGGCGCGGTTGTCACTGCCCACACAGCCGATCCGTCCGCTGGCGGGCAGGTCCGTGACGAGGGTGACGACCGGGATGCCGGCCGCGGTGAGCCGGCCCACGGCGGCGGTGACCTCGGGGACGTCCGGCGCCTTGAGGATCACGCCCTGGGAGCCGCGCCGGGCGATCCGGTCCAGCGTCCTGATCTGCTCGGCGGCCGGTCCGGTCTCACGGAAGTGGAAGCGGGAGCGGACCACCGCCGGGTGCAGGGAGGGCAGCTCGGCCTCCAGGGCGGCGCGCACGGCGGTCGAGAACCGCTCGGGCGCCTGCACCACGATGTCCACCATGAACGTACGGCCCACCAGCCGCACCTGGGTGCGCTGCCGGTCGAGGTCGGCGATGGCCCGGTGCACCTCCTGCGCGGTGCTCTCGCGCACCCCTCCCCTGCCGTTCAGCACCCGGTCCACGGTGGCCTCGCTGAGACCTGCCTGACGTGCGATCTCGCGGATCGGGAAGGGGTGGCCCATGGCCCGGCTCCTTGAGGGGTTTTTGATGGCCTGCTGCCGGTTGTTCGAGGGGTTTGTACTGACAAGAATGACAGGGCTGCGTCGCTCTCGCGGCCGAATGCCGTGATCGCGGGCAGGGGAGGCCGTGGCGAACGCGGTGCTCCCGGTGCTGCCGCGGCGCGCGGGCGAGGGCGCGGGCGAGGAGCTGAGGAAGGTCGGGGCAGGTCATGGGACTTCTCGACGACAAGGTCGTCCTGGTCAACGGAGGCAGCCAGGGCGTCGGTGCCGCCATCGCGCGGGCCGCCGTCCGCGAGGGCGCCGTCGTGGCTGTCACCGGGCGTCGTACGGAGCCGGGTGAGGCGCTGGTGGCCGAGCTGGCGGCGGCCGGCGGCACGGCGCTGTTCGTGCGCGCCGATCTCGCGGACACCGACCAGGCCAAGGCCGCGGTCGCCGAGGTCGTGGACCGCTGCGGCCGGATCGACTCTCTGGTGAACTCGGCGGGGCTGACCTCGCGCGGCACGCTGCTGGACACGACCCCGGAGTTGTTCGACGCGCATGTCGCGATCAACCTCAGGGCTCCGTTCTTCGCGATGCAGGCGGCCGTCGCCGACATGGTGGCCCGCAAGGCGCCCGGCACGATCGTCAACATTCACCTCCTCGGCGCACGGCGGTCAGCCGTTCCTGGCGCCGTACGTCGCCGCCAAGGCGGGCCTCGTGGGCCTGACCCTCCCCCACGCTCGAATCAGGCTCGCGCGGGGGACCCCCCATCGCGGCGCACGCCCACCGCGGGGACCGGATCCGGCCTGACCATCGGCTGGACGGCCACGGAGGGCGAGGACGCCACCCAGCGCGCCTTCCACGGAGCCGGTGACGACTGGCGGGAGCAGGCGGCGGCGAAGCTGCCGATGGGCAGGCTGGGCCAACCGGACGAGATCGCCGACTTCGTGGTGTTCCTGCTGTCCGACCGCTCCGGTGTGGTGACCGGGTCGGTGATCGACTGGGACCAGAACGTGCTCGGCGGCCTCGACTGAACCTCCCTCTCAGCTCGTCACGGCAAGAACGGCAAGGAGCCTCACACCCTCATGCGTATCGGAATCCTCGGCCTCGGCCGCATCGGCGCCTTCCACGCCGAGACCCTCTCCGGACTGGATGCCGTCGAGTCGCTCGTCGTCACCGACCCGTTCGCGGACGCGGCCAAGGCCGCCGCCGAGCGGTTCGGGGCCGAGGTGGCGGACTCGCCGGAGGCCCTGCTGGCCGCCGGGGTGGACGGCATCGTGGTGGCGGCCGCCACCGACGCCCACCCGGCGCTGATCCTGGCCGGCGTCCAGGCAGGTGTCCCCGTCTTCTGCGAGAAGCCGGTCGCCCGCACCATGGCCGAGGGGATCGAGGTGCAAAAGGCCGTGCGCGAGCGCGACGTGCCGATCCAGATCGGCTACAACCGCCGCTTCGACGCGGGTTTCGCCGCCGCGCGCGCCGCCGTCCGGGCGGGCGAGCTGGGCGCGCTGCACACGGTCCGCTCCACGACGCTGGACCCGGCGCCGCCGCCTGCCGCGTACGTCGCCGCGTCCGGTGGCATCTTCCGCGACTGCTCCGTGCACGACTTCGACATCATCCGCTGGGTGACCGGCCGTGAGGTCGCCGAGGTGTACGCGGTCGGCGGCAACCGGGGCGCCGACTACATCAAGGAGGCGGGCGACGCCGACACCACCGGCGCGATCCTCACGCTGGACGACGGCACGATCGCCGTGGTATCCAACTCCCGCCACAACGCCCGCGGTTACGACGTCCGCATGGAGCTGCACGGCTTCCGGGACTCGATCGCGGTGGGCCTGGACGACAAGCTCCCGCTGCGCTCGGTCGAAGCGGGGGTGACCTTCCCGGCCGGCACCCCGCACGACTTCTTCATGGACCGCTTCACCGAGGCCTACCGGGCCGAACTCACCGCGTTCACCGAGGTCGTGGCCGGCACCCGCCCCTCCCCCTGCACCGTCGAGGACGCCCTCGAGGCCGGCTGGATCGCCGAGGCCTGCACCCTGTCGCTGCACGAGCACCGTCCGGTGACCCTCGCGGAGGTCCGGCGGGCCTGACATCGCGGCGGGGTACGGCGGCCGTCCCGCCGTACCCCGCCGTGCTCCCTTTCGCCGGCGAGGTCCGCCGAGCGGCTCAGAGGCAGTAGCGCACCAGCCACTCGTCGGGGTTGTACGTGTCCCGTGCCGGGTCCGGTGTGGTCGCCGGGCTGGTCTCCACCGTGTCCTGCGGGCGTATGCGCTCGGGCAGTGAGCCGAAGCGGGCGCGCCGCACAAGCGCCGCGTCCGTGGTGTCCTGTGCGCTCTCGCGGGGTTCCCTGCGCTGCGTCATCTCGTCCTCCCGTCTCACGGGCGTCCCCCGTCATCGTCGACAACGCTCGTGTGCCCCGGGTTGGTTCCCGGCCGCCCCCGGTCCGAATCCGTCGCGGTTGCGCAGGAAACGGGGGCACGCCGAGAGGGGCCACGCCGACGCGTGGCCCCTCTCGGCTGTTCGCTCAGGCCCCGCAGGAGCGCAGGAACCTGCGGGTGCGGACCGCGATCGGCAGGGGCTTGTCCGGCTCGCACGGGTACATGTCCTGCTCGACGATGGCGAACAGCTCCACGCCGAGTTGCTGCGCCGCCGTCAGGACGGGGCCCAGCTCGGGCACGCCGGAGGGCGGTTCGCACATCACGCCGCGCTGCACCGCCGGCCCGAACGGCACCTCGTGGGCGACGACGTCGGCGAGGATGTCCGGGTCGACCTGCTTGAGATGGAGATAGCCGATGCGCTCGCCGTAGGTCTCGATGAGCTTGACGCTGTCCCCGCCGCAGTAGGCGTAGTGCCCGGTGTCCAGGCAGAGGTTGACCAGGTCCGTGTCGGTCGAGTCCAGGAAGCGTTCGACGTGGTCCTCGGTGTCGATGTGGGTGTCGGCGTGCGGGTGGACGACGATGTCCAGGCCGTACGTCTCCTTGACCTCGTGGCCGAGCCGCTCCATGCCCTTGGTCAGGTGCGCCCACTGCTCGGCGGTCAGCTCCGGCGGCTCCAGGATCTCGGCGGTCTTGTCGTCCCGCCAGAAGGAGGGGATGACGACCAGGTGCCGCGCGCCCGTCGCCCGGGTGAGCGAGGCGACCTGGCTGACATGCGCCCAGGTCTGCGCCCAGACGGACGGGCCCCGGTGCATGCCGGTGAAGACCGTGCCCGCTGAGACCTTCAGGTTGCGCCGGGCCACCTCGTCGCGCAGCCGCGCGGGGTCGGTGGGGAGGTATCCGTAGGGGCCGAGTTCGATCCAGTCGTAGCCGGCCTCGGAGACCTCGTCGAGGAAGCGTTCCCAGGGCACCTGCTGCGGGTCGTCGGGGAACCAGACGCCCCAGGAGTCGGGGGCCGAGCCGACCCGGATGCGGTCCAGCGGGGTGGGGGTGGCCATGGTCAGGGGGTTCCTTCCGGGGAGTGCGCGACGGGGGCGGTGAGGTCGCTCTCTTCGGGGAGTTCGTCGGTGTCGACGCCGCGCACCTGGGCCAGTTCGTGTTTGAGGGCGGCGAGTTCGGCGCCTCCGGCCATGTGGTTGGTCAGTTCCTCGAGGCTGACCTCGCTGCGGGCGGCGGAGAGTTCGAGGGTGCCCAGGCGCAGGACGCTGAAGTGGTCGCCGACCATATAGGCGTGGTGGGGGTTGTGGGTGATGAAGATGACGCCGAGGCCGCGGTCGCGGGCGGCGGCGATGTATTTGAGCACCACACCGGACTGTTTGACGCCGAGGGCGGCGGTGGGCTCGTCCAGGATCAGGACGCGGGCGCCGAAGTAGACGGCGCGGGCGATGGCCACGCACTGGCGCTGACCGCCGGAGAGGGTGCCGATGGGCTGTTCCATGTCGTCCAGGACGATGCCCATGTTGCGCAGTTCCTGGTCGGCCGTGGTCTTCATGCGGGCGATGTCCAGCCGGCGGACCGGCCAGGGGCCCTTGGTCATCTCCGAGCCGAGGAAGAAGTTCCGCCACACCGGCATCAGGGGGACCGTGGCCAGGTCCTGGTAGACGGTGGCGATACCGCGGTCGAGGGCCTCGCGCGGGGTGGAGAAGCGTACCGGGCGGCCGTCGACGAGGAATTCGCCCTCGGTGTGCTGATGCAGCCCGGAGACGATCTTGATCAGGGTGGACTTGCCCGCGCCGTTGTCGCCGAGCACACAGGTGACCTGGCCGGAGTGGACCTCCAGGTCGACGCCGTGCAGGGCGCGGATGTTGCCGTAGGACTTGCCCGCGCCGCGCAGTTCGACGAGCGGGCCGTCCTGCTGGGGTGCGGCGTCCTGGAGGACGGCGCCGTGCGATCCGGTTGTCTTGTCAGTCATCGCTCTACCTCCGGGTCGCCGTGCGCTGGACCCACAGATTGATCAGGACGGCGCCGAGGAGCATCACGCCGAGGAAGGCCTTGAACCAGTCGGGGTTCCAGCCGGCGTAGACGATGCCCTGGTTGACCATGCCGAACATGAACGCGCCGAAGACCGGGCCGACCGCGGAGCCGTAGCCGCCGGTGAGCAGGCAGCCGCCGATCACGGCCGCGGCGATGTAGATCAGTTCCTGGCCCACGCCCTCACCGGACTGCACGGTGTTGAAGGAGAACAGGTTGTGCATGCCGACGAACCAGGCGCCGAACCCGACCAGCATGAACAGCGAGATCTTGGTGAAGGTCACCGGCACGCCCACCGCCCGCGCGGAGTCCTTGTCGCCGCCGACCGCGAAGATCCAGTTGCCGTACTTCGTGCGCAGCAGCACCCAGGTGGCCAGCGCCGCGAAGACCAGCCACCACACCACCGTGATCTTCACCTGGACCCCGCCCACGTCGAACGACGACGCGAAGATCTTCTTCGCCTGGGCGAAGCCGTCCATGTCACTGATGTCGTCGGTGGCGACGTTGCCGGTGACCCATTTCGTCACGGCCAGGTTCACGCCCTGCAGGATCAGGAAGGTGCCCAGGGTGATGAGGAAGCTGGGCAGGCCGGTCTTGACCACCATCCAGCCGTTGAAGAATCCGATCGCCAGCGAGACGGCCAGGGCGACGATCACACCGGTCCACACGTTCAGGGTCAGCTGGTAGCTGAGCATGCTCGCGGTCAGCGCCGAGGAGATCACCGCGACGCCGGAGGAGAGGTCGAACTCGCCGCCGATCATCAGCAGGGCCACCGGCAGCGCCATGATCCCGATGGTCGAGGACTGGTAGAGGATCGTGGCCATCGAGCTGCCCTGGCGGACCGAGGGCGCGACGATCAGGAAGAAGACCAGTACGGCGGCCGCGCCGAGGAAGACGCCCACCTCGGGGCGGGCCAGCAGCCGCAGCGCCAGCGGGCGCCGGGCGGTACGGCCGTCGCTCTCCTTGGGGCCGGGCGCCGGCGGTCTGCCCAGGGCCGGCTCAGCCTGCTGCCCCATGCCCATCACCGGGTCCCCTTCGCGGCGTACTCGGCGACCTTGTCGACGTTGGACTTGTCGACGAAGGCCGGGCCGGTCAGCACCGGTTGCACCCCGCCGCCGCTGTAGTTGCCGTTGTTCTTGTAGAGCCACAGTCCGTCGACCGCCAGGTAGCCCTGCAGATAGGGCTGCTGATCGACCGCGAACTCGATCGAACCGTTCTGCACCGCCTTCACCAGGTCCTTGTTCAGGTCGAAGGTGGCCACCTTGGCCTTGCTGCCCGCGTCGCCCACCGACTGCACGGAGGTGAGCGCGTAGGGGGCACCGAGGGTGACGACGGTGTCGATGGAGCTGTCCTGCTTGAGCTTCGCCGTGATCGTCGAGCGCACGGAGGGCATGTCCGTGCCGTTCACGTAGAGCGTCTCAGTCGTGCCCTTGAACGTCTTCTTCACACCGTCGCAGCGCTGGGTGAGGCCCACGTTGCCCTGCTCCTGGATCACACAGACGACCTTCTTGGCACCGGTGGTGTTCAGTTTGTCGCCGAACGCCTCGCCCGCCACGCTCTCGTCCTGCCCGAAGAACTCCAGCAGGCCGAGCTTGCGCCAGTCGTTCAGTCCCGAGTTCAGGCCCACCACGGGGATGCCGGCCTGCTCCGCCTTGCCGATGACGCTCTTCATGGCGTCCGGCTTGGCCAGGGTGACGGCGATGCCGTCGACCTTCTGGTCGATCGCGTTCTGCACCAGGTTCGCCTGGTTGCCCGCGTTCGGGTCGGCGGAGTAGACGAGTTTGACGTTGTCCTTGGCCGCGGCGGCCTCGGCGCCCTTGCGGACGGTGTCCCAGAAGGTGTCGCCCGGGGCCTGGTGCGTGACCAGGGCGACGGTCATCCGCGGGGTGTTGGCCTTGCCCACCGAGGCGTTCTGTGCCGCCTCCTCGGCCTTCTTGCCGCCGTGGGCGCTGGCGCAGCTCGTCAGCGTCAGGGCGGCCGCGGCGGCGACGGCCACGACCGGGGCCAGTCTCCGGGAGCGGGAGGGAGAAGAGCGGTCCATCTTTCCTGCACCTCACTGTGCGTGCGACGGGGGAAGGGACGCAGTTGCGTTGGGACGGGATACAAGTCCTTGGCGAGCCCGCTGTCAATACTTTGTTAAGACATCATTTCACAAGCAGGTCCGAATGTAAGTACAAACTATGGCCACCTTCACCTTCCCGGACCTACGCCTGAGAGGCATGAGCCCAGTACACCGCACCCGGCAGCGAACGGCACCGGGTGATCACGCACTCGACGCGCCCGCCGTCGCCCCGGACCGCGACCACCCGGGTGCCGCACGGCCGGCCGGCGGCGTTCCCGTGCGGCCATTCCGCCGACCGCGCGGCTCGAACTCCCCATGGAGCGGCTGGAGTCGACGGGTCTCCACCGCATGCGGTCCGCCGGGATCGTCCGCCCGTCAGGGCCTGAACGCCGCCCACCGGAACCTGAACCGCTGGTCAGAACCGAAAGCGGAACCACCCGTGTTCACACAGCCCCCGCGGCCGCCCGCACCGTGCGGACCGTCGGCCGCGCGATGCGGCGAACACGCAGGTAACGATGACGATTACGTTTCGGGCAAGAGACAGTCCAGTGGAGGCCGACCTATTGACGCATGAGCGGACTTGGGGCTGTTATTACGCCCACGATGTTCGGTCGAGTTGGTTTCTGAGCGGTTTCGACGACCTTTCGGTGATCAACTCATCCCCTTGACCGAGCCCTGTATTCCTCAGGAGCCGCCATGCGCCTCTCCCCCGCCGGTGTTTCCGTCCCGGGTCCCAGCCGTCGCTCGCTGCTGCGCGGAGCGGGCGGTGCCGCCCTCCTCGCCGGTGCGGGCATCCCCTTGCTGTCCGCCTGCGGAGGCAGCGGTTCCTCCTCCGACCCCAAGACCGTCACGCTCGGCTCCAACGCCTCGGACGCCGTGCCGAAAAAGGCGTTCGAATCCGTCTACGCGGACTTCAAGAAGCAGTCCGGCATCACCGTCGATGTGAACACGAAGGACCACAACACCTTCCAGGAGCAGATCAACTCGTATCTGCAGGGCACGCCGGACGACGTGTTCAACTGGTTCGCCGGCTACCGCATGCAGTTCTTCGCGGCGAAGAAGCTGGCCACACCGATCGACGACGTGTGGCAGAAGATCGGGGGCAACTTCCCGGACGCGATGAAGAAGCTCAGCAAGGGCGAGGACGGCAAGTACTACTTCGTGCCACTGACGACCTACCCCTGGGCGATCTTCTACCGCAAGAGCGTCTTCCAGCAGCACGGCTACAAGATCCCCACCACCTGGGACGAACTCGTCGCCCTGTGCAAGCAGATGCAGAAGGACGGCCTGGTCCCGCTCGCCTTCGGCGACAAGGACGCCTGGCCGGCGATGGGCACCTTCGACCAGATCAACTTCCGCCTCAACGGCTACGACTTCCATGTGCAGTTGATGGCGGGCAAGGCCTCCTGGACCGACGCCAAGGTGAAGGCCGTCTTCGATCACTGGAGCGAGCTGCTCCCCTACCACCAGGACGGCTTCATGGGCCGCACCTGGCAGGACGCCGCGCAGACGCTGGTCGCCAAGAAGGCCGGCATGTACCTCCTCGGCTCCTTCGTGGCCCAGCAGTTCACCGACAAGACCGATCTGGACGACCTCGACTTCTTCCCCTTCCCGGAGATCAACTCCGCGTACGGCCAGGACACGGTCGAGGCGCCGACCGACGGCTTCATGCTCAGCAAGTCCCTGAAGAACCACGCCGGTGCGGTCAAGCTGCTGGAGTACCTGGGCACCCCGGCCGCCGAGGAGCTGTACCTGAAGACCGACCCGAGCGTGGTCGCCGCCTCCGACAAGGCCGCCACCTCCGCGTACTCGGCGCTGCAGAAGAAGGCGTTCGACATGATCGGGGGTGCCAAGAGCCTCACCCAGTTCATGGACCGCGACTCCCGGCCCGACTTCACCTCCACGGTGATGCAGCCCGGACTGCAGAAGTTCCTGCAGAACCCCAAGGGCGTGGACAGCCTGCTGTCGTCCATCGAACGCCAGAAGAAGACGATCTTCGCGTCCGAGTGAGCGCATCCATGACGACCGACACGACGACGAAGACCCCGGAGGCGGCCGCCGTGCCGCCGCCGGGGCACACGCCCGCGAAGAAGCGGGTCCCGCAGAGCCGTCGGCGCCTGCTGACCCGCCGTGACCGGATCACGCTCGCCCTGATGGCGGGCGTGCCGACGATCCTGCACGTGGCCCTCGTCTGGGTCACCGCCATCGCCTCGATCTTCCTCGCCTTCACCACCTGGGACGGCATCGGGTTCGACTCGATCAAGTGGGTGGGCCTCGACAACTTCAAGCAACTCTTCAACGACAACCCGCAGTTCTGGCCGGCCGTCGAGCACAACGTCATCTGGTTCGTGGTGCTGATCCTGATCCCGACGCCGTTCGGCCTGTTCCTCGCCGTCCAGTTGGACAAGCGGATCCGCTTCAGCCGGGTCTACCAGACCGCGTTCTTCCTGCCGGTCGTCATCTCGATGGCCTGCATCGGTTTCGTCTGGCAGCTCGTCTACAACCCGGACACCGGCCTGATCAACAGCATCATCGGCGCCAACAAGCCCGGCCACTACATCGACTGGATCGGCGACCCGCATCTGAACCTGTGGGCGGTCCTCATCGCCGCGTCCTGGCGGCACACGGGTTACATGATGATCCTGTACCTGGCCGGACTGAAGAGCGTCGACCCCTCGCTCAGGGAGGCAGCCGCGCTGGACGGGGCAGGCGAATGGCAGACGTTCAAGAGCGTCATCTTCCCCACCCTGCGACCGACCAACACGGTCGTCCTGGTCGTCACCATCATCGAGGCGTTGCGCGCCTTCGACCTGGTCTTCGTCTTCAACAAGGGCGCCCAGGGCACGGAGTTGCTGTCGATCCTGGTCACCAACAACATCATCGGCGAGTCCAGCCGTATCGGTTACGGCTCCGCGATCGCCGTCGTCCTGCTGGTGATCTCCCTAGCGGTGATCATCCCGTATCTGATCGCCACCTTCCGGAAGGAGCGGCGCGCATGAGCAGCACCACTCTCCCGCTGAAGCGCCGCGCCCCGATCCGCCCCGCCCGGATCCTGCTGCACGTCTTCCTCGCGGGCACGGCGCTGGCGTGGCTGGCCCCGCTGCTGTGGGCGATCTTCTCGGCGCTGCGGCCGTACAGCGAGACCAGCGCCAAGGGCTACGTCTCCTGGCCGGACAAGCTCAGCCTCACGAACTTCACGAACGCCTTCCAGCAGTCCGACATGCTGCACTACTTCGGGAACACGCTGGTCATCGCCGTACCGGCCGTACTGCTGACCCTGTTCCTGTCCTCCTGTGTCGCCTTCTACGTCAGCCGCTTCGACTTCCGGCTCAACCTGGCCCTGCTGCTGGTCTTCACCGCCGGCAACCTGCTGCCGCAGCAGGTCATCATCACCCCGCTGTACCGGCTGTACCTGCTCACGAACCTGCCGGGCATCACGGCGAGCGGCAAGCTGTACGACTCCGCGCTCGGCCTGGTCCTCATCCATGTGGCGTTCCAGTCGGGGTTCTGCGCGTTCGTGCTGAGCAACTACATGCGCTCGCTGCCGCACGAGCTGACGGAAGCCGCGCTGGTCGACGGCGCCTCGGTGTGGCGGCTGTACTGGCAGATCACGCTGCCGCTGTGCAAGCCGGCGATGGCGGCCCTGGCCACCTTGCTGTCGATCTGGATCTACAACGACTTCTTCTGGGCCCTCGTCCTGATCTCGACCGGCGAGAACATGCCGATCACGTCGGCCCTGAACAACCTCTCCGGCCAGTACTTCACCGACCCCAACCTGGTCGCCGCGGGCTCCCTGCTGACCGCGATCCCGACGCTGGTCGTCTACTTCGCGCTCCAGCGCCAGTTCGTCAGCGGTCTGACCCTGGGCTCCAACAAGGGCTGACCACGCACGGGAAGAAGGTCCACAAGACAGTGCGGCCTCATGAGGAGGCTGCTGCTCGAACGCCGAGGGGCCGTACCGGAATGTTCCGGTACGGCCCCTCGGTCGTGCTGTGTTTCCCTGTCGGGACGACAGGATTTGAACCTGCGACCCCTTGACCCCCAGTCAAGTGCGCTACCAAGCTGCGCCACGTCCCGATGCGCTCACTCGCGGTGACCCGCGTGATCGCGCAGACAGCACTTTACCCCACGCGCGGGGGTGGGCCGAAAGAGGACCGGGCCGGGCGGGGGACAATCGGCGGTATGACGAACGCGGACGCATCGGATGCCAGGGACCGGGACACGGAGGGTCGGGCGCGCAACGCCCGGCCCCGGGACGGGCTCGGGCGGCCGCTGCCGTACGGCGCGCAGGGCGTCCCCCGGCAGCCGGAGGGGGTCGTGAGGGCGCCGCGGGAGTCGGTCGCCGAGGCGCAGGCGCTGCTGGACGCGGGAAAGCCGTTCCACGCGCACGAGGTGTTCGAGGACGCCTGGAAGTCGGGCCCCGAGGACGAACGCGCCCTGTGGCGCGGCCTGGCCCAGCTGGCGGTCGGGCTCACCCACGCCGCCCGCGGCAACACCGTCGGCGGGACGCGCCTGCTGCGGCGGGGCGCGGACGTGGTCGAGGAGTGGGCGGCGGCCCACGGCACGGACCGGCCGTACGGGATGGACCTGCCGGGGCTCGCCCCGTGGGCGCGGGAGCTGGCGGAGCGGGTGACGGGCGGCTGCGGCCCGGTGGACGCGCGTACCGAGGCGCCCCGACTCGGCGGGCCGCAGGCCTGACTCCGTCCCCCCGCCGGGATACGGGCCCGAACCGGCCCGGCGGCGCCCCGGGCGGAGCCGACGGACGCGGTGTCAGTGGCATGCGGCAGACTCGGGGCGTGCGAAAGATTCATGTCATCGGTATCGGCGCGGGCGACCCCGAGCAGCTGACCCTGCAGGCCGTCAAGGCGCTGCGGAGCACGGATGTGTTCTTCCTGCTCGACAAGGGCGAGGTGAAGAGCGATCTCACCCAGCTGCGCCGGGACATGCTGGACACGCATCTGCCGCAGGGGTCGTACCGGGTGGTGGAGGCCCGTGACCCGGAGCGGGACCGCAAGGCGGGCGGGTCGGCGTACTCGCCGGCCGTGGAGGACTGGCGCAGTGCCCGCGCGGGCATCTACGAACGGCTCATCGCCGAGGAACTGGGCGAGGACGGCACGGGTGCCTTCCTGGTGTGGGGCGATCCGGCGTTGTACGACAGCACGCTCGGGATTCTGCAGGAGGTGCTGGCCCACGGCTCGGTCGCCTTCGAGTACGACGTCATACCCGGTATCAGCAGCGTCTCCGCGCTGGTCGCCCGGCATCGCACGGGCCTGAACCGGGTGGCCCGGCCGGTGCAGATCACCACCGGGCGGCGGCTGGCCGAGGGCTTCCCCGAGGACGTGGACGACGTGGTCGTGATGCTGGACGCGCACCAGGCGTTCCGGAAGTACGCCGAGGACGACATCGACATCTACTGGGGCGCCTATCTCGGCACTGCGGACGAGATCCTGCTCTCCGGCCCGATCGCCGAGGCCGGTCCGCGCATCGAGCGGGTGCGGGCCGAGGCGCGCGAGCGCAAGGGCTGGATCATGGACACGTATCTTCTGCGCAGGAACCCGGGCGAGCAGTGAACCCCGGCGATCGGTAGGGGGAGGGGTAGGGGCGGCACCCGGGCGGACCGCCCCGCATGCGGCACTGGTCCACCCGTGTGATCGTGACCTCGTGACCGTGACCGAGGAACCCGTACGGCCCGACGCCGCACAGCCTCCCGTGCTGGACGCCCGGCGGCGCAACGTCGTCTTCGTGACGATCGTGCTGGGCATGCTGCTCGCGGCCCTGGACCAGACGATCGTCGGCACGGCGCTGCCGACGATCGTGTCGGACCTGGGCGGCGCGGCGCACATGTCGTGGGTGGTCACCTCGTATCTGCTCGCGGAAACCGTCGCGACCGTGCTGGTCGGCAAGTTCGGCGACCTGTTCGGCCGCAAGGTGGTCTTCCAGGTCTCGGCGATCGTGTTCATCTCCGGCTCGTTCCTGTGCGGCCTCGCCACCAACATGACGCTGCTCATCGTCTGGCGGGCGGTGCAGGGGGTCGGCGCGGGCGGGCTGATGGTGACCGCGATGGCGCTCATCGCGGACGTCATCCCGCTGCGCGAGCGCGGCAAGTACCAGGGCGCGATCGGCGCGGTGTTCGGCGTGGCGACGGTCATCGGGCCGCTCCTCGGCGGGCTGTTCACCGACCACGCGTCCTGGCGGTGGGCGTTCTATGTCAACGTGCCCATCGCGGTCCTCGTGGTGGCCGCCGCGGCGCGCACGATCCCGGTGGTGAAGTCGGCGTCCCGGCCGGTCATCGACTACCTGGGCATCGCCCTGGTGGCGATCGGCGCCAGCGCGCTGATCCTCGCGACGAGCTGGGGCGGCAACGAGTACCCGTGGGGTTCGGCCACGATCATCGGCCTGTTCGTGGGCGGCGCGGTGGCGCTCGGGCTGTTCTGCTGGGTGGAGACCCGGGCGCGGGAACCGATGCTGCCGATGCGGCTGTTCGGCAATCCGGTGTTCACGGTGTGCTCGGTGCTGAGCTTCATCGTCGGCTTCGCGATGCTCGGCGCGATGACGTATCTGCCGAGCTATCTGCAGTACGTCGACGGCGACTCGGCGACGATCTCCGGTGTGCGGACGCTGCCGATGGTGTTCGGCCTGCTGATCGCCTCCATCTTCAGCGGGAACGTGGTCAGCAAGACCGGCAAGTACCGGATCTTCCCGATCGTGGGCTCGCTCGTGATGGGTGTCGGGCTGTATCTGATGTCGCTGATGGGGCCGGGTACCGGAGTCGCGCTGGAGTCCGTGTACATGTTCGTGCTGGGTGTCGGTATCGGCCTGTCCATGCAGGTGCTGACCATCGCGGTGCAGAACACCGTGGACTACGCGGACCTCGGCACCGCGACCTCCGGGGTGACCTTCTTCCGTACGCTGGGCAGCTCGTTCGGCACGGCCGTGTTCGGCACGATCTACACCAACACGCTCGCCCCGAAGCTCAAGGACGCCATCGGCGCGGCGGTCGGGGCCGGAGGCGTGGATCCTGCGACGGTGAGCCGGGCCGCGACCAGCCCCGTGGGCCTGCACAAGCTGCCCTCCCCCGTCGCCGCCCCGATCATCGAGGCCTACGCCCGCACCATCCAGACGGTGTTCCTGTGGACCGTGCCGGTCGCGGGGCTGGGTTTCCTGGTGGCCCTGTTCCTCAAGCAGGTGCAGCTGCGCGACAGCGCCCGCCTCGGTTCCACCGACATGGGCGAGGGCTTCGCCTCCCCGCACGGTCCCGACTCGCAGCGGGTGCTGGAGGCGGCCGTCGCGAACATCCTCGGCGGCACGGACCTGGACACCGCCCGCCGGATCATCCGCGAGTCCGACACCCGGCTCGACGTGGCCGGTGCCTGGGCGGTGATGCAGGTCGAGCTGCTGAGCCGGCTGGTCGGGCACGCGAGCCTCGGGCTGATCGCGAACCGGCGCCGTCTTCCGCCGGAGGTGCTGCTGCCGGTCTTCGACCGCATGGTCGACGAGGGCTATCTGACCCGGGACGGCTCCCTGCTCTCGCACACCCCGGCCGGGCGCCGGGAGGCCGAGGTGATCGGCAAGGCGTGGGGCACCTGGCTGGAGGACCGGGTGCAGCGGGACATCGGCCACCCGGCGGGCGCCGACCTGCGGGCGGCCGTCGACACGATCGCCAAGCGCCTGCTGGTGGAGGACCTCGGCAACGGCCTGCCCCAGCGGACCTCCTCGCCGGAACCGGAGCCGGAACCCAGTGCCGCCTAGGCGATTGCGGGCGGGCCGGGGACCCGGCGCCGCGCGCGGGAGGACCGGGCGGGTCGGGCGGGGGGCCTCACGCCGGGCCGAGGCCGAGCCGCTCCAGCACGCCCGCCACGTCGGGCACCGCCGTCACGCCCGGCGGCAGCGGCGGGCGCCGTACGACGACCACGGGCAGCCCGAGTTCCCGCGCGGCGGTCAGTTTCGCGGCCGTCGCCTCGCCGCCGCTGTCCTTGGTGACGAGGACCTCGATCCCGTGCGCGCGCAGCAGCTCCGTCTCCTCGCCCACCGTGAACGGGCCGCGGGCGAGGATCACTACGGTGTCCGGCGGCACGGGCGGCTCGGGCGGCTCCACCGAGCGGACCACGAAGCGCAGATCCGTGAGACCGGCGAAGGCCGCGAGCCCCAGGCGCCCGGTGCTGAGGAACACCCGCCGGCCGAGGCCGGGCAGCACCTCGGCGGCCCCGGTCAGGGACGGGACGTCGTACCAGCGGTCGCCGGGGCCCGGCCGCCAGCCGGGGCGGCGCAGCACCACCGCCGGCACTCCGGTGGCCGCCGCCGCACGGGCCGCGTTGGCCGTGACGGCCGCGGCGAAGGGGTGGGTGGCGTCGACCAGGGCGTCCACCCGGTGTGCGCGCAGCCAGTCGGCGAGACCCTCCGCGCCGCCGAAACCGCCGATCCGTACCTCGCCGGCCACCGCGCCCGGCCGTGCGACCCGGCCGGCCAGCGACGTGGTGACCCGGACGCCGGGCCGGGCGGCCAGATCGGCGGCGAGGCGGCGGGCCTCGGTGGTGCCGCCGAGGATCAGGACGTGTGCGGGCATGGGGGTGAGCGTACGAGGTCGTACGGGCTGGCCCGGCGTCCGGGTCGCGACGGCCCCGGTCACGGAGGGCGATGGAAGGTATGGAGGGCAGGGAGGTCGTGGAGGTTCCGGGGTCCGTGCGTGCCGTGCTGATCGACATCGACGGTGTGCTCACCGTCTCGTGGAAGCCGCTGCCGGGTGCGGTGGCGGCACTGCGGGCCGTCCGGGAGTCGGGGCTGGGGGTGGTCCTGGTGACCAACACCACCTCCCGGTCCCGGGCGTCCATCGCCGCGACGCTCGCGGGCGCGGGGTTCCCGGTGGGGGCCGAGGACATCCTGACGGCCCCCGCGGCCACCGCGGTCCATCTGGCCGGGGCCCGCGTCGCGCTGCTGAACAGCGGGGACGTCAGGGCGGATCTGCAGGGGATCACGCTCGTCGGCGACGACGACGGAGACGTCCCGGACGTCGTGCTGCTCGGCGGCGCCGGACCGGAGTTCGGCTACGAGGCGCTCGATCGGGCCTTCGGCAGGCTCCAGCGGGGCGCGCGGCTGGTCGCCATGCACCGCAACCTGTACTGGCGGACGGAGGACGGGCTCCGACTGGACGCGGGGGCGTTCCTCGCGGGCCTGGAGGCTGCCGCGGGGGTCGAGGCAGAGGTCACCGGGAAGCCGTCGCGGGCGTTCTTCGAAGCGGCCCTCGGCCGTCTCGGGGTCGGCGCGGAGCAGGCGTTGATGATCGGGGACGACATCGAGTACGACGTCCTGGCGGCCCAGCGGCTCGGCATCACCGGGGTGTTGGTCCGGACGGGCAAGTTCGTGCCGCGGGCCCTGGAGCGGGCGAGCGGCGCCCCGGACCACGTCCTGGACTCCTTCGCGGACCTCCCGGCGCTGCTGGGGCTGTCGTAGCGCGGCAGGGTGGCGGGCTAGCGCAGGAGCAGTTGGACCCCGCCCACGACGGTCGCCGCGATCACGAGTTGTTCGAAGAGCCGCTGGTTGATCCTGTTCACAGCCCACTTGCCCAACAGCGCGCCGGGCACGACGAACACCGCGAGCGCGGCGTCGAGGAGCAGCGAGCGTCCGTCGATCAGACCGAGGCCGGCGCTGAACGGCACCTTGGTCACATTCACGATCAGGAAGAAGAAGGCGGAGGTGCCGAGGAAGCCGAGCTTGCGGAAGCCGGCGGACAGCAGGTACAGCGACATCACCGGGCCGCCGGCGTTGGCGACCATCGTGGTGAACCCGCCGAGCACGCCGTACGAGCGCGCCTTCATCCGGCCCGCCCGGCTCGTCACCGCGTCCGGCTCGTGCGTCGCGTCCCCGCTCTTCACGCTCTCCGTCCGGCGCCGCCGCCACAGCGTGACGCCGGCCATCAGCAGCAGGATCGCGCCGATCGAGGTCCGTACGACCCCGTCGTCGGCCCACACCAGGAAGAGCGTGCCGACCACGACGCCCACCGCGACGGCCGGGAACAGCCGCCACAGGGTGGGCCAGTGGGCGTGCCGCCGGTAGGTGAGCACGGCGAGCACGTCGCCGGCGATCAGGAGGGGCAGCAGCACGCCCGTGGAGGCGCGGGCGGGCAGGACGGCCGCGAAGATCGCGAGGCTCACCGTGTTGGCGCCGCTCACCGCGGTCTTGGAGAAGCCGACGAGCAGGGCCGCGAAGGCGAGCGCGGCGAACTCCCAGCCGGATATGTGCCAGAGCGTCATCGTGTTCATGCGGAGACCGATCTTATGTCCTGACAAGTCTCCGGCGTAAGGACCGTCTCGCCAGATGGGCCCTGCCGCCCGCCATGACCGTTCGGTTCACTTCTTCGCGTATGCCGCCCGGAGTTCCCGCTTGAGCACCTTCATGCTGGGTCCGAGCGGCAGCGCGTCGGTGAACTCCACGCGCCGCGGGTACTTGTGCCGGCCGAGGTGCTCCCGGGACCAGTCGGTGATCGCGGCGGCCTCGGGGGCGGTGCCCGGTGCCGGTACGACGACGGCGCAGACCTCCTCGCCGTGCAGCTCGTCGGGCAGGCCGATGACCGCGACCTGGGCGATGCCGGGGTGGCGCATCAGGACTTCCTCGACCTCCCTCGGGTACACGTTGTAGCCGCCGCGGATGATGATGTCCTTCTTGCGGTCGACGATGGTGAGGAAGCCCTCGTCGTCCTTGGTGCCGAGGTCGCCGGTGCGGAACCAGCCGTCGACGACGGCCTCGGCGCTGGCCTCGGGCCGGCCGAGGTAGCCGGCGAAGACGTTGTGGCCGCGGATGACGACCTCGCCCAGCTCGCCGGGCGGCAGCAGCTCGATCCGGCCCTCCACCTCGGCGCGGGCGATCTCCACGTCGACGCCCCACAGCGGATGGCCGATGGTGCCGGGCCGGGTGCCGAACAGCGGCTGGTTGACGGCGGCCGCGGGCGAGGTCTCCGACAGACCGTAGCCCTCGTGGATGCGCGCCCCGAACGCGTCCTCGAACCGCTCCAGCACGGCCACGGGAAGCGAGGCCCCGCCCGAGACGCACACGCGCAGATCGGGCAGCGCGGCGGCGTCCGGTGCCGCCGCCGCGAGGGCGACGAACATGGTCGGCACGCCGTGGAAGGTGTTGACCCCCTCGCGCACCATCAGCTCGATGGCGCGGGCCGCGTCGAAGCGGGGCAGCAGCACGAGTGTGGCGCCCGCCCGCCAGGTCGAGTTGAGCGACACCGTCTGGCCGAAGGCGTGGAAGAGCGGCAGCGCGCCGAGGGCGATGTCGTCGGCGCGGATGTCGTTGGCGTCGAAGGCGTTGACCGTCGCGTTCATCACGATGTTGAAGTGGGTGAGGACCGCGCCCTTCGGGACGCCGGTGGTGCCGCTCGTGTAGAAGATCACCGCGGGGTCGTCCACCGCACGGGTGACGTACGACGGCAGCGGCTCGGCGTCGGCCGCGAGCCGGTCGAACTCCTCGCCCAGGACGACGACCCGGACGCCCAGGGCGTCGGCGGCGGCCCGGCCGGTCTCCGCCTGGGCCGGATGGACGAGCAGCAGGGTCGCCCCGCTGTCCCCGAGCACGTGCGCGACCTCGCCGCAGGACAGCAGCAGGTGCACGGGGACGACGACCGCGCCGGCCGCGGCGATCGCGTAGTAGGCGACCGGGAACTCGGCGGTGTTGGGGGCCATGAGGGCGACCCGGTCCCCCGGGCGCACGCCGAGATCGGTGAGCGCACCCGCCCGGGCGAGGGAGCGCCGCCACACCTCGCCGAAGGTGAGCCGCAGTTCGCCTTCCACGAGGGCGGTCTTCTCGGGACGGCGCCGGGCGTTCTCGGCGAGGATCGCTGCGACGGACAGGGTTGCCATGGGGGTGCTGCTCCGTTTCCTTGCTGCGGCTCGTACAGACGGAACTCCCTTGCCGGGAGCCCCTGTCGAGGGCGTCTCAGTGCCTCTCCACCAGCACCGCGCTGCCCTGCCCCACCCCGACGCACATCGTCGCCAGCCCCCGCTCCGCGCCCGTGCGCCGCATCCGGTGCAGCAGCGTCGTCAGGATGCGCGCGCCGGAGCAGCCGAGGGGGTGGCCGAGGGCGATGGCGCCGCCGGTCGGGTTCACCAGGTCCGGATCGATGCCGAGTCGGTCGACGCAGGCGAGTGCCTGCGCGGCGAACGCCTCGTTGAACTCGGCCTCCCGCAGGTCGGCGATGTCCCAGCCGGCCCGCGCCAGCACCTTGCGGGTGGCGGGGACCGGGCCGATGCCCATCACATCGGGGTGGACGCCCGCGGAGGCGCCGGCCACGTACCGGCCGAGGGACTCCAGGCCCAGTTCGTTCAGGGCCTCCTCGCTGACCAGCAGCAGTCCGGCCGCACCGTCGTTCATCGGCGAGGCGTTGCCCGCCGTGACCGTGCCGCCCGGGCGGAAGACCGGCTTGAGGCGGGCGAGCCGCTCCGGCGAGGTGTCCTCGCGGATGCACTCGTCCTGCTCGACGACGATGCCGTCCGGGCGCTCCACGGGCAGGAGTTCGTCGTCGAAGTGGCCGTTCTTGCGTGCGGCGGCGGCGAGCCGGTGGCTGCGCAGGGCGAACTCGTCCTGGCGTTCCCGGGAGATGCCGTACCGCTCGGCGACCTCCTCGGCGGTCTCGCCCATGGACAGCAGGCCGTGCAGCTCCTTCATCGCCGGGTTGACCAGGCGCCAGCCGAGGCGGGTGTCGTACGTCTCGATGCGCTGCGGGAGGGCCTCGTCGGGGCGGGGCAGCACGAAGGGGGCCCGGCTCATGGACTCGGAGCCGCCCGCGATCACGATGTCGGCCTCGCCGGCGGCGATGGTGCGGGCCGCCGTGGTGACCGCTTCGAGGCCGGAGGCGCACAGCCGGTTGACGGTGGCGCCGGGCACGGACTCGGGCAGTCCGGCGAGCAGGGCGGCCATGCGGGCGACATTGCGGTTGTCCTCGCCGGCCTGGTTGGCCGCGCCCCAGTAGACGTCGTCGATCCGGGCCGGATCGAGTCCGGGCACCTCGGCCACCAGGTGGCGGACGACGGTTGCGGCGAGGTCGTCGGGGCGTACGCAGGACAGGGCTCCGCGCAGCTTGCCGATGGGGGTGCGGCGGGCGGCCGCGAAATGGACGGGACGCACGGCTTCGACTCCTGACCTACGGCTGATCCACGGACTGATCACAGCGTTAATTAGCACTGCTAGTTTTCGACTATAGACCTCGCACCGGCCTGCTGGGAAGATCCTCCAGGAGCTTCACCGAGTCAGCCGGAGGAGACATGCCCCACGTCCGCGAGCACACCCTCGACGGCACCCGCGGCCCGGTGGCCGTACGCGAGTGGCCGCACCCGGCACCGAGGTACCTGACCCTGGTGCTGCACGGATACGGGGAGCACGCGGGCCGCTACGACGAACTCGCCACCGTCCTGACCGGGCACGGCGCGGCCGTCTACGCACCGGACCACGTCGGCCACGGCAGGTCGGCCGGGGAGCGGGTGCTGATCGAGGACTTCGAGGACGTGGTCACCGACGTGCACGGCGTGGCGGAACTGGCCCGGGCCGCCCATCCCGGTCTGCCGCTCGTCCTCGTCGGTCACTCCATGGGCGGACTGGTCTCGGCGCGCTTCGCCCAGCGGTACGGCGACGAACTGAGCGCGCTGGTCCTGTCCGGGCCGGTGATCGGCGCCTGGGAGCTGCCGGGTCGGCTGCTGGCCCTGCCGCAGATCCCGGACACCCCGGTCGGCCCGGCCGCGCTCTCCCGGGACCCGGCCGTCGGCGCCGCCTACGCGGCCGACCCGCTGGTGTGGCACGGGCCGATGAAGCGGCCGACGGTGGAGGCGTTCGCGCGGACCCTGCGGACCGTCGCCGAGGCCGGTGACGTGGGCGCGCTGCCGCTGCTGTGGCTGCACGGGGACGACGACCGGCTGGTGCCGCTGCCCGGCAGCCGGATCGGCGTGGAGCGGCTCGCCGGCGGCCGTCCGACCGAGCGGATCTTCACCGGGGCGCGGCACGAGGTGTTCCACGAGACGGACAAGAAGGAGGCCTTCGCGGCGCTGACCCGCTTCCTGGACCGGGTGCTCCCCCGCTGACCGGGGCCGGCCGTGCCTCCTGCGGGGCCGAGCGGCGCGTCACAGGCCGAGGACGCGGGAGATGGTGCGCAGCACGCCGTTCTCGTTGTTGGACGGGGCGAGGTGGCGGGCGCGGCGGACGACCTCGGGATGGGCGCCCGCCATGGCGAAGGACCACTCGGCGGCGTCGAGCATCTCCAGGTCGTTGAGGTAGTCGCCGAAGACCATGGTCTGCGCCGGGGTGATGCCGAGCGCCCGCTGCAGACCGCGCAGGGCGGTGCCCTTGTCGGCGGTGCGGTTCATGACGTCCACCCAGTGCTCGCCGGAGACGACGACCTGGTGGGTCCCGGCGAACCGGGCGAGGGCCGGGGCGGTGGAGTGCTCGGCGGACCCGAAGTCGAACAGCGCGACCTTGATCACGTCGTCGTCGACGGCGGTGACGTCCTCGACGATCCGGTGCTCGACGTAGTACTTGCGCACCTCGGCCAGGAACGCCTCGTCGGTCCGCTCGACGTACGCCGACCTCTTGCCGCAGACCACGGCGCCGACGTCCACGCCGTCCGTGACCAGCCGCCGTACCGTGCGGGCTATCGCGGCGGGCACGGACGGTTCGAGGACGTCGGAGCTGAGTTCCACGCCGTCGCGGACCACGTAGGTGCCGTTCTCCGCGATGAACACCATGCCCTCGGCGACGTCCGCGAACTGCCGGGCCAGCGTGGCGTACTGGCGGCCGCTCGCCGGGCTGAACAGCACCCCGCGCCGGCGCAGTTCGGCGAGCATCGGCCACAGTCCGGCGGGTATGCGCTTGGCGTCCGATACTGCTGCGACAACCCGTCCAAACGAGTAGTGTCGCCCCATGCCGCTCGCGCCTGAATACCTCCACCTGGTCTTCCCGAACGTGCAGTTCCACGCCCTGCTCTACGGACGCAACAGCCGAGACCCCAAGAAGAAGGGGCGCTCCGTCGAGGACCAACTCACGGAAGGCCGCAGCACCTGCAGCACGCATGGCTGGCGCATCGAAGAAGAGTTCAAGGACACCGGCATCTCCGCTTCACGCCATGCCCGGAAGGACCGGGACGACTTCGAAGCCCTCCTCGACGCCATCGAAAGCGTCACAGCGCCGCCGGGTGTCATCCGTATCTGCGTCGCCTACGAAGCCAGCAGGTACTACCGCGACCTAGAGGCATACGTCCGACTCCGTAACGCCTGCTACAACGCAAACGTCCTCCTCTGCTACAACGGCACGGTCTACGACCTATCCAAGCGCGAGGACCGCAAGGCCACCGCGATGGACGCCATCGCCGCTGAGGATGAGGTCGAGGGCATCCGCGACCGCAACGTCCGCACCGCGCGGCTCAACGCGGAGGCAGGTGGCGTCTGGGGGAAGATCCCTTTCGGCTACATGCGGAAGTACGACCCGGACACTGGCGACCTCATCGGCCAGTACGAGCATCCCGTCCGCGGCCCCGTCGTGCTCAAGGCCTTTGAGCATGTCGACAGTGGGGGCTCGCTGAAGTCCCTCTTGAAGTGGCTGAAGACTGACCCCGATGCGGCGCGCCCAGACGGCAGCAGGTGGGACGACTACCGCGTTCGATACATGCTCCTCAACCGCGTCTACATCGGGGAACGCGTCCACAACGGCAAGGCTTCGAAGGCCCAGTGGGACGCCATTTCCGGGCTCGACACAACCGAGGGCCGGGCCATGTTCCGCCGCATCACCAGGAAGCTCACCGACCCCGCACGCGCCCGACCGGGTGAAGGGCGGGTCAGACACATGCTCTCGTGCATCGCCTTGTGCGGAGAGTGCGGTGGTGGCGTGTACATGAGGGGCGATCAAAGCGGTGGCGGTCATGCCACGAAGAACATTTACCGATGCGCCGAGAAGCGCGATGTGTCGGTGTCCGAACCGCTGCTCGACGCGTATGTCGAGGAAACTGTGCTCACCTGGCTGCGACGCAAGGACCAGGCGAGGGCCGCGCTCATTCCGAACCAGTCCAAGGTCGCTGACGAGATGCGGCAGGCGCAGGAGATGCTCAACCTGTACGAGGAGGAGCTGGAGGAGGCTCGGGAGCTTAATCGCCGGCGCAATGAGCAGGGTCGGCCGCTGCTGTCGCTGACGTCGCTGTCGGCCAAGGAACTGGAACTCTTGCCGAAGATCGAGGAACTGCAGGGCAGGCTGCAGTCCATGACCGGCGTTCCTCTCCTCGTGCAGCAACTTGTAGGTGCCGCAGATCCTGAAGAACTTTGGTCCGGCACGGAGACGTCGCCAGGGTTGTCTCTGGAGCAGAGGCGTGAGGCGATCCGGGAGATCGTCACGGTTCGCGTGTTCAAGGCTCGCCGGCCTGGCAGGGCGAAACATCTCGACCCGGCGCGGGTGCAGTTGTCGTTCGTGGGCTCGGAGGGGTTCAGGGTCCCACGATCCCGTGTTCCCGGGACCGTCCGTGTTGGACTGCAGCCTGTTCCTGGCGCGGGAAACGGATGAGCTGCCCGGTGACGGGTGAGGTGTCTGGGGCGAACTTCCCGTCGCGGAACATGCGGAACGTTGCTTCCATCGTTTCGGAGATCAGCTCGGCTCGCTTCTCCTCGAAATGATCACGCATCGCTTCTCGTTCGGCGAGGAGGTCGCCAGCCATGCTCTGACGTGCCATTGTCATGTCGCGGTTGAGGCGGCCTTGCTCGCACTCTAGTGCGGCCTGGGCTGCGATGTAGCGGGTCCGTTCGGCCTGGGCTTCGCGTTGTGCGGCGGCGAGGATTCGACGCTCTTCGCGGGTGTTGACTATCCAGTATCGGATGAGTGTGAGCGCGAGCAGCGTGAGTGCGGTCATGGTGGTGCAGGTTCCCCCGACGGCTCGGGGGAGGTTGTCCCTCACCATGCCGTGCAGGGTGAGTGCGAGGCCTGCGAGAGTTCCGAGTCCTGCTAGGCCCGCCGTAGTTCGCGTGCCGCTGGTGAGTTCCATGCGCACCCCCGCATCACTGTTGTGCTGCTGTTCCTCCGTGGTCAGCGTGATCGGAGGTGTCTTCTAGACGCTTGAGGCGCGTGATGGTTGTAAAGAAGACCTCGCGTCCCACTTCGTCCTGAATCCCTAGTCGATCGGCCGCTTCCTCTGGAGTGAGGCTAGAGCCTACCCGCGTTCGATCGCTTTCGGACAGTGACTGGAGAGATTCAGGGGACAGAACTCCCCCCTCGACTAGGAGAGTTCCGAGGTCGACACCGATGGAGTCGCTGATCGCGGCGTAGAACCGGGCGTCTGGTAGGGCGGTTCCTTGCCAAAGTCGGGTGACGCTGCTGTCGGTCATGCCGGTGTCTCGCGCAAAGCGTGCCTTGGCGCCGTGGCCGGTGTAGCCGGCTCGTTCGGCGGCGGTGACAACGATGGCGGCGAATCGTTGCGCGCGCGTGGGGGTGACGTCGGTCATGTCCCGGAACTCTACCTCCCTATCTAGGGAGTAGCCACAAATTCCCTCGCCCGCAAGGGCTCCATTCAGGCCACTGACCTGCATTAACGCAGGTAACACCCGCATTCGAATGTGCGTTCGTGCGGAAATTCACCCTTCCTTCACCGACACCCTCCCTTGCGAGGGAGGGTGAAGTATGGGAGAGTCTCCCTTGTGAGCAAGGAATCCCCTTCCGCCAGCGACAAACCCTGCCAAGGAAGCCCCGAGGGGGGTGAATACGTGTTCCGCCTGGACGTCCCCAAGCTCCTCAAAGAGACCAGCCGCCATGGCGACGACACCGGAGCCAAGATCTACCGCCGCACCGGAATCGCCGAATCCTCCGTGTACCGGATCCTCAACGGCGAGACCCAGCCTGACCTGAACTCGGCTATGCGCCTCTCCGAGGCCTACGGAATCGACCTCCGCGATGTCATCAAGCGCGTGCCCATCGAGGCCGCCGCATGACCCGCGAACAGCGCCACGCGCTCCTCGGACCCGACGTCATCGCGCATATCGAGGAAATCGTCGACGCCGCCCCGGAACCCACGCCCGAGGCCGTCGAAGCCCTCCACAGGATCTTCACCCAGCCGCACGGCGCGACGCCTGTGGAGATCACGCCGGCGGCAGCCGCCGCCTGAACCAAACGCCGAAGGGCCGCCCGACTGCCAGGCCCGGCGACCCCACGACTCGGCGCCACTCCAACCAGAAAGAGAGGCCACCGTGGCTCCATCATTCCAGACCGGCATCACCGGGATCACCCCCGTATACCCCTTGCACGAGGCACCACTGCCTCAGACCAAGTGGGTCGACAGCAAAGGCGAGACCTGGGTCCCGGCTGGCCACACCAGCGATGGCGAACTGATCCTCGCCTGCCCGAACCCGTCGACCCCGGAGGACGCCGGTGAGGGCCCGTCATACCCGTGGACTCTGACGCAGGTCGAGGCCGCGTTCGGCCCGCTGACCGCTAAGGCGGACGTGGAGGAACACCGCCTCGTCGAGGTCGACACGGAGTTCCTGGAGATGTACGGGCCGGACCAGCGGGCGTGGAAGCGTTGGCAGGTCGAGCAGTACGAGGCCGCGATGGCGAAGGAGTTCGCCAAGTTCACCCCGCGCGAGGTGGCGGCATGAGCATCTCGCCGCTGGTCTTGAAGGCGACGCAGGTCATCGAGCAGCAGTGGCTGCACGGTCCGGCGTACGACTTGGCGACGCAGGCGGCTGTGGCGTTGGAGTCGGCGCAGTTGTTGCAGTCGCCGGAGTTGGTGACCGAGGTCGCGGAGGCTGCCGTGTTGGCGGCTGAGACCGCGGTGAAGGAACTGCGGCGCGCTGGTGAGGAGATCGGCCGACTGCGGGCTCGGATCGCCCTGCTGGAGGCCGAGCGGCACACCACGAATGCGGTGCTGGCGGACGTGACGCTCGCGTTGCGTGAGGCGCAGGACGTTCCCGCTCGGGAAGGCCTTGCCGCTTGGCTGTACCGGGAGTTCGTGCCGCACGCCAACGCCGCTTCCTGGGAGCGTCTGTCGAGCGCCGATCGGGCGTACTGGGAGCAGCGGGCCGTGATCGTGCAGCGGGCTTTCGCGTCAGGCAGCGCGCCGTGATGTGGCTGGTGGGCGCGGCGTTCGCGTTCCTCGCGCTGTGGCTGCTGCAGCTGGCGGCTGAGTACGTGCCGGCGCCGCGGATGCCTCGCCGTCGGCCGCCTGCGCCGCACGTCCCGCACTGGGCTCGCACAGGGCACCTTCCCCTCCCTCCTTCCTCTTCCGCGGCCACTGGCCGCCACCGCCGAGGAGCACAACGATGAACCACTCGAAGAAGCCGAGTCTCTCCTTCGATCTCGGAGCGAACCACCTGCACTCTGTGCTCCGCGTCGACCAGGTCCGCAACGACACTCTCATCCAGCTCGTCGCCAAGTGGGCCGACCCCGACGTCCGCGACGAGGCGATCGAGGCACTCGACGAACTCGCCGCCGTCGTGCAGGGCATCGCCCGTGAGGGCGAACTGGACGCAGCCCTCGACCACGTCGAGGAAGTCGTCGGCATGGACTCCGCGCAGGTCGAGGTGTCGATCCCGGACTCGCGCCGGCTGCTGGCGGAGCTGACCGAGGTTGCGCGGCGGTTGAGCCGCTTCAACCCGGACGCGCTCCTGCCGGGGCAGCGGGGTGCGGCGTGAATACCCGACTCCAGTTCCTGAAGGCCGCCGTCCAGAGCGTGGCCGCCGGGTTCGCGGCCGGGCTGGTGGCGAACGCTCTGTGGCTCACGAGTACCGGGCACACGCCGTCTCTCCTCGTCAGCCTGCTCGCGGCCGACGCGGTGACTGCCCTGTACGGCGCTGCCCAAGCGATCCGGTTCCGCCGGAAGTGGCAAGCCGTCCTCTTCTCGTACAACCAGCCTGCGTTGGGCGAGGGGATCGAGATCCCGCATCGGCCGCTGGTCGATGAGCAGCACGACGGGGGTGACGAGTGATGACCGCGCTTCAGTCTGAGGTCGCCGACCTCGTCACCCGCCAGCGCCTTGCCCGCGGTGTTGCTGCCGAGGCCCGCCACCAGCTGGACCCCTACGACGGCGTGTTCTCCCGCATGGCCTGCACCCACCCCGAGACCTGCTCCTGCCCCGAGGACTACCCCGGCTGGACGCCCGGAGGTGCCAGGTGAGCCGCCTCTCGAAGCGCCCCCGCGCCGATCACCAGCTGACTGCGCAGGCCCTTCGCCAACGCCCTGGCGTGTGGCTGGTCGTCGGCGACTACCGCAACAGCGTCAGCGCCGAGAACCTCGCCCGCCGGATCCGCACCGGATACCCGATCGGCAACCGCACTGACGGCACCCCGTACCAGCCCACCGGCTCCTATGAGGTCCGCACGGAGGCTGTCGAGGGCGGTACCCGCGTCCACGCCCGCTACAACCCCAGGAAGGACAACGCACGATGACGCGTCTCACCGACCAGCAGGTTGGCTTCCTGCTCCAACCCATCAACGGCAACCGCGTCCGCAATCTGCGCGGCATGTCTCACCTCGAAGCATGGGACGTCCGCCGCCAGTTGATCCGAATCTTCGGGTTCGAGGGCTTCGCCGTGGAGACCCTGTCGCTGGAACTCGTCCACGAGCGTGGCGAGCAGCGCAAGAAGAAGAACAGCGCCGACACGTACACCGCGTGGACGATCGTTTACCGGGCACAGGTCCGACTCACCGTGAAGACCACCGACGGCCAGATCATCGCCACCTTCGAGGACGCCGCCGCCGGTGACGCCGTCAACCAACCATCGGTCGGTGACGCACACGACCTGGCCATGAAGACCGCCCTGTCGCAAGCGTTGAAGCGGTGTGCGGTCAACCTCGGCGACCAGTTCGGACTGTCGCTGTACAACGACGGCTCGCAGGCCGCAGTGGTCATGCGGTCGCTGGCGTACATGGGCGAGCCGGTGAAGGAGTCGGAGGACGCCCCCGTGCAGCCCGAGCCGACGCCGCAGACGCCGACCGCTGTGCCGGAGCCGGCCGAACGCAGCGAGCCGGACGGCGGTACTCGGCCGAATACCCCCGCCGCCGGGCAGCAGGCGCCGGATGGCGATGAGCGTGAACTCGCGCTCAAGGAAATGCGGGAGATCGCGGCGGCCATCGGCTTCGCCGACGGACTTGCCGCTCAGTTCCAGTCCACGTTCGGCCACGACATCGAGGCCGGGACCACAGCCGAGTTCCGCGAGGCCACCGCGCTCATGCGCGGCACCGCCGCCGCCTGACCACCTGCTCGAACGACGCCGCCCGCACCCGTAATGCGGGCGGCGCCCAAGCCAAGGAGACCACATGAGCCTACGAGACCTGGCACTCGAAGAGGCCACACTCAAGGCCCTCGCCGACATGGTGAAAGAACGCCTCACCGCCGTCCGCTTGGAGCTTCAGTCTGGCCTGGACGCCGCAGAGAAGGAGGCAGGCACCCGGCAGATCGCCGCCACCCTCGCTGACGGAACCACCGTCGCCACCCTTTCCCTGACCGACCCCAATCCCGAGGCGAAGGTGACCGACTCGGACGCCTTCAAGGCCTGGGTGATGGAGGTCTTCCCCAGCGAGATCGAGCGCCGGTTCGTCGCTGAGGTTCGCGAGGCGTTCACGACAAAGCTGCTCGCTGAGATGACCGCCGCTGGGGTCCCGCGGGTGGTCGACAAGGACACGGGCGAGCTGCATGACGTGCCAGGTGTGCAGGTGAAGGCAACTCGCTCTCGGAACCACTCGCTGCGGTTCAAGCCGACAGGCCGGGCGGACATCACCACGGCGTGGCAGTCGGGGGCGCTGGCTCTGCCGGGAATCACTAGGCCCGCACAGATCACTGCTGGGGGTGCCGAGTGAACGCCACCCCGATCCCCTGGAACCGCGGGCTGCTCGCTTCCTACGACTGCGAGACGACGGGCACCGTCCCGGAGACCGACCGGATCGTCAGCGCCGCCCTGATCCGCCCTGACGGCAGCGTCCTGCGCTGGCTGTCCGACGTAGGCGGCGTCGAGATCCCCGCCGCCGCGACCGCCGTGCACCACATCACGACCGAGCACGCCAGGGAGCACGGCCGCCCCGCGAAGCAGGTCGTTGAGGAAATCACCGACGCCGTGGCGGGTGAACTGTGCGCCAGCCGGGCCGCGCTGGTCGTGATGAATGCCCCGTTCGACCTCGGCATGCTGGACGCCGAGTGCACCCGCCACGGCATCCCGACCGTCGCCGACCGCATCGGCACTCTCGGCCCGATTGTGGATCCGCTGGTCATCGACCGTGCGGCGGACAAGTACCGCAAGGGACGCCGGAACCTGGAGGCGTTGGCCGTGCACTACGGGGTGATGCTGACCGACGCACACACGGCGGATGCCGATGCGCAGGCTGCCCTCGACGTGGCCCGCGTAATCGGCAACCGGTACCCGGATGTGCAGGTCCCGGCGTGGCTGCTGCATAACTGGCAGGTGCAGTGGCGGGCACAGTGGGCCGCGGGGTACGAGGAGCACCTGCGGAAGTCGGGCAGGCCGGACGCTGTGGTGGACGGATCGTGGCCGCTGCCCTCGGGCGGTGCGGCATGAGGTGGCCCATCGTTTCCCGCCGCCGCTACGAAACGGATCTCGCCGCGGCGAAAGCGGAGACCGACCGGCAGCGCGAACTGCGCGTGAAGGCCGAGAAGGGCGAGGCGACCGCGCGGTTCAACCGGCAGCAGGTGCTGGAACAGAACGCCTCCCTGGACGAGAAGTACGCGGACGTCTGCATCGTCAACGAACACCTAACCGATGACCTGACCAAGGCGCGGGAACGCATCGCGCAGTACGGCGTCCGCCGCACCGTGCCAGATGTCCTCGAAGAACACGACGTCCACCGAAAGGCGCTCGCTGACGCCCTCGGCCCGCAGAAGCGGCACCTCAACTGGGACCAGCTCATCGCCGAAGCCGCCCGCCTGAACGCTGCCGCCACCGAGTGGATGACGGAATGCCAGGCGCACGCCACGCGCGCCGACCGGCTCCAGCGCCGTCTTGATGACTCGCTCGGTCTCAACACCAGCCAGGTCGAGGACGGCCGGTACTGGCAGCAGACCCGCCACGACACGAAGGGGGTCGCGCTGTGAAGCTCACCGCCCGCCACCTGTTCCGCGGCCACGGCCGGCACCGCAGCCCGCGGGTCCCCGGCCAGATCACCGAGCAGCGGTTCGTGAACTGTCCCGAGTGCAAGGTGGAGACCGCGGCCACCGTCCACGGAACCGCCCTCCTGTGCGCTGAGGGCCACGTTGTCGGGGGTGACGCGTGATGGCTGACGCCGTCCTGGAGCAGCGGTTGATCGGTGGTGTCGCCGCGATTCTCCTGCTCTTCGCAGTCGTCCTCGTCGTCCTCATGGTCGTCGGGCTCAGCTGCTGCATCTCCGACGCCATCCGCCGCCGGCGGCGGGAAGCCCGGCAGAAGGTTGCTGACGCAGCCGCGCGGGGCTCTCTCTACGCGTACCTCGACGACTGCGCCCTCCTCGACACCGAACTCTCGGAAGGCTTCCAGCGGCTCGATGCCGCGGTCCGAGACGGACAGAAAGGCGAGCAGGCGTGATCAACGTTCCCATGTTCGACGTCGAGGCACCGGCCGCCACCACGGCGGCCGGGCCCCGGCCCCTGCTCATCGGCCTCGATCTCTCCCTCACCTCCACTGGCGTAGCAGGACACGGCTGGACCGACCGGATCCGCACCAAAGCCACTGGCGACGCCCGCCTCGCCGACCTCGAAGACGCCATCTCCTCGTTCATCCGCAACGCGGACATGGTCGTCATGGAAGGCCCCTCCTTCGGACACTCCGGACCCCGCTCCCACGAAGACCTCGCTGGTCTCCGCGTCCTGGTCCGCCGCTACTGCCACCGCCACCAGATCCCATACGCGGTGATCCCGCCGTCGAACCTGAAGCTGTACGTCGCCGGATACGGCAAGGCGTCCAAGGGGGAAGTCCGGTCCGCGGTCGCCGACCTGTACGGCATCCACACCGAGGGCGGCGGGCGCTATGACGAGGCCGACGCCTACGCCGCGTACGCAGCCGCCATGGACTGGTTGGGCCAGCCCCTTGCCGCGGTGCCGGAGCGGAACGCTTCCGCACTGGCCCGCTGCCAGTGGCCCGACCGTGAACAGGTGGTGGGTCGGTGAAGCGCACCGTTGTCGACCTGTACTGCTGTCAGGGGGGCGCCACCCGCGGATACCAGAACGCCGGGTTTCGTGTGGTCGGTGTCGACCTAGACGACCAGCCCCGCTACATCGGTGACGAGTTCTGGCAGTCCGACGCCATCAGCTTCCTCACCGTCCACGCCGACTGGATCCGCCGCGAGGTCGCGTTCATCCATGGCAGCCCGCCGTGCCAGTTCGACTCGGACTGCCAGCGGATCCAGGGCAACGAGCACCCTGACCTGATCGAACCGACCCGTGACGCGCTCGAAGAACTCGGTGTCCCGTACGTGATCGAGAACGTCGGCGGCGCCCTGCCGAAGCTGAAGAACCCGGTTGAGCTGTGCGGGCTGATGTTCGGCTTGGCCCGCACCTATCGGCACCGGTACTTCGAGGCTGGCGGGTGGACGCTGCCGCAGCCGCACCACCCACGGCACGAAGCGCCTCAGGTGAAGATGGGCCGCACCCCGCGCGATGGCGAGGTCATCCAGGCGATCGGCAACTTCGCCGGCGTCGGCATCGTCCGCGACGAGTGGCAGGTGTCGTGGATGAACCGTGACGGCATCCGCGAGGCGATACCGCCCGCGTACACGGAATGGATCGCCCGGCAGTTCCTCGCTGCGGGGGTGGCTCGCTGATGCCGCCTCGTCCGAACGCCCCACGCGCGGAAGTCATCGCCCTTCTCCAAGAGGGCCACTCCGACAAGTACATCGGCCGGACTCTGCGCACGAGCCCGATGCGGGTCGCCCGGATCCGCAGCGAACTCCAACTGCCCCGTTTCGAGTGGACTCCCACTCCTCTCGCGCACGCCTGGACGGCACGCACCACGCCGACCGCCGAGGGCCATCTCGCCTGGATCGGGTACTGGCGTGAGGGCGTCCACCCCGTGATCAAGAACCAGGGCGCCGAGTACTCCGCCCGCCGGGTCGCCTTCCTCCTCGCCCACAACCGGGAGCCCGAAGGCCACGTGATGGCCGGCTGCGGATGGCCGCCCTGCGTGAAACCCGAACACGTCGAGGACCAGCCGATGCGCGAGGCCATCCGCACCCAGTACGACGCGATCTTTGGAGCAGCACAGTGACGCACTACAACGAGGCCATCCCCGCGGCGCCGCGCAAGCCCGACTGGCGCGACAAGGCAGCATGCCGCAGCGACAACACAGACCGCTTCTTCCACACAACCCCGACCCGGGTGCAAGAAGCCAAGGGCACCTGCTTCGGCTGTCCGGTCATGTACCAGTGCGCCCAAGGTGCCCTGCACCGTGGTGAAGAGAACGGCGTATGGGGTGGCCTGAGCGAAGGCCAGCGGACCACGATCCGCAAGAAGTACAAGATCCACCAGCTGCAGAACCTAGACACCGTCAAGACTGCCGTGGACAACGCCCTGCGCGCGGAACTCCACCCCGAACGAACACTCCGCGACCTCTGGGACCAGCACACCCACCCCCTCCCCGGCGGCCACATCGGCTGGCACGGCCCCGTCGGATCCTTCAGCTTCCACGGCATCCCCGTCACACCGAAGCAACTCGCGTTCCAGATCGACCGCGGACACAAAGCCACCGGAATCATCCGCCGCGCACCGGAATGCCCGGTCGTCGAATGCGTGAACCCACGTCACCTCCTGGACAACCAGGAACGGATCCAGCGGAGGCGCGCGGCCGAGGAGGCCGCGGTACAAGCCGCTGCACAGGAGCAGCACGCGGCCGACGAGGCCCTTCCCGAGGCCGGCTGATGCCCGGCCCCCACTGCGGCCACTGGATCGGCGCCGAGGCGAAGTACTGCCGAAGCGCCGACCAGGTCCGCCACTACCTCACCGGCCACCGCTGCCCAGCCCACACCCCGAACGCACTCCGCGGCCTCCCCGAAGTCCCACCAGGGCCTGGCCGGCCCCGCGAGTGGGCGACACCGCTGCCCACTCGTACTCCGACAGCCCGCGACAAGCGACACCTGACCGTCGTCAAGAAGGAGGACCGGTGACCGGTCGACCCACCACCGGCGAAGCCCGCATACGGCTCCGCCAGCGTGCCGCCGAGCTGTACATCGCCGGCTGCACCATCGAATCCACCGCACAGCAGATCAGCCGCTCCTACGGCTGCACCCGGACGCTGATCCTTGAGGCCGGCGTCCGTATGCGGAAGCCCGGCAACCCGCGCCTCGGGAGCCTGCGATGAGCTCCCCCGTGCAACCCACCCTCGACGGCACCCTCCCCACCCCAACCACCGGGCTCAGCTACGCGGAGTGGGTCGATCAAGTTCGACCCGCGTTCGTCTCCGCGGCCCGCACCGGACGGCTCTTCACGAGCTACGAGGTCGCGAAGGACAACGACCTCCCCGAACCACCGAACCCGCGCGCCGACTGGGGAAACCTCGTCCTCTCCCTCGTCCGCGACCGCCTCATCGAACACGTCACCTTCGACCGCAGCAGCCGGCCCACCTGTGAGCGATCAGCCGTGGCGGTTTGGAGGGGCACGCGTGCCGCCCAGAACGAAAGGGCTTCCTAATGTCTGGACTTCCCATTCCTGAGCCGCCGGCCACTCCGTGCGTCATACCAGATCCACAAGTCGCACGACCGAATGGAAACGGCTATCTCAAACTGCGCGCGAACGGAAAGTACGCACACCGCGCTGCATACGAAGACGCCTACGGCCCGATCCCGAAGGGCCTCGTCATCGACCACCTCTGCCGGAACACGCAATGCGCCAACCCTGAGCACCTCGAAGCCGTAACCCAGCGGGTCAACGCCTTGCGAGGCACAAGCCCTTCCGCCCACAGCGCCCGCAGGGAAACCTGCCGAAAGGGCCACCCATTCTCGATGCGAGCCAACGGGTCAAGGTACTGCCTGGTGTGCGACCTCGAACGCCGCGTCCGGGCCGGGGAAACGAGCGGCGAAGGGGCGTGGGCGGAGCGAACCCATTGTGTCCGCGGCCACGCCTTCGACGAAGCGAATACGTACCTGCGGCCCAAGCCGGACGGCTCCGGATTCCACCGATCGTGCCGCGCATGCAAACGCGACTGGAACCGCGCTCACCGCGCCGCACAAGCCGGACGCATCGCCTAGCCGCACACGACACAGGCCCCGCACACGGCGGGGCCTAGAGGGGAGGGAACGGTGTCAGGACTCGGCGATATCGCGGGCGGCGCGCTCGTCCTCAACCTTGGCGACAAGCCGGCGGACGTGCTCCCGGGTGTACCCAGTCAGCTCGACCACCTCGCCTTGCTTCATGCCCTCCCGTATGGCGTCGGCCATGACGACGGACAGCGCGGCACGAGCGGCATCGGCGCGGTCCTCGGCGGTCTTCTTGGCGCGCACTGCCTTCCGCAGGGCGGCGACGGTCTCTTCGGTGGCGGGCATGTCGACATGTTCGCACATCGGGGTGGCCACACGGAAGTCTGCCCCATTCGATCGTTTCCGGTACTCGCATGTGGCCACATCGATGTGGCATCATGGATGTGCGTCAGAGATCCGTAGCGCTCACCGCTACACACATGCCCTGACCAGTACGACCACGAAGAGAGAAACCATGGGCTACCGACTGCGCCGCTGGTTCGAAGACCGGCTCCCGCAGGAGATCTCATCCGGCGAACGCGTCGTCGCCCTGGCCATCGCTGACCTCGTCTGGGACGACAGCCGGATCGGCTACGGCAACAAGTTCATGGCCAAGCTGCTCCACAAGACCGGCTTCGAGAACGAGTCCCAACTCGGCAAGGTCCTCGGCAAGCTTGCCGCCCACGGCATCGAACTTCGCGTGCCTGTCACCGGCTCAGACGGCAAGCCCCTCACGAACAAGCGCGGGCAGTTCGTCTACGCCCACCGAGGGCATCAGCGCACGTTCCGCGTCCCCCTCGCGTCGGAGTTCCCCGGACGGCCGGCGCCTCACTGGGACGACGAAGGAGAAAGGTCCCCCGACAGGGACCCCAATGCCTGGTACGACGGCGAAAGGCCCCCCGCTAGGGAGACCTTTGAGGCCGAAAGGTCCCCCAGCAGGGAGACCAATAGGCCGGAAAGGTCACCCGCTAGGGAGTCAAAGGTCACCCAGGCGGGTGACCCTATCCCCCTAACCACAACCACCTACCTCCCTCCCTCCGCAGCCCCCCACAGCAACACCCCCCACGGACAGGCCGGCGGACAGCGCGAAGACGAAGCCCTCACCGCTGTCGCCGAGTTCCTCCGCAACCTCCCCCAGCCATGGGCCGTCGGCCGCGTCACCGCCACCGCCATGGCCCCCCAACTCCTCGAAGCCATCACCGAGCAGGGCTGGCACCTCGACGAGCAGCTCCTCACGAAGCTCACCGAAAACCCGGACGGCATCAAGCGGCACTCATCCGTGCTCCGCCTCCGCATCAACGACCTGCCAAAGGCGCCACAGGCAGCCGCCGCCAAACGCGGCTCCTCGCTGCCCCGCTGGTGCGGCCAGTGCGGAGACGGCAACCCCGCCGCCGAGTTCAACGCCAAGTTCCGCACCGCCCCCGGCAGCAGGAAGCCCTGCCCCGACTGCCACCCCACCAGCCACGCCGCCAACGCGGCCTGACCGAGGAACACCGTGACCACCTACGACGACACCCCGGCCACCCTCGACCGCACCCCGCCCGCCGACCGCGACGCCGAACGCGCCGCCCTCGGCAGCATGGCCCTGGCCCGAACTGCCGTCCTCGACGTCGTCGAAGTCATCGACGGCATCAAGCAGCCCTTCTACGACCCCCACCACGAAACGATCTTCAACACCATGCTCGCCCTCTATGCCGGTGGGCAGCCCCTTGACCCCATCACCCTCACCAACCGCCTCCAACAACAAGGCGACCTCGAACGCGTCGGCGGCCCCGCCTACATCCACGACCTCGTCAACTCCGTCCCCACCGCAGCACACGCCGCCCACTACGCCGAGATCATCCGCGATCACGCCCTCCTCCGAGCCGTCATCCGAACCGGCACGGAACTCGTTCAGATGGGCTACCAGGCCCGCACCACCCACGACACCGCCGCACAGATCGTCGACGCCGCCGCCGCCAACCTCCAAGAACTCACCGCCGCAGCCAAGGGCGGCAACGAATCCCGCGAATGGCTCCTCGACCGCGTTGTCGACGCAGTCCTCGACGAATACGACAACCCCCGCGACGACGTCCTCCCCCTCCCATGGGCAGACCTTCAATCCGTCGCCCCCATGGAACCCGGAGACCTCGTCGTCATCGCCGGACGCCCCGCCATGGGCAAGAGCCTCGTCCTCCTCGGCATCGGCCGGCACGTCGCCATCAAGCACCGCCGCGGCGTCCTCATCGCCTCAATGGAGATGTCCCACGTCCAAATGGGCCAGCGCCTCGTTGCCGCAGAAGCACGCGTCCCCTTGCACCATCTGCGAGCCCGAACGCTGACCGGGGGACAGTACGCAGAAGTGCGAGGTGCACGGGAACGAATCCGCCGCGCCCCACTCCGCATCGACGACACCCCGGCCATGCCCGTCTCCAAATGGCGCCGCCGCCTGCGTCAGATGCAGGCCAAGAACGAGCTGCCGGCCGCACTGATCGTCGACTACCTCCAGATCGCGAAGGCAGAGACCAAGGCGCAGAACCGGGTCATCGAAGTCGACTCCATCGCCGTCGGCCTGAAAGCCCTCGCCCAGGAATTCAAGATCGTCGTCATCGCGGCGGCCCAGCTCAACCGCGTCAGCGAGCACCGCACCGAT
>NZ_KQ948215.1:0-106451 GCF_001514035.1 Streptomyces yokosukanensis | reverse complement strand
AAGACCCCAACCCTGTCAGACCTCCGAGAATCCGGTGGCATCGAGAACAACGCCAACATCGTGATCCTCCTGCACCGCGAGGACTACTACGACCGCGAGTCCCCCCGCGCTGGCGAATTCGACTTCATCGTCGCCAAGAACCGCATGGGTCACAACGCAACCGTCACCGCCGGATGGCAGGGCCACTACGCCCGCATTGTCGACATGGAGGAGACCTGATGGACATCGACTCCGCGGACATCGTCGCGATGCGGGAGCAAGGCGACCTCAAAGCGTTCCTGCTCTCCCTGGCCGGCCGCACCCCGACCGCTGCGGAACAAGGCGCCGCACCCGACAAGCCCGCCTACCACATCCCGCGCAAAGGGGCCTGGCCCTGCGGCACCGCACCCAGCGGCCCCACCCCACCACCCTGTGGGAAATGCCCATGACCGACACCTGCCCCAACTGCCTGGAACGCGGCATACAGCCCCGAGCCGAACGGCGTGACGACACCCAGATCCGCTCCGCCTACCGCTGCCCCCACTGCCACCACGCATGGATCACCAACCGACAGCGGACCGCCCACCCCGCCGCCTGACCGCCACCTCATAGCCATGGCACCCACTGACATCACGGAGACATTAATGACCTGCAGCCCACCGCCCCGCCCAATCCGCTCCATCAGCTACGGAGGAGGCGTCCAGTCCACCGCCCTCCTCGTCCTCGCCGCCCAGGGCCGCATCGACTTCCGGCTGTTCCTCATGGCCAACGTCGGCGACGACTCCGAGAACCCGGCCACCATCCGGTACGTCGAGGAGTACGCCCGCCCCTTCGCCGCCAAGCACGGCATAGAGCTGGCCGTCCTGGACCGGGTGAAGCGGGACGGCAGCATCGAGACCCTGATGGGCCGCCTTACCCGCCCCGGATCACGGTCGCTGCCGATCCCCGTCCGCATGTCCAACGGGGCGCCCGGCCAGCGCTCGTGCACCGCCGACTTCAAGATCAAGGTGATCGGGAAGGAGCTGAAGCGGCGCGGCGCGACCGCCGAGAGCCCGGCGACGATCGGGATCGGTATCTCCGTCGACGAGATCCACCGGGCGAACAACCGGCGCGTGGAGCCGCACGAGGTCATCACCTACCCGCTGCTCGACCTCGGCCTGCGGCGCACCGACTGCGCGCGCATCATCCGGGAGGCCGGCCTGCCCGTCCCGCCCAAGTCCAGCTGCTTCTTCTGCCCGTTCCACCGGCCGGAGACCTGGCACGACATGCGCCGAGAGCAGCCGAAGGAGTTCGAGAAGGCGTGCCAGCTCGAAGACCTGCTCAACAAGCGGCGTGACGAGCTGGGCAAGGACCACGTCTGGCTGACCCGGTTCAACCGTCCGCTGCGTGAGGCGATCCCGGACGGCGTGGATCTGCTGCCGATGTTCGACGAGGCCGATGGGGCCTGCGACTCCGGCTACTGCTTCACCTGACCGCCGCGCCCACCCCGCCGTCTGATCCCTGCCGCCCCGCCGGCCCACACCCACCAGGAGACACGATGACCAAGCCCGACCAGCAGCTCAACCTCGACGCCATCGAAACCCGAGCCACAACCGCCACCCCCGGACCCTGGTGCACTGTCGGCGCCGAGGTCTTCCAGGGCACCGAGTACACGCCCGATGTCTCCCCCTGGATCGGCGAGACGTGCCGCGCCTCCGGCGGTATGGGCAAGGCCGACGCCGAGTTCATCGCCCACGCACGTGAGGACGTGCCCCGGCTCGTCACCGAAGTCCGCCGCCTCCGCGCCGAACTCGCCACCGTGACCGGGCAGCGCGACTACTGGCACGGCGAGCTGATGCACGCGGACGCTCGGATCACCGAGCTGGGGAAAGCCGCCAACTGCCAGTCCGCTGCCGCCAACAACGGTGACCGCTGCTCGCTGCCGATCCGGCACCGCGGCGACCACCGGACCGCGGACAAGCGGCACTACTGGTCCGACGAGTACGCCGCCCCCGCCGCCGCTGGTTCGGCTGCCGCGAACGAGGACGGCCAGCAGTGAACGCGCCCCGCATCCTCGCCGCCAGCTGCCTGCTGACGGCCTACATCGCCACCATCCCCGCCGCGAACTGGGCTGTGACCCACTACGGCGCCGTCCCCGTCGGCTTCGGCTACCTGGCCCCAGCCGGCGTGTACGCGGTCGGCATCGCCCTCGTCCTGCGCGACCTCGCCCGGGAAGCGGCAGGCCGAGTGGCGGTCGTCGCGGCCATCGCCGTGGGCGCGCTGCTGTCGTGGCTGCTCGCCACCCCGGCCCTGGCGCTCGCCTCCGCCGCGGCGTTCGCCGTCTCCGAGACCCTGGACTTTGCCGTGTACGAGCCGCTGCGCACCCGAGGGCTGACGGTGGCGATGCTCGCCTCGAACGCCGTCGGCCTGGCCGCGGACAGCCTGCTCTTCCTGTGGCTGGCGTTCGGCTCGCTCGCCTACCTACCCGGCCAACTGCTGGGCAAGGCGTGGATGACGCTCGCCGCCGTCACCGTCATAGCCCTGCTGAACCGGGCCCGCCGCGTTGAGGTGGCCGCGTAGCCATGCGATTCATGCTCGGAACCCACATGGCGAACTGGCTCTGGGACGACGACCCGCGCCTCGACGGCGTGACCCTGTTCATCTCCCGCAACCGGCTCGCCCGACGCGTCAGCCCCTTCCCGGCCGCGCGCCGCGACTGGGCGCTCGACTCCGGCGGGTTCACCGAGCTGAAGGACCACGGAGGCTGGCGCACCACCCCTGAGGAGTACGCCGCCGAGGTCCGCCGCTACAGCAAGCAACTTGGGCGTCTGCTGTGGGCGGCGCCGCAGGACTGGATGTGCGAACCCTGGGTGATCAGCGGCGGCACGATCGGCGGCCAGCACTTCGCTGGCACCGGCCTGAGCGTCGCCGAGCACCAGCGCCGCACCGTCGAGAACTTCCTCGAACTCCAGCGCATCGCCCCCGACCTGCCATGGATACCGGTCCTCCAAGGCTGGGACCTTGCGGACTACGAGCGGTGCGCGCGGATGTACGCGGACGCCGGTATCGACCTTGCTGCGGCCCCGGTCGTTGGCCTCGGTTCCGTCTGTCGACGGCAGGCCACCGAAGAGATCGCCCGCATCGTTGATTATTTCGCCAGCCGCGGGCTCCGCTTGCACGGCTTTGGCGTGAAGACCGACGGCCTTGCCGACTACGGCGACCAGCTCGTCTCTGCCGACTCGATGGCCTGGTCGGTTGGAGGCCGCCGCAACCCTCGACTGTCCGAATGCACCCATCGGGCGAAGAACTGCGCGAACTGCGCGACCTACGCGCTCCGCTGGCACCAGCGGATCGTCAACGCCCCACCTCGCTGGCGACAGGCCGACCTGTTCGCCGCGTGACCACCAACGCCACGGCCGGCGACTGCACCAATCAGCCGCCGGCCGGGGCACCCCGACCCTCTCACACCACCTGGAGTTGATCATGCATCAGCCTGACCGTGACGCGATCCGCCGAGTCCTCGCCGAGGCCGACGGATTCGCCTTCGACTGCTTGGAGCCCCACGACTACCAGCGGCACGTCGACGCGCTGCTCGCCCTGCCCGCCGCGTCTGCCGTGGTGTCCCCGCCGACGGACCGAGCCGCTGCTCCGACCGACGAGGACTTCCTCGTATCCGTCGAGGAGGCGCTGGAGGGCGTCCTGCTGCCCGATCCCGGCTTCCAGGTCCTGGAGACCGCCCGGGGCGCCGTGCTCGCCGCTCTCGGCCCGCTGGTTGCCCGGCTGCGCCTCGACCGTGACCTCGCCATCGCCCACGACCGCCAGCCGTACCCGACTGCGTGGGCCTACGAGCAGGCATGCAAAGCGCTGCGTAAGCACCAGGGGCGAGCCGAGCAACTGGCCGCCGTGCTGCGCGAGGTGCTCGACACGTTCACCCCCATGCATGACAAGCACGACGGCCCGGTCACGTACTACGACGGCTTCGCCGGCATCGAGCCC
Organism: Streptomyces yokosukanensis; assembly: GCF_001514035.1. Taxonomy (GTDB): domain Bacteria; phylum Actinomycetota; class Actinomycetes; order Streptomycetales; family Streptomycetaceae; genus Streptomyces; species Streptomyces yokosukanensis. Next base: position 102,497 of record NZ_KQ948215.1, on the reverse strand, counting down.
GAGCAGTTCGACCGGTGGAAGGCCGCACTGGACGTCGAGGCGCACGGAGCCGGGGCGCAGCAGCAGCCCGACACCGATCCGCTCACCCTGCTCACCGCGCCCGCTCTCCTCGCCACGATCAAGGAACTCCGCGACCTGCGCGCCCCGCTGATCGCCGCGCTCGCCACCGTGTACCGGTCGATGACCAGCTTCACCGGCGACGAGTGGGCGATGGAGTGGCTCGGCGAAGTCTGGACGCAGATCCCCCTCGACGTCCGCGCGCTCGCCGGGGATCGGAACGCCGCCGACGAACTGGCCGCCCCTGTGGCGCAGCAGCCCGCGGCAGCCCAGACCGACGAGGAACGCGCCGACCGCGAGGCGACCGAACGCGACCACGCCCGCGGTGACCACACGTACTGCGGGATCACCTGCGAGATCGAGATGCCGACCGAGCACCTGCGGAACTTCGTCATCGCCAAGGGATACCCGGGCACGAGGGGCGCGCTCGACGAACTGCTCCGCCGCGCCCGCGCCGCCGAGCAGCAGCCCGCGGCAGCCGACGACGAGGAGACGCCGTTCGTCCCGCCCGCCCACTACGTCCGTGACGACGGCGTGGAGTGCTGCGTCCACACCATCCCGGTCGGACCGAACTCCTGCGCCGAATGCCGGGAACTGGCCGACGCCTGACTCGTTGCCCCGGCTGCTGGCATGCGGGCAGCCGGGGCCCGCCACGGGGCTCAGACCCGAGAACGCCCCGCGCTCAAGCCCCCAACCCCTCCATCAATTTCCTCTGCACCCGGAAGGCACCTTCATGGACAACCTCCTCACCCCCGCCGACACCCAGACCGTCACCCGCCCCTGGAACGCAGCAAGCCACACCTGCGGCGCCTGGTGGACCGGCACCGGCCGCTCCCACTGCCCCGCAGACGGATGCCACCGCACCTTCAGCTGCGACTCAGCAGCCGACAAGCACCGCGTCGGCAAGCACGGCATAGACCGCCGCTGCGTCGACCCCGCCACCGTCGGCCTCGTCCCCGTCCAGAAGCCCTACGGCGTCCTCTGGCAGCACCCCGCACCCGAAGACGGCCGCGATACCCGCCGCTACGCCTGAACCCGCCCCAGAGCCTCCAGCGCCCGCACAGGCGCCCGACAGACAGGACACCCGTGAACCGCGAAGACCGATTCCTCATCAGCCGCAAGCCCTACGCCGTCGCCCCCCAGGGACTCCGCACAGATGGCGACAACACCGCGTACCTCGACGCCGTCTGGTTCCGCCGCCGCCAAGGCGTCACCGTCGCCTGTGTCGGCCACCTCTGGGACATCCAGAACCCGCTCCCCAAGGACGCCGCCGAGTTCCTCGCCCGCCACGACGACGGCCGCTACGGCGGCACCTGTGAAGGCCGCTGGGACGGCGAGCGCTACTGGGGCGCTCAGGCACCCGAACTGATCGGCGCGCACCTGTCGCTGCTCCGGCCGATGCTCGCCAACTACCCGGCCATCCCCGACGGATACGACGGCTGGTGGACCTTCCATACCGCCTGACCTCGCACGCCCCGGGCCGCCACCGCGGCCCCCAACCAGCAAGGACACCACCGTGCCCCACCGCCGACCGCAAGCCCGCGAACTCCTCACCCGAACCTCCGAACGCATCCTCGCCACCCGCTACACCGGCCAAATCCCCGCCATCGTCATCGAACGCGCGCTCATGCGCATGGCCGCAGCCGACGCCCGACGCGAACGAGCAGCAGCACGACGAGGCGAGCCAGCATGACCGGGCCATCCAGCGCCCCCAGGGGCGAGCGCGCCGGCACCCCGGGCGCCACCTGGCAGACCACCATCGCCCGCACCGAACAGCACATAGCCGACGACACACCCGACCCCCAACCGAACCGCGCCACCCGGCGCGCCCTCACACGCGCAGCACGAAAGAAACAGCGATGACCGACCCGTTCAACGACCTCAGCCCGCGCGCCCGATGGTTCATGGAGAACTTCGACGTCTTCGGCCTCGCCGACATCTGCGCCTCACAGGAGACCGCAAAGGAACAGCTGAGCAAGGAACTCGCCGACCTCCGCGCAGTCGCCCGCGGCTACTGCCCCGCCTGCGGCAGAGGAGACGCTGCACCCACCGTCGCCGACTGGGAGCAGCAGCGAGACAAGGCCGCGCGGCTGGAGATCGCCAACCGTGCGCTCAACACCGCCGCCGTGGAGGCAGTGGAACGGGCCGAACGCGCCGAAGCCGCTCTCCGCGAACTCTGCGCCACCCTCTACCCGATCACCCGCACCAGCGACCCGACCCCTCTCGGATATCAGGCCATCCACCCCATAACACCGGCCGACTACCAGCGGTGGACCGCCGTCCTCGAAGGCAACCATCCCGCTTGACACGGGTGTGATCCTGGGAGTGCTGCCGGGCGGACCAGCTGCTCACACCCGGTGGCGCTGCTACTCGGGGTGGCTCCCCGAACACGACGAAGCCCCCGGAACAGGTGCCGGGGGCTTCTCGCATGCCGGGCTACAGGTCCAGGAGGAACGCCCGCAGCAACAGTGCCGTGAACTGGCTACCGAAGAACATGAAGTCCAAGAAGAACACCATCGCCACCGCGCAGACCGCGACAAGCACCACAACGCGCACACCGTGAAGCAGCCACGGCAGATCACCCCGAGAATCCCGGAACGCGGCCCACGCGGCGCTCGCCGGCCGGGCCACCATGCCGAGCACCAAGACGATCAAGGTTGCCAGCAGTGCATACCCGATCACCTGCTCCGCGATGAATGCCGCACTCACATCGCATCCCGGGAAGGCGGGAACCGCACCAACTCATCCATCCGACGCCTCCTCGACCGGTCCGTACCCGGCTGACTCCAGCTCGTGCATCAGGTCGCCGACGTCCGTACCGAATCCATCGTTTGCACCACTGATCCACTTCCACACGATCCCCAGGATCGCGCGCGCATCGGCGCTGAGCGCCTGCTCTTGGGCCATGACCTTGTCTCGCTTCTTCCGTGGTTGCTTGGCAGGTCCCCGTCCACGCTTCCGCGCTTGCATGTACGGCGCGAGCAGCTCATACGGGAGCATCCGCGTCTTGCCCACAACGCGGTAGTCATCAGGCCCGATCGGCCAGCCGGACGCCGGATCACGGGCGAGCCTGCGCAGCCCCTCCGCCGTCATGCTCTGGGCGATGCCGTCTTCGACGAGCCGATCGGCAGCCTCGGTGAAGGACAGCATCGTCGGCTGCTCCTCTCCTGGCGTGTCTTCGGGCATGGCTCACTCTCCCAGACTTGTTGCGCTGAACGCAAGAAGTCGCTACGTTCGTACAGCACCAACAGAACGGCCCGGCAGGGGGCGCAACCCCTGCCGGGCAAGCCATCCCACCTGCCTACCAGGAGGAACGACCACGTGAAGCGTACCGATGCGCAGGCGCAACAGCCCACCCCCCGCGACCGAGCCCCTCCCGCCCGCCGGGCAGCAAGCCCTCGACCGCCTGGAACGCGCCCTCGCACCCCGCCAGGCGGTGACCGCATGAGCGAGCAGCAAAGCCCCGCGCTACAGGCCTACGCCGAAGCCTCCCAAGCCTGCCGCGACATCGGCGCCCGGGTCGGCGTCCGCAACTGCGACGACGACGCGGATTGGACGGCCGCCGAACGGCGCGCCAACGACCTATTCGTAAAGGCCGAGGCCGCCGGACACAGCGTCGACGAGATCCTGAAGGCGGGGCGGAAGCAGTGACCACGCAGCAGCCCGAACCCGACCTCACCCCGCGCACGAACCAGATCCTCGCCGAACCCGCGACCGTCGAGAACTGCCGCGCCGACTACGACGCTGCAGCCGACATCCGCCAGCGCATGGACGACCAGAACGCCACTCACTGAGCCGCCCCTCAAGCCGCCGGGCTGGCGGAACCCAACCCCCCGTCACCGCCAGCCCGGCACCCAGCCGACAACACCTGCACCCTCACCTCGAAGGAGACATGACATGGGCCGCCGCGAGCAGAGTTTCGACGACGCAATGCGCACAGACCGCCTGCGGGACCAACTCGCGCAGACCACCGACGGCGAGTTCAAGGCCGTACTGGACCAGGGCCTGACCTGCTGGGACCCCATTGGCGGCCCCGACGGCCACGACTACCCGAAGACCGAGCGCTGACCACAGGTCGCGACAGAAGGGAACCCCGATGGCCGACACCAACCCTGACGCGGGCAGCGAGGTCGAGATCGAGGACGACGGCGACTTCACCGTCACCTTCTCCATGAGCCTCCCGACCCAGCCCACCACCGACGAGGACAGCTGACGGCTGCCCGCGGCGCCCGACCCGCTCGGGCGCCAAGGAGAACCGCCAGCCACCACCCGACCAGACCACCCCGGAGGCCCCGATGCGACGCCGCCGCCCCGACCACCTCATCCGCAACCTCCTTATCGGCAGCCTGATCATCCTCGCCGCCATGCACCCCACCGGCACCGGCCACCTCGCACAGATCGCGACCGGCCTCGTCCTCGCCATCGCCGACGGCATCCTCGCCGGAGCAGCCCAACACCTCGGCGCAGCCGCCCTGATCGCCGGCCTCGGCTGGATCCTCCTGAACGCGCGCACCCACCGACCCCACACCCGCCGCACCCACCCCTGACCGGAGGCTCCCCGCCATGGCCCGCCTGTTCAACCGTCCGACCCGAACCATCAACGAGACCGTGAACGGCGTGCCCGTCGAGTACACCGTCCCCGACACCACCCCCGCCCCACCGAAGCTTCCGTTCAACCTCGACGCCACACTGCGCCGCATCCTCTTCGCTGTCGCTGTCCTCATGACCGTCGGCGCGATCGTGTGGGGCACCGTCGCCATCGGCGGCATGCTCCTCCTGCTCGCCCCCGCCTGGGCTGCCTACCTCGTATCCGGCGTGTTCGATGCCGGCTGGGCAGCCGCACTGATCGCCGCATGGCTCCTCCGCTACGACAGCACCCGCGCCACGGTCCCGAACCGCGCCGGGCTGGCAATGCTCACCGTGTCCATGACCGCAATCGTCATCGACGGCGTACGCACCCACGCTGTCCTCGTCGGCATCGTTGGCGCCCTCGTCTCCGCCGCCGCGAAAGGCGTGTGGGCGATCGGCATGCACACCATCCGCATCAAACTCGACCCCAAGTACGAGGCTTACCTGCGTACCCTGCAGCAGCAGGCTGGCACCGAGCAGGCTCTCGCCCTCGGTGAATGGGACCGGATGCGGACCGGTGACCGAACCGTGCGGCTGAGAGTCGCTCTGGAGGCGCGCCGGCCCGACGGGACCACCGTGGACCAGATCGTGAACCCCGCCCAGTCCACGCCGGTTCAGGCTGCTGACCAGCCTGTGGACCAGATCGAGTCCACGCCCGAACCGCAGCCGGTTCAGGCAGTCCACGCCGGCGCGAACCGGCCGGTCCAGCCCGAGGACCAGGTGGACCTCCTCGTCACCCTGCTCCGCAAGGGCGAGCACATCACCAAGAGCCGGGCCGCGGAGATCCTCGGCGTCCCCGAGTCCACCGCATACCGGCGCCTGACGAAGGCGACCAGCGTCGTCAACCAGTACAACTGACCGCCGCCCGGCCCCCACGTGCGCGTGGGGGCCGCCCTGTCTCGCCGGAGCCCACGCCGTGAAGATCAGCCGCGCCGATATCATCCCCACCGTTGCCCTGCCCAGCCTCGTATCCGCCGCCGCCCTCATCGCCGACATGCAGTACGGTTCCCACGCCGTCGCCGTCGAGTTCATAGCCGCCCTCGCGGCAGGCAAACTGTCCTTTGTCTCCTTCGCCAAGAAGTGGTCACCCACCTTGTCGTGGGGCGCAGGAGCAGCAGCGGTCGCGTTCACGCAGGCCGCCATTACCGGCGGGGTCGGCGGCGGTCCGGCGTTCTACTCGTGGCTGGTCTCCGTTGCACTCGCCGCTGCGGCACGTGGCGCGTATCTGCATCACACCCGTCACGACGAGATCAAGATGGACATGGAGCAGGTGAAGCTCCAGACCGCGCTGATCCGGCAGCAGATGGCCCATCACCAGCTGGTCCAGAAGGCCACGCCCGAACCAGCCAAGACCGGACCGAACCTGACCGGCAGGACCGTGGAAGAGACCAAGCTGCGGACCGTGGTCCACGAACTGTTCCAGGCCGAGCTGTTGGGCTGCACCGTGGAACGGACCAGGACTGGATGGACCGCAGTCCTGGACCTGCCCGTGAACCTGGACCGGGCCAAGCTCCGGACCGCATGGGACAAGGTGGCCTCAGGCATGGGCGTGGCCGGCGAGTTCATGCTGGAAGACGGCGCGCTCACGAACCAGCTCGTAGCAAAGTTCATTGATGGAGACCCGCTCACCGTCGTGATCCCCTACGAGCGGACCAGCGGCGCCCGATTCACCGACCCGATCCTGTTGGGCGTGGACCGGTTCCTGAACCAGGTCTGGCTCGACATGGCCTACAACCACACTTTGGCAGCTGGTTCATCGAAGTTCGGCAAGTCCACACTGGTTCGGTCCGCCGCGGTCCAGCTTGCGGACCGGCCCGACGTGGTCCTGTACGGCATGGATCTGAAGCCCGGTGCGCCCGAACTCACCCCGATGCTGCCGATCCTGCAAGACCTCGCCACCACCCCTGAGCAGGCACACGCCCTGCTTGACTGGCTGCAAGAGGAGCTGGCCGAACGCGGCGAGATCCTCGCCAAGTACGGCGACCAGGAATGGGACCCCCAAAAGCACGGCCGGCCCGCCATGTGGATCATCCAGGATGAGCTAGCCGAGCTGATCAGGCAGGGTGACGGTGGGGAGTGGAAGAAGACCCCAGCGTCGAAGAAACAGGAGTCGCTACTGGCGTTGATGCGGTTTGCGGCGATGCACTTCCTGTCCGCCACGCAGCAGCCATCCCGGAAGGTGTTCGGCGGTACCACAGATGCCCGCGGCAACTATGCCAACAGGCTTTCCACCAGGATGAACGACGCGGACCACCGCCGGTTCATCTTCGGCAACACTCCAGGTTGGGAGCCCGGGAAGCTGGACCAGCCCGGCAAGTTCCTACTGCAGTCCCCGATGCACCAGCGGCCGGCCCCGTACAAGGGGATGTGGCTGACGGGCGACGAGTTCAGGTCCGAGGTCGCTCGGATCGGCGCTACGACCGTGCGTGCACCAGTCGGCAAGCGGCTGATCCTCCCCACAGCGGGCGCGACGAACCAGGACAAGGTGCGTGCCGCGCTCACCAAGTACGGCAACATGACGCGCCGCGAGTTGGAGCAGGCGACCACGCTCGGGGAGAAGCAGGTACTCGACGCAGCCCGTGCGTTGCGCCCCGAAATCGAGCGCTGCGAAGACACCCAGACGTGGCGTCTGGTGCCAGTCGGGGCGTGGGAAGCGCAGGCGATAGCCGGACGGTAAACGCGCAGGTCATTGGGTTTGCAATGGGGGCGGATAGGGGGTCGGTGCCGGGTGCTGCGCCGGGTCGGGCGCGCGGTTTCTGTCCGACCCCGATTCCGACCCCCGCAGACACTGGTTGACAGTGCTGCGACACTGAGTTTGGCGAGAGTGCCGGCCCTGTCCTCTTCCCCCGTGGAGGACAGGGCCTCGCCATGTCACGGATCTGGTTCGCCTGGGTGTGCGGCGGTGTGATCGCGTTGATCGTGGCCGAAGCAACCACGGACATCCACATCGTCGGCACGGTCGTGCAGGTGATCCTCGCTCTGGCCGGCATCGCGGTCACGATCGCTGCGATGCGGGCGACGAACGCGTTGAACGAGAAGGCGGACAAAGCGCGGCGTGAGGTGCTCGGCGACGACTACCCCGGCTGACAGCAGGCGTGCAACGGCCCCGCTCCGGATCTGTCCGGGCGGGGCCTTCGTCATGCGGTGGGCTGTGTGCCGCAGCCGGCGCAGATGAAGCCAGGCGGTGGGGCACCGTGGCAGTTCTCGCATTCTGCTGGCGGCTCCAGCAGCTGCTGGGGGCTGAGGCCGAAGACCGCTGCCAGCGCCACGAGATCGTCAACGTCGACGCGGCGTTCCCCTCGCTCCAGTCGGCTCAGTCCGAGGACGGGGATGGAGCGACCCTCTCTGGCGAGGCGCTCGGAGAGTTCGACGTAGGAGTAGCGACGCTGCTCGCGCAGAAGTTGCACGTTGCGCCGCGCGTTGTGCCCGGCAGGGCCGAGCGGGTTCTTCGCGCCCTCGCTCATGTGGCCTTCTCCTCGCTGCCCGCAGGGCGTGGGTCGATCAGGTCGGCGGTCCACAGTGCGCCCGGCAGCGCCTCCCGCGACAGCCCCCCGGGGTCTCCGAACTCGATCGAGCCCTCAGCCCAGTGACGTTGCTGCTCCGCAAGTGCGTGCGCGAAGTCATCGATCAACTTCCAGCACTCCGCGACGGTCAGGCCGCTGAACCTCAACTGGTCGAACAGTCCGTCCCGTGCCACCTCAGCGGCCGGGCTCCATTTGCGGCTCATGCGGCCTTCTCCTCGCTGCTTGCCGGGCGCTCCGGCAGTTCGGCGCCCGGGCGGCCAACGAACCATTCCCACAGTTCTCGTGTGACCTTGCTGCGGTCGCTGCCTGCGGCTTTGGCGGCATGGTCGAAGTCTGTCCAGAGGGCTTCGTCGACGCCCCGGATACCTCGGAGTTTCTCCTTGTGCTGGTTGGCCATGAGGAGATTCTGACAGGTGGTTGACCACCCGTCCAGCCTGTGCCATATTGGAGGTGGTTAACCACCCGTGAGCAGGGCGGGAGGTAACCCGAACCAAGGGGGCCGCAATGCAGAACACCACCCACACCAACTGCCTCCGCTGCCGCCGTACCCTCACCAGCGCCAAGAGCCAGGCCACCGGCTACGGCCCCACCTGCGCCCGCCACATCCGCCACGCCGAGCAGACCGTGAACGCCACCGACTACAAGGCCCACCAGGTGGCCTCGGCCCGCGAGTTGATCGAGGACGGCGCGATCGTCCCGCTGAAGTCCGTGGTGTTCATCGCGGTCTCCACCGACGGCACCGAGACCTACAAGACCGCCCCCACCGGCTGCACCTGCCCCGCGGGCCTGAAGGGCTCCCGCTGCTACCACCAGCTCGCCGCCCGCATGCTGCTCGCGGCATGAGAGGAGAACCCCGTGCAGATCATCAAGGTCGCCGACGACGGCACCATCACCATCAACCTGTCCCCGACCGAGATCCGCGAGATCGTCGCCGACCTCGACGCCGCCGACTGGAACAGCCTCAGCCCCTCGGCCCGCGCCCTGTATCACTACCTCGACATGGTCCGGCCGCCCGCCGCGACCAGCCGGGCAGCCATCTTCCCCGGCGGCGGCTTCTGACCCCGCCGCTTGACCCCCGCCATACGCTCAACCCACCGCCACGACAGGAACCCACCATGGCCAAGCCCAAGCCCCGACTCATCGCCTACGGCGGCCAACCGATCCCCGTCGGCGGTACCACCATGCTGGACGGCAACTATCCCGTCACCGTCACCAACATCCGGGCCCCGCGCGGGAATCGCGACGTGGGGGCTGTCAGTGTCCGTCATTCGTGGGGTGACACCGACACTGTGGCCCCGGCCCGCCTCAGCGCCTACATCTCCCTCGACTGACGCTCAACCCACCGCCGAAAGGAACCCGCCATGACCGGACTGCCCGACGTCAAGGTCGGCGACCCGCTGATCCTCGCCACCGGAAACCGCCACTGCAGCGACGAGCCCGTCACCGTCTCCCGGATCGGCCGCAAGTACCTGTACGTGACCCGGGAGAACGGCCGCGAGTACAGCGGACGCTTCCACCCCGACGGCGTCGAGGACAGCCAGTACGGCGCCCGGGAACGGCTGTACACGCCGGAGCAGTACGACGAGCTGAAGCAGCGGACCGGCCTCTTGGAACGGCTACGGCAGGCCGGGATCGACGTCAAGCACGAGGTGCGTTCCGAGGTCACCACCGACCAGCTCCGCGCCCTCCTCGCCGTTATCCAGCCTGCCGCCTGACCGCCCGACACGACAGGATGGACCCCATGACCGACGACAAGACCCTCGCCGCCCTCCAACTCGCCGCCAAGTTCGTCCTCGACTACGCCGAGGCCATCGATCACTACAACGGCCAGGCCATGGACATCCTCAAGATGAACTGCCCGAGCGCCACCCACGAGGCAGCCGAGATGACCCAGAAGGAATCCATCCAGCTACGGAAAGACCTCGACGCCGTACTCGACGCCCTGAAGGGCGCAGGCATCGACGACTGATCCCTTGCATGGCCGAAGCCCCCTCCGACGCCCGACGGAGGGGGCTTCTCCCTGCGCGCGCCCTCAGCCGCCACCCCGGTTGCACGCATCGTTACCATCAAAACACGCCACCAGGTAACCAACGCAACCACAGGGAGGGAACGCCGTGACCGCCAACGACAACCCCCCATACAACCCCAACCAAGACGCCCGAAACGGAATGGGCCGCTACGTCCGCACACCCGAAAAAGCCGCCGAAGACGCAGCCATCGCCGACCACTGGGCACAGGGCAGCCACAGCTACACCGAGACCGCGAAGCACTTCGGCATCAGCAAATGGGCCGCCATGTCAGCCGTGCGCCGCGCCGTCCGCGAGGTCGTCCAAGAGGCCGGCGAGGAAGCCCTCCGCGTCCACCTGGACCGCATGGAGTACCTGTTCGCCAAGGCCACCGAGGTGATCGAGGCAGACCACGTCATCGTCTCGCACGGCCGGATCGTGGTCGGCGACGACGGCAACCCGCTCCGTGACCATGCTCCGGTCATTGCGGCGATCAACTCGGCCCGCCAGTGCCTGGAATCGGTCCAGTCTTTGACCGGCATGAAGAAGCCCGCGAAGGTCGAGCACTCCGGCGGCGTCACCTACCAGCTGGTCGGCGTCGACCCGCAGGACCTCGCGTGACGTGCACCGAACTGCCGTCATTCAGAGTCAAGTTGACCTGCAGAAACGGTAGAATCAGGGGTGACAAAGGACCCCGGCGAGCGCTGCGAACACTCCCGGGGCATGGCCGACCTGATGGAAGCAGGATCGACATGAGCAAGCGTACCTGTGACGTGCCCGGATGCGAACGCGCCCACTGCGCCAAGGGCTACTGTCACGCGCATTGGCGAGAGTGGCGACAGAAGGGCGTGGCGGGGGCACCATTCCCGGCCCTCGTCGTGAGGGTGTGCACCTTCGAGGGCTGCGAGAAGCCCCGGTTGAGTCGAGACCTGTGCCAGGGCCACATGCTGCAGAAGAAGCGGGGGAAGGAACTGACTCCGCTCCGCTATCACCACCGCTCAACCGAACGAGACGAGCGCGGACGTAAGCGGTGCAGCACTTGCGCGCAGTGGAGGAACGTCAGCGAGTTCTACCCGAAGGCACGTCAGTCCGACGGGCTCAGTGGGTACTGCAGGCGATGCGATAGGGATATGCGGCTTCGGCGCAACTACGGCATCAGTGCCGACCACTACGACAGCATGCTCGCGGCGCAGGGCGGCGGCTGCGCCATCTGCCGAGTGGCGCCGGGTGAAGGTACGTCGCTGGCCGTGGACCACGACCACGCGTGCTGTCCTGGCCGTAAGAAGTCCTGTGGGGAATGCCTGCGTGGCCTGCTGTGCGAGGACTGCAACCGCGTTCTGGGGATGTTCCGAGACGATCCGGCCCGTTTCGAGTCGGCGATTGGCTACCTCGCGCGGGGCCGGTCGTGACAACGACTGACGCGCGGACGGTGGTCCGGTACGAGCCAAGAGGTGGGGCCAAGGAGCTTCTCTCGGCGAAGGACCAAGAGATCACGATCGCGGGCCCAGCTGGTACCGGCAAGAGCCTCGCGATGCTGCAAAAGGCGTTCTACACGTCGCTGATGGTGCCCGGCTGTCGCAGCCTGATCGTCCGCCAGACCCATGCCGCGCTCACCGGGTCCACCCTGGTGACGTTCGAGCAGCAGGTATCCACCGCGGCGCTCGCCGACGGCATCGTCCGCTGGTTCGGCGGCAGCCCCCGCAAGCCGCCCGCCTACCAGTTCGCGAACGGCGCCGAGATCCTCGTCGGTGGCCTAGACAGGCCCGAGAAGTTCCTGAGCACCGAGTTCAGCAGGATCTACGTCGACGAAGCCACGCAGATCAGCTTGACAGCGTTGGAGACCCTGATTACCCGTCTCCGGGGCAACGCGGCGACGTACCGGCAGATCGTTCTCGCCTGCAACCCGGATCACCCGAAGCACTGGATCAAGCAGCGCTGCGACGAGGGCGCCATGCGGATGATCCACAGCCTGCACCGCGACAACCCGCTCTACGTCAATCTCGACGGCACCCTGACCGAGCGCGGCGTCGACTACATGGCCAAACTCGACGCCCTTACCGGCGTCCGCAGGCTCCGCTACCGGGAAGGCATCTGGGCCGCCGCGGAAGGCATGGTGTACGAGGGCTGGTCCGACCCGGTGCACGTGGTCGAGCCGTTCGACGTACCTGCATCGTGGTCCAGGTGGGTCACCATCGACTTCGGGTTCACCAACCCCTTCGTGGCGCAGCTGTGGGCCGAGGACAGTGACGGCCGGCTCTACCTCATCCGTGAGTGGGTTCGGACCCGCATGCTGGTCGAGGACCACGCCGAGGTGATCCGGGATCGGCTCCTCGCCGGCCAGCCCCGGCCGCGCGCCATCATCACCGACCACGACGCCGAAGACCGCGCCACCCTGGAACGCAAGATCGGCATGGGCACGCAGGCTGCGCACAAGGGCGTCAGCGACGGCATCCAAGCGTTCTCCGCCCGACTGAAGGTGCAAGGCGACAGCAAGGCGCGGCTGTTCGTGTTCCGGAACGCCCTGTTGGACCGCGACCCAGAGATGGACGTCGCGTCGCTCCCGATCGGCCTCGCCGAGGAAGTCGCCGGCTATGTATGGGCGGTGAAACCGGGCAATGCGGGCGGGCTGAAGGAGGAGCCCGTCAAGGCCAACGACCACAGTATGGATGCCGCCCGCTACATGGTCGCGGAGCGGGATTTGGGTGGGACGCCGCGGGTGCGGGTCCTCGGCTGACGCGGACCAGCTGTCGAGGTAGCAACATTCCGCTAGCGCACGCTGGTCGCCTGGATCGCCGTATTTACGGGAGTGGCGTCCGTTCTGCTTGACACGGCTGAGAACATGCTGCTGTCGGGTTCCGACAGTCTCGGGTGTGCGAGCAGGGGAGGGTACGTGGCTACCACGCTCTACGACACCCTCGCCCGCGCCACCCAGCCGGAATCCCGCCGGCTGCGCGTCCCGGCCACGGTCACTCGTGCTGCTCAGCGTCTCGCCGCCCACGTGCAGGCCACCGCCGCGCGCCTGTCCGGCAGCCTCCTCACCGTCACCGGATTGGGCTGCATCGACGTCGGCGCGTTCGAGGCCAACACGATCGCTGGTTGGATCACCACCGGCGTCACCGTGCTGCTCCTCGACTGGAAACTCGACCCACCGCCGTCCGGCGGTGACATGTGACCAGCCTCTTCGGGAAACTCCTCGCCAAGAGCAGTGCCGGCCAGCCGCCCGTTCCGTACGCCGGCCGCGGGTTTCTGCGGCAGTCGATGATGGACGGCGGCGCCGACCCGACGAGTTACATGCGCGCCTACGGAGCCAGCGGCACGGTCTTCAGCATCGTCAGCATGCTCGCCCGGCAGACCGCCAAGAAGGGCTGGCATCTCTACCGGCAGCAGCCGCAGGATGGACGTCGCCGCTACACGACCGGTGACCGGGGGTCGGACGAGCGGACTGAGGTCATCAAGCACCAGGCGATATCTGTCTGGCAGCGCCCGAACCCCTTCATGTCCGGGTTCCAGTTGCGGGAGCTGGCGCAGACGTACCTGGATCTGACCGGCGAGGCGTACCTCATCGTGCAGCGAGACTCACGTGCGACATTCCCCACCGGTCTGTGGCCGGTACGCCCGGACCGAATCGACCCGATCCCCAGCCGCGACGACTACCTCGCGGGCTATGTCTACCGCGGTCCGTCGGGTGAGGCTGTGCCACTTCAGCCGAACGAGGTCATCCAGGTCAAGTACCCGAACCCGTTCGACCCATACCGCGGGTTGGGGCCGATTCAGGCGATCCTCGTCGACATCGACGCCGCCCGGTACAGCGCGCAGTGGAACCGGAATTTCTTCCTGAACTCGGCCACCCCTGGCGGTGTGATCCAGGTCGACAGGCGCCTCAGTGACGACGAGTGGAACGAATTCACCAGCCGATGGCGTGAGGCGCACCGCGGCGTCGGTGCCGCGCACCGTGTGGCAGTCCTGGAACAGGGCGCGCAGTGGGTGCCGAACTCGATGTCCATGAAAGACATGGATTTCGGCAACTTGCGGAACGTCTCCCGGGACGTGATTCGCGAGGCCTTCAGCATTCACAAGGCGATCCTGGGCACGACCGACGACGTCAACCGCGCCAACTCGGTCACAGCCCAAGAGCACTTCGAAAGCTTCCTTCTCACTGACAGGCTCGACCGCTGGCGGGACACCCTCAACTGCTGCTACCTCCCCCTCTTCGGCAGCACGGGCGAGGGCGTCGAGCTGGACTACGAGGACCCCGTCACCTCGAACCGTGAAGCCGATGCACTGGAGTTGCAGTCGAAGGCGTCGGCCGCTCAGACGCTGGTGAACGCCGGGTACGAGCCGCACGCCGTACTGGAGACCGTGGGCCTGCCGGACATGGACGTCGTCGAGAAAGCCACGCAGGAACCGGCGCTGCCCCCGGGCTGGGTGGCGGCTCCGGCACCGGGTGAGAGCGGCACAGAGCAGCCTGCGCCGAACGCGCCGTCGAAGGGCGCTGCAGTCGGCGCCCTGTTCCGCGAGGACATCGAGAACGCGCAGCGTTGGGTGGCTGTCGCGCACCACGACGAAAACACCTGCAAGCCCTGCGCGGACAACGACGGTCAGACCTACAAGAACCGGGCCGACGCTTACGCCGACTACCCGGACGGCCAGGGCTACAAGGACTGCATCGGCGCCGAGTACGGCAATCAGTGCCGCTGCACGGTCGTCAAGCGGCGCAAGGACAACAACGAGACGACCGACGCACTGGAGGCGCTGATGGCGCGCCAGCTCGCCTGGAACCGGGCAGGTGCCTGATGGACATCGAAGCGATGCGCCGCCGAGCCCGGCGCCTGACCAACCTTGTGCAGCAGCCCCCCGCGGCCGGCTGGTACCGGGTTATACGTAACACGGCTGGTGGTCCGACGCGGGTCGACATCTACGACGAGATCGGCGGCTCGTGGTTCTCCGAGGGCGTGACCGCAGTCGACTTCGTCAACGAGCTGTCGCAGATCACCGGCGACCTTGAGGTCCACATCAACTCCCCAGGTGGGGACGTCTTCGACGGCATCGCGATCTACAACTCGTTGGCCCAACGCCCCGGAAACGTGACGACCGTGGTCGATGGCCTCGCTGCGTCCGCAGCCTCGTTCATAGCGCAGGCCGGCACCACACGGGTTGTCGCACCCGGCGCCATGGTGATGATCCACGACGCGAGCGGGGCGTGCTTCGGCAACGCAGGCGACATGCGCGACCTCGCAGACCTCCTCGACAAGGTCTCCGACAACCTCGCCAGCATCTACGCCGACCGGGCCGGCGGCGACGCCGAGAACTGGCGTACCGCGATGCGTCACGAAACCTGGTACACCGCCGACGAGGCAGTAGCGGCCGGCCTGGCGCATCGGGTGGCGGAACGGCCGGAACAGAACGCGCTCGCCGCGGTAGCCCAGTTCGACCTCAGCGTGTTCGCGCACGTACCGGACCGGCTGCAGAACTCAGCCGCACCGGCGGCTGCACCCAAGGCCACGGCAGCACAGCCGGCGGAGCCCAAGGCCGAGCAGCCGGCGCCCGTGCACGGCGTCGAGTCGATGCCGCTGACGAACAAGGCGCTCCCGGTACACCACACGGCGACCGTGGATGAGCCGTGGGACGGGCCGGCCGCGGTCGCGGCGATGCCGAACGACGCGAGCGTGCTGCAGTACTGCCACGCGTGGATGGACTCGTCTGCCGATGACGGCACGACCGCGGACGACCCGGACGGCGACGCCGACGACAAGAAGTCGTCGTACAAGTTCCCCCACCACAAGAGCAAGGGCGGCCCCGCGAACCTTGCCGCCTGCCGTAACGGTCTCGCCCGCCTCGAAGGCTCCTCCATCCCGGCCGGCGACAAGGCCGGGGTGAAGGCCCATCTGCAGGCCCACCTCGACGACGCCAACAAGGGCGGCGACGACGGCAAGGACGAACCCCAGGATCATGCCGGACTGCCCGGCTGGCTCCACAACCACGACACCGCGCCGCTTCCGGCGTGGCTGGTAGACGCCGAGGAGGCGACGAAGTGACCACCACCATCCCGGACTCCCCGGCGGCACTGGCCGAGGTTCTCAACGACACCGAGAAGACGAAGGAGCTGTGGGCGTCCAAGGAGACGCTGCAGCAGTTCATCGAGGGCTACGCGAACGCGGTCGACAAGTCGAACCGCGGTGAGATCAACGCTCAGGCCCGCGAGCAGATGCAGCTCGTCCTCGCCGAGTACCTCAAGAACAACGGCAGCGACGCCAAGCCCCCGGTGGACCTGGCGGGCACGCGCGCGGCGAACCTGCGCCCGGAGATCCAGGGGCTCGGCGCGGGTGCCCGCAACAGCCTGTACAACAAGCGCGCTCCCGGCGCCCGCGCGGACGGCATCTTCGACGACGCCAGCGACTACTTCCGTGCCACCTGGTACAAGGCGGACCGGCTCCGCGACTTCGAGCAGCTCCGGCCGAAGCTGGAGAAGCTCACCGAGATCCAGAACAGCTACGGCAGTGAGGTCCCGGCGGACGGTGGGTTCCTGATCCCGGAGGAGCTGCGCTCCGAGATCCTTCAGGTTGCCCTCGAAACCGCGGTCGTCCGGCCGCGCGCCACGGTCATCCCGATGTCGTCGCTGCGGGTCCCGATCCCGATGATCGACGACACGTCCCACCAGTCCAGCATCCTCGGTGGCGTCGTCGGCTACTGGACCGAGGAAGCCGCGGGCCTCACCGAATCGCAGGCGTCGTTCGGCCGGGTCGTCCTCGACGCCCGGAAGCTCACCGCGTACGCCGAGGTCCCCAACGAGCTACTGATGGACGCCCCGGCGTTCTCCGGGTTCTTCAGTGGGACGTTCCCGAAGGCGATCAGTTGGTTCGAGGACGTCGCGTTCCTCTCCGGCACCGGTGTGGGTGAACCGCTCGGCTTCATCAACTCCCCGGTGTCCGTCCAGGTCCCCGCCGAGTCCGGCCAGCCGTCCGGCACGATCGTGTGGGAGAACATCGTCAAGATGTACTCCCGCATGCTGCCCACGTCGCTGGGCCGCGCGGTGTGGATCTGCTCCATCGACACGTTCCCCCAGCTGGCCACGATGGCTCTGTCCGTCGGTACCGGCGGCGGCCCCGTCTGGATCGGCAACATGTCCGGCGGCCAGGGCGGCATGGACGCCCCGCCGGCCACGATCCTCGGCCGTCCCGTGTACTTCACCGAGAAGGTCGGCCCGCTCGGCACCACCGGCGACATCTCGTTCGTCGACCTGTCGTACTACCTCATCGGCGACCGGATGCAGATGGAGACCAGCTCCAGCGAGCACTACCGGTTCGCGAACGACAAGACCGCGTACCGCGTGGTCGAGCGTGTCGACGGCCGCCCGTGGCTTCAGAGCGCCATCACCCCGAAGAACGGCAGTTCCAACACGCTGTCGCCGGTCGTCCAGCTCGCTTCCCGACCGTAACCAGTTCGACCCCAGCCATCACGTGATGGCTGGGCCCATCCCGCCCAGCCGGGCTTGATCGGCGGCAGTAACGCCCCGCCGGGGAGGTAACACCATGGCAGGCATGTACGGACTCGGGCGCGTCTTCAACGTGATCCCGATCGCCGCAGGCAACGCGTTCAAGATGCGCGGCGCGTCCGCGGTCACCTTCGTTTGCACGGGGAACGACACGTTCACCGTCACCGCCAGCAGCAGCTTCGGCGGTTCCTACTCCAGCCCGGGGAACATCGTCACCCGGAAGCAGACGTGCACCGCGACGAACGGCACGGCCGCGTGGGTGGAGGCCACTCAGGCGGCGTCCAACGCGGTCACCAGCGCGTCCGGCACGGTGGTCTTCAGCGTGCTGACGTCGCAGCTCGCCGACCCCAACGACTACGTGAAGGTCAGCGTCGGCGGCTCCGGTCTGGTCACGGCGATCCTGCACGACCTGGTCGTAGCGCGGAAGCCGGCGAACCTCGAAGTCCTGGGGAGCTGACACCAGATGACGACGCTCATCCAGAACAAGGACGTCCGCCTCATCGCGGCTGGCATCGCGGTGTCTCGCGCTACGGCCGGGCTTCCGCAGACCGCGCAGTCTTCGATCTTCACCGTCAGCGGCGGGCGGATCCTCGTCGTCGCTCTGGTCGGTGAGGTCACCACGGCGATTCAGGCGCAGGCCACCACTGTGCAGCTGATCGGCACCCCGACCAGTGGTACGGCGGTGAACCTGACGAACGCCACCGGCGACGTCAACGGCAAGGAAGTCGGCGCGACCGTGACGCTGCCGACCACGCTCGGCGGTACCGCGGCGGTGAACAACGCGGGCGGCAACATCACCCCGTCGGCGACGTGGCTGCTGCTGCACCCCGGAACGATCGACCTGAAGACCGTGGCCAGCTCGACGGGCTCGGTGAAGTGGGACCTGCTGTACATCCCGCTCGACACGGCGGCTTCGGTCACGGCGGCCTGACGTGGCAGTCGAGACGTGCCCGACGTGCACGTGCCGGTTCGCGGTGGGCTTGCTGCGCTGCCCCCAGTGCCAGGCCCCCGCGCCCCGGTTTGCCGACCGCATGAAGGAGGACGAAATGCCTCGCATCACGGTCGCCGCGGGCCCCACCAACGCGGCAGCCGAGCCGGGAGAGCCCGGCTACATCGCACCCGAAGGGAGTGATGACGTATCAGCTGGTACCAGCTCCTCGACATCCGCAGGCAAGCACGCGCCGAGTTCGAGCGAGACCCCAACGTCGTCGGACCACCCAGCGCGTGCCCACGCGACGGAGAACCCCTCGAACCCGGACCCCCAAGCGAGCCAGGAACCTTCTTCTGCCGATTCGACGGATGGCAGTACCCCCGCGACTGGGTCCGGCCGGAGCCGCCGGCAGGGCTCTTCGACGGGATCGCAGAAGGGCCGGGGTCGTACGGCGGACTCCCGTAAGTCCGACGAGTCCTGAGTAGCACGAACGTCTGGGAGGAGGAGACAGCATGACCGCAACTGGCTACGTCAGCACCACCGGCGACGCCCGCAAGGTGAACAAGTCGGGCGACACCATGACCGGTGATCTCGTGCTGAACGACTCCTCCCCGGACACCTCCAACTCGGCCACCGCGAAGGCGTACGTCGACGCCGCAGACGCCGGGAAAGCCTCGACGGCGACGCAGATCATTGCGGGTACGGGCCTGACCGGCGGTGGCACGCTCGCCGCGGACCGCACGCTCGCCGTGTCCTACGGCACGATTGCAGGCACCGCCGCGCAGGGCAATGACAGCCGTCTGTCGGACGCGCGTACCCCTACCGCCCACGCCGCCTCCCACGGGTCCGGCGGCAGCGACCCCGTGGCCCTCGCTCAGTCGCAAATCACCGGCCTCGCCGCGGCCCTGGCCGCTCTGCTGCAACTGGCCGGCGGCACGATGACCGGCGATCTCAACATCAGCGGCGCCAACCTCACCGTGAAGCGCGGCGACGGCACTGGCGCGTTCCGATTCCGGACTACCGGCGGCGGCCTCGACCTTGAAATCGGCGGCCTCGACGTCACTATCTCCGCATGGTCGAACGCTGACTTCACCGGGTCGCAGAGCAACGTCCTGCGCCTCGAATCGGCCGGCCCTCACCTGATCGGGCGCGCGCAGTTCGGCACGAGTCCATTCGACAATGTGCACGATATCGACTCCGGGACCGGCGTTGCCGCACTCGGAAAGAAGAACGGGCTGAGCAACATTCGCCTCGCCGGGTTCAAGGCCACCTCTGGCGCACCAGGCACAGGCACGTGGACGACCGGTGACGTCGTCCTCGACTCGGCGGGTGGCTGGCACCTGTGCACTACTGGCGGCACTCCGGGGGTGTGGACATGAGCGAAGTCATCGCCGGTCGGACGGTCACGCTCCTGTCGCAGTGGTTCGACTTCGAGGGCGGCAGCCTCACCAACCTCGACGCCACACCCACGATCACCATCACCAGCGTCGCCACTGGCGCAACAGCGCTCGCTGCCACCGCCTCCGGCATAACCCACCCGGGCACGGGCAGCTACGGCTACGCCTGGACCCCGACCAGCACCCTCACCGCAGGCCTGTACCTCGCCACGTGGTCCGGGCTGAAGAGCAGCGCACCGGTGACGGCCACGGAGACTGTCACGGTCGCCGCACCGGCATCCGCGGACGCTACCAACACGAGCCCCGACGGCGTTTGGTACGCGACTCGCGAGGACGTCCAGCGCGCCCTCGACGTCAAGGTGACAGCCCGGAACCGGCGTGAGATCGACGCAGCCCTCGAAGCGGCGTCGCGCAGCGTGGATGCGCTCTGTCACCGCCGCTTCTACCCGGTCGTTGCGACCCGCTACTACGACTGGCCCAACTTCCAGTACGCGTACCCGTGGCGGATCTGGTTCGACCAGTGGGAACTCGCCGCGGTCCCCAGCGCGGTCACCAGTGGCGCCGTGACGATCCCGCTGTCCGCCTGCAACTTCGAACCCGTCAGCTCTGGGCCCCCGTACACATACATCGAGCTTCGCCGCGACCAGCCGTATTCATTCGGAGTGGGGTCGACGCCGCAACGGGACGTCGCCATCACAGGCCTGTACGGCTACCGCAATACAGAGACCGCCCTCGGCATCCTCACCGCAGCAGTTACCACCGCGACAGCCACCACGATCAGCGTGGACGGTCCCACCTCGGCGGTCGTCGGTGTCGGCAGCGTGCTACGCGTCGACTCCGAGCGGCTGATCGTCAGCGAGCGGACCGAGAGCAGCACAGGGCAGACCGGCACCATCACCGCCAGCAAGGGCGACGTCAGTCTTGCGGTATCCGACGGCACGAAGTACGCGGTCGACGAGGTGCTCCTGCTCGACTCCGAGCGGATGCGGATCGACGACATCGCAGGCAATGCACTGACGGTCGAGCGGGCCTACGACGGGACCGTCCTCGCCGCTCACACCGCCGCCACGATCTACGCGCCGCGAACCCTGACCGTGACCCGCGGCGCGCTCGGCACGACCGCCGACACGCACGGATCAGGCAGCACCGTGTACCGGTGGGACCCGCCTGGTCTCGTGCACCAGCTGACCAAGGCTGAGGCCATCACTCAGCTGACTCAGGAGCGGGCCGGCTGGTTCATGAAGGCGTCCACGACGGGTCAGTCCGCGGGCCGAGTCTCTGCGGACGCGATTCAGAACCTCCGCGACCAGACGTACACCGAGCACGGCCGCAAGTCGCGGATCAGGGTGGTGTGAGATGCCTGGGATCGAGTTCGACGCGAAGATGGTGGCACGCGGCCCGATGTTCGACGGCCGCACGATCAAAGCGCTGCACGCCTACAAGGATGAGATCAGCCTTCGGATCGCCGAGGAGGGCGAGAAGCTCATCCGGCAGCGCCTCAAGGTGGTACTGCAGCACCCCACCGGCTACTACGAGTCCCGGATCAGCGTCGACCGGGCTGGCGAGGGCTACCGCGTCTCCGACGGTGACGTCATCTACGGGCCGTGGCTGGAGGGTGTAGGCAGCAGGAACTCGCCGGTCACCCGGTTCCCGGGCTACGCCACGTTCCGCCGCACGAAGCCCCTCGTCGACCAGCGCGCCCGGTCCATCGCGGTTCAGCTGCTGGCCCGGTACAAAGCGATGGGGCTGATCTGATGGCCCTCGACATCACCACGATCCTCGACACGGTCCAGGACCACGCCCTCACGTCGGGCTACTTCGACACGGTCAACGGGCACGAACCCAAATCAGCGCCAGAGAACGGGCTCACGGCGGCGGTGTGGGTGGAGCAGATCGGCCCGGCCCGCGGCGGGTCGGGCTTGGACGCTACAAGCGTCAGGCTGGCTCTCAACGTGCGCCTGTACACACCGATGGTGCAGCAGCCCGAGGACGCCATCGACCCGAACCTGATGACCGCCCTCGACGCGCTCATGGCCGCCTACTCAGGTGACTTCACCCTCGGTGGCCTGCTCCGCGAGGTCGACCTTGAAGGCACCTACGGCGACCCGCTGTCCGCTCGTGCCGGCTACCTGACCACGTCCGGCGCCGAGTACCGGGTGATGACGATCACCCTTCCCCTCATCGTCAACGACCTTTGGGAGCAGGCGGCATGAGCAAGAGCAGCGGCCTTGGGGACAACCTGTACATCGCCGGCTTCGACGCATCAGGCGACATCAGCGCGATCTCGAACGTCGGCGGCGGCCCAGCCGCCCTGGACTTCACCGCGATCAACAAGAGCGCCTTTGAGCGGCAGGGCGGCCTCAGGGACGGCCGGCTCGAAATGACGACGTACTTCAACCACGTCCAGGCTGGGACAGGCACGCACGAGAAGTTGTCGGCGCTGCCCCGGACGGACGTGATCCTCACCTACTGCCGCGGTACCGCCCTTGGTAATCCGGCAGCGTGCCTGGTCGCGAAGCAGATCAACTACGACGGCACGAGAGCGACCGACGGCGCCTTCACGTTCGCCGTGTCGGCACAGGCCAACGGCTACGGCCTCGGCTGGGGCCAGCAGCTCACCGCGGGACTGCGGACCGACAGCGCCGCAACGAACGGAACGTCCATCGACACCACGGCCTCGGTGTCATTCGGTGCCCAGGCTTACCTCCAGGTGACCGCGATGACCGGCACGGACGCCACGGTGAAGATCCAGGATTCGGCGGACAATGTCAGCTTCGCCGATGTCGCCGGGCTCTCATTCACCCAGGTCACGGCCGCACCCGCCTCGCAGCGCATCGCCACCGCGTCTGGCGCCACCATCCGCCGCTACCTCCGCGCGGTCACCGTGACGACCGGCGGTTTCACCTCACTGACCTTCAACGTGGTCGTGGTTAAGAACCAGGTGGCGGTGAGCTTCTGATGAACCGTGCCGAACCCACGATGCCAGCCGAGGCGTACAAGACGTACGCGATCGTCGCTCCGAAAAGCACGCACTGGGTGGACGCCACGTGCGCCGAAGTGGAATGCGCGCACCACCTGTACGGCTGGCAGTCCGTCATCGACGAGAGCACTGAACTCGGCCAACGGCAGGCCCACTACATCCGGAAGCAGGCAGGGCGCCGGTTCACGGAGGAACGCCGCGAGGGCGGATTGACTGCCTTCGTCTTCGAAGCCGGCCAGGTCTGTTTCAACGCCGCGAAGCACCAGCGGCGCCTGGACCGCCCCGAGTTGTACATCGTCCGCGACGGCGACCACCGCGGTAACCCGCGCGGCACCGCCCCACGGCAGCATGTGAAAGCCGCCGACTGGGTCGACGACTTCGCCGAGCACCAGCAGGCGCTCGCCGACGAACATCAGAAGGGATGAATCATGGCCAAGGCTTCCGGTCTCGGGTGGTCGACGCTGTCGGTGGACGATGCGTCTGGCACCCCGCAGGACATCAAGAACGACATCACCAACCTGCAGTTCGCGACCCCCAGGGCAACGCAGGACATCACCGGTATCGACAAGTCCGCGATGGAGCGGCTGCTGCTGCTCGCTGATTTCAGCATCACCCTCAACGGGGTGTTCAACTCCGCGGCGAACAAGTCGCACGACGTGTTCAAGACCATCCCCAGCACGAGCGTGACGCGGACGACGTCGATGACCGTCAACGGTGTTTCGCTGAACAACGAGTGCCTCTACACGGACTACCCGCTGACCCGCTCCAACAGCGGTGAGCTTACCTGGGCCGTGCCTGGAGTTCTGGCCGATGGCACGGTACCTACCTGGGCATAGCGCCCAATTCGGACATTCTTAGGGAGGAGGCCCGGTATGGGCTGCAGGAGGAACCCCAAGCACTACCGGCTCAAGTTCGCCGACGGCGACTACGAGGGCCTCGAAGTCACCATGCGGTCGGTGTCCATCGGCGAGATGCGCGCCCTCCAGGGCGCCGGCGGCGATGAGGCGGGCCGGGACGGCTTCGACCGCATGGTCAGCCTGGTCGCCTCCCACATGGTCGGCTGGAACCGGGAGGACGAGAACGGCCAGGCGCTGCCGCCCACGCTGGAGTCGCTGGAGGACGAGGAACCGTCTCTGATCAACCTGGTCATTGACCGGTGGACGGACGCGGTCGCGGGTGTGTCTGCCCCTTTGGAGCAGCCCTCGAACTCTGGCGCCAGTGCCCCGGTGGAGTCCATCCCGATGGAAGCGTTGTCACCGAGCCTCGCGAGCTGACCGACGCGAAATTCATCCTCGGCCTCTGCGACCGGTGGCACAAGCTGCCGTCCGAGATCTTGGCCGAGCCTGCCGAAACGCTGCGCCTGCTGACGATCGAGAGCTTGGGGGTGAACCCGGATGACCAACGTGGTGGAGATCCTAGTTACGGCTAGGGATCTCGCATCCCCCACCATGGCGCGCGTCAATGCCCAGGTCAACGGCGTCAGTAAGGGCATGGCGGCGTTCCACAAGACGGCGTTGATCGCGGGGGCCGGGCTGGCGGTCATCGGCGTCGAGTCGGTGAGGATGGCCGCGAAGTTCGACTCTTCGATGCAGTTGCTGCACACGCAGGCGGGTGTCTCCCAGGACAAGATCGCCGGGTTGAAGAAGGGTGTCCTCGACCTGGCGGGCAAGGTTGGCCAAGACCCCGACAGCCTCGCCGAGTCGCTGTATCACGTGGAGTCGAATTTCGAGTCCATGGGCATCAGCAGCAGCAAGGCGTTGCAGCTGACCGAAACCGCAGCCAAGGGCGCAACGGTCGGGCATGCCAACCTGGTCGACGTCACCAACGCGCTCACAGCAGCCGTAGCGTCCGGGATTCCCGGGGTGCAGAACTACAACCAGGCGATGGGTGTTCTGAACGCCACCGTCGGCGTTGGCGACATGAAGATGCAGGATCTCGCAAGCGCGTTCGGATCCGGCATGGTTGCCACGGTGAAGGGTTTCGGCCTGTCCATCACCGATGTCGGCGCCGCCCTCGCCGTGTTCGGCGACAACAACATCCGGGGCAGCCTGGCCGGCAACCAGCTGCGGATGTCCGTGATGGCACTCGCCCATCCCGTCGCCACCGCAGGTGACGCACTGAAGAAATTGGGACTCCAGCAGGACACCCTGTCCCAGGACATGCAGAAGGGCGGTCTCAAGCTCGCCCTGCAAGACCTGATTACCCACATGAAGGCCGCCGGGATCTCCTCGAAGGAGCAAGGCGACATCATCACCCAGGCGTTCGGCCGGAAGGCTGGCGCGGGCCTGAACGTCCTCGTGTCGCAGTTCGACCGGCTGCAGTCGAAGTATCCGGCGTTGGAGGCGGGCGCCAACAAGTTCGGTGACGCCTGGGCTGCGACGCAGAAGACGTTCGCGTTCCAGATGAAGGCGCTCCAGTCCAGCTTCGACGCGTTGATGATCAGCCTCGGTACCAAGCTGATCCCGCCCCTGCAGTCGTTCGTGAGCCTGCTGCTCGCGCACAAGACTGCGGCGGCTGCTGCGGCGGCCGGGATGGCTGGTCTCCTCGCCGCTACGTTCGCTGTGTCGGCTGCAATGAAGGTGGCTGCCGCGGCATCCATCGTGTGGAACGGCGCGATGCGTGGTTTCGCTGCGCTCCAGGGTGTGTTTCAGGCAGTCGCGCTGAAGGCGATGTACATGCAGGACGCGTTCCTTGCGGCCGGCGGAGGCATCGCTGGGCTCAAGGCCGCATTCATGGAACTGAGCGTGGTGGGCAAGGCCACGGTTGCAGTCGCCGGGTTCACCGCGCTGGCGCTGGTGCTGATGAAGCTGTCGTCGATCGGTAAGCAGGCGCCGCCGGACGTCGACAAGCTCACCACCAGCCTGACCAAGCTGGCGGAGTCCGGGAAGGCCAGCGGTGAGGCCGCGCGCGTCTTCGGCTCGGACTTCGGGAAGCTCGGCGATGCGCTACGCACCCTGTCCCGCCCGTCGGACTTGGACAAGACACAGCAGTTCCTGACCCAGCTCATCGGCATGGACTCGACGCCGGTGAAGAACGCCAAGGAGGCGTTCAGCGGTCTCGACCAGGCGTTGACCGGGATGGTCAACGGCGGCAAGGCGGGCGAAGCGAAGCTCGCTCTTCAGGACACGATCAAGGCTCTGCAGAAGCAGGGTTTCACTTCTAAAGAGGTGATGGGCCAGCTCGGCGACTACAAGAACGCGTTGGCCGGTCAGGCACTGCAGCAGCAGCTTGCGGCGAAGAGCATGGGCCTGTTCGGCGATGCGGCGGTGTCGACGCAGAAGGCTCTTGACGGCGAAGCACAGGCCGCGCAGGGCCTCGAACAGTCGATCATGGCGTTGAACTCGGTGCATCGTGGAGCGTTCGACGCCGAGACGGCCTTCTACCAGGCCATGAGTGACGCGCAGAAGGCGGTTAAGGAGAACGGTCGAACCCTCGACCTCAACACCGACGCGGGTCGTAAGAACCGCGATGTCCTCAGCCAACTCGCCGCAAAAACCGAGGACCTGGTCGACAAGAAAATGAAGGAGAAGACCTCTTGGGACCAGGTCGACAGGATCTACAAGCAGGGCCGCCAGAGCCTCATTGACGCCGCCATGGCGATGGGTGACACCAAGAAGCAGGCGGAGGGACTCGCAGACGCGATCCTGAAGGCGCCTGATGCGAAGAAGTTCCAGTTCAAGGTTGATGACAAGCAAGCGGCTTCTGACCTGAACGCCTTCAACGCTGCGGTGAAGAAGTCGCCGGGCACGAAGAGCGTAACCCTCACAGCGCTGAGCAAGACCGCCGAGCAGGTACTGGAGGCGTTCGGGTTCAAGGTGAAGCGTCTCCCGGATGGGAGCGTTAAGATCACAGCGCAGACGGGTGCCGCCCTCAGCGCGATCCGGAACGTGGCGGGTGCCGTCGCCGGGCTGCACGGCAAGTCGATCGGTATCGGCGTCTACACCACGAACTATCAAAAGACGGTGGATCAGGGCACCGTTCACTCTGGCCCGCAGCTGCCCGGTATGCCCGGGGCTGCGCACGGCGGTCTGATGCCGCGGTATGCGGGCGGCGGGGATGTCCAGGTCGCACCGAACGGACTGGTCCGCGGGCCGGGAACCGGGACCAGCGATGACATTCTGGCCCTGTTCGAGTCCGGCGCGCGCGGCATGATCTCGGACACCGAGTTCGTAGTGAACGCGAGGTCGACCCGGAAGTACCTACCGCTGCTCCAGCTGATCAACAAGGACAAGCTGGGCCACTTCGCACGCGGCGGTCTCACCCAGGCCGAGAAGGACGCCCGGAACCAGCTGCACAGCGACTTCGGGATCTCCTACTTCGGCCGGTACGCGGGTTACAAGCGGACCCCGTTCGAGCGGAATCTGGGTGCGCCGGACGACATCAACGCGCTGGTCTCCAGCCTGAATGACGCCGCGGGGAAGATCCGGGCCGCGTTCAGTGGCCGGACCGAGTCGAGCCTGCTCAAGCGCCTCGCCAGCGTCGGCAAGGCTCTGATCAGCCACGAGATAGCCCTCGCCAAGGTCAACTCGGCGCTGTCGTCGGCGAAGGACAAGCTCACCTCGCTGAAGGACAGCGCGTCCCAGCTGTCCGACTCGGTGAAGTCCAACCTGATCTCATCGGCGAACATCACCAAGGCCGCGAGCGCCCCCGACGGCGGCGTGCTGACCCTGTCCGCGGTCCGCGCCGGAATGATCGTCAACCGGGACAAGGTCGTTGCCTTCGCCAACGCCCTCAAGGCACTGAAGGCGAAGGGCTACTCGAAGAGCATCATTCAGCAGGTCGCCGAGGCTGGCGTCGACGGCGGCGGCCTGGAGACTGCGGGCGCGCTGCTGCAGGCGTCGGCGTCCGAGGTGTCGTCGATGAACTCGGTGCAGTCGCAGATCGAGTCCGCGGCCGGCAGCGCGGGGAAGACGACCGCGTCGGCCGTGTACGACGCGGCGATCAAGGCTCAGGCGAAGGTCGTCGACAAGCTGACCAAGCAGCAGGCCAGCCTCGAAAAGACCATGGCCAACCTAGCGAAGTCCATGGAGAAGCTCATCTCCAAGGCGCTCGGCCACAAGGCCACCGGCGGTGTCGTCGGCATGGCCGCTTCGGGTGGCCTGCGGTCGTCGCTGACGTGGGTGGGTGAGCAGGGCCCAGAGCTGTTGGATCTGGGGGCCGGGGCGCGGGTGTGGTCGAACCCCGACAGTCGGAGGATGTGGGCACAGGCTCACACGCCGTGGTCGTCGATGCTGAACACGCCGCAGCGCGCGTCCGCCGGCTACGCACCTGCAACCTCTGCTGCCCGGCAAGAGCCGATCGTGTTGGAGCTGCGGTCGTCCGGTAGCCACGTCGACGAGATGCTGCTGCAGATCCTCCGCAAGGCGATCCGAGTCCGCGGCGGCAACGTTCAGTTGGTTCTCGCCGGGCGACCGGCATGAGGGAGTGATCAAGATTCACAGGTACAAGATCTGGAACGGGCCAATGCCGACGACGGCGGCTCAGCAAAAGGTGACGACGGGCACGGCGATCAAGTCGATGCTGCAGGTCGCCACCCCGTCGGCACGGCAGATCCAGCTGATCAGCTGGGGGTTCACCCTGGACGCCGTCCCCGCGTCGGCTGGGCAGGTGGAGTTGATTCAGACCGATGTGGCCGCGACCGTCACCGCGCACGTGGCGTCTGGTGTGCAGCCGCTGGACCCCAACGCCCCGGCCAGCCTCATGACCCTCAGCACGTCCGGCACCGGCTACACAGCCACGGCCGAAGGCACCGTCACCGCCACTCGCACGTTCGATGCGCAGCTGATCCCGCCCACTGCGGGCGCCCTGGATCTCAACTACGTCTATCAGTGGATGCCGGATGAACGGCCCATCATCGCCGTCAGCCGGTTCCTGCGCGTCCGGGCGACCTTCGGCGCGGCAGTGAACATGTCGACGTGGATCGTGTGGGACGAGTAGCCGATGCCGGGTGGAGGACTCGCAGCTCGGGTGATGGGCTGGCAGCGACGCATGCGCGTCGCGGCCGGTCCCCTTGGCGCGTCCGGGGAAGCCTCGGATGACCAGCCGGTCCAGGTGGAGATGTTCATCAGCGGCGCCTGGGTGGACATCACCGACTACGTCATGGTCCGCGACGACCAGGGGAACATCGCGCTCAACCGTGGGATCCGGGACGAGGGCAGCAACACCGAGCAGGGTGGGGGCACCTTCCCCCTGAGAAACGCGGACGGCCGGTTCAGTCCCCGTAACCCGACGGGCCCGTACTACGGGGCGATCGGCCGCAACACGCCGATCAGGGTCAGTGTGCCCGACGGCCTCGGCGGCAAAAACTGCCGGCTGTGGGGCGAAGTCCCTGAGTGGCCTGTCTCCTGGGACACCACGGGCACGGACGTATGGACGGACGTGTCCGCCAGCGGGCTGTTGCGCCGGCTCGCGCAGGGCCCGGCACCAGCCCGGTCGGTGATCTACAACGCGATCACTGACCCTAAGCCGTCGGGGCTGGTTGCGTACTGGCCGATGGAGGACGCCACGGGGGCCACATCGCTCGCGTCTGCGCTCACCAACGGGTCGGCGATGACGTGGGCGGGTGTACCCACGCTCGCCTCGTACAGCACGCTGGCCGCGTCCGATCCGTTGCCCGACATCAGCGCGGCGACACTGTCCGGTGGCGTCCCCCGATACGACGACCCAACCGCCACACAGGTGCGTTTCCTCGTCTACATTCCGGCATCGGGCCTCGCCGACGGCAAGGTGATCTGCTCAATCGACCAGCAGGACTACAGCCCCGGGGCGGCGCAGTTCTGGGAACTGTACTACTCCACCACCGACGCCTCGAACTCGCTCGTCCTGAAGTCGTGCGACGCCGCCGGGAACAACCTCGGCGCGCTGCTCCCACACGTGGTCGACGTCCGCGGACGCCTCCTGTACGTCAGCGTCGAGTTCCAGGAATCCGGCGCGAACATCACCCGGCAGATCCAGCTGAAGGACGTCAACACAAGCCGCGTGTACGCGGTCTCGGACACCGAGTTCGTCACCCAGCTGTCCCGCGTCACCCGGCTGCAATTCGGACCGGCCACCCGCAGCGCCATCAGCCCGTTCGGTGCTGCGTTCCTGCCGGGCGTCGCGATCGGACACGTCACGCTGGAAAACCAAATCACAGCAATCGGTGCGCTCGGCGTCCGCCTCAACCCCATCGGCGAAACCGCAGGCCGCCGAATCCAGCGGCTATGCGGCGAGCAAGGACTGCCATTCGACTGGGTCGGCGACCTCGACGACACGACAGCAATGGGCGCGCAGGGCAAGTCCAACCTGCTGACGCTGGTGCAGGAGTGCGTCGACGCCGACGGCGGCATGCTGTACGAATCCGGCTCCGTGCTCGGCCTGGGCTACCGCACCCGTGCCAGCCTGTACGACCAGGACCCGACGCTCACCCTCGACTATCCGTCCGGGAAACTGGCGCAGATCCCGACACCGGTCGAAGATGATCGCTACTTGCAGAACCGGGTCACCGTCACCGTGAGCGGCGTCTCACAGACGTACGAACAGACTGGTGGCTCCCTCGGGACTGCGCCTCCGCCGGCTGGGGTCGGCTACTACGGGCAGGACGTGACGCTCAACCTCGCGGCCTCGGACGCCAGCACGTTGCAGGATCAGGCGGCGTGGCGTGTCCACCTCGGCACTGTGGATGAGGCCCGCTACCCGCAGATCTCAGTGAACTTGGCTCACCCGTCGATCACGCCGGACATGCGGCGCGCGATCATCGGCATGCGGATCGGTGACCGTATCCAGATCACCAATCCACCTGACTGGCTGCCGCCCGACACCGTTGATCAGCTCGTCATCGGCACGTCCGAGACGATCACCCACATCGAGCACCGGGTCACGTTCAACTGCCGCCCGGCTAGCCCGTACTCGTATGTCGGCTACCTCGACACTGCGGCGCGGATCGACACGGACGGCTCCCAACTGGCAGCGGACATCGGGGCCGGGACAACGGTGTTCGGTGTGCAGCCGACCGCGCCGAACGAGGGCCTGTGGACGAAGGACCCCGGCGACCTGCCGTTCGACATCGCGGTCGGTGGCGAGGTCATGCGCGTCACAGCTGTCGGCGATGCAGCGACAGATACGTTCGCGCGGACTGTGTCCAGTGCATGGGGCACGATGGATTCTGGGTTCACCTGGACCACGAGCGGCGGCACGTCCACGGACTACTCCGTCAGCGGGGGCAGCGGGAACCATCTGCTGGCGTCGGTCAACATCAGCCGCAGGTGCCTGCTTGCCGCGACTACCGCCGACCTGGACATGTACGTCAGCGTCACCGCGGATCAGCTGGCGACGGGCGATGCCCTCAACGGCGGTCTGATCAATCGGTACCTCGACTCGAACAACCTGTACCACGCGGTGGTCCAGTTCACGACGTCGAACACTGTGAGGCTGCTGATCGTCAAGCGGCTGAACGGTACCGAAACGACGCTCGGCTCGTACACGATGCCGGCCGTGACGTTTTCGGCCGGGACGTACTACCGGGTGCGGCTCAACTCCAAGGGCAGCCTGCTGCGGGCGAAAGTGTGGCTGGCCGCGGACGCCGAGACACCGGAGTGGCAGGTCACCGTGATGGACACCGACCTGTCCATGCCCCAGTCGATTGGAGTGCGGTCCATCTCCGGGGCCTCGTCGACGAACGTGAACCCGTCGATCAAATATCAGAGCTTCGTGGTCACCAGCCCGCAGGCGTTCACCGTGACCCGCTCCATCAACGGCGTCGTCAAAGCCCACACCGCGGGCGAAGACCTCCGGCTCGCCAATCCCACCATCCTCGGACTGTAAGGAGACGACTGTGGCTGAGGCCTATCCGACACCGCTCGCTGGACAGCGGCTCACTGCGTCGCTGCTGCGGTCGATGCAGGTTCAGTGTCTGCGTAAGACGTCGGACACGAGTAGGTCGGCGACGACGACGCAGGCCGCGGATCCGCACCTGCAGATGGATGTCGTTGCGGGCGGCGTGTACACGGTGTGGGGCTGGCTCAAGTACGACGCGTTGGCCGCCGCGGACATCACGATCGGGTTCTCGTATCCGACTGGTGGCTTGGGTGAGTGGGTGGGGGCTGGTGCTGGCACGACGGTTACGTCGGCGACTGGCGGTGGTGGCACGCAGCAGGATGCGGTGTCGACGTGGGGCTACAACGTGCGCCTGGAGTCCACTGATGTCACGGCGACGCGTACCTATGGCGGTCTGGGTGTGGGGAACACGCTGACCATCGCCATGAACGCGACGTTCCGGATCGGTTCGAACGCGGGCACGTTGGCGCTGACGTGGGCGCAGGCGTCCTCTTCCGCGACGGCCACGACCGTGTACACGGATAGCTGGCTCAACGTCCTGCGCGTGGCCTGAGAGAGGGGAATCCAGCATGGCGAGCTACGTGGTCACTGCGAAGAACTCCAGTGCGGAGCCGATGGTTTCGGTGCAGATCTCTGCGATCAGTCAGGAGGGGACGGTCGTCGAGGAGATCGACGTCGTGGACTCCGTGCGCAGTTTTCTGGCCACGGTGTCGGGGGTGGTGTCGGTGACGGCACTGAAGTATGAGCAGGTCATCACCAACGTGTAGCCCGGCGCTCCTTCGTCTGAGGGAGCGCATAGACAAGCCTCGTACGCTAATTACGAAACGCTACGTCTCGTATCGAAACTCTGGCCCGCGAAGGGACCTCGATGAGCACCTCCCTCCTTCCCGAGAACCGCTCCCGCGCGTACAGGCTCGGGCGGCACGTCGAGCACGACCCGCGGTCCCTTCGGTACGCGCACGGCGTTCTGCCCGATTCCGCAATCAAACCAGTGCAGTGGACGCGCCGTGTACCCGTCTTCGATCAGGGCGACTTGGGCTCATGCACGGGCAACGCCGCGGCCGGCGTGCTGGCGACGGACAGCGCGGCCGGACAGGGCGCCTCTTCGGTGACCGTGAAGGGCACCGAGCGGGCGGTCGACGAGTCGCTCGCCGTCGACCTGTACAAGTTGGCCACCACGCTGGACAACGTCCCCGGCACCTACCCGCCGGACGACACCGGTTCTTCGGGCCTCGGCGTCGCGAAGGCGCTGGAGTCCGTGGGGCTCGCGACCGGGTACACGCACGCCTTCTCCCTGGCCGCGCTCAAGAGCGCCCTTCAGACGGGCCCGGCGATGCTCGGCATTGTCTGGCTGAACTCGATGTTCGACCCGGCCAGCGACGGCACGCTGCCCGTCGACCACTCCTCGGGCGTGGCCGGCGGCCACGAGATCGTGTGTACCGGCTGGGACGGCAGCAGGTTCCGCCTGGACAACAGCTGGGGTGCCGGGTGGGGCGATGCGGGTTCGTGCTGGGTGAAGGAGCCAGACATGCAGTGGCTTCTTGGGCAGCAGGGTGACGTGACCGTGCCCGCGCTCGTGGTCGCGCCGCAACCGGCTCCCACCCCCACGCCGACGCCCGCGGACCCGGATCTCGCGTTCGCGGTCGCTGCTCACAACTGGCTCACGCAGAAGGGGCTTTGACCATGGTCGACCTGTGGATGCCGGGCGCGGCTCAGCACTCCCTCGGCAACACCGGGGTGATGGACGGCGGTCCGGCGCGCGCGGTCTGGCACATCACCAGCAACGACAGCGATCACACGTTCGCGAACGAATTTGGCTGGTTCACCGGTGGTGGCGCCGACGTGGCGCCGCACCTGCTGTGGGACCCGTTCACCGGCCAGATTGCCCAGATGTTCCCGGCCGACAGCCGCAGCCTGTCGCTGCAGAACGACGGCACCGTGAGGACCAACAGGACTGGAAAGTACTGCATCCAGATCGAGACCGTCTTCACCCAGGGCGAGATCGTCAACGGCAAGACGTACAACACCGTCGCCGACACCCCCTGCAAGGGCCTCGACGCCATCGTGACCTGGCTGCGCAGTCTCGGTATCGCCGACGGCTGGCCCGCGGGCGCACCGACCGGCTTCCACCGGCAGGACGTCACCCTCGACTTCTGGCTCAACCATGGCGGCCACTACGGGCACAACATGGTCCCCGGCAACAGTCACGTCGATCCGGGCCCGATGCCTGCCGGCATGTTCGGGAGTAGCCCGAAGCCGTCGACCAAGCCGCAGGTATCCCTTGAGCACATCGTGTATGCGGCACAGCACGACCCGCCGGCTGCGCAGGGCCACACCAGCTACAAGACTGAGGTGCTGCTGGTGGAGAAGGCGTTGCAGGCCGAGAAGCTCCTCGCCGCGCAGTACGTCGACGGCTCATACGGGTCACTGACGGTCAACGCGTATGCGCGCTGGCAGAAGAGCCTCGGCTACTCCGGTAGCGCTGCCGACGGCATTCCTGGGATGACCAGCCTCAAGAAGCTCGGCGCGAAGCACGGCTTCGACGTCGTCGCCTGAAAGGAAACCCTCATGAAGATCTTCGGTAGAGAGCCTGCGGCGTTGCTCGCCTTCGTGGCCGTCGGCATCAAGCTTCTCGCCGCGTTCGGCGTCGGCCTCAGCTCCGATCAGCAGGCCGTCCTCAACGCCGTGGCCGCGGCTGTCGTCGGCCTGGTCGTGGCTGTCATGGCGCATGATGCCCTTGCGGCGCCCCTGTACGGACTTGCTCAGGCCGCGCTCGCTCTCGCGGTGGGCTTCGGCCTGCACTGGTCGGCGGATCAGCAGGCCGTCGTGCTCTCCTTCGTGCAGGTCGCGATTGCCATGTTCCTGCGGACCCAGGTCACGGCTAAGGCTCCTGCCGAGACTGTCGCCTCGGTTCAGGGGGCGTAGTGGGGTGCCGTGCGGCCCGGCGGCTCATGCGCATGCTGGGCCGCCGCGGCGCGATCCTCCTGTCCTACGGCACCGTGTGGGCCTTGTACGGGTACGGCGTGCTCATTTCCCCGCTGCCCAACCAGCCCGGCCTCGCCCTGGCCACCGACCTGCTGCCGCTGCGTGCCTGGGGCTGGCTGTGGATCGCAACCGGGGTCATCGCACTGTTCTCGGCATGGCTACCGCAGGGGGCCGACTGGGCCGGTTTCCTAGCGCTGCCGCTGATCGTACTGCCGTGGATGTCGAGCTATCTCGCGGCGTGGCTGCAGGGCGATTTTCCGCGAGGATGGATCGCGGGCGCGGTCTGGGCTGCAATCGCTATACCCGTGCTGGTTGCTGCGGGATGGCCTGAGCCGCCCCGCGTGAAGAGAGTGAGCACCACGTCATGACGGTTGACACCTGGATTCAGGCCGGGCTGGCACTCGTCGGTACCGCGGGCGGCGTCGTCTCCGCGAGGGCGGCACGGCGTACGAAGCGGCAGGAGAAGCGGGACGACTTCACCACGATCAAGGATGCGCTGAACGAGCGCATAGACGATCTGAAGAAGGACATCACCAGCCATCAGACGCAGATCACCTGCCAGCAGGATCAGATCACGGGCCAGGGTGCAGCGATCTCGTGGCTCGTGGTGGATCGACGGAGTCTTGTCGGCTACATCCGTGGCGCCGGTTTGGAGCCGCCGGTGGCGCGGCCGATACCGGAGCGGGCGCGGCCGTTCCTGGACAGCATCGACGTGTGAGAACTGGAGTGCGACGACCCCGCCTCGCTGGAGGCGGGGTTTCGTCATGCCGCGGTCGTCATCTCCGCCCGGTCGGCTGCAGCCCACTCCGTGAGCAGCACTTCGTAGCGAGCCCGCTCGTCGTCCGTGAACGGCCGGCCCCACGCCCCGCGGGCCAGTCTGCGGATGTCCTCGTTTACGACCGCAGCAGAGCGCACGGGGCCCGTAGGCAGAGGGTTGGGGGACATGTCCCAAGGCTATCGGGCAGAGCCCCGAAACACTCATGGCTGTCCGAGCAGATTCCGGCCGCAGTACGGTGGATGCACACATACCTTCTGGCGGGGGTACAAATGAGCACATCGATCGGCGATCACATCCGTAGCCTGCGTGAATTCCGCGACCTCACCCAAGAGGGCCTCGCCTCTCGTGCCGGCGTCAGCGTCGACATCATCCGCAAGCTGGAACAGGGGCGGCGGCAGACCGCCCGCATCACCACCTTGCGCGCACTCGCGAGGGCCCTCGATGTCCAGCTGGAGCGCCTGGTAGGACAGCCCACTGTGACCCAACAACTCACCGACGACGGCGGCCTCATCGCCCTGCGCGACGCCATCCAGGACATCGGCGCCCTGCCCGGCGTCCTCGCCGAAGACGATGCGGAGGACCCGCCGAGCGAACCGGCTTGGGTGGCCAGCGTCAAGGCAGCGACAACGCAGTACTGGCAAGGCGAGTACTCCGGGCTGTCCGCCGCACTGCCGCTCATCCTGCGGGACGGTCGCGCGGTCGCCCGGCAGACGTCGACAGAACGGGTGTGGCAGCAACTCGCTCTCGCCTACCAGCTGGCCGCCTGCCTGGCGACGCAGGCCGGGCACCCGGACTGGGCATACACCGCGGTAGAGAAGCAGCTCGCGGCGGCGGCACGGGCGTCGGATCCGTTGATGGAGGGCATCGGCGTATCCACGCTGTCGTGGGTGCTGCTGCGGCAGGGGCGGTGGGAGCAGGCGCAGGACATTGCTGTGCGCAAGGCGGAGGCGCTGGAGCCGTCGTTCATGAAGGGGACGCCGGCGCAGTTCGCGGTGTACGGGAATCTGTTGGTGGCTGCGGCGACGCCGGCCGCCCGGCGGGACGACCACGACCGAGCTATAGAGCTGCTGTCTGGTGCCGAAGCTGCCGCGGTCCGCAGCGGCCCGGTCCGCGCCTACGGCACTGCTTTCTCCGTGACGGACGTGCGTACCCAGAAGGTGAACGTCGCCCTTGCGGGAAGCGAGAATCGGCCTGAGAAGGCGTTGGAGTTCGCGGGTGAGGTGCGTGTGGGTGAGATCTCCCGACCGGTGCATTCGGCGTCGTACCGCGTGGATGTAGCCCAGGCCCAGTACCAGACGGGTGACAGCGAGGGCGCTCTCACGACGCTGCTGGAGGTGGAGGAAGACCAGCCGGAGTGGATCAAGTTGCAGGTGCTGGCGTCGGCTACGGTCCGGGAGATGCTGGAGGCCGAGCGGCGCCGGAACACTCCTCTTCGGGGGCTGGCTGCGCGGCTGGGAGTTGACCCCGCCCTGTAGGACAACACGTCCTATCTGAGCGAGAATTGACGGAGCGACTGGTGCACTCTGTCGCTGGGCTGTGGTCACGCACGCACGTAGCGTGAGGTCACAGAGGGCGGCGCCGTCCAACCCCCGCCAGGCAGCGGGCGGCGCCGCACGACCAGCAGCCCGAGGAGCCCCGTCGTGAGAACCGCCGTCGCCGACCTGCTACCGCTGCCCGCCCTGGAGGGGCTCACGGACCAGCAGCGCCGGGGTACCGCGTGCGTCTGGAACCACGGCCACGGTTCGCTCACTACGACTACGGCCATAGACCTTGGTGAACGGCAGGCCAGCGACGGCACCACGTGCTTCCTGCGTGGCTGCAAAGCGTGCGCGCAGGCGCTCGTGATTCCGACGCTGCAGGACCACACCAACTCGTGCGAGCAGTGCGTCGATGACTACACCAGGTGCGAGACCGGGGCGGGCCTGGTGCGACTGGTGAGGGAGACCCGGCGGTGAACCGGAAGGATCTCGCCACGCGTCAGGCAGAGGCCGCCCGGTCCGGGGCTCGTGCGGCCGGGTACTGCGCTCTGGAGCACCCCAACGGCGGGGCGTCCTGCACTCGCTCGCCTGGCCATGGTGGGCCGCATCGGGACTTCTACAACGGCCGACAGTCCGTGACGGACGCGTCCGGCACTGGGTGGGTCGAATAGACGCCGTGCCCGACGTGGACGCCGATCGCGTCGGGCACGGGCACAACTCCGGCGCCTTGCGGGCGTCGGCGATTAGAGCACGTCAGCCGAGTGAACAGGAGTAGGCAATGACCCTGAAGAACGCCCTCCGCACCACCGTGGCGAACGACCCCGAGGAAGACGACGGTCAGGGCGGCAACCCGCCGACCGGTGATTCCGACGACGGCCGCGGCTACTAGGAACTGACTGTCGGCCCCCGCCCGTACAGTGGCGGGGGCCGACACCCCACGGACAGATCGGAAGGGCGCACCGATGGCGAAGGACATGAGCGGCACAGGCAGGGTCACGATCTTCCCGCTCCTCCATGACTGGGAGACCAGCAGCAGGTGCGTCCTGGTGTACACGACTGCGGACAACGGTATGACCGCCGTCCTCGGTGTCATCCCTGTCGAAGGCAACGTCCATGAGCCGGGCGACCTGTTCGCGCTGGCTGGCCGGCACGGTTTCATCGGCGAGTGGAAAGGCTCGCACGAGCAGCGGTGTGGGTGCTGGCTGGTGGCTACGGGGGCAGGTTCGCGGATGGTGCGGAAGGCGGGGACGATCGAGGTTCCTCAGACTGAATGGTCGCTGGACATGGTCCGGTCAGTCGATCTGGATGGAACGTATGCGGGGCATGTGCGGGTTGCGGCGGGGCGGATGACGCTGGCTGATGCGGAGTTGATGGAGCGGGCTCGCGCGCTCGTGCCCGTTCCGGCGGTGCCGGTAGTGATTGCGTAGCCGTTCATGCTGGCCCCACTCGTCTGCTGCCCCCGTGGCGGATGGGTGGGGCCTTGTCGTGTCAGCGGACGAGGTCGGCGAGAGGGA
This sequence comes from Streptomyces yokosukanensis, assembly GCF_001514035.1. Classification (GTDB taxonomy): domain Bacteria; phylum Actinomycetota; class Actinomycetes; order Streptomycetales; family Streptomycetaceae; genus Streptomyces; species Streptomyces yokosukanensis. The sequence continues at coordinate 63,912 of NZ_KQ948215.1, read as the reverse complement.
CGTCGAGGGCGTCGGCGATGAGCAGCAGGTGATCCAGCAGGGTGCTGTGGGTGCCTTGCTCGATCCGGTTGATCGTTTTGCGGTCGAGGCCCGTCAACTCGCCTAAGGCTTCTTGGCTGAGTTGACGGCGCCCGCGAGCTGCGCGGATGGCGTCCCCGACGGCCTGGCGGCGGGTGAGTACCCAGGCGGGCAGGGGATCGGATGGCACGCATACACGCTGGTCAAGATCTTGATCGTTGTCTGTACCATCGTTGGTACAACGTGAGTGCGCTTTCTGGCCAACGCGCAACCCTTGCGAGATCAAAACACCCGTTCGAGTGACGTGATTCTTGACTTATTGTCAACAGGGAACCCGCATGTCAAGGATTACGTGCACCGATCAAGTACTCGACCGAAAACGCCAATTACCAGCAAGTGAGACATAGCGCCATGACCGATGAGCAGTCCCGGCCCCACCCTGGACCCCTCACCGACCTCCAGAGGGCCCGCATCGACTTCGCCCGCCGCGACCTGGAGTACACGCGCGCCGAAGACCTCGCTCAACTCGACGCCGCCGGCCTCATCCTCATGATCGAGCGCCTCCGGACCCGACTCGACGACATGCTCCAACTCATCGACGAAACAACTGGGCCCAGAGACCGGCCCAACTAAGGACGGGTCCAGAAACACATAGCGTCGTCCAGCAGCGTGCCGTCCATGTCGGTGACGATCAGGCGGATGTCGGCGGGCAGGCCGGGATGGTCCAGGAGGGGCACGGGCGTGGCGGACATGGCCTGCTTCCGGTCGGGGCGGCGTACCGGTCCAGTGTTCCTCATCCACCGGTACGTCCCGGAGCCGCTCCGAACCGCCCGCAGTGCGCGTTTTCCGGGACAGCGCGATCAACGGGCGGCACAATGGCGCTGTGGCCACGATGGAGTTCCGGAACGCCGACGCCACCCCGCCGATCACCGCCCGCGGCCGTGCGGAGACCGCCCGCTTCTTCGACGGCCCGGAGCTGACCGAGCCGGTTCCGGTGCTCTGTTCGCAGTGGCGTGCCGGGCAGGCGTCCGCCGCCGCGGTGCCACGGTTCGGCGCCGTGTCCGTGAAACCCTGACGCCGCACCGGCGGACCCCGCCGAGGAGGACGTATGGCCGAGGAGGACGTATGACCACCCTTGCCGACCCCGTGCCCGGCGGGCGCCCGGAGGAGCGGCACCGGGCCGTCGGGCTCTCGGCCGATCTGGCCGCGCGGGACGTGCACGGGATCGTGCTCGCCTACGTGGACACCGCGGGCGTCTGCCGGGTGAAGACGGTCCCGACGGCCCGGCTGGAGGCGGCCGTGTCCCGGGGGGTCGGCATGTCCCCGGTGTTCGACACGTTCCTGGCCGACGACTCGGTCGTCACCACCGACGTCCTCGGCTCCCCCGACGGCGACCTGCGGCTCTATCCGGACCTGGACCAGCTGGTGGTCCTGTCCGGGCAGCCCGGCTGGGCCTGGGCGCCGGTGGACCGGATCACCCAGGAGGGCGCCCGGCACCCCGGCTGCGCCCGGACCTTCCTGCGCCGGATCGTCACCGAGGCGAGCGAACGGCACGGCCTCGCCTTCAAGGCGGCGATCGAGATCGAGTGGGCGGTCGGGCTCGGTTCGGCGCCGGCCGGCGAGTTCGTGCCGGCGGTGTCCGGACCGGCGTACGGCGCGACCCGCCAGGTCGAGCTGAGCGACTACACCGCCGATCTGCTCGCCGCGTTCGCCGCGCAGGACGTGGCCGTCGAACAGCTCCACCCCGAGTACGCGGCCGGGCAGTTCGAGGTCTCGGTCGGCGCGCTGGACCCGGTGGCGGCGGCCGACCGCAGCGTGCTGGTCCGCCAGACGATCCGCGCGCTCGCGCAACGCCACGGCCTGCGGGTGTCGTTCGCCCCCGCGGTGTCCGCCGAGGGTGTCGGCAACGGCGGCCATCTGCACCTGTCCTGCTGGCGTGCCGGCCGGAATCTGCACGCGGGCGGCGAGCGCCGGTACGGCATGACGCCGCAGGCGGAGTCCTTCGCGGCCGGCGTCCTGGCCCGCCTACCCGCGCTGACGGCGGTGACCGCGCCGAGCCCCGCCAGCTATCTGCGGCTCAAGCCCTCCCAGTGGGCCGGGGTGTTCACCGGCTGGGGCCGGGAGACCCGCGAGGCGGCGCTGCGGCTGGTCACCGGCACGGCGGGCCACGGCGCGCAGGACGCCAACATGGAGGTCAAACCGGTCGACCTGGCCGCCAACCCCTATCTCGCCCTCGGCTGCGTCATCGCCGCCGGCCTCGACGGCATCGGCTCCCACCGCGACCTCCCCAAGGAGATCACCGGCGACCCGGCCCGGTACGGCGCGGACGAGGCGGCGGCCCTCGGTGTACGACGGCTGCCGTGCTCGCTGCCGCAGGCCGTCGAGGAGTTCCGGGCGGACCCGGTGCTGCGGGCCGCGCTCGGCCCGGTCCTCGCTGACGCGGTGACCGCCGTGCGGCTCGGCGAGGCGGCGGCCGCCCGGGGCCTGGACGACGCGCGGGTGGCGGCGGCCTACCGCTGGGTGTACTGACCATGGCCGCGCCGGGACCGGTCCACGAGGCCCTCGCCGAGCTGGAGCTGGTGGACCACCACTGCCACGGCGCGGTGACGGCGGACCTCGCGCCCGAGGAGTTGGCCTCGCTCCTCACCGAGGGCGCGGCCTGGCCCGGTGTCTCGCCCTTCGACTCGCCGGTCGGCGTGGCCGTTCGCCGTCACTGCGCCCCCCTGCTGGACCTCCCCCGGCACGCGCCCCCGGCCGACTACGCGGCCCGCCGCTCCGCCCTGGGCTGGCAGGAGGTCAATCGCCGCTTCCTGACCGCCGCGCACGCCGAGGCGTTCTTCGTCGACACCGGCCACACCCCGCTCCCGCTCACCTCCCCCGCCGAACTGGCGGGGGCCGCGGACGCCGCCGCCTACGAGGTCGTACGCCTGGAGCAGGTGGCGGAGGCGGTGGCCGCGCGGGGCGTGGAGCCGGACGCGTACGCGACCGCGTTCCGTACGGCCGCCGAGGAGGCCGTACGGCGGCCGGGGGTGGTGGCGGTGAAGTCGGTCGCCGCCTATCGCACCGGCTTCGCCCTGGACCCGGCGCGCCCGGCGGACGCCGAGGTGACCGGGGCCGCCCGGCACTGGCTCACGGCCGGCGGCCGCCTGAGCGACCCGGTCCTGACGCGGCACCTGCTGTGGACCGCCGTGGACCTCGGTCTGCCGCTGCAGCTGCACACCGGTTTCGGGGACGCCGATCTGCGGCTGCACCACGCCGACCCGGCCCTGCTGACCGACTGGCTGCGGCTGACCTGCGGCACGATCCCCGTCCTGCTGCTGCACTGCTGGCCGTACCACCGCCAAGCGGCCTATCTGGCCTCGGTGTTCGAGCACGTGTACCTGGACGTCGGTCTCGCCCTGCACCACACCGGCCCGGCCCGCTGCCGGGCCGTGCTGGAGGAGGCGCTGGAGATCACCCCGTTCCGCAAACTTCTCTACAGCTCCGACGCCTACGGAGTGGCCGAATTCCATCACCTCGGCGCCCTGTGCTTCCGGCACGGGCTCGCCGATCTTCTCCAAGTCCGTGTCGACGCCGATGAGTTGAGCCTGTCCGACGCGCTGCGGATCGCGGCCTGGACCGGCCGCGACAACGCCCGACGCCTGTACGGCCCCCTCGTGTCCGCCGCGGCCCGCGATCCCAGCGGGCGCCCCACCCGGAAAGTATGATCAAGCAATGTCTGACATGACCGAGACGACGCCCGGCTGGCTGTCCACGGACGAGCTGGAAATGGCCAGGGCCCGGATGCCGATCCTGTACGTCGAGGCCGTTCCCGTGCGCGTGGACGACAGCGGCGAAGTCACCAGCATCGGGCTGCTGCTGCGCATCGGCCCGGACGGGACGGTCAGCCGGACCCTGGTGTCCGGCCGCGTCCTGCACCACGAACGGGTCCGCGACGCCCTGCTGCGCCACCTGGAGAAGGACCTCGGCCCGGTCGCGCTCCCCCGCATCCCCACCTCGCTCCAGCCCTTCACCGTCGCGGAGTACTTCCCGACGGCGGGCATCACGCCGTACCACGACCCGCGCCAGCACGCGGTCTCCCTCGCCTACGTCGTCCCGGTGACCGGCGACTGCCGCCCCCGCCAGGACGCCCTGGACCTGGTCTGGTTCAGCCCCCAGGAGGCCGCCTCCCCGGCCGTCCAGAGCGAGATGCCGGGCGGGCACGGAGTCCTGCTGAGGCAGGCGCTGGCGCACATCGGGGTGGCGATCTGAGGGGCCGCGCTCCGGATGGCCCACCCGGGCCGCGGCCGGCACCTCACCGCCGCAAGGTTTCCGCAAGGCGGCGGCAAGCCTTCCGTCCGCGCGTGCGGGCAGAGCCACGGTGGACAGCCCGTGAGGGACTCGCGAGAGACAACGGGGGTACACCGTGTCGGCAGTGGGTTTACACGCTGAACGGTCGGCTGCTGGACGCCAGTGGCCGACACTGCTCGGGCGCAGGACGGTCCTGACCGTCGCGCACACCATCACGTACGCGAAACGACTCGTCGACATTCTGTCGTTGCTGGAGGACGACTTCCGGGTCCAGGTGGCGTTCACCGCGCCGCCGCACGTCTTCGGCGACGAGGTACCGCACTTCCTCGAACGGCTGGGCTGCGCGGTTCTGCCCTGGGAGGAGGCGGTCCGCACATCCTTCGACGTGGCCGTCGCGGCCGGGCCGAGGGGCGTCGAACGCCTCGCGGCCCCCTTGATCACCCTGCCGCACGGCGCCGGCTATCTCAAACGCCTGTGCTCGGGTCCCGAAGCCGGGGTGTTCGGGCTGCGCCGGCAGGACGTCGCCCCGGGCGGGAAGCTGCCCGCCGCCGTGGTCGTGCCGCATCGGGCCGACCTCGCCGAGCTGGCGGAGCACTGCCCCGAGGCCCTGTCCCTCGCGCACGTCGTGGGGGATCCGGCGTACGACCGGATCTCCGCCAGCCTTCCGCTGCGCGGCGCGTACCGCCGGGCCCTCGGGCTGCGGGACACGGAGAAGCTGGTGGTCGTCGCCTCCACATGGGGGGCTCGCTCGTCGTTCGGCCACTTCACGGCGCTGCTGCCCCGCCTGCTCACGGAACTGCCGGGCGAGGGCTACCGCTGTGTCGTACTGGCCCACCCGAACGTGTGGTCGGGGCACGGGGCCTGGCAGGTCCGGTCCTGGCTGGCACGCTGCGCCCGGTCCGGTATCACCCTGGTGCCGCCGGAGGCGGACTGGCGCAGCGTGCTGATCGCCGCGGACCTGATCATCGGCGACCATGGATCGGTCACCCTGTACGGGACGCTGACCTCGGCGCCGCTGCTGCTCGTGACCTCACCGGCGCAGGAGATCAACCCTGCTTCCCCGGCCGCCGCCCTCGCCCTCACGGCACCGGCTCTGTCGCCCGTTCATCCACTCGTGGACCAGCTCGAGTACGCGGCCACCGAATACCGCCGGGAGGAGTACGCGGCGATCAGCGCGCGCATCACCTCCGAACCGGGCCGGTTCAACCGGAACATGCGCAGGCTGCTGTACCGGATGCTGGGGCTGGGACAGCCCGCCCACGCGCCGGTCACCGTCCCGCTGCCCGCACCGCCACCGCTCGACGCCTGGTCCCGGACCGGCCGCGAGGCGCCGGTATGAACGGCTTCGTCGTCGTCAGGCTGCTGGGCGGCGCCGCGGACGCCGTCGCCCCGCCTCCGTCGTACCGCCGCCTCCAGGACGCGGATCCGGTCCTGCGGCTGAGCATGGGGCCGACACCGGACGGGGACGACGTGGTCGCCGAGGCCGGACCGGTGCGGCGCGGACGCGGCCCGGACCGGGACGTTCCGGGGCCCGCGACCGACGAGCACTTCACCGCGGACGCCGAGGCGTGCTTCGGGCGGCGGCTGGCCTGCGCCGACGTGCTGTACGCGAGGCGGCCACGCTCCCTGGCCGCGGCGGTGCGCTGGCTGGCCGAGGTGAGGGCACGTCAACCGGCCTGCGGGCTTGCCGCGGCGCCGGTGGCCGACGGCGGGTGGCTGGCCGTGTCCGGGAGCACGCGCGGAGCCACCTCGACGGTCCTGGCCGCCGCGGTCCCGCCCGACCAGCCCCTGCTGGCGTCCTGTCTGCACGCGTGGGTGGTCTGCGGATACTCGCTCGCCGAGCTGGAGCATGTCAGGCCGGCTGGTGGCGGCGTCATGGCAGCGGTACCGCTCGCTCCAGGCGGCGGGCGTCCGCGGGGCTGGTGACCTCGTACAGGGAGCGGGCCTGCGCGACATGGGCGCGGGCCTGCTCCCGGTTCCCGTGCGCGTACGCGCTCTGCCCCAGCATCTCCAGGGTGCGCGCCTGCCAGTGGAGGGCACCCGAGGCACGGAACACCTCAAGGGCCTCAAGCATCTGCCGGGTGCCGCGGGAGTGGTCGCCGCCCTGGGCCCGGGCCCGGCCGAGGAAGGCCAGGGCCCGGGCCGCGTCGTGCGGATCGGCCACGTCGACCAGCGCGTCATGGGCCTGGGCGAAGAGCGGGACGGCCCGGCCGGGTTCCTGCTGCCCCAGGGCGATCTCGCCGAGAAGGATGCGGGCGAGCGCGACTCCGCGCGGATAGCCGCACTCCTCCCACGCGCGTACGGCCAGGTTCAGATGGCTCAGAGCCTCGTCCGGGCGGCCGGCGTCGAGTGCGCAGCCGCCGAGCCCGTGCAGTGCCTGGCCCTCGTCCCGGGTGTCACCGGCGGCGCGGGCGGCCGCCAAGGACCTCGCGTACCAGTCGGCCGCCTCGTCGGTCCGGCCCGCCGCGGCCAGGCCGATCGCGCCCGAGTTCAGCATCTGGCGCTCGGCCTCGGCGTGGGCGTCGCCGCGTGCCGCCGCCAGGCCGATGCGGTGCGCCTCGATCCACAGGTCGTAGTGGCGCAGCCGGAGGAACAACGGCCACATGGCGTCGACGAGTTGCCAGGCTGTGGCGTGCCAGCCCCAGTCGGCAGCGGCGCGCAGCAGGGACATGAGGTGGTTGCGGTGTGCGTCGAGCCAGTCGAGGGCACCGTGCTCGTCGGTGAAGGGCGCGGGCAGCGGGGACGGATGAGCATAGGTCCTGGGAAGAGTGAACTGGGCGGGGGTGATGAGCTGTTCGGCCGCGGTGGCCGTCCGCAGATACCAGTCGGTCACGCGCCGCAGCGTCCGGTCCCGGCCGTCCTCGCTCTCGGCGCTGTGCGCACAGGCTCGGGCGTGGACCCGTACGAGATCGTGGAAGCGGAAGGTGTCCGGGCCGATGTCCTCCACGAGGTTGGCCTCGGTCAGCTCGTCCAGCCGGCGCTGCGCCCACTGCTCGGACTCCGCGCAGGCGGCGGCCGCCGTACGGGCGTCGAAGGTGGGCAGGGGGAGCATGCCCAGAGTGCGATAGAGGTGGGCGGCCGGCGGGTCCAGTACGGCGTACGAGGCGTCCAGGGCCTTGCTCACGGTGTTCTCCCCCTCGATCTCCAGGGCGGCCAGGCGGTCGGTGTCCTGCGCGAGGGAATCGGCCAGGGCGGCGATGGGCTGGCGCGGGCGGGAGGCGAGCCGCGCGGACGCCAGGCACACCGCGAGCGGCAGTCCGGCGCACAGCGACACCACCCGACGCACCGCGGACAGTTCACCGGCCACCCGTTCCTCGCCGACACCGCGCGTGAGCAGTTCCATCCCGGCGGCCTGTCCCAGTGCCTCCAGCCGGAAGAACGCGGCTCCGTCGAGGCGCAGTCCGGTCAGCCGCTGCCGGCTCGTGACGACCACGAGCCCACCGGATCCGCCCGGCAGCAACGGCCTGATCTGCGCGGCCGTGAACGCGCTGTCCAGCATGACGGCGAGCCTCAGCCCGGCCGTGACGGTCCGCCACAACGAGGCCTTCTCGGCCATGCCGACGGGCGGGGAAGCAAGGCCCAGGGCCCGCAGGAACTGACCGAGGACCGCGTCCGGATCGGTCGGCCCGTCCGCCGAGTGACCGGCGAGGTCCGCGTACAACTGACCGTCCGGGAAGGCGGGTTCACGGGTGTGCAGCCAATGGGACACCAGGGTCGTCTTGCCGATTCCGGCCGCGCCGTTGACCACGATCAGGCGCGGTGACGTGGCACCGTCCGGATCCGCTCCGAACAAGGCGTCCAGTTCGTCGAGTTCGGATCTTCGATTGGTGAAATGGGCAGGCACACGCAGAAGTTGGCGGGGAATAGGCATCGATTCCGCTTGGGCCATGTGCACATGGATGCCGCCATGGACGTCCCGGGCCTGCACCGTCGGCCCGGACAACCGGGCCGCCCCCGAGATGGTGTTGTGGACCGCCTCGCCCCGACCCCCGTCGCCGGCCGCTCCCATCCGCGCCCCCCGCCCGCCGCCGTATCCGTCGCCCACCCCCTACCCCGGCGGCGGCGCCCGCCATTCGGCCGACCGCGCGGGTTCGTCTCCTGAGGAAGGCAATTCGGCCAGGGGTGACATCTCGTCTGGCGGTGTACACCACTTCCTGTCATGCTCTTCGCCCCACGTGACACCTTGCTCCCTGTCCTGTTCATCGAATCGGCGGATCAACGGGAGGCGCCGGTGGAGGTTGAGCTACTCGGCCCGGTGGGTCTGCGGGTGGACGGCACGCGGATGGAGATCGGATCGGACAAGGAACGGATCCTGCTGGCCTCGCTCGCCCTGGAAACGGGACGGCCGCTGGCCCTGGAGACGCTCATCGACCGGCTCTGGGACGGAGATCCGCCGCCGCACGGCCGCGCGAACACCCACACGTACGTGTCCCGGATCCGCCGTCGGCTCAGAGCGAGCGCGGGAGCGCCGGACACGGCCCGGATCGTCGGCCGGGCCCACACCTACACGCTGGAGGTCACCCGGGAGTCCGTGGACTGGCATGTGTTCCAGCGGTTCGTGAGCCAGGCGGGCACGGTGGCGGCCGAGGGCGACGACCGTCGGGCGGTCGGCCTGCTCGACCGGGCGGAGCACCTGTGGCGGGGCGACGCCCTCGCCGGGCTGCCCGGACCGTGGGCGCGGAGCATGCGCAGGACCATGGCCGAGCGGCGGCTCGCCGCCACCGTGTCCCGGACGGCCGCGCTGCTGCGCCTCGGCCGCTTCGCGGAGACCGTCGGCGAACTGTCGGCGCTCGTGGACCGGCATCCGGGCGACGAGACCCTGGCCGGCCAGCTGATGCTGGCGTACTACGGCACGCATCGCTACGCCGACGCCCTGCGGGTGCACCAGGAGGTGCGGGGGTTTCTGCTCGCACAGTACGGTTCACGGCCCGGCGCCGAGCTGAACCGTGTCCACCACGCAATCCTCGAGCGGCTGCCCGCCGCCGACATCGTTCACGGCCCGTCGACTCCCGCCTCGCCGACGACGGCGGCGCCGGGGCGTCCTGCGGCGACCGCGGCTCCGCGCAACCTCCCCCGGCAGCCACTGCTGATCGGCCGGCGCGAGCAGCTGCGGCTGCTCACCACGGCCGTCGAATCCGCGCCCGCGCGGGGAGCCGTCGTCAGCCTGGAAACGGTCAGCACCGTCAGCGGCATGCCGGGGGTCGGCAAGACGGCCCTCGCCGTGCACAGCGCGCATCTGCTGGCGCGGGGGTTCCCCGACGGCCAGCTGTATCTGAACCTCAGGGGACATGACCCGGCGCAGGAGCCGCTCGGCGCCGGGGAGGCGCTGGCCGCGCTGCTTCGGCTGCTGGGCACGCCCACGGAGACCATTCCGGCCGAGCTGGAGGGCCGCACGGCACTGTGGCGCACCGTGCTGGCCGAGCGCCGGGCCGTGATCGTGCTGGACGACGCCGCGGACGCAGAGCAGGTCCTGCCCCTGCTGCCGGGCCACTCGCCGTCCTTGACGATCATCACCAGCCGACGCCATCTCACCGGTCTCACCCAGGTCCGGCACATCCCGCTGGACGTGCTGCCGACCGACGACGCGATCGCGCTGTTCCGCGCCTTCGCCGGTGAGGAGCGCGCTCAGGACGTCCAGGAGATCACTCGGATCGTGCGCCTCTGCGGCCATCTGCCGCTCGCGATCGAGCTGGTCGCGAGCCGGTTCCGGATGCGCCCCGCGTGGACGCCGGCGACGTTGACCGACCGGCTGCTGCGCACCGACAGCCGGCTGAGCGAGCTGCGGGACGCCGACCAGGACATGGTCCGGGTGGCCTTCGACCTCACCTATCAGGCGCTGTCCGAGGAGCAGCGCACGGCGTTCCGCCGCCTCAGCCTCCACCCCGGCCCGGACTTCACCGCGGAGGCCGCAGCCGCCGCCCTGGACCTGCCGACGGCTCGGGCGGAACGCATGCTGGAGTCCCTGCTGGCCTGCCATGTGCTGCGCGAACCCGTGCCGGAGCGGTACCAGTACCACGACCTGCTGCGGGAATACGGTCTGTCCCGGGCTATGGCGGACGACAGCGAGGAGGACCGTGCGGACGTCTTGCGCCGGCTGACGGACTTCCACCTCGCGGCCGCCGACCACGCCGACCGGATGGCCTATCCCCGCCGCAGCCGACCGGGTCCGGCGCGGGCCGCGCGGTGGCAGCTCCCGCGGCTGAACGACGCCGTGGCGGCACGGGCGTGGCTGTCCGTGGAGCGGCCGAACCTGCTGGCGGTGGAGCGGCATTGCCGCACCCACGGCCGCGCGGAGGAGGGCGCCCGACTCGCCTATTCCATCACGGAGTTCCTCGACTCCGAATGCCACTGGCAGGAGGCACGGACCGTCCTCGAACCCGCGGCCGCCCATTGGAGCCGGACCGGGAACGAATCCGCCCTGTGCCGCACCCTCGGCCACCTGAGCGCCGTACACGCACACACCGGTCAGTACCCGGAAGCCGCGCGAATCGGCGAACAGGCCCGGAACATCGCCCGGCTGACCAAAGACACGGAGGCGGAGGCCGAGACACTGCGCACGCTGGGCACCCTGAAATGGCACGAGGGAGACCACCGAGCGGCGCTGTCCCTCTTTCAGCGGTCCTTCGCGCTCAAGATGATTTCCGGGGACAGCTGGGAATACGCGCGTGGCCACAACAACATAGCCGTGACCTTGCTCTTCCTCGGCGAACACGGCAGAGCGCTGGAGCACTTCGAGAAGGCGGTCCACGGATTCACCGCGACGCATGACCACACCTCGCTGGGAAAGACCCTGAACAATATCGGCGATCTGCACATGCGAACCGGCGCCATCGAATCGGCACGGCGATCCCTCGAAGAAGCACTGTCCATTCTCGATTCCTCCGGAAACCGGTACGACCGGGCGACGGTCAAGGGCAGTCTGGCCGACGCGCTCACCACCTCGGGGGACATCACTGCGGCGCTCCGGCTCTACCAGGAGACGCTCGCCGAATTCCGGGCGCTCGGAGATCCCAAGAGCCAGGCCGACACGCTGATCGGGCTGGGACAAGCCCTCCAGAAGTCGGGCGACCCCGAAAGGTCCGTCCGCCACCTGCGCGCCGCCCTGGACATCGCCCACGGACTCGGCGCCGCCCACCAGGAGGCCCAGGCAGCGCGCTGCCTCGGCGAGACCTACCGCACCCTGGGCCGATTCGCGGATGCCGTGGAACACCTGAGCACAGCCGTCCGTCTCGCCGACCGCACCCATGACGCGGGCGAGCTGGCGGCGGCGCAACACGCCCTCCGGGAGACAAGGATTGAGCAAGGAGAGAATGTTACGGACAAGTAGGTGATCAAATTCGATCAACAGAAGTCATCCATCGACCACTTCGCGATCGACGTATGACTTTTCACACGATCCGATTTCCTGCGCTATCCTCCCGGTGAAGATCAACGATCACTGGAAGGACCGCACGTTCCGTGAACAGAACGCGCCTGCTGGTGGGCGGTATCGCACTTCTCGCAGCAGTGGGTCAGCTGTACCTGTCGACGCCGGACAACCCGGCCGGCAAGCCGCCGTCCATCGCCATGGTGAGCGCGGACAGATGCATCATCATCTGACACATCACCATCTGACACATCAGCATCTGCCATAGGAGTCCGCACCGGGGTGGCCGCGACGGCCACCCCACCGTACACCGAGGGGCGTACACCCCCGGGTGGCGCACCCGGCTCACACATTCTTCCAGGTCGCACCGCATGCGACCAGGACTTCCCGGCAGGCGTTCAGGTTGCGTTCAGGCTCGTCGGCCCGTGTGGCAACACCTGCACCAGAAGCCCCAAAACAACGGCAAAGAGGGCTGGGTGATCAGCACTCGCGCATGCGAGGGTGCGAGCCATGAGCGCAGAGCACGTCCTGGACGACCGGCCCCGCTCGCACACTCGCGCGCGCATACGCGAGAGTGCGAACAAGGTGCCGGAGGTGACCGTCTACTTCTGGATCATCAAGGTTCTCACCACCGGCATGGGCGAGACCGCCTCCGACTTCCTGGCCCACCTGCTGGGCCCGATCCCGGCGGTCGGCCTCGGGGGCCTCGCCCTCGCGGCGTCCCTGGTCCTCCAGTTCGCCGTCCGCCGGTACATGGCCTGGATCTACTGGACGGCCGTCGTCATGGTCAGCGTGTTCGGCACGATGGCCGCCGACGTGCTGCACGTGGGCCTCGGCGTCCCGTACACCCTGTCCACCCCGCTCTTCCTCATCGCCCTCGCGGCCGTCTTCGCCCTCTGGTACGCCAGCGAGCGCACCCTGTCCATCCACTCCATCCGCACGCGCCGCCGCGAGTTCTTCTACTGGGGCGCCGTCCTCGCCACGTTCGCCCTGGGCACCGCCGCCGGTGACCTCACCGCCACCATCGGTCTCGGCTACCTCGGCTCGGTCGTCCTGTTCGCCGTCGCGATCTGCGTCCCGGCCGTCGCCCACCGCATGCGCCTGCTGGGCGCGGTCGCCGCGTTCTGGACGGCATACGTCATCACGCGCCCGCTCGGCGCGTCCCTCGCCGACTGGATGGCCCTGCCGGGCAGGCGGGGCGGCCTGGCCTGGGGGCTGGGACCGGTGACCCTGTCCTGGACCGCGGCGATCGTCGGCTTCGTGGTGTTCCTGGCGCTGTCGCGACGGGACACCGAGCCGGCCCACTGAAGCGGTCCGACCTGACGGGGGGCCGATTCCCCGGCCCCCCGAATTCCGCCCGGTTCCGTTCCTCCGGCAACACCCTTCTCCCGATGGCCTGTTGACGGCACATCAGGCACGGCCCGAACGCGCCAAACCCGCGGTACGCCACGCGGGGGCGGCGCTCGTCGCCGTATCGTGGGGCTGCAGACACCGACCAGGGGGTACGTCGATGGACCCGATCACCGCGGCGGCGCTCACCTCGCTGGCCGGCAGCCTCGGCGGCGAAGCCGGACGGAACGCCTGGCAGGGACTGGCCGAGCTGGTCCGCCGCCCCTTCCGCCGCGCGGCGGGCGAGGAGTCCGGCGACCTCCCCGGGATCGGCTCGGGCGAGGCGGAACTGGCCGCACTGCGGGGCGACCCGGACAACGCCGCACACGCCCAGGCCCTGGCCACCGCGCTCGGCGTACGGGCGGCTCTCGACGGCGAGTTCAGGGTGCTGCTGGAGGAGTGGTGGCAGGGCGCCGCGCCGGCCTCTGCCGACGGAGACGCGCACAACACGATCAGCGGAGGCGTCCAGAACGCTCCGGTCGTCCAGGGCCGGGACTTCTCCGGCCTCACGTTCCACCTGGGCCAGAAGTGATGCGGTCCCCGTGACGCGCGCCCCGACCTAGGCAGTGGTGTCCACGTCCGACCGTGGCGCCTCCGTCGGCGTCGCGGGTGTCGCGGCGGACGTCGTGCCTTCGGCCGCCGCCCCCGTCGGGGAGTCTGCGGATCCGGTCCTCGACGATCCGGCCGTCGTCATGCACGAGCGTGGTCCTTCCAGGGGTCGTACGCGGGGTCCGGTGCGGGGAGCCGGATGGTGTCGCGGACACCGCCGGGCCAGGTGACGTGGGCGACGAGGTCGGTGCCCTCCCGCCCGGTGGCCACCTCGGGCAGGGCGAGGGGATCGCCGCCGCCGAGGTGGATCAGGGCGACATGGACGGCGCCCCGGACGGGCGGACCCTCGGTCTGTACGACGGGGGTCATGGAGGCGGTTCCGAGGGCGTTGCTGTCGGCGCCGGGTACCAGGCCGGCTCGGGGCAGCCCGCACGTACCGACGACGGACGACACCAGCCCGCCCGCGCCTTCCGCCCGAGCGGCCGAGCCGTCGACGGACCCGGCCCGGTCCGTTCCGACGGCCACCGCCCACCCGCCGATCCGCAACACCTGCCCGGCCGCGTCGTCCCCGTCCCCGGGGTCGACGCGCACGGCGCGCACCTCGACCGATCCGCGCAGCGCGGAGCCGACCGTGATCCACGGGCCGAGGGCATAGCGGGTGTCGGGCCCGCCGAACACGTCCCAGGTCGCGTCCTTCATCCAGTGGGCGCGGCTGCGGGAGACGGCCGTGGTGTCACCGATGCTGACCCGGGTGGCCGGGCGCCGGTGCGAGGCACGGCCTGCGGCGTCGAGCAGCACCACCGCGTTGTCGAGCGGGTCGGCGTCCGCGCTGCCGCCGGCCACGGTCGGGTCGCCGGGTGTTTCGGGCGCGGTGTGCGTGGAGTACGCGAAGCGCGCGTATCCGGGGTCGTCGGCGTGCGGGCGGGTCGGGTCCGTGTGGTCGCCGCCATGGTTGACGACGCGGACGACACCGTCGGCGGCGGTGCCGGAGACCAGCCAGCCGGGCGTGGCCAGCGAGGTCGTGAAATCGCTTCTCTCGACGGCGAGTTGGGCATCGCCCTCGGACCACACGGGGTGGTGGGGCGGCAGCGCGAGGCCGATGAAGCCCTTGCTCGCCCAGTACGGCGAGGCAGGCCCCGAGTACCCCTGGAGGATGCCGCGGAAGGGCCGGTGCCAGCCGAGGGTGAGCAGGCCCCGCGTGTCCAGGGCTCCGTGGCCGCCGAAGTGGTCCAGCATGCGGGTCGCGAGCGCGCGGGTCTCCCCCGGTGCCAGCGGCGTGGCGTCGAAGAGCGCGCCCGTCCACACCGACGCGAGGGCTGCGTGGCGGTAGGTGAGCGAGCGGCCCTGGATCAGGGGCGAACCGTTGGCGCCGACCAGCAGCCGCTGGTCCGCCAGGAAGCGGTGCAGCCGTGCCCGGTAGCGGTCGAGCAGTCCGTGCGGTGCGGCATCGCCGAGGATGCGGCAGAACCACAGTGGGTACAGGTGCATCGCCCAGCCGTTGTAGTGGTCGAAGTTGCGGTGCTCGGCGCCGGTCAGGCCGTCGGAGTACCATCCTTCGCCCGCGTACCAGGCGTCGGTCAGCGCGATGATCCGGTCGAGATCCTGCCGGAGCCAACTGCCGCCCACCGTACGGGCGAACGCCTCGGTGACGCCCTGGAACCAGATCCAGTTGTTGCCGGGCATCGCGTCGCCGACCATCGGCGCGAGCCAGTGGAGCACGTTCTGCCGGACACGGTCGTCGAGCCGGTCCCAGATCCACGGCCGGGTCTCGTGCAGCGCGAGCGCGACGGACGCGGCCTCGACCTTGGCCTGGTTGGACTCGGCGAACGTGGGCCAGCGCCCGGGGTGGTTCGGATCGGTGCCCGCGGCGAGACCGGCCGCGTACCAGCCGGCGAGGTCGTGCGGATCGTCCCCGGCGGCTCCGGCGAGCCGGAAGGCGGCCAGCAGCAGGGTCCGGGCGAACCCTTCCAGTCCGTCGCTGTGCGCGCCGTTGTGGCTCGGCACACCGGGCAGGTGGATCAGGGCATGGTCGGCGGCGGCGTACGGACGGACGGCGAGCAGCATCCGGTCGGCGGTCCGTTCCCAGTGGGCGCGGTCTTCCGTGGGAGTGCGGTTCATCGGTGACGGACCTCCCAGGCCTGTCGAACGCGCGGCGGATCCGGTAGCCGCGCGTAGGTGGTGTAGCAGTCGTTCCCCGCGACGGGCGCGTAGGCGTTCAAGACGGTCACCCGCCGCCGGACCAGTCCTTCACCGACGCTCTTGTCCACACCGCGGCCGACACCACATGGTCCCGGGAAGTGGCCCGAAAACAGCAAAGAGGCCGTTGAAAAACGGCCTCTCACCTGTGACGTTCGATCAATCGAACAGTCGGGACGACAGGATTTGAACCTGCGACCCCTTGACCCCCAGTCAAGTGCGCTACCAAGCTGCGCCACGTCCCGGTGCCGTTTGACCTGGGGTTTCCCCGGCTCAAACGCGCAGGGAAACAATACCGCACTCCACTCGGTGGTCGCGCCCCGCTTTCCCGGTTGACCTCAAGTTTGGTTGAGGTTGCACGATCATCGACATGACGATCGCAACGGACCACAGCCGGACGTACGGCTACGACGACCTGCCCGGACTGATGAGTCTCATGACGGGCGACGAGAAGCACGGACCGGCGGCCACCTCCACCCTGGACGTGCTCTGGGTGCTCTACGACCGGGTGCTCAGGGTCGCTCCGGAGCGCCGCGCGGACCCGGGCCGCGACAGGTTCCTGCTGAGCAAGGGGCACGGGCCCATGGCGTACTACGCGGTCCTGGCGGCGAAGGGCTTCCTCCCGGCCGACTGGCTGCCCGGCTTCGGGTCGTACGACTCCCCGCTCGGGCATCACCCGGACCGGGTACTGGTGCCGGGGGCCGAGATCGGCAGCGGGTCGCTCGGGCACGGGCTGCCGATCGCGGTGGGCAGCGCGCTGGGGCTGCGGGCGCAGGGGCTGCACGACCCGGCGGTGTGGGTGCTGATCGGAGACGCCGAGCTGGACGAGGGCAGCAACCACGAGGCGATCGCCTTCGCCGGGCCCGCCGGTCTGGAGCGGCTGCACACCGTCGTGATCGACAACTCCTCCGCCAGCCATGCCCGGCCCGGCGGGATCGCCGCCCGGTTCGAGGCGGCGGGCTGGTCGGCGGTGACCGTCGACGGGCGCGATCACGAGGCCCTGCACGCCGCGTTCACCGCTGCGCACCCGGGCCGGCCGCACGTCGTCGTGGCCCGCGTCGAGCCGAAGAACGCCTGACTCCCACCGATGCTCTGGAAGGGGCCCCCTTCATGGAAACCATGCGTGACCGTTTCGCCCCCGTCGTCTCCCGGCTGCTGGACGAGGACCCGCGCGTCGCGGTGGTCCTCGCCGAGATCGGCAAGGACGGCTTCCGCGAGACCATGGCCCGGCATCCCGACCGGGTCGTCAATGTCGGCATCCGCGAGCAGCTGCTGGTCGGAGCGGCGGCGGGGCTAGCGCTGACCGGACTGCGCCCCGTGGTGCACACCTTCGCCAGCTTCCTCGTGGAGCGGCCGTTCGAGCAGGTCAAGCTGGATCTCGGGCACCAGAACGCGGGGGCCGTGCTGGTGAGCGCGGCCGCCTCCTTCGACTGGCCGGCCGGCGGCTACACCCATATGGCGCCGGGCGACGTGGCCCTCCTCGACACGCTGGACGGCTGGACCGTGCATGTGCCCGGCCATCCGGACGAGGCCGAGACCCTGCTGCACCACGCGGTCGCCGCGGGCGACGACAAGGTGTACGTGCGGCTGTCCGCGCAGTCCAACCGGCAGGGTCGGGTGATCGACGGCAGGCACTTCGTCACGGTCCGCGAGGGCCGTCGCGGCGTGGTCGTCGCCGTGGGCCCGGTGCTCGACGCGGTCCTCGCCGCCACGCAGGGCCTGGACGTGACCGTGCTGTACGCGACGACCGTACGGCCCTTCGACGCGGCGGGCCTGCGCCGGGCCACCCGAGCGGCGGGCACCGATGTCGTGCTGATCGAGCCGTATCTCGCGGGCACCTCGACGGCCGCGGTGAGCGAGGCGCTCGCGGACGTACCGCACCGGGTCCTGGGCCTCGGCGTCGGCCGCCGCGAACTGCGCCGCTACGGAACCGTCGAGGAGCACACCGCCGCACACGGGCTGGACCCGGCCGGACTGCGCGAGCGGATCGGGCGGTTCGTGGGGGCGGCGGAGCAGGTGGGTGCCGGGGTGTGAGCGCGGGGTGTCCGTGCGTGTCGGGCGTGCGGGGCGGGCCTGCGTGTACGCCCAATGGCCCGGCCCCGGGCCGGTCGCCGACCACGGTGGGGAGCCGTCAGCGGGCGGGCGCGCTCGGATCAGCTCCGACCACGTCGATGTCGGCTCTGACCAGGCTGATGTCGGCTCTGACCAGGTTGCGTATCGCGGGGATCGCGAGCAGGGTCGCGGCCACCACCAGGCTGGTCGCGGCGGAGATCAGCAGGACGTGGCCGACGCCGAGCGCGTCCGCCGCCGGGCCCGCCAGCGCCTGGCCCACCGGCATCATCGCGAGGGAGCCCGCCACGTCGTAGGCGTGGATACGGTTGAGGACGTCGGCGGGGACCTGCGTCTGCACGCTGGTCGCCCACATCACGCCCCAGAACGACATCCCGGCGCCCGCCACGGCCGCTCCGGCCGCCATCGCCGACACCCCCAGGCCCGCACCGACAGCGGCGGGGAAGCCGACGAAGGCGAACAGCGCGAGTGCGCCCGCGCGGAGCATGCGGCGGGGGCGCAGCCGCAGGGCCATCAGGCCGCCGACGACCGTGCCCGCGCCGAGGGCGGAGTTGATCAGGCCGTAGGCGCGCGGGCCATGCTGCTGGACGACCTCGGTGGCCACGAGCGGGACGGTCGGACCCCAGACGGCGATCATGTACAGACACCAGACGGCGATCACGCCCCACAGCCAGCTCCGGGACCGGAACTCCCGCCAGCCCTGGACCAGATCCACCCGGAAGGCACGCATCCCACGGCCGGAGACGGCGCGGACGCCCTCGGGGAGCGGCGGCAGCCGGAGCAGCAGCAGGCACAGGGCGCTCGTCGCGTAGGTGGCGGCGTGCGCGGCGAACACCCCGCCGGGCGAGGCGAAGCCGACCAGGAGGCCGGCGACGGCCGGGCCGGCGAGCTGGGCGGCGGACTCGGCTGTGCGGATCGCGCCGTTCGCGCCCTGGATGTCGGCGGCCAGCCGGGGCACCGTGCTTGCCACGCCGGGTTGGAAGACCGCTCCCGCCACGCCGTTGACGAAGCCGATCGCACAGATCTGCCACAGCACCACGTGCCCGGTGAAGAACAGGCACGCGGCGAGGGACTGGGTGACGAGCCGGACGAGATCGGCGCCGATCATCAGCCTGCGGGTGCTGATCCGGTCGGCGACGACCCCACCGAGGACGACGAGCCCGGCGAACGCCGCCGCGGTCGAGGCCATGGCGAGGCCGACCGCTCCCGCGCCGTACCCGTGCTCCAGCAGGCCCGCGGCGAGGGCCACGGGCAGCATGGTGTCGCCGAGGCGGGCGACAGCCCGGGCCACGAAGAACAGCGCGAAGTCGCGTGACCAGAGGGCTCGCCCGCCGGCCTCGGTCCCGCGCGCCGCCCGCGTGGTGGTGTCGTCCCGTGCGTCCGTGCCTGTCACCGCGGATGCCCCCTCCCACCGACCCACGTGGTGTCCCGCCCCGTCCCACTCGCGGCGCGCCGCGCGGGATCATGCCACGCGCGGCTCGCGCGCACGGGGAATTTCACTCCCCGGACGGCAGCCCCAACTCGGGGTAGGCGTCCAGGAGTCGGGGCGAGGCGGCCTGCCGCCAGGAGTCGGCGAGGATGTCACGCAGCTCGTCCTCGCCGTCCAGCGCGGCGAGCCGGGCTCTGACCCAGGCGAACTGGACCTCGTGGTCCGCGATCCAGAACTTCTCGGGCTCGGCCCTCACCAGTTCGTCGCGCTCCTCCTTGGGGCAGCGCACGGCGATGGACGTCTCGTCCTCGGGCAGGGTCGCGAACATCTTCCCCGCCACCCGGAACGTGGGCATGCTCCAGGCGGTCTTCTCCGTGGTGTCCGGCAGGGACAGGGCGATACGGCGTACGTCTTCGGCATCCGGCATGCAACGCACCGTAGCCCCTGCCACTGACAGCCACCCGCCCAGGCGCTCGACGGACGACGCAGGCCTCACGGCTGCTGCGCGGCCCGTCCCAGCGCTTGAAGCACCGGGCGGATCAGCGGGTGCCCCTCGGCTCCGCGCCGTACGGCGGCGAAGACGCGGCGGGTCGGGGCCACGCCGTCGACGGGGCGTACGACGACGCCGGTGAGGTCCATGCCGTTCAGCGCGGAGCGCGGTACGAGGGCCACGCCCGCGCCGGCCGACGCGAGGGCGACGACGGCGCGGAAGTCGTCCGAGGAGTGCTCCAGGCGGGGCTGGAAGCCGGCGCTCTCACACGCGAGTACGACCACGTCGTGGCACGGGTTGCCGGGGTACGGCCCGATCCAGGGGTCCTTGGCCAGCTCGGCGAGGGGCACCTCCGCGCTGTCCGCGAGGCGGTGACCGACGGGGACGACCGCGTCGAACGGCTCGGCGTACAGCGGGACATGGGTGAGCCGGGGGTCGTCGGCGGGCGGGGCGCCGCGGTACTCCACGGCGACCGCCACATCGACCTGCCGGTCCAGCACCATCGGCAGGCTCGCATCGCCCTCCGCGTCCTGGACGCGGATGCGGATGCCGGGCGCGGTGTGCGCGAGCCGGGCCACCGCCGGGGCCACGACCTGGGCGATGCCGGTCGCGAAGGCCGCGACGGTGACCGTGCCGGCCTCGCCGGAGCCGTAGGCCGCCAGCTCGGCCTCGGCACGCTCCAGCTGGGCGAGGACCGCGTTGGTGTGGCTGAGCAGGATCTCGCCGGCCGGGGTGAGCCGTACGCCCTTGGCGCCGCGCTCGACCAGACGGTGGCCGGTCTCCTGCTCCAGGGCCGTCAGCTGCTGGGAGACGGCCGAGGGGGTGAGGTAGAGCGCGGCGGCTGCCGCGGTGACCGTGCGGTGGTCGGCCACCGCACGGAGGATGTGGAGCCGCCGTGCCTCGATCATGCCCTCAATTATCGCAAGGCGTCGGTGCTGGTCAGACCGCCAGCTCGGCGCGCGCCGCGATGAACGCGTCGACCGCGCGGTTGACGTCGTCCGTGGAGTGGGCGGCGGAGAGCTGGACGCGGATGCGGGCCTGGCCCTGCGGGACGACCGGGTAGGAGAAGCCGATCACGTACACGCCGCGCTCCAGCAGCAGCTCGGCCATCCGGCCCGCCTCGGCCGCGTCGCCGATCATCACGGGGGCGATGGCGTGGTCGCCGGGGAGGATGTCGAAGCCCTCCTCGGTCATCCGGCGGCGGAAGAGCGCGGTGTTCTCGTTCAGGCGGACGCGCAGGTCGTCGGCGGACTCCAGCAAGTCGAGGACCTTCAGGGAGGCGGCGGCGATCACCGGGGCCAGGGTGTTGGAGAACAGGTACGGCCGCGAGCGCTGGCGCAGCAGGGCGACGATCTCGGCGCGGGCGGCGACATAGCCGCCGGAGGCGCCGCCGAGGGCCTTGCCGAGGGTGCCGGTGATGATGTCGACGCGGTCCATGACGCCGTGCAGCTCCGGGGTGCCGCGGCCCGACGGGCCGACGAAGCCGACGGCGTGCGAGTCGTCGACCATGACCATCGCGTCGTGGCGGTCGGCGAGGTCGCAGATCTCGCGCAGCGGGGCGACGTAGCCGTCCATGGAGAAGACGCCGTCGGTGACGATCAGCTTGCGCCGGGCGCCGCCCTCGGTGGCCTCCTTGAGCTTGGCCTCGAGGTCGGCGAGGTCGCGGTTGGCGTAGCGGAAGCGGCGGGCCTTGGACAGGCGGATGCCGTCGATGATGGAGGCGTGGTTGAGGGCGTCGGAGATCACCGCGTCCTCCTCGCCGAGCAGGGTCTCGAAGACACCGCCGTTGGCGTCGAAGCAGGAGGAGTACAGGATCGTGTCCTCCTGGCCGAGGAAGGACGACAGCCGGGCCTCCAGCTCCTTGTGCACCTCCTGGGTGCCGCAGATGAAGCGGACGGAGGCCATGCCGTAGCCCCAGCGGTCCAGGGCCTCGTGGGCGGCGGCGATCACCTCGGGGTGGTCGGCGAGGCCGAGGTAGTTGTTGGCGCAGAAGTTGAGGACCTCGCCGGGGCGGCCGCCTGCGGTGACGCCGACGGTCGCGGACTGCGGGGTGCCGATGACCCGCTCGGGCTTGTGCAGGCCGGCGGCGCGGATCTCGTCGAGGGTGGCGCGCAGATCGTCGCGGACGGTCTCGAACATGGGGGTCTCTCCTGAAGGTGCGTGCTGGGCTGGGGAGTTGCGCGTGCTTCGGCTGACGCCGTCCGTCTCACACGGTCCGGATCGCGCGGTCCGGCTACGCGGTCCGGTTTACGCGGTCCAGTCCAGGATGACCTTGCCGCCCTTGCCGCTCGCGGCGTCGGCGAAGGCCGCCTCGAAGTCGCGGTAGCCGTACCTGCCGGTGATCACGGGGGCGAGGTCCAGACCACCCTCCAGCAGCACCGACATCGCGTACCAGGTCTCGAACATCTCCCGGCCGTAGATGCCCTTGACGGTGATCATCGAGGTGACGATCCGGGACCAGTCGACCGAGAACTCCTCGGAGGGCAGGCCGAGCATGGCGATACGGCCGCCGTGCGTCATGTTGGCGATCATGTCCCGCATGGCCTCGGGGCGGCCGGACATCTCCAGGCCGATGTCGAAGCCCTCGCGCAGGCCCAGCTCGCGCTGGCCGTCGGCGATGGTGGTCCGCGCGACGTTCAGGGCGAGGCTCGCACCGATCTTGCGGGCCAGTTCCAGGCGCTCCTCGCTGACGTCGGTGATCACGACGTTGCGGGCGCCGGCATGCCGGGCCACGGCGGCGGCCATCAGGCCGATCGGGCCCGCGCCGGTGATCAGGACGTCCTCGCCGACCAGCGGGAAGGACAGCGCGGTGTGCACGGCGTTGCCGAACGGGTCGAAGATCGCGGCGACGTCGAGGTCGACGGGTACGCGGTGCACCCAGACGTTGCTCGCGGGCAGGGCGACGTACTCGGCGAACGCTCCGTCGCGGCCGACACCGAGGCCGATGGTGGCCCGACACAGGTGACGGCGGCCGGCCAGGCAGTTGCGGCACTTGCCGCACACCAGATGGCCCTCACCGCTGGCTCGATCCCCTATGCGGATGTCGGTCACGTCGCGGCCGACCTCGACGACCTGCCCCACGAACTCGTGCCCGACCACGAGCGGCGTACGGATCGCCTGCTGCGCCCAGCCGTCCCAGGCCCGGATGTGCAGGTCGGTGCCGCAGATACCGGTCCGCATGACCTTGATCAGTACGTCACCGGGGCCGATCTCGGGCTCCGGGACGTCCGTCAGCCAGAGCCCGGGCTCCGCCTTCTCCTTGACCAGCGCCTTCACGAGTGCGGCTCCTGTGGGTGAGGTCCCGGCCCGCGGGCAGACGTGAGGGGCCCGCACCGGGTCAGAGGGGTGGAATCACCCTGCAATCTGCCGTATCCGTGGGCCGCGGGTCCATCGAGCTTTTCTTAACCGCCGCCTCAGCTTTCCTTCACGCCCCAGGTACCGGACCTGGAAGCATGCCGTCGCCCGTCACAGAGGCAGACCGTCCTCGGCGCTCCGTTCGAGTCGTACGACGAGATCGGCGGCCAGCGCCTTGATGGTCTCCAGACCGGATCTGCCCCAGGCCCGGGGCTCGGTGTCGGCCGCGCACACGGTGCCGAGCGCCATGCCGGAGCTGTCGATGAGCGGGGCACCGAGATAGGAGCGGATGCCGTACTCGTCCACGACCGGATTCCCGGCGAACCGCGGATAGTCCCGGACGTCCTCGAGGACGAGCGCCTTACGGCGGACCACCACATGGGGGCAGAACCCATGGTCCCGCGGCAGTACCCGGCCGAACTCCGGTCTGCTGCCGTCCTCCCTCAGGACCGGCGCGATGGCCGGTACACACAGGCCCGCGAAGAACTGGTGGCCCTGACCGATGAAGTTGACCATCGCGTAGGGGGCTCCGGTGAGCCGGGCGAGATGGTCGGCGAAGGAGTCCAGCGCCGGGTCGGGACGGTCCACCAGGCCGAGCAGACGCAACCGGTGGACACGGGCGGGGGCCTCCTTGTCCTCGGGAGTGAGCAGCAGACCCCGGACCGGACGGGGCGGCTCGTACGTCATGGCCGGGCTCCAGCTCTGTGGGCGTACCTCATATGGCGGCTCCGTGGGCAATAGGGCGGGATCACATGTGGGCACCGTGGCTCGGCGCGTGCGCCGGGGCGTGGGCGAGGAGGTGGCGTACGAGGGTGAGCAGGGTCTGCACGCCGGAGCTGGAGATCCGGGCGTCGCAGCGGACCACGGGGCCCTCGGGGTCGAGGTCGATGGCGGCGCGCACCTCGTCGGGGTCGTAGCGGTAGGAGCCGTCGAACTCGTTGAGGGCGATGATGAAGGCGAGCCCGCGTTCCTCGAAGAAGTCCACGGCGGCGAAACAGTCCTGCAGCCGGCGGGTGTCGGCGAGGATCACCGCGCCGAGCGCGCCCTCGGACAGCTCGTCCCACATGAACCAGAACCGCTCCTGGCCCGGTGTGCCGAACAGGTACAGCACATGGTCCGGATCGAGGGTGATCCGGCCGAAGTCCATGGCGACCGTCGTCTCCATCTTGTTCTCGACGCCGTCGAGGCTGTCCGTGCCGACGCTGACCGTCGTGAGCAGCTCTTCCGTACTGAGCGGCGCGATCTCGCTGACCGCGCCCACGAAGGTCGTCTTGCCGACCCCGAACCCGCCCGCCACCAAGATCTTCAGCGCGGTCGGGAACGGGTCAGAGCTGTCGTCGTAGTCCATCGAGCACTGCCTCCAGCAGAGACCGGTCAGTGGGTGTGTGGTGGAACACGGGGGGCTTGGTGGTCAGCGCCCCGCCGTCGACGAGGTCCGAGAGCAGCACCTTGGTGACGACCGCGGGCAGTTTCAGATGCGCGGCGACCTCGGCGACCGAGACGGGCGCCCGGCACAGGTCCAGCGCCTGGGCGTGCTCGGGGCCGAGATAGCCGAGCGGGGTGACGCCGGTGGCCATCACCTGCGACATCAGGTCCAGGGCGATGCTGGGCTTGGTACGTCCGTTGCTGACCGTGAACGGGCGCACCAGCCGTCCGGCCGCGTCGTCCAGCCAGGGCCCGTCGCCGGCTGCGGCCACGCTCAAGGCCTCGTCGCCGTGGGTTCGACGGCGTGTTGCCGCGGCGCGGTCACCAAGTAGGGCCGAACGCTCTTGACCAGCATCGCCATCTCGTAGCCGAGGACGGCCGCGTCGGCCTCACGCCCCGCGAGCACCGCGAGACAGGTGCCGGAACCGGCGGTGGTGACGAACAGCAGGGTCGAGTCGAGCTCGACGACGACCTGGCGGACGTCCCCGCCGTCACCGAACCGGATGCCGGCGCTGCGGCCGAGGGAGTACAGGCCGGAGGCGAGGGCCGCCATGTGGTCGGCGCTGTCGATGTCGAGGCCGTGTACGGACTTCACCAGCCCGTCGCAGGACAGGAGTACCGCGCTGGTGGTGTGTGGTACGCGCTGCACAAGGCCGCTCAGCAGCCAGTCGAGGTCGGAGGCGTGGGCGGTCGGCGCGTCGCTCGCCATGGTGGATCGACTCCTTGGGGTGTATGCGGGAGCGCTGGGGCTGGGGGTGTGTGGTCGATGGTGGGGTGGGTACGGTGCGGGCGGTCAGCCGGCCGGGGCGCTCCCGTCGGGCCGGCCGACGCCACGGTCACCGTCGGATGCGGGCGCGTGGGCGCGCCCTTGGGATATGGGGCCGGGATCCGTGTGGTCCGGCCCCATGTGGTCTGCGGTCGTATGGGGTGAGCCGGTGTGGTCAGAGCCCATGTGGTCCTGCTGCATACGCACGGGGTCGGTGAACTCCGTTGCGGAAGGCCGGAGATGGGGGTCCCTCATGTGGGGGGCATCCATGTGTGCGGAGGCCGGGTGGGCCGCGTCCGTGTGGGCTGAGCCCATGTGGGAGGGCTCCATGAAGGACTCCACATGGGAGGCGCCCATGTGGCCGGAGTCCAACAGATGACCGGAGTCCAAGTAGCTTGAGTCCAAGTGGCTTGAGTTCAGGGGATCCAGCTCGTGGCTCTCCAAGTGCTGCGCCGCCTCGGCGAGTCCGATCCCCCGCTGGAAGGCCGCCATCAGCCCTGGGTCGTGGCCGGGAACGGTGTCGTCGTCCTGACGCGGTACGGGGCCGCCACGCAGCTGGGGGACGATGTGCTGCTGGGCGCGGCGCCGGGGCAGTTGGGGCTTGCCCATGGTGCCGCGCACGGTGCCGACACGCGGCGTGGGCAGGATGCCTGCGTGGGCCTCGATCGCCGCCCGGTCCTCGGCGCTGATGCCGGGCACGGCGTCGGCGGGGGTGGGCCGTTCCTGCCGGGTGCCCCGCACGGGAAGCGGTGCCGGGGCGTCCGCGCCGCGCCCGCCCTCTTCGCTCTCCGCACCGCTGCGCCCGCCCCCGGTGTCGGCATCCTGCCGCCCGTTCCCATGCTGGGCGCGCCGCCTGCGCCCGGTCGCCGGAGCCTGTCCGACCTCGGTACCGGCCTCGCTCCCGGAGGCGGCCACGGACCCGGCCGTGGCGTCGGCGGCCCCGGCGGCGGACGGGGCACCGGCTTCCGGCCGCGTACCACCGTGAGCGGCGCCGGCATCGGCGGGCCACACTCCGAGCGAGGGGGACGGCGTGGGGGACGGGGGCGGCGAGGGGAACGGCGGAGGCACGGCAGAGGAGACCGACACGGGCCCCCGCATCTGCCCTGACCCGTATCCCTGCCCCTGCCCCTGCCCCTGCGCATGGTCAGAGGCAGGCGTGGGCGCCGGGGCGTAGGCGGGGTCCTGGCCCTGGAGCCGTGCCTGCGGCGACGCGCCGGTGTCCGCCGGCCCCTGCTGCTGCGGTACGCCCGCCCCGGCCCCCGTGGCCGCGCCGGGCACCCCGGGCGCCGTCCCCAACAACGCCTGCGGGACGACGAGTACGGCCTGCACACCACCGTAGATGTTGGTCTGCAGCCGTACGTGAATGCCGTGCCGACGGGCGAGCTGGGAGACGACGTAGAGGCCGATGCGGCCGTCGGCCAGCAGGCTGGCGACGTTGACCTGGTCGGGGTCGGCGAGCAGCGCGTTCATCCGGTTCTGTTCGCCGACCGGCATGCCGAGCCCGCGGTCCTCGACCTCCACGGCGAGCCCGGAGGTGACGAGGTTGGCACGGAGCAGCACCTGCGTCTGCGGGGCGGAGAACACCGAGGCGTTCTCGATGAGTTCGGCGAGGAGATGGATGACGTCGGCGACGGCGTGGCCGCGCAGTTCGCCGTCGATCGGCGGTACCAGCTTCACCCGGGAGTACTGCTCGACCTCGGCGATGGCGGACCGCAGCACCTCGGTCATGCTGACCGGGTTGCTCCACTGCCGCCGGGAGACGGCGCCGCCGAGCACGGCGAGGTTCTCCGCGTGGCGCCGGATGCGGGTGGCCAGGTGGTCCACATGGAAGAGGCCCTTGAGCAGATCGGGATCCTCGATCTCGTTCTCCAGCTCGTCGAGGATGGAGATCTCCCGGTGCACGAGCGACTGAAGCCGGCGCGCGAGGTTGACGAAGACCTCCAGTTTCTGCTCGCTGCCCGCCTGGCTGGAGAGCTGTGCCGCGCGCACGACGGCGGTGACGGCGCCGTCGTGCGCGCGGGCCAGGTCGGCGGCGAGCAGCTCGAAGTCGTCGGCGTCCGCGGGCGGCCGGCGGCGCGATGCGGGCTGCGGCGGGGTCTCCCCCTGGCGCAACGCGTCGACCAGCGCATGCAGGTCGGCCTCACCGCGCGCGGCGCTACGGCGTAGTCCGTCGACGCGGTCGGCGACCGCGCGGGCAGCACGGTCGGCGGCCACGACGGCGATGAGGATGCCGGCGACGGTCACGGTGACCGCTCCGGCGAGGACCGCCCAGAGCGTGGGTCCGGTGCGGGTGCCGGTGGCACGGATACTGAAGAGGACCGCGGCGCTGGCGCTGAGCGCGACCGCGAGGGGCGGCAGCACGGCGAGCCGCATGAGCTGGGGCCGTATGTGCATCTCGGGCAGTGCGGGAGCGGGTCGGGCGACCGGTCGCCCGTGCCGGCCGCCCTCGCGGCGGTCGGCGCGGGTGGCCGGTGCTCGGAGGTGAGACATCTGCGTCCTCGTACTGGTCCGTCGGGCCTGTTTCTCACGCGGTGCGCGAGGCGGGCATGCGTCATCGCGGTGTCGGTCGGCGGCACCGGCGAACCCGGCCACCTGACGCGACGGCCACTCACAGTAGTCGCCTGCGCATCATGTGCGGTGGGCAGTTGACAAACTCCCCCGAGGAGCGTCCCGCTCTGGTATGAACCGTCGTACGACAGACCGATAACCCAGCAGGACTCCGCACGACCGGACCGAAAGACACCGATAAGACCTGGTCAAAACCGGTCACGAACGGAACGTGCCGGGCCGCGGTCGACGGCCGCCCAGTTCTCGCCGCGCGCCCGATTTTCGACAGCGGTCGAGCCGCCCTCCACCATGCCGCGCACCTCGAACGGAGACACCGATCAGCCCGGCCGTCACGGAGAGTATCCGCATTGGCCTGACCTTAGGCCACCTCAGAGTGACCTCGATCCCGCTTTGCGGACTCGGCGTTACGCTTCGACGTGGATAATAGGTACATATTTCGTGCGAGGGGTCATATATACACTCACGTAGAGCCTCCTCATGAAGACCCCTTCTCCAGTTGGTGCAGAACTCCCGCCGGAATGACTTCAGGCGTCGCCGACAGATTGGCACGCCAGGTAGTCCGGCGCCGAATGAGCCATGCCGCCTCGCGCTCGCGACGCGGCCACACGGGTGGTTCTGCGCGAAGCACCCGCGCCCGGCGTTGGGCCTCGTGACGCCTTGACCGCACAGGGAACTTGAGTCGATCGCCGAACCGACGCCCGTGCTCGCCGATCGGACGATCCGGCGTGCCGACTACCGGATATAGGACATTTGCGCATTAACCTCTGGTCACCTTATGACTTGGCGGATCGCGTAATGACGTGGCGGATCACGTACGCGTTTCGCTTCAACACTCGGAGAAGACATGCGCAAGCCTCGCAAGACCGCTGTCGTGGCCGTCCTCCTCGGCACCGTCGGCTTCCTCGGCGCCGGCACCGCCTACGCCCACGGGGATGGGCACAAACACGGACAGAGCCACGAACGCGAGCACCAGGGCCGGGACAAGCAGACGACCCTCATCAGTCAGAACACCTCATGCACGACGGCCGAAGAGAACGTCGACGTCCAGGGCGAGTCCGGGGTCGGGAACGGCCAAACGGGCTACCAGCCCAACAGCAAGGGCTCACCTGGCACGCAGAACACCAATATCGGCGCAAACCTGGGGTGCAACAACACCATCGTCCTCGGCAAGTAGGTCACCGGGGTCGGCGCCGGACCGGCGCGATGGGCCGCTCCCATGTCGGCCGGTCACACGAAGAAGCCCCTCACTTCGGTGGGGGGCTTCTCGGTGTGTGACTGGGTCAGTGGGCCTTGGCGTACGCCTCGCGAACTTCGGCCGGCACCCTGCCGCGGCTGCTGATCTCGTAGCCGGCCTCCTTGGCCCACGCGCGGATGGCAGCACTGTCTTCGCCGCCAGAAGCGGCCGTGGCCTTCACAGGCTTGCGCGTCCTGCCGATCTTTCGCCCCGCGCGGGTGAAGGGAGCAAGGGCCTCGAGCAATTGGTCGTAGCTGTCGGGCCCCAGGTCGATCTCGTACTGCACACCGTCAAGGCTGAAGGTGTGGTTGGCGGCCTCCGACGACTCTTCGCCGGTGAGGTCATCCGTGTAGATGGTTACGGTTTTCTGTGCCATGGCGAACATTCTATGGCCAGAGGAATGACTCGCCCCCGCCCCCGAAAAGGCAGGGGACGCCCGTACGATCGAGGATGCCGCCAGGGAAGCAGCTTCTTTGCGCACTTCACGGAGCCTATCCAGAATACGACCATGGTTGCGATGCGAAATACCGGTCTGGGATTTCGCGCGTGCGCACAAGGACGCGGGAGGATCCCTTCGAAGACGGCACTGGCGTGAATCCCTTGGGCCGCTCTCTTGCCTCGGGGCGAGCGGGTCCGGCGATTACTCGTGCGGCCCGTCGATTACTCGGGGGCCCGTTCTCGGTGCGTCGGCGCCAGGCTGCCCCATGAGCGCGTGATCTGTGCCAGGTCAGCATGCGGCGTCACCGCTCACCTGCCATGTCGAGATCGCCGCTGAGCGTCTCGTCCGAAACCACTTCGGCGATCTTGGGCCGCCGCCAGGGATGCTTGATGGGGTGGGACACGGACCTCCACCAGGGCTCCACCGGCAGTTTGCCCGCGGGCTCGAAGGGCTCGCCCGGTCTGGGCAGCGCCACCGCCTGGCCGACTTCCTCGGCCGCGTCCTTGGTCCACTCCCCCGGCTCGGCCCAGGCGTGCGGGGCGAGATTGAAGGTGGCCCAGTGGATCGGCAGCATGACGCCGCCCGGCTGGCCTCCTTGCAGGTCGAGCTGGCTCTGCACCCCCTGAGCGGGCGACATGTGAATGTCCGGCCATGCGCCGGGCAGCGGCGTACGGTCCGTGTGGCCCTTGGGCCAGAACTCGCTGTACGCGCCGATCTGGATCATGGTGGCGTCGAACGGGCCGTGGGTCGCCCCGATCTCCTTGAAACCCTCGAAGTAGCCCGTGTCACCGCTGTGGTAGATCCGGTGCTCCTCGCCGGCGACGACCCAGGACGCCCACAGGGTGTGCTGCGTGTTGCGCAGGCCGCGGCCGCAGAAGTGGCGGGCCGGGGTGGCGGTCAGGGTGAGCCCGCCGATCCTGGTGGACTCGTGCCAGTCCAGCTCGCGCAGCCGGTCCGACGAGACACCCCAGTGCTCCAGGTGGGCGCCGACGCCGAGCGGCACGGCGAACAGGGTGTCCGTGCCCGCCAGCGCCTTGATGGTGGGCAGGTCCAGGTGGTCGTAATGATCGTGGGAGATGACGACCACGTCGACCTCGCCGAGCGCGGCCAGCGGCAGCGGCACCGGGTGCAGCCGCTTGGGTCCGGCGAAGGGGAACGGGGAGCAGCGCTCGCCCCAGACCGGGTCGAACAGAACACGGTGGCCGTCGATCTCCGCGAGGACGCTGGAATGGCCCATCCAGGTCAGCCGCAGTCCGGTGGCGGGCGGCTTGGCCAGGTCGGCGAAGGTCGTGGGGTGGACCGGGATGGCGCCCTTCGGGGCACGCAGGGGCCGGGTCTCCTTGTCGAGGAACACCTTGGCCAGGTCCAGCGTGGAGCCGGAGGGCCGGGTACGGGCAGTACCGCCCGGGTTCTGGAAGACACCGTCCTTGAAGTGGGGGGAGCGGCGGATGCGTGCCAGGCGCTCACCGCCCGGGTCCGCGCCGAACGCCGTCGGCCGCAGCGCGCGGAGCCCGGAGCTCGAGGAACGCAATCCGGTCACGGTACCTCCCGGTGAAGTGGGTGAGGCTCCCCATTATGGTCGGCCCCTCCGACACTCCGGGACCGCCGGGGTGCCACTCCTCACCCGCCGCACACTACTGAATGACCGTTCAGCGCGTTGACAGGGTGCGCACCGGCTCCAGATACTGACTCACAGTTCAGTAGAACGATGCAGCGATCCGCCCGGCCGCTTGCGCCGACCTCCGTCCCGCGGCCCACTGGGAGGCGCCATGACCGACCTCCCCACCGAGCTGGCCCCGCTCCGTCCCGAACAGCGCGACGTCGTCGATCTCGCCCGCGTCTTCGCCGGTGCGGAGATACGGCCACGCGCGCGTGCCGTGGACGGGGCGGACGTGGAGACACCCTGGGACCTGTGGCACGGCCCGGAGCTGTCGGAGTCCGACTTCCGGACCGTCCCGCCAGAGGCCCTGCTCGCACCGCTGCCGACGGCAGACCCGGTCGACCGGCACACGCGTGTATCCCGAAAAGCGCCGCACGCGTGCGTACCCGCAGCCACCGAGACCCTGGACCGGCCCGGCCCCACCCTGATCACCGTCCCCGAGGAGACCTCATGACCGCCCCCGCTCCCCTGATGTCGCTCGTGTGGACCGACCACGTCACCGGCCGCCAGGGTTTCCTGGTCGTGGACCGGCTGGTGCGCGGCGTGGCCAGCGGAGGGCTGCGGATGCGCCCGGGCTGCACCCTGGAGGAGGTGACGGGGCTCGCCCGCGGCATGACGATGAAGGAGGCCCTGCACTACGACCCCGAGGCCCGTTACGTCCCCCTCGGCGGCGCCAAGGGCGGCATCGACTGCGATCCCCGGGACCCGACGGCGTACGGGCTGCTGGTGCGCTATCTGCGCGCCATGCGGCCGTACATCGAGAGTCTCTGGACCACCGGCGAGGACCTCGGACTCACCCAGGACCTGATCGACCGCGCGGCGGCCGAGGCGGGCCTGGTCTCCTCCGTCCAGGCGGTGTATCCGCTGCTGGACGACGAGGCGACGGCCCGCAAGCGGCTCGCGGACGCCTTCGCCGTCGAGGTGGACGGCATCGGCCTGGACGAGCTGGCCGGCGGCTGCGGGGTGGCCGAGTCGGTGCTCACGGCGCTGGACCGGGCGGGCGTGCCGTACCCGGGCACCCGGGTCGCCGTGCAGGGGCTCGGCACGATGGGCGGGGCCACCGTACGGTTCCTGGCGCGTGCCGGACTGACGGTGGTGGCGGTCGCCGACATCAAGGGCACAATCGCCAATCCGGCGGGGCTCGACGTCGAGACGCTGCTGGCCGCGCGGGACGGTTACGGCACGGTCGACCGCCGTGTGCTGCGCCCCGGCGACCGGGAACTGCCCGGCGGCGCCTGGCTGTCCGCCGAGGCCGAGGTGCTCGTGCCGGCGGCCGTGTCGTACGCGATCGACGCCGCCGACCAGGCCCGGATCTCCGCCCGCTGGATCGTGGAGGCCGCGAACATGCCCGTGCTGCCGCGGGCGGAGGAACTGCTGGCCGCGCGCGGGGTGACCGTGCTGCCCGACGTGGTGGTCAACTCCGGTACGAACGCCTGGTGGTGGTGGACCCTGTTCGGCGACATCGGCGCCGACGCCGACGAGGCGTTCGCTCACATCCGGCGCTCCATGCGCGCCCTGGTGGCCCTGATGCTCGACCGTGCGGACGCCGACGGCACGACCCCGCGCGCGGCGGCCCACGCCTTGGTGGCCGACCGGCTGCCGGTGATCGCGGACCGCTTCGGGTGGTACCGGTGACGGGCCCTGGGGGGCGCCGGCGGGGCGGGGGCGGCAGGAGGTGCACCTGGTGAACCGGCGGGGCGGCACTGGGCTTCGCCGACGCGGACGCCGTACGGCGTGGCCCTGGCGGGATGCACGCGGTCGTCCGGAGCGGCTGAGCGGCCCCGACTACAGTGGACCCATCAGTCCATTGTGCGGAGGTCGGTCATGGGCACGAAGCTGACGGCGAAGGGGAGGGCGACCCGGAGCCGGATCGTCGAGGGCGCCGCGGAGGTCCTGCGGGAGAGGGGCATCGCCGCGGCGACGCTGGACGACATCATGGCGCGGACCAGCACCAGCAAGAGCCAGCTGTTCCACTACTTCCCGACCGGCAAGGACGAACTGCTCCTCGCGGTGGCCCGGTTCGAGGCGGATCAGGTCCTGGAGGACCAGCAGCCCTATCTGGGCCGCCTGGACTCGTGGGAGGCCTGGGAGCAGTGGCGGGACGTGGTGATCGAGCGTTACGAGAAGCAGGGCGACACATGCCCGCTCGGCTCGCTCTTCCTTCAGATCGGGCGTTCGACTCCCGGCGCGCGGGCGATCGTGACCGGGATGCTGCACCGCTGGCAGGAGAGCCTGGCGGCGGGCGTCCGGGCGCTGCAGGCCGCCGGCGAGCTTCCGGCCGACCTCGATGTCGAGACGCGGGCCGCGTCTTTGCTGGCCGCGGTCCAGGGCGGCGTGTCGATCCTGCTGTCCACGGGCCGTTCGGCCCACTTGCGTGCCGCTGTCGACCAGGGGATCGCTGACCTGCGCCGCGCGGGCCAGGCTCCCGGGTGACCCCCTCGCGGAGCGGCGAGCGCGCGCATGAGGCCGCCGCCCGCCTCCCGTCCGCCCCGCCGGAGCCGCGGCCGGCCGGTGCCCGGCGTCAGGCGGCGATGACGGCCGTGGTGGTGCGGCCGCCGTCGACGTCGAGCACGATGCCGTGCACGAAGGAGGACTCGTCCCCGGCCAGGTACACCGCGGCGTCCGCGATGGCGTCGGGCGTGCCCGTCCGGCCCGCCGGAGTGCCCTTCATCATGGCCTCGGCGGGGTGCTCATCGCCGGGGGCGAACGCCTGCACCACGCCCGGCGAGATCGCGTTCACGCGCACACCCGAGGGACCGAACTCCGCCGCCCAGGCCCGGGTCAGAGTCTCGACGGCCCCCTTGGTGGAGCTGTAGAGGGCACCGATCGGAATGCCCAGGGGCGCGATCCACGACCCCAGGTTGATGATCGCCCCGCCGCCGGCCTGCGCCATGGCCGGAGCGATCGCGGCGGTCAGGAAGAAGGGGGCCTTCACATTGACCGCGTAGACCCGGTCGAAGGTCTTCTCGTCGGTCGCCGCCGTGGTGTCGCCGGGGTAGATGCCGGCATTGTTGACCAGGACGTCGATACGGCCGCCGAGGACCCGTGCGGCCTCCTCGGCCAGCGCCCGGGAGGCGGCGGCGGTTCCGTCCAGGTCGGCCCGCACGAAGTCGGCGCGCCCGCCCCGTGCGCGGATCCCGTCGACCACCTCCCCGCCCCGCTCGGCGCTTCGGCCCGAGACGGCGACGTGCGCCCCCTCGGCCGCGAACACCTCCGCGATCGCCCGTCCGATGTTGCTGGTCGCGCCGGTCACCAGGGCCGTCTTGCCCGCAAGCCGCTTCGACATGGTCCACTCCACTGCCAGATCGTTTCCGCCGAACCCGAGCGACCGGACAGCACACCGCAGCCGGCCGCACAGGGCCCCGGGCAGCAGGATCGGCCCGGGCAGTGCCACTGTGCGGCGGCAAAAATGGACTCGCAAGTCCAGAAATGGGGCGACCGGGCCGACGGCGAGACGCCGCCAGGTGGCCGTCGAAACGGCGGGCGGTGGCCAGTGCCGCATCGGCGAACGCCGCTACGTCACCCGGCGGAACGAGCACGCCCGGGACGACCGCCTGCGAAAGGTCGTCACCGGGCCCGACGTGGCCTGGTGCGGCGCTACGTGGCAGAGGTGCGGCGGCCGCCTCGGCGGTCGGAGCTGCGGCCGCCGGTCCCGGCAGCGCCGCCCGTGGCTCCGCCGGCCGCCGTCCGTCGACCAGCCCCACCCGTCGCTCCGCCGGCCGCCGTCCGTCGGCCGGATCCGCGGCCACCCGTGCCGGAGGCGGCGCCGGTCGCCGCACCGGATGCGGACGTGCGGCCGGAGCTGCGGCCGCCCGTGCCGGCGGCACCGCCCGTGGCCGCGCCGGATGCCGCCCGGCGGTCGGAGCTGCGGCCCCCCGTCCCGTTGGCGGCCCCCGTCGCCGCCGTGGCCCCGCCGCCGCTTCGGCGTCGGTGGCCGGATCGCCTGCCGGGCTTGGCTCCGCCATTCCGGTCCGAGCGGGCCTCCGTCGGAGTCGCCGGCTGGGGGACCTCGATGGTGACGGCCACGCCGGAGGGCTCACGGGCGCCGGTGATCGTGGCCAGTTCCTCGTCGCTCGACGTGACGCGGGCCGTCCGGGGGCGGATGCCCGCGTCCGACATGAGTCGGGTGACATCGCGCTTCTGCTCGGGCAGGACCAGCGTGACGACGCTGCCGGAGCCACCGGCGCGGGCCGTGCGGCCGCCCCGGTGGAGGTAGTCCTTGTGATCGGCGGGGGGATCGACGTTCACGACGAGGTCGAGATCGTCGACGTGTATGCCCCGGGCCGCGACGTTCGTCGCCACCAGGGCGGTGACCTGACCGTTCTTGAACTGCTCCAGAGTGCGGTTGCGCTGCGGCTGGGAGCGGCCTCCGTGCAGTGCCGCCGCGCGGACACCGACGGCCAGGAGCCGCTTGGCGAGCCGGTCGGCGGATCTCTTGGTGTCGAGGAAGAGGATGACCCGGCCGTCACGGGCCGCGATGCGCGTGGTGACGGCCTTCTTGTCGGTCTCGTCCTGGACGTGGAGCACATGGTGCTCCATGGTGACCACCGCTCCCGCGGACGGGTCCACGGAGTGCACCACGGGGTCGGTCAGGAACCGCTGCACCAGGCGGTCGATGTTGCGGTCCAGCGTGGCCGAGAAGAGCATGCGCTGCCCGTCGGGCCGTACGTGCTGGATCACCTTGGTGATCTGCGGCAGGAAGCCCATGTCGGTCATCTGGTCGGCTTCGTCCAGCACCGTGATGCGTACGTGCTCCAGCACGCAGTCCCCGCGTTCCACGAGGTCGTTGAGCCTGCCGGGAGTCGCCACGAGCACCTCGGCGCCGCGCCGGAGCGCACCGGCCTGCTTGGTGATGGACAGCCCGCCGACCACGGTGGTCAGCCGGAGGTTCACCGCCGTCGCGTAAGGGGTCAGGGCGTCCGTCACCTGCTGCGCGAGTTCACGGGTGGGCACCAGCACGAGGGCGAGGGGTGCCTTGGGCTCCGCGCGCAGCCCGGCCGTGCGGGCCAGGAGCGCCAGCCCGAACGCGAGGGTCTTGCCGGAGCCGGTGCGTCCCCGTCCCAGCAGGTCACGGCCGGCGAGCGAGTTGGGCAGCGTGGCGGCCTGAATGGGGAAGGGGGTGGTCACACCTTGTGCGGTGAGGGTCTTCAGCAGCGCCTCGGGCATGTCCAGACCGGCGAAGTCCTCGACGGCGGGAAGTGCGGGCGTCGTGCTTTCCGGCAGTCGGAAATCCCTCGGCGACGACGCGGACCGTGAGGGGGAGGAGGTGCGCCGGTTCGGCTTCTGGGGCCTGCGGGGCATGCGGTTGTCTGCCTTCCTGGAAACAGCACAAACCGGGGTCCGCACCTTGACGGTGCGGACCCCGGTGAGCGGATACGCGTCCGGCGATCAGGCGGGGACGATGTTCTCCGCCTGCGGGCCCTTCTGGCCCTGCGTGACGTCGAAGGAGACCCGCTGGCCCTCCTGCAGCTCACGGAAGCCCTGGGTCGCGATGTTCGAGTAGTGGGCGAAGACGTCGGGGCCGCCGCCGTCCTGCGCGATGAAGCCGAAACCCTTTTCGGCGTTGAACCACTTCACGGTTCCCTGTGCCATGACCTTCTCCGATCTGTAGGCAGAGGCCCCATCCGGAGATGCCGGTAAAACAACTAATGCGCCTGAAAGAGAAACATTCCCGTCAGGCGCACATAGGTTCATGGGTACCACAACTGCAACACGAAAACGGTAGCACAGCTCGGCGGCTCGTGGTGGATCACCGAGGCGCACGCCAGGGTTCGCCGGAGTCTTTCGACGAACGTGACGTCGACGTGGAACAGCCCGTCCAGCCGACGGAGGTGGCGGTGGCACGGTCACCGACGGCTGCGGCAGAACGCCTACTGACTGAACGAGCAGTCAGTAGTACGTTGCCGTCGCCCCGGCCGAACCGGGCGCCGAGAGGGCGGCGGCGCGTGTCCGGGCGGCTGTGTAGGGTGACCGCGTGGCGAGAGTGCGGTTGAGCGTGGCCGAGCGGCGGGAGGAACTGCTGCGGGCCGCCATCGGGCAGATCGAGGCGCGGGGCGTGGCGGCGGTCAGGATCGCCGACGTGGCCGCGGTGCTCGGGGTGAGCAACGCGCTGGTGCTGTACCACTTCTCGACGAAGGAGAAGCTGGTCGCGGCCGCGTTCACCTTCGCGGCCGAGGACGACCTCGCGCATCTGCGCAAGTTGCTGGGCCGGCGGACGTCCGCGCTGCGCCGACTGCGGACCGCGGTGCGCTGGTACGCGCCGACCGGACAGGCCAAGGGCTGGCGGCTGTGGATCGAGGGCTGGGCCGTGGCCCTGCGTGAGCCCGCCCTGCGGGAGGTCACCCGGGACCTGGACCGGCAGTGGAAGGCGGCGATCACCGAGGTCATCGCCGAGGGCGTGGCCGCCGGCGAGTTCGCCTGCGCCGACCCCACGGGGGCCGCGCTGCGTCTGACGGCCCTGCTGGACGGACTGGCCGTGCAGCTGACGTCGTACCCGGGCGCGGTACCGCGGACGCGCGCGCAGGAGTGGGCAGAAGACGCCCTCGCGAGGGAACTGGGCCTGGACCGGAAGGCGTTGACCGCACGCTAGGCCCTGTTCACACTCCCCCTCCCAGCGGGGCCCCGGCCCCGCGACGCCACCCCCGACTCCCGCCCGGCACACGCCAGGAACGCCTCCGTGCCCCGCACCGCGAGCCGAGCAGGGCGGTGCGGGGCACGGGGTGCGGTCAGGCCACCGAGGCGATGCGCATCTTGATGTCGTCGGGCGACAGGGTGCCCTTCGCCGTCACATGGTCGCCGGAGGACTCGCCGCGCAGTCGGCGGCCGATCCATGGGACGAGGTACTCACGGGCCCACTGGACGTCGTCGCGGCGGATGTCCAGGGTGCCCCGGGGCGGCAGCGGCGGCCACGGCTGCTCGGGGTCGGCCGGGATCTCGAGGCCGAGGGCCTGGCCGGCACGGAGCGCCACGCGCGTGTGCCCCTCGGGCGAGAGGTGGAGCCGGTCGCTGTCCCAGGCCCGCCGGTCCTGCACGGACTTCAGGGACCACAGGTCGAGCACCGGACAGCCGTATCGGTCCGCGATGGCGCGGACGTGTCCGTTGTACGTGGCGATCTTGCCGCGCAGATGCTTCAGCACGAGAACGCCACGGGTGTCGAAGCCGGTCGTCACCATGACCGTGCCCGCGACCTCGGCCAGTTGGGCCACGGCCCGCTCGAAGCGCTCGGCCACCTCGTCGGGGTCGGTGCCGGGGCGGATGATGTCGTTGCCGCCCGCACAGAAGGAGACCAGGTCCGGGGCCAGTTCGACGGCCTGCGGGAGCTGGTCCTGCACGATCTGGTCGAGCAGCTTCCCGCGTACCGCGAGATTGGTGTACTTGAAGTCGCCCTCGGGGCGCCGGTCGGCGAGCAGCACCGCAAACCGGTCGGCCCAGCCCACGAACGCCCCGTCGGGCCCGAGATCGCCGACGCCCTCGGTGAAGCTGTCCCCCACCGCCACGTACGACCCGATCACTGATCTGTTGTCATTCTTCGAATCGTCTGCCACGTCGGACCATGATTCACCTTCGGATGTGACCTACGCGACCGTAAGGAGGGGTTGACGAACGGTGAGAAGAGACACCCTTAAATAGTTTGCCAATCAGGAATAGGACCGGCCCGGGGGCGGTTGAGCGTGTGATCGGCACAAG
Source organism: Streptomyces yokosukanensis (assembly GCF_001514035.1). Classification (GTDB taxonomy): domain Bacteria; phylum Actinomycetota; class Actinomycetes; order Streptomycetales; family Streptomycetaceae; genus Streptomyces; species Streptomyces yokosukanensis. The sequence goes on along the minus strand of NZ_KQ948215.1, from coordinate 24,983 downwards.
TGGGCGCCGGGTCGACGTTCGACGGTGCCTGCGGCGGGCCGGGCGGAAAGCTCAGATGCGGCGCAGCCGGACGACCGTGGCATCCAGGTCACCCTTGAGTCCGGTGCGCAGCCCGTGGTGCAGCAGGACGGCACCCCGGTGAACTTCGCCCGTTTCACGGCACTCGTACGACGCCGCCGGGTCGAGCCCGCGCAGCCGCAGCGCCGGCACCGGCTCGCCGTGGCTCTGCGCCTGCAGCCAGGCGAGGACCACCGTCTCCTGTCCCCGTACGTACTGGACGGCGCTCAGAGCGCCCGCAGGGGGCCGGAGCCGGTACAGCTCGCCGTGCTGGACGAGCGGGCGGATCTCTTTGTAGAGCTGGACCCACTGCCGGGCCTCGGCCAGCTCCTCCCCCGACCACTCGGTGAGGTCGCCGCCGACGCCGAGCACGCCGGCCATGGCGCTGACGAAGCGGAACCGCAGGGAGCTGACCCGGCCGTTGAGCTGGGTGTTCGGGCTGTCGGTGACCCAGGCGGCCATGACCCTGGCGGGATGGATCTGGGTGAAGCCGTGCTGGATGGCGAGCCGGTCCAGCGGGTCGGTGTTGTCGGAGGTCCACACCTGGTCGGTGCGGCTCAGCACCCCGAGGTCGATCCGCCCGCCGCCGCCCGAGCAGGACTCGAAGGCGACCTGCGGATGGGCCGCGCGGAGCCGGTCCAGCAGCGCGTAGAGGGCGCGGACGTGGTCCACCCACAGGCGCTGCGGGTACGGCTCGCCGGGCCAGCCGGCGTCGGTGAAGCAGCGGTTGAAGTCCCACTTCACGTAGTCGATCGGGGCACCGGACAGCAGCGTGTCGAGCTGCTCCCACAGATACTCCTGGACGTCCTCGCGGGCCAGGTTGAGGACGAGCTGATGGCGCAGTTCCGTCCGCTTGCGTCCCGCCTGGTACTGCACCCAGTCGGGGTGCGCCCGGTACAGGTCGCTGTCCGGATTGACCATCTCGGGTTCGACCCAGATGCCGAACCGCATGCCGAGGCCATGCACCTGGTCGGCGAGGGGCTTCAGGCCCTGCGGGAAGCGATCGGGGTTGGGCGCCCAGTCGCCGAGGCCGGCGCGGTCGCTGGTGCGGGCGCCGAACCAGCCGTCGTCCACCACGAACAGCTCCACGCCGATCTCGGCGGCTCGGCGGGCGAGCGCGAGCTGCTGTTCCTCGGAGATGGCGAAGTTCGTCGCCTCCCAGGAGTTGAAGAGCACCGGGCGGTCCCGCTCGGCGTCCGGGATCACGTGCGCGCGCTGGTAGGCGTGCCAGGTGCGGCTTGCGCCGCCGAAGCCGCCGTCGCTCCACAGGCCCGCGAAGACGGGGGTGGTGTACGACTCCCCCGGCCGAAGGGACAGCAGGCCCGAGTCGTCGTAGCCGGCGCCGCCGGTGATCTGCACGCGCGCGTCCGGGAGTTGAGCGACCGCGATGCGCCAGGAACCGGACCAGCCGAGCGCGCAGCCGTAGACCTCGCCGTGCTCCTCGGTGGCGTCGGTGTCCAGCGCCGCCCAGGGCAGATGCTGGTGGCCGGTGTGGCCGCGGCGGCTGCCGATGACGTGCTCGCCGTAGGTGAGCGGGGCGGTGGTGAGGCGGGACTCGGCGGCCCAGCGGCCGTGCAGCTGGGACAGCCGCCAGCCGTCGCGGTCGGGCAGCGTCCAGGTGGCCGCGTCGGCGCGCAGCAGCTCCACGCGCGCGTGCGCGCCGTTCGCCACGGTGACCCAGCGTTCGACGACGTCGCCGCGCATCCGGTAGTGCAGGGTGACGGCGAGGCCGTCGTCGTCGAAGCGCAGCCGCAGCTCGCCGGCCTCCGTCTCATGCGCCCGGAAGCTCCACTGGGTGCCGCGCCGTTCGTCCGTGCGCACGGACAGGGCGGGGCGGACGAAGCGGGGGCCGCCCTCGACCGGGTACTCCTCGCGGCCGTCGAGCGGGGACTCGAAGGGCCAGTAGCCGGGCAGCGGGTCAGTGGCCAGGGCCTCCGCGTCCGCGAGGGCGATCCGTGGCCCCCAGTGCAGATGGAGCAGCTCGTCCGCGTCGGTGAGATGCAGGGCATAACTGCTGGTGGGCCCCGAGAGGAGCCAGGTACGACCGTCTACGGCGATGTCCACCACGTAAGACCTCACAGGTGCCAACAGATTCGCTCAAGTGCCAACATCATCGGGCCCGCGCCTCCTGGTGACAATGGCTGTGGACAACTCCTTGCCCGAGGAAACCGATGTCGTATGGTCGACGGAGCGCCCGCCGACGAGACGCGACGGCGGGGTCCTACCGGGAGGAGCCCCCGTGACGCAGCAGGTCCCGTCGACCGAGCCGGAACTGGCCGGAGTCCGCAATTTCCGCGACGTGGGCGGACTGCCGACCGTGGACGGACGGCGGGTTCGGCAGGGAGTGTTGTTCCGCAGCGGGCACCTCGCGCACGCGACCGAGGGCGACGCGGCGTTCCTCGCCACCCTGGGCCTGCACACGATCTTCGACTTCCGCAACGCGGCCGACCAGAAGCTGGAGGGCCCGGACGTCGAGCTGCCCGGCGTGCGGAATGTGAACCTCCCGCTGAGCGACCCGGCGGACGGCGCCGAGTTCTGGAAGATGGTCCGCGACGGCGACCTCGACCAGCTGCGCGAAATCCTCGCCGACGGCAAGGGCGCGGCCCGGATGGTCGCCTCGTACCGGTCGATCGTCAAGGAACGCACCGCCGAGCACTCCCAGGTGCTGCGCGCGCTCACCGAGGACAGCGTGCCCGCCCTGATGCACTGCGCGGCGGGCAAGGACCGCGCGGGCATATCCATAGCCGTGACGCTCCTCGCCCTGGGCGTGGAGCGCGACGCGATCGTCGCCGACTACCTGGAGTCCAACGCCAAGCACCGGCGCTACAAGGTCCGTCGCAGCGGCAGTACGGAGACCGCCTACACCCCGGAGGTCATGGAGCTGCTGAGCCCGCTCTTCGACGCCCGCGCCGAGTATCTGCAGGCAGCGTTCGACACCGCCGAGCAGACCTGGGGCGGCGTGGACACCTACCTGGAGCAGGGCCTGGGCCTGACCCCGGCCGCCCGCGACCACCTGCGCGAACGCCTGCTGGACTGACCGGCCGACTCTCCGGGCCCGCCGGCTCAGCTCTTCGCACCCACCGCGAACAGCAGGTACAGAAAGCCGGCGAGCACATGGCCGAGGGCGATGTAGATGATCAGGCGGATCCACAGGGAGCGGGGGAACTTCGTCTCGTAGTTGCTCATGGCAGCTCTCCGGTCAGCGGCCCCAGGCACAGCGTGGCCGTGGGGCTCTGCAGCAGGGTGTGGACGAACAGCAGCTCGACGCCGTCCTGGTCCTCGGCGGCGATGCGGTGCGGGGTGAGCGAGTCGAAGTGCGCGCTGTCACCGGGCCCGAGCCGGTGCGCGGTGTCACCGAGGCGCAGCCGCAGCCGGCCCCGGAGGACGTACAGCCACTCCTCGCCGGGGTGGACGCGCACGATGTCGCCCTGCGAGCCGTAGGGCACCTGCACGCGCAGGGCCTGCATGCCCCGCCCGGAGGCCCCGGCCTGTACGTACGTCCAGCCGCCGGCCCGGGTCGGCTCCATGTCGCCGGCCCGCACGATGGCGTCCCGGTCGGCGACCGTCTCACCCAGCAGTTCGGAGACGGTCGTACCGTAGATGCGGGCGAGAGCCAGCAGCATCGGCAGCGACGGCTGCCGCCGTCCCGTTTCGAGGCGGGACAGATGGGCCGGTGAGAGCCCGGCGGCGCGGGCCGCGGCCTCCAGGGTGAGGCCCGCGCTTCGGCGCAGTGCCCGCAACTGCGGTGCGACGGCGGGCAGCTCGTCGTCCGGGCTCACCGGTGGCCCGGCATCTGAGGCGTTCATGCCTCCATTCAGCCCGAAGCTTGCCCCTGCGGCAATTTTCTTGCCTCTGAGGCAAAGACCATCAGAGACCGACGGTCGGCTACCGCCCTGCTACGATCAAACTCAGGATTTGAACACGTTCAAAATGCCTGGGGGATGTCATGTCGAGGACCAGTACGCCCGAAGGGGCCGACGCACCCGCCACCCTGCTCGGCCCCACCGCACTCGGGCTGGGACTCGCGGCCGCGGCGGGCCTGTGCCCCTTGCTCACGTTCGGCCTGCTCCCCGTGATGCTCATCTGCGGCGGGCTCGCCGTCACGTTCGGGCTCACGGGGATCCACTACGCCCGCCGCGGCATCGGCCGGCTGTGGACCGCCACCACGGGAACCGTGCTGGGTGCGATCGGATTCGTCTATCCCTTCGTCCTCTTCCTGCCGCTCTTCTGGTGAGGGCCGGGGCCCTCGGTGACGCTCAGCGATTGGCCACCGCCTGCTTGATCAGGGTCTTGCCGAAGTCCCACATCAGGCCGCCGCCGCTGTGCGCGTCGTCCATCACGGCGGTGAAGGCGTCGATGAACCGGTCGACGTCGGCCTCGTCCACGACCAGGGGCGGGATCAGCTTGATCACCTCCAGGTGGTCGCCGGAGACCTGGGTGAGGATCCGGTGCCGCTGCAGCAGCGGTACGACGACCATCTGCGCGAACAGGCCCTTGCGCGCCGCCTGCAGCATGGTCCAGCGGCTGCGCAGCTTCAGCGAGGACGGCCTGCCGAACTCGATGCCGATCATCAGGCCACGGCCGCGGACGTCGGCGAGCAGCTCGTACGTGTCGATCAGCGCGGTCAGCCGGGACTTCAGCAGCTCACCGCTGGTGCGCACGCCCGCGACGATCTGCTCGTTCTCCATCACCGACAGCACGGCGAGCCCGCACGCCATCGCCGGGGCGTTGGACCCGAAGCTCGCCGAGTGCACCAGCACACGGTCCATCGACGAGTAGACCTTCTTGAAGATCCAGTCCTTGCCGAGTGTGGCACCGACCGGGACGTACCCCCCGGAGAGCGCCTTGGCCACGCACACCAGGTCCGGCTCGACGCCCTCCTCGTGCTGATAGGCGTAGAAGTCGCCGGTGCGGCCCAGACCGGTCTGCACCTCGTCGGCGATGAGCAGCGCCTTGTGCTTGTGCAGCAGTTCCTGGGCGGCGCGCAGATAGCCGGGCGGGGCCTCGTGCACGCCCTTGCCCTGGATCGGCTCGACGATCAGGGCGGCGACGTCGCCCTTCTTCAGCTCCCGGGCGAGGGCGGGAAGGTCTCCGAGGGGTACGGCGGTGTCGGGCAGCAACGGGGCGAAGCCGTCCCGGAAGCCGCCCTCGCCGTTGACCGACAACGAGCCGGTGGTCAGGCCGTGGAAGGCGTGGTCGCAGTAGAGGACACGGGGCTTCCCGGTGGCGTACCGGGCGAACTTCAGGGCCGTCTCGACGGCCTCCGTGCCGCTGTTTCCGAAGAAGACCCGGTCCAGGTGCGGGCTGTGGGCGAGCAGCCGCTCGGCGAGCAGGCCGGGCAGCGGCTGGCAGTCGAACCGGGTCAGGTCCGCGAGGTCCAGGTCGAGCACGTCGTGCAGCGCCTTGCGGACGACCGGGTGATGGCGGCCGAGGCCCATCACCCCGAACCCGGCGAGCATGTCCAGGTAGTCGTTGCCGTCCGCGTCGAAGAAGTGGGCGCCCTCGGCCCGCTCGTAGACCTTGTCGAAGCCGATGGTGTGCAGCATGCGCGGGAGCTGCGGATTGAGGTACTTCGTGTGCAGCTCGTAGCGTTCGGCTCCGCGCTCGGCGAGCAGGGCGCCGAGGTCGAACTCCTTGCTCATTCACTCTCCTTGACTGTGCCGTCCGCGTCCTTGACGGCCAGGCTCGCACTGATCCGCCCGGCGATCTCGACGGGCGTGAGACCGATGTCGGCCAGCACCTCGGCGCGCTTGGCGTGCGCGAGGAACTGTTCGGGGATGCCGAACCGCCGCACCGGCACGTCCACGTCGGCGTCGCCGAGGGCCAGCGCCACGGCCGAACCGACGCCCCCGGAGCGGCTGTTGTCCTCCACGACGGCCACCAGACGGTGTTCGGCGGCGAGGCCCGGCAGCGCGGGGTCGACGGGCTTGACCCAGCGCGGGTCCACCACCGTGCAGTCGAGGCCGCGCGCCTGCAGCAGATCGGCGGCCTGCAGACACACCGGGGCCATCACGCCGACGGCCACCAGCAGCACCTCGGGGCGTTCACCGCGGTGCAGCACGTCCATGCCGCCGACCCGGCCCCGCGCCGGGATCTCCGGGCCTACCGACTCCTTCGGGAAGCGGACCAGGGTGGGCGCGTCGTCCACGGCGACGGCCTCGCGCAACTGGGCGCGCAGCTGTCCGGCGTCGCGCGGGGCGGCGATCCTGAGGCCCGGGACGACCTGCAGGATCGACATGTCCCACATGCCGTTGTGGGAAGCTCCGTCGGCGCCGGTGACACCGGCCCGGTCCAGGACGAAGGTGACCCCGCAGCGGTGCAGGGCGACGTCCATCAGCAACTGGTCGAAGGCGCGGTTGAGGAAGGTGGCGTAGACGGCGACGACCGGATGCAGCCCGCCGGTGGCGAGACCGGCCGCGGAGACGGCCGCGTGCTGCTCGGCGATGCCCACGTCCCACACGCGGTCGGGGAAGCGCTCGGCGAACGCGCCGAGCCCGACCGGATGCAGCATGGCCGCCGTGATGGCGACGACGTCGTCGCGTTCCTCGCCGATCCGGACGATCTCGTCGCCGAACACCGAGGTCCAGGACGGGCCTGCGGACGGCGCCAGCGGTTCGCAGGTGAGCGGGTCCATCACGCCGACGCTGTGGAAGTGGTCCTCCTCGTGGAGGAGGGCAGGCTCGTAGCCGCGGCCCTTCTCGGTGAGGCAGTGGACCAGGACCGGGCCGTGGAAGCGTTTCGCGCGGCGCAGCGCCGACTCGACGGCCTTGATGTCGTGCCCGTCGATCGGGCCGACGTACTTCAGCCCCAGGTCCTCGAACATGCCCTGCGGGGCGAAGGCGTCCTTGAAGCCCTTCTTCGCGCCGTGCAGGGACTCGTAGATCGTGCCGCCGACGACCGGCGTGCGCAGGAGTACGTCCTTGCCCCAGGCGAGGACCTTCTCGTAGCCGTCGGTGGTGCGCAGGGCGGCCAGATGGTTGGCGAGGCCGCCGATGGTCGGGGCGTAGGACCGCTCGTTGTCGTTGACGACGACGATCAGCGGGCGGTCCTTGGCGGCCGCGATGTTGTTCAGCGCCTCCCAGGCCATGCCGCCGGTCAGCGCGCCGTCGCCGATGACGGCGACCACATGGCCCTTCTCCCCCTGCACCCGGTTGGCCTTGGCCAGGCCGTCGGCCCAGCCGAGCACGGTGGAGGCATGGCTGTTCTCGATGACGTCGTGCTCGGACTCCTCGCGCGAGGGGTATCCGGACAGCCCGCCCTTGCCGCGCAGCTTGGAGAAGTCCTGGCGCCCCGTCAGCAGCTTGTGGACATAGGACTGATGGCCGGTGTCCCACAGGATGCGGTCGACCGGTGACTCGAAGACCCGGTGGAGTGCGACGGACAGTTCCACCACTCCCAGATTGGGCCCGAGATGGCCACCGGTCCGCGACACCGCGTGGACCAGGAACTCACGTATCTCCTCGGACAGTTCACCGAGTTCCGCCTCGGACAGTGCCTTCAGGTCGCGTGGTCCCCGGATGTTCTCCAACATGGTCACGCTGGGCCCCCTCTCGATCCGTGTCCTGCCTCAACTCACGTGGTCCGCGGGGCCCGTCCGCTCGGCGAGCTTCAGGGCCTCTTCGATGAGGGTCTGAACGATCTTCGACTCGGGGACGGTCTTGACGACCTCGCCCTTCACGAAGATCTGCCCCTTTCCGTTGCCTGAGGCAACTCCGAGATCGGCCTCGCGGGCCTCGCCCGGACCGTTGACCACACACCCCATCACCGCGACCCTGAGCGGCACTTCCATGCCGTCCAGGCCCGCCGTGACCTCCTCGGCCAGCTTGTAGACGTCGACCTGGGCGCGACCGCAGGACGGGCACGAGACGATCTCCAGACGCCGTTGCCGCAGGCCCAGCGACTGGAGGATCTGGATGCCGACCTTGACCTCCTCCACCGGCGGCGCCGACAGGGAGACCCGGATCGTGTCACCGATGCCCCGGGACAGCAGCGCCCCGAAGGCCACGGCCGACTTGATCGTGCCCTGGAACGCGGGACCCGCCTCGGTGACCCCCAGGTGGAGCGGGTAGTCGCACGCCTCGGCGAGCTGGCGGTAGGCCTCGATCATCACGACCGGGTCGTTGTGCTTCACGGAGATCTTGATGTCCCGGAAGCCGTGCTCCTCGAAGAGCGAGGCTTCCCACAGCGCGCTCTCGACCAGCGCCTCCGGGGTGGCCTTGCCGTACTTCTGCAGCAGCCGCCGGTCGAGGGAGCCGGCGTTGACGCCGATGCGGATCGGGGTGCCGTGGTCCCGCGCGGCGCGCGCGATCTCCTTCACCTGGTCGTCGAACTTCTTGATGTTGCCCGGATTGACGCGGACCGCCGCGCAGCCGGCCTCGACGGCCGCGAAGACGTACTTCGGCTGGAAGTGGATGTCCGCGATCACCGGGATCTGCGACTTGCGGGCGATGGTGGCGAGGGCGTCCGCGTCGTCCTGCGTGGGGCAGGCGACGCGGACGATCTGGCAGCCGGACGCGGTCAGTTCGGCGATCTGCTGCAGGGTGGCACCGATGTCGGAGGTCCGGGTCGTCGTCATCGACTGCACCGACACCGGGGCACCGCCCCCGACCGCCACCGGCCCGACGTGGATCTGCCGCGACTGCCGCCGCGGCGCGACCGGCCGGGCCGGCACCTCGGGCACGCCCAAGGGAACGGCGGTCACGGCGTCACTCCCGGTTTCCCGAGACGGTCTCGCGCATGGCCCGCAGCGACTCCTTCAGGGAGCCCATGGTGGCGAGGACGGCGGTGGGCTCGTAGCCGCAGTGCGCCATGCAGTTGTCGCAGCGCGGGTCCTTGCCGCGGCCGTACTTGTCCCAGTCGGTCTTCTCGATGAGTTCGCGGTACGTCGGCACATACCCGTCGGACATCAGATAGCAGGGGCGCTGCCAGCCGAAGAGCGAGTAGTTCGGGATCGCCCACGCCGTGCACGGGAAGTCGACCTTGCCCTCCAGGAAGTCCAGGAAGAGCGGGGAGTGGTTGAGCCTCCACTTCTTGCGGTTGCCACCGGAGAAGGCCTTCCTGAACAGCTCGCGAGTCTGCTCGACGCCGAGGAAGTGGTCCTGGTCGGGGGCCTTCTCGTAGGCGTAGGCGGGCGAGATCATCATCTCGTCGACCTTGAGGTCGTCGTTGAGGAAGTTGAGCACCTCGACGATGGTCTGCGGGGTGTCGGTGTTGAAGAAGGTCGAGTTGGTGGTCACGCGGAAGCCGCGCCGCTTGGCCTCCTTGATGGCAGCCACCGCCTCGTCGAACACACCCTCCTTCGCCACGGACTCGTCGTGCCGCTCGCGCAGCCCGTCGATGTGCACCGCGAAGGCGAAGTAGGGCGAGGGCTTGAATTTGTCCATCTTCTTGCGCAGGAGCATCGCGTTGGTGCACAGGAAGACGTACTTCCGCTTGGCCACCAACTGGCGCACGATCTCGTCGATCTGAGGATGCATCAGGGGCTCGCCGCCGGCGATGGACACCATCGGCGCACCGGACTCCAACACGGCCCCCACTGCCTGGGCGACGGGCATGCGCTGCTTCAGCACCCCGGCCGGGTGCTGGATCTTGCCGCAGCCCTCGCACTTGAGGTTGCAGGCGAAGAGCGGTTCCAGCTCGACGATCAGCGGAAACTTGTCCCGCTTGCGGAGCTTCTGTTCAGCCAGGTATGTAGCGACCTTGATGGACTGACGCAGCGGCATGGCCATCTGGCTCACCTCCGAGGGAGCAACAAAGAACGGTGCCATTCATAAAATGCGGGAAGAACAGAACGAAGAACGCGGAAAGCAGATATTCCACCGCGCAGCGTGCCGATCCGGACGAGTTCATGTTCCGGAGCGTCCACGACCACCCGTACGGCCGCAACCGGGCGCTCGCCGCCGCGGACGGCGGCCAGGAGCGTGGCCGCCGACTCCATGTCGACCGCGATCGCGCCGGTCGCGAGCAGCTGGGACCGCTCGGGACCGCGTACGACATGGTCGGCGCCGGTGAGCGGGCCGGTGTGGACCGTGCGTCCGGGCAGCAGCCGCACGAGTTCCTTGACCAGCAGTTCGGTGCCCACGCAGGCGACGGTGGAGCGTGGGTCCCGGGTCTCCTCGGCGACCACCAGGTCGCCGGGATGCATGCCGGGGGCAAGCCCGGCGCAGAAGCCGGTGGCCAGCACGGCGGCGTCGACCTGAGCCGGACCGGCGAGCCGGCGGGTGACGGAGCGTTCCGCCGCACGGGGGCCCATGCCCGTACGGAGAATGGAGACCGGCCCGTCCGCCCCGCTTCTGTCCCCGGTGCGCAGGGCCAGACGCTCGATGCCGAGCGCGCAGGCGATCAGCAGCGGGGGCGGGACGGGCTGGATGCTCAATTCAGCTCACCTTCGCCTCTGACCGCGGTTTCCCGGCGAGGAGATCGCGCTCGAAGGGGTCGCCGTGCAGATACCGTCCGAGCGCGGTGAGCGGGAAGACCTGTCGGTACAGGTGGTAGTTGATGGAGAAGTCCCAGGGGAAGCCGGTGCCGGTGAAGTACGGCTCGTCCCAGGAGCCGTCCTCCCGCTGGGTGTCGGACAGCCACTGGATGCCGCGATCGACGGCCTTGGAGCCCTGCTCCCCCGCCGCGAGCAGCGCCATCAGTGCCCACGCGGTCTGCGAGGCCGTCGAGGCACCCCGGCCGCTCCATTCCTTGACGTGCTTGTAGGAGCGCAGATCCTCACCCCAGCCGCCGTCGTCGTTCTGCACGCTCTCCAGCCAGACCACGGCCCGCCGGATCGCCGGGTGCGAGCCGGGCAGCCCGGCGGCGGTCAGTGCGGGGACCACGGACCCGGTGCCGTAGATGTAGTTGACGCCCCAGCGGCCGAACCACGAGCCGTCCGCCTCCTGTTCGGCGAGCAGCCAGTCGATGCCCCGGCGGGTGCGCGGGTCGTGCGCCAGTCCCTCGGCGGCGAGCATCTCCACGACGTGCGCGGTGACGTCCGCCGACGGCGGGTCGATGACCTCGCCGAAGTCGCAGAACGGCAGCCGGTTCGGGAACGGGCTGGTGTTGTCGACGTCGAAGGCGCCCCACGCGCCGTTCTTCGACTGCATCCCGAAGTTCCAGCGCACGGCGCGCCCGATGGCCCGGTCCACGCGCTCGGGGTCGTGGTGCCGGACCCGGCGCAGTGCGAGGGCGACCTCGGCGGTGTCGTCGATGTCGGGGTAGTTGTCGTTGTGGAACTCGAACGCCCAGCCGCCCGGCGGCAGTCCGGGCCGCTTCACGGCCCAGTCACCGGGCCGCACGATCTCCTCGCCGAGCATCCAGTCGGCCGCCTTGACCAGTTGCGGATGGTCGGCGGGCAGCCCGGCGTCGACGAGCGCGATGGCGGCGAGGCAGGTGTCCCACACCGGGGACTGGCAGGCCTCGATCATCCGGGCGCCGTCCTCGCGCCACACGGCGAAACGGTCCAGCGAGGCGAGGCCCTCGCGCATCACCGGATGCTCCAGGTCGTAGCCGAGCAGGTACAGGGCGATGACCGAGTACACGGCCGGGGGCTGGATGCCGCCCCAGCAGCCGTCGTTCTCCTGCCGCTCGATGATCCAGCGGGCGGCGGAGTTCATCGCGGCCTTGCGCAGCCGGCGCGGGACGACCTTGCGCAGTTGGTGCAAGGCCCGGTCCAGCCGCTGGAAGGCACCGTCCCAACTGGCCACCGGGGCGAAGGACATGGGCGGGTTGGGCCGGGCGGGGTCGGTGTGCAGCTCGTCCAGCGGGAAGGGCGCCGGACGCACCGGGCGCTTGGCCGAGACGATGGTCAGCGGCACGATGGTCTGCCGGGCCCAGCATCCGAAGTCGTAGATGTTGAGCGGCATCCAGGACGGGAAGTAGATCAGCTCCGGCGGGAGTTCGGGCAGGTCCTCCCACTTCCACCAGCCGAACAGGGCGAGCCAGATCCGGGTGAAGACACGGCAGGCGGCGATCCCGCCGCGCTCGCGGATCCAGGCGGAAGCTTTCGCCATGTGCGGGGCCTCGGGCGCGTCGCCCGCCAGCCGGAGCGCGACGTACGCCTCGACGGTGGCGGACAGTTCGCCGGGCCCGCCGTAGAAGGTCGCCCAGGTGCCGTCCTCGCGCTGCTCGCCGCGGATGAACTTCGCGGCGGCCTGCGTGGTCTCCTCGTCGCGGATCCCCAGGAACTGACGGAGCAGCAGATCTTCGGCGTCCATGGTGACGTTGGTCTCCAGGTCGCCCTTCCACCAGCCCTGGTCGTCCTGCCTCGCGAGCAGGAAGTCGGTGGCGCGCCGTGCGGCGCGTGCGGCGGCTTCTTGCACCCCGGCCGTCTCGGGGGTGGTCTGAGTGGTGTCGCTGGCCGCGGCAGCGCGGGTCGGCAGAGTCGCCCCGGTGCTTCCGTCGGTCGTCGCTGTCATGGCTTCCCCTTCGTGCAGTCGTGCGAGTCGTGCTGCTGTGGGTCCGCCGTCGGCCGGTGTCCGCATGCGCTGCGGCACCGGCCGGCGACTACGCGATGGTTCGACCGATAGTGATCATCTCTTTCGTACGACGACGAAGTCGGCCAGCGCCGTGAAGGAGTCGCGTACCCGGCCGGGCATGTCGACGGCGTCGAGGGCCTCGATGGCGATGGTGTGCTGGCGGCGCGCTTCCTCGGCCGTCCAGTCGCGACCGCCGGCCTCCTCGATGAGGGCCGCACGGGCCGCGAACTCCTCCTCGGAGAAGTTCTCGAAGTCGCTGCTCTTGGCGTCCGCGGCGAGGATCTCGCCGAGTCGCTCGGAGGCGGAGCCGCCGGCCGCGAGCGCGGCGACGACCGGCAGGGACTTCTTGCGCTGGCGCAGATCGCTCCAGGTCTGCTTGCCGGTGGCCTCCGGGTCGCCCCAGATGCCGAGCAGGTCGTCGACGGCCTGGAAGGCGAGGCCGAGGTGGTAGCCGTACTTCTCCAGCGCGTCGGCCGTGGCGTCGTTCGCGCCGCCGAGGACCGCGCCGATGGAACTGGAGGCCGCGAGCAGCGCGCCGGTCTTGTTGCCCTCCATCTCCAGGCACTCCTCGACGCTGACGCGGTCGCGGTGCTCGTAGGAGATGTCCTGCGCCTGGCCGTCGATCAGGGCGCGGGTGGCGGTGGTCAGCCGGCGGGTGGCACGGCCTGCCTCCACCGAACCGAGCTCCAGCAGCACCTCGTTGGCGAGGGCGAAGAGGGCGTCGCCGACCAGGATCGCCTGGGCGGGGCCGTGCACCTTCCAGACCGTGTCGCGGTGGCGGCGCTGCTCGTCGCCGTCCATCAGGTCGTCGTGCAGCAAGGAGAAGTTGTGGACGAGTTCGACGGCGACCGCGCCGGGGATGCCCACCTCGGGCGCGGCACCGGTGACCTCGGCGGAGAGAACGGCGAGCGCGGGACGCACCGCCTTGCCGCCGTCGCCGTCGGCCGGGTTGCCGGCGGCGTCGATCCAGCCGAAGTGGTAGGCGGCGACGGTGTCCATGGGAGACGCCAGCCGGTCTACGGCCGCACGCAGAACCGGAGTGGCCAGCGTCCGGCCGCGCTCCAGCAGCGCGGTCACGTCCACCGCGGCCCGTGGGACGGGCGTCGAGGCCGGGGGCACAGTGGGCACAGTCTCTCCTCTTGTTGCGGTACCGGGGGTGCGGGGGCCCGCCGCATGCCTGGAGGGCATCAGGCCGCCTCCTCGAACTCGAAGAGATGGCGGGGGCGGGGCCGGCCCAGGGCACTGAGGGCGGCGTCGGCCGCGCTCACTCCACTGCGGACCGCACTCTCCATGGTCGCGGGCCACCCGGTGGCGGTCCACGCTCCGGCCAGATACAGGCCGGGGGCCTTGGTGCGGGCGCCGGGCCGCAGCCGCCCGACGCCGGGGGTGGGGGCGAACGTGGCCGTGCGCTCCCGGGTCACGAAGAAGTCCCTCACCTCGGCGCCGCGCGCACCCGGGATGAGTCGCTCCAGCTCGGGCAGATAGCGCTCGCGCAGGTCGGCGACCGGCAGGTCGATCTCTTCGTGGGCGGCCGACTGGGACAGCGCGAGGTACTGGCCCGCGCCGAGCCCGGAGGCGTCGGTGCGGTCGAAGACCCACTGCACGGGGGTGCCGAGGGCCGCGAAGAAGGGACGCGCCAGGACCTTGCGGTCGTAGACGACATGGACGTTGAGGATCGGCGCGGTACCGATCCCCAAGAGCCGCTCGGGGGCGTCGAGGGCACCGGGCGGCAGGAGATCGTGGGCCTCGCGCTGGGGTACGGCGAGGACGACGGCGTCGGTTTCGAGGCGCTCGCCGGGAACCTGAACGCTCCAGGTGCCGTTCTCGTTGATAGAGACGGAGGTGACGCGTGTACGGACCTCGGTACGGACGCCCGCGGAGTCGAGCGCCTTGCGGGCCAGCCGGTCGTGCAGTTCGCCCAGCGGGACATGGGCCCAGCCGATGTCGGCCGCGCCCGGGTCGGACAGCAGACCGGTCTTGAACACCATCGCGGCGAGCCCCAGCGAGGCGTCGCCCGCGACCGCGTTGAGGGTGGCGACCCCGACCAGGTCCCACAAGGCCTCGACAGCACGCGCCGACTGGCCGTGTGCGGCCAGCCAGCTGCCGAAGTCCTGCGTGTCCAGGTTCGGATCGGCGAGGTCGAGCCCCTTCAGCGCGAGCGCGGCCCGCCCGACCGCGGCGCGCTCGGCGAGCGAGAGGTGCGGATAGGCGGCCAGGCTGCGCCCCAGGTGGAGGGGGACGGGCAGTGGGTCGCGCCGCAGCCTGCCGAGCCGTCTGCCCTCGGGCTTGGCGACGTCGACGACGGGCACGTCCAGGCGCTCCTGCAGCGGTGCCAGTGCCGCGCCCCGGATCCGGTCGAGGAACCAGCGGTAGGCGGTGCAGCAGCGCAGGTACACGTGCTGGCCGTTGTCGACGGTCAGCTCGCCGCGCTGGAAGGAGAAGGCGAGGCCGCCCAGCCTGGGCCTGCCTTCGAGCAGGGTGACGCGGACGCCCGCGTCGGCGAGCGCGAGCGCGGCAGTGATCCCGGCGAGCCCGCCGCCGACCACGACGGCGCTGCGGCCCGCCGCGTGCTCTCCGACCGCGGTGCCGTGCGCCTGCGCGGGGCGCGAGCCGTCGCTCATCGTGCGTCCTTCCGTGCGTGCCGAGCGTGCAGATCGAACGGTGCACGGTCGGCTGTCGCACTCAGGGACGCCACGCCGCGGACAAGGGTTGCCTGCCGCGTGTCCCCTGGTTCTGCGAGGTCCATCAGGCGCGCCTCCTGACGGACCGCGGGGAGACATGGCGGGTCACGTGCCGGGTGTCCAGACCGGACAGTCCGCGCACGGCGACGTAGGCCTTCTCGCGCCCGGGCAGCGAGACCCGGCCGCGCAGCACCGCCTCCGGATCGCGTTCGATGCGGTCCAGCAGCCGGCGGTAGATGCCGGCCATGGCGGCGACACAGGCGCCGCTGCGCCGGTCGAGCATGGGCAGCAGCCGGTAGCCCTCGGCGAAAAGGGCACGGGCCCGCCGTACCTCGAAGTGCACGAGGCCCGCGAAGTCGGAGCCCTCGGGTGGAGTGGGCCCGTCGAACCCGGCCGAGCAGCCGAACTTGGCCAGGTCGTCGGCGGGCAGATAGGTACGGCCGCCCTCGGCGTCCTCGCGGACGTCCCTGAGGATGTTGGTCAGCTGCAGCGCGAGCCCGAGGGTGTCGGCGTACTCGGAGGCGCGCTCGGCGCCGCGCGCTCCCGGTTCGGTGCCGAACACGCCGAGCGAGAGGCGGCCGATGGCACCGGCGACACACCGGCAGTAGACCTTGAGGTCGTCCCAGGTCTCGTACGTCTCGCCGCGCACGTCCATCTGGACGCCGTCGATCAGCTCGTCGAGGCCGCCGAGCGGGATCGGGAAAGCGCATGCGGCGTGGGCGAGAGCGACCGCGACCGGATCGGTGTCGTCCTCCTCCACCTCGCCCTCCCGCACCCGGGCGAGCAGCGCCCTGGTGTCCTCGAGCCGCTTCAGCTTCACCTCGTCGACCAGATCGCCGTCGCCGATGTCGTCCACGCGTCGGGAAAACGCGTACAGCGCCGACATGGCGCGGCGCTTGGGCGTCGGCAGCAGGCGGATGCCGTAGGCGAAGTTACGTGCCTGCTGCCCGGTGACGGTCTCGCAGTAGCTGTAGGCGGCGAGTACCGGTGCGGACACGTGTGATGGAGAATCCACGGTCCGGATCACCCCTCTCCTCGCAGGATCACGCCCGCCTCACGCAGCAACTGGACCTTGCCGGGTCTGGGCGGGCCGGGAAGTACGTCGTATTCGGCTGCGGCGATCGCCCTGACCGCCGCCCTTCCCCCCGCCACGAACCCCGCGAGCAACAGCTTCAACCTGCCGTGGACGCTACCCACCAGGGGGGCGCCTTCATTCAGCAGATCACGGGCGCGTTGTGCTTCGTATGCAACCAGGGCGCGCACCGATGCGCCTGCGGTTTTTGCGCCAAGATCCGTTTCCTGGACGTGAAAGCGCTTCATGTCCTCGGCCGGGAGGTAGATCCGGTCCCGGCCGAGGTCCTCGGCGACGTCCTGGAGGTGTTCGACAATCTGCAGCGCGGTGCAGATCGCGTCGGAGAGGCGGATCCGCTCGGGGGTCGAGGTTCCGGTGACGCCGAGGACGAGGCGGCCGACGGGGTTGGCGGACAGTTCGCAGTAGGCGAGGAGGTCGTCGTAGGTCTCGTACCGGGTGACGAGCTGGTCCTGGCGGTTGGCCGCGATCAGGCCGAGGAAGGGTTCGGGGGTGAGGGAGCGGCGGCGGACGGTGGGCTGCAGCCGGCGCAGCAGCGGATGGCTCGGGGTGCCGTCGAAGACACGGCGCAGATCGGCCTCGAACGCGTCGAGGAGGACCAGGCGGTCCTCCGCCTCGTCGGGCGACACGCCGAGCGCGCGGGCGTCGGCCCCGCCGGGGGCGAGGTCGCCGTCACCGATGTCGTCGACCAGACGGGCGAAGCCGTAGACGGCCATGAGGTCGTCGCGCCACGCCCGGGGCAGGAAGAAAGGGGCCACGGGAAAGTTCTCGCTCGCGGCTTTGTCCAGGGTGGCGCTCTCCAGGTCGGGCGCCATCAGGCCGGCCGTCATCGGGCGCTGCCCGGGGCGGGGACGGCACATGCTGCGTTGAGCTGGGGAGTTTCCGTAGCCATTGCCGTCACATCTCCCGTTCTACACTGCCGACCCAATACACACTATTTCGGACACGCCGCCCGGCAATTCGCGGGGTCGCCCTGACACAGGGTGTCGCGCAATATCGCCCCACTTGCCGCTTTCCGGCACCGGTACAGCTTACGTTGTACAACGCAGCAAGGTCCGTCGGGGTGTCCTGCACATCACAACAACACACCGATTGGTTCCAAGATTCCTGGCTCAGACCGGAGTTGACAGTTCCTTTACGGACGCGGAGCCCTGCCGGACGGCTTCCGGCGGGGCTCTGGCCGAAACGGACTACTTGCCCGTGAACTTCTCGTACTCCTTCAAAACCTCTTCGGTCGGTCCGTCCATACGCAGCTCACCGCGCTCCAGCCACAGGACGCGGTTGCAGGTGTCGCGGATGGACTTGTTGTTGTGACTGACGAGAAACACCGTGCCGGCCTCCTTGCGCAGTTCCCGGATGCGTTCCTCGGAGCGCTTCTGGAACTTGCGGTCACCGGTGGCGAGCGCCTCGTCGATCATGAGGACGTCGTGGTCCTTGGCGGCGGCGATGGAGAACCGCAGCCGGGCCGCCATACCGGAGGAGTACGTCCGCATCGGCAGGGTGATGAAGTCGCCCTTCTCATTGATGCCCGAGAAGTCGACGATGTCCTGGTAGCGCTCCTTGACCTGCTCACGCGACATGCCCATGGCGAGACCGCCCAGGATCACGTTCCGCTCGCCGGTCAGGTCGTTCATCAGGGCCGCGTTGACGCCGAGCAGCGAGGGCTGGCCGTCGGTGTAGACCTTGCCCTTCTCGGCGGGCAGCAGACCGGCGATGGCGCGCAGCAGCGTGGACTTGCCCGAGCCGTTGGAGCCGATCAGGCCGATGGCCTCCCCGCGGTAGGCGACGAAGGACACACCGCGCACGGCGTGCACCTTGCGCACCCCGCTCCCCTCGCCGCGCTTCAGGATCCGGCTCAGCGCGGCCGTCGCGCTGCCCTTGCCGGTCTTGGCACCGTTGACCCGGTAGACGATGTGCAGGTCGTCGGCGATGACGGTGGGACGGCGCTCACCGGCGCCCGCTCCGGCGGCCTGCCCGATGTCCTGTGCGCCGTCCTGCGCGACGCTCTGCTCGGTGTCGCGCTCGGCGTTCTGCTCAGCCACGGCCGTACCTCTCCTCCGCCTTCCAGAAGTACACGAAACCGCCGACGAAGACGGCCACGGCCCAGAACAGCGCGATGGCCCACACGTGCGGGGGCAGGTTCGAGGCGCCGTAGCCGTCGATCAGCGCGTAGCGCATCAGGTCCATGTAGACCGCGGCGGGGTTGACCTGGAGCAGCCGGACCGCGATCTCGGAGCGGCCCTCCATCATCTTGTTGATGGAGAACATGACGCCGGAGGTGTACATCCAGGTGCGCAGGATGAACGGCATCAGCTGGGCGAGGTCCGGGGTCTTGGCGCCCATGCGGGCCACGATCAGCGCGAGCCCGGTGTTGAAGAGGAACTGCAGCAGCAGCACCGGCACGATCAGCAGCCAGCCCGGGCTCGGGTAGCTGCCGAAGCCGATCGCCACGACGAACATCACGATCATCGAGAAGAGCAGCTGCTGGAGCTGCTGCAGCGAGAAGGAGATGGGCAGCGCGGCGCGCGGGAAGTGCAGGGCGCGCACCAGGCCCAGGTTGCCGGAGATCGCGCGCACGCCCGACATGACGGAACTCTGCGTGAACGTGAACACGAACACACCCGTGACCAGGAACGGGATGTACACGTCCTGGGGCAGGCCACGGCTCGCGTGCAGGATCACGCCGAAGATGAAGTAGTACACGCCC
The DNA here is from genome assembly GCF_001514035.1 of Streptomyces yokosukanensis. Taxonomy (GTDB): domain Bacteria; phylum Actinomycetota; class Actinomycetes; order Streptomycetales; family Streptomycetaceae; genus Streptomyces; species Streptomyces yokosukanensis. The sequence continues at coordinate 5,987 of NZ_KQ948215.1, read as the reverse complement.
GCGTTGAGCAGCGGTGTCGCCACCTGCCACAGCTGGCCGAGCTTGGCCTGGCTGTACTGCGCCGTCAGCTTCGCCTGGGAGAAGGCGAGGACGAAGTGACGCCGCCCCCACAGCTGGCGGACGTACTCGGGCAGCGAGGGCCGGGCGCCGCTCACGGCGAGCCCGTGCGCGGCGGCGAGCTGCGCCGCCGTCGGCCCCTCGTCGGGCGACGGCATCGCGCTCACCGCGACACCGCCGTCATGCGTTATGTGACTCACGAGTGGAAATCCGGACTCTCTCGGTAAGAAGCTTGCTCTCTTCGGGTAAGAGAAGCTTCTCAGATCACCGGAGGCCGTCCCAGCCGGGTCAGCCGCCACACGGTCCGCCAGCGCATGGGACGGCGCGGGCCGCACGGCGAGGTCCAGCCCTCCCGGAATCCGCCGAACCACGCCCGCAGGGCCGCCCGGGACGGGCGGCGCAGCAGCGTGAGCAGCATCCAGACTCCGAGGTAGACCGGGACCAGGGGGGCGGGGAGATTGCGGCGGGCGAGCCAGACCCGGTTGCGGGCGACCATGCGGTGGTACACCGCGTGCCGCGAGGGCGCGGTCGTCGGGTGGTACAGCACCATGTCCGACCGGTAGTCGATCATCCAGCCGGCGTCGAGGGCCCGCCAGGCCAGGTCGGTCTCCTCATGGGCGTAGAAGAACTCGTCCGGCAGGCCGCCGACCTCGGCGAAGACCCGCGTGCGCACGGCGTTGGCGCCGCCGAGGAAGGTGGTGACGCGCGAGGAGCGCATCGGGTCGGAGGCGCGCAGCCGCGGCACATGGCGGCGCTGGGTCTCGCCGGTGTCGGGGTCGGCGATACGGAAGCTGACGATGCCGAGCCGGGAGTCCGCGGCGAAGGCCTCGCGGCACAGCTCGGCGGTGTCGTGCCGGGCGAGCAGGCCGTCGTCGTCGAGGAAGAGCAGTATGTCGACATCGCGGCCGCTGGGCCCGAAGGCCTCGGTGCCGACGTTGCGGCCGCCGGGGATGCCCAGGTTCTCGGGCAGCTCCACCGTCCGCACCCCGTCGGGGACGTCCGGGACGGGCGAGCCGTTGCCGACGACCACCACCTCGACCGGGTCGCCGTCCTGCTTGGCGACCGAGTCGAGCAGGGCGCGCAGCTCCTCGGGCCGGTTGCCCATGGTGATGATGACGGCGCCGACCTTCACGGCACTCACTTCAGCCTGCTGGAGGCGAGGATGGACACCAGGTGCAGCAGGGTCTGCAGCAGGGCGATACCGGCGAGGACGGCCGTACCGAGCCGGGTGAAGAACAGGTCGCCGCGGACCTGGTCGGCGATCGCGAGGAGCAGGATCAGCAGCGAGGCCTCGATGCCGAGGATGAGGCGGTGGAACTTCAGCGCCGCGGCGGCCCGGCGGGCCAGCGCCATGCCGGAGGAGCGCAGCTCGGAGGCGGCCTCCTGCACGGGCGGCTTGCCGGTCTGGTGCCGGGCGACGCCGACCAGGTCGGTCTCGGCCTTGATCAGGATGGCGCCGAGCGCGGCGAGCGTGCCGAGGAAGGCCCACAGCCAGTCGATACGGCCGCTGCCCCACAGGTCGGCGGCGCGCAGGCCAAGGCCCACCAGGACGGCCGCGTCGGTCAGATAGGCACCGACGCGGTCCAGGTAGACCCCGCCGAGCGAGTACTGCTTCTTCCAGCGGGCGATCTCGCCGTCGACGCAGTCCAGCAGCAGATACAGCTGGGTGGCGACCACGCCGAGCACGGCGCCCCAGATCCCCGGCACCAGCAGCGCCGGGGCCGCGAGCACGCCGCAGACAGTCATCAGGTACGTGAGCTGGTTGGGCGTGACCCTGGTGTTCACCAGGTAGCGGTCGACGCGCAGGGACACCTCGCGCATGTAGAGGCGTCCCGCCCAGTGCTCACCGCTGCGCCGGTCCTTCACCCCCGCGGGGTGGACGACCGGACGGAGTTCAGCTACCGATGGCCTTGACATAGTCGGCGTAGATGTCCTTGATCTGGTTCGTCTTGAGGTCGAGGTGTTCGAGGATCGTGTAGCGGCCGGGCCGGGTCTCCGGGGCGAACTCCACAGCGCGGACGAACTCGTCCACGGTGAAGCCGATCTCCTCCGGGAGCACGGGGAGCCCGTGCCGGCGCAGCACTTCGGCGGTGTGGACCGCCTCCTCGTGGGCTCCGCGCAGATACGTCGCGAAGGCCGCACCGAGTCCGCACTGTTCGCCGTGGGCGGCGGCCCGCTGGGGGAACAGCAGGTCGAAGGCGTGGTTGATCTCGTGGCAGGAGCCGGAGGACGGCCGGGAGTCGCCGGAGATCGACATCGAGATACCGCTGAGGACCAGCGCCTCGGCGAGCACCTGGAGGAAGTCGTTGTCGCCGATGCCGCCGGGGTGGCGCAGGACCGCCTCGCCGGCCTGACGGGCCATGGCCGCGGCGAGACCGTCGATCTTCTCGCCGTTGACGCGGTTGGACAGCTCCCAGTCCGCGACCGCGTTGATGTTGGAGATCGCGTCGCCGATGCCGGCCCGGACGAAGCGGGCCGGGGCCTCGCGGATCACGTCCAGGTCGATGACGACACCGATCGGGTTCGGCACACCGTAGGAGCCGCGCCCGGCGTCGTTGTCGAGGGTGGCGACCGGCGAGCACAGGCCGTCGTGCGCGAGGTTCGTCGGCACGGCGACCAGGGGCAGGCCGATGCGCGCCGCGGCGAACTTGGCGCAGTCGATGATCTTGCCGCCGCCGAGCCCGACCACCGCGTCGTAGTGGCCGGATTTCATCTCTCCGGCCAGCCGGACGGCGTCGTCGAGGGTGCCCCCGCCGACCTCGTACCAGCTGGCGCCGGGCAGTGTCGGGGCGATGCGCTCGCGCAGCTTGCTGCCGGAGCCGTTGCTGACGGCGACGGCGAGCCGGCCGGAGTGCGCGATGCGCTCGTCGGCGAGGACACAGGCCAGGTCGTCCAGGGCACCCGGGCGGATGTCCACGACGACCGGCGACGGAATGAGCCGGGTCAGTAGCGGCACGCGATCTCCCGTCCCTTGGCGAGGTCGTCGTGGTTGTCGATCTCGACCCAGCTGACGTCGCCGATCGGCGCCACGTCGATCCGGAAGCCGCGGTCGACCAGCTCCTGGTACCCGTGCTCGTAGAACTGCTGCGGGTCGGTCTCCCAGACCGTCTTCAGCGCGTCGGCCAGCTCGGGGGCGGCGTCGCCCTCGATCAGGGTGACGCCGATGTACTCGCCGGTGGCCTCGGCGGGGTCCATCAGCTTGGTGATCTTCGTCATCCCCTTGCCGGGGTCGACGACGACCTTCATCTCCTCGTCCGCGAGGGACTTCACGGTGTCCAGGGCGAGGATGATCCTCTTGCCCTCGCCGCGCGCGGCGAGCAGCGTCTTCTCGACGGAGACCGGGTGCACGGTGTCGCCGTTGGCGAGGATCACACCGTCCTTGAGGGCGTCACGCCCGCACCACAGGGAATAGGCGTTGTTCCACTCCTCGGCCTTGTCGTTGTCGATGAGGGTGAGCTTGAGGCCGTACTTCTGCTCCAGGGCGGCCTTGCGCTCGTAGACGGCCTCCTTGCGGTAGCCGACGATGATCGCGACCTCGCTCAGCCCGATCTCGGCGAAATTGCCGAGGGTCAGGTCGAGCACCGTGATCGAGTCCTCTATGCCCGCAGGCCCCACCGGCACCAGTGCCTTGGGCAGGCTGTCGGTGTAAGGGCGCAGACGCCGTCCGGCGCCGGCCGCCAGCACGAGGCCGATCATGCGGGTTCTCCTTCGTCGTGTACGGCTGGGGCCCCGGCGGAGACCCAGAAGCGGATGCTCTCGACGAGCACCACGAGGGCCACGGCCACGGCGAGGACCGTGAGCGCGACCGTGAACTGCGAGGCGGTGAGCGCCGCGGCAAGGACGGTGACGAGCAGCGTCCGCCCCTCGTGCCCCCCGATGGCGCGCACCAGCCAAGCCGGGGGCGCCCCGGCGTCACCGCGGATGCGGTACACCGTGTCGTAGTGATGGTAGGCGACGGCGGCCACCAGGCCGAAAGCCGCAGGGAGGGCACCGTTCACGCCTGCTTCACTCGCGAGGGCGAGGAGGGTGCCGTACTCGGCGGCCCGGAAGAAGGGCGGGACCAGCCAGTCCAGGGCGCCCTTGAGGGGGCGGGCGGTGGCGAGGGCCGAGGTGAGGACGTAGACGAGGGCGCCGATGACCGGCATCACCGAGCCGTAGCCGGTGAGGGCCGAGCAGGCGACGACCGCGGCACCGCCCAGGAAGGCGGCGGGCACGGCCAGGCCGGGCAGGCCCCGGCCGAGGACGCGTCGTACGGCCTCGGCGAGCGGGCCGGAGTCGGCGAGGTCGGCGAGGGCCTGCGCGGCCCGGTCGGTCCGCCGCGCCTTGCGGGTCAGAGAGCGCAGCACCCGGCCGGCCGTGGTGTACGTCGCCGCGAAGGCGCAGCCGACGAGCAGGACGTAGAAGGTGATCCGGGGCGTGGTGGCGGCGGTGAGGACCGCGATCATCGCCCAGCGTTCGCCGATGGGCAGGACGATCATCCGGCGCACCCACACCGTCCAGCCGACGCTGTCCAGCTTGTCGGAGAGGGCGGCGGTGGGGCTGGTGTTGGCGGTGGCGTCGTGGTTGGCCTCGTTGAAGGAGAAGTCGACCACGTGCCGGCAGGTCTGCAGGATCATCGCGCCGAGCGCGAGCGCCCATACGTCGTCATGGCCGCCGCGGGCCGCGCCGAGGGCGAGGCCCGCGTAGTAGGCGTACTCCTTGGCTCGGTCGAACGTGGCGTCGAGCCAGGCGCCGAGCGTGGAGTACTGCAGGGAGTAGCGGGCGAGCTGGCCGTCGGTGCAGTCCAGCACGAAGGAGGCGATCAGCAGCACACCGGCCGCGATGAACCCCGCGCGCGTGCCCGTCGCCGCGCAGCCCGCCGCGATCAGGGCGGTGAGCAGCGAGGCCGTGGTGACCTGGTTCGGGGTCAGGCCGCGGCGGGCGCACCAGCGGGCGATGTAGCGCGAGTAAGGGCTGATGAAGAAGGTGGTGAAGAAACCGTCACGGGACTTCACGGCCGACTTCAGGCGTACGGCCTCGTCATCGACGGCGGCGACGGCCTGGCGGGCCTCGTTGCGGGCCTGCGGGTCGGCGGGTACGGCGGCGACCAGGCTGCCCAGCTCGGGCCGGTGCACCGCGCAGTCGTCGGAGTCGAGGGCGGTGGCGACGCGGTCGGCGAGGCTGTCCACGGCGAGCGCCGTACCGCCGCCGGCCGAGGTCTCGCGGGCGACGGCCCGGGTCAGCTCCTGCCGGGCGGCCGACTGGGCGGTGACGGCGCCGGGGACGGCGGAGAGCGGGAAGCGCGGGTCGGTCAGGCCGAGGCGCAGGGCGTGCGGGTGGCCGACGAAACGGGCGTCGACCAGGGCCACGCGCTCGCCCGCCGGAGCGGCGGCGAGCAGGGTCTCGGCCTCGGTGGCGTCCGCAGCCACCCGGACGTCGAAGCCGAGCGACCGCAGATCGTTCTCGAGGGACGATCCGGGGACCGGTTGACCGGTGACGATGGCGGTCGGCAACCGAACTCACTCCCTGGGTGCCGGCGCGCGGGCGCCGGTCTCTTGCATGGTGGGGCGCCCTGCGTGCGGCACCCGGGCGGCATGACGGCAGAGGCTATCGGATGCGCCAGAGCCCTTGTTCACCGGCCGTTCACGGCCCGGCCCACGGGTGCTGCCCCGTCCTTTGCCGCGATCATCATCGGTGATCCGGGGCCCGGGCGACAAACCGTCGGCGCAGACCTGGGCATCCGGGACAGGCGGACGGGGCGCTCAGGGCCTCTCTTTCGAATCTTGCCGGGGTCGCGGGCCCTGGCACGCGCATCTGCCGCGTTGTCGTCACTCGCCGACGCCCCGCGTCGACTCCCTCCTCCGCCTTGCAGCTGCACGCACCAGACCCCGCTCGGGACGACCGGAAGGCACTGTCGCCCAAGGCCGGCCTGATCCGAAAGAAAGACCCTA
>NZ_KQ948214.1:461598-463572 GCF_001514035.1 Streptomyces yokosukanensis | reverse complement strand
GCGTGCGTGCTGGTCACCGGGGTCCGGTCGGGTAGGAGGGCCGGGCGGTCCGGGTGGCCGGATTCTCACGCTCGCGGTCAGCTCTGGAGGTAGGCCAGTACGGCGAGCACCCTGCGGTTGTCCTCTTCGGACTGCTCCAGGCCGAGTTTGGTGAAGATGTTGTTGCTGTGTTTGCTGACGGCCTTCTCGGAGATGAACATGCGGGCGGCGATGGCCGCGTTGGACCGGCCCTCGGACATGAGGGTGAGCACCTCGTGTTCGCGTGGGGTCAGTGTCTGCAGGGGTGGGTCGGCGGAGCGTCGGCCGAGCAGTGCGGTGACCACGTCCGGGTCCATCACCGTGCCGCCGGTGGCGACCTGGCGTACCGCGCCGATGAAGTGGTCGACGTCCATCACCCGGTCCTTGAGCAGGTAGCCGACGGCGCCGGCCTGGTCGGAGAGGAGTTCGCGGGCGTAGAGCTGCTCGACGTACTGGGAGAGCACGAGCACGGGGAGGCCGGGGACGCGTTTGCGGGCGTCGATCGCGGTGCGCAGGCCCTCGTCGGTGAAGGTGGGCGGCAGCCGCACGTCGATCACGGCGATGTCGGGGCGGTGCATGTTCAGGGCGCGGGAGAGCGAGGGCCCGTCGCGGACCGCGTCCAGCACCTCGTCGCCGTACGCCTGGAAGATCCGTACCAGGCCGTCTCTGAGCAGGGCGAGGTCCTCGGCTATGACAACGCGCATGGCAACGACATCCTCACTTCGGTCGGGCCGCCACTGGGACTGTCGACGGCCAGGGTGCCGTCGAAGGCCGCGAGGCGCCGGGCGATGCCGTGCAGTCCGCCGGCGTCGTCGGTCGCCGCGCCTCCGCGGCCGTCGTCCGCGACTGTGATCTTCAGCTCGCCGGAGGGGCGGCCGGGTTCGTGGGTGAACTCGACGTGGATGCGGATCTGCCGGGCCTCGGCGTGCTTGATCGCGTTGGTCAGCGTTTCGGCGATCGCGAAGTAGGCTGCCGACTCCACCGGTGCGGGCAGTCTTCCCGGTATCCGTATCTCCACCTCGGTGGGTACCGGGCCTGTCAGCGCGAGGGCCTGGACCGCGCCGTCCAGGCCGCGGTCGGCGAGTACCGGCGGGTGGATGCCGCGGACGAGGTCGCGTAGTTCCGCCAGCGCGCCGGCGGTGGAGGCGCGGGCCTCGGCGAGCAGTCGGCGGACCGCTTCGGGGTCGTCCGCGACGCGCTCGGCGAGGCCGAGGTGCATGCCGAGCGAGACGAGCCGGGCCTGTGCGCCGTCGTGCAGGTCCCGCTCGATCCGCCGCAGCTCGCTGGCGCCGGCGTCCACCACGTCGGCCCGTGACTGTGTCAACTGCCCGACCCGTGCCTGCAGTTCGGTCTTGTCGGCGGGGGCGAGCAGTGAGCGCATCAGCCGGGCGTCGAGTCTGGCCAGCGGCTCGGCGGAGAGGTACCAGGCCGCCAGGAGGAGGGGTCCGGTGAGGGTGACGAGGAGCGTCTGCCCGAGGCCGTGCACGGGGAAGAAGCCGAAGGGTTCGCGGAACACGTGCGGCGGGGTCACCGCGACCAGCAGGGGGTAGCCGCTGTAGAACAGTCCGGCGAGGAAGAGCACCAGTGACAGGCCGGAAGTGAGCCAGCAGGCCACCGAGTTGGCGAGCAGCCATGCGCAGTCGCGCCAGCTCGCCGGATCGCGCAGCAGCGCCTGCAGCTGGGTGAGCCGGTTTCCCGGCGGGGTCGGCAGGTAGGGGCGGGTGATCGGCGTGCCGAGGCGCTGTCCGGCCCACTGCCGGTGGCGGTCGGCGAACCAGCGCACCGTGACCGCGCAGAGCAGGGTCATCGGCAGGCCCAGCCCGAAGGGGACCAGCACCACCGCGGCGATCCACAGGCAGCACAGGACGGCGCCGAGCATCGAGGCGAGCGACAGCAGCAGCGACTGGCCCAGCAACGCGAAGCGGGCCACCGGCCCGGAGCGCGCGACCGGCCCGG
>NZ_KQ948214.1:0-461025 GCF_001514035.1 Streptomyces yokosukanensis | reverse complement strand
CCTCCACCCCCGGTGGGGTTTTCTCCACCCCCGAACGGCTCCCCAGCTCCAGTGTCCGTGCAGCTCGCCGAAGCGAGGCTGGTGCCGTCCCCGACGAGCAGCCATCAGCTGATGATGCGAGGAGTTTCCCTGCCATGACGACCCACACGAGCGCGCCGCACCGGCACCGGGTGCCGGCCCTGGCCCTGGCCCTGATCACGATGCTCGGCGCCGCGCTCACCGCCTGCGACGCGGCCTCCGCAGCTGCCTGCGTCGCCGAGTGAGGCGGTCGCACCAGTGCGACCCGCCAGCCGCCTTCCTGCCCGAAACCTGACCAGAAGAGTGTGCCGCCATGCGCGTGCTAGCCAGATGGTGCTTCCGACACCGCTTCGTAGTCCTCGGAATCTGGGTCGCCCTGCTGACCGCCCTTGCCCTGCAGTACGCGAAGCTGGGCACCAGCTACTCCGACGCCTTCAGCCTGCCGGACACGGAGTCGGCCAGAGCCCAGACCCTGCTCCAAGCCTCCGCGCCGAAGCAGGCGGGTGACACCGACCAGATCGTGGTGCACGTCCGCAGCGGCTCGGTACGTGATGCCGACGTCCGGCACAGGGTGAACGCAATGCTGACCAAGGTCGCGGCCCTGCCATCGGTCACCTCCGTGGCCGGCATGTACGGCGCCGCAGGCGCGGACCAGATCAGCAAGGACGGCCGCACCGCCTACGCCACGGTGACGTTCGACGCGCCCGCCGACCGCATACCGGCCGCGGACGTCACCCGGGTTGTGGACACCGCCCGGTCCGCAGGAGGTACGCACCTCCAAGTGGAACTCGGCGGACAGGCAGTCACCGACGCTGCCCAAGGCACGACCCAGAGCACCGAGCTGATCGCCCTGGCGGCCGCGGGCATCATCCTGTTCGTCGCCTTCGGCTCACTGCTCGGCATGCTGGTGCCGCTGCTGGTCGCCGTCGCCGGGCTCGGCGCCGGTCTGCTCACGGTCGGCCTGCTCTCCCACGTGACGACACTGGGCAGCATCGCCCCCACGGTGGCGGCCCTTCTCGGGCTCGGCGTCGGCATCGACTACGCGCTGTTCATCGTCACCCGGTACCGCAACAACCTGCGTGTCGGCCTGCACCCCGAGGACGCCGCCGTGCATGCCATGAACACCTCAGGGCGTGCGGTGCTCTTCGCCGGTGGCACCGTAGTCGTCGCCCTGCTCGGCCTGCTCGTCCTGAACATCAGCCCGCTGACCGGCATGGGGATCAGCGCCGCGACCGCCGTAACCGCCACCATGACCGCCGCCGTGACGCTGCTGCCCGCGCTCCTCGGCCTGTTCGGCCACAGGCTCCTCACCAAGCGTCAGCGGCGGTCCCTCGCTGCCCACGGTCCACGGACGAACGCGGCGACCGGATTCTGGGGACGCTGGGCCGATCTGGTCGGCCGCCGCAAAGCGGTGCTGGGGTTCCTCGCCCTCGTTGTCGTCGCGGTGCTGTCCATCCCCGCCCTGTCCCTGCGGCTGGGTACCGCAGATGCCGGGAACGATCCGAAGGGCACGACCACCAGAAGCGCCTACGACCTGCTCGCCCAGGGCTTCGGCGCTGGTTCCAACGGCCCGCTGGTGCTGGTCGCCCAACTGGGCCGGGCAAGCGACGCGCCCCGCGTCACCACCCTGGTGTCCACTCTCGGGAACACCCCCGGTGTCGCGTCGGTACAGGCACCGCCGCACCCCACCGCTGGACTTGAGGTCATCCAGGTGATCCCGGACAGCGCTCCCCAGTCCCGGGCCACCAGCACCCTGCTCAACCACCTGCGCAAAGATGTGATCCCCGCCGCAGAGAAGGGCTCCACGCTGAAGGTCTACGCCAGCGGGACACCGGCGGCCTCCGAGGACCTCGCCACCGTGCTCGCCGGAAAGCTGCCGCTCTTTGTCGGGGTGATCGTGCTGCTCGGCTGCACCCTGCTGCTGCTCGCCTTCCGCAGCCTCCTTGTGCCGCTCACCGCCGCTGTGATGAACCTGCTCGCCTCGGCGGCGTCCTTCGGCGTGGTCGTGGCGGTCTTCCAATGGGGCTGGGGAGCCGCGCAGTTGGGCGTCGGCAAGGCCGGCCCGGTGGAGGCCATCCTGCCGCTGATCATGCTGGCGATCCTCTTCGGTCTCTCCATGGACTACCAGGTGTTCCTGGTCAGCCGCATGCACGAGGAGTGGGAACACACCCACGACAACCATCATGCGGTCCGTACCGGCCAGGCCGAGACCGGCCGAATGATCACCGCCGCCGCCATGATCATGATCTGCGTGTTCACCGCCTTCGTCCTCGGCGGCCAGCGCGTCATCGCCGAGTTCGGCGTCGGCCTGACCGCCGCGGTCGCCATCGACGCCTTCGTCCTGCGGACCCTGCTCGTCCCCGCGGTGATGCACCTGCTCGGGCGCGCCAACTGGTGGCTACCGGGCTGGCTGGACCGGATCCTCCCGCACCTGTCGGTCGAAGGCGCGCCTCAGCCCACGAACGCCGTCTGTCCGCCTCCGCTCCGGCGCCCGTCACCCCGTCACCCCGCCCGGCACAGCCCATCCGAGTTGTCGAGGCGACGTCCGTCAGCGGCTCCGGTAGAGCCGAGGCATCCCCGCCACACGGCTCAGAGCCCCACACCAAGCACTCCGAAGTCGGCCCTCGTCGCGTACCTGTGGTGGTCCGCCCTGGGCCTGTTCGGAGCGCACTGCTTCTACCTCGGCAAGAACCGCCGCGGACTCTTGTACCTATGCACCCTCGGCCTGTGCGGGCTGGCCTGGCTGGTCGACCTCGTCACCCTCGCCCACCAGGTCCGCATGGCAAACGCCCGGATCCAGCATCCAGGGCCACGTCTTCGGCCTCGGGGGACAGTGGATCATTCGTCTGCTGGTGGTTCGGCGCCGGCACGTCACTGAGCAGTGCACATAAGCTCTGGGCGAGGCGGCGGCCGCTGTGAGTCCGAGCATGCCGGACTCGTCTCTCAATCAAGATCGGGACCATTCCCGGACCGGCGAACTGCTCTGGGTGCCGAGCTGCGTCAAAGAGACGAGCCATCGTTTCCCTGGCAGGATCTCGTGTCAGAGCGACTGCCGTTGGAAGGGGTCGGCAGCTCGCTGATCGCACCAATCGGCCGCTTGCTGATCGCACCAACTGGAACGCAGCCGTGTTGTGCGGTCATCGCGCGCCGACCACTGACCGCGCCCGTCGAGAGCCCCCGGCCGAGGACCGCCTGTGAGAGCCTTGGGCTCCACAGTACGGTGACGGTGTGACCCGCCAGACCTGACATTCCGGGATGACGGAAGCCGGCTCTGGCGATCACGGCTCGCTCGCGTACTCCCCGGTCGCGCCGGCCGGCATGGAAGGCCCCGGCGGCCGGACCACTGCGAAGGCCGCAACCCAATGCTCTCCATGAGTTACTTAAGAACCCGAGGAGAGTTAGTCTGGTCTCGCAAAAGCCTGTCTGCCGCATGGGGGAACGGACGTGACTGCCGAAAACACCATGTCAGAGGTATCTGAAAACGTCGGCGCGCTCGCCAACTCGGTTTTCGCGAACATCGCCAACAAATGGGCTCTCCTGATCATCGAGACACTGGGCACCGAGACGCTGCGGTTCAGCCAGATCAAGGCGCGGATGAACGGTGTCAGCCACAAGATGCTCGCCCAGACTCTGCGCAATCTGGAGCGGGACGGCATCGTGAATCGCACGCCGTACGCCACCGTGCCCCCTCGGGTGGACTATTGCCTGACCGATGCCGGGCGAGAGCTGCAGCAGACCGTTCACGGCATCTGCCACTGGACCCGGAGCCACCTGGACCACATCGAGGCCGCCCGGCAGCGCTTCGACTCGGCAGGTGGGTAGAAGGGGCAGGACGTCCCATGCGGGCGATCACCCGGGACTTGGCCCGCGCCGTCGGCCGGCGACACGGTGCGCCTTACGGTTGTGGGTCCAGAATGACCGTCCTGCACGGCTTCGAAGTCGAGTGATCGGCGACGACGTGCACATTCATACCGTGCTTCTTGTGTCTTCCAGAGCAGAGGGGCTGGTCGGCAGCTATGCGGTCGATCGGCAGCAGAGTTCCGTCCAGAAGGGCGAACGCTCTGGCCGAGGCAGCTCGCACCGCCTCGGCCAGAGCGGGGTGAGTGCGGCCAGGAGATCGACGGCCCGCTGAGCATCGAGCGCTACGCGGCCACCGAGCACCTCACCCTTCACCGTCCTGCGACGCGGTCACTGATCATTCTCGACCGCGACGGACAGTGCATCCACCTGCGCTCTTCAGCCTGACCACCCGTCCGGAAGAGGAAGAGAACGAACGAAAAGGCCCGGCGCGCTGCAGGCGTGTCTGTATCAGCTGGGGTTCAGCGTCGAGATGATCGTGTCGCGGAGCCAGCGATGTGCGGCGTCGTCGTCCAGGCGGGGATGCCAGGACATCGCGTAGCTCATCGGACCGATCTCGTCCGGCGCCGGGATGACGGTGGTGACACCCGGAGCCGCGTGCTGGATGGCGAACCTCGTCGGCAGGGTCGCCACCAGCGAGGTACCCGGGACCGCGCTGGCGGCCGCCGCGTGGTAGGGCACGGTCACACTCGCCCGCCTCGGCCTGCCCAGCGCTTCGAGGCGCCGGTCGACGTGCCCTTGCCGTCCGTCCATGACGTCGACGACGATATGGGCACAGCCCAGGTAGTCCTCCAGCGACATGGCACGACGCTGTGCCAGCGGATGGTGACTGGAGATCAGGCAGGAGTACCCCTCGTCGAACAGTGCGTGCGAGCGCAGTGGGGTTGGCGATGTGCCGCCGTGGATGAGCAGGTCCACCATGCCGTGTTCGGCCTCGGCGAACACGGCATGGTGCCAGCGGGTGAAGAGCATCGTCGAGCCGGGCGACTGCTCGAATACCCGCCCGAGCAGCGTTCCGCTGAGCAGTGAGACGGTGTAGTCGGTTCCGGCCAGCCGGAACGCGCGTGCCGCCGTGGCCGGGTCGAAGGTCTCTCCGGAAAAGACGTGCTCCAGGCGCGGGAGTGCGTGCTGCAGCTCGGCCTGGATGCGTTCGGCCCGCGGGGTGAGCTGGTACCCGCCGGGACCGCGTACGAGCAACTCGTCGCCGAGGATGGCGCGCAGGCGTTGCAGTGCCCGGCTCATCGACGGCTGGCTCATGCGCAGCCGGGCCGCCGCGCGGGAGACATGCCGTTCTTCGAGCAGCGCGTGCAGCGGGGCCAGGAGGTTCAGGTCGACCGACTCTATGCGTGGCACGCATACAGGGTATGCAGGATATGGCATTGCCGCATATTCCCTGGCGAAGGACGCTGGGTGCATGAGTAGAGAACAGCGCAAGGCGCTCGACACCCTGTTCCGCACCGGCCCGCTGGAGATCGGCGGCGACCACCTGCAGCAGCGGGCGGTCTTCACTCGCATGCTCACCTCCCGCCCGCTGCCCAACGACGTGATCCTCACCCCCGGCAGCCTCGGCGGTGTCCCGGTGTTGGAGATCGGCATCGACGGCGTTGCCCCGAAAGGCACGCTGCTGTGGTTCCACGGCGGCTTCTACGTCCTCGGCTCGGCCCGCACATCGGCCGCTCTCGCCTCGAACGTCGCCCGACGTACCGGCATGAAGGTCATCTCGGTCGACTACCGGCTCGCACCCGAGCACCCCTACCCGGCCGCGCTGGACGACGCCCTGGCCGCCTACCGCGCCGTGCTCGACGGGAGCGGGGACCCCGGCCCTGCGGGTGTCGCCGTGGTCGGTGAGTCCGCCGGCGCGGGCCTGGTCGCGGCGCTGCTGGTCTCCGCCCGCGAGCACCGCCTCCCGATGCCGGCCGTGGGCATCCTGTTCTCGCCGTATGCGGACCTGACGCTGACCGGAGCGAGCATGACGACCAAGACCGCGGTCGACCCGTCGTTCAGCCCGGAGGCCATCGCGGTGCGAGCCAAGGACTACGTGGGTGCCGCCGACGCTTCGGATCCGCTGATCAGTCCCGTGTTCGCCGACTTGCGCGGCCTGCCGCCGCTGCTGATCCAGGCCGGGTCGAACGAGCTGCTGCTCGACGACGCGGTCAGGCTCGCAGCGCGCGCCGCCGCGGATGACGTCCCGGTCACCCTTGAGGTCACCCCCGGTGTCCCGCACCTGTTCCAGGCATTCGCCGCGATGCTGGAGGAAGGCGAAGCCGCGCTGCGGCGGGTGAGCGACTTCCTGTCCGCGGCGTTCACCTCCGGGGCTTCACGATGACCACGACGATGCGTGCCGTCCGGTTCGACCGCTACGGCGGCCGGGATCAACCCCGGTGAGGCGGCGATCCGTTCAGGCGCGCTGGCCGAACGCTTCCCCACGACGTTCCCCTCCGGCCAGGGCGGCGACTTCGCGGGCGTGGTGGCCGGTACCGGCGCCGAGGTGCTCGGCTGGACCTGGGGCCGGGCGAGCCACGCCGAGTACGTCGTCGCGCCCGAGACCCAGGTGGCGCCCAGGCCGGCCGCGCTCGGCCGGGAGGCGGCCGGGTCGCTGGCGCCCTGCGCCACGACGGGCAGTACACCGCCCTGCGCCGGACGACCGAATGACTTGAACGGCGAACCGGCGTTGGTGGTAACTGCCCTGCGTGCGGGACACGCATAACCACTCAGGGAACCTGCTGTGAGTCGGGCGCAGCCATGGCTCATGGCCGGGGGACGGTGACGGCCGTCCGATCCCGGCGAGTGTCTGCCGCCCGCCTTCGCCTGTCCGCGGCGGTGGGCTATCGCGAACGGCATTGGTGAGCAGGCTGGTTGGGGTCGGCGTGCAGGTCCGGGGCGGAGGGCTTTGGCAACTACGGCGCACCCTCGAAGGCAATGATCTGGTTCGGCCACATGCGCCGGGACCGGCTCGGCGCCATCGTCGTATCGAGGATCGTGAAGGATCGCCTCGACCCGCAGCCACACCACGTCAACGCGGACCTTCGGCAGGGCGATGCGCATCGCCTCTGGCGTCGGCGGCGTTGCCGGGTGAGCCTCGATCGAGTCACCCATGCAGCCGATGTCCGAGACCCGGTCAACTCGTGCGGACCTCAGTGGTGTTGGCTACTATGTACGTGGTTGGCGAGACTCTTGAAAGGCAAGGTGCATCGGTGCGGATGGCCGACTGGCACGGCGCGGCGGCAGAGTTTCTATAGGGGCGCCTGGCCGGCGCTCTCCTATGGCGACGCCCGTTGGGCGGCGACGTCGTGACTCAGATCCGGCGGCGGGTTGATTCCTGCCCTGGTTCCGTGACGGCGCTCTGACGATGCCTGGGAGGGCCTTCCTTGTCCGCATCCACTTCTACCTGCGACCACCGCGTGTACCACGTGGTCGTTATCGCTTTGATCTCCCTGATTGTTGGGCTTACCACCGGGGTCGGCTTTGCTGCTCTCGGGCAGTCCCCGCTCACCGCTGTTGCCTCCGGCGGGGCCGTCGTGCCGTTCGTCTTCTCTGCTGGCATGACCGCAGTCGCGTACGTGAAGCGGCAGGCACAGTAGGCGACTTCGTGGGGTGGCTCCTTCAGGCCACCCCACGCGTGTCACTCACCGAGCCCCAAGCCGTGGAGAAGCCGCACCGGTCGTGAATGAAGATGTCGGCCTCTGCACTGCGTAGCGATCGCGTTGTCGGTGCCGGGCCGGCGGAGCGTGTCCCTATAGGGGCCCGCCGATCAGTTGTGGCGTCCTCACGATTCTGACCGCCCGACGCGGCCCGGTACCGGCAACGCGACGCGCCATCGGACCGGAAGGAACGGGCATGTCCAGATCGACCATGCCCAGTACGCCGCCTGTCCCGCAGACCCGGGTGGTACAGCGGCAGCACGCGACTGACCAGCGTGAACAGCGCCCTTCGCGGCTTTGGCGCGATCGATGGCCCGGGAATGGTCCGGATCTTGACCGATGGGGTCCCTCGGGCTGGGTGGCCGCCCGGCGCCACGCAGCCGTCGGAGCCGTAAAGAGAGAGGGGCGCCACCTGCTGCACCCCTCGTTGAGCGTCGCGGGCCCGTCTTGCAGCACGTAGCGCCGACGTCCGAGGGCGAAGGTCGATTGCAGCCGTCCGGCCTCGGCGAGGACAAGCAGGTCGTTCCCGGCTTCCTGGGAGCGGATGCGGATGGCGCCCTGAAGAACTGTTCCACTCATGCCCGGTCGACCGGGCGCGGAGTAGACCCCGCGCCTGAACAGGTCAGTTGGCGGTGTGACCGCCGTCGACGTTGAGGACGTGGCCGGTGATGTATGAAGCTTCGTCCGATGCGATGAAGACGATTGCGTCGGCAAGCTCCTCCGGGAGGCCGAGGCGGCCCAGCGGAACTTCCGACGCCAACGCCGCCTTGTTCTCCGGCGCGCCCGTGAAGCGGGTGAGCATGCCGGTGTCCGTGGGGCCAGGGGCTACCGCGTTCACGCGGATTCCCGACGTGGCGACCTCCAGCGCCACCGACTTGGTGATGCCTTCGACGGCGTGCTTGCTGCCGACGTAGACGGAGGCCCCAGGCGCGCCCTCGTGCCCGTAGGTCGAGGAGATGTTGACGATGCTGCCGCTGCCCTGTCCCTGCATGACGCGCACTTGGTGCTTCATGCTCAGGATGACGCCGAGGACGTTCGTGTCGAACGTTGCGGCGTAGGTGTCCGCGGTCTGGTCCGTGATCGGGCCGGGCCGGCCTTCGGTGCCTGCGTTGTTCACCGCGACATCCAGTCGGCCGAACCGTGCGACGGTCTTGTCGACCAGTGCGCGGACGTCGTCTTCCTTGCGGACGTCGGCGTTGATGAACTCGGCCTCCGAACCGAATGAGCGCAGTTCCTCGGCGAGCGCGTTGCCGGCCTTGTCACGGCGACCGGCAACGACAACGTTCGCGCCCTTCTTGGCGAAGGCGACGGCGGAGGCGCGGCCTATGCCGCTGAGTGCTCCGGTGATCAGAATAACGGGCTTGTTCATTTCAATTCCTGTGGGTGCGTGCCGGGCGGCCTGGTCGCGGACGCGTTCGCTCCCGGACTCTGGGTCGTGCTTCTCGGTTGTATTTCGTGTCTCATCCGGCGGTGAGGTCGAATGCGTTGCCTTCGGGGTCGGCGAACGTCGTCCAGCGGGCGGACCCCTGGGTGGCGTCGACGTTCAGGCCGTACACGGTGTTGCTCATGAACGGTGTCCTCTTGAGAACCGGCGGGTTCAGATGGCGGTGCGGCCGCCGTCGACGGCGATGGTCGCGCCGGTGATGTAGCCGGCCTTCGGCGAGACGAGGAAGGCGACGGCTTCTGCGATCTCTGCGGGCTCGGCCGCGCGCTTCATCGCGGTGGTCCGGGCAAGCGCGTCGAACAGGTCGCGGGCTTCGGGGCGGGTGTGGACCGGGCCGGGGGCGACGGTGTTGAAGCGGACGCCGCGGCCGCTGTACTCGGCCGTCCAGCCTCGTGTCAGTGACGCCAGTGCAGCCTTGGTCGCGCCGTAGGCGGCGCCACCGGCCAGGCCGAGGCTGCCGGCCATGCTGCCGATGTTGATCACGCTCCCCGATCCCTTCGCCGCCATCGCCGGGGCGAACGCGGCCACGAGGAAGAAGGGCGCGCGGACGTTGCCGGCGAACATCGCGTCGTAGTCGGAGGCCTTCATCTCCTCGGTCGGTGCCCAGACGGCGTGCCCGGCATTGTTGACCAGCACGTCGACCTCCCCGACCTCGGCGGCGAGCCGGTCGATGCCGGCCGGGTCCTCGAGGTCCGCCGCGACGAACCGGGCGTGGCCGCCGGCCGCGGTGATCTCGTTGACGGTGTCGGCGCCGCGTCGGACGTTGCGGCCGGTCACGATGACGGACATTCCGTCCGCGGCGAGCCGCTTGGCGACCGCCTGGCCGATGCCGGACGTGGCCCCGGTGACCAGGGCGGTAATGGGATGCAGGTCGAGGTTGTCCGCACGCTCTACAGACATGGGATGCACCTTTCCGAGATGCCATCCAGACGGGTCTGTCTGGCAATTTCTAACCTAGACAGACCTGTCTGGATGCGTCAACGGTTGCGGGCGATCAATTGAAGACAGACAGACCTGTCTGGTAATGTTTGCCCATGTCTGAGAAGGTGCTCTCACCACGGGAACGCAGCGCGGCAGCGCGTGCGCGGCTGCTGGCCGCCGCCGACGAGTTGTTCTACGCCGAGGGCGTGCAATCGGTCGGAATCGACCGGGTCATCGAGCAGGCCGGAGTCGCCAAGGCGACGCTGTACAGCGCTTTCGGCAGCAAGAACGGCCTGGTCCGGGCCTATCTCCAGGCGCGGCACGCAGCGACCGTCGAGCGCATGACGCGCGAGCTCGAAGCGCGTTACGACACCCCGAAAGAGCGCCTGGTCGGTGCGTTCGAGGTGCAGGGACTGTCTTTCACCGAGCCGGGCTTCCGCGGCTGCGCCTTCATCGGTGCGAGTGTCGACGCCCCACCCGGCGGTGTCGTAGAACAAGCTGCGCAGGACTACCGCACCTGGCTGCACGAGCTGTTCTTCGGCCTCGCCCAGCAGGCCGGCGCCAAGGACGCGAAGTCGCTCGCCCACCAACTGGTCATCCTCTACGACGGCGCCGGCATCAGCGCCTGGCTGGACCGCGACCCCAGCGCCGAGACAGCGGCTCGCACCGTAGCAGCCGCCGTGGTCGACGCTGCCATCCCGGACTGAACCAGCCCACCTCGAACGCGATCGCTGACCCTCGATCAAGGCGACAGGCGGCGCAGGCAATGCGGAGGCAATGCGGAGGCAATTCCGAGCAGCAAGCTCCCGCTGCATCAGCGTGCCCTGGCTGGACTGGTCTACCTGCGCAGGCACGACACCCTTGCGCAGCTCGTGGCCGGCTTCGGCATCGCCGTCGGCACGGCACACGCCTGCACCACGACAGTCATCGACCTGCTCGCCGACCGCGTGCCTGGCCCGCTGCGCGTCCTGTGCGGAGCTGCCCCCGACTACGTCCTGCTCGACGGCACCCTCGCGGCGTGCGACCGGGGCGGTGACGGCCGGGCCGACTACTCGGCTGCACTGCCCGGCCGTGCCCATGACCTGACCGCCGTCCGCACCCACCGGATCATCCGGGTCTGCGAACGCCGGCGCATCCCGGTCCTCGGCGACCGCGCCCAGCTGGGCGCCGGCGCATGGGTGACGAGACCGATCAGACCCTCACCCGGCCGCGACCTCTCGCCGGCACGGCGAACGGTCAGCCGCGCGCCCTCCACGGCGCGGGCCCCGGTGGGGCGGGGCGTGGCCCGTCTGAAGTCCTGGCGATCTTCCGCAAAGCCCGGTGCAGCCCGAATCGAATGTCGGTGGTTGGTCACGTGCCGGCCCGGGCTTGCGGGCCCACGGGGCGTGATCATGTCCGTGCAGAGAGGGCCGTGGATGGTATCCACGCGGAGGCTGTCGCGGCTGAACCGCACACCGGTTCTGTTGCGCAGTCCTGGCCCCGCTCTGACCCGGATGCGGTGGAGTGGGGAAGCGCAGCTGTGCCGGCTCGGACACGGCCCTACGCGGCACCGGTGCGGCTGTGCACGTCGGTGCGCGCGCTGTCGAGGATTTCGTCGGCAAGGGCGGGGTCGGCGTCGGCGCGTGACAGAAGCAGTGCCCCGGCCATCTCGCTGAACAGTGCGATGGCCCGCGCTCGCCGCTCGCCTTCCTGGAGTCCGGGTGCTTGGGCGATCTGTGCGAAGCGGTCGAGGTTCGCAGCCAGGCCCTGCGCGTAGCGTGCGTGGCCGGCCGGGTCCAGTCGGCGGACGTCGCCTGCGAAGCCCGTGTTCGGGCAGCCGTGCTCGATGTCGGCGCGGTGTTCCGGCGACAGATACCAGTCGATTTGTTCTGCGAGCGGGTCGCTGCCGCGAGCCTGGTATGCCGGGGGATCTCGGAATGGTGATTCGATTCGCCATTCGCCATTCGCCATTCGACATTCGCCATTCGCCGTTCGGCGCGGCTGCAGCGGCTCCAGCTGGAACCCCCCGAAACTGAGATGCGCGGCGTCCGGGATGAACCGCGCCCTCCGGTCAACGGCATGTACCACTATCGGGAGTAGTGATTATGGGCAAATTGCAGGGAAAGGTAGCGGTCATCACCGGCGGCACCGAGGGGATCGGGCTGGCCACAGCAAAGCTCTTCGCCGAAGAGGGCGCCCATGTCTTCATCACCGGACGCCGCCAGAAACAACTGGATGACGCAGTGAAGGAGATCGGAGGCGCCGTGTCCGGCGTTCAGGGCGACGTCGCCGAACTGGCTGACCTGGATCGCCTCTACGAGACCGTCAAGGCGAAGGGGCGAATCGATATCCTTTTCGCCAACGCCGGTCTAGGTGAGTTCGCTTCGCTGGAAGAGGCCACGGAAGCGCATTTCGACAAGATTTTCAACGTCAACGTGAAGGGGGCGTTCTTCACGGTACAAAAGGCCCTACCGCTATTGAACGAGGGCGCGTCTATCATTCTCACGGGTTCCGTTGCGAGCGTCAAGGGGACCGCGGCGTTCTCGGTCTACGGCGCAAGCAAGGCCGCCATCCGGAATTTCGTTCGGGGGTGGACCGTGGAACTGAAGGATCGCCGTATCCGCTCCAATGTCCTCAGCCCTGGCCCGATCGAAACGCCACTTGTTGCGATGCAACCTCAAGACGCCATCGCGAAGATTGCGTCCACTATTCCGATGGGCCGCATGGGGCAGCCCGACGAAGTTGCCAAGGCGGCGCTTTTTCTGGCGTCAGATGACTCCAGCTTCGTCACGGGAATCGAACTGTTCATTGATGGTGGCAGAGCGCAAATCTGATACCGCAACGGCGGCGCCGTGCCGACCGTCCGCACGTGGCCAAGCTGTCGAGCATCGCCACCAGCCACGACTCGGCCTAGGGACTACTTGGCCGCGAGCCGCGGACCGTCGAGGAGTTCCTCACCGAGAATGCCACCCAATTCACAAAGTAGCGTCCGGCGCTGGCATGACCAGGTCCAGCTCAAGGTGCTGCACGACGTTTAAGGAGGCTGTCATGCCCTTTATCAACATGACCGTGCGAGAAGGCGCACTCACCACCGAGCAGCGCCACGAGACCATGGCCCGCCTGACAGACGCGCTCATGTTCTGGGAAAAGGTGCCCGAGACGCCCGCGGCTCGCAAGATCATGAAGGGCTGGGTCTACGAGGTCGCTGCCGACGCCGACTATATCGGCGGCAGCCCGGATCACGAGAAGCCGTTCTACTTCATCGAGGTGCGCATCCTGAGCGGACGCCTCGACGTCCTGGGCAAGCAGGGCATCATCCGCGACTTCACCGAGATCATCATGCGGCTCGAGAACAGCGAGCGCACCCCCGAGAACCTTCGTCGAGTCTGGGTGACGATCAACGAACTCGACCGCGACGACTGGGGCATCGGCGGCCACACCGACTGGCTACGCGACTACACCAGCGCTCTGGAAGAGCTCGGCTGAATCGGCGCATTGGGACGGAACAGTTCCGGTCCCGTGCTGCGGCGGCGGGAAAGCTCCGCACACCGCCCAGTCTCCTCGGCGACCAGTGCGCTGTCGGCGACTGTTCCCACGCCGCTCTGCGCGATGGAGAAGAGCAGGAGCAGTGGCAGCGCGGCGCGGGCGTAGGCGAGGACGAGGGTGTCGACCACGGAGGCGATGTGGTCGCGGCCGATGCGGATGCCCGCCCGGTACAGCCCGCGCCAGCCCATCGCCGGGTTGGCGTAGGGATGCCCCTGTCGGATGACAACGGCCTTGTGCCGTCCGCAGTTCGGCGTGGTGTAGCGCCGGTCACGGTTCGGGCGCCCTCAGCCGGTTCGGCGGCGACGACGAACCGCAGGGCAGGGTGTGGGGAAGCGAACTCGCCGAGTTGAGGTGCCGTTGACGAGCGGCGAACCGATCGACATGTAACCGAACGTGATGCCTGGACCGTGTCCTCCATGGCCATGAGCCGTTGTGAGGTGAGAGAGCAGGCGGTCGCGAACGCTGGGGTGCACATGACGTCCACTTCCCCTCATCGGGAGCTGATTCGTGTCGGTGTCGTGGGGCTGAGCGCGAGCGGCGGGTGGGCGGCCACCGCCCACGTGCCGGCGCTGGCCGGGCTCGACGGATACGAGTTGCGGGCGCTGAGCGCCAGTAGCGCCGAGTCGGCGCGTGCGGCCGGCGAGAAGTATGCGGTGCCGCTGGCCTTCGCCAGTGCAGAGGAGCTGGCCCGCAGTGAGGAAGTCGACCTCGTGGTGGTGACGGTGAAGGTTCCGCACCACCTGGAGCTCATCCGACCCGCGCTGGAAGCGGGCAAGATGGTGTTCAGCGAGTGGCCGCTCGGTGCCGACCTCGCGCAGGCCGAAGAACTGGCCGACCTCGCGCATCGCAGGGGTGTGCTCACGGCTGTCGGTCTGCAGGCCCGGTCGGCTCCGCCGCTTCGGTATCTGCGGGACCTGGTCGCCGACGGCTATGTGGGGCGGGTGCTGTCGACCAGCATGCTCGGGTCGGGCTGGATCGGGGGCGCTACGTACGACGACACCTATGCGTACATTCTGGACGTCACGAGCGGCGCCACACTGCTGTCGATCCCCTTCGGCCACTCGGTCGACGCGCTGACCATGGTGCTCGGGGAGTTCCGCGAGCTGTCGGCTCTCATCGAGAACCTGCGCCCGGAGGTCGTCCACGTCACGAGCGGGGCGGTCGCTGCCAAGAGCGCAGAGGACCAGATCGCCGTCACTGGTGTGCTGGAGTCGGGGGCCGTGGCCGCGGTGCACTTTCGCGGTGGGACCTCCCGCGCCACCGCGTTTCATTGGGAGATCAACGGCACGGAGGGCGATCTCGTCGTCAAGGCCGACCAGGCTCTGTGGTTCCAGGGGCGGCTGCGGCTGTACGGCGCCCGGGTAGAAGAAGGCGCGCTGACCGAGCTTCCGGTTCCCGTCCGCTATCAGCGCTCGCTGACGCAGTGGACCGAGCGATCCGCCGAGCCCGCCTGCAACGTCGCCCACGAGTACGCGCTTCTGCGCGACCAGATCACCGGGTGCCTTGCGCCGGACGAGGAAGGCGTTCCCGACTTCCGGCACGCCGTCCGGCGACACCGCATGCTGGAGCGGATCCGGGAAGCGGCACGCACCGGACGGAAGGTGACACTCACAGAGCAAGGCGTGTAGCCCCGCAGAGAATCCGGTCATGAGCTCGACTGTTTCGCCCTCGGCCAGGAGGCGGTAGGCCGCGGCGACCAAGGGGCGCCTGCCCTGGTTCTTGCCCGAGGTGACGACGAGCTCCAGTGGGTTCTCGGGGCGCTGGCCTCAGGCGACCGGCCCGGCCCGACCGAGGGCAGGACGTTCACCTGGAAGGCCACCCAATATCCGGAATGTCTGATGGCTGCAGCGGCGTTGGTGCCGGTGTGAGGACCTTCCTGCGACGAGAGGACGGGTGCCATGCCTCTTGAGGGCGAGTACGGACCCAGCACGACGCAGTGGGTGCGCGAGCAAGTGGAGGAGTACGAGAGCTCCGGCGGGACAAAGGGGACGACACTGTGGGACACGGGGTGGCCCGTGGTGGTGATGAGCACCCGGGGCGCCAAGACCGGCAAGATCCGCAAAGTGCCGGTGATGCGCGTCGAGCACGAGGGGCGTTATGCGGTGGTCGGCTCGCTGGGCGGATCCCCCAGGCATCCGCTGTGGTACTTCAACGTCAAGGCGGATCCGCATGTCGAACTCCAGGACGGCTCCGTACAGCAGGACATGACGGCCCATGAGGCCACCGGCGAGGAAAGGGCCGAGTGGTGGCGGCGCGCGGTCGCTGTCTTTCCCAGATACGCCGAGATGCAGAAGAAGACCTCGCGGCAGTTCCCGGTGTTCGTCCTGGAACCTGTCGTCGGGTAGTGAGCGCAGGGTGTCTCGGGGCCGGTGGCGGGCATCCGGCGATGACCAACGTGGATAGCGTCGACACCTCGACGGCAGTTCAAGGCGTTACCTCTCAGCGGGGGTCGCAGGTCGGAAGGCGGTCCCCTCGTTTCTTCGGCTACCGAGCGCCCCTCAAGGCGGCTTGGTGGCGTCCATGGAGATGCCGCCGACCGCGTGTGCAGGAGAGTTTCGAGCCGGCTCGCCGACGCCTGCCGGGTGGTTGAGGCGAGGGCGTACCCGATGCTCACTCGCCGCTCCGTACGGGACGCGGGGACGATCGCGCGCGCCGGTCCCTGTCGCACGGTCGAGTCAGGGCACGCTGGTGACGTCGGCCCAGTGGACGGCGCGTCCGGGTTCCGCACGGTCGCCGTGCGCGGCGGTGAGCTGATCGACGATCTCCAGCCCGCGGCCGTGCTCGTCGGGGGTTCAGCTGCCTGCCCAGTCGCCGTCCGCAGCGGCCGGGCCTCCGTCGGACACCTCGACGTGCACTCGCTGGGTGCCCGGGTCGAGGCTCAGTCCGAAGTTCAGTGGGGGCCGGGCATGCTCCACGGCGTTGGTGACCAGTTCGGAGACGGTCAGAAGGACCGAGTCGGCCGCGCCCTCGGTGACGCTCCACTGGGTCAGCAGCTCTGTGGCGATCTTGCGGGCTTCTCCGGCGGCTTCCGGGCGATGCGTCAGGGTCCATGTGCCGACGGATGCGGACGGACTGCGAGCAGGGTCCTGCCGTGGGGTTGCCCCTGGGGCGTAGGCGCAGGTCGCGATCATCACCTTCCTCCGGCGCCGACGTGGCGCCTGGGCTGTGACCAGAACCCTCAAAGGGCTACGAGTCATGTATATCACTCACCTATATAGTTTAGCTATATAGGTGGAGAATATAGACAAGCTATATAGAAGGTGGTATGGGTGGAGGTATGGATGAGACACCCGAAGAGGGTCTCCAGGAGGTGGCGGCGGCGTTGAACGAGCTGGCCACCGGGATGGTCAGGCACCTTCTGTCGGAGCGGCAGAGCATGAGTCTGACCACCGCCGCGACGCTCAGCCGGCTGGAGCGGGAAGGCCCGATCCGGCTGACCGTGCTGGCGGCGGCGGAGGGCATCGCCCAACCGTCGATGACCGCTCTGGTGCAGCGGCTGGAAGACCAGGGTCTGGCCACTCGAGTGGGCCATCCCGGGGACGGGCGGGTCCGCCTGGTTGCCATCACGGAAGCCGGGCGAGAGGTGATGGCCGAGCGCCGGCGCGCGCAGTGTGCCCGGGTGGCCGACATGCTGGCCGCGTTGCCCGAGCAGGACGTGCGGGTGTTGGGCGAGGCCATGCGCACGGCCCTGCCCGTCGTGCGCCGGATGGTGCAAGCCGCCTCGCGACCAAGTGTTTCCGGCGGCGAATCGCCCTCCTGAGCCTCCTGGCCGCGCTCTTCGGTGTCTCCTCCCGCAGACGGGATCTGCTCCGTCGCGCCCCGCGCGCGCCGGGGCCCGGTCCCGGCACTGCCCCCATATCCGACTTCGGAAAGGGCGGAGAACCATGAACACCTTCTCGGCATCCGGCACCGATGTGCCGTCGGCGCAGGTACCGGACTACCCCATGGCCCGCGCTGCCCGCTGCCCCTTCGATCCGCCGCCGGACCTGCACATTCTGCAGGACCAGGCTCCGATCAGCCGGGTGCGGCTGTGGGACGGCAGCACCCCGTGGCTGGTCACCCGCTACGACGACGTACGGGCTCTGCTGGCCGATCCGCGGATCAGCTCGGAGAGCGACCGCCCGCACTACCCCCATCTGAGCCCGGCCCAAAAGGAGCGCCGGAGGCAGTCGCGGACCTTCATCAACATGGATGATCCGGAGCACGCCCGGCTTCGCCGAATGGTGACCGCGTCCTTCTCCATCAGGCAGGTGGAGGCGCTGCGGCCAGCGATTGAGCAGATCGTCGACGGCCTGATCGACACCATGCTCGCCGGGCCCAGGCCGGTGGACCTGGTCGAGGCGTTCGCGTTGCCGGTGCCGTCGCTGGTGATCTGCGAGCTGCTCGGCGTCCCGTATGCCGACCACGACTTCTTCCAGGCCAACAGCAGGATCCTGGTCAGGAGAACCAGCACCGTGGAGCAGGCTCGGGTGGCCACACAGCAGCTGCTCGACTACCTGGACCGGCAGATCGGCGTCAAACTCGCCCACCCGGCCGACGACGTGCTCTCCACGCTGGCCGCGCGGGTCAGGGCCGGTGAACTCTCCCGGCATCAAGCGGCCAGCATGGGGATGCTGCTGCTGACCGCCGGGCACGAGACCACCGCCAACATGATCGCGCTGGGCACCCTGGCCCTGCTGCAGAACCCGGACCAGCTGGACCGGTTGCGCGGGAGCGCCGATCCGAAGGTGGTCGCCTCGGCGGTCGAGGAACTCCTGCGCCACCTCACCATCGTGCACAGCGGTCGGCGCCGGGTGGCCCGGGAGGACATCGAGGTCGGCGGCGTGACCATCCGCGCCGGCGAAGGTGTCGTCCTCGCCAACGACGTCGCCAACCGCGATCCCGAGGCCTTCCCCGACCCCGACGAGCTGGACGTCGACCGCAACCCCCGCCACCACGTGGCCTTCGGCTTCGGCGTCCACCAGTGCCTGGGCCAGCCGCTGGCCCGGGTGGAGCTGCAGGTCGTCTACAGCACCCTCTACCGCCGCATCCCCACGTTGAAGCTCGCCGTGGATCTCGACGAGATCCCGTTCAAGCACGACGGGAACGTCTACGGCGTCTACGAACTGCCCGTCACCTGGTGACCGGCGCACTGCCCGTCACCTGGTGAGCGCGGCCAAGTGCCGCCCCCTGAAAGGAGAATCCGATGAAGGTGATCGTCGACCAGAACAAGTGTGTGGCCTCCGGCCAGTGCGTGCTGAGCGCACCGGAGGTGTTCGACCAGCGCGAGGAGGACGGCATCGTCGTCCTGCGCGCCGAGAACCCGCCTGAGGGCCTCGCGGACGACGTCCGGCAGGCCGTCATCCTCTGCCCGGCCCAGGCGATCTGGCTGGAGGAACAGGAGGGCGAACAGTGAACCGGATCGTCGTCGTGGGAGCCTCGGCCGCCGGCCTGACCACGGCCGAGACCCTCCGTCGGCGAGGCTGGGACGGCACCCTCACGCTGATCGGTGAGGAGTCCCGTCCGCCGTACGACCGGCCGCCGCTGTCCAAGCAGATCCTGACCGGCGCCTGGGAGCCCGAACGCGCCACCCTGCGCTCCCGACAGGATCTCGCCCGGCTGGAGGCCGACCTGCGGCTCGGACAGTACGTCGCCGCCCTCGACGTCCCCGGCCACCGGGTACGCCTGGCAGGCGGCGAGAACATCGGCTTCGACGCGCTGGTCATCGCCACCGGTGTGGCTCCCCGGCGCCTGCCCGACAGCGATCTGGCCGCAGTCCACGTCCTGCGCACGCTCGACGACGCGATCGCCCTGCGCGCCGCGCTGCGATCCGGGCCCCGGGTGGTCGTCGTAGGAGCCGGATTCCTCGGCACCGAAGTCGCCGCGGCCGCACGGACCATGGGCCTGGAGGTGACCATGGTCGAGCCGGAGCCGGTCCCGGTGCGGCGCCCGTTCGGGGACCGGATCGGTGCGCTCGTCGCCGAGTTGCACCGGAGCCACGGAACCCGCCTGCGCTGCGGAGTGCCGGTGCGCAGGCTGCGTGGCGCAGGCGGCCGGGTGACCGGAGTGGATCTCGGCGACGGCACCACGCTGCCGGCCGACGTCGTCGTCCTCGCCCTCGGCGCCGCGCCCGCCACCGGCTGGCTGGAAGGTTCGGGCCTGCCGTTGGGAGACGGAGTGGAATGCGACGCGTACTGCCGGGCGGCACCCGGGATCTACGCCGCCGGCGACGTCGCCTCCTGGCCCAACGCCCACTTCGGCACCCGCATGCGGCTGGAGCACAAGATGAACGCCGTCGGACAGGCCATGGCCGCGGCCGGCAACCTGCTGGGCGACGCCACTCCGTTCGCTCCCGTGCCCTACTTCTGGACCGACCAGTACGACACCAGGATCCAGGCGTACGGGATCTTCCCGCCGGACGCGGAGATGCGGATCCTCTACGGCGACCCGTCGAACGGCCCCTTCGCCGCCGCCTACGGGCACCACGGGAGGGTGGTCGGCGTACTGGGCTGGAACGCCCCGCGCCAGGTGCGCACGCTGCGCCGCCTGGTCGTCGACCGCACATCGTGGGCCGCCTTCGCGGCCACACCCGCGCTCAGTCCGGCAACCGTGAACTGACCCGCAGCTCCCACAGGAGGCAAGGAGGGAGGGCAGCCGGTGATCCCCGACCGAACCCCCTGCCCTACGGGCACCGCCCCCGGCGTCCGGCCCCGCGGTCGCCGTGCCTGGATCGGCACCGACCACCCCCGCTACAAATGGGTGGCGCTGACCAACACCACGCTCGGCGTGCTGATCGCGACCATCAACGGCTCGATCGTGCTGATCTCGCTGCCCGGTATCTTCAGCGGCATCCGTCTCGACCCGCTGCGGCCGGGCAACGTCAGCTACCTGCTGTGGATGCTGATGGGCTATCTGCTGGTCACCGCCGTGCTGGTCGTGACCCTCGGCCGGCTCGGCGACATGCGGAGCCGGGTACGCATCTACAACGCGGGATTCGTCATCTTCACCGTCACCTCGGTGATCCTCTCCGCCGATCCGCTGCACGGCTCGGCCGGTGCGCTGTGGCTGATCGGGTGGCGGATCGTGCAGGCCGTCGGCGGTGCGATGCTGATGGCCAACTCGACCGCCATCCTCACCGACGCCTTCCCCGCCCGGCAGCGCGGCATGGCGCTCGGCGTGAACATGGTCGCCGGTATCGCCGGCACGTTCATCGGCCTGGTCCTCGGCGGCGCGCTCGTGGAGTGGAACTGGCGGGCCATCTTCTGGGTCAACGTGCCGATCGGACTGATCGGCACCGTGTGGGCGTACAAGTCGCTGCACGAGACGGGCACGCGCACCCCGGGACGCATCGACTGGTGGGGCAACCTCACCTTCGCCGCCGGCCTGACCGCGCTGCTGGCCTCCATCACCTACGGCATCCAGCCCTACGGCGGACACACCATGGGCTGGACCGACCCCTGGGTGCTCGCCGGCCTCGTCGGCGGCACGCTGACCCTGGCCGTCTTCCGCATCGTGGAGATGAAAGTCGCCGAACCGATGTTCCCGCTGCGGCTGTTCCGCAACGCCGCCTTCACCGGCGGCAACGCGGCCACCCTGCTGAGCGCGATCGCCCGCGGCGGACTGCAGTTCATGCTCATCATCTGGCTGCAGGGCATCTGGCTGCCCCTCCACGGCTACGACTACGCCCGCACCCCGCTGTGGGCCGGCATCTACCTGCTGCCCCTCACCATCGGCTTCCTCGCGGCCGGACCGGTATCCGGAGCACTGTCGGACAGATGGGGCGCCCGGCCGTTCGCCGTCGCCGGATGCATCGTGACGGCCGCCTCCTTCGCCGGGCTACTCCTGCTGCCCACCGACTTCCCCTACGGCTTCTTCGCAGCCCTGGTCCTCCTCAACGGCCTCGGAAACGGGCTGTTCGCCGCCCCGAACACCTCGATCATCATGTCCAGCGTTCCGCCGGACGCCCGCGGCGCAGCGTCCGGCATGCGCGCCACCTTCCAGAACGCCGGCACGGTACTGTCCATGGGCGTCTTCTTCTCCCTGATGGTCGCCGGACTCGCCGGCTCACTGCCGCACACCCTCAGCTCCGGGCTCACCGCCCAGCACGTGCCCGCCCCAGCCGCTCACACCGTCGCCACGCTGCCGCCGGTAGGAGTCCTGTTCGCCGCCTTCCTCGGCTACAACCCCGTCCAGCAGCTCCTCGGCCCAGCCATCCTCGGCCACCTGCCACGGGCCGACGCGGCCAACCTGACCGGGCGCGAGTTCTTCCCCCACCTGATCTCCCGGCCCTTCCACGACGGCTTGGTCGTCGTCTTCGCCCTGGCCATCGCCATGGCCCTCATCGCCGCGGCCACCTCCCTGATCCAAAG
Organism: Streptomyces yokosukanensis; assembly: GCF_001514035.1. GTDB lineage: Bacteria > Actinomycetota > Actinomycetes > Streptomycetales > Streptomycetaceae > Streptomyces > Streptomyces yokosukanensis. The sequence continues at coordinate 439,270 of NZ_KQ948214.1, read as the reverse complement.
CCGCGCCGAGCCCACACCCACAGCAGCCTCTCTCAGCATCACGCCGAGAGCATCCACCGCCGTGGTGGCATCCGCCGGTTCACCGAAGGACAGATGGCTCGGCCGCGCACACTCTTCTTCGCCAGCACCCCGAGCGCAGAACAAGTCCAGGCCACCGGACAGGGCCGAGAGGCGGGAGGAACGCTTCTGATTCCTGCGGCTGCCCGGCCTCGAGCTGGGGGCCGATCTTGCCTGGCGCCTGCGCTGACGACCGCGGCGATCGGCCCCGCACGTCGCGGCGTCATGCGATGTGCGGATTGCCGTTCGAGGCACCGAGGCCACCATCGACGCGGATGTGGGCCCCGTTCACGAAACTCGCGGCCGAACTGGCCAGAAAGGTGATGACGGAAGCCGCCTCGGCAGGATCGCCGAAGCGTTGCATCGGTACACGGTTGAGCGCAGCGGCGACGATCTCGTCGTTCTGCAGGAACCCCGCAGTCATGTCAGTGGAGATCATGCTGGGGTGGACGGCGTTCACCCGCACGCCTTCCGCGCCGTGGTCGAGTGCCATCGCGTTGGTCAGGTTGGTCACCGCGCCTTTGGCGGCGTCGTAGGCGGCCAGGCCCCAGTCACCGCCGAGGCCGGATGCGGATCCGACATTGACGATGCTGCCGCCCACGGCACGCAGATGCGGAAGTGCGGCCCTGGACGCGAAGAAGACTCCGTCGAGATCGGTGGCCATGACCCGTCGCCAGCCGGTCGCGTCGATGACGGACACGGACCCCAGCGGCTCGCACGTCGCAGCGTTGTTGACCAAAGTGTCCAACCGGCCGTGGTCATGGGCCACGGCGTCCACCAGCCTGGTGATCTCCTCCTCGTTCGAGACGTCGCCGACCCGGGCGGTCAGTGTCGAGCCCGTTGGCGCGTCGGACACCACTTTGTCCAGCTTCGCCTGCGTCCGGCCGATGATCACCACCGTGGCGCCTTCGGCGACGAAGCGGTGAGCGGTGGCCGCGCCTATGCCCGATCCACCGCCGGTGACGATGACGACCTTGCCCGTGAACTTTTCCTCAGCCATCGGAGAACTCCAACTCCTCATGCATCAAACGATGTTGTCAGCCGCGCGTCTGAGCGGGCGAAAGGATCGAACAAGCCGGGACGGCCCGGGGCGGGATGTCCTGGGTCAAGTGAGGGCGCCGGTCTGGCGCAACAGGCTCAGCGCGTCGGCGACTGCCCAGTGCTCGGCCAGTTGCCCGTTGCGGTAGCCGACCATGTCCATCACCCTGAATTCGACCGGGTTGCCTGAGGGCGGGACACCGAACCACGCGCCCGTGTGCCGCCCTCGGAAGACCTTGTGGGTGGCCACCAGGTCTCCGTCGCCGACGCAGTGCAGGACCTCGACGCGCAGTTCCGAGAACGCCTCGTGCATGGCCGCCACGGTCTCGCGCACCCCCTCCCGGTCCGCCCTCTGCCCCGGCTCCACCGTGTGATTTCGGAAGTCGGAACGCACGAGCTCGTCGATCAGCTCGAGCCGCCCCTTCTCCTGCACCTGCTCGACGAAGAACCGCATGCGCTCCGCATTCGATGCTTGCTCGTTCATGCCGTACCGCCTCTCTCGGGATGGCCCCGACAGGTCGTGAGGTCGTGAGCCGTGAAGATGCGGCTGGTAGGAGTCCTGACGGTGGGCAGTCGGGTGATCACACGGTTGGCGCACCGCTGGACCGTGGGAATCGAGGACGACCTGGCTCGCGGCGGCGGCTTTGAGGGCGTGTTCGATGTCGGCACGGGTGGCGGCCTCGGTCAGGTGGCCGAGCGCCCCGGGCGTCCGCAGCCCAGGGACGTATCTCCGCATCCCCCGTGCCTTCCCGGGTGATCTGCTGGAGGGGCGGCTCAGTGTGTCCGACGAGCACCACGGTGTACCCGTCGACGGCGAATCGGAGCGCGGTCGCGGCTCCGATGCCGATGCCGATGCCGGTACCGGCGCCCGTGATGACGGCCACCGGGGCGGAATCGTGTTGGCGCACAAGCGTCTCCTCCTGGGTTTGCACCGGGCTCGAACGGGGGTTGTCCCTGCCTTCGAAGCCTAGGAAGATCGGCACAGCACCGGCTTGAACCATGGCGCCATCCGGGCAGAACATCGGCGCCAGGCGGCGTCGGAGCGACGAACGCGGAGGGGGGCGACCGTCGATGAACAGCACGGGAGCGAAAGCCTACGGGGCAGGCGTGGCGTCCTCCGCGGATTCCGCACTCCCGGACACCGCGCCGCGACCGTTCGACGCCTTCCGCAGCGGCTGGGAGACGGAGATCGGCGACGGCTTCCCGCTGCCGACCTTCAGTCCGGCCACGGTCCGTGATTTCCGGGTCAAGAGTCGCGCCGCCAAGGTGGGCGACGTGGCGATCACCGATCTGCACGGCGCCTCGCCGATCCGCACCGAGGGGCCCCTCGACGGCGTCGAGGATCAGGTACGGATGTACGTCGTGCAGCGCGGCGCATGGACGTTGGGTGCCCCGCTCGCCCGCAGCGAACAGACCGTGACGGCCGGGCAGTTCCTGCTCCGCCACATCGGACGGCCCCTGCACTTCGAGACGCCGCCGGACACGACGGCGAAGGTCCTCGTCCTGCCCGCCACCCTGCTCACACCACTGCTCGGTCAGCGGCAGGGCATCAGCGGGCCGTCGGACTGCGCCGAGGTGCGCCTGCTGGTGGCCCACTCGAACATGATCTACGAAACAGTCGCCGGCCTCGGGCCGGCGGGAGTGCATGCGGCCCACAGCACACTCATCGAGCTGGCCAAGGCGGTGGCGAGGCAGCGGGTCGACGACGCGGAACCCCAGCTGGCTCCCGCGCTCGCACAGGCCGCAAAAGACCTCGCGGACAGCCACCTTGCCGACCCCGAACTGTCCGGGACGATGCTGGCCCGTGAACTCAACGTCTCCGTACGCAACCTGCAGCGGGCGTTCGCCGCAACAGGAGAGCCGGTGACCGCCTACATCCGCCGGCGACGGCTGGAAGAGGCCCGGCTCGCCCTCACCGTGCCCTCCGGTCGGCTGAGCGTCTCCGAACTCGCTGCCCACTGGCAGTTCGCGGACAGCAGCCACTTCATCCGCGCGTTCAAGAAGCACTACGGCCGGACGCCCACCGAGTACGCCCGCTCGGCCATGTCGGCGGGGAACTGAGCGGCGAACTGCACCGACGTACGGGTGGCGAGCGCCGGGCAGACACCCTCTTGACGAGCCCCGCCGCCTGCGACCCCACGCGGCGTCGGCGCCGGGTCGACCACGCTTTCGGCCCGGCAGCGGGATCGGTCTCGGTCAGCCGGCGTCCGGTGTGAAGTGGGGCTGCTCGGAGGTGGCATGGGCGTGCATGCGGGTCCGGGGTCCGACTCATGACTTTTCTGACCGAAGTATCGACCATGTCCAGTACGCCGCCTGTCCCGCAACCTCCTGGCCCAGGGTGTGGACGTGATTGACGTGAACTGGATGGACCGAGCGGATCGCCGCCGACGCGGCAAATCGGACCCGCTCGATGCCCAGAACGCGGCGCGCGCCGTACTGAGCGGACGGGCCTGTGCGCGGGCCGAAGCAGGCGACAGGCCGGTGCAGATCGCCAGGATGTACAAACTCACGAAGGCGTCGGCCGTGAAAGCCCGCACGCGGTTCGCCGACGCGAGCAGTCGCGAGGAGGTCGGCGAGGAGTCGGTGCTGCAGGCCACTCGGATCACGTTGGGGGCCACAACCCGGAACGCCTGGACAGTGAGGCGTCCTTCGCCGCGCTGTGCGATGTCAGCCCGGCGCGAAATCGTCCGATGCCTCAATCGCTACGCGGCCCGAGAGGTCTTCCACCTGGTCAGACAGCTACAGCCAGCACCCCGCTCATAGGGGCTTTCGTGACAGATGAGAGGGTCGGGCGGGTGAGCGAGACACCACCGAACACCCTGCAATACCGCTTTGACGGGCCAGAAGACGCCCCGGTCCTGATCCTGGGTCCCTCACTGGGTACCACATGGCACAGGTAGTCTGAACCGTCTTCTGACGTCCATGTGGTCCAGGGTGACGCTGTTTGCGCAGGTGGGAACCTTGTGGTCCCGGTGCGTCGATGGGGTTCGTGATTCCCGTGTGACAGAAAAGCCGATACAGACCCCCCGCTGGCTGTCCTCAGTCGGGGGTTCTGTCGCGTACTGAGTCGGGCTCGGCCGCAGTGGCGTCCCCCTTGATGCCATATGCCATGCCGCGGGCGCCCAGCCCTTGTGCCCAGGACGACACGCTCGCCCTCGGAGCCCATCCCGATGCCTCAGTGGACCGGCCAACTGATCGCGTGGGCCGGGATGAGCCCGGAAGCCTGAACGCGCCGCTTGCCTTCTTCTGCTGCCACTGGCGCACCTTGGCTTCGGCCGCGGGCTTGCCTTCGGGGGTGGTCGAGGCGGCGGCGCGGTTCTTCCACTTCCTGATGTGCCGCTCGATCTCGTGTTGGCGCTGTCCTGCTTCGTACATGCCGTTTTGTGGCGCGCGAGGTCTACGGGTTGCGATAGACGCCATTGGTTCTTGAGTGTGACAGGCGATTGTCTTGTCGCGTCGGGAATCCAACGCCCTGCTGCACGGGGGATAGCAGCGGGGCGTCGAGTTGAGGTGTTTCCCCAGCGAGCTCCATGTTTCTTGGCATCTGCCTTGAGCTCGAACGGGACGCGTAGCCATATGCGGTCACTGTTCCGTCTCGTGAGAACGGCCCGCGAACTTTCACGCAGGGACTTCCACGCCTCGGTGGCCATAGCGCTCACGATTGCGGTGCTTCCGGCAGCCGCCAGAGCGTGTAGGTCGTCGTCCTGCTCTTCGTCCTCTTCGCTCACTGCGCCGATCCACAGGTCGTAGAAGCGGGGTTGCTCCTCTTCAGGAGCCGTCCGGGGGTGCCTGGTGCCCAACACCTCAACTAGTGCGTCAACAACCTGCCATGAGGGGAGGCGCGTGCTGGAGAAGGCGTCGTAGACCGTGCTGCGGGAGATGCCGGCTCCCTTGAGTTCTTGCGTCATGACAGCGAGGGACGGCAACCCTGCGCCCCTGTGTAAGTCGTGAAGTGCAACGTTAAGTTGAGCATGACTGCCGCTCAGTTGCGGCTTCCCTAGGGCCTGTCCGACGGGTCGCGGGACTGCCAAGTTGAAGGGCCGTGCCCGCTTCCGTAAGGCCACGGTCTGCAAAGCACGGCACCCCGGATCTCCGCGTTCGTCATGCCCAGCACGCTAGGGCCTGTCCGGCGGTTCATGCCTGGGACGTGGCGTGCTCGCGTAGGGGGGCTGTCACCCGAGCTGTGCCGAGGCGAGCAGGCAGGCCCTCGGGAATGAATCTCAGGGTCTCGTAGCTGTCGATCAGGTCGGGTGATCACAGCTGCCCGGCTCCGTGTGTGAAGTTTTGAGGGAGTGTCAGCAGTATGTCCGTCACACAGCCTGCCGCCGAGCGCGTGCGCGTCTCCGCGGAACCCGACTGGTACGAGTCGGCCGGTATCTCGCTCGGCGTCCGGGTCGGGAACTTGGTCTTCACCTCAGGGCAGGCGCCGATTGATGCCCAGGGAGCCACGGTCGGCGCGGGGGACTTCGAGAGGCAAGCCCGTCAGGCGCTCGCGAATCTGTCGACGGTCCTGACCAACGCGGGCTCCAGCCTCGCCGAGGTAGTCAAGGCGACCGTGTTCGTCACGGACATCGCACAGCAGGACATCTTCGCGAAGTTGCGCGCAGAACACTTCCCGGACAAGCCGCACCTCGCGGAGTCGTTCGTGGAGGTCTCCTCACTCGCCAACCCTGAGTGGATGATTGAGATTGAGGCCATCGGGCTCGTCCGGTGATGCTGGGTACTTACACGCTCATCGGCTGGTCTACGAGCCAAGCCACAGGCGAATTGCTGCAACGATCACGGTGCCGTGAAGGACGTAGGCCCTCTTGTCGAACCTCGTGGCCACTGCTCGGAAGTTCTTCAACGCGTTGATCGTTCGCTCAACTTCGTTCCTGCGCTTGTAGATCGTCTTGTCGAAGCCAGCGGGCCGGCCGCCCCTGCTGCCCCGGCGCTGGCGGTTGGCCCGCTGGTTCTTCGGTTCGGGGATGGTGTGGGATGCGGCGGGACGAGTACGCTCTATCGCCGCCGAGGTGGTCGGGCCGGGTGCGCGGATGCCCGCCGCCCAGGCGACTGACGCGGATGCGTTCCATGACCGGGATGAGTTGCGGGGCGTCGCCCCATTGACCCGGAGTTATCAACATGGCCAGCGGGCGGCGCCCGCCCTCACCAGCGAGATGGATCTTGCAGGTGAGGCCGCCCCGTGAGCGTCCGAGTCCCTCGTCGGGGCGGTGCTGCCGGGGGCGTGCGCGTGCACCCTTTCCCTGCACTCGGGGCGCTGTTCTGCGGGCCCCGGCGGCATGCTGGTGGGCCCTGCAGGAGGTGGAGTCCACGCTCACCATCGACCAGTCGATGCGGCCTTCTGCGTCGGCGTCAGCCAGTATGGCCGCGAAGACCTTGTCCCACGTACCGTCCGCCGACCAGCGTCTGTGCCGCTCGTACACGGTCTTCCAGGGACCGAAACGTGTGGGCAGATCCCGCCAGGGCACCCCGGTTCGCTGCCGGTACAAGATCCCGTTGATGATCCTGCGGTGGCTGACCCAACGGCCCCCGCGCCTCCCGGACTTCGGCAGATGCGGCTTCAGCCGGACCCACTCCGCGTTCGACAGATCTCCCCGCCTCATGGCCATGCCAACGACACGACACCACGACGGTCACAAGATCCGCCGGACAGGCCCTAGCCGCGCCAGCACGGTTCGAGATCACTTCATCGGGAAACGTCATGCTCTCGAAAGGAATTCGGCCGCCCAGAGCGGGTGCCCACCGTTGGAGTCGACAGTTCGGCAACTTGGGTACGCGCTGACCTGTTCCGGGCTGTCAGGACCGCTGCGGGAGGGAGCGCCGTTGGGTCGGAGGCCACGGCGGCCCGGCGGTTCCTGGAGGGCACGCTCCCTAGGTCGAAAGCTGAGGGTGAGGAGTCGGAGGTCGACTTCGCGGCTACGTGGCCGGCACTGGCCGGGCAGCGACGCGTGTGCGTCCTCGCGCTGCGGCTGTCCTGCTCAGGCAAGGCTGTGCACCGGCCCGACCGCCTCGCAGGAGGTGTTCCAGGAAGACTCATGTGGAGGCTTCGAGGTGCTGGACGGCGTGACGGCTGTATGGCGAAGCGCGGACGCCGGACAGGTTCCCAGCTTCCGCCAAGTGCCTGTCACAGCCAAGTGCCTGTCACACGGGTGGTCAGGACGGCGACGGGTGGAGTGCCGCGGATGTTCGGCGTGCCCTGTGGCCGGGAGACGTCCCTGTTCCGTAAGGCGGTCGGACGTTCCATGGCGGCCTTCCTCCGGGTGGGATGGAAGGCATGAGATCGCGCTTCTTTCCGCCCGTGTTCAAGGGCCGACTGCACGATGCCCGCACGGCGACCTCGATCGGGCGGTGGCTCGGCCTGGCGTTCGCGGTGTGCTTCTGCACCGGTTTGATCAGTCACTTCATGCAGCACCCGCCGGGATGGCTCGCGGGCGAGCTACCCAGCCGTCCGGTGTGGGGCTACCGGTTCACGCAGGGGCTCCACGTCGCGTCCGGTATCGCGGCGATCCCGTTGCTGCTCGCCAAGTTGTGGACGGTGTATCCCCGCCTGTTCGAGTGGCCCCCGGTGCGCTCGGTGCGGCACGCCCTGGAACGGGTGTCGGTGGCTGTCCTGGTCGCGGCCGCCCTCTTCGAGCTGGCGACCGGCCTGCTGAACACCGCCCAGTGGTACCCGTGGCCCTTCTCCTTCGTGGAGGTGCACTACGCCGTGGCCTGGCTGCTGATAGGAGCGCTGGTGCTCCACATCGCGGTCAAGGCACCTGAGATCGCGGCACACTGGAGCCGTCGCTCGGCGGGCACGCTGTCCCTGCCGGCCGAGGATGCCCCGGATCGGCGCTCCCTGCTCGCCGCGGTGGCAGCGGCGGTCGGCGCGGTCACCATCACCACGGTGGGGCAGTCCTTCACCCCGCTGAAGGACCTGACTCTCCTCGCACCCCGCCACCCTGACCATGGTCCCGAGGGCCTGCCGGTCAACCGGACCGCCGCCGCGGCCGGGGTCGGCCTGATCCACCCCGAGCGCTACCGCCTGACCATCTCAGGACCGCGGCCCTACACACTGACGTTGGACGAACTGCGCGCACTGCCCCAGCACGAGGTCGAGCTGCCCATCGCCTGCGTGGAGGGCTGGAGCAAGTCGGCGCACTGGACAGGCGTGCGCGTCGTGGACCTGCTGGAGCGGGCGGGCGCCCCGGTCCACGCGCGGGTACGGGTGGTGTCGTTGCAGACCCGGGGCGGTTACCGGGTCTCCGAGATGGGTCACGAGCACGCCCGGGACCCGCTGACCCTGCTCGCACTGCGGCTGAACGGTGAGGAACTGTCGCCCGACCACGGATACCCGGTGCGCCTGATCGCTCCGAACCGTCCGGGCGTACTGCAGACCAAGTGGGTCGGCCGACTGGAGGTCCTGTCATGAGAGTCAAGGTGCTGCGACTGCTGGCCGGTGCCGCCGGGCTGGCGCTGATGGGTGTCGGCGCTTCCTTGCTGTTGGACAGGCAGCAGGACCTGATGGGTGTACTGGAGTGGCTCGGCGGGGCGGTGGTGTTGCACGACGCGCTTCTCGCGCCGCTGGTGCTGCTCGTCGGACTGGTGCTGGTCCGTGGCGGGGTGCGGGGGCCCATCCGCGGGGCGCTGCTCGTAGGGGGTGCCCTTACCGCGGTGGCGCTACCGGTGCTGCTTCGACCGGGGCCGCGGGCCAACTCGACAGTGCTGCCGCTCGACTACCCGCGCAACTGGCTGCTGACCCTGGTGGCCGTGGCCACGTTCACGGTTCTGCTGGTGGTGGCGAAGGAGGTCCGCCGCAGCCGACGGCGTCCACCCTCGTAACGGCGGCGTCTTACGGGTGTCTTACGCACCGCCGGTACGGGCCCCGCCTGGCGTAGGGCATTCCTACGGTGGCGCCATGCGCACTCTTCGCACGGTGGTCCTCGTAACGGCTCCGCCCCTGTTCCTGGCTGTGGCGGGCCTGACCCACCCGCGGCATCTCACCGCGTCGACAGCCGCTCATTGGACGGCGCTGCATGTCGCCCTGCTGCCCGCCTTTCCGCTGCTGGCGCTCGGCCTGCTGGTGCCGCTGTGGGGCAGACCGTCGTATGACCTCGACGGAGCACTCACCGTGGTCGCCTGGGCCGGGTGTCTTGGTTACGCGGCCTACTACTCGGGGCTGGACGCGGTGGCCGGCATCTCTGCCGGGACAATCGCGGGCCATGGAGTGCACGAGGCGGTGGGGCGGCTGTTCTCGACCGGTGACGAGTTGGGCCGGGCAGGGGTGTACGCGCTGACCGTCGCCGCAATCGCCGCAGGCACGGTACTGCTGCGGCGCCACGGCGTCCGGGTGCTGCCCGGGGCCGTGGTGGTGCTGGGGGCGTGCTGGTCGTTCCTCGACAGTCACATCTTCTGGCCCCGCGGCGTGTTCACCATGTTCGCGTTCGCCGTGGGCTTCGGTCTGCTGAGCGTGGCGGCGTCCGGCCGGTCCGGAAGGCTTACGAACCCCTGACGGATCCGCGCCCCGGCATCCGCAGACGCGCACCCAGGCATAGCGTCGAAGCATGTTGATCCTGGTCACCGGAGGTGCGGGCTTCATCGGCTCGCACATCGTCAGCGCTTTCACCGGCGCCGGGCACGAGGTACGCGTGCTCGACGCGCTCCTGCCCGCCGCCCACCGTACGCCGCCGCCCGTTCCTGATGGTGTCGACTGGCGCCACGCGGATGTGCGCGACAGGGGAGCGGTGGCGGACGCTCTGCGGGGCGTGGATGCCGTCTGCCATCAGGCGGCGATGGTCGGGCTCGGCAAGGACTTCGCGGACGCGCCCGACTACGTCGGCTGCAACGACCTCGGCACTGCCGTACTGCTGGCAGGCATGGCTGCGGCCGGGGTACGCCGGCTCGTGCTGGCGAGTTCCATGGTGGTCTACGGAGAGGGCCGCTACGAGTGCGCCCGGCACGGCGTCGTGCGGCCGGGGCCGCGACGGATCGCCGATCTGGACGCGGGCCGTTTCGAACCGCCGTGCCCACACTGTGGCGAGCCCCTGTCCGCCGGGCTGGTGGGGGAGGAGGCGCCGACCGATCCGCGCAACGTCTACGCGGCCACCAAGCTCGCGCAGGAGCATCTGGCCGCGGCATGGGCACGGGCGACCGGTGCCCGGGTGGCATCGCTCCGCTACCACAACGTGTACGGGCCGGGTATGCCGCGGGACACCCCGTACGCGGGAGTCGCCTCCCTGTTCCGGTCCGCGCTGGCGCGCGGTGAGGCACCTCGTGTGTTCGAGGACGGCGGTCAGCGCCGGGACTTCGTGCACGTGCGGGACGTCGCGGGGGCCAACCTCGCGGCCATGGACGGGCTGGCCGCTCTGCCAGAGGGTGGATTGCGGGCGTACAACGTCGGCAGCGGCGAGCCGCACACGGTGGGGGAGATGGCCGCCGCGCTGGCCGCGGCACACGGCGGCGACGCACCCGTCGTCACCGGGGAGTACCGGCTCGGCGACGTCCGTCACATCACTGCCTCTTCGCGCAGACTCTGCGACGAGCTGGGCTGGAAACCGGTGGTGGACTTCGCCGAGGGAATGGCGGAGTTTGCGAAGGCTGCGCTGCGGGCCGGCTGAGCCTTCCCCGGTGACAACCCGGAGGGGCCGTCCATGTACTCCACAGGGACGGCCCTTCTCCGGACCGGAAAGCGCACTCAGGCGGCTGTCGGCAGGCGGACCTCGAAGCGGCAGCCGCCGGGCACGTTGTGGACGGCGGCCCGGCCGCTGTGGGCCTCGACGATGCCCCGCACGATGGCCAGTCCCAGGCCCGCACCGGCGGGCGGGGTGCGGGCGTCGGTGCCGCGCCAGCCGGTGTCGAAGACGCGGGGCAGGTCCTCGGACGGGATGCCGCCGCAGCCGTCGGTCACCGAGACGACGACGCTGCCGCCCTCCTCCCGGGCGGAGACGGCGACCGTTCCGTCGGTGGGCGTGCGGTGGATGGCGTTGACGAGAAGGTTGGCCAGGACGCGGGACATCTCGCGGCCGTCGACCTCGATCGGCACCGGTTCCACTCCGTCGCCGATGATCCGTACGCCGTGTTCCCTGGCGAGGGCGTCGGCACCCGCGATCGCGTCGCCGACGAGGTCGTAGACCGACATGCGGGCCGTGTTCAGGGCGAGTACGCCGGCCTGGATGCGGGAGAGTTCGAACAGGTCGCCGACCATCTCGCTGAGCCGCTCGACCTCTGTGCGGATCCGGGCGTGGTAGACGCTCGGATCGTCGACCACGCCGTCCTCCAGCGCCTCGGTCATCGCCTGCAGCCCGGCGAGCGGGGTGCGCAGGTCGTGGGAGATCCAGGCGACCAGCTCCCGTCGGGACTCCTCCAAGGCCTGCTCGCGCTCCCTGGAGGCGGCCAGCTTCGCACTGGTCGCGTCCAACTCTCGGACCAGTTGGGCAAGTTCAGCCGTGGGAGCGGCGCTGGGCGGGGTGAAGCGGCCCTCGTCACCGAGGGCGCGGGTGGCCTCGGCGAGGGCCCGGCTGCCCCTGACGACGCTGCGGCCCAGGACGAGCGCCACCGCGAGGGAGACGATCGCCGCTATGGAGCACACCATGGTGACGACCCACAGGTCGTGATCCGACAGCAGCATCGCCCACGACACGAGCATCGTCCCGGCGAGCATCGCCGCCACGGCGACGGCGGCGACCACGGCCAGCGACAGCGCGACCGAGCGGTTGCGCAGCAGCCTCAGCGCGGCCACACCGAGCAGTCCGGCGGCGCCCGCGCCGATCGCGGCGTACAGGGCGATCAGGAAGGTGTCACGCAGCATCGTCCGCCCCGCTCGCCTCAGGTACATCGAAGCGGTAGCCGACGCCCCACACGGTGTTGATCAGCCGGGGGCGGGCCGGGTCGTCCTCTATCTTCTCGCGCAGCCGCCGTACGTGGACGGTGACGGTGGACAGGTCGCCGAACTCCCAGCCCCACACGCGACGCATCAGTTCCTCCCGGCTGGTGGCTCGCCCGGGATTGCGCAGGAGGAACTCCAGTAGATCGAATTCCCTGATGGTCAGGGCAAGTTCCTGGCCGTGGCGGGTGGCCCGGCGGGCCGTGGGGTCCACAGCGAGCGGTCCGGCCCGTAGTCCGGTCAGGCGCGGTACGGACGGTGCGCTCCGCACCGCCGCCAGCGCTCCCGCACGGCGCAGCACCGACTCCACCCGCAGGACCAGCTCCCTCGGGCTGAAAGGTTTGGTGACATAGTCGTCGGCCCCGACCTCCAGGCCGAGGATGCGGTCCTCCTCGTCACCTCGCGCCGTCAGCATGATCACGGGCAGCGGGCCGGTCTCGCGGATTCGGCGGCAGACCTCCAGCCCGTCCATGCCGGGCAGCATCAGGTCCAGCACCACCAGTTCCGGCGGCTGTGCGGTGGCCTTGGCCACGGCGGTGGGGCCGTCGGCGGCCACAACGACGTCGAAGCCCGCCCGGGTCAGGTATCCGGCGACGACCTCGGAGACGGTCGGGTCGTCGTCCACGACGAGTACGCGGTTCACGGTATCGAGTCTCACACCGCCCCTCGGCTGTCAGGGGGAGTGGTGGCGGACGTCAGAGATCCGTAAGGACTGCCGCCGACGTCAGAGATCTGTAAGGACGCCAAGTCCCTTACGTCCCTTTTGTGTTCGTAGGGTGAGTGGGGTGATCGAGACTTCCCCCTCTTCTCCCGCCCGGGTCGATGTGGTGCTGCCCTGTCTGGACGAGGCCGAGGCCCTGCCGTGGGTGCTCGACCGGATCCCGCCCGGCTGGCGCGCCATCGTGGTCGACAACGGCTCCACCGACGGCTCGGCGGACATCGCCCGCGCACTCGGCGCCCACGTGGTGACCGAGCCGGTGCGCGGCTTCGGCGCCGCCTGCCACGCCGGCCTGACGGCCGCCACGGCCGACGTCGTCTGCTTCTGCGACTGCGACGCCTCCCTCGACCCCGCCCTGCTGCCGGACATCGCCGCACCCGTGCTGGGCGGCACCGCCGATCTGGTGCTGGGCCGGCGGCGCCCCACGTCCCCCAGGGCGTGGCCTGTGCACGCGCGCCTGGCCAACCTGGAGTTGGCCCGGCTCATCCGCAGGCGCACCGGGGTGCGTCTGCACGACCTCGGCCCGATGCGCGCCGTCCGCCGCGAGGCTCTGCTCGCCCTGGACCTGACCGACCGGCGCTCCGGGTACCCGCTGCAGATGGTGGTGCGCGGCGCCGATGCCGGCTGGCGGGTGCGCGAGACGGAGGTGCCGTATCACCCGCGCACCGGCCGTTCCAAGGTCACCGGTACCTGGCGGGGTACCTGGCAGGCGGTGCACGACATGCGTGCCGTGCTCGCCGAGACGCCCGCCACTACGACCGCCGTCGCCGGCGTGCGGGGAGGCGGACGATGAACGCCCTGCCTCCGGTGACTCTGCTGGTGATCGCCAAGGAGCCCGTGCCCGGCCGCGTCAAGACCCGGCTCACCCCGCCCTACACGCCCCAGGAAGCGGCCACTCTGGCCGAGGCTGCCCTCACTGACACGCTCCGCACCCTGCTGCAAGCCCCCGCACGCCGTCGCGTGCTCGCTCTCGACGGTACCCCTGGCCCCTGGCTGCCGTCCGGCTACGATGTCGTACCCCAGAGCCCCGGCGGCCTGGACGAGCGGATCGTCGCCGCCTTCGCTCACTGTGACGGCCCGACGCTCCTGGTCGGCATGGACACCCCGCAACTGACCGCCGACATGATCGCCGGAGTCGGCCGGGACGGCCGTGACGCCTGGTTCGGTCCGGCTGCGGACGGCGGGTTCTGGGCGCTCGGCCTCGCCGATCCCGCCCGGGCCGGTGCCTTGGTCCGTGGGGTGCCGATGTCGACGGACCGTACGGGCGCGATCCAGCGCATCCGCCTGGCCGAGGCAGGACTGGCCGTGACCGACCTGCCGGTACTGCGCGACGTGGACACCGCAACCGACGCCGCCGCGGTCGCCGCCTTCTGTGCGCGCGGCTCCCGCTTCGCCGCCGTCCTCAACTCGATGGCAGAGGTGGTCCGATGAGCGGGACGGTGGTCGGCATCGACTCCGCCGTGGCCGAGCGGCCGGAACCGGCCGTGGCGGAGCCCCGGGCGGAGAACCCGACGGTGGTCAGGGCCAGGAAGCGCATGGCGACGCTCCCCGTTCGCCCCGCCGTGTCCGTGGAACCGGGCGCACCGTGGATCGACGATCCCTATGCCCACGCTCTGCGCACCGGGCGCGGCCCGCTGTTCCTGCGCCGCCTGGCACAGCCCGATCACCCCGAGGGCTTCGGCGAGGAGCACATGCTGCCGCTGGACGTGGAGCGCTGGTGTGCACCTCCCGACGCGGCGGACACCAGCGTGCTGCGCCGATGTACGGGCTCCGTCCTGGACGTGGGTTGCGGGCCGGGACGCATGGTGGCCGCACTGGCCGCCCGCGGCGTACCGGCGTTGGGCGTGGACCTCAGCCGGGACGCCGTGAAGCGCACCCGGCGCAGTGGTGGCGCCGCCATCCGGCGCTCGGCCTTTGACCGCCTCCCGGGCGAGGGCCGCTGGGGCACCGTGCTGCTGATGGACGGCAACATCGGCATCGGCGGCGATCCCGTCGCCCTGCTCCGCCGCATGCGTGAACTCGTCGCCCCCGGTGGGGTCCTGCTGGCCGAAGCCGTCCCGCAGGACGTGGACCAGCGCCTCACCGTGCGCGTCGAGGACGCCCACGGCCACCACGGGCGGCCCTTTCCCTGGGCCAGGCTCGGCACCACCGCGCTCCTGAACGCCGCAGACTCCGCCGGCTGGACCCCGACCGGCAGGTGGACGTGCGAAGGACGCCCGTTCGCGGAACTACGCCGCCGGCGCGCGAATCACCCCGACGCGCAGCCCTCGAACACCGAAAGGCCGCACCACTCATGACCGACAGCGCCCCCACGCGTACGTCGGCTCCCCGGCCTGCGGAGCCATTGCCCGACCACCCCGCAGAGCCGGTGAACCGCCGCGTCGGCCGTACGCGTACCGCCCTGGTCGTGGCGGTGCTCGTCGCACTCGGCGCAGTTGTCATCGGCACGCTCCACGTCGGCGACAACCAGAGCGACCCGGGCCGCCTGCTCGTGGGATACGCCATAGCCTGGGCCCTGTTCGCCGCCGGGGTCTGGGCCGTGCGCAAACTCCCCGCGCGCGCCGCGACCTTCCTGGTGCTCGCGGGCTCCGCCGCCGTCGCACTGTCCGGCCTGGCGGCACCGCCCCGCACCAGCGACGACATGTACCGCTACGCCTGGGACGGCCGCGTGCAGGCGGCCGGTATCTCCCCCTACGCCCACCCGCCGGCCGCCCCCCAACTCGCCCGTCTGCGGGACGAGTGGCTGTTTCCCGCCGGCGGAGCCTGCGACGGCTGGGGGCTGAGGCGCACCGACAGCGGCGCGTGCGTCCGCATCAACCGGCCCGGCGTGCCGACGATCTACCCGCCCGTCGCGGAGGGCTGGTTCCTCGCCGTTCACGTCCTCTCGCCACCGGGTACTCGTCACAAGCCGCTCCAAGTGGGCGGAGCGGTACTGGCGTTCGGCACCACCGTCGCCCTGCTCGCTGTCCTGCGGCGACGCGGCGACCCGCAACGAGCCCCAGCCCGGGCCGCACTGTGGGGCTGGTGCCCGGCCGTCCCCTTCGAAGCCGTCAACAACGCCCACGTCGACACCCTCGGCGTCCTGCTCACCGTGCTGGCACTGGGCACCGCCACTTCCGGGGCGCGTCGTGGAGCCCTGCTCGGCGCGGCCGTCGCGGTCAAACTGCTGCCCGTGCTGGCGCTGCCCGGCGCCCTGTCCGGACAGCGCAGCGCGCGACGCATCGGGAGTGTGGCGGCGGCTGCCCTCGGCGCGGTCGCGCTCGCCTACCTGCCCTACGTCCTGGCCTCCGGCACCAGCGTCCTCGGCTATCTCCCCGGCTACCTGAACGAAGAGGGCTACGAACCCGGCGACGTACGCCGCTTCGCCCTGCTTCGGCTGGTCCTGCCGGACTCGGCCGCCGGAATCGCCGCTGTTGTCCTGCTCGCGCTGACGGCCCTGTTCATATGGTGGCGCGGAGACCCGGCACGTCCCTGGAGTGGTGCCCTCCTGGTGACCGGCACGGCGCTGCTGGTGTTCTCACCCAACTACCCCTGGTACTCCCTGCTCGTCATCGCCCTCGCAGCCCTGGACGGCCGCTGGGAGTGGCTCGCCGTCACCGTGGCCGGCACAGTTCTCTACCTCGCCGGGCGGCTGTTGCCCGGGTTCCCTTTGCAGGCATGGGCCTACGGCGTTGCCGCTCTCACGGTCGCACTGGGTGCCTGCCTGAGACGCATGAAGCCGACGCAGCCCCTGCTGAGTTGCTCCGGGCCTCAGCTGCCCGGCCCGGCGCCGTTCACGACATCAAGGCCGCCCGATCCCACGGCATCATCGGCGCCTTGACCCAGGCGGGCATCCCCTGCCGGGCCGGCAAGGCCGCCTGGCCACGTCAGCATGTGGTTGACGTGACTTCGAGCGATCGGTGGCCACGGGCCGGCCTGTCGACAGCAGTTCCTAGGGCCTGTCTGATGGGTCGATGACGAGCCAGGCTGTCAATCGTTCAAGGTCGCGTGGGACGGGGTGATCTGAGCGACTCTGAATGGATGCAGCTGGAGCCGCACTTACCGATGAACGCTGGTCGGGGCGGACGGTGGAAGGACCACCGGCAGGTCATCAACGGGATCTTGTTCCGCATACGGACCGGTATCCTGTGGCGGGATATTCCAAGGAGGTTCGGAAGCTGGCAGACCTGCTATGACCGGCACCGGCGCTGGTCCGCAGACGGCACTTGGGAGAGGCTTTTCCGTGTTGTCCAAGCTGATGCCGACGCGGAACGCCATATCGACTGGTCCATGGTGAGTGTGGACTCCACTGTGTGCCGTGCTCATCAGCACGCCGTCGGCGCACGCAAGCAGGCGCCGCGGAAATCTGGCAGGCGTGCCCGGCCCGCCGAGCACCGTCCGGATGAAGCCCTCGGCCGTTCACGTGGCGGTCTGACGGCAAAGATTCACTTGGCGGGTGAGGGCGGACGGCGGCCGTTGGCCATGCTGCTCACCCCCGGGCAGTGGGGCGATGCCCCGCAGATGATCCCGGTCCTGGAACGCATTCGCGTGCCCCGGCCGACCGGTGGCCGTCCGCGCAGCCGACCGGACCATGTGAGCGGCGACAAAGCGTACTCGTCACGCCGAAACCGCCGTTACCTACGGCGTCGGCAGATCAGCACACCATCCCCGAACGCCGTGACCAGCGGGCCCACCGTAGGCGCCGTGGCAGCAACGGCGGCAGGCCCACCGGCTTCGATCGAGCACGCTATGCCCGCAGGAACGAAGTCGAGCGACTGATCAACCGGTTGAGGATGAATCGGGCGGTGGCCACGCGCTTCGACAAGAGGGCGTATGTCTTTCACGGCACCGTGACTACCGCAGCCCTTCGGCTCTGGCTTTACGGATAACCCGCCGGACAGAACTCAAGAAGTGGCTCCGGGGGTGACGAGCGGCGCTGATGCAGGGCGCGCGCGGGCCGCTCGCGCGGTCAAGTGGCGTGTGTGACTGCGCTGTTGAGTGCTTCCGCACGCTGACCCACACGATGGACACGCAAAGCATTCGATTGAGTACACAGGGTAGTCACGTGGAGGTGTTGGCGTTCTCGCCGGCGGTGTGGGTGTCGCCCGGCTCGACGTCGTCGCGGAGCATGCGAGGCCCTGCTCCGCCTGATGCGCCGATTCGTCGTTTCGACCCGTTGGGGGGAGTTCTTGCAGGTGGACTCAGTGGCATCCCGCCCGTACCGGCTGGCCGTGGCATCTCCGGGGCGGTGTATGTCCATCGTGGCCCGGGTGTACGGGTATCCGCCGGACCACAACGCGGGCTCGGAGTGGATGCTGCACTCGATGCTCCGCCCTCTGGCCGCGCGTGGTCACCAGGTGGAGGTCTGGCTCTCGCACCCCGGAGGGACCGAGAAGACCTACGAGATCGACGGGGTGCAGGTCGTCCCGTATCAGGAAGGCCTGGACTTCGCCGCCCGCGCGCAGAAGGCGGACGTGCTGCTGTCCCACTTCGAGAACGTGCCCCTGCTGGCCGGGCTCGCGCGGGACCGGCGCATTCCCCTGGCCGTGATCTGCCACGACAACTTCGCCACCAGCTTCCACAACGCCGCGGGCGCTGACCTCGTCGTGTACAACAGCGAGTGGATCCGGCGGGACGGTGAGATCTTCTACGCCCGCTACCCGCGGGAGTTCCTGCCCCGGCACAGCATCGTCGTCCGTCCGCCGGTGCTCGCCGAGGAATACCGCACCCAGCCCGGCGACCGCGCGACCCTGGTCAATCTCAACCCGGACAAGGGTGGCGAGGTGTTCTGGCAGATCGCCGCCTGGACCCCGGAATGGAACTTCCTCGGGGTGCGCGGCGCCTACGGGCAGCAGATCATGCCGCCACCGCGGCTGCCCAACTGCGAAGTGGCTGATGGCGTGCCGGGACAGCAGATGCGCGAGCACGTCTACAGCCGCTCGCGCGTGATGCTCATGCCGAGCCTGTACGAGTCGTGGGGGCGGGTGGCGGTGGAGGCGTTCGCCTCCGGCATCCCGGTCATCGCCCATCCCACCCCGGGCCTGGTCGAGTCCCTCGGCGAAGCCGGGATCTTCGCCTACCGCGACGACCTCAACGCCTGGATCCACGCCCTGACCTCCCTGCGGGACCCGGACAACTGGGACCGCGCCTCCCGCCGGGCCAAGGCCCGCTCCATCGAACTCAGTGCAGCTCCCGACCTCGATGTCTGGTGCAACGCCGTCGAATCCCTGAGCAGGACCAGCCACCGCAACGGCGTGCGCAGGCGCGCGATCGGCACGCTCGTCGACGCCGGCGAGATGAGCCGCAGCCCCAGGGGCGACGTCGCGGATGCGGGAGCCGAAAGACACACCTGCCCCTGACGGCACTGCCCAGCGGAGCCGGACCACGCCTCCGCAGCCCCGAACAACCAGACCGACCCGCACCGCGACAGCCCCCGAACAACGCCCGGCACGCGCCGCGCACTTGGCTTGCGGACCTGTCTGCGTGCCACGCGAACCACGGGAAATCAGCTCAATCTGCAACGTAAGGACGACACACCATGCCCCAGGAAACCCTCCCCGCCGCTCTCGAGCCCGCCAGTGTGATCGAGCCCCGTGTGGCCATTGCCCCGGCCGCGAGCGCACCGATCGCTCCGTACACCCACAGCCGGCGCTTCAACTATTCCGGCAGCGTGGAGAACTTCACCGTTCCTCCTGGTGTCACCACGGTCAACGCCCGCTGCTGGGGTGGTGGGGGTGCTGGGTCCAGCAAGGGGGGCGGGGGCGGTTTCGCCACCGGGGACATCGCCGTCGTGCCGGGGGAGACCCTGCGGGTCGTTGTCGACCTGGGCGGAGGCCCCTCCGGCGGGGGCGGCATGAGCGGCCTGTTCAGCCAGCGGCTGGGGCAGACGCTGCTGATCGCCGGAGGAGGCGGAGCGTGCGCGTTGGACAACCCTGATGTGCGTGGTGGTGCGGGCGGCGGCACCAGCGGTTTTGACGCACGGACGGGCTCGTGGGGCGGCTGGACCGGACCGCCGGCGCATGGAGCTTCGGGTTCCACCGGCGGCGCCGGCGGGGCCATTTCCACCAACACCAGCTATGGGGGGCGCGGCGGCAACACCGGCCAGAACGGCGGCGCCAACGCGAACGGGACCCCTGGGGGCCAGGTACCGATCCCCGGCATGGGCGGAGGCGGAGGCGCGGGCTACGGCGGCTCCAGCGGCGGGGGCGCCGGCTACGCGGGCGGCGGTGGCGGCCTCGGCATCGGCGGCACCGCCGGCGCCTTCTACAGTGGCGGGGCCGGTGGCAGCAGCTTCGTGAACGGTCCCGGCGTTACCGGGGGACGCACCCTGGCCGGCAATGGCACCCGGGCGGGTGGCAAGGACGATCCCCTGTACCAGTCTCCCGTCGGCGACGCAGAAAGCCGCGGCCAGGTGGTGCTGCAGTGGACGGAGTTCACGGTGACGCCCGGCGGACCGCCCGACGTGGAGCTCAGGCAGGGCGGACGGGCCGGCTACCCCGGAGTACATGTCGAATCCGACATGGCGTTCGCCCCGGCGACAGTGACAGTGGCCCTGCCCGCCGACCGCGGTCTGCTCTTCGGCACGCAGACACTCGCCGACTACCAGCTGACCGTCCAGAACACCGACGGGGAAACCGCCCAGTACACGGGAACCCTGTCCGAGGACGGAACCTCGCTCGCCTTCTCGGACGTGGA
The DNA here is from genome assembly GCF_001514035.1 of Streptomyces yokosukanensis. Classification (GTDB taxonomy): domain Bacteria; phylum Actinomycetota; class Actinomycetes; order Streptomycetales; family Streptomycetaceae; genus Streptomyces; species Streptomyces yokosukanensis. The sequence goes on along the minus strand of NZ_KQ948214.1, from coordinate 418,922 downwards.
CCTGGAACTGCCCGGCACGGCCATCATGTGGGTCGCCGTGAGCGCCGGCCACGATGCCCCGCTCGGAGCCACCAGCCTGACCTTCACCGTGGGAGGAAAGCCATCTCCGTCCACGACGATCGTCGTCGCCCCGAACTTCTCCCTGTCGCCGGGCGGCGCTCCGGTGACCGCAGAGCGGGGAGGGCCGCCCGTGTATCCGGGTGTGGAGGTGCAGAACAACGGCTCGCAGGCCATCCCGCTGCAAACCGTCACCGCGGTCCTCCCGGCCGACGCCGACATGGGGTTCGGTACGCAGGGCAGCGCCGATCACCAGCTGACCGTCTGGGGTGCCGACCAGAACATCACCGTGTACGTGGGAAGCATTTCCGAGGACGGTCAGACACTGTCCTTCTCCGACGTAGACCTGGGAATCCCCGGGGACGGATCACAGTCGGTCATGTGGGTCTGCGTGAGTGCCTCCGACGACACACCCCACGGCACCACCAGCGTCCAGTTCACGGTCGGCGACCGTGTCTCACCGTCCACCGCCATCGAAGTCGTCTGAGGACGGATCCCTGCCACTGGCCGCCGATGCCTCCCGCACCTCAGCCGAGGCCTCCCGCGCTCCCGCCCCGCCCGTCACTGCGGCCAGGACCACCATGGGGCTGCGCCTGCCAAAACTGACACCCCGTGCTTGGGGCACTCCGCGTAGTGCCCCAAGCAATGTTCAGCCACGGAAGAGGGACGCAGACGAACCCCGTCGGCAGCCGGGCCTCGGCAACGTCGGCGCTTTCACCTTCGAAGTCGGCGTCATCACCGGCGACCTCACCGTTACCACGACCGACCTCGGCACCGAAGCCAGCATCACCGTGCAGTACACAGGCGCCGACGAGTGGTACCACCTCCAAGGAGGCCCCACCCTCCTACCCGAAGACGGCCTGACAGCACTTCATCACCCCGCTGTGGAAGCCATCCGAACCGGCGGCGGCACGGGCGCACCCCAGATGCCCCACCACCCGTGAACGACTGCATCACGGTAGGCCACGGCCCTGTTCGCACCGGCTCGGACTCCGGTCAGACGACCCATCAGACAGGCCCTAGGCGTGGATGTCTTGTCGCTCGGCATCGCGGATGGCGCGAGCGGCGTTGATGAGCCCGATGTGGCTGAAGGCTTGGGGGAAGTTGCCGAGGGCCTCTGATGTGGTGGAGTCGGTCTCCTCGGCCAGCAGGCCGAGGTCGTTGGCGTGTGCGAGGGCGGTTTGGAAGGCGTGTCGTGCACGGGTGGTGTGGCCGGTGAGGGCGAGGGCTTGGGCAAGCCAGAAGGTGCACAGCAGGAAGGTGCCTTCTTCTTCCTGTAGTTCGTCGGTGAGGTAGCGGCGGACCAGGCCGTTGTGGTCGGTCAGTTGGGTGGCGACGGCCTGCACGGTGGACTGGATGCGGGGGTCGTGTGGTGGCAGGAAGCCGACGATGGGCAGCATCAGTACGGAGGCGTCGAGGTCGTCGGTGTCGAATGCCTGGGTGAAGGCGCCCAGGTCGCGGTTCCAGCCGCGTTGTTCGATGGCTTGGCGGATCTGGTCGCGCTCGTGCTGCCAGTGGGGCAGGCGTTCGTCGGCCTGGAGGGCAGGGGCCATGCTGATGGCGCGGTCCAGGGCGACCCAGCACATCAGTTTCGAGTGGAGGAAGTGTCTGCTGGGTCCGCGTCTTTCCCAGATGCCCTGATCCGGTTGGGTCCACCGCTGGGCGGCTGTCTCGGCTGCCTGGAGCAGAAAGGTACGGGTGGCTGGGTCGAGAGGCTCATCGGGTGGAAGGGTCTGGGCTGCGGCGTCGAGGAGTTCGCCGTAGACGTCGAGTTGGCGTTGGCGCCAGGCGTCGTTGCCGATCCGAACGGGGCTGCTGTTGCGCCAGCCGGTCAGGTGAGGCAGGGGCCGCTCGCTCAGATCACGTTCTCCGCCGATGCCGTACATGATCTGCAGGTCGGCGCCGCGGTCGAGTTGGCTTGCCGCGGCCCGGGCGAGGAAGCCGAAGAACCGGTTCTTTTCCTTCTCGCAGGCGGCCGTGGCCAGTGCCTGAAGGGTAAAGCTGGCGTCGCGGACCCATGTGTAGCGGTAGTCCCAGTTGCGCGTTCCGCCCGTCTTCTCGGGCAGAGAGGTGGTGGCCGCGGCGACGATGGCCCCGGTGGGTGCGAAGGTCAGGGCCCGCAGCACGCGTCCACTGTGGCTCACTTCGTCCTGCCAGGGGCCGACGTAGCCGCGGTGGAGCTTCGACCAGGAGCGCCAGCCTTCGACGGTGTCGGACATGCGACGCTGGATCCGTCCCGTCCGCCAAGTCGCCGACTCCCTCTCCCACGCGGTCCCGACGTGCAGGGCGAATCCGAGGCGGTGCCCCGCCGTGAGCGGGATTCGGCCGTGGGCCGTGGAGCCGCTCATCCGCAGGTCGACGGGGCTCGACAGCAGCAGAACATGGGCGCCCCCGTACGCCGCAAGCCCACCCGGCACGGCTGAGAGGAGCGGGTGGACGAGTCCGAACTCCGGGCGCGGCGCGTAGGTGATCTCGATGTCCACCCGCCCTTCGGTGCAGGTGATCTGCCGCAGCAGCATTCCGGGGGAAGCGGTGCCGAGCGCGTGCCCGCGTTCGCGCCGTCCCAGGGCAAGGGCGTCCCGCAGGACCGCCGTGCCCCCGGCCGTGCGGAAGACCGTCTCCAGAACGAGGGTGTCCTCGACGTAACGGCGGCTGATGTCGACCGGGCCGGTGACAGGACGGATGGACCAGTGGCCGGCGTCCTCGTCGAGGAGCCGGGCGAAGATCGCCGGGCTGTCGAACCGGGGCACGCACAGCCAGTCCACCGAGCCGTCGGAGGTCACCAGCGCGGCCGAGCGGCAGTCCGACAGCAGGGCGTGGTCACCGATCGGTCGCGCACTCATGCGTCGCAGCCCGTCCACCTCGGGCCGGGCGCCGCCCGGCCGGGACGACGTGAGCAGTCGCCCGCGCCGCAGGTCTCTCCAGGTGCCTGACGGGTGACATGGATCCCAGCCTCCCTGAACAGCGGATTCCCCTCCAGCCAATCAGCACGATCGGCAGATCGCATGTGCCGCTTGCCGACGGTTGCTCCGACCGAGTGGCACGAGCTGGTGCCGCGCTCGGCGTACGTCGTGTCTCCCCGCCGCCCCGCAGCGCGCGGCCGCCCCTGCCGCTGATGTCCCTATCAGTGTTCGGGGTTCTCGTGGTCGCGCCGGCAACCGGCGTCCCGGGCGGTGCGCTGGTTCCCGTGGCCGGGGATGCCTCCAAGATCCTTCAGTACCCGGACCGAATGCAGCACGTTGCAGGTCATGAAGGTGGCGTCGCGGTTGGTGAGGTGAGCCTCGATCGCACGGCCGATCTTGCCTGCCCACAGCTCGGCGTCCACGAACGGCCGCTGTTCGTACGCATCGATCAGCGCGGCCATATGCTCGCTCGAACGTACGGTCAGACGCCGCTTCCCGTCCAGTTTCGGGTCATGACCATGGATCGCCGATGAATCCGGCACCAGCGCAGAAACCTTCGTATCGTCGGAGATCTCCCCGCACAGATCACATAGCTCCGGCAGGAACGCGCCATCGTCCGGTTCACCCCTATCGGTCACCCTTCCTTCCTACCGTTCAGCCACGACCGCTGAGCGTTGCGACCCTGGCGGCACCGTCCGCAGTCCACCCAGACCGCGAATCCCGCAACTGGTGCAGGGACGTGCCCCTGCACCCAGCACCGGTAAATTGCGGCGGGTGCCCTGGGGCTCGGCTCGTGGCGATCTGGCCGTCGATCTTCACATGCAGTCCGGTGACGAGGGTGTTCAGCTCGTCGTTCACACGGAGATCCTGAACACCCTCGTCGCGCGCTTGGAAGCGATGCGTGTGCCACGCCTGAGGTGGTTGCCGCAGCCGGGCCTACGGAGGCCCTGCACTCCGCTTCCTGATTCGAAGATCCCTAGCAGACTGGGACGGCGTGTTGGTCTGCGTATGTCCGTGCGCGCGTAGTCGGCGCACGGTGGTGGAGGCCAGCGGGGTCACGGCTGCGGTGGCGGAGACGGCGCCGGCGATGGCGGCGAGGCGGTAGCCGCCCATGGCGTGGGTGAGAGGTGCGACGCTGAGTTGGCCCATGGGGATGGTGAGGTAGGAGAGGAGGTCGTTGTACGACGCGACGCGGGAGAGCACGTGCCCGGGGACGTGTTCGTGGAGGGACGTCTCCCAGGCGATGCCGGTGATGGACATGCCGAGGCCGGAGATCAGGGCGGCTGTGATCAGCCAGGGGGTGTCCGCCCGGGTGCCGAGGGCGAGCAGGGGCAGGGCGGTGAGCGTGCTGGCCAGCTGGCCGAGGCGCAGCAGGTGGGTGATCGTCAGGCGGTACAGCAGAGTGCTGGCTGCCAGCAGTCCGATGCCGCGGGCGCTGAGCATGAATCCCCAGGTCGTCTCGCCGCTGAGCTGTTTGGTGAGGGTGGGGCCCAGGATCTGCCAGGTTCCGGTCTGGACGAGGTTGATCACGCAGAAGGACGCGGTGCCGATCCACACCCATCGAATGCGCCGGAACTCGCTCCAGCCGTCGCGGATGTCGGTCCACACAGTGACCGAGCGCGGCTTGGGCAGTGTGCCGGTCAGGGGGAGGCGGGCCAGGCATAGCGCCGCGAGGAGATAGGTCAGGGCGTCGAGGGCGAGGGCTGTGCCGCTGCCCGTGGTGACGACGATGACGCCTGCGAGGCTCGGCCCGAGGATCTTGGTCGCGTTGCGGATCGAGCCCAGCATGGCGTTCGCCTGCCTCAGCTGGTCCCGGTCGACCAGCTGAGGCACCACGCCGCGCAGCGCCGGGGTGGTGAAGGCGGCGAGCACGCCGTTGAGGAATTCCAGCGAGGCCACGGTGTGCAGGGCGTAGCGGCCGGTGAGCAGGACGGCGGCGACAGCGCCCTGGGTGAGTGCCGAGCCGAGATTGGCGGCCAGCAGCACCGTCCGGCGCGGATACCGGTCGGCCGTAACGCCGCCCACCAGCACCAGGCCGAGCAGCGGCACCATGCGGGCGGCCAGCACGACACCGAGATCGCCGGCGTCGGCCTCGGCGGCGAGGACCGCGAAGGTCAACGCGATGGGGGCCATGGAACTGCCGAGCAGAGAGATCGCTTGTCCGGTGAGGAACCACCGGAATCCGGCCCGTTTCAGAAGAGAGGAACGCACCGGCGAGAGTGTGGGGACACCGACCGGCTGACGGTATCGTTTCGGCAGGAGGCGAAAGGTGACACTGCTGCGCTTGAGCCCGCTGGCTCTGTCCCGGTCCCGGTTCGCCCTGTCGCCGCTGGCCGAAACCTTCGGCTCGATGCTCGTACTCAGCAAGCCCTGCACCGACCCCTGGCTGACCGCCTGGCACACCCGGCACCACGGCAGCCTGGCCGCCGCTGTGGAGGCCGACCCCTTCGCCAGGGGCCTGGTCGCCCTCCTCGGCTCGACCAAATGGATCCCCGAGTTCATCGCCGGCCCGCCCCCGGGCGGCATGCGCACACGTATCACCGACGAACTGACCGTCCTGAGCCGTGCCACCGATGACGAGGTGCGCGCCGGGCTGGAGAAGTCACTCGCGCACAGCTGGAAACAACACGACCTGAGCTGGCTGTCCGGACACGGACTCGCGGTCCGCGTGGCCGGCCTGCTCCAGTCGGTGTGGACGGCGTATGTGGCCCCGGACTGGCCACGCCGCCGGGCGCTGCTGGAACGGGACGTCATGTACCGGGCGGGCCTGCTGGCCGCCTACGGCTGGCCGCGCGCCCTGCAGCACATGACCCGCCGCAGCGCATGGGTGGGCACCGACGCCATCCGGTTCACTCACCACAACGGCCCCGACCTCATCGTCAGCGACGAGGGCATGCTCTTCGTGCCCGTCAGCTGTTCCACCGGCAGCTGGCTGTGCGCAGCACCACCGAACCACTACGCCTTGGTCTACCCCGCCCGCGGAACCGCCGCCACATCCCCGCCCACGAAACCCACGGGCGCACTGGCACGGCTGATCGGTACCGGCCGGGCAGCGATCCTGCAGGAACTCGACCAGCCCGCCACCAGCACCGAACTCGCTGCAAAGCTGGGTCAGTCGCTCGGCACCATCGGCGGTCACCTCGCCGTCCTTCGCGACGCAGACCTGATCACCGGAGCGCGCGTCGGCCGACGCGTGGTCTACCGCCGTACCGCTACAGGCGATCTGCTGGCCGCGCAGCAGCCGGCCGACACCTCTGCACCGGAGACCGGCCAAGACCCCTCAACGCGTTCGGAATAGCTCGTCCAGTGTGCGGGACTCGTGGCTGGCCAGTCACTTCGTCCAGGTCCTTCGCAGGCCACCGCACCCGCGAGCGCGTGTGCCCCGGTTCACCGGGCGCTGCCGACGTCAGCCGTTGCGGGTGGCCCACACCTCGACGTACGGGCCCGGATCCACACGGTCGACCTCGAAGCCCGCACCCGTCACGGCGGTGGCGAACTCGTCCGGATCCCAGACGGTGTACCACCGTCTTCCGTCCGGTTCGTCGAGCCAGCCCGTGTGCCCGGTGGCTTTGAGACACACGTACAGCTTGCCGTCGGGCCGCAGCAGCGCCCCGAACTGCCCAAGCACGTCCACCGTCTCCGCCGCATCGAGGTGGACGAGAGAGGCGGACGCCCAGACGCCGTCGAACGTTCCGGCCGGGAACCGCGTCCCGACCTCACGCAGATCGCACTGCGAGGTGGGCGCATGCGTGTTGGCCATCGTCACGAAGACCGGGTTCAGGTCGACGCCGCGCGCCACATGCCCGTACGCCCGGAACCTTGCGAGGTCGCGGCCCGGGCCGCATCCGGCGTCGAGGATCAACGAAGGCGCCGGCAGAGAGCCCGCGAACCGCTCGACTCGATCCGCCATCTTCGGAGCATGCACAGCCGCGTACTCGCCGGTGTGGTCGCTGTAGACGGCGACCGACTCAGCGACAGGATCCAGCTCTCTGCCGGCGGACGTGGTGTGAGACATCATCCCGTCCATCCTGGCCAGCTCCCGCGTCACCGACCAGTAGCCGGCGCGGAAAAGCGATCAAGCTCATACACGCCGCATAGCCCATCCACTGCATCCCCCTCCCCACCTCCGGGACACATGAGCGGCGACGGTGCCAGGGCCGCGACCGCGCAGGGACGAACTCCTGCTGCCAACCGACGCCGCTGCCCCTGCCGCTCAGTGCCTACCGGTGTTCGGGGTTCTCGTAGTCGCGGCGGCACCCGGCGTCCCAGGCAGTGCGCTGGTTGCCGTAGGCGGGGATGCCGCCGAGGTCCTTCAGAGCCCGTGCCAGGTGCAGCAGGTTCCAGGTCATGAAGGTGGTGTTGCGGTTGGTGAAGTCGTTCTCCGGGCCGCCCGAGCCGGGGTCGAGGTAGGAGGGGCCGGGGCCGGCCTCGCCGATCCATCCGGCGTCCGCCTGGGGAGGGATGGTGTAGCCCAGGTGCTGGAGGCTGTAGAGGACGTTCATGGCGCAGTGCTTGACGCCGTCCTCGTTGCCGGTGATCAGGCATCCGCCGACGCGGCCGTAGTAGGAGTACTGGCCGCGCTCGTTGAGCAGGCTGGAGCAGGCATAGAGGCGTTCGATCACCCGCTTCATCACGGAGCTGTTGTCGCCCAGCCAGATCGGGCCGGCCAGGACGAGGATGTCGGCCTCCATGACCTGCTGGTACAGGTCCGGCCAGGTGTCCGTCTCCCAGCCGTGTTCCGTCATGTCGGGCCACACCCCGGTGGCGATGTCGTGGTCCACGGCCCGGACGACATCGACATGCACTCGCTGTGCGTCCAGGATCGCGGTGCTCCGGTCGATGAGCCCCTGAGTGTTGCTGGTCTCCGGCGAGCGTTTGAGGGTGCAGTTGATCACCAGGGCACGCAGGTCGTCGTACCGGGCCGGCGGTGCGTCGGTGGCGGGCGACGAAGCAGTCACACGGTCCTCCAGAACCCTCTGCGCAGCTCGATGCTCGGCGGCGCACGTCCACATCCGGCTTCAGCGTGTGGGAGGCCCGCGGCAACCGCCACCCCGATGCCGCCGAACGGCCCCGGCAACCGCGCTCCCTCGCCACCATCCACAGCGGCACACTCAGTGTCCAGGCCCCACCAGCTCCCACGGCGGTTCCCGCCTCGTCCCGCGCCTGCCCGATGAGCACCCGAACGCCACTGCAAGATAGGAAAGTTGAGGGCGGCAGGGCTCTTGGCCCGGCGGACACGGCCCGTCCGGGCGGTGCCGGCGACGTACTCGGCGCCAGCACACTGAACCTGCACGGAATTACTCAGCGCCGACCGACAAGACGAACGCGGGCGCCGTCCGGATGCAGTAGCCCGGCCAGTGACTGCCAGTGGGCGGCTTCGACTGCTCTGCGTAGGCGGGCGGTCATGGTGCTCGGGCTGGCGGACATCGGGACATTTCCGGGGCGCCTGGCCGGCGACACCCCGGACGTGTTCACGGTCTGCGTGGTCTTGCTCCCTCCTGGACGGCGCCGGAGCCACGGTTCTCGGTCACCCACGACGGAATCGAGGCGAGTCGACGCAGGGGCGGCCCCTGCCTCCCCGTGAGGGAGATGCCTGCGAGGCGTTGCGCACCGGGCAGGTTGGAAAGCCGCAGGGCGGTCCGGCGGATCCGCAGGTGTCGTGGTGATTCGGGTACGAACCAGCGGGCCACTCGCCGGGCGGCGCGCTGCTTGTGTGTGATGACGGGCCGCCAGAGCCGTTCGTAGCCATGCAGTGCGTCTTCGATGTGGGAGGTGCGGGCGAGTTGGTCGGCCAGGACGTATGCGGCGCCGATCGCCAGGGAGGCGCCTTGTGCGGCGAGGAGGGAGACTGCCTGGCAGGCGTCTCCGACCAGGACGACCCGGCCGCGGCTCCAGGCCGGGAGGGTCGTCTGTGCGACGTGGTCGTAGTAAATCCGGGAAGACGGCGGGCAGTTCGCCAGGACGCGAGGTACGAGCCAGCCGAGCGTGCCGTATTTGTGGCGCAACGCCGCCTGCACGTCCCTGGGGCGAGGGGCGTCGGTGGCGCGGTGCACGGCGAACACGGCGACCGTGCTGTCGCGCAGCGCGTACAGCCCCATCTGCCGGCCGATGGTGTCGGTGAGGCAGAACCGGTCGCCGACTTCCGCGTGCGTCTCGGGGTCGTTGAACGTGAACGCGGCGGTGTGGTAGCCAAGATGGTGGACGTACCGCGCTTCCTCGCCGAAGACCAGGGCGCGCACGGTGGAGTGGATGCCGTCGGCGCCGACGAGCAGGTCGGCGTCGATGCTGTCGCCGTCGGTGAGTGTGACGCGCACTCCGTCCGGCCGGACATCGACGCGGGCCGGCCCCACGCCGAAGCGCAGACGCACCGCGAGGGACAGCCGCTCCCGCAGGGCGAGTTCGAGGTCGGGCCGCATGATGCTCAGCAGGCGCCCGTCCAGGAAGCGGGCGAAGCGGTCGTAGCGGAGCCCGACCCGGCACTCGCCGTGCTCGTCCACAAGGGCAGCCTCGGAAACCTGATAGCTCAGCCCCTCCAGGGAGGGCAGCATGCCCATGGCCTCGGCTGCGTCGTATCCGGTCCCGAAGAAGTCGATCATGTAACCGTCGGTGCGGGGCCGCTGCTCCTTCTCCAGGACGACGACGTCCCAGCCGAGCACGTTGTGCAGCCGGCCGGCCAGCGCGAGTCCCGCGATCCCGGCCCCGCAGATGACGACCCTCATCGGTGTGCACCGCCTCTCCTCCGTCACCTAATTTTTGCACCGTGCAAAGCTTGTGCGTCAAGAAGGTCCGCGGGCAACCAATACGCACCGGAGTGGACCGACGGCCGGGTGAAAGTCAGTTGCCGTCGCCACGGATGCGAGGGCTGGGCAGGCGACATGTCGCACGCAGCGCTGGCCGACCGAACCGAGGGAGTGCCGGTAAAAGCGCCGCTGGCGCGGACGGGAGCGGTCGCCGAAGGTCGTTCAGGCCCAAGGGGCGGACAGATGGTGCACACCCTTGACATCTTTTGCATAATGCAAAAGTAAGGAAGGGGAATCGATGAGCGGCATACGGGCAGCAACGGACAGAGGGCAAGGGGCCGACACGACGACAAAGAGCCCTACACCGGCGCCGACGATCGCGAGCCTGCGGAACGCCCCTTGGGGTGTGATGGCGCTGGCCGTGGTGGTCGGCGCCGGAGCGGGCGTCGGTTCGGTCGTCTTCCGCTGGTGCATCAAGACCTTCACCGGTCTGCTGTCCGGTCACTCCGACTACTCCGCTTCCCCTGGCGCGAGCAATCCGCACGTGCCGTGGCTGGGCCCGTACTTCGTGCTGCTCACCCCGGTGATCGGCGGCCTGCTCTACGGCCCGCTCGTGAACCGGTTCGCCAAGGAGGCCCGTGGGCACGGCGTGCCCGAGGTGATGCTGGCCGTGGCTCAGCGCGGCGGGCGGATCAGCCCGAAGGTCGCCGTCGTCAAGACGCTGGCCTCCGCGCTGACCATCGGCTCCGGCGGCTCGGTGGGCCGCGAGGGGCCGATCGTGCAGATCGGCTCGGCGCTCGGATCCACTCTCGGTCGTGTGACGAGGGCGACGGAGGGCCGCATGAAGCTCCTGGTCGCCTGCGGTGCGGCGGGCGGCATCGCGGCCACCTTCAACGCTCCCCTGGCCGGTGTCTTCTTCGCCATGGAACTGATCCTCGGCACTTTCAGTGCGGAAGCCTTCGGCGCGACCGTGTTGGCCAGCGTCACCGCGAGCATCATCGGACGTGCGTCCTTCGGCGACGTCGCCTTCCTGAACCTGCCCGCGTTCCACGTCGACCACCTCGCCCAGTACGGCCTGTTCGCCCTCCTCGGCGTGGTCGCCGCTGTGGTCGGGATGGGCTTCGCCCGCTTCCTGTACCTGGTCGAGGACGCCTGCGACTGGCTGTGGCGCGGTCCGGAGTGGCTGCGCCCCGCGGTCGGCGGACTGGCGCTCGGTGGGGTCTTGCTGGCCCTGCCACAGATGTACGGCGTCGGCTACCCGGTCCTGGAGAAGGCGACCGAGGGGGGCTATGCCGTCGGCTTCCTGCTCCTGCTCCTGGTCGGCAAGATGCTGGCGACCAGCCTGACCATCGGCATCGGCGGCTCGGGCGGTGTCTTCGCGCCCAGTCTGTTCATCGGCGCGATGCTCGGCTCGGCTTACGGCATCGGCGTCCACCACCTGATGCCCGGCACCGCTGGCGCGGTGGGCGCGTACGCCCTGATCGGCATGGGTGCGGTGTTCGCCGGCGCGGCCCGGGCGCCGATCACCGCCGTGGTCATCCTGTTCGAGCTGACCGGCGAGTACTCGATCATCCTGCCCCTGATGCTGGCCATCGTCCTGGCCACCGCCACCAGCCGCCTGCTCTCCCGCGACACCATCTACACCCTCAAATTGCGCCGCCGCGGCATCGACCTCGAAAGCCCCGCCCCCGGGGCGGCGATCGGCGCCCAGCACGTCGGCACCGTCATGGAACCGCTCCCCTCCGCCCTGCCCGCGACCACGTCCCTGACCGACGCCGCCGACCTGCTCAGCCTCTCGGGCCACGGCGCCCTCCCAGTCATGGACGACGCCGGCCGGTACGTCGGCGTCGTCACGGCGCAGGCGGTGGCCGAGGCTCTCGCGGAACAGCCGGAAGGAGCCCCCCCGGTGGTCGGACAGCTCGCCGCGCCGCCCGCACCGGTCACCGCCGACCAGCCCCTCGCGCAGGCGCTGCACACCCTGCTGTCGGCCGCCGGGACCGGGGTGCCCGTGCTCGACGCCGAGCAGGGCAAGCCGGTGGGCTGGCTCAGCCACCAGAGCGCATTGCGCGCGGTGCACGCGACCGCCTGAGCACCCACCGGGGCTCTTCACGGCCCGGCGGTCAACGGCTGGCTGATCCGATCCCGCTGAAAAGGGGGATGCGACAGCCACGAACAGCCCAATCAGGACTTTCTTTGCATACTGGAAACGTCGCCATGCGAGAGGGGGCGACTGCCATGTCGCATCCACGCCACTCGGCCGTATTTCGTGCGCCTGAATCGACCGAGATAAGGGCTGGCCGCGAGGCTGCGACCACAAACAGCCCGGCAGCCGTCGTTGACGGGTTCATGCTGCTGGTCGGCATCTACACGGCGATCTCACCCTGGGTGATCCACTTCGCCAGGACGAACCCGTATCTCACGGCGAACAACCTGATCATGGGGCTCGGCGTCGCCCTGCTCGCTATCGAAACCCCCCTCGCGCCACAGCGGATGCACCGATTCGCATGGACCCTGGTGCCGCTCAGCCTCTGGCTGATCCTCTCCCCAGCGGTCGTGACGGCATCCCACGGCGTGTCGCCCGGGATCTTGTGGAGCAACACGGGTGCGGGCGGCGCCGTGTGCCTGCTTGGTGTGATCGCCGCGAAGCTGGCTCACGACGCATCGGGGTAGACGCCCCGGACCCCGGCCATGCCATGACCGGCTGCCGTGCCGTGCCGTGCCGTGTCAGGCGTTGTGCGCCATCGCTCCGTCCACGAGCCAGCCGAGGGGGTGCGGCTCGGGGGCGTCCGCCGCCGGGGCCAAGGGCTCGCCTCCCGCCTCGTTGAAGGCGTTGAGGGCCTCGACGAGCGCGAGGCGCTCGGTCGGGCGGAGTCGTTCGACGATGCCGGCGATCTCGGCGCGACGCCGGGCGGTGACTTCCTCGACGGTGCGCCGGCCTTCGTCGGTCAGCCGCAGCAGAGTCTCGCGGCGGTTGGCGGGATTGGCCTTGCGGTCGGCGAGTCCGGCGGCGATGAGCCGGTCGACCATGCGCATGGCGGTGGAGGGCGCAACCTGGAGCAGCTCGGCGAGCGCGACCAGTTTGGTCTCCCCTCGGGTGGCCAGGACGACCAGCATCCGGAACTGCGGGAGGGTCACGCGCTCCTCCACCTCGGCGAGGGAACGGGCGGAGACCGCTACCAGCAGCCGGGACGCGGTCAGGACCGCCCGGGTGACCGCATCAACGTCGTCCATGGTTCCCGCAGGGGGCTCGTGCTCCGGCATGTGTCCTTTCTACCTTGCCGCAGCCGCCGCCTTCTCACTCGATGCGAACAGACTTTCCTCCCACACGACTGTTGTGGTGGCAGTGCAGCAGCACGGAGGCGTCATCGTGGAGCGGCCCGGTCGTCCGACTCTGCCCGGCCGATGTCCGTCACTGCGAGGCCCGTGTCAGGGCGGTCGCAGGACGATCCCTGGTGAGCCAGGGTGGCAAAGCAGCGGTGCCCGCTCGTCCACTGATCGGTGACGCTGAGGGCAAGGCTGGCGGCGATCCCGCGGAGCGCTCGCCGTCCGAGCAGTGCCCAGGGAAAGAACGGACCGCTCCGGCCCTGGAGGTCCTCGAACCGGGCGGTGCACAGCTCTTCGACGTCATGGGGGTCGACCTCGACGACGAGGAGCCCGGTGGGGGCGATGAGTCCGCCGCAGCGGCGCAGCAGGCCACGAGGATCGCCTCCGATGCCGATGTTGCCGTCGATGAGCAGCACCGTCTGCCAGCCGCTCTCGGCCGGCAGTCGGTCGAAGACCGATCGGCACAGTGCGAGCCCGCCCTGGACGGTGGTCAGGGCGACCGCGCGAGGTGCGATGTCGACCCCGAGGGCGAAGACTCCTCGGCTCAGGAGTGCCCTGCACATGCGGCCCGGGCCGCAGCCGACGTCGAGGACGGGGCCGATGCAGCGTTCCAGCACGGTCTTGTCGGCCGCCGTGGGCTGCTCGTGCCACCGATGCACCGGCATCCGGATCCGGCGCCCGTCGGCCAGCCGCAGGTACACCGGTTCCCGGCCGGGTTGCAGAGCGAGCGCATAGGGCTCCCCGTCGGCGTCGTACAGCTCGTCCTCGTCCGTTGTCACGGTGCTGCGCCATGCCCTGCGGCCGGTCGGCTCTTGTCACCGCGGCCGGCCCGCCTCAGGCGGCGCAGTCTCACCGCGAAGACCACCGCGGAGGCTGCGAAGAGTACGCCGGTGATCGCCAGCCATCGGCCGAGGTAGACGCTGTCGGACAGAGCGGTGTCGCCGGGGTAGGGGACCGCCAGACGGAAGACGAGGGGGAACCAGACCAGCAGGAGCAGACCTGACAGGAAGGCGGGGACGCGCAGGTGGTTGATCCACGGCACCCTCGGTCCGTCGGCGGCTCGGTGCCGCAGCACGGAGAGGGCCGACAGGTCGGCCAGCGAGTACAGGGGCAGCAGGATGAGGTCGTGGAGGATCGCCGCACCGACGAACCAGATCGCCACCTCCCAGGGCCGGACGGCGAACAGGCTCACCATGGCGTAGCCGGTCAGGGCGAACGAGGCGACCAGGACGAGCAGATGCAGGGGGCCGGAGCCGTACCAGCGGACGATTCGTGCCATGGTCACGCCCTGAAAGTGAGCCGGTGGACCCACTTGGTGTTGTTCACGCCGGGGTTGGCCGGGACGATGATGCGGGCCGGGTAGCCGTGGTCGAGTGAGAGGTGAGCGCCGTTGACGCGGAGGGCGAGCAGCGCTCGGGGGTCGTGGATCTGGTTGCCGCGCAGCACCACCCTGGTGAAGGGGCCGGGGGGTTGGATGGACTGGACCAGGACGCTTGCGGCGTCGGGCACTCCGGCCAGGGCGGCGAGGTCGGCCAGCCGCAGGCCGCTCCACTGCTGGTCTTCGGTGGACCATCCCTCCACGCAGGCGATCGGCAGTGCGGCGGCGTGCTGGGGCATCGCCAGGAGCTGATCGCGGGTGAAGACCCGTGGCACTCCGTGTCCGTGGACCTCCAGCCGCCAGGTGGGCCCGACGAGCGCGGGGGTGATGCCCACTTTGGCCGCCGTCTTGTTGACCTGGAAGCTGTTCGGGCCGCTGCCCGGGTCGCGGTTGTGCGGTGCGAGCAGCGCGGTGGCGCGCAGCCGGCCGCCGATGCTCTGTCCGGCGGTCACGACGAACAGGAGCAGCGATCCCGCTCCCACCATGCCCACCGCGCCACGGCGGGTCATCGTGGGCGAGGCGGGAGAGGCTGCCACCAGACCGTCGGGATCGGGTGGTTCGGGCACGGTGTGGGCGAGGTCGGTGCGCAGTTCGTCACCCAGGCTGCGCGAGCGCAGGGCCCGGGCCATCCGGCCGATTTTGAGGCACACGTGGACGACGAAGGCGGCGATGAACACCCAGGCGCCGTAGAAGTGCAGGCGGTAGAACGAGCCCGGGAAGACGTAGTAGAGCTGGATGTTGAAGATGCCGGTGACGAACTCGAAGATGACGCCGCCGACCAGCATCAGCAGCGAAAGCCGCTCCAGGCCGTGGGCGATGGAGCGCACCGGCAGCCATTCGAACAGCTTCGGGATCACCGACCACAACTTGGCCAGCAGCACCGGCACCAGCACCACGCCCAACGTCACGTGCACGCCCTGGAGCAGCCGGTACAGCCAGTACGGGTGTGTGGGCCAGGCGAAGAGGTAGAAGCCCAGGACGCCCTTGTCGGGGGTCTCGTCGTTGAGGGGGCTCAGCTCGGGGTTGTAGGAGGCGTAGGAGAGCAGTCCGGTGATAAACAACATCGGAATGCCGATCAGCAACACCAGTCCGAACACCGACGTCAGCCAAGGCCCACGAATCGGGCTGCGCCAGAATCCACGACGGAACGGACCCGGGGGCGGCGGAGTCCGCTCGACCCGGCGTACGAGGGCCCTGGCACGAGCGGCCCCCATGGTGGCCCGCGCCGCCGCGGCAGCGCGCACGCGCTCGAGGAGCCCCTGCGCGTCACCCTCGTCCGATCCCCGCCGCTGCGGCCCGCCGGAGCCCGCAGCCGGTGGCCGTCCGCCACTGTCCAACGACTGCCTCCCCTTTCCCCAGACCGTCCCTCAACGTGTGGATCGAACCCCACCGCTCCGTCAGTGCCTGTCAGATCGTCAGCCACAAACTGGCGCACATCGGGTCGGCTCTCCGTGCCTGTCGTACATGCGGGTGTCCGTCGTCAGCCGAACGGCAGAACCGGCGCTCCGCACGGCTCGACGGGTCGCACGGTGGCCGCATGATGGTGGGGTGCGACGCCTCAGCGCACGGCGCAGCGCCACCACCTGGCTCGGCCGCACCGCGCTGACCAGGGAAGTGTTCTGGTTCGTCGTGATCGGCGTGGTCTCCACGGTGGCTCAGGCCATGCTGTACTGGGTTCTGCGCCAGTGGTCGCCGCCCATCCTGGCCAATTTCATCTCCCTGCTTGTCGTCACCGTCCTCAACACGGAGGCCAACCGCCGGCTGACCTTTCGCGGGTCCCGGGTCCGGGTCCTCCAGGCGCATCTGACCGCGGGTGGCCTGTTCGTCCTGGCATACCTGGTCACCTCAGGCGCTGTCCTGCTTTTCCGTCACTACCGGCCCACCGCCTCACCAGCAGCGGAGACCGTGGTACTTGCGCCGAGCTTCGCCCTGGTGACCGTGGTGCGCTTCACGGTCCTGCGGATGGTCGTCTTCGGACGCCGCCACCAATGACCCCCTCGCGCCCGATGCGACCGACTCGCCTGCTGCTTTCGACAGGGTGAAAGGGAGCAACTTGGGCAACGGGAATGAGAGCCCCTGTGGTCTGTTCGTGAAGGTGGTGGAGCCCGCTACCTCGCCAGCCTCGAACTTCGCGCGTCGACGATCTTGCTCGAAGACCTCTTACGAGCAGCCGATTGATGACGACATCACACAGACCCTAGGCGGAGCTGGTCTCGGCGCTGTGTGGTGACTGGCCTCGCCCAGTCGCTGATGGACCGCTGCTGGCGAAGCCGTTCGAACCCGTTGAAGCGTGCAGTTCGGATGGATCACGTGCTCGTGACGACCGGGACGACGGCCTTGCGGGGAAGAATGGCCGGTCGACGGCAGCTGTGACTGGCGCGTCCCTGTGCTCGGCGCGATCTCGAAAGCGGTCATGGGTGATGACGGCCTGATGGTCTTCGAGGTCGGTGCCCAAGGCGGCTGCCGGGTCCGGATGTGGACCAGGATCTGGGATATGTCGGCCCGGTTCGGGGCGTGGGGAGCAGAGCGCCAAGGGGGCGTCAATGAGCCATCAGGAACGCATACTTGTTCGTGCGGGAAAGCCTCGCTGTGGTCCTGAGGAGCGTGTCAAAGGTGAGTGGTGGGGGCGAGGGGCTGGGCAAGGTCGAGGTACGGCTCAAGTGGGACCCGAGCCCGCTGGGTGAGGCACCGCGACATCTCGACATCATCGCCGCGACCTACTCGGCGGACGATCCCTACGGGCGGCCGGCGTACGTCGTGCACTACGACAGCCGGTCACCGGACGGCACCATCAACATGCCCCGGAACAGCCAGACCGGCATGGGCTTCGGGTTCGTCGAGGTGATGGTCCTGGAGTTCGACCGGCTGTCGCCCGCGTACGGGCGTGTGGTGGTCGGTGTGGCCATCCACCAGGACGGTGGACCCCGGACGTTCGGGGACATCTCCAACGCTGGGGTGGTCGTCGTACAGGGATACCAGCAGCTCGTGACGGACGGCTTCGCCCAGGTCGCCGACTTCACAGCCGCGACGGTCGCCGAGTTCACCCGGGACTCCTTCGGAGCGTGGGAGATGCGCGAGATGATCCGGGGCTTCGACACTGACCCGGCGCTCTTCACCATGGAGATGGGCAGCCCGCAGCACTGACCGCGCTCCGCGGCTTCTCGATCACCGGCTCTTTCCCCACCGTTCCGCAGGACACCGGAAACAGGTGCTGGTGCTCGTGACGGGGTGTCGGCTCGTGGCGAAGAAGACACGGCGGCAGCGACCGGTCTGTACGCGGCTGCGGCGGTTCAGGCGCAGTCCATCGGCGGACGAGCGATTTCGTCGAGGCGTGGCTGCTGCTCATCGCGTGGATCGTGGAAGAAGTGCTGGGGGGCGTGACCGCGGGAGTGATGGCCGCGATGGTCGCGGACCGGGGCTTGGAGGAGGACCGTTCCGGCCGCCGTGCGGTCGTGGCGGTCTTCCTGGAGAAGGCCCGGGATGTGGTGCCCACACATGCGCACGCGAGCACCACCGGTCCGACGGTCCGGTGGACGATGCCCGACGGCCGGACACACACCGGCCGGGCCGCCGTGCCCGTCGACGCTTCCGCCGGGACGCGCCTGCCGGTGTGGACGAATTCCCGGGAGAGCCTGGCATCCCGGCCCCCTACCGAGTCCGGGGCGGTCCCTGAGGTCCTCCTTCGCCGGCATGGACGCGGCCACCGTCACCGGAGGCGCGGTCTGGGGTTCCGCACAGGCCGCACGTGCCTTGCTGGACCGGCGCCTTATGAGGCAGTGGGCGCTGGTGTGGGAGAGCGTCGGCACCCGTCGGGGTGGCAGGATCGCCTGATCCGCCACCCCGCGGGTTTCCGGCTCCTCGGTTCAGGCAGTCTCCGCCTCGGCCTCGACGTCCTCGACGTTCACCGTATGGAAGCCGGTGCCGATGGCACAGGCTCAGGAACGGAGTTGCCTCCGGGCCGAAGGACCGGAGGCAACTCGGTGGTGGATCGAGGGCGGGGCGCCGTGTCCGGGTCAGTCCTTCGGGGCGACGGCGTTGAGGATTGCCGAGGTGACGTGGTCGGCGGCGTTTTCGTGGCCCTTGGCGTTGGGGTGCACGAGAGCCGCCTGGTTGTCCTCGTCGAAGACGCCTTCGACCCACTTGCCGGCATCACAGACGCTGTGCTTTTCGGAGGAGTCGTAGAGGTTGACGAAGGTGGCGGCGTCCTGGGTGCCGGCCGACTTCTCGATGACCTTGTTGAGGGGTTCCAGGACGTCGGTGCGCAGCCAGTTCAGGTCACCGGGGGTGATCGAGACAAACTGCTGCAGATTGTTGTACTGGCACTTGGAGATGTCCTTGGGGATGACCGTGGGGTAGCCGATGGCCAGGATCTTGGCGTGCGGGCCCTTCTCGTGGAGCTTGGCGAGCATCGCGTCGTAGTCCTTGCCGACCTTGGTCAGCTTGGCGGGGATGGAGGCGGCCAGTTCGTCCTTGCACGGCGTGCCCACGCCGCCGCTGCCCTGGCCCAGTTCCAGGCACTTGAAGAGGATGTTGCCGAACCCGAGGGTGTTGCCGCCCACGCCGACGGTGATCACGTCGGTGCCGGACTTGACCGCCTCGGACTGGGGCGGCACCGGGTCGAAGGGGGACTCCGGGTCGGGGGTGCCCGGCACGCTGCGGCCGATCGGCACCTGCGCTCGGAAGGTGACGTCCTCGATCGTGGCGGCGCCGCAGCTGACGTTGGTCAGCTCGAACAGCGCGCCGAGGTCGCGGTCGATGATCTGGGGGTAGGACCGGTCGGTGCGCTCACAGCCGTCGCGGGGGAATTCGAAGACGTCGCCGGTGGCCTTGATGACACCGGCGCTGTACGAGTCACCCAGGGCGACCCAGTCGTAGTCCGCTGCGGCGGCGGGCTGCGCACCGGCGAGTTGTACGGGAGCCAGTGCGCCGGCGGTGAGAGCCGCGGCCGAACCGAGCAGGGCCAGATGAGTGCGGAACCTTGCCACGAATCCTCCATGGATACGGTGTTGGCGGCACTTTGACCCTACGAAGACTGTAACTTTACGCACTAGATCCAATACGGACAGTCACACTCGGTGGGGTCCGAGGGTGTACACACTCGCGGCAGGCGCTTTTCGGATGGATTGATTCCGTATCTGGATCGTCCGCCTCCGAGGTCTGACCGACCCTGCGCGGTATGCGTGGTTCAACTAGCGGCCTCGACCATGTCGGCCCGACTCGCGGCCGTCACCGCATGTCTCATTCGTGATCACTAGCAGCCTGGGCTGGATGACCACCGACCCCCGCATCAACGTCCTCTGGGCTCACCCGCGCGGCAGGCGGGTGTTACGAACTCACCCCGCCCTGCGATCTCGCGGCTTGACCGACGGCATCAGGGATCGTTCGTATCTCCGAGTACTGGCACCCATCCCCAGACTCGTACGGCCAGTCAGGCCGAACCCACTCGTTCTACGTCGGAAACCCCAGGTTCGTGGACGGGTTCCCCGTCAGACCGTTGCCAGATTCTGCGAACCCGCGCGCTTCCAAGAGGCCAGCCCGAAAACGACCTGGACCGGCTCGACTTCACCGCGGCAGGACCATGGGGAGCCGCCGTCGATAACGCCGTATTCCAACTCCTGGGCGTCTGCTTCGCTGAGGACAGCGCCAACCTCCGCGATGTGCCTGGTGCAGGCGAGAGCCTGCTGATTCGTTGCGGCGTGGGTGACGGCCCGAAGCGTGACCTCGGGATCACTGTTGCCGCACTCCAGGCAGCAGCGATGGTCGGGGTTCCAGTCGTCGGGGACTTCATGGATCTGTGTCATAGGCGGTTCCAGGTGTGCTGGCGGTCGGTGTGCAGATGGAGATGGACGGCGCGTGAGGCTGCGTGGAACGAGGCGAAGGGCGAGTTCTACGCGGCGGTGTCGAAGTCGGACTGCTTGGGGCCGGCCTTGGCGACGGCACGGTCGGTGATGCCCTTCGAGGCACGGGCGGAGGCGGCGGACAGCTCGTCGGCGCCGGGCTCGAGATACCAGGGGTGCAGGTCGAGCATCGCGGCGCGCATGCCGGTGGCGAAACACAAGGCGGTGCCCTTGGCAGGGCGCGGATGGCGTCAGCGGCCAGGATCCGCTCCTGCCGCATCGACACCGAGGTTGACTTGCCGGACTCCGAGTGCGAGGTGGAGGTGGTCTCGACGTCGTGGTCGCCGATAAGCCGGGACAGCTTGTCGGCGAAGTCCGGGTCGTCGATCCCGGACCCGATCACCTTGATCGTGGAGGCGGACCACATGGCGTCCATGCCCGCGTCCCCCCACACTTTCTGACCCTGCCGGGGCCATGGTCAGCGTGCGGATCAACCGGCCGAGCGCGTCCGCCGACACTCCGCTGCGCTCCGCGAGGTCGGCGACGGTACGGGGGCTGTCGTCCAGCATCGTGCAGACGTCCAGCTTCGCTACGACGTACAGCGCCTGCGAGACCTGGAAGCCGCCAGGTGTTGAGGAACCCCTGGATCGGGATGCCGCCGTGGTACATCCAGTCGCGGTACATGTCTGTCGCGCCGTCGTAGGCCACGATCGTCCGCAGGTGCGGCGGGCGGGTCCGCGCGGCGTTCCACTGGCTCCAGCAGTAGTGGGACATGCCGATCATGCCGACCGCGCCGGTGGACCACGGCTGGACGGCGACGTGCTCGATCATGTCGTGGATGGCCTCGCCCTCGGTGCGCGAGACCGGGTCCCAGGTCCCCTCGGAGCGGCCCGTGCCGGGAAGGTCCATCGCGACGTAGGCGTAGCCGTGGTCGAGGTATAGCTGGATCGGGCCGTACTCGGTGAATGGGAACACCGGGTTCGGCGGGAGGTGGCGCAATGCCTTCTGATAGGGGGACGCACCCAGGACGATCGGGAAGTGGCCAACTCCGCCCGAGGGCAGGTAGACGTCGCCGCGCAGCAGGTCTCCCGTGCGTCCGCGCACCTCGACTTCAAACGGCTCTACGTTCACGTCAACCATGCCGATCCGTTTCTGTTCAGTCCTGCGAGAGTGAATCAGTGCTTGGAACTGCCGCCGTCGACGTTGATGGTCCCGCCGGTGAGGAAGGCCGCGCCGTGTCGTCGGAGGCGAGGGAGGGATCCGGCCCGGCGAGGTCCTCGGGCTTCTCGTCGCTGACCACATCGCGCGGTCTCAGCCTTGCGCGGAACGGCTCAATATTTGAGGTCCCCGTTATCCGACAGTGCCGGCATCTGGTTGCATGTCTTTGCTTTGCCGCACCATCCTCTCGTAGGTGAGGGCATGCACGTCATTCTCGGTTGCGAACCGCAAAAGCGACGTGGACCAGTCGGCGAACAGTGAGAAAACCCGGTCCACGATCAGTTTTGCTTCCTCTCGTTTGATCGCACTGAGCCCAGGCAGGCTCGATTCGGCCACTTCCGGCGATTTGATGCTGTGCGACGCCTCCGCGGCATAGTGCTTCGTGCCAAAGAATTCACATTCTCGCCCGTCTTGCATGGTGATGCCCCGGCAGTGCTTGAAGATCGTTATCGAAACGGCCTCGATGGCCTCGACCATCGCGAAGACGGCATACGTCGGCGAGTCGGACGCAAGCGATGCCAGCTCGAGGCACAGGCGTCGGGAGTGCTTGAAGTCCGCTCCCCACAGCACACGAGTGGCGTCCGACAGCGACATCCGACTGTCAGCTCCGAGCTTGTCCAAGTCGTTCAGCAGCCACTGCCAATGAAAGTCCTCTTCATAGGTGTGGGCATTCAACAGGACCTGCAAGTGCTCGAGTTGAGCATCGCCCTCGCCCTTACGAAAGACGTATTTGTTCAGGTCGGAGTAACCCATAATGAAGGGGATGACGCTCGGTGCCCACGCGAGGCGCCGCTCCCCGGACAGCGATTCGTCGGTCAGCAGCTGGACAAAGAAGTCATGCGCTTCGTACAGCTTCCGCTGCTTTTCGATGTAGTTGATAACTTCTTGCATTTCCCGCTCCATCCTGACCGTGGGCAGCGCATCATGGTGCTGAAGTATTCATTGAAGACTGAGGCGGCAAGAGATGGCCGGCGTGCCGGATCTCATTGCTCTGCCTGTGATCTGGTCCTACCTGCGCCGGATCGGGACCAGGAGCCCGGGGCGACGGCTCAGCCGGTGACCGTGGGCCGGTCCGGGATCCAGTTGCCGTGAAAGCCGAACGGCACCCGGACCGGCAGGTGCACGGTGGCCACGGGCTTGGCGTCGAGCTCCTCGGCATCCAGGATCACCAGGTCGCTGGTGTCGGTGGTGGGGTTGTAGACATAGCTGACCAGCCAGCCGGGTCCGTCCGGGGTGTCGTTGGCAGGTACGAACGCTGCCTCTCCGGGCACCTGGCCGTCGGCGAACTCGTGGCTGCCGATGGTCGCGCCGGTGTGCAGGTCATAGCGGGTGATCGCGCCGTGCTGCCCATCCGCCCCGGTGCGGGTGGTGGTGACGTGGGCGCATCGGGCGGGCAGACCCGCCTTGCGGTCGTCGATGCGCGGGAACTCGCCGGCGCGGTCGTCGAGCTGCTCCTCGTGGACGCTCCCGGCGTCCAGGTCGATGGTCCAGCGCCAGAGCGTGGCTGCGTGCGGGTGGCCGGCCTGTTCGTCGTCGAAGCGCCGCAGGTAGCGCAGGACGTACAGCACGATCCGACTGTCCGCCTCGTCGTACGCGTTGACGGTGTGGAAGACGTAGCAGGGGTTTACGTTGAGCCAGCGCACCTCGCCGTGCGCGTCGTCACGTCGGAGCACGCCGACGCGCGCCTGGTAGGTCTCGTCCCAGCGGTAGGGCATGAGGCCGCTGCCGGGCGGGACGGGGCTGAGAACCACCGGCAGATCCAGGAAGACGACGTGCTTCGCGGTCATGCTGAAGTCGTGCATCATGGTCGACGCCGGGACGTCGATCGGCCGGGTCAGCACGAGGTCGCCGGCGGCGTCGGCACGGTGGTAGGTGAGGAACGGCGCGCGGCGGCTGAAGCCGAAGAAGTGCAGTTCGCCGGTGGTCGGGCAGGTCTTGGGGTGAGCGGTCATCGCGGTGCGCAGCCGACCGCCGAAGTCGTAGCTCCCGACGGTCTCGAGCTCGGCGGTGATCTCGTAGGGGTACGAGGACTCGACGAGGGCGAGTAGCCGTCCGGCGTGCCGCACCACGTGGGTGTTGGCCGGCCCGGCGGTCAGGTCCTCGCCGCGCGGGCCTTCTGTTTGGGCGCCGTGGGTGAAGGTGCTGGTGCGCACCCATCGATTTCGGTAACTGACGGCGCGGCCTTGGTCGAGGCGTACGCCGTGGATCATGCCGTCGCCGAAGAACCAGTGTCCGCCCGCGGCGTCGTGCGGATTGGGGCCGTTGCGCAGGTACCAGCCGGCCAGCTCGGACGGGATCGCGCCGGTCACGGGAAGCTCGTGGGTAGTGAGTTCCCCGGCGACCGGGGCGTAGTTGCCGGCGAGGAAGTAGGGGAGGGCGGTGGTCATCAGCGCCTCTTCTCTCGGGTGCGGGCTCGTCGGGCTTCGCGTGGCGGACGCTGGTCAGGCGGCAGAGTTGCCGGCGGCCAGTGCGGCGCCCTTGGCGCGGGCGTGCGCGGCGTAGCGGACGGTCAGGAAGCCCGCGACGGCCAGGCCGATCAGCTGGACGAGCGAGGCGGCGAGGCTCTTGTGGGTGGCGTGGTAGGCCAGCGCGATCAGCGGCGCGGTGATGATGAACATCGAGGCCCAGAACGTGGTGATGATCATGTTCACCTTCAGGAAGCGCGGCTCGGCCCAGATCTCCTTGGGCGTGCTCTGCTTGGCGAAGGCCATCGTGAACGGCTTGCGGACGGCGATGCCGAACCACGCGACCAGGCCCAGGAAGGCATGCGATCCGGCTCCCGAGTAAGGCTGGAGGGAGGAGTGTGGCGAGACGGATGCGATGGCGGCGACGAGGACGAAATAGAGGAGCGTGCCGACATCGAGGATCAGGTCCTCCCATCCGGTGCCGGCGCGGCGCTTCTGCACCACGATCACGAGGGAACTCACGGCCGCGGCGATGGCGGCAGCCTTCCAGCTGGTCGAGACCAGCGCGGTGAAGAAGATCCACGGAAAGGCGCTGCGGAGCAGACTCATGGCGGTGTCCTTCGGTCGTCCCACTTGTGACAGGTGAAAAGTAGGTGGTCGACTGATGACCTGTCAACAGTGGGAGGTATAGTTAAGGACATGAGTCTCCGACATGCGCTTCTCGGCCTGCTCAACAACAAGTCGGCGAGCGGCTACGACCTGATCGCCGCGTTCAACACGACCTTGGCCAACGCATGGCCGGCGAATCAGAGCCAGGTCTACCGGGAACTCGGATACCTGTGCGACGAAGGTCTGCTGCAGGTGGGCGAGGAGGGGCCGCGGGGCCGCAAGGAGTACATGATCACGGAGGCGGGCCGCACCGAACTTGTGCACTGGCTGGCCGAAACCGAGCCCAACCGGGTGAGGCGCAACGAGACGCTGCTGCGGATCTTCTTCCTGGGCAACCTGACCCACCAACAGGCCACCGACTACCTGCGCCAGGAGGCTGAGGTGACGACACAGAAGCAGAAGATGCTGGACCATATCGAGGAGGCGGCTGACTGGGAGGCCGACGACATCGCGATCTACGGGCACCTGGCTCTCGAATACGGCCACCGCCTCATGGCCCTGAACCTGGAATGGACCGAGTGGGCCATCGGCCAACTCGACGCGCGCCAGGCCCACGCCGCTGGGGCCTCAGCCGGGACCACGGCCGACACGGCCTAACCGACTGGCTGCATGACTCAGCCCCGACGACTCCCCGACCTCCCAAGCTCGGACCGGCTTGTCAGTCTTCTTCTCGACTTCAGCGACGAAGGCGACGGCGCTCCGCCGATCACGTGTTCCTCGCTGGGCGGATGCGCCCAGGACCACGTCATCACCCAGCACTCGGTACGTCCCACCCAGCCGCCTCTGACATGGCACCGGGAGCCGATGGCTTCCTTCGGGTGTAGCGACTCGGATCGATGATGTTGGCGGCCCGCAGGGTGAACGTCAGCAGGCGGCGCCACCCCTTGCGGTGACCGACCCGCGCTTGCAGCTGGACCGTGTAGTCACGGGCCTCTGGCATGAACCCGGAGAACGGTGCCTCGAACTCGATGAAGAGCTGCTGCGCTTCTCTGCCGGGCACGACGAAGCCCGCCGGCAGCTTCGCGTCCTCGCGTCCGGCCCCGGCTGGAGGCGCAAGGGTGAGGACACCAGGCCGACACCACGCCTGAGCCTGTGAGTGATGAGGACGCGGCCTGATCGGCCGCTGCCAGGGCGCAGCAGCCGCTGAGCAGGAGGGGGTCCTGCATGTCACATGGGCCGCTGCACCGCTCGACCCACGTCATGAGTCGACACAGAGAAGGAGCACGAGGTACCAGGCGACCATTGCAGCGCACACCACCGCGGGGACGAGTTTCGGCAACGTCTCCCTCTTGCGCACGTGCGTGGTCACAGCAAGCCCGGTCGCCGTCGAGGTGGAGGAAACCTTCCCCTCGAGCAGGCAGGTGCGGCCCACGCCCGCGGCGAGGCCGGACGCACGCGCGGCAAGCTCGTCCTCGCCGTCACCAACTGACCATCCCCGCAAGCAGTTTGGAGTAGCACCATGTACTGCGAGATCCCGCCGCTACCAGGCGTAGCCCGGACGCCGCGAGGAATGGGTGCGCTACATGGAGGGCGTCGTCATCCCGCTCCAGACCTCGCTGGGCATGGACGTGACCGCTTCCTTCGTCGACGACCAGGACGAGGACGGCTATGTGTGGATCCGCCGGTTCGAGGTCGAGGCCCAGAGTGAGGCCCTGTACGCGGCGGTCTACGGCCACGACCGCTGGAAGAACGAGATCGGACAGGTCGTGTACGGCCTGCTGATTCCGGAGAAGACCGTCGTCACCCGCGTGGTCCCCACCCCGCCTCACCACTGCGCTGATCCTGCCGCGACGGCACCGACCGTCACCGCGCGACCCGTACGGCACAGTGACAAAGGGAACCGTTCATGAACACCGACACGCTCGAAAAGATGTCCGCCGCCTCCTTGGTCACCCAGGCCGCCGCCGGCGCACTCATCGCGGCGGTGCAGACGGCCGCCGCCCGGATCGGCTTCGCGACGGCCGTCGCCGTCACCGACCCGGGCGGGCACCTCAAGGCGTTCGACCGCGCCGACGGCGTGCCCTTCCCCGCCGCCGAGGTGGCCGTAGACAAAGCCTGGATCGCGGCCTCCTTCCCCATTCCCACCCATGTGTGGAACGACTACCTCGCTGATCCGCGGGTCGCGCCGCTGACCGGCCACCCGCGCCTGATGGCGGTCGGCGGCGGCTACCCGATCATCGACAGCGGTCGGTGCGTGGGAGGCCTCGGAATCTCCGGCGGAGGCGGAGGCTATGAGCAGGACCAGCAGGCCCCCGTAGAAGCCCTGGCCGCCCTCGGGTTCGAGCTGCCCGCCCGCTGACCCCGCGGTCTTCTTGCCTCCGAGGACATCCCGCTGCGGGCGGTCCCCGCGGTTCTGTCGGCCGAACCCTGCATGCGGTGTGGCATGCCGGGCGGACGGCGGACGATTCCTGGCCCGGTTCCGCCGCGAGGTACACGCGCTGCGGCGGGATTCGGTCCCGGGGAGCAGCCGCGTCGAAAGCCCGGTGGGCGCGACGTGCGCACCCCGTTCCTGATCCGTGGCCGCCGACACCGACGCCGACCGTAGCTGGTTTCCGTTGCGCGGGAAGAGAACGAGCCGCTGGTGTTCCAGGAGATCCACGACGGTTCGTCAGAGGGTGGGGAGAATCCCTCCGTCGACCGAAATGGTGACGCCGGTGAGGTAGGAGGCGCGGGGGGAAGCGAGGAAGGCGATCAGCTCTGCGGCTTCTTCGGGCCGTCCGGGACGGCCGAGCGGGGCGGCGAGGCGTTGCTGGAACTCCTTGCGGATGGTGTTCAGGTCGCGGCCGGTGCGTTCTGCCGCCTGCCGCAGGCTTGCTTCCACGGCGTCGGTCTCGATGACTCCGGGCATGACCGCGGTGACGCGCACGCCGTGCGGGCCGCAGGCGAGTGCGAGGCTCTTGCTGTACGCGTTGAGGGCGGCCTTGGCGGCGGCGTACGGAGCGCCGTTGGGCTGAGGGTAGCGGGCGGCGTTCGATGACACGTGGACGACTGCCCCGTGGCCTTGTGCGGTCATGTGTGGGACGAGGGCGCGGTCGAGACGGACGGCGGACAGGAGGTTGCCGTCGAGGTTGGCCAGCCAGTCCTCGTCGGTCGCAGCGAGAACGCCGTCCGGTACCTGGGTGTTGCGTCCGGCGTTGTCGACGAGCACGTCGACGCCGCCCAGCAGGTCGAGCGCTGCGGCTGCCGCCTGCTCGGCCCCGCCGGGGGTGTCGAGATCGGCGGTCACCACGTGCACTCGGGCCGGGACTTCGGCTCGGTTGCGGGCGACGGCGACCACGTGCGCGCCGGCCGCGACCAGACGGCGCACGGTGGCGGCACCGATGCCGCGAGTTCCTCCGGTGACGACGGCGCGTGCCCCGTGCAGGCCCAGATCCGCACTCGGATCGGGGAGCAGCGTCGGACGGGTGGGAGACATGGCGCTCCTCGGACGAAGAGTGGCGGTACGGAGGCGGAGGGAGTTGCGGTCCCTGTATCGTTCACATGCATTATTCATTTAACCATCTACACGATCGTGTGAGGTAAAGTACAAGTGTGACTTCGGCTACCTCCACCACCTCCGGCCCGGCGCTGCTCGGCGAGCACCGCAACAGCCCCGGCCTCATGCTCGCCCTTCTGGGGCACGAGGCCATGCGTCGCCTGAGGGATGCGCACACCGCCCATGGCCTCGCCCCGCGGCAGTTCCACATCCTCGGGCTGCTCCACGATCGCGGCCCGTTGGCGCAGACCGACCTGGCCGCCGAGACGGACACCGCGGCCAGCGTGCTCGTCACGCAGCTCAACCCTCTGGAGGCCGAGGGACTGGTGACGCGCACGCGTGACCCTCGCGATCGGCGCCGCCACCTGGTCGTGCTGACGGAGGCGGGACAGCAGCGGCTGCGGGACGCGGCAGCCGCGCAGCAGGAGGTGGAAGACGACCTGTTCCGCTCACTGACCGACACCCAGCGCTCGCGGCTGACGCAACTCCTTGTCCTGGTGCGCGACGACCTGACCGACGGCAACGAGCACTGCGGCACCCCGACCTCCCTCGACAGGAAGACGCCGTAAAGCCGTGATTGGGCTGGGCCAGGCGCCGAAGCGTCCTCCGGCCCGGACGGCGACGGGCGCCCTGCTCGGTCGCTCCACACGCGGGACCACTCGGCGACGAGGCCCTTGTCGCGCTGGTCCGTCCTGGGCCTGTTCGGAGCGCACTGCTTCTATCTCGGCAAGAATCGCCGCGGGCTTCTGTACCTGTGCGCCCTCGGCTGTGCGGGCTGGGCCGGCTGGTCGACCTCGTCACCCTCGTGCACCAGGTCCGCATGGCGGACGTCGCACGATGACGGCGCCGGGGTGGACGCGGGCTGAAGGCGGGGCAGGGGCGGCGGGCGGCCCCGGTGGTGCGGGCGGTGCGGAGGGTGAGGTCCTCGCGTCGCAGGATGCTGTGCGGGCTGTCGTTGTTCAGGCTCGTGTCGAGTATGTTCAGGTCGGCTTTGGGCAGTTGGTACCCGAGTGGGAGCACAGCTTGCGCAGGGAGATCACCGACCACGCCCAGCGGCTCGCGCTTGTGCGCCGGTCTCTGCGGGGGCGGGGGCTGGCCGCCTGCAACATGGCCGAACACGGCGGGCGTCGGCAAGTGCTCGCGAGAACTTCCGCCTTCGGCAAGGCTGGACGTCGGCGCCCTGCTCGCTCGATCAGGGCGCCGACCCTTTGGCGGGCCAGAGTGCATACGCGTCCGTGAGGGCCTTGCGGAACGCGTGCGCCGCGGGTGACGGTGGTGTGCGTTCGAGCAGGTGGATTCGCCTGGTGACCACGGGATCGGTCAGTGGTGTGACGGCGAGCGTCTGGGAGCCGAGGACCGGCAGGACTCCTGTCGGTACGGCGCTGACGCCGATGTCGGCCGCGACGAGTCCGGCCACCGTGGGGATTCCCCGGGCGGTGACGAGAGCGCGGGGGCTGGTGCTTGCCGCGTCGAATCCGAAGTCGGTCAGTGCGCGGACGCTGCTTCCGGGCAGCAGGGCGACGAACGGGTGCTGCGCCAGTTGCGCCCAGGTGATCTCGTCCAGGGCGGCGAGAGGACTGTCCGGAGGCATGACGGCGACGAGCGTGTCAGCGGTCAGCAGTTGCACGTCGGCGAAGTCGGGTGCCAGGTGTGTCTGCCGGGCTTCGCACATGGCCAGATCGACGTGTCCGGCCTTGAGCATGTTCAGGCCTTCGTCGGCCGGTACGTCGTAGACGGTGACCGAACGGCCCGGCCTGCCGCGGGTGAACTCTCTGACAGCGGCCGGCAGCACAGTGGCCGCCACGGAGGGCAGCACGGCGACGGCGACCTCGCCGTTCTCGCCCGCCTGGTATCCGTCCCATTGCCGGTGACCGCGGTCGGCGGCAGCGAGGACGCTCCGGGCGATCGCGAGGTAGGCGCGGCCGGCGTCCGTCACTTCAACCGTCCGCGTGGTGCGCGTGAACAGCGTGGCGTTCACCACGCGCTCCACGAGGGCCACGGTCCGTGACACCACCGGCTGGCCGATGTGCAGGTCGCGGGCCGCGCCGCTGAACGAGCGGTTGCGGGCCACGGCGTCGAGGACCGCCATCTGGGACAGGGACACCTCCATGCTTGCAGAGCATAAGCCTATGCGTAATTGATGTCTTCTTGCAGGCAAGTGGTCGGCCTAGCGTGGAGGCATCCCCCGCTTGAGCACAGGCAAACGGTCTTTCTTTTATGGAAGTTGGTGTCATGGAAGTCAGGACGCTCGCGGCAACCCGGATCGGCTGCGGGGCCGGGTTCGCCGGCGACCGCTTCGCCCCGGCGTCCGACCTGCTGGTCCGTGGTGGGCTGGACTACCTGGTGCTGGAGTGCCTGGCCGAGCGCACGATCGCCGCGGGCACGCTGCGCCGTCTGACGGACCCACAGGGCGGGTACGACCCGCTCCTCGAACGGCGGTTGACCCCGCTGCTGCCCGCGGCGGCCGCACACGGCACACGACTGGTCACCAACCTCGGTGCGGCCAACCCCGCGGCCGCGGGCGTTGCGGCGGCCCGGCTCGCCCGGCGACTCGGTCTTGACCTGACCATCGCCGTGGTGACCGGAGACGAGGTGACGGCGCTCATGGACCCCTGCCGACCGGCGCAGGAGGACGGACGGGCCCTGGCCGATCACGGCCGCCTGGTCGCCGCCCATGCCTACCTAGGAGCGGACGCCGTCCGCGCCGCGCTGGACACCGGTGCCGACGTGGTGATCACCGGTCGCGTCGCCGACCCCTCGCTGTTCGTCGGCTGCGTGGCCCACCATCGCGGGTGGGACCTGCGGGACGCCGACCTGGCCGCCCACGGCACGCTGGTCGGCCACCTGCTGGAATGCGCGGGTCAGGTCACCGGCGGGTACTTCGCCGACCCGCCGCTGAGCCAGGTACCCGACCTCGCGCACCTGGGCTTCCCCATCGCCGAGGTCACCGACACCGACGCCGTGATCACCAAG
Organism: Streptomyces yokosukanensis; assembly: GCF_001514035.1. Lineage (GTDB taxonomy): Bacteria > Actinomycetota > Actinomycetes > Streptomycetales > Streptomycetaceae > Streptomyces > Streptomyces yokosukanensis. The sequence continues at coordinate 387,943 of NZ_KQ948214.1, read as the reverse complement.
CTCCCGGGCACCGGCGGCCGGGTAGATGGTGCCACCGTCGCAGGACAACTGGGCTACGAGATCGGCGATCCGTCGGCCTACACCACTCCCGATGTGCGGGCCGACTTCACCGGCGTCGTCATCGAGGACCTGGGCGGCGACCGGGTACGTGTGAGCGGCGCACGGGGACGGACGGCTCCCGAAGACCTCAAGGTCAGCGTGGGCTTCCAGGCCGGCTACCGGTGCGAGGCCGAGATCGACTACTGCGGATCCGGTGCCCGCGCGCGGGCCGAACTCGCGGCGGCAGTCGTGCGCGAGCGCACCCGGGGAGTCTTCTGTATCTCGCCACGGTCATCGACGTCTGCTCGCGCCGCGTGATCGGGTGGTCGATCGCCGACCACATGCGCACGTCCCTGGTCGCCGACGCGATCGAGATGGCGGTCGCCGCCCGCGGCGGCCACGTCAACGGCGTCGTTTTCCACACGGACAGGGGCGCCCAATACGTCAGCCGGGCCTTTGCCGACGCCTGCCGACGGCACGGCATCCGCCGCAGCATGGGCCGCATCGGCTCGAGCTACGACAATGCCCTGGCCGAGTCGTTCTTCCAGGGCCTCAAGCGGGAACTGCTCCACGGACGGCGCTGGACCTCGAAGACACAGACGCGGCTCGAGCTGTTCCGCTGGCTCGCCTACTACAACCGGCGCCGACGGCATTCCGCCCTCGGCTACCTCACACCGATCGAGTTCGAACGGCAGCTGATCACACCAACTACGCTGTCACTCGCCGCTTGAAACCCAGTGTCCACTCCCTGGGATCAACCTCACCGCAGGGCCTCCACCCCACCCAAGTTCCGCCCGGTTTTGCACCCACCAGGCCGGGCAACATGGGACGGGCCGCGCGAAGTACTCACCGCCGACCGCTCCGTACGCAAGGAGAGCCAGCCGTGAAGGCTCACCACCGCATCGCCGTCCACCGCCTGCTCACCGAGACCCACGACCGCCTCGGTGGCCGGCGGCCCTCGTTGGGTGGCACGGTCGACGAGGTCGCCGCCTGCCTACTGAACCTGGTCAAGCCCCAGTACGTGGCCAGTCCCTTCGACGAAGACCTCCGCTCCCGGACGGGGGATCTTGACCGACTGCCACTACCCGAATGCCTCCGCCTGCTGAAGGCAGGCGCAGCGTGTACCGGGACGTGACCAGTCGCCGTTGAACAGGCGGGAACTGGCCCTGCAGCGCGGGATCTGTCCACCGCAGATGTGAGCAGCCGGTGCTTCCGGGTGCCTCGCTGGCCGATCGGTCAACCCAGCATGGCTCCGATCGCGGCCGGTGAAACGGTGCACGTGATACAGAAGTAGTCATGGCAACCGAAATACCGGGCCTTGCCCAACTGTGGCACAACCTCGCGACGTGGCTGGCCGAGCACGCTCCCGGAGACTATGAGTCCTTGCTGCCGGGAGCCTCGGAGGGCGAGATTAAGCGCCTGGAAGACGGCCTTGGCTTCTCCGTCCACGAGGACGTGAGGACAACCCTCAGACTCCATAACGGCGTGACCATGCGTAGGGCCAGTACGGAGCCGGGAGCTTTCGTCCTCGGCTACAGCCTCTTGGATGTTAACGGCATTCTGGGGGCTTATCGAGATCTCGTTTCGATGGTCGAGGATGCCCGCGAGGAGGGCGAAGAGGAGCTGGTCGTCGGCCGCATCGCCGATAGCCGATGGGTTCCTCTCGCCCAGAATATGTCCGGTGATCTACTGTTCGTGGACCACCGATACCACTATGCAGGAGAAATAGGGGAAATTTCCTTCGGTGATCCCGAGTACCGGATGTTGTGGCCGCGCATGGATCTCATGATGGCAGACCTGTGCAATTCGGTTAAGGCCCGGATTCCGGTGACGGCCGTCCCTCGAGTTCCTTCTCTGCATGAGGGGCGAATGCTTGAGTGGCATGTCCGATCGGCGCAGGAGTAACCCCATGACGGGTGCGGAGCGGCCCGCTGGATGTGGAGTCATCCAGCGGGCGGCTTGTTTGAGCCAGTGGTCAGGTCAGCTGATGTTGCAGACCTGACTGAGATCGCAGGATTCGAAACCGGTGTTGACCTAGTAGGCGTCGCTGTCCAACAGTCTCACGGCTGTGGTGAACCGGCCGAGCGCACCGCCGGCTGCCGTGTTCTGGGTGGTCGTGATGGCGGCCCGTCCGCAGATCTCATTCCATGTCGGGTAGGCGTAGTTCTCATCGAGCTTGAGCGTGTACGTGCCGTTGGAGTTCTTCACCGCACACATGTCATCGTGGCCGCCGCGCCAGGCGAACCGCGTCTCGTCGAAGTGTTCGCGGACGAGCGCCAGAGTGCGCTTGGCCTGTGACGGTGGGAGGCGGTCGAGATAGACCCGGATCAGCTCCACCAGGCCGTCACGCTGGTCGGCCGGCAGGCTTGCCGCGACGATCCCCTCGGTCCACTGCGTGCCCGCCGCCACCTGGATCTCTCCCGCGAGGTTGCCGAACGCGTGGGAGAATCCCTGGACATCGTGCGCACCGCGCAGGACCTCGCGGACGTCCTCGTACCCGCCTTCGGCGATCTCGCAGCAGTCGACCTTGCGCGGGCCGTCTTCGACGGTGACGAACCCCGCGAACGGCTGGGCGGAGGAGATCTGCATCTGCGCAACGCGGCCCTGGCTCCCGCCACAGCTGCGTGGCCGCCCGGCATCCAGCGCGGCAACCTCGTCCCGCCCCTGTCCGACCACCCCCTCCTGCGCCGCTTCCAACGCGGCGAGACGGTCGTCTACGGCCGGGACGACTACATCGCCCTGATCGGCGGCCCACAGCCGGCCGAGCAGCTCCTCCCGCACGACACCCACGCGGTGATGGTGGCACCGTTGCACGCCCCCGGCCTCACCCTCGGCGCGATCGTGGTCTGGCGCACCGTCCCGTCCGACCCGTTCACCGCGGACGAGACGGATCTCATGCGGCAGATCGCCTCACGGGGAGCGCTCGCCATCGACAACGCCCGTCGCGACACGCGCGAGTACAGAGCGGCCGTGGCCCTGCAGCAAAGACTCCTTCCCCCGGCCACGACCGGCACTCCGGCAGCCGAGACCGCCGGCGTCTACCTGCCCACAGGCCGTGGCGCGGGCACCAGAGGCGACTGGTACGACGCCATACCCTTGCCCTCTCTCCGGCTGGCCCTCGTCGCAGGAGACGTGATCGGCCGCGGCATACCCGCCAGTGCCACCATGGGCCGTCTGCGCGCCGCCATCCAGACCCTCGCCGACCTCGAACCGGAACCGGACGAATTGCTCACCCGGATCGCCGACCTGGTCCAGCGTCTCGCGGCGGAAGCGCCGCCCGGCGATCACGACGTCATGGGCGCCACCTGCCTGTACGCGGTCTACGACCCGGTCACCTGACACTGCGCCATGGCCAGTGCCGGGTGACCGCCGCCCGTGCTGGTCCGGCCCGACGGGACCGCCGAAGCCGTCGACCTTTTCCCGGGGCCGCCCCTCGCCGTCTGCGGCATGCCGTACGAGACCACGACGATCGAGCTCGAACCGGGCAGCGTCCTCGCGCTCTACACCGACGGCCTGGTCCACCGAGGCGCTCACGACGTCGGCGACGGGCTTGGGCGGCTGACCGATGCGCTCGCCACCTCCTGCCGCCCGGACCGCGCTCTGGACGAGACCGGCAGGGCGCTCCTCGACACCGAGGCCGTCGGCGCCCACGCACCGGCGCCCGTCACGCCGCCCCCTGAGCAGCGTCGCCACTCAGGGTGCCCGGCCTCCGGGATGCCTGGACATCCAGTACATCCACTACATCTAGCAGAGGCAGACCCCAGCTGCGGATGTTCCCCGAAGAACACCGGTGACTCGGCCGCCGCACCCACGACGATGCCGCCCGCGCCTGTTCCGGCCGAACAGGCGCGGGCGTGCTCTTCAGGACGGGCGTCGACCAGGTACTCAACGCGACCGTCGGCCGCGCATTCGGCGGTCCATGAAGAGCGCCAGCTCCGTCGCCAGGGCGACGGCGGCGAGCACGGTCTGCCACATCGGCCCGTGGGAGGCGAGGTTGGACACCAGGTACGTGACGAAGAGGGCGACGCGGACCGCCGCTTGGACGTCCTTGTTCGTCCACCATCGTGCGCGCGGGGCCGGCTGCTCCTCGGCGAGCCTGAGCGCGTACAGCTCGACGGCCCCGAACTCCTTCTCGGCATCGCGCCCGGTGGCGGTGAGGTGGTGAGCGGCTTCCCTGGTGAGTTCGGCGGCCCGATCGCGGGAGAGTCCGTGCCGTTCCTCAAGGAGCCGGGGCAGATCGACGAGCCAGTTCTCGGGCAGGGTTTGGGATGTCACGGTCAGCTCCTCAGGATCGGGATCACGGTCGTGGCGCGCGGCCGCCCAGAGCAGCGCGACGCCAAGTGCGCACAGAGCCGGTGCGGGAAACCGGCCGAGGGAGGTTGTGGGCAGAACGGTGAAGGCCGCGGCGGCCAGCAGCAGCGTTATGAGGGTGGCGGATCCCCAGCCGAGGACACCGCGGGCCCGGGAACGCGAGAGGGTCGCCGTCAGACAGGCACTGGGCACGGCGACACCGAGGAGCACGCCACCGGCCAGCCCGGCGGACGTCACGTCCGCCAGGGTGCCGCGCCACATCCACAGGCAGCCGCCGGCCACGAGGGCGGCAACTCCCGTCTGCGCGAGAGCGGCACTCTCGTGATCCACGCGGGTCAGGCCGTCCCAGCGCCGGCCCGTACGGTCCTCGGGCGGTAGGCGCTCGCGGACCACCGCGGCAGCGTACTCCTCCGGCTCACCGAAGGCGTCCTCGGGCGTCTCCCCGCTGTCTGCGCAGTGCTGCTCCACCTCGTCGAGCACCATGTCGGCCGTGGCCATGTCCACCGAACGGGCCGCCAGCGCCAGCCTCGTGCGGGCATTCCACCGGGTGTTCGCATCCGTCACCGCTCCTCCTTCGCTGCCTGTCCCAGCAGCTGGTCCATCGACTCGGCGAACTGCCGCCACATTGCGCTCTCTTCCAGCAGTCGGGCTCGTCCCTCGCCGGTGAGCCGGTAGACCTTGCGGCCCGGGCCGCCCTCACCCGGTTCCCAGTGAGCCTCCACCAGCCGTTCGGTCTCCATCCGGCCGAGCACCGGATACAGCGCTCCGCCGCGGATGGCACCGAACCCGTGGGCGGCCAGCTGCTGGACCAGCGCATAGCCGTGCTGTTCCCCCTTGGCAAGCACGGCGGCGACCGCCAACGGCAGCACGCCGCGCAGCCAGCCCGACGAGGGTTCACGCTCACGCATCCCCGTAGTCACTCATGCTCTCTACTCACAATTCTCGACTAGTTCGGATTCAGACTAGTGGCCGGAGAGGCGGGTTGTCCAGGGTCGACCGCCACGCTCCCGACCCGAAGTACCGGACAAACATGCGCCGTTCGCGTTCGGCTGCCAGCCGGGCCTGTTGGGAGACAACCCCGAGCGGCTGAACACCGAGGCGTCCTTCGCTGCTTTGTGCGGAGTCAGCCCCGTGGAGTATTCCTCGGGCCGTCGGAGTTCGCGTCGGCTCAACCACGGCGGCGACCGGCAAGCCAATGCGGCCCTGCACCGCATCGTCTTCACCCGGCTGCGCGTCGACCCCCCGCACCCAGGCGTACTACGAACGCCGCACCCAGGAGGGCAAGACCCGACGTGAGATCATCCGATGCCTCAAGCGATATGCCGCCCGCGAGGTCTTCAACCTGGTCAGGACGGTGTCTACCGACCCCCGTTATAGGGGCGTCCGTGACAGATGAGAGGGTCGGACGGGTGAGCGAGACACCACCGAACACCCTGCAGTACCGCTTTGACGGGCCAGAAGACGCACCTGTCCTGATCCTGGGTCCCTCCCTGGGTACCACATGGCACATGTGGGACCGCCAGGTGCCGGAGCTGACCGGACAGTGGCGGGTCTTCCGGTTCGACCTGCCCGGCCACGGCGGCGCAGCCGCCCACCCGGCCGGCTCCGTCGCCGAGCTGAGCACCCGGCTGCTGGCCACCCTGGACTCGCTCGGCGTGCAGCGGTTCGGCTACGCCGGTTGTGCGCTGGGCGGCGCCATCGGCGTCGAGCTGGCCCTGCGCCACCCCGAGCGGCTCGCCTCGCTGGCGCTGGTCGCGACCTCGCCCCGGTTCGGGACCGCCGACGAGTTCCGCCAGCGCGGGGTGATCGTCCGTACGAACGGCCTCGACCCGATCGCCCGGACCGCGCCGGAGCGCTGGTTCACCGGCGGGTTCGCCGCGGCCCAGCCGGCGATCACCGAGTGGGCGGTGCAGATGGTCCGCACCACCGACCCGGGCTGCTACATAGCCGCCTGCGAGGCGCTCGCCGCCTTCGACGTACGGTCCGAGCTGGGCCGGGTCGGCGTGCCGACCATGGTGCTGGTCGGCTCCGACGACCAGGTCACCGGGCCCGCCGAGGCCCGCACCCTGGTCGCGGGCATCCCGGACGCCCGGCTCGCGGTCGTCCCCGGCGCCTCCCACCTCGTCCCGGTCGAGCAGCCGGCGGCCGTCACCGACCTGCTGGCGCAGCACTTCTCCACCGCCTGGCAGCAGCCCTACGACACCGGCCAGACGGTTCTGCCGGCGGCGGCGATCGTGCCGGTCCCGGCGGCGGCGCTCGCACCCGTGCCGGTCGCCGAGATAGCCCCGGCCGCCGCACCCGCCCAGCCGGCCGCGCTGCCCGACCGGTACGAGACCGGCCTCAAGATCCGCCGGGAGGTGCTGGGCGACGCGCACGTGGACGAGGAACTGGCGCGGTCCGACGGGTTCTCCGGTGACTTCCAGCAGTTCGTCACCCGCTACGCCTGGGGCGAGATCTGGGACCGGCCGGGCCTAGACCGCCGTACCCGCAGCTGCGTCACGCTGACCGCGCTGGTCGCGGGCGGCCACCTGGAGCAGCTCGCCGTGCACACCCGCGCGGCCCTGCGCAACGGGCTCACCCCGGACGAGATCAAGGAGGTGCTGCTGCAGACGGCCGTGTACTGCGGAGCGCCTGCCGCGCACAGCGCGTTCCGGGTCGCCCGGCAGGTCATCCAGGAGGAGACCACGCCCGCCGAATGAGCCGCGGCACCGCCGTGCACGGCAGGATGGTGCGACATGAAGCTCACCAAGAAGTCCCATGCCTGCGTCCGCCTCGACAAGGACGGTCGGACGCTCGTCATCGACCCCGGAGGGTTCAGCGAGGAGGACGCCGCGCTCGGCGCGGACGCCATCCTGATCACGCACGAGCACCCGGACCACTTCGACGAGTTCCGGCTCCGGGCCGCCATGGAGAACAACCCGGCGGCCCGGATCTGGACGCTGCGGTCCGTCGCCGACCGGATCGCGGCGGCCTTCCCCGGCCGGGTGCACACCGTCGGCCACGGCGACACCTTCACCGCGGCGGGCTTCGACGTCCAGGTCCACGGCGAGCTGCACGCGGTGATCCACCCGGACATCCCGCGCATCACCAACGTGGGCTATCTGGTCGACGGCGGCCGTGTCTTCCACCCGGGTGACGCCCTCACGGTCCCCGACCGTCCGGTGCAGACGCTGATGCTCCCGGTGATGGCACCGTGGAACAAGATCTCCGAGGTGATCGACTACGTCCGGGAGGTCAAGCCGCAGCGCGCCTACGACGTCCACGACGCCCTGCTCACCGACCTCGCCCGCCCGATCTACGACCGCCAGATCGGCGCCCTGGGCGGCACCGACCACCAGCGGCTGACCCCGGGGGCCTGCGCCGAGGTGTGAGGCCGAACCGTGCGCCGGGCCGGTTGTCGGACCCTCCGGGTAGGTTGTGAGGCATGCGCATCGCTACCTGGAACGTGAACTCGATCACCGCCCGCCTTCCGCGGCTGCTGGCCTGGCTGGAGAGCAGCGGCACCGATGTGCTCTGTCTGCAGGAGGCCAAGGTCGCCGAGGAGCAGTTCCCGTTCGACCAGTTGCGCGAGCTGGGGTACGAATCGGCGGTCCACGCGACCGGCCGGTGGAACGGCGTGGCGGTGCTCTCCCGGGTCGGCATCGAGGACGTCGTCAAGGGCCTGCCGGGCGACCCCGGCTTCGAGGGCGTGACCGAGCCGCGCGCCCTCTCGGCGACCTGCGGCCCGCTCCGCGTCTGGTCGGTGTACGTCCCGAACGGCCGCGAGGTGGAGCACCCGCACTACGCGTACAAACTCCAGTGGTTCGAGGCCCTGAAGGCGGCGGTCGCCGGTGACGCGGGCGGCAGCCGCCCGTTCGCCGTCCTGGGTGACTACAACGTGGCGCCGACCGACGACGACGTCTACGACACGGCCGCCTTCGAGGGCTCCACCCATGTCACCCCCGCCGAGCGCGCGGCCCTCGCCTCGCTGCGCGAGGCCGGCCTGAGCGACGTGGTGCCCCGGCCGCTGAAGTACGACCACCCGTTCACGTACTGGGACTACCGCCAGCTCTGCTTCCCGAAGAACCGCGGCATGCGCATCGACCTGGTGTACGGCAACGAACCCTTCGCGAAGGCCGTCAAGGACGCCTACGTCGACCGCGAGGAGCGCAAGGGCAAGGGTGCCTCCGATCATGCGCCGGTGGTGGTCGACCTCGACGTCTGATGCCACGCTGGGTCCATGAACCTTCCGTTCCTGGGCCACCGGCACAAGAAGAACGGCGACGCGGGGGTGCCCTCCGACCCCGAGTCGGTCGCCGCGCTGCTGTCCGAGTGCGAACTGCTCCGCGCGCAGGCGACCCAGGAGGGCGTCCGCCTCGACGACACCCCGGCCTCGCTGGAGGCCCTCGACCAACTCGTCCCGCGCTGGCGCGACGACGCCGAGACCCTGCCCTGGCTGGGCAACGACGCGGGGCTCTATCTGGGCACGGTCGTGGTGCGCACGGTCCCCGGCGCCGCCTGGCGCATCCGCCCCGACGGCGAGCCCGTGATTCGGCTGGCCTCCGGCCGCGAGGTCGAGGTCACGGGCGCCGGACAGGACTGGGCCGCGAGCGGCGCCCCCGAACTGTCCCAGCTCTACGCGGAGATCGCCGAGGCCTAGACCTGCCCCGATGGGCTTAAATACGGCTTATGCCCGAAAAGTGCGTGTCGTCCCTCGACCCCGCTGTCGTCTGGATAGTTTGCGGCAACCACGACACAGCTGAGAGTGGGTAGGGCTGCGTATGGCCGTCGATCCGTTGATCGAGCTGCAGGGTGTCAACAAGTACTACGGGGAGCTGCACGTCCTCAGGGACATCGACCTCACCGTCGGCAGGGGAGAGGTGGTCGTGGTCATCGGCCCGTCGGGGTCGGGCAAGTCCACGCTGTGCAGGACGATCAACCGGCTGGAGACCATCGAGTCCGGCACCATCACGCTCGACGGGCAGCCGCTGCCCGCGGAGGGAAAGGCCCTCGCACGGCTCCGCGCCGAGGTCGGCATGGTCTTCCAGTCCTTCAACCTCTTCGCCCACAAGACGGTTCTGCAGAACGTCTCACTCGCCCAGGTCAAGGTCCGCAAGAGCAAGAAGGACGACGCCGACCGCCACTCCCGTGAACTCCTGCAGCGGGTCGGCCTCCTCGCGCACGCGGCCAAGTACCCCGCCCAGCTCTCCGGCGGCCAGCAGCAGCGGGTCGCCATCGCCCGCGCCCTCGCCATGGACCCCAAGGCGATGCTCTTCGACGAGCCCACCTCCGCCCTCGACCCGGAGATGATCAACGAGGTGCTGGAGGTCATGCGGCAGCTCGCCCGGGACGGCATGACCATGGTCGTCGTCACCCATGAGATGGGCTTCGCCCGCGCCTCCGCCAACCGGGTCGTCTTCATGGCCGACGGCCGGATCGTCGAGGACCGCGCCCCGGAGGACTTCTTCACCCACCCGCGCAGCGAGCGTGCCAAGGACTTCCTCTCCAAGATCCTCAAGCACTGAGCGGGGGTGCGACCCATGTTCCGTACCACCCGTGTGCCCCTCGCCCTCTGCTCCCTCCTCGCGCTGCAAGCAGCCGCCTGCGGCAAGGAAGGCAGCCCGCCGAGCAAGGGCCCGGCGGCCGACAAGCTCCCGCACTACCAGGTGGCCCAGGGCTACAGCCTGCCCGCGTCCGGCACCTGGAAGCGGGCGAAGCGGCGTGGCCACTTCGTCGTCGGCGCCAAGGAGGACCAGCCCTACCTGGGCGAGAGGGACCCGGCGACCGGCACCTACTCCGGCTTCGACGTCGAGATCGCCAAGATGGTGTCCGCCTCCCTCGGCTTCCCGCCGCAGGCGGTCCGCTTCCGCACCATTGCCTCGGCCAACCGCGAGACCGCCCTGCAGAACGGCCAGATCGACTACTACGTCGGCACCTACACCATCAACGCCAACCGGAAGAAGCTCGTGGGCTTCGCCGGCCCCTACTACATGGCCGGGCAGTCCCTGCTGGTCCGCAAGGGCGAGAACGACATCCACGGTCCCGAGGACCTCGACGGCAAACGCGTGTGCTCGGCGGCCGGTTCGACGCCGTACCAGCGCATCCGGGCCGACTACCCGAAGGCGGTCCTCGTCGCCTACGACACCTACTCCGTGTGCGTCGACAACCTCCTCACCTACCAGGTCGACGCGGTCACCACCGACGACGCCATCCTCATCGGCTACGCGGCGAAGGCCCCCGGCGAACTCAAGGTCGTCGGCAGGCCCTTCTCCAGGGAGCCGTACGGCATCGGCGTCCCGCGTGGTGACAACGCCCTGCGGTCCGCCCTCGACGACGCCCTGGAGGCACGGCAGAAGAACGGCGACTGGAAGAAGGCCTACGAGGCCACGCTCGGCCTGTCCGGCGTGCCCGCACCCGAACCGCCCGCGATCGACCGCTATCCGGCGAGCTGACGAGGACGGCATGAACGTACTGACAGACAACTTCTCGACCTACTGGGAAGGTTTCCTCGGCACGGTCGAACTGACCGTCTACGGCTCGGTGTTGGCGCTCGCGCTGGGCTTCCTGATGGCGTCCTTCCGGGTCGCGCCCGTCGGCTCGCTGCGGGTGTTCGGCACGGTATGGGTCACGGTGCTGCGCAACACCCCGCTCACCCTGCTCTTCTTCGCGGTGCTGCTCGGACTGCCGAGGTTCGGACTCGTGCTGCCCTTCACGGTGTTCGCGGTCCTCGCGCTCGGCTGCTACACCTCGGCGTTCATCTGCGAGGCGCTGCGCTCGGGCATCAACACCGTGCCCAAGGGGCAGGGCGAGGCGGCCCGCAGCCTCGGCATGACCTTCGGCCAGACGCTGAGCGCGGTCGTGCTGCCGCAGGCCTTCCGCTCGGTGATCCCGCCGGTCGGCTCCACGCTCATCGCGCTCGCCAAGAACTCCGCGATCGCGGGCGCGTTCAGCGTCACCGAACTGCTCGGCACCTACAAGACCATGAGTGAACTGGGTTACAACATCGTCTGGACCTTCGTCTGGATCGCCCTCGGCTACCTCGTCATCACGCTCGCGATCAGCGCGCTGTTCCATGTTTTGGAACGGACCTGGGGAGTCGCCCGATGACCGGCGCCACCGCCCTGTACGACGTCCCCGGACCACGCACCCGCCAGCGGCACCGCCTCTACGGCCTCCTCGCCACCGTCGTCATCCTCGGCCTGTTCGCCTGCGTGCTGTATCTCCTCTTCGACACCGAGCAGTTCACGTACACCAAGTGGATGCCCTTCGAGTACAAGGGCATCCAGGAACTGCTGCTGCGCGGCCTCGGCAACACGCTCAGGGCCTTCGCGATCGCCGCCGCCCTCTCCCTGGTCCTGGGCGGACTGCTGGCCACCGGGCGGCTGTCGGACCACCGGCCCGTGCGCCTGCTGTCCACGCTCGTCGTCGAGTTCTTCCGTGCCATGCCCGTGCTCGTGATGATCTTCTTCATCTTCGTGGCGCTGAAGGTGCAGCCGCTGCCCGCGCTGATCGCCGGACTCGCCCTCTACAACGGCTCGGTGCTCGCCGAGGTCCTCCGCTCCGGGGTGAACGCCGTCGAACGCGGCCAGCACGAGGCCGCGTTCGCGCTCGGGATGCGCAAGACCCAGGTCATGACGCACGTCCTCGTCCCGCAGGCCGTACGTGCCATGCTGCCCGCCATCATCAGCCAGCTGGTGGTCGCGCTGAAGGACACCTCCCTCGGCTACCTCATCACCTACGAGGAGTTCCTCCATGCCGGGAAACTGATCGCCTCCAACCTCGACTACGATTTGCCGTTCATCCCTGTGGTGATGGTGATCTCGCCGATCTACATCGGGATGTGCATGCTGCTCTCGTGGTTCGCCGGCCGGGTGTCCCGCCGTGAGCAGCGCAGTCCCAAGACCGAGGCCGTGGCGGTTGCCGCGGCCGAGCCTGGGACGCTGCTGCCGGGTGGGGAGCCCCCCACGGCCCCGAGACCCTAGGTCCCGGCGGGCGGCAGTTCACACGGGCCAGGCTCGTCCGGCGGCAGCCGGAGATCACTGCTCGCGCACGGGGACGGACACGTACGACGGGTCGTCCGGGGGCGAGGAGAAGGTCAGCTGCGCGCCGGACGGGTTGTGCTCGATGTACAGCGGGTCGACCGTGTCGACCACCATCGCGAGGCGGTGCCCGGCAGGGACGTCGTAGGCCGTGGAGAACAGGTCCAGGTCCACGTCGAACGGCTTGCCGGGCGTCCGCCCGTGCCAGGTGAACGGCGCGTGCGTGACCAGCTTGCCGATGCCGAGCGGGCCCACGTCGTACAGGTAGGCCACGAGGGTGCCGCTCTCCGCGCTCGGGGTGAGCGTGGTGTGCAAGGAGGCCGTGCCGCGCACCCGCTGGGCGGTCCCGTACCGCTGCGACTGCCACACGGCCGCCCAGCGGCGCGGCAGCAGCGGCACGGAGGCCATGGGCGGCAGCTGGGCCACCTGGTCCAGGATGCTGGAGAGGAACACGATGCCGCCGTCCGCGCCCGAGTCGACATTGGCGTGGATGGTGGTGGAGCCGGTGAGTGCGATCTTCCGGCGGGTCTCGGCGATCGACTTCCAGTCCGGGTAGCCCTCGTATCCCCCCGCGCTGCGGGACTTCAGCCGGACCGGCTGTTCGTGGTCGATGCCGTTGTCGGCGCCCTTCAGATAGTGGTCGAACCAGCGCTCGGTGTCCGTCCACACGTCGTTGGGCAGCCCGAACAGGCCGGTCAGCTCGGCGGTCGCGTGGTCGCCGGGGCGCAGCTCCAGGCGCTTGGGCACCTTCAGCTTCTCGTAGAAGTCGGCGTACTGGTTCGCCGGGAAGATGGAGTCGCCCCAGGCGTTGGCCAGCATGACGGCCGCGCCGTTCTTGTTCAGCCGGTCGACATAGGTCGTGGCGGAACGTTTCCGCCCCCAGTCGATCATCTCCTGCTCCTTGGACAGGTTCGAGGAGTACAAGTTGTCGAAGATCTGGCGCAGTTCGGGGCTCTCGCGGCCGGTGAGGGTGGCCGCGCCGTCCAGCACTCCCAGCGCCTGGACGTGCTGGGTGCGGCCCGAGTAGATCGAGCCGACCAGGTCCGCCCAGCCGCTGAGCGCGGCGACGGCCCTGACCCGCTTGTCGTGCGCGGCGGTGAGCAGGCCGATCCCGGCGCCGTACGACACCCCCGCCATGCCGACGTGCGCCGGATCGGCCGGTGTGTGCGCGAGGGCCCAGTCGATGACCTTGGAGGCGTCCGCCACGTCCGGCGGACCGGCCACTTCTATCTGTCCGCCGGACTGCCAGAAGCCGCGCACGTTGTAGGTGAGCACCACATACCCGGCGTCGGCGAGCTTCTGCGCCTGGGCGATGTACTCCACCTGCGGCAGGGCCCAGCTCGTGGGCAGCACGATGAGCGGGTAGCGGCGCGAGGCGTCCGCGCCGGCGGGCGTGACGACGTTCGCCTTCAGTACGGTGCCGCCGTCCGCGGTGATGTCGACGAAGCGGACGGACGGGGCGGCGGCCTGGGCGGTGGGCGCCAGGCCGACGACGGTACCGGCGATCAGCGCTGCCGAGACGGCCCCGGCTCCGGCGGTGCGCAGAGCGGCGCGACCAGTTCCCATGGGTCACTCCTTCAACTGTTGCATTGAAAAGTGACCCGACGGTAACCGCACACACTTACCCCGAGTAACCCGTCAGTAAGTTACGTACCAGTAAAGATTGTTGAACCTCTAGGAGGCCGAGTCGGCCGCCGGCTCCGGAAGAGGCGTTCGCGCCGCCCGCGTCACGTCCGCCACCAGCTCGACCACGTCGGGGCCGTACGCCTGCGAGTTGACGACCTTCAGCAGCAGGACGAACGAGCCGGTGCCGTGCTTGCGGTGCAGTCGCTCGTGGTGGCGGGCGAGATAGCGGGTGGCGGCCTGGTTGGTGATGGCGCGCTGGCCGCAGAAGAGGAACACCGGGCGGGAGTCCCCGTGCCGGTCCGCGGTGAGCCGGGCGAGCAGTACGTACTCGCTCCGGCCCCGGTCCATGCGGTAGTGCTCCCCGCCGATCCGGAAGGCGCCCAGTTCCGGACCGGCGTCGGCCTCGACGTTCACCCCCATGCCGGGCAGCAGCGAGGAGAGATGGGCCGCCATCCGGCGGTTCGAGTAGGGCCCGCCGACGCAGAACTCGGTCCGCTCGCCGAACCCCTGCTGGGTGGCGTCGTGCGCCACGAGGCGGGCGTGCGCGTTGCACTCCTTGATCAGGGCGGAGAGTTCCAGCAGGGCGAACATGTCGTGCCGGCTCACGGACAGCTCCGGCCCGCCCGCCTTCTGATTGACCACGAGCAGCGACTCCGAGTTCTCCGGCAGCCCGAAGAACGCCTGCTTGCGGCGGAGTTTGCGGCGCCACAGGTACGTACGGGCCAGCCAGCCCAGCGAGGCCGATATCCCGGTCGCCGCCAGGCCCAGGACGATATTGCGCACGTCGTCGTTCATGGCCGCGCATGGTAGCGGGCCGGGGCGACGGCTACGTACCGGTGTTCGACGCGTGACGTTCGTGTGGCAGGGCGCCGAGGCGTACTGTCGGTGTAACGGCGATCTGGTTACGCTGCGCGGACTGTCCCGACGGGAGGTTCGGATGGGTCGTCCTGGCACGCGGAAGCTGGCGGTTCTGGCGGTCTCGGCCGCTGTGGTGTCGATGGGGGCGGCGGCGCCGCCCGCCGCGACAACGAGCAAGACGGTCACCAAGGTTCCCGTGGCGGTGGGCTACGGCGGCGCGGTGTCCAGCGTCGACGCCGATGCCTCCGCCGCCGGCATCGAGGTGCTCAAGCACGGCGGCAACGCGGTCGACGCGGCCGTCGCGACCGCCGCGGCGCTCGGCGTCACCGAGCCCTACTCCTCCGGCATCGGCGGAGGCGGCTACTTCGTCTACTACGACGCCAAGTCGCGCACGGTGCAGACCATCGACGGGCGCGAGACGGCGCCGCTCAGCGCCGACTCCGACCTGTTCGTGGAGAACGGCAAGCCGCTCGCCTTCGCCGACGCCGTCAGCAGCGGCCTGAGCGTGGGCACCCCGGGCACGGCCGCGACCTGGCAGAAGGCGCTGGACGAGTGGGGCAGCGAACGGCTCGGCACGGTCCTTCGGCCCGCCGAGCGGATCGCCCGCGACGGCTTCACCGTGGACGACACCTTCCGCTCGCAGACCGCGTCCAACGAAACCCGCTTCCGCTACTTCCCGGACACCGCGAAGCTGTTCCTGCCGAACGGACAGCTGCCCGTCGTCGGCTCCCGGCTCAAGAACCCCGAACTGGCCCGCACCTACGAGGAGCTGGGCCGCGAGGGCGTCGACGCCGTCTATCGCGGAGACATAGGCGACGACATCGTCAAGACCGTCGAGCACCCGCCCGTGGCCCCCGCCTCCGGCTGGAACGCCCGCCCCGGCAAGCTGGCCGAGAAGGACCTCGCCGTCTACCGGGCCAAACCGCAGGCGCCCACCAGGACGTCGTACCGCGGCCTGAACGTGTACTCCATCGCGCCCTCCTCCTCCGGCGGCACCACGGTCGGCGAGGCGCTCAACATCCTGGAGAAGACCGATCTTTCGAAGGCGAGCGAGGTGCAGTACCTGCACCACTTCATCGAAGCCAGCCGGATCGCCTTCGCCGACCGGGGGCGCTGGGTCGGCGACCCCGCCTTCGAGGACGTACCGACCGGGCAGCTGCTGTCGCAGCGGTACGCGGACTCGCGCGCCTGCCTGATCAAGGACGACGCGGTCCTCACCAGCCCGCTCGCCCCCGGCGACCCGCGCCACCCCGCCGCCTGCGGCAAGGGCGGTACGGCGGCCCCGACCACGTACGAGGGCGAGAACACCACGCATCTGACCGTGGCCGACAGGTGGGGCGACGTCGTCTCCTACACGCTCACCATCGAGCAGACCGGCGGCAGCGCCATGACCGTGCCCGGCCGGGGCTTCCTGCTCAACAACGAGCTGACCGACTTCTCCTTCACCCCGGCCAACCCGGCCGTGCACGACCCGAACCTGCCCGGTCCGGGCAAGCGGCCCCGCTCGTCGATCTCCCCGACGATCGTCCTCGACCGGTACGACAGGCCGGTCGTGGCGCTCGGCTCGCCCGGCGGCGCCACCATCATCACCACGGTGCTGCAGACCCTCACCGAGTTCCTCGACCGGCATCTGCCGCTGGTCGACGCCATCGCCGCCCCCCGCGCCAGCCAGCGCAACGCGGCGAAGACGGAACTCGAACCCGCCCTCTACGACAGTGACGCGAAGAAGCAACTGGAAGCCATCGGACACTCCTTCACGCTCAATCCCGAGATCGGCGCGGCGACCGGCGTGCAGCGCCTGCCCGGCGGCAAGTGGCTGGCCGCCGCCGAGAAGGTACGGCGGGGCGGCGGCTCGGCGATGGTGGTGGACCCGGCGCCGTAGCGGTCACCGCTCGGGTGCGGGCGGCCGGGTCTCCTCCACGGGGGCGCCCCCCGCAGGTGCCTTCTTCACGGGAGAGTCCTGCACAGGCGCCTCCCTCGCGGGGGAGCCCGGCACCGGTGCCTGCGCCGCGGGAGCGTCCGCGTGGAAGTCCAGCCGTCCGTCCCGGACGTCCACCGTCACCCGGCCGCCCTCGACGATCGCGCCGCTCAGCAGCCGCTTCGACAGCTGGTTGTCGACCTCCCGCTGAATGGTGCGGCGCAGCGGCCGGGCGCCGTACTCCGGCTGGTAGCCGCGCTCGGCCAGCCAGTCGACCGCCGCGTCCGTGAACTCCACCGAGACGCCCTGCCCGTCCAGCAGCCGCCGGGTGCCCTCCAGCAACAGGTCGGTGATCTGCCGCAGTTGTTCGCTCGTCAGCTGCCGGAAGACCACGACCTCGTCGATGCGGTTGAGGAACTCCGGCCGGAAGTGCTCGCGCAGCGGCCGCAGGATCTGCTCCCGGCGCGCCTCCTCGTCCGCCTCCGAGCCGCCCGGCCCGAACCCGATCCCGGCACCGCGCCGGGTGATCGCCTCCGAACCCAGATTGCTGGTCATCACGATGACCGTGTTGGTGAAGTCCACCGTCCGGCCCTGGGAGTCGGTCAGCCGGCCGTCGTCGAGGACCTGGAGCAGGATGTTGAAGACGTCCGGGTGCGCCTTCTCCACCTCGTCGAGCAGCAGCAGCGAGTACGGATGCCGGCGCACCACCTCGGTGAGCTGCCCGGCCTCCTCGTGGCCGACATAGCCGGGCGGGGCGCCGACCAGCCGGGAGACGGTGTGCCGCTCCTGGTACTCGCTCATGTCGAGACGGACCATGCGGTCCTCGCTGCCGAACAGCGCCTCGGCGAGCGCCCGGGCCAGCTCGGTCTTGCCGACGCCGGTCGGACCGAGGAACAGGAAGCTGCCGATCGGCCGGCGCGGGCTCGCCAGTCCCGCGCGGGAGCGCAGTACGGCCTCGGAGACCACGCTCACGGCCTCGTCCTGGCCGACGACCCGCTGGTGCAGGTGCTCCTCCAGACCGAGCAGCCGTTCCTTCTCCTCCTGGGTGAGCCGGCTGACCGGGATGCCGGTCTGCCGGGACACCACCTCGGCGACGGCCTCCGCCGTCACCTCCAGGTCCAGTCCCTCGTCGGCCCGGTCGTCGCCGCTCTCCTCGGCGATCCGCAGCTTCAGCCCGCCGATCCGGTCGCGCAGCTCCTTGGCCTTGTCGTAGTCCTCGTCGGCGACCGCCTGGTCCTTGTCCCGGACCAGCTGCTCGACGTCCCGCTCCATCGCGCGCACGTCCGTGCCCTTGGTCCGCGCGCCGAGCCGCACCCGGGCGCCCGCCTGGTCGATCAGGTCGATGGCCTTGTCCGGCAGCCGCCGGTCGGTGAGATAGCGGTCGGACAGCTCCACGGCGGCGACGAGCGCCTCGTCGGTGTAGCGGATCTGGTGGTGGGCCTCGTACCGGTCGCGCAGCCCGCGCAGGATCTCGATGGTGTCCTCGACCGTCGGCTCGGGCACCAGGATCGGCTGGAACCGGCGGGCCAGCGCCGCGTCCTTCTCGATCCGGCGGAACTCCTCCAGCGTGGTCGCGCCCACGATGTGCAGCTCGCCCCGGGCGAGGGCGGGCTTGAGGATGTTGCCGGCGTCCATCGCGCCGCCCTCGCCGCCGGAGCCCGCGCCCACGACGGTGTGCAGCTCGTCGATGAACACGACCAGCCGGTCGGAGTGGGCGCGGATCTCCTCGACGATGTTGTTGAGGCGTTCCTCGAAGTCGCCCCGGTAGCGGGTGCCGGCCACGACGCCGGTCAGGTCCAGGGCCACGACACGTCGGTCCGTCAGCCCGTCCGGGACGTCCCCGTCGGCGATCCGCTGCGCGAGCCCCTCGACGACGGCCGTCTTGCCGACCCCCGCGTCCCCGATGAGGACGGGGTTGTTCTTGCCGCGCCGGGACAGCACCTCGATGGTCTGCTCGATCTCGGTGTCCCGGCCGATGACCGGGTCGATCCGGCCCTGCCGGGCCAGCTCGGTCAGATCGCGGCCGTACTTGTCCAGGGTGGGCGTGCCGGTGGCGCGCTGCCGCTCCGGGCGGGTCTGGGTGGTGCTCTCCGGGGCCTCCGGCGGCAGGCTGCCGCCCGAGAAGTGGGCCGCGTTCAGGATGTGACCGGCCGCCGAGTCCGGATTGGCGGCCAGCGCGCTCAGCACGTGCTCCGGGCCGATGTATCCGGCGCCGCTCGCCCGTGCCAGGTCGTGCGCGTCCAGCAGGGCGCGCTTGACGGCCGGGGTGAGCGACAGCGAGGTCGGCGGCGGCACCTCGCCGGGCGGGTGCTGGACCGGGCCGGCCCGGCCGTCGATCTCCGTGGCGAGCGAGTCCGGGTCCGCGCCCGCCCGGCTCAGCAGGCTCCGGGTGGGCTCGGCCGCCACGGCCGCGCGCAGCAGGTGCTGGGTGTCCAGATCGCGGCTGCCGTGCTCGGCGGCGTACTGGGCGGCCCCTCTGACCAGCTCCCGGGCCGGTTGGCTGAGCATGCGGCCGATGTCGATGTGCCGGGGCGCGGGGGCTGCGCCGGATCCGCCGAAGAAGCGGGACAGGAAATCGCCGAAGGGGTCAGAAGGGTAGCCGTTGGTCATGACGGTCCGTTCCTTCGCAGGCTGTTCATGCCCACGATGTCACGATCCGTTGGGGGTGGCATGTTCGCCTATGGGAGGTGGGGCCCGCCGTGTCCTCGGCGGCCGCGGGCCGTCGGTGGCCGGTCGCGCGGTGCCCCGCGCCCGCTCAGCGGGGCGCCCGTGCCGTGAGGACCCGGGGGCCGTTCTCCGTGATCGCCACCGTGTGCTCCACGTGGGCCGCGCGGGAGCCGTCCATCGTGCGCAGGGTCCAGCCGTCGTCCGCCGTGCGGTGGGCATCCCCGCCGCCGGCGATCAGCATGGGCTCGATGGCGAGGACCATGCCGGGGCGCAGGGGAAGGCCGCGGCCGGGGCGGCCCTCGTTCGGGACCTCGGGTTCCTCGTGCATGCGGCGGCCCACGCCGTGGCCTCCGAAGCCGCCCATGATGCCGTAGCCGGCGCCGCGGCAGACCCGGCCGACGGCGTGGGCGATGTCGCCGATGCGATGGCCGACGACGGCCGCCTCGATGCCGGCCGCGAGTGCCCGCTCGGCCGTCTCGATCAGCCGTACGTCGGCCGGGCGGGGGCGGCCCACGGTGAAGCTGAGCGCCGAGTCGCCCACCCAGCCGTCCAGCTCGGCACCGCAGTCGATCGAGACCAGGTCGCCGTCGCTGAGCCGGAGCCGCGTGGGGACGCCGTGCACGATCGCGTCGTTCACGGAGGCGCAGATCACCGCGGGGAACGGGGTCGGGGCGAAGGAGGGGCGGTAGCCGAGGAACGGCGAGGTCGCCCCGGCCTCACGCAGCACCTCCCGTGCCACCTCGTCCAGCTCCAGGAGTGAGACGCCGACGTCCGCGGCCTGCCGCACGGCTGTCAGAGCCCGCGCGACAACCTGGCCCGCCGCGTACATGGCGTCGATCGATGCGTCCGTCTTCAGTTCCACCATGCCAATTACTATACCGGTATTTGAATGGGGTGCATGCCGGTGGCCGGTATTAGAATGGTCGGCATGGTGCGCACCCCCCTCACCCCTGAAGAGCGTGAACGCGGCGAGCTGCTCGGGCAGTTGCTGCGCGAGGCGCGCGGCGGCCGGAGTATGGCGGAGGTGGCCGCGCAGGCGGGCGTGTCCGCCGAGACGCTCCGCAAGATCGAGACGGGCCGGGCGCCGACACCGGCGTTCTTCACGGTCGCCGCGCTGGCCGGGGCGCTCGGGCTGTCCATGGACGAACTGGTCACGCGGTGCGCGCTGGTGGCCGTCTGATCGAGTGCCGCCCGCCATGGCCCGCCGCCCGGCGCAGCCCGGTGCGGCCAGGTGTGCGCACCGGCCGGGAGTCCGCCGGGAGGATGCCGCGCTCTGCCGGAAAACTCTGCGTAGCAGGGCCGTAACACGACTGGTGTTGCCTGGCCGGCGAGAGGGTGCCGGCGGCCGGGCGGGAGCTGAGCGATGGCGGTGGAACAACTCCCCGACGGGGTGAGGGAGTTCGCGAGCTGTCTGGACGCCCTGCTGGCGCGCCTGGACCGGGACCGGGGCTGGAGCGGGGTCTTCTGGCGACGCGATCCCGACGGCATGCGGGCGTGCCGGCAGGGGCGCGAGGTGCCGCCGTGGGACGTGGTGGAGGCGCTGCTGGAGGACCTCGCGGAGGTGTACGGCTCCGCCGTCGCCGCCGCCGAGCGAGAACGCGCCCGCGTCCTGTACCGGGCCGCGCTCGTCGCGTACGACGCCCGGCCCGGCGCGCGGGACGCCCTGGCCGACCGCCTCGACGCGATGCTCCGCGAACAGCGCTGGGCCGCCGAACGCCACGCCGAACTGACCCGCCTCCTCTCCTCACCCGCCTGTGCCGAGGACGCCGACTCCCTCCGTCTCGACCTCGCCTGGGCCCAGGACGACCACGCACGCGCCACCGCGAGATGTGCCGAACTGCGGGACCGATTGGCGCAGTCGGACATCTCCTCGGCGATCGCCCCGCAGGGGGCCGCACCGCTCTCCTCGGGGATGGTCGCGGAGGCGAGTTCGCCTTCTTCCTCGGCGACCGTCCCCCAAGTCGCCCCGTCGTCCTCCCCCGCACCGGCCGGGCCCCGCAGGCGGCGGCGGGGCAGTGCGCGGTTCGCCGGGATGGCGGAGGACGCGGGGGGTGCCGTCGTGCCGCAGGCGTCCTCGCCGGCCGCGGGCGAGGTGACGCCGCGTGGGGCCCGGTTCGCCGGGGGCGGGCAGGCGGTCGAGCCCGCGGCGGCCCCGGTCGAGGCCGTGGACGTCGAGGCGGGGGCCGCCGTGGCCGGGGTCGTGGAGCGACTGGCGCGGTTACGGGGGGAGGGGCGCGGCGGGGAGGCGCATGTACTGCTGGCCGAGGTCGCGCAGTGGCCGCCCGGCCGCCTCCCCCCGCTCGCGGACGCGCTGCGCCGTGCCGGTCTCGGCGCCGACTGGGCCACGCTGCTGTGGGAGGCCGCCTCGCTGCCCGCCGAGCGGCTGGTCGCGGTCGCCCGGGCGCTCGCCGCCGCCGGCAGGGACGCCGACGGGCGGCTGCTGCTGCGGCAGGGCGTGTCCCGCCCGCCGGAGCAGATCGGCGCGGCCGTGCTGCGCCTGGCGGAGGCGGGGCACCGGCAGGAGGCGGAGGCCTTGGCGGACGCCTGTGTGCGGGTGCGCACGGCGGAGGAGGCCGCCCGGAGCGTCGTACCCGATCCGCGCCTGCTCGTGCCGCTGCTGCTGCGGGCCGCGCGGGCCGTCTCCGACGAGCGGCACTGGGACCTCGTGCACGCGCTGCGGGTGGCCGGACACGCGACGTGAGCCATGGCCGGTACCGTTGTCCCGGTATGCTCCGGTTCATCCCTTCGAGCGGTCCCTGCGCTCACCCACGGGGGCGTGACACGTGATCGACTCCGCGGGATGACGACGATGGTCTTGGCAAGGGCCTCCCGGAGGCTTACGTTCGTCCCTCTACGGCCTGTTCTACGGGCGTAGAGACTTTGACGGTCCCGTCGAAGGAGCAGCTCATGGCCGACGTCGTACGAGCCGCACTGGTCCAGGCCACCTGGACCGGCGACACCCAGTCCATGGTCGCGAAACACGAGGAGCACGCGCGCGAGGCGGCCCGCCGGGGCGCGAGGGTCATCGGCTTCCAGGAAGTCTTCAACGCCCCCTACTTCTGCCAGGTCCAGGAGCCGGAGCACTACCGCTGGGCCGAGCCGGTGCCCGACGGGCCGACGGTACGGCGGATGCAGGACCTCGCCCGCGAGACCGGCATGGTGATCGTCGTCCCGGTCTTCGAGGTCGAGCAGTCCGGCTTCTACTACAACACCGCCGCCGTGATCGACGCCGACGGGACCTGTCTCGGCAAGTACCGCAAGCACCACATCCCGCAGGTCAAGGGCTTCTGGGAGAAGTACTACTTCAAGCCCGGGAATCTGGGGTGGCCCGTCTTCGACACCGCTGTCGGACGCGTCGGCGTCTATATCTGCTACGACCGCCACTTCCCGGAAGGCTGGCGGCAACTGGGTCTCAACGGCGCCCAGTTGGTCTACAACCCCTCCGCCACCCACCGCGGGCTGTCCGCCCATCTGTGGCAGCTGGAGCAGCCCGCCGCGGCCGTCGCCAACGAGTACTTCATCGCCGCCATCAACCGGGTGGGCCAGGAGGAGTACGGCGACAACGACTTCTACGGGACCAGTTACTTCGTCGATCCGCGTGGGCAGTTCGTCGGCGAGGTCGCGAGCGACACGTCCGAGGAACTCCTCGTCCGCGACCTCGATCTCGACCTGATCGAGGAAGTGCGGCAGCAGTGGGCCTTCTACCGCGACCGCCGCCCCGACGCCTACGAAGGGCTGGTGCAGCCGTGAACGACCTCTACTCCCGCCACCGCCAGGTCCTGCCCGACTGGCTCGCCCTCTACTACGACGAGCCGATCGAGATCACCCACGGCGAGGGCCGCCACGTCTGGGACTCCGCCGGCAACAAGTACCTGGACTTCTTCGGCGGCATCCTGACCACGATGACCGCGCACGCGCTGCCCGAGGTCACCAAGGCGGTCGCCGAGCAGGCCGGGCGGATCGTCCACTCGTCCACGCTGTACCTCAACCGGCCGATGGTCGAACTCGCCGAGCGCATCGCCCAGGTGAGCGGCATCCCGGACGCCCGGGTGTTCTTCACCACCTCCGGCACCGAGGCCAACGACACCGCCCTGCTGCTCGCCACCGCCCACCGGCGCAGCAACACCGTCCTGGCCATGCGCAACAGCTACCACGGCCGCTCCTTCAGCACGGTCGGCATCACCGGCAACCGCAGCTGGTCACCCACCTCGCTGTCCCCGCTGCAGACCCTCTACGTGCACGGCGGCGTACGCACCCGGGGCCCGTTCGCCGAGCTGGACGACCGCGCGTTCATCGACGCGTGCGTCGCCGACCTGAAGGACGTCCTCGGGCACATCCGGCCGCCCGCCGCGCTGATCGCCGAACCCGTCCAGGGCGTCGGCGGCTTCACCTCGCCGCCCGACGGGCTCTACGCCGCGTTCCGGGAGGTCCTCGAGGAGCACGGCATCCTGTGGATCGCCGACGAGGTGCAGACCGGCTGGGGCCGCACCGGCGAGCACTTCTGGGGCTGGCAGGCGCACGCCCGAAGCGGCCCGCCGGACCTCGTCACCTTCGCCAAGGGCATCGGCAACGGCGCCTCGATCGGCGGGGTGATCGCCCGCGCCGAGATCATGAACTGCCTGGACGCCAACAGCATCTCGACGTTCGGCGGCACCCAGCTCACCATGGCCGCCGGCCTCGCCAACCTCAACTACCTGCTGGAACACGACCTCCAGGGCAACGCCCGCCGCGTCGGCGGCCTGCTCATCGAGCGGCTGCGGGCCGTCGCCGCCCAGCTGCCCGGGGTGCGGGAGGTGCGCGGGCGCGGGCTGATGCTCGGTGTCGAGCTGGTCAGGCCGGGGACCGACGAGGCCGATCCGCGGGCGGCCTCCGCCGTCCTGGAGGCGGCCCGCGAGGGCGGCCTGCTGATCGGCAAGGGCGGCGGCCACAACACCAGCGCCCTGCGCATCGCCCCGCCGCTGTCGCTCACCGTCGCGGAGGCCGAAGAGGGCGCGGCGATCCTGGAACGGGCACTGCGCACCACGTACTAGAGAGCAGGTGCACGGCCATGACCACCACCTCGCAGACGCGCCGCGGCTGGGAACCCGCGCTCTCCGTGCGCCATGTGCTGGCCCTGGAACGGGTCCTGGCCGGGGAACCCGAGGTGGTGGCCGGCGCCGGGCAGCTGGACCGGCCGGTGCGCTGGGTGCATGTCGCCGAGGCCGCCGACGTCGGGGTGATGCTCAGCGGTGGCGAGATGGTGCTCACCACCGGCGTGCTCCTGGCCGGCGACGAGGCCAAGCAGGCCGAGTACATCCAGTCGCTGCACCGGGCGGAGGCCTGCGCCGTCGTGCTCGGCCTCGGGCGGGCCTTTCCCACGCCCCCGGACGCGATGCGCCGCGCGGCGGACCGCTGCGGTCTGCCCATGGTGGTCCTGCACCGCCCCTTCCCCTTCGCCGAGCTGACGGAGGAGGTCCAATCCCGGCTGGTGCGGCAGAAGTTCGCCGCGGTCAGCCTCTCGGAGTCGGTCCGTACCGCGCTCACCGGCCTCATCACGGCCGGCGCCCCCCTGCAGCGCCTCCTCGACGAAGTCGCCGTGCACAGCGGCTGTCCGGTCGTGCTCACCAACGTCGCCCACCGTGTCCTTGCCACGGCGGGGGAGCGGTCCGCGGTGGACGACGTACTGCGCGACTGGGAGCGCATCGCCCGGCAGGCCTCTGCCCGCGCCGACGGCGGCTGGATCAGCGCCGAACTCGGCGGACGCGGGGAGCGCTGGGGACGGCTGCTGCTGTGCGGCTACCGGGGCGGGACGGCCACCGGGCGGCTGCTCGCGGACCGGGCCGCCGAGGCGCTGGTCCTGCACCGCATGCTCGGCGGCGGCTGCGGGCACTCCTGGGAGGAGGAGTCCGCACAGAGCCTGCTGACCGACCTGGTCTCCGGCGTCGTACCCGCCCGGCAGCTGCTGCCCCGGGCGCGCGCGGCCGGACTGCCGGTCAACCGGCGCACCTTCGTCCCGCTCGTCGTCCCGGGCCGCACCGCGGACGAACTCGATCGTGTGCTGCGCCTGCTGGGGATGTCCGGGCTGGCCGCCGAACTCGCCGACGGCGCGTGCGCCGTGCTGCTCAGCCTTCCCCGCGACCAGGACCCCGAGGCCCTCACCGGGCACTTCGCGGCCCGGCTGCGCGCCGGGTCCGGGGCCGTGGTCGCCGCCGCCGGGCCCCGTACCGCCTGGGACGAGGTGCCCGCGGGACTGCGCGAGGCCCGGCATGTCGCCGACGCCGTCGCCGACTCCTCGGCCGCCCTCGACCTGCCGGCCGTCGTCAGGCTGAAGGACGTACACCTGCGCGGGCTGATCCGGCTGCTGCGCGAGGACCCGCGGGTGCAGTCCTTCGCCGAACGGGAGCTGGACGGGCTGCTGCGCGAGGCCGAACCGGAGCTGCTGAACGTCCTGCGCAGCTATCTCGCGACCGGCCGCAACAAGTCCCGCACCGCCCAGCTCCACCATGTCTCCCGGCCCGCCCTCTACCGCCGACTGGAGGCCATACAGGCCCGCCTCGGCGTCGACCTGGACGACTTCGAACAGGCGGCCTCCGTCCACATCGCGCTCCTCGCGCACGATGCGCAACAGGGGTGAAACATGCGACGAGCTGGGAAGACGACGGTGAAACATGGGATCGCGAACAGGTGACACGGTGGCACGCCCACGGCCCGCAGACGTGACACGCTGCCACTCAAAGGGACCGCCCGGGCTTTCTAGGCTCGCCGTACACCGAGCTACCGGAGGTCCCGATGAGCCGAGTGATCCGTGCCGCCCTGTTCCAGACCGCGTGGACCGGCGACAAGGAATCCATGATCCAGGTCCACGAGCAGGCCGCCCGCGACGCGGCCGCCCAGGGCGCCCAAGTCCTCTGCTTCCAGGAGCTGTTCTACGGCCCCTACTTCTGCCAGGTCCAGGACAAAGCCTTCTACGAGTACGCCGAGCGGATCCCCGAGGGCCCGACCGTGGGCCGCTTCCAGTCCCTCGCCCGCGAGCTGGGCATCGTCCTGGTGCTGCCCATGTACGAGGAGGAGCAGCCGGGCGTCCTGTACAACACCGCCGCCGTGATCGACGCGGACGGCTCCTACCTCGGCAAGTACCGCAAGACCCACATCCCCCAAGTGCAGGGATTCTGGGAGAAGTTCTACTTCCGCCCGGGCAACAGCGGCTGGCCCGTCTTCGACACGGCCGTGGGAAGGATCGGCGTCTACATCTGCTACGACCGCCACTTCCCGGAGGGCTGGCGGGCGCTCGGCCTCGCCGGAGCCGAGATCGTCTTCAACCCCTCGGCCACCTCCCGCGGACTGTCGCGCTACCTCTGGCAGCTGGAGCAGCCGGCGGCGGCCGTCGCCAACGAGTACTTCGTCGGCGCGATCAACCGGGTGGGCGTGGAGGAGTTGGGCGACAACGACTTCTACGGCACGACCTACTTCGTGGACCCCGAGGCCCAGTTCGTCGGCGAGGTGGCGAGCGACAAGGAGACCGAGCTCGTGGTCCGCGACCTCGACCTGGCCAAGTTGCGCGAGGTCCGCGACCGCTGGCAGTTCTACCGCGACCGGGCGCCCGGCGCGTACACGCCGCTGACCGCACCCTGACCGCACTCTTGACCGAGGGAGCAGCATGAGCAGCCGTACCGTCATCCGCGGTGGTCTCGTGATCACCGCGTCGGACGAGATCCACGCCGACGTCCTGGTGGAGGACGGCCGCGTCGCCGCCCTCGCCGCCTCCGGCACGCCCGCCGCCGGGGCGTTCAACGCCGAGCGGTTCATCGACGCCACCGGGAAGTACGTCATCCCGGGCGGCGTCGACGCCCACACCCACATGGAGCTGCCGTTCGGCGGCACCTTCGCCTCCGACACCTTCGAGACCGGCACCCGCGCCGCCGCCTGGGGCGGTACGACGACGATCGTCGACTTCGCGGTGCAGAGCGTCGGCCACACCCTGCGCGAGGGCCTGGACACCTGGCACGCCAAGGCCGAGGGGAACTGCGCGATCGACTACGCCTTCCACATGATCGTCTCCGATGTGAACCAGGAGACGCTGAAGGAGATGGACCTGCTGGTGGAGGAGGGGGTGACCTCCTTCAAGCAGTTCATGGCGTATCCGGGCGTCTTCTACTCGGACGACGGGCAGATCCTGCGCGCCATGCAGCGCTCCGCCGAGAACGGCGGGCTGATCATGATGCACGCCGAGAACGGCATCGCCATCGACGTCCTGGTCGAGCAGGCGCTCGCCCGGGGCGAGACCGATCCGCGCCACCACGGCGAGGTCCGCAAGGCCCTGCTGGAGGCCGAGGCCACCCATCGCGCCATCCGGCTCGCCCAGGTCGCGGGCGCCCCCCTGTACGTCGTCCACGTCTCGGCCATGGAGGCGGTGGCCGAGCTGGCGCGGGCGCGGGACGAGGGACTGAACGTCTTCGGCGAGACCTGCCCGCAGTACCTGTTCCTGTCCACCGACAACCTCGCCGAGCCGGACTTCGAGGGCGCCAAGTACGTGTGCAGCACGCCGCTCAGGCCGAAGGAGCACCAGGCCAAGCTGTGGCAGGGGCTCAGGACGAACGACCTGCAGGTGGTCTCCACCGACCACTGCCCCTTCTGCTTCGTGGGCCAGAAGGAACTCGGCCGCGGCGACTTCTCCAAGATCCCCAACGGGCTGCCGGGCGTGGAGAACCGCATGGACCTGCTCCACCAGGCCGTCGTCGACGGGCATCTCTCCCGCCGCCGCTGGATCGAGATCGCCTGCGCCACCCCGGCCCGGATGTTCGGCCTGTACCCGAAGAAGGGCACCATCGCGCCGGGCGCCGACGCCGACATCGTCATCTACGACCCGCACGCCGAGCAGGTCATGTCGGCCGCCGAGCACCACATGAACGTCGACTACTCGGCCTACGAGGGCAAGCGCACCACCGGCCGGGTCGAGACCGTGCTCTCGCGCGGCGTACCCGTCATCACCGAGCGGGAGTACACCGGACACGCCGGCCACGGCGTCTACACCCCGCGCTCCACCTGTCAGTACCTCACCTAGGAGTGGCGCCCATGGACTTCGGACTCGTCCTGCAGACCGACCCGCCGGCCTCCCATGTCATCAGCCTGATGAAGCGGGCCGAGCGCAACGGCTTCACCTACGGCTGGACCTTCGACTCCGCCGTGCTCTGGCAGGAGCCGTTCGTGATCTACAGCCAGATCCTCGCGAACACCTCACGGCTGACGGTCGGCCCGATGGTCACCAACCCGGGCACCCGCACCTGGGAGGTCACCGCCTCCACCTTCGCCACCCTCAACGACATGTTCGGCAACCGCACCGTCTGCGGCATCGGCCGCGGCGACTCCGCGATGCGGGTCGCGGGCCGCAAACCCAACACCCTCGCGCGCATCAGCGAGGCCATGAAGGTCATCCGGACACTCGCCCGCGGCGAGGAGGCCGACCTGGGCGGCACCGCCATCCGCCTCCCGTGGATCAAGGACGGCGCCGAACTCCCCGTCTGGATGGCCGCGTACGGCCCGAAGGCGCTGAAGATGACCGGTGAGGAGGCCGACGGCTTCATCCTCCAGCTGTCCGACCTCTACCTCACCGAGTACATGGTGAAGGCGGTGAAGGACGCGGCCGTGGCCGCCGGACGCGACCCCGCCGAGGTCACCATCTGCGTGGCGGCCCCCGCCTACGTCACCGAGGACGACTCGCCCGAGGCCCTCGCCCACGCCCGCGCACAGTGCCGCTGGTTCGGCGGCATGGTCGGCAACCACGTCGCCGACCTGGTCGCCAAGTACGGCGAACACTCCTCCCAGGTCCCCGAGGAACTCACCGACTACATCAAGGCACGCCAGGGTTACGACTACTCCCACCACGGACGCAGCGGCAACCCCGACACCGAGTTCGTGCCCGACGAGATCGTGGACCGGTTCTGTGTGATCGGCCCCGTGGAGAAGCACATCGAGAAACTGAACGCGCTCCGCGCCCTGGGCGTCGACCAGTTCGCGGTGTACGACATGCACGACGCCCAGGAGGCCACCATCGACGCCTACGGCCGGACGGTGATCCCGGAGGTCAACGCCTGACCCTCTCGTTCGTCGTCCGAGTTCCCCGCACGCCCCTCTTGGTCTCCCCTCCCCGTCGCCTGGGGGAGGGGGCTGGTGCCCGCACGGCCACTGACGACCCACCTCACCGATTGGCCAGCCCATGACCGACACCGCTCCCACGGCCATACCGCCGTCCGGCCAAGTCACCCTCCCCGACGGGCGCGTGGAACTCGCTCCTGGCACCCCGCCGCCCAGCGGTCCCTACGCCAACGAGGACCTGCTCCCGGTGCCGCTGGAGAAGCGCACCTGGACCACGTACAACTTCTCCGCGCTCTGGGTCGGCATGGCCCACAACACCGCCTCCTGGACGCTGGCCTCCGGTCTGATCGCCGTCGGCATGGACTGGAAGCAGGCGGTGTTCACCATCGCCCTCGCCAACCTGATCGTGCTGGTGCCGATGCTGCTGACCGGGCACGCCGGCCCCAAGTACGGCATCCCGTTCCCGGTCTTCGCCCGCGCCTCCTTCGGCGTGCGCGGCGCCAACCTGCCAGCCGTCGTACGGGCGTTGGTGGCCTGCGGCTGGTTCGGCATCCAGACCTGGATCGGCGGTGAGGCGATCTACTTCCTCGCCGGGAAGCTGATCGGCGACGGCTGGTCGAACGCGGCGTACCTCGGCGGCTACGCCTGGACCATGTGGCTGTCGTTCGCGATCTTCTGGGTGATCCAGGTCGCGATCATCTATCGGGGCATGGAGACCATCCGCCGCTTCGAGAACTGGGCGGCGCCCTTCGTCCTCGTCGGCGCGTTCGTGATGCTGTGGTGGATTAGCAGCAAGGCGGGCGGCCTCGGCCCGCTGTTCGACCAGCCGTCGAAGCTCGGCTGGGGCGGGCACTTCTGGAAGCTGTTCTGGCCGTCCCTGATGGGCATGATCGGCTTCTGGTCCACCCTGTCGCTGAACATCCCGGACTTCACGCGCTACGGCAGAAGCCAGAAGGCCCAGACCTGGGGCCAGGCACTGGGCCTGCCGACGACCATGACGCTCTTCGCGTTCCTGTCCGTCCTGGTCACCTCCGGCTCCCAGGCGGTGTACGGCAAGCCGGTCTGGGACCCGGTGCAGCTGGCGGCGAAGACCGACAACGCGGTCGGCCTGCTCTACGCGCTGGTGACGGTCCTGGTGGCGACCCTGTCCGTGAACATCGCGGCCAACCTCGTCTCGCCGGCCTTCGACTTCTCCAACATGGCGCCCAGGAAGGTGAGTTTCCGCACCGGGGCGCTCATCACCGCCGTCCTCGCGGTCCTCATCTTCCCCTGGAAGCTGTACTCCGACCCGCAGGGCTACATCTTCACCTGGCTGGGCCTGGTCGGCGGACTGCTCGGCACCGTCGCGGGCATCCTCGTGGCCGACTACTGGTTCCTGCGCCGCACCCGCCTGGACCTGGCCGACCTCTACCGCACCGGCGGCCGCTACTGGTACGCGGGCGGCTGGAACTGGCGGGCCGTCGTCGCCTTCCTCGCGGGCGGCGTCCTCGCGATCGGCGGCGCCAGCTTCAAACCGCTGATCGACGGCCGCCCCGTCCCCGCCCTGTCCCCGCTCGCCGACTACGGCTGGGCGGTGGGCCTGGGCACATCCCTGGTGCTCTACCTCGCCCTCACACTGCTGACCGGACGCGAGGAGGCCGGCGCATAGCGGAGCCGGGGGCGGCCGCGAGCGGAGCCGGCGGGGTCAGCCGGACTGCGACCGCCCGCCCCCGAGAGCACCGACGGCGGCCCGCGCCGCCTGGATGGCACCCTTGTTGATCTCGTCCGTACCCGGCGCCTTCTTCGTCTCGAAGTCGCTGCCGTTGTAGGTGACGATCACCAGGGCGTTGGACACCTGGACCATCACCACGCCCTCGCGGGTCTGCTGTTTGTCCTCCGTGGTGAGGTTCACGACGGAGTAGGCGCTGTTCCCGAGCCCCGGCACGGTCCCGCCGCCGCTCTTCTCCTTCACCCGCTGCTGATACTCCGCCTGCGCCTCCTGCTGCGAGCCGCTGACCTCGAACGACACATCGAGCCAGCGGTAGTCGTAGCCCTGCAGCGCGTTCCAGGAGCAGGTGCGGCGCAGCGTGGCGTCCGTCGACGGGATCTCCTTGCCGGCCGTCTTCGCTCCGGGCACCAGCGACTTGACGGTCGCCCCGGGCACGCTGGTGCAGGGCGAGGGCGCGGTGGTGTACGCCCGCGCCGCGGCCGTGGACGACGGGCCGGAGGAGCCGGAGGAGGACTGGGTGGGCGTCGTCCGGTCCGTCTGGTGCCCGGCCGCCGACGGCGGCGCTGCCGGGCCGGACGTCAGCGCCCAGCCGGCACAGGCGAGGACCGCGACCGGCGAGATCCGCGCGGTGAGGGCGAGCGGCAGAGGAAGAGAACGCACGGCGCACTTCTCGTGGGGGAGGGGGTGGGGAAGGGGTCCGCATGGTGGACGGGGACGACAGTGTCACACGAGTCCCTGTGGGGCGGAAGTGGTAACTCCGCTGTGTGCCTGGGCGGTCACGGCACTGCGTTCGCGACGTCCCGTTCTGTCCGGTTTACCCTCCAGGTTCGGGGAGGGCGCCGACATCGCTCGGATGTGCGCTTCGCCGAACCGGGGAATCCGGCCGGGGCGGCTACGGCACCCTCGCCGTCCACTGCGGCGAGGCGAACTTCGTCCGGGCCAGGTGCTCCGCGCGTGCCAGCTCCTCGTCCGTGACCCCGCCCGGTGCCAGGCCGTAGCGCGCGCGGAAGGACTCGATCATCCGGTCGATGACCGCCTCGCGGGGCAGTCCCGTCTGCCGCCGCAGCGGATCGACCCGCTTCTTCGCGCTCCGCGTCCCCTTGTCGGACAGCTTCTCCCGCCCGATGCGGAGCACCTCGACCATCTTGTCGGCGTCGATGTCGTACGACATGGTCACGTGATGCAGCACGGCGCCCGGCCCGCCGCCCGGTCCGACGATCCGCTTCTGCGCCGCGCCCGCGATCTTGCCCTGGTCGGTCGCGATGTCGTTCAACGGCTGATACCACGCCCGGATGCCCATGTCGGCGAGGGCGCCCAGCACCCAGTCGTCCAGATAGGCATAGCTGTCCTGGAAGGACAGGCCCTGCACGAGGGCCTGCGGCACCGACAGCGAGTAGGTGATGGTGTTGCCCGGCTCCACGAACATCGCGCCGCCCCCGGAGATCCGCCGCACCACCTCGATGCCGTGCCGCGCGGCGCCCTGCGGATCCACCTCGTTGCGCAGCGACTGGAAGCTGCCGATGATCACCGCCGGGGCGGCCCACTCCCACACCCTGAGGGTCGGCGGCCGCCGGCCCGCGGCGACCTCGCTGGTCAGCACCTCGTCCAGCGCCATGTGCAGCGCGGGCGGCTGCGGGCTCTCGTGGATCAGCTGCCAGGCGTAGTCCGTCCAGTCCGTGGCGTGTGCGAGGGCCCGGCGCACCGCGATCGCGACGCCCTCCGACGTCAGGCCGTACATCACCGTCCCCGAGGGCAGCGCCGCGTCGACGCGGGCGGCCAGTCCCGCCGCGTCGGTGTCCGCCGGGGCGCCCTCCAGCGCGCCGTTCACCGCGTCCAGCGCCTCGTCGGGCTCCAGGAAGAAGTCGCCCGCCACGCGCACGTGCCGCAACACACCGTCCTCGGGCTCCACGTCCACGACGACGAGCTTGCCGCCGGGCACCTTGTACTCACCGTGCACTGCCTGGGCCTCCGTTCCTGCCGCCGCACGAGGTCAACGCCGCAGGTCGGCACCCTGTTCCCCGGAGGGCGACCACGCTCGTACGATCACCCGAAAGACGTACCCGAGCCGAGGAGTCCGCCCGTGTTCACCACCCGGCCCACCCTGCAAGGCACCTTCGGCATGGTGTCCTCCACCCACTGGCTGGCCTCCCAGTCGGCGATGGCGGTCCTGGAGGACGGCGGCAACGCCTTCGACGCCGCCGTGGCGGGCGCGTTCGTGCTGCACGTGGTGGAGCCGCACCTCAACGGGCCGGCCGGCGAGGTGCCCATCCTGCTCGCCCCGGCGACCGGCGAGGTGCAGGTGCTGTGCGGACAGGGCGTGGCCCCGGCCGGCGCCACCGTCGCGCACTACCGGGCGCTCGGACTGGACCTCGTGCCCGGCACCGGGCCGCTCGCGGCCGCCGTGCCCGGCGCCTTCGACGCCTGGCTGCTGCTCCTGCGCGACCACGGCACGAAGCCCCTGGACGACGTCCTCAAGTACGCCGTCGGCTACGCCGAGCACGGTCACGCGCCCGTGGAGAACGTCGGCGCGACCGTGGCGAGCGTGCGGGAGCTGTTCGAGACCGAGTGGACGTCGTCGGCCTCGGTGTACCTGCCCGGCGGCCGGGCGCCCCGGCCCGGCGAGCTGCTGCGCAATCCCGCCCTCGCCGCCACCTGGAAGCGGCTGCTCGCCGAGACCGCCCGGGCCGGTGACCGGGAGGCCCGGATCGACGCCGCGCGCGAGGTGTGGCGCTCCGGCTTCATCGCCGAGGCCCTGGTGCGGCAGTCCCGCCGGCCCACCCTCGACACCAGCGGCGAGCGGCACACCGGCACTCTCACCGAGACCGACCTCGCCGGCTGGTCGGCCACCTACGAGACCCCGGTGAGCTACGACTGGAACGGCTGGACCGTGTGCAAGGCCGGCCCCTGGAGCCAGGGCCCCGCCCTCCTCCAGCAGCTCGCCCTGCTCCCGCCCGAACTGCCCGCCTACGGCTCCGCCGACTACGTCCACCTGCTGGTCGAGGGCTGCAAGCTCGCCATGGCCGACCGCGAGGCCTGGTACGGGGACGCCGCCGAGGTGCCCCTCGCCGAGCTGCTCTCGGACGACTACAACGCCGGTCGGCGGGCCCTGGTCGGCGCCACGGCCTCCTGGGAGCTACGGCCCGGCAGCCCCGGCGGACGCACCCCGCGGCTGCCCGCGCAGGCGCACGCACGCGTGGAGAGCGGCGCGAGCCGCGGCTTCGACCCGCTGGGCGGGGGCGAGCCGACCGTCGCGGAGTACTCCGGCGAGCCGCTCGTGGCCGCCTGCGGCAGCACCCGCGGCGACACCTGCCACCTGGACGTCGTCGACCGCTGGGGCAACATGATCGCGGCCACGCCCAGCGGCGGCTGGCTGCAGTCCAACCCGGTCGTGCCCGAGCTGGGCTTCCCGCTCGGCACGCGGCTGCAGATGACCTGGCTGACGGAGGGCCTGCCGAACTCCCTCACCCCCGGCCGCCGCCCGCGCACCACCCTCACCCCGTCCCTCGCGCTGCGCGACGGCGTCCCGGTCCTGGCCTTCGGCACGCCCGGCGGGGACCAGCAGGACCAGTGGCAGCTGCACTTCCTGCTCGCCGCCGCCCTGCGCGCCCCGGTCCGCGGCGCACTGGACCTGCAGGGCGCGATCGATGCCCCGAACTGGCACAACGACAGCTTCCCCAGCTCCTTCCACCCGCGCGCCCGCCGCCCCGGCAGCGTCACCGTGGAGTCCCGCATGGACGCCGACGTGATCGAGGAGCTGCGGCGGCGCGGCCACGACGTCACCGTCGGCCCCGCCTGGTCCGAGGGGCGCCTGTGCGCGGTGGCCCGGGACCCGGAGACCGGGGTGCTGTCGGCCGCGGCGAACCCGCGAGGGATGCAGGGGTACGCGGTGGGACGCTGACGACAGGCGGGGGGCGACCCCTGCTCTTCATCGCGATTCCACCCGGAGTGCACCGGAGAGGCGGGGAATGTCAGTGCGACATGCTCTCATAGAGGCATGATCCAAGACACGGAAACCATCGACGAGTTTCTCGCGCGTTGCTCGGCCGACGTGGAGGAAGCGGTCCGCAAGGCCGCTGCGGCCGAGATCCTGCCCCGCTTCCGCCGCCTCGCGGCGCACGAGGTGGACCAGAAGAGCGGCCCCCACGACCTGGTGACGGACGCCGACCGGCTGGCCGAGCTGCGCCTCACCGAGGATCTGGGCGCGCTGCTGCCCGGCTCTGTCGTCGTCGGCGAGGAGGCGGTGCACGCCGACCCCGCGACCTACCGGGCGCTCCAGGGCGACGCACCGGTGTGGATCGTCGACCCGGTCGACGGCACCCGCCAGTTCGTGCACGGCGACGAGGGCTTCTGCACCCTGGTCGCGCTCGCCCACCGGGGCGTCGTCCTCGCCTCCTGGACCTACGCCGCGGCGCGCGACCAGCTCGCCACCGCGGTGCGCGGCCAGGGCGCCTTCCTCGACGGCGAGCGGCTGTTCGCGGGCCCACCCGCACCCGGCCGGGACCTCGTCGTCGCCACCTCCCACCCGGACTACACCACCGACGAGCAGAAGCGCGCGCTGCACGCCCTGCGCACCGACGGCTTCGCCCCCCGCGCCTGCGGTTCGGCGGGGCTGGAGTATCTCGCCGTCGCCCGGGGCGAGTTGGACGCCGTGGCGTTCTCCTGGGAGGCGGCCTGGGACCACGCCGCCGGTCTGCTGCTGGTCGAGGAGGCGGGCGGCACGCATCTCACGCTCACCGGCGAACCGTTCCGCGTGACCGGCGGCAACGCCCTGCCGTTCACCGCGGCCCGCGACGCCGCGACGGCCCAGCGGGTGAGCGACCTGCTCCGCACGGCGGCCTGAACCCCGCTCGGGCACCCGGGCCGGGGGAGTGTCGGCCGTGCGGCATATCCTGAACCCCGAGTGACCATCGGCTGACGAAGGGGTCCGAAGGTGCCGTCGATGCTCGATGCAGTCGTGGTGGGTGCGGGGCCGAACGGACTGACCGCTGCCGTGGAGCTGGCCCGCCGCGGATTCTCCGTCGCACTGTTCGAGGCGAAGTCCACCGTGGGCGGCGGTGCCCGCACCGAGGAGCTGACGCTGCCCGGCTTCCGGCACGACCCGTGCTCGGCCGCCCACCCCCTCGGCATCAACTCACCCGCGTTCCGCGCCCTGCCCCTCGATCGCTACGGCCTCCAATGGCTGCACGCCGAGCTGCCGATGGCGCATCCCTTCCCCGACGGCACGGCGGCCGTGCTGTCCCGCTCCGTGGCCGAGACGGCCGCCTCCTTCGGGCCCCGTGACGCGGGCGCGTACCGCAGACTGATCGAGCCGTTCCTCGCCCACTGGGACACGCTCGTGCGGGACTTCATGTCCCTGCCGCTGACCGCGCTCCCGCGCGACCCGGTCACGCTGGCCCGCTTCGGGCTGGCCGGGCTGCCGCCGTCCACCTGGCTGCTGCGCCGCTTCAAGGACGAGCGGGCCAAGGCCCTCTTCGCCGGCCTGGTCGCGCATGTGATCGCGCCCCTCGGCGGCCTGGCCACCGGCGCCGTCGGACTGGTCTTCGCGCTGGCCGCGCACGCCCGCGGCTGGCCCGTGCCCCGCGGCGGCTCCCAGGCGATCTCCGACGCCCTCGCCGGATATCTGCGGGACCTCGGCGGCGCCGTGCACACCGACTACGAGATCAAGCGGCTGGACGATCTGCCGCCCGCCCGCGCCTACGTCTTCGACACCTCGCCCACCGCCCTCGCCCGTATCGCCGGCTTGGGCGACCACTACGCGCGCTACCGCTACGGCCCGAGCGTCTTCAAGATCGACTATGCGCTCGACGGCCCGGTGCCCTGGACCGCGCCCGAGGCCCGCGCCGCCGGAACCGTCCAGGTCGGCGCGGACCAGGCCGAGATCGCGACCGCCCTGCGCGCCGCCTCCCGCGAGGGACGCGCCCCCGAGCGGCCGTTCCTGATCACCGTGCAGCCCAGCGTGGCCGACCCGACCCGCGCCCCCGAGGGCAAGCACGTCTTCTGGGCGTACGGCCATGTCCCGAACGGCTGGTCCGGCGACCTCACCGACGCCATGGAACGCCAACTGGAGCGCTTCGCCCCCGGATTCCGCGACCGCGTGCTCGCCCGCGCCGTCGCCGGCCCCGCCGAGCTGGCCGCCCACAACGCCAACTACGTCGGCGGCGACATCGCCTGCGGCGCGGCGTCCGGACTGCAGCTGCTGCTGCGCCCCAGACTGTCCCTGTTTCCTTACCACACCCCGCATCCGGCCGTCTTCATCTGCTCCTCGGCCACCCCGCCGGGACCCGGCGTGCACGGCATGTCGGGGCACAACGCGGCCAAGGCCGTGTGGCGAAGACTGAGGCAGACATGACCACCATCACCCTCGTCCGGGGCGACATCACCCGCCAGAGCGCCGACGCGGTCGTCAACGCGGCCAACTCCTCGCTTCTCGGCGGCGGAGGAGTCGACGGCGCGATCCACCGGCGCGGCGGCCCCGCCATCCTCGAGGAGTGCCGTGCCCTGCGCGCCTCCCGCTACGGCAAGGGACTGCCCACCGGCCAGGCGGTCGCCACGACGGCGGGCGCGCTCGACGCCCGCTGGGTCATCCACACCGTCGGCCCGGTCTGGTCCGCCACCGAGGACCGTTCGGAGCTGCTCGCCTCCTGCTACCGCGAGTCCCTGAAGATCGCCGACGAACTCGGCGCCCGTACGGTCGCGTTCCCGGCCGTCTCCACGGGTGTGTACCGCTGGCCGATGGACGACGCGGCGCGCATCGCCGTGGCGGCGGTGCGAGACACGGCGACGGCGGTCGACGAGGTGCGGTTCGTCCTCTTCGACGAGCGGGCGTACGAGGCGTTCGCCGCGCAGCTCGACTGACGGAATCAGCGGCTCGCGCCCGGTTCGCCTGCGCCACCGACTACGGCGGCTCCCGGCTGCTCGCGGTGGACCTGTCCGACGGCACCCGGCGCGTCGTGACCAGTCTCCCGGGGCGAACACCGCCCGCGTGGCGCTCGACGGCGCGGGCAAGGCGTCTGTGACGGATCAGTTGTGGCGGCTCTCCCGACGCGCTGCCCAGGCCCTCGGAGGCATCGGCAAGGTCATGGCGTGAGCGGTGCCCACGCGACGGGCCGTCCGCAGGTCCTGCCCCGGACGACCCGTCCCGTGGTGTTCACCGGCTGCTACGCCTCCCGGCGTGCGTTGACGCGTACGGCCATGTTGCCGGACGGGTGCTTGTTCTCGTACATCAACTGGTGGGCCAGGCCCGTCTCGTCGAAGTCGCCGACCCATGACAGGCAGGGGTCCAGCTTGCCGGCGGCGGCCAGTTCGATCACCTGGCGGCACTGCCGGATGTTGGCGAAGTGCGAGCCCTGGAGGCGCTTTTGACGCATCCACAGGAAGCGGAGGTCCACGTCGGCGTTGTAGCCCGTGGTGCCGCCGCAGATGACGACCATGCCCGCGGTGTCGCACAGGTACAGGGAGGTGGGAATGGTGTTCTGGCCGGTGTGCTCCAGGACGATCTTCGGCGCCCTGCGTTCGCCGAGGATCTCCCAGAACCTGGATCCGAAGGCGCGGGCGCCCTTCATCCACTCGTTCATGCCGGCCGCGTCCTGGGTGTCGGGCAGGCGTCCCCAGTGGCTGAACTCGTTGCGGTTGATGTAGCCCTTCGCGCCCAGGTTCAGGCAGAACTTGCCGCGGTCGTCGTCGGAGACGACGGCGACGGGGATGCCGCCGCGGATCCGGGTGATCTGGATGGCCATCGACCCGAGGCCGCCGGCGCCGCCCCAGATCAGCACGGGGTCGCCGGGCTCGACCGTGTGGGGCGCCCAGCCGCACAGCTGGCGGTAGGCGGTCGCGCCGGTCAGCAGGAAGCACGCGGCCTGCTCCCACGAGAGGTTGGCGGGTTTGGGGTGGCACTGGTAGTCGTCGACCAGCGCGTACTGGGCGAAGGAACCGAAGTTGGCCTCGTACCCCCAGGCGGACTGGGTGGCCGAGGTCATGGGGTCCGCGCCCATGCGGATGTCGGACGCGGTCTCGTCCCAGTTGCAGCCGGAGAGCATCACCTCGTCGCCGACCGAGACGGACGTGACGCCCTCGCCCACGGCCCAGACGACACCGGACCCCTCGGAGCCGCCGATGTGGAAGTTCTCTAACGCGCCCTTCTTGCGCCGTGCGGCGACGACGTCGAGCGGGTAGCCGAGCGAGGCCCAGACGTTGTTGTAGTTGATGCCGGCGGCCATCACGTAGACGAGCACCTGTCCGCGGCCGACGCGCGGTACGTCCACGACCTCCATGGCGAAGCCCTGGCGCGGTTCGCCGTAGCGTTCCGGACGGATGACGGCCGCGTGCATCCGCGCGGGGACCTCGCCCAGCGGGGGCATGTCTCCCAGCTCGTACAGATCCTTGGCCAGAAGCTTGGTCATCTCTCTCCCTTTGCTGCGGTGTTCGGTGCGGTGTTCGGTGCGGTGGTCAGGCGGCGTTGCGCGCGCCGAGGGCGCGGGCCAGGCCGGCGGTGGTCGTGCCGCGGGCCAGGCTGGTCAGGGGGACGGCGATCCCCAGGTGTTCCTCCAGGCGCTTGCGCAGCTCGGCGGCCATGAGCGAGTCCATGCCGAGCGCGTGGAGCGGTTTGTTCACGTCGAGCTTCGCCGTCCGGGTCCGCAGGACCGCCGCGACCTGCTCTGCCACGCGGTCCGCCATCGGGCGGTCGTCGGGCGCGGGACCCGCGTCGGGCGCGGTCTCGGGGGCCACGTCGGGGAGGGCTCGCGTGACGGTGCCGGGCGCCGGGCGCGGTGCGGGACGGGGCGCGGTGACCGGAGTCGGTCCGGCAAGCGGTGCGGCGACCGGTACCGGTGCGACCGTGGCCGGTGGAGCCGTCGGTGTCAGGGCCGGGGCCGTTTGCGGCACCGGCCGGTCCCGGGAGATCCGCAGGCTGCCCTGCAGCTCGATGACGAAGCCGCTGGAGGGGTCGGTGAGCCGCAGCTGCCCGGTCAGTTCGATGCCGCTGTCCGTGCCCTGCCCGGCCGCCGCCGACGGCCCCCTGCCGAGGTCGGCCGCCATGCCGTGGTTCTCCTTGCCGGGGGCGAGGCCGCCGGCGGTGTTCCCGTCCTCCGCCAGGGCCGACGTGCGGCGCATGCGCATTCCCTTCACGTCGGCGACGACCCGGCCGCCCTCGTCGAGCAGTGCCATGTCCAGGTGGAGCACCCCGTCGGGGGTGGCGTCCGTGATCCGGCACCTGCTCCACAGCACCTCGGCCTCCGGGCCGTACACGGCGACTTCGGCGACGTGCTCGGTGAGGTAGGACAGGTCGGGCAGCAGCGCCAGCGCGGGCTGGGAGGCCGCGGCGAGCAGCGCGGGGTGCACCGGGTGGGCGGGGTGGGACGGCAGTCCGGTGGGGCGGCGCAGTCGGGCGACGGCCTCGCCCCGGCCGAGCCAGACCGCTTCCAGGACGCGGTGGAGCTGCTTGTGGCCGGCCACGCGGCCGTAGAAGGCGTCGGCGTCCCAGTGCTCGGGGCAGCGGGCCAGTGTCTCCAGCACCGGCTCGGTCACGGGGGCCGGGGAGGCGGGCAGGACGGTCACGGCGCCGCCGCACAGCACCGGGCCCTCCGGGCCGCCGCCGGCCGGGCGGCTGGTGACCTCGAACCGCCAGCCCGCCTCGGCCGGTGCCGGTGTCAGCCGGACCCGGAGCACCGGCGCGTCGCCGTCCGCCACCGCCAGGGCGTCGTCGATGGACACATCGGTGAGCCGCAGCGCGTCGGTGCCCGCCGCCCGGACGGCGGCGACCCGTGCCGCCTCGGCGAACGCGGGCCCGTGCAGGAGGGCGGGGCCGTGGGCGGGCGCGTCCGCCAGGAACGGGGAGTCCGGATCCGACAGCGGGAACTCGTGGATCTGCTCGCCCGCGGACCTGGGCGGTCCGGCCGTGCCGTCCCCCGGGGCGCCGACGGGGGCGTCCTCGTCCAGCTCCTCGTACCAGTGGCTCTCGCGCTGCCACGGGTAGGCCGGCAGGGCGACGCAGCGGCCCTCCCCGTACAGGCCGGTCCAGTCGACGGCCACGCCCGCCTCGTAGACGGCGCCCAGCGCGGACAGCAGTGTCTCCCGCTCGGGTTCCGCGCGGATCAGCGAGCCGGTCGCGGTACCCGGCAGCGCCGCCTCCTGGAGCGACTCCTGGACGGCGCTGAGCAGCACCGGGTGGGGGCTGATCTCGACGAAGACGGTCTCCGCCTCCTCGGCGGTGCTCAGCACGGCCTCGCGGAAGTGGACGCGTCCGCGCAGGTTGCGGGTCCAGTAGGAGGCATCCAGCCCGCTGCCGTCCATGAGTTCGCCGGTGACGGTGGAGCGCAGCGGGATCCGGCCCGTGCGCGGGGCCAACTCCGCCAGTTCTGCGGCCAGTTCGTCGAGGACCGGGTCCATCTGGGAGCAGTGCGAGGCGGCTTCGGCCTTCATGACCCGGCAGAACACGTCGCGGACGTCCAGCTCGGCCTTGATCTTCTCGATGCCCTCGACCTCGCCGGCGAGGACGGTGGTGCGCGGTCCGTTGCTGGCCGCCACCGAGACGTTCACCGCCAGTTCGCCGATGACCTGCTCGGCGCCTTCGGCGGGCAGGGCGACCACGGCCATGGTGCCCCGGCCGGCGACCCGGTCGCGGATGAGCCGGCTGCGGCGGCAGACGACGGAGGCGGCGTCGGCGTGGCTCAGCGCGCCGGAGACGCACGCGGCGGCGGACTCGCCCATGCTGTGCCCGATCACGACGTCCGGCCGGACGCCCCAGGCCTGCCAGGTCTCGGCCAGCGACACCTGCAGCGCCCACAGCACCGGGTGTACGACGGCCACGGTCTCGGCGACCAGGTCGGTGCCGTCGGTCAGCCGGTCGATGACGGACCAGCCCGTCTCGGCCGCGACCGCCTCGTCGCAGCGCTTCAGCGCGGCCCGGAAGGCGGGCGAGACCGCCATCAGCTCACGCCCCATGCCGACCCACTGCGAGCCGTGGCCGGAGAAGACGAACGCCACCCGCGGGCTGCCCGCGAAGACCGGCTCGCGGCCCGTCTCCAGCGCCTCGCGCAGCCGCTCGGCCAGCGCCTCGCGGCTGTCGCCGACGACCGCCAGCCGGTAGCCGTGGTGGGCGCGGCGCTCGGCGGCGGTGTGGCAGATGTCGGCGAGGCCGACCGGGCGGTCCGCGCCCTCCCGCGCACCGGGCTCCGCGGGGGAGGTGAGGTGTTCGGCGAGGTCGTGGGCGCGGGCGCGCAGGGCCACGCGCGAGGCGGCCGACAGCGCCAGCAGGTGCTCCCGGCCGGTCTCCGCCGGAGCCGCCTCGCCCCGCGTGCGCAGGGTGTCGGCGGCCGGATCGGCCTCGCCGACCACCAGGTGCACATTGGTGCCGGAGATGCCGAAGCCGCTCACGCCCGCCGTCAGCGGCCTGCCTTCGGCGGTCAGGTGCCGGGCGGTGGTCGGCAGGTCGATACCGAGCCCGTCCCAGTCGACGGCCGGGGTGCGCTCGGTGACGTGCAGGGTGGGCGGGACGGTGCGGTGCTGGAGGACGAGGACGCTCTTGATGAGGCCGATGACGCCGGCCGCGGCACCGGTGTGCCCGATGTTGGACTTGACGGAGCCGACCGGCAGCGGGCGGTCGGCGGGGCGCTCGCCGGGCTCGCCCAGAACGGCGCCGATCGCGCCGAGTTCGACGGGGTCACCGGCGGGGGTGCCGGTGCCGTGCGCCTCGACGTAGTCCACCTCGGTGACGGGGACGCCCGCGTTCTCGTACGCACGGCGCAGCATCTGCCGCTGGCCGCCGAGGGCGGGGCTGATCATCGTGCCGCTGTCGGCTCCGTCGTTGTTCATCCCCCAGCCGCGGATGACGGCGCGGACGGGGTCGCCGTCGGCGAGGGCCTGCGCCAGGGGTTTGAGGAAGACGGCGCCCACGCCCTCGCTGAAGACGAAGCCGTCCGCGTGGGCGTCGCCGAACTTGCAGTTCTCGGCGGAGAACACGCCGGCGTCCACATAGCCCTGGGTCTCGGTGCTGGCGACGAGGAGCTGCGAGCCGCCCGCCACGGCCGTCGTCGACTCGCCCGCCCGCAGGCTCTGGCAGGCGAGGGCGATGGCGGCGAGCGAGGAGGAGCAGGCGGTGTCCACCGACAGGCCGGGGCCGTTGGCGTCGAGGGCGAAGGAGAGCCGGCCGGTCATGGTGGCCCGGGAGCCCGATCCGAGGGACGCGTGCATGTCGGGCGTTCCGGCGGTCGCGAGCAGATCCCAGTAGTGGACGTTGCAGGTGCCCACATAGACGCCGGTGGCGGTGCCGGCGAGCTTCGCGGTGTCCTGGCCGCCGTCCTCCAGCGCCTCCCAGGCGGTCTCCAGGAACAGCCGCTGCTGCGGGTCCATGCCCATGGCCTCACGGGGCGAGATGCCGAAGAACTCCGCGTCGAAGCGGTCGACGCCGTCGAGCAGTCCGGTCCGGATCGTGGTCCCGGGTACTCCGTACGGGCGGTTGAAGCGGGTGCGCGGCGCGTTCTCCACCGTGCACCCGCCGTCCATTAACAGCCGCCAGAATTCGGACAGGCCGTCCGCGCCCGGAACCCGGCAGGCCATCCCGACCACCGCGATCGGTAGCTGCGCTGGTCCATTGTCTTTTTGCATGGCGAAGCTGACTTCCTTACCTGTGAGAGGTGCTGCGGGTTGGCGAGTTCCCGCTGTTCAGAAGGGAGTTGACGCGGGCGCGCGCGGCTGCAGGGGAATGTTCCGGAAATGGATGACTCGTTTATGACCCGTACCGGCGGTAAGGTCGAACGGTTTGATTGAAAACCGTCAGAATCTCATCATGGCCCCTCGCTGTGAATGAGCGTTCCGCTCCTCACGATAAAACCGCTGAGTCATGAAACTAACAGTGAACGGGCGAATGCAACGTGTGAC
This sequence comes from Streptomyces yokosukanensis, assembly GCF_001514035.1. Taxonomy (GTDB): domain Bacteria; phylum Actinomycetota; class Actinomycetes; order Streptomycetales; family Streptomycetaceae; genus Streptomyces; species Streptomyces yokosukanensis. The sequence continues at coordinate 343,854 of NZ_KQ948214.1, read as the reverse complement.
CTGCACCTCACTCCTTGCGTGCCGCGCATTGTTGCGTGGCGCGCAAGTTTCGGTACTGTGGCGGCATGGTGACAGCACCGAACGGCGTGCCCGCGCCGGGTCTGCGGGAACGGAAGAAGAGCGCCACACGCGCCGCACTGAGCCAGGCCGCGCTCCGGCTGGCCGTGGAGCACGGCTGGGAGAAGGTGCGCGTGGAGGACATCGCCGCCGCTGCCGGTGTGTCGCCCCGGACGTTCAACAACTACTTCCCCAGCAAGGAGGCGGCCGTCCTCGCCACCCATGCCGAACGGGCGGAGCGGATCGTCGAGGCGCTGCGGGCGCGGCCGGAGCAGGAGCCGCTGTGGGACGCGCTGACCCACGCGTTCCTCGACAGCTTCCGCGCCGACGGCCCCGACCCCAGCGCCCTCCAGCGGATCCGCCTGGCGATGGACCACACCCAGCTCGCGGCGGCGCAGTTGCGCTTCGAGGCGGAGGCCGCGGCGACGCTGGGCGCCGAGATCGCGCGCCGGACCGGTACGGACGCCGAGCGCGACCTCTACCCGCGGCTCGCCGCGACGCTGGCCATCACCACCTCCCGCCTCGCCTTCGAGCACTGGGTGGCGAGCGCGTCCGCCACTCCCGCCCTCGAAGCCGTACAGCAGGCGCTGGACCGCGTCAGGGTCATGCCGTAGCCCCCGGCCCTGCGCGGTCGTACACAACCGCCCGCCCGGTCCGCCCGCGTCACCCGCAGGAACCCTCTCGCACAGGAAGCCGAGCCCATGTCCCGTACGCCCCAAAGCCCCAGCACCCGCGCCCCGTTAGGCTGGCGCGCCGTCCCCGCGCTGGTGGCCGGCCTCACCCTCCTCCTCGTGGCGATGCTCACCGCCTTCGAGCTGCCGGCCGTCCACTCCGGCCCGCACAAGGTGCCCATCGCCGTCGCCGGACCGCAGCGCGCCGCGGCTCCCCTGGCCGAGAAACTGGACCGGGCCCGGCCCGGCGCGTTCGACATCTCGCTGGTGGACGACGCCCGCACCGCACAGCAGCGGATCGACGACCGCGAGATCTACGGCGCTGTGGTCGTCGGCGGCACACCGGGCACCGCCCCCGAGGTGCTCGTCGCCGGCGCCGCCAGCCCGCCCGTCGCCGCCACGCTGCGCGGCCTCGCGCCCGCGCTGGCCCCCACACCGGCCGGTGCGACGGCCGCCGTCCGTGATCTGCACCCGCTGCCGGCCGCCGACCCGAACGGCGTCGGGCTGTCGGCCGGCGCGCTGCCGCTGGTCCTGGGCGGCTATCTGGCGGCGATCCTGATCGTGACGCTGTTGCGCGCGCCCGCCCAACGCGCCGCGACCGCCTTCGGGTTCGCGCTCACCGGCGGCTTCGCCCTCACCGCGCTGCTGCGCTACGGCTTCGACGTGATCGGCGGGAACTACCTGCTCACCTCCCTCGCCGTCGCGTTCAGCACCGCCGCCACCTGCTGGACGATCATGGGACTGCGGGCGCTGCTCGGCGGACCCGGGCTCGGGCTGGGCGCGGCCATGATGATCTTCCTCGGCAATCCGCTGTCCGGACTCGCCGGCGGCCCGGAGTGGCTGCCCTCCGGCTGGGGCACCTTCGGGCAGTTCCTCCCGCCCGGCGCCGGCGGCACGCTGCTGCGCTCGATGGCCTTCTTCGACGGCGCGGGCAGCGCCCGGGCCCTGCTGGTCCTCGCGGCATGGCTGGCCGGTGGACTGGCACTGTTCGCCTACGGGACGCGCCGGGGCGAGCCGGGGGCGCGACCGGACGGCGGCCCCGCGGACCCGCGGGCCTCCGAGCGGGAGGAGCCCGCGGCACAGGTGTCCACGCCGTGACCCGGGCGGTCCCCGCCCGCCGCGGGGGTCAGGTCCGCCCCGCCCGAACGCCGTTCTCCACGAAGGCGACGACGCGGGCCGGCGCGGCGGTGGTGCCCATCAGCTTCATCGGGAAGAAGCCGACCATGAAGCCGGCGGGCGGCAGTGCGCCGAGGTTCTCCAACTGCTGGACGATCAGCACCTCCTTGTCCTTGACCGCGTAGTGGCCGTCCCAGATCTGCCCGGTGTCACCGGTCTCCTGGAACGCCTTGCGCATGGCGGGGATGGGGCGGTCCCAGCCGAGCGCGTCGGTGCCGAGGATCGTCGCGCCGAGGCCGGCGAGGTACCGCGTCCCCGCGCCCGACATGCCGGGGTAGGCGAAGTAGCGCGGGTCGCCGATGGCGTACCGCTCCTGGCCCGTCCGGATCAGCACCGCGTCGCCGTCCCGGATCTCCCGCCCCGTCGCCGCCACGGCGCGCTCCAGGGCCTCGACCGGGATGGCCCCGCCCGGCTCGGTCCAGGCCCGTACGTCGAGCACCAGACCGGGCCGGTACAGCTCCTCCAGGGCGAAGTCGCTCACCGAGCGGGACGGGCGGCCCTCGCAGAACCGGCCGCTGTGCAGCGGCGCGTCGACATGGGTGCCGCAGTGGCTGCTCATCCGGTGCAGGATCTCCCCCGCGGGGCCCTCACCGCCCGGGAGGTCGTCGGCCGTGCAGCCGAAGGAGGCGATCATCAGGTCGCGTCCGGACGTCTCGTGCGGCTGGTACTCCACGCTCGGGGCGATGATGGCGGCCAGGTCGGGCATGTTCTGCGGCACCAGGGCCAGATCGTTCGGGTCGAGTCGGCAGGTGAGGTCGATGAGTGTCATCGTGACTTCCTCCTCTCGGGCGCGGTCGCCCGGTCCGGGGGCGGCGGCTGGCGCAGCAGCCCCCGCAGTTCGGTCTTGAGCACCTTGCCGTAGGCGTTCTTGGGCAGCGCCTCGGCGAAGACGTAGTGACGCGGGCGCTTGAACCGGGCCAGCCGGGCCAGGCAGTGGCTGTCCAGCTCGGCCTCGCCGGCCGTGTCGCCGTCGGCGAGGACGACGAACGCGGCGGGCAGTTCGCCCCACTCCGCGTCCGGTGTCCCGACGACGGCGGCCTCCGCCACCGCGGGGTGGCACAGGAGTACCTCCTCGACCTCCCGCGGATAGATGTTGGAACCCCCCGAGATGATCAGGTCCTTGGCCCGGTCGACGAGGGTGAGCAGGCCGTGCCCGTCCAGCCGGCCGAGATCGCCGGTGTGCAGCCAGCCGCCGCGCACCGTCCGTGCGGTCGCCTCCGGGTCGTTCCAGTAGCCCGCCATCACCGTGTCGCCGCGGACCGCCACCTCGCCCACCGTCCCGGCCGGCACGGGCCGCCCGCGCTCGTCCACGACGCGCACCTCGACACCGGTGCGCGCCGTCCCCACGCTCTGCAACCGCCGCTCCAAGGCGGTCCCGTCAAAGCCTCGGTGATCCTCCGGGCGCAGGTGACAGATCGTGCCGGGCGACTCGCCCTGCCCGTAGCCCTGCCAGAGCCGCTGCGGGCCGAAGCGGGCGATGACCCGCCCGAGGTCCTCGGCGTGCAGGGGAGCGCCGCCGTAGAGGACGCGGTGGACGGACGGGAGCAGCTCGTCCGGCAGCAGCGCGGGGTCCAGCAGCCGCCGCAGGATCGTCGGCACCGCGAAGAACGCCGTCGGGCCGAAGGCCCGCAGCCCCTCGTCCAGCGTGCCCGCGTCCACGACGCCGCCGCGCGGGAACACCTGGGCGCGGGAGCGAGCGACGAAGGCCAGCCCGAACAGCCCGCTGGCGTGGGACATCGGGGCGATGTGCAGGAGCGACGCGTCCACGGCGCCGCCGAGGTCGGCCAGCGCGCTGAGCGTCGCGGCCATCAGGTTGCGATGGGTGAGCGTGGCTCCCTTGGGACGTCCCGTGGTGCCACTGGTGTAGAAGAGCCAGGCGGGGTCCTCGGGCCGGACCTCCGCGGGAGCCGGCCGCGCGGCCGGCTCCGGGCGCCCGGACCCCTCCAGGGAGTCCGCCGCCGCGCACAGCGCCCCCGCCCCGGTCAGGCGCGTGCCGCCCAGGTCCTGTTCGCCGAGCGGGCCGAGCACGTCGTCCGTGGCCACGCACACCCGGGCCGCGCAGTCCGCGACGAGACCGGCGAACTCCCTCGGGTGCAGACGGGCGTTCATCGGGGTCACGGCCAGCCCCGCCCACCACGCTCCGAACATGATCTCCCAGTACAGCGGCGTGTTGCGCAGGGCGAGCGCGACGCGGTCGCCGGGCCGCGCCCCGTGCTCGCGGACCAGCAGCGTGCCGATCGTCCGGGCGCGGTCGGCGAGTTGGGCGTAGCTGCGCAGCACGGTCGTGCCCTCGCAGACCGCCGGTGCGTGGGGGGTGCGGGTGGCCGCCTGGTCAAGGAGCGTCGCGATGTTCATCCGTGCCTCCCGGTGGTGGCCGGGGCCTCCAGCAGGGTGACGGCCAGTGCCGCCTCCTCGTACCCCAGGAACCCGCCGCCGTTCTCGGCCAGCGCGATCCGGGCGCGCGGCACCTGCCGCGCACCGGCCTCGCCGCGCAGCTGGGTGACCAGTTCGTGCAGCTGCCCGACGCCCGTGGCTCCCACGGGATGGCCGTTGCACTCCAGACCGCCTGAGGTGTTGACGGGCAGCCGTCCGCCGAGCGCGGTCTCGCCGCGCTCGGCCGCCACCGCCCCGTCGCCCGCCGCCGTGAGCCCGAGGGCCTCAAGCTGCAGCGCCTCGCCGACGGCCGTGGCGTCGTGCACCTCGGCCACGGACACGTCGTCCGGGCCGAGCCCCGCCTGTTCGTACGCGGCCGTCGCGGCGCGGCGACCGATCGACTCGGCGTCCTCGTCGAGCGCCCGGCCCGAGCCCGAGAGCACCACGCAGGCCCGCAGCCGCACCGCCCGGCGGCGGCCGTCGAGCCGGCGCAGTGCCCGCCGCGAGCACAGCAGGGCGGCGGCGCCGCCGTCGCCGATGGGTGCGCACATCGGCAGGGTCAGGGGCGCCGCGATCTCCCGTGCCGCCAGCACCTGTTCGACGGTGAGCCGGTCCCGGTGGGTGGCCCGCGGATTGAGGGCGGCGTGCCGCCGGTTCTTGACGGTGACGGCCGCGAACTGCCGTGCGGTGACGGCCGGGTGCCGGCGCAGATAGTGGGCGGCGAGCGCGGCGTAGACGTCCATGAACACCGAGCGGGACGCGGCGGGGGCGGTGCCGGTCGCCCCCGCGGCGCCGCGCAGCGCCTTCAGCTCCGCCTCCCAGCGAGTGACGTCCATCCCGGCCAGGAACGCCTCTCGGGTGCGGTCGCCGTCCGCGCCGTACATCTTCTCGGCGCCCAGGGCGAGGGCGAAGTCGCACTGGCCGGCCCGCACGGCGACGGCGGCGAGATGGACCGCGCCGGCCCCGCCGGCGCAGGCGTTCTCGATGTTGAAGACAGGGATGCCCGCCATCCCGAGGCCCCGCAGCGCGACCTGACCGCGGATCAGATGCTGTCCCTCCAGCACGCCCTGGGTGGCGTTGGCGAAGAAGACGCAGCCGACCGCGGACCCGTCGACACCCGCGTCCGCCAGGCACATGGCGAGCGCCTCTCCCGCGAGCGCGGCCACGCCACGGTCCGGGAACCGGCCGTAGGCCGTCCTGCCGACCCCGACGACGTAGACGTCGTCGCTCATGACCGGCCCCGGCCGCTGCCGTTCGGTCCGCCGCCGTGGCCACCGGGGATGCGCACGCGGTTGCGCAGCACCCCGATCCCGTCGACCTCCAGCTCGACCACGTCGCCGTCCCGCAGCCGCTTGCCGAGGTCGAAGGCGGTGCCCGACGGCACGGTGCCCGAGGCCATGACCTCCCCCGCGTGGATCGACCGGCCACGGCTGAAGTGCACGACGGCGTCCTCGAAGCTGTGCTGCATGCCGTCGGTACGACCCCGCGACCACTCCTCGCCGTTGACGCGGGCGGTCATGGTCAGGTCGTAGGGGTCGGGCAGCTCGTCGGAGGTGACGATGCACGGGCCCAGGGCGTTCGAGCCGTCGAAGTCCTTGCCCTCGCCCGGGCCCACGCCGGTGCGCATCAACGCGATCTGGAGGTCGCGCGCGCTCCAGTCGTTGAAGACGGTGTAGCCGAAGATGTGTTCCCGCGCGGCACTCGGGTCCACGTCGCGTGCCGTGCGGCCCAGCACGGCCGCGAACTCCAGTTCGTAGTCCAGTTCCTTGGCGCCCGCCGGGACCTCGATCTCGTCCTCGGGTCCGCTCACGGACAGGTGGTCGCAGGTGTAGTACAGGACGCGTTCGTAGAACAGCGGGTTGAGGTCGAACCGGCCGCTGGCCATGAGCCGTTCGAACTCCGCGTCGGGATCGGCCGCCTCGGCGGCCTGGCGCCGGGCCAGCTCCCGCAGGGCGGCCGCGGCGTGGGCGACGAACAGCCCGCAGTCGCGGATGCGGAGCGGGCGGGGCAGCGGCGCCAGCAGTCGTACCGCGTCCCGGGGGACCAGGGCGCGCTCGGGGCGCAGCGCGCACTGCGTCCGGGCGCGGTCCAGTCCGTCCGCGCCGGAGTCGATCAGCGACTGCATGGTCCGCAGGGCATCGTCCTCGGGGGCCGCGGCGGTGAGGTCGAGGACGGCCGAGTCGTCGTCGAGCAGTGCACCGAGGTGCTGCCGGTCGGGGTGGTCGTCCGCCACGAAGGTGACCAGGCGCATGACGTCTCCTCATCGAGATGTTGGGAGAGGTGCGGTGAAGTGCGGTGCGAGGGAAGGGGGTTGGGGGAGTGGGGTGCGGTGGGGGTGGTCCGAGGGCCGGGGTCCGGAAGCCGAAAAGCAACTGGACATCGGTCCATTCATTGGACGGCCGACACAGGATGTCAAGGGATGCCGCACGCCTTCCCCGCCTGTGCCAGAATCGCGGCATGGCCGGTCGTCGCGAGGAGAGCGCACAGGAGAGCCGCCTGCGCCTGCTGCAGGCCGCGACAGAGTTGGTGGCCGAGGCGGGACCGCGCGCCGCGTCCGTGCAGGCGGTCGCCGACCGCGCCGGCATCAGCCGAGGCTCGGTCTCCTGGCACTTCGGCTCCAAGGACGGGCTGATCGTCGAGGTCATCGACCAGGCGTTCCGGACGGCGCAGCAGGAGTACCGCCGTCGACTGGCCTCCGGCACGCTCTCGTTCGACCTCCTTGTCGACGCGCACCTGGCCGTGGTCGGCGCCCCGTGCGGCCGGGTCCTCACCACGACCCTGCCGGAGGTCATGCGCGCCGAAGGCCCGCTGCGCGACGCCTATCTGCGCGGGTACGAACGCACCCGGCTGCTCTGGGTGGAGTACCTGGAGCAACTGGTGGCGCAGAGTCCGGGGCTGCCGGACGCCAAGCATCTCGCGACGATCCTGTTCGGCAGCGGGATCGGCGTGAACACCCTCCACAGCCTCGACGCGCTGGTCGACCGCGAGGGCGGCCTGGGCGCGCTCAAGCACCTGCTCAACCTGGCCGCGACGGCCACGGCCGCGATGGCCGCGACGGCCACGACTGCGACAGCCACGACCGCGACGGCCACGGCAGCCCCGGCTTCACGTGCGCCGCGGGTTCGCTGACGATCCCGCTGACGGCCCGTCAATCGATGGGCAGGGCACCGGTGATGCCCGCAGGAGGGCCACGGGTGCGGTGAGCGGCTCGGTCAGGAGGACGGCGTCAGTGCGCCGCCGGGGGGACCCTCCGTGCCGCTCAGGCCAGCTCGCGCAGGCCGCGGCCGAGGAGTGCCACGCCCTCGGCGATCGCTCCCGGCGCGGTGGCCGCATAGCCGAGGACGAGACCGGGCGGGCCGGGCAACTGCCGGTGCCAGGAGAGCGGTTGGCACTTCACTCCCCGGGCCAGCGCGGCGGCCGCGACCTCGGTGTCGGGCACGTCCGCGGTGTACGTGACGGTCAGGTGCAGCCCCGCCGCGGCGCCGTGCACGGTCCCGCCGGGCAGATGCTCGGCGAGCGCGGCGATCATCGCGTCGCGGCGGTCGCGGTGCCGGCGACGCAGCAGCCGCAGCTGACGCTCCAGCCCACCGGACTCCATCAGCCGGGCCAGCACCAGCTGCGGCAGCACCGCGTTGCCGAGGTCGTCGAAACGCTTGGCGTCGATCAGTGCCGCGCGGTGGCGGGCCGGAGCCACCAGCCAGCCGATGCGCAGTGCCGGTGCGAGCAGCTTCGAAACGCTGCCCATGTAGCAGACCCGGTCGGCCAGCAGAGCCCGCAGCGCCGGGACCGGGGCCCGGTCGTAGCGGTGCTCCGCGTCGTAGTCGTCCTCCAGGATCAGCCCGCCCTCCCGTGCCCAGCCGAGCAGCTCACGGCGGCGCTCACCGCTGGTCACCACGCCGGTCGGGAACTGGTGGGCCGGAGTCAGCAGCACCGCGCGGGCGCCGGTCGCCCGCAGTGCGTCCACCCGCACCCCCTCCTCGTCGACCGGCACCGGCGGGGTGCCGAGGCCCCCGTTCGCCAGATGCTGGCGGCCTCCGAGCGAGCCCGGGTCCTCCACCGCGACGGCGTCGATGCCGTCCGCCCGCAGCACCTGGTGCAGCAGTGTGAGCGCCTGGGCGGTGCCCGCGACGATCAGCACCTCGTCAGGCGCCACCCGCACGCCCCGCATCCGCGCCAGCCAGTCGGCCACGGCCCGCCGCAGCGCGGGGGCGCCACGGGGGTCGCCGTAGCCGAGGTGCTCGGCGGACAGCTCCGCCAGCACGGCGCGCTCGGCCCGCAGCCAGGCGGTACGCGGGAAGGTGGCGAGATCCGGCCGCCCGGGGGTGAGGTCGACGACGGCCGGGGCGCTGCGCAACGCGTCGAAGACATCCGCACCGGGGGTGCCCGAGAAGGGCGTCGCCCCGCCCCCTGCGACACCGCCCCCGGCCGCGCCCCGCGGCACCGAGGGGGCCGCCACCACCACCGTGCCCCCGCGGCGGCGCCCCTCCAGATGGCCGTCCTCGGCGAGCCGCCGGTAGGCCTCGGTGATCACCCCGCGGGAGACGCGCAGGTCGGCCGCGAGCACCCGGGTGGGCGGGAGTCTGCTGCCGACCGCCAGCCGTCCGTCCGCGATCGCCTGCCGCAGCCGGCCGGCCAGCCACTCCGCCTTCCCGCCGCTGGGCAGGTCGCCGACCGCCAGCTGCAGGAAGTCCGAGCCGCGGCCGGGGTGTTCGCCCGCGGCGGCCGGCGCCTGTCGTTCCCCGTTCACGCCCGTGATGCTGCCATGCGCCGGGCTCACTCGCCGAAGACGAATTCCGGCGCGGTCGCGGTGAGCACGGCCGCCTCCGTGCCGGCCCCCCAGAGCGCCGCCACCTCCGCCTCCACCGTCTTGAGCAGCTCGGGCACGATCTGTGTGCCGCCCTCGTGCATGGCCTCCGCCACCACCAGCACCCGGCGGGTGTGCTCGCCGACCGCCGAGTGGCCGCTCTGGCGGTGGGTCCAGCGCCGGGCGTGCGCCCGGCCCGCCGAGTCGACGAAGGTCACCTCGCCGGGTGCCGGATGCTCGATGCCCCCGCCGAACGCTGTGTACGTCTCCTCTCCGCCGGCCGGCCGCACCTCCAGCAGCGGCTCCGCGACCCGGTCCACGTCGAGGACGGCCACCGGGATCGCGTACGCCACGGACAGCGCGTTGCACAGGTCGACCAGGGGGTGGATGCGCGGCAGCGTCCCCTCCTTGCGCAGCCGGCGCAGCAACGACTCCGAGGCGCACCGGACCTGCGTCGGCTTCAGCCCCATCCGGCTGAACGTCCGCCGCCAGGCCAGCACTTCGGGGAACTCGCCCTCGGTCGCGCCGGACAGCCGGTCCAGGGCGCGGGCGGTGTACTCGGCGGCGCGCGGCCCGGTGTCCGCACGGGCGTCGACGCCGGTGGCGTACAGCGCGCCACAGGCCAGTTCGGGGTACGTCGACCGGATGCTCGCCGCGTGCCGGAATCGCATGCTCGGGTTCTCCTCGGGTTCGGGATCACCACCTTGCCGGGGCGATGGTCCGCTCACCAGGGCCAAAGCCGCAGCGTCCGACCGGTCCATAACCGCGCCCCGAGCACCGGTGCCGCGTGACCCGGCAGATCCGACGGGGGCCGTGTTCCGGGGACGGGCGGGGATGCCCGGGCGTCGGTCGCCCGGGCCCGGTGCCACCGGTAAGCGGCCCGGCCCGACCCTGGGCCGCGGCCCCCGCGCCGCGCGTGGCATCATCGGCCGGGGTCAGGAACGCCGTCGCACGAGGAACACGATGAACCCCGCTCTCACCGCCACCCCGGCCGTCGGTGCCGCTCTGCTGGACGACTTCTCGCTGGAGATGACCGGCAAGGACGTGCCTCGACTGGAGGAGGCGCGGGGCAGCATCCCGCGCGGCACCCGGATCAACATCACCTTCCTCGCCGGCGAGGACCTCGGCATGCGGCTCGCCGCCGCCCGCGCGGTCAAGCGGCTCGGTTTCGTCCCCGTACCCCACATCTCGGCGCGCCGCCTGCCCTCCCGCGCCGCCCTGGAGGAGTTCCTGTCCGGGCTGGCCGCGGACGGCACCGCCGAGAACGTCTTCGTCGTCGGCGGCGACCCCGCCCGGCCCGAGGGCCCCTACGAGGACTCCCTCGCCCTGCTGCGCACCGGACTGCTCCAGGACCACGGCGTCCGCCACATCGGCATCAGCGGCTACCCGGAGGGCCACCCCGTGATAGCCGACCCCGCGCTGTGGTCGGCGCTGACCGACAAGGCGGCGGCCATCGGGGCGCACCGGTTCGGCGGCGATGTCATCACCCAGTTCGGCTTCGACGCCGACCCCGTCCTCACCTGGCTGGAGGCCGCCCGCGAACGGGGCGTGCACCTGCCCGTCCGCATCGGCGTGCCCGGACCGGCGGGGGTACGTCGGCTGCTCGGCTACGCCACCCGGTTCGGCGTCGCGACCAGCGCCTCGGTCGCCCGCAAGTACGGCTTCTCGCTGACCAACCTCATGGGCACGACCGGCCCGGACCGCTTTCTGCACACCTTCGCCCACCGCTACGACCCCGAGCGGCACGGCGTGGTGAAGGTGCACTTCTACACCTTCGGCGGGCTGCGCGACACCGCCGAGTGGATCGCCGGATTCCGGCGGAGCCTCCACGGCAGCGCCTAGCTGGACCGACCCGGGCCGGATCGGCACCGCACCCGCAGCCCGGGTCCGATCGGGAACCCGGCAGGCCGGTGGACGCTGATGTCGGATTTCCGCCAGCGATCGCCGTCCGACGGGCCGATGCTGGAGACATGCAGACAGCGACGCACCTCGACCGGGAACACTGCGTACGCGCCGTGCAGTCCAAGGACGCCCGGTTCGACGGGTGGTTCTTCACGGCGGTCCTGACGACCCGGATCTACTGCCGGCCCAGCTGTCCGGTCGTCCCGCCCAAGCCGGAGAACATGACGTTCTACCCGAGCGCGGCCGCCTGCCAGCAGGCCGGGTTCCGGGCCTGCAAACGCTGCCGCCCGGACACCAGCCCCGGCTCGCCCGAGTGGAACCAGCGCGCCGACCTGGTGGCCCGCGCGATGCGGCTCGTCGCCGACGGCGTCGTGGACCGCGAGGGCGTGCCCGGACTCGCCGCCCGGCTCGGCTACAGCACCCGCCAGGTGGAGCGGCAGCTGCTCGCCGAACTGGGCGCGGGGCCGCTCGCACTCGCCCGTGCCCAGCGCGCCCAGACCGCCCGCCTGCTCATCGAGACGACCACGCTGGCCATGGCGGAGATCGCGTTCGCGGCCGGCTTCTCCTCGATCCGCAGCTTCAACGACACCGTCCGCGAGGTCTTCGCCCTGACCCCGAGCGAGCTGCGCGCCCGCGCGCCGAAGTCCGGGGCCGGCACGCCGGGCGGGCTCAGCCTGCGGCTGCCGTTCCGTGCCCCGCTCAACCCCGCCAACCTCTTCGGCCATCTCGCCGCCACCGCCGTACCCGGCGTCGAGGAGTGGCTGCCCGACTGCCTCGACGGCACGGACGGCGCCCCCACCGGCGCCTACCGGCGCACGCTGCGACTGCCGTACGGCCATGGGATCGTCTCCCTCGCCCCGCGCCCCGACCACATCGCCTGCCGGCTCACGCTCAGCGATCTGCGCGATCTGACCGTGGCGATCAGCCGCTGCCGCCGCATGCTCGACCTGGACGCCGACCCGGTCGCCGTCGACGACCGGCTGCGCACCGATCCGCTGCTCGCGCCGCTGGTCGACCGGGCGCCCGGCCGCCGGGTGCCGCGCACGGTCGACGAGGCCGAGTTCGCCGTCCGTGCCGTACTCGGGCAGCAGGTGTCCACGGCCGCCGCCCGCACCCACGCGGCCCGGCTGGTCCAGGCGCACGGCAAGCCCCTGGACGACCCCGAGGGCGGGCTCACCCACCTCTTCCCGGCGCCCGAGGCGCTGGCCGCCGTCGACCCCGAGACCCTGGCGATGCCGCGCACCCGGCGCACCACCTTCACCACTCTCGTCCGCCAACTCGCCGACGGCACCCTCCACCTGGGCGTCGAGTCCGACTGGGCCGAGGCCCGCGCCCGGCTGCTGGCCCTGCCCGGCTTCGGGCCCTGGACGGTCGACGTGATCGCCATGCGCGCCCTCGGCGACCCCGACGCCTTCCTCGCCACCGACCTCGGCATCCGGCGCGCGGCCCAGGAACTGGGACTGCCCTCCACCCCGGCCGCGCTCACCGCCCGCGCCGAGGCCTGGCGGCCCTGGCGGGCGTACGCCGTCCAGTATCTGTGGGCGACCGACAGCCACCCCATCAACTTCCTTCCCGTGTAAGAAGGTTCCTCCATGACGTCCCACACCGTGATCGACAGCCCGTACGGCCCGCTCACCCTGGTCGCCGACACCGACGGCGCCCTGTGCGGCCTGTACATGACCGGCCAGCGCCACCGGCCGCCCGAGGAGGACTTCGGTCCGCGCGAGGACGACCTGCCCTGCTTCGGCGTGGCGCGGGAGCAGCTGTCGGCCTACTTCGCGGGCGAGCTGAAGGAGTTCACCCTCGAACTCGTCCTGAAGGGAACGCCGTTCCAGCGCAGCGTCTGGGAACAGCTCACCCGCATCCCCTACGGCGAGACCCGCACCTACGGCCAGCTCGCCGACGCCCTCGGCAACCCCCAGGCCTCCCGCGCGGTCGGCCTCGCCAACGGCCGCAACCCCGTCGGCATCATCGTCCCCTGCCATCGCGTGGTCGGCTCCGACGGCAGCCTCACCGGCTACGGCGGCGGCCTGGACCGCAAGCGCCGTCTGCTGGACTTCGAACAGGGCGCGGCGCTGTTCTCGTCGTGAGCCCACGGCGGACGGCCCGGTGCGGCGCCGGTGCCCCGCCCAGCCCGGTCGGACTCGTCCTCCTCAGGCTCACCGGGCGGTCCGGCCCAGCCGGTCCAGCAGCGGGGGCAGGGCCGTGCCGATCGGCTCGCGCACGACCTCGTGGGCCAGCTCGTCGTACGGTGTCGGCTCGGCGTTGACGATGATCAGATGCGCGTCGTTCTCGGCGGCGACGCCGACCAGCCCGGCCGCGGGCTGCACCTGCAGACTGCTGCCCACGGCGAGGAACACGGTGCACGCCTTGCTGATCGCCAGGGCCTCGCCGAGCACCACCGGATCCAGCCGCTCGCCGAACATGACCGTCGCCGACTTCAGGATGCCCCCGCACTCCCGGCACTCCGGGTCCGCCTCACCGGCCTCGACCCGGGCGAGGGCGTCCTCCATCGTCCCGCGCGCATGACACCGGGTGCACACGACACTGCGTGCGCTGCCGTGCAGTTCGAGCACCTTCCGGGCGGGCATCCCGGCCAGCTGGTGCAGCCCGTCCACGTTCTGCGTGAGCACCCGCACCGGGGTGCCGGACTTCTCCAGCTCGGCGACGGCCCGGTGCGCGGCGTTCGGCTCGGCCTGGAGCGTGCGGTTCCTGCGCCGCAGCTGCCAGGAGCGCCGCCGGATCTCGGGGTCCGCCATGTAGTACTCGTACGTGACCAGCTTCTCGGCCTCGGGGTCCTTCCGCCACAGTCCGTTCGGACCGCGGTAGTCGGGGATCCCCGAGTCGGTGGAGATCCCTGCGCCGCTGAGTATGGCTACGAGAGGCCTGTTCATGGGCCGAGGGTAGGGCGCCCGGCGGCCCGGAGCGAGCGGAATTCGACGGCGCCCGGCCGGCGCAGAACGCTGCGCGGGCGCCACCCGAACGCCTGCCGATAAAATTCGGTGTGCCGGGTCACGGCCGGGCCCGAAACCCTCGTGAGGGGAGCGGCGCCGTGAGACTCACGGGACGCGCGTTGCGTCTGACGATCTTCGTCGACGACACCGACACGTGGCATCACAAGCCACTGTTCACGGAGATCGTGCACCGTGCCCACCGGGCCGGGCTGGCCGGGGCGACGGTGCTGCACGGTGTGGAAGGGTTCGGCGCGAGTTCCGTCGTCCATACGACACGCCTGCTGTCCTTGGCGGACGACCTGCCGGCGGTGGTCGTCATCGTCGACGAGGAGGAACGGATCCGCGCCTTCATGACGGAGCTGGAGGAACTGCCCATCGACGGTCTGGTCACCGTGCAAGAGGTCGAAGTGGTCCGTTACGGAGGCCGGAAGGCCGAGAGCGGATGAGACGGCGCCGCGGGCCGCACGGGTGAGGGCCGGGCCGTCAGGCCACCCGGTGGCCGTTCTCCAGTTCCGTCGTGGCCGAGCCGTCCGCGAGGACGTCCAGCGCGGTCAGGACCCGGCGGCCGAGGGCCCCGGGCAGATGGTCGGTGATCTCCTCGCGGGGCACCAGACGCCAGGACAGCAGCTCCTCCTCCTGCAGCCGGATCGCCTTGAGGTCGGCCTCTTCGAGGACACCGCCGTCGTACAGGTACGCCACCAGCGGCGGCCGGCCCGGGCCCTGCACCCAGTCCACGGTCAGCAACCGGCCGAGTTCCCGGTCGAGCCCGATCTCCTCCAGCGTCTCCCGGCGCGCGCCCTGGCGCGGGGTCTCCCCGTCGTCCGACTCGACCGTGCCGCCCGGAAGCGCCCAGCCCTCGCGGTAGTTGGGCTCGACCAGCAGCACGCGCCCCGCACCGTCCCGGAAGAGTGCGGCGGCACCGGCGAGGACACGGGGCAGGCTCGCGATGTACGCGGCGAAATCAGGAGTCGTGGTCATTCAGGAAGGGTAACCAGCCGCCGCACCCTCACGGCCCCGCCGTCGCCAGGCGCAGGGTGCGTTCCGCCAGCGCACTGATCCGTACGCCGTCGAAGCCGAACACGGCGCTGCGGACCGTGTCCCGAAGCGGCTCCGTCCACCGGGCGGGGATCGCGGCCGCGCCGGTCAGGACCCCGGCCACCGAGCCGGCCGTCGCCCCGTTGGAATCGGTGTCCAGGCCGCCACGCACGGTCAGCGCGAGGGTCCGGGTGAAGTCGCCGTCGCCGTACAGCAGCCCGGCGGTGAGGACGGCGGCGTTCGGCACGGTGTGGATCCAGCCGAGCCCGGCCGTCTGCGCGGTCAGCTCGGCCAGGGTCTCCTCCCAGGGCAGCCGGGTCTCGTGCAGGGCCATGACCCGCCGCACGGTACGGGCGAGCCGGCTGCTCGCCGGGATCACGCCGAGCGCGCTCTCCAGGGCCTCCCGCACGGTCGGCGCGGTGAACGCGGCCGAGATCAGCGCCGCCGCCCACATGGCGCCGTAGACGCCGTTCCCGGTGTGCGACAGCACCGCGTCCCGGCGGGCGAGGCCGGCGGCGCGCACCGGGTCGCCGGGGCTGGTCCAGCCGTGCACGTCGGCACGGATCAGCGCGCCGATCCACTCCTGGTACGGATTGTCGTACGTCGCCGTCAGCGGCGGCTTCAGCCCGTTCGCGAGATTGCGGTACGCCGCCCGCTCCGCGGTGAAGGTCTGCAGGTACGGCAGTCGCAGCAGCCACAGCTCACCGACCTGCTCGGTGCTGAAGCCGAAGCCGTACGTCTCCAGCAGGTGCAGGCCGAGGATCGCGTAGTCGACGTCGTCGTCGCGCACACTGCCGTGGACCCGGCCCCGTACGCACTGGCGCCACTCCGGGCGCAGTACGGCGGCGTCGGCCGGGTCGGCGGGCTCGGGCAGGTAGTCGGTGAGCGGCAGGGCCGCGGCCTTGCGCAGATAACGGTCGATGCGCTCACGGGTCCACACCTCGCCCTGCTCGATGGGCTTGCCGAGCATGTTGCCCGCGATCCGGCCGAGCCAGCCGCCGTGGATCCGGTCGGCGAGGTCGGCGGATCCGGGGCGCTCGCTGGTCATGGCTGGGGTCTACCCGTTTTCCCCAGGACGTTCCCAGGCGCTTCCCAGCCTTCGGGCGGAGCATGACGACGGGGGCCGCTTGAGGTTATGGTCGCAACGGCGCGACTGGCCCTGACGTGCGCGGGGCCCGGAGAGCAAGGGGAAAGCAAGGTGGCGGACGCTGCAGTGGACGAGACCCGTCGGGTGCTCATCGCCGCGGACAAGTTCAAGGGCTCGCTGACGGCCGTGCAGGTCGCCGAGCGGGTGACAGCCGGGCTGCGCCGGGTCGTACCGGACCTCCGGGTCGAAGCGCTGCCCGTGGCCGACGGCGGCGACGGGACCGTGGACGCGGCGGTCGCGGCAGGCTTCGAGCGCCGCACGGTCCAGGTCGCCGGGCCGCTCGGGCAGGAGGTGACGGCCGCGTTCGCGCTGCGCGGCGACACCGCGGTCGTGGAGATGGCCGAGGCCAGCGGTCTGCAACGGCTGCCGGCCGGGGTCTTCGCGCCCCTTGGGGCCTCGACGTACGGCTCCGGCGAGCTGCTGCGGGCCGCGCTCGACGCGGGCGCGCGGACCATCGTGTTCGGCGTCGGCGGCAGCGCCACGACGGACGGCGGCGCGGGCATGCTGTCGGCGCTCGGCGCGCGGTTCCTGAACGAGGCCGGCGACCCGGTGTCCCCGGGCGGCGGTGGCCTCGCCGAGCTGGCGAGCGCCGATCTGTCGGACCTGGATCCCCGGCTCGCCGAGGTCGAGCTGGTCCTGGCGAGCGACGTGGACAACCCGCTGACCGGCCCGAAGGGCGCGCCGGCCGTGTACGGCCCGCAGAAGGGCGCCTCCCCGGACGACGTGGAGACCCTGGACGCGGCGCTCGCGCACTTCGCCGAGGTGCTGGAGGCGGCCGTGGGGCCGCGGGCGGCCGAGTACGCGGCGGCACCGGGCGCGGGCGCGGCGGGCGGCATCGGCTACGGCGCGCTGCTCCTGGGCGCCCGTTTCCGGCCGGGCATCGAGGTCATGCTGGACGTCCTCGGCTTCGCGCCCGCGCTCGACCGGGCGGCTCTGGTGATCACCGGTGAGGGATCGCTGGACGAGCAGACCCTGCACGGGAAGGCACCGGCCGGTGTCGCCGCGGCCGCGCGCGCCGCGGGCAAGGCCGTGGTGGCGGTGTGCGGGCGGCTGGCGCTGGAGCCCGCGGCGCTCGAGCGGGCCGGGATCGAGCGGGCGTACCCGCTGACGTCCGTCGAGCCGGACGTGGCCAAGTGCATCGCCGACGCGGGTCCGATCCTGGAACAGGTCGCCGCCCGCATCGCCGAGGACCGCCTGCGCTGAGGCATCTGGGGGGCTCCGCCCCCAGATGGGCCGTACAGCAGGTGGGCCGCACGAGCGAGGGGCCCCGGACCGTCGACCGGTCCGGGGCCCCTCGGCACAAGCGCCGCCAGGCGAGCGCGCCGCTACGGCAACTGCGCCGCCCGCGCCTCACGTCGGTTGTCGCGGAAGTTGTTCACCCGCCGAGCCGTGGCGAACAACGGAATCACCGCGCCCATGACCAGCTGCAGCGCACAGCCCGTCTGCAGCAGCAGCTGCCCGCTCGGCGCGTCGAAGGCCCACGCGGCCAGCAGACCCATCGAGAGCACGATCCAGGACAGCATGGCCCCGGCGAGGCGCCCCCGCGGCTTCGGGTACTCGACCCGGCTCACCATCAGCCACGCCGTACCGAGGATCGCGAGCAGCGTCGCCACGAAAGGCAGCTCCAGCAGCACGATGGAGACCACCGTCAGCGCGCCGAACGGCGAGGGCATGCCCTGGAACATGCCGTCCTTCATCGTCACGCACGAGAAGCGGGCGAGTCTGAGCACCACCGCCAGCAGCACCACGATCGCGCCCAGCGCCGCCATCCGCTGGTGCGCGTCGTCCGCGACCATGCCGTAGACGAGTACGAAGTACGCGGGCGCGAGGCCGAAGCTGATCAGGTCGGAGAGGTTGTCCAGCTCCGCGCCCATGGGCGAGGAGCGCAGCTTCCGTGCGACCAGCCCGTCGAACAGGTCGAAGACGGCCGCGCAGAGCATCAGGATGACGGCCGTGGCGGCACTGTGCCGTGCCATGCCCGCGGACTCGTCGTTGCCTGTCAGGTGCGGGATCAGGATGCCGGTGGTGGTGAAGTACACCGCCATGAAGCCGCACGTCGCATTGCCCAGCGTGAGGGTGTCCGCTATCGACAGGCGGAGAGAAAGAGGCATCTCCTCCTCGTCGTCCACCTCGTCGGCCTCGGGCACCCAGCCCGCCTGGGTCTCCGGATCAATCACGGTCAATGCGAGTCACCCCAGCCACGGTCTTCTGACCGACCTCGACCGCGACCTCCACGCCCTCGGGCAGGTAGAGGTCGACACGCGAGCCGAAGCGGATCAGACCGATTCGGTCGCCCTGCTCGACCTTCGTGCCCTCAGGGATGTAGGGCACGATGCGGCGGGCCACCGCGCCGGCGATCTGGATCATCTCGATGTCGCCGAGTTCGGTGTCGAAATGCCAGACTACGCGCTCGTTGTTCTCGCTCTCCTTGTTGAAAGCCGGAACAAAGCCGCCGGGGATGTGCTCGACGGACGTCACCGTGCCCGCGAGGGGCGCGCGGTTGACGTGGACGTTCAGCGGGCTCATGAAGATCGCGACGCGGGTGCGTCCGTCCTTCCACGGCATGATGCTCTGCACCACACCGTCGGCGGGCGAGATCACCCGGCCGGAGCCGATCTCGCGCTCGGGGTCGCGGAAGAACCACAGCATGCCCGCCGCGAGCGCGGTGGCGGGCACGGCCACGGCCTTGGCCGCGCCGGAGCGGCGGGCCCGGGCCAGGCTGAGGGCTGCGGTGGCGACGGTCGGGAGAAGCCACGGCGATGCTCCGCGCGCGAGGCGTACGCCGGCTCGGCTGTCGCGAGGTGCAGAGGTTTGGCTGTGGGGCATGGATGACCTTCGTAGCGGATGATGCCGCGCAAGACGGGGGACGGCGGCTTTCCGGGGATCGTACCGGTCGCGGGCTGCAACTGGGCAAGCCAGCCAGCCGAGTCGGCGGCCGAAGACCGTCTACGGGGTGTGATCTTCTTCTCGAAGAAAACACCCCATACTCGGACATTCAGCCCTGGAATCGATACTCTTCGAGCAACCTGCGCCCGATGATCATTTTCTGGATCTCGGCGGTACCTTCACCGATGAGCAGCATCGGGGCCTCGCGGTAGAGGCGCTCGATCTCGTACTCCTTGGAGAAGCCGTAGCCGCCGTGGATCCGGAAGGCGTCCTCCACGACCTCCTTGCAGTACTCGGAGGCGAGGTACTTCGCCATCCCGGCCTCGAGGTCGTTTCGCTCGCCGGAGTCCTTCTTGCGTGCAGCGTTGACCATCATCGCATGCGCGGCCTCGACCTTGGTGGCCATTTCCGCCAGTTTGAACTGAATGGCCTGGTGCTGGGCGATCGGCTTGCCGAAGGTGTGCCGCTGCTGGGCGTACTGCACACCCAGCTCGAAGGCGCGCTGGGCGACACCGCAGCCACGCGCCGCCACATTGACCCGGCCGACCTCGACACCGTCCATCATTTGGTAAAAACCCCGGCCGGTGACGCCGCCGAGCACCCGGTCGGCCGGGAGGCGCAGACCGTCCATGATCAGCTCGGTGGTGTCGACGCCCTTGTAGCCCATCTTCTCGATCTTGCCCGGGATCGTGAGGCCGGGGCGGACCTCGCCGAAGCCGGGCTCCTTCTCGATCAGGAAGGTCGTCATCGACTTGTGGGGCGCCGTGCCCTCGGGGTGGCCTTCGTCACTGCGGACGAGAACGGCCACGAGGGAGGACGTGCCGCCGTTCGTCAGCCACATCTTCTGGCCGGTCAGGACGTACTCGTCGCCCTCCTTGACCGCCTTCGAGGTGATCGCCGACACATCGGAGCCGAGGGCCGGCTCCGACATCGAGAAGGCGCCCCGGATGTCGCCGGCCGCCATCCTCGGCAGGAAGTGGTCCTTCTGCTCCTGCGTGCCGTGCTGCTTGAGCATGTACGCGACGATGAAGTGGGTGTTGATGATGCCGGACACCGACATCCAGCCGCGGGCGATCTCCTCCACGCACAGGGCGTAGGTG
The DNA here is from genome assembly GCF_001514035.1 of Streptomyces yokosukanensis. Taxonomy (GTDB): domain Bacteria; phylum Actinomycetota; class Actinomycetes; order Streptomycetales; family Streptomycetaceae; genus Streptomyces; species Streptomyces yokosukanensis. The sequence continues at coordinate 323,749 of NZ_KQ948214.1, read as the reverse complement.
AGCAGCGACTCGCCCAGGCCGCCGTACTCCTCGGGGATCATCAGACCGAACAGCCCGAGTTCCTTCAGGCCGTCCACGATCGCTTGCGGGTACTCGTCGCGGTGCTCCAGCTCGGTCGCGACAGGAATGATCTCTTTGTCGACAAAGTCCCGGACGGTGGAGAGGATCTCCTGCTGGACGTCGGTCAGACCGGCGGTCTGGGCGAGGCGCGCCATTACTTCTCCTGCTGCTTCAGCTCGGGGCGGCCCGGCTGCTCGCCGCCGCGCTCCTTGATGTACGTCTCGGTCGGCACCATGACCTTGCGGCGGAAGACGCAGACGAGCGTGCCGTCCTGCTTGTAGCCCTTGGTCTCGACGTAGACGATGCCGCGGTCGTCCTTCGACTTCGACGGCCACTTGTCGAGCACGGTCGTCTCGCCGTAGAGCGTGTCGCCGTGGAAGGTCGGCGCCACGTGCTTGAGCGACTCGATCTCCAGGTTGGCGATCGCCTTGCCGGAGATGTCCGGCACGGACATGCCGAGCAGCAGCGAGTAGATGTAGTTCCCGACGACGACGTTCTTGCCGAAGTCCGTCGTCCTCTCCGCATAGTTCGTGTCCATGTGGAGCGGGTGGTGGTTCATCGTGAGGAGACAGAACAGGTGGTCGTCGTACTCGGTGACCGTCTTGCCGGGCCAGTGCTTGTACGTCGCCCCGACCTCGAACTCCTCGTAGGTGCGTCCGAACTGCATCGCGCTCAGGCCTCCGGGATCTCGAACTTCGACGTGCGCTGCATACCGGCGGCGCGTCCCTTGCCGGAGACGACCAGGGCCATCTTGCGGCTGGCCTCGTCGATCATCTCGTCGCCGAGCATCGCGGAGCCCTTCTTGCCGCCCGCCTCGGACGTGTAGTAGTCGTACGCGTCCAGGATCAGCTCGGCGTGGTCGTAGTCCTCCTGCGAGGGCGAGAAGATCTCGTTGGACGCCTCGACCTGGCCCGGGTGCAGCACCCACTTGCCGTCGAAGCCGAGCGCGGCGGCCCGCTGGGCGACCGCGCGGTAGCCCTCGACGTTGCGGATCTGCAGGTAGGGGCCGTCGATCGCCTGGAGGTTGTTGGCGCGGGCGGCCATCAGGATCTTCATCAGGATGTAGTGGTAGGCGTCCGCCGGGTAGCCGGGCGGCTGCTCGCCCACGACCAGCGACTTCATGTTGATGGACGCCATGAAGTCGGCCGGGCCGAAGATGATCGTCTCGATGCGCGGGGAGGCCTCGGCGATCGCGTTGACGTTGTTGAGGCCCTGCGCGTTCTCGATCTGCGCCTCGATGCCGATCTTGCCGACCTCGAAGCCCATGGTCTTCTCGATCTGGGTCAGCAGGAGGTCCAGGGCGACGACCTGCTCGGCGTTCTGGACCTTCGGCAGCATGATGCAGTCCAGGTTCTGGCCCGCGCCCTCGACCACCGTGACGACGTCGCGGTACGTCCACTCGGTCGTCCAGTCGTTGACGCGCACGACCCGCGTCTTGCCCGTCCAGTCGCCCTCGTTGAGGAACTTGACGATCGTGTGCCGGGCCTCGGGCTTGGCGAGCGGGGCGCACGCGTCCTCCAGGTCCAGGAAGACCTGGTCCGCCGGCAGGCCCTGGGCCTTCTCCAGGAAGCGCGGGTTGCTGCCGGGCACGGCCAGGCAGGAGCGCCGCGGGCGAAGGCGGTTGACGGTCGTCATGCGGGGACCTCCAGGGGGTCGAGCTTGTTCGCTTTCCGGATCTCGTCGACGATGCGGCCGATGATTCCGGTGATGTCGAAGTCCTTCGGGGTGAACACCGCGGCCACACCGGCGGCCCGGAGTTGTTCGGCGTCACCGTTCGGGATGATGCCACCTGCGATCACGGGTATATCTGTGGCACCGGCCACACGCAGCCGCTGGAGCACGTCCGGGACCAGCTGGGCGTGCGAGCCGGACAGGATCGACAGGCCGACCGCGTGCACGTCCTCCGCGAGGGCCGCGTCCACGATCTGTTCGGGCGTCAGCCGAATGCCCTGGTAGACCACCTCGAAGCCGGCGTCACGGGCGCGTACGGCGATCTGCTCGGCGCCGTTGGAGTGCCCGTCCAGGCCCGGCTTGCCGACCAGGAAGCGCAGCTTGCCGACGCCGAGGTCGTGGGCGGTGGCGTCCACCTTGGCGCGGACCTCGGCGAGCGCGGAGCCCGGCTCGGCGGCGACCGCCACCGGCGCGGAGGAGACCCCGGTGGGTGCCCGGAACTCGCCGAACACCTCGCGCAGGGCCGCCGTCCACTCGCCGGTGGTGACCCCGGCGCGGGCGCACTCCAGCGTGGCCTCCATCAGGTTGGCGGTGCCCTTGGCGGCCTCCTTCAGCCGCTCCAGCGCCTTGCAGGGGCGCGGGTGGTTGAAGGGCGGCTGGTAGCGCGTGTCGCGCCAGTTCTGCAGCGAGGCGATGACACGGGCCTCGACCGCCGGGTCGACCGTCATGATCGCGGTGTCCAGGTCGGCCGTCAGCGGGTTCGGCTCGGTCGTCTCGTAGATGTTGACGCCGACGATCTTCTCCTGGCCGGACTCGATCCGGGCCCGCCGCTCGGCGTGCGAGGAGACCAGCTGGGCCTTGAGGTAGCCGGACTCGACGGCGGCCATCGCGCCGCCCATCTCCTGGATCCGGTCCATCTCGGCGAGCGACTCCTCGACCAGGGCGGCCACCTTCGCCTCGACGACGTGCGAGCCCGCGAAGATGTCCTCGTACTCCAGCAGGTCGCTCTCGTGCGCCAGGACCTGCTGGATGCGCAGGCTCCACTGCTGGTCCCAGGGCCGGGGCAGGCCCAGGGCCTCGTTCCAGGCCGGCAACTGCACGGCACGCGCGCGTGCGTCCTTCGACAGCGTCACGGCCAGCATCTCCAGCACGATCCGCTGGACGTTGTTCTCCGGCTGCGCCTCGGTCAGGCCGAGGGAGTTGACCTGGACGCCGTAGCGGAACCGGCGCTGCTTGGGGTTCTCGATGCCGTAGCGCTCGCGGGTGACCTTCTCCCAGATGCGGCCGAAGGCGCGCATCTTGCACATCTCCTCGACGAAGCGGACGCCCGCGTTCACGAAGAAGGAGATACGGGCCACCACGTCGCCCATGCGCTCGCGCGGCACCTGGCCGGAGTCGCGCACGGCGTCGAGGACGGCGATCGCGGTGGACATCGCGTACGCGATCTCCTGCACCGGCGTGGCCCCGGCCTCCTGCAGGTGGTAGCTGCAGATGTTGATCGGGTTCCACTTCGGGATGTGGGAGACCGTGTACGCGATCATGTCCGTCGTCAGCCGGAGCGAGGGCCCCGGCGGGAACACATGGGTGCCCCGGGACAGGTACTCCTTGACGATGTCGTTCTGGGTCGTGCCCTGGAGCTTGGTGATGTCCGCGCCCTGCTCCTCGGCGACGACCTGATAGAGCGCCAGCAGCCACATGGCGGTGGCGTTGATCGTCATCGAGGTGTTCATCTGCTCCAGGGGGATGTCCTGGAACAGCCGGCGCATGTCACCGAGGTGCGCGACGGGCACACCGACCCGGCCGACCTCGCCGCGGGCGAGGATGTGGTCGGAGTCGTAGCCCGTCTGCGTCGGCAGGTCGAACGCCACCGACAGACCGGTCTGGCCCTTGGCGAGGTTGCGCCGGTACAGCTCGTTGGACGCCTCGGCCGTCGAGTGGCCCGCGTACGTCCGCATGAGCCACGGACGGTCCTTCTGACGCTCTGTCATCTATGGCTCTCAGACGTTGCGGAAGCGGTTGATGGCGTCGATGTGCTTGGCGCGCATCTCCTCGTCGCGCACGCCGAGCCCCTCCTCGGGGGCGAGGCACAGCACGCCGACCTTGCCCTGGTGCAGGTTGCGGTGCACGTCGTAGGCGGCCTGGCCGGTGTCCTGGAGGGAGTAGACCTTCGACAGGGTCGGGTGGATCTTGCCCTTGGCGATGAGGCGGTTGGCCTCCCAGGCCTCGCGGTAGTTGGCGAAGTGCGAGCCGATGATCCGCTTCAGCGACATCCACAGGTAGCGGTTGTCGTACTCGTGGTTGTAGCCCGAGGTCGAGGCGCAGGTGACGATGGTGCCGCCCTTGCGCGTGACGTACACGGAGGCGCCGAAGGTCTCGCGGCCCGGGTGCTCGAAGACGATGTCCACGTCCTCGCCGCCGGTCAGCTCGCGGATGCGCTTGCCGAAGCGCTTCCACTCCTTCGGGTCCTGGGTGTTCTCGTCCTTCCAGAACCTGTAGCCCTCGGCGTTACGGTCGATGATCGCCTCGGCGCCCATCGAGCGGCAGATGTCCGCCTTCTGGTCGCTGGAGACGACGCAGATCGGGTTGGCGCCGCCGGCCAGCGCGAACTGGGTGGCGTACGAGCCGAGTCCGCCGCTCGCACCCCAGATCAGGACGTTGTCGCCCTGCTTCATCTGGGCGCCGTTGCGGGAGACCAGCTGGCGGTAGGCGGTGGAGTTCACGAGGCCCGGGGCCGCGGCCTCCTCCCAGCTGAGGTGGGCCGGCTTCGGCATCAGCTGGTTGGACTTCACGAGCGCGACCTCGGCGAGGCCGCCGAAGTTGGTCTCGAAGCCCCAGATGCGCTGCTCGGGGTCGAGCATGGTGTCGTTGTGCCCGTCGGAGGACTCCAGCTCGACGGAGAGGCAGTGGGCGACGACCTCGTCACCGGGCTTCCAGGCGTTGACGCCCGGGCCGGTGCGCAGGACGACACCCGCGAGGTCGGAGCCGATGATGTGGTACGGCAGGTCGTGGCGGCGGGTCAGCTCGCTGACCTTGCCGTAGCGCTCCAGGAACCCGAACGTGGACAGCGGCTCGAAGATCGAGGTCCACACCGAGTTGTAGTTGACCGAGGAGGCCATGACGGCCACCAGGGCCTCGCCCGGGCCGAGTTCCGGCACGGGCACCTCGTCGAGGTGGATCGACTTGCGCGGGTCCTTGTCGCGGGTCTCGAGGCCCGCGAACATCTCCGTCTCGTCCTTGTGCACGGTGATCGCGCGGTACGAGTCGGGGAGCGGCAGGGCGGCGTAGTCGGCGGACGTGGCGTCCTTCGACTGGATCGCGTCCAGGATGTCCTTCACGGTCACGGTGTTGCCTCCGGCGGTGAGCGCCCCTGAGGGAGGGGCGCTGAGGGTTCGTCGGTGCTGCGGTGCGTGCTGCTGAGGGTGGTGGAAAGGTGCCGTCGGTTCGGCTCGGTGGTGCTTCGGCAGCGCTTTGTGGCGCGGGAGGTTGCCTGTGACGCAGGCGTCCGGGCGCGCTCAGCCGTTGGCTTGCGGGGACAGCCGACGAGCGAAAGGTCTCTGCTCGCCGGCCGCCCGGACACCATCAACGTATGACACCGCGTGTCAGGCGGCAAGGCACTGAGTGCCAGAAGTTGGGCTCAGGTGAAATCTTTACGTAACAAATGAGCGATGATCGATCGAACGAGGTCTGAAATCTCCACGAAAACGGTCCCTGACATGGCAAAACGGCCACCCCGAAGGGTGGCCGTCCGCGCAGCGGGGGAGCGGGGTCAGCGCTCCTTGAGTGCCTCCTCGATGGTCCGCATGACCTCGTCCAGCGGTGCGTCGGTGCGGGCGACCGTGACCAGCACCTCGCCGTGCGTCGACGCCGTCGCCGGGGCCGTGCCGGCGGCCGTCCTGGGCGCCGGACCGCGCCCGGCCCCGATCCCCGTGCCGAAGGTCTTGCGCACGATCGCGAAGGCGTGGTCCAGCTGAGTCTCGACATCGCCCTGGCCGCCCGCCCGCAGCCAGCGCCGCAGGACGTGGTTGTGGGCGGTGACGACGGCGGAGGCGGCCACCTCGGCCAGCAGCGGGTCGTCGTTGGCGTCGTCGGCGTGGGCGTGCTCGTCGAAGTGGCCGAGCAGGTAGCGGGTGAAGAGGCGCTCGTAGCGGGCCACCGAGGCGATCTCGGCCTCCCGGAGGGTGGGCACCTCACGGGTCAGCTTGTAGCGGGCGACCGAGACCTCCGGTGCGGCCGCGTACATCTTCATGACTTCCTTGATGCCGCGGCACACGGTGTCGAGCGGATGCTCGTGCGCGGGGGCGGCGTTGAGGACCGCCTCGGCGCGGATCAGCGTGTCGTCGTGGTCGGGGAAGATCGCCTCTTCCTTGGAGCGGAAGTGGCGGAAGAAGGTGCGGCGGGCGACTCCGGCGGCGGCCGCGATCTCGTCGACGGTGGTCGCCTCGTACCCCTTGGTCGCGAACAGCTCCATGGCTGCGGCCGCCAGTTCTCGGCGCATCTTGAGCCGCTGGGCGGCGGCGCGACTGCCTGCGGCACTTTCCGGCGCGTCGGGCGTAGCTGGTGTACGTGAGGACTTGGCGGGCTGGGACATGACCCGAACGTACTGCATGTGCGCAGCTCGATGCGCAGGTGTGCCGTTTCCCCCGCCCGGTGAGGGCGGGGGAGGGCCGGGCCGGCCGGGTGGGGCGAGAGAACCGGGATCGAGCAGCCCGCCCCAGTCCGCGTCCGCGTGGGACCAGTCGCCGACGCCGTCAGCGGCGGGCATACTCGCGGAAGCCGCGGCCGGTCTTGCGGCCGAGGCAGCCCGCGGCCACCAGGTGCTCGAGCAGCGGGGCCGGGGCCAGGCCGGGGTCGCGGAACTCGCGGTGCAGGACCTTCTCGATGGCCAGCGAGACATCCAGGCCGACGACGTCCAGCAGCTCGAAGGGGCCCATCGGGTAGCCGCCGCCGAGCTTCATCGCGGCGTCGATGTCGTCCAGGGAGGCGTAGTGCTCCTGGACCATCTTGATCGCGTTGTTCAGGTACGGGAACAGCAGCGCGTTCACGATGAAGCCGGCCCGGTCGCCGCAGTCCACCGCATGCTTCTTGATCTTCGTGCAGACCTCGCGGACGGTCGCGTGGACGTCGTCGGCCGTCAGCACGGTCCGCACGACCTCGACCAGCTTCATCGCCGGCGCCGGGTTGAAGAAGTGCATCCCGATGACGTCCTGCGGGCGCGAGGTGGCGCGGGCGCAGGCGACGACGGGCAGCGAGGAGGTGGTGGTCGCGAGGACCGCGCCCGGCTTGCAGACCTTGTCCAGCGTGGCGAACAGCTGCTGCTTGACCTGAAGGTCCTCGGCGATCGCCTCGACGGCCAGGTCGACCTCGGCGAAGGCGTCGTAGGACCCGGCCGGGGCGACCCGGTCCAGGATCTGCGCGGCGGCCTCGGCCGTCAGGCGGCCCTTGTCGACAGAGCGCGAAAGGGACTTGCCGATACGGGCCTTGGCGGCCTGCGCCTTCTCCGCGCTGCGGGCGGCCAGGACGACGTCGTAGCCCGCCTTGGCGAACACCTCGGCGATGCCCGAGGCCATGGTGCCCGAACCGGCGACGCCCACCGAGCGGACGGTGCGGCCCGTCGCCCCGTCGCCCGCGACGGCCGGGGTGAGCCCGTCCGGCACGACCGTGGCGCTGCCCGGCGCCGCATAGGTGTAGAAGCCGCGCCCGGACTTGCGGCCGGTCAGGCCCGCCTCGCTGAGCTGCTTCAGGATCGGCGCCGGGGCGTGCAGCCGGTCGCGGGACTCGGCGTACATCGCCTCCAGGACGGTACGCGCGGTGTCGACGCCGATCAGGTCCAGCAGCGCGAGCGGGCCCATCGGCAGGCCGCAGCCCAGCCGCATCGCCGCGTCGATGTCCTCGCGGGAGGCGTAGCGCGCCTCGTACATCGCGGCGGCCTGGTTGAGGTAGCCGAACAGCAGCCCGTCGGCGACGAAACCGGGGCGGTCGCCGACCGCGACCGGTTCCTTGCCCAGCTCGAGCGCGAGGTCCGTGATCGTGGCGACGGCCTGCGGCGCGGTCAGCACCGAGGAGACCACCTCGACCAGCTTCATCGCCGGGGCCGGGTTGAAGAAGTGCAGCCCGAGCACCCGCTCGGGGCGGGCCGAGTCGGCGGCGAGCCGGGTGACGGACAGGGCGTTGGTGCCGGTGGCGAGGATCGTCTCGGGGCGGACGATGCCGTCCAGCTCGCGGAAGATCTGCTGCTTGATCTCGTACGACTCCGGGGCCACCTCGATGACGAGGTCGGCGTCGGCCGCCGCGGCGAGGTCGGTGGCGGTGCGGACCCGGGCCAGTGCCTCGGTGCGCTCCTGCTCGGTGAGCCGGCCGCGCTCCACGCAGTGGGCGGTGGAGGCTTCCAGGGCCGCCAGGGAGCGCGCGGCCTGGGCCTCGCTGACGTCGATGCCGATCACCTCGCGACCTGCCTTGGCGAGGACCTCGGTGATGCCGGTGCCCATGGTGCCGAGGCCGACGACGGCGATCGTCTTGAACGGGGACATCGGGGTGTCGGACTGGGGGGACAGGGGAGTGGCCATCGCGGGACTCCAGAAATGAGGGTGACGACGAGGAGCGCGCCGGGTGCGCCGGGAGGCGCACCGCGGTGCGGAGAAGGATGCGGGTGTTGTCGGGCTGCAAGCGCACACGCCCGGAGCTGCCGGTGCCACGGGCGCGCACACGCCCGGGAGCGGCAGGGATGCCGACCGGCCCTGTCCCGGAGCCGGGTCGTACTGCGGTACATGTCGTACCGAACCGACAACGCTCGCGACGGCCGCGTCACCAAACCGTCGCCAACGGAAGTGCGAGTGGGTAACTCGCTCGTCTGAGCTTAACCGGCGGGTAACGAGCGCGCCAGACCTGAGTCGCACCGGACTTTGTGATGTAGCTCCCCCGGTCCCCGTGACGCGCCTACGCTGGACTTCGTGGACGAAGAGTTGCGATCGCTCACGGAGCGCTTACGGCAGGAGTCGCGCGGCCCGGTGGCGTTCGACCGGCTGCTGGCGACCGAGGACCACGACGAACTCGCGGAGGTGCTCACCGCGCCCGGACAGCCGCTGTGGGCCAGGGAACTGGTCGCGTTCCGGCTCGGAGTCGCCGGTGACCGGCGGGCCTTCGAGTCCCTGGTGCTCCTGCTCAACCACCGTGACCCACCGCGCTGCGCGTCCGCCGCCCACGCCCTCGCCCGGCTCGGCGACCCGCGCACGGCACGGGCGGCGGCGGCCCTGGCGACGAACGAACTGCGGGTGGCCTACGCCCTGCACCCCGTGCGCCTCCTGGTCGAACTGCGCGCCCCCGAGTCCGTCCCCGCGCTCATCACCACGCTGGAGCGCCGACTGCGCCCGCACGACCCCTACCGCCGGGTGGCCCTCGCCTGCGTCGAGGGTCTGGGCACCCTCGCCGATCCCCGTGCCCGCCGCGTCCTGAAGGAGGCCCTCGCCCATCCGGCCCTGGCAAGGGCGGCGGCGCGGGCGCTGGGCAGCATCCCGGAGGAGGAGCAGGCCAGATGACTGCCGGCCGGCCGGACCGTGGCGCGGCGGTCGGGGCGCGATGTGCCAAGGAACCGGCCGTGGCGCGGTGTTGAGAGGGCCCGTTCGGTGCGCGGGCCGTTCGACGGGCATGGTGGGGAGGCGCTGTTAGGGTGCCCTGCCGTGAGTGAGACATGAGCGGCAAGGGCCGCGGCGGGTCGAAGGACCCCGACCCCTCGGCGGACGGACTGTTCCGCCGCCTGAGCGGGGAACTGGACCGGTCCGCTGGCCGAGCGCGAGATCCCGCTGCGGCTCGTCGTACGGCGGTGGTCGCAGCTGCTCGCCTTCGACCTCGTCGTGGTGGCGGCCGGCTCCCTCGTCGCCGTGAAGGTGGGGAACTGGCCCGCGGTCGCCACCTGGGTCGCGTTCACCCTCGTGTACGTCTGCCGGCTGCGGCGGCGGATGCCGCGCTCCCCGGGGCACGAACTCGCCGGGATCCTCGCGGGGTTCGGCTATGTGATCCTCGTCGTCGGCGCCGGCTACGGCACCCCCGGGGTCTACCTCGACATCTGGGGCGAGCAAGGCACCGCGACCGTCGTCGACCAGAGCACCACGCGCACGCGCGGCGGCGGCGAGGAGTACACCTGCACGGTCGTCCTCCCCAACGGCGACTCGCGACGCCTGCAGGCATCCAGCGGGACTTGCAGGAACCTGGAGCCGATGGCCGACGACCGGGTGCCGGTGGTCTACGACCCGGCGCATGTGATCCTCCCCGTGGCCGGGACCAAGGCCCGGCTCGGGACGGCGAAGAGCGTACTGCCGTCCGGGATCGGGCTGTTGCTGGTCCTCACCGGCGCCGCCCACGTGATCGGCCGCACGGCGAAGGCTCGGCGCGAACGTTGCCTGCCGGGGCACTAGGGCCTGTCCGATGGGTCAGGCCGGGTGGGCCGAATCCGGCGGGCGCGGTGTGCCGCTCCCGCGGCCAACTGCCCGGCAAAAAGGCCGTGGTGCGATGCAACCTGCCTCCGTGCCCGTGCGTATTAGAGGCGATACCGCACCTCACCAGGGGGATTTACATGTACTTGGACCGTTCGGCCGGACGGGCCGCCGGCCGTTTCGGCGCTGTTGTCGTGGCCTGCGCGGCCCTGTTCTCGGCCGCCGGCTGTTCGACGGACGCGGGTACCGGCATCAGGGCGGCCACGGACGCGCCGACCTCCCGGGCCTCCACCGCGGCGGCCGACAAGGCCGCGGGCGGACACGGCGACGGCGCGGGCAAGGCGTCCGCGGCCCGCCCGGCTCCGTCGGGGCCGGAGCCCGCCGTGCTCGCGCAGGCGAGGGTGAACATGTCCGACGGGCAGACGGTCGGTGTGGGCATGCCCATATCCGTCACCTTCTCCCGGCCGGTCCCCGCCGCCGAGCGCAAGGACGTGGAGGGCTGGCTGCGCGTGCAGACCTCCTCGGGCACGTCCGGCGCGTGGAGCTGGGTGAACGACGACGCCCACCTGGACGGACAGCGGGTCGACTTCCGCCCCCGCACCACCTACTGGCAGTCCGGCACCAGGATCACCCTCCGTCTCGGCTCGCACGGCGCCCGGCACTTCACCATCGGCCGGTCGCTGGTCGCCACGGTCGACGCGAAGACGCACATGATGACCGTCCGCACCGGCGGTACGGCACAGCGAATCCCGGTCACCACCGGGGCGCCCGGGACGGACACCTGGAACGGGACGATGGTCGTCATGGGCAAGCAGCCCAAGGTGTACATGGACTCCCGCACCGTGGGCCTCGGCGACACCTACCACGGCTACTACTACTGGGCCGTGCACCTGACGACGTCGGGGACGTACGTGCACCAGAACCCGCGGGCCAACACCGAGGCCGGACACCGCAACGTCACGCACGGCTGCGTCGGCCTCGCCTCCGACGGCACCGCCCAGCGCTTCTACGACCGCATACGCATCGGTGACGTCATCACGGTCACCGGGGCGGACAAGGGCGTCGTCGCCACCGGCAACGGCTACGGCGACTGGAACCTGACCTGGAAGCGGTGGCTCGCGCACAGCGCCTTCGGCGCCACCACGACCGCATGACCCCCGTCGCACCGCCCCTGCGCCACACGCGCCCCGCGCCGTGAGAAGAGAGCACGACAAGGTGACCGAGGACGAGTTCGACCTCTTCTACACGGCCGCCTGCCCGCGTCTGGTCGGTCAGCTGTACGCCCTGACGGGCGACTACGCCGAAGCCCAGGACGTGGTCCAGGAGGCGTTCGCACGCGCCTGGGAGCGGCGTTCGTCCGTTCTGAACGGCGACCGGGATCCCGAGGCGTGGATCCGCACGGTGGCACATCGTCTGGCGATGAGCAGCTGGCGTCGGGCGCGCCGCTGGTGGGAGCTGGTGCGGGGCGAGTCCGCCCCGCAGCCGGCGTCCGAACCGAACCCCGACCATGTGGCACTGGTCGCCGCTCTGCGGCGCCTGCCCGAGGCCCAGCGGACCGCGATCGTGCTGCACCACCTGTGCGATCTGAGCGTGGAGCAGATAGCCGCCGAGACAGGTGCGGCCGTCGGCACCGTCAAGGCGCGTCTGTCACGCGGCCGTTCGGCACTCGCCGCTCACCTGGTGAGCGAGGAAAACCACTCCCCGGAGGAAGCCTGTGTCTGACCAGCCACCACCGCACCCCCTGACCGAGACGGAGCTGTCGGCCCGGCTCCGCGGCCTGGCCGCGCAGGGCGCGGCACCGGCCACCGGGGCACAGGCGAGGAGCCGGGCGCGACGACGCCGCACCGGCCAGCGCGTCCTGCTGTCCACCACCGCGCTGGCGGCGGTGGCCCTCGCCGCCGTCGTCTCCGGCGCCCTCGGTTCCTCCACCGAGTCGGCCGCACCCCCCGCGGCGTCAGCGCCCCACATCCCCGCACCCGCCCCGTCCCCGACGCCCGTGCAGCGGGTGACGATCGACCTGGACGCCCACACCCTGACCATCGAGGGCAGGACGTTCCCCATCAGCGGGGTGCAGGAGAACTGCCCGATCGGCGAGAAGACGGTCACGGTCGCCGCCAAGTACCCCACCTTGACCATGCCCCCCAACAAGTACATGAAGTTGACCAAGCACGTGGACGTCAGGCGGTGGGCCGTCACCTTCACCGACCGCAGTCACCACCAGCGGCTGCTGATGAACGCCCTGGATCCGTCCGCCGGTCTCGCCAGCATCGGCGAGGACGCCGGCCCCGGCGCCATCGCCCTCTCACCCCAGGACGGGAAATGGGTGTACGACGCCGTCAAGCCCGGCGCGCGCGTGCAGATCAAGGGCCGACAGGCCGCGAGCGCAGACCCGGACTCCGTGTGCTACGAGCGGAAGCCGGTCACCGGCGGCCACTGAGCGACGGACGTATGCACTGATGCAGCACGTCTGACCTCCCCTTACCCAAGGCCCCCAAGGCCCCCACTCCTGGAATCTTCGAATCCCGATGACCGAAATGACTGCCAAGACACCCGAGAACACCTTCCTTCCGGCGGGCCGGCGCCGACACCGCAAGCCCGGACCGAACGGCACGGGAACCGGTCTGCGCCGGGCCCTCGTCCTCGCCATGGCCGTGCCCGTGGCGTCCGCCGCCCTGGCGGGCCCGTCCGCCTTCGCCGCCCAGAAGGGGGTCGGCGCGACGGCCGGGGCCCGCGGCCTGGACACCGACGACCGGCACATGGCCAAGAACCTGAAGACCCGGGTCCTCGACCGGCGGCTGGGCTCGAACGTGAGCGGCGTGGTCCTCGACGCCGCCTCGGACACCACCGTCTGGGGCCACAACGCCTCCGCCGCACTGATGCCGGCGTCCAACACCAAGCTCGCCACCTCGACCGCCGCCCTGACCGTGCTCGGACCGCAGCACCGGTTCACCACGAAGGTCGTCTACGGCCACGGCACCCTGACCCTCGTCGGGGGCGGCGACCGCACCCTGACCACCGCCGACCTCGCGGAGTTGGCGAAGACCGCGATCGCCGGACTGAGGGCCGCGGGCCTGACCACCGTGAAGGTCGGCGTCGACGACAGCCTGTTCCCCGAGCCGACCCTGGCCAAGGGCTGGAACGAGGGCTACTACCCCGACACCGTCGCCCCGGTCCGCGCGCTGGTCGTCGACGGGCACGGCGTCCAGGACACCTCCATCGACGCCGGGCGGGTCTTCGCCGGGCAACTCGCCGCGGGCGGCGTCACGGTCACCGGCGACGTCACCCGCGCCGCCGCGCGCTCGACGGACGTTCCGGTCGCCCAGCACACGTCGGCGCCGCTGTCGGCCGTCGTCCGCACGATGCTCAAGCGCAGCGACAACGACATCGCCGAGACACTGCTGCGGATGACGGCCCTGGGCGCCGGCCGCCCGGCCACCTTCCAGAACGGCACCGAGGTCGTGCGCCAGGTGCTGAGCCGGGTGTACGGCGTTTCGCTCGACAACGTCAAGCTCTACGACGGCAGCGGCCTGTCCCGGGCCGACCGCATCCCGGCCGCCACCCTCGCGCAGATCCTCGAACTGCTGACGCAGCCCCGTCACGAGCACACCCTCGGCGCCATCCGCGACGGCCTTCCCGTCTCCGGCGAGGCCGGCAGCACGCTCGGCCCGGAGTACGGCCGCTTCGACGACGCCCACTCCGTCTGCGCGGTGGGCAAGGTGCGCGCGAAGACCGGCACCCTCACCGGTGCCGTCTCGCTGAGCGGTCTGACGCGGGGCAAGGACGGTGCGTGGAAGGTGTTCTCCTTCGTCGAGAACGGTGCCACGGCCGACCCGAACGCCGTCAAGGACGCCATGGACGACCTCGCGGCGACCGTCAACGGCTGCTACGCGTAAGGGATTCGGCCTCGGTGGCGGTGGGCGGGCCCTGTCAGGCGCCCTCCGTGCCCACCACCGCCAGTGCCTCGATCTCCATCAGGAACTCCGGGGCCACCAGGGCCGCCACCTGCAGTGCGGAGGACGCCGGGAGGCGGTCGTCGGGTATGTGGGCGGCGCGGGCCGCGCGGATCGCCGGCAGGTGGGCCGTGTCGGTGACGAAATAGGTCAGCTTCACCACGTGTTCGAAACCGGCGCCCGCGGCGGCCAGGCAGCGCCTCAGGTTCTCGAAGACCTGGCGGGCCTGGGCGGCGGGGTCGCCCTCGCCGACCAGCTTGCCGTGCTCGTCCAGGGCGAGCTGGCCGGAGACGGCGACGAAACGCCCGGTCGCCGAGACGACGTGGCTGTACTGGGCCGCGGGGGCCACGCCGTCGGGGGCGGGGATCCGGGTCGGTTCACTCATGTCACTCATGGCCTCGTGCTGATCGCTCATGGCTCCATGGTGGACCATCCCACTGACAACGCCCCCGACGTCCGGCCCGGTTGCTCAGCGGCGGGAGCCGAGCAGGTCGTGCAGGACCGAGCCGTGGGAGGCGGTCGGCGCGGCCTTCGTGGCCAGCGGCTTCGGGTCCGGTGACTTCTTGCACACCGCGTCGGCGACACCGGAGCCGCGCGGCACCGTGCCGTCCGTCAGGTACGCGGCCAGATATGTGTCGAGGCAGGTGTTGTCGCTCAGCGTGACACCGTGGTTGCCGCCGCCGTCCTCGACCACGAGGCTGGAGTGGGCGAGCAGCCGGTGGACCGTGACGCCGCCGGGGTACGGCGTGGCCGCGTCGTCCGTCGCCTGGAAGAGCAGCGTCGGCGGCAGCTTGGTGTTGGCGATGCTCATCGGCTTGCGCTTCGCGGTCGACCAGAAAGCGCACGGCGCGTTGTACCAGGCGTTGTTCCAGGCCATGAAGGGTGCCTTGCGGTACACCGACCAGGTGTCCGCGCGCCATTGGTTCCAGCCGATGGGCCAGGAGGTGTCACGGCACTGCACCGCCGCGTAGATGCTGTAGCCGTTGTCGCCCGAGCCGTCCACGGCTCCGTACTTCTCGTACGCCTCCAGCAGCGGCCCGGTGTCGTGGTCGCGCACGTACGCCGCGAACGCCTCGGCGAGATAGGGCCAGTCGCCGTTGTAGTAGCCGCCGGGGATGAAGGTGTCCTCCAGCTCCGAGGCGCCCACCTTGCCGTCGGCCGGCTGCTTGGCCAGGGCCGCCCGCATCGCGTACCACGCGGCCTCGACCTTCGCGGGGTCCTTGCCGAGGTGGTAAGCGGAGTCGTAGCGGGCGATCCACGCCATCAGCGCGCGGTGGCGGTTGTTGAAGGCGTAGTCCTGGGCGAGGTTGTCCTTGTACCAGACACCGGTCGGGTCGACGATCGAGTCCAGCACCAGGCGGCGGACCCGCTGCGGATACATCTTCGCGTAGACCGCGCCGAGGTAGGTGCCGTAGGAGTAGCCGAAGTAGTTGATCGTCGGTGTGCCGAGCGCCTGGCGGATGGAGTCCATGTCGCGCACGGCGCTGATGGTGTCGATGTACGGCAGCACGTCGGCGTACTTGTGGGCACAGGACGTGGCGAAGGCCTTCGCGCGCGCGAGGTTGGTCCGCTCCAGCGTGGCCGAGGCGGGCACGGTGTCCGGGCGCACCGTCTTGAAGTGGCCGGGCGCGCAGTCCAGCGCCGGGCTGCTCCTGCCGACCCCGCGCGGGTCGAAGCCGATGACGTCGTACTGCGCGGCGACGCTCGCCGGCAGGGCCGAGGCGACGTATCCGGCGAGCTTCAGACCGCTGCCGCCGGGGCCGCCGGGGTTGACCAGGAGGGGGCCCTGGGAGGTCGGCGCGGTGTGCGGGACGCGGGAGAGGGCGAGCGAGATCTGCCGGCCCGACGGGTGGGTGTGGTCCAGCGGCACCTTCAGGGACGCGCACTGGAGCGTCGGATAAGAGTTGGTGCCGCACGCCCTCCAGGCGATCTGGGCGGCGGGATCGGGCTCGGCGGCTGCCTGGGCGGGCAGGGCCGTGACCGAGCCCGCCAGCACGGCGGCGGCTGCGCACAGCACGGCTGCGCGTGGTGTCATGCGTCCTCCCGGGACGGAGGTTTCGGCGGACCGCGAAGGTCACATCTGTCGCCGCATCGTCCCGGCGTCGGCGCCCTGAAGAACGTCTTATAGGCATAGTTGACCCGATTGGGTCGCCCGAAGCCCTCGAACGCCGCTCAGCCGAAGGCGGCCACGGCTCGTCACGCGGGCCCGAGCGCGGGCGCGGCTCTCCTGTGCGGGCGGGCGTCGCACTCACATGAGGGTGAGCTGGGTCGGTTCGGTCACGGCCGGGGGGCCGGCCGGGCGCGCCGGTTCGATCCGGCGGGCCAGGCCCGCGCGGGTGGGCCCGATGCCGTACTCCCGTGCCAGCTCGTGCACCTGACGGGTGATCCGGCGCTGGTACCACTTGGGCGCGTAGGCGCCCTCCGCGTACAGCCGCTCGTAGCGCCGCACCAGACAGGGATGGTGCTGGGCGAGCCAGGCCATGAACCACTCCCGCGCGCCGGGCCGCAGATGCAGCGTGAGCGGGGTCACCGAGGTGGCCCCGGCCTCCGCTATGGCCCGTACGGTGGCCCGCAGCCGATCCGGATGGTCGCTCAGGAACGGGATGACCGGCGCCATCAGCACCCCGCAGCCGATGCCGTGCTCACCGAGGGCGCGTACGACGTCCAGCCGGCGCTCGGGCGCGGGCGTGCCCGGCTCCACCGTGCGCCACAGCTCGGTGTCGAGGAAGCCGACGGAGACCGAGATGCCCACGTCCGTCACCTGGGCCGCCCGCACCAGCAGGTCGAGGTCGCGCAGGATCAGGGTGCCCTTGGTGAGGATCGAGAACGGGTTGGCGTGCTCGGTGAGGGCGGAGATGATGCCCGGCATCAGCCGGTAGCGGCCCTCCGCGCGCTGGTAGCAGTCGACGTTCGTGCCCATCGCCACGTGGTCGCCCTGCCAGCGGCGGGAGGCCAGCTGACGGCGCAGCACCTCGGGCGCGTTCACCTTGACCACGATCTGGGTGTCGAAGCCGAGGCCGGTGTCGAGGTCCAGATAGCTGTGCGTCTTCCTGGCGAAACAGTAGACGCACGCGTGCGTGCAGCCCCGATAGGGGTTCACCGTCCACTCGAACGGCATGCGTGAGGCGCCCGGCACCCGGTTCAGCACCGAGCGTGCCCTGACCTCGTGGAAGGTGATCCCGTGGAACTCGGGCGTGTCGAAGGTGCGGGTGGTCACGGCGTCCGCGCCGAACAGCGCGGCCTCGGCCGCCCGGCCGTGCTCGACACGCTCCCCGGGCGGCTCGGACGCCCTGGCCGCCGCGGGCTCGACGGTGAGGTTCTCCCAGCGCATGACGCCTCCTCGATCGCACTGCGGCATAGAATAGAACAACTGTTCCCATGATCGTGCGGCCCTTGCTGAGGACCCCCGATTTGGGTGGCCGGGCACCGGGGTGGTTGGCTTGTTCCAACCCCGAGAAACCAGGTCGTGGAGGAACGCAATGGCGCAGGTCGAGGCCACTACGGAGCGGGTCGTCGCGGCGGACGCGGAGAAGGTGTTCGACGCCCTCGCCGACTACCGCGGCACGCGGCAGAAGCTGCTGCCCGAGCACTTCAGCGAGTACGAGGTCCGTGAGGGCGGCGACGGCGAGGGCACCCTCGTCCACTGGAAGCTCCAGGCCACCAGCAAGCGCGTGCGTGACTGCCTGCTGGAGGTCGGCGAGCCCACCGACGGCGAGCTGGTCGAGAAGGACCGCAACTCCTCCATGGTCACCACCTGGACCGTCACCCCGGCCGGCGAGGGCAGGTCCAGGGTCGTCGTCCACACCACCTGGCAGGGTGCCGGCGGCATCGGAGGCTTCTTCGAGAAGACCTTCGCGCCCAAGGGTCTCGGCCGGATCTACGACGCCCTGCTCGCCAACCTCGCCGCCGAGGTCGAGAAGTAGAGCCAAGCTCCCACCGGTGAAGGGGCGTTGTGCCCCTTCACCGGTTCGAGTGGATCTCCGTGCCCTCCCCAACCCTGCCGTAACTCGCCGCAGTTGTTCGCAGTTGTCGCCTTGTGCGGGACATGTGACAGGTGTGACGAGGGGAGCGGTACGTGGGCGGGACGACTCTGGTGACGCACGAGCCGGTCGCGGCACCGGCGCCGGGGGAGGAGAGCGCCCCGCGCGAGGAGACCGCCGCGGCACCGCCCCCGCCCGCACCGGCCGCCGCACTCGGCACGCGCCGAGTCCGGTTGGTGTTCTTCGGACTGATGCTCGCCCTGCTGCTCGCGGCGCTCGACCAGATGATCGTCGCGACCGCGCTGCCGAAGGTCGTCGGCGAACTGCACGGCCTGGACCGGATGTCCTGGGCGATCACCGCCTATCTGCTCACCTCCACCATCGGCCTGCCGCTCTACGGCAAGCTCGGCGACCTCGTCGGCCGCAAGGGCGTCTTCCAGTTCGCCATCGCCGTCTTCGTCGTCGGCTCCGCGCTCGCCGGCCGCGCCCAGTCCATGGACCAGCTGATCGCCTTCCGCGCGGTCCAGGGCATCGGCGCGGGCGGGCTCATGATCGGTGTGCAGGCGATCATCGCCGACATCGTGCCGCCCCGCGAACGAGGCCGCTACATGGGCCTGATCGGTGCCGCCTTCGGACTCGCCTCCGTCGCCGGGCCCCTGCTCGGCGGCTACTTCACCGACCACCTCTCCTGGCGCTGGTGCTTCTACGTCAACGTCCCCTTCGGACTGCTCACCCTCGCCGTCGTCACCCTCGTCCTGAAACTCCCCAAGCCCACGAGCCGCGGGCGCCTCGACGTCCTGGGCACCCTGCTGCTCGCCGCCGCCTCCACCTGCCTGGTCCTGCTGAGCAGCTGGGGCGGAACCGAGTACGCCTGGGGCTCGCGGCAGATCATCGGCCTCGGCGCCGGCGCGTTCGCCGCCACCGTCCTCTTCCTCGTGGCCGAGCACCTCGCGGCCGAACCCCTCATCCCGCTCCGGCTGTTCCGCGACTCCGTCTTCAACATCAGCGGCCTGGTGGGCCTCGTGATCGGCGTCGCCCTGTTCGGCGCCGCCAGCTATCTGCCGACCTTCCTGCAGATGGTCGACGGGGCCAGCGCCACCGAGTCCGGGCTGCTGATGCTGCCCATGATGGGCGGGATCGTCGGCGCCTCCATCATCGGCGGCCAGCTCATCAGCCACACCGGCCGCTACAAGATCTACCCCGTGCTCGGCGGCGCCGTCTCCGCCGTCGGCATGTGGCTGCTGTCCCGCCTCGAAGTCGACACGCCCCGGCTGCAGTACAGCATCTGGATGGCCGTCCTCGGCGCCGGCATCGGCCTGGTGATGCCGGTCCTCGTCCTCGCCGTGCAGAACTCGGTGCGGCCCGCCGACCTCGGCACCGCCACCAGCGCCAACAACTACTTCCGGCAGATCGGCGGCAGCGTGGGCGCCGCGATCTTCGGCACCCTCTTCGCCAACCGGCTCACCGACGCCCTGCGCACGGAACTGCCGCCGCGCGCCGGAGTCCGGCTGCCCGACCCCCAGTCCATCACCCCGCAGCTCGTCCACGCGCTGCCCCCGGCGCTGCGCGACGCCTACATCCGCGCCTACGCCGACGCGATGCCCCGGATCTTCCTCTACCTGGTCCCGGTGCTCGCCCTCGGCCTGCTCATCGCCTTCTTCCTCAAGGAGAAACCTCTGGTGTCCCACCACACCGCCGAAACAGAGCCGGATCCCGAGACCGACGACGTGAGCGCGAACGTCCCCATCCCGCAGGCCCGTTCGTCGTACGCCGCCGGGATCCCCGTCTGCGGCACGGTGCAGCACCCCGACGGCACCGTGGTGCCCCGCGCCGCGCTCACCCTCATCGATGTCGCCGGAGTGCAGATCGGGCGGGGCGCGAGCGGCGATGACGGACGGTACGCGCTCAGCACGCCCGGCTCGGGGGCGTATGTGCTGATCGCGGCCGCCGGCGGCCACCAGCCGCAGGCCGTCTCCGTCACCGTCGGCGAACGGCCCGTCGAGCTCGACGTGGTCCTCGGCGGCGCCGGACGCCTCGCGGGCAGCGTCGTGACCGCCGACGGCACCCCCGTGCGCGACGCCACCGTCACCCTCACCAATGTGCACGGCGAGGTCGTCGCCACCACCCGCAGCGGCCGCGAGGGCGGCTACGTCATCACCGAGCTGGTCGCCGGCGAGTACACCCTCGCCGCCAGCGCCCCCGCCTTCCGCCCGGCCGCGCTCCCGGTCACCGTGCAGGCCGCGCGGGAGACCCGGCAGAACGTCGAACTCGCGGGTGGCGCCGTGCTGAAGGGCACCGTGCGGGCGAGCGGCGGACGGCCCGTGGAGGACGCGCGGGTGACGCTCCTCGACGCCGCGGGCAACGTCGTCGACACCCTCACCACCGGCATGGACGGAACCTTCCGGTTCGTCGACCTGTCCTCCGGGGAGTACACCGTCATCGCCGCCGGCTACCCGCCGGTCGCCACCGTGCTGCAGGTCGCGGGCGGCGGCCGTACCGAACGCGACCTGCAGTTGGGCCACGAGGACTGAGCGAGCACGCGGCCGCGGCGCCCGCAGGGCGCTGAGCTGCGCGCGGGTGCGATGCGGTGAAACCAATTCCAGGATTGCCACACATCGCGACCGACCGCCGCCGTACCGTAGTGGGGGGCGGCACAGATCGTTTGCGTACAGCCGTGGGGAGAGAGGGCCTGGGCCATGGACCGTGGCAGCGAGCGGGACACACCTCCCGGGCGCGACACCGGCAGCACGGCGGCAGGCCGGATCCCGCTGGCCGTGGTCGTCGTCGACCGCGACGGCCTGGTGTCCCACTGGAGCAGTGGCGCGCGGCGCCTGTTCGGCGCGAGCAGGGAGGACGCCGTCGGGCGTGCCGCGGCCGATCTGCTGCCGGTCTCCGGCGCCCTGCCCGAGGACCCGCACGGCGGGCCGATGCCGGACGCCTGCGCGCAGTACGACGGACCCGGCCCCGACCTGGAGGCCTCGCTCGGCGGCCACACCGCCTACGCCACCGCCGGCCGCGCCCGCCTTGTCCCGCACGGCCGGGCACAGGGCGGTGACCGCCTCGACGTGCTCTGGTGGGCCTACCCGCTGGTCGGGCCGGGCTCGTCCCGGCTGCTCGTGCTCGCCGCCGACGCCACCCGGCTGCGCGACGAGCGCGGCTACGACGACGAGACCGCCGAACGCATCTCGCCCGGCTTCGCCCGCCACACCGAACTGCCCGCCCCTGACGACCTCGAGCGGCGACTTCCCGAGATCCTGCCCAACATGGGTCCCGGGCTGAGCGGCCGCATCGTCTCCCAGGTGCTCGAACTGGGCTATCCGGTCCTGGAGTTCAGCCAGTTCGACCGGGTGCCGGTCACCCCGTACTGGGGCGTGCCCCGCCGTCCCGGCCGCCCGCGGCACCAGGCCGTCGTACCGCGACCGCGGCCGGTGGCCGCAGTGATCCCGGAAGGCGCCGAGCAGGACCTGGAGTACGCCGCCGTGCGCGAGCGACTGGAGTTCCTCAACGAGGTCAGCTCCGGCATCGGCTCCTCCCTCGACCTCGGCGAGACCATCCGCGAGGTCACCAGCGCCGCCGTACCCCGTTTCGCGGACTTCGCCGGCACCCATCTGCGCGCGGCCGTCCTCGCCGGCGAAGGCTTCCCGGACGGACCGCCGGACGCCAGCACCGTGATGTTCCGGGTGTGGGTCGAGCACAACGACGAACCGGGCCGCTGGGACGACACCGTGCCGGTCGGCGAGGCCTTCGCCTTCCCCGAACACACCCCGTTCTACAAGTGCATGAGCACCGGTGAGCCGGTGCTCGTCCCGAGGGTCACCGAGGAACTGTCCGAGCGCATCTCCGGCGAGTTCGAGAAGCGTGACCTCAGGCCGCTCATCGGCGGCCGGTCCCTGCTGATCGTCCCGCTCAAGGCGCGCAACGTCGTCCTCGGCTTCATGGTGCTGATGCGCCGCCCGGACCGCCCCGCCTTCGACGACATGGACCGCACCACCGGCGCCGAACTCGCCGCCCGCGCGGGACTCGTGCTCGACAACGCCCGGATGTACACCTACCAGGAGAACGTCGCCGACACCCTGCAGGACAGCATGCTCCCGCAGGTCAGCCCGCGGATGGCCGGCTGTGACATCGCCACCCGCTATCTGCCGGGCACCCGGCTCGGCCGGATCGGCGGCGACTGGTTCGACACCATCAAACTGCCCGGTTCGCGCACCGCCCTCGTGGTCGGCGACGTCATGGGCCACGGACTCAACTCGGCCGCCATGATGGGCCAGTTGCGCACGGCCGTACAGACCATGGCCACCATGGAGACCCCACCCGCCCAACTGCTGCGCAACCTCGACGACCTCGCCCGCCGGCTCGGCGACAACTACCTCGCCACCTGTCTGTACGCCGTCTACGACCCGATCCGCGGCGATCTGCACCTCGCCAACGCCGGACACATCCCGCCCGTCCTGGTCCGCGCCGAGGACGGCAGCAGCGAACTCCTGGAGCTGCCCACCGGCGCCCCCGTCGGCGTCGGCGGTGTCCCCTTCGAGGCCACCCGGGTCGAGGTCGCGCCCGGCGACCGGCTGGTGCTGTGCACCGACGGCCTGGTCGAGGTGCGCGGCTCCGACATCGGCGAGGGCCTCGCCGCGCTGTGCGAGTCCGCCGCCCACCCCGCCGCCTCCATGGACGACGCCTGCGACACCATCATCCGCGCCCTGAACACCCGCGGCGGACGCAAGGACGACGTTGCCCTGCTGATGGCCCGCCTCAACGGCATCCCCGACGACCATGTCGCCGAATGGCGGCTCGACGCCGACCCGCGCGAGGTCGCCCGAGCCCGCCGCCTGGTCCGTGAACGGCTTCTGTCATGGGCGCTGCCGCAGGCCGTGGAGACCGCCGAGCTACTGGTCAGCGAGGTCGTCACCAATGCCGTCCGGTACGCCGTGAGCGATCCGGTCGGGCTGCGTGTGGTCCGTACCGACGCGCTGCTGTTCGAGGTCACCGACGACGAACCCGGCCTGCCCGCCATGCTGAGCGCCGGTCCCGGCGACGAGTCGGGCCGGGGTCTGAGCGTGGTCAGCCGGCTGGCCCGGGAATGGGGCGCCAGCGCCTCCGGGCACCGCAAGACCGTCTGGTTCGAACAGGCCATCGTCGGAAGGGGATGACCAGGGGGCGTGCGGTCCACCGCCGCACGCCCCGAGTTGTCCGGGTTCCATACATCCAGTGAAGGTGGCCTCCCACCCCTTGCCCCGGTCCGGGCCGCCGCGATATCCCGATCACGGAACCGAACCCGTGGGGAGAGCGCATGAACGTCTCGGACAAGTACCGCAACGCCTGGGAGAGTTACTGGAGCGAGACCTCCGACGCGCCGGGCGAGGCGATCTGGGACTCCGATCCCTCCCTCACGGCCGAACCGCACAGCGCCCTGCTGCTGCCCCATGCGGACCCTGAGCGCACCATCGTCGACCTCGGCTGCGGCAACGGCACCCAGACCCGGTATCTGGCCACCCGGTTCGCGCGCGCCGTCGGCGTCGACCTCTCGCACGCCGCCGTCGAGCACGCCCGCCGCGGCACGCGGGACGGCGCCGTGGAGTTCCAGCAGCTCGACCTCACCGACATCGGCGCCGTACGCGCCCTGCACGAGCGGCTCGGCGACGCGCACGTCTACATGCGGGCCGTCATCCACCAGAGCGAACCCGAGGCGCGGCCCGCGGTCGCCGCCGCCGTCGCCGAGCTGATCGGCAGCGAGGGCCGTGCGTTCGTCGTCGAACTCACCACCGACTCCCGGGACGTGCTCAAGCAGGCCGCGTCGCAGCCGAACGGTCCGGGCCCCAAGCTCCAGCGCGTCTTCCACCATGGGCTCAAGCCCGCCGACGCCGACGACATGGAGATCCCGCGCGTGCTCGCGCAGGCCGGTCTGAAGGTCCTCGCCGAGGGCGGGACGACCCTCCCGCAGACCGAGAACCTGGCCGACGGCACCCGCATCGACCTGCCGGCCCGCTGGTTCGTCCTCGCCGGCGCGTAGCCGGACCCGGGACTCGCCCGAACCAGGGTGCGCGGGGGAGGCCCCGCGCACCCCGTCCGCCGCCCGGAACCGGACGGGCCGACGTCGGTGCGCCGTGGTGCGCTACGCCTCGCCGCCACGTGGCGCGATGTGGAAGTCGAACGCGAGGGTCCCCGGATCCAGGGCCGTCGCCCCGCCGTCCACGGTGAGCACCGCCCCGTTGACGTACGACGCCGCCGGGGACAGCAGCCAGCCGATCGCCTCCGCGACCTCGCGCGGCTCGCCCGGCCGTCCCCGGGGCAGCAGCCGGGTCGCCTCCGCATAGGCGGCCTGCGCGCCCCCGTCGCCCAGGCCCGCCTCCTCGGCGAAGCGCGCCATCCGCCGGTCGGCCATCTCGCTCCGCACCCAGCTGGGGCACACGGTGTTGGCCCGCACCCCCTGACGCCCGTAGTCGACGGCCACGGAGCGGCACAGCTGGAGCAGGGCCGCCTTCGAGGTGGCGTACGGGGCGCTGCTCGTGCCGGGGCGCAGCGCGGCCACCGAGGCGACGGCGACCACCGCCCCCCTGGACTCGAGCAGATGGGGGATGGCCGCGCGCAGCAGGAGCAGCGGGCCGGTGACGTTGGTGCGCATCACCTCCTCCCAGTCCCGCAGCGACAGATCCCCGACGGCCCCGCCACGCCCGATCCCCGCGTTCAGCACCACCCCGTCGATGCGTCCGTACGCGTCCAGGGCCGCCCGGACCAGCCCCTCGGCCGCTTCGGGCTCGCCGACGTCCGACGGATACGCCAGCGCCCCGGTGTCCCGTGCCAGGCGGTGCAGGGGTTCGGCCCGCCGGCCGGACGCGACCACGTGGTGGCCCCCTTCGCCCAGCAGCCGGGCCGTGGCCTCCCCGATGCCCGAGCCCGCACCGGTCACGATGACAACCCGCTCGTTCGCCACTGAAGTCAGACCGCCTTCGCCGAGTTCGTCCACGGCGTCCGACTCTATGAGCGACGGCCCCACGGACGACGAGTTCCGGCCAGGACGGCTCCCGGTCCCGTCCGAGCCCGTGTGCCAGGTCAGGCCGTGAACAGGCCATGACCGGCTCCCTCAAGGGCAGCGAACAGTGCTGCTGTGGGTGGTGTGGTGACGTGGGCGGCCTGCGTAGTCGGCGTCTGCGGAGGTGTCCGGTCGTTCCCGGTGAGGGCGGCTCTCGGCGCGTCGAAGGCGTACGAAGGCGTCGAGCCCACCGCCGGGGGATGCCTCCAGGGCGACCTCGCCACCGCAGGCGCGGGTGAGTTGCCGGACCATCGGAAGGCCGAGGCCCGTACCGTCGTGGTCGGCATCAGCGGCCCGCCAGAACCGGTCGAAGGCCCTGTGCCGTTCGGACTCGGACATACCGGGCCCTTGGTCGATCACATGCAGTTCCGTCATGGGCGGGGTGCGGCTGCCTTCCCTCGGGGCGGTGACGGTTGCCAGCGTGATGGCGGTTCCCGGCGGGGACACGCGCAGCGCGTTGGAGAGCAGATTGTCGATGATCTGCTCCAGTGCTCCCGGGACCGCCCACACGCGAACGCCTGTGGCCCCGGAGACGATGATGTCGACCTGCTGCTCGTCGGCGAAGGCCGTCCAGATGGCTGCGCGATCGGCTACGACGGCGTCGAGATCGACCGCCTCCGGCCTGATCGCGGAGTTCTCCAGCCGGGCGAGCGCGAGCAGCCCCTGCACCATACGACTGAGCCGCTCCAGTTCCCCGAGTGCTTCGTCGAGGCTGTCATGAGCGCAGGGGGCGAGGTGCGGCTCGAAATTCTCCAGGCGCAGGCGCAGTGAGGTCAGGGGAGTCTTCAGCTGGTGGGACGCCTCGGAGGCGAACGCCTGCTGGGCCTGGAGCAGGTGCTGGAGCCGAGTCGCGGTTGTCGTGAACGACGCGGCGAGCCGCCGTAGTTCCGGCGGCCCGTGATCGGTGGCCGGTGGGTCGGTGATCCGGCCTTCGGCGAGTTGTGCGGTGGCGCGTTCCAGTGCCTGGACGGGACGGGTGATCGAGCGCGCGAGAGCGAAGCCGATCAGGGAGACGGCGGCCAGCACCCCGAACCCGACGGCGGCGAGGACCAGCCAGGTACCGTGGACCTTCGCCTTGAGCGGGCCCAGCGTGTACACCGTTCGCACCACACAGGCGATGGCGGCGTTGGAGCCACCTGGCACGGTGACGGAGAGGACTTCGCCGCCTGTGGACGGGTCGCTGCGGGTGCCGACGGCGGGCTGATCGCGCAGCGCGGAGGAGATGTCCGGCTCGGCGGACAGGTCCCTGCCCACCTGGGTACGGGCCGCGGTGTCGGTGAGGACGGTGCCCTTGTGGCCGGCGACGAGCACGCGACTGCCGGTGCGCTGCCCGTACGCGCGGGCCAGTTCGGGCAGGTCGGTCGTCAGCCCGTGCTCCATCTTGTCCTCGCAGACCTCGGCGAGCGTCATCGCCCCCTGCTGTGCCGCATGGGAGAAGCGGGACAGCTCGCTGCGGGCGTAGAGGATGCCGAACGGCACTTCGAGCGCGAGCAGGACGAACAGCATGAGGCTCAGATGGCTGAGCAACAGGCGACGGGTCACCGGGGCCCTCCGCCGCGCGCCGGACCTGCGGGGGACGCGGCGTCGCTGTGAGCCGGGGGGACCAGGCGGAAGCCGATTCCGCGGATGTTCTCGATCCAGGAGGAGTCACCGAGTTTGCGGCGCAGCGCGGCGATGTGGACGTCCAAGGTCTTGGTGGGGCCGAAGAAGTTCGGTTCCCACGCCGTGTCGAGAATCTGCCGGCGGGAGCACACGGCCCCGGGGTCCTCGGCGAGGCAGACGAGCAGGTCGAACTCCTTGGGCGCGAGAATGACGGGCGCTTGGTGCAGGTGCACCCGCCGGGTGCGACGGTCGATGGCCAGGGGGCCGACCCGCTGGATGTGGGACGTCCCAGGTTGTTGCGCCAGGCCGTCCGAGGGCTGCGGCTCCTGACTCGGGGTGGTCGGCTCGGGCGGTCGGGCGCGGCGTGTCACGGCACGGATTCGGGCGACGAGCTCCCGCACGCCGAACGGCTTCGAGACGTAGTCGTCCGCGCCCAGCTCAAGACCGAGCACCCGGTCCACTTCGTCGTCTCTGGCCGTGATCATGATGATCGGCACGGATGAGCGGGAGCGGAGGGCTCGGCAGACGTCGATGCCGTCCATGTCGGGCAACCCCAGGTCCAGCAGCACCATCTCCGCCTCCTGCGCTGCCAGGCCGGCGGCCCCGTTTCTGGCGTGTTCGACGGTGAATCCGAAACGGCGAAGTCC
Organism: Streptomyces yokosukanensis; assembly: GCF_001514035.1. Taxonomy (GTDB): domain Bacteria; phylum Actinomycetota; class Actinomycetes; order Streptomycetales; family Streptomycetaceae; genus Streptomyces; species Streptomyces yokosukanensis. The sequence continues at coordinate 296,383 of NZ_KQ948214.1, read as the reverse complement.
CTCCGCCAACGGTGCGGCCACCCGGTCGTCGTCCTCGATCAGCAAGACACGCATGCCGAAAGGCTCACAGACCTCGGCCGGAGAATGCGGCGCAAACGCCGAAACCTCCCCCGAGCCGGTGATCCTTCACGGTCGGCGTAACGGCTGAAGCGTGACGTGATGACGATATCCAAGGCATGGACAGCGCGGAGTTAGCCGAGAGTTAAGGCCGCGAACGGCGGTTTTTCAATCCCCCAGGTGACAGCCGGAAAATGATTCAACGCCAGGCCGCCCGACAGGAAAGCCCTATCGGTGGAATCGACTGGAGGAGAGGAAGGAAAAACGCTTCATCGGAGGAATCCGAGATCCCCGCTGTACGTGCTCTGGCAATTCGCTTGATCGTCTTCCCGTAGCGTCGGTTGCCCGGCCGGTGCCACTGGAGCACCGCGCGCCAAGCGCCCCCACGAGCACCTGGGATGCCCCATGCCCCTTGATGAACTACGCCGCGCTCGCCCGGACCTGGTGGAGCCTTTCACGACCGCGCTGCCGGGAGCACGTGCCACCGTGCTGGGCCGGCTGTGGGGCGCTTTCGTACGAGAACCCCTGCCCGGAGTGACCGGGCATCGACGGGAGTCCGACGCCGTGGTGGTCGAGTTGCAGCGGGGCGGCTCGCTCGCGGCGGCCGAGTCCAGTGCGCGGCCGTTCGCCGTGGTACCCGACGACTTCGCCGTATCCGGGCCGCAGGGGCCGATCCATGGTCCGGCGGAACTGCTGGCGCAACTGGGCCTGCGTACCCCCGCGGCGGAGCGACTGGCGGCCGAGCTGGACAACAGCGTGGTCAATCTGGCCCTGGCCAGAGCCGCGAACGCCGGCGAAAGAGCGCCACTGAATGACTCGGCGGATGCTGAGCAGGCGGTGGTCGACGGACACCCGCAGCATCCTTGCTGCAGGACGCGCACCGGTATGTCGATCGACGACGTGCTCGCGTACGCTCCTGAGCACCACCCGGTCGTCCGGCTGGCGCTGCTCCGTGTCCCGGCCGACCGCTGGCAGGGGGCCGGTGACTGGCCGTGGCGACTGCGTGACGGCGACACGATCCTCCTCCCGCTGCACCCCTGGCAGCGGAACCACATGCTTGCGCACCACCCCGACCTGGCCCTCGCGGAGGAGACGATTCCGGCCCGGCCGCTGCTGTCGCTGCGTACCCTCGCCCCGCTGGACGTCCTGCCGGGCTGCCACATCAAGACAGCGCTCGACGTGCAGGTCACCAACTACCGGCGCACCATCTCCCCGGCCGAGGTCGCCGACGGACCCCCGCTGTCCGATCTGGTCGCGGCCGTCATCGACAAGGCCGGGTATCGCGGCAGCCTGCGCATCCTGCGGGAGCTGGGCGGCGGCGCGGTGCGCGTGGGCGGACAGCCCTCCGAGAGCCTGTCCGCAATGATCCGGGAGTCGGCCGAGTGCTACCTCGATGCCGGAGAGATCGCGGTTCCGCTCACCGCCGTCCACGCGACCGGAGCCACTGTGGTGTCAGGTGACCCGGTGCGCTGGCTGGCGGACTTCGCAGGGCTCGTGCTGCCGCCCGCACTGACGCTGCTGTCCATGGGGGTGGCGCTGGAGGCCCACGGCCAGAACACCCTGGTCGTGCTGCGGGACGGGTGGCCGGTACGGGTGCTGTACCGGGATCTGGACGGCGTACGGGTCGGCCCACGGCGTCTGGCCCGGTGCGGTTTCACACTGCCGCCGTTGCTGGGCACCCGCGCGGGGGACGACGTGGACGCGCTGCGCACCAAACTCTTCGGCGGCCTCATCAGCGGAGTCTTCGCCGAGCTGGTCGCCGTCCTCAGCCGGACACGCGCGGCCGATCCCCGGGCGCTGTGGGGCGCGGTGGCCGAGGTCGGCCGCCGGGTGTACGCCAGCCTGCCGGACCAGGGGGACGCAGAGGCCTTCTTCGGCGACACGGTGCCGCTGAAGGCGACCGTCGCCATGCGCCTGGCCGAGAACCCGGGCAAGGCCCAGTGGATGCCCGTCCCCAACCCCCTGGCGTTGTGCCGTTGACGCCCTGCACCGACCCCTGTCCCCCTGGAGCGACCGTATGAACACCGGCACTGCCACCCACGCCACCACGACCGGCGCACGTACGCCGGCGACGACAGCCGACATCGTCACCGCTCACACGCTCCTCAACTGCCTGATCCGCGAGGTGTCAGCCCCCGAACATCAGCTGACGGTCGACGACGACCACCTCCTGCTACGTCTGCCCCGCCGGGGCATCCTGCTGCGTTCCCCGCTGCGCAGGGTCTCGCTGATCGGAGCCCACCGCTTCCAGGGCCCGGTGCAGCGGCTCGACAACGACACCTGGGTGACGGTCGGCTGGAAAGAGCTGGCCGGACACATCCAGGACGAACTGGAACTGCGTACGGGTGTCGGGAACGAGGAGTTCCTGAGCCAGGTCACCGAAAGCCGGGAGACGATCCGCGCTGCCCTGGAAGAGCGGGCGGGCGCCTCTCCGCACCCGGATCCGTACGTGGCCTCGGAGCAGTCCCTGGTGTTCGGCCACCGCTTCCACCCCACACCCAAGTCCCGCACCGGCGACCCGGACGACTGGCTGGTCTACGGCCCGGAGACCGGCGCGCGCTTTCGTCTGCGCTACCTGGCCGTGCGCCGCCATCTCGTGTGCGAGGAGGGAGATCTGCGGGAGATGGACGCGCTGCGCCCGGCGTCCGATCCGGGATTCGCCGTACTGCCGGTGCATCCCTGGCAGTACCGGCTGCTTCAGGGCCACGACCGGCTACGGGAGGCAGTGGCCGTCGGCGATGTCGTCGACATCGGAGTGAGCGGACCGGCACTGGTGCCGACCGCATCGGTGCGCACCCTGTACCACCCGGACAGCGACACCTTCCTGAAGTTCAGCCTGAACGTCCGCCTCACCAACTGCGTCCGCAGGCACGCTTGTTACGAGCTGTCCGGTGCCGTCGCCCTCAACCGCCTGCTCCAGCCCGTCTTCGCCGAACTCGCCGGCCGCTTCCCCGGGTGTGCGCTCCTGGCCGAGCCCGGCTACCGCACCCTCGAAACCGCCGGTGACACCGCACTCCTGGAGGGCCTCGGCGTCATCGTCCGCTCCGGCCTGCGCCACCACCTGCGTCCCGGGGTGACACCCCTGCTCGCCGCCGCGGTGGCGGACGAGTACCCGACCAGTGCGGCCCACGTCTCCCATCTGCTCGCCCGCGGCGACGGGGACGTCCTGACCTGGTGGGACGCATACCTGCGACTGCTGCTGCCGCCCGTGCTGGCCGCCTACTTCGAACACGGCGTCGTCCTGGAACCCCACCTGCAGAACGTCGTCGTCGGTGTGCATCCCGACGGCACCCCGGCGCAGATGCTCTTCCGGGACCTGGAGGGCACCAAACTCCTGGCCGAACACCACCGGCACGCCCTTGGCGAACTGCCTCGGGACGTCCGGGACCCCCTCACCTACGACCCCGAACGCGGCTGGAACCGGGTCGCGTACTGCCTCCTGGTCAACCATGCCGCCGAAGTCCTCAGTGCCCTGGCCGACCTCGAACCGACGCTGGAACCCGCCCTCTGGGGCCTGGTCCGCGACCACCTCGACGCCTACGCCCGCACCGCCGCCCAACCGCCACGCCTGCGCGCCCTGCTGTCCGGCGTCCCGCTGCCCGCCAAAGCCAACCTCCTGCTGCGCTGGGCCCGCCAGGCCGACCGGCACGCCACCTACGTCCCTCTGCCCAGCCCGCTCGGCGCGGACTTTCCCCGGGAGGTGATCCGGTGAGGCCCGTACTGCGCGACCGCATCGGCCGGCTGACCGATGACGACCTGCCCGCGTACATCTACGACCTCCGGGCCCTGCGCGAACACGTACACGCGATCCGGGCCGCACTGCCGCAAGGCGTCGAGCTGCTGTACGCGGCCAAGGCCAACTCCGATCCCCGAATCTTGCAGGCCCTGGCCGCCCACGTCGACGGATTCGAGGTGGCCTCGGGCGGCGAACTGAGCCACGTCCGCGGACTCGCCCCCGATACGCCGCTCGCCTTCGGAGGCCCTGGCAAGACACAGGCAGAGCTGGCCCAGGCACTCGACGCCGGAGCGGAGCGCCTGCACATCGAGAGCGAACACGAACTACGTCTCCTCACCACCCTGCTGGGCGACCGGAGCGCCGACGTCCTCCTGCGCGTCAACCTGCCCGTCGACCTGGGCCGTGTCGCCCTCGCGATGGGCGGCCACCCGAGTCCCTTCGGCATGGATCCCGCGCAACTGGACGGCTGCCGGGAGCTGATCGCCTCCGACCCGCGCATTCGTCTGCGCGGATTGCACTCTCACCTGGCCAGCGGACTCCAGGCCCAGGCTCAACTGGCCCTGATCGACCAGATCCTGACCTGGGGCGAAGGCTGGGCTCACGACTGCGGAGTCGACCTGGCCGAGGTGAACGTCGGAGGGGGAATGGGCGTCGACTACACACATCCCCACAGAGTGTTCGACTGGTCCGCGTTCGGCGCCGGACTGGCTCGGTTCCTGGCCCGCCGTCCTCGCCTCACGCTGCGGATCGAGCCCGGCCGTTCGGTCACCGTGTACTGCGGCTGGTACGTCACCGAGGTCCTGGACATCAAGTCCAGCCGTGGAGAGACGTTCGCCGTGCTACGCGGAGGCACCCACCATCTGCGCACTCCGGCCGCCAAACAGCACGACCAGCCCTTCGAGGTGATTTCCGGCGACGTCTGGCTGCGGCCCTGGGCCCGGCCGGAGGCCCGTGACGAGCCGGTGACTTTGGTCGGACAGCTGTGCACGCCGAAGGACGTCCTGGCTCGCCGGGTCATGGTGGAGCGGCTGCGCGTCGGCGACCGAGTCGCCTTCGCCATGGCCGGCGCCTATGCCTGGAACATCGCGCACCACGCGTTCCTCATGCACCCTCACCCGACCTTCCATCACCTCGACGATGCCGAGGTGTCCGTCGGCTGCGGCACGTACGCCCATCAGATGCCATGAGCGCGGGCTCCCGCCCGCCGGTGTCGGCCGCACTCGCGGTCCGCAACCTTCGCCGCTACCTGCTCGGGCAGCTGACCTCCAACATCGGCACGTGGATGCAGCGTGCCGCCCAGGACCTGCTCGTCCTCCACATCACCGGCAACAGCGGCAGCGCGGTCGGCATCGTGACCGCACTGCAGTTCCTGCCGCAGACCCTGTTCGGCCTGGCTGGAGGCATGCTCGCCGACCGGTACCCCAAGCGGCGGATCCTGCTTCTGACGCAGACGGCCATGGGAGTGCAGTCACTCCTGCTCGGACTGCTGACCGTCACCGGCGCGGTGAATCTGCTGTCCGTCCACGTGCTGGCCTTCGCTCTCGGCACCGCCACCGCCGTGGACGGTCCCGCCCGCAACGCCTACATCTGCGAACTGGTCGATCGGGAGCGGGTGGCCACCGCGGTCAGCCTGAACTCCGCCCAGTTCAACGTGGCCCGCGCCGTCGGCCCCGCCCTCGCCGGTCTCACGGTCGCCGCCTTCGGCACGGGCCCGGTGTTCCTCGCGAACGCGGCCTCCTACCTGGCTGTCCTGTACGGCCTGGTCACCATCCGTACAGACAACCCGGACGAGCACGGTCGACCCCGACCCGGCCGTACCCGACTGCGCGACGCCTTCCGTCACATCACCTCCATCCCGGAACTGCTCCTGCCGATCAGTCTCATCGCCTTCGTCGGCACCTTCGGCCTCAACTTCCAGGTCACCATCTCCCTCGTCGCCATCACGGCCTTCCACACGGGCGCCGCCACCTTCGGCTACCTCTGCGCCGCATACGCCCTGGGCAGCCTCATCGGCGCGATCTACGGGGCAAACTGCGACAGGCCACCGACCACACGCCGACTGATCTCCACCGCGATCGTCTTCGGGGCGCTGGAAGCCGTGCTGGGCCTGATGCCGGACTGCGGCTCGTTCATGGCCCTGCTGATCCCCACCGGTTTCGCCGCGGTGATCGTGACCACCACCGCCAACGCGCTGACCCAGCTTCATGCCGCCCCACACCTGCGTGGCCGCGTCATGTCCGTCTACTTCCTGCTCCTCCTCGGCGGCACCCCCGTAGGCGCCCCGCTGGTCGGCCTGGTGTCGGACGCTCTCGGCGCCCGCTCCACCCTGGTCCTGGGCGGCGTCATCTCGATGTCCTCCGCACTCGCGCTCTCCGCCTTGATCAGAGGCCGAATCCAACGGCGTCCCCGAATCACAGGAGCGGCTTCCGTCACCAGCTCGCCCTTCGCCTCGGCCCAGCCGACGAGGGACCGACAGCCCGACGTCTGACACATCGGCAGCGACGCCAGGGTGCGAACAGCGGCGGAAGGACGCCGACGTAGACTGCGCTGTCGGCCGCAGGGGCCAGTCAGGTCGGGGACCCGCGCACCCCATCGGCCCGTGCAGCAGCTTCCTGGGGTGGAAAACGTGACGTCGAGTGCCGCATCTCTTGTACCGGTCAACCCGGCCCTCGGCGTCCTGCTCGCCGCTCTGCTGCTGGTGGCGGTGGTGGTCGCGGGTTGGTTCCGTCTCGATCCGCACCCGTACAAGAGCCGGGCCCGGGAGACCCTCTTGGCCGGTCTGCGCGCCGCCGTCCAGCTTGCTCTGGTCTCGGTGGTCGTCACCTGGGCCGTCAAGTCAGTGCCGGGGCTCCTGGCGTTCCTCGTGGTCATGTTCGCGGTGGCCGTGCGCACGGCCGGACGGAGAATCACCGGCAACCACACCTGGTGGCTGACGGCCGCCCCGATCGCCGCCGGCGTGGTACCGGTCGTCGCGGCGCTCCTTGCCACCGGACTCGTCCCTCTGAAGGGCGTCGCCCTGATTCCGGTCACCGGCATCCTCATCGGTGGCGCACTCACCGTGACCGTACTCGCCGGACGGCGTGCCCTGGACGAACTGTCCCAGCGTCGCGGAGAGGTGGAAGCCGCGATGGCGCTGGGACTCCCGGACCGCGACGCGCGCATGGAAATCGCACGTCCCGCGGCCTCCGAGGCCCTCCTGCCCGGCCTGGACCAGACGCGTACGGTCGGGCTGGTCACACTCCCTGGCGCGTTCGTCGGCATGCTCCTCGGAGGGGCCGGCCCGGTGCTCGCCGGAGCAGTGCAACTGTTCGTCCTCATCGCGCTCATGGCCGTGCAGACCATCGCGGTGGCGGTGACCCTTGAGCTCGTCGCCCGGCACCATCTGTATCGCCCAGAGCCGGACGCCCGCACGGGTTCCCCGCGCAAAGCCAGAAGGTTTCCCAGGGTACCGGCGCCGAGCCGACCTTCCGAGTAGGAGCCGGGCCGGCCATGCGCGGTCACCTGGCGCTTGCCGGCCGGCGGTGATCAGGACGGCGCTCGCGCTGCTGTGCTCCAGTACCGCAGGTGCCGCCCTCGCTGCGGGACTCGGCCTGCCGATCGCCGTCGCACACCACATCCGGCCCGACAGCACCTTCACGGTGCTGGAGCGATACCGTGCGGCGTTCGTCCCGTCCCGCTGGTGCGAGCAGCCCCGGGTCGTCCCCACGCCCGCGGATGCCGCCACCCATCCCTTCACGGCGGAGGAACGGCACGCGCTTGCGGGTTTCCGTGCACAGCAGGCGTGCGGGACGCCCGAGACCGTCGTACGCCGGCTCGACCCCCTCGCCGGCTCGTAGGAAGATCCCTCGCCGACGCGTAACGTGGAGCAGCATGAAGAGCCCCGTCACCGCGGCACGGTTCACCGCATGCTTTCGAAAACTGCTGTCACCAGCCGGACGACAAGCCTCTGACCTGCGAGGGGGCAGGCCTGCATGAAGATCCTCATCAGTGCCGACATGGAGGGGGCCACGGGCGTCACCTGGCCTGCCGATGTGCTGCCGGGGACACCGCAGTGGGAGCGGTGCCGGGTGATGTTCACCTCGGACGTGAACGCCGCCGCGGAGGGCTTCTTCGACGGGGGCGCCGGCCAGGTGCTCGTCAACGAGGCCCACTGGAGCATGCGCAACCTGCTGCTGGAACGGCTCGACGAGCGCGTCGAGATGCTCACCGGGCGGCACAAGACGCTGTCCATGGTGGAGGGCGTGCAGCACGGGGACATCGACGGGATCGCCTTCGTCGGCTACCACGCGGGTGCCGGCGCGGAGGGCGTCCTCGCCCACACCTATCTGGCCAACCAGATCACGGGGGTGTGGCTGAACGACGTCCGCGCCAGCGAGGGTCTGCTCAACGCGCATGTCGTCGCCGAGTACGGAGTCCCCGTCGTCCTCGTCACCGGCGACGACGTGGCCTGCGAGGACGCGCTCGGTTACGCGCCGGAGGCACTGAAGGTCGCCGTCAAGGACCATGTGTCGCGGTACGCGGCGGTGTGCCGGACCCCGGCCCGCACCGCCGCCGACATCCGGGCGGCGGCCAAGGAGGCCGCCCGGCTGGCGGTGGGTCACGCGCCCGTCGAGGCCGGGCCGTTCACCGTCGCCGTCGAGTTCGACGCGGAACATCTGGCGATGGCCGCCACCGTGGTGCCCGGGGTCGTGCGGATCGGGGAGCGGAAGGTGGCGTACACCAGCGCCACGATGTACGAGGGGATCAGGACGTTCAAGGCGGTCACCACGATCGTCTCCGCCGCCGTGGAGGAGCAGTATGGCTGACCAGCGGGCCGCCGACCACCAGGCCATGGACGAGGTCGTGGAGTTCACCTCGGGACTGATCCGGATCGACACGACCAACCGGGGCGGCGGCGACTGCCGGGAGCGGCCCGCGGCCGAGTACGCGGCCGAGCGGCTGGCCGGTGCGGGCCTTGAGCCGCTGCTGCTGGAGCGCACCCCGGGCCGCACCAACGTGGTCGCCCGGATCGAGGGCACCGACCCGTCCGCGCCCGCGCTGCTGGTCCACGGTCACCTGGACGTGGTGCCCGTCGAGGCCGCCGACTGGAGCGTGGCCCCGTTCTCCGGCGAGATCCGGGACGGGGTGGTGTGGGGGCGCGGAGCCGTCGACATGAAGAACATGGACGCGATGATCCTCGCGGTCGTCCGCGCCTGGGCCCGGCAGGGGGTACGGCCCCGCCGGGACCTCGTCATCGCCTTCACCGCCGACGAGGAGGCCAGCGCCGAGGACGGCTCCGGCTTCCTCGCGGGCCACCACCCCGAGCTGTTCGAGGGCTGCACCGAGGGCATCAGTGAGTCCGGCGGCTTCACCTTCCACGACGGCGCGGGCCGGGAGATCTACCCGATCGGGGCGGGGGAGCGCGGCACCGGCTGGCTGAAGCTCACCGCGCGCGGCCGGGCCGGGCACGGCTCCAAGGTGAACAAGGAGAACGCGGTGACACGGCTCGCCGCCGCCGTCACCCGTATCGGTGAACATGAGTGGCGGATCGGGCTCACCGCGACCGTGCGGGCCGCGCTCACCGAACTCGCCGCCCTGTACGGCATCGAGCCCGACTTCACCGATGTGGACCTGCTGCTGGAGAAGCTCGGCCCGGCGGCCAAGCTGGTGGAGGCGACCGTCCGCAACAGCGCCAACCCGACGATGCTGGACGCCGGTTACAAGCTCAACGTGATCCCGGGCGAGGCGGTCGCCTTCGTCGACGGGCGGTTCCTGCCGGGCGCCGAGGAGGAGTTCACGATCGCCCTCGACCACCTGACGGGCCCCGATGTGGACTGGGAGTTCGCGCACCGCGAGGTGGCCCTCGAGGCGCCGGTGGACTCACCGACCTTCGCGAAGATGCGGGCCGCCGTCCGGGAGTTCGCACCCGGGGCGCATGTGGTGCCGTACTGCATGTCCGGCGGCACCGACGCCAAGCAGTTCTCCCGGCTCGGCATCACCGGATATGGTTTCGCCCCGCTGAAGCTGCCCGAAGGCCTCGACCACCAGGCGCTGTTCCACGGCGTGGACGAGCGCGTGCCCGTCGAGGCGCTGCACTTCGGCGTCCGGGTGCTCGACCGCTTCCTGCGGACGGCCTAGGGGATGGGAAGGGGGGACGAGGTGCTGACGTCGGCGTACGGATCGTGGCCGTCGCCGGTCGACGCGGCGCTGGCCGCCGCGCACGACGGGCACCCCGAGTGGGTGGGCTTCGTCGGGGACGAGGTGTGGTGGACCGAGCCCCGGCCGGCCGAGGCCGGCCGCCGGGCGCTGGTGCGGCGGACGGCCGAAGGCACCGAGGAGGTCGTGCTCCCCGCGCCGTGGAACGTGCGCAGCCGGGTGGTGGAGTACGGCGGCCGGCCCTGGACCGGGGCGGTGCGCGGCGGCACCCCCCTCGTGGTGTTCACACACTTCGCCGACCAGCGGCTCTACCGGTACGAGCCCGGCGGCGAGCCGCGTCCGCTGACCCCCGTCTCCACCGTGGGAGCGGGCCTGCGCTGGGCGGACCCGCACCTGGACCTCGCGCGCGGCGAGGTGTGGTGCGTGCTGGAGGAGTTCACCGGCGACCACCCCGGCGACGTACGGCGGGTCCTGGTCGCCGTACCGCTGGACGGGTCCGCCGCCGAGGACCGGTCCGCGGTGCGCGAACTCACCGCCGAACGCCACCGGTTCGTCACCGGGCCCCGCCTCTCGCCCGACGGCCGCCGGGCGGCCTGGCTCGCCTGGGACCATCCCCGCATGCCGTGGGACGGGACGGAACTGCTGGTCGGCGAGGTCGGCGGCGACGGTCTGCTGCACGGCGTCCACACGGCCGCCGGCGGGCCGCAGGAGGCGATCGCCCAGGCCGAGTGGTCGGCGGACAACCGTCTTCTGTACGCGAGCGACCGCAGCGGCTGGTGGAACCTGTACCGGGACGGCACCCCGCTGTGCCCGCGCGAGGAGGAGTTCGCCGGCCCGCTGTGGAAGCCGGGCCTGCGCTGGTTCGCCCCGCTGGACAACGGGCTGATCGCGGTCGTCCACGGCCGGGGGGCGAGCGTACTCGGGATAGTCGACCCGGAGTCCGGGGAGATCGTCGACGCCGCCGGACCGTGGACCGAGTTCGCCGCCACCCTCGCCGTGCACGGCGGGCGTGTCGTCGGGGTCGGCGCCAGTCCGCGCACCGCGCCCGAGGTGGTCGAGCTGGACATCTCCACCGGACGGGCCCGCGCCGTCGGCGCCCGGCACCAGGACGCCGTCGACCCCGCCTACTACCCCGAGCCGCGCATCCGCACCTTCGCCGGTCCGGACGGCCGCGAGGTGCACGCCCATGTCTACCCGCCGCACCACCCCGAACGGGCCGCGCCCGACGGCGAGGCGGCGCCGTACGTCGTCTGGGCGCACGGCGGCCCGACCGGCCGGGCCCCGCTCGTGCTGGACCTGGCGATCGCCTACTTCACCTCGCGCGGCATCGGCGTCGCCGAGGTGAACTACGGCGGCTCCACCGGGTACGGCCGCGCCTACCGCGAACGGCTGCGCGAGCAGTGGGGCGTCGTCGACGTCGAGGACTGCGCGGCGGTCGCCCGCGCCCTCGCCGAGGAGGGCACCGCCGATCCGGACCGGCTCGCGATCCGCGGCGGCAGCGCGGGGGGCTGGACCACGGCCGCCTCGCTGACCACGACGGACGTCTACGCCTGCGGCACGATCGTCTACCCGGTCCTGGACCTGGCCACCTGGGGCCCGGGGGACACCCACGACTTCGAGTCCCGCTATCTGGAGTCGCTGATCGGACCGCTCGGCGATGTGCCGGCCCGGTACGCCGACCGGTCGCCGACCACCCATGCCGACCGGCTCACCGTGCCGTTCCTGCTGCTGCAGGGCCTGGACGACGTGATCTGCCCGCCCGCGCAGTGCGAGCGCTTCCTCGCCCGGATCGAGGGCCGGGGTCTGCCGCACGCCTATCTGACGTTCGAGGGCGAGGGGCACGGGTTCCGGCGCGCCGAGACCATGGTGCGCGCCCTGGAAGCCGAACTCTCCCTGTACGCCCAGGTGTTCGGGCTGGACGCGTGCGACGTGCCGAGACTGGAGCTGAACCCGTGAAGGAACTGACACGACCGAGCCGGCTGGCCCCGGGCGCCCGGGTGGCCGTCGTCGCTCCGAGCGGGCCGGTGCCCGAGGAGCGGCTGCAGGCCGGGCTCGACGTGCTGCGCGGCTGGGACCTGGACCCGGTGGTGGCCCCCCATGTGCTGGACCGCCACGGCGAGTTGGGGTATCTCGCGGGCTGCGACGCCGACCGGGCGGCCGACCTGCAGCGGGCCTGGTGCGACCCGTCCGTGGCCGCGGTGCTGTGCGCCCGTGGCGGCTACGGCGCCCAGCGGATGGTCGACCTGCTGGACTGGGAGGCGATGCGCGAGGCCGGGCCCAAGGTGTTCGTCGGCTTCAGCGATGTCACCGTCCTGCACCAGGCGTTCGCCACCCGGCTCGGCCTGGTCACCCTGCACGGACCGGCCGCCGCCGGCGTCGACTTCCTCAAGAGCGCCCGCGCGCAGGAGCATCTGCGGGCGACCCTGTTCACTCCGGAGGCGACGCGGACGCTCACCTCGGCCGGGGCGGCGCTGGCGCCGGGACGGGCCAGGGGCGTGACGCTCGGCGGCTGTCTGAGCCTGCTGGCCACCGATCTCGGCACCCCGTCCGCCCGGCCCGGCGCCCGGGGCGGGCTGCTGCTCATCGAGGACGTCGGCGAAGTGCCGTACCGCATCGACCGTTTGCTGACCCAGCTGCTGCGCTCCGGCTGGCTCGACGGGGTCGCCGGGATCGGGCTCGGATCCTGGCGCGGCTGCGGCCCCTACGACGAACTGCGTGCGGTCTTCCGCGACCGTCTCGGTGCGCTCGGTGTGCCGGTCGTCGAGGAGCTGGGTTTCGGGCACTGCGACGACGCGCTGACCGTCCCCTTCGGGATATCCGCCGAACTGGACGCAGAGTCGGGCACCTTGAGGCTCGACGAGCCCGCGCTGCTCTGACCGCGTTCGCTGAATTTCCGTCGACAAACCACACGTCCAGGGGATTGACCAGCACCTGACACGTGTCACAGCATGCTCCTCGGCCAGACCTACTGGTCGGTATCCGTGCGCCTCAGTGTGGAGGTCCCCGTGCCCCGACGTGTGCCCCGACCGGCACCCCGCCGTGCGTCCCGAACCCGTGCCGCGCTCGCCGCCCTGCTCGGCGCGGCCCTCACCGCACCCCTCGCGCTCGCCGCCGGCCCGGCCCACGCCGGCGACCGCTACACCGTCACCCCGCTGAAGTTCACCGTGCGGGCCGGCGGCCGCAGCTGCGCGGTCGACGCCGACCTGTACCGGCCCGCCGGGGTCGACCGCACCCATCCCGCGCCCGCCGTGCTCGCCACCAACGGCTTCGGCGGCAGCAAGTCCGACGGCTCCACCGACGCCATCGGCAAGGCGTTCGCCGAGCGCGGTTACGTCTCCCTCATCTACTCCGGCCTCGGCTTCGGCCACACCGGCTGCCTGATCTCCCTCGACGACCCCGGCATCGACGGCAGGGCCGCCTCCCGGCTGGTCGACTTCCTCGGCGGCAGGCGCGCCGCCGACGACGGCACCCGCGCCGACTTCGTCGCCCTCGACGCCCCCGGCGACCCGCGCGTCGGCATGATCGGCGGCTCCTACGGCGGCGCCGTCCAACTCGCCACCGCCGCCAACGACCACCGCGTCGACGCCCTCGTCCCGCTCATCACCTGGAACGACCTCGCCTACTCCCTGGACCCCAACAACGCCGTCGGTGCCCGCGAGGTGCCCGGCGCCTTCAAATGGCAGTGGTCCAACGGCTTCTATCTGATGGGCGAGGGCCAGCCGCTGACCACCCCGAGCCTCGACCCGTCCCGGATCAACTCGCTGACCTGCCTGCACTTCGTCACCGACGCCTGCGACACCGTCCACACGCTCAACTCCGGCAGCTACCCCGCCGATCGCACCGCCCGGCTGCTCGGCTACGCCCGCAGCGTCTCCCCGACGACCTACCTCTCCCGGGTCAAGGCGCCGACCCTCCTCGTCCAGGGGCAGGCCGACACGCTGTTCAACCTCAACGAGGCGACGGCCGGCTACCGCACGCTCAAGGCGCAGGGCACCCCCACCGCCCTGATCTGGCAGTCCTGGGGCCACAGCGGCGGCATCACCGACCCGGCGCCCGGTGAACTCGACCTCGCCCAGGGCAACTTGGAAACCAGCTACGTCGGCCGCCGCATCCTCGCCTGGTTCGACCGCTACCTGAGGAAGCACCGGCACACCGACACCGGCCCCGCCTTCGCCTACTACCGCGACTGGGTCGGCGACCCGCACCACACCTACGCCACCGCCGACCGGGTCCCCGCCCCCGACCGGACCCTCTACCTCTCCGGGGACGGCAGGCTGGTCGACAACCGCGCCGAGGTGACCCGCGGCAGCCGCGGCTACACCAACTGGCTCGTGCCCACGAGCCATTCGGAGAGCTCCCTGGCCGGCACCATCGGCCTGCCCGACCCCGCTCCGTACGACACCGAGGGCACCTTCCTCGCCTGGACCGGCGCGCCCCTGACCGGCGACCTCGATGTCGTCGGCGCCCCGCGCGTCACCCTGAGGGTCGTCTCGCCGAAGGCCGAACGCACCCAGGACTCCGGCGACGCCGCCGACCGGCTGGTGCTGTTCGCCAAGCTGTACGACGTCGCGCCCGACGGCGCCCAGACCCTCGTCCACCGGCTGGTCGCACCCGTCCGGGTGCCCGACGTGACCCGGCGCTTCACCGTCACCCTGCCCGGCATCGTGCACCGCTACCCGGCCGGGCACCGGCTGCGCTTCGTGATCGCGGCGAGCGACGACGCCTACTTCGGCAACCGGGGGATCAAGCCGGTGACCGTGGTCAGCGCGCCCGGGGACACCGAAGTGCTGCGGCTGCCGGTCGTCGGCGGCTGAGCGGCGCGGCCGGGGTCTCCGGTGCCCCGGCGGCGGGCGGTATTCGGCGAGACGCGGCCGCCGAGGGCGCCGTAGGCTGGCCGGATGCCGCACACCGCACCCCAACACCTCGCCGAAGGCCCCCGCGTGGCCATCCGTCACTTCACCCTCGCGGACGGCCCCGAGTTCACGGCACGCTCGCGCGAGAGCAAGGATCTGCACCGGCCCTGGCTGTTCCCGCCGGACACGGACGAGGGCTACGCGGGCTACGCACGCCGGCTGATCGAGGACCCGACCAAGGCCGGCTTCCTGGTGTGCGAGAAGGACGGCGGAGGCATCGCCGGGTTCATCAACATCAACAACATCGTGCGCGGCGGCTTCCAGTGCGGCGCGCTCGGATACGGCGCCTTCGCGCACGCCGCCGGGCGCGGCCTCATGCGCGAGGGCCTCGACCTGGTCGTCGCCCACGCCTTCGGACCGCTGGGACTGCACCGGCTGGAGATCAACGCACAGCCCGAGAACGCCGCCTCCCTCGCCCTGGCGCGGGGCGCGGGCTTCCGGCTGGAGGGCTTCTCCCCGGACATGATCTACATCGACGGCGCCTGGCGCGACCACGAACGCTGGGCCCTCACCGCCGAGATGCGCAACACCGGCTGAGACCGTCCCGCAAGTTTCCGTTGCCCGGGCCTTTGCGCAATCCTGACCAGCACATCCCCTGGCCGACTCATCGCGCGCCGGGTTCCATGGTGATCGTGACGAGGATCCGACGTGAGGTACTGACGCTGCCCGCCGCGCAGTTGGGCCCGGACAACCCCCTGCCCCCGCTGCTCCCCCTGGACGAGGTCCACCGCATCGAGGACCGCGACCGGGACGGCATCCCCGCGGACATGGCCCGCCAGCTCGGCCACGAGCCGCTCACCAGCCTGCTCCCGGTCCGGGTCCGCGACGGCTACGACAGAACCCGCGAGCCCCGCGCCCTCGACGCCCTCGTGATCGAGAACGACCGGCTGCGCGCCACCGTCCTGCCCGGCCTCGGCGGCCGCGTCGCCTCCCTCCTCCACCTGCCCACCGGACGCGAACTCCTCTACCGCAACCCCGTGTTCCAGCCCGCCGACTTCGCCCTCAACGGCGCCTGGTACTCCGGCGGCATCGAATGGAACATCGGGGCCACCGGCCACACCACCCTCTCCTGCGCACCCCTGCACGCCGCCCTCGTCCCCGCCCCCGACGGCGGTCGGATGCTGCGCCTGTGGGAGTGGGAGCGGCTGCGCGACCTGCCCTTCCAGGTCGACCTCTGGCTGCCCGACGGCTCCGACTTCCTCTACGTCGGCGTCCGCATCCGCAATCCGCACGAGCGCCCGGTGCCGACGTACTGGTGGTCCAACATCGCGGTGCCCGAGGACCGCCGGATCCTGGCCCCCGCCGACGAGGCCTGGCACTTCGGCTACGAGCGCCGGTTGCACCGGGTGCCCGTCCCCTCGTACGACGGCATCGACCGCACCCACCCCCTCAACAGCCCTTACGCAGCCGACTACTTCTACGAGGTGCCGGACGGCCGCCGTCGCTGGATCGCCGCGCTGGACGCCGACGGGCACGGGCTGGTGCAGACCTCCACCGACGGCCTGCGCGGCCGCAAGCTCTTCGTGTGGGGCCACCGGCCCGGCGGCCGGCGCTGGCAGGAATGGCTCACCGAGCCCGGCACCGGCGGCTACTGCGAGATCCAGGCCGGACTCGCCCGCACCCAGCTGGAGCACGTCCGGCTGGAGGCGGACAGCGAGGTGTCCTGGCTGGAGGCGTACGGCCCGCTCGACGAGCCGCCCGAGGGGGAGTGGACCGGCGCCGTGCGGACCGCCGAGGAACGCCTCGCCGCCGCCCTGCCCCGCGCCCGCGTCGACGAGGCCTACGCGGCATGGCAGCCGAGCGCCGACACCGAACCCGTCGAGCTCCTGGCCACCGGATCCGGCTGGGGCGCGCTCGAAGTGCTGCGCACCGACCGGAGACTGCCCGGCACCCCGTTCCCCGAGTCCACCCTCGGCGCCGCCCAGGCGCCCTGGCGCGAACTGCTGCGCACCGGGTCCCTGCCGGAGCCGCGCCGGGTCCGGCCGCCCGGCGAGAGCCTCGTCGCCCCGCACTGGCGGGACATGCTGGAGACCGCGCCCGCCACCCCGCACACCGAGTACCACCTCGGTGTCGCCCAGTGGCACGCCGGCGACCGCGCCCAGGCCGTGCGCAGCTGGGAACGCGCCCTCCCGCTCGCCCCGTCCCTCTGGCCCCTGCTGCGCTGCCTGGCCGTCGCCGACCAGGAGTCCGGCCACCACGAGCGGGCCGCCGAACGGTACGCGGACGCCTTCGACGACCTGTGCCGCGAGCGCCGCGACGACGGCGAGGCATGGACCGCCGCCGTGGCCGCGCTCGGCCGGGAAACCCTGCGCGCGCTGCTGCGGGTGCGGCGGGCGGCGGACGCCCGCACCGTCTGGGACCGGCTGCTGCCCGCCGTCCGCCGGCGCGGCCGGTTCCAGCTCCTGGAAGCCGAACTGCTGCTCGCGGAAGGACGGACCGCCGCGGCGCGGGCTGTCGTCGACGCGGGGTTCGAGGTCGCCGACCTGCGCGAGGGCGAGGAGGTGCTCGGCCGGCTGTGGGCCCGGCTCACCGACGAGCCGCTGCCCGCCCGCCTCGACTTCCGGATGCGGCCGGACGCTCAATGACGGGCCGCCGTACCCGACCCGGCCGACGGCCCGACATGGTACGGCCGACTCAGCCGCGCTGGTCGACGTACTCGAACACCGAACCGTCCGGATGCATCGCCAGCAGATTCCGGCCGCCGGGCGTCTGCACGGGCCCCGCCAGGATCCGGGCGCCGAGGCCGGTCAGCACCTGGTGCGCCTCGTCCACGTCCTTGACGGCGATGGTGGCCGTCACCTTGCGCAGGATCTCCAGCTCCGCCTCCGGGCCGCTCATCAGCAGAAAGGAGCCGATCGCGGCCACCTGGACCCCACCGCGCTCGAACCGAAGGGCTCTGCCGCCCGCCAGCCGCTCGTAGAAAGGGACCGCGGTCTCGAGGTCGTCGACGCAGATGCGCAGCGAGGCGCCCATAATCTCCATGCCCACGAGCCTAGTTGGGCAAGCGGCCCGCGTTCGGCAGACGGCCGGGCAGCCGGCCCCGACGGGCGCGGGGAGTCGCGCGGCGAGCCCCGCCGGCCCGCACCCGGCGGCGCACCGCCCCCCCACTCGCCCGCCAAGCCGCACCCGCACCCTTCATACGGGTGACCAGCGGAGCGTTTACGTGGTGCGGCCCCGGTTACGCGGAATGCCTCGGACAAGCCGCACCGCCGGACGGCACCGTGCAAGGAGACTCATGAACACCGATGAACTCGCCGAACTGGGACAGCAGTTGCGGGTGGACAGCGTCCGGGCGTCCGATGCCGCGGGATCCGGGCACCCCACCTCCTCGATGTCCGCAGCCGACCTGATGGCCGTCCTGCTCGCCAACCATCTGCGCTACGACTTCGAACGCCCCGAACATCCCGCCAACGACCGCTTCGTGCTGTCCAAGGGACACGCCACACCCCTGCTGTACTCCGCCTACAAGGCCGCCGGTGTCGTCGAGGACGGCGAACTGCTCACCTTCCGCAAGCTCGGCAGCCGCCTGGAGGGGCACCCGACACCCCGACGGCTGCCGTGGGTGGAGACGGCCACCGGATCCCTCGGCCAGGGCCTGCCGGTCGGCGTCGGCATCGCCCTCGCCGGGAAGCGCCTGGAACGCACCGGCTACCGGGTGTGGGTGCTGTGCGGCGACAGCGAGCTGGCGGAGGGCTCGGTGTGGGAGGCCGCCGAGCACGCCGGGTACGAGCGCCTGGACAACCTGATCGCGATCGTGGACGTCAACCGGCTCGGCCAGCGCGGCCCCACCCGGCACGGCCACGACCTGGACGCCTACGCCCGCCGCTTCGAGGCCTTCGGCTGGCACGGCATCGAGGTCGACGGCCACGACGTCGACGCGATCGACCGTGCCTACGGCGAGGCCCTGGCCACGACCGGGCGGCCCGTCGTGATCCTCGCCCGCACCCTCAAGGGCAAGGGCGTCGCCGCCGTCGAGGACCGCGAGGGACACCACGGAAAGCCGCTGCCGGACGCCGAGGCGGCCGTCGCCGAACTCGGCGGACCGCGCGACGCGCACGTCCGGGTGCACGAACCACCGGCCGCCGCGGCCCTGCGCGACCTGACCACCGAGGTGCTCCGGCTCCCGCGCTACGACGAGGGCGACCAGGTCGCGACCCGGGACGCCTTCGGTGCCGCCCTCGCCGCGCTCGGCACCGCCCGCGGCGACGTGGTCGCCCTGGACGGCGAGGTCGGCGACTCCACCCGCACCGAGGAGTTCGCCAAGGCGTACCCCGACCGGTTCATCGAGTGCTACATCGCCGAGCAGCAGTTGGTCGCCACGGCCGTCGGCGTCGCCGCGCGCGGCTGGCTGCCGTACGCCTCGACGTTCGCCGCGTTCCTCACCCGTGCCTACGACTTCGTGCGCATGGCGTCCATCAGCGGCGCCGGCATCAACCTGGTCGGCTCGCACGCCGGAGTCGCGATCGGGCAGGACGGGCCCTCGCAGATGGGCCTGGAGGACCTGGCCATGTTCCGCGCCGTGTACGGCTCCACCGTGCTCTACCCGTGCGACGCCAACCAGACCGCCCGGCTGGTCGCCGCCATGGCCGGCCTGGACGGCGTCCGCTATCTGCGCACCTCGCGCGGGAAGACACCGGTGCTCTACGGCCCCGACGAGGAGTTCCCGGTGGGCGGCAGCAAGACGCTCCTGTCGAGCGACGAGGACCGGCTGACGATCGTCGCGGCCGGGGTCACCGTGCCCGAGGCGCTGGCCGCGGCCGACCGGCTCGCCGAGGACGGCATCCGGGTGCGCGTGATCGACCTGTACTCCGTCAAGCCCGTCGACGCGGACACGCTGCGCCGGGCAGCCGAGGAGACCGGCTGTCTGCTCACCGCGGAGGACCACCACGCCGAGGGCGGCCTCGGCGACGCCGTCGCGGAGGCGTTCGGCGACGGCCGGCCCGTGCCCCGGCTGGTCCGGCTCGCGGTGCGCACCATGCCCGGCTCGGCCGCCCCCGACGAGCAGCTGCACGCGGCCGGCATCGACGCCGTGGGCATCGCGACGGCCGCCCGGCTGCTGGTGGAGGAGGCGATCGTGCGCTGAGCCGCGCGGCCGCCGGGACCGCGCGGGCGGGCACGGTGTGGCGGGCGAAGGGCCGCCGAGCCAGGCTGGAGCTGAAGAACCCCGCCTGTTTCCTCACCCTGGAGGGAGCCGGCAGGGAACCGGGCGCGCGCCGAAGGAGACACCATGACCGGACCGCGCTACGTCTACGCAGTCTGCCGCCCCTTCGGGACGCCCCTGCAGTCCCAGCTCACGGGCATCGGAGGCGCCCCGCCCGCACTGCTGCGCCACCGCGACCTGATCGCGGTCGTCAGTACGGTCCCCGAGGCCGACTTCGGCGAGGAGGCGCTGCAGACGCACCTGGAGGACGTGGACTGGCTCGCGGTGACCGTCCGCGCCCACCAGGGCGTGATCGACGCGCTCACCACGGTCACCACCCCGCTGCCGCTGCGCCTCGGGACGGTCTGCCCGGACGACAGCGCGGTGCGCGGCATGATCGAGACGCACGGGGACGACTTCCGGCGCGTCCTGGACCGGCTGGAAGGCCGGGTCGAGTGGGGCGTGAAGCTGATCCTGGAGCCGGAGCCGGCTGAGTCCGCCCCGCTGGCCCAGGCGTTCGCCCGGTCGCTGCACGAGCGTCTGTCCCGGCACGCCGAGGCTTCCCGGCTGCACGCCCCGCGGATGCCCGCGCCGGCCGTGCCGCCGGGCCGGAACCTCCTCGACGCGGCCTATCTGGTCTCCCGCGCGCATTCCGAGGAATTCGTGGAACTGGTGGACCGCACCAGGGACGAGGCGCCCGGGGTCCGGGTGGAACTCACCGGTCCCTGGGCCGCCTACTCGTTCACCGGGGAGGAAGCGCGGTGACCGCCGTCACCCTTCCTTCCGGCACAGGATCTCCGCGTGCAGGACCGCGAACCAGCCGTCCTCCTGCCGACCCCACTCCCGCCACGCCCCGGACACCGCCCGCAGCCGCTCCTCGCTCGCGTGCCCGCCGCGCGTGGCCCGTTCCGCGTAGTCGGAGGCCAGGGTGCGCTCCGCCCACAGGCCGCTCCACCAGGCCCGCTCCTCGGGCGTGCTGAAGGTCCAGGTGCTGGAGGTGGCCGTGACGTCCCGCAGCCCCGCGGCGCGCGCCCACGCCGTCAGCCGCCGCCCCGCGTCGGGCTCGCCACCGCCTGCGCGGGCCACCCGCTCGTACAGGTCCAGCCAGTCGTCCAGGCCCGGCACCGCCGGGTACCAGGTCATGGCCGCGTAGTCCGCGTCGCGTACGGCGATGAACCCGCCCGGCTTCGTCACCCGGCGCATCTCGCGCAGCGCCTGCACCGGGTCGCCGACGTGCTGCAGGACCTGGTGGGCGTGGACCACGCAGAACGTGTCGTCGGGGTGGTCCAGCGCGTGCACGTCGGCGACCGCGAAGTCCACGTTGGCCAGGCCGCGCCCGGCGGCGGTGGCGCGGGCCCGGTCCAGGATGCCCGGGGCGCGGTCGACCCCGGTGACATGGCCGTTCGGGACCAGAGCCGCCAGATCGGCGGTGATGGTGCCCGGCCCGCAGCCGATGTCCAGGATCCTCATGTGCGGCTTCAGGGAGCCGAGCAGATACGCCGCGGAGTTGGCGGCGGTCCGCCAGGTGTGCGAACGCAGCACCGACTCGTGGTGCCCGTGTGTGTAGACGGCGGTCTCCTGCGCCTTCGACATGGCCGTTCCCCTTCGCCCTCGTCTCCGCTGGTGCCTGCCACAGTACGCATGCATGTCGAATGATGAGACCCGTGTTTCACATGCTGGACCGAGCGGAGGGGGGGCGGGGCGGCGGCGGGCGCGCCGGGCGCGGTTACCCTGAAGTGCCCGTTCCTGTGCCTGTCTGCGCCGGGCGCCCGACCGGCGCGTAAGGAGAATCCCCGGATGCGCCTGCTCCTCGTCCGCCACGGTGAGACCCCCTCCAACGTGGACCACCTGCTGGACACCGCCGTGCCCGGCCCCGGGCTGACCCCGCTCGGCACGGCCCAGGCCGCCGCGCTGCCCGAGGCGCTCGCCGGGGAGGAGATAGCGGCCCTCTACGTCTCCACGCTGCTGCGCACCCAGCTCACCGCCGCCCCGCTGGCCGCCGCCCGGGGCCTTGAGCCGATCGTCCGCGACGGCATCCGCGAGGTCTGCGCCGGCGATCTGGAGATGCTGCCCGGCGAGTCCCCCGAGGGCCGCTCCTACATGGGGACGGTGTTCGCCTGGGCGGCCGGCGACACCGCCCGGCGCATTCCCGGCGGGGAGAACGGCGAGGAGGCCCTCGCCCGGTACGACGCCGTGGTGGCCGAGGCCGCCGCGAGCGGCGCCGACGCCGTCGCCATGGTCAGCCACGGCGCCGCGATCCGCCTGTGGACCGCCGCCCGCGCCGACAACGTCGACGTCGCCTTCGCCGCCGCCCACCCCCTGCGGAACACCGGGGTGGTCGTCCTGGAGGGCTCCCCGTCCGACGGCTGGAAGGCCCTGTCCTGGGAGGGCGCCGCGGTGGTACCGGCGGGCGAGGCCGGTCCTGCGGGGGAGCCGGTGGAGCTGGTGGAGCCGGCCGGGGAAGCCGGAGCGCCGGTGGGGACGGCGGGCTAGCCGCTTCCGCTCCGCTCACTCTCCGCGGCCGGTTATGCGTTTGCCCTGGTGCGGGGCCGACCCGGAGAATGCATGCCCATGGGACATCTGGAAGCCGCGCACCTCGAGTACCACCTCCCCGACGGGAGGACCCTGCTCGGGGATGTCTCCTTCCGGGTCGGCGAAGGCGCCGCCGTCGCCCTGGTCGGACCGAACGGCGCCGGCAAGACGACCCTGCTGCGGCTGATCTCCGGTGAGCTGAAGCCGCACGCCGGCACCGTGACCGTCAGCGGCGGCCTCGGTGTCATGCGCCAGTTCGTGGGCTCCGTGCGCGACGAGACGACCGTACGGGACCTGCTCGTCTCCGTCGCCCCGCCCCGCATCCGCGAGGCCGCCAAGGCCGTCGACGAGGCCGAGCACGCCATCATGACCGTCGACGACGAGGCCGCCCAGCTGGCCTACGCCCAGGCCCTCGCCGACTGGGCGGAGGTGCGTGGCTACGAGGCCGAGACCCTGTGGGACATGTGCACCACCGCCGCGCTCGGCATGCCCTACGAACGCGCCCAGTGGCGCCAGGTGCGCACCCTCTCCGGCGGCGAGCAGAAACGCCTGGTGCTGGAGGCGCTGCTGCGCGGCACCGACGAGGTACTGCTGCTGGACGAGCCGGACAACTACCTCGACGTGCCCGGCAAGCGGTGGCTGGAGGAGCAGCTCAAGGAGACCCGCAAGACGGTCCTGTTCGTCTCCCACGACCGGGAACTCCTCGCCCGCGCCGCCGAGAAGATCGTCTCCGTGGAGCCGGGACCGGCCGGCGCCGACGCCTGGGCGCACGGCGGCGGCTTCGCCACCTACCACGAGGCCCGCCGGGAACGCTTCGCCCGCTTCGAGGAGTTGCGCCGCCGCTGGGACGAGAAGCACGCCCAGCTGAAGAAGCTGGTCCTGAACCTCCGTCAGGCCGCCTCCATCAGCCACGAGATGGCCTCCCGGTACGCGGCCGCCCAGACCCGCCTGCGCAAGTTCGAGGAGGCCGGCCCGCCCCCGGAGCCGCCGCGCGAGCAGGACATCACCATGCGCCTGAAGGGTGGCCGCACCGGCGTCCGGGCCGTCACCTGCAAGGGGCTCGAACTGACCGGCCTGATGCGGCCGTTCGACCTGGAGGTCTTCTACGGCGAGCGCGTCGCCGTCCTCGGCTCCAACGGCTCCGGCAAGTCGCACTTCCTGCGGCTGCTCGCGGGCGGGGACGTCGCGCACGCGGGGCAGTGGAAGCTGGGCGCACGGGTCGTGCCCGGGCACTTCGCGCAGACCCACGCGCACCCCGAACTGCAGGGCCGCACCCTGCTCGACATCCTGTGGAAGGAGCACTCCCAGGACCGTGGCGCGGCCATGTCGCGGCTGCGCCGCTACGAGCTGACCCAGCAGGCCGAGCAGTCCTTCGACCGGCTCTCCGGCGGCCAGCAGGCCCGCTTCCAGATCCTGCTGCTGGAACTGGAGGGCGTCACCGCGCTGCTGCTGGACGAGCCGACCGACAACCTCGACCTGGAGTCCGCGGAGGCCCTCCAGGAGGGCCTGGAGGCCTTCGAGGGCACGGTCCTCGCGGTCACCCACGACCGCTGGTTCGCCCGCTCCTTCGACCGCTACCTGGTCTTCGGCAGCGACGGCCGTGTCCGCGAGACCTCGGAACCGGTCTGGGACGAACGCCGCGTGGAGCGTGTCCGCTAGGGGGTGTCGTCGTCCGGATGCGGATGCGGAGGCCCGGGGACCGGGATGTTCGTACAGTGGTCTGAGGGAACGCCACACGGACACGACGAGCGGGGCACCACATGACCGGAGTCGACCCCAGCCGACTGGACGACCAGCAACTCATGAAGGAGCTGGAGACGATCCACCGCACGCGCCACGACACCCTCCTGTACGGCTCCAACGACGCGCTGCGCACCCACAACGAACGCATGGCGCAGCTGGAGGGCGAGTATCTGCGCCGTAACCCGCGCCGCCTGGTCAGCGCGGCCCGCACCCGCGAGGGCGCCCGGGAACGAGGCTGCGCCGAGGCGGTGACCCCGGACACGTCCGGCACCTGACCGGCCGGGACCGCGCTCCCGGCCGGCCGGCCCCGGCGGGCGGGGTCGGGTTCCGCCTCATCCGCCGCCCGCCAGCGCCGCGGCCAGCTGCTGCACGTTCTCGTAGCGCGCCGAGCGCGGCAGCCTGGCCACCGCCTCGACCAGCGCGGCCGGCGCGTTCCGGCGGCGCAGCATCCGGGCCACGTCATGCGCGGTCGCGGGGAACGAGCCGCGGTTCAGGGTGCGGGCCAGCTCCGCGCGCACCCGCTCCAGCGATGCCGGCGACCCCAGGCCGCCCACGGGCCCGCTCCACACCTCCGGGTCGTCGTCGGCGGCCGGTTCCGGATCGTGCCACTCCGCCACGCGCGTCGGATGCCCGGACCTCAGCAGGTCCTTCAGCTCGTGCTTCATCTCGTCGTCCCGATGGACGCTCAGCCGGTCACTGCCTCGTTGCATGTCTGCCTCCACAGGGGGCTGACCCTTGTCCTCTTCCGGTCTGCGCCTACCGAGTGACCTGCGGGGAGGACGGAAAACCTCGGAATCCGTCCCGCGAACCGCCGGGTACGGCCGTCGTCCGTCACCCTGCCGGGCGTCCGTGTCGCGCGAATGGGGTCCGGCCGCGCGCGCCGCGGCCCCGCGCGGGCTGTGATGGCAGCGGGGCACACCCGGTGCCCCGAAGCCGTGACGCCGCCCGGCCGTGTCGCTGTACCGGTGCCCGACTCACCGGTGTACCGGCGATCCGGTGTCCGGCGTGCCACTGCCGACCGTACCGCCGAGCATGCCGAGGAGTCCTATGCGCCCCACCGTCCGTGCCCTGTCCGTCGCCTTCGTCGCCGGTGCCGCGTTCGCCCTCGCCGGGCCCGTCGCCTCCGCCGCCGAGACCGGCCCCACCACCGTGTCCCCGACCCGCACCGTCGCCTCCGTCGGCGCCTCCGTCGGCGCCTTCGGCCCGTCCCGGGCCGACTCGACCCCGTGCCGGGACGGCGAACCCTGCCAGGACGGCACCGGATGCCGCGAAGGCGAGTCCTGCCCGGGCTCGGACTCCGCGGACTGCAAGGCGGGTGAGCCGTGTCAGGGAGGCGCGGACTGTAAGGCGGGTGAGCCGTGTCAGGGAGGCGCGGACTGCAAGGGGGGTGAGCCGTGTCAGGGAGGCGCGGACTGTAAGGCGGGTGAGCCGTGTCAGGGAGGCGCGGACTGTAAGGCGGGTGAGCCGTGTCAGGGAGGCGCGGACTGCAAGGCCGGTGAGCCGTGCCAGGGCGGCACGGGCGGGACGGGCTGCACGGCGGGCGAGACCTGCACCAGTAAGCCCCCGTGCCAGGAGGCCGGCCAGTGCCACTGCCAGTGCCAGGGCAGCGGCAGCGCGCAGGGCTACGGCAACGACGATCAGGGCTCCGGCCACGAATGCGGCAGCGGAGCCTGTCCCGGCGGCGGTCAGGAGTGCACCGGCACCCAGGGATGCTCCGACGACGACCGCCGCAGCTGCGGCGGATCCGACGACCGTCAGGCCCACGGCCCCGACGGATGCGCCCCGGCCGCCGTGCAGCACGCAGCCCAGGCCGGTGCCGGCGGCCGCTTCACCGGCTCGGCCCCCGCCGCCACCGGTTCCGCCCTCGCCGCCGCGGCCTTCGGCGGGGCAGGCTTCCCCGGCCGCCGTCGCCCCGTGGAACGCCGGCCCATGGACGTGTGACCGGGAAACACCGGCCACTCCCATGGCGGGCCGCCCGGCGGGTACACACACCACGCAAAGGCCCATGACGACACGGCCCGCCCCGGCCGGGCGGCGCACGGCACCAGGACCCCGCGGAGGCGTACATGCGGCGGACGGACCCCGAGGGCCACGGACCGGTCCGCTACGGCCCGCCCCTGCCCGACGACGGCCTCCCCGTGCTCCCCGACCTCACCGCCGTGCTCGCCGCCGCGGCGGGCCGCGCCGCCGCCCAGCCCGTCGGCGGCGCACCCGCCCTCCTCGAAGCGGCCTGCGGCTACTGGACGCGACGCGGACTGCCGACCGTCCCCGACCGCGTGGCCGCAGGACCCGGCGCCCCCGCGCTGCTGCTCGCCGTCACCGCCGCACTCGCCTCGGACGGCGCCGACGTCCTCGTCCCCCGCCCCTGTGCCGCCTGGTGGGCGCCGTACGCCCGGCTGCTCGGCCGACCGGTCTACCACGTGCCCACCCCCGCCGAGAGCGGCGGCGTCCCCGACCCTTACGCCCTGCTGGAGACCGTCCGCCGGGTCCGTGCCGAGGGCGGTGAACCCCGGCTGCTCGTGCTGTCCGTCGCCGACGATCCCACCGCCACCGTCGCCCCGCCCGAAATGCTCCACGAGACCGTCGAGGCCGCCACCGCCGAAGGGCTGCACCTGGTCAGCGACGAGACCTGGCGCGACACCCTGCACGACCCCCATCAGACGGTCCTGCTCAGCCCCGCCGAGATGCTCCCCGACCAGGTCACCGTCGTCACTGACCTCGCCGGATCCCTGCTGCCGCCCGGCTGGCCCGCCGCAGTCGCCCGCTTCCCGGCCACCGAACCGGGACGACACCTCCACGCGCGCGTGCTCGACATCCTCACCGCACTGGGCGCCCGTGTCGCCGCGCCGGTCGCCGCGGCCGCCGGCTACGCCCTCGACGAACCCCCGCCCGTCATGGAGCGCCGCGAGGCCGTCGTACGGCTGCACGCGCGCGTGGCCGCCGCCGCGCACGCCGCCGTCGTCGCCGGCGGTGCGCTCGCCCGCCCGCCGCAGGCCGGCCGCCACCTGTACGCCGACCTCGGCCCGCTGCGCGAACCCCTCGCCGCGCAAGGCGTCGGTGACGCACAGGAGTTGGAGGACCTCCTCACCGCCCGGCTCGGCATGCCGGCGCCCGGCGGCCACCGCTTCGGCGACGACCTCGGGGCGCTGCGCGTACGACTCGCCACGGGGCCCCTGCTGGGCGGCACGGACGAGGAGCGCATGGAATGCCTCGCCTCACCCACGCCGTTGGAACTGCCATACGTGCAGCGCGCGTTGATCTCCTTGACGTCGGTCCTCGACGATCTCCGCGACGACGCTCAGCGATGGGAGTCTCCTCGATGACGCAGCAGACGCACGAGCCCGCGACGCATGAGCCCGAGGTCATCGAGCCCAACCCCCTTGAGCACGAGACGTTTGAGCCCGGGACCTCTGAGCCCGGGACCTTCGAGCCCGGTTCCGCCGCGACGGCCGTGACGCCCACGACGACTCCCGCGTCCGCGTCGGCCCTCGCCCCGGTGACGGCCGGTGCCGCGGTGCCACAGCCCCTCGCCGCCCCCTTTCCGCCACTCGCCGGGCCCCGCCCGCTCGGCGAGCACCGCGTGTGGCCCCGTACGTTCCACGACCGGCTCACCGCCCCCCTGCCCGGCCTCAAGGCCCTCGCCCGCTTCGCCCGCGAAGGCGCCGTACGCCCCGGACGCGTCGGCCTCGCCGACATCCCGCGGCTCCCCTGCGCGCCCGCCCCGCTGCCCCGGGTCGACTCCCGCGCCCTCGCCGTCACCTGGGCCGGGCACGCCAGCTGGATCGTCCGGATCGGCGGCCTGACCGTCCTCACCGACCCGGTCTGGTCCGACCGCATCCTCGGCACCCCGGCCCGCGTCACCCCCGTCGGCGTCCCCTGGGCCGCCCTGCCGCCGGTCGACGCCGTCGTCATCAGCCACAACCACTACGACCACCTCGACGCCCCCACCCTGCGCCGACTCCCGCGGGACACCCCGGTGTTCGCACCGGCCGGCCTCGGTCGCTGGTTCCACCGCCGCCGCTTCACCCGCGTCACCGAGCTGGACTGGTGGGAAGGGGCCGAACTGGCCGGAGTCCGCTTCGACTTCGTCCCCGCCCACCACTGGTCCAAGCGCACCCTCGTCGACACCTGCCACAGCCTCTGGGGCGGCTGGGTCCTCACCGACGCCGACGGACAGCGCCTCTACTTCGCCGGAGACACCGGATACGGCCACTGGTTCTCCCGTATCGGCCGCCGCTATCCCGGCATCGACCTCGCCCTCATGCCCATCGGCGCCTACGACCCGCGCTGGTGGCTCAGCGACGTCCACTGCGACCCCGAGGAAGCCGTCCGCGCCGCCCTCGACGTCGGCGCCCGCCGGATGGCCCCCATGCACTGGGGCACGTTCATCCTCTCCGCGGAGCCCGTCCTGGAACCGCTCACGCGAGTCCGGGAGGCTTGGGAGGAGGCGGGACTGGAGCGGGAAGACCTGTGGGACCTGCCGGTCGGCGCTTCAAGGGTGCTGGAGCACGAGGCCCTTCAAGAGGCGCGGGGCTGAGTCGGTGTGCGGCTCCGCCGCGCGGGCGCGACCAGCCGCACACGGCCCGCACCGCGTACACGGCCCGCACCGCGCACACGGCAAAAACCCGACGGCGCTACCGGAACCGGCGCACCACGCTCGGAGCCGCACCGATCACCACGGTCAGCGCCACCGCCACCACCACCCCCTCCCACGGCTCCGGGAACAGCGAACCCCCCAGAATCCCGATCACCTGATACGTGGCCGCCCACGCCAGACACGCGGCCACGTTCCCCCGAGCGAACCGCCGAGGCGGCCACTCCGCCAGCAGGCAGGCCAACATCACCGGTATCCGCCCCGCGGGGACGAGCCGGGACAGCACCAGCACCGCAACCCCGTGCTCGGCCAGCTTCTCCCGCGCCGACGCCAGCCGCTCCTGCGGAGCCCGGGACCGGATCGCCTCCAGCCAGCGCGAGCCGTTCCGCGACCGCATCCCGCGCCGTCCCAGCCAGTACAGCGCCGCGTCCCCCAGGAACGCCGCCAGCGACGCCGTCACGAACACCAGAGCCAGCGAGAACGGCGCCGTCTGATGGAACGCCACCGCCGCCGCCGAACTCACCAGCGCCCCGGTCGGCACCACCGGCACCAGCGCCCCGACCAGCACCAGCAGGAACAACGACGGATAGCCGATCACCTGCTGCGTCGACTCCGGCGGCACACTCGACGTCGAGGTG
Organism: Streptomyces yokosukanensis; assembly: GCF_001514035.1. Classification (GTDB taxonomy): domain Bacteria; phylum Actinomycetota; class Actinomycetes; order Streptomycetales; family Streptomycetaceae; genus Streptomyces; species Streptomyces yokosukanensis. Next base: position 266,895 of record NZ_KQ948214.1, on the reverse strand, counting down.
GCGGCGAGCGCCGCCACCGAGTCAGGCCACCTCACCGCGCGACCTCCAGCCGCACGCTCTCCCCGTGCCCCAGCTTGTGCACCGCGACCTGCGGCGCCGCCACGGCCGCCAGCCGTACGAACTCGTCACCCGGCGCGTGGAACTCGTGCGGACGCACCGCGTCCATGCCGATCGGCCAGTACGTCCCGTAGTGCACCGGCACCGCGGCCCGCGGCGCCAGCCGCGCCAGCGCCCGCGCCGCCCGCCCCGCGTCCAGATGCCCCTCGCCGAGATACGGTCCCCAGCCGCCCACCGGCAGCAGCGCCACGTCCACCGGTCCGACCCGCTCGGCCATCGCGTCGAACAGCCCGGTGTCCCCGGCGAAGTAGGTGCGCGCCTCGCCCTCCACGACATAACCGAGCGCGGGGGAGCGCTGCGGTCCCACCGGCAGCCGCCGCCCGTCGTGCCGCGCCGGCACCACCCGCACCAGCAGCTCGCCGATCCGCACCTCGTCCCCGGGCGTCACCTCCGTCACCCGCAACTGCCGCAGCCGGCGCAGCCCCGGCACCGCCCGTGGTGCGCCCCGGGGCACGAGCAGCCGCGTGCCCGGCGCGAGGTCGGCCAAGGAGGGCAGATGCAGATGGTCGGCGTGCAGATGGGAGACGAGGACCACGTCCGCGCGCCGGGCCCGCGCCGGGGGCACGGAACCCTGGCGCCGCCGCAGATGCGCCAACCGGCGGGCGAACAGGGGATCGGTGAGCACTCGTATGTTCGCGTCCTGGATCGTGCAGGTGGCGTGACCCCACCAGGTGATCTCCACCGGCACCTTCTTCGCCTCCTTCACGCGACTCCCCGAAGCCTACGGGCAGGAGTAGGGTCTGCGACGAAACCCGGAGGTGAGGGGGGACGCCATGGGAGAGGTGCGGGGTTCTTCCGACGTGCCCACGACCGTGCGGGTCATCGCCATCGCGAGTCTGACCCCCCTGGAGGAACTGGAGGCGGACCCCTTCCTCGTCGACTCCCGCAGCCAGCACGCGATGTGCGCCCGCTGGGCCGCCGAACGCGGATACGTCATCGCGCGGGAACTGCTCGTCGGCGGACTGCGCTTCGACCACGGCGCACTGTGGGACGGCGTCCGCCCCGGAGTGGACGTCTTCGTCGCCCCCAGCATGCGCGTGCTCCGGCGGGCCCTGTCCTCGGTCGAGGCGTTCACCGCCGAGTGCGCCCGGCGCGGCGTACGCGTGGAGACCGTCGGGCGGGCCGAGCCGTCGTACGACGCGCAGATGAAGGCGCGTGTCCACCGCCGTCTGTCCATGCCGACGGCCGGCTACGACGGCCGCTGACCCACCCCTCGCCGCACCGCCGCCGTACCGACGGCGCCCGCATCCCCACGGCCCCGGGCGTGCCCTGCCGGTATGACAAGGTGGAGGGCGGCCCGGTCGGCCGACCGGGCGATACGGGGTCCCTCCCGCCGAAGTGGCGGGGGAGGGCCGGGACGTGAGGTGTACGGGGCGTGCGAGGCGTGCGATGGCGGCGGATCGCCAGTCAGATCGGGCGGAGCGTCGCCGTATGGGCGGTCTCCACCCTCACCATGCTGGTCCTCGCCGCGCTCCTGCCCGACTTCCAGCTCCAGTCCGCCGACGGTGACAGCGCCACCCGCATCGCCGTCACCGCCGCCTGCGGCGCCGGCGCCTTCGGTGTGCTGTCGGCCGTGGTCTGGCCGCTCCTGGTCCGGCTCCTGCTGCTCGTCCCCGCCTTCGTGCTCGGTCTGCTGGTCTTCTTCCTCAACGGCTCGCTGCTGCTGCTCGCCCTGCGCATCAACCCCTCCGGCCGCGGCGCGGCGGCCCCCGAGACCGCCGTGATCGTGGCCGCGGTGATGTCCGCCGTCGCCTCGGCCACCGGTGCGGCCCTCGCCGTCCGCGACGACGAGACCTACCGGCGCCGGCTGCACCGCCTGGCCGCCCGCCGCCGCAGATCCGACCCGCCCTGCCCGGCCACCCCCGGCCTGGTCTTCGTGCAGCTCGACGGGGTCGGCCACGACGTCCTCGTGGACGCGGTCCGCAAGGGCCTGATGCCGACCGTCGCTCGCTGGCTGGGCACGGGCGGGCCCGGGGCGGACGGCCTCCCGTCGAGCGGCCACGGCCTGCGGCCGACCCATCGGCTCAGCCCGTGGCGCACCGACTGGTCGAGCCAGACCGGGGCCAGTCAGCTCGGGATCCTGCACGGCAGCACCTTCGACGTGCCGGCCTTTCGCTGGTACGAGAAGGACCGCGGGGAGGTGATGGTGTGCAACAGGCCGACCAGCGCCGCCGAACTGCAGCGCCGCGCCGTGCTGCGTACGGCCGACGGCGGACTGCTCTCGGTGGACGGCGCCAGCCGAGGCAACCTCTTCAGCGGCGGCGCCGGCGAACAGGCCCTCGTGCTGTCGATCGCGGCTCGCCGCCGCAGCCGGGAGAACCGTTCCCGCGCCGGTTACTTCGCCTACTTCTCCGACCCCGCAGGTGCCGTCCGCACCGCCCTGTCCTTCGTCGCCGAGGTGGTCCGTGAGATCGGCGAGTCCACCCGGGCCCGGCTGCGCAGACAGCGCCCCCGGGTGAGCCGCGGCGGCCTGTATCCGTTCGTCCGCGCCTTCGCCACCGTCGTCGAGCGGGACGTCGTCGTCGCCGCGGTGATGGGCGACATGCTCGCCGGCCGCACCGCCGTCTACGCCGACCTCGTCGCCTACGACGAGGTCGCCCACCACTCCGGACCGTGCAGCCGGGACGCCGAGAAGGTCCTGCGGCGCCTCGACCGGTCCCTCGCCCTTCTTCAGCGGGTCGCCGAACACGCCCCCCGCCCCTACCGCCTCGTCGTCCTCTCCGACCATGGGCAGAGCCCCGGCGAGACCTTCCACGCCCGCTACGGGCTCACCCTCGGCGACCTGGTCCGGGCGGGCTGCGGGCTACCCGTGCCGCGCCGCGCGCAGCGGACGCACAGCGGTGCCGAGGCCCGCGCCGCCGTCCGTGCCGCGCTGGGCAGGCCCGTCGAGGAGGACAGGGGCGAGCGGCGCCGGGCTTCCCGTGGCTCCGAGCCGATCGTGCTGGCCTCCGGCAACCTCGCACTCGTCTCCTTCCCGGACGTGCCGCACCGCATGACCAAGGAGGAGATCGACGCCCGCCACCCCGCCCTGCTCACCACCCTCGCCAACCACCCCGGCATCGGCTTTCTGCTGGTGCGCAGCGAGGAGCACGACGGTGTGGTGCTGGGTGCGCACGGCGTCGAAATCCCGCTCGCCGACCTCGACGACGAGCCCGGCCCGCTGGCCCGATTCGGCGCCGGTGCCGCCGACGCGGTCCGCCGCACCCACTCCTTCCCGCACACCGCCGACGTCATGGTGAACTCCGCCCACGATCCGGCCGACGGCGAGGTCCTCGCCTTCGAGGAGCAGATCGGCTCCCACGGCGGGCTCGGCGGCGCCCAGTCCCACCCGTTCCTGCTCTCTCCGGTGGAGCTGTCCGCACCGGCCGGGGACCGGGAGGAGGTGGCCGGCGCCGAGCAGGTGCATCACCTCCTGCGCCGCTGGCTGGGCGAACTGGGCGGCCCCGAGGTGCCGCTGGAGGCCGACACCGAGGAGGAGAGGGCGGCCTGACCGCCGCGGGACGCCGCCCGGCACGCGACGTCACCTCCCGTTCACCGGGTGTGGGCCGGTCTTCGGTGTGCGACGGGCGCGGATGTGATCGGATAGGACCTGGAATCCCGGAAACCGGGCCGACCACCCGCGAAAGGAACCACCGTGGCCACCACGCGCACCGCGCACACCGTCTGGGAAGGCAACCTGCTCGAGGGCAGCGGCGTCGTCACCTTCGACTCCTCCGGCATCGGCCGGCAGCCGGTGTCGTGGCCGTCGCGCGCCGAGCAGGCGAACGGCAAGACCAGCCCCGAGGAGCTGATCGCCGCCGCCCACTCCAGCTGCTTCTCCATGGCCCTCTCGCACGGCCTGACCGGTGCCGGCACCCCGCCCACCCGTCTGGAGACCAAGGCCGACGTGACCTTCCAGCCGGGCACGGGCATCACCGGCATCCACCTCACCGTCCGCGGCGAGGTGCCGGGCCTGGACGCCGAGGGCTTCGCCTCGGCCGCCGAGGACGCCAAGAAGAACTGCCCGGTCAGCCAGGCCCTGGCCGGTACGACGATCACGCTGACGGCCGAGCTGGCCTGACGGCACGCAGGTCCCCGATGCCGCGTCCCGCTCCGGGGGCGCGGCATCGCCGTGTCCGGGCACCCTGGCATTGACAGGGCGGCGGGCACGCCCTGTGCTGGGAGTGCGGCAGGCGCCCGGGCGGAAGGGGACGAACCATGGCACGTGCGGTCGGGATCGATCTCGGAACGACGAATTCGGTGGTGGCCGTCCTGGAGGGCGGTGAGCCCACCGTCGTCAGCAACGCGGAGGGTGCGCGCACCACACCGTCGGTGGTGGCGTTCGCCAAGAACGGTGAGGTACTGGTCGGTGAGGTCGCCAAACGGCAGGCCGTGACGAACGTGGAGCGCACCGCCCGCTCGGTGAAACGGCACATGGGCGACGCCGGCTGGCGCTTTCCCGAGCAGGGCACCGTCGACGGCTCCCGGCTGCGCGCGCAGGAGCTGTCGGCACGGGTGCTGCAGAAGCTGAAGCGGGACGCGGAGGCCTACCTCGGCGAGGACGTCACGGACGCGGTGATCACCGTACCCGCGTACTTCGACGACGCCCAGCGGCAGGCCACCAAGGAGGCCGGCGAGATCGCGGGCCTGAAGGTGCTCAGGATCATCAACGAGCCGACCGCCGCCGCCCTCGCCTACGGCCTGGACCGCGGCGAGGAGCAGACGGTGCTGGTCTTCGACCTCGGCGGCGGCACCTTCGACGTGTCCCTGCTGGAGATCGGCGACGGAGTCATCGAGGTGAAGGCCACCAACGGCGACACCCACCTCGGCGGCGACGACTGGGACCAGCGGATCGTCGACCATCTGGCGAAGCGGTTCAAGGCGGGGCACGGCATCGATCTGGCCGCCGACAAGATGGCGGTGCAGCGGCTGCGCGAGGCCGCCGAGAAGGCCAAGATCGAACTGTCCTCGTCCTCGGAGACCTCCGTCAATCTGCCCTACATCACCGCCTCCGCCGACGGCCCGCTGCATCTGGAGGAGAAACTGACGCGGGCTCAGTTCCAGGAGCTGACGGCCGACTTGCTGGATCGCTGCAAGAAGCCCTTCCACCAGGCCGTCCAGGACGCCGGGATCCAGCTGTCCGCGATCGACCACGTCATCCTCGTCGGCGGCTCCACCCGGATGCCCGCCGTGACGGACCTGGTGCGTGAACTCACGGGCAAGGACCCGCACAAGGGCGTCAACCCCGACGAGGTGGTCGCGGTCGGCGCCACTCTCCAGGCCGGTGTCATCCGCGGCGACGTCAAGGACGTGCTGCTGCTCGACGTCACCCCGCTGTCCCTCGGTATCGAGACCAAGGGCGGCATCATGACCCGGCTGATCGAACGCAACACCACGATCCCCACCCGCCGTTCGGAGATCTTCACCACCGCCGCCGACAACCAGCCGTCGGTCGGCATCCAGGTCTATCAGGGCGAACGCGAGATCGCCGCCTACAACAAGAAGCTCGGCGTCTTCGACCTCACCGGGCTGCCGCCCGCCCCGCGCGGCGTCCCGCAGATCGAGGTGGCCTTCGACATCGACGCCAACGGGATCATGCACGTCTCCGCCAAGGACCTCGCCACGGGCCGCGAGCAGAAGATGACCGTCACCGGCGGCTCCGCCCTGCCCAAGGACGACATCGACCGCATGATGCGGGAGGCGGAACAGTACGCCGAGGAGGACCGCACACGCCGGGAGGCCGCCGAGACCCGCAACCAGGCGGAGCAACTCGTCTACCAGACGGAGAAGTTCGTCGGTGACAACCGGGACCGCATCCCCGCCGACACACGCGGCGAGGTCGAGGCGGCCGCCGCGGAGCTGAAGACCCTCCTGGGCCAGAACGCCGACACCACCGCCCTGCGCACCGGGGTGGAGAAACTCGCCACCGTCAGCCAGAAGATGGGGCAGGCCATGTACGCCGACGCCTCCTCCTCCACCTCCTCCACGTCCTCGGCCTCCGCCGCGGGGGCTGCGCCGGAGAGCGAGGCGGCGGACGGTGTGGTCGACGCGGAGATCGTGGACGACGAACCCGGCGGCAAGGACGGGGCCGTCTGACGCCGGCCCCCGGGCTCCGGCGCGGCGGCCCTCACATGAGCGCCGTCAGGTTTCTGATCGCCTCGTGGGCCCATTCCTGCGTGGCCGCCCCGACCCCGGCCGCCGCACCCGTGGCGACCGGGGCCAGCACTCCCTTCAGCCCGTTCAGCGCCCGCCGCAGCCGGCCCGGTTCGGGCGCCTCGGGCCCGGTGACCTCCGCCAGCACCTCCTGGGCGGCGGCCACGGCGTCCAGCCGGTCCCGCTCGGCGAGCCCCGCCCCCGGCAGCTGCCCGAGGAGATCGCCGACGAGCCGCGCGAGCGCCTCGAAGCCGGGCGCGACCGCACCGTCGTTGCGCTGGTTCTGGGTGACCTGGTCGTTGTTCCAGGCGAACTGGTTGCCCGAGGCCGGTCCGTGGAACACCGGACCGCCGTGGGCCTCCCGCCGCTGCGGGTCGCTCATGAGCCTGCTCCGTCCTGTCGGGTCTGCTGCTGGTTGACGCTGGCGTTGCCCCAGGCGAACTGGCAGTTGTGGACGGCGCCGTAGAAGACCGGGGCGTTGTAGTGGTTGATGACGGGCGGCGGCGGGGGAGCGGGCGGCTCGGCGAACTCCTTGGCGACCCGCAGCGAGGAGTCGAGCGAGACGACGTCGACACGGCCGTTGTGCTGTACGGCCGTACCGCCCGGGGCGCCGGTCACGGAGCAGTCCACCAGCCGGCCGCTGCTCATCCCCTGCACGGACACGGCCGCGTGCCCGCAGTCGGCGAAGCGGCTCCCGGCGACGTCCACGAACGCCGAGTCCGTGGAGCCGAGACCCGGTCCGTCCGGGCCGGTGACGGACAGGTTCCGGGCGACCAGCGTCGAGCTGCCGATGGCGAGGACCCCGAGACTCATCTCGGCGACCTCGCAGTCGTGCAGGGACAGCTGGGACTCCTCGATGGCGGAGAAGCCCACGAGCCCGCGCCGCGTGGTCACCCCCCGCACCGTGACCCGCGACGTCCCGCACGAACCCACGGAACCCAGCTCGCAGTCCTGGAACCACCCGCCGGTCAGCTCCGCCGCGGTGTCGGAGTCGCCGAGCGTCTCCAGGCCCGCCGCGCACGCCTCGACCCGCACGTCCTCGAAGACGGCCTTGGACCCCTCCCGTACCCGCAGGGCGACGCTCGTCAGGCGCCGGGCGTCGATGCGGCTGAAGCGGCCCCGGGACCTGTCGAGGACCGCGACACCGACGTGGCCGCCCACGATCCGGCAGTCCGTGACCGAGGGCGCCCCGCCCCGTGTGACGAACACCGCCACGGTCCCGGCGTCGCGCACCTCGCAGTCCTCGAACGTCCCGCGGCCCGCGTCCGGGACGTTGATGCCGGTGTCCCGGCAGTCGGTGAACACGCACGAGCGGACGACGGGATCGCTGCCGGTCGTCGCCGCGACCCCGTGCTCGGCGTCGCTCACCCGGCAGCCCCGCATCAGCCCCCGGGACTGGCCCGTGAACAGCACCCCTTCGGCCTGTACGGCGCTGATCACACAGTCGGCGAGGGTGAGTTCCGCCCGGGTGTCCGCGCACACGGCGGCCCGCCCGGTGCCGGTCAACTCGCACCCCGTCACCTCGGCCCAGGCGTCGCTGACCCGTACCCCGTGGATCCGGCTGTCCTCGAACCGGCTGTCGCGCAGCTCCAGCCGGCCGCCCTTGATCACCGCGACGGCGTTGTCGGCGGCGTCGGTGAACCGGCATCCCCGCACGCTCCCCGTGGCACCGGTGAACAGCACCCGTCCGTACCGGAAGGAGCAGTCGGTGAGCGTGGCCGCGGTGCCGTGCCGGGCGTGCAGACACACCCCGTCATGGGCGCGGACCGCCACCCGGTCCAGCACGAGGGCGCCCGCACGCAGATCGACCACGTCGGCCTCGCGTCCGACCAGCTCCAGTCCGCGCACCACCACCGACCCTGCGGCCTCCAGCACGGTGCCCCGGGGCGGGGTCACCAGCACGGAGCCCGGCGCGCCGAGCGCGGCCAGCTCGACCTCGCCCCGGACCGTCAGGCACTCCTCGTAACGTCCCGGCTCGATCTCCACCCGGGCCGGACCGCGGCGCCCGGCGGCAGCCCGCAGCGCGGACCCGATGTCCGGGTAGCGTCCCCGTCGCCCCTGCGGTGCGACCACATACCGCCTGACCATGCCCGCGTTCCCCCGCCGTGCTCGTCGGTGGTGCCGTCCGCTCGCAGCGACCGATGCTACCGGAGCACTCAGCCGCCGAGCCGCTCCCAGCCGCGCCGCTCCGGCCGCGGGCCCAACTGCCGTGGATCCCGGCGGCGGTAGACGACATAGGGCCGGAACAGATACTGCAGCGGCGCGCTGAACATGTGCACCAGCCGGCTGTACGGCACGAACGCGATCAGCACCATGCCGATCACCGCGTGCACCTGGAACAGCACGGGCACGTCGGCCATCAGATGTGTCTTCGGCCGGAGGGTGAACAGGCTGCGCGCCCAGGGGGCGATCGTCTCGCGGTAGTTGTAGCCGTTGCCGGAGGCGTGCGAGAGTTTGGCGGTCATGCCCAGCACGATCGCGCCGAGCAACAGGACGTACATCGCCTTGTCGTTGGCCGTCGTCGCCCGGAAGACCGGCGCGCGGGTGCGGCGGCGGAAGACGAGCAGCCCGATCCCGGCGACCGCGAGCGCTCCGGCCGTCGTGCCACCGTAGAGCGAGAACAGGTGGTACGTGTGCTCGTCCACCCCGATCGCCTCGGTCCAGGACATAGGCACGAACAGGCCGATGAGATGCCCGGCCAGCACGAACAGGATGCCGTAGTGGAACACCGGCGAGGCGATGTTCAGCAGCCGGGACTCGTACACCTGCGAGGAGCGGGTGGTCCAGCCGTACTTGTCGTAGCGGTAGCGCCAGACGAGCCCGGCCACCAGCAGGGCGAAGGCGATGTAGGGCAGGGCGCCCCACAGGAGTGTCGTCATCGGCGCACCCCGGTGCAGACGGTCGGCAGCGCGGCCGACACGGCGTCCAGGACGGCCGCGTACGGCGTGCCGTGGTCGGTCAGCCGGGTACGCAGCTGGTCCAGGCCGTCGCGGTATTCGGTCAGCAGGCCGGTGTCGCCGGTCCGCGCGGTGAACTCCAGCACCGCCGGCAGGAAGTCCGGCAGCTCCTCGCCGCTGAACGTGAGGCCGTGCGCGCGGTAGACGTCCTGGAAGCGGACCAGGGACATACCGCGCCGCCGGGTGTCCCCGTCGTGCCACCAGCTCAGGTAGAGGCTGTGCCGGTTCTTGAAGTCGAAGACCTGCACATAGTGCGCGGTCAGCTCCCGCAGCGGGGTGAGCGCGGCGTGGTCGGTGAACGTGCGCAGCTGCGGGGCGGCCTCGCGCAGCAGCGGAAGCCGGGCGACCAGATCGTCGTCCGGGTAGGTCAGGCAGAGCGCCGCCGCCTGGAACAGCACCGCGTCCGAGGGCATCAGATCTCCTCCGCGTCGGCCGGGTCGTCGGAGGTCTGCCGTCTGCGCAGGCCGTGGAAGTTCTCCACGGACACCAGCGGCAGGCTCCTGCGCCCGGAGTCCTGGCCGAACGGGCCGTCGCCGCCCATGCCGGGCCCGCCGTCGTACTCGAGGCTGCACCCCTCGGGCAGCGCGGACTCCTCCAGCCGGCGGGCGTCGCCGACGGCGGCGGTCGGGATGACGTACCGGTCCTCGTACTTGGCGACGGCCAGCAGCCGGTACATCGACTCGATCTCCTGCGGCGCCATGCCGACCGCGGCGGCGACCGAGGTGTCCGGTTCCTCGCCGATGTTGAGGGCGCGCATGTGGGAGCGCATCGCGGCGAGCTTCTCCAGCGAGGCCCGCACCGGGGCGGTGTCCCCGGCGGTGAACATCTCCGCCAGGTACTCCAGCGGGATGCGCAGGGTGTCGATCGCGCCGAACAGATTGGCCGCGTCCTCCCCGTCGTGCCCGCTCTCGCTCAGGGCGTCCACGACCGGCGACAGCGGCGGGATGTACCAGACCATCGGCATCGTCCGGTACTCCGGATGCAGCGGCAGCGCCACCCGGTACCTGCTGATCAGCGCGTGCACGGGGGAGCGGCGGGCGGCCTCGATCCAGTCGTACGGGATGCCGGCCCGCTCGCAGGCCGTCCGCACCCCTGCGTCCTCCGGATCCAGGAACACTCCCAACTGGGCCTGGTACAGATCCTTTTCGTCCCGGACGGACGCGGCGGCGGTCACCTCGTCGGCGTCGTAGAGGACGACGCCCAGATAGCGCAGCCGGCCCACACAGGTCTCCGAGCAGACCGTCGGCAGGCCGACCTCCAGCCGCGGATAGCACAGGGTGCACTTCTCGGCCTTGCCGGTGGCGTGGTTGAAGTAGACCTTCTTGTACGGGCATCCGGTCACGCACATCCGCCAGCCCCGGCAGTGGTCCTGGTCGACCAGGACGATGCCGTCCTCGGCCCGCTTGTACATCGCGCCGGACGGGCAGGAGGCGACACAGGCCGGGTTCAGGCAGTGCTCGCAGATCCGCGGCAGATAGAACATGAACGTCTGCTCGTAGGAGAACCTCACCTTGTCCGAGGCCTGCTCGCGCAGCCGCTCCACCATCGGGTCGAGGTCGCCGTAGGCGGGAGCGCCGGCCAGGTTGTCGTCCCAGTTCGACGACCACTCGATCTTCATCGGCTTGCCGGTGATCGACGACACCGGCCGTGCGACCGGGTAGTCGTCGCCGAGCGGGGCGTCGGTGAGGTTCCTGTAGTCGTACGTCCAGGGCTCGTAGTAGTCCTTGATCTCCGGGAGCCTGGGGTTGGAGAAGATCCCGGCGAGCTTGTGCAGCCGCCCGCCCGCCTTGAGCCTCAGCGATCCGCGCCGGTTCAGCTCCCAGCCGCCGCGCCACTTCTCCTGGTCCTCGTACTGGCGCGGACAGCCCTGTCCGGGCCGGGTCTCGACGTTGTTGAACCAGACGTACTCCATGCCGCGCCGGTTGGTCCATGCCTGCTTGCAGGTGACCGAACAGGTGTGGCAGCCGATGCACTTGCCGAGGTTCATGACCATCGCGATCTGGGCCATGGGACGCATCAGTACTCGACTTCCTGGCTGCGGCGCCGGATCACCGTCACCTCGTCGCGCTGGTTGCCCGTCGGGCCCAGGTAGTTGAAGGCCCAGGAGAGCTGGGCGTATCCGCCGATCAGATGGGACGGCTTGAGGATCAGACGGGTGAGCGTGTTGTGGATGCCGCCGCGCATCCCGGTGGTCTCCGTCTTCGGGACGCCCACCGTGCGTTCCTGGGCGTGGTGCATGTAGACCGTGCCGGCCGGCATCCGGTGCGAGACGATCGCGCGGGCGACCACCACGCCGTTGCGGTTGACCGCCTCGATCCAGTCGTTGTCCCGCACCCCGATCGCGTCGGCGTCCTGCGGGGCCATCCAGATGCTCTGCCCGCCCCGGGAGAGCGCCAGCATGAACAGGTTGTCCTGGTACTCGGAGTGGATCGACCACTTGTTGTGCGGGGTCAGATAGCGGACCGTCACCTCGGCGCCCTTCGCCGACGAGCCCAGCAGGTTGGCCCGCCACAGCGTCAGCACCCGCGGCCAGTTCTCCGGCGCGTCCGGGTCCTCGCAGGCGAACCTCAGTGCCCCGGTGCGCAGTTCCGCGACCGCCTTCGCCACCGGGTCGCCGAACTCCTCGCCGAGGTCCAGGGAGTTGCGGTTGAAGGTGGGGTACGACGGCATCCAGCCGGCGCGGGCCGACAGGGCGAGGCAGTCCGCGCCGGTCATCCCCGCGAACCGGCCCTCGCCCAGCGGCGAGGCGAGCACATCGGCGCCGAAGCGGTCGTAGCGCCACTGGTCGGTGTTGAGGAACCAGTACGCGGTGCCGATCATCTGCCGCGGCGGCCGGGCCCAGTCCGAGGCCGCCGCCAGCGTCGCCCAGCCGGTCGCCGGGCGGCACTTCTCCTGGCCGACGTAGTGCGCCCAGCCGCCGCCGTTCCGGCCCTGGCAGCCGGTGAGCTGCAGCAGGGCCAGGAAGGCCCGGTAGATGGTCTCGGAGTGGAACCAGTGGTTGGTGCCCGCGCCCATCAGGATCATGCAGCGGCCCTCGGACCGCTCGGCGGTCCGCGCGAACTCCCGGGCGATCTTCACGCACTTGGCGGCCGGCACCGAGGTCAGCGCCTCCTGCCAGGCGGGGGTCGCCGGCGTCCGGTCGTCCTCGTACGAGTCGGGCCAGTCGCCGGGCATCCCCGGCCGGTGCACACCGTACTGCGCCAGCAGCAGGTCGTAGACGGTCGTCACCAGGGGGCCGCCCGCGCCGCCCAGCCGTGTCGCCGGCACACCGCGCGCCAGCACCGCACCGCGGCCCTGTCCGTGTGCGCCGCCCTCGGTGTCGAACCGCGGCAGCAGCACCTCCACCGGGGCCGCGACGTCACGGCCGTACAGGCTCAGGGCGGGGGTGATGTCGCCGAGTTCGAGATTCCATCTGCCCTCGCCGGACGTGGTCCAGCGAAAGCCGAGGGAGCCGTTCGGGACCACGGCCCGGCCGGTCGTCTCGTCCAGCACCACCGTCTTCCACTCGGCACCCTCGCCGTCCTGCCGGAGATCGGTGGCGCGCAGGAACTTCGCCGGCACGTACCCGCCGTCCCGCTCGGTCAGCGTCACCAGGAACGGCAGGTCGGTGAACTTCCGTACGTAGTCCGCGAAGAACGGGGTCTCCCGGTCGACGAAGAACTCCCTGAGGATCACATGGCCCATCGCCAGCGCCAGTGCGCCGTCCGTGCCGGGATGCGGATGCAGCCACTCGTCGGCGAACTTGGTGTTGTCCGCGTAGTCCGGCGACACCACCACGACCTTCTGTCCCCGGTAGCGCGCCTCCACCATCCAGTGGGCGTCCGGGGTGCGGGTCACCGGCACGTTCGAGCCCCACATCATGAGATACGCGGCGTCCCACCAGTCGCCCGACTCCGGTACGTCGGTCTGGTCGCCGAAGACCTGCGGGGAGGCCACGGGAAGGTCGGCGTACCAGTCGTAGAACGACAGCATCGGCGCGCCGATCAGCGAGTGGTACCGGGCGCCGGCCGCGTGCGACACCATCGACATCGCCGGGATCGGCGAGAACCCGGCGACGCGGTCCGGGCCGTAGGTCCTGATGGTGTGCACCTGGGCGGCGGCGACCAGCTCCACCGCCTCGTCCCAACTCGCCCGCACCAGGCCGCCCTTGCCGCGCGCCTGCTGGTAGCGGCGGCGCCGCTCGGGGTCGCCCTGGAGGTCCGCCCAGGCCGGCACCGGGTCCTTCAGCCGCTCCCTGGCCTCGCGGTACATCTCCAGCAGCACACCGCGGACGTAGGGGTAGCGCACCCGGGTGGGGGAGTAGGTGTACCAGGAGAACGCGGCGCCGCGCGGGCAGCCGCGCGGCTCGTACTCGGGCCGGTCCGGGCCCACCGAGGGATAGTCCGTCTCCTGGGTCTCCCAGGTGATGATGCCGTCCTTGACGTACACCTTCCACCGGCACGAACCCGTGCAGTTCACGCCGTGCGTGGAGTGCACGACCTTGTCGTGGCTCCACCGGTCCCGGTAGAAGGCGTCGGCCTCACGCCCGTCGGTCATGGTCACGCTGTGCAGGTCGGGCGAGGGCGTGCCGGGCCGGAAGAAGCGCCCCGCGGACAGCAGGGCCGCGCCGGGCTCCGTGGGCGGTGTCTGCGTGTCGGTCACGTACGCTCCCTCGGCTCACCCCGTGGTCAAACCTAGGGGCGGGCGCGGGGGCGCACCTGTTCGTAGACCCGTACGGGTCACAGGGTCGCGCGGAACTCCCGCAGCAGGGTCCGGGTGCGCTGTGTCGACGCGGCGCGCGCCGTCATGTGGTCCAGCACCTCCAGGTGCGCGGAGACCTCACGGCGGGAGTCCAGGTAGAGGGCGCCGGTCAGATACTCGGTGAACACCATGTCCGGCAGCTCCGGCTCGGCGAAGCGGAACAGCGTGAAGGGCGCGTACGTCCCCGGATGCGGGCCCGCCGCGAACTCGGCGACCTGCAGGGTGACCCGGTCCCGCTCGGCGTACTCCAGCAGCTTGTCCACCTGGCCCCGCAACACCTCGGGCCGGGTGCTCACCGGGCGTCTGAGGACCGTCTCGTCCATGATCACCCACAGATGGGGCGGGTCGTCCCGCTCCAGCAGCCGCTGGCGCTCCATGCGCAGCGACACATGCCGGTCCACGGTCTGCGGCGAGGTCTGCCCGATCGTCCCGGCCTCCAGCACCGCCCGCGCGTACTCCTCGGTCTGCAGCAGACCGGGAATGAAGTGCGGCTCGTAGGAGCGGATGATCCGGGCGGCGCCCTCCAGGCTGACGTACAGGCTGAACCAGTCCGGGAGCACGTCGTGGAACCGCTGCCACCAGCCCGGCTGGTTCGCCTCCTCGGCCAGCCGCACGAAGGAGGCCGCCTCCTGCTCGGTCACCCCGTAGGTGTCCAGCAGCACCTGGACGTACGGGATCTTCAGGGCGACCTCGGCCATCTCCATCCGCCGCACCGTCGCCGACGCCACCCTGAGGACCCGGGCGGCCTCCTCCCGGCTGAGGCCCGACGCCTCGCGCAGTTCCTGCAGCCGTTTGCCGAGCACCACCTGGCCCACGGTGGGCGCAGCCCGCCGCTCACTCACGCCACGCCCTCCCCTACGCGCCGAGACACCCGGGCAGTCTGCCATGCGATCCCCTCTCGCACACCGGTCCGAGGGAATCGGGCGTTCCGGGGGAGCGGTCAACCGGCCACGGTGTGCAGATACTTGGCGGTCGCCGGGTCGGCCGGCAGAAACGTCTCGATGGCGAGTTCGGCGACGGTGACGTCCATCGGGGTGTTGAACGTGGAGATCGACGACACGAACGACAGGATCCGGCCGTCGTGCTCGATCCGCAGCGGCAGCGCGAAATACACGGCGGGCCCGGCCGGTTCGTCGTCCTGCGCGCCCTCGGGCAGCGGGTAGGCCGCGACCTCCTCGTACAGGGCGCGCAACTGGTCCGAGCGCTGCAGGGCGATCTGCCGCTCCATCTGCGACAGCAGATGCCCCCGCCACTCGCGCAGATTGCGGATGCGCGGCGCCATCCCCTCCGGGTGCAGGGTCAGCCGCATCGCGTTCGGTGCAGGCGACATCAGCTTCTCCGGCACGCCCTCCAGCAGCATCGCGATGCCCCGGTTCGCGGCGACGACCGTGTAACCGGCGTCGACCACCAGCGCCGGGTAGGGCTCATAGCCCTGGATGAGCCGCTCCATGCCGTCGCGCAACGCGTCCAGCGACGGGTCGTCCAGCGGGGTCTCCGGGTAGCGCGGGGCGTAACCGGCCGCCAGCAGCAGGGAGTTGCGCTCGCGCACCGGCACGTCCAGATGCTCGGCGAGCCGCAGCACCATCTCCTCGCTCGGCCGGGACCGGCCGGTCTCGATGAAGCTGATGTGCCGGGCCGAGGAGTCGGCGCGCAGCGCCAGCTCCAGCTGGGAGACCCGGCACCGCTCCCGCCAGGCGCGCAGCAGGGGGCCGACACCCTTGCCCTCGGCGGGGGCGGTGGCGGACGCGGAAGGGCCGGTGGCGAGAATGGTCATACGACCGACCGTAGCCGAGTCGCTCATACATGTGACCGAAGTCGAGGAGTTACGTATGAACCAGCCGTGGCCGAAGCCGTGGCAGACGCCGTCCCTGCAGGCCGCCGCCGTGTACCGGGCGAGAGTGCGCGGCTGTCTCCTCGGTGGCGCGATCGGTGACGCCCTCGGCTACCAGGTGGAGTTCTCCACCCTGGACCGGATCCGCGCCGCACACGGCCCGCGCGGCGTCACCGGTTTCGTCCTCGGTACGCCCGGTGCGGTCGGCCTGATCAGCGACGACACCCAGATGACCCTGTTCACCGTCGAGGCCCTGGTCCAGGCGCGGACACAGCCGCGCGAGTCGTGGTCCCTGGTGCTGCGCCAGGCGTACGAGCGCTGGCTGCGGACCCAGTCCCAGCGCGGCCCCGAGCAGCCGGCGCCGGGGGAGCCCGCCGCCTCGGCGGGCGGCCTGGTCACCGAGGCCTGGCTGTACTCCCGTCGCGCCCCCGGGAACGCCTGTCTGTCCGGCGTCGCCCAGATGTACGCGCCCGACCCCGCGCTCCCGCTCGACGGCTCGCCGGGCGAGGTGAACCCCGACTCCAAGGGCTGCGGCACGGTGATGCGCTCGGCCCCGTTCGGCCTGGTGGCCCCCGCCGACGCGGCCTTCGCCATGGCGGCGCGCGGCGCCCAGATCACCCACGGCCATCCCACCGGCTACTACGCGGCCGGCGCGTTCGCCGCGATCGTGGCACATCTGGTCGCCGGGGACGGTCTTCAGGGCGCGGTGCTGCGCACGCTGCGGCTGCTGGAGCGGCACCAGGGGCACACCGAGACGTCGGCCGCCCTGCGCGCGGCCCTGGACCTCGCCGACGGCGGGGCACCGACGGCCGAGAAGGTGGAGTCCCTCGGCGCGGGCTGGATCGCCGAGGAGGCCGTCGCCGTCGCCGTCTACTGCGCGCTCGCCGAGCCCGACCCCGAGGCGGCGCTGCTGCTGTCCGTCAACCACTCGGGCGACAGCGACTCCACCGGCTCCGTCTGCGGCAACCTGCTCGGCGCGTGGCACGGCGACACCGGTCTGCCGCACGGCTGGGTGGCCCGGGTGGAGGGCCGGGACCGCATCGCGGCGCTCGCCGACGACCTCGCGGCGGCGTACACGCAGGGCTGAGCGCGCTCGCGGGGCGGCGTACGCGCGGGGCCGCCGTGGCAGGCTGAACCCGTAACCGCCGTCCCGCCCCTCGAAGGGAGCCCGGCCATGGCCGTAGAACCGTTGTCGCAGAAGGAGATCGAGGACCGGCTGGCGGAGCTGCCCGGCTGGTCGGTCGACGACGCCGGCCGGCTCACCCGCTCCTACCGCCTCGGCTCGCATGTCGCGGCGGCGGCGCTGGTCATGCACGTCGCCGCCGTCCAGGACGAACTGGACCACCACTCCGACCTCGTCCTCGGCTACAACACCGTCTCCCTCAGCGTCCACACACACAGCGCGGGCGGCGCACTCACCGCCAAGGACTTCGCGCTCGCCCACAGGGTGGAGGACATCGCCCCAGGTCACGGCGGACACTGAGGGGTGTGCTGGACTACGACAAGGAAGCCGACGCCTACGACGTCTCACGGGGCGGCGAGGCCCGCGCCGCGGCGGCCACCGAAGCGGTGCTCGGTCTCGTCCCCGACGGGCCGGGTCATCTGCTCGACGTGGCCTGCGGCACCGGCATCGTCACCCGCCGCCTGGCCGCCGACCGTCCGGGGCTGAGGGTGACCGGCGCCGACCTCACCCCCGCCATGGTGTGCAGGGCGGGGGCCCGGCTGCCCGGCGCGGTCGTACGGGCCGACAGCCGCCGACTGCCCTTTCGCACCGGCGCCTTCCACGTGGTCACCAGCATCTGGCTGCTGCATCTGCCGGACGCCCCCGAGGACGTCCGCGCGATCGTCGCCGAGTGCGCCCGGGTGCTGCGGCCCGGCGGGATCTACGTCACCACCGTCGACAAGGCCGCGGCGCACGACGTCGGCAGCGACATCGACGCCGTGCTCGCCCCCCGCCCGCGCCGCACCGCCCAGGACGCCGCCGCCACCGTCACCGGGCACGCCGTCCGCCACGGGCTCCGGCCGGCCGGCGACGGCGTGTTCCGCGGCGTCGGCCAGGGCCGCAGCCCGCGCGCCACCATCGCCGACCTGCGCCGCGGCTGGTTCACGATGCTGCCCCCCGGCCAGTCCCGCACGGAGGAGTTCGCCACACGCCTCTCCCGCCTCCCCGACCAGGACCGCCCGCGACCCGACCCGGTGTTCGCGGTACGGGCGTTCCGCAAGCCGACGGCGGCGTGAGGAGACGGGAAGGCGGGAGGCAGGCCGGGCGCGGCCGGTGCGGGTGACGACGGATGCGGGGCGGAACGCCTGCCCGCCGCTGTCGTGGCGCCGCCCCCGGCGGATCGCGTGCCCGCGATGTGTTGCGCGGCACCCGCAATTTTTTGCGGCACCGGCAACGAAGGTGGCATCCGTCCGTGCGCCGTCGCAGGCTGGCCGCATCCGAGCGAGAGGCTGACCACCATGGCACACGACCACCACGACCCCGACGACCGCCACGGGCACTCCACACACCAGGGCCACAGCCACGGGCACGGAGACGACATCGACTGGGGCGCCATGGTGGCGCTGCTGGAGGCGGAGGCCGAGGTGCACAGCCCGGCCTACGCTCGTGCCCTGGCCTGGCTGGGCGAGGAGGTGACCGAGCCCGGTCTGATCGTGGACGCGGGCAGCGGGCCCGGGGTGATCGCATGCCTCATGGCGAAGACGTTCCCCGGCGCACGGGTGGTCGCCGCCGACGGCTCCGCGCCGCTCCTGGAGCACGCCCGGGCCCGAGCCGCCCGCCAGGGCGTCGCGGACCGCTTCGACACCATCACCGGTGAACTGCCCGATTCCCTGGCCGAGTTGGACTATCCGGCGGACCTGTTGTGGGCCAGCCGCAGCCTGCACCACCTCGGCGACCAGAAGGCCGCGCTCGCCGCGTTCGCGGACCGGCTCGCCCCCGGCGGCACACTGGCCATCCTGGAGGGCGGCCTGTCCGGCCGCTGTCTGCCTCGCGACATCGGCTTCGGCCACCCCGGACTCCAGGCCCGCCTCGACGCGGTCCAGGAGGACCGCTTCGCCCGGATGCGTGCCGAGCTGCCCAGCGCGGTCGCCGTGACCGAGGACTGGCCGGCCCTGCTGGCGGGTGCCGGTCTGAAGCACACCGGCACCCGCAGCTTCCTCCTCGATGTGCCCGCCCCCCTCCCGGACCGGGCCCGCGCCTTCGTCGTCGCCAGGCTGACCCGCGCCAGGGAGGCCTACGCCGACGCCCTGGACGCCGAGGACCGCGCCACCCTCGACCGCCTCCTCGACCCCACCGATCCCGCCGGCGTCCACCGCCGCCCCGACGTCTTCGTCCTGGCGGCCCACACGGTGCACCGCGCGGTACGACCGGTCTAGGGCCTGTGTCGGCCCGAGCCGTCCGGCACCGCCGCCTCCCCTCGGTCCCCTACCGCCGTACGTGCGACGGGACTTGACTTCGAGGGCTCTCCAAGTGATGGACTGCCCGGCGTTCACCGACGCACAGGGGGAAACCGTGCACGATTCTCCGGTCGCACTCATCACCGGCGGCGCCACCGGCATCGGTGCCGCCGTAGCCCGGCAGCTGCTGGCCACCGGCCACAAGGTCACCGTCACCGGCCGTACGGAGTCCCGGCTGCGGGACTTCGCCGACAGCCTGGGCAATCCCGGTGAACTGCTGACCGTCGCCGGTGATGCGGCGGCGTTCAATGACATCCAGGACGCCGTCGACCGTACGCTCAAGGCGTACGGCCGGCTGGACACGGTCGTCGCCAACGCCGGTTTCGCCACCCACGACACCGTCGCGGAAGGCGACCCGTCCGGCTGGACCGAGATGGTGCTCACCAACGTGCTCGGTCCGGCCCTGCTCGTCAGGGCTTCCGTCGAGGCGCTGAAGGAGTCCCGCGGCCGGATCGTCCTCATCGGCAGCGTCGCCGGCTTCGTGAACGCTCCGGGCAACCTCTACGGCGCCACGAAGTGGGCGGTCACCGGGCTCGCCGAGAACACCCGGCGCCAGGTCACGGAGTTCGGGATCGGTGTGACGCTGGTCGCCCCCGGCCGGGTGGAGACCCCGTTCTGGGACGGTCTCGGCAGCCTGCCGCCGGGGCTGCTGCTGACGGCCGACCAGATCGCTGACTCGGTGGTCTGGGCGATCCGGCAGCCGGCCGGGGTCGACGTCAACACCGTGGTCGTCCGCCCGCTGGGTCAGCCCAACTGACGTACGACACAGGTCAGTTGTCGGCCAGGAACTGCTTGGCCAGCTGGTCCCCGAGGGAGACGGCCGCGCTGTGGCTCTCGATGGGGGAGACCTTGGAGTTCTTGAACAGGATGTAGGTCACGCCGGAGTCGGCCCCGCCGGTCTTCGGGTCGGGGTCGATGCCGAGCGCCTTGGCGGTGGCGTACGACGCCTCGCCGATGATCTTCGTGGGGCCGGTGTCGCCGACGACGGCGTACTCCACCTTGTTGCCGTAGACGACCGCGACCACACCGCCGCCCTTGATGCCGGCGCCGGAGTAGTTCCAGATGCTGCTGGAGCTGGGCACCACGACGTACGGCAGCGACTCCGCCTTCAGCGGCTTGCCGTCGGACTGGTGGAAGGCCGTGTCGTCCTGGTACCAGGGGTCGCGGTTCTTGTTGCAGTTGGTGGTGGTCTGGCCGTCGCAGTCGATGTCCATGTCGGCCTTCCAGAACACCGCGCCGTTCTTGCCGCACACGGGGACGGTGGCCGACGTCTCGTCGTCCGTCTTGTACTTCCCGTTCGATATCTGCGAACAGGACTTCACCTTGGCGAGCAGGTCGGCCGCGCTGACCGAGCCCTCCCGGGCGGAGGCCGGGGCGGTCCCGGCCGCCGAACCGGCGGTCGCGTGCGCGGGCAGTACTCCGGCGGCGAGCAGCGCGGCACCGGAGGCCGCGGCGAGGGTCAGGTTTCGAAGGCGCACGGTGGGGGGCCCTTCTGTTAGGAAAGTTTCCTTACCAGGTGCCGTACACGGTGGACCCGTGTGCATGTCCTCGTCAAGACTCCGGTTGCGAACTCCCGAATCCTGTGCGGATTGCGGTGATTTACGACCGTGGCAAGACTGAAGGGGATGACTTTTCCGGATATGTCAGCCGCCGTGGGCCGGCCTGGCCACGGCTCCGGGAGGCGAGGCGCATGTTCGTACGCACGGTGTACGCGACCGGCGATCCGGCACAGCTGGGCGCGGCCGTCCACGCCCTGAACACCCAGGGCCACGACCTGCTGGAGGAACGGCCCGGCTATCGGGGGGCGGGCGTCTTCATCGACCGCGACCTCGGCAAACTGCTCTCGGTCAGCTGGTGGGAGTCCGTCGAGGCGCGCCACAACAGCGACGAGGTGATGCGCGCGCGTCGGCCGGAGCTGCTGCAGCCCTTCGCCGGGACCGTCGCGGTCGAGAACTACGAGGCGGCCGTCCTCCATGCCGGGCGGCGGACCCTCGCCGGCGGCGGGCTGCGGCTCACCCGGGTGGAGTTCGCACCGGCGGACGCGGATCTGGCCGCCGACACCTTCCGCACCGGTGTGCTGCCCCGGCTGGAGGACCTGCCCGGTTTCGCCGGGGCGGCCCTCTTCCTGGACCGTGCACGCGGCCGCGGCATGACCGGTGTCCTCTTCACCGATCGCGGCGCACTCGTGGCGTCCCGGACCGGTCAGGCTACGGTCCGGCGCGAGGGCGCGGCCAAGGCGCATGTCGCGGTGATCGCCCTGGAGGAGTTCGAGATCGTGCACGCGGACGTGCGGAGCGACTGAGGGCGCGGGCGTAGCGGTCCCCACGGACGGGGCACGGCCGCCCGCCCCGCGGTGCCGGCGGGGCGGACGGCCGTGGTGTGCCGCGGTGTCAGCTCATGTCGAAGGTGGCCGGGTCGGGGCCGATCCGCCGGTCCTCGTTGAGGGCGCTGATCGCCGCGAGGTCCTCGTCGTCCAGGCTGAAGTCGAAGACCTCGATGTTCTCCTTGATCCGCGAGGGCGTCACGGACTTGGGGATCACGACGTTGCCGAGCTGGATGTGCCAGCGCAGCACGATCTGGGCCGGTGTACGGCCGTGCTTCTGCGCGATGGCGACGATCGCCGGCACCTCCAGGAGGCCCTTGCCCTGGCCGAGCGGCGACCAGGCCTCGGTCGCGATGCCCTGCTCGGCGTGGAACTCGCGGGCGGCGTGCTGCTGAAGGTGCGGGTGCAGCTCGATCTGGTTGACGGCCGGGATGACGTTCGTCTCCGCGATCAGCCGGTCCAGGTGCTCGGGAAGGAAGTTCGAGACACCGATGGCCTTGGCCCGGCCGTCCGAATGGATCTTCTCGAACGCCTTGTACGTCTCCACGTACAGGTCCTTCGAGGGCAGCGGCCAGTGGATCAGGTACAGGTCCACGTAGTCCGTGCCCAGCTTGGTCAGCGAGGTGTCGAAGGCGCGCAGCGCGGCGTCGTAGCCCTGGTCCGCGTTCCAGACCTTCGTCGTGAGGAACACTTCCTCGCGCGGAACGCCGGAGGTGGCGATCGCCTTGCCGGTGCCCTTTTCGTTGCCGTAGATCGCCGCTGTGTCGATGCTGCGGTACCCGGCCTCCAGAGCCGTGACGACGGCCCGCTCGGCCTCGTCGTCCGGCACCTGCCACACGCCGTAGCCCAGCTGGGGCATCTCGACGCCGTTGTTCAGGATGATCGGGGGGACCTTGCTGCTCACGAGCCTATTGATCCTTCGGTTGTCGACGGGTCGTACTCCTATGGTCAACGATCACACGCCGCGCCGCATTCCTGACCGCGCGATCTTTCTCAACTGACCGGTCAGTCAGTGTCGTGGGTGGAGATTGGCCGGAAACGCATCCGACGTTTTCGGTCCGGACCATTGACCGGGGCGCGTCGCCCCGCGACTCTGTATCGCGCCACCGGTCGTGTCAATGAACCTGGTGCATACATGTGAACCGGCCCTGACCATGGCCGCTGCATCCCCTGTGACTCCCTTGACTCTCTTCTGAGACTCCCCACCCTCAGGAAAGCGAGTACGCACACATGAACGAGAGCCCTTCGCTGTCTGCAGTGACACCGCACTTCGACCCCCAGACATCCGATGAAAAGGTCTGGCGAAGCCCTGGCTTCCACATCGTGGAGACCGCGCTGGAGGTGACCGCGTACGCGCTCGCCGACCGTCGTCCGCCCGAGCCGCCCCCGGCCGCATGACCGCGGCGCCACCGGAACTCGACGGCCGCGCCGCCTGGCCGGCCGCCGAGTTCACCGCGCGACTGCGCGCGGTCACCGCGACGCGCTACCACGACCGCCACCCCTTCAACCAGCGGATGCACCGCGGTGAGCTGACCCCCGCCGAACTGCGCCGCTGGATCGCCGCCCGCTTCCACTACCAGCGGCACATCCCCGTGAAGGACGCGCTGATCCTCGCCGGGCTCGACCGGCCCGAGGAGCGCCGGGCCTGGCTGCGCCGCATCCACGACCAGGACGGCATCGACGCCGACCCGGCGCGGGGCGGCGGTATCGAGCGCTGGCTGCGGCTCGGCGAGGCGGCCGGCCTCGCGCGCGAGGAGCTTCTGGACGCCTCCCGGGTGCCGCCCGGGGTGCGTTTCGCGGTCGAGGCGTACGTCACCTTCTGCCGCCGGCGCCCGGTGCTGGACGCCGTGGCGGCCTCCCTGACCGAGCTGTCCGCCCCGGACCTGATGCGCACCCGCATCGCCGCCTTCGAACGCCACTACCCGTGGATCGATCCGTCGGGCCTCGCCTACTTCCGCACCCGCGTCACCCAGGGCGCCCGCGACGCCGACCAGGCCCTCGCCCTGGTGCTCGACCGCGCCCGCACCCTCGAGGAGCAGCAACGGGCCGTCGCCGCACTGGAGTTCAAGTGCGATGTGCTGTGGGCCCTGCTGGACGCGGTGGACCGGAGCGGGCCATGACCCGACCACCGGCACCACCCGTCCGCGCCCCCGCCCCGACGCCGTGGCGCCCCGTCCCGGCCCGAGGCGTGATGCTGCGCCACGACCCGGTCCGGGGCACCGACCTGTTGCTGCTGCCGGAGCGGGTGGTGGTGCTCGACGGCAGCGCCGGCGACGTGCTGCGGCTGTGCGACGGCGTCCGGGACATGGCCGCCGTCGTCGCCGAGCTGGCCGTACGCCATCCGGGCGCGCCGGTCGCCGCCGAAGTCCCCGAGTTTCTCCACCGGTTGCGGAAGGAGGGCTGGCTGAGATGACCGAACCCCCCGGCCCGCCCTGGGCCCTGCTCGCCGAACTCACCCAAGCCTGCCCGCTGCGCTGCGGCTACTGCTCCAACCCGGTCGAACTGACCCGTCGGTCAGCGGAGTTGACCACCGACCAGTGGTCGGATGTCTTCCGGCAGGCGGGTGACCTCGGTGTCGTGCACACCCATCTGTCCGGCGGCGAGCCGCTGCTGCGGCGCGATCTGCCCGAGCTGGTGGCCGCCGCGGACGGCGCCGGCCTGTACACCCAGCTCGTCACCAGCGGGCTGGGGCTCGGCGAGGGACGGCTGGCCGCGCTGACCGGGGCCGGGCTGCGCAGTGTGCAGCTCTCGGTGCAGCACGCCGATCCGAGCACGGCCGAACACGTCGCGGGGGCGCGGTCGTTCACGGCGAAGGAACGCGCCGCGCGGCTGGTCCGCGAGGCCGGACTGCCCCTCGGGCTGAACGCCGTCCTGCACCGCGCCAACCTGGACGACCTCGACGGCCTGGTCCGGCTCGCGCTCGACTGGGGCGCCGACCGGATCGAGCTGGCGAACACCCAGTACCACGGCTGGGCGGCCCGCAACCGCGCCGCCCTGCTGCCCACGCCCGCCCAGGTCGAGCGGGCCCGCACCCGGGTGGCCTTCTGGCGGGCGCGGCTCGGCGACGCCCTGGAGCTGGTGTGGGTGGCCCCCGATCTCGTGGACGCCACCGCGAAACCCTGTATGGGCGGCTGGGGTGCCGTCTCCCTGACCGTCGCCCCGGACGGCACGGTGCTGCCCTGTCCGGCCGCCGGCACGCTGCCCGACCTGGACCCACCCCGTGTGCAGGACTGTCGGCTCAGCTGGATATGGCGGGAGTCGAGCGCTTTCCGGGCCTTCCGGGGCGAGGACTGGATGCCCGAGCCGTGCCGCGGCTGCGCACTGCGCACGGTCGACCACGGCGGCTGCCGCTGCCAGGCCCACGCCCTGACCGGGGACGCCGCCCGCACCGACCCCGCCTGTCGGCACGCCCCGGAGCGCCCGCTCGTCGACGCCCTGGTGGACGGTGCCGCCCGCACCCCGCACCCACCCGCGTACGCCTACCGAGAAGGAGGACCATGAGACGCCGACGCCTGCGCGCGGCGCTGACCGCCACCGCGCTCGCCACCGCCGTCCTTGCCGCGCTGCCCGCCGCCGTACCCCCGGCGAGCGCCGCCCCCGCGACCCTCGCCCCGGCCCGCCCGGCCGCCGCCCGCGACTGGTCCAGGGCCGTCACCGACTCCACCATGGCGCGCTACACACCGGCCACCATCGGCGGCTGGTCGTACCCGGTGGGCCTGTACCTGTACGGCCAGTACCTGGTCTACCGGCGCACCCACGACCCGCGCCTGCTGTCGTACATCAAGGCCTACGTCGACCGGTTCGTGAGCGCCGACGGCGGCATCGCCCAGTCCTTCGACAGCCTCGACAGCATGCAGGCGGGCCGGCTGCTGGTGATCCTGCACCACGAGACCGGCCAGGACCGCTACCGCAAGGCGGCACAGAAGATCCGCGACCGTCTGCGGACCTATCCGCGCACCTCGGACGGCGGCTTCTGGCACGCCGACACCAGCAGCCGGGCCCACCAGCTGTGGGCGGACGGCGCCTACATGGTGAACCCGTTCCTCGTCGAGTACGGCAAGGAGTTCGCCGACAGCGCCTACACCGACGAGGAGGCCGCCCGGCAGCTCGCCGTCTACGGCGGTCATCTGCAGGTGGCGAACGGCCTGTTGCGGCACGCCTACGACGAGTCGAAGTCGGCGAGCTGGGCCGACCCGGCCACGGGGCTCGCGCCCGAGCACTGGTGCCGTGCCGTCGGCTGGTACGCCATGGCGCTCACCGACGTCCTGGACGCGATCCCCGCGGACCAGCCCCGGCGTCCCCAACTGCTGCACATCTTCGGCGCGTTGGCGTCAGCGCTGGAGAAGTACCAGGACCCGGCCTCCGGGCGCTGGTTCCAGGTCGTCGACAAGGGCGGGCGATCGGACAACTGGACGGAGACCTCCTGCTCCAGCATGTTCACCTACGCCCTCGACCGCGGCGCCCGGCAGGGCTATCTGGACCGGCACTTCGAGGCCGTCGCCCGGCGCGGCTACCAGGGGGTGCTGGCGCGGCTGTCGGTGGGCGGCGACGGGCGCACCGATCTGTCCGACATCTCCGTCGGCACCAACGTCGGCGACTACGCGTACTACGTCGGCCGCACCCGGGCCGTCAACGACTTCCACGGGCTCGGCGCCTTCCTGATCATGAACGAGCAGCTGCGAGGTGATTCTGTGTCATGAGCACGTCCAGAAGGGCTGTGCTGGGCGCCGCGCTGGGCGGTGCCGCGGCAGCCGCCAGGGTCCTGCCGGCCACCGAGTCCCCGACGCTCGGCCCCGCTCGCGCGAGCGGTGCCCCCATCGCCGCCTCCTGGCGGCTGAAGTGGTCGCCGTCGGCGCGCACCGACGGGCTCGGCGCCTTCGAGACCGTCGAGGACGACCGCGCCCACTCCCACCCGGCCGGCCATCCGCACATCTTCGCCACGGGCGACAACTGGCGCTTCGACATCCACACCGTCGACCGGGACACGTCCACCGACCGCCAGCGCCAGGAGGTCACCGGCCTGCGCACCGGCCCGAGCGGCTACCTGAAGTGGGCCGAGGGCCAGACCTGGCGGATCACCTACTCGATGTACATCCCCGGCACGCTCAAGGCCACGACCACCTTCACCCACATCATGCAGATGAAACAGCCCGGCAACGGTACCTCGCCGATCGTCGTGCAGTCGCTGCGAAGGGACGGGCGAGGGAGGCAGACCATCGAACTCCGGCTCGCCGGCGACGACATCCTCGTCGGCCGTACCGACCTCGACCCGCTGCACGACAAATGGACCGACGTCGACTTCCAGATCAAGGTCGGCAACGGCTCGGCCGGTTCCGTCCGCTGGATCCTCAAGAGCGGTTCCACGACCGTCGTCGACACGTCGAGAACCGGTGTCGACACCTTCCTCGCCGACCGGGTGCGCCCGAAGTGGGGCATCTACCGCTCCCTCGGCGACACCTCCGGGTCCCTGCAGGACACCTACCTGCTGCTGACCGATCTCCGAGGCTACCAACTCGTCTAGAGGAGCCGTCCCGTGAAACCCCACATCGCCGGCCCGAGACGGGCGGCGGCGATCGTCCTGTGCGCCCTCGCCGTCGTGCTCGGCCTCTCCCACCCCGCCGCCCTCGCGGCCCCGCGTCCCGACACGCCCCGCCCCGCCGCCGTGTACGACGTGCGCGACTACGGCGCCAAGGGCGACGGCTCCGCCAACGACACCCCCGCCATCGACAAGGCCGTCGACGCCGCGAGCGCGGCGGGTGGAGGCACCGTCCGCTTCCCGGCCGGCACCTACAAGTCAAAGAACACCATCCACATGAAGAGCCATGTGACGCTCCAGGTCGACAAGGGCGCCACGATCCAGGGCTCCTCGGCGAACACCTACGACCCGCCCGAGTCCAACCCGAACGACAAGTACCAGGACTACGGGCACAGCCACTTCCACAACGCGATGATCTACGGCGACAGGCTGACCGACATCGGCTTCACCGGTGCCGGGGTCATCGACGGTGCGGGCGACCTGATCACCGGCAACCCCAAGTCCGGCCAGGCCGACAAGATCCTGTCGCTGACCCGCTGCGACGGACTCCGCCTCGGCGACGGCCTCACCCTGCGCCGCGGCGGCCACTTCGCCGCCCTGATCAACGGCTGCACGAACGTCGTCTCCGACCGTCTGACCATCGACACCGCGAGCGACCGCGACGGCTGGAACATCATCTCCACCACGAACGTGACGATCACCGGCGCGCACATCGCCGCCAACGACGACGCCCTGGTCTTCAAGAGCGACTACGCCCTGGGCGCCAAACTCCCGAGCGGCCATGTGCGGGTGAGCGGTTCGGTGCTCTCGGCGCGCTGCTGCAACGCCCTGATGTTCGGCTCCGAGACCTGCGGCGACTTCTCGGACTACCAGTTCGAGAAGATCCGCATCGAGGGCGCCGACAAGTCCGGCCTCGGCATGGTCTCCATGGACGGCGCGAAGATCTCCGACGTCCACTACCGCGACATCACGATGACGGACGTCCACTCGCCGATCATGGAGAAGATCGGCACACGCGGACGATGCGGCGACAGCCCGGGTGTGGGGTCGATCAGCGACGTGACGTACGACAACATCACCGCCACCGGCAGCAGCCCCTCCTTCAGCCCGACCCTGTGGGGCGAGAGCGGCCACCGGATCAGCGGGATCACCTTCACGCACGTCGACATCACCGTCCCGGGCGGCAACGGCACCATGTCCACCGGGGTGCCGGGCAACGACCCGAACGACTACAACCCGAAGAGCATCGGCACCCGGCCGGCGTACGGCTGGTACCTGCACAACGCCGACGACATCCAGTTCACCGACAGCGCGGTGCGCTACGCCGCCGACGACGGCCGCCCCGCCGTCATCGCGAACGCGGCCGACGGCATCCGGCTGACCCGCTTCACGGCGCAGAAGGGGAGCAGGTCCCCCCACGACATCGGCCTGCAGAACGTCACGGGCTACTGCCTGACCGACAGCCACACCACCACCGGCGGCGCCCTGCGGGTCTCGGCGAGCGGATCCACCCGGAACTGCGGCACACCGCTGCGCCCGCGCGATGTGGAGAACCCCCGCCAGGCCTTCCTGCGCGCCTCCGTCGGCGGCCTCTTCCTGCACTGGGGCCTGCGCACCGCACCCGGCCACACCAGCTGCGGCGCCTGGGAGAAGGACGTCACCGAGGGCGGCTGGACGCCGGACTACTGGGTGAACGAAGCCAGGAAACTGCACACGCAGTACATCGTGCTGGCGACGTTCCACAGCCGGCTCGGCTACGCCCGCCCCTGGCCGTCGAAGATCCCCGGCTCCTGCTCCACCGAGCGGGACTTCCTCGGCGAACTGATCGGCGCCGCCAAGGCCAAGGGCATGAAGGTCATCCTCTACATGACCGACGACCCCCAGTGGCACGACGACGGCGGCCACGAGTGGCTCGACTCCGCCGCCTACTCCGCCTACAAGGGCAAGAACGTCGACCTGACCACCCGCGACGGCTTCGGGCAGTTCTCCTACGACAACTTCTTCGAGGTCATGGACCGCTACCCCGACCTCGGCGGCTTCTGGATCGACAACGACAACGCGTACTGGGAGAGCCACGACCTCTACGCGCAGATCTACGCCAAGCGCCCGAACTACACCCTCAGCAACAACAACGAGGACACGCCGATCATGGACATGATCAGCAATGAGCAGAAGACGGGAATGACGCCCGCCTACGACTATCCGCAGGCGATCTACACCGCCCAACCCCGGCTCACCGAGGCCGACTTCAAGCTCCCGTCGACCGGCGCGTGGTGGTACGACGGCTCCGACCCCACGGTCGACCGCAAGCTGACCATCGGCCGCCTCGTCACCAATGCAGGCTCCTCGGTGAAGGCGCTGATGGCGGAGACCGCTGAGGTCAACGGCAGGTTCCCGGCCAACCAGGCCGCCTTCAACACCTTCGCCGACAGCTACCTGAACCCCATCTGGGAGTCGCTGCACGGCACCGAGGGCGGCGGCTACATGTACGGCGGCCTCAAACCCGGTTTCTGGAACGACGGCGCCCACGGCGTCACCACCGTCGCCAAGGACGACCCGAACCGGCAGTACATCCACGTCCTGACCCCGCCGAGCACCAGCACCCTGCGCATCCGCGACAACGGCTACCGCATCGCCTCCGTCACCGACCTGCGCACCGGGGCGGCGGTCTCCTGGTCGCAGTCCGGCGGTGTGCTCACCCTCGGCGGACTGGGCAGCTGGGACCCCTACGACACCGTGTTCAAGGTGATCACCGCCGGCCGCCAGGGCATCGCGACCGGCGTCGAGGTGGCCGCCGGCGCGTCGGCCGGCGGCCACCCCGGCTCCGCCGCCGCGGACGGCGACTACCTCACCTATTGGGACAACGACAAGACCCTGCCGGTCAGCCTCACCTTCGACCTCGGGGCGCCGAAGAGGGTGCAGTACCTCGGGCTCAACCAGCGTGAGGACTCCGTCGCCTACGCCCGCTCGGCCACCGAGCAGTCCGCGCGCATCAAGGCCTACAAGGTCTACCTCAGCGCCGACGGCAAGAACTGGGGCAGCCCGGTCCGGACCGGCCAACTGCCCAGCGCCCGCGGCGTCCAGGGCATCGACCTGACCGCCGCCACCGCCCGCTATGTCCGCCTGGAGGTCGACACCACCTGGGCCGCCGCCGGCGACACCACCCACTATCGGCGGCTGCGGATCGACGAGGCCTGGATCGGCACCTCCTACGCCACCCCCGCGCCGAGGGGAGGGCGGCGATGACCAAGGCCATGACCCGGGGCAGGGCACTCACGGCGGCCGGGCTGCTCGCCGCCGCCGCGCTGCCGCTCACGGCCACCGCCCCTCCCGCGGCGGCCTCCGACAACGGCCAGTCCCTGCGGCCCGCCCTGGGCTGGAGCAGCTGGAGCTTCGTCCGCCGCGAGCCCACCGAGGCGAAGATCGAGGCACAGGCCGACGCCCTGGCGGCGAGCGGCCTGAAGGACCACGGCTTCGTCTTCGTCAACCTCGACGACTTCTGGCAGAAGTGCGATGCCGACGGGTTCGCCGTCGACTCCTACGGCCGCTGGAGCGCGGACACCGCCAAGTTCCCCGGCGGCATCAAGGCTCTCGCCGACCACATCCACGCCAAGGGGCTGAAGTTCGGCTTCTACGTCACCCCCGGCATCGCCAAGAACGCCGTCACCAGGAACACCCCGATCGAGGGTACGCCGTACCACGCCAAGGACATCGCGGACACCTCGACGACCGAGAAGAACTACAACTGCAAGAACATGTACGCCATCGACTACACCCGGCCCGGAGCGCAGGAGTTCGTCAACTCCTGGGCCAGGCAGTTCGCTTCGTGGGGCGTCGACTACCTGAAGATCGACGGCGTGGGCGCCCAGGACGTCCCCGACGTCAGAGCCTGGGACAAGGCCCTGCGCGCCACCGGCCGGCCGATCACCTTCGCCCTGTCCAACAACCTCCCGATCGACCACGCCACCACCTGGCGGGCGCTCGCCAACAGCTGGCGCACCCAGGGCGACGTCGAGTGCTACTGCGGCCCCGGCCCCCACGGCAGCGGCTACCCCCTCACCGACTGGTCCCATGTCCTTGCCCGTTTCGCCTCGGCCGCCTCCTGGCAGCCGTACGCCGGACCCGGCGGCTGGAACGACCTCGACTCCCTGGAGATCGGCAACGGCGACCGGGCGGGGCTCACCGCCGACCAGCGCCGCTCCCAGCTCACCCTGTGGTCGATGGCGGCGGCCCCCCTGCTGCTGGGCACCGACCTCACCCAACTCGACCCGGTCGACAAGCCGATGCTCACCAACGACCGGCTCGTCGCCGTCGACCAGGACGGGATCGCGGCGCGCCGGATCGTCGACAGCGGGGTCAAGCAGGTGTGGAGCAAACGCGAGAGCAGCGGCGCCTATGCGGTGGCGCTGTTCAACACCGGCACGTCCGGTACCGCCACGGTCTCCGTGAACTGGTCGCAGGTGGGCTTCACCGGCTCCGGTGACGTCACGGACCTCTGGTCCGGCTCCCACAAGGGGGCGATCGCCGACGCGTACAGCGCGACGCTGCGGCCGGGCGAGACCCGGCTGATCCGTGTGACACCCGTCAACAGCTAGCCGAGGGAACCCTCATGAAACGCGAAAGAGTACTCGTCTGCGCCGTCTCCCTGGCCCTCGCCGTGCCCTTCGTCGTACTGAGCCAGGGCACCGCGAGCGCGGCCACCGACTACCAGGCCGAGGACGCAAAGATCTCCCAGGGCACCGTCGCCACCAACCACACCGGCTACTCCGGCACCGGCTTCGTCGACTACACCAACGTCAAGGGCTCCTCCGTGGAGTTCACGGTCGCCGCGGCCGCCGCCGGACCCGCGTCGCTCACCCTGCGCTACGCCAACGGCACCGGCACCGACCGGCCGATGGACCTCTCCGTCAACGGAACCGTCGTCGCCTCCGCCGTCTCCTTCCCGGCGACGGCGGACTGGAACACCTGGGCGTCCAAGTCCGTCGGCGTCACCCTGAAGGCGGGCAGCAACACGATCCGGGCCACGGCCACCACCGCGAACGGCGGACCCAACCTGGACCGCATCAGCCTCGGCACCCCGTCCGACACCCAGGCCCCCACCCGCCCCGGCCAGCCCTCCTGCTCGGACATCGGCGAGGACGGCCTGACCCTGTCGTGGGGCGCCTCGACCGACGACGTGGGCGTGGCCGCCTACGACATCTACGAGCACGGCAACAAGATCAGTGAGGCAGCGGGCGGCGCGACCTCCAAGGCGCTGACCGGGCTCGCCCCGAACACTCCGTACAACCTCACGGTCATCGCCCGTGACGCGGCCGGCAACACCTCACCCGCCAGCCCGGTCGTCGACTGCACCACCAAACCCAGCTCCGACAGCACCCCGCCGACCGCCCCCGGCACCCTGAAGGCGGCCGGCATCACGGCGAACACCGTCGACCTCACCTGGGGCGCCGCCACCGACGACCGCGCCGTCACGGCCTACGACGTGCGCAGCGGCACCACCGTGTACAAGAGCGTCACCAGCGGCACCTCCACCACGCTCAACGGGCTCGCCTGCAACAGCCCCTACAGCCTGAACGTCGTCGCCCGCGACGCCGCCGGCAATGTCTCCCCGGCGAGCAACACGGTCTCCTTCACCACCAAGGCCTGCGCCACCGACGGCGGTGTCCCGTCCTCCGTCGCCACCCTCTCCACGGGCTGGACCATCCCCTGGGGCACCTACTGGATGCCCGACGGCAAGACCGCGCTGGTCACCGAGCGGGACGACTTCCGGGTCTGGAAGGTCACCAAGGACGGCGCGAAGACCCAGGTCGGCACCGTGCCGGGCGCCGTGACCACCAACGGCGAGGGCGGCCTGCTCGGCGTCGCCGTCGACCCCAAGTGGGAGACGAACCACTACGTCTACTTCATGCACACCGCCGCCGAGGGCAACCGGGTCGTGCGCATGACCTACGACGGCACCAAGCTCGGCGACTACAAGGTCCTGCTGCAGGGCATCAAGAAGAACCGCTACCACAACGGCGGCCGCCTCGCCTTCGGCCCCGACGGCTATCTCTACGCCTCCACCGGCGAGGCCCAGCAGCCCGACCTCGCCCAGGACAAGAACTCCCTCAACGGCAAGATCCTGCGCCTGACCACCGACGGCAAGCCCGCCCCCGGCAACCCGTTCGGCAACTACGTCTACTCCCTCGGCCACCGCAACCCGCAGGGCCTCGCCTTCGACCGCAACGGCCGGCTGTGGGAGGCGGAGTTCGGCAACAGCTCCAAGGACGAGCTCAACCTCATCAAGCCCGGCGCGAACTACGGCTGGCCCACCTGCGAGGGCAACTGCAACGTCGCCGGCATGACCAACCCCAAGGCCACCTGGAACGTGAGCGAGGCCTCGCCGAGCGGCATCGCGATCGTCCGCAACGTCGTCTACATGGCCTCCCTGCGCGGCGAACGCCTGTGGCGCATCCCCATCAACGGCGACAGCGAGAGCGTCGGCACCCCGACCGCGTACTACGTCGGCACCTACGGCCGGCTGCGCACCGTCACCAAGGTGCCGGGCGCCGACCAGCTGTGGCTGTCCACCACCAACTGCGACAACAACGGAGGCGCAGCGGACGGATCGGACAAGATCTTCCGGGTCGACATCAGCTGACCGCACGAGAATTGACGTTACGTCAGGTGTGGTAGAGGGCCTCGACCTCGTTGTCGTACGCCTTCTCGATCGCCTTGCGCTTCAGCTTCAACGACGGTGTGAGCAGGCCGTGTTCCTCGGTGAAGGGCTGCGCGAGGATACGGAAGGTACGGATCGACTCGGCCTGGGAGACGAGGGTGTTGGCGGCGACCACCGCCCGCCGCACCTCCGTCTCCAGGTCCGGGTCGCGCACCAGCTGGGCCGGGGTCAGCTTCGGCTTCCCGCGCATCTGCAGCCAGTGCTCGACGGCCTCCTGGTCGAGAGTGACCAGGGCGGCGATGTAGGGGCGGTCGTTGCCCACGACGATGCACTGGTTGATCAGCGGATGGTCGCGGACCCGCTCCTCCAGCACACCGGGGGAGACGCTCTTGCCGCCGGAGGTCACGAGGATCTCCTTCTTGCGGCCGGTGATGGTCAGATAGCCGTCCTCGTCGAGCGAGCCCAGGTCGCCGGTGGCCAGCCAGCCCTCGTGCAGGGTCTCGTCGGTGGCCTTCGGGTTGTTGAGGTAGCCCTGGAAGACATTGCCGCCGTGCAGCCAGATCTCCCCGTCGTCGGCGATGTGCACGGTCACGCCCGGCACGGGCTGCCCGACGGTGCCGTAGCGGGTGCGCTCGGGCGGGTTGGCCGTCGCGGCGGCCGTGGACTCGGTCAGCCCATAGCCCTCGTAGATCTGCACACCGGCGCCCGCGAAGAACAGCCCCAGCCTGCGGTCCATCCCCGAACCGCCGGACATCGCGTTGCGGATCCGGCCGCCCATCGCCGCGCGGACCTTGGAGTAGACGAGCTTGTCGAAGAGCTGGTGCTGCATGCGCAGCCCCGCCGACGGGCCGGGTCCGGTGCCCCACGCCTTGGCCTCCACGGCCTCCGCGTACTTCACGGCGATGTCGACCGCCTTCTCGAACGGCCCCGACCGGCCCTCCTTCTCCGCCTTCCGGCGGGCCGCGTTGAACACCTTCTCGAAGATGTACGGCACCGCGAGGATGAACGTGGGCCTGAACGCGGCCAGATCGGGCAGCAGTGCGGCGGCGTGCAGCTGCGGCTGGTGCCCGAAGCGGACCCTGCCGCGGATCGCCGCGACCTCCACCATCCGCCCGAAGACATGCGCGAGCGGCAGGAACAGCAGCGTGGACGCCTCGTCGTCCTTCTTCGTGTGGAACACCGGCTGCCACCGCTGGATCATCGTGTCCGCCTCGAACATGAAGTTGCCGTGCGAGAGGACGCAGCCCTTGGGGCGGCCGGTGGTGCCCGAGGTGTAGATGATGGTGGCGACCGACTCCGGGGTGACCGCCTGCCGGTGCCGGTGCACCAGCTCGTCGTCGAGATGCGCCCCGGCGTCGTACAGCTCCTGCACACAGCCCGCGTCCAACTGCCAGAGCTGGCGCAGCTGCGGGAGGCGGTCGATGACGGTGGCGATGGTCATCGCGTGGTCCTCGTGCTCCACGATCGCCGCGGACACCTCGGCGTCGTAGAGCATCCAGAAGCACTGCTCGGCCGAGGACGTGGGGTAGACCGGCACCACCTGGGCGCCGATGGCCCACAGCGCGAAGTCGAACAGGGTCCACTCGTACCGGGTGCGGGACATGATCGCGACGCGGTCGCCGAAGCGGATGCCGCGTGCGAGGAGGCCCTTGGCGAGCGCCAGGACCTCGTCACGGAACTCGGCGGCGGTCACATCCCGCCACTGCCCGGTGGCGTCCTTGCGGCCGAGGGCGATGTGCGTGGGGTCCGTCCCGGCATGCTCGAAGACCACGTCGGCCAGACCGCCCACCGGCGGTGCCGACGTGAGCGGTGGGTTGGTGAACTCGCGCAAACCTCGCTCCCCGATCCTCGCTGCATGGTCACGCCCGTGATGCTCGGCACAGCGCGGTGAAAGCTACCCCACGCCGTCACCGGGCGGGAGGGGGTCGGAAACCGAGCAAACCTCACGATTCCCCTGGGCGGTGACCGGAAAATGCCCGCACATGGGGAAGGGCCGGACACAATACTGACGGGTCAGTAAGTTTCGGTGCCGTAATCTCCACCGAATCTGTACGCGCCGATTACGGTGCACACCGCCCCGATCGTCGCATACGAGGCACGTCCCGGTCAGGACGGGCACACGGGCGGGGGCGGCCCCGGCCAGATGCTCCGGGACCGCCCCGCATGTGCGCCGTGGTCAGCGGTGGGCCGGCACCGCCTGCTCCCGCTGGGCGCCGGACGCCTGCGCCGCCGCGGGCCGGTCCGTCCGCACGAGCAGCAGCACCAGCGCCCCCGCGACCAGCCCCGTCAGCCCCGCCGCCAGCAGCGCGCCGTTCAGACCCGAGGCGAACGCGGTGCGCAGGGTGTGCTCCGGGAAGCCGCCGCGCAGCGCGTCGGCGCCGCCGCCCGCCAGCGCGTGCGCCGCGCCGCTCGGCAGCGCGCCGGTCATCCGGGAGGTGAGCACGGTGCCGAAGACGGCCACGCCGAGCGCGTACCCGAGCTGCCGGACCGTGTTCACCGCACCGCCCGCCATCCCGGCCCGCTCCGCCGGCACCGCGGCCAGGGCCGCCCCGCCGAAGGTGGTCGAGATCCGTGTCCACCAGCTCCTGCACCGCTTCTACGGCGGTCCGCAGGGCTGGATCCTCAAGTTCGGCGCACTCACCGACGACCAGGTCGCGGCCCTGCGCCCCGTCGGCGAACCCGTCCCCGCACCCGCTCGCCTCGAACCCGAGGACGAACCCCTGCTGGCCGTCCTGGAGCGCGACGGCCGGGCCGGCTATCCCGAGCTCCAGCGCGCCACGGGCCGCTCGGAGTCCTCGGTCAGACGCCGGCTGGCCGCGCTGCGCGCCTCCGGTGCTGTCTACACCGACGTCGAGTACCAGCCCCAGGTCCTCGGCCACACCGTCGTCGCCGCCCTGTGGATCACCGCCGCGCCCGCCGCGCTGCACTCCGTCGGCGAGGCCCTGGCCGGGCACGAGCAGACCGCCTGGGTCTCGGCGACGGCCGGGCCGTCCAACCTCGTCGTCACCGCACTGGCCCGCGACACGGCCGGTCTGTACGCCTACCTCAGCGGTCCCCTCGGCCAGTTGGAGGGAGTCCAGCACGTGGACACCGCGATCTTCCAGCGCCGGGTCAAGCAACTGACGTACCCGGTGCCCCGCTGACGGGACCCCGGCCGACCCGCCCGCGAACCTCAGCCGCCCTGGCGGCGAAGCCGCTCCCCGCCCGCCAGGATCGCCGCCGCCAGCGCGTTCGCGGCCTCCTCGGCGGCCCCCCGGCGGCGGCCGTGGACGAGCACGAAGTCGATCCTGCCCAGCTCGGGCAGTCCGGCGCGATCCGGCAGCCGGAACAGGCCGGGCGGGATCAGGCGCCGGGAGTGGGCCATCACGCCGAGCCCCGCGCGAGCCGCCGCGATCAGCCCGTTGAGGCTGCCGCTGGTGCACACGATCCGCCAGCCGCGGCCCTCCCGCTCCAGCGCCTGGAGCGCACGGGCCCGGGTGATGCCGGGCGGCGGGTACACGATCAGCGGGACGGGCCGCTCGGCGTCCAGGCGCAGCCGTTCGGCGCCGATCCACACGAGGTCGTCGCGCCAGACCAGCTCGCCGCGGGGATCCTCCGGGCGCCGCTTGGCCAGCACCAGGTCCAGCTTCCCGGCCGCCAGCTGCTCGTGCAGGGTGCCGGACAGCTCCACGGTCAGCTCCAGGTCGACCTCCGGGTGGTCGTAGCGGAAGCCCTCCAGGATCTCCGGCAGCCGGGTGAGCACGAAGTCCTCCGACGCCCCGAAGCGCAGTCGGCCGCGCACCCGGGTGCCGGTGAAGAACGCCGCCGCCTGCTCGTGTACTTGCAGGATCCGCCGGGCGAAGCCCAGCATCGCCTCGCCGTCCTCGGTCAGCTCCACCGAATGGGTGTCCCGGGTGAACAGCTGCCGCCCGGTCGCCTCCTCCAGCCGGCGCACATGCTGGCTGACCGTGGACTGGCGCAGCCCCAGCCGGCGCGCGGCCTGGGTGAAGCTGAGGGTCTGGGCCACGGCGAGGAAGGTGCGCAGCTGCGTCGGGTCGTACACGAGTGGCAGCCTACGCGGCTATCGCTCATCATGATGGCAGTCAGAGTGGTATGCGGGATTCCCGATCAGCGACGCGGGGAGGACGATGGAGGGGGGCCCTGTGGGCCCGCCGAGGTACGACATGTCAACAGACGCGTACAGACGCGCGCACAGCAATCGGAGCACTGTGAATCGCCTGCGCCGGCCGAGTTGGCTGCCGATCGACCCGTACATCGTCCTGCTGCTCGGGACCGTGGGCCTCGCCGCGCTGCTACCGGCCCGGGGCGCCGCCGCCGACGTGGCCTCGGGCGCCTCGACGGCCGCGATCGCCTTCCTCTTCTTCCTCTACGGCGCCCGCCTGTCCACCCGTGAGGCGCTGGACGGACTGCGCCACTGGCGGCTCCATGCCACCGTGCTGGTCTGCACCTTCGTCCTCTTCCCCGTGTTCGGGCTCGCGGCGCGCGCACTGGTGCCGGTGCTGCTGACCCAGCCGCTGTACCAGGGACTGCTGTTCCTGACGCTGGTGCCGTCCACGATCCAGTCGTCCATCGCCTTCACCTCGATCGCCCGCGGAAACGTCCCGGCGGCGATCTGCGCGGGCTCCTTCTCCTCCCTGATCGGCATCGTCCTCACCCCGCTGCTGGCGGCCGGACTGCTGGGCAGCAGCGGTGGCGGGTTCTCCGCCGACTCACTGTTCAAGATCGTGCTGCAGCTGCTGGTGCCGTTCCTCGCGGGGCAGCTGCTGCGCCGCTGGATCGGCGGCTTCATCGCCCGGCACAAGAAGATCCTCGGGCTGGTCGACCGCGGCTCGATCCTGCTGGTCGTCTACACCGCCTTCAGCGAGGGCATGACCCGGGGCATCTGGCACCAGGTCAGCCCCGCGCGCCTCGGCGCCCTGCTCGTCGTCGAGGCCGCCCTGCTCGCCGTGATGCTCGTGCTGACCTGGTACGGCGGCAAGGCCCTCGGCTTCGGCCGGGCGGACTGGATCGCCATTCAGTTCGCCGGGTCGAAGAAGTCGCTCGCCTCCGGGCTGCCCATGGCCAGCGTCCTGTTCGGGGCCCACGCCTCCCTCGCCGTGCTGCCGCTGATGCTCTTCCACCAGATGCAGCTGATGGTGTGCGCGGTCATCGCGAGGCGCCGGGCCCGGGACCCGCAGGAGGTCCCGGACACCGTCGCCGAGTCAGCCGCTCACATGGTCCAGGGGCAGCCACAGGACCGTGTCCTTCGGTGACCGCAGCGCCCTCGGATCCGACACCTCCTCGTCGGTGAGGGCCCGGTCCCACACATGCACCTCGTCGATCGCGCCGGTGAAGAAGGCCCTGCTGTCCATGCGCTGGCCTATGTGCACACCGAAGGGCGAGTTGCGGCTGACCGAACCGGGGACGTCGGCGACGGAGGTCTTCGCGCCGTCCACGAACAGCGACAGCTCGCCCGCACCGCGGCGCAGCACGAGATGATGCCACTCGCCGTCGTTGTAGGCCTTGTCCGTACGGACGTACGCGGTCTGCGGCGCGATCGCCCCGTCGCGTACCGTGATCAGCCCTTGGACGCGGTTGCTCGCCGGCTCCCCGCGCACCCACACCTGCGGCTGGCTGGTGCCGATCCCGCCCATCCACAGCAGCGGCTGCTCGCCGCTCGTCGCCGTGTACCGGAACCACAGGGACGCCGTGAAGTCCTTGGTGCCCAGTGGGAGGTCGCTGCGGTAGGGCAGCCGTACGGCGTCGTCGATGCCGTCGAACTCCAGCGCGCCGCCGAAGACCCCGTCCGTCCGGCTCGCGCCGCCGAGCACCGCGGCCGGGCGGGCGCGCGGGCTCCAGTCGGAGGTGACCGGGTCGGGGCCCCGGCGCGGGGCGAGCCAGTCCTCGGTGAAGCGGGCGAAGCGGATCTCGTCGCGCGCGTCCACCGCGCCGCCCTCGTAGATCAGGCCCACCGTGTCGGCGTCGGCACGCACCAGGTCGGAGTAGCCGGACCAGTCGGTGGTGACGACCGTGCCGCGGTCCACGCTGTCCCAGGTGCGGCCGCCGTCGTAGGAGGAGCGGATCATCATCGTCCGCCGCCGGTCGGGGTCGGCGGGGCAGGCGAGCAGCAGGCGGTCGCCGATCCGCAGCATCGATCCCTGCACCATCGGGGCGTACAGGTCGGGCAGGTCGTGGAAGGGGGCGGTGAAGCTGCCGCCGCCGTCGCGGCTGAGCGCCTGGGTGCGGTGGCCGAGGTCGGTGCCGTCCTGCTCCCGGCCGCTGATCAGGAGGGAGCCGTCCTGGCGCTCGGCCAGGGTCAGTTCGGACGGCTTCTGCCGGAAGGTGCCGTCGTCGGCGATGGGCCAGGTGTCGGTGGCGCCGATCCGCCAGTGGCCGCCGTGGTCGTCGCTCACGATCAGCGCCGCGTGGTTGGCGGTTATCCGGCTGCCGTCCCAGGACTCGGTGTTGACCCCGAAGACCAGCCGGCCGGCGTAGCGGCCCCGGGTGAGCTGGATGCCGTGCACCGGGCCGGTCGCGTACCAGGAGTTCCAGTCGGCGGGCAGGATCTCCGGGCTGAGGTCGCGCGGTGCGGACCAGGTGCGGCCGTCGTCGTCGCTGTACTGCAGGTGCGGGGTGCGGTCACAGGGGATCGCGCAGCTGGCGCTGTCGGTCCGGCCCGTGTTGTACGTCTCCGCGAGCCAGACCCGGCCCGTCTCGCGGTCCACGATCGGCGCCGGGTTGCCGTGGGTGTCGCCGCCGCCGTCGTTGACCACCTGCAACGGGCCCCAGCTGCGGCCGCCGTCGGTGGAGCGTTTGAGGACGATGTCTATGTCGGCGGCGTCCCCGCAGTTGAGGACGCGGCCCTCGGCGAACGCCAGGAGGGTGCCGTCGGCCGTCCGCGCGATCGCCGGGATGCGGAAGCAGGCGTAGCCGGGATCCTGCGACGCCTTGAACAGGACTTGCTGTGCGAACTCGGGTGAGTCCGCGGCGGGCTGGGCATGTGCGGGGTGGGGGGTGGCGAGAGGCAGTACGAACAGGGCCGCCACCGTGCAGACGGCGGCGAGTACGGATCTGAGACGGGCGCGGAGACCTGACGGCATGGAGCGACCTGCCCTTCGTCGGCCGGACATCTGGACATCCGGACATCCCATGTCCAACGTGCGCCCCATCGAAGGTAGTTGGGGGCAGGTCGCCTCACAAGAAGCGTGCAGCACGCGGTGCGCGCGACATCTCTACGGGCGCAGGACGACCTTGCCGCGGTTGGCTCGTGTCTCGATCACCTCGTGCGCCTTCGCGGCGTCCCCGAGGCCGAACTCGGCATGGACGGCAGGCTTCAGGGCGCCCTCGGCGAAGAGCCGCCACAGCTCCTTTCGCCACTGTTCGTACAGGTCCGGCCGTCCGCGGGCGATCAGGGCCATCTGGAAACCGATCACCGACTTGGCTCCCACCAGCAGGTCGTACGCCTCC
Source organism: Streptomyces yokosukanensis (assembly GCF_001514035.1). Classification (GTDB taxonomy): domain Bacteria; phylum Actinomycetota; class Actinomycetes; order Streptomycetales; family Streptomycetaceae; genus Streptomyces; species Streptomyces yokosukanensis. Next base: position 225,696 of record NZ_KQ948214.1, on the reverse strand, counting down.
AGGGTGCCGCCGCCCGAGCTGTAGGCGACGAGGCGGCCGTGCGGGGCGAGGGCGGCGACGGCAGGGGTGAGCAGGGCACCGCCGACGGCGTCCAGGACGCAGTCGAAGGGGTCTCCCCAACCGTCGTCGTCGTACTGCACACAGTCGTCCGCGCCGAGCGAGCGGACGAAGTCCGCCTTGCCCGGGTCGGACACGGCTCCCACCACCCGCCCCGCACCCCGCGCACGGGCCAGCTGCACGGCGAGGTGGCCGACCCCGCTGGCCGCCGCCGTGACGAGGACCGACTCGCCCGGCGCCGGACGCGCCGCCTCGAGCGCCCCGTACGCCACCAGGCCGCTGCGCACCAGCGCGATCGCGTCCACGGCGTCGGCGCCGTCGGGTACGGGCGAGGTCATGGCCTCGTGCAGCAGGGCGAAATCGGCGTACCCGTGTCCGAAGCACATCCCCGTCACCCGGTCGCCCGGCCGGAAGCGGGTCACGCCCTCGCCGGCCGCCACCACCTCGCCGGCGACCTCCCCGCCGAGCGCGATCGGCTCGGCGGCCTCGGTGACCTTGCGGACCACGGGCAGGGTGACGCCGATCGCCGCGCAGCGCACCAGCAGTTCGCCGGGGCCGGGCTCGGGGACGGGGGCTTGCTCGACGAAGAGCGGGCCGCCGGTGGATTCGTAGCGGACGCGACGCATCGCACACACCTCTCGGGCCGGGCGGGCCCGGCGCATGGATCGTTGGGGACACCCATGAAATCATTGGGGGTCCCAACGGTAGCGGAGATTCATGGGGAGGTCCAACGATTGTCGGATAGGCTGCCGGTATGGCCGAAGCACCCCTGCCCGCGATCCGCTCCCTGCCCAGCTGGCTCCTCGGCCGCGCCGCGGCCCGGGGCCGCGCCCTGGTCGCCGACGCCCTCGCGGTCGAGGGGCAGAAGATGTGGCACCACGTCGTCCTCTCCGCCGTCCGCGACCTCCAGCCCGTCGCCCAGGCCGACCTCGGCCGCGGCGTCGGCCTCGACCCCAAGGACCTGGTCGGCGTGCTCAACGACCTGCAGTCCGCCGGCCACGTCCTGCGCGCCCCCGACCCCCGGGACCGGCGCAAGAACGCCGTGACCCTCACCGACGCCGGCGCCCGCCTCCTCGCGCGCTGCGAGAAGGCGGCCCGCGAGGCCAACGAGGAACTGCTCGCGCCGCTGTCGGCCGCCGAACGCGATCAGTTCATGGGCCTGTTGATCCGGATTTCCGGCACGGACGGCTGACGGCGGCTAACGTTCCGTCATGACCGCAGCTCCCGTGCTTGATCCGCAGCGCACCGCTCTGATCCTCGTCGATCTGATGGAACGCATCGTCGCGCTGCCCCTGGAACCCCGCAAAGGCACCGAAGTGCTCTCCGCCGCCGAGGAGTTGGCGGGCGTCTTTCGCGCTGCCGGAGCGCCCGTCGTCCTCGTCCGGGTCGAACGCCCCTCGGTCGCCGAACAGCCCCCCGGCAGCGGACTCGTGCCGGGCCTCGCCGCCGCCGGCGACCTGGAGGTGGTCAAACACACCATCGGCGCCTTCCAGGGCACCGGTCTGGACGAACGACTGCGCCAACGCGGCGTCACCACCCTGGTGTTCGGCGGCATCGCCACCAACCTCGGCGTCGAGTCCACCGCCCGCGCCGCCGCCGACCTCGGCTACGACCTGGTCTTCGTCCAGGACGCCATGGCTGCCTTCACCGCCGCCGAGCACGAGGCCTCCGTCCGGCTCGACTTCCCCCGGCTCGGCACGGTCTGCGCCGCCGCCGACGTGCGCCTCACCCCCGCCTGACCGCTCAGACCAGCGTGCCGCCCCCGTCCACGACCACCGTCGAGCCTGTGCTGTAGCCCCCACGCATCAGATACAGGAACGCCTCCGCCACATCCGCCGGCTCGCCCACCCGCCCCACCGGCAGCGACTCGGCGGACGACCGGAACAGCGCCTCCCGGTCCGCCTCCGCCACCTCCCGCCACAGTTCGGTGCGCACCACCCCGGGCGAGACCACATTGACCCGCACGGGCGCCAGCTCCACCGCCAGCGCCCGGGTCAGCGACTCCATCGCCCCGCACAGCGCCGACACGGCACTCGAACCCGGCAGCGGCCGCCGCCCCGCCGTCCCCGTGGTCAGCACCACCGACCCTGCCGGGCGGATCGACCCGGCGCCGTACTTCACCGCCGTGTACGCACCCCACAACCGCGTGTCCAGAAGCCGCCGGGCCTGCTCCAGACTCGTCTCGGCGAGGCTCTTCAGCAGCAGCGAGTCACCTGCCGTGTACACCAGGTGATCGAAGGCGCCGATCCGCCCGAAGAAGCCGCGCACCGCGTCCTCGTCCGTCGCGTCCAGCGGGTACCCCTCGCTCCCCTCGGGCAGCCGCTTCAGTGCCGCGTCCACGCTCTCCTGCCGGCGCGAGGCGACCACCACCTCGGCGCCCTCCCGTGCCGCACCCTCGGCGACCGCGAGCCCGATGCCCGATGTGCCCCCGATGACGACGACGCGCTGTCCCTGCAGATCCATGGGGAGTCCCTCTCCAAGTCGGTGTTTCACCTTGTTCGGACGCTTTCCAGCCTGCGCCCCCGGTGGCGCGGCCGTCCAAGACCTCTTTCGTGTCCGGCGATACCCTGGAGGCATCGCCACGGGTACGACGAAAGGGCCGGCCATGGACCTCGACCTGCGGAAGGTCCGCTACTTCGTCGCCGTCGCCGAACTGCTGCACTTCGGTCGCGCCGCCGAGCGGCTGCACATCGCCCAGCCCGTGCTCAGCCGTCAGATCCGCGCCCTGGAGAAGGACATGGGTGCCGAGCTGTTCGTACGTGACAGCCACGGTGTGACGTTGACCGATGCCGGGCGCCAACTCCTCGACGACGCAGGGAAGTTGCTCACGCTCGCCGACGGGACTCGGCGCCGGGTGCTACGGGCCGCACGCGGTCCCCGGCGGCTCGTCGTCGGCTTCCGGGCCGGGGTCGTCGTCGCCCCCGCCCTGCGCGCCTTCGCGGCGGCGCACCCGGACGTCGAGGGCCGCGCCCGCCGGGTCATGGGGGCACCTCCCGCTCGAGCGTAGTCGAGAGTGGGGGAGGGACGACCAGGAACAGCTGATCCTCGACGGCACCGTGGACGTCGCCTACGTACGACGGCCGGTCCAGGAGGACGGCCTGGAGCTGCGGCCCCTGTACCGCGAACCCCGCGTGGCGATGCTCCCGGACGGCCACCGCCTCGCCGGGAAGCAGGAAGTGTCGCTCGCCGACCTCGACGGCGAGACCTGGCTGCACTACGCCGACCCCCGGCCGGGCGACCTGCCGATCCGCACCATCGAGGAGAAGTTCGAGTGCGTGGCCGCCGGCACCGCCATCACGCTCGTCCCGCGCTCGGTCGCGGAGCAGTACTCCCGCCCGGACATCAGCTACGTGCCGGTCACCGACGCCGAACCCGACCAGGTGCTGCTGGCCTGGGCGGCCGGCCGGCCCTCACCCCTGATCACCGCGTTCGTCGACGCCGCGCAGTCGCTCGGCTGAGGCGGGGCCCGGTGGCGCAGGGGGCGCTCCCCGCCGGTCGGGCCCCGCCGCCGTGCCGCGGGCAGGCGGCTCAGCCCTGGGCGGCCGCCTCTTTCAGGGCGATGCGGTCCTCACCCGCGTACACGTTCATCGAGCTGCCCCGCAGGAAGCCCACCAGGGTCAGACCGGTCTCCGCGGCCAGGTCCACCGCCAGCGACGAGGGCGCCGACACGGCTGCCAGCACCGGGATGCCCGCCATCACCGCCTTCTGCGCCAGCTCGAACGAGGCCCGCCCGGAGACCAGCAGGATCGTCCGCGACAGCGGCAGGTCGCCGTTCTGCAGCGCCCGCCCGACCAGTTTGTCGACCGCGTTGTGCCGGCCGACGTCCTCCCGTATGTCCAGCAGCTCCCCGTCCTCGGTGAACAGGGCCGCCGCGTGCAGGCCCCCGGTCCGGTCGAACACCCGCTGGGCCGCCCGCAGCCGGTCGGGGAGGCTCGCCAGCAGCTCGGGGGTGAGCCGGACCGGGGGAGTGTCGGCGATCGGGAACCGCGCGGTCGTCCGTACCGCGTCCAGGCTGGCCTTGCCGCACAGACCGCACGAGGAGGACGTGTAGACGTTGCGCTCCAGCGTGAAGTCCGGCAGGGCGACGTCCGGCGCGGTCTTCACGTCGACCACGTTGTAGGTGTTCGAGCCGTCCGCGGTCGCCCCCGCGCAGTAGACGATGTTCCGCAGATCGGCCGCGGCGGCCAGCACGCCCTCGCTGACCAGGAACCCCGCCGCCAGCGCGAAGTCGTCGCCGGGGGTGCGCATGGTGATCGCGAGCGGCTTGCCGTTCAGCCGGATCTCCAGGGGTTCCTCGGCGACGAGTGTGTCCGGCCGGGTGGAGAGCGCCCCGTCCCGGATGCGCAGGACCTTGCGTCGTTCCGTGACTCGTCCCATGTCCTGATCAGCCCCGGTTCTGTACGTGCTGGTAGCCGAAACGGCCCTTGATGCAGAGATTGCCGTGGGTCACCGGGTTGTCGTGCGGAGAGGTGACCTTCACGATCTCATTGTCCTGCACGTGGAGCGTGAGGGTGCAGCCCACTCCGCAGTACGCGCACACCGTGGACGTCTCGGTCTGCCGTGACGCGTCCCAGGTGCCCGCCGCCCGCATGTCGAACTCCGTGCGCGGCGACAGCGCCCCGGTCGGGCACACCTCGACGCAGTTCCCGCAGTACACACAGGCCGAGTCGGTCAGCGGCGCATCCTGCTCGACGGCGATACGGGCGTCGAAGCCGCGTCCGACGACCGAGATCGCGAAGGTGTTCTGCCACTGGTCGCCGCAGGCGTCGACGCACTTGTAGCACAGGATGCACTTGCCGTAGTCCCGCACATACAGATCGTTGTCGACCTTCGGTTCCTCGTTCAGCCGGGCCGCGCCGGGGCCGAACCGGTCCGGCTTCGCCCCGTACTCCTTGATCCACTCCGCAGCTCTCGGTGTGGTCGACAAGTCGACCGAGGAGGCGAGCAGTTCCAGGACGATCTTCCGGCTGTGCCGGGCCCGCTCGGTGCCGGTGCGGACCACCATCCCCGGCTCGGCCCTGCGCGAGCAGGCCGGCACCAGGGTCCGCGCGCCCTCGACCTCCACCACGCACACCCGGCAGGCGTTCTTCGGCCGCAGTGTGTCGCCCTGGCACAGCGTCGGGATGTCCTTCCCGGCCGCCCGGCAGGCGTCCAGGACGGTCGAACCCTCCGGGACCCGGGCCGGCTCTCCGTCGATGGTGAACTCCAGCAGCCGGCGCGGGATCCCGAGCGGTGTGACGGTCATGTGTACGCCCCCAGACGGTCGATGGCGGATTCCACGGCGTTCCACGCGGTCTGCCCCAGACCGCAGATCGAGGCGTCCCGCATCGCCCGGCCGATCTCCCGCAGCAGGGCGATGTCGCCGGCGGCCGCGGCCCCGGTGCGCTCGGTGATCCGGCGCAGCGCCTCCTCCTGCCGGACGGTCCCGACCCGGCACGGCACGCACTGCCCGCAGGACTCCTCCCGGAAGAACTCGGCGATCCGCAGCAGCAGCCGGGGCAGCGGCACGCTGTCGTCGAAGGCCATCACCACCCCCGAGCCGAGCGTGGTGCCCGCCTCGCGGGTGCCCTCGAAGGTGAGGGGGATGTCCAGTTCGTCGGGCCGCACGAACCCGCCCGCCGCACCGCCGAGCAGCACCGCCCGCAGCCCGTCCCGGACTCCGGCGAGGCGCAGCAGCTCGCCCAGCGTGGCGCCGAAGGGGAGTTCGTAGACACCGGGTCGCGCCACGCTCCCGGACACGCAGTACAGCTTCGGCCCGGTCGACCCCTCGGTGCCGATCGCCGCGTACGCCGGGGCGCCCATGGTCAGGATCGGCAGGACGTTGACGAGCGTCTCCACGTTGTTCTCGACCGTCGGCTTGCCGAACAGGCCCTTCTCCACCGGGAACGGCGGCTTCGAGCGCGGCTCGCCGCGGTACCCCTCGATGGAGTTGAACAGGGCAGTCTCCTCCCCGCAGATGTACGCCCCCGCACCGCGCCGGATCTCGATGTCGAAGGCGTAGCCCCGACCGAGGACGTCGTCCCCGAGGAACCCGCGCGCGCGTGCCTGCGCGATCGCGTGCTCCAGGCGGCGCAGCGCGCGCGGGTACTCGCCGCGCAGATACAGATGGCCCTGGTGGGCGCCGGTCGCGTACCCCGCGATGGTCATCGCCTCGACCAGCGCGTACGGGTCGCCCTCCATGAGCACGCGGTCCTTGAAGGTGCCCGGCTCGGATTCGTCGGCGTTGCAGACCAGGTGGTGCGGATGGTCGGGCTGGGACGCCGTGGCCTGCCATTTGCGGCCGGTGGGGAAGGCAGCGCCACCGCGCCCGACCAGGCCGGAGTCGGTGACCTCGCGGATGACCCCGGCGGGCCCGAGCGCGAAGGCCCGGCGGAGCGCGGTGTAGCCGCCGTGCGCGCGGTAGTCGTCCAGCGAGGCCGGGTCGACGACACCCACCCGCCCGAGCAGGACGAGACCCTCCCGGCCGGCCTGCGGCACCGCCGTGGCCACCGGTGGCTCCTCGGGCGCGGAGTCGGGCGCGTCGGCCGCGCGTACGGCCTCCTCCACGGTCGCGGGCGCCGCCACCGCCGTACGCACCGGATCGCCCGCCCTGACGGCGAGGGCCGCCGGAGCGCGTTCGCACAGGCCGAGGCAGGGGCCGCGCTCGACCTGGACGCCGCTGTCCGGACCGAGCCGGGCCGCGACCCCGGCGCACAGCTCGGACGCTCCCGCCGCCGCGCACGCCAGGTCGGTGCACAGATGCAGCACGGTCGCCGGGCGGGGCCGCACCGAGAACATCGCGTAGAAGGTCGCGACCCCGTACGCCTCGGCCGGCGGGACCGTCAGCCTGCGGCACAGATGGCCGAGGGCGCCCTCGCTGATCCAGCCGATCCGGTCGTTGATCGCGTGCAGCCCCGGCAGCAGCAGATCGCGGCGGTCCCGGGCCCGGCGGCCGCCGCGCGCCCACCGCAGATCCGCGTCACTGCGGTCGGCGCCCTCCCAGGAGGAGTCCGGCGGGCCCAACAGGGCGTCCACGGCGGCCCGTTCCTCATCCGTCGGCAAGCTGTCGCCGAAGTGCAGATCCACGCCCTCACCTCACATACGTAACAGCCGGAAGCTTCTCGATCCGGATCGCCGACGCCTTGAACTCCGCCGTCCCCGCGATCGGGCAGTTCGCCTCGATGGTCAGCTGGTTGGTGTCCACCTCGTCGGGAAAGTGCATGGTCATGAAGGCCAGACCGGGCCGCAGCGCGGTGTCGATCCACACCGGCGCCACCACCGACCCGCGCCGCGAGGACACCCGGACCGCCTCGCCGACCACGACCCCGTACCGCTCGGCGTCCTCCGGGCACAGCTCGACGTACTCGCCGCGCCTGAGCGGGGAGGCGAAACCGCCGCTCTGCACACCGGTGTTGTAGGAGTCCAGGCGGCGGCCGGTGGTCAGCCGGATCGGGTACTCCTCGTCGGTGAGGTCCACCGGCGGGTCGTGCCGCACCAGCCCGAACGGCGCCGGCATCCCGCGCCGTTGCGGGTCCGGCTCCCACAACCGGCCGTGCAGATACGCCGGTTCCAGCCGGTCCGTGCCGGGGCAGGGCCACTGGATGCCCTGGTGCTCCTCCAGCCGCGCGTACGTCATCCCGTAGTGGTCCGGCGAGACCGAGCGCAGCTCGTTCCAGACGGCCTCGGCGTCGGCGTACTTCCAGTCGTGGCCGAGGCGGGCCGCCAGCTCGCAGATGATGTCGATGTCCTCGCGGGCCTCGCCGGGCGGGGTGAGAGCGCGCCGTACCCGCTGCACCCGGCGCTCGCTGTTGGTGGTCGTGCCCTCGGTCTCCGCCCAGCCGGCGGTCGCCGGCAGCACGACGTGGGCCAGCTCGGCCGTCCTCGTGAGGAAGATGTCCTGCACGACGAGGAAGTCCAGTGCGCGAAGCCGCCGTACGGCCTGCTCGCTGTCGGCCTCCGACTGCGCCGGGTTCTCCCCGATGCAGTACACGGCCCGCAGCCCGCCGTCCTCCATCGCCTCGAACATCTCCGTGAGGTTCAGCCCGTAGTGCGGCCGGATGACGGTGTCCCACGCCGACTCGAACTTCAGCCGGACGTCCGCGTCGAGGAGGTCCTGGAAGCCGGGCAGGCGGTTGGGGATCGCGCCCATGTCGCCGCCGCCCTGCACGTTGTTCTGCCCGCGCAGCGGCTGCAGCCCCGAGCCGTAGCGGCCGATGTGGCCGGTGAGCAGGGCCAGGTTGATCAGCGCGCGGACGTTGTCGGTGCCGTTGTGGTGCTCGGTGATCCCGAGCGTCCAGCTCAGCTGGGCGCGTTCGGCGCGGGCGTACGCGTGCGCCAGCTCCTGTATCGCGCGGGCGGGCACGCCGGTCACCTTCTCGGCGAGCGACAGGGTCCACGGCTCGACCAGCTCGCGGTACTCCTCGAAGCCGGTCGTCGCCCGCTCGACGAACGCCTCGTCGGCGAGCCCGGCCCGGATGATCTCGCGGCCGATCGCGTGCGCCATCGGGATGTCGGTGCCCACGTTCAGCCCGAGCCAGCTCTCCGCCCACTGCGCGGTGGACGTGCGCCGCGGATCGACCGCGTACATCCGGGCGCCGCCCCGGATGCCCTTCAGCACATGCTGGAAGAAGATCGGGTGCGCGAAGCGGGCGTTGGACCCCCACATCACGATGACGTCGGTGTGCTCGATCTCCTCGTAGGACGACGTGCCGCCGCCCGAGCCGAACACGGCCGACAGGCCCGCGACGCTCGGGGCGTGACAGGTGCGGTTGCAGGAGTCGACGTTGTTGGTGCCCATCACGACCCGGGCGAACTTCTGTGCCACGTAGTTCGTCTCGTTGGTGGCGCGGGCGCAGGAGAACACCCCGAACGCGTCCCGGTGGCGGGCGAGTCCCCGGGCGGCCCGGTCCAGCGCCTCCTCCCAGCTCGCCTGGCGCAGCGGCTCGTCGCGCGAGTCGCGCACCAGCGGGCGGGTCAGCCGGGTGTAGGTCTTCGGTTGCCGTTTCCTCATGCGGCGCTCCTCAGCGCGAGCAGGTCCGAGATGGCGTGCACGGTGCGCAGCGTGGGCACCTCGACGCCGGTGATCTCCGCGAGTTCGACGACGGCCGCGAGCAGCACGTCCAACTCCAGCGGCTTGCCGCGCTCCAGGTCCTGGAGGGTGGAGGTGCGGTGGTCGCCGACGCGTTCCGCGCCCGCGAGCCTGCGCTCGACCGAGACACCGACCGGGCAGCCCAGCGCCTCGGCGACGGAGAGCGTCTCGCGCATCATCGTCTCGATGACCCGGCGGGTGCCGGCGTGCAGACACATCTGCCGCATGGTGGCGCGGGACAGGGCGCTGATCGGGTTGAAGGAGATGTTCCCGAGCAGCTTCACCCAGATGTCGCCGCGCAGTTCCGGTTCCACCGGGCACTTCAGTCCGCCGGTCCGCATGGCCTCGCTGAGGTCCTGGCAGCGCGGCGAGAGGCTGCGGTCGGGCTCGCCGACGGAGAACCGGGTGCCTTCCAGGTGCCGTACGACACCGGGGGACTGCAGTTCCGTGGCCGCGTAGACGACGCAGCCGATGGCGCGTTCGGGGGCGAGGACCTCGCTGACGGCGCCGCCCGGGTCGACGCTCTCCAGGCGGTGGCCGTCGTAGGGGCCGCCGTGCCGGTGGAAGTACCACCAGGGGATGCCGTTCTGCGCGGCGACCACCGCGGTGCGTTCGTGCAGCAGCGGGGCGATCAGCGGCCCGCACGCCCCGTACGCGTTGGCCTTCAGGCCGAGGAGGACGTAGTCCGCCGGACCGACCTCGCCGGGATCGTCGGTGCAGTGCGGGTGCGCGGTGAAGTCGCCGCGCGGGCTGAGCACGCGTACTCCGTGCTGCCTCATGGCCGCGAGATGCGGTCCACGGGCGATGAGATGCACATCGGCGCCGGCGCGGTGGAGCGCGGCACCGACGTAGGCACCGATGGCACCGGCGCCGAGAACTGCCACTTTCACGGGAGCACTCCGTTCGGTTTGAGGGATACCGCGGAGAGGGAGGACAGCTGAATCCTGTCGACGAAATATTGTCTACAGTATGGAGTTGAGGGCGACAAGGGTTCGGACACCGACCGTTCGGCGCATTCTGGATACCGCTTTCGCATACGACCGAGCCGTCGGGTTCTCAACTACCTTGAGCGGCCGTACCGTTCGGTATTCATGAGCAGCCCCCCTGTAGCACCGCCGGGCTGGAGCCGCTGGCTCGTTCCGCCCGCCGCCCTCTCCGTCCACCTCTCCATCGGCCAGGCCTACGCCTGGAGCGTGTTCAAGCCCCCGCTCGAATCCGCGCTGAACCTCGACGGCACCCAGAGCGCGCTGCCCTTCCAGCTCGCGATCGTGATGCTCGGTCTGTCGGCCGCCTTCGGCGGCACCCTCGTCGAACGCAACGGACCGCGCTGGGCCATGACCGTGGCCCTGGTCTGCTTCTCCTCCGGCTTCCTGATCTCCGCCCTCGGCGCCGAGACCAAGCAGTACTGGCTGATCGTCCTCGGCTACGGCTTCGTCGGCGGCATCGGCCTCGGCATCGGCTACATCTCGCCCGTCTCCACCCTGATCAAGTGGTTCCCGGACCGGCCCGGCATGGCCACCGGCATCGCCATCATGGGCTTCGGCGGCGGCGCGCTGATCGCCTCGCCCTGGTCCGCGCAGATGCTCGACTCGTTCGGCGGTGACAACGATGGCATCGCCCTCGCCTTCCTGGTGCACGGGCTGTCGTACGCCGTCTTCATGACCCTCGGCGTGTTCCTGATCCGGGTGCCCCGCACCGAGGTCCCGCAGGGCACGCGCAGTGCACCGCCCAGCGCCTTCGAGGGGGTGCAGGTCTCCGCGCGGAGCGCCGTGCGCACCCCGCAGTTCTGGTGTCTGTGGATCGTGCTCTGCATGAACGTGACCGCGGGCATCGGCATCCTGGAGAAGGCCGCCCCGATGATCACGGACTTCTTCGCCGACAGCTCCACCCCGGTGTCGGTGTCCGCGGCCGCCGGGTTCGTCGCCCTGCTGTCCGCCGCCAACATGGCGGGCCGCATCGGCTGGTCGTCCACCTCCGACCTCATCGGACGCAAGAACATCTACCGCGTCTACCTCGGCGTCGGCGCACTGATGTACCTGCTCATCGCCCTCTTCGGCGACTCGTCCAAGCCGCTGTTCGTGCTCTGCGCGCTGGTGATCCTGTCCTTCTACGGCGGCGGCTTCGCCACGGTCCCGGCGTATCTGAAGGACCTGTTCGGCACCTACCAGGTCGGTGCGATCCACGGCCGGCTGCTCACCGCGTGGTCCCTCGCCGGTGTGCTCGGGCCGCTGATCGTCAACTGGATCGCCGACCACCAGAAGGACGCGGGCAAGCACGGCTCGGCCCTGTACACCCTGTCCTTCGGGATCATGATCGGGCTGCTCGTCGTCGGCTTCGTCGCCAACGAGCTGGTCCGCCCCGTCCACGCCCGCCACCACGTCCCCGCCCCGAGGGAGGCCGCCGATGTCGAACGACAGCAGTCCGCCTGACCGGCGCCGGCTGATCGCCTTCGCCTGGATCTGGGTGGGAGCACCCTTCGCCTACGGCGTGTACGAGCTGGTGCAGAAGGCGACACAGCTGTTCAACGGGTGAGTGCGGGGAGAGGTAGGGCGTCCGAGGGTCTGCAAGAAGCCGACAACTCGGGCGCCCGTTTCCTGTGGCATCACCTGCCGCCGTACTCGTGGGTCACTGAGGAGACTGGTGGGTCCCGCCACCCACGGCAACGAGGGGACCCCGCCATGCACGGCTCGCGCATCGCCGCCATCGGTCACTATCAGCCCGCCCGGCTGCTCACCAACGAGCACCTGGCCGGCATGGTCGACACGAGCGACGAGTGGATCAGCAGCCGGGTCGGCATCCGGACCCGGCACATCGCCGGCCCGGACGAGCCGGTCGACGAGCTGGCCGCGCACGCCGCCGCCAAGGCCCTCGCCGGCGCCGGGCTCGGCCCCGGCGACATCGACCTGGTCCTGGTCGCCACGTCCACGGCGATCGACCGTTCCCCGAACACCGCCGCCCGGGTCGCGGCCCGGCTCGGCATCCCGCGGCCGGCCGCGATGGACGTCAACGTGGTCTGCGCCGGGTTCACCCACGCGCTGGCCACCGCCGACCACACCGTCCGGGCCGGCGCGGCCACCCGGGCGCTGGTCATCGGCGCCGACAAGATGTCCGACGTCACCGACTGGAGCGACCGCACCACCTGTGTCCTCGTCGGCGACGGGGCCGGGGCCGCCGTCGTCGAGGCGTGCCCGCCGGGGGAGGAGCCGGGGATCGGACCGGTGCTGTGGGGGTCGGTGCCGGAGATGGGGCACGCCGTGCGGATCGAGGGCACCCCGCCGCGCTTCGCGCAGGAGGGGCAGAGCGTCTACCGCTGGGCCACCACCCAGTTGCCGGCCATCGCCCGCAGCGTCTGTGCCAAGGCCGAGGTGGCCCCCGAGGACCTCGCCGGGGTCGTGCTGCACCAGGCCAATCTGCGCATCATCGAACCGCTGGCCGAGAAGATCGGCGCCGTCAACGCGGTGGTCGCCCGCGATGTCACCGAATCCGGCAACACCTCGGCGGCCAGCATCCCGCTGGCCTTCTCCAAGCTGATCGAGCAGGGCGCGCTCAGCAGTGGCGACGCGGTGCTCCTCTTCGGCTTCGGCGGCAATCTGTCGTACGCGGGGCAGGTCGTCCGCTGCCCGTGAGGGGGCGAGGCACGAGCCGACGAGAGCGGGTGCGACAGGCCTGGATTTTGTGCGCCGTAGACTGTAGACAAAAGACAATCGATACTGAGCGTCCAGTGTCCACGCGTCAGACCTGTCCAGGAGGGGGACCACGATGTTGCCGACCGGACTGCCGCAGGGGGCGGTGCCCAGGCTCGAACGCCCGGGACCGCTGCGCGAGCGCGTCTACGAGGCACTGCTGGAGCTGATCACCACGCGCGCCCTGCGACCCGGCCAGCATCTGGTCGAGAGCGAGCTGGCCGGCCACCTCGGCGTCTCCCGGCAGCCGGTGCGCGAGGCACTGCAGCGGCTCAACACCGAGGGCTGGGTCGATCTGCGGCCCGCACAGGGTGCGTTCGTGCACGAGCCGACCGAGGAGGAGGCCGACCAGCTGCTCACGGTCCGCACCCTGCTGGAGGCGGAGGCGGCCCGGCTGGCCGCGGCCCACGCCGGCTCCCCGGGGGTCAGCGCGCTCAAGGAGCTGTGCGCCGAGGGCGAGAAGGCCGTCGCCGCCGACGACGTGGACCGCGCCGTCGCCCTCAACGCCGCCTTCCACGCCAAGGTCATGGAGCTGGCGGGCAACGCGGTCCTCGCCGAACTCGCCGCCCAGGTGGACCGCCGGGTCCGCTGGTACTACACCCCGGTGGCCCGGCAGCGCGGGCGCCAGTCGTGGATCGAGCACCGGGAACTGATCACCGCGATCGCCGACCGCGACGAACAGCGCGCCGCCCGTCTGATGCGCGCCCACACCGAGCACACCCGCCGCTCCTACCACGAGCGCCAGAGTTCCTGATCACACCGGCGTCTCCACCGGCCGGGCCGCCGCACCGCGCCCCGCGCACGCGTGTTCCCCCTCCGGCGATCCGTGAGCGGACCGGAGAGGGGGAACACCGCGGGCCCGGCTCAGGACGTCGGCTGAGTCCTCGGCGCGGCCACGGCCGCCGTCCGGCCGTCCCGGCCCGGCTGGCGCAGCAGCAGCGCGATCGCCGCCGCCACCATCGACACACCACCGGCCAGTGCGTAGGCGCCGTCGTAGCCCCAGGCGTCGACCACCATGGAGCCGAGGCCGCCGCCGAACAGGCCGCTGACCAGCTTGCCGCTGTAGACGAGGCCGTAGTTGGTGGCGTTGTAGTTCTCGCCGAAGTAGTCCGGGGTCAGTGCGGCGAACATCGGGTAGAACGCGCCGCCGCCGAATCCGGAGAGGAAGGCGAAGAACAGGAACAGCCACTCGCTCTTGATGTCACCGGCCCAGATGACCCCGAACTGGGCGAGCCCCAGGACCACGATGACGAACACCAGCGACGTCTTGCGGCCCCACAGGTCCGACAGCCAGCCGACGACGCCCCGTCCGATGCCGTTGATGACGGCCATGACACCCATCGAGGACGCCGCGACCAGCGGGCCGAAGCCGATCTCCTTGGCGTAGTCGACCTGGAAGGAGATGCCGAAGATCGACACACCGGCGGTCATGACGATGCTGATCCACATCAGCGGCAGCATGCCTGTCCGGATCGCCTCCTTCGGGGTGTACTGCCGTACGGCGGGCGGGTTCTTCGCGAGGCTCGCCGCGTTCTTGCCGGAGCCGGCGTACGACAGCGGGTCGACGTCGGCCGGCCACCAGTTCTTCGGCGGGTCCTTGAAGAAGAACGCGCACACCGCGACCACGATCAGCACGTACACGCCGATCAGGTCCAGCACCTCGTTGTAATTGCCGGTGTCGAAGGCGTAGTTGAAGATGAAGATGAAGGGCAGGGAGCCATAGGCGAAGCCGCCGTTGACGAACCCCGTCTTGGCGCCGCGCCGCTCCGGGAACCATTTGCCGACCATGTTGATGCAGGTCGCGTAGATGAGCCCGGAGCCCACACCGCCCACGACACCGAAGCCGACGATGGCCAGCCACACGTTGTGGAAATGGGACAGGGCCAGGAAGCCGAGCAGGCACATCCCGGCGCCGATGTACATCGCGCGGCGTGCGGTCAGGATGCCCTTCTCGCGCAGCCAGCCCGCCGGGAAGGCGATGCCGGCCTGGAAGAACACCCACACGCTGAGGATCCAGAAGGTGTTGCTCTGGGTCCAGCCGTGCGCGTCGGACAGGGTGTCCTCGGCGGAGCCGTAGGCGTACTCCGAGACGCTGATGGCCATCATCGCTATCCACGGCAGGTACACCATCGACTTGCGTGAATGGCCGAGGATGTCGCGGTCCGTCTCGCCGACGCGGTAGACCCGCCCCCGGGAGTCGGTGACTTCGCGGTACGAGCGGTTCGCCGAACCGGGATCGGCCGGTGTCTTCCGTGTTGTGGGATCAGCCGTCATGTCAGGCCATCTCCTCGCCGAGGGGGTGGGGATTGGGGACGATGTGCCGGACGCTGAGCCTGCCCGGCGCTCTGAGGAACAGCGCCGCTGCGGCGCAGACGAGCCCGGTGCAGCCCGCCAGAAGGAACGCGGAGCGGGGGTCCCGGGCCGCGTACGCGGCGGCCCGCGTACCGGCTCCGGCCGCGACCGGCAGCAGCCAGGCGCCGGCGAGCAGTCCATGGACGCTCGCGCTGTGGTTCTCACCGAAGTGGTCGGCGGCCAGCGCCGTGACCAGTGCCAGGGCCGCCGCTCCGGCGGCCGCGCCCGCCGCGGCACAGCCGAGGAGGAGCCAGCCGCTGCCCGTCCGGGCCGCGACCGGCACCCCGAACTGCGCGGCGGCCAGCACCAGACAGGCCGTGATCAGAGCGGTGCGCCGGCCCGAGCGGTCCGACAGCGCGCCGGCCACCGCCGCCGCGGCGCCGCCCGCCACGGTCACGGACCACACCACCTGGCCGCCGAGCCCGAGTTGCCGGCCGTACGCCGTGAGCAGGCAGAGACCGAGCACGGTGACGCCGGCCGCGCCCAGCAGACACAGCCACATCAGCCACAGCACCGGGTTGCGGACCGCCTCCCGCAGCGTGTGGTGGCGTACGGCGGGCGGATTCTTCTCCCGTGCGCGCCGGGCGACGGGATCCGCCGGCACGGACCGCGGGTCGGGACGCGGCGGCCACCAGTTGCGCGGCGGATCCGCCAGGAACCGGCCGGCCCCCGCCACGGCCAGGGACACCGCGAGCCCGGTGACCGCGAGCAGGACCCGCGGGTCGGCCCCGCGCACCGGGGCCGGCAGGAACGGCACGGCCCCGAGGGCGAGTCCGCTCGCCACCAGCCCCGTCGGGCCGCCCCGGCGCTCCGGCCACCACCGGCCCGGCAGCGTCAGACACGTCGTGTGCACCAGTGCGGCCCCGGCACCGGCGCTCACCGCGAAGGCGAGCCGGGCGGTGGTGGATTCCGGGGCCAGGGCGAGAGCCGCGTACCCGGCCAGGGTGCCGAGCGCGCCGGTCGTCATGGCCGCACGGGCGGAGAGCCGGCCGCTCTCCCGCAGCCGCCCGGCCGGAAGGGCGGCGACCGCCTGGGACAACGCCCACAGGCCCGCCGGCCAGTACAGGTCCCCGCTCCACCGATGGGTGTCACGCAGACCGGCCTGCGCCGCGACGAACGCGTACGCGGCACAACTGATGCCCGCCATGCCCACCCAGGGCAGGACGACCATCCATATCCGGCCACGTCCCAGCAGGTCGACGTCGCTCTCGCCGACCCGGTACACGCGGCCCCTGCGGTCCCTCACCTCCCGGCACAGCACGGGAGCGGGGAGATCGATCGTTTCCATCTCGCGACTTGCACCCCTTGCGTCGAAAGTTCTGGCCAGCGCCCCCTGTCCAATGCCTTTCGTGCGCGCTCGGGTCCCGGGGACGGCCGACGCGCACCGCCGGCCGGCCCCCGCGCCACTCACCTCATGAGCCGCCCCCCAGCAGCCCGGCCGCACGCGCCCAGCGATACTTCGCCCCCAGCGCGGCCACCGGCTTCTCCGTCGTGTACGGGTAGGCCACGACCCCCCTCTCGAACAGGTACTGACAGGCCTCCTCGACCTCGACGT
This sequence comes from Streptomyces yokosukanensis, assembly GCF_001514035.1. Lineage (GTDB taxonomy): Bacteria > Actinomycetota > Actinomycetes > Streptomycetales > Streptomycetaceae > Streptomyces > Streptomyces yokosukanensis. The sequence goes on along the minus strand of NZ_KQ948214.1, from coordinate 208,982 downwards.
CCCCCGCGAGGGAAGCCACGACCGGCTTCTCGACGCCCCGCTCGCGGAACTCCGCGACCACGCGTGCCGTCAGCTCCGCGAAGACCATCGGCGGGGTGACGATGGTGTGCCAGTAGCCGAGGACGAGCGCGTGGATCCGCGGATCCTCAAGGCCGAGCCGGATCGTCGCCTCGTACGTCGACGGCGGCTCGCCCCCGGTGATGTCGACCGGGTTGCCGGCCGCGCCGAACGGCGGGATGAACCGGCGGAACGCCTCGTCGAGGTCGGGCGGGATCTCCATCAGGGACAGCCCGTTGTCGGTCACCGCGTCCGACAGCAGCACACCGCTGCCGCCCGCGCCGGTGATGATCACGACGTTGTCGCCCTTGGGCGCGGGCAGGACGGGCAGGGCACGGGCGTACTCCAGCATGTCGTTCAGGCCCGGCGCCCGGATGACCCCCGCCTGCCGGAGGATGTCGTCGTACACCGCGTCGTCGCCCGCCAGCGCTCCGGTGTGCGAGCCGGCCGCCTTCGCGCCCGCCGCCGTACGGCCCGCCTTCAGCACCACCACCGGCTTCTTCGGCACGGTCGCGCGCGCCGCCGCCACGAACGCCCGTCCGTCCTTGAGGTCTTCGAGATGCATGGCGATGCACTCGGTGTGCGGGTCCTCGCCGAACCAGGTCAGCAGGTCGTCCTCGTCGAGGTCCGACTTGTTGCCGAGGCCGACGATCGCCGACACGCCCGTCTTCGTGGTGCGGGCGAAGCCGAGGATGGCCATGCCGATGCCGCCGGACTGCGAGGTCAGCGCCACCGGGCCCTTGACGTCGTACGGTGTGCAGAACGTGGCGCACAGGTCCTGCCACGTGGAGTAGTAGCCGTAGATGTTCGGGCCGAGCAGACGGATGCCGTGCCGCTCGGCGATCTCCACGATCCGCGCCTGCAGTTCGTGCTCGCCGGTCTCGGCGAACCCGGACGGGATGAGGACGGCGTTGGGGATGTTCTTGCGTCCCACCTCCTCCAGGGCCGGGGCCACGAACCTGGCGGGGATGGCGAAGACTGCCACATCCACCTCACCGGGAACGTCCGTGACACTCTTGTACGCCTTGCGGCCCAGAATGTCATCGGCCTTGGGGTTCACCGGATGGATCTCCCCGGAGAACCCGCCGTCGACGAGGTTGCGCATGACCGAATTGCCGATCTTGCCCTGCTCGTTGGACGCGCCGATGACGGCGACGGAGGACGGCTGCATCAGCCGGCGCATGGAGGCGAGGATCTCCTCGCGGGTGTACGTCTTCCTCGGCACCGGCTGTTTCCCGGCGAGGATCACCCGGATGTCGGCGGCCATCGCCCCCTCCGGCGTCGCGATCACCGGGTTGAGGTCGACCTCGGCGATCTCCGGGAAGTCCGCGACCAGTTGGGCGACCCGCCGGATCTGCTCGGCGACCGCCCACCGGTCCACCCCGGCCTGCCCGCGCACCCCGCGCAGGATCTCCGCCGACCGGATGGAGTCCAGCATCGACATCGCCTCGTCGGCGGTGACCGGCGCCAGCCGGAACGTCACGTCCTTCAGCACCTCGACCAGCACACCGCCGAGGCCGAACGCCACCACCTTCCCGAACGTCGGGTCGGTGACCGCGCCGACGATGACCTCCAGCCCCTTCGGCAGTAGCTCCTGCACCTGTACGCCCGCGATGCGGGCCTCGGCGTCGTACGCGCGCGCGTTCTCGATGATCCGGCAGAACGCGGCCCGGACGTCCGCCGCTCCCTCGACGCCCACCACGACCCCGCCGGCGTCGGTCTTGTGCAGGATGTCCGGGGAGACGATCTTCATCACCACCGGCCCCGCGAACCGTGCCGCGGCGGCCACCGCCTCGTCCACGTCGGTTGCCAGTTCCTCGCCCGGAACGGCGATCCCGTACGCGTCGGCGATCACCTTGCCCTCGGGCGCGGTCAGCGCGGTGCGGGCCTCGGCGCGCACCGCGTCGAGGAGGGCGCGCACCTTCAGCACCCGGTCTTCGGCCATCACGTCAGATCACTCCGTTCGACTTCAGCAGGCGCAGCTCCTCGTCGCCGAGGCCCAGTTCGCCGACGTAGACCTCTTCGTTGTGCTCGCCGAGCAGCGGTGAACTGCTCACCTCGACGGGGGAGTCGGACAGCTTGAGCGGGCTGCCGACGGTGACGAACTCGCCGCGTTCGGGGTGCGCGACCCGGACCACCATCTCGTTGGCGGCGAGCGACTCGTCCTCGATGATCTCCTTGGTGGACAGGATCGGCCCGCACGGGATGTTGTGCGTGTTCAGCTTCTCCAGCACCTCCCACTTGGGGAGGGTGGCGGACCACTCCTCGATCAGCTGGAACATCTTGTTCAGCTTCGGCAGCCTCGCCTCCGGGGTGGCCCACTCGGGGTCGTCGGCCAGCTCCGGCCGGCCGATCAGCTCGGTGACCGGCTTCCAGCCGACGGGCTGGACGATGACGTAGACGTAGTCGTTGGGGCCGCCCGGCGCGCACTTGACCGCCCAGCCGGGCTGCCCGCCGCCGGAGGCGTTGCCGGAGCGGGGCACCTCGTCGCCGAAGTCCTCGTTGGGGTACTCGGCGAGCGGCCCGTGCGCGAGGCGCTGCTGGTCGCGCAGCTTGACCCGGCACAGATTGAGCACGGCGTGCTGCATGGCGACGTTGACGCGCTGCCCGCGTCCGGTGCGCTCGCGCTGCAGGAGCGCCGCCAGTATCCCGGCGACCGTGTGCACCCCGGTGCCGGAGTCGCCGATCTGCGCGCCGGTCGCCAGCGGGGGACCGTCCTCGAATCCGGTGGTCGCCATCGAGCCGCCCATCGCCTGCGCGACGACCTCGTACGCCTTGAAGTCGGTGTACGGGCCCTCGCCGAAGCCCTTGATGGAGGCGTAGACGATCCGGGGGTTGATCTCCTTGATCCGGTCCCAGGTGAACCCCATCCGGTCCACGGCGCCCGGCCCGAAGTTCTCGACCATGACGTCCGAGCGCCGGATCAGCTCGGTCAGGATCTCCTTGCCGCGCTCGGTCTTGGTGTTCAGGGTGATGCTGCGCTTGTTGCAGTTCAGCATCGTGAAGTACAGCGAGTCCACGTCCGGGAGGTCGCGCAGCTGCCTGCGGGTGATGTCGCCGCTCGGTGCCTCGAGTTTGACGACGTCGGCGCCGAGCCAGGCCAGCAGCTGGGTGGCGGAGGGCCCGGACTGGACGTGCGTCATGTCCAGGACGCGGATGCCGTCAAGTGCCTTGGTCATGCCTGGCGCTCCTCACTTGTACATGGTCTGGTTCATGGTTCCGGGGGCGTAGGCGTCCGGGTCGACCCAGACGTTGATCAGCGACGGCTTGCCCGACTCCCGGGCCCGGCGCAGCGCGGGGCCGATGTCGGCGGGGTCGCGGACCTCCTCGCCGTGACCGCCCAGCATCCGGGCGAACTTGTCGTACGCCACGTCGCCGAGGGTGTTGCCGACCCGCTCGCGCTCCTTGCCGTACTTGGCGGCCTGGCCGTAACGGATCTGGTTCATGGAGGAGTTGTTGCCGACGATCCCGACGAAGGGCAGGTCGTAGCGGACGAGGGTCTCGAAGTCCCAGCCGGTCAGGGAGAACGCGCCGTCGCCGAAGAGGGCGACGACCTCCTTGTCGGGGCGGGCCTGCTTGGCGGCGAGCACGAAGGGGACGCCGACGCCGAGGGTGCCCAGCGGGCCGGGGTCCATCCAGTGGCCGGGCGACTTGGGCTGCACCACCTGCCCGGAGAAGGTGACGATGTCGCCGCCGTCACCGATGTAGATCGAGTCCTCGGTGAGGAAGTCGTTGATCTCGCTGACCAGCCGGTACGGATGGATGGGGGAGGCGTCCGACCTCAGCTGCGGCAGCCGCTTCTCCAGCGCGCTCTGCTCGGCGGCGCGCAGCTCGTCCAGCCACTCCTTGCGCTTGGAGGCACCGCCGTCGACCCGTCCGGAGGCCGCCTCGGCGACGGACGTCAGGACGAGCCCCGCGTCGCCGACGATACCGAGGTCGATGTCCCGGTTCTTGCCGACGGTGCGGTAGTCGAGGTCGATCTGGACGACCGTGGCATCGGGGGAGAGACGCTTGCCGTAGCCCATGCGGAAGTCGAAGGGCGTGCCGACGATCACGATCACGTCGGCGTTCGAGAAGGCGTAGCGGCGCGAGAGCTGGAAGTGGTGCGGGTCGCCCGGCGGGAGCGTGCCACGCCCCGCACCGTTCATGTAGGCCGGGATGTTGAGAGCGCGCACCAGCTCGATGGCGGGCTCGGTGCCCCGGGTCGTCCACACCTGGCTGCCGAGCAGGATCGCCGGCTTCTCGGCGTGGACCAGCAGGTCGGCGAGGCGCTCGATCGCCTCGGGGTCGCCGGCCGAGCGGGTCGAGGCCCGGTAGGCGCCGGCCCTCGGCACCCGCGCCCTGTCCGCGGGCACCTTCGCGTCCAGGACGTCGCGGGGGATCTCCAGGAAGGAGGGGCCGGGCGCGCCGTGGTAGCACTCGCGGAACGCCATCGACACCATGTCCGCGGCGCGGGCGGTGTCCGGCACCGTCGCCGCGAACTTGGTGATCGGCGCCATCATGTCGACGTGCGGCAGGTCCTGCAGGGACCCCATCTTGTGCTGGGTGAGCGCGCCCTGGCCACCGATCAGCAGCATCGGGGACTCCGCCCGGAAGGCGTTGGCGACCCCGGTGACGGCGTCGGTCGTTCCGGGGCCGGCGGTGACCACCGCACAGCCCGGCCTGCCGGTGATCCGGGCGTAGCCGTCGGCTGCGTGCGCGGCGACCTGCTCGTGGCGGACGTCGACGACTTCTATGCCCTCGTCGACGCAACCGTCGTAGATGTCGATGATGTGGCCACCGCACAACGTGTAGATGCGGTCGACCCCCTCGGCCTTCAGTGCCTTGGCAACGAGATGACCACCGGAGATCACGTCCTGGGTGTCGTCGGGCATGGCGAAGTCCTGTCCCTTTCGTAGGGGTTGGGCGGCTCGCGGTTGTCCTGTATGCGCACTTCGGCATGGTGTATGCGGTAGATTGCATACAGTCGACGAATACTGTATGAAGCTTGTTATCCCGCATCCAAGTGGGTGGTGTCCAGGGGGCGTACGTACTTTTCGGTCACCGAAATCCGGCCGCTCTCCGTCACGGAGGCCGGGCCGGCGGTGACTCACCGACATATGCGCAGGCGTCGCGCCATCGCGCCGACCCGGCAGACAGGAGCCGCACATGGACCTGTACGAACACCAGGCACGGCAGCTGTTCGAGGAGCACGGCATCCCCGTGCCGCGGGCCGAGGTCACCGACTCGCCCCAGGAAGCCCGCGGGATCGCCCGCCGGCTGGGCGGCCGTGCGGTCGTCAAGGCCCAGGTGAAGACGGGCGGGCGCGGCAAGGCGGGCGGAGTCAGGTTCGCCGCCGACCCGGCCGCCGCCGAGCTGACGGCACGCCAGATGCTGGGCACGGACATCAAGGGCCACCGGGTCGGCACCGTGATGCTCGCCGAACCGGTCGACGTCGCCGAGGAGTTCTACGTCTCCTACGTCCTCGACCGCACCGCGGGCGGCTTCCTCGCCATCGCCTCCGCACAGGGCGGCATGGAGATCGAGGACGTGGCCGCGACCCGGCCCGAGGCGGTGGCCCGGATCCCCGTCGACCGGGCCGAGGGCGTCACCTCCGCCACGGCGCAGGAGATCGCGGCCACGGCCGGGCTGCCGCCCCAGACCGTCGACGTCCTGATGCGGCTTTGGCAGGTCCTGGTCCGCGAGGACGCCCTGCTCGTCGAGGTCAACCCGTTGGTGCGCACCGGCCAGGGGCAGATCCTCGCCCTCGACGGCAAGGTCACCCTGGACGACAACGCCCGCTTCCGGCAGGCCCGCCTGGGCGAGCACGGCGAGCGGCACCAGGACCCGCTGGAGGCGGCCGCCGCCGAACGCGGCCTCACCTACGTCCGGCTCGACGGCGAGGTCGGCGTCATCGGCAACGGCGCGGGACTGGTCATGTCCACCCTGGACGTCGTCGCCGGCTGCGGCGCCCGACCCGCCAACTTCCTGGACATCGGCGGCGGGGCCTCCGCACAGGTGATGGCCGACGGACTGTCGGTGATCCTCTCCGACCCGGCCGTGAAGTCCGTCCTCGTCAACGTCTTCGGCGGCATCACCGCCTGCGACGCGGTCGCCGAGGGGATCGTGTCGGCCGTGGACACCGTCCGGCTCACCAAGCCGCTCGTCGTCCGGCTCGACGGCAACAACGCCGCACGCGGACGCGCCATCCTCGGCGAGCGCGCCCATCCGCTCGTCGAGCACGCCACCACCATGGACGGCGCCGCCCGCCGGGCCGCCGAACTCGCCCACACCGCCTGAGGAGCCGGGACATGGCCATCCACCTCACCAAGGAGAGCAAGGTCCTCGTCCAGGGCATGACCGGGGGCCAGGGCATGAGGCACACCCGGCGCATGCTCGCGGCCGGCACGAACGTCGTCGGCGGGGTCAACCCGCGCAAGGCCGGGCAGAACGTCGACTTCGGCGGGCGGGGCGTGCCCGTCTTCGGATCGGTCGCCGACGGCATACGGTCGACCGGAGCCGACGTCACCGTCGTCTTCGTCCCGCCCCCCTTCGCCAAGGACGCCGTCGTCGAGGCCGCCGACGCCGGGATCCCCCTCGCCGTCGTCATCACCGAGGGCATACCGGTCCACGACACGGTCGCCCTCACCTCGTACGCCGCACGGCGCGGCACCCGTGTCATCGGCCCCAACTGCCCCGGCCTGATCACCCCCGGCCAGTCCAACGCGGGCATCATCCCCGCCGACATCACCAAGCCCGGCCCCATCGGCCTGGTGTCCAAGTCGGGCACGCTGACGTACCAACTCATGTACGAACTCCGCGACATCGGCTTCTCCACCTGCGTCGGCATCGGCGGCGACCCGGTGGTCGGTACCAGCCACATCGACTGCCTGGCCGCGTTCCAGGACGACCCCGACACCGAACTCATCGTCCTGATCGGGGAGATCGGCGGCGACGCGGAGGAACGGGCCGCCGCCCACATCCGCGACCACGTCACCAAGCCGGTCGTCGGCTACATCGCCGGGTTCACCGCTCCCGAGGGCCGCACCATGGGCCACGCCGGCGCGATCGTCTCCGGCACGGCCGGCACCGCCCGCGCCAAGCAGGAGGCCCTGGAAGCGGCCGAAGTCCGAGTCGGCCGCACGCCGTCCGAGACGGCCGCCCTGGTGCTGAGGACTCTCCGAGCCGACTGACACGGGAACGCCGCCTCACGACCACGTGGGCCGCAAGCCGCCCCCTCTTCCACCCCCTGCCTCACCCCACCCACCCCCCCACCCCCCCACCCATCCCCCCACCTCACGCACCTCACCCCGCCCCGACCGTGCACCGAGAGCGGAGCCGACGCATGCCATCCACCCTCACCCCGAACCCGCCGCCCCCGCACCCCCCGACTCCCGTGCTGCTCAAACCGGGCACGGCCTACGCCGACGCCTGGCAGCGCTGCCTCGACGCCGCGCCCGAGGCCTTCCGGGACGACCACGCGCTCAACCTCTGGGGTGCCGCGTGGCAGTCCGGCGGACGCACCCTCCCGGCGAGCACCCCGGTCGACGGCAGCCCGATCGCCGGCGCGCCACGCCTCGACGGCGCCACCGCCCAGCGGGCCGTGCGCGCCGCGCTCGACCAGCACCGCGCCTGGCGGCACATCCCGCTGCCCGAACGGCGCTCGCGGATCGCCGCCGCCCTGGACGCGCTCACCGCGCACCGCGACCTGCTCGCCCTGCTGCTCGTCTGGGAGATCGGCAAGCCCTGGCGGCTCGCCGCGGCGGACGTGGACCGGGCGATCGACGGAGTGCGCTGGTACGTCGACGGCATCGAGCCCATGCTGGCCGGCCGGACCCCGCTGGACGGCCCCGTCTCCAACATCGCCAGCTGGAACTACCCCATGAGCGTGCTCGTGCACGCCGCCCTGGTGCAGGCCCTGGCGGGCAACGCGGTGATCGCCAAGACCCCGACCGACGGCGGGGTGGCCTGCCTCACCCTCGCCATGGCGCTGGCCGCCCGCGAGGGGGTGCCCGTCACCCTGGTCGGCGGCAGCGGCCGGGAGCTGAACCAGCCCCTGGTGCGGGCGCCGGAGATCGGCTGCGTCTCCTTCGTCGGCGGCCGCGACACCGGTGCCGACGTCGCCACCGCCGTCGGCGGCCTCGGCAGACGGCACATCCTGGAACAGGAGGGGCTCAACACCTGGGGCATCTGGAACTTCTCCGACTGGGAGCGGCTCGGCGCCGTGATCCCCAAGCTGTTCGACTACGGCAAACAGCGCTGCACCGCCTACCCGCGCTTCGTCGTCCAGCGGTCGCTGTTCGACGCGTTCCTGGACACCTACCTGCCCGCGGTCCGCTCCGTCCGCGTGGGCCATCCCCTCGCGGTGGCGGACCCCGCCGACCCGCTCCCCGAGCTGGACTTCGGCCCCCTGATCAACGCGGCCAAGGCCAAGGAACTCACCGACCAGGTGACCGAGGCCGTCGACCGGGGCGCCGTACCGCTGTACCGCGGCCGTCCGGACGGCACGCGCTTCCTGCCGGGCCAGGACACCTCCGCCTACGTCCACCCGGTCACGCTCCTCAACCCACCGCCCTCCTCCCCCCTTCACCACGCGGAGCCCTTCGGCCCCGTCGACACGATCGTCCTGGTCGACACCGAGGCCGAGCTGCTGGCTGCCATGAACGCGTCCAACGGAGCGCTGGTCGCGACGCTCGCCACGGACGACCAGGCCACCTACGACCGGCTCGCCCCGCAGATCCGCGCCTTCAAGACCGGGCACGGAGTCCCCCGCTCCCGCGGCGACCGCGCCGAGCTGTTCGGCGGCTTCGGCGCCTCCTGGCGCGGGGCCTTCGTCGGCGGCGACCTTCTGGTGCGCGCGGTCACCCAGGGGCCGGCGGGCGAGCGACTGCCCGGTAACTTCCCGGAGTACCAGCTCATGCCTTGATCATCACGACGCGTACGGCATCGCTCGCGCTCTGTGCACGGTCACCGATCCCGGCGGCCCGGCTCCCCCCGGGCCGCCGCCCATCGCCCCGATACGCAGGTGAAACGCACTCCGAAACCTTGGTATTGTTGTCCACGTCGCCGCGGGGAACACCCCCGGCCGGGCGACAGACACCTGGTCCGGGTGGCGGAATGGCAGACGCGCTAGCTTGAGGTGCTAGTGCCCTTTATCGGGCGTGGGGGTTCAAGTCCCCCCTCGGACACCAGCTAACCAGCTAAGACCCCTGTTGATCAGGGGTTTTCTGCTTTTCTGGGCTGTGGCGTGACCGGCCGTGCGAAATGGAGGCCGCCGGGGTCGGTGTCAGTGGACCGGTTCGAGAGGGGCGGCGCCCGGGCGCCCGGCGCTCAGGTGGGCGGTGAGGAAGCGGGCGGCGCGGTCGAGTGCGGCGTCCGCCTCGTCGAGGCGGCCGTAGTGGTGCTGGAAGACGTGGGGGAGGCCGGGGCCGACTTCGAGCGTGACCTCGACGCCGTCGGCGCCCGCGCGGCCGGCCAGCCGGACCGCGTCGTCGAGGAGCACCTCGTTCGACCCGACCTGCACGAGGAGTGGCGGCAGTCCGGCGAGGTCGGCGAACACCGGGCTGGCCAGAGGATGTGCCCGGTCGCCCGCGCCGACGTAGAGATCGGCGTAGGCGCGCACGTCGGCCTCGGTGAAAATGGGGTCGGCGCCCTCCTTGGAGCGGATGCTTCCTCCGGCGAGGGTGAGGTCGGCCCAGGGGGAGAAGACGACCACGGCGGCCGGTTGCGGCAGCCCGGCCTCCCGGGCGGCGAGCAGCGTGGCGATGCTCAATCCGCCACCGGCGGAGTCACCGGCCATGACGAGGTCCCGCGGGTCGGTGCCCGACGCCAGCAGCTCGCGGTAGGCCGCGAGCCCGTCGTCGACCGCCGCGGGGAAAGGGTGCTCGGGCGCCAGCCGGTAGTCCACCGACGTCGCGTGCAGCCCGGCGCGGCGGGCCAGTTCACCGACCAGCCCTGCGTGGGTGTCCGGTGAGCCGATGACGTAGCCGCCGCCGTGCAGGTAGAGCAGTCGGCCGCGGGCGGAGGCTTCGGCCGGCTCCAGTTCCAGGGTCGGCCGCCCGCCCAGCACGGTCCTGCGGGTGACCACGCCCTCCGGCGCGGGGCGGGTGACGGCCGCGGCGAAACCGCTGCGCTGCTCCTCGGGAGTGGGCCGGGTCTCGGGGCGAGGGGCGGAACGAAGTGTCGCGTCCAGGGCGTCGCGCTGCTCTCGGGACATGTGGGGCCTCCATGGGTCGGGGTGCGAGGATGGATTCCTGGGAATCCACCTGCCTGGCTCCAACCGGATTCCAAGGAAGATGATTCCCAGGAATCTACTGGAAGGCCAATGTGAGTCACATCACCCCGATCTTCATCGATCTGGTCCGCGTCGAGACCCGGCTCTACAACGCGGTGAGCGCCAGGTTGCGTGCCGAGCAAGGGCTGGGGCTGGGGCAGTTCGAACTTTTGGAGATCATCGACCGCGTGCCGGGGTGCCGCGTGCTCGACATCGTCGGCGAACTTGCGATCACCGTGGGGGCCGTCAGCAAGGCGGTCGACCGGCTGGTGGCTGCGGGCTGGTGCCTGCGGGTCGCGCACCCCGAGGACCGCCGCTCGTCCGTCCTGCGCCTCACGCCCCCGGGTGAGGAGCGGTTGTCCGCTTCCCGCCCCATCGTCGAAAGCGAGCTGACCTCACTGACCGCGGCGGTTCCCCCCGACGACCTGGCCCGCATCGCCTCGACCCTGGCCACCCTTCGCGCAACCCTGGAAGCGGGCTCCCACGGCCGGCCGGGATGAGGGGACACGACCCGCGAAGGGCACCCGCCCACTGGGGCTGCCGCCCCCGTTCGCCCGGCTTTCCGTCACTGCGGTGGGTCCTGCGGCAGGGTGTCGCGGAGTTGAGCCCGGGTGTGGATGCCCAGCTTGGGGAAGATCTTGTGCAGGTGGTAGCCGACGGTGCGAGGGGAGAGGTACAAGCGGGCCCCGATGTCGCGGTTGGTCAAGCCCTGCGCGGCCAGCTCGGCGATCTGCCTTTCCCGTACGGTGAGTTCGCCCGGCGCACTCGCTGCCGTCGCAGCGGGGGCTCCCGCGGCGCGCAGTTCCGACGCGGCGCGATCGGTCCAGGGCCGGGCGTCGAGCCGCTGGAAGCACTCCAGCGCCGCGTTCAGGTGCGGGCGTGCCTCGGCGCTGCGGTGGCGCCGGCGCAGCCACTCGCCGAAGTCGAGCCGGGTGAGTGCCTTCTCGAAGGGCCAGCAGTCGGTGGTGGAGTCGGCCAGTGCGGCACGGAAGTGGTCCTCGGCCCGCTCGACCCCGCCCAGCAGGGCGGCGGCTCGGTGGAGCACGGCGGACAGCCGGGGTGACCTGTCGGGACCCAGGCCGTGCTCGACGGCCTCCACCACCGTGCGCGCGTCGTCCGTCCGTCCGGCGCGGACCGCCGCGGCGGCCAGGTCGCCCAGGTGGTAGACGGAGGCGTGGTAGTGGACGGGAGCGGGGCGGAAGTCGCGGGTGAACGTCGCGCGCAGCTGCTCGTAGGCATCGGCGTGGTCCCCGGCGACGAACGCGGCCATTCCCGCCGCGTACCGGTGTCGGACCTGGAGGTTCAGGGACCGGCGCAGGTCCACGCCCCGTACGGCTTCCATCGCCTGCGCCCGCGCGGTCGCGTGGTCTCCGCGCAGTGCGAGCAGGGTGGCCTGGAGGAGGCAGGAGCCCAGGGTCACGTTGTCGGCTCCCGCCTCGGTCGCCGTCCAGAACGCCTCGTCCGCCGCGTCCTGGGCAGCCGTCCACGAACCGCTCTCGAACAGGGCGAGGGCGAGCGTCTGCGTGACGCTCGCGTTCATGCCCGCGCTGCCCGCGCGGCGTATGACGTCCATGGTCTGCCCGAGAAGGCGGACGGCCTGCTCGGTCTCGTCCAGGATCCAGGTCGTGGCGCCCAGCGCCGTCAGGTCCGCCAAGGACTCCGGCGCCATGGCGGCCAGCGCGTCCTTCGACAGCCCGAGGAGCTGGGACCGTCGGCGGTGCGGGTCGACGGCCGCCCGGGACCAGGCGAGGGCGGCGGGATCACCGGTTTCGTCGATCAGGGCGCCGATCCGCCGCAGTTCGGACCGGTGGAACGCCGACCCGGAGTGGTACACGGACGTCGCGGCGGTGCTCAGGGTGCTCAGCGCCAGGTCCGGTGCCGAGGTGGCGGTGGCTTCGGCGACGCCGAACAGGAGCGTCAGTGCCTCCTCGTGACGGAGTGTCATGCCCAGTGCCCACCCGCCAAGAAGGGACGCCTCCGCCCGCAGCCGCGCGTCCTCGGTCAGATCGCCCACCCGGCCGCTGATCTCGCCCACCCACTGCGGATGGCCGGCGAACATCGCGGCCTGAGCGGCCATCAGCAGGCGCCGGGCGCGCAGTTGCGGCGCCGGCGTCAGCTCAGCGGCGCGTTCCAGTGCCGCCGCGGCCGCCGCGTACCCGCCCCGGGCCCGGGCGCGCTCGGCACTCTCGGCCAGCGCGTCGGCGATCTCCGCGTCCTGGCCCGTCGCCGCGGCGGCCAGGTGCCAGGCGCGGCGGTCCGGTTCCCCGGCGAGAGCGGAGGCCAGGGCGAGATGGGCTTGCCGGCGCTCGGCGAAGGAGGCCGCGTGGAGGATGGCCGAGCGGACCAGCGGGTGGCGGAGCAGCACCTGGCCGTCCTCGATCCGCACCAGTGCGACGCGCTCCGCGGGGACCAGAGCCTGTACGACGTCCGATGACGGGGCGGCGCGCAGCAGGTCGGCCAGGTGTCCGGTGCCGGCCGCGGCGACCAGGACGAGTGCCTCGCGCGTGGACTCGGGCAGTCCGGTCAGCTCGGCGGCGAACAGGTTCTCCAGGCGGGCGGTGAGCGGCAGCGCGGCACCGCCGCCCTGGTCCGTGCCGGTACGCCCCCGGGCCAGGGCGCGGGTCAGCTCGATCAGGGCCAGCGGATTGCCGGCGGCCTCTTGCAGGATCCGGGTGCGGGCCCGGCCGCGAGGCGGACTCGGCAGGGCGTCGAGCAGCAGCCCCGCCGCCGCCCGGCGCAGCGGGCCGATGGCCACCTGCGGGAAGTCCCGGTCGAATCGGGCGGGCACCGAATCCTCGCGGGCGGCGAGCAGCAGCACCACCGGCTTGCCCTCCAAGCGACGGGCGAGGAAGCCCAGCACGTCCACCGAGCCGAGGTCCAGCCACTGCGCGTCGTCCACCAGCAGGAGCAGCGGCCGCTGTGCGGCGGCGTCGCCTATCAGGGCCAACACGCTGACGCACAGCGACAACTGCTCCAGAGCCGACTCGTCCGGCGCGGCCGACAGACCGAAGGCCCGGTCGAGGGCCTCGCGTTGCGGGGCGGGCAGCGCGTCGCCGGGAAGCAGCGGATGCAGGAGCTGATGGACGCCCGAGAGCCCGAGTCCGGCCTCGCCCTCGCTGCCCCGTACGCGCAGCACCCGCAGCGCGCGGGCCCGGCCCTGCTCGGCCGTCCAGTCGACGAGGGTGCTCTTGCCCGCCCCCGGCTCCCCGGTCAGCACCAGCACCTGCGGGCCGGTGCCGTCCACCGCCCCGAGCAGCTCCTCGATGCGGGCCAGTTCGGCGGCCCTGCCCAGGATGCCCGGATCGGCGGGGTAGCCGGGACCCACGTGCACCACGGTCGTACTCCTCCAGCCGATGATCACGACCCGGTCATCCTGTCAGCCGGGCTTGCCGTGCGTCGTCCCGACGTCGGGTCCGGACCGGATACGGCGGACGACCGGTCATGTGACAGAAGCATCGTCGCCCCTTATCCACGATGATGAACCCGGCCAGGAAACAGGCCCACAGCCGTGGGCAGCCGAGCAGGCCCGGAGTACGTGTATGACGGTCCACCCATCCCCATCGGCGGCCGGCGAGGAAGCCGCCCGCCGGTCCCGCCGTACCGCGCCGTCGCGTCCGCTCGGCCGCGACGGCGAGATCGAGCGGATCCTGCGGTGCGTGGCCCGGCAGCCCGGCGGGTGCCAGGCGCTGCTGCTCCTCGGGGAGGAGGGGATCGGCCGTACGACCTTGCTCCACCACGCCCGTGAGCTGGCGGCCGGCGACGGCACGCTCGTACTGTCGGCGCAGGGCTGGGCCGCGGACGGTCGGCACGCCCGTGCCTGTCTGCAGCAGCTGCTGGTGCCGGTCCTGGGCGAGTTGCCCGGCCTGTCCGCCGTACACGGACAGGTGTTGAGCGCCGCCCTGAACCCTGCCTCCCACGACGAGGGGCCGGACGACGGACAGGTGCAGTCCGCCCTGCTGGCGCTGTTGGACCGGCTCGCCGCATCCCGGCCGGTACTGGTGTGCGTGGACGACATCCACGCCTGCGACCGTGCCTTCCTCGACGCCCTCTGCGCGGGCATCCGGTTCCTGACCAGCCGCCCGGTCCGGCTTCTGCTCACCGCGCGCGGCGACGCGCCCCCGCCCGGCCTGCCTCCCGGCGTCGAGACCCTGCACCTGGGCCCGCTGAACGCCCCCTCGGCCGCGGCGCTGCTGGACCTGCAGCCGACGGCGCCCAGCGGCCGGCGCCGGCTGGAGATCCTGGAGGAGGCCGAAGGAAACCCCTTGGCGCTGGTGGAACTGAGCCGCCGTGTGCCCTCGCCCTCCCGAGCGGCGGGCGCCGACGGCGCGCCGCCGCGACGCCCGCTGACGGCACACGCGTTCGCGGCACGGCTCGACGCGCTGCCCCCCGAGACGGGACGGGCCCTGCTGTACGCCGCGGCCGCGGGGCCGGGGGAGAGCGTCGCCGCCCTCATGGCCGCCCTGGACACCGACGACCTCGCGGTGTGGGCCCCGGCGGAGGCGGCCGGTCTGGTCTCGCTGATGGAGGACCGGCTGGTCTTCCGGCATCCGCTGGCACGGTCGGCCGCGTTCTCACGGCACATGGCGGGCGAGCGGCAGCAGGCCCATCTGGACCTCGCCGAGGCCGTCGCGCGGCCGGAGAGCAGAGCCCGGCACCTGGCCGACGCCACGTTGCGGACCGACGAGTCCGTGGCCGCCGTACTGGAGGACTCCGCGTGGCGGCACGGGGACGCCGTGGGCACGGCGCGGGCCCTGGAGCAGGCTGCCCGGCTCAGCCCGCAGCAGCGGGAACGCGCACGCCGGCTGGCCGAAGCCGTGGTGGCGGCGCATGCGGTGGGGGATCCCGGCTGGGTCAGGGACCTGTACGGCCGCTTCGTCCGGGACTCGGGGGATCCGGCACTCGACTGCGCGGCGGCCGGCGCCCTCGCCTCCATGCTGTCTCTGGAGTTCGCCCAGCGGGAGGCCTTCGACCTGCTAGTCGACGCCTCGAAGCACTTTCCGGCGGTCGGCCGGGCCGCCGCGCTCGCGTTGACGGCGGTGGCGGCGGGCATCGCCGTCCAGTCCGGTCTGCCGGAACACCGGACCGCCCTGTCCGCTCTGCTCGACCGAGCCCGCGAGGCCGACGATGGCCTGGAAGCCGACGATGGCCTGGAGGCCGATGGGGGGCTGGGGGCTGATGGGGGTCGAGAGGCCGACGGTGCTCAGGGGACCGACGGGTCTCAAGGGGCTGCCGGTGCTCAAGAGGCCGACGAATCTCAAGAGGCCGACGGTGTTCAGGGGGCCGACGGTGCTCGAGAGAGCGACGGTGCTCGGGAGAGCGACGGTGTCCGGCAGGCCGATGGCGTCGACCGGTTCCGGTCCCGGTCCCAGGTCCGGGCCGGAGCCCGGGGTTCGGTGGACGGGCCGTTGGGGCGTCTGGGCCGGGTGGACATCCAGCAGGCGCTGGACGCGCTGGTCACCTCGGTGGTCCGGCCGCAGGCCGCGACAGGATCGCCGGCGGGCCTCGGTCGTCCGCACGGTGCGCCGCTGAACGGCCTGGACACGTCGGCCTGCCGGATGGCGGTCCTCTCGTCGGCCTATCTCACCGACGAGGCGGACGTGAGTCTGGGGCAGTTCCGCGAGACCGACGCCCAGCTGCGCACCGCTCGTGCCTTCGGCATCCGCGGCTGGACGGTTCTCGCCCTCGCGGACACCCTCGTGAGCATCGGATGGTTCACCGAGGCCGAGGCCTTGATCGAGGAGGCCGCCGCCGAGGCCGCGGTGCTGCGCCTGCCGCGCCTGCGGGCGGACCTTCAGGCGCAGACCCTGGCCCTGCAGGCGCTGCGCGGGACCGTCCCGCCCGAGCCCTGGCTCACCCCCTCGGTCTGGCGCGCCGTCTGCCTGGACGAGAACCGGGCCACCCACGCGCGCCTGCTGCGCGCCCGGGGACTCGCCTCCATCGCGCTCGGCGACTGGGACGGCGCCTGGCGGCACCTGCGCGAGCTGTTCACCGCCGACGGATCGCCCTCGCACCCCGTCCTGTCGCCCCGGGGCATCGCCGAACTCGCGGTCGCGGCCCAACGCACCGGCCGCGCGGCCGAGGCCGTTCCGATCCTGGCGCGCGTCCGGGCGGAGCAGGGAGACCGCCCGAGCACCAGGATGACGCTGCTCCTGCACCATGCCACCGCGCTGGTCGATCCGGACGAGGACGCCGAGCAGCACTTCCATCTCGCCCTGGTCAACCATGAGGCGGACCGGTGGCCGTGGGAACGCGCCCACGTCCGCCTCAACTACGGCATCTGGCTGCGTCGCTGCCGCCGCACACGCGAGGCGCGCC
This sequence comes from Streptomyces yokosukanensis, assembly GCF_001514035.1. Taxonomy (GTDB): domain Bacteria; phylum Actinomycetota; class Actinomycetes; order Streptomycetales; family Streptomycetaceae; genus Streptomyces; species Streptomyces yokosukanensis. The sequence continues at coordinate 192,358 of NZ_KQ948214.1, read as the reverse complement.
AGCAGCTGACCAGCGCGGGGGAGACCGCCGAACGCCTCGGCGCGGGCGCCCTCGCGGCGGCCGCCGCCCGCGAACTGCGTGCCAGTGGTGCGGCGCCCACCCCCGACACCTCGGGCCTGCTGGAACAATTGACGGCACAGCAGCGGCAGATCGTACTGCTGGCCGCGCGCGGCCTTTCGAATCGTGAGATCGGTGAACAACTCTTCCTCTCGCCGCGTACGGTGGGCTCCCACCTGTACAACGTCTACCCGAAGCTCGGCGTCAGCCGGCGCCAGCAACTACGTGACCTCCTCCAGGACAGATGAGGCGGGGACCGACCGGTTCCGTGCGGACCCGCCGGCGAGCGGCGCGGCCCATGCAGAGGAGGGTGCGTGATGCCGGCAGCCCCCGGGGGCCGGCGGGGCGGTGACTTCCGCGCGGCGCTGGTCCTCGACCCCGTGGTGCAACGGCTCGTCACCGCGTCCGCCGCACCCCCGTCCCTCGACGATCTCGGCCCCGAGACGGCACGGCAGGCACTCAGGGAGACCCAGGTGGACCGGTTCGAGGACTTCGACGTGGACGCGGTCTACCGCGTGGCATCGGTCGGCCCGTCCGGGCTCGTCGGGTTCTGGACCGTCCGCCCGGCCGGTGCGACCGGCCCGCTCCCCACCCTCCTGTACCTGCACGGCGGCCGATGGACGCTCGGCGACGCGCAGACGCATGCCCGCCTCATCAGCGAGCTGGTCAAGGGCGCGGGAGTGTGCGCCGTCGTCCCCGAGTACAGCCGCACCCCCGAGGCCCGCTACCCCGTGGCGCTGGAGGAGTGCTACGCGCTGCTGGCCTGGGCCGTCTCCCGGGCCGACGAACTCGGCCTGGACGCACACCGATTGGCCGTGGCGGGCGACTGCGCCGGAGCCACGCTGGCCGCGGCCGTGACCATGCTGGCGAAGAACCGGGGCGGGCCGCGCCTTCGCGCGCAGCTGCTCTACTACCCGCTCACCGACTCCCGCTGCGACAGCCCCTCACAACGGGAGTTCGCCACCGGATACCTGCTCACCCGCCGGGCGCTGCGCGCGTACTGGGCGCGCTATGTCATGGACCCGGCCCAGCGGGACGAGCCCACCGCTTCCCCGCTGCGGGCGGGCAGGGAGGACCTGGTGGGGCTGCCGCCGACGCTGATCGTCACCGCCGAGGCCGATGTGGCACGGGACGAGGGCGAGCAGTTCGCCCGGAATCTGTGCGCGGCCGACGTCGAGGCGTCCGCCGTGCGGTTCCTCGGCACGATCCACGACTTCGTGGCACTGCACACCCTGCACGACAGCGCGCCCACTCGGGCAGCTCTCGTGACCGGTTGCGCCTTCCTGCGTGACCGAATGACCTGACGGGCGCGGTACGGGCCGGTGACCAGTCGACCGACTGATGCGCGGCTCACCGCGGCGACAGCATGCTCGCGGCATGTCAACCGTGATCGGCTCCCTCGAGGAGAAACGTCCGTGGACGGGCTCCTCCGGGAGGCCGCGAGCCCAGGTGCTGAGCACCCGCTCGGTTCCGCCGTGCGAGAGCCTGGACTTCTGGCACGACGCCGTGCTCGCGACCCTGGTCGGGATGGACATCGCCACCGACGGCCGTACCTATGACGCGGCCTTGCGCACCGATCACCTCGGTGACCTGGGGATCATCACGGTGGAGTGCGACCCGGGCCGCGTCCACCGGTCACCGCGCTTCATCGCCCGCGGCGACGGGCGGGACGTCTTCGTGGCGCTGCAGAGCACCGGCCGGGCCCAGGTCGAACAGGACGGCCGCACCACCGAGCTGCGGGCCGGCGACATCGGGATCTTCGAGACCGTCCGGCCCTTTCGCACCGCCTTCCCCGAACCCTTCCGGTTGAAGATCTTCGCGGTCCCGCGGAACCTGCTCGGGCGCTCCGAGGCCGAGCTGTGGCAGCTCACCGCGCGGGCCGTGCGCCCGAACGGCGGTCTGACCGCCCTGCTCACGCCGTTGCTGGAACGGCTGGCGGACACATCCGAGGCCTATGCGACACCGGTGGCCGAGCGACTGGCCGAGGGCGTCATCGACCTGATGGCGGCCACGGCGGTGCACCAACTGGGCGAGGACCCGGCCGCGCTGCCGGGCGCCGACCGCGTCCTGCTGCTGCGGATCAAGACCTTCGTCCGCTGGCACCTGGCGGACTCCGACCTGACTCCCCGGGCCGTCGCCGACGCCCACGGCATCTCCGTCCGCTATCTGCACCGGCTGTTCGAGGCCGAGAACACCACCGTGTGCCAGTGGATCCGCGAGCTGCGCCTGCAGGAGTGCCGCAGGGAACTCGCCGGACGGGAACCGGGATCCGCCAGCCTGGGCCAGGTCGCGCGGCGCTGGGGTTTCAGCAGCCCCGCTCGGTTCAGCCGGGCCTTTCGCACCTCCTTCGGCCTGTCGCCCACCGACTGGCTCGACCGGGAGCGTACGAGCCGAGTGACGAGCCGAGTGACGAGCCGAGCGACGGGAGACGCGCTGTGCTGACCGGATCGCTGACCACCCCCGGCCAAGGGGTGACCTTCTCCACCCGGAGCCTTGCTCCGCGGGATCGTGTCGCCGCCTGGGAACGCGCGTTGTCACAGGTCTTCGTGGGTCTGCAGGTCGCCGTGGAGGGCGGTCGGCCATGGGCGGGCGAGCTGACCGCCGAGCGCCTCGGCGCACTCCAGATCGCCACCGAGGAGTTCGGCCCGGGAACGATCCTGCGCAGCGCCCGCTCGGTGGCCGCCGACCCCAGCACCCACATCCTGGTGCGTCTGCAACTGGAGGGCACCGCACTGCTGTTGCAGGACGGCCGCACCGCCGAACTGCGGCCCGGCCAGCTGGCGTTCCACGACGCGCGGCGCCCGTACCGGATCGTGCTGCCCCACCGGCAGCGGGCTCGGGTCCTGATGCTGCCGCGTGCCCTGCTCCGGCTGGAGGAAGGGCAGTTGTCCGCCGTGACGGCGACCGTGGTGGACGACACCGGGGAGGGAGCGGCGGCCCTGATGCTGCCGCTGCTGCGCGGGCTCGTCGACGAGGTCATCCGGGTGGACACCGTCCGACGCGACGACCTCGCGCGCATCGCGGCGGAGATCCTGGCCACCTTGGCCCTGGAGCAGGTCAGCAGCCGGCCGGCGCCGGCGCTGTGGGAGCGGATCACGGCATCCGTCCAGGCCCGGCTGCAGGATCCCGGACTCGCCCCCCAGGACATCGCCGACCAGCACGGCATCTCGCTGCGCTACCTGCATCGGCTCTTCCAGCTCCAGGGCACCACCGTCAACGCCTGGGTGCGCACCCGGCGGCTGGAGGCGGCACGGGAGGAACTGGCCCAGTCCGGCGCGGCCCACCGGTCGATCGCGGCGGTGGCCGCACGCTGGGGATTCACCAACCCCTCGCACTTCAGCCGGACGTTCCGCGAGACGTACGGGATGTCGCCGGTGCAGTGGCGCGGGTCGAACCCGGGGACCTGAGGTCCCGCCCGGCACTGTGCCCGGAAAGGCAAGACCCGGGGCGCTGTCAGCATGATCGCCCCCACGCCCGGTGCCTAGCTTCGATGTGTACGGCTCCGGCGGAGAGGAACGGAAATGAAGCGCAGAGCGATGGCGTGGGTGCTGCCCGCCGTCATGGTGGCACTGAGCGTGGTGGGATCCGGGGCGCCGTCCTCGGCTCAGGACGAGACGGCCGCCGCGCCGGCCTCGACCACGGCGGTGGGTCCCCAGTACGACACCACGCACGTCTACGTCACCCCCGGCAAGGTGGACGCGTTCGTCGCCAGCTGGGTCGCGACCTTCGGCGGAACCCACACGGCCAAGGTCGTCACGACCGTCACACCGACGCCCAGCACGACCGAGTCGGAACTGGTGATGTCGCCCGTCGGCACCCTGTCCGTCTTCGACTTCAAGACACCCGCCCCGTACCCGTTCGGCGCCGAACGGACGGGCTGGCTCATGAGCGACTTCGACAAGGGCGTCCGACTGGCCCGGCAGAGCGGGGCGCAACTGGTCGTCGCGCCGTTCGACGACCCCATCGGGCGGGACGCGATCGTCCAGTTCCCGGGCGGTGTCAACGCCCAGCTGTACTGGCACACCACGGCACCGTCGTACAAGCCCCTGGACACCGTGCCGGACAACCGCGTCTATCTGACGCCCGACTCGGCGGACCGCTTCCTCGGCTCCTACCTGCGGTTCACCGGGGGCCGTGTCGTCTCCGACCGCCGGGCGGCGGACGGTGGCGACATCGGGCTGCCCGGCGAGACCTATCGCCGTATCGCCGTCCGCTCCCCGTTCGGCAACACGGTCGTCAGTGTCACCGACGGTCATCTCCCCTACCCGTTCGGGCGGGAGACCACCGGCTACGCGGTGAAGGACCTCGCCATGACCCTGCGGAAGGCCGAGGCGGCGGGCGCGAAGGTGCTGTGGGGTCCGTACGCCGCCCGGGGCCGCTCCGACGCCATGGTGCAGTTCCCCGGTGGTTACGTGGCAGAACTGCACCAGAACAGCGAGTACAGGTGACCGGCGAGGCGATGGGGGACGACGTCCACCAGCCGAGCGGGCCGGAGGTCCAGGACGACGCCGGCGCGTCGGCGGAAGAGGCCGCGATGCATGTCATTCCCGATTCCGATACCTACTGATATCTTGAAAGGAGGAGCATCGCATGAACGCCGAAGAGCAGAATTCCGCCGACCGTCACCCGCATATCCGGAACATCGTGGAAAGGGTGACCGAGCACCATCGCCGCGTTCGGGCCGAGCGTGAGGAGTCCTCGTTCGAGAACGCGATCGACGGGGCGGCGTTCGACCTGGCCACCGATATCGCGCACCCCACGGCCGGCCCGGCCGAATTCGGCTACGACGTCGACACGGATCTCGGTGTGGACCCGCGTTAGTGTTCCGGCTCAGCCGTTCCAGTCGTAGGCCTCAGCATGCCGGGGTCGTACGACCAGCTCCGGTAGAAGTGGGTGAGCCGGACCTCCTCACGGCCGGCGATCAACGCCTCCGGAAGGTCGGGCACGCCGAGGGAGGTGAAGAACCAGTACCCCTGCCGGGCGAGGCGCACGTCGTAGGTCGTGGCCGATCAGCGCGACGCGCCGATGGCCGAGGCGGTCCATCAGCGCGATGACGTCCCGGGCCATGGTCCGCTTGTCGTATCCCCGGGCGGGCTTCTCCGTGTCCCCGTGGCCGCGCAGATCCGGCGCGATCACGGTGAACCGCTCGGCGAGCACCGGCATCTGCTTCCGCCAGCCGTACCAAGTCTCGAATTTCCTGGCGTTCATTGAGTCACGGAAAACCTATCGACTCCGCCCGGGCTGCTTTTCCGAGAACGCACCGAATGTGTTCCCGCAGTGCACGGGTCTCCGCCGGACATTTCTTGTGTGCATAAACTCCCGTGACGGTCGGCCGATGCCGCACGCCGACGTCCTTCCTGAATTGCGACGGAGATTCCCATGGCACTGCTCGATCCGGAACCGGGAACGCTGCGACCGCGTACCACCGGTGGCCCGGCCGGCGACCGGGTGCCGGACGACCGGGCGTCCGGAACGCCCGAGACCCTGCGGAAGGATCTCGTCCGTCTGCTGGGGGAGCGCAAGGTGCTGCACTCGGCCCCGGCACGACCGTGGGACGCGTCAATGCCACGCTGGCCCGGCACGGCCGTCTGATGGGCCCCGACCCGGCGAGTTCCAGCGCGTGCACCGTCGGGTCGTCGCCGACAACGCTGATCAGCTCCGTCGAGGGCATCGGCGAACTGCGCCAGCGCTTCACCGGCTGAGCACACACATCGAGTCCTCGCACACACGGGGTCCTGACACACATCGAGTCCTCATCTCGGAAAGGAACACACCTCCATGCCCGGAACCAGACGATGGTCGCGGACCGGCCTGCTGGCCACCGCCGTTGCGGCCGCCCTCAGCGTCACCGGCACGGCCGGCGCCGCCTCCGGCCCGGTGTCGGACGCACACTTCGTCGCGCACCTGGACATCACCGAGGCGCAGCGGCCGGAGAACATAGCCCTGGAGCCCGGCGGCGGCGCGGACGTCACCTTCGCCTACGCCCGGCAGGTCGCCCGCATCACCCCCGACGGCCGGGCGCACGTCCTCGCGACCCTGCCCGCGCCCCCGGCCGGGTCCGTCACCCCGGCCCTGACCTCGCCGTTCCTCGGCGGCATCGTCCGTACCCACGACGGGACGCTGTACTTCCTGTACGCCACGGGCACCAGCGACCTGACCGGTGTGTGGCGCCTGCGTCCCGGGGGCACGGCGCAGCGCATCGCCGCACTTCCGGCGGACGGCCTGCCCAACGGCCTGGCGCTCGACCGGCACAGCAACCAGCTGTACGTCGCCGACTCGGTGCTCGGCACCGTCTGGCGGGTGCCGGTCGCGGGCGGCACGCCCACCCGGTGGGCCGCCGCCCCCGAGCTGCGGCCCGCCGGATTCCTGGGGGCCAACGGCATCAAGACCCACAACGGTGCGGCCTGGGTGTCCAACCTGGACAAGGGCACCGTGCTGCGCATCCCCCTCACGTGCCACGGCGGCGCCGGGCCCGTCGAGACCCGGGCCACCGGACTGGTCGACATCGACGACATCGACTTCACCGGCGCCGGCGACTCCCTGCTCGCGGCGATCAACAAGGACAACGAGGTCGCCCTGGTCAGGCCCGACGGCAGCCACAGCATCGTGCTGACCGCCGCCGACGGGCTGGAGAACCCGACGTCGCTCGCCGTACGCGGCGGCACCGCCTACATCGCCAGCGGTGCCTACTTCACGAACACCGACCCCAACGTCCTCGCGGTCCGTGTCGAGCACGGCAACCAGCGGAAGAGAGAGCTGACCGATGAGTGAGCGGACAACGGCGGGCTCCGCCGACTTCGACCCCGACGACTTCCTCGTCGTACCGGCCCGGACCTTCGAGGACCTGCGCGTCGGCGAGGTCTTCCGGGCCCCCAGCCGGACCCTGACCGACGCCCATGCCGCCGCGTTCCAGACGGTCTCCGCGGACAACCACCCGGTCCACTACGACGCCGAGTGGGCCCGCAAGCGCGGCCACCCCGCGCCCGTGGTGCACGGTCTTCAGGTGCTGGCCTTCACCGCGCCCGGGGCCACGCTGTTCCCGCACTTCATCGGCGAGGTGTTCATCAGCTTCCTCGAACTGTCCTGCACCTTCCTGGCGGAGGTGCACTCCGGGGACACCCTGTACCCCGCCCTCACCGTCACCGCGCTGGAGCCCCAGGGCGACAACGGCATCGTCGTCACGGCCGCCACCATCCACAACCAGCGCGGCGAACTCGTGCTCTCGGGCCGGCACAAGTACCTGCTGCGCCGCACGGCCTGAATCCCCGTATCCGGCATCCCCGTACCCGGCATACCCGCATCCGTCATCCCCGGAAGGAACGTCCATGACCACGTCCACACCCACCGTCGTCCTGGTGCACGGCGCTTTCGCCGACGCCTCCAGCTTCGCGCGCGTCGTCCCCGAGCTGCTGGCCGACGGAATCCAGGTGCTCGCCCCGGCCGTCCCCAACCGCAGTCTCCTCGGTGACGCCGCCTACATCGCCTCGATCGTCCGCCGGATCCCCGGTCCGGTCGTCCTCGTGGGGCACTCCTACGGCGGCGCCGTCATCACCGTCGCCGGTGCCGAGGACAACGTCCAGGCCCTGGTCTACCTGGCCGGATACGCGCTGGAGGAGGGGGAGAGCCTGGGCGAGCTGCAGGGCCGGTTCCCCGACTCCGACCTGGCCTCGGCGCTCGTCTTCACGCCCTTCCCGGTCGAGGGTTCGGACGAGCCCGGCACCGATGTGACGGTCGACATCGACAAGTTCCCCGCCATCTTCGCCGCCGACGTGGACCCCGACCTCGCCAGGACGCTCGCCGTCTCCCAGCGGCCCCTGGCCGGTGCGGCCTTCGCCGAGGCCGCCCCGGTCGCGGCGTGGAAGACCAAGCCGTCCTGGGGTCTGGTCTCGTCCTCGGACCACACCATCAACCCGGACGTCGAGCGCTTCGGCTACGAGCGGGCCGGCATGACCACCGTCGAGGTCGACTCCTCGCACCTCGTCATGCTCGCGCACCCCAAGGAGGTCGCGGACCTGATCCGCGAAGCCGTCCGGAGCGTCGGCGCCTGACCCGCAACCACCCTGCCGATCCACGCACTTCACAGGAGAGATCCATGAGATCCCTGCCTCGCCCGAGAACGAGACGGGCGCGCGCCCTCGCCGCGTCCTGCGTCGTGGCCGCCGCCGCCACGGTGTTCGCCGCCACCTCGCAGGTGACCGCCGCACCGGCGACCACGGCGACCACGGCGACCACGGCGACCACGGCGAGCGCCGAGACGGACGGCGGCGCGAAGCCCACCATCGTGCTGGTGCACGGCGCCTGGGCGGACGCATCGAGCTGGAACGCCGTCATCGCCCGCCTGCAGCACGCCGGTTACACCGTCTACGCCCCGCCGAACCCGCTGCGCGGGGTCTCCTACGACGCCCAGACCCTGGCCTCGTTCGTCGCGACCCTCCCCGGCCCGGTGGTCCTGGTCGGCCACTCCTACGGCGGCATGGTCATCACCGACGCGGCCGCGAAGAGCGCCAACGTGAAGGCGCTCGTGTACGACGACGCGTACATCCCCGACGAGGGCGAGACCGTGTTCCAGATCAACGCGGCTCGGCCCGGCTCGTGCGTCACGGCCGAACCGTCGACGTTCCTGAACCTGGTTCCCTACCCCAAAGGACCGTCCGGCGACGTCGACGCCTACCTCAAGTGGGCCCCGAACGGCGCCTACAAGGGTTTCCAGGACTGCTTCGCCAATGGCGTGCCCGCCGCCCAGGCGCGGCTCCTCGCGGCGGGGCAGCGGCCCTTCGCGGTCAGCGCCGGTTCGGAGCCCTCCGGTGCGCCCGCGTGGAAGTCCCTGCCCTCCTGGGCCGTCGTCGGCACCCAGGACCACGTCATCCCCCCGGCCGAACAGCGGGCGATGGCCGAGCGCGCGCACGCGCACATGACCGAGGTGCCGGCAGGCCATCTGTCCCTGGTCACGCGCCCCGACGTGGTCACCCGCGTGATAACCGAGGCGGCCGAAGCGGTCCGCTGACCGGCGCTCCCGACCGTGCCCCTATCTCACTGCTCCGCTGGTGATCCCGGCGGCGATGCGGCGCTGAGCGAGGACGAGCAGCACCGCCGCCGGGACACAGGCCAGCACAGCGGTGGCCATGACGGCGTTCCACCGGTTCGTGTGGGCGCCCAGGTACTGGTAGATGCCGAGCGTCACCGGCCTGACGGTGTCCGTGGTGTTCAGGGTGAGGGCGAAGAGGAAGTCGCTCCAGGCGAAGAGGAAGGTGAAGACTCCGGCGGTGATCAGAGCGTTGGTGCTCAGCGGGAGCACCACGGAGCGGAAGACGCGCAGCCTTCCGGCGCCGTCGACCCGCGCCGCCTCGATGATCTCCCTGGGGACGGCCCGCATGAACGCGTGCAGGACGAGGATCGCGAAGGGCACCCCGGCGGTCGAGTCGGCGAGGATCAGCCCGGTGTAGGAGTTCAGGAGCCCCAGGTCGTCGTAGGCGCCGTAGAGCGCGTTCGCCACGACGATGCCCGGCACCGCCTGGGTGACCAGGACACCGAAGAGCACGAAGGTGCCTCCCCGGAGGCGGAAGTGGGCGAGGGCATGGGCCGCGGGGGCCGCGAGCGCGAGGCTCAGCACCGTACTGCCGAGCGCCACGACGAGGCTCGTGACAAGACCGCGCCCTTGGTCGCGCAGCGCGGTGGCGTAGCCGCTGAGGTCCGGGTGGACGGGGAACCAGCCGGCCCGCAGGACGTTGCCCGCCGGCTGCAGGGAGGCGTTCACCATCCAGTACACCGGGAACAGCATCAGCGCGAGCAGGACGATCCCGGCGAGCGTGGACGGCCAGCCCCGTGCGGGTGCGCGCTTCACGGGAGTCCGCCTCCCTTCAGGCGTTCAGGGCGCGGCGGTTGGCGCGCAGGTGGACGAGGGCGAAGGCGAGCGAGAGCAGGACGAGGATGTTGCCGAGGGCGGCGCCGCGCCCGAACTCGAACTGCTGGAAGGACAGTTCGTACGACCGGGTGGCGAGGGTCTGCGTGGCGTCGGCCGGACCCCCGCCCGTCACGACGAGGATGATGTCCAGCACCTTGGCCGTGTAGACCACGCCCAGCACCAGCACGACGCCGGTCACGGGCCGCAGCAGCGGCCAGGTGATGTGGCGGAACGACGCGAGTCGGCCGGCCCCGTCCAGCCGCGCCGCCTCGTACAGGTGGGCCGGGATGTCCTGGAGTCCGCCGTACAGGATCGTGGCGTTGAAGGGGATGCCCACCCACACGTTGACGAGGATCACCGACACGAGCGCCTGCGACGTGCCGGTCAGCCAGGGGACGCCGGTCGACACCAGGTGCAGGTCGCGCAGCGCGCGGTTCACGACTCCCGTGTCGGTGTCCAGCATCCACCGCCAGGTCGTCCCGGAGGCGACGAGCGGCAGCAGCCAGGGCAGCAGCAGGAGCGAGCGCAGCACGCCGCCGAGCGGGAACCGGCGGTGGAAGAACAGGGCGAGGGCCAGCCCGAGCACGAACTGCCCCGCGAGCGAACCGGCGGTGAACAGGGCCGTGGTCAGCAGGAGCTTCGGGAACTGGTCCGACGACACGATGTCCGCGTAGTTCCGCAGCCCCGCGAACGGCGCGGCACCGGTGTAGAACGTCGTGGCCGTGTACCGCTGGAAGCTCATCGCGATGTTCCTCGCGATCGGGTAGCCGAAGAACAGCAGCAGGTAGCCCAGGGCGGGAACGAGGAACCCCCACCGGGCGATCCGGTCAGGAAGCCGTCGCGATCCGCTGCGCATGCCCGAGTGCTTCCCGAGGTGTCTGCTCGCCCGTCAGCGCGGCCTGGACGGCCGTGTAGATGCCGGTCGCCGCCTTGGGCCAGCTGACGCCGAGTTCGCCGGTACGGGCGCGGGCCCGCTCGACGCTCCCGACGAAGGCCGCCATCGAGGGGACCTGCTCGGCATAGCGGGACGCCACCGCCGGACGGGAGGGCACCGTGAAGTTCTGCCTCGCCAGGGCGAGCATGTGCGCGGAGTCGTTCAGACAGGCGAGGACCCGGGCCGCCTTCGCCTGCCGGGCCTTCGAAGCGTTCTGCGGGACCGTCCACACCTCACCGCCGAGCGGCGTGACCAGGGTCTGCCCCGACCGGCGGACCGGGATGGGGGCCACGCCCCAGTGCAGGTCCTTGAGTTTGTTCATCTCGGATGTCCGCCAGGGCCCGTTGACCATCATGGCCGTCCGCCCGGCGACGAACTGGTCGTGCACGTCGGCCTGTGTCCAGTTCAGCACCGACCTGGACATGGATCCGCTCCTGACCAGGTCGACCCAGAGCTGGAGCGCCTGAGCGGCCTGCGGGGTGTCCAGGTGCCTCTCGTCCCCGCCGTTGGACCACAGGAAGGGCAGGAACTGCCAGGTGCCCTCGAAGGTGGCGTTCGCGTCCACCGCCATGCCGTAGCGCCCCGGGCGGGTCAGCCTGGCCGCGGCCGCCTTCAGCTCCTCCCAGGTCCGCGGCACGGCGACACCGGCCCGGGACAGCATGTCCTTGTTGTAGAAGAGCGCGATCGTGCTGACCGTGGGCGCCAGTCCGTACACCTTGCCCCGGTAGGTGCCCGCCGACAGGATGCCCTTCGCGAACCCGCCGGAGCCGATGCCGTACCGGTCCAGCGGGGTCAGCGCGCCGGTCTGCGCGATCTGCTGCAGATCGGGGTTGTCCAGCATCAACAGGTCGGGAAGGGTCCGCGACGACGCCTGTCGCAGCACCTTCGGGACGAGCGAGGCCCCCGGGACGCTGCGGTGCTCGACCGTGACGCCGGCGCCCTTGCCGCAGGCGTCGAGCCGCTCGCTCCACTGGGCGTGCTCGGACGCGTCGGTGTAGTAGTCGAGAGCGGTGATGGAGGTGACCTCGCCCGAGGCCGAATCGGCCCCCGGGCCGCCCGCGCACCCGGAGGCCGACAGGACGAGGGCTACGGCTGCGAGGAGGGTGGATATGCGCCGCGCCGACGGTCCGGCCGCTTGGATCATGGTGATGCCTTCCGAGTACTGGGCGGGGATGCTATCTCATGTGCCTGCTCAGAAGGGGTGTCGAGGCCCGCGGCGGGAGCCGGGCCCGATGCTCGTCCACGCGGCCTCACGGATCAACGCCGCCACGGCGTCGGGTCGCGAGAGCGGCACGGCGTGCGAACTGTCCACCAAGCGGGTGTGGGCCGCCATGCGCAGCGCCATGAACCGCTGGGCGGTGGGGTCGACCACGCGGTCGGCGGTGGCGACGGCGTACCAGGACGGTTTGGCCGCCCAGGCGGGCGGGCCCGATCTGCCGGTCAACGCGCACCGGGCGATCGGGCGTTGTGTCACGGAGAGCACACTGGTGAGGTGTGGTGACAGGTCGGCTGCATACACGTGGAGAAAGCGTTCCCTGCGGATGTACAACTCGCTGTCCGCGTCCGCGGGAAACGGCGTGGGCACGGCGGCGCCGAAGAGCGCGTCCGCGGCCGGTGCGGGGGAGAAGCGGCTCGTGATGTCCAGGAGGCACTCTCCGGCGTCGAGGCCGAACGCGGCGACGTAACACAGGGCGACGACGTTGTCGGCGTCGGTGGCCGCATCGGTGATGACCGCGCCGCCGTAGCCGTGGCCGACCAGCACGACCGGGACGTCGATCCGGCGCAGCACGCTCCTGAGGCAGGCGGCGTCGTACGCCAGGCCGCGCAGCGGGTTCGCCGGGGCGCGCACCGTCAGTCCGTCGGCGTGCAGGAGCCCGATGACCCCGGCCCAGGACGAGGCGTCGGCGAACGCCCCGTGCACGAGTACGACGGCCGGCGGTAAGGGGGTGGCGGGTCCATGCATGTCGACGGCCTCCGACAAGGTGGGCTTCCCAGCCAATCCCATCCCGTCCGCCCCGGCATCGCGTGAACGTACCAACCGTGCGCTCAGCCGTCGGGCAAGGACCGGACCAGATTGGCGAGCTGCACCCGCGAGTTGACCGACAGCTTGCGGAAGGCGGAGGTCAGGTGCGTGTTGACGGTGTGCGCAGAGACCACGAGCAGTTCTGCGGCCGCCCGGTTGCTGTGGCCCTCGGCGACGAGGCGCGCGACCTTCTTCTCCGAGGCCGTCAGGGCCTCCCAGCCCTGGACGGGACGCGGTCCGCCCACCGCCCGGCGGCCGTCGCCCCCCGCCCCCTTCAACGCGTGCTCCGCGCGTGCCGCCGCGGCGTGCGCGCCCGCCGCGGTGAACGCGGCATGGGCCCGGGTCAGGGCGGCCACCGCCCGGGGGCGGTCGCCCGCCGCCAGCAGCGCCTGCCCGAAGTCGGCGCAGGCCGAGGCCAGCACCAGCGGACGGGGGCCTGTACCGAGCAGGGAGACGGAGCGTTCCAGCAGGGCGAGGTCGCCTCTCACGAGCCCCAGGGCGTGCGCCGCGAGCCCGGTCGCCGTGGGCACCGCCGGGTTGCGTGCGCCGTGGGCCTCGGCCTGCGCGGCCAGGTCCCGCGCCAGAGCGCGGTCCGTTCCCCGCAGGGCCATGCGGATCGCGGCATCGACCCAGCAGCGCAGCAGCCGCCAGCGCACGAAGGGGCCCTGCCGCTGCACCTGCCGAATCCTGTCGACGGCGAGGCCGATGTCCCCGTCGGTGTCCGCGTGGAGGGCCTCCAGGAACCGCACCGCGGCGGTGTTGCCCGGGTTCGGCTTGGCCGCCAGCCGCTCCCGCGCGGCGGCCAGGTGCTGCCGGGCCGCCGCCTCCTCGCCCCGCAGCAGAGCGGTCCAGGACCGGATCACGCGAGCGTTCACCTGCTGGACGGGTACCTGTACGTCGTCCTCCAGGCGCTCCATCGTCACGAAGTCGGCGTCGGCGTCGTCGAGCCGGCCCAGTCCCAGATGCTGCTGCCCCTGAGCCCACAGCAGCATGGCCTCGCGGAGCCCGCCGGAACGCTGCGCCGCCTTCAGCAGCAGCCGCTCGCCGGACGCGAAGTCGTCCATGTGCTGATGGGCGACGATCTCCTCGGGAAAGAAGGCGGAATCCACCGCACTGAGCGCGGTGAAGCGCTCCAGGGCGACGGCGTTCTCACCCGCGTTGAGCGCGATCTCACCGAGCGAGAACAGGGCTTGCACGTGGGCGTCCCGGTCCCCGATCTCGATCGCGGCCCGCAGCGCGTTCTCGCCCGCCTCACGTGCCGCGCCCAGATCGTGGCCCCGCGACAGGGCCAGTGCCCGCAGTGCCGCCAGCCGGGCCTCGATCTCGGGGGCGGCACCCCCGACGGCGAGGGCCGTCTCGGACCGGTGGCGCAGCTCCTCGGCGAGGTCCAGGTTCCACAGCGTCCCGCCGAGGGCGGCCTGCAGCCGGCCGAACGTCTCCACGGGCGGTCGGCACTCCAGAAGCCGGTCGCCGGTGGACAGCGCCTCACGATCGCGGCCGGCCCGGGTCAGGCAGACGACGGCCTGCTCACCCACGGCGAACCACGACGGCCGCGCGGCGGGCACCAGGTCCAGCGCGCGCGTCACCAGGTCGGCCGCGAGCCCCGGCGTCACCGGCAGTACGTCGTCGGCGGCGCGCCTCAGCAGCCCGACCGCTTCCTCGTCCCCGGGCAGCGCGCCCCGCAGGATGTGCGCCGCCGCGTCGATCGGCCGGTGGCCCGCGGCGACGAGGTGGCCGGCGGCCTCGCGGTGCAGCGCCTTGCGGGCCGAGGGCGGGATGTCCACGTAGACCGCCTGGCGCAGCAGGTCGTGCCGGAAGACCAGATGGTCGCCGTCGTCGTCCAGGAGACCCGCGCGCACCGCTTCGTCGAGCGCCGCGATCAGCGGGGCGGTCGGCCCGCCGCAGAGCACGGCGGCCTCGTGGAAGGCGAACCTGCGCCCCAGCACCGCCCCCATCTGCAGGAACCGCAAAGTGGCGGGCTGCAGGGACGTGAGCCTGCCGCGCACTCCGGACACCAGGCCCGGGGGTACGGGCTCTCCCGAGGCCTCGGCGGTCCGCAGTCCGGCGAGCAGCTCGACCGCCAGGAACGGGTTCCCGCCGGCACCTTCGAGCAGCTCGCGCACGCGCTCGTCCACATCCGGGCCCAGGGCGTCGTCGGCGAGCCGGCCGATCGCCGCGCCGGACAGCGGGCCCAACGACAAGGTGCGCGCCGGGAGTTCGTCCCGCACGGCCGCGACGATCTCCTCGGCGGGCCCGCCGAGGCCCCGCCGCGCCGTCAGCAGCCACAGGACCGGCGACGTCCGCAGCCGCCGCGGAAGCTGCTGCAGCGCGAACCGGCTCAGCGCGTCGGCCCACTGCACGTCGTCCAGAGCGATCAGCACCGGCACGCTGTCGGCTCGCTCCTCGATCGCCTCCGCCAGGCGCTCCACCAGCCGGATCCGCTGATCGTGACGGTGCGCGAGGTCGGCCAGCACGTCGTCGGCGAGCAGCGGGGGATCGCCGTGCAGGAGGCAGGCCGCGAGCGACGACAGCGGCACGATGTGATGCAGTTCGTCGGCCTTGCCGACCCCGACGCGGAATCCCGCCGCCTCGGCCCGGGCCACGGCTTCGGCGAGCAGCGTGGTCTTCCCGATTCCCGGCTCGCCCCGGACGAGGGTCAGGGCGCCGCTTCCGGTCCGGGCCACCGAGGCGATCAGCGCCCGCAACTCCGCCAACTCGGCCTCCCGGCCGCGCAGACCGCTTCGGGACAGCGATCCGCTCGATCCCGCCACCGTGACCTTCCCCTCCGCGCGCACCGGTGACACCGGCGCTCCGGAGGCCCACTATGGCAAAAGCAGCAGCTCAACGCATATACGGGAGCTGCGGCGAGTGAGCCGGGGCAGCCATGTGCGGCGCTCGCGCGGCGAAGCTGCGCCACTCGGCGGGGGAGGCCCCGTAGGCGGCCCGAAACACCCGGCTGAAGTGGGAGGCACTGGTGAAACCCCAGCGGTGAGCGACCGCGGCGATCGTCAGCCCCGCCGCCTCCCGCCGGGACAGCTCACGCCGGCACTGCTCCAGCCGGCGCTGCTGGATCCACCGGCTGACCGTGATGTCCTCGAGCTGGAACAGCTTGTGCAGGTAGCGCACGGAGATGCGGTGGGCCCGGGCGATGGCCTCCGGCGTCAGATCCGGATCGGCGAGGTGCCAGTCGATGTAGGCCCGGATCCGCAGCAGCGACCCGCGCGCGGCGTTCTCCGTGTCCGCGCTCGCCGTGCCCAGTCGGTCGTCGGCCAGCGTCCGCAGCAGGTCCACGACGTTGCGGGCGATCGAGTCGGCCGTGCGCTGCGGATACCTGTCCGCGGTGTCCACGAGCCGGGACAGGAACGGCGACAGCAACGCGCCGAGCGGGGTCTCGGAGTCCAGGGGAGAGGCTGTGATCCGTCGCAGCTCCGTCTCGCTCAGACCCAGCACGTCGCGCGGCAGCACCAGGGACTTCGACTGAAAGGGCTCGGGCAGGGTCATCCGGATCGGCCGCGCCATGTCGTAGACGAACAGCTGCCCCGGCCGTACGCAGGCGTCGCGCGTGTCCTGCTCGACTCGGGCGACGCCCTTGCTCAGCAGCTTCACGACCACGTGGTCGCCGTTGTCGCTGCCCGCGATGAGCCGCTGGGTGCGCAGGGCCCGCAGCGGGTCGCCGTCCACCGTGACGACCTGCATCGGGCCGAGCGGTGACGTACGGATCGTGCCGCGGTCGATCTCGTCGGGGACGCCCATGTCGACCGAGCCGAACGTCTGGGACAGGGCCTCGCGCCAGTACGTCCGCCGCCGGTGGGTGGGCACCGCGTCCGTGGTGTGAAGGGTGCCCGAGGGCCCGGGTTCCCGTGGTGATGAATCCGGCGACATGATCTCCGCCCTTCGGCATGTGCGTTTTCCGGACACACCGTGCCAGTGGGGGCGAGTTCGCCACATCGCGTGAACGCGTGAGATCGGGGGCGGCGGGGCTCACCGGACGCGTTCACGGGTGCGGCCCGGCGAGCCCCGCCGGTATGCGGACGGCCGGTTCAGCCCCGGGCGGCCCAGGTGCCGCGCGCCCAGTCGGCGAAGCCGGTCCAGTGGACCTCCGGGTGGGCGGCGTGGAGGGCGGGGATGTCGACGCGGTAGCCGGGTCCGTTCAGGAACGTCCACATCGCGTGCATGTCCGCACTGCCGATGGCCGTGAGCGGGACGTACTCGTGGCGGACCTCCCGTCCCAGCGCGGCGCCGAGCGCGGCCGCCATCTGCGTGGGAGTGGGGGCGTCGGAGGCCAGTTCGATGCGCTGCCCGACGTACGCGGCGGGATCGAGCAGCACGTGCGCCGCGAACGCACCGAGGTCGGGCCGGGCGAGCTGCTGCAACTTCCGATCGGGCGGCAGCGGCAGGTCGAGCACACCGTCGCGGATGCGCTCCGCTCCGCCGAGCGCGTTGTCGAAGAAGTACGTCGGCCCCAGGACGGTGTACGGCACGTCCCCCGCGGCCAGCTCCGCCTCGATGCGCGCCTTGCTCTCGAAATGCGGTACCCCGCTGTCCTGGTCGGCCCCGGCGACCGAGCTGAACACGAGATGCGGGACGCGTTCGCGCGCCGCGGCGGAGAGGATCGCCCGCCCCTGCCCCACCTCCGCCTCGACACCGGCCTCGAAGGGGGTGGTGAACGCGAACACACCGGCCACCCCTCGCATGGCCGCGGTGAGCGAGTCGGGATCGCTCAGGGAACCCGCCACCACCTCGACACCCCGGTCGGCCAGTTGCCGCGCGGCACTGCGGGCCGGGTCGCGGACCAGCGCCCTGATCCGGGCCCCGCGGGCGAGCAGCGCTTCGGTCACGGCACCGCCCTGCCCGCCCGTCGCGGCAAGCACCAGGATCGGCTCATGCACCATGGATGAACTCCCTTCCGGCAGCGGGGCGTCGGATCTCCAGCCGGCCCCGACGGCAACCATCCGCCACGAACGACGGCGCATGACGCAGACTCGCCCGAGCCGGGCGCTGGAGGACTCGACCCCGTGCGCGCACAGTCATGAGGCCCGTGTGGCCGGCGCCTAGCGTTCCCCACCTCACATGATTGCCGGAAAGAAGAGGAACTCATGCAGTTCGGCATCTTCTCGGTCGGGGACGTGACCCCCGATCCGACCACAGCCCGTACTCCGTCGGAGCACGAACGCATCAAGGCGATGGTCGCCATCGCGCTGAAGGCGGAGGAGGTGAGCCTGGACGTCTTCGCGACGGGGGAGCACCACAACCCGCCGTTCGTGCCGTCGTCCCCGACCACCATGCTCGGCTACATCGCGGCGCGGACCGAGAGGCTGATCCTGTCCACCGCCACGACACTGATCACCACCAACGACCCGGTGAAGATCGCCGAGGACTTCGCGATGCTGCAGCATCTCGCGGACGGCCGCGTGGACCTGATGCTGGGGCGCGGAAACACCGGGCCGGTCTACCCCTGGTTCGGTCAGGACATCCGGCAGGGCCTGCCGCTCGCCCGTGAGAACTACGCGCTGCTGCACCGGCTGTGGCGCGAGGACGTGGTGGACTGGGAGGGCACCTTCCGCACGCCGCTGCAGGCATTCACCGCCACACCGCGGCCGCTGGACGGCGTGCCGCCCTTCGTCTGGCACGGCTCGATCCGCTCGCCGGAGATCGCCGACCAGGCGGCGTACTACGGCGACGGCTTCTTCCACAACAACATCTTCTGGCCGGCCGAGCACACGCGGCGGATGGTCCAGCTGTACCGGCGGCGGTACGCCCACTACGGGCACGGCCGCCCCGAGGAGGCCGTCGTCGGTCTCGGCGGTCAGGTCTTCATGCGGAAGAACTCCCAGGACGCGGTAGAGGAGTTCCGCCCCTACTTCGACAACGCGCCGGTCTACGGCCATGGACCGTCCCTGGAGGACTTCACCGAGCAGACACCGCTGACGGTGGGCTCCCCGCAGCAGGTCATCGAGCGGACCCTCGCCTTCCGCGAGACCGTCGGCGACTACCAGCGGCAACTGTTCCTGATGGATCACGCGGGGCTGCCCCTGAAGACCGTGCTGGAGCAGCTCGACATCCTCGGCGAGGAGGTGGTGCCCGTGCTGCGCGAGGAGTTCGCGAAGGGGCGCCCCGCCGAGGTGCCGGACGCGCCCTCGCACGCGTCGCTGCTCAAGGCCCGGGAAGAGGTGACCGCAGCGTGAAGCTCGTCGCCGTGTCCGCGGGGCTGAGCACCCCGTCCTCCACCCGTCTGCTCGCGGACCGTCTCGCCGAGGCGGTCCACGGCGAACTCGCCCCGCAGGGTCTCGACGTGCAGATCCAGGTCGTCGAGCTGCGCGAACTGGCCGTCGCCGTCGCCAACAACCTCGTCACCGGTTTCCCGCCGCCCCCGCTGGCCGCCGCGATCGACGCGGTGACGGGCGCGACCGGTCTGATCGCCGTGACCCCCGTCTTCACCGCCTCCTGCAGCGGGCTGTTCAAGTCCTTCTTCGACCTGATCGATCCGCAGGCCCTGACCGGCAAGCCGGTCCTGATCGCGGCGACCGGAGGCTCGGCCCGCCACTCCCTGGTGCTGGAGCACGCGCTTCGCCCGCTGTTCTCCTACCTGCGGGCGGCCGTCGTCCCCACCGCGGTGTACGCGGCGTCCGAGGACTGGGGGTCGGGCGGCGACGCCTACACGGAGGGACTGCCCGCGCGCATCCGGCGGGCGGGCGCCGAGCTGGCCGCCCTCATGGCCGCCCGGCCGGACGAGGAGGCACCCGAGGACGACGTCACCGCGCTCGAACGGCAGCTGTCCGACCTGCGCTTCGACTGACGGCCCGGTCGCCGGGGCGCCCGAGGCGGACGACGGCGGTCGGCGGCCGGTCGAGCAGTCCGAGGTCCTGTTCCTGCATCGCGATCACCACCGAGGTCTTTGGCAGCGTTCGCAACAGCGCGGCCAGCATCGCCTGGGCGGTGGGGCGGTCCAGACCGGCGGTGGGTTCGTCCAGCAGGAGCACCGGCGGGCGCCGCAGCACGGCGCGCGCGATCGCGAGGCGCCGCCGCTGCCCCTGGGACAGCAGACGCCCGCCGGGGCCCACCGGGGTGTCGAGCGGCAGCGCGGAGAGACCGACCACCTCCAGTACGGTCCGCAGGGCGGCGGCGCCGGCCGAGGGGGCGGCCTGACGGAGATTGGCCGCCACGGTGTCGTTGGCCAGCCAGTCGTCGGCCTCGACCAGGGTGATCGTCTCGGCGACGACCCCGGCCGGCAGCTCGTGCACGGGTGTGCCGCCGAGGAGGACCGTGCCACGAGGGGCCGGTATCCGTCCGGCGAGCTGTTCGAGCAGCGTCGACTTCCCGCTGCCGTTGGGGCCGGTGACCAGCACCGGTCCCGGGCCGGACAGGACCGTGCCGAGAGTCGACGACGAACCGGGAACCGGCAGTCCGGCCGCCTCCAGCCCGCCCGCCTCCAGCCCGTGTGCGACCGTCCCCGAGCGGCGCCCCGCGGTCCCGGCGTCGTGCGCGGGTTGCCGCGGCCGGCCCGCGGGTGGCTCCCCGGCGGCCAGCGGCGCGAGGCGTCCGGCCGCGTCGCCGGCCTGGGTCAGCAGGTGCAGCAGCCGGGGCAGCCGCTCCAGCAGCTCCCACCCGGCGGCCGTCAGCAGCACCTCGCCCACCACGACCGTGACGGGCTGTGCCGGGGCCGTGCACAGGGCGATGAGCAGCACCGACGCCTGGCCCACGGCGGCCAGCAGACGCAGCGTCAGACGGCCCAGCCGTTCGGACCGGGCGGCGGCCCACTCGGCCGACTCGACCGCGGCCACCCCCGTCGTCGCCGCCCGTCGCGCCTGCGGTACGGCGTCCAGGCAGCGCAGTTCGTCGAAGGCGGCCCGGCTGCCGAGCAGCACCGTCCGGAGTGCGGCCCTGGCCTCGGCGGCAGCGGCGAGATGCGCCCGCGCCCGGTGGTGGGCGCGCCGGGCGCACACCACCCCGGCCGCCCACACGACCAGTTCGGCCACGCCCAGGACCGGCATCGCCCACAGCAGCAGGATCTCGATCAGGCACGCGGTGGTGACCGCCGCCACCAGGGGCGCGTAGACGTTCGCCGGCAGGCCCGCGACGGTCTCCACGTCGGTGGTGAGCCGGGCGAGCAGCGTCCCGTCGCGCTGTCCGCGCAGTTCACGGGGGGTGAGCCGGGCGGCGCCGCGGGCCAGCCGGGTGCGCAGGGCCACGGCGGCGGTCAGCAACGTCCGGTGGCTGTCCAGGCGTTCGAGGTAGCGCAGTCCGGTGCGGGCCAGGGCCAGCGTCCGCACGGCGCCCGAGGGATACATCCAGGACCAGGTGGTGTTGGCCTGGAGGGTGACCACGGCGCAGGTCGTCAGGAACCAGCCGGAGACGCCGAGGAGCGCGGCACCGCCGAGTTCGGCCGCGACGGCCAGCAGCATGCCGGTCAGCAGGGCGCGGCGCGGGGCCGCCGTGCGCAGCAGGCGCCAGGCGCCGGTCCGGTTCATCGGGCCCTTCCGTGGTCCAGTGAGATGACCTGGTCCGCCAGCGGCAGCAGCGCGGGACTGTGGGTGGCCAGCAGGACCGTGCGGTCGCGGGCCAGCGTCCGCAGCGCCGACAGGACCCGCTGCTCGGCCTCCGGGTCGAGGTGTGCGGTGGGTTCGTCCAGGCACAGCAGCGGCGCGTCCCGCAACAGCGCCCGGACGAGCGCGAGTTGCTGGGACTGGCCGGAGGACAGGCCGGTGCCGCGTTCGCCGAGCGGGGTGTCCAGTCCCTGGGGCAGCGCGGTCAGGAGGTCGTCGAAACCGAGGCGGGCGGCGGCGTCCAGCAAGGCGTCGTCGCTCGCGGTGGGCCGGGCCAGGAGGAGGTTCTCGCGGAGGGTGCCGGGCAGCAGGTGCGCCGGCTGGCCCACCCAGGCGACCCGGCCGGGATCGGCGGGGACGGCCTGCCTGTCCAGTACATGCAGAGCGCGTCCCTCGTGCGGGGTGATGAGTCCGGCCGCCACGGCCAGCAGCGTGGACTTTCCCGCCCCGCTCGGTCCGGTGACGGCGAGGCATCCGGCCGGTGCGAGCCGCACGCCGATCCGGTCCAGGGCGGGCGCCGCACGACCCGGATGACGGACCGTCACGTCCTCCAGGCGCACCCCGGGAGGCGCCGCGCCGCGGGCCGGCCGGAGCGGCGCGCCCGAGGGCATGTCCGTCTCCTCGGCCGCGTCCAGGACCGGGCCCAGCAGCTCGGCGGCGGCAGCTGCCTGGGCGCGGGCGTGGTAGCCGGCGGCCAGGTCCCGGGCCGGGGCGAAGTAGGCGGGCACGAGGACGAGGACGAACAGTGCGGCGGACAGGCTCATGCGGTCCGGGACGAGGGGCAGGTGCAGGTAGTCGAGCAGGACCAGGCCGCAGTAGGTCGCCACCACGGCGAGGGTGCCGGTGATGAGCAGTTCGACCCACGCGGTCGACAGGAACGCGATCCGCAGCACCTTCTCGGTCCGCCGGGCGACCTCCCGGTCGTCCCGCTCCAGGGCCAGGGCCGCCTCGTCGTGTGCGCCGAGCCCGACCAGGGTGGGCAGCCCGCGCAGATGGTCCAGCAGCCGCGCCTGATGAGTGCGGATCCCGGTCAGCTGGGCCCGGACGGCACCCTGTGTGCCGAGGCCGATGACCTTCAGGTTGGCCGGCAGCAGCGGGGTGGCGGCCAGCACGAGGAGCGCGACGAACCAGCTGCGGCAGGCGATCGCGGCCAGGACGAGTCCGCTGCCGAGCAGCATGGTGGTCCGCGCGGGCAGGTATCCGGTGAGCCAGTCGGTCAGCTGGTCCACCTCGCCGTCGACGGCCCGGCCGGGTGCCGCCTCGTCCAGGTCGGTGCGGGCCGGGCCGTGGGCGGGCAGCGCCGTCTCGATGATCCGGCGGCGCAGCGTCTCGCGTACGACGCGGGCGCCACGGGCGGCCGTCGTATCGCCCGCGGCCAGCAGGCCGGCGCGCAGGGCGACTCCGGCCGCGGTCAGCAGGGCGGGCAGCACCAGTGCCGTCGCGGGCAGCTCGCCGTGCAGCGCCGACAGGGCGCGTTGCGCGGCGAAGGAGAGGCCGCCCGCCCACAGGACCGTGCCCGACTGGGCCGCGCCGCGCAGGATCCCCGCGCGGCGCAGCTCGGGCCGGCCGACGGCCGCCCAGTCCTTCAGCCTGGCGGGCACCGGATCGTTCCGGTCCGCGGCCAGTTCGTCCAGCAGTACGGCGGTACCGCTCACGAGGTGGTCTCCGCCCCGGTGTCCGCGTCGAAGTATCCGGCGCGGCCGTCCCGGCGGTCGCCCGCGATCCAGGCGGCCAGCGCGGCGCAGCCCAGCACGGTGACGCCGATCGGCCCGATCAGGTCGGAGGCGCCGCCGAACACGTCCTGGGAGAGGCCGGTGGCCAGGACGCCGAGCACGGTCAGCAGGACGCGTCGCACGATCGTCCGTGCCGCGCCGGTGGCCGCCGGTGCATCCGGAAGTGCCCGGCCCCGGGCGGGCAACGGCGGCACCGGGCTCTCCACCGGGTCGCTGTACTTGCCGCGGAAACTCCGCCACGCGTAGATGTTGTAGGCGAGGACGAACGGCATGCACAGGCCGACGCCGAGGACCAGGAACAGCTGGGAGGAGTGCGGGCTGGCAACCTGATGGACGCTCAGGCCGGGCGGCACGACCACCGGCAGGGAGAGCGCGGCGAGTCCCAGCAGCCCGCTTGCCGTCATCGTGGCCACGGCCGCGAACGGCCGCCAGTCGGGTCCGCGGCCGAAGCCGTGCCAGGCGACGGCACCGGCCACGGCGGCGACCCCCACGGCGAGCCAGAACAGCACGGCCCGTACCGGCTGGCCCAGTTGGAACTGCTGCGGGTCGGCGCCCGGCAGCATCAGGCCGAGCACGAGCGCCATGGCCGCGGTGGCCAGCAGCAGGGTCCGTCCGGTGCGCCGGACCTCCGACCGCGACCACCCTTCGGTCTTGTCCTGCAGCCAGGCGGCCCCGGCCAGCAGATAGACGACGACCAGGCCGGCGGCGCACAGCACTCCGTAGAGGCTGAACCAGTCGAAGGCCCCGCCGTGGAAGGCTCCGCCCCGCTGCCGCGGTCCGGTGAGCACGGCCCCGAGGACGAGGCCCTGGCACACGGTGGCCGCGAGCGAGGCCCCGCCGAACAGCAGCGCCCAGCCCCGCCGGTAGCGGCCGGCCGCACTGTGCATCTCCAGGGCCAGTCCGCGCAGGATGACGGCGGCCAGCATGACGATGAGCGGCAGGTAGACGGCGGGCAGCACCACGGCGTAGGCGCCCGGCAGGCCGGCCCAGAGGACCACGCCGACCAGGATCAGCCAGCTCTCGTTGGCGTCCCAGGCGGTCGCGACGATCTCGCCGTACTCCCGCCGGCGCTCGGGCCTGGCCGCCAGGCTGAGCATGCCCACGCCGAGGTCGTAGCCGTCGAGGACGACGTACATGGCGAGCGAGAAGAGGACCAGGGCGTAAGCGGCGTACTCAAGCAACGAGGGCCTCCGGGACATCGGTCGAGGCGGGCCCGGTGAGTGCCTCGGGGCCGGCCTTGACCGTACGGACGATGTAGCGGGCCCAGATGGCCAACAGGGTGACGTAGAGCAGGACGAAGCCGGCGAGTGTGGCGGCGACTTCTGGTGTGCTGAGGTGGGATACCGCGTCCGCGGTGCGCAACTGGCCGTAGACCACCCAGGGCTGGCGGCCCGTCTCGGCGACGATCCAGCCGCCGGTGATGGCGATGATCCCGGCCGGGGTCATCCACACCATCCACCGCAGGAAGCGCGGTGAGTCGTACAGGCGTCGGCGCAGGCGCAGGACCACGCCCGCGAAGGCCGTGCCGAACATGAGCAGCGCGGTGAAGTACATGGCGCGGAAGCCGTAGAACGTGGTCCACATGTTGGGGCGTTCGTCGGGCGGGGTCTGCAGCAGTCCGGGCGTCGTCGTCCTGCCGCTGAGGTCCTGGGCGATGACCGAGCCGAGATGGGGGATCTCGACGTGCAGCCGGTTCTCGCCCTTGTCCGCGTCGGGGACGACGAGCAGGTTGTAGCCGTTGTTGTCGCTTCTCCAGTTGCCCTCGAACGCCTCCAGCTTGGGCAGTTGGTGCTGTCCCATGAAGACGGCGGTGCCGTCCCCCACATACAGCTGCAGCGGCATCAGGACTCCGAGGACACCGAGGGCGATGGACAGGCAGCGGCGCGCCATGGGCTGGGCGGAGGACCGTTTCTTCACCAGGTACCAGGCGGAGATCCCGCCGACGAACCAGGCGGAGCTGATCAGCACGGCCAGCAGCATGTGCGGGAAGCGGTGCGCGAAGGCGGGGTTGAACAGGATGCTCATCCAGTCCTTCGCGTGGAACTGGCCGGCGACCTTCTGATAGCCGACCGGGTCCTGCATCCAGCTGTTGGCCGACAGGATCCAGGTGGTGGACAGCAGCGTTCCGAAGGCGACCATCCAGCTGGCCAGGGCCATGGTGCGCGGGCGGATCCGTCCGTCCCCGTAGAGCATCAGGCCGATGAAGCCCGCCTCCAGGAAGAAGGCCGTGATCACCTCCATGCCGATGGTGACCCCGATGACCGGTCCGACGGCGTGGGCGTACACCCCCCAGTTCAGGCCGAACTCGAAGGTCATCACCGTGCCCGCGACGACACCGAGGCCGAAGCCGACGGCGAAGATCTTCTTCCAGAACCGGAAGATCTGCAGGTACAGGGGGTTTCCCGTGCGGACGTACACCGTGTACACGACGGCGAGCAGCACGGAGAGCCCGACGGTGAGCGCGGGGAAGGTCATGTGGAAGATCGCGGTGATCGCGAACTGCCATCGGGACAGTTCGACGACGCCGGGTGAAGCCATGAGCACTCCAGGGGAGCAGCGGTGGGACGGGCGTCGGACGGGTCAGACGCGGACCAGCGGGGTGTCGACCAGGTGCTCGGCCAGGAACCAGGCCTGCAGTTCGCCGGTGCGGATGATCTGCGAGACCAGCAGGTCGTTCGTGCCGTCGTCGCCCAGTTCGACGGTGCGGGCGGCCGCGTCATGGGCATCCGCGAGGATGGTCTCGTGGGCTTCGAGCAGCCGCGAGAGCATGGCCGGGACCTCCTCCACGCCGTCCGGCGGGCGCGGGATCGACGTGATCTCGGCGACGTGCCGGGGATCGCCCACGGCGACACCGCCCAGCGTCTGGACGCGCTCGGCCAGGGTGTCGACGAGCTCCAGCTGCTCGCCCGCGTGCTTGTCGAGGAGCAGATGCAGCTGGTAGAAGGTCGCGCCCCGCATGATCCAGTGGTGCTTCTTGTAGAGGCCGTAGAGGATCTGGGTGTCCGCCAGCACCTTGTTCAGGCGCTGGGAGGAGTACATGCGCGCCTCGTAGGACAGGGCGATGGGGAACTGCTTGACGGTCCCGAACTCCTGGATGACCGAACCCTTCTGATGCAGCCACGGCTGGCTGCTCGCGGGCTGGGAGCCGGTGGTCATGATGTGCCTCCTGCGATGTCGTGCCGAATCGTGCGCGGTCGACGCTAGGGGCCGGAGCGGGGGCCGCGTTGCCCGCGAGCGCACGTGTAGGTGTCCCTCAGCGCACCGGATCCGGCGAGGCGGTCGCGGCCGGGTCCGGCGAGCGAGCGAGCGCGGCCCGGTCGGGCGGCGGTGCCAGGCGGGCGGTCACTCGATGCCGGCCGTGAGCCGCTCGACGACGTGGTCGAGATCGATGTGCCGCTGCTCGGTGCCCGGCGGGACCAGCGCGTCGGCGCGGTGCAGAAAGGCCGAGACGTCACGGGTCGCGACGTCGAGGACCGCCGCCCCGTTCCGGGTCCGCAGCAGGACGCGGACCGTGTCCGGATGGCAGCGGGGCCCTGGGATCACCACCACGTCCCCGGACCCGGTGGGCCGGCGCACTCCGTCGGCCAGCAGCGATCGGGCGAAGACCCAGTCGACGGGGACGGCGGAGTGGGCGCCCAGCGACAGGCACACGGCATAGGGATCCGCCGCGGTGTAACGGAGTTCGGCGGGCAGTGGTACCGGTGGATCGTCGGCCACGGTGGCAAGGATCGTCGTCGGCACGACGATCGGGTCCTCGCCCTCGGCAGGACGCTGTCTCATGCCATCTCCCTGTCTGCGGCTGTTCGGTTGCCTTCACCGGCCGGGTTCGACGACCGTACGGCGGGCCCGGGGAGTGGTTTGCCGGCGAGCGCACGAGGTGTTGCCGGTCGAAGAACTCGCGGGAGAAGACCGCGTGGCGCGGGGAATTTCATGGGCCGGAGCCACAAGGGCATTGTCAAATCCCGGGAGAACTGGCAAAAATCTTCCGACCCCAACCGAAAGGACATCCCATGAGTCAGTCCTCCGTCGTTCCGGTCGTCGAGCGCGTGGACACCGAGAACCGCTACGAAATCCTGGTCGCCGGCGAACACGCCGGCCTGGTCGCCTACCGTGACCGCGGAGAACAGCGCGTCTTCTACCACACCGAGATCGACGATGCCTTCGCCGGACAGGGCCTGGCCTCCCGGCTGGTCCAGGAGGCGCTCGCCGACACACGGGCCTCGGGCAAGCGGATCGTGCCCGTGTGCCCCTACGTGGCCAAGTTCCTGAAGCGGCATGACGAGTTCACCGACATCACCGACCCCGTGCGGCCCGACGTGCTGCGCTGGCTCCGTGCCGAACTGGGCTGACAGCGCACCGCCTCTGTCCCCACAGTGCACAGAGCCCGCCCGTCGCTGGCTCCGCCGCTTCCCCGGCAGTTAGTGTCCGAGCAGCTGAATTCCACCGGCGTGGTGTTCCATTGAAATGGCGCCGGAATGGCGTCAGTTCCCGCACGGACACGAACGAGGTGTTGTCGTGGAGAAATGGGCCAGGCGTGAGGACGAGCGGCTGCTTTCCGGGAAAGGCCGCTATGTTGCCGATATTCACGTTCCCGGATGTCTGGACGCGGCATTCGTGAGAAGCAAGGTGGCCCACGGCGTACTGCGCGCCGTGGACTGCACGGCGGCCCGGGACGTGCCCGGGGTCGTGGGCGCCTGGTCGGCCGCGGACCTGCCGGACCTCCCCCCGGTGCCGTACACCCTGCTGGCCGGGCTCTCCACCGAGGAGGCCGTCGCGGGCCGGGAGTGGTCGGCCCTCGTGAAGGACCGGGTGCGGTATCCGGGCGAGGCGCTGGCGGTCGTCCTCGGGGAGGACCGGTACCGGGCCGAGGACGGCGTGGCCGAGGTCACCGCCACGATCGATCCGCTGCCCGCCGTGGTGACACCGTCCGCCGCGCTGAAGGACTCCGTCCGGCTGTTCGACGGGATGAGCAACGTCGTCCTGCGGGGCGAGGCGGGAGAGCCCGTGGACCCCGCGGTCTGGGAAGGCGCGGCGGCCGTCGTCGAGGCCACGTACCGGCAGCAGCTGCTGATGCCGAGCCCCATGGAGTGCCGCACCGTCCTCGCCGTACCGGACGGCGACCGGCTGACGGTGTGGTCGGGGCACCAGATGCCGCACCGGCTGCGCCGTGAACTCGCCGCGCTGCTCGGCTGGTCCGCCGACCGGATCCGGGTCGTCGTGCCGGACACGGGAGGCGCCTTCGGGTCGAAGAGCGCCGCGTTCCCCGAGTTCGTGGCCGTCGCCCACCTGGCCGTGAAACTCGGGCGGCCGGTCCGCTGGATCGAGGACCGCCTGGAGTCGATGCTCGTCGCCACCCGGGGGCGCGGGCAGGACCAGAGGGTCCGGCTCGCCGCCGACGCCGACGGACGGCTCCTCGCCTACGAGCTGTCGATCGACGCCGATGTCGGCGCCTACCCGCACCTCGGCGCCGGACTGCCCATGCAGACGGCGTGGATGGCGGCCGGCGCCTACACCACCCCGCACGTCCACGCGACCCTGCGCTCGGTGCTCACCAACACCATGGTGACCTACCCCTACCGGGGCGCCGGACGCCCCGAGGCGGCGATCGCGATCGAGCGCACCATGGACCTGCTCGCCCGGCGACTCGGGATGGACCCCGTCGAGCTGCGGCGGCGCAACTTCATCCCGCCGGACGCCTTCCCGTACGAGACGCCGGTCGGACGCGTCTACGACAGCGGGAACTACGCCGCCGCCCTGGACCTGGCCCTCGAGACGCTCGACCACGACAGGTGGCGTGCCGAGCAGGCCCGCCGCCGCACGGACCCCGACGCCCTTCCGCTGGGCATCGGAATCTCCTGCTACGTGGAGCGCTCCGGCGGCGAAGCCGGCGGACTGCACGAGTTCGGCAGCCTCCAGGTCACCGAGGACGGCAGGATCACCGCCCGCTGCGGCGCTGCCCCCAGCGGCCAGGGGCACGAGACGGTCTTCCCCGCGCTGGTCGCCAAGTTCCTCGGCGTCCCGGAGGCCCAGGTGCGCCTGATCGAGGGCGACACCGACGAACAGCCCGAAGGACTCGGCTCGTTCGCGAGCCGCTCGGCGCAGGTCGACGGAGCCCTGTTCCAGCACCTGGCGAACCTCCTGATCGAGGAGGCCCGCACGCGGGCGGCGGGGCTGTGGGAACTGCCGGTCGACCAGGTCGCGTGGACGGACGGCTCCGTGCACACCGCCCACAACGGCTCGGCCCTCATGGACCTGGGCGAACTGGTGAAGCACACCGGGCCGCTGCGCATCGAGGACCGGTTCGAGACCGGGCAGGCGTTCCCCTTCGGCGCACACGCGGCGGTGACCGAGGTGGATCCGGACCTGGGCCTCGTGAACATCCTGCAACTCGTCACCGTCGACGACTGCGGAGTGATCCTCAACCCCGCGGTGGTGCGCGGGCAGGCGTACGGATCGGCCCTGCAAGGCATCGGCCAAGCCCTCTACGAAGGCATGCAGTTCGACGACGACGGCGTACCGCACGTGGCGAGCGGGTTCCTGGACTATCTGCTCCCGACGTTCACGGAAGTCCCGCCCATCGAGGCCAAGGACACCCACACCCCCAGCCCCAACTCACCGCTGGGTGCCAAGGGCGCGGGCGAGTCGGGCTGCATCGGCACTCCGGCCGCCATCGCCAACGCCGTGGCCGACGCCCTGCCGGCCGTCGACCCCGAGCTGCTGCAGATGCCGCTCACCCCCGACCGCATCCTGCGCGCGCTGCGCGCCTCGACGCACGAGGAAGACGTCCGGTGAAACCCGCACCCTTCGACTACGCGGTACCCCGCACGGTCGCCGAGGCCGTCGCGGCACTCGGCGACACCCGACGCAAGGCCCAGGTCGTCGCCGGCGGACAGAGCCTGATCCTGGAGATGCACCTGGAACGCGTCCGCCCGGAACTCGTCGTCGACATCAACCGGATCCCCGAACTCGACGGCATGCGTGTCGAGGGCGACGAACTGCGCGTCGGCGCCCTGGTCCGGCACGCGGCCTTCGAGCCGCCCGACGCCGTGCCGGGCCCGCTGGGCACCCTGCTCGCCCAGGCCGTGGTCAACATCGCCCACCCGCCCATCCGGTCCCGCGGGACCATGGCCGGCAGCTACGGCTGGGCCCATCCCGCCTCGGAATGGTGTGCCATCGGCGTCGCCCTGGACGCCACCGTGGAGCTGGCCGGACCCGACGGCGCCCGGTCCGTCGCGGCCCGCGACTACTTCCTCGGGCCGTTTCGCACCGCCCGCCTGCCGCAGGAGCTGATCACCGCCGTACGCCTGCCGCTGCTCGGCGAGAACACCGGCGTCGGCTTCATCGAGCACCGCCGTACGCACTTCTGCTTCGCCCAGGTCGCCGTCGGGACGACCCTCACGGTCGACGACGGCGTGATCAGCGACGTACGGATCGCACTGGTCAACTCCGCCGACCGCCCGCTCCGGGCCCGGGCCGCGGAGGACGCGCTGCGCGGAAGCGAACTCGGCGCGCTCCCGGCGGGGCCCCGGGTCCGCGACGAGCATCCGTTCGCCCGCGCCGGACGCATCGCCGCCGAGCACGACGCGGCGCCCCTGCCCGAACCGTTCGCCGACGTCGACCACAAGCGGCGGATCATCGCCGTCCTCGTGGCCAGAACCCTCCTCCAGGCGGCGAACGACCGGCGCGCCCGCCTCGCCGCACGACAGGGAGACCACCGATGAAGACCACCCTCAAGGTGAACGGCACCGACCACGTGCTCGACGTGGAACCCCGCCGGGTGCTCGCCGACGTCCTGCGCGACGACCTCGGACTCACGGGGACGCACCTGGGGTGCGAGCACGGCGTCTGCGGAGCCTGCTCCATCCTCATGGACGGCGAGCCGATCCGCTCCTGCCTGGTGCTGGCCGTCCAGGCCGACGGCCGCTCCCTGCGCACGGTGGAGGGCCTCACCGGCCCCGACGGCGAACCCCACCCGCTGCAGCGGGCCTTCTCGGCCGAGCACGCACTGCAGTGCGGCTTCTGCACACCCGGCTTCCTCATGGTCGCCGCCGGTGCGATGGACGCCGACCCCGACCTCGCCGACCACCCCGAGGCCATGGACCACGTGGTCGGTTCCAACATCTGCCGCTGCACCGGCTACGGGCCCATCCGGCGTGCCGTCGAGCGCGCGGCCCAGGAACGGAGAACAGCATGAACGGTGCCCTGCGCGCCGGAGTCATCGACGTCCACGCCCACTGGCTGCCGCGCGACCTGCTCGCCCTCCCGCCCGGGAACCCGCTCGGCGGCATGCACGACCGCGACGGCGAACTCTTCCTGGGCCGAGCCCCGTTGGGGTTCCCGACCGCGGCGATGACCGACGTCGACACCGTCGTCGCCGACACCCGGAAGGCCGGGCTCGGCGCGCGCGTCGTCTCCGCGCCGCCGTTCGCCTTCCCCGTCCACGCCCCCGCCGAGGCGGACGAGTACATCGCCTCCTACAACGCCCAGCTCGCCGCCGCCGTGGCCGACACGGACGGAGTGCTCGTCGGGCTCGGACTCGTCCGGCTGGACGATGTGGACGCCGCCCGACGGGAGTTGACCGAGATCGCGGCGGCGCAGGGCGTCGCGGGCGTCGCCGTACCCCCGGTGGTCGACGGCCGGTCCCTCGACCGGGACGCCCCACGGGAGATCCTCGGCATCGCCGCCGAACTGGGCCTGTCCGTCCTCGTCCACCCGATGCAACTGCCCCGCACCGAATGGGACCACCACTACCTTGTGAACCTCATCGGCAACCCGGTGGAGAGCACGACCGCCGTCGCCGCGGTCGTCCTCGGCGGCGTCCTGGAAGAACTCCCCTCCCTCAGGATCTGCTTCGTCCACGGCGGGGGCTGCGCACCCTCCCTGCTGGGCCGGTGGGGACACGGCTGGCGCTCCCGCGGCGACGTGCGCCGGGGCAGTACGCGTCCGCCCGCGGAGTCCTTCAGTCTGCTCTACTTCGACACGATCACCCATGACCCGGACGTCCTGGAGCTGCTGCGCGCCCATGCCTCGCCGGAGCGGATCGTCTGCGGCAGCGACTACCCCTTCGACATGGCCCAGCCCGACCCGGTCGGGTTCCCGCTCGGCCGAGGGATCGACGCCGGCGCACTCGAGGCCAACGGCCGCAGGTTCCTCGGGCTGACGCCCATGGACGCCTCGCGATGACATCCCGTGCCGAGAGCGGATCGGGGACCCGCATGCGCGACCTGGCACCGCGGCTGCTGGAGTGGCTGGCCGCCGGAGCCCCCTGTGCGTCCGCGGCGACGGCACGGCCCTCGGCGGCGTGTCGCGCGGCTGCGTGGAAGGCGCCGTCTACGACCTGGCCCGGGAGGTGCTCGACTCGGGACGGCCGCAGTTCGTCTCCTTCGCGGACTCCGACGACGCGTTCGCGACCGGGCTGACCTGCGGAGGCGAGATCGGCCACCTTGGCAGCACGCGCGGCGTCGATCTGGACCTGCTCGTCCTGGGCGACGCCCGCCTCCTGCTCGGGCGGGACGACACCGTCGTACGGACCTACGACCTCGGCGTACACGGCGCGACACGCGTGCTGTTCGAGGCCTGGTCCCCGGAGCCCCGGCTGCTGGTCTTCGAGGCGACGCCCATGCCGCCGCCGTGAGCCGGATCGGCGCCTTCCCCGGCTACCAGGTCACGGTGTGCGACGCCCGCTCGGCCTTCACCACACCCGAACGCTTCCCGCACGCCCACGAGGTGGTGGTCGACTGGCCGCACCGGTATCTGGCGGCCACGGAAACCGATCACAGGACCGTGGTGTGCGTGATGACGCACGACCCGAAGTTCGACGTCCCCGTGCTCGCCGAGGCGCACCGCCGGCCCTTCGCCCACGTCGGCCCCAGCGGTCGTTCGCTCTCCGTGCTGGACGGTCCCATCCACGCGGCGCGGGGCGTGGGTCTCCCGGCCGCGGCCGACGAACGGTGCGCTGTCGGGGCGGAGCCCGTGCGCCGACGATCAAGTCGGGTTCCCCCGGCTCACTAGCGTGGTCGAGGCGCGAGGCGGGACCGCCGTGCCGGCACACGCCGTGGTCCGCCGCAATGCCGGAACCCGAGGAGTGTCATGGCCAAGCAGACCATCGCCGAACAGTACGTCGACCTCATGGCGCGCGCGGGTGTGCGCCGCATGTACGGCGTGGTCGGGGACAGTCTGAACCCCGTCGTCGACGCGGTCAGACGGCACCGTGGCGTCGAGTGGATCCAGGTCCGCCACGAGGAGGTCGCGGCGTTCGCCGCCGGCGCCGAGGCCCAGCTCACCGGCCGGCTGGCCGCCTGCGCGGGCTCCTGCGGCCCCGGCAACCTGCACCTGATCAACGGCCTGTACGACGCCCACCGTTCGATGGCTCCCGTCCTCGCGCTGGCCGCCCACATACCCAGCGCGGAGATCGGCACGGGCTACTTCCAGGAGACCCACCCCGACCGGCTGTTCGCCGAGTGCAGCCACTACTCCGAGCTGATCTCCTCGCCGCGCCAGATGCCGCGCGTGGTGCAGACGGCGATCCAGCACGCCGTCGGGCGGCGCGGTGTCTCGGTGGTGGCCCTTTCCGGGGACACCGCCGCCGAGGACTCCCCGGACGCGGCACCCGAACTCGCCATGCCCCTCGACCTGCCCGCCATCCGCCCCGGCGACCAGGAGATCGCCCGGCTCACCGAACTCGTGGACGCGGCCGAGCGCGTCATGGTGTTCTGCGGCCGGGGCGTCGAGGGCGCCCACGCCGAGGTCATGGCCTTCGCCGAGAAGGTCAAGGCGCCGGTCGGCCACGCCCTGCGCGGCAAGGAGCACATCCAGTACGACAACCCGTACGACGTCGGCATGTCCGGGCTGCTCGGCTACGGATCCGCCTACGAGGCCATGCACGAGTGCGACCTGCTGCTCCTGCTCGGCACCGACTTCCCGTACACCGACTTCCTGCCCCGCCATGTGCGGACCGTGCAGGTCGACGTGCAGCCCGAGCGGCTCGGCCGGCGCACCGGACTCGAACTCGCCGTCTGGGGCGACGTACGCGAGACGCTGCGGTGTCTCACACCCGCGGTGCGCGAGAAGCCGTCCCGCCGCTTCCTCGACCGCATGCTGGAGCGGCACACGCACGCCCTGGAGGGCGCCGTCAACGCCTACACCCGCGACGTCGGCCGGCACACCCCGATCCACCCCGAGTACGTGGCCTCGGTGCTCGACGAAGAGGCCGCCGACGACGCCGTGTTCACCGTCGACACCGGCATGTGCTGTGTGTGGGCGGCGCGTTACCTCACCCCCAACGGCCGCCGCCGCATCCTCGGCTCGTTCGTGCACGGCTCGATGGCCAACGCGCTGCCCCAGGCGATCGGCGCGCAGTTCCTCGACCGCGGCCGGCAGGTCGTCTCCCTCTCCGGCGACGGCGGCTTCTCCATGCTGATGGGCGACTTCCTCACCCTCGTCCAGTACGGCCTGCCGGTGAAGGTGGTCGTCTTCGACAACTCCTCCCTGGGCATGGTCGACCTGGAGATGATGGTCGACGGCCTGCCCCCGCACGGCACGACCTACCCGCACACCGACTACGCCGCCATCGCGACGGCGGCCGGAGCGCTCGGTGTCCGGGTGGAGAAGCCCGCCGAGGTGCGCGGCGCGCTGCGCGAGGCGTTCGCCCATGACGGGCCCGCGCTGGTCGACGTCGTCACCGATCCCGCCGCACTGGCGGTCCCGCCGAAGATCACCACCGAGCAGCTCAGCGGCTTCGCCCTGTCCGCGAGCCGTACGGTCCTGAGCGGAGGCGTCGGCAGCATGGTCCACCTGGCCCGAGCCAACCTGCGCAACATTCCCCGCCCCTGAACCGGCTGTGCCGTGCCCACATCAGGGGCGGCCCGGCACCGCGGGCCCCGACGCGGTGTCGAAGGCATGGGTCACCTCGGGGACGGTCCCGGGCGTGAGCAGCTCGCGAGCCCGCTCCTCGTGGTGACGGTCGGTGGCCGTCAGCCGGACGTGGTGCTGGGCGAGGTGCTCCGCCCAGGAGGAGATCAGATAGGTCTCGACGAAGCGTTCCGGCTCGCCGCCGTCCTGGTAGAGGCCCCAGGTCAAGGCCCCTGTACGGCGCCTGGACCGAGCCACGTGGTGCATGCGGTCCGTGAACTCGACGCGGTGGTCCGCCGGGACCCGGTAGACGACGGAGACCAGGACCGGGCCGTCGGCCTCTCCCGGCTCGAACACCAGGGGTGGAGCGGGCCAGTGGTCGGAGGGCGAGGGGTTGATCCCGTCGGTGTCGCGCAGCGGCCAACGCCGCACGGTGGCGGCGCTGAGCAGCATCACGGCGGCGGCGATCAGCAGACAGTCGCCGAGCCCCAGCCAGCCGGCCACCGCTCCCCACAGGGGCGCCGCCAGCGCCTGGCCACCCTGGAAGACCAGGAGGTAGACGGCGAGCCCCCGGGCCCTGACCCAGCCCGGCAGCCGCGTCTGCACGGCCGCGTTGAGCGTGGACAGCACGGCGATCCAGGCGAGGCCACCGGGCAGCAGGGCAGCCGCGACGAGCCACGGCGTACGCACGGTCGCCAGCACCGCGAGCAACCCGGCGAACACCACGGCGCCCGCCGCGAGCGTGCCGTTGGCCCCCAGCACGCGGCGCACCCGGGGCAGCGCGAAGGCCCCGGCCACCGCTCCCACCCCCACCGCCGCCAGCAGCAGCCCGTATCCGCCCGAGCCGAGGCCGAGGGAACGGCTCGCGGTCAGGGGCAGCAGTGCCCACAGAGCCGCGCCGCCGGGGATGAACAGGAGCGTGCGCAACAGGACCCGGCGTATCCCGGGGGCGTTCCACACATAGCGGCGCCCGGCGTGCAGGGCGTCCAGCAGCCCTTCGCTCCCCGCCGGGGCATCCGTCCGTGGGCGCCGCCAGACCAGGAGGACGGCCGCGATGCCCAGGTACGAGGCCGCGTTGAAGGCGAAGACCCAGCCCGCGCCCGCCGCCGCGACCACGGCCCCGCCGAGTGCCGGACCCACGGCGCGGGCCAGGTTCATGTTCACCGCGCCCAGCGCCGCCGCCTGGCCGAGCCGCCGGCGTTCCACCAGCTCCGGCTGGATCGCCTGCCAGGCCGGGCCCATCAGCGCCGTACCGCACCCCAGCAGGAAGGTGAGGACGAGCAGCAGCGTCGGCGACAGGGCGTGCGTGAACGCCAGCACGGCCAGCGCACCGGACACCGCGATCATCGCGAACTGCGCGGTGAGCAGCACCGATCGGCGGTCGAAGCGGTCGGCGAGCACCCCGGAGGGCAGGGCCAGCAGTACGACGGGAAGGCTGGCGGCGGTCTGCACGAGCGTCACCAGTGCGGCGCCGTGGCCCACCAGCAGCCACTGGGCGCCCACCGTCTGCATCCAGCTGCCGATGTTGGAGACCAGTTGGGCGATCCACAGCGCCCGGAAGACACGTGCCGCGAGCGGTGCCCACGGGGAGTCGGTCTCGGCGGATGCCGGTGACGACGGGGTGCTCTTCATACTTGTCCAGACCGGGTGCGGGGCGGGCATGGGCAGGAGTGACCGTAGAGCCCGCCGGCGGCGGGCTCTTGACCGGGAGCGCACGGGATGCGGCCCCGGAGCGCAGTGTCTTCGCTCCGGGGCCTTCAGGGCGCCGGTCGCTCAGGACGGCGGCCGGATCCACACGGCGTCGGTGCCGGACAGCCGGTGCGTCACCACGGAGACGCACGCCAGGAGCAGCAGGGCGAGGCCCAGGGTGAGCACGAGATGGCCGTGCAGGACGAGTTGGGCCCCGACGAGGGCGCCGAGCAGCATGGCCAGCACGGACAGCATCCGACGTCCCGGCCTCGGCGCCGCGCCGCCCGCCGGGGCGGAGTCCGCGGCCAGCCCCGTGAGGGTCAGTGTCAGTACGGTCGTGGTGAGGTCGGGGACGCCGAGCCGCCGGGCGACCGCGTTCTGCAGACCCATGCCGAGCCCGAGACACACGATCAGCGTGTACTGGACGCCGGTGGTGACCCGGCCGTCGGCGACCGCCGTGACGGCGACGGTGACGGCGACCAGGACCGTCTGCGCGGCGGTGGCCGTCCGCAACAGGTGCCCGCGGTGGCCGGCGAACCGGGTCCCCAGCCTGCCGCCGGCCAGCGCGCCCAGGAGGAACACCGCCAGCGCGACGACGGAGGCGAGCGCGGACAGGTTCGGGGCGCCCGCCAGCGCGAATCCGAGGAACACGACGTTGCCGGTCATGTTGGCGACGAAGACGTGCCCGAGGGCCAGATAGCTCACCGCGTCGACCAGGCCGGTGACCACGGTCAGCGTCAGCATCAGGGGAGGCAGCGGGCCGTGGCGGTCGTCCCTGGGCGGAGCCAGGGTGTGCGCCGCGTCAGTCAGCAGCCCGCGCATGAGGTGTCCTTTCCGACGTGGTGGGCACACGGTGCAGCACCAGGCGGGTCAGCAGCCCGCTGGTGGGGCCGAGCACGATCGCGGCGAGGACGATCCACAGCGGCCACGGGGTGATGCCCAGCACGTGGTCGAGGGACCACCGGCCGGGCCCGGTGAGGGACAGCGCCGTGGAGACGACGACGAGGACCATCGGGTACTCGTAGCCGTCGTTCTGCACCCAGAGGCCCTTGGGCCATTTGACGGTGCCCGCGACCGTCATCACCCCCATGGCCGCCATCGCGGCCAGGGGCGTCAGCAGTCCGGCGGCCAGGAACAGGCCGGCACCGATCTGGCTGGCGCCCGCCACGACCGCCGTCAGTCGGCCGCCGCGGAACCCGTCGTGACGGAACTCCTCGGTTCCGCCTGCCAAGCCGTGGCCCCCCAGCCGGTAGCTCACCTTCTGCACTCCGTGGCCGGCGATGAGGAGTCCCGCCATCAACCGGAGGATCAGCAGTCCAGCATCCATCTCTTCCTACCTGTTCCTGACCTTCACATCTCTCGCTGACGCGGTGGGATCAGCCGGCGGCGTGGGCGCCGATCACGGCCTGCGCGTAGACCAGACCGAGGCCGTAGGCGCCGCCGTGCTCCTTGACGACCTCCGTGACCGGCACGTACGTCTCGGTGCGGGCCCAGTCACGCTGCAGCTCCAGCAGGACCTGCACCCAGGTGACCGGGACGGCGCCGGCCTGGATCATGCGCTGCACGGCGTGTTCGTGCGCCTGCGGGCTGACCCCGCCGGACGCGTCGGTGACCACGTAGACCTCGTACCCCTGGGCGAGGGCCGACAGCGCGGGAAGGACGACGCAGACCTCGGTCCACAGACCGGCTATGACGATCCTCTTGCGACCGGTCGCCTTGACGGCCTCGAC
Organism: Streptomyces yokosukanensis; assembly: GCF_001514035.1. Taxonomy (GTDB): domain Bacteria; phylum Actinomycetota; class Actinomycetes; order Streptomycetales; family Streptomycetaceae; genus Streptomyces; species Streptomyces yokosukanensis. Next base: position 153,898 of record NZ_KQ948214.1, on the reverse strand, counting down.
GAACGCGGCATCCTCCCAGGCGTTCATCGTGGTGCGGTCGATGATCCCGTGGTCGGGGAAGACGGCCGCCAGCTGCGGCAGGATCGGGCCGGAGAAGGACTCGGCGGCCACGGTGCTCAGCACCACCGGCACGTCGAACACCTTGGCGGCCTTGGCCAGGCCCAGGGTGGAGTTGATGATCGCGGTGCGGTCACCGCTGCCCGTGCCGAAGAACATCTGCGGCTGGTGGTCGACGAACAGGACCGCACAGTTGTCGGGGGTCAGCAGGTCGGGGCTGGGGGACGCGGTGACCTCGGCGATGTCGGTCATGTGAGGGTGCCTTTCCATCAGTAGCGGCGCGGACGGGCGTCCGCGGCGGACAAGAAACCGCCCGTTGGACGGTGGGTCGGGTGGTGCCCCGGAAGGGGCGGCCCACGGCCGGGCCCCTTCCGGGAGCGTCAGAGGACGAAGCAGGGATCGAAGGGTGTGCCGGTGGCGTCCGGGAACAGGCCGCGCCGCGCGCGCCACTCGCGGTGCTGCTCCGACTCGGCGACGGCCTCGCCGAGGGACTCCGCCTGGCGCACACCCGCGAGGTGCGGCCCGGACGCCTGGTAGCCGCCGAAGTGCGCGACCGGGCTCCAGTCGGGGCTCACGGCCGGCAGTTCCTCGTCCAGGCCCTCGTACTCGCCGGCGGCGTAGACGATCCGGCCGCCGGTGACCGTGAGCAGCGACTCGATGTGCGCGATCTCCGGCTCGGGGACGGTGAAGTAGTCCTCGGAGAGCACCGCGAGGTCCGCGTAACTCCCCGGCCGCAGAACGCCCTTGACGTCCTGCTCGCCGGTCAGCTCGGCGCCGGCCCGGGTGAACATGGTGAGCGCGGTCTGCCGGTCGACCCGGTTGCTCCGGGGGCGCAGCACGAGGTCACCGACGCTGCGGCCGCTCACCAGCCAGTGCAGGGCCACCCAGGGGTTGTAGGTGGACACCCGGGTGGCGTCCGTGCCGGCGGCAACGGTCAGCCCGCGCTCCAGCATCTCCCGGATCGGCGGGGCTTCGGCGGCCCTGCCCGGGCCGTAGCGGCGCAGGAACGCCTCGCCCTGGAACGAGAGCCGGTTCTGGACGGACATGGCACCGCCGAGCGCGGCGACCCGGTCGAGGCTCTCCGGGGTCACGGTCTCGGCGTGGTCGAACAACCACCGGTTCCCGGCCGGGAAGAGCCCCTCGGCGGCGAGCTTCTCGAAGACCGCGAGGTCCCGGCGGATGGTCTCGTCGTAGGTGGCGTGCAGCCTGAATCCCCAGCCGTTCTCCATGAGGAGACGGACGGCCTTCTCGAATTCGCCCTCGTAGTCCCCGAGTTCGGGACGCGGCTGGTTGAAGTTCTCGAAGTCCGCCGCCGCCCAGGTGAGGTTCTCACCCGCGCCGTTGAGCCGCAGCCACGCGTCCCCGTCCTCGGGGCGGACCATCTCGATCCAGCGGGCGAGGTCGGCTGTCTCCTGGCCCGCGGTCTGCGGGAAGAGGTGATAGGCGATGCGCAGGGACAACTGGCCGGCCCTCGCCAGCTCGATGACGGTGCTGTAGTTGTCGGGGAAGTTCTGGAACCCGCCGGCGGCGTCGATCGCCGAGGTCAGACCGAACCGGTTCAGCTCGCGCAGGAAATGACGGGTCGAGACCCTTTGGTCCTCGCCCTGGAGCACCGGTGCCTTGGCCAGGGTCGAGTAGAGGATGAGGGCGCCGGGCGCCGCGAGCAGCATGCCCGTCGGTTCCCCGTCCCGGCCGCGGACGATCTGTCCGCCCCGGGGATCGGGCGTGTCCTTGTCGAATCCGGCGGCCTTCACCGCTGCCCGGTTGAGGACCGCGGACTGGTACAGGTGCAGGACGAACACCGGGGTGTCGGGGGCGGCGGCGTTCAGTTCCGCGACGGTCGGCAGCCGTCGCTCCGCGAACTGCTCGGCCGACCAGCCTCCCACCACCCGCACCCACTGGCCCTTGGGGGTACGGGCGGCCTGTTCCCGCAGCATGGCCAGGCCCTGGCGCAGCGTGCGGACACCGTCCCAGCGCAGTTCCAGGACGTAGTTGAGACCGCCGCGAATGACGTGCAGATGGGCGTCGTTGAGCCCGGGGATCATCCGCCGCCCGAGTGCGTCCACGACCTTCGTGGCGGCTCCGACGTGCGCGGCCACGTCCTTGTCGGCACCGACGACCGTGATGACACCGTCCTTGACGGCGAGCGCCTCGGCGTGCGGGTGGTCCGGGTCTCCCGTATGGATTCTCGCGTTGCGGACGACGAGTTCTGCGGCATCGTCGGTGGGCTGGGGAACCAGTCCGCCGACCGGCATTGGAGACACGTGTGCAGGACCCTTTCCGGGATGGCGACTTCGATCGCCGCCGCGTGCGAACGCGACGGACGGGACATGCGGTGACGGTGTGGGGGTTCGCTGTCGAACGCGTGGGCGAACCGTGACCGTCGCGCCGCCACGCTAGGCGCGGCGGACGCCGTCGTGTGTCCTGCCAGCGCACTGGAACGTTGCCCACAGCGCACCGGACGCGCGGTGGCAGGCGCGGCACGGGATCGCCGGTCCGGCGGCCGTCCCCGCGGCGCGCACCGCCGTGCGCTGTGGGGACATCGGCCGTGCGCCTGCGGACAACCACCGCGCGCACGGGGCATCTACGGTGCGGTGCGGCGGCGCCGGAGTCCCCGGCACGACGATCCGGAGAGATTCCTGGAAACGACCGCCGCACCCTACGAATTGCAGGAGATCAGCATGTCTGACGCCCTCGCGCCGGTCGACCCGGTGCTGGAACCCGCGGCAGCCGAGTTCGCCCAGGCGACCGCCAACCCGCCCTACCTCTTCGACCTGCCCCCGGCGGAGGGTCGTAAGGCGGTCGACGACGTGCAGTCCGGCGAGATCGACAAGCCGGCGGTCGACGAGGAGTGGATCACCGTCTCCGGCGGTCCGACGGGCACCGTCCGCGCCCGGATCGTCCGCCCCGCGGGCGCCGAGGGCACCCTGCCGGTGATCGTCTACATCCACGGCGCGGGCTGGGTCTTCGGCAACGCCCACACCCACGACCGCCTGGTGCGCGAACTGGCCGTCGGCGCGAACGCCGCGGTCGTGTTCCCCGAGTACGACCTGGCGCCCGAGGCCCGCTACCCGGTCGCCATCGAGCAGAACTTCGCCGTCGCGAAGTGGGTCGTGGAGCAGGGCGCGACCAAGGAGCTGGACGGCACGCGGCTGGCGGTGGCCGGCGACTCGGTCGGTGGCAACATGACGGCCGCGCTGACGCTCATGGCCAAGGAGCGCGGCGGCATCCCGCTGGTCCAGCAGGTGCTGTTCTACCCGGTCACGGACGCGAACTTCGACACCCCGTCGTACCACCAGTTCGCCACCGGCTACTTCCTGCGCCGCGACGGCATGCAGTGGTTCTGGGACCAGTACACGACCGACGAGGCCGAGCGGGCGCAGATCACGGCGTCCCCGCTGCGCGCCACCACGGAGCAGCTCCGGGACCTGCCGCCGGCCCTCGTGATCACCGGCGAGGCCGACGTGCTGCGCGACGAGGGTGAGGCCTACGCCAACAAGCTCCGCGAGGCGGGCGTGCCGGTCACCGCCGTCCGGTTCCAGGGCATCATCCACGACTTCGTGATGCTCAACGCCCTGCGCGGGACCCATGCGGCCGAGGCCGCCATCACCATGGCCGTCCGTACGCTGCACGCGGCCCTGCACACGGCCTGAGTCCGGGCGGACGGCACGCATCCGTGATCGACCCGACGGTCCCCCGTCTCCCGGCCTCGCCGGAGCCGGGGGACCGGCCACATGGAGCGGCAGGCCTCTGCCGAAGCACGGGCCAATTAGTAGATCTGTACACCCTGTACGCTTTAGAGTGATATCTACGCATCCGTTATTTTTGCGGAATTAAGATCCATTTCCGTGACGGAAGGTCAGAATATTGGAGCGGTCGGCGGCGCGACCGACGTGGTCATCCTCGGCGCCGGGCCGGCCGGGCTGGTACTCGGCAATCTCCTCCACAGGAGCGGGATCGACTGCGTCGTCCTGGAGCGCGCCGGCCGCGCGCACGTCCAGACCCGCGCACGTGCCGGCTTCCTCGCCGCGAACACCGTACGGATCCTGGACCGACACGGTCTGGCGGAGGGCCTGCACCGGCGCGGACGGGCGCACGGCACCTGCGAGTTCCGCACCGAGGGCGGCCGTTTCCGGCTGGACTACGGCGGCCTCGGCCTGCGCGAGCAGCACGTGGTCTATCCGCAGCAGTACCTGGTCACGGATCTGCTGACGCAGTTCCTGGACGCAGGGGGCCGGATCCACTTCGGCACCGAGGCGGTGTCCGTCCGCGCGATGCACAGCACCCGGCCCTCGGTCACGGTACGCACGCCGGACGGACGCCGCGGTCGGTGGCAGGCCCGGTACGTCGCCGGCTGCGACGGCCGGCACGGCGCCGCGCGACGCGCGCTCGCGCCCGGCGCGGTCCGCCACCACCACCGCGACCACGGCGTGTCCTGGCTCGGCCTGCTCGTCGAGGCACCGCCGAGCCTCGACGCGGTGGGCTACGCGGTGCACGAGCGCGGCTTCGCCGGGCACATGGCACGCACCCCCGACGTCACGCGCTACTACCTGCAGTACGAGCGCGACAGCCCGGCCGGAGCCTGGTCCGAGGACCGGATCTGGGGCGAACTGGAGCTGCGGATGCACGCCGCGGACTACGGCCCGCTGCACCGGGGCCGCATCGTCCAACGGTCCGTCGTCAGCCTCGAGTCCGACGTCCTCGAACCGCTGCGCCACGGATCGCTCCTCCTCGCCGGCGACGCCGCCAGTGTGATCAGCCCGTCCGCGGCCAAGGGCGCGAACCTCGCGGTGCTGGAGGCGGAGATCCTCGCCCGTGCCCTCGTCGACGACCTCACGCACGGCGACGGACAGGGGCTCGCCCGCTACTCGGCTCGGTGCCTCACGCACATCTGGCGCGCGCAGGAGTTCTCGCAATGGATGATCCAGCTGTTGCACGGCCCGCCGGGCCCGGACGGTGAGTCGTCGTTCCACAACTGCCTGCGGACTTCCCGCATCGAGTCGCTGCGCACGTCCCGCAGTCAACAGGACTGGTTCGCCGAGAACTACGTCGGCGTATGAGAACCGCTTCGCCGAGCACCGTTCCGCCGAGCACCGTTCCGCACGAACCCGAAACAAGGATGCCTTCACGATGATGACCACGCTGCCCAGCGGCGACGTGGCGCGCCTGCGCGCGACAGTCGATTTCGTCAGGGAACAGGACACCCCCACACTGCTCTCGCTCCTGCTGCCCGGCCTGGACGGCCCCGAACTGCGCACGGTGGTGGACCGTTGCCGCTTCGCGCACGCCGCCCTGCTCGTCTTCCCACCGCATCCGCAGGCTCTTCGCGCCATGCTGACCGCATGCGGGCTGGCCTCGGACACCCCCGCACAGCCGAGCGTCGTCGTCCGCGAGCGACTGGCCCTGCGGCACGGGCGCGCCGTCACGGAACTCGACGTGGAGATCCTGCGTCCCACGGTGGCGGGTCTGGACGGGGCACAGCGCATGGTCGAGGTCTTCGCACTGACCGTCCCCGAGGGCTCGCAGCTGACCGAGATCGCCGAGCACGAGCGCGCCTGGCAGCACGAGACGCACCTCGCCTTCGAGATCGAGGACCCGGACCCGCTGCTGCTGCGCGGCCTGTGCGCGGTGTTCAGGCGCCACGGCGCGGTCCCCGACGGCGGGGGATACACCCCGCACGAGGACGGCACGGTGTTCTACTTCGCCGCGCCCGTCGACGCGAAGGCCGGCTGCCGGCGGGTGGAGCTGTACGTACCCGGTGACCACCGCGATGTGCTCGCCGCCCACCTGGACGGGCACCGCGCGCAACAGCCCGCTGAATCGCTCCTGCGCCTGCTGACCGGGGCATGGACGACGCAGGCCCTGGCGGTGTTCGCCCAACTGCGCCTGCCCGAGGCCATGGACGTGGCGACAGGGAACCGGATCGAGCTCCTGGCGCGGACGGTCGGCGCCGACCCGGAGAACCTGGCGACGCTCCTGCGCTACCTCGTGATGCTGGACGTCGTGGCAGCCGACCGGACCGGCTTCCGGCTGACCGAACTCGGCGCGCTGCTGCGCGCGGACTCGAAGGGCTCGATGCGACCTCTGGCCCTGATGTACGGCGGCCCGTTCTACCAGTCCTTCGCCGGCCTGGGGCACACGGTACGCACCGGACAGGTCGCCTTCGACCACCTCTTCGGCGAGAACCACTTCGACCACTTCGCACGCGACCCCGAACTCGCCGAACTCTTCGACCAGTCCATGGCCGCGAGTTCGCACATGTTCGAGCCGCTGCCCGCGCATCCGGTCGTCATGGCCGCAGGCCGGGCGCCCGTGCCCAAGACCGTCGTCGACGTCGCGGGCGGAACGGGGGAACTGCTCGGTCGCCTCCTCGCCGCACACCCGCGCCTGCGCGGCGTTCTGCTGGAACGACCGCACGTCATCGAGGCCGCCCGCCGGTCCCTCGACGCCACCGGATGCGGCGAGCGGTGCGCCTACCGCGCAGGCGACTTCTCGGACGTACCGGCAGACGGGGACATCTACGTCCTGTCCCGTGTGCTGCACGACTGGGACGACGACCGGTGCCGCGAGATTCTGCGCCACTGCGCCCGTGCCATGCCCGCCCACGCCGACCTGCTCATCGTCGAGCGGGTGCTTCCCACCGACGGATCGATCTCGCTGGCCACCTCGTGGGACCTGCACATGATGTGCAACGTCGGCGGCCGGGAGCGGAGCGCCGACCACTACGCCCGACTGCTCGACGCCGCCGGCCTCACCTATGTGGACCGTTCGCCACTGCCCCTCGACGGCAGCGTGATGCATGCCCGGAAGACCGCTGGATCCTCGATGACATAGAGATCGGGCCCAGCTCGGCGGCCTACGGGAAGCGGGACGCGCGCCGTCAGCGCCCCTGGCGGGCCGACGGAGTCGGTCCGTCGGCCGGCTGTTCCTGGTAGGAGTGGCGCTGCTCTTTCCAGGGGTCGGCGATGTTGTGGTAGCCGCGTTCCTCCCAGAAGCCGCGTCTGTCGGCCGTCATGTACTCGATGCCGCGCAGCCATTTGGGTCCCTTGTAGCCGAAGAGGTGGGGGACCACCAGACGGAGGGGGAAGCCGTGTTCGGCGGTGAGGGGTTCGCCGTTGTGGTGGGTGGCCATGAGGGTCCGGGGCGAGGTGAGGTCGCCGAGGCGCAGATTGGCGGAGTAGCCGTACTCCGCCCAGGCCATGATGTGCGTGACCCCCGGTGCCGGTGGGGCCAGGTCCAGGACGGTGGCGGCGGGGATGCCGTACCACTCGTGTCCGGTGGAGGTGGGGCCGCTCGCACAGTGGAGGTCGGCGACGACCGTGGTGCGGGGCAGGCCGGCCAGGTCGTCGAAGGCCCACTCATGTGTCTCGCCGGAGGCGGTGGCGCCGAAGACGCGCAGGTTCCAACGCTCGGGGCGGAAGCGGGGGACGGGGCCGTAGTGGGAGACGGGCCAGCCGTGCACATGCCGCTGCCCGGGAGGGATACGACCGGCGCTCCCGACCCCGGGGACAGGCTCCTCGGCCACGATCGCACCCTGTCCCGTCATCTCGTCCCATCAGCGCACTGTCCCGCGCAGCGTAGCTGCTGACTCCTCGTGCTGCCGTGGCCGGGGCACACCCGGGTGAGTCGCGGCGGACGGGTCGGCCGCCCTGCGGCCGGCTGTCCGCGCAGCTCACCGCGTACCCAGGCGGTCACGTGGTCGCGAGGGACACCTCCGTCGACTTGATCAGCGCCACGACCGGCGAACCGGCCGCCAGAGCGAGGTCGGTGACCGCGTCCTTGGTGACCGCGGCGGTGAGTTCGCCGCCGTCGACCGTCACCTTGACCGTCGCCATGGCCCCGCCTGTTGCGACGTCGCTGACGGTGCCGGGCAGCTGGTTGCGGATCGACAGCCCCTCCACACGGGCGGTGGCGAGAGCCACCTCGGTGGACTTCATCATGGCGTGTACGGCCGAACCCTCGGCGAGCCCCAGGTCCTTGACGGCCTCCAGGGTGATCGCCGCAGTGAGGTCCTGGCCGCCGTCGAGACGCACCTTCACGGTCGCCATCACCTCGCCGGAGGTGACGGCGGTGACGGTGCCGGGGATCTGGTTGCGGATGCTCAGACTCATGACGAGGCGCCTCGCAGACGTGGTGAAAAGGGTGAATTGTTGGGCTTTGTGCCGACTCTGAGTCCACAAGTTAGCCGGTTTGGCGACGCCCGTGGAAAGCCCCGTCGCATCCGCCACCCGTGATCTCGCCAACCCCTGGCAAATCGGAGAAGCGCCTTTCGGCGACGACTCCGTGGCGCCGCCGCGGCGATGGACACCGATGCGGCCACCGGCTCCGACCGCGCCTCAAGGGTGCGTGTGGAGCGCGTCCGTGAGGCGGGTGTGGCTGTGTCGCCAGCCATCCGGAACACGGACGGCGTCCGAGAGGTGCGGGTGGCCGTCGTGGAGGTCGGTGTGCTCGTGCTCGGCGGCCACCGGCTGCCGCGCCGGCCACAGCCGTACCGCCAGCAGGCCGGACGCCAGGGCGATCGCGCCCAGGGCGATCACCGCCGCTTGAAGGCCCGCCGCCGCGCCGAGCCAGCCGGCCAGCGGGTACGTCAACAGCCAGCAGCCGTGCGAGAACGAGAACTGGGCGGCGAAGGCGGAGGCGCGTTCCTCTGGTGGGGCGGAGCGGCGGATCAGCCGTCCGGTCGGGGTGAGCACCATGGAGCACGCGGCGCCGAACGCGGCCCAGGTGAGCAGGAGCGCGGGCCAGCGCCAGGCGCCGCCGCCCGCCGCCGTCACGGCACCGAGCGCGGCGAAGACGAGCGTGAGCAGGAGGGCGCCGGGCAGCATCACCGCGCGGTCGCTGACCCGTTCGAGGACGCGCGGCAGGAGCAGCGCCACGATCATGGAGCCGGCCCCGTACGCGCCGAGTGCGAGGGACACGTCGGCGGCGCCGCGGGCCAGGTGGTCGCGGACGTAGACCACGCTGTTGACGGTGACCATGGCGCTCGCCGCCGCGACCGCGAGGTTGAGGGCGAGCAGGGCGCGCAACTGCGGTGTGGCGAAGAAGAGGCGGCTGCCCGCCGTGGCCTTGGTGTACGCGCTCCCGGTGCGAGGTGCCGAGGGCGTGACCGGCTTCGGCAGCAGCACTCCGACCACCAGTGCCGCCGAGGCGAGGAAGCCGGCGACCGTGCCCAGGAACAGCCAGTTGTAGGTGATCACCGACAGCAGGGCCGCGGCGAGCGCCGGGCTGAACAGGCTCTCCAGGTCGTAGGCGAGGCGGGACATCGACAGCGCCTGGGTGTAGTCGCGCTCGCCCGGCAGCACGTCGGGGACGACCGCCTGGAAGGTGGGCGTGAAGGCGGCCGACGCCGACTGGAGCAGGAAGATCAGGACGTAGACCTGCCAGACCTGGTCGACGAACGGCAGCATCAGCGCGACGCAGGCCCGGGTCAGATCGGCTCCGACCATGAGGGCGCGGCGGGGGAGCCGGTCGGCGACCGCGCCGATGGCCGGGGCGATCGCGACGTACGCCACCATCTTGATCGCCAGCGCGGTACCCAGGACCGAGCCCGCGTTCGCGCCGGCGATGTCGTAGGCGAGCAGACCGAGCGCGACCGTGGCCAGGCCGGTACCGACGAGGGCGATGACCTGGGCGGCGAAGAGGCGGCGGTAGGTGCGGTTGCGCAGGACGGAGAGCATGGTGCGTTCCCCCGGACGGGCGGGTGGGATGCGGGCTGCACCTCCCACTGTACCCACAGGTGCGCATCTACGCACATGTTGATTCCAAGCCCCGGTGACCGACGCGCTCGGATCCCGGTGCGGCCCTCTACTCTGTGTACATGCCTGCTCGCGAGCCTCTGCCACCTGCGTCCGATACGCATCTGCGCCCCCCGGACGGCGCCCGCCTCGCGGAGGCGACCGAGGTGTTCGCGCTGCTGTCCGACGCGACCCGGCTGCACGTGCTGTGGCTGCTGGCGCAGGCGGAGTCGGACGTCGGGTCGCTGGCCGAGCAGTGCACGGCCTCGCGGACCGCGGTCAGCCAGCACCTGGCGAAGCTGCGGCTCGCGGGACTGGTGGAGACGCGACGCGAGGGACGGCACATCTACTACCGCCTCAGCGACGGACATCTGCGCCGCCTGGTCATGGAGGCGCTCAGCCACGCGGACCACCGGGTGAGCGGGAAGGCGCCGCACGACTGAGCGGGTGCGGGCCGGCGCGCCGGGGCCGTGTACGTGTGTCAGTGACGGTCGAAGTGCTGGGCGAGGGCTGCCAGGATGTCGTCGACGCGGCCGAAGGTGATCATGGCCGTGGTGCCGCCGGCGAGCTGGCCGCGCAGCGGGGACAGGGCGTCGTGGGCCCGTGCGGCGAGTGAGGCGTCCTGGAGCAGGATCGCGGTGTGCGCGGTGACGGCCCAGAGCGCGTCGTACAGATGGTCGGCGGCGGGTGCGGGCAGGTCGGCGGCGGCGCGCCGGGCTGATGCGAGGTCGCCGTGGGCGAGGTCGAGGAGAGGCTGGACCCAGGGGCGGCACGGGCCCCAGTCGAGGTCGCCGTCCGTCGGTGCGGGACCTCGGTGTCGCAGGCGCAGCGACAGCAGCGCGAGCGGGAGGGTGCCCGCTTCCATCCCGGGCAGGCCGGCGCCGGCCAGGTCGGTGGCCAGGGTGCGATAGGCGCGGGCGACTTCGCCGGGGTCGCCCGATCGTGCTGCCAGCCGCATGACCTGGAAGGCGGCGGTGAGAACGTGGACGACCGGCGTCTCGTGCACGGTGGCGAGCCGCTCGGCTGCCTCGACGTGGCGTTGTGCCGCCTCCGTGTCGTCCCGGGCGGCGTGGACCTGGATCTTGATCAGATGGCCGAGGATCTCGAACAACGGCAGATCGTGGCGCGTGGAGAGAGCGATCAGCTCATCGGCGATGGCGTCACGTTCGCCCGTGCGCCCGGGGCGCTGGAAGGACTGCACGAACCGGGCGTTGAGCGCGAGTACCAGCACGTTGGGGTCGTGCAGATCCCGGGCGATGCGTTCGGCTTCCGCCGCCGCCTCGGCGGCCCAGCGGTCCCGGGTTCCGCGATGCTCGAGCCCGATGGTGGCGAGGAGCCGTGCTCGAAGCGCCGGTGGGGCCTGTGGACCCAGCCGCTGCAGGGTGCGCCGCGTGGTCGCGACCAGGGCCTCGGACCGGTCAGGATCGTCCGGGCGCGTCCAGATGGTGGGGACGTCGTACGCCGCGATCACCCGCGCGGTGCGGCCGGCGTCGCCCGCCGCCTCCGCCTCCGCCGCAGCACTGGCGCGCTGCTCCTGGGCGAGCACCAGGTTGGTGCCGCCCGTCACCGCGGCGGCCCCGGCCACGGTGCTCATCGAGCGCAGCCGGGTGTAGGTGCCCGCCGCCTCGGTGCGGGTGAGCAGACGCAGCCGGTCCTCGCCCCGGGGTGCGGCCGTGAGGTGCGGAGCGTGCCGGAGGATGTCACGTTCGAGATGGTCGAGACCGTCCACCGATTCCAGCCCGAACTGGTCCAGCAGCCTGGCGCGAGCCCCGCGCAGCGCCGCCAACGCATCGACCTGGCGGCCGGCTTGGTACAGGGCGCGGGACAGCAGCGTCCAGGCATGCTCCCGCCACGGGTGCGTACCGGCGAACGCCTCCAGCTCCGGCACGAGGGGCGCGCCACGTCCGAGGTCGAGCACCGCCCCGGCGTGCGACTCGACGGCCTGACGGTGGAGTTCCTCCAGACGGGCGCGCTCCTGCGCCAGCCAGGGCGAGGTGTCGAGGTCCGCGTACGGCTCGCCCCGCCACCACGAGAGCGCTTCGCTCAGCTCGGCGGCGACCTGGGCACTGGGTTCGTCGCGTACGGCCCGCAGCGTGTCCTCGAAGCGGAGGGCGTCGACATGCGGCCGGGGGATCCGCAGGGCGTACCCGGTGCCGACGGTCTCGATGGTGTGCGACCGGGTCCGCGGGCGACGGTCCGGTTCGAGGGCACGACGCAACTCGGCGACGAAGGTCCGGACCGTTCCGGCTGCCGTGGAGGGCGGGTCCTCCCACAGATCACCGAGCAGCACCGCGAGCGGAACGGCCCGGCCACCGGCCGCGACCAGCCGTCCCAGAAGCTCCCGGCGGCGCCGGCTGCCGACCGGCACGGGGCGGCCCTCGACATCCCTGACCTCGATCGGCCCGAGCACGTCGACGAGGATCTCCATGCCGTCATTGTCGTCGGCCTCCGTGCTGCCGTTGCCGATCCGCCGCTGATCCACTGCTGACCCGGCTCTCCGATCCTCATCCCGTTCCATGCATCCACCGTCCAGCCACGGGTGAGCGGCAGTGGCTCACGCGTGCGCGCGAAGGAGACGACAACGATGGGCATCACCGTTTCGGGGTTCGAGTACCGGTCGATCGAGGTGGCTGACGGCGTTCGGCTGAGCGCGGCGGTCGGCGGTGAAGGACCGGCCCTCGTGCTGCTGCACGGCTTTCCCCAGACCCACCTGATGTGGCGGCATGTCGCTCCCGTCCTGGCCGAGCACCACACCGTGGTCTGCCCCGACCTGCGGGGCTACGGCGCCAGCGGCAAGCCGGAAGCGGTCGATGAGGGCACCTACGCGAAGCGGACGATGGCCGCCGACATCGTCGCCCTGGCCGACGTACTCGGGTTCGACCGATTCGCACTGGTCGGGCACGACCGCGGCGCGCACGTCGCCTTCCGGGCCGGCCTGGACCACCCGGATCGGGTCAGCCACCTGGGAATCCTGGACATCGTGCCCACCCTGGACACCTGGAACGTCCTCCACGGTGTCGGCGCGGCGGTGGCCTTCCACCTGTATCTGATGGCCCAGCCGCCCGGTCTGCCCGAGCAGATGATCGCCGCCAGCGCCGACGCGTTCTTCGGCCACTTCCTCGACGCCTGGTCCACGAGCCCCGACGCGATCCCGGCGGACGTACGGGCCGAATACCTTCGAGCGAGCCGGCACGCCGTCGCGTCGATCGTCGCCGACTGCCGCGCCACCGCGACCGTCGACATCGAGCACGACCAGGCCGACCTCGACGCCGGCAACCGGCTCACCATGCCCGTCATGGTCGTCCAGCAGGACTGGGGGCGGCAGTTGGGGTTCGATGCCACCGCGATCTGGCGGCCCTGGACCACCGACCTTCAGCACTTCACCACCCGGGCGGGCCACTTCATGGCCGAGGAGGCTCCGCAGGACATCGCCGCGCTGATCCTCGATCTGGTGAAGCGCGCCGAACTCCCCGGCGCCTACTTGGATTCGATCCGTCCGAACGGCTTGGGTCCTGACGTCAGCGTGTCGCAGGCCGCCTGCCAGGCGGGATCCCCGGGATAGAGCCGGCTGCGGAGGTAGGCCCAGGTGAGCCGCTGGACCGCGGCGACTCTGTCCGGGTTCTCGTCCGTGGTCTCGGCGACGTCGTACCCGGAGATCCCGCCGAGCCCGTGCTCTGCGTCGAACAGGGTGAGCAGCGACTTGGGGCCCGGGGAGAGGACGTACGGATCGGCGTGCCACTGCGGGCCCCGAACCGTCAGATGGGCGGAGCTGTCCTTGTCACCGGCGACCACCAGCGCGGGCGTCGTCATTCCGGAGAAGTCGATGGTCGAGAAGAAGCTGTAGTTCTCGGCCACGAAGTCGGTGAGGGAGTCGCCTCCCCTGCCGGGTGCGGCCAGCAGTACACCTGCCTGGATCCGGGGCTCGGTCATGTCCACCTCCGATCCGTCCTCGGGATCGGTGAGCCGGGCGCCCAGCAGCAGGCTCGCGGTGTGCCCGCCCATCGAGTGCCCCGCTACGGCGACCTTTCCGTGGTCCAGGCGCCCGGCGAGCTGCGGCACGGCGGCCTCGACCGCGTCGAGCCGGTCCAGGATGCGCTGCATGTCCTCGGCCCGTGATCGCCAGTACAGAGGCGCCCCGGGGGTGGCCGGATCCAGGCTCAGCGTCCTTGAACTCAGATGGGTGGGCTGGATCACGACGAAGCCGTGCGCCGCCCAGTGGTTGGCGAGCGGGGCGTAGCCGTTCAGCGAGGAGAGGTTGTTCGAGTGCCCTTGGCCGTGCGACAGGAGGATGACCGGCAGGTCGTGTCCGGTCATGGGTGCGGAGACGCGTACCTCCAGGTCGACGGCGCGGCCGGGGGCCGGCAGCACCACCGGACTGACCGAGAGGACGGGAGCGGGCGGACTGAAGGTGTCGGCTGTGTCGGTGGATGCATTCATGAGCGCATTCATGACGCGTAGGTCCCTTCAACGACCAAAGACGAAACGGAGCATCGTTCCGTTTAATATACGGAGCGTTGTTCCGTTTCGTCAAGGGTGTGGGGGGCCTGGGCGTTTCCCGTGCCGTTCGCCACTGGGGCGCGGGATGTTCGATGGCGGTCGTACGATGGTTTGGCCGTGTCGAGAACGCCTCAAGGAGTCGCCGTGGCCCGCCCTCGTGCCGCCGCCCGGACAGTGGACCATCCCGAGTTGTCGGAGGTCTCGCTGCAGCAGATCCTGGAGGCGCTGGTGGATCCGGTGCGCCGGGGGGTGGTGTCCCAATTGGCGGGGTCCGGCGAGGACAAGAGCTGCGGGACCTTTGACGCGCCGGTCTCGGCGTCGACCTTGACGCACCACTTCAACGTGCTGCGGGAGGCGGGCGTGATCCGCCAGTACTACGTCGGGACGACGAAGATGAACGCGCTGCGCGCGGACGAGATGGAGGGGCGTTTTCCCGGCCTCCTGTCGTCCGTGCTGGCCGCCTCTGCGGCGGAGGGGGAAGGCGCGGCGACCTGAGGCCTCGAGGTGTCGCATGCGCGCATATTTCGATAGCGCTCAAAGTTTGACGGCTGTCGAACTTTGGGGCGAGGTGGGGGCACGCACCGAGCTGATGCGGTGCGCTTCGGCAACCCTCCTCCCAGGACGGATCCACTCATGGCAAAGCTTGTGCAGTTCGACCGGCTCGGCGGTCCCGAGGTCCTGACCCTCCGTGATGTGGAGGTGCGCGCCCCGGGAGCAGGAGAGGTGCGGATCCGCGTCGACGCGATCGGCCTCAACCGAGCCGAGATCATGTACCGCGAAGGCTCCTACTTCGACCGGCCCGTCTTCCCCTCCATGCTCGGCTACGAGGCCGCGGGCGTGGTCGAGGCGGTCGGCGAGGGAGTGGACGGTCTCGCCGAGGGTGACCCGGTCGCGGTCGTGCCCGCGTTCCTGCAGAGCGCATACGGCACCTACGGGGACCACGTCGTCGTTCCCGCCGCTGCCGTCGTCCCGCGCCCGGCGGGCATCGGCCCCGTACCGGCCGCGGCCGTGTGGATGGCCTACATCACCGCCTACGGCCCCCTCGTCGAGGCCGGCCAGGTGCGGCCCGGCGACCACGTCCTGATCACCGCGGCCTCCAGCAGCGTCGGCCTGGCCGCCATCCAGACGGCCCGCCACATCGGTGCGATCCCGATCGCCACCACGCGAGGCGCCGCCAAGAGGCAGCGGCTGCTCGACGCCGGCGCGGCCCATGTCATCGTCACCGACGACGAGGACCTGCCCGCCCGCGTCAAGGAGATCACCGGCGGCGCCGGCGTACGCCTGGCCTTCGACCCGGTCGCCGGCCCCGGCGTCGAGGCCATCGCCCAGGGCATCGCCCCCGGCGGCACCCTGGTCGTCTACGGCGCACTCGACCCGCGCCCCACCCCGCTGCCCAACGCGCATTCCTACCCGGCGCTGACCAGCAGGACCTACACGCTCTTCGAGATCACCAAGGACCCGGAGCGGCTGCGCCGCGCGGTCGCGTTCGTCAACGCGGGCCTCGCCTCGGGCTCCTTCACCCCGGTCGTCGACCGCACCTTCGACCTCGGCGACATCGTCGAAGCGCACCGGTACATGCAGGCAGGCGACCAGGTCGGCAAGATCGTCGTCACCGTCACCCACGACGCCGCGTCCGACTGAACCACGTGCCCGGCCGTCAGCGGTGATCGCCATTCGATCCGGGGGTTTAGCTCCTGTCCGCGCCGGTTCCGCGGTGCTGCCACGCCACGATGTGCCTTCGAGCACGTGGGAGCACGGACGGCGGAAGGTGAGCGAGGTCGGATGCACAACGGCGACTGCGATGCGGACGCGGCACGGCGACTGGTCGACGAGGTGGGCTTCTTCGCCGAGCGGGAGGTCCCGCGGTACCTGGCCGGCCGGCCCGAGGAGGAATACCCGGACGAGCTGGTGAAACGGCTCCGGTTACTGGGCGTGTTCGGCGCCGACGTACCCGTCCGGTACGGCGGGCTCGGCTGTGGAGAGGCCACGACGGCTCGGTTGCTGTACCTGCTGGCGCGGAGCTGGCAGTCCCTCGCCTCGCTGGTGGGCACGCACCTGAAGCTGTGCGGCCAGATGCTGCGGCACGGCACCGACGAACAGCGATCGGCCTGGCTGCCGGTCATGTCCTGCGGGGAGGCCGTCTTCGCCCGCGCCTACCACGAGCAGGGCTGCTCCGATCCCGAACTGCTGACGACACATGTACGGGACTCGGCCGGCCGCCGCACCCTGCACGGCCGCAAGGACTGGGTGACCAACGCCCGGCACGCCGACCGCATTCTCGTCCTCGCCCGCGACGGGCGGGCCACACTGGGCATCCTCGTCGATCCCACCGCCGACGGGGTGCGGATCGGCCCGGAACTGCCCCGGCCCGGAGTGCTCGGCGTCTCTCTCGCCTCGGTCACCTTCGACGGCTGTGCCTTCGACCCGGAGCGGGACGTCCTGGGCGGCCCGGGGCACGACCTCACCGACAGCCTGCGCGCAGGCGACCTGCGGAGCTATACGACACGCGCCGTGGCCTGCGCCGAGGCCGTCTGCGACCAGGCCGCGCGGTTCGCGGCCCGCACCATCGGACGACGGCCCCCGGACGCCCAGGGAGCGATCCGCCTGCGCGTCGGTGAGGTGCGGGCGCGCACGGCCGCGATGCGCGCGATCTGGACCGACCTCCTCGGCCCCGCGCCGACGATCGGCCCGGACGAGGCGAAGGTCGTCTGCACCGCGCTCCTCCAGGAGATCGTCCAGGCCTGCGTGCTGTTGTGCGGGGGCGCGGGGTACGCCGACCCCCACGACTCGCTGGGCCGCCACTACCGCGACGCGCTGGCGCTGCCGATCGTCGGCGCCTCCAACGACACGCTGCTGTCCCGCATCGGCTCGGCCGCCCTCGCGAGCGAGGAGGCACGCTGAATGGAGGTCTTCCGGGAAGACGCGAGCGTGGTGCTGCGCTACGCCGAGCACGTCGAGGGGATCGGGGAGGCCGCGCTGCGGCGCGTGTCGCAGCGCGAAGGCGCCCGTATCGTGCGCCTGGCGCCCTTCGAGGGCGTGGAGTTGGACGTGCTGGACCTGTCCACCCTCTCCCACACCGGCACGTTCAAGGACTGGGTGGCCTGTGTGGCCACGGCCCGCGCCCTGCAGACGCGCACCCCGGTCGTCGCCGCCCAGAGCTCGGGGAACACCGCGAACGCGCTGGCCTGCTACACCGCCCACGCCGGGATCCGCAGCGTCATTCTGTACCCGCCGGACTCACGCCGGCGCATCCACCCGCGCCTCGCCGCGCATCCGCTGGTCGACCTGGTCGAGGTGGACGCGAGCGAACAGCGCATCAAGCAGATCCTGCGCGAAGCGGCACTGGCCGCGGGCGTCCCGGTCCTGCCCTCGCTGGCCGACCAGTACGAGGGGAACAAACCCCGCGCCCGCTTCCTCGACGACGCGGCACGGGAGTTGGGGCACGGCTGGAACTGGCATGTGCAGGCACTGTCGAGCGCGTACGGACCCCTCGGCCACTACCGCGGCGTCGAAGAGCTGGGCGCCGCTCCCGGCCCGCGTCTGCTGGGCGTGCAGCAGGAGGCGGTGGCCCCGTACGCGGAGGCACTCAACGGCAAGGGCGCCGACCCGAGTGCCCCGATGCTGGAACCCACGCTCTTCCGACGGGTGCTCACCGATGACCTCGTGGCCGAAGTGCGGCAGGTGTGCGCCGACACCGGGGGAGCGGTGCGCGTACTGTCCAACCGGCGCTTCCTCGACGGGCAATGGCGCGCGGTGCGGTTGCTGGAGGACGCGGGTGTCCGTGTCACGCTCACACCGGACGGCGAGCCCAGGGAGCGCGCGGGACTCTATGCGCTGTGCGGGGCGCTGGCGGCCGTCGAGGACGGTCTGGTGTCCCCGGGCGATCGGGTCATGGTCGTCCACACCGGCGGCTCCGGTCCGGCGGCGGAGCCGTTCGTCCCCGAACACACGGTGGCGGAACAGGACGCGGTCGCCCTCATGACCTCGCTCCTGACGCGGCCCGTGCCCGCACAGCGAGGCGGGACGCAGGCTCAAGCGCCGGGCCGTCCGCCCACCCCGCACCCCGCGCGTTCCGCTGACGGAGGAGCGAACGATGGACTCCGTGTCCCCTGACCCGCACCCGGCCGGAAGCGGATCGCGGGAGCAGGAACCCTGCCACCCCTCGGCCTTCCTGCGCGCCTTCGACCGGCATCGGGAGCGGGTGATGTTCCTGCGCGAGGGCCGGCCCGTGCTGACGTACGGCGAGGCGTACGACGAGGTGTTCCGGCTCGCCCGGGCCCTGGCCGAACTCGGCCTGCGCCGCGGCGACGGCGTCGCGGTCATGGCCACGGACACGCCGCACGCCGTCCTCGCCCAGCTGGCCGCCCAGTTGCTCGGCTGCTACTACGTCAGACTCAGTGTGCTGACCCCGGCGCCGGGACAGGTGGCCGCTCTCGCCGAAGCCGGTGTGAAGGCCCTGGTGTTCGAGCCCCGCACCCCGCCGGCACCCGCCGCAGAGGTCGTACGAGCGGTCCCCTTGGCGCTGTCCCTGGGGCCGAGCCCGCTGGGGCGGAACCTGCTGGAGACGGCGGCGCGCCAGTCGCCCGCTCCGATGCCGGCCCGCGGCAGGGGGGACGACTTCGGCGAACTCGTCTTCACCTCCGGGAGCACCACCGGCCGGCCCAGACTCGCCGGCTACACCTTCGATCGGCTCTCCGCCCTGTGCCGCCACTGGGAGCCGCCGGCCGGTCCCGCCGATCGCACCGATCCCGCGCTCGCCGTCTTCACCGGCTCACCGCCGTGCAGGCTGCTGGCGTTCCCTTCGCTGACGTCCGTCCCCGGCATCGGTCTCGTGCCCACCCTGCTGCACGGCGGGACGATCGTCCTGACCGACGGCTTCGACACGGCCGATGTGCTGCGGGCCGTCGAACGCGACCGGGTCACCGTGGCCACCATGGTGCCCACCCGCCTCTACCGACTCCTGGACCACCCCGATCTGGCGACGACGGACCTGTCGAGCCTGCGGCTCCTCGTCTACATGGGCGCATCCATCGCCCAGCCCCGACTGCGCGAGGCGCTCCTTCGCCTCGGGCCGATCCTCGCGCAGAGCTACGGGCAGAACGAGGCCCGGATGATCTCCGTGCTGCACCCCGACGACCACACGGGCGGGCGGCCCGAGCTGCTGCGGTCGGCGGGCCGGCCGCGCCCCGGCGTGGAGGTGAGCATCCGCGACGACGCCGACGCTTCCGTGCCGGCCGGCACCGTCGGCGAGGTGTGGGTGCGCTCGCCGTACACCATGAACGGCTACTGGCGGCAGCCCGAGCTGACCTCCCGGACGGTGACGGACGGCTGGATCCGGACCGGCGACCTGGGCCGGCTCGACCCGGACGGCTATCTGTACCTGGTGGACCGGCTGCGGGACATGGCCATCGTCGAGGGGCACAACTGCTACACCCGGGAGGTCGAGGATCTGCTCGCCGGTCATCCGGAGGTCCGTCAGGTGGCGGTGGTGGCGCTGCCCGACGACGAGACCGGGGAGGCGCTCCACGCGGCGGTGGTCGGGCGCCCCGGTGCCCCCGTGCCCGAGGAGGAACTCCGCGCCCTGGTGCGCGCGGAGAAGTCACCCTGGCATGTCCCGCGGACCATCGTCGCGGTGGACGGGATTCCCCTCACCGAGGTCGGCAAGCCCGACAAGCGGGCGCTGCGGAGGCATCTGGCCGAACGGCTCGCCGACGACGGGAGGCAGCAGGCGTAAGGGAGGCGACAGCGGTCGGGGCACGGCAGCCAGGGGGCAGCGGCGGCACGGCGGACCGGCGGTCGGGGCGGCGGCACCTTTCGCGGGACCGACTCCGTCAGACCGGAGGTCCGGCGGCGCACGGGCGCATCACGGTGTCCGTCTGGGAATGGACCTTGGTGTGGTCACGGGACTCCGCGAGGACCGCCAGCAGTCCGCGCGGGCCGTGGTACGCGGAGTACTTGGCATGGAAGACGCCCTCGCGTTCCTCGCCGGTGGCCGGGTCGGTCCAGGTCACCGGCTCACGCCGGGTGTGTTCGGGCTGTACGATCCACGGGCTGCCGGCCGCCGTCCGCCGCGCCGCCAGCTCCAGGGCCGTGAGCACGGACCGGCTGCTGCCGTGCAGACGGGTGACCGACTGGCTGCCCCAGTTCCAGGCGGGGTCGCAACCGGCGTTCTTCAGGTAGAAGTGGCGACGGCCCTTGGGCAGGCTCGCGAACCGGTGCAGTGTGATGTGTTCCCCGTCGGGCATCTCGAAGCCGTCGGGGGTCACCAACTGGGTGTGCGGGAACAGGGCGCGGACGGCATCGGGGAACGCGCCGCGCGTCACGGACCAGAACGGCAGTGCCATCGGCGCCTTTTGGGCGAAGGTGACATGCGGGGGTACGTCGAACAGGGGGCTGCCCTTCTCCTCGGCCGCGCGAAGCCGTCGGCTGGCGAAGTTCTCGGCCATGGTGCTGAAGAAGCAGTGGGACCTGATCAGGCCGCAGTCCAGGGACTTGATGTCCGCGTCCCAGCTGAAGTAACGCAGCTGCGGCCTGGTCCGGTTGATGAAGTAGCGGACGCCCGCGGGCGCGGACGCGTTGTCGGTGAGGTGCAGGATCGGCTCGTCCGCGAGGCCCAGCGCGGTCACCTCCTCCACGAAGCCGCGGGCGAGGCTCGGCACCGATGTCTCGCCGTCCAACAGGCCGTGCTGGGCGTACAGATCGCGCACCAGCTCGTATTCGCCCCAGCCGGAGCCCGGGCACTGGATCTCGTAGAGAGTGCCGTCCGGTGCCTCGTCGGTGCGGAAGAACAACGGGGGCGTGAACAGGTGGGCGGCGAGGCCGCGATGATGGTCCGTACCCAGGGCCGGGGGACAGTCGTTGATCAGCAACTTTGCGATACGCGGGTCCGCCTCGCCGTGGAGGGACGCGGTGAACAGGTCCAGGGTCACACGGAAGAACGTCTCGATCACCGAGAACCTGCGCCGCCGCATATCCCAGTCGGCCGGGGACAGGACCAGCGGCCCCGGTGCCAGTAACTGCCCCAGGCCGGGAGTGCCGCCGGCACCCGCCCGGAACAACCGGTCCACGTCACGGTAGAACGCCACGGGACGCACCGCCCGGGCGCCCTCTCCGCAGCCGTTGGCGCCGACCTGCGCAGATTCCGACACGGTCTCTTCGTACATGAGGGTCTCCCGGGTTCCGCAGCGGGCCAGCCCAGGCTCCCCCGGAGGGTGAGCGGGAAATCGCCACGGCCCGCAAACGCCCTGGAAGTGTGCATCCGAGGCACCGGCGCCGGCCGCTGCTGCACCGATGCGCTGCCGACGCTACTCGCGCACGTTCCGCGCCGCGCCGTCGGCGTGCGGAGGTGCCTGCGCACCCAGGGCGGCGATCACGGTCTGCAGCGCGGGCTCGGCGGATTCGCGGGTCAGGTGTCCGCGCGCCCCTCGGTGAAGAACTCGCCCTGCGGGACCTGTTCGAGGCCCCGAGCGGGACGAGCAGGAGACGCTGGCGGTGTTCCTCCAGATGTTCCAGGCGAACGGCGGCGTCCCGGACGGCACACCGCTGACCCGGGAAGAGGTGGTGCAGGTGCTGGTGGAGAGCACCTTCGACTCCTTCTCGGCCCAGGACCTCGTCGCCATGGGGGAGGCGTGGGAGCGCCATGTGGCGATGATGCGGGCCTTCGAGCCGGTCCGCTTCACCGGTGACGTGCTGTTCTTCACCGCCCTGCGGCAGCGCCCGGAGGGCACGCCCTCCGCCTCGGCGTGGGCCGCGCACGTGGACGGCCGGATCACCGACCTCCACCTGGACGTCACTCACCACGGACTGATGGACCCCCGGCCCGTCGCCCAGATCGCGCGGGCCGTCCTCGACCACCTCGCGAGCCGCGACCGACGCGACTCGGCAACCCCCGCCCCGCGGCCGGAAAATCAGATGCCCCGGCCGGGCCCCCTCCCGTACCTTCGTGCCGTACCGAGCGCCGCCACGACCGTGCGGCGGCGCCTGTCGTCCGAACCAGAGGGGAGCCCGGCCGTGCGCACACGCACCGCTGTCCTCGCTCCCCGTTCCCGGTACGAGGTGATCCTCGTGTCCCGGTGGTGCCGGTGCCCGCTGCGCGGCCGGCACCGGACACCCGTGACGCCCAGCTGACGGACCCCGCCGCACCGGCCCGCGCGCCGACGGCCCGGGTCCCGGCACTCCGCAGGACGCACGGGCAATCGCGCCGCCCCTTTCCCTGATCGTCAGATCTGATCGCCAGAAAGGCACTGGGCCGTGCGTACGCACATCACCACCCTCGCCGCCGTCCGCAACCTCGGCATCCTCGCCCACGTCGACGCGGGCAAGACCACCGTCACCGAGCGGATCCTGTTCGCGACCGGCACCACCCACAAGCGGGGCGAGGTGCACGACGGCACCACCGTCACCGACTTCGACCCGCAGGAACGCGACCGCGGCATCACCATCTTCGCCGCCGCCGTCAGCTGCGCCTGGGACGAGCACCGCATCAACCTCATCGACACCCCAGGCCACGTCGACTTCGCCGACGAGGTCGAGCGCTCGCTGCGCGTCCTCGACGGCGCGGTCGCCGTGTTCGACGCCGTCGCCGGGGTCGAGCCGCAGAGCGAGTCGGTGTGGCGGCAGGCCGACCGGCACGGCGTGCCGAGGATCGCGTTCGTCAACAAGATGGACCGGGCGGGCGCCGACCTCGACCGGGCCGTCGACTCGATCCGCCGGCGGCTGCACCCGGCACCGCTCGTCGTCCAGTTGCCGATCGGCGCCGAGGACACGTTCACCGGCGTGGTCGACCTGGTGCGGATGCGCGCGCTGGTGTGGGCCGACGACGTGGGTACGGCGACGCGGGTGCCGGTTCCCGAGGAACTGAGGCAGGAGGCCGCGCGGCGGCGGCGCGAGCTGGAGGAGAAGGTCGCGGAACTGCATCCGGCCGCGCTGGAGGAGTTCTGCGACCGCGAGACCCTCTCCGGCGACACGCTCGCCGCCACCCTGCGCGATCTCACCCGCAGCGGGGACGGCGTGGTCGTGCTGTGCGGCTCCGCCTACCGCAACCGTGGCATCGAACCCCTGCTGGACGCGGTCGTGGCCTATCTGCCCTCGCCGCTGGACGTCCCCGCCGTACGAGGCGTCCACGACGGCGCCGAGCAGGAGCGGGCCGCCGATCCCGAAGCACCTTTCGCGGGGCTGGTGTTCAAGGTGAACGCGGGTGCCACCGGGCGGCTGGCCTGTGTGCGCGTCTACGCGGGCACCATCGAGAAGGGAGACACCGTGTGGGACCCGGGCACCGGGCGCACCGAGCGGGTGGCGCGCATCCTGCGGGTCATGGCGGACCGGCACCTCCAGCTCGACCGGGCGGTCGCCGGGGACATCGTCGCGCTCGTCGGCGTGAAGTCGGCCCGGGTCGGCGCCACGCTCTGCGACCCCGGGGCCCCGCTGCTCCTGGAGCCCCCGCGGGCCGCCGAGCCGGTGGTGTCCGTGGCCGTCGAGGCCCGGCGCGCCACCGACACCGGTCGGCTGGCGACGGCACTGGCGCGGCTGGCCGAGGAGGACCCCGCGCTGGTGGTGCGCACCGACCCCGAGACCGGGCAGACCGTGCTGTCCGGGATGGGCGAACTCCATCTGGAGGTCGCGGTGGAGAAGATCCGCCGCGACGACGGGCCGGAGGTCGTCGTGGGCCGGCCGCGGGTCGCCTGTCGGGAGACGGTCGTCGAGGGGGTGAGCGGGTTTGTGTTCCGGCACGTCAAACAGGACGGCGGGGCTGGGCAGTTCGCCCATGTCGTGCTCGATGTAGATCCCCTCGGCCCCGAAGTCGGCGTCACCGGCTTCGTGTTCCGCTCCGCCGTGACCGGCGGGCGGGTGCCGCAGGAGTACGTGCGCGCGGTGGAGGCCGGATGCCGGGACGCGCTCGCCGAGGGCCCGCTGGACGGGCACCCGGTGACCGGGCTGCGGGTCACCCTCACCGACGGCTCCACCCATGTGAAGGACTCCTCCGACACGGCCTTTCGCACCGCCGGCCGGCTCGGGCTCCGCGAGGCCCTGCGGGCCTGCGCGACGGCCCTGCTGGAACCGGTCGCCGAGGTCACGGTGACCGTGCCGGAGGACGCCGTCGGCTCGGTCCTCGGTGACCTGGCCGCCCGGCGCGGACGGGTCGGCGGCTCCGAGGCTCGGGGCGGTACGGCCGTGCTGACCGCGACCGTGCCGATGGCCGAACTGTTCGGCTACGCCACCCGGTTGCGCAGCCGTACCCAGGGCCGGGGCACCTTCACGACCCGGCCCGCCGGCTACGCCCCGGCACCCCGACCGGCACCGGTGCGCTGACGGTCCGGTGACGGGGGCGGGGCCCGCACCCGCGCCCGCCCGGCGCGAGGTGCGGGCCCCGCACGGGCGACCGGGGCCTCGCACCGTCGTCGGCGACACGGTCGTCGGCCGCCTCGCCGACCGGCACACCGTGCCGGTGCTCGCCGTGGGCCTGCTGCTCGATCTGCTCTTCCTGACGGGCTTCGCGCTGCTCGCCCGGGTGCCCGTCGCGGCGGTGGCCTGCCTGCTCGGCATCGGCCTCGCCGGCGTCACCATGAACCCGGCGACGGCGACCCGGGTCCAGCGCGCCGCCGACGACGGCCCGCTCGTCAACACCGTGCACTCCTCCTTCATCACGCTCGGCGTCGTCGTCGGCTCGTCGCTGGGCGGGGTCGGCATCGACGCCTGGGGCCTGCGCGGCCCGCTCCGGCTCGGCGCCGCCCTCGCCGCGCTCGGCCTCCTCACCCTCCTGCCCGAGGTCCGCCGCACCAGCCGTGCGACGGGGGAGGAGAGCGGGACGGCGGCTCGCCGAGGTGCCGCGCGAGAGAGGCGGGAGGCGCGGGGGCCGGTGGGCAGGAGCTGAGCGGGAGCGCCGGAGCACGCCGAACAGCCGGTGGTGGAGGGGCGGTTCACACCAGCCGCCCCTCCACCGCCGCCCGCCAGGCCGGTGCCGGCTGCGTGGCCGGCCCCGGCCGGGGCCGGTGGCCGCCGGCCGAGAAGAACGCGGCGAGGGGGAGGACCGCCGCGCCCACGGTCACCGCGTCCGGTCCGAGCCGGCCCAGCTCGATGCGGACCCGGCCCGCGGGGTGGCGCAGTGCCCTGGCCAGGGCGTGAGCGCGGACCCGGTCGAGGAAGGCGTCGCCGAGCAGCAGGCCGGCCCAGCCGCCGACCAGGACCCGCTCGGGCTGGAAGAGGTTGATGAGGTCGGACAGGCCGGCGCCGAGGTACTCGGCGGTCTCGGCGAGCACGGCCGAGGCCACCGGGTCCGCCTCCCGGCCGCCCTCGGGGCGGGCCGCGGCCAGCAGCTCGGTCAGGGCCCGCTCCTCGCCGGCCCCGCCCGACGGCCGCCCGCCCGCCTCCCGCCAGCGCGCCACCAGCGCCGACGCCCCGGCGTACGCCTCCAGGCAGCCGAGCGCGCCGCACCGGCAGCGGCGCCCCGCGACCCGTACCGTCAGATGCCCCCACTCCACCGACCGCCCCCGCGCCGCCTCCTCGCTGACGACGCACGCGCCGACACCCGAGCCGAACAGCACCACGACGGCGTTGCGGGCGCCGCGGCCCCCGCCGAACCACATCTCCGCCTGCCCCAGCGCCTTGGCGCCGTTGTCGATGAAGTACGGCACATGCGACGGGAGCCGCCCCGAGGCGCGCAGCAGCCGCTCCAGCGGTACGGCGTCCCAGCCGACCGTCTGGCCGTGCACGACCGCGCCCCGCGGCCCGCCGTCCTCGACGATGCCGGGCACGCCCACGCCGACGCCGAGCAGCTCGCCCGGCGCGAGCCCGGCCGTGCCGAGGACGTCCGCGATCCCGTCCGCGACATGGCCGACGACACTCTCGACGTCGTAGCCCCGTGGCCCCAACGGGCGTTCCATGCGGGCGAGTTCGGCAAGCCCCAGATCGAGCAGCTCCACCCGTACGCCGGTCTCGCCGACGTCCACCCCGATCAGCCGCCCGCTGTCCGGCCGTACCCGCAGCAGCCGGCTCGGCCGGCCGGCCTCCGCGCCGACCACACCCGCCTCCTCCACCAGGCCGTCGGCGAGCAGTCCGGTCACGACGTTGCTGACGGAGCCCGAACTCAGCCCGGTCGCCGGACCCAGTGCGTGCCGGCTCATCGGACCGTCGACATACAACCGTTGCAGAACGGCGCCGCGACTCTCCCGCCGCAGGTCACGCACCGTACGGCCGCCCAGCGCTGCCACCTGGCCTCCCAGTTCTCCGCGGTTTTCCGGCCCGCCCGTCCGTTTGCCGCTGCCGCATCCCTTGACGAGCGTTTCTCTTGAGGTTTAACTCACGTCCTAAATTAAGCCATGAGGGGCTTCGGGGGGCGAACGGGTGTCGACCCCCGTGAGCAGCCTCGGGGTTCTCGACTCCCGGAAAGGGACACCAGGAGCCATGCGCAGCATCCGAGCCGCGGCCACAGGCGCCGTCACCCTGTCTCTCGTCCTCGCGGCCACGGCCTGCGGAGGCGGCTCGTCCAGCGGCGGCGGGTCCGACGACTCGCCGAAGACGCTGACGTACTGGGCCTCCAACCAGGGCGCCAGCGTGGCCGTCGACAAGCAGGTCCTCCAGCCCGAACTCGACAAGTTCCAGAAGACCACCGGGATCAAGGTGAAGCTGGAGGTCGTGCCCTGGCCCGACCTGCTCAACCGGATCCTCACCGCCACCACCTCCGGCCAGGGCCCGGACGTGCTGAACATCGGCAACACCTGGAGCGCCTCCCTGCAGGCGACCGGCGCGCTGCTGCCGTGGGACACGAAGAACTTCGCCAAGATCGGCGGCAAGGACCGGTTCGCCGGGACCGCGCTCGGCTCGACCGGCGCGGCGGGCAAGGACCCGGCCGCGGTCCCGCTGTACTCGATGGCGTACGCCCTCTACTACAACAAGAAGATCTTCGCCGACGCCGGTGTCTCCAAGCCCCCGGCCACCTGGGACGAACTGGCGGCCGACAGCAGGAAGATCCAGGCCAAGGGCAAGTCGCCGCTCGGCGCCGAGGGTTCGAACCTGTCGGAGAACATCCACCACGTCTTCGTCTTCGCCAAGCAGCACGGCGCCGACTTCTTCACCGCGGACGGCAAGCCGGACTTCACCGACCCCAAGGTGGTGGACGCGGTCAAGAGCTACGTCGACCTGATGGCCAAGGACAAGGTCATACCGGCCGGTGACGCCGAGTACGCGCAGAACCAGTCCGTCAGCGACTTCGCCAAGGGCAAGCAGGCGATGCTGCTGTGGCAGTCCGCCGCCGCCAACCTCACGTCCCAGGGCATGAGCGAGGACGCCTACGGCATCGCACCGGTACCGGTGATCTCCGGCACCCCCGGCACCGGCACTCAGGTCAACTCGGCGGTCATGGGCATCAACCTGGCCGTCTTCAAGAACACCCACAACCTCGACGGCGCCACGCGGTTCGTGAAGTTCATGACCTCCGACGACGAGCAGAAGATCCTCAACAAGGCCTACAGCTCCATCCCGCCGGTCACATCCGCCCAGGCGGACCCCGCGTTCGCCGGACCCGCCACCGCGGTGCTGAAGAACACCCTCGCCACCAGCGCGGCCGCCCTGCCGCAGGTCGCCTCCGAATCACAGTTCGAGACGACGGTCGGTACGGCCGTCAAGAACCTGTTCGCCGACGCCGCCGCCGGACGTGCGGTGACCAGCGACTCGGTCAAGGCCGAGCTGCAGAAGGCCCAGCAGCAGATGCCGGCGGCGTGAGCGAGAACATGACGACCACCGCATTCAAGGAGCCGGTGCGGCAGGCACCGTCCGGTGCGGCGGGGCGCGAATCCCGCCGCACCGGACGGCTGCGCCGCGTCACCCTGCCGTATCTGCTGCTCCTGCCCGCCCTGCTGCTCGAACTCCTCGTCCACCTGGTGCCGATGGTCATCGGCATCGTGATGAGCTTCAAGGAACTCACCCAGTTCTACATCCGCGACTGGGGCACGGCCCCCTGGTCCGGCCTCGGCAACTACAAGGTGTCGGTTGACTTCGACGCGCCCGTCGGGAACGCGCTGCTGCACTCGTTCCTCGTCACCGTCGGCTTCACCCTGCTGTCGGTCGCCCTGTGCTGGCTGATCGGCACCGCCGCCGCGATCTTCATGCAGGACACCTTCCGCGGCCGCGGACTGCTCAGGGCGCTGTTCCTGGTGCCCTACGCGCTGCCCGTCTACGCGGCCGTCATCACCTGGGTGTTCATGTTCCAGCACGACAACGGCCTGGTGAACCACGTCCTGCACGACCAGCTGCACCTCACCGACAAGCCGGCCTTCTGGCTCCTCGGCGACAACAGCTTCTACGCGCTGCTCACCGTCTCGGTGTGGAAGGGCTGGCCGTTCGCCTTCCTCATCGTGATGGCCGGACTGCAGAACATCCCCAAGGAGCTGTACGAGGCCGCCGCGCTGGACGGTACCGGGATGTGGCAGCAGATCCGCCGGATCACCCTGCCCTCGCTGCGCCCGGTCAACCAGGTGCTGGTCCTCGTGCTGTTCCTGTGGACCTTCAACGACTTCAACACGCCGTACGTGCTGTTCGGCAAGTCCGCGCCCGAGGCCGCCGACCTCATCTCCGTGCACATCTACCAGGCGTCATTCGTCACCTGGAACTTCGGTACCGGTTCCGCGATGTCCGTCCTGCTGCTGCTCTTCCTGCTCGTCGTGACGGGCCTGTACCTGCTGTTCACCTCACGCGGACGGAGGGCCGCCGATGTCTAGCGTCCGCTCACCGATGGCGCCGCCGCGCTCGTTCCTGTGGTCCCGGCGGATCTTCCTGACCCTGCTCACCGGGTTCGTGCTGATCCCCGTGTACGTGATGGTCTCCAGCTCGCTGAAGCCGCTCGCGGACGTGACCGGCAAGTTCCGCTGGCTGCCGAGCGGCCTGACCGTCCGGCCGTACATCGACATCTGGTCGACGGTCCCGCTCGCGAAGTACTTCATGAACTCGGTGATCGTGGCGGGCGCGGCGACGATCCTCTCGGTCGTCATCGCGGTGTTCGCCGCCTACGCCGTCAGCCGCTACGAATTCCGCGGCAAGCGGGTGTTCACGGTGACCGTGCTGTCGACGCAGATGTTCCCGGGCATCCTCTTCCTGCTCCCGCTGTTCCTGCTCTACGTCAACATCGGCAACGCCACCGGCATCGCCCTGTTCGGCTCCCGCGGCGGCCTGATCCTCACCTACCTCACCTTCTCGCTGCCGTTCTCCATCTGGATGCTGATCGGCTACTTCGACTCGGTGCCGCGCGACCTGGACGAGGCGGCGCTGGTCGACGGCTGCGGCCCGCTCGGCGCGCTGCTGAGGATCGTCGTACCGGCCGCGATCCCCGGCATCGTCGCGGTCGCCGTCTACGCCTTCATGACCGCGTGGGGCGAGGTGCTCTTCGCATCCGTCATGACCGACGACACCACCCGCACCCTCGCCGTCGGCCTCCAGGGCTACTCCACCCTCTACAACGTCTACTGGAACCAGATCATGGCCGCCTCGCTGGTCGTCAGCGTGCCCGTGGTGGCCGGCTTCCTGCTGCTGCAGCGCTATCTCGTCACCGGCCTGACGGCAGGTGCCGTCAAGTGACCCGAGTGAGCGACACCCCGTACCCCGAAGGGACTTCCGTGTCCGAACGCATCGACCTCGCCGCCCTCCCGCACGACTTCCTGTGGGGCACGGCCACCGCGGCGTACCAGATCGAGGGAGCCGTCGCCGAGGACGGCCGTACGCCCTCGATCTGGGACACCTTCTCGCACACCCCGGGGAAGATCGCGAACGGCGACACCGGCGACGTCGCCTGCGACCACTACCACCGCTGGCGCGAGGACCTCGCCCTGATGCGGCGGCTCGGCGTCAACGCCTACCGGCTCTCCCTCTCCTGGCCCCGCGTGCTGCCCGGCGGCACCGGCCTGGTCAACGCCGAGGGCCTCGCCTTCTACGACCGGCTGGTGGACGCCCTGCTGGAGGCGGGCATCACCCCGTCCGTCACGCTCTACCACTGGGACCTGCCGCAGGTGCTGCAGGACCGCGGCGGCTGGCCCGAGCGGGACACCGCCTTCGCGCTCGCCGAGTACGCCTCGGCCGTCGCCGCCCGCCTCGGCGACCGCGTGAGGCTGTGGGCCACCCTCAACGAGCCCAGCTGCTCGGCGTGGATCGGCCACCTGGAGGGCAAGATGGCCCCCGGCTGGACGGACCTGACCGCCGCCGTACGCGCCTCCTGCCATCTGCTGCTCGGCCACGGCCTCGCCACCCAGGCGATCCGCGCCGCCGCCCCGGGCGCGCAGGTCGGCATCGTCAACAACCTCTCCACCGTGCACGCGGCCTCGGACCGCCCCGAGGACGTCGCGGCCGCCCACCGCCACGACGGCCATGTCAACCGCTGGTGGCTCGACCCGGTGCACGGCCGCGGCTTCCCGGCCGACATGGTCGAGACGTACGGTGTCGAACTCCCGCTCCGCAAAGGCGACCTGGCGACGATCGCGACGCCCCTGGACTGGCTCGGCCTGAACTACTACTTCCCGGCGTACGTCACCGACGCCCCCGAAGGGCCGGCGCCGTACGTCCGCTCGGTGCGCCGCGAGGGCGTGCCGCGGACCGGCATGGACTGGGAGATCGACGCGAGCGGCATCGAGACCCTGCTGCTGCGGCTCACCGAGGAGTACGGCGCCCGGAAGATCTACGTCACCGAGAACGGCTCCGCCTTCCCCGACGTGGTCCGCCCCGACGGCAGCGTCGACGATCCCGAGCGCCAGGACTACCTGGAGACCCATCTGGCCGCCTGTGCCTCCGCCGCCCGCAAGGGAGCCCCGCTGGCCGGCTACTTCGCCTGGTCCCTGCTGGACAATTTCGAGTGGGCGTACGGCTATGACAAGCGGTTCGGCCTCGTCCATGTCGACTACCGCACCCAGGTGCGCACGATCAAGGGCAGCGGCCACCGGTACGCGGACATCGTCCGCGTCCACCGCGGCCGGTCGCGCCGGGCCGCCTGAGCCGGGCCCGGCGCGCCCCGGCCGCCCGGGGCCAACGGCAGGTCGGCGGGTGGGCCCAAGGTCGGCACCAAGAGTCGACCAACGCCCCTGACCTGCCCTTTCCCATCGGAGGACGCTGAAGAAGAAAGGTTCAGACCTCACACCACCTGGAACAGCCATGCCTGCCGTACACGAAGCGACGACGAAGGTCGCCGGGCAGCCGCAGCCGTACGACTACGACCTCGCCCAGTACCGGCCCGGCCGGGACATCACCGACTGGGAACCCGAGAACGAGCTCTTCTGGAAATCCGCGAGGAGCCGCCCGGCCCTGTGGTGCGCGCGGCGTCGGGTGCGGTGATCATTCCTGGCGACTTACTGCATATGATGTGCAAGTGCGCTCAATCTGCATCAGGCCAGCATTGCTCACCGACCTCGACGGTGCCAGGTCCGTCATGCTCGACACCGTCTACCGGGACTTCGGGACCGGGTACGTGCCCCGGTGGCACGGGGACGTCGTGGATCCGGAGCGGGCCTATCTCGGGTCCGCGCGGCACACGTTGCTCGTCGCGGTCGACGAGGGGGGAGAGGTGGTCGGGACCGGGGCACTGGATGCGCGGGGGCCGGGGTGTCCGCCGAATCCGGGCTGGCTGGCGGAGCGGTATCCGTCGGGGACGACCGCTCAGTTGCGCCGGGTGTACGTGCGGCCCGGGCACCGGCGGCGGGGGATCGCGCGTGAACTCGTGGGGCGGCTGTTGGAGTTCGCCGCCGCCGACGGAGGGTACCGGGCCGTCTACCTGCACACCGATCCGGCCGTGCCCGGTGCCGAGGCGTTCTGGAGTTCGCTGGGCAAGGTCGTGCTCGACGAGCGCGAGGAACCCGGCGGTGGGCAGGGGATCGTGCATTTCGAGCTGCCCCTGAGGGTGGGGAGCGCGGATTGATGAAAATGATTGTCATGTAATCTTTGGCTGACCTTCGCCTGTACGACCCGAACCGAGGACCATGTCTTTCCCGCGCCCCCTGCGACGCCCCCGGCTGCTCGCCGCCCTTCTGCTCACCCCCGTGCTGGCGGGCTGCTTCGCCTCCGGCGCGGCCGACGGTCGCGCCGGAGGCGCCGCTCGGCTGCGGGTAGCGCTCGCCTTTCCGCCCGCCGAGCAGCTCTCCCCGTACGGCGCCGACGGCACCATCCTCAGCCGGCTCGGCATCACCGAGTCGCTGACGGCCCTCGGCGGCAACGGTGCCGCCGCGCCCGCCCTCGCCTCCTCCTGGCGGCAGGAGGGCGCCCGCAGTTGGCTCTTCACGCTGCGCGAGGCCACCTTCCACGACGGGACCGACGTCACCGCGCAGACCGTCGCCGCCTCGCTCGCCCGAGCCGGCCGGGCCGAGCCCGCCCCGGCCGCCATGTCCGGGATCTCGCTCACCGCCCAGGCCGTCGACCGGCACCGGGTGCGCATCACCACCGGCCGGCCCGACCCCATCCTGCCGCTGCGCCTGTCCAGCCCCGGCCTCGCCGTGCTGTCCGCCCGGGCGTACGCGCACAAGGGCGCCGTCGACCCGGTCGGCAGCGGCACCGGACCCTTCGTGCTGAAGAAGGTGAACGGCACCACCTCCGCGACCCTCGACCGGTACGACGGCTACTGGGGCGGCCGTGCCCGGGCCACCGGCATCGACGTCCGCTTCATCGCCGACGGCACCGCCCGCACCAACGCCCTGCGCAGCGGTGACACCGACATCGCCGAGGCGGTGCCCGTCGCCCAGGCCGCCACCCTCGCGAAGGCGACGCGCCGGGAGACCGCCACCGCGCGCACGACCAGCCTGCTGCTCAACTCCCGTTCCGGGCCGTTCCGGGACGCCGGGCTGCGGGCCGCCGCCCGCGCCGCCGTCGACACCTCCGGCCTCGCCCGGGGCGTGTACGAGGGGCACGCGGATCGCGGAGCCGGGATCTACGGGCCCGCCGTCACCTGGGCCGAGGGCAAGCACCTCCGGCCGCAGGGCAGGGCCGCCGCGAAGCGGGCCGACGGGACGGCCGTCACCCTCGCCACCTACGACAACCGGCCCGAACTCCCCGAAGTCGCCCAGGTGTTGAAGCAGCAGCTGGAGAAGGCCGGATTCCGGGTGAAGCTCGTCGTGCGCGAGTACTCCCGGCTGGAGAGCGACGCGCTCGCCGGGAAGTTCGACGCCTTCGTGCTCGCCCGCAACAGCCTCGTCGACACCGGCGACCCCGTCGCCGTCCTCGCCGGCGACTACACCTGCGACGGCGGCTACAACCTGGCCCTGCTGTGCGACCGCGCCGTCGACCGGGCCGTCGCCGCCGCCGAGCGCGCAGCCGACCCCGCCGAGCGGCGGACCGCCGCGCTGCGCGCCGAGGCCGCGATCCTCGGCACCGACACCGTCGTACCGCTGGTCCACCAGCGTGTCGTCACCGGCGTCGGCAGCGCGGTCGAGGGAGTGCTCCTCGACCCGTACGAGCGCACCCTCATCGGCACCGGCACCCGGCGCTGAGCGATGCGCACCCTGCTGTGGCGAGGCACGCTCGCCGGTGCCCTGGTGTGTGGGATCGGGCTGCTGCCGTGGCTCGCGCGCACCGATCCCGCGCTCACCGTCCTCAAGGCCCGCGCCCAGGACCGCGACCCGGACCCCGAGGTCCTGGCCGCCATCCGCGGGCAACTGCACCTGGACGAGGGGCCATTGGGGCTGCTCGGACGATGGCTCGGCGGGCTGGCGCGCGGGGACGCCGGGCGGTCCTGGATCTCCGGCGCCGACGTCGGGCCGACCGTCCTCCAGGCGCTCGGCGCCTCCCTGCTGCTGATGGCCGTCGCCCTGTGCTTCGCCGTCTGCACCGCCGCCGCGGTGTGCGCCCGCACCCTGAGCCACGGCGGCCGGGACCGGTCCGGCGGCACCGGCTCCGCCGTGCTCGCCGCGCTTCCGGAGTTCCTCACCGCCTCCGTCCTCGCCACCGTCGTCGGCGTACAGCTCGGCTGGCTGCCCGCCCTCGGTTGGTACGGGCCGCAGTACACCGTGCTGCCCGCCCTCGCCCTCGGCCTGCCCGTCGGCGCCGTCCTCGGCCGGCTCCTGGACGACCAGTTGCCCGGTGCCTTCGCCGAACCCTGGGTGCGGGCCGCCGTGGCCCGCGGACTGCCCGCGCGGCGGATCGCCCGGCAGGCGGTGCGGCGCGTACTGCCCGGACTGCTGCCCAACACCGCGCTGTTCGTCGTCGGCATGACCGGCGGCGCCGTCGCCGTCGAGCAGATCTTCGACATCCCCGGACTCGGGCGCACCACCCTCCAGGCCGCCCTCGCCCAGGACCTGCCCGTCCTGCAGACCGGCACCCTCGCCCTGGTGCTCCTCGCGGCCCTCGCCGCCGGCCTCGCCCGGCTCGGCATGCGGCTGCTCATCGGCCCCGCGCTGCGCGACGGCGCCCTGCCCGCCCTGCACCGCCCCGCCGGATCCACCCGGCGCGGGACGCCCCTCGTCCTCGCCGCCGCCCTGCTGGCCGTCCTCGGTGCCGGACTGCCCCGCGACCCGCTCGCCGTGGACACCCGCGCCCGCCTCCGACACCCCTCGGCCGCCCACCCGTTCGGCACCGACGCACTCGGCCGCGACCTGCTCGCCCGCATCGCCCACGGCGCTCTCGACACCCTCCTGCTCGCCCTCGCCATCAGCGCCGCCACGCTGCTCGCCGGGCTGCTGCTCGGACTGCTGCCCCGGCTGTCCGGGCCGCTCGTGGACACCGTCAACGCCGTGCCGCCGGTGCTCGCCGCGCTTCTCGTCACCGCCGTCGCCGGCGGCGGCCCCGCCACCCCCGCACTCGCCGTCGCCGCCGTGGCCTGGGCCCCGCTGGCCGCGCACACCTCCGCCCTGCTGCGGCAGGAACGCGCGGCCCTGCACCTGACCGCCACCCGCGCACTCGGCGCCGGCCGCTGGTACCTGCTGCGCCACGAACTGCTGCCCGCCGTCCTCCCGCCCGTCACCCGGCACGCCCTGCTGCGGCTGCCCGGCACCGCCCTCGCCCTCGCCTCGCTCGGCTTCCTCGGCCTCGGCGCCCAGCCGCCGTCCCCCGAATGGGGCCACCTCCTCGCCGAGAACCAGCCCTACGCCGAACGCGCCCCCTGGACGGTCCTCGCCCCGGCCGCCGTGCTCGCCCTGCTCGGCGCACTCGCGGTGACGGCGGCGACGACGCCCGCGGGCCGGCGGCGACCGCAACTCTCCATGGGGCGCGAGACCGTACGGCGGGGCCCTGTGGACGGGTAGCGGGGCCCCCGTGGACGTGCGGCCGCGCATCCGGCGTTTGAACACGGCGTCCGTCCCCCACGTACGACACGGACGTGGGAGGATCCCTCACCATGAGCGCGTCCCCGGCGGTGAGAGGACTGCGCGCCGCCGTGTTCGCCGCGGTGTGCGTGCTGCTCGCTGCCGCCGGGCACGGACTCGCCATGGGCGACATGCCGCCGCTGTGGGCCGACGCGGCCGGGTTCCTCGCCGTACTCGCCCTCGGCTGGGTACTGGGCGAACGGGAGCGGTCGCTGTCCGGCATCGGCACCGCCATGCTGCTCACCCAGGCCGGCCTGCACCTCGGCTTCGACGCCGCCCACCGCGGCACCGGGCGGACGGCCGTCCCCCACATGGCAGCCATGCCGGGCCACGCCATGGCCGCCATGCACATCCACACGGCAGCCCCGGCCCACCCGCACAACACCGTGCACGCCACCGCCGCCCATCTCCTCGCCGCGCTGGTCGCCTCCTGGTGGCTGCGGCGCGGCGAGGCCGCCCTGTGGTCGCTGCTGCGCCGGGCCGCGACCCTCCTGCCCGGCCTCACCGCCTGGTGGCGCGACACCCCGCTGCCCGCCCCCGCCGGCCGCGGCCCGCGTGTCCCGGCCGCCCCCGAAGCACCCCGCCCGACCCTGCTGCGGCACACCGTCAGCCGGCGCGGACCCCCGGCCCCGATCCCGTACTCGCACTGACCGACCCTGTCCCACACGTCACTCGTACGGAGATCGACTCACCCATGTCCGCAACACGTCTCACCGTGCGCCGTGCCGGAACCGTCGCCGCCGTCGCCACCACCACCGTTCTGCTCGCCGCCGGTGCCGCCTTCGCGCATGTCACCGTCCACCCCGACAGCTACGCCGAGGGAGCCACCGACGGCGTGCTGACCTTCCGGGTCCCCAACGAGGAGGACACCGCCTCCACCACCAAGGTGCAGGTCTTCCTGCCCACCGACCACCCCGTCCTCGGCGTCCTCGTCCACCCGCAGGACGGCTGGACCGCCAAGGTGACCACCACCAAGCTCAAGACGCCGGTCAAGACCGACGACGGCACCATCACCGAGGCGGCCTCCGAGATCACCTTCAGCGGAGGGAGGATCGGCGCCGGGCAGTACGAGGACTTCGACGTCGCCTTCGGCCAACTGCCCGACAACACCGACCGGTTGGTCTTCAAGACACTGCAGACCTACTCCGACGGCAAGGTCGTGCGCTGGATCGAGGAGCCGACCGGCGGCGACGAGCCGGAGAACCCCGCCCCGGTGCTGAAGCTGACGTCGGGTGACGCCAGTGCCGCACCCGCGCCCGCCAAGACCGCCGCCGCCACCACCACGGCGGCCGACGCGAGCGACTCCACCGCCCGCGGACTCGGCATCGCCGGGCTCGTCGTCGGTGTCCTCGGCCTCGCGGCCGCCGCGTTCGCGCTCCTGCGCAGCCGAGGCGCACGGTCGTAACCCCCCGAAACCGATGGCACGGGGCCCGGACCGGCAACCCGGTCCGGGCCCCGCGCCGTGCCGGGGTCCGACGTCAGCGCGCCGCCAGCTCCAGCAACTCCGCCGTGACCGGCGCCTCCACGGGCGTGCGGGAGGTACGCCACAGCCAGCGCACGTCCCGGCCGAAGGACCACAGCAGCGAGCCCAGGGCCACCGTCACGACCGCGAGGTTGGCCAGGTGGGGGAGCAGCTCGGCGCCCGCCAGGAGCAGGGCGATGCCCTGGACCGCGGCGACGGTCTTGCGGGCGAAGGACGGCGGCAGCGGGGCGTTCAGCCAGGGGGCCAGACGGGCCGCGGCGAGGAAGGCGTAGCGCATCCCGCCGATCAGCAGCACCCACGGCCCGAGCTGCATGGCCACGTACACGCTCAGCACCAGGATCAGGAACGCGTCGACCTCCATGTCGAAGCGGGCGCCGAGCGCCGTCGACGTACCGGTGCGGCGGGCCACCTTGCCGTCGACGCCGTCCAGAAGCAGCGCGACCGCGGTCAGACCGACCAGCAGGGTCACCGGCGGCGCGCTCTCGAAGGAGTCCGCGACCAGCGCGGTCACCCCGCCCACCAGGGTCGCCCGGCCGAGCGTGACACGGTTCGCGGGGCCGAAGGTGCGCAGGCAGGAACGGTGCAGGGCGCGGGACAGCACCGCCCAGGTGGCGAACGCGAATGCCAGCCCCGTCAGCCAGCCGGCCGGCCCCATGCCTATCGCCATGCCGAGCAGGGCGAGCAGCAGCAGCTGCACGCCCGCTCCCACAGCGGTCTCCTGCTGGGGCCTCGCGTCATATGTGTTGTTCAGGGCCACCGCACACCCTCCGGCCGAGTGACAGAGTCGATCACGCCGCGTACTGTGCGCGGCCTGTGCACTTCTCGGTACGTGAACAACTTGCCTACTGTTCAGGAGGATGCCGATGAACCGCTCGGCCCGCGCGTTCTGGCTGCGCTCACCCGGCCACGGCGAGCTGCGCGACCTCACCCTCGCGGCTCCCGCCGAGGGCGAGGTCCTGGTACGCGCCCTGTACTCCGGGGTGAGCCGCGGCACGGAGACCCTCGTCTTCGGCGGCGGAGTGCCGCACAGCCAACACGCCGTGATGCGCGCGCCGTTCCAGGAGGGCGACTTCCCGGGCCCGGTGAAGTACGGCTACCTCAGCGTCGGCACGGTGGAGGAGGGCCCGGCTGAGCTGATCGGGCGTACGGTCTTCTGCCTGTATCCGCATCAGAGCCGCTACGTCGTTCCGGTGAACGCCGTGACCGTCGTGCCCGAGCGGGTGCCCGCCTCGCGGGCCGTGCTCGCCGGGACCGTGGAGACCGCCGTGAACGCCCTGTGGGACGCGACGCCGCTGATCGGCGACCGGATCGCGGTGGTCGGCGGCGGCATGGTCGGCTGCTCGGTGGCCGCCCTGCTCGCCCGCTTCCCCGGCGTCCGGCTGCAGCTCGTCGACGCCGACCCGGCCCGCGCCAAGACCGCCGAGGCGCTCGGCGTGGACTTCGCGACACCCGCCGACGCCCTCGGCGACTGCGACCTGGTCGTGCACGCCAGCGCCAGCGAAGCCGGCCTCACCCGCGCCCTGCAGCTCCTCGCCCCCGAGGGCACCGTCGTCGAGCTGAGCTGGTACGGCGACCGGCGCGTCGCCCTGCCGCTCGGCGAGGCCTTCCACTCCCGCCGGCTCACCCTGCGCAGCAGCCAGGTCGGCACCGTCTCGCCGGCCGCCCGGCCCGGCCGCGACTACGCCGACCGGATGGCGCTCGCCCTCGACCTGCTCGCCGACCCGGCACTGGACGCCCTCATCACCGGGGAGAGCGCTTTCGAGCAACTCCCGGAGGTCATGCCGAAGCTCGCGGCGGGCGAGATTCCCGCCCTGTGCCACCGGATCCGGTACGCCGAGACGGGTCTGACCTGAGAAAAGAGTGAGACAGGGCTGAACGCGGGGAAGCGAAGAGCCGTACTACACGGCATCCCCCGCCGGGTAAGGACAGGGGGACCAGACGCGTCGTACCTGGAGGGTCGTCCGTTGTTCAGCATCACCGTCCGCGATCACATCATGATCGCCCACAGCTTCCGCGGCGAGGTGTTCGGGCCCGCGCAGCGCCTGCACGGCGCCACGTTCCTCGTGGACGCCACCTTCCGCCGCGAGCAGCTGGACGAGGACAACATCGTGGTCGACATCGGCCTGGCCACGCAGGAACTGGGGGGCATCACCGCCGAGCTGAACTACCGCAACCTCGACGACGAACCCGAGTTCGCCGGCATCAACACCTCCACCGAGTTCCTCGCCAAGGTCATCGCCGACCGGCTCGCCGAACGCGTCCACAAGGGCGCACTCGGCGAGGGCGCCAGGGGGCTCGCCGGCATCGCGGTCACCCTGCACGAGTCGCACATCGCCTGGGCGAGTTACGAGCGTGGCCTGTGACCGGGGCGACCACACAGCGGGCGCGCCTGACGTACGTGCCGGCCCAGCCCACCGCCGACGCCCGGCCCACCGCCGTCGAGGAGGCGGGAATCGTCCCCATGTCGCTGCGCACCGTGCACTTCGTCCTGCCGGGCGGCGTCGACGACCCGGCCGCGCCCAGCGGCGGCAACGCCTACGACCGCCGGATCTGCCTGGACCTGCCCGGCTTCGGCTGGGAGGTCGCCCGGCACACCGTGCCCGGCACCTGGCCGCGCCCCGACCGGACCGCCGGGGACCACCTCGCCCGCACCCTGGACGCCCTGCCGGACGACGCGGTCGTCCTGCTGGACGGGCTCGTCGCCTGCGGCGTCCCCGAGCTGGTCGCCCCGCACACCGACCGGCTGCGCCTGGCCGTCCTCGTCCATCTGCCGCTCGGCGACGAGACCGGCCTCGCCCCGGCCGACGCCGCCGACCTCGACGCCCGCGAACGCGCCGTGCTGCGCGCCGTCCCCGCGGTCGTCGCGACCAGCGACTGGGCGGTGCGCCGGCTCGTCGCCCACCACGGACTCGCCCCGGAACGGGTGCATGCCGCCACGCCCGGCGCCGACATCGCGCCGCTCGCGCCCGGCACCGACGGCGTCTCCCGGCTGCTGTGCGTGGCCGCCGTCACCCCGCGCAAGGGGCAGCACCGGCTCGTGGAGGCACTCGCGGCGGTCCAGGACCTGCCCTGGACCTGCGAGTTGGTCGGCGGACTCGGCCACGACCCGGCCTACGTCGACCGGCTGCGGGCCCTCATCGACCGCCGCGGCCTCACCGACCGGGTGCGCCTGACCGGCCCGCGCTGCGGGGCGGACCTCGACGCCGTGTACGCCGCCGCCGACCTGATGGTCCTCACCTCCTACGCGGAGACCTACGGCATGGCCGTCACCGAAGCCCTGGCCCGCGGCATCCCGGTGCTCGCCACCGACGTGGGCGGAGTGCCGGAGGCGGTCGGCCGCGCCCCCGACGGCGGGGTGCCCGGCATCCTCGTCCCGCCGGAGGACCCGGCCGCGTTCGCCGCCGAACTGCGCGGCTGGTTCGGCGAGCCCGACGTGCGCCGCCGGCTCAAGGCCGCGGCCCGTGGCCGCCGCGCCGCGCTCGACGGCTGGGCCGCCACCGCCCGCAGCCTGGCCGGAGTCCTCGCCCGGCTCCCCGAAGCCCCGAGGAGGGCGGCATGAGCACGCCGGAGACCACGACGAACGGCATGGCGTCCCGCCCGGCTCACGGGGCGGGCGGGACGGACTCCTCGGTCGTCGCCGGGGCCGGGCCCGTCGGGCGTTCCGGCGAGCGGGCCACCGTACGGCTGCGGGACGGCGAACCCGAGGAAGCGCCGCGGTACGCCCCCGAATGGCTGCGGCTCAGGGAACCGGCCGACGCGGCCGCCCGGGCGCAGGCCCTGCTGGCTCCGCTGCGGGTCCGGCTGGCCGACCTGCCGGGCCGCACCGGCGCACTGGCCGTGCACGACCTGGGCTGCGGCACCGGCTCGATGGGCCGCTGGCTCGCGCCGCGCCTCGACGGCGCCCAGCACTGGGTCCTGCACGACCACGACCCCTACCTGCTGCACTTCGCCGCCGTGGCCTCCCCGCGCACCGCCGCCGACGGCAGCGGCGTCACCGTCGAGACGCGGCGCGGCGACGTGGCCCGGCTGACGTCGGACGCGCTGGCCGGCGCCTCGCTGGTCACCGCCTCCGCACTGCTCGACGTCCTCACCCGCGACGAGGTCGGTTCCCTCGCCGACGCCTGCGTGGGCGCGGGCTGCCCCGCACTGCTCACGCTGTCCGTCGTCGGACGCGTCGAACTCACCCCGGCCGACCCGCTGGACGCGGAGATCGCCGAGGCGTTCGACGCCCATCAGCGGCGCGCGGGACTGCTCGGCCCGGACGCGGTCGGCGTGGCCGGTGAGGCGTTCGCCGCACGCGGCGCCGCCGTACGGGTGCACCCGAGCCCGTGGCGGCTCGGCCCCGAGCAGGCGGCGCTGACCGAGCAGTGGCTGCGCGGCTGGGTGGGCGCCGCCGTGGAGGAGCGGCCCGAGCTGACCGACCGCGCCGAGCGCTATCTGCGGGACAGGCTCGCCGCCTGCGCGGCCGGCGGGCTGCGGGTCGTGGTCCACCACAGTGATCTGCTGGCCCTGCCCCGGCCGACGGACGGGGCGTCATGACGACGCGGCCGGCCGCGACGGAGCCGGAACGCCGGGTCACCGGCACGGGCGGCCACGCGCGCGTGACGCCCACGGGCACGGCCCACGCGCGCGTGTCCGACGCCGGCCCGGCGGGCGTGTGCGTGTACGGCGCCGGGACGCTCCACGCGCGCGTGCAGAACGCGGGCACGGGCCGCACGGCTCACAACCCCGGCGCCGGACTCGACGAACCGCCCCCCGCGGCGGCCGGAGCGGCACCGGCGGGTCGGGGACCGGCGTCCCCGCTGCCCGGGACCGCGCCCCCGCTCCCGGAGTCCGCCCCGTCGCATCCCCGGCCGCCGTCCCCCGACCCCGCGCCCGAAGCCGAACAGGCCCCCGCCCCCCGGCGCCCCGGAGCGCGCGCCCTGCGTACGCACTTCGGCACCTTCGTCGGCGTGGTCATCCTCGGCGCGCTGCTGTGGCGGCTCGGTACCGGGGTGCTGCTCGACGGGCTGCGGCGGATCGACACCGCGACGGTGTTGGTCGCGCTCGCCATCGGCCTGGTCACCACCGTGCTCAGCGCCTGGCGCTGGCAGTTGGTGGCCCGCGGCCTGCGCATCCGGCTGCCGCTCGGAGCCGCCGTCGCCGACTACTACCGGGCGCTGTTCCTGAACGCGGCACTGCCCGGCGGGATCCTCGGCGACGTGCACCGCGCGGTCCGGCACGGACAGAGCGCCGGTGATCTACGGCGCGGCGTCAAAGCGGTCGTCCTGGAACGCGTCGCGGGGCAGATCGCGCTGGCCGTGTTCGCCGCGGCGGTGCTGCCGACCCTGCCGTCCCCGGTCCGCGCCGACGCCCGCGACCTCGTGGCGCCGCTGGCGCTCGCGCTGGCCGGCGCACTCGCCGTAGGCCTCGCCGTCCGCATGAACCGTGCGCCCTCCCGCCGGGCCGGGCGCCTCGGCACCGCCCTCGGCGAGGTACGCCGGTGCCTGATGTCCCGCCGGAACGGACCGGGCATCGCGCTGTCCTCCGCCGTCGTCCTGGCCGGACACCTGGCGACGTTCGTCGTGGCCGCCCGGGTCGCCGGCTCCGCCGCCCCCGTCGCGGCGCTGGTCCCGCTCGCCGTCCTCGCCCTGGTCGCCATGGGACTGCCGCTGAACGTCGGCGGCTTCGGCCCCCGCGAGGGCGTGACCGCCTGGGCGTTCGGCGCCGCGGGACTCGGCGCGAGCACCGGTGTCGCCGTCGCCGTCGTGTACGGCGTGCTCAGCCTCGTGGCGAGCCTGCCCGGCGCCGTCGTCCTCGCGGTGCGCCGGTACGCCGCAGACCCTCAGTGTCCCCGCGCGGAGGTGAGCAACGCGAAATACGGCTCGAAGGATTCCGCCAGGCTCGCCAGCAGTGCCTTCCCCTTTTCCGCCGAACCCAAGGAAGGACGGCCGATGACGCCCGATTCGGTATAGGCGGACATTCCCACGGTGAGCAGATGACGACGGTCGTCAGCAGTGAAATCGGCGGACTCGTGACCAGGGCGGACGAATTCGGGATGAGCGTGCAGCAGAATCGAGGTCTCGATTTCACCGGCGTGCATGTCGGTGAGCAGCGAGGTGCGCACCCCCGCCCGCTCCCGTGCCGCCTCCCAGTCCTCGGCGCCCGGGAACAGCGCCATCCGCTCACCGCGCGCGGAGGCCTCCTGGACGACGTTGCCCAGGACGTAGTTGCCGCCGTGCCCGTTGACCACGACGAGCGCGTCGACGCCCGAGCCGCGCAGCGACGCCGCGATGTCCGAGACCACCGCGTGGAGGGTCACGGCCGAGATGCTGACGGTCCCCGGCCACCGGGCGTGCTCGTGCGAGCAGGAGACCGTCACGGGAGGAAGGAGGTGCACGGGGTACGAGGCGGCGATCTCCTGCGCCACGGCACAGGCCACGAGCGTGTCGGTCGCCAGCGGAAGGAACGGACCGTGCTGTTCGAAACTGCCGACGGGAAGGACGGCGACCTGTGCTGAAACGTCCGCCCCCCGCGCCGACACGTCCTGCGTGGTGTCCGTCGGCATCACACCGTACAACGCTCCGCTTGCCGCCGCCCGCGCGCCCGAACCACTCATCATTCCACGGCCTTTCGTCTCTGCTTAGGAATCAGATCATGACAGAAAACACCGGCGTCAACCTCGGCGTACTCGGCAAGAAGTCCCCGCGCCGTTCGGGCGCGGAACGCGTGGTGAATGCACCGCTGCCCACCGTGTACGGGAAATTCCAGGCGATCGGCTACCTGGACCACGACCGCGGTGACGAGCAAGTGGCCCTGGTGTACGGCGAGATCGGCAGCGAGAACGTGCTGACCCGGCTGCATTCGGAGTGCCTGACCGGGGACGCGTTCGGCTCCCGGCACTGCGAGTGCGGCGACCAGCTGGCGTCGGCACTGCGCGCGGTCGTCGCCGAAGGCAGCGGGATCGTCGTCTACTTGAGGGGGCACGAGGGCCGTGGCATCGGGCTGCTGGCCAAGCTGCGCGCGATGGCGCTGCAGGCCGAGGGCCTGGACACGGTGGAGGCGAACCTCGCGCTCGGCCTGCCCGTGGACGCCCGTGACTACGGTGTCGCGGCCGAGATCCTGCGCGACCTCGGGGTGCGCTCGGTGCGCCTGATGTCCAACAACCCGCGCAAGCGGGAGGCGCTGGTACGGGACGGCATCCAGGTCGCCGAGCAGGTGCCGCTGCTCATCGAGCCGTGCGAGAGCAAC
Organism: Streptomyces yokosukanensis; assembly: GCF_001514035.1. Lineage (GTDB taxonomy): Bacteria > Actinomycetota > Actinomycetes > Streptomycetales > Streptomycetaceae > Streptomyces > Streptomyces yokosukanensis. The sequence continues at coordinate 109,643 of NZ_KQ948214.1, read as the reverse complement.
ATCACCTATCTGCGCACCAAGCGGGAGCGGCTGGACCACATCCTGCCGCATCTGGACGCCGTCGCCCACGGTTCCTGAGAACGATCGGCCGGCCCTCCGTCCGTCCGGCTCGGCGCCCGCCGCCTCCCCCACGGGCGGCGGACGCCGAGCCGGTCAGTCCACCAGCGCCTCGTGCACCAGCCGCCGCAGCTCCGGGAAGATCTTCAGCGTCTTCGGGCGTACCTGCGTCATGAACTGCACCGTCAACTCGTGCGCCGGATCGACCCAGAACGCGGTCGTGGCCGCGCCGGTCCAGCCGTAGGTGCCGCGCCCGGAGGGGGACAGGGTGCGGGACGGATCGGTCACCACCGACACGTTGAAGCCGAAGCCGAGCCCGTCGTTGCCGGGCTCCTGGTGGACCGGGGCGCCGAAGGAACGCAGGACCGCGTCGCCGGGCAGCTGGTTGCGGGTCATCAGCGCGACCGTGTCCGCGGACAGAAGCCGCACGTCGTCCAGCTCGCCGCCCCGGCGCAGCATCTCCATGAACCGGTGGAAGTCGTAGGCGCAGGAGACGAGGCCGCCGCTGCCGGACAGGAACCGCGGCCGGCCGTGGACCGGCAGCCCCGGTACGGGGGTGATCCCGCCGTCGTCCGTCTCCCCGTACAACTCGGCCAGTCTGCCCGCCTGCCGGGGCTCGACGTGGAAGCCGGTGTCGTTCATGCCGAGCGGACGCAGGATCCGCTCGGTGAGGAACACGTCCAGCGCCTGCCCCGACACCACCTCGACGACCCGGCCCAACACGTTCGAGGCCACCGAGTAGTTCCACTGGGTGCCCGGTTCGAACTGCAACGGCATCCGCGCGTACACCTCGACCGTCTCGGCCAGGTCGGCGCCCGGCGGGACGGAGTACTCCAGTCCCGAGGCACGGTAGAGGGCGTCGACCGGGTGCCGGTGGTAGAAGCCGAACGTCAGGCCCGCGGTGTGGGTGAGCAGATGGCGGATCAGGATCGGACCGGCGGCCGGGCGGGTGCGCAGGTCCGAGCCCGAGCCGCCCTCGTACACGACGGGCTCGGCGAACACCGGCAGGTGGCGCTCCAGCGGGTCGTCGAGCGCCAGCCGGCCCTCCTCCACCAGCAGCAGCACGGCGACCGCGGTGACCGGCTTCGTCATCGAGTAGATCCGCCAAAGGGTGTCCGTCTCCACCGGCAGCCCGGCCGCCGTGTCGCGGTGGCCGTACGCGGTGAGGTGGGCGATCCGGCCGCCGCGGGACAGGGCCAGGAGGAAGCCGGGCAGCCGCCCCGCGTCGACGTGGTCGGCGACCCGCCGGTCCAGGCGCTCCAGCGCCCAGGCGTCCAGCCCCGCCTCGTCCGGGTCGACTTCCTGCCGCAGTGGTGCCATCGCTCTCCTCCGCTCGTGCGGTCCGCGACGCCTGCCCGGCTGCCCGCCGGGACGTCGTCCGCCGGTCATCGTCCCGCAGGAGCACCGCCACGGACCCGCCCATCGGCGCTGTGTGTGATCGACGCGACGCCCCCGGCCCCGGATCCGGTCCCGGGCAGCGCACGGGCCAGGAGTACGCCGAGGGCCGCGACGGCCGCGAGCGCGAGCAGCGCGGGCCCGGTCCCGGCGCCCATCAGCGCACCGGCCGTGGCCACCCCCACGGCCGGACCGACGTTCAGCGCCGTCTGCTGCAGTCCGCCCGCCACCCCGGCCACCGCCACCTCCGCCCGTCGTACGACCACCTGGGTGGCCGCCGTCAGCACCGTGCCGAACCCCGCGCCCAGCAGCGCGAACGCGCAGCCGAACGCCGGCGCGGACGAGGCCCCGGACAGCAGGAGGACACCGAGCGCGAGCAGCGCCGCCGCCGTCGTCGTGGCGCGCGCACCGAGGCGGCGCAGCAGCGCCGGGCACAGCGCGGCGGACGCCACCATCAGCACGGCCAGGGGCAGAGCGTGCAGCGCGCTGTGCAACGGGTCGAGGTCCAGCCGGCGTTGGAGGACGTAGGTGGCCACGAAGAGGGCGCCGAACAGGGCCGCGGACACGGTGACGAGGACGCCGAGCGCCGCCGCGATCGCCCGGGAGTCGACGACCGAGGGCGGCAGCAGCGGGCTCGCCGTTCGGCGTTCGTGCCGCACGAGCAGGGCCGTGGCGACGGCGAGCCCCGCCCCGGAGAACGGCCGCGTGGCCAGCGACTGCACCAGAGCGGACAGGGCCACCGCGACCTAGTAGACAGTGTCTACGCCATGCGTGGCGCGGAGGGAATGCGGGGCCCGCCGCGGCGGGTTGAGAGAGTCATGACGCACGACACCACGCAGGACGCGCTGCTCGCCCTGGTTTCGGCGGGCCACGGCGGGGTCCTCGTGACCCTCAAGCAGGACGGCCGCCCCCAGCTGTCCAACGTCAGCCACGCCTACGACCCCGACGAGCGGATCATCCGGATCTCCGTCACCGACGACCGCGCCAAGACCCGCAATCTGCGCCGTGACCCCCGCGCCTCGTACCACGTCACCAGCGCCGACCGCTGGGCCTACACCGTCGCCGAGGGCACGGCCGAACTGTCCCCGGTCGCCGCGGACCCCCAGGACGACACCGTCGAGGAACTGATCCGCCTCTACCGCGACGTCCTCGGCGAACACCCGGACTGGGACGAGTACCGGGCGGCGATGGTCCGCGACCGCCGCCTCGTGGTACGGCTGCGCGTCGACCGGGTCTACGGCGTCCCGAGGCGCTGACCCTGCCCCTTGTCGGTGCGCGCCTCGATCGCGCGCAGTACGGCGACCATGTCCTCGCCGCCGTACCCGTTGGCCACGGTCTCCTCGAACAGGGCGTGACACACGTCGAGGAGCGGTGAGGCCAGCTGCGCCCCGCGGGCCGCCTCGGCGATCAGCCGGTTGTTCTTCAGCACGTCCAGGGCGGCCGCCTGCACCGTGAAGTCCCGCTCGCGCAGCTTCGGTGCCTTCATCCGGGAGATACCGCTGGACATGGGGCCCGCGTCGAGGACGTCCAGGAACAGCCGCCGGTCCAGGCCCTGCCGCTCGGCGAAGTGGTACGCCTCGGTCAGCCCGGTCACCAGGGTGATCAGGAAGAGGTTCACGGACAGCTTCATCAGCAGCGCGCCCGGCGCCGGCCCGCACACGAACGTCTCCCGGCACAGCGGTGCGAGCAGCGGCCGTACGGCGTCCACCGCCTCCGCCTCTCCGGCGAGCATCGCCACCAGCTCTCCCTGCTCCGCCGGGACCCGCGATCCGGAGACGGGCGCTTCGACGTACCGGCCGCCGGCGGCGCGGATCTCGCTCTCCAGGGCCTGGGAGTACTCGGGGGACGTGGTGCCCATGTGGACGACGGTGCGTCCGGCGACGCGTGCGGCGAGGTCGGGCGTGCCACGGCCGAGGACGGCGTCGACGGCTCCTTCGTCGGCGAGCATCAGCAGCACCACGTCCGTCCGTGCGAACACCTCGGCGGCGTCCGCGGCGACCGAGGCACCGGCCGCGCGCAGGGGTGCGGCGCGGTCCGGGGTCCGGTTCCAGACCACCAGGGGAGTGCCGGCGGACAGCAGGCGCCGAGCCATGGGCCGGCCCATCACTCCGAGACCGATGAAACCGACCTGCACAGGGACCGTCCTTCGCTCCGGGGGCGCTCCGGAAGTCGGTTATGACGGCTGTCATAGTAGCCGTTGTTATGACGCCGGTCATAGAGTGCCGGTCATGAGAACCGGGACGGCGAGGGACGGAGGCCGGTGATGGGCGAGACGCGACGGGGGCCACGGGAGCGGATGGTCTTCAGCGCGGCCCAGCTCATCCGGCGCGACGGCGTCGCCGCCACCGGCATGCGCGAGGTCGCCGCCCACGCCGGCGCACCGCGCGGCTCGCTGCAGCACTACTTCCCGGGCGGGAAGGAACAACTGGTCGACGAGGCGGTCGGGTGGGCCGGACGGTACGCCGGCAAGCGGATCGCGCGCTTTGTCGCGGGCCTCGACGAGCCGACGCCGAGCGGACTGTTCGCGGCGATGGCCGCGCAGTGGACCGACGAGTACGCGGCGGACGGCTTCGGGGCGGGCTGCCCGGTGGCCGCCGCCACCGTCGAGTGCGCCGCCGCCGGCGGCTCGACCCGGGAGGCCGTCGCCGCCGCCTTCACGACCTGGCGGACCCCACTGGCCGAGGCCCTGGCGGGTATGGGCGTCCCGGCGGCCCGTGCCGACTCCCTGGCCACGCTGATGATCAGCACTCTGGAGGGCGCGATCCTGATGGCCCGTGCCGCACGGGACGTACACCCCCTGACCACGGCCGTACGGGAACTCGGGCCCCTGCTCGACGCGGCGGCGGCCCCGGCCCCGTGAGGGCGGCCGTGCGGCTGGGCGGGGCAGCCGGGCGGCGGGTCGAGGACGGTCGGTGCTTGTCCCGCCGCCGTTCGCCGCACTAGCCTCACGCCCGTGATCAACGGTGCGCATGTGGTGCTGTACAGCCGGGACGCGGAGGCCGACCGGGCCTTCCTGCGCGACACCCTCGGGTGGGCGCATGTCGACGCGGGCCGCGGATGGCTCATCTTCAAGGCGCCGCCCACCGAGGTGGCCTTCCACCCCACCGACGGCGAGCCCGCGCACGAGCTGATGCTGATGTGCGACGACCTCGACGCGACGCGGCGCCGACTCACCGAGCAGGGCGTGGAGTTCACGCGCCCGGTGGAGGAGGCCGGGTGGGGCCGGGTGACCGCTCTCCGCCTGCCGGGCGGCGGCGAACTCGCCCTGTACGAGCCGCGCCACCCGACGCCGTAGCCCGATCGCCTCGGCTCGGCGGGTGCCGGGATGCCGCGCCCGCGTCACTCCGGTGCCAGGAGTCCGTACGACAGGGTCCGGGAGGCTGCGTCAGCCGCCCGCCCGCTCCGCCGTGAGATAGGCGATCACCATGTCGCCGAGCATGGTGCGGTAGCGCTCCCGCCGGGCCGGGTCCACCAGGTCCCGGCCGAACAGGGCGCCGAAGGTGTGCCGGTTGGCGACCCTGAAGAAGCAGAACGAGCTGATCATCGCGTGCAGGTCGACGGCGTCCGCGTCGGCCGTGAACAGCCCGGACTCCTGCCCCGCGGCGAGGATCCGGCGGATCACCTCCAGGGCCGGGGAGCCGATCCTGCCGAGCTTCTCGGAAGCCGCGATGTGCTCGGCGTCGTGGATGTTCTCGATGCTGACCAGGCGGATGAAGTCCGGGTGCCGCTCGTGGTGGTCGAAGGTCAGCTCGGCCAGCCGCCGGATCCCGGCGACCGGGTCCAGATGCTCGACGTCCAGCTGCTGCTCGGCCTCGCGGACCACCCCGTACGCCCGCTCCAGCACGGCCGTGAACAGCTGCTCCTTGCCGCCGAAGTAGTAGTAGATCATCCGCTTGGTGGTGCGGGTGCGGGCCGCGATCTCGTCCACCCGGGCGCCGTCGAAGCCGGCCCGCGCGAACTCCTGCGTGGCCACGTCGAGGATCTCGGCCTTGGTGCGGGCGCCGTCGCGCACCCGCACCCCGGGTCGTGCCGGTTCTTCGACGCTGGTCATCGCTTTCCTTCGGGCCGGGGAACGCCTGGTCGGCGCGCTCGTGCGCGTGCCGGTGATTGTAGGAGCAGGGGGCCCGGGGCCGCCGGTGACTTCGGACTCCCGGGCCGGCGGGCCGACTTCGCCGACCCGCCTCGGGCCCCGGCGCCCTCCGCCGTGGGTGACTACCACCTCTTCCTCGCCACCCAGGAGAAGGAGGGGGTGAGCACGCGGTGAGACCTCGGTGAGATCCGGCTTCACAGTGCACCGTCACCTGGCACGGCGGCCGATACTCGCACGGTCCGGGACATTTCCCCGGCGGTTCGGATCCGAGCGTTCCGGACCCGACCCGTGTGCCTGGAAGGCCGTTCATGCCCAGCCCCGTCGGCCAGCAACTGCTGAGCCACGCCCCGCCACCGACCGCACCCGCCCCGCCGATACCGGCGAGCACCGACCGCTACGAGCGGCCGGTGCTCGCCGCCATCGCCGTACTCGCCGCCGTCCTGTGCCTGTGGGGCCTCGGCCACAGCACGTACCACGCCTTCTACGCGAGCGCGGTGCGCAGCATGACAGGCGACCCGGCCGACTTCTTCTACGGCGCCTTCGACCCGGCGGGCTCCATCACGCTGGACAAGCTGCCCGGCTTCCTGTGGCCGCAGGCCCTTTCCGCGCTGCTGTTCGGCTTCCACCCGTGGGCGCTGGTGCTGCCCCAGGCCCTGGAGATGGTGGGCTGTGTCCTGCTGCTGCATCTGCTGGTGCGCCGTTGGGCCGGGGTGCCCGCGGGGCTGCTGGCCGCCGCGTTCCTGACACTCACCCCGGTGACCGTGGGCCTCGGGCGCTCCGTCACCGAGGACGCCCCGTTCGTGCTGCTTCTGCTGCTGGCCGCCGAGGCCACCTGGCGGGCCACCGAGCGCGCCCGCCCACGCACCCTGCTGCTCGCGGGCCTCTGGGTGGGCCTCGCCTTCCAGTGCAAGATGCTGGAGGCGTGGGCGGTGCTGCCCGCGCTCGCCGTGACGTACCTCGTCGCCGCGCCCGCCGCACCGCGCCGCCGTATCGGCCATGTCGCCCTGGCCGGGGCGGTGACCGTGGCGGTGTCGCTGTCGTGGATGCTGGCCGTCGCGCTCACTCCGGCGGGCGCCCGCCCGTACCTCGACGGGACCACCGACGACTCGCCGTTCGCGCTGGTCGTCGGCTACAACTTCCTGACCCGTTTCCACACCATGGGCATCGATGCGGCCGGCACCGGCAGCATCGTGGCGAGCGGCACGGTCCGCGCGGGCGGACACCTCGGGCCCGGCATGGGCGACGGCATCGGGAAGATGTTCAGCCCGGGCCTGGCCACCCAGACCGGCTGGCTGTATCCGCTGGCCGCGCTCGGCCTCGTCGGCGGGCTGCTGGCGCTGCGCCGACGCCGCGCGCCGCGCACCGACCGGCTGCTCGCCGGGTATGTGCTCTGGGGGGTGTGGGGCGTGACGTTCTTCGCCGTCTTCAGTTTTGGCAGCGTCACCGGCCACACCTACTACATGGGCGTCGTCGCGGTGGCCGTGGCCGCGCTCGCCGCGGTGGGCGTCGTGCGGGCCGGGCGCTCCCGCGTGCTCGCCGCCGTCCTCGCCGCCGACGTCGTCTGGTGTGCTGCCCTGACCTGGTGGTACCCGCGCTTCCAGCCCTGGTCGGCGCCGTGCGCGATCGCCCTCGGCCTGCTCGCCCTGCTGCTCGCGGGCCTGCGCCGGCCGGGCGCGCTCGCCACGGCCCTCGCCGCCGTCCTGCTGGTCCCGGCCGTGTGGACGGCCTCCGCGCTGTCCCCGCGCTACAACCAGCCCGGCGCCTTCGGCCGGGTCGGCCCCACCAGCACGCCCGCCGGCTTCGCGCCGTCGCCCCTGGGCCCCCAGCACCGACGGCTGCTCGCCTACCTGACCGCGCACCGCGACGGCGCCCGCTATTTGGCCGCCGTACCCGGCTGGCAGAGCGCCGCGCCGTACATACTCGCCGCCGACGCGCCCGTGCTGCCGATGGGCGGCTTCACCGGCCGCGTCCCGTACCCGGCGCCGATCGCCTTCCACCGCCTCGTGGACACCGGGCGGCTGCGCTACGTCATAGTGACGGAGCCTTTCCTCAAGGCACACACCCCGGCCGGGGAACTGGTCCGCTGGACCGTCGCCCACTGTGCGCTCGTCCCGCGGACCGCCTACGACCCCGGCGACCGGACCCGGCTGCTGTACCACTGCGGCCCGGCTCACCAGGGGTGAACCGGGCCGCGGTGAAGGAGCCGTCAGGGCCGTCTGTTCCACTCCGCGATCACGGGGCGCCCGTGTTCGGTGGACAGTCGGCTGACCGTGGCCGTGGCCAGCTGGAACAGCCGTCCCTCGGCGGGCGGCAGGCCCAGGCGGCGGGCGGTGAGCACCCGCAGGAAGTGGGCGTGGGCGACGAGGACGACGTCCCCGTCGTGCTCGGCGAGCGCGGCGTCGACGCGGGTCAGCACCCGGTCGGCGCGAGCGCCGATCTGCTGCGGTGACTCGCCGGGACGACCCTCGGGGCCGGGCGGCACGCCGTCGGTCCACAGGTCCCAGTCGGGGCGCGAGCGGTGGATGTCGACGGTGGTGACGCCTTCGTAGCCGCCGTAGTCCCACTCGTGCAGATCGGGGTCGGTCACGATGCCGGTCAGGCCCGCCAGTTCGGCGGTGCGTATCGCGCGGCCCATGGGGCTGGCCAGCGCGAGGGCGTAGGTCCGGTCGGTGAGGAGCGGGGCGAGGGACTTGGCCTGTTCCTCGCCGTGCTCGGTCAGGGGCAGGTCGGTCCAGCTGGTGTGCTGGCCCGACAGGCTCCACTCCGTCTCACCGTGGCGGACCAGCAGGAGGTCCCCCACAGCGGTTCAGTCCTTCTTCTCGACCGCGTGGCCGCCGAACTGGTTGCGCAGCGCCGCGATCATCTTCATCTGCGGGGAGTCGTCCTGCCGCGAGGCGAACCGGGCGAACAGGGAGGCGGTGATCGCCGGGAGCGGCACCGCGTTGTCGATGGCCGCCTCGACCGTCCAGCGGCCCTCACCGGAGTCCTCCGCGTAGCCGCGCAGCTTCTCCAGGTGCTCGTCCTCGTCCAGGGCGTTGACCGCGAGGTCGAGGAGCCAGGACCGGATGACGGTGCCCTCCTGCCAGGAGCGGAACACCTCGCGGACGTTCTCCACGGAGTGGACCTTCTCCAGCAGCTCCCAGCCCTCGGCGTACGCCTGCATCATGGCGTACTCGATGCCGTTGTGGACCATCTTGGAGAAGTGCCCGGCGCCGACCCGGCCCGCGTGCACATAGCCGTACGGCCCCTCCGGCTTGAGCGCCTCGAAGATGGGCTTCAGGGGCTCCACATGGTCCTTGTCACCGCCGACCATGAGCGCGTAGCCGTTCTGGAGCCCCCACACGCCGCCCGACACACCGGCGTCGACGAAGCCGATGCCCTTGATGGCGAGGGCGGCGGCGTGCTTCTCGTCGTCGGTCCAGCGCGAGTTGCCGCCGTCGATCACCGTGTCGCCGGGCTCCAGCAGGTCGCCCAGTTCGTCGATGACGGTCTGCGTGGCGGTGCCGGCCGGGACCATCACCCAGATGCGGCGCGGCGCGTCGAGCTTCTCGACCAGTTCGGCGAGGGACTTGACGTCGGAGACCTCGGGATTGCGGTCGTAGCCGATGACGGTGTGGCCGGCGCGGCGGATCCGCTCGCGCATGTTGCCGCCCATCTTGCCGAGACCGATGAGACCGAGCTGCATGTCAGTTCACTTCCTGAGCGTTCTTGAGGTGGCGGTAGGCGGCGACGAGGGTCTTGGTGGACGGGTCGAGACCGGGCACGTCGGCGCCGCCGGTCAGGGCGGGCTCGACGCGCTTGGCGAGGACCTTGCCCAGTTCCACGCCCCACTGGTCGAAGGAGTCGATGTTCCACACCGCGCCCTGCACGAACACCTTGTGTTCGTAGAGGGCGATCAGCTGGCCGAGCACGGACGGGGTCAGCTCGGTGGCGAGGACCGTCGTGGTCGGGTGGTCGCCGCGGAAGGTGCGGTGCGTCACCTGCTCCTCGGGGACGCCCTCCGCGCGGACCTCCTCGGCGGTCTTGCCGAAGGCGAGGGCCTGGGTCTGGGCGAAGAAGTTGGCCATCAGCAGGTCGTGCTGGGCCTTGAGTTCACCGCTCAGCTCGTCGACGGGCCGGGCGAAGCCGATGAAGTCCGCAGGGATCAGCTTGGTGCCCTGGTGGATCAACTGGTAGTAGGCGTGCTGCCCGTTGGTGCCCGGCGTGCCCCACACGACCGGCCCGGTCTGCCACTGCACCGGCTCGCCGTCGCGCTGCACCGACTTGCCGTTGGACTCCATGTCGAGCTGCTGGAGGTACGCGGTGAACTTCGACAGGTAGTGGCTGTACGGCAGCACCGCGTGCGACTGGGCGTCGTGGAAGTTGCCGTACCAGATGCCCAGCAGGCCCAGCAGCAAAGGCGCGTTGGCCTCGGCGGGCGCGGTGCGGAAGTGCTCGTCCATCAGCCGGAAGCCGTCGAGCATCTCCCGGAACCGCTCCGGGCCGATCGCGATCATCAGGGACAGCCCGATCGCGGAGTCGTACGAGTACCGGCCGCCGACCCAGTCCCAGAACTCGAACATGTTGTCCGGGTCGATGCCGAACTCGGCGACCTTCTCGGCGTTCGTCGACAGGGCGACGAAGTGCTTCGCGACCGCCTTGTCGTCGCCCTCCAGTCCGTCGAGCAGCCAGGTGCGCGCGGAGGTCGCGTTGGTGATCGTCTCGATCGTGGTGAACGTCTTGGACGCCACGATGAACAGGGTCTCCGCCGGATCCAGGTCCCGGGTCGCCTCGTGCAGGTCGGCGCCGTCCACGTTGGACACGAACCGGAACGTCAACTCCCGTGCGCTGTAGGGGCGCAGCACCTCGTAGGCCATCGCCGGGCCGAGGTCGGAGCCGCCGATGCCGATGTTGACGACGTTCCTGATCCGCTTGCCGGTGTGACCGGTCCACTCGCCCGAGCGGACCCGCTCGGCGAAGCCGGCCATCTTGTCCAGCACGGCGTGCACCTTCGGTACGACGTTCTCGCCGTCGACCTCGACCACCGCGTCCCGCGCGGCCCGCAGCGCGGTGTGCAGCACGGCCCGCTGCTCGGTGACGTTGATCCTCTCACCGCGGAACATGGCGTCGCGCAGCGCGAACACGCCCGTGGCGGTGGCGAGTTCCTGGAGCAGGGCCAGGGTCTCGTCGGTGATCAGATGCTTGCTGTAGTCGATGTACAGGTCGCCGACCCGTACGACGTACCGCTCGGCGCGGCCGGGGTCCGCCGCGAACAGCTCGCGCAGATGCGGCCGCCCCTCGGCGCGGTGGTCGGCGAGCGCCGCCCATTCGGGCCGGTTGACGAGCTTGGGAAAATCGGACTCTGCCATCTCAGGCGTTCTCCTTGGCGGCCTCGCCCTTGAGGGCGATGGCGTACATCTCGTCGGCGTCGAGGCGGCGAAGCTCCTCGGCGATGAGTTCGGAGGTGGGGCGGACCTTCAGGGCCAGGGTGCGCGGCGGCTGGCCCGGCAGGGTCAGCGTCGCGAGGGGGCCCTCGGGGCGGTCGATGACGATCTCGCCGCTCGCGGTGCCGAGGCGCACGGCCGTGACGACCGGGCCCGCGGTGACCACGCGGTCCACCCGGACCTTCAGGCGGGCCTCCAGCCAGCGCGAGAGCAGCTCGGCGCTGGGGTTGTCGGCCTCGGCCTCGACGGCCGCCGAGGTCACCTTCGTCCGGGCCTGGTCCAGGGCGGCGGCCAGCATGGACCGCCACAGGGTCAGCCGGGTCCAGGCGAGGTCGGTGTCGCCGGGGGCGTAGTTGCGGGCGCGGGTCTCCAGGACCTCCATCGGCCGCTCGACGGCGTAGAGGTCGGTGATCCGCCGCTGGGCCAGCGCGCCGAGCGGGTCCTTCGACGGGGCGTCGGGCGCGTCCACCGGCCACCAGACGACGACGGGCGCGTCCGGCAGCAGCAGCGGCAGCACGACCGAGTCGGCGTGGTCGGAGACCTCGCCGTAGGTGCGCAGGACGACCGTCTCGCCGGTGCCGGCCTCGGAGCCGACCCGGACCTCGGCGTCGAGCCGGGAGTGGGTGCGGTCGCGCAGGGTGCGGGCGTGCCGCTTGATGACGACCAGGGTGCGCGAGGGGTGCTCGTGCGAGGCCTCCTCGGCGGCCTTGATCGAGTCGTAGGCGTTCTCCTCGTCCGTGACGATGACCATCGTCAGGACCATGCCCACGGCCGGGGTGCCGATGGCGCGGCGGCCCTGCACCAGCGCCTTGTTGATCTTGCTTGCCGTGGTGTCGGTCAGGTCGATCTTCATGGCCTGCGCCAGCTCCGTCCGTCTCGTGCGAGCATCTCGTCCGCTTCACTCGGTCCCCAGCTGCCCGACGCGTACTGCGCCGGCCTGCCGTGCGCCGCCCAGTACTCCTCGATCGGGTCGAGGATCTTCCAGGACTCTTCCACTTCCTGGTGACGGGGGAACAAATTCGCGTCGCCGAGCAGCACGTCCAGGATGAGCCGCTCGTAGGCCTCGGGGCTCGACTCGGTGAACGACTCGCCGTAGGCGAAGTCCATCGACACGTCCCGGATCTCCATCGACGTACCCGGCACCTTCGAGCCGAACCGCACGGTCATGCCCTCGTCGGGCTGGACGCGGATCACGATCGCGTTCTGGCCCAGTTCCTCGGTGGCGGTGGAGTCGAACGGGGAGTGCGGGGCCCGCTTGAAGACCACCGCGATCTCGGTGACCCGGCGGCCCAGCCGCTTGCCGGTGCGCAGGTAGAAGGGGACGCCCGCCCAGCGGCGGTTGTCGATGCCCAGCTTGATCGCGGCGAAGGTGTCGGTCTTCGACGCGGGGTCGATGCCGTCCTCCTCCAGGTAGCCGACGACCTTCTCGCCGCCCTGCCACCCGGCCGCGTACTGGCCGCGCACGGTGTGCCGGCCCAGTTCCTCGGGCAGCCGCACCGACTTCAGCACCTTCAGCTTCTCGGTGAGCAGCGCCTCCGCGTCGAACGCGATCGGCTCCTCCATGGCGGTCAGCGCCATCAGCTGCAGCAGGTGGTTCTGGATGACGTCACGGGCGGCGCCGATGCCGTCGTAGTAGCCCGCCCGGCCGCCGATGCCGATGTCCTCGGCCATGGTGATCTGCACATGGTCGACGTACGACCGGTTCCAGATCGGCTCGTACATCTGGTTGGCGAAGCGCAGCGCCAGGATGTTCTGGACCGTCTCCTTGCCGAGGTAGTGGTCGATGCGGAACACCTGGTCCGGCTCGAACACGTCGTGCACGATCGTGTTCAGCTCGATGGCGCTGGCCAGATCGCGGCCGAACGGCTTCTCGATGACCGCGCGCCGCCAGGCACCCTCGGGCGGGTTCGCCAGGCCGTGCTTCTTCAGCTGCTGCACGACCTTGGGGAAGAACTTCGGCGGCACGGAGAGGTAGAACGCGAAGTTGCCGCCGGTGCCGCGGGAGGCGTCCAGCTCCTGGACGGCGTCCTTCAGCTGCTTGAACGCGGTGTCGTCGTCGAAGTCACCGGGGATGAACCGCATGCCCTCGGCGAGCTGCTGCCAGACCTCCTCGCGGAAGGGGGTGCGGGAGTGCTCGCGCACGGAGTCGTGGACGACCTGCGCGAAGTCCTGGTCCTCCCACTCCCGGCGGGCGAAGCCGACGAGCGAGAAGCCCGGCGGCAGCAGACCACGGTTGGCCAGGTCGTACACGGCCGGCATCAGCTTCTTGCGGGACAGGTCACCGGTCACACCGAAGATGACCAGCCCGGACGGGCCCGCGATCCGGGGAAGGCGGCGGTCGCGGGTGTCCCGCAGCGCGTTCACCCAGTCGGCGGCCGGGGCCACCGGCACGGTCACCTCCGCCGGCGCCTGCACGGCTGCGGTAGCGGCGGGTGCGTTGTCGGTCATCGGGCGTCAACTCCCTTGCTCTTCAGGGACTTCGCTACGGCGTCCAGCAGCTCCTGCCAGGCCGCCTCGAACTTCGCGACGCCCTCGTCCTCCAGCTGCTGGACGACCTCGTCGTAGGAGATGCCGAGCCGTTCCACGGCCGCAAGGTCCGCGCGGGCCTGTGCGTAGCCGCCGGTCACCGTGTCACCGGTGATCTCGCCATGGTCGGCGACGGCGTTCAAGGTGGCCTCCGGCATGGTGTTGACCGTGCCCGGCGCGACCAGCTCGTCCACATACAGGGTGTCCTTGTACGCGGGATCCTTCACCCCGGTGGACGCCCACAGCGGACGCTGCTTGTTCGCCCTGTCCCCCGAGAGCGCCAGCCAGCGGTCCGCGGCGAAGACCTCCTCGTAGGCCTCGTAGGCCAGCCGGGCGTTGGCGAGGGCCGCGCGGCCCTTGAGACCGAGGGCCTCCTCGGTGCCGAGGGCGGTCAGCCGCTTGTCGATCTCGGAGTCCACGCGGGAGACGAAGAAGGACGCGACCGAGTGGATGGTGGAGAGGTCCACGCCGCGCGCGCGGGCCTGCTCCAGGCCGGCCAGGTAGGCGGCCATGACCCCGCGGTAGCGCTCCAGGGAGAAGATCAGCGTGACGTTGACGCTGATGCCGAGGCCGATGACCTCGGTGATCGCCGGCAGGCCCGCCTCGGTCGCCGGGATCTTGATCATCACGTTGGGGCGGTCGACGAGCCAGGCGAGCTGCTTGGCCTCGGCGACGGTCGCCGCGGTGTCGTGCGCGAGACGCGGGTCGACCTCGATGGAGACCCGGCCGTCCCGGCCGCCGGAGGTGTCGTACACGGGGCGCAGGACGTCGGCGGCGGCGCGCACATCGGCGGTCGTCATCATCCGCACGGCCTCGTCGACGGTGACACCGCGTACGGCGAGGTCGGCGAGCTGCTCCTCGTAGCCCTCGCCTGAGCCGATGGCGGCCTGGAAGATCGACGGGTTGGTCGTGACACCGACGGCGCTGCCGCTCGCCACCAGCTCGGCGAGGCTGCCCGAGGTGATCCGCTTCCGCGACAGGTCGTCCAGCCAGATCGACACGCCCTCGTCGGCGAGGCGCTTGAGGGCTCCCGGGGTCGCGATTGCTTCGGTCACAGTGATCATCTTTCTTTCGCGTCGGTATGAGGCGCCGGTGACGGCGCCGGTGTCGGTGTCGGTGTCAGGCGCGCGCGGCGGCGAGCGACTCGCGGGCCGCCGCGGCGACGTTCTCGGGGGTGAAGCCGTACTCGGCGAACAGGGTCGCCGCGTCCGCGGAGGCGCCGAAGTGCTCGAGCGAGACGATGCGTCCCGCGTCGCCCACGTACCGGTACCAGGTCAGTCCGATCCCGGCCTCGACGGCGACCCGCGCCTTCACGGCCGGCGGCAGCACCCGCTCGCGGTACTCGCGCGGCTGCTCCTCGAACCACTCCACGGACGGCATCGACACCACCCGGGCGTCGATCCCCTCGGCCTCGAGCCGCTCCTGCGCGGCCACGGCGAGCTGCACCTCGGAGCCCGTCGCGATGATGATCACCTCCGGGACCTCGGCCTGGGACTCGCGCAGCACATAGCCGCCCTTGGCCGCGTCCTCGTTCGGCGCGTACACCGGCACGCCCTGGCGGGTGAGCGCGAGCCCGTGCGGGGCGGGGTTCGTGGCGTGCCTCTTCAGGATCTCGGCCCAGGCCACTACGGTCTCGTTGGCGTCGGCCGGGCGGACGACGTTCAGGCCCGGGATCGCGCGCAGCGAGGCCAGGTGCTCGACGGGCTGGTGGGTCGGGCCGTCCTCGCCGAGGCCGACCGAGTCGTGCGTCCACACGTAGGTCACCGGCAGCTGCATCAGCGCCGCCATCCGCACCGCGTTGCGCATGTAGTCGGAGAAGACGAGGAAGGTGCCGCCGTAGATCCGGGTGTTGCCGTGCAGGGCGATGCCGTTCATCTCCGCGGCCATGGAGAACTCGCGGATGCCGAAATGGACGGTACGGCCGTAGGGGTCGGCCTCGGGCAGCGGGTTGCCCTTCGGCAGGAAGGAGCTGGCCTTGTCGATGGTCGTGTTGTTCGACCCGGCGAGGTCGGCGGAGCCGCCCCACAGCTCGGGGATCACCGGGCCGAGGGCCTGCAGCACCTTGCCGGAGGCGGCGCGGGTCGCGACGGACCCGCCCTCCTCGAACACCGGCAGCGCGTCCTGCCAGCCCGCGGGCAGCTCGCCCTTGCCGATCCGGTCGAAGAGGGCGGCCCGCTCGGGATGGGCGGTGCGCCACTCGGCGATCCGCTTGTCCCAGGCCGCGTGCGCCTCGGCACCCCGGTCCAGGGCGCGCCGGGCGTGGTTCAGGACCTCGTCCTCGACCTGGAAGGCCTGCTCGGCGTCGAAGCCGAGGACGCGCTTGGTGGCCGCGATCTCCTGCGCGCCGAGGGCGGAGCCGTGCGAGGCCTCGGTGTTCTGCGCGTTCGGGGCGGGCCAGGCGATGATCGTGCGCATCGCGATGATCGAGGGCCGGCCGGTCTCGGCCTGCGCGGCCTTCAGCGCCGCGTACAGGGCGGGGGCGTCGACGTCGCCGTCGGCGGTGGGCTCGATGCGCTGGGTGTGCCAGCCGTAGGCCTCGTACCGCTTCAGGACGTCCTCGGAGAAGGCGGTCGCGGTGTCGCCCTCGATGGAGATGTGGTTGTCGTCGTAGAGGAAGACCAGGTTGCCGAGCTTCTGGTGGCCGGCGAGGGAGGAGGCCTCGGCGGAGACGCCCTCCTCCAGGTCGCCGTCGGAGACGATCGCCCAGACGGTGTGGTCGAAGGGGGAGGTGCCCTCGGGAGCCTGCGGGTCGAACAGGCCGCGCTCGTAGCGGGCCGCCATCGCCATGCCGACCGCGTTGGCGACGCC
Organism: Streptomyces yokosukanensis; assembly: GCF_001514035.1. Taxonomy (GTDB): domain Bacteria; phylum Actinomycetota; class Actinomycetes; order Streptomycetales; family Streptomycetaceae; genus Streptomyces; species Streptomyces yokosukanensis. The sequence goes on along the minus strand of NZ_KQ948214.1, from coordinate 93,344 downwards.
CTGGCCGAGCGGGCCGGTGGTGGTCTCGACGCCGGCCGTGTGCCCGTACTCGGGGTGGCCGGGGGTCTTCGAGCCCTGGGTGCGGAACGCCTTCAGATCGTCCAGCTCCAGCTCGTAGCCCGAGAGGAACAGCTGGGTGTACAGGGTCAGCGAGGTGTGCCCGGGGGAGAGGACGAAGCGGTCGCGGCCGGTCCACTCGGGGTCGGCCGGGTCGTGCCGCATCACCTTCTGAAAGATCGTGTACGCGGCCGGGGCCAGGCTCATCGCGGTGCCGGGGTGTCCGTTGCCCACCTGCTGCACGGCGTCGGCCGCGAGGAGCCGGGCGGTGTCCACGGCACGCCGGTCGAGGTCGGTCCACTCGAAGCCGTCTGATGTCTGCGCGCTCATCTTCAAGAAGTCCTCGTTCGAAGCGTTCTGGCTGGCCTGACGCGTTCAAAAGTAAAAGTCTGACTTTTGAGAGGGAAGGTTGGAGTGTGTCAGCCTGTGGTGAAAGTGGGACACGGATCTTCGACAGGGACGGCGCAAGTAGGACATGGTGGACAGAACACCCGGCGGGGCGGGCGACGGCGACGGCATCAGGACCTTCCCCTTCCCGGTCGATCTGAGCGTCGGCGGCGTCGGCATACAGGTCGGCCCCATGGGGACCGAGCGCACCTGGCACGCTGAGGCCCCGCTGCACCGGGTCCACCGCATCGACTTCCACGTCGTCATGCTCTTCACCGAGGGCCCCGTCCGGCACATGATCGACTTCGCCGAGTACGAGGCGCGGGCCGGCGACCTGCTGTGGATCCGGCCCGGACAGGTGCACCGCTTCTCGCGGACCAGCGAGTACCGCGGCAGCGTCCTGACCATGCAGCCCGGCTTCCTGCCCCGCGCCACCGTGGAGGCCACCGGCCTCTACCGCTACGACCTGCCGCCGCTGCTGCGTCCCGATGCGCCCCAGCTCGCCGCGCTCCGGGACGCGTTGGCCAACCTGCGACGCGAGTACGAGGACACCGAGACGCTCCCGCTCAGCCTGCACACGGCGATCCTGCGGCACTCCCTCACGGCGTTCCTGCTGCGCCTCGCCCACCTCGCGGCCAGCTCCGCCGAGGCCACCCGGCAGCACGCGGACAGCACCTTCACCCGCTTCCGCGACGCCGTCGAGGGCGGCTTCGCGACCAATCACAGCGTCAGCGCCTACGCCGACTCCCTCGGCTACTCCCGCCGCACCCTCGTCCGCGCCGTCCGCGCCGCCACCGGCGAGACCCCGAAGGGCTTCATCGACAAGCGCGTCGTCCTGGAAGCCAAACGCCTGCTCGCCCACACGGACATGCCGATCGGCCGCGTCGGGGCGGCCGTGGGCTTCCCCGACGCGGCGAACTTCACCAAGTTCTTCCATCTGCACACCGGGCAGACACCGGTCGTGTTCCGGGCGGAACTGCGCTGACGTACCGGCTCGGGACGGTCAGTGGCCGAAGTCGAACCAGTTGACGTTCACGAAGTCGGACGGCTGACCGCTGGTGAAGGTCAGATACACGTCATGGGTTCCGCTCACCGCGCCGATATTGGCCGGAACGGTCCGCCAGGACTGCCAGCCCCCGGTGTTCCCGACCGCGAAACTGCCGATCGGCGCGTTGTCCCGCCTGTCCAGACGCACCTCGACCAGTCCGCTGACACCGTCGGCCGCGCCGCTCGCCACCCGTGCGGAGAACTGGGTGGCCGCCGAGGAACCGAAGTCCACCCCCTTGTACAGCGCCCAGTCGCCGTTCGCGATCCAGCCCATGTCCTGGCCGCCGCCGCTGTCCGTGGTGGCCTCGGTGCTCACGCCGGACTGGCCGTCGTAGGACTCGGCCTGGATCGGACCGTAGGCGTCCCGGTTGCCGCTGGGCGGGGGAGTGGTGCCGCCGCCCCCGCCGGACTGGAGCACCTGCACGTAGTCCACGACCATCGGGTGGTTCGGATCGGTGGCGCCGGTCGGGCCGCCGCCGAACGCCGCCGGGAAGCCGCCGCCCATCGCCACGTTCAGGATCACGAAGAAGCCGTGGTTCGTGGCGTTGGCCCAGGTCGTCGCGTCCACCTGGTTCGCCGTGACGGTCTGGTAGGTGACGCCGTCGACGGAGAAGCGGATCGCCTCCGGGCTCACCGAGCGGTCCCATTCCATCGTGTAGGTGTGGAAGCCCGACTGGCAGGTGGAGTTCGGGCAGGCCGTGGAGTTGCCGATGCCCGTGGTCTCGTTGCAGGGGCCGCCGGGGTTGGTGCCGCAGTGCATGGTGGCCCACGTCTTGTTCAGGCCGTTGACGTTCTCCATGACGTCCAGCTCGCCGACGCTCGGCCAGTTCTGGTAGTTGCCGCGGTACGGCGCGCCGAGCATCCAGAACGCGGGCCAGTAGCCGGCGGCCGCGTCACCGGTCACGTTCGGCATCTGGATGCGGGCCTCCACGCGCAGCTTGCCGCCCGCCGGGGGCTGGAAGTCGGTGCGGGTGGTCTCGATCCGCCCGGAGGTCCAGGCGCCGGAGGCGTCCCGGCGTGGGGTGATGAGCAGATTGCCGTTGCCGTCCAGCGAGACGTTGTCCGGGCTCGACGTCATCGTCTCGACCTCGCCGGTGCCCCAGCCGGCGGCACCGCCCGGATACGAGGTCCCGGTGTCGTACTGCCAGTTCGAGGTGTTGACGCCGGAGCCGGCCGCGCCGTCGAAGTCGTCCAGGAAGACCTGGTTCCAGCCCGAGGGAGGGGCGGGGGCCGTGGCGCTCGCGGGTGCGGTGGCGGCAGTGGCGGCCGCCGCGGCCAGGCCGAGCGAGGCGACGACGGCGAGGAGCGTGCGCCGCAGCGGGCGGGGTCTGGGTATGCCGGAGGGATCGCGCATGGGGAGGCCTCTCGGGTTCGGGGGTGGGTGTGGGGGCCTCGAAGGGCGCCCCCCTACCGTCTGAGAGCGCTCTCAAGGTGCGGCCAATGTGCTCCCCGCCCCCACGACCGTCAAGCCTTGAAGCAAGGAAAGTCCCGCCACCGCAAGGGAGTTCACCGAGTGAAGCCGGGTGAAGCGGCCCGTACCGGCTCAGACCGCGCTGCCCGTCGTCCAGTCGGCCCGGAACGGGTTCCGTCGGCGCCGCCGTCCGCCCGGACGCGCCCCGGCCGTCCTATCGTGGCCCGGGTACGGTCACCCCCGGACCGAGGACAGCGCATGAACGGATCTGCGGCGAGCGTCGTCGAAGCGGCCTTCCGGCACTACCGGTCGCAGGACCGCGAGGCGGCCCTGCCGCTCTACGCCGACGACTTCACCTTCACCAGCCCCCAGGACGACCACATCGACAAGGCGGCCTTCTTCGAGCGCTGCTTCCCCACCGCCGACCGGTTCACCACGCAGCGTCTGCTGCACGTCGTCGCCGCGGACGAGGAACTCGTCATCGTCCAGTACGAGTACGAGCTGGCCGACGGAGGCCGCTACCGCAACATGGAGGCGATCACCGTCCGTCACGGCCTCATCCGGGAGGTGCAGGTCTACTTCGGCGGCAGGGTGCCCCACGCGGGCGAGCACGGCCCCCTGCCACCGCCGCGGCCCTGAGCCCCGGACCCGCCCTGCGCCCCTCAGCGGGCCGCGACCACGTCGACGAAGACGGGGTTGGAGTAGCACCAGGTGTCGGCCCACGGGTCGCCGTCCCCGGGCTCGTGGGGGACCGGGCCGTGCGGGTCGACGGCCGCGCCCAGGTAGCCGGTGCCGTGCCGGTTGCCGTCGCTGCCGCGCAGCCGGACGTAGAAGGACTCCTCGCCCGCGGTGAGCGGGATGCGCAGGGTGTACGTACCGGTGCGGCCGGACACGTCCGCCGTGTGGACGACCCTGGTGTCGGGCGCCTGCCAGGTGTCCCGGTCGGCGACCGGGCCGCGCACCGCGCCCCGGATCACGTCCAGGTGCGCCAACTGCGGCACGATTCCCTGGGGGTTGGCCCGGGAGGCGGTCGTCACCGTCACGTACAGGGCGATCCTCTCGCCCTCGCGGACGCGCAACCGGCCGCCCAGCGTGACGCCGCGCCCCTGGTCGCAGTCGCGCTTCAGCCGGACCTCGAACCCGTCGAGCAGATGCCCGTGGTCGACCCAGACCCGGCCCGCGCGCAGACCCGCCATGACGGCGCGGTAGCCGTAGCGGGTGACGCCGACGTGGGTGCGGCTGAAGGCGCCGGGCCAGAAGTCGCTGCCCGGCTGCGGGGTGTCGGTCTGCACCGGGTCGGGCAGCCTGCCGGTGTCGTCGAAGCTCTGCCCGGCCGGCCAGTCGCCGTTCTTCCAGGTGTCGAAGACCGTGCGGTGGTTGTCGGAGTTGCTGGTGATCGTGAACAGCCGGCCCTCGGCCAGCATCGAGTCCCACAGTCCGCCGACGGTCGCGGTCGCCCAGTCGAAGCCGCCGTACGTCACGTACGCGTCCGCCGGATAACCCGCCCAGGACTGCGCCGAGGGCTTGTTCTCGTACTCGCCGCGGATCGACGTGGCGCCCCGCCGGCCGGGCAGGGCCGCGCCCTGGGCGCCGGGCGCGCCCTCCATGCCGATCATGACCTCGGGCGCCGCGTCCCGCCAGCCGCGCATCTCGTGCGGGGAGTCGATGCCGAGGCGCAGGGGGTGGTTGGCGAGGACGAGCACGTCGTCCACATAGCCGGTCCGGCGCTGCTCGGCCAGCCACCGGATCGCCTCGACGGCGTGCGCCTCGTTGCGGGCGGTGTCCGCGTCGGCGGCGCCGCCCTTGTCGTAGCCGAGGAGCTTGCCGTCGTAGGCCAGCTCGAACCGGGTGAGCAGGTCGACCTCGTGGCGGCCGGGCGCGGCGAACACCGTGCCGTGCTCGGCGGCCGGAATGTACCACTCCAGGCCCTGGAAGATCAGCTGGCGCGGGTTCTCGGCGCGGGCCTTGAGGATCTCCTGGTGCTCCAGCGCGGCGCCGCGGCGGGCGTGCCCGAAGTTGGCGTGCTCGTTGAAGACCATCCAGTCCAGGCCGTACGCGGCGGCGGCCCTGGCCTGCTGGGAGAACGTGTACTTGGCGTCGTGGCTGTAGACGGAGTGGACGTGGTGGTCGCCGACGAGGTGGGCGAGCCGCGGGTCCTCGCCGCCGAGACCGCGCCCCGGGGAGGCGAGCGCGGGGGTCGCCGACGAGCCGAGGGCGAAGGCGGCGCCGAACAGGCCCGCGCGGCGCAGGAGCCCGCGTCTCGACACTCCCTGGGCGTCGAGGTCGGCGGGGGAGACGGAGGGGTCGGCCCAGGTGGGCAGCTGCTGCGCGGTCATGGTCTGGTGAGTGTCCTCGGGGGCGAGCGTCAGTGGGTCATGAAGGCGGAGACGGGCAGCGCCCGGGAGACGATCCGGACGTCGCCGAGGCGGCCGTGCAGAATCTGGTCGATCCTGTCCGCGTACTCGTAGCCGCCGAGCAGCCAGGGCCGTCCGGACGAGGCGATGCCGATCGCGGGGGCGTGCGGATTGCGGGCCACGGGGCAGCCCTGCACATACATCGTCGTGTGCCGTCCGTCGTTGACCACGGCCAGGTGCCACCACGTCTCACGGGCGGTCTCGTCGCCCCAGTTGGTGGCGAGCTGCCGCTGGTTGAGCGGGTGGACCGCCCACTGCGGGCCCGGACCGTCGGAGAGGGAGAGGGTGGCGAGCGGCTCGTCGGGGTCGTCGGTGACCGTGCCGACGGAGCCGTTGCGGCCGGTGCGGCCGACCAGTCCGGACCAGGCGTTGTGCGCGGCGTCCCAGTCGGCGGGCAGCCAGTAGAACGCCTCGATGGTGTAACCGTCCCTGAAGGTCGCCGAGTTGAGCGGCGCGCCGTCGACCGTCTTCAGGTACGCGCCCTTCAGCGGCGACTTGGAGCCCTGGAACTCCAGGCTGCCGTGGCCCGGTTGGTCGGGGTGGTGGTCGGCCGACCAGCCGAGCGAGCCGCCGCCCACCGATACCACGGTGAGGTCGTTGCCACGGCCGGACAGGTCGCGGACCGTGCCGGAGACGGGCGACTCGAAGCGCCAGTAGGCGGCCGTGCCCGGTATCAGCATCCGCGAGACCGGGCGCGCCGGGCGGGCCGGCACCGGGTCGAAGCCGGCGAAGCGGGCGGCGAAGTCGATGCCGACCGTGAAGCGGTCCGCGTCGCCGCTCAGCTCGATCTCCTGCCGCTCCAGCTCGTTGAGTCCCTTCTTGGCCCGGCCGAGGATCCACGGCGAGACCGTCTCGACGTCGATGACGTCACGGTCCAGGTCGAAGTGGTAGAGCCGGATCATGGCCGCACCGCCGAAGTACCGGTTCTGGTAGTTCGTCAGATGCAGATGCACCTCGTTGCCCGCCGCGTTCTTGCGGATCGCGCGGCGAGCCGGCCAGAAGTGGCCGTTCAACGTCAGGAAGATCTGGTCGTGGTCCTCGATCAACTCGTCCCACAGCTGCTGTCCGTGGTCCGACAACGTGTCCTCGTCGACGACCAGTTCGTGCGTGGTCAGGACGACCGGCGTCCTCGGGTGCCGGGCCAGGACGTCCTTCGCCCAGGCGTAGCCCTGCGCCGACAGCCGCCAGTCCAGCGCGAGCACCATCCACTCACGGCCGGCGGCCCTGAACAGGTGGTAGGTGTTGTAGCCGTCCGCGGAGGCACCGCCGAACGTCGGCTTGTCCCGGAACCGCTGCGGCCCGAAGGTGTCCAGGTACGGAGACGGGCCGCGCTGGTCGTCCGTCGAGGACGTGATGTCGTGGTTGCCGGCCAGCACGCTGTAGCCGGCACCCTGCCGGTCGAGGATCCCGAACGCCTCCCCGATCGCGGCGAACTCCTCCTCGGCACCGTTCTGGGTGAGGTCGCCGAGGTGGGTCAGGAAGACGATGTTGTCGTCCTTGCCGTGCTCCAGGAGATAGCGCAACGACGCCTCCAGCGGCGCCGGGTAGATGCTGGGGCCGTCGAACAGGTACTGGGTGTCCGGCATCACCGCGAGCGTGAACCGGCGGCTGTCCGTGTCCGGATGCCGGCCGCTCCGCTCGGCCGCCTCCGCGACCGGCGGCAGTGCGACACCGGCCGCGGCGGCGGCGCCCAGCAGCGCGGTGGCCCTGAGGAAACCGCGTCGTCCGGCACCGGCCTGCGCGGCCTCGTCCTGGCTGTGGTCATGCGACGTGCACACGTGGGCTCCGTGAAGGGTGACGTGACGGGAGGGGGAGGTCGACCAGGCGCCCTGCAGGGGCTACCGGAAGCAGGGAAGTGCGGGAAGTGCGGGGGCTACGAGGAGTACGGGGGGCCATGGGGACTGCGCGGGGACTACGAGGGCCGCAGTGCGCGCAGGGTCCAGCTCCAGCGGCGGATGACAGGAGGGAAAAGGTGTCCGGGGAGGGGACGAGAGTCGTACGGCCGCGAGTCCGGCGCCCGGCGCCCCGCGTCGACGAGCACCAGGCACCGGGGACGCGGCACCGGCTCGTCGCGGCGACGGGTGACGAGGACGTGCTCGGGCTCGCCCAGTTCGACCGCGAGCCCCATGGCGCCCGGCGCCGCCGCCATGAACCGGCGTACCGCGTCCCCGGCCCCCTCCGGCAGATCCAGGCCCGGCACCGTCTCGAACACCGACCCGACCCGGGCCACGTCCGCGAACCCGGCCGGCAGTTCGGCCCACTCCACGACCCGCACCCCGTCCTCGACCGGCGTGAACTCCTGCCGATGCCGTACGACACCCCCGCTGCCTGCGTACTCGGCGACCACCGTCACCGCCGCACCCGACCGGCGCACCGACACGACCTTCCGCACGAGGGCGTCCAGCCCCCACTCGTGCCCGGCGCCCGTGACACCGCCCGGACCGTCGTCGTCGGTCGGCGCCGCCCGCCGAACGGACAGCACCGGCGCGCTCGCCAGCAGCGGATGCAGCAGCAGCCCCTCGCCGTCCACGGCGACCGGCGCCGCCGCCGGGGCGGGCCCGGCCGGGGCGGGGACCGCCCTGCGCAACCGGAGCCGCGGCGCGCACACCTGTGTGCCGCGCGGCGCCCACGGCTCGGCCACGGCCGTCACCACCCGCAGCGTCAGCCACATCTCGCCGCCGCCCTCCGGCAGTGCGAAGGGCAGCGGCACGGCCGCGCTCTCGCCCGGCCGCAGATCGGGCAGCTCGGCCGGCCCGGTCAGGGTGCGGCCGTCGGCCCGCGTCAGCTCCCAGGTCGCCGCCAGCCGGGCGAGGCCCCGGGAGCGCTGATGGTTGGTCAGGACGATGCCCTCGTGCCGGTAGCACCGGATCCGCACCGGTGCCCCGCTCTGCGGGCGCGCCTCCTGGTCCCGGCGCTCCGGGCGTTCGTCCTGCGCATGCCGGTCCCCGTGCTCGTCCGGCACGTCCCGGGCCGGTCCCGGCGGGCCACCGGGGAGGACGGCTCCGTCCGCGCCGTGCGGGCCGTCGTGCGGCGCAGCAGCCCGGAGGTCACCGCCCTCCGCCCGGCGGTGGCCGGATGCGAAGACACCGTTGTCGTACAGCCCGGCGCCTGCGCGCCCGGCCCGTCTCCCGTCGCTCACGCGCTGCAGGATTGCGTGGTCCCAGGACTCCCGGATGACGCGGTCCTGAAGGCCCGGCGTGGACTGGGTGGCCGACCAGTGGTCGCACGGGCGCGCAGACGGCGGCCGGCCGCGTTCGGCACCATGAAGATCGGCGGCGTTCGGCGAACCGCACGAAGGCCGGTGTCGAGATGGTCGTGGCGGCAGTCACGGGAAGGGTGCAGAGGTGAAGCTGACGATTCTGGGCGGCGGGGGATTTCGCGTACCGCTCGTGTACGGCGCGCTGCTGGCCGACCGCGCCGAAGGGCGGGTCACCGAGGTCGTCCTGCACGACCTGGACGACCGCCGGTTGCATGCGGTGGGCCGGGTCCTGGACGAACAGGCCGCCGGCGTCCCCGACGCGCCCCGCGTGACCGCGACCACCGACCTCGACGAGGCGCTCGCCGGCGCCGACTTCGTCTTCTCCGCGATCCGCGTCGGCGGCCTCGCGGGCCGGGCGGACGACGAACGGGTGGCCCTCGCCGAGGGCGTGCTCGGCCAGGAAACCGTCGGCGCGGGCGGTATCGCCTACGGTCTGCGGACCGTCCCGGTCGCCGTCGACATCGCCCGGCGCGTGGCCCGCCTCGCCCCCGACGCCTGGGTCATCAACTTCACCAACCCGGCCGGCCTGGTCACCGAGGCCATGTCCCGGCACCTCGGCGACCGCGTCATCGGCATCTGCGACTCGCCCGTCGGCCTCGGCCGCCGTGTCGCCCGCGCCCTCGGCGCCGACCCGAAGCAGGCCTTCGTCGACTACGTCGGCCTCAACCACCTCGGCTGGGTGCGCGCACTGCGCGTCGCCGGACGCGACGAACTCCCGCGCCTGCTCGCCGACCCCGCCCTGCTCGGCTCCTTCGAGGAGGGAAGGCTGTTCGGCGTCGACTGGCTGCAGTCCCTCGGCGCGATCCCCAACGAGTACCTGCACTACTACTACTTCAACCGGGAGGCCGTACGCGCCTACCGGCAGGCCGAGCGGACCCGGGGCGCCTTCCTGCGCGACCAGCAGGCCCGGTTCTACGTCGAGGCCCAGCGCACGGAGCGGTCCGCGCTTCACGCGTGGGAGCGGACGCGTGCCGAGCGCGAGGCCACCTACATGGCCGAGAACCGGGAGAACGCCGGAGCGGGCGAGCGCGAGGCCGACGATCTGTCGGGCGGCTACGAGAAGGTCGCGCTCGCCCTGATGCGGGCCATCGCCCGCGACGAGCGGACCACGCTGATCCTCAACGTGCGCAACGGGAGCACGCTCGCCGCCCTCGACGGCGACGCGGTGATCGAGGTGCCCTGCCTGGTGGACGCGGGCGGCGCACACCCGCTGGCCGTAGCCCCGCTGCCCGCGCACGCCACCGGGCTGGTCTGCGCGGTCAAGGCCGTCGAGCGGGAGGTGCTCGCCGCCGCCGAGTCCGGCTCCCGGCGCACGGCCGTGAAGGCCTTCGCGCTGCACCCGCTGGTCGACTCGGTGAACGTGGCGCGCAGGCTGGTCGACGGCTATACGGAGGTCCATCCTGGGCTGGCATACCTTGAGTGAGCAGATTCAGCAAGCGCTTTCGCCCCTGTGCTCGCCGCTCCCCTCCTGGAGACCTCATGCACGACGAACGCCGACGGATCGAGGAGCGCGTCGCGCGCCTCCACACCCAGCGCATCAAGCCCGCGATCTACGCGGCCGCCGTCCCCTTCGAGGTGGCGGCCTGGCAGGCGCCCGGGGAACCGGTGCCCTTCGCGCAGGCCGCGGACGCCCCGTACACGCCGTTCGCGACCGGCACACCGTGGGGTCCGCCCTGGGGGACGACCTGGTTCCGGATGCGCGGCCGGGTGCCCGCCGAGTGGGCCGGCCGCCGGGTGGAGTCGGTCATCGACCTCGGCTTCGTCGGCGACTGGCCCGGCAACCAGGCCGAGGCGCTCGTCCACCGCACCGACGGCACCCCGCTGAAGGCGGTCAACCCGCTCAACCAGTATGTGCCGGTCGCCCACCCGGCGACCGGCGGTGAAGTGGTCGAGTACCTGGTGGAGGCCGCCTCCAACCCCGACATCCTCGCGAACGGCTTCGCCGGACCGACCCCGCTCGGCGATCCGCGCACCGCCGGGGACCGTCCCTTGTACACCTTCCGCCGCGCCGATCTCGCCGTGCTCGACGAGCAGGTCTGGCACCTCGACCTCGACCTCCAGGTGCTGGGTGAACTCATGCCGGAACTCGGCGAGCACGAGCCGCGCCGGCACGAGATCCTGCACGCCCTCGACCGGGCCATGGACCTGCTCGACCTGGACGACGTCCCCGGCTCCGCCCCCGCCGTGCGCGACGCCCTGCGCCCGGTGCTCGCGAGGCCCGCCCACGCCAGCGCGCACATCGTCTCCGGCGTCGGCCACGCGCACATCGACACCGCCTGGCTCTGGCCGATCCGCGAGACCAAGCGCAAGGCGTCGAGGACCTTCTCCAACGCCACCGCGCTCGCGGACGAGTACGAGGAGTTCGTCTTCGCCTGCTCCCAGGCCCAGCAGTACGAGTGGGTCCGGGACGGCCACCCCGAGGTGTGGGAGCGGATCAAGAAGTCGGTGGCGAAGGGCCAGTGGGCGCCGGTCGGCGGCATGTGGGTGGAGGCCGACGGCAACCTCCCCGGCGGCGAGGCCCTCGCCCGCCAACTGGTCCACGGCAAGCGGTTCTTCATGGACCACTTCGGCGTCGAGACCAAGGGCGTCTGGCTGCCGGACTCCTTCGGCTACACGGCGGCCTACCCGCAGCTGGCGAGGCTGGCCGGAAACGAGTGGTTCCTCACCCAGAAGATCTCCTGGAACCAGACCAACGCCTTCCCCCATCACACCTTCTGGTGGGAGGGCATCGACGGCACCCGCATCTTCACCCACTTCCCGCCCATCGACACCTACAACGCCCGCTTCAGCGGCTCGGAGATGGCGTGCGCGGTCCACAACTACGCCGAGAAGGGCGGCGGCACCCGCTCCCTCGCCCCCTTCGGCTGGGGCGACGGCGGAGGCGGTCCCACCCGCGAGATCATGGAACGCGCCCGTCGCCTCAAGGACCTGGAGGGCTCCGCGAAGGTCGAGATCGAGCACCCCGACGCCTTCTTCGCCAAGGCGCGCGCGGAGTACCCGGACGCCCCGGTCTGGGTGGGTGAGCTGTATCTGGAGCTGCACCGGGCCACCTACACCACCCAGGCCCGCACCAAGCAGGGCAACCGGCGCTGTGAGCACCTGCTGCGCGAGGCCGAGCTGTGGGCCACCACGGCCGCCCTGCACGCGCCGGACTACGCGTATCCGTACGAGAAGCTGGACCGGCTGTGGAAGACGGTGCTGCTGCACCAGTTCCACGACATCCTGCCCGGCTCCTCCATCGCCTGGGTGCACCGCGAGGCGGAGGCCGAATACGCCCGCGTGGCAGGGGAGCTGCGCGAACTCACGCGCGGGGCCGTCGCCGCGCTCGGCACGGGCGGGCCCCGCGTGTTCAACACCAGCCCCCGGGAGCGCGCCGAGGTGGTTCGCACCCCCGAGGGCGCACCGGTGTACGTGAGGGTGCCCGCGAACGGCTCCGCGCCCCTCGCCCCGGCCGAACCCCCGCACCCGGTCGCGGTCGGCGGGCGCATCCTGGACAACGGCATCGTCCGGGTTCAGCTGGCGGACGACGGAACGCTGTCGTCCGTACAGGATCTGCGGGCCGGCCGCGAAGTCCTCGCCGGGCCGGGCAATCTGCTCCGTCTCCACACGGACCTGCCCAACTACTGGGACGCCTGGGACATCGACAAGCACTACCGGAACCGCTACACCGACCTGCTGGAAGCCGACGCGGTCGGCGTGGTCGAGGAGGGCCCGCTCGTGGGCGCGATCCGGGTGGTCCGCTCCTTCGGCAAGGGCTCGCGGATCACCCAGACGATCATCGTGCGGGCCGGCAGTGCCCGGATCGACGTCGAGACGGACATCGACTGGCACGAGACGGAGAAGATCCTCAAGGCGGGCTTCCCCGTCGACCTGCGCGCCCCGCACTCCTCGGCCGAGATCCAGTTCGGCCACGTCCAGCGGCCCACCCACACCAACACCACCTGGGAGGAGGCCCGCTTCGAGGTCTCCGGGCACCGCTGGGTGCACATCGCCGAACCCGGCTACGGCGTCGCCGTCGTCAACGACTCCACCTACGGTCACGACGTGACCCGGACGGTGCGGGAGGACGGCGGCACGACCACCACGGTCCGCCTCAGTCTGGTCCGCGCCCCGCGCGTCCCCGACCCCGAGGCCGACCAGGGCCGGCACCGCTTCACCTACGCCCTGCTGCCGGGCGCGAGCGTCGAGGACGCGGTGGCCGAGGGCTACGCCCTCAACCTCCCGCTCCGCGTGGCGGATTCGGCGGGCGAGCCCGAGCCGGTCGTCTCCGTCACGGGAGAGGGCGTGACCGTGGAGGCCGTCAAACTCGCCGACGACGGTTCCGGGGACGTGGTGGTCCGGCTGTACGAGTCCCGGGGCGGCCGGGCCACCGGGCTGCTGCGCACCGGATTCCCGTCGGCCGGCGCCGCGATCACCGACCTGCTGGAGCGGCCGCTGGGCGAGGCGCGGACCGACGCGGACGGCGTCGTCCCCGTCACGCTGCGCCCCTTCCAGATCCTGACCCTGAGGCTGCGGCGGGCCCAGACGCGCGGGCCTGCATTCACAGGGTTTCACATGAACAATTGAGAGCCCATGATGCTCGACTGCGGCAGCAAGGAGCACGGGACCTTCGGCTACTGAGCCCGGTCGCCGAGGGCGCCCCGCGAAGCCGATACGGGCCGGCCGGTCGCCCCCCGTTCGCGCGACCGGCCGACCCGTTCCCCCGCGGTTTCCCCCGTTGCTTCCCCCGTGGGTGTTTCCCGTTCTGTCATGAAGAGCCGCGGGATCGCGTTCTGATACACCCCGTCGGCACCTCGCGGGAGGAAATTTCTCCCCGGCCCTGGATCCGCGGCCGGGAAACCGGCGAACCGGGCAACCGGCAACCGGGGAACGACCTAGAGCGGCAGTACCTCCGCCGCCGAAGCCGACTGCACCGGCACCGCCACCGTCGGCACGGCGATCTCCGCCTCCCGCTGCCGCGGCAGCGCCGCGGGCACCGGCAACAGCGGCCGCGCCCCCGACACGACCGTGTAGTCCTGCCCCAGGAACGGCGGTTCGAGCACCCCCGGATCCTCGCCCAGCGCCAGCCGCACGGCCGCCCACGGCGCGTTCACCCCGCACAGCGACAGCTGGTGCAGGCCCCCGGAGGGCCGCGTGTTGACGTCGAGCAGCACCGGACGGTCGCCGAGCATGCGGAACTGGATGTTGGACAGGTGGTGCAGCCCGAAGCCCTCCGCGATCAGCCGGGCCGGCTCCAGCCACTGCTCGTCCAGGGTGAAGCCGCGCCGGCGGCCGTTCTTGGTGCGGCCCACCGCGAGCCGCAGCCGGTTGTCCGTGCCGGTCAGGCAGTCGACCGACACCTCGGGCTGCTCCAGGCGCGGCATCACCAGCCAGTCCACCGGCTCCCCGGCCCGCCGCAGCGCCTCGAGGACCAGGTCCAGCTGGACGTACGGGCTCGGGAAGCCGGCGAGGCCGGCCAGCGAGAACGGGCTACGGGTGATCACCCGGAAGCCGACCCCGCCCGCACCGGCGGCAGGCTTGAAGCATGCCTTGTGCCCGGCCGCCTCCAGCATGCCCACCGCGTCCAGGAGCTCGTCCGCCGTACGCACCCGCCACCACGGCGGCACCGGGACACCGACGGAGCGGACCGCCTCGTACGCGGTCGCCTTGTCCTCGAACACGGCCACCGCCTCGGCGGTCGGCGCCAGCAGCGCCGTACCGGCCGCCGTGAACTCCGCGCGATGGGCCACGATCGCCGCCTGGTGCAGCCGGGGCACGAAGACGTCGATGCCGCGCCGCACGCACTGGTCGAGGGCGTACTCGACGTACGCGGCCGGGGACAGGCCCTCCGGCTCCAGATCGGCGGTGTCGGCGGCGGCCAGGACGGGGGAGTCGGGGTCCCCGTGCGAGGCATGGATCTCCACGGCGCGATCGCTGGGATTTCTGCGCAGCTGATCCATGAAGAACACGTTCTCCGCGTACGTGCGGTTGAGCCAGACGCGTACGCGAGAGAGCATGCAGGCCGCCTTTCGGGGCTTTTCGGGCAGGGCTCGGCGGCCCGTGCCCGGGCAGGAGGGAGGAAGGAACACCAAACAACCCCTGCGAAAGGGAGGTTGGGGTGTCGGTGTCGGGGCGATCATACGGCTTTCAAGAGCCCGCGCGTGCAACGCGGATGTTACGGCTCCCCGGCGGCTGTCCGGACGGCTCGTGAAGCGATCGGCCGACTGTCCGGCTGGAACATGACGCACCGCCAGGCGTCTCTTGTGGCGGTGTCCGGGAATGTGTTCTTGTGGTCCCGGCGATGGATCATCGGAAAGGGGTGCGGGGTGGAGTCCGAGGCCGGGACGGGGCAGCTGCTGGCCATCAGCGACCTGCACATCAGCTATGCGGAGAACCGCGCCCTGGTCGAGGACATGCGACCCACGAGCGACGAGGACTGGCTGATCGTGGCCGGTGACATCGCCGAGACGGTCGCCGACATCCGCTGGACCCTGGAGAAGCTCGCGGGCCGTTTCCGCAAGGTGGTGTGGGCCCCGGGCAACCACGAGCTGTGGACCCACCCGAAAGATCCGGTCACCTTGCGCGGCGTCGCCCGCTACGAGCACCTGGTCGAGCTGTGCCGGGAACTGGGGGTCGTCACACCCGAGGACCCCTACCCGGTGTGGCAGGGCCCGGGCGGGCCGGTCGCCGTCGCCCCGCTGTTCCTGCTGTACGACTACTCGTACCTGCCGCCCGGCTGCGCCACCAAGGCCGAGGGCCTGGCCTACGCGGAGAGCACGGGCATCGTCTGCAACGACGAGTATCTGCTGCACCCCGACCCCTATCCGAGCCGCGACGCCTGGTGTCGGGCGCGCGTCGCCGAGACCGAGCGCCGGCTCGCCGCGCTGCCCGCGGACCTGCCCGTGGTACCGGTCAACCACTATCCGCTGCACCGGCACCCCACCGAGGTGCTGTGGTACCCCGAGTTCGCCATGTGGTGCGGCACCCTGCTGACCGACGACTGGCACCGCCGGTTCCCGATCGCCACGATGGTGTACGGGCATCTGCACATCCGCCGCACCACCTGGCGCGACGGAGTCCGCTTCGAAGAGGTCTCCGTAGGCTATCCCCGTGAATGGCGCAAGCGTCCGGAACCGCCCGGAACGCTGCGCCGCATCCTGCCGATGGAGGTCGAAGCCGGTGATCGAGGAACTGCTCCCGGAGTCGGTCGTCACCGTGGAGGCACACGCTGACTATGCGCTGTGGGACGCCCCCCTCTACCCGGAGGAGGAGGCGATCGTCGCGCGCTCGGTGACCAAGCGGCGCCGTGAGTTCGCCGCCGTGCGCGCCTGCGCACGGCAGGCCATGGAGAAGCTCGGCGTGCCCGCGCAGCCGATCGTCAGCGGCGAGCGGGGCGCACCGCGCTGGCCGGACGGCCTCATCGGCAGCATGACCCACTGCGAAGGCTTCTGCGGCGCCGCCCTGGCCCGCACCGGCGAGCTGGTCTCCCTCGGTGTCGACGCCGAACCGCACGGCCCGCTCCCGGCGGGCGTCGCCGCGTCGGTCTTCCTGCCCCCCGAGGCCGAGCGCCTCGCCCGGCTCGCCGGGCAGCGGCCCGCCGTGCACTGGGACCGGATCCTGTTCAGCGCCAAGGAGTCCGTCTACAAGGCGTGGTTCCCCCTCACCGGCGCATGGCTGGACTTCTCCGAGGCCGACATCACCCTGCGTCCGGGCCCCGGCGACGAGCCCCACGGCACCCTGCGCGCGGAACTCCTCGTCCCCGGGCCCCGGGTCGGTGACCGCCGGCTCCAGGCCTTCGAGGGCCGCTGGCTCGTCCGTGACGGGCTGGTCGCCACCACCGTCGTCGTCCCGCACCCCTGACGCCGCGGTCGCGACCGTGTCCGCCGGCCCGGCCCCCGGGTCAGGCGGGCGGGCACCAGTCGTGCAGCAGACGGAAGAACTCCGCCTCGTTGCCCGCGAGACCCGCCCGGGCCAGGGCGTGCTCCGCCTCGGCCAGGACGGCGGGTGGCACCACGGCGGGCCGGGACCCGTCCGGTGGCCCGTCGAAGGCGGCGCGCACCGTGTGCAGCAGCCGCAGATAGGCCTGTACGGCGGTGCGCTCACGGTCGGTCAGTACGGCGGTGGGCATCGGTCGGCTCTCCCCGGGTAGGCGGCACGGTCACGCGCGCTGCGGCGCACCCTCCAGCTTGCCGCCCACCACTGACAACGCCCCTCGGTCCCGCCCCGGATCGCCCGCTCAGCGCAGGCGAAACCTCCTGCGCGCGGCCACGGGAGGACCACAGGGGCGACCGACGCGACCTCCAGGGGCCGGCCGACGGCAGGGCACGGACCGCGCGCCCGCCGCCCGCCCGTGGACCGGTGCTGATCCTGCTTCCCTCAGCCCTGCACCCCGGGATACCCCAGGGAGGCCTCGATCCGGCCGGCCACGTCGTCGCGCTGCACCGGGCCGCGCAGGGCCGAACCGGCCAGCCAGGTGCGGCACCTGGTGGCCAGCAGCAGACCGAACGTCTCGGCCGCGCGCTCCTCGGCGAGGTCGAAGCGGGTCCGGGCCGCGACCCGCTGCACCGTGGCCTGCAGCGCTTCCTGGTCGGTGTCGTCCTGCAGTAAGCGCGTGGCGACCCCGATCCCGTCGACATGGTGTCCGCGGTGGTCGGCCTGCATGTGCCACAGCTCGTGGCCGAGGATCACCAACTGGTGGTCGGGCGCGGTGCGTTCCTCCACCACGACGAGGTCCCGGTCGCTCAGGTCCAGCCACAGCCCGCTCGCCGTCCCCGGCGGGAAGGCGGCCGCACGGAAGTGCACCGGTCGGCCGCGGCGGCGGCTCATCGCCTCGCACAGCGCGACGTACAGCTCCTGCGGTGGCGCCGGCGCGGGCAGCCTCAGCCCGCCCGCCAGCTCGTTGCACAGCCGGCGCATGTCCCTGCCGATGCCCACAGTCCTCCCCCGGCTCACGACTCGGGCCGCTTGACGCTCTCCAGGAGCATGTCGAGCCACTCCGCGACCTTGTCCCGGTGCTGGTCGGTGGGCAACTGCGCGGCCCGCCAGGCTATTCCGCGCACCCCATGGTCCTGCAGCAGCCGCTCCAACGGATCCTGGTCGGCCCCGGCCCCGGCCGCGGCCCGCTCCCGGTCGGCGAGCTTCTGCAGCAGCTCCTGCTCGGTACGCTGCAGCGCGCCCGCCAGTGCCTCGGGGTCCTCCGCGGTGAGGAAGCCGGCGTGCACCCGGAAGAAGCGCTGCAGCGCGTCGCAGTGCTCCATGGTGGGCCGCCGGTCTCCGTTGATGAGCGCGCCGGCCTGCTGCCGGGACATGCCCGCGCCGTCGGCGATCTCCTGCTGCGTGTACTTGCGGCCGTTGGGTTTCAGCCGGGTCCTGCGCAGCAGGCCCAGGCGCTGCAGGAAGCGTGCCTGGACGTCCGGTTCGCCCGCCGGCCGACCGGCGAGCAGGGCCTTGACCACCGCCTCCGGGACACCACAGGCCACGGAGAGCCGCCCGACGCCGAAGACCTCGGCCTGCGGTACGCCGAGCCGCTCGCCGAGCGCGGTGACGCGGGCGACGACGGCCGGCAGCTGGGCGGTCGCCGTGGCGCCCCGATCCTCGTAGCCATCCGTCACCGACAGAACTCCTACGTCTCTCAAGGCCTTCAGATGCGTCCGTACTTGTCATTCTCACGAGCGATCGCCGTGAACTTCCCGGAGAGTAGCGGGTGCCTCGAACTCACATCCAGGTGTCGCCACAACTGTGGCGAATTTCAGCCGTCCATGGGCATGGAATGCCACGATAGTTGACACGGACTCGTCGGGAGCCGCAGGATCGCAGAGCCGCGTAAGGCCGCAGAGGCAAGAGGGGTGACCTCCCGATGGCACATCAGGCAGGAGGGCAGCGGCCGGCACCGCGGCCCGTCCCCGAGACCTGCGAGACGCAGGCGTACCTTCAGGACTACGCAGTCCTGCTGGACGCCCTCGCCTGCCCGTCCCTGGTCGTCGACCACCGCTGGGACGTGGTCATGGCCAACGGCGCGTTCGAGACACTTTTCCGCGGGATGCGCCCCCAGGCGTCCTCCATGCCCGGTGACAACTTCCTGCGGTTCGTCCTGTTCCACCCGGACGCGGGCGACGTCCTCGGGGAGCATGAGCAGGGCTGGTGCCTGCCGATGCTGGCGCACCTCAGGTCCGCCCTGGAGACGTTCGGCCACGACCAGGAACTCCAGGCGATCCGCCGCGACATCGCCCAGGACCCGCTCATGGAGGCGGCCTACCGGCAGGGCCTGCCGCACTGGATCCGGGCGGTCGGCGAGAACGCGACCCGGCTCGACGGGGCCGTCCGGCAGCTGCGCCACCCCGACCCGCGGCGCGGGCTCTGCGAGTGCCGCATCATCGACGAGACGCCCGACATCCTGCGGGACCTGGGCTACCGTCGCCTGACGATGGTCCTGCGCGAGAACCGCCGCTCGGCCGCGCCCGTACGCCGCCCGCGTCGGCCCCGGGCGCAGCGCGGGACCGCGGGACACCTCACGATCGTCCGATCCCCCCAGGACTGACCCGGCACCGCCGGCGTTCAGGTCGCCGGCGGCGCCGGGTCAAGAGCCCCGCACGCGCCCCGAAGCCGTACGCCCGCCTCCCCTATCGGACGCAAGCCGCTTGCGTGAATTGCGCTACGCTTGCGTGCATGACGCGGCGACTTGCGGAAGTGGCGAAGAAGGTCGGGGTCAGTGAGGCCACGGTCAGTCGGGTGCTCAACGGCAAACCCGGGGTCTCCGACGCCACCCGGCAGGCGGTGCTGACGGCACTCGACGTCCTCGGGTACGAGCGGCCCACCCAGCTGCGCGGTGAACGCGCCCGGCTCGTCGGCCTGGTCCTGCCCGAGCTGCAGAACCCCATCTTCCCGGCGTTCGCCGAGGTCATCGGCGGCGCGCTCGCCCAGCTCGGGCTCACTCCGGTGCTGTGCACGCAGACCAAGGGCGGGGTGTCGGAGGCCGATTACGTCGAGCTGCTGCTGCAGCAGCAGGTCTCCGGCGTCGTCTTCGCCGGCGGCCTGTACGCGCAGGCGGACGCCCCGCACGACCACTACCGGCTGCTCGCCGAGCGCAACATCCCCGTCGTGCTGGTCAACGCGGCCATCGAAGACCTCGGCTTCCCGGGTGTGTCCTGCGACGACGCCGTCGCCGTCGAGCAGGCGTGGCGGCATCTGGCGTCCCTCGGCCACGAGCGCATCGGCCTGGTCCTCGGCCCCGGCGACCATGTGCCCTCGGCGCGCAAGCTGGCCGCCGCGCGGGCGATCGCCGGCGAACTCCCGGAGGAGTTCGTCGCGCGCGCGATGTTCTCCATCGAGGGCGGGCACGCGGCCGCGTCCCGGCTCATCGAGCGCGGCGTCACCGGTGTCATCTGCGCCAGCGACCCCCTGGCGCTCGGCGCGATCCGGGCCGCGCGCCGCAAGGGGCACGACGTCCCCGGGCGGATCTCGGTCGTCGGCTACGACGACTCGGCGTTCATGAACTGCACCGAACCCCCGCTGACCACCGTCCGCCAGCCCATCGAGGCCATGGGCCGCGCGGCGGTGGAGCTGCTGAACGCGCGGATCGGCGGCACCGCTGTACCCGCCGAGGAGCTGCTGTTCGAGCCCGAGCTGGTGGTGCGCGGATCCACCGCGCAAGCCCCACGTGACTGACGATCGAGAAGATCCAACAGCCTGTACAACAATTGCAGATTCTGCGCGACATCTTGCGTCATGATGTCGGCGGTGCTTGAGTGTGCGGCGCCCACCGCTCCTGCCATGAGTGCCATCAGGGGGTCCACCGATGACAAGCACCGGGTTCCGCCGTACCTTCGTCGCGATCGGCGTCTGTTCCTCGCTCGCCCTCGCCGCCACCGCGTGCGGCTCCGGCGGCGACGACTCGGCGAGCGGCAAGACACGCGTCACCGTCAACTGCGAGCCGCCCAAGAGCGCCAAGGTCGACCGAAAGTTCTTCGAGGAGGACATCGCCTCCTTCGAGAAGCAGAACCCGGACATCGACGTCGTCGCGCACGACGCCTTCCCCTGCCAGGATCCGAAGACCTTCGACGCCAAGCTCGCCGGCGGTCAGATGGAAGACGTCTTCTACACGTACTTCACCGACGCCAAGCACGTCGTGGACATCGGCCAGGCGGCCGATCTCACGCCGTACCTGAAGGAGCTGAAGTCGTACGACACCCTCCAGAAGCAGCTGCGGGACATCTACACCGTCGACGGAAAGGTCTACGGCATACCGCGCACCGGATACAGCATGGGGCTGATCTACAACCGCAAGCTCTTCCAGAAGGCCGGCCTCGACCCCGACAAACCCCCCACCACCTGGGACGAGGTCCGCGCCGACGCCAAGAAGATCGCCGCCCTCGGCAGCGGCACCGTCGGCTACGCCGACTACAGCGCCCAGAACCAGGGCGGCTGGCACTTCACCGCCGAGCTGTACTCGCAAGGCGGTGACGTCGTCGGCCCGGACGGCAAGAAGGCCACCATCGACACCCCCGAGGGCCGCGCCGTCCTGCAGAACCTGCACGACATGCGCTGGAGCGACGACTCGATGGGCAGCAAGCAGCTCCTCGTCATCAACGACGCGCAGCAGATGATGGGTTCGGGCAAGCTCGGCATGTACCTCGCCGCCCCCGACAACATCCCGATCCTGGTCAAGGAGAAGGGCGCGAACTACGACGACATCGCCATCGGCCCCATGCCCGGCGGCAGAGCGACGCTCATCGGCGGCGACGGCTACATGTTCAACAAGCACGACAGCCCCGCCCAGATCCGGGCCGGACTGAAATGGCTGGACCACATGTTCCTCACGCCCGGCAGCGGATTCCTCGGCGACTACGCCCGCGCCAAGAAGAACGACGCCCCGGTCGGACTGCCCGAGCCGCGCCTGTTCACCGGCGCCGCCGACGCCAAGGACCAACAGGTCAAGAAGGCCAACGCCAATGTCCCGGTGGACAACTACCAGGCCTTCCTCGACGGCAACCAGCAGCTGACGATGAAGATCGAACCGCCGGACGCCCAGCAGATCTACTCCGTCCTCGACGCGGTCGTCTCCGCCGTCCTCACCCAGAAGGACGCCGACATCGGCCGGCTCCTCGCGGACGCCTCCGCAAAGGTCGACAGCATCCTGGCCCGGAGCTGACCACGATGACGAAGACGGCCGAGCGGCGGCCGCTGACGAAGGCCGCCGTCCACCGGGTCCCGGCGCCGCCCCCGGTAGGGGGCCGGAGGCGGCGCCGCCTCGTCGACCAGGCCCGCGCCTACGCCTTCCTCCTCGGCGGCCTCGTCTGCTTCGCCCTGTTCTCCTGGTACCCGGCGATCCGCGCGGTCGTCATCGCCTTCCAGAAGTACACGCCAGGCTCCCCGCCCGAGTGGGTCGGCACCGCCAACTTCACCCGCGTCCTCCACGACCCCGAGTTCGGCGCCGCCTGGCGCAACACCCTCACCTTCACCCTGCTGGCCCTGCTCGTCGGCTTCGCGATCCCCTTCCTCCTCGCCCTCGTCCTCAACGAACTGCGCCACGCCAAGGCGTTCTTCCGCGTGGTCGTCTATCTGCCGGTGATGATCCCGCCGGTGGTCAGCGCCCTGCTGTGGAAATGGTTCTACGACCCCGGGGCCGGCCTCGCCAACGAGGCACTGCGCTTCCTGCACCTGCCCACCTCGAACTGGTCGAACGGCACCGACACCGCGCTGATCTCGCTGGTGATCGTGGCCACCTGGGCCAACATGGGCGGCACCGTCCTCATCTACCTCGCCGCCCTGCAGTCCATCCCGGGCGAGCTGTACGAGGCCGCCGAACTGGACGGCGCGAACCTGCTCCAGCGCATCCGGCACGTCACGGTCCCGCAGACGCGGTTCGTGATCCTGATGCTGATGCTCCTGCAGATCATCGCCACCATGCAGGTGTTCACCGAGCCGTTCGTCATCACCGGGGGCGGACCGGAGAACGCCACGGTGACGGTTCTCTACCTCATCTACAAGTACGCCTTCCTCTACAACGACTTCGGCGGCGCCTGCGCCCTCAGCGTCATGCTGCTGGTCCTGCTCGGCGTGTTCTCCGCCGTCTATCTGCGGCTCACCCACACCGAGGGGGACACCGCATGAGCACCCGCACCCTGATCTCCCCGGCCACCCTCGCCCGCCCGCGCGGCAAGGCGATCTACTGGACGGTGTTCACGGCCGTCGTCGTCCTCTTCGCGCTCGCCTTCCTCTTCCCGGTCTACTGGATGGTGACCGGCGCGATGAAGTCCCCGGACGAGGTGGCCCGGACCCCGCCGACACTCGTCCCGCACCACTGGCACCTCGGCGGCTACACCGACGCGTGGGACCTGATGCAGCTTCCGCAGCACCTGTGGAACACGGTGGTGCAGGCCGCCGGTGCCTGGGCGTTCCAGCTGGTGTTCTGCACGGCCGCCGCCTACGCCCTCTCCAAGCTGCGACCGGCCTTCGGCAAGGTGATCCTCGGCGGCATCCTGGCCACCCTGATGGTCCCGGCGCAGGCGCTCGTCGTACCGAAGTACCTGACCGCCGCCGATCTTCCGCTGATCCACACCAGCCTGCTCAACGACCCCCTCGGCATCTGGCTGCCGGCCGTCGCCAACGCCTTCAACCTCTACCTGCTCAAACGGTTCTTCGACCAGCTGCCCCGCGACGTCCTGGAGGCCGCCGAGATCGACGGCGCCGGCAAGCTGCGCATCCTGTGGTCGGTCGTACTGCCCATGTCCCGGCCGGTCCTCGGCGTGGTGTCGATCTTCGCGCTGGTCGCCGTCTGGCAGGACTTCCTGTGGCCGCTGATGGTCTTCTCGGACACCGACAAGCAGCCGATCAGCGTGGCCCTGGTCCAGCTGTCGCAGAACATCCAGCTCACCGTGCTCATCGCCGCGATGGTGATCGCCAGCATCCCGATGGTGGCGCTGTTCCTCGTCTTCCAGCGGCACATCATCGCCGGGATCGGCGCGGGCAGCACCAAGGGCTGACGCCGGCGCACCGCCTCACAGAAAGGGAAGCTCCGTGGGACAGCCCACCCCTGCCCCGAAGGACCGCGACTGGTGGCGCTCCGCCGTCATCTACCAGGTCTACGTCCGCAGCTTCGCGGACGGCGACGGCGACGGCACCGGCGACCTCGCGGGCGTCCGCGGGCGCCTGTCGTATCTCGCCGAACTCGGCGTGGACGCCCTGTGGTTCAGCCCCTGGTACCAGTCGCCGATGAAGGACGGCGGTTACGACGTCGCCGACTACCGTGCCATCGATCCGGCCTTCGGCACCCTCGCCGAGGCGGAGAAACTGATCGCCGAGGCGCGGGAACTGGGCATCCGCACCATTGTCGACATCGTGCCCAACCACGTCTCCGACCAGCACCCCTGGTTCCGGGCCGCGCTCGCCGCCGGGCCGGGCAGCCCGGAGCGCGAGCTGTTCCACTTCCGGCCCGGCCGCGGACCCGACGGCGAACTCCCGCCCAACGACTGGCCCTCTCAGTTCGTCGGCTCCACCGAACCGGTGTGGACACGTCTCGCCGACGGCGACTGGTACCTGCACCTGTTCACCCCCGAGCAGCCGGACCTCGACTGGACCCACCCGGCGGTCCGCCAGGAGCACGAGGACATTCTGCGCTTCTGGTTCGAGCGGGGCGTGGCCGGCGTACGGATCGACTCCGCGGCCCTGCTCGCCAAGGACCCGGCCCTGCCCGACCTCGCCGCGCACCCCGAGCCGCACCCGTTCGTCGACCGCGACGAACTCCACGACGTCTACCGCTCCTGGCGCACGGTCGCCGACGCCTACGACGGCGTCTTCGTCGGCGAGGTCTGGCTCCCCGACGCCGAGCGCTTCGCCCGCTATCTGCGCCCCGACGAACTCCACACCGCCTTCAACTTCTCGTTCCTGTCCTGCCCCTGGGACGCCGACCGGCTGCGCGCCTCCATCGACACCACGCTCGCCGAGCACGCCCCCGTCGGCGCCCCGGCCACCTGGGTGCTGTGCAACCACGACGTCACCCGCACGGTCACCCGCTACGGCCGCGAGGACACCGGTTTCGACTTCGCGGCCAAGGCCTTCGGCACGCCGACGGACCTCGCGCTCGGCACCCGGCGGGCCCGCGCCGCCGCCCTGCTGTCACTGGCCCTGCCTGGCGCGGTCTACCTCTACCAGGGCGAGGAACTGGGGCTGCCCGAGGCCGAGATACCGGTCGACCGCATCCAGGATCCGATGTACTTCCGCTCGCGCGGAGCCGACCCCGGCCGGGACGGCTGCCGGGTGCCGCTGCCCTGGGCCGCAGGGCTGCCGCACGCCGGATTCGGTTCGCAGCAGGAGCCCTGGCTGCCGCAGCCGGCCGACTGGACCTCGTACGCGGTCGACCGTCAGCAGGACGACCCGGACTCCATGCTCACCCTCTACCGCGAGGCCATCGCCGCTCGCCCCCTCTTCGGCTGCGGCCCGCTGACCTGGCTGCCCACCCCCGAAGGCGTCCTCGCCTTCGCCCGTGCCGAGGGCATGACCTGCGTGGTCAACCTCGGGTCCGCCCCCCTCCGGCTTCCCGAGCGCTCCCGACTCCTGCTCGCCAGCGGCCTCTTGGACGACAAGGGCCGGCTGCCGCAGGACACGGCGGCCTGGCTGCGGAGCTGAGCCGCCGACGCACCGCGCTATCCCCGCACCCCCACCCCGAAGGGATCAGCACATGCAGAGCACCACCGCCAGAAGTGTCAGGAGCATGCCAGTCATGGCGGCCGCTGTGGCCCTCGCCGCCGGCATGCTCGTCGCCGTCGCGCCCGCCGCCCACGCGGCCGCCGGGGCCAGCCTCCCCTTCACCTCGGTGGAGGCGGAGTCGGCGACCACCACCGGCACCAAGATCGGCCCTGACTACACCCAGGGCTCGCTCGCCTCCGAGGCCTCCGGGCGGCAGGCCGTGCGCCTCGCCTCCGGACAGCGCGTCGAGTTCACGGCGCCCCGGGCCGCCAACGCCGTGAACCTCGCCTACAGCGTCCCGGACGGCCAGTCCGGCACGCTGGACGTGTACGTGAACGGGGTCAAGCTCGCGCAGACCCTGACCGTGACCTCCAAGTACTCCTACATCGACACCGGCTGGATCCCCGGCGCCAAGCAGCACCACTTCTTCGACAACGCCCGCACGCTGCTGGGCCGGAACGTCCAGCCCGGCGACAAGGTCGCCTTCGAGTCGACCGGTACCCAGGTCACGGTCGACGTCGCCGACTTCGAGCAGGTGGCGGATGCCGCCACCCAGCCCGCCGGGTCGGTGTCCGTCGTGTCCAAGGGCGCCGACCCCACCGGCGGCGGCGACTCCACCCAGGCCTTCCGGGACGCCATCGCCGCGGCCCAGGGCGGCACGGTCTGGATCCCGCCCGGCGACTACCGCGTCACGTCCTCGCTGGGCGGCGTGCAGAACGTCACCCTCCAGGGCGCCGGCAGCTGGTACTCGGTCGTACACACCTTACGCTTCATCGACCAGTCCAGCTCTTCCGGGAACGTCCACATCAAGGACTTCGCGGTCATCGGCGAGGTCACCGAGCGCGTCGACTCCAACCCTGACAACTTCGTCAACGGCTCGCTCGGCCCGGGCTCGTCCGTCTCCGGCATGTGGATCCAGCACATGAAGTGCGGCATGTGGCTCATGGGCAACGATGACAACCTGGTCGTGGAGAACAACCGCATCCTCGACACCACCGCCGACGGCATCAATCTCAACGGCAGCGCCAAGGGCGTCGTCGTCCGCAACAACTTCCTGCGCAACCAGGGCGACGACTCCCTCGCCATGTGGTCGCTGTACTCCCCGGACGCGAACTCCAGCTTCGAGAACAACACCGTCTCGCAGCCCAACCTCGCCAACGGCATCGCGATCTACGGCGGCACGGACATCTCCGTGAAGAACAACCTGATCTCCGACACCAACGCCCTCGGCAGCGGTGTCGCGATCTCCAACCAGAAGTTCCTCGACCCCTTCTCCCCGCTCTCCGGCACCATCACGGTCGACGGCAACACCCTGGTGCGCACCGGCGCGCTCAACCCCAACTGGAACCATCCGATGGGCGCGCTGCGGGTCGACTCCTACGACAGCGCGATCAACGCGACCGTGAACATCACCGGCACCACGATCACCGACAGCCCGTACAGCGCCTTCGAGTTCGTCTCGGGCGGCGGGCAGGGGTACGCGGTGAAGAACGTCAACGTGACCGGCGCGACCGTGCAGAACACCGGTACGGTCGTCGTCCAGGCCGAGGCGCAGGGCGCGGCCATCTTCAAGAACGTCACCGCCACCCAGACCGGTGCCGCCGGTGTCTACAACTGCCCCTACCCGGCGAACTCCGGCTCCTTCACCCTCACCGACGGCGGCGGCAACTCCGGCTGGAACAGCACCTGGTCGGACTGCTCCAGCTGGCCCCAGCCCGGCCAGGGCAACCCCGACCCCGACCCGAACCGCAACCTGGCCAAGGGGCGGCCGGCCAGTGCGACCGGCTCCCAGGACGTCTACACGCCCGGCAAGGCGGTCGACGGGGACGCGGGCTCCTACTGGGAGTCGACCAACAACGCCTTCCCGCAGTCCTGGACGGTCGACCTCGGCGCGTCCTACGCCGTGCGCCGCCTGGTGCTGAAGCTGCCCCCGTCCTCGGCCTGGGGCGCCCGCACGCAGACCGTCACCGTGCTCGGCAGCACCGACGGCTCGAACTACTCCACCGTCGTCGGCGCCCAGGACTACCGCTTCGACCCCGCGGGCGGAAACACGGCCACCGTCTCCCTGCCGGGCACCACCGGCCTGCGCTACCTCCGCCTCACCGTCAGCGCCAACACGGGCTGGCCGGCGGGGCAGTTCAGTGAGGTCGAGGCGTATCTGACGTCCTGAACCGCCGCCGGTCGGGCCCCGGCCCGGCACGGTACGGCCGGGCCGGGGCCACAGTGCCGAAAGGCGACGGCTGGAATGCTCTGTACATATTTCGCGCCGCTCGCCGTAATGGGGGGTTTCTGTGAAACTTCGGGCGATCCTGTCGAGTTTGTCTCCATGGTGCGTCACGCTCAGTGAGCGGTGGATCGCTACCAGGGTTGCGTGGAGGCCGAGTTGAGTGAGTTGAACGCATCCGCCGCGGCTGTGCCGACGGTGCTGACGGGATCCTCCCGGGAGATCGCCAAGGCGACTCTGGTACAACTGCGGCTTCCGGTGCCGCCGACCGGGCAGGCGCTGGTCAAGTCGGCCTACGTCCGTCAGCTCCGACTCCGTCCGGACGAGGCCCACGCCGTCCGCGACCACCTCCGCCAGACCGCCGGCGCCCCCGGCGGAACTGCCGGAGGGGCCGCCGACGAAGACCCCGCGGACGTCTCCGGGGAGGTCTCCGACGAACTGATCGAGCTGCTCGCGCGGTACGAGCAGCAGGACCAGCCGGCACTCCTGCCGCCGCCCGGCGTCTTCGTCGACGTCGCGGTCCCGGCGCTGAAGGCGTTCGGGGACGCGCTGGTCGAGCTGCGCAGGCGGCGGGCCGAACAGCTGGCCGCCGAACGCGCCGGCTCCGGTGCCGAGGCGGCCTTCGGCGGCCCGCTGGGACTGGCGCAGCAGGACGTGCGGGACGCCCTGGTGGCGGTCCGGGGCCTGGAGGCCAACACGCGGGCGACACCGCTCGGCATGCTGAACCTGGAGCGCCTGGAGATGGCGCCGGCCGGGCTGGAGCGGGGCGAGCTGATCGCCACGATTCCCCTGGCCCCGCTGGAGGAGACGGCGGTCAGCCACAAGGAATGGTCGGTCCGCAGCAAGGAGTTCACCTCGATCGTGACCGACTCCCTGGAGACGGTCAGCGAGACCGGGGTGACGGACAACACCGAGCTGTCCCAGTCGACGTCGTCGCAGGCCCAGCACTCCAACCAGTTCAACGTCACCGCGACGGTCACCGGCGGCATTCCGGTGATCAACGGCTCGGCGCAGTCGGGCTTCTCCTCGCAGGACTCCACGTCGCAGTCCGCGACGGACAGCACCAAGCACGCCACGCAGCTGACCAAGAAGGCCTCCGCGCGCGCCAGGCAGGAACACAAGACCACCATCTCCACGACCACGGTCACCGGCAGCGAGGAGACCTCGACCCGGGTGCTGAAGAACCCCAGCCAGGTCTCGGCGATGCGGGTCGACTACTTCAGCCTGATGCGCAAGTGGCGGGTCCGGCTGTACCGGCACGGGCTGCGGCTCACCTACGACCTGGTGATCCCGGAGCCCGGGGCCGGCCTGCGCCGGATGCACAAGGAACTCGCCGACCTCAAGGGGCAGCTCGGCCCGTTCCAGTTCGGTCTGCCGCACTCGGAGATCACCGACGCGATCCTGCCGGGCGAGACCCAGCCGCACTACCGCGTACTGGCGGAGCGGTACGGGGCCGTGGTCCCCGACCCGCCGATTCCGCCGTCGGCCCCGCAGTTCAGCGTGGGCGCCCCCCAGCAGGAGGAGGGCTGGCACATCTTCACCCCGGACCCGCTGGAGGTCCCCGACGGCTACCGCATCAAGACGCTGAACCTGTGGTTCGCCACCACGAGCAAGACGGGCAGCGACAACAAGTTCAGCTTCAAGGTGCTGGGCACCCCGCTCTACATCAAGGAGCAGGACCAGGGCGAGTACGGTCCGATGGAGCTGACCTCCACCGCCTACGGCGCGTTCATGCTGCACGCGACCGGCAAGGTCTACATCTCCTTCGAGATGATCAACAACCGGAACACGACGATCAGGGTCGCCTCCGAGATCGAGCCGATCCCCACCCAGCCCGATCCGGACCCGACCCAGCCGGCGCACAGCGACCGCGTCCGGGACAAGTGGCAGTCGGACGTCTGGAACCTGCTGCGGGATGCGGCGCAGAGCCAGTACTACGAGCGCCAGCAGGACATCGCCACGAAGGCCGCGGCGCTGGAGGAGCAGATCGAGCAGGTCGACACGCTCACCCTCCGCCGCGAGGAGAGCGAGGAGATCATGAAGGGGGTGCTGCGCTTCCTCCTCGGGCCGGACTTCGCCTTCATGCCGCCGGATGTCGTCGACGCCTTCGTCAAGGCCCGGGTCGACCTGGAGCACGGCATCGGATTCGACGACAACGGCCTCGGCCTGGACGCCACGGCGTGGGCCACCGTGCGGGAGCACGAGGGCGTCGTCCGGTTCGTCAACCAGGCCATCGAGTGGGAGAACGTCGTCACGTTCCTCTACTCGTACTTCTGGGACGTGCCGCAGAGCTGGAACTTCATCCGCCGGCTCCGGCATCCCGACGCGGACCGGCAGGCCTTCCTGCGCTCCGGCAGCGCACGCGTGGTCCTGACGGTCCGCAAGGGCTGGGAGCAGGACTGGGTGACGTTCGCCGAGGGCGGCTTCAAGTCGCCGCCGACGACGCCGGATTCCCAGTACCTCACGATCGCGCGGGAGATCGCCGCCTACGACGACCGCAACTATCCGGGCATCCCGCCGGCGAACCCCGGCCGCAGCGCGGTCCGGCTGGAGGAGGCGGTCTACGCGACCTCCAGGGAGGTCCTGGGCAAGACCGCCAATCCGGTGACCATCAAGGTGGATTCGAGCCGGGACTTCCTCGTCGGCGCCCTGGTCGTCATCGACTCCGCCGACAAGGTCGACCCCGCCGACGGCAGGGTGGTCCAGGAAAGCCAGATCATCACCGCCGTCCCCGACCTCACCCACATCACGGTCGGCCGCCTGGACCGCGCCCACGACGGCTCGGTGACCCCGTTCGCCGTGCTCCAGCCCGGCACCAAGGGCGCGCTGATCGCCGAGTGGAACGAGTACACCCCGTCGTCGGGCACCGACATCGAGATCGGCTCCGATCTGGACGGCGGAGTCTGATCCGTGGCCGTCCAGGCCAAGCCGGAGGTTCGCTGGGGACTGGTCGCCGAGGCACTCACCTGCTACAAGCACGCGGTGCTGCTGGCGCGCGGCATCGACGCGGCGGAGCAGGCACAACTGGAGCAGGACCCGGGCAAGCTGCGGGAGCGGGAGTCCCGTGCCACGGTCCCGCGCGAGGACATGGAGGCCGCGTACCAGATCGCGACCGAGGTCAGGCGCCTGTTCGTGGAGTGGCAGGAGCGGTACTACACGGTTCCCTGGCCGGGCCTGGTGGAGCTGGGCGTCCGCGTCACCATGAACTCGGCGTCCGCAGCGACCAAGCACCTCGTCGAGGAGACCCGGCGGATCCTGGACGGGTCCCCGTCGGGCGCGGGGCAGGTCCGGAGCCTGTACGGAGCCTGGCCGCTGATCTGGGTCCAGTGGCTGTACGCGGCGTACGATCCGCTGCGGATCATCGAGGGCGAACTCCCACTGTCGGAAACGGCCATCGGCCAGGTCGGTGAACTGTTCAACGACGTCACCGACTTCGTGCTCACCATGATTCCGGCGGTCGGCGAATGGGTGCTGGCGTACGAGGCGGGTACCGGCCACCAGTTCGCGGGTGGCCGGAAGCTGTCCCCGGTCGAGCGGGTGCTGGCAGCCTTCGGCCTCGTACTCCCGGCCGCCATCGGCGCCCTGGTGAAGGAGGCCCCACGAGTCGGCGTCGTCCTGCGGAACTTCCGGGTCAACCTCGCGCGCAGCATTCCCGGATCCGCGGCCTCCCGGCTCGACCGCTTCACGGCCGACATGGTCATCGGTCTGCGGGCCCTCCCCAAGGAGTCGTTCGACAAGTTCCTGCGGATCATCCGGATCACCAAGGCGCTTTCGGCGGACCAGGAGAAGGCTGTCAACTTCTACCTCTCGCGCATCGACTACGCCTCGCGTCTGGCCCAGTGGATGAGGATCATCGAGAAGAAGTTCGGAACGGGCCTGACCGGCGTGCACGCGCTTGAGCGCCCGCCCAACCTCGTCGTCGGACCGCACGAGCAGGCGATGATGGAGGAGCTGAGCCGGCTCAGCAACAAGCCGGTCGTGTCGGTTCCGGAGATGCATCCACGGGACTACGACGACTTCGTACGAAAACTGGCCGCCGACCCGCAGACCAAGATGCCCCAGGTGAAGGGCGTCAAGTATGCCGACACCGTCTGGGGCTCCGAGTTCGCGGAGCTGTACCAGGTGCAGGAGGCCAAGGCCGGGGAGAACGTCCTGGACGCCATCAAGAAGCGGGGCAAGGGGAAGCAGGCCTCCACGCTCGTGGTGCAGAACGGCCCCGGCATGACCCACGACCTTCCCTCGCTGTTCGACAACCGGTTCTGGTGCAAGCCCGACTTCCAGTGGATCAACAAGATCGTCGTCATCGAGGCCAACGCCCTCAAGGTCATCGAGCGCCCGGTCCGCTACATCACCATGGACCCTCAGGTCTACGCCCTCACCCGCCTCCTGACCGGCAACCCCGCCCACCTCATCAAGACGGTCGAGGAAGTCGACCAGGCCGAGGAGGAGGCGAAGAAGCGCGCCGACGCCCAGCGCTGAGCGGCCCGCCCCGCCCCGCCCCGCACCGCACGGACCGACGAGTTTCACGCAGATGCCACCAGGCCCTTCCCTGACGTTTGTTGCTCTTGGAACACTCGCTCCGCGCAGATTCCGTCATTTGCACGACAGTGCGACGCACAACAGCACGACGGCATCACGTACGTACGGACGAGAGGACCCTCACACCCATGCCCGAAGTCAACCGGCGCCGCTTCCTCCAACTCGCTGGTGCCACGACGGCGTTCACCGCGCTGTCCAGCAGCATCCAGCGCGCCGCAGCCCTGCCCGCGCACCATCGCACCGGGACGGTCCAGGACGTCGAGCACATCGTCGTCCTCATGCAGGAGAACCGATCCTTCGACCACTACTTCGGCACGCTCCGCGGCGTCCGAGGCTTCGGCGACCCCCGGTCCGTCTCGCAGAACGGCAAGTCCGTCTGGAATCAGTCCGACGGAACGAAGGACATCCTGCCCTTCCACCCCGACGCCGACGACCTGGGTCTCGCCTTCATCCAGGACCTGCCGCACGGCTGGAACGACACGCACCAGGCCTTCAACGGCGGCAAGTACGACAAGTGGGTACCTGCCAAGGGCACCACGACCATGGCGCACCTGACCCGCGAGGACATCCCGTTCCACTACGCGCTCGCCGACACCTTCACCCTCTGCGACGCCTACCACTGCTCGTTCATGGGCTCGACCGACCCGAACCGCTACTACATGTGGACCGGGTACGTCGGCAATGACGGCAAGGGCGGCGGCCCGGTCCTCGGCAACGACGAGAAGGGCTACGGCTGGACGACCTACCCCGAGCGCCTGGAGCAGGCCGGGGTCTCCTGGAAGATATACCAGGACATAGGCGACGGCCTCGACGCGAACGGCTCCTGGGGCTGGATCAACGACGCCTACCGCGGCAACTACGGCGACAACTCGCTGCTCTACTTCAACCAGTACCGCGACGCCAAGCCCGGTGACCCGCTGTACGACAAGGCCCGCACCGGCACCGACGCCAAGAAGGGCGAGGGCTTCTTCGACCAGCTGAAGGCCGACGTCAAGGCCGGCAAGCTGCCCCAGGTCTCCTGGGTCGTCGCCCCCGAGGCCTTCACCGAGCACCCCAACTGGCCCGCCAACTACGGCGCCTGGTACGTCTCCCAGGTCCTGGACGCGCTCACCGGCAACCCCGAGGTGTGGAGCAAGACCGCGCTGTTCATCACCTACGACGAGAACGACGGCTTCTTCGACCACGTCGTCCCGCCCTTCCCGCCGGCCTCCGGCGCCCAGGGCAAGTCGACCGTGGACGCCTCGCTCGACCTGTTCAAGGGCGACATCGGCCATGTCGCCGGCGCCTACGGCCTCGGCCAGCGGGTGCCGATGCTCGTCGTCTCCCCGTGGAGCAAGGGCGGCTTCGTCTGCTCCGAGACCCTCGACCACACCTCGATCATCCGGTTCATGGAACGCCGCTTCGGTGTGCACGAGCCGAACATCTCGCCCTGGCGCCGCGCCGTCACCGGCGATCTGACCAGCGCCTTCGACTTCTCCCGCAAGGACACCAAGCCGGTCGCGCTGCCGTCCACGGCCGCCTACGAGCCGCCGGACCGGGGCCGCCACCCCGACTATGTGCCCAAGCCGCCCGCCACCCCCTCCCTGCCCAAGCAGGAGCGCGGCCACCGCCCCACCCGCCCGCTGAAGTACGCCCCGGTGGTGGACGGTTCCGCGGACACCGCGGCCGGCACCTTCACGCTCTCGTTCGCCTCGGGGGCGCACGCGGGCGCCGCCTTCCTGGTGACCTCCGGCAACCGCACCGACGGCCCCTGGACGTACACCACGGAGGCCGGCAAGTCCCTCTCCGACACCTGGAACTCGGTCTGGTCCGGCGGCACCCACGACCTCACCGTGCACGGCCCCAACGGCTTCCTGCGCGCCTTCAAGGGCAAGGGCAAGGCGGCCGGCCCGGAGGCGACCGCCCGGCACGTCGGCGACCACCTGGAACTCACCTTCACCAACAAGGCTTCCGGCACCATGAAGCTGAAGGTGACGAACGGCTACGGCGGCCACCCGGCCACCGTGAGCGTGCGGCCCGGCGCGACCGTCCGGCACACCGTCGACCTCACCGCGAGCAAGCGCTGGTACGACGTGACGGTCACCTGCGACGCCGACCCGGCCTTCCTGCGCGGCTTCGCCGGTCACGTCGAGAACGGGCACCCGGGCGTCAGCGACCCGGCGATCGCCGGGGAGTGAAGGAGCGATGAACACCGCTCCGTGCGGACTGGTCAGGTACCGGTCACAGCAGGGTAGTGTGCCCCGGTGACCACGCAATCAAACACTCCCGCAGGCTGGTACCCGGATCCGCACGGAGCGCCGCAGACGCTCCGCTACTGGGACGGTGCGCAGTGGACCGAGCACACCAACCCGGGCCAGGCGCCCGGCGGTCAGGTGCCGCAGCAGCAGGCCGCACCCCAGCAGGCCGCTCCCCAGTACGGCGCCCCGCAGCAGCCGACCGCCGACCCCAAGGTGCAGCGCCAGGTGCAGCAGCAGGCCGGGGTCGCGGCCGGCGGCCCCGGCGGCGGCACCGTCTTCACCGAGCCCGTCCTGGTCGTGAACCAGAAGGCCAAGCTGATCGAGCTGACCAACGAGTACAAGGTCATGGACCAGCACGGTCGCGAGATCGGCGCGGTGACCGAGGTCGGCCAGGGCGTGCTGCGGAAGATCTTCCGCTTCGTCTCCAACTGGGACCAGTTCCTGACCCACAAGCTGGAGATCCGTGACGCCTACGGCCAGCCCCAGCTGCTGCTGACCCGGCCCGCGAAGATCTTCAAGTCCCGGGTCGTCGTGACGCGCCCGGACGGCTCGCAGGTCGGCGAGATCGTCCAGCAGAACATGATCGGCAAGATCAACTTCGCGATGAACGCGAACGGCCAGCAGGTCGGCGCGATCAAGGCGGAGAACTGGCGGGCCTGGAACTTCGCGATCGTCGACCACGCGGACAACGAGGTCGCCCGGATCACGAAGACCTGGGAGGGCCTCGCCAAGACCCTCTTCACGACCGCGGACAACTACGTCCTGCAGATCCACTACCAGCTGCCCGAGCCCCTGCTGAGCCTCGTGGTGGCGACGGCCCTGACCGTCGACACCGCCCTCAAGCAGGACTCGCGGGGCTGGAACTGAGCCGGCCCCGACGGGGGAGTACACGGCACGACGAGCACGGCGACGGCGGCCGGTGCGCGCGCACAGCGAGCGCACCGGCCGCCGTCGTGTGTCTCAGTGCGAGGTGAGGTGCCCCGGCTGTCCCGGCTGGCGTGGCACCAGTGCCGGTTCGGCGGTCGCCGTACCCGGTTCCAGGGCCAGTACCGCGGCCACCGGGTGGTCCTCGTCCGCGTCCGCCGGTTCGGGTGCGGCCTGCGGCGCGACCCGGGTGAGCAGGACCACTCCCCAGGCGGCCAGGCCCGCCCCGGCGAGGGCGAGCAGGACGCCGGTGGGGCCGCCCTGCAGCCCCTGGCCGAGCAGGGTGAGGCCGATCACCGCGGCGGCCACCGGGTTGGCGAGGGTGACCATGGCCAGCGGGGCGCCGAGGCCGCCTCGGTAGGCGGTCTGGGACAGCAGCAGCCCGCCGACGGCGAACGCGGCGACGAGCACGGCGACCACGACCACCTCGGTGCTCAGCAGTGGACCCGTGCGGTCGGTCGCCGCCACGGTCACCGTCTGGGTCAGCGCCGAGGCGACACCGGAGGCGAATCCGGACGCCGTCGCGTGCCGCAGGCCGGGCCGGGCGCCGGGCCAGGAGAGCATGCCGATCGCGGCCGCCGTCGTACCGGCGACCGCCAGCGCCTCGGTCAGCGACAGCATCCGTGCGGGTGCCGGACCGGAGGCGGTGACGAGCAGCGCGGCGAGCCCGAGCAGCGTCAGCGCCGTGCCGCGCCACTCCACCGTGCTGACCCGGCGGCCGGCCGCCCGCGCGCCGAGCGGTACGGCGGCCACCAGGGTGAGCGCGCCCAGCGGCTGGACGAGGGTGAGCGGGCCGTACTTGAGGGCGGCGACGTGCAGCAGGGCGGCGCCCGCGTTCAGGCCGACGGCCGACCACCAGGCTCCGGTGCCGAGCAGACGCAGCAGGCCGGTGCCGGTGGTGCGGGAGGCGAGGCGTTCCTGGGCGACGGCGGCCAGGGCGTAGGCGACCGCCGAGACGAGGGAGAGGGCGACGGCGGTCACCCCGGCGGCGCTCATCGGCCCGCCCCCGCGAGCACGCCCTCGCGGGGGGCGAGCCGGCCGGTGCCGCGCCCCGCCGTGGTGGCGGTCCGGCGCGGCGGGTGGATCACGGCCAGGGTGATGCCGAGCATGGCCGTGGCGACGATCGCGTCGAGCCAGTAGTGGTTCGCCGTGCCCACGATCACCAGCAGGGTGATCAGCGGGTGCAGCAGCCACAGCCAGCGCCACCGGGACCGGGTGGCGACGACGAGGCCGATCGCCACCATCAGCGCCCAGCCGAAGTGCAGCGAGGGCATCGCCGCGAACTGGTTGGACAGGTGGTCGCTGGACGGCGGGCCGTACACCGACGGGCCGTAGATCCTCGCGGTGTCCTCCAGGCCGGTCCCGGCCAGCATCCGCGGCGGTGCCAGCGGGAACGTGAACGGCAGCACGAGCGCGGCCGTGGTGACGACCGCGAGGACCCTGCGCGCCCATATGTAGTGCGCGGGACGCCTGAGGTACAGCCAGACCAGGAAGGCGAGCGTCGCCGGGAAGTGGACGGTGGCGTAGTAGGTGTTCGCGAGGTGGATCAGGGTGTCGCCGTGCAGCAGTGCGGACTGCACGGCGTTCTCGTGGGGGAGATGCAGCGCCCGCTCCAGGTCCCACACGCGGCGGGCGTTGTGGAAGGCGTTCCCGGTGTGGCCCGTGGCCAGCTGGCGGCCGAGCTTGTAGACGAGGAAGAGCCCCGCGACGAGTAGGAACTCGCGCAGGAGCGGCGGGCGCGCTATCGCGTCCGGCGGCTCCGCTTCTGCCTCTGCAGGCTCGGTTCGGGCGTTCATCCCCCGGCCCCCTCGCTGACGGTGGTGCGTGTGGTGGTGCGTGTGCGGTGCGGATGAGCCCCGGTCCTGGGGCCGGGACTCATCGATACGTCTTCGTACCGATACGCCAGTGTACCGATACGACGGAGTACCGGTACACTGGCGTATCGATTGATGTGCGACACACTGGAGACAGGGTCGACGAACCCGCTACAGCGACGCTTTAGCGGGACGTGAGCCACTGACCCGACGGGCACGAGCGAGGGGAAGCACCGCATGACGTCGCAGGCCGCGGACGAACCGGAGACGGTCGCCGCCTCGCGCCGCTCCAAGATCACGCCCGAGCGTGAGCGGGAGTTCTTCGACGCCGTGCTGGAGCAGATCCGCGAATGCGGCTACGAGTCGGTCACCATGGAGGGCGTCGCCGCCAGCACCCGGTGCAGCAAGTCCACGCTCTACCGGCAGTGGCGGACCAAGCCGCAGTTCGTCGCGGCCGCGCTGCGCGCCAGCCGCCGGGTGCGCTTCGCCGGCATCGACACCGGATCCCTCGCCGAGGACCTGCGCCAGGCCGCGCGGGCCGCCGGCGACTGGTCGGGCAAGGACACCAAGCTGCTGCAGGCGCTGGGGCACGCGTGGACGGCCGACAAGGAGCTGGCCGAGGCGCTGCGTGAGGCGCTGGTGAATCCGGAGATCGCCGCGCTGCAGGACATGCTGGCGCGGGGCGTGGCCCGGGGCGAGGTCCGGGCGGACCATCCGGCGCTGGAGTACATCCCCGCGATGATGTTCGGCGTGCTGCGCATCCGGCCGGTGCTCAGCGGTCAGTACGCCGACGCCGACTACCTCGCCCGGTTCGTGGAGGCCACCGTGCTGCCCGCGCTCGGGCTGACATGAGAGCCGGCACAAGACCCAGGCCGCCGTTCACGGGATGACTGAACGGCGACCTGCCGGCGCCGCACCGTGGGGACGGGAGCGGCGCGCACCCCGGCCGGGTGGGGCTCCTCTTGAGCGGAGGGGAGCCCCACCCGGCCGCAGCATGCCGGGGCCGCGGGACGCGCGTCGTGCCGGGGACTCCGGTCAGACGTCCTGGCCGTTCCCACCGCCGGAGGAGACCTTGATCCCCTTCAGGATCTGGTCGACGACCGACGTCTGCTGCCCG
Source organism: Streptomyces yokosukanensis (assembly GCF_001514035.1). Lineage (GTDB taxonomy): Bacteria > Actinomycetota > Actinomycetes > Streptomycetales > Streptomycetaceae > Streptomyces > Streptomyces yokosukanensis. The sequence goes on along the minus strand of NZ_KQ948214.1, from coordinate 55,252 downwards.
ACGTCGATGCCGAAGCGCACCACCACGATCCGCTTGGCGTCGTCCGGGGAAGGGAAGGCGACCGACTCGACATAGCCGTCGGCTCCCTTGCTGGTGACCGCCTTCCAGCGCACCATGTACCCCTTCTGGCCGGCCACCGTCACCGCCCCGGAGCCCAGCACCTGGTGCGAGCTGATGCTGCCGTACGTGCTGCCGCCGTAGGACTCCTTCGCATTGGCCGCGATGTCCGCCTTGGCGACCTCCTCGGCCGTGGTGCCGTGGGTGCCGAGCGCCTCGGCCGGAGCCGAGTAGGCGCCCCCCGAGGTGCAGGTCTGCGCGGAGTTGCCGGGGCACTTGTAGGAGTCGTCGGAGGTCACCTGCGCGCCGACGCTGATCGTCTGCCCGGTCCAGCCCTTCGGCACCGGCAGGCTGATGCCGCTGACCGGGTCGGGTACCGTGCCGCCGCCCTGGATCTTGGGCGCCTGCGACTGGTCCGGCGACGGCGAGGCCCCACCGGACCCGCCCGGCCCGCCGAAACCGCCCGAGCCCCCGGAGCCGCCCGAATCCCCCGGCCCTGCGGACCCCCCTGAACCGCCGGGGCCGCCGAAGCCGCCGTCCGGTCCGCCGTTCTGTCCGCCGGTTGCCCCCTGCCGGGACGCGGCCCGGTCGCCGTCGCTGCCGCCGTCGCCCTTGGCGAGGGCGTACACACCGACCCCGATGCAGGCCAGGACCGCGGCCGCCACCGTGACGGCGATGCCGTTGCGCAGCCCGCGCCGGGACCCGGTCTGCGGCGGGGCGGGGTAGCCCGGATACGCCGGATACCCGGGCTGCGCGCCGTACGCGGTGGGCGCGCCCAGGTGCGGCTGCTGCGGGCCGCCGGTCGTCGGCGGCTGCGCCGGGGCACCCCACGGGGCGGCCGTCCCGGCGGGGCGGGTCCGGTCCGTCCACGCCTTGCCGTCCCACCAGCGCTCGGTGGGAGGAGCGTCGTTCGTCTGCCCGGGGTCGGGGTACCACCCGGGGGGAGTCACCTGCGTCATGCCCCCACCGTATGAGGCGACGGTGAAAGGGGGATGAGAGGATCCGCCGCCAATCCGTCGGAACGGACATTTCGGTGCCGGGAATTCCCGTCGGCACCCGTCGGCACCCGACGGCGACCGGGCGCCCTCGCACACCGGTGCACCGGACCACCCCCGAGTCCTACCCCTCCACCACCATCCGCGCCGGGGCGCACGCCCCGGCCGGTGGCAGTCGGAATCCATCCCTCCCCGGTGTCAGCGACCCCAGCACGCTCGGGTGCCGGGCGCCCGTGCTGCGCGGATCGGTGCCCGGCAGACCGTGCACGGTCAGGAAACCGAGCACCGCGAAGGCGTACGCCTCCTTCGCGGCGGCGGGCAGCCCCAGCGCGTCCGAGACGCGCACCGGGACGGGTGCGAGCCGCTCCCGGAGCATCCCGGTCAGCACCGGGTTCCGCACGCCCCCGCCGGACGCGATCACCTCGGTGGCGCCCACGGACCGCACCGCGTCCGCGATCGTCCGGGCCGTCAGCTGGGCGAGCGTCGCCAGCGCGTCCTCGGGACGGATGCCGTCGAACAGCCCGGCCGTGCGCAGATACCCGGCGTGGAAGACCTCCTTGCCGGTCGTCTTCGGCGGCGCCAGCGCGTAGTACGGGTCCGCGAGCAGCCGGTCCAGCAGCCGCCGCACCGGCCGCCCGCGCCCGGCCAGCGCGCCGTCCACGTCGTACGCCGCGCGTCCGCCGCTGAACTCCCGGACCGCGGCGTCCAGCAGCGCACAGCCCGGCCCGGTGTCGAACGCCGTCCCGTCCGGCGCGGTCACATTGGCGACACCGCCGATGTTCAGGGCCACCACCCGGCCCGGTCTGCCGCGCAGCCACAGCAGGTCGACCAGGCTGACCAGCGGCGCGCCCTGGCCGCCGGCCGCGACGTCGCGGGCCCGGAAGTCGGCGACCACCGGCAGCCCGCTCGCCTCCGCGATCCATGCCGGCCGGCCCAGCTGCAGCGTGCCGTGCACCCGGTTGCCCTCCGCCCAGTGGTAGACGGTCTGCCCGTGCGAGGCCACCAACTCGGCCTGTCCGCCACAGAGTTCACGGTCCGCCCGGACGGCCGCCGCCGCGAACGCCCGCCCGATGCCGGTGTCCAGCCGGCACACCTCGGCGAGCGAAGCGAGCGGAGGGCACCCCTGGCCGGAGGCCGGGGCCGGGGCGGCGGCCGGCGACAGCGCGCGGGTCAGCGCCGCACGCAGACCGTCGTCGTAAGGGGTGCTCACCATCCCCAGGGGGCGCAGCAGCAGCGTGTCGCCGTCGAGCCGGAGCACGGCTGCCGCGGCGTCGACCGCGTCGTACGACGTCCCCGACATCAGTCCGATCACCCGCACCGCTCAACCCACCTCCGTCCGGGGTCGTTTCAGCAGGGCCAGGGCGCTGACCGCACAGGCCGCCGCCGCGTAGTACGCGGGGATGTCGGGATCGCCGGTGCGGCGTACCGCCTCCGTGATGATCAGGCCCGCGCAGCCGGAGAACACCGCGTTCGCCAGGGCGTAGGCGAGGCCGAGGCCGGTCCAGCGCACCCGGGTCGGGAACGTCTCGGCCAGCAGCGCGGGCCCCGGCCCCGCCATCAGGCCCACGACCGCCCCCGCGCCGACGAGAGCCGCCCCCTTCGCGACGCCCGAAGCGCCCTGGTCCTGCAGCAGATCGAGGACGGGGACGGCGGTCACCGTCACCAGCACGGCGCCCGCGAGCAGCACCGGTCGTCGGCCGACCCGGTCGCTGAGCAGCCCCGCCGGCAGGATCGCCGCCGCGAAACCGGCGTTGGCCAAGGCCGCCGAGAGCAACGCCTGCCGGACGTCCGCGTGCAGCGTGACCTGCAGGTACGACGGCAGCACCACGAGGAAGGTGTAGCCGGCCGCCGCCCAGCCCGTCACCCGCGCCGCCGCGAGCAGCAGCACCCCGGGGCCGAGCCGCACCGTCCGCGCCTCCGGGGCCCGTCCGTGGGCCAGGAAGGACGGCGTCTCCGTCAGCCCCGACCGCAGCCACAGCGCGACCAGGCCGAGCGGCAACGCCAGCAGGAACGGCAACCGCCATCCCCAGGAGGCCAGTTGGGCGTCGGAGAGCAGGGTGGCCGTCGCCGCCGCCACGCCCACCCCGAGGAGCAGTCCCAGCGCCACCGTGAACGACTGCCACGCCCCGTACAGACCCCGCCGCCCCGGCGGTGCGAACTCGGTCAGCACCGCCACCGCCCCACCGAACTCCCCACCTGCCGAAAGTCCCTGAATCACCCTCAGGAACGTCAGCAGCCACGGCGCGAGCGCACCCGCCGTGGCGTACGTCGGCAGCGCCCCGATGAGCGTCGTCGTCCCCGTCATCAGGGCCACCACCGCGAGCAGCACCGGCCGCCGCCCCCACCGGTCGCCCAGCCTGCCGAACAGCACCGCGCCGAGCGGCCGGAAGAAGAAGGCCAGCGCGAACGCGGCGTACGCCCGCACCAGCGCCTCGGCGGAGCCGCCGCCCGCCGGCGCGAAGAACCGTTCGGCCAGCACCGTGGCCAGGAAGCCGTAGACCGCGAACTCGTACCACTCGACGAGGTTGCCCACCGCCCCCGCCGCCACCGCGCGCACCGTCGGCGCACGCGTGCGCGCACGGGCGTCCGAAACAGGTGTCGTGCCAGCCATGGTTGACGCTCCGTCCGCTGCTGACCGGCTGCTCCGTCCGGGTGCGCGTCGCCTGCCCGCACCCACTTTCACCCACCGGGGCAACAGCTGCCCCGACCGGCCACCACACATCCCACCGGACGGCTACGCTCGTGGTCTGTACGTCATTCGGGCGACCTGGGGAGGTAACGGGATGACGGAGGGACGGCCGCCGGCGGCTGCCTCGGCTGCCCTGTGGGAGCGGGACGCGGAGATCGCCACCGTCGCGCAGGCACTGGACCTCCTGTGCGGCGACCAGTCGTCGGCGGGCAGTCTGCTGGTCTTCCGCGGCGAGGCGGGACTCGGCAAGACCGCACTGCTGGCCGAGGCGCGCCGCATAGCCGAACGCCGGGGCTGCGCGGTGTGGTCCGCGCGCGGCGCGGAGACCCTGAGGTCCGTCCCGTTCAACGTGGTGCGGCAACTGCTCCAGCCCGCCCTGCTGTCCCTGCTGCCGGAGGAGGCCCGCGAGTACCTCGGCGACTGGTACGACATCGCCGGCCCCGCCCTCGGCATAGTCGACCCGCAGGAAGGCCTCGCCGACCCGCAGTACGTGTGCGACGGACTCGTCGCGGCGGTACGGCGACTGGCCCGCCGCGAATGGCCGCTCGTGCTGCTGGTCGACGACGCGCACTGGGCCGACCAGGAGACCCTGCGCTGGCTCGCCGCGTTCGCCGAACGCCTCGACGACATCTCCGTCCTCGTCGTGGTCGCCCGCCGGCCGGGCGAGGTCAGCGGCGACAGCGCCCGCCACCTCGACGCGGTGGCCGCCGCCGCGGGCCGGCCCGTCAGCAATCTCCGGGCGCTCACCCCCGACGCCGCCGAGGGACTCACCCGCGCCACCCTCGGCCGCCACGCCGACGACGCGTTCTGCCGCGAGGTCTGGGCCGTCACCGCGGGCAACCCCTACGAGACCGTCGAACTCCTCGCCAAGGTGCAGGACAGCGAACTCCAGCCGGTCGAGGCCCGGGCCGGGGAGCTGCGCGCCCTCAACCGCGCCGCCCGCGGCGGGGGACTGGTCGACCGGCTCAAGGGACTCGGCCTGGAGGCCACCCAGTTCGCCTGGGAGGCCGCCATCCTCGGTACCGACATCACCGTCGACATGGTCGCCCGCCTCGCCACCATGGACGAGGCCGTCGCCCGGCACTGCGCCGAACGCCTCTGCGCCGCCCGCATCCTCACCGAACCCGCGCCCCTGCCCGGCACCGAACGGGAAGAGGACGAGCTGGAGTTCGTCCACCCGCTCATCGCCACCGCCGTCTACAACTCCATCCCGTCCGGCGTGTGCACCGCCATGCACGGCGTGGCCGCCCAGATCATCACCGAGCTGGGCCGCGGCGCCGCCCAGGCAGCCCGGCACCTGCTGAAGGTGCACGCCGACGGCGACGAGGAACTCGTCGACCAGCTGCGCGAGGCGGCGCGCGAACACCTCGCCGTCGGCGCCCCCGACGCGGCCCGCACCTGCCTCGAACGTGCCCTGGAGGAGCCGCCGCTCCCCGAGGTGCACGCACACGTCCTGTACGAACTGGGCTGCGCCACTTTGCTCACCGCGCCCGCCGTCACCATCGAACACCTCCAGCACGCCCTCGGCCTGCCCGGCCTCGACGGCGAGCGGCGGGTCGACGCGGTGGTCCGGCTCTCCCAGGCGCTGCTCCACAACGACCAGTTGGAGGAGGCCGTCCGCACGGTCGAGGCCGAGGCCGCACGGCATGAACCGGGCCCGGTCAAGCTGCGGCTGCAGGCCGTGCAGTTCATGTGGGAGGGCATCCACGGTGAGACGGTCTCCCCGGCCCGCTCCGCCCGTCTGGCCGAACTCGCGCGGACCTGCACCGGCCGCGACAACGCCGAGCGCGCCCTGCTCATCCTGCGCGGCTTCGACGCCATGACCCACGGGGAGAGCGCCGACGAGGTCCTCGAACTGTGCGACCGCGCCCTCGTCAACGGCCGCCTGGCGCCCGGGCTCGGCTGGACCGACCAGGAGTGGGGCATCGAGCTGCTGATGATGCTCGGCAGCGCGTACGCCTACGCCGACCGGCTCGACCGCGCCGAGAGCCTCTTCGCCGAGGCCCTGCGCGCCTACACCAGCGCCGGCTGGCGCGGCGGCCACCTCTCCCTCGCCAACGCCTTCCTCGGCCTGGCCTACCGCAGACAGGGTCGGCTGCGCGACGCCGAGTCCACCCTGCGCGAGGCCCTGGTCCTCGCCGAGCGCGTCGGCCGCCGACTGCCGCTGTACTGGTCGGCGACCTGCGGACTGGTGGACACGCTGCTGGCGCGCGGCCGGGTCGACGAGGCCTGGTCGATCGCCGAACAGTACGGCTTCGCACCGCCCTACCCCTCCACGATCGTGCTGCCCGACATCCGCTGCGTACGCGGTCGGCTGCTGCTCGCCGTCGGCCGCACCGAGGAGGGCATCAACGAACTGGAGGCCGCGGAGAAGACGGCCGCCTCGCGCGGCGGCCACAACCCCGTCCTCTCCCCGTGGTCCATCGACCTCGCCAAGGCCCTCGCCGAGCAGGACCCGGCCCGTGCCGCACAGCTCGCCGCCGACGCCCGCCGGCAGGCCGAACGCTTCGGCACGGACACCGCCATCGGCGAGGCCCTGCGCTGCGCCGCCGCCCTGGAGACCGGCGGACGCGCGGTCCAGCTCGCCGCCCGTGCCGTCACCTACCTGGAAGCCTCACCCTGCCAGTACGAACACGCGGCGGCCCGCGTCGAGTACGGCATCGCCGCCCGCTCCGCCACGGAACTCAACCGGGGCCTGGACCTCGCCCGCTCCTGTGGCGCGGAAGGCCTCGTGGCCCAGGCGAGGGAGGTGCTGGAGACAGGGCGCGGGCTGCGGTAGGCGAGGGACCGCAGCCGGGAGACCGCGTCCTCCGTGGGACCGGCAGCGGCGCGGACACGCTCCGGCACCGAGAGAGGGGCTGTCGACGCCACGACCAGCGGGTTCACCCTCCGGCGTCGGTCTCGCCCTCCTCCGCCAGTTCGGCGAGGACCCGCTGGGCCGTCGCGAACGCGGAGTTGGCGGCCGGCACCCCGCAGTAGACGGCGGTCTGCAGCAGCACCGCGCCGATCTCCTGCGGGGTCAGCCCGTTGCGCCGCGCCGCCCGGACGTGCATCGCCAGCTCGTCGTAGTGGCCGTGCGCGACCAGCGCGGTCAGCGTGATCATGCTGCGCTCGCGGCGGGACAGCGTCGGATCGGTCCAGATCTCCCCCCAGGCGTAGCGGGAGATGAAGTCCTGGAAGCGGGCCGTGAAAGGAGTCTGCCGCGCCTGCGCCCGGTCCACGTGCGCATCGCCCAGCACCTCCCGGCGCACCGCCGTCCCGCTCGTCGGCAACCCGTCGAGCTGGGCGCGCAGCGCGGCCAGCACGGCCCGCGGGCACTGTGCGGGTGCCAGATGCGAGGCGCCCGGCAGCTCCACCAGCGTCGAGCCGGGCACCGCGTCGGCGATCTCCCGCAGATGCGCGGGCGGCGTCGCGGGATCCAGCTTGCCCGCCACCAGCAGCGTCGGTACGGCGATGTCGCCGAGTCGGTCCCGCAGGTCGAACACGGCGAGCGCGTCGCAGCAGGCGGCGTACGCCTCCGGATCGACCTCCCGATGGTCCCGGACCAGCCTCGGCACGGTGAACCCCGGCGTGAACCAGCGCGCGTCGGCGCTCTCCACCAGCCACTCCATGCCTTCGCCGCGCACCCGCCGCGCCCGCTCCCGCCAGGGCGCGCTGCCCCCGAAGTGGGCGGAGGAGCACACGATTGCCAGGGAGGTCAGCCGCTCGGGGTGGTGCACGGCCAGATGAAGGCCTACGGCGCCGCCGAGGGAGACGCCCGCGTAGCCGAAGCGGTCGATGCCGAGCGCGTCGGCGAGGGCCAGCACGAGGGCGGCCAGATCGCCGACGGTCGCGCCCGGCCCGATCAGGTCCGGCGCCGACCCGCCGTGCCCGGGCAGGTCCCAGCGCACCACGCGGTGGGCGGCCGACAGTTCGGGCGCGACCGCGTCCCACAGGGCGTACGAGGTGCCGAGCGAGGGCCCGAGCAGCAGCGCAGCAGCGGAGGCCGGGCCCTCGGCCCGGTGGTTGAGGAGTTTCACGGTCAACGTCTCTCCAGCGCACGGTCGGTGAGGTCACCGGCGAAACCGGTGTAGCGGGCGGGGTCGGTGAGCGCGGCCAGGTCCAGGTCCAGTTCCCTCAACTCCACCTCCCCCGCGAGGAGTTCACCGAGCAGACGGCCTTCGCGGACGGTGCGGCGGGCGAGTTCGGTGAGCAGTTCCTTGGCTCGGGAGCGCCCGAGGTGGGGTGCCAGGGCGGCGGAGAGCCGCTCGGTGACGATCAGCCCATGGGTGAGGTCCAGATTCCGGCGCATGGCCCCGGCGTGCACGCGCAGGCCCTCGGCGAGTTCCGCCGCGTCCCGGACCGCGCCCCCGGTCAGCCGGAGCAGCTCGCGCAGCGGCTCCCACTCCGCGTGCCAGGCCCCGGCCGGCCGCTCGTCCCCGGCGGCGACACAGCCGTACAGCGTGGCCGCGAGCTGTGGTGCGCGCCGGGCCGCGGCCACGAGGAGGGTGGAGCGCACCGGGTTGGCCTTGTGCGGCATGGCGGACGAGGCGCCCCCGCTGCCCTCGCTCACCTCACCGATCTCGGTGCGCGACAGCGTCAGCACATCCTCGCCGATCTTGCCCAGGGCGCCCGCGGTGAAGGCCAGCGCACCGGCCAGGTCGGCGACCGGGGTGCGCAGGCCGTGCCAGGGCAACGGCGCTGCGACGAGGCCCACTTCGCGGGCGTAGGCCTCGGTCAGCGCCGTCGCGTCCCAGGTCCCGTACGCCGCGAACGCGGCCAGGGTCCCCGCGGCGCCGCCGAGTTGAGCGGGAAGAGCCTCGCGCACCCGGGCGACGCGGTCCCGTGCGTCGAGGACCAGTGACCGCCAGCCGGCCGCCTTCAGACCGAAGGTCGTCGGCACCGCGTGCTGGGTGAGCGTACGGCCCGGCATCGGGGTGTCCCGGTGAGCGGCGGAGTGCCGGGCGAGGGCGCGCTCGGTGCGCGCCAGGTCGGCGAGGACCGCCTCCAAGGCGCGCGCGGCGACCAGCATCGTCGCGGTGTCCAGGATGTCCTGGCTGGTCGCGCCCCGGTGGACGTACGGGCCGTACGGTTCGCCGACCGCGGCGGTGAGGTCCGCGACGAGCGGGATCACCGGATTGCCGCCGGCGCGGGCGCGACCGGCGAGGGAGCGCGGGTCGAAACGGGCGGGGTCGGCCGCCCGGGTCACCGCGTCGGCGGCCTCGGCCGGGGCGAGGCCCAGCGCGGCCTGGGCGCGGGTCAGCGCGGCCTCGGCCTCCAGGAGGGCTCGCAGATACGCGCTGTCGCCGGTCGCGCGGGCAGCGGGGGACCCGGTCCACCCCGGGCCGAGCAGCCCCGTGTCGCCGTCGCCGTCGCCGTCGAGGTCGTCCGGGGGTGCCTGCCGGCCGACGGGTGGGGGAGTCACTGGTACTCCAGGAAGACCGTCTCGCCCTCGCCCTGAAGACGGATGTCGAAACGGTGGAGGGCCGGGCCCTCGGCGTCGGCGATCAGAGTGTCGCGCCGGTCGCCCAGGCGGCTGAGCAGCGGATCGGCGGCGAGCGCGGCCTCGTCGCCCGGCAGATAGATCCGGGTGAACAGGTGCATGAGCAGGCCGCGCGCGAAGACGCAGACGCTCACGTACGGGGCGCTCCGGCCCCGCGCGCCGGGCCGGAGCGTACGGGCGTACCAGTGGCCGTCGGCGTCGGTCTGGCTACGGCCCCAGCCGGTGAACTCCACGCCGTTGCGGCCCAGATGCCCGCCGGTGGCGGGGTCGGGGCGCAGGGAACCGTCCACCTGGGGGACCGCGCCGTCGGGGCGCGCACCCCACAGCTCCACCAGGGCGTCCGGCAGCGGTTCGCCCGCGCCGTCGACGACGTACCCGTGCACGGTGATCGTGTCCGGGTGGCCGAGCGGTGCGATGTCCTCGCCGCCGCGGAAGGGCAGCGCACAGCCGTAGAAGGGGCCGACCGTGTGGGACGGGGTGGGCGGCAGCTGCTCCGGGCCGCTCGGGTCGATCTGCGTCATGGCGGGTCAGCGTCCTTCTTCGATCCAGGTGGCGGCCGGGCCGTCCAGCACGATGTCCCAGTGGTAGCCGAGCGAGAACTCGGGCACCGACAGGTCGTGGTCGTAGGTGGCCACCAGCCGCCGCCGGGCCGTGTCGTCCGTCACCGACTGCAGGATCGGGTCGTACGGGAACAGCGGGTCGTTCGGGAAGTACATCTGCGTCACCAGCCGCTGGGTGAACGCCGCGCCGAACACTGAGAAGTGGATGTGCGCCGGGCGCCAGGCGCCCACGTGGTTGCGCCAGGGGTAGGGGCCCGGCTGGATGGTGGTGAAGCGGTAGCGGCCCTCGGCGTCGGTGAGCGTGCGGCCCACACCGGTGAAGTTCGGGTCGAGTGCGGCATCGTGCTGCTCACGCCGGTGGGCGTAGCGGCCGGCCGAGTTGGCCTGCCAGATCTCGATCAGCTGGCCGCGCACCGGGCGCCCGGTGCGGTCCAGCAGCCGCCCGGAGACGGTGATCCGCTCGCCGATCGGCTCGCCCCGGTGGTGCCGGGTGAGGTCGTTGTCGATCTCGGTGATGTCGCGCTCCCCGAAGGCGGGGGAGCGCAGCTCGACCAGATCCGGGTCCTGGGCGGTGTCGATGGCGATCAGGGGCTGCTCGGGGTGGCGGAGCACGGAGGAGCGGTAGGGCGCGTAGTCGCGGCGCGGGTGGTGCTCGGCGGGGGCGCCACCGGCGACGCGCTCCTCGTACGCGGCGCGCTTGGCGGCGATCTCCTGGTCGATGTCGCGCTGGGTGAGAGTCATGGGGGGATACCTGATGCTTCCTTGTCGCTGCCGCTCGTGGACCAGGGCGAGGCCGAAGTGGTGCGGGTCGGTCGCGCGGAGGGTCCGCCGGGGATCCGTCCTCGCCTTGACAGGGTTCACTGCGGACTCTCCGCGATCTTCAGTTCGGCCTCGGTCAGGGCGACGACCTCGTCCACCGCCACACCCGGCGCGGTCTCCACGAGCACCAGCCCGGCCTCGGTGACGTCCAGCACCGCCAGATCCGTGACGATCCGGTCCACACACGCCTTGCCCGTGAGCGGGAGCGTGCACTCCTTGAGGATCTTCGGCGAGCCGTCCTTGGCGGTGTGGGTCATCACCACGATGACCTCCCGGGCGCCGTGCACCAGATCCATCGCCCCGCCGATCCCGGTGACCAGCTTGCCCGGCACGGCCCAGTTGGCCAGGTCACCGGAGGCCGAGACCTGCATCGCGCCCAGCACGGCCACGTCGATGTGCCCGCCCCGGATCATCGCGAACGACAACGCCGAGTCGAAGAAGGAGGCCCCCGGCAGGACGGTCACGGTCTCCTTGCCGGCGTTGATCAGATCCGGATCGACCTGGTCCTCGGTCGGGTACGGACCGGTGCCGAGAATCCCGTTCTCCGACTCCAGGACCACCTCCACCCCTTCGGGCAGATGGTTCGGGATCAGCGTCGGCAGCCCGATGCCGAGGTTGACGTACTGCCCGTCCCGCAGCTCTCGCGCCGCCCGCGCGGCCATCTCCTCGCGTGTCCAGGCCATCAGCCGCTCACCGTCCGCTGCTCGATCCGCTTGTCCGCCGCCTGCTGCGGGGTCAGCGCCACCACGCGCTGCACGAAGATGCCCGGCAGATGTACGGCGTCCGGGTCGATCGCGCCGGGCTCGACCAACTCCTCCACCTCGGCGATCGTGACCTTGCCGGCCATGGCGGCCAGGGGGTTGAAGTTCCGGGTGGACCTGTTGAAGACCAGGTTCCCGTGCCGGTCGCCCTTCGCGGCCCTGACCAGTGCGAAGTCGGTGCGGATCGCGCGCTCCAGGACGTACTCCGCGCCGTCGAACTCCCGCACCTCCTTCGGTGGCGAGGCCAGTGCGACGCCGCCCCGCCCGTCGTAGCGCCAGGGCAGTGCGCCCTCGGCGACCTGGGTGCCGACCCCGGCCGGGGTGTAGAAGGCGGGAATCCCGGCGCCGCCCGCGCGCAGACGCTCGGCCAGCGTGCCCTGCGGGATCAGCTCCACCTCCAGCTCACCGGACAGGTACTGGCGGGCGAACTCCTTGTTGGCGCCGATGTAGGAGCCGGTCACGCGGGCGATCCGGCCCGCCGCCAGCAGCACGGCGAGCCCGGTCCCCATCGCCCCGCAGTTGTTCGACACCACGCTCAGCCCGCCGACCCCGCGCTCGTGGAGCGCCTGGATCAGTACGTTCGGCACACCGCTCAGCCCGAACCCGCCGACCGCGAGGGACGCGCCGTCCGCCACATCGGCCACCGCCTCCCCGGCCGTGGCGACCACCTTGTCCATCCGTGAAGCCCCATCTCGTCAATTCATCAGGGCACTGAGTATTTTAGCGAGGTGTCCCTCACGCTGCCACCGGACGCCGAAAGCCGTCAAGACCCCTGCTGGCAGGTGCTTCGAGCGGAAGACAGTCGGACTGATCGCCGGGTATCGTTCAGTACACAGACTAATAAAGTCGATCAGACCGCAATCGATCAAACCATCAGGGGAGCGCACATGGCCGCCGTGGACCTCGGCACCCACCCCGGGCATCTGGCCCGGCGGCTGCAGCAGGCGCACTACCTGCTGTGGAACACCATGGTCTCCGAGGAGATCACCTCGCCGCAGTTCGCTGTCATGAACGCGCTCGTGGCCGAGTCGGGCCTCGACCAGCGGACCGTGGGGGAGCGGGTGGGCCTGGACCGGTCGACCATCGCCGAGGTCATCAGCCGGCTCGGCCGCCGTGGGCTGCTGACCAAGACGCGCGACCCGGAGGACGGCCGGCGCTTCCTGCTCCGCCTCACCGACGACGGTCTGCGCACGCATCGCAGGCTGACCCTGCGCACCGCCCGGATGAACCAGGTCCTCCTCGCGCCCCTGTCGCCCGAGGAGCAGACGGTCTTCTTCCAGCTGATCCGCCGGGTGGCGGACGCGGCGGAGGGGCTGCGGAACCCGGCGGAGCCGGTGGCGGCGCAGGGCTGATCGGACGTCTCACGGCGCCGGCGCGAACACCACCCACACCTGGCCCTCGGCGAAGTTCATCCGGCGGCCGCCGGCCGTCGTGAACGAGGTGCCGTCCGTCGCCCTCGGCCGCGACCAGGACGCGTCGAAGGACCGTCCGTCGCGCAGCACCTCCGCCTTCCCCGAGCCGACCGTCTCGGTGTACGGCGTGGGGTTGCCGAGCACGTCGCGATAGCTGGAGTCACGGATGCGCACATGCTGCACGACGACCGTCGCCGGCTCCACCCGCGCACCGTCCGCCATCGCCGTGGACGTGCCGTCCATGGCGACCAGCCAGCGGTGCCGCTCGGCGGACCAGGTGAACGTGAAGCGCGCGGCCGGGTAGCGCAGGGTGCGTGCGGCCGTGGGCGTGCCGCCGGACGGGGCCGGGCCGTAGCGGTAGCCGGTCGTCAGCGCCGCCCTGCCGGGGGCGGACGTCAGCAGCTTGGCCGGGTGCAGATAGAGGTTGTGCGGGGCGGCCTTGCCGGTGGCGCGGAAGTAGGCGCTCGGGTCCTGGTCGGCGGACTGCGCCCGCAGCGGCGCCTTGCCGATCTGCGGCAGCAGCTTGCGGTGTGCGCCGGAGAAGGCGAGCGTCGGCCGGTGGAACTGGCGCAGCAGCTCCAGGTCGGACTCGCGGGCGCTGCGCACCGGTCCGACGGTCTCTGGAAGCCTGGTCGCGTACACCGCCAGCAGCCGGCTCAGGCCGCCCTCCACCTGCTCGGCGTACACCACGTCCGCCGCATCGAGGCCGTTCTGCGGGCGTGCCGCCGGTACGTTGTCGATCTTCACGACGAGCGGTGAACCGGACGCCGCGACCTGCGGGCCGGGGGCGGGTGGCGCGGCGGGGGTGGCGGTGTGCTGCGGGGCGCGGTTGTCGTCCCCGTCGGAGTGGGCGCAGCCGGCCGTAAGGGAGCCCGACAGCGATGCGGCCAGCACGGCCGTCGTCAGTGCCGTGCGCCTCATGCGCGCCTTGTGTCTCATGCCCACTGCGGCCACCCCGTTCGTGTTGTCGGATTGTGCGTTCATCGGGTCATCGCTGGCCTTACCCGAACGCATACGGTCCTGCGCGCTTCGTGGGCCGAACGGGCCCGAGACATGACCCGTGCGGGCGGCGCGGCCCGTGAACGACACCCGGGTACGCCTGCGGCAGCCCTGTCTCAGTCGCGGTCCCGGTCGCCGAGGATCTCCGCGAGGTCGTACCGCACCGGCTCCTCCAACTGGGCGTAGGTGCAGCTCTGCGGTGTGCGGTCCGGGCGCCAGCGGCGGAAGCGGGCGGTGTGCCGGAAGCGCTGCCCGTTCTCCATGTGGTCGTAGGCCACCTCGGCGACCCGCTCCGGCCGCAGCGGCACCCAGGACAGGTCCTTCTTGCCCGACCAGCGGCTCGGCGCGCCCGGCAGCCGGGCGGTCTCATGGGCGCTCTCGTCCGACCACGCCGCCCACGGATGCCCGGTCACGTCGTCCATGCGCAGCGGTGCCAGTTCCTCGACCAGTTCGGCCCGCTTCTTCATGGCGAAGGCGGCCGACACGCCCACGTGCTGGAGTGCGCCGTGCTCGTCGTACAGCCCGAGCAGCAGCGAGCCGACCACCGGACCGCTCTTGTGGAAGCGGTACCCGGCCACGACCACGTCCGCCGTCCGCTCGTGCTTGATCTTGAACATGGCTCGCTCGTCCTGCAGATAGCGCAGGGTCGGCGGCTTGGCGACCACCCCGTCGAGACCGGCGCCCTCGTACTGCTCGAACCACTGCTGCGCCACGTCCGGATCCGTCGTCGCGGGCGCCAGATGAACCGGCGGCGTCACCTGAGCTAGCGCCCGTTCCAGCAGCGCCCGGCGGTCGGTGAGCGGGGTGTCGAGCAGGGAGTGGTCGTCCAGGGCGAGCAGATCGAAGGCGACGAACGAGGCCGGAGTCCGCTCGGCGAGCATCCGCACCCGGGAGTCGGCCGGGTGGATCCGCTCGGTCAGCGCGTCGAAGTCCAGACGGCCCTCCCGCGCGATCACGATCTCCCCGTCCAGCACGCACCGCTTGGGAACCCGGTCCTTCAACGCCGCCACCAACTCGGGAAAATACCTGGTCAACGGCCTTCCGGTACGGCTGCCCAGCTCGACCTCGGCCCCGTCCCGGAACACGATCGCCCGGAACCCGTCCCACTTCGCCTCGTAGTGCATGCCCGGCGGGATCTTCGCCACGGACTTGGCGAGCATGGGCTTCACAGGTGGCATCACCGGCAGATCCATGGTCCGATTCTGCTCGCATACATCCCCTGACGCCCGGTGTGCGAGGTATGGGGGGTGCGCCTACCGTGGCCGCATGGGTGACGCGGTGGAACTGCAGGCAGGCGGCCGGACCGTACGGCTGTCCAGTCCGGACAAGGTCTTCTTCCCGGAGCGGGGCTTCACCAAGCTGGACCTCGCGCAGTACTACGTCGCCGTCGGGCCCGGCATCCTGCGCGCGCTGCGCAACCGCCCCACCACCCTGGAGCGCTACCCGGACGGCGTGGGTGGCGAGTGGTTCTACCAGAAGCGGGCACCGAAGGGCATGCCCGACTGGATCCCGACCGCCCACATCACCTTCCCCAGCGGCCGCAGCGCCGACGAGATGTGCCCCACCGAGGAGGCCGCCGTGGTGTGGGCCGCCCAGTACGGCACCGTCACCTTCCACCCGTGGCCGGTTCGCGCCACGGACGTCGACCGCCCCGACGAACTCCGTATCGACCTCGATCCGCAGCCCGGCACCGACTACGACGACGCCGCCCGCGCCGCCCACGAACTGCGCGCCGTGCTCGACGAGTTCGGCGGGCTGCGCGGCTGGCCGAAGACCTCCGGCGGCCGGGGGCTGCACGTCTTCGTCCCCATCGAGCCGCGCTGGACCTTCGCCCAGGTACGGCGCGCCGCCATCGCCGTCGGCCGGGAGATGGAACGCCGGATGCCCGACCAGGTGACGATCAAGTGGTGGAAGGAGGAGCGGGGCCGCCGCATCTTCATCGACTACAACCAGACCGCCCGCGATCGCACCATCGCCTCCGCCTACTCCGTACGCCCCCGCCCCGACGCCCCCGTCTCAGCGCCCCTGCGCTGGGAGGAGGTCGGCGTGGCCCACCCCGCCGACTTCGACCTCGCCACCATGCCGGCCCGCTTCACCGAACTCGGCGACGTGCACGCCGACATGGACGACCACGCCTACTCCCTGGACGCCCTGCTGGAACTGGCCCGCCGCGACGAACACGACCACGGCCTGGGCGACCTGCCCTACCCGCCGGAGTACCCGAAGATGCCCGGCGAACCGAAACGGGTCCAGCCGAGCCGGGCCCGCCGGGAGGAGACTTCCTGAGAGGCCCGGCACGGCTTGCCGGACCATCGCCCGCGCCCTGCGGGTCCTGCGCGTAGGAACGGCACCCGCGCGAGCGCGCCGTCGCACACCGACCCCTGGTGGGGCACCGCGCCCCGACGTCCTCGATCCGCTTGAACATGCCGCCCTCCCCCGTGATCCATGACGCCCGTCCGCCACTGATCACAGCATGCACCACGGCACTGACAACGGCCCCGGAGCAGGGGATCATGCGGGGATGACCCGTCTCCTGACCCGAAGCGCCCTGGACTCCGTGCTCGAACCCACGGCCTGTCTCAACGCCCTGCGCGACGGCTTCCGCACGGCCGGCGCGGTCGGCGTACCCGGTCAACGGGTCCGTACCGACCTGCCGTTCCCCGGCACCGCCACCGCGCTGATCCCCGGCCTCCTGCCCGGCGTCGACGCGTACACCGTGAAGGTCAACGCGAAGTTCCCGGGTGCCCGGCCCGCCCTGCGCGGGGTGATCTGCCTGCACAGCGGCGCGGACGGCGAACTGCTCGCCCTGCTGGACTCCGCGACCGTCACGGCCTGGCGGACCGGACTGGCCGCCGCCCTCGGAACCGCGCTCCTGGCTCCGGCCGATGGCGACGTGCTCGGCGTGATCGGAGCCGGTGCCCAGGCCGAGTTGACCCTGCGCGGCCTGGCGAGCGAGCGCCGGCCCGGGCGACTCGTCGTGCACGACACCGACTCCGCACGGGCCGCCGCGTTCGCCGCCCGGCACGGCGGCCGGGTGCTGGACTCGGCCCGCGCGGTGGCCGAGGCCGCGGACACCGTGCTGCTCGCGACCTGGTCCCGGGCCCCGCTGCTCGCCCTCGCGGACACCCGAGCCGGACAGCACTTCACGAGCCTCGGCACCGACGAACCCGGCAAACGGGAACTCGCCCCCGATCTGCTGGACACCGCGCTCCTCGTCGTCGACGACACCGAACTCGCCGTACGGACCGGGGTGTTGGCGGCCACCGGAATCGCCCGCATCGCCGCCGACGCGACCTTGACGGAGGTCCTGCGCGGCGCGCACCCCGGGCGCACCTCCACCCGGCAGCGCACGGTGTACGCCCCCGTCGGGCTGCCCTGGCAGGATCTCGCCCTCACCTGGCTCGCCTGGCGGGAGGCGGAGCGCCGGGGTGTGGGAGCGACGCTCGATCTCCTGGACTGACCCGGCGGCGGCCGACCCGAGCCACGGATCCCGGACCGTGCCCGCGGCTCACGCGAGGTCCAGGACCCACCACTCGGTGCGGGGCCCGTCCTGGACGTAGAGCCGGGCACCGCGCGAGACGATCCGGCTGCCCCGGTCGAGCCGGCTGCCGTCGGGGCGCGTCAGCCGCCGCTCGTCCCCCACTTCGACGGTGTCCCCGGTCAGCCGGCAGTCGGCGATCCGGTCGTGGTCGTCGCCGTACCCGCCGAGGAACACGACCCGTCCGCCGTGCACCGCGAAGCCCTTGGCGCCGCGCAGCAGGTTGCGCCGTACCCGGACCGCACCGGCCGGATCGATCCGCAGCAGCGGAAAGTCGGTGTAGGGGCAGGCCCAGGCCGTCCGGCCGGACACGTTCAACGCGTAGCAGTCGGAGATCCAGTCCGCTCCGGGCACCGGACGGTACGACCACAGGCGTTCACCGGACGAACTCCAGCGGCTCAGGCCCGGCGCGCTCAGCTCGTCGTCGCCGTAGACCCCCTCGTCGAAGTGGCCGACCCACAAGGCGCCGCTCTCGTCCACCAGGCAGTGGGAGACCGCGTCTCCCACACGGAAGGTGTCCGTGGGGCGGCCCAGGGCGTCGAAGACCTGGACCTGCCGCCCGTCGCTCGGGCGGGACCGGGAGGCCAACAGCAGGAAGCCGCCGTCCGGCAGGGCCTCGACACGGGGGAAGCGCGGCGGCACCGCCGTCAGACGGGTCTCGTACGGGGCGCCGTCGCCGACGGTCACCACCAGGAGGTCGCAGAGTGCGTCCCGGTCGCGCGAGCGAGGCGAGCGGGCGCCGCCCCGGACGGAGTCCGCGGGAGGGTGTTCGGTGAGCAGCCAGTGGGCGCGGCCGAAGGCGTCGACCGAGCTGTGGAGGACATGGTGGTCGTGATGGGCGCGCGGCAGTCGCGCGTAAGGCGCGAGCCGTGTCTCGGGCCGGTCAGACGTCATGGGCCTTTCGCGGTGTCGTCATACGATGATCGTCGCCGAGACCACCGCTCGGACGCAAGCCGATTGCGACGCAGGCCGGTTGTGAAGTCGCGTCGCGCGTCGTTCCTCCGGTTGCCGGTCTCGGTCTCCGGTCCTGGCAGGACTCCGTCGGCGCTCCGGCGTCGCGGCCACCGCGCGGTTATCCTGACCGGCAGACTTGAGGAGGAGTCCCGAAGTGACCGAGGCAGCGTCGCGTCCCACGTTGGAGGCCGTGGCCGCGCGGGCCGGTGTGTCCCGGGCCACCGTGTCCCGGGTGGTCAACGGTGGCGACGGGGTGCGCGAACCCGTGGCCGAGCGGGTCCGGCAGGCCGTGGCGGAGCTGGGTTACGTCCCCAACCAGGCGGCGCGCAGCCTGGTCACCAGGCGGCACGACGCCGTCGCGGTCGTCATCGCCGAGCCGGAGACCCGGGTCTTCGCCGACCCCTTCTTCGCCCTCCAACTGCGGGGGATCAGCAAGGAGCTGACCGCCCACGACAACCAGCTGGTGCTGCTTCTCACGGAGGGCCGTGACGATCACGCGCGCGTGGCCCGGTATCTCGCCGGTGGCCATGTCGACGGTGCGCTCGTCTTCTCCCTGCACCTCGACGACCCGCTGCCCGGCCTCATCCACGACGCCGGTGTGCCCACCGTGTTCGGCGGCCGGCCCGGCTGGGGCGACGACGGCCGTACGGCCGACGCCACGCCGTCCTCGGGGCACGACCCGGGCGTGGTGTACGTCGACTGCGACAACCGTGGCGGGGCACGCGCGGCCGTACGGCACCTCGTGGACCTCGGCCGCACACGTGTCGCGCACCTGACCGGCGCCCTGGACCAGACGTCGGCGGTGGACCGGCTCGACGGGTACCGGGACGTCATGGCCGAGGTACCGGGAGCGAGCGATCCCCGGCTGGTCGTGGAGAGCGACTTCACCCCGGGCGGCGGCGAACGCGCCATGCGCGAACTCCTCGGCAGGTGCCCAGACGTGGACGCCGTGTTCGCCGCCAACGACCTCACCGCGCTCGGCGCCCTGCGGGTGCTGCGGGCGAGCGGCCGGCGGGTGCCCGAGGACGTGGCCGTGATCGGTTTCGACGACATGCTCCCCGTCGCCATGGAGACCGACCCGCCCCTGACGACGGTCCGTCAGGACATCGAGGAGATGGGCCGCCTGATGGCCCGCCTGCTGCTGCGCGGCCTGGCCGGCGGCCGCGACCGGACGGCAGCCGCGGAACAACCGCCGGCCGCAGGCGGCGTGATCCTCCCGACCACGCTGATACGGCGGGCCTCCGCCTAGGGTCTGTCCGATGGGTCCGGCCGGGCTCAGCCCTGCTGCGACTCGCTGGTGATCACCGCGAACCGGGCGCCGTACGGATCGCCGAACTTGGCCATGCGGCCGACACCCTCCACGGTCGTCGCCGGCATGCGCACCTCACCGCCGAGCTGCCGCACCTGGTCGACCAGTGCGTCGGTGTCCTCGACCTCGAAGTACGGCAGCCAGTACGGGCCGCCGCCGGCCTCGGACGGGTCGTCGGCCAGCGGCACCATCCCGCCGAACATCGTGTCGTCCCCGCCGCCGGCCGGGTTGACGCAGGTGTACGTCCCGCCCGGGAAGGGCACGGCGGAGGTCTCCAGGCCGAGCACCTGGTGGTAGAAGGCGGCGGCCGCCGCGATGTCCGGGGTGTACAGCTCGACCCAGCACAGCGCGCCCGGTTCGTCCGCCGCGCCGACGCCCTTGGTCCGCCCGGGCTGCCAGATCCCGAACGGCACGCCCGCCTGGTCGGCGAGGACCGCCATGTGCCCCTGGCCCATCACGTCCATCGGCTGGAACAGCACTCTGCCGTGCGCCTGCTCGGCCTTCTTGGCGGTGGCCTGCGCGTCCTCGCTCTGGAAGTACACCGTCCAGGCCGGTGGGCCCTGCTCGGGGCCGGTCTGCATGCCGCCCGCCACGGTCCTGCCGTCCAGCTGGAAGAAACCGTAGCCGCCGGCGTCCGGTCCCGCCGACTGGAACTGCCAGCCGAAGAGGGCGCCGTAGAAGGATCGGGCGCCGTCGATGTCGGATGTGCCGACGTCGATCCAGTTCGGAGCGCCGTCGACGAAACGGGTGGTGAGCATCTTCGCCCTCCTCGGAAGGGGCCCGTCCTGTGCACTGCCGAGTCTGGCACCGCCCACTGACAATCGCCGCCGGAGCACCGCGACGCGCGGGACCGGCCCGGTTCTCACCCTGGGTGACCGGGCGCGTTCTCCGGGTTTTCGTACCGCTCCGCGCGCCGCCGTGCACGGATACCGTCCGGGGGAGCATCATCAAGGCGGCCGGAGGCCCTGGCGGCGGCGTTGACCCGGCGTTGATCGAACGTTTTTCGCGGCGCGGCACGATCCTGGTCATGCACTTCGACACGATCACCCCGGCCGACGACACCTGGCAGGCGCAGGCCCTGTGCGCGCAGACCGGGCCGGACTTCTTCTTCCCCGAGCCCGGCAGCTCGGTGCGCGAGGCGAAGCGCATCTGCGCCATGTGCGAGCTGCGCCCGGCCTGCCTGGACTACGCGCTGGCCAACGACGAGCGCTTCGGCGTCTGGGGCGGTCTGTCCGAGAAGGAACGCCTCGCCCTGCGCCGCACGTCGAACTGAACCGGGACCGGCCGAGCCACCCGGCCGGTCGCGGGGTCCGTGTGCGTCAGGCTCCGTCGCGGGTCGCCATACGGGCCTTGCGTGCGGCCAGCTTCTCGTCGAACTTGAGGGCCTCCGCGTTCAGGCCGCCCATGAACAGGCCGAGTTCCTCCTGCGCCTGGCGTCCCTCGGGGCCGAGGCCGTCGATCTCCAAGACCTTCAGGAAGCGCAGCACGGGCTGCAGCACGTCGTCGTGGTGGATGCGCAGGTTGTAGACCTCGCCGATGGCCATCTGCGCGGCGGCCCGCTCGAAGCCGGGGATGCCGTGGCCGGGCATGCGGAAGTTGACCACGACGTCCCGCACGGCCTGCATCGTCAGGTCGGGCGCGAGCTCGAACGCGGCCTTCAGCAGGTTGCGGTAGAAGACCATGTGCAGGTTCTCGTCGGTCGCGATGCGGGCCAGCATCCGGTCGCACACCGGGTCGCCGGACTGGTGGCCGGTGTTGCGGTGCGAGATCCGGGTGGCCAGTTCCTGGAAGGCGACGTAGGCCACCGAGTGCAGCATCGAGTGCCGGTTGTCGGACTCGAAGCCCTCGCTCATGTGCGACATGCGGAACTGTTCCAGCTTGTCCGGGTCCACCGCGCGCGAGGCGAGCAGGTAGTCACGCATCACGATGCCGTGCCGGCCCTCCTCGGCGGTCCAGCGGTGCACCCAGGTGCCCCAGGCGCCGTCGCGGCCGAAGAGCGTGGCGATCTCGTGGTGGTAGCTCGGCAGGTTGTCCTCGGTGAGCAGGTTGACCACGAGGGCGATGCGGCCGATCTCGGTCACCTTCGACTGGCCCTTCTCCCAGGCCTCCCCGTCCTCGAACAGGCCCGGGAAGTTGCGGCCGTCGCTCCAGGGCACGTACTCGTGCGGCATCCAGTCCTTGGCGATCTTCAGATGCCGGTTCAGTTCGTTCTCGACCACTTCCTCCAGTGCGAACAGCAGCCGGGCGTCGGTCCAGGCGGACGGGCTGCCGAGGTGAGGGGTGGTGATCGTCACGGGAACTCCAGGGGGACGCCGTACAAAGGGGAGGCATGCGGGACGGTCCGGCGAGCGGTGCCGGAAAACCTACGTGATCGTAGGCTACGAATCCGTAGGTTACGAAGCCGTAGGTTAAGGGCGTCGTAAAGATCGCTGATCAGGGCGGTCAGACTCACCTCTCCGGCGTTGCCAGGCGCTGTTCCACGTCACCCCCGGGCACGCTCCTCGGCATGTCGGCGGCCCCGTAGTTCGTCGGATCCCGGGGCCGTCGAAGTGACGGGTTCACCCGATCAGGCGTACAGCTCCCGCAGTCGTACCGAGAGACAGGTCACACAGCCCTCCAGCTTCTCGAACTCGCCGATGTCCACCGTCACCACCTCGTGGCCGAGGTCGGTCAGCAGTTCCGCGGTCTTCGGGGCGCTCGCCGCCATCAGCAGCTTGTGGCCGCCGAGCAGCACCACGTGCGAGCCGGACTCCTCGGGAACCGACAGGAAGCGCGGGAACAGCGACGGCCGGTCGACCTTCGGTATGTGCCCGATCACCGTGCCGTTGGGCAGCGCGGTCACCGCCGACTTCAGGTGCAGCACCTTGCTCACGGGGACGGCGACCACACGCGCGCCCAGCGGTTCGAAGGCGGCCCGCACCTGCTGCACACCGGCCGCGTTGGTGCGCCCGCCGCGGCCGACGTACACCGTGTCGCCGACCTTCAGGACGTCACCGCCGTCCAGCGTGCCCGGCTCCCAGATCCAGTTCACCGAGCAGCCGAGGCGGGCCACCGCCTCCTCCACGCCGACGGTCTCCAGGCGCCGGGACTCCGCGCCGGGCCGGGTGATCAGCGCCACGTTCTTGTACATGACGACGGTGTCCTCGACGAACACCGAGTCCGGGCAGTCGTCCTCCGGGTCGACCTCCACGGTCTCCCAGTCGTGCGCGCGCAGCGCCTCGACGTACGCCTCCCACTGCTCGACAGCGAGCCCCACGTCGACCTTCTCCCGCTCGACGTGCGTCACCAGGCCTTCGGCGAGACGGGGGCTGGGGCGGCGGACGAGGGCCTTCTTGCTGGGCACGAGGGGCCTTTCGAATCGGGGGTGCGGCTGCCGGCACCGCTGAACGCGGTGCCGGTTGGCCATCATGCAGTCCGCCCCGGCCAGGACAAAACCCCTCGTTGTCAGGCTGTGCCCCTCCTGAGACGTCACCTCTTCCGAGACGTCACCCGGCCGTCCTGCCCACAGGGCAGGCGCCGGCTACCCGAGATCCTCCGGCGCGATCTCCGTCAGTTCCCCCTTCTCCATCAACAGCCAGCGGGTGATGCCGATCGACTCCAGGAACGGCAGGTCGTGGCTGGCCACGAGCAGCGCGCCCTCGTACGCGTCGAGGGCCGAGGTCAGCTGCCGCACGCTCGCCATGTCGAGGTTGTTGGTCGGCTCGTCGAGCAGCAGCAGCTGGGGCGCCGGTTCGGCGAGCATCAACGCGGCGAGAGCCGCCCGGAACCGCTCGCCGCCCGACAGCGTGGCCGCCTGCTGGTCGGCCCGCGCGCCCCGGAACAGGAAGCGGGCCAGGCGCGCCCGGATCCGGTTGTTGGTGGCGCCCGGCGCGAACCGGGCCACGTTCTCCGCCACCGTCAGCGCGTCGTCCAGCACGTCCAGCCGCTGGGGCAGGAAGCGCAGCGGCACGTGCGCCTGCGCCTCGCCGGCCACCGGTGCCAGCTGCCCGGCGACGGTCCGCAGCAGCGTCGTCTTGCCGGCGCCGTTGCGGCCGACCAGCGCGATCCGCTCCGGGCCGCGCAGATCGAGGACGCCCTCGATCCGTGCTCCGTAGGCCATCGCCAGGTTCTCCAGGGTGAGCACCTGCCGACCGGGCGGTACGGCCGTGTACGGCAGGTCGACGCGGATCTCGTCGTCGTCCCGCACCGCCTCCGCCGCCTCGTCCAGACGGTCCCTGGCTTCGGCGAGCCGCTCCTCGTGCATGATGCGGTGCTTGCCCGCGGACTCCTGGGCGGCGCGTTTGCGGCCGCCCATGACGATCTTCGGCTCGCGCTTCTGCTCGAACATCTTCTGGCCGTACCGCTTGCGGCGGGCCAGCTTGACCTGGGCGTCGGCCAGTTCGCGCTTCTGCTTGCGCACATCGGCCTCGGCCACGCGCACCATCCGCTCGGCCGCCTCCTGCTCGACGGCCAGGGCCTCCTCGTAGGCCGAGAAGTTGCCGCCGTACCAGGCGACCTCCCCGGAGCGCAGTTCCGCGATCTGGTCGACGAGGTCGAGCAGTTCGCGGTCGTGGCTGACCACGACCAGCACGCCCGGCCATGCGGCGACGGCCTGGTACAGCCGGCGCCGCGCGTACACGTCCAGGTTGTTGGTGGGCTCGTCCAGCAGCAGTACGTCGGGGCGGCGCAGCAGCAGCGCGGCCAGCCGCAGCAGCACCGACTCGCCCCCGGAGACCTCGCCGACGGTGCGGTCCAGGCCGATGTGGCCGAGCCCCAGCTCGCCGAGGGTGACGAGGGCGCGCTCCTCGACGTCCCAGTCGTCGCCGACCGTCTCGAAGTGCTCCGCGGCGACGTCGCCCGCCTCGATGGCGTGCAGCGCGGCCCGCCGTTCGGCGATGCCGAGGGCCTGGTCGATGCGGAGCGAGGTGTCGAGGCTGACGTTCTGCGGGAGGTAGCCGACCTCGCCGGAGATCTTCACGGTGCCGTCGGCCGGGGTGAGTTCACCGGCGAGCAGCTTCAACAGGGTGGACTTCCCCGAGCCGTTGACGCCGATGAGTCCGGTCCGGCCGGGCCCGAAGGAGATGTCGAGACCGACGAAGACGGCGGTGCCGTCGGCCCAGGAGAAGGACAGGGACGTACAGGTGAGGGAAGATGACATGAGGGCCTCGCAAGGGGGGTGTCGTGCGATCTGGTGGGCGCATGTCGAGACACCGCGAGGCGGGAACCGAAAGGTCGTGCGGCACGAAGAGGCCACGAGAAAGGGCCTGTGCCGGGAGGACGGCTCGGACGCCGAGGTCGAACGCCACGCACACCTCAACCGGTGTGACGCGGTGCCTCAGGACCTCAGACGAGCAACGTCCTTCTCCAATCGACGACAACAGGACCGTGTAAACGGTACGAGGGGGCCCGGGGGCTGTCAACGCGATTGATGCGCGCGCGTCGGCGAGGTGATCGACCCCGGGCCGTCGAACGGAACGACGCGCGTGGCGTTCAGCAGGCGTCCCGCATCAGTTCGGCCAGATCGTGGTCCAGGTCGAGCTGGAGGTGTTCCAGGCCGACGGGCACCAGTTCGTCGGCCGCCGCGAGGAAGCGCCGGATCTCGCCCGAGCGGACGTGCACGATCGCCGTGCCCTCGGGGGCGTGGAACTCCAGCACGGTGCGGTCGTAGCCGTACGGCCGCACCCGGACGTCCCCGTGGCCCTCGGGCCCCTGGAGCCCGGCCGCGAGCAGCTCGCGCGAGAAGGTCCAGCACACCTCGACCCCTTCGAGGGTGGCCGGGGCCGGAAAAGTCATGACGACGGCGAACGGGTCACGTCGGTCGTAGCGCAGCGTCGCGGGAATGCTCGGCATGCGCGGTGCGGCGGCGACGAGACGGGCCTCTACGGGCTGCTCGATGACGGTGGACAACGCCTTGCTCCCTCGTGACAGCTGGACTACGCCCGGGTGTGTGGCACCCGACACTGGAAGAGACGTCGGATCCGGCCGATCCGTGCACATGGAGTACGAGTGACCTCGGTCACCGCGTTCCTGTGCGGCGCCGGGAGCGCCGTGCGGCCCGTGAGGAGGGGCATGCGCCCTCTGGACGGCGCCGGGCCGGTGGGCTACCTTCGCCCGCCATGAGGCGCTCGGGGAGCACACGGCGGGGCAGACGTACGAGCAGGCTGGTGGCGGCGGGAGTGGCGTGCGGGGCGGCGCTGGCCGCGCTGACCGTGCCCGCGGCCGAGGCCGGGCCCCTTGGCCAGGGCAGCCCGCACTGGGCGTCGAAGGATCCGGGGACCCCGCAGGTCCGCTTCCGGGGCCTCGCGGCCGTGGACCGGCGCACCGCCTGGCTGGCCGGCACCGCCGGCACCGTACTGCGCACCACGGACGGCGGGGCGAGCTGGCGGAACGTCTCTCCGCCGGGTGCGGGGAGCCTGGAGTTCCGGGACGTCGAGGCGTTCGACTCGCGACGCGCGGTGGTGCTGGCCATCGGCGAGGGCGAGGCGTCCCGGGTGTACCGCACCGACGACGGCGGGGCGACCTGGACGGAGTCCTTCCGCAACACCGACCCGAAGGCGTTCTACGACTGCCTGGCCTTCTTCGACCGCCGGCACGGCCTCGCGTTGAGCGACCCCGTGGACGGAAAGTTCCGCATCCTGTCCACGCGCGACGGCGGTCGCTCCTGGCAGCTGCTGCCACCGGCCGGCATGCCGCCCGCCCTGGACGGCGAGGCGGGCTTCGCCGCGAGCGGTCAGTGCCTGGTCACCTCGGGCCCGAAGGACGTCTGGCTGGCCACCGGCGGCGGCGCCCACGCGCGCGTGCTGCACTCCGCCGACCGGGGAGTGACATGGACGGCCGCCGACACGCCGGTCCCGGCCGGTGATCCGGCCAAGGGCGTCTTCGCGCTCGCCTTCCGTGACCGCGGCCACGGCCTCGCCGTCGGCGGCGACTACCGCCCCGACCAGCCCTCGCCGCGGTCCGCGGCCGTCACCGCCGACGGCGGCCGCACCTGGACCCCGGCCGCCACGCCCCCGCCCGCCTACCGCTCCGGAGCCGCCTGGCTGCCGCACAGCCGTGGCGCCGCGCTCGCCGTCGGCCCCAGCGGCACCGACCTGACCACCGACGCCGGCCGCACCTGGCGCACGATCGACACCGGTTCGTACGACACCGTGGCCTGCACGCCCGACCTCAGCTGCTGGGCGGCCGGCGAGCAGGGGAGGGTGGCGCGGCTGGAACGCTGACGTGAGCGTCCGGCACCTCGATCGAGGACATATGGACAAGCCGCGACTGCGACGCGCGCTGAACGCGCGGAAGAGCCGGCCCCCGTCGCTCAGGCCGGCGTCTGCCGGTGGCGGTCCAGCTCCGGGGCCGTCTTCGTCGCGATGAACTCCGTGACGCGGTAGGTGCACACCCCGCCGACGGTGAACGGGTCGCCCGCGACGATCTCCTCGATCCGGGCGCGGTCCTCGGCGACGGCGAGGATCACCCCGCCGTCCCGGGGGTTCTTGCGCCCGGAGGCCAGGAAGAAGCCCTTCTCGTACTGATCCTCCAGCCAGGCCACATGGTCGGCCAGCAGCGCGTCGACGGCGTCGAGGGGTGCGGTGTAGGTCAGCTCCAGTACGAACATGATCGCGAGCCTACCCCCCTGCGCCGACGGCCCGCCACGGACCCGTAGAGTCGAGATCACCATGACGACCGTAGGCGTACCCGCGGGCTGGCCCGCGACCGAGGAAGAGGCCCGCGCGGTACAGGACGAGCTGCGTGGCCGGGTGGTGCTCGACGAGCCCGGACCGGAGCCCGGGGCGGGCCGTGTGACGGGCGTCGACGTCGCCTACGACGACGATCTCGACCTGGTCGCCGCCGCGGCCGTCGTGCTGGACGCCGCCACCCTGGAGGTGGTCGCCGAGGCGACGGCCGTCGGCCGGGTCTCCTTCCCGTACGTGCCCGGACTCCTCGCCTTCCGCGAGATCCCCACCGTCCGGGCCGCACTGGACCGGCTGCCCTGCCCGCCCGGACTGGTCGTCTGCGACGGCTACGGACTCGCCCACCCGCGCCGCTTCGGCCTCGCGAGCCACCTCGGCGTGCTCACCGGCCTGCCCGTCATCGGCGTCGCCAAGAACCCCTTCACCTTCGCGTACGACGATCCCGGTGCGGAGCGGGGCGCTTGCGCCGCGCTGCTCGCGGGCACCGAGGAGGTCGGCCGCGCGCTGCGCACCCGGGACGGTGTCAAACCGGTCTTCGTCTCCGTCGGCCACCGGGTGAGCCTGGACAACGCCATCGCCCACACCCTGGCCCTGACCCCGCGCTACCGGCTGCCGGAGACCACGCGCCGGGCGGACGCCCTGTGCCGCCGGGCACTGCGGGAGGCGGCACAGGGCGGTGCGGGCGGGGCTCAGGAGGCGACGAGGCGCCAGGCGTCGGCCTCCTGATACGCCGAGTCGTGGACGGCCGAGCCGTCGCCCGGTTCGAGGTGAGACTTTCGAGGCGGTGACCGCAGGCAGACCCGGGGCGACGGGCGGGCAAGTCTCAAACCGGGGAGGAGGTGACCGAGCCGGTGGCCGCCACCCGGAAGGTGATCCCCGCGGCGCGCAGCCGCCCGGTCAGGGCGTCGCCCATCGCCTGCGCCGTGGTGACCTGCCCGGCCGTCGGCGGAAGGTCGTCGAAGGCCAGGCACAGAGCCGCCTCGGCGAGCATCTTCGCCGTCTCGTCGTAGCCGGGGTCGCCGCCCGAGACCTCCGTGAACACACGCCGCCCGCCGCCCTCTGCGACGAACCGGACCGCGAAGCTGCTCCTCGCCCGCTGCTCCGCGCTCGGCCCGTCCCCGGGCCGCAGCCGGTTCGACAACCAGCGCCGCGCGGGCGGCAGTTGGGCCGCCGCCAGCACCGCGCCGACGGCGACGACCCCGCCGAGGGCGACCGGCAGGCGGCGCACCGCCGCGTAGTGCCGGTAGCGGAAGTCGGGGCCGTAGCGGTCGAGGGCCTTGGCCGAGCGACGCACGATCTGCGGGTCGAGGGTCGGCAGCGGCAGCGCCCAGGCGCCGACCTCCGGGGCGAATCGGGGCGCGCCCGTGGGCGCCGCCGCCCGGCGGCCCATCAGCCGCGGCTCGTGCCGGCCGCGCTCGCGTGCGGCGGCCAGCAGGTGCCGGCCGCGCGCGAACTGGTTCAGCGCCGAGGCCAGGGTGCCGCCGGAGAAGGAGGCGTCGGCGGTCACATAGCCGTCCACGGTCAGCGGCACTCCTTCCGGCAGCTGCCCGACCGTGAAGTACACGCCCAGGTCGTGGGGTACGGAGTCGAAGCCGCAGGCGTGCACCAGTCGCGCGCCCGTCTCCCGCGCGCGTGCGTCGTGCCGGACGTACGTCAGGTCCACGAACTCCGGCTCGCCGGTCAGGTCCAGGTAGTCGGTCCCGGCTTTCGCGCACGCGGCGACCAGTTCCTCGCCGTACAGCACATACGGCCCGACGGTCGTGGCCACCACGCGCGCGTGCTCGGCGAGGGCGCGCAGGCTCGCGGGTTCGGCGACGTCGGCCCGCAGGACACCGACGTCCGCGCCGCCGGGCAGGCGCTCGCGCAGCCGCTCCAGCTTGCGTGCGTCGCGGCCCGCCACCGCCCAGCGCAGGTCCTTCGGCGCGTGTGCGGCGAGATACTCCGCCGTGAGGGCACCGACGAAGCCGGTGGCTCCGAAGAGCACCAGGTCGTAGGGACGATCCGTCCTGTTTAGCCTGCTCATGACACCCCTTGGTCCCGGAACTCGCGCCGCTGTCGGTGGCTGAGGCTAGCGTGAGGAGAGCGAGTGACGACGACCAGCCCGGAGGCAGTGGTGGCCGCAGCAATGAGCGCTCCGAAGAAGCCGGGGAAAGTACGCGAGTTCGCGTTGACCGCCCCGGACCGCCGGACAGCCCTGGACGCACCCGCCTCCTAGGCCCTGTCGTCGAACTCCTGCCTCTCACTCTTCCGGGTGATCCGTGCCGAGCCGGGCACTTGGCTAAGCGCTTGCTCGTTGGGGCTTGTGTCCGGTGGAACGTGTTCTTAGCATCGCCGGTGTTACATCAGTTGTGTCACACATGTCTGGGGGCAGGACGCATGACGACGGCAGGGACGCCGGCGACGCCGGGCAGCGGTCCGCTCTCCGGTGTGCGCGTGGTCGAGCTGGCCGGCATCGGGCCCGGCCCGTTCGCGGCCATGCTCCTCGCGGACCTCGGCGCCGACGTCGTCCGGGTGGACCGCCCGGGCGGCCCCGGCCTCGGGATCGATCCCGCGTACGACATCACCAACCGCAACAAGCGGTCGATCGTGGTCGACCTGAAGGCACCGGACGGCCCCGCGCGCGTGCTGGACCTCGCCGAGCGGGCCGACATCCTCGTCGAGGGCTACCGCCCGGGCGTCGCCGAGCGCCTCGGCGTCGGCCCCGAGGACTGCCACGCCCGCAACCCCCGCCTGGTGTACGGCCGTATGACCGGCTGGGGCCAGGACGGCCCGCTCGCCCACCGCGCGGGCCACGACGTGGCCTACATCGCGCTCACCGGCACCCTCGGCATGATCGGCCGCCCGGACGAGCCCCCCGCCTTCCCCGCGAACCTGCTCGGCGACTACGCAGGCGGTTCCCTCTACCTGGCCGTGGGCGTCCTCGCCGCCCTGCACCACGCCCGCGCGACCGGCACCGGCCAGGTCGTCGACGCCGCCATCGTCGACGGCACGGCCCATCTGTCCACGATGATCCACGGCATGCTGGCGGCCGGCGGCTGGCAGGACCGGCGCGCCGCCAACCTCCTCGACGGCGGCTGCCCCTACTACGGCACCTATGAGACGGCCGACGGCAAGTACATGGCGGTCGGCGCCCTGGAAGGGCAGTTCTACGAGGAGTTCCTGCGCCTTGTCGGCCTGGAAGAGATGGCCTCCGCCCACAAGGACTGGACCCGCTGGGGCGAGCTGCGCGAGCGCGTCGCCGCCCGCTTCAAGTCCCGCACCCGCGACGCGTGGACGGCCGTCTTCGAGGGGACGGACGCTTGTGTGGCTCCCGTGCTCTCCCTGCGCGAGGCCCCCCATCACCCGCACCTCGCCGCCCGCGGCACCTTCACCGAGCAGGGCGGCATCATCCAGCCGGCTCCCGCCCCCCGGTTCTCCGCCACCCCCACCACCGTCCGTACCGGTCCCGCCCTGCCCGGCGCGGACACCGAGGCGGTGGCGCGGGACTGGGGGACACCCGCACCCGTGAACGACGGGCCGGTCGCCGACGCCGACTGACCCCGCCCACCCCGCTCGGCCCACCCTCCCGAAAGGCACACCAGTGAGCACCGAAGCGTACGTGTACGACGCGATCCGCACCCCGCGCGGCCGCGGCAAGGCGACCGGCGCCCTGCACGGCACGAAGCCCATCGACCTCGTCGTCGGACTCATCCACGAGATCCGCGACCGCTTCCCCGGCCTCGACCCGGCCGCCGTCGACGACATCGTCCTCGGTGTCGTCGGACCGGTCGGCGACCAGGGCTCCGACATCGCGCGGATCGCCGCCATCGCCGCCGGGCTGCCGGACACGGTCGCGGGCGTCCAGGAGAACCGCTTCTGTGCCTCGGGCCTGGAGGCCGTCAACCTGGCCGCGGTCAAGGTCCGTTCCGGCTGGGAGGACCTGGTCCTCGCGGGCGGTGTGGAGTCCATGTCCCGGGTTCCGATGGCCTCCGACGGCGGCGCCTGGTTCAACGACCCCATGACCAACCTCGCCGTGAACTTCGTGCCGCAGGGCATCGGTGCCGACCTCATCGCCACCATCGAGGGCTTCTCCCGCCGCGACGTCGACGAGTACGCGGCGCTGTCCCAGGAGCGTGCCGCAACCGCCTGGAAGGAGGGCCGCTTCGACCGCTCGGTCGTCCCCGTCAAGGACCGCAGCGGCCTGGTCGTCCTCGACCACGACGAGCACCCGCGACCCGGCACCACCGCCGACTCCCTCGCGGGGCTCAAGCCGTCGTTCGCGGACATCGGCGAACTGGGCGGCTTCGACGCCGTGGCGTTGCAGAAGTACCACTGGGTGGAGAAGATCGACCACGTCCACCACGCGGGCAACTCCTCCGGCATCGTGGACGGCGCCTCGCTCGTCGCGATCGGGTCCAAGGAGGTCGGCGAGCGCTACGGCCTCACCCCACGCGCGCGGATCGTCTCCGCCGCCGTCTCCGGCTCCGAGCCCACCATCATGCTCACCGGCCCCGCCCCCGCCACCCGCAAGGCCCTCGCCAAGGCCGGCCTCACCATCGACGACATCGACCTGGTCGAGATCAACGAGGCGTTCGCCGCGGTCGTCCTGCGCTTCGTGAAGGACATGGGCCTCAGCCTCGACAAGGTCAACGTCAACGGCGGCGCCATCGCCCTCGGCCACCCGCTCGGCGCGACCGGCGCGATGATCCTCGGCTCGCTCGTGGACGAACTGGAGCGCCAGGACAAGCGCTACGGCCTCGCCACCCTCTGCGTCGGCGGCGGCATGGGCATCGCCACCATCGTCGAGCGCATCTGAACTCCCCGCGGAACCAAGAGACTTCAGAGACTTCAACGGAGACGACTGTCATGACCGAGAGCACGACCATCCGCTGGGAGCAGGACGACACCGGTGTCGTCACCCTCGTCCTGGACGACCCCAACCAGTCCGCGAACACCATGAACCAGGCGTTCCGCGACTCCCTCGCGGCGATCACCGACCGCCTGGAGGCCGAGCGGGACTCCGTCCGCGGTGTCATCTTCACCTCGGCGAAGAAGACCTTCTTCGCCGGCGGCGACCTGCGCGACCTGATCCGGGTCACCCCCGAGACCGCGCAGGACCTCTTCGACGGCGGCCTCGCCATCAAGCGCAACCTGCGCCGCATCGAGACCCTCGGCAAGCCCGTCGTCGCCGCGATCAACGGCGCAGCCCTCGGCGGCGGGTTCGAACTCGCCCTCGCCTGCCACCACCGGGTCGCCCTCGACACCTCCGGCACCAAGATCGGCTGCCCCGAGGTCACCCTCGGCCTGCTCCCCGGCGGCGGCGGTGTCGTGCGCACCGTGCGGCTGCTCGGCATCGCCGACGCCCTGCTGAAGGTGCTCCTCCAGGGCCAGCAGTACAACGCGCGCCGCGCCCAGGAGAACGGCCTCGTCCACGAGGTCGCCGCCACCCCCGAGGACCTGCTCGCCAAGGCCCGCGCCTTCATCGACGCCAACCCCGCATCGCAGCAGCCCTGGGACAAGCCCGGCTACAAGATCCCGGGCGGTACGCCGGCCAACCCCAGGTTCGCTGCCAACCTGCCGGCCTTCCCCGCCACCCTGCGCAAGCAGACGGGCGGCGCGCCCTACCCGGCCCCGCGGGGTATCCTCGCCGCCGCCGTCGAGGGCTCCCAGGTCGATTTCGAGACCGCCCAGGTCATCGAGGCCCGCTACTTCGTGGAGCTGGCCGCCGGGCAGACCTCGAAGAACATGATCCAGGCGTTCTTCTTCGACCTCCAGGCCGTCAACTCCGGTGCCAACCGGCCGAAGGGCATCGAGCCCCGCCAGGTCCGCAAGGTGGCCGTCCTCGGCGCCGGCATGATGGGCGCCGGCATCGCCTACTCGTGCGCCCGCGCCGGTATCGACGTCGTCCTGAAGGACGTCTCCCCGGAAGCGGCCGCCAAGGGCAAGGGCTACTCCGAGAAGCTGTGCGCCAAGGCCGTCGCCAAGGGCCGTACCAGCCAGGAGAAGGCGGACGCGCTGCTCGCCCGCATCACGCCCAGCGCCGAGGTGTCCGACCTCGCGGGCTGCGACGCGGTGATCGAGGCCGTCTTCGAGGACACCGCGCTCAAGCACAAGGTGTTCCAGGAGATCGAGTCCGTCGTCGCCCCGGACGCGCTGCTGTGCTCCAACACCTCCACGCTGCCCATCACCGCCCTCGCCGAGGGGGTGCAGCGCCAGACCGACTTCATCGGCCTGCACTTCTTCTCGCCGGTCGACAAGATGCCGCTGGTGGAGATCATCAAGGGCGAGCGGACCGGCGACGAGGCCCTCGCCCGGGCCTTCGACCTGGTCCGGCAGATCAACAAGACGCCGATCGTCGTCAACGACTCGCGCGGCTTCTTCACCTCCCGGGTGATCGGGCACTTCATCAACGAGGGCGTCGCCATGGTCGGCGAGGGCATCGAGCCCGCCTCCGTCGAGCAGGCCGCCGCCCAGGCCGGCTACCCGGCCAAGGTGCTCTCGCTCATGGACGAGCTGACCCTGACCCTCCCGCGCAAGATCCGCAACGAGTCGAGGAAGGCCGTCGAGGAGGCCGGCGGCACCTGGACCGCCCACCCGGCGGAGGCCGTCATCGACCGCATGGTCGACGAGTTCGGCCGCACCGGCCGCAGCGGCGGCGCCGGCTTCTACGCCTACGCGGAGGACGGCAAGCGCGCCGGACTCTGGCCGGGCCTGCGCGAGCACTTCACCGAGCCGGGACACGAGATCCCGTTCCGGGACATGCAGGAGCGGATGCTCTTCGCCGAGGCGCTCGACACCGTACGGCTCATCGAGGAGGGCGTCCTGACCTCGGTCGCCGACGCCAACATCGGCTCGATCCTCGGCATCGGCTTCCCGGGCTGGACCGGCGGTGTGCTCCAGTACATCAACGGCTACGAAGGAGGCCTGCCGGGCTTCGTGGCCCGCGCGCGGGAACTCGCCGAGGCCTACGGCGAGCGGTTCACTCCGCCCGCGCTGCTCGTGCGGAAGGCCGGCGCGGGCGAGTCGTTCAGCGACTCAGTCCGCGCCTGACCCGCTGACCCACCCACTCAGCTCCTCCCGCAGCGAGCGCTGGAACGTCGTCAGCAACGCCTGCACCACCAGCGGGTGCATGTGCGCCGACAGGGACCTCACGTCCTGGGCGTTCCGCTCCGCCACCTCGCCGCGGAAGAGCTGGGAGAGTGCGTGAGCCGCGGCGCGCGAGTGCTCGATGAGCACCTTGCGCGCCGCGAGGATCACCTCCTGCGACAGCGGTACGTCGAGCAGCTCCACCCCGAGCCGGAGCAGCCCCGCATCGACGCGGAAGGCGTCGCCGTGCTCGCTGCCGTCGCTGTCGCCGTCCCCGCTGCCGTCGGCGCACTCCTCGCCCGCCCGGCCGCCCTGCGCCGCCATGACGACGTTCATCGCCATGAGCCGCTCCAGGTCGTCGGCGGTGAGCGACCGGCCGGCCCGCCGCTCCAGCTCCCGCCGCGACACGGTGTCCATCGCGTCCGGCGCCCAGGACGCCACCACCGCGCGGTGGATGGCCAGGTCGTGCGGGGTCAGATCGGCGGGCAGCTGCCGCAGGTACCGCTCGATCGCCGCCAGGGTCATGCCCTGCCGCTGCAACTCCTCGATGAGGGCCAGCCGTGCCACGTGCTCCGGCCCGTAGTGCCCCACCCGGCGGGGCCCGATCACCGGTGGGGGAAGCAGCCCCCTGCTGCCGTAGAAGCGGACGGTGCGGACCGTGACGCCCGCCCGGGCGGCCAGCTCGTCGATGGTGAGGGGCGTCTGCCCGGCATCGGTCGTCATGTGCAGCAGTATCGCTGTCTCACCAATAGTGTGAAACCTCTGCTGAACGCCGCGTGGACTGCAAGTGGACCATGTGAGAAGCGACGCTCTGTGACATGGGCCACCGTGTATCCGCGGATCTTTCTGGGAAGCTGCTGCCTTGGTCTGTGCCGCAGCTCGACAGGGTGGTGCGGGCCGATCCCTGCACGACCCCCGGGCTCGCGAGGCCCGGGCGCACCAGGAAGTGGAACCACCCGATGAGCAAGGACGCCGTGGAATCGGCACAGGCCGCCGCCCCCCAGGTGGCCCAGACGCCCGCGGACGCGGGCGACGCCGGCTACAGCAAGGACCTCAAGGCCCGCCACGTCAATATGATCGCCATCGGCGGCGCCATCGGCACCGGTCTCTTCCTGGGCGCCGGCGGCCGCCTGCACAACGCGGGCCCGGCGCTCGCCCTGGCCTATCTGGTCTGCGGCGTCTTCGCGTTCTTCGTCGTACGCGCCCTGGGCGAGCTGGTCCTGTACCGCCCGTCCTCCGGCTCCTTCGTGAGCTACGCGCGCGAGTTCCTCGGCGAGAAGGGCGCCTATGTCGCCGGCTGGATGTACTTCCTGAACTGGTCGACCACCGGCATCGCCGACATCACCGCCATCGCGCTGTACACGCACTACTGGAGCTTCTTCACCTCGATCCCGCAGTGGTTGCTGGCGCTGGTCGCCCTCGCGGTGGTCCTCGCCGTGAACCTGATCTCGGTGAAGATCTTCGGTGAAATGGAGTTCTGGTTCGCGATCATCAAGGTCGCCACCCTGGTGAGCTTCATGTTCGTCGGCATCTTCCTGCTGGCCACCCAGCACGACGTCGACGGCACCAAGCCCGGCCTCAGCGTCATCACCGACCACGGCGGAGTCTTCCCGCACGGCATGATGCCGGTCGTCCTCGTCATGCAGGGCGTGATCTTCGCGTACGCCGCGCTGGAGCTGGTCGGTGTGGCCGCCGGCGAGACCGCCGAGCCGGAGAAGGTCGTCCCGCGCGCGGTGAACTCGATCATGTGGCGCGTGGGCCTGTTCTACGTCGGCTCGGTCGTGCTGCTCGCGCTGCTGCTGCCCGGCTCGGTGTACTCCGCCGACCAGAGCCCGTTCGTGACCGTGCTGTCCAAGATCGGTGTTCCGGCCGCCGGTGACGTGATGAACCTGGTGGTGCTGACCGCTGCCATGTCCTCGCTGAACTCCGGCCTGTACTCCACTGGCCGCATCCTGCGCTCCATGGCCATGGCCGGCTCCGCGCCGAAGTTCACCCGCGTGATGAGCCGCAGCCAGGTCCCCTACGGCGGCATCCTGCTGACCTGCGGCGTCTGTGTGCTCGGCGTCGGCCTGAACTACTGGGTGCCCAGCCAGGCCTTCGAGATCGTGCTGAACGTCGCCTCTCTCGGCATCATCAGCACCTGGGTGATCATCATGGTCTGCCACATGATCTTCGTCCGCCGTGCCCGCGCCGGCCTGGTGACCCGGCCGCACTTCCAGCTGAAGTTCAGCCCGGTCGTCGAGATCGCCACGATCGTCTTCCTGCTGGTCTGCCTGGGCATGATGTGGAACGACCCCGATGTCGGC
Organism: Streptomyces yokosukanensis; assembly: GCF_001514035.1. Lineage (GTDB taxonomy): Bacteria > Actinomycetota > Actinomycetes > Streptomycetales > Streptomycetaceae > Streptomyces > Streptomyces yokosukanensis. The sequence goes on along the minus strand of NZ_KQ948214.1, from coordinate 18,645 downwards.
CGCAAGACCCTGCTCCTCATCCCGGTGATCGCCCTGGCGCTGGTCGGCGGCTGGTTCGCCGTCCGCCGCCGGGTGGCGCAGAGCACCGACCAGGAGCTGACCGAGCTGACGAAGTAGCGGCCCGGGAAAACCCGAGAGCCACTGTCAGTGGCATCGCCTACGGTGGCGTCATGTCGGAGATCACGTATGTCCGGGGTGACGCCGCCGTGCCGTCGGTCAAGGGCGCCAAGGTGATCGCCCATGTCTGCAACGACCTCGGCGGCTGGGGGAAGGGCTTCGTGCTCGCGCTCTCACGACGCTGGCCGGAGCCGGAGACGGCCTGCCGCTCCTGGCACCGCGACCGCGCTCGCAACGATTTCGGCCTGGGCGCGGTCCAGCTGGTCCGGGTCGAGTCGTCGGTGTGGGTGGCCAACATGATCGGCCGGCGGGGCGCCGGACGGGGCAGCAAGGGCGTCCCCGTCTGCTACGAGGCCATCGACACGGCCCTCGCCTGCCTCGCCGACGAAGTGATCGAACGGGGTGCGTCGGTGCACATGCCCCGCATAGGCTGCGGCCTGGCGGACGGCCGGTGGTCCCGCACAGAGCCGCTCATCACCGAGCGGCTCACAGGACGAGGGATCACGGTGACGGTGTACGACCACGGGGATGGTGGCGCATGACCTCACGCCCCCCGGTGACACCGACCCCGGTGACGCAGACCCCAGTGACACCGAGCCCTGCGACACAGCCCCCTGCGACGGACGTCCTGGTGCTGGGCGGATCCGGCGTGGACACGATCATCCACGTCCCCGAACTGCCCCTCCCGTACGCCGACAGCTACATGATCGACTCCGGGATCCGCACCCGGGCCGGACAGACCGGCGACTTCGTCGCGCTGGGCCTCGCCGCACTCGGCCTGCGCACCCACCACCTCGACCTCGTCGGCGACGACCCCGAGGGCGACCTCGTGCGGACCCTGCACCGCGAGCACGGCATCGGACTGACCGCACTGCCGCAGCCCGCCGGCACCAGGCGCGCCGTCAACCTCGTCGGCCCGGACGGCCGCCGCCTGTCCCTGTACGACACCAGCCGCGCCCGCCCCGGCGACCGCTTCCCGCCGCGGACGCTGCGGTCGCTGGCCGCGGCGAGCCGGCACATCCACGTGACGATCACCCAGCCCTGCGCCGAGGCCCTGCCCCTGCTCACCGCGGCGGGCGTGCCCCTGTCCACGGACCTGCACGACTGGGACGGCGAGAACCCGTACCACGAGCCGTTCGCCCACGCGGCCGACGTCGTCTTCCTGTCGGCCGCCGCGCTGACCGACCCCGAGCGGACCCTGCACCGCATCGCCGAGCGGGGCCGGGCCCGGGCCGTCGTCGCCACCGCCGGAGCCGAGGGCGCGTATCTGCTGTCCGACGGCGAGCTGACCCGCGTTCGCGCGGTGTCGCCGCCCGCACCGGTGGTGGACTCCAACGGCGCGGGCGACGCCTTCGCCGCCGCGTTCCTCTACGGCCGCCTCAGCGGTGAGACGCCCGAGACGTGCGCGCGCTACGGCGCGATCGCGGGCGCCCACGCCTGCACGGTCCCGGCCTCCCGAGCGGAGTCGATAGGCCGGGACGAACTGCTGGAGCGGGCCGCCGGGCCAAGACCCTGAGCGGGCTTCCCCGAGACCGCTTAGCGCGCCGCTCCGTCGCTGTGGCCCCCGTGGGCCGCCTCGATCTTCTTCCACGACTTCGGCTGAGCCACCGCCGTGCCCGCCTTCACCAGGGACGCGGCACGTCCCGCCGAAGCGGCCGGCTTCGACGGCTGGAACAACCAGGTGCCGAAGAGCGCCGCGAGCGGCTTGCCGGACACCTTCTCGGCATACCGCTGGAAGTCGGCCACCGAGGCGTTGCCGTACGCGTGCTCCTTCGGCCAGCCCTTCAGGATGGCGAAGAACGCGTCGTCACCGACCTCCTTGCGCAGCGCCTGGATCGCGAGGGCGCCCCGGTCGTAGACCGCGTCGTCGAACTGCTTGTCCGCGCCCGGGTCGCCGGGCTCGACCGTCCAGAACGGGTCGTCGGCCGGGTGCGAGGCGTACACGTAGTCGGCCAGCTCCTGCGTGGTGCCCTCGCCCTCGTGCTCGGACCACAGCCACTGCGCGTACGTCGCGAAGCCCTCGTTGAGCCAGATGTCCTTCCACTTCTTCAGCGACACGTCGTCGCCGTACCACTGGTGGGCCAGCTCGTGCACGACCACCGAGACGTTGGAGCCCTTCGCGAACTGCTTCGGGCTGTAGTAGACGCGGCTCTGGGTCTCCAGCGCGTACCCGGTGGTGGTGTTCGGCACGTACCCGCCGGCCGAGCTGAACGGATACGGCCCGAAGTAGTCGCTCAGCCAGTCGACGATCTCCCCGGTGCGCTCCACGCTCGCCCGCGCGGCCCCGTCGTTGTCGCCGAGGTCCTTGCTGTAGGCGTTGACGACCGGCACCCCGCCTTCGGAGGTGCTCGTGGTGATGTCGAACTTGCCGATGGCGAGGGTGGACAGATAGGTCGCCTGCGGCTTGTTCTGCCGCCAGCTGTAGCGGGTCCAGCCGCGCTGCGACGCGGTCGACTGCAGGGTGCCGTTGGAGATGGCCTGGGTGCCGTCCGGCACGGCCACCGACACGTCGTAGGTGGCCTTGTCGCTCGGGTGGTCATTGCTCGGGAACCACCACCAGGCGGCCTCGGGCTCGTCGGCGGCGACCGCGCCGTCGGGCGTGCGGTGCCAGGTGTTGAAGCCGTAGGCGCTCTTCGTGGACGGCACCCCGCTGTAGCGGACGACGACCGTGACCGGTGTGCCCTTGGCCAGCGGGGTCTTCGGCGTGATCACCAGCTCGTGCTGCTGGGAGTGCGTGAACGCCGCCTTGGCGCCGTTGACCCGCACCTCGCTCACGTCCAGCAGGAAGTCCAGGTCGAAGCTGGACAGGTCCTGCGTGGTCTTCGCCAGGATCGTCGCCGTGCCCTGCAACTCGTCCGTCTTCGGCTGGTACCGCAGCCTCAGGTCGTAGTGCGAGACGTCGTAGCCGCCGTTGCCGTAGTACGGGTAATAGGGGTCGCCGATGCCCGGCGCGCCGGGGGAGTAGCTCGCGGCCGATGCCGGGATCGCCAGCAGGAGGGAGGCCGCCGCGAGCACGCCCGGCGCGATGATTCTGCGGTGCACGTATGCTCCAAGTCGTCGGGACTGCAGGTCCGTTCGGAGAACTCTGTTCGGAGCCTATTCAGTCCCTGTGGCCCCTGACCTGTCCATGGCCCCTGCTGTCACACGATCGCCATTCAGCCGTCATGGGCCCGCGTGCCGCCGTAAAGTGCTCTTCTGTACGGGAGTTCACCGGAGTACCGTCCGCGCATGCTGATTCGCACCTTCATCCGCAGCCGCTTCACGATCTGGAGACCGCTCGCGACAGCGGTCGTCGCCATCCTGACGGCCGCCCTGCTCACCCCGGTCGCCGCGCAGGCCGCCACCCACCAGAGCCGGACGACCCGCGAGAGCCGGCCCGTCTACTCCTACGCCCACGCCATCCGCGAGTCCGTATGGGTGGACACGGGCCTCGACGGGGACGGCGACGGGAAGACCGACCGGGTCGCCGCCGACATCGTCCGGCCGGCCGAACCCGCCCACCAGGGCCGCAAGGTGCCGGTCATCATGGACGCCAGCCCCTACTACTCCTGCTGCGGACGCGGCAACGAGAACCAGGTCAAGACGTACGACGCGCAGGGCCACCTGGTCCAGATGCCGCTGTTCTACGACAACTACTTCGTGCCCCGCGGCTACGCCGTCGTCGGCGTCGACCTCGCCGGCACCAACCGCTCCGACGGCTGCGTCGACGTCGGCGGCCGCTCCGACGTCCGATCCGCGAAGGCCGTGATCGACTGGCTGAACGGCCGCGCCACGGCCTACACCAGCCGGACCGGGACACACACCGTCAAAGCCGGCTGGACCAACGGCAGGACGGGCATGATCGGCAAGAGCTGGGACGCCACGATCGCCAACGGCGTCGCCGCCACCGGCGTCAAGGGCCTGAAGACCATCGTCCCGATCAGCGGCATCTCCTCCTGGTACGACTACTACTTCGCGCAGGGCGCCCCGCTGTACGACGGCGGCCCCGCCGGCCTCGCCGGCTACGTCGAGAGCGACGCGGCCAAGGCCCACTGCGCGGCCGTGCAGAAGAAACTCACCGACGGCAGCCCGCGCAGCGGCGACTGGACCTCGCTGTGGACCGAGCGGGACTACGTCAAGGACGCGGCGAAGGTACGCGCCAGCGTGTTCCTGGTGCACGGCATGCAGGACCTCAACGTCCGCACCAAGCACTTCGGCCAGTGGTGGGACGCTCTCGCCCGGCACGGTGTCGCGCGGAAGATCTGGCTGTCCCAGACCGGGCACGTCGACCCCTTCGACTACCGGCGCGGCGCCTGGGTCGACACCCTGCACCGCTGGTTCGACCATGAACTGCTCGGCTACGACAACGGCATCGACCGCGAGCCGATGGCCGACATCGAACGCCACCCCGACCAGTGGGTCACCTCCCCTGTCTGGCCCCCGCAGGCCACCCGCACCACCGTCCTGCACCCCGCCCCCGGCACCCGGCCCGGCGTCGGCACGCTCGGCCTGCGCCCGGCGGCCGGCACCGAGACGTTCACGGACGACCCCAAGCTGAGCGAGACCGACTGGGCGGCGCACCTGACCACGTCCACGCCCGAGAAGACCGGATTCCTCTCCGCGCCGCTCACCCGCGACCTGCGGCTGTCCGGCTCGTCCACCGTGACGGTGACCGCGACACCGAGCACCGCGTCGGCCCACCTGTCCGCCGTCCTGGTCGATCTCGGCCCGGACACGATCCGCGACTACGCCGACGGCGCCGAGGGCATCACCACCCTCGCCGACCGCACCTGCTGGGGCGAGAGCACGGCCGGGGACAGCGCCTGCTTCAAGGAGACCAAGGCCAAGACGACCAAGGTCGACTACACGGTGTTCAGCCGCGGCTGGGCCGACCTCGGCCACTACGCCTCCCCCGCCAAGGGCGTTCCGCTCACCCCGGGCAAGGCGTACACCATGACCCTGCGCCTCGCGGCCACCGACCATGTCGTCCCCAAGGGCCACCGCCTGGCCCTGATCATCGCGGGCACCGACAAGGACCTCATCGACCCGCCGTCCACGAAGCCGACCCTCGCCGTGGCCCTGTCCGGTACGACGGCCAGGCTGCCGCTGGTCGGTGGCGCGGCGGCGTTCGCCCGCGCCACCAGCGGCGCCGCGGCCACGGCCCCGGCTCACGCGCCCGGCCCTCTGCAGGGGCTGCGCGCACCCCGCGCGGCGGGGCACCTCCCGCAGTAGCCGCCGGGCGGCACGTGCCCGGGGGCGCTCGGCCGTCCCCGGGCGTCCTGTCAGGCGGCCGGGAACGCCAACCCGGCCGCCTCCCGGGCGCACCCCCACGCCACCGTGATCCCGGCCCCGCCGTGCCCGTAGTTGTGCACCAGCACGCGGCCCCCGGAGAGGGGGCGGCGCTCCAGCCGTACCGCGTCCCGGGCCGGGCGGAGCCCCACGCGATGGCTCAGTACCGGGGCGCCGGCGATCTCCGGCCGTACCGCCGCGCACCGTGCGACGATCGCCGCGGCCGTGACCGGGTCGGGCTCCAGGGACCAGTCGTCGTCGTCCGCCGTGCCGCCGAGCAGCAGGCGGCCCGGCTGCGGAATGAAGTACGTGGAGGCGCCGGAGCTGTGGTCGGCGGAGGTGAACCAGGTCGTGACGCCCGGGTTCGCCACGACCACCAGCTGTCCGCGCACCGGACGCACCCCGGGGTCCGGCACCAGCGAACGAGCCCCCAGACCCGCGCAGTTGACCACGACCGGCGCCGGCACGGCGGCGAGGTCGTCGACCTCGCGGGCCTCCACCGCACCGCCCGCCGCGCCGAGCCGCGCGCGCAGCCACGCCAGATGCACCGGCATGTCGATCACCGGCAACCGCGCCGCCAGCCCCTCGGCCACCGTCCGCAGTCCCGCCGTCCGGCCCGCCCACGCGCCCAGTTCGTCCAGCCGGATCCCCTGGTGTACACCGTCGACCAGGCGTACGCCCGTCTCCTCGGGCCGCTCGGCGAGATCCTCGTACACGGCGAGGGACGCCAGCGCCCACGCGCCGACCCTCGCCTCGGGTGCGATGCGGTACGGCCACCACAGGCCGCCCGCGACCGCCGAGGTCGTACGCTCGGCGTCCTCTCTCGCCCAGACCCGTACCCGCCGCCCGGACTCGGCCAGCAGCACGGCCGTCGTCAGCCCGGCGACCCCGCTCCCGACCACGATCACTTCGTCTCTCGGCTCGCTGTCCACGCCAGGACGATAGGCCCAGTCCGGCCGACTCTCCTCCGGCGCGCTCACATCCGTACCGTGGTGGGGATACTCACAGCATGTCTGGCGCATACGCGACCTTCGACCTGGCTCCGGCGATCCGCGCCGGAGGTGTGCTCGCCGACGGCGGCTACCAGGTCCACCGCGATTTCGTGGACTTCGTCGTGGACGGGCGTCCGCTGCTCTTCCAGCTGTCCGACCTGGACGCCGTCTCCCCGCTCGCCTCGGACGTCCCGCCCGCCATCTTCACGGAACAGGTGCGCGCGCTGCTGCTGGAGGCCGAACCGCCGCTCCCGGACGGCCGGTTCGTCATCTACGGCTGCCCGGAATGCGCGGACCTGGGCTGCGGGGCGGTCACCGCCGTCATCGAGCGCGACGGCGAGGACTACATATGGCGGGATTTCGCCTGGCAGACGGACGAACACGCCGACCTGGAACTCAACGGCTACCAGGGAGTGGGGCCGTTCCGCTTCCACGGCGCCGAGTACCGGGCCGCCCTGACCTCGCTGAGCGAAGGCCCGCCCCGTCGACGCGTGCTGCTGATCGGCGCCCGTGTCGCGGTCCTGGCCAAGCTGGCCGCCGCGCTGCGCACCATCGGCATCGGCGCCGACATCACGCAGGACGCCCGCGCCGTCCCCGCCGAGGAACTGCGCGGCTACGGCGCGGTCGCCTTCGGGCGCGCGGTCACCGAGACCGAACGGGCCGTCGTACTGGACACCTTCGAGCATGCCGGGGTCGAGGTCGCCCGGGTGGACGGCCTGGCCCCGATCGTGCCGCTGCTCGTCGCCCAGATCGAGCACGCCCTGGACCGCAGCCCGCTCCCGCAGCGCCGGCTCACCGGACTGGCCGCCGCGAGCGGAGCGAGCCGGGGGGCCTTTCGGGCGAAGTCCGGGGAAGGCGCCGCGGATGTCGAGGTGACCTCGGCCTGCCGGGTACGGATCACCGCCTACCGCCTCGACCGGCTCTACCGCACCCACACCCGCGAGGTGTACGACGGGGTCCTGGAGCCCGGCCGGCACCGCGTCCCGCTGGACCCGCGGGCGGTCAGGGGACAGGCGTACGTCGTGGCCCGCACGACGGCAGAGGTGCTGGCGGCACCGGTCACCGGCGCACCGGGCGGCTGAGCCGCAGGTGCCGGCCGGTTAGGATCGGCGTCCTGATGACTGCCACCCTCGTCGCCAAGAACCTCGCCGCCGGGCACGGAGACCGTTCCCTCTTCTCCGGGCTGGACCTCGTCGTCGCACCCGGCGACGTGATCGGTCTCGTCGGTGCCAACGGCGCGGGCAAGTCCACCCTGCTGCGGCTGCTCGCCGGACACACCGCGCCCGAACTGGGCGAGCTGCGGCTGTCCCCGCCGACCGCGGCCGTCGGTCATCTGCCGCAGGAGCCGGAGCGCAGGCCGGGGGAGAGCGTCCGGCAGTTCCTGGCCCGCCGCACCGGCGTCGCCGAGGCACAGCGTGTGATGGACGACGCCACCCAGGCCCTCGTCGAGGGCGCGCCCGGCGCCGACGACGCCTACGCGAGCGCCCTGGAGCGCTGGCTGGGCCTCGGCGGCGCCGACCTGGAGGAGCGCGCCGATGACGTCGCCGACTCCCTCGGCCTCGCCGTCGGCCTGGACCAGCCGATGACCTCCCTCTCCGGCGGTCAGGCCGCCCGCGCCGGCCTCGCCTCCCTCCTGCTCTCCCGCTACGACGTCTTCCTCCTGGACGAGCCCACCAACGACCTCGACCTGGACGGCCTGGAACGCCTGGAGCGCTTTGTCACCGGGCTGCGCGCGGGCACCGTCGTCGTCAGCCACGACCGCGAGTTCCTCACCCGCACGGTCACCAAGGTCCTCGAACTCGACCTGGCCCAGCGGCAGATCAACCTCTACGGCGGCGGCTACGCGGCCTACCTGGAGGAGCGCGAGGTCGCCCGGCGGCACGCCCGCGAGGAGTACGAGGAGTACGCCGACAAGAAGTCGGCTCTGCAGGACCGCGCGCAGATGCAGCGGGCCTGGATGGACAAGGGCGTGAAGAACGCCCGGCGCAAGGGCGGCAACGACAACGACAAGATCGGCCGCAAGTTCCGCAGCGAGTCCAGCGAGAAGCAGGCCGCCAAGGCCCGGCAGACCCAGCGCATGATCGAGCGGCTGGAGGTGGTCGAGGAGCCCCGCAAGGAGTGGGAGCTGCAGATGGAGATCGCCGCCGCCCCACGCTCCGGCGCGGTCGTGGCCACCCTGCGCGACGCCGAGGTCCGGCGCGGCGACTTCGCCTTCGGCCCGGTGTCCCTGCAGATCGACTGGGCGGACCGGGTCGCGGTCACCGGAGCCAACGGCGCCGGCAAGTCGACCCTGCTCGGCGCGCTGCTCGGCCGTGTCCCGCTCGACTCCGGACACGCGGCGCTCGGCTCCGCAGTCCTGGTCGGCGAGGTCGACCAGGCGCGCAAGCTGTTCCACGGCACCGAGACCCTGCTGGACGCCTTCTGCGCGGCCGTCCCGGACACCGAGCCGGTCGAGGTCCGCACCCTGCTCGCCAAGTTCGGCCTGAAGTCCGACCACGTACTGCGCCCGGCCGCGTCGCTCTCGCCGGGCGAACGCACCCGCTCGGCCCTGGCCCTCCTCCAGGGCCGGGGCGTCAACCTCCTGGTCCTGGACGAGCCCACCAACCACCTCGACCTGCTCGCCATCGAGCAGCTGGAACAGGCCCTCGACGCCTACGAGGGCACGCTGCTCCTGGTCACCCACGACCGCCGCATGCTGGACGCGGTCCGGGTGACCCGCCGACTGGAGGTCGCGGACGGCAAGGTGACGGAACACTGACTCCGGTGGTGCGCGGGAGCGTCGGCTCCGGCGCACCGCGGCGTACCGTGCCGCCCGCTCCACCCGCCCGAGGTGCCCGGCGCCGTACGGCATACGGCCACATGGGGCACGGGGCCGGAGCCGTACGGCCCCGGCCCCGCCCGGTCAGCGCTTCTTCGGGTCGAGCAGACCCGCGCGGCGGAGCGCGTCGGCCATCGCGCTGTTGGCTGGGGCCGGCGCCTGCCGCCCGCCCCGGTCGCCGCCGCCACGGCCCTCGCGCCGGCCCTGGCCCTGGCCGCCTTGGCCCTGGCCGCCCTGGCGCTGGCCGCCTTGGCGCTGCTGGGGCGGCCGTCCGCCGCCGCGCTGCTGCCGTCCGCCGCCCTGGCCTGCCTGGCCGCCCTGCGGGGCCGCCTCGTCGTCCAGGCGCAGGGTCAGCGCGATCCGCTTGCGCGGGATGTCCACGTCCAGGACCTTCACCTTGACGATGTCACCGGGCTTGGCGACATCGCGCGGGTCCTTGACGAACGTCTTCGACATCGCCGACACATGCACCAGACCGTCCTGGTGGACGCCGACGTCCACGAACGCGCCGAAGGCGGCCACGTTCGTCACCACGCCCTCCAGGATCATCCCGGCGGACAGGTCGGAGATCTTCTCCACGCCCTCCTTGAAGGTGGCCGTCTTGAAGGCCGGACGCGGGTCACGCCCCGGCTTCTCCAGTTCCTTGAGGATGTCCGTCACCGTCGGCAGACCGAAGGTGTCGTCCACGAAGGCGGCGGGCTCCAGTGAGCGCAGCACGCCCGTGTTGCCGATGAGGGAGGCCATCTGCTGGCCCGTGGTCTTCACCATGCGGCGGACCACCGGGTAGGCCTCGGGGTGCACGCTGGAGGCGTCCAGCGGGTCGTCGCCACCGCGGATGCGCAGGAAGCCCGCGCACTGCTCGAACGCCTTCGGGCCGAGCCGCGCCACCTTCTTCAACTCCGAGCGGGAGGCGAACGGGCCGTTCGCGTCCCGGTGCGCCACGATGTTCTCGGCGAGGCCCGAGGAGATGCCCGACACCCGCGCGAGCAGCGGCACGGACGCGGTGTTGACGTCCACCCCGACGCCGTTCACACAGTCCTCGACCACCGCGTCCAGCGAGCGGGAGAGCTTCACCTCGGACAGGTCGTGCTGGTACTGGCCGACGCCGATGGACTTCGGGTCGATCTTCACCAGCTCGGCCAGCGGGTCCTGCAGCCGCCGTGCGATGGACACCGCGCCGCGCAGCGACACGTCCATGTCGGGCAGCTCCTGCGAGGCGTACTGCGAGGCCGAGTACACCGACGCGCCCGCCTCGGACACCATCACCTTGGTGAGCTTCAACTCCGGGTGCCTGGAGATCAGTTCACCGGCGAGCTTGTCGGTCTCGCGGGACGCCGTGCCGTTGCCGATGGCGACCAGGTCGACCCCGTGCTCCTGCACGAGCCGGGCCAGCTTGGCGAGGGCCTCGTCCCACTTGTTGGCAGGGACGTGCGGATGGATCACGTCCGTCGCGACGACCTTGCCGGTCGCGTCGACCACGGCGACCTTCACGCCCGTACGGAAACCCGGGTCCAGGCCCAGCGTCGAGCGTGTGCCGGCCGGGGCGGCCAGCAGCAGGTCGCGCAGGTTCGCCGCGAAGACGTCGACCGCCTCGTCCTCGGCGGCCGTGCGCAGCCTCAGGCGCAGGTCGATGCCGAGGTGGACCAGGATGCGGGTGCGCCAGGCCCAGCGGACCGTGTCCGCGAGCCACTTGTCGGCCGGCCGGCCCCGGTCGGCGATCTCGAACCGGTGCGCCACGATTCCTTCGTACGACGACGGTCCGGGCTGCTCGGAGGGCTCCTCCGGCTCCAGGACGAGGTCGAGGACCTCCTCCTTCTCGCCGCGCAGCATCGCGAGGATCCGGTGCGAGGGCAGCTCGGTGAACGGCTCGGCGAAGTCGAAGTAGTCGGCGAACTTGGCGCCGGCCTCCTCCTTGCCCTCCCGCACCTTCGCGGCCAGCCGCCCACGCACCCACATGCGCTCGCGCAGCTCGCCGATCAGGTCGGCGTCCTCCGAGAACCGCTCGGTGAGGATCGCCCGCGCGCCCTCCAGGGCGGCCTGCGGATCGGCGACGCCCTTGTCGGCGTCCACGAACGCGGCGGCTGCCGCCAGCGGCTCCACCGTCGGATCGCCCAGCAGGCCCTCCGCCAGCGGCTCCAGGCCCGCCTCGCGCGCGATCTGCGCCTTGGTGCGCCGCTTGGGCTTGTACGGGAGGTAGATGTCCTCCAGCCGCGCCTTGGTCTCGGCGCCGCGGATCCGGGCCTCCAGCTCGTCGGTGAGCTTGCCCTGCTCGCGCACCGACTCCAGGATCGCGGTCCGCCGCTCCTCCAGCTCCCGCAGATAGCGCAGCCGCTCCTCGAGCGTGCGCAGCTGCGCGTCGTCGAGCATCTCGGTCGCTTCCTTGCGGTAGCGGGCGATGAAGGGCACGGTCGAACCGCCGTCGAGCAGTTCCACCGCGGCCTTCACCTGCCGCTCCCGTACGCCGAGTTCCCCGGCGATTTTGCCTTCGATGGATCCTGCTTCGATGGATCCGGGTGTCGTCACGATCCCGTACCGCCTTCTCCACTGAGGTTGCGCGGCAATTGTGGCAGGTGACACCGACAACCTGGGATCAGGGCGGCATCACCGGCGGGCCGCCCGGCCCGGGGGCCGGGCGGGGGCCCGGCGCCGCGTGCCCTGCGCATGGCAGAAAAGGTGGGAAACATGTCGTTGCGGACATGCCGGGGGCGGCGAAGAATCGAAGGCATGGCGCAGCGCACCCTCCTCTTCGTCCTCTTCGACGGCGTCCAGAGCCTCGACGTCACCGGTCCGCTCGAGGTCTTCGCCGGCGCCGAGAAGCGGACGCCGGGCACCTACCGGGTCCGTACGGCCTCGCTGGACGGCGGCCCGGTGCGGACCTCCAGCGGTCTGACCCTCGTACCGGACGAGGCGCTCACCACGGTCCCCGACCCGCACACCCTGCTGGTGCCCGGCGGCGAGGGCACCCGGGCGCCCGACCCGCGGCTGATCGACTGGCTGCGGGCCCGCGGGCCCGGCGTCCCGCGCCTGGTCTCGGTGTGCACGGGCGCCATCCTGATCGCCGCCGCGGGTCTGCTCGAGGGCCGCCGCGCGACCACCCACTGGGCCTACTGCGACAAGCTCGCCCGCGACCACCCGCAGGTCGCCGTGGATCCGGAGCCCATCTACGTCCGGGACGGGCACGTCGCCACCTCGGCCGGGGTGACCTCCGGCATCGACCTGGCCCTCGCCCTGGTCGAGGAGGACCTGGACCGGGACGTGGCCCTCGCCGTCGCCCGGCACCTGGTGGTCTTCCTGCGCCGGCCCGGCAACCAGGCGCAGTTCAGCGCCCAGCTCGCCGCCCAGACCGCCCAGCGCGCACCGCTGCGGGAGGTCCAACGATGGATCACCGAGCACCCGGCCGGCGATCTCACGGTCGAGTCGCTCGCCGCCCGCGCCCGGCTCTCACCCCGCCACTTCGCCCGCGCCTTCCGGGAGGAGACCGGCATGACACCCGGCCGGTACGTCGACCGGGTCCGCCTGGAGCACGCGCGCCGTCTGCTGGAGGACACCACCGACGGCATCGAGGAGGTCGCCCGCGCCAGCGGCTACGGCACCCCCGAGGCGATGCGCCGCGCGTTCGTCAAGGCGCTCGGCGCGGCCCCGGCGGAGTACCGCCGTCGCTTCCGCCCCGCCGTCGCCCGCTGATCCCCGCCCGCACCGACCGCCGGACCCGCCTCCTGCCGCCCACCGGCGACAGGCTTCATCCGAGGAAGGGACACACCATGCAGATCGCCATCGTCGTCTTCGACCGCTTCACCGCCCTGGACGCCGTCGGCCCCTACGAGATCCTCTCTCGACTCCCCGGCGCCGAGACCGTGTTCACCGCCGAGCGCACCGGTGCCGTCCGTACCGACACCGGAGCGCTCGCGGTCGTCGCGGACCGGGCTCTTGACGAGGTCACACGCCCGGACGTCGTGGTCGTACCGGGCGGGCCGGGCCAGCAGGCGCTGATGGAGCACCGGCCCCTGCTCGACTGGCTGCGCGCCGTCGACGCCACGAGCACCTGGACGACCTCGGTGTGCACGGGCTCGCTGCTGCTCGCCGCCGCCGGGCTCCTGGACGGCCGGCGCGCGACCTCGCACTGGCTGGCCCTGGACCAGCTGAAGCGGTTCGGCGCCGAGCCGGTGGAGGAGCGGGTGGTGTCGGACGGGAAATACGTCACCGCCGCCGGAGTCTCGGCCGGTATCGACATGGCGCTCACCCTGTCCGGTCGCATCGCCGGCGACGAGCACGCGCAGGCCGTCCAGCTGGCCACGGAGTACGACCCGCAGCCGCCCTACGCCGCCGGATCCCCGCGCAAGGCGCCCGCCCATGTCGTCGAGGCGCTGCGTGGCCGGAGCCGTTTCATCCTGACGTAGACGCGTTCCAGGTGAAGCGCGGCTGGCGCCGCTCCAGGAACGCGGCGACCCCTTCCGCGGTGTCGGGGTTGCCGCGGGCCCGCTCGGCCCAGTGTGCGTCCCGGTCGGTCCGGCCGTCCGCGAACTCCTTCGCGGCGGCCTGCGTGAGCTGCGAGCGGGAGACCAGTACCCGGGCCAACTCCGCGACCCGCTTGTCCAGTTCGCCCTCCGGCAGCACCTCGTCCACCAGCCCGGTGGCGAGCGCCCGCCCGGCGTCGATCAGCTCGGCCGTGAACAGCAGGTACTTGGCTGCGGCCGGTCCCACCAGCGACACCAGCCGCCGGGTGGACGACGCCGGGTACACGATCCCGAGCTTCGCCGGCGTCACCCCGAACAGCGCGCCCTCCTCCGCCAGCCGCAGATCGCAGGCCGCCGCGAGCTGCGCCCCGCCGCCCACGCAGTGCCCGCGCACGGCGGCGAGGGTCGGCTTGGGAAACGCGGCGAGCGCCTCCTCGGCCGCCACCGCGAGCGTCTGGGCCTCGGCCGGCGAGCCCTGGAGCGTACTGATGTCGGCACCCGCGCAGAAGGTCCCGCCCGCCCCGGTGAGCACCAGCGCGCGCACGCCCGGGTCACGCGCGAAGCCCTCCAGCAGGGGCGGCAGCGAACGCCACATCGCCGCGGTCATGGCGTTGCGCTTGGCCGGGTGGCGGATCACGACGGTGGCGACAGCGCCTTCGATCTGATGCGACAGCTGGGGCTCCATGCGCGGATCGTATCGGGGGTCCCGCCAGGACCTGGGGGGTAGCGAGTTACGGAGTCCGGCTCAGCGGGGACAAAAGGGGAAGGGGGGATGAAAACAGCGCCGATCGAGGAGCTGGCGATGGTCAAGGCCGGCACGCGCACGGACAGGGCGACGTCGATGCACCGCGGCTTCGGCTGGCTCGCCGCGCTCGGCGTGGTCCTCGTGCTCGCCGGGCTCGTCGGACTCGTCTACACCGCGGCCGCCACGCTGACCTCGATGCTCCTGTTCGGCTGGCTGCTGCTGATCGGCGGGATCGTCGGCCTGCTGCACGCCGTCCAGGCCCGCGGCACCAACTTCTTCTGGCTCGGCGCCGTCGTGGCCGCCCTGAACATCGCGGCCGGCATCGTCGTCATCCGCCTGCCGCACGCGGCCGCCGCCGCGCTCAGCATGTTCGCCGCGCTGCTGTTCCTCTCCGCGGGCCTCTTCCGGGTGGTCGGCAGCGTGGTGGTGCGCGGACCGCAGTTCGGCTGGACCCTGCTGCTCGGCGCCTTCGACCTGCTGCTCGGGGTCCTGGTCCTCGGGCACTGGCCGAGCAGCAGCCAGTACGTCATCGGGGCCTTCTTCTCGCTCGCGCTGCTCTTCGACGGCCTCGGCCTGGTGGCCGCCGGCTACGGCGGGCGCCGTATCGTCGGGCTCGTCTCCGAGCGGGGGCAGTCCGGACCCATACCACCCGACTAGTTCGCGAATCGGCGTCCGGGCGACAGGAACAGTCCCACACGTGACCGTGTCATACGCGCTCGATCAGAAACCGCCCGATACCCGCTGACTTGTGTTCAGGCATGCGGACCGGAGCGGATTGTTACCAACACTCGACGTGTGGTGACAATCGAGCGCGAGGGTGGCGACCGGACGATGGACAACCACGGGCGCGGGGACGGCCCGCGCCCAGCGGGGGGCGCCGGTCGGCAGCCCGATCCACTGCCGTACGAGGGCGTCTGGCGCTTCACCGCGGCAGCGGTGGACGCCTCGGTCCCGCAGGCCCGGCACGCCGTCCGGGACCTGCTGCTGCGCCAGGGAGTGCCGGTCTCCGACGAGCTGGAGTACGGCCTGCTGCTGATCGTCTCCGAGCTGGTCACCAACGCGGTCCGGCACGCGGCGCTGCTGTCGCCGACGCTGGCCGTGGAGGTCGCCGTCGGAGCCGAGTGGGTGCGGGTGTCCGTGGAGGACAACCACCCCTACCGCCCCACCGCCCTGGAGGCCGACCACGGCCGGACCGGCGGCCGGGGCCTGCTCCTGGTCCGTGAGGTGGCGCGGGAGGCGGGCGGAACGGTCGACGTGGAGCACACGGCAAGCGGCGGCAAGGTGATCTGGGCCGCCCTGCCGCTCAAGCCCGCGACCTGAAGCCGGTGGCTCCGGAGCCCCGCGCGACCTGAAGCCGGAGGCTCTGGAGCCCGCGTAGCCCGCGCGTCCTGGAGCCGGAGCGTCGCTCACCAGCCCGCGGACGGGCCCGTCAGTTCCCTGATCGCCGGACGGGCCGCGTCCAGGACGGTCATGAACCATGCCGAGAACGGGTCGCGGGCGTGCCGCTCCGCCAGCTCGGCCGGAGTCACGAAGGCGCTCGCGCCGACCTCCTCCGGGTCCGGGGCGGGCGGCGCCTGCACCAGGCCCACGAACAAGTGGTTGTACTCCTGCTCGACCAGGCCGGAGTCGGGGTCCGGGTGGTTGTAGCGGACCCGGCCCGCCTCCGCCATCAGCGACGGCGACACGCCCAGCTCCTCGAACGTGCGCCGGGCCGCGGCGGCGAACGGCGCCTCGCCCGGGTAGGGGTGGCCGCAGCAGGTGTTGGACCACACACCGGGGGAGTGGTACTTGCCGAGCGCCCGCTGCTGCAGCAGCAGCCTGCCCTGCTCGTCGAAGAGGAACACGGAGAACGCGCGGTGCAGCTGTCCCGGCGGCTGGTGGGCGGCCAGCTTCTCCGCCGTACCGATCGTCACACCCTTCTCGTCGACAAGTTCCAGCAGAATCGCCTCTTCGGTGCCATTCGACGAGCTGTGTGTCGCGGTGGCAGGTGTGATCGGCATACCCATCCTTCGCCTCGGTCTTCGCACCCCAAGTCTGCCGTACGAATCCGGCACTCCCGGCACTTTGCGCCACGTCCGCGCGCGGCGCGCTGCGGGAAGCCGGACCCGGTAGATCATCGTGCCCGGCCGAAGGGGAACGGAATCGTCCGGGCGTCTCGCACACCCGAGCGGGGCGTCAGTGGCAGAGCCGGGCCTCGTGCTCCGCGTGTCCGCCGGGCTCCAGCTGGAAGGTGCAGTGCTCCACGTCGAAATGATCGCCGAGGCAGCCCTGCAGCTCGTGCAGCAGTTTCTCGTGGCCGATGGCGCTCAGCGCCTCCGAGCTGACCACCACGTGCGCCGAGAGCACCGGCATGCCGGAGGTGATCGTCCAGGCGTGCAGGTCGTGTACGTCCTCCACGCCGTCCAGCGCCAGGATGTGCTCCCGCACCTGGGCCATGTCGACGTTCTTCGGGGCCGCCTCCAGCAGCACGTCCAGCGTCTCGCGCAGCAGCTTCAGCGTCCTCGGCACGATCATCAGGCCGATGACGATCGAGGCCACCGGGTCGGCGGCCTGCCAGCCGGTGGTCAGGATCACCGTGGCAGAGATCAGCACCGCGACCGAGCCCAGTGCGTCCGCCGCCACCTCCAGGAAGGCGCCGCGCACATTGAGGCTCTCCTTCTGCCCGCGCATCAGCAGGGTCAGCGAGACCGAGTTCGCGACCAGGCCGATCAGACCGAACACGACCATCAGGCCGCCGCGGGTGTCCGCGGGTGTCATGAACCGCTCGATCGCCTCGTACAGGACGTATCCGCCGACCCCGAGCAGCAGCAGGCAGTTGGCCAGCGCGGCGAGGATCTCGGCGCGGGCGTAGCCGAAGGTGCGGTTGGTGCTCGGCGGGCGGTTGGCGAAGTGGATCGCGAGCAGGGCCATGCCGAGCCCCACGGCGTCGGTCGCCATGTGCGCCGCGTCCGCGATCAGCGCGAGCGAGTCCGCGACCAGGCCCCCGATGATCTCGACCACCATGATCGTGAGCGTGATGCCCAGCGCGATCCGCAGCCGGCCCCGGTACGCCGCCGCGGCCGTACCCGTGGCCGGCGCGTGGCTGTGCGCGTGCCCGTGGTCGTGCCCTGCCCCCATGACAACCGCCCTTTCCGTGTTCTGTTCGGCAGGCCCAGTGAACTACGGGTGGGGGGTATGGGGCAACGCGGCACTGAACACCGTTGTCATGTGCCCTGACCTGCGGAAACGTTCCGCAGGTCAGGGTGGGTACGGCTCACCCCGACCGGCTCACCGGTCGTGGTGCAGCTGCCAGCCCCGCCAGGCCGACTCCACCATCTCGCGCACCCCGCGTGAGGCCCGCCAGCCCAGCTGCTCGGCGGCCCGCTCGGCCGAGGCGACCGCGCGCGGCGCGTCCCCGGGCCGGCGCCCCTCCACCACCGGCTCCCGACGGTCCCCGGTGACCTCCCCGACGACGGTGATCAGCTCGCGCACCGAGACCCCCGCGCCCCGCCCGATGTTCAGCGTCAGATCGCCGGACAGGTCCCCCTCGGCGAGCCGCCGCGCCGCCGCGAGGTGGGCCTCGGCGAGGTCGGCGACATGGATGTAGTCCCGGACGCAGGTGCCGTCCGGTGTCGGGTAGTCCGCGCCGAAGATCCGCGGGGCCTCGTCGCGGGTGAGCCGGTCGAAGACCATCGGCACGATGTTGAACACCCCCGTGTCCGCCAGCTCCGGCGCCGCCGCGCCCGCCACGTTGAAATAGCGCAGGCACACCGTGGAGATGCCGTGCGCCCGCCCGGCCGCCCGCACCAGCCACTCCCCGGCCAGCTTGGTCTCGCCGTAGGGGTTCACCGGCGCGCAGAGGGTTTCCTCGGTGATCAGGTCCACGTCGGGGTTGCCGTACACCGCGGCCGACGAGGAGAACAGCAGCCGCCGGATGCCGGCCCCGGCCACCGCGTCCAGCAGCGTGGCGAGGCCGCCCACGTTCTCGCGGTAGTAGCGGATGGGCTCGGCCACCGACTCGGCGACCTGCTTGCGCGCCGCGAGATGGACGACGCCCGTGACGCCGTACTCCTTGAAGACCCGCTCCAGCAGCGCGCCGTCCAGCGTCGAGCCCACGACGAGCGGGACGCCCGGCGGGAGCCGCTCGGGCACCGCCGCCGACAGGTCGTCCAGCGCCACGACACTCTCCCCGGCGCCGGCCATGGCCCGTGCCACATGCGCCCCGATGTATCCGGCTCCGCCGGTGATCAGCCACGTCATGGTCGACCACCC